>NZ_SCHN01000014.1 GCF_004120195.1 Enterovibrio baiacu | reverse complement strand
CAAGGGGTTTTAGCGGACTCAAGAAGAACATTGAATGTGTGTTGAGACACAAAGCTAGTCAGAATTTTCCCAGATTTTAACAAATTTGCTTGGCGACCATAGCGTTATGGACCCACCTGACTCCATGCCGAACTCAGTAGTGAAACGTAACAGCGCCGATGGTAGTGTGGGGTTTCCCCATGTGAGAGTAGGACATCGCCAGGCTTGAATTTAAAAAAGCCCTGACCTTATGGTCAGGGCTTTTTTGCGTCTGGAGAAAAGCAGAAACGAGACTTGAGAAGGCGAGGGACGAGAAAGAGCAGGAAGAGCAGAAAGAGCGGGTCCTGGAACCTGGGAAAAGCGAAGAAAAACGCGCACATATATCTTCATCTGAATGAGTCCAAAGACACACTGGATCGTACTCTCGCACTCTCAGTATGCACTTTGTCTCAATTTTCACGTCCTAGAATACTATTTGTCCGAATGCTTCTATGCTAATGACACATAATCCAGACGAGTCTTATGTATGCCAGTACATCGTTCTAAGCGTTTAAAGAAGAAGCTCTATCTTGATGAATTTGCCGTGTTTGGCTTTGTTATTTCGCTAAAACTCAATACAGACAGTGATGATGTGCTGGATGAATTTATTGAGTCTCTTGCTGACTTTGCAGAGTCTCGTCACTTGTTAGTGGGTGGCGGTGGGATCAGTAGTATTGAACTTGTAGTGGGGTCATCATTACGCTTTGGTTCAGCGACAGATCAAGACAGGTTAGCGATAAAACAATGGATTGAGTCCAGAGAAGAGGCTGATATTGTCGATATAGGCGCTTTGGTGGATTTGCACCAGTTGACGTTAGATGATTAGGGTCAGCCCCTTCAAGACTTCTCTGGTTAGCGTGTTTGCCGTGATGGTGTAATGCGGGCCATGTGGTATGCATTAACATAGTTGCCATTTCGAAATGCATATCCGATAGCGGTTCCTTCTATTTCAAAACCAAACTTTTTGTAGAGCCCAATTGCAGCCTCGTTATCACAATAGACAGTAAGTTCAATGCGTCGTAAGTTGAGCCAGTTATCAGCAAGATCGATGACTTTTTCAAGAAGTTTACTCCCAACGCCTTTGCCTAAATGTTCATCATGCACAGCCATACCAAATTCTCCGACATGACGACGGCGTTGATTTTCACATACCTGAAAACCAAGTTGGCCAATGACAATGTTGTTCTCTTCAGCAACAAGGCTATACATATTTTCCGGTAGGTTACTCATACGCTTTTCCCATAAAGATAATGATGGGAGAGGAAGTTGCAAAGTACCTGCTTGCGCGTTGGGACAAGAATATAACTGTTGAATAGCAGGAATATCGCGAGGCTCTGAAGGCCTAATGATGACAGTCATAGCAACTCCAAGGTTTGTAAGAGAGAAGCTATCATTGCCTGCTATCAACGAATTATCAATAGGTTACTTTGTTCAAACCTTATTCTAAATGGAGGTCTAGCGGTGTTTTACTTGCCTTGCCCCCAACCTCTCTCGTCAGTTTAGGGACAAGATAGCCTGACACTTCTTGGATCAGCCCCGCCATTAATGAACGCGCTTCATCATCTGATACAAGAAAGTGAGCAGCCCCTTTCACTCTATCAAGAACGTGTAGGTAATAAGGCAAAATACCTGCATCGAAGAGGGCATTACTGAGGTTTTTAAGCGCATCGACCGAGTCATTTACGCCTCTTAAAAGCACACCTTGATTCAACAAGATGACATTTGCTTGGCGTAACGTTGCCATTGCGTTGCGCAGTTCATCGTTGATTTCGTTGGCGTGATTGATATGCGTGACAAGGACGACCTTAAGGCGCGTGTTTTCAAGCAACGTCGCCAGTGCTGCCGTAACACGTGATGGGATTACAACGGGCAGTCTTGTATGAATACGTAGCTTTTTAACGTGAGGCACTGTCTCAATCGCGTCGACTAACCATTTAAGTTCATGGTCCTTTGCCATTAGAGGATCGCCGCCCGACAAGATCACTTCATCAACTTCGGGGTGAGCGTGAAGGTAAGCGATCGTTTCGCGCCACGTTTCTTTGCTGCCTTTGTTATCCTGATAAGGGAAATGTCGACGGAAGCAATATCGGCAGTTAACCGCACACCCACCTTTTACAATCATCAGCACGCGGTTTTTGTATTTATGCAGTAAACCGGGAACGTCATTATCTTGCTCTTCTAAGGGGTCGGTTGTGAAGCCTGGCGTTTCTTCAAACTCTTCAACCACGGGCAAGACTTGACGTAGAAGTGGGTCATTTGGGTTCCCTTTTTCCATCCTCGCAATGAAACTTTGTGGTACACGTTGTGAGAACAAGGTGCGCGCAGAAAAGCCGGACATCCATGGCATAGCTTCTATATCAAGCTGTTGCAGAAGAATTTGAGGATCTGAGACAGCATTTGCGATCTCTTTGAGCCACTTTTGCTCAACAGGCGATGCGTTTCGGGTTATTATGTCCGGCATTTATGACAACTTCGAAGATGTTAAGAGGATAGACATGGCGTCTTTTAGCACCAATGAATTCCGCGGTGGAATGAAAATTATGCTTGATAATGAACCTTGTGTCATTATCGAAAATGAGTTCGTTAAGCCTGGTAAAGGCCAAGCGTTCAACCGCGTAAAAATCCGCAAGCTGCTTTCTGGCAAAGTGCTAGAGAAAACATTCAAGTCAGGCGACTCCGTTGAAGCTGCTGATGTAATGGATCATGAGCTAGATTACCTCTACACAGACGGTGAGTTCTGGCACTTCATGAACGCAGAATCTTTCGAGCAAATCGCTGCTGATGAAAAAGCGGTTGGCGATAACATCAAATGGCTGAAAGAGAATGACCGTTGTACGCTGACACTTTGGAACGGTAACCCAATTGCGGTGACTCCACCAAACTTTGTTGAGCTTGAAGTTACTGATACAGACCCAGGTCTAAAAGGCGATACTGCTGGTACTGGTGGTAAGCCTGCAACATTGATCTCGGGCGCAGTTGTTCGTGTACCTTTGTTCATTCAAATCGGTGAAGTGATCAAAGTGGATACTCGCTCTGGCGAATACGTGAGCCGCGTTAAGTAATCACGGTTTATCAGCTTTGCTTTAAAAAGGTCGCTTAGGCGGCCTTTTTTGTGCCTTTTTTCTGTGTACTAATTCTCTCGGTAAATGTATCGGTAAAAACGAATAATAATACCGAATGTTTCGATTTTTATAATGGTAAAATATTTGTTACATTTCTCTGCGTTGTTGATGAGTTATTAATCCGTTGGCGAGAAGCTTTACTCATCAAGAGCTAATAAGGAGAAATAAAATGGATAAAGAAAGCTTAGGACAGAGCTTAGATTTAGAAGGAAAGCGTCGGTTTGCACGAACGGGCTTGAAAGCCGCCATTGTGGGGATTCCCCTTGTCGTGCTGGGTCTTACCGTTAATAGTTCAGTGTTGATGACAGATGCGGGTTATAGCTACGTGCATCAGAATAATATCACCGGCCAGCTTGATGTCTTCACCGAGCCTGGTATTCATTTCAGAATGCCGTTCTTATCGAAAATCACGCAGTATGATCAGGTGATCACAGTGTCTTTCGGGAATAACACGGGTGAAGATTTTTATCAGCGTCTCGACCCTGTTCAGGTTCGCTTTGCTGACACCTACATCGGGGAAATTCCGGTCACGTTCCGCTTTAAGTTGAGCCCAGATCCGGACTCCGTGAAGAAGATGCACCGAGAGTTTCGCAACAACAATAATCTGATTGATGCGTTGTTAGTTAAAAATGCACGAAATGTCACCGTCATTACAGCCACGCAATATACGGGTGAAGAGTTCTTCCAAGGTGGGTTGAATCAGTTCAAATCAAAACTTGGGGATCAGCTTCGCGAAGGTATTTATCTGACAGAACGTCGTCAGGTAGAGGTGGAGCAAATGGATCTTGCCCCTGTTGGGCTGGATCAGTCCGATGCAAATAAGCTGCAGCGAACCAAGCAGCTAGTTTGGAAAACCGTGCCTGTACGAGATGGGAATGGACAACCGATTCGCCAAGATAACCCATTGCAGCAATACGGCATTCAGGTCACGCAGGTGACAATCGGTGACCCACAGCCTGAGAAGCAGTTAGACCAATTGCTGGCGGATAAAAAGCGACTGGTGGCTGATCGCATCCGAGCTATTCAGGAGCAAGAAACCTCAAAAGCGCAGGCAGAAACGGAGCAGTTGAGAAAAGAAATTCAACGAACTCGTGAAGTGCAGGATGCGCAACGTGCCAAAGAACTTGCTGTTATTGCGCAACAAAAAGAGGTCGCTGTCGCTCAGCAGATTGCGAAACGAGAGATCGTTGAGGTTGAGAAGAAGAAGCAGCTTGCTGTTGTAGAAAAAGCCAAGGAGCTTGAAATCGCAGAGGCAAACCTTGCCATTCAACAAGCGAACGCCAAAGCAGCAGAGTTTGAAGCCATGGCGATCCTGGCAAAAGGTGAAGCGGAGGCAGAAGTACTGAAAGCGACCTATGACGCTTATGGTTCTAACCGAGATGTGTACTTAGCGGAATTACACCGTGATACCTCGACAGCACTATACAACAACTTGAAAGACTTCAAGATTGAAGTGCCTAAGCATTACTTTGGTGGTGGTAACAGCGGAAAGATGACGACCAACCTAGACGTGATCACTGGCCTAGGCGCATTGGGTATGATGGAAAAGGCTGATGCGTTACAGACGATGCCAAAGCAACAGTAGTACGTAAGCAGTACGATCAAAAAAGGGAGCGAATGCTCCCTTTTTCATGCCTGATAGATTAAATCATGAAGATGAAAATCACAGACAGTGCAGTTACCAAGAATGCGATGGCATAACATGCCACTTTGCCCGCAGTTCCTGTATGGAACTTAAGGTCGTGCATACCGTGGTGTAGACGGTGCATTGCGTGCCACATAGGCAGAGACAGTGTACCAATCGTAAACAATGCACCAATGAAGCTGGTAACAAAGCCTGATACGCGCTCATAGCTCAATGCGTCTGCATCAAGCATGCCTAGCGGTGCCATGATACCCAGAACCAAAATGGTCACAGGGGTAATCATTGCAAACCAAGAACCGCCAGCGCCGAATAGGCCCCACCATACTGGTTCGTCAGAACGTTTTGGATTCAAATCGACCACGTTTTATCTCCTCACTTGTATGGTGTTAAACCACAAACAGAATAACGGCAGAAATCACCGCAACTGCAGCCCATTGAGCCAGCACAATGATTTTCTTATCAAGCTTCTTGCCACCGATACGGATAGGCATCACTTGCGGCATCATGCTGAAGAAGGTTTGCGCATGGTATAGGCTACCAAGCAATGCCACGATGTTAATCGCGATCACTACTGGGTTTGCCATGAAGCTTAACCAGCTCTGCCATGCGCTTTCGCCCATCACCAAGCTACCCAGACCGAAGGTCAGGAACGCGGTGAAGAAAATCAATGGCAGTATGGTGGCTTCACGTACCATGTACATGCGGTAGAAAGGATGGTCTTTCCACCAGGTACGTTTCATTTCGCGAACGTAAGGTTTACGGTTAGACATCCTTATGCCTCCTGCGGTTTAAGCATCGCAATCACGAAGTCTTGAGACGACGCAATCTTACCTTGGTTAACGGCCGCTGCTGGGTCAACGTTCTTAGGACAAACTTCAGAACAGTAACCAACGAAGGTACAGCCCCATGCGCCGTTTTCACCATTGATCAGCTTCATACGCTCTTGAGCACCGTTGTCACGGCTATCAAGGTTGTAGCGGTGAGCCAGTGTTAGCGCCGCAGGGCCGATGAACTCAGGGTTCAAACCAAACTGAGGACATGCTGCGTAGCAAAGACCACAGTTGATACAGCCTGCGAATTGCTTGTAGCGAGCAAGTTGCTCAGGTGTTTGGTTGTTTGGACCGTCTTCAGGTGTACGATCGTTACCAAGAATGTAAGGTTTGATAGCCTCTAGGCGCTCGATGAACGGCGTCATATCAACGATCAAATCTTTCTCGATAGGGAAGTTAGCCAGTGGTTCAATGGTCACGCCATCTGGGTAATCACGCAAGAATGCCTTACATGCCAGTTTTGGTACGTTGTTAACCATTAGGCCACAAGATCCACAGATCGCCATGCGGCAAGACCAGCGGTAAGACAGATCTTTGTCTAGGTTGTCTTTGATGTAACCCAGTGCATCAAGCACAGACATGGTTTCATCAAACGGCACGTCGAAAGTTTGCAGGCGCGGCTCTGCGTCTTTCGCTGGGTCGTAGCGAAGAATGCTTACTTTTTGAATGCGATTTGCTGACATTATGCCTGCTCCTTCTCAGCTTGCTCTGCTTTCTCGGCCTTTTTCGCAGCTGCTTCTGCTTCTTCCGCTGCAGCACCGTATAGACGAGCTTTAGGCTGAGATTTCGTGATTTTAACGTCACCGTACTTGATGGTCGGTGCAGCATCTTTGTTGTAGAACGCCAAAGAGTGCTTCAGGAAGTTCACGTCATCACGCTCAGTACATCCTTCGTCTAGACGTTGGTGTGCACCGCGAGATTCGCGACGTAGCAACGCGGAGTGCGCCATTGCTTCAGCAACTTCTAGGCCGTAACCTACTTCAATCGCATACAGAAGGTCAGTGTTGAACACTTTGCCTTTGTCTTTGATGCTAATGCGCTTGTAGCGATCTTTCAGTTCAGTCAGCTTATCGATGGTGGCTTGGATCAAATCTTCACGACGGTAGATACCACAACCCGCTTCCATGGAATGGCCCATTTCAGTACGGATATCAGCCCAGTTCTCATCGCCTTCTTGATTCATCAGCGCATCGATGCGTGCTTCAACCGCTTTTACCTGACGCGCGATTTCTTCGTCGTTCCAGCCAGCGAATTCACGAGCACGTTCAACGGCACCTTCGCCCGCAACGCGGCCAAATACCACCAACTCAGCCAGTGAGTTAGAACCAAGACGGTTTGCACCGTGAAGACCAACAGATGAACATTCACCCACAGCGAACAAACCTTTGATAGCGGTTTCGTTCTTACCGTTAGTTTCAATACCACCCATGGTGTAGTGCGCGGTTGGACGAATTGGAATTGGCTCTTTTGCAGGGTCAACGTTCACGTACGCTTTTGCCAGTTCACAGATGAACGGCAGACGCTCGTTGAGGTACTCTTCGCCTAGGTGACGAAGATCCAACATCACAACATCGCCCAATGCATGTTTGATGGTGTTGCCTTTTTGCTGCTCATGCCAGAAGGCTTGTGAAACTTTGTCGCGAGGACCCAGTTCCATGTATTTGTTCTTTGGTTGACCGACTGGGGTTTCTGGTCCCATACCGTAGTCTTGTAGGTAACGGTAACCGTGTTTGTTCACGATAATACCGCCTTCACCACGACAACCTTCGGTCATCAGGATACCCGTGCCAGGTAGGCCTGTTGGGTGATATTGAACGAATTCCATATCACGTAGTGCCGCACCGTGACGGTATGCCATCGCCATGCCGTCACCTGTTACGATGCCGCCATTGGTGTTGCAGTTGTAAACACGACCTGCGCCACCTGTTGCTAGAACAACAGACTTCGCTTTGATACAAACCAATTCACCTTCAGACATGTGAATGGCGATTAGGCCTTGAGCTTCACCATCAACAACCAAAAGGTCGACAACGAAGTATTCGTCTAGACGTTTGATTTGTTTGTATTTGATAGATGTTTGGAAAAGCGTGTGCAGCATGTGGAAGCCGGTTTTATCGGCCGCAAACCAAGTGCGCTCAACTTTCATACCACCGAAACGACGAACGTTCACGTCACCGTTTTCTTTGCGGCTCCATGGGCAACCCCATTGTTCCAATTGGATCATCTCGCGAGTGGCGTTCTCAACGAAATATTCAACAACATCCTGTTCACAAAGCCAGTCACCACCACCAACGGTATCGTTGAAGTGGTTATCGTGGCTATCCTCATCCTTGATGACGGCGGCAGAGCCACCCTCTGCGGCCACAGTGTGGGAACGCATTGGGTAAACCTTAGAAATCAGTGAAATTTCTAGATCTGGATTTGCTTCAGCAGCAGCAATGGCGGCACGCAAGCCTGCGCCACCGGCGCCAATGACAGCGATATCTGTGGTAATAGTTTTCACAGCTATCCTCCGGAGGAATGTTAAAAAATGAAATAATGCGTAACGCACTAAACTAAAAATCTGTCCCCATCTTATTAGACCTACATGCCGTAAAATTTGATTTGAAAGGGTATTTGTTTCGACTTTCTTAGGCAGAGACATGCATAACCATCGTTTTGTGATCTGAGTCGTTTCTGATGAAGAATTAGGCGTGTTAATTGTGGGTTACGGAGTGCTTTGGCATGTTTCTAACACGTAAACAGTGTCTTTCAGATTGTTGATTTAACTGTCTATTTTAAAAAGACTTTTTATTGAAAATGAGAATGATTCTTGACTGTAAAGTTGAAAATTAGGCCCTCCCTGTTCATCTAAGCGGATGAAAGAGTAAAAAGTGGGAGCAAGGCTTGCCGCTTATGTGGTGTTTTTCTTCACCTTAAGCGTTGCTTTTCAGGGTTTTTATCTTTTCGGCTGAGCGCTACAATGCCGGCCATTCTGTTCATCACGAGTTTATGACATGACCCAGCATTGGCGTCCAACTGCAGACATTGCATCTTTGAAAGCTAGGGCAACATTGATCAGCACCATCCGCCAGTTTTTTGCTGAGCGCGGTGTGCTGGAAGTTGATACGCCTGCCATGAGCCAAGCCACCGTCACGGATGTGCACCTTCATACATTCAGTGCTGAGTTTGTGGGGCCGGGATATGCAAAAGGGATCCCGTTGTACATGATGACGAGCCCTGAATTTCATATGAAGCGACTGCTTGCGGCAGGAAGTGGCGCGATTTACCAGATAAACAAAGCGTTTCGCAATGAAGAAGCGGGGCGTTACCACAACCCAGAATTCACCATGTTGGAATGGTATCGACCTGGGTTTGATCATCACGCCTTGATGAATGAGATGGATGCACTGTTGCGCACCATCCTTGGCGGCGATGCGGCTGAGCGCATGACGTATCAAGACGCATTTCTCAACGTGCTGGGGGTGTGCCCGCTAGAAGGTTCGATGGATGAACTGAAAGTGGTGGCGGCTTCTTTGGGGCTCTCTGATATCGCGGAAGGCGAAGAAGACAGAGACACCCTGCTTCAACTGCTGTTCAGCATGGGCGTTGAATGCAAAATAGGGCAGGTTGTTCCTGCGTTTGTTTATAATTTCCCTGCATCACAAGCCGCATTGGCGAGAGTGTGCGAAGATGATCCGCGCGTGGCGGCGCGCTTTGAGGTTTACTACCAAGGCATTGAGCTGGCAAACGGCTTCTACGAGCTTGATAACGCCGATGAACAACTCGCGCGTTTTGAAGAAGATAACCGTAAACGTGAAAAAATGGGGCTGAAAACACAGCCTATCGATCATCATTTGATTGATGCGATTCGATATGGATTGCCTGATTGTGCAGGTGTTGCGCTCGGTGTTGATCGCCTGATCATGCTTGCTCTAGGAAAATCTCACATTGATGATGTGATTGCCTTTCCTGTTGGTCGAGCGTAATCGAATCGAGGCTGTACCAAACAAAAAAACGCCGCAGATAGCGGCGTTTTTTATACGAAGCACTGATGTGTAAAGGCTTGTTAGCTTGAAACAATCAGCCCGGTTCCAGCAACAGCAAGCGCAGCGCCTATCCAAGCACTTGGTGCCGGGCGTATTTTGGTAAAAAGCCAAATCAACGGCAGCACCATCACCGGTGTGGTAGAAGACAGCAGCGCGACGGTACCGACTTCGCCCCATTTCAGCGCATACATAATAAGTGTCATGCCGACTGCCATCGCAAGAAACCCGTTCACGACGACCATACCAAAGATGCGCCAGTTCATTGGATTGACGGGCTGGGCGACGCGCACTTGCAGTAACACCAAGGTGCCATGTGCCAAGAACGCAGCGATCATTCGAATAGCAGAGGCGGCAATGGGGTCAACATGCTCCGTCAACACAGGTTTAGCAATCACACCACCTAAAGATTGGCAAAGTGCAGCGGTTAAACCAAGCGCAATGGCGATGCCTAAACTGCCTTTGGTTTCTTCCCATTGATGCGTTGCACCGCTTTGGCGAAAAAATACCGCCACGAGGACGCCAGAGAACACCAACACTGCGCCCAGTAATCGCCAGCCTTGCAAGGTTTCACTGAATAACCAGATGCCGAGCAGAGCAGAAAAGACGGCGTGGCAGGAGTACAACAACCCAGAGCGACGAGGGCCAATGCGGTTCATACAACCGAACAGCGCAGTATCACCGATGAAGATACCGATTAAGCCGGATAGCGCCATAGGCCACCAAATGTCAGAGGAAATGGTGGCCCACCCTCCGGTTATCAGGGCAAGTACACTCAGCATGATCGACACACAAGCCATTCGCCAGCGGCTATACGCAAAGCTCCCTAAATGGCGAGCGGGTGTGACAGAGATTAGGCTGGATATCCCCCACAAAAATGCGGCAGCCAGCGCGAGCCATTCATAACCCACGTTCAATACCTCGAGGCAGGCAATAAAGCACTGCAAATAATTCGGAAAAGAGCGCGAGTGTATATGGAGATGAGAAGCGGGGAAAGGCCTTCAGACCTTTCCCCGTTAAACCGTCAGGCGAGGATTACGTCAGAATTAACATGGCAGCATAAACCATGGCTAAACCAACGACACCTACGATGATACCGACCTTCGCCATATCGCGGCTTTCGATGAGGCCTGTCGAATAGGCAAGGCTGTTAGGCGGTGTCGATACCGGCAAAATCATACCCAGAGACGCGGAGAACGCGACAACAACCAGCAGGCCTTGAATGCCGCCGACGGCTGAGAGACTTTCCATTGACGTCGCGACAGCGGCAGCAATAGGCATGAGCAAGTTGGCGGTGGCAGTGTTCGACATGAAGTTTGCCATCACCCAACAAATCAGCGACAAGGTGAGCACGACAGCAACAGGCGAGAGGGTGTCGTAATCCACCGCGTGTGCAAGTGCTTCAGCGAGCCCCGTTTTATCGAGCGCCAAACCAATGGCAATACCACCGGCCACTAGCCATAGCACGTCCCAGTTAATGAGTTTTAGCTCTTCTTTGCCCATGATGCCCGTCAGCGTAAAGACCGCGAGAGGTACAATCGACACCACGTAGGTGTTCATGCCATGAAGGCTGGTGGTCATCCAAAGCAAAATGGTTACCGCAAAGGTGGCATACACAGTGTAAGCACGCCAGTTGCGTTGGAATTTGCCGTCTAGTTTGAGGGTCATTTCCTCTTGTTGGGCAGGGAAGAGTTTTTGCAGTAACCACCATGCAAATGACAACTGAACAATGACAAAAGGTAAGCCCATCATCATCCAATCTAAGAAGCTAATGGCGTTTTCACCCGTCAAATATTGCAGAGCTATGGCATTGGGTGGCGTACCTATCGGCGTGGCGATACCCCCTGTGTTCGCCGCAATCGGGATACACAAAACCAGGGCTTTTACACCGATGTCGCCTTTAGGGACAGACGCCACAATCGGCGCAAGCAAAGCCAGCATCATGACAGTGGTGGCGGTGTTCGACATGAACATGGAAAACACAGCAGTGATCAGCATCAAGCCCAACATGATGGCTTTTGGCTTGGTACCAAAAGGCTTGAGTAGGACGCGTGCGAGGTTGTTATCCAATTCGTATTTTGATGCGGCGATGGCGAGGGCAAAGCCCCCCATAAACAGAATGATAATCGGTGAGGAAAACGCACTGAATATGTCTGTGTACTTGATGAGTTCGCCGATCTCATGGCCGGGTTGGGCTTCTCGAAACCAGCGTAATCCTTTGTCAGAGATCATGATGAGTTCGAGGGCGATGATCAGAATGGATGTTGCAAACACGGGGACGGGTTCAAGTACCCAAAGCAAGGCAGCCAAGAGGAAGATGGCCAGTAAGCGGTGTTGAATAATGGTTAGGTTGTCGATGGGAATCCAATCGATGGGCATCATCAACACGCCGAGGGGAATACCAAATGCGAGTAGAAACTTAATGCCATCGGCACGAGAAAGTCTTGGCATAGATTTGTCACCGTCCGTTAAGAATAAACTGCGTATCATCCAACGAATTCGAGCTGAAATTCATTGTGTTGGAAGGCAAATGTACGGTTTATAGCTTACGGTGCGTCGACAGGATTTCTCTGTTCTTGGATAAGGTTTACGTACAAAAAAAGGGCAATAATGCCCTTTTCGTCGCAGATTCAGAATTTGCTTTACGCGGTTTGCGTTTCGCTTTGATCTTCGTCTTGGGTCGGCTTGGTGGCGGCAGCTTGGTGAGCATACGCTTCACCCATACGAGTCACTGCGCCTGGCGTGATGCTGTCATCGAACTGAATTGCGCCTTTCGGGAACAGGTTAATCACGGTCGAGCCCAACTTGAAGCGACCCATTTCTTCACCTTTGTTGATGGTGACCGCTTGATCGCCTTCTGCAGGGTAATCCCAACGACGGATGCTTTGACCTGTTGGTGGCGTGATGGTGCCTGCCCACGTGGTTTCGATGCTGCCTACGATGGTTGCGCCAACCAGCACTTGTGCCAGTGGACCAAACGCCGTATCAAAAATACACACAACGCGCTCATTACGTGCAAACAGGTTTGGCACGTTTTCAGCGGTCAATGGGTTTACAGAGAACAGATCGCCCGGCACGTAGATCATTTGACGCAGTGTGCCGTCACACGGCATGTGAACACGGTGATAGTCGCGTGGTGATAGGTACAGGGTTGCAAAGTCACCATCAGCAAATTCTTCCGCTAGCTGTGCGTCACCGCCAAGTAGTTCACACGCATCATAGGTGTGACCTTTTGCTTGGATCAAACGACCATGCTCAATAGGACCGGCTTGGCTTACACATGCGTCAGCAGGGTGGCTGATCACATTCGCATCGTCGTTAAGTGGGCGTGCGCCTTCTTTTAACTCACGAACGAAAAAGTCATTAAACGTCGGGTAGCTCGCCGGATCTGGATTCTTCGCTTCGCTCATCTCGACCTTGTATTGGCGAACAAACCATTTGATAACTGTGGTTGTCAGAAAGCCCGCTTTTGCGGCTGCCAATTTACCCATTAGGCGGGTGAGGAGATGTTTCGGCATGCAGTACTGCAGGCCAATCTTTAAATCGTTAGACACGGTGATTTTCCTAACTCGTAGATTGCCCTCGAAATTTCAAAGGCCAGAATTCAATTAGCGGCACAGTTTACAAAATTAACAGGCCGCTAACCAGAGGTGTGCGAAAAGGTGTCTATCAGTTCTCTTTGTCGCGTGAGAACTGACGGTTTGCCTTCATCTCAGACATGCTTTCGATGATTTTGTGGTAGCTATCAAAGCGTGTTTGACTGATCTTCCCTTCACTAACGGCTTCGCGAAGCATACAGCCGGGATCATCCCCATGTTTGCAATCGCGGAACTTACAGCCGCCAAGGTAATCGCGGAACTCTTTGAAGCCATAGGTGACATGGTCTAGCTCAAGGTGCCATAAACCAAATTCACGCACCCCAGGGCTATCAATCAAATCACCACCATCGGGGAAGTGATAGAGTCTTGCCGTGGTCGTGGTGTGTTGGCCAAGCCCTGAGTTTTCAGAAACTTCACACGTTTCAGCGTTAACGTCAGGCAGTAGGGCATTGACTAGGCTCGATTTTCCGACGCCAGATTGGCCAACGAAAATGCTGGTGCCTTCTGAAAGACGCTGTTTCAATTCAACCATACCTTCGCCTGTCTTTTGGCTGACCATCATGACGTCGTAGCCAATCTGCGTGTAAATGGCGAGGGTATTTTTGACAGTTTCAAGGCCATTCGCGTCAAGGAGGTCTATCTTATTAATGACGATAAGTGGCTTGAAATCGACCTGTTCTGTCGCGATCAGGTAACGGTCTATAATGTTGGTAGATAATTCGGGTAATATCGCGGAAACGATCACGACTTGATCAATGTTAGCCGCGACTGGTTTTACACCGTCATAGTAATCAGGGCGCGTCAGCACTGAACGACGTTCGTGGACACCTTCCACAACGCCAGCAATGCCTTGCAGTGTTTCTACACCAGGACGCCAGACAACGGTATCACCAGTCACCAAGCTTTCAATTGAACGGCGAAGATTACAACGGTGAATCACATTCGTTTGAAGATCTTCAATGTCGGCATGTTGTCCAAAACGGGTAATAACGACCCCTTCACGGGCGGACTCGAGCAGAGATTCATCCCATTGGACGCCCTCTTGCTGTTGATCAACACGTTTCTTTTGGTTTGTCCGTACTCGGCGAATTTGGCCTTTTGTGAGCTTTTTCTTTTTTGCCACGAGAATGTCGCTAGTTTAGTTGGCTTTCATGTCAGGCTAAGTATGATACATGGTTTACTTGTAAAATAGGCAAATTGGATGTCTTTCAGCGATAAGAATTTAATCTGGATTGATCTCGAAATGACCGGACTTGACCCTCAAGTTCATAAAATCATTGAGATTGCGACCATCGTGACAGATGCTGAACTTAATGTGTTAGCTGAAGGGCCAGTTCTTGCAATTCATCAATCAGACGATGAATTAGCGAAAATGGACGATTGGTGTACCAATACGCACACTGGTAGTGGGCTGGTGGACCGTGTGAAAGCTAGCACGGTGACGGAAGATCAAGCGATCAAAGAAACCATCGCGTTTTTGCAGCAGTGGGTGCCTGCGGGTGTTTCCCCAATTTGCGGTAACAGCGTCGGCCAAGACCGTCGTTTCTTGTATCAGCACATGTCTGATTTGGAACGTTTCTTCCACTACAGAACGGTTGATGTCAGCACAATCAAAGAATTGGTGCGTCGCTGGCAACCAGACCTCCTCAATGGATTCCACAAACAAGGTACTCACCTTGCACTGGATGATATCCGTGAATCGATCGAAGAATTGAAATTCTACCGTTCAACGATCTTCACGATCTGATGCGAAAATAAACGATACGAAGAAAAATCTAATTTTTTAAGTTTAGAGGCTTGCATCGCCGATTTTTCTTCGTATAATTCGCAGCCCTGACAGAGACAAACGTCTCACGTCAAAGCGACACTAGCTCAGCTGGTAGAGCGCAACCTTGCCAAGGTTGAGGTCACGAGTTCGAACCTCGTGTGTCGCTCCAATTTCTCTTTGAGAGAAAGCAAATTTCGATTCGTCGAAGCGCGGTTGCAGAAGGCCTGTAAATCGCGATATAAATATGATCATGTGACGATCGTCATTGATCCATGCGACACTAGCTCAGCTGGTAGAGCGCAACCTTGCCAAGGTTGAGGTCACGAGTTCGAACCTCGTGTGTCGCTCCAAATTCTTCTCTTCGGAGAAACACCTTTCGATTCGTCGGAAGTCGAGGCGCAAGTAACCTTGCATCTCAATGTAAAAAGCTCGATTTATCGAATGCTCTGCGACACTAGCTCAGCTGGTAGAGCGCAACCTTGCCAAGGTTGAGGTCACGAGTTCGAACCTCGTGTGTCGCTCCAAATTCTTCTCTTCGGAGAAACACCTTTCGATTCGTCGGAAGTCGAGACGCAAGTAACCTTGCTGCTCAATGTAAAACGTTCGATTTATCGAATGCTCTGCGACACTAGCTCAGCTGGTAGAGCGCAACCTTGCCAAGGTTGAGGTCACGAGTTCGAACCTCGTGTGTCGCTCCAAATTTTTCTCTTCGGAGAAACACCTTTCGATTCGTCGGAAGTCGAGACGCAAGTAACCTTGCTACTCAATGTAAAAAGATTCGATTTATCGAATGCTCTGCGACACTAGCTCAGCTGGTAGAGCGCAACCTTGCCAAGGTTGAGGTCACGAGTTCGAACCTCGTGTGTCGCTCCAAATTCTTCTCCTCGAGAGAAACAGTGTCTCTTCTTCATGAGGCATAGAAAAATGTCCGATGTCATCGGATGCTCAATGCGACACTAGCTCAGCTGGTAGAGCGCAACCTTGCCAAGGTTGAGGTCACGAGTTCGAACCTCGTGTGTCGCTCCAAATTTCTTACAGACTATCTTCTGTAAGCACCAACACTACGCAGATCATGTACCAGTTGAACGCAGGGTACAGCGAGTCGTTGTCAATAATGCTGTGAAGCATGAACCTCAGGCTGGATCTAGCCTATAAAAATCTGAACTATCCACTGACTTTCGTTAGTTATCTAGCGCTTGAGCACCATTTTATCGTGTTTCTCAACAGAGTTATCCACATCGCTATCCTTGTGGGTAACGTCGTTGATTAAACTATTTAAAGGCCTAATTTACAGGGTGATTGTGATTAGGTGCTGATCAGCTGAAAAATGAAGCGTTGGATAAGTTTTTCTTTTAAACCCTTGTGATACCTGGGTTTGAAGGGGTGTTAGTTAAAAATCTTGCTTTATTATCCCCAGCTTATTCACTATTTATGAATGTCGACTGAGTTTATTCACAGTATGTGTTTAACTTTATTGATGTGCATCGAATGATGCCGTACTGAAAATGTTTTCCACATTGCGCAGCAGAAGTGAATCTGTGTCTTATTTTTGATTGATGCTTGGCCGAAAAATGCTAATTCCGTCAATATTTGCATTATTCATGCATCCCTCGGTAAGCCTTTTTGAACAATTCGTACTAACCGCTTTGTGGAAGCTGGAAGCACATCAATTGATGCATCCTGTCGACGAGAAAGCTGCTGTTCTATCGCCCAGTCAAGATGCTCATCAAGCATAGCAGAGAATCCTTTTGCTGCTTGTAAAAGATCTATGATCTCTTCGTTATAAGGCGCATTGCCCATTGCAACAGAGAGGTTCCTGCGCCATTTTTCGTGCCCTATACGGCGAATAGCCGAGCCTTCCGTTTCTTTTAAAAATGTCTTTTCATCCCAAGTAAAAAGCGTCGTCAAAGGTTGTTGAACCAGAGATGCCCTACCGTGGAAATCTGGCTCCAGCGTGAGTTCAGCTTCTCGGTTATAGGGGCAAACAAGTTGGCAATCATCACACCCATAGATACGATTGCCGATGGCTTGACGAAACGCCACAGGAATTGCGCCATCGAGCTCTATGGTGAGGTAAGAAATACAGCGCCTGGCATCGACCACACCTTCTGCGACAATGGCGTTGGTGGGGCAAGATGTCATGCAGGCAACACACTTACCGCATTGATTTTCTTTGGCTTCATCGACAGGTAACGGCAAATCTATCAGTAGCTCGCCTAAGAAAAACCAGGAGCCTGTGCCTTCATTCAGCAAAAGCGAATGTTTACCCGTCCAGCCCAAACCGGCTTTCTCTGCCAATGGGCGCTCAAGAACCGGTGCGGAATCAACAAAAGGGCGATAGCCAAACTGGCCGACTTCCTGCTCGATGCGCTCTCCCAACTTTTTAAGCCGGTTACGGATCAATTTATGGTAATCACGGCCAAGTGCGTATCGGCTAATGTAGGCGAGGGTTGGGTCATCCAGCGTCTTTGCGAAACCTGCATCGGGTGGGAGGTAGTCCATTCTGGCGCTGATCACACGGATCGTTCCTTCAACGAGCTCTTGAGGGCGTGCGCGCATCATGCCATGACGTGCCATCCAATCCATGTCGCCATGATAGCCAGCATCTAGCCAGCGCTGTAGCTGCGCTTCATGCTGACGAAGATCAATATCAGCAATACCAATATGCTGAAAACCTAGTTCACGGCCCCATAGCCTGATATTTTCAGCGAGTTGGTTAAGATTGATCGACGATGAAGATCGAGAATTAGACATAAGATCAGAACAACAAAACATGGATGACATCAGATGGTTGCCAGTTTACCACACTCGCTTTACCGATCGGATCAAGTAAGAGACGGAGAACGAAAGATCGCTGAGGATCTTGGCGTTGATATGTACACCTTGATGGAGCGAGCGGGTGCGGCTGCGTATCAATGCTTACGTCAATATTGGCCGACGGCAAAAACGGTGCTTATTTGCTGTGGCAGCGGCAATAACGCGGGCGACGGGTATGTGATTGGTCGCCTTGCGTTGGAAGACGGTTTGCTTGTGCAACTTCATTCTTTGGTTGAGCCTCGCTCTTTGATGGGAGATGCCGCTACCGCAAGAGATGCCTTTGAGAAAGCGGGGGGCGCTATTTCCATGTCGCTTGATCTTCGTGATCCCCCTGATTTGATGGTGGATGCTTTATTCGGGACGGGATTGAACCGCCGCATCCGAGGTGATTATGCCTGCGTGATCCAAGCGATGAACGCGACAGATGCGCCGTGCTTGGCGGTCGATATTCCGTCGGGCCTGTGTGCAAACACAGGGTGTGTGTTCGGTTGTGCCATTGAAGCCGATGTGACCATCAGCTTTGTGGCGTTGAAACAGGGCATGTTCACGGGAAAAGCGCGAGATCATGTTGGCGATGCGGTGTTTGACGGCTTAGGCATTGATTCGGCATTTGAAGCGGCCTTCCCTTCAGCGGTGACGCGACTCGGTAAACATCGTGCAAACGCCATTGAACCTCAACGCAAGAGAACATCGCACAAAGGCAGTTTGGGGCGCGTCATGTGCATTGGGGGTCAACAGGGCATGGGCGGAGCCATATTACTCTGCGGCCAATCTGCGTTACGCTCTGGTGCGGGGGTGGTATCGCTATTAACCGCAGAAGCCAATATGCCTGCGATACTTGCGCGTCAACCTGAACTGATGACTCGACAGTGGAAGCGCAGTGACGGAGCGGATGTTCTCGACAACATACTGACGTGGGCTGATGTCATTGCGATTGGACCAGGTCTTGGACACTCGTCATGGGCGCGGCAGTTGTTCGACGGCGCACTCGCCACGCATTTACCCATGGTACTTGATGCCGATGCACTGCACTTCCTGCGTCAGTATCCTCGACGCTATGCCAATTGGGTACTGACGCCGCATCCTGGAGAAGCGGCAAAATTATTGGGGATCAGCATCAGTTCGATTGAACGGGATCGATTTTCTGCCGTCAAAGAGTTACAGAGCCGATATGGCGGTGTCGTCGTGCTTAAAGGTGCGGGCACAATCGTTTATGATGGCAGCGTTTTCACCGTAATAGATGCGGGTAACTCCGGAATGGCGTCCGGAGGGATGGGAGATGTCTTGGCGGGTACTATTGCGGCCTTCATTTCTCAAACAAAACACATTGATCGTGCAGCAATTTTCGGAACTTTCCTGCACAGTCATGCGGCGGACATTGCCGTGAAACAGTTTGGAGAGCGAGGCCTGGTTGCCAGTGACCTGCTTCCTTTGCTGGGAAAGAAGTTGGCATAAATGTCGATCTGTGAGCGAAATGACTCCCAGACAACAAAGCAGTGAGAAACATGACAGAGATTTTCAACACTGAGCTTGCCGATGAGCAAGCGACGGTGGCGTTTGGTGCCGCAATTGCAGCGGCGTGTTCTGCGCAAACCACCATTTACCTGCACGGCGATCTTGGTGCCGGGAAAACCACGTTTTCTCGTGGCTTCATTCAATCCTTAGGTCATTCGGGCAAAGTAAAGAGTCCGACGTATACTTTGGTAGAGCCTTATCAGTTAGCGACGTGGCAGGTTTATCATTTTGATTTATATCGCCTTGCCGATCCTGAAGAGCTGGAATTCATGGGGATCCGTGACTATTTCACGCCGGATGCACTCTGTTTGGTGGAATGGCCGGAGAAAGGTGTAGGCCTGTTGCCTGAGCCAGATCTTGATATCACATTAAAATATGACGGTGAGCAGCGAACGGTACAGGTGAAAGCCAATACCGTGGCGGGCAATGCCTTGATTGAAAAAATGGAGTGGAATTAACGGTATGCATTGGCGGGGAATGCTGGTAGGTCTACTGTGTTGGCTAGGAATGATGGCCACGGCATGGGCAAATACGCTAGAAAACGTGCGTGTTTGGCCTGCACCTGAGGAAACACGCGTTGTTATGGACATGGCGGAAACGCCAGAGTTTTCTTATTTTACGTTGACCAAACCGAATCGTCTTGTCATCGATCTGAATGGGACATCTGTCACTGCAAACTTGCCGATGGGTGTTCAAAACAGCAAGATTTTGAGCCGTGTTCGAAAAAGTAACCCGCCAAGTAAAGGCACCTACCGTCTGGTCTTTGAACTTAAAGACCAAAGCACGCCGCGCATCTTTGCCCTGAAGCCTGGTGGCGAATACGGTCACCGTCTTGTGATCGATTTGCCGCACAAAATGCCAAAGAAGGTTGCAAAGCCAAAGAAGTCTGAGCCAACAGAAGCTCAAGCGGCGCTGCCCTTTGGTACGGATGACATCATTATCGCCATCGACCCCGGTCACGGTGGCAATGACCCTGGCGCAATAGGCCCTCGTCGTAAATACGAAAAACACGTCACCTTGTCTATTTCTCGTCGCCTGGCCGCAAAAATTAATGCCGTGCCTGGCATGAAAGCGGTTATGACGCGAAACGGTGACTACTTCCTCGACCTTAACAAACGCTCTGAAATTGCGCGTAAACATGGCGCGCATTTGTTGGTGTCTGTTCACGCGGATGGTTTCCACAAACCGCAGCCACGCGGCGCATCGGTGTGGGTATTATCCCGTCGTCGTGCGAACAGTGAAATCGGTCGATGGATTGAGAAGCATGAAGAACAGTCGAACCTTCTCGGCGGTGGTGCACTTCTCGATGATAACGAAGATGAATATCTCAGCCGCGCCGTGCTGGATTTGCAGTTCAGTAATTCGCAAAAAGAAGGCTATGACGTGGCGGTGCGTGTCCTGAAAGAAATGGGACGCGTGACGAAGCTGCACAAATCAAGCCCTGAGCATGCAAGCCTTGCTGTATTGAAATCGCCTGACATTCCTTCATTGCTGGTGGAAGCGGGCTTTATCACTAACCCACAAGAAGAAACTCTGCTGCTGAGTTCTAACCATCAGCAAAAAATTGCCAATGCTGTGTTTAAAGGCGTGTTGGCGTATTTCGAAGATTTCCCGCCGGATGGCACCTTGATGGCCGCGCGCAAAAACGGCATCAAACATAAGGTCACATCGGGGCAATCTTTGTCTGTGATTGCGAAAAAATACGGCAGTTCAGTCTCCGCGATTAAAGCGGCGAATGGTTTAAAATCGAGCGGGTTACGTGTAGGTCAGGTGTTAACTGTGCCCGACGTGAACGTGAAATCCCTTGCCTCGAATGCGTCGTCGGGAAGTCAGTCTTCCAGTGCCAGTTCGTCATCGAGTAGCGCCTCGAACAGCCGTCCTTCATCCACGGTGACACGAACGCATACTGTTGCCCGAGGAGAATACCTTGGGAAGATTGCGGCGAACTATGGCGTGACTGTGTCGAGCATCCGCAAAGCGAACAAATTGCGTAAAGATGAATTGGCTGTGGGTCAAAAGCTAAAGATTGTGGGTATAAAGCCCAAAGATACGAAGCACAAAGTGAAACGTGGCGAGTATCTGGGTAAGATTGCCAGCAATTACGGTATCTCGGTAGAAAGTATCCGAAGAGCCAACAAGCTGCGTTCAGACGAATTGGCGATCGGTCAGACGTTGATTATCCCCGGGAGCTAACCAATGGCAATTCAGATATTACCGGCAAGGTTAGCGAACCAAATTGCCGCGGGCGAGGTGGTTGAAAGACCGGCGTCTGTGGTGAAAGAGCTGGTGGAAAACAGTATCGATGCGGGTGCCACGCGTATTGACGTCGATATTGAAAAAGGCGGCAGCAAATTGATTCGCATCCGTGACAATGGATGCGGCATCGACAAGGGCGAGTTAGAACTCGCCTTGAGCCGTCATGCCACCTCGAAAATTGCCTGCCTTGACGATCTTGAAGCCATTGTTAGCCTTGGTTTTCGTGGCGAAGCGCTCGCCAGTATTAGTTCGGTTTCCCGACTTACACTGACTTCTCGCACGGAAGCGCAAACCGAGGCATGGTCAGCACACGCCGAAGGCCGTGACATGTCGGTGCAAATCAAGCCTGCGGCACACCCTGTCGGCACCACGGTAGAAGTGGTGGATTTGTTTTTTAATACGCCCGCTCGCCGAAAATTCCTTCGTACTGACAAAACAGAATTTGGTCACATTGATGAATTACTTAAGCGCATTGCGCTAAGCCGATTCGATGTCGCCATTACGCTCCGTCACAATGGCACCATTGTGCGCCAATACCGCATCGCGGAAAACGATGCCCAACGTGAGCGTCGATTAGCAGCTGTGTGTGGGCCACAATTTGTAAGAACCGCCGCGCAGGTGAGCTTGGAGCACCAAGGGTTATCGCTGCACGGTTGGATTTGTACGCCAGAAGGTGCACGCGCTCAAAATGACATTCAGCATTGCTTTGTTAACCAACGCATGATGAAAGACAGGCTGATTAACCATGCGATTCGACAAGGTTATGAAGCCACGCTCAAGCCTGATCAGTTTGCGGCCTACGTGCTGTATATCGACATCGATCCGCATCAAGTGGATGTGAATGTGCATCCTGCGAAGCACGAAGTGCGTTTCCATCAAGCCCGTTTGGTGCATGACTTCATATACCAAGCCGTGTCTGATGCGTTGCAACAAGTGATGGCAGAGCACGCCCCTTCGCTGGATTTTGAGGAAAACGACAACGTCATCGAGCCAGTGCAAACCGCCTATGCGGGTGGAGAGGCACAAGAGGAAGAGAGCGAAGGGGTTGTGGCTGAAGATGTGTTTGCTGAGTCGATGGCATCCGCGCCAAAAACCGTATCGTCCGCACCCAGTGCGCGTTCTTCTTCGGGGTCGTACGCTGGCGCAACAGGTGGCCAGGGTGAACGCGCTGCGTGGCGTCCATCCTCTGAGTCTAACGGTGGCCGCCAGTCGAGTGCATTTTCTTCCCAAGGCAGTGGACGTGCTTCCATGCCTGAGAAACCATCAGCGCCTTCGAAAGCGACACAACGTGCTTACGAGGCGTTGATGCAAACCCCTGACATGCCCGTTCAAAATAAGGTTGCAGAAGCGCCTGCTGCCATGTCATTGAACGCTGTCTCTGTGGGTCATACCGATGGTGGCCTTGGTAAAGCACTCACGATTGTCGCTTCCCGTTATCTGCTATTGCAGCGCGCAGAGGGAATCGCGTTATTAGATTTGGACGTCGCAAGCCATTTGCATGCATTGGGACAAATGCGTGTGGGCATGAGCGCACCGGGCCTGAAAGCACAGCCTTTGTTGATCCCACAAGCTATCCCTGCATCGCCTGAAGAGATGGCGGTCATGTCGGAATATGATCAATTATTACAACGATTTGGTATTGTACTCCGTCAAAAATCAGCCAGCCAGATGATGGTGATGGCGGTGTGCCAACCATTGCGTAAGCACAACCTGCAATCACTGATCCCTGAACTATTCGGCTTTTTGTCGCAGCAAACAGACAGTCAAACCTCGCTATCCCCAGATAGTCTGGCTAATTGGCTTGCAAGAAAAGCGACGCAGAAAAGTGATGCCTATGGCTTATCACAAGCAGTGACCTTAATCACTGAACTAGAACATTGCTGGCAGGGAGAACTGGCAGAGCATTATTCAACGTTGTTGCGTCCGGTCGACGTGGCAACCGCAATAGAAGCATTCGAACATGAGTAATACGCTGCCTAAAGCGGTTTTTTTAATGGGGCCAACGGCATCCGGTAAAACGGATTTGGCGATCGCACTGAGACAGCAGTTCCCGGTAGAGATCATCAGTGTCGACAGCGCGCTGATCTATCGAGACATGAACATCGGTACCGCGAAACCAACGGCGGAAGAATTGGCACTTGCGCCGCACCGCCTTATTGATATTCGCGACCCATCAGAAGCTTACTCGGCGGCTGATTTTCGTGAAGACGCCCTGCGAGAAATGCAAGAGATTGTCGCAAAAGGGAGAATTCCGGTTTTGGTTGGTGGTACGATGCTTTACTTCAAAGCATTATTGGAAGGCTTATCACCTTTGCCAGCCGCGGATCCGGTGATCCGAGCTACTATTGAGCAGGAAGCCCAAGCTCACGGATGGCAAGCGCTGCATGATGAACTCTGTCGTATCGATCCTGTATCAGGTGCGAGGATTCATCCTAATGATCCGCAGCGATTGTCGAGAGCGCTGGAAGTTTTTCGTATTTCGGGTAAAACTCTGACTGAGTTAACCCAAACCAAAGGTGACCCGTTGCCATACGAGGTTCACCAATTTGCTATAGCCCCCAAGGAAAGGGGAGAACTACATCGCCGGATCGAGCTTCGTTTCCAGAAAATGATGGAAGCAGGGTTTGAGAAGGAGGTGCGTGCGCTATTTGAACGCGGCGATCTGCATGCAGACATGCCGTCGATTCGCTGCGTAGGTTACCGTCAGATGTGGGATTATTTGTCGGGTAGCGGCTCGTTAGATGATGCTGTTTATCGTGGAGTGTGTGCCACCCGTCAGTTAGCCAAACGTCAGATTACTTGGCTGAGAAGCTGGGATGATTTGACGTGGCTTGATAGCGACAACGCTACGCTATCGTTACAAACAGTCACAAAGTGTTTGACCTGATCGCAGTTTGAGCAGGGTATACTTTGATTGTTGTAAGCGACGTTGTTGATCTTTTTTGTTGCGAAATACAACTACAAACCAATAAGGAAAATTAAAAATGGCTAAGGGGCAATCTCTACAAGACCCATTTCTGAATGCACTGCGTCGCGAGCGTGTACCGGTATCTATCTACCTCGTTAACGGTATCAAGCTTCAGGGCCAGATTGAGTCATTTGACCAGTTCGTGATCCTGCTGAAAAACACCGTGAATCAAATGGTTTACAAACATGCGATCTCTACAGTCGTACCTGCTCGCCCAGTAAATCATCATCACAATAATACTAACGAGCGTTCTCCGAACGATCGTCCGCAAGAAAAAACTGAGGAGTAACAATCCTTTGGTAAGGAGTTGATCGCTTGTTTGACCGTTACGAAGCCGGTGAACAGGCTGTTTTAGTTCATATCAACTTCACTCAAGAAGGTGAATGGGAAGATCTCAGCGAATTTGAAATGCTGGTATCGTCTGCGGGGGTGACCAAGCTGCAAACTGTAACAGGCAGCCGTCAGACCCCGCATTCCAAGTACTTTGTTGGTGAAGGTAAAGCCCTCGAAATCGCAGACGCAGTCCGAATGCTCGGGGCTGAAATCGTCATATTTAATCATTCGTTAACACCTGCACAGGAACGTAACTTAGAACGTTTGGTTCAGTGCCGAGTGCTTGATCGAACGGGTTTGATCCTCGATATCTTTGCTCAACGAGCGCGAACGCACGAAGGTAAGTTACAAGTTGAGCTTGCTCAGCTTCGACATCTTTCCACGCGACTCATTCGTGGCTGGACGCACCTTGAACGTCAAAAAGGGGGAATTGGTTTACGTGGTCCTGGTGAAAGCCAGCTCGAAACCGATAGACGCCTATTACGTGATCGCGTTAAAGCGATATTGCGTAGACTTGATAAGGTAGCCAAACAGCGCGAGCAGGGGCGTCGAGCACGTAACCGTGCAGAAATTCCGACCGTGTCATTGGTGGGCTACACCAATGCTGGCAAATCAACCCTCTTTAACCGTATTACTGAAGCTGGCGTTTATGCTGCAGACCAATTGTTTGCGACACTTGACCCGACGCTTCGTAAAATTGAGGTGGAAGATGTTGGTGACACGATTCTTGCTGACACGGTGGGATTCATTCGTCATTTGCCTCACGACTTGGTTGCAGCCTTTAAAGCAACGCTAAAAGAGACACAAGAAGCAACACTGTTGTTGCATGTGATCGATGCCAGCGATGATCGTTTCAGAGAAAACATTGACGCCGTCAACGTTGTTTTGGAAGAGATCGATGCGGGTGACGTCCCAACCTTGCTCGTGATGAACAAGATCGACAATATGGAAGATACTTCACCGCGCATTGAGCGTGATGAAGAAGGTGTTCCCCGTATTGTTTGGGTGTCGGCACTTGCAGATCGGGGTATAGATCTTCTTTTTGAGGCACTGACCGAGAGGCTCGCGGGGACTATGGTAAGCTATCGCTTACGTATTCCACCCGCAGCCATTGGCAGAATGCACAGTAAATTCTGTCAGTTGCGATGCATTTTGCACGAAGAATACGAGCCGGACGGAAGTTTGCTAGTCGATGTGCGGTTACCTCAGACTGATTGGATGAGGCTAAAAAAACGGGAAGACAGTGATCTCGGTAACTTTATCGTTACTGAACAGACTGTTACAGTATAAAAACTATCGTCATATCATACTGATGGAGTGCTCTAATGGCGTGGAATGAGCCAGGAAACAATGGCGGTCAGGACAAAGATCCGTGGGGTAATCGCGGAGGTCGTGACCAAGGACCGCCGGACCTCGACGAGGTGTTTGGCAAGCTTAGTCGTAAGCTAAGTGGCCTGTTTGGCGGCAAAGGGCCGTCTTTTGGTGGCGGCAGTGCTGCTGGTTTGGGCGCAATTGCCGTTGTGGGTGTGATCATTTGGGGTGTATCAGGTTTTTACACCATCGGTGAAGCAGAGCGTGGTGTCGTGCTGCGTTTTGGTGAGTACGACCGTGTCGTACAACCCGGTCTTAACTGGAAACCAAACTTCATTGATGAAGTCACCACTGTCAACGTTGAAGCGATTCGCTCTCTACGTGGTTCAGGTGACATGCTAACCAAAGATGAAAACGTTGTTCGCGTTGAAATGGACGTGCAATACCGTGTCGCTGATCCGCAGAAGTATTTGTATTCAGTCACCAACGCAGATGACAGTTTGCGTCAAGCTACTGATTCTGCTTTGCGTGCGGTGATTGGTGATGCCGTGATGGATGAAATCCTGACCACGGGTCGTCAACAAATCCGTGAACGCACTCAGGTTGAAATCAACCGTATTATCGATCGTTACGACATGGGCCTTTTGGTTGTTGACGTCAACTTCGACACTGCGCGTCCTCCTGAGCAAGTGAAAGACGCATTTGATGATGCTATCGCAGCACGAGAAGATGAAGAGCGTTTCACACGTGAAGCAGAAGCGTACCGCAATGACATTTTGCCAAAAGCAAAAGGTCGTGCTGAGCGTCTGAAGAAAGAAGCATTGGGTTACAAAGAGAAGATTGTTAACGAAGCAGAAGGTGACGTTGCTCAGTTCAACAAACTCCTGCCTGAGTATCAAGCGGCTCCAGAAGTTACCCGAAACCGTCTCTACCTAGAAACGATGGAGAATGTGTTTGGCAACACCAGTAAAGTGTTGATCGATTCTAAAGAAGGCAGCAGCAACTTGCTTTACTTGCCTTTAGATAAACTCATGAATCAATCACAACAGCAACGCACAAATGTTGATAACAATGCGTCTGATTACGGCATTGAACTTGAAAACACCACCGTTGCACCTGGTACGTCTTCACCTCGCCAAACGAATCGTCAGGGGAGATATTAATTATGCGTAAACTATTAATCCCTCTCATCATCGTTTCGATCGTGGTTGGTTTGATGTCTGTGTTTGTCGTCGATGAAGGCGAGAAAGGCATTGTGATCCGTTTTGGTCGAGTACTGAAAACGGACGATGACTTGGCACGTATTTACAATCCTGGTCTGCAATTCAAAGTGCCGTTGTTTGACCGCGTGCAACTACTTGATGCACGTATCCAAACCATGGATGACCAATCAGATCGTTTCGTAACGTCTGAGAAAAAAGACGTGATCATCGATTCTTACGTTAAATGGCGTATTAAAGATTTTGGTCAGTACTACCTGTCAACTGGCGGTGGTAACCGACTGACTGCTGAAGCGTTATTGCAACGTAAAGTAGCCGATGGTCTTCGTGCTGAAATCGGTTCGAAAACGATCAAAGAGATTGTGTCTGAGAAGCGTGAGCAAGTCATGGCTGACGTACTCGCAGAAGCGCAAGAAAGTGCGGCTGATATCGGTATTGAAGTGATTGACCTTCGTATTAAGAAGATCAACCTGCCTGACGAAATCAGTGGT
Source organism: Enterovibrio baiacu (assembly GCF_004120195.1). GTDB lineage: Bacteria > Pseudomonadota > Gammaproteobacteria > Enterobacterales > Vibrionaceae > Enterovibrio > Enterovibrio baiacui. The sequence continues at coordinate 172,101 of NZ_SCHN01000014.1, read as the reverse complement.
TCTATCTACGCACGTATGCGTGCAGAGCGTGAAACTGTTGCACGTCGTCACCGCTCTCAAGGTCGCGAGAAAGCCGAAGTTATTCGTGCTCAAGCGGAACTTGAAGTGGCAACAGTGCTGGCTGAATCAGAAAAAACTGCACGTGTAACGCGCGGTGAAGCTGATGCAGAAGTTGCGAGGATCTACGCAGATTCGTTCAACCAAGAGCCTGAGTTCTATAACTTCCTACGTTCACTACAAGCGTATGAGAAGAGCTTTAACAACAAAGGCGACATCATGGTTGTGGATCCAAACAGTGATTTCTTCCGCTACATGAAAGAACCAAACCTTAACGTTAACTAAGATTCTTAGTCGCGTTATAGAAAGACAAGGCCTTCGCGCCTTGTCTTTTTTTTATCCGTTTATTGAGGTGTGAAATGGGAAAGGAAATCATACTGGCGCTGGGTTTGGTGCTGGTGGTCGAAGGCTTGGGTCCTATGCTCATTCCGAACAAATGGCGCAATATGGTGAGTGAGATGAGTCAGTTACCTGATGCTACGTTACGACGCATTGGTGGGTGTTTAGTCGTCGCTGGCGCGGTTATCGCATATATGATGTGGCCGTCTAAGTAAATGAAAAGAGAAAAAGTTTGTGACGGCTTGGTATTCAGCATCGCGACGACGGTTAAAAAATGACTGCAACGTTTAAATGAAGGTGCTAGAATCCCGTTTTAATCAGCAACTGACTGGAAAAGATGAGTAATAACGTAGTCGTTCTCGGCACTCAATGGGGTGACGAAGGTAAGGGTAAGATCGTCGATCTTTTAACTGAAGACGCAAATTACGTGGTTCGCTACCAAGGCGGTCACAATGCGGGTCACACTCTCGTTATCGACGGTGAAAAAACCGTTCTGCATTTGATTCCTTCTGGCATTCTTCGTAACAACGTTAAGTGCATCATCGGTAACGGTGTTGTTCTGTCTCCTGACGCATTGATGAAAGAAATGGGCGGCCTCGAAGATCGTGGTATTCCAGTTCGTGAACGTCTGTTCCTGTCAGAAGCTTGTCCACTAATTCTTCCATACCACATCGCTCTTGATGTTGCGCGTGAAGCAGCTCGTGGTAAGAAAGCTATCGGTACTACGGGTCGTGGTATTGGTCCTGCTTACGAAGATAAAGTTGCTCGTCGCGGTCTACGCGTTGGCGACCTTTTCGACAAAGAAGCATTTGCTGAGAAGCTTAAAGAAGTGATGGCATTCCATAACTTCCAGTTAGAGCACTTCTACAAAGCTGAGCCAGTTAGCTACGAAGACACGCTTGCGAAGATCATGGAACAAGCAGACGTACTAACCAGCATGGTTATCGACGTGACTCAAGAGCTTGACGACGCGCGTAAGCGTGGCGACAAGATCATGTTCGAAGGTGCACAAGGCACACTTCTGGACATCGACCACGGTACCTACCCATATGTAACGTCTTCTAACACAACCGCTGGTGGTGTAGCTGCAGGTTCTGGTTTTGGTCCACGTCACCTAGGTTACATCCTAGGTATCGCAAAAGCATACTGCACCCGTGTAGGTTCAGGTCCTTTCCCGACTGAGCTGTATGATGGCCTAGAGAAGCAAGATCCAGTGGGTAAACACCTGGGTACTGTTGGTCACGAGTTTGGCGCGACGACTGGTCGTCTTCGCCGTACTGGTTGGTTTGATGCCGTGGCAATGCGCCGTGCAGTTCAAATCAACTCTATCTCAGGCTTCTGCTTGACCAAGATGGACGTGATGGACGGCTTGGAAGAAATCAAGATCTGTACTGGTTACCAGTTGGCTGATGGTACGGTTCTCGACGTTTCTCCAATGGCTGCTGATGCGTACGAAAACGTCACACCAATCTACGAAACTGTTCCTGGTTGGAGCGAGAAGACCTTCGGTGCGAAATCAATTGAAGAACTGCCACAAGCAGCACTTGATTACATTGCACGTATCGAAGAGCTGACGGGTGTGCCAATTGACATCATTTCAACTGGCCCAGATCGTAACGAGACCATCATTAAGGTGCATCCTTTCGCGTCTTAATCGGTTCGAATTTGAAAAAAACCAGCCCAAGTGGCTGGTTTTTTTTTATCCAAAGCCCTCTATACTCAGTGAAGATCCTCTTGGGAAATATTCACCAGAAAAAAGGTAAAGTTCATCCTTGGGGTGCCGATACAAATTAGGCAAGACGACTCATATCGAACTTACTGACTTTCACAAAGTGGGAATGCATGAAACTGCGAACCTTATTTATATCACTCATGTTTGCCAGCTCTGCCGCCAAAGCAGAGATAGGGCCTGCATTGCCTGTATATGAAGATTCGCAATTACTCCGTCTGTTTGAAACCAACAGCCACCTGCAGAAAGTGAAAGCAGATGAATGTCAGCTTCTGCAAGATATCGAAGCGCGTGCTATTCGCGTTGAATCGCCATCGTATCAATTTCTCTATGGCGACATGTTGGCGTGGGGCGTGTGTGTTGACCGTGATGTCGAGCAAGGTGTTTATTACATGCAGCTTGCTGCGCAGCAAGGCTTACCGGCTGCACTCGAACAGCTTGGGCGTTATTACACGCGTGGCACCTTGGTTCAGCAAGATAAAGAACGTGCAATTCCCTACTTACGTGAAGCCGCGTCACTTGGCAATACACGTGCGAGGTTGCAACTGGCAGAGCTTCTTGTGAACGATTATGGCAGTCCACTCGACTATGAGGATGCGTATCGTTGGCTTTATCACACCATCACAGCGGATCGCTCAACACACCAAAAAGTCGCCATGCTCCGTCGTGCACTTGAAGACAAAATGCCGAGAAACGTTATTGCACGCGCCAAGCGTCGAGATACCTATTGGTGAGTTTACGTTGACTGCGTTGCACTCAAGAATAGTGAAAGCCCCGCATATTGCGGGGCTTTCGTTTACTTACAGATGAAAGGCAGTGATCACCTGCAAAGTAATCAATCAATCACTTTATGTGGGCCGAAGCACTCATAGTGAATGCTACCTTTGCTGACGCCTGAGCTCACTAATTGCTTGGCGACAGCTTGCATGAAGCCAACAGGTCCACATAGATAGAAATGGCGTTGAGCATCGTCGGTTAATCCATCAATGACACTCAGATCGATCATGCCCGCGTGGTCATAATCTTCTGCCACTTTGTCACTCGCTAACGGATCGCGATACCAGACGTTGCGTGTTGCGCGTGAGTTTTGCTTGATAAGGTTATCGATGTGCTCACCAAATGCATGGTGCTGGCCGTTTTCGGTCGCATGGATCCAGTGAATATCTGCGTCATGTTCGCCAGTCAGTGTTTCAAGCATAGAGAGCATTGGCGTTAATCCAACGCCGCCAGAAATCAGCGCAACAGGGGTATCTTTGCTGGCTTCGAGGAAAAAGTCTCCGCTTGGCGGGGCTAGCTTCACTGTATCACCCACGTTCAAGTGATCGTGCAAGTAGTTCGACACAAGACCTTGAGGGTCACGTTTTACTGAAATACGGTAAGTATTGGTTTTAGGTGCGCTAGACAGGCTGTATTGACGGATCTCCTGATGCTCAAATTGCTCAGGATTAAGGTAGATACCAATGTACTGCCCCGGCTTGTAGCCTGTAACAGGCTCACCATCAACGGGCGCAAAAACAAAGCTGGTGATCACATCGCTCTCTTTGGTTTTTGTCAGCACTGTAAATTCTCGCGTGCCACGCCATCCACCTTGCGTACTTTCTTTGCCCTGATAAATCTCTTCTTCTCGGGTGATAAACACATTCGCCAAAAGGCCATAGGCTTCCGCCCATGCATCAATCACTTCTTTCCCCGGGTTGAACATCTCATCAATGGTGGCAAGCAGGTTTTCACCGACAATGGCGTACATTTCTGGTGTGATGTTAAAGCTGACATGCTTCTGAGCAATTTTCTCCACCACAGGAAGCAGCACTTCGATGTTATCGATATTTGCTGCATAACCATGAACGGCATTGAACAAGGCTTCGCGTTGCGCACCCGTAAATTGGTTGCTCATGTTGAAGATGTTTTTCAGTTCAGGGTTGTGTTTGAACATACGCTCGTAGAAGTGGGCAGTGAGTGCTGGACCCGTTTCAGCAAGCAATGGTGCGGTCGACTTTACAATCTCAATCGTTTTTGGACTTAACATATTCGTCTCTTCTTTAAAGTTACATCTAAAATGCATGTTTTAAGTTGTATCTGAAATGTATGTTTAGATCAACTAAAAATGATCTTTTATTTTGAAGAAAGGCAAAGATGATCAATGCTGATAAAGTTGGAGAAAAAAGAAACAGTGACGAAGCGCGCCTTTTACATCAGTTCAGGGTACAATGCGCCAGAGGAGATTTGAAAACGTGCAATTAACCAGTTTTACAGACTTTGGCCTAAGGGCTCTCATGTATCTGGCTATGCTGCCGCCCGGAGAGTTGACCAGCATTAGCGTGGTCACAGAAAAGTATGGGGTGTCTCGAAATCATATGGTGAAAATCATCCACCGTATGAGTCAGGCAGGCTACGTAGAAGCCGTCCGTGGAAAGAATGGCGGGATACGATTAGGCAAACCAGCAGCATCAATTGTCATTGGCGAAGTGATCAGAGCGCTTGAACCTCTGCATCTTGTCAATTGTGGTGAAGACAACTGTCATATCACCCCCGCTTGTCGTCTAAAAGATGCACTCGCGAAAGCGATGCAGGCATTTCTTACAGAGATGGACAACCACACACTTCACGATTTGGTGGCAGGAAATAACAACCTACACCGCCTTCTTATCCCTGTTCGCCCGGCTTAACAAGCGTATTGATAACTTGTCGTCATTTTTTCGTGGCAATTCTGCTGGGCACCCATTTTCTTTTATTTAAAGCGATATACTTGAAATCAAGTGTCGCTAACGGGAATCCTATATGTCTCAGGACAAACACCTACATAGCAACGATCCGCATTTGGTTCGTGAAGCAGAAAAATATGACAATCCGGTACCAAGCCGCGAGCACCTACTAGAAGTCATTAAAGGTTTCAGCACGCCGGTTAACCGTGACCAGCTTTTTGACGTGCTGGGCTTAAAATCAGACGAAGAGTATGAAGGTCTTCGTCGCCGCCTTCGCGCCATGGAGCGTGATGGACAGCTTATCTTTACTCGTCGCCAATGCTACGCCTTGCCAGAACGCCTGGACTTGGTGAAAGGCACCGTGATTGGCCACCGCGATGGTTTCGGCTTCTTACGCCCAGAAGGCAAAGGCAATCGAGAAGACTGGCTCTTGCCGCATCATCAAATGAAAAGCGTCATGCATGGCGATTTCATTCTCGCGCAACCTGCAGGCACTGATAAGCGAGGCCGCAAAGAAGCACGCGTTGTGCGCGTGCTTGAAGAACGCAAAGGCCAAATCGTTGGTCGTTTCTTCTTGGAAGATGGTAACGCCTACGTGGTGCCTGATGACTCGCGTTTAAGCCAAGACATCATTATTCCTAAAGATGATCGTAAAGGCGCTCGCATGGGCAATGTGGTGGTGGTGGAAGTTTTCCAACGCGCAACACGCCAACAAGGTGCGATGGGCCGTATCGTCGAAGTACTGGGTGAGAACATGGCACCGGGTATGGAAATTGAAATTGCGCTGCGTAGCCATGACATTCCCAATGTGTGGCCAAAAGACGTTGAAAAGCAGATCAAAGGCCTGACAGAAGAGGTGCCTGAAGAGGCGAAAGTCGGTCGCGTAGATTTACGTGAATTGCCATTGGTGACCATCGATGGTGAAGACGCGCGTGACTTTGATGATGCCGTCTATTGTGAGAAGAAAAAATCAGGTGGTTGGCGTCTATGGGTTGCCATCGCGGATGTGAGCTACTATGTGCGTCCTGATTCAGCGCTAGACAAAGAAGCCATCAACCGTGGTAACTCGGTGTACTTCCCGTCGCAAGTTATTCCAATGCTGCCTGAAGTGCTGTCTAACGGTTTGTGTTCTTTGAACCCGCAGGTCGATCGTCTGTGTATGGTTTGTGAAATGACCATCTCCGAGTCAGGCAACCTTTCAGGCTACAAGCACTACGAAGCTGTAATGAATTCGCATGCACGCCTGACGTACACCAAAGTGGCGCAGATGTTGGATGGCGACGAAGAGCTTCGCGATCGCTACGCACCGTTGGTGCCGCACCTTGAAGAACTGAATAAGATGTTCAAAGTGCTAAAAGGTGCGCGTGAGCAACGTGGTGCCATTGAATTTGAAACCGTCGAAACCAAGTTCATTTTCAATGCGATGCGCAAGATTGAACGTATCGTGCCTGTGGAGCGTAACGATGCGCACAAGATCATCGAAGAATGTATGATTTTGGCCAACGTTGCCTCTGCACGTTTCGTCGAAAAACACAAAGAAGCCGCGCTCTACCGTGTGCACGAAGCGCCGGGTGAAGAGCGTCTTACTGGCTTTAAAGATTTCTTGGGTGAAATGGGTCTGTCACTCAATGGTGGTTTATCGCCATCACCAACAGATTACGCACAACTGGCGCACTTGATTCAAAGCCGCCCAGATCGCGAATTGATCCAAACTATGCTGCTTCGCTCAATGAAGCAGGCGGTATATCAAGCAGACAACCAAGGTCACTTTGGTTTGGCGTTGAAGCAGTATGCACACTTCACCTCGCCAATTCGTCGTTACCCAGACTTGTTGCTGCACCGCGCGATTAAGTACCTTATTGCCAAGCAAGAAGGCCGCAACACTGATCGCTGGACACCAACCGGCGGCTTCCATTATTCATTCGATGACATGGATGTGATGGGTGAGCAATGTTCGATGACAGAACGTCGTGCAGATGATGCAACACGTGACGTGTCGGATTGGCTAAAGTGTGAGTACATGCAAGACCACGTTGGCGATACCCTTGCGGGGACGATTGCAAACGTGACAGGATTCGGTTTCTTTGTGCGCCTGAATGAGCTTCACATTGATGGTCTTGTCCATATCTCGAACCTAGACAATGACTACTATAACTACGACATGGTGGGTCAAAAGCTCGTGGGTGAGAGCTCTGGTCGCGTTTTCCAACTTGGCGATCAGGTCACGGTCAAAGTATTATCCGTCAACCTTGATGAAAGGATGATCGATTTCGAACTGGAAGGCACAACGCGTAAACCGCGCGGTGCAGGTAAAACAGCGCGCAAACATGCCAAGAAAGGCCGAGCTGAATCGGGCAAGAACCCTGAATTCAGCAAAGAGCGCGGGTCTGTTCGTCAGCAACTAAAACGTGGCGCTATTCCAAAAGCTGGTGGGGACGATAAAGCCCCTGAAGGTAAAGGGAAGGGCAAAGGTAAAGGCCATCGCAAAGGTCCATCGGCGAACAAAGGCCAATCCGCAAACAAAGCGACGGATGGAACTCCAGCGAAGAAAAAGAGCAAGGCTCAGAAGGTGCGTAAGAAAAAAGCGCAACGAGGCAAACCCGCGAAAGCCGGCAATTAAAAGAAGTAACTCATGAGCAATGAAATGATTTATGGCATTCATGCCGTCAAAGCCGTGTTGGCATCTGATCCTGCACGCTTTATCGAAGTTTATGTTTTAAAAGGTCGTGAAGACGATCGTTTACTGCCCGTGCTGAAGGAATTGGCTGAGCTTGGCATCACCACTCAGGAAATGGGACGCAAGGCGTTGGATGATAAAGCTGATGGTGCGTCGCATCAGGGCTTGATTGCACGTGTTAAGCAAGGTCGTCAGTACAACGAAAATGACCTTGATGCGATTCTAGAAGGCAAAGATAACCCACTGTTGCTGGTTCTTGATGGCGTCACAGATCCGCATAACTTAGGTGCATGTCTGCGTAACGCCGATGCGGCAGGTGCGTGTGCGATTATCGTTCCGAAAGACCGCTCTGCTCCATTGAGTGCAACCGTGCGTAAAGTTGCTGTTGGCGCGGCAGAAATTGTGCCGTTGGTTCGTGTAACCAACCTTGCGCGCACCATGCGAGCACTGCAAGAAAAAGGCGTGTGGTTTGTAGGTACTGCGGGCGAAGCCACGCATGACATCTACCAAAGCAAAATGACAGGTCCACTGGCGATCGTCATGGGGGCAGAAGGCGACGGTATGCGCCGCCTAACGCGTGAAACCTGTGATGAGCTGATCAGCATTCCAATGGCTGGCAGTGTGTCGAGTTTGAACGTGTCTGTCGCAAGCGGTATCTGCCTGTTTGAAGCAGTGCGTCAGCGCCGCAGCTAAACGTCTACCACCTGTGATATATAAAAAGGAGCCTCAAGGGCTCCTTTTTTTATGCCAATTCTTGATGGGCGAGCAGTTTGAAATCAGGGAATGTTTCGCATTGCGATAACCCTTTTCCGGCCTTGTTATTCACTAGCGTGAGGAACAAATCATACAGGCCCATGGCGTCTTCATAGTCGTGTTTACTGAGCGCCATGAAAAACACCAGATAGGCTTTTTCGCCGTTACCCCAATCGATACCACGTGGTGCCGCGACGGTGTAGACCAAGGAGCGCTTTGCAAACAGTTCGATGGAGTGAGGAAGGGCAATGTGTTCGCCCATCATGGTAGAGACGATCACCTCTCGTTCTTTTAACGACGCACCGTAGCCTTTTTCCACTAAGCCTTGAGACTCTAGTTGGCCGCAGACTTTGTCAAATAAAGTGGCCTGGTCGATTGTCTCGTCGATATACAAGAATTGCTCGTCGGAAAAGTATTTCTCCAACATGTATGGGCCAGTACGGTCGACCAGAACCAGCTTACCGAGTTCTTCGAGCTGGTGCTGCGTGGGGAACGGGTCGAGAACAAATAAAGGCACGCCGGAAGACACGTTGGCTGATGTCGATATCAGCATATCTACGTTTGAAGGTTGAAGATTCTCAAGTGCCTTTTCAGAGTGAATAGTCTGCAACTGTAATAAAGGGTAATGACGACGAATGATGGCTTCTAATCCACGGGAGGCTGCATTTCCTGCATCGCAGAACAAAAGTGCTTTCGGTGCACGTTGATACAAGCAGTGGTTGCGTTCTAAGCCGACTCCAACGTGAATAACCAGATATCCAATTTCATGTTGTGTCATGCAGTAGCCTGTTGTTCGTATCCAATCGGCAATTGCGGCGAGTGTAATATCGTAGGCGAGCGGGTAGTGCTGCTTAATATGTTCAGCAAGGGGGTTTACCGTCGCAACGTGGTGCTTCACGCGAATGATCATATTGCTGATGTGCGTTTTTAAATCTTTTTTTAGCTGTTCATCATCTCGGATATCGTAGGGATAGTGTTGATGTACATAGTTTAGTATGTGGTTGACCAACTCTTCTGCTTCACTGACCACGCGACTATTTAAATGAAACTGATTAGCCGTAATACGCGCCTGGACATGCACGGCAAGTGCCGCAATCTCATCCTCATTCGCGGGCAGCAGCATCGGTAAAACATCAAACATGGTAGAAGCGATAGGCAGAATATCGTCAATCACATCTTCTTTTGGAAAATCACTTAACGCTTGGCCGGCGGCTAAGCGCTGTAAGGTAACGGCGGCATAAATGGCGAGCCACTGCAGACCGTCATCATTGATATACAGGTTTATCGTGGATAATACTTCACGAAAACGCGATGCAAAAACCTGCTGCGACTTGGTCGGAAACAGTGTGCCAATCAATCCGCGTGTGCGTTGTGATTCTTTTTGCTCTGCATAGATTATTTGTGCCAAACGCGCTCGAATCGCCGTTTCGCTTCCCACGATGCGCATCCCCAAACGCGGCTTACTTTCAATGTGTAAGTCAAACGGTGAAAGCTGACCTCGCACATCTGCCATATCACCTTGTACCGCTGTTCGGCTAAGGTTCCACGTGTCTGCTAGGTCATCGAGTTTGACCCAATCATCAGAAGTCAGTAGCAGTACTTGAATTTGAACGATGCGTTCTTTACTTGTGCGCGGAGCTGGATCTGCATCTCGAACGGCTTGTTGAAACGCACTGAACGCCTCTTGGTTATAAATCTTGAGTTGATAGCCAGCGCCACGCTGGTGGATCATGTGGGCGCCGTGATTGACCATCACATTGTTGAGTGTCGCGACATCCGTCCTGACAGTGCGCGTTGAAACGGCGAGTTTTTGGGCTATCTCTTCTTGAGTTAACGGGGTGTTTGTGACGGCATCGAGTAAGCGAATCAGACGAGGGTGAGGGAGCTTGGACATGTTTGGGCGTTTCCTATTGCTTCACTGGTTAGGTGCCGAGTACGTTTGTCACAGGAAGGTGAGCAAACGTACTCGGCAACACGACGTCGACATGCCATTGCACACATGAAGTGCGCTGCCGTTTGAATCAGCGAGAAAGCAGACGTTTAGTGATTTCTAACAGTGTTTTTACATCTTCTGGACGGGTTTCACCGGTGGAAGAATCGATGATTGAGCTATAGATGTGAGGTATAACCTTCTCGACACCTGCATCCAAAGCAATTCGCAAAATTTCCTCAAAGTTTGCAAGGTCAATCCCACCTGTTGGTTCTAACCAGAAATTGTTGCGCGCACATGCCTTGGCAACTTCTTCATATTCATCACGAGATGCTAAGCCGCCCATCGGGAAGTATTTAACAGAGCTGCAACCCATGTCTTGTAACATGGCAATAGCGGTATCCACAGGAACGATGGCGTCAGCCATGCCGGATGATTTAGGGCCGGTAGAAATTTTTACCATGCCCACGGTGCCCGTTGGTGAAATCAAGCCATTCACGACGGTGTCGTTTTGGCCTAGCGCGTTACGGCTTTTGCCCACGCCAGTGAATACTTGGTTCACGTGCTGAGGTTGAAGGATACCCGCTAGTTCAGTGACCATGTCAGACTGATTCGGATCGCCCGCACCAAGGCCGATAGACAGCGCGTTGCCGATTTTTTCAGCGCACGCTTTCATGTCTTCCACTGCACTTGGTACATCAGGGTAGTTCTTTGAAAGCATACCCACGAGCACGTGGCCTTCTGATGCGTCAAACACTTCAACCGCGTTTTGGTGTGAGCCGGCCAATACGTTCAAACAAACACGGTCAGCATAATATTTAGGGCTAAGAGACATGGTGTTACTCCTGATTTAGTTCGGTCATGGCAGCGAGAACTTGTTGTAGTTGTTCTTGAGAGACGCTGCGCACGTCAAATTCGATAGAGCCTTCATTGGCTTTGTATGCACGGCAGTACACCGCAGGGTTGCCGCTTTGTAGTTTGGCGACAGCATCGTTTGCTGAAAGGCCAAATACGTCGGCATCAAAACTCACTTCTGCACGGGCGATATCGCGCCCTGCACTGTCCCAAACCACGCGAGACTGAATGCCAGGTAATGCGTTTAGGCCTTCAATAAATGGGGTCATTTTGCTGATCATCTCTGAGCCGGTTTCTTGTTGGCGCTCAAGGTAGATTTCAATTGCATGGGTAAGGCCAAGAATGCCTTCTTTACCCACCTTCATTGCTCGACCGATGCCCGATGATTGTTGCTTCACCCACTCCACATATTCATGCTTGCCCAACACCAATCCGCTGGTTGGGCCTTCAATGGCTTTTGCGCCACTGTAAATGACCAAGTCAGCACCTTGTTGGTAGTAAAGCCGCAGGTCTTCTTCGGCGGCGGCATCCACAATCAAAGGCACGTTATGGGCTTTGGCAACGGCTGCTGCATCTTCCACGGACAACATGCTCTTTTGCACGCAGTGGTGAGATTTGATGTAAAGAATGGCGGCGGTGTTTGCGTTGATGGCGGCACCCAGTTGCGCGGCACTGCACTCATTTGACCAGCCCGCTTCAACGATTTGACCACCACCTAGGTTGATCATGGTGCCAACCGGTGCGCCGAAATTGACGTTGTGGCCTTTCGGAATAACGATTTCATTCGGTACATCATGTGAATGGGCGTGCAGCTGCTCGAGACGGTAGGTATCACCACGCACAATCATTGCCGCGACGCTTTGCGCGATACCTGCCGATGCACAAGAGACGACAACGGCGTTTTCTACATCCAGCAAGCGCGCTATGTATTCGCCGCTTTTATTTACCAGATCTTTCATTTCGAAGTAATTGTTCATGCCAAAGCAGACGGTTTCTTCAACGTCGGGCTGCGGCGTGGATACGCCCAACGCGGTCATGCGACCAGAAGCGTTGATGACATGCTTAAGATTGTATTTTTCAAGAATGGAAGACATGGTGTGTGTGTCCTCTGTCAGTCAATATAAGGTTGCCGCCAACGATCGCCGCTAGCGGTGCGAAACGTTGTTCGCCAGTTCGTGTGTCGCCTTCGGTATCAGTGAAAGTGACAGGCGTTTGTTCGATTTCGTATAACGTCAAATCTGCATCGCAACCGATGGCAATCTGGCCTTTGGTTTCTAAGCGAAGGGCTTTTGCGATGTTCACCGTGACGCGTTCGATGATTTGTTCGTGGCTTAGACCAAGGGTGAAGAACATCGACATCAAATGCGCTAGCCCATACACCGGACCGTTGATGCGGTTCTTGCAGTAAATGTCTGAACTGATGGTGTCAGGCAAAATGCCTTGCTGGATTGATTGCTCTGCGACATCGAAGCTGAAACTCGCACTGCCGTGGCCGATGTCGAGCAACATCCCGCGCTCCATCGCATCTTTCACTGCACCGCGAAGCTTTCCTTCTGGGGTCAAAATGCGGTTTGGTTTGCCATTAAAGCAATGCGTCAAGATATCGCCTTCGCCCAACAAAACGGCAATGTCTTCAAGTGTTGGGGGCGCGTTACCCACATGCACCATCAGAGGCAAGCAGCCGCAATCATGTTGAAGCTGTTTGGCTGACTTCAAGGGGGCTAAACCGTTCTCGCCGATCACGCTGCCGCTCATGCGAACTTTTAGGCCCACGACGAAGTCTGGGTGGCGTTCCACGGCTTGTTTAGCAAGGGGAAGATCGATGTCATTCTTGTCAGCGAGTTCATTTTGGCGAAGCAACCCAATGCGAGATATGTTCAGTAATGCACGCACTTCGGTTTGACAGGCTTTGGCTAATTCAGCGAAGTCATCAACATCATCAGCGCCCGTGCTGCCGGCATCAATCACCGTGGTCACACCGCCCGTGACGCCAATGGCATCAGGTGCGTCGTTGTAAATCGGCGAGTTTGGGTAGCAATGGGTATGGCCATCAATCCAACCTGCGCTGACGAAGATAGGGTTATCAAGCGTGATTGTGCGGGTGGCGTTGGCGTCGGTAAGGGTGCCTAGTGCAGCAATTTTGCCGTCTTTGATGGCAATGTCGGTTATCTCACCGGAAACCAATTTTGCGTTTTTTATTAGGACGTCGTACATAGCGGGTGTCTCGATAGCCCCGCCCGAAAGCGGGGTAGAAAGATTACAGTGCGATTGGGAACATAGTGCCGAGTGCCATTGCGCCAAGGATTGCGCCACCTGTGATGGGTTTGCCCCACACATAGAAAATCAGTGAGCCAATCAAAGCGCCGATACCGATTGGAATCGATGCACCCATGGCAGACAGAATAATCAGAGGGCCTAGGAAGCGACCTGAATTGTTACCTGCCCCCATCATGACGTCAGCGCCGTAGGTGGAATCGCTTTGGTTGATGGTGAATTTACGCGCCAGAATAATGAGACCGCCGATGGCTAAACCTGCCACCATGCCGGTGATCAATGATGCGGTGAAGTTTTCCACTGGGTAAACAATGCCAGCACCAAGTAGCAGAGCAGGAATACCTAGGCCTACGCCCGTTTGGATGGCGCCACCGATATCCAAGATACCGACCAGCGAGCCTTCAATAATGCGTGCAAACAAGAAGCTTGCTCCGAAGGCTGCCACCGCGCCATATGCGCCAGTGTCCATGCCTGCGCGGAACATAGAAACGAATGCGACTTCGTTAAATGCGCCGACGCCGTGAAGGTAGTACATGTGGGTACCCGCGAAGACACCCGAGGACAGCAGACCAACAAAGATTGGGAAAGACCAGTCTGCGTACCAGAAATTGTTTCTCATTTTTTCATCCATGGTAAGACCCCTTATTTACCGCTCATCATGAGATGGATGTTTTCAAGCCACATCGGTACTTGCATGTGGAAAGACTCGATTAGTTGCATGTCAAAACCGCGGAAGAAAGCACTCAGAGCGAACAGCGCAATGATGGCACTCATCATGATCTTGGTAACTTTGTTCCAGCCGCTTTCTTCGACGCCTTTACCGATCAAAATACCCAAAACCAGACCTGGTACTGCGTTACCCATGATCATCTGCGCAAGACCACCAAAGATGGTTGCCCAGAAGCCTGATTTCTTACCCGCTTCAATGGCGGCCAGCCAGAAGATCACCGGCATGACGGTGTTTACCAGCAGGTTTGCGGCAGGCACCAGTACTTTGACAGCAGTCACCTGAAGCGCAGCTGGAACGGCGGCGGCAGTGGAGTTAAGGAAGGCAACGACAATGGCACCGATGATGGCACAGGCAATGCCCATACGTTTCGGGTCATGCAGTGTGGTCGCCAGATCGCGATTTTTGACCATGAGTGCCGCGGCGCCCCAGTTAGGCAGAATGCGGTGGTCAACATCTTGTGTGAATGCACCTGCAGCAACCGTGGATGCCCACGCGTTGAAGAAGAAGCCAAGGCCAAAAGAAAAGTGAGAAGCAGGGTCGCCTTCACAAGAGTTCAATTCGCCGAGCGTACGGAACGCACCCATACCCTGAACGGTGGGGGCGTGGAACATCCTCGCAGCACCGACGCCGACGCCGATACCAACTAAGCCACCAATAATGAGCGACTTAAATAAAATGACAGAGAACATGTCAGTGATCCTTTGAGTGGCTTGTTAGCGTTTGAAGTCGACCTGCTCCACATCAATGTGGGTTAGGCTGACAGTAACCTCTAGCTTGACGCGGTATTGACGTCGCTCTCTGGGTAAGAAGAAGAAAAGGAATTTCTCTGTTCTTGCATTTTCTTCTGCTTCCAGCACTTTGACGTCTAAAGGTTCAATCCTGAGGAGAACGTTTTGGTTGTTCTTTAGCAACGTGGGTTGGATCTGGCTCAAAGCAGCAGCAAAAGCCTGCTGCTTTGTTTCGCCTTTCCCACTAACAATGACGTCAGTGGTCAGCTGTTCTTTCATGCACTGATACCGTGTTTCGCCATGAATGCTTTAACGAGTTTCTCGCCGAGTTCTTCTTTGTCATTGAAGCCAAAGCCTAGAACCACACAACCATCATTGATTGCCGTAATGCCTTCTTCGACTGAGCGCATGCCGTAACGACATTTGTAGCCATATTTGGTTTGCGCTGTGATGGCACCTGCACCGCCGCTACCACAAAATGAAATACCCATTTGTGCTTCTTGCTGGTTCATGATGTCGCCCAGCTTCATGTCCGCAGCCATACCAGGGATCACGGTGACTTGTGCACCTGCAGCTTCTGCGCCTGCGCCAACTTTCTGGCCTTTACCCATGCGATCGCCGATTACAAGTTTTAGTACTGACATGTTTATTCTCCTTTAGCGGTGCTTAATTCGTTTTCTTTCGCCACTTCGAAGTGGACTGATAAAAGGTGTGCTTCTTCATATGCGAGGTTGTTTAGCCAGCTGCAGGTTTGCTCTGCTAGCGTCAGCGACAGCGCTGAAATTTCCTCAAACATTTCCAGCTCTAGCTCAGGCAGTGCTTCACCGCTGTGAGAGCGCCAGACCATGGCTTTAATGTGCGTAGCGAGCATTTTCTGTTGCAGCGAATCTGGGTAGATGTTGTGTTCGCCTAGCAGTGCGATCGCGCGTTCAGTAATGGATGTGCCTTCTTCTACAATGAGCGCATCATCCGGGTGTAACGGTGTAGAGGTTTGCAAGAGTGTCTCTCCAGACGTTGTTGCGTTGAGTGAAAGATAAGTGGTAAGGCACAGAGGGAGGAGAGGCACTTTTTCCGTTTTGAAGTGGAAACAAGCGGAAATGACGACAGATTGGACAGCTTTATGTGATCGTGAGCTTATAAATTAGCGCGTGCTAACCAGAAAAGCGTGATGGGGGTAACTCCATGTCTGGTTATATCTTCTGATGCGGAATCTGCGTGCCATCACAAAAGTGATTTGAACGGGAAAATACACGCAGTTAAGCAATGCCTTTTGCCAATTCAGTTTGGTATGCGAATAGTGATTGCTATTAACGATGCAATTCTGTACTATCCTGCCTCCAAATTCCCAGTCTTTTACTTTCGTTCCTTGCTTCCTTTGGACGACTGGGCCAACACTGGAAGCTGAATAATCCGTAAGGAGCAACCTATGCGTCATTACGAAATCGTATTCATGGTGCACCCTGATCAAAGCGAGCAAGTTGCTGGCATGATCGAGCGTTACACTGGTTCTATCAAAGAGTCAGGTGGTCAGATCCACCGTCTAGAAGACTGGGGTCGTCGTCAACTGGCTTACCCAATCAACAAACTGCACAAAGCACACTACGTTCTTATGAACGTTGAAGCTGACCAAGCAGTAGTTGATGAGCTGGAAACCGCTTTCCGCTTCAACGACGCTGTGATCCGTAACATGGTCATGCGTACCAAAGGCGCTATCACTGAGCCATCTGTAATGATGAAGGCTAAAGAAGAGCGCGCACCTCGTCGTGAAGAACGTGCAGAAGCACAATCTGAAGACGAAGCAGCAGCAGAGTAATTTGATTTGAAGACCAATCGGATTGAGCTTGCAGGCGTTATCGCTCAAGGCCCGATTCGAAAGCAGAGCCCTGCCGGCATACCGCATTGTCACTTTGTGATAGAGCACCGTTCGGAACAACAGGAAGCTGCACTGCAAAGGCAGGTGTATTGCCGGTTACCGGTCGTCATCAGCGGGCAGGGGTCGCAAAACCAAACTCAGCATTTAGCTTTAGGCAGTCACATTAAGGTCGGCGGGTTTCTCGCTTACCAAACCAGCCGTAACGGCCAAGGTAAATTAGTGTTACATGCCGATGAAATTATAGATATTTAGATCAGGAGATTGCCCATGGCACGTTTCTTCCGTCGTCGTAAATTCTGCCGTTTCACTGCAGAAGGCGTACAAGAGATCGATTACAAAGACGTAGCGACTCTTAAAAACTACATCACTGAAGCTGGCAAAATCGTACCTAGCCGTATCACTGGTACTCGTGCTAAGTACCAGCGTCAGCTGGCTCGCGCTATCAAGCGTTCACGTTACCTAGCCCTGCTGCCGTACACTGACAAACATCAGTAATCGGCACTGCCAATTTTAAGAGGATTAGATAATGCAAGTTATTCTGCTTGATAAAATCGGTAACCTGGGTTCACTAGGTGATCAAGTAGCAGTTAAGTCTGGCTACGCTCGTAACTTCCTTATCCCACAAGGTAAGGCTGTTATGGCAACTAAAGCAAACGTTGAGCACTTCGAAGCTCGTCGTGCTGAGCTTGAAGCAAAAGTTGCTGAGACTCTAGCTGCTGCTGGTGCTCGCGCTGAGCAAGTTGAAGCTCTAGAAGCGGTTGTTATCGCGTCTAAAGCTGGTGACGAAGGTAAACTATTCGGTTCTATCGGTACTCGTGACATCGCAGATGCAGTTTCTGCAGCTGGTGTTAAAGTAGCGAAGAGCGAAGTTCGCCTGCCAGAAGGTGCACTACGTAACACTGGCGAATACGAAATCAGTCTGCAACTGCACTCTGAAGTATTTGCTACTGTTAAAGTTAACGTTGTTGCTGAGTAATTCAGACACACGTAAGCTTTGAAAAAACCGGCCTCAGGGCCGGTTTTTTTGTACCTAAGAAACGAGATAAGAGCAGTTTCGAGTGGCGAGAAAGTGCAAAAGCGAAAACCGATGACTTGATGTTGCTACGTATTGATTTTTACTCTGCCAAATCTCAAATCTCAAATCTCAAATCTCAAATCTCAAATCTCAAATCTTGCCTAAAACTTATAAACCATATTCACGGTAAAAATCGAATCCAGATTACTGAGCCCTGGTGGGACGTCGTTGATGTACTTTTGCGTGGTGGAGATTTTGATCGCCAAGTCATCAATCAAACTGGTTTGCACCGAAAGGCGCGCTTCGAAACTGGTGTTACTTGGTCCACTGATGGTGGTTAAGCGACCTTGGAGTTCAGCGGTTTTGGTCATTTGCCACATTAACTCTGCTTGTCCTCTGACGATGAACTCTTGCACGTTGTGCGGCAGGATCAGATCGTCATCATCAATCTCATCAAGGTTGGGTTTTTGGTAACGATAACCTGGGCCGATTTCTAGCAATAAGGTCATGTCTTCACGCCAAATCGCTTGGTAACCTAAACCTGTCGCGAAGGTAAAGTCGTCGAAGTAAGGGCCATACTTGTCATTGGTGTAGGTGATGTTGGCGAGGACATAGCGTGTGGGGTCGAATTTATAGTTGGCCTGACTTTCCATTTCCCCTTTGCGCTTGTCTTCCTCGCCGTCTTTTTCGACCAACAGGAACTTAACTTCTGAGGTGTGGCGGTATGGGCCACTGGTGTAGTTCATCCCTAAACGGGTGTTCAGCGTGATAGAGTCAGAGTTGCCTGAGAGGGTTTGTAAACCGAGTTCGACTTCAGATTGCCAAGGCGGGGGCACGTCATCGGCCCATGCACAAAAGGGGAGTGCAACCAGACAAAAAAAAGACGGTTTCAACAGCGCCGAGGCCATATGGTTTACCATTACTAAGATCGGAAAAACATTTTAACGGAATCTGCCAAATATGCGTCAGCAAGATGTTAAATTGGCAGGAATTTATTTCATCATTGCGTCAGCCTGCGTTCAGCAAGGGATTCCTTTTCTGATTGGGGTGATACCCAAGCATCTTCGCGTTGTTTGGGTATATAATGTCGGGCGCAATGATAAGGTAACGAGTGATATGGCAGAGCAACGCAGCAAGCAATTTAACTCCAACAAACCCAAAGACCGTCAGGTTGACGCACTGAAAGTGCCACCGCATTCCTTGGAAGCGGAGCAGTCGGTATTGGGCGGCTTAATGCTGGATAACGAGCGCTGGGACAGCGTGGCAGAAAGAGTGGTGGCATCGGATTTTTATAGCCGACCGCACCGCATGATTTTTGAAAGCACCAAGCAATTGCTTGATAGCGGGAACCCGCTTGACCTTATTACTCTGTCGCAGCACCTTGAAAAGAACAGTCATCTCGACGAAGTAGGTGGCTTCGCGTATCTGGCTGAGCTTGCAAAAAACACCCCAAGTGCGGCGAACATTACCGCCTATGCTGACATTGTGCGTGAACGTGCAGTCGTTCGTAATCTGATCAGCGTGGCGAATGAAATTGCCGATGCTGGCTATGAGCCTGAAGGGCGTACGTCTGAAGATCTTTTGGACATGGCAGAAAGCAAAGTGTTTGCCATTGCCGAAGCGCGTACGAGCGAAAGTGAAGGCCCTCAGAACGTTGAAAATGTTTTGGAGAAAACCTTAGAACGTATCGAGATCCTGCTGAAAACACCGCAAGATGGTGTCACAGGGGTGTCGACTGGTTTCACGGACCTCAACAAGAAAACCGCGGGCCTACAAGGCTCTGACTTGATCATCGTCGCGGCACGTCCATCCATGGGTAAAACCACCTTTGCGATGAACCTGTGTGAAAACGCTGCGATGGATCAGGAAAAACCGGTGCTTATCTTCTCCCTAGAGATGCCCGCGGAACAGCTGATGATGCGTATGTTGGCGTCATTTTCTCGCGTTGATCAAACCAAAATTCGTACCGGCCAGTTGGATGATGAAGACTGGGCACGTATCTCTTCTACCATGGGTTTATTGACCCAGAAGAAGAACATGTACATCGATGACAGCTCTGGCCTGACACCGACGGACGTTCGCTCGCGTGCGCGTCGTATTGCGCGTGACCATGGCGGGCTTTCCATGATCATGGTCGATTACCTTCAGTTGATGCGTGTACCGGGTCTGCAAGATAACCGTACCTTGGAAATCTCTGAAATCAGCCGCTCTTTAAAGGCGCTGGCGAAAGAATTGAATGTGCCCGTTGTCGCCCTGTCGCAGCTTAACCGCTCGTTGGAGCAGCGTGCTGACAAGCGTCCTATTAACTCCGACTTGCGTGAATCTGGGGCAATCGAGCAGGATGCCGACCTTATCATGTTCATCTACCGTGATGAGGTTTATAACCCTGAAAGTCCACTCAAAGGCATTGCTGAAATCATTATCGGTAAGCAGCGTAACGGTCCTATCGGTTCGGTACGTCTGACCTTCCAAGGTCAATTCTCACGCTTTGATAATTACGCAGGCCCTGCGTTCGACGAAGAGTAACCGCGAGGTTTCATGAAAGCAGCAACTGCCTATATTCAACTGGAAAACTTGGTTCACAACCTTAACGTTGTGCGTACCAAAGCACCGAACAGCCGCGCATGGGCGGCGATCAAAGCCAATGGTTATGGTCATGGTTTGTTGCCTGTTGCGAATACGCTTGCTTCCCATGCGGATGGGTTTGGTGTTGCACGACTTGAAGAAGCACTCGCACTTCGCGCTGACGGCATCGACACGCCCATTTTGCTCCTCGAAGGTTTTTATTCGGCTGACGATCTGCCTTTGTTGGTTGAACATCAACTACACACCGCCGTGCATTGCATTGAGCAAGTTGAAGCACTTGAGAGCGCCACACTCGCGACGCCCCTTACCGTGTGGCTGAAAGTGGATTCTGGTATGCACCGTCTTGGCGTGCGTGAGGAAGACGTTAGCCAATTCATTGAACGATTGAATGCGTGTCCGAATGTGGCGAAGCCTTTGCATTTCATGAGCCACTTTGGCTGTGCCGATGAGCTTGAAAATCCCGTCACGAACGCGCAGATCGCCCTGTTTTCTGCCGTGACCAAAGGGCAAGATGGCGACCGTTCTCTTGCCGCATCATCAGGTTGTTTCTTTTGGCCTGACAGCCATCTCGATTGGGTGAGACCGGGCATTAGCCTTTATGGCGTGTCTTCCGTTTCATCCCTTACCGGTAACGCGCTGGGTTTGAAGCCCGTGATGACGATGACATCGAGCCTTATTGCAGTAAGAACCGCGAAAAAAGGCGAACCCGTGGGCTACGGCGCGCGTTGGGTAACCGATCGCGACACCAAAATTGGTGTGGTGGCGATAGGTTACGGTGATGGCTATCCACGCGTTGCTCCAGATGGCACACCCGTGATGGTGAACGGACGCAAAGTTCCCTTGGTGGGACGTGTTTCAATGGACATGTTGACCATTGATTTAGGCCCAGACGCGAAGGATTGCGTAGGCGATGAAGTGATCTTGTGGGGCGAGAGTCTCCCCGTTGAAGAGATCGCGAACCATGTTGGGACGATTGGCTATGAGCTTGTCACTAACATTACGTCGAGAGTTGATCTCGTTTATACCTAATCCTTTTCGTGGGTCATTTTGAACAATCATCAATGTCTACTAGCCGCATCTTTGATTGCGGCTTTCTTATGCTTGCCTGTTAGTGCGAGCGCAGAAGACGCGGTTTCGTCATCCAATGATGTGATTTCCACAGACACTAACTCGCTTGATATAGAAATCGTCCCATTTGTATTTTCGACCGAAGCCATGGGATTCTCTGCTGGCATGGCGGGGCTCTGGAAAGGGGCTGGCCAGCCACAAGCCTCAATGTTTGCCGCAGGGCTCGGCACGACGAAAAATACGTGGATGAGTTTTATCGCTGCCAATAACTACGTGTTGTCATCAGACAGCCGCTGGTTGTTCAGTGGGCAATTCTATGAGGCCGACTATACGCAATTTGATTATTTTCTTGGTGATGCGGCGAACAATGATTCCATCAAGTCTGACAGCATAAAAGCAGACAGCCGAGACACGCGTCATCATCTTTCTATGCGTTACATCTTGCCGATCGGTGCTGCAACCTCTCAGCCCATTCGAGCAGCACTTTCTCCTTACCGCGAAGTGACCGGCCATACGCCTTGGGATAGCGGCGTGTCTTCCATCGATTTTCGCCCTTTCTATGAATCTCGCGAGTTAGTGGGCGATGCGGCCAACGTACCGAGTGATTTTTCAGATACTGATGAAGTTTGGGGGCTAGAAACCCGACTTCGTTGGGATAACCGTGATAGCGCGAATAACCCGACAGCTGGCAGTCTTAGCGAATTCATCGTGACGGCGGATCTGGGTTCAAATGATCGCGCAGGTTGGTGGAAGTGGGAAGCAAGCCAAAGTTGGTTCCATGCTCTTGGCGATTGGGACGAACTAGCCAAGCAACAGGTGGTGGCGCTAAACGTTTATACCGCGGATACCCCGAGTTGGAATAACACCACGATCGTGAATGGTGAACGTGTTTATGAACGCCCACCTGAGTTCGCTGGCGCTCGCCTTGGAGGGCTCTATCGTTTGCGCAGCTTCCAAACCGGGCGCTTCGTTGGCCGTTCTGCATTGAGTTACAGCTTGGAATACCGTGTTATCCCTGAATGGCAGCCGCTAGGGAGCCTTCCTGTGTTCAATTGGTACGATGTGCCTTGGTGGCAATGGGTCGCCTTTGTTGATGCGGGGCGCGTGGCAGACACCTATGATTTGGCAGAGCTTCATCGTGACATGAAATGGAGTGCAGGTGGTGCGATTCGCTTCCAAGTGGAAGGTGTTGTTCTGCGATCTGAAATGGCATGGGGCAATGAAGAAGGGTTATTTAGAGTAATGATTAACCAACCGTTCTAAAGGCAAAAAAAATAGCCAAAGCAGCGCTTTGGCTATTTGTGTTCTGTGTTTCTATTATCGATCTAATACGGTGATATTTTGAAGTTGGATATTCACGTCATCACCGCCATCAGCGCGATCAGAGGTGATGTTCCAAGTCAGCCTAAACTTGGCCTGAGTGGATGCAGGGGTAAAGTCATAGGTGTAAGGTACAGTCGTTGGTCTTGAGTAAACACGCGAGCGGTAGTTACCCACCACAACCCAGCCGTTACCGTAGTCCATTTCTACCGTCAATCGTGACAGTCCACCGATGTCTTGCGTGGATAGAATCTTATAATTCAGCGTACTTGCCGACCCTACAGACAAGCCTTCCACTGTGCCTTCATAGCGAGAGGTATGTGTGGAATTGTGGTAGTCGTAGATCATTGTATAGTCGTCAAATTCATGACAGTTGGCGAGTGTTGCTGGTCGTGCTGTCCAACTGCCGTTTGAGCACAACTTAATACCGACTTCAGCAGGGTCATTATCAACAACGGTGACACGGGCTGAGCTCAGGTCGCTCTTGTCGGTGGACACCCAAGCATCCAAAGAGAAGTTCTCATTGCTCTCATGCGTGGAATCGTTAACGGTCGGCACGCCAATTCGTACCGAGGTGACGCCTTGTGGCAAGCTGATTTCGGTCAATGTTGATGAGAGCGTGGCAGATCCCGTGGAGTTATCAGAGAACAGCAACGCGACGGTATTTTCGTAATCGCTATTCAAGGTCGCCGTGCCATCTTTCAATGCAACGCGCAGTGCGGTGTTTGCATCGCTCGTGGCCTTGTCGAAATCAACGGTGAAATACGCGGTAGAACCTTCCGTTACAGAGTCAGATGCCAGTGTAATGCCAGTCACCTCTGGCGTTACATCACTATTGAATTCCGTTTTCTCATAGCAGGTATGATCTTCTGATGTCACCGTTGCCATGGCGCTGATGCGGCTTGGGAATAAGCCGACCACTTTTTTCTCGCCCGTAGAAGGCTTTAAGCGGTACAAGTGATTACTGTTTACGTTACCCGATACGTTCTGGTTCTTGGCTGCAACAAGCACTTGGCCATTTTGATCCAGGGAGGCTGCTGCCACGAAATCAATAAAGTGAAAGGCTTTAAGGGTTTGTGCGCCAGTGCTGGTATTGATGGAAAGCGTGCGGTTGTTTGTGACAAACAGTAGTTCACCACCTTGAAAAACAAAATCGCCCCAGTTAGTAAAACCACCAAACTTCAAACCATTCTCGAAGTCGCCAATATGCGTGGTCTCGCCGGTGGTTGGATTAACCTTAAAAATGGTTTGTGAATCTGACGCAAACAACTCACCGCTATCCGGATCAAATGCCATTCGCAGGATTTGCTTGTTTACGGTAGGGCCAGCAACATGCTCGCCGGTAGCTGGATCCATGTAAGCAAGCTGATAAGACTCGGTGGTTTTGGCGTGAAGATCTAAGTTTTTCAGTTCCTCAGCCGTGACATCGGTTTCAGGTACTTGAACATGGTAAGACGTCGGCTGCGGTGAATTTGTGTAATAAAGGAGATCTGTAATGCGGTCATACGCCATGCTTGATGCGCTGAAAAGCGCACGAGAATGGTATTCCACGCGTTCGCCCGCATCTGAAAAGTATTGCGTCGACATCTGCTTCGATTCTTGTACGTCGAGCAATAAGCCGACGTGCCCACGTCCAGCGTTCATCGAATAAACGTTACCAGCACAGTTTGCGACTGCCTGCATAGAGGTAAGCGCGCCAGCGAGAATTGCGGTTGAAAGCAGGGTTTTCTTCATCATCATTGGAAACCTAGAGTCCGTTAAAATTGGTCGTCCCATCTTCCGTGTTCCATGAAATATGTAGGACTGAGCAATGCCGCGGTGATCGCGACAAATTTACGATGATGAGAGGGTATGCAAATACGCGACTTTGGTTTGTCTTATAAGTGATACGGGTAATTTCTTTGATGATTTATCAGTAATAAACCATAGAAGTGCTCGGGGGTTTTAATGATGAAAGTATTATTTGTTGGTATTTGGTTTTGCTCATTGACTAAAGGGGAGGGTGAGAAAAGTATGTTCTACCAATTTCCAAGATTAAACTTGAGTATCTTTATTTTTCAATGAGATGGGGTATTTTTAGGTGTGTTGAAGTTACCCCCCCCCTGTCATTAAATTGATACATATGTTCGTTATATGTTTTTCATGTGTCAGTCGAGTTTGCTTTGGTGTCGTCCTTTCGTCTTATTTCTATTCCCCCTGAATCGTAACGATGACACGTCGAGAGCCTGCGTGGTCTCTATGCTCGCCGAGATAAATACCTTGCCACGTCCCTAATGCCATTCGTCCATTTGATATCGGCACTGACACGCTTGAGCCCAGCAAGGAGCTTTTAATGTGCGCAGGCATGTCGTCATCCCCTTCATAGGTATGTTGGTAATAGGACGCGCGCTCTGGCACGAAGTGGTTGAAATGCGCCTCCATGTCGCTGCGTACCGTTGGGTCGGCATTCTCATTCAGCGTCAAACTGGCGGAAGTGTGTTGAATAAACAGGTGAATTAGACCGATGTGTACGCCGCGTAACTCCGGAATGTGTTGTTCAATTTCATCAGTGATCAAATGAAATCCGCGGCGCTTGGCGGTTAAATGAATTGTTCTTTGAATCCACATTTTGCACACCTGCTATGTGAGGAAGTATATAAAGTGCGTGTTTAAGTGGCCTTGCATCGCTTTTTAGGATGCGAAATCACTGACCTAACGCAAAACGGTTGCAATGTAATCATGCCAACATGGCACACCTTAGCCAATCGCAATAAAAAGATATCGGCGTAAAACTGTGTAATGGCCTAGCATGGGTACACAGTAGATCGTAACATTACACCACTTTGGCGATTACATGACGAAGTGTGGTCTGCCTCGAATAATGTGGGATGACAGTGCCCACTCGAACCGACTCTGTCTATAAGGAACAATAATTATGTTGAAGTCTATCAATCCGACGCAAACGGCAGCGTGGAAATCGCTTACCGCTCATTTTGAAGATGCGCAGGATTTGACCCTTAGCTCGCTTTTTGCCAACGATCCAAACCGTTTCGATAAGTTCTCTGTCAATTTCGGTGACGATATCCTGCTGGATTACTCGAAAAACCTGATCAGCGAACAAACACTCGATAAGTTGTTCGCGCTTGCAGACGAAACAGAGTTGAAAGCCGCGATTGGTGCAATGTTTGGTGGCGACAAGATCAACCAAACCGAAGACCGTGCCGTGCTGCACATTGCTCTGCGCAACCGCAGTAACACACCGATCATGGTTGATGGCGAAGACGTTATGCCGCACGTGAATGCTGTGCTTGAGAAAATGAAGGCATTCTCTGAGCGCGTGATTGGCGGTGATTGGAAAGGCTATACCGGCAAAGAAATTACTGACATCGTCAACATCGGTATCGGCGGTTCAGACCTTGGCCCTTACATGGTGTCAGAGGCATTGGCTGCGTACAAAACGCGCCTGAACCTGCATTTTGTATCTAACGTTGATGGCACACACATTGCTGAAACGTTGAAAGGTTTGAACCCAGAAACAACGCTGTTCTTGGTGGCATCTAAAACCTTCACCACACAAGAAACCATGACCAACGCATTGTCTGCGCGTGATTGGTTCCTGGCGACAGCAGAAGACCAAGCACACGTGGCGAAGCACTTCGCTGCGCTGTCGACTAACGCAACATCTGTTGCGGAATTCGGCATCGACACCGACAACATGTTTGAGTTCTGGGATTGGGTTGGCGGTCGTTACTCACTGTGGTCTGCAATTGGCCTGTCTATTTGTTTAGCGGTGGGCTACGACAACTTCATTGAGTTGTTAGCTGGCGCACACGACATGGATAACCACTTCCAGCAAACCCCGTTCTCTGAGAACTTACCAGTGCTATTGGCATTGATTGGTGTTTGGTACAACAACTTCTATGGCGCAGAGTCAGAAGCGATTTTGCCGTACGACCAATACCTGCACCGCTTTGCTGCGTACTTCCAGCAAGGCAACATGGAATCAAATGGTAAGTATGTTGATCGTGACGGCCTGCCTGTTGATTACCAAACGGGTCCAATCATTTGGGGCGAGCCAGGCACGAATGGTCAGCACGCGTTCTACCAGCTGATTCACCAAGGCACGAAAATCATCCCGTGTGATTTCATTGCACCAGCAATCAGCCACAACCCACTGAGCGATCACCATCCAAAACTGATGGCGAATTTCTTCGCGCAAACAGAAGCGTTGGCATTCGGTAAAAACCGCGAGCAAGTGGAAGCGGAATTTGTCGCGGCAGGTAAAACGGCGGAAGAAGTGGCAGAGCTTGTGCCGTTTAAAGTGTTCGAAGGTAACCGCCCAACCAACTCTATTTTGGTGAAGCAGATTACCCCTCGTACGCTAGGTAACTTGATTGCGATGTATGAGCACAAGATCTTTGCGCAAGGCGTTATCTGGAACATCTTCAGCTTCGATCAGTGGGGCGTAGAGCTAGGTAAACAACTGGCAAACCAAATCTTGCCAGAGCTTGCAGATCAAGAAGCCGTTGCGAGCCAC
Source organism: Enterovibrio baiacu (assembly GCF_004120195.1). GTDB lineage: Bacteria > Pseudomonadota > Gammaproteobacteria > Enterobacterales > Vibrionaceae > Enterovibrio > Enterovibrio baiacui. The sequence goes on along the minus strand of NZ_SCHN01000014.1, from coordinate 144,949 downwards.
GATAGCTCAACCAACGGTTTGATTAATGCGTTCAAACAATGGCGCGCCTAATCGCTCAGGTTCAGTAAGAAACAAAAAACGCCGCATTAGCGGCGTTTTTTTATGAGCAAGAATGACGTTAATCGTCAAAACAGATTTCGATATAAGCTCGCCCGAAATCCGAATCAAACGGCATGATGATGATTTGGCCTTCGCTTTTATGCGTAATGGTATGGTCACGGCCAGACACTACGATCGGCGTTGCCATATCAAAATCGAAGCCTTTCTCCGCAAGAAGACGCTTCGCACCGCCTGTCACCATATTGGTGATCTCACCTACCATGTCCGTCACATCTGCATCGATTGACGTTGGTTTCTCGCCCAACATACGGTTCATTATTTCTAGCGCCAGCTCTTCCTCAAACGTGACAGAAAGAGAGCCTTTTGTTTTAGGGCCAACCATGCCAATCAAACCTGACACGTCGCCTTTGGCAACTTCCGATGTCTTCAACTGCGGTTTCTTTGGCGTAATCTCAAGCTGTGCCATGGTCGTCAATACATTGACCAAAGAAGACAAAAATGGGTTTACAAATTCCGCGCGCATAATGTTCGTTTACCGTCCTAATGCAACTAATGTTTCGCTACCTGACAAGATCCACAGGTTCCATGTGTTTCTACAACGTGATGACTCACGGCAAAACCAGCCTTACTTGCTTTCTCTTGAAGCGCTGTGGACAAAGAATCAGCATGACACTCTTCCACTGCACCACACGAATCGCAAATCAGTAATTGTGAACAGTGTTGCGCATGGCCGGGTAAGCAGCAAGCGATAAAGCTATTCGTAGACTCTACTTTGTGCACAAACCCCTGAGAAAGCAAAAAATCGAGCGCCCTGTAAACCGTCGGAGGCTTCGCTTGGGGCTCAGTTTCTCGTAATACGTCCAGCAAATCGTAAGCACTAATGGCTCGTTTACTCTGAACGATAATTTCATATACCCGTTCACGCTGACTAGTCAGGCGCACGCCTCGCTCTTCGCATAAAGCCTGAGCGCGGGTAATTAGCTGTGAAAGATTGGTCATAAGACCTCAAGAATCAGGCTGAAGGCTTCATTCTATCACAGCAAACAAAACGCGCACCCGCAAGGCCGTGATGAGGGTTTATATTTCATCATTGTAGATGATAGAAATCGGTGAAAATGCGTTCTAGCACGTGAAGTTAGTGGTTTTTCCGGTTTGTAGAAACTCACGTAAGGTGAGATACCGACGCTCTTCACACATAATCTTATGTTTATAAAGCGTTTATTACACTTCGCTATGCTCGCGGCAAATTAACGTGCCGAAATCCGTCACTAATGTCTCTTTCGTCAATGCGCAATAAAAATGCGCATCAGACACTGGTGTGTGAAATTTGCATGTTTTGCACAAGCCAAAACTTGCCGATTGCGTGCTGCGTTGTATGTCTCTCAACAATGTTTCCAACTGCGTTTTCAATTGCGCATTCCCGCCACCCAACCTCTCCAATCCCTGTTTAAAAGACGCAGGAGGAATGGCCTTTTTAGCCATGGCTTCACCGTGAGGTGTGAGCACCAAATGCGACACACGGCGATCGACAGGATCTTTTTCCTTAGTGAGATAGCCCTTTGTTTCTAAGAGAGAAATAGATTGCGACGTTGTGCCTTTGGTTATCCCCAGAAACTCGGTGACGGCTGCGGGGGTATCGCTGTATTTGTTGCAACGAGAAAGATAGTAGATCACCTCAAGGTGCACAGGGTGTAAGCCATGCTCAACGCCCACGAGTCGCACTTCATTGCGATACAAGGTCGTGATGCGTTCAAGGATGTCACAAATTGGCTCGATATCGTTCATGCTCACTTCTACTGAAAATGGTTTTTTGTCGAAACTATGTTGACAAGCATAGCAGGGTTCCGATATTAATTAAAAGTATCGACGCGAAACCAAATGTAAGAAAGGAGCTCACAATGAAAAACACCACACTCACTTTGCTCGCACTTTCGTTGAGTGCGTCAGTCGCCGCGCATCAAAATGCCCATGAAGGCCATATTGTGAGCGGCAAAAAAGAGGGCATTAGCCCAACGTTCGATATTGTTCACGCCAAAGTGGTCAAAAACGGTACGTCATTGACGTTTCAAACCGAGGTTGTTGGCGAGGCTGGAAAAGAAAAACCCGCCTCTGTAGGGCAATTAGCAGGATCAGCCGTGTATAGCTATGTCTGGCCAACAGCGCTTAACTCCGCGGACATCGGGTTTGATAAAGACAAAGGCATCGTCGCGCTAGCGGTGACTGCTCACCCTGATTTTGATGACACGCCGCGTTACGATGAAAACCGCGATGGCGATAACGCCAATGACGGCAACGTATGGCATTCACACTGGGTCGTGCTCACAGAAGACAAGGCTTGTCCCGGCGGTTTGAAAGTGCGAGACATTCCACCAGGTTCATCGCCAACCGTGCCTATTTCTTGGCCTGAGCTTCCGATCTATATCGACAGCCCTGGCTATGAACCGCACTTCGCGAAAACAGAGTTAACCGTTGACGTGCCCACCAAAGACATTCACTTCAACGACAACTTTAATTTTGATGCCGTTACCGCCGTACTCAAGGTCAATGACAGCGTGCATAACCCACTGCTTTGTGTCATCGGTGTGGATGATATCGCCTCTGGGGATTTGTCACTGCCCGGCATTGTGAAAGGGTAAGGAGAAGAGAATATGGCGATACATGTTTACGACACCTACGCGACGGCATCTTCTGGCAAGATCCTGCATTTCGATGTGTTGATGCGCGTTAAAGATGATGATCTGGCCGTGAAATATGCGAAAGCGTGGTTGGCAGAGATTGGCGAGGCAGACGCCACGGTTAAATCGGGTAACTGCGCGTTTTGCCACACCACTGCAGATCTCCCACAGTATGATCAAGAGCTTAATCAGAACGGCTATGCCATCTATAAATTGGAAGGGTGCCCTGAGTAAGTTGAATGCAAACCCATTGATACAAAAAGCACTGCATTCTTCAGTGCTTTTTGTACGTTAGTAGATGATGAGTTTCCTTAGGGTTAATGTGTTCGTGACTTGGGCATTGGCATGACTTGAGGTAGAATCCGCACACTTTTTATCAGGTGCTGCTTTTCGCAGCACTTTGGCGTTACAGAGTGCTATGAGGTCGATCCATGTTTAATGAAACCACTGACATCCAAAACCCACTATCAGGCAGCGCGTCTGAGGGTTTGTCTTACCCGTCAGCCCGTTTCTCCATTGCGCCGATGCTGGATTGGACCGACCGTCATTGCCGCTACTTCCACCGTATTTTGTCGAAGAATGCGTTGCTTTATACCGAGATGGTGACAACAGGTGCGATCATTCATGGCAAAGGCGATTTTCTTCAATTCAATGAAGAGGAGCACCCTGTAGCGCTGCAGTTGGGCGGTTCAAACCCTGTTGATTTGGCAACGTGTGCCAAGTTGGCGGTTGAGCGCGGTTATGACGAAATTAACCTGAACGTAGGTTGCCCGTCAGATCGCGTTCAGAATGGCCGTTTTGGTGCGTGCCTAATGGGTGAAGCCGAGTTGGTGGCGCAATGTGTGTCAGCGATGAAAGAAGTGGTTGATATTCCTGTGACGGTGAAAACCCGTATTGGTATCGATGACCAAGACAGCTACGAGTTCTTGGTGGATTTCGTGCGCACTGTGAGCGAGAAATCAGGTTGTGATAACTTCACCATTCATGCGCGTAAAGCATGGCTGTCAGGGTTGAGCCCGAAAGAGAACCGTGAGATTCCACCGTTGGATTACCCACGCGTTTATCAATTGAAGAAAGATTTCCCACACCTGACCATGGCGATTAACGGTGGTATCAAATCCCTTGAAGAAGCGGAAGAACACCTGAAATTCATGGACGGCGTGATGATTGGCCGTGAAGCATACCAAAGCCCATATATGCTGGCTGAAGTCGACAACCGTTTGTTCGGTGGCAATGCGCCGATCATCAAACGCAGCGACGCGGTGAAAGCGATGTTCCCGTATATCGAAGCGCAGTTGAGCAAGGGTTCTTACCTTAACCACATCAGCCGCCACATGTTGGGCATGTTCCAGAACATGCCGGGTGCGCGCCAATGGCGTCGTTACATCAGTGAGAACGCGCACAAGCCAGGTTCAGGTATCGAAGTGCTGGAAGCTGCACTCGCGAAAATTCCTGCGGAATTGGATGTATAAACGCATCAACATTCACTTAACTCGATGTGGTTAAAAATACCGCGTTAGTTGGTGTGATTTACCAGATTTTGAAAGGCGTTATCCGCTTCGGGTAACGCCTTTTTGTTTATGTGGTTGATAATAAACAAATAAAAAAGTTGGCAAGGTTCGTGCAATCTATCCATCAAAGGAAAAGTCACTGAGTACCTTAGGAGGGTCTGATGATTGAGTTTCTATTCTTGGTTGGTTTTGCGGTTGCCTTGTTAGCGACAGGGTTGAGCTTTATTGGCATCATTGCTGCGGTGGCCGTTGGATTCATCGTGATGGCGCTGGCAGGCATGATTGGGCTCATGTTCAAAATGCTGCCTTGGATTATCTTGATTGCGGTTGTTGTATGGCTACTGAAAGGTCGAGATAAGCATGCAACCCAGTACCGTGAGTACTGTTCGAAACGTACACGTCGCTACCAGCGTGCCCGCCGATACTAGTCTATTATCTACTGATAATTAGGCGATAAACATGAATCATTCCGCATAAAAACTGGGCAGTTTTGTGCGGAATGTTTGCCTCGTTTTTGCTATAGTGCTCGCAAACATAATCCAATAGAAAGTTAGGCGGAGCCCTTTCAATGAAAAAACTGAACCTTTCTCTTGCTGCGTTAGCAGTGGCTGGTGCATTTGCAATGCCTGCGCAAGCTGCGGTACTTCTTGGGGCCAAAGTGGGTGCAGACGCGTGGTATGCGGATGCGAAAATCGACGATAAACGTGCAGATGACACGAATGTTCAAGGCTCTTACTACGCGGCGTTTGAGCATTTCATTCCTCTGGTGCCTAACGCAAAAATTCGCTACACCGATGTGTCTTCTTCTGGTGCGAATACGCCAAACGTCGATTTCACTCAGTACGACTTCATCGCGTATTACGAAATTTTGGACAACGACCTGATCTCTTTCGACATCGGTCTTAACCTACAAAAGTTCGAAGGTAATTGGGGTTCTCAAAACTTCGATGAGTGGCAGCCAAACGTATACAGTGACGTTCGCCTGGGCATTCCAGCAACGCCTGTGTCTCTGTTCGGTAGCTTCAGCTTTGGTAGCTACGATGAAACCAGCACCGTTGATGGTGAAGCGGGTATTCTGTTCACCCTGGGCTTGGTTGCAGCTGACTTGAACTTCAAAGCGGGTTACCGTGTTCAAGATTACGACTTCAACTACTTTGGCGCTAACCAAGGTAAATTCATGAACGATGGCTTCTTTGGCGGCGTTGAATTCAATTTCTAATCGCCCGTTCTGGATAGTGAAAACCGCGCATTGGCGCGGTTTTTTTGTTTCTGGTGGTAAGAAAAAAGAACTAAGGCGGCCCACCTTTGCTTTGTTCTCGTGTCGGTTGAAAGCCTGCTACTGCGAGTATCACGAAAACCAGAGTACAGCCGCTGACCACGAAAAACGCCGTGACATTAAGCTGCTGGTAGAGGGCGAAACGAATCAGCTCCACGCCAAAGGTGAATGGGTTATAACGGCATATCTCGTATAACCAAATACTGGCTTCCTGCATTTTCCACAGCGGGTAGAGTGCGGACGAAAGAAAGAACATGGGGAAGATGACAAAATTCATCACGCCTGCGAAGTTTTCTAATTGGCGAATGCGCGATGCGATAACAATGCCGAGCGCGCTTAACATCAACGCGGTTAAAAACAGCGCGGGGATGACCATCACATAGCCCATTGGCTCGAGCGGTCTGTCATACAGCGCTGCAATCACCAAAAATGCCCCCACTTGCAAGACGCTCACAATGGCGCTGGCAATCTGTTTAGAAAGTAAAAGAAATGGGCGAGGAAGCGGGCTGGTGAGCAGCACTTTAATGCTGCCCATTTCTCGGTCATAGACAATGGATAATGAGCTTTGCATGCCGTTGAACAGCAAGATCATGGCGCAAAGGCCGGGCAGGATATATTCCTCATAATTGATGTAGGTGGCGTAAGGCTCCATGATCGCAATGCCGAGGGCGGCGCGAAAGCCGGCGGCAAAGACCACCAGCCAAAGCAATGGCCTCACGAGGCTGGCTGCAAAGCGTGCGCGTTGTGAGAAAAAGCGCAGCCATTCTCGGTAACAAATCCCCACAAAGGCATACCAATACCTCATTGCACACCCTCGTCAGTGAGTTGTGAAAAAACGTCAGACAAGGATTTTGCCTGATAAAAAGCGACGAGATTTCTCGCGGAGTCATGGGCTTTTAGCTGGCCTTTATTCAACACCAATACATCATCGGTTGGCGCCACTTCTTCGATAAGGTGTGTCGCCCACAGTACGCATAATGGCTTTTGTTCGCATAAGGCTCGCACGGCATCAGATAAGGAGGCGCGTGCTTTCGGATCAAGGCCGCTGGTGGGTTCATCCAGCAGTAGGATGGAGGGCGAGTGCATCAGGGCGCGAACCAATTCTGTGCGGCGGCGATGGCCACCGTTCAAGGTGCGCACTTTGTCTTTGAGCCGATCACTCAGTGAAAAATGGGCGAGTAAAGGGGCGGCATGCTGCTGTGTTTGTGTCGCGCTAAAACCATGTAACGCGCCGTAGTAGTTGAGGTTTTGCGCGACGGTTAAATCGAGGTCGAGTGTGCTTTGCTGAAACACTACGCCCAGTTTCGCCATGGTTTGGCGATTGGGTGGTTCGCCGAGTAAATGCACATAGCCCGACTGAACAGGCAACAAGCGTGTGAGCAGGGCAAACAAGGTGCTTTTCCCTGCTCCGTTAGGGCCGAGCAACATGTGTAACCCATCGCCTAGCGACAGGTTGATGTTGTTCAGCGCTTGTCGCCCACCGCGAGGTTTTGCGGCGCTTGTTTGACCATAAGTATGGCTGAGGGCATGAATGTCGAGCATGAAATTCAGTTGACCTCTCGCACTGCGACACCCCAAGGATAGCGCCCCACTTTAATGGTTTTGATCACTTTGCGGTTTGGCACGTCGATCACCGAAACATCGCCGCTCACGCCATTGGTGGCGAGCAATCTGTCTTGTTCCGCGTTAAATGCCATTTGCCATACGCGACGCCCCACAAGCAGGTAATCTTCCACCTCCAGTGTTTTTGTATTCACGACGGCGACATGGTTCGCAGGGCCTAGTGCGACAAACGCGGTGCTGCCATCTTGGCTCAGTTTCACGCCGACAGGTTGCACTTTGTCTTTGTGTACGCCTTTGGGGGCAAAGTTGATTTTTTTGATGATGGCTTTGCTGTCGGTATCAATCACAGACACGGTGCCGCCAATTTCTGCGCTTACCCATAGCTGTTTACCATCCGGGCTGAACTCCGCGTAGCGCGGGCGGGCATCGACCAAGGTGTTATGCACCATGGTATTGGTTTCTGTGTCGATCCAATGCGCCATGTTTGACGTTTCAGAAGTAATGATAGCCAGTTTCCCATCAGGGCTAACCGCTACGCCTTCTGGTTCAACCCCAACCTCCACTTGCGTGATAACACTGGCATCAGGAATGTTGACCACCGTCATGAGTGCGTCGTCTTCATTGGCGATGTACAGGCGTTTGCCATCGGGGTGAAGGGCGAACAACTCAGGATCTTCCCCTGACGGCAACTCACCGACTATCTGGCCAGAATCGAGATCGAAAACCTGCACCGTGTCTGATTCACTCGCACAGATATAAAGCTGGGTTTGATCCTTGCTGATCTCTATGCCGCGCGGGCGATCACCAACCTCAAAGGTGTTAATCACGGTCAGCGTGTCCATATCAATCACACTGATGGTGTCATCTTTCTCATTGGCGACGTAAGCCAGCTCTTTGGCGGATGCGCCAGTACTGAACAGTGCCGTGGTAAGCAGTGAAGCACCGAACAACGTGCTCACGGTAAGGGCGATGAAATGGGAGAAACGATTCATGATCCTATGTCCTTATAAAGTGGGGTAAAGGCGGCACTGACTTTGGGCTTGGTCGACGCCGAGCGTATCGAGCTCGTTACGCGGATGAAGAAAGCCCTCAAAGGGAGCAGTCGCGACGAGTGCCTGCGAATAGAACAAGGGAACAGGCTGGCGAAGTTGCCCGTTCCACGCGCGGTAAGTGAGCTTACGCCCCTTGTAAGCAGCTAATTGGAAACGATCGCCGAGGATGAAGCGTTGAACCTCTTTCACCTCGGCGGTGTTGAGCGCAGTGACGGCTTCATTGAGGGTGCGTACCGCCACCCAAGCAGCAAAGTCTTTGGCGGTCATTGGGCGCTCGAAATCTTTTTTGAAGCGGTTTTGCAGCTGAATGGCACCCCATTGCTCGATCGCGTAGTGCCAGCCGTCGCTTCGCATTCCGTGAGAGCCGATAACAGGGCGGGGTAACCAGGTATTAAAAGGCAGGTGCTGGCCAAACAGATTGCTTTCATCGACGGCCCACACCACGTCGTAATTTTGGGCTTGTGTAAAAAGCGGCAGTTCCTGAGAGGCGGAGCGTCGAAGATCGGTGTCAAAATCCCAGACCTTTTCATCGACAACGCGATGATTGAATTTCTTGAGCGAGGCTTTAACCGCGGCAAGAGACGCTTGGTCAGCTGGGTTCGGCCCCGCGACTAAAAAGACGGTATTGAGTCGGCGTAATCGGAGCCATTGCCCAATGGCATCGGCGCGCATGGCATAGCTGACACCCGTGTGCAGTGTGTTCGGTAAGCAAAGAGACGTGCGCAAGGCATCGTCCGCGTTGCCGTAATTGAGCACTATCGCATTCTGAGGCAATGCGTTGCGAAGAGCCGTTAATTCTGCGGTACTGAGGTCTGCGAGAAAAAAGCGCGTGCCGCTTTTGTACCACGATGTCGCGGTGGTAATTAGCGTATTTATGTCATCACTGGTTTGGCGGGTGAGGGTGTATTTTTGGCCGAGGAATTTGCCTGTTCCGTTTGCGTCGCCAATGGCGCGCAGTGCACCGGCTTCGCCGTCATTGTCGGCGGCGCGCAGGTAGTCAGGAACGGCGGTCGTCACCGTAGAAGGTTGACGAAGTAAGCCAATGTTCATCTCTACGTTGGCTTTCACGGACGATGATCCTCCCAGCGCGATAAACAAGCTGAGAAAGGAAAAGAGGGCTTTGATAATCAATGTATTGCTGCATTTTTTGTCTTCTGCCATGCGACACACTCCGACGTTATCAACGCCTTCACTGTATGCAGTGGCCCTTTCTTTTTCCAACGACAAGCCGTCGAATTGCCAAAAATCCTCCTAAAGAATGAGGGATTTCCCCGCCTTTGTAGCATGTCGTGAAATTCGCCTCGCCCCTACACTTTTCCAAGCATCGAAAAATGAAGGAGCCTGAATGACATGGAAAACGTTGAACGCAATATTTGTATTATTACCGCCCTCGCGCTGGTCGCCGTCTTGTCATCTCAAACTGTGTTCGCACATGGAGATGTCACCCCGCAATCTATCGACACATCAAGCATCCCGACCTTGGGGCCTGAGTGGGTTGACACTAACCCGTACCGCGATGTTGATGGCGATGTAAAAGTCGAAATTGAACGCATCGGCGCGTCGGCTTACAACCAAAACTGCGCGCGATGCCATGGTCTTGAAGGTATCTCTGGCGGCATCGCGCCCGATCTTCGCATTCTTTCTCCTGATTACGACGGCGATGAATGGTACATCTACCGTGTACAAAACGGCGCTGTCCGAAACGGTGCGGTTTACATGCCCAAGATGACTGAACATCTCAACCAAGAAGCGCTGTGGGCGATCCGAACCTGGCTTGAGTCTGTCGCGCCTGAAAACGGCTAGTCAGCGCAGTGAAGAAGGGAGGAAAGAGTATGGCTTTGTTTACTCGAACATTCACCGCGTTTGCCAGGCTTTGGTTGATGATTAACGTGACTTGGCTGTTGATCCTGATGGGGTGGATAGTGTGGAGCTCACCTGTGAATGCGCGCTCTTATGATGACATTCAAGCCAGTGGTAGCATCAGCATTGCGGTGTACAAAGATTTTCCTCCCTATTCATTCATCAATGCGCAGGGCGACGCGGCTGGCATCGACGTGGCACTGGCGCAGGCGCTCGCTGACGGTCTAGGTGTGTCACTGGATTTACGGTGGATGACGCCAGATGAAACCGTCGAAGATGACATGCGAAATTACCTGTGGAAAGGCATGAATTTAACCAGTGAGGACGGGCGACGGGTGAAAGCCGATGTCATGTTGCGTGTGCCTTACGACCGGGAGTTTGCTTTGCAGCGCGACGATTTAGGCCTGCCGGCACATGAGCTTGTACACATGTTCGCGCCCTACCAAAGAGAACGCTGGCTACTGGCATATGACACGGCAACACTTGAGCGTCCTCAGACCGCAGCGCGATTTATGTATCACCCAGTTGGCGTGGAAGTCGACACCGTACCGCAGTTCTTTTTGACCACGGCTTATGGCGGGCGTTTTCGCCAAAACGCCCGCACTTATGCCTCCATTAATGATGCATTTGATGCCTTAAACCATGGCGAGATTGCCATGGTAATGGGAATGAGTTCGCAGTTGGAATGGCTGAATTCCCAATCGCGTCGGGATTTATCACAAGACAGTCAGCACACCGAGCCTGCGCTAACGGAATTGGCGTTCCCTTTATTGGGGCGTGCGGACTGGGAGTTGGGCATGGCGGTACACAATAATTACCGCCAGTTGGCGTATGCCTTAGAAGACATCGTGCTTGCGCACATTCGCTCTGGCGATTTCTCCCGCTGGGCGGCACGTTATGGCGTGGATTTTAACGTGCCGACACGGTTTTCAGATATCGCGCCGAGCAACGATTCTGCGCGGAATAACAATGAAAAGGGGATGAATGTCGAGCCTGTTGCCACGCTCGCGCAATCCCCTTGAACACATCGTCACAGTTGGCCCTAACCAAAACGTCTCAGCAAGCGATCGACTAGTCGGTCGTCTTTTGCAAAACAACGCAGTTTGTTTCCTCTATCGCCTGATTTTTTGTGGGTGCGCTTTTTGACAGCCATAGAAAGAGAGGCAGGGCTTCGCTCGGCCTGCATTCAGCGATAAGGAAGGAACGGTTTTGCTACCCACAGGATTTATTGATTCTCAATGGACACCTAGTTGCTGAAAAGCAGTTAGCTAACGAAGAGGTATTCCCATGACAGTAACGTCATTTAAACGCGGCGCGCTATTTGCCGCACTCTCGCTCGCGCTGGCATCATCGCCACTTTATGCGGGCGTCACGGACGAAGATATCCTCGCCGATCAGGCCACCACGGACGATGTGGTGAGCTATGGTCTTGGCCTTCGAGGACAGCGTTTTAGTCCGCTGGACGCGATAAACCGAGAGACAGTGGAAGAAATCCGTCCCGTGTGGGCGTTCTCACTGGGCGGAGAGAAACAGCGTGGTCAAGAAAGCCAACCCATGATCAAAGACGGTGTGATGTACGTGACCGGATCTTACTCGCGGGTGTACGCCATTGATGCCAGAACCGGTGATGAGCTATGGCAATACGACGCGCGTTTGCCTGATGGCATCATGCCGTGTTGTGACGTGATCAACCGTGGTGTCGCCATGTATGACGACTTGGTGATTTTCGGCACCTTGGACGCCAAACTCGTCGCACTGGATGCGAAAACGGGCAAGGTGCGCTGGAAAAAGACCGTGGATAACTACCAAGACGGTTACTCCATTACTGCTGCGCCGATCATTGTGAAAGGCAATGTCATCACGGGTGTATCGGGTGGTGAATTTGGGATAGTAGGGAGAGTGCGCGCGTATGATGCGAAGACAGGTAAGTTGGTGTGGGAGCGCCCGACCGTTGAAGGCCACATGGGCTACGTCTACAAAGACGGAAAGAAAATCGAAAACGGCATCTCAGGTGGCGCGCCAGGAAAAACATGGCCAGCCGACCTCTGGAAAAGTGGCGGTGCCGCGCCGTGGTTAGGCGGTACGTATGACCCTGACACGGATTTGCTCTTTTTTGGTACGGGTAACCCTGCGCCATGGAACTCACACATGCGTCCGGGCGATAACCTCTTTTCTTCATCACGCCTTGCGATCGACCCTGATGACGGAAAAATTGTGTGGCACTTCCAAACCACGCCGCACGATGGCTGGGATTTTGATGGTGTAAATGAGCTGATTTCATTTGATTACCAAGAAGACGGTAAAACCGTGAAAGCGGCTGCGACAGCAGACAGAAATGGTTTCTTTTACGTGCTAAATCGCACCAATGGTGATTTCATTCGCGGCTTCCCGTTTGTCGATAGAATCAGCTGGGCGAAAGGCCTCGATGACAAAGGGCGTCCTTTGTATGTTGATGAAAACCGCCCGGGTGATCCGAGTGAAGTGAAAGACGGCAAGCAGGGTAAAACCGTGATTGCAGCGCCTTCTTTCCTTGGTGGTAAAAACTGGATGCCGATGGCCTACAGCCAAAATTCAGGCTTGTTCTATGTGCCTGCGAATGAGTGGCACATGGACATTTGGAATGAGCCAGTGTCCTACAAACGTGGCGCAGCCTACTTAGGGGCGGGGTTCACCATTCGTTCAAACCACGATGATTATATCGGCGTGCTCCGTGCCTATGACCCGAAAACCGGTGAGAGAGTGTGGGAGTTCAAAAACTACGCGCCACTGTGGGGCGGTGTACTCACCACGGCAGGCGGTTTGGTGTTCACCGGTAACCCTGAAGGTTACTTGATGGCCTTCGACGACAAAACGGGTGAGCTGCTTTACAAGTTCAACACCGGCTCAGGCATCGTGGGTAGCCCTGTGACATGGAAAATGGACGGCGAGCAATATGTCTCTGTCTTATCCGGCTGGGGCGGCGCTGTGCCACTGTGGGGCGGCGACGTTGCCAAGCGCGTGAAGAACTTCAACCAAGGTGGCACGGTATGGACCTTTAAGCTGCCGAAAAGCTAACGGTTTTAATATCTGCACCTCAATGCCGAGCCTTATGCTCGGCATTCTTCTCTCTTCTCTCTTGTTCTGGCTCTTTCTCGCATCTCGCATCTCGCATCTCGCATCTCGCATCTCGCATCTCGTATCTCATATCTCATATCTCATATCTCATATCTCCTCTCTCCTCTCTCCTCTCGCCCCCTCGCTTCCCCCATTATTGAAATCGGGACATGCACCTTATGGCACAGGGTAAATACTCTTTAATGACGATTCCGCAGTGCGCCGTGGCCGTAAAAAAGTCGCTGGAACGTCAATCATCCTGAGAGCGCGAAAAGTGTTCGAATACGATGAAAAACACAGGTAAATCATGGTGGGTCATGATGTATTTTTTGACGTGGAATAGCGCGAAAAACCAAAAGAAAACAGCGGTACACGCAAATGTGTTGTCCTCCTTCTTTTCGTTTACCCGTCGAAAGTATGAGATTTTGCCAACCAAGGGGTGATGGTGAGATCCCACCTCCTTTCCATACTCTAAGTACAACGCCTGACATGACCTCCAAAGGGAGCGTCAGGGAAGACGAAGGCGATATCGCCAACGAATTATGATGAGGTGGACAATGATTTACGCAAAACCAAATACCGACGGAGCCGTCGTTAATTTCAAGGCGCGTTATGGCAACTACATTGGCGGTAACTGGGTTGAGCCAGTTAAAGGACAATACTTCACTGATACATCGCCTTGTTCGGGCGAATCGATCGCAGAAATTCCTCGCTCCAGCGCAGAAGACATTGAATTGGCGCTCGACGCCGCGCATCAAGCGAAAGCTGCGTGGGGAGCAACATCCGCCACCGAGCGTTCTAATATCCTCCTCAAGATCGCTGACCGCATCGAAGCCAACATCGAATATTTGGCCGTTGCAGAAACATGGGAAAACGGCAAAGCCGTGCGCGAAACCCTCGCCGCTGACCTGCCGCTTTGTGTCGATCACTTCCGCTACTTCGCCGGGGCGATTAGGTCCCAAGAGGGGTCTGCGGCTGAGATCGATGCCAATACCGTGGCCTACCATATTCACGAACCTCTAGGGGTCGTCGGGCAGATCATCCCTTGGAACTTTCCACTGTTGATGGCGGCATGGAAAATTGCGCCAGCGCTTGCTGCAGGTAACTGCATTGTTTTAAAACCTGCCGAGCAAACACCGACGACCATTTTATTGTTGATGGAGTTGGTGGGTGACTTGTTGCCACCAGGCGTATTGAACGTGGTTAATGGCATGGGGCCCGAGGCTGGCCAAGCGCTTGCAACATCCAACCGTATCGCAAAGATTGCTTTCACAGGCTCGACTGCGATTGGTAACCATGTGCTTCGCTGTGCGGCAGATAATTTGATCCCATCAACAGTGGAGTTGGGCGGTAAATCCCCCAATATCTACTTTGAAGATGTGATGCAACAAGAAGACGAGTTCATCAGCAAAGCCGTTGAAGGCTGTGTATTGGCATTCTTCAACCAAGGCGAAGTGTGCACGTGCCCATCGCGTGTATTGGTGCAAGAAAGCATCTTTGACGCGTTCATGGCGAAAGTGGTTGAACGCACCAAAGCAATCAAACATGGCAACCCGCTCGACACAGAAACACAAGTGGGCGCACAAGCGTCTAACGAGCAATACGAGAAGATTTTGAGCTACATGGATATCGGTCGTGAAGAGGGCGCGGAGCTACTGATGGGCGGCGAGTCGGCAGACTTCGGCGGCGGTTACTACGTGAAACCGACCATCTTCAAAGGCGACAACACCATGCGTGTATTCCAAGAAGAGATCTTCGGCCCTGTTATTGCTGTCACCACCTTCAAAGATGAGGCTGAAGCGTTAGCGATTGCCAATGACACCGAATATGGCCTAGGCGCAGGGCTTTGGACGCGTGACGTAAACCGCGCATACCGCATGGGACGAGCCATTCAAGCTGGCCGTGTTTGGACGAACTGTTACCACCTTTACCCTGCACATGCGGCGTTTGGCGGTTACAAAAAATCCGGTATTGGCCGTGAAACCCACAAGATGATGCTGGATCATTACCAACAAACCAAAAACCTGCTGGTGAGTTACGACATCAACCCGCTCGGTTTCTTCTAAATCCTTTCTGCAACCTGACGGCAGCGTTCCCAGTGCTGCCTGACGGATATGCGATGCGGAGTTCGTACTCCGCTTTTTTAACGGGTATTTCCATGCCAGAGCAGTGTATGTATTGGCGTCGTTGGCTTTGCCTCAGCTTCTTTTTGATTCTCTTTACACCGTCGCTTTGGGCCCAAGATTGGCTTGAAGTGAGCGATGAAGCGCAAGCCCTCTTTCCGAGCGCCACCCGCATGAAAGCATCGCAAGATGCCATGCCCATTACCGATATCTATCAACTCGACAATGTCATCGGCTATCTGTTTGAAACCGATGACTTAACGGACTTTCCGGGCTTCTCAGGCGACAGCATTAATTTGCGCGTGGGTCTTGATGTGCAGGGGCGCATTGTTGGTTTGGTGTTGGTGCGTCATCACGAGCCGATCTTCTTGCATGGGCTGGGTGAAGCGCCTTTGTATGAATTCATTGCCCAATACCAAGGGTTGTCGTTGAAACAGCAAGTGTTGGTGGGCAGTGACCAAGCGCGGATTGCCAGTGATGATTTAGCCTATTTTGACGGTGTCACCAAAGCGACAGTCTCCGTGATGGTCGTCCATGACACCATTTTGGCCGCAGCGCGAAAAGTGGCGCAGGCAAAGCTCAGTGGCTTTGGTTCTTCCGCCAAAGCCAAGCTGAACATGAAGGCGTTCTCTCCGCGATCCTTTGACGCGTTACGCCAAGAGCAGGCACTTTTCCGGTGGCAACTTAGCGATGAAGCGGCGGCTGCGCAATTGGTTGTGGACGCGGATCGGTTGCGGTCCGCGCGTGAGGCCAATGATGAAAACGCGCCTTTTATCGACTTGTCGATCGCGCTTATTAACCCGCCAAGCGTGGGGCAAAATCTGTTGGGTGATGCGGAGTATCAACGCATCATGGAATCTCTTTCGGCTGGGGAAATCGCGCTCCTTGTCGGCTCTCGAGGTGGCTATTCGTTTGTGGCGGACGACTTTGTGGCGGGTACAACGCCTGCGCGGTTTTCACTTCGCCAGCAAGGTAGCCCGCTGGCGCTTCGTGATGCCGATTTGTATCACGCCCAATCACCTGTGTTTGCAGAACAAATCGCCGCCTTGATGCCAGCATTCGATGACATAAAAATTCTCACCTTCTCGGATCAAAGCGGGTTCGATCCGTCGTTGCCTTTGTCATTCGGTATGACGATCCAATTGAAGAAAAACTTTCTTGAATCAGAGCATGTGCTGATCGACACCGAATACCGGTTGCCAGACAGCGTGTTGATCCCTGTTGAACCCCCTAAGCCGCCTATCCCTTTGTGGCAGCGGATCTGGCAGGATCGGCTTGTCGAGGTTGTTATCCTTTCAGTGTATCTCGCCCTACTGACCGGCATGTTTGTGTTTCAGCATCGCTTGGCTGGATTTGGCCGCTATTTAACGCCAGTGCGACTCACTGCCTTGGTATTTGTGATCGGGTTTATCGGTTTTTATGCCCAAGGGCAGCTTTCTGTCGTCAACATTTACACCCTGTTTTTGTCCCTTTGGAAGGGCTTTGATATCACAGTCTTTTTGCTCGACCCCATTTTGTTTGTGCTGTGGAGCTATGTGTTTATCAGCCTATTTTTGTGGGGAAGAGGCCTGTATTGCGGGTGGTTGTGTCCGTTTGGCGCTATGCAGGAATTGGTGGCTGCCGTGGCGGAAAAGTACCGCTTACGACAATGGAAGATCGGCGACGGTCTGCATCAAACGCTCATCACTGTGAAATACGGTGTGCTGGTGGTGTTGGTGAGCATGGCGTTCTACCAACTTTCTCTCGCAGAAACCCTCGCAGAAATCGAACCATTCAAAACGGCGGTCACGCTCATGTTCGACAGGGCATGGCCTTTCGTGTTGTACGCCGTGTTGCTGCTGGCGCTGAGTGCACGGGTTCATAAAGCGTATTGCCGCTACATGTGCCCACTGGGAGCGGGCTTGGCCGTGTTAGGGCGTTTGCGGCGTTTCAGTTGGCTCACGCGGCGTAAGGAGTGTGGTCAACCCTGTCGGCTGTGTGAAAAGCATTGCGGCATTAATGCGATTCAAAAAACAGGGCAGATTGATTACAACGAGTGTGTGCAGTGCTTGGCCTGTTTGGCCATTGTGAGCGATGAACACCGCTGCGTAGCGAACAAATACGGCAAGAAAAGAAAATTGAGACGCGCAACAAATACGCTCGATGAAGGCGTGGTAGTCACTGTTTCTCCTCATGATTTTTCGAAAACTCAACCCTAGGTGTCGGGTTATGTCCGTTTTGGCAAAACTGATTTGCGTCTCGGACGAGAGAAATCATCACAAAGTAGGATTGGTAGTTTCTCGCCTTGTATTTAGGCTAATAACGGTGGCGATAATTTTGTCACATTCGTATCAGGCACAAGGAGCAATCACTATGTGGAAAAAACCTAGCTTTACGGAACTGCGACTCGGATTTGAAGTTACCCTTTACATCAGCAATCGTTGAGAGAGTCGTAATGGGATGCCGCCTTCGGGATGCATCCCTTTTTTTTATTCTTTTTCCACGATGTCTGGATGGTTTGAAATGGCTCGTTGGATCTTCAGCGACGGCGAAAAGAATGGCCAAGGAGAGCGCGAATGCAGATTGTGGTGTTAGGCTCTGCGGCAGGTGGCGGGTTTCCGCAATGGAACTGCCATTGTCGTATGTGTTCGTCGGTGAGAAACGGCACCAGCCGTGCTGAATCAAGAACCCAATCGTCGATTGCTGTCAGTGACGACGGCGACAATTGGGTGGTGATTAATGCTTCGCCAGACATTCGCCAGCAAATCAATGCCTCTCCTCAGCTTGCGCGTGCCAATGGCGCCCGTGGGTCGGGCATTCGATCTGTGATTGTCACGGATGCGCAAATCGATCACACCACAGGGTTGTTGATCCTCCGCGAAGGCCTGCCGCTCGATTTATATTGCACCGCAGAAGTCGCGCAAGAGCTTTCCACCAGCTATCCCATTCTTTCCATGATGAAGCATTGGGAAGGTGGATACCGCACCCATACCGTCGATCCAACAGCTGACGAGGGATGGCAAATTCCCGCAGTGCCCGCGTTACGTTTTCACCCCATCGTCTTGGCATCGAATGCGCCGCCGTTTTCCCCGTACCGCAATAAACCTCGCCCCGGCGATAACATCGGCCTGCGTATTGTGGATACACGCTCCGGCGCGACCTTGTTCTACGCGCCAGGTTTAGGTGCGCCCGATGATGCCGTGTTGTCTGCCATGGCAAGTGCGGATTGCGTGATGATGGATGGCACCTTATGGACGGATGATGAAATGATCCGCGAAGGACTGGGTACGCGCTTGGGTAGCGAGATGGGACACCTTTCTGTGTCGGGAGACGACGGCATGTTGGCTTTGCTGGATCAGTTCGACAAGCCGAGAAAAGTGCTGATCCACATTAACAACACCAACCCGATCCTCGATCCCTATGCGTCTGAGCACAAGGCCGTGCTGGATGCGGGTGTCGAGATTGCCTTTGATGGCATGCACATTCAGATCTAGGAGGGATGATGAAAGACGCGATGAGCCGAGAGGCGTTTCAAGCCGCCTTACTTGCTAAAGGGCAGTATTACCATATTCATCATCCTTTCCATAAAGCGATGTACAGCGGCAAATGCACCAAGGCGCAAATTCGTGGTTGGGTTGCTAACCGTTTCTATTATCAAACCGCTATTCCTATCAAAGATGCGGCCATCATGGCCAATTGCCGCGACCAAAAGGTCCGTCAGCAATGGGTACAACGCATTCTTGACCATGACGGGCATGAAAGCTTGGACTGTGAATGGGGCGGTATTGAGGCGTGGCTTCGTTTGGCGGAATCCGTGGGGTTAGAGCGCCAAGAAGTGCTTGATGAAAAGTGGGTGCTGCCGGGCGTGCGGTTCGCGGTGGATGCGTATGTGAATTTTGCGCGCAGAGCGACATGGCAAGAGGCGGCATGTTCATCGTTAACCGAACTCTTTGCCCCTGAGATTCACCAATCTCGCCTCGATAGTTGGCCGACCCATTACCCGTGGATCGACCAAAGCGGCTTAACCTATTTTCGTCAGCGCTTGAGCCAAGCTCGTCGTGATGTTGAGCAAGGTATGGCGATCACACTCGATCATTTTCAAACGTCAGAACAACAGGAAAGGGCACTCAATATTTTGCAATTTAAACTCGATATTTTGTGGTCGCTGCTGGATTCGCTGAGCATGGCGTATGAGTTCGATCGGCCGCCGTTTGTTGGGGTAGCGGATGAGCCCGTTTGGCACCATGCGATTGATCGTTAACAGAGATGATAGAGACGAGTAGCGAGATTCTAGATAACAACCAGAACGAAAGAGCAAGGCAAACGGTAGGGAGTGGGCATGAGTGATGAAGTGGTTTACCAACGCAATGCAATGTTTCGAATGCAGTTCGAAAAGGCGCAAGAGAGCTACGTGCTGCTGTTCCCAGAAGGCATGGTGAAGCTCAGCGAAAGCGCGGCTGAAATCTTGCTGCAGTTTGAACATCCTAGCCCTGTGTCAGCGGTAATTTCTCGCTTGGAAGCCAAATTTCCGGGTGTGGCGCTCGCGCAAGATGTCGCGGAGTTTGTGGAGGTGGCGTGTGATAAAAAATGGCTCGAAAGCTGTTAGTCCGCCGCTGTGGTTGCTGGCTGAACTGACATACCGCTGTCCGCTGCATTGTGCGTATTGCTCGAACCCGATCAATCTGGGTGATCCTTCTGATGAACTGACGACAGAAGAATGGTGTCGCGTGTTGGCACAAGGGCGTGAACTGGGTGCGGTGCAGCTAGGTTTTTCAGGTGGCGAGCCGCTGCTTCGCCAAGATCTCGAAGAGATTGTGGCCCATGCTCATCAACTGGGGTATTACACCAATTTGATCACCTCTGCGGTCGGGTTGACTGAAAAGCGGATCATCAAACTGAAAGCGGCAGGCTTGGATCATATTCAGATCAGTTTTCAATCTGCCGATCCGGATCTTAACGACGCGATCGCGGGAAAACGTAACGCGTTCGCGCACAAAAAGGCCATGTTCAATGCCGTTAAAGCGAATGGGTTTCCCATGGTGATGAACGTGGTGATCACTCGGCAAAATATTGAATCCATTGACGCCATCATGGCGCTAGCGATTGAGCTTGATGCGGATTACGTCGAACTGGCCACCTCCCAATACTACGGATGGGCGCTGCATAACCGCGATGCATTGTTGCCGTCCCATGAGCAAATTGCGCGTGCGGAAGCGCGTGTGAATGCGCTGCGAGACCGCCAGCAAGGCCAAGGGCCTAAGTTTTTATTCGTCACGCCGGATTACCATGAGCAGCGCCCGAAGCCCTGTATGAGTGGCTGGGGAAACATTTTCCTCAACATCGCACCGGATGGAAAAGCACTGCCTTGTCACAGCGCGGCGCTGTTGGATTTGCCTCACCCAAACGTGAAAGAGCAGGCACTTTCAGACATTTGGTATCACTCTGACAGCTTTAATCGCTTTCGCGGATTTGACTGGATGCCCGAACCTTGCCGAAGCTGTAATGAGAAGGAAACGGATTTTGGCGGTTGTCGGTGTCAGGCATTGTTGCTGACAGGTGATGCTGCCAATGCCGATCCTGTTTGCAGTAAATCCCCGCATCACACGGTGATCGAGGATGCGGTGGCGAAGGCCAATCAAGGCTGTCATAGCGAAGCATTGGCAAGGAACGTGAAAAATAGCCACCTGATCTTGTCCGTAAAACCATGATGTATTTCATGAGGAGAGGCTATGGCGACACCACATCCTGCCGCGCCAGATTGGTTTTTGCTTCCACCTGCTGAACAGCAGTTGGACTCAGGATGGGTGGGATATCGCCACGTCACGGGCGTCATGCATTGGCATCATGCAGCATCAGATGAAGACAGGCTCAGTGTTGCCCTTGTGGTGCCGACGCCGTCAGACGATGACAGTGGCATTGCGCATGCGCTCGAGCACATGGTGCTTCGCGGTTCAACGCGCTATCCCGACCCTGATACCTTTCTCTCCCTTCGCGCCGAACTGACCCTGCTTGAATTCAATGCCACCACGCAAAAAGAGAGTACCCGTTTTCATCTTTCAGGTTATGACCCCGCCTCGGTACTTCGTGGCATCGGTTTTCTGTCCGATTGCGTGTTTTCGCCCTTATTGAATAGCGATGACTTCGACGAAGAAATCATTCGCCATACGCTGCGCGCGGAGGGGTTAGGGCTAGATGGCACCTTGTACCGAGAGCTGACGGAATATCAGCGTAACGATCGATTCAACGAAGCGGTCGACATGGCGGTAAACAGTGAGCCGAGAGCGCCGCTTTACGGCGGCATGCCTGACACATTGGAAGCCTTGGATATCGTCAAACTGCGCCGTTACCACAATACGCACTACCGCCCAGAGAACACCGTGCTTATCTCGTCAGGATCTTGGCCGATGATTGGTTTGTGGCGACAAGTATCGAAAGCGTTAATTAACGTGGGGAAGGCACTTTCAACGTCGGATGACGATGACAAGGTTCATCATGCTCCTTCGGTTTCCTCGCACGCTTCTTCGTCAGACTCTTTGCCTGAGACGTTGCCCGAGCATCGCATCGAAACCCTGCCTTTTTCGCCGTACTGGGCGAGCGTGTTGCACCCGTCTTTACGGGCGCTGCGGTGCCAGAAGAAACTCACCGACATGGGCGCGATCCTGCTGCCGTTGATCTCGGATTTTCAGCCCAGACCCACGTTGCGGTTTCGCGTAACGCAGCACACTGATATCAATGCGCTATCGCGGTGGCTTGAACATATTAAGGATGAGATATCAGCGCGTCGCATTGCGTGGCAATCACAGTATTTCACGTTGGAGCAAGGACGGTTCATGGCGAACCGCTGGGGCGATGGTTTGCAGCGTTTGTTTCATGATTTCGCCGTTTCACCGTTCGCGCCGTCATACCTAAAAGCCACGCCAAACACAGAAAAACTGCCCCCTGACTCTGAGGGTGTCTCCTTGGCGCCTCAAGGCGAATGGTTGTCGCCGTGCCAACCGCTTCGACGCTTATCCATATTGTGCCGTTGTCAGGCGCGCGATCATGCTACCCGTGCTGCCATCGAACGCTGGTTAACCTTGTGTCAGCAACGTACGCTGCGATGGGCGTGGATGAAGGGCAGCCCGATACTTTGCGACATCAATCAATGGGATTGCGCGAATGCCGTCATCCTTGGGTATACCGTTGATTTACCTATCAGTGACGTGGACGCGTTGCGCCAGTTTTGGCATCACACCTTAAGAATGCATGAGATCGATGCGATCCCGGGAACATGGCAGCGCACCGAAGATGGCATGGTGTTCTTGGGTAAGGGCAGTGCGCCTGTGTATCGCACGGGCAGTATCATGGCGAGCCATAAAGATGAAGACTCGGCCATGCATGTCACCTTGTCATTCCCGCACTCGGTGGAGGCCGGTGAAATTGCTGCGCTGGGGCAAGCCGTGATGGCCACGAGCATGATCCAAAAGCGCCGTCTTGGTGGACGCTGCTATGCCGTGAGCGTGGGGGTTGATCTCATGCATTATGAATTAACTTTCGATACGGTCGCCGATGGCGACCCAAGCGTGAGCTTTATCGCTTTGCTCAACGCGTTTGAAGTGCTCAGTAAGTCTAGGGATGACCTGGCGTTCGAAAAAGCCTGTCACGGCGGTTTGGGGCTGGTTTCAGCGAAGTACAACAAATCGCAAGGGCGTTTTCATCGTGCGTTGCTGGGCATGGTCGGACAGACTACGGCCATCGATGTGTCGAAAGCCACGCCGGATTCTTTGGTGAATTTGGTGACACAGGTATTAGCGGCCTTGAAGCAGCCTACTTGGCATTGATGACACGCTGATCAGCGCTTGAGGTAGCGGTCGAAATCAATGTTGGTGACGCCAACCACGGCTTGAATGCGGTTGTGAACACCGAGCTTTTTCAAGATGGCTGACACGTGTGATTTTACCGTGGTTTCAGAAATGTTCAGGTCGTAAGCGATTTGCTTATTTGCCGCCCCTTGCGCCATGGATTTCAGCACCAGAAGTTGTCTGCGCGTGAGAGTGTGCAACATTTCAGGTGAGAAATGGGGCTCATCCTGACGACGGTGCGATGCGTCTTGATCCCCTTCTGCGCGAATAATATCGGCAGGCAAATACACATGCCCATCAAGGATCTGTTCGAACGCTTCTCGCATCTTTTCTCTTGGTGCACTTTTCGCGATAAACCCAACGGCACCATAGGCGATGGTTTGAAGAATGATCTGCTTATTGGTTTCTGCTGAAATGATCGCAACGGGAATGGTAGGGCTTTGATTTCTCAACTCTAATAAGCCTTTTAATCCGGCCATGCCGGGCATGTTGAGATCAAGCAGAATCAAATCGAGATCCGTGTGAGTGGCAGCAAGGTCTAAGGCATGGGTAATGTCTTCTGATTGCAAGATTTCACACTCTTCATAGCGTGATCGGATGACGGCGATCAGTGCGTCTCGAAACAGTGGATGATCATCGGCAATAAGAAATTTGTACATGGCTTAGTCCCTTTCACTACGTAAGTTAAACGCCCGCCATCTTCCTGATGACCCCTAATATTGCTGTGATTTCACGGATGTAAATGCACCAAAATGGTTTCCTAAACATTGCGTTTTTTGTTCTTTCCAGTGTAGTGACCCTGATTCCATTTGTGGTCTTTGAAGTGTCCCAATCTTGAAACTTTCATCATGCGGGGTTTGCAAAAACATAAAAATCATCCTTTAGGAGGAAGCGCGAAGAATTGTGCACTGCTTACACTTACAAGATGTGAGCACCGATTTAAGAAACGCCGAAAGGTGTCAGGAGATAGGGCATGACAGCACAGCAATCGTCGTTGCAACGGCAAGCCGTTTACAGCGCAGCAACCTACCAGCTCGATGCGGTGAAAGCCGCGCGAGAACTGGCGTTACAGCTTGATAGTGATGACATTGGCTTTGTGTTGTTCTTCTGTTCTTCTGCCTATGATTTACAAGCCCTTAGTAAGGAAATGTCGTCTGCATTTTTGCATTGTGAGGTCATGGGCTGCACGTCGGCGGGGGAAGTTACGCCCTATGGATATTCGAAAAGTAGCATCAGTGCGCTAGGCTTTTCCCATAAGGATTTTAAGGTTTCTGGCATGCGCGTGCCGTTGGAAGATTTTACACTTCAGTCGGCGCAACTCTGTGTCAGTTCCTTGATTGAGGCGTGCCAAATCGACCTGAAAGCGCCCATTAACGGCAACACCTTTGTGCTCACCTTGATTGATGGGTTGTCGCCCATTGAAGAGCGTTTTCTGGTGACCTTGGATACGGCGTTGGGGCGCTTACCGCACTTTGGTGGCTCGGCGGGGGATGACATCCACCTCGCGAACACGCATGTGTATTGTGACGGCGAGTTTCATACCAACGCCGCCATTGTGGTGATGTTCAACACCCATTGCCCGTTTGAAGTGTTTACCACGCACCATATTGAAAGTCTTGATAGCAAGCTGGTGGTCACGCAAGCCGATTGCACCTCGCGCAAAGTGTATGAGTTTAACGCCGAGCCTGCGGCGCAAGTGTACGCGCGGGAAGTGGGCATTCATCTCAATGATCTTCGCCCTGAAATCTACGCGCTTCATCCTTTGGCGGTGTTGATTGGCGATCAGTACTACGTGCGATCGATCCAGAAAGTAAATGAAGATCTGAGCTTGGATTTTTACTGTGCAGTGGATGATGGGATCGTCGTAACGGCGATGCGACCGGGGGATCTTTTTGCGAACACGCAAGACACACTGTCGGCGATGGAATCACGCATTGGGGAGCTGGAAGTGACCTTGGCGTGTGATTGCTTCTTGAGGCGCTTGGAGGTGGAGCAAACCATGAAACAAGACCAAGCGAAAGCCATGATTTCCCGTTTTCGTTTGGTGGGGTTCAACACTTATGGTGAGCAACTCAATGGGATACACATGAACCAAACGCTAACAGGCGTGATGATTGGTAAACCGCCTCGACATGGCGCGGTGCCGCGGGGAGCAGACCCATCTCAAGAAGCGACGGAAATGTCGCCATATTTGGCGAAAAAGGCAGGGTGAATTGAGTCAAAACGAGAAGGAACTCAAACGGCGTATTGCCGCGTTAGAGGAAGAAAACACGCGGCAGAAAAAAATGATTGAAGCATTGGTGCATCGCGTTGAGCAAGGGGGAAGCCCGCAAGTGGATGCATGGGGCGCATTTCAGCATTCCGTGGTGCTGGCCGATCAGGTGCGCGATAAAACCGAAGAACTGAATCATGCACTGCAATCGCTCGAATCCACCAATCGCCAGCTTTCGCAAGCCAAGTCGCAAGCCGAACAAGCCCATCAGCGTTTTATTGATGCCATTGAGTCTATTTCTGACGGCTTTGCACTCTACGATCCGAACCGCGAGTTGGTGTACTCAAACAGC
This sequence comes from Enterovibrio baiacu, assembly GCF_004120195.1. Classification (GTDB taxonomy): domain Bacteria; phylum Pseudomonadota; class Gammaproteobacteria; order Enterobacterales; family Vibrionaceae; genus Enterovibrio; species Enterovibrio baiacui. The sequence goes on along the minus strand of NZ_SCHN01000014.1, from coordinate 119,352 downwards.
CGTTTTCAACGCTACTGGAAAGACAACGCCGTCTCGCTAGATACGACGTCGCTCACTCCTGAAAAGATCCGCGAACTCGCGCATGCGCAAGGGTTGATCGTGAGTGAGCCAGAAACCACCAACAACGGCCACACCTTAAAACTGAATGACAATCGTTGGCTTCAAATCAAAGAGCGTCTTACCAGTGATGGCGGCATGGTGATGGTGTATTCCGACATTACCCAGTTAAAACAGGCAGAAACGGCACGCTTTGAAGCGGCCATGGCTGAGAAAAGTCGCTTGCTTCAAGACATGGTGGACAACCTTTCCCAAGGGGTGCTGTTGGTCAGCAAAGAGGGGAATATTCAGGTTTTCAATCAGCGCTTTGTGGTGATTTCAGGGCTGGTGCAGTCGCAGCTTTCAGGCGCAAAGTTGGACGATGTTCGAGAAAGATGCCCGATCACATTAGAGCGGATTGGACGCGGTGGGGCGCATCCGCCAGAAGGCATTCGGGTTCAGACGTTACCGGACGGCCGCGTGATTGAAGTGCGTAGTCATGCCATGGAAGAAGAAGGCTACGTCAATACGTACACCGACATCACGCAGCGTTATTTGGATGCCAAGGAACTGAGAGAGACCGAGCAATGGCTGCGTTTGATCACTGACAATGTGCCCGCCTTGATCGCCTATGTGGGGGACGATCTTCTCTACCAATTCACCAACCGTGCTTACGATGAATGGTATGGCTACCCGCGCGGTGAGTTGATCGGTAAACACATCTCGATCATGCGTAGCCAATCGAAATTCTCGGCGTTGAAACCCTATCTAGATCGTGCGTTATCGGGCGAGTCTGTGATGTTCGAAATCGAAGAGAACAATGCCAGTGGCAACACCCGCTATGTAGTGAAAAGCTATGTGCCGAACCTCTCTTCCGCAGGCAATATCACGGGGCTTTTCGTACTCAACTGGGACATCACAGAGCGCAGGCGCAGTGCCGAGGAACTAGAGCAAGCCTATCAAACCATGGAACTCAGAGTGCAAGAGCGTACGGCACAGCTACAAACTCTGAATGATCAGCTCCAAGGTGAAGTGGAAGAAAGGCGCGTCATGCAAGAACGGCTGCTTGAAACCAAAAAAGATGCCGAGTATGCCAATTTATCAAAAACCAAATTCCTTGCTGCGATCAGCCACGATTTGCTGCAACCGCTCAATGCCGCTCAGTTGTATTTAGGGTCTTTGCTGAGTCACCGTATGTCACCGTCGGCGCGAAAACTGGTGGATTCATTGACGCACTCGCTTCAGGACGTGGAGTCATTGATCACGACCTTGGTTGAAATATCCAAGCTGGATGCCGGCGTGGTCAGAGCCGACAAACAGTCGTTCCCCATCAGCGATTTGCTCGACAACATCGCCGATGATTTCTCTCATGCCGCAGAAGGCAGCGTCGTTGAAGTGCGATACGTGCCTTGCTCTGCCTACGTGTATACCGATTCACAATTGCTGGCGCGAATCATTCGTAACTTGATGACAAATGCCCTTCGCTACACGGTATCTGGCAAGATTTTGCTGGGCTGTCGTCGTTGCACTGATGGGCTTCGCATTGAAGTGCTTGATACCGGCGTTGGGATCCCTGAAGACAAAAAGAAAGAGATCTTCCAAGAATTCAAGCGCCTCACTGCGGATCAAGAGCTTCATCATACACAGCTTGGTTTGGGCCTCGCGATCGTTGACAAGATAGCCAGTGTATTGGGGCATGGCGTGTCGGTAGATTCGATGCCTGGCCGAGGATCGCGCTTTTCCGTGTTTGTGCCCTATGGAAACCGAAGTATCCCTAGCCCTCGTAGCATTGAAACCTTAGTGCCCGATGCGGGCGTCGTACTGCAAGGCGCGCGAGTATGGGTGGTTGATAACGATCCAAACATTTGTCATGCCATGGAAGAACTGCTGCAGCGCTGGGGTTGTGAGGTCGTCACGGCGTGCTCGTTGCAGGAACTCCAAATCAGTTGCGATACGGTGCAGGCACCCGTGGAATTGTTGATTGTGGATTACCACCTCGACACAGAAATGACAGGCTTGGCATTGGCGCAATACATCAACGCTCGGCGACTACAGCCAGTACCAACAGTGCTCGTGACGGCCAATCGCAGTGAAGCTTTGCAGCAACAAGCGCGAGATTTTGGGTATTTGGTGCAACATAAGCCCGTCTCTCCGATGCGCTTGAAGATCACCTTGGTGCATTTATTAAATGGCGAAAAAGGGGACGGGGTTGGGCTATCTTCCTCCTCGCTTCTGTCTCACAAACGATAGCGCTCGCCGTGGCACATCGACGTGCTGACGACTATGCTTTTACCAGACGATGCATGTGGTTAATCGCGTAACCCTAAGCATTGCAAAAAGCAGGAAGAGCCAATGACAAAATCAGAACTCCGTTCTCTCTACAGCCAAGAAATGCTGGTGGAGGCCATGATCGAACCGTCGTTGTCGAGCGATGGATGGATTGTTGAATTTCGCCATGCCCGCGGGGGACTTGTGCCATTAACCGATGGAAATGGTGTAGAACAATGCTTCGGCGACGTTGATATGGCGACAGAAAATGCCTTAGAAGTGGGCTTTCATCAGGTACGTATCGTCGATATGTAATCCGGTTTGAATCAGTGCATCAGCTTCTTTTGTCTTTCCGTTTTGAACGCTGAACTCTGCCGTTAGACCGTTAATGAACCACCGCTGCAATCTCAATTGTGGCTGTGGTTTTTCTCACCTCAAAACTTTGCTTTCTTCTCTCCGGTTTCCACCTAGTGTCATCCTTTGCTGATTAGTTCACACGCCCTATGTCACAGTTTCTGACCGAATTTGCCCGATATTCAAACCCAAAGTTATAAAACATGCATTTCTATTATTTTTAGTTATTACGGCGAATGGCTAATCTATGCTCACGAAATAAAAAAGGAATGTCGTGACATGTTACTCAAGGAACTTTCTGCACTGGCAAGCCCGCTTAATGACCAACAGATCGGTCAGCTTCAGCAGGCCGTGGCAGAGCTATCGCCACAACAGATGGCGTGGATCAGCGGTTACTTCTGGGGTTTGAGCCAGACACCTGCCGCTGCGGCAAGCAACCCTCAACCTCTTGCACAAGCGGTCGCTACAGCAGCGAAACCTGCGGGTAAGCTAACGATCATTTATGCCTCTCAAACAGGCAACGCGAAAGGCGTTGCGGAAGCGTTGGAAACGCAAGCGAAAGCAGACGGTGTGACGGTTTCTCTTTTCTCAGCGGACGACTACAAGCCGCGTGATATCGCAAAAGAAACCCACTTGGTGATTGTCGCGTCAACCAACGGCGAAGGCGAGCCACCTGATAATGCCATTTCGCTGCATGAATTCCTTCAGTCTAAGAAAGCGCCGAAGCTCGATAACCTGCAATATGCAGTACTCGGTTTGGGTGACTCAAGCTACGAGTTCTTCTGCCAAACCGGTAAAGACTTTGATGCCTTCCTCTCTAAGCAAGGCGCGAAAGCGATCATTCCTCGCCTTGATTGCGATGTGGATTACGATGCCGAAGCAGCAAGCTGGAGTGCGGATATCCTCGGCAAAGTGAAAGAAGCACTGAGCGGCGATGCTGACGAAGTGGTTGTGCCGATTCACGGTGTTGAAACTGCAGCGCAGGTGTCTGCTTACAACAAGCAAAACCCGTATGCGGCGGAAGTCGTAACAAACCAAAAAATCACAGGTCGTGATTCAGGTAAAGACGTTCGCCACATCGAGATAGATTTGGGTGAATCAGGCCTGACATACCAGCCGGGTGACGCATTGGGCGTGTATTACAGCAACGGTGCAGAGCTTGTAGATGAGATCTTGGCGAAAGGCGGTCTAACGGGCGATGAAACCGTTGACGTTGCAGGTGAGTCGTTGTCGCTGCGTAAAGCGCTAACGGACAAGTTTGAAATCACAGCAGCAAACCCACAACAAGTTGCGGCCTATGCTGAGCTTTCAGGCAGCAAGAAGCTTCAAAAGCTGGCAGAAGATAAAGATAAGCTTCGCCAGTATGCCAACAACACCCAAGTGGTGGATGTGTTAGGCGAGAAGAAAACCAAGCTGACTGCCGAGCAGTTAGTGGGTCTGCTGCGTAAGCTGACACCGCGTTTGTATTCTATCGCATCAAGCCAAGAAGACGTGGGTGAAGAAGTTCACTTGACGGTGGGTTTGGTGGAATTCCAAAACGGCGACAACACGCGCTTTGGCGGTGCATCTAGCTTCCTTGCGCACCGTGCGGAAGATGCAGAGTCGGTGAAGGTGTTCATTGAACACAACAACAACTTCAAGTTGCCAGCCGATGACAATGCGCCGCTTATCATGATTGGCCCAGGTACTGGTATCGCACCTTTCCGTGCCTTCATGCAAGAGCGTGATGCGCGTGGTGCAGAAGGTAAGAACTGGTTGTTCTTTGGTGACCGTACCTTCACGCAAGACTTCCTCTACCAAGTAGAGTGGCAGAAATTCCTAAAAGACGGTTTGTTGACCAACATCGACCTTGCCTTTAGCCGAGATCAAGCTGAGAAAGAGTACGTTCAGCATAAAATCCTTGAGCAATCAGCAGCGGTTTGGCAGTGGCTACAAGACGGTGCATACCTCTACATCTGTGGCGACGCGACCCACATGGCGAAGGATGTCCATGAAGCATTGATTAATGTTGTTGAGCAGCAAGGCGGAAAAAGCCGAGAAGACGCAGAAAGCTACTTGAATGAACTGCGTAAGGCGAAGCGCTATCAAAAGGATGTGTATTAATGAGTGACAAGCAAGTTAAGTTGGGCACAGAGCTAGGCCCACTCGCGGATAACGAGCGCCTGAAAAGAGAAAGTAATTTCCTGCGCGGAACGATTGAGCAAGATTTGAAAGACCGTGTAACGGGTGGATTCACAGCAGATAACTTCCAGCTGATCCGTTTCCACGGCATGTACCAGCAAGATGACCGTGATATTCGCGCAGAGCGTCAAAAGCAAAAGCTTGAGCCGCTGCAAAACGTCATGCTGCGCGCACGTATGCCCGGTGGCATTATCTCGCCAGAGCAATGGTTGGCGATTGATAAGTTCGCAACAGACCACACTATGTACGGCAGTATTCGCCTGACAACGCGCCAAACATTCCAGTTCCATGGCGTGTTGAAGCCGAACATCAAGCTGATGCACCAAACGCTGAACAAGATTGGTATTGATTCCATCGCAACAGCAGGTGACGTGAACCGTAACGTGCTTTGTACCACCAACCCTGTTGAGTCAGAGCTTCACCAAGAGGCGTATGAGTGGGCGAAGAAAATCAGTGAACACTTGCTACCAAAAACACGCGCTTACGCGGAGATTTGGCTAGACGGTGAGAAGGTAGAAGGTCATCAGGACGAAGAGCCGATTTTGGGTTCGAACTACCTGCCTCGTAAATTTAAAACCACCGTGGTTATCCCGCCGCAAAACGACGTGGATGTTCACGCGAACGATCTGAACTTCGTGGCGATTGCCGACAACGGCAAGCTGGTGGGCTTTAACGTATTGGTCGGCGGTGGCCTTGCCATGACGCACGGCGATACAGCGACCTACCCACGTAAAGCAGACGATCTCGGTTTTGTCGCACTGGATAAAACCTTGGACGTTGCCGCAGCGGTTGTGACGACACAGCGTGATTGGGGTAACCGTTCAAACCGTAAAAATGCAAAGACCAAATACACGCTGGATCGCGTTGGGACTGATGTCTTCAAAGCGGAAGTGGAAAAACGCGCAGGCATTACATTTGAAGCGGTTCGTCCATACGAATTCACTGATCGCGGCGATCGCATCGGTTGGGTTGAAGGCATTGACGGCAAGCACCACTTGGCGTTGTTCATCGAAAACGGCCGTCTGTTGGACTACCCAGGTAAGCCTCTGAAAAGCGGTGTGGCTGAAATTGCGAAGATCCACAAAGGTGATTTCCGCATGACAGCAAACCAGAACCTGATCGTGGCGGGTGTGTCGAAATCCAACAAAGCGAAGATCGAAAAGATCGCCCGTGAGTATGGATTGATCGATGATGGTGTCAGCGAGCAGCGTAAAAACTCCATGGCGTGTGTGGCGTTCCCAACATGTCCTCTGGCCATGGCGGAAGCAGAGCGTTTCTTGCCACAGTTTGTGACTGACGTTGAAGACATTTTGGACAAACACGGCTTGGAAGATGATCACATCATCTTGCGTGTCACAGGGTGTCCGAATGGTTGTGGTCGCGCCATGCTGGCGGAAATTGGTTTGGTGGGTAAAGCCCCTGGACGCTATAACTTACACTTAGGTGGCAACCGTGAAGGAACGCGCGTGCCTAAGATGTATAAAGAGAACATCACCGATGCGCAAATCCTCGAAGAGATCGACACATTAGTCGGTCGTTGGGCGACAGAGCGTAACGACGGTGAGGGCTTCGGTGATTTCGTCATTCGTGTTGGCGTGATTGCAGAAGTTAAAGTCTCCAAGAGGGATTTCTATGCCTAAATTTCAATTGTCCGATTTGCTTGGCCTGAACAAGGCGCAGCAAATCCTAGAGCTAGCACCCATTAACGCTGAGTTGGAAAGCCTGTCAGCACAGGAGCGAGTTCAGTGGGCATTGGAGAATTTGGAGGGCGAATTCGCCCTCTCATCTAGCTTTGGTATTCAGGCGGCAGTGATGCTGCATTTGGTGACTCAAGCGAAACCCGACACACCGATTATTTTGACGGACACGGGTTACTTGTTTCCTGAAACCTATCAATTTATCGATGATTTAACGAAGCAATTGTCATTGGATTTACGTGTTTACCGTGCAGAGCAAAGCTCAGCATGGCAAGAAGCACAATATGGCAAATTGTGGGAACAAGGTGTTGAAGGCATTCAACAATACAATCGCCTAAACAAAGTTGAGCCAATGCGTCGCGCATTGGATGAACTGAACGTCAGCACGTGGTTTTCTGGCCTTCGCCGAGACCAAGCAAGCTCTCGCCAAACCTTACCGATCCTTGGTATTCAAAATGGCGTGTTCAAGTTCTTGCCAGTGATTGATTGGACCAACAAAGACGTGCATTACTACTTGAAAGAGCATGGTTTGCCATACCACCCATTGTGGGATCAAGGTTACGTGTCGGTGGGCGATGTCCACACCACGCGTAAACTTGAAGAAGGCATGACAGAAGAAGAAACGCGTTTCTTTGGCCTTAAGCGTGAATGTGGTTTGCACGAAGATGTGAGTGACGGCGGCGGTATCTAACGCCTCCTGATTTCTATACTGTGCGGCTGCGTGTGATACGCACAACACCTCAGAAAAATGACGCCTAATGGCGTCATTTTTTATGCCTGCTCGTCACGTTTATCAGTAGTTTTCAAACGTGCGTTCAACGTCTTTGTAGCATTGATCTCTGTCGGTATTGTTTCGGATCTTGCTGCAATCGCTTTCCGCCATACCGCGGCCAATGTCGGTGCTGCATCCTGCGAAGGTAAAGAGAATGAGCAATGAAAGGAGCAGTGTGTGATGTGTTCGTTTCATGTGGAAGTCCGAGGGTCATGCCAGTAATGAAATCGTAGTGTTTACCTTATCAATTAATCACCGAGAGATCTGCTCGTTAATCTTAGCGGCCAGTTTTCCCATTCGTTGATTGGAGAGGGGGCGCATTTTGAGGGAGATCGAAATGATCCCCAACGCTGTGGTTTGAAGAAAGGAGAGGAGGCTTGAAAAGGGCGTCGCTGGCAAAACCGATGGGGATCCAACCCAGCAGCAAGGCAATGAGCAACATGACCAGAAAAGGTTTGATGCCACTTATCGTCTTTTTCACGACAAATGGCATCTCATTGGGTTTATTTCTACGCACGTTTAATCATCATCATCGCCACCGAGAGGGGCTGACGAAGCCTCAACGACGGGCACGCCATAATCACTGAGGATCATCGCAATTTCAGGTGCATTGGCGTCCATCGCCATCTCGACGGTTTTCTTCCAAGGCCGCTCGCCGTATCTCACGCCCATTGAAATGGGAAAGTCAAAAACATTGCTGCCTTCTGACGTCATGGAGATCACCGCAAGATCGGGGTGAGATTTTGCAAAATACCCTGCAATGGGCCCCCAGATCACCAACATGTCGAATTCACCGTCCGCAACGCGGTTCACCATTTTCCCTGGGTAATCTTCCGCATCGCCGTTCATGATACGGAAAAATGAGGTGTTGCCTTTAAAGCCGTTATCTCTGAGCCAAGTGACGGCGGGAGAGGGAGCGAAAGCTGCCACATTCAGTGATTGCTTCACGCTATCAGGCAAGGTGGCAACATCGTGTTGTGTTGCCGCCGCGCCCAGTGGGCCGTCTTTTTTAAAGATGATCGAATAGGACGATCGATAATAGGGCTTGGTCGTGGCTGCGATATCGAACTGCGTTGGTACGCCGATCACCAGATCGCAGGCAAAACGCCCCGTATCATCGGAGTAATTCTTCAATGTATTGCGAATAAACCCCATGCGTTGCGGGAACCAAACATATTCCACATCGAGGTGAAAATACTGCGCAAGTTGCTCTGCAATTTTATTCTCAAACCCTTGTCGGTCTTTATTGGAATAAGGCAGATTGTTCGGATCTGCGCAGACCCTCAGTTTATCGGGAAGGGGAGAAGGAAAGGCGGGTTCATCCGCCCATGATACCGAAGACACCAGCAGCAGAATCGCGGAGAAAAGAGACCATAAACGTATCATGCGAGCCTCCTATTGTGTGCGGGTGATTTGCTGAGAAACAAAGCACTGCTCTGTGGCTTCATCACGCAAGGTGGTGAGCACTTTTCTGGCCGAGCGGCTGTCTTTTGATGAGCGGAAATAGCCCCCGCGTTCGCCGCGCATGTTCCTTAGCCTTGCGAATGCATCGGCATGGACGAAATCATCAAAGCGCATTTCAGCGGCGATTTTATCGAGGACGCAACTGCATCCGTACATGTTGACGTAGGTCGGACCGCCGTTGAGTGACATGCACTCTTGCACAAATTTAACGCGCTCAAGCGTGGGGAAATCATTGGCATTGGCTGCGGGAGTGATGCCCATCAATGCAATGAGAAATACGATGCTGGTGGATGGAAGTATACGTGTCATATGTTGCCTCCTCATGGTCTTGGCGTTATATGACTCCCTGCTTTTGGAGATGCTTTTTGAATTTTTTCAGCAATCCTTTTGCAGGCAGTAGAGACTTATCTTTCTGAATTTCAGCAAGGTAGGCGTCGATCGTGCCTTCGATGTCACTCGGATTACCGACAAGCAATACACCGCCCATTCTCGCGCCCCAATGTGGCGTGCACTTGTAGACGTAAATACCGTCTTCGTTAAACACAAAGCTGACATCAACACCCAGTTCGGTTCTGATTTTCTCTGTGCCTTCAGGCACCATGGCGTCAATGGTTTCAATCATGTGTGCGGGCATGTTGACCCAAGAAACACGGTCGCCCGGTTCAACAACGATGAACATGGGATCGAACTTCACACCCACGGCGCGAACTTCATGTTCTGTCGCGTGGCTGAGGGAGGTGGCTCCCCAAAACAAACAGATCACCCAAAAAAGTCGTTTAGCCATTTGGAATCCTTTTGGTTATGTCTTACTCGCGGGTTGTTGATGCTTTTCGCATCTCGCATCTCGCATCTCGCATCTCGCATCACGTAACGAAAAGCGAAAAGGGGAGTCTTCACTCCCCTTCGTTGCTGATTAGCTTTCCGGTAAGGCAAAGACCGTCAACACACCGCCCAATTGGGTGTAATCAGACAGTTTGCGATACGCGCCCACCGCACCGAGCCCGTCAGTGTCGCCTTCAAGCCCAGCCGCCATACCGATACCAGCCCAGCCACCGACACCTGACAACACGGCAATATATTGTTTACCGTTGTGCATGTAGGTATTTACGTTACCGATGATGCCTGACGGGGTTTTGAAGCGGTAAAGCTCTTTCCCTGTCTTCTCATCCACTGCTTTCAAGTAGCCTTCCAGCGTGCCGTAAAACACGATGCCGCCACCGGTCGCCAATGCGCCACTCCACACGGAAAATGGCTCAGGAATAGACCATACGATTTCACCTTTTTCAGCGTCCCATGCGATGAAGTTTCCCAAACCGCCGTGGCTGTCTGGGGCGGGGAACATAGAAAGGGTGGCACCGACATAGGGTTGACCTGCGGTGTAGGAAACTTCGAACGGTTCGTAGTTCATGCAGACATGATTGGTCGGCACATAGAACAAGCCAGTGCGCTCACTGTAGGTGGCAGGTTGTTGGTCTTTTGAGCCCAATGCTGCTGGGCAAACGCCCGTTGTATCGACATCTTCACCGTTTTGGTCGGTTGAATATTTTGCGACCACTTGAGGACGTCCGGTTTCCATGTCCACATGGGTTGCCCAATTCACAGCAGGGTCAAATTTTTCAGCGACAAGCAGTTCACCCGTGACTCTGTCGAGGGTGTAACCAAAGCCATTTCGGTCAAAGTGCACAAGTAGTTTTCTGTCTTTGCCGTTGAATGTCTTATCGACCAATATCATTTCGTTGACGCCGTCATAATCCCATTCGTCATGAGGCGTCATTTGGTATAGCCATTTCGCCATGCCCGTGTCGGCATCACGCGCCATGATGGTCATGGAGTACTTGTTATCGCCTGGACGTTGCGATGGGTTCCATGTGCTTGGATTACCTGTGCCGTAGTAAATCAGGTTCAACTCTGGGTCATAGGTAAACCAACCCCATGTTGTACCGCCACCAATTTTCCATTGGTCGCCTTCCCACGTTTTTAGGCTGGCGTCTTTGCCGATCGGCTTAAGCATCTCGGTGGTTTTTTCAGGGTCGACCAGCATTTCATCGTCTGGCCCTGTGCTGTAGGCGCGCCAGGCAACGCTGCCGTCTTTGACGTTATATGCGGTGAGGTAGCCGCGAACACCGAACTCGCCCCCACTGATCCCTGTGATGATTTTGTCTTTCACGACCAGCGGCGCATTGGTGTTGGTTGCCCCGACTTTCGGGTCACCATTGACCACTTTCCACACGACTTCACCTGTGTTTTCATCCAACGCGACTAAGGTGGTGTCTGCTTGTTGCAGGAAAATTTTTCCGTCGGAATAGGCGAGGCCACGGTTTACGGTGTCACAACACATGACGGCGATAACCGAGGAATCTTGTTTTGGCTCATAAGACCAACGAAGCGCTTGCTTATCCATGTTGATCGCGAACACTTTGTTCGGAAACGGGGTGTGGATATACATGGTGTTGCCAATCACAAGAGGGCCGCCTTCATGTCCGCGGAGAACCCCTGTTGAGAAGGTCCAAGCAACTTGCAGGTCTTTGGCATTCTTTGCGTTGATTTGATCGAGTGAGCTGTAACGTGTACCTGAATAATTCGCGCCCCACATCACCCATTGGTTGGGATCATCTTGAAGCTTGAGTAGCTCATCGTTCGCCTGCGATGTTGCTGAAAACAGCATGGGCAGGGAAAGCGCCGTTATCGCTAACCCGCGACTAAACGACCGTTGTGCACCTTTCATAGTAACTTCCTCCGCGACAGCGTGTGAGTTCAACGCACCCAACTAGGGATGGTTTTTCACTTGTCGGCCTTGTTTTTGAATGTAGGGACATCGCAATCCGCGGGTTGTGGGGCGCTCTTTTTTGGCTTACCGCGTCTTCCGGTTGCTTCAAAGGAAAAGCGTTGAAATAAACGTTAGGCGGTCTACAACGATGCGGGTTCGCGTTTCAGCATTGCACCTTAATGCCATTCGGTTCCGACCAAACGGGCAGGCGAGTTCTAAAACGCCCTGACTCTTTGCGTCGGTGATTAGAGTTTATGGCAGCATTTGAGGGATTGTGAGGGGGAAAGAAGCACAACACTTTTGTTCTCGAGCAACAATGTCCACATGACGAGAAAGGGAATTCAACCATCAGATAAATAGCGGTATTTTTCTTTGTCACTGAGTGTTGCTCATTGAGAGGGTGTGCAACTTTCAAGACCCAAAGACCACCTTTGCGGACGATCTTTGGGTGATGAAAAATACGCGAATAGTGCGGATGCCTGTGACGAGACTAAATATCCCACTCGCTCGAAAATGATCGCCCTGTGGAATCTTTGACGTCGGCTTTCAGTTTGCCACTTTTTCCTTTGTCGACATGGAAGGTAAAGGTAGGGTTTTCGCTAATAGAGATGCCGCCGTTGAAGCGCAATACGGGTTCACCCTCTAACGTAATGTTCACGTCGCTGACATAGTCCGATGGGATCCAGTGCCGCGTAAGTTGATCCATTTGCAGCCCGCTGTAATTCGGGTGACTGATCAGCAATTGCAGTGCGCGTGAGTCACCCTGCCCTAACTCTTTCAGTTTCATTTTTCCCATGCGTTGGCGGGCCAACATGTCGTCGGCACCTGCAGGCGCGGAACAACCTCCTGACGCTTTCACGAAGTTTGCTGCCATGTGCAGCGAGCCATCAGCGGTTCGCGCAATCACCCTGACTGGGCTGTAAGCATTGACGCGAACCCGCGTCGACAAGTTGGCAATGCCGTTGTTGGGGGTCATGTCGAAGGTGCCCACAATCGGCGACGGGTTGTTATCCACGACGAGAAAGATCGTCTCTATCGGGTTGGGATCATCTTGTAGAACATTCACTTTGACACTTAGGGGGACGATGGCGGCATCTTGCGCGCGAGAAGGGGTTTCGAGCGTGATCAGGGTATCTTCAGAAATTGGCGTGTCAGGGAACAAACTGTCGCGAATGGTGAGCCAGTTCGGGCTATCTTCCACACTTTTGGCCGTCGCGTTAACCGTGAATGGCTGCAGTGCCAACAAGCCCACTATCACCGCGTATTTGAACGTAAGGCGTTCTTTCGATGGGTTAGATAGGCGTTTGATGATTGATTTCATGGTATGGCTCTCCTGTTACTCCCATTCCAACTCCTTGTAGGCTTGGATGACGTTCCTTGGATGGAAAGATCCAAATAAAGCCCATTGCTCCGCATGATCTGTCATTAAGGTGTTGCTGGCAGTATTGATATCAATGTGTTGATGAATGGCATCTCGAACCGACACGGTGAGAGATTCAAGGTAGTGACGTTGAAGAGCAAAGGCACTTTGCTCTGACGAGGTCTTTCTTCGTTGCACTGCGCCGTGGCCGGGAACGACGCGTTGATAGGGCAGTTGATCGAGTTCATCGATCACGTTAAGCCACCCGAGCAAACTGCCGTCTAACGTTGGAATGTGTTCGACAAACAAGAGATCGCCGGCGATCAGCGTGTGTGTTTGTTCGTCGAACACGGAGAGATCGTGGCGTGTATGGGCGCGATCGTGTGGCGTGAGTGTGATGCGTCGATTACCAAGATCGAACTGCGTGCTTGTGTCGATCAACAAGGTCGCCGCAACGGGCGTTGTGCCTTCAAACCACGGTGTGTTAAGGCGTTGAAGGTAATACCCTGCTTTTGCTGCGAAATCGCCGGGGTAACGGAAATGAGCGACAAATTCGGGTTTCTCAGCCAGAAAAGCCTGATTACCGAAATTATGATCAGGATGAACATGGGTGTTGATGACATAACGAATAGGCAGCGCTGTCACGGCTCGGATCGCCGTATATATCATCTCCCCTGCGCGCTGGCTTCCGCCTGAATCAATCAGGGCGACGGACGTTTCTCCCACAATAAAGGTGACGTTGGCGACAGGGCCAAATGGCGTCGTGAAAAGATCGTCGATTCTTCCCAGATGCACATGCACGCCCGGTGCGATTTCGTCAAAAACCAGTGTTGTCGGCGCATTGGCCAGTACGCAAAAAGGAAAGCTCAGCAGGGCGAGCAGAGCGGTGATGCGCGTGAGCGTGTTCATTCGTGATGTGTTCATGGACGACGCATTGACGGACGAATGGGTTCAGTGGTTTCTAGCGGGTAGCCTGCATCTTTCCAACCTTTGACGCCTGCGCGATACCAATAGACATGGGCAGCACCTAGCTCTAGTGCACGTTTACTGGCATTCCAGGAATGCCAACAGCTAGGCTCGCAGAAAATCACGATGGGCGTGTCGTCGTTTGGTAAATGGGCTTTCAGCAGTGCCATCAAATCATCCGGCACAATGCCGTGACCGACATTCGCCAGCCAATAGGTGTTAGGCAGGGTATCGCGGGTGGGTTCAATCCACAGGGTATTTTTCACCAATCCTTCGGGCTTATTCGGCGCGGGATACACATCAATCAGGCGCGGCGTTTCTTGTTCAATGAAGGTATGAAGTTCGCTGGGGGAATCAATGACCGATGCGCCGAGCAAGGTGGTCGGCACGGGGGCGCGATAGTGTTCGGTGCGGTAATCATTGGGTTCTATGACGGGCGATGAGTTTGTCTCTGCACTGATGTTCGTGGCACATAAACAAAGCAATATCGCGCAGTTGGAGCAAAATGCTCGACGCTTTCCAAGAGGCTTCATACTACTTTCATCCAATAAGTCTCCTACCTTAGTAGGAACGTGGCAGAGAGCTATCCAATTTGGATTAACATTAGGATAACAATCAGACCGTCACTGGGCGGACTTTATTGTTGCAGCCACAAGTAAACTTTTTTTCAGTGGGGCAAAGATGAACCGTTGGAGCGGTGTTGAAGAATTTGTTGAGGTCGTCAACAGTGGGAGTTTTACAGCCGCAGCGCGCAAGTTGGGTGTGTCTACGTCGCATGTCAGTCGCCGAATTGATGCGCTGGAAAGCCGACTAAGCACGCGGTTGCTCTATCGCACCACCCGTCAAATCACCTTAACCGAGGTAGGCAAAGTCTACTTCGAGCATTGTAATTCCCTGATCGAAGAGTTTTGCGATGCAGAAGCCTTGGTGACGCAAATGCAAACCGAACCTCTGGGTTTGCTTAAAATCACTGCCCCGTCCATTTTCGGCGAGAAATACATTGCGCCGTTGGCCAATGAGTTTATCCAAGCGCACCCCAAGCTCAGTGTTGATCTTCATTTTTCCAATGATGTCGTCGACATGGTGCATGACGGTTATGACCTCGCGATCCGAACGGGCATGCTCAAAGACAGCACCCTAATGGCAAGGCGATTAGCGCCGCGCCAGTTGTATGTGTGCGCGTCACCGGATTACATCAAAGAGTTTGGTGAACCCAAGGTGTTGGCGGATTTGGCCAATCACAATTGCTTGGTTGGATCAGCGGAAGCGTGGAGTTTTCAGGACAAGGGTGAAGCCACTCAAGTAAAGGTGAAAGGGCGCTGGCATGGTAACAGTGGCAGTGCGGTCTTGGATGCGGCTTTACGTGGTATGGGGTTAGCACAATTGCCCGATTATTATGTGCGACCGAAAATCCAACTGGGCGAGTTGGTAGAAGTGCTGGCGGATTACAAAGGCCCTGATTCCGCCGTGTGGGCGGTATATCCGTTTAACCGAAACTTGTCAGCCAAGGTGAGATTGTTCGTGGATTTCTTGTCCGATCATTTTTCTGATCATTTGCCGTGGGACGATGAAATCATGCTGGAAGAGTTGAATCACAGGCAGGCATCGAACGATCTCTAGTGTTCGGGCTACCTAAACGAAAAAAGCCAGCGAGAGCGCTGGCTTTTTGTCTTCTATACATCTGTGAATTACAGGATGTCTAGTAGCTCTACTTCGAATACTAGAGCAGCAAACGGAGGGATAGCAGCACCTGCGCCGCGCTCGCCGTATGCTAGGTCTTGTGGGATAGACAGTTTCCACTTAGAACCAACAGGCATCATTTGAAGTGCTTCAACCCAACCTTGGATTACGCCAGTGACTGGGAACTCAGCAGGTTGACCGCGCTCTACAGAGCTGTCGAACACAGTGCCGTCAGTCAGCATGCCGTGGTAGTGAACACGCACTTGCTTGTCGCTGGTAGGGATTTCGCCAGTACCTTCAACCAGTACTTCGAACTGAAGACCTGATTCAGTCACCGTCACTTCGTCACGCTTTGCGTTTTCCGCTAGGAACGCTTCGCCGTCTGCCGCCGCCGCTTTTGCAGCTTCTTGACGAACAGCTTCTGCTTGAGTGTGCAGTTCACGCAGTGCGTTGTTGATGTCGTCGATTTCGATTTCTGGCATGTCACCCGCTAGAGCGGTTGCGATACCTTTCGCGATTGCGTCAACGTTTAGACCTTCAAGGCCGCTACCTGCTAGTTGTTGACCCATTTGTAGGCCGATGCCGTAGCTTGCTTTTTGCTCTACGGTCTCCAATTTTACATCAGACATGTCATTTCTCTTTCGTTTGTGGGTTTATACCCAAACTACATCTGGATGTAGTTTGGGTATAAAGTGTTTGAAGGATACAGGAGCAGGTTGGATCGGACAAATCTAGCTTTAGGTTGATTCCTCATTAAAGATGCTGGAAAGTACAAATGTTAGCCAATCGACACGGATGATGCGCGAAGCCTTTAGTGGCTGACATTACGCTGACATACCCACGCTAGTTTATGCGACGCGGGTAAGACGCATTCATAATGAATCATTGATAGATAAACAGATTCCTTCATTACCCGATGGGAAGATTGGGAGAGGTTATGACCCTGAAAGGAAAACGCGAAAAGGGACAAGCAGCAACGCCGCCTATGGGTGATGCTGTGAAGGCTGCCATTGAAAAAGCAATGGCAACAATTAAACCTTATTTTGCCCGTGTAACGCCCTATTGGGAGGCGTTGCCAAAACCACACCGCATTGGCGTGTCTGCGCTCGCAGGGCTACTTGTGGTGCTCTTACTGTGGCCATCAAGTGACGATACTGCAGTGCCAGAAACCACCGCGAGTGGCGAACGTGTTTCGTTGCCGCTGACGTTTGAAAACCAAGATCCTGCTGAAGATGACGGCTTTAACCAAAATGGTTCAGAGGTGGTTTCAACCCAAACGGTGTCGCAGCAAAGTGCGAATACACCGCAAAACGTGAATACGGATTGGGTGAATTACGAAGTGGCGCGGGGTGATACCTTGTCGAACATTTTTAGGCAACAAAACCTGCCTTTGCCTGACCTCTACGCAATCTCTTCGATTGAAGGGGATGACAAGCCCTTGAGCCGCATTCAGCCTGGTCAGTTACTGCGTTTTAAGCGTGATACTCAAGGTGAGTTGGACATGATCCAGATTGAGGTATCGAAAGACACCTCGGTGATCTTCTTCCGATTGTCTGATGGTAGCTTTGCACGCCGTAAATAGCGCGCCAGTCACCAAAGACGACATACCATCAGGGCTGAAGATTTTCATGCCCTGATGGTTTGTACTGCTTGTTCGCGTTGCTTGCGTTCAACCGCTGACGCTATGCTGGGGAAGTGATGCCCACTCTGCGCATGTCAATGTGCGGGATACCGTCTTCCAAATACTCTTCCGAAATTTCTTCAAAGCCGTGTTGACGGTAGAACTTGCGTAAATGGTATTGCGCCCCGATGGTGATCGGCGCATCCGGCCACACCTCTTGTGCTTGTCGTAGTGCGTGTTTTACCAGTTCGCTGCCACAGCCATTCCCGCGCTCTGTACGCGCCGTTACGATGCGTCCTATGCTCATTTCAGGGTATGTGAGGCCTGCTGGTAAGATGCGGGCATAGGCGGTCATCTTGTCATCACGATAACCGAGCACATGTCGGGTCTCAGGGTGTAGGTCATGGCCGTCGAGTTCTGGGTATGGGCAGTTCTGCTCAACAACAAACACATCGGTACGTAATCGAAGTAAATCGTACAGTTGCCGCGTAGACAACTGACGGAAGGTCAAGGTTATCCATTGCATGGTTTTATTATCCTAATAAGTATTAAAAAGCTTGGGCGTAAACGCGCTTACTTTTCTTGTCTATGGAGTGTCATGGTTGTCTAGGCACTGCCTTTGGTCGGATAAAAAAGAAAAGTAAACACGCCTTTATCCTTATTAGTCCATTTCACCCAAAACTGCTTGATACGATAATAAAAAACCGCGGCTTAGGCCGCGGTTTTTTTATGCTAAATTTAACTATTTTCACTAATGAAACATTAAGTTAACACTCTGTTCATTATTTCTTTAGATCAATTCGGTATTGCGCAAAACCGACATCATCATTGCCGACTTTTTCCATCGGATAGCGCCCTTTGGCGTTGATGAATTGTGCCGCTTTCTCGCTTGGCGACGTTTCAAAAACCACATCTAGTTTGGTGTCAGTTTCAATGGGTGCGAACGTCCAGTTGTTGTCGGCGGTTGGCGTCACTTCACCTTTCTCTTTGGTCACGCTGCTGATGTAGTTAGCGACCACTGTGCGGTTTTCATCTGGCGAGGCAAAGGCAATGAAATCGTTGCCTGTTCCTGGGAATTTACCCAAGTATGCGCGGTAGTTGTTCGCCGCCACCAAGAAAGGTTGGCTCTGTTGCACCGGCTTGCCGTTAAAGGTCAATGCCTTAATGCGCTCTGCATCTGGGTTCACCAGATTACAATCGCTGTCGTAGCGCGCGGGTTGGGTCACATCGATTTGGTAGTTAACGCCGTCGATAACATCAAAGTTATACGTGCGGAAACCGTCCCAGTTGATCAGCGATTGCTGCGCCGTTGAGCTTGGATCGATTTGGTTAAATTGCCCTGCGCTGCACTCTAGCCATTCTTTCACTTCTTTACCGGTCACTTTGAGTGTGACCAAGGTGTTTGGGTAAAGGTAAAGATCTGCTGCGTTACGGAACGTCAGTTCGCCGGCTTCCACTTCGGTGTAGTTACCCGGATCGTTTTTACGGCCACCGGCTTTAAACGGTGCAGCGGCAGAAAGAACAGGAATGCCTTCAAGATCAGGATCGCCTTGAATGAAGCGCTCAACGTAATCTTTCTGTGCGAGGTTGACGATCTGAACCGTTGGATCGTCTTGAACCAGCGACAAGAAGCTGTACATCACGTCATTGGCTTTACCAATCGGTTGATTGACGAAAGCGCGGGTTGCTTTGTGATCATGCTCTAGCGCTTTGCGCATCGCAGGATCTGCCTTTGCGATCGATTCGCCATCGAAGATTGGGCGAGATTCAGTTTGCACTGGCGTGACGACCCAATCATCGCCTTGCTTATCTAATTGAAGATCCATGATGCCGACATGGCTACCCCAGCGGCCCGGCATGACGGACGCAACACCCTTGATCGTGCCTTTTTGGTTGTCGACGCCTTGGATGTTATCAAAACCTTTGCCCGGGAACACGGCGTGAGAGTGACCGAAGGCAATGGCATCAATGCCGTCAACGTCGGCGAGGTAGTACACCGAGTTTTCTGCCATGGCTTTATATTCGTCTTGCGACAACCCTGAGTGCGGAATGGCGACAATCACGTCTGCGCCTTTGGCTTTCATCTCTGGCACTAACTTGTCTGCGGTGGCTTTGATGTCTTTCGCAATCACTTTGCCATCGAGGTTTTTCTTATCCCACACCATGATTTGCGGTGGCACAAAACCGATATAGCCGACTTTCACCAGATGCGCTTTACCATCCGTGTCTGTCATGGTGTGTTCTTTGATGATGTATGGCGTGAAGTACGATTTGCCCGTGTGGGCGTCAAAGACGTTTGCCGACACGTAAGGGAAATTTGCGCCTTCTAAGGTACGGTCGAGGAAGTCGAGGCCGTAGTTGAACTCGTGGTTACCAATGTTGCCCACGTCATAGTTCAGTTGGTTCATGGCTTTGTATACGGGGTGGATTTCACCTTCTTCAATGCCTTTAGCCGCCATGTAATCGCCCATTGGGCTGCCTTGAATCAGGTCGCCATTGTCCACAAGCACACTGTTCTTCACTTCGTCTTGGGCTTTTTTCACCAAGGTGGCGGTACGGACTAATCCGATTTTCTCGCTCGGCTTGTCTTTGTAGTAATCGTAATCCATCACATTGGTATGAATGTCTGTGGTTTCGATGATACGCAGCTTAATGGTCTCTGCCATCGCTGGGCTTGCCATAACAAGCAGGCCGGATAAAACAGCAATCGAGAGTGGTCGAGGTGAAAGTGTCATGTGTGTCTCCTGAGGATCTACGACAAAGGGGCATTACCTACTTTTTTATGCAAAAAGTGGATGTGGTCATATTGTGCATAGTAGACACAGCTAAAGGTTACATTTCATCGATTAGTGTGATCTCGATAATTAATTAACCTCAATGTTGCTCACGCTTTGCGCGCCATTAATGTTGAAATTTGTGATCTCATCACATGCCGTGTTTTACCCTTGAGAAAGGTGTTAAATAACCAAAATGTTATAAAAAATGAAATTTTAGAATTTCAAGTAATATCAGCAACTCTTTATAGTGACAGTCAAAGGATTGAAAGGACGCTCACTATGGATTACTTGCCGATTTTTGCGAAGCTGGAAGGCCGACCGTGTTTAGTGGTTGGTGGCGGCGAAGTCGCTTGGCGCAAAACACGCATGCTGATGAAAACTGGCGCAGCGGTCACCGTTGTATCGCCGGATGCTGATCATGAAGTGGCCGAAGCAGCAGCGCGCGGTGAGTTGACCTGGGTGCAAGAAGGCTTTTCACCTGAACATTTGAAATCCATGTTTTTGGTGATTGCTGCCACGGATAATCCATTGGTGAATGAGCTGGTGTCGCAAGCGGCGAATGCACGAAATATTCTGGCCAATGTGGTCGATGACACGCCGAAATGCAGCTTCATTGTTCCTTCTATTGTTGATCGCAGCCCGATTGTGATTGCGATTTCTTCTGCGGGTAAATCCCCTGTCTTAGCGCGTTTGCTCCGCGAAAAACTCGAAACCTTGATCCCTTCTCACGTGGGTCGCATGGCAAAGCTGGCTGGCGAGTTTCGTGACACTTTGAAAAAGAAAGTCACCACCCTAAACGGGCGTAGAAAGTTCTGGGAAATGGCGTTTGATGGTCGCTTTAGCTCGCTGGTGGCGGCAGGCGATGAAGACGGCGCGAAAGCGGAGCTGGAAAAACTGACCACGGGTGTGTCACTGCAAGGTGAAGTGGCCTTGATTGGCGCAGGCCCCGGCGATCCGGGGTTGCTGACGCTTCGTGCGTTGCAATTGATGCAGCAAGCAGATGTGGTGCTTTATGACTATCTGGTTTCTGACGAAATCATGGAGCTTTGTCGTCGCGATGCCGAGCTGATTTGTGTCGGCAAGCGCGCGAGCTATCACAGCGTATCTCAGGAAGAAACCAACGCCATGTTGGTGAAGTATGCGCAGAAAGGTCACCGCGTGGTGCGTTTGAAAGGTGGCGACCCGTTTATGTTTGGCCGTGGCGGTGAAGAACTTCAAGTGCTTCAAGAAGCGGGCGTGCCATTCCAAGTTGTCCCAGGTATTACTGCCGCTGCAGGGGCAACAGCCTATGCAGGTATTCCTCTGACCCATCGCGATCATGCGCAAACGGCGATGTTCATTACCGGTCACCTGAAAAAAGAAGACGACAGCTTCCGTTGGTCAACGTTGGCTCGTGGTCGTCAAACCTTGGTGATTTACATGGGCTTAATGAAAAGCGCCCATATTCAAGAGCAATTAATTCAACATGGGCGTGACCCTCAGACGCCCGTTGCAATCATAGAGAACGGCACACGTACTAATCAAAAAATCTATACAGGCACATTGGGCGAGTTGTCGACATTGGCCGAGGGTGTGGGATCTCCTGCACTGATTGTTGTCGGTGAAGTTGTACAGCTCGCTGATCAGTTGAACTGGTTTGGAAAGCAATCCTTCAATACGGCGGGTGATATTCACGCTCCAGCCGTGGTTAATTTAGGCTAAGGAAATATCAAAGAATGGAAGCCAAGACCCTTACCCACCTCAAGCAACTTGAGGCAGAAAGTATCCATATCATTCGTGAAGTGGCGGCGGAATTTGATAATCCCGTGATGATGTATTCCATCGGGAAAGACAGCTCCGTGATGCTTCACCTTGCGCGCAAGGCGTTTTATCCGGGCAAAATTCCGTTTCCATTGCTTCACGTCGACACGGATTGGAAATTCAAAGAGATGATTGAGTTTCGCGATCGTGCGGCTAAGGAACATGGTTTTGAACTGCTGGTTCACCAAAACCCTGAAGGCCTTGCAATGGGTTGTAGCCCATTCGTGCATGGTTCTTCAAAGCACACTGACATCATGAAAACCCAAGGCTTGAAACAAGCACTCGACAAATACGGGTTTGATGCAGCGTTCGGCGGTGCACGTCGTGACGAAGAGAAAAGCCGTGCAAAAGAGCGCGTTTATAGCTTCCGTGACAAGAATCACCGTTGGGACCCGAAAAACCAACGTCCTGAACTTTGGCACACTTACAACGGCCAAGTGAACAAGGGCGAAAGCATTCGTGTTTTCCCTCTGTCGAACTGGACGGAGCTTGATATCTGGCAATACATCTACCTAGAAGGCATCGATATCGTGCCGTTGTACTTGTCAGAAATTCGCCCTGTGGTTGAGCGTGACGGCATGCTGATCATGGTCGATGACGACCGCATGGAATTGCGCGAAGGCGAGAAAGTTGAATACAAGAGTGTGCGTTTTAGAACACTCGGCTGTTATCCACTGACGGGGGCGGTCGAATCCACGGCAGATACCTTGCCGGGCATAATTGAAGAAATGCTGGTGGCGACCTCAAGTGAGCGCCAAGGCCGTGCGATTGACCACGACCAGTCTGGTTCAATGGAATTGAAAAAACGTCAGGGATATTTCTAAGGGATTAAGCATGAACAGCGTAATTGAACAACAAGTTGCCGAGCTAGGCATTGAAGCGTATCTGGATCAGCATCAGCATAAATCCCTGTTGCGTTTCCTAACCTGTGGTTCGGTGGATGACGGCAAGAGTACCCTTATCGGGCGCTTACTCCACGATTCACACCAGATTTATGAAGATCAACTTGCGGCGATCCACTCTGACAGCCAAAAAGTGGGTACGACAGGCGAGAAGCCTGATCTGGCCTTGTTGGTTGATGGCCTGCAAGCAGAGCGTGAGCAAGGGATCACGATCGACGTTGCGTACCGTTACTTCTCAACGCGTCCACGTAAATTCATCATTGCTGATACCCCAGGGCATGAGCAGTACACCCGAAACATGGCCACCGGTGCATCGACCTGTGATCTGGCGGTGATCTTGATTGATGCGCGTAAAGGCGTGTTGGATCAAACCCGTCGTCACTCGTACATCGCAAGCCAGTTGGGCATTCGCCACTTCATCGTGGCCGTGAACAAAATGGACTTGGTGGGCTTTGAAGAATCTCGCTTTGAAGAAATCAAAGCGGAGTACTTGGAGTTTGCTAAGAAGCTTAACCGTAACATCAATATTCAGCTTGTGCCTTTGTCAGCCCTTGAGGGCGACAACGTGGTTGAGCGCAGCGCGCAATCGCCATGGTACGAGGGCGATACGCTGCTGACCATGCTGGAAACCGTGGACGTAAGCAGCGACAAAGACAAAGGCCCGTTCCGCTTGCCTGTGCAGTATGTGAACCGTCCTAACCTCGATTTCCGCGGCTTCTCTGGCACCATTGCCGGTGGTTCAATCCGTCCTGGTGATGAAGTGAAAGTGCTGCCATCAGGCAAAACGTCAACGGTTGATCGCATTGTCACTTTCGATGGTGATCTTGAGTTTGCCCATGCAGGCCAAGCAGTGACGATCACGTTGAAAGATGAGATCGACTGCAGCCGTGGTGACTTGATTGTTCCTGCCACTGAAACGCAAAAGGCCACCAGTAAGCTGGCGGCAAGCATTGTGTGGATGGATGAAGCGCCGCTAGAGATTGGTCGTCAATACGACATCAAAGTGGCGGGCAAGAAAACCGTAGGCTCGGTGAGTAAAATTCGTCACCAAGTCGACATCAACTCGCTGGAGACTTTTGATACTGACAGCCTTGCTCTTAATGGCATTGCAGAGTGTGAAGTGGAACTGACTGAGTCAGTGTCACTCGATCTGTATCAAGACTGTGCCGACACCGGTGGTTTCATTGTGATTGATCGTCTGACCAACGTGACCGTGGGTGCGGGCATGATCAGCGAACTGCTTGAAGACCAAGCATCGGCTGTTCAAGGTACTGATATCTCGGCGTTTGAAGTTGAGTTCAATGCGCTGGTTCGTAAGCATTTCCCACATTGGAATGCGCGCGATATCAGTAAGTTGTTGGGGTAATTCCCATGAGCTGGGATCAGTCTCTGGTATCAGGTCTGTTGCTGGCTATTGTGGCAGGGTTGGTGTTTACCAAAATCAAGCCTGCCATTTTATTCGCTGGTGCAGCGTTCATTGCATTTCAATCTGGACTGGTGAATATCGAGGCATTGGCGGGGAACTTTACCAACAGTTCCTTGCTCACCTTGGTTCTGCTGATTCTTTCTTCCGCGGCGCTTGAAAAAACGCGCCTCGTGAGTTGGGTGAGCGGACAACTTGCTAGTGGTCGACTGGGTACCGTGGTGGCAAAGCTTGGGCTTTCTACCGCCGTACTGAGTTCATTTACCAACAACACGGCAGTTGTCGTGTCTTTGATTGGCGCCGTAAAACGAAATCGTCGCCATGCGCCGTCGCGTCTTCTTATCCCCCTGTCGTATGCGGCGATTCTTGGCGGCACCCTCACGCTGATTGGTACGTCTACCAACCTCATCATCAATAGCTTTGTGGAAAGCACAGGTTTACCCAGCCTTGGCTTCTTTGCACCGTCAGCCATTGGCCTTGCCGTGCTCGCGGGTGGTTTACTCGTGCTCATCCCATTTTGTTATTTGCTGCCTGACTATGACGACCAAAGCGAAGATGACTTGCCGTATGTGTTGGAAGCTGCAATCGAGCTTGGCTCGCCACTTGCAGGCCGCACCGTGTCAGACAATGGTCTTCGTGCACTGCGTCGTTTGTATTTGGCGGAAGTGATTCGCGATGGTGAATTGATTGCCCCAGTTTGCCCAGACATGGTGTTAAAAGAAGGCGATAAGCTGCAATTTTGTGGTGACGTAGAGAGTGTTGCTACTTTACAAGAAATTGAAGGACTGGCGCTTTTTGGTCAGCATCACATCAACGGACAGAATTTGCTGGAAGTGGTGGTCAGCCACAGTGCTTCGATTTTAGGAAAAACCCTGAAAGAAGCGAAATTCCGTGAAAACTTTGATGCTGTGGTGGTCGCAATTCGCCGTGGACATGAGAAGCTTGAAGGCGGGCTAGGCAACATTACATTGCTTGCGGGTGACACCTTGGTGATTGTGCCAGGTAAAGGCTTTGTGAGTCAGAAAAAACAGCTCGAACGTGAATTCGTGTTGGTGAATGGCCTTGATTCAAGCGCGCGCCTAGATGGTGCCATGAGTGCTTGGGTGTTAGCCGGGTTTGCCACAGTGATCGGTTCTGCGCTGTTAGATTGGGTGCCTTTACTCAACGGACTCGCTGCGTACTTGACGGTGTTGTTACTGACGGGTGTGGTCAATTTGGGTGAGTTGCAACGCCGCTTCCCTGTTGAAATTGTCGTGATAGTTGGCAGCGCCTTGAGCTTGGCACAGTTGATGATTGAAACGGGTATGTCTGCTCGTATGGGCGATCTGTTTATTTATTTGTTTAATGGGTGGGGCGTATATGGCGCATTGATTGCGACGTATCTCCTCACCTTGGTGCTGACGGAACTTGTTACCAATAACGCCGCCGCAGCACTGGCATTCCCGATCGGTTATAGCTTGGCATTGGGCTATGGCGTGGATCCGATGCCATTTATCATGGCGGTATTATTTGGTGCGAGCGCGAGCTTTATTTCGCCATATGGTTACCAAACGAACCTTCTGGTCTACAGTGTGGGTAATTATCAACTGACTGATTACCTTCGCATTGGCTTGCCGTTGTCGTTGGTGTATTCCGCGTTGGTGCTGGGATTAATCCCCGTCTTTTTTCCATTTTGATTTACAAGGATTGAGTTATGAGTGCAGCGGATACGCCGCATCCGGATGAGAACGTGGTTTGGCACAAACATGCCGTTGATAAGCAGTTCCGTTCTGAACAAAAAAAGCAAAAGCCAGCGTTGTTGTGGTTCACGGGGTTGTCAGGTTCAGGCAAGTCAACCGTGGCGGGCGCGCTAGAGAACAAACTGGCAGCGCTTGGTCATCACACTTATTTGCTTGATGGTGACAATGTTCGCCACGGCCTTTGTCGCGATCTGGGTTTTTCTGACCAAGACCGCCGCGAAAACATTCGTCGTGTAGGCGAAGTGGCAAAGCTGATGAGCGATGCAGGATTGATTGTTCTGTCGGCTTTCATCTCTCCATTTCGTGAAGAGCGCCAATTGGTGCGTGAGCTTTTGCCTGACGGTGAGTTCTTCGAAGTGTATGTGGATACGCCGCTTGAGGTGTGTGAATCTCGCGATCCGAAAGGGCTGTATAAGAAAGCCCGCGCAGGAGAGATTAAGGCGTTTACTGGGATTAGCTCTGCGTATGAAGCGCCAGAACAACCAGAGATCCACCTACACACCGACCAGCACAGCGTTGATGCGCTGGTTGATCAGTGTGTTGAGCAATTACGCAACGCGGGCGTGATCGGCTGATCACGCCTTGGTGTTAACGGTCGATCCTACGTCGCTGTTAACGTCGAATGCGTGTGAAAGCAGTGCCATTAGGGCATCAAGGTATTCAGGGTGGGTCTTTTGACCCACCAATTTCGCCAACTCATTGCCCGTTGGGCTGAAACGGTAGTAATAAATTCGCGTCCCCTTCCTAAACGGCGTCAACATGAAGGTTTTTCCCTGACCGGATAACGCCAGATCGGCCGATGGATCCATCGCACCAGACTCTAATTCCGTTCTTAAAATCAGCCCCAGATCCATCAACAGCATCAGATCCGTAAACGGCAGTTTGTAATTGCCGAGCGCGAGGCGTTCAGCCAAGTCAGGCTTAAACCAACGTTTCATCCCTTGCTCGGGCTGCCTAAAGCCTGTGATGAGCTTGTTTGCACCATCGCTGCCGAATGTGCAGGCGAGGGTACAAGCGCGTTGTAGTGCCTGTGCTTCGCGTTGTGTCATCGTCTCGAGCAACGACAGTGCTTTTAACGAGGTGCTACCCGGCTTGATGATTTCCTGTTTTAAAATGCGTGCCCACAAGTTCTGCATGGCTTCGCCATAGATGGTTTTGGCCATTTCAAAGAATCGGTATAGCCAATCAGGATCGGGTGAGTTTGACGCTTCGTCGCGGCAAAGATCATGGGTTAACTTGATGATCTTTTCGAGGTTAGCTTGTTGTTGCTGCTTCAGTTGTAACTGCCGATATGCCGCGCGTGTTGTTAGGCTGTCATGTTCAACCTCGTGCAACATTGCATCAATATGGTGAAAACCTGCAATTGCCTCAAGCCGATGTTGACTCGATTTGATGTGGTTTTCTTGGCGGTGATGGCCATTTTCAGCTTCTTTTTTGGTGTCAGAAGCCGCTTTTTCATTGACGTCAATCAGTACGGGTTTGCGCTGTTCAGCCATGCTCTCATCCATTTCACAACGTTAAGGTAATGTTTTCGCGACGATTTAGAAAAGGTTGTCTTTAATCTGCTATGTTAAAATTAAATTAAATTTGTTAACATTTGGCATCGGTTAATTTTGACAGGGAGGCACACAGTGATGAAGAAATTCAAAGTAAACACAGTGAATATCTTGCTTGTCGTCTTCTATGTCGCCACCTTGCTCTACCTTTCTCAGTTTATCGGCTGATCGAGACAAAACATTAAAAAACCCGCCAATTGGCGGGTTTTTGTTTTGAGGAGTGAGAAAGATCACTGAATAAGTTTATTCACCAGATCAATCACTTGCTTGACTTCCATCTCGCTGAGCGCGCCTTCTTTAACAAAGCGAACAACGCCCTCTTGGTCAACGACAACGATGGCTGAGTTTTCCTCTTTCAGGTTCCATGCACCTGCAACCGCACCGCTTTCATCTAGCACAATGGATGACCAGCTAAATTCGCGTTTGCTGTCTTCCGCTGACGATTTAACAAAGCCGCCAGTGCCCCAAATCGCATCATCTTGGTTGATGATGGTGGTGGTTTGGTAAGTGTCGTTAGAGAAATCTGCCGCTTTAATTGCCTCCACAAGCGGTGCATTCATCTCTTTTGAGCTGCTGCGGCCTGCGATGGCTTGAATGATGCGAACTTTACCGGTGAGTTCTGCGCTGCTCCACGTTTTGAAGCCGACATCATCGCCGCTAAGGGTGAGTTCACCGTATTTTTCAACCGACACTGATGGCAGTGCTTGGCCGTTATTGATGTTGTGTGCCTGAGCAAAAGGAGAGATGAGAGCGGTTGCTAAGGCAAGCATTTTAAGTTGACGCATAGAGGTTTATTCCCCATTTATTAGTGTGTTGTAAGAATATAGCCGAAACCGAAAGCCTGACCGTATCAATAACAGACCCAACCACTCAAAAACGACATTCGATTTACCGCTTGTTGAATCTTATTTGAGACTTCGTGTCGTATATTTACCACGTGTTATTTTTTGACTACGCTTTGAGGGCTGTTATAGAAAAATGTGGGAACGATATTTCGGCACGGTGTCCAAATACTCAGTACCAACACAATATGAAGTGAGCCCCAGTAGTTGGCATTTAGATTGCATCAAACAAATGTCTGCCATAAATGAAACCTATGGCGTGTGATGCAGGTCTTTTATCTTAAGACATGGAGGAGTTCATCAATGTTACGAATTTTTCATCAATACCGTCCCCGTCAGGTTGCGCGTTACGTGAAAGGCTTCTTCCGCGGTCGCGTGTATATCGAAGGCGTCGGCGCTTTTGAGTTTGATTGCGGAAAGTTGTTGCCGCCGTCGAACCGCGATAAACGGGCGTTAGCTGTCATGAATGAAGTGAACAGCGAAATTCGCGCCATGGCGATAGCCGCGTAGTGTAACGCGCATATCGATAACCCTATTTAAAAGAAAACGCCCAGCATTGCTGGGCGTTTTTGATCCATGCGCAAAACATTAATGCATCATAGGCTTGGGTTTTTCATCGGGTTTGACGTTCTATTTGTCCCGTTCCCAAGGAGGAAGACAAACCCCTGTGCCACCTATGCCGCAGTAACCGCGAGGGTTCTTCTCTAGGTATTGCTGATGGTAGGTCTCTGCGAAGTAGTAAGGGCCTGCTTCGGCGATTTCAGTGGTGATCTCTGACGATTTACCCGCTTCAACCAGCGCGGCTTGGTAAGCCGCTTTGCTTGCTAATGCTGCGTCTTTTTGCGCGTCATTATAGTAATAAATCGCAGAACGATACTGCGTACCTACGTCATTTCCTTGGCGCATCCCTTGCGTGGGATCATGGCTCTGCCAAAAAGTAGTCAGTATGGTTTCTAGCTGAATTTTCGCCGGATCGTATACCACTTGCACGACTTCTGTATGACCTGTCTGCGCTGTACACACATCGCGGTAACTTGGATTTACAGTGAAGCCGCCACTGTAGCCGACCGACGTTGAGGTCACGCCATCGAGTTGCCAAAATAGGCGTTCAGCGCCCCAGAAACAGCCCATTCCCACAAGAATTTGTTCCTGATTCTCTGGAGCGTCGGCGCGCAGCACCGATCCATTGACGGCATGAGGCTCAGTCGGAATGATTTGTTCCATTCTATCTGGAAGCGCCTCTTGAGCGGTTATAGTATGTTGTTTACTTGTTATCATACTTCGACTCCTTGTCGTCTGGTTTCTCTCGACCCTGTATACTCTCAGCCATTCTAAGAGGCGAACTCTTAGCGCTAAACGGATTTTAGGTAGGGTTGAGCTTTTTTATCGTGCTTTGATGCACTTTTGCAACAGAACAGCCCCACCGTTAAGCGGTCATACTGTTGAGTATTTGGTTTTCATTGTGACTCTCAAGGTGAGAGAAAGACGTACGGTTAATGATTGATAAACGATTAATACCTTGGCTTGTTAGTGGAATGATGTTGATGCCTGGGTTGGCCTTTGCGGACATTGACTTCGATATCGACGGGCTTAAGAAGCCTTTAGAAGAAAATGTCAGGGTTTATCTCGATGCGATTCCTGAGAATGAACGACGTTTAAATTTCCGTTTTCAATCTCGTGTAACAGATGAAGTGAGCAGAGCACTTCAAGCCCTTGGGTACTATGATCCGACAGTGACATTTACTGTTGAGGATAAAGCGTCCAGTGAAGATGCCACTGTGGTGCTCAATATAGACCCGGGTCCACCGATTTTAATTGCAGACATGGATATAAAACTTGAAGGCGAAGCGGAAAATGACCCTGCTTTCAAGGCCTTGATTGACGCTGCCCCTAAAGTAGGTGATGTCTTAAACCAAGGGCAATACGACTCACTCAAATCATCCATCCAAAGTTTGGGTATACGACGCGGTTATTTTGACGGTGAGTACACGCTCTCTCGACTAGAAATCGCGCCTGGTCTTCAAAAAGCGTATTTCCGATTGCACTACAAAAGCGGTATTCGTTATCACTTTGGTCAGATCGTATTTCACGATAGCCAAATCAACGAAGAGCGTCTTGAGAGTATGCTGACCTTTAAAGAAGGCGATCCGTATTTAGTGACCGATCTCGGTGCGTATAACCAAGCCTTGTCGAACACGGGATGGTTTTCTTCGGTGTTGGTGGAAGCGGGGCTTGATGACATGCGCGACGATCGTGTGCCGATTTCCGTGTCCCTCGAGCCAGCACCACGAAATCAATTTGAAACGGGTGTGGGTTACTCAACGGACACCGGGCCGCGCGTAAAAATTGGTTGGAAAAAGCCGTGGTTTAACAGCCGTGGGCACAGCTTGAATACCGACCTTTACGTTTCCTCTCCCAAGCAGACGCTTGAATCAACCTACAAGATCCCACTTGAAGACGTTCAGCGTGAGTACTATCAAGTGCAAGTCGGTGTTGAGAACCTCGACAACAACGACACCAAAAGTTTGGAGCTGACCTCTTCTGTGTCACGCCATTGGAAATTTGATACCGGCTGGCAGCGCTCTGTGTTCTTGCGTTGGCTCTATTCGGATTACACCCAAGGATCGGATTCTGATATCTCAAACCTTATCTTACCGGGGATCAATTTCTCTCGAGTGCGAAGCCGGGGTGGCGCGATGCCTTATTGGGGAGATAAGCAATCCATTACCTTTGAAATGGCTGACCCGCTTTGGGGGGCAGATATCAATCTCTATCGCGTGGTAGGCCAAACAGCGTGGATTCGTAGCTTGAATGAAAACAACCGCGGCATTCTTCGTGTTAACGGCGGCGGCGTGTTCACGGATGAATTTGAGCGTGTGCCACCGTCGCTGCGTTTCTTTGCGGGTGGTGACAACAGCATCCGTGGTTATAGCTATGAATCGATTTCTCCACGAGACGATAAAGGCAACCTCCTCGGTGGTAGCTACATGGCGACGGGCAGTTTGGAGTACAACTACCGAGTTTCTGGTAACTGGTGGGGGGCGTTGTTTGTGGACGCCGGTGATGCATGGACGACAAGCAGCCCGTCATGGAAAACCTCGGCCGGCATTGGCGTGCGTTGGGAATCGCCGGTTGGCCCAGTACGCTTTGATATCGCACACGGCTTTGAAAATGAAAGCGATGAATTTCAGCTCCACTTCAGTTTGGGGCCAGAACTATGATGCGCTGGATTAAGCGACTACTCGTCGCCATTTTCTTTTTGATCGTGTTTGTATTCGTCGCCGTGGGGGCGTTTCTCATTACCCCAGGTGGCGTGAAATTTGCGGTGTGGGGGGCGCAGGAAGCGTTGCCCGAATTGAGCATTGAGGATCAGGAAGGCGCGGTACTGAATGGTTTCACTTTGAAAGGGGTGTCTTACCAATCTCCCGCGTTTTCACTGACCAGCAAATCCTTGTATTTGGACATCAATGCGAAGTGCTTACTGACACCTGTTTTGTGTATTGATGGGTTAACCGCTGATGGCCTAGTCGTGACGGTGGGAGAGACAGAGCCCTCGCCAGAAGATGACACACCTTCTGAGCCCGTCACCAATGTATCGACGCCTGTTCCGCTCTTTTTAAGCGGCGTTGCACTGAGTGATATCACCTTGGACATTCTCGGCACAAAAGTGCATTGGGATTCCTTGACCACGGCTGCGCAAATGCAGCGCAGCACGCTGACATTAAAGCCAACAACGTGGCAGGGCATCTCTGTCACGCTGCCGCCTGCGAGCAATGACGCGTCCGATAACACCGCAACACCTGCGACACAAGCCAAAGGGAAGAAGCAAGCACTTACCTTGCCAGAAGTGAACATTCCGCTGAATGTCGTCATTGAGCGCTTCGAGCTGAAAGATGCCGATTTACGCTTACCTGAAAAACAGACGATTCATCAATTCCTGCTCGAAGGTACTGCAGGTGGAAATGATATAGCGATCAAGCAATTGGTCTTGGATGCCGAACAAGGGAAAGTGTCGCTCAATGGTGATGTCTCACTGAAAGGTGAGTACCCACTGACGCTCGATGCGCTGGCGAAGGTGCGCATGGCACCGCTTGGTGGCCATTCGCTGAAACTGGATGCGAAAGGTGACCTTAAGGCGTTAGAGCTGGATGCGACGTTGAAAGGCGTGCTGGCGGCTACCTTGTCAGGCAAGCTGAATGTGATCGATCCAGACATTCCCTTCTCTTTGCTGCTGACAAGCCGAAACCTGCAATGGCCCATTGATAAGCCAGCGGAATACCGTTTGTCATCAACCGCATTACGCGCCAGCGGCAGCTTGGCAGATTATCGTGCCACATTAAAAACCAGTGCCACGGGGGATGCCATTCCTGATATGACGCTCAGCACGAATCTGGCGGGCAGTTTATCGAAGGTAGCGTTGAACAACTTCAAGCTCGATACCTTGGGCGGCAACATTGCAGGTTCTGCAAGCGCGAATTGGGCGAAGTTGGTGAGTTGGCAGACAGCGCTAAGTTTCAATGACATTCAACCGGGGCTGAAATGGCCTGAAGCGGAAGGGCAACTGTCGGGCACATTCACCAATAAAGGGCGTTTAACGTCGCAAGGCGGCTGGCAAGTTGAAGTCCCTGAGCTTGATATTCAGGGCACTATCCGTGAACAAGCACTCACCTTGGTTGGGCAAGTCGATGCGTCCGATGTGAAAGGCAAAGGCGATATCTTGGTGGAAACGCAAGGGTTGTCATTGCGTCATGGGCCGAACCGCGTTGATGTCTCAGGGAAAATAGACAAAGCACTCAATCTCGATGTCTTGTTGGATTTACCGTCCCTTTCCGCGTCTGTGCCGCAGGCCAAAGGCAGTGTGAAAGGAGACGTCGCGTTATCTGGCACCTTGGATGCGCCAACCGCGTCTGTGAACCTCAATGCCTCTACGTTGGCCTGGGAACAGCTAGTGTCGGTACAGAGCGTCAACATTCGAGGCTCTGTGTCTCCGTTGCCCACGGTGAGTGGTGGTCTTGTGGTTGATGTTGCAGGCGTAAAAGCCGAGGGCGTGGATGTTTCGACGCTGTCGCTCCGTGCTTCTGGCGATGAAAGCGATCAAACGGTGTCGCTTAATGTTGACGGCAAACCCGTGGGCGCAGAATTGGCGCTGCGCGGCCAGCTAGATCGTGAAACTGGCTGGAAAGGTAAGCTATACGCATCCAAATTAACCACACCTGTTGGCCCTTGGACATTGGAAAACGATGTGCCATTGGCGGTGGACTTTAAAACATCGTCAGTCGATGTCGGCGCGTTTTGTTGGACGCAGCACCAAAGCCGCATTTGCTTAGACAAGCCAGCCAAGGTTGCAGATAGCGGTGAGGCAAGTGTGTCTATCGTCGATTTCAACTTGGACATTTTGCAGAGCTATTTGCCAGTGACCACCATGATCCAAGGTGAGCTTGATGCGAAGGCTGATGTGGGTTGGACACCGAATGCCTTGCCGACAGTGAATGCGTCTGTGTCTCTGTCGAAAGGGCAGGTCGTCGAGCAAATGGATCTGCCTCTCACCTTCGGTTGGGACAAGCTGGATCTGAATGCCGTATTGGCGAACGAAAAATTGAATGCCGATTTTGATCTGGATTTAACCGACAACGGCTCGGTGACACTGAATGCTGAAATGACCAAGCTGTCGAGTGAGAATCGCGCCTTGAAAAGTGCGTTTTTGCTTAAGGGCGTGAACCTAGATTTCCTTTCTGCCGCGTTGGGTGAAGATTCTACTTTGAAGGGGGAACTCAACGGTAATGTTGTGCTCAATGGTGCGCTTGATGCGCCCAGCGCCACCGGTAATATTGATCTCACAGGGTTGAAGCTACAAAGCTTGGCGGCACCTGTTGAAATTACGCAGGGCCAAATTGGCATCGACTTAAAAGGCTATAAAGGCCAGCTAGACGGTGGCATTAAAACCCCGGATGGTGATTTGAAACTGTCTGGTACTGCCGATTGGACCAAACTGGATGCGTGGCTTGCCTCATTGAATGTGACGGGTGAACGACTGAAAGTGGTGGTACCGCCGATGGTGGCGCTGGAAGTCAGCCCTGACATGACGTTGAAAGCGAATCCGAAGCAAATTGATGTGACGGGCAAGGTCTCTGTGCCTTGGGGACGCATTATCGTTGAAACCTTGCCGGAATCCGCGGTGCAAGTTTCAAGCGATGTGGTGCTTCTTAATGATGAGCTTCAACCCATTAGCAAGGAAGAAGTATCCCCGATCACGATCAACGCAGCGATCAACGTCAATATTGGTGACGATGTGCGCTTAGAAGCCTTTGGTTTGAAGACCTTGCTGGTGGGCGATTTGAACGTGGCGAGTAATCGCAAAGGGCCGTCGGTATCAGGCGATATCAACTTAGAAGAGGGAACATACCGCTCCTTTGGGCAGGACTTGACCATCAAAAAAGGGCAGATCTTGTTTAATGGTCCGCCTGAACAGCCTTACTTGCAGATTGAAGCGATCCGAAATCCAAACGCGATTGAAGACAATGTCGAGGCGGGTATTCGTGTGACAGGCCCGGCTGATGCGCCAGAGGTAACGGTATTTTCTGATCCAGCAATGCCGCAGGCGAATGCCTTGTCTTATCTGGTACGTGGTCGAAACCTCGATAGCGAATCGGATGGCAATGGCATGACCTCCATGTTGATTGGCCTCGGTTTATCGCAAAGCGGTAAGTTGGTCGGGCAGCTTGGCGAGGCCTTCGGGGTGCAAGATTTGTCGGTGGACACATCAGGCAGCGGCAATGACGAAAAGGTTGAAGTCTCTGGCTACATTTTACCGGGCTTACAGGTGAAATATGGTGTGGGGATCTTCACGAGTTTGCCGGAGTTTACGGTGCGCTATCGTTTGCTGAAAGATCTGTATTTAGAAGCGGTTTCGGGTGCGGATAATGCTGTGGATTTGTTGTATCAGTTCAGCATTAAGTAGCGACTCATTCGCGCGTTATCGCCAGTTTGGTTGATAAGTAAAAGCCCGCGGCTGCGGGCTTTTTTGTGTCTTATTCTTGGTCAGGGTTGTCCCTTAAAAACGCTTCGACTTTGTCTACCATGTGCGTTGAACCGACGAAGTAAGGCACGCGCTGATGGAGTTCGGTCGGTTTGATATCCAGGATGCGCTGTTTGCCGTCAGAGGCTTTGCCTCCGGCTTGCTCCATGATGAAGGACATCGGATTGCACTCATACAGTAAGCGAAGCTTGCCACTCGGATAGGCTGCTGTGCTTGGGTAGAGGTAGATGCCGCCCTTCAACATATTTCGGTGGAAATCCGAGACCAAAGAACCGATGTAGCGCGATGTGTATGGGCGGTTATCTTCTGGTTCGTTCTCTTGGCAGAACTTCAGGTACTTTTTCACACCTTGTGGGAACTTGATGTAGTTACCTTCATTGATCGAGTAGATCGTGCCTTCTTCTGGAATGCGCATGTTTTCATGCGACAAACAGAACACCCCGATAGACGGATCGTAAGTGAAGCCGTGAACGCCATTGCCGGTTGTATAAACCAACATGGTGGAAGAACCATAAATGATATAGCCCGCAGCCACTTGCTTATTGCCAGGTTGAAGGAAGTCATCAAGATTGGCGGGTTGGCCGAGAGGAGATATACGGCGGTAGATGGAGAAAATCGTACCAACAGACACGTTCACATCAATGTTTGATGAACCATCGAGAGGATCCATCAAAATGACGTACTTGGCATTAAGGCCATGGGCTTCGTCAAAGATGACAACATCGTCTTCTTCTTCACTGCCGACGCCACAGACTTGATCTCGAGCTGCCATGGCGGCTTTGAATTTTTCATTGGCATAGACGTCGAGTTTTTGTTGTTGTTCGCCTTGCACATTTTCACCGCCGAACGCACCGGTAATATCAACCAAGCCTGCTTTGTTGATTTCACGGTGAACGATTTTTGCGGCTAAACGGATGGAGGACAGTAACGAGCTCAATTCGCCACTGGCTGTTGGGTATTCATGCTGCTTTTCAACGATGAACTCGCCAAGTGTTCGCATATCGGACATTTCAGATCCTTTTGATGTCTGTAATCGGATTCTTGGGTAAGATGATTGAAAACAAGAAGGTGCGTGTTGCAAGCGATAAACAAAAATCGCACCTGTGTTCTCCCGTTGATTTATTCTTTTCAATGTAGACATAAGACGGGGACGAAATGGAAAAACCCCAAGAATTGCGCAACATCTGAACAATAAATCAACTTGTTACCGAGTTTAAAGTGTAGAACTTTTTAATAGTAACGAAGTAATTTGAACGAGCTTGGAACTGTGATCGCAGCGCGGTGCACACCAAGATAAAGTGACTTTCAAGGCTGACGAAACGTTATGCATATACATATTTTAGGCATCTGTGGCACCTTCATGGGTGGTGCAGCCATCTTAGCCCGACAATTGGGCCATAAAGTCACAGGCTGTGACGCCAATGTTTACCCTCCAATGAGCACATTGCTTGAATCTCAAGGGATCGAGATCATCCAAGGTTACGATCCGTCTCAGCTTGATCCTGCGCCGGATCTGGTTGTTGTCGGCAATGCGATGAGCCGCGGTAATCCATGCGTCGAATATGTCCTCGATAAGAACCTGAATTACACTTCTGGCCCGCAGTGGTTACTCGAATTTTTGCTTAAAGATCGCTGGGTGCTTGCGGTGGCGGGAACGCACGGCAAAACCACCACTGCCAGCATGTTGGCGTGGGTGCTGGAAGATTGCGGTTATCAGCCGGGCTTTTTGATTGGTGGTGTACCGGGTAACTTCGGTGTGTCAGCGCGCTTGGGTGAAAGCATGTTCTTCGTGGTGGAAGCGGATGAATATGACAGTGCCTTCTTTGATAAGCGGTCGAAGTTCGTTCATTACCACCCACGCACCCTAGTTTTGAATAACCTAGAGTTTGATCATGCTGACATCTTTGATGATCTTGCCGCGATAAAACGTCAATTCCACCATTTGGTGCGCACGGTTCCAAGCCTCGGTCGCATCATTGCCCCTGCTGAGGATGTGAATGTCAAAGACACCTTGGACATGGGATGTTGGAGCGAGCTTGAATTTGCAGGTGAAGATGGCCTGTGGAAAGCCGAAAAACGTGTTGCCGATGGCAGTGAATTTGATGTGTGGTTTGACGGCGAGCGGGTTGGTGCGGTCAAGTGGGACTTGATTGGCGATCACAACGTGAGCAACGCACTGATGACCATCGCGGCGGCTCGCCATGTGGGTGTTACGCCTGATTTGGCTTGCGAGTCATTGGGAACCTTCATCAATACAAAACGTCGCCTAGAGCACAAAGGCGATTTCGCTGGTGTGACCGTGTATGACGATTTCGCCCATCACCCCACGGCGATCAAAACCACGCTGGAAGGTTTGCGTGCGAAAGTGGGTGAGCGACGCATTCATGCGATCCTCGAACCAAGATCCAACACCATGAAGCTTGGCGTACATAAAGACGATATCGCACCTTCTTTAGACAGTGCTGACACGGTCACATTGTTCCAGCCGGATCATATCAAATGGTCGGTAAAAGACGTTGCTGACACGTGTAAAGCGCCGTCCGAGTGCTTTGATGACATTGATGCGCTGGTTGCGCACATGGCGGCAAACGTGGATAGCGACGACGTGGTATTGGTGATGAGTAATGGCGGTTTCGGTGGTATTCATGACAAGCTGAAAGCGGCGTTAGAAAACAGAACGTCACACCGTGACACCTTGGAGGCGCATGGTTAATTCGGCGAAAAACGACAAACGTATTACGCTCGCATGGAGTGGTGCTTCTGGTGCGCCTTATGGCATTCGCTTGTTGGAATGCTTATTGGCGGCAGACTATGAAGTCTATCTACTGATTTCCTCTGCAGCGCGTGTGGTGCTAGCAACTGAACACGGCCTAAAGCTGCCCTCAGGCCCAGATGCCGCAAAAGAGATGCTCACAAAGCACCTTACTGTGTCGACAGATAAATTGGTGGTGTGTGGTAAAGAAGATTGGTTCTCTCCGGTCGCTTCTGGCTCTGCTGCACCAAAACAAATGGTGGTGTGCCCGTGTTCGGCAGGGTCGCTCGCGGCGATTGCTCATGGTATGTCAGATAACTTGGCTGAACGCGCTGCGGATGTGGTGCTAAAAGAGCGAGGCCAATTGTTGTTGGTGGTGCGTGAAACGCCATTTTCGACGCTGCATCTAGAGAACATGCTCAAGCTTTCTAACATGGGTGTGACCATCATGCCGGCTGCGCCAGGGTTCTATCACCAACCTCAAACGATCGACGATCTGGTTGATTTCATGGTTGCGCGTATTTTGGATCATCTTGGTGTTGAGCAAGGCTTGGTGCCGCGTTGGGGATATGATCAACGGTCATGAGAGTGATTGATCGCTTTCCAAATAAAAAGGGACGGTATCTACCGTCCCTTTTTTCATGTTAGTGATACCAAAGTCATCAGTTTTGCTGAGGTTTTAAAATCAATACGTTGACTTTAGATTGCTCTAGCACTTTGGTCGCAACAGAGCCGATAAGCAGCTTGTTGGCACGCGATCGCTTGTGGCTTGGCATGACAATCAAATCACAGCCAAGACGCTCTGCAGATTTGACGATGACCTTGTAAGGCTTGCCCTCTGATACAGAGTAATCGTAGGCGATGCCGTCAGGGATCATTCGTTTGGCAAAGGCTTTTAAGCTGTCTTGAACGTCTTGCTTCATTTTGAGCGCAGCATCTTCAGGAAAGTATGACGCGACCATGGAGTTATGAATACCTGGCAGTGCGGTAAGCAAATGCAAGGTTGCCCCAGTTTGTCCTGCTAACCAAACGGCATGCTCAACGGCTTTGTCACCGAAGTGCTCATCATTCAAATCAACCGGGACCAGAATGTGTTTATACATGGATTACACTCTCTTCGTTAAAGTAATCCGGCGGGGCGCGAGGCCCCGACCGTTGTTATGCCGCTTGCTTTAGGCGACGGCGTTGGTTCCATGCCAAGCCCGCCAGTAGCAACAAGGTTGGTACAAATACCCATTCTTTCATTGGTCGTTCAGCCGGGGTGCTGACTTGAACCACTTCCCAATCAAAATCGATGCCTGCTTTTTCTGCTGGGCTACCGAATTGAATCATGTCGATATACTTGCCACCGTCTTCGTCACGCAATTCTAGGCCTGTCGACAAGACACGCGCCAAGCCTTCTGCTTGTGCGGTATCAACGGGAAGGTGAACATGTTTAGTGACGATGTTGCCGTCGATGTTCTCACCCTTCACTTGAATGTTGAGGGTTTGACCATCAGGCAATGTTTCTGCCACTTTGATGATTTCTGTGCCCGCGTAATCGTTGGTTGGCGCGTACAGTTCATCCCAGAAGAAACCAGGACGGAACAATGCGAACGTGATCAACAGCATCAACACCGTTTCGTACCATTTGTTCTTGGTCAGCCACCAACCTTGTGTGGCAGCAGAGAAGACCAACATGGCGACGACAGCAGAGAATATGGTGAGGAACAAGTGCAATGGTCCATCAATGTCCATTAACAACAATTGCGTGTTGAAGATGAACATGAACGGTAAGATCGCGGTTCGAATATCGTAGGTGAAGCCTTGGATACCCGTCTTGATAGGATCAGATTTCGCGATCGCTGCGGCTGCGAATGCGGCCAAACCAACAGGTGGCGTGTCATCCGCGAGGATACCGAAGTA
The DNA here is from genome assembly GCF_004120195.1 of Enterovibrio baiacu. Classification (GTDB taxonomy): domain Bacteria; phylum Pseudomonadota; class Gammaproteobacteria; order Enterobacterales; family Vibrionaceae; genus Enterovibrio; species Enterovibrio baiacui. The sequence continues at coordinate 79,454 of NZ_SCHN01000014.1, read as the reverse complement.
GAACACAAACAAGTGGACAGCAATCAATGGAATGATCAGGCCTTCTTGTGCGCCTAGCGTTACGATAACCGGTGCCATCAAGGTTGATACAACGATGTAGTTTGCTGTGGTTGGCAGACCCATGCCCAGAATCAGACTGATAACGGCAGTGAACAGCAGCATCAGAATGATGTTACCGCCAGAGATGAACTCAACGAAGTCGGTCATGACCAAGCCGATACCCGTTAGCGTTACAACGCCAACAACGATACCTGCAGCAGCGGTGGCTACACCGATACCGATCATGTTGCGAGCACCTGCGACAAACCCTTCCGCTAAGTCGACAAAACCATCTTTTAACGCGGCGGTGAATTCCCCTTCTTTACGGAAGAAAGCCATCAATGGGCGCTGCGTAACAACGATGAACATCATGAACAAGGTTGCCCAGAATGCAGAAAGACCTGGCGAGAAGCGTTCAACCATCAAACACCATACCAGCACGACAATCGGTAGCAGGTAGTAAAGGCCTGAACGAACCGTCGGGCCTGGATCCGGCACTTCTGACAAATCAGCAGCAGCAGGATCTTCAACCGCTTCTTTTTTGTATTGAGAGGAGTAGCGAACCAACGCGACGTAGGCAATGAAAATGGCGATAGCAACGATCGGGCTAGCAGCTGCGCCGAATACGTCTTTCGTCCAACCGATACCGTAATAAACCGCGAAGCTCAATGCGCAGATACCAATAACGATAACCACGATGTTCTGCAGGGTTTGCAAGAAGGTTGAAGTATGGCGACGTGGTAAGCCCGTCATGCCAGCCTTACATGCTTCAAGGTGAACGATATAAATCAGTGCGATGTAAGAAATAATTGCCGGCAAGATGGCGGCCTTGATCACTTCAATGTAAGGAATACCGACGTATTCCACCATCAAGAACGCCGCTGCACCCATGATAGGCGGTGTGAGCTGACCGTTCGTTGACGCTGCAACTTCCACGGCACCTGCTTTGGTGCCAGGGAAGCCCACACGCTTCATCAATGGAATGGTGAAAGTACCTGTCGTTACAACGTTCGCAATGGAAGAGCCTGAGATGAGGCCTGATAGACCCGAAGCAACAACGGCTGCTTTTGCTGGGCCACCGCGCATGTGTCCGAGTAAGGAGAACGCAACTTTGATGAAGTAACCGCCCGCACCAGCACGATCAAGCAATGCACCAAACAATACAAAGAGGAATACAAACGAGGTTGATACACCGAGGGCAACACCAAAGACACCTTCGGTGGTGAGCCACATGTGTGACATGGTCTTGTTGAGGCTTGCACCTTTGTGCGCGATCACATCTGGCATGTGTGGACCAGCGAAGGTGTAAATCAAAAAGACGGCAGCAACCACCATCAATGGTGGACCAAGTGCTCTTCGTGTTGCTTCTAGGAGCAGCACCATACCCGTGACGGCAACAACAATGTCAGTAGACGTTGGTGCGCCTGCGCGGGTAGCGAGATCGGAATAGAAGAGGAAAAGGTATGCGGCTGAAAAACTGCCAGCGAGCGCAAAGACCCAATCTTGCAGTGGGATGCGATCACGTGGTGAGCTTCTTAGTGCGGGGTAAGCGGTAAATGCCAGAAAAATAGCAAACGCAAGGTGGATAGAACGCGCTTCTGTGTCGTTGAGCGCAACAGTAAAGGGTGATGCGTACCAGAGCTGGAATATTGACCAGCACAATGGAACGAACCACAGGATACGTCCTGGGATCCCTGAAGGTGATCGGGCACCAGTGTCCGCTTGCGCGACGATGTCCTGTGCGTCGAGCGGTGTCTCGGTCGTCTTCGTCATGCCATTGTCCCTTATCGGCAAATGAAAGTGTAAAATTTACTGACACAAGGCAAAGGTAAGCGCCTAATCCACGGTACCTACCATCAGCTTGTTTCACACAAATTTGTTGTGGTTTACCCCGTCACACCTGCATGCGACGTTTCCCGCTAAGACTCAGTTTATTTTGTGCTATTTGAGTTTCATTAATGGGAATGATAACAAACCTGTATCCAAAATTTAAAACTGGGGAAATATTTTGTCATGGCCTTTCACATTGAATTGTGGGTTAGGGGGAGATAAATGCATAAAAAGCTCAATAATGAGACAGGAAAGGAGAGGAGAGGAGGATGTTTGGATAAAGAATTAGGCAGAATGTGTGGAAATGCGCTTCTGCCTAATAGCTGTGTTTAAAATGTAGCAGGGGACGTTAACGGGAGTAATCGAACAGATCGCTGACCGCTTCAAACAATGCTGCCGTTGTGGTGGCACGCGTTGGTGTGATGAAGATGGTGTCATCACCCGCAACAACACCCAAAATGCCTTCCGCTTTGCCCAATGAGTCGAGTAAGCGCGCGATCAATTGTGCAGCACCTGGTCCCGTATGAATCACAACAAGTGCATCGTTGTAATCAATGTCCATCACCAATTCTTTGAGTGGGCTGCTGGTGGTTGGTACGCCAAGTTCTACTGGCAGGCAGTAAACCATTTCCATTTTTGCATTGCGCGTACGGACGGCACCAAACTTGGTGAGCATGCGAGACACTTTCGATTGGTTGATGTTCTCAAAGCCTTGCGCTTTTAACGCATCAACAATTTCGCCCTGGGAGCTGAATTTTTCCTCTTTTAGGATCGCTTTAAACGCTTTCACTAACAGGTCTTGTTTATCTGAATTACGCATTTTTCTTCTTTCCCAGTGTCAGAATGGCGCATTTTTGCATAGTGATTCAGTCATGGGCAATAAAATCCGCAGTAAAGTGACGCACTAATCACCTTTCAACAGGCTAAGGTTATCGCTTTTCGCCCTTAAAAAAGAAAATTGAGAAGCGGGGCTTATCCTCACAGTCGCAGGCTTGTCGCTGGAGGCAATAGGCACGTATGATGCTTGTGAATTATTTTTTCGTGTCATTTCCTGTGAGTATCGTGCCGCTGTCGGCATCGCAATGGAATGCCACTAAAGGTCTGAAATATAAAAATCGTAAATAAGGAGAACGAGATGAAAGTTGCTGTGATTGGCGCCGCTGGCGGCATTGGTCAGGCGTTAGCCCTGCTTCTGAAAAACAACCTGCCTGCGGGTTCAGATCTGGCACTGTATGACATTGCCCCTGTAACACCAGGTGTTGCGGTTGACCTCAGCCACATCCCTACACCCGTTTCAATTAAAGGTTTCAGCGGTGAAGATCCAACACCAGCGCTTGAAGGTGCAGACGTTGTTTTGATTTCTGCAGGTGTTGCTCGTAAACCTGGTATGGATCGTTCTGACCTTTTCAACGTGAACGCTGGCATTGTGCGTTCTCTAAGCGAAAAAATTGCTGATGTGTGTCCAAAAGCACTGGTTGGTATCATCACTAACCCTGTAAATACCACGGTTGCGATTGCAGCAGAAGTGCTTAAAGCGAAAGGTGTTTACGATAAGAAGCGCCTATTCGGTATCACTACGCTGGATATCATCCGTTCAGAAACGTTTGTTGCTGAACTGAAAGGTAAAAACCCAACAGAAGTGAGTGTGCCGGTTATCGGTGGTCACTCTGGTGTGACGATCCTTCCTTTGCTTTCACAAGTTGAAGGCGTTGAGTTCACTGAAGAAGAAGTGGCAGCTCTGACACCTCGTATCCAAAACGCGGGTACTGAAGTAGTGGAAGCAAAAGCGGGTGGCGGTTCTGCAACGCTTTCTATGGGCCAAGCAGCTTGCCGTTTCGGTCTAGCATTGGTTCGCGCTGCACAAGGCGAGAAAGACGTGGTTGAGTGTGCATATGTTGAAGGTGACGGCAAGTACGCACGTTTCTTCGCACAACCTGTACGTTTGGGTAAAGATGGCGTTGAAGAAATTCTTGACCACGGCCCACTGAGTGCATTTGAGCAAAACGCGCTTGATAGCATGCTAGAAACGCTACGTGGCGACATCACAATGGGCGAAGAGTTTGTAAAATAAACTTCGCCATGAACAACGAAAAAAGCGGCTGATTCGCCGCTTTTTTTATGCCTGTTATATTCGGAAATGTTTGGCGTCTATCTTGTATTCAAGGTGACAGACAAATGAAAAAGCCCACAAACTAGCGCGTCTGATCAAACTGACCGACCAAGGTTTGACCTAAACGATCCACCCACCAGTTAATGGCATCTTTTGCGTCATCCAGAGAATCGATCATCGTTGATAGATCTTTGTTTCCCGCCTCGCGATCAATGGCTGCAAAGAGAGGCTTGTCAGTGTTTGCATCACTGGCAAGCAATTCGATGGTCGCACTGCCAACATTGGTGTGCTCACCTGTGGTGATCTTAGAGATGGTTGAAATTCCTAAGCCTACGGGCAGTAGGCTGCTTGTTACTGCGAGGATAGGGTTTGGCGTCTCTACATTACTGATGGCGATGCTAAGACGCAGGCTGTTCGTCACTCAGTGCGTTGTCTTCATTTGTGAGTACATAGATTCGATCAATCACCACAGCGTCGTATTGCGCAATCTTCCGCTTTAGTCGTTCAGCATCTCGTAACCCTATTCGTGTCCAGACGAGATCCACGCCTCCTTCAGGCCCCGCTTGAAAATCTTCATAGCTTGTAAAGCTGGTGGCAGCAGGACGGTAACTTGATGTACAGCCAAACAGAAAAAGGCTCAGTGTCAGAAATAAGGTGGTTCTCGCAATGAGGGACGTCAAAACAGGCTCCTTGTTATGAAGATCGATTTAGGTGGGGATATGAATGAATAAGATAAGGCAGAAATAAAAACGCACTTCTATGAAGTGCGTTTTTGGTATTACTTTTTGCGGTTCACTGCAAGGTGGGCAAGTGCTTTGAGTGCTTCCTTATAGGAAGACTCTGGAATCGGCGACAGTGCCTGGATGGCTTTCTCCGCTTCTTCTTCTGCGCGCTGTTGGGTGTATTCCAACGAACCATGTTGTTTCATGCAAGCAAGGATCTGTTCGAGCTTATTAAGGCCATTGGCTTTCTCGATCGCTTCGCGGATCATTGCTACTTGATCGTGATCCCCGTGCGCCATGGCATGAAGCAATGGCAGAGTCGGTTTACCTTCTGCAAGATCATCGCCAGTGTTTTTACCCATCTCGTCGCCTTGAGAGGTGTAGTCCATGACATCGTCGATCAATTGGAATGCAGTACCCAAGTAGCGTCCGTAATCTTGCATCGCTTTTTCAATGTCTTCTGGCGCTTCAGCCAAAATGGCACCAATCTGGGTGGCCGCTTCAAACAAACGTGCTGTTTTCGAGTAGATAACCTGCATGTAGCTTTCTTCGGTGGTGTCAGGATCGTTGCAGTTCATTAACTGCAAGACTTCACCTTCAGCAATCACATTGGTGGCATGGCTCATTAGGTCGAGGATCTTCAAGGATCGAAGTTCCGTCATCATTTGGAAAGAGCGCGTATAAATGTAATCACCAACCAACACGCTAGCGGCATTTCCAAACATGGCGTTGGCTGTGGCTTTGCCTCGGCGAAGGTCTGATTCATCGACAACATCATCGTGAAGCAAAGTGGCGGTGTGAATGAACTCAATGAAAGCGGCTGCCGTGCAGTGACCCTCTCCTTGATAGTCCAGCGCGCGGGCAGAAAGAACAGCCAGCATTGGGCGCAAGCGTTTCCCGCCACCACTGACGATATAAAAACCAAGTTGGTTAATCAGTGCGACATCAGAATTCAGTTGCGCGAGTATTTTTTTATCCACTTTTGCCATGTCATCGGCAGTAAGTGCTTGGATGGTGTTAAAATCCATTGATGCGTCCGGTCCAAGGTAGAATGCAGTACGCTGCTGTCATTTTTGCGATGATATTACACTAAATTTAGCCCCTCGACACAGGGTCTGTTGTGATAAAGAACAAAGGAATAATCACTGAGCAGGTTTTCGCCAATTTTCTTTCATTCCCCCCTTGCCAGTTGGCGAATCTTGCCGTAGAATTCGCGCCCTATTGATGAATTAAATGCACCCCTCGCTGCACAATTTTTAAACGCAGTAGGCTGTGCGGAAATGCGGAGAAAACCATGTACGCAGTTTTCCAAAGTGGTGGTAAACAACACCGTGTAAGTGAAGGTCAAACTCTTCGCTTGGAAAAGCTAGACATCGAGACTGGCTCAACTGTTGAATTTGACACTGTTCTGCTGGTAGCTAATGGCGAAGAAATCGCTGTTGGTGCACCATTCGTAGCAGGCGGTAAAGTAACTGCTGAAGTAGTTACTCACGGTCGTGGCGACAAAGTTAAAATCGTTAAGTTCCGTCGTCGTAAGCATTCTCGTAAGCAAATGGGCCACCGTCAGTGGTTCACTGAAGTCAAAATCACTGGCATCAGCGCTTAATTTAGGAGAAGAGATAAATGGCACATAAGAAAGCTGGCGGTTCTACTCGTAACGGCCGTGACTCAGAAAGTAAACGCCTTGGTGTTAAGCGCTTTGGTGGCGAATCTGTACTAGCAGGTAACATCATCGTTCGTCAACGTGGTACTAAGTTCCACGCTGGCACTAACGTTGGTTGCGGTAAAGACCACACTCTTTTTGCTCTGTCTGATGGCAAAGTAAAATTTGAAGTTAAAGGTCCTAAGAACCGTAAATTCGTTAGCATCGAAGCTGAATAATAGCACTCGATTCTAATTTAGAAGCCCTGCCTTTAGGCGGGGCTTTTTGTTGTGTACCCAAGTGACTTTAACCCGCTGAATTTTCAGCTTAAAGTCACTTGGGTATATAGCCCTTAAGGGCGATACCGCAGCTGTTTTCGTGAAAACGTGAACATATTTACGTGAGGATTAACCGTCACGTATGCGTCAGGAGTGCCACGACTGTTTAAGTCTGTGAACAATGAATGACGTAAAAGATCGCTTAACGGTTTTTGATCCTAAGATCATAAGGATCATTGACCCAAAGTGCTCCATCAGGGTTGCTGCTATATCGCCAACGTGAACCCATGAGGCGTGTTTGACCTGAGCATGTTCGGGTGACGTAGGGTATGGAGAATTTAAGATGAAATTTGTAGATGAAGCGGTGATCCGCGTTGAGGCGGGAGACGGTGGTAACGGTACCATCAGTTTCCGTCGCGAAAAGTACGTGCCTAAAGGCGGTCCTGACGGTGGCGATGGTGGTGATGGCGGCGATGTATACTTGTTGGCTGATGAAAACCTTAACACTCTGATTGACTACCGCTTTGAGCGTTTTCATGCTGCGGTACGTGGCGAAAACGGCCGTGGCGGTAACTGTACGGGCAAACGTGGCGACGACTTGGTACTAAACGTACCTGTTGGTACACGTGCTGTCGACGAAGACACCGGTGAAGTGATTGCTGACCTGACCCAACATGGTATGAAGATCATGGTGGCAAAAGGTGGTTGGCACGGATTGGGTAACACCCGATTCAAATCTTCCGTAAACCGTGCACCTCGTCAGAAGTCTATGGGCACAAAAGGCGAATTGCGCCACCTGCGCCTCGAGCTTTTGCTTCTTGCTGATGTAGGTATGCTTGGTTTGCCGAATGCCGGTAAATCGACCTTCATTCGTGCAGTGTCTGCAGCGAAACCAAAAGTGGCGGATTACCCGTTTACTACCTTGGTGCCAAGCCTAGGTGTGGTGCGTGTTGCTGATAACAAGAGCTTTGTTGTCGCTGACATTCCTGGCCTTATCGAAGGTGCTGCGGAAGGTGCCGGTCTCGGTATTCGCTTCCTGAAACACCTTGAGCGTTGTCGTGTGCTTTTACACATGATCGACCTGATGCCAGTTGACGAATCAGATCCTGTCGACAATGCATTTACCATCATTGAAGAGCTTCAGCGTTACAGCGAAAAGCTGGCAGACAAACCACGTTGGATCGTATTCAACAAAATGGATTTGATGTCAGACGAAGAAGCGGAAGAACGTGTTGAACGTGTTCTGGAAGCGTTAGGTTGGGATGAACCTTACTACACGATTTCAGCGATCAATCGTAACAATACGCAGCAACTTACTTATGATTTGATGGAACTTATCGAATCAATGCCATCACAGCTTGTTGAAGAAACAGCAGAAGAAGGCAAAGTTGAATTCAAGTGGGACGATTACCACGAAGAGCAACTTAAGAAGCAAAATGCTGAGTCAAGCGACGACGATGATGACGATTGGGATGATTGGAACGAAGATGACTACGATGTAGAAATCATCTACCGTCCATAACTATCTCCCAATAAGAAACCGCCTTAATAGGCGGTTTTTTTTCGCCCAAATCAAAGTAAACCGAACAGAATTGACGTAAAACCGAAGTTCATCATATTGCGGTCAAACTATACGAGGGAATGAGCATGGCGCAGGGAGTCAGTGGAATGGATGAAGAGGCGCAGCGGAACCTTTCCCGCTTAGTGAGCCAAGCGGGGCAAATGTTACTTCAACACGGTGCGGAAAGCCGTTTGGTGAGCGATATTTGTTGTCGATTGGGTGAGGCACTTGGCTTAGACAGTGTGGAAATATCGTTGTCAGCCAGTTCGATGGTGATCACCACGATACACAATGATCACTGTATTACGACGGCGCGTCGCTGCCCGGATCGTGGGATCAACATGCGGGTGATCACCGAGATCCAGCGCATCTTGATCATGACGGAGAAACATCTCCTTGATAAAGATGGCGTAAAAACACGCCTGAATCGTATTTCCCCTCAGCGCTATAACCGTTGGCTTGTTGCTATTGTTATCGGTCTTTCATGTGCGAGTTTCAGCCGCCTGTCCGGTGGTGACGAGTCAGTGTTTGCCTTAACATTTGTCGCGTCTTTCATCGGTATGGTTGTGCGTCAGGAAATCGGCCATCGTCAATTCAACCCTTTGCTGAACTTTGGTGTTACGGCGTTTGTGACAACACTCGTGTCGAGCATCGGCGCAATGATGAACATCGGCAACCAGCCTTATCTTGCTATGGCATCGTCAGTACTGATGTTGGTGCCAGGCTTCCCGCTGATCAACGCGGTGTCTGACATGGTGAAAGGTTACGTCAATATGGGCATTGCCCGTTGGGTGATGGCGAGTTTGCTGACCCTTGCTACCAGTCTTGGCATTGTAGGCGCGATGAATGTGACGGGCATTTGGGGGTGGTTATGACTCTGCTACTTGGCCTTCTTCATGACATGTTGTTTGCAGCGGTTCCTGCTGTTGGGTTTGCTTTAGTATTTAATGTCCCCGTGAAAGCACTTAAATACTGTGCCATCGGCGGCGCGATTGGGCATGGAAGTCGATACCTTTTGATGCACTATGGCGTGCCGATTGAGTGGGCCACACTGTGTGCTGCAACCTTGGTCGGCATGGTCGGTGTGTACTGGTCTCAACGTTTTATGGCGCACCCTAAGGTGTTTACCGTTGCTGCGATCATCCCTATGGTGCCGGGCGTATTTGCGTTCAAGGCCATGATTGCATTAGTGGAAATTAACAGTTTGGGATTCAACGACGAACTGTGGGCAACCATGATGAACAATGGCATTAAAGCGCTGTTTATGATCGCTGCATTAGCGATCGGTTTGGCAATGCCAGGACTCTTGTTTTACCGCAGAAAGTCCGTGGTGTAGCATAGCGATCTTTGGATAAAATACGACGCTCAATGACAAAGGAAATCTGTTCACGATGAAAATCAGCATGATCGCAGCGATGGCAAAAAATCGAATCATCGGTAAAGACAACACGATGCCATGGCATTTGCCTGCCGATTTTGGTTGGTTCAAACACAACACAGTGGGAAAGCCTGTGATCATGGGGCGCAAAACCTATGAGTCTATTGGTAGGCCACTACCAGGACGTCGAAATATCATCGTTAGCCGTAACAGTGAATGGATGGCGGAAGGCGTTGAAAGCGTGACCAGCATCGATCAAGCACTGACCTTGGTTGACGGTGTGGAAGAGGCAGTGATCATTGGTGGCGGAACGATTTATGAAGCATCGCTTCCTATGGCTGATCGTCTGTATCTAACCTTTATCGATGCAGATATTGAGGGCGACACCTGTTTCCCTGCTTGGGGAGAAGGGTGGAAAACCAGCCACTCTGAGCACTACGTTGCGGATGAGAAGAACAAGTACAACATGGAGTTTGTTGTACTCGATAGATAAGTTGATCTTCGCTTTAAACGTTAGTCAGCATGTATCGGGCAAGGAAGTGAAAATCTTTGCCCATCTTCCCAACGTACCATGGTCAGCGCACCGCCCCAGACACACCCCGTATCTAGCCCCAAGATATTCTCTTGAAACACGCCATTCAGTGCAGCCCAGTGACCAAATACCATTGTCTCTTTCATGGGTTTATGACGCTGAACATCAAACCAAGGCACGAGTGAGTTGTCATGTATCTTGTTAGGTGGGAGCTTGCAGGCCATGTCTAAACCACCAACGGCGGTGAGAAAGCGCATGCGGGTAAATGCATTAATGATGTAGCGAAGTCGTTCAATACCTTCCAAAGACTTTGACCATACAGACGGTTCGTTCGCATACATGTTTTGCAAAAGCCATAGATAGCGATCGCTGCGTAACACGGCCTCCACGTCTTGGGCGTGTTTTTGTGCTTTAGCGAGATCCCAAACGGGTGGTATGCCAGCGTGTGTCATGACAAAGCCCGGCGATGTACCGTTATCCAATGCTTTATGAATAAGTAGAGGTTGGTGTCGCAGCCAGGTCAGTAACACCTTGCTATCAGGCGCGTCGAGTATAGGGAGGGTTTTGTCTTTTGCCTTAACCTTCATGATCCCTTCCGCAACCGCAAGAAGGTGAAGATCGTGGTTCCCTAGAACGGCATGTCCGTGTTCGCCAAGATCGCGCACAAAGCGAAGTACGGCTAGTGAATCAGGGCCTCGCGCGACAAGATCGCCTGCGATGTAAAGATGATCGATGTTGGGATCAAATTTGGCGATATCAAGCAAGTTGCGAAGATCGGAATAGCAACCTTGAATATCGCCAACAAGATAGGTAGCCAAGAAAACTCCTAGTGAAGGATATTTGGCAGAGCAAGACGGAAAGGAGCAATGTCGATGGTAAACGGCGTTTCGTCGTCATCGTACTGCATGGCGTAATGGCCTTGCATCACACCGACGGGGGTTTCTATCACCGTACCGCTGGTATAAGTGTATTGATCGCCCGCTTGGATCACCGGCTGCTCGCCGACAACACCTTCCCCTTCAATCACTAACTTCTTCTCGTTTGCGTCAGTAACCAGCCATTTACGACGTAAAAGCTGCGCATCACGGTCACCATTGTTTTCAATCGTGACCGTGTATGAGAACACATAACGTTTATTATCCGGTTCAGATTGTTCTTCAACATAATGCGTAAGCACGCGAACCGTAAAATTGTTGTTTACCATCCCTGTAATGTGTCCTTTTATTATTGTTGTTGGTTTGCATCCAACCAGTTAGCCATGGCAACAAACTGTGCCAGAGTGAGGTTCTCAGGGCGTGTTGTTGGATCAATGCCTAGTGCCACTAACGTGTCTGCATCAAGCAAGGCCTTGAAACAGTTACGTACAGTTTTACGACGCTGATTAAAACCTTCGCGGCAAACACGTTCCAACCACTTAAGGCTCGTTGCCGGGTGCGGTAGTTCTTTATGCGGGATCAATCTGACGACCGCTGAATCGACTTTAGGTGCAGGTGTAAACGCTTCTGGTGGCACTTCAAGTACTGGAACAACTTTGCAGTAATATTGTGCCATCACGGTCAAACGACCATATGCTTTACTACCAGGGCCCGCAGCCAGACGGTTAACCACTTCTTTTTGCAACATAAAGTGCATGTCTTTCACAGCGCCTGCGAAAGTGAAAAGGTGGAACATCAATGGCGTTGATACGTTGTACGGCAGGTTACCGAAAATACGTAGCGGGTTTTCTGGTGAAGACAGCGCCGTGAAATCAAACTTCATGGCATCGCCTTCATAAATCGTCAACTTCTTCGACAATACTGGGTGGTGGCGTAGACGCTCAGCCAAATCGCGGTCCAGTTCAACCACGCTCAGTTTATCGACTTCGTTTGCCACAGGCTCAGTCAGTGCACCAAGGCCAGGACCGATTTCTACCAGGTTTTCACCTGGCTGTGGGTTGATGGCCGACACAATGCCGTCAATGATGTACGGATCGTTCAGGAAGTTCTGGCCGAAGCGCTTACGGGCGCGGTGACCTAAGTGGACGTTATCGCTCATGCTTTCTTATCTACTAATTCAAGGGCGTGGGAGAGCGCTGTCCGCAGGCTTCCAGTATCCGCCGTTCCGGTACCAGCTAAATCCAATGCGGTACCATGATCTACAGAAGTTCGGATAAAAGGCAGTCCAAGCGTAATGTTGACTGACTTACCAAATCCTTTAAATTTTAACACAGGCAGGCCCTGATCGTGATACATCGCTAACACGGCATCTGCTTCTTTAAGGTACTTGTCTTGGAAAAGGGTATCTGCGGGCAATGGACCCACCAGATTCATCCCTTGTTCACGCAACTTTTCAAGAGCAGGTTCAATCACTTCGATCTCTTCTCTGCCCAAGCAGCCGTCTTCACCTGCATGCGGATTTAAACCACACACATAGATTTTAGGCTCTGCAATCCCGAACTTAGATTTCAAATCATCATGCAAAATGTGGATGACTTGAAAAAGCCGTTCTTCGGTAATGGCTTTTGACACATAAGCGAGAGGGATATGCGTTGTCACCAGTGCAACGCGCAAGCCTTCAGTGGCAAGCATCATCACGACTTGTTGCACATTGGCTTGGTGTTGGAAAAACTCTGTGTGCCCGCTAAACGAAACGCCAGAGCGATTAATCACGCCTTTGTGGACCGGGCCTGTTACCACGGCGGCAAACTCGCCTTGCATGTTACCTTCAGCCGCGCGGCTCAATGTGTTTAGCACATATTTGCCATTCGCTTCATTGAGCTGGCCTGCAACAACCTCGGCATCCAATGGCTCATCGCACACAACGAGCGTACCCGGTGTGTGCGCTTTCGGTGTAGCGTCTGGGTTATAGTCCACCAAGGTGACGTCGAGACCCAATAGCTTGGCACGCTGAGCCAGCATTTCTTTATTTCCGCAAATGACTAACTCATGCGCCCATTTGTCATGTGCAAGCGCCAACACCAAATCTGGACCTATGCCAGCGGGCTCTCCCGGCGTAATGGCAATGCGTTGCGGATTAGCTGTTGTCATTTTCATCACCCACTTGTTCAACATACGCACCTGCACGAAGCTCCTGCAGCCATGCTTGTGCTTCTTCATTGAACTTACGGTTTAGGAGCATGCGGTATGCGCGGTTTTGCATGGCAGCGTCCGTCCGATCAGCTTGGCGACGATCAAGGACTTCTACAATGTGCCAACCATGAACGGTTTTAAACGGTTCACTGATAACGCCTTCTGATAGCGTATCGACTTTGTCTTTAAACTCAGGGACGTAAATCTCCGTAGTTTGCCAACCTAAGTCACCACCTTTTACGGCTGAGCCAGAATCGGCGCTGTATTGTTCCGCCAGTTCTTCAAAGGTTTTGTCACCGTCATTGATTTGTTGAGTAATCAACTTCAATTGGCGCTGCGCACCTTCATCACTCAAGACAATCGACGGTTTAATGAGAATGTGACGCGCTTTAACTTCGGTAACTGCCACGGACTCAAGGCCCTTAACATCCGTAATTTTAAGGATGTGATAACCCACACCGCTTCGGAAAGGACCGATGATGGCACCTTTACCATTATTACCGATATGATCAGCGAAAATCGTCGGCATCTCTTCGAGTCGCATCCATCCCCAATCACCCCCCTCTAAGGCTTTAGGTCCTTTTGAATTGGCAAGGGCAAGGGCGGCAAAGTCACGGCCTGTTTTTAGCTCTGTCACTATCTCATCAGCGTTGTCAGAGACGCTATCGCGTTCTGCTTTATCTGCATCTTCGTCGAGACGAAGTTGGATATGACTGAGGCGGTACTCGACTTTCTCAAGATTTTTTGCATTAAGCTGCGTTGCTAACGATTCCACTTCTTGCGGCAAGATACTGATGCGTCGGCGAACCTGCGCATTTCGCGCTTCGCTGATGGTCATCTCACGACGAATTTGGTCGCGATACTGAGCCCAAGAAATGCCGTTGGCTTTTAATTCGCTACGCAGCTGTTTTACTGAGGTATTTTTGTCTTTTGCAATGCCATCAATGGCTTGCTCTAAACGCGAATCATCAATTCGAATACCAAGGCGTTTCGCTTCTTGAAGCTGTAATTCTTCAAGTATCAATTGGTCGAGGATCTGCTGTTCGAGCACATCTTCTGGCGGTAAATTTTCCGCCTTAGCGTTCAGTGATACCGTTTTCTTTAGTGCATCAATATCGCTAGAAAGAATTACGCCCTCGTTGACCACGGTAATGACGCGATCAAGTTCTGCCGGAGCGGCCGACACTGATAACGAACTGGCAGAGATAGCAACGGCCAGTAAAGCTTTCGTCCATTTTTTCATTTGCTTTTCCAAAGATGTCGTCATTAATTTTTTAATCCGAATGGGCTGCGATACCCCAATGCATTGCCGCTTGCTGAGTCGTATCCAAATCCAGCGCCATCGCCCAAACCAAGTAAGCTAAATGACAAGGAAACACTGTTGTCATATCGTGCATCGTTGTTGATGTTACTGCGCGACAGTAGATACTCGTTGTAGCTCAGGCCGATAACCCAACAATCGGAGCGGTACGTGAAACCAAATTGGTTTTCCAGCATGATATTTTGCGTCAGGTCTTGGAAGTACTGGCCTCTGAAGCTCACGCCTTTCCCTATTGGGAAACCAGTCACGATACCCGCTTGAGAAATACCGTCTTCTGTAATCAAATCTAAGTTTTCAGAGCCGATGGTGCTGGAAATGTAATCTTTTGAAACGTAACGGTAACTGGTTTGCGCAAAGAAGCCGCCATCGCGGTATTCCACGGTCGCATTACCAAACTGCAAGCTCTCGATATTGCTGTCGTATTCCACCGAGCCACGGACAAACCACTGATCATTCACGTTAAGCTCCGTCTCAACGGCCCAGGCTGAATAGTTGATGGCATTGTCGGTTTGGCTTTTTTGTCTATCGAGATAGTAAATTTGACCAAAGGCGATGTTGAAGCGCTCTTTGTACCCGTCATCAAAGAAGCGAGAGGCGGCACCAATGGTAAATTGGTTCGCTGGGTTGATGTAGTCCACGCTGCTAAACTGGTTCGCACGAAACAGACCGTAGTAGTCCGTTTGCAATCTGGCCGTGTCATAGCCACCGCCTGAGTAATTTACTGGGTTATAGATACCACTTTGGTCAACGTCTTTGATGTAAAGGTATTGAACCTGTGGCTCTAAGGTTTGGGTGTAGTCACTTCCCCAGATTGAGGTATCACGTTCTAGTGTGATCACGCTGTGCAGTCTTGCCATCGGCACCACGCGAGACACCGTAGACTCTAACGTTTCGCCATTTATGCCTTGTACGCCTTCAATGTTGGTTTGATCGTAATAGGTATAAAACACTTTACCTTCGGCGGTCGCAGTCAGCCATGGCAAGGTGTAAGGCAGTGTCAGTGTTGGTTCCACATTGATGCGTGTTGAATCTGGTTTGCTGTTATCGTCGGTAGCAAATTTGCTGATTTGGCTTGGCATAGAAAAGTCTAAACCATAGCCCATCTCAGGACGGTAGTAGTTAAAGGCAAGCTGGGGCAATAGACGATAGACCGACGCATTGTCACTCAATGCTTGAAAGTTTCGGACGTTTAAGGTGCTGTTCCAATTCTCATCACGGTAAGACACGCTGCCAGTTTGTAGCAAGGTGTTGTCTTCACGGTTACCAACGCGAGAGTCGGTGTGACGCGTAAAATAGTTGATGTCGCTGACTTTGCTGTAATCAACGTCATACTTCCAATGATCTTGAATACCCGCATGTTGCCAGTTAAAGCCCCAGCTTTTCGAATAATCGGTATAGAGATCATCTTGGCCCATGTACTCAATGACCATGGAGCCGCTGCCTGCTTTTGTCAGGTAACGAGGTTCAACCGTTAAGAAGGTGCCGCGGTTGGACATGTACTTCGGTGTGATCAGCATGTCCGTTTGCGGGTGGATGTTCCAATAAAATGGCGTCGAAAGTTCGACCCCGTCATTATCATTCCAACTGATCGACGGGTAGAGGAAGCCCGTTAGTCGGCCATCTTCAACCGGTACGCGAAGGTACGGGAGATAAAAAACCGGCGTGTCGAGTACTTCGAAGCGCGCATGGTAGAGGTCGGCAAAGATGTCACCGTCTTCTTTTTCGATTTTACCCGCACTGAAACGCCAACTGTCATCGTTGTCAGGACAAGTCGTGTAGGTGCCGTCTTCGAGTTCGTAGAACGTGGTGCCATTTTTAAAGACGCGTTTCGCTTGCCCGCGCCCCGGCTCACACATCATTTGGTATTCAGCATCGAGCAGCGTGGTGTCTTCGGTATCTAAGTTACTTTGCAGTGACTTGCCAGATACAGCCATTTCGCCATCATGAAAATACACATTGCCTTCAGCCGTCACGATATTTTCAGGCTGGCGCAAGGTTGCTGTGTCAGACTTCATGGTGCGATGACCTTGAGTAACGACGACATCCCCGCTATAAATCGCCTTGTCATTTGCTTTCGCTTCTGCGCGATCTGCAACGATAGTGACAGGTGCGTTGTTAACGTCTTCGACTTGCTCTTTTTTGTTAAGGCAGCGGTATTCTGGCGCGAGGCAGGTATCCGTTGGGATTACCATTGGTGCTTGGCCGTCCTGTGCGGCAGGATTCTCTTCCGCCATGGCTTGTCCATAGAGGGCAAAGCAAATCATGGTGGACAAAAAACTTCTTGCTGTCAGTGACATTAAAAACTCAATCCTGTTGTTGGCGTACAGCACTGGTATACTCTTGCGCTGCGTCCTAGCAATTTTTGCTGAAAAATGTGGGTTATGATAATGCAAATTGCGTCTAACAGCACCTGCTAGGTTCCAGATGTCTGGCGCAAATAAGATAAATCAACCAATAGAGAAAGATTGATGATGGTTTGGGGGAAAGTGCTGGGGGCATTCTTTGGCTTCCTGCTGGGGAACATTCCGGGCTTATTGTTAGGCCTCTTTTTAGGTCATAAGTTCGATAAAGCGAAACAAAATGTCGCCTTTGGTGGTGGATTTCGTGGGGCGAACCAACAGCAGCGCCAGCAAGCGTATTTTCATGGTGCCTTTGCAGTGATGGGGCACGTGGCCAAAGCCAAAGGGCAGGTAACTGAAAATGAAATCCGTTTAGCGTCGGAAATCATGGATCGCATGGGGTTGCAGGGTGAATCTCGTAGACAAGCACAAGATGCCTTTCGTGAAGGGAAAGAAAGCGGCTTCCCGTTGGATGACGTGCTGGATGATGTTCGCCGCAACTGTGGCGGACGTTTTGATCTCCTCCAATTTTTCCTCGAGTTGCAAATTCAGGCAGCTTACGCCGATGGTTCGATGCACCCGAGCGAGCGTCAGATTTTGTTTACTGTTGCATCGGCATTTGGCTTTTCTCGACAGCAGCTTGAACAGCGCCTTGCTATGCAAGAAGCGTCATTTAAGTTCTATCGCCAAGGTGGGGGAAGCCAGCAACATTGGCAACCAGAGCATTCTGCCAACCGTGTGCAAGACGCCTATAAAATTCTGGGTGTGGATGAAAATTCAACCGGACAAGAGATCAAACGTGCTCACCGCAAGCTGATGAATGAACATCACCCTGACAAGCTGGTGGCAAAGGGATTACCCCCTGAAATGATGGAAATGGCGAAACAAAAAGCCCAAGAAATCCAAGCCGCTTACGATCTCATCAAAAAAGAAAAGGGCTTCAAATAAGCCCTTCTTCACCATTCAAAATGACGCTCAGAAGGTAATTGCTCTGAGCGTTTTTTATCGATGTTTCTCATTAAACGCTTCACGTCAAACGAGGTTTTGAGGCGTTCCTGCGACAAACGCATCGAGATTCTCAATCAAAATATTGGCCAGAGTTTGAATACTGGAATCTGAACCCCAAGCCACATGGGGCGTCAATATCAGGTTCGGCATACCGGCATGGGCAAGCAATGGATTGGAAATTGACGCGGGCTCTTGCGTGAATACATCCACCCCAGCACCAGCAATGTCCCCCTTTTTCAGCGCTTCAACAAGGGCAAATTCATCGACCAACCCGCCGCGTCCGGTATTGATTAAAATGGAAGAAGGCTTCATGCGTTCGAGTTCCTCTCGACCAATGAGGTTGGATGTCGATGCATCGAGCGGGCAATGCAAAGTAACGATGTCTGCGCTCTCTAGCATGGTATTAAACGAGACATAGCCTTCACGGACAGTGGTGGCACCTTTACGTTCTGTTTTCAGGACCGTCATGCCAACGGCTTTTGCTAACGCTTCAACCCCTTGCCCTAAACTGCCCGATCCCACAATGCCGATCGTTGATCCTGCAATGTCACCGATAGGGTGCGTGAAAAAGCAAAACTGGTTTTTCTGTTGCCAGACGCCGTCTTCAATGTCGCGATGATAGGCAGTGAGGTTGCGGCGAAGGGCAAAGCTTAACGCCATGACATGCTCAGGTACTGAGCGCGTGGCGTAGCCGCGTATATTGCAAACAGGCAGGTTGTGCGCATGACACCAGGTCAGATCGACATTGTTGTAACCCGTTGCGGAGACAGCAATGAGCTTAAGATGAGGGAGTTGACTCAGTGTATTCGCGTCTAAAACGACTTTGTTGGCGATCACCATGGTGGCATCAGCAAGACGTTCAAGAACCTGATGGGGGGCGGTGTCTTCGTAGCTTACCCATTGATGGTCAAACGACGGTGTCGGAATGTGGATATGAGCAGGGATAGTGGCACTGTCGAGAAAAACGATCTTTTCCATGGCGGGCTTCCTTTTTCCGCCACTGTAAAAGTTAGTGAGCGTTATTTCAACAAGCTCGGGTCAGCTTCGATACCGCGTGTGACTAAAGTATCGCTCGGGGCCTGTTGATAAAACTCGCACGGCGCTGACAAGTGCATCGGCTCACCTGAACCTGGGTGTAAAAATGCCAGCTCTGCAGCATGAAGTTGCAGCCTTGGTGAGTACTTTAGCGCTTGTGGATGTGCATAAAAATCATCGCCTACGATGGGATGATCGAGTGAAAGCATGTGCACGCGAAGTTGATGCGATCGGCCAGTGATGGGCAGTAAACGCAACAAAGTGGTTTTTTTCTCACGCTTGATCACTTCGTAGTCGGTCACTGACGGTTTGCCGTGCTCGAAACAGACTTTTTGTAATGGACGGTTTGGCCAATCACAAATCAATGGGAGGTCGATACGATCCGCATCTTGCTCAACCACGCCCCAAACACGCGCGTAGTAAAGCTTATGGGTTACACGTTCGCGGAATTGGGCCTTGAGGTGACGCTCGGCATCTTTGTGTTTGCCAAATACGATCAGTCCTGACGTCGACATATCGAGGCGATGCACCAGTTCAGCTTCTGGGTATTCCGCTTTCACGCGAGACCAAGCGCTGTCGTAGTGTGCGGGATCACGGCCGGGGTTCGTCAGCAAACCGCTTTGTTTGTTGATGGCAATGATGTCGTCATCCTGATAAATAACATCTAGCCAAGGCTCCGTTGGCGGATTGTAGATAAAATCGCTCATGTTTTCGCTCGATATTTGGACGGCCGGAAGTGTAGCACGACAGGCTTGAAAGAGAAGAGGGTGAGCAGCGTACAGATAAAAAAGAAGGCACAGCTGACGCTGTGCCTTCGAGTTTACACGTGAAGCGTTAGCGCAGATTACTGATGACTCACCACAATCACACGCAGCGCATCGAGGCGAACCTGTGCTTGGTTGATGTAACCACGTAAATCGCCCATTTGTGATTCCAAGCTTTCTAGCTCATCGTCACGAATGTTTGGGTTCACCGCTTTTAGGGCTTGAAGGCGATCAAGCTCTGCGCGCAGTTTCTGTGTCATCTCTGCTTCCGCATTTTCTTTCACGGTCACGAGTTGCTTTTGTGCCATTGGGTCTGCCAGTTCGATCAAACCATGGATTTGGGTTTGAACGGACGACACCAGTTTGCTTGCCAAATGACGGTTCACCGGACTTAGCTGACGATGGAAGCCTTCAAACTCCACTTTCTCTGCCAAGTTGTTGCCGTTTGCATCCAGCAGAACGCGAATCGGCGTTGCAGGTAAGAACTGATGGATACCCGAGCTCTTCGGCGCTTGTGCGTCTGCAACAAACAGCATTTCCAAGAACAGCGTACCCACCGGCAATGCTTTGTTTTTCAGCAATGACACGGCTGTCGTTCCCACATCTTCGGACAGTATCAAATCGATACCTCCTTGGATCATTGGGTGCTCCCAGCTCATGAAGCGCATGTCTTCACGAGACAGGGCGGTTTCACGATCGAAGGTAATGGTGCAGCCTTCGTCTGACAGTCCAGGGTAGCTAGAAACCAGCATGTGCTCTGATGGGGTCACCACAATGGCGTTTTCGCCTTTGTCGTCTTGGTTCAAACCCACGGTATCGAAAAGGCCCAACGCGAACGTCACCAAGTTCGTATCGCCATCAAAAGAGGCAATCTTTTCAGCCAAGGCTTTCGCTTCATCACCGCCGTTGGAGTGCATTTCCAACAAGCGGTCGCGGCCCTTCTCAAGCGCCGCTTTTAGGCGGTGGTGCATGTCGGCACTGGTTTCAATTAACGCGTCCAATGAGTCATCAATGCTGCCTTTGGCAAGTAGCGTCAAAAGATCACTTTGAACGTGTTCAAACACGGCGCGACCTGTTGGGCAGGTTTCTTCAAACGCATTTAAGCCTTCGTTGTACCAACGCGCGAGCAGGGCTTGCGATGTGCCTTCCATGAATGGCACATGGATTTCGATGTCACGCTGTTGACCAATACGGTCAAGACGACCAATACGTTGTTCCAGCAAGTCAGGGTTCATTGGAAGATCGAACATCACCAGTTGGTTCGCGAACTGGAAGTTACGGCCTTCTGAGCCGATTTCAGAACAGATCAGCACTTGCGCACCGCTCTCTTCTTGCGCGAAGTAGGCCGCAGCTTTATCACGCTCAAGGATTGACATGCCTTCGTGGAAGACGGTACCACGAATACCTTCACGTTCACGCAATGCCTGCTCAAGAGACAGCGCCGTTTGCGCACGGGAACAGATCACCAAAATCTTTTCGTTGCGGTTGGATTTAAGCAAATCAAGCAACCAATCGATACGTGGATCGAAGCCCCACCAGCTGGCGTTTTCGCCTTCGAATTGCTGGTAGATATCTTCTGGGTACAACCATTGCACGGCTTTCTGCTCAATGCTTTGGCTGCCGCCCATCATGCCTGCTACGCGCATCGCAGTCTGGTATTGGCTTGGCAATGCCAATGGATACACGTTCAAATGGCGTTCAGGGAAACCTTGGATCGCCGCACGGGTGTTACGGAATAAAACGCGTCCGGTACCGTGGCGGTCCATGAGGTTGTCGATCAATTCGTTACGGGCATCGCGACGTTGTTGGTCTTCGACATCACCCGCTTCAATGATGCGCAGTAAGGGCTCAACATCTTGCTCAGACAGCAATTCAGTGATGCTGTTTTTCGCGTCATTACTCAAGGCATCAGTAGACAACAATTGGCTTACCGCATCCGCAACAGGCGCATATTGGCGCTCTTCGTCAACGAAGGCTTGGTAATCGTAAAAGCGATCTGGGTCGAGAAGACGAAGACGTGCAAAGTGGCTCTCATGGCCCAATTGCTCAGGGGTTGCTGTAAGCAGCAATACGCCAGGTGTGTTTTCAGCAATGCCTTCGATCACTTGGTATTCGCGGCTTGGTTTTGCTTCGCTCCACTCAAGGTGGTGCGCTTCATCGACCACCAACAGATCCCATTCACCTTCCGCGGCTTGTTCAGCGCGTTTACGGCTCTTGCGAAGGAAATCTAATGAACACAGCACCAATTGCGCGGTATCAAATGGGTTATCAGCGTCGGCAAAGGCTTCAATACAGCGCTCTTCATCAAACACAGAAAAGTGAAGGTTGAAGCGACGAAGCATTTCAACCAACCATTGATGCTGTAAGGTCTCAGGCACAACGACCAGAATGCGAGAAGCGCGGCCTGACAACACTTGTTGGTGGATGATCATGCCTGCTTCGATGGTTTTACCTAAGCCAACTTCATCGGCAAGTAAAACGCGTGGTGCGTGACGACGCCCCACTTCATGCGCAATGAAAAGCTGGTGTGGGATCAAGCCTGCACGCATACCACAAAGGCCACGCATTGGGCTCTTGTGTTGCTCATATTGATTTTTTAGTGCGCGGTAGCGAAGTGCAAAGCGATCCATCCGGTCTATTTGACCAGCGAACAATTTATCTTGAGGTTTATTAAATCGGATGTGGTGATTGAGCAGAATTTCGCGCAGTTGCACGTTTTCTTCACCGGTGTCAGTACGGGTACCGATATACGTAAGTACACCCTGTTGTTCAGTGACCTGTTCAACGTTTAGCGACCAACCTTCGTGGCTTTCGATGGTGT
This sequence comes from Enterovibrio baiacu, assembly GCF_004120195.1. Classification (GTDB taxonomy): domain Bacteria; phylum Pseudomonadota; class Gammaproteobacteria; order Enterobacterales; family Vibrionaceae; genus Enterovibrio; species Enterovibrio baiacui. The sequence goes on along the minus strand of NZ_SCHN01000014.1, from coordinate 57,006 downwards.
CACCCACATTGAACATCACGCGGGTAATGGGTGCATCACTGCTGGCGTATAAGCGGTTTTCTTCGCTGGCCGGAAACATGAGGGTAACGGTGCGTGCGTCAATGGCGACGACAGTACCTAGACCAAGATCACTTTCAGTATCGCTGATCCAACGTTGTCCGATGGCGTATGACATAGGGAGAGAAACCTCTGGTTAAAGCTGACTTAATTCGAAACTACAGGCCCCAGATGAGAACTACAGTGTAGGCCATGATTCGCATGGCGAAAATGGCCGACAATGGTACTTGAAGTTGTGAGCATGGTCACGGTCAAAGTAGGAATTTCGGGCTGAGTAACAGATAAGTAACATTTTAATGAAAATGTGCAGTAGTCGACGTGTAATACGCTGAATTTGTCTTACGATTAAGATAATACCCAATTGACCTACGCTGCACGGTAAAAACGGGTAGTGGTTAGTTGGGGAAGATGTGGGGTAACCCACGTGCCTGTACTACCAAGGAGGTGCCTATGGGCGATGCCGATCGGAAATTCTTTGTGCTAGATACCAATATCTTGCTTCATGAACCTTTCGCCATCTATTCGTTCCAAGAACACGATGTGGTCATTCCTATGACCGTCCTAGAAGAACTCGACCGAATCAAAGACAGTAAACGTGACATCGCCCGCGATGCGCGTGTTGCGATTCGAGCGCTCGAAGACATCTTCAAGGATGCAACGCCCGACCAAATTACCGAAGGTATCGTGGTTGGTAAGGAAGGCGGTACCGGTACCGTTTCCATTGTTGCAGACTTTGAAATCAAAGAAACGGTACAAGCCTTCGCGGACAAAGCGGGTGATAACCGAATCCTCAATGCCGTGTTATTCCTCCAAGCCAAACGTGCTCCTCGAAAAGTGGTCCTCGTCACCAAAGACATCAACATGCGATTACGTGCCAAAGGTGCGGGCGTGCTGTATGTAGAGGATTACCGTACCGACCAATTGATTGATGATGTGAAGTTACTGACCAAAGGTTTCCAAATCGTTGAAGGTAACTTCTGGGACAAAGTGGGTCAGGTCGAAACGCAAAATAGCGGCCGAACCACGCTGCACACAGTGCCTCGTGAGTTGGTGGAAAATACGTACGTTAACCAATACTTATTGGATGAAAGTGAAGACTTTGCAGGACGAGTGGTCGCGCTCAGCGATCAAGAAATGCAATTGAAAGACATCAGCCGTGAACGCTTAATGCACCGAGAGGCATGGGGTGTGCGGCCGAAAAACATTTATCAGGGAATGGCGGTAGACGCCTTGCTCGATCCTCATGTTGACCTTGTTATTCTCACCGGCCCTGCGGGGTGTGGTAAAACCATTCTTGCGATGGCTGCTGCGCTTGAGCAAGTGGTTGAGAAGGGCATGTACGACAAAATTATCGTGACGCGAAATACACCAGAAATTGCGGAATCGATAGGCTTCTTGCCGGGCACGGAAGAAGAAAAAATGATGCCTTGGTTAGGGGCGGTCACCGATACGCTTGAGGCGTTGCACAAGAATGACGAGTGCACAGAAGGCTCAATGCGTTACATCATGGATAAAGCGAATCTTCAATTTAAGTCGATTAACTTTATGCGCGGACGCTCGATTCAGAATGCGTTTGTGATCCTTGATGAGTGCCAGAACCTGACGGCCTCACAGCTAAAAACCATCATCACACGTTGTGGTGAAGGCACAAAAATCGTCTGTTCCGGTAACTTGGCACAGATTGATAGTCCATACCTCACCCCTGTGACATCGGGGCTTACTTACATTGTGGAGCGCTTCAAAAACTTTGAAGGCAGTGCGTGCGTCTACCTCAACGGCGTTGTGCGTAGCCGCTTGGCAGAATTTGCAGAAGAGAATTTGTAATCCTGAATAAGGGCAGGCCAAATGTAAGAAAAAGCTGCCAATCGGCAGCTTTTTCTATGTTTGACGGTGAGGCAAAAGGGAGATAGTCATTAAGCCCAGTGACGGCTTAGCCCCGATTCTTTTGCGTCGATTTCATTGTCTGCCGCGAAACCATAGTTTGGTTTGTTCGCACGCATGCGTGAAGTTGCGATGCGTACAAGTGATTCACCGTCTTCGCTGTCATACGGATAACAGGCAACACCTGCACTTATCTTCACTGGAACGGCAAGTTGATCAATATGCAAAGGGCTCAATTGCAGTGCTTTTTGTAATTGCTGAATCTTTCGAGTGGCTTGGCTGTTATCACTCAAATCAAACAAGACCGCAAACTGCCCGCCACCAAGACGCGCATAAAACGTGCGATTCGACATTTGCAGACGAAGCTGCATAGAAAGGTGTTTCAGTGCCATGTCACCGATATCTTGGCCGTAATTCTCATTGATACGCTTGAGCATGTCGATGTCGACCACTGCTACCACGTAAGGCGTCGGTGAAAAACGTTTATCCGCCAACTGCGTGAAGAACTGATGGCGTGTTTTCGCGCCCGTGAGCGCATCATTCTGCACTGCACTTTCAAGACGCTCGTTGGAGTCCTTTAACGCTTCAACCATGGATTTTAGCTGTTCCGTGCGACTGTTCAGTAATCTGCGATAGAAAATCAGACCCGTAATCAGCAACAGCATGGCAGTGGCAAAAATGAGGTGTTGAGAGTGTTTGTCCAGCCATGGTAATGCAAGGTGCATTTTGTTTGGCGGCATCCACTTATCATAGATTTGCTGAACATCTTGCTCGGTAATACGGTGTAAACCGTGCTCGATGATCGCAATCTCTTCTTGTGCACTCTTACTGACGGCGAAATGCAGCGGGAAGGAATACAGCTTGCCACGAGGCGTGAACAGTCCCGTGTTTCCCGTGTGGCGCATGTCATAGAGGGCTGTGTTCAAATCATCAATAAACACATCGACTTCACCACGGTATGCGGCCTCATTGAGGGCGCCAAAGGTGGAGAAGATTTTGATGTTTTTTTCAGGAATACGGGCGCTCAAAAACGCATGTTTTGTGCTTTGATTGACCGAACCGACAATCACGGAATCCAATACATTTAGATCGTCAAAAGGCAGATCCTTTTGAACGAACAGATTGACGTTATAACGTTTTAGAGGAAGCTCGCGTGAAAATGCAAGGGCTTCAGCGCGCTCGCCAGTGTATCCCAAACCGCCGTGTACAACGCCTGGATGCGTTGAGGCATAGGTAAGCGACTCGCTCCAAGGCAAGAGTTTGAACTCGATATCCACATCGTTGATCGCGCCATATAATCGCCAATAGTCGATCATAATGCCGTCGGGTTGGCCTTCTCGATTAATGTAAGAGAAAGGCTGCCAAGTGGAAGAGCCTGTGATGGTTAATTGCGTCGGCGACGCTAAAGAAAGCGGTGACGCGAACAAAAAGAGCAGTGTCAGTGAAGTAGCAACAATCTGGCGAATGCAGGACATAAAAAACCAACTCTCAAAACATACCTGTCTAGATTCCCTGACGAGGATTATACGCCACTACATACGGGTAGGGAACGACTAAATCAAACTATTGTCAATCTCAGATTGCTGTTTAAATTGCAATCAACTTCTCAAAAAGAAACCGCCATATAAGGCGGCTTCGTCAAATGCATGCGATCTCGTTTAGAAAAGTTCGACATCGTCCTCTGGCACTAAGGATTGCAGCTCACCGCTTGCGATGAGATCTTCATAGAAGGCCACCTGATTACGTCCATTTTGCTTGGCTTTGTAGAGCGCTTGGTCTGCGAAGCCCAATACGGTGATGGCATTAAGCTCTTGGTCGTTAATGGAGGCTGCACCCATTGAAATCGACACGTCTTTCGCTTGTCCATAATCGCGATTATTGACCGCGTTGAAGAAGTTTCTGACCGTTGTTTCCATGTCCTCGCGGGATTGAGGATGCATGATGGCAACAAACTCATCGCCGCCGTATCGGAATAAGATGTCTTCATCATCAAAGATTTGCTTCATCATCGCAGTGATGAGCAAGATAACCTCATCACCAAACACATGACCGAGCGTATCATTGATTTGTTTGAAGTGGTCGATGTCGAAAATACAAACCCAATGATGGTGCGTTGGATCATCGGTAATGCTAGAGCCTTGAATGAGGAAACGGTCGAGGAGCAGGTCGATTTTCGTCGTCAGCACTTTTCGGTTGTAGAGGCCTGTTAACCCATCTCGTTCGCTAGCAGAAATGATCTTCTGATAGTTTTCGTAGATCTTTGCCAGACCTTCGATGAGCTGAACTTCATCCCCCTTCACCTGATCGCACTTGCAGAACACGACCGCATGAATGTCGTCTTTCTCACCAAAGCGAATGGGCACCGCGAGCAAAGATTGGTTATCCGTTTTGCTGTATTCAACAACGTTATCGCCAATGGCAACGCAGCTTCGAAGGACCCGTTCAATGGCGTCTTTTTCTTCTTCGAAGAGAAAGATATCTGAGCATGCGACGACCATGAAATCAGGGTTGGTGTCTGGGTTGTAGTCGAGAACCAAAACCTGATTAGCCGGCGTTAACTGCAAGATGGTCGTGATGAGGCTTTCGGAAATGGTATCTGACTCTGTCTGTGCTGTGATATCAACCACCGAGTCCAGCACATCAATACTGGTAACAGTCACAATCGCATCTCTCTTATGGGTTAAGTGTCTTAAAAACAAGTATAGATGCGGTTGTTTGATGCGCAATGTTTGTCAGGAAACCTCGTAAGAATATCAGTAAAGATAGGGCTTAATGTTGTCGCAAGGGGCATCGAGTTCAGCGCTGTCAGCGTGATAGACGACACTTCCTTTGTCGATAAACAACACGTGATCAGCGATCGCTTTTGCATCTTCAGGGTGGTGTGTCACCATTAGAATCGTGGTGCCAAATTGCTTCGCCAGCGTCTTCACTTGCTCGAGCATGTCTCGGCGTAATGAAGGGTCGAGTGCAGAAAACGGTTCATCTAAAAGCAGTAAAGGCCGATTGCGCACTAAGCATCGCGCTAATGCAATGCGTTGTTTTTGGCCGCCAGACAATTGCCCTGGAAGACGATCAAGGTAGCTCTCGAGCCCAACGTTACAGGCAGCCTGCTGAACGTGCTGCTTTTGTTCAGGGTTCAGGTTTAAGCGCGGATCGATGCCTAAAGCGATATTGTCGAATGCACTTAAATGCCCGAACAAATTGTGTTCCTGAAACAAGATCGATAGTGGACGCTCGTGGGCAGGCAATTGCGTGAACTCAAGATCATTAAACGCGACGCTTCCGCCACTCGGTGGTAAAAGGCCGCAAAGCAGAGAGAGTAACGTGCTTTTCCCTGCGCCACTGGGGCCTAAAATCGCGGTAATAGAGCCAGGCTCAAGATCAAACGTAAACGACAACGTTTCTGTCTGGTACTGATACGACAGCGCGTTAACCTTGAGCATGGGAATTCCTCGTGATGACTTTTTCAATGAGCGCGTAACTGCCAAGGCTCACTGCAAACAAAATAAGTGATGCTGCCGCCGCCGCATCCATCTGATAGCTGCCCATCAAACGAAAGAGATATAAAGGCAAGGTCTCGAACCCTTGCCCACCGACCAACGCGACCGCACCAAGATCACCTGTCGATAAAACAAAGCTAATTGCCAGCGCACGCGCAATAGGGGATTTCAGCGCGCGCCACTCAATCAAACGTAGGCGATTGAGGCCTTTGACACCGAGGCTGCTGCACAAACCATGGTATTGCTGTGCAAGCTGGTAAGCAGGTTGGCTGAGCACTTTGACCACGTAAGGCAATGCCATCAAGGTATTCACTGCGAGCACCAGCCAATAGGCTGAGCTGAATACATCGACATGCTCTCGAAGCATCAAAAAAAGCCCCGTACTGAGCACGACGCTTGGCACAACGAGCACTAAAGAAGCTGTCATTTCAATGCCGTCTGCTTGAGAGCGTTTCCCTAATAGTCGCCAGTATCGGCTCGTCAACACGATGGTGGCACCGAGCGCAAAGGCGCTAAGGGCTGAACCGCTGGCCAGTAACAAGGAGTTTGCGGTGGCGTGCCAAATCGCTGATTCCGTCAATATGGCAAGGGCACTGGGATTTAACCCAATCAAGATAACCATTAACAACGGCGGGATAACGAGTAACACGGCGGCGCAAATCCAGACGCCATCCCAGACTTTCTCCGCGATGCTGTCTAAACGAGGAGGAAGAGAGATGTTGCTGTCTTTACCCTGTTGCGCGATAGGCTTCGTGAGTCTTTGAACAAGGATGTGGAAGAAACCACAAAGCAAAAGCTGCCATAGCGCTAATAACGCGCCTGTTTGCAAATCAAAGTCGAATCGAATGGCCTGATAGATCGCAAGCTCAATCGTGGTGGAACTTGGGCCGCCACCTAGCGCCATCACCGTGGCGAAGCTGGTGAAGCACAACATAAACACCAAGCCGATGGCGTGAGGTAATTGTTGGCGTAAGTAAGGCCATTCGAGCAAGGTGAATTGAGACCAGCCGCGCATCCCCAATTGTTGGGCAAGACGACGCTGATCGCTCGGAATCTGCTCCAGAGCTTGAACGAGAAGTTGAACGGAAAAGGGCAGGTTGAAGAACACGTGCGCCAACAAAATACCGGATAAACCGTAAATGTTGATGTCCCACTCCATACCGACGGCAGGAAGAGCACTTGCTAGCCATCCGCTTTTGCCATAAATCGCAAGAATGCCGAATACACCAACCAACACGGGCAACACCAATGTCATGGAGAAGAGTTTTAACAGCAGAGCTTTGCCAACGAACGTTCGCCTTGATAGAGCATGTGCGACGGGAATGGCGAGACCGACGGACAGCAAGGTAGAAAGGAACGCCTGCTTGAGACTGAACACGGTGACATGCTGCAAATACGGATCTTGCCAGAGAGATGCGATGTTTAGGCTCGGTGCCTGAGACATCAAAGAAAACAACGCGGCGCTAATAAGCACCGCGATTAACGATGCCGAGACAAGGCCCGGCCACGTTCTTGAAGGGGTTAGCACAGAATTACTTCACCAATGCTGATTGCCATTCACGGATCCAAGTACGACGATTATCCGCCACGTTCTCAGGGGTGAATTGCAGACTTTTTACGGGGACAGACAAAGTATTGAAACCGTCTGGCAAAGCAACATCGGTCACTGGGTACATCCAGTTGCCCGTCGGGATGGTGTTCTGGAAGCCATCACTCAAGATAAACTGCATGAACTCATCGGCGAGTGCTTGGTTTTCCGAGGCTTTTACTTTGGCTGCGACTTCCACCTGCATGTAGTGACCTTCTTCGAAATTCGCGCTTGTGAAGTTCGGATTTTCTTCCGCTATCAGGTGGTAAGCCGGTGAGGTGGTGTAGGACAACACCATGTCGGATTCGCCCTTCAGGAACATGTTGTACGCTTCAGACCAACCCTTAGTGACGGTAACGGTTTTCGAGGCCAGTTGTTGCCAAGCATCGGAAACGTCATCACCATAAATTGTCTTCATCCAAAGCATTAAACCTTGTCCCGGCGTAGAAGTGCGTGGGTCTTGGTAAATCACCGAGATATCATCGCGAGACGCCACCAATTCTTTTAGGCTTTTAGGTGGATTCTGTAGCTTGGTTTTGTCGTAGACAAAGGCGAAGTAGCCATAATCGTATGGGACAAAGGTGTCGTTGCTCCAGCCATCAGGCAGTGATATAGCTTTGGTATCAACACGGTGAGTCGCGAGTAATCCGGTTTTCTCTGCTTCGGCCATCAAGTTGGTGTCTAATCCGAGCACAACATCGGCTTTGCTGTTTTTCCCTTCTAAACGTAAGCGGTTAAGAATGGTCACGCCATCATCCAATGCGACGAGATTCAAGGTGCAATCACATTGCGCCTCAAAGGCTTTCTTAACAGCAGGGCCTGGGCCCCAATCTGCAGCAAAAGAGTCGTAAGTGTATACGGTTAGGGTATCAGAAGGGTCTGCTAACACAGGACCAGCCATGGCCATAGTTAACATCATTGCAGAAACGCGGATTTTCATGGTTGCCTCACTTCATGTTCGGCGAGGCTTGAGGTGGGTTGATCCAAGTTCGGATCATCTCAATTCCTACGCCAGCATTATCTGGATCAGGTCTATGGGTTTAGCTTTCGCAATCTCAGCCTGTGCGAATAGCACGAGCTCCCCACGAGATGTCAGATATTGTAAACCATGAAGATAGCGAGAGATACCCGCACCCGTCTAAGGTGCGGGATCTGTGGTTGATCGTTGTGTTTCAACACATGAATAATCTAAAAACTACGGCTGATTGAGAGACCAATCGTATTCGTATTTGATTTTTCCTGACCAACCTTCGAGTTTCTTGCCGTCACGGTACTTGTCAATCTCACGCAAGATCGCTTGTTCATCGTCACCAAAGTCAGAAGCGTACCAGTCATAGATGGACGAAATAATGAGTGTGTTATCTGAAATCAGGAGGCATTTGGGGCTATTAGTAAACTGGCGAGCGGCTTCCGTGAGAAGCTTTTCCATATTCTCTCCATCATAGGCTTCATTAGAGAGGTTTGGGCAGCCAAGGCTTGCGCAGTTGACGGCATAATGGATACGAGGGTCTTTCCATATTGGTCGAAGGATTCTGTGCTCAATGTCGTTAAGCGTAATGTCTTCGCCATTAATCACAGCAACATCTTCATCCCAAGGGCCAAAGCTCATAAAGCCACCTAGCTTGGTGATCGACTTTACCGGATACTCATCCAAAATCACTTTTACCGTCAGCGCATTATAGAGGTTTATCCAATAAGCGAATTGCTCACTTCTGCTGTAATCACGAGGGTCCATTTGCGTGAGGTTTGAAAGGTATTTTTCAAGGAGTGCTTTGTCTTCATCAGAGACATCGGCGTATCTAAACAGGTTGTTGTAATCTCTTTTGACAACATATTTGGTGAGGATGGTTTGCCAGTCTTGGTGATCAATCTTGGCGAGGTTTGCATCATCGCTTTTATTCCACATGGGCCACAGCTTACTTTTAGGTGCTGCATGGGCGTGATTAGCGATCACGAGTAAGCCAAGGATAAATGGAAGCAGTAATACGCGAACTTGTTGCATTCTTAGACCCTGTAAAATGATATTTCCCGACTTAATATAGACCTTTCAATGCCGCTTAAATTTCTGTTCAACTTCACGTTTTAGCTGGCCTGTAGCGGTGTTTTGTGTGATCAATTTCTCGGTTTTTGTACTGTTCGTCTAAACAGAATCATTTCAAACGTTGCAACTCTTTCTTGTCGACCAAAAATAAAACCGGCGATGAGCGCCGGTTTTGAATGTATTCCTGCTGATGCGAGAGTGTCTGTCGCACTTACGCCAAGAAAGAAGGGATCTTCGCTTCGTACTCTGCAATCTTATCGCTGTGTTGCAGCGTCAAGCCGATGCTATCCAAGCCTTCGAGTAAGCAGTGACGACGGAACTCGTCGATTTCAAACGAATACGATTTACCGCCTGCTGTGACCGTTTGAGCTTCAAGATCGAGTGCGATCTCTGCGCCTTCGTTGTTTTCAACAAAGGTAAATAGCTCATCCACTTCCGCTTCTGTTAGCTTCACAGGCACCATCTGGTTGTTGATGGAGTTACCGTAAAAAATGTCAGCAAAGCTCGGGGCGATCATCACTTGGAAACCAAAGTCTGCCAAGGCCCAAGGAGCGTGTTCGCGGGAAGAACCACAGCCAAAGTTTTCACGTGCAAGCAGCACACTCGCGCCTTTGTAGCGAGGTTGGTTCAGCACAAACTCAGGGTTGTCTTGTTGGCCTGCTTCATCCAGAAAACGCCAGTCGTGGAAAAGGTGCTTACCAAATCCAGTGCGGTTTACTTTCTGCAAAAATTGCTTTGGGATGATGGCATCAGTATCGACGTTTGCTGCGTCCAGCGGTGCCACCAAACCGGTATGTTGTTTAATTCCTGACATGGTGATTCCTTATAAGCTGTTAACGTCAACAAAGTGGCCAGCAACGGCGGCAGCCGCAGCCATTGCAGGGCTTACCAAGTGCGTACGACCTTCACGACCCTGACGGCCTTCGAAGTTACGGTTACTGGTTGATGCGCAGCGCTCTTTTGGACCTAAGCGGTCGTTGTTCATCGCCAAACACATAGAGCAACCCGGCAGACGCCATTCAAAGCCTGCATCAACAAAGATTTTATCCAAACCTTCCGCTTCTGCTTGTGCTTTTACTTGCTCAGAGCCCGGTACAACCAAGGCTTGAACGCCAGCCGCTACTTTACGGCCTTTTGCAATTGCCGCGGCAGCACGCATGTCTTCAATGCGTGAGTTGGTGCAAGAACCAATAAAGACTTTATCGATGTTGATGTCAGTGATTTTCTGACCGGCTTCAATGCCCATGTATTTCAACGCGCGCTCTGCAGAGTGGCGCTCAATCGGGTCGTTAAAGCTTTCAGGGGCTGGAACCACACCGTTGATGCCAACAACCTGACCTGGGTTTGTTCCCCAAGTCACTTGATTGTTGATGTCAGCAGCTTCCAATGTCACGACAGCATCAAACTGCGCGTCGTCATCGGTTTTCAGTGTTTTCCAGTAGGCCACTGCGGCATCCCAATCCGCGCCAGTTGGCGAGAATTTACGGCCTTGCAGATAGTCGAAGGTGGTTTGATCTGGTGCAACCAGACCCGCTTTCGCACCCAGTTCGATAGCCATGTTACATACCGTCATACGGCCTTCCATGGTTAAATCTTCAATGGCTTGACCACAGAACTCCACCACATAGCCTGTACCGCCTGCATGGCCCACTTTGCCGATGATGGCAAGCACGATGTCTTTTGCCGTCACGCCTTCAGCGACTTTGCCTTTAACCTCGATTTTCATGGTCTTGGCGGAGCCTTGCTTCAGGGTTTGAGTCGCAAGAACGTGCTCAACTTCTGACGTACCGATACCGAACGCCAAGGCGCCAAATGCACCGTGGGTTGCGGTGTGTGAATCACCACAAACAATGGTCGTGCCCGGCAGAGTGATACCCAGTTCAGGGCCCATGACGTGAACGATACCTTGGTATGGGTGGTTCAAATCGTAAAGGGTGACGCCAAACTCTTCACAGTTTTTCGCCAGCGTTTCCATTTGGATTTTCGCCATCTCGCCAGAGGCGTTGATGTCTTTGGTTTGTGTGGAAACGTTGTGATCCATGGTCGCGAAGGTTTTCGATACCTGACGTACAGGACGCCCTTTTTCGCGCAAGCCATCAAAGGCTTGAGGAGAAGTCACTTCGTGCACCAAGTGGCGATCGATATACAACAAAGGCGTTTCGCCTTCTGCCGCTACCACCACATGGGCGTCGTAGACTTTTTCGTATAATGTTTTTGCCGACATTGCCTAATCCTTTTTCTCATCATCATCGCGTTCACAGGGAATTATTGGTGGCGTAGCACCGGTCTGAGAACGCCATGAGTTGGAGCTATTATGATCCGTATAATTTTTATGCTTCGCTGACATAAGCGGCGATCTTATCACCCATTTCTGACGTGGTCAGAGGGGTGCTGTCGCCTGCGAGGTCTGCGGTTAGCTCGCCCGCTTCGAGTGCTTTGCTCACGGCATCTTCGATAGCACGTGCTGCATTTTCTTCACCCAAGCTGTAGCGAAGCATCAGTGCTGCAGACAAGATCTGCGCCACTGGGTTGGCAATGTTTTTGCCTGCGATATCTGGCGCTGAACCACCTGCTGGTTCGTACATGCCGAACTTACTGTCGTTCAGGCTGGCAGAAGGCAGCATGCCCATGGAGCCTGTGATCATCGCGCACTCATCAGAGATGATGTCGCCGAAGATGTTTGAACACAGCATGACGTCGAACTGCGAAGGGTCTTTGATCAGCTGCATGGTCGCGTTGTCGATGTAGATGTGTGAAAGCTCTATATCTGGGTACTCTTTGGCAATCTCTTCAACCACTTCACGCCATAGGATAGAGCTTTGCAGAACGTTCGCTTTATCCACTGACATGACCTTTTTGCGGCGAAGGCGCGCTGATTCAAACGCGATGCGAGCAATACGTTCGATTTCGTAACGGTGGTACACCTCAGTATCAAACGCTTTTTCTTCAGGGCCTGAGCCTTCACGGCCTTTTGGTTGCCCAAAGTAAATGCCGCCCGTCAGCTCACGCACAACGACGATGTCGAAGCCGCGCTCAGAGATGTCAGCGCGCAGAGGCGAGAACGCTTCAAGTCCTGCATGAATTTGCGCAGGGCGAAGGTTACAGAAAAGCTGAAAGTGCTTACGCAAAGGCAGCAATGCCCCGCGCTCTGGTTGCTCGTTTGGTGGCAGGTGTTCCCATTTCGGGCCGCCGACTGAACCAAACAGAACCGCGTCAGAATCTTCACAACCTTTTAGGGTTGCGTCTGGCAGTGGTGAGCCATGGTTATCAATGGCAATGCCGCCCACATCGAACTCTTGCTTTTCGAATTGGATATCGAATTTTTTAGAAACCGCATCCAGCACCTTGTGTGCTTGTTGCATGACTTCAGGGCCAATTCCGTCGCCCGGTAGAACGGCAATTTTGTACGTACCTGCCATGGTTACACTGTCTCCGTTTTTAAAGTTGCTTGTTCTTTTATTTGAGCGATACGGTTAGCGCGATAAATGCTGTTGATGACGTGTAGCAACGCTTGTCCCGACGCTTCAATGATATCTGTCGACACGCCTGTACCGTGGTACTTGCGGCCTTTGTAGTTTGCGATGATGTCTGCTTGACCCAGACCATCTTCCCCTTCGCCTTTTGCGGTGAGGTCGAATTTGTCCAGCACGATGTCATAACCTGTAATGCGGTAAATCGCTTGGTACAACGAATCAACGGGGCCGTTACCAATGGCGGCATCGCTGACTTCCTCATCGCCACACTGCAAGCTGATGGTCGCGGTCGCTTTCACGCTGCCGCTTTGTACACTGAGGTACTTCAACTTATAGAAGTCATCTTCTTCTTGCAGGTTATTGAAGAACATCAGTGCTTCCAAGTCATAATCGAAAACTTGGCCTTTTCGGTCGGCCAACTTCAAAAATGACTGGTACAGACTATCCAAATCATAATCACTGTCGTTGTAACCCATGGTGTCCATGTGGTTCTTCACCGCAGCGCGACCAGAACGGCTGGTTAGGTTCAAGGCTTTCTGGCCAAGACCTATCGACTGAGGTGTCATGATTTCGTAGGTGTTCTTGTTTTTGATCATGCCATCTTGGTGAATACCAGAGCTGTGGCTGAATGCATTTGTGCCCACAATCGCTTTGTTAGATTGAATTGGCATGTTGCAAAGCTGGCTGACCATTTTGCTGGTGCGACTGATTTCTGTGTGATTAATGCCAGTATCAACACCCAGCAGTTCGCTGCGGGTTTTGATGATCATGGCAATTTCTTCCAATGCACAGTTACCTGCGCGCTCACCAATACCGTTGATCGTGCCTTCGATTTGACGTGCACCCGCTTGAACCGCGGCAATGGAGTTGGCAACCGACATGCCTAAGTCATCGTGACAGTGAACAGAAATCACCGCTTTATCGATGTTAGGAACACGGTTGAACAGGGTTTCGATGATGCCACCAAATTCACCTGGCACGGTGTAGCCAACGGTGTCAGGGATGTTAACCGTGGTTGCGCCCGCTTTAATGGCTTCTTCAACCATGCGGCACAAGTTATCGATGGGTGTACGGCCTGCATCTTCACACGAGAATTCAACGTCATCGGTATAACGACGCGCACGTTTCACTGCGTTAACACCCATTTCAACCACTTGGTCGTAGCTGCGGCGTAATTTGTCTTGAACGTGAATGGTCGAGGTCGACAGGAAAGTGTGTATACGGAACGCTTCTGCCACCTTCAAGGACTCCGCGGCAACATCAATGTCTTTATTGACGGCGCGAGACAGACCACAAATGCGACTGTTCTTGACGGTTTTCGCGATGGTTTGAACCGATTCAAAATCGCCTGGGCTTGAAACTGGGAAACCCGCTTCAATCACGTCTACACCCAAACGCTCGAGTGCGAGTGCAATCTGCAGCTTCTCTTTCACAGTTAGGCTGGCAGACAGCGCTTGTTCGCCGTCACGTAAGGTGGTGTCAAATATGATGACTCGGTCTTTCATGGTCGTTCCCTCATTTGCCCGTTTCTTTGGTTAATCCGCACCGCTGGCAGGCCATACGAAAAAACCCGCGCTCTTGGCGCGGGTTTCATATGTCTTGGTGAATGCTATTTTCAGTCCATGACTACCCGCGCGAAAAATTCACGAGAAGGAGTAGGTCTAGGAGGAAAATACGTTGCATCATTTTTACAGTTCTCTAAAAGGCTCTGCACAAATGAATACCAAACCATTTACTATTACGTCAATATCAAATTAGAAAATAACAAGAAAGCATTATCTATGTTGTTAACTGTGGTGCAAAACACTGCTTTTTGTGTTGGTTGTTGGTTTTATTCACTAACTAGAGTTTTGGGCGAAATTTGAACTTTCTCAGCACTTGGGGCTGATGGAAGTGATATCACCACGTTGACGAACAAAGAAGCGCGCGTGATGTCGTGAAGCGCTAAGGGCATTATCCAGCCAGTGTTGTCACAGATTGCATATCCCACAATGCAATGTTTTGTAAATTGAGAGAAAAGCTGGATGTTCCAACGTAGTATTTGTCATTAAATAAGCTATTCATGCTCGCAGCATGTACGTTTATGCGCCCACAGGCATAAATCACCCAGTTAGATATGGAGGTCTTCACAATGACACTGCGCCGAAAGCTGCTTTTCTTCCCTGTTCTTGCGATTGGCATTTTGGTGTTGGTGGTGGCGATTAAGACCCGCCCAGACATTCCGGTGAAACCCGCGCAATCAAAAGCGCGGCCTGTTGATGTTCTCACGTTAACACAGCAAACCATTTCGCCTGTGGTGGCGGGCTTTGGACGCGTGACGCCAAAGCTCACCTGGCAAGCCATTGCGGAAGTGAACGGCAAAGTCATTTATCGCAACCCCGCGCTTGAAAAAGGCAGCATCTTACCGGCGGGTACAGAGCTGCTTCGTATCGATCCGACAGATTATCAACTGGCTGTCGCCCAAGCACAGGCCGATGTGAGTGCCAAACAAGCGCGTTTAGCCAAATTAGATTTGGACAGCAGCAACCTAAAAACCACGCTGAACATTGAGAAACGTCGTTTAGCCTTGAGCAAAGACGAGCTAACGCGAAAGAAAAACCTGCGCCAAAAAGGCCTCACCTCACAATCTGATCTCGACACCGAGCAGCAAGCCTACCTGTCGCAACAAACCCGCGTGCAAGATTTAGAGAGCCAACTGAAAGTGCTGCCTGACGAGCGCCTGATCACCGAAGCCGAGCTGGATGCAAGCCAGCTGGCACTCACGCAAGCAGAGCGCGATCTGGAAAAAACCCACGTTGTGTTGCCAGTGAACAGCCGCATTGCTGAAGTGAACATCGAAAAAGACCAGTTTGTCACGCCGCAGCAAATCATGGTGGTGGCACACGGGTTAGAAGCCGTAGAAGTTGATGCGCAAGTCTCGATTCATGACATGCAAACCCTGTTTGATTCTCTGAATGCGGCATCTAGCCCTCGCCAAAATGGCAATCAAAGTGACATGCAATCCGCAGCGAATGGGCACTTAGAGAGATTGACCGCCAATGTTGCGCTCTCCAGTGGCAGTTTTAATCAAACATGGTCTGCCAACGTAGCGCGATTGAGCGACACCGTGAATTTGAATCAGGCGACCGTCGGGGTGATCCTCGAAATCCCTCTTAACCTTTCATCATCACAATCAGATGCGACAACGCAAAATCCTGTGGCCGCTTTGCCTTCTTTGGTGAATGGCATGTTTGTTCAAGCCACGATCGAAGGGCAACCTGTGGCGCATTGGGTGATCCCAGAACAAGCGCTGCGTGGTGATAAAGTGTATTTGATGGAAGAAGGCGTGCTGACTGTTGAGCCTGTCGATGTGTTATTCCGTCACGACGATTTGGTCGCGATCGCGGGTGATCTCAAAGACGGCCAGCAATTGGTGGTGAATGATCTCCTGCCTGCGGTGCCAGGTATGGCACTGCGAACCTTTACGCTCGATGGGGAACGCGTGGCTGCTGATGATGAACAAGCTGCTAATGCTGAAAGTGAAAACGCAGCGAATGAGGATGCATCATGATCCGCTATTTCGCACGGCATCCCACCGCAGCCAATTTGTTGATGCTTGCGTTGATCTTAATTGGCTTAACCTCATTACCTAAGCTCAAGCGGGAAACCTTCCCCGAGTTTGCTCCACCCTTTATTCTCGCCAATGTCGTTTATCCAGGCGCGAGTCCTGAGCAAGTAGAACAAAACATTTGTTTGCTGATGGAAGAAGCCGTTGATGGTCTGTCGAATATCGAAGAAACGCGCTGTGAAGCCTTAGAAGGTTCAGCCTCTTTGGTGGTGAAGCTGGATAAAACCGCCGATATCTCTCGCATGCTGGTGGACATTCAAACGCAGATCAATGCCGTGAATAACTTCCCCAGCGACATTGAACCGCCTGTTGTCCGTGAGCTAGATTGGAATGAACCTGTCGTGGATGTCGCTATTGCCGCAGACACCGACTGGGTGGGGTTAAAAGCCTACGCCGAATCCCTCAAACAAACGTTAAAACAAGACTATGACGTGCCACTTGTCAGTGTCGCTGGCTTTTCTGATCGCCAAATCCGTGTCGAAGTAAAAGAAAGTGCAGTGCGACAACTTGGGTTGAGCGTGTCTGATATTGCCGAGCAAATCAGTGCGCAAAACATCAACTTGCCGAGCGGTAACGTTGAACTGGCTGACAAAAGTTTGCTGATTCGTTTTGATGAAAGACGGATTACCGCAGACACGCTAGGCCGCGTGGTGGTGGCTGCAGATAGCCAAGGTGGCGTGATCCGATTACAGGACATCGCCACGCTGACGGAACGTTTTGAGCTAGATGAACAACAAGTGTGGTTTGATGACAAACCGTCAGCACTGCTCAAGATCAGCAAAAACAAAGCCGACGATGCCCTGCGCATAAAAGCGCGGGTCGAGCAATTTGTTAACGACCAACAAGCCATCGCGCCGAATGGTGTCACCTTAAACCTCACCAATGATTTTTCCTCGCTGCTTTGGGATCGCCTCACCATGATGGTCCGCAATGCATGGCAGGGTGTCCTTTTGGTCTTCGGTGTCATGTGGCTGTTCTTCTCGTTCCGTTACTCCTTCTGGGTTGCGGCAGGCTTGCCCGTGGCCTTCTTGGGCGGATTCTTCTTGATGGCGCAATTGGGGCTGTCGATAAACATCATGTCGCTGGTGGGACTATTGATGGCCATCGGTATCATGATGGATGACGCCATTGTGATATCCGAGTCGATTGCCGCACACATCGATCGGGGACAAAAACTTGAAGATGCCGTGGTCAATGGCGTGAAGAAGGTTATGCCCGGCGTGGTCTCTTCTTATCTCACCACCGTGTGTATTTTCGGCAGCCTGATTTTCCTTCAAGGTGAAATGGGGGCCGTGCTTCGCGTCGTGCCCATGGTGCTGATACTGGTACTGACCTTGAGTTTGGTTGAAGCCTTCTTAATCTTGCCCCATCACCTTCAACACTCTTTATCTCATGCGGGCGAGCCTAAGCCCGACTTGGCGTTTAAGCGCCGCTTCTTGGCGGCATTTGAACGATTCCGTGCAGGCACGCTCGCCACGTTAGTCACCCGCGTTGTTGAATGGCGGTATGCCTTCGTTGGCGGTGTGATGGCGATGTTATTGATCTCGTTTGCACTTCTTGCGTCAGGATCCGTGCGATTTGTGGGTTTTCCTGAACTGGATGGCGACATCGTGGAAGCGCGCATTATTTTGCCGCCAGGATCCTCGCTGTCACAAACCGAAAAAGTGGTGGACACGTTAGTGGCATCTGCGGTGCGCATTGGTGATCGCATGAGTGAAGAAAACGGCGAGCCAGAGCCTTTGATTTCGCATATCACGCAGCAATTTAATGCCAATGCGGATGCCGATGAAAGTGGGCCGCATATCGCGACCGTGCGGCTGGATTTGCTGAGCGCAGAAATTCGAAACACCTTGATTGATGATTTTGCCGTTGCGTGGGAGCAAGACATTGGCGTGCTGACCGAGCCGATTTCCTTGGTGATCAAGCAGCCAGCCATGGGGCCGGGTGGACGAGACTTCGATATTCGATTGCAACACGACAATTTGGATGAACTGAAGCAAGCGTCTGTGGAGATCCAGCAATTCATCGCCCAGTTTGAAGGCGTGTCCGGCGTGCTTGATGACATGCGCCCCGGCAAAGAAGAAGTCAAAATCACATTGCGTCCTGGCGCAGAAGCCTTTGGCATTAATGGTCAAATGATCGCGCGACAGCTTCGCTCTGCGTATTTCGGGCAAACCGCGGATGAAATTCAGGTCGGCCCAGAAAGCATCGAAATTGATGTCAGATTGGATAAAGGAGATGCGAGCAGTCTGCAGGGGCTGGCGAACTTCCCGATAGTGCTGGGGGATGGCAGCCAAGTGCCACTTTCCACGGTGGCTGAGCTGAACTATCAGCGTAATTATGTGCGTATTCAGCGCATTGATGGTCTGCGTACATTGAGCGTGTACGGTGATGTTATTCAGAGCAAGGTCAGCATTGGTGATGTGCTGGCACAGCTAAAAGTGGAGTTAGTCCCCGAGCTGAAAAAACAGTACCCAGGGCTAAGAGTGTTGTTTGAAGGGCAAAGCCAAGACGCGGCAGAGACCCAACAATCGATGGCTATTGGGTTTGCGATGGGGCTGTTCGGGATCTTCGTGATTTTGAGTTACCAATTCCGCAGCTACTTAGAGCCTTTTGTTGTTTTGTTGGCGATCCCGCTGGCGTTGATCGGCGTGATTTGGGGGCATTGGCTCCTCGGTCACCCGTTGAGCATGCCAAGTATGCTGGGTTTTGTGTCGTTAGCAGGGGTGGTGGTCAATGACTCCATCTTGCTGGTGCAATACATTCGCCATCACCTCGATGAGGGCGAAGACATATACGATGCGGTTGTGCGCGCCAGTCAGGAGCGTTTCCGCGCCGTATTCCTCACGTCGTTGACCACCGCCGCAGGCTTGTTGCCGCTGATGTTGGAAACCAGCCTTCAAGCGCAAGTGGTGAAGCCGTTGGTGATTTCCATCGTGTTCGGTATTTTCGCCTCGACGATGTTGGTGTTGTTTATGATCCCCGCCGCTTACGCGATCTTGGCAGATTTTGGCAAAGTGAAACGACACGCGCGCTTGGTTTAGAAAGCAGGTGTGAGGTTAGAGGGGCGAGAGACGAGATTTGAGTCTCGAGATAAAAGAGTAGAGAGAGAAGACTAGACAAACGAGTCTCGAGTTTCGAGATAAAAGACTAGAGATAAGAGGCAGGCTCTATTCTCTATTCTCTATTCTCTATTCTCTATTCTCTATTCTCTATTCTCGCACCTCGCACCTCGCACCTCGCACCTCGCGCCTCGTCTCTCGTCTCTCGTCTCTCATCTCTCATCTCTCGATCTTAAATTTCATCAAGACGTCTGCAAAGCGTCACAGGACTGTCACCCCCCACTTCTACGCTGACTTTGTAACATCAATAAAAGTGGAGTTGATGCATGCGAAGTCTTGGCACGATTCAACGGGTTGATCAGGCTGTATCAACCCTATGTTTAAGTCACAGGTTCAGCCCATCAGTGGCCCGCGTTTCGCGTTGGGTGTCAAAAAGTGGGGATGGACATTTCTATCTCGCAATTGGTCTTTTACTTGCTGTCAGTGATGGCGATAGAGGCCTTACCTTTCTGCTCTGTGGGTTGTTAGCATTCGCCATCGAGTTACCCATTTATACCTCCTTGAAGCGCCGTTTTCGCCGCGCAAGACCGTCACACTTACCGGCTTTTATTACCCCTTCCGATCTTTACAGCATGCCTTCTGGGCACACAGCAGCGGCGTTTCTCATGGCGATGTTGCTGAGCCATTTTTACCCTGAAATGGCAATGCTGTATTGGAGTTGGGCGGCTGCGATTGGTTTGTCGCGTGTGTTGTTGGGCGTGCACTTTATTACTGATGTATTGGTTGGGGCAGCGCTGGGTGTCGGGGTTGCAAGGTTCGCGCTGACCTTTTCGTTTCCCGTTTGAGTGCAGCAAAAGAGAGAGAATGAATGAAGATCCTTTATGGTGTTCAAGGCACGGGTAATGGACACATATCACGCGCGCGTGCGATGGCGGCGGCGTTTGCAAAAATCCCCAATGTGAATGTGCAGTATCTGTTTTCAGGTCGGCCTGAAGCAAATTACTTCGACATGGCAGTGTTTGGTGATTACCTCGTCAGACGCGGATTAACCTTCGAAAGCCATGAGGGAAAAGTGGATCTGCGCAAAACGGTCTTGAATAACAATGTCTGGCAGTTTTTGCTCGATGTGCGACAGCTTGATGTGTCGGGCTATGATCTCGTGATCTCAGATTTTGAGCCAGTAACTGCTCACGCCGCAAAACGGCGCGGCGTGCCGTCATTGTCGATCAGCCATCAATCGGCGTTTACCTACGATGTGCCGATCTACGGGCAAGGGCTGTTTGATAAGTGTGTTATGCGTCATTTCGCGCCGACAGATCTTAAAATCGGTTTGCACTGGTATCACTTCAATCAGCCGATCCTACCGCCGATCATCGACTTGCCAGACGCTGAATTGTCCCGTTCAGGGCCGATTTTGACGTATTTGCCGTTTGAAAAGTTAGAGAAGGTGCTTGCTACGCTACAGCATTTCTCACACTCATTTATTTGTTTCCACCCTGAGTGTAAAACGGCCAGTCGACAAGGAAACGTGGATGTTCGACCGCTAAGTAAGCACGAATTTCATGAGGCGTTGATGCAGTGTGATGGCGTGATAGCTAACGGCGGGTTTGAGCTCCCATCAGAAGTGTTATCTCTGGGGAAAAAGCTCTTGCTCAAGCCATTAAATGGCCAGTTTGAACAGCAAAGTAACGTCGCAACCCTGGATATGCTGGGTTTGGCGAGCGCGATGAATACGTTGGATATTGCGGTGATCAGTCGGTGGCTGGCGAAAACCGACAGCAGTAAAGTCACGTATCCCGATGTGGCGAGTGCGTTAGCCAAATGGTTGGCAGAAGGGGACAGGGAGACCTTGCCAGCACTGCGAGAAGACCTTTGGTCTCAAGTGGTTTTTCCTGAACATGTCACGGATTTATTATCAGATTTTTGGCCAAGTCAGCAACGAAAGCGCGCCATGTTCAGTCTGCAACTTTCTGCGATTGCAAATAAAAAAGCACGGCAATATTGATCAAGCGAATGGATGTGCAACATGTCAGTAAGCGCCGATTTTTAGATCTAACTGGCTGTTATTTAATGTTTTATCTGGGTGGTTTTTAGGTTTTTGAAGGGGGTGTATACACAAGGTTTTATAACGATTTACTGGGGTCATATCATCAACGTATGTTACTAAATTGGCGTCTTGGTCAACTGTTGTTCAGTTTGCAAATTTATACTGCACGTTCATCAAGGTAACGAGTGATTGACGTTTATTTGAAGCACTGTCTTGCCGCACATTAAATACAACTTCTTCGGCAAGAAGTTGCATGCAAACGAACGGATAGAACGTTTTACACTTTGCTACTCCTCAAGGTTTAGATATGACACAAAAAGAGTTGGTAAACGCTTCAGACAACCGTACAGATACAACACTGCGTAGTGTGGATCTGAATCTTATCACTGTATTTGACGCTGTGATGCAAGAGCAAAACATTACTCGCGCAGCACAAAACTTAGGTATGTCACAGCCAGCGGTAAGTAACGCGGTATCTCGACTTAAAGTGATGTTTAACGACGAGCTTTTCGTACGAAATGGTCGCGGTATTAAGCCAACACAACGCGCACGCCAACTGTTCGGCCCTATTCGCCAAGCGATTCAATTGATCAAAAACGAATTGCCGACGTCCGTCTTTCTACCTGAGACAAGTGTACGCACCTTCAAACTGGCCATTTGCAGCCCTTCTGACATGCGTTTCGCACCGCAAATTCTAAACACCATCAGTGCGATTGCACCGAACGTACAAGTGCAAGTTGAAACCGAGTTTGATCGCGATGTAGCGCGTAAACTGCGTTACCAAGAAATCGACTTCGTGATTGATTACATGCACTTTGGTGAAGCCGGTTTTAGCAGCACTGAAATGTTCAACGATGAGCTGGTGGTGGTGGCAAGCCAATCTCACCCGCGTTTAGGCAGTGCGATCACCGCGAAAGAGTTACAAAACGAATCTCATGCGGTATTGAAACGTAACGGTGAAATGCAAGGGTACGCCGAAGCGCTATACCGCGACGGTCGTTACCGTGAAGCCTACCAAGGCGTAAGCTTGAGCAATATTCTTTACGTGGTGAGTCAATCAGAGCTGATTGCTGTCGCACCGCGTTGGATGATCGAAACCGGTCATCACAGTGACAACCTCAAAATGTTGCCGCTGCCACAAGACAATAACCGCATCAGCGGCTACTTGAGCTGGCATGCATCGGCTGAAAAAGACAAAGGTCACCTGTGGATGCGTGACCAATTGTTGTCGATTTGTGGTAACTCGTTAGCGTAATTTTTGCGCTCATATTAAAAAGCCAGCATGCGCTGGCTTTTTTTGTGTCTGGCGTTTTTTACAGATATAGATTGTTACACTTTTCCATGATTTGAGAGAACAGGTGTACTCTGAAATGAACGCTGTTCAGCAGAACAATCGTTCGATTTTTAGCCACATTTAAGCGGCTTTTGCTTGTATTTACGAGGTGAAGCATTACACTGCCTGAAAGTTTGAGCTAACACATGTAAGCTCATTTTAAAGCGAGCCCCCACTTTGCATTCTTGGGGCGATTGATGTGCTGAGAGAGAATTGAATGGCGCTGAAGTTTCATATCGTGAACCGCATCCGTGAGCAAGTGATTGCTCAAGGTGAAAAGACCGCACTCCGCTTCCAGATCGATAAAGGCTGGGGTGACATTAGCTGGCGTCAGTTTGGCCTAGACATTGATGCGATCTCCCGTGCTCTGCTTGTATCAGGGCTAGCGGTTCAGGACAGAGTGGGTATCTTTGCGAACAACTGTGCAGAGTGGACCATTGCAGATATGGGGGCACTGCAGATCCGTTGTGTGCCTGTGCCTATTTACCCAACAAACACCCCAGACCAAACCGCTTACATCTTAAAAGATGCGGGCGCGCGAATTCTGTTTGTGGGTGATCAAGCCCATGCTGACGCGGCCATGTCGATTGCTGAACAATGCCCAGCACTTGAGCACATCATCAGCTTCAATGAGAACGTTGACTTTGCCGGTCACCCAATGGGTATGAGCTGGAAAGCGTTCATCGCATTGGGCAATGACAATGTTGAACAGGAAATGCAGACACGCATTGCTGATGCGTCGATGGATGACCTAACAACCCTGATTTACACCTCTGGCACCACAGGCGAGCCAAAGGGCGTGATGTTGGACTACGCAAACTTTGCCGCACAGCTTGAAAGCCACGACCAAGTGCTTTCTATCAGCGAAAACGAAGTGTCATTGGCGTTTCTGCCGCTGTCGCACGTGTTTGAGCGCTGCTGGACACTGTTTGTACTGCACAACGGTGCGACCAACTGTTACCTATCAAACACCCATGCGGTGCGTGAAGCGCTGCAAGACGTGAAACCGACCGTGATGTGTGCGGTTCCGCGTTTCTACGAGAAAATTTACAGCGCCGTGCACGAGAAAGTCGCGACGGCGAGCCCTGTGAAGAAAGGCATGTTCCGCGCTGCCGTGGCGATCGGCAACAAGATGTCTGAAACCTTACAGCAAGGTAAAAAGCCATCAGCCATGCTTAACGCCAGCTACAAAATGGCGGACAAACTGGTATTGAGCAAACTGCGTCAATTACTGGGTGGTCAGATTAAAATGATGCCGTGCGGTGGCGCGAAACTCGAGCCAGCGATTGGCCGTTTCTTCCACGCTATCGGTATTAACGTCAAACTGGGTTACGGCATGACCGAAACCACCGCGACGGTATCGTGCTGGGACAGCGCGACGTTCGATCCTGACTCAATCGGTCTTGCGATGCCAAATGCGCAGGTGAAGATCGGTCAAAACAACGAAATTCTTGTGCGTGGCCCAATGGTAATGCGCGGCTATTTCAATAAGCCGAAAGAAACGGAAGAAACCTTCACTGAAGACGGCTTCCTGAAAACCGGCGATGCGGGACACATTGATGCAGCAGGTAACCTGTTCATTACTGACCGTATCAAAGAGCTGATGAAAACCTCTGGCGGTAAGTACATCGCACCACAGGTTATCGAAGGTAAGTTAGGTAAAGACCACTTCATCGAACAAATCGCCGTGGTGGCAGATGCACGTCATTTCGTGTCTGCCTTGGTGGTACCTTGTTTCGAAACCTTAGAAGGTTGGGCGAAAGAGCTAAACATCAAATATCACGACCGTATGGAATTGATAAAACACAGCGATGTGGTCGAGATGTTTGAAGCGCGTATTGCCGAGCTACAAAAAGAGTTGGCGAAGTTTGAACAAGTGAAAAAATTCACCTTGTTGCCGAGCGAGTTTTCCATGGCGCATGGCGAGCTAACACCAACATTGAAACTGCGTCGTAAAGTGATTCTTGAGCGTTATAAAAAGCAAATTGAATCAATGTATAAGAAGCATTCTTAATCGAATACACGACGTATTTTTAAGTGCACTAAAAACAGAACGCAGAGGTGAAAACCTCTGCGTTTTTTGTGTGTCTCAAAAGTGATATCCAAATCGAGAAATTTCTCTTTCCTCCCGATCTAGCCAGATTTTCGTCCCAACACAGCAAAAAAAGACCTTTCAGTACGCTGTATTTTCACTTCATACAAACAGTAAATCTCGCTTAGCTTTCCTTTTGTGGTTTTTGATTCTGCGCTAATGAGGCTTTGTAGAGTCTTTAGTGATGAAAACGTAATGAAGTAGAGTTTTTATGTAAATATTGGTTACCCAATAGACAGATTTGCTAATAAAGCGTTAAAGTTGGTTCTGCTTTAACAACCGCAAAAAAACGGCTTTTTACCGTCTTTTCTTAGCGCGTTTAAGCAGTGCTGTTTTGATTCTTGTTACGACCGGAATCAAAGGCATAGCTGGCATGGATGGCAGCAATTAAAGCGTCACGTTGGCATCCATCACTAGGCTACAAATAAGTCCTAATACTATGCATACATGGAGGCATATAGTGGAAATGTTATCAGGAGCCGACATGGTTGTTCGTTCAATGATCGACCAAGGCGTAAAACATATATTTGGGTATCCGGGCGGATCAGTTTTGGATATCTATGATGCACTGCATGAGAAAAGTGATATCGAGCACGTGCTCGTTCGTCATGAGCAAGCAGCGGTTCACATGGCAGATGGTTATGCCCGTGCAACCGGCGAAGTCGGCGTAGTACTGGTCACCTCAGGGCCCGGTGCAACTAACGCCATTACAGGTATCGCAACCGCGTATTACGATTCCGTTCCTATGGTTGTGCTTTCTGGTCAGGTAATGAGTAACCTGATTGGTAATGATGCATTCCAGGAATGTGACATGGTGGGTGTTTCACGTCCTATCGTAAAACACAGCTATTTAGTGAAAAACGCGGAAGACATTCCGAAAATCATCAAAAAAGCCTTTTATCTTGCATCGACAGGCCGTCCAGGACCTGTGGTTGTTGATCTGCCAAAAGATGTGCTGAACCCAGCAAATCTTTATCCGTATGAATACCCAGAAAGCATCTCTATGCGTTCTTACAACCCGACAACGACGGGTCATAAAGGACAAATCAAGCGTGGCTTAAAAGCCCTGCTTGAGGCGAAAAAGCCAGTGCTTTATGTGGGTGGCGGCGCCATCATCTCTGAGTGTGGCGAGCAAATTAAAACGCTGGCAGACACCTTAAATATTCCTGTTATCAGTACATTGATGGGCCTGGGTGCTTATCCGAGTACGGGTGACAAATCGCTGGGTATGCTTGGCATGCACGGCACTTATGAAGCCAACATGACGATGCACAATTCCGACCTTATCTTTGGTATCGGTGTGCGTTTTGATGACCGAACCACCAATAACGTCGAGAAATACTGTCCGAATGCCAAGATCATGCATATCGACATCGATCCATCCAGTATTTCGAAAACCGTTTCGGTAGACATCCCCATTGTTGGCTCTGCAGATGCAGTACTGAACACCATGCTGAAGATCCTTGTTGAGCAGGGTGGCACGAACGATGCTGCCGCGCTTGAGGCATGGTGGAGCAACATCAACGTTTGGCGCGATCGCAAGTGTCTGGCGTATGAAACCAATAACGAGCGCATCAAGCCGCAAGAAGCGGTTGAAGCCGTCTATAAACTGACAAATGGTGATGCTTACGTGGCATCAGATGTGGGTCAGCACCAAATGTTTGCCGCGCTTTACTACCCGTTTGATAAGCCACGTCGTTGGATCAACTCCGGCGGCCTCGGCACAATGGGCTTTGGCCTACCAGCAGCGATGGGCGTGAAATTCGCGCTTCCTGATGCTGAAGTCATTTGTGTCACCGGTGATGGCAGTATCCAGATGAACATTCAGGAACTGTCGACCGCATTGCAATACGACATTCCCGTCAAGATTATCAACCTCAACAACCGCTTCCTCGGTATGGTGAAGCAGTGGCAAGACATGATTTATCAAGGTCGCCACTCACAATCGTACATGGATTCAGTGCCTGATTTCGCTGCGATTGCAGAAGCCTATGGTCACGTCGGCATCCGCATCAATGATCCAGCAAAACTGGAAAGCGAGTTGGCGCGTGGATTGGCGATGAAAGACAAACTGGTCTTCTTTGATATCAGCGTTGATGAAACCGAGCACGTATACCCAATGCTGGTTCGCGGCGGTGCAATGAATGAAATGTGGTTGAGCAAGACGGAGAGAACATAATGCGCAGTATTTTATCGGTTTTAATGGAGAACGAACCAGGCGCATTGTCCCGTGTTGTTGGTTTGTTTTCTCAGCGTGGCTATAACATCGAATCGCTAACAGTATCGCCGACCGATGACCCAACACTGTCTCGCCTCAACATCACCACAACAGTGGTGAAAGATTCTGAGCGTGAGCAAATTGAAAAGCACCTTCACAAGCTGATCGACGTATTGAAAGTCAGCAATGTTACTGAGTCAGACCACATTGAACGTGAACTGGCAATGGTCAAAGTGAAGGCGTCTGGTTTTGCGCGAGCAGAAGTGAAGCGCACGGCTGATATCTTCCGCGGACAGATCGTTGATGTGACTAACTCGCTTTACACCGTTCAGCTAGCGGGCACGAGCGAAAAGATTGATGCTTTCATCTCTGCGATGAAAGACGTTACAGACATCATCGAAGTCGCACGAAGCGGTGTTGTAGGTATTGCTCGCGGTGAACGTGCCTTACGTCAGTAAGCGTATCGTCACTGCTTGATACCACAAGCAGCTTGAACAAGAAAAACCGATGGCGGAGACGCTGTCGGTTTTTTTGTGGATGAAGAGCGGGGTAGAGCGGGTCCTAGGTCCTAGGGCCTGGGAAGAGCAGAAAAAGCAGTTTCGAGGAGCGAGAATACGAGAAACGAGAATACGAGAAGACGAGAAACGAGAAACGAGAAACGAGAAACGAGAAACGAGAAGGCGCAGGAAGCGCTGAGAAATTAGATTCGAAAGAGTTGAGTGAATAGGGGTGTGCAGCCCCGCTCGCACCTCGCACCTCGCACCTCGCACCTCGCACCTCGCACCTCGCACCTCGCACCTCGCACCTCGCACCTCGCACCTCGCACCTCGCACCTCGCATGCTTTTCCAAGGACCTAGGTCCGCTCTCTTCCCGCTCTTCCTGCTCTGCTCTTTCGCAGCCATAAAAAAAGGAGCCTATCGGCTCCTTTTTTCGGCTTCGGTAAACGTCTATTACAGAACGTGTACAGAAGAAGTGTTAGTAGTGCCTGACGTTACAAGTGCGCCAGAAACCATAACAACGATGTCGCCCTTCGCACCAAGACCAGACTCTAGCGCGATTTCTTTACCGCGACGGTAGAATTCGTCAGTGCTTGCGAATTGGTCAACAACAACGGTCGTTACGCCTTTAGATAGGCATAGTTGCGCTGCAGTTTTCTCGTTAGTGGTCACTGCGATGATGTTTGCAGTTGGGAAGTATTTACGTACAGAACGTGCAGACTTACCAGCTTCAGTTGCAACAACGATCAGTGGAGCACCTAGCTTCTCAGCAGTGTCTACTGCGCCTTTACATACCGCTTCGGTGATGCGTAGGCGAGCGCTGTCTAGGCGTGAACCCATTTCAGCTTTCATTGCGCCGTCAGTACGGTTAGCAATTTGCGCCATGATGGTTACTGCTTCAACTGGGTATTTACCCTTTGCAGTTTCACCAGAAAGCATAACTGCATCGGTGCCATCCATGATTGCGTTCGCAACGTCACCCGCTTCTGCGCGTGTTGGACGTGGGTTCTTGATCATTGAATCCAGCATTTGAGTTGCAGTGATAACAACTTTACGTGCACGGTTACATTTCTCGATCATCATCTTCTGCGCGAAGATAACTTCTTCTGCAGGGATTTCAACACCTAGGTCACCACGAGCAACCATGATGCCGTCAGACAGCTCAAGGATCTCGTCGAAGTTATCTACACCTTCTTGGTTTTCGATCTTCGAGATGATTTGGATGTTTTCGCCGCCGTTCGCCGCTAGGATCTCACGGATTTCTTTAACGTCAGATGCTTTACGGATGAAAGAGGCTGCAACGAAATCAACGCGCTGCTCACAACCGAATACTAGGTCGTTTTTGTCTTTTTCAGACAGCGCAGGAAGGTTTACAGAAACGCCAGGAAGGTTAACACCTTTGTTTTCGCCTAGGTCACCGTTGTTTAGAACCTTACAGATAACGTCAGTTGCTGTAGTTTCTAGTACTTCCATTTCGATCAGGCCATCGTCAACTAGGATGATGTTGCCTGCTTTAAGATCTTCTGCAAGACCTGGGTAAGTCACCGCTACACGCTCAACGTTACCAACAACAGTTACGTCAGTGGTGAAAGTGAAGGTTTGACCTGCAACCAGAGAAACGTCGTTGCCGCCTTCTAGTTTGATAGTGCGGATTTCAGGACCTTTGGTATCCAGAAGGATAGCAAGTTGCTTACCCGTGTTGTCCATTACTTGACGCAGGTTCGCGATGCGCGTGCCGTGCTCAGCAAAGTCACCGTGTGAGAAGTTCAGACGCATAACGTTCATGCCTGCATCAGCAAGCTTGGTCAGCATCTCAACGGATTCAGTTTTTGGTCCAATCGTACAAACGATCTTGGTCTTTTTCATGTAGGGTTCTCTCCGGTCGAACGTTACCCAAGGGATAAAATGTCGCTGTAATGACAGTTTTCATCTGCTTGATGTTTGTAATAAAACAACAAGCGAAACATGTTGAGCGGCAGGATTGCACAAAGCTCTTACAGCGTTAATACAGGTTCATGACAAATTAATTGCGTTGTCCAAACGAGCGAAAACCGCTAATTCGCTTGGACAACACAACTCATCCATGAAGGCGGGCACAAGTATACATGCTTTATGTGGCGGAAATTTGATCACAGGCAATGGAAAAAAAGATATTCCCATCTTCACTTCATCTTCCACCGAAACGATACAACATGGTGCCTCAATTCAGGGGCTGTAAATTTACCACATAAGTTTAGGTAGATCACTAACTGGCAACGATTAGGCGAAGCGTCGGGAGTAGGGGGGATTAGCCGCAAGAACAACGAGGTTAAAGGGCGTTAGATGGTTGTTATCACTGGGCTCTTGATGATTTTAATGGCGATTATCTCGAGTGACATCCAACACTTTGTGAAAAGGATGTAATCTAAAAAGTGATTAACTCTTCATCGATTTGCGCTAATCACCGCCAGTAATGTGTAGATTAAGAACGCGGCACTTTTGTTTTGGTATCGTTATCGATCACCAAGTTTCTGCCCGCCTTTTTCGCCATGTACAGCGCTTCATCTGCACGCAGGCTTGCGGAGAGAAAATCTTCATTCGCCAGCAATGCTGTCGTACCGATAGATACCGTGCTGCGAATCGACAATGGCTGTCTGTTTGAATGACTGACACGCACCACCAACTCTTCGATGCTGTTACGCAGATACTCTAAGCGCGCGTGTGCTTCTTCTCGGTTTTTTACCCACAACAAGAGTGCAAATTCTTCACCGCCCATGCGTGACGCGCACTCGCCAGCTTCGCTAAATTCGGTAATTAAGCGTGCAAGTTGACGCAGCACCTGATCGCCAACAGGGTGTCCCCAAGTGTCGTTTATACGCTTGAAGTGGTCGATATCCACAATGGCAAGGTATTGGACGCGATCTGGGATCGTCAGGCGTCGGCCAAACTGATCCACCAAATAACGGCGGTTATACAGGTTGGTGAGATCGTCACGATTGGCCATGTCACGCAGAGTGCGTTCACGATGAATCTGGTCTGTGACCACGCTGATAAAGGTGCACATGGCTTTTTGACCATGCCAATCAATCACTTGATCGGTAATTTCAGCAATCATCGGATTGCCTTTAAGGTCAGTGTGGTTGATCACTTGAGGTGGCGTAGGAACACCCGTGCGGATAGCATTTTCATACCGACGCTGTGCTTCTGGCCAATGAGATTCCTCGAATAACACGCGAATGCTTTCGAGATCGAGCACATCTTTCGCACACGCCATGCCACTAAATTTCGCAAACGCATTGTTCGCGTATTGCGGCACGAAATTTATGTGTATGACACAAGGGTTCGGATGTAGATCGAGTATCGCCTTAAAATCGGGCATTGCGCTTACATTCATGAGAGAAAGTCAGTGAAATTTATCATCTCGCAGTGATTAAACTGCGATTGGTTTCAAATATATGTGAACGAAGTAGTACATTTATGTATGCCAGCGCAAAAATTTTACCACTTTTTAGATATTGCCTTGCGTTTTTACGCGCCATTCACTTGTGTCCTTTTTTCTGAGTGTACAAGAAAGCATTGTCCAATATGACAAACTTATAAATAAGTATGTGAGAGTAACGTCATGCATGCTTAGTGCTTGAAATAATTTGAATCAATCCCTCAAAATAAACAAAAAAACCGCCATCAGCCCTATGCTGTTGGCGGTTGAAAAATATTCAGATAGTCATCTGCTTGAACGTGCTTATGTGCAAGTTGACACTAGAGTTGCACACGAACGGTTTGTACTGCATTCGCAGGAATGTTGATAGGTGCGTGTTGTGCGCCAATCACCAAATCAAAAGCGATAGGCTGCTTGGTGGTATTCAGCAGTTGCACACTCAACAGGTTGTCGCTGTTGAGTGTGGCGCTGGCATGCAAGGCATCGTTATCTAAACCATCCAAAAGCGTATCGGCTTGTACCGCTTTATCGCCGGGACGAATGGTTTTACTGAACTGCGCGAGCACGTCGTAAATAGGGGTGTAGTACACATCACCGCTTTCAACGTCGATCATGATTGGCGCACCACAGAAATTCCCTGCGTGGTTAGGGCCACCATTGCTATCAAGCACGGCGTTCCAATCAACCCAACCTGCCATCCAGTGGTTCAAACTGACAATAATGTCACGCGCGTAGCGGTGAACCGGCGTATAAATCGGGTGGTTTTCAGGGTTCGGCGCCCATGTTGCGGTATACGCCCAATCCGTTGCGTTTTCATTCCACCAGAATTCGTCATTGTTAAACCAGCCTGATTCTTGAAACTTCACAGGATCCAAGATGCCATTGGGGGCAGGTTTACCGAGGTCATCGATCGTGCCTTCGGTGTGAATGATGGCAAAATCAGGAAATTTATTGTGCACGCGATCCATCACGTCTTCATACACATCAACCGTGCTGGAATACCAGTGAACCGCCGAACCATAAACATACGGTGCGGTTTCAGGATCGCCCAAGATCACGTCTGTCCAATGTTCCAAGTGATCGCGGTTTTGATCGTAGATCAGCACGCGGGTATCGGCGAACGCGCTCTCTTTTAACTTAGGCCCAAGAAAGTCTTTGATGAAGGTGTTCTGGGTTTCTGCGGTGAAGTGCATGCTTTCCCAGTTACCGCTGTTGCCGTGCGGCTCGTTCACGGGGGTTAAACCCCAAATATCAACGCCGGCTTCTTTATAGTGCTCAAGGTATTTCACCAAGTAGTCCGCATAGGTCGAGACATACTCCGGCTTGAGTTTTCCGCCCGTGCCTTCCCAGTTGTTTTCTTTCGAGCCTTTGATGAACCAGGTATCGATGTCTTTCATCCACGGCGGCGCAGTCCATGCCGACGCGATGATGTTCAAGGTGTTGTCATCTTGCTTGGCTTTGATCGCCATGGCTTCGTGGATCATGGGCAACACATCAAACGATTCGTCTTGAATCCCTGCGTATTTCGCCTTTGAAAACCCATCGCTGTCAGGCGCAATGGTGAAGTGTTTTAACGCGCTGTCACCTTCAACTTCGGCGTAGCCCAGTTTTCCTTCAACAGAAAAGTCCGTGGAACCGATCGGCGTGCGCGTCAAAGAAAAGTTCGCCCCTGTGTCGGCGTAAAGTTTGTCCATCACTTCACGGCGTTTTTCAACAGGAAGGTGCGCCAGAACGAACGCAGAGGATTCAGTGAACGAGGTGCCAATGCCTGAAATGGTTTGTTTAATCACATCAGGTTGGATCACGACCTGCGTGCCGCTTGCGGCCTCGTCAGTGAACGACGTGTTTGTCATGACCGACATTTTGTCGCCCGCTTCACTGGTCAGCAGGATCTCAGTCGTTGAAGATAATCCGAAATGTTTGTTGTTCTGAATCAATGGATTCTCCCTGTCATAGTCAGAGGTGCAGGACAGCATTGTCGCTGAAGACAATGCAATAAAAACTGCAGAGAGCGTTCTCACTTCCATGTTGCTACTCCGTTTTTCGTCAGTTCTTGAATAAGGTGTTTTCGTAGAAACTCAGTGTCATTAAAAACGCTATCTGTCTTTAAACTTCATTTTGAAAGCGCTTTCTTTTGGGTTTAAAAAGCAAAACCAAAATACAAAAATCCACCCGTAGATATACCTTGTCAGCATGAAGTTGTAACTAATACAGGCAATCAACACCTTCGGTTTTCTTAGGATCAATACAGCGAGGCGTCAGAGATGTGATGTGAATGCGTTCGCATGGTGTGTAGCGCGTCTACGTTGAACGGGCGGATCTTTCGTCAGGCTCTCAAGGTTTTGCCTTCGTCCTCTCTTTGCGTATGAAATATGATAAATTTTTGACTGCAACAGACTGATAAACGGACGTACCAGTGATAGACAAAATTCGCCTTTTTATTATCGAATGTGTTGATCCGATGGATCTGCTTCAAGAGCGGTCAGAAGCGAAAGCATTAGAAAAAATCTGCAAAGCCATAGGCCATGAGGTCGCGATCCTTAGCGCGTTCTGTGAACAGGATTTAGTGAAATATCTCGATTACATTTCATCCATCGATGGGAACTACGCCGCGGCAAGCCAAAGCAGGGTACCACTGTGTATTCATATTTCTGCACACGGTAACGCGAACGGCATTTCTTTCGGTCGTGATTTTCTGAATTGGCACCGCTTATTTCTCGCCCTTTCCCCCATATTGAAAGACATGAGTCAGTACAACGGTGAAGTGCTGATCAGCATTTCGGCCTGCGGTGCTGGCCAGCAAAAACTGGTTGATGAAATTGAAGCGGAAATTGCCCGTTATCATGTCGATTCAGAGGCTTCTAACCCGCATGTAGAGCCACCTGAATATATCTTTGTGACTGAAGGGAGTCAGGGGAAAGATGTGGTGTATTGGGATGATGCGACCGTGTCGTGGACCGTTTTTTATCACCAGATATCAAAACTCAAAGCGATTAACGATGAAGGCATCAACCTGATTTTAGATGATATTGAACATGCCACAAAAACCCTTTTGCGCTCCTTTAAGTGGGATGCAAAAACGCAAAGATACGTGGTGTATTAAGCCGCGTCCTATCCGCTTCTGCCGCTGAGCCTCTGAGAATAAAGACTAAGCGGTGTGTGTTCGTCATTCAGTGACTGGCTCGGCTTCTTGTTCAGCAAGAAGGGCTGTCACCAAGCTTTCCAACGTCTGCCAGTTATCGACCGCTGTGGTGCCCAATACAAATCGCTTTCCGGTGAGCCTGCCGTAAACATGGCGTTTAACGTGTTCTCTCGGGTATTGGATTTCACAGCGAAACGTCGGGGTGATGGGGTCAATGTCAAAAGTGACTAACGCGACGGGAATATCGCTGCGTGCATTCCCCATGTTGATGCGAAGAATAACGGGCAAGCCTTCGTCAGTCGTAAACATATAGACGGGGACGACGCGGTTTGTTTTTTCGCTAGGTAGTAGCTTTTGAAGGTAATCGAGTCTGTCTAACATCGCCTTATAACCTTATTAAAAGTAAGTATTTAGACATCCTAGATGACGAACGGCATCTAGACATAAAACGACTGTTTAAATTTTGAGCTTGTCACAACAGAATAGGTGATTTGTTGCAATAACAGAAAGATAAATGCGGTGCAGAGTAGTAAATAGAGGAGGATGCGCAAAAAAGACAAGGAATGCACCTCATGATGCACTCCAGTCCAATACATGTTCATGTTTTCAACCTACTTCTTTTTCAAACATCGTCATGCCTTTTCAGGAACAGCCACAGCTTTCCTTCATCACCAGACATTAGCGAACGGTGTCGCGCATCTGTTCTGCCGTCATGCCTGAGCTAATGTGACCAGTCACAACGCCTTGTGTTGCTTGCTCGCCAGAAAGACCTGCCGCTGTCGCTTGTTGAATCAAATCGCCGTTTAGGCCGTTGTTAGAGCCAGCCGTGCCGGTTGCAAACGCAGACACAGAGAAGAGTGATAGGGCAATGATAAGTACGTTTTTCATCGTATTTTCCTTTTTGAGCTGTCGTTATTTTTGCTATTTCAGTGGTCGCGCCAAGAACGCATTGCGTGCAGTTAGCTTGCCATTAGAGTGCAGTTAGCCTGCCATTAACGAATGGCGTCGCGCATCTGTTCTGCCGTCATGCCTGAGCTAATGTGGCCAGTCACAACGCCTTGTGTTGCTTGCTCACCAGAAAGACCTGCCGCCGTTGCTTGTTGAATCAAATCGCCGTTTAGGCCGTTGTTAGAACCTGCAGTGCCAGTTGCAAACGCAGACACAGAGAAGAGTGATAGAGCAATGATAAGTACGTTTTTCATCGTATTTTCCTTTTTGAGTTGTCGTTATTTTTGTTATTTCAGTGATAAAGCCAGAACGCGTTGCGTGCAGTTAGCGTGCCATTAGCGTGCAGTTAGCGAATGGTGTCGCGCATCTGTTCTGCCGTCATGCCCGAGCTAATGTGGCCAGTCACAACGCCTTGTGTTGCTTGCTCGCCAGAAAGACCTGCCGCCGTCGCTTGTTGAATCAAGTCGCCGTTTAGGCCGTTGTTAGAACCTGCAGTGCCAGTTGCAAAAGCAGATACAGAGAAGAGTGATAGCGCGATGATGAGTACGTTTTTCATAATGTGGTTACCTTATTCAGTGAATGTTTAGCGGGTTTCCCCTCTCGACAGGAATAAGATTACTGGGATGTGAGTCGCATGTAGAGGAAACCCGAGGTTTCCATTTTGGAAATTTGCGTGACTAAGGTCTCATTTGGGTTTTGGAGAGCAGCGTTGAATTGCGCACAAACGTGAGCCAGTGCAGAGGTGTTGGTTGCTCATATAGAGCGAAGAGAGTGTTAAGCGGAAAGCCGCTCGTGGTTACTCGTTACATTGATTGAGAACACGATGACAGACGCGAAATAACCACTCTTTTTGCGGATCGTTTTGTTTTGCTCTGTGATAACTCATGACGAAATTTACCCTATCGTCAGACAAGGCTGGCAGCGAAATGGCGCGACAATTTTCAGGTATAAGTTGGGACATGGTGAAAGAATAGTGATCGGAGTGTCTGACAATGCATTCGATTGCCATGGTGTTTTCCACTTCAGCGGTCGGCGTGATGTGATAACCGACCGCCGCCAAACGCTCAAGCAAGGGGTAGCGGACATCATTCCAACCAGGGTTGCGAGAGATAACAAACGGGTATTGTCTTAACCCTTCCAACGAGTGTGCGGGATGATCATGACGCACATAAAACGTCGGAGATATTTCACATAGCGGCTTTTGTAAAATCACTTGGGGAAGTGTTTCGTCGTAGGTGCAGAACAGTACCGAGTTTTCCCCTTCAGCCATGCGAGCGCGTGCTTCTAAACTCCATTGGCGCATCGATATTTTTGCTAAAGGTGCTTCTTTCCTAAGGGCAAGGTAGAGCTTGCTGCCGAAGTTATCCCAAAACAGCGCATGCCCATAAAGGACGATCTCTTGCTTCAACGTCTGTGGTGAGAATTCACTGTGCTGGATCGCATCGAAGGTCGCCAAGATTTGCTCGAAGTGCGCAAGGTTCGTATCCATGAAGGTGGTGGGTTCAAAGCCAAGTTTCCCTTGGATAAAAAGCGGATCTTCAAAATGGACCTTTAACTTAGAAAGGATCTTGCTGATGGCGCTCGATGTTTTACCCAACGCATCAGCGACAAGCTTCACATTGCGCAATTCATACATCTTCACCAAAACAACCATGCTTTGAATGTCTAAGTTGTGTCCCATCACGCCGCTCACCGTTAAAATCCCTCTTAGGAATATAGAGAATGGTGATGCAGTACCTCAATGAAAAATAAGCAAATTAGCGTGAAGTGCGCCGCATAAGGTGGCTTCTTAGGGATTGCCTAGCCGTTGTCTAGTTGGTTCTTTAAGACAGACAACAGATTAGGTGAGAGCGGTGATACCGAGCTTGGAAACGTCGCAATAACATCACCATCGGGATTAATTAAATACTTATAAAAATTCCACCTGGGTTCAACGCCTGCCTGACGTGCCACCTCCGCAAAAACAGGGTTAGCGCCGCTCCCTCGCACATTGGTTCTCGCCATCATCGGGAACGTGACGCCATAGTCGAGGTAACACACTTTGGCGCTGGCCTCTTCACCGCCTCGGTCTTGATTAAAGTCATTTGACGGAAAACCAACCACCGTGAAACCTTGATCTTTATATTGCTGGTACAGCGTTTCGAGTTGGTCGAACTGAGAGGTATACCCGCATTGGCTTGCCGTGTTCACCACCAACAAGGTTTTGCCCTGAAACGCTTCGCATAAGTTAATGGTTTCGTTGGAATTCAACTTACGCTGAGTGCCTTTAAGTACGTCAGGGCAACTCGCTGCAAACGCAACGCCACTCAAACAAAGCCAACCAACCCAAATCGCCATTAATGCTTTCATGTGCTTTCACCGTAATGTGACGTGATAGAACCAATCCAAACCCACCGATGATCGGTGTTTGGGATACAGGGATTAATACTCCCAAAGTCGAAAAGCGATCATATTGTGCCGAGTGATGGCCGTTTGCATAGGCGATCTAGCAATTACGTTTTTGCGTTTTCTTTGTTGGTTGAAGGGGGCGTGGTGTTCTAAAAGTTTGTGTCCCAGTTAGTGATTGCTAAGCCTTGAATGGTCAGACGTATCTTTTAGTGAAAGGTATGTGCAAGTGCGTGGCGGCAATGCCAAATCAAAGAAGGGGAGAATTGTTCCTTTGAACAACGAAGACTATAACGCGTTAACTAACTGGCGAGAGCAAAACCAAACATCGCGGTATCTGTTTGAAGGCAAAAACGGCGTACCACTGAAAGAAGTGAAAAAGCCATGGGCGACGGTGTTGGATTTTGCGCAGATTCAAGGCTTTAACTTTCATGACCTCCGCCATCACTTCGCGAGCAAGCTGGTAATGGCGGGGGTAGATTTGAACACGGTCAGGGAACTGCTAGACCACTCTGACCTTAAGATGACACTAAGGTGTGCACACCTAGTGCCAGAGCATAATGCGGCGGCTGTTAATTTGATTGGGTGAACGTACTACTTTGTTAGCTTTAATTTTTTGATTTTCTGTAAAGATGAGTACGATGTCAAAGGAGCACTTTGAGAGATATACTCCCATTCGATTCTTAGGATCTTTAACTGTTTATCTAGCTCAGTATTACTCAAATTTTCTTTACTTGTGTTCAATTTTTCCAACTGTCTTCTTAATTTACCATAGCTTCCTCCGGCTGAACGGTGCTGTTCAGCCTTCTCTGCAAACCTAGCAAAAGATACTATCCCTGATAATGACGCGGATACGATGCTCATCGAAATCAATAAGTAACGAGAGAAACCAGACGGTTCCATAAATAGCATTGCAGTAACTACTGTTGAACTTACTATTAGTGAGCAGCCTGAAAAATTAGCTCTAAAGTATAGCTTCTCTGATTGGTGATAGTGACCTATCTGTGCATTTCCTAATCTTTCCATCCATATTTCAATTAATGAATTTACTTTCCCTCTTTTGTTTTTGTAAGCAAGAGGATATATTTTTTTTACTATCATTTTTAATTCGCAGGTTGTTTTATATTGAGGGCGTCTCCACCCTCAATAATTACTAAATCTTTTCGAAAGTGTAATTTGGTTTTACTTCTCTGTGTAAATAGCCACCTTTTGAATTAGATTCTAATAATTCATGATAAATATGAGAAGGGACATCAAAATACTGATATATACCGTTTTTAAACTCCACTTCCAGTATGCCAGTTGAGTTATCATAACCAACTGATACTAAGTTTGATGAGTTAACAAGTTCTCTTTCCATTATATCTCCATTATTATTTCAACTTTTGGTTTCGCCATGATTTAACAAGTATGTCAAAATCATGTTTATTTTTTGCTTTTGACCAGCTTTCTGAAACTTTTGGATCGTGACTATTTGGGAATTGTCCTTCCTTAGGGATTCTGAACTTAAATCTCATTGGTAACTTAGCTGCTTCTCCGGTGACTATAGCTTCGCCTGTTCTTAATATCGGTAGAGAGTCAATGATGCCGGATAGACTATCTGACATTGCAGACTTAACTCGATTACGGTCGGTTGAATTACTTATCCGCAGGGAGAATATAGTCCCACATTGAGATAAAATAGTTTCATCAATTTCAGATGGCCTTTGGCTTACTAACATCGAACCGATACCAAATTTACGTCCTTCCTTGGCTATTCGTCTAACCATTGACTTTGATAACCCATTATTATCAGATGATAGATATCGGTGCGCCTCTTCCATAACTAATAGCAATGGATTTTTCTTCATGCCAGACTCAAGTTTTCTACCCCATATGGCAGTCTCGAAAAGTATATGAAGCATCGAACCTAACAAAAGATCTAATTTGTCAGATGGCATTCCTGATAAATCTAAAATAGTAATTGGTTTGCTTCCACCTACCCATTTATTTATTAAATCTGAAAGATCTTTTTTTAAATTTAGTTCATTGTCAGGATTCCACTCGTCAGGAGATAAAAGAAAAGAATATTGATTGTCTAACAACCTTGATCGCATTAAATCAAGACTTTTTTTCCATCTATTATCACCGCCTTTTTTTACAAGACTTTCATTTCTTGTGTCTGGGGGTAAGAAGCGAGGAGCGATTAGTTTTTCAGGATCACCGACCCCATTTTCAGCATATGCAGGATTTAGCATTTCTTTTTCACGCCAATTGACCGAGTCCATATGATATAGGTCATACCATATTTTTCTTAGTCTAAATGGAAGTGGGCTGTATGGGGTTATTTTATCTATATCTATCTCTAGGTTTTTGTTCTTTTTCGCAAACTCAATTTTGTCTTCAACAATTAACTCCATAAATCTATTTTTCAAATCAGATGTTTGTCCGCATAGGAAATCAATTAAGCTTTCTGGTGATACACACCAGTATGGGATTAATAATTTCTCGTCATCATCACTTCCATCAATGGAGTGAACTTCTGAAATGTCATTTAATGCAGATGAGTATTCTCCATGCAAGTCAAATAGAACTATTCTTGCGGATGGCATTAGGATTTCATCGCTATGACGAGTAACAATCGAACGGAGTAAACTCGAAATACTGGTGGACTTTCCTGAGCCAGTAGAACCAAGAATTGCGCTATGTCTATTCACCAAGTTATCTAGGTCAATACTAACATTTATGCTATCTGAACTTGATAGTTTACCAATTATCACTTGCCCATACTGGTTGTTACCATATATTTTCTTTAAGTCATCTTCTGTTACAAGGTGAACTTCTTCGGCTATTGAAGGAAATTGACTTATTCCTCTTTCAAAGTCACATCCTATAGCCTCACCAACTAACTCGACTTTTATTTGTCTATTGGAATTTTTGTTGCTTGATGAGTTATTTTCAACATTTTCAGAAGTTTCTGAAATTATGCCATAGAGATTATTATACCCTTGAGGAACACGTACAAAGCTTCCAACCTGGCCGATTCTATGTGTTTTCCCCTCGATAACAAGAAGACCAGACATGACCTGTGGAGTTAGCTCTACATAAATGGAAGCGCCAGAAACTGATGTAATCTTTCCTAGATATGTAGGTATGCTAATCATCGATTTTATTCTCAGTAGTCTCTAAGGTTTTTTCTATTGGAGTTAAGGAGCTCGATCCTCCTGAACTTGCTAGAAACTTTGCAAAAGATACAAAGTCACCAAGGCCAAATCGATTGTTTTCAGATGACCAATACTCTCTTCTTATTGTATTCCAGTTCTTGCTCGGTGGCTCTCCAATCATCCAGTTAGCCGACACACCATTTATTACTGCACCATCGGAGCAATAAACGCTGATATTAGGATTTCGCTTTGCTGCTTCAGTAGCATGCTTTTCTTCTTCTAATGATTTAAATTGAAAAGCAAATATTGCAGAAGATTTATTTTCAGATAAGCATTCATCTAACTTTGCGGTAATATGGGCGTCAGCAAAAGAGAAACCTGTAGTTAGTAATAGGGTATCTGGCTCTAGAAGGAAGTTTTTCAATCTGTCAAATAAGGAAGAGAATGGCGCAGATTGAGTTTGATTATATTTTATATGTGATGGGTAAACCATTGTGCCTTCAGTGTCGCCATCCCCTCTAATAACCTCCCCTTTGTCGTTTTTCGACCAATTTATAGAGCCATGAAGTTTCCACAATCTAATCCATTTCGGAGGTAGATCATTGCTAGATATACTTGAAGGGTCAAAGAAGGCATTCTTCGAACCAGAAAACCCGTCAAAGTAAGGTGTTCTAGCCCTCTCCATTGCCTCTTCTAATAACAAATCATAGTTTGTTGTGAATATTTCAACTGCAAAATCACGATTTATACCATTTATCCAAGATATTAGATGGCTATATGGATTATCGTTAACTGGTAGCTCTTTATTTACCACTTCTTTTATTGTATGGCAGATTCTTTTTGAGAGTTCGTCATATCCATTGGCATCTAAACCATGAACCTTGTGACTACCTATTACCTCTGAAAGCGATCGTACTCTGGAAAGTACTAATTCGATATTTCGATCTTGAATTTCACTAGCCAGTGCGTCAAAAGCTGGTTTTTGCAGAGGGTCATCAAGTCCTTCGTAAACGATTTTTGTTAGGCCTGAAATGTCGGGTATCAATGGCTTTCGTGGTGACCCCTCATTGGCTACATTTATGCTAACAGGTGCCCCTGCTCCTATAAGAATGCCAATTTTTTTCTTGCTGTGTGTAAGTACATGACGAAAGTCATACATGTACTCATCAGGGTTATGAACGGTCATTGTTGGCATAAAGGTTGCCTCCTCATGTAGCAAAATACATCAAGTCGCATATCTTTGCTGTGTTTTTGGACTTTGATGTATTTTGTGTACAAATAATGAAGCATATTACTTGCATATGAAGCCTGTTGAAAAGAAACAATTCTATTTATGTGGGTTTATCGACAGTCGCCGTTGAATGCGTTTTTCGGGGAGCTTACAGCAAGGTGTTTTGAGTAAATTGAAATGTATTGGTGACTAGTTAGCTTGCCAAGGCATACAGTCTAATGTTGCTAATTTCGAGTGTTTATCTATTGGATCAGCAGATTGATTTTTAGATTGTGATAAATCTTCAGTAAGATTTACTCGTCCAATTAACCAACCAAACCTTGTGAAAACTGGCTTCCAATTGAATTTGGCAAGTCAGCGTGCCCCCAATAAGGTTGTTTCTCTGGGCTACCTACGATTTGTTAAGTTTCTTGTAGGTACTTGTAACGTTTCGATAGTAAGAGGCAGATCGTTTGCCGTTGGTTATACGCCTAACAACATAGCAAAATGATGCATTGAACGGGATTGAGTTGGATGTTGAAACCGCATATGGATATGACACTATTCTCAAACCTAAAGGTCAAAATCTTCGGTTTGTGGCCAACTGAAACCTCCAATCAACAATGTTCGGTCAGTTAACCGACGAAGTCGCATAAACACTAGGCTTCTAACTGAGCCGTAAACCTAAAGGTTTGGCTTGTTCGAATTACAAACCTAAAGGCTAGGAATAAGGCAAGGATGCAAAAAAGACGCTTTTACCGCTTAGAAGAATTTACAAATACCACCACCCCAACCAAAGGTGACCTGCTCAATACGGTTGAGGAAGGCAAGCTCACACACTGTGCGTTGCTCAATGCAAAGGCTGTTGGTTCGCTTTCAGACCACAGTTAACCTATTAGCTCAACGCTCGGTGTGTTCTGTAAGCGCACAGAACAAGCCATAGCGCCACATTACGAACTGAGTGTGGATTACGCGACGGGAGAGGTAAAAAGCTCCATGTACAGCGACGAGGAGCTTTTAAAGGTACTCAAAGGCATATCAGCAGGTGGCAAAACCATCATCACCCGCGTCAACGAGTGGCATTTGTCCTAGTGGCAAATGTGCTTTTACTTGGAGTTCTGTGAATAACTGTATTTTTTAAAAATTCAAATTGGAACGATGTGTTATCGATTGATCCAATGCAAAAAAAAACACCCTCGAAAGGGTGTTTTCACAATAGTTGTTAGCTTATCTCTAACCACAAGCTGCTATGCGTTCTTGGTTAGCAGATTCCTGTTCCTGTTGCTTTAGCTCTTCTGCAGCTTTCTCGCGTAGGATCATTTTAACTTCGGCATCAACAAATCTCTTCAAAACTTGTTTGATTAGTGGCTGATAACCAATGCCTCTGATTTGTGAGATGTTTTTTAAATCTTCAAGCAGACTTTTTTGAAGCCTGATTGAGATCATCTGTAAAGCTAAGCTTTCATCTAGATTAAAGTCATCTAACTTTGCTTTTTCTACATAGGCTTCGTCACGACCTAGTTGGCCATTTTCCCATGCTTCAATGGTGCTATCGATCTTTTTAGATTCTGTGCTCATTGATATGTCTCCGTTACACCGTGAGTCAGTGCTCACTTTAGAACTATGAAAACAAACTCATAGCTCTTTTATTTATGCGAAATTATTATAAATACGAATTTCGTCAGGGTTGGCTTCATAACAGGTTCTTATGATTATGCCTTTGTCAGGGCTATTGATAAAAGCCACTTTTAACTTCCTCCCTCGATCTGTTTCTGCAACAAACCATTGTGTAGGAGGATCGCTCTGGTGATTTTCTCGCATATCTAGGAGAAAACCAGCTTCTCGGTTTGCAAAGCACTCCAAAATCTCTTCTTCGGTAACATGGTGCCTTGTCGCCAACTTTTTGCGAACACTTGGTGAAATTACTAGGCTCATCTATTCCTTGGCTCAATTATAGTTATTGCCATATTAAAAAATCAACCTGTATATACAGACGATGGGTGCATAGTATATACAGATTGTATATACAGGATCAACAGTTGTGGTTAGATGTCTTTGGTAACATACTGAATTTGAAGCAACTTGGTTTTAAATTGGCTGTATGAAACATTCACTTTGGCCATATGCTGTTTTAATCAGGGATATGGCGTCAATAGCTTGAAGAATAGATGTCTACTGGAGGTTAGGGGATAGGAGGATTATCTGGCCTGTATAGGAGCATGAATTATCACGTGAATAGGTGGTTTTCGCTTTGGTATGTATACCGCTCATACCAGTGTTCAGCTAATGAATCACATCTAGCGGTGGCTTGGTACACAATCGTGTTAAGTATTCGATGATAGCTTTTTAGAAAGAAGTGAAACGGTGAAGGTGTTACTTGAGAACTGCTATAACGAGCGTCTGTTATAGCAAAAATCTGCTACACAGGTGCTACACAGAGCTAAAAAACGCGAAAGGCCT
Organism: Enterovibrio baiacu; assembly: GCF_004120195.1. Lineage (GTDB taxonomy): Bacteria > Pseudomonadota > Gammaproteobacteria > Enterobacterales > Vibrionaceae > Enterovibrio > Enterovibrio baiacui. Next base: position 12,903 of record NZ_SCHN01000014.1, on the reverse strand, counting down.
GAGTGGTTACTAACCCCTCAGGCCTTGCTGTATATGGTGGCCCCTCCCAGACTTGAACTGGGGACCAATCGATTATGAGTCGAGTGCTCTAACCACTGAGCTAAGGGGCCGTGTAGGCGGTTGATTATAGGGGAACGTGAATAGGGTGTCTAGCCGCAACCATGCCCTAATCAGTATGGATTTTAGCCACTTAAACCGATTCTTGGATATGAAAAAGGCGAGCTGTGCTCGCCTTCTCATTTTTTACGTTCGAACCAGACGAATTATTCGTCTAGGAAGCTACGAAGCACTTCTGAGCGGCTTGGATGGCGCAGCTTACGCAGTGCCTTCGCTTCAATCTGACGGATACGCTCACGCGTTACGTCGAACTGTTTGCCCACTTCTTCCAACGTGTGGTCGGTGTTCATGTCGATACCAAAGCGCATACGCAGAACTTTTGCTTCACGTGGCGTTAGGCCAGCTAGTACTTCGCTGGTTGCCATGCGTAGGTTGTTCATGGTTGCTGAATCCATTGGTAGCTCGAGGGTAGTATCCTCGATAAAGTCACCCAGATGCGAATCTTCATCATCACCGATTGGTGTTTCCATGGAGATTGGCTCTTTGGCGATCTTCAGTACCTTACGGATTTTGTCTTCTGGCATCTGCATGCGCTCTGCCAGTTCTTCTGGCAGTGGCTCACGACCCATCTCCTGAAGCATCTGACGAGAGATACGGTTCAGTTTGTTGATGGTTTCAATCATGTGAACAGGGATACGAATGGTACGTGCCTGGTCAGCGATTGAACGTGTGATTGCCTGACGGATCCACCACGTTGCGTACGTCGAGAATTTGTAACCACGGCGGTATTCGAACTTGTCGACCGCTTTCATTAGACCGATGTTACCTTCTTGGATCAGATCCAGGAATTGTAGGCCACGGTTGGTGTACTTCTTCGCGATAGAGATAACCAGACGCAAGTTTGCTTCTACCATCTCTTTCTTCGCACGGCGTGCTTTTGCTTCACCGATAGACATACGGCGGCTGATGTCTTTGATACGCTCAACGTTCAGGCCGGTTTCGTCTTCGATGATTTTCAGTTTTTGTACGCAACGACGAAGATCTTCTTCGTATTGCTTCAGGCGGTCTGCATATGGCTTATCTGATGCCAATGCTTGGTCTAGCCAACCGTCTGAAGATTCGTTGCCAGCAAAGAATTGCACGAAGGTTTTCTTCGGCATTTTTGCTTGGTCAACACACAGGCGCATAACAAGACGCTCTTGCGTGCGTACGCGATCCATGGTGTTGCGCATTTCGTTAACGAGGCGATCAAACTGCTTCGGGATCAGACGGAATTGCTTAAACGTTTCAGACAATTCTGCAACTGAGTCTGCAGTGTCTGCGTGGAAGCGGCCGTTTTTCTGAATCGCGGCTTGCATGTTCTCGTACGAAACACGAAGTTCGTTGAACTTTTCACGAGCAAGCTCCGGGTCGATGCCCGTGTCTTCTTCTTCCTCGTCGTCTTCGTCATCATTGTCATCTTCATCGTCCAACTCTTCTTGGCTCAGTTCTGAACCAATGTGTGTTGCGGTTGGTGCGATGTCTTCTTGGCTTGGGTCAACAAAGCCTGAAATGATGTCGGTTAGACGGAGTTCTTCTGCTTCAACCTTGTCAAATTGGTCGAGCAAGTAGCTGATTGAGCCTGGGAACTCGGCGACAGAAACCTGTACTTGGTTAATACCGTCTTCGATGCGCTTGGCGATGTCGATTTCGCCTTCACGAGTAAGCAGTTCAACGGTACCCATTTCACGCATGTACATGCGCACTGGGTCTGTTGTACGGCCTATTTCAGATTCAACGCTTGATAGTGCTGCAGCTGCGGCTTCGACGGCATCTTCGTCGGCAACAGTTTCAGACATCATCAGCTCATCGGCATCAGGAGCGGTTTCCACTACCTGAATACCCATGTCGTTGATCATCTGAATAATATCTTCTATCTGATCGGAGTCGACAATGTCTTCTGGTAGGTGGTCATTAACTTCTGCATAGGTTAGATAGCCTTGCTCCTTACCTTTTGCGACAAGCAACTTTAGCTGTGACTGCGGATTTTGATCCATAGACGATATCCAACTTCGGGTCTGAGTGAAGAATTTAGTATGCGGGAGCGCAAACTTCCAATTCTAGCAAATTACAATAGTGCTGACTACTTTCTAGTCGGGACGGCTTTGGATTAATAGCCACAATTCCCGCTGTTCTTCGGCTGATAAGCCGACGCTTCGGTCTTTTGCTTGTAACTTGTCTATTTGCTGTGAGACACACTGCGCAAGAATCTTGTCCAGTGAGTCTAAAAATACATCTAACGCATTGTGCTCGGTGATGGGGAGTTCCCAACTGGCCAACTTGGCTAACAATGCTTCTTGATCGGTGCCGCGCCAGAATTCGAGCAGCTGTCCTGTTGTAATATTGGGACGCTGCAAGCAGAGTTCAAGCATGGTCGTAAATAATTTAAGACCTGGGATGTTGAGATCATCCATTCCGCCTAGCGGGGGAAGCGATTCTGCAAAGCCTGGGTTTTGCAATAATAGGGTAATTACCTCACGCATTGGCGTGCGCTTCATCTCGGGTAATGGCTTGCGAGCCTGTGTTTTGCCTTGTTGACTGATCAGCTTTTCAAGTTGCTGTTCGTCAGGCAATCCGAGCTTTTGTCCAAGCATATTACGGAGATAGAGTCTTAATGTGCCACCGGGCACTTTGTCTATCAATGGTACGGCGAGCGTGGTTAATTTCGCTTTGCCTTCTTGGCTGCTGCTATCAACCTGCTCCATAAGCGTAGAAAACAAAAACTCTGAAAGCGACATTGCTGCGGCAAGATCGGCTTCAAAGGCGTCTTTTCCTATTTTTCGGACCATGGAGTCTGGGTCTTCGCCATCAGGCAAGAACATGAACTTGAGTTGGCGTCCGTCAGTCAGGTGCGGCAGGGCTTGCTCCATGGCTCGCCATGCGGCTTCGCGTCCTGCGCGGTCTCCGTCATAACAACAGATGACGTTGGAGGTTTGACGGAACAGGGTCTGCATGTGTTCGGCGGTGGTGGCTGTGCCCAAGGAGGCAACGGCGTAATCCACACCAAACTGCGCCAGTGCGACCACATCCATATAGCCTTCAACGACCATGAGCTGTTTGGGTTCACGGTGCGCTTGTAGCGCTTCGTAAAGCCCGTATAGCTCGCGCCCTTTATGGAATATAGGCGTTTCTGGCGAGTTGAGGTATTTGGGTGTGCCGTCGTCTAACACGCGACCACCAAAGCCAATCACGCGACCGCGTCTGTCCCTGATGGGAAACATGACACGTCCACGGAATCGGTCATAACGTCGGCCATTGTCGTTTTCAATCAACATGCCGGTTGAGACCAGTGCTTTCTGGCTCTCGTTATCTCGACCAAAACGGGTTCGAACTTGATCCCACTCATCGGCAACAAAGCCAACACCAAACTTTTGTACGATTTCGCCAGACAGTCCACGGCCTTTTAGATAGTCGATCGCGACATGTCCTGCTTCTGTGCGCAGGCTGCTTTGATAGAACTGGGCAATTTGCCCCATCATTTGGTAAAGGTCGCGTTTCTGATCGCTACGTGCGTACGGGCCTTTCGGCGCGCCGTTGTCGTTTTCTCGAGGTACTTCAAGGCCAAGTTGAGAGGCGAGCTCTTCAATGGCTTCAACGAACTCTAGACGATCGAACTCCATGATGAAGTCGATGGCATTGCCGTGCACGCCACAACCAAAACAATGATAGAACTGTTTTTCTTGGCTGACGGAAAAAGACGGTGTTTTTTCGTTATGGAAAGGGCAGCAGGCACCGTAGTTCTTGCCTTGCTTTTTGAGTTTCACACGTGCGTCTATTAGCTCGACTATGTCCAGTCGGGCGAGTAGATCGTCAATGAAAGCACGTGGGATTTTTCCTGCCATAACCTGTTGTTTAGTTGATGAGTTTGGGCGAGTCGGGTAATGCTAACACATGCATACGCAAGGTTATATTTTACTACCGATAAGATACGAACAAGCCGCGCATTCCGCAATTGGATAGCACGGCTTGTTTGCAGGTTGGAAAAAATTTACGCCAGATTAGCTTTAACCAATTGGCTAATTTTTCCCATGTCAGCACGGCCCTGAACTTGTGGTTTCAGGATGGCCATGATTTTGCCCATGTCTTGCATGGAGCTCGCACCAGAGGCTGCAATGGCATCTTTAACCATTGCATCCACTTCGTCGTCGCTGAGTGGTTGTGGCATGAACTCGTCCAAAACAGAGATTTCAGCCAATTCCACATCAGCAAGGTCATCACGACCTGCTGACTGGTATTGAGAAACGGAATCGCGACGTTGCTTAACCATTTTGACTAGAACTGCCAACACTTCCTCGTCGTTCAGAGTTTTCTGACCGTCGATTTCTTGTTGTCTTACTGCAGAAATAATCAGGCGAATAGTGCTAAGGCGAGGTTTATCTTTCGCCTTCATCGCTACGATTTGTTCGCTTTTAATGCGACTCATCAATTCCATTTCACAATTCCTGTATTAATCGTAATTAGTACAGGCGAACGCGGCGTGCGTTCTCACGAGCCAGCTTCTTCAGGTGACGCTTAACAGCGGCAGCCTTAGCGCGTTTGCGAACGGTAGTTGGCTTTTCGAAGTGCTCACGACGGCGAACTTCAGAAAGAATACCTGCTTTTTCACAAGAGCGCTTGAAGCGACGCAGTGCTACGTCGAATGGTTCGTTTTCACGTACTTTAACTACTGGCATATGCCTTTCACCTCAGGGGTTGTTCAGTAATCGCTGGAGACAAAATGACCAGCTTTGATTAAAAATGGTGCGGAATTCTAATCCGATACAGGGGCGCTTGTAAAGCATAACTGGTGAATTTGATCGCGCGCATGTAATATTGCCGCCTGTTTTTGAAACTGGCAGATCGATCGCGGATCGATCTGGGATCCAAGAGAGCTGAGGTGTTATGCGAATTCTGGGCATCGAGACATCGTGCGACGAGACCGGCGTTGCGATTTATGATGATGAAAAAGGGCTATTAGCGCATCAGCTATATAGCCAAGTAAAGCTACACGCGGACTACGGCGGCGTGGTACCGGAGCTGGCATCTCGCGATCATGTGAAGAAAACCATTCCTCTTATTAAAGCGACGCTAGCAGAAGCGGGTTTGACGCCGAGTGATCTTGATGGTGTGGCTTACACAGCGGGCCCTGGCTTGGTTGGTGCGCTGCTAGTGGGTGCAACCATTGGTCGAAGCCTTGCGTATGCGTGGAACGTGCCTGCCGTGGCTGTTCACCACATGGAAGGCCACTTGCTTGCACCCATGTTGGAAGAGACACCGCCTCCGTTCCCGTTTATCGCGCTATTGGTATCAGGTGGTCACACCTTGCTGGTCGAAGTGAAGGGCATTGGTGAGTATCAGATCCTCGGTGAATCCATTGATGATGCCGCAGGCGAAGCGTTTGATAAAACCGCGAAGCTGATGGGCTTGGATTACCCAGGTGGCCCACTGTTGTCGAAACTGGCAGAGAAAGGCGACAGTTCACGCTTCACTTTCCCGCGTCCAATGACCACGGTGCCGGGCTTAGACTTTAGCTTCTCTGGCCTGAAAACCTTCACAGCTAACACCATTGCGGCCAATGACAAGGATGATCAAACACGTGCTGATATTGCCCGTGCGTTTGAAGATGCGGTGGTCGATACGCTGGCAATCAAATGTAAGCGTGCGTTGAAGCAGTGCCACATGAAGCGCCTTGTGATTGCAGGTGGCGTGAGCGCAAACCGTCACTTACGTGTGAAGCTTGAAGCGCTGATGAAATCCATCGGCGGCGAAGTCTATTACCCACGCACGGAGTTTTGTACCGACAACGGTGCGATGATTGCGTACGCAGGTATGCAGCGCCTGAAAAACGGCGAGCATAACGATTTGGGCGTGAAAGGCTTCCCACGCTGGCCGATTGACCAGTTGATGGCGATTAAATCTGACGATTGATGATTTAACAACGAGGATTGGCGGGGCGTTTCGCTTCACCAATCCTGTTTGTGTTATCTAAGGCTCGAGACGCGAGAAGGCGAGTTTCGAGAAAGAGAAACAAAACGCATTAGAAAATGCAGACGCCTGCGTTTTTCTCTCACTCAACGCTGTTCTTCGCTTTGCTCTTCCTCGTGTCTGCTCTTTCTCGCATCTCGCCCCTGTTTTTTGTTCTTATTCCAAATCTTGGTCTCTTCCCCATTCAACAGCCGACGAATGTTTTCTTGATGTCTGAAGATGATCAGACACGCCAACATGGCGACGGGCATGGTAAATTGCGGTTTTACGAGCCAGGTAAAGAAAGGGGCAATCAATGCGGTCGCTAATGCGCCCGCGGAGGAAAAACCGGTGACGAGCACGGCGATTAGCCAAGTAAGGAGCAAGCCACCAGTGAGATCCAAGCCGATAGGGGCAATGGCACCTAGCGCGGTAGCGACGCCTTTTCCGCCTCGGAAGTGGAAGAAAATCGGGTAGATGTGGCCTAAACAGGCGGCGATACCAATCAATCCCAACATGAAGGGGTTGATACCGATGAGGTAGGCGATCCAGACAGGGATCGTGCCTTTGAGCATGTCACACAAGAGCACCAATCCAGCGGCCAAACGGCCACCTAATCGAAAGACATTCGTTGCGCCGGGGTTGCCTGAACCTTGGTCTCTTGGGTCGGGTAACCCATACAACCGACAGATCAACACCGCGCTGGATATTGAACCCAGTAGATAAGCGGCAACAATCATCAGCATTCCAAGTGCGGTCATTCCAGCATCCAACCTTGAACATTCGCTAGGGCGGCGAGAACTTGCTATAGTTCGCGCACAAAACACAATGCTACCTGTTGTATGGCATCATTGTGTATCAATAGTGTGGTTCGTTATGTGACTGTGAGCGATGTTACGTGCTTTTGCGCATAATGGGTATCCGACCTCTGAAAAAATTTAGATGAACATGGATTTAGTATTTATTGAGCAGCTTGAAGTCATTACCACCATTGGTGTGTACGACTGGGAGCAACAAATCAAACAAAAGCTCGTGTTTGATATTGAAATGGGTCATGACAACAAACCCGCCGCTAGCAGTGATGACGTGGCTTTCGCGCTAGATTACGCCTCTGTGAGCAACGCCGTCATTCAACATATTGAGCAAGGACGATTCTTGTTAGTAGAGCGTGTTGCAGAAGAAATTGCAGCACTGATTCAACAGCAATTTTCTGTTTCTTGGATCCGTGTAAAAGTCAGCAAACCGGGAGCTGTGCCACAAGCTCGCGCTGTTGGTGTGGTGATTGAGCGAGGCACACGGTGACACAAAGAGCAGGTACACAGGTATTGGTGAGTGTTGGATCGAACATCGAACGCGAACGCCATATTGTTGAAGGGATTGCCGCACTGAAAGAACTCGACCCTCACTGTCGCAGTTCTCGTGTGTTTGAAGCTGTACCTGTGGGTTTTGAAGGCCCTAACTTTTATAACCTTGTCGTTGAACTTCATACCGATCTAACGCTGGAAGGCATTGTTGCAGCGCTTCGAGAAATCGAATCGCGTTGGGGCCGTGAGCGTGATGCGGTGAAGTTTCGCGATCGTACGTTAGATATCGATCTGCTGACGTATGGCGAGCGTGTTCAGTCTGAAGGACCGACCTTGCCGCGTAAGGATGTTTATAAGTTTGCTTTTACACTCTGGCCTCTTGCAGAGTTGTGTCCTGAACAGGTGATTCCTGGTGATACGCAAACGTACGAGCAAGCATGGAATGCATTCTCTGATGAGCAGCCCCTCTGGCCTGTGTCTGATTTTTCCGTGTAAGAAACCTTTTCTTTTTTAATTTTTAAGTGATGACTAACTATGAGTATGTTTGAAGCCTTTGCGTTGGCTTTAATTCAGGGGCTGACGGAATTCCTTCCTGTTTCTAGCTCTGCACACCTTATTCTTCCGTCAGAAATTCTTGGTTGGCAAGATCAAGGCCTTGCCTTCGACGTGGCGGTACACGTCGGTACGCTTCTGGCGGTGGTGGGTTACTTCCGCAAAGAAGTGACACAGTTACTTGGCGCATTCTTCCGTTCTATTTTCAAAGGCGAGCGCTCATCTGATGCAACCTTGGCGTGGATGATTGCACTGGCGACCATTCCTGCCTGTATCTTCGGTTTGTTCATGAAAGACATCATCGAGATGTATCTGCGCTCTGCGTGGGTGATCGCGGTGACCTGTATTGTGTTTGGTCTGCTGCTTTGGTGGGTTGATAACAATGCGAAGAGCGAAATCGATGAATACAAGACCACGCCAAAATCGGCATTGCTGATTGGCTTGTCGCAAGCGCTGGCAATGATCCCGGGTACGTCACGCTCTGGCGCGACCATGACCATGGCGCTTTACTTGGGTTACACCCGTGAAGCCGCTGCGCGTTTCTCGTTCCTGATGTCGATTCCTATCATTGTCTTAGCGGGTAGCTACCTTGGCCTTGGCTTGATCAAAAGCGATGTGCCCGTGATGTGGTCGCCCATCCTTGTGGGTGTGTTTGTGTCGTTCGTGAGCGCCTACATCTGTATTCACTGGTTCTTGAAGCTGGTCACGACCATGGGCATGAAACCCTTCGTTATCTACCGCATTTTGCTAGGCGTTGGCTTGGCGGCGTTCCTTGCAACGCGTTAAGCAGGTTAGGAAGAGCGGGAAAAGAAGGTCCTAGGAAGAAACGTTTCTAGAGCCTGGTAAAAGAAAAGCTGCCGATGGCAGCTTTTTTTGTGGCTTTGGTAATCTGTCCTTTAGAAACTAGAAACTAGAAACTAGAAACTAGAAACTAGAAACTAGAAACTAGAAACTAGAAACTAGAACCTAGTTTCTGACCTCTTCCAAATACTTCGCAACACTCACTACCCGTCTGCGCGTCAACTCTTCACGAATGCTTTGGCCTTTAAAACCCTCAGCCACGATGGGTTTTACATCCACGCTGTTTGCGGCGTTAAACGCGCCAAGTAGCCAATCGGCTTGGGGGTATGGACGATCTTCGAACCCTGTGCGCCCTTGGTGATCGGCTTTACTGGCGAGGGCTAATTGGGTGATGCGCTCGGGTTTTCGCCACACATCATTGCGATCAAAGATTTTGACGTAGGTGGACGCTTTTAGCTCGCCCGCGTTATGGACGTTGGTGTGCTCGGCGCAGACCAGCAATGCTGCGTCGCGGTAGGCGTTGGGAACGCGCACACGGTCACACACGGCCTTAACAGGCACTTTGCCCGTTGCGGTATGCATCTTGTGGCTTGGCCACTCTGCTTTCGGCGTGAGGGCTTTGCCGAGGTCATGCATTTGCGCGGCAAATCGGATGCAGGTGTCATCGGTAAGCATTGCAGCTTGGCGAGCGACCATTAAAGTGTGAATACCGGTGTCGATTTCAGGGTGCCATTGCTCAGGTTGCGGCACGCCAAACAGCGCGTCGATTTCAGGGAGCACCACCGCCAATGCGCCGCAATCACGCAGCACTTGCAGGAAAACATCAGGGCGGGGCGTCGACAGGGATTTCTCCCATTCAATCCACACTCGCTCAGGGGTGAGTGCGTCTAACTCGCCACTCTCTGCGATGGTGCGCATGAGTGCTATGGTTTCATCAGCGACGCGAAAACCCAGTTCATGAAAACGGGCGGCGAAGCGTGCCACGCGCAACACGCGCAGTGGATCTTCCACAAACGCTGGCGAAACGTGGCGCAGGATTTTATTGTCGAGGTCGGCTTTACCGCCGTAAGGATCAACCAAAGTGCCGTCATCAGCTTGGGCGATGGCATTGATGGTAAGGTCGCGGCGCTGCAAGTCTTCCTCAAGGGTGACATCGGGGGCAAAGTCGCACACAAAACCGGTATACCCTTGGCCTGATTTTCGTTCGGTACGCGCCAGTGCATACTCTTCGTGGGTTTTGGGGTGTAAGAAGACGGGAAAGTCCGCCCCAACTTGTTGGTAGCCTGCTTTTAGCATGGTCTTAATGTCAGCGCCGACAACGACCCAATCTCTGTCTTTTACATCGAGTCCGAGCAATGTATCTCGCACTGCGCCACCCACGAGGAAGGTATTCACATTGTTATCCAGTTATTAAGCGATAATAAGGTCATGATAAACCCTGCAGATTCACCAAACCACCCGTTCTGTGTTCGACACAGGCCGCGATGTGTGTAAAAGGTGCGAACCTGCGCCCGAATAGTCGGTCATAGGAGGTGTTCACCTTTACATGCACAAGGTGTCACGCTACTTTGGCGAGCTTAACGGACAGCATTGAGGACGTAGAGAACTTCCCATGTATCAAGACTTTTTCCGGCTTTCAGAGTCGCCATTCGCGATTGTGCCGAACCCAAAATTCTATTTCCTTAGCGAACGCCATAAAGAGGCGTTGAGCCATGTGCTCTCTGGCATAGAAGATGGTGGCGGTTTGGCGTTGCTGACAGGGGAAGTGGGTACGGGGAAAACCACGACCATGAAAGCCTTGCTTGAGCGTATGCCAGAGCAAAGCCAAGTGGCGACGATCCTCAACCCTAGCGTGTCCGTGCTGGAATTGATGCAGACCTTGTGTGATGAACTCGGGATTGCGTACGCGCGTGAAGATGGCTTTAAACATCTGAACGACGCCATTTCTGCAAAATTGCATGATAACGACAAGCAAGGTATCCAAACCATTTTGCTGGTGGATGAAGCGCAGCACTTGATGCCGGATGTGTTGGAGCAATTGCGCTTACTCACCAACATCGAAACCTCACAACGTAAGCTACTTAAAGTCATCTTGATTGGTCAGCCTGAGCTTCAAGAAATGCTTCGTCAGCAGCACCTGCGTCAGCTTGCCCAACGCATTACTGCTCGCTATCACTTGATGCCGCTGACGGCACAAGAAGTGCGTCAGTATATTTTGCACCGTCTGAGCTGTGCGGATCGCCTCGATCCTTTATTTGATGAGGGCGCGTACAAAGTCATTGCCCGTGAAAGTGGCGGTATTCCAAGGTTGATTAACCTCGTGTGTGACCAGTCGTTAAAAATGGCGCACCGAGATTCCAAACAACGCATCACCGCGAAAATTGCCACCAAAGCCAGTAAGGAAGTGCTGCATTGGCAGAGTGTATCGAGCCATGCTGAACGCCATGGTTTCATGCGCTATTGGCCGGTTTACCTTGGTGCGATTGGCGGCGCGGCCTTGCTCGCGGTGGCGATTCGTTGGGGACTCGATGGCAACACATCCCCCGCGCCAACAGTGGCGAATATAAACACTGCACCTCAAGTTCAAACAGAACGTGCACCTGTCCCAACAGTGAAAGCAGCCACAGCCCCAATCGTTGTGGATGTGGCAATCAAAAAATCGCCTGCGCGAGAAGCTTCCACATCAAACATCGCACCTGCCAACACGTCCGCGCCGCAAAGCCTTGCAAGTTTGCCGGCCACGGTTGAAACCGTGGCGTTTGCGGATTTGGCGAAGCAAAGTTTGAGTGCGGGCTCTGCGATGCAAGCGCTCTACCGGTTGTGGGGATTTGAGGCGGATGTGCTTGCGGCTGGCTGTTCAAGCGACGTGCGCGGTGAGCTTGCCTGTTACAAGGCGACCCTGCCGTTAACCCAGCTGCTCAGTATCGACCGACCTGCGGTTCTGACCATGAATGGCCCTGTTGGGCAACGTTGGTTTGCTGTTTTGTATGGCATGGGTGAGGGGCAGTTTGAGCTCCTCGCAGGCGATCAACGCGTGATGGTGAGCGAAGCGTTTTTTAAACAAGCGTGGACGGGGGATGCACTATTGCTTTGGCGTCCACCGCAAGCGAACACATCGACGTTATCCATCGGTCAACGCAGTGAGCGTGTGCGCTGGCTAGATCAACGTTTGAACTTGGTGCTAGGGGAGACTGGCGTTCCTTCTGATCGTTTCGGGCCGAACTTGCGCGCAAAAGTCAGGGACTTTCAACGCAGCAAAGGCTTGGATGCTGATGGCTATGCTGGGCCCATTACCCTGATGGTGCTGGACACGGTACTCACCATGCCGGGGCCTGCATTGACGAACAGCATTGAAGCGACGCAATCAGAGTCTACTGCACTGGCGCAAGGCGACATTGTGGTATTGTCTACCACGAGCGAAAGCGCATTGGCGCTGACGCCACTCCCTGCGCCTAAACCTGTGGTGGTGGCGACAACCCAACCCGCGCCGAAGCCTGCGAGCCAAGCACCTGAAAATGCCAGTACCTCGGCGCAAAAATCGGTGACAGAGGCCAATACAGAAGTCACCACCATTACCGCATCGGGCAATGGCGCGAGTAACCCTGATGGCGATTTAAACCTCGAAGATTTAGATCTCTCATCACTGTCCCCTGAGTTGGCGCTCAAGGTACAAAATGCCTTAGGCGGCGATCGCACTCGAGGGCTAGACGCCAAACTTGAACGCACCGACGGGGCAAGCAATGTCGTCTCGATCGCTGATATCTCATCACAAATGTTCGACCGATTGCCGAAGATGGATTTCCAAACTCACATCTATGCGTCTGATGAAAGCCGCAGTTGGGTAAAGGTGAACGGACGAGAAGCGAAAGAAGGCCAGTTCGTTGCCGACGGCGTGTTGCTACGCGGCATTGAGCCACAGCAAGTCGTGGTGCAGTTTGAAGATGCGTTGATCGCGATACCCGCGTTGACGAGTTGGTGAGCTAAAAGCAGGGCCTAGGAAAAAGGGCCTAGGAAAAGAAGGTCCTAGGAAGAGCGGGCCCTAGATCCTAGGAAAAGCAAAAGCGAAAAGCTTGACGCCACTTCAGACCTTCAAAGAATCGTTGTAGGACCCAGGACCCAGGACCCAGGACCCAGGACCCAGGACCCAGGACCCAGGACCCAGGACCCAGGACCCAGGACCCAGGACCCAGGACCCAGGACCCAGGAC
>NZ_SCHN01000013.1 GCF_004120195.1 Enterovibrio baiacu | reverse complement strand
GTTGAAGACTACGACGTAGATAGGCAGGGTGTGTAAGTGCTGCGAGGCATTGAGCTAACCTGTACTAATTGCCCGTGAGGCTTAACCATACAACACCCAAGGGGTTTTAGCGGACTCAAGAAGAACATTGAATGTGTATTGAGATACAAAGCTAGTCAGAATTTTCCCAGATTTTAATGAATTTGCTTGGCGACCATAGCGTTATGGACCCACCTGACTCCATGCCGAACTCAGTAGTGAAACGTAACAGCGCCGATGGTAGTGTGGGGCTTCCCCATGTGAGAGTAGGACATCGCCAGGCTTGAATTTCAATCTATCCATTTGCTTTGCAAACGATAGATTCTTAAACAAAGCATCAATGAGTAAGACTTTGTTGAAGAAAAATTCGCTGATATAGCTCAGTTGGTAGAGTGCACCCTTGGTAAGGGTGAGGTCCCCAGTTCGAATCTGGGTATCAGCACCAGCTTTAAAATTTTTCTGGCAGCCATAGCGCGATGGTACCACCTGATCCCATGCCGAACTCAGAAGTGAAACGTTGCTGCGCCGATGGTAGTGTGGGGTTTCCCCATGTGAGAGTAGGTCACTGCCAGATACCTCTTCAAACCCGTAGCGGAAACGCTGCGGGTTTTTTCGTATATACGCTCCCAAATTCGATTCTTACAAATAGTCTTGAAGAGATGAAAAGGATGTTATAGGGTTATTGGAATTCTAGACGTCTATACATCTTAAAAAGGGAGTGCTTTAAGATGCCCATTAAAATTCCTGATCAGTTACCCGCTGCAAGTACATTGCGTCAGGAAAACATCTTTGTGATGCCTGAAACCCGTGCTGCCAGCCAAAGTATTCGTCCTCTTAAAGTTTTGCTACTCAACTTAATGCCAAAGAAGATTGAGACAGAAACGCAGTTCATGCGTTTGCTATCTAACAGTCCACTTCAGATAGACGTAGAGCTCCTGCGTATAGATGATAGGCCAAGTAAGAATACGCCAACCGAGCACTTAGATACTTTCTATCGTCAGTTTCAGATGATCAGAGAGCGTAACTTCGATGGGTTGATCGTCACAGGTGCGCCGTTAGGTCTTGTTCAGTTTGAAGATGTGATTTACTGGGAACACTTACAGGACATCATGACGTGGGCAAAGGACCATGTTACTTCGACGCTGTACGTATGCTGGGCTGCTCAGGCAGGGTTGAAGCTCTTGTATGACTTGCCGAAGAAAACCCGAAAAGAGAAACTCTCTGGCGTGTATTGGCATAACACGAATAAAGAGCACAGCCATAACCCTATTCTTCGTGGCTTTGATGATGCCTTCCTAGCACCACATTCGCGCTATGCAGACTTTTCTCCCGACTTTCTTGCTGAACACACTGATCTCGATATTTTGGCAACCTCGCCAACGGCGGGAACATACCTAGCGGCAACAAAAGATAAGCGTAACGTCTTCGTTACCGGTCATCCTGAGTACGATCCACTGACGTTGCATAACGAATATGTACGAGACGTGAGTGAAGGCATGGAGCCTGCTGTTCCTGTTAACTATTATCCTGATGATGATCCATCAAAAGATCCGTATGTGAGCTGGAGAAGTCACGGTTATATGCTGTTCTCAAATTGGCTTAACTACTGCGTTTACCAACAAACGCCGTTCGACTTGGATCACTTCTCAGAAGAAGCATTCACAAAAGATGACGACGCATAAGTTACAGATTTAAAAACAAAAAAAGCCTGCTTAATGCAGGCTTTTTCACATGTGTTTTGTCTCTTAAAGAGAAACGCTATTCCGCTTTCTTCTCTGCGACGGATTCACTTTGTACTGGCGCACGAGGCTTTACCTCCATATTCCTTTCCGCGACTTTGGCTTTCTCAATCATTTTTGTGATGGTAGAACCCTGCACGAGAATAGAGAACACCACGACGGCATAAGTCATAACAAGAATGATTTCTCGCACATCGATGTTCTTCTCAGGCAACACCATGTAGCCAGCCGGAACAGCCATCGCCATCGCAATGGCCAAGCCTCCGCGGAGTCCACCCCATGTCAAAATACGGACCGAGAAAGGGTTATAGTCACGGTATCGGTTGAAGCCGACATAGCAAAGGCGGACGCTCATGTAACGCGCGATAAGCACCAAAGGAATTGCAAACGCCATGATGATCCAATCTTCTTTGTGGAAGGTAAAGGTCAACATGCTTAAGCCGATCAACAAGAATAATACGCCATTCAGAAACTCATCAACGAGCTCCCAGAAGTGGTCAAGGTGGTCTTCACTTTCTTTCGAAAAGCCAATATAGCGTGTCCAGTTACCAATCATGATACCCGCGACCACCATGGCCAACGGTCCAGATACACCAATTAGACCTGCAAAGACATACCCTGCGGTTGGAATACCAAGGGTCAATAACAACTCCATTGAGTGGTCATCTGTATTGCAAATCAAGTAGTGGAATAGCAGCCCCAAGAAGAAGCCGTAAACGATCCCGCCAATGGCTTCATGCAAAAAGAGCTCAACCACGCCCATGACCGTAGGTGTTTCGCTGCCGAATGCCACGGTAAACAAGGTAATAAAGATGACCAAACCAAACCCGTCATTAAACAGGGACTCGCCTTCTATCTGCGTCGAGATACGTTTTGGCGCGTTGAGTTTTTTGACGATGGCCAACACAGCAATAGGGTCTGTGGGTGAAATTAAAGAACCAAAAAGAAGGCAGTAGATAAAATCAAACTGAATACCGATAAGCTGGAAGAATAGCCAAGCAGCACCACCGATAAAAAAGGTAGAAACCAAGGTCGCCCCTAGGGCAAGCACCGTAATTTCCCACTTCTGATCTTCTAGGTTGGGGAGTTTGACCCCAAGACCTCCAGCAAACAGCAGGAACCCGAGTACACCTTTTAGTAGAAAGTCATCGAAGTGCACTTCATTGAGGGTCTCTGCGGCCAAGTCTTTTAAATCAAACCAGTTGTTCTGACCTGAAATGACGATACCGAGAGAAAGAATCAATGCACCAGCAGTGATTGCGATGGTCGTTTGCATTTGGCCAATTTTGCTGTTGATAAATGCGATTGCCATGGCGGCGGCTGCGAGAAAGCACAGTGTTGTATAGACGGTCATAGGTGACCCCATGTTAGCGAAAAAAGGAGAACCCAAAATTTGTAACGAAATATAAATCTATGCGAAGAAGAAAACTACAACAAATCCTAGTGAATTTAAGGATCCGTTGAGAGTGAGATCCTAATAGACGTCTAGATTTCCAATTGAGCTATGTTACTATGCAATTAGCGAGCAATTTAAGAAGGAATTTGTGGCTGTGAGTAGTAAGGACATACTAAAAAAACTGTTGGCTGAGCGCATTCTCATTATCGATGGCGGTATGGGCACTATGATCCAGGACTACAAACTGGAAGAGTCCGATTACCGTGGTGAGCGTTTTTCTGATTGGCATTCTGATCTAAAGGGTAACAATGACCTTTTGGTTCTGACACAGCCAGCGCTTATCAAGCAAATTCACGGCGAGTACCTTGAAGCCGGCGCCGATATTCTTGAAACCAACACCTTTAACGCCACCACGATTGCCATGGCCGATTACGACATGGAATCGCTCAGTGCGGAGATTAACTTAGAAGCTGCGAAGCTGGCCCGCGAAGTTGCCGACGAATGGACGGCAAAGAATCCCGATAAACCCCGTTTTGTTGCAGGCGTACTTGGCCCGACAAACCGTACCTGTTCTATTTCTCCTGATGTAAACGATCCTGGTTATCGAAACATCACCTTTGATCAGTTGGTTGAAGCCTACTCTGAATCCACACGCGCCTTGATTGCAGGCGGTGCTGACATCATCTTGGTAGAGACAATCTTTGATACGTTAAACGCCAAAGCGTGTACGTTCGCGATTGAAACCGTGTTTGATGAAGACGGCATTGAACTGCCTGTTATGATTTCAGGCACGATCACCGATGCCTCTGGCCGTACACTTTCCGGTCAAACCACCGAAGCGTTCTATAACTCCCTGCGACACGTTAAACCTATTTCGTTTGGCCTCAACTGTGCATTGGGCCCTGATGAATTACGTCAGTATGTTGAAGAGTTGTCGCGAATTTCTGAGTGCGCAGTTTCTGCTCACCCAAATGCCGGCCTACCAAATGCATTCGGTGAATACGACCTTAGCCCTGAAGACATGGCTGAACATATCGCTGAATGGGCACAAAGTGGATTCTTGAACCTTGTCGGCGGCTGCTGTGGTACGACACCTGAACACATTCGTAAGATGGCGGAAGTGACCCAAAACGTCACGCCGCGTCAGCTTCCTGATTTACCCAAGCA
Source organism: Enterovibrio baiacu (assembly GCF_004120195.1). GTDB lineage: Bacteria > Pseudomonadota > Gammaproteobacteria > Enterobacterales > Vibrionaceae > Enterovibrio > Enterovibrio baiacui. Next base: position 212,854 of record NZ_SCHN01000013.1, on the reverse strand, counting down.
TTGTCGTTTATCTGGCCTTGAGCCACTGACGATTGCACCTGACAGTTTGTTTATCAACGTCGGCGAACGTACCAATGTTACAGGCTCTGCGCGCTTTAAGCGTCTGATTAAAGAAGAGCTTTATGATGAAGCCTTAGAAGTTGCGCGTCAGCAAGTCGAGGCCGGTGCGCAGGTTATCGATATCAACATGGATGAAGGCATGTTGGATGCGGAAGCGGCCATGGTGCGCTTCCTGAACTTGTGTGCGACTGAGCCTGAGATCTCGAAAGTGCCCATCATGGTTGATTCATCAAAATGGGAAATCTTAGAAGCTGGCCTCAAGTGTGTTCAGGGCAAACCGATTGTTAACTCGATTTCCATGAAAGAAGGTGTCGAGAAATTCATTGAGCAAGCCAAGTTAATTCGTCGCTACGGCGCAGCGGTTATCGTGATGGCATTCGATGAAGTGGGCCAAGCCGATACGCGTGAACGCAAAACCGAAATTTGTACCGAAGCCTATAACATTCTGGTGAATGAGGTGGGCTTCCCACCAGAAGACATTATCTTCGACCCGAATATCTTTGCGGTGGCTACGGGGATTGAAGAGCACAACAACTACGCGGTCGACTTCATCGAAGCGGTCGGTGATATCAAACGCACATTGCCACATGCCATGGTCTCGGGCGGTGTATCGAACGTGTCGTTCTCATTCCGTGGTAATAACCCTGTTCGTGAAGCGATTCACGCTGTTTTCCTTTATTACTGTTTTAAAAACGGCATGGACATGGGGATCGTTAACGCGGGTCAGTTGGCTATTTATGACGATCTACCCGATGAACTTCGTGAGGCTGTTGAAGACGTTGTCTTGAACCGACGCGACGACGGTACAGAGCGTCTTCTTGATATTGCGGACAAATACCGCGGTACGGGCGAAGTGAAAGAAGATCGCTCGGCACAAGAGTGGCGTGGCTGGGATGTAGAAAAACGTCTGGAACATGCCTTGGTCAAAGGGATCACCGAGTTCATCGTTGAAGACACGGAAGAAGCCCGTGCGAAGGCGAGCAAACCACTTGAAGTGATTGAAGGCCCATTGATGGCTGGCATGAACGTGGTCGGTGATTTGTTTGGTGAAGGTAAGATGTTCTTGCCGCAGGTGGTGAAATCCGCTCGCGTCATGAAACAGGCGGTTGCGTACCTTGAACCTTACATCAATGCAGAAAAACAAGCGGGTCAAACCAACGGGAAGATTCTTTTAGCCACGGTGAAAGGCGATGTGCATGACATTGGTAAGAATATCGTTGGCGTCGTTCTGCAGTGTAATAACTATGAAATCATCGATCTCGGCGTCATGGTATCTTGCGACAAAATTTTGCAGGTCGCTAAAGAAGAAAACGTCGACATCATTGGGTTAAGTGGTCTCATCACACCGTCGCTCGATGAAATGGTACATGTCGCCAAAGAGATGGAGCGTCGTGGTTTTGATATCCCATTGCTAATTGGTGGAGCGACAACATCTAAAGCGCATACGGCGGTGAAGATTGAAGAAAACTACCATGCACCTGTGGTGTATGTGTCTAATGCCTCTCGTGCTGTAGGTGTATGTTCTGCGCTATTGTCCGATGAACTTCGTCCGGCGTTTGTCGAGCGCACAAAAGCTGAGTACGTGACGGTACGCGAACAGCATGCACGCAAAAAGCCGCGCACGCCGCCGGTTACACTTGGAGAGGCGCGCGCAAATAAAGTGTCGCTTGATTGGGAAACCTATACCCCACCTGTGCCAAACAAACCTGGCGTGCATGTGTTTACTGATTTCCCAGTATCAAAAATTCGCAAATACATCGATTGGACGCCATTTTTCATGACGTGGTCGCTTAGCGGAAAATACCCAACGATTTTGCGTCATGAAGTCGTGGGGCAAGAAGCGCAGCGCTTGTTTGATGACGCCAATGCGATATTGGATGACATTGAACGCACTGGCATGATCAAAGCCAATGGCGTATGCGGATTGTTCCCTGCAAACAGTGTGGAAGATGATGTTGAGGTCTATGTAGACGAATCTCGCACAGAGGTGCTTACGGTATTGAATGGCTTGCGTCAGCAAACGAAAAAACCGAAAGGGCCAAACTACTGTCTATCGGACTACATTGCGCCGAAAGAGAGTGGAAAAGCAGATTGGATCGGCGCGTTTGCGGTAACAGGCGGCATTGGCGAGTACGACATTGCTGAGCAGTTTAAAGCGAAGGGTGATGACTACAACGCCATTATGGTGCAAGCGGTAGCGGACCGTTTAGCGGAAGCGTTTGCTGAATATATGCATGAGGCGGTGCGTAAAGAGATTTGGGGCTATGCACCTGATGAAGCGTTGGCAAACGAAGATTTGATCCGTGAAAAGTATCAAGGTATTCGCCCTGCACCGGGTTACCCTGCGTGCCCTGAGCATACTGAAAAAGGCAAGATTTGGACGCTGTTAGATGCAGAAGCGAATACGGGCATGATCCTGACGGAAAGCTTCGCAATGTGGCCTGGGGCAGCAGTATCGGGTTGGTACTTCTCACACCCTGAATCGCGCTATTTTGCGGTCGCTCAAATCCAAGAAGATCAGCGTGACAGCTACGCAGATCGTAAAGGATGGGATGTGATCGAAGCCGATAAGTGGCTAGGGCCAAACCTGAACTAAGGTTTGGTGATTGTAAACACAAGAAGGGCGCTCAATGAGCGCCCTTCTTTTATTGTGTCCTTGGGGTGTTTGCAGAGCGAAAGCCGCGATGACATGGCTCTCTTACTTTTCAAACAGCTCTCTGTGTAAGGTACGTACCACGTCTTTCGACTCAGCGGTATTGGTCAAGAAACACAGGTTGTGATTACTTGCACCGTAGCAAATCATTCGCAGGTTATATTCACCTAGAGCGCCAAAAATTTGCGCTGCAGCACCGCGAGATTCGCCCATCTCATTACCAATCAACGCCACCAAACACATGTCTTGCTCAACCGTCACTTTACACAGTTTAGAAAGCTCGAGCTCGGCCGCTTCAGGCAACTTAGGCGCACCGCCGCTGGTGTTGGTTTGATCTAAGGTCAAAGAGACGCTGACTTCTGATGTCGTGATCAGATCCACCGAGACTTTATGCTTAGCCAGAATATTGAAAACCTCTGCCAAAAAGCCGTAGGCATGGAACATGTTTAGGCTGGTAAGCGTCACCATGGTTTGGTTGCAACGAAGTGCCAATGCGCGGAAAAGAGGTGAATGCTCTGCATCACGGCGGATCCACGTTCCCCCTTTTTCTGGCGCTTTTGAAGAGCCAACAAACACCGGGATTTCTTGGCGCATTGCTGGCACTAAGGTTGACGGGTGCAAGATTTTCGCACCAAAGTTCGCCATTTCAGAGGCTTCACTAAAACTGATTTCGTCGATTGGTGCAGCGGCTGGTGCGATGCGAGGATCGGTGCTGTAGATGCCTGGCACGTCAGTCCAAATTTCAAGCGTTGTCGCTTGAACCGCTTCAGCAAGCAGTGCCGCACTGTAGTCACTTCCGCCACGGCCTAGTGTTGTTGTGTTGCCTTTATTGTCCGAGCCGATAAAACCTTGTGTGACGACCACTTTCTCTTCGCATAGCGGGCGAAGCAGCGTTTGGGCTTGGTAAGCGGTTTCGATTAAATCAGGGGATGCTTTTCCATGGACATCGTCAGTTTTCAACGCATCACGGACATCAAAACGCACTGCATCTAACCCTTGCTGATTCAGTAAGTGGGTAAAGATGTGTGTCGACATGAGTTCACCACAGGCAACTAAGCTGTCTGTGATTTTATCTGAGGGGGCTTCCGCTGCGGCTGCAGCAAACGTCGCGACATTATCCAATATGTCATTCACTGCTGTATTCACATCTTCATTTTCTGGCAGGCTCGCCAAAATGCTGAAGTGGATTTCTTGAAGGCGAGTGAGCAACGCTTTTTGTTTTTCTAAGCTGCTGACACCGTTGGCGAGTTCAACCAAAAGGTTAGTCACACCAGAGCATGCACTGATGACAACCAAACGTGTGCTTTCATTTCCCTTGATGACCGAAGCGCAGTTAGACATGGCTGCGTAGTCTGCGACACTCGTGCCGCCAAATTTTGCGACAGTTAATGCGTTCACTTCCCTGTATCTCCCATAAATCGCGATATAGATGTTCTAAATGATCAAAATGTGGATGAGACAGAAAGAGGGCGGGCATGAAGAAAGGATATTTCTCCAGAAGCGCTCCATCTCGAAAGAGATGACAATCCGAAGGACTCAACCTTCAAGACCGGCAATCTAACCCCCAAGGTGTCGATTACCTCGGCGTCTATCCCCTGATCGATCTGCATTGGAGTTGGGGCTCCGCAAATGGACTGCCTGATAGACGCGCCTCTTCTGTCTTCGTGCAGAAAAATACTGCACAAAAATTACACTGCATTGATAAAGCTTTGTAATCTGATTGTCAAACAGAGTTTGCATGAAAAGCGTCAAATGTATGCAAGGTGCTTCATTTTTGCGAGGCGTTAGGTTGATGGAGCTTACGTTATAGCAATCATGATTTGGGAGAGAGTGAGCGGCAGTGGTAGGGTGGTAAAATACTAACTAAGGAGAGCAGACAATGACTATTTCACGCTTTATTCCGCCTCAGCGAACCTTGATGGGACCGGGCCCTTCCGACGTGTCACCACGTGTCCTACAAGCGTTATCACAGCCAACAATTGGTCACCTTGACCCGTTATTTGTCGGCATGATGGATGAAGTGAAAGCCTTGCTGCAATATGCCTTTCAAACCACGAACCCTTTCACCATTGCCGTATCTGCACCAGGCAGCGCAGGCATGGAAACCTGTTTTGTGAATTTGGTCTCTCCTGGCGATACGGTCATTGTTTGTCGCAATGGTGTGTTTGGCGATCGTATGCGTGAAAACGTTGAGCGCTGCGGCGCGACGGCTGTGATGGTTGATGATGAGTGGGGGAAGCCTGTTGATGTGAGTAAAGTGGACGCGGCGTTAAATGCCAATCCCGATGCATCAATTGTGGCATTTGTGCATGCTGAAACGTCCACCGGTGCATTGAGTGACGCGAAGGCCTTATCTGCGTTAGCACGTCAGCATGACTGTTTAACCATCGTGGATGCTGTGACATCGCTTGGCGGTGTGCCTTTGTTGGTTGACGAATGGCAACTTGATGCTGTTTATTCCGGCAGCCAAAAGTGTTTGTCATGTGTTCCGGGCTTATCGCCAGTGACCTTCTCACCGCGTGCCGTAGAAAGAATGAAAACGCATGATGGGAAAGTACAAAGCTGGTTCTTAGATCAAAGCTTAGTGCTCGGTTATTGGAGTGGTGAAGGGAAACGAAGCTATCACCATACCGCGCCCGTAAATAGCCTGTATGCGCTGCATGAGTCGTTATTGATGTTACAGCAAGAAGGCCTAGAGAACGCGTGGCAACGCCATCGTGATATGCATGAATTGTTGAAGTCAGAACTGGAAGTGTTGGGCATTGAATTTTTGGTTGATGAGGCTTATCGCCTTCCTCAACTCAATGCCGTCGCGATTCCTGATGGTGTTGATGATGCCCTTGTTCGTCAGCGTTTGTTGAATGAATATAATCTTGAAATCGGAGCTGGCCTTGGCGCGTTAGCGGGCAAAGCATGGCGTATTGGGTTGATGGGCTATGCAGCTAGAAAAGAAAATATTGCGCTGTGTGCCAAAGCGCTAAAGGATGTGCTGAGTTAACTGGCTGACCCTTTTGGGTTTCAACAGCCTAAAAAAACGCCCTGATTTATCAGGGCGTTTTTGATTGGGGTGCTTACGGTTTTGAAGCATCAGGTTCTGACGCTTCAAAATGTGAAAAGTTAGGTTGAAATGCCACGTAGGGAAACAATGCACTGGCTTCTTGCTGGATCTGTTTCGCAATCGCGCGGTCGCCTGTCAGCAGTGCCAACTCAATCAAAGACTGATACCCCTCCGCCGTTGGGCGTGTTGAAAGGTGTCGGATTTGCTGTCTGAGATACGTCGTCTGAGCGCGTTTGTCGTTATGTTCGACATCTTCCAAAAAGTCGCGTTTCCCCGCTTCTTGCTGATAAAACGATGTCCACCAAGGGTGTGTTTGATACTGGGTTAACTTGTTGTCTTTGATGTCATAGGTGTGTAGCGCCTGCTCGCCCAAATAGATAGAGCTAACAACCACGCATACCGTTGACGCTAATAGCGTTGTCGCACCAATGGTGAGTAGCTTAACGCGTGCTAGGCTGATGCGTTCGTAGCGCGCAGACAAGTTATCAATCCAATAGACCAAAACGACAAACAGCAGCGCGAGAACGGGGTTTGTCGATACAAACGATGTTGCTGCAATGCCGACAATGGAAGGGAGGATGATTGCCGTCAGCATCAATCGTGTGCCACCCGGCGCGTCGGCAATACGCTTAATGATCAATCCACCTAAGAGGGCGAAGCTTCCCCAAATGGCAATCCCCCCCTCAGTGATTGTCGCAAGCAACCAGCTTGGGTAGGGCGTATCAATGGGCAAGGCGTTTCCATGTGAAAGCCCAAACTGCAATTGCGCCAGCGTAAGCTGACCGAGTCCTACACCTTCAAAATGCGCTGTTTTTGCCAGCGCTGTGGTTTGTCCTAAAAGTTGCCATTCGCTAGGGGAGAACCTTTCTGCAAACAAGGCGCTGATGGGTAGCCAGTTTGCTTGCCCTGCAATCACAAAAGCCGCGAAAACAACGATGTTCCAAAGTCCATGATGTAACTTGGGACAGAAGCGAAACAAGAAAGGTTGTGCGAGAGCAACTATCAGCAGGGTGAACGTGATAAGCCAAGGCTCACGAAGCGACATCAAAGCGGTAATGCACAGCAACGGCGTGAGCAGCAATGCAATGTGCTGAGCGATGATGGTGCGTTTATAGGCGCGGGTTCGTGCTAGCAAATAGGCTGACAAGGCAAGTGCGGTAAGTAGCACCATGGCTGTGGTGTTCTTTGCAATGCCTACGCGCTGAACTGTCAGGAAATAAGGTGCGTCGTGTTCGAATGCTTCAATGAGTGGAGGCACAACGAAAGGCAGTGCGAATATCCACCCTGCAATCAACGGTAGCCAAAGCAAATACTGACGCTGAACATGACTGAAGCTAAATTGCTGCAAGGTAACAAAAAGCAGCAAGCTCAATAACGCGAGCCCTGCGTGCCAAAGTGCCGCACTGGTGTTCGCATGAAGATAGAATGCGGGGAGCGACGCGAGCAAGGCGCTGAGCGCAATCCATCCTGTCAGTTTGGTCAGACTAAATCGGCGTTGTCGAGCGACCTCTAAACCACCAAAACAGATCATGGCGACAGACAACATGAACGAGGTTGAAATCGCTGGGTGTTGAATGCCTGTGACCGACAGCGGTATTTGATTGAGCGGAAAACAGAGCAAAAAAAGCGTCGCCAGTACAATGAGTACGGGTTTAACTAAAGGCTTGCTCGCCACTTTGGATGGCCAGTGAATCGGAATACGCGTTGTCGACATGCTTTCTACTATCAATGTAAAACCACCTCTTACGAGGTGGTGAGTGAGGGGGATAGGTTACCGAAAGTATCGGTCTATTTGCCCTTTTTCTTCAATAATGGTTTCAAGAAGCGTGCGGTGTGTGAGCCTTTCACTTTTGCAACGTCTTCTGGTGTCCCTTCTGCGACAATCAAACCGCCGCCGCTTCCACCTTCAGGGCCAAGGTCGACAATCCAGTCTGCTGTTTTGATAACATCCAAGTTGTGCTCGATGACCACTATGGTATTGCCGTGATCGCGCAGGCGATGAAGCACGGTCAGCAACTGTTGAATGTCGTGGAAGTGCAGGCCTGTTGTAGGTTCATCGAGGATGTACAGCGTTTTACCTGTATCGCGCTTCGACAGCTCTCGCGCCAGTTTCACGCGTTGCGCTTCACCACCAGACAAGGTGGTTGCTGCTTGGCCTAAGCGGATATAAGACAAGCCTACATCCATCAAAGTTTGAAGCTTACGGGCAATCGCTGGCACGGCGTCAAAGTACTCGCGCGCATCTTCAACGGTCATTTCCAACACTTCGTCGATGGTTTTGCCTTTGTAGCGAATTTCCAAGGTTTCGCGGTTATAGCGTTTCCCTTTACACACATCACAAGGCACATACACATCAGGTAAGAAGTGCATCTCTACCTTGATCACACCATCACCTTGGCAGGCTTCACAGCGTCCGCCTTTCACGTTAAAGCTAAAGCGCCCGACTTTGTAGCCACGCGCGCGAGATTCTTGTGTGCCTGCGAACAATTCACGGATTGGCGTGAAAATGCCGGTGTAAGTGGCAGGGTTAGAACGCGGCGTGCGTCCAATAGGGCTTTGGTCAATGTCGATCACTTTGTCGAAATGGCCAATGCCTTCGATGTCTTTAAACGGTGCGGGTTCGCCAGTGGTCGCACCATTCAGTCGCTGGTGGGCGATCTTGTAGAAGGTGTCGTTTATCAGTGTGGATTTACCTGAACCGGAGACGCCCGTTACACAGGTAAACAAACCAACAGGTAGGGTCAAATCTACATTGTTTAGGTTGTTGCCCGTTGCGCCAAGCAAACGCACGACTTTCTCAGGATCATACGGCGTGCGCTCGGCAGGCATCATGATTTGTTTTTTACCGCTGAGGTACTGGCCTGTCAGTGAGTCTTCATTGGCAATGATGTCTTCGTAAGTGCCTTCCGCCACCACATAACCGCCATGCACACCTGCCCCAGGGCCAATATCAATGATGTGGTCCGCGGCACGAATTGCATCTTCGTCGTGCTCTACCACCAAGACGGTATTACCGAGGTTTCTCAGGTGATCAAGGGTACTCAAAAGACGTTCATTATCGCGCTGATGAAGGCCAATAGACGGTTCATCCAGCACATACATCACACCCACAAGTCCCGCACCAATTTGGCTAGCAAGACGAATACGCTGCGCTTCGCCGCCCGAGAGGGTATCCGCACTTCGGTATAAGCTCAGGTAGTTCAGACCCACGTTAACCAAGAAGCGCAGACGGTCGTGAATTTCTTTCAGTACCTTGTCGGCGATTTGCGCGCGTTGACCTTCAAGCTGTAAACCTGCGAAGAAGTCGAGGGCTTCGTGAATGCTCATTTCACACACGGCTGGCAGATTGGTGTCGGCAACAAAAACGTGGCGCGCTTCTTCACGAAGGCGAGAACCGCCGCAGCTTCCGCACGGTTTGTTGGCGATGTATTTGGCGAGTTCTTCGCGTACCGCCATGGATTCAGTGTCGCGGTAACGGCGATTGAGGTTATTTAAAATGCCTTCAAATGGGTGTTTGCGTACCGTGATATCGCCACGATCGTTGACGTACTTAAAGGCAATGTCTGTGGTGCCGGAGCCATTTAGCACCACATCGCGGATCTTGGGTGTCAGGCTTTCCCATGGCGCTTCAATGTCGAACTTATAATGTTCTGCCAGTGAAGTGAGCATCTGGAAATAGTAAAAGTTGCGACGATCCCATCCACGAATTGCGCCACCTGCAAGGCTCACGGCTTCGTTTTGTACCACGCGGTTTTCATCAAAGAACTGCTGAACCCCTAAGCCGTCACACGTTGGGCATGCCCCGGCTGGGTTATTGAAAGAGAATAGGCGGGGTTCAAGCTCTTGCATGCTGTAGCCACAATGTGGACAGGCAAAGTTAGCTGAGAACACCATGTCATCACCGTCGCCGTCCATGTGGCTGACAACGGCGGTACCGCCCGTCAGCTCTAGCGCGGTTTCAAAGGATTCAGCCAAACGCTGCTGCAAGTCATCACGAACCTTAAATCGGTCAACCACCACTTCAATGGTGTGCTTCTTGTGAAGCTCCAGAGTCGGAGGATCGGACAGATCACACACTTCGCCGTCGATGCGCGCACGGATAAAGCCATGTGCGACCAAGTTTTCGAGCGTTTTAACGTGTTCACCCTTACGTTCTTTCACGATAGGGGCGAGCAGCATCAACTTCGTGCCTTCTTCACGTTCCAACACTTTGTCGACCATCTGACTGACGGTTTGTGCTTCAAGCGTGACATTGTGTGTAGGACACCGCGGATCGCCGACGCGTGCATAAAGCAGACGCAGGTAATCGTAAACTTCGGTGATGGTGCCAACGGTAGAACGCGGGTTGTGTGACGTGGATTTTTGTTCAATCGAAATGGCGGGTGATAAACCGTCAATATGGTCAACGTCAGGTTTTTCCATCAGTGACAAGAACTGGCGAGCATAGGCGGAGAGCGATTCAACGTATCGGCGTTGCCCCTCTGCATATAAGGTGTCAAACGCGAGTGAAGACTTACCTGAGCCTGAAAGGCCGGTGATCACAACCAGCTTGTCCCTAGGGATAGTCAGATTGATATTCTTTAAATTATGGGTGCGAGCCCCTCTGACGTCGATCGTATCCATGTCCACCTTGCCTATTGGTCAGCGCGTTGTCTGATGAAATGACTAATGAATTGAGTATCCCATAAATAGACGTGATGAAAAAGAACAAAGCTGTATAAATATACAGCTTTGTTAGAGTCTACCCTGAGCAGATTTTAGCGTCTAAAAGCGCGAAGAAATGTGACTAACACTTCACGGTTTTCGGCTGGTTCGGTGCGTCAGATTGCAGGTAAATGTTTTCGTAGCAGTAATTTGTCGCTTCAATAAAGCCCTCTACGCTGCCGCAATCGAAACGCTCGCCTTTGAATTTATACGCAAGTACACAGCCGTCTTGTGCTTGTTTGAGCAGTGCATCGGTAATTTGAATCTCGCCGTTTTTGCCTGGCTCAGTATTTTCGAGAATGTCGAAGATGTCTGGCGTCAAAATGTAGCGGCCGATGATCGCTAAGTTACTTGGTGCCGTGCCCGGTTCTGGTTTCTCAACCATGTTATCTACGCGGAACAAGTCATCTTTGATCTCTTGTCCTGAAATAACACCGTATTTGTGGGTTTCGTCTTCCGGCACTTCTTCAACGGCGACGATTGAACAACGGAATTGCTTATAAAGCGCAACCATCTGCGTCAATACGCCCTGTTCTTTGTTGATACAAAGGTCATCCGCCAATACCACAGCGAAGGCTTCATCACCGACCAAGTCACGACCCGTAAGGATGGCATGACCCAAACCGCGCATTTCTTTTTGGCGAATGTATGTAAAAGACGCCGCATCAATCGTTGCACGAATATCTTCAAGCAGGGCTTCTTTGTTGGTGCCTAGAATTTGGTGCTCGAGTTCGTAGTTTTTATCGAAGTGATCCATCAGGCTGTGTTTACCACGGCCAGTGACGATACACATGCCATTAATACCAGCTTGAATCGCCTCATCAACACCGTATTCAATCAATGGCTTGTTTACGATAGGCATCATTTCTTTTGGCATGGATTTAGTTGCTGGTAGGAAGCGTGTTCCGTAACCAGCTGCTGGAAATAGGCACTTATTAATCATCAGATATCCTTAATTAGTTACATCCGAGCTATCAGTATTTGTATTTAAAAATAGGCAGTGCAAATGGTATCACTTACCCATTATAAAATTATTTATTTCTTCCAGTATGGGGTGAGGTTAACCAATAGGCCAAAAGCCTAAACGCGATTTTACTTTATGGAAGGCAAGTAAGTTCTGCGTACTTAACCCCACACTGACGGCAATCGCTGCACCGAGCGTGCCCCAAATGTGCGTGAGTATGAAGGTCAATGCTAAGGTGAGCAAGCCTGCGAATACCGTAACATTCCTCATGTCTCGTTCGTGACCGCACATGGTAAGAAGAAACCCAACCGAGCCTGTCATCACATTGATGGTTTGACCAATGGCGAGAATCACCAATAGCGGCGCGCCGAGAACAAAGTCCTCACCAAACAACCGCATAATGTGTTCCGGCCATACCAACACCGCGATGAGCACCGGCAGCGAAAAAGCGATCATTAATCGCGTCGAAAACTGAGCAAGACGTTTTAATTTCTCCATTTCACCCGCGTGAAATAAGGCGGAGAAACGGGGAGCCGCGACGAAATTCACCACCATCAACATAAAGGTGATGAGCAACGAGGTACGTTGCGCGGCGGAGAAATACGCCACATCTTGCGATTGCGTATAAAACCCCACGATGACGACAGACGCCCACGGGATGGCTTGGCCCGTTGCAGCAATGAGCCACAGGTTTGGCGCGGCTTGCCACAAGGCGGGTTTGCCTAAATCGCGGCTATCGATACGGTGCAAAGGTTGGCGAAACCACAACACTAACCCTGAAATCACCACAATGGCGGCAGCGCCCGTATATAAGATGGCGGCGACACTGGCACTTGGCTCAACGGCATAATGTGATAAGCCATAAAGCGCCGGTAGCAGCAACACCGTGACCCCAAGCTGCATGGAACACACAGATGCAATCACACGTCGGGTTGCTTGCAGTGCATAACCATTGAGGAAAAACAGACTGATCAGCGGTATTGCCACAGCAAATGCGCGCATGGCATCAACTGCATCGGGTTTGTCGAACACACTGGTTGATAACCAAGGTGAGAGAACAAATACGATTAGGCCAACTACTGTGCTGGTGGGCACAACCGCGGTATAGGCATTGGTGAATACTTGATTGGTTTCTGTTGCATCTTCTGTCGATGATTTTCCAATGAACCGCAATAGCGCGTTATCCATGCCCAACAAGCTGAGGGTGCCAAGCAAGGTTGCTAAGCTCAACGCAAGGAAGAACAGACCAGATTGGTGTGTTCCCAACGTTCTTGCGGCCACAACGCTAAGCAGAAAAGCAGCCCCCGCAGAAAACACCCGAAACAACGCCGCAAGCGCAGCGTGGAACAGGAACTGCCGACGCTCTGCGGGGAGTTGTTGGAATCGGGTGACAAGGCTTGCGATCATAAATACTTCACCAAGGAAAAACGTAAGGCACGAGAGTAATGACACCCAAGCCGTAGGCCAGTGTTAATGGGAAACCTGCTTTCAGGTAATCCCGAGTTTGGTAGCGGCCTGCTGTAAATACCATCAAATTGGTTTGATAACCAAACGGCGAGAGAAAACTCGCACTTGCCGCAAACGCGACCGTCATGATGTAAGGCAGAGGGTCCACCCCATATTGACCTGCCAAAGCAAGGCCGATGGGAAAGGCAATCGCTGCCGCTGCGTTGTTGGTGATGAGTTCCGTCATCAACCAAGTTGCAATATACAAAATGACGAGCGCACCAAACGGCCCCCAGTGTTGGCTAACCGACATCATGCTGGTGGCAATGATGTCTGCCAACCCTGTTGTTGATATCGCTTGAGCTAACCCCAGTGCCGCGCCAATGACCACCACCAATTCGAAGGGGAAGCGACGGCGTAAATCATGAATGGTGACGATGCGCGACCCAACAGCTGCCGCGATTAACAGCACCAATCCTTTGTACAAGGGCAGCACGTCCATCGCACCTGCCAGCAACACGGCAACGGCACCTAAGCAAAACAGTGTTGATTGACGCGACGTCAGCAGTGCATGTCGACTGCGTTCACCGACCAACACAAAATTCTGGGCGATATTCTCTCGACTGTGGAAGTCTGTGCCGACGGCCAGCACCAGCAAGTCACCACCGCGTAAACGCACTTGTCCAAGACCGCCACGGATGTGGTGGTCGCCCCGTTTTACCGCCACCACTGCCGCGTCAAACTGCGAGCGGAAGTTCAGCGATTTGATGGTTCTTCCCGCCACCATGGCTTGGGGCGTGACGACCACATCCACCAAGTTATCCGACGGTGTCTCTTCCCCTTGTGTCACCAAGGTTAAGCCTTTGAACCTTGCTAATAATGCCGTGGCTTCCAGATCCCCTGAAAACACCAACACATCATCGGCATGCAAAGGCTCCGTAGGGGAGACAGGCGAAATGACACGCTGTTTGCGGATGATCTCGACCAAAAACAAACGTTCGAGATGGCGTAAGCCACTGGCCTCGACCGTTTGTCCGACAAGTGGCGATTCCGCCTCCAATCGACTTTCCAGCAAATAGGACTGTGAGGTTGATTGCTGAGTCACGTCGTTTGTAGGCAAAAGGCGAACAGAAATTAAGACAATGAGCGCGATGCCGATGAAAAACAGCGGCGCGCCCACTAAGGTAAAATCGAAAAAGCCCAGCCCTGGAAGGCCTGCGCTGAGGGTGAACCCATTGACCAGAAGGTTGGTGGACGTCCCTATCAAGGTCATGGTGCCCCCCAAGATGGCAGCATAAGAAAGGGGGATCAGCAGTTTACTGGCAGGGTATGCGGTGTGGGTGAGGCTTCGCATCAAGGTCGATACGACCGCGGTGTTGTTGATCACCGCAGACAACAAACCTGCCGCTAATGTGGATTGCAAGGTGACACGGCGAAGGCTTCCGCGTGTGCACCAATGACCGAGCGCGCTAATCAATGCGGTACGTTCGAGTACCACCGACACCAATACCAATAACACCAATGTTATCAAGGCAGGGTTCGTGAAGTGATTAAACAGTTGAGTCGCAGGCACGATGTCGAGCAGCAGCAGCACCGCAAACACAGCACCAAACACCAAAGCGGGGCGAGCACGGGTCAGCATTAAGGTTGCGAGAAGCCCGATAATGAGCAACGCCACTACCCACATCATGGTTTAGGCCCCATAGATATCAATGAGCGCGCTGCGTTGTTTTTCCGCACTGAAAGCGTCGTTAATCGACACCAATGAGGATTGGTAATCAGGATGCTGAGGGTTTCGGCAATAATCCACGATTTGCTTCGCCATGGCATCTGGCGTGCTAACGAGGAAAGGATAATGCAGGTTCTGGGTCGCGCCGATGATCCGCAATACCATTGGTACATTGAGACGTGCAGCTTCAAGCAAGGTCAAAGGCATGCCTTCCCACGCCGCGGTGTGTAAATACAAATCCGCATCTTTAAGGGTTTTCATGAGGACGTGGTGAGGGATCATTCCCGTGACATCCACGCCTGCCGCTCTCAGTTCTTGTTCTTTGTCTTGGTCACCTCCGCCCAGCCACTGCAGTTGGACTTGGTTAAACTCTGGAAAGCTTCTGAGGTGGTCAATGGTTTCCAGTAGGAACTCTGGGTCTTTTTGGGGCGAAACGCGGCCCACAATGACTACTTTAATACGCGGCGTCTCTGCCTGTTGCGTGTTGTCATCTGGGGAGGCTTGCGAGTCTTCCATCAGTTCAGGGCTGAGCTCGGCATAGTTATTTAGATGAACCGCGCGCTTTGCGCCCAATTCTAAACCCAGCTCGCACTCTCGCTCGCTACATCCGGCGATGACATCAATACGCGATAAACCGAGGGTTTCTAAACGCATATAGATTTCTTGCTTCCAATCCGGAATATCACGACGCTCAAAGGCATAACAATGCGGGGTATATACGAGCTTTGCATTGCCCTTAGGCAGAAAGCGGCACAGAAACCCTGCGAAGCTAGAGTGTAAGTGAATGATATCTGGTTTGTACTGAAGCACGGCTTTACGCGCGCAGCGATAGAAATGAAGCAAGCCACCGTCGACCGTTTCGACCTCGTCAAACACGTTTTTGATGGCAAGGCCTGTGTCATCTTGAGGGCGCAATCTCGCAAGAAGAAGGTGGCGAATGGGATCACCTTCAGTGGATTTGGCGTAGCTACACAATGCGGTTTGAATGCCGCCACCAAAGGCCTCTGTAATATGAAGCACCGTTTTCATTCGCGTCCCCATTTTTGTTTAAAGCGTGCGATTTCATCTTCGCTATACACGGCCCTGTAAATGGGTGCGTCGTAAAGGCTGAACAAGCGCTCAAACGGGTACGTTTCTTTAAAGCGCTGATACAAGGCTGAGTACCATTTATTGGAGGCTTCATTACTGGATTGTAGCGAGAAATCTGTCTGATCTAAAAACGCGCCCAGCACGTCAGCGGATTGGTTGATGGCTTCGCATTTCATCAGCAGCACATCGCAACCCTTTTCCTGAATACGCCAATGTGTCTGGGTTGGATCGGTCAGGTGTGGCATGACATCAACACCAAATTGACGCTTAAGCTCTCGGTCGAACCATTCCGTGAAATAGTCATGGCGTAGCTTGTTATCAAACGCATCGATGAGGTGGCTAAGTGTCGCGTCCATGTCGCCGTGAATGGCGTTGTTTTTCTTTCCTTCAATCAATTGAATGTGAAGGTCTTGGAAAAAGCGTGAAACCACGGTCGCAACAGGATCGCGCACAAGCGTGATGATCTTAATGTGATCGCGTTTTTTCAGAATACGCAGCCTGTGAGCGAGCGTGAGTCTGTATGCGGCGCGGATGTGCCAGTCAAAGAAACAGGCGACATCAGACGTATTGCGGTACATCTGAAACTCTTCGTTATCGTCGAAGGTATGAATGTGCCAGCTTGGAATGTTGCAGTGCTCTAACGATGCCTCAATGGAGGATGAGCCAACTTTACCCATTTGGTACACCAACACAAAATTAGGCTCTCGCAGTGTTTGGTCAAACGCGCGTTGTCGGGCAAGGCTGAACTTCATTACTTCTCCTCATGAGGGGGGATTGGGTCTGTGATAATGGATGCACTCGTTGGGAGCGATGAGGGTGTTGATTCGCGACTCACTGAAACGGCACGGTCACTGTTGGTTCTCTGAGAGAGGCTTCGTGCGAAAGATTCAGTGCGAACATTGATAAACAGGGGTAGCAAAAACATCAGCATGATGGTGCTGTTGACGGCCACAAATAGCACCATGGAAAGAATGTATACCCCCAACAAGAAGGCAACAGGGTTTTCCATGCGAGCACGGAAAAGGCGCATCAGTGAAATCAGGAAACCGCCGATCAAAATGGACAAACCAACCGCGCCATATTCAATGGCCACATCAAGTGCGAAGTTGTGGGTGTAAATGGCTAACACTTCATTTTGGAAGTAGGGCGCGATGTGTGCAGGGAGCATTTTAGGGCCGACACCGAAGATCGGATACTCTTGGAATAACGAGAAGCCGTTTGCGAGCAGCAGTTTTCGCCATACTTCCGAGTTCCACTGCGCGGCTTGTTGGTCCGCAAACAGGATGTCGAACTGCGTAAATTCGAGGGTATCTAAAATACTGTTGAGCCCGACCATGTACCAAACGGAGAATGCCGACAGTAGGCCGCCAAAGATGACAAAGGTGATGATGGCGACGCGTGTGGTTCGCTCTCTCGGGTGATGAGTTTGCTGACAAAAGAGGTGATCACAGGCAATCATCATCACGACACCCAGCAACGCTTTACGCTCTTCTGACATCACCAACAGAACAAATGCGATAGCAAATAAAATACGGCTATAGCTGATGTGTTGGCGCAACAGATAGATCATTGCACAGGTAAACCCGAAGAAGTATTTGGTGTTAGCCAATTGCTTGAAATCCGGCATGCCGGGTTGTGCCAAGTGCCAAGCCGCGGTGTACAACGAACCTGCCAGCGCATACAAGGCAACCAGCGAGAGAAATCGCGGTGATGCCAGTAAACCGGCTTGATGCAACATGCCCAAAAATGCAGCGACAGACAGCCACTGAATCATCTCAATGAGCACAAATTTAGCCGGCGCATCACTGAGTGTGCCCGCCAGCAAGATATAAAGTACAAACAAGAAAATGAAGCTAGAGGCTTGAATGGTTGAGTGGTACAAGCGCCCACGGGCAGTCGCAACGCCCATCACACCTAAAGAGGCGATGCCAATGAGATCGGCGATATACAGTTCAATGCCCGATAGATTGGTTTTCAACGGGACAAAGAAAAGGATGACTGCAAACGCAGCAAGATGCTCAACTGACCGTGCCATCTACCAATCCTTGATATGTTTGATAGTAATGCGTGCGGAAGGCATCAAGCGTAAATATCTGGCAGCGAGAGATGGCATATTCAGATGCGGCTTGATAGGCGTTCTCGTCCTCGCACAGGCGTTGAATGGCAGAGGTTAATGCGTGTGCATTGCCGAGTTCGAACAGATAGCGTTCATCTCCCATGACTTCACTCAGACCCGGCACATTGCTCGCAAGCACTGGCAAGCCTGCTGCCATGCCTTCAACTGCGGCCAAGCCAAACCCTTCGACACTTGAGCTTTGTACGTACACATCGAGCGTATCTAAAAAGGCGGGAATGTCGGTTAACACGCCATGAAAAATGACGCGGTTTTCCACCCCGAGTTCTTTGACCAACGCCATGTATTCATCACGACGATCACCATCGCCGGCAAAATGCAGTTCGTAGTTTTCAGGTAGTTCTGCCAAGGCGCGGATCACGGTAGGGTGATCTTTGTAGGCATGGAATCTTCCCACCATGCCAATGCGACGCGGCTGTTCAGGCGCAGGCTGCGATTTGACGTTTAATGGATACTTGGTCAGATCAACGCCATTAAAAATAACACGATAGTGCTTTTTATACTGTGGCAAAAAATCTTCCAGTGCATCTTTAACCTGCTCGGTGATACACACTGTGACTTGGTAGCGCCAGTAAAGAAACAGCTCAAACGGTTTCATCCAGACATGATCACGTCGACGATTGTGGGTCGCGTGTTCGGTCTGAACGCGCTTTTTACCAAATGCCGCTAACGCGAGGTATATCGAAGGGAAAAGGTGACCATGAATTACGTCTGGCCAGCGCAAAGCCTGCCACTTTTCCTTCCATGACAGGTGCTCCCACACATCGCACTTTACGCCGAGAGCGTCCAATTCTTCGCAAAAATCATTGGTATCTTCGAGCGTGATAACGCGGATGTCATAGCCTTGCGGCGGAGGTGAAACCAAATCAATCACAAACCGCTGAGCGCCGCCATTTCGAGACAGATCATTAATGATATGAAGTACTTTCACGCTCATTGTCGCGGTATTCTCCCTGTTGGCATCGCACGCTATGCTGTTCACCGTTTCCCTTCCTCTCGCTCGTCGTCTTATTCGACTGACTTCGCTTCCCACTCAGGGAAGTTTTCGCGAATGTAGCGGTTCAGCGCAATTTCTGCGTCTGTGTATTGGCGTGTCGCTTTCGCTTCTTTTTGCGTGTGCAGTGCTTCGACCATGCCTGCCGCAATCGTGATATTGGTGAGCCTGTCGATAATGATGAAGGCACCTGTTTTCTTCACTGAGGCGTAGTTGTCCGCAGCGACAGGGGCATTCAAGTGCAAATCGACAAGGCCAATTTCATTGAGTGCGAGCGCATCAGAAGAGAGCTCTTCAAACGTATTGATATCAATCTTGTGGTGAACGTTTGTCACTTGGCCCGTCAGGCTGTGGCTGGCAAATTTGAAGTCATAGTCGCGGCCTGTTTTCAGCGCGTCTTGTGCCATCCATACCAGTGACGCCGAAAGGTGATCTGTGAGCTCTGGTGCTGTGTCGGCGTGGGTGATCATGTCGCCACGCGAAATATCAATTTCATCAGCGAGTGTGACGGTCACGGCGTTGTTGGGTGCAACGGCATCAAGTTCGCCGTCGTAAGTCACGATGCTAGTGACGGTGCTGGTTTGGCCGGATGGCAGTGCCATCACTTCATCACCTTTACGTAAAATGCCCGACGCTAATGTGCCGCAGTAGCCACGAAAATCGAGGTTAGGGCGGTTGACGTATTGCACGGGGAAGCGCATCAGATCGAGGTTTTGGTCACGGCTGATCTCAACGGCTTCTAACATGCCCATCAAAGGCAAGCCTTTGTACCAAGGCGTGCTGTCGCTCAGCGACACCACGTTATCGCCAGCAAGCGCTGAAATCGGTACATAGTGAACGTCTTTAATGCCAAGCTGGTCGGCCATGGCTTGGTATTCTGCTTTGATGTTTTCAAAAACGGTTTCGTCGAAGTCCACCAAATCCATTTTGTTGATCGCAACCACTACGTGGCGAATGCCCAACTTGCTGACGATGTAGCTGTGGCGACGCGTTTGCGTGAGCAAGCCTTTGCGTGCATCAACCATCACAATGGCCAGTTCGCAGTTCGATGCGCCTGTTGCCATGTTACGGGTGTATTGCTCGTGCCCTGGGCAGTCAGCAATGATGAATTTGCGTTTTTCTGTTGAGAAATAGCGGTAGGCAACGTCAATGGTGATACCTTGCTCGCGCTCTGATTGCAGGCCGTCGACCAGCAAGGCGAGATCAAGGTTTTCGCCAGCGTTACCGACGCGGGCATTGTCTTTGTGTAGGCTTGAAAGGTGATCTTCAAAGATCAACTTGGTGTCGAACAGCAGGCGTCCGATCAAGGTGGATTTACCGTCATCCACGCTGCCGCACGTCAGTAGGCGCAGCAGGTCTTTGTTTTCGTGTTGGTGAAGATACGCTTCAATATCCGAAGCTATCAAATCTGAGCTGTGGCTCATGGGTCACTCCTTTGCAGGCAAGCAATAATCTAAATGGGTAATAGCGAGGCTTTGTTAGAAGTAGCCTTCTCGTTTTTTCTGCTCCATCGAGCCCGCTTGGTCATGGTCAATCACACGGCCCTGACGTTCTGATGTCTTGGTGAGCAACATTTCCTGAATGATTTCAGGCAGTGTTGCTGCCGTTGACTCCACGGCACCTGTCAGTGGGTAACAACCTAAGGTTCGGAAGCGTACCGACTTCATTTCAGGCTTTTCGCCATCTTCAAGCGGCATGCGTTCGTCATCGACCATGATCAAGGTGCCATCACGTTCAACCACTGGGCGCTTCTCAGAGAAGTAGAGCGGAACGATTTCGATGTTTTCCATGTAGATGTATTGCCAGATATCCAGTTCGGTCCAGTTTGACAGTGGGAAAACACGGATGCTTTCGCCTTTGTTTACTCGGCCGTTGTAGGTATCCCACAACTCTGGGCGTTGGTTTTTTGGATCCCAACGGTGGTGTTTGTCGCGGAACGAATAGACACGCTCTTTCGCGCGGCTTTTTTCTTCGTCTCGGCGCGCACCGCCAAATGCGGCATCAAAACCGTATTGGTTCAGTGCTTGTTTCAAGCCTTGGGTTTTCATGATGTCAGTGTGTTTGGCACTGCCATGCACGAACGGGCTGATGTTCATGTCCACACCGTCTTGGTTGATGTGAACTTTCAAATCTAACCCGTGCTTTTTAGTGAATTCATCACGGAAGGTAATCATTTCCTTAAACTTCCACGTGGTATCCACATGGAGCAGAGGGAAAGGCGGCTTACCTGGATAAAATGCTTTCATCGCTAGGTGGAGCATGACGGCCGAATCCTTACCAATCGAGTACAGCATCACAGGGTTATCAAACTCTGCGGCGACTTCTCGAATGATATGAATCGACTCGTTTTCGAGTTGTTTCAAATGGGTTTGGTTCAGCGAAATCTTGTCCACCATGTTCAGTCCCTTTTTACGTTGCCAGCAAATATTGCTGGTGGAACGCATTGATAAATTCAGATAGTTGTTCAGCAGGCAGTGCGTTGATGCCTGCGGCTGCTTTGCGTCCGCCCCCGGTTGGGAACTTT
The DNA here is from genome assembly GCF_004120195.1 of Enterovibrio baiacu. Lineage (GTDB taxonomy): Bacteria > Pseudomonadota > Gammaproteobacteria > Enterobacterales > Vibrionaceae > Enterovibrio > Enterovibrio baiacui. The sequence goes on along the minus strand of NZ_SCHN01000013.1, from coordinate 191,499 downwards.
GCAGCGAGTTCGTCAGCGCCGACGCGGTTTTTGAGTGGCGCACGGATGCTGACCAAGTAGTTGCCATCGGCTTTTGCTGTGATAACAGCATTCGCACGGGCAGGGTCTTGGTTGGCGAGATCGTTGGAGTACACACCGCTAATGCGTCGCGCCCATGCTTCGTCGGGCAGCATAAATACGCGCGATCCTGCTTCTTCTGAAACAGGCACAATGGATGCGGCTTTTTCGGTATCGCTCAAATAGCCTTGCTCTAACGTGGAATACACATCAGGGCGCTCGGCAATAAAGTTGAACGGTGAAGGATAAGGAGCAAGAAGGCGGTAGAGTTCTGCCGGCGAAAACAGTAAATCAGCCAAAGAAGCGCCATACCCGTTGTAGTTCAGGTAGGTGCCAAATTGCTTGAGTTTTTCTTTGTCTGCGCCGCTTAGCCCTGACTTGTTTGCCAAGGTATCTGCGACGGCAAACAAGTTGTCGCCATATGCCCCCACCAATGCCCATTCGCGATATTTGCCTTCAAGCAACTTATCGACAATTAAGCTGGTGCAGGTGTTGGCTGCGGTGTTGATGTGCGTCGTCAGCGCGGTGTGTTCAGGTATCTCATCAGGGTTATGATGATCCACGTAGAACACGCGCACGCCTTGAGACAATAGATTGTCCAATGCTGCGCGGTTCTTTCCCATCGCCACGTCTAACACGGTGACGTCCTGTGCAACGGCCGGATCCACTTGTTTGAGTAAGGCGATATCTCGCTTTACACCCGTGATCAACTTGCTGTTCTTGGGGGTCGCAAGTCGGAGTTGGATCAGTGCACAAATCCCATCGGCATCGCCGTTAAATACATCAAAACTTGTTTTCATTATTATGGTATTTCCTTATTACCTTGAAGGCGTTAACTCGCCTCTAAGGTACCATCGTCCCTTGTATTGTTGTTGTAGTAACCATAGTGCAGCTTGTATTTTTCCTCTGCATATTTGCTTGATAGCTGGTTCAATACAACGCCATCTACAGGGATGTCATGACGGACAAGTTGTCCGACTGAATGGTTAATTTGTTGTTCGGTTGTCACTTCCGCTTTCACGACCAAAATCATGCCGCCCGCCAATCGACCCAGAATCAGACTGTCACTCACAACGTGAATCGGTGGTGTATCCAACACGATTCGGTCGTACGTTTGCTTGAGCTGTTCAAGCAGTGTGGCGAACTTCGGCGAGCTCAATAACTCTTGTGGGTTAGGCGGCAGAAGGCCTGCTGGCAACACATCAAGTTGAGACACGTCATCGTGGTAAATGCACTCTGTCACGTCTGTGCCCATGACCAATACATTGGTCAGTCCTGGTTGGTTTTTCGGCATTCCGTAACGTTGACCAATGGCTGGCATGCGAAGGTCACAGTCAATAAGAAGTGTGCGTTCCATTTTTGCCAGCGATTGTGCAAGGTTCAGTGCCACTGTGGTTTTCCCTTCTGAAGGAAGAGAGGATGTCACAGAGAGAACATTGCGCTTCGAGTTGGTCAGTGTCAGTAGAATTGACGTGCGAATGGTCCGAACGGATTCGCTAAATAAGGTGGCGTCGGGATCGTAATACAAGGTGTGATCCAACGGGGTGTTCTTAAAGCGTCGCGCCTTGACGCGTGGCAGGAATCCTAAATGCTGCAATCCTAGCTTCTCTTCAATATCATCCGGTTTTTCAATGGTATTGCGGTATGCATCAGCAAGGAAAGCGCAGACTATGCCTAGCAGCGCTGCGAATGCGGCGCTGATCACGATTAGCTTCGCCGTCTGTGGGCGATAAGGGTTTTGGGGTGTTTTTGCGATGTCCGTAAAGCGCGCCTGAACGTCTTGGAAGTCGCTGGTGGCGTTGGTTTCTTTCTCGCGGTTCAAGAAGATTTCGTAAAGCTGGCGGCTAGATTCCACATCACGTTTAAGCGAATCATATTGCGCACGCTTGCTGCTGATGTTTTGGTATTCACCTTTCTTCACGTTCAATTCAGCCGTCAGTGCTTTTTCGTTTTTACGTGCACTGGACAGCTCTTTCTCAATGCCACGTGCCAGCTCTCTGATCACCGTGTTTGCGCGATTTTGTACAGCAGCGAGCTGTGCTCGTGCTTGGATCATTTTGTCGTGCTTAGGACCATAACGCTTTGCTAACTCAGACACTTTTCGCTCAGCATCTGTTTCGGCGTTTTTAACGTCACGCACCTGTGGGTGATTGGAAATTTCAGGAACAGACAGTAAGCCATCGCCTGTTGCCCCTTTGTTTTGCAACAAGGAGAAGAGGCTCTCTGCAGCAACACGACGCTCTTTTGCTTCGGAGACGCGAATGGTCAGGTTTGTGAGTTCTGTGCCCGCCAGCTCGTCGATGTCGCTGAGCTCGATAAGGCCTTCCAGTTTCAAGAATTGCGTCAGTGCAGTTTCAGCTTCGGCAAGGTTATCTTTCAAACCGCCAAGGCGTTCATTGATCCAAATAGAAGCCGTTTGTGTGGCCACCAATTTCGCTTCAAGGTTTGACTCGATATATGCCTGACCAATGGCGTTAGCCACTTTCGCGGCCAGCATTGGGTCAGCAGAATCAAAGTGGATTCTGACTAACTGTGTGTTTCGAATCGGTTCAATCGCCATGTGCGATTTGAACTTACGCAATACCGCCAGCTTGGCCGCATCGCTGTTTGGATCTTCTGATGGCTGTGATGCAGCAGGTAGGTAGTCGCCTAACAGCGGAATATTTTTAAGTATGCTGAGCAACTTGTCACGGCCAGAAGGTTGGCCAACCAGGTTGTTGAACTCGCGCACTTGTCCAATGCCCAACTCCTCAATCACGTTCTCTGCGATGTGGTTGGAACGAAGGATCTCAAATTGGGTTTGGTAATACTCTTTCTTACTGGTATCAAGCGCATAAACTTCTTCAATAGAAATAGCGTTACTGGCTTGCGCCTCGATCAGCAAAGTAGCAGTTGCACGATACACGGGCTGGATCATCAAGATCAGCAACGTAGAGATAAGGGTGACGATCGCGACAAACGCCGTGATGGGTACCCAATAACGTGCAATAACGCCTAAATAGCGTTTTAGGTCGAGACCTGACGGCTCCGATCCTTGGTTAGGCTCTATCAATTTCATTGAGCGATGTCCTTTCGTTTACTTACAGCAGCGCTAAAAAAAGCTCTGTTCAACCACGATGATGTCACCAGGGCCAACAGATTGAGACAGACCGACGTTCTTTTGAGTCGTGGATTTTTTACTGTCTGTCTTTTGAATTTTGTTTCTCGATGCGCGGTCGGTAAAACCGCCAGCAATCGCTATCGCTTTCGCGACCGTGAGACCGGGTTGATAGTCGTACCCACCAGGCTGATTGACTTCGCCATTGACGTAGAATTTACGGAACTGAATCACATTAACCGTGACTTTGGGGTCAATGAGATAATCACCGCGAAGGCCTCTTTCAATCGTACTTTGTAGCTGTCCAACGGTTTTTCCCGCCGCTTGCAGACGCCCTAAGTACGGGTAATCGAATCGACCTTGTGTGCTGAGTAGAATGTCCATGGAGAGATCTTCTTCGCCATAAACCTTGATGGAGATCCGATCGCCATCATCCAGCACGTACTGCTCGGTTTCCGCATGAGCAACGCTCATGGAAAACAGGAACATCCATATCCATAGTAATTTTTGCATTTAAAGGCTCACTTCCATTCCCAAGAAGAACCGAGTTTGATCATAACTAAACCCAGTGAACGTAGAATCTCGGTCAAACTTGCTGACGCCGACAGTGACATCCCACCAACGCGCCAAACTATAAGTTGCCGAAATTTCAGCCAGCGTATCGTCGTCTACGCGGATATCGCCGGGGTATTCATTTTTTCCATATCTGACCGTTGCAAGCGTGCTAAATCGCGGCGTCCAGTAATGTTCCCAATCCACTTTTACGGAACGGTCTTTTACATAGTCAGCGTTTAAATCCGGGTCGCGTGCGTAATCGCGCGTTTCCAGACGTAATTCGCTGTATTCCGCAGGTCTCCAACTGATGTTGGCGCGCCAACTAAAGCCTTGGAATGTTTCTCTGCCGCTGTTATCAAAATCCTTGTTTTGAACACCAAACAGCAACTTACCCTGTGTTTTCCCCGTGATATCCCACTCCAAACCGCCATACAGCGTGGAGTTGGTGTTATCACGCGAAATCACATTAGGATCTGTTTCATCATAGGTTCTGTCTTCTATGCGCCCGACAGCGACGGCATAGAAGTAGTTGGACACGGCGTAGTAAAACTCGCCACCCACATAAGGTTGTGTCCAATCGTAAAAGCGCGTGTGCTGAACAGAGTTCGTCATAAAGGTGGCATCGTCGTAATCTTTTACGTCATAGCCAACAATACCGACGAGGCGGCCCTTTGCCCCTATCGCACCATAGGTATAGCGCGTGTTGAATTGGTGGTAATCGAAACGTAAAGGCTCATCGACGGAAAGGCTGTAGCCTTCTGTCAGCCCTGTACCGCGCTCTTCATTGATACTTTCGTAGATGTAGTTAACGCGCAGCCGGTGTCGAATGTCGAACATCCAAGCAGCACCAATGTGGGCTTTGTGGTCAACATAGCTGTCTTCACTGCTGTCGTTGTAGTTAACCGCATCGAGGCGGTAGTCAAACTGGTAAGTACCACGATCAGTCTGGAAAAGTGCAATGACCTTTGGCGTGATCGTCAACATGGGGGAGCTGACGGTGTCCGTCATTGTTCGACGAACGTTATCATTGTGCCCAGCGCTCATTTCCACCGTAGGGGTAATGTCGATCCCATTTTCTGTTTGGTACGCCAAAGGCTCTACCGCCGCAACAGACATGGGCAGCGCACTGAGTGTGACAAGACAGCTTACTTTGTTACTCACACCACTCTCCTTAGTAGGCCGTTTTACCAACGAACCCTTTAAAAACCGTCGCAAAGACGATCTTTATGTCCATCCACAGTGACCAGTTTTGAATGTATTCCAAATCAAATTGGATACGCTTTTCCATTTTATCGAGTGTGTCTGTCTCGCCACGGTAGCCATTGATCTGCGCCCAACCCGTGATGCCTGGTTTTACTTTGTGGCGAAGCATGTAGCGATCAACAATCGCGCGGTATTGTTCGTTGTGTGCCACGGCATGAGGGCGAGGACCAACGATTGACATCGAACCTTGCAGTACGTTGAAAAACTGCGGCAATTCATCCAACGACGTACGGCGAATGAACGCACCAAAACGGGTGACGCGAGGGTCATTCTTCGTGGCTTGTTTTACGTCATCGCCGTTATCCATGACGGACATGGAACGGAACTTCCACACATCAATTTTTCGACCGTCTAAGCCATAGCGGTATTGCTTAAAGATGATCGGACCGGGTGATGACAGTTTCACGCCAGCAGCGACAAACAGCATGATGGGCGAAATCATGAGCAGGATAAGAATCGATAAAACGATATCTTCCATGCGTTTTGTCCATGCCGCTAAACCGTTAAATGGCGTGTCGTGCACACTCAGTGTGTGGACATGGCCGACGGTTTGCCAACGGCTATGCAGTAAGTTGTAAGTGAAAAAATCTGGCACGAGATACGTGGTTGCTGTGGTGTCAGCAAACAGGTTTAGGTAGCGTGCAATACGGTCTTTTGCGTGCATTGGCATGGCAATATAGACATGCTGTAACTCGCCGCGTTTGGCCTGCTCTAACGCATCATCAACTTTGCCGAGCATAGGTGCAGGCAAACTGCCTTCGATGCGGTCCGCACCGCGATCTTCATAGAAGCCCGTTAGCTTGATGCCCAAGGCATGGTTGCGTTGGAATTCACGGGCAAGATCAATGCCGTTTGCCGTGGTGCCAATAATGGCGGCACGGCGCGTATTAATGCCGCTGTTACGAAGATGGCTAAGTGCCATTCGCGCACTATAGCGCCACAGCACAAGGCTGATGGAGCCGAGTAAAAACCACAGCATCATGACGGCACGCGAATACTCAATGCCGCTTTGGGTAAAGAAGAAATAGGTAACAAGTACGGCGCTCGCACCAAACCAAGGAAGTAGGGTGGCAACCATTTGACCTTGAAAATTACTGACACGCCACGAACGATAAAGGTGCGCACTTTCTGCAAACAGCAAGAAGCACACTGCGGTTAGCGTGACGATGAGTAGATAGTCTTGGTACAGTTGTCCCAAGTAAAGCCAGCTTGCTACGGCTAGCGTTCCTCCAATCACGGCCAAATCACATAATCGATAGAGGATGGCGAATTCTGTGCCGTGTGTGCGAATTTTTCTGCTGTCCATAATGCAGGCTCACAATGTTGTTGCATGAGTTTGAATAAGAGTGATTTTTTTTAATTCTTATACTTAAAAAGTAAACCACTCATCCCAAGCTCGCTAGCGAGGGAAGCGTTTGTTCTAGTTGCTATAGGTTCCCAACAAGCGTGCACAGTAAAACAGCATGCGATAACTCAGAGAAGATGAAGTTTGTCCTATTTTCAAACATGATATTCCAGTTGCAGTGCACTAGCGTTTTTATGCGTAAAGAACAATTAGTTAACAAATTGCCCATCTAGTGTGACATCCATCACGTGCATATTGCCTTGCTGTACTTTTATTAAGACAAAGTGTGAAAAGACCAAAGTTCAACACTCATCCAAATATAAACGTCAAAGTAAGTCACTCAGTCTTTAGTCGGTATTAAGACTGAGTGGTGTCTAGATTATTCCTCACGAAATGCGCGGTTAAAACTCTCAGTTAAAGGCTTAGTCAAGTAGTTAAGTGGTGTACGTGGTTCTGTCAAAAGCATGACTTCTGCCTGCATTCCTGGATAGAGAACAATGCCGTTTAGCATCTCTTGCACGTCATCCACTAATTCAACCCGCGCAAGGTAGTAAGCAAGGCCGGATTGTTCATCAACGAGACGGTCAGCAGAGACGGTCAACAGTTCGCCATTCAAGGGCTTCACACTGCGCATGCTCAGCGCCGTCAGGCGGATCTGTGCTTTCATGCCGGCACTGACCTGATCGATGTCTGACGGGTCGACACGTGCTTCAATCACCATGCGTTCGTTGTTAGGGACAATGTCGAGCAACTCTTGTCCTGGTGAGATCACCCCTTCTTCAGAGAAGACTTGGAGGTTAAGCACGGTACCGTTGAGCGGGGCGATGATTTTTGTTCTGTTGAGAACATCGGTCGCTGCTGCGATCTGTTGGTCAAGCTCATAGCTCTCTTGACGACTTTCACGCAAACCTTCCACGATTTCCTTTATGCGCTCCAATTCTTGCTCTTTGAGCTGTGCTTGGCTTTCTGCCACGTTCTGCGCAAGGCGGGTGGCGTTAGATTGAATTTGGCTAATGGTACTGAGTATCTGGGTCTCTTCACGTTCAAGACGAAGTACCTGTGTTTTACTCACATACCCTTTTTCTGCCAGCTTACGGTTACCCGCGATTTCCTCACCGATGATAGAAAGGCGACGTTTCTCAATGGTTAAGCGCTTTGATTGACCATCTAATTCCGCTTCATTTTGCGCGAGTTGCTTGTTGATGATTTCTTTTTGGGATTCAAAGAACCCACGGCGTGCGACAAAAATGCGGTGTTGGTTCGTCAGGAGCTCTTCAACGCGAGGGTCATCTTCATCATCTAGCAAAGATTGGGGGAATACGATGCCTTTTAGGTTGTCGCGTTCAGCAATCAATCGTGCTTCGCGAGCCTGCGCATTGCGTTTGTTGTTCACAAGAAGTTCAAGCTGTGAGCGGGCTTGGGTGTCATCAAGCATGATGAGGGTTTGCCCTTTCTCGACAGTATCACCTTCTGCTACGGTGAGGCGGCTAATGATGCCGCCTTCCAAATGTTGAACGGTTTTACGCTGGCTATTAACGGTCACAATGCCTGGCGCAATGGATGCGCCATCGAGTTTGCTAAACACTGCCCATACGCCAAAGGTGCCGAAGAACAATGCGATAATGGCGAAGCCGGTGATAGCAAGCGGACGAATTGCTGGAATTGCCATTATTTACTTCCTCCTTTTGACGTGAGGGCGGCGCTTTGTTCAAGCAGAGGTTTTAAGACTTCGTCACGATCGCCAAAGGCGCGAATTTGGGTGTCTTGCAGCACCATGAGTTTATCCATTGATTGCATCATACTTGGTCGGTGGCCAACCAAAATAACGGTGGCTTTACGTGATTTGAGATAGGTGATAGCCCGTTGCAGCGCCACTTCGCCGACACCGTCAAGGTTGGCATTTGCTTCATCAAGAATGACAAGGCGAGGGTCGCCATACAAAGCGCGAGCGAGTGCAATACGTTGACGCTCGCCCCCTGACAGCCCAAGGCCTCGTTCGCCAACAACAGTGTCGTAGCCTTGTCGTTGACGCAAAATGAGATCATGACACCCTGCAAGTTTGGCGGCTTGAATGACAAGCTCCGGATCGCCGTCTGACATGCGCGCGATGTTCTGGCGAATGGTGCCAGGGAATAGCTCGACATCTTGAGGCAGGTAGCCACAGTGCGGACCAAGATCGTCCGGATCCCACTTGGCGACGTCCATGTTATCTAAGCGCACACAACCCGCGTTCGCGGTTAAGTTGCCCAGTAACAGTCGCGCAAGGGTTGATTTACCTGTCCCCGATGGCCCAATCACGCCCAGCGCTTCACCCGCAGCGAGTTTAAAGGTAATGCCATGCAGCACAGGTTCTGATTGCCCAGGGTGAAAGTAAGTCACTTTCTCAACAGATACCGCCCCATTGGGTTTAGGCAGCGGCATTGATTTTGCGCGCTCAGGGAACATTGGGATCTGCTCTTTCAGGCGCTGATAGCTTTGTCGGGCTGAAATCGCCGTTCCCCATGCACCAATGGCTTGTTCAACGGGCGCAAGGGCGCGAGACATCAAAATAGAACTCGCAATCATGGCACCGGCTGTGAGTTCGTTTTCGATCACTAACCATGCACCCACTCCCAGCATGGCAATCTGTAGCAGCATGCGAATGAACTTTGATGTGGCGGTGAGGGTTGCCCCTTTTGAGTTCGCAACGATTTGGCCTTCGATGCTTTTGCTGTTCAAGCTGCTCCAATTTTTGATGAAGTTCGGCATGATGCCCATGGCTTCAATGGCATCAGCATTACGTGCTGCTGATTCAGCTTGCTGCATTGCGAGAATGGCGGATTCATTGGCTGTCTTGTGCGCTTTACGTGTCACGGCATCATTCACGAGGGCAATGATGAAAAGAATGACAGCACCGATAGTCGCGATAAGGCCGAGAATAGGGTGCAAGAAGAAAACGAACGTCAGAAACACTGGCGTCCAAGGTGCATCCAGAGCGGGGATGACCGAGTTTCCGCCGATGAAGCCGCGGATTGCGGCGACATCACGCAAGCTCTGCACGGAAGCTGAAATACCTTGGCGAAGCTGTGCGGCAATGCTGCCGCTGAGAATGTCAGGTGACAGGCTTTGGTCAAACCAAGCACCAATACGCACCATGACACGGGTACGTACGCTTTCGAGTACTGCCATCGTGAGGAGTGCGAACACCGTAATGACAGTCAGTAATAAGAGGGTATCAATAGAGCGCGAACCGATAACGCGATCGTAGATTTGAAGCATGTAAATGGGTACAGCAAGAACAAGTAAATTGATGACGCAACTAAAAGCAATAACCAATAGGAGCGCTTTCTTACATTGATCTAATGTCGTTTTTAATTGATTTTCTGTAGTCAAAGACATGGCAAACCTAGCGCAAATACCTTACTCCAAACTGATAACTTCAGTTGGTGCAGAGGGTTAAAGTGAATTCTTAAAAAAGACAACCAGCATTCACGCTGGTTGTCTTGAGTATAGTTCGCTTACCGTCAGACAATCTGAAAGTCGTCAGCAGTAAGATCTGTAACCGAAATATTGTTAAGAGTAATGCTTGAACCGTTATCCAGATCAATCACTGTGTTGTTGCCGACTTGTGTCATATCCAGTGAGGCAAAATCTGTGTCGCCAGATGCACGGATGAAGATCAGATCGACGCCGACTTCGAAATCGGTTACGCGGTCGCTGCCTGTGCCTTGCTCCAACACGTTGTCGAAAAAGAACGTATCTGCACCGCTACCACCGATAAGAAAATCGTTGCCAGTACCGCTGACAAGCGTGTCGTCACCAGAGCCACCAAACAGACGATCTTGACCTGAGTTCGCATACAAGGTGTCATTTCCGATGCCACCGAGAACATCGTCATTGCCTTCGCCGCCAAAGAGGATGTCATCACCACTTCCGCCGCCAACGTAATCGTCACCTTCACCGCCACGAACTACGTCGTTACCGCCGCCGCCGATCAAGAAATCGTCGCCGCTTCCGCCGAAGATAGTGTCATCACCACCAAAACCAATGATGCGGTCATCGCCACCAAAGCCATTGATCGTGTCTGCGTCTGGAGAACCACCTAGCGTGTCTACGCCACTTGTACCGTTAATTAAAGCCATGTTTCCCTGTGTCCTTTGTAAAGTTGCCTAAAGCAATTGAATGAATACCAACGTTGACGTTTTCTTTGTTTTTAGAATGTTCGGCAAGCGTTAAAACATGGGGAGGCCTGCCAATTTTTGAGCAGGTATACTTTGACGCAGTCGACATTTTTATGTTGTCTCAATCTTGAGTGGGATTGAGAAAATGTCGTCATGGCTTGAAGCGGATTTATTGGTACAAATCAGCAGGTTCGTGAATGTGACACGACCATGTGACTTCTTGTTTTTTTCTATTTCTCTAAGTAAATCAAGGTGATTAGGTGTGCCTTGGTTTTTAAATATGTAGTGTCTAGGTTGTTAAGCATGCGGTTTAATAAAGGACTCTCAATATTGAGTTAGGGTCGCAATGTCGGGGCGGTGGGTGTGAGATTTCTTTGTTCGCGACGATGAAAACGTCCTTAGGCGCATTCAACAAGGAAGGGAAAATGAATTGTAAAGCAGGCAGCGCAAGGTTTGTGTGCTGCCTACTCATGAGATGTCGTGAAAATTATTTAGACGATATGGAAATCACTCGCAGATAAATCAGTGGATGTAATGCCGTTGAGGATGAAGCTTGAGCCGTCCGCAAGGCTTATTAACGTATTGATACCCACTTGAGAGATGCTGAGTGACGCGAAATCAGTGTCACCTGTTGCGCGAATAAACAATGTGTCTATGCCTATTTCGAAATCGACAACGCGATCGTCGCCGGTGCTGGTGCCAAGAATGTTATCGAAAAGAAATGTATCGGCACCTGAACCCCCAATAAGGAAATCGTTGTCGATACCACTTACTAACCAATCATCGCCGTCTCCGCCAAACAATCTATCGTTGCCAGACACTGCAAATAATAAGTCGTTACCTATGCCTCCAAGTACATCATCATCGCCTTCTCCTCCGAAAAGGATGTCATCACCGCTACCGCCACCAACTACATCGTCGCCAATACCGCCGCTCACGAAGTCGTTGCCAGCACCACCTGTCATCAGGTCATTACCTCTGCCGCCGAACACATTATCGTCTCCGCCGAACCCTACTTTTACGTCATCTCCTCCAAAGCTAAAAATATTGTCAGATTCATCTGTGCCATAAAGCGTTTCCGCTACAGCGGTGCCATTTATGTCAGCCATTGTCCTGCCCCTTTCTTAAATGAGCTACTAAGAAAGCCAACTGGGTCATCATATGTTTTTTAGTTATGTTGCAGGGTGTACTGAGGTGAATAGATGTGAGGATAAAGCGCACACCATGCCTTATGACTATGGTGTATTACTCTATACAGAGGTGTCTCGATTTTGCGGGAATATAAGGAAACACTTATAAAAGCCTTTCCTTATAACAAGTTAGCCTTGGTAGTCGAGGCCGATGACTGACAGGTTGTTCTTCGCCCAGAATACCGCTTGAACACGGTTCTTAACGTTGATTTTCTTGAAGATATTATACAGGTGAGACTTTACGGTATGTTCTGACACGAACAAGCTGTCTGCGATTTCGCTGTTGGACGCGCCCGTGACCAGCTTACGTAAAATCTGCTGCTCTCGGTTAGTCAGACAAATCTCTGAATAATCGATCGCATTGTTGTTGTTCTGCTGGTAGTAGTGGATGAGTTCAGCCAATTTTTGGCGGGGTAGCCAGTATTCACCAGAAAGCATTTTTTCGATGCCGTGGCACAAATGTTCGAGGTCATCTTCTTTTTTGAAGACACCTTTGATGAACGGCCAGCTTGCAAGTTCCTTGGCAGACAAGTCGTGCGCATTAAACAGTGCAAAAACATGTTGCTCGCTAAATGGCGCAAGACTTTGTTTCACATAGTTCACTGCATCGCCTTCGAACGCGCTCAAATCGATAAGCACAAGGCCGGAAGACGTTGCGAGTTTGTCGCCAATTTCTTGCTTTTCCACCAGCGCCACACTGCTCTCTATTTCTTTCTCGAGGCAGGAAATCAACGCATTGATTGTCATGCTAGGTTCAGAAACAAGCAGGATAGTGTATTTGTCTGAGGTGGTTTCAATGATTGGCATGTGTATCCCTAATGCTTTAAATAAGTACGAAGCGGTTTCCCTCACCGACACTCGGTGGTGTATCTGGAACATGGTTCGCAAAATATATTAAGTCGCAGCATTCTAACTGCACATGCTGAAACGGATTCGTATCATTTCTTGAACTCTTTGATGAACAGCACACTGCGATGCTTCACTCAAACTCCTTGTAAGTCTAATACAATTTGCGCTTTGTCGTCGTTTCTTCACTCGATGTTTTTGATTTCATTCGTGCAAATATGAAACTAATGGAGCCTTTTTAACGAGTCCACAGAATCAATTCAAAGCTGTGAAGAATTTTCCCGCATCTGTTATCATCATCGTTTAAGCGCTAATCGCGCATTTCGATGCCGTAATGAAAAGGTTTGGGAGCAAAATATGGCCAGCCGTGGTGTAAACAAAGTAATTTTGATTGGCAACTTGGGTAATGACCCTGAAGTTCGCTATCTGCCAAATGGCGGTGCAGTTGCTAATCTGACCGTTGCGACCTCAGAAACGTGGCGCGACAAGAACACTGGCGAGAACAAAGAGATGACCGAATGGCACCGTGTGGTGATGTATCGTCGTCTTGCAGAGATCGCGGGTGAGTACCTGAAAAAAGGGTCTAAAGTGTATTTGGAAGGCCGCCTGCAAACACGTAAGTGGCAGGGTCAAGATGGTCAAGACCGTTACACGACTGAAATCGTAGCGAACGAAATGCAAATGCTAGACAGCCGTTCTGGTGGTGGCATGGGCGGTGGTCAAGGCCAACAAGCTCAACAGTCGCAGCAACAAGGTGGTAACTGGGGTCAGCCTCAGCAACCTTCTTACCAGCAGAAGCCACAGCAACAAGCACCTCAACAACAAAATCAGGCGCCTCAGTACAATGACATGCCTGATTTTGATGATGACATTCCGTTTTAATCACACAGTGATGAAAACACCTTCAATCGTCTTGGTATGATTGACATGAATGCATAAACAAACCCTGCTTCGGCGGGGTTTGTTGTTTTCGGCTTCATGATTTTCCTCCTTAACGCCTTTCACACCGCTTTCCCTCACTAAAACCGTCAACATCCTTCTGTATTGAATATGAGTCGAGTTGTTTAGAGAGCATGAACAATACTCTTTCGAATGCATAATGGAGAGACAGATATGAAGACAAGGTTAGCGGTTGTGGTCAGTGCGTTGACGATGCTTCCATTCACCGCAACATCTATGGTGGTAACAAGCCCTCAGGTGACGGAAGGCGCGTCGTTAAACACCCAGCAGGTATTTAATCAATGGGGGTGTGAAGGAGGCAATGTTTCTCCCGAGTTAGTGTGGCGAGATGCGCCGAAAGGAACGAAAAGTTTTGCCGTGACCATGTATGACCCAGACGCGCCAACAGGCAGTGGCTGGTGGCATTGGGTGATGATCAATATTCCTGCCAATCAAACGCAATTAGCCAGTGATGCTGGCAATCAAAGCGGTGAGAATCTGCCAAAAGGGGCTCAGATGCAGCGCAATGATTTCGGTTTTGTGGGCTTTGGTGGTGCATGCCCTCCACCAAACTCAGCGCCACACAATTATAAAATCACCGTGTATGCATTGGATGTTGAGACGCTGGATGTGCCCACTGACGGCTCGCCTGCATTGGCTGGGTACTACATTCTTCAGCACAGAGTCGGGGAGGCACAATTGCTTGCACCAACCAATACGAGAAAATAACAGACATTCTGGTGTTACTGCGCCACCTTGTTCTTCATGAAATCGATGAATAAGCGTGTTTTGGTGTGGTTGTACTCGAGCTTTGGGTAATACGCGTAGGCAGCACTTTTAGGCTGACGGAGATCAGGTAGCACCGGCACTAATAAGCCCTGATCCAACTCTTTGCGTATGGTGACATCGCCGACCAAAATGATACCTAGCCCGGCCACCGCAGCGTTTACCAAGGCTTCAGGGTTTGGTGATACAAAGTTACCCGTTAATCGCAGTTTTCTGCCGTGTTCAAACTCATGCTCCTGAGGGTGGCTCGTTGATCCATACAGTAAGCAATTATGCTGAAGAAGCTGTTCAGGTTCTAGAATCGGTGAATGCTGCGCAAGGTAGCCGGGTGAGGCAAAAAAGCGCGGCTGGAAATCGAACAACTTGGTGGCGATAAAACTGGCAGAGTTGAAGTCAGCCAGTTCGCGCGTAATGACCACATCGAGATTTGGATCCGGCAATTGCCCTGGCGCGAGGGTGTGCATCTCAACTTGAATGTTCGGGTGGGCCGTTAGGAACTCGCCAATATTGTTGATCAGTAGGCGACTGCCCGTGGCGAGAGGGGCGGCAATACGCAATACGCCACTGACTTCACCGTAGGTTGAGGTGGTTTCAGACACCAGTTGGGTCCAGTCGTCAATCAGGAGTTTCCCGCGCTGGTAAAACAGGCGGCCAGCATCTGTCATGGTGAGGGTTCGTGTGGTGCGTTTGAGCAACTGAACCCCGAGTTGATTTTCAAGCCATGCGAGACGTTTAGAAAGCGCAGAGCTTGAGGTGTTGAGTTTTGTTGCTGCTTGCGCGAGCGACCCCATTTCAACCACGGTGACATAGCTTTTGGCGCAGGTAATCCAATCCATTTAATGATTCATTCCAATAGTATTGAGATTGCGTTCACTTTCATTTCGGGAAGAACGATAATATACCCAAACTGTTGATTAGGTCTGAGATTCATACAGGATCGCGCTGCGTCAGCCAGATACACATGTGGAACAACGCGTGCCCGTAAACGCGTACCAATATTCTAAAACACTTGCCGAAATGCAACCTTGGCCTCGCTAAACTGCTTTAAAAGGATTTAGAGAGTGGTCAATACCAACTAGTGGACTTTACATGAGAAAAGTTGCCGGGATGAAGCTCACCAACCGATTGGTGGCTTTTGTTACGCTTATCGTCGTCTGTGCGATGTTTGTGCTTTTTATTGGCGGTGCCGTCAGCTTCCGTAAATTGGGAACGGATTTCCTGTCCCATTACCTGAAACAAGTGGTCGTTCAAATCGATGAGGCGGTCAGCAATCCTGTCGAAGCTGAAAACATTGGCATGTGGCTACCTAAGCTACTGAAGGCTAGTGATGTGGTAGAGCTTGAAATAAGCAGCCGCACAGGGCTTTTGTATCGTTATGACCAAATTCAAATTGCAGTTCGCCCGGTTGAGCTAGTGGAAAACCGCTATGAGCTGCCGAATAACCCCGGTTTTTTTGTCACGGTAAAAGCCGTGCCACCTTACGCGGATTTTGCGTACTCCATCGGCCCCATGTTTTCCCTTTCGCTTGCTGTTCTGGTGATTGTTCTGTCGTTAGCCTGGGGTATTCGTTGGCTGAAAATGCAATTGCACGGTGCTGAGTTGTTGGAAGACAGGGGGCGAATGATCCTCGCGGGGCGCGCGGAAGAAGTGCAGAAAGGGGACGAACGTGAATGGCCTGTTACTGCCAGCATCGCCTTGGATCAAATGATTGCAGAACTTCGTGATGCGAGACAAGAACGTAGCCGCTTCGACACCTTCATTCGAACTAACACCTTCCTCGATAAGCTCACCGGTGCTGCGAATCGCGTGATGTTCGATAACCGCCTTCAAACCCTGCTGCAAGACAAAGGGGCGCATGGTGCGGTTATGATCATCCGCATAGGTGAGTGGGATTCCTTGGTGCAAGATCTTGGGAAATCTGGCGCAGACGAGTGGGTCAAAGAGGTGGGTAATGTGCTATCGAATGCAGTGCAGCGTTTTCCTGATGCCATCTTGGCGCGTTACTACGACACCGAATTTGCCATCTTGCTGGTTCATCAATCGGGCAAAGAGGCACGTTTGTTTGCCAATCAGCTTATGAAGGCGTTAGAGCGTTTAAGTCCACCAGAAGTGCTTGAGGAAGAGAACTGGGCGCACATGGGGATGACCTTCTTTATCACGGGCGAGCGTCGCGGTCGTTTGATGGAAGAGGCGGACATGGCAAAACGCAGCGCCGTTCTGCAAGCGTCTAATGGTTGGTATGCCTTTAAGAAAGACGTGGTGGCCGAAGATGCACGCGGCAGTGTGCGTTGGCGTACGCTGCTGACACGGGTATTTGAAAACGGCGGTCCAGATTTATACCGCCAAGCCGTGAAAGACACCCAGCAAAATGACCTTCATACCGAGCTTCTTGCGCGAATAAAAGACGAAAATGGTTTAGTGGTCAAAGCATCTCGCTTCATGAATGGCATTGATTTGATCGGTTTTAACAGCCGACTTGATCGCGCCGTGGTGACCAAAGCCTTACAACAACTTCGCCAAGGTGATGGCAGAGAAACCCTCGCGATTAACGTGTGCGCCGAATCATTGCGTCAGCGACCTTTCCAAAAATGGCTGCGAGATACACTGCTGCAAACACCGCGTAGCGTGCTTAATCGATTGATGTTTGAAGTGTCGGAAGGCCCTCTCGTCAACCACTTCGACGCGGTTCGCCCAACGCTCAGAATGATCCGCGCTTTAGGGTGTCCTTTGGTGGTCGATCAGGCAGGCCGTTCGGTGGTCAGTACGCACTACGTGAAAGATATCCAACCTAAATATATCAAGCTGCACAGAAGCCTTGTTCGTGACATAAACCTGCGCCCTGAAAATCAACTTTATGTACGCAGTATGTTGGGGGCTTGTGAGCCAACGCCGACACAAGTGTTAGCGGTTGGGGTGGAATCTGAACATGAGTGGAAAACCTTGATGCAACTCGGCGTACAAGGCGGCCAAGGTCGATGGTTAGGTGCGGAGCTTTCCGGTAGCCCTGCAACCCGTAAAAGGCAGCGCTGGCGTAAACAATAATGTACGCATCCTAGCGGATAAATTTTATACGTGAGTGTCATGATTTTGTCGTCATAACTACTTATTTATTGGCGGGTTTTTTGATAGAATATGCTGTACTTCAAACATATTTTTAACAAACTCCGGCCAGTTGTAGACGTAGATGGCACTCTCTTCTTTGATCGCAAAAATTCCCACTCGAAGGCAGCGCCAAGTTGTTAGCGTAATTGTATCTGTAAATCAGGTGGTTATAAGCTACACGTTGCATGAAAATAAGCGCGTGGCGAGCCTGCCTGTTACCGGAACGGATGCTGCGCGTGTTGTTGCCCAGTTGTTGCAACAGCAAGGCGTCAATCATTCGGACGTGCATCTCGTGCTTGGTCACGGTTTGTACCAATCATTGCTGATTGATAATCCGGGTTTGTCTGAGGAAGATAAACGTTCCGCATTGCCTTTCCAGATCAAAGATTATATTTCTGACTCCCCGACTGAGATTGTTGCTGATGGCTACGCTCTATCCGTTGCAAATCGCTACCAAGTCTTTGTTTGTAACAAGTCTTTGCTTTCTCAGCTTGACGATGTCTTAAAGAAAAATCAGTGCCGATTAACGCAGGTTTCTGTTGAAGACGTGTTACTTCGTCAGTGGACGGCGCTTGATAAAGCAGAAATGGTACTGAGCCAAGACGGCCAAGGTGCAATCCAATTAAGCGTCTTTAGTTTGGGTAAATTGTGCTTCCAACGACAGGTTCGCGGCGTGATGTTTGATGGCGTTTCGCTGTCGCCATCGGTTGTTGATGATCTGGCGTTGGAAATTCAACGTTCATTGGATTATCTGCGTTCGCAATTGAAAGAAACACAGGTCAGTGGGTTGGTTGTTAGCGTTCAAGCGACGGACAATACAGAACTTGCTTTCCAGCTTTCTTCTCGCCTGACGGTGAAGGTTCGACCTCAAACCTTGTTTAACGCCGATGAGCACCTGCACAACATTGCGCTTGCTGCCCTCGAAAACAACAGCTCGCCAGACATCAATCTTTTCAGCGATGATCTACGCCAATCGACGCCTTTACTCTCATTTGAACGCATGTTGCTTTGCTGGGGTATGTCTGCATTCATGCTGGTGTTAGTGGCCGCTTACCAACAGTGGCAACTGTCGAGTGCGAACCAAGCATTAAAAGTATCAACGTCTGAACTTCAGGTCGCGCAATCATTGTCGGATGAGCTGAATAGTCAGCTCAAGCTGCATTTACCTTCGGTCAGTATGGTCAATGATACCAACCGCGCCCAAGAATCGGTTCGTGCGAAAAAAGCCGCGCTCGACGCTGTGCGTCAACACGATAAAGCGCTGCAAAAGGGCCATGCTGATACCTTCCGTGCGCTCGCGACATTATCACGCCGAGATGTGTCCGTATCAGACATCTTTGTCAGCCAAGGCGCATTGAATATTCAAGGGATGGCAGCTTCACCTGATGCCGTGCCTGCTTGGATTAAATCTTTTGAAACTCAGCCACCGCTGTCGCAGCGTGTGTTTGAGCACATGGCATTGGCCCGTGATGAAAACAACCGACTGACGTTCAGTTTGCAATCTAAGCGTGAGAACGCGGAGGGCAAGCAATGAATGCATTTTTGGAAAAGCTAAAGCAAGGGTTTGAAGGCTTAACGGCGCGTGAACAGTGGCTGATCGCCAGTGCGGGTTGGCTGCTTATCATGGGGCTGGGTGTGTTCATTTTCCTTGAACCCATCGCCAAGACATTGAGTGCAACCAAAACCGAATTTTCTCAGCAACAACAAACCACGAAGGATTTGTTGGCGCTAAACATGATGAAGCAAGAAAAGCTCAACACGTCTGCGAATGCGGAGCTTGAGATAACGCTGGCATCGCTGAATCATGAAATCGCATTGTTAGATGCTGAAATGGCCCGCAAAACAGAAGGCTTGGTCAGCGCACCACAAATGGCGAGCTTGATGGAAAGCGTTCTAAAGCAGTCCGATAAATTGACGTTGTTATCAATGACAACCTTGCCTGCGGCGCAATTGACCGAAAAAGATCAAGCGGGCTTCTATTTGCACCCCGTTGAGATTGCATTGCAAGGGCGCTATTTCGACATCGTTGATTATCTTGCGGCACTTGAAGCGCTGCCCGTGAAATATTACTGGCGAAGCGTTGATTATCGCGTCAAAGCGTACCCGTTCGCCGAGGTCACGCTTCAGGTTTATACCCTAGGTGAGAGCCCGGTCTTTATCGGAGGTGTGCATGAAAGTAACGGCTAAATGCGTCATGGGTCTGAGTGTTATAACACTGGCCTTACCGTCTTTTGCGGCAACCGATCCAACCGCACCTCTAGGTTTTGAAGCACCAAGTCAACCTACAACGCGCACCAAGGTTCGGCTTCCTCGTTTGGATGCGATCTTGTGTGGCAGCGAAAACGACTGTTCGGCAGTGCTGAATGGTCGTGCGCTCGCGAAAGGCCAATCGATCAATGGCTATGTCATTCGCGCCATCAACGAAGAGGCCGTCACGCTAGTCCGTGGCGATCGCCGTTGGTCCTTAACCGTATTCAATGAGCAGGTGGTACAGTGAAAAATATGACGAGGTTAGGCAAGGTCTTACTGACTTGTTTAGCGGCAACCTTTTTGACTGCGTGCCAAAGTGTTGGGCACCAAAAGCCCACTGAAGTGCAAGCCGCGCTGAATGAAGCGTATGCGCAAAGCACGACTCAGCCTTTGTCTGCGCTGCCTGATGCAGTGACGGACGATTTGATGGGGGATTTCGCTGACCCTGCTGGCGGTGCGATGGTGACGGAAAAGCGCCTACGCATTAATGCCAATAACATCGACGCTAAAGCCTTTTTCGGCAGCGTGGTGCAAGGCACGGATTTCAACCTTGTGATGCACCCTGACGTCAGTGGAAAAATCACAGTCTCGTTGAAAGATGTCACGGTAAAAGAAGCCTTGGACGTGGTCTCTGATATCTACGGCTACAGCATTGAAACACAAGGTCGCCTGATCCAAATTTTCCCAGCTGCACTGCGCACTGAAACCTTTTCTGTCGACTATTTGCAATTGCAGCGCGCAGGCGTGTCTTTAACCTCTATCAGCACCGGTGCTATTTCCACAGACGGCGGCAGTTCAAGTGGTGATAGCGGCGAAGGCAGCGAACGTGCGTCAAAATCGACGGGCGGTACTGTGATTGAAACCCGCTCAGAAAGCAGCTTCTGGCTACAATTGGAGCGCGCGGTGAGTGCCATGATTGGCTCGGGGGAAGGGCGCTCTATTGTTGTTTCTCCGCAAGCGAGTTTGATCACTGTGAAGGCCTTTCCGAACGAGCTTCGCGAAGTGAAACGCTTTCTTGAAGTCTCTGAGAAACGCCTGAAACGCCAAGTGATTTTAGAAGCCAAAATCCTTGAAGTGACCTTGAGTGATGGTTATCAACAAGGCGTGAACTGGTCAAACATCAGCAAAAGCATCGGCAGCGGTGGTGTGGATGTGAGCCGTCCTGCCTCTGACTTGGCGGGCGATCTGATTTCCAACGTGATTGGCGGACAAACCAATATCACCATCACAGATGGGCATTTCGATGCAGTGCTGAGTTTCCTTGATACCCAAGGCGATGTGAACGTGCTGTCGAGCCCTCGTGTGACGGCGGCGAACAACCAAAAAGCGGTGATCAAAGTCGGTGGTGACGAGTACTTCGTGACGGATATTTCCTCCAGCGACAGCTCTGGCGATAACTCTGAATCTGGGCCAAACATCGAGCTCACCCCTTTCTTCTCTGGCATTTCTTTAGATGTTACGCCGCAAATTGATGACGACAATGGCGTGCTGCTGCATGTTCACCCTGCCGTTATTGATGTGGTGACTGAAGAGAAAACCATTCAGCTAGGCAGTGCGTCTCAGCCATATGTGTTGCCGCTGGCGAAAACCTCGATCCGCGAGTCTGATTCGATTATCCATGCCCGCTCTGGCGACGTGGTGGTGATCGGCGGGTTGATGAAATCAAGCTTCGACGAGAAAGTGTCGAAAGTGCCACTATTGGGTGACATTCCTGGTTTCGGCCATCTTTTCCGTAACGTGAATCGCATGAAGCAGAAAACCGAATTGGTCATTTTGCTTCAACCTTCCGTGGTGGGCGAACAAACGTGGCAAGAAGAGATTCAGCGCTCACGCGAACTGCTCAACGAATGGTTCCCTGAGAACGACGCGAAGTAGGCGAAATTAGCACAATGTATCTTAACCACTTTGGCCTCAATGCCGCGCCTTTTAGCTTAACGCCGGATACCCGAAGCTTTTTCGGGACGCAGTCGCACGTCGACGCCATCAATACCAGCGTCATGGCGGTGAGAATGGGCGAAGGCTTGGTGAAGATCACGGGTGAAGTCGGCACGGGTAAAACCATGGTGTGCCGCCTTCTTCTGTCGACGCTTGCCGAAGAATGCACCTTGGTGTTTTTGCCAAACCCAGCCAATACCGTGTCTGTGTTGTATCGTATGATTGCGGATGAACTCACCCTGCCGGAAGCCTTGTCGGAAGACAAAGTTTTAGGGGCGATCCAGCAAGCCGCCATTGCTGCTGCGCATGCCGAAAAGCCTGTGGTGATCTTGTGTGACGAAGCACAAGCCTTGCCCGATGAGGTACTTGAAGCCATTCGTCTGCTCGGAAACCTTGAAACTGAACAGCGCAAACTGATTCAAATTGTGCTGTTTGGGCAGCCTGAGTTGGATGAGCGTTTGTCGCAGCACAACATGCGTCAACTGCTGCAACGCATCAGCTTTAGTGCCACGTTATCGCCGCTAACGTATGCCGAAGCGTCTGCATACATCGACCACCGAATGAGTGAAAAAGGCGCGCTGTCGCGACACTTTAGCGGGTGGGCGAAACGCCGTATTTGGGTGGCGAGCCAAGGCATCCCCCGATTGATTCACCAGCTATGCCATAAATCCTTGTTGTTGAGTTATGGCAAAGGACACCGCCAGGTTTCTGATCGCGCCGTCCGTTTAGCCATTAAAGATACACCGCTGGCGAAGCAGCACTCTGCGCTGCGTGCTTTGTGGGGGTAGGAACACATGAGTGAATTGAACCGAATGCTGAGCGACCTGAGTGCGCCAGCTCAAAAAGAAAATACCGTTTCTGTGGCGGCGATTCCGTCCGCGTGGGGGTTCCGCGCTGTACGCGTCGTCTTGGCCATCGTCGCGACTTTGGTCGGAGCATCCGGCATTGCATGGGCAATTGCTGCCAATGGTGATAATGCTGATGGCGACACCGCCGCGCGTGAAGAAACATCCGTTATCGCCCAGCCTCAAGCGATTGCGCCTGTGTTGGTTAAAGAACCTGACGCGACAATCCACGAACCAGCCAGTAAAGCGCCAACGATAACGCCGAGTGTGACGAAAAAAGTGGCAACACAAGACATTGCGTTTGTTGCGATGAATGCCTCGCCAAAAGCGTCAGTGCCTTCGTCAAAACCGCCAGCCGTTACCGTTGATGCTGCAACGGTCTCTGCACCCAATACGACATTGGTTAAACCTGTTGAGCCGACAGAACAACTTGCGGTCATCGACACGAAAGAAGACGTGAAAACGCCCGTCGCTATGCCCTCCGTGGCATCGACGCGAGTCCCGCGCGTTGTCGCAACCGCTCCCATTGAGCCGTCAGTGAACTCAGCGACATCTTCAGATGCTGCGGATAATGCCGTAGAGAACACATCAGCGTCCTCATTGACGGTTGAAACCGTTGAGCTTAGCGGTGAAGACTTGGCGGCTATTGCCTACAAAAAAGCACAAAAACGCGCGCAAGTGGGTGATACCCAACAAGCGATTGTCTACCTGCGTGATGCCGTGAAATACCAGCCAACACATGTTGGCGCCACCAATCAACTGGCAGGTTTGCTTTATGGCCGTGGCAAGCTGCGTGATGCGGAAAGCGTGCTACGAAAAGGCATCAGCGCGAACCCTCAAGCGGCGTCGCTCAAGCTAACGTTGGCGCGTATGTACCAGCAAAATAGCCGTGAAGAATCAGCATTGAATGTGCTGATGACCCCTGTAAACACTTTGGATGGTGAGCAAGGTCGCTACATGTCTATGCGCGCAGCGTTGGCGCAGAAACTGGGGCGTCATGGCTTAGCCAAAGACAGCTACCAATGGTTGACGCACAATGAGCCACACGATGGTCGTTGGTGGTTAGGCTACGCGGTGTCTTCCGAACGTGAAGGCGAGCTTTTAACGGCAAAAGACGCGTATCAATCAGCGATTCAGGCGGGTGGTTTAAGCGATAAATCCGTGCAATTCGCACGTCAGCGTTTGGTGTACATCAATAACCAAGCGCAGAAAGAAGGAGACTCAGATGGCCGTTAAGCTGCGAAAACGTCTGGGAGATTTGCTGGTTGAAGAGCAAATCATCTCTGATCATGATTTAAGTGCCGCCCTGCAACGCCAATCTCAAACGGGCCGCAAGCTCGGTGATACCTTGATGGACATGGGGATCTTGTCGGAGCATCAATTGCTCGACTTCCTTGCACGTCAATTGCATGTGCCATTGATCGATCTAAGTTTGGCGCAAGTGGATCCGAGCGCGGTGGCCTTGTTGCCAGAAGTGCATGCAAGACGCTTGCGCGCGCTGGTGATTGGTCGTGTGGATGACACCGTGCGGGTTGCCATGTCCGATCCTGCGGATCTGGCGGCGCAAGAAAGCGTGTTGAACTTGCTGCACCAATACCGCGTTGAACTGCTGATCGTGGCAGAACAACCGCTGGTGGATGCCTTTGATCGCTATTATCGCCGTACCAGTGATATCGCCTCGTTTGCAGAGCGTTTGCAAGCCGAGCATGGCGTAAAGCTGGAACAGCATTTCGGTGCAGAAGACGATCAATCTGAAGAAGTGACGGTCGTTAAGCTCATCAACTCCTTGTTTGAAGATGCCGTGCAGGTCAATGCCTCGGACATTCACATCGAGCCTGATGCTGACGCTTTGCGTATTCGCCAGCGTATTGATGGCGTGCTTCATGAAACCTTATTGAAAGAACGTGCTATCGCGTCAGCCCTTGTTCTGCGCTTGAAGCTAATGAGTGGCATGGACATTTCTGAAAAACGTCTGCCACAAGACGGGCGTTTTAATATCAATGTGCGCGGTAATGCCATTGATGTGCGTGTTTCAACCTTGCCTGTTCAGCACGGCGAATCTGTGGTGATGCGTCTGCTTAACCAATCCGCGGGCGTATTAAGCCTGACTCAAGTGGGCATGGATCCGGTAATGTTGCAGCGTTTCCGTAATCAGTTGCGTCGCCCTCACGGCATGATCTTGGTGACGGGGCCAACGGGCTCGGGCAAAACCACCACCTTATATGGCGCATTGAACGAACTCAATGTG
Source organism: Enterovibrio baiacu (assembly GCF_004120195.1). Taxonomy (GTDB): domain Bacteria; phylum Pseudomonadota; class Gammaproteobacteria; order Enterobacterales; family Vibrionaceae; genus Enterovibrio; species Enterovibrio baiacui. The sequence goes on along the minus strand of NZ_SCHN01000013.1, from coordinate 166,881 downwards.
CCGGGTAAGAAGATCCTGACGGCGGAAGATCCGGTGGAATATCGTCTGCCGCGCATCAACCAAGTGCAAATCGCCAACAAGATTGGCCTGACGTTTTCCTCTGCGCTGCGTACTTTTTTGCGCCAAGACCCAGACATCATTCTGGTGGGGGAAATGCGTGATCTTGAAACCGTCGAAATCGGTCTGCGCGCCTCACTGACGGGCCACTTGGTGTTATCCACACTGCACACCAACAATGCCATCGACAGTGCATTGCGTTTGCTGGACATGGAAGCGCCAGGGTATCTGGTTGCCAGTGCGGTGCGTGCAGTGTTAGCGCAGCGCTTGATTCGCCGAATCTGCCCTGATTGCAAAGTGCCACATGCCTTGGATGAAAGCGAATCGCTATGGCTGACGACCACCATGCCCGAGTCTGCGGGCTTGGGTTTTTACAAAGGCCGTGGCTGTCAGCATTGCAATTTCACTGGCTACAAAGGCCGAATTGGTGTTTTTGAGCTACTCGAAATCACCCCTGATTTGATGGATGCATTGCGCGCCAATGACACACGCACGTTTGCGTTACTGGCCGAGCAGCAACCGGGCTATAAGCCATTGGTGAACTGTGCACTGGATTACGCCAAACAAGGCAGCACCACGCTGGAAGAAACGATGAAGCTCTCTGAAGGCGCAGCCATGTCACTAGTGAGTGCCTAATGGCCCGTTTTCGTTATACCGCTCGTGCGGCCAATGGTAAGCGCGTCTCCGCAGTTGTAGAGGCGGGAACAGAGCGTGAAGCGATTGCCTCCATCGTGGATGGCGGCATGGTGCTGTTATCGCTAACGCCAACAACGGCGCGCGCGCAAAAAGCGTCATCAGGTCAATCATCGGTATCTTTGTTCCAACGCCCTGTGAAGCTGGAATCCTTGGTGATCCTTTGTCGTCAGATGTATAGCCTGACCAAAGCGGGCGTGCCTTTGATGCGCGCCATCAAAGGCTTGGCGCAAAGCACGTCCGATAAACCGCTTCAGGCGGCCTTAGTGTCAATTTGTAATGAGCTGTCGAATGGCCGCGCATTGTCTGCATCTATGCGAGACCACCCTCATGTGTTCAGTGATTTGTTTGTGTCGCTGATCCAAGTGGGCGAGAACACGGGGCGATTAGACGACGCCATGCTCCAGTTGGCGGAGTATTTCGAGCAAGAAATGGAAACCCGTCGCCGCATCAAATCGGCGCTGCGTTACCCCAGTTTTGTCCTCATGGTCATCATTTCGGCCATGGTGTTTTTGAACGTGAAAGTTATTCCACAGTTCGCGGGCATGTTCGCGAAGTTCGGTTCTGACTTACCGCTGCCCACCAAAATATTGATGGCGACGTCTAGCTTCTTTGTCGATTTCTGGTGGTTGTTGCTGATCTCAAGTGTGTGTTCTTTTGCAGGCTGGAGCCTTTGGAAGAACACGGAGAAAGGCCGCGTGTCGTGGGACAAATTTAAACTGCGCATTCCGCTTGTCGGCCCGTTGGTCAACAAAGCTTTGATGTCGCGCTTCTCGCGCACGTTCGCCTTGATGCTTCGTGCAGGCGTGCCGCTCAATACGGCGTTGCAGATGTCCGGCGAAGCGCTGGATAACCACTTTCTGGCTGGCGAAGTTGATCGCATGAAAAGCGCGATTGAATCGGGCGTGAACCTCAGTTCCGTCACGGGCGACAGCAAACTCTTTACGCCGCTGGTTCATCAGATGATTCAGGTGGGGGAAGAAACGGGCCAAATCGACAACTTGTTGTTGGAAGCGAGCGAGTTTTACGACCGCGAAGTGGATTACGACTTAAAAACTTTGTCTGCACGCATGGAGCCCATTTTGCTCTTGGTGGTGGCGGGCATGGTGCTGATCCTCGCGCTGGGTATTTTCCTGCCGATGTGGAACATGCTCGACCTTATTCGCGGCGGATAAATGCGCAGTGCTAAATGGAACCGCACGCCCGTTGAATGGGGGATCCTGACGGTACTCATTGGTGGTTTTGTGGTCGCAGCCATCCCCGTGTTTGAAGGCATTGTTCGTTATGCCGACAAGGTGGAGTTTCGTTATTTGGCCAATGCCTTTCAAGGTGCGGCACAGAATGTGTATTTCCACAGTCGTCTGAGCCATGCATCCAGTGAGCAGGGCAAAAACATCGTGGTGCTGGATGGCGAACATTTTCGCCTGACGGATGAAATAACAGGTAATGGGCAGTATCCCTTTGCCTTACAACACGGGGCTAACACCCTGTCAGCGTTGACCGCACAAGACTGCGGTGCGCTGTTTGAAGTATTTACTGGCCAATCGTATTGGCTGGAACAAGACACTCGGCCGAGGGCTTTTTCTCGCACTTTGCCTAGGGTTCGTGCAGTAGCGGTCACGGAGAACGGGACGACACCTTCTCCCCCTTATTGCCGATTTGAACGACCGGTACACGCCGGTTTTATGAGAGATGGTTCACCAGAAGAGTCGGTTAACCATGTATTTGCCTACTATCCCGCTTCGGGCAGGGTAGAGGTATTGAAGAAATCAGGAGAGACACAATGAAACGTCAAGGTGGTTTTACGCTGATCGAAATGATCGTGGTAATCGTGATTCTGGGTATTTTGGCTGTAACGGCTGCGCCTAAGTTTATTAGTTTTCAAGATGAAGCCGAAGATGCAGCACTTCGTGGGCTGAAGGGAGCAATTGATGGTGCTTACAGCATCGTTTATGCAAAAGCTGCTTTAGAAGGGAAGTTGTCGGGTAGCGGTTTGGTTGAAAGCGTAGCTACTCTAAACGGCTATCCAGATGGAACTGAAGATGGAATTGGGGCGTCAGTAGTTGGTATTGATAGCGCTGATTGGGAAGCTAAATGGGGCACAGCAAGCACAGTGGCGCAATTTACTCACGCTGGTGGCGTTTTTGCTGCTACTGAGAAATGTGTCGTCTACGCTCCAGCAACAGCCGCAGGATCAGCTCCTGTAGTAACGATCGCTAATTGTACTCCTTCGGCGTAGCCCTCGAATGAACAAAGGCTTCACCCTAATCGAACTAGTCACCGTTATTCTCATTCTCGGTATCGTTAGTGTGTTTGCCGTACCGCGCCTTTCCGGATCTGAAGCATTTTCAGTGATGGGGGCGCGGGATGCTGGCTTGTCTGTCGCCAGACAAGTCCAGCTTCGCGCTATGCAGCAGGAAATAAAGACAAATGAGCTTTTATCCTCCTGTAATGCACTTGTTGTTACTGCTTCCCGAATGGGGGGCGGTAATGATACAGACTGTCAGTGGCAAGATGATCGCAGTGATGTTGTGGATTTGTCTGATTCACAAGTGCGTATTTCACCAGTACAAACCTTCTATTTTGATCTTTTAGGGCGTCCGGTTAGTTCTGAAAAAAACCGCCTTTGCACCAATGCTTCTGGGTGTAAAATTACGTTCACTCAAAGCGTGAGTGCCGCCAGTATTTGCCTAAACAGTGAAGGCTATTTCTATGCCTGTGACTGAAAACACCTCTAAGTATCCAACCCCTATATCTCACCATCAGCGCGGATTCACGCTGGTGGAGCTGGTTATCGGCATTGTCGTTTTTGGTGTGGCGATGGTGCTGATCAGCACAACCTTGTTTCCTATGTTCGCCAAATCTGCCAACCCGCACTTTGAAGCCCGCGCAGCAGCGTTGGGGCAAGCCGTGATGTCAGAAGTGCTGGCGAGACAATTTGATCGCAATAGCGACCCTAACGGCAGCCAATGGCGTTGCGATGAAAATGCCGACGCGGTGAAAGCCTTGGGTATTCCCGCGCCCGGCACCATTCCTGCCTGCACGCCAACGTTAGTTGCAGGAGACGGCTTTGTGGCCACCGAAGACTACATTGGCTGTTGGGGGGCTGATAGCAGCATTTGTTCTGACACGGATCTTCATAAAGGTAGCTTGCACGAATTGATTGGCGGGAGCGCCGATGATTACGTGGGCTTTACGGTGAACATTAATGTCACCTATGACAATTCGACCTTCTCGGATAACACAAAGAATCCCCAGCTTTATAAACGCATCGACATGGCGGTTGATACCGGACAGTTTGGCCGTTTTGACTTCAGCGCCTATCGGAGCAATTTCTGATGAAACGATCGTACCAATCAGGATTTACACTGGTTGAGCTTATTGTCACCATGACGATCCTCGCGATTGTGTCTGTCGGTATCTTTGGCTTTATCGAAAGCAGCACCAGTGGGTATGTGGAATCCAAAAATCGCGAAGCACTGCAATCCCAAGCCCGTTTCGCTGTTGAACGTCTAGGGCGCGAATTGCGTCATGCTGTGCCAAATAGCATTGCAATGTTTAGAGATAACCAATGTTTGGTCTTTACGCCTGTCAGGTTCACAGGTTTGTATAACACTCGCCCAGAAGGGAAAAACACCTTTGACGTGGGCATGTCGACAACCAATACTAATTGGGAGAAAACGGTGGGTAACGGCAGTTACCGTCTTGTGTTTTCTCCAATGAAACCGGATGACCTTGCGCCGAAGAATAACGGTCTAGATCCGGATAACAGCTTCACGATCTTATCGGCTAAAGACAATCAAATAACCGTCAGTCGAAACAGTGATAATCCTTGGCCTTCTGGTTCTCCTTCGAAACGCTTTTATGTCTACAGCAACTCTGTGACTCTGTGTTTTGAAGAGGGAACGTTGATCCGCCGTGTTAATGGTTCAAATCGAAACATTACCCTCGCTCAGAACCTCATGCCCGGAAGTGGGTTCTCAATAGATTCAACCTCTTTGTCACGACGAAACCTAGTAAAAGTGGCGTATCACTTTAGCCAATCGGGCGAAACCTCCGTGTACAACCAGAACATTCAGGTGATGAATGCGCCGTAGCATCTCTCCATTCCGCAGACACCAAAAAGGCAGCATGTTGATTGTCTCTGTTTTTACGATCACAGCGCTTGCAGCTTTAGGGGCTGCACTCATGCAGATTAACTGGTCACAAAGCGACACCACCACTCGTGAAGTGCTCGGTGCGCGCGCTTGGTTTGCGGCAAATAGCGGAACAGAAATGGCGATGACGAAATTATTTCCACTGCAAGAAAGTGTTGATGACGTTCGCGTAGCTGACTGTGCGGGCATTACTGCGGAAGAACCAATCAGCTTTTCTGTTTCTGGGCTAAAAGGATGCTCTGTGTCTGTTACCTGCGAAGTGATTGGAGAGAATGAACTCGCGCAATATCGCATTGAGAGTAAAGGCGAGTGCGGAAGCGGGCATTTGAAAGTAGTTCGTGTGCAAGAGAGCTGGGCAAAGGAGTTGACGCTGTGAGTCTTCGTTTATCTTTGATGGTTATCTTCGCGCTTTTTAGCGTTAAGGTTTTTGCATTCAGTACGCAGTATTTTCCTGGACCTGCGCAATCGCCTTCGAATACCGACTCATTAATTGAGCTGGCCGGTACATCGAAGATTGTTTCAATTGGTTCGAAGAAAATTGAATTGGGTTTTAGTCGATTTAACATTGGTCAAGAAGCCTCACATTGTTCTGATGGCTTAGATGCTTTTCCATGCATACCTAATCCCAGCCTCCGTGGGGATAATAGATATTTAGAACCATTAGTAATTGGAAGTGGACCACAAGATTTGTCCAAAGAGGCTTTGCCGGTTCCAGGTGTTAATGTTGATTACAACCTCACTCCAAATGACCCTAATTACAATGAAGTCATGATCGGTCAATATAAAACACTAAATCTGACCGGCGGCGTTTATTATTTCGGAGATTTGACACTGAATGATTCTGCGAAGCTCAATGTTAACGGGCGAGTAGAAATTCACCTTAACTCATTTAAAGCGTCCAGTAATTCAACGGTGAATATCGATGGTGACCCAGATGATTTGACTATTTGGGTTCATGGCCAGAAAGCGAGCCTTTGGGAGTATGATGCTTTTCTGGCGTCTCTAAGCAAAACTCACGCATATATATACGCTCAAGGCAGCGTAAAACTTGCAGGTAGTAGCGAATTGAGAGGAGCCGTTACTGCTGGACGCTTTTTAATGAATAACTCAGCATCAGTGACTTATGAAGAAAATAAACATGACTTCAAGTTAGTGATATCTCCTAAGTCATCAGTCGTTAGCTCATGCACTAGAGTGCCAGTCTCTTTTTCTGTCGAAGATACATCTGGAAATTTGCAGCAGCAATTGAAAAGCACATTAACAGTCTCTATCACGCGCTCTAAAGAACTATCTTGTTGGGCTAAATCCCAAGATGCACCTTGTGAGCCTGGAAATACAACCTCGATTACTCTCGAAGGAGGGCGGGGGCAGCTATGGCTGCAAAGTGATTCGAATAACCGAGTTTCAATCTTTGGCGAGACCAAAGGCCCTGACGGCAACGCAATTAATCAAATTGGTGGGCCCTATCGGTTTACCCCAGTTGGTTTTCGCATCGCACCCAACCCATCAAAAATGGTTGCAGGGAAAAGCGAACATTTAAGTCTCGAGGCTGTTGCTTCTGGCGGTGGTAACTGTGAAGTTGTCGGTGACTATGAAGGCCTTAAAAAGCTTCATGTTGATACCACTGATTATTTAGAACCGCAATATCTAAATGAGAATGTAGCACCTCATAAAATAATCATTTCAGACTTAAATAAAGACAGAACCAAAATTGTAAAATTTGTAGCTGGACGTGCAGAGAATGCATTTATTGTTCGGTACGAAGATGCTGGCAGAGTTGCATTTGATGTTACAGATCTAGATTGGAAGTATCGCGATGACGATGACGATGACGATGACGATAGAGAGCAGGGAGCCAGCGAACGCGATGCTCCCGAAGATAACATCGTTAAAGGGACGGCAAATTTAGATGTTCGCCCATACACCCTAGCAGTTTGTGATATTAACGCTTCTGATAAGGGACACTCTAGAGCATCAGATGCTTTTACTTATGCGGGAGCGCCATTTAGTGTCAATCTAAAACCCGTCATTTGGCTTGATGGCGACAAAGACGACGAGTCTAAAATAAATTTATGGTCGGAGGATTACTGCTCACGCCCTTCAACGCCTAGTTTTTGGCATGTAAATGCACCCGAAGCAACAGTAACTATTCGAAATAAAGCAAAAATTGCTTTTCCTGTTCTTGGCTCAAGTACGAATGTAGAAGGTGCTGTTGCTCAATCAAATATCGATGCTGTTAATGGCGTTTACGCATTTCCTTCGTTGAAGGTTAATGATGTTGGCATATTTAAACTTCGTTCAAAAGTGAATGGAAAATACTTGGATATGAAGGTTAACAGAGGTGACATGCATATTGGACGGTTCTATCCATCACATTTCTCTCTCGCATCTACATCTAAAATTTCACCGGGCGTAGAAAAAGCATATGACGAAAAGGGTAACGGTTTTACGTATCTCGGTCAGCCATTTGAGGGAATGTTTACCGTTTACGCGATGACAACACAAAACAAGCCAGTGAAAAACTATCATCGCTACTTAGATGCTGGGGAGAAGGTATCTTTTACTGATTGGGTAATACATTCCAATTCACGCTATCCATATACTGGGCAAGATTTGTCTTCTCGTTGGAGTCATCCTGAACTGCCTAACGTTCAGTGGAAATCTGGTAGAGGGGGATATAGTGAAGTTTCTATCGGTGGATTGATGGAGATTCAAAAAGCTTCTTCTCCTGATGGTCCTTTTGAGCCGCTTCATTTTGCTGTCGGAGTAGCTCAGTCAGATCGCGATAACACTGACTTCAAATATTGCCACTCACCAGATGGGACAAACTGCGTTGATAAAGTACAAAACCCTCAATCGAAAAATTTTGGCGCAGAATTCGGCAGAGGCGACTTCCTCTTCGGCCGCATGCGTATTGAAGGCTTTACTGAAACCCAAGATTTAGAGAATGAACAATCCCTGCCAGTGACTGTCGAAGTGTTCAATGGGTCTCACTTTGTGACCAATGAACGAGATAACGCGACCAATATTTCCACTGAGGCAGGCGTTGCTCAAAAAGATGTACTTTTTAGTGATACAACCGTCGAGGCTGACCGCGCAAAGATAGTGCTAAAAAACAGCGCGAATGAGGTTGTTCAAACGAAACGTGTTGAAAAGGGTACTTCTGTCTTTCACGTTATTCCGCCAAATCAGAGCAAAGGGCCAAATCGTGAGCAGTTTCGATTCTGGCAAAAGCTCGGTGCACCAACAAAAAGTGGTCTGCGTCAAACTTGGCTGCAATACCGTTGGCAGGGCGACAGCTTTAATGAAGATCCGTCAGCAATAGGAACATTTGGTTTCTACAGAGGCAGCGATCGCGTCATATTTAAAGGTGAAAAAAACATCACTTTGACAGGGGAATGAAAAAAAAGACTGATCTCATTCAGGTTTGTAGATCATCGCCTTGCCGCGCCCCGTCAGCATTGGTACATTTAGCGGAATTTGAAGAATTTTAACGCTTGCAGGATTAACCGAAGATTATGTTTAAGAAACTTCGTGGCATGTTCTCTAATGATCTGTCTATCGATCTAGGAACCGCTAACACACTTATCTACGTTAAAGGACAGGGCATTGTTCTTGATGAACCTTCCGTTGTCGCTATTCGCCAAGATCGTGCAGGCTCACCAAAAAGCGTTGCTGCTGTAGGCCATGAAGCCAAGCAAATGCTGGGTCGTACCCCAGGCAACATCGCAGCTATCCGTCCAATGAAAGACGGCGTTATCGCTGACTTCTATGTTACCGAGAAAATGCTGCAGCACTTTATCAAAACGGTTCACGATCATAGCTTTATGCGACCAAGCCCACGTGTATTGGTTGCCGTTCCTTGTGGCTCCACCCAAGTTGAGCGTCGTGCAATCCGTGAATCTGCATTGGGTGCAGGTGCACGTGAAGTGTATTTGATTGATGAGCCAATGGCGGCGGCAATCGGTGCGGGTCTGCCTGTGTCGGAAGCAACTGGTTCTATGGTGGTCGATATCGGTGGTGGTACCACGGAAGTTGCGGTTATCTCTCTGAACGGTGTGGTTTACTCATCGTCTGTACGTATTGGTGGCGACCGTTTCGACGAGTCAATCATCAACTATGTGCGCCGTAACTACGGTAGCTTGATTGGTGAAGCAACGGCTGAGCGTATCAAGCACGAAATCGGCTCTGCATACCCAGGTGATGAAGTCCGTGAGATTGAAGTGCGCGGTCGTAACCTTGCTGAAGGTGTGCCACGTAGCTTTACCCTGAACTCAAACGAAATCCTTGAAGCGCTGCAAGAGCCGCTAACAGGTATCGTTTCTGCAGTTATGGTTGCACTGGAACAGTGTCCACCAGAATTGGCGTCTGACATTTCAGAGCGCGGCATGGTGTTGACGGGCGGTGGTGCATTGCTTCGCGATCTTGATCGTCTGTTGACTGAAGAAACCGGTATCCCTGTGGTTGTTGCAGAAGAACCACTAACGTGTGTTGCGCGTGGCGGTGGTAAAGCGCTTGAGATGATCGACATGCACGGTGGCGATCTGTTCAGCGAAGATTAATTCGCGTCCACCTATTTACAGGTTTAACAGGTTGTAAGTGAATGAAACCGATATTTGGCCGTGGGCCATCTCTACAACTACGCCTGTTTTTCGCTCTATTGATATCAGCCAGCCTTATGCTGGCTGATAGTCGTCTTGGTGCTTTCACCAACTTTCGTTATCTCCTGAATTCTGTTGTCGCGCCGTTGCAGTATGCCTCTAACGTACCGCGTGATTTGTTGGATAACGTATCCCGTCAGTTTACCTCTCACCAGCAATTGCTGATTGATAACACCAAGCTGAAAGAAGAAGTGCTAATGCTTCGAAGCAGCCAGTTGTTGTTCACGCAAATGGAGCAGGAAAACCAACGTCTTCGCGAGCTACTCGGCTCTCCGTTTGTGCGTGATGAACGCAAGATGGTGGCGGAAGTCATGGCGGTTGACTCTGATCCTTACAAGCATCAGGTCATGATCGACAAAGGGCGAACAAACGGCGTGTATGAAGGCCAGCCCGTGCTAAATGAGCGCGGTATCGTCGGCCAAGTCTCTTACGTAGGGGCGCATAACAGCCGCGTATTGCTGATCACGGATCCGACGCATGCGATCCCTGTGCAAGTGGTGCGTAACGATGTGCGAGTGATTGCGGCAGGCCGAGGCCAAACCGACAATATTCAGCTCGATAATATTCCAAGCAGCGCCGACATTGAACCGGGTGACATGCTAGTCACGTCTGGTCTCGGTGGTGTTTTCCCTGAAGGGTATCCGGTGGCGAAGGTGACGTCGTTTTCCTTTGATAACCGTCGTCCGTTTGCACAAGTGGATGCGAAGCCCGAAGTGCAGTTTGATCGCTTGCGTTATTTGCTGCTGGTGTGGCCAACCAATGTCGACAAAGACCAAGCGCCGGCCAACGGCGAAAATCTAGAGGGTACACAAGAGGGGAATGAAACACCGACGGTGAACCCTGACGCTGCCACAGAACAACAAGAGACTACCAATGGCTAATTCTACTGTGCGCGGGCATGCGCTTATTTGGCTGTCGTTTATCGTCGCGCTGATTTTACAAGCTGCGCCATGGCCCGGTGAATTAGCCCCGTTTCGTCCTTCTTGGGTATTGCTGGTGACTTTTTACTGGGTATTGGCATTGCCGCATCGCGTGAACGTCGGCACCGCCTTGGTGCTGGGCTTGCTGTGGGATTTAATGCTGGGCTCAACGCTTGGTGTACGCGGCCTCATGATGTCGGTGCTGATTTATATCGTGGCGCTCAACTTCCAGTTGTTGAGAAATATGTCCCTTTGGCAGCAAGCGGCGCTTTTGTCTCTGCTTACGTTGGCTGGAAAAGTGTTAGAGTTTTGGGCGGAATATTTGGTGTCGGATGTGCAGTTCGATCCCAACATTCTTTGGTCCGGTGTGCTTAACTTCTTGTTGTGGCCTTGGCTATTCCTTTTGCTGCGTCGCGTTCGTCGTCAGTTTTCTATTAAGTAATCTGGAGCCTTTATGTCTGCGCTTCACGTGTATCTTGCTTCTGCCTCGCCACGCAGAAAAGAGCTCCTCGAACAGCTCTCTGTTTCGTTTTCTATTTTACGTGTTGATGTTGAAGAGCAACGTCAACCTCACGAAGAAGCGGCGGACTATGTCCGCCGTTTGTCTCTTGATAAGGCCAAAGCGGGCGTAGAAGCTGCGCCAACGGATTTGCCTGTTTTAGGGGCTGACACCATTGTTGTATGTGATGGTGCTGTGCTTGAAAAACCGCAAAACCTGGATGATTCACGGCGCATGCTGCGTCAATTGTCTGATCGACAACATCAGGTAATGACGGCGGTAACCTTTGCTGACCGGAACCAAACCCTCACCGCACTTGTCACAACAGATGTATGGTTTAAAGCATTGAGTGATGACGAAATTACGGCCTATTGGCAAAGCGGTGAGCCTGCAGATAAAGCGGGCAGTTATGGCATTCAAGGTTTAGGTGGGCGCTTCGTCACGCGCATTGATGGCAGCTACCATGCTGTTGTCGGCCTCCCCCTATTTGAGACAGATGCTCTGTTGACCGAATTCAAAAAATTACGCGGTGAAAAGCTATGAATGCAGAGTTGTTGATTAACGTAACGCCGACAGAAACGCGCGTTGCGATGATTGAAGGTGGAAACCTTCAAGAAGTACATATCGAGCGCGAAGCCAAGCGCGGTATTGTTGGTAATATCTATAAAGGCAAAGTCAGCCGTGTGCTGCCAGGTATGCAAGCGGCGTTTGTTGATATTGGTTTAGACAAAGCAGCATTCCTCCATGCATCAGACATTGTTCCTCACACGGAGTGTGTGTCTGAAAACGAGAAGCAGCAATTCCAAGTCAGAGACATTTCTGAGCTGGTACGCCAAGGGCAAGACATTGTTGTGCAAGTGGTGAAAGACCCACTGGGCACCAAAGGCGCGCGCCTAACCACTGACATTACCTTGCCTTCTCGGTATCTGGTCTTTATGCCTGGGGCATCCCATGTGGGTGTATCTCAACGCATTGAAAGCGAAGAAGAGCGTGAACGTTTGAAGCGTATTGTCTCTGATTACTGCGATGATTTGGGCGGGTTCATTATCCGTACTGCTGCGGAAGGCGCTTCCGATCTGGAAATGGCACACGATGCGGCGTTTCTGAAACGTCTTTGGGCCAAGGTATTGGAGCGTCGCAGTAAGCGCCCTTCAAAATCGATGCTTTACGGTGAGCTAGGGTTGGCACAGCGTATTTTGCGCGATTTCGTTGGTACGGAACTGAAGCTGATCCGCGTCGATTCCCGTGCAACACTGGATGCAATCAGTGAGTTTACTGAAGAGTTTGTCCCTGAACTGAACGACAAGCTTGAGCTTTACACGGGTGATAAGCCTATCTTCGATATGTTCGATACCGAGAATGAAATCCAGCGTTCACTCGACCGTAAAGTGGAGTTGAAGTCTGGCGGTTACCTCATCATCGATCAAACCGAGGCCATGACCACCATTGATATCAATACCGGTGCGTTTGTTGGTCGTCGTAACCTCGAAGAAACCATCTTCAATACCAATGTGGAAGCGACAGGCGCCATTGCCCGCCAACTTCGTCTGCGCAACTTGGGTGGTATCATCATTATCGATTTCATCGATATGAGTTCTGATGAGCATCGCCAGCGCGTACTGCAATCCCTCGAGCAAGCTCTGTCGAAAGACCGCGTGAAAACCAACATCAATGGCTTTACGCAGCTTGGCTTGGTGGAGATGACGCGTAAGCGTACGCGAGAAAGTATTGAACATGTGTTGTGTGGTCAGTGTCCTACTTGTATCGGCCGTGGCTCAGTGAAGACGATTGAAACGGTTTGCTACGAAGTATTGCGTGAAATCACCCGCGTGAACCGTGCGTATGACGCTGACAAGTTTGTGGTGTATGCATCACCTGCGGTGGGGGAAGCGCTTGAGGGCGAAGAGTCTCATGCTGTTGCTGAGCTTGAAGTCTTCATCGGCAAGCAAGTGAAAGTCCATGTTGAGCCGCTGTATACCCAAGAGCAATTTGACGTCGTCATGATGTAATGAGAACACACTGTAAATGGTAAGCTTTGCTCGACGCTTGGCGTTGATTGTTAAATGGATCTTGATCGTTTTAGTCGTGAGTGCAGCTGTACTCACGGCTTCTATGCGAATTGTTCTTCCAAACCTAGATACCGCGAAAGCACCGCTGCAACGATGGGCGAGTGATGCCACCGGATTTAACGTCGATTTCAGTACTGTAAAAGGTCACTGGCGATACCTTATACCCTCACTCTCCCTGCACGATCTTTCTTTATCAACCCAAGATGGCGATCAATCTGTTCTAACGGCAGACAGCATCGAAATGCAGTTCGATGTGGTTGAGAGCATAAAACGTCGAGAACCTACCTTTTCCCATGTCAGCATCGACGGCTTGGATTTAGATGTCACGCAGCTTCCAGAAGGCGAAAGCAAAGAGACAAAGCCGCTAGCGGAACGGTTAGAGAATCTGTTTCTTGTTGGGCTCGGGCATTTTTCGATTCAAAATGCTGACATCACGGTGCTGTCTCCTTCTGAGCAGCGTAAAACCATCGATGTGCGCTCTTTATTGTGGGAAAACAAAAACGGCACCCATCATGTACAAGGTGTGGTGAGTGTTGAAGGCACGTCACTCAACCTGATTGAAGTACGTGGTGCGTTTTCAGAACACAACGGTTTAGCCTCGCTTGATGGCGACTTCTACCTTAAAGCTGATGACTTATCCCTGAAAGATTGGATTAAGCGCTTTATCAATCCAAACATTGTTATTGCCAGCGCCAAGGTGGGTGGCGAGGCGTGGTTTACCCTGAAAAAAGGCGAGCCAGAAAGCGTCTTGTTGAACCTGACGGAAAGCGGCTTGGTTTGGCATGCAAACACGCCAGTAATGTTGCCGTCAGAACTGGCGGCGAGGAATCTGCCCCCGCAAGAACAAAACCAATCTCTGACCATTGAGCGCGGTAAAGTGCTGCTCGAGAAGCAAGATGCGTCGACATGGCGTGCTTCGACACAAGATTTCTCCGTTTCAACCGCGAATGCTGCTTGGCCGTCGTTGTCGGTAAACGCGACATATTCACCGCAAGGCTGGGCGGCAAACATCAATGAACTTGATGTGGCTTTGTTATTGCCACTTCGAGAGGTCGTCGACATCCCTAAAGATATCGACAACGCCATTACCGCGCTTTCAGTGAAAGGCATCGCGAAAGATATTCGAATCGCGCAAGCGAGCGAGCAGCCGCTGTCTTATTCGTTATCGCTCTCGGACGTTGGTTTCCAGCATTGGACGTATTTGCCTGAAGTGCACAAACTCGCCATTGATGTGGTGGGACGCGGTGCCAATGGTAAGGCGTCGCTTTCTATGGTGGATGATCAATTGCCCTATGGCGATTTCTTCCAAGCGCCGCTAGATATTCAGCAAGGAGACGTAAACCTTTACTGGCACCTTGATGAGCAAGGCGTGGTGCTTTGGTCTGATGAAGTGTCAGTGCGAGCGCCTCACATCAATGTGCTGGGTGAGTTCCGGCTTGATATTCCTAAAGAAGGTGACTTGTGGCTGTCTTTCTATGGTGAAGCGAACGTCAATGACGCTGGCGAAACGTGGCGCTATTTACCGACGCTAGCGCTCGGCGATGAGTTAACCGATTTCCTTTCTGCGGCTATCCGTGGTGGTACAGCAGATCACGCCAAGCTGCTGTGGTACGGCGGCATTTCAACCTTCCCATACCTCGAACATGAAGGCATGTTCCAAGCGGATGTTCCCCTTCGTAACGCCAAGTTTAGTTTTGATACGCAATGGCCAACATTGACGGAACTGGATTTGGATTTGCTGTTTGAAAACGATGCCATGTACCTCAATGCCACCAACGTGGGATTAATGGATGCGCGCGGCTACAACCTGAAAGGGGAGATTCCATCTCTTAGCGAAGAAGATGCTGGCATGCTCTACATCACCGCAGATGTGGCGGCGAGCGGCGAAACCTTGCGTGAATACATGCTTGCTACGCCGTTGGTGGATTCTGTCGGTGCCGCTTTAACCCATGTTCAAGTGGACGGCTCAGTAGCAGGTTCAATTTCGCTTGAGATCCCGTTAAATGGTGATGACGTTAACGCCAAGGGAAGCGCCAGACTCAATAAAAACATGGTGTCGATCGTTAGCCCTGAAATGACCCTAGAAAGGGTGAAAGGCAAGATCACCTTTGATAACGACAAAGTGACGGCAACAGGGCTTCGCGCCAATTTGCTCAAACAGCCGATTACGTTTGGTTTCAAAGGGGAAACAGAATCTGAAAATTATGTCGTGAACATCGACATCGATGGGAAGTGGGAAGCGGATAAGCTAAAAGCGGCGTTGGATCTGCCGGACTTGTCATTCATTGAAGGTCAGTCTGAGTGGGATTTAAACGTCGGTATTGCCCTCAAAGACATCGGCTTTACCTACGATGTGTTGCTCGATGCTGATTTGATGGCGATGAATATTGATTTACCCGCACCATTGAATAAATCCTCATTCATTAAAAGTCATGGATATTTAAAAGCGTCGGGTGATGCCCAGCGATTGGTTGGCCAAGTTGAATTGCCGAATTTGAAATACCAAGCGGATGTGGATATTTCGGGGGAGATCCCTAAAGTCACCCGAAGCCGAATGGTGATTGGGGAAGGCGAGCTTGCGTTGAAACCACAGGCGGGAAATGCGATTAGTGTCGATGTGCCATCAATCGATGTGACTGCATGGCGTTCGGTGTTGACGCACTATGGAGAGAAAAACAAAGGCAAAGACAACTCACTGCCTGTTGATCTTCCAACGCCTTCGCGCATCAATGTGAAAGCCGACAAGATCCATGCTGGCGAGATGGTGTTTAACAACGCATCGATTGCGGCGCGAGAAAAACGCGACGGTTACCATATTCTGATTGGCAGTGAAGAGTTGGCAGGGGATGCGTGGTGGGATGGCAATCGTCTATTGACTGTGTCCATTGAACATCTGTTCCTAAACCTTGATCTCGAGAATAAAAAAGAATCCTTTGCCGCTTCGCTCCAAAAAGCCGTGAGCGGTCGTGTAACAGAGGAAGATCGCATCATTATTGCGAAGATCCCCGCCACCGATTTAGTGATCGAAGAACTTTGGCTGCAAGGTTACCGCTTAGGGCGCGTCGAAGCGCAGCTTTTAAAAGACAAAGATGAAGTGACGTTGTCGAAGTTCACCCTAGGCAGCAATGCGCTACGCATGAAAGCCAACGGCGATTGGCGCTTTACGCCAGAAGGCATGAATCAGAGTCACGTCAAATTCACGGTTGAAGGGAAAAACAGCAGTGATTTGATGGGGCGCTTTTCTGTCACAGGCGGCATTCAAGATGCCAGCTTTAGCACCAAAGGCGAGTTAGAGTTTAATGGTGTGCCGTGGAAGATGAATGTTGCCAGCCTTGATGGCATGCTAGAAACCCAGTTAGAAGACGGCTACATCAGTGGTGTGGGTGGTGCGGGTAAGCTGCTGGGCCTGTTTAGTCTCGACTCAATTTTGCGAAAAATGCAGTTGGACTTTACGGGCGTATTTGAAGATGGACTGGCTTTTGATGAAATAAGCGGCAGTGCATCAATCACGAATGGCGTTGTTGTCACGGATAATATCCAGATGAAAGCGCTCGCAGGTGATATGTTTATAAAAGGGATAGCGAATCTGGCGAAAAATCAGGTAAATGCTGAAGTCCGTTTTATTCCTGATCTCACCTCCGGCATTCCTGTCTTCACCGCGTTTGCAGTAACGCCGCAAACCGCGCTCTATGTACTGGCAGTCACCACGGTAATTTCGCCAGTTGTTGATGCGTTTACTCAAGTCAGATATCAGGTAACCGGGCCAATTGATGAGCCCGTCGTCAGGGAAGTTTCACGCCGCAAAGCTGAAGTGACGTTACCAGAGCAGGCGACAGAGCGCCTGCGAACAGAGCAGTTAGGGAGCAAAGACTAATGAGCAAGTTTGGCGTAGTACAGATGAATTCGGGTGCGAATGCTGATGACAATATGGACGTTCTTGAAGGTCAGCTAAGGCATTTGCGCGCGCAAGGTGCACGACTGGTATTGACACCAGAAAACGCGATTGTGTTCGGTAAGAAGGAAGATTACGAGAAATACGCGGAAGAGCTAGGGCATGGGCCTCTGCAAAAGCGCCTTTCTCAACTCGCCTTCGAGCTGGGTATTTGGCTCGTGGTTGGGTCATTTCCTATCAGCAATCACGACGGTACGTTGAGCACGACATTACTCGTCTATGATGCCGCAGGTAACTTGCGTGCGTCTTACGAAAAGCTGCACATGTTTGACGTGGATATCGCCGATAACCACCGCAGCTACCGAGAATCTGATACCTTCCGTGCGGGTGATAACCTCGCATTGGTAGAGACGCCATTTGGAACATTGGGGCTGTCGATCTGTTATGACATTCGCTTCCCGCATTTATACGCGGCGTTGCGTCAACGTGGCGCAGACATCATTGTAGTGCCAGCCGCATTCACCAAAGTAACCGGCCGTGCGCATTGGGAAGTGTTACTGCGTGCGCGTGCCATTGAAACCCAATGTTGGGTGTTGGCGGCGGCACAATGTGGCTCTCACGAAGGCGGTCGCGAAACCTATGGGCATTCGATGATTGTCGATCCATGGGGGCAAGTGGCTAGCGAACTGCAAGAGCAGGTGGGGAGTGCGTGGGCAGACATTGATTTAGCAACCAACAGTGCCATCCGCACCAAAATGCCGGTATTAGAGCATGCTCGGTTGCAATGCGCGTTGAAATAGCGCAGTCTCATTTTATTATAAGTCCCGCGGTGACAGGCCTGTTGCCGCGGGACGTTTCTCATTTCCAGCGCTAAAAGAGCAATTACACAATGAGCCTCGAACACGTCGAAGAAACGATGCTTCACCTCTCGGGTATGAGCAAGAGTCAACTCAGCCAAACACTTGATCACTTGGCAGCAAGAAACATCGACTACGGCGATGTTTACTTCCAATCATGCTGGCATGAATCACTGGTGCTTGAAGACAGCATCATTAAAGACGGCTCATTCAATATCGACCGCGGTGTGGGTGTTCGTGCAATTTGTGGTGAGAAAACCGGTTTCGCGTATTCCGACCAAATCAATGCTGATGCCTTAATGCAAAGTGCCACGGCGGCACGCGGTATTGCAGACAAAGGCGGCAAGCTTCAAGTGTCGGCATTTGCTAATCGCCAATATCCAACGATTTATCAAGCGATTGACCCACTGCAAAGCATGAGCAAAGAAGACAAAATCGCTTTGCTGAAAGAAGTGGATGTCTACATTCGCGCGAAAGAGCCGCTCATCCAAGAAGTGTCTGTCAGCATCAGTGGCGTGTATGAGCAAGTGCTTATCGCAGCGACTGACGGAACCTACGCGGCAGATACGCGCCCATTGGTGCGTTTGTCTGTCAGTGTGCTGGTTGAGAAAGACGGCCGTCGTGAACGCGGTTCAGCGGGCGGTGGTGGTCGATTTGGCTATCAGTACTTTTTAACCGAAGAAGACGGAAAAACCGTTGCCCTCAATTATGCCGATGAAGCGGTGCGTCAAGCATTGGTAAACCTTCACGCGAAAGGTGCACCAGCGGGCACAATGCCAGTGGTATTGGGGGCAGGCTGGCCGGGCGTCTTGCTGCATGAAGCGGTGGGTCATGGTCTGGAAGGTGACTTTAACCGAAAAGAATCGTCGGTGTTCTCTGGCCAAATCGGTCAGCAAGTCACGTCACCACTTTGTACCATTGTGGATGACGGAACACTTCAAGATCGCCGTGGTTCACTGAACATTGATGATGAAGGTGTACCTGGTCAATACAATACCTTGATTGAAAATGGCATCTTGAAAGGCTACATGCAGGATAAGCACAACGCGCACCTGATGGGCGTTGCACCTACGGGTAATGGTCGTCGTGAATCTTACGCGCACCTGCCAATGCCACGTATGACCAATACCTACATGCTGGCAGGTGAGAGCACGCCGGAAGACATCATTAGCAGCGTGGAATATGGCCTGTATGCCCCGAACTTTGGCGGCGGTCAGGTGGACATTACCTCTGGTAAGTTTGTGTTCTCCACCAGCGAAGCGTACTTGATTGAAAACGGTAAAGTGACCACGCCAGTGAAAGGCGCAACTTTGATCGGTAGCGGCATTGAAGCCATGCAGCAAGTGTCGATGGTGGGTAATGACCTCGCCCTAGACCGCGGTGTGGGCGTGTGTGGTAAAGCCGGCCAAAGTGTTGCCGTCGGTGTGGGTCAGCCAACGTTGAAGCTGGATGCGATGACGGTGGGTGGAACGGAATAAGAAGATAGGGCCTAGGAAGAGAAGGTCCTAGGCGCTGGGAAGGGCAAAAGCTTGACAGTGCTTCCTATCTTCAAAGAATCGTTGCAGTACCCAGTACCCAGTACTCAGCACAAAAAAGCCAGACCGAGGTCTGGCTTTTGCATATCTGACAGTAAGCGTTGAATTACTCTTCTTCCGCTTTTAGCGCTTTCAGAATTTGGAACAGTTCTTTAGACGCTTTTGATGGCTTACTGCTTTCTAGATCTTTCTTCGCTTGACGGACAAGTTGGCGTAGCTTTTGACGATCTGCAGAAGGGTGCTTTTCAACGATTTCGTTGATCATCTTGTCACCTTCCGCGATCAGACGATCGCGTTGTTTTTCCAACTTCAGCAGTTCGATGGATTGCTGACCGTGTTTATTGTTCAGCTTGTCCAACGCCGCTTGGATCGCTTCTGCATCCACATGACGCATGAGTTTACCAATCAACTGAAGTTGACGGCGACGCGCTTCTTTTTCAAAACGCTGTGCATCTGCGATCGCAATGCGAAGATCTTCTGTAAGAGGGAATTTTTCCAATACAGAAGGTTTAAGTTCAATCAGCTTAGTGCCGAGTGCTTGCAGCGCTTCCATATCGCGTTTCATCTCGGAACGACTTACCCAGATGATTTCTTCTTCCTCTTCCCAAGGCTCACGTTTATTTTTACGGCCCATAATCTTTCCCGAGGTTGTCACTTACTTGATCAGCGTATCTTATCAAGAATGTCGAATTTTGCTGGTGTTTTTTAAGCATTGTCTTCGCTACGAGTGGTATGCTTACAAACAACATACATTTATCTAAGACTTTATGGACGTGAAACAACAGGTTGCTCAGCAACGCACAGAACTTGAAGCTGCAGTGAGTCGCGCATTGGAGCTGGCAGGTAAGAAAGCAGATGCTGCAGAAGTGGCGATCACGAAAACCACGGGCATCAGCGTGGCAACACGCATGTGTGAAGTGGAAAGCGTTGAGTTCAATAGCGATGGTGCGTTGGGTATTACTGTGTATCGCGGTCAGCGTAAAGGCAGCGCGTCAACCTCTGATCTGTCAGAAGAAGCGATCGCGCAAACTGTTGCGGCTGCATTAGATATTGCAAATTACACGTCTGAAGATCCTTTTTCAGGCCCTGCGCCCGCTGAGTTGATGGCGTATGACTACCCCGATCTGGACTTGTTCTACCCAGACGAGCCGGAGCCCGATCATGCGGCAGAGAAAGCCATTGCAGCCGAGCGTGCAGCCTTAGAACACGACAAGCGCATCAAATTCAGTGATGGAGCAAGCTACGACAGCCACTACGGTGTGCGTGTCTACGGCAACAGCCACGGCATGTTAGGCAGTTATGCCTCAAGCCGTCACAGCATCAGTTGCAGTGTGATTGCCGAAGACAGTAAAGGGATGGAACGCGATTACAGCTATACCTCTGCGCGCGATAAGCTCGACCTTTGGACGCCAGAACGCGTGGGCATCGAAGCGGCAGAGCGAACCATCTCGCGTATGGAACCGCGTCGCGTTGCGACTTGCCAAGCACCCGTGATGTTCGCGGCGGATGTCGCCACCGGCTTGCTCGGCCACCTTGTCATGGGTATCAGCGGCTCAAGCTTGTACCGTAAATCGTCTTTCCTATTGGACAAGCTGGGTCACCAAATCTTGCCTGAATGGTTCGAAGTGTATGAACGCCCACATATTCTAAAAGGCATGGCGAGCGCACCGTTTGATAGCGAAGGCATGTTTACCCGTGATCTCGACATCATCAAAAACGGTGAGCTACAAACCTACCTTGCGACCAGCTATGCCGCCCGTAAACTGGGCATGCAGCCAACCGGTCATGCTGGCGGTATCCATAACTGGTTCGTGGGCAATACAGGTCAAAACTTCGAGCAGATGCTGAAAGAGCTAGGCACAGGTTTGTTAGTGACAGAGCTCATGGGACAAGGCGTGAACATCGTAACCGGTGATTACTCTCGCGGCGCCGCAGGCTTCTGGGTAGAAAACGGTGAAATCCAATACCCAGTGACGGAGATTACCATCGCCGGTAATCTGGCTGACATGTACAAGCAGATTGTTGCGGTAGGGTCGGACACTGAGCTGCGTAGTCAGATTCAGACGGGGTCGATATTAATTGAATCGATGAAAATTGGCGGCGAATAGCGTCGTCCTTCGCCCTCTGACCGCGTTCGCTTCGCCTTCTCACTCCAGTCACTTAGTGAACTAAGCTCCCGGAGATTCGAAGGCTTGCAGCCTTGTCAGAGAACGAATGACTTAGCTATTTAGAATCGCAGTGTAAAAAAGGCTTTCATTTGAAAGCCTTTTTTCGTTTAAACGAGGAAGAGAGTGGCGAGGCCGAGGAAGACCGAGAGACCGACCATGTCGGTGATGGTGGTCAGTGCCATGCCGCCTGCGAGGGCAGGGTCGATTTTCATTTTCTTGAGTAAGATAGGCACAGTAACGCCTGCAACACCAGCGATGATGAGGTTTGCCATCATCGCGGCGGCGATGATGCCACCGAGTACCCAATTGCCTTTCCACAGAACAACCACGCCACCAATGATACATGCCCAAATGATGCCATTGAGCAAACCCACTAACGCTTCTTTGGTGAGTAGCCAGCGGGTGTTGGAATCACCGATGTGACCTACGGCCAAACCACGGATCACCAGTGCGACGGTTTGGTTACCGGCAACGCCACCCATAGACGGTACGATGGTCATGAGCACCGCAATGGCGGCCATTTGCTCAAGGGTGTTTTCAAACAGGTTAGAAACAGATGCTGCAGCCAATGCGGCAAGGACGTTTGCTCCAAGCCAAATGCTGCGGCTACGTGCGGATTTTAAAACCGGCGCAAAGGTGTCTTCTTCGTCATCCAGACCCGCCATACTCATCATGGAGTGTTCAGCATCTTCACGAATGATATCGACGACGTCATCGATGGTGATACGGCCAACAAGCTGATGTTGGTCATCAACAACCGGTGCGGATACCCAGTTACGACGTTCAAACAAGCTCGCGATTTCACCATCGTCCATGTCGACAGGAATCGCCTCATCCGAATCTTCCATGATATCGAGCACTTCGGTATCAGGCTGTGTCGTTAGCAGCGTCGTGATCGGCAGAGAGCCAATCAGGCGGCTATTTTCATCCACCACATACAACGCATCGGTGGCTTCAGGCAGTTCGCCTCTCATGCGCAGATAACGCAGGACCACGTCGACAGTCACGTCAGAACGGATGGTCACCACGTCGGTATTCATCATACCGCCGGCGGTGTCTTCCGGGTAAGCAAGCGCTTGTTCTACGCGATCACGATCTTGCGCATCCATCTGCGCAAGCACGTCTTGAGAAACTTGATTAGGAAGGCTTCGAAGCAGGTAGGCGACGTCATCGGTGTCCATACCTTCGGTGGCGGCGGCCAACTGCTCTGGCTGCATGCGCACCATGATGCCATCTTTGACATCTTCCGAAAGCTCTTCGAGGATTTCGCCCTGTTCTTCAGGATCGGTTAACTGCCAGAGAACCAAACGGCTCTTTGGAGGAGACGCCTCGAGCAGGTGTGCAATGTCTTCCGGCTCCATGTCTTCGAGCATACGTCGGACATGGACAAACATACCGTTGTCTAGTGCACGGCTAACTTCCTGCAACGTTTGATGCGTTTGATTAGACTGTTCTACTTCGTAATTCTCTGCCATGGAATTGTCCGGTTTACGGCGGCTGGCGCAATGACATGAATATTAACGCAATCTCGTATGACTGTCTTTGCCAAATCTGTGTTGAAATGAGAGCGAGTGGGTTGACGTGCAGGGAATAAGACGAGGTTAGTTTTCCTCGTCAAAGCCTGCTTCAATCAATGCGGTGACTGCACCCAGCGCTTTTTGTGCCTCTGGGCCGTTTGCTGATACGGTGATTTGTTCACCTTGGCTGGAATCAAGCAGCAAAATTGCCATCACGCTGTCAGCGGTAACTGCTTGTTCTGCTTTGGATACAGTGACTTCTGCATCGAAACTTTGTGCCAGTTCTACGAGCTTCACCGCGGCACGTGCATGTAAACCAAGGCGATTTCGGATCAGGACTTCTTTACTGCACTGTGTCATATCTTTCCCTCGAGTGTTCTGTGCCTGATTTGCACTTGTTGCCCGTTAGACTTGAAGTAGTCCGCCAAGAACTGAGCAATATACACAGAGCGGTGCTGCCCGCCTGTACACCCGATGGCCACGGTGAGGTAGCTGCGGTTGTTCTTTTCCAAGGCTGGTAACCAAGATTCGAGGAAACTTTTGATTTGGGCAATGAGCATTGCCACGTCTTGTTCTGCAGCGAGGAACATCTTCACCGGTTCATCAAGGCCCGTTAATGGCCTTAAAGACGGCTCCCAGTGAGGGTTGGGTAGAAATCGCACATCGAAAACGTAGTCGGCATCAGAGGGAAGACCGTGCTTGAAGCCGAAGGATTCAAACACCATCACCAAATCGCGGCTGGTTCTCCCTAGCACCAAAGATCGCACCGCTTCACTCAAGTCATGCACAGAGTGCGTTGACGTGTTGATCACTTTATCTGCGCGTTCTTTCAGCGGCGTAAGCAGCTGCTTTTCTTTCTCGATGGCTTGTTCGAGCGATAAGTTATTTTTGCTTAATGGATGCAGGCGGCGTGTTTCGCTGAAACGCTTAACCAGTTCTTTGTCGTCTGCATCTAAGAAAAAGATATCAACATCCAAGTCAGCAGGAAGCTTTGCCAATGTGTGGGAGATTTCATCAGGATCAGCAGGCATGTTGCGAATATCAATACTCACGGCGATGTTAGAGCTGTCATCCGTTTGTGCATTCACGAACTGTGGGAGTAGATTCACGGGAAGGTTATCAACGCAGTAATAACCTAAGTCTTCAAGGACGCGGAGTGCGACAGATTTTCCCGAGCCTGAACGGCCACTTACGATTTTCAACTGCATGGTGCTGGGATCCCTGTCTCGCTATTCACCAGTAATGATGTCGTAGAGTTCTTGGTCAGAGTTGGCATTACGCATGCGCTTGCACAGTTGCTTGTCACCAAGTTTTTGTGCAATCAAAGACAGCGTTTTGAGGTGCTCTTTACATTGCGCATCCGGAACGAGCAGTGCGAACAAGAGATCAACAGGTTGATTATCAATGGCATCGAACTCGATAGGCTCTGCACACTGAATAAACACGCCGACAGCTTGGTCACTATTGAATATACGGCCATGGGGAATGGCGATTCCATTCCCTATGCCCGTACTCCCTAGCTTTTCCCTGCTTAGGATGCACTCGAACAGTTTTTGCGGATTTTGGTCTAATTGGTTGCCGGCCAACTCGCTGATCAATTCAAGTGCACGTTTCTTACTTGAACAAAGGACTGCACTTTTGGTGCAGTCCAACTTAAGTACGTCTTTAAGTTCCATGGTTAATGGTGATTCATCTTTTCTTTGTGTTTGTTTAGCTGTTTAACCAGCTTATCCGTAAGCGAATCAATGGCCGCATACATGTTTTCTGAGTCTGCTTTCGCATGAATTTCGCCGTTGTTGACGTGAAGCGTCGCTTCGGCAATTTGTTGGAGTTTTTCTACGTTAAGCACGACATGGACGTTGTTAATATGCTCAAAAAAGCGCTCAAGCTTATCAAACTTTTGCATCACATACTCTCGGAGGGACTCGGTGATCTCGACGTGGTGACCGGTGAGATTTATTTGCATAAACATCTTCCTTCTTTGTAGAGACGCCTAGATAAGGCGTTTGCGCTGATTTGACGGTGCGATACCCAGAGACTCGCGATATTTTGCAATCGTTCGACGTGCTACTTGGATACCTTGTTCCGCCAGCAGTGTGGCAATCTTGCTGTCGCTGAGTGGTTTGGCCTGATTTTCGGCGGCAACCAACTTTTTGACCAGCGCACGTATTGCCGTAGAGCTACATTCGCCGCCATTGTCAGTACTGACATGACTAGAAAAGAAGTATTTCAACTCAAAGATACCCCTTGGGGTATGCATGTATTTTTGGGTCGTGACCCGAGAGATAGTGGATTCATGCATGTCCACTGCGAGTGCGATGTCGTTAAGCACCATTGGCTTCATCGCCTCTTCGCCGTACTCAAAGAAATCTTGCTGATGTTCGACGATGCAACGTGCAACTTTCAGCAGGGTTTCATTGCGGCTTTCTAAGCTTTTGATCAGCCATTTCGCATCTTGTAGATGGCTTCGAATAAATTGGCTGTCGGCGGCGCTGCACCCATTTTTGGTTAGCGCAGCATATTGTTGGTTTACCTTCAGTCTTGGCACGCTATCTGGGTTGATCTGTACCACCCACTTTCCGCGATCTTTGAACACGGAAACATCCGGGATAACGTACTCTGCTTCGTTGGTGACGATCAGGTTGCCTGGGCGTGGCTCAAGGCTGTGAATCAACTGCATCACTTCTTTGAGCTCAGGCTCGCGAAGTTTGCTTTCTTTCATGATTTGACGGTAATCGCGGTTCGCCAGAAGATCCATGTGTGCTTGGAGGACGGATCTTGCCTCGGCCAACCAAGGGGTGTCTTCCGCAAAAGAGGCTAGCTGGATCAACAAACATTCTTGAAGTGATCGTGATGCAACGCCTAGCGGATCGAACTGTTGAACGCGCTTTAAAACGGCTTCAACTTCATCAAGTTCGACCTCTTCGTCTTCCGCACCAAGGCTTTCAAGGATGTCTTCACAGGTGACGGTCAGGTAGCCTTTGTCATCGACGGCATCGATGATGGCGGTAGCAATCGCAAGATCCACCTCGGTAAAGGGGGTTAATTGCACTTGCCAATTGAGATAGTCTTGGAGTGTTTCGGTGGTTTCACCTTGGTAAACAGGAATGTCGTCACCGAGTGAAATGCCTGTGCTGCCAGTGTTGGCGCTGTACATATCATCCCATGTCGTATCAACAGGAAGATCGTCAGGCATTTCTTTTTGGCCGAGAGCATCGGAGCTATCAAGGCTGTCTTCGCGGTTTAAATTGTCATCGCGTTCTGCAGAAGCGCTGACCTGCTCGCCATTGTCATAATCATCAGATGTGTCATTGTCTGATGAATGATCACCCGATTCGTCTTGTTCAAGGAGAGGGTTTGCTTCAAGCGCTTCCTGAATCTCTTGTTGCAGATCTAACGTCGAAAGCTGCAGCAGACGAATTGCCTGTTGCAGTTGCGGCGTCATTGCAAGTTGTTGGCCAAGCTTGAGCTGAAGCGAGGGTTTCATAGTTATTCTGGCACCTTTCCTATTTTTGAATTATCAGTGCTTGTTGTTGTAACGATTCGCCAACCGTTACTTTTAACTATAGCCTGAACTGGTCGCCAAGATAGACACGTTTTACATGTTCATCGTTAAGGACTTCATCAGGCGTGCCGTGAGCAATCAAATGCCCCTGACTCACAATATAGGCGTGTTCACAGACACTCAGTGTCTCACGTACGTTGTGATCGGTAATTAACACGCCCAAACCACGATCGCGAAGATGCTCAATGATCTTTTTAATGTCGATAACGGAAATCGGGTCAACACCGGCAAACGGTTCATCAAGTAAGATGAATTTTGGGTTCGCGGCAAGTGCGCGTGCAATCTCGACGCGGCGACGTTCACCACCAGAGAGTGCCATACCCATGCTGTTTCTAATGTGCTGAATGTTAAACTCTTCGAGTAAATCCTCAGCTTTATCCTGACGCTCTTCTTTGGTCATTTCTGAGCGCGTCTGCAAAACCGCCATCAAATTGTCGTAAACACTCAGCTTACGGAAGATAGAGGCTTCTTGCGGCAAATAGCCGATACCCATGCGGGAACGGTTATGCATTGGCTGAATACTGATGTCAGTATCATCGATGTGAATCGAGCCTTCGTCGCGCGCTACCAAACCAACAATCATGTAGAAAGAGGTAGTTTTACCCGCACCGTTTGGGCCGAGCAATCCAACGATTTCGCCGGATTTAACTTCAAGGCTAACATCGGTGACGACTTTGCGTCCGTTATAGCTTTTCGCGAGGTTCTTAGCGGTAAGTATGGCCATGAAGTGTTAGTTCTTTTGTTTTGTTTGCGGTTGCAAAATGGTGGTAACACGACCGTTAGAGTCGCTTTCCGCAACCAACTGCTGTTTGTCGATTTGGTAGGTAATCAATTGACCTTCTACCTTGTTGCCACCTTCTTGGGTGAGCACAGCTTGATTGCGCATTTTTAGGAAGCTTTTTGCGACTTCGTATTGAAGGTCGAAGGCTTCACCATTGATTTTTTTGCCGTCGTCCATGGTCTGCTCGAACGTCGCTGGCTTGCCATAGGCATCAATGATTTCGCTGCCTTCACTGCCGCTAGGGCGAGTAACAACTACCTTGTTTGCATGCAGGCGAATTGAGCCTTGGCGCAAATACACATTACCTGTGAAGATGACGGTATTGGTTTTTAGATCCAAATTCTGCGTGTCTGAATCAATATAAATAGGTTGTTCAGAATCGCTGGTTAGCGCAAATGCACTACCTGAAATGAGGAGCAGTAGAAAGGCGAAAATATTATTGAGTTTTTTGTTCATATCTACTTTTCACTTGTTCGATCAGTTCCATTTGATGGGAGCCAAAATTGCCTTTCACCCGCTGTCCGTGGGTTTGAAAGCCTACACCGGTAATTTCAGTTTCTGTGTCCGACCAAAAATCCCGGCTGGTAAGGTCGAGCGTCAATTCGTCTGTCGTCACGACTTTAATTTGCGCGTTAGGCAATAGGTTAAAGATCCGGACGCGTCCTGTCATCACCAGATAGCGACCGCTTTCTAGGACGGCAAAATTCGAGCTAACCCGCCATTCTTCTGCGATACCGTCGCTAAAGGTCCACAACACTGGCTCATTAAAATGCGTTTCGTCTAGCTTTTGATAATGTTCAATATGACTAGAGTCGAGGGTATAACTGCGAATTCCCTGTTCGTTGTAGCTGGTGGACTTAATACCATCACCCGTGAACAGTGGTTTTTCTGCATCGGGCGTTACTTGTACTTCTGTGTCTAGATAGTGCTGGCCAAGCAGGTAATAACCCGCATACCCGCAGATGCCTAGCAATGCCACAATGCAAAGGCGTTGCAGCATCATATACTTAATCCTTTGTGCGCATCGAGCTCGCCACGGGCTTCGAGAATGAGGTCGCACACTTCACGCACTGCACCATAACCACCTGGGATTCGAGTCACCAAGTCAGCACGTTGTGCCAGTAAGAGATGGCCATCTTTCACACAGACAGACAAGCCTACACATGACATAACAGGCCAATCAATAAGGTCGTCACCAATATATGCGGTCGCTTCTGCTGGGATACCCAGTTGTGCGACCAAATCTTGGTATGCCGTGGCTTTGTCGTCTTGGCCTTGATAGATGTGCTTGATGCCTAATGCAGACATTCTGCGTTCTACGATGGCGGACTTTCTGCCTGTGATCACGGCGATGTCGATGCCGGCATTCATCAGCGATTTAATGCCATAGCCGTCACGTGTGTGGAAGGTTTTTAGCTCTTCGCCATCGTTGCCCATGTAAATACGGCCATCTGAAAAGACGCCATCAACATCGCAAATCAATAGCTTAATGCCTGCAGCCGAATCAAAAACACGTTTCGCGACAGGCCCGTAAAGGGTGTCGACGGTGTCTTCATTATTCATTGTATTGTTTGAGTTCTCTTGCATCACATGACTCCCGCTTTAAGAAGATCATGCATATTCAACGCGCCTACTAACATACCTTGGCGCGTCACGAGCAAACCATTGATTTTCTTTTCTTCCATTAGCTTTAGGCCTTCGGCGGCAAGGAGGTCTTCATCGACACACGTTGGGTTTTCACCCATGACATCGCCTATGCAGGTTTCATGGAGGTCAAGGCGCTGATCAAGAAGGCGACGTAAATCGCCATCGGTAAAGATACCGCAAAGCGCCCCTTTATCGTCAACGACAGCGGTCATGCCAAGGCCCTTTGCGGACACTTCAAGCAGGGCATCGCGAATCGTTGCTGTCACCAGAACTGTCGGCAAGTTATCGCCCGCATGCATGACATCAGAGATTCGAAGTAACAGCTTACGCCCGAGTGCGCCGCCTGGGTGAGAAAGGGCGAAATCGTCAGCGGTGAAGCCTTTCGCTTGCATCAGTGCGACAGCAAGTGCGTCGCCCATCACCAATGTGGCCGTGGTGCTGGATGTAGGTGCAAGGCCGATAGGGCAGGCTTCCTTTGGCACTTTAATGCACAGATTCACTTGCGCCAATCGCGCCATGGTCGATGCAGGGTTTCCTGTCATTGAAATCAGTGCGATGCCGCGGCGTTTCACCACCGGCAGCAAGGTTAGAATTTCAGAAGCTTCGCCTGAGTTCGAAATCGCTAAAACCACGTCGCCCTTTTCAATCATGCCCAAGTCGCCATGGCTGGCTTCTCCTGGGTGAACGAAAAACGAAGGGGTGCCAGTACTGGCAAAGGTTGCGGCAATTTTATTGCCGATGTGGCCGGATTTCCCCATGCCCATAACAACCACTTTGCCTGACGCAGACAGAATCAGTTGGCACGCCTTTACGAAGTCATCATTGATGTATTGCTCGAGCTGAGTAATCGCATCGAGTTCGGTTTTCAGTACTGTGGTGCCAGCTTGGCGAAAATCAAAATCAGTCATAGCGTATCCGAATTATGCTGCCATATCGGTAAGCAAATAGCCTTGGTAGCCAACGAAGCAAATCAGCAGCGCGATCCCTTCCCAGCGATTAATAATACGGGACTTACCAACAGCAAACAAAAACAACAAGACAGACACGGCGAGCATGACATAAAAGTCACGATCCATCGCCAGTGGGTTAAGCATTGAAGGATTTAAAATACCTGGAATGCCCATGACAGCGAGAATGTTGAAGATGTTAGAGCCGATGATGTTACCGACCGCGAGGTCATCTTCGCCTTTCAGCACGCCGGCGACAGAGGCTGCAAGCTCTGGCAGGCTTGTACCAACAGCAACAATGGTCAGACCGATCACCAGATCACTCATACCAAACGCTTTTGCGATAGTCACGGCAGATTCAACCACCATGTCAGCACTGAAAATAAGCAAAACAAGACCGACAACAACCCAGATACCCGCAGACACATTACTCACGCCTGTTGGGATTTCCGCTTCCTGCTCTGCAAGCATAGGATCGGATTCGCCGCTTTCTTTACCAATCTTCATCATCGCAAGCAAAAAGCCTGCAAACAGAACGGCAAGAAGTACACCCTCGTAGAAGCTTAAATGGTTGTCCCACAAAATGGCCCCTGCAACGATAGTGACACCCAGCATGAGTGGGAGTTCACGTCGAATAATGCCAGAGCTGATAGAAAGGGGCTTGATAAGTGCGGTGACGCCGAGAATAAGGGCAATGTTTGCGATGTTTGAACCGAGCACATTTCCGACAGCTGTATCAGTTTTGCCACTCAGTGCAGCTGTGGCGGAAACAACCATCTCAGGTGCGGAACTGCCCATGGCAAGAATGGTCATACCGATGACAAGCGGGGAGATGCCAACGTTGCGGGCAATAGCTGCAGCACCGTAGACCAATCTGTCAGCACTCCATACTAACAAACACAGGCCAACGACGAGGATGGCGGTCGCTTCAAACATTTAATTACCTTCTGAATGGATCGGTCGAATTGTATAGAACCGCAATTCTGACCGCTTATTGAAGAAATGTGAAGGAAAACGGCGTACTAATGACGGATATGGACATGTAATTTCGGCGATATTGTGTTTTGTTCAATCACACGGGTTTTCTGTTTCGAATCCTTGAGTTTCATTGCTTTTCATCCCTTTTTCACATCAAGGTGCTCCGTCGGAGGCCTTTTAAATTAAAAAAGTGCATATATATAAAGACAAAGCGTCAGAAAACACTGTTGAATACTTGACCAGAAATTTGCAAATGAATACTGTGCAATTACTTGTCTTGCACGCACACTCACTCTATGATCAGTCACTTAACTCGTGAATGAATCACCATCGAAGGCCCTGCTATGAGCCCTAAAAATTTGGTTGAGATCAGCAACCTAACCTTTTCTCGGGATGAGAGGGTTATTTTTGACAATGTCAGTTTGACGGTACCCGTGGGTAAGGTCACAGCGATCATGGGTCCATCTGGTATTGGTAAAACGACCCTGTTGCGATTGATTGGCGGTCAACTTCAGCCAGACAGTGGGCGCATTGAATTTGCAGGCCATGACATTCCAACCTTGTCTCGCAGCAAGCTTTACGAAGCGCGAAAACGCATGAGTATGCTTTTTCAGTCAGGGGCGTTGTTCACCGATATGACGGTGTTTGACAACGTGGCATTCCCGCTTCGAGAGCATACCGAACTGCCTGAATCCTTAATCAAAACCATCGTACTTTTGAAGCTGGAAGCCGTTGGACTTCGCGGTGCCGCGCAGTTAATGCCGAGCAGTTTGTCTGGCGGCATGGCGCGCCGAGCTGCGCTTGCTCGCGCCATTGCACTTGACCCTGAACTCATCATGTTTGATGAACCGTTTGTGGGGCAAGACCCGATTACCATGGGTGTGTTGGTCTCTTTGATACGTAACCTCAACCAAGCATTGGGGTTAACCTCTATTGTCGTTTCGCACGATGTGCCAGAAGTGATGAGCATTGCTGATCATGTTTACCTGCTGGCAAACGGTAAAATCATTGCATCAGGCTCACCGCAATCTTTGCGTGACAATCCCGATCCTCGCGTGAGTCAATTTCTCAAAGGCGATGCCGATGGGCCTGTGCCTTTCCGTTATCCTGCCAGTGATATTACACAGGAGCTGTTCTCGTGATCGTCAATATGGTTCAAGCGCTGGGTGCTCGCACCATGGCGGTGTCGAGAACAATGGGTCGCGCGACCTTTGTGTTGCTTGGCGCATTAATTGGTAAACCGCAGCCTAAGAAAATGTTCCCGCTGCTGATTACTCAGCTGTATTCCGTGGGTGTACGCTCACTCGCCATCATTATGGTCTCTGGCCTCTTTATTGGCATGGTATTGAGCCTACAAGGCTACCTTGTGTTGGCGGATTTCGGCGCTGAAAGCTCGCTTGGGCAAATGGTCGCGTTGTCGTTGCTGCGTGAGTTGGGGCCTGTGGTAACAGCGTTACTTTTCGCGGGCCGAGCTGGCTCTGCGCTCACCGCCGAAATTGGTTTGATGAAAACCACCGAACAACTTTCAAGTTTAGAAATGATGGCGGTCGATCCGCTTCGTCGCGTTATCGCGCCGCGCTTTTGGGCGGGGGTGATTTCAATGCCACTGCTTGCGATGATTTTCATGATGATTGGCATTTGGGGCGGGCAGCTTGTCGGTGTCGATTGGAAAGGCATCGATTACGGAAGCTATTGGTCAGTGATGCAGTCCTCTGTTGAGTTGGGCTATGACATTGGCCAGTCATTTATCAAGTGTGTGGTGTTTGCTATCACCGTCACTTGGATCGCGCTTTTTAATGGTTACGATGCTATCCCCACATCAGAAGGGATCAGCCGTGCCACCACACGTACCGTCGTGCATTCGTCTTTGGCAGTGTTGGGTTTAGATTTTACTCTTACCGCGCTGATGTTTGGGAGCTAATTACATGCAACAAAATCGTAAAACAGAATTTTGGGTAGGCACTTTTGTGTTGGCAGGAATTGCAGCCGTGCTGTTGCTTATCTTTCAGGTTGCAGATGTGAAGAGCTTCTCTCGCTCGGACTATTACACGCTGGAAGCGCATTTTGATGATATCGGTGGATTAAAAGTTCGCTCGCCGGTGAAAGTGGGTGGCGTTGTGGTGGGTCGTGTTAGTGATATCTCATTAACGGCGCCTGATTATGTGCCATCCGTAACATTGGAAATTGAACGTAAGTACGGTTTCTTCCCAGAAAGCAGCTCTGCCGCCATTTTGACTTCAGGGTTACTTGGCGAGCAATTCATTGGCATTCGACCAGGCTTTTTGGATGAAGACATCGATGTTCTGCAAGACGGTGACTTGCTAGAAGATACACGCTCGGCACTCGTGCTAGAGGATCTGATTGGTCAGTTCCTTTACAGCGTTGGCGGCGACAAGGAGTAAATAACGATGAAGAAATGGATAACACTTGCGATGGCTGCCATCACGATGATGGTGTCGTCGGTCAGCATGGCAGCGGTTGATGCTAGCAACCCTTACCATTTGATTAATGGTGTGGCGGAGAACGCCTTCAGCCGATTGAAGAAAGACAAAGACGCGTATCAGGAAAACCCAGAGTTACTGCGCGCTGTCGTTAAAGAAGAGTTGATGCCCTATATCAATGTTCGCTATGCGGCATTGAAGGTGCTCGGTTCTCAAGCCAGAAAAGCCTCGAAAGAAGAGCGCGACCTGTTCACTGACGCGTTTTATGACTATCTGGTCGCGTCTTACGCGCAAATCTTAACGGAATACACCGACCAGCTTGTGACCGTGGAGCCTGCTAGGGCGATTGATCCTAAGCGCAAAGTGGTGTCGGTTCGCGTTGATATTACTGACAACGCCCGCCCGCCAATTCGCCTAGACTTTAAATTGCGCAAAAACCGTAAAACGGATGAGTGGCAAGGGTTTGACGTTCAGGTTGAAGGCGTGAGTATGCTGAATACAAAAGCGAGCGAGTGGAGTGGTCAATTGCGCAAGAATGGCGTTGAAGCTGTCGCGGCTGAACTCGAAGAACGTGCGAAAAAACCGATCAGCAAAAGTGAAGGTGCATCGTGAGTGAGCCATTAGCGTGGCGTAAAGACACAAATGGCCATTACTGCTTGTCAGGAGAGCTTGATCGTGACACAGTTCCACCATTTTGGAGCCGCCTTGCCGATTGGTTTCCAAAGGAAAGTGCTGTCACTCTCAATCTTTCAGAGGTGAAGCGCGTGGATTCGGCAGGGATGGCGATGTTGCTCCATTTGCATCAGCAGTTTAAAGACAATGGCCAAGCACTGACGCTTTGTCACGTGCCTGCTCAGCTTACTGTGCTTTTGCAACTGAGTAATGTAGACAGTCTATTTACCGGTGATAACACACTGGTTGATGAGGAATGATCGTGGAACCATCAGAAATTAAAGCAATTCTTGAATCGACGTTGGCATTGGAAGAACTCCTTGTAAAAGGCGACGGCAGCCACTTTGAAGTGATCGCTGTTGGCGATATGTTTGATGGCATGTCACGTGTCAAAAAACAACAGACTATCTATGGACCGCTGATGGAGCACATCAGAACAAATGCCATTCACGCGCTGAGTATTAAGGCGCTGACGCCCGCTGAATGGGCGCGTGATAAAAAACTGATGCAACCGCTATAAGTCCAAGAGGAACAGCATGCAAAAATTCCGTGTCCACGGTGGTGGCCCACTGCGTGGTGACGTCACAATCTCTGGTGCTAAAAACGCAGCACTTCCTATTCTGTTTGCTGCACTGTTGGCTGAAGAGCCAGTGGAAGTTGGAAACGTTCCTAAATTGCGTGACATTGACACGACAATGGAACTGCTTTCTCGCTTGGGCGCAAAAGTATCGCGCAATGGCTCAGTGCATGTTGACGCAAGCAACATCGATGAATTCTGCGCACCGTACGATCTCGTAAAAACCATGCGTGCGTCTATTTGGGCGTTAGGTCCTTTGGTTGCACGTTTCGGTAAAGGTCAGGTGTCACTGCCTGGTGGTTGCGCGATTGGCGCACGCCCTGTTGATCTTCATATTCATGGTTTGGAGCAACTTGGTGCTACCATTACCCTTGATGAAGGCTATGTAAAAGCACATGTTGATGGTCGCCTAAAAGGCGCACACATTGTCATGGACAAAGTCAGCGTGGGTGCAACGGTGACCATTATGTCTGCTGCTACCTTGGCGGAAGGCACGACAGTCATTGAAAACGCAGCGCGTGAGCCTGAAATCGTTGATTGTGCGAAGTTTTTGAACGTTCTTGGTGCGAAAATCACGGGTGCAGGTACTGACACCATCACCATCGAAGGTGTTGAGCGCCTAGGTGGCGGTTACCATGATGTCGTGGCGGACCGTATTGAAACAGGTACTTTCTTGGTGGGTGCTGCGGTTTCTGGCGGTAAAATCACGTGTCACAAAACGTCTCCAAAACTGCTAGAAGCGGTATTGGCGAAGCTTGAAGAAGCGGGTGCCGCGATTGAAACTGGTGAAGACTGGATCTCGCTTGATATGACGGACCGCGAGCTTAAAGCCGTGAACATCCGCACTGCGCCACACCCAGGTTTCCCTACTGACATGCAAGCGCAATTCACCCTGTTGAACTTGATGGCAAAAGGCACTGGTATTATTACCGAAACCATTTTTGAAAACCGTTTCATGCACGTGCCTGAGCTTCAACGCATGGGCGCGCACGCGGAAATCGAAGGTAACACTGTGGTTTGTGGTGATTGCGATGGTCTGAGCGGCGCGCAGGTTATGGCGACCGATCTTCGTGCATCAGCGAGCTTGGTGATTGCTGGTGCAATCGCAACAGGCGAAACCATTGTTGACCGTATCTATCACATCGATCGCGGTTATGAGCACATCGAAGACAAGCTACAAAAGTTGGGTGTTCATATTGAACGCTTCACTGACTAACCGCTGCTACTAACGGCAAGGTTATGAGCTGAAAAACAAAAAGGTCGCCGAGGCGACCTTTTTTTATAGGTTTGGTTTAGCGATCTTTACATCGATGTCACTGTGTAAGCCGACGTTCATCGAATCGGCTATCGCGCAGGCTCTTCACCAATCGTTACCATCAATTCCATGGTGTTACCTTCTCGAATCACTTTGAACGGCACAACCGTCCCTGGGCGAATATCAGCCACAATATCGAGTGCATTTCTAAAACCATGGATTGGTTGATCGTTAATATCAATGATCAAGTCGTTCGTGCGCAGCCCGGAACGATCTGCGGGGCCGTTTGGCTCTACCGCCGCGACCATCACGCCACTTAGCTGTTCCGCATCCAGCAAACGGGCCATCACAGGGTTTACCTCTCGGCCATCAACGCCAATGTAGCCGCGGATGACGCGTCCATCAGCAATCAGCTTCTGCATGATTTTAACGGTGAGCGAGTAGGGAATAGCGAAAGAAATGCCGTAGGTTTCAATGTCCGTGGCTTGCTGGAAAGAGGCGGTATTGATGCCAACGAGCTCGCCGCGACTGTTAACCAATGCGCCGCCAGAGTTACCGCGGTTAATGGCGGCATCTGTTTGTAGGAAATCTTGCTGACGATTAAAGCTCATGCCAGGACGGCCAGTGGCGGAGATAATGCCAAAAGTGGTGGTTTGCCCAAGGTTATAGGGGTTACCAATGGCGAGCACGACATCACCGACAGCAGGATCGTAACTGTCGTTAAATGGGATCACAGGCAGACTTTCAAGATCCACTTTGAGTACAGCGAGATCGGTACGTTGATCTTTACCGACTAATTGCGCTGTGCTGATCCGTCCATCCTGCAGTGCGACGATGATTTGATCTGCACGTGCGACAACGTGATAGTTGGTCACTATGTACCCTTTGTCGCTCATGATCACGCCAGAGCCTAGCCCTTCGGCGTTGAGCTGTAGACGGTTTTCACTGCTATAACGACGGGTGTAGATGTTGACGACGGCAGGGGAGGCGCGTCGAACGGCATAGTTGTAAGACACCAAAGAGGCATCAGGTTCAAACTGTGAAAGGGTGGCATCCGAGACCAATTTGCCCGTACGAAGGGACGGAATAGCCAGCAATAAAAGTGCGGCGATAAGGCCGCCATAAACGACGGAACGCGTCATAAAAGCTAGCATGCTACTCCTCAATTATCTCGTTGATATTAAGTCGATGAGCATAACACTGAAATGTGGACATGAGTAGAGAGGGAAAAGGAGCCTGATGAACTCAGGCCCCTGAATTTCCGAAAAGAGTTTTAGCGAATGACCAAATACATCGTCGACTCACCGCGTACAATGTTTAAGGCAAGCACGTTTGGCTTACTCTCTAGCTGCTTGCGGAAATCGCCAAGATTGTTCACGTCGTTACGGTTAAGGCCAACAATGATGTCCCCTTGTTTTAAGCCATAGCGCGCAGCAATCGAGTCTTTCTCTACGCGCGCAACACGTACACCTTTCACCTTGCCTTCGCTATAGTTCTCGAGCTCCGCGCCAGTTAATGCTTCATGCAAGGTTTCTGCTTTCGCTTTCACCATGCCAGCTTCTTTCAACGTTGCGGTGACGGTTTTGTCTTTGCCATCTCGGATCAAACCCAGTTTGACTTTCTTACCAGCACCCAGGGTGGCGACTTTCGCGCGCAATTCACCAAATGTGCGGATCTCTTTGCCATTGACGGAGACAATGATGTCACCCGCTTCAATGCCCGCTTTGGCGGCTGCAGAATCAGGAACAACTTGGCTTACAAAGGCCCCATGATTGGTTTCATAGCCGAAGGCTTCTGCAAGCTCTGAGGTCAGTTCCCCACCTTGAACGCCCAGCACACCGCGGCGAACTTCACCAAATTCTAGGATTTGTTCGACGAGGTTTTTTGTCATGTTGACGGGAATGGCAAAACCGATACCTACGTTCCCGCCGTTGGGGCCGAGAATCGCTGTGTTAATGCCGACCAACTCACCATTAAGGTTCACCAACGCACCACCAGAGTTACCGCTGTTGATGGCGGCATCCGTCTGAATAAAGTTCTCGAAGTTCTCGAGGTTTAGGCCACTTCGGCCGAGCGCGGAAATGATACCGGATGTCACGGTTTGCCCGAGGCCAAAGGGATTACCAATGGCAATGGCAAAATCCCCGACGCGAAGCGCATCGGAGTCTGCAAATTTAATCTCAGTGAGATTTTCTGCTTTTTCGAGTTTAAGCAAGGCAACGTCTGACATGCTGTCGCTACCGATCAATTCCGCGTCATACTCTCGACCATCATGAAGCTGCACGCGGATTTTCGTCGCGCCATCAATCACGTGATGGTTGGTCACGATATGGCCTTTGCTTGCATCAACAATGACACCAGAGCCTAATCCGCGAAAAGGACGTTCACGGACTTGTTCTGACGGAAAGTCAGGACCAAAGAAAAAGCGGAAAGATTCAGGAACGCGTTGCTTTGAGGTATGGCTACCTTCCACGGAAATGCTGACAACCGCAGGGCTGACAGTTTCTAGCATCGGCGCCAGACTTGGGAGGCTCTCACCTGCAACGGCCATGGGTAATGCGGCAGTTGC
This sequence comes from Enterovibrio baiacu, assembly GCF_004120195.1. Taxonomy (GTDB): domain Bacteria; phylum Pseudomonadota; class Gammaproteobacteria; order Enterobacterales; family Vibrionaceae; genus Enterovibrio; species Enterovibrio baiacui. The sequence goes on along the minus strand of NZ_SCHN01000013.1, from coordinate 128,424 downwards.
AGGCAAGGCGGTAATACTTGTACTAATGGCAAGTGCGATGGCACTCAAAGTAAGCAAAGACGTCTTTTTCATAAACACTCCCCTGTATCGGTACGATGTAAGAGTGGGGATTATTTGAAAAAGTTCAATGTTACCTTAGTTAAGAAGTGTGACCGACTTAACTCGCTTTGCTGGTTTTTTCAGCATCTTTTAACAAACCGGTTGCTTGGCCTGAGTAGTCACGCGGTTGCTCTTGAGAAGCTTCGCCTTCCGCTTCTGGCGTAACGTCAGACAACTTGCTGATGCGTTTTGCAAATGGGTTGTCTTGTTCAGGCAGGTTTGGCATCAATTCGGCAGACGTTGCCGCCATGTGTTGATACAGTTTGCTGTAGTCACGTGAGATGTTGTCGAGCAACTCTGCGCTTTGTGCAAAGTGGTCCACCAACTCTTGGCGGTATTGCTCTACCTCGTAACGTGACTTTTCAAGTTCCTTTTTCAAGTCCTTTTGCTGACTATTGTCACGATTCATAAAACGGCCGATTAAGAAGCCAATGACAATGCCGAGGGCTCCAAAAGCAATGATGTTGATTTCAGCCATGAATGCTCCTTGATATTCTTCAGTAAGTTTTTGGATGCAAGATGATTAATAGGACCACGCTGTTACTCTGATTTGAGCACTTAGGTAGTTACGAATCCCTTAAATGCGTCGGTTCACTATACATGGCAAAAGTTGAGCGTGGTACTATTGATTTTGAGAACAAAGATGTCTTCAGTCACAGTTAGGTTCAAGGAATGACACCGCTAGATCTATACAATAAAGACCTCCAACGCCCGGATTTTTTTGAGGATGCCTCACAACGAAATGCGGTGATGCTGCTTGATGATTTGTACCATCGTCTTGTGAAACGCGTGAATGCGCCGCAAGAGAAAACATCGTTTCTAAAAAGCTTGTTTGGCCAAAAAGCGACGAACACTGCGCCAGAGAAAGGCTTGTATTTCTGGGGAGGTGTTGGGCGAGGAAAAACGTATCTGGTTGATACCTTTTTTGACAGTCTGCCTTTCGACAAAAAAATGCGCATGCACTTCCACCGTTTTATGCACCGCGTTCATCACGAACTGAAAATGCTTGATGGTGAAGTCGATCCTTTGCAGAAAATCGCCGACAAACTCGCTGATGAAGCGCACATTCTTTGTTTTGATGAATTCTTTGTTTCTGACATCACCGACGCGATGATCCTCGGTACCTTAATGGAAGCGCTGTTTAAGCGTGGCATTTGTCTCGTGGCAACATCTAACATTGTGCCTGATGAGCTATATCGAAACGGTTTGCAACGGGCGCGTTTCCTCCCTGCAATTGCACTAATAAATGCACACTGTGAGGTGGTAAATGTTGATGCGGGTACAGATTATCGTTTACGGACATTGGAACAAGCGGAAATTTATCACTTCCCTTTAGATGAAAAAGCCAATACCAACCTCGAAAGCTACTTTTGTCAGCTAGCGACAGAGCCCATGCACTCGAACCACACCATTGAAATCAACAACCGAGCGTTGTTGGCGGTGAGAGAGGCGGAAGGCGTGGTGCATTTCGATTTCGCTACCTTGTGTGATAGCCCTCGCAGCCAATCTGACTATATAGAGGTTGCCCGCTTATACCACACCGTGTTGCTCTCTGATGTTCCGCAGATGGGCGCGTCAAAAGATGATGCGGCAAGACGCTTTATTGCCATGGTCGACGAGTTCTACGAGCGACATGTAAAACTCATTATTTCCGCAGAAGTGGCACTCACGACATTATATGTTGATGGCAGGCTGAATTTTGAGTTTAAAAGGTGTTGTTCTCGCTTAAAAGAGATGCAAAGCCATGATTATTTGGCGTTGGAACACCTTCCGTAGCAAGGCTTGGGGGCGTGATAACATTGTTATTAGCGACCCGATGAAAAAGTCAGGACTTTTTTAGAAAAAAAGGTGATTTTTTCTACACCCTTCTCTATAATCCCGCAACCCACCGTTACTGTTGAAAGGCTTAGGCCGAGGGTACACCACTCGAAGGGGTGTTGAATGGGCTCTTAACAGTGGGAGCATTCGCTCCTTAAGTGAAATTTTTAAATAATCGGGTATTTATTAGCATGAAAACTTTCGTTGCTAAACCAGAAACTGTAAAACGCGACTGGTATATTGTAGACGCAGAAGGTAAAACTCTGGGTCGTATCGCAACTGAGATCGCATCTCGTCTACGTGGTAAGCACAAGCCGGAGTACACTCCGCACGTTGACACTGGTGACTACATCGTAGTTATCAACGCGGACAAAGTAGCTGTAACTGGTGCGAAATTCACTGACAAGATGTACCACAGCCACACTGGCTACATTGGTGGCATCAAGTCAATCAGCTTCGACAAGCTGATCGCGAAGAAACCAGAAATGATCATCGAACTTGCCGTTAAAGGTATGTTGCCACGTGGTCCTCTAGGTCGTGCAATGTTCCGTAAACTTAAAGTTTACGCGGGTACTGAGCACAAGCACGCGGCTCAACAGCCGCAAGTACTGGACATCTAAGGGGATTTAACAATGGCAGAACAATACTACGGCACTGGTCGCCGCAAAAGCTCCGCAGCTCGCGTATTTATCAAACCGGGTAGCGGTAACATCGTAATCAACCAGCGTTCACTGGAGACCTATTTTGGTCGTCCAACAGCTCGCATGGTTGTTCTTCAGGCACTAGAGTTGGTTGAAATGACTGACAAGCTAGACCTATACATCACTGTTTCTGGTGGTGGTATTTCTGGTCAAGCTGGCGCGATCCGTCACGGTATCACGCGCGCACTGATGCAATACGATGAATCTCTACGTCCTGCGCTACGCGCTGCTGGCTTTGTTACACGTGATGCTCGTAAAGTTGAACGTAAGAAAGTTGGTCTACGTAAAGCACGTCGTCGTCCACAGTTCTCTAAGCGTTAATTCGCTTCCGGATTTTATCCGAAGAACATTGGACCAAAAAGCCTGGCTCATGCCGGGCTTTTTTATATCTGTTGTTTTGGTATTTTCTTCCTCTTTCTTAACGTCTTCGCTAAAAACCTGCTTTCTCAACATTTCTCACAACATCTCAATATTGACATCCACCTTGAAAAAATTGGTTTTTAGGGCTTAGGTTAAAAAACGGTGTGCCCCTCACATTTGTTACAAAAAGGTAGCTTTATCTTGTCAAAAAGTGGGGTTTTCCTTATCATTTAGGCGACGTATTAGTGGGTTATATTGAGTCGATTTACTCAGTTATACGCCGTAGGAATTCTTATTTTGAGTTAGCCGTAAGCTCCAGGGACGCATAAGGACAGTTATAAAAATCCATGCGGGAGCACATGGGAGTATGTTGGATGAGCAATGCGCCAGTGAATTCGGGCCGACGCCGTTTCTTGACTTTATCGACCGCTGTGGTCGGTGGTGTAGGTGCAGCAGCAGTCGCTGTACCTTTTTTAAAGTCTTGGAACCCTAGCGCCAAAGCAAAGGCGGCAGGAGCCCCGGTCGAAGTCGACATTAGTAAAATAGAAGATGGCCAGTTAATCAGGGTTATTTGGCAAGGGAAACCTGTCTGGGTTGTTCGTCGTGGCGAGCAGACCCTGGAAGAGTTAAATGGTATTGGTGACAAGCTTCGTGACCCTGAATCACAAGAGCCTCAGCAGCCTGAATATATCACTGGTGCGTATCGTTCGATAAAACCAGAGATCTTTATCGCTGTTGGTCTTTGTACACACCTTGGTTGTTCGCCAACGTATCTCCCTGACAGTTTCGGAGAGCAGGTTCAAGGCGTTACATCTGGTTTCTTCTGCCCATGTCATGGTTCTAAGTTTGATATGGCGGGACGCGTATTCCAGAGTGTTCCAGCACCACTAAACCTAGTTGTGCCGCCATACGTATATCTAGATGATAACCGTGTCTTGGTGGGTGCTGATGAGGGGAATGCGTAATGGAAAATCTACTCAACTGGTTTGAAAAACGCCTTCCAGCGATAAATGCCTACAAAAAGCATTTGTCTGAATACCCAATGCCAAAGAACTTCAACTTCTGGTACTTGTTTGGCTCACTCGCCATGCTGGTTCTAGTAAATCAGTTGCTGACAGGCATTTGGCTAACCATGAGCTATAACCCTTCTGCGGAAGGTGCGTTTGCCTCAATTGAATACATCATGCGTGATGTAGAATACGGTTGGTTACTTCGCTACATGCACTCAACGGGCGCTTCTGCGTTCTTTGTGGTGATCTATCTGCATATGTTCCGTGGCTTAATCTACGGTTCTTACCAAAAACCACGCGAATTGCTGTGGCTGTTCGGTATGCTTATCTTCCTTGCGCTTATGGCAGAAGCCTTCATGGGTTACTTGCTACCTTGGGGACAAATGTCTTACTGGGGCGCACAGGTAATCATCTCGCTATTTGGTGCAATCCCTGTTATCGGTGACGACCTAACGCTATGGATCCGTGGTGACTTTGTCCTGTCGGGCGCAACACTAAACCGTTTCTTCGCCCTACACGTTGTTGCATTGCCGATTGTTATTTTGTTGCTGGTTGTATTGCACATTCTTGCGCTGCACGAAGTGGGCTCGAATAACCCAGACGGTATTGAAACCAAGTTGCCGAAAGGCTCTAAAGGCGAAGGGTACGACACGCAGTTCCCATTCCACGAGTACTACAGCAAGAAATACGACATCATCGATTCTGTGCCGTTCCACCCTTACGGAACCGTAAAAGATCTCATTGGTGTCGCTGGCTTTGGTATCTTGTTTGCTTATGTGATTTTCTTTAATCCAGAGATGGGCGGCTACTTCCTTGAGCCACCTAACTTTGAAGCTGCGAACCCGATTAAAACACCTGACCACATTGCGCCAGTTTGGTACTTCACACCGTTTTACGCCATTTTGCGTGCGGTTCCCGATAAGTTAACCGGCGTTGTGCTCATGGGCTTGTCTATCGCGGTATTGTTTGTTCTGCCTTGGTTGGACCGCTGTAAAGTGCGCTCTTACCGTTATCGCAGCAAATTGCACCTTGCTAACATTGTTCAGTTCGTTATCTCCTTCATTGCGCTAGGTGTGTTGGGTACATTGCCTGCAACTGACCTATACACGCTGTTGGCTCAAATCTTTAGCTTTGGTTACTTCATGTTCTTTGTTCTGCTGTTTGTCTACAGCAAAAACGAAGCAACAAAACCATTACCGGAGAGGGTGAACTACTAATGAAGAAGTGGATTGTAATCTTGTTCGCGTTGTTGCCTTCTCTTGCGCTAGCCGCAGGTGCGAAAGTGCCGTTGGACGCAGCTAACAATGATTTGTCGGACAAAGCCTCTTTGCAAAATGGTGCAAAGTTGTTCATGAACTACTGTTTTGGCTGTCATGCAACGCAATACCAGCGCTATGAGCGTATTGCGAATGACTTGGATATTCCGAATACCTTGATGATGGAAAACTTGGTGTTTGATGAAAACGCCAAAATCGGTGACCTTGTCAAAAACGCCATCTCAACAGAAGATGCAGCAACCTTCTTTGGTGCGCCAGCACCAGACCTGACGCTTGTTGCTCGTGTACGTGGCACAGATTGGGTATACACCTATCTGCGTTCGTTCTATGCGGACCCTTCTCGCCCATTTGGTGTGAACAACGTTGTGTTCCCAAGCGTGGGTATGCCACACGTACTTGAAGAGCTTCAGGGCACGCCTGTGAAGCAATACAAGTCAGTGATGGTTGATGGTGAGATGGTTGACGAATTTGTTGGCATTGAATCGTTGGGCAACGGTGAACTGAGCCCTGACGAGTTTGATGAAGCGGTTCGTGATTTGGTTAACTTCCTAGAGTATTCCGGTGAGCCAAACAAGCTTGAACGCCAGCAAATGGGATATTGGGTAATTGGCTTCTTGTTGATTTTCCTGGTATTGACCATTTTCCTGAAGAAAGAATATTGGCGTGACGTACACTGATCGGTTAATCTAGTGAGTTGCTGATCCACAATGGGGGCATGAGCTCCCATTGTTTTTTCTAATGATGAAATATTCTGGAGGGGTTAATGGCTGTTGCTGCCAATAAACGCTCGGTGATGACGTTGTATTCTGACGCATCAGACATGTATAGCCATCAGGTGCGCATCGTTCTTGCTGAGAAAGGTGTTACCTACGAGATTGAGCTTGTTGATCCTAATAACCTACCAGAGGATTTACTAGACCTGAATCCATACAATTCGGTTCCTACTCTGGTTGACCGTGAATTGGCGTTGTATAACGCGAATATCATCATGGAATACTTGGATGAGCGTTTTCCGCATCCACCGTTGATGCCTGTTTACCCGGTTGCTCGTGGTAACAGCCGTCTGATGATGTACCGCATTGAGCGTAACTGGTACACCTTGGTTGAGAAAATCGAAAAAGGGAACGCTGAAGAAGCAGATAAAGCACGTCGTCAACTACGTGAAGAACTGCTGGCACTTGCTCCTGTATTCGCGGAATACCCATTCTTCATGAGTGAAGAGTTTAGCTTGGTAGATTGCTACCTTGCACCACTGCTATGGCGTTTGCCTGTTATGGGCATTGAGCTAAGCGGTCCTGGTGCAAAAGAAGTGAAAACGTACATGGCACGTGTTTTCGAACGAGATTCGTTTTTAGCTTCATTGACCGAAGCAGAACGCGAGATGCGTCTAGCTGGTCAGTAATGAGCGAAGAAAACCTTAAGCCAAGACGTCCGTATTTATTACGGGCGTTTTACGACTGGCTTCTTGATAACGATTTGACGCCACACTTGGTGGTAGATGCAACACTGCCGTATGTGAACGTTCCGATGGAATATGTTCAAGACGGTCAGATTGTATTGAATATTGCACCACGTGCAGTGGGCAACATTGAGCTCGGTAACAACGACGTGACCTTTAATGCACGTTTTGGTGGCCGACCAATGCAAGTTAACGTACCTATGTACGCTGTACTGGCAATTTATGCCCGTGAAAACGGTGCTGGCACCATGTTTGACCCAGAGCCTGCTTACCAAGCAGAGTTGGCGAATGTGGATGCGATTATTGAGTCTCGTGAATCTTCTGAGCCTGAAAGCTACACATCAACACGTAGCGAAAGCCAAGATAAGACCCCAGACGAAGAACCGCCAAGGCCAAGACCGACGCTGACAATCGTTAAATAAAAAAAGCAGCCAACTGGCTGCTTTTTTTATGCGCATAATGTTTCCATTGCTCGCAAAGATCACTCCGTGACAGCAGGTGCCTCGCTAGGCTCGTAATATTGAAAGCCTTTGATAACCTGCTTTACACCGCTAAGGTTACGGGTGATTTCGGTGGCTTCATTGCCTTGCTCACGTGTGACGTACCCCAGCAGGAACACTTCTCCGTCTTCTGTGATAACTTTTACGCTCACGTCTCGCAGCTTCTTGCTGCCAATCAGTGCGGATTTCACTTTCGTGGTTAGCCATGTGTCTTTGCTCACATCGGCCAGTGACAGCGGCTCTTTGATGCGGATTTGATCGTAAACCGTTTCCACCCCTTTAAGCTCGCGAACTTTACTGACGAGAGATTGCTTGAGTTCGTTACTCGATGCCTGCCCAACGAGCAGTATCTTGCCGTCGTAGCTTGCGGCATTGATGCGTGTACTTCCTTGGTAAGGCGCTTTATTGGCAATGCCTGCTACTTCCATTGAAAGCTGTGTATCCGTCCATTCTGTTTTTGCACTGCGCGTGTCTTGTTCATACACGAGTGAACAGGCGTTGAGTGCCAATACACCTGTTAATAAAAGCGCCTTCTTGAGCATCACAACTCTCCTAAATCAATATTCACCGTGTGTCGGGAAAAGATTCTGATCGATAAGGTCACACAGGGTGTGAAGTGTCACAAGGTGTACTTCTTGGATGCGGGCTGTGCGCTGCGATGGAATACGGATTTCAACGTCTTGTTCACCGAGAAGTCCTGCCATTTCACCGCCATCTTTACCGGTAAAAGCCACAATTGCCATGTCGCGGGTTACGGCTGCTTCCATGGCTTTGATAATGTCTTTGCTGTTACCGCTGGTTGAAATGGCGAGCAACACATCACCGCCTTGACCGAAAGCGCGTACCTGCTTTGAGAACACTTCGTCATGGTGATAATCATTTGCTACTGCAGTCAGGGTTACTGTGTCTGCGGTAAGTGCAAGTGCGGGAAGGCTAGGGCGTTCCGTTTCGAAGCGGTTCAATAAGCACGAGGCAAAATGCTGAGCATTGGCTGCAGAGCCGCCGTTACCACAACACAGGATTTTGTTGCCGTTCAGTAAGCACTGAACCAGCACCATCGCCGCTTTGGATATTTGCTCTGGCAGCGCTTCTGCTGCTGCGATTTGTGTTTGAATGCTTTCGGTGAAGCTTTCTTTAATGCTCTCTAGCATTGATTACCCTTCGATTAAAATGTTTCTCACCCAGTTTACAGCGTTTACATCGCCGTCAAAAGTCACGGCATCAAATCTAAATTCTGTGCTGGTCGCAGATAACCCCTTATTTGCGAGCCAAAGGTAGGCTGCACGTAACAAGCGTTGTTGTTTTTGAGGAGAGATGGCCGCAGCGGCACCGCCGAATGACGATTGCTTTCGGAACTTCACTTCGACGAAAACAAGACAAGCGCCGTCTCGCATGATGAGGTCGAGCTCGCCTTGTTTGAAGCGGGCATTGCTACCTAAGTGGGTTAAGCCGTGCCGCTGTAGGTAGCGGCACGCTTCTTTTTCATAGTGATCGCCAGTTTGTTTCTTATTTAACAGAAACAATACCTTGGTCCCCAAACATAGCCCAAGAGACGGTGCGGTTCACTGTGCATTGCTCGCCTAACGACAGTTCACCTGACTGACCTTCGAAACGGTATTCTGGCAGCGCCTGCATTTGAGGCAGTGCTTCAATCAGAGAATACGCATCCATGCCCAGTGCGTAAAGGCGCGTCATGCCGTTATCGAGACCAGGCCAAAGCTGATGGAAACGCGCGGCAGCGGGGTGGTTGTTTTCGACCAGTAGAGGGACATCACTGAACTCGATGCCACGTAGTTCACCCACTTCACCGACACCGTTAATACGGTTGTTACTGCGAGAGCTCGCGTAAAGCTTTGGTGGTTGTACATCTGGGTTGATCGCCACTTCAATGAACGGCTTCAATAGCGTCAGCTCACCGGCATTCGCCACCAGGTAAACCGCATCAATATCACGACGGCTACGTTGCTCTGCTTCCATATCCAAACCAAGGATTTGGTTCATTTGCTGAATACGGCCTTGGCTTTCTGTTAAACCAAAGACACGTTGTACTGTTTTTTGCATCGCCGCGCGATTCTTGAAGAACTCGGTTTCCGCTTTCTCGCCCGTCGTTTCTTCCCATTTTTTTGAGAAGGCGTCGCTGACACGTTTGCCGAATCCATTACTTGGTGCAATCACAAGCGGGAACTTGTGGTTATTTTGCGCAATGTGCAGGGCTGCTTGTTCCGCTTCCTGCTCTGGAGAGAGCGTGAAGAAACACGTGCTGCCTATCGACGATTCATCTTTCGGGATGTTGAGTGCGAGTGTCGGCAGTGTGTTTTGGCTAGCGCTTAAAAACGCGTCCACTTTGTTTTTTTGCAGTGGGCCAATAACGAACTGAATGCCATCAGCTTGCATTTGCGCAACGATGTCAGTCATAGGCTGACCGTTGGTGTCATAAAACATCACAGAAGGCTGAGACACGCCAGATTCATCATCGAGCAAGCCTTGCACGAACCCATTTCGAATGGCTTCACCTTGAGCTGCAAACTTCGCGCTTAGTGGCAAAAGCACACCAATGCGGTCTGGACGAATGATTTCCATTGCTTGCAGTGTTTCAAGGTTTGCTGGCAAATAGGTATTGGCAGGGTGGCTTGGGTTTGCAGCCAACCAATTGTTCAGTGCTTCTTGTTGCAGGGCGGGGTGGCCAGTGTGTTGACGCAGTAACGTTACAAGCGCAACCCAGCCATTCAACGTTTGATTGCCACTGGCAGACAGTGCATTCAATTGGGTCGATGGCATTTGAACCAGCAAATCCCATACACGATCCCAGTTCTGCTGCTTGTCGAAGCTGTCCGTCAGGTAAGGCGACGCCTCGGTGTACGAGAGCACTGCACCGGAAAGATTACCGACTTGTTCGTACAGTTCACCCTTTAATTGGTAATAACGCTGATATTGAAGCGTAGGTAATTGCCAATTAGGTAAAAAGTTCAAACTGTCGACTGCCGCTTGTGGTTGCTCTTTTTGTTGAAGCAACACGGCACGGTTTAGCTGCCATTCTGACAGTTGCACTGGTGTGAGTGGCAGTTTTGCCAAACGACCAATCAAAACATCCGCTTGCGCGAATTGTTTTTCTGCAATTAATGCTTTTAATGCCAGTAAATACCAATCTGCTTTCTCTTCACCAGCAGAGGTTTCGGCTTTCAATAAGTAGAACGTTGACGACTCAAGCGCAGGAGCCGTGATGTCATACTGAGGCTCCTGAGGAGCGGGGGGAGTGGTCACACACGCCGAAAGCGCCAATGCTAGGGCGATTGGAGAGATAACTCGTGATACACTTTTGCACTTATGGGTTATTTTACGCATGAACATCTTCTGTCCGTAACTTGTTGCCCTCTATATTAATCGCCGAAGGGTTGTGAAACAAATGACTGATGAAACTTCAACCATGGTTGACGTCTCAACTTTATATATCGTGCCGACACCGATCGGAAACCTGGGAGATATCACCCAGCGTGCATTATCAATTTTGCAGCAAGTTGACATCATCGCTGCCGAGGATACCCGTCATACAGGAAGACTACTGTCGCATTTTGGTATCACGACCCGAACTTTTGCGCTGCATGACCATAACGAGCAGCAAAAAGCAGACATCTTGATCGAAAAGTTAGTCTCTGGACAAACTATTGCGCTGGTTTCTGATGCGGGCACGCCGTTGATCTCTGATCCAGGTTACCACTTAGTCACGCGTTGTCGTCAGGCAGGTGTAAAAGTTGTGCCCTTGCCAGGGCCTTGTGCGGTGATCACTGCGCTGAGCGCATCAGGATTGCCGTCTGATCGTTTTAGCTTTGAAGGCTTTTTGCCGCCAAAGAGCAAAGGACGTCGTGATCGCTTTACCGAAGTCGCACAAGACCCACGCACCATGATTTTCTACGAATCTCCGCACCGTATTACCGACACGCTGGATGACATGCTCGCCGTGTTGGGTGCTGAGCGCATGGTGGTGTTAGCACGTGAGCTGACGAAAACCTACGAAACCATTCATGGTGCGCCGCTGGGTGAGCTCATTGAATGGCTTGGCGAAGACAGCAACCGCATCCGCGGTGAAATGGTGTTACTGATTGCGGGTCACCGTGCAGAGAAAGACGATTTGCCAGTTGAAGCGACGAATGCCGTTGCATTGATTGCGAAAGAGCTTCCTCTGAAAAAAGCGGCTGCCATTGCCGCTGAGCTGTATAACGTAAAGAAAAATGCCCTCTATAAGTGGGGATTGGACAATCTAGAGTAATAAGTCGCGTGAAACGCTAGATTACTGGTGGTGAGTTCTATATAATCCGCCGCCTGAGTTGGCCGGGTAACCGCTGCTTTGTTGATGTCCCTTGGGAGACTGACAGAGGGGAGGAAAGTCCGGGCTCCAAAGGGCAGGGTGCCAGGTAACGCCTGGGGGGCGCGAGCCTACGACCAGTGCAACAGAGAGCAAACCGCCGATGGCCTTCGGGCACAGGTAAGGGTGAAAGGGTGCGGTAAGAGCGCACCGCGCGACTGGCAACAGTTCGTGGCACGGTAAACTCCACCCGGAGCAAGACCAAATAGGTCCTCATTGGCGCGGCCCGCGTTGAGGACGGGTAGGTTGCTGGAGCCTGTGAGCGATTGCAGGCCTAGACGAATGGTTACCACCGTTTACGGTACAGAACCCGGCTTATAGGCCAACTCACATCATACCCAGAAGGCGAGCATTAGCTCGCCTTCTTTCGTTTTATTGACCCTCTCTATTCATCAAATACCTTTTGGAATAACGTGCGGTTAAAAAGTGAGCAGTCTTTTCTGGTGCTCAAGCTATTGAATTCGCGACGTGATCGCTGCGTTTTTCGCAGTATTGCGCAGTTCGCCTGCTTGACTTTCTTTTTGCCTGATACGTACACTTCTAGTGGGAAATTGTGGAATAAAGTGGGATATTCTGGTGTGAAAGGGATTCAAACTGCATGTTAAGGGGCGTATCCGCCATTTCACTTGACGCGAAAGGTCGAGTGGCATTGCCAAAACGTTATCGAGAAGAACTCGATGCGCTGTGCGATGGCGTGTTTGTTTGCACCATAGACCATCAGCTTCCCTGTTTGTTGCTATACCCTTTGCCTGAATGGGAGCGCATTGAAGCGAAGCTTGCGCGCTTATCGAGCTTAAACCCAGCAGAGCGACGTCTTCAACGTTTGTTGCTTGGCCATGCCTTCGAATGTGAGATGGATGGTCAGGGGCGCATTTTGATCGCGCCAACGTTGCGTGATTACGCGGGGTTAGACAGTAAAGCGATGCTCGTAGGACAGCTCAATAAGTTTGAGCTGTGGAATAACGAGAAGTGGCAGCAGCAAATCGATAACGATATTCAACTTCAAGCCGATTCAGCAGAGGCGTTGAGTGATAGACTCAACGCACTTTCGCTTTAGGTAATCAAAATTATGTCAGAGCAGTTTTCACACATTTCCGTCCTTCTCCATGAATCCATTGATGGTTTGGCGATCAAACCTGATGGCATTTATGTCGATGGTACGTTTGGCCGTGGTGGTCATAGTCGCCAAATTTTGTCTCGCCTAGGCGAAAACGGCCGTCTTTACGGCATCGACCGCGATCCTCAAGCCATTGCTGAAGCGGCAACGATCGACGACCCGCGTTTTAGCATCATTCATGGGCCTTTTTCTGGCATTCAACAATACATTGAAGAGCGCGGCCTCAGCGGTCAGATCGACGGCGTATTGTTGGATCTGGGCGTGTCTTCTCCGCAGCTGGATGATCCTGAGCGTGGTTTTAGCTTCATGCGTGACGGCCCGCTGGATATGCGTATGGATCCAACATCAGGTGTTTCTGCCGCGCAATGGCTTCAAGAAGCCGATGCGGATGACATTTCTTGGGTTTTGAAAGTCTTTGGTGAAGAGCGTTTTGCAAAACGCATAGCGCGCGCCATTGTTGCCCATCGTGAAGATGAAGAAAAAGAGCCGATTACGCGCACGTTGCAGTTGGCAAATTTGATTGCGAATGCAGCGCCGTCTCGTGACAGAAAGAAACACCCAGCGACACGCAGCTTCCAAGCCATTCGTATTTACATCAACAGTGAGTTGGATGAGATCGAAACGGCACTGCAAGGCGCACTGAATGTGCTTGCACCGGAAGGGCGTTTGTCCGTGATCAGTTTCCACTCGTTGGAAGATCGCTTAGTGAAGCGTTTCATTCGCAAACAAAGTAAAGGACCAGATGTGCCACACGGTGTGCCATTGACTGAAGTACAGATCCGCGCCTTGGGTCGTGCTGCGATGAAGCCAGTCGGCAAAGCCTTGAAGCCTTCTGATACCGAAGTATCTGATAACACGCGTTCACGCAGCTCCGTGCTTCGTGTCGCCGAAAAGCTTGGTGACTAATGTCGTCTAACCCAGGATTAACAAAGCAAATCGCGCATGACCTTATCACTGTCGGTAAGGTCCCTTTGGTCTTGTTCGTCCTGGTGTTGTTGTCAGCGTTAGGTGTGGTGTATACCACCCAACAAACACGCTCTGTCATCGCAGCCAATGATCAATTGCTCATGGAGCGAGAACGCCTTGATGTCGAATGGCGAAATCAGCTTCTTGAAGAACATGCTCTATCAGAACACAGTCGCGTCGAAGGTATGGCGCGACAGGATCAGGACATGATTCGTCCTGACAGCAAGCGCGAAATCATAGTGAGCCAATAAGTGTTTAAGGGAAAAAAGAAAGCCGGTAATCAGCGAGCCAAGAAGCAAGCGCCAACCTTTATTAAGTGGCGTTTCGTGACGGTTTGTTTCTGTATTTCGTTAGCCATGATGGCCCTCATTGCTCGCGCAGCCTATATTCAAGTCATCGAACCAGACCGCCTTCGTTACGAAGGCGATTTGCGTTCTGTACGTGTCAAAGCCATGCCGTCAGCGCGTGGCATGATCACCGACAGAAACGACGAGTCTTTAGCGGTCAGTGTGCCTGTTCAAGCGGTGTACGCCGATCCTGCCACCATCTTCAAAAACGATAAACTGCAAGACAAGCCGCGCTGGTATGCGTTGGCGGATGTACTAGGTATTGACCGACAAGAGATGCTTGAACGCATCGAAAGAAACAAAACCAAACGCTTTATCTACCTTCAACGCCAAGTTGGGCCTGCGATGTCATCTTACATCAAAGGGTTGAAACTGGCGGGCATTGGCATGAAAGACGAATCTCGCCGTTTTTATCCAGCGGGGGAAGTCAGTGCTCATCTAGTGGGCGTAACAGGGATTGATGGCCGTGGCCTTGAAGGCATTGAGCGCGGGTATGATGGCTGGTTGAGTGGTGAGCCGGGCCGCCGTACCGTGCGCAAAGACAGATACGGTCGAGTGGTGGAAAACATTTCCCTCGAAGCAAGAGAGGAAGGTAAGCCACTGCAGTTGAGTATTGATCAGCGTTTGCAGGCCATTTCTTATCGTGCCATCAAACAAGCCGTGGCGGACTATCGTGCGACCTCGGGGTCGTTGGTGATGGTTGATGTGCGCACGGGTGAAGTATTGGCCATGGTCAACGCACCTTCCTATAACCCGAACAATCGCGCCGATCTTAAAAGCTTCAAAATGCGTAACCGTGCGATTACCGACGTGTTTGAGCCAGGTTCAACCATCAAGCCTTTGGTTGTGCTAGCGGCATTGGAAAACGGTGTCGCAGACGAAAGCACGGTGATTGATACAGGCAATGGCGTGATGTCTATTGGCGGCGCGAAAGTGCGTGACGTATCGAAAGCAGGCAAGGCCAACCTTCGCAAAATTCTTCAAAAATCCAGCAACATCGGTGTGAGTAAATTGTCGCTCTCTATGCCTGTCGAAGCCTTATTGGGTCTTTACAGTAGCTTTGGTATCGGTGATGCGACAGGTGTCAATCTGGTCGGGGAATCCCTAGGCCTGTATCCTTCTCGCCGTCGCTGGTCGGACTTCGAGCGCGCGACCTTATCATTTGGCTACGGATTGTCGATCACGCCAGCACAATTAGCGCGTGCTTACGCGGTGCTGGGAGGCCTTGGTGTGAATCGTCCGTTGTCGATTTTGAAAACCGAAGCCGTCGTGCCGGGTAAGCAAGTGGCCTCGCGTGAAAACACACGTAAAGTCATCGACATGCTGGAAGCGGTCACGCAAGAAGGCGGCAGTGCCCGTCGTGCTGCTGTTGATGGCTACCGTGTCGGTGCGAAAACCGGTACAGCGAAAGTGGCCGTAGCGGGCGGTTACGGCGATGAGTACATCGGATACACCGCAGGCATTGCGCCAATCAGCGATCCTCGGATTGCGCTGGTGGTGGTGATCAATGAACCACAGGGCGACAAATATTATGGCGGCCAAGTGGCAGCGCCAGTGTTCTCTGAGGTCATGAAAAGTGCATTACAAATTCTAAATATCGCGCCAGACGCGAAACAACCTTCGTTACAACTTGCACATACGGACAGGCAGAACTGATGCCGAACACGAGTTTCAAAGAATTATTAGCGCCTTGGTTTGATGGCGCGCCGGAGCAACACATCACTGGCCTTGCGCTGGACAATCGTCAGATCCAGCAAGGTGATGTTTTTATCGCGGTTCAAGGTCATAACCTTGATGCGCGACGTTTTATTGCCGACGCGATCCGCGCCGGTGCGGTAGCTGTTATTTCGGATGACGGCGATACCGCTGGGCAATTTGGTCTCACCCTGCACGATAACGTACCTGTGGTTGCCTTCCCTCATCTTAAATCAACACTTTCAGACATTGCCGCTCGCTTCTATCAAGCGCCAAGTAAAGGCATGACCACCATTGGTGTGACAGGGACGAATGGTAAAACCACCGTGAGCCAGCTTATCGCGCAGTGGATAGACCTCATGCAGGGTCGCGCTGCGGTCATGGGAACGACGGGGAATGGATTTCTTGATGCATTAGAGCCTGCTCTGAATACCACGGGCAGCGCCGTTGATATACAGCAGCAACTCGCCGCCTTTAAGGTTGCTGGGGCAACCCATGTTGCCATGGAAGTGTCGTCACACGGTTTGATTCAAGATCGCGTGAAAGCCGTCGATTTTGATGCGGCCATCTTCACTAACCTGAGTCGCGACCACCTTGATTACCACGGCACCATGGAAGCGTACGCAGAAGCAAAATTGCGTTTGTTTACCCACTACGGTTCGCCAGTGTCGGTGATCAATGCGGATGATGACGTCGGTGCACAGTGGTTAGGCTCTATGCCTGAAGCCATTGCTGTTTCTATCTCTGAAGAAGGTGTGGTTGCACATCAAGGCCGTAAGTTATGGCTAACCACCGTGAGCTACGCGACCAGCGGCGTCACCATCGCGTTTTCATCCGACTGGGGTGACGGTGAATTTACCGCGCCACTGGTGGGCGAATTTAACGTCATGAACTTACTGTTGAGCCTGACAACCTTGTTAGGGCTTGGCTACGACAAATCTGAACTTCTGGCCGTTGCACCGCAACTTCAAGCCGTTATCGGACGCATGGAAGTTTTTCATCGCGCTGACAAACCTATGTTTGTTGTTGATTATGCTCACACGCCCGACGCCCTTGAGAAAGCGCTTACCGCGTTGCGTCGTCATTGCGAAGGCGCGTTGTGGTGCATTTTCGGTTGTGGTGGCGATCGTGATACGGGTAAACGCCCAATGATGGCGAGTATCGCTGAAATGCTCGCAGACAAAGCGATTCTCACTGACGACAATCCCCGCTCTGAATCTCCCGAAATCATCGTGTCAGACATGCTCGCGGGTATGACTGCGCCTGATAACGCGATTGTGTTGCATGACCGCGCAGACGCTTGCCGTTATGCCTTTGAGCACGCAGCGCCAAACGACGTGATTTTGGTGGCAGGTAAAGGGCATGAGGATTACCAAGTATTGGCATCGGGCACCATTGATTATTCAGACAGAGACACAGTGCGAATGTTGTTGGAGGGAGAGCAATGATCCCCGTTTCGCTCACGTCATTGAAAGACGTATTAAACGCAGAACTTATCAATATCAACACCGATGATGTGGTGATTGATGCAGTATCGACAGATACACGAACACTCGGTGAAGGTGCGCTGTTTGTCGCCCTCGTCGGCGAGCGTTTTGACGCGCATGATTTTGTGGGAACCGCGAAAGACAACGGCGCGTCTGCGCTTCTCGTTTCAAAAGCGGTGGATTGCGATTTGCCGCAGCTTATTATTGCAGACACCACACAGGCACTGGGGCAACTCGGTGCTTGGGTGAAAACACAATGTGATGTAAAAACCATCGCATTGACAGGCAGTTGCGGTAAAACCACGGTGAAAGAGATGTTGGCCGCGATTTTGTCGCAAAAGGGTCAAACGCTCTATACCTCGGGCAACTTCAACAACGATATTGGCGTCCCGCTTACGTTGTTGCGCCTGCAACCGTCAGATGACTTTGCAGTGATTGAACTGGGGGCGAATCACATTGGTGAAATCGCCTATACCACCCAATTGGTCAAGCCGGATATCGCACTGGTGACGAACCTCGCCGCTGCGCATTTAGAAGGTTTTGGCTCACTGGATGGCGTAGCAAAAGCCAAAGGCGAGATTTTTGAAGGCCTTGCCGATGGGGCATTAGCGATAGTGAACCTCGACAGCAATGGTGGGCCGCGTTGGGATGCGGTGCTAGAAAGTAAGCAGTTACTGACCATGACGGTATCAGACAAAGTGGCCGATTATCGCGCCATGAACATTCAACCTGCAGACGGTGGATGTTTTCAGTTTGATTTAGTGACGCCAGCGGGAACCTTCCCGATTGTGCTGAGCTTGCCGGGTGAACATAACGTGGCCAACGCGGTATTGGCGGCCATGGCTGCGCTGAATATTGATGGTGTCACTATGGTCGAAGTGACAAAAGGGTTGGGGTCTGTCGCGCCCGTTAAAGGCCGCGGTGCGATTAGCTTTCCTCGTGAAGGTCTCCGTCTTATCGACGACAGCTACAACGCGAGCTTGGCTGCGATGAAAGCGGCGGTTGATATGCTCGACAGTTTTGATGGCGACAAGGTCATCGTATTGGCTGACATGGGCGAGATGGGGGAGCATTCCGATGCGGTGCACCTTGAGGTTGCTGAGCACCTTAGCCAATCAAGTATCCAGACCGTGATTACATTCGGGCCAGCCAGTGCTGTGATCAGCGAGCGTTGTGGTGGTCAGCATTTTGAAAACAAAGACGCGCTGATTGCGCACGTAGTAGAACTCATGAATACAAAACACGAAGTTTCTGTGCTGGTAAAAGGCGCCAATGGAATGAAAATGTCTCAAGTAGTGGCAGCAATTGAGGAGGCCGCAACATGCTAGTTTGGCTATCGGACCTTCTTGAAAACTATGTGCCGTTTTTCCGTCTATTCGATTACCTAACGTTCCGCGCGATCGTCAGTGTGCTTACCGCATTGGTGATTTCGTTGTGGATGGGGCCTCGCATGATTGCCCGTTTGCAGATGTTGCAAATCGGTCAGGTGGTGCGTAACGAAGGGCCTGAATCGCACTTCAGCAAGCGTGGTACACCAACCATGGGCGGTATCATGATTTTGACCGCCATCGCGGTAACCGTGCTGTTGTGGGCAGATTTGAGCAACCCCTATGTGTGGGCCGTGCTTGTTGTGACCTTGGGGTATGGTGCCATCGGCTTTATGGATGATTACCGTAAAGTGGTGCGCAAAAATACCGATGGTCTGGTCGCGCGTTGGAAGTTCTTTTGGCAATCCGCCATTGCGCTAGTGGTTGCCTTTGCGCTGTATGTGCACGGCCAAGATACCGCCGCTACGCAGCTCGTTGTGCCTTTCTTCAAAGATGTGATGCCTCAGCTTGGCTTGTTCTACATCGTCTTTACCTATTTCGTGATTGTGGGCACCAGTAATGCGGTTAACTTAACCGATGGCCTTGATGGCTTGGCAATCATGCCAACGGTCATGGTGGCGAGCGGCTTTGCCTTTATTGCGTGGGCAACGGGTAACGTTAACTTTGCCGAATACCTGCATATCCCATACATCAAAGATGCCAGTGAGTTGGTGGTGGTGTGTGCCGCGATTGTTGGCGCAGGCCTCGGCTTCTTGTGGTTCAACACTTACCCAGCACAAGTCTTTATGGGTGATGTGGGCTCACTCGCATTGGGTGGCGCGCTTGGCACCATCGCAGTGTTGGTTCGCCAAGAGTTCTTGCTCGTTATCATGGGCGGCGTGTTCGTGATGGAAACACTTTCCGTTATCTTGCAGGTGGGTTCATTTAAGCTGCGTGGTCAGCGCATTTTCCGCATGGCACCTATCCATCACCACTATGAATTGAAAGGCTGGCCTGAGCCGCGCGTGATCGTGCGTTTCTGGATCATTACTTTGATGCTGGTTCTTGTTGGACTGGCGACGTTGAAGGTACGTTAATCCATGGCAGACACCGCGAAAAAACAGATTGTGGTGATAGGGCTCGGTATGACCGGGCTTTCTGTCGTTAATCATCTGCTGCGCAAAGGCGGCGATGTCGATATCAAGGTGATTGATACGCGTGCGACACCGCCAGGCGCTGAGCAACTGCCTTCCAGTGTTGCGTTGCACGCTGGTGGCTGGAACATGGATTGGTTATTGAATGCCGACCAAATTGTTGCAAGCCCAGGCATTGCGCTCGCGACCCCTGAGCTTCAAGACGCCGCAGCACAAGGCATTGAAATCGTCGGTGACATTGAACTGTTCGCCCGTAATGTCTCTGCACCTGTGATTGGTATTACTGGCTCGAACGGCAAAAGCACCGTGACCAGCCTTGTTGGCGAAATGGCAAAAGCGGCCGGCGTGAATGTCGGTGTGGGTGGCAACATCGGTTTTGCTGCGTTGGATATGTTGGCGAATGATCACGCACTGTATGTGCTTGAGCTGTCGAGCTTCCAGCTTGAAACCACGTCATCGCTCGACTTGTCGTCTGCTGTGTTCTTGAATTTGTCTGAAGACCACATGGACAGATACACAGGCATGGACGACTACCGTGATGCCAAGCTTCGCATTTATGACCAAGCGCGCTTAGCGGTTTGGAATCAAGACGATGTGCAAACCAAACCGCTTTCTCATGAGAAGGCAATCAGCTTTGGATTTTCTGATGGTGAGTACACGCTAACATTGCGCGACGGACAAGAGTGGCTCACGGCGAAAGGTGAGGCAGTCATGCCTGTGTCTGACATTGCCCTCGTGGGTCGACACAATGTGGCGAACTGCTTATCTGCAATGGCGCTTGCTGACTCCGTAGGCATCGACCGTCAAGCGCAATGCCAAGCAATGCGCGAATATCGTGGGTTAGCTCACCGTTGCCAACAAGTGTTGGAACAAGATGGCGTTCTTTGGGTCAATGACTCTAAAGCAACCAACCCAGCAAGCACATTGGCGGCGTTGGATGGTTTGCAATTGGCGGGTCGTTTGCATCTGTTGGTCGGTGGCGATGGCAAAGGCGCGGATTTTTCTTCGCTAAAACCCGTGCTGAATACGTTGAACGTGACTTTGTATTGCTATGGCCGAGACGGTCATGCATTTGCGGCACTTGTTGATACGCCGGTAGTGACGGAAACCATGCAAGCGGCGATGGACATCGCGGCGCGCGATGCGAGAGCAGGCGACATGGTATTGCTATCGCCAGCCTGTGCGAGCTTCGATCAATTTACAAACTTTATGGTGCGAGGTGATACCTTCGCAGCCTATGCAAAAGAGATTGCTGGGAGCAAGGTGTCAGGATGATGAGCATGAAGTGGGAAGACAAAAATGTCTGGCGGTGGCTGTCTCAGCCTTCGCCTACCGCTTTGTATGACAGACAAATTGTCTGGCTCTCATTTGGGCTGATGCTGGTCGGTTTGATCATGGTGACCTCTGCGTCGATCCCTGTTTCAAGCCGATTGGTTGATCAACCGTTTTACTTCGCGATTCGCCAAGGCGTTTACCTTATCGGTGCCTTGGTACTAGCAGCGGTTGCGTTGCAAATACCGCTCGCAAGGTGGCAACAGCTTAGTGTGCCTATGTTGCTCATCTCCTTGTTCTTGCTGGTAGCGGTATTGGGTATAGGGCGGTCAGTTAACGGAGCCATGCGCTGGCTGCCGTTGGGGGTGATAAACCTTCAACCCGCAGAAGTGGCGAAGCTCTCGCTGTTTTTGTTCATCGCTGGCTACTTGGTTCGTCGGCATGGCGAGGTACGCGAAAGCGTATATGGCTTCTTGAAGCCTCTTGCGGTGCTGATCATCATCGCAGTGCTCTTATTGGCCCAGCCTGATCTGGGATCTGTGGTCGTGATGTTCGTGACCACGATAGGCATGTTGTTCATTGCGGGTGCAAAGCTGTGGCAGTTTGGCGTGCTTTTGTTCTCAGGGATTGCGCTTGTCGGGCTGTTGATCGTTGCCGAACCCTATCGTGTTCGGCGTGTGACGTCTTTCCTCGACCCATGGCAAGACCCGTTTGGTAGTGGTTACCAACTTACCCAGTCTTTGATGGCCTTTGGCCGCGGAGATTGGTGGGGGCAGGGATTGGGTAACTCCATCCAGAAATTGGAATATTTGCCCGAGGCACACACCGACTTCGTGGTGGCTGTGCTCGCAGAAGAACTTGGTTTGGTGGGTGTCACCGTCGTGTTATTGATGGTGTTTGCGCTTGTTTTCCGTGCGTTGTTTATCGGAAAGCGATGCCTTGAAGCAAACCAACTGTTTGGTGGCTTCCTTGCGTTTGGTATTGGCATTTGGTTTGCATTCCAAGCCTTGGTTAACGTTGGCGCAGCCGCCGGGATCATGCCAACCAAAGGTTTGACGTTACCGCTGGTCAGTTACGGCGGTTCCAGTTTATTTATTATGTCTACGGCGGTGGCCTTGCTGTTGAGAATCGACCACGAATATCGGTTGGAAACGTCTCAGGCACACCAACGAATAGTGACCCATGAAAAAAGAAAACGAACAAAAGCATAAACGATTATTGGTGATGGCTGGTGGTACTGGCGGTCACGTTTTTCCTGGGCTTGCGGTTGCCAATGAGCTTCAACAAGAAGGTTGGGAAATCCGTTGGTTAGGTACGGCAGACAGAATGGAGGCCGATTTGGTGCCAAAACATGGCATTGAGATCGACTTTATTGAAGTAAAGGGGCTGCGTGGTGCGGGGTTTGCGCGTAAACTTCTCGCCCCCTGGATGGTGCTCAATGCAGTGTTTCAAGCCAAAAAGCACATCAAACACTGGCAACCGAATGCGGTATTAGGCATGGGTGGCTATGTCAGTGGCCCCGGTGGTCTTGCGGCATGGTTGAGTGGCATTCCTGTGGTGCTGCATGAACAAAATGCCGTGGCAGGATTAACCAATAAATGGTTGGCAAAAATCGCTCGGCGTGTGTTGCAGGCTTTCCCTGGTGCGTTTCCAAACCAAGAAGTGGTTGGGAACCCGGTGCGAAAGGACGTGTGTGCATTGCCAGCACCTTCTGAAAAGCACCATGAAGACGGTGCGCCACTGAAGGTGTTAGTGATGGGAGGCAGTCAAGGGGCGCGCATTCTCAATCACACAGTGCCAGAGGCATTGGCTCGCGTGACAAGAGATGTCTTGGTTCGCCACCAAGCGGGTAAAGGCAGCCAAGCGGATACCGCAGAACGTTACGCGAATGCCAACGTCGGCAACGCTGACGTGACCGAATTCATCGATGATGTAGCAGAAGCCTATGGCTGGGCAGACATCATCATTTGCCGCTCTGGTGCGCTGACTGTGTCAGAAGTCGCAGCGGCAGGCGTGGCCGCGATTTTTGTGCCGTTTTTACACAAAGATCGCCAACAGGCATTAAACGCAGAACATTTGGTGAGTAACGGAGCGGCCATCATGATGGAGCAACCTGACCTTACCGCTGAGAAACTGGCGGAGACGCTGGAAACATTAGAATTTAGTACCTTGATGACGATGGCTGAAGCGGCAAAAGGCGCGGCCATTACGGATGCAGCAACGCGTGTTGCTACCGTCATCAAAGACGTAGCGAATTAAGAGAACAAAGTGATGGGCAAGTTTGATAGTCATCAGCTAGAAAAAATCAGAACCATGGTGCCGGAGATGCGCCGTGTAAACCGTATTCACTTTGTTGGTATCGGCGGTGCAGGCATGTGCGGCATTGCAGAAGTTCTGCTCAATGAAGGTTATGAAATCACAGGCTCAGATCTTTCTGAAAATGTGGTGACACAGCGTTTGGAAAGTAAAGGTGCAAACGTCTTTTTCGGTCACGCAGAATCAAACGTAGACGGCGCGAGCGTGGTGGTGGTGTCTACTGCCATCAAACAAGACAACCCTGAATTGGTTGCAGCGAAAGCAGCGCGTATTCCTGTGGTTCGTCGTGCTGAGATGTTGGCTGAGTTGATGCGCTACCGTCACGGTATTGCTGTTGCGGGTACGCACGGCAAAACCACGACAACGGCACTGACCACGCTGATCTATCAAGAAGCAGGTCTGGATCCTACGTTCGTTAACGGCGGTTTGGTGAAAAGTGCGGGCACAAATGCACGATTAGGGTGCAGCCGTTACTTGATTGCTGAGGCGGATGAAAGCGATGCGTCGTTCCTGCACTTGCAGCCAATGGTCTCCATCGTTACCAACATTGAAGCTGACCATATGGATACCTATGGCGGCGATTTTGAAGTGTTGAAGCAAACCTTCGTCGACTTCCTGCATCAACTGCCTTTCTACGGTCAGGCTGTTATGTGTGTGGACGATCCTGTTGTGCGTGAATTGATCCCGTCGATCGGTCGTCAAGTGATTACTTATGGTTTCTCTGACGATGCTGACGTGCAGTTAAGAGATTACCGTCAAGAAGGCCAAAAAGGCATATTTACTATTCGTCGTGCGGGTAAGCCTGATCTTAACATCGAGCTTAATATCCCCGGTCGTCACAATGCACTGAATGCGACGGCGGCAGTGGCGGTTGCAACAGAAGATGGTGTTGAAGATGACGCTATCCTTCGCGCTCTGGCAGGGTTTGAAGGCACAGGCCGTCGCTTTGACCAATTGGGTTTGTTCCCTGTTGATGATGGGCATGTTTTGCTGGTGGACGATTATGGACACCACCCAAGTGAAGTGGACGTGACCATTCAAGCGGCACGTGCAGGTTGGGCGGATAACCGTTTGGTGATGGTATTCCAGCCACACCGTTACAGCCGAACACGCGATCTGTATGAGGATTTTGCAAATGTTCTTGAACAAGTTGACGTTCTGCTGATGTTAGATGTGTATTCTGCCGGCGAAGCGCCGATTTCAGGCGCTGACGGACGTAGCCTTTGCCGTACAATTCGTGGGCGTGGGAAAATCGATCCAATCTTCGTTCCAGACGTTGAATCTCTGCCTGCAGCCTTAGCTGCGGTGATTCAACCAGGCGATATGGTATTGACCCAAGGTGCTGGTGATATCGGTAAAGTGGCTAGAAAACTGGCCGAATTGAAGTTGGATAAAACGGCGTTAAGTGAAGAAAGCTGAAGAGAAAAATTAAGTTTTGTGTAAAACAGCCGATGTTTAAATGAGCAATGTCTAATTTTTAATCGGATATTGGTGGTTTTGCATGTATTTGATCTCAGCTTAATCACTTCTGAGCCAACAAGGGTTGGAGACCTGTCAAACTGACCGTTATAATCGGTCGGTTCTGCGCATGTAGCGCGACAGGTTGCCTTAGAATGATGCGAGGCAATTAGCCTGACTATGACAAATGTGACCGCAGATGATGTACCGGCTCAACCTTCAATGTTTAAAGAACATTGGGGGGGGCTGGTGTTTTTGGTATTTGTCATTCTAGGAATTGTTTGGTCTTTGCTCCGCGTGTTGTCGTGGATGGGAGACGAAAAGCAATTGCCCTTGTCGCAGATTGTTGTGCAAGGCCAGTTAACGCACTTGTCGTCGTCAGAGGTACGTGATGCGGTCTTGCATTTAGGCCCGCTTAGCAGCTTTATGTTGCAAGATGTTGATGCCATTCATGGCGCAATTTCGTCGCTACCTTGGGTAGCAAACGTGGCCGTAAGAAAACAATGGCCAGACACATTAAAAGTAAATGTGACTGAATACCGCCCTGAGGCAGTCTGGAATGGATCTCAACTTCTGGATGTCACTGGCACTGCATTTAATGCAAACCCTGACGATGTGGCAGGACAAGGGCTGGTTTCCTTGCATGGCCCTGAAGGGAGTGAGCATGAAGTGCTAGATGCATGGCGAGAGATGCGCCGAATTCTAGCACCTACAGAATTAGAGATTGCCGCCCTGGCATTAAATGAACGTCGCTCGTGGCGAGTGGTTACCCGAGACGGTACGCGCATTGAATTAGGGCGAGAATCCAGAGAAGAGCGGTTACAACGCTTCGTGAGCCTGTTTGATGAAATCAATGAAACAGGTCGAGCCATACAATATGTGGATTTGCGCTACGACACTGGTGCGGCGGTGGGCTGGAAAGCTCCCCAAGTAGACAGTGAAGAGTAAACCTGAGAGTAGGTGGAATGAAACAAACAACTGACAGACCACTGATTGTTGGATTAGACATCGGGACTTCGAAAGTCTCAGTGTTAGTCAGTGAGATATTGCCGGACGGCGCGGTGAATGTGCTGGGTGTCGGTACCACGCCATCTCAGGGCATGGATAAAGGTGGCGTTAACGATCTCGAATCGGTAGTGAAATCTGTCGAGCGAGCGGTTAACGATGCTGAACTGATGTCGGATTGTAAAATCCGTTCAGTGTTCCTTTCTTTGTCAGGCAAGCATATTCATTGCCAGACAGAGCGCGGAATGGGCACGATTTCTGATGAAGAAGTGACCCAAGAAGATGTCGACATGGTGATTCACACGGCAAAATCGGTGAAGATCAGCGACGAACAGCGTGTATTGCACGTGATTCCGCAAGAGTACAAAATTGACTATCAAGAGGGCATCAAGAACCCTGTGGGTTTGTCAGGCGTCCGAATGGAAGCCAGTGTTCATTTGATCACGTGTCACAGCGACACGGCAAAGAACATTGAAAAAGCAGTTGAGCGCTGTGGTCTTAAAGTGGATCAATTGATCTTCTCTGGACTAGCAGCAAGCCACGCGGTGATCACTGCCGACGAGCGAGAGCTGGGTGTGTGTGTGGTCGATATCGGTGGCGGTACGATGGATATCTCAGTATGGACGGGCGGTGCGCTTCGCCATGCCGCTGTTATCCCTTATGCCGGAAACGTCGTAACCAGTGACATTGCTTATGCCTTCGGTACACCATTGAGCGATGCTGAAAAGATCAAAGTGAAACACGGCTGCGCACTCAGCGAGCTAGTGAACAAAGATGCCAAGGTCAATGTTCCAAGTGTAGGTGGTCGCCCTTCGCGCAGCCTACAACGACAAACGTTGGCTGAAGTTATTGAACCTCGTTGTAGCGAACTGTTGGGGTTGGTGCAACAAGAGTTGGAACGAGTTCAGGAACGCCTACGTGCACAAGGCGTAAAACATCAATTAGCGGCGGGTATCGTCCTGACCGGTGGTGCGGCACAAATGCAAGGTTTGGTGGAGTGCGCTGAGCGTGTCTTCCAAAACCAAGTTCGCGTGGGGCTTCCAGCAGGGGTCACTGGTCTTACAGACTATGTTGACGCGCCTTATCACGCAACAGCGGTTGGATTGCTGCATTACGGCAAAGAAAACCTATTGAACGAAACGAACGAGCCAGAGCCTAAACGAACTGTATCAGGAATGTTCAGTAAGCTTAGTGGCTGGTTAAAAAAAGAATTTTAAACCTGATGCGAACAGGAATGACGGAGAGAACACATGTTTGAACCGATGATGGAAATGTCCAACGACGCGGTAATTAAAGTCGTTGGTGTTGGCGGCGGCGGTGGTAACGCAGTCGAACACATGGTGCGTGAGTCAATTGAAGGGGTGGAATTCATCACCGTCAATACTGATGCTCAAGCGCTGCGTAAGACAGCAGTTAGCACAGTCATCCAAATTGGTGGCGATATCACGAAAGGCCTTGGTGCGGGTGCAAACCCACAAGTCGGTCGTGAATCTGCAATGGAAGATCGTGAAGCGATTAAAGCTGAGCTCGAAGGTGCCGATATGGTATTTATCGCAGCTGGCATGGGCGGTGGTACCGGTACTGGTGCAGCGCCTGTTATCGCTGAAGTTGCGAAAGAGTTAGGTATTTTGACCGTCGCGGTTGTCACAAAGCCATTTAGCTTTGAAGGCAAAAAACGCATGGCATTTGCTGAGCAAGGTATCGAAGAGCTGTCTAAGCACGTCGATTCATTGATCACTATCCCTAACGAAAAGCTTCTGAAAGTACTGGGTCGTGGCATTACATTGCTAGACGCGTTTGCAAAAGCGAACGATGTGCTGCGTAACGCTGTCCAAGGTATTGCAGAGCTGATTACTCGCCCTGGCCTGATCAACGTCGACTTTGCGGACGTCCGTACAGTGATGTCTGAAATGGGTCATGCGATGATGGGTAGCGGCATGGCTACTGGTGAAGATCGTGCTGAAGAAGCGGCTGAAATGGCAATTTCAAGTCCACTTCTGGAAGACATTGATTTAGCAGGCGCACGAGGCGTGTTGGTAAATATTACCGCAGGTTTTGATATGCGACTGGATGAATTCGAAACTGTAGGTAACACTGTAAAAGCGTTTGCCTCAGATAACGCCACTGTGGTTATCGGTTCGTCAATGGATCCAGAAATGAGTGACGAATTGCGCGTGACAGTAGTCGCTACTGGTATTGGTAACGAGCGTAAGCCTGACATCACTTTGGTTCCGGGAACACAAAAACCGGCACCGGTTGAGAACAAGGCACAGCCTTTGCAAGAAACAACAAAGGCGGCAACCTCTGTACCAAGTCGTCCAACTGAATCTCCGGTTCAGTCTCAGACGACTAACGTGGCACCGAAGCCTAAACAGGAACAAGACTACTTGGATATCCCTGCGTTTTTACGTAAGCAGGCAGACTAATCTCGTAGCGCTTGGTTTGTGTACAGTTGCGTGGTATTATTGCGCCCGTTTTATGCTGTTGTGACAGTGTAATGAGTGACTTAGTGCGCAGAAATTAAATTCAGTTGGGAATGGCAGATGATTAGACAACGAACATTAAAGACTATTGTTCAAACGACGGGAGTGGGTTTGCACTCGGGTCGTAAGGTCACATTGATCCTGCGCCCAGCTGCAGCTAACACTGGCGTTATTTACCGCCGTACTGACCTTAATCCACCGGTAGATTTTCCGGCAGATCCTGCGTCAGTACGCGATACAATGCTGTGTACTGCACTGGTCAATGACGACGACGTTCGTATTTCTACGGTTGAGCACTTGAATGCCGCGCTTGCGGGTTTGGGTATTGATAACGTTATTGTTGAAGTTGACGCACCAGAAATTCCAATTATGGACGGCAGTGCCAGTCCATTTATCTATCTGCTGCAATCTGCGGGTATTGAAACCTTGAATGCGCCGAAGCGATTCGTGCGTATCAAGAAACCTGTTCGCATCGAAGACGGCGACAAATGGGCTGAGCTTGTGCCTTATGACGGGTTCCGACTCGATTTCGCCATTGATTTCAATCACCCAGCGATTGAAGCAGAGCAGCAAAGTCTGGTGTTAGATTTTTCTTCACAATCGTTCATCAAAGATATCAGCCGTGCACGTACCTTCGGGTTCATGCGTGACATTGAATACCTCCAATCACGTAACCTGTGTTTGGGTGGTAGCTTTGATTGTGCCATCGTTTTGGATGACTACCGTATCCTTAACGAAGACGGCCTGCGTTTTAACGATGAGCTTGTTAAACACAAAGTATTGGATGCCATTGGCGACCTATACATGTGTGGTCATAACATTATCGGTGAAATGCGTGCTTATAAATCAGGCCACGCGTTGAACAACCAACTTCTTCGCGCAGTACTTGCTGATCAAGAAGCTTGGGAATGGGCGACCTTCGAAGACGCACAGACATTGCCAGTTAGGTTTGCTGAACCAGGAATGGTATTGGCGTAATAACCTAAGCGAATACAAAAAAACCGAAGCCTTGGCTTCGGTTTTTTTATGCGTGTTTCTTTTGGGCTGCTGTGACAATCGATTCGCTTCTCGCTTCTCGCTTCTCGCTTCTCGCTTCTCGCTTCTCGCTTCTCGCTTCTCGCTTCTCGCTTCTCGCTTCTCGCTTCTCGCTTACTGCTCACCTTTGTTAGATAACGCCGCAATCGCCTCTAAGCGCTTTTTCAGCTTATCAGGCACCATTTCAGCGACAGCTTTTAAATATTCCGCAGCAATGGGGCTTAGTGTACGTGGTTCAGCCATTTTCTTTTCGGCTTCTATTCGAATATCTGATTTCGCGAGCTCGGGGTTTACCTTTATCTCGATGGTTGAGAGGGACGGCAATGCTTCTCTGCGTAAGGCTGAAAGCAGCATTTGTCTGTCGTAATTCAAACGTGTTGCCCACGATGACGAACCGCACTCAAGGATTAAAGTGCCATCACGGTAGTTTGCAACGCGGCAATGTTTTGCCGACTGTGCGGGTAAAAGCTGCTTAATCTGGTCATTGAGCTTTGCTAGCGCGAGGGCGCGCTGACGCACTTGCCCTGAGGCGTTGCCTTCCAGTAAATCTAATGTGGATTTCGGTCTGTGATCTCGCATAACCATCTTGCTATCCGCTTTCTCTTCTTCAAGGGTATCAGGCGAACGAAATAGACACCATGTTTGTGAAGTCTAATGCCTGTTTCACGGGTCTTTACTTGAAGTCTGCACCTATTTCTCTGTTTGAATTGCATAGAAACTGCGCGATGAATGACGCAGGGAATGAACAGGTTCTAATTTTTAGTATCAAAAACGGTGCGACCCGCATTACAGGTGGGATGACGTGTCGATATGGCTTATGATTATTCCCCCGAGATTGATCATCACGATCTCGTTGCGTGATTAAATTATTAATAGGCCTTGAAATACTTTCCTGAAGGCACAAGATCATCGCTATAAATACGGTTTCTTTTTCGACAAAGATGTCCGACAAAGAATTCTGGCAGAGGACATTGCTGATCTTTCTCTGCCGCGCAGCATCCCGGCTTTGGCTCTGACGCTAAAGCGTAAAAAATATGAGAGAAACGGCAAAGCCATGTTATCGAAATTAATTACTAAAGTAATCGGAAGCCGCAATGACCGCACACTGCGCCGTCTTCGCAAAGTCGTCAATGAAATCAACAAGCTTGAGCCACAATTTGAAGCATATGGCGACGATGAGCTAAAAGCGAAAACCGCTGAATTCCGTCAACGTATCGCGCAAGGCGAAGACCTTGATGTCATCCTGCCAGAAGCGTTTGCAACGGTTCGCGAAGCGTCTAAGCGTGTCTATGGCATGCGCCACTTCGACATGCAAATGGTCGGTGGTATGGTCTTGAACAATGGCCAGATTGCAGAGATGCGTACCGGTGAAGGTAAAACGCTGACCGCAACGCTACCTGCTTATTTGCATGCCTTAACCGGTAAAGGCGTTCACGTTGTTACCGTGAATGATTACCTTGCAAAACGTGATGCTGAAACAAACCGTCCGCTATTTGAATTCCTTGATATGACCGTTGGTACGAACGTACCTAACATGGCTCCGCCAGAGAAAAAAGCAGCGTACCAAGCCGATATCCTTTACGGAACAAACAACGAATTTGGTTTTGACTACCTACGTGACAACATGGCGTTCCGCGCGGAAGACCGTGTGCAACGTGAACGTTACTTCGCAGTGGTGGATGAAGTTGACTCCATCTTGATCGATGAAGCACGTACGCCTTTGATCATTTCAGGTCCAGCTGAAGACAGCTCTGAAATGTATGCGCGCATCAATGCACTGATCCCTCAACTGGTTCGCCAAGACAAAGAAGACAGTGAAGAATACCGTGGTGACGGCCACTTCACCGTTGATGAAAAATCCAAACAAGCGCACTTGACCGAAACGGGCCAAGAGTTTGTTGAAGATCTTTTGAAGAAAAATGGCCTGATGGAAGAGATGGATACCCTGTACTCTCCTGCCAACATTTCTCTGCTTCACCACATTAATGCTGCACTTCGTGCACACGTGCTGTTCGAAAAAGACGTTGATTACATCGTGAAAGACGATGAAGTCATTATCGTTGATGAGCACACTGGCCGTACGATGCCTGGTCGTCGTTGGTCTGAAGGTTTACACCAAGCGGTTGAAGCGAAAGAAGGTGTGAAGATTCAGAATGAAAACCAAACACTGGCATCTATCACCTTCCAGAACTACTTCCGTCTTTACGAAAAACTGTCAGGCATGACAGGTACTGCTGATACCGAAGCCTTCGAATTCCAGTCAATCTATGGTCTAGATACCGTTGTTATCCCAACCAACAAACCTATGGTGCGTGATGACATGGCGGATCAGGTTTACATGACTGAGCGCGAGAAGTTCAACGCCATTATCGAAGACATCAAAACGCGCAGTGAGAAAGGTCAGCCTTCTCTTGTGGGTACCGTGTCGATTGAAAAATCAGAATTGCTGTCGAATGCACTGAATGAAGCCGGCGTAAAACACGCCGTATTGAACGCCAAGTTCCACGCACATGAAGCAGACATCATTGCTGAAGCGGGTTCCCCGGGTGCGGTCACCATTGCAACGAACATGGCAGGCCGTGGTACGGATATCGTATTGGGTGGTAGCTGGCAGACTGAAGTTGCTAAGTTGGAAAACCCAACAGAGCAGCAAATCGAGGACATTAAAGCCAAGTGGCGTGAATCTCACGATGCCGTTAAAGCTGCGGGTGGTCTTCACATCATTGGTACTGAGCGTCATGAATCTCGCCGTATCGATAACCAGCTTCGTGGTCGTTCAGGTCGTCAGGGTGACCCTGGCTCAAGCCGTTTCTACCTTTCAATGGAAGATTCACTGATGCGTATTTTCGCGTCTGAGCGTGTGTCTAATATGATGAAGAAACTGGGGATGGAAGAAGGCGAAGCCATTGAACACCCATGGGTGAACAAGGCCATCGAAAACGCACAACGTAAAGTTGAAGGCCGTAACTTCGATATCCGTAAACAGCTTCTTGAATTCGATGACGTTGCCAACGACCAGCGTAAAGTGGTGTATGAGTTACGTGATGAACTGATGAACACCAATGACATCAGCGATATGATCGAACAAAACCGTGAAGACGTGATCAACGATGTGATTGATCAATACATTCCACCTCAGTCGCTCGACGAAATGTGGGACGTTGCAGGCCTTGAAGCACGCTTGAAAGCTGACTTCGACGTTGAAATGGCGCTTCAAGAGTGGCTAGACAACGACGACAAGCTTTATGAAGAGCAGCTTCGTGAGCGTATTCTTAACACCATCGTTGACGTGTACAAATCCAAAGAAGCGGCTGTGGGTGAAGAAACCCTGCGTAACTTTGAAAAAGCCGTCATGCTGCAAACACTGGATACGCTTTGGAAAGAACACTTGGCGGCGATGGATCACCTTCGTCAAGGTATCCACCTACGTGGCTATGCGCAAAAGAATCCGAAACAAGAGTACAAGCGCGAGTCGTTTGAACTGTTTGAGGGCATGTTGGATGCACTGAAATCAGACGTTGTGACCACACTTAGCCGTGTACGTGTTCAACAGCCTGAAGAAGTGGATCGCATGGAAGAGCAACGTCGTGCGCAAGCTGAAGCAGCTGCACGTCACCAGCAAGTCAGCCATGCTGATGCGGAAAACCAATTGGATGACAGCCATGAGCAAGAGTCTGATACTGTGGTTCGCGGTGAACGTAAAGTGGGTCGTAACGAGCCATGCCCTTGTGGTTCAGGCAAGAAATTCAAACAATGCCACGGTAAGATCAGCTAATCACTGATTGAGGTATTGTTGGGGGCACACCCCAATAGGAAAGGCCGCTGCTGTGCGGCCTTTTTCATGGATTAAGATTAGGGTTAACATGGATAAGAAACGCATTCACATCGCGGCTGGCATCATTCTGAATCAAGACCGCAACAAGATTTTCATCACTCAACGTCCTGCAAAAGCGCATAAAGGCGGCTTTTGGGAGTTTGCGGGTGGTCAGGTTGAGCTGGGTGAAACGGCGGAGCAAGCCGTTGTGCGTGAGCTTGAAGAAGAAGTCGGGATCACAACAACAGATCTTGAGCTGCTGTGCTCATTAGCGCATGACTACCCAGACAAAGCGCTGACGTTTGATTTCTTTTTGATTAATGGGTTCACCGGTGAGCCTTTTGGAAAAGAAGGTCAACCCGGGCAATGGGTGACGATCAGCGAACTGTCGAACTTTACCTTCCCAGAAGCGAACGCACCGGTATTAGCGAAGATTGTTGAAGTGTTAGGGTAACGCGATACTTTCCAAGAGCTATTAATTCATTCAAGGGGCGAGCGAAGATGTACATTGCTCTTTCTCGCCACTCGATTCTCTCATTCTGCTTTTCCTGCTTTTCCTGCTTTTCCTGCTTTTACTGATTCTCTGACCATCCATCGCTGTCAGACATGTCAGGCGCACCTGCAATACGTTTCTCTTCATCGGCCCATTCGCCGAGATCAATCAGCTGACAGCGCTTGCTACAAAACGGGCGGTAAGGGCTCACATCACCCCAGACAACAGGCAGTTTGCACTGAGGGCATTTTACGATGGTAGGGTTTTCTTGCTTCACAAGTTACCTCAAAGCATGGTTGATTGTTGTTAACAGACCGCCAGAGACAACGACATGTTATCTGCGACATTTTGGCTCTCATCAAACGGCATAAAGCGGATGGCGAACCGCGATTTATGGCCTGAGATTAATGGGAACGCATTATAGTCTGGTGAAATCTTAATACGCAAAAGACTCGCCCCTTCCACGTCTTGCTGAAGGAAGCCATTTTTCACAGTCAGGGGTTGCATAGCAGCACCGCCGCGGGTCAATCGTAGCCAAAACGACAGGGCATCACTCAAAGGCTTTAACGATGACTGCCATTCAATGGCATCTGCTTGGCAGTGTGCCAGAGGCAAATTCAGCCAATGATGAAGTGCGGGCAAGTCAAAACTGCAGGTGCCACCCGGAATAGAAAAGCGTTGGCGAATGGAAGAGAGGAACTTATCTTCACGCAATTTTTGCCCTAAACGAGGTGCTTGTAAGAGAGTCTGCTGCAATTGGCGGCTTTCGCTAAGTAGCGCCATGAGTTGTTCTTTATCAACTGCAGGGACATCTAACCAGGTTTGGAGTTTGGCACGTTGCTTCTCAAGATCTTTAGCAAGATCGGCTTTGACCTGAACTTGTTCGAGGATCTCAATCAAATCGAAGATGCTTTTAAAGAACAGCGTTGAATGGCCGCTTTCGGTGAAAGATTCTGACTGAGAGATTTGCAGTAAGAGCTGTTCTAGGCGCAAATAGACGCGAACCTGTTCATTTAAGGGATGCTCGTAAAGGGTATCGCTGGTCATGATGATTCTCGTTGTTTCCCTGCTAACGCAACGTATTGACTGTGTAAGGCAGCAACCTGAGCGTTGAGTTCCTCATTACTGCATTCATTCTCAACGACGTCGTCAGCAAAAGAAAGACGTTCTTTTCGGGATGTTTGTGCTTTTAAGATATTTTTTACCTGAGTCTCATCGACGCTATCTCTTTGTGTCGTGCGTTCGATCTGTGTTTGCTCTGATACATCAACTACCAGAATACGGTCGCAAAGGCTTTGTAACCCATTTTCGACAAGCAATGGCACCACAAGCATGCAATAGGGCGAGGTGGCTTGTTGCGTCTGTCGCAGCATCTCTAAGCGGATGGCTGGGTGCAGCAATGCATTCAGCCAGTCTTTTGCATCTGGCGTTGAGAAAATGTGGGCTCTGAGCTTGCCGCGATCCAGCATGCCTTGCGCATCAAGAATGTCAGCACCGAATTTGTCGACAATGGCCGCTAAACCTTCTGTACCCGGTTCAACAACTTGTCGCGCAATGATGTCAGCGTCGATAACATCAATGCCTTTATCTGCGAACAGATTTGCTACTGTGGTTTTTCCACTCCCAATGCCGCCCGTAAGCCCGATGACAAAAGCCATTTACATCCCTAAATATGAAGTCAGATACCAGTCGACAATACTATTGCCCCAAAGCAGACTAATCCAGCCCGCAATGGCAAGGTAAGGACCAAATGAGAAAGGTGTTTCTTTTCCTGTGCCTTTAACGCGCATCAGAATCAGGCCTGCAATCGCGCCGGTAAATGAGGCAACAAGAATTACAAAAGGCAATTGTTGCCACCCCAACCACGCGCCTAATGCGGCAAGTAATTTAAAGTCACCATATCCCATTCCTTCCTTGCCAGTGAGAAGCTTAAAGAGCTGAAACACGCTCCACAGCGACAAGTAACCCGCCATTGCACCAATCAAAGCCTCTTCAAGCGATAGAGGGGAAATGCCGACGAGGGCTGCCAGTAAGCCTGCCCACATTAGGGGGAGTGTCATTTGATCTGGCAGCAACATGGTATCGATGTCGATGAAGCACAGCGCGATAAGCACAAAGGTGAAACCTATCGCCGCGAGGGACCAATACGACCCTGGGATGAAGTAAGCGGTTAAACCTACTGTGACAGCGGTAAGCAATTCAACGAACGGGTAACGCGCGCTGATTTTTGTTTTACAGTGTCGGCATTTTCCGCCGAGCAGCAACCAGCTCAGCAAAGGCACGTTGTCGATCGCCTTAACCGGCTGTTTGCAAGACGGGCAGTGTGAACGTGGAATGCTGAGATTAAACGGTTCTTCGGGTTCAGGTGCGGGCAAGTCTGGAAAGCACTCATGGCATTCGGTTTTCCACTGACGCTCAAGCATGATCGGAAAACGGTAAATCACCACGTTGAGAAAGCTGCCAACGATAAGTCCAAATACAGACGCGAGAAAAACATACAGACTCGGAGAGTCGAACAGCCAATCCATCTTGAAATCCAATGTGAGTTTATGACGATATGATAACGGGTTGTGCAGCCTGTCTCTATCCTCTTATTCACTGAATTTAAACATCTATCGAATGCTTGTCGTGTTCACATGAATAAGAGGACAGTGGGAGGGAAGGTTTACCCCATGACACTCATGAGGTCGAACATGGGTAAATACATGGCGATAACCAAAGAGCCGATCAATAACCCCAATGTCACGATGATCAGTGGTTCCAGGATTTTACCGAGGTTATCGACGGTGTTGTCGACATCCGCTTCGTAGATCACTGCCACTTTATTCAGCATGTCATCCAATGCACCGGACTCTTCGCCGATCATGACCATTTGAATCATCATGTCGGGAAAGGCGTCTGTTTCTTTGATGGCGCGATGCAAAGGGCGTCCGCCAGCCGTTTGTTGGTGAACATGTTCGATGACATGAGTGAAATAGACGTTATTGGTTGTTTTTCCTGCGGCTGCCAGCCCGCTTAGCAGCGGAATACCCGCGCTAAAGGTGGTTGCGAGTGTGCGGGTAAACCGCGACAAGGTCGCCTTGGTCAACACGTCGCCAATAATAGGGATATGCAGGGAAAACTGACTGACTTTCAGTTTAAACGCGTCGCTCTTGTTATAACTGGCTTTGAATGCCAGCACTGACAGTACAGTGATAAGAAAGAGATAGTGTCCATAGTTTTGAAGCGCATCAGACACGCTAAGGACTTTCAACGTAAACCAAGGCAGCTCGGCATTAAAGGATGAGAACACATCTTTAAATTGCGGAATAACGAAAATCAACATGCCAATGGTCACCAGCAGCGCAATCAAGGAAACGATACTGGGGTAGATCATGGCCTTGATCACTTTGGCACGCGTGGCTTCGCTCTTTTCTCGGTAAACACAGATTCGCGCGAAAATTTGCTCTAAGCGGCCTGTTTGTTCGCCCGTTGCCACGAGGTCGCAATAGAACTGATCAAACAAGGGGGAGCTGTTTTTCATCGCTTGAGAGAGCGATGAACCTGCCTCGATGTGTTGATAGATCTGATTGATGATCAGACCAAGCTCGGCTTTTTTTGCACTTGATTTCAGCAGTTTCAGGGTTTCGGTAAGTGGCACGCCCGCTTCCAGCATGGTTGCCATTTGGCGAGTAAATAAAGTGATGTCTTTTGGGGTGGCGGTGTTACGACGCTTTACCCAAGACGACGGTGAACGTTGCTTGATTTTCTCGATGCGAATCTGCTGCGCGGCGAGCATGTTTCGCGCTTCGTCTTCACGATACGCCAATAACTGTCCTTTGACTTTTGCGCCTTTGCTTGTGTATCCACGCCAGTGGTAGGCGCGAAGCTGCGCGGCTTTCTCGGCCATCAACTGTCCTTCTTATATGCTGATAACGCGTTGTAATTCTCGTAAGCTCGTGACACCCATATTGAGCTTTTCAATGCCAGAGACTTGAAGCGTTGACATGCCGTTTTCGACGGCGAGGTTTTCTAATTCGGAAGCGCTTGCCCCTCTGCCAATCGCTTCGGCAATCTGGCGTGTGATGGGCATGACTTCATAAATACCGACACGCCCGATATAGCCATGGTTGCAATGATCACACCCTTCAGGGCGTGCATCGAAGACCTGATTGGCTTTCAGTGAGGGGTAGTGCTGCGCAAGGCTGAGCAGGCGGTGATCGTCATTGTCATGCGGGATTTTGCAATGCTGGCAAAGTCGGCGAGCCAAGCGCTGCGCAATGATTAACGACAACGATGAAGCAAGGTTGTAGGTTGCCACGCCCATGTTGGCCAAGCGCGTGATACTTTCTGCTGCAGAGTTGGTGTGCAAGGTTGAAAGCACCAAGTGGCCAGTTTGCGAGGCTTTGATGCCTATTTCTGCAGTTTCTAAATCGCGAATTTCCCCCACCATGACCACATCTGGATCTTGACGCAGAAATGCGCGCAGGGCGGTGGCGAACGACAAGTTAATGTCATTGTTCACGCTGACTTGGTTTATGCCGGGAAGGTTAATTTCCACCGGGTCTTCGGCGGTAGAGATGTTGCGCTCTGGCGTATTGAGGTACTTCAAGCCTGTATACAGGGAAACGGTTTTTCCACTGCCTGTTGGCCCCGTCATCAAAATCATGCCCTGAGGTCTATCCAGCGCCGTCAAGTAATCGCGTTTTTGCTGTTCGTTATAACCAAGCGCATCAATGTCTAGTGCGACACTGCCGCCATCCAAAATCCGCAGCACGACTTTTTCACCAAACAGCGTCGGCAACGTTGAAACCCGCATGTCAATCGAGCGCCCATCACCCAAGGTGAGTTTCATGCGGCCATCCAGCGGAATACGACGCTCTGCGATGTTGAGCTTAGCCAGAATCTTTAAACGCGTAGAAAGACGGCGAGAGATACCCGCAGGCGGTGAACTGTGCAGCTGCAAAATGCCATCGAGTCGAAAGCGAATCTGGTAGCTGTGCTCAAAGGGTTCGAAGTGAATATCTGAGGCTTGCTTACGAACAGCATCTAACAGTACTTGCTGAATGTAGCGGCTGACGGGGGCGTCATCATTGAGCGCTGCGTCCGACTCTTCGTTGTCATCAAGCACAGCGAGAGAGGCCAAATCGTCATCAGAGACGGATTGCGAATCGGATTGGTTGCTGGAGATGTGTTTGCCGTAAAGCTTGCGAATGGCACCGGTGAGTTGCTGGTGATCAACAAGAACAGGTTTTATTTGTAAGCCTGTGGCGAAGCGGAAGTCGTCTTGAGCTTCAAGGTTGGTAGGGTCGCTAGTTGCTAGAGTCAGTAAGTTTGCATTTACTTCTAGTGGAAGAACACCATGCGAAAGAGTGAGCTCTTGGCAATTTATTTGATGATTTGCTTCAACATATTGATAGTGATTAATTGAATCAAGAGGCAAAGAAAAAATGCGACTCAAATGCTCGGATAACTCGGCACTGGAAAATATCTTCTCGTTGATCAGAATTGATGCTGGAGAAAGAGATGATTCGTGCAATTTAGTCAAAAGCATGGACTCCTGACAATCCGTCAGGAGTCCATTTCGTACTAAAACGTTAATTAGTAGGCTATTCGCCATACTTAATTACCCTTCAGTAGCATTACAACCTTTCACATCAATACCTGTTATCCCAGCGCTCATCGCACAAGTCCATACAACATCGCTACGAGAGTATGTGATTGTTTGATCTGGAAATGACACTTTGCTACCCAAGGTAAATATAAGTGTGTCTTCGGTTGCGGTTATAACACCAAGGTCACCCACTGGAAATCCGTCAGCTGCTGTTGTTACGCCCAAGCCACCCTCGGTATCAGCGCTTGTCAGGAAAGTAATTAATGTTCTATTAACAGTTTCGTTACCTGAGGTGATTGTTCCATCTGCTAGATGTTGCTCTGCTTTAGTTAGTAAAGCTTTTACGGAAGCAACGGCTGCAGCGACATCTGATTGTCGCTTGTATTGTGAGTAAGCAGGCACAGCAATCGCCGTCAGTGCGCCAATAATCCCTACAACAATCAATAGCTCGATCAAGCTAAAGCCTTTTTGCTTTTTCATTTTGAATCCTCTTCGTTATGCATCTAGGTGCGTTTGAGTGGTGTCAAAATACGACTAATAAAAACAGGGGGATAGAGGGAGATGAGCGAGTTTCGAGTAAAGGTTCAATTTACATGCAACAGTACTGTAAATTCTTGCAATTCTTGTGATTTTAGGATTAAAAAAAGCAGGCAAATGCCTGCTCTAAAAATTGCTTTTTGCCTTTATTTTAAGGCATTACTTTAAGCGCATTGAGAGGTCAATCGCACGGATATGCTTGGTGAGTGCACCGACGGAAATAAAATCGAC
This sequence comes from Enterovibrio baiacu, assembly GCF_004120195.1. Classification (GTDB taxonomy): domain Bacteria; phylum Pseudomonadota; class Gammaproteobacteria; order Enterobacterales; family Vibrionaceae; genus Enterovibrio; species Enterovibrio baiacui. The sequence continues at coordinate 88,530 of NZ_SCHN01000013.1, read as the reverse complement.
ACCCGTTTCAGCGTATTCTCTCAGCGTGTCTAGCGTGACGTTGCCGGATACTTCCAATGCAATGCGGCCTTGGTTGAGTGCCACGGCGTCACGCATCATGTCTGTGGTGAAGTTATCCAGCATCACAATGTCTGCGCCCGCATCAATCGCTTGCTGTAATTCGTCCAAGCTTTCGGTTTCAACTTCCACAGGCTTTCCGGGATTCAGCTGCTTTGCGGTTTGCACGGCTTGCTGAATACCACCACAGGCAATGATGTGGTTCTCTTTTATTAAGTACGCATCATAAACACCGATGCGGTGGTTGTAGCCACCGCCGCATGACACGGCATATTTCAGCGCGTTGCGCAGGCCTGGAATGGTTTTGCGTGTATCTAACAGGCGCGTCTTTGTGCCAACGAGCTTTTCTACATAGGTTGCGGTTTCTGTCGCACAACCCGAGAGGGTCTGAATGAAGTTCATTGCGTTGCGCTCACCCGTAAGCAGCGTGCGAGCAGGGCCCGCTAATTCACACAAGACTTGGTTGGGTGCAACTTGGTCGCCATCTTTCACTTTCCACGAAATAGACACCTGATTGCCTAACTGACGGAACACCTCATCAGCAAACAACTGACCACAGAAAACGCCATGCTCACGCGTGATGATGGTAGCGGTCGCCATTGAATCTGCAGCGATCAAGCTGGCAGTAATGTCTTGGTCTGCATCCAACACACCACCAAGGTCTTCTTTTAGTGCATCGCTAACGCAGCGTACAACATCATGTTTTAAATGTTCTTTTAATAGAGAAAGACGTGCTTGGCTGTCGTGGATTTGCGGTGTGTTCTGGTGTTCTGACATGGTGGTTCCATCACGGTTTGAGTCAAAGTGTGTTCAGGCAATGCCTGACGCAATTGGCTGCAAGTTTACATGGCAGAGATCAAGAATGCGAGGAGTGGCAGGTGCGGATCGTTCTGCCACTTCTCTCTTGTTTGATGAACCCGCTGAATACGGCATGGATGAAAGAGTGCCAGTTCGCGATTGTTAGAAAAGAGATCGTGGCCTTTGTCATGGGGGAACGGCAAGAAATCAGCTAACATAATCGCATCCTCGTGATTACAAAACGATAAACGCTATGCTGACGATTTCAGATCACCGTATTGATGGTGCCACTTTTCTGCCTTCCCCTCACTTTAATGAGCGTCCTGAATGTAATGATGTTTCATTGTTGGTTATTCACAACATTAGTTTGCCGCCGGGGGAGTTTGGTGGCCCTTACATCACACAATTCTTTCAAGGTGAACTAACCTCAAAAGCGCATCCATTTTTCGATGAAATTCGTGGTATGCAAGTGTCTGCGCATTGCCTGATCCGAAGGGATGGCAGTGTGGTTCAGTTTGTCCCTTTTGATAAGAGGGCATGGCATGCTGGGGTATCCTGCTTTGAAGGGCGAGAGCAGTGCAATGATTTCTCGATTGGTATCGAACTTGAAGGGACCGATGACCTCCCTTATACCGAGGAGCAATACCAGACATTGAGCGCGGTAACGGATGCCATTATTCATGCATATCCCGCCATTAATATGGAGAGAATTGCGGGCCACGATGAGATAGCGCCGGGGAGAAAAACGGATCCTGGACGCGCATTTAATTGGTCTAAATATCGCGCACTGGTCAGTCCACTAAAAAGATCGTGATTCTTGTAACGTACTGATCTGTATAGTTACATTCGTGATTTCTTCCCGAGAAGAATGTGCCTCGAAGGTTTTCCCTTCGTGATAAAAATGTGATTAAATCGATTGGTCTGACCATTGCAATCCCGCCAGCTGTTTCTGCGTCTGACATCTGACTGTAATTTCTATGACGCAAATCAAGTTTACGGTAGACACTAAAGCGACTTAACGGTAAACTTTTAGGTGTTTGGTTATTGGTCTTACCAATTTACAAAGACCAATATTTGGGACAGGACGCGCAGGAATCCCGGCGCCACAAAATAAAGAATAACAATGGCTATACAACGGATCCGTCAACCCAAACTATCAGATGTTATCGAGAAAGAGCTTGAAAGCTTGATTTTGGAAGGGACGCTATCTCCGGGGCAAAAACTTCCCCCAGAAAGAGAACTAGCAAAACAGTTTGATGTTTCCCGCCCATCCGTTCGTGAAGCGATTCAACGTTTAGAAGCCAAAAAGTTACTGAACCGCAAACAAGGTGGTGGCACCTTTGTTAGCGAGCGTTTATGGCAACGTTTTTCCGAACCTTTGATTGAGTTGCTCGCAGAGCACCCTGAATCCCAATTAGATTTACTAGAGTCTCGTCACGCGTTGGAAGGCATTTCCTCCTACTTCGCGGCGCTACGAGGCACAGATGAAGATTTAACTCGAGTGTGCAAGTGTCACGATAACATTCGAGAAGCTCAGCAACTGGGTGATATAGAAGCTGAAGCCAGTGCCGTCATGAAGTATTTGATTGCCGTGACTGAAGCATCACACAACGTGGTACTGCTGCACATTATGCGCAGCTTGGCCCCCTTGCTTGAGCAAAACATTTTACAAAACTTTGAATTACTCAATCGTCGTGTAGATGTGGTTGAGAAGGTGAGTAAACACAGAGCTAACATCGTGCAGGCGATAACTGCTGGGGAACCTGAACAGGCCCGTCAGGCATCACATGCGCATTTAGCTTTTATTGAGGAAACCTTGCTGGATTTAGGAAGAGAGGCCAGTCGCCGAGAGCGCTCGCTTCGCCGAATTCAGCAACGCAAGGACGAGTTGGAATAACGCTTCCTGACAGCTCAATTATGCATTAGAGCTGTCAGGATGCGTTTTTTTCAGCTGCGACAACATTAGTTTTGTACGAGTCAATCAACGAAAGGATAGATCGCCATGTCTGAAGTCATGAAAAATGACGTGGACGCACTTGAAACTCAAGAGTGGTTAGAAGCTCTTGCATCAGTCGTTCGTGAAGAAGGTGTAGAGCGTGCCCAGTTCCTACTTGAAGAAGTGATGGAAAAGGCGCGTCTTGATGGTGTTGATATGCCAACAGGCATCACCACCAACTACGTAAATACCATCCCTGCGGATAAAGAACCTGCATACCCTGGTGATGTAAACCTGGAACGTCGCATTCGTTCTATCATTCGTTGGAACGCGATTATGATCGTGTTACGCGCATCTAAGAAAGATTTGGATCTGGGTGGCCACATGGCGTCATACCAGTCAGCATCTGCTTTCTATGAAGTTTGTTTTAACCATTTCTTCCGTGCACCTAACGAGGTGGATGGCGGTGATTTGGTTTACTACCAAGGCCACATCTCTCCGGGTATCTACTCGCGTGCGTTTGTTGAAGGTCGCTTGACTGAAGAGCAACTGGACAACTTCCGCCAAGAAGTCGATGGCAAAGGTATTCCTTCATACCCACACCCTAAATTGATGCCTGAATTCTGGCAGTTCCCTACCGTTTCTATGGGTCTGGGTCCTATCTCTGCTATCTATCAAGCACGCTTCCTGAAATACCTTGAAGGCCGTGGCCTAAAAGAAACCGGTGCGCAACGCGTTTACGCGTTCTTGGGCGATGGTGAGATGGATGAGCCAGAATCACGCGGTGCGATCTCTTTCGCTGCACGTGAAAAACTGGGCAACCTATGCTTCCTGATCAACTGTAACCTTCAGCGTCTAGATGGCCCAGTCATGGGTAACGGCAAGATTATCCAAGAATTGGAAGGTCTGTTCAAAGGTGCTGGTTGGAACGTTGTTAAGGTTGTTTGGGGTAGCGGCTGGGATAAACTTCTCGCAAAAGACACCACAGGTAAGCTTCTTCAGTTAATGAACGAAACTATCGACGGTGACTACCAAACATTCAAATCTAAAGATGGTGCTTACGTACGTGAGAACTTCTTTGGTAAATACCCAGAAACAGCTGCCCTTGTTGCAGACATGACTGACGAAGAGATCTTCGCGCTGAAACGCGGTGGTCACGAGTCTTCTAAACTGTTTGCGGCATTCAAGAATGCACAAGAAAACCAAGACCGCCCAACGGTTATCCTTGCTAAAACCGTTAAAGGTTACGGCATGGGTGAAGCGGCGGAAGGTAAAAACATCGCGCACGGTGTGAAGAAAATGGACATGACCCATGTTCAACACCTACGTGATCGTCTTGGCCTGCAAGATCTTGTTTCTGACGAAGACATGAAAGCTCTTCCATATTTGAAATTGGAAGAAGGTTCGGCTGAATACGAATACATGCATGCGCGTCGTAACGCACTGCACGGCTACACGCCACAGCGTCTGCCTAAGTTCACCGAAGCGCTAGCAATTCCAGAAGTGGAAGAGTTCAAACCTCTGCTTGATGAGCAGAAGCGTGACATCTCTACCACCATGGCGTTTGTTCGTACACTGAACATCCTGCTTAAGAACAAAGGCATTGGTAAGAACATCGTTCCTATCATTGCGGACGAAGCACGTACTTTCGGTATGGAAGGTCTGTTCCGTCAAATCGGTATTTACAACCCATCGGGTCAGGAATACACCCCTGAAGACCGCAGCGTTGTTTCTTACTACAAAGAAGCGACCTCTGGTCAGGTTCTGCAAGAAGGTATCAACGAACTGGGCGCAATGTCGTCTTGGGTTGCTGCAGCTACCTCTTACAGCACCAACAACTTGCCAATGATCCCGTTCTACATCTACTACTCAATGTTCGGCTTCCAACGCGTGGGCGACATGGCGTGGATGGCGGGCGACCAACAAGCACGTGGCTTCCTATTGGGTGCAACGGCAGGTCGTACAACGCTGAACGGTGAAGGTCTACAGCACGAAGATGGTCACAGCCACATTCAGGCGAACACTATCCCTAACTGTATTTCTTACGACCCAACGTTCGCGTACGAGTTGGCGGTAATCATGCAAGACGGTATCCGTCGCATGTACGGTCCAGAACAAGAAAACGTGTTCTACTACCTGACGCTGATGAACGAGAACTACGCAATGCCAGCAATGCCAGAAGGCGCTGAAGAAGGCATTCGTAAGGGTATCTACAAGCTTGAGTCTTATGCGGGTGCTAACAAAGTTCAGTTGATGAGCTCTGGTACCATCATGAACGAAGTGCGCAAGGCCGCTCAAATCCTTAGCGAAGAATACGGTGTTGCGTCTGACATTTACTCTGTTACCTCTTTCAATGAGCTAACGCGTGAAGGTCAAGATGCTGAGCGTTTCAACATGCTGAACCCAGAAGCTGAGCAGAAAGTGCCTTACATCACGCAAGTGATGGGTTCTGAGCCAGCAATCGCAGCGACTGACTACATGAAGAACTACGCAGAACAAGTTCGCGCGTTCATGCCTTCTGAGTCTTTCAAAGTGCTGGGTACGGATGGCTTCGGTCGTTCAGACAGCCGTGAGAACCTGCGTCGTCACTTCGAAGTGAATGCAGGCTACGTTGTTGTTGCTGCGCTAAGCGAGCTGGCAAAACGTGGTGATATCGAGAAATCTGTCGTGGTTGAAGCGATTAAGAAATTCGATATTGATACTCAGAAAGTGAACCCACTGTACGCGTAAGAGGCATAAATCAATGGCAATCGAAATTAATGTTCCAGACATCGGTGCCGATGAGGTTGAAGTAACAGAAATCCTCGTTAGCGTTGGTGACACAGTTGAAGAAGAGCAGTCGCTGATCACCGTTGAAGGTGACAAAGCGTCTATGGAAGTACCAGCATCTCAAGCGGGTGTGGTGAAAGAAATCAAAGTTGCTGAAGGCGACACGGTTTCTACCGGTTCTTTGATCATGATCTTCGAAGCGGAAGGCGCAGCTGCTCCAGCACCAGTGGCAGAAGCACCTGCTGCAGCGGCTCCGGCGGCTGCACCTGCGGCCGCTGAACTGAAAGAAGTTCACGTTCCTGATATCGGTGGTGACGAAGTTGAAGTCACTGAAATCATGGTTGCGGTTGGCGACAGCATTGAAGAAGAGCAATCTCTTCTGACGGTTGAAGGCGACAAGGCTTCAATGGAAGTGCCTGCACCGTTTGCTGGCGTATTGAAAGAAATCAAAGTGAACGCGGGCGACAAAGTGTCTACCGGTTCATTGATCATGGTTTTCGAAATCGCGGGCACTGGCGCTGCACCTGTAGCGGCGGCTCCAGCAGCTGAAGCACCTGCGGCAGCACCAGCAGCATCTGCTGCGAAAGAAGTGCACGTGCCTGATATCGGCGGCGACGAAGTTGAAGTCACTGAGATCATGGTTGCGGTTGGCGACAGCATTGAAGAAGAGCAATCGCTTATCACTGTTGAAGGTGACAAGGCTTCAATGGAAGTCCCTGCACCATTCGCGGGCGTACTGAAAGAAATCAAAATTGCAGCGGGCGACAAAGTATCAACCGGCTCGTTGATCATGGTCTTCGAAGTCGCGGGTGCGGCACCAGCAGCACCTGTTGCAGCGGCACCTGCTCCTGCAGCAGCGCCAGCTCAAGCGGCGGCACCAGTACCAGCGGCTCAAGCTGCGCCTGCGGCATCTGCTGAATTCGTTGAAAACAACGAATACGCACATGCTTCACCGGTTGTGCGTCGTCTAGCACGTGAGTTTGGCGTTAACTTGTCGAAAGTGAAGGGTTCTGGTCGTAAGAGCCGTATCCTGAAAGAAGACGTTCAAAGCTACGTGAAAGAGGCGCTTAAGCGTCTTGAGTCTGGCGCAGCAGCGTCTGCATCAGGCAAAGGTGATGGCGCAGCACTTGGTTTGCTACCTTGGCCGAAAGTTGATTTCAGCAAGTTTGGTGAAACTGAAACCAAACCGCTGTCTCGCATCAAGAAGATCTCTGGCGCGAACCTGCACCGTAACTGGGTAATGATCCCGCACGTTACACAGTGGGATAACGCAGACATCACTGAGCTAGAAGCATTCCGTAAAGAGCAGAATGCCGTTGAAGCGAAGAAAGACACTGGCATGAAGATCACCCCATTGGTGTTCATCATGAAAGCGGCAGCAAAAGCCCTTGAAGCGTTCCCTTCATTCAACTCTTCACTGTCTGACGACGGCGAGGGCTTGATTCTGAAGAAGTACGTGAACATTGGTATCGCGGTGGATACACCAAACGGTTTGGTTGTTCCTGTATTCCGTGACGTTAACAAGAAAGGCATCTACGAGTTGTCAGCTGAACTGATGGAAGTGTCTAAGAAGGCACGCGCAGGTAAGCTAACCGCTTCTGACATGCAAGGTGGCTGTTTCACTATCTCTAGCCTTGGTGGCTTGGGTGGTACTGCATTTACACCGATTGTTAACGCACCAGAAGTTGGCATCTTGGGTGTGTCTAAATCGGAAATGAAACCGGTTTGGAATGGTAAGGACTTTGTTCCTCGCCTGATGCTTCCTCTGTCACTGTCATACGATCACCGCGTGATCGATGGTGCTGAAGGTGCACGTTTCGTCACTTACTTGAACGAGTGTCTCTCTGACATTCGTCGCCTAGTACTGTAAGACGACGCCTGGTCAGTGCTTGCCTGCATATGGCGAGCACTGATTTGATGTATAGCTCACAGGCTATGGGTTTTTATTTTTCAGCTTGTTAACACGGCTGTAAAATGTTGGACCAATCGAGTACTTTTCATCGAAGAGTACTCGTCGTGAAACAAAACGGCTCCACCATAAAAAGAATCTCTTAGCCTGTCAGGGATATAAGACTACAACGAGGTCAGAATGAGTAAAGAAATCAAAACCCAAGTCGTGGTACTGGGTTCAGGTCCTGCTGGTTATTCAGCGGCATTCCGTTGCGCGGACTTGGGTCTAGAAACCGTTCTGGTAGAAAAGTACAGCACCTTGGGTGGTGTTTGCCTGAACGTGGGTTGTATTCCATCTAAAGCCCTGCTGCACGTAGCAAAAGTTATTGAAGAAGCCAAAGCGATGGCTGAACACGGTGTTGTCTTTGGTGAACCAACGACAGACATCGACAAGATTCGTCTTTGGAAAGACAAAGTTGTAAACCAACTTACTGGCGGTCTTGGCGGTATGGCTAAGATGCGTAAAGTGAACGTGGTGAACGGCTACGGTAAATTCACTGGCCCTAACACCATCGTGGTTGACGGCGCTGATGGTGCAACCACCATCAACTTCGACAACGCAATCATTGCGGCGGGTTCTCGTCCAATCGAATTGCCATTTATCCCGCATGAAGATCCACGCATCTGGGATTCAACTGACGCGCTTGAACTGAAAGAAGTACCAGAGAAGCTGTTGGTGATGGGCGGCGGTATTATCGGTCTAGAAATGGGTACCGTATACGACGCGCTGGGTTCACAAATTGACGTGGTTGAAATGTTCGACCAAGTTATCCCAGCAGCCGACAAAGACATCGTAAAAGTCTTCACTAAGCGTATCAGCAAGAAGTTTAACTTGATGCTTGAAACCAAGGTGACGGCAGTTGAAGCGAAAGAAGACGGCATCTACGTAACGATGGAAGGCAAGAAAGCACCTGCTGAGCCAACACGTTACGACGCAGTGCTGGTTGCGATTGGTCGTGTACCAAACGGTAAGCTTCTGGATGCAGAAAAAGCAGGCGTTGAAGTTGATGAGCGTGGCTTTATCAACGTTGATAAACAACTGCGCACTAACGTTGCTCACATCCACGCGATCGGTGACGTTGTTGGTCAACCAATGCTTGCTCACAAAGGTGTGCATGAAGGCCACGTAGCGGCTGAAGTGATTTCTGGTAAGAAACACTACTTCGATCCTAAAGTGATCCCTTCAATTGCCTACACTGAGCCAGAAGTTGCTTGGGTTGGTAAGACTGAGAAAGAAGCGAAAGCAGAAGGCATCAACTACGAAGTTGCTACTTTCCCGTGGGCTGCTTCTGGTCGTGCAATCGCGTCTGACTGTTCAGACGGTATGACCAAGATGATTTTCGACAAAGACACGCACCGTGTAATCGGTGGTGCTGTTGTCGGTACTAACGGTGGTGAACTGTTGGGCGAAATCGGTCTTGCTATCGAGATGGGTTGTGATGCGGAAGATATCGCATTGACTATCCACGCTCACCCGACGCTGCATGAGTCAGTGGGTCTTGCTGCTGAAGTGTTTGAAGGTTCAATTACTGACCTACCAAACGCAAAAGCGATGAAGAAGAAAAAGTAATTCTTCTCAACGGTTAATCTGAAAAACGCCTCTTTTTAGAGGCGTTTTTTTATGCCTGAAATATGAGGAATTGTTCAGGGGCGAAACGTTTGAATAAGTAGGAATCCAGATCAATAAAGTACACCGTTCTTTTTGACTTTAAGGCCATAAATAAGCGTAAATACACTGCTTCAATCCGTTTGCTGCGCTAAGGCATGGCACGGCGCGGAGACGCGAAATTTCAGCAACTTGAATTGTTTGGTGGTGAAAACGTTTCTTGAGACGTTCCTTTTCAACCACGCTTTTTTTGTCTGTTCCCAATTCATCTTTCAATCGCATATGAGGGAAGTCATGCGCTTGCTTAATCAACTTTCTTTTCGAACAAAATTGTTCCTGCCGCTTGTTTTTGTCTGTTCAGTTTTTACCCTTGTCTTAGCCATGTCGTATCAAACCTTTGAACGTCAGGTCGCCTCCACAAACATTCTTAACAATGTCATTGATCCTGCCATTTCAGACTTTGATGATGCATACAGGGATCTCTATCAAGTCATGTCTTCGGTACAGGGGCTCATTGCCGTCGGCGTAACCTCTGAAAACATCAATAAGCAAAGCGCAATCTTTGAAGATGATTCCAGCAAAGCGTTGCCTCGTTTGCGACAAATGCAGTCGCTGATTGATGAAGGCTTATTGCCGCTAAGTCAGCAATCTAAACTCAACGGATTGTTATCTCGTTCAGAGCGCTGGATTAATGATGTTTCCGTGATGTTTGATGATCCGGCGAATGCTGAAGCTTACTTCAATAACAACCACGATAAGATAGATCGCGATTTCGCACTTATTCGCGATGATATCGTGTCCACGTTGGACGCTGCTCGCGATGCCGCTACCGTCATTTCTGATGAGTTAACAGCATCAACTATTCTTGCTGAGCGCATCATTGTTGGCGGTACGCTCACCGCGCTGCTGCTGGCTCTTGCAGGTGGCGCTTTGTTAGCGAAACTTCTGTTGCAACCGATCAGAGAAATGGGCGATGCCCTGAATGATATCGCCTCGGGTGGCGGTGATTTAACGCAGCGTTTAACGGTACGCTCTGACGATGAAATTGGCCAGTTGGGGCATTCCTTCAACCTGTTCGTCGACAAAATCCACACCAGCATTAAAGGTGTTGTTGATGCCGCAAATCACCTACGCCTTCAAACGGAACACATTGAATCAGCGATCAAAAGCAGCGTGTCTGACTCAGAGGGCCAGCAACGTGAGAGTGATTTGATTGCAACGGCGGTTCAGGAAATGAGTGCGAGCAGCATGCAGGTAAGCCAAAACGCGGGTGATGCCGCCAATGCCACGAAGAGTGCAACGAAAGAAGTGAGCTCGGCACAAAACAGCATCGCTGATACCGTGGGGGCGATGTCAGGCCTGCGTACGCGTATCGACCAATCTCAAGACATGATTACTGCGTTGAACAAAGATGTAGAGCGTATCGCGTCAATCATTGGCGTTATTCGTGGTATTGCAGAGCAAACCAACTTGTTGGCATTGAATGCGGCCATTGAGGCGGCGCGTGCGGGTGAACAAGGCAGAGGTTTCGCGGTGGTTGCGGATGAAGTGCGTGTATTAGCCAATAAGACGCAGCAAAGCACAGAAGAAATCCAAGACATGATTGCGCGTTTAGAAGAAGGGACGCAAAAAGCGGTCTCGTCGATGAACGAAAGCACAGATGCGAGCAATGAAACCGTTGTGCGTGTTCAGCAAACCTCTGAATACCTCGATGGGGTGTCCAATATGATCATTACCATCAATGACATGAACACCCAGATAGCAGCAGCTTCATCGCAGCAGAATACGGTCTCGGAAGAAATTAACCGAAATATTCACGGTATTGTGGAGAACGGTGCAAGCATTTTCCAAAACCTTGGCAGCGTTGACAATGCCTGTCAGGAATTGGCAGCGAAGAGCCGTCAGCTTGATCAAGTGGTGGGTGGTTTCCGCGTGTAGCGTGGAAGTGGGTAACCTATTCGACATAAAAAACGCCTCTGCTAGAGGCGTTTTTTTCGTTTGGCTAAACGTGTAACCGTCGTGGCAGTGCTTATAGCGTGAAACGTTTTACCAAGGTGTCAAGCGCATTGGAAAGCTCACGCAATTCAGCACTGGCGCGCGCCATGTGTTCGGCGGTGTCTGCGGTGTTTTGGGTGGTTTCGTTAATGTCTTCGATGTTGCGGTTGATGTCAGCCACCACGGTGGATTGTTCTTCGGTTGCGGTCGCGACTTGCGTGTTGATGTCTGAAATCAGCACAATCTGATCGTTGATCTGCGCCAAAGCGGCAGAGGCATTTTCAGATGCATTTGCGCCTTCAGCGGTGAGGGATTGACTGGTTTCCATCGCGTCGACGGCGTTCTGTGCTTCCTGTTGCAGCTTGTCGATCATGGTTTGGATCTCATTGGTCGACTCCGCAGTGCGGCTAGCAAGGCTGCGCACTTCATCGGCAACAACGGCAAAGCCTCTCCCTTGCTCACCCGCGCGCGCAGCTTCAATGGCTGCGTTTAACGCCAGCAGGTTTGTCTGCTCTGACACACCGCGGATCACATCCAAAATACCGCCAATATGCTGGGTATTATCGGCAAGGTTGCGGATGATCTCCGCCATACTGTTCATGTCTGTCGCAAGTTGATTAATGGTGCGGTGGGCGGATGCCACCACGTCTTGCCCAACTGCGGTTTCGCTGGCTGCATGGTTTGCAGAATCTGCTGCGTGCGCCGCATTGCCAGCAATCTCGTTCACCGTCGCCCCCATTTGATTAATGGCCGCAACCACTTGCAGGGTTCTGTCGCGTTGAGAAAGGCTATTGTCCTGCGTTGTTTTCGCATGCTCGGCAACGGAATTCGCTGAATGATTGAGAGAATCGCTGGTGGCCGCAACGTCAGTCACGACACTGTGGATCTTGCTGACAAAGCCGTTAAAGCCTTTGGCAAGTTGACCGATTTCATCCTGGCTGGATGCATCAAGACGCTGACGAAGATCGCCTTCGCCTTCACCGAGATCGTGGAATACTCTCGCAAGATCAGAAATAGGACGGGTGATGGTTGAGGCAAGAAACACGGCGCCAACTGCAAACAGCGCACAAACAATGATGGAGATAATGATGAGCTGCTGTGCGGTACTCGTGAGTTCGTCATACACCTCACCTGATGGCACTTCAGCGATGACAAACCAGTTCAAAGACGGAATGTAGCTAGAGGCCAGCAACACATCACGTTCTTTGGTTTTGGTGAATACTAAGTTGAAATCACGTTGATTTAACAGGGATTGGATATTTCCTTGATACATCTGTGAGAGGTTAGTGCCACCCATGTGTTGCGCGTTTCGATGGAGTTGGACCTTTCCATCTGGCGACACCATGTAAACAAAGCCGCTTTGTTCAATTTTAAACTGGTTGAGAAACTGCACCATGTTGTCCATTGAACGTGATAAGCCCGCAAGCGTCGCACCGTTAAGATCTTGGTAGTTCACGAAAAGCTTCAGGTCACCGTTGTCTTCTCGATAAACACTGGTTGTGCGGGCTTTTCCGCTATTCACGAGTTTGAAAAACCAGGAACTGTCTTCAGGCTTTAATTGGCGTAGAAAACCGTCTTGGTTCCAGTAATCGCCCGTTTTACGGTTCGCCAATGAAGCGTCCGTGAGTTGGTATTGTCGTTTCAATGCAACAAGGGTTTCGACGATTTCTTGCTTGTTTTGAGCCGCTGTATTTTCTGTGACGGCAGCAATCGTGAGTGGATTGTTTGCTAATTGTTCTGCTGCTGAGGTAAGTTGTTGAACAGATTGTTCTACTTCATTTCGGATGTTTGAGAGCAGAATAGGAAGTTCATTGTCGAGTAAGCGGTGTTCAACCATTGCGTGTGCTTTGGTCAAGCTTTGATAACTGATGATGGCCGTGGAAGCGATAACGGCGGTGATCATCGCCATGATGAGCTTTTGTTTAATGGTTAACTGCATGGGTTTTGTACTTCTTCCGTTGCGCCGCTGATTGTTGCGGATGTGACTTTTGCGCTTAAAACATCAAATTTGCAAGGCAGCAGAAATGTTAAAAAGGCTTATTACAGGCAGGTTGGTAACTGCAGTACTGGTTGTGTCGGCAGTCGTGTCTAGTTCTTTAGTGATAGCACAAGAAAAGTCTTCACGACCAACCGTTGGGCTGGTGCTTGGCGGTGGTGGGGCGAAAGGCGCTGCCCATGTTGGTGTGCTTAAGGCGCTGGAAGACATGAAGATTCCTGTTGATTACATCGCAGGAACCAGCATGGGCGCTTATGTGGGTGGTCTGTATGCCGCAGGGATGAGCGCGGGCGAAATTGAAGCTATGATGGAATCCATTGATTGGAATGCGGGGTATCAAGATCGCGTTTATCGTGGTGATCGTCGTGTAAGAGAAAAAGCGCACGAAGACAAATACAACATTTCCACCAACCTCGGATTTGATTTCAAAAGCCTCAAAACACCGCAAGGGATCGTGCAAGGTCAAAACATGATCCGCATTCTTCGTGATTCCACGGGGAACATGCCAGCCTTTTCTACCTTCGATAACCTTGTGATCCCTTTCCGCGCCGTCGCAACGGATATCGAGCAACTGGTGCCTGTGGTGATTGGTGACGGTCAGCTGACTGAAGCCATGCTTGCCAGTATGTCTGTGCCTGGCGCGCTGCCCCCTGTTGAGCTAAACGGTGCATTTTTGGTTGATGGTGGTGCCGTTAACAATATGCCTGTTGATGTTGCTAAGGCATTGGGTGCTGATGTGGTGATTGCTGTTGATATCAGTACCGATTACAGCCCAGCAGAAGAGCTTGGGTCATATCTTTCGGTGATGAACCAGTTGGTGAATTTCATGGTGCGTAACAGTACTCGCCAACAGATTGCCAATATGTCGGAGCATGATGTGTTGCTGACCCCGGATGTGGGTGACATGGAAACCACAGAGTTTGATCGCATGCCGGAAGCGTTTGATGAAGGTTATTCCATTACGCTCCAGTCAAAAGACCAACTGGAAAGCTTGATGCTGACATCAGGCGAATACCAAGACTACATCGAGAAAAAGCAGCTTCGCCGCCGCACCTTACGCTACGGTGACCAGATGGCGGTAGACCGCATTATCCTCAACAACGACACCAGCTTTGCTGATGAGGTGTTAGAGAAACGCCTCGCGCTTGAACCTGGGCAGATGGATTCCAAACTGCTTGAGCAGTCAGTACAAAACCTCTATGCATTAGATCGCTTTGAAACCGTCCGTTACCACCTCGAAAGCATTGGTAAAGAAACCGTGCTGGTGGTGGATGTGAAAGAGAAAAGCTGGGGGCCAAACTTCATCGATTTTCGCTTTGCTATTGAAGATAACTTCGATTCTCAAACCGACATGTCGGTGGGGCTAAGCATTAATACCACGGGCATTTCTGATTACGGTGCAGAACTTCGAACAACCATTGAAGGTGGTAATGACCGCCTTGTGCAGTCGGAACTGTACCTGCCATATACCGCCGACCAACAATTCTTCACCACCATTCGCGGCGCGTATGAGGTGAGAGATCGTGTGAGCTTTGGCGGCGAGCCGACCATTGAAAATTCGGGTATCCGCGCCAATGTCCGACGAAGTGAATGGCAGGGTGAAATCTCTTTTGGATGGCAACCTCAATTGTGGAGTGAGTTTAAAGTTGGCTATCAGTACGTAGATGGGCATGAAGACTTTCTTGGTAAATTCAATGAAACGGCTTACACGCGAAGTATTCCGTATGTCTCTGTGACGTTAGATACCTTGGATAACCATGTTTTCCCAAGTTCAGGTAGCTTCTTTGAAACCTCTTTTGGTTTTAATAGAGACACCGCGATGAATGAAACGGGCGGGGCGACATCTGAAGAGCAGAAAACCCACTCGACACAGTTTGATATCGAAGCGCTGCATGCGTCGAGTTGGGGGAAACACACGGTGTATGGCAAATTACGCTATGGCGAATTGCACCATGAAATTGATGGTTTCGTTATCGCCCCGAAAGAGTTAGGTGGGTTCTTGAACCTCTCTGGTGTGCCAAAGAATTCATTGTCAGGTAACAACTTGGCCTTTGGTGCTATGGTGTATCGTTACCGATTGCTTGATAACGATTTTGGCCTGTTCCAATCGCCTGTTTATCTCGGCGCATCATTGGAATACGGCGGAGTGTGGAATGACCCAGATTTTTCACTCAAAAATGTGCCGTTTTATGCAGCGGGAAGTATATTTGCTGGGATCGACTCCCCGTTGGGGCCTATTATCGCTGCGTATGGTCGAACGGAAGGTGACCATGACTCAGTGTATCTAATTGTCGGATCGCCTTTTTAAAATGTTAACCAGACGCGGTCACAGGCCGCATCTTGTTAATGAAGTTGATGTTTCATTCCATGGCCGTAATTTAAAATTTGGTTAAAAAGTGATAACATAGCCGCCTCGTCATGCAGGGCACACTGGAAGATAACGCATCCCTACACGTCATCTTGTGCCCGCACGCTGAGCTTTATTCCAAGGATGTCTGGCCGTAATGGTTGGACCGCAATATGAGGAAACACGTCGTGCTTGAAGCCTATCGTAAACACGTCGAAGAACGTGCTGCTCAGGGGATTGTCCCTAAACCACTTGACGCGGAACAAACCGCCAGTCTTGTTGAACTGCTCAAGAACCCGCCTGCTGGTGAAGAAGAAATCCTGATTGATTTGCTAGAAAACCGCATCCCACCAGGTGTTGATGAAGCTGCATACGTTAAAGCTTGTTTTTTGGCCGCGGTTGCCAACGGCGAAGCGAACTCTCCACTGGTTAGCAAAGAGAAAGCGGTCGAATTGCTAGGCACCATGCAAGGTGGCTACAACATCGAATCATTGATTGGTTTGTTGGAAGATGACGCGCTTGCACCTATCGCGGCAAAAGCACTGTCTCATACACTGTTGATGTTTGATTCTTTCTACGATGTGGAAGAAAAAGCGAAAGCGGGCAACAAGCACGCGAAGCAAATCATGCAGTCTTGGGCCGATGCCGAGTGGTTCCTGTCTAAGCCAAACGTGCCAGAAAAAGTCACGCTCACTGTATTTAAAGTCACTGGTGAAACCAATACTGATGACTTGTCACCAGCACCTGATGCATGGTCTCGCCCTGATATTCCTCTGCACGCCTTGGCGATGTTGAAGAATGCTCGCGATGGTATTGAACCAGACCAACCGGGTGTGGTTGGCTCTATCAAACAGCTTGAAGCGCTAAAAGAAAAAGGCCATCAGCTTGTTTATGTCGGCGACGTTGTGGGTACAGGTTCTTCTCGTAAGTCTGCAACTAACTCCGTGCTTTGGTTCATGGGCGATGACATCCCTAACGTACCGAACAAGCGTGCAGGCGGTTACTGCCTAGGTGGAAAAATTGCACCTATCTTCTTCAACACCATGGAAGATGCGGGCGCGCTGCCAATCGAATTGGACGTGTCTAAGCTGGGTATGGGCGATGTTATCGACGTTTACCCATTCAAAGGTGAAGTGCGCAGCAACGCATCAGACGAAGTGCTGTCTACTTTCTCTCTGAAAACTGACGTGCTTTACGATGAAGTACGCGCAGGTGGCCGTATTCCATTGATCATCGGTCGTGGTTTGACGGATCGTGCACGTGAAGCGCTGGGCCTTGAGCCATCAGATGTTTTCCGTCGTCCACAAGCGGTTGCCGATTCAGGCAAAGGCTTTACGCTGGCTCAGAAAATGGTCGGTAAAGCATGTGGCGTTGAAGGTATCCGTCCGGGCACCTACTGTGAGCCTAAGATGACCACCGTTGGTTCTCAGGACACCACTGGCCCTATGACCCGTGATGAGCTGAAAGATCTTGCGTGTCTTGGCTTCTCAGCAGATTTGACGATGCAGTCTTTCTGTCACACGTCTGCGTACCCGAAACCTGTCGATGTTGTTACTCACCACACGCTACCTGATTTCATTCAGAACCGTGGCGGTGTTGCTCTTCGTCCGGGTGATGGTGTTATCCACTCATGGCTAAACCGCATGCTACTGCCTGATACCGTTGGTACTGGTGGTGACTCGCACACCCGTTTCCCACTGGGTATTTCGTTCCCTGCAGGTTCTGGTCTGGTTGCGTTTGCGGCAGCAACAGGCGTGATGCCGTTGGACATGCCAGAATCTATTTTGGTGCGCTTTAAAGGTGAAATGCAGCCGGGTATCACGCTACGTGACCTTGTACATGCCATCCCTTACTACGGCATCAAGCAAGGTCTTCTGACCGTTGAGAAAGCGGGTAAGATCAACGCATTCTCTGGCCGTGTTCTTGAAATCGAAGGTGTTGAACACCTGACGGTTGAGCAAGCGTTCGAACTGTCAGATGCCTCTGCAGAGCGTTCTGCTGCCGGTTGTACCGTTAAGCTGTCTCAAGAGTCAGTGTCTGAGTACTTGAACTCTAACATCGTGATGTTGAAGTGGATGATCAGCGAAGGCTACGGCGATCGTCGTACCATCGAGCGTCGTATTTCAGCGATGGAAGCGTGGTTGGCAAACCCAGAACTGATGGAAGCTGACAAAGACGCTGAGTACGCAGAAGTGATCGAAATCGATCTGGCCGACATTAAAGAGCCAATTCTGTGTGCACCAAATGACCCTGATGATGCACGTCTGCTTTCTGACGTTGCTGGCGACAAGGTTGATGAAGTCTTCATCGGTAGCTGTATGACCAACATTGGTCACTTCCGTGCGGCAGGTAAACTGCTCGACAAGTTCGGCGGTACACTTGAGACACGTCTGTGGGTTGCACCTCCAACGAAAATGGACCGCGATCAGCTAACGGAAGAAGGCTACTACGGTATCTTCGGCCGCGCAGGTGTCCGTATCGAAACGCCAGGGTGTTCACTGTGTATGGGTAACCAAGCGCGTGTGGCTGATAAAGCGACCGTACTGTCAACCTCTACCCGTAACTTCCCGAACCGTCTAGGTACAGGTGCGAACGTTTACCTGTCTTCTGCAGAACTGGCATCTGTCGGCGCGATCCTCGGTCGTATCCCAACGGTTGAAGAGTACTTAGAGTTTGCGAAACAAATCGATGCGACAGCAGCCGATACGTATCGCTACCTGAACTTCCACCGCATGGACCAGTACACCAAGAAAGCGGACGATGTGATCATCCAAGCTGCGGTTTAAGCCTTAGAAGCGAGTCTCGAGAATTGAGTTTCGAGAATTGAGTTTCGAGAATTGAGTTTCGAGATAAGAGCTTGAAAGATGAGAAAGCCTCCAAATTTGGAGGCTTTTTGTTTTTGGAGCAAGGTGCGAGTTTCGAGGACGCGAGGTTAGAGTGTAGTGCTTTTTTCTAGTGACTCGACACTCGTTTTCTCGTATCTAGAGACCTAGCTTAATCGTTCTCGCTACGTTCTGGGCAGTCAGTTCAACGTTCTCTTTCGCGTTCGCGAGCGCATCTTCCAAGGTACACGCGCCGGATACCACGCTAAACAACACATCAATGCCGTGGTCATACACGACGACGCTGTCTTGGGTAATACTGCCTGCGATACCAATAACCGGAAGACCAAATGATTTCGCGCAACGCGCCACACCGATAGGGGTTTTGCCGTGAATGGTTTGACTGTCGATACGGCCTTCACCGGTGATCACCAAATCAGCATCTTTCAGGTGTTCAGAGAGATTCACCGCATCCATGACGATATCGATACCCGGACGTAAATCCGCATCAAACAGACCCAATAGCGCTGCGCCCATGCCACCTGCAGCACCTGCGCCTGCACGGTCTTTCACATCACTGTTGAGCTGAGTCTTCATGATTTCAGCGTAATGTGCGAGGTTGCTGTCCAAGGTGCTCACCATCTCTGGTGTCGCGCCTTTTTGAGGGCCAAACACCGCAGATGCGCCTTTCTCACCACATAGTGGGTTATCCACGTCACACGCTACTTCGAGTTTAACGTGAGCAAGACGAGGATCGATGTCTGAGGTATCAAGGGTATGCAATGTGCTCAGTGCGCCGCCGCCAAATGCGATAGGGTTGCCCGCTTCATCCAGCAGTTTGACGCCCAATGCTTGCGCCATGCCTGCTCCGCCGTCGTTGGTTGCGCTGCCGCCAATGCCAACGATAAGGTGTTTCACGCCCAAATTCAGAGCCGCTTTTATAAGCTCACCGGTGCCGAAGCTGGTGGTGAGTAATGGATTGCGCGATGCCGTTGGAACAAGGTGCAAACCGGATGCTGCTGCCATTTCAATCACAGCGGTTTCGCCATCACCGAGTAGGCCAAAGAATCCTTCCACCGGAGTGCCTAATGGACCTGTCACCGTCACATCAACCCGTCGGCCACCGGTGGCATCAATCATGGATTGTACGGTGCCTTCACCGCCATCAGCCATTGGCAGTTTGACGTAGGTAGCATCTGGCATGATGTGTTTAAAGCCTGTTTCGATTGCGGTCGCAACGTCCATGGCAGACAAACTTTCTTTGTAAGAATCTGGAGCAATAATAATTTTCATTCGTCACGTCCTTATACAAGCAGGCCAAACACACCAAAGATCAGTGTAGAGATGAGTGCGATAACGAAACCAACCGCGGATTCGTAGGGAATAAGCTTCAAGCGTTCTTTCATGTCCATGTGAACTGCGCCGCCAGTTGCATGGAAGAAGCTGCCGTGTGGCATGTGGTCAAATACGGTTGCACCAGCATGGATCATCGCAGCGCCAGCAAGGGCTGGAACGCCAAGTTCAAGAATGGTGTTGGCGAACACGCTACTTGCAACAGCCGTACCTGCGGTGGTGGAAGCGGTCGCAAGCGACATCAACGCACCGGAGAACGGCGCCAATAGGTAAGACGGCAAGCCTGATGTGGTAAGCAGGTCAATCAAGCCGTTTTTCAGGCCAGAGTTAGCAATGATGCCCGCTAGCGTACCTGTACCGAGGAGCATGACCGCAACAGGCGCCATGCGATTCAAGCCGGAAACTGCGAAGTGATTGGTATCTTTACCACGGCGCATAGCAAGCGCACCCAGTAAGCCACCCAAAGGCAAGGCAATGAGCGGGTCGATATTGATACCCGCGATAGGGCGAAGTGCCAGCAATGAAATTGCGACTAATGGCGCGACCATGGCGGTAGCAAAAGAAGGCAGACGGCTCATGTCGACAGTCACCACTTCGTGGGCTTCAACTTTGCTGCCGCGATTTTTCAGTTTCAAGGCGATGAAGTATGCCGCCATCATGCCGCACAAACCGGGGATAACACCTGCAGCCATTACCGATGTTAATGGCACATTGAAGGCGTCTGCTGCCGCAATGGCGTTCGGGTTAGGTGACATCACGTTACCTGCCTTACCACCGCCTACCATGGCGAGCAAAATCGCCATTTTGGACAGGTCAGCACGACGCGCAATGGCGAGAGCAATCGGTGCAACGGTGATAACGGCAACATCCACGAACACGCCAACCGCGGTTAAGATCATGGTCGCGACAGCCAACGCTAGCAGGGCGCGTGTTTCCCCCACTTTTTTCACGATGGTTTCAGCAATGGTCGTTGCTGCGCCAGACTCAATCAACACGCCTGCAAGAATACCCGCCGCAAGAATACGAAGTACCGCAGTTACGATACCTTGTGCGCCGCCGATCATCAGGGTCACGGTATCTGTCAAAGACACGCCACCGACGATACCGCCGATGAGAGCGCCAATAATCATGCCGTAAGCTGGCGGGACTTTTCTTAAAATCAGTGTAATGGAGACAATCAGCGCCGCAAGCGCGCCCAGCGTGGATACTTCAGTCACTTCAAACTTCTCGGAGGAAACGAATACTGCTGGCACTTTACGCCGCAAGTGACAAAGAGGCTTTAGGCGGTTGACCAAAGATGATAGGCGAAGGACAGATCTATATTGTGCATGTGCACAAATTTAGGTTTCTTGCTGCCATTTAAGAAAGGATAAATACAGCTGCGTTTTATCTTCTAACTTGTTGATGTTTAATGATGTAATGTCGCTGATGCGTTGTAGTCTGTATCGCAGTGTATTTCTATGAATATGAAGGCTTTCGCACGTTTGAACCAAATCACAGTTCTGATCAAAAAAGGCGATGAGGGTTTTACGCAGTGTGCCCCTGCGGTCTTCTCTGGCCAGAATCCGCATCGGCTCGTGTAGCTGCTTGGTGCGCCAATCATCTTCAGGCATGGCACTGAGCAACACGGGCAAGGTGTGATCCTCAAAGAACATCACGTCTTTTTGATGTTGGCCTGCCGCTAACGTCGCGCTCGCTGTTTGGTAGGAGTTAGCTAAGCCATGTAGTGAAGGGAAATAGCCGCCATAGGCGATTTTGATGGTGAAGGCTTTTTGCTCTGAGACGCGTTTTAGCAAGCTGCGCAGCTTCTTTTGTTCAAGCTGACGAGACCATTCACCGTGTTCAATCGTAATGGGTTTAAGCACCACGATTTCATGGCGAGACACGGACGTGATACCCACAAGATTGTCGCGTTCTGGGTACTCAAGTAAGTGCACCATAGATTGCAAATGCTCAAGAGAAAGCGCATCGGCTTTGAGCGGCATCAGCTTGATGACAGCCGCAACCCTTGGCTGCTCTAAATCCAAATCTAAACGCTGAGCAATGGACATCAGTTGCTGCTCGTTGAGTTCAGATTCAGCAATCAACTGAAGCACAAGTTCTTCGCGATGGCGTTTGTCCCACTGCAGCTGCGAAATGAGCGCCGCTTGCTCAACAATCAGTTCCGCTGTCATCTTTACCAGTTCGCCATAACGTCGCACGTGGGAGGGTAGGCCTGAAATTCCCACCACACCAATGGCCTTGTTATTGAACATCACAGGTAAGTTAATGCCGGGCTTTACGCCTTTCAGAGAGTTTGATGTTGCTTCATCAATTTCAACAATTCGGTTCTCTGCCAGTGTCAATAATGCGCCTTCGTGCTTTTGATGCAGGCGACTGGGATCGCCAGATCCTATAATAAGGCCCTGCTCATCCATGACATTGACGGAGTGACCAATGATCTTCATGGTCCTTTCGACGATTTGACGGGCGATCATGGTATTGAGTTGCATTGAGTCTTTAGATCCTGAAAATGGGCGGACTTTAAATTATTTGCCAGGGCGCAGCGCGTCGCATCTTTTTATCTGGCAATGATGTGATATCGAGGATACCACGTGGATTACGAATTTCGACGCAATACTTTAGACGACAGTTTCCATGCTGAATTGTCCATGGGGCACGAGGCTTTAGGTCGTTGGCTGGTGGATGAACTTGGCACCGCTCATGCTGAAATAGACAACGTTTTGACGAATCTACAAGACGTGATGCAGCAGGGCGGAGAATGGAATCGTCCTGGCAAAGTGTTTCATCTTCAGCTCACTCAAGAAGAAGCACTTGTGCAAGCCAATGCGCTTTTAGAGGGCACGGATGAAGACATGCCAGAGCAAGACTTTCATGCCTACGAAGAAGAGAGTGTCTCGCTCTGTGGGCCTGAAGATTTGATGACGCTTCTTGAGGCGTGGCAAGACTTTATTCGTCGTTACGGTCGCTAAAAACTCTCCTTGTTTCATCCTGTTGCGGTGAAGGAATACCGCATGTCTAATTCTGCCTAAAATCTTTGTCTTATTTTCTGTACGCCACATCGTGGTGCGCTACGCTTTCCTTGCATGAAACCTGCTTAATAATAGTGAAAACGCGCACCATATTGGTGCGAACTATTTTTTTGATTTCCTGTCCATTTGACTCATGTTGTTGAATTTAATGAAAAATAAAACTTGGCACGTGAATTGTTATGTCTTTGTTCAAGAACATCTTATTTTTGGTTCAAGGAGACGGGAATGAAATTAATCAATGCGATTATCAAGCCATTTAAGCTCGATGACGTGCGTGAAGCACTAGCAGAAGTCGGCGTGGATGGGATGACAGTATCTGAAGTGAAAGGCTTTGGTCGTCAGAAGGGACACACTGAGCTATATCGCGGCGCAGAATACCAAGTGGACTTTCTGCCAAAAGTAAAACTAGAAATCGCGGCACACTCAGAAAACGTTGACGACATTATTGAAGCCATTAGCAAAGCGGCGCAGACCGGGAAGATTGGCGACGGAAAGATTTTTGTTTATGACCTCCAGCAAGCCGTGCGTATTCGTACAGGCGAGATGGATTCAGAAGCAATTTAAGGGATTAAAGGGAGTAATAGAGATGGAATTGACAACAACAGTGACAGAGTTGCGATACGCACTCGATACATTTTTCTTTTTAATGTCAGGCGCATTGGTGATGTGGATGGCAGCAGGTTTTGCCATGCTAGAGGCTGGCCTTGTTCGCTCTAAAAACACCACCGAGATCCTGACTAAAAACATTTGTTTGTACGCGATTGCCTGTACGACTTACCTTCTTGTTGGCTACAACATCATGTATGTCGATAACGCAGAAGCTGGCTGGCTGCCATCATTTGGTTTCCTCATCGGTACACAAGGCGAAGGCGCGGATCACTCTTTAGAATCTGACTTTTTCTTCCAAGTTGTCTTTGTTGCTACCGCGATGTCAGTGGTTTCAGGGGCGGTTGCTGAGCGTATGAAGCTATGGTCTTTCCTTGTGTTCTCTGTGGTTCTGACTGCGGTTATTTATCCTGTTGAAGGTTACTGGACATGGGGCGGCGGTTTCCTATCAGAGGCAGGCTTCAGCGACTTCGCCGGTTCAGGCATCGTCCACATGGCGGGTGCAGCAGCGGCGCTGGCGGGTGTGCTTCTACTGGGTGCACGTAAAGGTAAATACGGTAAGAACGGTCAAATCTACCCAATCCCTGGTTCAAACCTGCCACTCGCGACCTTGGGTACGTTTATCCTTTGGTTCGGTTGGTTCGGTTTCAACGGTGGTTCACAGCTGATGGTGTCAGACTTTGAAAACGCCACAGCGGTTGGTCAAATCTTCCTGAACACCAATGCGGCAGCAGCTGCGGGTGCCATCGTTGCGCTGGCTGTGTGTAAAGCAACCTGGGGTAAAGCTGACCTCACCATGGTATTGAACGGCGCGTTGGCAGGCTTGGTTGCTATTACTGCAGACCCATTGTCACCATCACCTGTCGCTGCGCTAGTGGTGGGTGGCCTATCAGGTGCGTTGGTTGTGATGAGCATCATCGGTTTGGATAAACTGAAGATTGATGATCCAGTGGGTGCGATTTCTGTACACGGTACCTGTGGTTTGTTCGGCCTATTGGCAGTGCCATTTAGCAACGCAGATGCAACGTTTGGTGCGCAGCTTCTTGGTGCGGCAGTTATCTTCGCTTGGGTATTCGGTGCAAGCCTCCTTGTATGGGGTGTACTGAAAGCCACTATGGGTATCCGCGTAGGCGAGGAAGAAGAGCTGGAAGGCATGGATTTCCACGACTGTGGTGTTGATGCTTACCCTGAGTTTGTGAGCGTGAAATAAACTAGACAAATAACAATGTAAGAAAGCCCCACATTCTCGCGATGTGGGGCTTTTTTGTTTGGGTTTTATGTGGTTAACGTTCTACACCATTTTTTGGTGTACGCATTAATCGATCCGATAAACGTGATCACTGTGTGACAATTTCTGGTCCCATAAATGTGTTGGGCAGGAAGGTTGAAAGCCATGGGATATAGGTGACCATGATGAGGAAAACGAACAAGACTGCCAAGAATGGAAGCGATGCCTTCACGACCCGCATCATCGGCATACCTGCCACCCCTGAGGTCACAAATATGTTGAGCCCGACCGGGGGCGTAATCATTCCGATTTCCATGTTCACGACCATGATGATGCCAAGGTGAATGGGGTCAATCCCCAGTTGAATCGCGATAGGGAACACCAAGGGGGCAACGATAACCAGTAAGCCTGACGGTTCCATAAACTGACCACCAATCAACAGGATCACGTTGACAACAATGAGAAAGACAACCGGACCAAACCCTGCAGATAACATTGACTCCGCTATCTGTTGTGGGATTTGCTCATCCGTCAGCACATGCTTCAGGATCAGCGCGTTCGCAATGACGAAAAGCAATGTCACTGCCAGCTTGCCGCCTTCAAACAGCGTTTTTTGTGTGTCTTTGTGGAAAAGGGCCGTGATTAAGGTCTGTGGTTTCTTCCAGACACTGTCGCCGCTTTCAGCCAATGGCCCCATATCTTTATAAATGAACGTCGCGATGAAATAGGCATAAACGGCAGCAACGGCTGCGGCTTCTGTTGGGGTGAAAATACCGCCATAGATACCACCGAGAATGATAACGATCAGGAATAAGCCCCACCCCGCTTCTCGTGCTGAATCAAAAACTTCTTTCCAACCCTTCCATTCTCCTTTTGGAAGGTCTTTCACTTTGGCAATCACGTAAATGGTGAGCATCAACATGAAACCCGCTAACAATCCAGGAATAACACCTGCCAAGAACATACGGCCAACTGACACCTCCACTGACGCGGCATAAACAACCATGACGATGGAAGGCGGGATCAAAATACCCAATGTCCCCGCGTTGCAGATAACGCCAGCAGCAAAGTCTTTTGAATAACCCACCTGACGCATCGCAACAATCACAATGGAGCCAATGGCAACAACGGTAGAAGGCGATGAACCTGAAAGTGCAGCAAACAACATACAGGCAAAAACACCCGCAATGGCTAGACCGCCTGGCAAATGACCCACACAGGCGATAGAGAAGCGGATAATGCGTTGGGCAACGCCCCCTGTCGTCATAAAGGACGAGGCGAGAATAAAGAATGGGATTGCTAGAAGGGTGTAATGGCCTTCAAAGGCCGAAAACAGTGTTTGCCCAACAGAGGCCAGCGAGCTGTCTGAAAACCAGAGCAGGAACAGAATTGAGGACATTCCCAGTGAGACGGCGATCGGTACACCGACAAGCAGAAGCCCAATTATCAAAATAAATAGTAATGCGACGTCCATTAGTCTGCTTTCCCCACTTGTTCGCGAATTTCTTCAAGTTCATCTTCCACTTCATGGCTCGCAATAATGCGGTCCGTTTTACCCGTCCAGATCATCCAAAATGCTTGGCAAAAGCGCACCAAGAGGAGAAACATGGAAAGAGGTAATATCAAGTAAGGAATAAAGCGTGGGATTTTTTCATAGGGTTCGCCTTCATTGAAAATGTCGGCCAACCATGCAAAGGTTTCCGGCATGGGAATGTCATTTACTTCATACCACCCTTTTTCTCTGAATTTATCTTCAAACCCTGTGGGGAACCAGCGCCCCTCAGTAGCGGGTAAGTTGGCAAAGTTAGCCCAATAATCCCAACTACCCTTCAAGAGCAAAAAGGCAAAACCAATACAGGTAAATGCAGCAAACAGACCCAGTGCTCTTCTTACTTTTTCGGGGAATAAATTGATGAGAACATCGACGCCAAGGTGTGCTCCTTTTTTGACGGCGTAAGATGCGCCAAGCAGAACTAACCAGGCGAAGAGAAAGACTGTGAGCTCTAGGGCCCACAAGATATTCGAATTAAATACATATCGTGCAATAACATTGGCGAATGTCAGCGCTGTCATTAGACCTAAAATGCCAGCGATAACTTTTTCTTCGACAACGTCTGTAAAACTGGATTCTGTTTTCATCACAGTACTCCTGAAAAAGACAGGGGGAGTCCTAGGACTCCCCCTTAAATCGAAGACTAATATTTGGCGTTGATTTGTTGGGCGGTATCAATACTGTCCTGACCAACGTCTTTCGCAAATTGTGTCCAAACTGGCTTCATGATATCGACCCATTCTTGGCGTTGCGCCTCAGTCAGTTGACGGACTTCTTCTCCGGTATTCAACACGTGCTGGCGGGCAGCTTGGTTGACTTTAAAGCTCTCAGAATTCCTTTGGTCGGTGACTTCCTGCAGGATTTGCAAGAACTGATCGCGCGTTCCTTCATCAAGGCTATCTAACCAGTCAACGGATGCCACAACGAGGTAATCGAGAACGCCATGGTTGGTTTCAGTGATGCCGTCTTGCACTTCAAAAAATTTCTTACCGTAGATGTTTGACCAAGAGTTCTCCTGACCATCAACTACGCCTTGTTGAAGGGCGCCATACACTTCAGAGAACGCCATTTTCTGAGGAGATCCCCCGATAGCTTTCATTTGCGCGACTAGCACGTCAGATGACATAACACGGAATTTTAGGCCGTCAGCATCTGTGGGGGTGATAAGCGGTTTATTCGCTGACATCTGTTTCATGCCGTTGTGCCAGAATGTTAGGCCTTGAAGACCACGGCGTTGCATGCTGTCTTTGAGCTTTTGACCCGTTTCAGAGGATTGAAACTCATCCACTGCCTCAATGTTCTTAAACATGAATGGCAGATCAAAGATGCGGAATTTTTTTGTGAATTTTTCAAACTTTGAAAGGGAAGGGGCAGCAAGCTGGACGTCACCTTGCAAGAGCGCTTCCAATACTTTGTCGTCATTGACCAAGGTAGAATTCGGAAAGACCTTCATGCAGGCTATGCCGTTCATTTCTTCATTGACACGCTTTTCTAACAAGGACGCTGTGATGCCTTTTGGGTGACGGTCTGTGTTGGTTACGTGTGAGAATTTAATGACAGTTTCGCCACTGTCACATTCTGCAAATGCGTCTGTTGCACCTAAAGAAAGCGTACCTGCGACGAGTGCGAAGATAAATGTTCTTTTCATTTTGACCTCCCTGGTCATTTCTCAACAATCAACGTTGGCCTCTAGGTCAGAGGCCGGATTCTGTTTGGAGACATCTCAAAAGTAGCAACAGGGAGAGAGAACGTTAAGTCGTTTAAACTGTTCAGTTATTACGAATAATAACCACCTATAGTTTTGTTATTGTTGTTAGTGTCGAAGATAGTAACAAAGGCAAAAATATGTTTGATGGCTTCACGGAAGAATATGTAAATACAGCAGACGTCCGACTATTTGTGCGTCGGGGAGGACTGAAATCTGCCCCCCCATTGGTTTTGCTGCATGGTTATCCGCAAACCTCTGCAATGTGGCACTTGGTTGCTCCTCTTCTCTCTGACTTTTATCAGGTTATTTGCCCAGACCTTCGCGGCTACGGGCGCTCGGACAAACCAGAGACTGATGATCAACACCTGACGTATTCCAAGCGTGCGATGGCCAATGACATTGTGCAGCTCATGGTTGAATTGGGGCATGATGAATTTTATGTCGGTGCCCATGATCGTGGGGCTCGGGTTGCGCACCGTTTAGCGCTGGATCACCCAGATAAAGTCAAGGCAATGGTTCTTCTTGATATTGCGCCAACACGGGAAATGTATGCCCATGCGGACAGTCAATTTGCTAAGGCATATTGGCATTGGTATTTCCTCACACAGAGTGATCCCTTCCCTGAAACATTGATCGGAAATGATCCTGAAACTTTCTGGAAACTGAAATGTTTCAATCAGGCGGGTGGGGATAATCCGTTTGCACCTGAAGCATTGGCTGAATACCTCGCAGCATTTAATGACCCTGCAGCAATTCATGCGAGCTGCGAGGATTATCGCGCTGCCGCAACGATCGATATCGATCATGACAATGAAGATGACGGACGGAAGCTCAGTGTTCCCACTGAAGTGCTCTGGGCAAAACATGGCGTCATTGAACGTTGTTTTGATGCAATGGATCTTTGGGATAAACGAGCGTCTCACATCAGTGGTCGCGCCGTTGATGCCACGCATTATATGGCAGAAGAGATGCCCCAAGAGATTGCCGATAGTTTCATTTCTTTCTTCAATCAATTTTCAAATGAGCGAAAGGACATCGCACAATGAATAAAACCCTGTATGACAAACTGGTTGACGTCCATACCGTATGTGAACTGCCCGATGGCGACTTACTGGTCTATGTCGATTTTCACATTATGAATGAATACACCAGCCCACAAGCCTTTTCGGGACTCACTACCAAACATATTGGTGTGCGTAAACCCGAAGCGCACCTCGCTGTTGTTGATCATGTCAATGCGACGAAGAGCCGGGAACATCATGATGAAGCGTCAAAACTGCTGATCGAAAATCTAGAAAAGAACTGTAAAGGCCATGACATCGCGTTTTATGGACTGGGTGATCCTCGTCAGGGCATTGAGCATATCGTTGTTCCTGAGCAAGGATTGGTTGCGCCAGGAATGCTTATCGCCTGTGGTGACAGTCATACCACGACATATGGTGCGTACGGTGCGCTAGGTTTCGGCATTGGTACGTCGGAAGTGGAACATGTGCTTGCCACGCAAACGCTTAGATACAAGCGATTGAAAACCATGCAGGTAGATATCGTTGGTAAAACTCAGCCAGGCGTTACTGGCAAAGATATCATCATGCATGTGGTGAAAGTCATTGGTGCTGGTGGTGCAAATGGCTATGCCGTTGAATTTTCAGGTGCTGCAATCCGTGATTTGGAAATGGCCGGTCGGATGACAGTGTGTAACATGGCCGTAGAGCTAGGTGCACGTGCAGCATTGATTGCAGCGGACGAGAAGTCTTATGAGGCGGCCAATGGAAAACCGCAAGGCGCTAACCTTAAATATGATTCTGAAGAATGGTCTTCTGATTGCGGTGCTGAATTTGACAAACATGTCACCATTGATGCCTCTGACATTTCCCCGTTGGTGACATGGGGAACAAGCCCAGACCAATCTGTTTCTGTCAGTGGAACTGTTCCCACAGAAGATGATATGCCAACACCCAAGGCGAAAGCTGGCCTTAAGCGCGCGCTTGAATATATGGGGTTAACGCCGGGTCAGAAGGTCAGTGATATCGAGATCAATACCGCCTTTATCGGATCATGTACCAATAGCCGAATTGAAGACCTTCGCAGTGCGGCTGCGGTTGTTAAAGGACGTCAGGTTGCGAAGGGGGTAGAGGCCATTGTTATTCCCGGCTCTGCATTAACACGTTTTAATGCAGAAACAGAAGGCTTGGATAAAATTTTCATTGATGCAGGGTTTGACTGGCGACCAGAAAGTGGATGCTCCATGTGTCTGGCCATGAACAATGATATCGCCAGAGATGGCGAGCGCATTGCTTCATCCACCAACCGAAACTTTGAAGGCAGGCAAGGGCGCGGTGCTCGCACCCATTTGATGGATCCAGCTTTGGTGGCAGCCTCCGCGATTGCAGGGCGTTTAGTGGATGTTAAAACGTTAGAAGAAATGGGTGAGTGAGATGAATATTAAAGGACAAACCGCGCCTCTACCGATGGCAAATGTAGATACCGACGTCATCATGCCCAAGCGTTTTTTGATCACCATTACTCGTGAAGGACTCGCAGACGGAGCATTTGCTGATTTGCGTTTTGATGATAACGGTGCCCGTCGTCCTGAATTTGTCTTAAATAAACCGGAATGGAAGAATGCGTCGATCTTGATTGTGGGCGATAACTTTGGTTGCGGGTCTAGTCGTGAACATGCGGTGTGGGGAATGATGCAACTGGGGGTTAAGGCCATTATCGGCACCGAGTTTGCCGGCATTTTCTACGACAATGCGCGTAAAAACGGCTTGGCTTTGCCAATGGTAACGGCTGAGGAACGTGACAAATTGATTGAAATGGCTTCTAATTCAGAAGGTTACGATATTGAAGTTGATATTGCTTCCCTCAAGATCATAGGTAAAAACGTGAATATTGATTTCACCATGGATCCAGCAACTCAGCGAGGGTTGATCGAAGGTCGTGATGATACGTTGGATACGCTGAAATTGGTGTCAGACATTCAAGCCTATGAAGCAAAGCTGAATGACAATCAGCATGTCAGCGTTCAACAATAAATAGGTATACGGGATAGGTGGGACTATTGGATATTAGGCAATTAGAGTGTTTTGTGGCTGTTGCTGAAGAGCTACATTTTCGCCGCGCTGGCGAACGTCTTGGGCTAAGCCAATCAGCGCTGTCTGAACGTGTTGCTGCACTGGAATACGAAATTGGCGCACCGCTGTTTTTCCGTACCACGCGACAAGTCAGCCTGACGCAAGTAGGTGCGGGCTTTCTTGGCGATGCCAAACGTATTTTGAATGATGTTGAAACGTCACTTTCTAAAGCAAAGCACAACGTTGGGGCTGCGTTAAAAAACATTAGAGTGAGTGGTGTAGATGAAGCTATCTCGATGATTTTACCCCGAGCATTGCTCGAGTTTAGGAAAACAAACCCAGATGTTCATGTACAGGTATTAGAGATTTCATCTTCTGATAAACATACACAAGAACTGGTTAATCATCGCACCGATATTGCTTTCGTCCGCACACCACCCGATGACGAATATATCACCAGTGAGTTGCTTCAACGCCAAGAGGTGATGGTTGTTTTATCGAATAGCAACCCTCTGTCAAAAGCAAAGTCACTTAAGACAACCGATTTGGTTGATGAAGCATTTGTTGGTTACCCCAAACATGCGCGACCTATTCTTCACAATATGTTGTGGCACAATTTTCGTAAAATTGGCGTTCAGCCAAAAGTCACCTGCGAAATAATCGATAAATCGACCATGCTTCAGTTTGTCATCAATGGCCTCGGTATTGCTTTGACCCCTGCATGGGTTAAAAGTATTGCACCAAAAGGCGTCTCCTTCGTTCCATTTGATGCTGATGACGAAAAAATCGAGCTGTATGTCGCCTATCGAAAAGCGAGTAACTCGCCAACAATCGAAGATTTTTTGAAGGCGGTAAAAGTCGTGATCTGATTTAAGCTGTTCACTGAATCCTTTGCTCAAATTTGCCGCTAGCAACCTTGGGTATATTTATTCTGCGTTTGGTTGGGTTGGTTTTTAACGGTGATTCACCGTCGAGCGAAAAAGGCATGGATTTCCACGACTGTGGTGTAGATGCTTACCCTGAGTTTGTGAGCGTGAAATAATACTACTCAGTTATAAGACACAAACCGTTACAAATTTCGACAGCTAAAAAGCCCCACATCGAAGCGATGTGGGGCTTTTTTCATCTATCTGAAAAAGCGAGTATTGCGTACAAACCCGTAACATGTATACTAACGATACTGATAAACGTTCTCATTACAGTTTCGGTTTAGGAAGGGAAGAAAATGAAAAAATTGTTGTCAGCATCTGCGTTGGTGCTTGGAGTTGTAGGTACTAGTGGTGTTGCGAATGCTGCGGAAGAAGTGAATGTATATTCTTACCGCCAACCATTTTTGATTGAACCGATGCTAAACGAGTTCACCAAGGAAACCGGCATTAAAGTAAACGTGAAGTTTGCGAAAAAAGGCATGGCGGAGAAGGTTGAACAAGAAGGTGAATACAGCCCTGCTGACGTTCTGCTGACCGTTGATATCTCACGCCTGATGGAGCTAGTAAATAAAGATTTGGTTCAACCTGTTGATAGCAAAATCATTGATGAGAACGTCCCTTCACAATACCGTGACAGTGAAGACCGTTGGGTTGCACTGACCACGCGTTCACGTTCTGTTTACTCTTCACGTGACCGTGTTGGTAAATTGGGCGACGATTTCGACTACATGGATCTTGCAAAGCCTGAGTGGAAAGGAAAAATCTGTACACGCTCTGGTAAGCATCCGTACAATGTATCGTTAGTTTCTGCTGTTATCGCAAACCACGGTGAAGCAGAAGCAAAAGCTTGGTTGGAAGGCGTAAAAGCTAACCTAGCACGTAAGCCGCAAGGCAATGACCGTGGCCAAGTGAAAGCAATCTCTGAAGGCTTGTGTGACGTGTCACTGGGCAACAGCTACTACCTAGGTAAGATGCTGGCAGATGAAGAGCAAAAAACATGGGCTGACAGCGTATACCTGAACTACCCGGGCAAAAATGCGAACGGTACTCACGTAAACATCAGCGGCATGGCAATGGCGAAATACGCGCCGAACAAAGACAACGCGCAAAAACTGATGGAGTTTTTGACGTCAGACGTAGCACAGCAAATGTACGCGGAAGTGAACTTCGAAGAGCCAGTTAAGCCGGGCGTTGCACGCTCTGAGCTTGTTGCTTCTTGGGGTGAATACACTGCGGACGATTTGCCGCTAGAAACTATTGCAGAGAATCACACCAAGGCGATGAAGCTTCTTGATGAAGTGAAGTTCGACCTGTAATCGCTTCATTCTGCAATAGTAAGGGGGAATCTGATTCCCCCTTATGCTATCTGACGCCATGATGTAGTAGGCAATGTTAGAACAGAACCGATTTTTAAAAACCAGTAGCTGGGTGTTTTCCCTGCTGCTGGTTTTGCCGATTTTAGCGATCTTCTATACCGCGGTTGGCGAAAGTGATGATGTGTTTGGTCACCTGATGTCTACGGTGATGGGAACGTACACGCTAAATACTGTCCTGCTCGTTGCAGGCACCGTCTTTTTATCCCTGTTGATGGGCATTCCTTCTGCTTGGCTCATGGCCAACTATAGCATTCCAGGTGACCGTTGGTTGCAATGGGCGCTTGTTTTACCGCTCGCCATGCCGGGGTATATCGTCGGGTATATCTATACTGATTGGTTTGACTATGCGGGGCCGATTCAACTCTTCTTGCGTGATGTCACTGGATGGACGAGCGCGACACAATATTGGTTCCCCGATCTTCGTACCCTTCCTGGGGCGTCTTTTGTTCTGGCTTTAGTCTTGCACCCTTATGTTTACCTGCTTGCACGTGCTGCGTTCATGGAGCAAAACCTGACGCTGACGCAATCTGCACGCTTGCTCGGCTGCTCGCCAATGCAAAGCTTCATGCGCGTGTCACTCCCGCTGGCGAGACCTGCCATTGCGGTTGGCGCTTCGTTAGTGGCGATGGAAGCCTTAGGGGATTTCGGCACCGTGAATTACTTTGCGGTGAGTACGCTCACCACCGCGGTTTATGATACGTGGCTTGGCTATTCCAACCTGAACGCTGCGGCGAAGATCTCTGCCATCATGCTGGTGGTGATATTCCTGTTGATCAGCAGTGAGCGATACAGTCGCCGCAAGCAGAAACTCTTTAGTCAAAACGTCAGCGCCGACAAAATTGCCAAAGCGCCGCTCCAGGGGAAGTACAAAGTGCTCGCCACCCTTTGGTGCTGGGGACTTTTCGCTATCGCGTTTCTTGCGCCACTTGGTCAATTACTGATTTATGCGTGGGACTATCACTCGTCGAGTTCGATTGAAGACTTCATCCAATACAGTTTTAACAGCTTGTATGTGTCTTCCATTGCCGCCGTGATCGCACTGGCGATTGCGCTGTTGGTGAATTTCTACCGCCGTTTCTCAGCAACGCCTGCCAGCAATGTGCCTTTGCGCATGTCTTCATTGGGCTATGCCGTTCCCGGTACTGTGCTTGCAATTGGTGTGTTGATTTCACTGACCAGCATCGACCACGCCATCAATGATGTGGCGAAAGCCATGGATTGGGGAAGGCCGGGGCTGCTGTTCTCTGGCACCATGTTTGCCTTGCTGACAGCGTTTGTCGTGCGTTTCAGTGCTGTTGCAATTGGCAGTGTTGAATCGAGCCTTGCGAAGGTGTCACCGTCTTTGGATATGGCGGCCCGTACCATGGGGTGCAATGCGAAAAGCATCATTAAGCGTGTTCAATTACCGTTGATTCGTCGCGGTTGTTTGATTGCGATGTTGCTGGTGTTTATCGAATCAATGAAAGAGCTAAACGCGGCCTTGTTGCTGCGTCCGTTTAACTTCGAGACATTGGCGACATACGTTTTTAACTATGCATCTGATGAACATCTGGAATACGCGGCGCTGCCTGCTATATTGTTGGTCGTTGTGGGGCTGATTCCACTTATCATGATTAACCGTTCTTTGGAGCAAAGCCACTCATGAGTAATGCGCTTTCCGTCAGTGATTT
Organism: Enterovibrio baiacu; assembly: GCF_004120195.1. Taxonomy (GTDB): domain Bacteria; phylum Pseudomonadota; class Gammaproteobacteria; order Enterobacterales; family Vibrionaceae; genus Enterovibrio; species Enterovibrio baiacui. The sequence continues at coordinate 53,726 of NZ_SCHN01000013.1, read as the reverse complement.
GATTTGTCGTTATAACGGTCAAGCCGTGCTGAGCGATCTCTCGCTGAACGTTGAAAAAGGCGAGATTGTCTGCCTTCTAGGGGCGAGCGGCTGTGGTAAAACCACGCTACTAAAAGCGATTGCTGGTTTACTGCCGCTTGATGGCGGCAAGATGAGTATTAATGGTCGAACGATCATTGATGAGAAGTGCAATGTGCCGCCAGAACTTCGTAACGTCGGCATGATTTTTCAAGACTATGCATTGTTCCCGCACCTTACCGTGGGCGAGAACGTTGCGTTTGGTCTAACGGGGTGGGATAAAGCGCGCGTTACCGCTCGCGTGAAAGAAATGCTGTCGCTGGTAAAACTTGATGGCTTAGAAAAACGTTATCCTCATCAGCTATCAGGCGGCCAACAACAGCGCGTCGCGATCGCAAGAGCATTGGCCAGTGAGCCAGATTTGTTGCTGTTGGACGAGCCTTTCTCGAACATCGACACCCAAGTGCGCCACAGTTTGATCCAAGAAATCCGTAAGATTTTTAAGCAGCAAGGTGTCACTGCAATATTCGTTACGCACAGCCGTGAAGAGGCCTTCGCCTTCGCAGATAAGCTGGCGGTAATGAACCAAGGCGTGATTGAACAATACGGCAGCGCGACAGATCTTTACTATCGCCCAAGCAGCCGTTTTGTCGCCGATTTCCTCGGCCACGGCTCTTACGTGCCTGTGTCTTTGAATGATAACGAAAGCATGACAACGCCGTTGGGTGAGTGGCCGGTTGAGCAAAAAGCCAATGGTCACGCGCTAGAATGGTTGATTCGCCCTCAGAATCTGACCATCCTGCCTGATGACGCAGGTGATGGCGTGGTCGCTGAAGCCCAATTTATGGGGGATAGCTGCAGGTATTTAGTGGAAGTAAATGGCCAAACCTTGATGGTGTATTCCAATCAGTTGCTGGATACGGGGGACAAAGTAAAACTGGATATTCGCCCTCATCCTCCCATCTTGTTTAGCGTTGAATAACCCTGAATTCGAAGAAGAAAAAACCGGCGATTTCGCCGGTTTTTTGTATTTCAACACTGAAAACTACGAGCACAACATATCGATGTAGCTCTCAGCTTGGCGAGCCAATGCCTCTTTATCTGGTTGCTGATGCGTTTGCAGATAAAGGATGTAGCAAATGCCATCGAACATACGCGCCAACTCAAGTGGCGTATGTGTCGTTTCAAGCTCGTTTGACTCAATGCCTTGGGCAAATAAGCTTGTGAAGCGATCAAGTACCACGTTTTTGCCTTGCACAAAGTTCGGCCAAATGTCTTCGCGAATGGATGTGCTCCACTCAAACCAGACTTTTAGCCAATCTTTATCTTCCAAAGCTGCATCAATGAGCTGCAAAGCAACATGAGAAAGCGCACTTCTAACATCTTGATACTCGACGCTGGTGCTTTCGAGGATTAATTGGTGAAATTCGCGTTCTGCTTCATTCAGAACAGCATCAACCAACTCTTCGCGGGTGGAGAAATAATTAAAGACGGTTGCCACCGATACATGCGCCATGTCTGCGATGTCAGCGTGTCCAGCTCGACCAATTCCTCGTTTAGAGAACGATTCCAAGGCGAACTTTAATAGCTGTTCTTTTCGCTGTTCGGGCGATAATCGGGTACGGGTACGTCCACTTGAAGTAGCCATCCTAGCTCCTGCCAACTTTACGGTAACTGAGTGTTTTTGCTTTGATTTTTATTTGAATGCACATGTAAATGTACATGTGTGTGTAAAGTGTACAACAGCAACTGGTTGCTTAACAATGTCACCCCCGACGTTATGCGACGAAATTTTGACAATTTTCGAGAGTAGGATCGTAGATTGCTCAGTGATAGAATGTCCGACCTCAGTGACACAGGTAGTTAGACGGGAATACCGTCGAGGTTGATAATGAAACATACCGTAGAAGTAATGATTTCAGAGCAAGAAGTACAACAACGCGTAAAAGCGTTGGGCGTTGAAATCACAGAGCATTACAAAGACTCCAATGATTTGGTCATGGTTGGCCTATTGCGTGGTTCATTTGTGTTTATGGCTGACCTTTGTCGTGCCATTGACTTACCGCACGCTGTCGACTTTATGACTGCATCAAGCTACGGCAATACGATGGAAAGCAGCCGCGATGTGCGTATCCTGAAAGATCTGGATGACGACATCAAAGGCAAAGACATCTTGCTGGTTGAAGACATTATCGATACCGGTAATACGCTGGATAAAGTGCGCGAGATTTTGTCGCTGCGCGAACCTAACTCTATCCGCATTTGTACCCTGCTGGACAAGCCAGAGCGTCGAGAAGTTGACGTTCCTGTTGATTGGTATGGTTTCAAAATCCCTGACGAATTCGTTGTGGGTGTGGGTATCGATTATGCGCAGAAGTATCGTCATCTGCCATTTATCGGCAAAGTTGTGCCACTAGAAGATTGATTCTGGCGTGTCATTACGCGGTGGTTTCGGCTTCTCGCTGACGACGACCGATGCAATGACAAACTTACCGATACAAAAAAGCGACCATGATGGTCGCTTTTTTTATGTCTGACTTTTCTGTCACTTAGTCTGCAGGTGGTACGTATTTCGACATGGCATTGTGATAGCCAGACTCGAGTGTCTCAAGGCTGTTTGACGTCATCGCGAGATCTTTTAGCACGCCATCGCTGATGTCATAAAACCAGCCGTGGATTTTGATGTCCTGACCGCGATCCCATGCGTTTTTCAAAATGGTAGAGCTACCAAGGTTGTAAACTTGCTCAGCAACGTTGATTTCGCACAACAGGTTACCTTGCTCTTCCAAGCTAAACGGGCTGAGGTATTTACTGTGTTTACGGTACAAATCACTGATGTGAAGTAACCAGTTATTAATCAGACCCAAGTTGGGATTTTCGATAGAAGCGTGGACACCGCCGCAACGGTAGTGACCACATATAATGATGTGTTTAACGCGAAGAACATCGACGGCATACTGCACCACAGACAGGCAGTTTAAGTCTGTGTGAATGACCTGATTGGCGACGTTTCGATGCACGAAAAGTTCACCTGAATCCAGCCCAGTCAGGCGCTCCGCGGGTACGCGGCTATCCGAACAACCAATCCAAAGATACTCAGGATGCTGAGATTTCGCGAGGTCTGCAAAATACTCTGGATTGTCTTCCTTGATGGTTTTCGACCATTTCTGGTTGTTTGCTAAAAGCTGCTTAATCTGTCCCATTGCGCCCCCAAAAGCTCTAACTGGCGGAACACTATACACCACTAAAGATCATGATTAGATACAATTTAACACTTCGTCCTCAATATTTTAGCTCCTCTTACCACCATTTACATTGGTATAACTAATTCGATACGTTGTTCGTTTTGATTGATAAATCTTTATAATCATTGCGCAGTTCGGTGGCTTGCCGAAAAAGGAAGTACAACACAGGGAGCAAGTAGTGAACTTTGACCGATTTAAGCATTGGAGCCTAAAAGGCGACATTTTTGGTGGTGTGACGACCGCAATCATCTCTCTGCCATTGGCGCTGGCCTTTGGTGTGGCTTCGGGCGCGGGTGCAGAAGCAGGATTGTGGGGGGCAATATTAGTTGGCTTATTCGCGGCCTTATTTGGCGGCTCATCCTCACTGATTTCAGAGCCCACAGGCCCGATGACAGTGATCATGACGGCGGTATTAACCTCCATGATGGCACGCTACCCCGAAACGGGTATGGCGATGGGGTTCACTGTGGTGATGATGGCGGGGGCGTTTCAGGTATTACTGGGCACGTTAAAGCTCGGGAAATACGTCACTCTGATGCCCTATAGCGTCATATCTGGCTTTATGTCAGGTATCGGCGTGATACTGATATTGCTACAGATAAGCCCGTTGATGGGGCACCCAGCGCCAGCTGGGGGAGTAATAGGAACGCTACAAGCCTTCCCTGATACCGTGTCGAACTTGAGCTTTAAAGAACTCTTTCTGGGTGTACTCACCCTCGCCATTCTTTTCTATTTTCCTCAAAAGTACCGTCGCTATGTGCCTGCGCAGCTCGTCGCATTGGTGTTGGTGACGCTGCTTTCGCTATTGATTTTTGACCTCGACAGCATTCGACGCATTGGTGAAATTCCAACGGGATTGCCGTCATTGGTGTTGCCAACCTTCACACCTGAAATGCTCACTACCATGGTCATCGATGCGTTGGTGTTGGGGACCTTGGGGTGTATTGATACCTTGTTAACCGCGGTCATTGCCGATTCATTGACCCGTGAAGAACACAACTCAGACAAAGAGCTGCGCGGGCAGGGTATCGCAAACATGGTGTCAGGTTTGTTTGGCGCATTACCCGGTGCAGGCGCAACCATGGGCACCGTGGTCAACGTGCAAGTGGGGGCGCGTTCGCCCTTAGCGGGCATTGTGCGCGCGCTGATTCTTGCGGCTGTCGTGTTGGTGGCGGGCTTCTTAACCGCGCCTATTCCGATGGCCGTGCTGGCAGGTATTGCGCTGTATGTGGGGATCAACATTCTCGATTGGAGTTTCCTGCAGCGCGCCCACAAGGTGAGCAAGCATCAAACCGCCATTATGTACGGCGTGATGATCTTGACCGTCTTTGTGGATTTGATTGTGGCCGTGGGATTGGGCGTCTTTATTTCAAACATTATTGTGATTGAGCGTTTGAGCCGCGAGCAGGCAAAGCAAGTACGTGCAATCAGTGATGCGGACGATGATGATGTGCCTCTTTCTGAAGACGAGCGCGCTTTATTGGATGAGTCTGATGGAAAGGTATTGTTTTTCTATCTGTCAGGCCCGATGATCTTCAGCGTTTCGAAAGCGATTTCGCGTCAACACGCGAAGATCGGCGAATACCGCGTCATGATCCTCGATTTGAGCGATGTACCGCTCATCGACATGACCGTAGGGTTGGCGCTTGAAAACGCCATTAAAGATGCACGAGAAGCGAACTGTACTGTCTTCTTGTTATGCCCTCATCAGCAAACCAAAGAACAATTAGAAAGGCTTCATGTTGGAGATTGGATCAGCGATCCACATGTCTTCGACTCGCGTCATGATGCATTACATGCAGCGAAACGGCTCACTGAGGTGCTGCCTTAAACACATATTCAGGGAATTATGAAAGCAATCGAAATCGACAATCTGGTCAAAGTGTATGGCACAGATGTAAAAGCACTGAAAGGGGTTTCTCTTTCGGTGCAGCAAGGGGATTTCTACGCCTTGCTTGGCCCCAACGGGGCGGGGAAATCTACCACTATCGGCATCATTAGCTCCTTGGTGAACAAGACATCAGGAAAGGTAAAGATCTTTGGCTATGACATCGATACCGATCTTGTTGAGGCCAAAAAGCAGCTCGGCTTGGTGCCGCAAGAGTTTAACTTCAACCAATACGAGAAGGTGGAGCACATCCTGCTCAACCAAGCCGGTTACTATGGAGTTGAGCGTGCTGAAGCCAAAGTGCGTGCGAAGAAATACCTGTCGTTGTTGGATTTGTGGGACAAGCGCGATGAACCCTCTCGCACTCTCTCTGGCGGGATGAAACGTCGATTGATGATCGCGCGTGCGCTAATGCATGAACCGAAACTCCTTATTCTTGATGAGCCAACAGCGGGTGTGGATATCGAATTACGCCGCTCAATGTGGACGTTTTTGAAAGACATCAACGAACAAGGCATCACCATTATTCTTACCACCCATTACTTAGAAGAAGCGGAAATGCTGTGTCGAAACATCGGTATCATTAACCGTGGGGAATTGGTGGAAGACACGTCGATGAAAGCGCTGCTGAAGAAGTTGGATGTGGAAACGTTCGTGTTAGATCTTGCACCAGACAGCAAGGTGACAAACCTTGAAAGCGTAAAATGGCAGCAAGTGGATGACCACACGTTAGAAGTGGAAGTGCACAAAGACACTGGGTTGAATACGGTGTTTACGCAGCTGTCTGAGCAAGGTGTTCAAGTGCTTTCTATGCGCAATAAAGCCAACCGATTGGAAGAGCTCTTCGTGAATCTTGTGCGTAACAGCGAGGGGGCATCAGCATGAACAAGGCCTACTGGGTTGCTTTTAAAAGCCTCCTAATAAAAGAAATCACGCGCTACAGTCGAATTTGGGTGCAAACCCTCGTGCCGCCAGCCATTACCATGACGTTGTACTTCGTTATTTTCGGTAATCTTATTGGTAGCCGTATCGGTGAGATGGGCGGTTTTAGCTACATGGCGTACATCGTGCCGGGGTTGATCATGATGTCAGTGATCACCAACTCATACTCCAACGTGGCTTCGTCATTCTTTAGCACCAAAATGCAGCGTAATATTGAAGAGTTGATGGTGGCACCTGTGCCGAACTACATCATCATCGCGGGCTATGTGGGCGGTGGTGTGAGCCGTGGTTTGGCGGTAGGGCTTATTGTTTCTGTGGTATCGATGTTCTTTGTCGATTTACACATTGCACACTTGAGCGTGATTATCGCGACCGTGTTGCTCACGTCGATTTTGTTTTCACTCGGCGGCTTGATCAACGCGGTGTATGCAAAAACATTTGATGATATCAGCATCATTCCAACGTTTATCCTGACGCCATTGACCTACCTAGGGGGCGTGTTCTATTCGTTATCTCTGTTGCCTGAGTTTTGGCAGGGCGTGTCGAAGCTGAACCCGATTGTTTATATGGTCAATGCGTTCCGTTATGGCTTTCTTGGCGTGTCGGATGTCAGCATCGTGACGTCGTTCTCGGTACTGGTTGCGTTTATCGTGATGCTGTATTCGGTCGCTTGGTATTTGATCAGCCGTGGTATTGGATTACGCACCTAACGGCGGCACTTTTCGCCTCAGAATCAAATCTCTTTGAAACAAAAAAACCGCCAGTGGCGGTTTTTTTATGCAGACAAAAAGCAGGCATCAATGTACTTGGTGCTTACTCTTCACTGTTCTCTTCAACTTGAGCGGCAGTCAGTTCAACCATTAAGTTATCAATCAAACGCACTTGACCTAGCTTCACAGATGCGAGGATAACGGCTTTTGATGTGTGCTCGGTAACAGGCTGTAGCGAGTGAGCATCACGAATGAAAATCTCATCAGGCTCAAGCCCTGCAGCGCGCAGCTGATCGTTACCATCAAGCACCAATTCACTGTAATCATGACGACCACCGCGCATTTGGCTGCTGATCCAACGTAGTGTTTTCGCCAGTACGGGCGCACGCTGACGCTCGTCTACCGTCAAACGTGAGTTTCGGCTGCTCATCGCAAGGCCGTCCATTTCGCGAACAGTTGGCACAGGGATGATGGTAATCGGTAGCGCCAAATCTGCCACCATCTTGTTGATCACAGCAAGCTGCTGGAAATCTTTTTCGCCAAACAGAGCAACATCAGGTTGAACGATGTTGAACAGCTTGCTGACAACCGTCGCAACGCCTTTGAAGTGGCCAGGACGAGATGCACCTTCAAGGATGTTTGAAAGCGTAGGGACTTCAACTGAAACGTGGTTATCCAAGCCTTGTGGGTACATGATGTCAGCGTTTGGTGTAAAGAGCACGTCAACCGCTTCTGCATTCAGTTTGGCCGTATCTTCTTCCAAGGTACGAGGGTACGCCACAAGGTCGTCGTTTTTATCAAACTGCATTGGGTTAACGAAAATGCTAACGACAACAATGTCCGCGTTTTCACGCGCCTTTCTAACAAGGGTCAAATGCCCATCGTGAAGGTGTCCCATGGTCGGAACAAATGCGATTCGCTGCCCCTCGCGACGCCATTGAAGGATCTGGTCACGTAGTGGAGCAATCTCAGCGATCACTTGCATAATTTCAGCATTCCTTAATTAAACGTCTGCTCTGGGCCAGGAAACTCGCCAGTTGCAACTTCTTCGATATAGCGTGTAACGGCTTGACGTAAGTCACCCGTTTGCGCGAGGTAGTTTTTTGAAAAACGTGGAATGTAGTTCGCCGAAATACCAAACATGTCATGCATCACAAGGATTTGGCCATCGGTAGCATTACCTGCGCCGATACCAATAACCGGTACGCGAACCGCGTCAGTAATGCGTGCTGCGAGTGCTTTGGGTACGCACTCAAGCAAAATAATTTGTGCGCCTGCCGCTTCAAGGGTAAGGGCATCTTGCAGCATCTGCTCTGCTTGCTCTTCGCTACGACCTTGTACTTTAAAGCCGCCGAAAATATTGACCGACTGTGGCGTTAGGCCAAGGTGGGCACAAACAGGCACCGCGCGTTGTGTCAGCGTGGTAATGGTTTCTGCTAACCAGCGTCCGCCTTCTACCTTCACCATGTTAGCACCGGCTTTCATTAGCACGGCTGCATTTTCACAGGCTTGTTCTGGGGTAGAGAAAGACATAAATGGCATATCAGCCATCAGCAGACAGTTTGGACTTCCTGCACGCACGCTGCGCGTGTGGTAGGCAATTTCTTCAATCGAGACTGACAGCGTGTCACTCTTGCCTTGAAGCACCATACCTAAAGAATCGCCAACCAGCAGGAGTGGCATTTCTTGTTGTTCGAAAAGCTGCGCAAAACTCGCATCGTATGCGGTTGCAGTAGCAAATTTACGCCCTTCCTGCTTCCATGCCATTAAGGTGTTTATCGTAATCTTTTTCATCTTGTCTCCCAAACCCTGCTTACTGTCTGAAAGGCGGTTTCGCCTTGTGGTCACGCGATAGCGGTAAGGCCGTTTCTATCAACGACGGCCACTAAATCGGTGACTGCACTCCCATCGGGCAGATGTAAGTCAGGGGCAATTTCGGCGAGAGGGTAAAGCACGAACTCTCGCACTTTCATCCCGTAGTGTGGAACGGTCAACCGTTCACTGTTTATTTGCAGGTCACCAAAGAGGAGGATATCCAAATCCAACGTCCTTGGTCCCCAGCGCTCGTCCTTACGCTCACGACCAAACTCCAGCTCAATGCGCTGTGTCTGATCAAGAAGATCTAACGGTTCGAGCAAAGTGTCAACAATTGCGACTGCATTAACGTAATCTGGCTGGTCTGAAGGCCCCATTGGTTTGCTGCTATACAGCGAGGAACAACAGACAAATTGTGTGTTCGGTAGCTGCTTTAACGCAGCAATGGCCAAGGAGGCTTTTTCTACCGGATTGCCAAGATTACTGCCAATCGCAATGTAAACACGGATCATGATTCTTGGTTCGACTGAGGTTTACGACGACGTGGTTTCGCTTTGCGACGACGGCGTACCTTCTTCGTAGAACTGGCTTTGTTCAGCACTTGAACCATGTCGTTGCGACCATCACGGTCTGCGCGTTGGAAGTCATTCCACCATTGCGCCAACTCACTCAACTGGCCGCCTTCAACCTTGCCACGCATATCAAGGAAATCGTACGCTGCACGAAACTTTTGTTGTTCCAGCAGTTTGTATGCACGGGTTCCTGAGCGGCGGCTTAGGCGAAGCTGCAATTGCCAAATGTCGCGGATCATCGCGGTAAAGCGACGAGGGATGGCAATCGACTTCACTTGTTCATCAAGGATGTCGTTTGCCGCGACCATAAAGGCGTCGTAGTAGCTAAGACCACTTTCGAAGGCGATTTCTTCCGCGCGCGTTTCCAATGGGTACCAAAGCATTGCCGCATACATGAATGCAGGGTTAATGCGTTGTTGGGTGGCGACGCGGTTATCTGTTGATTTCAGCACGAGCGCCATCATCTGCTCACACTTGCTGTTGCGATCTTCCGTGAAGTGCTCTTCTAAGATCGGGAACAACGGTGAAAACAGGTTGTACTCTCGTAGCATGACGTAGGTGTCATAGCCGTGACCTGATTGAAGCAGTTTAAGGCTTTCTTCAAACAGACGGGCTGACGGAATATCACGCAGCAAATGGGCCAGCGCTGGAATAGGTGCGGCAGTGGCTGCATTGATTTCCATGTCGAGTTTCGCGGCAAAACGCACAGCACGCAGCATGCGCACTGGGTCTTCGCGATAACGTGTTTCAGGATCACCAATAAGACGGATCACGCGATTTTTAAGGTCTTCCACACCGCCTGCGTAATCACGAACAGAGAAATCATCAATGTTGTAATAAAGGGCATTCACGGTGAAATCGCGGCGCTGGGCATCTTCGTCGATGGAGCCATAGACGTTATCGCGGAGCAGCATGCCATCATTTGATTGTGATTGGCTCGCGTTTTTCTCGCCTTTGTTTTCGCTTTTTTCACCGGAATGGTGACCGCGGAAGGTAGCGACTTCAATGACGTCGCGACCAAATAGAATGTGTGCCAAGCGGAAACGACGGCCAACGAGGCGGCAATTGCGGAACAATTTGCGCACTTCATCAGGGGTCGCGTTAGTGGCGATATCAAAGTCTTTAGGCTCTGTTTCTAACAACAGATCGCGAACACCGCCGCCAACAAGATAGGCTTCATACCCGGCTTTATTCAGGCGATAAAGTACCTTCAGCGCATTTTCGCTGATATCTTTTCTTGATATACCGTGCTCTTGGCGAGGAATGATTTCAAGCTTCAGGTCATCGATGTCGCGCACTTTGTTGTCGCGATTCAATACCTTACGGCAAAAGCTGGTAACTCGATTAAAGATAACTCACCTCGTATGTGACAGGTCGGGCCATAAAAACGACGGCATATCATATATCACGGCCCCGTATTTTAGAAAGCTGTAATAACTTCCGTTGCTGCTGGCAGCTTCTCGATCTGCCAATTTTCTTTCCCCCAATCCAACAATGTAGGGACAGGGGCACCTTGTAATTCGGTTGGTACTGGATGGCCTAAAAAGGCCAGCGCCGCTTCAATGGCGGGGCCTGGATGCGTGTTATCAACTGCAGGCGCGTGGTTTTGCTTAGAAAGCTTATTCCCGTCAGCATTGAGTGCAAGCGGCAAGTGTAAATAGCTGACCGGTTCTGCGCCCAACTTTTGATACAAAGAGACTTGTCGCCCTGTAGGTTCAATTAAGTCTGCGCCGCGAACCACTTCTGTTACGCCTTGTGCGATGTCATCAAGCACTACGGCTAAATTATACGCGAAAAGGCCATCTCGGCGCTTAATGATAAAGTCTTCGCTTGCCATCGCGCTATCGAGGCGAATGACGCCGTGACGTACGTCAACGAACTCAGTGATGGGATTATCAATACAAACGCGCACTGCCGCTTCTTCTGACGGCAACGCAAGGTGTCGACAGGTGCCCGAATAGACACCACCAGATTCCTTGATTTGTTTGCGAGTGCACTGGCAGTAGTAGGCGTCGCCTGATTTTAACCACGCATCAATTTGCGCTTGATAAGCATCGCTGCGGGTGTGTTGGTAAAGCACATCACCGTCCCAGTGCAATCCAAAGGCATCAAGCGTTTTCAAGATGGCATCAGATGCTCCCGCGATTTCACGTGGTGGGTCAATATCTTCAATGCGAACCAGCCATTGACCTTGATGAGCACGTGCTTGAAGGTAGCTGCCAAGCGCGGCAACGAGTGAGCCGAAATGAAGCGGGCCAGATGGCGAAGGGGCAAATCGCCCAATGTAGTGCGTGTTTGTCATAACCAAGGTTTACGTGTTTGTCTGGACACTGAATTTTTACCTGAAACGAAAAAGGAAAAAGGGAGCCAAAGCTCCCTTTTTGCCATTATTCGCTGGAAAGCGTAAGCCTTAGCCGGCCATTTGCTTTTCTTTGATTTCTGCGAGCGTTTTGCAGTCAATGCAAAGATCAGCAGTTGGGCGCGCTTCAAGACGGCGAACGCCAATCTCAACACCACAAGAATCACAGAAACCAAAATCGTCATCTTCTAAACGTTGTAGGGTTTTTGCGATCTTTTTGATCAGCTTGCGTTCACGGTCACGGTTGCGTAGTTCAAGGCTGAATTCTTCTTCCTGAGCTGCGCGGTCTACAGGATCTGGGAAGTTTGCGGCTTCGTCCTGCATGTGGTGAACGGTGCGATCGACTTCTTCACGAAGTTGGTTGCGCCACGCTTCAAGGATCTTACGGAAATGATCAACTTGCTGATCATTCATGTACTCCTCGCCAGCCTTTTCTTGGTAAGGTTCTAACCCGGCGGTAGCCAGGATGCCCAGCGATTTTTTTACTTTGCTTTCTGGCATGTAAGCGTTCTCCTAAATACACCCTGACCTGCTCGGTCAAAAGAGGGCGGTATCTATATCAGAAACCCATATACGAGGCAATCTTTGTTTTCGCCTTGCATAACCCCAGTGTGAACATGTCAGCATTTTTTCTCAGATCCGGTAAAACGGGACCTTGTTTTTTATGCTCATATGGGCTGATGACAGCGCAGCTTGGTAGCAGATAATTTCCACTCCAGATGACGCTGCTTCTATAAGTAACTGATTATAGACCGCATCTATATGTTTTGCTGCGGAAACCTTCTCGATCCCTGTATGCAGGACCGCGAAAAACAGGACCGCGCGTTTTCCTTGTTGCGCCAATGTAGCTAACTCTCGTAAATGTTTTTGCCCGCGAGTCGTGACGGTATCCGGGAAAAATCCTTGCCCATCTTTATCGAGTAACGTGACGCTTTTTACCTCGATGTAGCAATCTTCCCGACCTTCTGACTGCAACAAAATATCTATACGGCTTTTTTCGTCACCGTAGGGCACTTCGGTGCGAAGTGCTTCATAACCCAAGAGTTCTTCCACCACATCATGACGTATGGCTTCAACCACGAGTCGGTTTGCCTGCGCGGTGTTGACACATATGACATGCCCTTGTGCCGTTTCAGTCACTTCCCAACTGTTAGGATATTTTCTTTTTGTATTGTCAGACGTGGAATACCACACGGTATCGCCGGGCGTTGCACACCCTGTCATTGCTCCCGTGTTCGCACAGTGGATAGTACGTTCTGTGCCATCGGGCAGTTGAACATCGGCCAAAAAGCGTTTGTAACGTCGGATCAAAATGGCAGGTTGCAGTGGTGGATCAAAATTCATGGTCATCCTTTGGCGAATTAGGCGGTAATTCGGATAGGTGCTTTGGCGTGGCGATGCGGAGAGCCCACGCATTTAAGCAGGTATATTGCACGCCTTTGCGTGTAGGGTGAGGTGCCGATGCGTAAAGGCCGAAGCGCTGCACGGTCAGCAATGACGATATTCCCTCTTTATATTCATCTTTAGTGTTATCAATAGCGCCGGGCTTTACCTGTCGAAGCAGGCTGATATGGGGCAAGAAGTTTGGCGCGTTGGGCGTATCGCCTTTGTCTATGTTTAGTACGGCTTGGCTGAGCGTATTGATGGTTTCCGCTAAACGTTGAAGCTCGACGGAGGGGTGAATGCCCAGCCAGAGTATTTGGGGCTTATTGAAGTACCCAAGAGATGCAGTGCGAAGCGAAAAGGCCGAGGCGTCTATCTTGTCAGCGGCGCGGCAGAGCGCGACATAATCTTGCTGCGAAACATTCCCGAGAAAAGCGAGTGTCAGGTGCAGGTTGTCATCGGGCACGGGGTGTCCGAGTGGTGACAGGGCCTGCTTGAGCGTGACTATCTCCGCTTTCGCCTGTGCGTTATCTGGCGTTGAAAAATCCAATGCAAAGAACAGACGGCGCGTGCGATTCATTACTTCATTCCTCTGTCTCGGTGCCTTCTGAATCCTGCATCTTGGTATTGTTTGGGTATACAATGCTCGCTGGTAATTCTGACACAAAGGCTTTTGATTTGTCACAGCTCCCCATCGACAGTGTGCTCGACGACATTATTTCTGCATTGGCTGAACGCCCTCAAGTGATCCTCAAAGCGCCGCCCGGTGCGGGCAAATCAACACGACTCCCTCATGTCTTGCTCGAACGTGGTGTGTTCGACGGCAAAATTATTTTGTTAGAACCTCGTCGTTTGGCGGCGCGAAACATTGCCACGTTTTTGGCGAATCAGCGTGGTGAGAAAGTCGGAGAATCCGTGGGCTTGCGAGTTCGTGGGGAAACCCGAGTCAGTGACAAAACCAGATTGGAGATTGTCACTGAGGGTGTGCTGACGAGAATGATCCAAGCCGACCCAGAATTGTCGGGTGTGGATCTGGTGATCTTCGATGAATTTCACGAGCGCAGTCTGCATGCGGATCTTGCCTTGGCCTTGTCCTTGGATGTGCAGCAAGGCCTGTGTGATGACCTCACGCTTCTCGTGATGTCCGCCACCTTGGATGACAATGCGCTGTCGGGCATGTTGCCTGACGCAGCCTACCTTGAGTCAGAAGGGCGCAGTTTTCCGGTAGAAGCGCGCTATCAGACGGTGCCGCGTCAGTATGGCTACGAGAATGCGGTCGCCAGTGCGGTGGCGCAATTGCTTGAGAAAGAGCAGGGCTCAGCTTTGGTTTTTTTGCCGGGTGTCGGTGAAATACAACGCACCGCTGACGCGCTGCGCGACAAAGTGTCTGAGGATGTGCTGATTTGTCCTTTGTACGGTCAGCTGACAGCCAAAGAACAACAAGCGGCCATTGCTCCGGCGCCGAACGGACAGCGAAAAGTGGTGCTTGCCACCAATATTGCTGAAACCAGTTTGACCATCGAAGGGATTCGTTTGGTGGTGGACAGTGGTATAGAGCGCGTCGCGCGATTTAATCGAAAAACAGGCATCACCAAACTCGATACGATTCAAATTGCGCGGTCGTCAGCCATTCAGCGCGCAGGCCGTGCAGGGCGCTTGTCTGAAGGTGTGTGTTTGCGTCTTTACAGCGAAGAAACCTTTCAACGTATGCGCGCGGTGCCTGACCCTGAAATGACCACCAGTGATTTAACGCAGTTGGTGTTAGAGCTAGTGCAATGGGGCTGTTCACCGCAAGACTTGCAATGGCTTGACCTGCCGCCAACGCAGCACTGGCAGCAAGCCGTTAACCTGTTAATGCAGCTTGGTGTGTTAGAGGCATCTGGCGGGCTTACCGCCAAAGGCAAACGCGTCGCAGCGCTTGGCACAGATGCACGTTTAGGCGCGATGCTGGTGACAGCCGCCGACCTTGACGCGTCTGCCTTGTCGACAGCCGCTTGGCTAGCTGCATGGGCGGAAGAGCCACCGAGAGGAAACAGAGACCCAGACCTTCGTTTACAGTTAATGCGCTTGGCGGAACGTAAAGGACCGCAGTTACAACGTGCTCAACAATTGACGGAGCGTCTGAACGGGCGTTTGCAGTTAGCAATTCAAGCTGATTGGTTACCTGTGTTGGCTGCCTCGGCGTGGCCAGACCGGGTGGCGCAATCACGCGGCACGGATGGGCGATATTTATTGAGCAATGGTCACGGTGCCAAGCTGGATGACCAGCACCCAATGTCTAATGAGAAATGCCTGATCGCCATTGATTTGATGAGTGTCTCGCAAGGCGATAGCCGTATTTTTACTGCTTGCCGCGCGGACATGGAAGATCTGCAAACCCAGTTACCTTCACTGTTTTCTCAACGAGAGTGGGTAGACTGGGACGATAAAAAAGGCGCGCTGGTGGCGGAAAAGCAAGTGTGCTGTGGCGAGATCGTTGTTTCTCGTACCCCTATCAGCAACGTGAGTGAAGCACTTCGAACGCAAGCATTGTTGCAAGCCGTGAAACGAAAAGGCCTGTCGTGTTTAACCTTGTCAGAGAAAACACAGAGCCTGTTAACCCGTGCACGTTGTGCCATTGCATGGGAACTGGCTATTGTGCTTCCAGCCATGGATGAAGAAAGCCTATTGAGCGAGCTTGAAGGCTGGTTTGCCCCGTTCATGAATGGTGTGAAAGGGATGAACGGCTTAAAGAGTGTGGATGCGTACAGCGCACTCGAAGCACGCATTGGTTGGGAGAATACAAAGCAGCTTAATCGTTTGTTACCTGAAACCTATCAAGTGCCAACGGGCTCAACGTACCGCATTCGCTATCATGCTGATCAAAAGCCAGCATTGGCGGTGAAGATGCAAGAAATGTATGGTCAGGCATCATCACCCACCATTGCTGATGGGCAAGTGACACTGGTGGTGGAATTGCTCAGCCCTGCACAGCGACCATTGCAAATAACACAAGACTTAGCGGGCTTTTGGCAAGGTGCCTACCGCGAAGTACAAAAAGAAATGAAAGGGCGATACCCCAAGCATGTATGGCCAGATGACCCTGCAAATCATCAGCCGACAAAGCTAACGAAACGCCACTTTAAACCGGGATCTTGAACGACAAATCCATGACAAAACCAACACCAAAAAAAACGACGTCACGAACGCGTTCAAAAACCGCCGCCACTAAATCTACTGCTTCTAAGCGAGGCACGAAGAAAAGCCCGCCATCAAAAGGGTGGGGACGCCGCCTGTTATCATTGGGTTTCAAGCTGGCATTAGTCGGCATTGCGGCACTGGCTATTTTAGGGATTTACCTTGATGGGAAAATCCAAGAGCGCTTTGAAGGGCAAATCTGGCAGCTGCCCGCGGTGGTGTATGGCCGCGTCCTGCATCTCGCACCGGGTGAGCCTGTTGATATTTCAACGCTCAAGCGAGAGTTGGATTTGCTCAACTACAACAAGGTCCGGAATCCGCAGCGCCCAGGGGAATACTCTTCGTCCAAAACACGCGTGGAATTGGTGCGTCGTCCTTTCGAATTTGAAGATGGACCCGAGCAAGCGCAACACGTCATGATTTCCTTTAGCGACGATGGCGTGAGTGCCATCAAGCAGCTTGATAGTGGTAAACAGCGTGGTTATCTGCGTATCGAACCTAAGCTGCTGGGCATGATGGAATCCAATACGGATGAGCAGCGTATTTTCCTTCCCCGTGAACGTTTTCCTGAGTTTCTTGTTGATGCCTTGCTGACGACTGAGGATCGTGATTTCTACCATCACGATGGCGTGTCTCCGATGGCGATTGCTCGCGCGCTTGTCGCCAACATTCGGGCAGGGCGAACGGTGCAAGGTGGCTCGACACTGACGCAACAGTTGGCAAAAAACCTCTTCCTCACCCGTGACAGAACCTTGTGGCGAAAAGTGCAGGAAGCGTATATCGCCATCATTTTGGATTACCGTTACAGCAAAGACCGCATTCTCGAAGCCTACCTTAACGAAGTCTATTTAGGACAAGCGAGGGGGCAAGGCGTGCATGGTTTCCCGCTGGGGGCGCGTTTGTATTTTGGTCGCCCTATTGAAGAACTTCGTATCGACCAATTGGCTTTGCTGGTGGGCATGGTGAAAGGGCCGTCTTATTACAATCCGTGGCGATACCCTGAACGCGCTCAAGAGCGTCGAGATCTCGTGTTGCGTATGATGATGCAAAGCAATGTGCTGACCTCGAACCAATACGCACAAGCCGCCGCACGTCCGCTAGATGTGCAGCAATCACCCAGTTTGAACAGTCGCCAGCCAGCGTATTTTGAACAGCTAACCCGAGAAATTCGCGAGCGAGTGGGTAACCAATTCAATCCAGAAAGCGGATTACGCGTGTTCAGCACCCTCGATCCTTTGTCTCAATCTTTGATTGAAAAGACCGTGGTGAAAAAGGTGAAAGAATTGCGCAAGGTTGCGGGCGACAAACTGGAAGCAGCTGTCGTGATTGCCGATCGCCAAAGCGGGGAGATCCGCGCCATGGTCGGGGGAAGCCGTCCAGGATATGCGGGCTTCAACCGGGCGTTGAATGGCAGCCGTCAGATTGGCTCGCTCTCAAAGCCAGCGGTCTATCTTGCTGCACTGTCTGAACCAGAAAAATACAACCTTTCCACGCCGTTGGACGATAAGCCCGTAGTATTAAAAGGCGATCAAGGCAGTGAATGGCGACCTCGTAACTATGATCGTAAATACCGCGGACAGGTGCCTTTACTCAAGGCGTTGGCCAACTCTTACAACATTCCTACGGTAAACCTTGGTCTCGCCCTTGGCCTGAATACCGTGATTGATACCTTTGAAGATCTTGGTGTCGACCCCGCGCAAATCACGCGCGTTCCGTCTTTATTGCTGGGGGCATTTACGCTCACGCCAATGGAAGTGACCCAGATGTTCCAAACGCTGGGCAGTGGTGGTCGCAAAGCGCCATTGACCGCGTTGCGCGCGGTGGTGACGCAACAAGGGCAGGTGCTTTATCGCAATTGGCCTAAGGCGAGTCAAGCGCTCCCAGAGCAAGCGAGTTGGTTGACGATTTACGCCATGAAGGATGTGGTTAAATCAGGAACTGCGCGCTTCTTGCAGCCGTCTTTCGGATGGGCTGGCCTTGCGGGGAAAACCGGTACTACCGATAACAACCGCGACAGTTGGTACGTAGGCATTGATGGGCGAGAAGTGGTAACGGTTTGGTTGGGGCGCGATGACAACAAATCGACCAAACTCACTGGCTCATCCGGAGCGTTACGTGTGTATGCAGATTACATGACAGCGCGTCAACCTGAGCCGCTGACTTTAAGCTGGCCAGCGAATTTGACCACAGTGCCGTATACGGTGAAAGACGGTCAGTTTTTGACGGATTGTTTTAGTAAGGCAAAGCTGCCTATGTGGGATCCGACAGGTGCATGGCGCAAGCGTTGTGATAAGCCAGACCCCGTGGGGTGGTTTAATAGTTTGTTTAATTGATTCGTTAGAGCAGAAAGCGATTATTGAGAGACGAGTTGCGAGGTAAGAGATAAGAGCGAGAGCAGAAGGGAAAAGCGAAAAGAATACGGATTCATTCTTGATGTTCCGCCAAAGCCGAACTCACACTGATTCGCAATCTCGCAATCTCGCAATCTCGCAATCTCGCAATCTCGCAATCTCGCAATCTCGCAATCTCGCAATCTCGCAATCTCATTTCCCAAACGCCAGATACGAAAAAGCCTCATCCTTGGATGAGGCTTTCGTAAAGATGGTGCCGGCTACCGGAGTCGAACTGGTGACCTACTGATTACAAGTCAGTTGCTCTACCAACTGAGCTAAGCCGGCACACAAACTTTGAAAATGTTGCTTCTACTGAGCCCCATTTCCTTGTAACCGCTAAAAGCGATTACTTGTAAAATGGTGCCTCGAGGCGGAATCGAACCACCGACACGGGGATTTTCAATCCCCTGCTCTACCGACTGAGCTATCGAGGCAACGAGCGCTATTAAATAGGACTCGCGTGATCTTGTCAAAATAAATTATTACCAAAATGGTTCGTTTGCTGCTTTTTTAGCTTGTTTGGGCGTATCTCAGTCAGAACGGTGTTCTGTTGACCAGTATTTTGGATCTGTGAAACGGGGCACATTATTAAATCTGACGTTAAAACGACACTTACTCGCGTCATCAATCCCGCTTTACGCTCCTGATTCTCCTTTGCCTACAGGTTTTTCCGACCAAATCTTTAGGCAATACCCATATTTTTCGTCTTGATATAAAAACAGTTGACTAAAAATCTATCAATTTTCCCACTATTGCTACACTTACAGGTACATAAATCTAAATGGCGAGAGCCAAAAAAGCACCGGAAGGAATGCTGACATGGGATTCGCATTAGGGGAGCAATTAGATATCACGCAGGTCATGGACATTAAAGAACGCCTGCAAGCCGAGTTGGAGCAGTCAGACAGTTTGCTTATTGATGGCAGTGCAGTTTCTCGTGTTGATGCTTCAGGACTACAACTTTTACTTACCGCACGACATCTTTGCCAAGAAAAAAACATCAATTGGCAGTGGGAGGGCGCTTCGAGCGAATTAGTGGGTGCTGCAAAAACGTTGGGTTTAGTTGAGCCATTGGGCTTAAACGGTTTTGCTTTATAGCTTTTCACGTAAGTTAATTAGGGTGACAGCATGCGAAAAATACTAGCTGCAGACGATTCAGTTTCAATTCGTCAAATGGTAAGCCACACACTGAAAGAAGCGGGCTATCAAGTTGAGACCGCAAACGATGGTGCTGAAGCATTGTCAAAAGCGAAATCGGGCGATTACGACGTGATCATTTCTGACGTCAACATGCCAAACATGGACGGATTGGAGTTTGTTCGCCAAGTCCGCGCCGTTCCTCAATATAAATTCACGCCTATTCTCATGCTCACCACGGAGACCTCCGCGGAGAAAAAAAGCATGGGTAAATCTGCTGGGGCAACTGGTTGGATCGTTAAGCCGTTTAATCCAGATACGCTTTTGAAGACGCTGCAACGCGTTATCTAAAAGTGTTCCACCTAGGAGATAGCTATGGCTTTGGACATGGACCAACTGCGCCGGATTTTCTACGAGGAATGTCGTGAAAACCTCGAAGTCCTTGAGCGTGAACTGTTAGCACTCGACCCTGATGGTGAGGTTGATCTTGATATCATCAACACTATTTTTCGTGCTGCACACTCCATAAAGGGCGGTGGTGCGACGTTCAATCTCAATGAAATCAGCCAGTTTACCCATGTGATGGAAACCCTGCTCGACGAAGCGCGAGAAGGGAGACGTCGACTTGATGCCGATACCATTGATTTACTCCTCAAAGGCGGCGACTGCATTCACAGTATGCTGGTCGCGTATGAAACGGATTCTGATTTCGACCATGAACTGCGTGATGATCTCACGAAACAACTCAACCAGCTGCTTGATGGCGATAGCCCAGATGAAGCGCAACCCAGTGCCACGAGCGACGAAGCGGCGCCAATGGAAGGGGATGGTGATTGGGTTGTTAGCTTCGTCCCAAACAAAGACATGTTCTTTTCAGGAAACGACCCGGTTCGGATCCTAAGAGAGCTCTTTGATCTTGGTGTGCATTGTTCGATCGAATGCTTGTCAGAGGCACTCCCGCCCTTTAGCGAGCTTGAGCCCGAGATGTGTTACCTCAAATGGCACATTGTGGTGGATGGGGAACTTGAAAAGCACCTGATTGAAGAGATCTTCGAATGGGTGGAAGACGAGTGTTCATTAGAGATTTCAAAACCAGACGCTGCGCCTTCTGGGACGGGTGAACCTGAAAGCAGTGATGCAAATGGGAATGACGCCGTCCAAGCTGATTCAAAGTCTGTGGCTGACACTGCCACTGCGCCGGTGCCACCAAAACCTAAAACGCCTACCAAGCCTGCCGCTGCAAAAAATGATGCAGTCTCTTCGATTCGCGTTGAAATCGACAAAGTCGACAACCTGATCAACTTAGTAGGGGAGCTTGTGATCACCCAATCCATGCTCACTGAATTGGGACAAAACTTCTCCGAAAGTAAGCTTGAACGTCTGCAAGCGGGTCTCGATCAATTGCTTCAAAACACCAAAGAGCTGCAAGAAAGTGTGTTGAATATTCGCATGCTGCCTATCAGTTTTGCCTTCAACCGTTTCCCTCGCCTGATTCGCGACCTGTCATCACAGTTGGGTAAAACGGTGGAGTTAGTGATTGAAGGGGAGCAAACCGAACTTGATAAAACGGTACTCGAACGTATTACCGATCCGCTGGTTCACCTTGTTAGAAACGCTGTTGACCATGGCCTAGAAGGGCCTGAAGAAAGGTTGAGCAAGGGCAAATCTGAAATGGGCCGCGTGTCCCTCAATGCCTACCATCAAGGCGGCTCGATAGTGATCGAGGTACGTGATGACGGTGCTGGCCTAAATAAAGAACGCGTGTGGAAGAAAGCCATTGAAAAAGGCCTACTGCATCATGATATGGCCTTGGATGATCTGTCCGATCACCAAGTCTATAACTTGATCTTCGCGCCAGGCTTTTCGACCGCAGAGCAAGTCTCTGACGTATCAGGCCGTGGCGTGGGCATGGATGTCGTGAAACGAAACATCGAAGATCTCGGCGGGCACATTGAAGTCGATTCTGAACCCAATGTGGGCAGTATCTTCCGCATCAGTCTGCCACTGACGCTGGCTATTTTGGACGGTCAGCTCGTCAAACTCGCGGATCAGGTTTTCGTGGTTCCGCTGATCTCAATCATCGAGTCCATCCAAATTGAATCCGAGCGCGTGAAAGTCGCAACGGGGGGCGTTGAGCTCTATCGTCTGCGTGATGAAAACATCCCCATTCTTCGCCTGAAAGAAGAGTTCGAACTGGGCGAGACAGGCGCGCTTGATAAGCAACTTCTCTGTCTTGTTGAGGCGGGAGGAAATCGTGTCGGGTTGCTGCTTGATGAAATGCTGGGGCAGCAGCAAGTGGTGATCAAAAGCCTTGAATCTAACTATACCCGCGTCAATGGCATCTCTGGTGCCACCATCCTCGGCGATGGTTCTGTCTCCCTTATTTTGGATGTGCAGGGCTTGATGTCAGGCTTCTTGAGCCGTGTGGGCGACAGCAAAAGCCACATTGCAGCGGCATAGGTGATGACAATGACTGAACAGATAGCAGCACCTCAAGAAACAGCAGAAAGCAAAGACAGATTAAAAGGCTCGGATTTCTTGAGCTTTGATCTCGCCCATGAACTCTATGGCGTGGATATCAAAGCTGTTGAGGAAATCCGAGTATGGGAATCCCCTACCACGATACCGCGCGCACCAACATTCATTCTTGGGGTCATCAACCTGCGAGGAATGATCGTGCCCATTATGGATTTAAGGGTGAGGTTTAACATCGGCGTCGTTGAGTATTTGCCGACAACCGTGGTGCTGATTCTTAGAGCCGGAGAAGCGGCGGGAAACCGGATGATGGGGATCGTTGTGGATGCCGTGTCAGATGTTATCGACATGGGCGATAACAGCTTGATCCCGCCGATTGGAGACTCGCAGGTGATGCCTTTTGTGAGCGGCTTGCTAAATGTGGATGCCCAAGTCATGAGCTTACTTGATGTCGATGCATTGCTCGATATCGAGGGGTTGGTGCATTAGGAGGGGCGATGACTGAAGAAGTAAAAGAATTCCTGAGTTTTCTCATTGATGACGAAGAATATGGCGTGAACATTCTCGACGTGAAAGAGGTGCGAGGGTGGTCAGATGTCAGGAAATTACCTAACAGTGAAAGCTACCTGCTGGGTGTGCTTGAGCTTCGGGGTGAATACATTCCTATTGTTGATTTAAGACAGCGATTCAATATGGAACCCGCCACGTTGGGCAGCACCACTGTGGTTGTGATTGTTCGGAATGAAGAAGGGCAATCTTTAGGGATCATTGTGGATGCGGTGGCAGAAGTGTATCAACTGTCTGCTGGACAAATTAAAGCCGCACCGGGTTACGTGAAAATTGATGAAAGGTTTATCGAAGGCATCGCCTCGGTCAATGGTAAGCATGTGGTCTTGATTCAATTAGACACACTTTTTGATTTTGATGAGTTGCACGAAGTAGCGCAGCCGGAGCTGGTTAGCGAGGGTTAACGATTATGTCTTGGTGGAATAAAGAAAAGGCACTTGAGAAACAACAGCGTCAAGAAGAGCGTGCGTTGAAAGCGCATATTGTATCTGCATTGGATACGGCTCAGACCGCCCTCATGATGGTTGACCGAGATTTCAAGGTCTTTTACGTCAACAAAAAATCTGTTGAGCTGTTAAAACAGCATGAGGTTCTCTTTCGCAAACAGTGGCCCAGTTTCCGTGCGGAGAAAGAATGGATTGAAGGCACGTGTATCGACCTCTTCCATAAGGATCCTGAGCATCAGCGGAAAATGTTATCTAATCCCAAAAATCTTCCTCACGAAGCGAAGATAGAAATCGAGGATGTCACATTACGTCTTGTTGTTGGTGCTGTCATCGACGCTGATGGGGAGTATGTAGGCAATACCTTAGAATGGGACGACATCACCGAAGATATCAAAAAAGACAATGAACGTTCTCGCCTTCAAGCCGCCATTGAACAGTCATTAACAGCGATCGTATTGATTGACCGAGACTTCAGCATTACTTACGTCAACGAGCAAACATTGGCGCTATTTGATAAGCACCAATCTTCCTTTAGAGAGGTATGGACGGGCTTTACAGCGACAAGAGAATGGTTGATAGGGCGATGCATCGATGAATTCCATAAAAACCCTGCGCACCAACGACAGCTACTGGCAAATCCTGCCAACTTACCTTACAAAACGGACATCAGTGTCAGTGAACTCACCATTGAACTCAATGTTGCAGCGATTACCGATGCCAAAGGCAACTACATTGGTAACAGCCTTGAATGGAGAGATGTCACTGAAATCCGTCAAAATGAGCTGAAAGTAGGCCGCCTTGTGTCTGCCGTTGAAGGGATGACAACGAACATCATGATGGCGGACAAGGATGGCAACATTTCTTATTTAAACCCTGCACTAAAACGTCTTCTCTTAAACCGCGAGAATGAGCTACGAAATCACTTCCCCGGTTTTTCTGTTGAAGGGCTGGTGGGGAGAAACTTTGATGTTTTTCATAAAAACCCCTCACATCAGCGCTCCATTATTAGCAACCCTGATTGCTTGCCATACACCACCCAAATCAAAGTGGGAGAGCTGGAGTTCGAACTGACATGTATTGCCATGTTTGATGATGCTGGTGGTTACATTGGCCCTGCACTGCAATGGGAAGATATTACCGAGCAAATGATGGGGCAACGTGAAGTTCAAGGGCTCATCAATGATGCTTCTCTAGGCTTGCTCGATTCCCGAATGGATACCGCGAAGTATTCTGGGTTTATGGCAAACCTCAGTGACAGCATTAATGGTTTACTCAACAGCATGGTTGGGCCATTAAATAACTGCCGAGAAGTCATGACAGAAGTGTCGAATGGCAACCTCAAAGTGAGCATGCCAGAGGATTACAAAGGCGAGTTTGCGGAACTTAGTGCTGCAGTTAATACATCCATCATCAACCTTCGCGACATGGTGGAAAAAATCACGGCATCTTCTGCGCGTGTGGCGACGGCATCCGGAGAAATAGCGGATGGGAACAGCGATCTTAGCGAGCGTACGGAAGAGCAAGCCGCCAGCCTAGAGCAAACCGCCGCCAGCATGGAAGAAATGACGTCGACGGTGAAACAGAACGCCGAGAGTGCGAACTCTGCAAATCGCCTTTCTCAAGATGCGAGCAGCAAAGCGCAAAAAGGTGGGGGCGTGGTGAAACAAGCTGTCTCTGCCATGGGAGAAATTAACAAAGCGAGTAAACGGATTGCGGACATCATCAGTGTGATTGACGAGATTGCTTTCCAAACAAACCTGCTGGCACTGAATGCGGCGGTTGAAGCTGCTCGCGCCGGTGAGCAAGGGCGGGGTTTTGCCGTGGTTGCGGGTGAAGTCAGAAACCTTGCGCAGCGCAGTGCAGGTGCTGCAAAAGAAATTAAAGAGCTCATCAAAGACAGTGTGGAAAAAGTCTCTGAGGGGTCGCGTTTGGTGGATGAATCTGGCGATGTGCTTAACGAGATCGTGGATGCGGTTGGCGAGGTGAGTCAGCTCATCAGTAAAATTAATTCAGCGAGCCAAGAGCAAGCTACAGGCATTGATGAGATTTCAAAAGCCGTTGTGAAGATGGACGAAATGACACAGCAAAACGCCGCCTTGGTGGAAGAGGCTTCTGCAGCAAGTCAGTCCCTTCGTGATGAAGGTAGTGAGCTGATGAATCTGATTGGATTCTTCCAAGTGGACAGCGCGCGCACGGGATTAAATGCCGTGTCGGCCGAACCCATCAAGAGTTTTCGCCAACCGAGCACCACACACCCGAAGGTAACATTACCGGCGGTGAAGAAGGTGGCCAATGCCCCTTCCGCATCGGCACCTCCGAGTGTGGCATCTGAAGATGATTGGGAGGAGTTCTGACGGTGGATGCCATTCAAGCGCTTAGCCAAATAGAAGAGCAGCGCGAGTTTGAGTTCACCGAAGAGGACTTTACCCACATTCAGGAATTCATGCTCAGAGAGACGGGAATCTCTCTCTCTGAGCGAAAAACGTCGATGGTTTATGGACGCCTTGCTCGTCGGCTTCGCCGAACGGGTATAGAGAAATTTTGTGAATATTTTGACTTGGTAAGCCGTGATTTGGACGAGAGAGTAGCGTTTATCAACGCACTCACAACGAACAAAACACAGTTTTTCAGGGAGAAGCATCACTTTGATTTTCTGTCCAATGTACTGGTGCCAGAGTGGCAGAAAAAAAATAAACATCGAATCCGAATTTGGTCCGCTGGTTGTTCTACTGGTGAAGAACCATACACGATAGCGTCGTCTTTGGCTGCGAATGGCTTACTCACTGGGCCGTACGACTGCCGCATTCTCGCCACTGATCTGGACACTCAGGTTTTGGATGTAGGGCGAAATGGCACCTATGGCATCGAAGCGAGCAGTGTTATTCCAGACAAAGAGCTTAAACACGGTTTTATTCGAGGAAAAGGTGCGAAACAAGAGCTGTTAAAAGCGAAGCCCTTGTTACAAAAACACATTGTATTCAAACAGTTAAATTTGATGGCGACGTGGCCTCACAAAGGTCCGCTCGATGCGATCTTTTGTCGCAATGTCATGATTTATTTTGAAAAAGAGGTGCAGCAAGAGCTTATCTATCGATTTTGGGAAAAACTCGACAGTGGCGGCGTTCTGTTTATTGGTCACTCGGAAAGCATCGGCGAAATGGGGAGCCGGTTCGATAATCTCGGTCAAACCATGTTTCGCAAGCCTTAGGGCGAGAAACCTCGTTTAAGGACAGTGTTCGCTATATGCATAAAGTGTTGGAGCTTACTGGGTGCCCGATAGGCGCAGGAGTAAAGCGCTTCTACCACCCCGGTAAGCAAATGATGATGGTGAAAATTCAGCCCGGAGAAGTGTACGTCACTTCTGAGCGGGAACTGATCTCGACAGGGCTTGGATCGTGTATCTCCGCCTGCGTCTGGGATCCGTTTATTGCGCTTGGCGGAATGAACCACTTTATGCTGCCTTTTGGGGATGCTGATGAGGTGGAGGATTGGGATCCGACACAGTGGCGATCGAATGCTGCACGTTATGGCAACTACGCCATGGAGTTGTTGATTAACACCTTAATTCAGCAGGGGGCGATTAAAAGCCGACTGCGTGTGAAGTTGTTTGGTGGCGGATTGGTAATGGGTACACAAGCCAACATCGGCGAAAAGAATATCGCCTTTGTCCGCAATTATGTTGAAAGCGAAGGGCTAACGTTAGTTGGCGAAGATTTAGGGAGTGAGTATCCGCGCAAGGTGGTATTTGATCCGATAACAGGAAAAGCGTGGGTGAAGAAACTGCGTGGTTATCGTGCCGAAATGGAAGCGGAAGAGAACAATTACAACCGTCGTCTGGTCAATGAAGCAAAACGAGATGATGAAGACAACGCGGAACTATTCTAATGAAAAAGCGAGCACACAAAGTTCTTATTGTTGATGACTCTGCGGTTTTTAGAGCATTGCTTAGTGAAATCATAGATGCAGATCCACAGTTAGAAGTCGTGGGCTTGGCGGTAGACCCGTACGAAGCGAGAGAAAAAATAAAGAAGCTGAAACCCGATGTCATCACCTTGGACATCGAGATGCCCAAAATGGATGGTGTCCAGTTTCTCCGTAATTTAATGCGCCTACATCCCATGCCCGTCGTGATGATCTCCACGCTGACACAACATGGCGCAGAAGCGACCTTAGCGGCGCTGGAAATAGGCGCGGTGGATTATTTCCCCAAGCCGACAGATAACGTGGCTGCAGAACTGAATACTTACCGTCAGCTGGTGGTCGAAAAGGTCAAAATGGCGGCCACAGCCAACATCTCAGGCGCGGTGCATAAGCCATCGAGTGAGATCAGTGTGTCTGGCCGACAGCTCAGTAATGACATCGATGTTATTGCCATTGGCGCCTCAACGGGGGGAACCGAAGCAATTCGGAACGTGTTGGAAGCGTTGCCCGAACTGATGCCGCCTATTGTCATCACTCAGCACATCAAAGCCGTGTTCAGTAAATCGTTTTCTGAACGCCTGAATCGTATTTCAAAACTCACCGTCGAAGAGCTGGCGACAGACACAGCTCCGCTCATTAACGGGCGAGTGTATGTCGCACCTGGCGATGTGCATCTGAAGATCATCAAAAAGGCGGGACGATACTATTGCACACGCTGCGACAGTGAACCTGTGCAGCGCCATAAACCTTCGGTGGACGTGATGTTCTCGTCCATCGCCCAAACGGCGGGGAAACGTGCCATGTCGGTCTTGCTCACAGGAATGGGGCGAGATGGCGCACAAGGCATGCTTGAGATGCGTCAGCAAGGCGCCATCACCGTCGCACAAGATGAACACAGTTCAGTTGTATGGGGAATGCCAAGAGCAGCGGTTGAGCTGGAAGCTGCCCAGCATGTTCTACCTTTGGACAAAATCGCAACGTACTTGGTAGGTAAAGTTTATGGATAACAAAAGCCTAAGAACCGTTATAGCACTCTTAGCCATTGCCGCTGCATGCGCACCGCTGTGGACTTCGCTAAGCGTGATAAACATTGCATCATCGTCGGTCGTTCTGTTGGGGGTGGCGTCGTTGCTGTGGCTATCATCAACGGCATCTAAGACAGATACAGACGCAGGAGACGTCGGGTTTAATCATACCGATGTGTCTTACGAGTCCACGCAGATACTTAAGAAAATCCATAACATTTTGACGATTGAATTGGTGCCCATTCGGGAGCAGCTTGATCGCCAGCAAGAAGTCATTAATGACTCGGTGCACAACCTAAACTCCAGTTTCTTTGGTATGGAGAAAGCCGTCAGCGCTCAAGCAACCCTGTCGCAGCATATGGTCACGGACTTGCTGAACAATGATGAAAGTGAATATAGCCTGACAAAAGTGCTGCCCGAGACGGAACATGCCATTGATACCTATATCGACATTCTGGTTCAGGTATCAGAGAAGAGTATTACGGCCATTCACCGTATTCATGACATGTCAGAGAAGCTCGATGCGGTGTTTAACCTCCTCGACCAAGTGCAGGCAATGTCTGACCAAACAAACTTACTTGCGTTGAATGCTGCGATTGAAGCTGCAAGGGCGGGCGATCTCGGGCGAGGCTTTGGCGTTGTTGCCGCTGAAGTGCGAGATTTAGCGAATCGTGCAACAGAGCTGAACAGTCAAATTCACCGTGATATCAACTTGGCGCAAGACACAGTGAAACAAACGAATTCGATTGTGGGCGAGATTGCCACCTTGGACATGACGGCGGCCATTGAATCGAAAACACACATTGAAGATCTTTTGAAAGGTGTTCAGCGGGTTAACCAGCAAGTCACCATGGAAATTGGGAAGGTGACTGAACTCGGTGAATCTGTGCGTGGCGAAGTGTCCAAAAGTATTCAAGGGCTGCAGTTTGCTGACATCGTTTCTCAGCAGGGCCAGCACGTTATCAATAACCTCCATATTCTAGAGGGCTTGAATGCACTTATTCTCGAGAAGTTGGATGAGGGAAGTGTGGATTGGGCGGCGTTACATCAAGCCATCGATGCGATTGAAAATGCGGCTGGCTCGTCAGAGCGAGCACCGGCTAAACAAATGTCTGCTGACGAAGGCGACATCGAACTGTTTTAGGAGATGGTATGGCCATCAGTTGCGAAGAAAGAAAAGAAGGGAACAGTGTTGTTATCCATGTGAATGGGCAATTCGATTTTAGCGTGGTGCAAGAATTTCGCGCGGCGTATCAGGATTGTCAGGGTAAAGACATTGTTGTTGATTTCCGTGGCACGGAATACATCGACAGTGCGGGGTTAGGCATGTTGCTAAACATGCAGACGTTTCTCGAGCAAAAAGACGGAGATATCCGTCTTATCAACACAATGCCTCAAATCAAGCGTGTGCTCGTGATTGCTCGCTTCGAGAAAAAATTCAAAATCGAATAAGGCGAACCAAAAGAAAACGCCCTTTTAAAACGCATTTACAGAGATGGTGAGCCGTCTTGGGCGTGCCATTAAATGAGTAATGCCATGCATGACCGGGTTGCTCTAAAGAATATCAAAGCGGTTGTTTAGCATGGGAGAAGCTGAGTGAAAGCGTTGATTGTTGAAGACGAGGTCTCGATACAGTGTTTTCTTGAGCATGTACTCAAGGATGAATTTGAAGAACTGCTCATTGCTGATCATGGTCAGATGGCACTGGACATGTTGGAAGGCATGAACGAGCTGCCCGCACTGGTCATCATGGATGTCATGATGCCTGTGATGAATGGTTTTGACGCCGCCACCGAGATAAGAAAGCGCTATAAAGATACCTACATGCCGGTGCTTTTTTTGACGGGCATTTCTGATAATGATGCGTTCAATCGATGCATGACACTTGGGGATGACTTTCTCACCAAACCCATTAGCCGAACCACCATTGTTGCGAAGATACGGGCGCATTGCCGCAACATTCGGCTGTATAAAGAAGTCGCTGTTCAGCGCGATAAACTCAAGCATTTTCAAGCGCACACGATATACGAACACACCATGGCGGAAACCATCTTCAGTAACCTGATGCAAGGGTGTTATCAGGAAGCCGAAGGCGTGAATTTCTATACCAGTTCTTACACTAACTTCAATGGTGACGTCGTACTTGTGACGCCACGCCCCCAAGGTGGTGTGTATGCCTTGCTTGCCGACGCGACGGGGCATGGGCTTCCCGCCGCTATTTCTTCTATTCCAGCCACAAAAGCATTCTTTGCCATGACGCATAACGGCCTGGCGCTGGGTGATATCGTGAAAGAAATGAATGCGACGCTGAAAAAGTTTCTCCCTCCCGGCATGTTGGTGGCTGCCAATTTATTGGAAGTGATGCCCAATGGCGTAGATGTAAACTGGTGGGGAGGCGGGATGCCAGACGGGTACCTCATTGACAGAAATGGTGAAGTGAAGCAACGGCTCCCATCGTCCCACATGGCGCTGGGCGCGATGGATTCAGAGGAGTTTGAAGCCAATCTTGTTGCGTTGAAACTGGAGCATGGCGATAAGCTGTTTTTCTTCACGGATGGTGTGACAGAAGCGAGAAATACGTATGGGCAGGAGTTGGGTGAAGAAGGCTTAGAAGCCATATTCACTGAGCCACACGCGAGCATCATCGATACTACGCAGCAGCGTGTGTCAGAATTTACCAGCGGTGGGGGCGTGGGCGATGATATGTCGATGCTTGAATTGACCGCGCCGATTAAAAGCCGCATTGAAGTCCAACCCGGAGACCCAGAGTATTATCACCGTCGTTCCCCCGCGCAGTTGACCGTGTATTTTGGGTCCAGTGAATTACAGAAAGTAAATTTGGTTGGGGAAGTGCGCAGAATGCTGAAAGGCACGCTGGGCAGCAACATCGATCTGGATTTGATGTGTACCATTTTGTCTGAGCTGTCGAACAATGCACTTGAGCATGGTTTGTTAGGTCTAGAATCTGACGTGAAAACGGATGACGAAGGCTTTCTTGATTATTACCTTGAGCGTCAGCGCCGTCTTGAAGATCTCGGTGGTCATGCTTACATGGAAATAGGCATTTCTTTTAATCCATCCAAACGCACCTTGTCTTTCTATGTCACCCATAATGGGGAAGGGTTCGAATCGGAAGGGGTAGGGAGCCGGCTAGATGAAAGTGGCGCTATGTGCGGACGCGGCATCGCATTGGTCTCAGAACTTTGCGATACGTTCGATTACATCGATGGTGGTTGCACCGCCAAAGGCGTTTACTTGCTCGCAGCAGGGTTACCGAATGACTGGTGACGGTGAATACATCACTTTGGCATTCATCAAGCCCACACGATAACGCAAAAAGCCCAATCAAATGATTGGGCTTTTTAAAGACGAAAAAAAACCAGTCCGAAGACTGGTTTTCTTAAAGTGGCTCCCCCTGCAAGACTTGAACTTGCGACATACGGATTAACAGTCCGCCGTTCTACCGACTGAACTAAGGGGGAATTGCTGGAAACTTACTTAGCCGAAGCTAAATGAATCACCATGTTGCAATATGGTGCCTCGAGGCGGAATCGAACCACCGACACGGGGATTTTCAATCCCCTGCTCTACCGACTGAGCTATCGAGGCTTTGATTAAAGAGTTCTCTAAACTCAATATCAAAATAATGGTGCCGGCTACCGGAGTCGAACTGGTGACCTACTGATTACAAGTCAGTTGCTCTACCAACTGAGCTAAGCCGGCACACAAACCGTGGAAACGTTGCGTACAAACACCATCTCACTAAATATGGTGCCTCGAGGCGGAATCGAACCACCGACACGGGGATTTTCAATCCCCTGCTCTACCGACTGAGCTATCGAGGCAACGGGGTGCATTAAACGGATTTTCAGGGTTTTCGTCAACACCTTTTTTTAAAAAAAACGTCAAATAAGACTGTTTGATGTCTTTTTCGTCGTTTTGATTTAAAAATGCACTGAGTTTCTGGTTTTCCCCGCGTTTTTATTGCATGGAACGAAATTCTTTTTGAAAGTTAGTCACCTTCTGAAGATAGCGTCGAGACTCTGAGGACGGGTGTTTATTGGTTAATGCCCAATACACCTGATTAGGATTTAATCGATTTAAATCATTCATGGCACGTTTTCGGTCTGAACGGTGGAATGTTTTAAGTACATTGCCTGTTCCGCCGTTGTATGCAGAGATCATGCTGTAGTGTTTTGACAATGGATCGCGGACATCTTTTAGGTATCGCGTTTTCAAAATATAGAAATATGCCGTACCCGCATCAATATTTCTTGCAGGGTCGAATAAGTACTCAGGGCTTGGTTCACCAGAACGTTTTTTCACAAGCTTAAACACATCGCGTCCTGCAGTTTTGGGAACAACTTGCATCAAACCATATGCATTTGCCCAACTCACCGCGTAAGGGTTAAAACTGCTTTCCGTTTTGATAATGGAATAAATCAGCTCTTCCGAGATGCCGTATTGGCGTGATGATTTACGGATCAGATCAGCGTATTGATAACGTCGTTTGCTGGAGTGATCAGACACCATCGGTATTTCGACGTAAAACACCTTCTGAAAACGCAGTGATTTACTTTTTATCTTCGAATCAATCAGGTAATCGGCGTAGCGATTGGCGCGCCACTCCCACGCGATTTCTTTTCCATCTTGATCGAGCACTTGCCCTTGCAAGAAGGGGCGACCTTCCAATTGCACGTCTGCCGCGGAGTACAAATCCACAGAGGCTGGGTCATTAGGTGTCAGCAGCGTCGTTACAATGGCTTGTTTTAAATGCTGTTTGGGATCCGATGTCGCGACGGTCTCGATCGTGACGAGGCCATTGGCAAAGTCAACGCGGGCACGGCTGAGGTAATTATCTGTGTACTTTACGTAGTCACGTTTACCCGAAATTAAGACTTCATCTTTACCCCAACGCACTTCGATGTTGCCGTTAAAGCTGTTGATCAGCTTGTCGAGCGCGGCAAAATCTTTTTGGAATTGCCCCGGCAGCGGCGCAAGGTTCTTCGCAAATCGGTTGGTGGATTCATAATCGACGTCGTAAACCGACTCGATCATTTCACGGGTACAGCCTGTCGAAAAGAGGGTAAGGAGAAGTAGCGCAAGCACGCGGCGTAGTTTCATGTGTTCCCATTCACGATTACACAGTGATGAAGACTGTGGAGTAAAAAATATCAGACATTAAAAAAGGCATCATGATTAGAGTAATCACGATGCCTTTGTTTACAAAACAATATAATGAAACTGTGAAGTATCTAGCCTACGAATTACTCAGAAGGCGGCGTGTAGCCTTCGATCACAGTGTCATGGCCTTCGAAGAGGAACTTCACCATTTCTGTTTCCAGCAATTTGCGGTGCTCAGGATCCATCATGTTGAGCTTCTTCTCGTTGATCAACATGGTCTGTTTGCTTTGCCACATTGCCCATGCTTCTTTTGAGATGTTGTCGAAAATGCGCTTACCCAGCTCACCTGGATACAGTTGAAAATCAAGGCCATCGCCTTCCTTCTTTAAGCGCTCGCAAAAAACTGTACGGCTCATTTTTCCGTTCCCCGATTAAATTATCCGGCCGCAGCCGAAAGTTGAATTTCTCTGGTCAGGCTTTCAAGCAGCTTTTGTACTGGCGCTGCCAGTCCGACCTTTGCTGGTTGGGTTAAGTTATACCAAAGCCCGCCGTTGCCTTCCATGATTCCTTGCTCACCAATGAAGGTAGGTTTGCTGTTTAAAGTGACGTGAATCGGCACGATATCAAGGTGAAAGTGGCTAAACGTGTGGCGAAATGCGTTGAGATGTTGAGGCTTCTCGAACGCGGTGTCATTGAGCTTTCCTGCAATGAAACTCTCTATTTCTTTCTCATTACCTTCTGGAAGACACCACAAGCCGCCCCATAAACCAGCGGGAGGGCGTTGCTCTAACCAGATGTAATTGTCGTATTGAAAGAGCACAAAACAGGTTTCTTTTTCCGGCATGGTTTTCTTGGGTTTCTTACCCGGGAAGTCTGCTTGGCGACCAAGCGCGTTGGCGTCACAACTTGTGCGGACAGGGCAAATGTCACACTTGGGCTTACTGCGGGTACAAATCATGGCACCCATGTCCATCATGGCTTGGTTATAACGCTGAACGCCTTCGGCTGGGGTGTTGGCATCGGCCAGTTCCCACAATGCGTTTTCAACCGGCTTTTTGCCCGGCCAGCCTTCAACGGCAAAATGGCGCGAAAGGGTGCGCTTTACGTTGCCGTCCAATATTGCATGGTGTTGACCCAATGAGAGTGACAACACTGCGCCTGCGGTTGAACGGCCTACGCCGGGTAAATCCATGACGTCGTTGATATCGGTCGGGAACTCGCCATGAAACTCCGTTGCGATTTTTTGTGCGGCTTTGTGCAGGTTGCGGGCGCGGGCGTAGTAGCCAAGCCCTGTCCACAAATGAAGCACTTCATCGAGTTCTGCGTTGGCGAGATCGACGACAGTTGGGAAGCGCGTCATGAAGCGCTCGAAATAAGGAATCACTGTTGCAACTTGGGTTTGCTGCAACATGATTTCGGACAGCCACACCTTATACGGTGTTTTTTCTTGCTGCCACGGTAAGGTTTTGCGGCCGTATTTGTCATACCAGGCCAATATTGCGTCGGAAAAGGACTGACTCACTTTGCTCGCTCTTTTGTTATCTTTATTGGGGGCGTTGCCCACGAGATTGCTCGTGCAACAGTCTATACCCAAATAACCTCAAGATGCAGGATTCAGAGCTTCTCATTTGGTTAAATGTGAGGAGGAAAACCACAGTAATGGTGCGCCATTTTGAGGTTTTTTGACAAAAAAGTGAGCGAAATGAGAGGCTCCCAAAGGGCGAGTTTTGTTGGCTGCCATGCTTTGTTGCGGAGTTTTAACGTAGAGCAACTATGTTTTCAATTCAGCGCCGCGCCTGCCAGCCAACAAACTCTCGCTGAACAGGCACCTTGAGGTTGTTTGGGTATAATAAGTCTGTGCAGAAAAAGGCCGCAAACTTGTAGGCATCTCAGGTAAGATACGTGCCGTCAAATGATCAGGCTTGCACACTTGCTCGATCTTTGGATAATGCGCGATCCGCTTAACTTTTCTTCGTTACTGAGTTACAGGCATAGAGAATGACTGAAGTTACCAAAACCGAATTGACCGAAGACGGCAAAATTCTTCGTAGAATTAGAAGCTTTGTACGCCGTGAAGGTCGTTTGACCAAAGGCCAAGAGCAAGCAATGAACGATTGCTGGCCAACCATGGGTATTGATTTCGAGGAGAAACAACTGGATTGGGCTGAGGTTTTCGGCAACAACAATCCTGTTGTTCTAGAGATCGGTTTTGGTATGGGCGCATCACTGGTTGAAATGGCGAAGAACGCGCCAGAGAAAAACTTTGTGGGCATTGAAGTGCACAGCCCAGGTGTGGGTGCATGTTTGATGGCAGCTCGCGATGCTGGCGTGACCAACCTGCGTGTTATGTGTCATGACGCGGTAGAAGTGTTCGAGCACATGCTGCCAATCGCAAGCCTGGAAACGGTTCAACTGTTCTTCCCAGACCCTTGGCACAAAGCGCGTCACCACAAGCGCCGTATCGTTCAGCCTGAATTCGTTCAAATGCTGCGTGATAAGCTAAAAATTGATGGCATTTTCCATATGGCAACTGACTGGGAAAACTATGCTGAACATATGGTTGAAGTGATGGACGTTGCACCGGGTTACAAGAACACGGCAACTGACGGTTCTTACATCCCTCGCCCAGATGATCGTCCATTGACGAAATTCGAAGCGCGTGGCCATCGTTTGGGTCACGGCGTATGGGACATGAAGTACGCCCGTACAGAATAAGAAAAAACTCATACCTTTATTCGCGGCGCGACACTGTAATGTGCATATCGGAGAATGATTTAAAGCCAACCTCGCGTTGGCTTTTTTGAACACTGGAGATAGTGATGAAACCAAGCCCAGAGCTGTTGAGCGAGATCCTAGAAGAAGTTCGCCCATTAATTGGACAAGGTCGTGTTGCCAATTATATCCCTGCACTCGAAAACGTGCCGGCGGATAAACTAGGCATTGCCGTTTGTTATAACGACGGCGAAATCATCACTGCGGGTGACGCACAAGAAGCGTTCTCCATTCAATCTATCTCTAAGGTGTTGAGCTTAACACTGGCCCTGCAAAATTATCTGCCTGCTGAGATTTGGCAGCGCGTGGGCAAAGAGCCATCCGGTCAAGCGTTTAACTCCATGATCCAGTTGGAAATGGAACAAGGGATCCCGCGTAATCCGTTTATTAATGCGGGTGCGCTGGTGGTCTGCGACATGCTACACAGCCGTTTATCCGCCCCGCGTCAGCGTATGCTGGAATTCGTACGTATGCTGTCTGGCAACCCCCATCTTTGTTACGACAAAAGCGTCGCAACGTCTGAAATGGAACACAGTGATCGCAACGCATCGATTGCGTATTTGATGCGTGCCTTTGGCAACTTCGACAATGATGTGATGCCTGTGCTTTCAAATTATTTTCATTACTGCGCACTCCGCATGAGCTGTGTCGATCTGGCAAAAACGTTTAACTATTTGGCAAATAAGGGACTTCCTTTAGGCGCAGAAAAAACAATTGTCAGCCAGACTCAGAGTAAGCAGGTCAATGCGTTACTCGCAACCTGTGGTTTGTACGACGGTGCAGGGGAGTTTGCCTACCGAGTTGGCATGCCGGGGAAATCTGGCGTCGGAGGCGGGATCGTAGCGATCGTACCGGGAGAAATGTCGATTTGTGTCTGGTCTCCAGAACTCGATCCTTCCGGTAACTCATTAGCAGGCACAGCAGCACTAGAACTGTTGGCCGAGCGCATCGGACGTTCAATATTCTAAAGCACCGAAGGGTGTTGCAATGCGGTGACTTATCACGGCATTGAGACAGTCTTTTTGGGAATGCTGCTGGTGCTGAGCACCAGATAAAGGAGAGTGAGCATGGTTAAAATGAACGTATCGAATCTCGTGAAATCTATTGCCGTTCTATTGGCGACACTACCAATGTTTGTGAGCGCAGAAACCTGTCGTCCTCAGCTGCATAGCGACATTGCGATTGATGCCGATAGCTTGGTGATCGAACGCAATAACAACACATTCCGTATTGAGTCGAATGGCAGCCTGTTCTTCGACGTGCACAAAGTGGCGCTGTCTGATCAGCAGCGCGCCTCTTTGTCGGCCTACAACAAAACCATTCGTAACGATTTGCCTTACATCAGCCGCTCATTGTCTAACGAGCTGCAAACGTCTTGGCGCGCGCTGGATGGCGTGATTGCCAATGAGCTGGGCGAGAAAAGTTCATTGCGCGGCGAGTTGGGTCAGTTCCACCAACATTTGCAAAACCGTGTGGTGACCTCTTTTTATGGTTCTGACCGAAGCCCGATGCTGAATCACGAAGCGTTGACCATGACGGTGAAAGAGTTAGAAGCGAGCGTGCCGCAACTGATTGCCACTGTCTCAAGCCGTGGCTTGAATGACATTGCAACGCTGAGTGCTGACAAGCCAAACAAGCTGTCTTATATCTCTAGCAAAATGGCGTCACTGCAAAACAAGCTGACGGATGAAGTGAAAACGCAGCGTCATCGCACGCAAGCCGTTCGTCAGGATGTGTGTGCACGCTTGTCTGATTGGCAGGTTCAGGAAGAGAACATTCAACAGCTGATCCCTGCTCTGTCAGGTTGGAAAACCGTCACCATGTTGTAGGTTTACCACCTTGATAAACATAAAAAAACGCGGAGCATTCCGCGTTTTTTTATGCGCCATCTTTACGTCGCATTATGCTTTTCTCGCAATCTCGCAATCTCGCAATCTCGCAATCTCGCAATCTCGCAATCTCGCAATCTCGCAATCTCGCTTACGGCGTATTCGGTCGATACGTAAACTCGTAATCCACGTTATTCCACGCATCATCAACATGACGAAGGTACTGGCGCAGTTCGCTGGCTTTTACGTGTCGTGCTTTCGCACGGTAGTAATAATCGGCTTCGACATAGGTTTTATCGAGCAATGAATCCCCCGGTCCAGACACGGCTTTGAGGGATGACGTGAACTCGAAAAAAGGGCTATCGACAGAATGCTTAGATGGCGTGATGTTCCACGTTTCCGGCAAACTGATTTGGATCTTTTGATGCACCGCGCCTTCTGTTCCATAACGGAAAGGGGTTTTACGGCGGATCAAATCGGGTTTCACCAAGTAATCATCCACGATGTCACCGGAAATCACGAAGACATAGGTGTCGTCGTCTTTCGACCATAAACCCTCTACGGCGTAAGCTTCATGCAAGGTTAGTTCATTTTGGTTTGGATCATCGGTGATCGTCAGCGGTCTGAGAAGATCGAGCGCTTCAAAGTAACTGGCGTAGTAGTTGGCGTACTCTTCCCCAAGTTCACCTAATGGCTTTGATTCCAAATAGCGACGCCATTGTTCAGCTTCAATGCCGCGGTAAGTGGTTTTCACCGTCAGGTAGCTTTTCTTGTCAGCATGGTTCACCACGAACTTTTGCTCAACATCTTGAATCACGTCTTGGCCGGGTTTGAGCATGGTTTGCAGAGTACGCTCACCGGGTTTGAGCACGAGGGCGTAACCCAATTGTGATTGCGCCATGGTGGTGAGTTTACTGCCTTGGTGCGTGCGCGTGGCATCAATCCACATGGGCTTTCCGCCGAAGTCGATTTGCACAATCACATGGTTAAAGCTGTAAGGCGCTGCGGGCTGTTCGTTGAGTTGATCGCGCCAGTAGGTATCGACCAAGGCGGGGTAAGCATCAATGCCAAGTGCATTGAGCATAGACACCAGCAGCAAGGCTTTGTCTTTACAGTCACCATACCCTTGCGCCACGATTTGAGCGGGTGGGCGAGGCTTGTGCGAGCCAATGCCGTTCTCTTCGCCTAAGTAGCGAATGTTGTTTTGCACAAAGTGAATCGCCGCCACCACTTGCCGTTGAATGTCGGCAGGGTAGGTCTCTCGAATGTCGCTAACCAGCGCTTGTACTTCTTCGTCTTCCGGGGTGGCTTGATACAAAGGCAGCGCCCAATTCACCACATCCTGCCAATCTTTGTAGCTGGAAATATGCAGGTAGGGGTAGGGGTTATACCAGCGTGGTTGCTCTGATTCATCAAAATCATACAGGCCGTTTTCTTCGCGATAATGGTAAACCGTGGTGTTTGCTTGCTGAGTGGTGGTCAGTGTGCCTTTTCCTTTGTCCTCAAGGTTGGTCACGGCTATCGGGCTGTTTTTTGGCACGATGACGCGCGTATTGGTCAGGGCAACACTGGTTGCCCAACCCGATTTGATGTACCACTCTCGATGATCGCCAAAAACAGGGTTATAGCCAGTGAGTGTGTAGCTGTAATCAATAACGTCGCCGACTTGGACGTCATCTAGCACGATATGCAAGGTTTCTTCGCCGTTATAGAGCAAAGCATCGAGGTCGACTTCACGCTTAAACTGCGAGGTTTTGGCGCTTTTCTTGCGATCGATAACTTTGCCGTCTCTGACAATCTCTAGGCGGTGAACCAAGACGTGCTGATAAGCTGGGTCGAAATCGATAGAGATTTGTGAGGCTGACTCTACCCCTTTGATGGACACCACCTTGCTGGCGTAGCGCTTATACATGACGGGCTTAGCCACCGAAAGGTTCAATTGCTTATCAACCAACAGATATTGCTGATCGTAGTGGTGGCCTTTTTCGTCGAACGCGGGGATGGCTGAAATGGGGGCGACCCATTGAGGCAGGTTGCCGAAAATGGTGCCAATGCTTTGGGATGCATGTTTTGAGGCATGCGGTGAGGCATGGCTGGGTGAGGTGCTGCCGGATGTTGCGGCGAGCGCAATATCGGTGAGTGGCAGCCATGCGATTACACTCAGGGCAAACAGATACTTCTTCATCTACAACGCTGTCCTTGGCTTTGCCGTTTGGCGAAGATCAACACGAAGGGAAGGTGTCTTCCCTTCGTATAAAGACAGCGTTATTCGCTGCCTTTACTCGTCGATGAAGCCGGAAAGCAAGTCGTTCAAGAACAGGCGACCTTTTTGTGTCACTTGCCAGTGTGTGTCAGTTTCGCTGAGAAGCCCTTGCTCGATAGCGTTATCGATAGGTGCTTTGATCACATCCAGCGGCAATCCCGTGCGTGCAGGAAAGTCCTCTTTCGGACAAGCCTCTACCAATCGGAATCGGTTCATGAAGAATTCAAACGGCAATTCATCAGACTCCACTATATGCAATTCGCTGAGGTATTCTTTCTCAAGATCGAGATAACCGCGTGGGTGTTTCACTTTTACTGTGCGCTGTACGGCACCATTTTCGGCGGTGATTTTGCCGTGTGCGCCACAGCCAATGCCAAGATAGTCGCCAAAACGCCAGTAATTCAGGTTGTGCTGGCACTGATATCCCGGCTTGCTGTATCCCGATGTTTCGTATTGTACATAGCCTGCCTCACTCAGCAGCACATGGCCTTTTTCAAAAATGTCCCAAAGGTCATCGTCATCCGGCAGTGTGGGTGGCTTGGAGTAGTACTGGGTATTGGGCTCAATGGTGAGCTGATACCAAGACAAGTGCGGCGGGTTCAGTGCAATGGCTTGTTTAAGATCGTCAAGCGCCCCTTCAAGGGTTTGATCGGGCAGGCCGTGCATCAAATCCAAATTGAAACTGTTCAATCCCGCTTCATGGGCTAACGTTGCAGCGCGTTTTGCTTCTTCTGAACCATGAATGCGGCCAAGGCGTGCGAGCTTCTTGTCATCAAAGCTTTGGACGCCGATGGATATGCGGTTTACGCCCACTTGTTGATACGCAATAAATTTATCCGCTTCGACCGTTCCTGGGTTCGCTTCCATGGTGATTTCAATGCCGTCTTTAAACGGAATTTGCGCATCAATACCTATCAGCAGGCGAGAGATTTCTTCTGGCGACATCAGACTTGGCGTGCCGCCACCGATGAAGATGGAATGAAGCTTTCGACCACTCACGCCTTGGAAGCGAGCCAAGTCGCGTTGAAGATCATCCAACAAGGCGTCGATGTAATCTCGCTCTGGTACTTCGCCTTTCAAGGTGTGCGAGTTGAAATCGCAGTACGGGCATTTCTGCACACACCAAGGAATGTGGACGTAAAGACTTAGCGGAATGTGTGCCGCCACGTTGTGGTCTGTCATTTCAGTTTACTTCGCTTGTTCGGATTGCATGCGTTCACTGAGCGCAGCGAACAGTTTCTTGAGCGCTTGTCCTCGGTGAGACATTTGCTTTTTCACTGCAGGCTCAATGTTTGCCAGTGTGCAGTTGTGGCTCTCTACCCAGAATACAGGGTCATAACCAAAGCCATTGGTCCCAGATTCTTCACGCGCAATGTGGCCTTCAAACACGCCATGACAGACCAAAGGGGTTGGGTCGTTCGCATGGCGCATGTACACCAGTACGCAATGGAAACGGGCACTGCGTTGATCGTCAGGAGCATTGGCCATGCTTTCGAGCAACTTGTCGATGTTGGCTTGATCGCCTTGGCCTTCACCTGCATAACGTGCGCTGTAAACGCCAGGCGCGCCTTGCAGGTAATCCACTTCTAAGCCTGAATCATCGGCAATGGCGGGAAGCCCTGTTTCTTTGGCAGCGTGGCGTGCTTTGATGATGGCATTTTCGATGAAGGTGGTTCCAGTTTCATCAGCGTCACTGATGCCGAACTCACTTTGTGCAAGCACATCGAAGCCGAAATCTTGCAGAAGGTCGGCCATTTCTTTGACCTTTCCTGCATTGCCTGTCGCGAGAACCACTTTGCTCATCATTGTACTCCTGAAGGTGTTGCCCGTGCTGATACCCACAACGGGCGCACTGGCGCAAACGCAAATTGTCGTCTGATCGCCATCCATAAAAAATGGCGCTTCATGTGAGCGCCATCATACCTGAATGTGATGTGGTGTCATCTACCACGCTAGTCAGTATAGAACTGCTGTTGGAAGGTGAGTTTGCCTGCGCGATTGCCTTGTGCTTGCACCTCGATGTCGAAGATAAGGTTTTCTTCGTTCGCGAAACGCACTTCTGCCAAGTAGTAGATGGCCTTACCTTCTTTCACTTCACGAAAGGTGAGCGGCTTTTTGGTGCCAAGTAAGTTGCGGGCTGTGCCTTCAAGGGTGGCTGTTAATGCGGGTTTTCCAGCTTGGGCTTTGTCGAGTATCGCAATGTTAATCAGCGCATTGTGGCTGCCACGTTGGATGCCATACGTCTTCGCTATTTTTGCTGGGATGAAGGTCGAATTCAGTGCGGAATAATGCACTTCTAACGAGCCAATGTTTTTGAACTGCTCTGCGGTAACAGACGGAGAAAGGATCAACAAAAGCGCACTGAAGAAGGCATATTGAATGCGTCGAGTGAGGCATAAGAAACGGGTCATCGTGCTTTCCTTATCACGGTGTTTCGTTAAACGAGAGTCAGCGTGTTGCGCTGACTCTTTCACATATTGGGTGATACAAAGACATTACTGCTTGAGGGCGGAAATCAGATCACTAATGGCATCGGGGTAAATGACGGGGTCATGGATCCTGACTTGCTTGTGACGCCCAAGCTCCCCCTTTTCAATGTCAATTTGGCCTTTGGCGACCTTAAATTGTTTTGAGAGAAATTTGGTGAGATGGGCGTTCGCTTTGCCGTCGACAGGTGGGGCGGTAATGGCGAGTTTTATTTCCTCGCCATGTTGCCCCATCCACTGATCTCTGCTGGCTTTTGGTTGAATGTACAAACGCAGTATCAGGTCGTCATTCTCATGCCAAGCAGGGCGGGTGGCGCGCGTCATGAATTACAGTACGAACCACAAGTTGCCGAAGTATGGGCTAAGCAAATCACCGATCAGGAAGTTCAGGAATTGCAGCACAATAAACAGCACCAGCACACTCAAATCCAAACCACCCAGTGAAGGCAGTACATTACGGATTGGTGCAACCAACGGTTCGGTCAGTTGGATCATCACGAATTCGATGGGATTACGACCTTGGCTTACCCAGCTCAGGATTGCACGAAGGATAAGTACCCAAAACAGCAAACCGCCCGCCGCTTTAACCAATGCAAGCAGACCGATCAGCAAGTAACTTGCGTCAAACGGTGGAAGGCCACCAGATGCCACCATTTGCAGCACGAAGAATTTCGCGACACAAAGGACAAAGGCAAACAGGACGGTGGCTAAATCAAAGCTACCAATCGATGGAATAATACGACGAAGCGGTGCAACCACAGGTTGAGTGGCTTTAACGACAAACTGGCTAAATGGGTTGTAGAAATCAGCGCGTGACCATTGTAGCCAAACTCGTAACAACACCACCATGATATAAAGATCGAACAGTGTTGATACGAGGAAATTCATTGTGTTCATAAAGTTGCCCTAAAATAGCGATTCCATTTCTTCCGCTCGACGCACCGCCGCTTGCATGGCTTCGGCAACCGTTTCTGGAAGTTGGTTGTTATTAAAAACGCTCAACGCTTGAGCGGTTGTGCCGCCCTTCGACGTCACTTGTTCACGTAAGGTTGCCAGTTCAATGTCTGGGTTGGCAACCACCATTTTTGCGGCGCCAAGTGCAGATTGTTGAACCAGCGCTCTCGCGGTTTGTTTATCGAAGCCTTGACGCTCAGCTTCCGCTTGCATGGCCTCCATAAACAAGAAGAAATACGCAGGTGCACTGCCCGCTGCGGCAATGATGCCGTTGATACCTGATTCTTCAGATACCCAGCAAGCTTTACCCACAGCTTCAAGCAGTTGACCGGCAAAGGCACGATCATTTTCAGATACAGAGTCTGGCGCATAAAGCCCACTCATACCTTCGCCAACCAAAGAAGGTGTGTTTGGCATCACACGAACAAGGTTTAATTCGGTGCCCGCCATGTCTGAAAGGCGTGCGACAGAGATACCCGCAGCGATAGAAATCACCAATTTGCCCTGCCAATCGATGCTTTTCATGCTTTCCAATAGCTCAGCCATGGCCTGAGGTTTTACACCCAGTACGACGACATCGGCGTTTGCCGCGCTTTCAATGGCATTCTCGTTAGCATTGATGCCGAATGATTCACGGAACGCTGCGCTTTTTTCTGGCGTACGATTCACTGC
The DNA here is from genome assembly GCF_004120195.1 of Enterovibrio baiacu. Lineage (GTDB taxonomy): Bacteria > Pseudomonadota > Gammaproteobacteria > Enterobacterales > Vibrionaceae > Enterovibrio > Enterovibrio baiacui. The sequence continues at coordinate 9,553 of NZ_SCHN01000013.1, read as the reverse complement.
CGTGATGGCCGATGCCGGATAACCTGATTGCACAAGGCCTGCAATGATAGAGCGCGCCATGTTTCCTGCACCAATGAAGGCGACTGTACGTTGTTCCATCCATCTACTTCCTGTTGAATTGGCGGCAATCTGTCGCCAATGAAATACTGACGTTGACTGTCTTTCTGGTTCGGATTATTTGCGATTCGCGTAATCACGCGCACCGAAAATCGCGGTACCAATGCGTACCATGGTACTGCCTGATGCAATAGCAGCATCCATGTCGCCACTCATACCCATAGACAGCGTATCAAAACGCGGGCGTGACGCCTTCATTTCCTCAAATAATTGAGAAAGTGGTGCGAAAGCCGCGAGTTGGCTGTCGTGATCATCTTCGGGTTGGGGGATGCACATCAGGCCTCGAAGTTCGAGGCTTGGCAGTTGATCGATTTCGTCTGCGAGCACTTTTACGTCGTCAAACTGCGTGCCGGATTTAGACGATTCACCGCTGGTGTTGACTTGAATCAGCACTTGCAGTGGCGGCATATCATCGGGGCGTTGCTCACTCAAACGACGCGCCACTTTACTGCGGTCAACCGAATGAACCCAATCGAAATGTTCGGCAACGGGGCGGGTTTTATTGGACTGAATAGGACCAATAAAATGCCATTCTAAAGGCGTGTTTTGTTCGCGAAAGTGAAGGATTTTCTCTACACCTTCTTGCACATAGTTTTCACCGAACTGGTGGTGCCCAGCGCCCACTGCATCAGCGATCGCGTCGATAGGCTTGGTCTTACTTACAGCCAACAGTTGCACGCCAGAGGCGTCTCTCCCGCATTTTTGTGCGGCACTGTCTATTTGTCTGGTGACCTGTTCTAGGTTTTGTTTGATACTACACATGATTGATTCTGCGAGGAAACGTATTAATGGATATTACTGAATTATTAGACTTCAGTGTAAAGCATAATGCTTCAGATCTACATCTTTCTGCTGGTGTTCCGCCTATGGTCCGAGTAGATGGTGATGTTCGCAAGCTGAGCTTGCCTCCGCTGGATCACAATGATGTGAATCGATTGATTTTCGACATCATGAATGATGCGCAACAGCGCGAATTTGAGCAAAACCTAGAAGTCGATTTTTCGTTTAACTTGGCGTCTGTCGGGCGTTTTCGCGTCAATGCCTTCCATCAGGCGCGTGGTTGTGCCGCCGTTTTCCGTAGCATTCCCACTGTCATTCCTTCTTTGGAGACGCTAGGCGCACCGAAAATTTTCGACCAATTTACGCAGTATCGTAAAGGGTTGGTGTTGGTGACAGGCCCAACAGGATCAGGAAAATCCACCACTTTGGCGGCGCTGATCGACAAAATTAACAATGAACAACATCGCCATGTGTTGACGATTGAAGACCCGATTGAATTCGTTCATGAGCAAAAGCTGTGTTTGATTAACCAGCGTGAAGTACACAGAGACACCCACTCTTTCAACAATGCGCTGCGTTCGGCATTGCGTGAAGACCCTGACGTGATTTTGGTGGGCGAGTTGCGTGACCAAGAGACCATTAGCTTGGCGCTGACGGCGGCTGAAACAGGGCACTTGGTGTTCGGTACTCTGCATACCTCAAGCGCGGCGAAAACCATCGACCGTATTATTGATGTTTTCCCGGGTGCAGATAAGCCGATGGTGCGTTCTATGTTGTCGGAATCATTACGTGCGGTCATTTCTCAGAACTTGGTGAAGCAAGTCACCGGCGGGCGCGTTGCTGCGCACGAAGTCATGATTGCAACGCCGGCGATTCGAAACCTGATCCGTGAAGACAAAGTCGCGCAGATGTTTTCGATGATCCAAACCGGTGCAGCGCTAGGCATGCAAACCATGGAGCAATCGCTGCGTAATTTGATGATGCAGGGCATCATTGATGGTGCGGAAGCGAACCGGATCATGGATACCTCAGGGATGGGCATGTCCTGATGAGCGGCCACATTAAATTAAGTCAGTTGCTTGAAGACATGTTGAGTCAGCAAGCATCAGATTGTTACATCACGGTGGATGCACCTTGCATGTTGCGCGTCGATGGCGCGTTAACACCGACCGGCGACAAACTGACGATCTCGGATCTGGAAAGCTTGGTTGAACAAGCCATGGATAACGAGAAGTGCGAAATGTTTTACCGTGAACGTGAAGCGAACTTCGCGCTGGTCACAGAAACGGGCCGTTTTCGCGTGAGTGCGTTTTGGCAACGTGATTTGCCGGGCATGGTGATTCGATGCATTGAAACGGACATTCCTGATATTCGAAACCTCGGCTTGCCGTCCGTCATGCAGGATCTGTCAATCGCAAAGCGCGGTTTGATATTGATCGTAGGCGGGACGGGGTCGGGTAAATCGACGTCGATGGCGGCAATGGTGGGGTATCGAAACCGTCACCGTAGCGGGCATATTCTGACCGTAGAAGATCCGATTGAGTTTATTCACCCGCACGATCAATGCATTGTGACGCAACGTGAAATCGGCATTGATACTGAAAGCTATGAAGTGGCGCTGAAAAACTCGCTGCGCCAAGCCCCAGACATGATCATGATCGGTGAGATCCGTTCACGTGAAACCATGGAATATGCCATGCAGTTTGCGGAAACAGGGCACCTTTGTATTGCCACGTTGCACGCGAACAATGCCAACCAAGCCCTCGAACGCGTATTGCATTTGGTGCCCAAAGAGCGCCGCGAGCAATTCCTGTTTGACCTGTCTTTGAACCTGCGCGGTGTGCTTGCTCAGCAGTTGGTGCCGGATGTTAGCGGCATTGGTCGTCATGGTGCTTACGAGCTTCTGCTCAACACCTCGCATGTGTCTGATTTAATTCGTCGAGGTGAGTTGCACGAGCTGAAAGAGTGTATCCGCAGAGGGAACAATGCGGGAATGTGTACGTTTGACCAATCGTTGTTTGAGCTGTTTCGCGCGAACAAGATCTCGGAACAAGAAGCGCTGCACAATGCTGATTCACGCAATGAATTGAAACTGATGATCAAGATGTCTGAACAATCGCCAGATGGTAGCCCTACGTTGGCCAACGTCAGTATTGAGTGATGTTTTAGATAAGTGCACGTTTAGAAAATCAAACGTCTCAAAAGAAAAATCCCGCCATGTATGATGGCGGGATTTTTTATTCGTTGCGTACAGCGGTTTATTCGCCGTATTGGCTTTCGAACCAGCTTTCGACAATGATGACGGCGGATTGGCAATCAATATTGCCCTTGCCTAACGCCTTGTAACCGCCATGCTCAAACAATGAAGAGCGCGCTTCTGTGGTGGTGAGACGTTCATCGTGCAATTCCACATCTACACCAAAACGGCCTTTCAAGCGGTTCGCAAATTTGCGCGCACGTGGTGTGATAGCGTCGAGTTCACCCCCGCGTAAATCCAAGGGTAAGCCGACAACCACTAAGTCTGGTTGCCACTCTTTCAGTAAGGCTTCAATGGCTTCCCAGCTTGGAATACCGTCTTTGGCTTTCAGCGCTTTTAGTGGGCGCGCCGTGCCTGTGATGATTTGGCCTACGGCAACCCCAATACTCTTGGTGCCATAGTCAAAGCCCATCACGCTTTGGATGTTACTCATTGTGTTGTTCTCATGCGTGTCCGATGTCCGACGACAGGTTTAAACCGCTAATGCCTAATTGGTTTAGGGCTTTTTCCCAGCGTTCGTTGATCGGTGTGTCGAAGATGACTTTTGGATCGGCTTCTATTGTCAGCCAACTGTTCTCGGTAAGTTCTTGCTCTAGCTGGCCAGCATCCCAACCAGAATACCCCAGTGCCACAATAAATTGGTCGGGTTCATCATGGGTGCCAAGAATGCTCAAAATGTCTTTGGAGGTTGTGACCGTCAGTTGATCAGACAAGCTGATGCTAGATCCGAAAACTTGGTTTGGCTTGTGCAACACAAACCCTCTGTCTTCAGAAACGGGACCACCAAACAACACGGGCTGATCGAGACTGACTTCGTGGGTGAGGTCCAAATCGCGCTCGATCTCTATCTGTTCCAACATGTTGGCGACAGAAATATTGATCGCTTGGTTGATAACAAGTCCCATAGCGCCGTCGTCATTGTGCTCGCACAAGTAGATGACGCTTTGTTTGAAACGTTCATCCGCCATGCTAGGCATAGCAACAAGGAAATGGTTTTTGAGATTCATGGTGCCCTTCCAGTACGTGCGATTTCGCGTTATTTCTTTGCAAGACTGCTAGCTGCGATGATGTTGTATTTTCTGATGTATGTGAATCTGTTGAAGTGAGCCGTTTAATGCTCTCTCGCTTATGTTCAGTATGAGCAGTAAGCAAGAGAAAGTCATACCCGAGCAGCCGAAACTGCTCGGTGTGCGAAGCTTTATTTTTGTAGACGCGCTTCAATCGCATCCATCAACTTGCCACTGATGTTGATATCAAAGGCCGCTTCAATTTCGCGGATACAGGTTGGGCTTGTGACATTAATTTCTGTCAGCTTGTCGCCAATGATATCCAGACCGACAAAAATCAGGCCTTTCTCTTTCAACGTCGGTGCAACGGCGCGGGCGATTGCCCAATCTGTGTCACTCAATGGACGCGCTTCACCGCGACCACCTGCTGCCAGGTTACCGCGCGTTTCGCCTTTGGCCGGAATACGCGCTAAGCAGTATGGCATTGGCTCACCATCAACCACCAGAATGCGTTTGTCGCCATTGCTGATGTCTGGAACGAACGTCTGCGCCATGCAGTAGTTTGTTCCAAGGTTGGTCAGTGTTTCGATGATCACAGACAGGTTAGGATCACCTTTCTTCACACGGAAGATAGAGGAACCACCCATGCCATCAAGCGGCTTCAAAATCACGTCGCCGTGTTTTTCATGGAATGCTTTGATTTGGTCATCACGACGTGTCACCAAAGTGATTGGCGTGTGCTCTGGGAACCAAGCCGTGAACAGCTTTTCGTTACAATCACGCAGGCTTTGCGGTTTGTTAACGATCAAGCAGCCTTCCACTTCCGCGCGCTCAAGAATGTATGTCGCGTAAATGTATTCGGTGTCGAACGGTGGATCTTTACGCATCAAGACGGCATCCAGATCGGCGAGTGCGATCTCTTGCTCGCTTTTCACGTCAAACCACTTCTCAGGGTTTTGTTCTACGCTGATGATCTTGGTGCGAGCAAGGGCTTTGCCTTGCTCCAGCGACAAGTCATTCATCTGCATGTAGTGAATTTCCCAGCCACGCGCTTGTGCTTCTAGCATCATGGCAAAAGAAGAATCTTTCTTGATGTTGATGGACTCAATCGGGTCCATCACGATACCCAGTTTGATCATTCTGTCTTCCTTATTTGGCAAGTTCGTCGCTGTTAATCTTGGTGTGTTTAACCCAAGTCACCAAAGCGAACCTGCAATGCCGTAATTGCGGTCAATGCTGCGGTTTCGGTGCGCAGCACACGCGGTCCCAAAAGTGTTTCTTCAAACCCATATTCACGGGTCTTTTCAATTTCTTCTGCTGACAAACCGCCTTCAGGGCCAATCAATAGGCGCACGCGATTCACAGGTTGCGGCAGCGTATTGATGGAATATTTGGCGCGAGGGTGAAGGTTGAGTTTTAACCCCTCAAACGCTTCCTGACTCCAGGCTTCTAGCGCCATGACTGGGCGGATTTCTGGGACGATGTTTCGGCCCGATTGCTCACAGGCAGCAATCGCAATCTTTTGCCATTGCTGTAATTTTTTGTCGAAGCGCTCAGCGTTGAGTTTGACACCACATCGCTCAGAGATCAGTGGTGTGATGACATTCACGCCAAGCTCAACGGATTTTTGGATGGTGAACTCCATTTTGTCGCCGCGACTGATAACTTGACCAAGGTGCAAGTCTAGCGGCGATTCAATGCTGCGCTCGACACGCTCTGTGATATCGACATTGACGTTCTTTTTCGACACGTCACAAATCACAGCAGGAAACTCAGCACCACTGCCATCAAAGAGCAGGACTTCTTGTCCAACTTGCATACGCAATACACGGCCAACATGATTCGCCGCATCATCATCGAGTGCGACACGGCCGCTGTTAGGCAGCAATTCAGGATGGAAAATTCTTGGGATACGCATGGTGGTTTTGGTCTTGGAAATAATGAGCAGCAGTTTAGCATGCTACTGCTCATTGACTGTAGTCTTGGTGTGGTTTCAGTTTTTTGGTGCTGTTGTTATAGACCTGCTTTTTCGCATGCAGCTTTCACGAAAGGATTGTGATTTCCTTGTGTTGCAGCAATGCGGCGGTCGCGTTCACATTCCCAATCGGTGACTGGGTAGGTTTTATCCCATGCGTTCATGAGTTTGCTCTGCGCTGATGCCAAACGAAAATCGTATTGGTCATTCATGTATTGATAGATACGCGCAACGGCACCGCGGCTTTGTGCGGGTGGCTCTGCCACACGCTGCTTGAAGTCGACCTTCATTTTGCACTGGCCATAGAACGCGCCTTTGTCGCCGTTCCATTGTGAGAAGCGGAAGTTTGATCGGTCTCCGTTCACTTCACCAATCGCAGGCACGAGGTTGTGCAGGTCCGCTTCCATAAGGCGGAACGTCAGATCGGTTTTCCCACAGTTTTTGCGTCCGCCATCTTGCCAACATTGGCGCTGGTGGCCGAACTGCCATGCTGGCACGACGTGTTCCCACTCAATGCGGCTTGCGCGTTTTATTTGTTTACGCACTTGGTAGCCACAGGTATCGAGTTCAGGCACGCCTTTCTTACCTTGCCATTCGATGTCACAGCCACAGTAAAAAGAGGTGGGGTGATCGAGATAGATTTTTTGCGCGAGACGCTTGGCTTTCGAGAAGGATTGCGGGTGTTCAGGTGCTGACATTGCCAGTGGCGATATCAACAACGCGGAAAGCAGGAGGAGATATGTCTTCATCATTAAACAAAGTCTTATTGGAATTAAGTACTTTGATTATTGCAGATAGTTGCGAGTTAAATCCCACTAAAATAGTGTTAATTGAACAACTTGTTATTAGGTGATGTGTTGCACTTAACGCATTTGCGTTAGGGGGATAAAGGTTTCCATACCAGCGGTTGTTTGCAGCGACGGCAAACGTACTGCACTTGCTGGCGTTGTACTTTGTTATGCCGACGCACGGACAGCGGGATAACGTCGCATTGGCACTGATAGGGGAAGGTTTTTCCTTCTACAGATTTGATGTCAAAGCTGTGTGTCGTTTTAGGTTGAACGTCAAAGACCTGCGACATCACAGCCTGCCATTCTTTACCGTGTGGGCGAACGCGTCCAAAACGGGAAAAGACGATCAAGTGACTCACTTCGTGGGGCACCACTTCCTCGATAAAGGCGTCAGGGTTTTCTGCAAGTAACACAGGGTTAAAGCGCAGTTGCCAACGCTGAAGCAATGCCATGCCGGCTGTTTTACCTCGAATATCAAAGCGGATCGCGGGGACTGCAAAATCTGTATTGAGGGTCAGATTCGCATGAGAAATGCATTCGCTTACGCGTCGAGTAATGCGGTAGTGGAGTTCGTTCATCGCCTTGGCAGAGTGGATTGTCACAGCGGGTAGGGTAAAGATAGGCATGAAAAAAGGGAAGCCGAAGCTTCCCTTTTCTTATTCTGTTGTGCTGCGTTGTCGCGATTATTTGATGTTTGCGAAATCGCGCAGTGCTGACACTTTGTCGGTTTTTTCCCAAGGGAATTCTTCACGACCGAAGTGACCGTATGCTGCAGTCTGCTTATAGATAGGCTGAAGAAGGTTCAGCATTTCTTGAAGACCGTATGGGCGCAGGTCGAAGTTTTGACGAACTGCTTCAATGATGATGTCGTGAGCTACTTTTTCAGTACCGAACGTTTCAACCATGATAGACGTTGGATCTGCAACACCAATTGCGTAAGACAGTTGAATCTCACAACGGTCAGCCATGCCAGCTGCAACGATGTTTTTCGCAACGTAACGTGCTGCGTAAGCTGCAGAACGGTCAACTTTTGATGGATCTTTACCAGAGAATGCACCGCCACCGTGACGTGCTGCGCCGCCGTAGGTATCAACGATGATCTTACGACCCGTCAAACCACAGTCACCCATTGGGCCACCGATTACGAAACGGCCTGTTGGGTTGATGAAGAAGTTAGTGTCTTTGTTGATCCACTCTGCAGGAAGTACTGGCTTGATGATCTCTTCCATTACCGCTTCACGTAGATCAGGTGTTGTTACTGAATCACAGTGCTGAGTAGAAAGAACAACAGCATCGATACCGACGATCTTGCCTTGGTCGTATTGGAAAGTAACTTGAGATTTCGCATCTGGGCGTAGGAAGTCTAGCTTGCCGCTCTTACGTACTTCAGCTTGCTTCTTAACAAGAAGGTGAGAGTAAGTGATTGGCGCTGGCATTAGGATTTCAGTTTCGTTAGTTGCGTAACCAAACATGATACCTTGGTCGCCTGCGCCTTGCTCTTTAGGGTCTGCTTTATCAACACCTTGGTTGATGTCTGGAGACTGCTTACCGATGGTGTTTAGAACGGCACAAGAGTCAGCGTCAAAGCCCATATCAGAGTGAACGTAACCAATTTCACGCACTGTTTCACGCGTAATTTCTTCGATATCAACCCATGCAGACGTTGTTACTTCACCGCCAACCATGACCATGCCGGTTTTTACGTATGTTTCACAAGCAACGCGGGCTTTCGGATCCTGCTCCAAAATTGCATCAAGTACAGCATCTGAAATCTGGTCAGCAATTTTGTCTGGGTGACCTTCCGAAACTGATTCTGAAGTAAACAGGTGTTTGGCCATGTCGCGTTCCTTAAAAAAATGAAGATATGCTTATATACGTTTAAATGGTTAGATGTTTTACCATCTGGACGTCTATTCTACGCCGGAGCGATAATAAATCAACCATGCAATTTGTCGGTGATATATATTCACGCCCTGAGAGTTTGTATTTGGCATATCACCGGTGCGCTTTTTGCTGTTTTGGGTAAACGTTTGCGTGTGGAAGCAAAAGGTTACGTAAAAAAGCGAATTCTTCGCGCAAAATTCAGCAGAATGCCGTGAAATCAGCGATGTAAAACGTTTGCAGTGCAGGGGGAGTCTTGCGACAATACTTGCCCGCCGAATTCTGCTTTCTCGCCAACGTTTAAAAGTATTGTGCGAGATGGCAACTAATACAAAACGTCTATTGATGATCTCAGGAGCAGACATGTCTTCTCGCAAGGTTTTAGCTAACGCGATCCGCGCTCTAAGTATGGACGGTGTCCAACAAGCCAACTCTGGTCACCCAGGTGCCCCTATGGGGATGGCAGACATCGCCGAAGTATTGTGGCGCGACCACATGAACCACAACCCGCAAAACCCTGAGTGGGCTGACCGCGACCGTTTCGTGCTTTCGAACGGCCACGGCTCAATGCTGATCTACTCTCTGCTTCACCTCACCGGTTACGATCTGTCGATTGACGATCTGAAAAACTTCCGTCAACTGCATTCAAAAACCCCAGGTCACCCTGAATACGGTTATGCACCAGGCATCGAGACCACCACAGGTCCACTTGGCCAAGGCATCACCAATGCGGTAGGCATGGCGA
>NZ_SCHN01000012.1 GCF_004120195.1 Enterovibrio baiacu | reverse complement strand
ACCTGACTCCATGCCGAACTCAGTAGTGAAACGTAACAGCGCCGATGGTAGTGTGGGGCTTCCCCATGTGAGAGTAGGACATCGCCAGGCTTCCAATTTAGATATGTGTATTGAACGACATGTATCGGATGAACAGGAGACTGTTTATCACCGTGTGGAGCGGTAGTTCAGTTGGTTAGAATACCGGCCTGTCACGCCGGGGGTCGCGGGTTCGAGTCCCGTCCGCTCCGCCATTTATTAAGAAGCCTCGCTAGCAATAGCGGGGCTTTTTATCGTCTGTGGGTTTTCGCTTCATAAGAGATGTAGAGGTATGCAGGTTAAAACGTCATGCCTGCATGAGCGATAATCCCTATGACCATCGCAACATACATGATGAACCCCAGCCCATTGCCAACCCAAATCGTCGGGTTCTTGTGATACAAACCATATATGGTCCAGAGCGACGCAATGAATGTGTAAAGCAGCCATGTTACTAGCGATAAACCTTCGGCACTTTCACTGTGAGAGAAATAGAGTTTATATATTTGCGGGAGTGTTGCCAGAGGGCTTATTAAGCCCATAGCGAGCATTAGCGGTTCAAGCGCTTTTCCAACTCTTTCAATAAAAGACATGCTGACTCTGCCTGTTAGTAAAGATGAGTGGAGGATAGACGCCGTATCTTGTTACTGACAAAATCTTTCTGAATCAAGCATGAGACGAATCTGATTTTCGTTTAATTCGCAATGTTTTTCTCTTCAGCGATATCCCATAACGCCCTTACTAACGCATTATCAAGCTGGGAGTGAAGGCTACATACGCCAAGCTCAAAGGGTTTGATCGGCACTAGGCGCAGCTTTTCAATTTTCTCTCGTACTGGACTGTTGTTGATCACGACATCTGGTGCAATACCGACTCCGCATCCTAGTGCAACCATGCTTACGATGGCCTCATGGCCTGAGACTTGTGCGTAGATATTTGGCTTTATCTTCATTTGCCTGAACCAGGTGTTGGCTCTCTCTCTCGCTGTACCGGCTTCTGGAACGATGAATGGTATAGCGTGCCAGTCCGGTGTTTCCTTCTGCAATGCCTCGGCAAAGCTGCTCACGCCTGCGGGGGCAATCACTGACAGAGGTACATCACTGATGGCTTTAAATGCAACTTTAGCGGGCAGCTGCTCTGGTCTTGCGGAAATGGCGATATCAGCTTCGTCAACGAGTACTTTGTCTATCGCTTGTGCAGGATCGCCCGTAGAGAGCTTGAGTTCGATGAATGGGTGACGAATTCGAAACTCTGAGAGCAGTTCGGGCAGGTGGCTATAACTTGCTGTTACAGAGCAAAACAGGCGAAGTTCACCGCGTAGTTCGTTCTCAGATGCATCCGCTTGGCTTTGGTATTGTTGCCATTCAGATAATATTCTCATCGCAATTGGCAATAGCTTTTTCCCTGCAGGGGTCAGCACTACGCTGCGGTTGTCCCTAAGGAAAAGTTGCTGATTAGCTTCTTGCTCGAGCTTTTGTATTTGGCGACTTAACGCAGACGGGCTGATGTGCATCGCTGCGGCGGTTTTTGAGAAGTTTTTGCTATCGCATAGGTGAATAAAGAATTGGAGATGCTTGACGTCCATTGTCGTTCTCTTATGTTGCATAAATTGCAATTACATGTTGTGAATATATCACTTTAAGCAATTTACTGCCTGATCTATTATGAATCCAATTCGATGTGCCTGCGTGTCGCACCCACATCGCTCAAGGACAGATTTTTCTTACGGAGTATTCGACATGTCTAACTATTTCAATACCTTGAACCTACGCGAGCAACTTGCTCAGCTGGGTGTTTGCCGTTTTATGGACAAAGCGGAGTTTGCCAATGAAGCGGATTACCTAAAAGGTAAGAAAGTGGTTATCGTTGGTTGTGGTGCGCAAGGTCTAAACCAAGGCCTAAACATGCGTGACTCTGGCCTAGACGTGTCTTATGCACTTCGCCAAGCGGCTATCGACGAACAGCGTCAATCTTACAAGAATGCCAAAGAAAACGGCTTTAACGTTGATAACTACGAAAACCTGATCCCACAAGCGGACTTGGTGGTAAACCTAACACCTGACAAGCAACACACCAGCGTTGTTAGCGCAGTCATGCCTTTGATGAAAGAAGGTGCTGCGCTAGGTTACTCACACGGCTTCAACATCGTTGAAGAAGGCATGGAAATTCGTAAAGACATCACTGTCGTGATGGTTGCACCTAAGTGCCCAGGTACTGAAGTACGCGAAGAGTACAAGCGTGGGTTCGGTGTTCCAACGCTAATGGCCGTTCACCCAGAGAACGATCCACAAGGTGAAGGTCACGAAATCGCGAAAGCGTGGGCTGCTGCAACTGGTGGTCACCGCGCAGGTGTTCTTGAGTCGTCTTTTGTTGCTGAAGTTAAATCTGACCTGATGGGCGAGCAAACCATTCTATGTGGCATGCTTCAAGCGGGCTCTATCGTATGTTACGAGAAGATGGTTGCTGACGGCATTGACCCAAGCTACGCAGGTAAACTGCTTCAGTTCGGTTGGGAAACGATCACCGAAGCACTGAAGTTCGGTGGCATCACGCACATGATGGATCGTCTGTCTAACCCTGCGAAGATCAAAGCGTTTGAATTGTCAGAAGATCTGAAAGATCTGATGCGTCCACTTTACAACAAGCACATGGACGACATTATCTCTGGCCACTTCTCATCAACCATGATGGCAGACTGGGCGAATGACGACGCAAACCTACTGGGTTGGCGTGAAGAGACAGCACAAACTGCATTCGAACAATACCCAGATTCAGACGTTAAGATTTCTGAGCAAGAGTACTTCGACAACGGTATCTTGATGGTTGCAATGGTTCGTGCGGGTGTTGAGCTTGCTTTTGAAGCAATGACTGCATCTGGCATCATTGAAGAGTCTGCATACTACGAGTCACTGCATGAGCTTCCATTGATTGCAAATACCGTTGCGCGTAAGCGTCTGTATGAAATGAACGTGGTTATCTCTGACACCGCTGAATACGGTAACTACCTGTTCGCGAACGTTGCGACACCACTATTGCGTGAGAAGTTCATGCCAGGTGTAGGTACTGACGTTATCGGTAAAGGTCTTGGCGACGTAGGCAACGATGCTGACAACGCAACCTTGATTGCGGTGAATGATGCACTGCGCAATCACCCAGTAGAGTGGATTGGTCAAGAGCTACGTGGCTACATGACTGACATGAAGCGCATTGCTGTTGGTGACTAATTCCGTACTGACGATGAAAAACCCGGCGAAAGCCGGGTTTTTTAATGCTGTTTTTTTGCATGCAGCCTTTGTGTAGGCTCGCGATGATTAAGCGTCAGATTTTTCGTTCAGCTTCTGTTCGAACTCTGCAAGCTTTTGTTCCATTTCACTCAGCTTTTGGCGAGTACGAAGCAGAACTTGCGTTTGAACATCAAACTCTTCACGACTAACAACATCCAATTTTGCTAGTTGTGATTGGATCACTTCACGAACCTTCTGCTCTACGTCATTGCCCAGATCTTTCACAGGCTTTGGCATAGACTCCTGAATCTGCTTAACGACTTGCTCTAGTTTCTTAGGGTCGAACATGCGCTACTCCTTATTATGATGACGCTATTCTAAGCAATCCTCGGATTGTTGTCGAAAAACTCTTTTCTCTTCTCCACTACGGAGCAAAATAAAAAAGGCCTCACAATGGAGGCCTTCTCGTGCAAATAGAGACTTAGTGCGAAGCGGCTTTTTCAGCTTCTTCTGCCAATCTCATTGCTTCTAATTCGTCATCTTCTACGAACACAGGCAGCGGCTCGTGGCGGCTTGCAAGGTAAGTATAAATAACGGGAAGAACGAACAAGGTAAATAGCGTACCGATTGCCAGACCCGCAACGATAACAATACCAATACTAAAGCGCTGAGCAGCACCTGCACCGGTTGCGTACATCAACGGGATAAGACCCGCGATCATCGCAGCTGTAGTCATCAGGATTGGGCGAAGACGCACTTTTGCCGCTTCCATCACCGCTTCCATCTTGCTCATGCCGTTATGAAGTTGCTCTTCTTTTGCCACTTCACAGATAAGAATACCGTGTTTGGTGATCAAACCAATCAGAGTAATCAAACCGACCTGAGAGTAGATGTTCATTGACGCGGCACCCCACGCCAGAGCAATCAAGGCACCACAGATCGCCAACGGTACGGAGACCAGAATAACGAGCGGGTCGCGCAATGATTCGAACTGAATCGCGAGTACAAGGTAGATAACAGCCAATGCCAGCAAGAAGGTGCCAAATAGCGCACTGCCTTCTGTGACGAACTGACGTGCTTCACCGAGGTAGTCATGTTGGTAGCCGCGTGGCAGTTTCTCGGCAGCAATGCCTTCAAACCAGTTGATCGCATCACCCATTGCAACGCCAGGCGCAGCAACTGCACCGATGGTCGCAGAGTTTAGCTGGTTGAAGTGTGGCAATGCACGAGGCTCTGCAACAACGTCAATGGTTACCAGTGAGCCCAGAGGCACGGCTTCACCACTGGCTGAACGTACGTAGTAACCCTTAATAGATTCAGGGTTCAAACGGTACTTACGCTCAACTTGTGGGATCACCTCGTAGGAGCGGCCATCTAAGTCGATACGGTTAACATAACCGTCCGCCATCATGGTGCCTAGCGTGATGCCGATGTCTTGCATTGTGATGCCATAAGCGCCTGCTTTGTCTTTGTCGATGTTGATTTTCATCGTCGCAGAATCGAAGTTCAGGTCCATGTCTGAGTACACAAACATAGAGTTACTTTTCACGTCAGCAAGCACATCTGCCGCAACTTGGAATAAGCTTTCGAAGTTACTTGGCGTGGTGATAACGAATTGAATCGGAAGACCTGAAGATGCACCCGGTAGTTCTGGCATCTGGAATGCTGTTACTGCCATACCTGGTACATCCTTCACTTCGTCAGTCATGCGTTTAACCACGTCAGCTTGGCTGGCTTCACGCTCACTCCACGGTACCAAAGAGGCAATACCGAAGGCTTGGTTTGACTTAGGCACACCTGAGAACACCTGTGCAAACGCAACTTCTGGCTGTGCAGCCAATTTTGCATTCACTTCAGCCATGGTGTTTTCGATGTAATCCAAGTTTGCCGTTGATGGTGCAGTACCCATCATTACCATCACCCCTTTATCTTCCGGTGGCGCAAGCTCACTCGGGATAAAGGAGAACATGATTGGCAGACTGACAAACACGATCACCGCGAAAGAGATGATGACAGGACGAATCTTCATGATGCCGCCCAACATGCGTGCATAGCCTTCTGTCATACGATCAAGGAAGCTATGTACCTTGGCTTCGAATTTGCTCGGCTTTTCGTTGGCCTTAAGCATTTTCGAACACATCATTGGCGACAAGGTCAGTGCAATGATGCCCGAGACAAAGACGGCACCAGCAAGCGTCAGTGCAAACTCTTTGAACAACGAGCCTGTGATCCCCCCCATCAATGCGATAGGTGCGTATACCGCCGCCAGTGTCAGTGTCATCGAGATAACAGGCACGGCGATTTCACGGGTACCAATGATGGCAGCACGGAACGGCGACTCACCGAGTTTGATATGACGGTCGACGTTCTCTAGGACAACGATGGCGTCATCCACCACCAGACCGATGGCCAATACCATGGCAAGCAGTGTCATCAAGTTTAACGAGAAGCCAAACAGCTCCATCATCATCGCCACACCAATCAAAGACAGTGGGATAGTGATGATAGGGATAAGCACCGCGCGGAATGAACCTAAGAACAAGGTGATCACCACCAATACGATCAGTGCCGCTTCAATGATGGTTTTCACAACCTCATGAATCGATTCGTTGATCGCAACGGTGGAGTCATACAAGACATTCATCTTGATGGTGCTAGGCATGTTACGTTCAAGCTCTGGCAGCTTGGCAGTGACATCCGCAGCGATGTTGATTGGGTTTGCCGTTGGTGCGGCGTTGATCGCGGCGACAACAGCTTCTGAGCCATTCGCGGTAGCACGGTAGATATCGTGACTCTTCTCTAGCGAGACCTTCGCGATATCGCCAAGACGAATGACCTGACCTTCCTGCGTGGCGACAACCAAACGGCTAAGCTCGTCGGTGTTGGATACTTGGGTATCGGCAGAGCCGTTATACACCATGTAAGTACCGATCGACTGGCCGGTAGCAGACTGGTAGTTGTTGGCGTTAAGTACGCCCATCACTTCCGTCGCGGTCAGGTTGAACGCCGCCATTTTCGCCGGATCTAGCCATACGCGTAGCGCGTATTTCAAACCGCCGTAAAGGTCGATTTTCGCTACACCGTTTACGGTGAACAGCTGAGGCTTAGTTACACGCTCAAGGTAGTCGGTGATTTGACTTGAATCGAGAGTGTCAGACGTAAAGCCGATGTACATTACCGCGGTTGTTGAGCCCGTCGACATGGTGACAGAAGGGTCTTCAGATTCACCGGGTAACTGTGCGCGAACAGAGTTCACCTTCGCCAAAATGTCTGCCAATGCAGCATTTGGGTCGGTGTTCAGCTTCATGTAAACCGTCACGGTGGAGGTACCCAGCACCGATTCAGACGTCATAAAGTCAATGTTGTCAGCCTGTGCAACGGCTTGTTCCAGTGGCGTCGTAATGAAGCCTTGGATCAAGTCAGCACTTGCACCGTAATAACTGGTGGCGATGGTAACAACGGTATTGGTCATGTCCGGGTATTCCCGAACCTGCATCTTGAACATCGATTGCAGGCCAAGCAGTGCGATCAAAAAGCTGATCGAGATGGCCAGAACCGGACGCCTTATGAAAATATCCGTAAATTTCATCAGGACCTCATTACAGTTGTGGTAGCTGTTCAGGTGGTGTCAGCGCATCGTTTTCAACAACACGTACTTTCGCACCATTACTCAAGCGAACTTGACCCGATGTCACCACCTTGTCGCCCGCGTTTAGACCATCAAGCACGTGTGCGATATGGCCTTTACGCTCACCGACTTTTACCACTTGTTGGTACGCACGTGTCACGCCGTCTTCTTCACGAAGGACATACACGTTTTCGCCATACAGCGTGAAGTTGATAGCGGTTTGGTCGACAACAATTTGATCTTCAATCGTTGGCAGAATGATATTTGCGCGCGCAAACATACCTGAACGCAGTTGACCGTGGTTGTTAGGGATATCAGCCTGCACTTGGATCAAACCACTTTGGAAGTTAACAGCAGGTTCTATGGCACTGATTTTGCCGGTGAAAGGCGTATCAGGGTATGCATCGACAGCAATGTTAATCTTTTGGCCTAGCTTGATTTTCGCAATGTCTGTTTGTGGCACAGTGAAGCGAAGACGCATGATAGAGGTGTCTTCTAAGCGCACAATTTCTGTGCCTGGCTGCAGGTATTCACCTAAGAACACATTACGAAGACCCACCACGCCATCAAACGGCGCATCAATGGTGCGGCGCTCAATCGAAGCATTCAGGCTTTCTACGTCAGCTTGTAAAGAGCGGTAGTTCGCTTCAGCTTCATCCAATGCCTCTTTCGAAATAGAACCCTTACGGAACAGGCCTTGGTAGCGCTTGTACTTGGCTTTCGCGGCAGGCAGACGCGCTTGAGTACTCTTCAGGTTTGCCGCTTCAACTTTTGAATCCAACGCCAACAGCACGTCACCTTGCTTCACGGCTTGACCAGAAACGAAGTTAATGTGGTCGATCACGCCGTTAACTTGGGTGGTTAGCGTGACACCTTGGTTTGGTTCGATAAAGCCGATGGCTTCAATGGTAGGGATCCACTCAATCGATGACATTTCTGTCACTGTCACAGGGAATTCGGGCTCGGGCATGTTTGCCATGTATTCGGCAATTTTTTGTTGTTTAAACATGTTAAAGCCGATAACTGTACCGAAAAGTACAAGTGCCACGACCAACATGACAACAAACGATTTCTTCATTTAGATTTCTCCGATTCTTTATGAAGGCATATAGCATCCCAGCACGCGTTGATAGCATCATCGAGCGCTGAAGCGTCAAGGTTTATAACACCCCTTTCCTGTTTGCGAGCTAAACAGATGGCCGGTTCAAGGCCTATGCCAGAAAGCACGTCAGTTGAGAGTGGTTTGAATATTCCATTGGCGATACCGGTTTCGAAAAACTGATGTATGGGAGCAAAAACCTCCCTTTCCGCCATTTTTTGTTCTGTACCGTTTTGATAGGGCAAGCTATCAAACTGCTCACGGTTGATTGCATTGTCGTCACGATCAATGGTGATTTGCCAGGCATTACGCCAAAGGGTGACAAACTGCTGTTTCATAGACATGTCGTTGGTAAAACCGTGCAATATATTTTCGGCGCATTTTCCAATGACATGATTGCGAAGTTGGCTCAACAAATCGTTCTTATCCGAGAAGTACCGATAAATCGTGCCTGCCGCAACGCCAGCTTCTTTGGCGACCATCTGCATAGAGAGGCGGTCAAAGCCGTGTTTTGCCAGTAAACGCTCGGTGGCTTCTAGGATCTGCGTTTTTTTGTCGGACATGATGTACGCTCTCAATGAATGAACGTTCATTCATTGTATTAGATTTAAAACACTCTGCAAGGTTAAGTGAGCAATGAATGCCCATGAATATGAATGAAACCTGACAGAATGATGAAGTAAGCCAGCATTCCTTTTACAATGTGAGTGCGACTCATCGCTGACGATAAACAGAGGAACCACATGAAACTGAACCCAGCCCAAAATGACGCCGTCCACCATGTGTCTGGACCGTGCCTAGTCTTGGCGGGCGCTGGCTCGGGTAAAACCCGCGTTATTACCAATAAAATCGCCTACTTGGTTCAGGAGTGTGGTTACAAGGCGCGTCATGTCGCTGCGGTGACCTTCACCAATAAAGCAGCACGTGAGATGAAAGAACGTGTTGGCCAAACCCTTGGCAAACAAGAATCGCGCGGCTTAACCGTTTCAACGTTTCATACCCTTGGTCTCAACATCATCCGTCGTGAATATAAAACGCTAGGGCTAAAAGCGGGCTTTTCGCTGTTTGATGATCAAGACCAAATGGCGCTGCTCAAAGAGCTAACAGAAGATGAGTTAGAAGGCGATAAAGATCTACTCAAGCAGCTTCTGCACAAGATCTCCAATTGGAAGAATGACATGCTGACGCCGACTCAGGCGGCAGCATCTGCTATGGGTGAGCAAGATACGCTTTTTGCTCATTGCTATACCCTGTATCAAAAGCAAATGAAGGCTTACAACGCACTGGATTTTGATGACCTTATCTTGATGCCTGTAATCTTGCTGAAAACCAATCAGGATGTGCGCGAGCGCTGGCAAAGCAAAATTCGCTACTTACTGGTGGATGAGTATCAAGATACCAACACCAGCCAATATCAGCTGGTGAAAATGCTGGTGGGTGAGCGCGCCCGCTTTACCGTGGTAGGGGATGATGACCAGTCTATTTATAGCTGGCGTGGCGCACAGCCGAAAAACCTCTTGATGCTGAATCAGGATTTCCCGAGCCTCAAAGTCATCAAGCTTGAGCAAAACTATCGCTCAACCAGCCGTATTTTGCGATCGGCCAATATCCTGATTGCCAACAACCCACACGTGTTTGAGAAAACCCTGTTCTCAGCGCTGCCTGACGGCGAAATGTTGAAGGTACTTAAAGCCAACAACGAAGATCACGAAGCCGAGCGTGTGGTGGGGGAAATCATTGCACACCGCTATATGCATCGTTCTGATTACAAAGACTATGCGATTTTGTATCGCGGAAATCATCAGTCTCGCTTGTTTGAAAAAGCCCTGATGCAAAACCGCATTCCTTACAAAATCTCAGGGGGAACCTCGTTCTTTGCGCGCGCAGAAATCAAAGACATCATGGCGTACCTGCGTTTGTTAACGAACCAAGATGACGACAATGCCTTCCTGCGTATCGTAAACACACCGCGTCGTGAAATTGGCCCTGTCACGCTTGAAAAGCTGGGAACGTACGCGAACATGCGAGGAAAGAGCCTGTTTGCGGCCAGTTTTGAAATGGGGCTTCAACAGCACCTTACTGGGCGTGGATTGGAGTCGCTTCAACGCTTCACGCGCTGGATTGTCGAAATGTCTGACGAGTTTGAGCGTGGTAACGCCGTTGAAGCGGTTCGCTCGCTGGTGCGTGATTCACATTATGAAGATTGGCTTTATGAGACCGCATCCAGCCCGAAAGCCGCTGAAATGCAGATGAAAAACGTCTCAGACCTCTACAGCTGGATTGTTGCCGATCTGGAAGGGGACAACTACGACAACGAGCCGAAAACGCTGCGTGAAGTGGTACAGCGACTCACCTTGCGTGACATGATGGAGCGCGGTGAAGACAACGATGATGCCGATCAGGTGCAGTTGATGACCTTACACGCTTCGAAAGGCCTCGAGTTTCCTTACGTGTTTTTGATTGGCATGGAAGAGGGCTTGTTGCCGCACCAATCGAGCATTGATGAAGATAACGTTGAGGAAGAGCGTCGCCTTGCTTATGTGGGCATCACACGCGCCCAGAAAGAAATGACCTTCACCTTGTGTAAAGAACGTCGCCAATATGGCGAGTTGATTAAACCGATGCCGAGTCGTTTCCTTGAGGAACTTCCTTACGATGATGTTGAATGG
The DNA here is from genome assembly GCF_004120195.1 of Enterovibrio baiacu. Classification (GTDB taxonomy): domain Bacteria; phylum Pseudomonadota; class Gammaproteobacteria; order Enterobacterales; family Vibrionaceae; genus Enterovibrio; species Enterovibrio baiacui. The sequence continues at coordinate 216,582 of NZ_SCHN01000012.1, read as the reverse complement.
GAAGAAAAGAAAAAGCCTCAAACACAAGAAGAGCGAATGGCCAAAGGGTCAGCGGCCATTGCCAACCTCCGAGCCATGCTTAAAAAGGATTAACGAAAAGCCAGCGAATGCTGGCTTTTTCTTTAATGAGGCCATGTTTGACACTGTGAGTCTCAAACCAAGGTGGGTTAGGCTGTCTCCAGTGCGTCTGTATCGCCATTCTCATGGATTTTCCGAATCACCTTCGCGGGAGTGCCACCCACTAAGCTATCGGGCGGCACATCCTGTGTGACGACGGAATTCGCGGCAATCACCGAGCGAGCGCCAATGGTGACACCTTGGCAGACCACGACATTCCCACCAATCCATACATCGTTTTCAACCACAATAGGCTTGCAGAAGGTTTCCCATTGGCGTCGGCGGCGGTAATCGAGTGGATGTCCTGCTGTATAAAACTGGCAGTTTGGTCCCACTAATACGTTATTGCCGAGGGTAATAGGCGCACCATCCAGCATCACTACCCCCATATTGAGAAACGTTTGGTGGCCGATGTGGATATTTTTGCCAAACTCGCACTGAAAGGGCGTCATGACCATGGATTCTGGATCAAAGTGGCCAAAGAGTTTTTGGGCGATATCGGCTATGTTATCACTGCGCTGGGCATTGAGGGCTTGGAGGTGAACAAAGGCATTGGCACGAATGGCACTGATCCCGTCGTCATCGCCATTAAAAGCGAGCCCTTGGGACATTTTTTCAAATTCAGTCATGTTGAGGTTTCAAAATAGAACACCCCAATATTGTGTTTGATTAACGGTGTGCTGTCAGTGCGGTTGCTTCCAGACTCGATAGCTTGAAAACAAAAAACGGCCTTGTAGGCCGCTTTTCTCTTGGCGTTGCCTGATTTATAGAGACAGCATGTGGTCAATCGCCGCGACGATTTCGTCGTCAGAACAATCCATACATGTGCCTTTTGCAGGCATGCCGTTAAAGCCATTAATTGCATGGCTCACTAACGTGTCTTTGCCTTGAGCAATACGCGGCTCCCAAGCTGCTGCATCACCTGCTTTTGGTGCGCCAGCGGCTCCGGTAGAGTGACATGCCATACAATAGGTGTTGTACACGGCGTCACCTGCACGTGGGCCAGAAGGTACAGCGGCTGTTTCTACAGGGGCTTCGCCTTCGAGATAGACAGAACCAACAGGTGCGATACGTTCTGCAATGGCTTCTTCAGACATGTCAGCAGCGTGAACTGCACTAACAAGAGACAATGCGGTGACAGCAGACACTGCTAAACGACGTAAAAAAATTCCCTTTGCGCTCACTGTTTCACTCCCAATTTCATTGTGGCTCCGATAAATCCGAGCGTTTTTTATGCTGTTGGTTCGTTATATCACACTGAAAGGGCAATATTCGGATACCAAGGTCGACATTTTGAGTATATGTGACTTTGTCTAACTACGAAGTGATACCGTGATTAGGTTAACTCCGTGTAAACATTAAGTGATTATAGCGCTTTAGATTGTTGCGTTAAACCGTTATGATTATGCCCACTCGCACGGTTTTTATTCTGTTTGAACAAAAAGAGAGCATTCAGAAAAAAAATTAAAAAAAGTGCTAGACGGCAAGTAGCGATATCCGTAATATGCGACTCCGCCGACAGGGACAAGCGCCCGTAGCTCAGCTGGATAGAGCGTTGGCCTCCGGAGCCAAAGGTCGCAGGTTCGAATCCTGTCGGGTGCGCCAATCCGGATACAGCAAGAAATTGGCAAAAAAATAATGTGGTGGCTATAGCTCAGTTGGTAGAGTCCTGGATTGTGATTCCAGTTGTCGCGGGTTCAAGTCCCGTTAGCCACCCCACTCGGTGAATAGCGCAGTTTGGTAGCGCATCTGGTTTGGGACCAGAGGGTCGGGGGTTCGAATCCCTCTTCACCGACCACATTCAGATTAAGCCCGCTCAATAGAGCGGGCTTTTTCGTATCTGCGGTTTAGAAAAGCGTTTGAGTCGGTTCGACGCTGTGTTTTCCTCGAAAGTGCGCCTCTTTATCTTGGCCGTTCTGTTTAAAATCGCATTGTGGGATGGGCTTTATTGCTGAATTCGTCCCTTGTTTGACTGCGTATCCTCACAGTTCTCATCAAATAAGCACCTTGATTGACGGTGTTTCCCTACCTTTTTCTTACTTATCTTCTAATTTACTTTGAATAATTAGACAGCCTTTCTTGTTATGTACCCGTCAGCCATGTGCATCAATTTGTGCATTCTTATCGCGGGATAGGAGGGGCTTCTCATATTTTTCGATGCTGTTAAATGTATTGTTGATGAATATTTATTCGATAATGAACGGTTGCTATGGCAATAAGTGTTGGTTTGTTGCTTTTTCGTGAAACATTTGACAGATTGTAGGTCGTTAATTTGGTCTTGTTTTATTGATGTAAACAGGGATTGTGTTCAGACAGGCACGGGTTTGTGCAGTATCAAGGGTCTGGTCAATGGCATTGCTTGAAGTAAAAAACCTTCGAATTGAGTATCCATCTCGTCACGGCGTCTTTGCCGCGGTTAAAAACCTTTCTTTCTCTATTGAGCGTGGGGAGATTGTGGGTGTCGTGGGTGAATCTGGGGCGGGTAAATCTACCGTTGGAAACGCTGTGATTGACCTGCTGAGCCCTCCGGGGCATGTGGCAAGTGGCGAGGTGTTTTTAGATGGAGAAAAGATCTCCGGGCTTTCACCCGAAAAAATGCGGCATTATCGTGGGTCTCGCATTGGATTTATCTTTCAAGATCCGATGACCTCGTTGAACCCCTTGTTTACGGTGGAACAACAGCTTGTTGAGACCATTACCGTCAACCTGGGTGTTTCTGAACAAGAAGCCAAGGAACGTGCAGTATCTTTGCTGGATCAAGTGGGCATTCCTGAACCACATGTGCGTGTTAAGCAATATCCTCATCAGTTTTCTGGCGGTATGCGCCAGCGTGTCGTCATTGCTATTGCGTTGGCGGGTGAGCCGGAGCTTATCATTGCCGATGAGCCGACAACGGCGCTGGATGTGTCCATTCAAGATCAGATCCTCAACCTTATTCGCACCCTGTGCATTGAGAAAAACGTCGGCTGCATGCTCGTTACGCATGACATGGGCGTGGTTTCTAACGTCACAGACAAAATTGCAGTAATGTACCGTGGTGACTTGGTGGAGTTTGGCGAAACATCCAAAGTGCTAAACACGCCCGAGCACCCTTACAGCAGAAGTTTGATTTCTGCTGTACCGCGATCGGATATCAAGCTCGATAGATTTCCACTGGTGAGCTACATCGAAGAAGCCGTGGAAATGAAGCCGCTTGATGTGAAAACCCATTGGCTTGGTCAAAGCCAAGACGAGCGCGATTACACGGGCTCACTGCTGCGTGTAGAGAACGTCAACCTGCGCTTCATCACCAAAGATTCTTTCTTCGAAAATCGACGGGAATATGTCCAAGCGTCGAACGATGTCAGCTTTGATATCCAAGAAGGTGAAACGTTTGGCTTGGTGGGAGAATCCGGCTCAGGCAAATCAACCATTGCGCGAGTTATCGCCGGGCTTTATCCGCCGAACTCGGGAAAAGTCTGGTTTGAAGGCATCGACCTCACTGGGCTGAAAAGTGAAGCCCAACGTCGCCCGATGCGACGCCAGATGCAGATGGTTTTTCAAAATCCGTACTCATCGATGAACCCTCGCATGAAAGTGCAAGACATCATTGCTGAGCCGATTCGTTTCCACAAATTGGCTGAGAACGACAGGCAAGTGAAGCAAATCGTGGGCGATCTCTTGGATCACGTAGGTTTGGGCCGTGCCAGTGGCATTAAGTACCCTCATGAATTCTCAGGTGGGCAGCGCCAACGTATTTCCATTGCGCGCGCACTTGCTACAAGGCCGCGACTGCTGATCTGCGATGAGCCTACCTCTGCACTGGATGTGTCCGTTCAAGCGCAAATACTCAACCTACTAAAAGATCTGCAACAAGAGCTCAATCTCACCATGCTGTTTATTAGCCATGACTTGCCCGTGATCCGTCAGATGTGCGATCGCATTGGGGTGATGAAGAAGGGCACCTTGTTGGAAGTGGCACAAACCGAAGCCTTGTTTGAGTCGCCACAGCACGAATATAGCAAGCAGTTGATATCGCTAATGCCAGAGTTCAAAGGCATGAGTGCTGCTGTAAGTTAAGAAACACACCTTAATCGCCAGTGGAAAGGATTCGTTGTGCCCACTGGCCATATGAATGAGCACTACACAACAGAAAGGGAACTCGCTTCCCTGCATAAGGAGTCATGCAATGAAAACCTTCAAGAGTAAAATCGCCCTTGCGATGATGGCAGCAGGTTTAAGCTTTGCTGCATCAGCCGCAGACATTACGGTTGCTTACGATGCCGATCCGGTCTCACTTGACCCGCATGAGCAACTCTCTGGCGGTACCCTTCAGTTGTCTCACATGGTTTTTGATCCGTTGGTTCGTTTTAACCAATCAATGGAATTTGAACCTCGTCTCGCTGAATCATGGGAGCGTGTTGATAACGAAACCATGCGTTTCAACCTTCGCAAGGGTGTGAAATTCCACTCAGGAAACGCACTGACCGCAGATGATGTGGTGTGGACGTTCAATCGCCTAAAGTCATCTCCTGACTTTAAAGGCATTTTTGAGCCGCTCGTGTCCTTGACGAAAGTTGATGATTACACGGTTGAAATCAAAACAGACGGCACGTACCCACTGATTGAAAACGTGGCGACGTACATCTTCCCTATGGACAGCAAGTTCTACTCTGGCAAAACCGCAGAAGGGAAAGACAAAGCAGAGCTTGTTAAGCACGGTAACTCTTTTGCATCAGCCAACCTTTCAGGTACTGGACCTTTCATTGTCAAAGAGCGTGAGCAAGGCGTAAAAGTAGAGTTTGAGCGCTTTGCTGATTACTGGGATAACGCGTCTGGTGGTAACGTTGATAAGTTAACGCTGGTGCCAATTAAAGAAGATGCAACCCGTGTTGCTGCGTTGCTGTCGGGCGATGTCGATATGATCGCGCCGGTTTCTCCAAACGATTACAAGCGTATTCAGAAAGCGAAAGACGTTGATCTTTACACCATGCCGGGTACGCGCATCATCACGTTCCAAATGAACCAAAACAGCAACCCTGCTTTGAAAGATGTGCGAGTTCGTCAGGCGATTGTTTACGCGGTCAATAACGAAGGCATCGCGAAGAAGGTTATGAAGGGCGCAGCGACTGCATCAGCACAGCAAAGTCCTCCAGGCTACGCGGGCTACAACGAGAGCCTCAAGCCACGTTACGACCTCAACAAAGCCAAGCAACTGATGAAAGATGCAGGCTACGAGGATGGCTTCAAGCTGACCATGATGGCGCCGAACAACCGTTACGTGAATGATGACAAAATCGCGCAAGCAACGGCGGCGATGCTGTCGAAAATCGGTATCAAAGTCGATCTGAAAACCATGCCAAAAGCGCAATACTGGCCTGAGTTTGATAAGTGTGCGGCTGACATGCTGATGATCGGTTGGCACCCAGACACAGAAGATTCTGCAAACTTCACTGAGTTCCTTGCCATGACCCGCAACGCTGACACTGGTAAAGGTCAGTACAACTGTGGTCATTACAGCAATGGCGAAGTGGATAAGCTGGTCAATGCGGCGAACAAAGAAACGGACTTGACCAAGCGAAATGCGATGCTTAAGCAAGTTGAAGAAACGCTTTATAACGAAGCGGCGTTCCTTCCTCTGCATTGGCAAGATCCTTCATGGGCAGCCAAGAACAACGTAGAAATCGGTCCAATTGTAAACGGAATGAACTTCCCTTACTTCGGCGACCTAGTGGTGAAGTAACCACGTATTACGTCAGTTGAGGACGTCTCTTTAACTGGCGTGTTTAAACACTAAACGGCCATTCTTTCTATCTTGTAGAACCAATGGATAGAAAGGGCCGTTTTCTTTCACTTGGAAATGAAGCCAATTGAAAGAAGTAAAAAGTAAAAGTCTTCAAGGAAAGGTAAGGGGCAAGAAGTGTTTACGTTTCTCGTCAAGCGTCTGTTTCAGGCCGTGATAGTGATGTTTGTGATCAGCCTAGTGGCGTTTGCCATTCAGGATAATCTTGGCGATCCGTTGCGTGAAATGGTTGGGCAATCGGTTTCTGAGTCTGAAAGACAAGCACTGCGTGATGAGCTTGGGTTAAACGACCCATTCCATCAGAAATACGCGCGATTTGTGGGTAATGCATTGCAAGGTGACTTGGGGACGTCCTACTTCTTCAAACGTCCAGCCGTTGATGTGATTCTGGATAAGCTGGTGGCGACACTTGAGCTCGTGATTGGCGCGACCATCATCATTATCGTGTGTTCTATTCCTTTGGGTGTGTACTCCGCCATTCACCCCAACAGTGTGTTTACCAAAATTATCATGGCGGGCAGCAGTATTGGCATCTCTGTCCCGGTGTTCTTGACCGCCATTATGCTGATGTATGTTTTCTCCATAGAGCTCGGGTGGTTTCCGTCGTTTGGACGGGGAGATACCGTCAACATTCTAGGTTGGGAATCTGGCTTCTTTACGCTCGACGGCTTGTCACACCTTGTACTGCCTAGTATTGCACTGTCCTCTATCATGCTGCCGTTGTTCATCCGTCTCGTGCGTTCTGAAATGCTAGAAGCATTGAGCACGGAATACGTGAAGTTTGCTCGTGCTAAAGGCATGCCTGAAAAAACCGTGCAGTATCGTCATGCACTGAAGAACACCATGCTTCCCTTAGTCACTGTGGGGGGCGTTCAGATAGGTACCATGGTGGCCTACACCATTTTGACGGAAACGGTCTTCCAGTGGCCGGGCACCGGCTTTTTGTTCTTAGAGGCAATCAACCGAGTGGATACACCGCTTATCACGGCTTACGTCATTTTTGTGGGCTTGCTGTTTGTGGTCACCAATACGATTGTTGATTTGATTTACGGCTTGATTAACCCAACGGTTAATCTGACAGGCAAGGGGGCATAATCATGGAACAGATGACATCAAAAGCGCCTTCTCGCTGGCAGCAGTTTTTAGCATCGGATTTTTTCTACTACTTTAAGCGCGACAAAGTCGCCATGTTCAGCTTTGCGGTCTTTGTATCTTTTGTTCTGGCCGCTGTGCTAGCGCCGCTTTTGTCACCGTCGGACCCGTACGATTTGTCTGTGATTGATATCATGGACTCTGAGCTTCCTCCTCAGTGGATGGAGTGGGGGGATGAGCGCTTCCTATTGGGGACGGACAACCAAGGGCGAGATATCCTCTCAACCATTTTGTATGGCCTGCGTATCTCATTAGTCATTGGCCTTGGTGCTGTCGCCTTACAGTTGCTTCTGGGCATTGTGATTGGCTTGAGTGCAGGGTATTTCGGCGGACGTATCGACAGCCTACTAATGCGTATCGCTGACGTACAATTGTCGTTCTCTACCATGATGGTCGCCATCATTGTGTCAGCGATCTTTAAAGCGAGCTTTGGCAGTGACTTTTATAGCGAGTATGCCATTTTGATGCTGGTGGTGATCATCGGTGTTGCTGAATGGCCTCAGTACGCGCGAACAATTCGCGCCTCTGTGCTGGCTGAAAAGAAAAAGGAATATGTTGAAGCGGCGCAGGTGATGGGCTTTAAAGCGCCGCGCATTATGTTCAGACACATTCTGCCAAATTGCTTGTCGCCAATTTTGGTGATCTCGACGGTACAAGTTGCGAATGCCATCATGTCTGAGGCTGCGTTGTCTTTCCTTGGGCTAGGTATGCCGGTGGATAAACCTTCCTTGGGTTCACTGATCAGTATTGGCTTTACGTATATTTTCTCCGGTTCATGGTGGATCACTGCGTTCCCGGGCATCGTGTTGGTTGTTCTCGTTCTGGTTATCAACCTATTGGGTGACTGGTTACGGGATGTGTTTAACCCAAAAATATACAAAGGTTAACCTCCGCCAAATCTGCATAAAAAAGGTAACGTTAGTTACCTTTTTTTATCGTTTTAAGCATCAAATTTATCGGTTCGCGTAAATCCGAACTAAGCTAACGATCTCCGCTCATAAAAGTTTAATCATCTATTTCCAGTCTGTGAGGGATCATGATCGCTTCGAGCATTCGTATTGTTAGCGCTTTGATTTTATCGGTAGTTCTCAATGTACCTGCTTCTTCGGCGGAGAGTGCGTGTTCGCCTGAGCGCATAGGTACGTGGAATGTGGTTGATGAAACATGCCCCATTGGTGATGGCTTATGGGGAAAAGACCCAGTGTCCGAACAAGGTCAGTTTTGGGTTCAGTGTGGGATCGTAAACGACCTGCCAGATGCCTGGTTTTCAGGTCAACTCGCCAAATCAGTGCTCGCCAATCAGGTCATGCTTCGTAAGGAAGGGGAAACCTACCGCTGTCTTGCTGGGCCATTTGAGCAATTCAGTACCGCAATGAAAGTGCGAGACGGCATGCGAAAGCAACCAACCATGAAGGCTGCCTTTGTTCGTGAAGTGTCTACAAGCGGCGAAGAGCGACTGACCCCTGCGCCTGTGATAGAAATGATTGCGCAAGCGCCTTCTACATCATCACCCGTTGTTGACGTCGCTGTGGCTGAGACAGCCATGGTTGAAGCAACTCCCCTTGCTGCTCCAGTCGCATTAGTTGCCTCGGCAGACGCGGTCTCAGAGCCAATGATGAACGCTCAGCGTAATGACGTGATGCCTGAACTTGATGCAATGACAGCTGCGCCAGCCAAAACCACCGCCAAACCCAAGAAAGTAAAACGTAATCGTAAATTCAGAGCGGTTGCGGGTGTGCAAGTGCCCAAACCGAAAAACGGTGAACGGCATTATTCCCGTAATGAAGAAATGTGGTTACGCGCGTCCTTTGCTGAGGCACAAGCAACCTGCACAGAAAACGGCTTTAGAGTGGTTTCTGCTGCTTCGTTAAAAAAGCTGATTGCCGACCCCGAAGCGCGAAGTGCAGTGCCGAATCGGCTGCCTTATTGGGTTGCAAGTGGCGAGGCCTATGATCTTGTCATCATGGTGCCCATGCCGCTATCTCAATCTTCAGAAGTGAATGTGCTTTGCGAGTAACGATAACGGTGTGGCGATAAACAAAAAAGCGGCCTATTGGCCGCTTTTTAATTCTTAAATCAATGCTTAGCGCATCGTGACAAATTCTTCGGAGCCTGTTGGGTGGATAGCCACAACGCTGTCGAAATCCGCTTTGGTTGCGCCCATCTTCATGGCAACGCCAAAGCCTTGGATCATCTCATCAACCGCAAAGCCGATGCCGTGAAGGCCAACAACCGTTTCTTCTTCACCGGCGCAGATAAGTTTCATGCGGCAAGGTTGACGGTGTTGTGTCACCGCGGTGTACATGGCTGTGAAGCCAGAGCCGTACACTTTGACGTTCTCTTCGCCGTATTGCGCTTTCGCTTCTTGCTCAGTCAAACCAATGGTGCCGATAGGTGGGTGGCTGAAGACCACGGTTGGGATCAGCGTGTAATCCATTTTGGCGTTGGTTTTGCCATTAAACAGACGCTCAGAAAGCTGACGACCCGCTTTGACTGCTACTGGGGTTAGCTCAACGCCACCTTCCATGATGTCGCCCACACAGTAGATGCCAGCCACGTTCGTGTTCTGGAATTCATCGACTTTGATGTAGCCGCGATCATTGGTTTCAACGCCAGTCGCTTCCAAGTTGATTTTGCTGGTGGTTGGGTTACGACCAATCGCCCAGATCAACACATCAGTGTTATGTGACGTGCCGTTTTCAAAATGCAGTGTCACAGAGCCATCCGTCTCTTTCACGACTTCTTTTGGCGTTGAATGTGTGTGAAGGCGAGGGCCTTCTGCTTCCATCACTTCCACCAAGGTATCGATAATCATTGGATCAAAGGTACGAAGCGGCGATTCTTTACGCACGAACAGGTGCGTTTCAGTGCCTAACGCATTCAGAACACCGGCGATTTCAACCGCGATGTAACCCGCACCGACAACGGCAACGCGTTTTGGCTGCTCAGTGAGTTCAAAGAAACCGTTTGAATCGATACCATGCTCAGCGCCTGGTACGTTCGGAATGGTTGGCTCGCCGCCGACTGCAATCAAAATGTTGTCGGCAGTGTAGTGCTCGCCGTTCACTTCGACGGTTTTCGCATCAACAAATTTGGCAAAGCCATTGATGACTTCGATGTTGTTTTTACCCAATACGTTTTCGTAAGAGGTATGAATGCGGCCAATGTAGGCTTCACGGTTCTCGACCAGTTTTGCCCAGTCGAACTTGTTGACCGTGGTATCGAAACCATAGTCAGGGCCATACAGTTTGATCGCTTCAGCAACTTGAGCGCCGTGCCACATCACTTTCTTTGGTACACAACCCACGTTTACGCAGGTTCCGCCCAAGTGGCGCGCTTCAACAATTGCTACCTTTGCACCATACATTGCTGCTCGGTTAGCCGATGCAATACCACCACTACCACCACCGATACAGATGTAATCAAAATGCTTGGCCATTTTATTCTCCATGTGATTTTTCTTATTTCCGCATTGAAAGCGGTAATCCAATATTTCCCAATACTATCAGACCCGAAAGGGGCTGTTTATTACTCAGGTACCACCCATTCTACAAAGTGATGGCCTGTCGTGGGCGCAATTTTACTTTGCAACCACGGTAGAATTTCTTTCATCTGCGTTTCAAGCGTCCAAGGCGGGTTAATCACAATCATGCCGGATGCCGTCATGCCGCGCTCTTCGGAATCGGGTGCAACCCCCAATTCAATTTGAAGAATCTTGCGAATGCCTAGTCTTTCTAGACCGCGAGTGATCAGGTCAATATTTTTACGATACACCACTGGATACCAAATCGCATAAGTGCCAGTCGCCCAACGCTCAACACTCTCACCAATGGCATCAACGACATCTTGGTATTCGTGTTTGAGCTCATAAGGCGGGTCAATCAACACCACGCCGCGACGCTCTTTGGGAGGAAGGCTGGCTTTCAGACGTGCGTAGCCATCTTCTTTGAACATTTTCACCTGGCGGTCGCCACGAAATTCTTGAAGAAGCAGTGGGAAATCCGTTGGGTGAAGTTCTGTGAACATTGCGCGGTCTTGGTCGCGTAGCAATGTTCTGCCTACCTTCGGCGAGCCTGGGTAGTAGCGAAGTTCATCGCCATCATTCAGGCTGCGAATGGTATCTAAATAGGGTGCTAATGCGCTCGGTGCGTCGTCGCATTGCCATATCTGGCCAATGCCTTGTTTGTATTCGCCGGTTTTCTCAGCGTGGTCATCTGACAGATCATAACGTCCCGCACCACTGTGCGTATCGTGGTAAACAAAAGCCTTATCTTTTTGCTTAAGTGATTCAATGATCAGGCTTTGAACGATGTGTTTAACAACATCAGCGTGGTTGCCAGCATGGAAGCTGTGGCGATAACTGAGCATGGTATGACCCGATGAAAACGAAAAAAGTAGCCAGTATTATCGCTTATTGCGTGATTGGATGCAGCATGAGCATTGAAAACCCACCTATTTACCGCCATAAATAAGACATATCTGAGAGAGAAAGGAACCCGCAATGACCAACCCGCTATTGTCGTTTACAGATTTACCGCCATTTTCTGATATCAAACCAGAGCATGTGCAACCTGCGGTTGAGCAGGTACTTGCCGATTGCCGTGCTGCTGTTGAAGCGGTGCTGGAAAACAACACCGATCCAAGTTGGGATAACATTTGCGTGCCGCTCGCAGAGAGTGACGATCGTTTGAGCCGCGTGTGGTCGCCGATTGGCCACCTGAACGCGGTCGCCAATAGCAAAGCGCTGCGCGAAGCGTATGAAGCCTGCTTACCATTGCTGTCTGACTACTCGACATGGGTAGGTCAACATAAACCCCTTTATGATGCTTACAAAGCGATCAAAGGGCGCGACGACTTTGCTTCTCTGACCCTTGCTCAACAGAAAACCATTACCGATGCGTTGCGCGACTTTGAGCTTTCAGGCATCGCGTTAGGCCAAAAAGAGCAGCACCGATTCGGTGAGATCAGCAAGCGCCTTTCAGAGCTTTCTTCAAATTTCTCCAACAATGTCTTGGATGCCACCATGGGGTGGAATAAGCACATTACCGATGAAAATGAGCTTGCGGGCATGCCCGATTCTGCCATTGCGGCTGCAAAAGCGCAGGCTGAAGCGAAAGAACTCGACGGTTACTTACTCACCCTCGATATTCCTTCTTATCTGCCAGTAATGACTTACTGCGATAACCGCGAATTGCGTGCTGAGTTGTTCCAAGCGTATGGCACTCGAGCATCAGATCGCGGCCCCAATGCAGGCAAGTGGGATAACACTGACCTTATCAGCGAAACATTGCTGCTTTCTCACGAGATTGCCCGCCTACTGGGTTTTGCAAGCTATAGCGAATTGTCGCTGGCGACCAAAATGGCGAGCTCAACGGATCAGGTCTTAACCTTCCTGAATGAATTGGTCGACAAAGCGCGCCCGCAAGGTGAGCAAGATTTCCAAGCATTAACGCAATTCGCGAAAGACAACTTCGGTGTTGAAGCCCTTGAACCTTGGGATGTGGCGTACTACTCAGAAAAACTGAAGCAGCACCAATACAGCATTTCAGACGAAGAGCTTCGCCCTTACTTCCCAGAACAAAAAGTCGTTGCAGGCCTTTTTGAAGTGCTGAAACGCGTGTTTGGCATGGACGTGAAGCGTCGTGAGGGTGTGGATGTTTGGCATGAATCCGTCTCTTTCTGCGACATCTTCGATGCCAAAGGCACTTTGCGCGGCAGCTTCTATCTGGATTTGTACGCCCGTGAACACAAACGCGGTGGCGCATGGATGGATGAATGTCGCGTTCGTCGTGTTACGCAATCGGGCGAGCTACAAACCCCAGTGGCTTACCTGACCTGCAATTTCAACAAACCGATTGGCGATAAGCCAGCCTTGTTCACCCATGATGAAGTGGTGACCTTGTTCCACGAGTTTGGCCACGGCATTCACCACATGCTGACGCAAGTGGATGAATCCTCCGTGTCTGGCATCAACGGCGTACCGTGGGATGCGGTTGAGCTACCAAGTCAGTTCCTTGAGAACTGGTGTTGGGAAGAAGACGCGCTGGCGTTCATTTCAGGTCATTACGAGACTGGCGAACCGCTGCCAAAAGACATGCTCGATAAAATGTTGGCCGCGAAAAACTTCCAATCAGCCATGGGCTTGTTGCGTCAGCTAGAGTTTGCGCTGTTTGATTTCACGCTATACACCACTTACGACCCAGAAGAAGGGGCGAAAGTGCTGGAAACATTGGCGGACATTAAGCGCCGAGTGGCCGTGATGAAATCGCCAGAGTGGAGCCGTTTCCCTCATGCTTTCAGCCATATCTTCGCTGGGGGGTATAGTGCGGGCTACTACAGCTACTTGTGGGCCGAGGTGTTATCTTCTGACGCGTTTAGTCGCTTCGAAGAAGAGGGCATCTTCAACACCGAAACGGGCGCGTCTTTCCTCGAAAACATCCTAGAGCGTGGCGGCAGTGAAGAGCCAATGGAGCTGTTCAAACGTTTCCGAGGCCGCGAGCCATCACCTGATGCATTGCTGCGTCATAGTGGCATTGCTGGCTAATTGAGCGTTTGGCAGGAAAAGCACGCAATTTGCGTGCTTTTTTTATGCCTGCAAAACTAAAGACTGTCTGAATTTGTATAATGAAACTCGAGTTAAATGTGTTTATAAACAATAAGATAGTTGGAATATACAACAATGAAAAAGGCGGTTTTAGCGTCAGCAGTGGCGTTCGCAATGGTGAGTGGTTTTGCTCCGCAGGTACTTGCTGCAGAGAAAGAAGCAAAAGGTGGGTATTCGTATTTTCGTGGTGGCTTCGAGCACGTTACTTATGATGAAAAGTACCCAAACATCGAATCCTCAGTCACTGTCATGAGCCCAGTGATTAATACGGGCGGTTTGTACTATGTGAATGAGAAATTCGATTTCTCGTTAGAAGCCCTCGCAACGTTTTCACCGGGTAGTGCAGAAGAAGAGTGGCACGATGCTGCTGGGCTGATGCAAACCAACAAATATCAATACCTTCGCGCGTCTACCAATGCGCTACTGCACTACAAGATGACACCAGAATGGCGTGTTGTTGCAGGTCCAGCATTTAGCTACCAAACCCACAAACGCTATGGCAAAGAAAGTTTTCGTGAGTTACCTGAAGGTCAACATGAGTTCTTCACCAATACGTGGGAAGAGACCTCAACAGATATTTTCTTAGACATGGGCATTGTTTACGACACGGGCACACTGCACAACGCTAGCCCTTGGCAATATCAGTTCCGTGCGATTGTCGGTGTGCCGGTGTGGAGCTACACCACCAACACGGCCGCGGGTTTGGAAGACCAAACATTCTATGAAACAGGCTACCGTGGCTCGATGGAAGCAGGTGTGTCATACCGTATTTATCCGGGTGTCAGCATCGGTGGCTTTGTCACCGCAACCTATGAAAACCGTAACGAGAGCGACAGTGTCGTGATCACGGTTGACGATAAACGCTACAGCGCGGTTGTCCCTGAAGGCGACACCATGCACTACAGTGCCGGTGTTCAGTTGCTTTGGAGCTTTTAAAGCTAAGTGTTTAGAAAGAAGAAAGGCGACCGATTGGTCGCCTTTTTTACTCGCTGGATACTGAAGTTACTTCAGACGTACCCACTCAGATTCGTGTTCGCCTTTGTGACGCCACATTTTGTTTGGGTTGGTAATAGGATCCCACTCCCATTTCACCCAAGTAGTGAACGATTCGCCATCAAAGAACTCGTAGCTCTTGTTTAATTGTTCAAATGTACAGGTATGCGACACATCATCGCGACATGGTAGGTCGGTATCAGCAGGATTATAAGGGTACAGTTTTGCTTTACCAGCTACGTTATTCTTGTACTCGGTAACAGACACGCCATTATTTTGGTAAGTGAATACAGCGTAATCCGAGCTTTCAGAGTCCTCAGTGATAAAGGTTTCTTTCCAAACCGAGCCAATAAAGCTGATTTCTGAGTTCAGTACCGCTTCTACAGCAGCTTGTGCTTCTTCTAGTGAGAAGAAGATCTTTTGATCCCAAACGTCGTCACTGCCAGTGTCTTTGCCGTGCATAGTATTCACTGCATCAGACCAGATGGTGAAAGACTCATCAGAGTTGTTATCACCACCCTCATTAAACAGCTGGTAAGCGTGGTGGCCATTTGCTGCTACGTATTGAGTAATTAGTTGAGAGTCACCAAACGGAGACCAGTCACTCCATTTACCGTTTTGCAATTCCATTCCTTGTTCTAGGAATACGGTTTTACCACCTTTCTCAGCACGGTAAACATTGCTCACTGAATTGCCATCAACAAAGAAGATACCCGTTTCAGAAATAATCAGGTCTTCTTTAGGTTGGATAGAAAAATCGCGGTCGATAAAGGTGTTAATGATGAACTCTTCATCACCCGTGTTAGCTTTATCTGAGACATAGATAGTCAGCGCTTGACCTGATTTGAAGCTAGTTGAATGTTCGTAGTCTTTGCTTACATCTAGATTTACTGCACAGTATTTGGTGCCGTCACTGTCAGTGCTTTGGAAAGCGTACGGTTGTTTCATACCTTCTTCAACGCCATAGTCAAACCATTGGCCGTTCGTACCTTCACCGATTAAGCGGAAGTAGTCTGCACGCAGGTCTGCAGGAACATAGCCATTGAATTGAGTGTTGTTTGGGTCGGCTTTGAAACCTAGCTCTTCACAACTCATGTTGTCGAAGAATAGATCAACATCAATGTGGTCTTGTGTTTCGTTTGTGGTGAATTGACCGTGGCGAGAAGTGGCAGAAATAGAAACGTCCTTGCCTAGCCAAACTGAACCATCACTGTCATTCCAGTAGTTATTTGCAGACACTTGACCTTTAAACAGAGTAAAACCGCTTTCCAAGGTTGAAGCTGTCAGTGCTGCTTTGCCGTTACTCGCTTTTGTAACTTCAACGAGTTTTTCTCGTTCAAATACGGTGATACGTGGTTGACGTTCATCATTTCCGTGAGGTTTCACAAAGCCAATTAGAGTAGCGTCACCTTCGCCTGGGATTGTCCAAATTAGGTAACCTTCTGCATTGGCTTCCCATGTGCCATCTTGCTTGAAGGTGCTTGACTCTGAAGGGCATTGTTCACCTTCAGCAAGCAGAGTAATACCTGAGTTCTTGTTTTCACCTTCGACAAACTTTATTGCCATGCAGTTTGCGTAGTTACGCCAAGTGGCATTGCCTTCAGGTGTTGTGATTTCCTCACTTTCACCATTCCAACGGTACCAAGTTTTGTTTTCCCCAACCAACAGGTCGCGCAGTTCATTGGCGATTACAGGTGTTACTGGTGAGAAAGGGAATGAGTACTCAATTGGCTTGTTCACACCGTCGCTCGCTGATACGACAAGTTTGCCATCTGCCGACGCAATAGCTGGTGCACCAGAAAGGAAAACGGTCGTCCCGTTAACAGAGGCCTCAATACCAGGAATAGTAGATTTAGCGCTGAACTTCAGTACGTCCCCGTTCTTGTCAGAAAACAGTTCAGCAACGTCAAACGATGCATTTACAGCGGCATGTTGTTCAAGCTCTACTGCTTTAACGTCTTTCGCTACAGCATCGGCAATGTCTTGGTTCAGTGTCGGCGCGTAGTTGAAGCTATCCACAGTCAGATCAAGCGTGGTCGTTGCGATCACTTGCTCTGAAGCCACATCGCCATTGCTGTTCAGGTCGTTGGTAGCCAGTTGAATCTTGTAGGTGCCTTTTGCAACATGTGCTTCAGGATTCACACGAGAAATAGTCAGCGTGTCGCTAGCTAGTGTTACAGCAAGGTTCGCGTCACGAAGGGCTGTTTTGTTAGCGATAGAAATTGTGTTGGCTTTATCTGCAGTTGCGTCTTTGTCAGTCACTAGTGCTGCAGTTTCAACAACAATAGTCTTGTCGTCTCCCCACATGTCCACGTCGCCGTAAACATCTTTTAGAGTCTCAACTTGGCCTGCCAGTTCTTCAACTTTGGCTGCGTTGAACTGAACCGCGTAGTTGGTAACCATTTCACCAACAGACTCATCGGTCACTGGTAATGACGGTTTTAGGGTTGGATCGTTGATATCAACGGCAGGATCTTTTGCGATGTTATCAACGGTCTCCACAGTTGCTGAAACAACAGCATCTAAGTGTTTGTCGAATGCTTCTTCCGATGAAGCGGTCGCTTTGGTTTCAGTCAAGATTTGCGCAGTTTTGTGGATTTTTTCTGCAAGCGCTTTGCTAGCCACATCATCTGATTTTTTATCTTCGATGTAGTTGCTGTACAGAATCTCTGTGGACACTTCGCCATCTACGTTTAAACCACCAAGTGATTTAGCGACAGCTTTCTCTGCGTCCTCTTTTGAAAGGCCTTCAGTCGTCTCTGTTGATTGCATCTTAGATACAACCAAGTCTGTAATTGGGCTGGCAATTTCAGAACCTGCAGGCGCACGAAGAGTGACGGCTTTCATTGCCTGACCGGGTAAGTCCATGTCTTCAGTAATGACTTCTGAATCGGCATCTAGAGACTGGACTGTTGCAATCAGGCGAGCTGAAGTTTCAAGACGTTTTTCATCTGCTTGGCTGATTTTGGCATCAATGTGGCCGTCTTCATCGGTTAGCAGAACTTTACCGTCAGTATCTTTAATTATTTCACTGGCTTCACAAATGCCGTTGCCGTTGTCATCCGCACACAGAAGCGCATTTTTTAGGTAACCATCCATTGCAGTAATTATCACACCACCAGGCTGAACGGTACCGCCACCGCTGCCGCCACCAATGTTACCGCCGCCTGATGTGCCACTGTCATCATCACCACCACACGCTGATAAAGCAAGTGCGGAAGAGATAGCAAGCGCAAGTGCAGCCTGCTTTTTTGGAATAGTTACCATAACGCCTCTTTTATAAAATGTTGTTATTTGTGTTTTATGTGGCGGATTATCGTTTTGATTAAATTATAAGTAAATGCATATTTTTATGGATAATAGAGATGGTGAGGAAAATTAATGAATGACGAAATTTAGTGATATTCGTTCACTAAATGCATATATTCCCGTGGCTTGTGAATAAAACTCAGCCCGATTTTGGCCAATTAGCGCTCGTTAGTAGTGTGGTGAAAATTGCTGTGTATAAAAATTCATATAATCTCCCCTTGTTCTTGTTTAAAGAATAAAATGTTGTATTTGATTATGGTTTCAAGATAAGAAAATGAAGAAAACGCGTTTAACTTTGGCGATTGGCCTGACTATCACCTCATTACCTGCAGTTGCATTCGGTGTGTCTGATTCTCGTTCTTTGGCGATGGGGGGCACGGGAGTCGCTTCGTCGTCTTATTTGATGGCGCCATTCCATAACCCTGCGCAGGCGGTGAATTACTCTGGGTCTGATGATTTTGGACTTTTGCTATCCTTGGGCGCGGGGGTCCATGATGGGGATGACTTATACAATAAAATCGACCATTTTCAGGAGGTTGATGAAGCGCTAGAAAGCATGCCTGATGACCTTGCTCTTCAGGATGAATGGAAACAGGCGTTGAGAGCCATTGATAACGGAAAGCTCAATGTCGATACCAGCATTGGTTTAGCTGCTGCTATTCCAAATAAGCACCTGAGCATGAATGTTTTTGTTCAGGCAAATGTTGCGACAATCGCGCTTTCTGACGTTGTAGAAAGTGATCTAGAAGGCCAACCAAACCCAGACAACATGTCATCGACTGTTCAAGGGATGATTGGTGGCACGGTTGATGCGGGTATCACGTTGGCTCGTGCGGTTGAGTTACCGTTTGATGGTCAACGCTTGTCTGTTGGTGTCACGCCAAAGGCACAACACGTTGTTGCGGTGAATTATAAAAATACCGTCAGTGGGTTTGAAGAAGACGAGTTTGACTTGGGTTCTGAATATCAAAAGAAAACGGTATTCAATGCTGACTTCGGTGTGAGCTATTTGCCGACTGACGCTATTACTTTGGGCTTCACGGCTAAAAACATCTTTGCACAAGAGTTAGAAACCAATCAAAGCTACGGCTCAAAAGCGACGTTTTTGGTTGAGCCAAAATACACAGTCGGTGCGGCTTACAGTAATGGTGTTGTTACCATTGCGGCGGACTACGATATTTCGAAAACTCGCTTTTTCCGCGAAGTAGAACATGAAACACAATTTGCTCGTGTAGGTGTAGAGCTGAATGCTTGGGATTGGGCACAATTGCGTGCAGGCTATAGCGCAAGTATGACCGACTATGCGAGTGATACCATCACGGCAGGTATCGGCTTTAAACCATTCGGTGCATTTGGTTTTGATTTAGGCGCTTACTATGGTGAAGAAGAAAACCAAGTTGGTGTTTCCGCGCAGTTCGTGATTACGCTTTAATGGTTCGCAATATGTAAGAAAAAGCACGGCTATGGCCGTGCTTTTTTGTCTGCGCATTTTGTGAATTAAGCTCTTAAGACACGGTGAGCGGCCAGTTATGATCGCATTGGCGCTGCGCTTCCAGTGCAAGCTCTGCGGACATTAACGGGTTTTCTTCAAGCCAATTGGCTGGCAGAGAAAGGGCTAATACTTTTGCAGACGCGGTCAGCGTGAAGTCTGGAATCGCAGATTGGTCTCGACGATGGCAGAGAATAACGGCCAAGCGAAGGAGACGAAGGAGGCGATTTGCGCTGATGGTGGACAGTGCGTTTTGAGCACTTACGCCATGCAGTTGTTCGCGATAATGACGCAGCGTTTCAGCCAGCAATTGTTTTTGTGCGCGGGTGAAACCGGGCAAATCCAAATGCTTGATGAGATACGCCGCGTGTTCGCCGTCTTGCTTAAAGCCAATGCTCATCCCGAGCTCATGAAGCTGGGCGGCGGTGATCAGCATGTCTCTGGCGATAGGCTCGGACACCCATTCTTCCCCGCACTGTGCGAGCAGCTTTTCTGCGGTCTCGGCAACGTGTTGAGCGTGCTCGGTGTCGAGTTGGTAACGCGACTGTATGCTTTCAATGGTACGCTTTCGAATGTCTTGCTTGCGCATGCTGTCCATCATGCCGTAGACCAAGCCTTCGCGCAGTGCGCCGCCAGCCAGCGTCATTGACTCAATGTCTAGCGCTTCAAAAATGGCAATAAGTATCGACAAACCACTTGGGAAAACCAACGCGCGTTCAAGCGTGAGGCCATCAATATCCAGTTCTTCAAGCTGGTGGCAGCCAATGGCTTGTTGACGCAACCTGTGCAGTTTGGCGAGGGTGATCACCTCATCCATGCCTTGCGCAATCATGATTTCTTGTAAGGCTTGTACCGTGCCGCTTGCGCCAACACAGACATCCCATCCCAATTCACGATAACGCGCGACGATCGGTTGAAGTACTTGCTTTGCCCCTTCAATGGCGTGTTTGAAGCTCGAATCTGTAAGAGAGCGGTCTTTGAAGTGCTGCTCAAGCCAAGTCACACAGCCCATATCGAGGCTGGTGAGCGCAGCGGCATCAAAGCCTTCACCAATGATCAGTTCGGTGCTTGCACCGCCGATATCGACAACCAGACGTTTTCCTTTGCCGCCAGAGGTATGCGCGACGCCGTGATAAATGGTGCGAGCTTCCTCTTCACCTTTAATGACGGTGATCGGGTGACCTAGAATGCGATTGGCTTTTGCAATGAAGGTGTCGGCGTTTTTGGCACTGCGAAGGGCCGCGGTCGCGACGATGCGAATATTGTTGGTGTCGATGTCCTGCAGGCGTTCGGCAAACAGGGACAAGCAATCCCAGCCGCGCTGCATGGCTTCTTCGCTAAGATGAAGTTGGCTATCTAACCCTGCCGCGAGGCGGACTTTGCGTTTTATTTTTGCCAGCGTTTGTACGCTGCCTTCAACTTCTCGAACCACCAACATATGGAAACTGTTGGAGCCAAGGTCGATAGCAGCGTACAGGGGCGAACGCGCGTTTTCCATGCTGTGTTACCCCTGAGCGAATTACGCTTTGTTAGCTTGTTGCGGGCGACGACGACCACGGCTGCGTGGCTGTGAGCCAGACTTGCCATTGGTGTTGCGACGGCCGTTCACCTGACGTGGGCGATGCACCTTAATCGCTGCAGGCAGTTCGGTCATCAATGCGCTTTCATCGTATTCGGATACAGGGATCGCGTGATCGATGTATTCTTCGATTGCAGGCAGATTGATGGCGTACTCTTCACACGCAAAGCTAATTGACGAGCCACTTGCGCCCGCGCGACCAGTACGGCCGATGCGGTGCACGTAATCTTCACAGTCGTCAGGTAGGTCGTAGTTGAAGACGTGTGTTACTTGAGGGATGTGAAGGCCACGGGCCGCAACATCGGTTGCCACAAGAATATCAACGTTGCCTTTGGTGAACTCTTCCAGAATTTTGACGCGTTTTTTCTGAGGCACATCACCCGTCAACAGACCTACACGGTGTTCATCAGCTGCCAAGTGACCCCAGATGTCTTCACAACGGTGTTTGGTGTTTGCGAAAATGATCGCACGCTCTGGCCACTCTTCTTCGATGAGGGTTTGAAGCAGACGCATTTTGTCGTTGTTTGACGGGTAGAACAGTTCTTCTTTGATGCGGTGACCCGTTTTTTGGTCAGGTTCCACTTCAACGTGTTCTGGGTTTGTCATGTGTTCAAACGCCAGCTCTTGAACGCGGTAAGACAGCGTTGCAGAGAACAGCATGTTCAGACGATCTGCAGGTGCAGGCATGCGACGGAACAAGAAGCGGATGTCTTTAATAAAGCCAAGGTCGAACATGCGGTCGGCTTCATCAAGCACAACGGCTTGGATGGCACTTAGGTCAAAAACGCGCTGTTTGTAGAAGTCGATGATGCGACCACAGGTGCCGATAAGGATATCAACGCCGTTTTCCAGCACTTCTTTTTGTTTGTCGTACGCTTCGCCGCCGTAGGCAAGGCCTGCGGTTAGCGAGGTTGAGGCTAGCAGTGGGGCAGCGTCGTTGTAGATCTGAATCGCAAGTTCACGCGTAGGTGCCATGATAATAGCGCGTGGGCAATTCTTCTTACGATCGGCAGGTGCCTCAGTCGTTAGCAAGTGATGGAAAGTAGCAGTCAGGAATGCCAGTGTCTTACCTGTACCCGTTTGGGCCTGTCCTGCAATGTCTTGGCCGGTGAGCAGGACCGGCAATGCCAAGGCTTGGATAGGGGTACAATTATGAAACCCTTTTTCTTCCAAACCTTTGATAACATCGGCGTGTAGACCGAAGTCGGCAAATTTCTGCTCTGTGAGATGCGTCATTTTCATCCGCATAGAATATCAGCTTAGGCTTGCAATACGATAGTGAATACATTCAAATAGTGTGATGATTTACTGGTTGGTATATCGCCAGTGACAAAAAGCAATCATTGGAGTGGAAGATGAGCGACAAGATTTTGCAGCTGACTGACGACAGCTTCGAGGCTGACGTTATTAAAGCAGCTGGCCCTGTGCTAGTAGATTTCTGGGCTGAATGGTGTGGTCCTTGTAAAATGATCGCCCCGATTCTTGATGAGATCTCAGAAGAATACGAAGGGAAAGTCACTATCGGTAAACTGAATATCGATCAGAATGCGGGTACACCACCTAAATTCGGTATCCGTGGTATCCCGACTTTGCTGCTGTTTAAAGACGGCGGCGTTGCAGCAACTAAGGTTGGCGCTCTGTCTAAAACTCAATTGAAAGAGTTCCTAGACGCAAACCTGTAATGTGACATAGAAGCCGTGTACCACCCTGGACGCGGCTTAATTCTTCCATCTGCTAGACAGTTTACTATTCTGGTGCTAATTTATTGCACGTAAATTGTTCATCTGTTCATTTCTCGTTCACACCCGTGATCACATACACTCTAATTAAATCAGACCTCAACTTTGACTGACAAGACACCTACCACTATGAATCTTACCGAACTGAAGAATCAGGCCGTATCTGAGCTGGTCGCCTTAGGCGAAAAGACTATGGGCCTTGAGAATCTCGCCCGCCTCCGTAAACAAGACATTATCTTTGCGATTTTGAAGCAACATGCGAAAGGCGGCGAAGATATTTTTGGAAACGGCGTGCTGGAAATTCTTCAGGACGGTTTTGGCTTCCTGCGTAGCGCAGACAGCTCTTACCTTGCGGGTCCTGACGATATTTACGTATCGCCAAGCCAAATTCGCCGTTTCAACCTACGTACCGGTGACACCATTTCAGGTAAAATCCGTCCGCCTAAAGACGGCGAGCGTTACTTCGCACTTTTGAAAGTGAACGAAGTTAACCACGACAAACCTGACAATGCCCGTAACAAGATCCTGTTTGAAAACCTGACGCCACTGCACGCCAACGAGCGTATGGTGATGGAGCGTGGTAACGGTTCTACCGAAGATATCACAGCACGTGTGCTGGATTTGGCATCGCCAATCGGTAAGGGTCAACGTGGTCTGATCGTTGCCCCACCGAAAGCCGGTAAAACCATGTTGCTGCAAAACATCGCGCAGAGCATTGCTTACAACCACCCTGAGTGTGAGCTGATGGTACTTCTTATCGACGAACGTCCAGAAGAAGTGACCGAGATGCAGCGCCTTGTTAAAGGTGAAGTGATTGCATCAACGTTCGATGAACCAGCAAGCCGTCACGTACAAGTTGCGGAAATGGTTATCGAAAAAGCAAAACGCCTTGTTGAACACAAGAAAGATGTGGTTATCCTTCTGGATTCCATTACGCGTCTGGCACGTGCATACAACACCGTGGTACCAAGCTCAGGCAAAGTACTGACCGGTGGTGTGGATGCGAACGCACTGCACCGTCCTAAGCGTTTCTTCGGTGCTGCACGTAACGTTGAAGAAGGTGGTAGCTTGACCATCATCGCAACGGCGTTGGTTGATACTGGCTCGAAGATGGATGAAGTAATCTACGAAGAATTTAAAGGTACAGGTAACATGGAACTGCACCTATCTCGTAAGATTGCAGAGAAGCGTGTCTTCCCAGCTATCGACTTCACTCGCTCTGGTACGCGTCGTGAAGAACTGCTTACTAAAGCAGACGAGCTACAGAAAATGTGGATCCTGCGTAAGATTGTTCACCCTATGGGCGAAATCGAAGGCATGGAATTCCTCATTGATAAGTTGGCCATGACCAAAACCAACGATGAATTCTTTGAAGCAATGCGCCGTCAAAAATCATAACGACGCCTTGTTTTAAGAAGAAAAGCACCGCTTAGCGGTGCTTTTTTGCATCTTAAACATATTTGCTAACAACCTTATCAGTTGCCAAAAGTGAGATTCATCCTCAGAATTGAGCTAAGCAACGAGATAATCAACATATTGGGATGTGTTGATACAGGATTCTGGGATGAAACGTTTCTTCGCAATACTGTTCGCCTTCGCTTTGTGCTTACTTTCAAGTGCAACGCGCGCGATCGTGGTTTCTCCCTGCGATGTGTCTGATTCCATGGCAAGCCCCAAAGCCGTTCAGTCAGTGATGGAAGCAACGCGCATCTTTGATGCGAATGAATTTGATAAGCTCGACACCTACCTCGCCACTGTCCCTCTACTTATCCGAGAAGAAGCCTTGATGGTTCTGGCTCGACGCGCAGCCAGCTTTGACAGCATGACACCTGAACGGGAGAAGTTTCTTGTCAAAATCAGTCATCAACAGCCGCAGTATTTGTTAAAAAGCCAGGGTGATGGCTATTGGGTCACTATTCCTGCATTTAACTATGCGGGTGAAGCGCGCTGGGTACTGAACCACTGGGAAGTAAAATTGCTGCAAGACGAAGTGCGTCGGTTGCTTGGCTACAACCAATTGATGCTGTCGAAGTGGCTATCATTCACCTCGTCCGATTACCCATTGCGACGCGATGCCTTGGTGGACATGATTGCGCGGATGACGTCAGAAAATGTCGACAAGCTTGTCGCGCTCTATCTCAACGACAAAAACATCGTGTGGATCCCTGACAATGCTGTGCTTGGCGCATTGGCGCGCAAAAGCGGCAATCCGGCATTGTATGAATTGTTATGGCGACGCCGGACGGATGCACATAGCTTGACCGAGCTTCAGCACCTGAATATGCCGCCCATGACCCAAGCCAAGATTACCCAGATGATAGCGGCCAGTGTGAACCCGTTGCTTCGTAATGTCGCTACCCGTCAATTGGCTGGCTTAAAGCCCTTGCCGGATGAGGTGAAAGCCTTCTTGCTGAAACAGATAAGTGACAGACAGCGAGGCAAAGCTGTCGCGTTAATGGTGGCCAAAAAAGGGCATACACCGTGGCTTGAGGAGGCGTTAGAAACAACGTCGGGTGTCACGCACAGAAACATTGAAAAAGGCATCGACCTCGCCAAGGAGTAATCCAAAATGTGCGTATTTCAGTATATTGGACACTGATACGCCTTGGTCATCTCGTTATAATCAATCCATCACACCCCGCCCGGGAAGGTTATGAAATTTACTGACTTACGTAAGTTCATCGACTATTTGGAATCTGTCGGTGAGCTAAAACGCATTGCACAGCCTGTGAGTCCTGATCAGGAAATGACAGAAATTGCCGACCGCGTGCTGCGCGCTGGTGGCCCTGCATTGCTGTTTGAAAATCCCATTGGGTACGACATACCTGTTCTTGCCAATTTGTTTGGGACGCCGAAGCGCGTTGCAATGGGCATGGGACGGGACGAAGTGAAAGAGCTTCGTGAAGTCGGAAAGCTCTTGGCTTACCTGAAAGAGCCTGAACCACCGAAAGGCTTCAAAGACGCGCTCGATAAATTGCCCGTGTTTCGACAAGTGCTGAACATGCCGGCCAAAAAGCTGCGTAAAGCCGCGTGTCAGGACATTGTGTGGACCGGCGATGACGTTGATCTCGACAAAATCCCCGTGATGAGTTGCTGGCCGGATGATGTCGCACCGCTGCTGACGTGGGGGTTAACCGTCACCAAAGGGCCGAACAAGAAACGCCAAAACCTCGGTATTTATCGCCAACAAAAGATCGCCAAGAACAAAGTCATCATGCGATGGCTGGCTCACCGCGGCGGTGCGCTAGATTTACGTGATTGGATGGAAACCCACCCGGGCGAACCTTTCCCTGTTTCAGTCGCGTTTGGTGCAGACCCTGCCACCATTCTTGGCGCGGTCACACCTGTGCCGGATACCTTGTCTGAATACGCCTTTGCGGGCTTACTGCGCGGTAGTAAGACCGAAGTGGTGAAAAGCATCAGCAATTCACTCGACGTGCCAGCAAGTGCGGAAATCGTGATGGAAGGGTACATTGACCCAACCGAGTACGCAGATGAAGGCCCTTATGGCGATCACACGGGCTACTACAACGAAGTGGAAAGCCACCACGTGTTCACCATCACGCACATCACCATGCGTGAGAAACCTATCTATCACAGTACCTATACAGGCCGCCCACCGGATGAGCCAGCGGTATTGGGCGTCGCGCTTAATGAAGTGTTTGTGCCGATTCTTCAAAAGCAGTTCCCCGAGATTGTGGATTTTTATCTGCCCCCTGAAGGGTGCTCATACCGCATGGCGGTCGTGAGCATGAAGAAGCAATACCCAGGGCATGCCAAGCGCGTGATGATGGGTGTGTGGTCTTTCCTTCGTCAGTTTATGTACACCAAGTACGTGATTGTGGTGGATGAAGACGTGAACACCCGTGATTGGGGCAGTGTGGTCAACGCGATGACGACCCGTATGGATCCAAAGCGCGATACCGTGATGATTGAGAATACGCCCATCGATTCCCTCGATTTTGCGTCTCCGGTGGTGGGGCTTGGCTCCAAAATGGGGCTAGATGCCACCATCAAATGGGATGCTGAGTTGGCCAATTCTGCACACGTGTCTGACATCGAGCCTGATGCGGAAGATGTTGAAGCCAGTGTTCGCGCTCTGAAAGCGGCATTCCCTGAGATTGTTGATTTTCATCTACCCGCGGAAGCGGCGGCAAATCGCATGGCGCTGGTGACCATCAACAAATCCGCACTCGGCGATGGGCCACGCATTATGAAAGGGATTTGGTCTGAATTTGAACAGGTTGCAGACATTCATTTCGTGATGGTGTTTGATCATGATGATGTGGATATTCGTGATTGGAACGATGTGATTTGGGCGATTACCACCCGAATGGATCCATCCCGTGATACCCTGATGGTCGACAACACGCCTGATGACGTCCTTGAGAATTCGTCGCTGCCTAGCAAGGTCGGGTCTAAAATGGGATTAGATGCCACCAATAAATGGCCGGGAGAATCCACGCGAGAGTGGGGGACACCAATTTCAAAAGATCCGGAAATCGTCGCAAAGGTTGATGAAATCTGGGGCAAGTTGGGTATTTAAGGCATGTTTGTGGTACACCTGTTGCCCGCTGGTACCCACTTTGAGGTGCCTGAAAACAAGACATTATTACAAGGTGCGCTCGACGCTGGTGTACCATTTCCTAACCGTTGTCAGATCGGTGCTTGTGCAAGTTGCTTATGCCGTTTGCAAGAAGGTGAAGTGAATTATCACCTTGAGCCCATGCTCACAGAGCAAGAGAAACAACAAGGCTGGATATTTGCCTGCCAAGCCATACCATGCAGTGATCTGGTGGTTAGTTTTGAGGAAAGCGATGACTATTAAATGTGAAGTTACGTCAGTGTCGTCACTGACCAATAACACGTATCGAATTTTATTGAAGCCAGCAGCGCCGGTGAGCTACAAAGCCGGACAATACCTGTTGGCAGTGCTGGGTGAAAAAGACAAGCGCCCATTCTCGATTGCGAGCAGCCCATGCCGTCAAAACGGCCATGAGCTTGAATTGCACATCGGTGCAGCAGAAGAAAATGCTTACGCGCTCGACGTGGTCACCGCGGCGAAAGCCACGCTAGAGAAAGGCGACGATTCTTTTTTGATTGAAGCGCCGCATGGTGATGCATGGTTGCGTGAAGAGCGCCAACGTCCGCTGATTTTGATTGCGGGCGGCACAGGCTTTTCTTACGTGCGCAGCATGGTTGATCACTGTCTGAGCCAAAACTTCTCGCAGCCCATTTTCCTTTACTGGGGCGGTCGTGACCTAAGCCAGCTTTACTCCAATGATGAAATGGAAGCACTGGCGTTGAAAAACAGTCAACTGAACTACATTCCTGTCGTTGAGAACGCACCGGAAGGGTGGAACGGCAAGGTCGGCAATGTGTTGGAAGCCGTGATGACGGATTTCGTGTCATTGTCAGCTTACGACGTTTACATTGCAGGGCGTTTTGAAATGGCTGGTGCAGCGCGTGAAATGTTCTGTAATGAACGCGGCGCAGAACGTGACCATTTGTTTGCAGATGCGTTTGCGTTTCTTTGATTCGCGTCCCTCTTTGAATTGAAAAACACCGCCAATTGGCGGTGTTTTTTTATGTCTTCAGATCGGTGATCTGCGGGCGTTACGCCGCAGAGGTTGCCATGATCTTTTTCTTCACCCAGGTTTCATTGATCCACAGCGAAAGCAAAATCACCGCGCCACCAATTGATAAGGTCACTAAATCCGCATCGCGGTTCCAAATCAACACGTTCACCACGATGCCAGCAGGCACGAGCACATTGTTCATCACCGCGAGCGCGCCAGCGTTCACCATGGTTGCGCCTTTGTTCCAAAGGAAATACCCCAACCCTGAAGCCACCGTGCCGAGGTACGCCAGAATGAGCCACTGGTGGGTTTCTGTCGGTAATTTCTCTGGGTTGCCCAACAGCAAAAATGCTGGCACCGCGATGCAGAGAGCGCCGAGATAAAACAGGCCGAAAATTGTGTGTTGCGGTACATCGACCTGCGATCTTTCCATCACGACTTTGTAACTCACCTGACCGATCGCGAAGCAGAGGTTTGCGCCCTGAACGACCAAGAAGCCCAGCATAAAGTTCGGGTTCACTGAGGCAAACTTAATCACAATTGCCCCGATCACCGCCAGTAGGGCGGTCATCAAGTACCACGGTGAAAAACGGCGATGCATGATGTCGTAAGTCAGGGTGACATAAACCGGTGTGAACACGGTGAACAGCAGCACCTCAGGCACAGAGAGGTAGAGGAAAGATTGGTAGTAGAAGCAGTACATCAAGCCCAGTTGGATCGCACCAATCACCATCAGTTTAAGCATCAAGGTTTTTGGAATGCCCTTTAATCGCAAGAAAGGGAGAAACACTAAGGCGGCGAGCGCAACGCGACTGACCACTGAAAAGTAACCATCAACCTGCCCGGCGAGGTAAACGCCAATTAGACTAAACGAAAATGCCCAGAGAAGGGTGATGAACGAAAGGTATCCCATAATGTGCTCATGTCCGTGAAAGTTGCCGCTATTGTACTGTATATCACGGCAACGTGTCGGTAACGTCAGTCTGGACGGATGAGCAGCAAGGAAGGCGCGAGTGAACCGCGTCTTGGTGAAGACTTAGCTTGGCAGCGGCACCATGAGCATATCGACAGGGGTGCGATTAATGAGCTGCTTAGCGGAGGAAATCAAGGTGCTCCAGAAATCTTGATGGTGTCCGCAAATCACCAAATCGATGCCGAAGTTAGAAATCGATTCGGTGATCTCATCCGCCAAATCGCCACTGCCCACAAACGTGTGGGTGACGGGAATACCCGATTGTTTGGCGAGCACATTCAGCTGTGCTTGCGCTTCTTCCGCCATGCGATGGCGCACTTCAACCATGTTGATATCAATCAGGCCGGTGTAGAGCTGAGCGTAGTTTACGTCGATATGAATCAAGGACAGCTTTGCCCCGAGCGGTGCAGCCAATGCAGCACCTTTTTGCACCAACACTTCACTGTCGGCAGAGAGATCGACGGCAACCAAAATGTGTTTATAGCCCATGGCCTCACTCCTAAAGTCAGCCCCTTTTTGGGGTGGGAAAACATTGAAACCTGATCAGAAATTAGCACTGTCTCGGCGGCAAGACTGTCGTGTAGATCTCACTGCTGAAGCGCATAACGGAAGTTTATACTCCTCCAACATTAATGGGGTTGAAAAGTGACCATCAGGCAGGGAGAATAATCATCACTACAAGAATTTGCCTCGAAGAATTGAGAATATTCAGACTTCTAACATCGAGCATCTTCAGGTTGTTTGGATATATTAGATTGAAAACAGGGAACCATAGCATGTTAGCAAAACCGATGATCGACCAGCTCAATGCACAGATTAATTTGGAGTTTTTTTCATCAAATCTATACTTACAAATGAGCGCCTGGTGTGAAGACAAAGGTTTCGAAGGTGCAGCTCAGTTTTTGCGCAAGCATGCCGTAGAAGAAATGGAGCATATGCAACGTCTATTTACGTACGTAAGCGAGACGGGCGCATTGCCGATTTTGGGCACGATTGAAGCGCCGCGCCATCAGTTTGAGTCGTTAGGTGAAGTGTTCCGTGAAACCTACCAACACGAACAACTGATCACACAAAGGATTAATCATTTGGCGCATGTGGCATTCACATCGCAGGATTACTCAACATTCAATTTCCTGCAGTGGTATGTCGCAGAGCAACATGAAGAAGAGAAACTCTTCAAAGGGATCTTGGACAAGATTGAACTCGTAGGGGAAGACGGAAAAGCCCTGTTCTTCATTGATAAAGATTTGGCAGAAATGGCCAAACAAGAATCCACTTCTGTGATGGATAGCCCAGCGGCTTAAGACCTGATCGCTAGCGTCTTCGCCTTGGGCTCCCGCTGAAGTTTATGATGGGAGATGACACCATGAGCGGAGACGCATTAATTATTGCGATTTTTTTCGTGACACTGGCAAACATTCTGCGCTATTTCAGTTCACTGCGCGCGCTGCTCGGCATGATGCGCGAAGCCAATCCGTTGCTCTACCAGCAAATGCACCGCGGCAACAATAACTTCTTCTCTTCGCAAGGCGACATTAGCCGGCAGAAGCGGCTTTATCACTACATTCGAAGCCAAGAATACCTCCATCATCACGACGACGCGTTTATTGCCAAGTGCAATAAAGTCCGACACCTGTTTATCCTTTCGACCGCCCTTGTACTCGCTTTGGTTATTTCACTCTTTTTTGTGGCGTTCGCTGGTTTATAACGGTTACTTCACGCATGTCTTAAAAAAACGCTGACCGAGGTTAGCGTTTTTTTTGTTACCCTCCCATTCTAAGAGCAACCTAGATATACCTATCTGATGTAATGGAGATTTCTGTGGATCACTTCTTGGCATGGTGGCGAACCAGTTCTGAAGGCCTTAACTGGAACTGGTTAGAACATATTGCACTTCTACTCGCCGCGGCGGCATTTTCTTGGCTGGTGTGGAAGGTGGTGTTTGGCAAATTGGTGTCGGTTTCGAAAACCACGAAAACGGAGTGGGACACCATTGTGTTGCAATCGGTGAGTGTGCCGATCAGTGTGCTGATTTGGTTGTGGCCGTCGAGCTATGCCATCGATAGCCTGCTGGAAGTGACGAGTAAAGCCAGCGCAAATTGGTTTGCTGTTTCTCGTCGCGTCATGCTCTTTGGCGTAGTGCTCTGGATTTTGCTGCGGTTGGTCAACAAGGTTGAAGCCTACCTGATGACGTCCGAAACCCGTGACCAAACCACAGTGTCTGCCATGGGGCACATCTTCCGCTTATTGCTCGCCGTTATCGGCGTGCTGACGGCGCTGCAAGAGTTTGGTATTAGCCTGACAGGCTTACTGACCTTTGGTGGCGTAGGGGGCTTAATCGTCGGTTTGGCGGCCAAAGATCTCTTGTCGAACTTCTTCGGTGGTTTGATGATTTACTTCGATCGCCCATTTAGCGTGGGTGATTGGATCAGTTCGCCGGACAGAAACATTGAAGGTACGGTGGAACGTATTGGTATGCGCATGACCATGATCCGCTCCTTTGAAAGCCGACCTATCTATGTACCGAACTCCGTGTTCAGCAGCATCGTGGTGCAAAATCCGTCTCGTATGCAGCATCGCCGCATCAATGAAACGTTTGGCCTGCGCTACAAAGACGCAGACAAAATGGCGGTGGTGGTTGCTGACGTGAAGAAAATGCTCGAAACCCATCCGGACATCGAACAGCGTACAACACTGATGGTGAACTTCGATGCCTTTGCAGGTTCGTCGCTGAACTTCTTTATCTATACCTTCACCAAAACCGTGAATTGGGCGAGATACCACGAAGTGAAGCAAGACGTGATGCTCAAGATTGTAGAGATTGTTCATGGACATGGCGCTGATTTCGCGTTCCCGACGCGCACATTGAGCTTCGACAACGGTGATATGGCAGAGGCAAACATTCCATTGCCTGAGCAATTGAATGCGACGCCAAACCAAGACTAGGCCAGGGGTAGACCAGAGGTAGGCAAGACCAAGTCAACCATAAGGTGCTTATCTGGGTCTGGCTCAATGCGAACAGGGCGGCTACAATGCCGCCCTATTTATAAGCAGCAAGCGGTGGCATTCCCCACCTTTGGTATGCAAAGCGAAGAGCGTAAAAATGAAGCAAGTTGATGTCGTGATCATTGGTGCAGGTGCTGCGGGCCTTATGTGTGCTGCGCAGGCTGGAAAGCGTGGTCGCTCCGTATTGGTGGTCGATAACGGCAAAAAGCCGGGACGCAAAATCCTGATCTCAGGGGGCGGTCGCTGTAACTTCACTAACTATGATGTCACCTCGGCCAACTTTGTTTGTCGCAATCCGCACTTCGCAAAATCTGCATTGGCGCAATACAGCCAATGGGACTTCTTCTCCATGGTGAACGAACACGGCATCGCATGGGAAGAGCGCGAGCATGGTCAGCTGTTCTGCATCGATTCGGCGAAAGACATCGTCGAAATGCTGCTTAAAGAATGCGATCTTCCGAATGTAGAGCAACGCTACCGTTGTGATGTTCATGACATCGAAAAAACAGACGATGGCTTCACGTTGAAGTTAGATACCGACACGATTGCATGCCAATCGCTGGTGGTGGCGACGGGAGGCTTGTCGATGCCTAAGCTCGGAGCGACCCCGTTTGGTTACCACATCGCAGAGCAGTTTGGCCTGAAACGTATCCCAACCACCGCAGGTCTGGTGCCTTTCACGCTGCACGACAAAGATAAAGCGGCATTTTCTGATTTATCTGGTATCGCGATTCCTGTAGTGATCACCTCTGACAGTGGCGTCACCTTTAAAGAAAACCTGCTTTTCACTCACCGAGGCTTGTCTGGCCCTGTGGTATTGCAAATCAGCTCATATTGGAACCCAGGCGAAAAAGTCGCCGTAAACCTGTTACCTGATCTGGATTTGGCTGACACGCTCAACGCCATGCGTGACAAACACCCGGCACAAAGCTTGAAGAACAGTTTGTCTCGCCTGCTGCCAAAGCGTTTGATTGAAGCCTTGATTACGCGTGGAGATATTGAAGACAAACCACTTAAACAGCTCAACCCGAAAGACATTCAATCGTTGTCAGACTACTTCCATGCTTGGAACATCGCACCGAATGGCACAGAAGGCTACCGCACCGCGGAAGTGACGTTGGGCGGCGTAGACACTGACGAGCTATCATCGAAAACCATGGAGGTCAAAAATATTGCTGGCCTGTATTTTGTCGGTGAAGTGATGGATGTATCGGGCTGGTTAGGGGGCTATAACTTCCAATGGGCGTGGAGCTCTGGCTGGGTGGCGGGTCAGCACGTTTAAGCGCTTTGGCGTACCCAGTGAAGCATTTTATAAAGCCATGACATGTCATGGCTTTTTGCGTTTATGAGGGATGTAACGCACGCAATGCTGTGCTTTTGTTGCGCATAGTCAGGAAATCGTTAATCTCTCGAGACTTGTGCAAGTTTAGGGAACGGTTCAATGAGTGCAAACACGAAAGATGATAACGCATCGATTATTGCGGGTTTTTGGCGTACTAACGCGTGGGGGTATTCTACCCAAGCGCTAAATCGATTTATCGAGCAGCTTGTCGAGATCGACGTGAAAGATTTCGACCACGCCTATGTGTATCGCAGCGAAACGGCATTTGGGCAAGCATTGTCCCTCTCTCCAAACCTTCGAGAGAACATCAATATCATCACCAAGTGCGGTATTCGTGGCGTGGGTGACAACCCACTTGATGCGACGTCAGTGAACCACTATGACTCGAGCAAAGCGACTATCCTAGCGTCAGTCGATCACTCATTGAAGGCGCTCGGCACCGATTACGTTGATACCTTGTTGCTACATCGCCCTGATTATTTGATGGATGTTGATGCCGTAAACGATGCATTCAATACGCTAAAAGCACAGGGAAAAGTGAAGCAGTTTGGTGTGTCGAACTTCAATACCGCGCAGTTTTCTTTGCTACAAAGTACCTTAGATGTACCGCTCGTCACGAACCAAATTGAGTTTTCGCCGTTTGAAACCAGCGCGCTGGACAATGGCTTGCTCGACCAATGCTATCAGCACCGCATTCGTCCTATGATTTGGTCTTGCTTGGGCGGCGGACGTTTGTTTGATAAGACGGATGTCGTGACCCAAAGGCTGACGCAGGACTTAAGCGGTTTAATGGAAGACGTTGGCGTGTCTTCGCTGGCTGAGCTTATTTATGCATGGGTACTGACCCTGCCAAGTCAGCCGCAAATCATTACCGGCTCTGGCAAGATTGAGAACATTCGTCCTTTGGTTAACGCACGCGATATTAGACTGACAAGAGAACAGTGGTATCAAGTGTGGTCTGCCGCCGTGGGGCATGGCGTGAAGTAAACGCGTTTTTGGGATACCCATAAAGAGAGAGCAAAAAGGCGCGGATAGCGCCTTTTTCGTGTCTGACTAGCGTAAAAAAGTCTTCAACATCAGTTTCTGCCACCACTTGCCATACGGTGGCGTGAGCAGTTTGCCCGGATTGATTTTCCCACGCGTGAAGACGGTTTTGGCATGGCTGAACGTACGAAACCCTTCGATGCCGTAATAGCTGCCCATGCCTGATGCGCCAACGCCACCGAAGGGCGCATCGTCCACAGCCACATGCACCACGGTGTCATTGATGGCCAGTGAGCCTGAGTGGGTGTGTTTGATAACGTGTTGCTGAAAATCTTTATCGAACGTCATTACATACAGCGCGAGCGGGCGCGGTTGGCGGTGCAAGGTGCTAACCACGTCGTGCACATCTTTGTAGGTGATGATCGGCAAAATTGGGCCGAAGATTTCTTGCTGCATCACGGCACTGTCTGCTGGTGGGTTAATGACAAGGTGCAGTGCCATTTTTCGCGTGCCACGGTCGATGGCAGGTTCCGCAAGATGGATGACGGTTGCGCCGCTTTCCCTTGAGGTATCAATTAAAGACTCAAGGCGAGAGAACTGGCGGTCGTTAATGATGGCGGTTCTGTCTTTGCTGTTAATGCCTTTGGGGTAGGCCG
This sequence comes from Enterovibrio baiacu, assembly GCF_004120195.1. Classification (GTDB taxonomy): domain Bacteria; phylum Pseudomonadota; class Gammaproteobacteria; order Enterobacterales; family Vibrionaceae; genus Enterovibrio; species Enterovibrio baiacui. Next base: position 181,278 of record NZ_SCHN01000012.1, on the reverse strand, counting down.
CTTGCCACTTTGCGCGCAACGCTTCGACAAAAGGTTCGAGCGAGTCTTCGGGAACAAACACGAAGTCTGGTGCGACGCAGATTTGCCCAGCATTGAGGTTTTTACCAAATAGCATGCGGTCTGCAGCAAGGGCGGGGTCGATGTCTGGTGCGACAATCACTGGCGATTTACCGCCGAGTTCTAGGGTGACAGGGGTAAGGTTTGCTGACGCGGCCTCCATGACTTTTTTGCCCACTTCCGTTGAGCCGGTAAAGAGCAGGTGATCGAACGGCAGTTTACAGAAGGCACTGGCAACGGCCGCTTCTCCATCAATCACGCTCACTTGTTCCGCCGGGAATGCATCGCCGAGCATGGCTTTGATGACGAGATTGGTGTTGGGTGTGAATTCGCTGAGTTTGAGCATCACGCGGTTACCCGCGGCAATGGCTGTCATCAGCGGAATAATGCTGAGTGTCACCGGAAAATTCCACGGTACAACAATGCCCACCACCCCCAGCGGTTGGTAGTGAACTTTCACGGAGGCTGGTGTGAGCAATAAGCCCGTTGAGCGAGAAGAAGGGCGCATCCAGCGTTTGAGCTTGCGCTTGGTGTAGCGCAGCATTTGAAAGCACGGCAGGATATCTGCAATCAGCGTGTCTGTGTCGCTGCGGTGGCCATAGTCTTGAGACAGGGCGTCAACGAGTGCTTTGTAGTGTTGTTTGAGTGCTTTTTGCAGCTTATTGAGATCATGAATACGATCTTCATACGCCACATCAGGATTGACGTTACTGTGCTCAAACAAGGTTGCAAACTGCGTTTCTAACGCCGAGATTTGCTGTTCAACAGGAACCATACTTGCCATTGATACCACGCCCATGTGTGCATTTCCCTTTTGCAGACACCATCTTCTAACATTAAGGTCAGACCAGCACAAAGGCAAGCGTCAGACCACTGACTACCGCACGGATTTGTGTTGTCTGTCGGCGTCAAACGTGTCCATAAAGTGATGAAAGTATTGGTCTACTTTCTCTGCATTTTCTTCTTCACCCATCGCCTTCATCAAAACAATACCGACTTCGCAGGTACATAGCGCACCCTCGGGCTGGTTGCGTCGTAAGCTGTATTCCGTCACCAAACCTGAGGGTAGGACCACGGTGGGAATGTCTTGCAGCCACGGGCTCTTATTGCGCATTTTCTTCGCCTGCTGCCATGTCGCGTCCAAAATGATGAAGTGGATGGGCTTGGCTTCTGGTTTAGAGCGGCGACGCGTTGTGATCTGCTCGAGTGGCACGGCATCGTCGCTTAAAAAAACCAATACAGGTTCTGCGGCAGGATCGGCCAGCAAGGTCAGCAATTCGATCGGGGGATCTTTCCGTTGCCAAACATGGCGGCGACAATGGGGCAAGCAGGCTTCAAGCAATTGCCCTGTGTTGGTGGCGCGTTCGGTTTCTGTTTCGTGCATTAATAGATCAATACGCACTTGGCTGTCGAGTCTTGGCACTGCGTCACACAGGCAGTTGTAGTGAAAGCCACAACCAGAACACGGTGCGGGTTTTGTTTGTGGTGAATGTGTTGATGGCGCCATGTGTTCCTCAGTCAGGCTCATGTTTCATGTGAATATGCCGCCATCAACACTGGGTTATTGGCGGCATCGTTGCGCGTTTATTGTAATGTTACGCCTTCTCGTGCAGGGTAAATACCGTCGGCAAACAAGTAGGTGTCGGCGCTGTCTGGCTTGCTGACCTCGGGGGCGGTCGATGGATTGCCAGGGTAGCGTTGACCGTTAAATTCGAGCACATGGGTTGCAGGTTTCGCGCCACCGCCGCCCACCGGCATGATCAGGTTGTGCCAACCTTGGCTGGTGACATTGCTCATTTGAAATGGCAAGTGCACCAGCGTGACACGGCTGTTGAACTGCCAGTCCCCCTTGTTGTTGGCGAACACCAGTAAAGTACACCCGCCACTGCCACACCAATCGGTCATCACGAGCAATTCGTCTTGTCCATCTTGGTTCAGATCTTGTGTCAGCCAGCGATACCTTGTGGGTTCGATTTTATCGAGTGCATCGCCCAAATAGGCTTTTAACGCTGCATCTACCTTCGAATTGGGTGTCGCTGAGCCGTTAATTCCATTTTTAACCGATGCATCGCGGGCTTCAGCATGATTGCCAACCATCAGAGAAAGGCTCAGCCCTTCTTTGCCAAGGCTGTATTTTCGGCCGCTTACCACTTCGCTGTCGGTGTGCAGTGAAAAACCGTTGCGGGTAAATACGCGTTCGCTGACCAAAAAACGTCCTTGATGACGTGTCATCATGACATGGACTTCGCGATCATTCACTTGCTGCCAAACCCCGGTTTCCTCAATGGGGGATTCGCCCGCTTCTTGGTAGGTGGTTTTTGCTGAATGATCGGCGTTTAACGTGAGGGTGGTGCTGAGCGCGATGCTACCCAGACGCGTTATGCCTTGATAATCGCCGACCCACGTTTGTGTTGGGTCATCGGCAGACAAGGTTGCGCAGCCCTTGAAGACTTTCCCGTTTTTATCAAAGGTGGCTGTCCAGCCATACAAGCTGTCGCTCATGGTGTCGTTACAGATGTTGGCGTTCAGCGTCAAGGTCGCGCCATTTGCGGTGTAGGTGCGCGAGGTGGGTGTGATAGTGCGATCTGACAAGGTGAAGCGCTCAGGCGTGCCGCCAAGTGGGTTAAAATTGAGTGTATTGCCATCAATAGACACTGACCATGACGGCTCATTGCCAGCGGCGACGGTGTTGTTTCGTGTTTGCTTACAGCCATCTATTTCAGCAGAAATTAGATTTAGCTGGCTGACTTTAAATACTGCAGGGTAGTCGGCAGCAAAGCCGTCAGAGGCGGGTTGAACAAATTCACCAATCACTTCACCATAAATACTGGCGTAAGGACTTGGCGTCATCATGGTGCCTTTTTGTGCGAGGTTCGCGTCCAGTTCAAGCCAATATTGGTTTTTGCTGCCACAAGGGGAAATGGCGCTGACTTCGTGGCCTAGCGTGACATTGCCGCGCAACATAAAGCGCTGTGGCGTGGCGGCGACATGGGAAGGCGCGGTTTGTGCAGCTTGCTCGAGCTGGTCGGAATTACCCAGTTCAACAGGTTCAGAAGGCGATAAACTACAGGCTGACAGCAAGCTGATCACAGATAGGCTGCCGAGCAGGTGGAGACGTTGTCGATATTGGGTCAACAAGGGAGATTCCTCTTCTCTTTGTTTTCGTTACGGGTTAAAACCGTGAGTCACCGATTAATCAATGGATCGTTTACGGGGAAATTATGGCGTACTGGCTACTAAAAACCGAGCCTGACACTTTTTCTATAGACACCTTAAAACAGCAAAAGGTCTCTTGCTGGGAAGGTGTGCGCAATTATCAGGCGCGAAACATGATGCGTGATGGCATGAAAGTGGGCGATCAGGCGTTTATTTACCACTCCTCCTGTAAGGATGTGGGCGTCGTTGGTATTGCGGAAGTGGTGAAAGAGGCGTATCCCGATCATTTTCAGTTTGATCCTGAAAGCCACTACTTCGACCCGAAAAGCGCACCGGATAATCCGCGCTGGATCATGGTAGATGTCGCTTACCGCCAACACCTCAATTATGTGTCGCTGGCGCGAATCAAAGCGAACCCTGCGTTGGAAGAGATGCCCTTGGTAAAGCGCGGCAACCGCCTGAGTATTATGCCGCTGACGGAATCGCAATGGCATGAAATCATCGCCATGTCTGAAAGCAAAGGGCGTTGAGTTGTTCCGCTGAGGTTGTCGCTATCGACGCAAGAAATGGGCGGGCAAAGAAAAAGGCAGCGGGGGAATGGCTGCCTTTTAATCACGCTCTTTTTGTTTGCTGATTGCGTCGCGTGTTCCATCGTCAAATTGCGCGGCGCTTACGCGGGCCTTATTCCACGTTCAGCAGGTGTTTCTCTAAGTAGCGTGCAACGGCTTCATCTGCATGACTGCCGATAACTTCGTTGTCTGGTAATGTTGCTTTTACGCGTGGGTGCGCGGTTTCCATGATCAAACCTTTCTTCGCCGCACTGAGCATCTCAACGTCGTTCATGCCGTCACCGAATGCGATGCATTCATCCAAGCTAAAGCCTTTCAGCTCTGCAACAGCTTTCAATGCTTCACCTTTCGATACGCCCGCTGCCATAACTTCTAAGCAGAATGGCGTCGAGAACGCGACGCTAACTTGGTCGCCAAATTTCTCTGTGAAGGTTTTTTCGTAATTCGTTAGATAGTCATGGTCGTGACGAATAAAGAAAACCTTCGCAATGTCTTCTAACGGCGGGTTTTCTGGGTCGAACTCAGTGAAGCTGAAGCCTGATTCTTTGTGGTATTTAGCCAGATCTTCATCAACACGGTTTAGCAACCAGTCGTTTTCACGGTAGATGTGAATGGTGACGGTTTCGTCGTCTTTCACCATCTTGATCAGTTCAGCAACCAACTCTGGGTCTACATTACGGCTGAATACGAGGTTGTCGTCAGCGTCATGCACGCGTGCGCCGTTTGAGGTGATCATGAAGGCTGGGATGCCCACGTTCTTGCGGATGCTGGCAACATCAATGTGGTGACGACCAGTCGCAAAAACAAAGTGTTCGCCTTTGTTGTGAAGACGTTGAAGGACGTCGCGAGTATAAGGGGCGATTTTGTGGTCGGGTGTCAGCAGTGTGCCGTCAAGGTCAGACGCAACGATTTTGTACATGGAAACCTCGGTAGGAGAGAAGATGTTCTTAACCTAACCAGTGTATCCAAGGTGGAGATAAAGAAAAGGGATCAAAGTGACGGTTATTTTTTCCTGTTTAGTCGAAATAACCGTCATATCGTGCGGTGGTTTGCGGCAACACTGTTAGGCCGTTTGCTCAAGAGGCGCGGTTTCTTGATCGGGCTGTTGCGCGCGGAAGAAGGTCAGTACATACGTCAGTGCTTTGTCGCGGATCTCATCACGTTCAAACAGCAGCTCGTGACGTGACTCTGGCACGATTTGGAATTGAATCGGCTGACCTGACGCTTGTCTGTCGCGGTAGAAACGGAACATGGTCTCGTTACACACGATTTCATCGCGGGCGGCCTGCATCATCAAAATAGGCATGTCGATGTCTTTCGCAAGGCTCACCGCATGCTCGCAAGAGGTCATGCTTTGCCAAATCCACTGCGCACTTGGGCCGCCGACTTGCACTGTCTCGTTTTCTTCATACAGCTCTCTGAACCACTGATAACGCGCTTCAGACTGCGTGAGCAGGTTATGTTTGAACGGTTTTGCCCAGTACGGCACCTGACCGGGTGCAAACCCTGCAGGGTGCTGCAACTGAGAAAGCACACGGCACAGAGGCTTTGCGGTTGCACGTAGCAAGGGCGAAAGGTTTATCCCAAGCATAGGGGCACTCAGCGCCATGGCATCAATGGCCGCAGGTTTACGCGCTGCATACAAGGTGGCGATCGCGCCTCCCATGGAATGCGCCAAAATCATGCGCTGCTGGTGGACTTTTTGCGTCACCACGTTATCAATGAAGGCTTCGAGGTCGTCCACGTAGTCGTTGAACTCAACAACATGTCCGATATCGCTGCCTGTCACCAAACGGTGGCTGATACCTTGGCCGCGGTGATCGTAGCTGTAAACGTCATACCCCTGTTGAAACAGGTCGTAGAAAACTTCTTGGTATTTTTCTGTGCACTCAATTCGGCCGTTTACCACAACAATGGCTTTGGTGTGCTCAGGCGATGTAAAAGCGCACCACTGCAAGCGCAGTCCGTCTTTACCTATGAACTGTCCCTGCTGACGCGATGCCCAAAATGGCCCAATAGACGCTTCCATGGCGTCTGTAAGCTCAGATTCGCGAGTAAATAAAAAAGGGTGTTCAATTACCATGTCTAATCCCGTCGGGGTTTTTATTTAGCATATCATGTGTCGTCATTTCTGCCCTGCGTTTGTGCCATAGAGTTGGCAATCAATAAAAGAAAACAGCCGGCATAGGCCGACTGTTTGACTATTTTTATGCCGCTTCTCGTTTATTTACTCAACCAGTTGAGTAGAAGTCACAGCCCACGTTTATTCGCTAGGTCTCGGTATCTGGTCGGTATCTTTCTGACATATCTATCGATAAAACAGGAAAAATGCCACGGCATGGATTTCTTATCAAAAAGCGATTGGGGCAAGCGTAATTTGCTTAAAAAATGACAGTATTTTTGTGGGAGGAAGAGGTAACGAAAGGAGACTCGCGGTAGAGTAGAGAGATGCAGAAAAAAATCTTCTATGTTGAGCTACTTCGTGTTGTGGCTGCCGTTGCTGTGATCGCCATTCATGTCCTTGGCCCCTATCGTCACTTGTTAGGGCAGATCCCTGATTCTGATTGGGTATCCGCGGTGTTGATCAACGGCGCAAGTCGATGGGCTGTGCCTGTATTTATCATGATCACAGGTGCATTAATGCTATCGGACACTCGGCCATTTTCAGCGTCATACTTTGTCCGTCGTCGGGTCATGAAGGTGTTTGTGCCCTTTCTTATTTGGTCCTTGTTTTATGGGCTGCTGGCGGCGGTTTCGTTAGACGGTGTCAATTGGACTGAAACGATCGCGCGACTAACGGCGTTTCCGCAGCAAGAAACCTATTATCACCTCGGCTTTTTCTACTATTTTCTGCCGCTGTATGTCGTTATTCCCTTGCTTAGGCCTGCGGCTCAGCACCAAGACCCGCGTTACTTTAATACCTTGCTTGGGGTGTGGATTGCGCTTTGTACGTTTCGCTTAGCGGGTTTGAATTTAGGGATAGTGGAAGATTTACTGCTTTATGGCGGGTATTTGCTGCTGGGATTGGCGCTTCATCGAAATGATATTCCAATCAAAGGGCTGCTCTTTACTGGGCTTCTCGCGCTCGTCGCCACGGAATACACGGCGCTTAGCCAGAGTGCATTGCAAGGTAGATACACCAGCGCGGGGTGGTTCTCTTATAAAACCATCAACACCGTGCTGATCGCAGCCATGGTATTTGGCCTTTGTAAACATTGGGCTGAACGGATTTCACCAAAGCGTCAGCAACGTCTCGTCGCATTAAGCCGTCAATCTTTGGGGATTTATCTCATTCATCCGATTTTCTTGTGGCCTATTCGTGAATGGGGTGGCACGTTTGATATGGCATGGCTGACCATTCCATTAGTGACGTTAGTGGTGTTTGTGTTGTCCTATTGGACAAGCCGCGTGCTCTCGTCATCGCGGTGGACGGCATGGCTGGTGCCATAAGGCAAAACGGCCTGTGGCGGCGCTAAAATAAAAACGCGGAAACCTTCGTCTCCGCGTTTTAGGGTGATGTTGCCGTGTGGCATTAATCGACGCGTTGTAGCTTTGCGAAATGCAGGAACTGTAACCCTTTGTAGGTCAATGTGCCGCAATCACCCGGCTGAAGTGCATGGTAGTAATGAACGCCCACTTGGAATTCGCGCTTAGGGCCGCCAGCCAAAGGCTGAACGTAGATCCAATACTCTTCTGGATCTTCGTGCTGCTCTGGAGAAGGCAGCGCAACAGACTGTTTGTCTAAGATGCGGATATCAATGGCGCGCTCTTCTGCGCCTTTGCCGAGAGAGTGTTTTTGAAACGACAGGAAAAAATACACTGTCGAAATCACGGCCAACGCAACTAAGAGTAAAATCAAAGAAATTGGCACGGTGTTCTCCTGTTCCGGCCTGAAGAAGTCGAGCATGAGTCTACTTCAGACTCTACCCGTGCAAACCTTAGTGCAATTGGTTTCGTGATCAATCGCACTCATATAGTCAGTCGTTGCAGTGAATGTAAACGAAGTTAAAGGATTTTCTCATTTCCGTCGAATTGACGTAAGCTAATGAAATGAAGGTATAAAGGGTATGAGACCCGACGCCCAAGGAGGTCAGCATGGATGATATTGCTGTCGTAGTGAGAAATAGTCGTCGTTTAGAACGGCTGCTCAAGGAGCATTACCACGCTCAAGGCCGTGGGCTTCATGAGCTGGTATCGAGCTGCCAAGAGCGCTTACCCCATGACGTGATTGCGAAACTTAGGTTTGTTGCAACCGTCCGAAATAAAGCTGTGCATGAAGATGGCTACGAAGTGGATGACATGCGTGGGTTTGTTTCTGCCTGCAAGCAGTGCGAAAAAGAATTGCAGCCTCGCAGTAATCGAATGATTTGGCGAATGGCTTTTTTCCTCATTTTCGCCGTCACAGCGGGCGCGGTATGGTTCTATATCGAAAACTGGCGACACATTGTCGGCAGTTAGTCGCGTTCCATCCTAATGAATACAAACAAACGAAAGCAGGCCCGTTAAAGGAGCCTGCTTTTTTATTGTCTGATGCCTAATAGAGTTGAAATCTCGTGCTTCCCGTGGGGGGACTTGGGTAGAGCAAGGCGCGGATCCTAAAGGGTATGAGCTGTCCCTCAATGTGGGGCTGATTTTGGCTTTTGATGTGTTGTTCGCTTTCTGAGAGGTGTACGGTGGACTTTCTTTATGTCATCTCTAGACTTGGTTGGCTTGATTTTAAGGGAATGAAAACATGCTGAGTTGGTTGGCCGTTTGTTGTTCAGGGGTGCTGCATATCAATGCCGCCTATAAAGGACCGCGCTGGCAATTTTATCTTTTTAAGCCATTAACGATCGCGTTGATGATGCTTATTGCCGTTTTTGGCGGAGAGCCAAACGGGTATACCTATCTGATCTTGGCAGGCTTGCTGTTTTCACTGTTTGGCGATGTGTTTTTAATGCTGCCAAAAGACCGCTTCATTCCCGGTTTGTTGAGCTTTCTCGTGGCGCATATCATCTACAGCGTCGCGTTCTGGCAAAGCTTTGAAGGGTCGATGGTGTGGTGGTTACCTTCTTTGATTGGGGCTGCCAGCGTCATTGTTTTCTTATTGCTGCTGCCAAACCTTGGCGCATTGCTCATCCCTGTGGGTATTTACATTGCCGTTATCGCGCAAATGGCATGGGGAGCGGGTGAGTTTTGGATGAATGCGGGTACACAGCCTGCGGCCTATGCCTTTGGCGGTGCGTTGTTGTTTATGATGTCCGATACCATCTTGGCATTTGAGCGATTCAAAGGGCCATTTAAAGCGTCTGTTCTTCTTGTTATGACGACCTATTTTTGTGCGCAAGGGCTGATCACAGCCTCCGTGCTTTCGCTGTAAGGAAGTGTGTTTATGTCATGGGTTCAGGTTTATAGCGCCGCCAACGCGTTAGAAGCACACAGCTTAAAAGGCATGTTGGGATCGCAAGGCATTGAAGTGATGCTCAAAGGGGAGTCGCTATCCAGTGCTGCTGGTGAGCTTCCACCTGATATTGTGGCGGTGACGCTGTGGGTGGATGCCCTGCAAGAAGACAAAGCGCGCCAAGCACTTGAAGCCTATGAGGAGCAAAGTGAAACGGTCTGGCATTGTTCACATTGCCAAGAAGAGAACGGCGGGAGTTTTGAAGTGTGCTGGCAGTGTAATACACCTCGAGGTGAAACCTGATTGAGCTTGTGCCACATCAACTTATTCAGTGAATAAATGTGATTCCATGCGTGTAGAGACCAGACCGTCAGACAACGTGTGGAGCGAAAATGTCATCTTCTGTTCATGTTCACCAAATCCTAAACCACCTCAGCACTGCACCAATGTCAGAGCTTGACCTTACCCAATGGGTGACAGAGCAGTGGGGTGCGACAGCAAGATTTCATACGTGTAGCCAGCAAGATTTGCTGTTCAGTGAAGTTTTGGTGTTTCTCCATCGACGCAAGAAAATCATTGAGCAGTCTGGCACCTTGTTGGTGAACGCAGCGCGAGTCTGTCAGCACTGAGTGAATGTATTAATACACTTCTGAAATAGAAAAGGCCTCGAACGAGGCCTTTTTGACATCAGGAAAATACGGATGAAAAATGAAGGTTAGTACTTACTTACCAATCATGTATTTTTGGCGAATACCGAGCAGTGCGAAAATCCCGAAAAAGAGAATTGACCACTTTTCCCAACGCGTCATGTTCACTTTGTCGCCAAACGCACCGATGAAAATCAGCATTTGAAGACCGTGCATACAGAATAAGAATGCGGTCATGATGTAAAGTGCCATCGCGGCAACGCCGGGGAATGGGTAGACAATATTGGTGAACAATACGAGCCAAACAAAGCCGATGGCGGCTTTTGCTAATAAGATGAGTGCGTTCATACTTCCTCTCTCTGATACAACCGGAAGCTGACTTGTCCGGCATGTTTTTCCTTAATCATGTCCCAATGCAGGGGTACATCAATCGCGCCCAATTCTTTTTCCGCCTCGATGTAAATCATGGCGTTAGGGCTGAGCCAGCCATTTTGTTCCAAACGTGTGATGACGTCTGACAGCAAATCTTTGCGAAACGGCGGATCGATAAACACCACATCAAAAGCCTGCCCTGCCTGTGACAAATAGCTCAAGGCATCAGTATTGACTACCGTGGCATTGTCGGCGTTCAACGTATTGATATTCATTTTAATTTGATCAGCAGCACCTTTATCAAGTTCCAGCAGGGTGACATGCTCTGCTTGGCGAGACAAGGCTTCAAGGCCCAAACCACCGCTGCCTGCAAACACATCTAAGCATTTTGCTTGATAGAGATCGGCCGCCAACCAGTTAAAGACGGTTTCTTTAACGCGGTCAGTGGTTGGGCGCAGGCCTTCGACGTTTTTCACGGGAAGCTTACGGCCACGCCATTTGCCACTGATGATACGGACAAAACCGGATCCGCCACCTGTTGATGCAGATGGATTGTTGCCCCTGCTCGTGTTGCGTGTCGCAGGGTTTTTTGGGTTACGTCTTACCATAGATTTTTTGACCGCCAAGAAGGTGTTAGTATATGTCGGTTCGGTAACGATTCTGCATTCCCCTTATTTAGCGCGTCAACGACGTAAGGACTTCGGTCACTTTCGCCGAGTTTGTTACGCTGCAAGGAATGGTTTGTGTTTCGTTACCACACTGCATTCATAGGCGCAGTGTTCACAGTTTTTGATCAGCTCGCTGTTATCGCGCCGATTGTACCAATCATGCTTTAGGATTTGCCAATGGCAGAAAAAAAGAAACGCGGATTTATGTCCTGGCTGGGTTTCGGCCGCAAGAAAGATGACCAAGAAGAACAGCAACAGGCAGAAGCCCAAGCACGTGCTGAAGAAGAGGCACGTCTTCATGCCGAGGCAGAAGCAAAAGCACAAGCTGACGCTGAAGCAGCCGAAGAAGCACGCTTGAAAGCGGAAGCAGAGGCTCAAGCCCAAGCGGCCGAAGAAGCGCGCCTGAAAGCGGAAGCAGAGGCCCAAGCACAAGCGGCGGAAGAAGCGCGTTTGAAGGCGGAAGCCGAGGCCCAAGCGCAAGCCGCCGAAGAAGCACGTCTGAAAGCGGAAGCAGAGGCGCAAGCCCAAGCGGCGGAAGAAGCACGCCTGAAAGCGGAAGCCGAGGCCCAAGCGCAAGCCGCCGAAGAAGCACGTCTGAAAGCGGAAGCAGAGGCGCAAGCCCAAGCGGCGGAAGAAGCACGCCTGAAAGCGGAAGCCGAGGCCCAAGCGCAAGCAGCCGAAGAAGCACGCCTGAAAGCGGAAGCAGAGGCCCAAGCGCAAGCAGCGGAAGAAGCACGCTTGAAAGCGGAAGCCGAGGCCCAAGCGCAAGCAGCCGAAGAAGCACGTCTGAAAGCGGAAGCAGAGGCGCAAGCCCAAGCGGCGGAAGAAGCACGCCTGAAAGCGGAAGCCGAGGCCCAAGCGCAAGCAGCCGAAGAAGCACGCTTGAAAGCGGACGCAGAGGCTCAAGCGCAAGCAGCGGAAGAAGCTCGCCTGAAAGCGGAAGCAGAGGCGCAAGCGCAAGCCGCCGAAGAAGCACGCTTGAAAGCGGAAGCAGAGGCCCAAGCGCAAGCGGCGGAAGAAGCACGCTTGAAAGCGGAAGCCCAAGCGCAAGCAGAAGCTGACGCGCAAGCGCTGGCTGAAGAAGAAGCGAAAGCGAACGCAGAACAAGAAAAGCCAAAGAAAGAAGGCTTTTTTGCACGTTTGAAGCGTGGTCTTCAGAAGACCAAGCTGAATATCGGTGCAGGGTTCTTTGGTTTATTCAGCGGCAAGAAAATTGATGATGAACTGTTTGAAGAGTTAGAAGAACAACTTCTGATCGCAGACGTTGGCATGGATACCACCACCAAAATCATCGATAGCCTGACAGATAAAGCAAGCCGCCGTGAATTGAAAGACGGTGAAGCACTCTATGGCCTGCTCAAGCAGGAAATGGCCGAGATTTTAAGCAAAGTTGAAAAGCCACTTGAAGCCAAGTGCGAGAATGGCCCGTTTGTTATTCTGATGGTTGGTGTGAATGGTGTGGGTAAAACCACCACCATTGGTAAACTGGCGAAGCAATTCCAACAGCAAGGTAAATCTGTGATGTTGGCTGCGGGTGACACATTCCGTGCCGCGGCAGTTGAACAGCTTCAAGTTTGGGGTGAACGCAACAACGTTCCTGTTATTGCTCAACATACTGGCGCAGACAGTGCATCTGTTATCTATGATGCTATTGAGGCGGCAAAAGCGCGTAACGTGGATGTGGTGATTGCAGATACCGCAGGACGCTTGCAGAACAAGTCACACTTGATGGAAGAACTGCGCAAAATTGTTCGCGTGATGAAAAAGCTCGACCCGAATGCGCCGCATGAAATCATGCTGACCATTGATGCGGGTACAGGGCAGAACGCCATCAGCCAAGCGCGTTTGTTCAACGACATTGCGCCGCTTTCAGGTATCACCCTGACCAAGCTTGATGGTACAGCAAAAGGTGGCGTTATCTTCGCAGTTGCCGATCAGTTCAATATTCCACTTCGATACATCGGTGTGGGTGAAGGGATTGATGATTTACGACCGTTCGTTGCAGAAGACTTTATCGAAGCACTATTCAGTCAGGAGGATTGATCAGCGTGATCCGGTTTCAGCAGGTAAGCAAGGCCTACCGTGGTGGGCAGCAAGCGTTACAGAAAGTGAGCTTTCACTTGCCGAAAGGCGACATGGCGTTTTTGACTGGTCACTCTGGTGCCGGTAAAAGCACCTTGCTGAAGTTGCTCTGTGCGATTGAACGACCAAGCGACGGGCAAATCCTGTTCAATGGTCACGATATCTCCAGAATTGATCGCAAAGAGATTCCTTTTCTGCGTCGTCACATTGGGGTGATTTTTCAAGACCATAAACTCTTGATGGACCGCAGTGTGTTCGACAACGTGGCATTGCCGCTGCGCATTGAACAAGCCAATGAATCGGACATCAAGAAACGGGTGTCCGCGGCATTGGATAAAGTGGGTCTTCTGGATAAATCCGCGTGTTTGCCTATCCAGCTTTCGGGCGGAGAGCAACAACGTGTCGGGATTGCGCGTGCGGTGGTCAATCGCCCGCAAGTGCTGATTGCGGATGAACCAACGGGTAACCTTGATGCTGCGTTATCAGCGCAGATCATGGATTTATTCCGTCAATTTAACCAGGTAGGTGTCACCGTGTTGATGGCAACCCATGACACCTCACTGCTGAACAGTTATGACATGCGCCGTTTTGATTTGAATCGTGGCCACCTGTCGGAGGTACCGCGCCATGGCTAATTTCATGACCTTGCACAAACAACAAGGTGGTCAGGCGTTACGTGACTTATTAGCAAAGCCGCTAGGTAATGCACTCACGGTACTGGCGTTGGCTTTCTCGTTAGCTTTGCCTGCAACCTTGTTTATGTTGGCAAAGAACGTGGTTGCTGTAACGGAAGAGTGGCAAGTACCCAACCAGTTGACGGTTTACGTCAATCAGGGGGCGTCAGATGCGGTGGCTGAAACGCTCTACGATGAATTGTCACAGTGGCAAGAGATTGGAGGGACGGAATTTATTTCGCCCGAGCAAGGTCTTACTCAACTGAGACAAATCCAAGGGTTTGATGAAGCCATTAGCTTGTTGGATGACAATCCGCTTCCTGCGGTGATTGTGGTGACACCAGCCAATGATGATGCTGCGTCGGCCACTGCATTGGCCGCGAAACTGCGTGCAGAATCTGCGGTTGAAGAAGTGCGTTTAGACAGTGATTGGTTGCAACGATTGTCTGCGATTGAATCGTTGGTGCTGACGCTTACCGTGGTGTTCTCCGGTTTGATGTTGATGGCTGTGTTTCTGATCATTGGTAACACCTTGCGTTTGCAGGTCTTAAACCAAAAGGCAGAAATACAAGTATTGAAGTTGGTGGGTGCCACCGACAGCTATATCCAAAGACCGTACCTTTATACAGGCGTATGGCTGGGGTTGGCAGGCGCTATCGTGGCGTGGATCGTGACCTTAATTAACGGTCTACTTTTAGACACGGCAGTGGCGAAATTAGCGACGTTATACAGTAGCGGTTTCCGTCTTTCCGGGCTTCGGATTGACGAAGGTCTGATACTACTGATGATAACGGGCTTAATAGGACTGCTTGCTGCACGTCTTGCAGCAGGTAAACATTTACGCGAGATCGAACCTGTATAATTAACTGAACCCCCGTAAACAATCATGGTCACATTATCTAGGTAACCATGCTTAGGGTTGCAGTTTTTTTGATCTTAAGTAGAGTATGGCAGGAGCCAGAATTGGTTCACATATGTTCGATACATTCGAAAAGAGGTGAAAATGACAACAGAGTCGTATGCAATAGCCCCGATCTCAAGGGATAGCCTAGACAGCTATCTGCAGCAGGTAAACAGCCATCCAATGCTGTCTGCTGATGAAGAGCGCGCGCTTGCAGAACGTCTTCACTACGAGGAAGATCTGGATGCGGCGAAAAGCCTGATCCTGTCTCACCTGCGATTTGTTGTTCATATCGCCCGTGGTTATTCCGGTTACGGACTACCTGTGTCTGATCTCGTGCAAGAAGGTAACATCGGATTGATGAAGGCGGTAAAACGCTTCAACCCAGAAGTGGGTGTTCGTCTGGTGTCTTTCGCCGTGCATTGGATCAAAGCTGAAATTCACGAATACGTATTGCGTAACTGGCGTATCGTGAAAGTCGCGACCACAAAAGCGCAGCGTAAACTGTTCTTCAACTTGCGTAAGGCGAAAAAACGCCTCGGTTGGTTTAACGCAGATGAAGTTAACATGGTCGCTGAGCAGCTTGGTGTTGATGCCGCGGAAGTGCGCGAGATGGAATCCCGTCTGGCTGCGCAGGACCCTGGCTTTGACGCAGGTAATGATGACGACGAGCGCGAAGGGCCATCCGCCCCTGTTTTCTATTTAGAAGACAAAAGCTCAGACGTTGCCATCAATCTCGAATCAGAAAACTGGGAAAGCCACGCTAATCACAGACTCGCGAATGCGATGTCAGGGTTAGACGAGCGAAGCCAGCATATCATTCGTTCTCGCTGGTTGGACGACAACAAAGCGACCTTGCAAGAATTGGCAGATCACTATGACGTATCTGCTGAGCGTATTCGCCAATTAGAAAAGAATGCGATGCGTAAATTGAAAGAAGCAGTGGGCGACGTCTTCTGATCGTCCCTGTCTTGAAGGCGTTACGTGTATATCGCCGTGCTTACTTGCAGTGCGAAGATCGTTAAAAACCGGCTGATGCCGGTTTTTTTGTGCCTGATAAACCCTTGGTATCACAGGCGCGAGATCAGTTGTCCACAGCTTTGTTACGATCAACACTACATCTTGTGGATCCAAATGCGAGATCCTACTTTATCAACGCAATCCACAGATTTTTCCACAGGTGAACAAAAAGTATACAAAGACCCTGACTTCTCTATGGCATGATTTCATATAAAGTCAGGTAGAATGTTGGAATACCTGCAATATTCGGATGTGTTTCCGTCGTTGCAAAGAGCGATTATGATGAAAGGAATGGAATAACTCATGGAACAATTTGCGCATATCTCCGTTACGGATGCATGGGAGAAGGTTCAGCAGAATGATCAGGCTGCAGTGATTGTTGATATTCGGGATCCTCAGTCATTTCAGCTATCTCATCCACAGGGCGCCTTTCACCTTACCAACGATTCTATTGTGCAATTCACACAAGAAGTCGACTATGAACAACCGGTATTGGTCATGTGCTATCACGGCGTGAGCAGCCAAGGTGCAGCTCAGTACCTGATTAATCAAGGCTTTGAAGAAGTTTACAGCGTGGATGGTGGCTTCGAAGCGTGGCATCGACAAGATCTCCCTGTGGAGTCAGGTGTCAGTCGCTTCAATCAATAGCGACGTGTATGGCTGGATGCCATACCGCCGTGATCACTCAGAAAAAGAGGCGCTATGATCCGTCTGATTGCGATATCAAACCCTCGAGCAGGGCAGGCGTTTATCGATTACATGTCTTCACGGGGCATTGAAGTCCAAATGATGCCCGAAGGTGAAGGTTCGTTTGGCTTGTGGCTCAAAGAAGCAGAGCACCAAGTTGAAGTAGAGGCAGAACTGCAGACTTTTCTTCACAACCCGACTGCGCGAAAGTACCAATCTGCGTCATGGGACATGGCAGAAACCCGCACCGCCCGTTTTTATTACCCGCGACAAGGCTTCATCAAAACCCTTAAAGACAGCTCAGGCCCAGTTACCATGTCTGTCATGGTTGCGTGTGTCGTCATTTATGCCGCGTTGTTTCTAGGGTTTGGCGATGACGTTTTCTCGGTCATGCATTTCCCTGCGTCGGGTGATGAGCAGTGGCAGTTGTGGCGTTTGTTTACCCATGCGTTTCTGCATTTCTCCGCAACCCATATCATTTTCAACCTGCTTTGGTGGTGGGTACTGGGTGGTCGTATTGAAAAACACAGTGGCAGCGCCAAGCTGTTGCAGCTTTTCTTGCTTACCGCCTTGTTCTCAGGGCTAGGGCAGTATGCCTTTGATGGTCCGAACTTTGGCGGCATGTCCGGTGTGGTATACGCCATGCTGGGTTACGTATGGATGGTGGGGCATTTTGCACCGTCACGTGGCCTCTCTATCGAACCAGCCTACGTCGGCTTTATGCTGCTGTGGCTGGTGGTCGGTTTCTTTGAACCGTTCGGCATGGCGATAGCGAACATGGCGCATTTGTTCGGATTACTCTCTGGCTGTTTGATTGGGGTCTTGGATGCCAAGCTCTCTCGATCTGCGAAGAATCCGTCATAAATGCCGCTGTAGTGTGATGTAAGATCACCGTTGATGCCCGCCAGATTGGCTTTCATGCGGCAGGCACGTAAACTTGAATGTCCCGATTAGCGGGACATTTTTCTTTTGAGCGCAGAGGATGCTGTGAAACAGACCCAACGACATCAGGAAATTCTCGATCTCGTGCGTAGCCAAGGCTATGTGAGTACCGATGATCTGGTTGCCCATTTCGATGTGAGTCCACAAACCATTCGTCGTGATTTAAACGAACTGGCTGATGAGAATAAAATCCGTCGCCAGCATGGCGGTGCGACCATACCTTCCAGTTCCGTGAACACGGCGTACAACGCACGCAAAGTGATGCAGCAAGAAGCCAAAGATAAGCTGGCTCAAGCGTTGGTTGCGCATATCCCAGATGGCGCGACCTTGTTTATCGACATCGGCACGACGCCCGAAGCGGTGGCGCGCGCGTTGCTCAATCACCAAGATCTCCGCATAGTGACCAACAACCTTAATGCCGCGAGTATTCTGATGGCGAAAGAAGATTTTCGTATCATCATGGCAGGAGGCGAAGTGCGTAATCGCGATGGCGGCATCATGGGTGAAGCGACGCTGGATTTCATTTCTCAGTTCCGCCTCGATTTCGGCATCGTGGGGATCAGTGGTATCGATTTAGACGGTGGTTTGCTTGATTTCGATTATCACGAAGTGCGTGTGAAGCAAGCCATCATGGAAAACAGCCGCTCAGTCATGCTCGCTGTCGACCACACAAAGTTCGGTCGAAGTGCCATGGTGAACGTGGGCACTCTCGGTCAAATCGACATGCTGTTTACTAACGCAGACCTGCCTGATTCAATTCGAACACATCTCCAACATGCTGATACGCAAGTCGAAATTGTTCGATAACCCTTCTGTTTAAAAAAGCCGCCGCCGTCAGGCGGTTTTTTTATGTCCAAATTTTGTGTGCATTTTGATCGAATGTTAACTGGACAGATGAATTCTCTGCGCTAAAATGCTCGTAAACGAACATTGAATATTCGAATGAGCATTTGGTTCGACATGTTCATGAGGATGAAGCGCATGAACGTGCGCGATTGAAGCACAGCGATCGCGCATGTAAAAGAAAGGTGAAGGGAACATGACAGACAAAGTATTGGATATTATCGTCGTTGGCGGTGGTATCAATGGCGCAGGCATCGCGGCTGATGCCGCTGGCCGAGGGTTGAGTGTTGGGCTTTACGAAGCGGCAGATTTTGCGTCTGCGACGTCTTCTGCAAGCTCTAAGCTGATCCACGGCGGATTGCGCTACCTCGAACATTACGAGTTTCGTTTAGTGAGTGAAGCACTCGCTGAGCGTGAAGTGCTGTTGAAAAAAGCCCCTTACCTTGCTTGGCCAATGCGCTTTCGTTTGCCCCATCGTCCTCACCTTCGCCCTGCATGGATGATCCGCGCCGGGCTTTTCCTTTACGATAACTTGGGCAAGCGCACGAGCCTTCCTGCCAGCAAAGGCATTTCATTCAAAGAGCAGTCTGTGTTGAAACCTGAAATCACCAAAGGCTTCGAATACTCGGATTGTTGGGTGGACGATGCTCGCTTAGTCATTTTGAATGCCATGGACGCGCAAGAGCGCGGTGCAGAAGTGCGTAACCGTTGTAAGGTTGAGCGCGTTGAGCGCAAAGATGGCTTATGGCATGTAGAGGTCGTTGATAGCACAACGGATGAGCGTTTCACGCGCACCGCTAAAGTGTTGGTCAATGCCGCGGGCCCTTGGGTGAAGCAGTTTTATGATGAAAGTACGTCATTAACATCTCCGCGCGGTATTCGATTGGTGAAAGGCAGCCATATTGTGGTGCCACGAGTTCACAACGAACCGCAATCTTACATTCTTCAAAATGAAGATGGCCGCATTGTGTTTGTGCTCCCTTATCTCGACCGCTTCTCGATCATCGGTACCACTGACGTGGAATACTTGGGCGATCCGCGAGAGGTTGCCATCGATGACGGCGAAATCGCTTATCTGCTGGACGTGTATAACCAGCATTTCAAAAAGCAGCTGGCGTCTGAAGACGTTGTGTGGACCTACAGTGGTGTGCGCCCGCTGTGTGAAGACGAGTCAGACTCGCCTCAGGCGGTGACTCGTGATTACACGTTAGAGTTGGACGAAAACGGCGGCGTAGCGCCAATTCTTTCTGTGTTTGGTGGCAAGCTGACGACGTATCGTAAGCTGGCGCAAGCGGCGATGAACATGATGAAACCTTTCTTCCCTGACATGGGGGCGGACTGGACGGCAGAACAAGTGCTACCGGGCGGCGAAGAGATCACCTCGTTCAGCGACGTGGAAGAAAAACTGGCGAACCGTTTTCTGTGGATGGACAGCTTCACGTGTCACCGTTTAGCCACGACCTACGGCAACCGCGTTTGGGTGTGGTTGTCTGAAGATGACACGCAAGAAGCGTTGGGTACCGCGTTTGGTGAAGGCCTAACGCAGCGCGAAGTGGATTACTTGATGACGGCGGAATATGTCGTTGAAGCAGAAGATTTGCTGTGGCGTCGCACCAAGTTGGGGCTGTATCTCAACGAAGAGCAACAAGCGCAGGTAGCACGCTATATCGCACAAGCGAAAACGGCGGACACTCAAGCGGTGGTCAATGCGTAATTGGCGCGAATGAGGTGGGGAGGGGGCGAGTTCAGACTTAGCTAGCACACTCTCAAAACCAATGAAAAAGGCGTACTGAGTACGCCTTTTTTGTGTCTGCTTGTTTACTGGTAGAGGTACTTAGTAAACAGTAAGTCAGCCAGTATTTTTTGGTTGGTTTCCGCAAGGAGAATGGCGTTCACTTTCTCGAAGCAGTTTTTTCGAATGGCTTCTCGTCCAGACAGCGATTTGACGCGCACTTCACTCTCTTGGCTGAGTACCTCGATAATGGTGTCGCGGATCAGCGGCTGGTGATATTCGAGTTCTTGAATCAATGCTGGATCATCGACCATCAGATCGACGCGCACATTGATAAACCCAAGCTTGCGTCCATCCGTAATAAAGTTAGTGGTGATTTCTGGTTCGAGCGTGAAGTAGCTGAATTTAGCTGCATTCTCTTCGCCTTCAGCCATAGAAGGGGAGGACAAGAACAGTGATACCAATAAGGTGAAAATAGCCGTTATGTTTTTTTTCATGGTTTTTGCCAAACCCCAGATTTAATGAATCTCTTATGGTAGTTTAGCTGCGCGTGACAGGGCACAGCTGTGTACAATAGCGCATTATTAATACTAAACATTATTGGCCGATTCGGCGAAATTTTTGTGGTTTTTTTGCTCTTTGGCTCAGGATAACATGTCAGATTTCAAACAATTACACGTGTCAGCCCTGATGGGTGCGAATTGGGAGGCCCCGGATTGGCAGCAACTGGAAACAACACGCAAGGGTGAATGGCTGCTTGAAGCGCATTCAATGACAGAGCGATTAAAGGCGTGCTGTGCAACGTTAGACGTTGAAGTGTTGGGTTTGCACCAATGTGATGTGGAGACGCTGACAAGCAGTGAACGTGAACTGTTGGGCCATGAAGGCTGCTTGGTTCGCGAAGTTGTCCTTTCCGGTGATGATACGCCGTGGCTGTGTGCGCGCACGTTAGTGCCCATGTCCACGCTGACAGAAAAAGAAGAAGATATTGCGCAGTTAGGTGCGGTGCCTTTGGGGCAACGTGTTTTTACGCAAGCAAACGCGCGACGAGATGCGATAGAAGTCGCGACGGTGATCGTGAAAGGAGAAGCCTTGTTGGCACGTCGTTCCCGCCTGTGGGTGAACAACAAGCCGATGTTGGTTTCAGAGCTCTTTCTCCCTCACGCGCCGATTTATCAGGAGGAAGGCTAAATGGATGCAGCCAAAGCTCGGGCGTTTTGGCAACTCACGCGCATGGACAGGCCGATTGGCAGCTTGTTGTTGCTATGGCCAACCATGTGGGCATTGTTTCTTGCCGCTGATGGCATGCCAGACCCAAAAGTGTTGGTGGTGTTCGTCCTTGGCGTCGTCATGATGCGCGCCGCAGGGTGTGTGATTAACGATTTTGCTGACCGCAACCTCGATGGCCATGTGAAACGCACCAAAGCCCGTCCACTCCCCTCAGGGCTTGTGACCGCGAAAGAAGCGTTGGCGCTGTTCGCCTTCCTTGTCCTTGGCGCATTCTTGCTGGTGCTTACGCTTGATGCGCTAACCATTCAGTTATCGGTTGTGGCCTTGCTCCTTGCCTCCGTTTACCCTTTCATGAAGCGTTATACCCACATGCCACAGTTGGTGTTGGGCATGGCGTTTAGCTGGGCCATTCCTATGGCCTATGCCGCACAAGCTGGCGAACTGCCACCTGTTGCGTGGATGCTGTTTCTTGCCAATGTGGCATGGACGGTTGCCTATGACACCTTATATGCCATGGTCGATCGCGATGATGACGTAAAAATCGGCATTAAATCGTCAGCCATTTTATTTGGTCGCTATGACAAAGCCGCGATTGGCGTGTTGCAGTTAGTGACGGTTCTGTTGCTGGTGCTGGTAGGCTTCTTGAGTGAGCTTTCGACGCTTTACTACTCTTTCTTGCTGGGTGCATCTGCGCTGTTTGTTTATCAGCAGTGGCTAGCGAAAGCGCGCGACAGGGATGCATGCTTCAAAGCATTCTTGAATAACAATTACTTCGGCATGTTGGTCTTTGTTGGCATCGCCATTAGCGTATTGATGAAATAATACGCAGGTCGGTTTATCCCAAAGCCCGTGTGATTCCAACACCCGTGCGCGAGTGGATATCTATCGACTCAGACAAAAAAGCCCTCGTTGAGAAACGAGGGCTTTTTGTTGGGTCACGAACCGAGTGTCGGCAATAGTGACCGTCGGCGTTAGCCTTGAGAAGCGTCTTCTGAAGGCTGATCCAAGATAGCTTGAATGGTCAGCTGCACTTCTGGCGAAATCAGGCCAAACACATTTTCTCGCAGCGACTCAACACGGCTCGTCAGTGCATGGCAATCGTCATTAAGGTAACCCTGCTCGCGCAGTGTTGCCATCAAGGTTGCAAACACACCTTTGTCGAAGAACTCAGGGGCGTTGATACCGTGCAGGCGACTTAGACGCTGTGCCATCATCTGGCTTTGCATTTCCAGGTCGTCCTTTGACATGTCCGCTTCGTGGCTGAACAGCGTTAGAGTGATTGCGTAGCGTTGCAGGGTTTCTGCAATGGTGCGACCCAACAACTGCAACTGGTTCAGCTTGGCAGATTTGCGGTGCAGCATCTCACCTTCAACCGTGATCAGTTGCTGGCGAGACATTTCCTCAATCATGGTATCGACATACTGCGTAAGTGATTCGTCATCGAAGCTCATAAAGAGTTCCGCTTTTAGCATCGGATACAACTGACGAATGGACGAATGCAGATCGTCTCGACTCACGCTTGGTTTGAACACCAACAATTGTGCAATCAATGATGGAATCGCTAACAAATGCACGATGTTGTTGCGGTAGTAGGTCATCAAGATGGCTTGCTGACGGTCGAGAGAAATCACTTCACCGAGTGAATCTTTCTCTACCACGAACTTGTTCAAGCTCAAGGCATGCTCAACCAATTCTTCAGCGCTCTCTTCAGGCACTGTACTGGTTGGTGAATACGGTACTTGACGAAGCAAATCGAGGTAAATCGTCAATTGTTCTTCTAGCGCTTCACGGCTTAATGCGCGTTGGCGAGAAGAAAGCAGAGCGGTCGCACACAGGGTGAGTGCGTTGGCGGCTGCGGCATCGTTGATTTTGGTCATCATGCGATCGGCCAGTTCGTTCACCACAGGGTTCAACCATTGTGGGCGTTGCGGCTCTATCGGGTTGATGGCGTCATGCCAGCTCGGCACTTTGTCATTCAAGAATTGGTTAACCTGAATCGGCTCCCCAAAGTTCACGTAGCCTTTACCGTAGTTACGCAGTTTGCGCACGATACCCAGCACCTGACCGAAGTTTTCTTTTTGCTTACGCTTGCCTTGCAGCTCTTTCGCGTAGGTGCTCACTTCCATGACGTGTTCGTAACCGATGTAAACCGGTACAAGGGTCACTGGGCGTTTCAGGCCACGAAGCATGGCTTGAATGGTCATGGCTAGCATGCCCGTTTTCGCCGGTAACAAACGACCTGTACGTGAACGGCCACCTTCAGAGAAGTACTCAACGGAGTAGCCTTTCGAGAAAAGCTCAGCCAAGTATTCGCGGAATACAGTGGAGTACAGGCGATCGCCTTTGAAGGTGCGGCGCAAGAAGAAGGCACCACCACGGCGGAAAATCGGGCCTGCGGGGAAGAAGTTAAGGTTTACGCCTGCCGCGATGTGCGGTGGCACCAAGCCTTCTTTATACAAGGTGTAGGAAAGCAGCACGTAGTCCATGTGAGAACGGTGACACGGCACGTAAACAATCTCATGACCGTCTTGTGCCAGCTTACGAACGCGCTCAGCATTATTGATATTAATGCCTTGATACAGCTTGTTCCAAAGCCAGGTCAGCAGGTTATCGGCGTAGCGGATCATGCTGGGTGAAAAGTCTGCAGCAATCTCTTCCATCATGTCGATGGCTTCTTTACGCACTTTTTCTACCGCGACGTCACGAGTCTCTGCTTCTTCCTCAACGACTTTTGCAATGGCTTTAGACGCAAGAAGGCGTTTAAACAGGGCTTGGCGATTGGGCAAGCCAGGGCCTGACGCGGCCATTTTTTGACGAGAGAAATGGATTTTCGCAACGCGAGCAAGTTTGTTCGCGATGCTGGTGTCTGTGCCGTGTTTGTCTGCCATGTAGCGCAGAGAAACCGCGCTGCTTAAGCGCACCATGCTGTCACGTCCTAGCGTCAACACGGTATAAAACTTCTGCAAACCATTCATGGCTTTTAGCGGTGCAGCTGCTGGGCGATTTTCGTTACCTGGGTTGCGGTCCCATACCACTGACGCTGGAATCAATTGGATATCCAGCTCTGAATCGCGTTTGTGCAATTCAAGCAGCTCGGTAAACAGCGCGATGGATTCCTGAGGAACCGGATCGCTAGAGTCGAACATACGCTTGCCTTGTGACACAAACACATAGCGTTGCAGGCTTTTTCCGCCGAGCTCTAAAGGCTCCAGTGGATCAGGCAACCCTTGCTGTAAACAGCTGGTGCGTAGGGTGAGCAAATCGGTATGTGAATGGAACGGCAATACGTAAACCACTGGGCGATTGAGATCGATACCCAGTTGGTTGATCGGGTCTGACGGAATGCTGATTGTTTTCACCAGCGCCGACAGCGGTAAATTCAGTATTTTCTGATACATGGATTGGCAAGCAGACATCTGATCGCAGCCTCTTAGTCGTTGTGCGCCCGAAGGATAGCAGAAAACGTCGACGAACTTGCAGCGAAATGGCAGTAATTCGCACGAATTTGTCAGCCTTGGGAATAATATGTATGGCAAATGTAAAAAGAAAAAATGTGATCTGAAAAGGCCTCTGTATAGAGATTGGTGCTAAATGCGCCTTTTCAAGTGGCTAAACACTGGATATACTTCCAGTTAACTGTATAAAAAGACAGGTCTGATTATGAAGCCGTTAACCGCTAGACAGCAGCAAGTCTTTGATCTTATCAAAGGCAAAATCGACGATACTGGGATGCCACCAACTCGCGCTGAAATCGCGAAGGAGCTGGGATTCCGTTCAGCGAATGCCGCTGAAGAACATTTGAAAGCGCTGGCGCGTAAAGGCGTGCTGGAAATCGTACCTGGTGCGTCACGTGGTATCCGCCTGTTGGTGGGCAATGAACCCGCCAATGACGACGAAGGGTTGCCTTTGATTGGTCGTGTGGCAGCCGGTGAGCCTATCTTGGCGCAAGAGCACGTTGAAAGTCATTATCACGTTGACCCAAGTTTGTTTAAACCGAGTGCAGATTTTTTGCTGCGCGTTAACGGCATGAGCATGAAAGACATCGGTATTATGGATGGCGATTTACTCGCAGTGCATAAAACCCAAGATGTGCGTAATGGCCAAGTGGTTGTCGCGCGTGTTGAAGACGATGTGACGGTTAAGCGTTTGGAACGCAAAGGCAATCAAGTGCTTTTGCATGCTGAAAATGAAGAGTTTGCGCCTATCGTTGTGGATCTCGCGCATCAAAACCTCACCATTGAAGGCATTGCTGTTGGCGTGATCCGCAATAGCGACTGGATGTAAGCCTCGCGCTGTGTCTTAAAAAGTCTTAAAAAGGCGACTTCGTGCAAATTGCATGAAGTCGCCTCTTTTTTATTCGGTTAACGCGCTTTGCGCGTTGCTAAAAAGCCTTCTCTTACGTTTCATAACACAATTATTATCTGCGTTTTAGCAGCAACATCGTCGAAATTCCTTCGTAAATTGACGGGCATACCTGATCCCGCTTTCTGTTCATTGTCCGGAGAAACACGCAAAAAAAGTCGTGAATGAAACAGATGTCTTCATCTAGTAATTTCGTGCTTGGCATCAAGTTTCGCCCCATAATGTTGCGCATTTTTTGTTCTTTCCGCATTCCTCTCCTAGTTTTAGATGTAAACAAACTGTTAATTCTTATTTGTCCATTTATTGCTTCCATTGACTCACTGTAATGCGTAGTGATTTTGAGGAGGAATCAGGTGACGACTCGCCAACTTCTGTCCACGCTCGCACTTTTCCCGTCTTTTGCCGCTCTCGCGTCAGAAGAACCGTCTTCTTTGAATCTCACCAAGGGTGTGACGGACATCAGTGCGCAGGTCTATGACTTGCACATGACCATCCTTTACATCTGTGTTGCCATCGGTGTGGTGGTATTTGGTGTGATGTTCTGGTCTATCATCCATCACCGAAAGTCCAAAGGCGCTGTTGCTGCTAATTTTCATGAGAGCACCAAGGTGGAAATCCTTTGGACCTTAATCCCGTTTCTCATCCTGATTGGTATGGCCGTGCCCGCGACGCGCGTACTGCTAGCCATGGAAGATGTGTCCGAACCTGAAATCACGGTGCAGGTCACAGGCTCTCAGTGGAAGTGGCATTACCGCTACTTCGATCAAGACGTTGAATTTTTCTCATTGCTGGCGTCCTCTGCTGCGCAGATCAATGGCGAACAAGCGAAACGTGATAACTACTTGCTTGAAGTCGATCGACCGCTGGTTCTGCCGATTGGCAAGAAAGTGCGTTTCTTGATCACGTCAGAAGACGTTATCCACTCGTGGTGGGTGCCTGATTTCGCGGTGAAGAAAGATGCGAACCCAGGCTTCATCAACGAGGCGTGGACCAAAATCGACAAACCCGGTATCTATCGCGGTCAATGTGCTGAGCTTTGCGGTAAAGACCATGGCTTTATGCCGATTGTGGTCATCGCTAAGCCTGTTGAAGAGTTTGATGCTTGGGTGCTTGAGACGGCCGCCGCACAAGCCAAAGTGCGTGAAGAGGAGAAAAAACTTCTCGACATGAACATGAACATGGATGAGCTGATGGCCCTCGGCGAAGAGGTGTACAACTCGCGATGCGCAGCGTGCCACCAAATCAACGGCCTTGGTCTGCCTGGTGTGTTCCCTGCCTTGGCGCAAACAGACATTGCTACCAATCCTGACCGTATCGTTGATCACCTCAGCGTGGTTATTCACGGCCAAGACGGCACGGCGATGCAGGCGTTTGGGCCTCAGTTAGGTTTGAAAGAACTGGCTGCGGTAGTCACATATGAAAGGAATGCGTGGGGTAATAACACGGGTGATGCCATTCAGGCTGCTCAGGTAAACGCTGTCCTCAATGGCGATGATCTTTAAGGAGAAACTCCAATGACAGATATGACGCCCGATCAAGTTGGCCACGATGACCACGACCATGATCATAAGCCCAAAGGGGTGATGCGTTGGCTGTTAACCACCAACCATAAAGACATCGGCACCATGTACTTGGTGTTTAGTTTCACCATGTTCCTTGTGGGTGGTGCGATGGCCTTGGTCATCCGCGCTGAGCTTTTCCAGCCGGGCTTGCAACTCGTCGAACCAAACTTCTTTAACCAGATGACGACCGTGCATGGCCTGATCATGGTATTTGGGGCAGTAATGCCTGCCTTTACCGGACTCGCCAACTGGATGGTGCCATTGATGATAGGTGCGCCAGACATGGCGTTGCCGCGCATGAATAACTGGAGCTTTTGGATTCTCCCTTTTGCGTTCTTCATGCTGTTAATGTCTTTGTTCATGGAAGGTGGTGGCCCTAACTTTGGCTGGACCTTCTACGCACCGCTGTCAACGACCTACTCACCTGATAGCACGGCGTTGTTCGTGTTTGCTATTCACATCATGGGTATCAGCTCCATCATGGGTGCGATTAACGTGATCGTGACCATCATGAACTTGCGCGCACCAGGCATGACGTACATGAAAATGCCCTTGTTCGTGTGGACTTGGTTCATCACTGCGTTCTTGCTGATTGCGGTCATGCCCGTGTTGGCGGGAGCGGTGACCATGGTGCTGACGGACAAGTACTTTGGCACGTCCTTCTTTGATGCGGCAGGCGGCGGCGACCCCGTGATGTTCCAGCATATTTTCTGGTTCTTTGGTCACCCTGAAGTGTACATCATGATTTTGCCGAGCTTCGGTATCATCTCTGCCATCGTGCCTGCCTTTTCGCGTAAGAAACTCTTTGGATATTCTTCGATGGTTTACGCGACGGCATCGATTGCAGGCTTGAGCTTTGTGGTTTGGGCTCACCACATGTTCACCACGGGGATGCCGGTCTTCGCCGAACTCTTCTTTATGTACTGCACCATGCTGATCTCCGTGCCCACGGGGGTGAAGGTGTTTAACTGGGTGGCGACAATGTGGCGAGGATCGCTGACCTTCGAGACCCCTATGCTCTTCTCGCTCGCCTTTATTGTCTTGTTCACGATTGGTGGTTTCTCCGGCCTAATGCTGGCGATAACACCGGCTGACTTCCAGTATCACGATACCTATTTCGTGGTGGCGCACTTCCATTACGTCCTCGTGACAGGTGCCATCTTCTCCATCATGGCGGCGGCGTATTACTGGCTACCGAAATGGACGGGACACATGTATGACACCAAATTGGCGTCATGGCACTTCTGGTGCTCGCTGATTTCGGTGAACATTTTGTTCTTCCCAATGCACTTCCTTGGCTTGGCAGGTATGCCGCGTCGGATTCCTGATTACGCACTGCAGTTTGCAGACATCAATGCCATCGTGAGTATTGGTGCCTTCCTGTTTGGTGCATCGCAGCTGATTTTCCTCGCCGTGCTTGTGAAATGTGCACGTGGTGGTGATCCAGCACCGGCGAAACCGTGGGAAGGTGCTGAAGGGTTGGAGTGGGAAATTCCTTCACCAGCGCCTTATCACACCTTCTCAACGCCACCGAAAATCGATTGAGGGCACTGAATGCGCGAGAGCAACGAGCCAGATAACAAAAACACCAGCCGTTCTGCCATTAAGTTGGCAGGCATGGCGGTACTGATGTTCGGTTTTGCTTTTGCGCTCGTGCCGCTTTATGACGTGTTTTGCGATATCACAGGCATCAACGGAAAAACTGACGATGTCGCGGCACAAGAAAGTAACCAAGTGGATTTTTCGCGCACGGTGACTGTTGAGTTTGTGGCGTACATCAATCCCGGCCTTGGCTGGGATTTTGTGCCTGAGATGAAGCGCATTTCGGTGCACCCTGGCGAGACGCGTACCATTGCGTATCGCGCCACGAACAACACGCTTACAGATTCTATTGGGCAGGCAGTGCCGTCGGTTTCACCGGGTTTGGCTGCGCAATACCTGAATAAAATTGAATGCTTTTGTTTTAACCGCCAACCATTGGCGGCGGGCAAAGACGCTGAGCTGCCTCTGGTGTTTTATGTCGACCCGGCCATTCCAGACGACATCAACACACTGACGCTGGCTTACACCTTGTTTAGCGCCAAAACCGAGCCCGTTACCCAATAATTTCAGCGAGGTCATTATGGCAACATCGCATACCGATACGGATGCCCCTGAGGGGTATGAAAGCTACTATGTTCCAGCCCAAAGCAAATGGCCCATTGTCGGTGCCGTTGCGTTGTTCCTCATTGCCATGGGGGCCGGTTCAACCGTAGCCGATTTGTTTGGTGGTAACGGACCTTGGATATTGTTAGCAGGGACAGGGCTGATTTTGTTCATGCTGACTGGTTGGTTTAAAGACGTGATCCATGAATCCATGGGCGGCATGTATTCGAGCCAAATGGATCGCTCATTTCGACAAGGCATGAGCTGGTTTATTTTCTCGGAAGTGATGTTCTTTGCGGCTTTCTTTGGCGCATTGTTCTATGCCCGATTCATTGCTGTGCCTTGGCTAGGTGGGGCGAGCAACAATGCCATGACGGCGGAAGTGTTATGGCCCGACTTCATTCCAGGTTGGCCTTTGGTGAAAACGCCAGACGGCACGGAAACCACGGCCATGGGTGCGTGGGGGTTGCCGCTAATTAACACCGTTATCCTACTTGCGTCTTCTGTAACACTTCACTTTGCGCATGTGGCGATGGAAGAGGGCAAGCGTCAACGCATTGTGCAATTTCTGGGTGTGACGGTTTTACTCGGGTGGATTTTCTTGTTCTTGCAAGGCGAGGAATATATTCACGCCTATGAAGAGCTTAACCTGCGCCTTGATTCCGGTATCTACGGCAACACCTTCTTCTTATTGACGGGCTTCCACGGCATGCATGTGTTCTTGGGCTCGGTCATTCTGTTTATTGTTTGGCTGCGCGTGCTGAAAGGGCACATGTCGCCGAAGCAACATTTTGCGTTTCAAGCAGGCGCTTGGTATTGGCACTTCGTGGACGTGGTTTGGCTATGTCTGTTTGTCTTCGTCTACATCTTGTAGCGAAGATTCATCGTGATTTCAGTAAGGGCGACTGTTCGGTTCAATCAAGCCAGTCGCCATGGCAATCAACAGAATCACGAAGGCAATGACTGAAAACAGAACACGTCTGCCAAGGTAGCGCGACATCGGAACATCTGAATTGCCTTTAATAAGAATGGGCAACGCGCGGAACAAGTTGAACACGATAAAGATGAGCAGGCAGACGAGGATCCCTTTGAGCAGCATATTGCCTCCAGCGGGTCAAGAAGGTGACTCATTGAGTGACCAAGACCCAGAACGTGAATTAGCGCCGAGTGCAAGGTTACGACCGTTTCGGCGGTTTGGATTCCTACTCTTTACTTTGGCGATGACGGTCTTATTGGTCAAGCTGGGGATGTGGCAAGTGTCACGTGCGACGGAAAAAGAAGCATTGCTCACCCAGTTGGATGTCCGCCAACAACATACCCTTCTTCGTTTGTCCGACTTACCGAAAGAAGGAAAAGGCTACCGTATTGATGTGTTAGGGCAGTTTGATGCATCAAAGAGCGTGCTGTTGGATAACCAAACACATTTGGGTCGCGTCGGGTATCGCTGGATGATGCCTTTTAAGGCAACCCAAGATAACGACGAAAAATGGCTGTTGGTTGAACTCGGTTGGGTTCCCGCGCCAGCTACACGCGATGTGTTGCCCACGCTACCGGACGTACAAGGCGCATTTCACGTTCGCGGCATCCTTGATTTACCGTCCGAGCGCGTGGTGTTAGGTAACGCATCAGAATTGGTTTCTTGGCCTTGGCGGGTGCAGTCGGTTGATATGAACGCCATCAACGCGAAAACCGGAGAGTCTTTTTATCCATGGGTCGTTCGCGCTGCTTCCGTTGTAAATGACGCGGGCGAACAATTAGAAACAACATGGAACGTTATCCCCGTTTGGGAGCCTGTCGTCATGAAACCGGAAAAGCACTATGCGTATGCGATGCAATGGTTCGGGTTGGCGCTGGTGGTGTGGGTTGGCTTTCTAATTTGGTGGAGGAAGGGACGCGTATGAAAGGGAAAAAAGCACTCATACTGGTAACAGCTATCTTCATTCTGCCTGTCGTTGCAGCAAAGCTGGTACTGGAATTTGATTGGTATAGCCGTGGGGTCACCAACAAGGGCGAATTGTTGGCAGAAGCGGTGAAAACCGATTGGTTGGAAGAAAACGGACAATGGCGACTGGTGTATACCTTGCCGTCGGATTGCGATGCCTTGTGTGAAACCGCCTTGTTTCAATTAACACAAATCCCTGTCGCGATTGGACGTGAACGTGAGCGTGTGTCGAGCATTGTGTTGGTTTCTGATACGCCATCTGACAATGAAAATATCGCGCTGCGCCAACAACCGATGGACGCACAGCAACAGAAAACCATGGCTGCGTTGCCTTACGGTGACGATGCAATTTATCTCGTTGATCCTCTGAATAACCTGATTCTGGCGTACCCCATTCCTGAAGGAAAAGATGCGCAAATCACCCAAAGCAAAGGCTTGCTCTCTGATCTTCGCAAGCTGATGAAAATGTCAAAAGTGGGGTGAGCATGATGGTGAAATCGACACATCAGGATCAGGACAAAGGGTATCTCTTCCTGCTTTATGGCTCACTGTTTCTTGCGCTGATTGTGGTCGCGCTCGGCGCATTTACGCGTTTGACAGAAGCTGGGCTCGGCTGCCCAGATTGGCCGGGGTGCTATGGCTTTCTTACTGTCCCTCAGTCTGCCGAGCACATAGCAAAGGCGGTACAAGCTTTCCCCGATGCGCCCGTCGAAGTGCAAAAAGCATGGAATGAAATGATTCACCGTTATGTGGCGGGCACCCTTGGGCTGCTCGTTGCGCTGATTGCGTTTCTCGCGTGGCGGAAACCGTCGAGAGACAAAACGCTGCCGAGTATTTTGTTGGCGGTGATTTGTTTTCAAGCTGCACTGGGTATGTGGACTGTCACCATGAACCTGATGCCAATCGTGGTGATGGGACACCTATTGGGTGGCTTTACCACGGTGACACTCTTGTTCCTACTGTGTCTGTTTGAGCGTCGACGCGTTCATTCTGCTGCCAACGTAAGTGCCGAAACGGGCGACGAAGCAATCGTGGGTGCGGAGCAGCAAGACGTTAAGGTGAATATTGATGATGAACCTGCTTCGCCAGCGCAGCATCGTATTGGCGGGAAGCTGAAACTGCTCGCGGTGTCCGCATTGGTTGCTGTGGGTTTACAAATCGCCTTGGGCGGGTGGACATCCGCCAATTATGCAGCTGTCGTCTGCACGCAATTGCCTGTCTGTGAAGCCGATTGGGCTGGGAACTACGACGTATCGGCGTTCCATCCTATCAGCCCGACCAATGATACTTACCAATATGGCGTGTTGAACTTCGATCAACGCGTCACCATTCATGCCACGCATCGCATCGGCGCGATGGTGGTCTCTGTGCTTGTGCTGCTTCTGGCATTCGCTGTTCGTCGCCCGTTGGGTGCAATGGCATCAATCAGCTTGGTCGCGGCACTGTTACTGCAAATTTCCTTGGGTGTGACCAATGTGGTCGCGTTGTTGCCATTGTCCGTGGCGGTTGCGCACAACGTGTGCGGGCTGCTGCTTTTACTGGTGGTGGTGAAAACCACGCTGGGTGTTTTCGCGCGTCAAACCTCGGCGGCGCGAACGTCTTTGAGAGAATCAGGGAGGTTGAGTCATGGCTAAAGTGTCGATGTCACCGTTAGCGGGAAATGTGTCGGTCGCAGCAGAGCCTGCTCTGTGGCGAGATTATCTTGAACTAACCAAACCTAAAGTCGTTGCCATGTTGCTGCTCACCGCCATGGTGGGCATGTGCTTGGCGGTGCCGGGTTTACCGCCAGCCAAAGCTGTGATCCTTGGTCTGCTTGGGATAGGCATGCAATCTGCCGCCGCTGCAGTGTTCAATCACGTGATTGACCAGCGTATTGATCAGCAGATGCAGCGCACCATCCATCGCCCTGTCGCGAAAGGTCGCGTGTCTACTCGACAAGCATTGGGCTTTGGCTGCATCTTGATGGGGGGCGGATTTGGGGCGCTTTGGGCATTGAATGCCTTGGTGGCTTGGCTCACCTTCGCCAGCTTAATCGGCTATGCCTTGGTGTACACGGTTTGGCTAAAGCACGCCACGCCGCAAAACATCGTTATCGGTGGACTAGCAGGCGCCATGCCTCCGCTATTAGGTTGGGTCGCTGTGACAGGCCAGCTTGACCCGCATGCCTTGCTGCTTGTGATGTTAATTTTTACTTGGACGCCACCGCACTTTTGGGCGCTCGCGATCCATCGCCAAAAAGACTATGCGAAAGCAGGCGTTCCCATGTTGCCGGTGACGCACGGTGTTGAATTCACCAAAACCATGATTTTGCTCTACACCCTTTTGCTGGTGGTGGTTGGATTGTTGCCGTATCTCGCAGGCATGAATGGCGTTATTTACTTGGTGGGTAGCCTCGCACTCAATCTTGGATTTGCATGGTATGCGTGGCGATTGAAGTTCGCCGATAAAAAAGGCCTCGCTTGGCAAACCTTCAAATATTCTATTTGGCACATCTTTGGTTTATTCGTGGCGCTATTGGCTGACCATGCGTGGTATGCGGTAGCATGAGGGTAAGTTTTCCCGCTTGCTGAGGCCACATGACCTTTCCAAACGTGTCTTTTCAAACGCCGCGGTTAACAGCCGCGGCGTTGTCTTCCAACGCGCTGCCACATGCGAAAACCGCGATGTCTGCGCAACTCGCCGCCATACTCACCTCGGATGTTAAGCGTCATCTGCCGCCTGACCTTCAAGCTGTGTCTGATGCTGAAAGCGCGTTGCAATGGCTTGAACAAACGTTAGAAGAGAGCCAATTCATTGCGATACGTTCGTCGGATGACGATGCATTAGTCGGGTTCTTTTTGCTGTATGTCGAGGTCGATGCACTTCGTGAGCGCCAAGCGTGCTATGCATTGCGCTTAGGTTATGTAGTGGCGGAAGCCTTCCAAGGCAAAGGTATGGCGAGCGAAATGATTGCAGGTTTGGTCTCGTGGTGTTGTGCTTCGGGCGTTGTGTCTTCTCTGTCTGGCGGGGCGGAAGCGGATAATCTTCCCTCCATTAAGGCGTTGGAGAAAAACGGCTTCGTCCGAGAGGGAAATGATGAATTTCATCAAGGGAATACCGTGTTTTTGACGCTTATGTTTTAGGCAACTTTGCTACACTGACCCATCGATTTCTTCCTGCATGCGAATTATGTTCTCAGCACTCCAACAAAAAGCGCTGCACGTGCGCGTTTTCTCTTTAGCACTGCCTATGGTGCTGTCCAATATCACCGTGCCTTTATTGGGGCTGGTGGATGCGGCAGTGATTGGGCACCTCGATCATGCTTGGTACCTTGGCGGTGTTGCTGTGGGCAGTACCATGATTGCCGTGACCTTCTGGTTGCTGGGCTTTTTGCGCATGGCAACCACAGGGTTAACGGCGCAAGCATGGGGCGGCAAAGACAATGCCGGCCTTGCCAATGTGTTTTTGCAAGGGGTGACTCTTGCCTGGTTGTTAGCGGCAGTCATTGTGGCGATTCATCCTTGGGTGTCCGACATGGTATTCCATTTCAGTGATGCCAGCGAGCAGGTTAAACGCTATGCAGATGAGTACTTTTCGATTCGTATTTGGAGTGCGCCTGCGGCATTGACCAACTTGGTGATCATGGGGTGGCTACTTGGCGCGCAAAATGCCAAAAAGCCAATGATGCTGGTTATCATCGTCAATCTGGTCAATATCTTGCTCGATCTGCTCTTCGTGGTGGTTCTTGACTGGAAAGTGCAAGGCGCTGCCGCTGCGAGCGTGATAGCGGATTACACAGGCATGGCGCTGGGTTTGTTCTTTGTCGCGAAAGTCTGGGTGTCAGCGGCTTTGCCGTCACCCTGGGCTCAATGGAAAAAATCGTCCGTAGGTATGGGGCGCTTGCTCAAGCTAAATCGCGATATCTTTCTCCGCAGCTTATGTTTGCAGCTCGCGTTCACCTTTATGACGTTCCAGGGCGCAACGCTGGGTGACGATGTGGTGGCCGCCAATGCGGTGCTGATGAATTTCTTGATGCTAGTGTCATTTGCCATGGATGGGTTTGCTTACGCCATGGAAGCCATGGTTGGGAAGGCCATTGGGGCGAAAGACCGGGAGGAGTTGTTGGCCACGCTGTCCGCGACGACCCTGTGGAGTTTTGTGATTTCTCTGTTTATCACACTTGCGTTTTTGATGGGTGGACAGGGCATTGTCGGGGTGATCTCAGACATTCCTGTGGTGCGCGAGCAGGCCTACATTTACTTGCCATGGCTCATCGCTATGCCGCTTGTCTCTATGTGGTGTTTCTTGCTCGATGGCGTGTTCATTGGCGCGACGCGAGGCCGAGAAATGCGCAACACCATGTTTGTTTCTATGGCGGGCTTTTTTGTGATTTGGTGGCTGCTTAGTGGTTTTGGTAACCATGCGCTTTGGGCGGCTATGTTGGGCTTCATGGCGCTGCGCGGGATCACTCTAGGTGTTGTGTTTGTTTATCAATGGCGACGCGATGTGTTTCTTTCTCCTGCGCACTAGCGTTAACGCAATTGCTCCAGCGCGATAGCCATGCGCAATAAGCAGAAACTGCAGACATTAAAAAAGCTCCCTCGGGAGCTTTTTTTGACGGTGATATTTCTTACGAACTTAGTAGTAAGAATGATCGCCCGCAGAGTGTTCGGTGACATCGCGAACCGCAGTCAATTCACCGCTAAACTCTTCAAGAAGCTGTTTTTCGATGCCATCTTTTAGCGTGACATCAACCATTGAACAGCCGTTACAACCACCACCGAATTGAATAACAGCCGCGCCGTCTTCCGTGATTTCGATAAGGTTGATGTGACCGCCGTGACCTGCTAGCTGCGGGTTCACTTGTGTTTGAATCACGTACTCAACACGCTCAAGAAGCGACGCGTCGTCAGACACTTTACGCATTTTCGCGTTCGGTGCTTTTAGCGTTAGCTGAGAGCCCATTTTGTCGGTAACGAAATCAATCTCTGCATCTTCCAAGAAAGGCAGGCTTAGTTCGTCAACGTACGCAAGGAAACCGTTAAAGGTTAGCTCTGTGTCGCTTTCTTCAATGGCGTCTTGTGGGCAGTAAGACACGCCGCACTCTGCGTTTTGTGTGCCTGGATTAACCACGAATACGCGGATATTGGTGCCTTCCGGTTGCTGTTCTAGCAACTTAACGAAATGGCTTTGTGCATTTTCTGAAATTAAAATATTAGACACGACTTCTTACCTGAATAGCCCAGTTTGTTTTAGACAGTTTACTCTTTCTTTTCATGACTATCACCCCTCTATGGATGCGGGTAATTATTTCTTCTGTTTTCCATCTGTTGGTGTGCGGCATAGGGCGTAGATATCTATTTTTGTCACGCCATGTGCTCTTAACACTCGGCACAATTCCGTCAACGTTGCCCCCGTGGTAACAACATCATCAACCAATGCCACGTGAGACGGCACATTGCCGCGCACGGTAAACGCATCTTTCAGGTTAGAAAGTCGCGCTTTTCGGCTGAGACCTTGCTGTTGTTGCGTGGCACGTGTGCGCACTAACGCGTTATCCAAACATGGGCGCTCTAGCTGTGATGCCAGCGCATTGGCGAGCACGGTGCTGTGATTAAATCCGCGAACCCAGCGTCGTCGCCAATGCATGGGCACGGGTATCAAACACGGTGCGGGCTCATCGATACTTTCTGCAAGCAGGCGTGCCAAGGGGGGAGCCAGCCAATAATGGCCTTGGTACTTAAATTTGTGCAGGAGTGTGTCGTAAGGAAAGGTGTAATCACCGAGGCACACAAGGTTGTCCCACGCGGGTGGCGTGTTGAGGCAACGACCGCAGGTTTCCATGGTGTAGGGCGTTGAAAGGCCACATTGCATGCAACGTGGCGAGGTAGGGAAACTCTGCGAACAGGTTTCACACCACGGATATTGGCGCTGCTCCAACCTGTGATGACAAAGCTGACACCTCAATGGCAGAGCGCGTAAGATAGAGCGCAACATAAAGGATGTTTTGGTCCAGCAACACGTTTAGGCAGTGTAAATGACAACTTCGCTTTACTGGCACACGGAAGGCCAGGGTTCCGACCTGATTCTCATTCATGGATGGGGAATGAACAGTGCTGTTTGGCAGCAGCTGCTCCCTCGTTTAACTGATCGCTACCGCGTTCATTGTGTCGATCTTCCCGGTTATGGACATAGTCAACCCACCGATGCGTTTTCATTAAAGGAAATGGCACAGTGCTTGCTTAATAATTCACCGCAGCACGCGATTTGGGTTGGTTGGTCTTTAGGGGGCATGGTTGCCACACAAGCCGCGCTTCTCGCACCAGAGCGAGTGCAAGGTTTGGTGACGGTTGCTAGTTCACCTCGATTTGCTGCAGAACATGGATGGAGAGGGATTAAACCTCAGGTACTGTCAGCGTTTTCGGCGCAACTGGAAGATGATTTTTCATCCACGGTTGAACGATTTATGGCGTTGCAGGCAATGGGGAGCCCCACTGCTAGACAAGATATCAAGTGGCTAAAAAAGGCGGTGCTTTCGCATCCGTCGCCTCAACCTGAGGCACTAAAAGCTGGGCTCGATATTCTTGCTGAAGCAGATTTGAGGCCACAATTGCATGATATTTCAGTGCCTTGGTTGCGGATGTACGGTCGGTTAGATGGCTTGGTGCCAGTAAGAGTGGCACAAGAGCTGGATGTTTTAGCCCCGCAGTCGCAGCGGCAAATTTTTGCCAACGCGTCACATGCGCCGTTTATCTCTGATCCTGAACACTTTTCTGAAGAATTACTCTCTTTCTGCGGACAGTGTTTGCCATCCAGATAAGAAAAAGTGATCAAAATAAAGTGAATTGCGGCTAAATTTTAAACTGAATCTGCCGATACTTTATTCGTGTCACTTGCTATGGCATCAGGAGAGACCATAATGAATGTAGGTAACGTTGGCTATTCTCAACAGATGTATGCACGCCCAACGCCAGTTAACCAAGAGGTTAAGGCGGGTGAGCAGAATCAAGCTGAGGGTGCTAAACAGTCTTATGCGCAAGTCGCCAATCAGGTATCGGACGTGAAGACTGTCAACAAAACAACGGAAGCCGAAGGCAAAACACCAACATCGACAGATGTTGAGGCTTTCACTTATGGGGCATTGGGTATGGACCACCCTGACGAAGTGAAAAGTAACGACGATGACGCATACACCGCTGGGCAGGTTTTATCTGCCATCGGTACGATAGGCGGCATCTTAGCGATATTGGTGTAATTTCGCTGTAGAGATATAGCTCGAGCATTCGCGGGTCATTTCCCGCGGTATGCCTTAAGGCGACTGCCTTCGGTCGATGTTGGGAGATAACATTGGCATGAATATTTCGCCCGCTAACGTCAGCATCCCTGCTGTCGTACCGTCAGTAAACCCGCCAACGGAGCAAGTTGCGCGGGACAATCGTGTGCGTGAAAAAATTGCCCCAGCCAAGCAGCCCAACGCGACCGAACACGAAAAACCCGTCAATCAAGAAGAAAAACAACTCCGCAAACCCTCTTGGGATCCATCTGAGCACCCGGATTACACCGATTTAAAGCAAAATGTCAGTCAGTTTAATGGTGGTCATTTTGGTGCGCACGATTCGTTAAGCCAACTGTCCTCCCTGCTGTCGCCCGAGTCTTATACGCCGAAGAATGAAAACGGCTATTCCATGCAGATAAAACTGCCGAAAGAAATTCTCGATAAAATCGATGAGTTAAAGGCCTCACAACGGACTGGCGCAGTCGTAGCCATGCGTTACTCACAAGCCACCGTGGCGAACATTCCTTCTGAAGTGCTTATCGTGATTTAACCATCTTGTCTCCCGCGAGAACGGCACTCAACATATGAACAAAAGAAAACAGCGCCCAGAGGCGCTGTTTTAGTGTGTGATGACTCTGTATGTTCGCTTACTTGCGTTTTGCTTTCGCAAAGGCATCTGCAAACGCACCACCAAAGGCTGATGCGTGCCCACCTTGGTTGTTGTTTGATGACGAACGATTCGGCTGGCTGCGCGCTTGAGGACTTGCTGAGCGCGTGTCGCGGTTTGCATTGCCGCGGCTCGCTGGTTTGTTGTCTGCGCCTGGCTCGTCGTTTAAACGCATGGACAGTGCAATGCGCTTGCGCGCGATATCCACTTCCATGACCTTCACTTTCACCACGTCGCCCGCTTTTACGACTTCACGCGGGTCGGAGATGAATTTGTCTGACAACGCTGAAATATGAACAAGGCCGTCTTGGTGAACACCGATATCGACAAACGCGCCAAAGGCGGTCACGTTGGTGATTGAGCCTTCCAGCACCATGCCTGGGATAAGGTCTTTGACTTCGTTGACGCCTTCGGCAAACGTCGCGGTTTTAAACTCAGGGCGAGGGTCGCGTCCGGGTTTCGCCAGTTCTACGAGGATGTCCGTCACGGTAGGAATACCGAAAGTCTCATCAGCGTAATCGGAGGCTTTCACGCTGCGCAAGAAATCGTGATTACCGATCATGGCATCGACAGCTTTGCCTGTGTTGTCCGCAATGCGTTTTACCACAGGGTAGGCTTCAGGGTGCACCGATGAGCTATCCAGCGGGTTTTTCCCGTTCATGACGCGCAAGAAGCCTGCGCACTGTTCGTAGGCTTTAGGCCCCAAACGTGGCACTTTCAGGAGGGTTTTACGCTCACCAAAGCGGCCATTTTCATCACGGAATGCCACGATGTTGGCAGCCATGGTGGTTGAAAGGCCCGCAACGCGGGTGAGCAGGGCGGCAGAAGCGCTGTTCACGTCGACACCGACGGCGTTCACACAGTCTTCGACCACAGCATCCAAGCGTTTTGCCAATTGGCTTTGGCTGACGTCGTGTTGGTATTGGCCCACACCGATAGATTTCGGATCGATTTTGACGAGCTCGGCCAGAGGATCTTGCAAACGACGTGCAATCGACACCGCTCCGCGCAGTGAAACGTCTAGCCCCGGGAATTCTGCTGCCGCAAGCTCAGATGCCGAGTACACTGATGCGCCAGCTTCACTCACCATCACGGTTTGAATTTTCTCGCCCGCGTCTTTCAACATGCCTGCCACAAACGCATCGGTTTCACGTGAAGCTGTGCCGTTGCCGATCGCAATCAAATCCACGTTGTGCTTTTTCACCAGTGCCATCACTACACGGGCAGATTCAGCAATCTTGTTTTGTGGTGGAGTGGGGTAAATCGTGGCGGTGTCGAGTAACTTACCTGTGTTATCAACCACGGCCACTTTACAGCCGGTGCGTAAGCCCGGGTCAATACCCAAGGTGCAGCGAGGGCCGGCAGGCGCTGCCATGAGCAAGTCTTTTAGGTTGTCGGCGAACACCTTGATGGCGTCATTCTCTGCTAGTTCGCGCAGGTTGCCCATCAGTTCGGTTTCCATGTGCATCAAAATCTTTATGCGCCATGCAAAGCTCACCACTTGTTTACGCCAACGATCGGCAGGTGCAGAACCTAAGGTCACGCCGAAGTGGTCGCTGATGATGTTTTCGCAGTAAGAGCCCGTCGATTTCTCATCTTGCTGTGGGTCAGCATTTAATGACAGTTGGAGAATGCCTTCATTACGACCACGGAACATGGCCAGCGCGCGGTGAGACGGCACTTTGGTCAATAGCTCATCGTGTTCAAAGTAATCTTTAAACTTCGCGCCTTCGTTTTCTTTGCCTGCGATGACACGCGCTTGAATTTCAGCATGTTGGTTTAAATGGCGGCGAATCTTATCTAGCAGGGCGGCATCTTCAGCGAACTGCTCCATCAAGATGGCGCGTGCGCCGTCCAATACGGCTTTGGTATCCGTAAACCCAGCGTCTGCATTCAAGTAGCGCGTCGCTTCTGATTCTGGGTCTTGCTCAGGATGTTGCCAGAGCGAAAGTGCTAATGGCTCAATGCCCGCTTCAATGGCAATTTGTCCTTTGGTGCGACGCTTTTGCTTGTACGGTAAGTACAGGTCTTCAAGGCGGTTTTTGGTGTCAGCGTCGAGGATGTCTTTTTTCAGACCCTCGGTCAGCTTTCCTTGCTCATCAATGGATTTCAAGATGACTTGGCGACGATCTTCCAATTCGCGCAAATACCCAAGGCGAGATTCCAGATTGCGTAATTGGGTGTCATCAAGGCCATTGGTGACTTCTTTACGGTAACGGGCGATGAAAGGCACGGTGTTGCCATCATCAAGCAAGGTGACGGCTGCGATAACTTGCGCATCACGTACGTTAAGCTCACTGGCAATCTGTTGATAAATTGGAGTGGTCATTGTGTTCCTTTGAGAGTCACCGCCGCGAACGGCAGTATTAGAGTTCGTCTTGTTGATAGCGAATGGCGTTGACGTACCAGACCTTCGGTCCTTCAGGGGTCGTCACAATGGCTTCGTCATCGACTTCTTTTTTAATCAATGCGCGTGCCATGGGGCTATCAATGGAGATGTAGTCTTTGCGGCCATAGATTTCATCTGGGCCGACAATACGGAATGTGAGGGTGCCACCGTCGTCATTTTCAATGTCGACCCATGCGCCAAAGAAGACTTTTCCGTCTTGCTGCGGGTTGTAATCGACGACGCGGAGGATTTCCAAGCGTTTGCGTAAGTAGCGAACGCGACGGTCAATTTCACGCAGAATGCGTTTATTGTAGGTGTAATCTGCGTTCTCTGAACGGTCCCCAAGGCTTGCTGCCCACGAGACGATTTTGGTGATCTCTGGACGGCGTTCCTTCCAAAGATAATCCAGCTCTTGTTTGAGTTTGTTATAACCTTCTCGGGTGACCAGGTCGGTTTTTTTCATTACGTTGTCCGAGCGCGTTGTTTGCCTTTCCGATGAGAGCCTTTTATATACCCAAACCCCGCGAAGTTGAAGGCTTGGAGGCATTTACTGGGTTCGTGCTCCCCCTAATGACATTCGGTTTTGATTTTCTTGAATATCTCGGCTATTTGACGGGGCGGACTGATGCCCAATAATCCTGAATATGCAGGTTCCTTGGGTATAAAGGTTAAAAGTGTTGGTAAAGCGACAGGTGCGGAGTATAAAAGCCTTCAATAGTTACACCTAGTAACAGTTTTTATCCTCTCACTGCGTCGCACTGATGTTTCATAGAAGTGTCAGACGTTACAATCGATGATATATCCACTGTGAGTGGCACTCAGTCCACAACATCATTTGGCTATAACACTACCGTCAGATAAGAAAGGTACGTCATGCAAGAGAATTATAAAATCCTAGTTGTTGATGATGATATGCGTCTGCGCGCTTTGCTTGAGCGTTACTTGTCCGAGCAAGGTTTTCAGGTTCGCAGTGTGGCCAATGCAGAGCAAATGGATCGCTTATTATCCCGTGAGAACTTCCATCTGATGGTATTGGATTTAATGCTACCAGGCGAAGACGGCTTGTCGATTTGCCGCCGTTTGCGTCAAGCGAACAACCAACTGCCGATTTTGATGCTGACGGCGAAAGGCGATGAAATCGATCGTATCGTGGGTTTGGAAGTGGGCGCGGATGATTATCTGCCGAAACCGTTTAACCCTCGTGAGTTACTTGCGCGTATTCGTGCCGTGCTACGTCGTCAAACCATCGAAGCGCCGGGTGCTCCTTCAAGCGAAGAAAAGATTGTTGAGTTTGGCCAATTTAAGCTGAACTTGGGTACGCGTGAAATGTTCCGTAACGATGAACCGTTGACCCTGACGTCTGGTGAGTTTGCGGTGCTCAAAGCCTTGGTCACTAACTCTCGTGAACCTATGTCGCGCGACAAACTGATGAACATGGCGCGTGGTCGTGAATATTCTGCGATGGAGCGTTCTATTGACGTTCAAATCTCGCGTCTTCGCCGCATGATTGAAGAAGATCCAAGCAAACCACGTTACATTCAGACCGTTTGGGGTCTGGGTTATGTGTTTGTGCCTGACGGGGAAGCGTAATCCATGCGTTTCTCTCCACGTAGCAACTTTGCCCGTACGCTCGTGGTACTGGCTGGCCTTCTGATTGCCAGCCAGATCTTCTCTTATCTCACCATTCTTAACTATGCGTTGCTGCCCAGCATTAAGCAGTTCAATAAGATCCTCGCTCACGAAATTTCAGTGATGCTTGAAGACGACGTGACCCTTGCGGACGGCGAAATCTACCACATGGATGAATTGCTGCGACGTCAGCTATTAGCGAAGCTTGGTGTGACGCTGCATGATGAATCTGAACCTGAGATGCTATTGGAATTCCAAGAAGCAGCAACGGTTGATCTCATCAGTGAGGACATGTCAGAAAAGCTCAATGCGCCCACAGAAGCGCGCATTAGCTTAGACAACAAGAGCTATGTGCTTTGGTTATCAAGCAAAGCCTTCCCCGGCTATGTTATGCGGATCCCGCTTTCTGAACTGCATCAAGATGATTTCCAACCGCTGTTTTTCTATTCCATGGTCATCGCGTTAATGATGATCGGTGGCGGCTGGGTATTCATCAAAGTCCAAAACCGTCCACTCGCCATGTTGGAAAAAGCTGCAAAGGATGTTGGCCAAGGGCAGTTCCCCACGCCATTACCTGAACGCGGTGCGTCCGATATTCGTGCTGTTACGCGGGCTTTCAACCAAATGAGCGAAGGTATCCGCAAGCTGGAAGAAGACCGTGCGTTGCTGATGGCGGGCGTGAGTCATGATTTGCGTACACCTTTAACGCGCATTCGTCTGGCGACAGAAATGATGTCCCCCGAAGACAGTTACCTTGCTGATAGCATGATTAAAGACACGGAAGAGTGTAATGAAATCATTAATCAGTTCATGGATTACCTGCGTTCGGTGCAACTGCAAGACATGGCTGCGATTGATCTGAATGCACTGGCTGATGATGTTTCAGTGGCTGATGGTGCGACAGGGCATGAGCTGGATGTCGAGAAAGGTGAGCTAATTGGACGCCTTGATGCCAACGAAGTGGCGATTCGTCGTGCAGTGACCAATTTGGTGGTGAACGCAGTGCGCTACGGCGGTGGCTGGGTGAAAATCAGCACCGGCAGCACGGCAGATCGTCGTCATCAATGGATTGCGGTGGAGGACAATGGCCCCGGTATTGCTCCTGATCAGATTGAAACGGTCCTGCAACCTTTTACCCGTGGTGATACCGCGCGCGGTAGCGAAGGGACAGGGCTTGGCCTTGCCATCGTGAAACGTATTGTGGAACAGCACAAAGGTTTGTTGCATTTAACCCCGCGCTCAGGTGGTGGTTTACGCGCGCAAATCGTTTTGCCTGTGGCGGGTAAACACGCCCGCAATCAAGGGCAACATCTTGGGAAGAATCATCGAAGACGCTGATTGCTTCAGGCATAAACATTCGCACTGAAAATGGCGCAGAGAAACGAGGTTTCCTGCGCCATTTTTCTTTATTGCTTCGTCACACATTTCTTCTCTGTTTTCTGTCTCATTTGTGAGTCATCTGCTATTACTGTAATAAATCGCCGATACAGCAGGGATGAAAAATGAAGATAATTATCGACCCTCAAGACCCCTCTCCAAAGTTCCGCCAACTGATGACTCAGATTCAGAGGCAGATCGTGGGTGGCGTTCTGAAACCGGGCGATAAGCTTCTCTCTGTCAGGAAGTTAGCGGCAGAACTGAACATTAACCCCATGACTATTTCTCGCTGTTATCAGTTGATGGAAAAGCAAGGCTGGCTAGAAAGAAAACGCGGTGTTGGCATGCTTGTGAAGCGCGATGGCTTGCACGCGCGAATGGAAGATCGCTTTGGTTTTATCGAACCCGCACTGCGCGCGTTGATGACCGATGCG
This sequence comes from Enterovibrio baiacu, assembly GCF_004120195.1. Lineage (GTDB taxonomy): Bacteria > Pseudomonadota > Gammaproteobacteria > Enterobacterales > Vibrionaceae > Enterovibrio > Enterovibrio baiacui. The sequence continues at coordinate 136,556 of NZ_SCHN01000012.1, read as the reverse complement.
CGCGAAGTGGGGTACAGCAAATCAGAGGTGATGGCGCTGGTTATGCAGCATTGGGATGAGGAATGATCAGTTCGTGAGAGACGAGATATCTAGATTCTAGAGGCTTTCTCTCTTATCTCGTGAACTCGCCGACTGACATTACGCATTACTGTACTTATCTTTGTTCCCTAACCAACGCGTGATGATTGCCTTGCTGTTCTCTGGGTAATTCTGATGCAAATACAGTGCGAGCTTTTGCACTTCGGGTATCAGCCCTTGGTCTCTGACCAAATCCGCAATTTTAAACTCCGCCATGCCGGTTTGCTTGGTGCCTAAAAGCTCACCTGGACCGCGAATTTCTAAATCACGCTGTGCAATCACAAAGCCATCGCTGCTTTCGCGAAGCACGCCCAAACGTTGAGTGGCCGTTTTAGAAAGGGGCGCGTGATAGAGCAGCACACAGTGACTTGCTACGGAACCTCGACCAACACGACCACGAAGCTGGTGCAATTGCGCCAAGCCTAAGCGCTCGGGGTTTTCGATGATCATTAAGCTGGAATTGGGCACATCAACGCCCACTTCAATCACCGTGGTGGCGACAAGAAGATGAAGTTCACCGTCTTTAAAGGCTTTCATCACGGCTTGTTTTTCTGCCGCTTTCATTCGGCCATGCACCAAACCGATCTTTAAATCGGGCAGCGCGCGCGCAAGGTCGTCAGCAGTTTCTGCCGCGGCTTGGGCTTCCAGCACTTCAGACTCATCAATCAAGGTACACACCCAGTAGGCTTGTCGCCCTTCTTCGATACAAGCTGCGTGCACACGGTTGACGATATCAATGCGGCGCGTGTCCGGCACCGCGACGGTTTGGATCGGTGTTCGACCCGGTGGCAATTCATCGATCACCGAGGTATCAAGATCCGCATAAGCCGTCATTGCAAGTGTGCGTGGGATGGGCGTTGCAGTCATGATGAGTTGATGCGGGTGAATGCCTTGCTTCATCCCTTTCTCGCGAAGCTCTAGGCGCTGGTGGACACCAAAGCGGTGCTGCTCATCAATGATGACCAGTGCGAGGTTTTCAAATTCGACATGCTTTTGGAACAGAGCATGGGTACCCACCACCATTTTTGCGTCGCCGCTGGCGATTTTTTCAAGCTCTGCTTCTTTCGCTTTTCCGGTCAGCTTGCCGGCAAGCCAACCAACAGAAATGCCTAGCGGTTCTAGCCATTGGGCGAAGTTGATGGCGTGTTGTTCCGCAAGCAGTTCCGTCGGCGCCATGAGCGCCACTTGGTAACCTTGTTCAATCACCTGGAGTGCTGCGAGAGCGGCGACTAAGGTTTTCCCTGAACCGACATCCCCTTGCACTAAACGCATCATGGGCTTGCTGAGCCCCATGTCGCGTTCAATATCTGCAACCACTCGGGATTGCGCACCGGTGGGCGTGAAGGGCAATGAGGCAAGCAGCTTTGGCACTAAATCCGTTGAAGGTGGTAGCGAAAAGGTTGGGTCTTGCTGCAGCTTGCTGCGAACGGCCAGCATGGAGAGGTTTTGTGCCAGCAACTCTTCGAGGATCAGGCGCTTCTGCGCAGGGTGTTTACCCTCATCTAAATCCGCGAGAGAAACATCGGGTGTCGGGCGGTGCAGTGCTTTGAGTGCATCTTTGAGTGTGATTTGACGGTCATAAAGGCCTTCAGGCAGCAACTCTTGCACGGCGGTGCTTTCGAGTAACTCAAGGGCTTGGTCGGTCAAATTTCTCAGTGTGAGCTGGCGAAGGCCTTCTGTGGTTGGATAAACCGGCGTGAGGGTTTCTTCAAGGCTTAATTCTGTCGGCTCTGAAAAAACCTTGTATTCGGGGTGGATGACTTCCAACCCACCTTGACCACGTTTAATTTCGCCATAGGCTTTAACGCGCTTGCCAACCTCAAGGCTGTTTTTCATTGCCGCGTTGAAGTTGAAGAAGCGAAGCGTCAATGAACCGTTGCCGTCAGTGAGTTTCACTGTCAGCATGCGACGGCGGCCAAAGGTGGTGTTATTACTAACGATTTCACCTTCAACCGTGCCGTGCTGCCCCGGCATCAGGCTCATGATTGGCCAAATGCGGGTGCGATCTTCATAGCGATAGGGGAGATGGAACAGCAAATCCTGCACGGTGAATAAACCGATTTTCTCCAGCTTTTCTGCCATTTTGCCACCCACACCGGTTAGTGAGGTGAGGGGAACGGCATCCAACATTGACGCGCGCATGTTTGCTTATCTCTCCAGAATAAGGGTTATCGAGCTGCCTGCATTTGTGCCCACCACGCATCGTCTGCGGCGATTTGCCCTTCTTCATCCAGCACGGGATAAGGTAAACCTTTTCGCTTGGCGACTTTCGCTAACACAGGATGACCACGCTCAAACAAGATGCGGTCAACCTCTGCCTGTGGGATCAACGTACGTGTGCGCTGGTACATGCCTGCGTTTTGGCGCTGACGCTGCGCTTCGTACAAAATCAGGGCACTGGCAACGGATACATTGAGTGACTGTACCATACCTACCATGGGAATGATGATGTCTTGATCTGCCATTTCAAGCGCTTGCTGGCTGATGCCTGTCTTCTCTTGCCCCAATACGATGGCCGTCGGTTTGGTGTAATCAATCTCACGGAAATCCACAGCACGTTCAGACAAGTTGGTCACCAGTATTTGCATGCCTTGTGCTTTTAACTGTGCGAAGGCATCAGGCGTGTTGTCATGGGTGACGACATCTACCCAGTTGCGTGCCCCTGCGGAGGTGCCGCCTAAGGTGCGCATTTTGCTGTTACGAGGCCAAACCGCATGGACTTGGTGTACGCCAACGGCGTCGGCGGTGCGGATAATGGCGGAAATGTTATTCGGCTTATGGACTTCTTCCATGCACACGGTCAGATCTGGCTGACGTGTTGCCAGTACTTCATGAATGCGCGCAAAACGTTCTGGAGTCATGGTTGTTCTCTTTCTCGCCCTTATGGACGCACGATATAAAGGATAAAAAACGCCCGCAAAAAGCGGGCGTTTGAATGTTTTCAGTCGAGACAGCAATCAGTTTTTCTGACGGCTGACTTTCACCACATTTGGCATGACACGAATACGACGCATGATGTTCGCAAGGTGAATGCGGTCTTTGGTGGTGAGCTTGACGTAGATGGTATACAAACGGCCATCGCGCTCTTCCGTGGTCAAACCTTGAATGTTTGAGCCGGTAGCAGCAATGGTGTTGGTTAAGTCTGCCAACGCACCTTGGTGGTTGAGCATGTCAACACGCAGGCCGGTCGCAAATTCTTGGTCGATATCATCGCCCCATTCTACCGCCATGTACTTATCCGGCTCCTGACGGTAACCACGGATGTTGGCACATTCTTCACGGTGAATAACCAGACCTTTACCCGGACTGACGTGTGCAATGACAGGATCCCCAGGAATTGGACGACAACAATTCGCGTACGTCAGCAATATGCCATCAGCACCGCGAATCGGCAGACAGCCACCTTGTTGCTCAAGGCTGTCAGCGTCACCAAGTAGGCGTTTCGCGATCACCACACTCATCAGTTCGCCCAAACCAATCGCTGCCAACAAGTCTTCTGACTCGTCTAGCTTGAGGTCTTTGAGCACTTTGTCGATGTTCGCGGTATCGACATCCTGAATGTTGGTATCGCCTAGCGCATGGTTAAGCAATCGACGGCCAAGAATGACAGATTCTTCACGACGCTTGGTTTTTAGCACCTGGCGAATTTTGGTGCGTGCGCGTGATGTCACGACATAGTTTAACCATGCCGCGTTTGGACGTGCGCCCGGTGCGGTAATGATCTCGATCGCTTGACCGTTTTTCAGCGGTTGGCTGAGCGGGTAGGAATTGCGGTTAACACGCGCGCCGACGCACGAGTTACCGACATCCGTATGCACGGCATACGCGAAGTCGACGGCGGTTGCGCCGACAGGCAATTCAACGATGCGACCTTTTGGCGTGAAGACAAAGAGTTCATCTGGGAACAAGTCAGATTTGACGTTTTCGATGAATTCGAATGAGCTGCCCGCACTTTGCTGAAGCTCAAGCAGGCTTTGCATCCAACGTTGTGCCCGCACTTGTGCTGTTGTGCCGCCTTGAACGCGTTCAGCACCGTCTTTATAAGCCCAGTGTGCAGCAACACCTTTGTCTGCCATTTGATCCATGTCTTCGGTACGAATTTGTACTTCGACAGGGACACCGTGCGGACCAATCATTGACGTATGCAGCGATTGGTAGCCGTTGGCTTTCGGCACGGCGATGTAATCTTTCATGCGACCCGGACGTGGCTTGTACAGATTGTGCATCTGTCCCAGCACGCGGTAGCAGGTATCTAAATCATCAACAATGACGCGGAATGCGTATAAATCCATGATGGTGTGGAAGCGCTGCTCTTTGTTCTTCATCTTGTTGTAGATGGAGTAGAGGTTCTTCTCACGGCCCAGTACAGAGGCGCGAATGCCTGCGTCTTCAAGACGGCCTTCGATTTCTGCATGGATTTTTTGGATCATCTCTTTGCGGTTACCGCGCGCTTGAATCACCACTTCCTTCAACACGCGATAGCGGGTTGGGTACAAGGCTTCGAAGCCAAGCTCTTCAAGCTCAACTTTGATGTTGTGGATACCAAGGCGGTGCGCCAAAGGAGAGAATATCTCTAGGGTTTCACGGGCAATACGGCGACGTTTATCAGGACGAAGTGCCCCGAGCGTGCGCATGTTGTGCGTACGGTCTGCCAATTTGATCAAGATGACGCGAATGTCACGGGCCATGGCCATGATCATTTTACGGAAGTTTTCCGCCTGCGCTTCTTTACGATCGCGAAACTTGAGTTTGTCGAGTTTAGACACGCCATCGACGAGGTCGGCGACGTTATCACCGAATCGTTGCTGTAGGTCTTCTTTGGTGACTTCAGTGTCTTCGATCACGTCATGGAGCAAAGCTGCCATTAAGGTTTCGTGGTCGAGACGCATCTCCGCAAGAATACGTGCTACGGCAATGGGGTGAATAATGTAAGGTTCGCCACTGGAGCGGCTTTGCCCTTCGTGGGCATCACGCGCCACCAAATACGCTTGCCGGAGTGCCTCTAGGTGCGACTCCGGCAAGTATTGTGCGGCGACTTCTTTCAGGCTATCAAAGAGATACAAACGGCCTGTTTCCCTGAAGTTAGATTAGCGAAGTGAGCCTGAAATCGTGCTTACTGCAGCCATTTCAGCCGCTTCTTGCTCTTGCTGCTCTTGACGCTCACGTGCATCTAGAACGTCTTTCGTGATCAAGCCTTCCTCGATCTCGCGCAGAGCGATAACGGTTTGCTTATCGTTCTCTTCCTGAACCAGTGCGTCTTTACCACCAGTTTGCATTTGGCGTGCGCGGCGAGCTGCTACCAATACTAGGTCGAAACGGTTGCCAATTTTTTCAACAGCGTCTTGAACGGTTACGCGTGCCATGAAGAACTCCAATAAGTAAAAAAATCAAGATGACCGAAAATTATACAAAAGCGCTTAGTGCTAAACAACAAGCATCTTTGGTAGCGTTGGTATTTATTGTGCCAGCAATCTGTCGAGCATGTCGTGATATTTGCTAGCTTGCTTGTCTTGCTTCATTCGCTCAGCGCGGAGAATGGCCTTCATGTCCATCAAAGCAACGTCGAAATCATCATTCACAATCACGTAATCGTACTCGTTATAGTGTGAGATTTCAGAACGCGCTTCTTCCATGCGTTTCGCGATGACCTCATCAGCGTCTTGGCCACGTGCATTCAGGCGGCGCTCAAGCTCTTCTTTGCTCGGTGGCAAAATGAAGATACTTTTCGCTTTCGGCATTTGTTGGCGAATTTGCTGTGCACCTTGCCAGTCAATATCCAAGAAAATGTCGACACCTTTTGCCAGCATCTCTTCAATCCACAGGCGTGATGTGCCGTAGAAATTACCGAAGACTTCAGCATGTTCCAAAAACGCATCTTGCTCGATCAACGCTTTAAATTCATCAACAGAGACGAAGTGGTAGTGAATGCCGTTCTCTTCGCCCGGGCGTGTTGCACGGGTGGTGTGAGAAACAGACACTTTCACGTCGTAACGAGGGTTGTCTTTTAACAGGGCCGAAATCAGGCTTGATTTGCCGGCTCCGCTGGGCGCTGAAACGATATAAAGCGTACCTTGGCTCATGGTTTAAATCACTGTGAGGTTAAAGGGCGCGCAGATTACCACGGACTGCGCAAAATTTGAATTTTCCTTTTATGTCTATCGCGGTATGAATGTCGGTGCTTTTCATTGCTGACGTTATCATTTGGCAAATTGCCAATAAGCGACTTTTTCAACATGGGTGATGCGCGAAATTCAACCGTGATTGATCTTAGGATAACGCAAATTGATAAGACTGATCTTAAAAGAAAAAAGCCCAGCGCGGTGGCTGGGCTCTGAGAATAATGGTAAGAATTACTCGATATTCTGGATCTGTTCGCGCATTTGCTCGATAAGCACTTTCAATTCAACGCCTGATGCGGTGATGTCAGTGCTGATTGATTTAGACGCGAGGGTGTTCGATTCGCGGTTGAACTCTTGCATCATGAAATCCAAGCGACGACCACATGCGCCGCCTTTTTTCAGGATTTTCTTCGTTTCAGATACGTGTGAATCCAAACGATCAAGTTCTTCTGCCACATCTGATTTTTGTGCCAATAGGATGATTTCTTGCTCTACGCGGTTTGCGTCGAGTTCGACTTTCGCATCTTCCAGCTTGGTGATCAGACGCTCGCGCTGCCAATTGAGGATCTCTGGCATCTTGGCGCGTACTTTCACGACTTCCGCATCGATGGCGTCAAGACGCTGCTCGATAAGCGCTTTCATGTTGTCGCCTTCGCTTGCACGTGCGGCGATGAAATCGTTAACCGTTTCGTCAAACCCTTCTAGCAACGCTTTGTTCACCAGATCCATGTCTTGTTCTGGTGCTTCCATCACGCCCGGCCATTGCAGCACTTGGAATGGACCAATGTTGCCTTCGCCAGACATCTCTTTGATCCACTTCGCCGCATGAATCACCTGCTTTGCGAGCGCTTCATTAATCTTCAGCTCAGTATTGGCGGAAGCGTTGGCTTCAAAGCGCAGGTTACATTCGACTTTGCCGCGCGCTAGGCGCTGACGAAAGCGTTCGCGAACGATAGGTTCTAGGCCACGGAACTGCTCTGGCATACGGATATAGGTTTCGAGGTAGCGTTGGTTCACCGAACGGATTTCCCAAACGGCGGAGCCCCATGTGCCCTTAATTTCCCGACGGGCGTAGGCAGTCATACTGTGGATCATCGAAGTTCACTCTTTTATCAATGTTGATGTGATTATACGCAGTTGCTTGGCAAGGTGTCAGCCACATGGCGCATGAGATGAGAAAAAACCATTCATCTGTGGTTTGTGTTAGCGTGGCTTGACTGAAATCGCTATAATCGCGGGTTAACGAAATTCAGCAGTTTAATACAGGTGGAACCCTATGCGTCCTAGCGGAAGAGAAGTTGGTCAAATTCGTCCAGTAACCATGACACGTCATTTTACCGCTCATGCGGAAGGCTCTGTTTTGGTGGAGTTTGGCGACACGAAAGTCATCTGTACCGCGACCGTTGAAGAAGGCGTGCCACGTTTTCTTAAAGGGAAAGGCCAAGGCTGGATCACTGCTGAATACGGCATGCTGCCACGTGCGACCCACACCCGTAACCGTCGTGAAGCGGCGAACGGTAAGCAAGGCGGTCGTACCATGGAAATCCAACGTCTTATTGCGCGCAGCCTTCGTGCAGCGGTAAACCTCGATCAACTGGGCGATTTCACCATCACGGTCGACTGTGACGTTATTCAAGCGGACGGTGGCACACGCACAGCCTCTATTTCGGGTGCAAGCGTTGCAATGGCGGATGCGCTGAACAAACTGGTTGCTGAAGGCAAACTGAAAGCGAACCCTATGAAGGGTCACGTTGCTGCTGTTTCTGTCGGTATCTTCGAAGGCACGCCAATTTGCGACCTTGAATACGTTGAAGACTCTGCGGCTGAGACTGATATGAATGTTGTCATGCTGGAAGATGGCCGCATGATTGAAGTACAAGGCACCGCAGAAGGTGAACCATTCACCGCTGACGAATTGAACGCCATGTTGTCTCTGGCCAATAAAGGCATTGAAGATATCATCGCGATTCAGAAAGCATCGTTAATTGATTGATGAAAGAGCGGCTTCTATTGGAGCCGCTTTTTTTTAAGCAAAATTTGAGGAGGCGGCAGATCGCCTCATGGAAAGACGGGTTAAACACCCATTCAGATCGACAGGAGAAAAAATGAAAGCCTATCAGCGTCAATTCATCGAGTTCGCATTGGAAAAACACGTTTTGAAGTTCGGTGAGTTCACTTTGAAGTCTGGCCGCAAGAGCCCTTACTTCTTTAATGCTGGCCTATTTAATACAGGTCGGGATTTGGCGCGTCTTGGCCGTTTCTACGCAGAAGCGTTAGTGGATGCGAAGATTGACTACGATCTGTTGTTTGGCCCTGCATACAAAGGTATTCCAATCGCCACCACCACCGCAGTGGCTTTGGCTGAACACCATGAAATCGATACGCCATATTGCTTCAACCGTAAAGAAGCGAAAACCCACGGTGAAGGCGGCAACCTGGTTGGTAGCGCGCTAGAAGGGCGTGTGATGCTGGTTGACGATGTGATCACGGCGGGCACGGCGATTCGTGAATCCATGGAAATCATTCAGGCCAATGGTGCAGATTTGGCTGGCGTATTGGTGGCGATTGACCGTCAAGAGCGCGGCAAAGGTGAACTGTCAGCGATTCAAGAAGTTGAACGCGACTTTGGCTGCAAAGTGGTGTCGATTGTGAGCTTGGGTGATTTGGTGACCTACCTTGAAGAGCAAGGTGGTAACCCGGAACACTTAGACGCCGTGAAAGCATACCGTGCGGAATATGGTATCTAACGTCTCTATCGGGCGTTGAGCCGTCAGGGTTATTAATACCAAAAAACGAAAAAGGCTGCATGATGCAGCCTTTTTTAATGCTTTTCGCGACAGATCAATCAAGCTGCGCGCTAAGGAGTTGCCAGTATTGGTCAAAATCCGCGGTTGGCGGATATTTGAAACTTGAACGCACGAAACGGTTCAAGCTGCCTTCCACTTGGCCTAGCAGTTGTGCCGCCAAAATGGACTCATCAACAGGGAAACCTTTCCCTTCACGTAAACGACGCTCTCTTAACACTTGGCGAAGTTGGCTTTCAATCTTTTCGAACAACTGGTTGATACGACCTTGCAATCTGTCTTGTTCAAACATCAACGCATGTCCTGTCATGATGCGTGTCAGGCCAGGGTTACGTTCACCAAATACCAAAAGCAGCTGAAGAATAAGACGCAGACGTGTAAGCGTGTCTTTTTCTTCGTTTAAAATACGGTTGATTCGGGTGATGAGTGATTCTTCAATAAACTCAATCAATCCCTCAAACATGCGCGCTTTACTTGGAAAATGGCGATAAAGTGCCGCCTCTGACACACCAACCTGTGCTGCAAGCTTGGCGGTAGTTATGCGTTGACTGCCTTGGTTGGACTCCAGCATTTGAGCCAGAGCCTGAAGAATTTCTTCGCGGCGGTTCTGCTTTTTTTGGCCAGCCATGAATAGATGGTTCCTTTGTTGTTATGAGGGTCTTTGACCCAAATCTCGGCTGTGGAGCGGGTATCTTAACGACGTACACACTGTATTAAAAGAATAATGCACCTTCGCCGAGGCCTTGCCTATCACAAATAACAAAAGCGTGAATGACGCATAAAAAACGCCACGGATCGGTGGCGTTTTTGTGGTTTTTCACCAAGTTAACACTACTATTTCGTACCTGAGTGCCCAAAACCTCCGGCACCACGTTCAGTAGCATCAAAATCTTCAACAAGGTTGAATTCTGCTTGGATAACCGGCACGAAGACCATCTGTGCAATGCGCTCGCCTGGTTCAATAATAAAAGTGTCTTGTCCACGGTTCCAGCAAGAGACCATTAATTGCCCTTGGTAATCGGAATCGATCAAGCCAACAAGGTTACCCAATACCACACCGTGCTTATGACCAAGACCTGAACGCGGCAAGATGGTTGCTGCAATGGTTGGATCTGAAATATGAATCGCAAGGCCTGTTGGGATCAGTTGTGTTTGGCCCGGTTCCAGTGTCAGTGGTGCGTCCAGACAAGCGCGTAAATCCAACCCTGCTGACCCTTCTGTCGCATACGCGGGAAGTGGGAATTCGTTGCCTACACGTGGGTCGAGAATTTTTAGATCAATTTTTTTCATAACGGGGTTCCACTGGTTTTTTATTTGTCGCTGTTAAACAGCGACACAATTTCACTGACTAACTGATGGCCGATATCGGATTTGTTTGCCAACGGCAGCGCTTTGTCGCCATTTGGCCAATAGAGGTGCAGCGCATTTTGGTCGCTGTTGAAGCCTTGCCCTTGTTGTGACACATCGTTTGCACAAATCAGATCTAGGTTCTTCTTCTCAAGCTTACCGCGAGCATATTGCTCTACATCTTGTGTTTCTGCTGCGAAACCGACGGTGAATGGTCGGTTATCTTTCATGGCTGCGACGGCGGCAACAATATCGGGGTTCTTGACTAGAGTGAGGGTCATCTCGTCGTGACCGTCTTGCTTCTTCATCTTTTGGTTTGCAGCGCTCGCGGGTTTGAAATCCGCCACTGCGGCGCATGCAATGAAAATTTGGTGCTTGCCAGCGTGATGTTGGACAGCGGCATGCATGTCTTCTGCACTTTGCACATCAACACGTGTCACGTTGGCTGGCGTTGGAAGGTTCACTGGGCCGCTCACGAGCGTGACGTTTGCGCCGCGCTTTGCCGCCGCTTCTGCGATGGCGTACCCCATTTTTCCTGAACTGTGATTCGTCAGGTAGCGAACGGGGTCAATGGCTTCGCGTGTTGGGCCTGCGGTGATCAAAAATGATGAACCCACGAGGTCACCTTCTGCGAAGTGGTCTTCAATCAATGCGACCAACTGAAGAGGCTCAAGCATTCTTCCCATGCCGATATCACCACAGGCTTGTTCGCCGCTCGCCGGCCCCCAGATAGGGTGATTACGTCGCGTTAGCGTGGTGAGGTTTTCTTGCGTGGCGACGGCGCGGTACATTTGCTGGTTCATCGCTGGCGCGATGGCAACAGGTGCATCCGTGGCTAAGCAAACGGTGGTAAGCAGGTCATTCCCCATGCCGGCCGCCACTCGTGCAATCAAATCTGCGGTAGCAGGGGCGAGCAATATCAAGTCTGCCCATTTGGCGATTTCGATGTGGCCCATCGACGCTTCTGCTGCAGGGTCGAGCAAACTGTCAGAAACAGGGTGCCCTGAGACGGCTTGCATCGTTAGCGGGGTGATGAATTCTTTTGCTGCATTTGTCATGACAACGCGTACATCAGCACCACGTTCAATCAGTCGACGAGTGAGATCTGCACATTTATAAGCAGCAATCCCGCCGCCAATTCCCAAGACAATGCGCTTTCCGGATAAAGATTGCGTAATTTTTTGAGCCATAACCAAGTAAGCCAATGGGTGAATGGTTTGAAAGATATCATAAATGGGCATTAATCACCTGTTGGGCGGTGATGATTGTGAAAGGGGAGGTATTCCTAAGGGAAATGTAATCACGAAGCCGCTCAGTGACAGGCTTAACTAGGTGGTTCGCATTCTTGTGGTGCAGGTCTTGATGCGCCTATCTGGAGTGTCGATTCTGGCGGTTTTGCCTGTGAGGAATGTCCTTTTGTCGCTGAAATGTTTACCTGAAGAAAGTCGTCCTCGAGAGAAATTGTTGGCGAAGGGGCCTGAGTCTTTATCCGATGCGGAGCTCTTAGCCATATTCCTACGTACGGGTGTTTCTGGAATGAATGCCATCGAGCTTGCGGGTTATCTTCTCGATGATTTTGGTTCGTTGCGCGGCTTAATGCAGTCGAATTTAGCGCAATTTAGTCAAAGAAAAGGATTGGGATCGGCAAAATACGCACAATTGCAGGCGGTTTTAGAGCTGAGTAAGCGGCATTTGCATGAAATTATGACCCGCGAAGATGCGCTGGCTAGCCCCTCTCATACGGCGAGATATCTCTCGGCAAAACTACGTGATAGACCGCGAGAAGCCTTTCTTGTCTTGTACTTAGATAATCAAAATCGCCCCATCAAAGATGAGATTCTTTTTGAAGGCACCATCAATGCTGCAGGGGTCTATCCAAGAGAAGTTGTAAGACGGGCGCTGGAAGTGCATGCAAACGCAGTGATTTTGGCTCATAATCACCCATCTGGTATTGCTGAACCAAGCCCTGCTGACCGTCATATCACATCGCGGATTGCAGATGCGTTGTCGTTAGTCGATATTCGGTTGCTCGATCACATGGTGATTGGCGATGGAGAAGTTGTCTCCTTCGCTGAACGCGGCTGGATATAAGCTTTTCACGGAAAAGCTGCTAAAAAACGATCAAAAAATGACAAAAGGATCTGCTCGGGACTTGAGCAATGCAAATACAGTTAGTATAATGCGCCACCTTTGATAGCCTTGACCTAGAGCTAGACCTTGTTTTTGCAGGACTGGTGGACAAGGTTGATATCGAGCTGAAACGATTTGGAGAGACATTCATGTCACGAGTATGCCAAGTAACTGGCAAGCGTCCTGTAACGGGTAACAACCGTTCTCACGCACGTAACGCCACCAAGCGTCGTTTTCTGCCGAACCTGCAAACTCATCGTTTCTGGGTAGAAAGCGAAAACCGCTTCGTTAAACTGCGTCTTACCCCTAAAGGTATGCGTATCATCGACAAGAAAGGCATTGATGCTGTTCTTACAGACATCCGCGCCCGTGGTGAGAACGTTTAAGAGGATTTAAAGAATGGCTAAAGGCATTCGTGAGAAGATCCGTCTAGTATCATCTGCTGGTACAGGCCACTTCTACACTACTGACAAAAACAAACGTAACATGCCGGGCAAGTTCGAGATCAAGAAATTTGATCCAGTTGTTCGTCAACACGTTATGTACAAAGAAGCTAAAATCAAGTAATTGATTTTCGACTTCGATAAAAACCCGGCTTAGGCTGGGTTTTTTTATATCTGTAAATCAGTAAGTTCCAGCTATACACTGCTAATATTGATTCATGGCATGAGTTTGGATGAAGCAAATGGGAAGAGTCTCCCGCCGTACCTTTAACAACATTCTTATCATTGGCACCTTGGTGTTCATCGCGATGATGCATTTGCCGGACTACATCCGCGCAAAGCTCGCCGAAAACAACGCATCACAAGAAGCCGCTCAAGTGCTCCCTGATGGTGTGATTGCCTTGGTGCCAGAAAGTGCTGCCATTAAGGCGCTCCGATTTCCCCAATTTACGCTTACTCAAGGTTTGCCGTGGCAAACAGATCGCCCTTTAGACGTGTCAGCCACAGAATTAGCGAATCGCTGGCTTAACCTCTCTGGCACTGAAATCAGCGCCGAGATGTATGAGCAGCTTAAACCCGGTCTTACTTCCCCATCGACCTTGGTGGTGGATTTGGGCAATGAACTTGAACCTTATCGCCTGACATATTATGAATTGCCTCAGTTTTGGCTCATCCAAAATTGGGAAAAGCGTTGGCTTGCGGTGTCGGTTGAGCCAAACTACTTGTTCCCACTTTCCAACTAGTTCAATGGATCATGCCAGAATTACCTGAAGTCGAAGTGAGTCGTATGGGCATTAAACCCCATGCGAAAGGTCAAACCGTTACCAAAATCGAGGTGCGACAGCCCAAATTACGCTGGCTAGTACCAGAAGAATTACACGATATGGAAGGTCAGGTGATTCGGGGGGTGAAGCGTCGCGCGAAATACCTGATCCTTGAAACCGATGTTGGGTATGCCTTGGTGCACTTGGGAATGTCTGGCAGCTTACGTGTGATTCCTGAAGGATCGCCACCCGCTAAGCACGATCATGTTGATCTGCATTTAAGTTCGGGCGAGATGATCCGCTATAACGATCCACGTCGCTTTGGTGCGTGGTTATGGCAACCCAATGATGGTTTAGACCATCCTGTATTGGGCAAGTTGGGGCCTGAACCGTTAACGGATGATTTTACTGGCGAATATTTGTTTGAGCGAAGCCGCAACAAGCGCACGCCAATCAAACAGTTCATCATGGATAACGCGGTAGTGGTGGGAGTGGGTAATATTTATGCCAATGAATCACTGTTTATGTCCCGCATTCACCCTAAGCGCCAAGCGGGCCAGTTAAGCCTAGAGGACGCGAATCGCTTTGTGGCTGACATTAAATCTGTGTTGGCGACAGCGATTGAGCAAGGCGGTACCACGCTAAAAGACTTCAAGCAGGCTGATGGTAAGCCAGGCTATTTTGCGCAAGAGCTTCAAGTGTATGGTAACCAAGGAAAACCTTGTCCTGCATGCGGCACTGAGCTTGAGAGCGTGAAGATAGGGCAACGAAATACGGTATTTTGCCCAGACTGTCAGAGTTAACCTGACAGCACAGAGAATTGAATATGAAAAAGCCCGCAGTGAGAGCGGGCTTTTTTGTGTTCATCGCTTACTCTGGCTTCTTGAGCGCCGTTTTCATGGCCTCTAGCACCGATGGATGGACAAAGCCGCTGGTGTCGCCACCGTGTAAGGCAACTTCTTTCACCAATGTGGAAGAGATAAACGAATTCTCTTCCGAAGGCGTGAGGAAAACGCTTTCTAACTCAGGCATTAAACGTCTGTTCATGTTGGCGAGTTGGAATTCGTATTCAAAATCTGACACTGCGCGCAGACCACGCACCAAAATGTTCGCTTGATACTGTTTTGCGAAGTCGACAAGCAGGCCAGAGAAGCCCACAACAGAAACGTTGTCGAGGTGTTTTGTTACCTCTTTGGCGAAGGCGACGCGTGCTTCAAGCTCGAACAAGGGTTTTTTGCTTGGGCTGGCTGCAATACCCACGATGACTTCATCAAACATGGATGCGGCACGGCTAACGATTTCGGTGTGGCCGTTGGTGATTGGATCAAAAGTGCCTGGGTATATAACCCGAGTCAGGGCTTTCTTGCTCACTGATTATTCCTGCCATCTTTTAAACTGGCGACATGCTACCAAAATATCATGGTTTTTTGGCGAACTTAATACGCACGCGCATCGAAAGTAAGGTTCAGACCTCTAGCCTACTACCTCGCTATGGCTTAATCAGTACTATTCGGTATGATCGGGACTAAGAACCGTAAACTAGGACACAAAATGAAAAAAATCCTTGTCATTCGCAACGATAAAATCGGTGATTTCATGTTGGCGTGGCCTGCTTTTGCCATGTTGAAGCAATCTCAGCCCAATGCTGAAATTACGGCGTTGGTGCCGCCATACACCAAAGCTCTTGCGGCGTTGTGTCCATCGATTGATAAGGTGTTAGTAGATTGTGGGAAAAATGCGGATAAGTTAAGCAAGAAAGCACTGATTGCCGAGATTAAGGCGCAACAGTTTGACGCGTCAATTTGCTTATTTTCAGACAGTTACAATGCGGGTTTAGTCTGGAAAGCAGGTATTCCGTTTCGTTTAGCGCCAGCAACGAAAATTTCTCAACTGCTATATAACCATCGTATTAAGCAGCGTCGCTCTCAATCAGCTAAACCTGAGTATGAATATAACCTCGACTTAGTGCGTGCTTTCTTGAAAAAACAAGGTACTAAAGTCGTTGAACCCACCACTCCCTATTTAGTCTTTGACACTGATACGCTTCAAAATCAGCGCCAAAAGCTGACGACCTCACTTTTGCTCGACTCAGAAAAACCTTGGCTATTTGTGCATGCAGGCAGCGGTGGTTCGGCGAATAACTTGTCGCTTCAGCAATATACGGGGCTGGTGTCTGGTATCGTTAAGCAGATTGCAATGGACGTGGTGTTAACGGCCGGGCCGGGCGAAGAGGAAAAAGCGGCAGAGCTGAAAGCACTATTGGCGAAAAATGGTGTGCCGTCGGTGATTTATGACAAGAACGACGGCTTGCAAGATTTTACGCGTTCAATTGCCTGTGCGAATGCTTTCATTGCTGGGTCAACAGGGCCATTGCATATCGCGGCGACAGTCGATGTGCCGACGATCGGTTTTTTCCCCGCAAAACGCAGCGCGACGCCGTTGAGATGGCAACCCATCAACAGTACGGGGCGCCACATTGCCTTTGCACCGCAGACAGACGAAGACAAAGATGTGGCGGCGGACATGTCGAGAATCGATGTTGATACTATTTTGCCAGATGCCTTAGCGTTTCTTCAGCGTGTAGTTTGAGGATTATTGTGCGCGGCTGTCGTTTTCTCTGATCCAAAGATCAGCGTATTTCACGAACGTCGAGTGCGCCGAAAGTACGGCAATCAAGAAGCCTTGTTTGCCATCGAGAAAGCCACGTTTTAAGAGATACATTTTCAAAAAGCAGCCAATCGCGTGAGTGACACCTTGCCCGATACTGCTTTTTTTCCCTCTGGCTTGACGGCCATCTGCCCATGACTTTGCATAGAACGCGGACTTCACGAGGTATTGGTGCAAGTCGCGGTATGAGTAGTGGAGCATGTCGCCGCTCAAGGTTTGCTTCTGGCTTCCTTCTGGCTCGATGATTTTCTCGTGAACCAAGGCATCGTTGTAGCCGGTGAATTCACGAGGGTAGAAGCGAATGATTTTATCGTACCAACCTGAGTGCTTAAGAAAGCGCCCAAATACCCATGTAGTTCGACGGAGCACAAACAGGGTTTTCTCTGGCGGGTTTTCTAATACCGCCAGAATGCTGGTTTTCAACGCATCAGTGATGACTTCATCTGCATCAATCGCAAGCACCCAATCTTTGGTTGCATGGCTTTGCGCCAGTTGTTTTTGTTTACCAAAGCCTGGCCATTCAGCATTCACGAAGACTTTCGCACCCGCTTGCTCGGCGATGGCGACGGTATTGTCTGTGCTGCCAGAATCCACCACGATGATTTCATCGACCCAATCAAGTGATGCTAAACACTCTGGCAGGATCTGTTCTTCGTTTTTGGTAATGATGATTGCGCTGATCGAGGCGCGAGTTTGATTCTGGCTCATGAGCCGATTTCCTCTTTTTGGATGACTTCATCAAAACGCGAGATCACCTCATCAATGGTTATTCTTTGCATGGCCGTATCGTCTTTCACGCGCGTACGCCAAGACACCTCATCAGCAGACTTGCCTGTTTCTGCTTCAATTGCTTCCGCATATGCGCTCACGACATAGTGCCGCCAGTTGTAAGGGCCAGTTCGCGCCGGATTGTGGTGCGCATATAAACCAATGACGGGTGTGTTCACTGCATTGGCAAGGTGTGCTGGGCCGCTATCGGGCGCTAAAACCAAATCGGCTTGCTGCTCAAGTGCTAGCAACTGTAGAAGCGTTGTTTTGCCAATCAAATTGGTGATAGGGCGGGTAAGGTGATTTTCTATGGCTTGGCCGAGTGCCACTTCAATCTTGCCAGGGCCGCCCGCTAAGATGACATTGAACCCTTTGTCGAGAGCATGCTCAATCACGCCCGCGTAACCTTCTGCGGTCCAGTTTTTAAAGGCTTTGCTCGCAGCAGGCGCAACCACCAAAGTCGGCTTCGTGGATAACTGATCTCTTGCCCAGACGACGTCTTTTTCAGATAGTGGCAGTGTCCATGTCGGCACTTGCGGCTTTAAACCCAAGGTTTCGGTGAATGCCATGAAGCCGTCTAGCACATGAGGAGATGCTGGTGATGGCACTTTCACATTGGTAAACCACAGCTGCAAATCACTGGCTCGGGTCTTATCAAACCCCAGCGTGTACTTAGCCTTGATCCCGACAGACAACATGCTCGCTCTGATGGCGCTTTGCATATGAAGCAGCGCATCGAAGCGTTGGCCTTTCAGTGCTTTCCATACCGCTTGCATCCCTTTGAAACCTTGTTTCTTATCAAAGGCGATGACGGTGACGTCCGGTAACAGCGGCGTGAGAAGGGCAGCCTCGGCTTTGCCTGCTATCCACGTCAGCTTTGTGTCTGGCCATTGCTGGCGAATGGCTTGAACGGCAGCGATGGCATTGCAAACATCGCCAATCGCTGAAAGGCGCAAAATACAGAGAGACTGTGGTGGGGCAGAAAATAAGGCCATGAGAATGCTTATAGGGTTTTGATGGTTGAAATTATGCAGTTGCCGATCAGCAATGTAAAATGCAACTGTCAGTAAAGCTTGAGATACTGAGAAGATAAGACACCTCTGAGGAGCCCGTGTGGACCAGTTAGTCGATAACAACACCCGTATTTGGTTTGACGCGTCATTGTTACGTGAAGATCCTGCGCAATGCTTTGACGTTGAATTCTGGCAGCAGAAAGACGCGATCATCGGCTCTGCAACGGGGCGAGGTACGACGTGGTTTGTGCAAACTGAAGTGCTGCCAGCGGCGCTTCGACATTATCGCCGTGGTGGTTTGTTTGGAAAATTGGTTCGTGACAGTTACGCGTTTATAGGTTGGGGGAACACCCGCTCGGCGCAAGAGTTTCAGCTACTCACTTACTTGCGTGAAAAGGGCATATCAGTGCCGCGTCCGATAGCTGCTCGAGCGATTCGGGATGGGTTGACCTACCAAGCAGACTTGCTGGTGGAAAAAATCGATGACGCAAAAGATTTGGTCGATATTTTGATGGAAGCCCCGCTCGACGCTTCCCATTACCACCGGATTGGCGTCATGGTGAGAAAACTGCATGATGCTGGGGTGTGCCACACAGACTTAAATATCCACAATATTTTGCTTGATACCACAGGCAAGTGTTGGCTAATCGATTTCGATAAATGTGGTAAAAAAGAGGGAGAGAGCTGGAAAGCCTCTAATCTCAGCCGCTTGCTTCGCTCATTTCGAAAAGAGCTGAACAAGCGACACATCCAGTGGCTGGAATCAGATTGGGATGCGTTGTTGCTTGGCTATCAAGAACAAGGTCATCAAGAGTAAGGCACCTAAACGCAAGGCTGCCCCTTAACCAGCAAGTGACGCCGCTTAGGCATCAATCCAAGGTGCTATTGCTTCAAGTGTTTTAGCGACCGCACCACGGTTTCTTTCCACCACATTGAGCGCGGCTTCTCCTGCTTGTTGGCATTTCTCTGGGTTGCTCATGAAACCCAATAGTGCATTGGCAATGTCTGAGGGAGATTCATGCACCTCACAAGCGCCCGCCTCAATCAACTGATCACCAATCACCTGAAAGTTAAAGTAGCTAGGGCCAGTGATTTGAGGCTTCCCAAGAGAAGCGGGCTCCAGCAAGTTGTGACCACCAAGCTTATCACCCATCAAGCTCCCCCCCATAAACGTCACGGTTGATGTGGCAAGTAAGGTCATCATTTCGCCCATGGTGTCACCCAAATACACCTGCGTATTATCATCAATCGGTTGTGATTGGCTGCGACGAGACAGTGAGAATCCTTTTTGCTCAATGAGCGCAGCGACATCGCCGAAACGTTCAGGGTGGCGAGGCACCAGCACCATCATTGCGTCGGGTTGTTTCGCCAATAGTGCTTGATGAGCGTCGAGTAAAATCTCATCTTCGCCGGGGTGTGTACTGGCAGCTACCCACACAGGACGTTGTTGAATAGCTTGCTTCAGCGTGACGACGGCATCGCTCGAATCATCAAATTCAGGTAAATCAAACTTCACAGAGCCTGATACGGAAACGCGCAGTGAATTGACGCCAAGTTGAACGAAACGATCAGCATCATCTTGGAATTGGCAAAGAATGTGGTCGATATTTTTTGATAGTAGGTTGAACAGCGGTTGTACGCGCTGATAGCCGCGCATCGATTTCTCCGATAAGCGTGCATTCATGACGAAGATCGGAATTCCGGCTTTTTTTACCGACGTTAACGTATTCGGCCAAAGCTCGGTTTCCATGATAAACATGGCTTGAGGTTTTACGTGCTTTAAAAAGCCATTCACGGCGAAGGAAAAGTCGATCGGCATGTACCTGTGTTCCACGCCATCGCCAAGCTTGCTCGCAATCGCAGCCCCTGTCGTCGTTGTCGTGGTGACGAGTATTGAAGCGTTCGGGTGTGCCTTACGAAGCGCCAGAATAATCGGTTTTGCGGCAATCACTTCACCGACGGAAACGGCATGAATCCAAATCGGGCGCTGGCCTTGAAGTGAGGGTGTTCGTCCAAAATGCTCAACCCAGCGCTTACCAATACGGGGCTTTCCATCTTTGGCGCGATAGAGGCCCAAAAGAAGAAAAGGGGCAGCGATGAAAAGTAAAAGCGTATAAAGAAGGCGCACACGAAAACCTTGTTTGGAAAACCTTGGGCTAGTTTACAGCAAAGCATCCTAAATTGAGCCTTTTAGCATGAGACTTATTGTTCATCTCGTAGCCCTTTCTCCTGGAGGAAATGGGTGACTTGATCAACGTAATCAACCTTGTAGGAATATTTCTCACTGTCATGTGACACGACAAGGTTGATCACAATGAAGAATACGCTAAGAAATCCTACCCCTTTGATAAAACGGTTAGGCAATCTGTCTTGCCACGCTTCAGCAGCAACGAGCAGTGGAAACAACGCAAAGGGAAACGTAAGAATCAAATGCCAATAAGAAAAAGTAATCGGTGAGAGCATAGCGCTGATCACGATCGCCAATACTGCTGCGCCAGCATAAAGCAGTACCCATTGTTGGCTATCTGCGATGGGGGAGCCTCGTTTGATCGCGGGTTTTATGGTTTTCCATGCCCTCAAATTTACTTTGACGGAGAGAACAACCGTGATCGTCCCTACGAGGAATAGCAAGGCTTGCCAACAGTACTGGAAAATCAGTTGTAACCAACTGATGGATGTTATCCAGTCAAAACTGACGTCAGTAATGAGGCGGTTGGAAAAAAGCGTAGAGCCATACCTTAGCCAATAGAATATCGCTTTAAGGACGGGGTAGACATGCACGGCACCATAACCGAAGTAGCGGTCGCTTTCTCGGCTGAGACTGTCATTACTGATGTATTCTAGGCAGTAAGGAATGAGCGAAGCAAGAATGACCACGCCAGCAGCAATAACGCCAGACCAAGAAGGATACGCCATTCTTCGATATAGCAAGTAGCAAGAAATGACCGCAAGAATGGGCCATGAGTAGTGGAGCTGCATCGCGCCACCGATGGCGAGAATATGCAGGAAGCTGTAGATGAACGATGTATGCTCTCTGAGCTTAAACGCTGACCACAAGTGTAAGGCTGCGAAGAAGCAGAGATAGGATGGGTTGTAGAGCAGACTGTCGTACAAAAGCCAAGGGTTCAGCCAATAGGCGATGGCAAAGAGCACTTGAACTGGCGGGCTAAATACTTTCTGTATGACAGCATCAAGAAGCAAAAAAGAGCAGAGTCTTAAAAGGATGAGAAACAACATGGGTGCCCAAGGAGAATCCCAGATGAGAAGCGGGACACCAATCACGAGAGCGGATAGTGAACCTGGCACATTTCCAACTGCACTTGCTGCATTACCAAACGCTGCCCATGTCTGGTGGTAAGCACCCAGGTAGCCTTTTTCAAGCATCTGGGTTTGATCACCCGTCAGTATTTGATGATTAGCGTACATCACCGCAAAACACAGTCCGAGTCCGATTGTTAGCCATCGGATTGCTACAGCATGCTTCTCAATTAGATGCATGTTTTTTCCTTTGTGCTATTGCTGTGTGTTTTCGCTGTCTTTGTAGGTCCAACATCGATGAATTAGATACGTGACCAAAGGGATCATGAATACCACAAGCAACACGCGAGCATAGTGATTACTGTCTTGGAAGAGCGAGCTAAAAAGTTGTGACACCATGAGTGCACTGAATTGAACCACAAAAAAACGTTTGGCATTTTGTGTTGTTATCTTTCTCTGAAAAACAAAGTGTGATTGCAGGAGATAAGACAAACCAAAAGCGCAGAGAAAACCAACCATGTTAGCGATAAAGACGCTGGAACTGAGTAAGTAGAGCCAGGAAAAAGCCACAACTATATGGGTGAATGAGGCGAGTCCACCCGTCACCCCAAATCTGACAATTCGCCTTTCTAGCATCTTACTCATGAAGGCTTTCACTCAGGGCCTACGTCAGCTTTGGTTTCTGCTGAGTCTTCCTCAATGATGTAAACAGGCCGTCGCTTTGATTCCATGTAAAGCCTTCCGATGTATTCCCCCATGACCCCTAATCCTATTAATTGAATACCACCAAAAAATAGAACGATGATCAGCAGCGATGCGTAGCCCGGTATATCGACACCAAAAAGCATGGTTTTCAATATGATGGATGCGCCAAAAAGAAACGATACAGCGGACACAAAAAAACCAAGATAAAGCCACACTCTTAGGGGGGCAGTACTGAAGCTAGTGATACCTTCTAAGGCAAAGTTCCAAAGGCGCCATCCATTAAAACTGCTCTCTCCTGCGGCGCGTGGCTGACGCGAATACTCTACAACAGACGTTTTGAAACCTACCCAGGAAAAGATGCCTTTCATGAATCGCTGGTTCTCTGGGAGTAATTGAATCGCCGTGACCACACGGCGTGTGATCAATCGAAAATCGCCAACGTTGTCAGGAATTTCAACATCTGCAATGGTGTTGTGGAATCGATAAAAGAGATTTGCGGTGATTTTTTTTGCCAGTGTGTCGCTGCTTCTGTCGATGCGTTTGGCAACAACGACATCATAGCCCTTCTGCCACTCAAGCAGAAAATCATGGATTAGCTCAGGGGGATCTTGTAAGTCAGCATCGATGGGAATAATAACCTCGCCCTGAGCAAGGTCTAACCCAGCAGTGAGCGCCGCTTCTTTGCCAAAATTACGCGAAAGGTTAATGATTCGGATGTTTGAGCTGTTTGCTGCTAACGCTCGAAGGACGGCGAGCGTGTTGTCAGTGCTACCGTCATTCACAAAAAGGAGTTCATAGGTAAATGTGCTTTCAGACAAAATACCTACGATTTTATCTGTAAAAGCATGAAGAACTTCCTGCTCATTGTGGCAGGGACAGACGATAGAGATTGTCGGTAGTGTCATCATTTACCTTTACAATACATAAACGGCTAACTCCATTAGCACACCTTTAAATGCCCTCTACCTTGTTGTCACTTTCTGCCCTTAAAATATTGAACATCCTTGGGTGGGAGCACTTTATCAAGCATGTTTTGAACTTTTCCTTTCGTGCTTTTTTCTTTATAGACAGTCGGTGACGATTCTAAGTCTATTGTCTTAATTCTATCAATATCAGCCTCAACACAAGATCCTGAAAGTAAGGAATACATGAAGAAATCGACAATTTTTGCGTTCCAATGAGGCTTGTTACCCCAATAATGACCAATTTGATTTTCTGCAGCGGTTAAGGTTGAGGTATGTTTTAACGCAACTGAAAACGCAAATTGTTCAACCAGTCGTCTCGGACAATCTGTTTTGCAGATTTCATCACAGATATCGATGGCGAGTGCAATTGTCTGTTTGGCATGGTCGCGATGAAGTGCGATGACACCCGCATTCCACATCTCGGTATCTGCGTGAATTAGCACACCTGAAAAAGATTTACCTTGAAGGGACTTCCACATGTTGCGAGGCGTTTTACTTTTCATCTCGCTAATCTTTCCTTCATTTTCATGCATGAAGGACTTACCTTGACTCAAGCCATTAGCAATGATTTCCATATCCCGAACATAGAAGGTGTCTGAATCAACATAAAGGATGTCTTGTTCTGGGTTGTGCAGTGCTGCAGCCTCTATGGCTTTCATCTTGATACGCCAAAAGAAATCATCCTTTCCGCGCCATTCATTCATGATGTTTTGGTCTATTTCGATGACGTCAACACGATCGCCAAAATACTCGTAATATTTTGGGCGATCGGTAACCACACAAACCTTAGAAATGAGGTCACTTTTCAAATATGTGAGAATGGCAAAAGAAGCCTGATAGTGGTTTTCTAAGCGGTCACCAAAAGTAAGAAGCGTTAAAATCATTCCGTTTACCCGTACGTTAATTCGCTGCAGAATATGCAAGTGCAGTAGTATGTACTATTTGTTCATTGGTAGGAATGGCGCAAGATGCATTCATAACGATATGATGTATTGCTTCATGTCTTGGTGTATATCGGAATGGCACAGTGGCATAGAAAATACCGACAGTGGGTGTGTGCGTTGAAATTGCCACGTTTCTTACGCCAGTATCTGGCGCCACTACCAACTGGGCTTTTGCGCAAAACGTGAGTAATTCTTCCAAAGGCATGCAAGGCTGAATCACAAAGTTATCGTAGGACGTTAGGTGTGACAGAAAGTCACCTTTTTCAGATTCATTGACGCCCTCTAGGAAAATATGTTTAACCTCAGGAAAGGTTTTCACGGCCAATTCCATTAATGCCATAACTTGGTCGTTTTTTAATACCTTTCTTGGCTGCGATGCGCCATTAAAGTAAATGAAGTAAGGGTGATTTGAATCTACAAGCTCGGCATGATCAGGGTATCCAAAGTCGAGGCGTTGCGACGGGATATGACCCAGCAAACGCAGCATATCAAGCATGGTCTCGACTTCTGGCTGGAGATCTGAACGAAATAACGTTTTGCTGATTTAGATTCGTACTTGCCTTTTTCAAAATATGCGTATTTGATTGAATCTTAGGCTTGTAAAATTTTATTGCATTCCCGATTACAGTGGAACGTTTAGCTCTTCGTAAGCTGCCATGACTTGAATAGGTGTAAGCTCTTTTAAACAATTTAAATGCCCCAATGGACATTCTCTTTTGAAACAAGGGCGACAATCTATATCAGTACTCACCATTCTTACTTTTTGAGATAGTGGTGGTGTGTATTTGGGCGAGCTGGAGCCGTAAATTGCCACGATGTTAGCGCCAACGGCTGCTGCAACGTGCATCAACCCAGAATCGTTGGAGAACACGGTGTGGCAAGCCGCGAGCAGATCAACGGCATCGACCAAAGATGTTTCGCCAGCCAAGTCAAAACACATGCTTTTTTGACTATCCGACAAAGCATTTCGAATGCTATCTGTTACGGGTTTATCTTTTGGTCCGCCAAATAGACAAATCTGATTGCCTTCATCAATTAACTGCTTTGCAATTGTTGCGTAATGGCTTTCAGGCCAACGCTTTGCTGGGCCAAATTCAGCACCAGGACAGAGGCCTACAATCGGCGATTGTGATGAAACATTAAATCGTTGTAAGCAAGCAATTTGATTCTCTTTGTCAACCTTGAGTGTAGGGTTGGATACGCCCTCTATGTTGACTTCCGATAGCATGGTTTGTTTTGAATGTGCTAAAGCCACATAACGCTCGACCATGTATTGGAACACTTTCCTGTCTGGTCTTAAATCGTTTAGCAGGCCAAATCGGAGCTCGCCTTTCCACCCAGTACGTTTGGGAATTTTAGCAAACAAGGGGATCAGTGCTGATTTGGCGGAGTTTGGCAACACGTAGGCGTGGTCATAATGTTCTTCACGCAATGATTTGCCCAAATTCCAACGTTCGGAGAGATTAAACTGACCGTGACCGACTGGCATTTCGATAGCACAGCGAACCTCTGGCATACGCTCGATAATCGGTTTGCACCATGCTGGAGCTAGCACGTCAATTGTGCAATGTGGATCGTTGTTTTTCAGGCGCTTATAAAGGCTCTGAGACATTACCATGTCGCCAACCCAGGACGGACCGATGATTAGGGCTTTAGTTTTCTTTGTCATTTTTAACGTCTCAGATGTTTTGTATTTTTTTAAAATCAATCTTGTTTGCGCTTGATGCCAAAAGGGGTGTACGACTCCCCAGACTCTTTTACTGATGAGAAAAGTTTGTCATTATCAGTGCTTCTTGGCAACTCTTTGTGGTATATGTGAATTTGATTGGCTTTGAAAAATATGTTCCTGATGCGTATTCCTGCTAAGCGTAATCTAAATTCCACATCACTATCCTCTCCGGTTCCTGCCGCTTCATACCTCTCGTCAAAACCGTTTATCTTAATGATGTCTTCTTTGAATAAAGAGAAGTTACATCCGACAATGCCTTTGTCTTTCCTGTTTAAATATTTAGAAAGGTGGTTATTTTTTATCCTAAAACCTTTTTCAATGTTTTTACCGCGACCTAGAATATACTCAAAAACGATCTCGTTTATATGTTCTGCGAAGAATCTCTCTGGACTTTCTTGAGTGATTCTTTTACTTACAGTGTCAGAAAGGTCTGCTCTTCTACCATTGAGGCAATAGCCCTTTTGTGCGCTATTTAAATGGTCTAAAACAAAATGGCTTTGTGGTATGCAATCACCATCTATAAATATTAAGTACTCATTTGAATATGTGATTGCTCGGTTTAATATTTTATTTTTCCTAAAGCCACTATCCTCTTGCCATAGGTGGATAAGATCAAATTTATAGCTTTTCTTAAAGGATGATATCTCAGCTACAACATTATCTCTTGAACCATCATCAGCTATAATTACATTGAATGAACCATCGTATTGATTATTTAGAGCTGTTAATAAAACTTTAAGGAGATCTATTTTATTATAGAAGGCAATAATTACAGATGCGCGCACTTCTTTACTCATGGATTTTTTCCTCTAGTGAACTTACACCTGATAGCGCTATTATGAAATAAATGAATGAGGTTTGGAAGTCCATATAAGATGTGTAAAATAAGCCCGTTATCAAGAAAGAAAATAGCACTAAAATTATACTGTCCTTTAATGGGTTGTTTGATAGTTTACTACTAAAAAACACACTGAAAAAGGCACTGGCTAGAATTAGTGAGTAAATGATCCCATGTTTATTCAGTAAATCTAAATACATATTATGGCTATCATTATATGAAAATTGCGAATGAGTCGATGTGCTGATTTTTTCTATGGAGTATTTTGATTCAAGGTATACTTTATATTTTTCTTTAAAGCCATGAGGCCCGGAACCAAAAAACGCATCTCTAGGAGATGATGAAATATTCTCTATAAAAAAGTCAAAAGATGTTCCCCACATTTTTAATCTTGCGACATTCGAAGGGTCTGTTTGAATGTTTGCAATGCTTTGTATACGATTAGATATGTCATTTAATGTTTTTGGCATGAAGCTATTTAAGCTAACGATGGCCAGCGTTAAGAGTAGGGCCAAGTGAAAAATGTTTCTTCGTTTTTTAATTACCAAGTATATGGGTATCAATATGAATAAAGAAAGCAATGGAGCTCTAGCTCCGTTCATCAGTAGCACTATTATGGATAGTATAATTACTGGAATACTTAAAAAAACAATCCTTTTATTCTTTGAGTAGATGAGTGGAATGAAAAAAGCTATAACGTAGCCGATAATTTCTCCAGAGCGACCTAAATCAAAGAATGCCGATATCCTTTCTCCATCCCAACCATTTTCAGAGATTTTAATTGAAATAGTTAAAATTGATAATAGTATCCCGATACTAATGGAGCTAATAGCTGCTATTCTATTTATTGAAGATTGAAATAGGTAATGTAAAGTAGGGATAGCTAAGATCATAGATCCCTTTCGAGCATATTCAGCTAAATCTTGTACTGAATTTCCTGATATGATGCAGAGGGATATTCCTGAAAAGTAAACCAAATATGGCATGAAGTAGTATGGGTTATCTTTTACATTCACCCAAGAAATGACACCACTTAACACCAGATGAGTAAAACGAATAAATAAAAGAGCAGAACTAATATATAGCCCTGCTTTTGATGTGATCAAAGATAGTGAAAAAAGAACAACCAGAAAAAAATCGAAAATACTTGATAGTTTAATTTGTTGCATATTCGATGTGATTTTCCGTACTGCACTATGATTAAAATCTATAGTCAAAAAATGATCCTTAATACAACTGACTACCATCCGGTCGCGATCTAAGCAGATTCATGATCCACATATACTGGCCGGGGTCAGATTCTAAAAACTGTTCAATGCGCTCATTCATCATACGCGCGTCGGTTTCTTCGCTACCCGTTGGAAACGGCGCAAGCGGTGGTTGTACTATGACTTCAAAGTTACCAGTTTCGCGGTTGTAGACAGGCATCAGCGGGACGATTTTCGCTCTGCTGAGCGTCGCTAATTTCCCCAGTCCTGACAGCGTAGCTTTTTGCGTACCGAAAAGTGGGACGAAGACGCTGTAATCAGGGCCGTGGTCTTCATCGGGTAAGTAGTAGCCGAGAAAACCTTCACGTACTGATTTAATAAAAGGTTTTATGCCATCTGCGCGTTCGTGCGTGCGACCGCCGTACTTGAGGCGTTGAACGTTCATCAGCCAATCCACCACACGGTTTTTTTGTTTTTTCACCATGGCAGCAACGGGTAAGCCACGCGATGCAAGTTGCACTGCAGGGTAGTCAATTGCCCAGCTGTGCGGAACAAGCAAAATGACCTTTTCACCTTTCTCAACAAGCTCTGTGAGGATTTCCTCGTTACGGAACAAGGTCCGTTTTTCCAAGTAACGCTTGCTGCGCATCATGATGGTGGCAAAACCAAGCATCACGCATCCTGCATTAATATAGCTTTGTTCGAGAATGGCAAAACGTTCTTCTTCTGTTTTCTCAGGAAAACATTCTTGAAGATTGACGACGGCACGCTTTTTTGCGCGGTTGTTCATTTTTACCAGTCGTTTAGCGAGAAATTCGGCGAACTTATCACGCAGACGAAAGGGCACAAACGCGAGGATGGCAACAAGGAGCATGCCTAGCCAAGTTCCCCAGTAGCGAGGGTGCAGAAAAGCCCACTCAAACGTGGGTAAATAAGAGGTGTCGCTGGATTTTTGGCTCATAGAGTCGAACTGCAAATAAATCAGATTAAATAAAAAAGCGAGCCTAGGCTCGCTTTTCCAGCCAATTACTTGTTAAGGATTGCCATATACTCAGCAACACCTTCAGCGACAGTTTTAAACTCCTCGCTGTAACCCGCAGCGCGTACCTTAGTGAGGTCGGCTTGGGTGTAGGCCTGGTAGCGGCCTTTTAGGTGATCTGGGAATGGAATTTCTTCAACTTCACCTTGGTTGTGGTGAGCGATAACAGCGTCAGCCACGGCGCGGAAAGGTTCTGCGCGGCCAGTGCCACAGTTAAAGATGCCTGATACGCCGTTCTCAAGGAACCAAAGGTTCATCTTGCACACGTCGCCAACGTACACGAAGTCACGTTTGAAGGTATTGCTGCCTTCGAACAGTTTCGGGTTTTGGCCTTCTTTAATTTGGTTGTTCAGGTGGAATGCCACTGACGCCATGCTGCCTTTGTGGGTTTCACGTGGGCCGTAAACGTTGAAGTAACGGAAACCCGTGATTTGCGACAGCGTTTCGCCGTGTGCTTCTGCGTCAGCCCAAATACGACGAACATAATTGTCGAACTGTTGCTTCGAGTAACCGTAAACGTTCAGTGCGCCTTCGTATTGCTTCTCTTCGATGAAGTCATGATCGCGACCACCGTAGGTTGCAGCAGAAGAGGCATATAGGAATGGAATTTCACGCTCTAGACAGAAGTGCAGCAGCTCTTTCGAATACTCGTAGTTGTTGAGCATCATGTACTTGCCGTCCCACTCAGTGGTGGCAGAACAAGCGCCTTCATGGAAAATAGCTTCGATTGGGCCGAAATCATCACCCGCCATGATTTGGGTGATAAAGTCTTCTTTGTCCATGTAGTCAGCGATATCTAGATCGACCAGATTGACGAACTTGGTACCGTCTTTTAGGTTATCAACCACAAGAATGTCGTTGATGCCTTGCTCGTTCAGGGCTTTAACAATGTTGCTGCCGATCATGCCAGCGCCGCCAGTCACTATAATCATACTTTTACCTAAATTCTGACAATGAGAAGACTCCGCCATCACGACTGTAATGGCTGTGGTAATATTTGTGTTTCCGCTCTGGGCTTGAGGATAGCAGTTTAACCATGAAAACCCGTGATCGCATTATTCATTCTGCACTGGCACTGTTCAACGAACAGGGTGAACCGAATATCACCACCAATCACATTGCAGCGGATCTCGGTATAAGCCCGGGAAACTTGTATTACCACTTCCGTAATAAGGAAGAGATTATACACAGTATTTTCGATCAATACGCCCTCGATCTCACCACGTCCTTTCAACCAGAAACATCGGCAGATACCGATCAACAGCGCCTACTTGCGTATTTAGACGCGACGTTTCAGTTGATGTGGCGCTATCGATTCTTCTACGCCAATTTGCCCGATATCTTGCGCCGAGATGCGGTATTACAAGACAAATACCTTACCGCGCAGCAGGCACTAAAAGCCAATCTCGTCGTCACATTGACGCAATTTCGTGCCACAGGTTGGCTGGATATGGACGATGACGGCATTGAGTCCTTGTGCGACAACCTCAAATTGGTTGCCTCAAGCTGGATTTTTTATCAAAGCGCGCAGGCGCCGCAGGCCAAAATTACGCCTACCGTCATTTATCAGGGCGTCCTTCAAATTCTGAGCATGGTGATGCCGATGTCTACCGACAAAGGACAGGCTGTGGTGGCAGAAATCATTGCGTATTATCATCAGCAAATGGCCAATACACTTGCGTGATCTACTGCAACAAGATGTGCTAATTCGATAGACTTACCCTTCCTTAGAAAACTATTATCAGCCTCCTTGCTGATAGGTCATACTGATTAAAAAGCATTCACTAGATGCTTTTACTTCTCGAAGGTACGACAATCACAACGCCGCGCATAAGTAGTGGGTGGCGTAAACTTACTGTGCGTCTGCGTATCATTGCCTGTTAAGGGAGTGACTGTGGGCGTGAATCCCTAGTTCCTGTATCCATGATGGAGTGCGCGATGACTGCCGCTTTTTACCAGCAAATTCGTCAGCAGCTTGAAGAAGTGAAAGCTGAAGGCCTTTACAAAGATGAACGTGTTATCACCACCGCACAGCAAGCCAAAATTGCCGTGACATCAGGCGATGAAGTGCTGAACTTCTGTGCCAATAACTACTTAGGTTTGGCGAATCACCCTGCACTGATTGAAGCCGCGCAAAAGGGCATGGATGAGCATGGCTTTGGTATGGCATCTGTGCGTTTCATCTGTGGTACGCAAGATGCACACAAAGAGCTTGAGGATAAACTTTCTACATTCCTTGGTATGGAAGACACCATTCTTTACACCTCTTGCTTTGATGCGAACACCGGTTTGTTCGAGACCATTTTGGGGGCGGAAGATGCCATCATTTCTGATGCATTGAACCATGCGTCAATCATCGATGGTGTGCGCCTTTGTAAAGCGATGCGTTTCCGCTATTCGAACAACAACATGGAAGAGCTTGAGAAGCAACTGATTGCGGCGAAAGAAGCGGGTGCACGTAACACGCTTATCGTGACTGACGGTGTGTTCTCCATGGACGGCGTTGTGGCGAACCTGCCAGCGATTTGCGATTTGGCTGACAAATACGGCGCATTGGTGATGGTGGATGATTCTCACGCCGTGGGCTTCATGGGAGCGAATGGCCGCGGTACGCACGAACACCATGACGTGATTGACCGTATCGACATCATCACTGGCACGCTAGGAAAAGCCATGGGCGGCGCGTCAGGCGGTTACACCTCAGGCAAGAAAGAAGTGATCGATTGGCTGCGTCAGCGTTCACGCCCATACCTGTTCTCGAATTCGTTGGCACCAGCGATTGTGTCCGCGTCTATCCGCGTGATTGATCTGTTGGAAGAAAGTGGCCACCTGCGCACCCAGCTTTGGGACAACGCAAGCCACTTCCGCGCGCGCATGAGCGAAGCAGGCTTTATGCTTTCTGGTGCTGATCACGCGATCATCCCTGTGATGCTGGGCGACGCGAAAGTGGGCGCTGAGTTTGCGGAACGCATGATGAAAGAAGGTATTTACGTGGTTGGGTTCTCGTTCCCTGTGGTACCAAAAGGCCAAGCACGTATTCGTACACAAATGTCGGCTGCATATAGCCGCGAGCAATTAGACAAAGCTATCGATGCCTTTATCAAAGTGGGTAAAGACATGGGCTTGATTGGATAAGCAGTCAATGACGAACAAAATGAAAGCGCTGGCAAAACTGAAAGCGGAACCTGGCATTTGGATGACCGAGGTTGAGCTGCCAGAAGTGGGCCATAACGATCTTCTGATCAAAATCCGTAAAACCGCGATTTGTGGTACCGATGTTCACATCTACAACTGGGATGAATGGTCACAAAAAACCATTCCTGTGCCAATGGTTGTCGGCCACGAATACGTGGGTGAAGTGGTTGCGATGGGTCAGGAAGTGCGCGGTTTCACCGTGGGCGACCGTGTTTCCGGCGAAGGCCATATCACCTGTGGTCACTGTCGTAACTGCCGTGCAGGCCGCACGCACCTTTGCCGTAACACCACGGGTGTTGGTGTGAACCGTGAAGGCGCATTTGCAGAATACTTGGTGATCCCAGCGTTCAATGCATTCAAAATCCCTGCAGATATCTCTGACGATCTTGCATCCATCTTCGACCCATTCGGTAACGCGGTTCACACCGCACTGTCGTTTGACCTTGTTGGTGAAGACGTGTTGATCACCGGTGCTGGCCCGATTGGTATCATGGCGGCGGCTGTCGCGAAACACGTGGGTGCGCGTTATGTTGTGATCACTGATGTGAATGAATACCGCCTGGATCTTGCACGCAAGATGGGTGTGACTCGCGCGGTGAACGTGGCAGAAGAGAAGCTTGAAGATGTCATGGCTGAGCTTGGCATGAAAGAAGGCTTTGATGTGGGTCTTGAAATGTCAGGTAACCCATCCGCGTTTAACTCCATGTTGAAAACCATGAACCACGGCGGTCGTATTGCCCTTCTGGGTATTCCGCCATCAGACATGGGTATCGACTGGAACCAAGTGATCTTCAAAGGCTTGGTGATCAAAGGTATCTATGGCCGCGAAATGTTTGAGACGTGGTACAAAATGGCAAGCTTGATCCAATCTGGTTTGGATCTCAGCCCAATCATCACGCACCACTACAGTGTTGATGATTTCCAAGAAGGCTTCGACAAGATGTGTTCAGGCATGTCAGGCAAAGTCATCCTTGATTGGCAGAAATAACGCCAAATTGACGGCTTGATTAAACCTGCTTCGGCGGGTTTTTTTATGGCCGTTTACTGAGATAAAGCCTGAGAGATGGGCACGAGATCGACACGCTCTTGCAATGATGGCAGTACTTTTTGCAATGTCGCCAGCGTGATAGGAAACGGGTGAGCGATGACGACGGCAATGCCGCGTTGGTTAGCTTGTTGAACCGCGAGTTCGAGCTGCTGGTGGATAAAGTCTTCCGTTTGCAGGTGGTCGAGAAAAACATGGCGGCGGTTATTGGCTAACCCGTGCTGCTTTGCGATTTTCTGTGCGACGGTGCTCGGGGTGGTACGGCTATCAATAAAGCCAAGTTGTTTCGTGTGGAGTGTCTCCATGATCCAATGCATCGGCTCTTGGTGCTGTGTGAGCAAGCTACCCATGTGGTTGTTTACCGCCACGGCGTGGGGAACACGATAGAGCGCTTCTCGAACAGAGGTTTGAACCTGTTCCTTGTCCATCTCAAGCGTAAGCGCGTTAGGCTCCGCAGGTGCGCCCGGTTGGCTTTGCATAGGAAGATGAAGCAAGACTTCACGGTGCTGATTCAATGCGGTCAGGGCGACAGCGGTATCGAATTCAGTAAAAGGAATAACAGAGACGCTGATTTCAGGCGGCAGTGTTGCGATGTCTCGTGGCATGAGGTCATAGCCGAGGTCATCAATGATCAGTGCGAGTTTGGGTTTGGCAACGACAGGCGATGCCAGAAGCAGGAAGAGTAGGGTGGTAACAGTGACAATCCTTTGCATCTGTGACCTTCCTGGCTTACCGGCCTAACCAGGGGCTAGGGTTGGTGGCATTGCCTTTTCGCCGAATTTCAAAGTAAAGGCCAGATTGTGTTTGCCCGCCGCTGTTCCCGACGAGGGCGATGGGGTCTCCCGCTTTCACGGTGTCTCCGACGTTTTTCAGCAAGGCTTGGTTATACCCGTAAAAACTCATGTCGCCCTTGCCGTGGTCGATGACCACCATTAAGCCATAGCCGCGAAGCCAGTTAGACAGAACAACGGTGCCATCGTGGGCCGCTTTTACGTCAGTGCCTTCTTTGGAAGAGATAACCATGCCATTCCAGCGCAATTCACCGGTTTGCGGGCTGCCGAAGCTGTGCAGTGTCTTCCCTTTGACAGGGCGATGCAATTTGCCTTTGTAGCGACCCAAGCCATCCATTTTTACTTTGGCTTGTTCGGCCGCGATTTTGGCTTGTTCTGCGGCTTTCGCAAGTTCCGCTTTCAAGCGGTTTTGGTTGTTACGAAGCTCCGACAAATAGCTCTTATCGCTGCGGATCTGGCGTTGTACCGCGCCGGCAGTTTTCTTTTGAGCGCGTTGTTGTTTTTCTAGCGTCGCTTTGTCGGCTTTCAACGTATCGAGTAATGCCGTTTGTTTTTGCGTTTGCTCGGCAAGCATGCGGCGCTTAAGTTGAAGTTCGGTATCCGTGGCGGCCAATTCGTTGATGGCATCGGTGCGCGCTTGGGATAGTCGTTCAGCGTAGACGGTCATACGATCAAGATCGCTGCTGTCTTCGCCACTTAAAAAGGTATTGAGTTGGCTGTGCTCACCTTGACGGTATTGGCTGTTTAAAAGCTCTTTCAACAGCTCCATCTGACCCAACTTACGTTGTTCTAGTCGCTGGCTTTCTTGATTGAGGGTGACAATCTCATCGTCGAGCGTTTCAAGCTTTTGGGAGGCGGTGCGGATCTGCGTGGCGATGGCACTGATGGCTTGTTCTTGTTTTTTTAGGTCAGCTTGAAGCGTGTTGAGCTTCTTGCTGCTAGCACTAAGTTGCTGTTGCTGGCGGGAAATTTCATTATTCACACCAGAAAGCTGGCCTTCATCCGCGCGCAAAGCAGCGCTGAATAACAGACATAGAAAAACGCCAGTGCAAAGAGCACTGGCGCGAGTTTTGTTGGTGAGTCGCTTAATCATTTCCCGCATAGGGAAGATTATTTCAGATTGAACAGCGGCTTACCAGTCATGTCTGAAGGGATTGAGGTGTCTGTCAGAGCAAGCATGGTTGGTGCAAGGTCTGATAGCTTACCGCCTTCTACCAATTCTAGGTCTTTGCTACCTACGTAGATCAAAGGCACTGGCAGGTTGGTGTGTGCAGTGTGGATGCCACCTGTTTCAGGGTCGACCATCATTTCTGCGTTGCCGTGGTCTGCTGTGATAAGCAGTTGACCATCGACTTCTTTGATTGCTTCAACCACGCGAGCGATACAGCTATCAACGGCTTCACACGCTTTTACTGCTGCATCGTAAACACCGGTGTGGCCGACCATGTCGCCATTCGGGTAGTTACAGATGATTTGGTCAAACTTGCCGCTCTTGATGGCTTCAACCAATTTATCAGTCAGTTCTCCAGAACTCATTTCTGGTTGCAAGTCGTAGGTAGCGACTTTAGGTGATGCAACCAATGAACGCTCTTCGCCTTCAAATTCGTTTTCAACTCCGCCATTGAAGAAGAACGTCACGTGCGCGTATTTTTCAGTTTCTGAAATACGTAGCTGTGTTTTGCCTTCTTTCGATAGCCACTCACCCAGTGTATTTACCAGGTTGTCTGACGGGTATGCACAAGAAGCATCGATGTCTGACGCGTATTCAGTCAGCATTACGAAGTCTGCCAGTTCTGCCACTTTAGCGCGGGTGAAACCGTCAAAGCTTGGCAGGAACGTACGTGCGATTTGACGCGCACGGTCAGCACGGAAGTTCATGAAAATCAGGCTGTCACCGTCGTTGATAGACGCAACAGGTTGGCCTTCAGCACGGATTTCAGACGCTTTAACGAATTCATCGTTTTCTTCACGCGCATAAGCTGCTTCAAGTGCTTCAACAGCAGACGCATACGTGAAGTCGCCTTTGGCTTCGGTCATCAGGTCGTAGGCTTTTTCAACGCGATCCCAGTTGTTATCGCGGTCCATTGCGTAGTAACGACCGATGATAGAGGCGGTGCGGCCTTTGCCTAGCTTCGCGAATAGCTCATCGAAACGAACCAAAGAGTTTTGTGCACTACGTGGTGGCGTATCACGGCCATCAAGGAAGCAGTGTAGGTACACGTTTTCTGCACCGCGCTGAACCGCCATTTCTACTGCAGCTGCAATGTGGTCTTCGTGGCTGTGAACACCGCCTGGTGACATCAGACCCATGATGTGCACGGCTTTGCCTGCTTTCGCCGCTTTGTCGACAGCGTTAGTGAGCACTGCGTTGTCAAAAAACTCGCCGTCAGCAATAGACTTGGTGATTTTTGTTAGGTCTTGGTAAACGATACGACCCGCACCAATGTTGGTGTGGCCGACTTCTGAGTTACCCATTTGACCGTCTGGCAGGCCAACATCCATGCCTGATGCTGAGATCAGGGTGCTGGTGCCCGCCATCAAACCATCAAGTACCGGTGTTTTTGCATTAGCAATGGCGTTGTCGTTGTTATCTTCGCGATAACCCCATCCATCCAGAATAACGAGTGCCAAAGGCTTCTTAGCAGACATACGGTGTCCTCTTTATGTCGATTTCAATGTGTAAAATAGAAAAAGCGATTAGCGTAACTTTACTACATTTTGTTGGTTGATCAGTAGGCAAATCTTTCTGCTAAAGTTTCAACAAATCTTGTAACGGCAAGCGCTTAACGCAGACTAAGCGTGTCTTTGGCGAAAAAGCTTACTTTTTAATGCCTTCCGTTACCGTTTGTTGTTCGAATAAAAGTTGTAGTAAGTCAACAGCCTTTCGTTTGCTCGCTGTCCAATTTCAGGCGCGTGGTTCGCAATACTGATGTCTTCATCAATACGTAAGGGTGAATGTGATGGAATTCAAGTTTTTCGCTTTAATAAGAAGTGAGCGAGGGCATGGAAATCCAAGCCCATGCTGTACTTGAGAGCGGGGGAGGTTATACTCGGGGTCGATTTTTTTGCCGACATGAATGTAGAAGCGAGCTATGCAGCAGTTTATTGAATTTGTTCAAAGTGAAATGATTTTGTCACTTGTGTGGGTGGCTCTGGTTGTCATGCTGATTGTGTCAGTTGTTAAACAGAAAACCGCCGCTTATGCCATCGTGACGCCAAATGACGCGACTGTCCTTGTTAACCGCCAGAACGGTGTGTTTGTTGATATTCGTAGCCGTGATGATTATCGCGCAGGTCATATTGCTGGCGCACTTCACGTTTTGGCGAAAGACATCAAAGCGGAAAGCTTTGGTGAGATTGAAAAACGCAAGTCTGACCCAATCATCGTGGTATGTAAGTCTGGTCAAACCGCTGCTGAAAGCGCCAATGCGCTGGTAAAAGCAGGGTTCGAGAATGTCAGCATTCTTAAAGATGGCTTGATGTCGTGGAATGAAGCGAATCTGCCACTGATCAAACACAAAAAGAAAAAGTAACCGTTTAACGGATGACCTATTCGACAGGCAGCCTTATCCGGCTGCCTGAATTATTTTGTAATGCGTGAAAGCATTTGTTTTATATAACAAGGATTTAACACTATGGCTGAAGCAGCGAACAACCAACAAGCACAACAGAACTTTGCGATTCAACGTATCTTCCTGAAAGACGTGTCTTTTGAAGCGCCAAACTCTCCTGACGTGTTTCAGCAAGAATGGAATCCAGATGTAAACCTAGACCTAGACACGCAAAGCCGTGAGCTAGGCGAAGGCGTTTACGAAGTGGTTCTTCGTTTGACCGTGACGGTTAAAAATGCAGAAGAAAATGCGTTCCTATGTGAAGTACAACAAGGTGGTATCTTCACTGTTGACGGTATGGAAGCGCCACAATTGGCTCACTGCCTAGGTGCATTCTGCCCGAATATCCTATTCCCATACGCACGCGAAACCATCTCTAGCCTAGTGGTTAAAGGTACGTTCCCACAACTGAACCTAGCGCCAGTTAACTTTGACGCATTGTTCATGAACTACCTACAAAACCAAACTCAAGCGACAGACGGCGCAGAAGCGTAATCTACGCGAATTTAAGGTCGACACGAATGACAGATACCGCGAAAGCCAATGTTCAAGATACAAACGTGGCTATGACCGTATTGGGCGCTGGCTCATACGGCACTTCTCTTGCAATTTCACTCGCGCGCAACGGCGCAAATGTGGTGTTGTGGGGGCACGAACCCGAGCACATGGCGCAATTGGAAATCGATCGTTCTAATGAAGCATTTCTGCCGGGTGTCGCCTTTCCAGATTCACTGATCCTCAGCGCCGATCTGCAAGAAGCCGTTCAAGCAACGCGCGATATTCTTGTGGTGGTGCCAAGCCATGTGTTTGGTATGGTACTGGCACAGGTGAAGCCGTTTCTTCGTGATGACCAACGAATTTGTTGGGCGACGAAAGGTTTAGAGCCTGAGACGGGTCGTTTACTTCAAGATGTCGCGCATGAGCAACTGGGTGACAACGTGCCATTGGCTGTGTTGTCAGGTCCAACGTTTGCTAAAGAACTGGCAGCAGGGATGCCTACTGCCATTTCAGTTGCCTCTCCTGATGCCGAGTTTCTTGCTGATCTGCAAGAGAAAATCCACTGTAGCCGTACCTTCCGAGTGTACGGAAACAGCGATTTTGTTGGCATGCAGCTTGGTGGCGCGGTGAAGAACGTGATTGCGATTGGTGCAGGCATGTCCGACGGTATTGGCTTTGGTGCCAATGCGCGCACAGCGCTCATCACCCGTGGTCTTGCTGAGCTTACCCGCCTGGGTGTGGCATTGGGTGCGGAACGCGAAACCTTTATGGGCATGGCGGGTTTGGGTGATTTGGTACTGACATGTACTGACAACCAATCGCGCAATCGCCGTTTTGGTTTAGCCTTGGGTAAAGGCCAAGACGTCGAAGAAGCACAAACTGAGATTGGTCAGGTTGTTGAAGGCTATCGCAATACCAAAGAAGTCCGTGTGCTTGCGAAACGTATTGGCGTAGAAATGCCCATCGTTGAGCAGATTTATCAGGTACTTTATGAAGGTAA
Source organism: Enterovibrio baiacu (assembly GCF_004120195.1). Taxonomy (GTDB): domain Bacteria; phylum Pseudomonadota; class Gammaproteobacteria; order Enterobacterales; family Vibrionaceae; genus Enterovibrio; species Enterovibrio baiacui. The sequence continues at coordinate 97,597 of NZ_SCHN01000012.1, read as the reverse complement.
AGATGCCAATTTGGCTGCGCAAGACTTGCTTGCACGTCAAAGAACATCTGAATAGCCCTCGAGCGAAGATGTGAAATCTGAAAACGCGGGATATTCTCCCGCGTTTTTCTTTTTTGCGACTAACGGCAAAATGACTGGGGTTTACGGACGTTTTGGTGCTTGGTCGTTTACGTGGCTATTTTGGTTGTTTCGATATCTATGTCACACTTAGGGAAAGACTCTTCAATGTTTGGCGAGTGATTCCCCAAGGATGTAGCGATCACCTGCGAAAGCAAATGAGCGAAGGTTTAACACTACCATTCACCTACAACGATGAATGGAGATGTTGAGCTGAATGTCAGCAATGTAAGTGAAAGAAGTAAGGTACACGAATGCAAAGGACATGTGGTGAAGGCCGCGACAAAAAATGTCAGCAAGACAATGTTTGGAAAGCCATAAAGCGCGAAGCAAAAGAGCAAACCGAACGTGAGCCTATGCTGGCGAGTTTCTTCCATGCCACCATCATTAAGCACGATACGCTCGCGGCTGCGCTCAGTTATATTCTGGCAAATAAGCTGGCCACGCCAAGCATGCCAGCCATGGCGGTGCGTGAAGTGGTTGAAGAAGCGTATGCGGGCGACAAGAGCATTGTGGCATCTGCTGCCTGTGATATCTGCGCGACCGTTGAGCGTGACCCCGCGATCGAGTTGTATTCCACGCCGCTTCTGTACTTAAAAGGCTTCCATGCATTGCAAGGTTTCCGTGTGGCGAATTGGCTTTGGTCGCAAGGCCGCCGCGAACTGGCGGTGTACCTGCAAAACCAGATTTCGGTTGCCTGTCAGGTCGATGTTCACCCTGCTGCTAAGATTGGCCGAGGCATCATGTTCGACCATGCAACGGGCATTGTTATCGGTGAAACCGCCGTGGTCGAAGATGACGTATCCATTCTTCAAGACGTCACATTGGGTGGTACCGGTAAAGAAAGTGGCGATCGTCACCCGAAAATTCGTACCGGTGTCATGATCGGTGCGGGTGCGAAAGTGCTGGGCAACATTGAAGTGGGTGAAGGCGCGAAGATTGCGGCTTGTTCTGTGGTGTTGATCCCTGTGCCGGCGCATACCACTGCAGCAGGTGTGCCAGCCAAAATCATTGGTACACCCAGCAGCGACACACCGTCGTTCGACATGGACCAAAATATCAGCTCCTCCGAATTTATCGAAGGCGACGGCATTTGATCTGATTTGCTGGCGAACTGTGCTCGCCGACATGAGAACCACGCACGCTGAATACAAAAACGGAGCCGATTGGCTCCGTTTTTCTTTTCCGCTGTTTAGACGCGTGTTGTCTGCAATGAATGCTTAGAACAGTTTGTTTGCCACGTCGTAAAGGTCTTTGCGGAATGGACGGCGCATGTTGTCGATAGCATCGATGATGTCGTGGTGAACCAGCTGTTCGTTCTGAACGCCCACACAACGACCACCTTCACCTTGCATCAACAGTTCAACCGCGAACGCACCCATGCGAGACGCAAGGATACGGTCGAATGCGCGAGGCTGACCGCCACGCTGAATGTGACCCAAGATAGTTGCGCGTGTTTCACGACCGGTTTCTGCTTCGATGTACTTCGCCAACTCGTTGGTGTCAGTCATTAGCTCGGTGATCGCGATGATTGCGTGCTTCTTACCTTTGTAGATACCTTCTTTGATCTTAGAGATCAGGTTCTCTTTATCCAGGCCGATTTCTGGCGTGATGAAGTACTCACAACCGCCAGCGATTGACGCCATCAGGGTCAAATCACCACAGTGGCGACCCATCACTTCAACGATAGAAATACGCTGGTGAGAAGATGACGTATCACGTAGACGGTCGATGGCTTCAACAACGGTGTTGAGTGCCGTCAAGTAACCGATGGTGTAGTCAGTACCTGGGATATCGTTATCAATGGTGCCTGGTAGACCGATACATGGGAAACCCATTTCAGTCAGTTTTTTCGCACCCATGTATGAACCGTCACCGCCAATCACAACCAGCGCTTCGATGCCGTGCATCTTCATGTTCTGGATGGCTTGCTCACGCACTTTCTCTTCTTTAAATTCAGGGAAGCGCGCAGAACCGAGGAAGGTTCCGCCTCGGTTGATCATGTCTGAAACGCTCGTGCGGTTCAGTTTCTCGATGCGGTTCTGGTGAAGGCCTTGGTAGCCATCATAAACACCGCAGACTTCAATGCCTTCACTCAATGCGGCGCGCACAACACCGCGGATGGCTGCATTCATACCTGGGGCGTCACCGCCACTGGTCAAAACACCAATTTTACTAACCATGGTTACCCTCTGACTTTGGGAATTGAACTTTCAAATCCGGTTTGCATGCAGAAACTTAGGCCTCGCACCCTGCTTCGCTAAGAAAAGTCTTAGTAGGTATCGCGGGTTTGCCTCAGGCATGCTTGACGTGCCAGTTTAGCTTGCTGGCTGCTCGTTTAAAACTGTAACTTTCCTACTTATGTAAGACTATTACAATTTCGCTACCGTTTTTCGTTGATAAATATCAGTAACGGTTACAAATTTTTGTGACAATTTGTGTGTTAGTTTTACTCTCGTGGAGATTTTCCTACCACTGAGACGGGATCTTGGTGAATCAAGATGTCGGCATTGGGAAAAGCGATCTCAAGCCTGTCTTCCACTTCATCCGCAATGCGGTGCGCATCCACCAATTTCATGTCGTCATCCAACTCTAAGTGAAGCTGAATAAAGCGTGTTGCACCTGCCTGACGCGTGCGAAGATCGTGAACGCCTTGCACACCCGCGACGGTTGACGCCAATGTCATGATCTTTTCTTGCTCTTCCACAGGGAGTTGATGATCCAGCAAAGATTGCACGGCCTCATTCGCCATTTTGAACGCGCTCACCAAAATAAACAGACCAATCAGAATGGCAAAAATGGCATCGGCTTGAGAGAAGCCATACCACGATAGCCCTAGCGCGATAATGATCGCGATGTTCATGAGAAGATCGGATTGGTAATGAAGGGAATCAGCGGAAATCGCTTGGCTTCCCGTCTTGCGCACCACCCATTTTTGGAACAGCACTAAGCAACCCGTCATGAGCGTTGCGACGACACTGATGGCGACGCCCGCTTCAGGGTGATGAAGTTCAGCGGGTTTGAAGAAACGTTCAACACCGTTAAGCAACAAGAAACATGCCGAGCCCACAATGAATGCAGATTGCGCGAGGGCAGCGAGTGATTCCGCTTTGCCGTGTCCGAAGCGATGTTCTTCATCGGCGGGTTGCAATGCATAGCGCACAACAAAAAGGTTCGTCACAGAGGCGAGAAGGTCGATCAGAGAATCAACAAGTGATGCTAACAAGCTCACAGAGCCTGTGTACCACCAAGTGAAGAGCTTCATGATAAGAAGAAACGTGGCTGTGATTGTGGCTGCCCATGCGGCCATTTGAACGAGCCGGGCGTAATTTTTAGTCATATTGAGAACGTATTCTGAACAAGTGCGCAGAGTATAACGTTTTTTGGTGTGGTTTTAAGCAATTGCGAGCGTATTCAATCAAGCAAGGTTGAAAGGGAAAGGTTGTGAGGAAAGGTCGAGTACCCCATCTAAACGTTGTGTTTTAAGGCATCGCGTTAGTATTTTCTTGCGCCAAAAAAGCAACATGCCAGCAGGGGCTGGCATGAAGGGATACTCACTTGGCGGTGAAGTGGCGATTAGCCGTGGTGCTTCTTCATGCGCTCTTGCATGCGTTCAGCCATTTTTGCCATGTTTTCTTTCACCTGAACTTTCTGTTCTGGCGTCAGAACGTTGAGCATTTCGTGCTGTGCTTTCATTCGAGAAATACGGCGCTCAACTTGTTGGTCTGACATTTTCTTCGCAAGGTCGCGGATAGCGGCTTCATCGAAGTTGTCGGCAAGAAGCAGTGTTTGCATCGCTTGACGGTCAGCCATCATTGCTTCTTTGTTTTTCGCTTTGTTTGCTTTCTTCGCATCACGGTTTTGTTCGCGAAGTGCATCAATTTTTTCTTCTTGCGCATCCGTGAGGTCGATGCCGCGTAGTAGGTGTTTGCCACCCATCATGCCTTCGCCACCGTGGTGTTTACCACCAAACGCCATGGCAGACATAGAACCCATCATCAGAGGCAGGGCGATAACGGTAGCAGCAATACGTTTAGAAAATTTCATGGTGTTTTCTCCGGTTTGTTTTTTTGTTGTGTCGTTTGATGGGAGTAACTTTATCGCTTGGGACGTAAACCGGTGTGCAGGCAAGGTAAACTTATGTAAAGCGCGGTAAACCTCCGCTTTACGCATGGAATCACATTCGAGATTGGCAGATACTGTATTCACACAACCTAAAGAGACTGGCTAAAGAAAGCCGCTTAGGTTGCTTGGGTATTCCCCTGACATTACTGATGAAGGCAATCACCGACCATGGCAAACATTCTCCTTATTGATGACGACACTGAATTGACGAGCTTATTAAAAGATCTTCTTGAGCTTGAAGGTTATTCCGTCAACATTGCCGACAACGGTCAGCAAGGCTTGGAAAAAATTGCCGTCGACACCGACTTGGTACTACTGGATGTCATGATGCCCGTGCTGAACGGTATGGAAACCTTGCGACGTTTGCGCGACCAATGGGAAACCCCCGTATTGATGCTGACCGCGAAAGGGGAAGAAATCGATCGCGTGATGGGCTTAGAGCTGGGTGCTGATGACTACCTGCCGAAACCGTTTAGTGACCGAGAGTTGCTCGCACGCATGCGCGCCATTTTACGTCGCACGGGCAAAGGCAATGACGAAAAGCGCAGCGACGATGTGCAAGAGAAACTTGAATACCAAGACATCGAAATTTTCCCAGGCAAGATGGAAGTGTATTGCCAACAGCAGTTGATTGACCTGACGGGCACAGAAACCGCGTTGCTGACCTATTTGGTTAGGCAGCCGGGCACCATTGTTGCGAAAGCCGATATCAGTTTGAATGTGTTGGGGAAACGCCTTGCGCCGTTTGATCGCGCGATTGATATGCACATCTCCAACATTCGCAAGAAACTACCTGAACGTGCTGACGGCAAACCGCGTATCAAGACCTTGCGTGGGCGCGGCTATTTGCTGGTGGAGGTGTAATGACGTTCTTCTTGTCGAAAATAAAATTCCCACGAATCAAAAGCCTTTATGGGCGCATATTTGCGATTTTTTGGCTGACATTATTGCTGGTGCTGATTGCTGTATTGGCTGCCCAACACAGTGACCCACGCCAACAGCGCAACTTGCCTGACGCCGTCAAAGTGAAATATACCGAGCTAGCGGAAGACATATCGCAGGATGTCGCCCGCAAGCATGGGAGCTTGCAGTCAAAGCTCAAAAAGATACAGAAAAAACAGCCTGAGCGTGCGCCGAGAAAACTCTACTTCACCGGGTTAGAGGGCGAGATGCTATTCAGCGGTCATCATGGCAGTAGCCGTGTACTGAAAAACTTCACCAGTGTGGCTGATAACCCTGAGGCACCCATGCAGCGTCTGTATGGTCGATGGATGTTGGCAGGGCCGTTCTTGATTTCTGACGGTGATGAACAAGCCTTGATGTACGTAGGAAAATTATGGCGAGAAGCGCCGCCATTCTACGTGCAGATTCTTGATAGACCCTTTCAATTGCTGCTGGTCACCATGGTGGTCAGTACCCCATTTTTGCTCTGGCTCGCATGGGCGGTGAGTCGACCTGCTCGTCGTCTCCAACAAGCGGCAGAACGCGTTGCTGAAGGGCGTTTTGAACTCGACCCTAGCCTTGAGCAAGGCCCGCAAGAGTTTCGTCAGGCGGGTGCGAGTTTTAACCAGATGGTGACAGCGCTGAATCAAATGGTCAGTGGTCAACAACGTCTACTTTCCGATATATCTCACGAGCTACGCTCTCCGCTTACGCGTCTTCGCATGGCGAATGCCTTGGCAATGCGTAAGCAGGGTGAAAGCGGAGATTTAGCCCGCATTGATACCGAAGCAGAACGCATGGAGCAAATGATTGCAGATTTGCTGTCGCTGTCACGCATGCAGTTGAACAGCCATGCCGAACGCGATGTGTTTTCGCTCGATGATCTTTGGCAGACACTGATGGAAGATGCTGAGTTTGAAGCGAGCCAATGTGACAAGCACTTCAGCTATCAGCCTTTGCCCAATGCGAACATTGAAGGTAATGGTCCGCTCCTGTGCAGCGCATTAGAAAATGTGGTGCGCAATGCCATCAAATACGCGAACACACAGATTAACGTGACGTTTACTGTTGAAGCGCGAAGCCTGCTTGTGGAAGTAAGCGATGATGGCAATGGTGTGCCACCCGAAATGCTCGAAGACATATTCAGGCCTTTTTACCGTGTTTCGACGGCAAGAGATCGCATCAGTGGCGGTACCGGGCTTGGGCTTGCCATCACTGATAGTGCTATGCGGCAGCACAACGGTCGTGCAGAGGCGCTGCTAAATGATAAGGGGGGATTAACCATTCGGTTAATTTTTAGCCTCGTCACACATTCATAGTCCTGAGAGCTTTTGCTGCATTATCTTTACAGTTGAATGTCTCATTTTAAAAACCAACGGCTAACCTTAGAACAGGTTGACGTCTTTTCGACGTCAATCTTTGTACCCCCTGCAGTTTATGCTTCTAAGGAATGGTTAGCTTATGTCCTCTTCAATGACGATAAAACAACGACTCACAATGTTTGTCGTTTTGGTGTGTGGTATCCAAATCGTGGTAGGCGCGTTTGTGTTCTACAAGTTGGCTTACATTGAGAGTCATGTTCAAGGTGTGGCTCACAGAGATATCCCTGTGTTAGCCGCTATCAGTAGAGCAACTGAACATCAGGTTGAGCAGCGAGTTCACTACAACAAAGCCTTTCGTTATGCCCTTGGAGTAGGGATTGAGCCGGGAGCTGAAGCGCAATACGCGAAAGAAAAGGCGTATTTTTATGAGCTCGGTGACAAGGTCATTAAAGACAAAAAAGAGATTAAAACGCTGTTGGCTGATGGCATTTTAAAAGGCACTGAAGAAGAAAAACTCGCGTTTACCGCCGCCGACAATAAGCTCAACGAGGCATCGGCGTTACACGCCAAATGGATGGTGCATGTTGAAGATGTTTTCAAAGAGCTGGAAGGTCAGCATTTTCACGAGGCCGAAGTGTTGGACAAGGTGGTCGGTGAAGAAGCTGAAACGACAACCAAGATGGTGGACAGCTTATTGTCCGACGTTGGTCAATTTACTGAAACCGCGGTCCTTGATATCGAAAAACGCGCCATCATCTTGGAATATACCGTGATCGGATCCGTCATTCTGGCGTTAGTGATAGCCATCATCATGTCAAAAATCATCCTTAGTCGTATTTACGCAGGCCTTAACAAAGTATCTGAAGCGCTTGCCTTGCAAGCGGCGGGAGACTTTAGTCGAGCAGGTGTGGTGGATGAACCTGGTATCATTGGTGTACTCCAAAAGAACATGGAAGGGACACGTAAAAGCACCAACGCCATGATTGCCAAAGTCGCCGATGAAGTGTCTGAAGCGGTGACAGCATTAAACTCGACGACAAATGCAGTAAAAAACAATGCGAGCGAGCAATCGAGTGAAATCCTTCAAGTCGCTGCAGCCTTCAATGAAATGTCTGCCACCGCGCAGGAGATTTCCAACAACGCGGCATCCACACAAAGTGCCACTGAGAATGCGTCAACCAAGTCGTCAGAGAGCATGCGTGTGAATGAAGAAGCGATGATTCAGACGCAACACTTGATTGAAAGTCTCTCACAGAGCAGTGCGGCGTTGAGCGAGCTGGAAAAAAACAGCAGTAACATTGCCTCAGTGCTGGATGTCATTAAAGGCATCGCTGAGCAAACGAACCTGCTTGCATTGAATGCGGCGATCGAGGCTGCGCGTGCCGGTGAGCAAGGGCGCGGATTTGCCGTGGTGGCCGATGAAGTGCGCAGCTTGGCGCAACGTACCCATGATTCAACGTCCGAAATTGAAACCATGATTGCGCAATTAAGTTCGGTGACCAAAGAAGCGGTTGAGACCATGGAGAAAAGCTGTGAGATGGGGGATAAAACCATTTCGCTCTCTCGCCAATCTGGTGAGTATCTCTCTCAGGCCAGCGAAGCCAGTGCGGGCGTGACTGACATGAACCTTCAAGTGGCGAGTGCAGCAGAACAGCAAAGCGGTGTGATTGAAGAAGTGAACGTTAACGTGAACAAGATTAATGACATGGCAGAGCTAAGTGCTCAGCAGATTATGAATTTGGTGGATGCAACGACAAAACTCAACCACATTGCCACCAACCTTCAAGCCTCTGTGGGTAAACAGGCTTAGCGACTGAATTCGTCACGGCGTGGCGAACAAAACGAAAAAAGCAGGCCTAGCCTGCTTTTTATCGTCTGCATTATCGGTAAAGGCGTTACATACCGCCTTTAAAACCAAGCTGACGCCATGCTTCGTAACAGATTATCGAGACGGAGTTCGACAAGTTTAAGCTACGGCTGCTCGGCATCATAGGAACGCGAATACGTTGCTCTGGGGCGAAATTATCGCGGATAGCATCAGGAAGGCCACTGGTTTCTGAACCGAACAGCAGCACGTCTTCTTCTTGATACGTTGCGTCAGTGTGGGGGCGGCTGCCTTTCGTCGTGCACGCGAAAATACGTCTGTCACCCATCGCTTCGAGAAACGCGGCATAGTTTGGGTAGCGAGTGACGTTGGTCAAATCGTGGTAATCCAAGCCTGCGCGACGCAGTTTCTTCTCTTCGAAGTCAAAACCCAGAGGCTCAATCAAATGAAGTTTGCAGCCCGTGTTGGCAGCCAGTCGAATGATATTACCGGTATTTGGAGCAATCTGAGGTTCGTAGAGAGCAATGTGAAACATAACGTTAAATTACCGCGCTAGAAAGGAAGAGGCAGTATAACCGTAAGTCAGGGGAAGTTGCAGGTTTCGGCGAGAATAACGTGGGCACTAAAAACAAAAAGGTGCTGCTAACAAAAAAGGAAGTGCTAGGCACTTCCTTTTTGATTGTGCGAGGCAAACTATCGTGGCATTAAGCCGTGATTAGTTTTTTGCTTCCGCAGCTGCTTTCGCGATAGCCGCGAAGCCTTCTGCATTCAACGCTGCACCACCGACTAGTGCACCGTCGATGTCAGGTTGTGCAAAGTAAGAGGCTGCGTTTTCTGGCTTAACAGAACCGCCGTATTGGATAACAACGTTCTTCGCCACGTCTTCGCTTTTCTCTGCGATGTGTGCGCGAATTGCTGCGTGGATGCGTTGTGCATCTTCTGCTGTTGCTGCTTTACCGGTACCGATAGCCCAGATTGGTTCGTACGCGATAACAGCGCCGTTAAGTGCTTCAACGCCTTGGGTGTTGATCACAGCGTCGATTTGACGTGCACATACCGCTAGGGTTTCGCCCGCTTCGTTTTGCGCGTCAGATTCACCGATGCAAAGCACTGGCGTTAGGCCGTTTTCTTTTAGGAATGCAAATTTCTTCGCAACGAACTCGTCAGATTCTTCGTGGTATTCACGACGCTCTGAGTGACCGATGATGATGTGAGTTGCGCCAAAATCTTTCAGCATCTCTGGAGAAATGTCACCAGTGAATGCGCCGCTTAGGTTCACGTCTACGTTCTGTGCACCCAAGATGATTTTGCTTTCCGCTTTGCCTAGCAGTTGCTCAGCAAGGTCCAAGTACATGACAGGTGGTGCGATAGCAACGTCAACACCTTCAACGCCTTTAAGCTCTGCGTCTAGGCCTTTGATCAGATCAGCAACCATGGTTTTGTTGCCGTTAAGTTTCCAGTTACCCATTACCAATGGACGGCGCATAGGAATTCCTCCGTAATCCAATTATCAATTCAACTGCTGGGAACGATAGCAGCAGACCCGCTAGCATTTCCTGCTCAAAATCATAAATGCCATCGTTTGTACGCGTTTTACGTGTAAAAGTGAACCTTTGAGTAACAAATTTTCGTTATAAATTTTCGGAATGGCGTTCTGAGAGCACTCCTTATGGAGGTGTGATCTGAGGTTAATTTCCTTCTCTCTAGTAACAATTGCTCGAAATGCTGGGGTACAGTGGCTCAATATCGTAACAAGGAGCAAGTTATGCCTCATATTGTCATGGAGTACAGCGATCCGGTTTCAGAGCGTGTGAACATCGGACAATTGCTAGAAGACTTACACCACACTGTGATTGGTAGCGGTGAGTTTGATGCCAGTGATACCAAGTCCCGTGCCTACGCGTGTCATGAGTGGCTCATTGGCGAAGCCGACAACCAAGAGAATTTTATTCATGTCACCTTATGGCTGCTAGACGGTCGCGATGAGGGTAAGAAATACAACCTGACACATGCATTGCTGGATGTGCTCAAACAGCATGCGAGTGACGTGGTGAGTTTGACGGTGGATGCAAGAGACATGGATAGACGCTGGTACGCGAAGGAAAAACGCGACGTGTAAGCAGGGCATGTATTTCTGAGGCAGGAAGGGCGTAAAAAAGTCGCGGTGGCGAACCACCGCACTGAAAATGTGTTTACCCTTCTACCGCCACCGTTTCTGTATCGCGACGAGGGCGAAATGGCGTGACGGTTGCCGTTGTTGCGGTGAGTGATTCTGGATCATTCACGGCAGTGGCAAAACGATCAAACTGACGCATCAATTCTTTCATCAGCAATGCATTCACGTGGTTGGGATTTTTACCCACCGCAATGACGTTGTTGATGTGGCACAGCTGCGCTTGAAGTTTTGGCTTCATGTGCTCGCTGGCGTTGTCGATGATGTCTTGGCTCATGTCCAATCTGAGTTGTTCCAAAGCTTGCGGGTCCGTTTCCGCTAACGCTTTTAATTCGTCGAATGAAGGCAACGTTTTCATGGCATTACTCCTCCGTCTGCTCATGACTTGCCCTAGACTATACGTTTAAAAAATGAGCGATCAATCACACTAATGGCTCATAAGTGAGACAGATCTGATCAATCAATTTGGTGTGTCTGAGCTGTGATACAGGTAATTGTTTGATACCAGACTGAAACATGGCATGCGCTAAAACTCAGTCTCAATAGAGAGACTTGAGTGTAAAAGCGATCGATTTTGCTTTGATGGGGACAAAGTGCCCTATCTGGTAAAGGCGTATTGGTGAGAGGGAGTGTGTTCGAGGATGGTCGATACCCTGAGGTACCGACATCAGAGAGGGCTTACCAGTATTGTTCTGTGGTGATGTTTCCTGGCTTGCGGCGTAAATTCTTTTCTAGCCCTTTTTGTTCCAACAAGGCGCGAACGTCCTTCACCATTTGTGGGTTGCCACACAACATGACTTGGCTATGCTCCGCAGACAATGGCAAGCCGACCAATCGCTCTAACATGCCATCTTCCAATGCATGGGTGATACGGCCTGACAGTGCGCCAGCTGTGGGTTCGCGACTGACAAATGGCTGCACAATGATTTGGTCGCTATGGGTATCTTTGAGCGCGTTAATTTCTGCTTGGTAGCTGAGGTCGGCAGAAAACCGCACGGCATGAACCAGTACGACTTTTCTAAATCGTTGCCAAACGTCGTCTTGCTGTAAAATCGATAAATACGGGCCGAGCGCGGTGCCAGTAGAGAGCATCCAAAGGTGCTCGCCTTGTGGAATTTCATCGAGTGTAAAGAAGCCAGCGGCATCTTTGGTGATCATCACTGAATCGCCAGGTTCAAGCGCATGGAGTTGCGGCGAGAGTAAGCCATCGGCGACGCGGGTTGCGTAAATTTCGAGGTACTTGCTGTCGGGCGAGTTTACATAGGAGTATGCGCGTTGGATGAGTTTCCCGTCGATTTCTAAACCGAGCTTGGTGAACTGGCCTGCTACAAATGGAGATACGTCAGCGTCGAGCACAAGGCTAAACAGATCCTTATTCCAGCGACGATTCTCGATGACTTCCGCTTTGATCCAATTTGCCATATGCGCTCCTTACTGTTCAGTGATGCGACCCTGACTCACAGGCTGCTTATTATTTTTCGTTCGTTACTCTCTCGACAAGATTTTGTAAGTACACCTGCGTTGCCCTTCGATGATGTGCTCCTCACGGGATACGTGATAGTGCTCACCGAGCAGGGTTTTAAAGATGTTTTTCTCTGATTTACACAAAGCTGGACAACGGGTTGCGGCTTGGCAAATCGGGCAGTGATTTTCGATCAACAAGAAAGCATCGCCATCTTGTTGTACCTCGGCCATGTAACCCTCTTTCTCTCTAAGATACGCCAAGGTTTCAAGTTTAGCCTTTAAATTGTGGCAATCTTTGAGCGCATCGCGGTATTGCTGCAACGTCTTTTCTTCCCGTTGCTGAATGACTTTGGCAAGACCTGCTTCCCCGAACAAACTCTCGACAGAATCAATCACGGAAATAGCAAGATCGCCATGGCTGTCTGCAAATCGGCGATGGCCTTCCGCCGTCAGTGACCAATGGCGTGTGGGGCGACCCACTTTGACGCGGATATCGCTAAAATCCAGAAGACCATCATCTTCCATTGCTTGCAGATGCTGACGAATGCCCATGGTGGTCATTTCCATTTCATCTGCGAGCACACGCGCACTGATCGCGCCTTCGCGTTTAATTTTATTCAGGATTTTGTCGACTGTTTTCATCGCGTTTCGCTACTCCCCGTTGATGACCCATTATGAAGTGCGCAAGCTAAATAAAGCAATGTCTTTACTTATTTATTGTAGCAGCGTGGTGTTGAGTGAGCGCTGAAGCACGGCGTTTTTGCCGTCGCGGGGTAAGTGTTGGCGCTCAGAGTGTGAAGTTTGTCATGCAACTGAGAACGTATGTCGCAAGGGTAAAAATCAACAAGAAAAAAGGGCCGATAGCCCACTGTTCTCTCACAAAATAAAGCCGCGTAACTACACTGCATCGATGTTCAGTGAATCGATGTTAGCACGCCGTTGTTGGCGGCTAGCGTGTCCGAGGAGGCCAAATGGCTGATAAAAAAGCCTTTCCTGTAAAGAACCTTTTAATTCTGATGCTGGTGGCAGGTGCATTGATTGCTGCCGCATATTTTTATGTGCGCCATCAAGCACAATACCCCAGCACGGATGATTCCTACGTGCATGGCAATATCCTCTACATTGCGCCGCAAATCAGTGGGCAACTGACGGAGGTGGATGTCACTGATTTTCAATATGTGGATAAGGGCATGCTGCTCGCTCGGATCAACCCAGCGCCTTATAAAGCCCGCTTGGAACAAGCACAGGCTGCGTATGAGAGTGCAACTGCCGCGAATAAAGCGAGCAGTGATGCCATTGTTGGGGCGAGTGCCCAAATCCGCGCGGCCAGTGCTCAGCTTGTCGACACGGAAGAAAAGTACCGACGTAACATGGCGCTGGTGGCTAAAGGATTATTGCCGAAACAAGATGGCGATGATTTGAAAGCGGAGCTTGCCGCCGCGAAGAATAATTTAGACGTGGCGCGCTCGCGGATGTCTCAGCTTATCAGTGAACAAGGTGCAGTGGGCGAAGCGGCACCGCAAGTGAGGCAAGCAGCGGCGGCTTTGTCGGAAGCTTCGTTGAATCTCTCGTACACCGAAATTGTTGCGCCATCGTCAGGGCGGCTAGGGGATGTGAACGTGCGCCCCGGCAGTGTGGTTGCGCCTGGGCAGGCCATGATGCCACTGATTGAGGCAGATTCGTTTTGGGTTCAAGCCAACTTTAAGGAAGACGATATTGGGCATATCCAAACCACCATGCCTGCCGCTATCGTGCTAGACATGTACCCTGATGTCACCTTCAACGGCGTTGTTGAAGCCATCTCTCCTGCTAGCGGTTCTTCTTTTTCTTTACTGCCGCCAGAAAATGCCACGGGAAACTGGGTAAAAGTGCCGCAGCGTTTTCCTGTGCGCATCAAACTGGATGACAACGTGAACGCCTCGCCATCAACACCCATGCGGGTGGGGGCGAGTGCGACGGTGACCATAGATACGCTGTCGCGTGAAACCACTGCGGCGAAATAGGCATGGAGGCCAATACTGCGGCGAGCTCGGATGCGATAAAGCCGCTAGAAGGAACCACTCGCCTCATGGTGACCTTGGCGGTGATGTTGTCTGCCATCATGGTGCTGCTCGACATGACCATCGCCAATGTGTCGTTACCGCATATGATGGGAGCGCTCGGGGTAACGTCCGAACAAGTCACCTGGGTGCTGACGTCTTACTCCATGGCGGAAGCCATTTGTATTCCACTGGCGAGCTATTTCAGCTTGCGCTTTGGTGTTCGAAAGCTGCTGCTGGTGTCTGTCACTGGCTTTGTGATCATGTCGGCACTTTGCGGGCAAGCCGACTCACTGACCGAGATGATCATCTTCCGCATTATGCAGGGGGCGTTTGGTGCGTCGGTCATTCCACTCTCTCAATCCATTATGGTGCAGATTTACCCCGCCGAAGAGCGCGGCAAAGCCATGGCGTTGTTCTCTGTCGGTGTCTTGCTGGGGCCCATTTTAGGGCCAACAGTGGGCGGGGTGATCACGGAACACATGGATTGGCGCTGGATTTTCTATGTGAACTTACCGATAGGTGCATTGTGTCTCACGCTGCTTGCTATCTTTGTGCGCATTGATGGCCGAGATAAAACCACGGTCGATTGGCCGCTGGTGTTTGGGATGGCGATTGGTATTGGTTTGCTGCAAATGGTCTTGGAGCGCGGCAATGAAGACGGATGGTTTAGCTCTAACACCATCTTGTTTGCGTTTGTGATCAGCATGCTTGCGTGGGCATTTTTCTTGGTGCGCTCGTTCAAAACCAAAGGCGACATTGCACCAATGTGGCTGCTTAAAGACCGCAACTTGTTGGTGTCTTGTTTGATCATGACAGGTTTCTCGATGGGCATGTTTGGTATCACCCAATTGCAGCCCATGATGTTGGAACAACTGCTGAATTACCCCGTAGACACCACGGGGTTTGTCATGGCACCGAGAGGCGTGGCTTCCGCCATTGTGCTCCTGGCCATTTCACGGTTTATCGACCGCCTCGATCCTCGCATGTTGATCACCATAGGGCTTGTTCTCAATGGCATTGGCAGCTTTATAATGATGCGCTATTCACTCGATATAAATGTGTATTGGGTGCTGATCCCTAGCATCATTCAAGGGGCTGGCATGGGGTTAGTGTTTGCACCGCTGAGCCAATTGGCTTATGCGACGCTCGCGCCGAATCAAGCGGTGGGCGGGGCGGTGGTGTTCAACCTTTGCAGGACGTTGGGCAGTTCTTTTGGTATCTCGATCGTGAATACCTATTTCAGCCAGATTCAGCAAAAAGAGTGGCACGCGTTAGGGGCGGGCATTACGCCGGATAACCCTGTCGTTCAGCACCTTGCTGCCTCTCAAGGGAAAACGGTGACCGATCCAAGCTTCATTGCGAGCGTGACTAACATGCTACACGAGCAATCAACCCTGCTGGCGTTCGTGTACACGTTTGGGTTCATCATGGTGTCGTATTTTGTCTTAATTCCTCTTCTGACCCTGTTTAAAAAGCCGGAGAAGAAACCACCCAAACGAACATTGCCATCCTGACACCTGCAAAAAAGCACGCTAAATAGCGTGCTTTTTTTCACTGACGATCAGCGTATGCGCTAACCGATGAGCGAGCGATTAAAGAATGATGGCTTTTACCGCGTCATCTTTACGCTCTAGGTAGTGAATCGATTTAATACGGCGGATAGTGCGGCACTTACCGCGAATAAGCAGTGTTTCAGTGGTCGCGATATCGCCTTTGCGTGTGATGCCTTCCAGCAAGTCACCTTTGGTGATACCCGTTGCAGAGAAAATGACGTTGTCGCTGCTTGCCATGTCTTCCATGGTCAAACGGATATTGGTGGTGATGCCCATTTCTGCACAGCGCTCAATTTCCACTTCGCCCATGCGACGGTTTTCTTCGTTGTCTTCTTTGACTTCATGACGTGGAATCAAACGGCCATTCATGTCGCCGCCCAGCGCGCGGATAACCGCGGCAGACACCACACCTTCTGGTGCGCCACCGATGCCGTACATCACATCCACTTCGCTGTCTGGCATACAAGTGAGGATGGATGCCGCAACGTCACCATCAGGGATCGCGAACACCTTCACGCCCATTTCTTGCATTTCACGGATGGTGTCGTCGTGGCGTGGTTTCGCCAGCGTCGTGACCACCAATTCGTCCAAGGTTTTGCCAAGCGCGTTAGCGATGTTGATCAGGTTGTCACGAAGTGGAAGGTCGATGTTGATAACGCCTTTCGCTTCAGGGCCAACACACAGTTTTTCCATGTACATGTCAGGGGCTTTTAAGAAGCTGCCTTTTTCCGCGGCGGCCAATACTGCCAATGCGTTAGATTGGCCCATGGCTGTCATGCGTGTGCCTTCGATAGGGTCGACTGCAATATCAACCGCATCGCCGCCTAGACCGACTTTTTCACCGATATACAGCATCGGTGCTTCATCGATCTCGCCTTCACCAATGACAATTTCACCTTCGATTTCGGTTTTGTTCAGAAGAATGCGCATAACCTCAACTGCAGCACCATCAGCAGCGTTTTTATCGCCGCGGCCAAGCCATTTGTAACCTGCCAGTGCTGCGCCCTCTGTGACGCGTGAAAAAGCCATCGCTAAATCGCGTTTCATCCGATCTCCAGTGTTCTCATGAAGTGAAATAGAAGCTAGTCGCCGCCGTGCAATAGTGCGAAATGAGGCCGTGCGAGTAGCTGAAAAACTCGGCGCGGATTTTACCATAAGCAAAAAGGAAACGTTTGCGTTTTTGAGACAAGAAACGTAACGCTCACCAGATATCCGCGAGCGTTACGTTTAAGGTGCTGAGCTATTGAGCGGTCACGGCAAGGTTTAGTGGTCTTCCCAGCCTTTAGAGCATTCAACCGCACGCTGCCAACCGCGGTGACGGCGTTCGCGTTTGCCGTCATCTTCACAAGGTGTGAAGCTACGATCCAATTCTGACTTGTTCATGAGCTCGTCAATGCTACTCCAGAAGCCCACGGCTAAACCTGCAAGATAGGCAGAGCCTAGCGCGGTCACTTCGGTGACTTTCGGACGTTTTACTTCCGTGTTTAATACGTCGGATTGGAACTGCATCAGGAAGTTGTTGGCCACGGCACCGCCGTCCACTTTCAGTGAATCGAGCTTAATACCTGAATCGGCTTCCATCGCGGTCAATACATCAAGGGATTGATACGCGATGCCTTCCAGTGTGGCGCGAATGATGTGGTTTGCATTCACACCACGTGTGATCCCTACGATGGTGCCACGTGCATACGGGTCCCAATGCGGCGCACCTAGGCCGGTAAATGCAGGAACAACATATACACCATTGCTGGTATCCACTTTCGTCGCAAAGTATTCCGAATCGCTCGCATCGCTGATGAGTTTCATTTCATCACGTAGCCATTGGATAGACGCGCCGCCCATGAACACAGCACCTTCTAGCGCATACGCGACCTCGCCTTTCGGTCCGCACGCTAGGGTGGTGAGAAGTCCATTGTTTGACGTCACTTTTTCTTTGCCCGTGTTCATGAGCAAGAAACAGCCTGTTCCGTACGTGTTTTTCGCTTGGCCCGGTTCGACACACATTTGACCAAACAGGGCAGCTTGCTGATCGCCCGCAATCCCGGCGATAGGAATACGTGTGCCGCCTTTACCGCCAATGTTGGTTTCACCATAAACCGTGGATGAGGCTTTTACTTCTGGCATCATGGATGCTGGGATCCCCAATGCTTTGAGCATGGTTTCATCCCATTCCAGCGTGTTGATGTTGAACAGCATGGTACGGCTAGCGTTGGTGTAATCCGTTACGTGAACACGCCCTTGGGTCATCTTCCAGATAAGCCAAGTATCAACAGTACCAAACAGCAGATCGCCTTTCGCAGCAAGTTCATGCGCGCCTTCAACATGGTCGAGGATCCATTTTACTTTGGTGCCAGAGAAATACGGGTCAACCACAAGGCCCGTTGTTTCGCGAATGTAATCTTCGTAGCCATCCGATTTGAGTTGTTCACAAATCGGGGCGGTACGGCGGCACTGCCATACGATCGCGTTATAAATCGGTTTGCCAGTATGGCGGTTCCACACAATGGTGGTTTCGCGTTGGTTAGTGATACCAATGGCTGCGACTTCGTCGGATCGGATACCTGATTTCGCCAGCGCTTCAACCAATGTCGCGCTTTGCGTGGCCCATATTTCAAGAGGGTCATGTTCCACCCAGCCTGATTGCGGGTAGATTTGCGTAAATTCGCGCTGGGCGGCGGTGACTATGTTCGCGTCATGATCGAGGATAACCGCACGAGAGCTGGTGGTGCCTTGATCCAGTGCGACGACGTATTTCTGTTCCGTGCTCATAGGTGGTCCTCTTTGTTTCCTCTAAACAGCATAGCGCTAAGAATTCGGTTATTGGGGTAGGTACGAGACCCATTTCATGCTCGTGGTCTTGGCTGCCACGATAATCGTACCTGCTACTTTAGAGACGAAACGGATTTCGTGAAGTGTTTGCGCGTCTAAATGTGCGTTCGCTCATTATTTATGCAATATGAATGCGCGATTGAGCATTCACAGGGTGAATCTGGGTGTCATTAAAGGGAACGTGAGACGAAGTGAATAATTTCCGGTGGTTTTTTAGGGGGCAAAAAGAAAAGGCTGACACGATGAGTGTCAGCCCAGCCGATACCGGCAAGTCTTGGAATACTCCAAGAGAGATACGATCATGTATACGGTACCACGTTAAAAGTGAATATAAATTGAGTGAGATCGCATTGTTAGTCAAAATGGTGGCAAGATAACCTGAATTGGAAATAAAGGCGGTATGAGAAAATGTTAAAAGTGCCGCTTTTTTGTTCGCTTGTGATCTAAAAACGTATTAGAAAGGTGCGGCTTGCGCCATGCCCCGTTAGAATAGGTTTTCTGGGACGCACAAGGTGAAGAACCCTTATCGGGCAAGCCTTGGCGAGATTTAGTTGGATGAGAAAGGTGGCCTTGATGTCATTGGAAATTTTAGAGCAGCTTGAAGCCAAAGTTCAGATGGCAGTGGATACCATTTCGCTGCTTCAAATGGAAATCGAAGAGCTTAAAGAAAAAAACGTAACCTTGGGCCAAGAAACGGACACTGTTCGTGAAAGCCGAGATGCATTAGAACAAGAAAATGCGCGTCTTCGCGCGGACCAAGAGGCATGGCAACAACGCATTCGCAGCCTGCTTGGTAAGATTGAAGAAGTAGAATAAAAAAACAGAGCCGATGGGCTCTGTTTTTCTTTGTGCCTCACTGTTTTCACTGGGGCACATACCCAAAAAGACCTGAATCTTACATCTTCAGGCGATTGGGTAGACAACACATCAACGTTCACGCCAATGTGCGATTATTCAATGTCGATAGGCTCTTGAGAAAGAATAACACCTGTCGTGTCGGCATAGAGGTGATCTTCAGGAATGAAGGTGACGCCACCAAAATTCACAGGAATGTCGGTATCACCCACGCTTTGGTTGTCTGCACCAACAGGAATGGATGCCAGCGCTTGAATACCAATATCAATTTCATCCAGCGCATCAACGTCGCGTACACAACCGTAAACCACTAAGCCTTCCCAGTTGTTTTCTGCCGCTAACGCAGCAATGTCTGCATCTACGATAGCGCGGCGTAATGAGCCACCGCCGTCGATAAGCATGACGCAACCTTCGCCATTACGTTCAGCCACTTGGCGGATAAGTCCACTGTCTTCAAAGCATTTCACAGTGACAATTTGACCGCCAAAAGAGCTTCGGCCGCCATACGTGCTCATCATAGGTTCAAGCACATCAACCTGATCGAGGTACATGTCGCACAGTTCAGAGGTATTGTATTCCATAATCAGACTTCTTCTTGGGGCGTAAATGGCCGGAAGGCAAAATAGTGACGGTTCGAGAAAAGCTCACCGCCACCCTATGTCAAAAAAGTATAACGACAAGGGAGGGCATTGCAATGACTCAAAACATAAATCGGAGGCGCAACGCCTTTATGTACGAGGATGTCTTAGCGAACTAAGACACCGATAGCGAATAAACAATTGGTCAGCAATGCCACTTTCACAATGTCAGCCATCATCGGGCGCAAGGTTTCACCATCAGGCGATGTCCACACGGCTTTACCATGTTTGAGGGCGAGCGGCAGCGCCAGTATAAACAGCCAGCCAGTCAGAGGTGCATGCTCTAATAAGGCGTAAAGCGAAAAACACCCAAAGGCACCTGCCAGTAAAACTTGATGATAAACACGACCCCATCTTGCACCCATGCGCACGACCAAGGTGTGTTTTCCGCAGGCTTTGTCGTTATCAATATCACGAAGGTTGTTGATGTTCAGTACACCCACCGCAAGTAAACCACAGGCAGTCGCAGGCAAAAGCACCGCAGAGCTCAGTGAGCCGGTCTGCAAGTAGTAAGTGCCCGCCACACCGAGCCAGCCAAAGAAGATCAACACGGACAAGTCACCAAGGCCACGGTAGCCGTAAGGTTTGTTGCCAACGGTGTAGCAAATCGCCGCGACAATGGCGAGCGCCCCTAAACCAATGAAGCTCAGAATATCAGCCGTTTGATCAAAGGCGGTCAGCACCAATGCCGCACCGGATAGAATGGTGAGTACGATGTTCAGCGCCATGGCTTTTTTCATCGTGGTGGTGGTGACCAAGCCTTGCTGAATGGCACGCTTAGGGCCTAAACGATCGTCATTGTCTGTGCCTTTGACGGCATCTCCATAGTCATTGGCAAGGTTGGAGAGGATCTGCAACAACAATGCTGTCACCAAGGCGAGCAAGGTAATGGTGATAGAAAAACGGTCAGTTTGGGCTGCAACTGCACTGCCACACAGGATGCACGCGATGGCGAGCGGCAGTGTTTTAGGACGCGCAGCGTCGAGCCAAGTTGAAAGAGTGATTGAAGACATAGCCATGCAGTACCTAAAGAATCAGGCGACATTATTGGCATTTTTTGCACTATCGGCAATGTTGAAGCCCAAATTAGCCGTGATAGTGATGACATAGGGCTTGGTGGGCAGAAATAAAAATAGGCAGCCTTGGCTGCCTATTTTCTGCTTACTGTCTGATAATCGTAAGGATTACAGAATGAAGCGGCTCAGATCTTCGTCATCAACCAGCTCTTCGAGGCAGTTGCGCACGTATTCTGCGTTGATCTCAACAGATTCACCGCCACGTTCGCTCGCGTCAAAAGAGACTTCATCAACCAAACGCTCCATCACAGTGTGTAGACGACGCGCACCGATATTCTCAGTACGTTCGTTCACGCGCCATGCTGCGTTCGCGATTTCTTCAATGCCGTCTGGCGTGAAGGTCAGGTTCAATTGCTCTGTGCCCATCAGTGCAGAGTATTGCTCTGTCAAAGACGCATTTGGCTCAGTCAAAATACGTTGGAAGTCAGACGCGGATAGCGCTTCAAGTTCAACGCGGATTGGCAAACGACCTTGCAGCTCAGGAATCAAATCCGATGGGCTTGCCACTTGGAAAGCACCGGATGCGATAAACAGGATGTGGTCGGTACGTACCATGCCGTGTTTGGTGGAAACCGTGCTGCCTTCAACCAGTGGAAGCAGGTCACGCTGAACGCCTTCACGTGATACGTCTGGGCCTGAGCTTTCGCCACGCTTACAGATTTTGTCGATTTCATCGATGAAGACGATGCCGTTGTTTTCAACCATGTGGATAGATTGGTCTTTCAATTCTTCTTGATTAACCAGCTTGGCAGCTTCTTCTTCCGTCACGGCTTTAAGGGCATCTTTTAGCTTCATTTTGCGCTTTTTCGACGTGTTACCACCACCAAGGTTTTGGAACATGCCTTGCAGCTGGCTGGTCATTTCTTCCATGCCTGGAGGCGCCATGATTTCCATGCTCATTTGCGGTGCAGCAACATCGATTTCGATTTCTTTGTCGTCAAGCTGGCCTTCACGGATTTTCTTACGGAAGCTTTGACGTGTGCTCGAATCCGTTTTTGGCTCTTCAGATTGTCCCCATGCATCGCGCGGCGGCGGCAGCAGGACATCGAGAATGCGCTCTTCAGCCAGTTCTTCAGCGCGGAATTTCACTTTTTCCATCGCTTGCTGGTGGGTCATTTTTACTGCAACGTCAGTCAGGTCACGGATAATGGTTTCCACTTCCTTACCCACGTAGCCCACTTCGGTGAACTTGGTGGCTTCAACTTTGATGAACGGCGCGTTCGCAAGCTTTGCGAGACGACGTGCGATCTCAGTTTTACCGACACCAGTAGGGCCGATCATCAGGATGTTTTTAGGCGTCACTTCTGCGCGCAGATCTTCATCCAACTGCATGCGACGCCAGCGGTTACGAAGCGCAATCGCAACGGCACGTTTAGCTTTGGTTTGACCAATAATGTGACGGTCTAGTTCAGACACGATTTCGCGTGGGGTCATTTCAGACATGCTGGGATCCTGCTTAGTAATCAAGTTCTTCGATGGTGTGGTGCTGGTTGGTGAAGACACAGATGTCGCCAGCAATGGTCAGAGATTTCACGGCGATTTCGCGTGCATCAAGCTCTGTGTTTTCTAGCAATGCAATGGCCGCAGCCTGTGCAAAGTTACCGCCTGAACCGATGGCGATCATATCGTGCTCTGGCTGAACCACATCACCGTTACCGGTAATGATCAGAGACGCGGTTTCATCCGCAACACAAAGCAGTGCTTCTAGCTTGCGCAGTGCACGGTCAGAACGCCAATCTTTAGCGAGCTCAACCGCGGCTTTGGTCAAATGACCTTGGTGCATTTCCAGCTTACGCTCGAAACGTTCGAATAGGGTGAAGGCATCAGCGGTGCCGCCAGCGAAACCTGCCAGTACTTTGTTGTTGTATAGGCGGCGAACTTTGCGGGCATTGCCTTTCATTACGGTGTTACCCAGTGACACTTGGCCGTCACCGGCGATCACAACTTTGCCGTTGCGGCGGACTGAAACAATCGTTGTCACGGAAGAACCTCTTCGTTTTGCTCTGGCTTATAACCAGTATGGGTTGTTAACAACAGAGGTGGGGATGGAGAAAACTAAATTCAAGGGGAAAAGCAGGGATGAAACCCTGCTTTATAGGATTTTTTCGCCGAAAAACCGGATTAAATCAGTTCCAGTACCAGATTGCGCAAGGTTCTATGCCTGCGCGGCGCAGCATGTTGCGGTCGCGTTCTGCTTCGCGTTTGAGCGGGTAAGGCCCTAGAACGACGCGATACCAGATGCCTTTTTCGCCTTGGCTGGTTTTGACATGGCTTTCTAAGCCTTGGAAAGCAATCATGGCTTTACGCTCATCGGCTTGGCTCGAGCTTCGGTAAGCACCGCACTGCATCAGGTAAGGGCGGCTCGATACTTCTTGCTCGTTCGCTTCGACTTCGACTTCTTTGTTTTCGAGCTCTTCAATGTATGACCACTTTTCTTTGGGCTGTGGTGGCAAGGTTTCTTTTGCCTTTTGGCTTGAAGAGGACGCTTTAGAGGCAGGTGCGGGTTTCTCTACTTTCTGTTCAGCAGGTGTCGTGTTTTCCGGTGGCGTGCTGGTGGCGAGGAGGAAAAGGCCATAACCGAATGCGCCCACGAGTAAAATAGCGATAATCGCCCACTTTAATGGGAAGGCCGCTTTTGGGGGGGCTTTCTTGGTATTTCGGGTCGGTTTACGCGGCGCTTTGCCACGTTTGACATAATCTCTGGTTGCCACTTATTTGCGTATCTTTTCTTCGAATGGATGCTATATGGTACTGGCTTGCTCGAAAGCGCGCCAGTACCGATAGACTGAGTTTAGCGTGATGGTGGTGCAACACTCTCACGAACAACCAGTTGTGCATCCAGCAAACGTGAGCCTGCTTGCACATCGTTGCCTTTGAGGATCTTCAACAGCATCAACATGGCTTGGCGGCCAATGTCATAACGCGGTTGAGATACCGTGGTCAGTGCAGGGTCGCAGTATTCCGCAAATTGAATGTCATCGAAGCCGACAATCGAAATGTCATGCGGAACACGGAAACCGAGGCGCTTGGCTTGTTGCATTGCACCAATTGCCATCACGTCCGAGTGACAGAACACCGCGGTGGGCGGTACTGGCAAAGACAACAGTGATGTCATGGCGCGTGCGCCAGCCGCAAAGCTGAAATCACCCGATACGGTATAGGCAGGGTTAATGGTGATGCCACCACGACGCAGCGCTTGCTGATAGCCTTGCACGCGGAATTGCGTCAATGCTGCATCTTTTAAGCCCGTGATTTGCGCGATTTGCTTGTGACCCACTTGGGTTAAGTAGTTCACCGCTTCAAACGCAGCCGTCAGGTTATCGATGTGCACTGTTGGCAATTCAAGTTCTGGCGCGTATTCACAGGCCATCACGAGAGGCGGTAAGTTTTTCTGCTCTGGTTTACTGACGTCAAAAGGAAGGTCTGTGCCTAAAAGGAGCATACCGTCAGCTTGCTTCGTAAATACCAGGTTCACGAAAGAACTTTCGCGACTGTCTTGTTGACCACTGTCACCCAGCAACACGAGGTAGCCGTGTTCCATCGCTGCTTCTTCGATACCACGAATGATTTCGGTGAAGTAAGGGTCACAGATGTCTGGGACGATAACCACGATGGTTTTCGACTCATTGCGTCGTAGGTTGCGCGCCAATGAATTGGGGCTGTAGCCTGCTTCCATCACAGCTTGTTCGACTTTCTTCCGTGTCGATGCCGACACCTTTTCAGGATTCATCAAGGCGCGGGATACCGTTGCCGTTGAAACGCCGGCCAGATGGGCAACATCCTTCATTGTCGCCATAGTGCTATTCCTCTTGCTTAATGTGTTTGGCAATGCTTCCCCATCGGGACCTACAGCAATGAGACAAAACGTGTCTTGGTGTCTCTATCTTAATCTGATGAGGCTGTATTAAACATGGTCATGTTAACAGATATTACAAGAATAACGTGATGTCGGTCGGTTTAGTCGAATGAAAACCATTTAGCTCATGTCTTGCGGTTCGATATCGAGCGACCAACGGACTTTTTTAGAGAGAGGAAGCTGGCGAATCGCTTGCAGTGCAATGGAAAGTCGCTGCTGCAGCATCTTCCTGCTTGGGGCTTGGAAGATCAGCTGCCAACGGTATCGCCCGGCACGACGATGAAGTGGTGCAGGGGCTGGCCCCATCACGGCGCAGCCGTCGTCTTCTAATGGACTAGCATCTAACACGGTGCGCGCTTGTTGCAGGAATTGCTCAACCATGTCGCTTTGGTGTGATTCGGCACGGATCAACCCAAAGAAACTGAATGGCGGCAATTGCGCTTGATGACGTTCTTGCAGCGCTGCTCGCGCGAAGCTGTCATAGCCTTTGTGGATCAACGATTGCAGCAGCGCGTGTTCTGGGTGGTGGGTTTGCAATAAGACCAAACCGGGTTTGCTGGCACGACCGGCACGACCTGCCACTTGCACAAAAAGCTGCGCCAATCTTTCTGGGGCGCGAAAATCATTACTGAACAAGGCGCTGTCGACGTCCACCAAGCCCACGAGTGTGACGTCGGGGAAGTGGTGGCCTTTCGCCAACATCTGCGTGCCAATCAGGATCTGGTATTCCTTATTGTGGATGGCGTTGAGGTATTCCTCTAACGCGCCTTTACGTCGCGTGTTATCGCGGTCAATACGAATGGTTTTGTATTCAGGGAACAGGCTGGCCAATTGCGATTCAAGCTGTTCGGTACCGACACCCACGCTGATCAACTGTGTTGAACCGCAACTGCCACATTGGTGCGGAATAGGGCGCTGACTTCCGCAATGGTGGCAACGCAGTTCGCCGCTTTGCTGATGCAGCGTGTAGTAAGCATCACAGCGCTTACATTCGGCCAACCAGCCACACTCGTGACACATTAAGGCGGGGGCATAACCACGGCGGTTCAAAAACAACATCACCTGATTACCCACGGACAAATGTTTGCGCATTTCCGCAATCATGGGCGCAGAAAGCCCTGACTCAAGGTACAAACCGCGAATATCCAATACGCCGTGTTTGGCTTTCACGGCATTGCCCGCGCGAATCGATAAGATTAAATGGTGGTATTTGCCCGTGGTGGCGTTGTGAAGGCTTTCAAGGGAAGGGGTGGCAGAGCCCAACACCACGGGAATGTTTTCTTCATGACCACGCATTACTGCCAGATCACGGGCGTGATAGCGAAAGCTGTCTTGCTGCTTATAGGACGCATCGTGCTCTTCATCGACAATGATGATGCCAAGAGATTTGCACGGCGAGAAAAGCGCAGAGCGGGTGCCGATAATAATGGCGGCTTCGTTGTCGCGTGCGGCAAGCCAAGCATTTAAACGTTCGGTATCGTTCAAGCCGGAATGCAGTACCTCAACGGGGACATTGAAGCGACGCTTAAATCGGTTGATGGTTTGCGGCGTTAAACCAATTTCTGGCACGAGGATCAGGGCTTGTTGGCCTTTTGCTAGAACAGGCTCAAGCAGGTTTAAGTACACCTCGGTTTTACCGGAACCCGTTACCCCTTCAATCAAATAGCAGCCAAACTCTGGGTTGGCATTGATGGTTGCCACCGCCATGGCTTGCTCATGGTTGAGGGTAGGTTTGTCTTCGACGACGGCATAACCCGATGTCCACGGCTTCGCGCGCACATTCTCTACAGGCGCAATCCAGCCTTTGTCCTCAACGGCTTTTATGACAGCTGCCGTTAACTCGGTATCAAGGAGATCGCTGTGTGTCATCGCCCCGCTTCTCAACAAGGTTAACAGCCGCGCCTGCTTAGGTGCGCGACTCAACGCGGTGAGCGGTTGGACCTTTCCTGATTCAGTAAGTTGCCAAACACGTTCGCGTTCACGCTGCGCAAGCTTTCCTTTTCTTAGATGCCCAGGCATGACGGTCGCGAGCGCATCGCCAAGCGGGTATTGATAATAACGGCTCGCCCAATTTAATAGCTTATATAAAGGAGAAGGCCATAAAGGCGCGGCATCTATCACGCTATTGATCGGTTTGATTTGTTCTAGCGGAAAATCGGACGTATCGGACAGCGCAACCACAATGCCCACTTTGAACTGCTTACCAAATGGCACACGCACTCGCCCACCGATAACAGGCATGTCACTGCCAATTCGGTAATCAAACGTTTTGTGCAACGGCACAGGCAAGGCCACTTGGGCAATGATTGGGGTCATGAGGTGTAAAGGCTGCGTAGTAAGAGACTCGTCATAGGAACAGTGTACCTATGGGAAACAGGTGCGCAAAGGACGAAAGTATATTCTTTTTGAATCAAGGTGCTGAAGCAGTGCAATCCTTGGCCTTGAAATGAATTGAACAAAAAAGTTGCGATCCTAGGTCTCCTTGATTAGAATTTCGCGCCTTACAATTTGTTTGTTAACGACGTGTGGTGCCCGATAGGCTCGGGAGAGCGACACGGCCTTATATTAGAGGTTATCCCTATGAAAGCTGGTATCCATCCAGAATACGCTGCAGTAACTGCGAAATGTTCATGCGGCAACACTTTTGAATTCAACACTACTCTAGGTAAAGACATCAACCTGGACGTATGTGACAAGTGCCACCCATTCTACACTGGTAAGCAACGTGTTGTTGACACTGGCGGCCGTGTTGATCGCTTCAACAAGCGTTTTGGCGCTCTGTCTAGCAAGTAATATTGCAGAGACAATAAAAAGGGAGGTGCGAAAGCACCTCCCTTTTTTTATGCCATTTCGGCATGTAATACCCGTCCCATAAATCACTATAGATACTAATTAATAATAACCGTTGAATTGGGTGGTTCTGAAATTCTCACTGCGTTAACATTTTACGATTACATTTAGGGTAGGGATGTTCTCGCCCTGAACTTGCTTCGGATTGATCTCTTCGCTTGCGAGATCGTTAACGCGGCAAGGTTTTTAACCAATGACGATAAATACAATCAGGAAATAACAACATGTCTGAAGACAAACGCCAACAGGCTCTGGACTATCACGCCTATCCAGTGCCAGGTAAAATTTCGGTAGAACTTACCAAGCCGGCTGATACCGTGGAAGATCTGGCGTTGGCGTACAGCCCTGGTGTGGCAGAGCCCGTTCGTGAAATCGCACAAGATGCTGATAATGTTTATAAATACACAGCGAAAGGTAACATGGTTGCCGTGATTTCAAACGGTACTGCAATCCTTGGCCTAGGTAACTTGGGTCCACTTGCATCAAAACCTGTGATGGAAGGCAAAGCGTTACTGTTTAAACGCTTCGCGGGTCTCGATTCCATTGATATCGAAGTAAAGCACCGCACCATTGAAGAGTTTGTCGACACGGTTGCCAACATCTCTGACACCTTTGGCGGCATCAACCTTGAAGACATCAAAGCACCTGATTGTTTTGAAATCGAAAAGCAGTTGATCGAACGTTGCCATGTCCCAGTTTTCCACGATGACCAGCACGGCACCGCGATTGTGACCGCGGCGGGCATGTTGAATGCCTTGGAGCTGCAAGGCAAAAACATCGAAGATGCGGTTGTCGTGTGTTTGGGTGCAGGCGCAGCGGCGGTTGCGTGTATGGAGCTGTTGATCAAGTGTGGCGCGCAGCGTGAAAAGATTTACATGCTGGACCGTAAAGGCGTTATTCACACGCGCCGTGATGACATCAACGAATACAAGCAACTGTTTGCGAACAACACCGACAAGCGTACGCTTGAAGATGTGATTGAAGGTGCCGACATTTTCTTGGGTGTGTCAGGTCCAGACTTGTTGCCACCAGAAGCGTTGAAACTTATGGCTGAAAAGCCCATTGTGTTTGCGTGTTCAAACCCTGATCCAGAAATCAAACCTGAGCTTGCACACCAAGTGCGTGACGATTTGATCATGGGTACAGGCCGTTCGGATTACCCGAACCAAGTGAACAACGTACTTTGTTTCCCGTTCATTTTCCGTGGCGCGCTGGATGTACGTGCAAGCCGCATCAATGACGAAATGAAGTTAGCAGCCGTTGAAGCGATCCGTTCACTGGCAAAAGAGCCTGTACCAGCAGAAGTATTGAAAGCGGCACGTGTTGATGCTTTGAGCTTTGGTGTTGATTACATCATTCCGAAGCCGATGGACCCACGTCTTCTGCCACGCGTTGCTAAAGCTGTTGCGATTGCTGCGGTGGAATCTGGTGTGTCACGTATCGAGATGCCAGAAAACTACATGGAAGATAAATAAGCGTTTATCGACGCATAATTCTTACGTAGTACCTTGAAAGGAAAATAGTACCGTTTTCTTTTAAATAAAAAAAACCAGCCAATTGGCTGGTTTTTTGTCATTCTGCTAACGAAATTAATATTCTTCTTCGTTAAACTCGATACCCAGTTCTTTCATAATGCGCTTTGCTTCCGCAGGCACGCTGTCGCCTTTGTCCTTGCGAATATCATCATCCGTGGGCAGTGGTTGACCAGTGTAAGCATGCAAAAATGCTTCACACAGCAGTTCACTGTTGGTGGCGTGGCGCAAATTATTCACCTGACGACGAGTACGTTCATCTGTCAGAATCTTTAACACTTTCAGCGGGATAGAGACGGTGATCTTCTTTACTTGTTCTTTCTTTTTACCGTGCTCGGCGTAAGGGTTAATATATTCGCCATTCCAGTCTGCCATCGTTCACCTTCATAAGCAGTTCAATTCTCAAATCGCAGTCAACGCCGGAAGCAATCGCCCAGGTTGGATGAACATAAATTTTAGCGATATTAACCGCTACATGTAAAGACATATAGACGTCTAGAAGTGTTGACGTCTTAGTCTCGAATGTTTAAGGTTGAACATAATTCAAACATATTCCGCACGCATTTTTTACAGGGAAGCACCTATGAGCGACAAGAAGTCAGCCACCATCGCCGTCCGCACTGGTATCACTACAGATTCACAATACCAGTCAGTGGTTCCTCCTATCTATCTTTCTACTAATTACGAATTCCCTGAGTTTGGGGAAGTGCCAACCTACGACTATGCGCGTGGCGGCAACCCCACACGAAACCTGCTAGAGACAGCGCTTTGTGATTTAGAAAATGGCGCGGGTGCAGTAGTAACGAACTGCGGCATGTCTGCCATTAATTTGGTGTTGTCTTTATTAGGACCAGACGATCTGATTGTTGCGCCGCACGATTGCTACGGTGGCACGTATCGTCTGTTTGATTCGCGCGCGAGAAAAGGGGCATTCAAGATTGAATTTGTTGATCAATCGGATGAAGCGGCCTTGGCATCTGCGCTTGCGAAGAGCCCGAAACTGGTATGGATTGAAACCCCATCAAACCCACTTCTACGCGTGGTCGATGTGCAAGCAATTTGCCAACAAGCTCACGCGGTGGGCGCGTGGGTCGGCGTGGATAACACCTTCTTATCTCCAATGCTTCAAAAGCCACTTAACTTAGGCGCTGACTTTGTTGTTCACTCCACCACGAAGTTCATCAACGGTCACTCTGATACCGTTGGCGGTGTTGTCGTTGCCAAAGACCAGACCTTGGCTGACGAACTGAAATGGTGGGGCAACTGTATCGGCGCAACAGGCAATGCGTTTGATAGCTACATGACGCTGCGTGGATTACGTACTTTGAGCGCGAGAATGCGCCAGCATGAAGAAAACAGCGCAGAGATTCTGGCCTTCTTACAAAGTGAGCCATTGGTGCGTGTTATCTACCATCCATCGCTGCCAGAACACCCTGGCCATGAGATTGCGAAGAAACAACAAACAGGTTTTGGTGGTATGTTGAGCTTTGAGCTCGAAGGGAACGAAAGTGAGCTGAAACTTTTCCTTCGCTCCCTTAAGCTATTCACGTTGGCAGAATCACTCGGCGGTGTGGAGAGTCTCGTGACTCACCCTGGTTCGATGACGCACAGAGCCATGTCTGATGAAGCGCAGGCGGAAGCGGGTATCGCCGCAACCCTATTGCGTTTGTCTATCGGTCTAGAGGATCATAACGACTTGGTCGCTGACCTGAAATATGCATTCGACACAGTGAGAGAGAATCAGTAATGAGCGCGGTTGAAGTAGTCCCCCCACAGCATTCGCTGTCCCGCCAGTTACACAAATTTGGTGGCAGTAGCCTTGCCGACCCAGCGTGTTTTCGTCGCGTGGCTCGTATTCTCGAGCAATACAGCGGTGAAGACGACTTGGTCGTGGTTTCTGCTGCAGGTAAAACCACCAATCGTCTAATCGAATGGTTAGGCCTTCTAGAGAAAGATGGCCGTCTTGCGCATGAAAGCCTGCAAAGCTTGCGTAAATATCAGCAAGATTTGATTGAAAACTTGATTGAAGGTGATGCGAAGCAAGCCTTGGTCGATGCGCTTTATGAAGATTTCAGCGTATTGGCACAAGCGGCTGAAGCACGTTTAACTGAGGCGCAACGTGCATGGGCTCAAGGGTTTGGTGAAGTATGGTCTTCACGCCTTTTACCCGCACTGCTTACTCAAATGGGTATGCCGTCTGTCAGCATGGACTCGCGCTCTTTTTTGCGTGCAGAGCGTGCCGCGCAACCGGAAGTGGATCGCGCAAGCTCTTGGCCGCTGCTTAAAGAGCAGTTGGTGCAGCACAACCACCACCGTGTGGTGATCACCGGATTCATGGCGCAAAACCGTGCGGGTGAAACCGTGTTACTTGGACGCAATGGGTCCGATTACTCCGCCACCTTGATTGGTGCGTTGGCGGATGTAAACCGCGTGACGATTTGGAGCGATGTGGCCGGCGTTTATAGCGCGGACCCTCGTGTCGTTACTGACGCCTGCTTACTGCCTTTGCTTCGCCTTGATGAAGCAGCAGAATTGGCGCGCCTTGCTGCGCCTGTGATGCACACGCGAACGCTACAACCTGTCGCGCAAAGTTGTATCGACTTGAACCTTCGTTGTAGCTACGAACCGGAATCTGGCTCTACACGCATTGAGCGCGTATTGGCTTCTGGCCGCGGCGCGAAAATCATCACATCACTGGATGATGTGTGCTTGTTGCAATTGGATGTCCCGCGTTCGCACGATTTTGAAATCGCCCGTTTAGATTTAGAACGCTTGCTGACACGTAATCAATTGCAACCACTGGCGACATCCGCCAGTGAAGATCAGCACCGGATTCAACTCGCTTACACCTCAGAAGTGGTCAATAGCGTGTTAGAGCAACTGCAAAATGCCGGTATTCCTGCTGAGATCCGTTTGCGCGAAGGGTTCAGTCTGGTGGCTGCCGTGGGGGCGGGGGTCACGGGGAACCCTGTTCACTGCCACGGATTTTATCAGCAGCTTCGCGAGCAGCCGATAGAGTTTATCAGTGAATCTAAAAATGGCCTGAGCATCGCGGCATTGCTGCGCAAAGCAAACACGGGTGCATTGGTGGCAGGGATTCACCGCGCGCTGTTTCAAGCACAGCGTCGTATTGGCCTTGTGCTGTTAGGTAAAGGCAACATTGGTAGTCGTTGGTTGAATTTGTTTGCTGAGCAAAAAGCCGCATTGGAAAAGCGTCACGGCATGAACTTCGAGCTGATCTCTGTCCTCGACAGTGGCAGCCAGTGGATTGATTTCAATGGTATCGATCCGGCGACTGTGATGGATGCATTCACAGAGCATTCAGCGCCGTATCAAGACAGCGATTGGCTCTCTCAATTGCTCAACCACCCGTATGACGACGTTGTTGTGCTGGATGTAACCGCCAGTGCGACGTTGTCGAAGCAGTACCCTGAATTGGCGGAGCACGGTTTCCACCTTGTGTCTGCGAATAAAGTCGCGGGTTCTGCCAGTGGGACGGAATACCACAGGGTACAAGACGCGTTTGCGAAAACAGGCCGCCATTGGCTGTATAACGCGACGGTAGGCGCAGGGCTTCCTGTGAACCATACCGTTCGAGATCTGCGCGAGAGTGGCGATCAAATCATCGCCTTATCCGGCATCTTCTCTGGCACCTTGTCTTGGCTATTCCAGCAATACAACGGTGAAGTGGCGTTCAGTGACTTGCTTGAGCAAGCGTGGCAGCAAGGATTAACAGAACCTGATCCACGTGAAGATCTCAGCGGTGCTGATGTGATGCGTAAACTGGTGATTTTGGCACGCGAATCCGGGCTAACGATTGAACCAGAGCAAGTGCGCGTGCAATCACTGGTGCCTGACGCATTGATGGATTTGTCGCTTGATGCATTTTTTGATCAAAGCCAAGCATTGGACAGCACGCTGTCTGAGTGGCTAGAAGATGCAAAAAAAGAAAAGGGTGTCCTTCGTTATGTCGCGCGTTTCACGCGTGATGGAAAGGCGCGTGTTGGCTTAGAGGTGGTTTCTGACGAGCATCCTCTGGCGAACTTGTTGCCGTGTGACAATATCTTCGCGATTGAGAGCCAATGGTATCGAGAGAACCCTTTGGTGATCCGAGGCCCTGGCGCAGGGCGAGACGTTACCGCCGGTGCATTGCTATCAGATTTGAACCGAATCGCGTCTTTGCTTTAGCGGACTTTAAACTTGTTGCAGAACAAGGTTTAAATGGCGATAAGGATCAAGCATAAAAGCGGAGGTTAGCCCCTCCGCTTTTTTCTTTTTGAAAAATCATGATGATCAACATGAAGAAAATTCAACTAAACCAAGTTGACTTTGATATGTTCGCAAGACATCATCTAGACATATAGACGGCTAAATGGAAGTTCGTCATAAGGAATTATCGGCTGTGTAGCCGAGTCAGGGAGACAGTATGGGATACTCACACGCCAGTCATTTAGACGCATTGAATCAAAATCTTACCGATTTGAACGGCGACATCAACGTATCGTTTGAATTCTTCCCGCCAAGCTCTGAAAGCATGGAACAAACCCTCTGGGCATCTGTTCAACGCTTAAAAACACTGCAACCAAAGTTCGTTTCTGTTACTTACGGCGCAAACTCCGGCGAGCGTGACCGTACGCATTCCATCGTAAAAAGCATTAAACAAGAAACCGGCATTGAAGCTGCGCCGCACCTGACGTGTATCGACGCAAGCCGTGATGAATTGAAAGCCATTGCACGTGATTATTGGGACAGTGGTATTCGCCATATCGTCGCATTGCGTGGTGACTTGCCAGAAAAAAGCGCCAAGCCTGATATGTATGCGGCAGATTTGGTGGAATTGCTAAAAGGCGAAGCTGACTTTGATATTTCAGTGGCGGCCTACCCAGAAGTACACCCTGAAGCGCGCAGTGCACAGGCGGATTTGATTAACCTAAAACGCAAAGTGGATGCAGGTGCAAACCGTGCAATTACCCAATTCTTTTTTGATGTTGAAAGCTACCTGCGTTTCCGCGACCGCTGCGCAGCGGCGGGCATTGACGTAGAAATCATCCCGGGCATTTTGCCAGTGTCCAACTTCAAGCAAGCCTCACGCTTTGCAAACATGACAAACGTGCGCATCCCTGGTTGGATGGCGAACCAGTTTGAAGGCCTTGATGATGATCCGGTTACACGCCAAATGGTGGGTGCAAGCCAAGCGATTGATATGATCCGCGTGCTAAGCCGAGAAGGGGTGAAGGATTTCCACTTTTACACGCTGAACCGTGCTGAACATACCTATGCGCTTTGCCACACCTTAGGTGTTCGTCCAAAAGGTTAATACCCGCTCAGCAATACATCGAATTAAAGAAGGCTGGCCCGAATGAATACTTTGGGTGGACTGCAGAAAAAGAAAAACCGTCGATAACGACGGTTTTTTTTGTGGGTAGTGAATATGACTTAACGCATGGCCAACTTAGGTTCTAGCACAGAGGCTTCCATGGCGTTTAGTTCAATCAATACTTCTTCAGCCCACGTTAACCAAGCTTCCTTACGCAAAATGTTTCGACGTAGCGTCAGGCGCTCAAGGCGTCCATCTCGCGTTAGAAGCGCAGAATCAGCGTAGTGATTCTTTTCCAGATCGCGATATTGGCTTAGCTGGAGGCGCGACTCATCGATCAATGCATGCATATGTTGAATCATAGGTGCGGGTTCAAAAAGGCTGCAAGTCAGAAGCTTTGCAGACACTTCATCGCGGTCAGTTGGGTGTTTAGCGGGTAACAAGAACCACTCATACAAACTTTGTCTGCCGATGTCCGTGATGGAATAGACTTTGCGATCAGGTTTGCCGTCTTGAGGTTCGAGTTTGCAGCTAACAGCGCCCATATCTGCGAGCTTATTAAGTTCGCGATACACTTGCTGGTGGCTGGCTTTCCAGAATTGACCGATGGCGTTAGAAAACTCTTTGGTTATATCGTAACCAGTAGCATCCCGGTGACTTAGTACCGTGAGAATTACGTGTGGTAGTGACATCTCTTCTATCCAAAATCATAAAAAGACGATCCGGTGCCCTGGGATGTCGCTCTTTGGCGAGTTTGTTTATTCCACAAAACTGGGCGGATCGAAACGTATCCAATTACCCTCGCCATGCCCCTTGCCAACGTCGTATCCAAAAATGGTGCGGATACTGAAAAAGACATAGTACGTGGGAATTAGAACGGTTATTTACCGTCGTCGCGGCCATGCGATGCGCTATGTATGCACATCGTCTAAGCACTTCAACATATTAATAACATTATCAATGCGACAACAATGGAAAAAGACGCACGGAAAATAAAAAAGGCTGCAAGAATGCAGCCTTTCTTATTTTTGGAACAATTTCTCATTTATCCAGTATTGCGCATACCTGCTGCGATACCTGCGATGGTCACCATCAGTGCATCGTCCAATGCGGCGGTTTCACCTTCCGTCGCGCGTGTACGGCAAAGCAGTTCGGCCTGAAGCATGTTCAATGGTTCAACGTAGATGTTACGCAGGCGAATGGCTTCTGCACCCCAAGGGTTTTGCGCCATCAGGTGATCGCTGTTTTCTACCATCAACACCGCTTTGATGTCTTGGTTTAGGCGTTCACGCAATTGCTCACCCAAAGACCAAAGCTCTTTATCAACCAATTTCTCATCGTAGTACTTCGAGATAGAAGGGCTGGTTTTGGTGAAGACCATTTCCAACATGCCAAGGCGCGTTGAGAAGAATGGCCATTCACTACACATCTCTTCAAGCTGCTTGAGGTGGCCATGATCGATAGAGAATTGAATTGCCTGTCCCGCACCTAGCCATGCAGGTAATAGAAGACGGTTTTGGCTCCATGCGAAAATCCAAGGAATGGCACGTAGGCTTTCAACGCCGCCCGTTGGATTACGTTTTGCAGGACGCGAACCCAAAGGCAGTTTACCAAGCTCTAGCTCTGGTGTGGCTGAGCGGAAGTAAGGAACGAACTGAGAATGACCACGAACGATGTCACGGTATGCTTCGCATGACACTTCGCTCAAGGTTTCCATCAGATCACGCCATTCTTGTTTTGGCTCTGGTGGTGGTAGTAAGTTTGCTTCGAGGATCGCACTTGCGTAAAGGTTGAGGCTGTTTGTCGCCACATCTGGTAGACCCAGTTTGAAGCGAATCATCTCACCTTGTTCTGTCACGCGAAGGCCGCCCTTCAAGCTGCGTGGTGGTTGTGACAGCAATGCTGCGTGCGCAGGTGCACCGCCACGACCAATTGAACCGCCGCGACCGTGGAACAGCACCAAATCAACGCCAGCCTTTTCACAGACGCTAACCAATGCTTCCATGGCTTTGTATTGCGCCCAGCCTGCCGCCATCACACCTGCATCTTTCGCAGAGTCTGAGTAGCCGATCATGACCATTTGGAAGTTTTGGATAAAGCCGCGGTACCAATCAATGCTCAGCAGTTGATTGATCACGGATTCAGCGTTGTTCAAATCCTCTAGGGTTTCGAACAATGGACAGACATCCATGCGGAACTGACAACCTGCTTCTTTAAGCAGAAGGTGAACCGCAAGTACGTCTGAGGCGGTGCGCGCCATAGAGATCACGTATGAGCCCAATGCTTCACGTGGCTGTTGTGCCACTACGCGGCAGGTATCAAGGACTTCTTGTACGTCGTCAGACGGTTCCCAGTTACGCGGAAGAAGAGGGCGCTTCGAGCTAAGCTCGCGGATCAAGAAGGCTTGTTTGTCTTGCTCGCTCCATTGGCTGTAATCGCCCATGCCTAGGCAACGGGTGATTTCAGACAGCGCGTCAGCATGACGGGTGCTTTCTTGGCGGATATCCAGCTTGATAAGGTTAACGCCAAAACATTGAATACGGCGAAGCGTATCAAGTAGCAAACCATCAGCGATGATGCCCATGCCGCACTCGTGCAGCGATTGGTAACACGCGTGAAGAGGCGTCCAAAGCTGGTCAATGTGCGTCAGGATGTCTTTATCTTCTGCGCGCTGACCTTTGATTTTCGCATCGAGGTAATCAAGGGAGTTGGTCAGTGTTTTACGCAGAGATTTCAAAATCGCGCGGTACGGTTCGTGCTCGTCACCTGCCATTGCGCGAACCACGTCATTACAACGGGTCATCGACAATTCGCTGATGAGTTCTTGAATGTCTGTTAGATAAAGGTCTGCCGCTTTCCAACGGGAAAGAAGCAACACTTCACGGGTCACGTCAGAGGTGACGAATGGGTTACCGTCGCGGTCACCGCCCATCCAGCTTGAAATCTGAATCGGTGATG
Source organism: Enterovibrio baiacu (assembly GCF_004120195.1). GTDB lineage: Bacteria > Pseudomonadota > Gammaproteobacteria > Enterobacterales > Vibrionaceae > Enterovibrio > Enterovibrio baiacui. Next base: position 60,123 of record NZ_SCHN01000012.1, on the reverse strand, counting down.
CATCGACAGACAGGCCACGGCCAATGTGGCTTTTAAGCTTGAGGTCGAATTGACGAAGGAACTCAGGCACCGCTTGCCACAAGCTGTTTTCGATAACCGCATAGCCCCATTTAGCTTCATCAAGCGGCGTTGGGCGTTGTTGGCGAATAACGTCAGAGTGCCAAGCCTGCGCGATAAGCTGCTCAAGGCGAAGTTCTGTTTTATTGCGCTCGCTGTAAGAAATGTCACCCAACTCTAGTTTGGAAAGGCATTTGTTGATTTGTACGAGCTTATGAATGGTTGTACGACGAGCAATTTCCGTTGGGTGCGCCGTCAATACCAACTCTATTTTTAGGTCATCAATCGCTTTCTCTGTGTCGGCAGGAGAAATGTCGCTACCTTTTAGGCGTTGGAATAGTCCGTCCAGTGCATCTGGGCTGCAGACGGTTTCTTCGCAGTGGCGAGAGACTGAGTGGTATTGTTCTGCGATGTTGGTCAAGTTCAAGAACTGACTAAAAGCGCGAGCAACAGGAAGAAGCTGATCGTTCGGTAGGCTTTGAAGCACGTCGATCAGTTTTGCATGATCTTCGTCGTTTCCTGCAGAGGCAGATTTAGAGAGCTTACGGATCTCTTCTACCTTTGCCAGCAATTCGTCACCGTGGGCATCCTTGATGGTGTTTCCCAGCAAGTGACCAAGCATGCTGACGTTGCTTTTTAGCGCGTCGTACTTGTCATTCATAAGGCATCCGTTTCGTAACTTTGTTACATCCAAATTGCAATCATAGTCACTCAATCTAGCCAATATACGCACCTAAGGTCAATCATCCATGTGTTGAATTGTCGACTTTTTGTCGTTCATCCCAGCGATAGCAAGGCATACAGCGAGATGTAACAAAATTACAACTGAAAGTGGCGAAAAACGCCGAATTTGCGTTGCATCCAGCCTTTGTGTTTTTTGTTTGTACAAAGAGTTGACATTAGTCACTTATCACGATAAAAAGCACATATAAATTCATATTAAATGAATAACAATTAAAAAATTCGCTCACGGATGCAGTGAAAAGGTACGATACGATGATGGATTATTACTCACAGACCCCTCTTCTTCTACGACGACGCCGACGTTAATTTAACGCCGGGTGACGCGCACCCCTCCCGCAGCTGAGCGAGCTGAAACACAACAATTCTCTACCGATTATATAAACGGATTTTCCATGTTAAAGACTGTGATTGTCGGCGCTAGTGGCTATACCGGTGCCGAGCTGACCAAGATGGTCCATCTACACCCAGAGCTTGAGTTAGCTGGGTTATACGTATCGAAGAACAGTGCCGATGCCAACACACCTATCAGCGATCTCCATGGTCAGTTGAAAGGGCTGATTGATTTGCCGCTACAGCCTTTGGTAGACGTTGATACTATTGCAAAAAATGCGGACGTCGTGTTGTTAGCGACCGCCCACGAAGTGAGCCATGATCTGGCGGCCTCGTTCCTCGCGCAGGGTTGTAAAGTCTTCGACCTGTCTGGTGCATTCCGTGTGAAGTCCGATGATTTCTATACCACTTATTATGGCTTTGCCCACACCTTCCCAGAGTTGCTCGATCAAGCGGCTTACGGCCTTGCTGAATGGAATGCAGATGCCATTGCATCGGCAGATTTGATTGCAGTACCGGGGTGCTATCCAACGGCTTCTCAATTGGCATTAAAACCGCTTATCGATGCAGGGTTACTTGATGAAGTTCAGTGGCCCGTCATTAGTGCAGTGAGTGGGGTATCTGGTGCAGGCCGCAAAGCGTCAATGACCAACAGCTTTTGCGAAGTGAGTCTGCATGCGTATGGCGTGTTCACACACCGTCACCAACCTGAGATTTCTGCGCATCTTGGTCGAGAAGTTATCTTTACGCCGCACCTTGGCAACTTCAAACGCGGTATCCTAGCGACCATCACGGCAAAGCTGGCTGATGGCGTGGATGAAAGTGCGGTAACACAAGCACTTGAGGGAGCGTATGCTGACCAACCTTTGGTTCGTCCACTCGGTGCCGGCCAAAGTGCAAAACTGCAATCTGTTCAAAACACAGGCTTTTGCGACATTGGCTGGTCTGTGAAAGGGCAGCACGTGGTGCTTACCTCGGCGATCGACAATCTATTAAAAGGTGCTGCAAGCCAAGCGATGCAGTGCATAAACATTCGTTTCGGCTTTGCGCCTCTTACGGCGATCGTTTAGGAGAGTGGTGATGAGTTTACGTCCTTTGGTAGTAAAGCTAGGCGGTGCAGCGCTTTCTTGTGAAGAAACGCTCGAGAAACTGTTCAATGCCATCAGTGAATATAAAGAATCAGCGCACCGTGATTTGGTGGTGGTTCATGGTGGTGGCTACTTGGTTGATGAGCTCATGAATGGCCTCAACCTGAAAGTCGAAAAGAAACAAGGCCTGCGTGTCACGCCAAGCGATCAGATTAACGTGGTTGCCGGTGCACTTGCGGGAACAGCAAATAAATTGCTACAGGGCCAAGCGGTAAGAAGCGGCATTAATGCGGCGGGCTTGAGCCTTGCAGATGGTGGCCTTTGTCAAATCACACAGCTGGATCCTGAATTGGGGTGTGTGGGTAAAGCAGCACCAGGAAACTCTGCATTATTGCAGGCGATTTTAGCGACAGGTTGTGTGCCTATCATTAGCTCAATTGGCTTGGATGATAACGGACAACTGATGAACGTGAACGCTGACCAAGCTGCGGTAGCGGTAGCGGCTGCGTTAGATGCGGAATTGGTCTTGCTGTCAGACGTCAGTGGCGTTTTGAACGGCAAAGGTAAATTGATGCCAACGCTTGATGTGGCGTTGGCAAACGAACTGATTGAAAGCGGTGTCATTACTGATGGCATGATCGTGAAGGTAAAAGCGGCGTTTGAAGCTGCTGAAGCACTGGGTCGCCCGATTGAAGTGGCGAGCTGGCGTTACCCCGATAAGCTGGCCGAGTTATTCAGCGGCAACAGCATTGGCACCCGTTTTACCCTTTAAACACATTACTGAAGTTGACCGCCTGTACTGACCGTCAGAGCGGCACACAAGGAGAAGTAACATGAGCAACATTAACAAAGTCGTACTCGCATATTCTGGCGGTCTTGATACGTCGGCAATCATTCCATGGCTTAAAGAAAACTATGACTGTGAAGTTATCGCGTTCGTTGCCGATGTAGGCCAGGGCGAAGAAGAGCTGGTTGGCATTGAAGAGAAGGCGTTGGCATCAGGTGCATCAGCGTGTTACATCGCTGACCTGAAAGAAGAAATGGTGGCGGAGTACATCTACCCAAGCCTAAAGACCGGTGCTGTTTACGAAGGTAAGTACCTGCTAGGTACGTCAATGGCGCGTCCAATCATCGCGAAGGCGCAAGTTGAGTGTGCATTGGAAGTGGGTGCTGATGCACTGTGTCACGGTTGTACGGGTAAAGGTAACGACCAAGTACGTTTTGAAAGTGCATTCGCGGCACTGGCACCACAACTTAAAGTGGTTGCGCCTTGGCGTGAGTGGGATCTACGTAGCCGTGAAGCGCTGCTGGATTACCTTGCAGAGCGCAACATTCCTTGTACTGCAAGCCTTGAGAAAATCTACAGCCGTGATGCAAACGCATGGCACATCTCAACCGAAGGCGGCGTACTTGAAGACACGTGGAACCAACCAAACGAGCTTTGCTGGGTGTGGACGGTCGATCCAGAGCAAGCACCAGACCAAGCTGAAACCGTGTCTCTGTTGGTAGAGAAAGGTGAAGTGGTTGCGGTTGATGGCGAGAAAATGTCGCCGTACCAAGTACTGACGACCTTGAACGAAAAAGGTGCGCGTCACGGTGTTGGCCGTATCGACATCGTTGAAAACCGTCTGGTTGGCATGAAGTCTCGCGGTTGTTATGAAACCCCGGGCGGCACCATCATGATGGAAGCGCTTCGTGGTGTTGAACAATTGGTACTGGACAAAGATTGTTTCGAATTCCGTGAAGAATTAGGCCTAAAAGCGTCGCATCTCATTTATGATGGCCGCTGGTTTACGCCGCTTTGCAAATCTATTCTAGCTGCCGCAGATTCTCTGGCTGAGTCCGTCACGGGTGAAGTTGTGGTGAAACTGTACAAAGGACAAGCTACAGTAGTGCAGAAGCGTTCGCTTAACAGCTTGTATTCGGAAGAGTTTGCTACCTTCGGTGAAGATGATGTTTACGACCACAGCCATGCTGGTGGCTTTATCCGTCTTTACTCGCTGTCGAGCCGCATTCGCGCGCTAAACGAAAAAAAACAAAAATAGACAGGAAGCAATAAGGGTAAGGAGACGGAAATATGGCGTTATGGGGCGGAAGGTTTAGTCAAGCAGCCGACATTCGATTTAAGCAATTCAACGATTCGTTGCGTTTTGACTATCGCCTCGCGGAGCAAGACATCATTGGCTCTATCGCTTGGTCTAAAGCGCTGCGCTCGGTCGGTGTTCTCACCGAGGTAGAGCAGCAGCGTCTTGAGCTCGCATTGAACGAGCTAAAGTTGGCCGTGATGGAAGATCCAGAGCAGATTCTTCGCTCTGATGCAGAAGATATCCATAGTTGGGTGGAGCAACAACTGATCGCACGCGTAGGCGATTTAGGGAAGAAGCTTCACACCGGACGTTCGCGTAACGATCAGGTCGCGACAGATCTGAAACTGTGGTGTCGCCAGCAGGGTCAACAGCTTCTCCTTTCTCTTGATAAGCTACAAAACCAAATGGTGCAGGTTGCGTCTGTGCACCAAAACACGGTGTTGCCGGGTTACACCCACTTACAACGTGCGCAGCCTGTGACATTTGCACATTGGTGTTTGGCCTATGTGGAAATGCTTGAACGTGACTACTCGCGTTTGAGTGATGCACTTAACCGTCTTGATACCTGCCCATTGGGCTCTGGTGCATTGGCGGGAACGGCATACCCTATTGATCGTGAAGCACTCGCGCACAGCTTGGGCTTCCGTCGTGCGACCCGCAACAGCTTAGATTCGGTCTCTGACCGTGACCATGTGATGGAGCTGATGTCAGTGGCATCTGTGTCCATGCTCCACTTGTCACGCATGGCAGAAGATCTGATCTTCTATAACTCGGGCGAATCAAACTTCGTTGAGTTGGCAGACACAGTGACGTCGGGTTCCTCCTTGATGCCACAGAAGAAAAACCCCGATGCGCTTGAATTGATTCGTGGTAAGACTGGCCGTGTTTACGGTGCAATGTCTGCGATGATGATGACAGTGAAAGCCTTGCCGCTTGCCTACAACAAAGACATGCAAGAAGACAAAGAAGGCCTGTTTGACGCGTTAGACACATGGCATGACTGCTTGGAAATGGCGGCGCTGTGTTTTGACGGCATCAAAATCAACAAAGATCGTACGCTTGAGGCGGCAATGCAGGGCTACTCAAACGCCACAGAGCTTGCGGACTACTTGGTAGCCAAGGGCATTCCTTTCCGAGAAGCTCACCATATTGTGGGCGTTGCTGTTGTCGCAGCAATCGAAAAAGGCTGTGCATTGGAAGAGCTGTCACTGGAAGAGATGAAGCAATTCTCTTCGGTGATTGACGAAGATGTTTACCCGATTCTGACCATTGAATCCTGCCTTGATAAGCGTTGTGCCCTTGGTGGTGTTGCGCCGAATCAGGTGGAATTTGCCATCAGTCAGGCCGAGAAGCGTTTGGAAAAACGTTACTCTCCACGCGTGAAAGTGCGTGGCGCACGCTTGACCGACTTGGATGCCATTGAAGGCATGGTGGTGTACTGGGCGGGCTTGGGTGAAAACCTGCCGCGTGAACGCAACGAATTGGTGCGTGATATTGGTTCGTTTGCGGTTGCAGAGCACCAAGGGGAAGTTACGGGTTGTGCCTCTTTGTATGTGTACGACTCCGGTCTTGCTGAAGTGCGCTCACTGGGTGTGGAAGCCGGTTGGCAGCATCAAGGACAGGGCAGTGCGATTGTCGAACACTTGCTGAAAAAAGCCGGCAACATGGCCATTAAGAAGGTGTTTGTGTTAACCCGTGTGCCTGAGTTCTTCATGCGAATGGGCTTCATTCCAACGTCGAAATCTTTGTTGCCAGAGAAGGTCATGAAAGACTGTGACCGTTGTCCTCGCTTGCATGCGTGTGATGAAGTGGCACTTGAATTCACTTATGACCAAGATCGTTTGATTGCAAAATCTAACGTCGCGTAATCGCAGTTCGCTTAGCGAGTAGCGCAATAAGCGTGTGAAAAAGAAGAATTACTGAACCGGCCCTGTGCCGGTTTTTTCTTTTTCAGGTAACGGTTTTCGAAAGGGCATGACAATGAGGTGCAATGCGAGTAAGCCAGCACTTGCACCTGCGGCAAACAAGAGAGAAATGGATTCGACAGATGTTGGGGTTTCACTGAACCCGACCAACCATATTGGCCAAAGCACCACATTCATCACTGTGAGTTGCAGCATGCAGCGCTTACAACGGCCCAGTTTGGCGCTGAGAGATATCGCGGGGTCTTTACAGTAGCGGCAACTCATCGGCATTCTCTAAGGCTATGTGGGGCTTGGGTTGATGTTCCTAAAGATAATCAGTTGTTGAGTTTCTCGCAATACGAGGGATCAAATCCTCGCCATAAAAAAAGCCCCTCGCAAGCGAAGGGCAAAAACACTATGTAGTGTTGGCAAGGGGTGGTGAATTAACAGCCTGGACCGCAATCCAAGCAGTGTTTAATCATTTCAGGGCCTAAGTGCAGCTTGGCATTTAGGTCTCGAAGGGCGGTGCGGACACCTTCTTCAATCACGGGATGGTAGAATGGCATGTCTAGCATCTGCGAAATGGTCATTTTGTTTTGGTGCGCCCAAGCAAGCAGGTGTGCAAGGTGCTCAGCGTTCGGGCCCATCATTTCTGCACCTAAGAAACGGCCAGTGCCTTGTTCGCCATAGACGTTCAATACACCTTTGTTTCTCAGCATCACACGTGAGCGGCCTTGGCCTTCGAAAGAGACGGTACCCGTTTCAAAGCACCCACACGTCCCTAAGCGTGTTGTGATTTCTTTATAGGTTTCACCGACCATCGCGATTTGAGGGTCAGAGAACACCGCTGAGATCTTGCTGCGACGCAGTCCTGCGCGAATGTCAGGAAAACGGCCCGCGTTATCACCGGCGATTCGACCTTGGTCTGCGGCTTCATGCAGCAACGGCAATTGGTTGCTGGCATCACCCGCGACGAAAATAGACGCAACGCTGGTTTGCATGGTGTACGGGTCGGCGGTCGGCACACCGCGGGCATCGAGTTCCATGCCGGTGTTTTCGATGTCGAGCTTGTCGACATTCGGACGACGGCCTGTTGCTGCCAATACATAATCAACGGCGATGCGTTGGGTTTCACCCTGCTTGTCGATGTAGCGAATGTGGACTTTATCGCCTTCGCGCACCATTTCTTCGACTTTCGCGTCTGGGTCTAAATAGAATTCTTCGTTAAAGGTCTTATCCGCATATGCCATGACCGTTGGGTCTGTTAGCGGACCCACTTGGCCGCCAACACCAAACATCACCACGTCGACACCCAGTCGTTTCAGTGATTGGCCGAGCTCTAAGCCGATAACACCCGGTCCAAAGACCGCAACTGAGCTTGGAAGGTCATCCCAATCAAACACATCGTCATTCACGATCAGTCGGTCACCCAAATCATTCCAAGGTGCTGGCCATGCAGGGCGCGAGCCTGTTGCAATAACAATGCGTTTTGCTTCAATGCGGGTGTGGTCGTCGACAACTAACGTGTTGTTATCAATGAATTTGGCATAACCTGCGATTTTGTCTTCCGCAGGGATGTCATCGACACCTTCCAATACAAAGCCTACGAAGCGGTCACGTTCGCGTTTTACACGGTCCATGACTTCGCGGCCATTGATAAGGATCTCGCCTTGAGGATGAATACCAAAACCTGGCGCTTTTTCAATGTGGTGAACAGCTTCAGCAGCGGCAATGAGCAGTTTTGATGGCATGCAACCAACACGCGCACAGGTTGTGCCGTAAGGGCCGCCTTCAATCATGACGACATTGTCAGCATGGGCTTTTGCTGCACGATACGCACCGAGACCTGCGGTACCACCACCAATGATTGCCACATCAACGTTTAGGGTTTTCATGTTATTACTCCAGACGAACGCATTATTTTTCCCAAATTTAAGGTGCAGAAAGTCAGCCACCGCAGCCTTGTCATGTGGGTAGAAGGTGTGTATTAAACGATTGATTGGGAAACCAGGGCGGCGATTGCCGCCCTGTTTGGAGGATTAAGCGAGGTAAGCTTCTAGCTCTTCGCTACCACCGATGTGCTTACCGCCGATGAAGACTTGCGGTACTGTAGCGCGGCCTGTTACAGCGCGTAGGCTTACAGTGGTGGCATCCTGACCCAAAATCACTTCTTCGAACTGTAGCTTGTTATCAATCAGAAGTTGCTTCGCTTTCGCACAGAATGGGCAACCTGGTTTGCTGAATACTGTAATTGATTCTTGCAGTTTGTGGTTCGGTGCCAAGAAGTTCAGCATGGTGTCGGCATCAGACACTTTGAACGGGTCGCCTGGCTCGTTTGGCTCGATGAACATTTTCTCAACCACGCCGTCTTTCACCAGCATGCTGTAACGCCATGAACGCTCGCCGAAACCAATGTCGTTCTTCGGCACTGCCATGCCCATACCGCGGGTGAAATCACCGTTGCCGTCTGGGATGAATCGGATGTTTTCTGCTTCTTGGTCAGCTTTCCATGCGTTCATTACGAAGGTGTCGTTAACAGATACACAAAGTACTTCGTCTACGCCGTACTCTTGGAATACTGGGAACAGTTCGTTGTAGCGTGGCAAGTGGCTAGAAGAACATGTTGGTGTGAATGCGCCTGGTAGGCTGAAAACCACAACGGTTTTGCCTGCGAACAGTTCTTGCGTGGTCACGTTTACCCATGCGTCACCTTGACGGGTTGGGAAAGTAACGCTTGGTACGTTTTGACCTTCTTTATTTACAAATTCCATGTTGTTACCCCTTGGATATTATTCTTTAAGTTGTTTTCTAAATCCGGTGTTCCCGGTTGATGTAGCTATATTAGTATTTTAAGACTGGATAGTTCTAATTGATTGGGTTTATCATTTCAATAAGTAAAATCTATCAATGGAGCAAGCAGTGAACATTCGCGATCTTGAGTATCTGGTGGCGCTATCAGAGCACCAGCATTTTAGAAAAGCCGCAGAGGCTTGCTTTGTCAGTCAACCTACTCTCAGTGGACAAATTCGTAAACTGGAAGATGAGTTAGGCGTGGTATTACTTGAACGCACTAGCCGTAAAGTCCTGTTTACCGATGCGGGCATGTCGCTGGTTAAACAAGCGCAGAAGATCCTGATGGAAGTGAAAGTGTTGACGGAAATGGCGAGCCAACAGGGCGAAGACATGTCTGGCCCACTGCATATCGGCTTTATTCCAACGGTGGGGCCATATTTGTTGCCACACATTGTGCCGGCCCTCAAGCAAGCCTTCCCGGAGTTAGAGCTTTTCCTCCATGAAGCACAAACCCACCAATTGGTTCAGCAGTTGGAAGAGGGAAAATTGGACTGTGTGATCCTCGCGTCAGTGCGCGAAACGGAGCACTTCAAAGAGATCCCGCTTTACCATGAGCCGATGATCCTAGCCGTGCCTGAAAGTCACCGCTGGGCAGATGAAGCGGAAATCCCAATGCCAAAGTTGCAAGGTGAAACCTTGCTGATGCTGGCGGATGGGCATTGTTTGCGTGACCAAGCGATGGGCTTTTGTTTTGCCGCCGGTGCGCATGAAGATTTACGATTCAGAGCAACGAGCTTAGAAACGTTGAGAAACATGGTGGCAGCAGAAACCGGCATTACCTTATTGCCGAAGCTTTCTGTGCCAGACACGCTGCGTCGAGATGGTGTGGTGTACATTAAAGCGGTAGACCCTGAGCCTCAGCGTCTGATTACGCTGGATTACCGCCCAGGTTCGCCGCTAAGAGCGCGCTATGAGAAGCTTGCCAGCATCATTAGCGAAACCATGAGCGCGCACTGTAACGCGGCTTAGGTGGCTGTCTGTATAGGTTTGTAAATGTATCTCGCATCAATGCAGATATAGCAGAAACGAAAAAGGCGCTGGAGAGCGCCTTTTTGCTTTTTAACTCAGAGAGGGCTTAGAACAACTCTTCGCCTTCGCTCTCGTAGATGTTGCCGCTGCTTGCTGCCGCAGAGACGTAATCTTTCGGTTCAGAGCCTTTCTCGAAGTACTCGAACATCGAGCTGCCGTCGGTTTTGCGGGTAAGCAAACCCGTGGCACGGTCAATACGGACTTTCACAATTCCTGACGGCGTGACTTTACGTTGTTCCGGCACATCGGCGACCGCATCAACCATAAAATCAATCCACGCAGGTTGGGCGGTTTTAGCGCCTGCTTCTGCGCCCGCAATTTGCTCTTTGCCAAGGTTTGCGTTGTTTGAGGTGCGACCTAGGTTACGTGAGTGGTCATCAAAGCCCACCCAAACCGTTGCAACCAAACCTGGGGCGAAGCCCGAATACCACGCATCTTTCGAATCGTTGGTGGTGCCTGTCTTACCACCGATATCGCGTCGATTTAGCGGCTTTTGCGCACGCCATCCCGTACCGTTCCAGCCTGTTCCATTGCGCCAGCTGCCGCCGCCCCAGATGTTGGCTTCAAGCATTTCGCGGACAAGGAATGCGTTTTGTTCGCTGATCACTTGCGGTGCAAACGACGGTTCGTTTTCCATGTCTGCGGTTTGATCAAGCAGGCTTTCTTCTTCCTGAAGGTTGTCTGAATCTCGCTTGCTCACCGCGGCATCGCAATTTTCACGGCAAATGGTTTGTGGATTCGCAACAAAAAGCGGTTCGCCAAATGGGTCATCCACTTTGCTGATGTAGTACGGCTTGAGGTAGTAACCGCCATTAGCAAACACACTGTAGCCTTGTGCAACTTCCATCGGCGTCAAGCTGCCCGCACCCAATGCCAAGGTTTCAGAGCGTGGCAAATCGTTACGTTTAAAGCCAAAGCGCGTCAGAAAATCGATGGATTCATCAAGGCCGACTCGACGAAGCACACGCACGGCCATGACGTTCTTAGATTGCGCAAGACCGATACGCACACGTGTTGGGCCTGTGTACGTTGGTGGCGAGTTCTTAGGACGCCATGCGGTGCCTTGGCTCGAATCCCAGCGGTTGATTGGCGCATCGTTCACGAGTGTCGCCAGCGTCATGCCCTGATCAATGGCCGCAGAATAGATAAAGGGCTTGATACCTGAACCCACCTGACGGACAGATTGGGTTGCACGGTTGAATTTGCTGTGGACGAAGTTAAACCCACCAACCAAGGCTTTCACAGCGCCGTTTTCTGGTGACATAGCGACCATCGCAGTGTTTGCATCTGGCACTTGGCTTAGGTGCCAATCTTCGCCGATTTGCTGGACCCAGATTTGCTCGCCAGCATTCAATACATCACCAGCACGTTTCGGCGCGCGGCCTTGACGTGTATCTGTAACATAACGACGTGCCCATTTAATGCCGTCCCAAGGAAGCGTCACCACCTCGCCTGTTTGCAATTCAACGTTTGCGGTTTTCTCTTCGACCTTAACAACAACTGCTGGCTTTAACTCGCCGTAGCTAGGTTGCTTTTTCAGGTGTGCTTGGATTTTATCGGCATCCCACGCTGCGCTCTTCTCTCCCCACAATGTCGCGACCGCACCGCGATAGCCGTGGCGTTGGTCATAAGACAGGAGGTTAGAAATAGCAGCATGCTGCGCGGCATTTTGAAGACGAGAATCGACCGTGGTGTAAACCTTCATGCCTGATTCGTAAACGCCTTCACCGTATTTTTCTACCGCCCAAGAACGCGCCAACTCAGCCACGTAAGGGGCATTCAGCTCGATTTCAGCGCCGTGGTAACGGGACTGGATAGTTTCGTTTTTCGCTTGTTCGTATTCAGAACGGGTAATGTAGCCTTCGCTCAACATACGCCCGAGCACGACGTTGCGGCGCGTTGTTGCGCGATCAACCGAGTAAATCGGGTTCATTGTAGACGGCGCTTTCGGCATACCTGCTAGCGTTGCAATCTCACTTAGCGTGAGCTGGTCGAGGCTTTTTCCGAAGTAAACACGTGCGGCAGCACCAAAGCCGTAAGAGCGGTATCCCAAGAAGATCTTATTGACATAAAGCTCCATTATCTCCGGCTTGGAAAGAAGTTGCTCGATGTGGATCGCAATAAATATCTCTTTGATTTTACGCATTATTTTCTTTTCGTTAGAAAGGAAGAAATTACGCGCAAGTTGTTGCGTGATGGTACTGGCGCCTTGTTTCGCTGAGCCAGACATGGCGACGACGAGTGCAGCTCGCGTGATACCAATTGGGTCGATACCTGGGTGCTCATAAAAGCGGCTGTCTTCGGTGGCAATCAGCGCGTCGATCAGATCTTGTGGGATCTCATCGTAGGTGACTGGAATTCGACGCTTCTCGCCAAACTGAGAGATGAGTTTTCCATCCGCACTGTAAATTTGCATTGGGGTTTGGAGTTCTACGTCTTTCAGCGTGGCTACATCGGGTAGCTCTGGCTTGACGTAAAGGTAGAACCCGAAAATTGTACCCACTCCAAGTAATATGCAAATTATTGCAAGGATAAGCAGTCGCTTAATGAACTTCACTAGATATTTCCCGTAACGTTTTTTGTCGAGCTGTTCAATAGATTAGTGTCGCTAGTATAAAGATAACTGAACAAAAAATATCGAACCTGCTGAGAGAACTTTCAAAAAAGTTACTTGATGCTGACTTTTAAGAAGGTGTCATTTCAGATGTTTGGTCAAACCACGGCATTAGGTATCGAGTTTGGTACGCATGCTGTCAGAGCTGCATTTATTCAAAAGCATGGCGATGCATATCGCGTGAATGCTTTGGTATCAGAAAAGTATGGCGGTAATTCTCTGACGGATGCTTTGCGTCTTCTAAAAAAGAGACTTCGCAAAGAAATTAAAACACCTTGGCAATGGCCTTCTCAGCAAGTGTTAGGTGTGCCACAGAGCAAAGTCGTCCTCAAAAGGATCGCCGTTCCAACCGATTTACCCGAAAACGAACAGTACATTCAGGTAGGCATGATGTTGGCTGAAAGCCTTGGCCTGCCTATGGATGAGCTTCTTTACGACTATCGCGTGCTCCCCAATGGCGATGGCGTTGAGGTGTATGCGTGTCGGAAAGTGGCACTGAAAGATTCCCTTGATGCCTTGTCAGAAGCCGGTTTTGAATTGTCTGTGATAGAGCTTCAAGCGCATGCACTCATGCGGCTTCATCAACATCACAGCGAGAAAGGTGAAGCAACGGGCACTGAGCTGTTTGTCGATATCAGCCATGAGCGCCTGCAAATATGCCTAGGTGACAACCTTTCCGACCCCTTTTTCCGAGAGTTGCCGTTGCCTAACGAGAGTTTGGGGGCGGATTCTTTGTTAGGGCGTAATCGCTACGCAGAAACGCTTGCCGATACCATCCAACGACAATATCAACTTGCGGCGACCCAATTTCCGGGTAAGCACGTGTCAAACCTTGTGTTATCGGGGGAAGGGCTTTCCGATGTGGACGCGCTCCACCTAGAAGCGCATCTCTCATGGCATGTTGACACGTTCAATCCTCTGATGACGATGTCACTCACACAAAAATTGGTTGAAGGGTTGGACGAACCTCCTTCGACTTGGACGACAGCCATTGGATTGGCTTTGCGCGGGATGGAAGATGCGACAGTCAATTAACTTATTGCCTTGGCGAGAAACGCGTCGCCTCAAACAACGACGCACATTCTTCAATCACTTGGGGGCGGCGGCTGTCTCTGTGGCCATCTTGCTCGGTGGCGCGTCGTGGTATGCCAATATGCAAATTGAGCGTCAAGAGGCACGGAATGCACGCATTCAGCAAGAAATCACCACCTTGAATCAGACACTACAACGTTTTTCAAAAAGAGCGGTGGAGCGGGAAGAGCTTCAGCGACGCTTGATGTTGGTGAATTCTCTCCAGCAGCAAAGAAACAACTCAATACTCTTGTTCAATTTATTACCTGAAATCACGCCGGAAGGGGTCGTGCTGGACGACGTGTCATTGAAAGCAGGAAAAGTCACGCTAAGAGGGCGCAGCCGGTCCAATGCCCAATTGGCAACGTTGTTAGCGCTGCTTGAAACCCACAAAGGCGCAACGCATGTTCAGATGCACTCCATCGTGAATAACGCCAGCGAAGACCAAATGGTGGCAAAGCAATTCAGTGCCACGTTTGAGTTGGCGGGTTTTATCCTTCCGAGTTTACCAATAGAGGCGAAGAAGAATGGCTGATTGGCGTGATTGGGAACTTGATGAGATCCCTGAATGGTCAGCAATGGCACAACATGTGTTGCTGGGTATCTTCTCTGTCATGGCGCTTGTGGCCGGTGCCTTTTTTTTGGTGATGCCACTGCTGGATGACGCGACGAACGCGAAGCAAGAAGAGAACTTATTGCGGACACAGTTTCGCATAAAAGCGGAAAAAGTGGCGGCTTTGCCGAATGTGGAAGAGCAGATCAATGAGCTGCAATCTTTCTACGATCACCTCGCGCTTCAACTCCCGGCAGAAGATGAACTTGCTCTGTTACTCGCTGGCATCAACGATACGGGGCTTCAGTTTAACTTGAATTTTGAAACCTTGAATTGGAAGGCGGGTAAACAGGTTGGATGGCTCTATCAAGTGCCTTTAGAGATGGAGCTGTCTGGGCCCTATCACGAGATCGGTAATTTCTCAGCAGCACTCGCCAGAATGCCACGCATTGTTGCGCTGCAAGATTTTCAGCTGTCACGACAAAAGGACAACAAGGGAGAGTTGATGTTCTCCGTGTCTGCTCACACCTATCGCTATATCGGCGGACAAGGAGAAACGCAATGAAACGTGTCTCCCTGTTGATGATGGCGGCAGTGCTTTCCGGTTGTGGCAGTGACAAAGGCCATGACGACTTAGAGCGATTTATCAGTAAGACCTATGCTTCGGCTGAGGTTACTGCAACGCCTTTACCACCTAAGCCAACTTTCTCGCCGCTAGCATTTGCACCGCCGGTGAAAACCGATCCTTTTGTGTTGCCCATGGCGGCGGAAGAAGAAGCGTTGGCGAAAGGCGATTGCTGGCAACCAGAACGTCTACCGACAAATGATCCTCTCGAACGCTTTGAATTGTCGTCTTTGACGTTCAAAGGCGTTATCGGCGCACCTGGCAGTTATTGGGCACTGGTGGCATCGCCGGACAACAGTATTCACCGTGTTGGCATTGGCCGCATGCTTGGCAGCAATCGCGGACGTGTTGATAGCATCAGTCAGCAAACGCTATCGCTGACAGAGCACCTGCCTGATGGGTTGGGGTGTTGGCAAGTAAGAAACGTCAGATTGGCACTTAATAACAAACATAAGGGTACAGAATGAAAAGCCTGAGGAAGGGATGCCAAGGCAAGCTAAGGAAAAGGGGGCTGGTGCTAAGCGTCGCGTCACTGTTTTTCTTTTCTTCCTTTGCGATAGCAGCCAATGAGCTACAGCAGATTGATGTCAGCAAAAATGAAGAAGGCAGTACGTTGTTTTCATTGACCTTGGCTGACAATGCAGTGGTTACCGATTTCAAAAAGAACAAACAAAGCTTAGAGATCAGCCTTAAAGATACGCGGGTGATTGACAACTTAGTGGGTTCAAAAAGCCTACAAGGATTGAGTAAAACTGCGCTATCGATGGCGGTTGAATCTCGCGACGATGATGCTTGGCTAAACATCGCGACGCAAAATGACTTTGCTTATGACTATTATCAAACCAACAATATATTGACCATTGAACTTGCCCCGCAAGCCACAGTGGTTAAGGGCAATACGAAGAAAAAAACAGCCGCATCAGGGAACTCTCATATATCGATTAACTTCCAAGACATTCCTGTGCGTTCCGTCTTGCAGATGGTTGCCGAGCACAATGGCTTCAATTTGGTGGTGTCTGACAGCGTCGACGGTAGCTTAACCTTGCGCCTTGATGATGTGCCGTGGCAGAAAGCACTGGATACCATCTTGAAAGTGAAAGGGCTCGATAAGCGAAAAACAGGCAACATCTTGTTAGTCGCGCCTAAAGCTGAATTGGATGAACAAGAACGCTTGGTGCTTGAGAAGCGTCGTCATGAAAGAGAGCTCGCGTCACTGCGTTCTGAAGTGATTCAGATTAAATACGCTAACGCGGAAGATCTGAAAACCTTGTTAGACGGCGGTGATGGTGACGAAGATGAAGGTATCAGCTTGTTGTCTGAACGAGGCAGTTTGGCGTTTGATCCCCGCACTAACGCACTGGTGATAAAAGATCTGTCCGACAACATTGAGATCATAAAATCACTGATTGAGACCTTGGATGTGCCTGTTGATCAGGTTGAGATCGAAGCGCGTATCGTGACCGTTGATGAAGGGACATTGGAAGAAATTGGTGTGCGTTGGGGGGTAAGTAACCAAAACGGTAATTTCTCAACCAGCGGCAGCATTGAAGGGAACTTACAGCACTCTGATCGCACCGACATGGGCGGCGATGGCGAGCAAGATGCACTGAATGTTGATGACATGCTTAACGTTAATTTGGCTGCAACCAGCCCAAATGCAGCGAGCATTGCATTCCAAGTCGCAAATCTGGGTAAAGATTTGTTGCTCGATCTTGAGCTTTCCGCGCTGCAAGCGGAGTCTCGTGCTGAAATCATCTCCAGCCCGCGTCTGCTCACAACAAACAAACGCGCGGCGTATATCGAGCAAGGTACTGAATTGCCTTACCTTGAAGCGTCGTCGAGCGGTGCTGCTGCAGTGTCATTTAAGAAAGCGGTATTGAGCTTGGCAGTGACGCCACAGATTACGCCAGACAGCAAATTGGTGCTGGATTTGGAAGTCACCCAGGATAAACCTGCAGGCACAGTGAAAGCCGGCACGGGTGAAGCCATGGCGATAAATACACAGCGAATCGGCACGCAAGTGCTGGTTAATGATGGCGAAACCGTGGTGCTCGGTGGTATTTACCAGCACGAAATGATGGAAGGCGTGGATAAAGTGCCATTGCTTGGTGATATTCCTGGATTGGGTCAACTCTTCCGCCGTAACTACGAAACCATGGGTAAACGAGAGCTATTAATCTTTGTTACACCAAGAATTGTTACCCAGTAAGTGTTTACGCTTCATGCGGTTAAAAACCTAAATTGAAGGAAAAGACCTCAATGGCTGCAAACGGGACCAAATGTCCGTTTCAGCCATTTTTCCTTTCAAACATCGGGCCTTATAGAATTTAAACCGACGCTTGGGTGTATTTTAAGTTGCCAAAAGGCATGGTGACCTGAGATAATTTTTGGTCTGATCACGAATTATCTGTGAGGAAATTGGCGCCTCGGGCTTTCGATTACGAGCCTGCGGGCGGTGTTGTTTTCATTAACCGCGCGTAAACTGCTTAAAATGGCTGAAAAACGAAATATCTTTCTTGTAGGTCCAATGGGGGCTGGCAAAAGCACAATTGGTCGTCACCTTGCTCAGCAACTACACATGGAATTTTTTGACTCGGACACCGTGATCGAAGAACGCACTGGTGCTGATATCGCATGGGTATTTGATGTAGAAGGTGAAGAGGGGTTCCGCGACCGCGAAGAGAACGTCATTAACGATCTGACCCAAAAGCAGGGCATCGTTCTGGCGACCGGTGGTGGCTCCATCAAGAGCAAAGAGAGCCGCAATCGTCTGTCTGCTCGTGGCATCGTGGTATATCTAGAAACCACGATTGAAAAACAATTGGCACGTACTCAGCGTGACAAGAAGCGTCCGCTACTCCAAACCGAACAACCTCGTGAAGTTCTGGAAGAGCTAGCTGGCGAACGCAATCCTTTGTACGAAGAGATTGCTGACTATGTGGTTCGCACTGATGATCAAAGCGCCAAAGTGGTCGCTAACCAGATCATTGAATTGCTTGAAGATCACTAAGCACTAAATCTCGACGCAAAAAGGTATTCCATGGAAAGGATTGACGTAAACCTGGGCGATAGAAGTTACCCTATCTCTATTGGGGCCGGATTATTATCTGATCCCGCTTTCTTTACTGATGCTCAGGGCCGTCAGGTTGTGGTGGTGACAAATGAAACCATCGCACCTTTGTATGCTGAAAAGCTCATGGATACCTTGAAAGAAGCTGGCGGCACGCCAGCTTTGCTCTCACTGCCTGATGGTGAGCAGTACAAAACCCTCGACACGTTTAATGTCATCAATACTTTCTTGCTAGAAGGTAACTACGCCCGCGACGTGCTTATCGTAGCTTTGGGCGGCGGTGTAATTGGTGATGTTGTCGGTTTTGCTGCCGCTTGTTACCAGCGCGGTGTGGATTTTATTCAAGTTCCTACCACCTTACTTTCCCAAGTTGACTCGTCTGTTGGCGGTAAAACCGCAGTGAATCACCCGCTCGGGAAAAATATGATTGGTGCATTTTATCAACCTAAAGCTGTGGTGATTGACATCGATGTGATGGCAACCCTTCCCGAGCGTGAATTCGCCGCGGGCATTGCTGAGGTGATCAAATACGGCATCATTGCTGACTTACCTTTCTTTGTGTGGCTGGAAGAAAACCTTGAGGCATTAAATGCACTCGACGCTGATGCGTTGGTTTATGCCATCAAGCGCTGTTGCCAAATCAAGGCAGACGTCGTTGCTGAAGATGAGAAAGAATCCGGTGTTCGAGCACTGTTGAATCTTGGCCATACTTTTGGGCACGCGATTGAAGCTGAGATGGGGTACGGCAACTGGTTGCACGGTGAGGCTGTTGCAGCAGGCACTGTCATGGCGGCGCAAACAGCCCACCTTCAACAACTACTTTCGCAAGAAGATGTTAGCCGTATCACTTCCTTGCTTGAAAATGCAAAACTCCCCGTGAAAGCACCCGCCACCATGGACTATGATGCCTTTATCAAGCACATGAAACGCGACAAAAAAGTGCTTTCCGGGCAACTACGATTTGTTCTGCCGACCTCGATTGGAACGGCGGAAGTGGTTGCGAACGTTACTACCGAGACGCTTGCAGAGGTCATTGCGACACGTTAAGCGGGTTTGTATATGACAGGCTCCCACGACATGATTGCGTTGGATTTGGATACCCAGATCCAACTTTTGTCTAGAATTCAATTTCTTACTCGATTTAGTTCTAACCTTGTTCAAGTGACAGGTGAATCTGGCGCAGGTAAAACCTGGCTGAGTGAACGCTATCTCGAAAATTGGGCAAACGAGCCTAATCAATCTCTCCTAATTTGTAATCCCAGCCAACAGGATGCGCAACACCGTGCCATCATCCTGCGCCAAATTGTGCGCGATGGTGTGTTCAACGAAAACGATCCTATGCTGCAAAGCCTTGAGTACATGCTCGAAGGCCAAAGTATTCATACCCTGATAGTCATTGATGAAGCGCACCGATTGAGTGCCACGTTAATCGCAGAACTTTGGGCGCTGGTGACGGAAGCGCAGCAGCGTGAAAATTGGCAAATCAACGTATTGTTGTTTAGCTTGCGTGGTAAGTTAAACAAATGGCTGCAGAAAGTATCGTATGGTCAAGGGGTTAAACCACTTGAGCTAGAAATTAGCCCGCTCGCAGAAAACGAGCGGGAAATGTTTATTGAAGTCATGATGGTGAGTCGCCAACTTGATGCGGCACAGCGACGCGCACTCAAACAAAAAGCCGCACTATTGCCACCTTTACCCGGTGCCCTGAAAGGGCTAGAGCAGCAGGAGACATCTTCGATGGAAGAGAAAAAACGTCGTTCGTTACTCCCTTTACTGATACTTGCTTTCCTCCTTTTGGTCGCGGGTGCGGGCATTGTTTGGTGGACACTGACACAACAATCGACAGAAAACGTGGAAGCTACAGACGTCATTCCTGATGGTGTGAAAGAGCTGTCAGAGCTGCTTGACGAAAAAGAAGCTGAAATGGCCAAGCAAAACGCTGCCAATGCTGACGGTGACGAGACGGTCGTGCTGAATGCGGATGCTGTCGACGACAATATCGCGCTGCCTGAAGACCCAACGGTGGAAGGAATGACGGTGGGTCGCCGTGATGAAAACCGCCGCATCGTGGTACCTGATCGTGTGGTTGATGCCATTATCGACGACCAAGCCATTGGTGGTGATGGAACAGCCGCCGTTGAGGAAGCCTTGATCCCAGAGCTTGTAGAGCAAAACCCAGCGCCAGCAACGACAGTCTCTGAAGATGCTCCAGCGGCAGAACCTGCGGCAACGCAAGCGCCCGCTGCGAATACCGAGCCCGCGCCCGCGCCCGCGCCACTTGCTCCTGCGCCTCAAGCGGTGAACGTAACGCTTTCGAATGCGGAGTTGTTGGCTATTTCAGAGACGCGCTACGCACTGCAGCTTGCAGCATTGCAGTCAAAAGCAGCAGTGGTTGATTTCCTTCAACAGTACGACATCGAAAACACAGCGCGTGTTTACGAAACAGTACGTAACGACGAAGCGTGGTACATGATCCTGATTGGGGATTATCCATCAGTGAATGCCGCACGACGCGCTGAACTTGAATTGTCAGCCAATGTTCGTCGTTTGACGCCTTGGGTTAAATCATTTGCGCAAATCCATAAAGAGATTGCGCTTGCCAACTAACCTTACCTTCACTTTGATCGGGGCGTGAATTTACGCTGATTGATGGCTAAAAATGAGATACAATCCGCCCCCTTTCAAGCAGCAGTGGTAGTGGATACACATTAATGAAAAAGCATCGCGCCTTTCTGAAGTGGGCCGGAGGGAAATACTCTCTGGTTGAAGACATCCGCAAGCACCTGCCGGAAGGTAAAAAGCTGATCGAACCCTTTGTTGGGGCCGGGTCTGTATTTTTGAATACAGACTACGAGCAGTATCGACTGGCTGACATCAACCCAGATTTGATTAATCTCTACAACCTCGTTAAGCAATCGCCGGAACGTTATATCGACGACGCGCGAAAACTGTTTACGCCAGAGTACAATCAAAAACCTGCTTTTCTTGCCATCCGCGAAGAGTTTAACGCCACGACCGATCCATACCTGCGTTCACTGTATTTTCTTTACATGAACCGCCATGGATTCAATGGCCTGTGTCGTTACAACAAGAAAGGTGGCTTTAACGTGCCGTTTGGCTCGTACAAAAAGCCTTACTTCCCTGAAGCGGAACTTGAGTACTTCTCAGAGAAAGCCAAGAAAGCGACGTTTGTGTGTGAGAGTTATCAGCAGAGCTTTAAAGCGGCGCGTCGTGGTAGCGTGATTTACTGCGATCCACCGTATGCTCCGCTTTCAACCACCGCGAATTTCACCACTTACGCAAGTGGCGGTTTTAGTTTGGATGATCAAGCGTTGTTGGGTGAAATTGCGCGCAAAGCGGCCATGGAAAAGAATGTCCCTGTGCTGGTGTCTAACCATGACACGCAGCTTACGCGTAGTCTCTATCATGGTGCGGTGCTGAATGTGGTACGCGTAAAGCGCACGATCAGCCGAAATGCGGGTGGGCGTAACAAGGTTGATGAGCTGTTAGCGCTGTTCAGTGGCGACAGTCCTGAATTGCCATAAATACGCGAAGTGTGGGTGTTTATGCTGATATCACCACTGACACGATAGCCATGAGTCCAAGTACAAAAAGCACCACAAACACCACACCGACAACGATGTAAGGCACCATGCTTGATTGCTTAAAGTCCCGTTGTCGGTTCTTGTCTGATTGCACCCCAAACATTGCCGCAAACACACTCTTCACAATATCGATAAAGCCAACATCTTCTTTCTTATTGTCTGTCTCCGGCATTTTCTCTTCTTCTTGTTTTATCGCTATTCCACCAGCTTAGCTGACAAACTCGCTTCCCCTGTGTGCCATTGGTAAAACTGTTTGCTAATGCTATCTATCAACGCATCTGATAAGACAGACGACGTTCAATCGGGTAGAATTGCGCCGACTTTGCTGCAACCCCGAATACGATTAACGCGCTACCCATTACCCTAGGTTTTTGCGAACCGTACACAGAGACTTAAGGTAATTGGTATGAGTGAGGCTACAGGATGAAGGATTTTCTTATTGCACCGTCGATCCTTTCGGCGGATTTTGCGCGTTTAGGTGAAGATGTCGAAAAAGTATTGGCAGCAGGTGCTGACGTTGTTCACTTCGACGTTATGGATAACCATTATGTGCCGAACCTGACATTCGGTGCACCTATCTGTAAAGCGCTTCGCGATTACGGCATCACGGCGCCAATCGACGTGCATTTGATGGTGAAACCGGTTGATCGCATTATCCCTGACTTTGCAAAAGCGGGTGCTAGCATGATCACTTTCCATGTTGAAGCTAGTGACCATGTTGACCGTACCTTGCAGTTGATCAAAGAGCATGGCTGTAAAGCCGGTGTGGTCTTTAACCCTGCAACGCCGCTGCACCACCTTGACCACATCATGGACAAAATCGACATGGTGCTATTGATGTCGGTGAACCCGGGTTTCGGCGGCCAATCCTTTATTCCTGAAACATTAAATAAACTGCGCGAAGTGCGCCGTCGTATTGATGCAAGCGGCCGTGATATCCGCCTTGAAATTGATGGCGGTGTGAAAGTCGACAACATTCGCGAAATCGCAGAAGCGGGCGCTGATATGTTTGTGGCAGGCTCCGCCATCTTCGGTCAACCAGACTACAAAGCCGTGGTTGATGAAATGCGCGCAGAACTGAGCAAAGTAGGACAATAATTCGTGACGGCAAGATTTGAAAACATCAAATACATCGCATTCGATTTAGACGGAACGCTGGTTGATAGCGTGCCTGATCTGGCGGAAGGCATTCGTATGGCACTGGCAGATTTCAATCTGCACACTGCCACGGATGATGAAGTGCGTAACTGGATTGGTAACGGTGCAGAGATCATGCTCAAGCGCGCGCTTAGCCAAAGCGTGACGATTCGTCCTGATATCGATGAATCGCTTTACCGCCAAGTACGTGAGCGTTTTAACTTCCATTATGCGAACAACGGCCACGACAAAACCATCGTTTACCCTGGTGTGAAAACCACCCTGGCAGCGCTTAAAGATGCTGGCTTCGTGTTAGGTGTTGTGACAAACAAGCCTTATGAGTTTGTTCCAGAAATCCTTGCTGACTTGAGGTTGGCACACTATTTCACCGACGTGATTGGTGGTGATTCGTTGCCAACCAACAAACCGGATCCTGAAGGTTTGTTTTCATTGCGTGACAAACACGGCCTAACCGCTGATCAAATGCTGATGGTTGGTGACTCGAAGAACGATATTCTTGCCGCAAAGAATGCAGGTATCGCGTCTTTTGGTCTGACATATGGCTACAACTACGGCGAGCCTATCAGTGATAGTGCGCCAGATAGCGTGGCAGATCACTTTGACCAACTTTTAACGGTTCTCAGTACCGAAAAAACAGCGTAAATTAAACCTTCGATTTTCTCGAGCTTACAGTCAGGGTGTGGTCACTCTGGCTGATTTTACTGACAGGAACAGAAAGAACATGAGTAACCCAACGACCAAACCCATTGTACTTAGCGGTGTTCAACCTTCAGGTGAACTCAGTATCGGCAACTACATCGGTGCTTTGCGTCAGTGGGAACAAATGCAAGATGACTTCGATTGCCAATACTGCATCGTAGACTTGCACGCGATCACTGTTCGTCAGGAAGCGGAAAAACTGCGTGAGGCAACGCTCGACTCGCTAGCGCTATGTTTGGCTGTGGGTGTCACGCCAGAGAAAAGTAATTTGTTCATTCAATCGCACGTGCCTGAGCATGCGCAATTGGGCTGGGTGCTGAACTGTTACACGCAAATGGGCGAGCTTAACCGCATGACCCAGTTCAAAGACAAGTCAGCACGTCATGCAGAAAACATTAATGCGGGCTTGTTCGGCTACCCAGTCTTGATGGCTGCAGACATTCTTCTGTATCAAGCGAACCAAGTACCGGTGGGCAATGACCAGAAGCAACACTTGGAGCTGGCACGTGATATCGCGACCCGTTTCAACAATGTCTACGGTGATGTGTTCAGTGTGCCAGAACCGTACATCCCACAAGTGGGTGCGCGTGTGATGAGCCTGCAGGACCCGACGAAGAAAATGTCGAAGTCTGACGATAACCGCAACAACGTGATTGGTCTGCTTGAAGACCCGAAATCCATCGCGAAGAAAATCAAACGCGCGATGACCGATTCAGAAGAGCCACCACGTGTTCTGTTTGATATTCAAAACAAGCCGGGTGTGGCGAACTTGATGGGCCTGATGTCTGTTGCGACAGGCAAGACGTTTGCAGAGATTGAAGCAGACTACGCAGACAAGATGTACGGTCACCTGAAAACCGACACGGCAGAAGCCGTTGTTGCTATGCTTGAGCCCGTTCAACAGCGTTATGCGGAATTCCGTCAAGATCGTGCTTACTTGGATCAAGTCATGAAAGCCGGTGCCGAGAAAGCCTCTGAGCGTGCCGCTGTGACCTTGAAGAAAGTGTACGAAGCAGTAGGCTTTGTGACTCGCCCATAAGCCAGAACGCGTTCTCGTCCAATCAAATCAAAAAGCAGCGATTTCGCTGCTTTTTTTGTCATTATCCCTCGAGATACCTACCTGTAATATTTCAAAAAGACGCTTTCTCTTCCTGTTGAATGCTGAATTAACATCAAGAAATGAGTAGACACCTCCTGTCTCTATTCATGGACTTGGGGTGTTCATCACTTAAATGACATCTCTTGCTGTTACATATTCGCTGTGTTTATGACTTCACACGCAAATAAGGACAGCAAATGAAGATTTCAACATGGAGTCCATTGGCTCTAGCGTTAAGCGCTGCACTTCCTGCAAGTGCAGATGTGCTGATTACGGAATATGTCGAAGGTTCATCAAACAACAAAGCCGTCGAAATCACGAACCTTGGCAGTGACAGTGTGTCTCTCGACAATTGGGCCGTAAAAATCGCGTCCAATAACAACACGTCTTTCGGTTCCACCATTGCCTTGAGTGGTGCGTTGGCTGCCGGAGACTCTCTGGTGATAGGCAACAGCAATGCATCGTCAGACATCACCGACGTCAGTCAAATCACCTCGGGGTCGGTTAACTTTAACGGTAACGACGTGGTGGCGCTCGTGGATGGCAATGATAATGTCATCGATAGTCTTGGAGAGCTCGCGTTAGGGAGTAACTACGCCAAAGATGTCACCCTTCGTCGTCAAGCCGATAGCGTGGGGCGAACCGACCTGACCGCGACGTTCGATGTGTCTGCTGAATGGCAATCTTTTGACCGCGATACGTTTGATGGTTTGGGCTGTAGCGGCCTCGATGCGTGCGATGGCGGCGGTGGAGGCGGGAATGCCTTCACGTGTGAAGACCAAACGCTGACGCCAATTTATGCTGTTCAGGGCAGCGGCGATAAGAGCCCGTTGGTACCAGACGGCAGCTTTGAAAGCGAAGACACGTACTATGTCAGCGGTGTCGTCACCGCAGTCACTACCGATTTGTACAAAGGCTTTTGGCTGCAAGACGCGAATGGCGATGGGGACCCATCAACCTCTGACGGTTTGTACATCTTCACCGGCAGCGAGCCGACGGGGATTGAGCCGGGCATGCAAGTGTGTGCGGGCGGTAAGGTTAAAGAGTTCTTCAACCTGACAGAGCTAGATGCGCAGGGCGATCAATGGGAAGTGATTGATACCGTTGGCGAGCTGGCGGCGACAGACATTGAAGTGGGAGAAGACGAAGTGCTTGAAGACGCCCTTGAGCGTTATGAAGGCATGAAAGTGCGCCTCACTCAAAGCAGTGACATGGTGGTCACGCGTAACTTTGGTTTTGACTTTGATGCGTTCCGAAACAACATGGTGTTGTCGCATGAAGCTCCACTGGTCAAGCCAACACAGCTTTACGTGGCAGGCTCTGCAGAAGCCGCAGCGCTGGCAGCTGAAAATGCACAAAACCAGCTTTACATTGAAACAGACACCAACGCGCCAAATGGCGTCGTGCCGTACTTCCCTGGGCTGGATGCAGACCAAGGGTATATTCGCATTGGCGATGTCGTCACCAACCTTGAAGGTGTGATGGGGTATAGCTTCAGCAAATACCGCTTGGTGGCAACCAATGAAATCACGGCGGGTGATTTTGTGCGTGAGGAGGATCGAACAGCTGCTCCTGAAGAGTTCGCTGACACCAACCTTAAAGTCGCAAGTTTCAATGTGCTTAACTATTTCACCAGTGCGAGTGCTGTGGGCGGTGATTTGAATGTCACCTGTGATGACCAAGCAGATGCGGATGCATCGCGCGGTTGTAACCGTGGCACCAAAGACGCGGTCGAGTTTGAACTGCAACGCGCGAAAATCGTGAACGCGCTGGAAGCCATGGATGCTGACATCGTCGGCTTGATGGAAATCGAGAACAACGGTTTTGGTGACAACGGGGCATTGGCGGATTTGGTGACCGAGCTGAACACGCGCTTTGCGGACGAAGCAGACCACTACACCTATGTGACCCCCGCGGTTGAAGACCTCAATCAAGGTGCTTTCTTAGGGAGCGATGCGATTCAAGTGGCGTTGATTTACCGTGCTGCGGTGGTGTCTCCATCGGGTAATGCAGTGGTTGTGCGCATGCCAGAGCAACACATCTCGGGTGATAGCCCTGAGGGCGAAACACGCCAACTGGATAAATTCCAGCGCGATAGCTTAGTACAAACCTTTAACGTGGTGGATGAGCAAACATTGTCTATCGCGGTCAGCCACTTCAAATCGAAAGGCTCAGGTTGCTACGAAGATTGGATTGCCGGTGAATTCGATGATGATCCGGCCGACCTTCAAGGCCGTTGTAACGAGTTCCGTGTTTCTGCTGCAGAAACGCTAGGCAATGCATTGGCTGACATCGATGGCGACATTATCGCGCTGGGTGATTTCAATGCGTATGGCCAAGAAGACCCAATGCGTGTCATGACGGATTACGACGCTGCATCTGCAGAACGTAAGATTGTAACAGCGGCAGGCACTTCAATTGCTGGTGTGACGTTGGATGAGACTGCGCGTGAAGTGGGTAATGGCTTTGGCTACGTGAACCTTGCAACATCGTTCTTGGGCGATGACGCCTTCTCATACACCTTTGATGGTGAGTTGGGTAGCCTTGACCACGCAGTCGGTAACCAAGGCGTGGTAAGCAAGCTAACCGGTGTAGAAGACTGGCACATCAATGCGGTTGAAAGCACCTTGTTCCAGTACTCAGGCCGCTTTACGGGTGATCTGGTGAAATCCACCAATCCATACTCTTCGTCAGACCACGACCCTGTGATCATCAGTTTGAATTACGAAGAAGCGGCAGAGATGTTCAAACTGCGCTTTAAAAACAAGAGCGTGTTCTGGGTGCAGCCTGCCATCAATGGAAGCGTTGATAGCGACCGTCCATGGTTACGCGGGAAGAAAAACCGCAAATACACACAAGACAGCCCATTCCTGCAAGACATGGGCGTGGCATACGGCGACACCGTGTCGCTGAGTGTTCGTCTGTGGGGATTCATTGATATTCCGTGTGGTGATACGGTGATTGATGAGAAAACCGTCGCGGTGTTCCGTGGGTTTCAGTGCAAAATAAAATAACGTAAAACACCATTGAAATGGGCTCCCTCGGGAGCCCTTTTTTTTACCTTCGTTTTAATGGGTTACCTGCCAAATCTTGACTAAGCTTAAAAGATGTCTCGAAAGTTGTTTATTTTTCTCAAAAATAATCATTTGTGTGCTTGCTCAATGTATTAGGCGCAAACTCGGTAAAACGCATGTCGATAATCGAATCACTGACTCTCTTTTTTCTGCCGCCAGTGACAGACCAGCCTCTGCTGGAAGGGTATACCGATCCATGGATGTTGCTGCTTGCAGGTGGTGCATCATTCGTTGTAGCCGCGCTGGCCTTTCTGTATCGCCCATTGCAAGCGAGGCGGCAGCCTGTCTGGCAGTTTACGCCATTGCCGGTAAACGCCCTGACGCTCGCCTTCTCGCTTTGGGTGATGCAGGTGGTGAATGTCCTGTCCGTGTCGGTTTATCAAGATCTTGGGTTTGTGCCTGCCTTCTTGTTGTTCCCGCCGGTGATTACGTTTTTACTTTGCCTGTATGCGTTTCGATTGATTGCGTACAAATCCAACCCTCCGATTAAAATACTCATGGCCACCGGGCTGATCTCTCTTGCGGTGATGATCCAGCACACCTTTGGCTTTGCCGCCATTAACGGCGTGTCGATTGCTCAGTTTGATATGTCGATGTTCACCATGGCGCTCGGCATTTGCTCACTGCTGGTAGGTACAGCGCTGTGGCAGCGCTTTGGTCGCCATAAACAAGCAAAGTGGAACCGAGACATGAGCAGTGCGTTGCTCAGCGGCGCCACCCTGACAGTGGCTTCTCTGACGGTCGCTTTGATCATGCGCGACACCCTGACGTTGTCAGGGCAACCCGTTCGGGTTGAAAGCGCCCCCTTTGATCGTCGTGATGCGTTGATGATGTTGATCTTCGGCTTTGTGTTTATTGCCATTTTTAGCCAGATCGCCAACGCGCTGTTTATGCTCAAGGCGCGCGTCAAGCACCTTTCTGTGAAAGACGAAGAATTGGATCGTGTGATGAACACCATCACCGATGCCATCGTCGCGATTGATAGCAAAGGGCACATCACCTTTTTTAACGCGTCGGCTGAGCGTATTTTCGGTTGGCTGGCATCTGAAGCCATCGGTAAGAACGTGCGCATTTTGGTGACTGATGAACATCAACATCGCCATGACATGTATATCCACAACTTCATTGAGCGCCGTTCATCGGACGTGGTGGGGTCAACCCGTGAGGTCATGGCTAAACGAAAAGATGGCACATCGTTCCCGATCCGGTTGGCCATTGGCTTTCACCAAGGTGCTGCGGACAACAGTTTTGTCGCGGTGATTTCAGACATTTCTGAACAGCGTCATCTCGCATGGGCGCTGCGAGAAAATGCCAAACAATACCGCTCTTTGATCGCCAATCTGCCCTGTATGGCATTTCGTGAAATGACAGGCGGCACGCGGCATATGGTGTACATCAGTGACGCGGCGAAATCGATCACTGGATACAGTGCGTCCGTGCTCACCGGAGAAAATGGGGTCTCGCATTTCGTTGATCGTATTCATCCAGCCGACGCGGCGAACTACCGAAAAGTGCGCGAAAACGTGTCCCGTCGTAATGGAAAATACGACTGTGAATACCGCTTTTCGACCCGTGGCGATGAGGAAAAATGGTTTTGGGAAATTGGGCTGAGTTATCGCGCAGAGGATGGCAGCACCTGGATTGATGGTGTCATTGTTGATATCACCGATAAGCGTCAAGCCGAGGAAGACGTGGAAGAGAAGGTACGATTGGCCGAGAAGGCCTCGCAATCGAAAGCCTCCTTCCTCGCCAACATGAGCTACGAATTCCGCTCGCCCATGAACTCGATTTTGGGGTTGGCAGACATCCTCATTGATGCGGAAAAAGATCCGATTCACCGACATCACCTTGAGGTCATTAAAGAGTCGGGCAATAGCCTGATGAAACTTATCAATGACATTCTTGATACCTCCAAACTCGAAAGCCAATCCTTACCGCTCGACGTGGGTGAGTTCTCACTGGTTCAGCTTTGCCGACAGATCGAATTCATCGCCCGTGAGACCGTGCAAGCGCGTGAACTTCACGTCAGCCTCCATTACAGCGACGCGCTGCTTGATAGCTATGTGGGAGACTCTCGCCGTATTAAGCAGTTACTACAGAACATGATGCGCAGTGCGTTGACCAATACCGAAAACGGCAATGTGTCTTTGCATGTTCTTCCCATGAACGACATGGTGCGGTTTGCGGTTGCCAGCTATGCGGTGCAACCGAATGACATTCTGGGAAAGAAAAGCGTCCACACCGGGCAAACCCTCTCTGCCACCTTGATTACCCAGCTCATCGAATTGATGCGAGGGAATTTATGGTTTGATGGTGAGTCCATTCAAAGTTCGGTGGTGTACGCCGATTTACCGCTGATTGCCGTACAGCACGGCGCAAAATCTATCGACAGAGACACGGTGCAGCATTATGCCTTGCCGCCGCTTGAGGTGTTGGTGATTGATGATGTACAGCGCAATCAGCAAGAACTTCGCGACATGCTGCTACGCCAAGGGGTGAAAGTCCTGACCTTCACGGACATGGATGCCGCCGAAGATTTAATTCGCACGCAGCAAGTCGATGTGGTGCTGATGGACGCTTATGTGTCGGAAGAGGTATACCCTTCACCAAGAACGCTGCGTGAGTGGGCGGGTGACTCGCGCAAAGAACCTGTTCGGGTGATTGCCATGAAACTGGCTGTCGACTCAACTTCCACCGATGAATGGCAAGGGCGCGGATTTGATGACGTGATCAATAAACCGTTTGAGTGCGAAGCGGTATTTGATGTGCTGAAACGTTGCATGGGCATTGATGAGAGCAGCAATGTCACTGTATTGACCCAACCCGTCACCCAAGAAGAGAAGGTCTATTTCAATGAATCATGGGCGTTCCAGCAATGGCCGACGTCAGACATTCTTCTCAGCATCGTGAGAGAGTTTCGTCTCAACTACCTCGACATGCCCGTCGTGGTCAAACGCATGGTGCAGGAACAGCCTGATAGCCTTGAGGACTACTTCAAAACGGCCATTGACGCGGCTGAGTGCATTGGCTTTGAAAAGCTTCCCCATGACATGAGGAAACTGCTCGCCGCGCTGCAAGACGGCGATGTGTCTGAGCTTGGTCACCAGTTGGAATCATTGAACGACTGTTTATCTGTATCGTTCGACAATGTGTTGGCCTACCTCGGTGTGCGCAGAGAAGAGATGAATGATGCGGAAGCCACTCCCATGGCGCCTGCAACGTTTAACAAGAAGACCGAAGAGTTTGTGTCTAAGCTGGCGGAAGGCCAGTTTGACGATGTGCTTTACAAGGAATTGGTGCCCGCCATGGCAAGCTATGTAGAGCCTCCTTTGTTGGCAACCTTTGTCGCTGCTATCGAAAACTTCGAGCTGGATGATGCCTACGACATCTTCCTGACAGTGTTAGAACATGTGCCCGCAGCGCAAGAATCTGGAGTACAAGGTTATGGCATATAAAGTGCTGGTGGTGGATGACGAGCCGAGCAATCTGCATGTCATGCGTACCATACTGCAAGAGCAATACACCCTTATTTTTGCCAAAAATGGGGAGCGCGCCATTGAGCTCACCATGCAGCAAAAGCCGGATCTTATCTTGCTCGATATCATGATGCCGGGCATGAACGGTTATGAGGTGTGCCGTATTTTGAAACAAGAGCGCACCGTGAGCCACATTCCCATTGTCATCGTCTCTGCGCTTGATGAATACCAAAGCGAAGTGGAAGGCTTGAAAAGTGGGGCGGCGGATTTTCTGATCAAACCTGTGTCGCCTGAATTGGTGAAAAGCCGCGTGGGTCATTTACTTGGTGAAGCGCGCGCAACGGCCATGCGGGAGAATTACCAGTTGGTCATGAATCAAATTGCCGCAGTGGCGGCGTTGCACAACAACGAAGTGGAGATTTCTGCGCCGCGCATTGCGCAATGCTGCGAATGGTTGGCCATCAAATACGGGTTAACCAAAGCCAAAGCCGAAGACATCAGCTTGGCCTATCCGCTTTGTGCTTTGGGAGAATTATGGGATGACGGGGGCGGTAATAGCACCCCAGATTGTCGCAGTATGTTGTTACTTTCAGAAGCCACGAATGGGTTTGCCGCGGTGTCGGTGAGCTTACTGACATACAAAAATACCCGTTGGGACGGTTCAGGGTTTCCAGAAATCGAAGGGGATAAAATCCCTGAAGAATGCCGCGTCGCCATTGCGGCCGAGCTACTTGATAAAGCCATTGAAGGTTGTGATGGCAACATTGAAGAGCGGGTTCAGCGAGGTATTTATGCGGTCACTCAAGAAGCGGGAACCCTGATTGATCCGCGGATTATTCACTTAATTGACGAACACAGTGACGAGCTGACAGGCCTTTATCGCGAGTGGCTTCACAACCCTTGGCCAACCCCGATTTTGCCGATCAATGAGTTTTAGCTGCCCCATCTGGTGCAGTCACGAGAAGCTGTGATAGCATTTGCGCCCAATCTCGCTGACGTAACGCGAGAGGGATGTGATGGGAATGCTTGTGCTGTTAATTATCGATAATTACGACTCTTTTACTTACAACCTGTATCAGTATTTCTGTCAGTTGGGCGCGGACGTTGTGGTGCGCCGCAACGACACCTTGACGCTCGCTGATATTGAGGCCATGTCGCCGACACATCTCGTTATTTCTCCTGGTCCTTGTACGCCTGATGATGCGGGCATTTCCCTTGACGCCATTCAGCATTTCGCGGGGAAGTTACCGATTTTGGGTGTGTGCTTAGGGCATCAAGCGTTGGCCCAAGTTTTTGGTGCAAACGTGGTGCGAGCGCGCCAAGTCATGCATGGGAAAACCAGCCCAGTGGTGCATCAAAACCAAGGTGTCTTTCAAGGCCTGAATAATCCGCTTACGGTCACGCGATACCATTCGCTAGTGGTAGAACGCGCGTCATTGTCAGACGCGTTTGAAATCACTGCGTGGACAGAACGCGATGGCGAGTTTGATGAAATCATGGGAATTCGTCACCGCGAATTGCCGCTGGAGGGCGTGCAGTTTCACCCTGAAAGCATCATGACTGAACAAGGTCATCAACTGCTCGCAAACTTCCTTTCTTCAAACGTTTAATCTCCGATTTACCTGCTTTCATGTTCAACGCGCCGCCCGCGCGCGTTGTTGAAAGACGATCAACCTCACCGATTTTACATTTTCATTTCGCTGTTTTCGTACCGTTAACACTGAAACCTTATTCAGTCTGCGCGGGACAGGTCACCTTTCTTTCCCACAAGGAAAGACACTCTTGCCACTTCCTGTATTAATTAATCGCCCCATATTGCGCATAAATATGGCCCAAGGGTGAATTTCCACGTTACGTCACCAACGAATATAAAATTATCTGCTATTGATGCGGTTAACGAAATGTAAATACTATGCTTATAGCAGAATCGACAGAAGGATATGAGCGATGACAGCCGAACATAAAGTAGAACGTAAACTGTTCGATGAAGTCATGGTGCCATGCTACGCACCCATGACGATGATTCCTGAGAAAGGAAAGGGCGCGCGTATTTGGGATCAGGACGGCCGAGAGTACATCGATTTTGCTGGTGGTATTGCCGTGAGCTGTTTGGGGCATTGTCACCCCGTCATGGTTAACGCGTTGAAAGAGCAAGCTGAAAAGCTATGGCACCTCAGCAATGTCATGACCAACGCGCCTGCATTGCGCTTGGCGAAAAAGCTCACGGAAGTGAGCTTTGCTGAACGTGTATTCTTTGCTAACTCGGGCGCAGAAGCCAATGAAGCTGCATTGAAATTAGCGCGTCGTTGGGCGGTAGATGTTCATGGCCCAGAGAAAAGCGAGATCATTGCCTTCACGCAAGGCTTCCATGGCCGCACATTCTTCACCGTGACGGTCGGTGGTCAAACCGCGTATTCAGATGGGTTTGGCCCTAAGCCTGGCAATGTCACGCACTTGCCGTACAACGATTTGGAGGCGCTTTCTGCCGCCATGTCTGACAAAACGTGCGCCATCATGATGGAACCGCTACAAGGCGAAGGTGGCATCATTACACCTGATCCTGCGTTCTTGCAGGGTGTTCGCGAACTGTGTGACAAACACAAAGCCCTGCTGATTTTTGATGAAGTACAAACCGGTAATGGCCGTACAGGAACGTTTTACGCGTACGAGCAAACCGGTGTGACGCCAGACATTCTAAGCACAGCAAAATCGCTGGGTGGTGGTTTCCCGATTGGTGCCATGCTAACCACAGAAGCGCTGGCTGCGCACATGAAGGTGGGCACGCACGGTTCGACTTACGGCGGTAACCCACTGGCATGTGCTGTGGCGGAAGCCGTGGTAGAAGAAGTCAGCAAGCCAGACGTGCTGGCAGGGGTTAAAGAGCGTGAAGGCTGGTTCCGTGAAGGGCTTGAAGCACT
This sequence comes from Enterovibrio baiacu, assembly GCF_004120195.1. GTDB lineage: Bacteria > Pseudomonadota > Gammaproteobacteria > Enterobacterales > Vibrionaceae > Enterovibrio > Enterovibrio baiacui. The sequence goes on along the minus strand of NZ_SCHN01000012.1, from coordinate 26,069 downwards.
TAACGCGAAATACAAGATGTTCAGCGAGATCCGCGGTAAAGGGTTACTGATCGGCGCAGCACTTAATGATGAGTGGCAAGGCCGTGCACGTGATGTGTTGCTGGCGGCGGGCGACGAAGGACTGCTATTGCTGGTTGCAGGCACCAATGTTGTGCGTATGACGCCATCGCTTGTTATCACCAAAGAAGAAGCCGAGGAAGGCTTAGCGCGTCTCGACCGCGCACTTGCAAAACTCGCGGCAGCCTAAGCTGTCGCCATTGTGGCGTTCCCTTGAACGCCACCAAAGTTTGCTGCATCAGGAGGAAGTAGGATGCTGGTAATTCGCCCAATCAGAGAATCTGATTTTGACGCGCTTATGCTGTGCGCGGAAGAGTCTGGAATTGGTTTTACCTCGTTACCGGTTAACGAAGAATTGATTCGTGGTCGTATCGATCACTCTGTTGAAAGCTTCGCACGTAACGCAACATCTCCGGGTACAGAAGGCTACTTGATGGTGGCTGAAGATACCGAAACGGGAGAAATAGCAGGGACGACAGGGATTGAAGCGGCTATTGGGTTAGAGAACCCTTTCTATAGTTATCACATCAGTAAAGTGGTGCATCACTCGCGTCGCTTGAACGTGCATAACGTGGTTGAAGTGCTGACATTCGGTAACAACTACACCGGTGCGACAGAAATCTGTACCTTGTTTTTGCGCCCCGAATTCCGCGGCGGCTTGAATGGTCGTTTATTGTCTAAATGCCGCTTTTTGATGCTGGCGCAGTTCCCCGATAAATTCTCCGACATCATCTTTGCCGAAATGCGCGGTGTGTCCGACGAAGACGGTAACTCTCCGTTTTGGGCATGGTTGAAAGAGCATTTCTTTTCTATCGAATTTACCTTGGCAGATTACCTCACGGGTATCGGTCAGAAAGGTTTTATTGCAGACCTCATGCCGAAACTGCCGATTTACGTGAACCTGCTGAGCGATGAGGCACGCGAAGTCATTGGGCAAGTGCATGAGAAAACACGCCCAGCGCTGCGTTTGCTTGAAAAAGAAGGCTTTAGCTGTCGTGGGTATGTCGATATTTTCGATGCTGGCCCGACAGTGGAATGTATGCGCCAGAACATCGATTCCATTCGTCGCTCTTTCACCGCGAGGGTGAAAATTGCCGAGCACGGCAGCGCGCAAGATTACCTTATCTGTAATAACGATTTTCAATCATTCCGAGCGACAGCGACCAAAATTGGCGTCGATGAAGAGCGCAATGAAGCGCTGATCAGTCAAGAAGTGGCGAATGCCCTTTTGGTGAGTGAAGGCGATACCGTGCGATTGGTTGCGCTATAAGCCGCCTTTTTGCACGGCGTTGATGAACGCCTCGTTCGTGATGGTGACAGGAGACACTCATGACACAATGGATTGATAACCAAGCGGTTGCAGGGAAGGGCGATGCCTTTCAATCCCTGAACCCTTTTAACAGTGAATCTGTGTGGGAAGGCCATGCGGCAACGCCAGAACAAGTGGAGTCTGCGGTGCGCGCGGCTCGCACGGCATTTTCAAGCTGGAAGAACACCCCCTTTTCTGAGCGCCAAGCGCTGGTGGAAAACTTCGCAGAAAAAGTAAAAGAAAACAGCGAACACATCGCGAAGGTTATCGCAGAAGAAACCGGGAAGCCTCTTTGGGAAACGCGCACAGAAGCTGCGGCCATGGTGGGTAAAATCGCCCTTTCATTGCGTGCACATCAAGAGCGTACGGGTGAACGAAGCAAAGACGTCGCGGGCACACAAGCGGTACTGCGCCACCGTCCTTTGGGTGTCATGGCCGTCTTCGGGCCTTATAACTTCCCTGGGCACCTGCCGAACGGTCACATCGTGCCTGCGCTCTTAGCGGGCAATACCGTTGTCTTTAAACCGTCAGACCAAACCCCGAAAACCGCAGAAGAAACCATGAAGCTGTGGATTGAAGCTGGCTTGCCAGAAGGCGTGATCAACCTTGTTCAAGGCGCACGTGAGACGGGTGAAGCGTTGGCGCAATCAAAAGGTATTGATGGTCTGCTCTTTACGGGCAGCGCCAATACTGGGCACATCCTGCACCGTCAATTTGCGGGGGAGCCGGGCAAAATGTTAGCACTTGAAATGGGTGGCAATAACCCGATGGTGATTTCTGAGCAGTTTGGAGAGGTAGATGCCACGGCATACACCATCATTCAATCTGCCTTTATCAGTGCAGGCCAACGCTGTACCTGCGCGCGACGCTTGTATATTCCGCACGGAGAGCGCGGTGATGCGCTTCTCGCACGTTTGATTGAGATGACCAAGCAGATCAAAGTGGGCGGCCAGTTTGAAGAGCCTGCGCCGTTTATGGGGGCACAAATCTCTCTGGCTGCTGCCAACGGTATTCTTGCTGCGCAGGAAAACCTAGAGTCTCTAGGTGGTGAGCCATTGCTGAAAGTAACACTGCTTCATGATGCGGTGGTCTCGCCAGGTATCATTGAAGTGAGCAAGGTCGAAGCACTGCCAGACGAAGAGTACTTCGGTCCCTTGTTGCAGGTCGTGCGTTATAGCTCGCTGGAGCAAGCGGTAGAGCTTGCGAACGACACACGCTACGGGTTGTCTGCGGGCCTGATTTCCACCAACGATGCGGAGTGGCAATACTTCCTCGACAACATTCGCGCCGGCATTGTTAATCGCAACCGCCAATTGACGGGGGCGAGCGGGGATGCACCGTTTGGTGGACCTGGCGCGTCAGGTAACTTACGTCCGAGTGCCTATTATGCGGCGGATTACTGTGCCTACCCAATGGCATCGATGGAAGGCGACGATGTGTCCTTACCGGGGCAACTTAGCCCTGGGCTATCGTTGTAACTTTTGACATCTTACAGCCTGTAAAGCGCCGTGCTTTGCAGGCTGATCATAAACCCGCACCACTTTACCGATGAATATCGCTCTCTAGGAGGATGTGATGGAACGCGTTCATGCTTTATTTGATGCGCTTTGGCAGGATTACACCACGAGACTTTGCCCGTCTGCGGCGAAGGTACACAGCTTGCTGGAAGAAGGCTCGCCGCTGCTGAATGACCATATTGCACTTCGCACGTTTGCGCTGCCCAAGGTTGGGTTAGACAGATTGGCTGCGCCGTTTATCGCGATTGGCTATGAGCCAAAGGGTGAGTACCACTTTGAAAGTAAGAAGCTTTACGCGCACCACTATCAACATCCAAACCCTGATGCTCCTAAAGTGTTTATCAGTGAGCTCTTGGTCGGTCAATGTTCCACTGAACTGCAAACCGCGGTGAGAAGCTTGGTGGATCAGGTTGATGATGATGCGATGAAAGATCCCTCTTTCTTGTACAGTGGCCGTCCTTGGTTGTTGGACAGCAAAACCTATGAAATGCTTGCGGCTGAAAGCGAATATGCAGGGTGGTTAGCGGCGCATGGTTTTGGGGCGAATCACTTCACGGTGAGCGTAAATCAGTTGAGCACGTTTGATGAAGTGAAAGCGGTGAATGATTTATTGCGTCAGTCTGGTTTTGCTATCAATGAAGCGGGTGGCGAAGTGAAGGGCGACCCACAAGTGTGCCTTGAGCAATCTTCAACAATGGCCGATAAAGTTTCCGTGCGTTTCAGCGACGAAGAGCGAGACATTCCGGGGGGCTTTTACGAGTTTGCCAAGCGCTATCCGCTGGCAGATGGGAATTTGTACCAAGGCTTTGTCGAAGCGTCTGCGGACAAAATTTTCGAAAGCACAGATAAATAGGAAAGCGCTCAAGGTCAGTAAGACGATGAGTGTATTTGAAAGATAAAGCTGCGCCTATGCAGGCTATGGCGTCTGCATGACTGTTAGATGCTTGAGCGGATTAACAAAGAGAGGTCGGCAGGTGTGTCGGCCATTCTTCATTATTGGTGACGCTTTGTTTGTTGCCATCCTCACCCAGTAAACGTTGCATTTGATAATGGGTGGGACCACTAAATCCCGTCAACTCCGTCGTGCTTGCCTGCACCCAACCAGGGGTAGAAGGTGCTGACCCAAGCGCCAAATTTTCGATGTCCATTTCTGCTTTCCTTCGCCATGCTTATTATGCATAAAAGTTCGTACATATCCTGCATTGAAATTAGCACCGAAATGCACTGATGATGAAAAAATGAACGTTACCCAGATCACATGAACAACAAATAAATGTTAATTCCGCCGAAATTTAGGCATAAAAAAAGCCACGTTAGCGTGGCTTTTTTTCATGACCGAACGTGGATTAGCGAGTGCCGTATACCACGATGGTTTTACCGTGTGCAGAAATTAGGTTCTGCTCTTCCAACATCTTCAAGATGCGGCCAACGGTTTCGCGTGAACAACCCACGATTTGACCGATTTCCTGACGAGTAATCTTGATTTGCATACCGTCTGGGTGAGTCATCGCGTCTGGTTGTTTTGCCAGATTCAACAGAGTCTGAGCAATGCGGCCTGTTACGTCCAAGAATGCCAAGTCACCGACTTTTTGGCTAGTTACCTGAAGACGACGAGCCATCTGTGAAGACAGGCGCATCAGAATGTCAGGGTTAACTTGGATCAGCTGGCGGAATTTCTTGAATGAGATTTCAGCGACTTCGCACGGTGATTTAGCGCGAACCCAAGCAGTACGCTCCTGATCTTCCTCGAAGAGGCCCAGTTCGCCAATGAAGTCGCCCTGGTTTAGGTAAGAGAGGATCATCTCTTTACCTTCTTCATCCTTGATTAGTACAGCCACAGAGCCTTTAACAATGTAGTAAAGTGTCTCAGCCTTTTCGCCCGCATGAATAAGCGTGCTCTTAGACGGATACTTATGAATGTGGCAGTGTGAAAGGAACCACTCTAATGTTGGGTCTGTTTGAGGTTTTCCTGGAACCATATATCTCATTTCCTCTGCAGTTGTTGCCTGATGAGTCTTCCTTAGCCCACCGTCCTGCGGCACAAGTCCGTGGGATAGCATAAAGTTTCAGCAGTCAGGCTACAAGCTCTCTGTTTGAGTCATTGAGTTTATCCTTTTTCCTGCACGATTTCTTGATTTTGATATGGACTTCCCCTTCAATTAAAGGCTAAAAACGTGGACAAGATCACGACCCTGAAAGTAAGTAGAGGAATGATATGCAATCAAGCGTCAAATGGAGCGGAAATAAGACCTTTTTAGGTTTGTCGAATTCGGGGCACAGCGTGGTCATGGATGGCAATGGTGGCGAGCATGCGCCAAGCCCAATGGAAATGGTGCTGTTAGGTGCGGGCGGTTGCAGCTCTGTCGACGTCGTTTCTGCTCTTGAAGATGCAAATCAGGCAATTGCAGGTTGTGAAGCCGTGCTGTCTGCTGAGCGTCGCGAGCAATCACCGCGTTTATTTACCAAGATCAACATCCACTTTGTCGTGACAGGCACAGCATTGGATGAAGCGCTTGTGGCAAGTGCGGTGAAAGACAGTTTGGAGAAATATTGCTCAGTGTGTTTAATGCTAGGCAAAGGTGTCGAAATGACACATTCTTACGAAATCATTGCTAAATAGCGAAAAAGGAGGGAGTTCCCTCCTTTTTCTTCGTGTTTGAATGTCTTAATAATTATGCAATTTTCTGCGGCCTGTCAGAACACATCTCTCTTTTTGTCGCACAATTAATACCGCGAATGCGTCGACTAGCTGATTTTTCCGGTTTCGATCAATTGCTGAATCAGCGGCCTGATGATCAATTCCATCGCAAAACTCATTTTCCCCCCCGGCACGACCAAGGTGTTATGGCGAGACATAAACGACCCTTGGATCATCGACAACAAATAAGGGAAGTCGACTTTCTTGATGCCACGAAAACGGATCACCACAAAACTTTCGTCCAAGCTTGGAATGGCTTTCGCGTTAAGTGGGTTTGAGGTGTCCACCGTTGGTACGCGTTGGAAGTTAATGTGTGTGCGGCTAAATTGCGGCGTGATGTAATTCAGGTAGTCATCCATTGAGCGCACGATCGAATCCATGACCGCTTCACGTGAATGACCCCGGTCACGGGTATCGCGAACGAACTTTTGAATCCACTCCAAGTTCACGATAGGCACCATGCCAATCAATAAATCCACATGCTGTGCAACGTTGATGTCACCATCGACAATGCCGCCATGTAATCCTTCATAGAACATGGTGTTGGTGTTGTCGGGTAAATCTTGCCACGCGGTAAAGGTGCCGGGCATTTGGTTGTAGGGCACAGCTTCATCAAAGGTATGGAGATAGCGGCGGAATTTCCCTGTGCCGTGCTCGCCGTATTCACGAAAGAAGGCTTCAAGTGTCGGAAAGTCGTTGGCTTGTGGGCCAAAATAGCTAATGTGTCGTCCTTGTTCTCGCGCTTTTCTTATTTCAACGTCCATTTCCGGGCGTGTAAAACGGTGAAAGCTGTCGCCTTCTACCCACGCTGCGTTGATGTCCATCATGTTGAAAATTTTACGGAATGCATCAGACGTTGTGGTTGTTCCTGCGCCGGACGAACCGGTGACTGCAATGATGGGGTGTTTTGCAGACATGACAAACCCTGTCAATTTTAATAGATAGCCAACAATTAACAGGGTGTAGAGGTGAGGTCAAGCGCGTGTTATGCGCTCAGTGATCGGGTCGATTTGATATCGACCGTTTCGTGTAATTCAGAATAAACGACTACGGCTTCTTTGCGTTTGAGCAAGTTATAGACCTGCTCGACTTTCTCTTCGAAGCTGGCTTCTTGTTCGCCGTAGTCCGTGCCTTCACGTAATACAAAATGCTCGACTAATCCTCTCAAGGATTCTTCGGGGATTTCTTGCCAAGGAACAATCATGTGCGGATACCTACAAGGTTAAACGGTGCCGAAAGGAGGCAGAAAACACGATATCTGAACTGTTGTCGTGATTAAACATGTTTTCAAGTGCCCCTAATTCTATCGCACTGTTGCCAAAAAGGTAGCGATAGCCCAGCGCGAATTCATGGACGATGTCAGTTAACTCAGTAAGGTGGTTGTCGTGTGCTTTGCCCGTTGAAACAAGATATTCGGCAATAAGCTCATGGTGTTTGAACCATTGGTATTGGTAACTGACGCCGCCGTTAACGCCCCATTGACGAAGATCGATACCGTGCTGCTGATTGTCTGGTCGATGCACGAGGGAAAGCATGGCGGCAACTTTATGTTTTTGCTGCTGGAAGCCGTAATTAAGTTGCAGTGATTGTTCAAACGCCGTGTTCTCAAATTCGCCTGACGCGACGCGGTTGAAGAAGAGCGTTGCGCCAACACTGAAAGCATGATGTTCGGTACGATACACATTGTGTTCAGCGTAAAGGTTCACCGCGTTGACCACGGCATCCCCAATAAAGTCTTCACTGGGTGCTGATTGGCTGTCGGGCACATAGACATAGAACCTGTCTTCATCGACCTCAGTGCGACCATTTTGGTCGATGCCAAACACGCTGTGGAATTTTTCTGTGAGCCCGTCTAATCGATTGTTTGCGGCATACCGGTATTGATACCAAAGCCCGACGTTGGTGTCGTCGGAAAGTGCATGAAGCATGCCTAGCATAAATTGGTTGTGGTAGTAGTCGAATTGATATTCAGGGGTGTTGGCCCAAATGCTTGCAACGGTGCCTGTCGCGAAAACGTCGGTTTCGTTCGTTGCTAATGCAAAAGGATCAAAAATCATGGGGGTAAGCCCCGTGATTTGGAGTGGGGCTTGTGTTTGCATAATCAGTGGACCGAAGCGGACCGCTTCAGTCTCTTGGTCAGGGGCAGCGCATGCAGTGGTTGCAAATATGCCGCCTACCATGGCGTAAATTACAATGCGAGAAAATGTCATACTTCACCTCTCTCGCCCTGCTTATTATGGCTATGTTAGGTGCAGGGCCAGCCAGCGGGGCACTTCTTTCTCAAGCCAGAACTCAGGGGCTTGAGGCGTGCCAGACACAAATCCAACATGACCGCCGTTTTCCGTAAGGTGATACTCAATATTGTTAGGTAAAGGTGTTGTCGGGATCACCGCATCAGTCATAAAAGGATCATCTTTAGCATGGATCACTTTTAGCGGTGTCGCAATGTCGTGCAGTACCCCTAAGCCACTGCATTGCTGATAATAATCTTCTGCACTTTTGAATTGGTGGAGCGGGGCGGTGACGGTTTTATCAAACTCATACACGCTCGATATCTGGACTTTCTCACCGCTTTTCCAATGACCAATTTCTGGGTGGCGCTGCAGTTTGTTGACCAGTGAGCGATTCATTGAGCGCAGTAAATACGCTTGATAAACCTTCGAAAACCCCTGCTGAATGCGGCTTGAACATGACAGCAAATCGAGCGGTGCGCTGATAACGCAACCCGCTTTGATGAGCGGTTCGTGTTTAAACTCCGCCAAATAACGCACCAGCATGTTGCCGCCCAACGACACCCCAACCGCCACACGGGGGACATCTTGGAAGTGTTGGTTGATGTGCTCCAAGAAAAAACGGGCGTCGCTGGTTTCGCCGGAATGGTAGCTTCGTGGTCTTTTGTTGATGAGGCCACTGCATCCTCGAAAGTGCATGAGCACACACAGCCAACCTTTGTCTTTGAACGCTTTCATCAACCCATTGGCATAAGGGCTGTAGAAACACCCTGCCAATCCATGAAATAGCACCACCAGCGGTTTACCTTTTGCGATTTCTGGCGCTTCCGTCCACGCGAGGTCGAGAAAATCGCCATCAGGTGTATCGATGCGCTGCCAAACAGGTTCAAACAGCGCTTTGCGCCGAACAAAACGTGGCAGTAGGGTTTGCACGTGTGGGTTGCTTCCCCACTTCATGGGCACGAAGTCGTGAGGTGTAGTGTGGTCTTGTGCGACAGAAGCTGTCGATGTTTCTGCTGTCATTCTCGGGTTCTCACAACGCAAAATCGGACAAAGGCGGGTTCGCCAATAAGTCAGCCAGTTCATGAAGGCCTTTTTCCAGCGTTTCTCTGTCGGGTGGCGCACTCAATGCAATACGTACGTAAGGCGGCGCGGAATAGCCTGCTGGCACGAACAGTTCTGATGATTTCACTTCTACACCTCGGGCTTTGCTTTCCGCGAGGAACTCGCTCAACGACCATTCATCGGGCAGTCGAAGCCAGCCATGAAAGCTGTTGGGATGATAGCGAAAATCGACGTCTTTTAAATACGCTTGCGCGATGCGCCAACGTGCTTCCATTTGATCGCGGATCGTCTCGAGTATCTGATTCGCCGCCCCATTTTCTAACAGAATTGATGCCATGGCGGTAAGCAAAGGGCTGATCATCCAGCTGTGATTTTGAAGCGCGTTCACGAAGTGCGGGTAGTAACGCTCTGGAAGTTGAAGGAACCCCAGCCTGAGCCCCGGCGCTAACGTTTTCGCTAAACCACCGACGTAGATAACGTCATCAGGGGCGAGGTTAACGATAGGGTTTGGCCTTTCTTTGGGCAGGATGCCGTTGATGTCATCTTCCAATATCACCAATTGCAACTCGCGGCAGACGCGAATGATGTCATGACGTCTTTCTTCGCTCATGGTGGCAGTGGTGGGGTTTTGCAGTGTTGGCGTCATGTACACCAAACGTGGCTGATATTGTTGATACGCCGTTTTGAGGGATTCGGGCAGCATGCCCTCGTCATCCATTTCGACAGGTTTGACCGTTAATCGAAGTTGTTTAGCAAGGCTCAATAACCCGGGGTAAGTGAGTTTATCGGTCAAGATGGTATCGCCAGCTCTGCATAGGGTAACTAAGCAAAGCTGCATGGCGTTTTGCGCACCTGAGCAAAAGAGCAGGCGGTTGGGATCTGTTTTCACGTTATGTTGCGCAAGCCACTTAGACAAAATCTCACGATGATGCGCGATGCCCATCGGGGATTGGTAGAGCATCAAATTATTGAGCTCATTGGGGTGCGCGGCGAGTTGTTGAAGCGCTTCTGATATCAAATCAGCACGATTAATGGCTGGCGGCACATTGTAGCCAAAGCTCATGATGCCTGGCGTCGGCGGTGGTGCAAATGTCCAAAGGGGTTTGTCAGCATGGCAGATATAGGTACCAGCACCCACTTTGGCTTCCACGATGCCACGCCGCTCTGCTTCAGCATAAGCACGCGTCACGGTGCCTACGGTGACAGACAATGCATCGGCGAGTGCTCTGTGGGTGGGGAGCTTTGTCCCCGGCTGCAGTGTGTTGGCCGCGACTTGCTCAGCAATCGCATCAGCGATCTGTCGATAAAGCGGCAATCCTTGCTTATCTAGCGTAATTGTCATGATTGTCATGGTGACAATAAACCTTTTGATCCGATTTCCGATCCCTGTTAGCGTTATTTTTAACCACTTTTGGTGGCTTTTTCAACAATGTTGTGTGGATTGTATCGATACAATGTGAGCAGGGAGACAATTCATGATGGAAGTTTCGTTTTTAGTAACCTTGGCGGTATTTGCCGCAACCATGACGGGTACACCAGGGCCGAACAATATGATGCTAACCGCGTCTGGGGCGAATTTTGGCTATCGCCGCACCGTGCCACATCTGGTGGGCATTACATTAGGTGTCGCTTCGCTTATTGCGGTCGTGGCGGCAGGACTGGGCGTGGTATTTAAAACCTACCCGATGGTGCAAGAGGGGATGAAGTTGGCGGCCAGTGGTTACTTACTTTATCTGGCATGGCGCATTGCGATTGCTGGCGCGCCGTCGGAAAGCGAATCGTCCGATCGTCGTCCGATGACATTGATGGAAGGGGCATTGTTCCAGTATGTGAACCCGAAGGCGTGGGCGATGGCCGTGAGTGCTGTCGGTACATTTACGTTGTCAGGGGGCGACTATTGGTGGTCTGCGCTGGTGATTGTGATGGCATTCATGGCGGTAGGTTTTCCGCTGACGTCATTGTGGGCAGGGTTCGGCGTTTGGGTTGGCAAAGCGCTTTCAACAGAACGAAGCTGGGTTATTTTTAATCGTATCATGGGCGCATTAACCGCTTCGTGCTTGTTGTTCATTTGGATGTGATGGTGTGATGACGAATCTGATGAAGGGCGGTTTAACGGGTATTCAGCCCTTTCATCAACGTTGGGTATAGATAGCGGGCAGCAATATCCAGTTGCTCGCAGTAGAGCTCAACTGTCGAAGGGCCCTCATCGAGCCAAGGTTGTTGATTGATACACGCGAGTAGTTCTTGCTGTTGAAACTTTTCGAGGGTGAGTTCGTAGTTCAGCATCTTTTGATACGCGCCACGCGAAAGCTGAGGTTTGAGTTCTCGGCGCATTAATCGGTAGCGTGTCAGTAAAGTTTCAGAATGGGTCAAGGATTGTCGAAGTGCAGTAAGTGAATGCGCAGACAGTGTAAAGCCTGCGTCTTCAAGCCAAACGAGCAATAAGGCCAAATTCACGTTGCCCTTAAACTCGTCTTGCAGTTTAAGGCTGGCGTGTTTGACCTCTTGCTTGCTGTAATGGTGGAGGCAAAATTGCCACAATCCATCAGGCGTGGCAGCTTGCTTTAGCGGGCTTGGAACGCCGCTTCCATTTCCTCCAGTTGTTCCTGAAGTTCCATCCATTCCAATTCGACCTCTTCCAACGACGATTTCGCTTCAGCCTGCTTACGTAACACGTCTGTTAGCTTGTCTTTGTTCGCCGCTTCATAAATTGATGCTTCTGATAGGGCTGATTCAGCCTCGGCGATTGTCTCAGAGAAATGCTCGAGTTTTGTGTCTAACTTGTCAATTTTCTTACGAATTGGCGCGGTTTCACGGCGGAACTCAGCTTCGAGACGTTTCTGCTCTTTACGATTTACTTGCGCGTTTTCGCTCACTGGCTTTGCGGATTCAGCCTGTTCTTGGCGACGCTCTGCGCGTTGCTGTTCTGCGAGCCATTGGTGATAGTCGTGCAGATCACCATTGAACGGTGCAACTTGTCTGTCATGCACTAAGTATAAATCGTCTGTGGTTGCACGAAGTAAATAACGGTCGTGACTGACGATAACCATGGCACCTTCAAACGATTGCAGAGCGATGGTCAACGCAGAGCGCATGTCCAAATCTAAGTGGTTTGTCGGTTCATCGAGCAGCAAGAGGTTCGGTTTTTGCCAAACAATCAATGCCAACACGAGACGGGCTTTTTCACCACCGGAGAAAGGACCAATCATCTCAAGGGCTTTGTCGCCGATAAAGCCAAAGCTACCCAAGTAGTCGCGAAGCTGTTGCTCGGTTGCAAGCGGCGCAAGACGGTTCATGTGCTGCAACGGGGTTTCATCGTTACGCAGGGTTTCCAGCTGATGCTGCGCGAAGTAACCAATTTTCACGCCTTGGGAGTAACGCAGTTCACCTGCTTGCGCTGGCAGTTCGCCAGACAGCAATTTAATCAGTGTGGATTTACCCGCACCATTTCGACCCAGCAAACCGATGCGGCTGCCCGGCACGAGGTTCAAGTGCACTTTCTCTAGGATGAGGTTGTCGGCATAACCCGCAGCCACTTTCTCCATCATCAAGATAGGGTTTGGCAGCGCGGCAGGTTCACGAAACTCAAAGCTAAACGGGTTATCAAACTGCGCAGGCAGCACTTTTTCCATGCGCTCCAGCGCTTTAATTCGGCTTTGTGCTTGGCGTGCTTTGCTGGCCTTGTAGCGGAAGCGATCGATATACGATTGCATGTGCGACATTTGCTTTTGTTGCTTCTGGTACATGGATTGTTGCAGTACCAGTTTCTCGGCACGCATGGTTTCGAAGGCTGAGTAGTTACCCGTGTATTCATTCAGCAATTGGTTTTCGATGTGAATGATGCGGTTAACCACAGGATCTAAGAAATCGCGGTCATGGGAAATCAACACCAAGGTGCCGCGGTAGTTCTGCAACCATTTCTCAAGCCACATGACCGCATCCAAATCCAAGTGGTTGGTCGGTTCATCGAGCAGCAGGAGGTCAGAGCGGCACAATAGCGCTTGAGCAAGGTTAAGGCGCATACGCCAACCGCCCGAGAATTGGGTAAGGTTCCATGCCATTTGATCTTGGCGAAAGCCAAGGCCGTCGAGTAGCTCTGCTGCACGGGCACGAATGCTGTATCCGCCAACCGCGTCAATCTTGTCATGCAAAATCGCAACCTTGTGGCCGTCATCGTCGATTTCGGCTTGGCGAAGGGCATTTTCTAATTGGCGATATTCACGGTCACCGTCAATCACGTACTCAATGGCTTGACGCTCGAGTGCTGGGGTTTCTTGCGCGACCCACGCAAGTTCCCAACCGCTTGGGAAGTTGCAGCTACCTGCGTCCAAGGTCATTTCATCTTTTAGCAACGCGAACAGCGTTGATTTACCGCAACCATTCTTACCCACTAGGCCGACTTTATCGCCCGGATGAATGGTAGCGGATGCTTGATTAAGTAGCGGTTTGCCGCCGCGAAGAAGCTGGATATCAGAAAGTGTGATCATGACTACTTGGCGGCTCCGGCCGCGTGCAATGGGGTAAAAAATTCTCGCGCAGTTATACCAGTTAAGCACTGAGGCTGCCAGCCTACCGAGTGAAGCGCCTCGATCAGTCCGTGAAAACCCGCGCCAATTACCGTATGGTGGAAGGGTTCAGACAACACCGTGCGATGAGGTGTTGTCTCTATGCAACGGGTCCACATCGGATTCGGGTTGCTTGGGTATATGTGTCATTATAATAAGACTATAAAAAGAACCGTTTATACGGCTAAAAGGATTTTGCTGCGAGATGGAAACCACCAAAGCCTCACTTTTCCGATCCAAAGTTTTAGTGCTGTTTGCGCATCCAGACCCTTATGAGTCTGTCGCGAACAAGGACATGCTCGACTCCGCACGCCAGTTAAACCACGTGACCGTCCATGATCTCTACGCCACGTACCCTGATTTCATTATTGATGTTCACTACGAACGTGAGTTACTGCTCAGCCATGATGTGATTGTGTTTCAACATCCTCTTCAAATGTATTCCTGCCCCTCGCTCCTCAAAGAGTGGATCGATGTGGTGCTCGGAAAAGGCTTTGCTCACGGCGGGGGAAATGCCCTTGCAGGGAAAACGTGCCGTTTTGTTGTCACCACGGGTGGCGCGGCAGAGGCTTTTAGTCAAACCGGTTACAACAAATACAGCATGGCGGAATTGCTTCAGCCCTTTGAGCTCACGGCGTTGCTGTGTCAAATGCGTTGGGTGGAACCCTTGGTGCTGCACTGGGCGCGTCGCGTGACGGATGATGACCGAGCGGCGCACGCCGAGTTGTATGCCGATTGGTTGTGCAACCCTGTGGCGGAGGTGGTTTGATGGGACATAACTACCTGCTTGATGCGCTTATCTTTCTTGCGGCTGCCGTTGTGGCCGTGCCGTTGGCGCAACGTTTGGGAATCGGCTCTGTATTAGGGTATTTGATCGCGGGTATCGTGATTGGTCCATGGGGCTTGAGGCTCATCAGCGATGTTGAAGCGATTTTGCATTTTGCTGAACTCGGCGTGGTCTTGCTGTTGTTCTTGATCGGTCTGGAACTGAATCCCAAAAAACTGCTGCAAATGCGACGACCCATTTTGGGGTTGGGGGGAAGCCAAGTCTTTATCAGCTGTGTGGTTATTGGCCTTATCGTGTATTCATTTGGCGTGAACCGTGTGGATGCGCTGGTCGTCGGCATGGGGCTGGCGTTGTCTTCCACTGCGATTGCGATGCGCATCATTGAAGAACAACACTTGATGCGCAGTGAATCAGGTCAGTCTGCCTTCGCGGTTTTACTGTTCCAAGATATTGCCGTGATCCCCATGCTGGCTGTTTTACCTGCGTTAACAGGCGGGGCGAGCGGCAGTTGGCTGGATGTCGGTATGATGTTAGGCGCGATCGCCGCATTGCTGGTAGGCGGTCACTACTTGTTGCGACCTATCCTGCGTTGGGTGGTGACGAGCCGCGTCAAAGAGATGTTTACCATAGCGGCGCTGATGTTGGTCATTGGTATTGCGCTTGGCATGCAGGCGTTAGGGCTGTCCATGGCATTGGGTACATTTTTGGCGGGTGTGCTGCTTGCGGAAAGCGAATACCGTCATGAGCTTGAGGTGGCGATTGAACCGTTCAAAGGGCTATTGCTGGGGCTGTTCTTTATCGCGGTCGGCATGGCCGTTGACCTTGGTTTGCTGTTTGAGTATCCGCTAGAAATACTCGGCGCAGTCGCAGCGCTCATTGGCGTGAAGGCCGCCATTATTTATGGCTTAGTTCGACTTTTTGGTGGGAGTGCACGAACGCGAAGCCAAGTGGCGATTCTTCTTAGTCAAGGCGGAGAGTTTGCGTTTGTTCTGTTTACGGCAGCGCGCGGCGAGGGATTACTTGACCCATCATTGAATGCTTTCTTACTGGTGGTGGTGAGCTTGTCGATGATGACCACGCCGCTGATGCTGTTGCTACAAAAAATGTGGCTTGCACGGAAGATGAATGCGGATGTAGCAGAGCCTGAAAATGACCAGTTCGATCATGAAGGTGATCGCCGCGTCATCATTGTTGGCTTTGGTCGTTTCGGCCAAATGGTGGGGCGTTTACTCTTTGCTAACAAAATCAAGCTGACTATTCTTGAGCAAGATCCTTCTCAAATCGCTTTCCTCAGACGCTTCGGCTACAAGGTGTATTACGGTGATGCCACACAGCTCGATTTGCTGCGTGCAGCCGGGGCGGCAACGGCAGAGGCCATCGTCGTATGTACTGACTCGCCGGAAGAGGTGATCGAGGTTGTGGACCTTTGTCAGCGTCATTTCCCGAACCTGAAAGTGTTCGCGCGTGCACGAAGCCGCGTCGAAGCCAACCAACTGCTCGGTCATAACGTGACGGGCTTTTCGCGCGAAACTTTTTTAAGTGCGTTGGATTTGGGGAAACAAACCTTGATCGCATTAGGAATGCACCCGTACAAAGCAAAGCGTGCAGAAGCCTTTTTTAGAAAGTTAGATGAAGTGCGATTACATGAAATGCAGCCACACCACAGCGATGACGTGATTGGTGCATCGCGAGTAAAAGAAGCACGCTTAGAGCTTGAGGAGTTGTTTGACCTTGAGATGAAAGGTGACACAGAGCGTCACCAAAGCTGGAACAGAGAGTAACACTGGCATTGTTCGGTGTTGATGAGGACGTACAAGGAAAGACATGAGCAAGAAACGATTTATTGCAGGTGCAACCTGCCCTGAATGTAAAGAATCCGATACGCTTCGCTGGTGGAAAGAGCACCATGTTGAGGTGATTGAGTGCGTGAAATGCGGGCATGTAGACCGTCGCTCTCCGATATCGGAAGATAAAAATGAACACCGTCCGGAAGAGCAGGACGCACAAGTGATCGGGATATTTAAACCGCAGTGATAGTCGCGGAGGAAAGTTTTCTGTATTATCGGCGCCGAATTAACCAGGTGGTCATTAGGGAATAAATTTCCGCGATCATCCGGACTTGAATAACTGCTTCCGGAGTTAACATGAAAGTCACTAAAGACGTGGTAGTAAGCATTGCTTACCAAGTAAAAAATGAAGACGGTATCTTGGTTGATGAATCAACCAAAGCGTCTCCACTTCAATACCTGCAAGGTCACAACAACCTGATCGTTGGTCTAGAAAACGCGATCGAAGGCCGTGAAGCTGGCGATGTATTTGAAGTGACCGTAGCGCCGGAAGACGCATACGGCGAGTACTTGGATGCAATGGTTCAGCGTGTTCCTGCTGACGTATTCCAAGGCGTTGACGAAATCACTGTTGGTATGCGCTTCCTAGCGGACACTGACCAAGGTCCAATCCCAGTTGAAGTTACTGAAGTAGACGGCGACGAAGTGGTGGTTGATGGTAACCACATGCTGGCTGGCCAAACACTGACGTTCAACGTTGAAGTTGTTGAGCTTCGTGCTGCGACTGAAGAAGAGATCGAACACGGCCACATCCACCAAGCGGGTGGTTGTTGCGGTGGTCACGACCACGACCATGACCACGAAGGTGGTTGCTGTGGTGGCGAAGACAAAGGCGACGACCACGAGTGTTGTGGCGGCGGCGGTTGCGGTTCTCACTAATCGCACCTTAACGCATCGCGCTTTTGATTGATAAAACGCCATCCGGGAAACTGGATGGCGTTTTTGTTTTTTGGGTTTGGGGCAGGACCTAGGTTCTCGGAAAAGAAGGTCCTAGGAAGCGCAAAGCGCTTGACTCTATTGCGACAACATCCAAAATCTTGAAGTACCCAGTCCCCGTTTTCCCCTAACGAAGGAACCGCCATGACCCACCCATTCTCAATCGCCATTCACGGCGGTGCAGGCACCATCGAACGCCGATTAATGACCCCTGAACTTGACGCTGATTATCGTAAAGCGTTGGCGCAGTCAGTGTTGGCGGGTCATGCCGTGCTTGAGCAAGGCGGCAGCGCGGTTGATGCAACGGTTGCTGCAGTCACCGTGATGGAAGACAGCCCACTTTTCAATGCGGGTAAGGGGTCGGTGCTCACACATGACGAAACGGTTGAGATGGACGCCAGTGTGATGGATGGCAATGGGCTAGATGCAGGCGCTGTTACTTTGATTCGTCACATCAAAAACCCAATTCAGTTAGCGCGCGACGTCATGCAAAAAAGCCCGCATGCGATGCTGGCGGGCGAGGGGGCGGAATCTTTTGCGTTCAAAGAGTGCGGTTATAGCTACATAGAACAAGATTATTTCTTTACCGACAGACGATACAAAGAACTGCGAGTCATGAAAAAATCAGGCGGCGTGGCGCTTTCAGAAGCGCGATACCCGGATGAGAAAAAGCACGGCACGGTCGGCGCTGTGGCGTTAGATAAAAACGGCAATCTAGCAGCCGCAACCAGCACCGGTGGTTTAACCAACAAGCGTTGGGGGCGTGTCGGTGATACGCCGATCATTGGCGGGGGGAACTTTGCACGCAATGGCAATGTGGCTGTATCTGCCACGGGGATGGGCGAATTATTGATGCGCTGCACCGTGGCTAGTGACATTGCAGGGCGCATGCAATATGGCAACGCCAGCGTGGAACAAGCGTGTCGCGACGTTATTCACGGCGATTTTCTGTCACTCGGCGGCGAGGGTGGCGTCATTGCGATTGATGCGGACGGTTCGGTGAACTTCGAGTTGAACTGCCCGGGCATGTATCGTGCGACGGTAGATGCTGAGGGAAATGCGCTGGTGGCAATTTTTGCGGATGAAGCGCTTTCTGTGGTGAGCGAGTAACGAGAAGGGAATACGGAGAGAAAGAGTGGTTCATCAGCTTTGCTCTTTCTCGTCCCTTTAACCTGCTCTTCCTCGTCCCTAGGGCATGCTTTCAGTAGTGAGGCGGCGGTGTTTCTTCGTTCATGCTCGCGATGTTAGCGGGTTCCATCGCTTTTAATTTCGTCACCAAAAAGGCGATCTGCGTGTTCATTCGCATGATGGCATTTTGTTGTTCAGTGACCGCATCGTTAAGTTCTTCGATGGTGTGTTCTTGAAATGCTTGTTTGATTTCAAGGTCTTCAATTTGCTGTTGCAGTCGCTCTAATTCGTTCATATCGTTACTATTCCTGCGATATCCAGGCTTGTGCAATGCCGGCTGATGTAGCGGAAATTACGCGCCCTGTTGGATCTATCGCGACATCATACACCACCGCACTCGGTGGTCGCGTATTTTGTTGTTCCTCTGCAAGCCAGCGTCCGAGGTTATCGCCGCTTTTGGTCTCCCATGATTCTACGCGTCTTCCTGGCGTCCCGGTCACGAGTATTTCGCCATCATCTGAGAAACGCGCTGTAGAAAAGTTCGGGTGGCGGTGGAACATATTGAGCTCGCTACGCGGTTCACCCGTTGAGAGATCCCACACAATGGCTGTGTCGTCTCCATCGGCTGAAAAGGCGTATTTTCCCGTGCGATGCAATTCAACGCGGGTAATGCGGTGTGAATGCGGAAATTCATTCAGCACTTGGCCTGATTCTGTGCTCCAAAAGAAGGCGTTATGATCATTCCCTCCTGACAGCGCGAACTTGCCATTGGGTGATAAAGACACGCTATTCACTTTATCTTGATGCGCGAGGAACTCTAAGCGTCTTCCTGTGCCTAAGTCCACGAACAAGGCTTTGCCGTTCGACAATGCAAGCAACACTTTCTGCCCGTTGTTACTGATATCAAGGTCCCGAATGATGCCGTCTGATATGGACCACAGGCCTTCGGCTTGCCCCCACGCTAAATCCCAGACCGCAAAGTTCTGCGATGTGGCAGTAATGGCGTAGCGGTTGTTGTCTGATATCTGACTCGCGATCACAGTGTTTTTATCTTGATCCTGATATCCGAAATCAGCCAACTGTTTGTTTTGCATAAGATCCCAGAGCACGATACCTTGTTCAGTTGATGCCATAAGGCCAAAACGGCCTTCACGACTTAAGCTGAAACTGGTCACTCCATTCGGCTGCAACGTCCAACGTTGCGCTTCATGTGAGGAGTGAAAGCACCCAGAAAGTGCTAGCAGTGTCAGAATTAAGCAAATTGTGGCGACGATTTGTCGTATCACGCTTGTGTTCCTTTTCTTGGGACCCTATAACGTCGAGTATATTGATCGTTTCAGGCTTTCGCATCGTTGTCGCGTAAGCGAATAAGAGAAATGTGGTTTGAATACCAACGGAGTAACCAATGAAATCAGTTTTTAAAATGTCACTGTTAGCTGCGACCGTCGCTCTGGCTGTGGGCTGTCAGCAAGAAGAAGCAAAAGAAACAACGACAGCTGCGGTTGAAGCTCCTGCTGCTGTAGAAGCCGTGACATTTGCAACAGAAGATGACAAAGCCGCTTATGCAATCGGTGCATCGTTGGCGCAATACCTGAAAGCGAACCTTGATCAGCAAGAAGAAATTGGCTTAAGCCTAAGCTCTGACCTTGTACTACAAGGCGTACAAGATGCGTTTGCTGACAAATCAAAATTGAGTGATGAAGAAGCGCAAGCTGCACTTCAATCACTGGATCAGCGCGTTGCGGAAATGGCGCAAAAGCAAGCTGAAGAAAAAGCCGCTGCTGCTGTGAAAGCGGGCGAAGAATTCCGCGCGACGTTTGCAAAAACGGAAGGCGTGACCACCACAGATTCTGGTTTGATGTACCAAGTTGAAACGTTGGGTGAAGGTGCGAAACCAGCAGCTGAAGATACCGTCGTTGTTCACTACAAAGGCACACTGACGGATGGCACGCAATTCGACAGCTCTTATGATCGTGACCAACCAGCAACTTTCCCACTTAACCGCGTGATCCCTGGTTGGACGGAAGGCGTTCAGTTGATGCCTGTCGGCTCTAAGTTCAAATTTGTTATTCCGCCTGAGTTGGCTTACGGCGCGCAAGACACGCCTGCTATTCCAGCAAACTCAACCTTGGTATTCGATGTCGAGCTCATCGAAATCAAAGGTGACGCAGCGAAAGCAGGAACAACACAAGGTTAATCCCCTTGGCGTTTAGTTTGATGTAACGTTAAAAACCCCGGTCTCGTGCTGGGGTTTTTTCATTTTCTTGAACCAAGTCTGTTAAACTTATTGCCAGATTTTAAAGTTTACAGCTTTCGTTTATCTTTTACCCCTCGATAGACGATAACCCACAAAAGGAAAGAAGCCTGTGCCGACAGACAGTTTTGGTGCGGATGTAATTGTCGAAAGTGACTTCATTGAGGTCAATCCATTCACAGTACAAGACCGCGTGATCCTCAAATCTTACGAAGCCGTTGTTGATGGTTTAGCCGCGTTGATTGGTCAGCACTGTGAAATCGTGTTGCACTCATTGGAAGATTTGAACACTTCGGCCATCAAAATTGCCAATGGTGAAAACACAGGTCGCCAAGTGGGTTCGCCAATCACAGACCTTGCGTTGCGTATGTTGCGTGATATCGAAGGATCCGAGCGAAATTTCTCTCGTGCTTACTTTACGCGTGCGAAGGGCAATACCTTGATGAAATCCATCACGGTCGCTATTCGTAATGCAGACAACCGTGTGATTGGTTTGCTGTGTATTAACATTAATTTGGATGCACCATTCTCCCAAGTACTGCAGGCATTCATGCCGACAGAAGAAGCACGCCAAGCTGCATCTTCGGTGAACTTTGCCAGTGATGTTGATGAGTTGGTTGACCAAACGGTCGAGCGCACGATCGAAGAAATCAACGCAGATAAGTCGGTATCGAACAACACGAAGAACCGCCAAATCGTGATGGAGCTTTATGATAAAGGCATTTTCGATATCAAAGACGCCATCAACCGCGTGGCAGACCGCTTAAACATTTCCAAGCACACTGTGTATCTCTACATTCGTCAACGCAAAGGCGAGGAAGGGGAGAAATGAGCCTCAATTATGTGTTAGTGGTGAGTGCGCCTGTCTATGGTCGCCAAGCATCACTTTCGGCATACCGCTTTGCACAAGCTGTGATAGAAAAAGGACACACGTTAACGCGTGTGTTTTTCTATCAAGATGGTGTGTCCAACGCGTCGTCTTTGACCGTGCCTGCAAACGATGAGTTTGATTTGGTTTCAGCTTGGCAGGCCTTGTCATCTGCGCATGGTGTTGAGCTTGAAACCTGTGTAGCGGCCGCACTGCGTCGCGGTCAAATCAGTGATGACGAAGCAAAACAGCACGCGTTACCAACGTCCAACATGGCAAAAGGCTTTACCCAAGCAGGGTTGGGTGGTTTGTCAGAATCTCTATTAACCGCAGATCGCGTTGTGCAGTTTTAGGTGACCCATGAGTAAACTCGGTTTCGTTTTTTCTACTGCACCACATGGCTCTGCAAGTGGTCGCGAGGGGCTGGATGCCGTTTTATCAACCTCCAATTACAGCGAAAACATTGCACTGTTTTTTGTGGGTGATGGTGTTTTCCAGTTGCTTGCGAACCAACAACCTACAGTGGTGCTCAGTCGCGACTATATTTCGACATTCAAAATGCTGTCGTTGTGCGATGTGGAAGACATTTACGTTTGTGAGCAGTCTTTAGCGGAAAGAGGCTTAACAAACGCAGCATTCATCATCGATGCAGATGTTGTCGAACGCAGTGTGATTGCGTCGCAACTGACTGAATGTGTCAAAGTTCTCCAGTTTTAGGGGCATCGGATGTTACACACGCTCTATACCTCACCGTATTCTTCTTCTTCGTTGAAGCTTTGCCTCGATTACGCACAAGCGCCAAGCGCGATCCTTCTCGCTGAAGATGCTGTCGTTGCCGCCATTGAGCAAGGAGAGTGGTTTCTGCCACTTCTTTCTTCAAATCATCGAATTTACGTTCTGTTGGAAGATGTTCAAGCGAGAGGGCTGGAAGGTAAAATTGCCAGTGAGTTTGAACTTGTTGATATTAAAGACTTTGTCTCGTTGACGGAGCAGTATGTCACGCAAATGAAATGGTGAATATCACCACAATCAACTAGCGTAAAGACGTAATATCTCGGTGTTTACAAAATGCACTGAGCATTGATCGTTGTATAAATCTTGACACCTAAATAGACGACGCATAAAATTTCGCGTCCCTACTTTTGTGGGGCATAGATTTTTCACACTTATACGTAAGTAATATCAGGAGCTATTTAATGGCAACTATTAACCAGCTGGTACGCAAACCACGCATCAAGCAAGTTGCTAAAAGCAACGTGCCTGCGCTGGAAGCGTGTCCGCAGAAACGTGGTGTTTGTACTCGTGTTTACACCACTACGCCTAAAAAACCTAACTCGGCACTACGTAAAGTATGTCGTGTTCGCTTGACCAACGGTTTTGAAGTTACTTCATACATCGGTGGTGAAGGTCACAACCTTCAAGAGCACAGCGTTGTTCTAATCCGCGGCGGTCGTGTAAAAGACCTTCCAGGTGTGCGTTACCACACCGTCCGTGGTGCGCTTGACTGTGCAGGCGTTAACGACCGTAAACAAGGTCGTTCTAAGTACGGTGTGAAGCGTCCTAAGTCTTAATGGAATCCGTTAAGTAAGGCCAAACACTAATTAATTTGTAATTTTGAAAAAACTGAAAAGTTTTGGATAAAACCTGAAGAAGACAACGGAGAATTCCATGCCACGTCGTCGCGTAATTGGTCAGCGTAAAATCCTTCCGGATCCTAAGTTCGGATCAGAGCTGCTGGCAAAATTTGTAAACATCGTAATGGTTGACGGTAAAAAGTCGACTGCTGAAAAAATCGTTTATGGTGCATTGGACATCATGGCTGAGCGTTCTGGTAAAGATCACCTAGCTCTGTTTGAACAAGCTCTTGATAACGTTCGCCCTGCGGTAGAGGTTAAATCTCGCCGTGTTGGTGGTTCAACTTACCAAGTACCTGTAGAAGTTCGTCCGGTTCGCCGTAACGCACTTGCTATGCGTTGGTTGGTTGAAGCTGCGCGTAAGCGTGGTGAAAAATCTATGGCTCAACGTCTAGCTAACGAAATGCTAGATGCATCTGAGAACAAAGGTACTGCGGTTAAGAAACGTGAAGACGTTCACCGTATGGCTGACGCTAACAAAGCGTTTGCTCATTACCGCTGGTAATACCTTTTTAGGCGCGGCATTTGCCGCGCCTAAACCACATTCTAAGGTTGACCTTAGTAAGAGGATACTACTGTGGCTCGTAAGACCCCTATTGAGCGCTACCGCAACATCGGTATTTGTGCTCACGTAGACGCAGGTAAAACTACAACAACAGAGCGTATCCTGTTTTATACCGGTCTTTCTCACAAAATTGGTGAAGTGCACGATGGTGCCGCAACCATGGACTGGATGGAGCAGGAGCAAGAGCGTGGTATCACAATCACCTCCGCTGCGACTACAACCTTCTGGCGTGGTATGGATGCACAATTCGCTGAGCATCGCATCAATATCATCGATACCCCTGGACACGTAGACTTCACCATTGAAGTTGAACGTTCATTGCGCGTATTGGATGGTGCAGTCGTTGTATTCTGTGGCTCATCTGGTGTTGAACCTCAGTCTGAGACTGTTTGGCGTCAAGCCGATAAATATCAAGTTCCTCGTATGGTTTTCGTCAACAAGATGGACCGTACAGGCGCAGACTTTTTGCGCGTAGTTAATCAAATTAAAGATCGACTAGGTGCTAACCCTGTTCCTATTCATTTGAATATTGGTTCAGAAGATGAGTTTCGTGGTGTTATCGACCTTATCAAAATGAAGGCGATTAACTGGAGCGAAGCTGATCAAGGGATGACCTTCAGTTACGAAGATATCCCAGCAGACATGCAAGAGCTGGCTGAAGAGTGGCATCAAAACCTTATTGAAGCTGCTGCAGAAGCAAACGAAGAGCTGATGGACAAGTACCTCGAAGATGGGGAATTGACAGAAGCCGAAATCAAACAAGCTTTGCGTGAACGCACACTAAACAACGAAATCGTACTGGCAACTTGTGGTTCTGCATTTAAGAACAAAGGTGTTCAGGCGGTGCTAGATGCTGTTGTTGAATTCCTTCCTTCTCCAATTGACGTGAAAGCGATCAATGGTGAAGACGAAGATGGCAATGTGATCGACCGTCATGCTGACGATAACGAACCATTCGCAGCACTAGCATTTAAAATCGCCACCGACCCATTTGTTGGTACGTTAACCTTCCTGCGTGTTTACTCAGGAGTGGTGAATACTGGCGACACAGTTTATAACTCTGTGAAGCAAAAGCGTGAGCGCTTTGGCCGTATCGTTCAAATGCACTCGAATAAACGCGAAGAGATCAAAGAGATCCGTGCGGGTGACATTGCGGCAGCAATTGGTCTGAAAGACGTGACGACGGGTGACACACTTTGTGCACTAGAATCTAAAGTGATTCTTGAGCGTATGGAGTTCCCAGAGCCTGTTATTCAGATCGCTGTTGAGCCTCGTTCACAAGCTGATCAAGAAAAAATGGGTATCGCGCTGGGTAAACTGGCGGCAGAAGATCCATCGTTCCGCGTTGAAACTGACATTGAATCAGGGCAAACCCTGATCTCTGGTATGGGCGAATTGCACCTCGACATCATTGTTGACCGCATGCGCCGTGAGTTCAGCGTTGAATGTAACGTAGGTAAGCCTCAGGTGGCATACCGTGAAACCATCCGTGGAAATGCTGAAGTCGAAGGCAAGTTCGTTAAGCAGTCTGGTGGTCGCGGTCAGTATGGTCATGTATGGATCAAACTGGAGCCGTCTGAACTTGGCGAAGGCTTTGTCTTCGTTGATGAAATCGTTGGTGGTTCAGTACCAAAAGAGTACATCAGTTCAGTGGCTAAGGGCATTGAAGAGCAGATGAGTAGTGGTGTCCTTGCCGGTTACCCAGTACTTGACGTGAAAGCCACGTTGTTCGATGGCTCTTATCATGATGTTGACTCCAACGAAATGGCGTTTAAAATCGCTGCATCTATGGCCTTTAAGAAAGGAGCGCTTGAAGCGCAACCTGTTATTCTTGAGCCAATGATGAAAGTGGAAATCACCACTCCAGAAGACTGGATGGGTGATGTAGTGGGTGACTTGAATCGCCGCCGTGGTTTGATTTCTGGTATGGACGATGGTCCTGCTGGCTTGAGAATCATTCGCGCACAGGTACCGCTGGCTGAGATGTTTGGTTACGCAACTGACTTGCGTTCAGCGACTCAGGGCCGCGCATCTTACTCTATGGAATTCAGTGAATACGCTGATGTTCCAAAGAACGTTGCTGATTCAATCATCGCACAGCGTTGTTGATTAGTAGCTTTGATGCTGGCATTGTTCGCCAGCATTGATAAAAACTTCTGATCGCACTTACGACGGTAGGTGCGGCTCATAACTAGGAAGGAACACGATCGTGTCTAAAGAAAAATTTGAACGTACGAAACCGCACGTTAACGTTGGTACTATCGGCCACGTTGACCACGGTAAAACTACTCTAACTGCAGCAATCTGTACTGTACTTTCTAAAGTATACGGCGGTTCTGCACGTGACTTCGCATCTATCGATAACGCTCCAGAAGAGCGCGAGCGCGGTATCACCATCTCTACTTCACACGTAGAATACGATACTCCTACTCGTCACTACGCACACGTAGACTGCCCAGGACACGCCGATTATGTTAAAAACATGATCACCGGTGCTGCGCAAATGGACGGTGGTATCCTAGTTGTTGCGGCAACTGATGGTCCTATGCCACAAACTCGTGAGCACATCCTTCTAGGTCGCCAAGTTGGTATTCCTTACATCCTTGTT
>NZ_SCHN01000011.1 GCF_004120195.1 Enterovibrio baiacu | reverse complement strand
CGCTTGATGGCATGTTTAGCGGTCGTCCTAACGTCGAGCGAGCGACCAAGTTTTGTGAGTGTTAGATCAGCGCCATCGAGTGAGGATTGAGTCGCAAGTAGCAGAGAATGAAGCCGTTTTTTATGAATAGTGGGACACTGATTAGTTAATGTATCTTGTAGAATTTGAATATCGCGCATCGGTAATTCCTCTTGGTGGAATGTGGTTTTTGGCGAAATTCATTAGATCAAAGGGTACGGTGCGCGTCTTTCTCATTGTTTAGAAGAGGAATTTTGAGGGGATTCGCTAGATGCAGGCGTTATGTGACAGCGAAAATTTAGAGATTTATATGAAAAAAACATTAACAATTCTTGGTTTTATCGTCAGTTTTAGCCTCTTGGCATATGTTGTCGTAATTTCATCTTATGTATTAAATTTTGGGACTAGTTGGAGCACTGAACAAGGAGACTGGGGGACATTTGGTGATTTCATTGGTGGAACTCTCAACCCATTGTTAAGCTTTATGGCTTTAATCGCTTTGTTGATCACAATTGTATTGCAAAGCAAAGAGTTGGAACAAACTCGAGTCGAGCTTTCGCGAACAGCTGATGCTAATGAAAAGCAGTCTACGTATCTCGCATCACAACAAGAGCGTGATGATGCTTACCGACTAATTTCAAAGTTGGCAGAAAGAATTAATAATACTTACAATAAGAACCATTTGCCTAATGGCAAATCAATTCATGCTGCGTTGTCTGGCGCTCTTAATGTAACCGAGAATGATGCTTACTATGAACTTACTGGTGCAATGATGGATCCGCTTTCAAGTGGCTACAGTCGTGTTAAATATATCGAGTCAGATTTGAGAACTCTTGCCGTCTTGCTTGACGATTATGAGGTAATCTCTGCGAAAATATCTACTAAGCAAACACCAATTAAGAGTTTTTATATCAGTGAATACGCTCATATGGTTAAGGTATTTTGCCGTGAAAACTGGTTTGATGGAGACCTTCTAGATTATTACGTGAATTAGTCACATAACAAACGACTATGGCGTCAATGATTAATTCTTGGCACTGTTTTCATCCCACATGCTGCTGTCTCTGAGCATAGAATTTAAGATAACAACCATCTTTCTCACACAGGCAATAATGGCGACTTTTTTGGGTTTTCCTGCGTTGACTAAACGCGTGTAGGTTGCTTTAAAAGTAGGGTTACATTGCATCGCTGACATCATTGCCATGTAGAGGACAGTTCTGACCTGGGCGCGTCCTCCTTGTTTGACGCGTTTACCTTTGTAACCTCCACTTTCTTTTGTCATGGGAGCAACAGCAATAGCGGGACATGCACTTTAAGAAAAACACTATCAGATACATGCATTCAGCATCCCCCAAGCTCAAAGGTGCTTAGTAACGACGAATGGTGGCTTTGGAACAATATCTTTTCATATTGTTTGATTGCCAACCATTTTAATTACTAATGACTAAACCCCGCTCATCCCTCGTCAGGCCTCAACGCTACCCTTTATTGCCACCACAACTCTGCCGTCTGCCTTATGTTTTCTGTCCATGGGCTTGCTTCGATTTAGTGCGGGTAAGTGCCCGTTATCACATCGTTAGCACAAAGTTTTGCGACGAAAGCAGTGCAATTTAGTGATTATGGCTTTGGGCTCGCGGTTAATATAGACGTCTGTTTTCTAAAAGCTAAATGATTGGATGTCAAAAAAGTACCTACGTATTCTATTGATACTACTCTTCTCGCCAATGCTCTTGCTTCTCGTGTATGTCGCTGTTGGCACGCCGGTGAAGATTGGGTTTGGGTGTTACATTTCTAAAGACTGGAATGTGATTCCAGCAAAGGTAATTCATGCCGAAGTCGACTCTTTGAAATATCAAGATACGAACGGCCGCTGGAAAACCGCCTATTCTCCCAAGGTTTCATATCAATATAAGCATGGAGGTACGATGTATGTAGGCAATCGTTATGCATGGGTAAAATCATATGATAATGATGAATTACACGATGCAGCCAAGAGGCTTGTGTATAGCAAGCAACAAGAGAAAGAAATAAAAATATTCGTTAACCCAGAAAATCCTAGCGAGTCTGTCGTAGAAAGGATGTGTGATAGTGACGCTTTCCAAACATATATATTTGGCGGCGTTTTTATACTTTCCATCGTCAGTATGTTCATCGCAGCATTTTTATTTTCAAGACGAAAACAACGCAATAACTAATTAATTAACAGCTGGGACTGGTTCTAATCCCCCCCACCGCATCCACCGCCGCTATCGCCACTTGCACAGCTTGAACCCGCACAGCCAGAAGAGCAGCCAATATGGCTGGCGCAGTAGCCAATGCCATTCGTTGCGGATGACGTGTTCTGACAATCAAGCGAATAGATGAAACCGTCTTCGATAATGAGCTTCGCATCAATGGCAAAAAGTAGTGGTAATTTAGCCGGGTGAATGGGGTTAATGCTTTCTCTTGCACAGGCTAAGCGCCAAGCACGTTTGATCCCCTCTTGAGCGGAGGTGGGTGTTTTCATCGCTTCTGTCGGTGTGTGGTGAAGAAACCGTCCAAACGCTTTATCACAAAACAGCTGGTATTCCTTGGTGAACAATATGAATTCGTGCCAAGCAACGTCAACCACCTGTGAAGGCATCGCAACCTGCTTTTTGTTCGCCTGATTGCAGATGGTGAGATAATCTTTGAGGCCATCTATCACCAACATCAAATCTTGCTCAGTGAGATGCGGGTATTTATTCGCGACTTTCTTTTTAATCACTGAATTGAAACGATAGGTGCCAATGAACACCAACTGCGCTTTTCGCTTTTTCTTGTAGGCAAACACACCCCAAAAAATGCTCACCAACACGATGAGAAAGATCCCTATATTCATCAACTCGTCCATTCCCTTTTTGTACGACTAGGCTATCGTATCTAGATCTCACAATAAACAACTGATTTTTAGAACAATCAATGGCGTAAAATGACTGGGTCGGGAACTATGAGAAAAACACGACATTACCAGTTTCATACATTCAGTGCGCTCAAGCTCAAAGGCGCAGATTGAATATCAATGGTTGCCTTTGGAACGATATCCTTTTCACATTGTTTGATTGCCAACCATTTTGAGTGCAAATAATGAAAGCCCGTACAGCAATCCAATCTAGGTTTAAAGGGCTGACTAAATGTTTTCACTGGTGTAAACAGAGAAAGGCAAGATAACGAATTGCTTGGGTGTGTAGCGAGGATCACGCTTGCGGCTTATCAGCATTTTCGTAGCGGTTTGGGCGATTTGCGCGAAGTCTGCTGAAATCACCATATCGATTGCGCCGCCAATAAGCCCGTTGCGTGTTTCTGGGGTTAACTCGGGGGATACGTAAAAAGGTTTGTTTTGATATGTTTCGCCTTGCGTCGATGCCTTGTCACAGCAATGTTCGGCAAATGCGCGGATAATACCCGCTGAGCCTCCCCCTGCGCTGAACACGCCAACCAAATCAGTATGTTCTTTGAGTAGACGTAACGTTGCCCGATACGCCAAGTCAGCATCATCCAGGCAAACAATGGATTCCAGCACAGT
The DNA here is from genome assembly GCF_004120195.1 of Enterovibrio baiacu. Lineage (GTDB taxonomy): Bacteria > Pseudomonadota > Gammaproteobacteria > Enterobacterales > Vibrionaceae > Enterovibrio > Enterovibrio baiacui. The sequence continues at coordinate 237,204 of NZ_SCHN01000011.1, read as the reverse complement.
AAACGACGGGGCTTTCTCTCGAAAATAGCTTCTAAAGCTGATTTCGCGATCTTCTTGGCTCACATAACGATGGCTGCCAATCAGTACGCCAATTTTCCCTTCTTTGCCACAAAAGTGATGCATCGCCCATGCGCTTGTTCGTCCACGTTTACGGTTGTCTGTCCCTATGTACCCTGCAAGGTTTGGCGAGGTAATGTCGGACAAAAGTGCGACCACAGGAACGTCATTCTCACTCACATTGTCAATTGCTTCAGAGACATAGGGATGATCAATGGCCGTGATCGCGAGGGCATCAACGCGCTGACTAAATTCTCGAATCTTGTTCGCGACGTTTTTAGGGTCAAGATCTTCCATGATTTCGATGCTAAACGTCGCCGACAAACTCAAGGATGTTTTCGTTAAGCGTTTGAGTTCTTCAACCAGATAGGGCGAGACATTTCGCTGAATCAAGAAGCCGCAATGCACACGCTCTTGTTCAGTCAGTATGTTGTGGCTCAGGTTGATGGGCGTTGATGCTCGCCAACCTAGTTCAGCGGCAGCACTCAGCACCAGCTCAATGGTGTCGCTTTTGACGGGCGCGCGCTTGTTGATCACGCGATCAACGGTGGCAACACTCACGCCCGCTTTATCGGCGATCTGTTTGATTGTCACTTTCCGTGTCATCGATACGCCCTCCAACGAGATAGATAACCATCATCCATTGAAAGAAATCTATCAGAACCGTATTTCGCCATCAAACATGGCAAACACCAAAGCCAGCGTGGTGCCTATTTACCTTATTGCATCAAGCCACCTGTTCATATCTTGCTCATTGCGAGTCTACTTCGCATGACACCCATTCACCGCCTGCCTGATGTGAAGTGACAACCGCTTCAATGAATTTCACGCCTTGTGCGCCTTCTGCGACACGCGGATACGACAGCCAGTTAGCGGGGATTTGTGTACCGTCTTTACGGGCCGCAACTGCCAATGCAAACTCGGTGTACAGATTGCCCCACGCTTCAATCAAGCCTTCAGGAAAGCCGCGACCTGTGCGAATAAGCCTTTCTACATTGGGGGTTAACCCATGCCCAAGCCCTCGACTCAACACACGGTCTGGTTCGCCATAGCGGTTATATTTGAGGTATTCAGCGTGTTCCATGTCCCACTCTATGCCGCCCTCGCTGCCAAAGACACGCAAGCGCAACCCACCTCGATTGCCTGACGCGATGCGTGTTGCCATCAGTGTGCCCGGCACATCGCCTTCGTACCGCGTCATCATAAACACGGTGTCTTCCAGCGCTTTAGGTGCGCCGCACACATGCATTTCAGCGCGTAGATGCGTCATCGACAACCCAGAGACGAAAGAGGCCAGATGTGCAGCGTGCGTGCCGATATCACCCGTACAGCTCGTTGCACCGGATTTTGCGGGGTCCAATCGCCATTTCACATGGTCGGCTTGGGCGACATCTTCGGGGATCATCCAATCTTGCATAAACTCAACGTGGATCTGCACCACCTTGCCAATCATGCCGCTCTGCACCATTTCACGGGCTTGGCGAATCATCGGGAAGGATGCCATGGCATAACACACGCCAAACACTTGACCCGTTTCCTCGGTCAGACGCACTAACTCGGCGGCCTCGGCATAATCATTGGTCAACGGCTTGTCACACAGCACATCAATGCCCGCCTTTAAGAAGGTGCACGCCACGTCAAAGTGCACATGGTTGGGTGTGGTGATCATTACCGCATCAATCCCATCATCGCGTAATGATTCTGCTTCTGCCATGGCTTGATACGAGGAATAACAGCGATCTTCGGGCAAGAACCATTGTTCACCTCGCTCTTTTGCGAGAACGGGATCTGACGATAACGCCCCCGCTGTCACTTCCCAGCGGTCGCTCAAACGCGCCGCCATGGCTTGTGTCACTGCAATTCGCCCACCACCAACAATACCGATACGTAGCCTGCGTTTTAGGCGAGGGAAAGGGCCGTCAAAGTCGATGTCTGAAGGAAGAAGTGTGTTAGCCATGAAATCTCCTTGGGTATTCATTTCAATGCTCAATGCTTGATATTTATGCGTTTTCTAGCGCGGAATGTCGTTGCCGGATGTCAACACTTCAATCGCCATAAAAATGCTTGGGGTAATCGTTTCATATTGGTGCCACGGGTAGTTCAACGCATCATCGAACATGGGTTTATGGGTTGTTCCCGGCGCCATCAGTTCTTCAACGTACAGCGTGGATAAATCTTTCTCTGTGCATTGCTGCATTTTGCCGAGCCCGACGATTTGGGTATGAATTTCTTGTGGCTCTTCCCCACCCAAGTGCACGTGATGTTTGTGTAACCCCACGTTAAGCGGCACGGAAGAGGCGAAATACATGCTGAATTGAATGTTGCCGATGGCGCTCTTGGGCGACATGTAATGCCCCACCCCTTTTAAGCGTTCTTCTCTGCGGATTTCATAGGCTAGCGGCCACAGTTTACGCACTGCATCGAGCAAGGCGGGTTCATCGTCATAACTTGCAAACCGCTCAACCAACACGCCTTTCTCCATGTTGGGTATCACGGTATTGAGGGCAATCACGGACTGAAACGTGCTCAGCGTTTGACTTTCAATCCTAAGGGGGTGCTCAGACAAATTCAGCACGATGGTTTTTTCATTGATGGGGATGTTTTTCTCGTCCGTCACGTACTTCACCGTGAAAAATGGCTCGGAAAAATCAAGGGTCGTCACACTCATTTCGTTACTCACTCCAAGGGAAATCAACAGGCAATGGCGCTGGAATGTCACAGCGGCTTTCTATTTCACTGAACTGCCCGGTTTTTGATGATTCGAGGATCCCAAACATGATTTCGCAAACATGCTGCGCCATCTCCCCACTTGCACGCGCAGGGCGTTGGTTTTTCACGGCATAGGTCAAATCCACCAGCCCAATGCCTCGCGTCTCTTCATTAAAGTTGTGGGTGTTTTCTGCGACCTGCCAATGTTCGAGATTTGGCACACGAGGGCGATAAACCCACCTTGCCGTTTCGCGGGTTTTGTAAAGCACTTGGCCACCGAAAATGTTGATGCCATCGGTGGGATCAGGGTCAGCAATACACAAGGTGCCTTGCTCTCCGTAAATTTCTAACCGCGGGGTTTGGCTATCCCAGACATCAAAACTGGTCATTAACGAACCCTGCACGTCATTCTCAAAGGCCAATAGCGCATTGACATGGGTATCAACATCGACAGGGATTTTTTCTCCTCGCCTTGGCTGTGATTCGATCAATCGTTCATTCAAGGTTTTTTTGGCCATGCCACACACGCGTTCAACAGGCCCTAGCAAGGCAATCATTGCGGTGAGGTAATACGGCCCAAGATCAAACAAAGGCCCACCACCCGGTTGATAATAAAAGTCGGGATTGGGGTGATGCCTTTCCACGCCGCGCGTCGGCACGAACGCCGCAACTCCGGTGGGTTTACCTATCACGCCTTGATCTATTAGCTTGCGACAAGTTTGTATACGCCCTCCCAAGAATGTGTCAGGGGCATTCCCGACATACAGGCCTTTTTCTTTGGCCAACGCGAGAATACGTTTGCCATCTTCAAGGTCTGTCACAAAGGGCTTTTCAGAATACACATGCTTCCCTGCTTCCAAAGCAGCCAAGGTGATTTGGGCATGCACTGCAGGTATCGTTAGGTTGAGCACACAATCTATATCGGGATCGCGAATAATCTCCTCTGGTGTACACACCTTTGGGATCCCATACGCGGCGGCTTTACGGCTGGATTCTTCCCAATCCAAGCTGGCGCAGGCCACCATATCTATCATGTCGAACACCTGACTGGTCGCTAAGTATTTGTCACTGATCACGCCACATCCGATCAAGCCAACGCGAAATTTGTTCATCATTTTCTGTCCTGTTGTTTTCAGGTGTTTAAGGCGCACTCATCCCCTGCCTTGAAATAACAAGGCAGCCAATCATCAATTCTTTGAAAGGTGGCCCACGAAGACAATCACGCCATGCAATTGAGTGGGCCTAAGACAGTCGTTCCTACCGCTACACTGTGCGCAATGGCAACATCAGTGAAGCGGCATTGTTATGAGAACGTTTGCTGATTACAGCGCGTTGATTTTTTCTAGCAAACCGTCAGGCCACTGCTTGGAATAATCAGACTCTAGATAGGCGGCTTGAACCGTGCTCTGGAAGGCTTGCAAATCCGGCTCATACACTCTCAGCCCTTTGTCGATAAAGAACTGAGCAAGTTCATTTTCTAACTTAAGTTGCTTTTGACGCGCCGATTCAGCCGCATCGTCAGCCGCCTTTTGAACAATCATTTGCTGCTCTGGTGTCAGGCTATCGAACACCTTTTTAGAGATAGCGATGTAGTTCAAGTCGACCAAGTGACCGGTTAACACAATCTGCTTCGTCACTTCGTACAACTTGGCGTCTTTGTTTGTTGGGAGTGGGTTGTCTTGACCATCAACCGCGCCAGTTTGCAGGCCAGTGTAAACTTCGGCAAATGCCATGGGCGTTGGATTCGCCCCGAGCGCTCTGCCAAGGAATTGCCATGCATCACTGCCCGGCATGCGGAGTTTCACACCATTGAGGTCTGCCGGTGTTTTCACGTCTTGGTCTGTCCGCAGGTTCACGTGACGACGGCCCAAATACATCACACTCAGCAATTTGACATTAAGAAGCTCTTCAGCTTGCGCTTTGAGCGGGTCCATAAAGTCAGCCGCAAAAACGCGCTTTTGATGTTCTGCATCGCGGTGGACGTATCCCGCCGAAAAAATAGAGAATTCAGGCACAAATTCTGCTAACTCTTGCGCGGATGTAATGGTCATATCAAGGTTACCGCGGGCGATGGCCTCAAGGTCTGTGCCCTGTTTGAATAATGAACTGTTCCAGTGCCCTTCAAAATCGGCAAAAGGCGCAACTTCAGCACCAAATACTTCTGTCATCGCGACTGCCCGTTGGTCAGTTGCGGAGGCAGACGCGGACATACGCAATTTAAGGTCAGCCGCACTCGCCATGGTTGACATACCAATGACCAATGCCGCCGTTGCCACGGTTAACATACGTTTTAGATGAGGTGTTACTGCAGGTACTTTCGTTTCCATTCTCATTACCTCTGAATTTATCCGTCTTCTTCGATATATACTCAAACAACCTGAAGATGCAGAACCCAGATTGTTCGGATTTAAGTATGTGAACCACCCTGGCAAATCGTCAATGAACGGCATTCGGCAACATGATGTTTACCCTCATCGTTATGATAGTTTTCTATCATTTCACGAACACTTTCTGAGACAAAAAAACGGCAAAGCCACGCCTTCTGTAGCGCCAAAGGAAAGAGATGGAGAGAGAATCCTGCTAACTCTATTTTCATTGCATGATTCCCAATTCCTCCTCATCAAAAACGCTTACCCAACAATGCGCACCAATGAATGCATAGGCTTTCACGTGGAAAGCCATAACATGAAGAAGAAATAGGTCAATTGATAGGAAAACGAAGCTGTCACTTTCCCTATTTACAATCAATGCTAGGAATTAACCGCTTTGCGAATGCCATAGCGGTTCAACAGTAACCAGCCACACCAGAAGAAAGACGTGAGGGCAACGGCGGTCAAAATGGCAGGTTTAGGATTATCAAGCGAACTGATCGACCCTGCGTAAGCGGCAATGACGGTGTACGGCAATGTCACTGTGATCCACGATAGAACAAACGTCAGGAATTTCATGTGGCTGATCCCAGCCATACAGGCGGTGACTTCGGGCAGGATCGGCAGCGCGCGAGACAAAAGAATCATCAGCACGCCGTGCTCTCGAAACTTATGTCGTAGATCTTGCTGTTTCTCGTCGTCTTTAATCACCACATTGAGCAGCCGGTCGCCAAAGGTAGCACTCATCCCATAGCCCACGACACCCGCCAAGAATGTTCCTAGAAATGCCGCCAGTGCGCCAATGTAAGGCCCAGCAAAATAGCCACCAAGCATCATGATTGAAAGCGTCGGTACGGCAATAAAGAGATCCAAGAAAAGCAATAAAATCACAATCGCCGCAACCACCAAGACATTCACAGACTCAGCGACCGTCAACCAGCGTTCGATACTCTCCATAGACAACCAACCAAGACCATTGACCACTAAAAATGTTGATGCAAAAAAGATGGCCATGAGGCCCATCAGTTTGATGAGTGATGTCATAAACCCTCCCTAGGGATAACGCATTGTGATGTCATGTGGTGTGTTGTGTTCTTCAAGCTCTGCAACGGACAAGCGAGCACTTGAGAAACTAGGTGCTTTGTAGGTGATACGCGCTCCCTGCGAGAATCCCAAGCCCTCTTTTGGAAGAATACCCGTCCAATTTTTGGTGACCTTGCCATCCTCATCTTCATCATGAAGCACTTTAATCGCGAACCATGTTGGTACGTTTTCAAACACCACAACACGCTCCGTTTCTGTTGACGGATAACGAAGAATGTTAAGTGCTTTGTCATGCTCTTTAGGGAACCCGTCCTCTTGAAACAACATCACCAATACTTGCCCTGGTCGGCTTATATCAATTCCCTTAACCCGTATTTCTACTTTGTTTTCTATGGCGCTAACACTCATGGATATTCCTCCTAAAACCCCTGCAATCAACGTGTGCTTCAACGTCATTTATGACCCCTTTAACAGTTTTTTTGCGGCAAAGGGGGCGATAGCGAGCAGTCCTCTCAAAAATCGCGTCATCCCAATATCAAAATCTCTGCTTCCTTTTTCGATACCCGCAATGATTTCAAACGCCGCAGACGACGCGCTGATCTTTCCTTTGCCCCTACCTGAGGTCATTTTTGTGTCCACCAGCGGCAAGAATACCTGCTGAACACTTATTGCAGAGCCTTCGAATTGATAACGTAAACTTTGAGAGAAGATATTGAGTGCGGCTTTGGTTGCGCAGTACACCGCCGAAGATGCCTTAGGCACTAACGCAAGCGCGGAATTAACGTTCACGATACGTGATGACGCCACCGCCAAGAGTGAAGGCATTAATCCATGCGTTAATGCACACACCGAGGTGAAGTTGGTGTCAATTTCGCGCTGAATAGAATCGATTTCGAAGCGTTCATCGGTAAAAAATGGCGTAAATTGCACCGCAGCATTGTTTAGCAACACATCGATTTTTGGGTGCTGTTGCTGAATAGAATTCGCGACGGAGTGAACGCTTTTTACATCGGAAAGATCGGTGTGATAGGTAATGAGTGTTGGCCACTCGCGTTTCAGTTGATCAAGTTTCTTTGCGTCCCGACCAATCACAATCAGTTGATTTGTCTCGGCTAAGCATTCCACCAGCGCTCGCCCGATGCCGGAAGTGCCACCCGTCAGCACAATACATTTGTTGGTTAGCTTCATGATGTGTCCCTATCTGAATGATATAGGACTCATGGTAATGAACCGATATCCCAAACAAATTAACACATGTTAAAACACGGAAAATTTCTGCGTGAGACGCGCAAATGATAGTGCGAGAAATGTAGGGAGCTACTGACGTTGATAGGCATTTTGCATCCCGAGTTTCGCGCGGATACGAGACAGCGACACTTCAGTGATGCCAAGGTACGAAGCGATGTGATAGTTAGGTAATGACACGGCCAGATCTGGGTGGGCGTCGACAAATTGAAGATAGAGCTCGGTGGATGAAAGCAGCAATAAATCCGCTTCCCTCTGCTCTTTTTTCATCGCAAGCGCCGTTACCATGGCAAGAAACGCATCTTTCCACCCTGCGTGACTCTCGCTCAACTGTTTTAGGCAGGAAGCAGATATTTCAAAACACATGCCTTGCGTTAGCGCTTCGCAGGTGAAACGCGTCGGGCGCGATGCGACGAAGGAAGAGAGGCTTGCTGAAACATCTCCGACTTGCAAAAACGATTTGTTTCTTCGTGTTCCGTCTGGCGTGAGATAGTAATTACAAAATGTACCCGAGTAGACAAATCGAAGTTTGTGCGCAACATCACCCGCATGAAAAAGCACGTCCCCTTTTGAGAAGTGCCGAAGCGTCACCTTGTCGACAAAGTCCTCCCACTCTTCATCTGACAGTGTAAATCGCGTTCGAAACCCTTTTTCAAAACGGTCTAGTGTTTGGACGTTTTCCATTTCACTTTTCATTCATCTTCCTTGCCACCCTTTCTGTGTCATCTCTTTCGGCGCCATGCCTTTCTGCAATGCTGCGGAGTGATACGTCAAATGCAGTTCATGCGATCCCATCAGCCGCTACCGAAACCGCTTTTTGGTCATCTTCGCAACCACAGTGCGTATTTCCCACTTTTTCGAAAGCACTCGGTGATTCAGCATATTCCCCTTTCACAAACCCCATCATATGCATCTGATTTAAAAAGCATCCGTCATCTATGCCTATTTTTGCACTGTTTTGTGAACTTAGACGAAAGGATGCTTGGCTGTCTAAAAGCTACTACAGATTTCATTCACCACCTTGCTTCTAATTGATGCGTCGGCAAACAACAATTACTCGCCACTATTTTCAGCATCAACGTCCGCGACAGTAAAACGCATTCATGACTCGCGGCATGCATCACTTGGAGAAAGGTATGAACATCAACGATCAAGATCTATCTGAGCCAAACTCACTCTCACTGACGCTCGACGAGCAGCAAAACGACGCCATTAACGCGATCTCAACAATCCGTGCGGTTTCAGACATTATCGGCACTGACCAAAACGACACCCTTCATGGCGATGAAAACGATAACCGTATCTATGGGCTAGATTACAACGACACACTCTATGGCTACGGTGGCGATGACGAACTTTATGGCGGTTCGCGCTCTGATACGCTTTACGGTGGTGATGGCGACGACAAACTCTACGGCATGACCGACACCGCCCCTACTGGCCCTTACTATGGATTTAATAAACTCTACGGCGAGAACGGAGATGATGAACTCTACGGCAGTTTAGGGGTGGACTACCTCTATGGCGGACGGCAAAACGATGCCCTTTACGGCGATCAAGGCAACGACCGCCTGTATGGTGAACAAGGCCACGATACCCTGCATGGCGGGGAAGGCGCAGATCGCTTATATGGCGACGGCGGCAATGACACGCTCTATGGAGATGACGGCATTGACCAGCTTTATGGCGGCAGTGGCGATGATGTTCTTTCCGGCGGAGAAGGAAATGATGAGATATCTGGCGATGCCGGAAACGACCAGCTTGAAGGCGGTTCGGGTGGTGACGAACTCACTGGCGGTGCAGGCAATGACATTCTAGACGGCGGTGCAGGCGATGATACCCTCGTTGCCAATGCAGGAAACGACACCCTTTATGGCGGAGAAGGCCACGATTACATTTTTGGTAATGAAGGCGACGACACGCTGCATGGTCAAGACGGTGATGACATGCTCATCGGCGATCAAGGGGATGACACGCTCTTCGCAGGCAGTGGCAATAATACGCTAGATGGTGGCTCAGGGTATGACTGCGCATATGGCGCGTCAGGTGACGATACGATCATTGATAGCGAACTGGCCATCGGTGCCGGTGGCAAAGATATTATTTTCGCCAACGCACACACTGCCGATGTTGCCATTGGCGGGGCGGGCAGCGACTGGGTTGAAGGCTATGGCAACGACCAAGTTGGCGGCGGAAGTGGCAATGATGTGTTAGTGAGCTTTGGAAAGAACGACACATTGCGAGGTGGCACTGGCGATGATGTTTTACTTGTTGAAGGCTCGACGGCGAGCAACGCCCGTTTATTCGGCGGTGCGGGTGACGATTACTTATCAGGAAATGGCGAAGATCAGTTATTGATTGGCGGAAGTGGCGCAGACATATTTCATTTTGGCCATTCGATTTTACGCGGCGAAGATATCATTCCCAAAGACGCGCCTTCTATTGGCCACGACCGTATTGTTGATTTCGAAGTGGGTATCGATACCATCAGCATCGACACAAGCCTTGCCAACAGCATTGACGATCTGAACATCGAACAGCATGGCATTACAACGCGTATAACGCTGTCAGATGGGTCTACCATCATCCTAAATAAGGTACAGGCGACTGATCTCAGTGCGTCAGATTTTGCATTTACACGTGCAAATACCTATTCAGACAAACTGGGTGATTGGCAGAGTTACGCCGATAGCTACTGGGGCTTTTCTACAAGAACGCACCCTAACCAGTATTGGCACAACGACACCAACAACATCAAGAAGATCGGTAACAACGATAACAATGTGTTGGAAGGCAGTTCGAGAACCGCAGAATACTACGATGGCGGTGCAGGTAATGACACCCTAACCTCCAGGGGCGGTAACGATATTTTGGTTGGCGGTGAAGGTAAAGACGCTTTCGAACTGCAACAAGAAATCCGTTTTTCTAGCACCGATACCTCTACTGATATTCAAACTGTGCAGATTGAAGATTTCACGGTCGGCACAGACACCTTGGCTATCACATTTAATTCTTACAATCTAAGCGGCTTTGATTTATCTGCACTTACCGCGAATCAAGTGGGCTCAGCAGCAGTATTAGAGCTCAATGAGTATTTCCACGTTGTCCTGAAAAATACCGACGCTTCCTCGTTTGAAAGCGAACACGTGTCCTATGTTATTCACGGTAACAGTGGTAATGAAACGCTCATTGGCGATGATGCCAATAACACAATTTCAGGCGCTAATGGCAACGACGTCATTGAAGGTGACGGCGGTGACGACACACTTGATGGCGGCTCAGGCAACGACACGGTTTCTGGTGGCAGTGGTAACGACCAAATTTGGGGAGGTGGTGGTAGCGACACGTTATTTGGTAACGAGGGTAACGATGAACTCTATGCGCAAGGCGGCAACGACCAACTCGACGCTGGTGCCGGTGATGATCTGCTCGTTGCAGACATTGGCAACAATACCCTCACTGGGGGCGCTGGAAAAGATACGTTTAGCGCTGGCGACTATGAAGAATATGGCACGCAAAATAACCGTTATAACAACACAGTGACTGATTTTGACGCTGACGAAGACAGCATCAACATTGCCCACGTTATCGATGACGCGAGCCTCTTTCATCTTGATGATAGTGGCGTATACCGCGCAGGCACATTGCTCGCACAAAACGAGAATGACGTTGTTATGCAATTCTCATCAAGCGCTTCATTCACTCTCCAAAACGTTGATCTTGATGATATCTCCGGCGAGCAATTTAACTTTACGTTAGTGGGCAGAAACAACGCGAACCACATTGTAGGTTGGCACGGGGATGACACGCTGATTGGCCGTAAAGGCAATGACACATTAGAGGGTGGCAAAGGTAACGATCGACTGCAAGGTGACGAAGGCTTTGATACGCTGACTGGCGGCGAAGGGGCGGATACTTTCGTGGTAGACGACGAACGCGCTGATTACTCTGTCATTGAAACAGACACCATCACTGATTTTGTTATTGGCGAAGATAAAATCGCCTTCGATGATTACTACCACGCTGATATGGACTTCGATGACTTCGTCGTGACCCAGCAAGGTGACGACACCCTAGTACAGATCATCCGCGAATACACCGCAGGTGACAATCAATTCAGTGATACCAACGTCAATGTTCTTCTCAAAGGGATCAATACGGAAGACATCAGCGCCAACGACTTTGAATTCTTCTACTCAGGCTGATAGCCCGCAACACTGCGTATAAAAAAGCACAATCCCAGTTTGGGGATTGTGCTTTTCTTTTCAGCTTTAATCAGTGTGAAACCTTATATCGCCCCACGGAAATCAAACAGTTCATAGTGCGTGTTGTTCTTCGGCATTCCGAGCGCCTCTAAACCGGCTTGCATCGCTTTTCTCACCTCAGGGTTTCCGCAGAAATAGAGCTCTGCATTGTCGACATTACCGTTCAGATCAGCCGCGATACGTTCGGGGGTAATACGCCCTTCTTCCGAATACACGATGTTTAATGTCACCGACGGCAAATTTTCAGTGAGCTGTTGCAGCGCCTCAGCAAAAATTGCTGCTTCAGCGTTTTTCACCAAATAATACAGCACCACGTTCGGGCACGGTTTCGATGTTAGCGCTGTCGTGTAATTCAGCTCTTGTAGCCAAGCAACAAACGGCGTAATGCCAATGCCTGAGCCCATCCACACTTGCGGTGATGTTTTTCGGTTCAGCTTAAATCGACCATATGGCATGTCTAAACGAAGCATGTCGCCGTTGCTTAAATGGTCATACAAGGTTTTGGTGTAATCCCCTAGCCCAGCAACCGAGAAGCTTGCGACACCTTGGTGCTGGCTACTTGCTATTGTAAATGGGTGCGGCTCTTTCGCGATCTTTTCATGATGAAGTACAGAGATAAACGCAAACTGCCCGGCCTTCCATGTTGGTCGACCTTGAAGGGGTTTGGCTTCAAAGCTCACCACACCGTTTTCTCTTTTTACATTCTGCACTTTGGCGAGATGGTGTTTGCTGGTTGATCTGCTGAATGCGTAATACCACCACGCCACAAACCCCACGATGGAGGTCACGTTCATCGCGATGCCCGCTGGAGAGAACAGTTGGAAAGGACGCAGAGCAAACAAGTAATGGAAAACGGAAACAAAGAAAACCAACCCCATCAAACGGTGGCTCCATTTCCATAAATGGTAAGGCAAAATACGCATAAAGCTGATCACTACCAGCCCAAGCAATAGCCATGTCGCCCACTCTCCCGTGTCCGAGCCAATTTCCATCAAGCTTGATTCATCACGCGGCGCTTCCGATTGTGGCACTAACCACCAATGCATAAAAATGGAGAATACCGCCCACATACCGGCCCAGCGGTGAACCATATAGACGCGGTCTAGCCCTCTGAATATCGTTTCCAAAATCTCAAGTCGTGTTGAGAGCACAAAGGCCAGCGCCATGGCCACCAGCGCATTGGCGGCAAAAAATGCGGCGATCCAACGTTGCAACGTCAACTCTTCAGGCAACAGACTGCCAATAAAGATAAAGCAGGCAAGCACGACAGCAATCGTCACGACGTGCTTTTTGTTTTCTAGCATTACTTTCATGTTGTCACTCTTGTTTTCTTACCGCGTTGTTTATTCAGTAGGTTTCTGTTCGCTGTGCAGGTTACGCATTGAAAAAATAACGACAATATAAAGATAGGCTGTTAGACGAGAAAATAATGTGAAGTGTCACAAATGATGCGTGCCATCTGTTTGATATGCATGCCTTCAGCGGTGAGCTGTAGAGTAACCTTCGACGATGTGAACGCACTAATACTGTGCATAGAAAGATGAAAGCTTGGCTTTCAAGACACATCATTCGAGATAAATGTAAGAAGTGGCTTCTTTGATTTTTAGTCAGTCTAAAGAAACATACCCCGACGACAAAAATAACGTGTCAGCTTTAACAAACAAATATTGACCATCAAAATGGGCAGTTCATGAAAAAATCGCTCAACCAGACAAAACAATCACAATAGAAAACCAAACAAATATAAAGCTAATTTAATGCATCCAATCATTCATACAAGGCACCGTGCATGAGAAATTGGTCAATATCATTTTGTTTCGTTTCAAAATAAAGAAATAAACAGTCAAATATTAAATAATGACTATCCCCTCCATACTTTCGAGTCAAATAAGTATCACCCCATTTATTTAGTTCTAATTTAATCTGCAAACTCTCTCTGGCGTATCTATTATAAATTTCTCACATACATGATGAAAAGCCATCCAACAGGCAGTTTGATTTGGACATAATCATCAAAAACAAATATGCGCCATGTATATTATTTTTAATAATATCGTCAAACACCAACGCCACGGACTCGTTGTCCATGACAATGTTTGGAGAGATTGATTCGCGCTGTTTAATTGAAATCAATTCCAATCAATTGGTTGATATTTCAAACCAACGCAGTGAAAGCATTCCATTCACTCTTGATTGTAATCAAGAAGTTACGTTATCAATATGGTCAAAACATGGCGGATTAGCATTGAAAAATGATTTCTATAAAACGACAAATCCATACTTATTGAGCCTGACCATTTCAAGTATAGGGGTGAATAAAACGTTTAATAGTAAAGAGTTATCTTCAGTCCAAAGAATGACCGGAAAAAATGAAATACCTTTCAAAACAAGAGGAGAAATCAAGATAGAGAAAGAGCAAGAATTTGTATTCTCTGGAGAATATAAAGATGTAATAACCATCGATGTTTCACCATCGATAAATGGAAGCTTTTAAATCATCGCCGTGAAAAATCACTTTCATCGTAAAATGTATACGCCTTAAAAGTGCATTATCTCCCTACGGCATAAATGACAAACTGAAAAATAGTGTACAACCCATTGAAGGAAGACATTATCATGAAAAAACTAGGCATCTATTCAATCGCCGTCTCTGCATTCTTCGCTGCATCCGTGTCGGCTGACCCAGTTTCTATCGCCATTCAAGGTAACGTAGATCCTATCTGCCAAGTATCAGGTCTAGGGCCTGTTAATTACCAAGCGGGTATTCTCAACTCGGGGGCTTCTCTTAGTACATCCATCTCTGGCCTCACCGTACAGTGTAATTATGCGTCAGGCGCCAATGTGACGCTCACAAGCACAAACGAAGGGATGAAAAGTAATTCATCGACAGACGTGGTGCACTACACCGCCACGCTAAATATGGATTCATTAGCAGACCTTACTCTCGATACTGCATTAGCTAAATCGACAGTTGGTGCTTATGGGGGCTCGCCACTCCTTGCTACGGGCGAATCAGCCGCACTCGATATTGCCGTTACGGGTGCAGCAACCTATGCAGGTGATTACTCAGATACATTAACGATCACCATTGCCCAACAGTAAAAAATAATGGGAGGCGTTTGCCTCCCGTTTTTACAGGCAAGGAGTTTTCATCTATGCAGACAGTAATGACCCGCATTTTTCTGTTGTTGGGGATGATAGTCGCGCTCCCGTCATACGCATATCAGGTTCAGCCCATGATCGCGGAGATGACCCCGACAGGCAGAGGCGCGCAATTATCAATGCGCATCAACAATACCAACGACTTCCCTCTCACCGTTGAAATGGTGCCACTCAAACTCAACATGAACCAACGCGGCGAAGAAACGCTCACGCCAGCAGATAACGATTTACTGGTTATTCCTGTTACCGCCGTTATCGCCCCGGGTAAATCACAATCTGTCACCGTTCGTTATTTAGGTGCGCCAGATATTAAACAATCGCAGGCGTATCGCATTTCTGTTCGCCAACAAAATGTGCTGCGAAACAGCGAGCAAGATTTGGACGTGGGCTTGCTAATGCGGTTTGACACCTTAATGAACGTTAAACC
This sequence comes from Enterovibrio baiacu, assembly GCF_004120195.1. Taxonomy (GTDB): domain Bacteria; phylum Pseudomonadota; class Gammaproteobacteria; order Enterobacterales; family Vibrionaceae; genus Enterovibrio; species Enterovibrio baiacui. The sequence continues at coordinate 221,926 of NZ_SCHN01000011.1, read as the reverse complement.
TAAGAACACGGATGCGAATCTCGCGGTAACGGGTTTGTCATCTGGGGAGCAACATTGGTCCGTCACGGTGAACAATTCCGGTGACAGCTATGGCCGACTCAACGAAATGAAATGGACGCTGAAAAATGGCGGGAAGACGCACACCATACAAGGTGCGGATATTGGTAATTACATCAATGCCACCTTGGTGCTTCCCCAGTCTTCACGCATTTTCGCCATGAAGCCAGTTAAGGGATTTAATGCACGTAATACGACGATTAGCCTCAGTCCTGCCCAGTAGCAGAGCAGTGCTACGTTGGTTACCGGTTATCATCGTATCGCTTGTTTTTGTTCGGACATCATACGGGCTGACCATTTCTCCTACCGTGTTAGAAATGTCAGCCTCAACCCGAAGCACAGCCCAAATTCGGCTAGAAAACCACAACACACACAGCATTCCCATTGAAGCGTCACTTCATCAGTTGATCTTTGATTCGGATGGCGGGTACGACACGCAAGCAGCGGATGACGTAGGCTTGATGATTTTTCCACCCGCTGCTGTGCTACCCGCAGGCGGGATTCAAATCTTTCGGTTGCAATGGCTTGGGGGGGACACTTTACCCGCATCACAGAGCTTTTTTGTTCGCTTTACGCAGCTACCGCTTGAAGATGACATGCGCGATGCCCCTTCCGGCGTCGCCATTGAAATTCACTACAACGCCTTGGTACACCTTTCTTCGCCATCGCAGCGCGCAAATGTCGCGTTAAGCATCAACAAGGAAGGCACGGCAACCCTCTCCAATCGCGGTAATCGCTATACCTTTTTGAGTCGCATTCAGTTTTTGCACCCTACCAACCCAAACATCGACACGCCGGAACAGGTGTTTGGCGAGCGATTTTTACCGCCATTCAGTGCCTTTACGTTTCCAGCGCCTGCATCCCTTCAAATTGGGGATTACGAAAGCGAGGCGCGATGAGAAAAGCGAGGTACACCCCCTTCTACGCCGTCATTCTGTCTTCGCTCTTTCTTTGCGCGTTTGCGTTTGCTGAACAGAAAATCAACCCAACAGGACGCGATATTACTCTCACCTCGTTACTGCGCATCAGTGACAGTGTGATTGGTGAAACTGACATTACCATTACCGCTGAAGACGACATCTTATTGCCGAAACAAGCAACCTTAGATGTTCTCCAAACCTTGGTGGATGAAGACGTTCTCAATGCCCTATCTACCGATACCGCAGGAGACGATTTATCGCAGATCGACTTTCAACGTGTGGGTTTAGGACTGACCTTTGAGTTTTCTACCCTTGAGTGCGTGATAAGCATTCCCAATGATAAAATGCTCACCCAGCAACTCTCTATGGGCAGAGCGTCAGCCTATACCGACTACCTCCCCCCTTCTGAACTGAATGGTTTTCTGAACGTGACCTTGTCGAATTCATTAAACCAATCTGTTGATGAGAACACCGACCAACAGCGCAACCAAAATCACCGTTTCGAGTCCGCACTGAATTACAAACGCTTGTCCTTAGAATACGAATCCACGTACGACGATATTGATGGCTTGGGTGCAGACTACCTGCGCGAAGGGACACGCTTGAATCTCGACTTTCCTGATGCGGGTTCTCGCTTAGTGCTGGGCGACATGTTCAACAATGGCACCTTGTTTCAAAGCAGCGCAGACATTGCAGGCATTGGTTTAACCCGCGATTTTTCGCTGATTTCCACAAAGAATGTCAGACCGACAGCAGCCCAATCATTCACCCTGACGCGCACATCCAGCGTTGATGTTGTCATAGACGGCTCCGTGGTTCAGCGATTCACGTTAAACGCAGGGACTTATAACCTTAACGACATCCCCATCGCACAAGGCTTGAACAATATTTCTCTGGTTATCACGGATGCGAGCGGTCAAACAGAGGAAATCAGTTTCTCGGTCGCCACGGGCAGTGAGTTATTAAACACGGGAGAATTTGAGTACTCCCTCATGCTCGGAGCGCCACGTATCTTTGAAGGCGACAGACTCCGTTACGATACGGATAGACGCCTGATCATGGGTAACGTGGAGGTTGGTGTCGCCCCTTGGCTAACGTTAGGTGTGAATGGCCAACAACTCGACGATGTGTATCAATATGGCGGAAACGTCCTTTTCGCGACGTCATTGGGTGTCACAGAACTTCATGCCAGCCAAAGCGAGCACCCGACTTTTGGCACTGGCAATGCGTTTCGGTTTGCCTTTGATGCTGACATCCCTGAAAGCAATACATGGCTCAACCAATTCAGTGTTCTCTACGACCAACTGACCCCAAACTTCGCGGGCACGGATGATGTCGATACCGTGAAAGACACCACAAACCAAGAACCCTTGAACAGCGTGCAGCGCTTTTTGTCCGTGTTTGCGGCTTTTCAATTGAGTTCGGATTACCGAAGTTCCTTTTCTGCCAACCTCAGCAAAGGCCACCGAGAAAGTGATAATTACTGGTCTGCAAGCCCCAGCTTTTCAGGCCCCGTTTTTGACACTGACGCGACGTGGAGCACGCGCGTTGATTACCAACGCTTCGATAACGGCGACGATGAACTCTCGGGTACATTCACGTTAAGTTGGCCTTTAGGAAACAAAACCCGTGTAGTCAGCCGATTCCAATCGGAAAATCGGTTTTCAGGGCTCGATGTCAGCTATCAAAATGCAGTGGGAAACACTGGCGGCATTTCCGCGTTTGCGTCGGTTGAAAACCAAGATTCATTGGATGCCAACCTCAACGCGTCAGTCGACTACACAGGCAATCGCTACCAAGCCAGTGTGAATCACACCACGCGCTACAGTGACGTTAATGAAGATGTCCGTACCCATAACACACGCGTTAATGTGTCCAGTGCCATAGCGTTTTCCGGCGCCGAGTTCGCCATAGGGCGTTCCGTTGGTGAAGCCTTTGCGGTGATCAGCAAACACCCCACGTTAGCCGAAAATCGTATCGCAGTAGACCCCTCGGAAGACGATCAGTTTGCGCGGGTATTCTTTGAAGGAAGCAGCAATGTTCTGGTGTCCGATCTCGCGGCATACAGTGATCAAATCATTAGCTACCACGTTGAAGACCTGCCACCAGGTTATGACCTTGGCGATGGGGGCTTCGCCTTGTATCCCGGTTATCGACAAGGTTACGCACTGAAAATTGGCTCAGATGCGGTCATTACCGCCATGGGCACGCTGATCAGTAAACGCACCTCTTCGCGGATTGCCTTGGTAGCGGGTATGGCGCATTACCTTGATGGTGAAGGCATCACCCCTTTGGCGTTTTTCACCAATCGCCAAGGCCGTTTTGCCATCTCTGGCTTGCGACCGGGCAACTACGAACTTGTATTAAATACGACGGCGAAACAAACGCTGACCCTGTCTATCGACAGTGTTGACGACACCTTTGTTCGCTTAGGAGAACTGTATGTGGATTAAAACGATGCCAACTTATCTGTTGGTGCTTTACCTTCCAGCATCAGTTGCCGAAGAATGCAACGCGTCGATACTGGACCTCAAGCCGGTGCTCAGTACGAATACATACGATGTGTTTTCTTCCGCCAGCTACCCACTTAAAAAACAATATGCGCTCACCACCAGCATCCCTGAAGATTGTGCCGTTGATATTGTGATTGAAGTTGATGATGGCGCAAACGCTTTGAGGAGTCATAGCCTTGCAGAAATGCGCTTCGAGTTTTACGCACAGACAGGACGATTAGAAGCAGGAAAATGGCGTTTCACACTTAATAGCCACCAGCACAACACCGTGTTCGAGCTTCGGTTTCCTAACGCCCAATGGCTAGAAGCCGCCGAATACAGTGGCATGCTTAAAGCGACCTTGTACCAAGAAAACAGTGTGATGGAGCAAGATCAATCAGCGTTGCGCATTGCTACCAGAGTTGTGCCAAGCGCTAGAATTCAATTCTATGGACTGACTCAGCGCCATTACAACCTCGACCTCGGTTCATTAAAAACCAACAAGATCATCAACTATGCCCCGCGTCTTTGGGTAGAAAGCACGGCGCCTTATACCCTTTCTGCTGAATCCCAATTTGACGGCAAGCTACGTCACCAATCTCAAAACCCGAAATGGGACTTAGATTACATGATGCGAATCGCCAGTGAGGAAATCGCCTTAGATGGCGGAAACAGTGAGTGGAGAAGCAATGTGTCGACCGAAGGGACACCGCTTCCCATCCAAATCATCATTGGTAACACAGAAAGAAAGGCAGGCGGACGCTACAGTGACACCGTTCATATTCACGTCGAACCTGACTTGTCTTACATGCCATGATGCTAGGCTGCAAAGCACAACTCCATTTATTATGGGAAGTACAACCAAGGTTTGCGCCCGTTAAACCTCATCCCAATAAGGTGTTCCTGCAAATCTGTCAGCGAGGAAATCAATAAAGCGCCGCACGCGTCGGGAAAGATGACGGGTTTGCGGGTACACGGCGTAGGCATTTAACGCGTTGGATCCACAACCATCCAGAATACGAACAAGTTCTCCTCGCTGAATGGCTTCCGATACTGCAAAAGTGGGTAAATGGGTAATGCCCAAGCCAGAAATCGCTGCCGAGAGCAGGTACTCTCCACTGCTTGCCTTTACTACCGTATTTATTTTCACTTTCTTTTGAACCCCCTCTGCCGTTTGAATCCGCCAATGCTGAGTGTCTTTACTCAAGCTATAACTCAGGCATTGGTGCGTTGACAGTTCATTCAGGCATGTCGGTGTTCCATGTTTTTCGAGGTAGGATGGGCTAGCACAAATCACATGTTTTATCGGGGCAATTCGACGAGCAAGTAACGTGGAATCCGGCAAATCGGCAATGCGGATCGCAAGGTCATACCCTTCTTGAATCAGGTCAACTTGCCTGTCATTGAAATCCAAGTCGAACTCAATGTGCGGGTGCTCAAGCAAGAAATCATTAATGGCGGCACTCATGTGCATCACGCCAAAGGTCGAAGGCATCGCGACTTTCAACGATCCGCGCAGCACGCAATGCGCCTGCGACGTTGCTTGCTCGGCCTCCCGTACATCCTCAAGAATCCGCAGGCAATACGCATAATAGGCTTTACCCGTGTCAGTGAGGTGCATGGAGCGCGTGGTGCGATGGAAAAGCTGCACATTGAGGTAATTCTCAATCTCTTTCAAACGCCTACTTACCGCTGATTTGGCAATCTCCATGTGATCAGCAGCGCCGCTAATACTGCCGAACTCCGCCACACGCACAAAGGTTTCCATGTTTGTGAACTTATCCATTTTCCCTTCGCTCCCCCTCCCATGATTGTTCTTAATCAGAGAACACACTATTACCAGTGGCTGTGTTTATTCTTCGTGGTTGAATTTCTATACTTTCAAGGAACGTACAGGAAGTAAACAAAATGGACGGATAAAATAATGAAAAGAAACATCATTACTGCAGCTCTCCTATCAACCGCGGTTTTCGGCGCATCAATGGCGACGGCTAACGAGCCTGTTTGGGATGCAAACAAAGTACAACTGATTTCAGAGAAGTTGGATGACGGCGTTTACGCTTACTATCCTTCTGACGCAAAAGAACTAGAAAGCAAAGGCCTACCTGTTGCGACCAGTGGCGGTTTCATTGTGGGTGATAAAGGCGTGTTAATCATCGATACCATGCTGAACAAACGTTTGAACATGCAAGTCCAAGGCATGGTAAAAGCGGAAGCAAACAAGCCAATCATTTATGCGGTAAACACCAGCTCTCATGGTGACCACTCATACGGCAACATGTATTTGCCGAAAGAGACAAAAATCATTCAACACCAAGAAACACAAGATTACATCGACACCCATTTTGAACACGACACACAGTTCATGATGCAAAACTTCGGCAAAGGCCGTGGTATCGAAGAAGTTTTGCCAACAGACGCAGACATTCTTGTTGGTGACGGCGGAAAAATCACCCTCGACCTAGGTGGCAAGATGGTCGAAATCATGGATTTTGGTTTCGCTCAGACTGGTGGTGATCTGTTCATCTGGGAACCGGAATCAAAAACCATGTGGACAGGTAATCCAATTGTGGCTGTGAAGCCTTCTCTACCTTGGTTGCTTGGCGGCCATTTGCTTGAAACGCTTGAGTCACTGCAAGAAGTGCGCGCTTTCTTGCCAGATGATGCCACTGTTATTCCGGGCCATGGTTCACCAATGACGCCTGACGATATTCAATGGCACATTGATTACCTTGAAGCGGTAAAAACACAAGTACAAGCGGCTATCGATGACGGATTAACACTCCAAGAAACAGTGGCCAAAGTGCAGTTACCAGAGTTTACAGGTTACGCCCTTCGTGATTGGGTGCACCCTGGTTTAAACGTGCCTGCGGCGTACAAAGACTTGTCGTCGAAGTAATCGACATCACATATAGCAACGCACTAAAAAAGCCATCCTCTCGGATGGCTTCTTATTTTCTATGTTAGCCTGCGAAGACGACGTCTACGGTGAAACGTATTCCGCCAGTATGGTTGATACCCACCGAGCACGTGCAACAGCCTGTGTGGCAGAGTACCTGCCCGTATTGACTATCACGGCAGAAAAGGCAAACGCCACAGGGTAACGTGCTGTTTGGCTTTGGCTTTGGCTTTGGCTTTGGCTTCGCAAGTGCGTGTCATCGTTCTCAATGATCAGCGACAAACTGCGCGAACCATCCAACAAAATGAACGGCAACATCCGTGGTGTTCTCGCGGTAACTGGCGTAATAACCCATGTCGTTTTTAGTGGAAATGTCTGACAAGACAATTAAATCTCCTCGCTCTATTTCCAATCGAAATACCTCAACAGGACAAAGCGCAATGCCATGCCCTGCTATCACTGCCGTCGCAAGTAAATTGAAATCTTGATAAAGCGGCCAACTGTCCGTGGCTTTCCAAGGGACACCGGCCGCTTCAAACCACTCCTGCCACCCTTTTCGATTTTCATCATGAATGAGCGGCGCGGTGAGCATTTGTTCAGGCGTGTCTAACTGCCCCTGCGACTGCAAAAATGCTTTGCTGCACACAGGTTTATTGGCGCGAGAGAACAACCAACGAGACACAACGTGATGCCCTTTCTCCTGCCCGGTGGTAATCAGCACATCCAGCTCATTGTCTTCTAATGTGTCATCCACCGTCGCATAGACAATTTTTACATCTAAATCAGGGTGTGAGGATGTGAACGTATTCAGGTTTGGCACCAGCCAACGATTCGCAATCGACGGAATACAACCTACGGTGAGTGACTCTTTGTTAACCAACATTTTCACTGTTCGACACGCATCAGCGATATCAAACAGTGCGGGAGACACTTTTCGATACAGCGACTCACCTGAGCGCGAAAGCCGGATACCCCTCCCTTCACGAAGGAACAACTTGGTACCAAACCACTCTTCAAGGTTTTTTATCTGATGGCTTACTGCCGCGTGAGTGACAAACAATTCTTCCGCTGCGCGGGAGAAAGAAAGATGCCTCGCGGTGGCTTCAAACGCTTTTATCGCAGATAAGGGCGGTAACTTCATTGTAAGTATTTCTAACAAGTGAGTTGAAATTAGATCAATTGTTCAGCCTGACGCTTCAATTCATCATCTTCTTCAAGGTTAGCAGCCTCATACACTCAGACGTGTCGCAATCTCGATGATGGTGACAAAGTATCTGAACGTCTTCTTTTTTGAATATTTCTAACACTTGGAGACACCATGTTTATTCGATCACTTAATGACGTTGAATCAACAGACCGATTTGTAAACTGGGGAAACGGAACGAGTCACCGACTCTTGACCCAACAAGATGGCGTTGGTTTTACCGTTTGTCACACCGTGGTTCGCGCTGGCACTGAATCTAAGCTGCATTATCGAAACCATCTTGAAGCGTGTTACTGCATTGCAGGCACAGGGGAAGTAGAGGACATGAATGGCAATGTGTACCCAATCAAAACGGGCGACATTTATGTGCTAGACAAACACGACCCCCACTTCTTGCGTGGAGGCCAATCGGAAGATCTGATTTTGGTGAGTGTTTTCAACCCGCCCCTTTCGGGCACTGAAAAACACGATCTCAATAACCCAGAAGGGTCCGCTTACTAAAAGCGACACCACACTTTAGCGAGAACATATGCAGTACGCCCAAGGAGGGATTATATGTCGACCTCAAACACCACATCATCAACGAAATACACATTTATAGATAAAGTAAAAGCCATTGGCCCTGCGGTTGTCATCACCGGTTCATTCATTGGCCCTGGCACTATCACCACGGCAACAAGAACCGGCGCAGATTTTGGCTATCACCTACTCTGGACCATCCTCTTTGCCATCGTCGCGACAATCGTTCTACAAGAGATGGCGGCACGATTAGGGGTCGTCACACGACAAGGTTTGTCTGAAGCCATTTCGAAAACCTTTGAAAACAATGCGCTAAAACACTTAGCGAGAGGCCTCGTCGGTGTCGCTATTCCCCTTGGCTGTATTGCCTATATGGGTGGCGACCTCACTGGGTCCGCTGCAGGGTTATCGACACTAACAGGTGTGTCTACGCAAATACTTGGTCCACTGGTGGGTATCACTATTTTGGTGCTTATCAATTTCGGCCCGTTTGCGCTGATAGAAAAGCTACTCATGGTTTTAGTTGCCACCATGGCGGTGGTGTTTCTTGTCGCGGTCTTTGCGGTAGGTCCCAACTGGTCTGACGTTGCCAGCGGGCTTATTCCTTCCATTCCTGATGGCGGCATGTTTTTGGTTCTGGGGTTGATTGGTACAACGATTGTGCCTTACAACTTCTTTGTTCATGCCATTAATGCCAAAAAGGCGTTTGCCAGTACCGATCAGTTGGAGCTGTCTAAACTCGATATCATCGTCGCGATCACCGTGGGGGGCTTTATTACTGCCGCTGTCATGATCACAGCAGGTACCGTTATCAAAGGCACGTCGGTAGAAAGTATTGCGTCCATGGCGAAAGCACTCGAACCCGTACTTGGCGATTTTGCGAGCCCATTTCTGAGTGTGGGGCTAATTGCAGCGGGATTATCGTCAGCCATTGTGACACCGCTTGGCGCGTCGTATGTGCTGGCTGGCCTGTTTGGCTGGAAATACGACAAATCAGATAAGCGTTTTTTCTTCACCAATCTGTCTATTTTGATTTTTGGTATTTTCATTTCCGCGACGGGTTTAAACCCTGTTTTCGTCATCATCTCCGCTCAGGTATTGAACGGCATTATCCTGCCCATTGCCGTGATTTTACTGGTGATGATAACGAGCCAAGCTAAGTTCATGCGTGAATACGTCAACAGCAAAGTGTCTCTCGGCTTTGGCATTCTGATTAGCTTGATCACGATCTTTTTAGGCGCAAAAAGCTTTATTTCAACCGTATCCTCACTCGGAGGAATGGCATAAGCGAACGCGATAATAAGAACCGCAGAACGACACTGATTCACATGCGGCACCGAGTCCAACATTCAGCAGCTTTTTTGAGCTGCTTTTTTTTATCACAACGACAGGTCATGTAAAAAGAGCGCGGAAGAACAACGCTTCTGTGTCATGCAATGATGTTCGCCCTGCATTGAACGTACTTGCATCCTTTAACGTATTGTCATCAAAAAATGGGACATGACGTAAAGCGACATAAAAAAAACACCCTATCGGATGGCTTTCGACTTTCTGCATTTCCAGCTACGACTGTTTGTCCATCAGCAGTAAATTGCCACCAGACACGCCCAACACCAAAGCGCAACCTCGATTGAACCATGCTGCCATTCTCGGATTGCTAAACCAGTGACGAAGATAAAGACCAAACAAGGCGTAGACGGCAATCGCTAGGAACTCGAGCGCCAAGAATGTTGCACCAAGAACAAAGAATTGATGATTAACACTGCCCGCCACATCGACAAACTGTGGCAAGAAAGCAGTGAAAATTAGAATCGCCTTCGGGTTACCCGCCGCTAACGCAAACTCTTGCTGCAATAGAGCGCGCACACTTTTTTGAGGATTACCCTCTAATATCGGTAGCGCAGTGGATCGCCATAATTGAAAAGCAATCCAAAACAAATACAGTGCCCCAAACAGCTTAATGGCAAAAAAGACCGTTTCAGATGCATAGAGAATGACCGCCAACCCAGAGGCAGTAAGCGCAATCATGACGGAAAATGCAACAAGCCTCCCCACGCTCGCGACCATGGCTGAAGAGAAGCCATAACAACGGGCATTATTCATCGCGAGGAGATTGTTCGGCCCCGGTGTCATGTTCAAAGCAAAACACGCGGGCACGAAAAGCAGTAATGAAAGCAGATCCACGGCCTTTTCTCTTTTTAGTCACCAGTCCATAGAGAAACAGATTACGTGCCAACAACAAGGGTCGTCAATCCACGTGTTACATCAGACTCTTTCCACACTGCGTATTGCCTCCAAGAACGTTTTGAAAGCAACCCAGTACCCTTTATTTAGATGATAGTTTCCCCCTATACCCAAATAACCTAAAGATGCAGGATTCATAATGAACAAAAAGGTATTTACGCTTTGCTTAGGTTTGCTCGTTCTAACGGGGTGTGTAAACCGAGATGAGATATATGCAAATCCACCGCATGAACTGATTGATGGTGTTAATAAACTGATGCCTGCCGCGAGTGCGTTTGTCCATGACGCCCAAAAAGAGGCGTTAAAAAAAGGACAACCTCTCACCGATGCTCAAATTGTGATTGCGAAGGAAATGGGTGTTCAACACCCTGAAAAAGTGCGCGTTTATTACGTTGATAAATTGCCTACACCCACAGACCCTGAACTGCTAGAAATCGCTAAGCGCGTGGGGTATACCAACCCGAATATGGCGGGCTACGCCTACGGCTATGGTATATGGATACACCATCGTTATAAGAATCAGCGTGATCTGCTTCCCCATGAGCTTGTTCATGTAAAACAAGCAGAAGAGTTAGGGCTGACTGAACAAACACGACAATACCTCATGCAAATGTTCATTTACGGTTACTACAACGCCCCCATGGAAAAAGAAGCACGCCAAGCAACCGCTCATTTACTGTGAACGTGAAAGAAGCTTGGGCGGTATCGATTCCGTAAGCTGTAACAAGAACGACCAAAGTCTCCTTTGAGGCTGACTTTGGTCAATGTTCAGAAACCCTGCTTTTTCGAATCCTAAAGTTGCTACTCCAACCACTCGCGATGTGCTTTCTCTGCATCGCCCAAGTAATCCAATATCCAATTCACTGCGGGGTTTTCTTTGTCGGTTCGCCATGCGATACAACACGGGCTTTTACTTGGCGGCTCAACCAAGGTTTTTTCGATTAACTCGCCACTTTTCAAATACGGTTCCGCCATGTGTGATGGCATTGCGCCAATCCCTAATCCACTGCGAAAACACTGAATCGCACTGTGCCAGTTAGGGACGGTTAAGCGACGTTGATTATCAAGCAACCATGTGGCTCGCTTCGGTAAAATGCGCGAAGTGTCTTCCAAACAAATGGCGGGATAACCCAATAGCTGTTCGTGACGAATCGGTTCTTGCTCGCCGGCTAACGGGTGATTTTTCGATACCACGAAACGCCACGTCAAAATACCCATATCACGATAGCTGAGGTTTCCACTCACTGGCACCGCTGCCGTCGCCCCAATGGCAATGTCTGCGCGATCGTAAGCCAAGGCGTCCCACACGCCATTAAACACTTCCATCGTCAGCAGCAGTTCGACATCGGGAAACGCATCATAAAAATCACGCACCAGTGAATCGACACGATCTTCTCGCACCACGTTATCCAGCGCGAGCGACACACTGCGCGTCCAGCCATTTGCAACACGCTGGGTCTGCACTCGGATCTCATCCATTTGCTTCATTAATCCGCGTGCCTCTTCGACGAAAAACGCCCCCGCTGGGGTTAATTTTACCGAGCGATGCAGGCGTTCAAATAAATTCACAGCAAGCTTTTCTTCCATTTGACGAACTGTGTAGCTCACCGCACTGGGCACTTTATGAAGCTCTTCAGCCGCAGCCGAGAAGCTGCCGCGTCTTGCTACGGCATCAATAACTTGAAGATCGGGATAAGAGAACATGAGGATAGAAGCCCTTTTTCACTGAGCTGTTCACTAAAGCGTGAACAATTATTGCTTTATATTGGTCACACTTAGGCTTCAAATCAAATTTTTTGAAAGCAGTTGAGAAATTTTACCGTTTCACAGACTTTTTTGTGGCGGATACACTCCACACCATTGATAAACGAACGGACAACGTAAAATGAAAAATTCTGTTCCTATGACAACAATGGTGTGGTTTGCAGGCTTGAGCATGCTTGGCTTCCTTGCAACCGATATGTACCTACCCGCTTTTGAAAACATCCGTCTTGAAATGGGTACGACGCAATCCATGATCGGCCTATCTCTGACTGTGTTCCTATTGGGCATGGCATTGGGCCAAGTGGTTTACGGTCCGTTGTCTGACCGCATTGGCCGTATTAAGGTACTGGTTGGCGGTATGGCGCTGTTCACTGCAGCGACAGTGGCGTGTTTCCTATCCGACAGTATTGAAGTGTTTCTTGCTGCGCGCTTTGTTCAAGCGCTAGGTGCATGCAGTGCATCTGTGATTTGGCAAGCCATCGTGATTGACCGTTATGACAGCAAAACATCTCAACGTGTTTTCGCAACGGTGATGCCGTTAGTGGCTTTGTCGCCTGCTTTAGCGCCACTTGCAGGTGCAGCACTGGAATCTCACTTCGGCTGGCGCAGCATTTTCATTGCGCTGATAGGTTTGGGTGTATTGCTGGTGGTTACCACGCTTCGCCAAGAAGAAAGTGCACCTGCTGTAGACACGAACGAAAAAATTGGCGCGAAATTGGTTGGTGACTACAAGCACATCGTGAGTTCACGTAAGTTTGTTGGCAACATGCTGATTTTCGCGGGCTGCTCAGCGGCGTTCTTTGCTTGGCTAACAGGCTCACCGTTTGTGATGACGGAAATGGGTTATAGCGGTGCTGACATTGGCATGAGCTATGTACCACAAACTATCGCGTTCATTGTGGGTGGATACAGCTGCCGCGCATTGTTGAACAAATTTGATGGTTCAGTACTTCTACCTTGGTTTGTTGGCTTGTTTATCGCGAGTGTCTCGGCCATCTTCGTGGTGTCTTGGCAGTCTGATGTCACCAACATTTGGCCTGTATTGATCCCATTCTGCTTCCTAGCAGTGGCGAACGGTGCAATTTACCCAATCGTGGTGAATAAAGCGTTGGAAGATTTCAAACACTGTAGCGCAACCGCTGCTGGTCTCTTGAACTTCCTGCAAACCATGATTTGTTTTGTAGCGAGTGGCATTGTGTCTGCGATGGCAGTGAGCGGTTTGCTAACAGTGTCTGCGGTAATGATGGGCGCTGCGGCTGCAGTTGCGCTGGGCCTTGTTCTGAGCTGGAACGGCAACCGCGCGACGATTGAAGAAAGCCCACAAGCGGCATAATTCATCGAAACAATGTAAGTCGTAGAAACAATGTAAGCCATATAAAAAAACCGCCCTTCTCGGCGGTTTTTTTGTTTATGCCGTGCGCTGACCGACCCCCATCAGAACACGCATGTCCCCCATGTTGAAAGGAATGGAGGTTGAAATCACGTTCAAGCCTGCGTTCGTGTACGCTTCTTCAATTTCACTCACAGTAAAACCCGCGCTTGAACTCTCGCTCTTTTCCCAATCCCACTGCACGAGCAACCCACCATCTACCAACAACATGGCTAACAACGCGATGGTTTCTTGATAATCTGGCACAAAAGCGAGTGACGAAGACGCCACGATCACGTCAAAACGCTGGCCCGCTTGTTTGTATTCTCGAACGAACATTTCATCAACCACACCAACCACGGTGCTCACGTTCGGCAACTGTTTCGCTTTCAATGCATTGATCATTTCCACAGAGGGGTCGATGGCAGTGATTGAGGTCACTTTCGGCGACAGCTTTTCTGTCAACAAACCCGTGCCACACCCAAAATCGAAGATCTTACTTCCTTTGATTGCCACAACGTTCGCCAACGCACTGGCTACTTTTTCTGAATAGGCGATAACCGCTGCATTAGAATCCCATTCTGCAGCCATATCATCCCAGCTTTTACTCATGTTCTGCTTCCTACAGCTTGGCGAATGAGAGAAAAATACTAGGGCAAATCACTATTCGCTGCCACCAATCCTTGTGCGTTTTATTTTGGTATTGAGTTATTGGTTCATCTCTTGCCTAGATAACTGAAATTTTCGATATAAAAAAAGCCAGAGCAATAGGCTCTGGCTTGTACATTGTTTGGGTTTGATGGCGCAGATTCAGCGCGACACTAATTTCATTTCCATCGGCCCACCGAATTTCGGCAAGGTCGGGAACACGGTATTGAGAGCACTATTCCCTAGCCCTAACCACTTCACCATGTAAGCGGCATATTGCTCATGCGCGATTTTGGGGATGATACGCCCTTCACCGTTGTCATCTTTGCCGCCGCGTGTGAAATCTGGGTACTCACCACAACACTCGCCGCCGCGCGTTGGCCCGCCAAACATAAACTGTCCACCACCCCAACCGTGGTCAGTGCCTTTTCGCGCATTGTCGTGCATGGTGCGTCCAAACTCTGACAATGAACAGGTCAGTACGTTTTCAGATAAACCATCGGCTTCTAGCGCGTCATAAAGCCCTGCAACCGCTTCTGAAAATTCTTTCATCAGGTCATCTTGACGGCGAACTTGATTATCGTGGGTGTCAAAACCACCGATAGTGACATAGAACACCTGACGGTTGTGACCCAGAAGCTGTGCTGCGTCGATCATTTGCTTGATGCCGCGCAACTGGGTGCCCAGGTTCGATGTCGGAATACGGTCATCCATTGGGATGCCTTCAACGATCGGCTCCATTTGTTTTTGCGCCGACACGGCTTGTTGAACAACATTGGCATAGCCTGCCACCAGCGGTGAATCGTAATGTTGGTTTGCCATGGTTTCGTAGCTAGAACGAATGACTGCGCTCGACAACGCTTGCAACTCTTGAAAGCCATTTTTGTTCACGAACATGCTATCCGTTGAGTAGCTATTCAAGATGGAGTTCGGGCCTGTGTAGAAGCAATTTGGCATGTCAGCCATAGAGCGAGCCATCACGTCCATCGACATCCCTAGCCAACCGTGTTCACTGTAGTTCTTCCCCATCCAGCTGTGTTGCCATACCTCTTGTTGTTTGTTGTGAGCAAACAAATACGGCGGCAGTTCCACACGGCCAGACTCAAGATCTTCTTTGGATGTCGGCTCAAGCAAAGGCCCGACATTCATCACCACATTGGCTTGGCCTTTATCGAACAATGGCATAAGTGCACGCATGGATTTGTTCAAGCCAAACTGAACGCCATGTTTATCTTTAATATTGAGTGGCATAACGTGACTGCGTGGCACAGCAATGCCTTGGCGTGATGCGTTGAATTTATTAAAATTTTCGCTATCCAGCGGCAAAACCTGATGGAAAAAGTCGTTACCGCCATTGAGGAAAATGCAGATAAGCGCTTTGTAGTCTTCAACGCCTCGTGCTTGAAGGCTAAAGCTCATTGGTGCGGCAGCAGCTGCGCCTGCAATACCGGCTGATTTGATGAAATCTCGACGTGTTAGTTTCATGATGCGCGGTTCTCCTGAACGTGGAAATATGGGGAAGATAAAGCGATAAACATTAATCGCTGAACCCACTTACCTGCGTGCATATCGAGTCCGTTATAGTGATCAGACAATATGTGTTGCAGTTCTACCGGCATAGCGCCATTAAAAAATCGTTCAGACACTGCGGTAATAAATCCGTGAATGTCTTTCGTGTCGAATGGCGTTTTTAAATCTTCGACGTTGATATAAAGCTGTTTTTTCAGTGGTTTATTTTCATCTTGCAGATTAAGTCTGAATATTCCATATATAAAATTGTGAACATAAATAATATGGGACCAATCAATAATCTGTAATTCAGGAGACACCAAATTGTTTTCACTTACTACACCACTGGGTGCGTAATCAGGTAAGTAAAAATTAAACACAGACGGTGAACCTAAAGGATATTGGTTACAGGTTTTCAGATAGACCAAATCTGTTTCTACCAATGGGCTGCCTGCGCCCGGTTGTGCATCTAATGCACGGTAGATGTACACCAAAGATAACCAAGGCTCTCGGATCTTACTCATGCTCATTGGCGGTGCGGTGTAGACTTCTTCATCTGCAAGTATTGCCCAAACCACTGCTTTCAAATCGCCAACAACCCCCTCTCCATTATTCAGGAAGACTTCGGTTACACGGCGAACATAGTCTGGTGAAGGATTAGATGTGGTGAGTTTTTGGATTAACCCTTTACTGATGTTAGGCGCAGTAGAAGGGTGATGCAGCAATACATCCATCACACGATCCATTTCTACAGCGGCATCGACGTTCTTAGGGAAACGGTGTCCCATGATGGTCTTTTCACCTGGGTCATGGTACTTACCATTGTTGGTCATGGCTTCAATCATGTGGCTATCAAGACTGTCCCAGCCAGTGAAGACGCGTGCCAGTTCTTGAATGTCTTTTTCGTCGTAACAGGCCAAGGGCTGACCGTTGTTTCCCATGATGTAGGAACCATCAATGTCACGTTCATACAGCCCAACAGAAAATAGCTGTAAAATCTCACGCGCATAGTTTTCGTCAGGACGACGCCCTGTTAGCGGGTCACCCATTTGATTACCTACCATGGTCAAGTAATGCCCCATCACAGGTGATAGAGAGACAGCCTTTAACAAATCGCGGTAATTTCCAAATGCGTGTTCACACAACAAATCGTTATAGTGCGCGATTGCAGGTGTGTGATTAATGAGTGTTGCATCTTGATCTGAGGCCACAAAGATTTGGCTGAGCGCATAACCTACTTTTTGTCGTAGCTGGTCATCGCCATACAGCGCGATATCTAGCCAAGCACGAATGCGTGTAGAGCGAGATATCATTTTTCCGTAACCTTGAGCGGCGAATTGTTTTTCGCATTGCTTTAAGTGAGAGGAAGCCGGCAGTTTCACTTGTTCATCGAACCAAGCTTTAGCGCGTTTGTTGACTAATGCATTTGCCTCGCCCTGCTTCGGACCAAACGTCGCTAAATCTAACCAACGTGAAGCATGTGTGAAAGAATCAAATTGCATATCAATTACCCTTAAATGAGTCGGGCAAAAGTGATTTGTATTTTTACTACTCAGTATCACTTTTGAACCATTGGACACACATTTAAGAATATTCATATCTTTCACTCTGCAAATAAAGTCGATCTATTTATTGGGAGAGAATCAGAATAATAGATTAAATCTCATATATGAAACATATATATCATTGACTATTTACAGCCTAATGAGCTAACCGCCTCTAATGTTCTAATTATTGCAACGGGAATTTGTAATAATGCTTCGCAAGGCATTGGTAATTCAGTTATTTCTCTCCCTTTAATTAGCGTAATTTATTTCGCCAAATTTTACGCATGATTTATGTCGTATAAAAAACCGCCCGTTAGCGCTTGTTTTATTTGGGCGTAACGCACTAAGGCGATTCAGGGAGGAATTCGATTTGGTGAAGAACATCACCCGGTAAGAAAGGAGTTGATTCTTGATTGGCATACGCCTCAAAGCCGATGCGATAAAACGGCGAAAGTGGATGGCCGCTCTGCCCACCCGGCAGCGTAAGCACACCATTTACTTCGTCGCCAGGTTGAACAATCAAGCGTTGTGACGCACCAAATCGTTTGCCCTGCACCGCAGGCATAAACCTATCTCCAAACCCTTCAACCTCGGGCATGTTGAGTAGATTACTCAGCACAGGAATTTGCTGACTAAACGGATGCTGCACTTGAAGGCGGTTCACCTCTCCCCACCGCAACGCTTTCAAAGACCCAGTGGCATGCCCTGTCATGTCCAGCATGAGTTGTTCTCGCATATCTATGTATGCCGTCGTGAAGAAGGCATTCCAATTAGCCGCACCATGAGGCTTCCAACTGTCGGTTCGCGCTTGAACAAGCTGCCACAATGCGGGCTCAAGCTGCCTTTCAATGAGCGTTAAGCTGAGGTTCTGCGCAGCGAGTTGAGATTCTACGGGCGCGAACAGTTGATCGATAAGTGTATCTCGGTAACGTTTCACCAAGCTGTAGCCAACGGAGTCTGCACAGGCGCAACCTTGCCACCCTTCAACTTCCTTTATGTCTTCAGCAAACAATTCGGGCTTTGTTTTTAGCACCTCAAGCAAGAAACCTTGCCATCGCGCCAGAAACAACGCCTCGTTATCTAATTGAATCTGATAGAAATCTTCAATGTCGAACAGGTCCTTCTCAAACAGCCGCGTTTTAATCTGTTCGCTTCGCGCCCCCAGTGCATAGCCACCGTCGCCAAACCGATGATGTTGAGATCGGCTCACGGCGCGGCTGTTCGCCGTCCAGATTCGCTGATCTTTCGGGTTCACCACTGTAGGCAGGTCACGTGCCTGTTTCGACCATGCGTCATCAAAACGTGCCGATGGTATCGGCGTATCCGCAGGTTTGCGTCTATTAGGCACTGCGCCTGTGATTTGCCATGCAATATCACCGCTGCTATCCGCAACCACCATGTTCTGTGCCGGTATGCCAATCTTCTTACTCACAGCAAGTGCGTCGGACACGGAATCTGCCACTTCAAGATTCATTAAATTCAGGTTGATGGCGTAGTCCTGATAACCCACCCACGTCAGCGCATACTTCTCGTTATCGATTCTTCTTACTGGCCCGAAGTGACTCACTTCGACATAGAACGTCTTCTCGCCATCTGGCAATGGGATACTTTCTGCATCCAGCGCCGTTTTGTCTTTCTCTGAAAGCTTTATCCAATCCGCGGTATCGATATAAGAATTGGTAAATCCCCACGCAATCTTGTTGTTCGAACCCACAACAATGGCGGGCACGCCGGGCAAGCTGACGCCGGTCACCTGCGTCTCTTGTTCGTTGTTGGTGATGTTGAGCTGTGCGCGGTACCAAATCACTGGCGTGTTTAGCATGAGATGCATATCGTCAGACAACATGGCTTTGCCATTTCGGGTCAGCGCGCCGCTCACAGCCCAGTTATTGCTACCTACCTCTGCGTCTTTCTCGATGGGTGTAACCGTCGCTGTCTTTAAGAAAATACTGTCTATCTCTGGAATAGACTCCTTTTTCAGTGGAAGGCGACTGCCGTCTAAAGCAGCTTGGAACTGGCTAGGTTGCGTAAGAAAAGCGAGCGTTTCCTTGCCAAAGGTTTGTTCAATGGCGTGATAGACAAGATCTCTGTCAATGCTCTGCCCCTGTAAATCCAAATACATGCTGTAAACCACCAGCAAGGAATCTTCAGGCTTCCAAGGTTTTCTATCCGACTGGGTGAGTAGATATTCAAACGTGGGAAAAGAAGCATGGGCAAGAGCATCGTTAACGCCTTTGGCATAAACAGACAAAATCTCTTTTTGTTGCTCAGGAAAGGTGGCGAGTATTTTTTGGCTGCGTTTTCGAAGCTGGTGAAAGCGCACGTTTTCATCAAGTGGTAGTGCGGAAGCACCAAACAATTCTGCAAGTTCGCCGGCAGCGTTGCGGCGGAGTAAATCCATCTGAAAGAAACGATCTTGGCCGTGAGCATAGCCTAGCGCATAAGACGCATCTAATCGATTCTCTGCATGCACAATGGCCGTGCCAAGCTCATCGCGACGTAAAAGCGTCGGTTTAGAAATCACAGAGGACACCGTGCTCCCCGACAATGTCGGCAAGCTGATCGTGAGCGCACCATAAAACACCGCTGTGGCAAACAAGCCCAGCAATATTAGCGCTACGAGGATCACCCTGATCTTATTAAACATGTCCCTAAACCTTAAATCAAAGCGAAAGAAGGTGTTCTGTTCGCTTTGAGAAATATCCTTACACCCTAAGAATCAACCTGTTTGGGTATATTCATTGAGCATAGTTCCAGATTGACTATGCATACCATTTCATCACATTGATGCTGAACACAAAATAGTCAATTCGAAATATCGGGAACTAAATGAAGATGGTCTCAATAACGATGTATGGATTAGTGGTTTTAATAGGTAACGTGTTACAGCTAAGTAGGCAAGGTGCCTAAATAAAACTTAATGACTATGAATACCGATACGATTTCCTTCGCTGTCTTTTATATGGGCGAAGACACCATTGCCGCCAATGTTGGTTTTAGGCACGAGCACATTCGTTTCTTTTTCTGCACGTTCTAGCACGTCATCCATGTTTTCAACGTTGATGTACACCATCACGCCAGCCGCGCTTGGTGTGTAGCCATCACCGGCGATAAGTGTGCCCGTCGCACCGTATACCTCCCCTTTTTCTGCAGGAAACCACGCCATGTCTGTTCCGTTCATATCATGACGTTTAAGAGAAATCGCAAACACGCACTCATAAAAAACGATCGCCCTTTCCATGTCTTCAACGGGAATTTCAAACCAAGTCACTGGGTTCATTTTAGACTCCTTTCTCTTTATATAGACTCGCTATCGCCTTGATTAACCGTAGCGCATTGTGTTTTTCACAAGCGCCCAAAACGAAAAAAGCCCCCATAAATGGAGGCTTTTTCTCGAACTCAGGAATTATTTAACGTATTCACCACGACGTAGCGCATCAATACGCTTGTCCAACGGCGGGTGCGTCATGAACAATTCACTCAGTGATTTTTTACCGTTGATACCGAAAGCAACCATTGAACCCTCAAGGCGGCTTTCATGGCTCACTTTCAAACGCTCAAGTGCAGCGATCATCTTTTCACGGCCAACCAATTTCGCTGAACCAGCATCTGCGTAAAATTCACGATGACGACTAAACCACATGGTGATAATGCTCGCCAAAATACCGAACACCACTTCGAGAATCGATGACACGATGAAGTAGGTCATAAAGCTACCGCCGCCCTCACCTTCTTCATCATTGTTCACGCCACTGATCGCGCCAGCGATGAGACGAGAGATAAAGATAACGAAGGTATTCACAACACCTTGCATCAAGGTCAGCGTCACCATGTCGCCGTTCGCGATGTGGCTGACTTCGTGTGCAAGAACAGCTTCTGCTTCGTCGCGTGTCATGTTTTCAAGCAGGCCACTTGATACTGCCACCAACGAGTCATCACGCTTTGCACCCGTTGCAAACGCGTTAATGTCGTCTGAGTAATAAATAGCAACGGTTGGCATGCCAATGCCCGCTTGCTGCGCCTGGCGGCTTACGGTGCTCATTAACCAGTGCTCTGTTTCGTCGCGCGGGTGTTCAATCACTTGACCACCAACTGAACGTAGCGCCATTGATTTCGACATCATCAAAGAAATCAATGACCCACCAAAACCGAATAACGCAGCCATCAACAACAAACCTGACAGGCTGCCAGGGTTCATGCCAGTAACGGCATACACGATGTTAAGAACAATACTGAAGACGAAAACAACCGCGAGGTTGGTCAACAGGAATAAAGCTATGCGTTTCATGAGTAATCTTGTCTCCGATATGATTGAAGCGCTCAGGTGAGATAGTAGGGTCAAACGTGCGAAAAACAAGTCCATGTAGCAATTTGTTACGCATTAGCTTGACGAACGGAGGCTCCGCCACTTTTATATACAGAACGCTCGACGTTTAAAAAGTTTTAAGGGATTAGACTTTGGTCGAGTTGTGTTTAGGCACTATCCAGAATAGTGTGTTTGAAACGGTGAGCGCATCAGGTTGATACGCTTTTGCATCCAAGTTTGGATGCGATTCTAAGGAGAGAAAACCATGGCTGACAAAGAAAATTATCGTGTCGCTATCGATATACTTTGCTGTCACTTAGGCATGAGCTTTGACGAAGCTTGCGCAGAGCTTGGTCTCGCTGACGACGAGAACCACAAGTTGCAACAGGTTTCCGAAATGCAGCAATCGCTTATGGGATTGCTAGAAGACAGCAAATAGTCGTACTGCAGTAAGCAGATAAAGAATATTGAAAAGCCAGCATTCGTGCTGGCTTTTTGTTATTCATGTCTAATTTTTTACACTTTCTTAGAGCCACTTATCAGACTAAAGTCCAAGAGGCTTTACATCAATATACTCGCTTAAATCACGGGTTTTCACTTTCGTCATGTAAGGTATTTCACCAAGCTTTGGTACTTGTAAGTGGTGTTCTAGCGTTTTGACGATATCGCTGTAGTGTTCAGTGCCCGGATTAATACGGTTAGCCACCCAGCCAGCAATCTCCAACCCATCACGACGAATCGCTTCTGCGGTGAGATAGGCATGATTTAAACAGCCCAGTTTAATGCCAACAACGAGGATCACTGGGAGTTTTTCTTCTTTGACCCAATCCGCCAAGGTGGCATCGTACGTGACAGGCACACGCCAGCCGCCAGCCCCTTCCACTAAGGCGAAATCCGTTTTTGCTTGGATGTTTTTCAATCCTTTCGTTAACAGTGAAAACGCAATCTCTTTGTCTTCTAACTCAGCGGCAATATGCGGTGAACACGGTTCATGAAGCAAACACGGGTTTACCTCGTCGTAGTTAAGGGCCAGATTTGACGCAGCACGTAAACACACCGCATCTTCATTGGTTAGCCCTTCGCTTGTTTCATCACTACCGGCTGCAATCGGTTTGTAGCCACCGACAATCAGCCCTGCTTTCGCCACTGCTTGCATTATTGCTACAGAGGCGACTGTTTTACCCACCTCAGTATCCGTGCCGGTCACGAAATAGCTTTTAGTCATTGGTTATCGCTCCAAAGCAAACTTGATAAGTCGCGGGCACGGTGCCATCAGCTCGTTGGAATTGACGATACGCCGACTCTAACGTAACCAATGCTTTTCTGCCGTTTAATCCCGCCTTTCTCCCTTCGTCTAAATGCGTTGCACCTATGCCTTTGAGATCTTTCATCAGTGCAAAAGCCGAAGGATAGCTCTCTGCCATCGCTTTGCATTCTAGGGTGTAGCCTGTGAAACCAGCTTGCGCGAGCGCAATGTTTACCGTCTTAGTGTCTACAAATGCGTTCACATGCTGCTCAGAATCGACTACTTCCCACGCTTTTTTGAGTTCCAACAGTGAACCATCGAGCAGCGTCGAAAATAAAATCTTTCCTCCAGGTTTTACTACGCGCTTTAATTCAGACAAGGGAACGGAGAGATCCCTGCACCATTGCAATGCCAGTGAGCTGAATGCCATGTCGACACTGTTTGATGCCAGCGGTAATGCCTCTGCATCACCGGAAACATAACGCAGTGAGTCACCGCAGCGCTCTCGTGCTTTTTCAAGCATGCGGTCAGACAAATCGAGCGCGATAACTGACGCCCCTTTACTGGCTAACTGCGCGCTGAAATAGCCAGTTCCGCATCCCAAATCTAGGATGCTTTTATCCTGCCAATTCCGGTGCATCGTCATCAATGCGTGACCAACACGACGCTGGAAAGCCGCACTTTTGTCGTATGAATGTGCCGCTCGGCCAAATGCCGCCTTGATTGCGGATTTATCGTCGTGTTGTTGTGTGTTTACCTGTTCGTCAAACAAGGAACCGAGTGATACGGCGTTACTCATGTCGATCCCCTTCTAATAAATGGTGCAACTCGCTGGCTAGCGCATTTACGTCATCCAGTGACTGACTCACGGACAAGGTAATGCGGAGTCGTGAAGAGTTCGGGGGCACCGTCGGTGGCCGAATGGCACCCGTCCAAAAACCAGCAGATTTAAGGTGTTCTGCGGCAGTCAGCATCTTAGTGACATCCCCCAGCACAACGGGTTTTATCGGTGTTTGCGTTTCCACGACGTCGTTGTGATCACTCAGCACATGGTGGAACCGCGACGACAATTCATGCAGTTTTTCTCTGCGCCAGTTGTCTTTTCTGATCATGCTAACGGCTTTCGTTAAAGCGTGAGCTTGTGCGGGAGGCATGGCGGTGGAGTACACGTAATGCCGCGCGAACTGCGTCAGATAGTCATGCACTTGCGCACTGCACATTACAGCTGCACCCATCATTCCAAAGGCTTTACCGAAGGTCACAATCAAGATGTCAGGCTGAATGCCTGCATGGTCGCAAGATCCTCTTCCTTCTTTACCCAATACACCAATGCCATGCGCATCATCAACCATCAAACAGGCGTTGTTGGCGTTACACACAGAGGCAATGTCTGCGAGTGGCGACAAATCGCCGTCCATGCTAAATACACCTTCTGTGATAACAAAGCGAGAAGGCGCATCGGCGTGGTTTTTTAGTGCATTATCGAGTTTGGCGGTGTTGTTGTGAAGGAATCGAAGCATGGTGGCATCAGACAAGATACCCGCTTCCATTAACGACGCGTGGTTAAGCTTGTCTTGAAACAGTACATCCCCTTTTTCAAGCAAGGAAAAGATCACTGCTTGATTCGCAGAGAAGCCGCTATTGAACAGCAGCGCGTTGTCAAAACCAAGCCATTCACACAGCGATGCTTCTAACGCTTGATGCGCGTGTGAAAAGCCCGTCACCAACGGCGATGCTGTGCTGCCTGCACCGTAAAGAGATAAACCTTCCTGCCACGCTGAAACCAACGCCGGATCGCTGGCTAGGCCAAGATAGTCGTTACCCGAGAAGTTCAGGTACGTCTTGTTGTGTTCGTCAAAGAGCTTTCCATCTTGGTGATGGAAAGCCTTCACAGAACGATGAAGCCCTTGCTGCTGACGCTCAGCAAGCTTCTGCGCGATACGGCTTGGCAGTTGGCTTGTTCCGGTCATGAGTAACTTGGCACCTAAACGCTGGCTTCGTAAAACAAGTCATCCTTGTCAGGACGCGCCGCGACACGCTCTGCCACTTCAGCAAGCAAGGTTTCTTCTTGGATTGCATCCGGTTTTTGAGCGCGTTGTTCGCTATTAATACCCAGCTTTTTAAACAGCATCATGTCTGCGTCTTCGTCAGGATTTGGCGTGGTAAGCAGTTTGCAGCCGTAGAAGATTGAGTTTGCACCGGCCATAAAACACATGGTCTGCATTTGCTCATTCATGTTTTCACGGCCCGCTGAAAGACGCACAGCAGATTTCGGCATCATGATGCGCGCAACGGCAATAATACGAACGAAATCGAAGGGTTCAACATCGTCAACGTCTTCTAGCGGCGTGCCTTTCACTTTCACCAACATATTGATCGGCACACTTTCAGGATGGTGAGGCAAGTTAGCCAGTTCCATCAACAAGCCCACGCGGTCTCGGGCGTTTTCCCCCAAACCGATGATGCCACCGGAACACACTTTCATGCCCGCACCGCGCACATTTGACAAGGTGTCTAAGCGATCTTGGTATGTACGCGTGGTAATAATGTTGCCGTAATATTCTGGCGACGTATCCAGGTTGTGGTTGTAGTAATCCAAACCCGCATCTGCCAACTCTGTGGCTTGTGATTCATCCAACATACCCAAGGTCATGCAGGTTTCTAGCCCCATGCCTTTCACCCCTTGGATCATTTCCTTGAGGTATGGCATGTCACGCGCTTTCGGGTTTTTCCACGCAGCACCCATACAGAATCGGGTTGCACCAGAACGTTTTGCTTTATCCGCTGCATCCAAAACGCGCTCGACTTCTAGCAGGCGCTCTTTTTCAACATCGGTACGGTAATGGGCACTTTGGGGGCAGTATTTACAATCTTCCGGGCATGCACCCGTTTTGATAGAAAGCAGTGTGCTCACTTGCACTTCATTGGCGGGATGAAACTGTCGATGAACCTGCTGCGCTTCAAACATCAGATCCATAAAAGGTTTTTCGAATAAGGCCTGCACTTCCTCGACAGTCCAATTATGGCGAACTTCCACCTGTAATACCTCAATTTGGAATGAATGACATACCCAAAACACCTAATGAGACGCACCTGAGTGCCAACCCTTTCTCGTAAATGGCGAGAAGACAAAGTGATTTGGGTATGGTGACTTGTTCAGTCTAAAGTGAAGCCTTACAATGTCAACGGTGATTAATTCCTATGGTTTACAACTGGATATTATTTATACATGGATATTGCTTTCGATCGTGAACATATTTGGCACCCATACACCTCAACCATCAACCCGCTTCCGTGCTATCCCATCGCAAGCGCAGACGGAGTCTGCCTTTATTTAGAGGATGGCACCGAGCTCATTGATGGCATGTCTTCCTGGTGGGCTGCGATCCATGGTTACAACCATCCCGTGCTGAACAAAGCCATGATCGACCAAGCTGGCAAAATGTCTCACGTGATGTTTGGCGGGATCACGCACGAACCCGCGATTGCGCTTTGTAAGCAGCTTGTCGACATGACACCCGCGCCGTTAGATAAAGTGTTTCTGTGTGATTCGGGATCGATCTCTGTGGAAGTTGCGCTCAAAATGGCGCTGCAGTATTGGCACGCGAAAGGCGAACCAAAATCGAAATTTCTTACACTGCGACACGGTTATCACGGCGACAGCTTTGCGGCAATGTCAGTCACTGATCCAGACAATTCCATGCACAAGCTCTACAAGGGCTTTCTTCCTGAGCACATCTTTGCCGATTCGCCCGAATGCGGTTTCTATGACGAATGGAAAGAAGAAGACATTGCTGATTTCAAAGCCAAACTGACAGATAACATCCGCGATATTGCCGCCGTGATCCTTGAGCCTATCGTTCAAGGTGCGGGCGGCATGCGCATTTACCATCGTACGTTTTTGACGCGTGTTCGTGAGCTGTGTGATGAACATGGGGTGTTGCTCATTTGCGATGAAATTGCCACGGGGTTTGGTCGTACGGGTAAGCTCTTTGCCTGTGAACATGCGGGGATTTCACCAGACATCATGTGTTTGGGTAAGGCATTGACGGGAGGCTATATGACAATGGCCGCCACGATCACAACAAAGCATGTCGCTGATACCGTGTGCAGCGGAGAGGCCGGTTGCTTTATGCATGGCCCCACCTTTATGGGCAACCCTCTTGCCAGCGCCGTAGCAAACGCAAGTTTACAACTTTTAAAAGACACACCATGGCAGGAAAAAGTGCTGACCATTGAGTCACACCTCGCCAACATGTTGCCTCCACTAGAATCCCTTAACGCCGTAAAAGGGGTGAGATGGCTTGGGGCAATTGGGGTTGTTGAACTCAATACACCCGTGCATGTCGAGTCAATTCAGAAACACTTTGTTGAATCGGGTGTGTGGATTCGTCCTTTTGGCCGCCTTGTCTACATCATGCCGCCCTTTGATATGCGTGAAGATCAACTGCAAAAACTGGTTGATGCTATTCAACGTGCTGTCGAAAGCATGTCTTAAGCACGTAAACGCCGTGTTACGCGACGTTTAATTGATGGCTGAAGTGATCGCATCATGAAACGCCTCCGTAAATTCTAACGTTATTTATGGAGGTTCTTCATGCAATTGGGTTTATTTCCGCTACCCCTGTTTTTGCTCCCTGGGGGCATTACTAAACTTCGTATTTTCGAACCTCGTTACGTTCGCCTCGTGAAAGAATCCATGGCTGAACAGAAAGGGTTCGTCCTCGCGATGAAAGAAGGCGATGCTATCTGCACCTACGGTACGCACGTTCAAATCATCGACTTTGAAACCCTGCCTGACGGGCTACTCGGTATTACTATCAAAGGTCTGTCGCGCGTCAAGCTCTCACACATCGATCAAGAAGATGATGGTCTTTGGATAGGAAACACTGAAACGTTGCCCGATTGGTCGACCAACAGTGCAAACCCCGGCTTACTGAGTGAAGCCCTTGAAGCCTTGTTCAAAGCTCACCCTGAACATGCCTCTCAGTACAGCGATGAATTGCACTTCAATGATGTGAATTGGGTATGCCAGCGTTGGCTAGAGGTATTGCCTTTAGCAAATAATCAGCGCCAGTGGTTCATTGCACAGGAAGACGCGGAAGATGCGAAGCAGTTCATAACCGTGCTCCTCACTGAAGAAATACAAAACGAATACTGATCCATTCATGATTTCACTACGTTAACTAATACATGTCACAATTTGGCACATGCAGGAAACATTGATCATGGAATTGGCCAGAAGTACGTATAATGCTAACAACACAAAACGTTCGAGTAGTCAGACACCTATGTCAGTACCCACTCCCGAAAAGTTGGCTGAGCTTTTACAACGCGTCGCTGAAACGCGTGACAATGCTGCATTTGCGGCGTTGTTTAAACATTTCGCACCCAAAGTTCGCGCCTACGGTTTACGCCATCTGCGCGTTGATGGTCATGCTATGGAGCTTGTTCAAGAAACCATGATTCTAGTGTGGCGCAAAGCCCACTTGTACGATGGTTCCAAAGGCGGCGCCTCGACATGGGTTTTCACTATCATGCGAAACGTCAGCTTTGACATGTTGCGTAAAGTAAAAAGCAACAGAGAAGATTGTTTGAGTGGCGATATCTGGCCGCTTATCGACGGTGAATCAGGCGATCAGGAAGATGAAGCGCTACAGGATCAAATTCAATCTCACCTTCTGTCTTACATCGACCTATTGCCCGATTTACAGCAACAAGTTGTTAGAGGTGTCTACTTGAAGCAATTAACCCACCAAGAGCTCGCTGAACAGTTAGATGTTCCTCTAGGAACCATCAAATCCCGTCTGCGTCTAGGCCTTCAAAAGCTTCGTACACACTTGGAGGTGAATGATGATTAAGTATCACCCAACCGATGAAATGCTCATGGCTCATGCCGTTGGTGAACTTGCTGCGTCAATGGCCATTGCGGTATCAGCGCATTGTGAAATGTGCGACCAGTGTGCGAAGAAAGTTGCGCTGTTTACAGAAAAAGCCGCACAGCAAGCTTTTGACGCGCCGTCGTCAAACGATGACAACGCAGAGGCGAGCATTACCGATTCCTTGAACGAAGAATCGTTTGATATGGATGCGATGTTTGGCAACATGCTGGCCGACATTATGTCTGACGAAACAGTGCCGAAAACCCTCGTCACGCCATCACCACAAGCCGAAATCAGCGTATGCGGAGAAACTTACGCGCTGCCACGCGCATTGCGCCGCTACCACCAACTGGGATGGAGCTCGATCGGCACCATTAGTCGCGCGCGCCTTCCACTGAATGAAGGCGATACACGCGCCAGCCTCTTGCATATTGGTATGAACGGCAGTGTTCCCAGTCACACGCACAAAGGCACCGAGCTGACCCTACTGTTAGGTGGGCACTTCGAAGATGAACACGACACCTACGTGCCGGGAGATTTTATTGTGTTGGATGGGAACAATCACCACACGCCGCAAACCCATGATGGTTGTCTTTGTTACACCGTATCAGACGCACCTCTGCACTTTACCAAAGGCGTCAGCCAGTTGTTAAATGCTGTTGGCCGCGTTATTTATTAGTTGATTTAAATAGTTAACAATTCCACCACATGTTAAAGCGCCCTTTGGGCGCTTTTTCTTTTTCAGAGTTTACATCTTTATTACAACAATCTCCGTAATATTTTACATCGCTGTAATTCTTCATTGCTATATATAATCAGGCATATGCGATCTATCATCATATTTTATTTCAATTACTGCTTTACAGATTAGTAATTCACCTGATTTAATCCAAACGTTAACAGCTCATACACAGTGAAGTGAGAAAAATGAAGCAAGAAAACTCCCCTTTAGCACGTGTTACTAACGCCAGTCTGGTTGTTCAGATTTTGGTAGGTATTATTGCCGGTGTTGCCCTCGCTAGCCTTTCGCCAGAAAGTGCTAAAGCCGTCGGGTTCCTAGGCGGTCTATTTGTTAATGCTCTAAAAGCCGTCGCACCGATCTTGGTGTTTGTATTGGTTGCAGCATCAATCGCAAATCAGAAGAAAAACCAACACACCCATCTTCGTCCGATCATCATCCTTTATTTAGTTGGTACTTTCGCTGCAGCGATCACGGCTGTCACCATGAGCTTTTTGTTCCCGACAGAGCTTACGCTAACAACAACAGATTCTGCCATCGCGCCACCAGAAGGCATTGTTCAGGTTATTCAAACCTTGTTGTTCAGCATTGTTGATAACCCTATTCATGCGCTGATGAACGGTAACTTTATCGGTATCCTTGCATGGGCCATTGGCTTGGGCATTGCGCTTCACCACGCATCAGATACCACTAAAACCGTATTTGGCGATGTTGCTGAAAGTGTGTCTTTCATCGTTCGCTTCATCATCAAACTCGCGCCAATTGGTATTTTCGGTTTGGTTGCTAAAACCTTTGCGGAAACCGGCTTTGAAGCACTCGTGGGCTACGCGCATTTACTTGCGGTATTGTTAGGCAGCATGGCGATTATCGCCTTGGTTGTGAACCCGTTGATTGTTTACATCAAAACACACACCAATCCATACCCATTGGTGTTCCAATGTCTGCGTGAAAGTGGCGTAACGGCATTCTTCACGCGTAGCTCTGCCGCCAACATCCCTGTGAACATGCAGCTATGTAGCAAATTGAAATTGGATAAAGACACCTACTCTGTCTCTATCCCATTGGGCGCAACCATCAACATGGGCGGTGCAGCGATTACCATCACGGTATTGACGCTTGCAGCGGTTAACACCATGGGGATCCAAGTGGATATCGCGACAGCCATCCTACTGAGCATCGTTGCTGCCGTTTCAGCATGTGGTGCGTCAGGCGTGGCGGGTGGTTCACTTCTGTTGATTCCACTGGCGTGTAATCTGTTTGGCATCCCAAACGATATCGCCATGCAAGTGGTCGCGGTAGGCTTCATCATTGGTGTTGTTCAAGATTCAGCAGAAACTGCATTGAACAGCTCAACGGACGTTGTCTTTACCGCAGCAGCATGCCGCGCGAAAGAAGCTGAAGCGCTTCAGACGTCGACAGTGAAATAAGCACAACACCCTGTTCACCCAAAAAAGGCGCTTCTGCGCCTTTTTTGTTTTCACTGCATCGGCGTGCCAAACCGTAGCTTAGACCGTAGAATAAAAAAGGTAATAAATTCGTACATCCACAGGCCTCTTCCTAAGTCCTTCTAAGCGCAACACTTACGCTTATCGCACTAAATTTCGGCGTTCTCAACTCTGACCCGCTCACGACTTCAACAATCTGTGTATCTTGGTTTACAGACATTTTTAGACGTCTAGACTGTTAGCTTTCCTTTCTAGGCGTTTATCTTTATAATCCCGCCTCTTTTTTGTGAGCCACTTAAAATAACTGGCGTCAAAATATGCGTTGGACAAATAGATCCTGTCCAGCACAAAGGTTTATCTATGAATTTCTCAGCAAAGACTGTCGTTATCATTGCTATTGGTGCTGCGCTTTACGGCATTGGCGGCTTGCCAATGTTCGGCATTCCTGTTTTCGCAAACACGACGCTCAAGCCAGCAATGGCCATTCTTGCGCTTTTCTCCGTGTTGTTTGGCCCAGGCGTGGGCTTTTTTGTTGGCTTCATCGGCCACTGGGTCACCGACATGTTCGCCGGTTGGGGTGTTTGGCTGACCTGGGTATTAGGCTCTGGCATCGTGGGCTTCGTGATCGGTTTCTTCCCTATTTTGACCAAGCGTCGCCTGAAATACGGCAGCTTTGGCCCGATTGATATCGTGCTTTTCGCCTTGCTTGCTTTGCTTGGCAACGTGATTGGGTATGGCACATCTGCCTTCCTTGATACCGTGCTTTATGCCGAACCTTTTACCAAAGTCTTTATTCAGCTTTGTATTATTGCTGCAGGTAACGCCTTGCTGGTTGCCGTTGTTGGCTATTTCATTTTGCAATCTGTGGCCAAACGCAACAGACAGTGCCGTAATTTGACTGAGGCCTAAACTTCTCAATGACCATCGAATTTAAAAACTTCTCCTTTCGCTATGATGCGTTGGTAAATCCAACGCTAAAAAACATCAACTTAACCATAGAGAAAGGCGAGAAAGTCTTGATCATTGGCCCAAGCGGCAGTGGTAAATCCACGCTCGGTCAATGCATTAATGGCCTGATCCCTCACGCAATTGAAGGACACATCGACGGCGAATTGCTGATTGATGGTAAGAACAGTCAAAAAATGACCTTGGTGGAATACACCGAGAAAGTCGGCACGGTACTGCAAGACACTGACAGCCAGTTTGTCGGTCTGAGTGTGGGCGAAGACATTGCGTTTGCACTAGAAAACCAATGCGTGTCCGTTGCTGACATGTACCCACTGGTCAAAGCCACCGCCAACATGGTTGACCTTGAAAACCTGCTTCATCATGCCCCGCATGATTTGTCTGGCGGCCAAAAACAACGTGTTTCCCTTGCGGGCATTTTGGTGGATGACGTTGATGTCCTTTTGTTTGATGAGCCCCTTGCTGCACTCGATCCTAAAACGGGCAAACGCACCATTGAGATCATTGACCAACTTCATCGTGATACTGGAAAAACAATCATCATCATTGAGCACCGCTTGGAAGATGTGCTGACCCAGCATATCGACCGTGTGATCCTCATTGATAACGGCGAAGTGGTTGCTGATACCACCCCCGATGCGATCCTGACATCATCACTACTGAGTACCCATGGCATTCGAGAGCCTCTGTATCTTTCGGCGCTTAAACATGCTGGCTGCGCGGTAGAGCAAGCAGACAAGCCATCAAACATGGCTAATTTGCCCGTTGCGAAATATGCAGAAGCATTAACAACCTGGCATCGCAATGCGCAAGCCAACGACAAGAAGCCCGCGTCTGAAGCCTTGCTAACACTGAATCATCTCACCTACTCCTATGACGGTGAGAAAAATGCCCTCGAAGATGTCAGCTTTACGGTCAATCGTGGCGAGATGATGTCTGTTTTGGGTAAAAATGGTTCTGGTAAATCCACCATCACCAAGCTGATCATGGGCGTGATTGACCCAGATGAAGGCAACATCACTTTTGATGGGTCAGATTTCTCAGCACTCACTATCTTCGAGCGCAGCCGAAAAGTTGGCGTTGTCATGCAAAACCCTAATCATATGATTTCACACCACATGATTAAGGATGAAGTGGCCTTCGGTTTAATGAGCCAAGGGCTGAGCGACTCTGACATCGAAAAACGTGTGCTGGACGTTCTAGAACTGTGTGGTTTGAGCAAATACCGCCATTGGCCGGTAGATGCCCTGAGCTATGGCCAGAAAAAACGCGTCACCATCGCGTCTATTTTGGTGATGGAGCCAGACCTGCTGATTTTGGATGAGCCGACAGCTGGTCAGGATTACCAAAATTACACTTCCATGCTGCAATTCATTAAGAAGCTGAATGAAGAGCAAGGCATTACGGTGATGATCATTTCTCACGACATGCACTTGGTGTTGGAATACACAACGCGTTCCGTCGTGATTGCAGACAGCAAGTTAATTGCCGACGCGCCAATGACTCACGTATTCAGCCAACCTGCGTTGTTAGATGAAGCCAACCTTACAACCACAAGTTTGTACCAGCTTGCTGAGAAGGCGGGCATTGAAGATATCGACGGATTTATGCAGACATTTATTCAGTCAGAGAGCAACGCCAAATGAAAGCATCAAAAATGAAGTTCGGTATCAATTACGTTGATACCAAATCGCCACTTCACGCACTCAATGGCATTACCAAGTTTGCTCTGTTTATGGCATGGGTCACCGTGGTGCTGACAACCTTCGACGTGCGCATTATCGTCGGCATGGTCTTGTTGGGGTTAGCCTTGTTAAAAATGACAGGCGTGGCGTTTCAGGCGTATAAACCGCTGCTGCTTGGTACCATCAGTGTGTTGAGCATGAATGCGGTGTTTATGTTCTTGGTCGCTCCGCAACAGGGGTCTGAATGGGTAGGCTCCAACACGACACTGCTTGAGCTTCCTGCGGGATATTCGCTGACACAAGAAACCCTGTTCTATTTGTGCACGATCACACTGAAATACTTCAGTATGTTCCCGATTGCACTGGTGTTTGTGTTCACCACACACCCAACAGAATTTGCATCGAGCCTGAACCGCATCGGTGTGCCTTACAAAATCGCGTATGCGGTGAGCTTAACCTTGCGCTATCTGCCCGAAGTAAAAAGCGACTTCATCAACATCATGCACGCACAACAAGCGCGTGGCGTTGATTTTTCCAAGAATGCACCGCTGATGACACGCTTTAAAGGTGTCGCGAAAATCCTGATCCCGTTGATTTTTTCTAGCCTCGATCGCGCCGATGAAATTTCAAATGCAATGACACTGCGTGGCTTCGGACGAAACAAAGCACGAACCTGGTACAACTATCGCCCGCTAACGGCAAGAGACATTGTGGTACTTTCTGGTATCGCCTTGTGTGTTGTGCTTGCTCTGTATAAACGACACCTCGAAGCCGCCACTGTGTGGTATCCATTCTGAACAATGAAAAAAGGAGCCTTAGGCTCCTTTTTTGTGTGTTCATCACTCGTCAAGTTAACCGGCTTTAAATGGCGCTGTTAACCTTCTAAGACCTTCATCAGCAGATAACCGTTGTACATAGCGCGTTTGACCAGCGCAGCGCCTGGCATTGTCGCTTGGGTATAGAAGTAGGTTTCTTCCAGCATCAAATTCTCGGTATAACACGGCATGCTTTGACTCCTGACACAGTCGATAATGGCAGGATACAGCACACGCTTTGCGCGGTTGAATTCACCGCCGATAAGGATTCTTTCAGGGTTAAAAAGATTCACCATGATCGCAATGGCCTGACCTAAATGGTGGCCTAGCTCGGTGATAACTTTCACAGCAACACCGTCTCCGTTTTCCGCTGCGTCACAAATACGATCAATGGTTAAAGGCTGGTCTTGTAGAACGCTTTCATGCCCTTGTTCAAGCAGCAGTTTTGTTTCTTCCATGACCGCTTGAAGGCTCGCTACCGTTTCTAAGCACCCACTGTTACCACAAAAGCAGCGCTTGCCGAACGGCTTAATTTGAATATGTCCAAGCTCGCCAATATTCCCGACCTGCCCTTCCAGCACCTTTCCGTCAAGCATAATGCCAGCGCCGACGCCATGATGAATCGACACCAAAACCGCGTTTTCTACATCACGTGCATTACCAAAGAGTTTTTCTGCCAACGCCCATGAACGGGTGTCGTTACCGATAAACACGGGCAAACCCGTTGCACGGTGAATCGCTGCACCTAAAGGCATGTTATGGACATCGTAGTGCGGCATTTGAAGGACAATGCCCTGAGCGCTATTTACCAGCCCAGGCAGTGATACGGCGATAGATGTAACACGATCGACCACAGCAGAGTGCTTAGCAAAAAACTGATTGATGTGTTCGAGAACGTGTTCGATAAGAAGGTCTTGGTCGAGCACATGAATATCATGGCGATTCTCTATCAGGATGTCGCCACCCAGTTCGTGCAGTGCCAAGGTTAAGTAACCGCGACCCAAGCGTAAAGACAAGAACTGCCAACCTTCATTGTTCAGTTCAAGTCCTACAGCGGGGCGTCCGCGCGCCGCTGTTTCTCCATATTCAGTTTCTTTGACGAGATGTGCATCAATCAATTCTCTAGTGATTTTGGTGATGCTAGCGGGTGCTAATTGGCTGCGTTTTGATAGTTCGATTCGAGAGATAGGCCCGAGCTGATCGATCAACTTATATACTGTGCCAGCGTTATTACGCTTAATGTGATCTATATGTCCTGGCTGGGCAAGAATCATCCCATTTTCCCTAAAGTAAATCCTATCTTTGAATTTTTTTACTTTGCGAAGTAATTGTGAAGCACATTGAGATGATGTCGTGATACACGTCACGAGCTAAATCAAATATCTTTTGTTTCCCACTTCCAACTTTAAAAAATCAATGGGTTATCGTTTGTTTTTACCGCACTGCATACCTCAAAGAACAACAAGCCAAGACTCTGGCGCAAGAAGCTGACATAATCCAGCCCCACATACGATTCTGATTGTTAAAGCGGTATGTACAACGTCAACGAAATTTTTGAAACTATTCAAGGCGAAGGCACCTTTACAGGCGTTCCTTCCGTATTTGTTCGCCTACAAGGCTGCCCTGTTGGCTGCCCTTGGTGCGATACACGACAGACCTGGGACACCTTGCCTGGGGACGAGCGCGACTTTGGCGCAATCATCACCAAAACCGGTGATAGCCCAATTTGGGCTGCTGTCGATGCCAATGACATTTTGACGCATCTACAAAAAAGCTACACCGCTAAACACGTGGTGATCACAGGTGGTGAGCCGTGTATCTA
Organism: Enterovibrio baiacu; assembly: GCF_004120195.1. Lineage (GTDB taxonomy): Bacteria > Pseudomonadota > Gammaproteobacteria > Enterobacterales > Vibrionaceae > Enterovibrio > Enterovibrio baiacui. The sequence continues at coordinate 185,848 of NZ_SCHN01000011.1, read as the reverse complement.
CGACCTTCGCCCATTAACCGAACTGCTTGAATCTGCGGGCTATCGCTGCCAAATTGAGACCAGTGGTACGTACCCTGTGCAAACGACAGAAGGCACATGGGTGACAGTGTCACCGAAAATCAACATGCGTGGGAAGCTGCCTGTATTGGAAAGCGCACTCGAGCGCGCCAATGAAATCAAACACCCTGTTGGCACAGAGTCAGACATTGAAAAGCTTGAAGCGTTGTTAGATGGTGTTGCACTGCGTGAAAACGTAGAAATCGCACTGCAGCCTATCAGCCAAAAGCCGCGCGCAACGGCATTGTGTATCGATACCTGCATCAAACGTAATTGGCGCTTGTCGATTCAGACGCACAAATACCTCGATATCGCTTAACAGTCTTATCAAAACGCGCACTTTTATTGCGCCATAAAAAAAGGAGCCTAAGGCTCCTTTTTTCGTTTCTACTTGCCTGCCTTTCACACAGAGCGAAAGCCTGACCGTGGCACTCGCTTTATTCGCCAGTGTAAATGCACCCTGCAGTGCACGTTTCTTTGATCATCACTTTGCTCAAACAAGGCAATTCAGGCTTCAACTGATCCCAAATCCATTTCGCCAGCACTTCACTTGTTGGGTTTTCTAACCCTTCAATGTCATTCAAGTAATAGTGGTCAAGACGGTCATAAATCGGTTTAAACGCGGCTTTGATTTCAGAGAAATCAATGATCCAACCAGTGTGTGGATCAACCTCACCAGCCACATAAAGACGCACAAGGAAAGAGTGCCCATGCAAACGGCCACATTTATGTCCTTCTGGAACATGTGGCAAATGGTGGGCAGCTTCAAACATGAATTCTTTGAACAGTTCAGTGTGCATAATGTGCGTTCCTGTATATAGCGCGTTACTCGGATGGACAGCATCTCGCTCACTACTGAGCATAAACGCGTCAATCAAATCTTTAATGCGCCGCGATGCTACTCAATATTGGTGAGAACCTCAAACGCAATCGCAGACAGATCGTGTCGATTTCCCTGACAACCTGTCTGGTAACGAAGGCGAAACACGTCAAATTTTTCGAAAATAACGTCAAGCGGTTAAACCTTGAGCAGCTTTTGACGCTGATTTGATAAAGGATCAATCAAATTAGACTCGCATCTTATAACAACGCTTGAAGGTTATCTGGATACAGGTAAACTTGCTGGTTCAAATGCGAATTGTCTCTGCTCGGTGAACATCATCATCGAGCCATCTTCAACGGAGTTAGATGCAAATTATGAACTATATGCCTGTAGCAGACGTCCTGCACGGCAAAACGGAAGTAGACGCAGAAGTCACTGTCCGTGGTTGGATCCGTACCCGTCGTGATTCAAAAGCCGGTATTTCTTTCCTTGCCATTTATGACGGCTCTTGTTTTGACCCTATTCAGGCGGTTGTTCCTAATGAGCTGAATAATTACCAGGAAGAAGTACTCCGTCTAACCACTGGTTGCTCAGTTGAAGTCACTGGTAAAGTGGTTGAAAGCCCAGGACAAGGCCAAGCGTTCGAACTACAAGCAACAAACGTAAAAGTTGTTGGTTGGGTTGAAGATGCAGACACGTACCCAATGGCGAAAACACGCCACTCCATTGAGTACTTACGCGAAGTTGCTCACCTACGTCCACGTACTAACGTGATCGGTGCGGTTGCACGCGTACGTAACTGCTTGTCTCAAGCGATTCACCGCTTCTACCATGAGCAAGGTTACTTCTGGGTATCTGCGCCGTTGATCACCGCGTCTGATGCAGAAGGTGCGGGTGAAATGTTCCGCGTGTCTACGCTAGACATGGAAAACCTGCCTCGCACTGAGGAAGGTAACGTTGATTTCAACGAAGATTTCTTCGGTAAAGAAACCTTCCTAACCGTATCAGGACAGTTGAACGCTGAAGCGTATGCATGTGCGCTGAGCAAGGTTTACACCTTCGGCCCAACGTTCCGTGCTGAAAACTCAAACACAAGCCGCCACCTCGCTGAGTTCTGGATGGTTGAACCAGAAGTCGCGTTTGCTGACTTGAACGACGTTGCGAAACTGGCAGAAGACATGCTGAAGTATGTGTTCAAAGCCGTGCTTGAAGAGCGCCGTGATGACCTTGAGTTCTTTGCTCAACGTATCGACAAAGAAGCAATCACGCGTCTAGAGAAGTTCGTTGATTCTGATTTTGCGCAAGTGGATTACACTGACGCAATCGACATCCTGCTTCAGTCTGGCCAAACGTTTGAGAACCCAGTTGAATGGGGTATCGACTTGGCATCTGAGCACGAGCGTTTCCTTGCTGAGAAACACTTCCAAGCACCTGTTATTGTTAAAAACTACCCGAAAGACATCAAAGCGTTCTACATGCGCCTAAATGAAGACGGTAAGACAGTAGCGGCAATGGACGTACTTGCACCTGGCATCGGTGAGATCATTGGTGGTGCACAACGTGAAGAGCGCCTAGACGTTCTAGATGCACGTATGCGCGCAATGAACATCGACCCAGAGCACATGAGCTGGTACCGCGATCTACGCCGTTACGGCACCGTACCGCACGCTGGTTTCGGTCTAGGCTTCGAGCGTCTTGTTTCTTACGTAACAGGCATGGGCAACGTACGCGACGTGATCCCATTCCCACGTACGCCACGCAGTGCAAACTTCTAAGTTATTGAACAAACACGTTCAGTACCGATTTCAAAAGACCGCTGATTAGCGGTCTTTTTTTTGTAATTTTTCCTCAAACGCCCCTACTGTTATCCCTTTTCATTTCACATTCACGCATTCCCAGTTTGCGAATCCCTGATTTGTTGAATGAAATCTGTTTCTTTTCCCATTGTCCCAGCACACACCTGACTTTCTGCGAGATGTGCTTCCAAGGCTGACAAGAATATGATTTCGATGACAACAAATAATTGTGTGGATGATCGCGCAAATATCACGATACAAAGAACAATAAAATTTCAGAAAATTTCGGTTTTATTACAACGGATCAAAATGGTATAAACAAAGACAGTTTCCTTTACTAACGCCATGGATGAAGAAATGTTTGAAAAAATTGTTGCAGCTCCCGCTGACCCTATTCTAGGTCTTACTGAAGAATTCAAAGCCGATGCCCGTGCTGAGAAAATCAACCTAGGTGTAGGCATCTACAAGGACGAATCTGGTAACACCCCTGTTTTAGCGACTGTTAAAAAAGCAGAAGCCATCCTTCTTGAAAAAGAAACCACCAAGTCCTACCTAAGCATTCCAGGTACACCTGAGTACGGTTTGGCCGTTCAGAAATTGCTGTTTGGTAATGATGCAACCATCATTGCAGACAAGCGCGCTCAAACCGCACAAGCGCCAGGAGGCACAGGTGCTCTGCGTGTTGCAGCAGAATTCATCAAACGTCAGCTTGGCGACGTAAAAGTATGGGTAAGCAACCCAACGTGGGCAAACCACAACGGTGTATTCGCAGCAGCAGGTTTGGAAGTGGCATCTTACGGCTACTACAACGCTGAAACCAAAGACATGGATTTTGCCGCGATGCTGGCAGATCTAGAAACCGCAAGCGAAGGCGACGTTGTTCTTTTGCACGGTTGCTGTCACAACCCAACAGGTATTGACCCAGATACAGCGCAATGGCAGCAACTTGCAGCACTGTGTAACGAAAAGAACCTGCTTCCTATGTTCGATTTCGCGTACCAAGGGTTTGCGTCTGGTGTTGAAGAAGACGCCGCGGGTCTCCGCATTTTCGCAGACTCTTGTGCAGAGCTTCTTGTTGCAAGTTCGTTCTCTAAAAACTTCGGTCTTTACAACGAGCGCGTTGGTGCATTTACCATTGTTGGTAAAACAGCACAAGAAACGGCAACAGCATTCAGCCAAGTGAAGAGCATTGCGCGCGTTATCTACTCTAACCCACCCGCTCACGGTGCGGCAGTCGTTACCTTGATCCTTGATAACGCAGAATTGCGTGCAGAGTGGGAACAAGAAGTCGCGGATATGCGTGTACGCATTCAAGAGATGCGCGAACTGTTCGTTGCAACTTTGAAAGAAGAAGGCGTGGAAGGTGATTTCAGCTTTATTCAGCGTCAGAACGGCATGTTCTCTTTCTCAGGTCTGAACAAAGAACAAGTTGCTCGCCTGAAAGACGAGTTCGGCGTTTACATCGTAGGTTCTGGCCGTATCAGTGTTGCTGGCATGATGCGTTCTAACATGGGCCCATTGTGTAAAGCCATTGCAGCAGTACTAAAGTAATCAACAGATTACTGCCCTGCTAGCAGAGATAAAAAAAGCGCCGATTGGCGCTTTTTTTGTTTCTAAACCGTGTAGCGAGAAACGCTAATTACATGCCAATGCCGTGCAAGAATTCTGCGCGCGTCGCTGGATTTTTCTTGAACACACCGCCTAACGCAGTGGTGGTGGTTTCGCTGGTTGCATCCATCACACCGCGTGATTTCACACAGTAGTGTGTCGCATTCACGTGGACAGCCACGTTGTCGGTTTCGAGCAATGTCTGAAGCGCCACAAGCACTTGTCGTGTTAAACGTTCCTGAACTTGAGGACGTTGCGAGAAGAAACGAACAATGCGATTAATCTTCGACAAGCCAATGATTTTGTCTTTCGGCAAGTAAGCAACAGTGCACGAACCGTCAATGGTCACCAAATGGTGCTCACACGTGCTTGTAAGGGTGATATCTTTCACTCTCACCATCTCATCACAGCCCATTTTATTGTCGATAACTGTGATTTTCGGGAAGTTCGAGTAGTCTAAGCCTGAAAACACCTCATCCACATACATTTTAGCAATTCGTGCCGGCGTTTCGATTAGACTGTCGTCTGTCAGGTCAAGATCGATAACAGTTAGAATTTCCCGCATGTGGTATTCGATTTTTTCTTTTTTTTCTGTCGCGGTCATCGAAGATCCCGGCGTCATTGGTGTCTCAATGCCCCGTGCAATAAGTGCTTCACGCACTCGAATTGCAGAATCGCTCAATGCTGTCATAGAAAATCCTCGGGTCGTTACAATGTTGTTATCTAATTAAATACTCGTCTTTTAAGGACAAGGATCAATTTGTGTCAGATTTTTGAAGCATAACGTTAATAGTAATAAAATTACACCTCGATTTGCGTGTGGACATTAGTTTGAGCGAACAAAGTTTGCGATAATGACCGCTTTCTTCTACGTCTTGAACATGTTTTGTTCAAAACCATCGAGAGTCTATTTATGGGTTGCTGCGATACACCAGGTTTGATGCCAGTTTCCACTGCGATTTCTACCTTGCTTGAAAACACCACGCCAATTACTCAAACCGATGTTGTGTCCTTAATGGATGCGCAAAACCGCATAACAGCCGAAGACATTTGCTCCCCGATCAATGTGCCACCTTTCGCTAATTCAGCAATGGATGGCTATGCACTGCGCTGTGCAGATTTAGAAAAATCACGCACCCTTACCTTGGCAGGCAAATCTTTTGCAGGTATTCCTTTCGAAGGCGAATGGCCTGAAGGAACATGTATTCGCATCATGACGGGCGCAGAAGTACCAGCGGGTGCAGATGCCGTCATCATGCAAGAGCAAACAGAAGTAGACGGTGATCTGATTACCTTCACCGCGTCAGCGAACGCTCAACAGAATATTCGCCCCATCGGTGACGACGTTAAGCAAGGCGCTGTCGTTATTCCAAAAGGTACCCTTCTAACGCCACGAGAAGTGCCGATGCTTGCAACGCTTGGCATCGCGAACGTCACCGTGATCCGTAAACCCAAAGTGGCATTCTTCTCGACGGGAGACGAATTGCGTCAAGTCGGCGAGCCTTTAGGCAAAGGGGAAATCTACGACAGCAACCGTTACACCATTCGCGCCATGCTCGACAAAATGAGCTGTGAAGCGATTGATATGGGTGTCATCCCTGATTGCCCTGAACAGCTACGTGATGCTTTCTTGAAAGCGGCGGAAGTTTCAGACGTCATCGTGACATCGGGTGGCGTAAGCGTGGGTGAAGCCGATTACACCAAAGACATTCTTGACCAAGAAGGCGATGTGGGTTTTTGGAAAATCGCCATTAAGCCGGGTAAACCTTTCGCTTTCGGTACCATTAAAGACGCGCTTTTCTGCGGTTTGCCGGGCAACCCAGTGTCAGTGTTGGTGACACTGCACGTGATGGTTCAGCCTTTATTGGCGAAACTTGGCGGTCATACACAATGGCAACCAACCATTGCGCTTAAAGCAAAAGCCGCAACACGTTTCAAGAAATCACCAGGTCGCACGGATTACCAGCGCGCGGTATATCATGTAGATGCTGAAGGTCAGCTTTGGGTTTCTACCACTGGCAACCAAGGTTCTGGCGCATTCAGTTCATTGTCTCAAGCCAATTGTTTTGCCATTTTGGAACAGGACAGAGGCCACATTGATGTCAACGAAGACGTGACCATTGAACCGTTCAACGCCGTATTAAATTAAAGGATCCCTGTGGATATTCTTTCGCCTGAAGAAGAACTCAGATACAACCGTCAGATCATTCTTAAACAGTTTGATTTCGACGGTCAGGAAGCATTGAAGCAAGCCAGCATCTTGATATTGGGTGCGGGCGGCCTTGGCTGCGCAGCAAGCCAATACCTTGCAGCTGCGGGCGTTGGCGAGATGACACTTGTTGATGATGATCGGGTTGAACTGTCTAACCTTCAACGCCAAGTGCTTCATAGCGACACCACGATTGGCGAGCTTAAAGTTGATTCAGCGGCCAATGCGCTGCGTCAGCTTAATCCTCATGTGGTGATCCATACCTATGCTGAGCGCCTCGATGATGAAGCCCTCTCGGCACTCATCGCCAAGCATTCGCTCGTGATGGATTGCAGCGACAATGTGGAAACACGCAATCAACTCAACAGACTTTGCTATGCGCATAAAACCCCGTTGGTCAGCGGGGCGGCGATTCGCTTAGAAGGACAAGTCGCGGTGTTTACGTACGGTGACGATGAACCATGTTATGAATGTTTGAGTGCCATGTTTGGCGCACAAGCCCTCAGTTGTGTAGAAGCTGGCATTTTGTCGCCAGTGGTTGGGATCATAGGTGCATCACAAGCACTCGAAGCGATTAAGGTGATTTCCTGCTTCAGTGCGCCCCCATCAGGCAAACTTATGATGTTCGATGCCATGGACAGTTCATGGCGCAGTTTCACGCTCCCTAGAAATACAAACTGCTCTGTCTGCAATTCCTGACAAGCGTGTGATTGCTTTCTAGCAATGCATACATGCTCATAAAAAGTAAACTACATTTAAGAAGGTCGCAGCGCATGTGTTCATGCCATCGCTGCGTATTTTTCTTTTTGTTTACGGGCAACTATCGATAACGATGATAAAAACAGTCTCTATCATCCTTGTGATATTAGGCATGCTTGCCCTTGTGTCGGCATTGCGCTCTTCGATTGCTCTCTACCAACGAGACAAGCGCCCTTCTACCTTTAGTTTTATCCCCGTCATGCTCGGCTTTGTACTGGGTTATTTAACCTTCGCCGCTTTCCTGTCCATGAAACCCACAACGACGCTCATTGAATTCATTGTCTCCGCGGTTTTCTTTGGTGGCGGCATATTCTGCGTGATGCTCTTCGGTGTGATATCTCAATCCATGGAACGCATCGCTTTTGCTGAATTTCAGCAGCACCATAATGAATCTCACGACCCTCTTACGGGTCTGCCTAACCGACGGTTCTTGCTACGAACGATTAGCCACCAGGTGAATGAATATAATCTCAGCGAACAGAGCTTCGCGCTCGTCACCTTCGACATTAATAATTTCAACAACATCAACGAAGTGTTTAGCCATCAAAAAGGCGATGTGCTCCTCACGCAGTTTTCAGAACGGCTTAAAGAATTCATTGATGCAGACATTTTTCTTGCACGCTCAAGTGGCAACCGCTTCACGCTGATCATTAATGACCCGCAAGACAGCAATATCCCGACGTATATCGAGAGCATTCAATCTTATTTAGACCATCCATTGACGATCAACGAACACGACGTCAACGTTACGAGCACGGCGGGTGTCGCCCTGTTCCCAGAACACGGCAGCAGCGCTGAAGATGTATTGAAGCGATCAGAAATCGCCATGTACAGTGCCAAACGTATCCAAGCCCCCTACACCATTTATGAGCCTTCGGCGTCATCCCACTTTTATGACAAGACTGAACTGGCATCCATGCTTCACACGGCGGTGTCTACCATGGACTTTGAGCTGTATTTTCAGCCTGTGATCAACGTGAACAACCAAAACCAAATGACGTTGGAAGTGCTGATACGTTGGCCGATGGGTGATGGTTATTCAGTACGCCCAGATGAGTTCATTCCCATCGCAGAACAGACCAACGCCATCAAGAAAATCACGCATTGGGTGCTTGAAACCACGGTCGCACAACTCGCAGCGTGGCGCAGACAAGGCATCACCCCGCAGGTTCAGGTCAATCTGTCAGTGAAAGACATTGAAGATGATACGCTGGAAGTGTTTCTAAGCAGCCTCATGAAGAAACACCCTATTAACCCCGCGCAACTCACGCTTGAAATCACAGAAACCAGCATGATGCAGAACCCATGTAAGGCGCAGGCTGTATTGGAGAAAATCAAAAAACTGGGCGTGTATTTGAGCATCGATGACTTTGGCACAGGGTTTTCTTCCCTCTCGATTTTGAGCAGCATGCCGATTGATGAAATTAAAATCGACCGCAGTTTCGTGACAGACTTGTTATACAGCAGCAACCACGAGGCCATCGTCAGATCGACCATTTACTTGGCGCACAGCCTTGAATGTCGAGTGGTTGCAGAAGGTGTTGAAACCGAAGCGCTTGGGCAGTACCTCATTTCCATTGGTTGCGATAAACTGCAAGGCTACTGGTATGGTCGCCCCATGACACTGGCTCAAACCGATGAGTGGCTTCAACAAGCGAACCTCACCAATGCGCGCGTTGCGAGCCAAAACTAACCCAAATGGTTCCGCCTGCTTCTTTCGTTTCTCACTCCAAATTGGCCATTTCACATCAGATTTATCACCAATCTCGATGACTCACAAATGAAACATAAATGACTTTTATGCTTCTTTGTCTCGTCATTAATGCTTCAAATTAGTGAAACATGAATGTCACATAACTCTCCTAAAGTTGCCCTCGTTGAGTCAAATAACGCTTTCAAAGAAAGGCATTTTTTAAGGATAGTTATAATGAAATCAAACGTTTTCACCGCTCTGTGCATGGCAGGCGCATTGGTTGCCAACTCCGCTTCAGCGCAAGAAACCATCACGGTTTCAGGATCAACGTCTGTGACAGAAGTAATGGAAATTCTGGCTGAAACGTACCAAACACAAAACAACAGCACATTCATCGAAGTACAAGGCACAGGCTCTTCGGCAGGCGTAAAAGCAGCAAAGAACGGCACCTCGATGTTTGGCATGTCTTCACGTGATTTGAAAGACTCAGAAAAAGAACCTTCGCTAAAAGAAACCGTGATTGCACGTGACGGCATTGCCGTCGTCATCAACAACAGCAACACACTTAACGACCTTTCCATCGAACAGATTGCCAAGATTTACCGCGGCGAAGTGAAAAACTGGTCTGAAGTAGGTGGCGAAAACAAACCCGTCGTTGTTGTCACACGTGACACAGCATCTGGTACGCGTGGTGCATTCGAAGACATCATGAACCTAAAGCGAAAAGTGAATGGCATGACAGTGTCAGCTATTTCTCAACGCGCACAAGTTGGCAACGGTAATGGTGTCGTGAAAACCATCGTTGCAAACAACCCCTTTGCCATTGGTTACATCTCATTAGGTTCAATCGACGAATCACTGAAAGCCATCAAAATCGGCGGCGTGACGCCGACAGAGCAAAACGTTGCGTCAGGTGATTACCCCGTCGCACGCCCATTCCTTGTTCTAAGTAAAGAAGGCAAACCTTCACCTGCCGCTGAAAAATTCCTTGATTGGGTTGTTTCTGCTGACGGTCAAAAAATCGTAATGAACGAAGGCTACGTGTCAGCGCAATAAACCGAGATACCTTGGCCTGACACATTTCGTCAGGCCGATTTACTTTAAATCCACACTGTCAGTACATGACATCTGGAGTTTCCATGACCATCGCAGCCGAACAAGCACCTAAGCACTACACCAGCAAGCTCGGTCGCCGTAAAGGCCGGGATTGGCGAGAAGCCATCTTTCGTTCTTTATTCCTAACAGCAGCCATCATTGGCGTGCTTTCACTTGCCACTATTGGCTACTTTATTTTTCTTGAAGGCATCCCTGCGATTCAAGAAGCGGGCATTACAGGCATCGTCACGGGTACAGAGTGGTTGCCACCTGCCCTTTACGGCATTTCGCCAATGATTGTGGCCTCACTGGCGTCTACGCTTGGTGCTGTCGCGCTAGGCGTGCCAATTGCAGTGTTAACTGCCGTTTTTATTGCTGAAATCGCCCCAAAGTGGCTTGCAAACATTATCCGCCCCGCGGTGGAACTGCTGGCTGGTATTCCTTCCGTGGTTTATGGCTTTTTTGGCCTTGTGATCATCGTGCCCTTGATTCAGGACGTGTTTAACGTGCCTGCCGGCAACACCTTGCTAGCGGGCATCGTGGTGCTTGCCATTATGATCCTACCAACGGTTATCGCCGTGTCTGAAACATCGTTACGCGCTGTGCCGAAAACCTACAAAGAAGGTTCTCTTGCGCTGGGCGCATCACCAATGTTCACCACATTTAAGTTGCTCATACCCGCCGCGCGCTCAGGCATCATGACAGGTGTCATTCTGGGTATTGCACGCGCACTTGGCGAAACCATGGCCATCATCATGGTGATGGGAAACGCACCCGCCATGCCAGAAGGCATTCTAGATTCAGCGCGAACGCTCACAGCAAACATTGCCCTAGAAATGTCCTACGCGTCAGGGGTTCACGCCAGTGCACTCTACGCGACAGGTATCGTGCTGCTTATTTTCATCATGATTTTAAACGCTTCACTGCTTTATCTTAATCGCGAAAAAGCGAGGTAATGACGATGTCTATTTTACAAAACGTCAGCAAACAAAATGCGCGTTCTCGCCACCTAAAAGACAAAGCCGCGCTTGCTATTGTATGGACAGCGGCCGCCATGACAGTTGGCTTCCTGTTCTGGATTATCTGGTACATCTTGAGTAACGGTTTGCAGTATGTGAACTGGTCATTCATCACGAGCAACTACACCCGTATAGGAGAAGAATCTGGTATTTGGCCGATGATCGTATCGACCATTTACATGGTACTTGCATCGATTTCCATCGCAGCACCTATCGGCATCATGACGGCGATTTATCTGACCGAATACGCGAAAGTGGGCAGTAAGCTCGTGAAGGTCATTCGCTTTTGTACGGAATCACTGGCGGGCATCCCTTCGATTATCTTTGGTTTGTTCGGTATGACCTTCTTTGTGGCAGTACTGGGTTTAGGCTTCTCGATTCTATCGGGTGCGTTGACGCTGAGTATTTTGATTCTTCCTGTGATTATCCGAACCACAGAGGAAGCCTTGATTGCGGTGCCAAATACGTATCGCGAAGGCTCTTACGCATTGGGTTCATCAAAGATTTACACCATTTGGAAGCTGATACTTCCAAGTGCAATGCCAGGTATTGTTACCTCCATTATTTTGAGCGTCGGTCGTGTAATTGGCGAATCAGCCCCGGTTTTCCTTACCGCAGGCATGGTTGCGCGCATTCCAGACAGCCTGCTCGATTCAGGCAGAACGCTCACTGTCCATCTTTATAAATTAACTCAGGAGCTCTACACGGTTCACGAATGGCATCAGGCATACGCCACTGCCACCGTACTGATTGTTGTCGTGCTACTCATCAACATGCTGACAAAACTGATCGCCAGCAAATTCAGCAAAGCCACTTACTGAGCCCGAGGATTAAGAACATGAACAAATTCAACATTGAAAACCTAAACCTGTATTACAACGATGGCGACACACACGCGCTAAAAAACATCAACTTGCCGATTCCTCATAAGAAAGTGACAGCGTTAATTGGCCCTTCAGGCTGCGGTAAGTCTACCTTGTTGCGTTGTTTGAACCGCATGAACGATTTGATTGCAGGCGTAAAGATTGATGGCCTTGTGGAGATGGATGCGGAAGACGTGTACGGCAACATCGACGTTGCGAACCTTCGTATTAAAGTGGGTATGGTGTTCCAAAAAGCGAACCCTTTCCCGATGAGCATTTATGAAAACGTGGCGTATGGCCTTCGTGCTCAAGGCATCAATGACAAAAAACACCTCGACGAAGTGGTAGAGAAGAGCCTTCGCAGCGCTGCGCTATGGGATGAAGTAAAAGACCGATTGAAGTCGAATGCCTTTGGTCTGTCTGGTGGTCAGCAACAACGTCTGTGTATTGCTCGTACCATCGCGATGGAACCTGATGTAATCCTGATGGATGAACCGACGTCGGCACTTGACCCGATTGCCACCAAGAAAATTGAAGATTTGATGGAGACCTTGAAGAAAGATTTCACCATCGTCATCGTGACCCACTCAATGCAACAAGCACGACGCATTTCAGATCGCACAGCGTTCTTCTTGATGGGGGAGCTGGTTGAGCACAACGAAACTGAGCACATTTTCATGAACCCGACCGACCATCGCACGCTGGGTTATGTGAATGGCGATTTTGGTTAATCTGAGAAAGCATAATCTAACAAGGTTAACCCTAGAAAAGCGCAATCCCGATACAGCTTACTCCGTATCGCAAAGCGAGTGAAAAGCTTTACCGAACCCACCCATTTTTTGGGTAACGAGCGTGACTTTTCACTCTGCTTGATCGTCTTTTTACTATAACGACAACAAAGCGATGGTATTCACCCTTGCCCCCTGAATTTGGGGGCTTTTTTGTTTCTGTCCGAATATTATCCGCCAATTGTTCATTCCATCGACAGTATTCACACAATTATTAGGGTTTTAACACTTTCCTGACTTGCGCACGTCGCAATAATCGGAATAATGGCGAAAGTCAGTAAACGTCCAGTTAATCGCTCAGGTGTTGAACCAAGCCTTGACTAGACTGTCTCTATCGAAGCTGATTCAGTTTTCTATCTGGAGTTGATAATGAAAAGAACCGCAATCGCAATGCTATTCGCGCCAGCAATTTTGGCTGGCTGTGCTGCTAGTTCAGGCCAAGGATCATCAATGGACGTTACCGTTGATAACATGCAAAACCACAACTGGGTGCTAGAGAGTGTTGACGGAAAAGCGCTGGCGCTTCCAGAAGGCTTTGCAGCACCAAACCTAGAAATTGGCGAAGCATTCGCTGCTAACGGTCACGGCGGTTGTAACCGTTACTTTGGCCAAGCTGAATTGAAAGGCGACCAGTTCCGCATCGACAAGATGGCAACAACCATGATGGCATGCCCTGAACCTGCGATGGCGCTTGAAGGTGTGATGTCAAACGTATTGGGTAACTGGAGCTCAGTAGAACTGGGTGAACAAACCCTAGTACTGAAAAACAGCGACCACACGCTACGTTTTCAACTGACTGACGGCACTAACTAATAGTAAGTTAGCCCATCAACGCATTCGAATAATGCGTCAGTGACGAATAATCAGCCTCCCACGTGAGGCTGATTGTCTTCTGGGGAATAGATCCAATGTGTTTGGTCTCGTCCCTCTGCAATGGCTTTGTTCAGCGCAATTTCTGCATACGCCATGAACTTGGTGGGATCAATTTCTTCTGATTTCAGCACAGTCACGCCCCCGATCGACACGGTAACAATGTCGTCCCCTGCTTCTTTGTCGAAAGGCAACTTCAGTACCTTCACCGCATCAAAACACAGCTGCGCGATCGGTGCGCCGTCTTTGGTGTTTGGCAATAAGATGGCAAAAGACTCTCCACCATACCGCGCGAGTAAATCCCCAGGCCGCTTTAGCTTGTCGGCCAGTGCTTGGCTAACAAGGCGAATCACTTTGTCACCTCCCACACGGCCATGTTTCTCGTTGTAGGCTGACATGTGGTCAATCTCGACGATGAGCATACTCATGGCCAGACGATCACGTTGAGAACGCTTCACTTCGGCATCGACACACTCATCAAAGTAGTCGCGGTTGTATCGACCAGTCAGCCCATCAGCCTTCGACATTTTCTCGAGCTTCTTGTTCGCATCCCTCAGCTCTCGCGTTTTTGCATCCACGCGCTTTTGCACGCTCAGAGCGCGGTGCTGCAACACATACTGCAAGTAGGCCAGCAGGGAGAAAATGATCATGCCGACAACAAATATCAGGTAAGGATAAATACTCATGCGCGTTTGCACATAATCAATGGTCGGCGTGCCACGCAATACCCACTCTCGGCCTGCGAAGTATATAGGTTTAGAGGTATAACCCAGTGTCATGACTGGCGACTCTGCCAAGTCCACAATGTTCTGAAAAATCACATCGCTTTGTTCGTTCAGCCCCTTGTCGATGAGCTCTAGATTTATGGCCTCATTCACAGTGTTACTGATGGCGATATCAAAGATATCCTGCACATCGAACAGTGCTACGAGGAAGCCGCGCAATGCCGCTTCCCTATCCGTTTGGGTTTCAGGGTTACCAACAAAAACGGGCAAAAGCATTAGGAAGCCGCTGTGATCTTCAAATTCTCGCTTCAATCGAATGGCGGGCGTAGCAATCGGCACACCTCGATACCAACTCATTTCCAACGCATCTTTCATGGATGGACGCGATGCTAAATCAAACCCCATGACATTCTGGTTTTCTTCATAAGGCGTGACATACCTGACGGGGAAATACTGATTGCGCGATGCGGCCTTCACCAATTGACCATTGGCACTGAGCTCAACGATCTCAAACAAAGCAAACTCGAGTGCAGCTTCTGCTTCATAGAGGTCACGATCTTTCTCAACCAGATATTCGGCCCATTCCATCGAGCGGATATTGGGGTGTCTGTCCATCACGCTGTCAGCGAATACAACAAAAGCATCTTCATTGATCTCATCGCTCAATGCGATTTGATTGCGCAGTGCATAAAGCAGTTCTATGCCAATGTTTAGCTCTCTGCCAAGGGAGAGCGCTGCATTCTCAACGTCTTTTTGTATTTCATGCTCGATGGCAAGTTGCTCAGAGCGGTGCAAAGACATGGCAGCGAGGAACGAAAAAAACAGCCCAATAAAGACTGTTATTAACGTTGATGCCATCATCTTCTTTGCCATTGCCTACCCCACCAGCAAAATGTGTTAACTAATTGTTGTGCATAAATCACAAAATCGCCAGCCAAAGGTGTTTTAACTGCTTGTATTCATTTGATTGAACTCTAGTGAGTCATAACGTATTAGCAACAAAAGCACCCGAAAATCGGTGTCCCTCTCGAGTATTTTTCACGACAGATTACTGTCAGTTATTCGACGGTTCGCGCAGTCTCTGAACATTCCCGCCCCTAATTGGCCGTCCAGATGTTTACATGTCCACCTCGATTGATTAGAGTTCTTAAAACAAACTCAATTTACTCAAAAGGATATTGAGAAAAATTCATGATTGAAGTTAAGCATCTACGTACTCTGTCAGTGTTAAGAGACACAGGTTCACTCACTTCTACTGCCACACAGTTGTGTTTGACTCAGTCCGCACTCTCCCATCAACTCAAAGACTTAGAGGTGCGTATTGGTTCGCCTTTGTTCTTGAGAAAGACACGTCCCGTGCGTTTTACGGCGGAAGGACAAGTGCTACTCACGTTGGCTGATGATGTATTGCCGAGGCTGGCGCGTGCAGAAACCGATTTGGCGGCGTTGAAGGAAGATGCGCAAGGTCGTCTGCATATGGCGATTGAATGCCATTCTTGTTTCCAATGGCTCATGCCAGCATTGAAAGAGTACAAAGTCAGTTGGCCATTGGTGACGTTAGACTTTTCATCAGGTTTTGGCTTCGAACCCTTACCGGCACTTGCAGGCGGTGAATTAGATGTGGTCATCACCTCTGACATTGCCCCACGCAGTGAAATTCATTACGAAGCCTTGTTTGATTTCGAAATGCGCTTGGTGCTGGCAGATACTCATCCTTTGGCGAAGAAGAAAATCATCGCCCCAGAAGATCTGGCGAACGAGACGCTACTCACCTACCCCGTTCAACGACAACGTATGGATGTGATTAAGCATTTCTTGCAGCCTGCAGGCATTGAACCTTCTCAGTTCAAATCTGCTGACAACACATTAATGCTCATTCAAATGGTCACCGCGGGACTTGGCGTTGCGGCCTTGCCCAACTGGGCAATCAGTGAATTTTCTCGACAAGGATTAGTGGTAGACAGGCCTTTAGGGGAAGGATTGTGGCGTCGACTGTACGCCGCCGTCAGAAACCAAGAAGCTTCGCGACCATATTTACAGGCATTTTTTGCAACTGCAAGAACCCAATGCCACACGCACTTGGTCGGCATTAAGAAGGTATAACCCTGATGAACGTGGTAAACGCTGGCTACTTTTGACGTAGCTGGTTCACGTCCGCGTCGTAGTAGCACCCCAGCTCATCAAACCGGTGCTGCAGTTCATTTGCATCAAGATCGTACTTCACGATCAAGGCGTCTAAGCTGCCACATTCTAAACGCAGTTTTTCATTCACAATGCCATACACAATCGGGGCTTCAAGCTTTTCGAGGTTATGGATTTCCATGCTTTATCTCCTGACAGATTCCCAAAGAACCTAACAAGGTTCGCGCTTCGCTTTTCAACGTCTCACTGCATGAAAGTGTAGAACGTCAGGCTTATACCAGCGATCTGCGGGCATGAAAAAAGGCACTATCCGTGCCTTTTATTAATCCTGTTACAGTCGCGCAGACAGCCAGTTACATAAATGGCGCTATCGCGATGGTTGAAGCACTCAGCAACACGCAAAACGCAACGCCGAGTTGCGCGATGTGAGGTGGTGTTTGGCGCATCAAATGCATGGCCCAAATACACACGCCTAACAGCACAAGACCAAGGCTCGTCAAGATGGTAGACACCAAGGCCGCCGCTTCTTGCTCTGGCAACATGGCGCTTGAAACCGCCAACATCAACGCCATCATCATGGCGGAAAAAATGCCAACCACAGGAAGAATGCGATGAAAGGCTTGTAAACGAGAGCGCGCTTTAACCAACAAGTAGTGCGCGGTTACCGCTCCCACCAGCAACACTTGAGAGAGCATCAGCAACCCCGTTGTTACCCCTTGCTCCACTGCTGCCATCAATACCGCCAGCACCGCAAAGCCGTTGGCTAAATGCAGCACAGGAATGGGCCCAGATTGACGTGTTTTGCCCGACTTAGATCTGAGCGAGAAAATGCCCAGAGCAATAAAAGGTAATGCAGAGAAAGGGGAAAACGGCGTCACAATGGCCCAACCCGCCACCAAAAACCAGAATGCTTTATGCAAGCGACCACGTTGCCCAGGGCATATATCCCCTTTCAACAACACAAGCGTCAGCACTAATTGAGCACCCAACAATCCAGCCATGACCACGGTGCTTATTACGTCGTACATATGTCTCTACCTATCAAAATCTTGAGAGCAATTATATGTGCTCACCAAATAGGTGCAACAACATAGATAACCTCACAAAAATAGATGATTAATTTGTATGCACTCATTTTTATATGTAATTAGTGATATATCTAGACAGCGTTCATGAACGCACTTCAAAGAATAACGGACAATTACCCACATTTTGGCGAATATTTAATCGCAATGAGCACAAGGTTACGAAGACATGGAGTTATCGTATAAACGCTTATCCTTTATCTGGTTGGAACTATGGAGCGCAAAACAGCATGCAACCAGTTTTAATACCACACGCGCGACCTATCTCAGCCCTCGCGTTTCAGCCTTATGCTATGTCTGGGCATTTTTAACACTCGCTTGGATACCGGTTGATGTTTACCTGCTTGGTATTCAATCCCACTCTTTGGTGACATTGCGCGTTATCCTTGCATGTACGCTTGTCATCATCGGCCAAAAAGCAACAAAACATGGCACACTTGCAGCGGGGAGACTCGCCATCACAGCGTTTGTCGTGTCAGTCAATAGTTTCTATTTGTTCGCAAACAGTACACTCGATTACCAGCATTCGGTCACTAGCACGACCTACTTTTATACTCTACTCCCTTTTGTACATATCGTGCTGTTAACCATTTTCCCACTTACCATTCGCGAATCTCTGAGCTTTATGGCTCTCACTGCCGCGATTCAACTTTACGTGGATGCGTCAAGCGGTGCCCTTTTTAAGCTCGATGAAATGGCGATTTACTGGCTGCAAACCGTGGTGGGTCTCATGGTGATTTGGGCGCAAACGTCGAAAGTCCACATGATGCTTCGCTTGTACCGACATGCCACGCTTGATCCACTGACGGGTGTATACAACAAGCGCATGTTGCTCACGTTGGCCAAACGCGATTTTGAAAACACGCGCTTTAAGTCGCGACCGTATTCCGTCCTCATCATGGATCTTGATCGGTTTAAACGCGTGAATGACAGGTATGGACACTTTGCAGGTGATGTCGTACTCAAAGCCTTCTCTGAATCGGTACAACACACACTGAGAAAGTCAGACATTTTTGGGCGTTTCGGTGGGGAGGAATTTATTTTGTTTCTGCCGCATTGCAGTACAACCAATGCAAAAGATGTCGCGAATCGGATCATGCAGACTATCCAAGATTTGGACATTGCCGTGGAAGGTTTAGATTCACCAATCAAAATCACCACATCAATAGGTATTGCCACCAGCGAATCCTTTGACGATGATTTTTCAACCTTACTCGAAAAAGCGGATGCCGCGCTTTATCGCGCAAAAGACAAAGGCAGAAATTGTGCCCTAGTCTTCGATGCCAGAGCAAAAGAAAGCAAAAATAACTGCCGACGCCCTTGGTTAGAGTTTGCGAATTGAAACGCCGACAATTCCCAAGCAGCCGCTATCAAGGTTAATTCAACAACATTGGGGTGTTTCTGCTTTTTCGCGAACACCCAATAAATGAATTAAGAGCACATTCACTGCCGCTAGCGACATTGCGCCTATCGTCACCAGCGGCCATCTTCCCAACTCCCAACAACCAATGAGATAGAAGCCACCCAAACTGCCGCCCACGTAATAATGAACGAGGTACAACGCCGTTGCAGTTGCTTTGCCCTTTTCCGCTCGACGACTTACCCAGCCATACGCAAGAGAATGGGAAAAGAACGCCCCCGCACCGACAATCAACAGTCCTAAAATGACCATGCTGACAGCATCAACGCTTGCCACCAACACGCCAAGCATGGTGATGCCTGTACCCAGCAATAATCCACTGAACACAGAAAAACGATTCGCCCATCGTCCACTCAGTTTGGATGTTAACGTCCCTGCCAAATAACAAATGAAAATGGTGGAGACCAAACTTACCGGCAGGTTAAACGGAGCGTCCACTAAACGAAACGCGGTCACGGAATAGATGTTCACGAAAATCGCGAAGTTAATTCCGCCTATCATCATGGCAAGAAGCAATAAAGGATTGGTCAGGTGCGAACGAATGGTCGAAAGCTGCGAACGAAATGACGTATTAGAGACTGAAAAGTGTTGTTGAGGCGGAAGCAAGGCATAAACGAAGGCGATCCCGAGAACAGTAAAAGCCGTCATGCCGATAACCGCGCCGTGCCAACCGAACGCGTCCGACAAAAAGCCCCCGGCTAAACGACCACTGATACCGCCAATCGAGTTGGCACTGATGTATCCGCCCACGGCCATCACCAGCGCCATTGGGCTGAATTCTTCTGCGATGTATGCCACAGCCACCGCGGCGTAACCCGCCAACGCAATGCCCATTAAGCCACGCAGCAATACCAAGGTCCAAAAGGATTCTGCCCAAAGCGATAACATACTGACAAGCGGAATGAGCACCAAGCTGGTTAGCATCACTGGCCGACGGCCTACTTTTTCAGAAAGCATCGCCCAAGGAAGTAAGCTGACGGACAAGCCTAGCGTCGTCGAAGCAAGCAACCAGTTCACTTTGGTGGCAGTTACGTCAAACCCGATGGCAAACACAGGCAACATGGGCTGAAAAAGATAGAGATTGCAGAACACCAAGAACGACCCAAACGAGAGTGCAAAGGTGGCTTTTCGGTATGCAGGGCTATTCAATTCAATCATGGTGTTAGGCGCAGTCTGTTTCACAAGATAGATTGAAAGTAGCAATCCAACCGTAATAAATGAAGTATATTAAATTTATCAAAGTAAGATCTTTTATTAATAGCTAGGCAATGCCTTCGTTAACGATAGCCCAGGGAAAGTGCACATGGATTTACGTCAACTTCGCTATTTCATCAGCGTTGCAGAGCACCGGAGTTTTACCAAGGCAGCGTCAACACTGCATATCGCGCAGCCGGCTCTGAGCATTGCCATCAAAAAGCTGGAAACCAGTGTTGGTCTGCCACTTTTTGATAGAAATGAACGTCAAGTTCACCTCACACATGAAGGCGAAGTGTTGTTGCCTCACGCGTATCGCATTCTTCAACATGTCGAGGATGCAAGTACCGAAATGGCGGAATTGCGCGGCCTACAAAAAGGGGAAGTTCGCGTAGGCGTTCCCGGCATGCTGGGGTCGTATTTCTTTCCTTCCTTGCTTATGGGATTCAAAAGTAAGTACCCCGACCTCACCCTTATCGTGGTGGAAGCTGGCACACAGTCTATTCGTCAAATGCTGTTGGATGGCGAACTGGATATCGGCGTTATTCACAATCAAGATGTTCCCGCTGCGCTCGAGACCACGCATTTGATCTCATCGCAAATGGTGGCTGTCACAAGCAAAGATCACCCCCTTGCCGATGTGAAATCCATGTCATTTGACGATTTCTTTAAAGAAGAGCTGGTGATGTTCAAGAAGGGGTATTTTCACCGAGAATTCATTGATCGCATTTGTGTGGAACGAAAAATCACACCACACCTCTCTTTTGAAACGAACCTATTGGCGATGATTCTGAACATTGTCAGGCACGGTTTCGCGATAACGGCATTACTTGAAATGGTGACCGAATACGAACCAAGCCTCGTCCCTATTCCCTTTGAAGAGCCTGTCATCCTTGATATCGCCATAGCATGGCGTAAGCACGGGTATCTCTCTCTTGCTGATCGCGCATTCATCGATTTTATACAACAAAACAAATAGGTACATCATGACCTCATTCGCCTTTGGTAACCCGCATGCCCGCGTCCACGTGTATGTAGAAAAAGCGCCACCCGTTGAAAGCTTGTGGGGACATGCTGATGATCTGCCCCCTTATACGCCGCTTCAAAAAGGGCATATCAAAACCTTGGGTGATGCAGGAGGAAATGGCTGGAGAAAAGTGTTCAATGTGTACGCGAAACTCATGTTCGCCTTGCCAGAAAGCAGCCCTTTCTATCCGCAGGGATACAAAACATGGCAAGCTTATCGCGATCAAGCGCTTCTGCAAGCAGAATCAAGTACCGCCCTGCACTTTGGAATGGCAGATCCTTTACGCGTTGCTCAAACGCAACAAAGTGATCCCGCCCCCCTCACCATACATATTATTGCTGGGCGAACACACGCACACAAACTCGGGCTCTCTGGGTCGTGTGTTTGGATAAACAATGAATTTGCAAAGCATCCAACACTGCCTATTCTCATTTGCCCCTACTTTGATTATCGACAGCTTTCAAACATAAAAATAGAGGCGCTCACAAAGCTCATGCCGGTCTCGTGATTGTCCTGAATAACGTATATGCAACATTTTTATTTCTTTGTTAAACACATCGCAATAAAGCTCTGATATGATGAAAACCCTGCCACTATGTTTAATTTATGAGACACAGAAAGCGCCCATCAATCTGGATAGAAGTTGGCACTGGCACGCATGAAAATAACAATTTGCCGCGCACACAGGGATTTTAAAATGAAAATGAACAAATACACGTTAATCGGTTTGGCGATAACGCCGTTTTTTGCTCAAGCACAGCTTGCTGAACAGGGTGGATTAAGTGGGGAGATTTCAGTGTTGGGTGGTGTCGTATCAACAGATTCGAACCTTTCAACCAGCGGCGAAAACACCAAGAATGGCGAGCTAAACAGCAACGGGGACAGAGAAGCAGATGCCATCTTCGGCGCATTGGGCAAGCTGGCCTTTACCTTTGGCAGTGGCCTAGATAAACAGATTTTTGTGGGTACCTCTCGCGAAGATATCGCTATCGGTACTATTGCGCTGGAAGCAGGCTACAAGCAGCAGTTTGGTTCGGGCACCACGATCACTGCATCTTACCTACCGACATTGGTTAACGAAGACATTTGGGCTGACCCTTACATCACACGTTCGCCACGCACTGAAACAGAAAAATCCGGTAATGCCTATCGCTTTCAGGTTTCTTCCATTGGTGGTTCACCATTGTCTGTTGATTTAGCCTTTGCAGAAACCGACATAGAAAATGAACAGAGCGGGCAAGCTTTGGGACTGTCCCAATCGGCGCAAGAGTCCCTTCAACGCAGCGGAGACACCTTTTATTCCAAACTGAGCTATCGCCAATTCCTAGGTCGTGGCTTAGGCGTTACACCTTCCCTGATCTACTTTAACCATGACGCTGATGGTCAAGCTATGTCTTACCAAGCTTATGGCGGTGAACTGACGTATTTCAGCTTCGCGGGAAGAAACAAAATCGTGCTAACAGGTAGCTACCAATACAGCGAATATGACTCGGCCCACCCTGTGTTTGGACAGCCACGCGAAGACAGCAAATACGGCGTTTTCCTTGCTTACGAATACGCACACTTGTTCGAAATCCACCCGTTGTCGTTGGTGGTTTTGGCGGGATACAACAATACCGAGTCAAATATCGATTTCTATGATGCACGCCAATACCTTGCTTCCGCAGGTGTCAGCTTCAGGTTCTAACACAACAGCGTCACCCCCCAAGGGCACACATTACGCCCTTGGGTTTCGTCTGAAAGTTTCCACATCCCATAAGGTCTATTCCCTCATTAAGCACAATTAAACGATCAATGTTATTATTCGGTACACCGCGCTATTTCTTTCATTGTCATGAATATGCCGTTTTTACATGTTCTCAATCTAATTAACGGCTGTAAGCACGATGGTGTGCTCTAGGCTATTTTTAAAACAAGACACGCAACAAAGTGTCGCCACGTACATTTTTAATAATTTTTGGGTCAACTATGTCAACAACACAACCAACCAGCCGAACGGATTGGCTAATATTTTTTCGACGTGCCAAAACCGTTGATACACTCGATGTGATGCTAGAGGCTGCTCTGAGAAAACTCGCGACACCCGCAGAACAAGCAGATGCCATTCTTGGGCATGAAGCAAGATTGGACGAAATTGAAGGTCAGAAACGTTCGCCGTTTTAAAAAATTGAACGTGATTTAGCGTGAGAAAAGAAGTCTAAATATTCGCGTAGACATGCCACCCACAACATCAGTGTCGTCGCGGGTGACAACGCGCATACAGCAGTAGTCAGCTGTGCCAAACATCACAAATCATGTCTGTCCATGTATTCCTGAGTGTCGTACATACTGCGTCGCTGTGGAGCATTTCATCGATCTCATTCAGGTCATAGTGTTGGCAATGCTTTTCAAATACCTCTTTGGTTACTTCTTTCGCATCGGCCCTGAGCGCGTCGCTAATGGCATCGCCCACACGTAGTTGCGCTAACACGTCGACGGCTTGATTATATTGCTTATCCATACTTTCCCTCCGCTGGAATTTTTTACATTGAATGCTTACAAATGACTCGTTTGCATTAAAATGTTTCTCTATTGATATGGTTGTTACATTAATAATTAAAATTATGCGGGACTTAGTCAAGATAGAAAGGCATTAAGTTTGAAGTTATGTCTATTTAATAAGACTTAAACATTCATCATTTAGTTTATATATACCCAAACAACCTGAAGATGCTCGATTTCAGAGGCCATCAGTGCGTTCAGTTCAAGGCAAATTCTTGTAGGAATAGTCATTCTATTTCACAGGAATTTAACGATGAAGTGGACGCACTGAAGGCCTCCCTTCGGGCGAGTTTACTGACGCCATGCTCGGTGTTATCCCTTTTTGATGGAGATCACTACATCGGCAAAGGGACGCCTAGATCATAACGTCAGTAAACCTCGCTGAATCCTGCATCTTCAGGTTGTTTGGGTATATGAACAAAGACTCACACATTACCCTCTCGTATGTTTTGTTGGCTTGTTTATCAGTTTTTCAATTGTTTTTATCAAAGCGAATCAGTAAACATCATTTATTTGGTCTTCTGGATGCTTTTATTTAACCTAAGAAACCTTAGGATGCTCCATCCGCATGGCCAACCGGTGAATTCTCTAAAAACCTTGTAAAAGTGCAGGTTTAATCTCGCTGGCTCTCACCCCGTCAAGTCGCTATAATTGCCGCCTTGCGAGAAAGAGGTCAAAAAATGCGCAATTCTGTTACTCCTATTTACGATTACCCAAAATACTGGGCTGAGTGCTTCGGCGCTGCGCCATTCCTTCCTACCAGCCGTGAAGAAATGGACATGCTTGGTTGGGACAGCTGTGACATCATCATTGTCACGGGTGATGCCTATGTCGATCACCCAAGTTTTGGTATGGCTGTTATTGGTCGTGTACTCGAAGCACAAGGCTTTCGAGTAGGTATCATTGCGCAGCCTGAATGGCAGAATAAAGATGCGTTCATGGCGCTAGGCCAACCTAACCTCTTTTTCGGCATCACTGCGGGTAACATGGACTCCATGATCAACCGCTATACGGCGGACCGTAAACCACGCCACGACGATGCATACACACCAGACAACAAAGGCGGCATGCGCCCTGACCGCGCGGTATTGGTTTATTCGCAACGCTGCCGTGAAGCCTATAAAGATTCTGCGATTGTTATCGGCGGTATTGAAGCCAGCCTTCGTCGTCTCGCGCATTATGACTATTGGTCTGACAAAGTTCGCCGTTCAGTGTTATCAGATGCAAAAGCAGACATCTTGCTCTTCGGTAACGCAGAGCGTGCATTGGTTGACGTTGCACATCGCCTATCTCGCGGCGAAGACATTAAAACCATGACCCGTATTCCAGGTACGGCAGTGATGTTAAAAGCTACGCCTGAAGAAATGGCAGAAATCGACAGCACGCGTATCGACAAGCCAGGCAAAGCCATGGTGATGTCCAACCCGTATGTGGTAGAAACGGCGTGTGAAACCTCGAAAGATGCAGCGAAAGAAGAAGTCGCAAAGCCTGTAATGGTTCGCCCTGCACGTCACGATGCTGAAAACAGCTACGTGCGCTTGCCTTCGTTCGAAAAGCTCTTGAACGACCGCATTCTTTACGCACACGCAAGCCGCGTGATGCACCTAGAAAACAACCCATATTCAGCGCGCGCACTGGCTCAAAAACACGGTGATCGCGAACTGTGGGTTAACACGCCGCCCATTCCTCTTACTACAGACGAAATGGATTATGTGTTTGGCTTGCCCTACGCACGTGTTCCTCACCCGAAATACGGCAACGCGAAAATCCCTGCCTATGAAATGATCAAAACGTCGGTCAACATCATGCGCGGTTGTTTTGGTGGTTGTTCTTTCTGTTCTATTACCGAGCATGAAGGCCGCATCATCCAAAACCGTTCTCAGGAATCTATCTTGAATGAACTGGAAGACATTCGCGAGAAAGTGCCAGGTTACACCGGCGTTATTTCAGATTTGGGTGGCCCAACAGCGAACATGTACCGCTTAGGCTGTTCTGATCCAAAAGCAGAAAGGAACTGCCGTCGCCCTTCGTGCGTGTTCCCTAAAATCTGTGAAAAACTCAACACAGACCACCAGCACACCATCGACCTTTATCGCGCTGCGCGCGAAACCAAAGGCGTTAAGAAGGTGGTGATTGCGTCAGGTGTTCGTTATGACCTTGCGATTGAATCACCAGAGTACGTGAAAGAGCTTGTGACTCACCACGTTGGTGGTTACTTGAAGATTGCCCCTGAACACACAGAGAAAGGCACTCTGGATCTGATGATGAAGCCGGGCATGGGCACCTATGACCGCTTCAAGGAAATGTTCGACAAGTACACCAAAGAAGCGGGTAAGAAACAGTATCTGATCCCTTACTTCATCGCCGCACACCCAGGGTGTACTGATGAGGACATGCTGAACCTAGCATTGTGGCTGAAAGAAAATGATTTCCAGTGTGACCAAGTACAGAACTTCTACCCGTCGCCGATGTGTAACGCAACGGCGATGTATCACTCGGAGACAAACCCGCTTAAGCGCGTGAAATACAAAAAACGCGAAGAGTTGTTTGTAGCGAAAGGCGAGCTTCAACGCCGTCTGCACAAAGCCCTGCTTCGTTATCACGATCCTGCTAACTGGCCGTTGATCCGTGAAGCGCTGACCAGCATGGGTAAAAAGCACCTGATCGGTGATCGTCCGGGCTGTTTGATTCCGCAACCGGGCACAGAAGCAGAGCTGACATTCGCTCAACGCCGCGGGTCTGGTCGTCACGGTGCGAAGCGCTTTGCGACGAAACACCCTAATCAGCCTGATATCCGTAAGCCACAGCGTAAAACCGCTGATGGCAAACCTGCAGGTGGCCGCCCTACCACCGGCGCTAAGACAAGCAATGGTAATAAACCAACGAATGGTGGAAAACCAAGCAACGGTAAGCGCCCAACGGGCGGAAACACCGCAGGCAATGGACACAAACAAGGCGGTGGTAAGCCATTCGCGGCTAAACCTACAGGAGGCGGTAAGAAACGCCCTGCTGGTCAGCGTAGCCGCCAAACCGCGCGCTAAGCGTCATCCGGTTTCTTACTAAATAGAAACGAAAAAAGCGAACCAAATGGTTCGCTTTTTTTTAGCTGTCGCTAGGTATTTAAAGTACTAAGCTGGCGTTGCTAGCGAATGAGTTCGGAAACAACAAGGCTAATAACAGCAACGGCCACAAGGGCAACAAACACGATGGCAATCTTCTTTTGCATTTTTTCATCCACAAATTTGGCTGCCAGAAGTCCAACGAGTATCAAACCAACAATGAAAACAATCTTAATCATTTACAAGCCTCGCTTTGGCGTTACGTAGTGATCATTGCTTAACGCCTTAGTCAAGGCAACGATTTGATTTTCAATAGAGTATATCTTCTAAATCCAAGTTATTCCGCGCGCTTTCGCCCACTTCCCTTCGAAATATGCATCACACACTCCATCAGCTTTCTACGATGTATGTGACCCTTTCCGTGCGGCTGAAGTCGTTTAAACGCTTGTCGCTTAGTGGGGTTAATCCACCTAAAGCGGACAAAGCCATACAATGTGCTACGTTTAAAGCGCAGTACAGGAACAACTCCTACTCCATATTTTTGCATTAAAACAATTCGCCGATACGAGGCGATGTGAAAAGGACGCTTTGTTATGTTGAAAAAATTAACTGCCGAATTCATCGGTACGTTTTGGTTAGTTCTGGGAGGCTGCGGTAGTGCTGTTTTAGCAGCTGGAGTACCCGACGTTGGCATCGGTTATTTAGGTGTTTCACTGGCTTTCGGTTTAACCGTGGTCACCATGGCCTATGCGATTGGTCATATCTCCGGTTGCCACCTAAACCCTGCTGTCTCTGTTGGCCTTTGGGCTGGCGGACGTTTTCCAACCAGTGAGCTTTTACCTTACATTGTCGTTCAGGTTGCGGGCGGTATTGCCGGTGCTTACGCTGTTTATATGATCGCCAGCGGTCAGCCGGGGTTTGATTTAGCCGGTGGCCTCGCGTCCAATGGCTACGGCGAACACTCACCAGGCGGCTACGATTTAACATCGGGCTTTATCACCGAAGTCTTGATGACCTTCATGTTCTTGATCGTCATTCTTGGTGCGACGCACAAGCTGTCTAGCCCAGGCTTTGCGGGTCTTGCGATTGGTTTGTCACTCACACTGATCCACCTCATCAGTATTCCAGTGACCAACACCTCTGTTAACCCTGCGCGAAGCACTGGTCCTGCCGTGTTTGTTGGCGACTGGGCACTTTCACAGCTTTGGCTGTTCTGGGTTGCACCACTGATTGGCGCCATCCTAGCAGGTGTTATTTACCGCTGGTTAAGCCCTAACGAAGACTGATCTTGTTACGAATCAGGTTTCGATAAACCTGATTCTAACGCCGCTAACGTTAACGCCTCTGACACCTTGCTCACTTCATTGCTTGGTTTCGGAGGCGTTTAGTCTTTAGGGCTCTCCGCCGAACAACTTAACATCCAGCGTATACCAAACTTGTCCGTCACTATCCCAAACCTTACCCCCCAGAACGTATAGTCCAACGGCATGATGATCTGCCCCTGATCTGACAATGCAGAAAAAACCACGTCCTGACGCGTCTGCTCTGTGAACCTGACATGGAAGGCGACATCCCCCGACCCCTGCGCTAGCGAGTCATCAAGGCCATCTGACGCGAAAAAAGAAAGCTCAGGAGAAACAAATTCTGCATGCATGACGCGATTGAGAAAATGAGAAGGAAATTCGACGGGCGATTCGTCAAAGGTACTTAATGTAACGACCTTACCATCAAGTGCATCAGCGTAAAACTGAAGCGCGTCTCGACACATGCCATGAAACGTAAGATGTGGCTGAAGTGAAGACATAACGACAGACTCCTTTCTAAAAAGGCACACCCAACAAACACAAAGCACACGTTCGGCAATGCGTTGTTTGGGTAAAGGGTTATCGGTAAGCCTATCAGCTCCTTCAGCTCGCCCCGCTCTACTATTGCGACGCCGTGTAAAATCGTGACTTTTTACATGCTTGGTATGAGAAGAAGCTGATGGTTCAGAAAAAGAAAAGGGGCAAACGCCCCTTTATGATATTGAATGAAAAGCAAAATGGCTTACACCAGCTTGAGCAACACTTGCACAGGGTGAAGCATTTTATGATGCTCAAATCGCTTTACTTGGCTGCGGCACGAATAGCCCGTTGCCATGGTTCGCGTTGGTGGTAACGATTCAAGACGCGGCTTCCAACTCAGACCGTAAATGCCTTTTGAGTTTTCCAGCTTGTCGGATTCATGGCCATAGGTGCCTGCCATGCCACAACAACCCACTGCGACGGCTTCCATTTTCCCGCCAAAGTGCGCAAAAATCTTGCCCCATTCGGCTTCTGCATTAGGCATCTTGGTTTTTTCAGTACAATGTGCAAACAAGTACCACGCATCTGTGTCTGCTTGCTCTTTGGTTGGCTGGTGATTGATTTCTTCAATCAGCCATTCATGAGCAGTCAGTACTTGGTAGTCGCCACGCTTGTCTCCCAAGATTTCGTTGTACTCATCGCGGTAACATAGTACCAACGCTGGATCGACACCGAGCATCGGCACATCAAGCTCAGCAATTTGGTTTAGAAACTCTGCTGTGTTCGCCGCGGTTTTCGCAAACTTCTTCAAGAAACCTTTAATGTGCTGCGCTTTTCCGTTTGGCTTGAATGGCAGAAGCATGGGTTTTTTACCCAGTTTTTCAATCAGAGACACCAAATCACGCACCACATCCGCTTCATAGAAGCTGGTGAAAGGGTCTTGCACAATCAGTACGTAACGAGAACGCTCTGACGCACTCAACGCCTGTAGCCACTGCAAATCAAACTTGGTGGCATGATGCCCGTCGAGCGATTCCATCAATGTCGGCACAGACAACGCAGGCGCATCAACATACCCAATGGTGGCCTTCGTCGCCGCTTTCGCCCATTTCGGCTGAGTCATCGCATTGATGAGCACAGGCGCTTTTGCCATCCAAGGCAGCATGGTTTCGATGTTTGCAACGAGGTAGTCCTTAGCAGGACGCTGATAACGACTGTAATAGAGGTTAATAAAGCGCGAACGGAAACTTGGCACGTCCACTTTAATCGGGCATTGGGTTGCACAGGCTTTACACGCCAAGCAACCATTCATCGCTTCCATCACTTCATGGGAGAAATCGTAATCGTCTTTCTTCGCCATCCACGTGTTTTTGAAGCGTTCGAAAATTTGACGAATCGATGGCGTCTTATCCATCAGCTCTTTTTCAAGTACTAATGGATCAACACCCTGCTCTGCCAATAATCGCAGCCATTCACGCACGATACCTGCGCGGCCTTTTGGCGAATGGCGACGGTCATAACTGATCTTCATCGACGGACACATTGGAGAGCTGGTGTCGTAGTTAAAACACAAGCCGTTACCATTACATTCCATCGCTTGGCGGAAGCTATCACGCACTTGAATCGGGATTTGTCGGTCAAAGGCACCGCGTTTTTCGCCGTCCACTTTCACCAATTCATCAGAACTTTCAAAAGGCGTACAGATCTTGCCCGGGTTCATGCGGTTATGCGGATCGAACGCCGCTTTGACTTTGCGCAGCTCGTTAAACAAGTCTTCCCCGAAGAAGTCAGGGCCGTACTCTGAACGGAAGCCTTTACCGTGCTCACCCCACATCAAGCCGCCGTATTTCGCCACCAGCGCAACCACTTGATCAGAGATTGTCTTCATCAGCAGTTCTTGCTCGGGATCGCACAAATCAAGCGCGGGACGCACATGAAGCACACCGGCATCCACATGGCCAAACATGCCGTAATTCAGGTTATGGCTATCCAGCAACGCGCGGAACTCTACAATAAAGTCAGCAAGGTTCTCTGGCGGCACACACGTATCTTCTGTAAACGCGACAGGTTTAGCTGCGCCTTTTGCCGCACCAAGTAGACCCACGGCTTTCTTACGCATATTGTAGATTTTGTTGATAGACGCCAAGTCGTTACAGACCTGATAACCAATCACGCCTTTATCACCGGCTTCGACCAGCACATCCAATCGCTCGCACAGTGATGCAACCTGAGCCTCAATCTCACTCACGTCGTTGCCCGCGAACTCAACAATGTTGATGCCCTGCATGTCTTTGCCCGGCACATCGGTCAACAGATCTTTGACCGTGTTCCAGACAATGTCTTCGCGCGCCAGATTTAAAACCCGTGAGTCAACGGTTTCTACCGACAACGCATTTGCTTCCACCATCACAGGTGCACTGCGCAATGCAGAATCAAAGCTGTCGTATTTCACGTTCAACAAGGTGCGGGCTTTAGGGATGGGGGTAATATTCAGTTTGGCTTCTGAAATAAAACCCAGAGAACCTTCCGCACCACACAACACACGTGCGATATCAAAGGTGTCTTGTTCCGGGTTGTAAGCGTTTTTCAGGTCATAGCCGGTCAAGAAGCGGTTCAGCGGCGGGAATTTCGCATCGATATCCGCGCGTTTTTCTCGGCAGATACGCGACACTTCACGCAGCGCATGTCCTGCATAATCTTGGCGTTCAGTGGCTTGCACGTCGGCATATTGAAGCGATTCCGTATCCAGCTCGGAACCATCTGCGAGTACCGCTTTCAGTGCCAGAACATGGTCAGAGGTTTTGCCATACCGCAGTGAGCCTTGACCCGACGCATCGGTATTCACCATACCACCGACCGTCGCACGGTTACTGGTCGACAAATCGGGAGAAAAGAAGAAACCGTGTGGACGAAGTGCATCATTGAGTGCGTCTTTCACCACACCGGCTTGAACACGCACCCAGCCTTCCTCTGGATTCACTTCGAGCACTTTTTGCATGTGACGAGAAACGTCGACGACAACATGCTGTGTGAGTGATTGGCCGTTCGTGCCCGTGCCGCCGCCGCGCGCAGAAAAGCGGATCGCATCAAAATCGCCGTTTAGAGAGGCTTTACCCACAAGGGTTAAATCATGCGTAGACGTAGGAAAAATAACGGCTTGAGGCAACATCTGGTAAACAGAGTTGTCCGTGGCGACCGCAAGGCGGCTCGCATAGAAAGTTTCGGTTTCACCTTGGAAACCCAACGCTTTTAGCGTATCAAGATAACGCCCTACCACTGGGTCAAGCGTATGTTGATGATTGAGTACTGGTAACATCTTGCTCCCTGAAGCCAGAAATTGCACCGTGGATCCTTACGGCAACTGGCAGTTTGCGGATTATTCAACTGCGCATAACTTTACAACAGCCAAGGGCGGCTTCAAAGCGGATTTCCTCTTCGATTCAATGTAAAAGCGGCTGAAAACACAAAGCTTTCAATTCAGCCAGTGTAATTTCAGCCGCTTATTCAAGGTGTTCAGCGAAGTACATGGCGTGAACATATGCTCACACCGACTAGAATCAGATTTTCAACACCTTTGGTAACATCCGAGGTGCCACGACCAACAGCCACACGGCAATCGCCCAAAGCGCGCCACAATGCACCGCCACTATCACGGTGTTCACGGCATATTTCGCTGTTAACCAATAATCAACAGCCGCAATAGCCAGTACGCCGATGGAGAGCAGCGAAAAGAACGTCAACTTAACATGTCGCTTAACCGGTGAAACATACACGGGGAAGAACTTTAGCCACATCAAGGCACTGTAAACGCCAAGACACACCGCTGATAGATAAATAATGTGAGGTTTATGAATGATCCCGCCGATGGCCGCTATAACGGCAAACGCCGCAACCCAGAAGCGCGCGGATATCAACACGTAGCGTCTGTCCTCGAATCGCCACTTTCTGACGTGATGAAGGCCAAACGTGCCCGCTACGCCCAATGCTATGCCAACCAATACATCGGATGGGTAGTGCTCACCCAGCAACATGACTTTGAGGCTGACAAACAGAATCGATAGGATGCCGCCCATCATAATCAACCACCGTGCTTTACGGTGTTTCTCAGCGGTTTTTGACGTCATCCACACCCAGCCAAACAGCATGGTCGTCAAGGTCACCATGGTACTTGGCAAGGTATAACCTAAGGTATTGTGCACGCCGAACACAGGGTCAATAAAGTACGGACGAGGAACAACAATCACAGTACTCAGAATCAAGGTGAGCGTCGCCATAGAAAGCATCCCTGCTCCGTATATCAGTAAAGCGCGATGGCCTTGATAGCTTCGAATAAGGGGTAACGTCAGTAGAAAAAACAGCGGCGAAAAAATACAGCCAAACAGAATGACCAACTTGGATAAAAACAAGGTCAAACCGCTACTTGAAATCGTATTTTGCCATTCTTGCAGCATGATCAATTGGGATTCATAGAATGGAATCAAGGTGCCAATTTCACCTGGAGAAAATAGAAATGTGCTTGGCGGCACGTCGGGGACCCAATTGGGAAATTGCCATTTGTGTTCAGGGAAACGATAGTTGCTTCGCATGGCTTTATTGTCGGCATTCAACAGTACGCGCGTGACTTCTTTGCCGAAGTGCGGTGCCGTCCAAACCATCACAATGCGTTGGCCATGTTTATCCATGTAGAAACGCGCAGGCGTCGCCAACTCACAGGCATACAGGGCGGAATTATAGGTACGCGCGATTTGTTTTCCGACGTTAACCACTAACCCTGTTTCTTCAAATGTTTCGCGCTTTGCAGCCATCTCTGGCGTTTCGTCACCAATGATTGAACCACCCGGTATCGCATATTTTCCGCTGATGGCTTCTTCGATCATCAAGATATTTTTGTCTTTATCCACCACCAAGCAATCTGCCGCTTTGATCGGCAATGTACTGTTGATTGAATTCTTCGCTGGCTCCGCTCCCACAAACGCAGAAAACATAACCCCTAGCCCGATTAACAGTTTCCGCATTTTCACCGTAAACGTGTCCTTTATTATTCTCATTCCTAGCCACGTCCGTTTGTGACATCACCAAGAGGCAGTCATAATCAAACGTTCGTATTCCCAACCGTTCACTACAATGACCGATACTGCTGTTCTGCCAGATCTACCACCGCATTATTACCTTGCTAATTTTGCTTCTATCATCGACACCGTAACCGCGCGTTACGGCGATCTTCTTACCCAAGAAGAAGGTGACTGGATAACGGCTTTTCGTGACTTACCCATCAATGCACAATGTTTGTTGGTGCGATTTCTTTCCCGAAAAGGCCACTGGTTTCGTGAAGACAAACTCAATTACCCCGAAATCGACAACCTGCCGCATGTCATCTCTGCCCTCGCAGAAGCACATCTCATTGATATTGAATACGCACCTCCTTTTGATGCCCTTTGTTCACTGTTGACCAAACCCGAACTGCTCAGTCACTTCGCCGCCTTGCCGCTGAATAAAAAAAGTAAGAAAGCTGACCTTATCGAAGAGATTGCTATGCACTCCCCCACCCCAGAACCGCTGACATTTTCGTGTCTGCATGTTCGGCTCGATGTGATGCCAATTTTCCTACTCTTGTATTTTGGTAACGCGCGACAAGACCTGAACCAGTTTGTTTTAAGTGACCTAGGTATTCAGCGGTTCGAAAGCGTATCACTTACTGCTGAGGAGAGGTTGTTTACAAGTAGAGACCAAATGAAAGACTGGCTAAATTTGTCCTCTCTTTCTGAGCAATATTGGCAATTGTTGGAGAAAAAAGACAAACACGCCCTTCTTGAGTTGCCCAAAGCGCTTCCTTTTACAACAGCGTGGCCGCCGCTAGAACGAAAACGGCAACGGTTGATTAACCAATTGGCGAGAGAACAAGAGCGCGCAGGAAATATTGATGATGCCGCCATGCTGTTTTCACAATCACACTTGCCTCCCTCAAGGGAGCGACAAGCCCGTATCGCGATAAAGCAAGCGGATTGGACACGTGCCAGCGAATTGGTCAGTAGCATGCTCGAAAAGCCCTTTAATGAAGATGAAAAAGACGTGGCGGCACGTATCGCAAAGCAATTGGCAAAGAAAACCGACTTTTCCTGCCCTACTGCCAACGTGCACCTTTACGAAAACCTTCACCTTTCATTGCCCTTAGATACACGCGTGGAAGTGGCGAGCGCAGCGCATTTCACCGAACAAGGCTGGACAGTGTGGTTCAGCGAAAACCTGTTGTTAAATGCACTCTTTGGCTTGACGTTTTGGGACATCATTTTCAGCCCTGTTTCGGGGGCATTTTTAAACCCCTTCCAACGTTCACCTCGCGACATGTTTTCTTCTGAATTTTACGCCGCGCGACAATCTGCCATTGATGAACGCTTGCACGCTTTGGCACAACAAACTCGAGAAGAAAGCGTAAAACAACGTCTCAAAACGTTTGAGGAAAAACAGGGTTTGGCCAATGATTGGGTGTTCTGGGGGTATATCGACAAAGCACAGATCGAAGCCGCGTTGCTGACGTTAGCGCCACATCAACTCGTGGCCTGCTTTAAGCGCATATTGTTCGACCCGAAATCAAACCGTGCAGGTCATCCTGATCTTTTCATGGTGAAAGGAAATACCTGTCAGTTTGTCGAAGTAAAAGGACCGGGAGACAAGCTGCAGCATCACCAAGTGCGTTGGTTAGATTTCCTAAACAGCCACCACATCATCAGCAAGGTGCTGTACGTTGAAGACGCAAATATTTCGTCTCGCACAAAGGCAAATTCTTAAATTTGAAACATACTTTAGTGAGGACATATCAGCAGCATGTCGCCGCTGACAAACACGTTCTCGTCGAACCCGCGTTAAGAGGTTGCTTGGGAAGAAATCTTGGAGCAAACAATGAGCAACAACCTACAGCAAATTGTTTATATCAGCAGTGCAGAACGCCCTTTTACCGAATCCGAACTTAACGCCATGCTTGGCGACATTCGTAGCAACAACGAAGCGCTTGGCATCACGGGTATGTTGCTCTACAAAGATGGCGACTTTATTCAAGCCATCGAAGGTGACGAGCACATCGTCTCGTCTCTGTTTGAGAAAATATGTAGCGATCATCGCCACTATGGCATCGTAGAGATGATGCGAAAACCCTTGGTTGAGCGTCAGTTTGAAGACTGGAGCATGGGCTTTCACAAACTTAGCGACAACGATCCTCGTCTCAATGGTTTTAACCGTTTTTTCGATGATGACCCATCCACTGAAATTAACCCAGGCGATGCACTCAATTTACTGCTTGTTTTCAGAGAGTAAAACCAACAGGACCGGCAATAAAAAAGCACCGATTCTTCGGTGCTTTTTTGATGACGCTGCATCAGCGAAAAACCCATAACATGGTTACGTTTTTCCACCCATGGCTTGGTCTTTCTTCGGATTTTTAAACACGTATTTCGTGCCGTCGTAAATCAACGTTGAAAGCAAGCGACGGCAGTTTGCCTTGCCTGGCTCATCGAAAACCATGCCATATGTTTGCTTACCACGCTTAGTGCGTCCGTTCTTCACTGCCCCACTTAACGCGTAAGTGTCCTGTGTGGTGCTGTTGATGACTTCAAGAACGATCTTTTGGTCAACATCAAACTCAGGAGAGATCGCATCGTAAGCAAAGCCACACCCGCCAGAAGACACATCCGTTAAAATGACACGAAGCTTGCGATTAGACAGTTGAATATCGCCAGGAAGGCGCAGCTCGTAACGGATTTCGTTTCTTAGCAGCACCAGTTTTGCTTGCTGAGGAACAGGAAAAACAATCAAAGAGACAGGACGATAAATCACATGCTCTATGCGGGTGCGAAAGCGCACTAATGCCCCTTCACCGTGTTCTGATACACCTTCAATATCGACATTAAACCCTTCGGTGAAAAACATTTCGTAATCACCTTTAGAGAGTTTCGGCATGGTAAAGAAGATATGTTGTTGATCATCGAAACCAATGAAGTTGGATTTGAAGTTCAATCGTTGACCCAAAGGGGTCACTATTTCTAACGAGGCTTCCGTACCATGTTGAATGAAGTCCATGGCTTGTAAGCCCATGACCACTTTTTCTCTGGTTTTTGCCGGCGGCTTTTTCGCAGGTGTCGAATTCGTACTCATTTATACCTCGCCGGATCCACGACCAAAAATAGGGGTTGCTTTCACTGCCTGTGCGTTTTATCCGTCATTCATTGCGGTTCTGTCAGTGCGTTTTACACACAAATTTACCCATCACTAATGAAGAATTCATCGCACCCTAAACGCCTTTCATTATTTATAGGCAAAAGATCACAGTAATTCAATGTGATATGACGAGAAACATTAGCGCTTCCTGATGTGAAATCGCCTTTTAAAATAAGATCTTTCACGCAAAACCGCACAGCATTCTCTTTATCGAAATTTGTGCGCTTGATTCACTTTTCATACATTTCAGGCATGCAAGGAGCGCTTATTTTTCTTCTTAACATTTCATGCAACACCCTGTTCGCCATTCCCGACATAAGCATCAATGACTACACTTAATCATATGCAACTCAATCAGGCGTACCTCCTATTGAATCGAATCAGGAAGCTTTCTCTGCTCTCTCTCGTTGTCTCACTTACCCTATTTTGGGGAGGCTCTGTCCATGCACAGCGCTACCCAAACACGAATGAAACCAAGGCAAACTTAGAAATGCTCGGCTACCAAAACGAATGGCAGCCTATGCAGAAGGGAGAAAAACTGGTGATCGATAACGGAGAGATTTGGGTTAACAACAAAGATACCTTTGCTCTCCTCGCTGTGATTGACGATGACGAAGAAACCATGCGCTCTTCAATCATCGACAATTTAGCCATTTGCGCCACACTGGGCGTTGCGGTATCAGGGCAAAGCTCTGTGCATTCCTTCAAGACATTTGGCAGCCTCATGGGCAATGCCCTCAATCACCCTAAACAAAAAATCGTCGATGATTCCTTAGCCTTTCTATTCCATCTTATGGTCACTGATGGCGCGCAAGAATCCACCATGTTGCGCTGCGGTGTTCAAGCAAACAACGCCAACAGTTAGCTCGCTATAAGCTGTTTTTTCGCAATGGATGACGCCACAGGGTAATCACCTTGCCACAACTCTTTCACGAACACAGAAGCTGAATCAGGCTCGCAGCACACCCAACATTGGTGTTTGGCACGGGTCAGCGCGACATAGAACAATCGGCGCTCTTCCGCATGCTCTACCCCTTCTTCCATGTGCAGCAATGCCCCTTCCAAGCCCTCCGCATAAGATCTCGCTGGGAAGACGTTTTCATTCATATCCACGATGAAGGTGTAATCCGCTTCTAACCCCTTACTGGCATGGGCAGTAACATAATGAATATCTAACGAGGAATAGGATGATTGCCACTGACTTAAATCCGCAGGCTTATTGGCATTGTTGCGTCCAATGATAAGCACGCTTGCCGATTTGTCGCCTTGAGAAGACGCGAGTTTTTCTAAGGTTGCAGCGATGCTCTCCGTGGGAAGCAAGGTGACGGCTTTTTTCTTCTGCTGTCGATGACTATTCAGCGGTTTTGAAAGCTGGGATGGGTTCACTTGAATAAAACGGTTCGCAACATCACCCAACATGGCGTTAAAACGATAAGTGGTATCCAGGTAGCGAATGTTGCCTTTCGGAAAACGGGTGAGGAAATCCGTGGTTAAACTCACGTCTGAACCTGCAAAGCGGTATATCGCTTGCCAATCATCCCCCACCGCAAACAGTGATGGCGCACGGTCACGTTTGCCACCGCATACGGCTTCAAGCAGTGCCAAGCGCGATGGCGAAATATCCTGATATTCATCCACCATCACGTGGTCATAGTGCGACGCGAGCGTGGCATTCTTCTTGGAAAGGATTTTTGTGGCTTCGATGATCAACCCGTTGAAATCGAGCGTCTTGCTCTGCGACAGGTGTTGGCGATAATCCCGTACTAAAGGCCATACCAACGCCAATTCACTCATGGCTTTGGTGACAATGTCTTTTTTCTTTGCATCTTCCGGCGTCAGCATCGATTCGTCATCGTTTTCTGAGGTGTCAGGTAACAATGCTTGAATACGTTGTTTTATCGCCGTTTGGGACAAAGTTTGTTGCTGAAGCAAATCTAACTGTCGCCACAACCATTTGTGCAGTTTAGGTTCATGGGCTTGTTCAACCAGAGGACGGTCTGCGCTCAAACCCGACACTTTCCATTGCGTTAAGTGTTTCTGCCAGCGTTTCTCTACCGTTGGGTTGGCCAAGTTTTTCGCCAGCCAAACGGTCATCCAACTCAACTTGCTCTCTTCATCTGTTGCAATATCTGCCATCACGGGGGCTTGCCCTGTCGCATCTTTGATGATTTTCGTGGCAAAGCTGTGGAAGGTTGAAACATTTACCGCGTTCAGTTGGTGTGCTTGCAATCGCGCCTTCATCTCCTCGCTGGCTTTCTTACCGAACGCCAACATCAAAATGCGCTCAGGTGTGGTCTGCTCACCCGTGACAAGGTAACGCGTTCGCGCCATCAACACGCTGGTTTTGCCTGAACCTGCCCCGGCGAGTAATAAGTTATGGTTATCATCCATTAACACAGCGTCGCGCTGCGATGCATTCAAAGGGGAAGACTCTGCCTCATCAAACCAAGCAGACCAACGTTCGCGCTCGTTATCTTGCCAGCGCTGGTTTCTTGCCTCGCGCATGGCATCGCCATTTTGAATCCAACCATACACCGCTTGATAAAGCGCTGGATTGGCAATGGAAAACACTTGAGGGTGCAAGGTATGGGCTTCAAACACTGCGTCAGCCTTTTCGCGCCATGCGGTTAAATCAGCATCACGTAGAAACCCATGGTGATCGGCCAAGATATCGCGAAGCGCAAATAACTCGTGCTCCACTAACATAAAGCGCTTCTGCTGGCCCGCCAACCAGACTTGGTATTCTCCGGTAAGTTGCTCTGCGAACGCTTGCAGTTCACGCCATG
Organism: Enterovibrio baiacu; assembly: GCF_004120195.1. Lineage (GTDB taxonomy): Bacteria > Pseudomonadota > Gammaproteobacteria > Enterobacterales > Vibrionaceae > Enterovibrio > Enterovibrio baiacui. The sequence goes on along the minus strand of NZ_SCHN01000011.1, from coordinate 146,297 downwards.
GCAATCCATACACAGTGAGGGTTTGCGCAGGACGATCCGCCGGCGACACAATCACCGTCAATTTCCCCCACCATAAGCCACGGGAAATGCGGCACTGACCATCCCAAATAGAAAAAGGCACGGTTTCAGTGATGTGTTTAGATTCGAACACAAGGCGGGATTCATCCAAACGGATGCTGTAGTGATCGCCTTGCACAAACCATTGCGCCAATCGGCTTGCGGATAATTTCATCAGAGTGCGTCTATCGCTTTATTTCGTTGTTTTCTATAGTGACTCAGAATACCAAGGAATGGGCACCAACTCATCGATATCCTTTACAGAAAACCCACTGACACAACGATACTTGTATGAATTGTCAGCAAAAGCGCGCGATGTGCAGGAATGGGACTGAAAATGCCGGCCCTTTTTGATCTCACCACTTGGATGCACTTCCTAATCTGTTATCTTACCTGAATTCGAGGCCTATCTCTGTTCGTATGATTTCTAAACGATCCTCTTTAACTCTTCGAGAATACTGGGCAAACAGTCGCATCAATTACAGTGTGCGAGTGTTCATTGCGCTTGTTGGCGTTGCACTGCCATGTTGGTGGTTTGGCGCAACTGAAGCCATTACGCCTCTGGTGCTGGGTATCATCGCTTCTGCACTGGCTGAAACGGACGATAACCTTGCAGGCCGATTCTCCGCGCTGATCACCACGCTGGTGTGTTTTGCCATCGCAACGTTCTCGATTGAACTTCTCTTCGATTATCCCTTGTTGTTCACGATTGGCTTAATCTCGTCCACGTTTGGATTTACCATGCTTGGGGCGATAGGTCCGCGTTACGCCAGCATCGCCTTTGCTTCCTTGCTCACGGCGGTTTACACCATGCTTGGTGCGCACGAATCCGTGAACTTGTGGTTCCAACCTGCCATGTTGTTGGCTGGGGCAGCTTGGTATGGCGTGATTTCGCTGGTGTGGCTCATGCTATGGCCGATGCAACCAGTACAACAAAGCCTCGCAGCCTTGTTCAAAACCCTTGGGAAATACCTCGACCAGAAATCTGACATGTTTCACCCAGGTCGAGATGTGAATCCTCAAACGTTACGCTTAACCGATGCCGACCAGAACCGCCATGTGGTGAACGCACTCAATGCGGCAAAGACCTCGTTGCTGAACCGTGTTCGACGCGGGCGCTTGAACGACAGCAGTCGTCAGCTATTGAAGATTTATATTCTGGCGCAAGACATTCACGAACGCGCAAACTCATCGCACTATCGCTATCAAGATCTCGCGACCGTGTTCTTCCACAGCGATATCCTTTTCCGCCTGCAGCGCTTACTGCGCCTTCAAGCCAAAGCCTGTTTGGAAGTGTCCCATTGCTTAACCCTTTCTCGCCCTTATCGTCATGGGGAAGAGAGCATCAAAGCATTGGATGAGCTAAACGAATCGCTGATCTATGTGAAAGAACAGAACAACCCAGAATGGAATGCGCTGTTAAGCCAGCTTGATTACCTGTTCCGTAACCTCGCGACGGTTGAGCGCCAATTAGCGAACATCAGCAACCCAGATGCCACACAAACTGACGAAGACAAAGAGATTGCCGACCCAGACGCACACAGCTTGCGTGACAAGATCTCGCGCATTTGGGCGCAGATGACGCCGAAATCGCTGTTGTTCCGCCATGCTGTGCGTCTCAGCCTCTCGTTGGCTGTCGGTTACGGCATCATTCAAGCGCTTGACCTAACACGCGGCTATTGGATTTTGCTCACCATCTTGTTTGTCTGCCAAGCCAATTACTCCGCAACGCGCAGCAAACTGACAGAACGTGTTTCTGGTACCTTGATCGGCTTGCTGATTGGTCTGCCTCTGCTGACGCTTTTCCCCGATCCGACGGGGCAGTTGGTGTTAATGGTATTGTTTGGCGTGTTGTTCTTCGCCTTTCGAACCACCCACTATGCCGCCGCAACCACCTTCATCACCTTGTTGGTGCTCATGTGTTTCAACCAATTGGGTGAAGGGTATGCCGTCATGTTGCCGCGTTTAGGCGATACTTTAATTGGCTGTTTGCTGTCGGTTCTCGCTGTACGTTTTGTGTTGCCGGATTGGCAAGCTCACCGCCTACGCGGGATCATGCAAGATGCCGTGGCCGCGAACCGCGATTATCTCGCGCAAATCATCGGTCAGTACCGCATCGGAAAACGCGACACCATGGCGTATCGCGTCGCGCGCCGTGAAGCGCACAATAACGATGCGCAACTCACGACGGCCATCAGTAACATGTTGGCTGAACCTGGTAGATATCAAGCCGCAACGGACGAGAGTTTCCGCTTCCTGTGTTTGAACCACGCGATGTTGAGTTACATCTCGGCGCTTGGTGCACACCGCATGCAAATGGATGATGACAGCATTCATGAACTGGTGTCGAAAGCGCACAGAGGTATACACAAAGAACTGGATTGTTTGGTGGCAAAGCTTTCTAAAGAAAGTGACGTACAGTCTTGCTATGACGATGAGCTTGGCAAGCATTTAGGTAAATGGCGCGAGGAAGAAAGCAGTTCAGCGCGTATGGTGTTGCAGCAGCTCCACCTTATCCATCGTATTTTGCCTGAGATGCGTATGCTGACAGACAAGCTGGCGGAGAAAGCGCTGCAGCATTCGAAAGCGTAAAGACAAGAAAAACGTTTGCGACTGATTCCCACCTCATGCTTTGGCGGGAATCAGTCGCTTTTTACTTTTCAGTGATTTAGGGCGTAAAAATCAACACCTCTCCTCGCTAAACCCTGCGATACGGTAAGTAAACGGGCTCCCACATATGCAGCGCAAGTTCTTGCTCAATGTCTTTGCCGCGTAAACAGCTATTTGGGTTGGTCGCCTGAATGTGTTCCAAAATCACTTTCGCCACCACCAGCGACACGTCTTTCAAATCGCGAATACGCGGATACACACAGCCTTCCGCCAAATCCTCTTCAGACACACAGTCAGCCAAGGCATAAGACGCCATGGTGAACATGTCCAAGGTGACTTTCTCTGCTTGTGAAACAATAGACGCTAGGCCTACCCCCGGGAAGATGAACACGTTGTTCCCTTGCCCGATGCGGAATTCGCGCCCTTGATAGCTCACGTTCGCAAACGGACTGCCTGTTGCGACAATCGCGCAACCATCACTCCATTGGTAAATGTCTTCAGGTAAAGCCTCGCAATTGGCCGTCGGGTTCGACAATGGGAAAATCATCGGACGCGACGTGTATTCCATCATCTTCTGAACATGTTCCGCTTTGAATGCACCGCCAATGCCACTCGTGCCAAGAAGCACAGTCACAGGATGGTTATTGATGAGCTCTGTCAGCGACACTTTTTCCGTTGATTCCGTTACCCAGCCTTCCGCAATATGGCGAGGTTTTGCGTAGCGTTTTTTGTATTCGTCTAACCCTTCTCGGTCATCAAACACCAAGCCTTGAGAATCGAGGATAAAGATTTTGTCTCTCGCGTTTTGGTGTGCACAGCCTTCTTTCAACAAGCCCGCATAGATTTGGTCGGCGACGCCGACGCCACCTGCCCCCGCGCCGTAAACCACGTACGTTTGGTCAATCAAAGTTTCTTGTTTGATTTTGCATGCACCAAGAATACCGGCGAGTACGACAGAGCCCGTGCCTTGAATATCATCGTTGAACGAAGGCAACACATCTTCGTAATCACTCAAATTATCGAACGCGTTCGATTTACTGAAATCTTCCCATTGCAGCACGGCTTTCGGGAAATGGCGCGTTACTTGTTTTACAAAGCGCTTGATGAAGCGTTTGTATTCGTCGCCGCGCATACGACGACGTGGCACACCGAGATACATAGGGTCGTTGAGCAAATCTTGGTTGTCTGTGCCCACATCCAATGCAATCGGCAAACAGTGTGCTGGGTGAATACCCGCACCGAGCGTATAAAGGGAAAGCTTACCAATCGGAATGCCCATACCGCCCACACCTTGGTCGCCAATACCAAGAATGCCTTGGCTGTCTGTCACCACGATGATTTTGATGTCTTTGCCTGCAAACTGGCGTGCCATTTCGCCCATTTGATTCACGTTGTCAGCCGTCACGTATAAACCGCGGGCTTTTTGATAGCGGTGGCTAAATTCTTGGCACGCTTTACCCACGGTTGGCGTGTAAATGATGGGGGTCATTTCCTCAACGTGGCGAGAAAGCAACGCATAGAAAAGGGTTTCGTTTCTGTCTTGCAGTGAACGCAAGAAAAGGTATTTCTCAATGTCGGTTGAGGCGCTTCTAAACCCGTCATACACACGATTCAACTGATCTTCAAACGTCTGAACACGCGGAGGGAGCAGACCATTCAACTGAAAGGCTTCGCGCTCTTCATAGGTAAATGCCGTGCTCTTGTTCAAAGTGCGGTCATTCAGCAATTCCGTACCAATAAGAGAAACAGGTCGAAACACATTGCCTTGCTCATCTTTCCAACGCAGATATTTACCTATAGTCATCAGTCGCTCCATTTATCCATTAATAAACAAACCGATACGATGTTATGCCTGTATTGAGAAAGAAAATGTGAAGTGTGATTGAATTGGAAAATCGTTTAATTTTAGTTAGTTGGCTCTAACTTGGTTGCATTAAACCAAGAAAGCGCAAACACATTTCATCGGTGAATTATTCCCCCAAACCCAACCGGTAATGAGTAATAAATCAAACACACACCGCTCAAATGTTATTCACACATTACTCAATAATCGCCATTTTATCGAAATCGCATTGACCTTACTCCTACTGGAACGTTTACACTTATATCAATATTGGCTTTGTTGACATCATCACATGCGCTTTTCGTCCTTCCGCACATACTGGATATCTATCATCAGCTTGCTCGTCATGCTGATGTCTGGTGTTGCGTCAGGATCAACAATGATGGCGATGGATATGATGTCAACGGAGCAAGTGACATCTCGCACGGCTTCATCCGATGTGCCGGATTGTTCAACGATGGACACCTCGTCGAACCCACATGCACATCACACCGACGTTCCGAAAGCGTCGAACACCGAATCCCCACATTGTGGCTCGATGGATGACATGGAAACCAACTGCTGCACGCTTGTCTGCGTCAGCGTGTTTGCGTTTCTCGCCTCTGACCATCAAGCCGTTTTACATCGCACGGCGTTGGCGCTGATCCCTACAGAATCAAACCATGCGTTGATGACTTTTCCGCGTTCCCTGTATAGACCCCCAATAGCTTAAATCTCTCTCTGTTTTCTTATCTGCTTTCTGCGCGCGTATTGGCGTGTCTCTAGCAGAGGATTTTTCTGCGTCTAGCGTTGGCTTTGACGCATACAGAATGGATTTAGTTGTGAAAATCAAACCAAGCGTATTGGCACTGTCGATCTGTGCCGCGGCGTGGTCATCATTGCCTGCATTTGCGGCCGGTGAAACTACGCACACCCTCAAAGAAGACGTTTCAGGCACGAAAACGGTGCTCGAAAATCTTATCGAACAAGCACTGTCAGGCGATAAAAGTCGTCAAACCTATTACGCCCAATCGCAAGCCGTGCGCGAAGCAGGCGTTGCAAGCGCAACCTTGATGGACCCTAAAATCAAGGTCGGCTTCGGCGGCTTGCCTGTCGACAGTTTTCAGTTCGATGAAGACCCAATGACCAACATTTCGGTTGGGCTGATGCAACAGTTCGAACGTGGTTCAACCCTTTCTCTGCAAGCGACAAAAGCCAATCAACAAGCCGATGGTATTGCGCTTCAAGTTGCATCTCGTGAACTCGATATCGCCAACAACATGACGCAACTTTGGCTTGAGTTGGGGTATCAACAACAGGCAGAAACGATCCTGCGTGAAAACCAGCATTTAGTGCGTGAATTGGCGAACTTCATCCAAACCAATTACGCCATCGGAAAGAGTGAAGCGCAGGATTTGCTGAATGCTCAGCTTCAAGTGAGCAAGTTGGACGAAAAAATTCACGCCAACGCCCAAGTTCAGCGACGCATTGTTTCCCAGCTTTCTGAATGGTTGGGAGCAAGCTGGCTTCAACATGAACAAGACCTGATTGCCACCAATTCGCTGAATTGGCGTGCGTTAAACTCGCGTATCCAACACAGTGACGACACCGCACATTACGCATTACTGGCGCAGCACCCCATGGTCAAAATGGCAGATGCGGCCATCGCAGTGAACAAAACGCAGGTCAATATTGCGGAGCAAGCTTATAGCCCCCAATTCGGCGTAGAAGTGATGTATGTCCATCGCCAAGCGAATGGCATGAACGGCCAACCGGCGTCTGATCTTGTTAGCGCCTATGTCACCTTAGACATTCCCCTGTTTACCGAAAACAAACAAGATCGCACTTACGCCGCCGCGCAATACCAAGTCGGCGCAGCCAAGTCTCAAAAAGACCTGCTTCTTGCGCAAATGAACGCAAAAGTGAATGCACTGCTGGTTGACAGAAGCAACCTTGAACAGCGACTCAATCGCTATCAATCCACCCTGCTCTCTCAAGCTCGCGCGCGCACCAATGCCGTCGAACGTGGCTACCAAAACAACACGTCGCAATTCAATGACGTCATCACGGCCGCCGCGGATGAGCTAGCGCTTGAACTAGAACAACAGCGATTGATTACCGATTTGAACCTGGTGAACAGCAACCTTGCTGCGTTATTAGGCGGTTTCGAATTCGATGCGGTTCAGCCTGACATTTCCCACCCAACACCACGTCATCAGCAGTAAGCAAGGCAGGATAAATAATGAAAACAATGCAAATAGCCACTCTCGCGTTGCTCATTGGCGGTGCCATTGGGTTTGGTGCAAACCATCTGCTGTCTGGCCACTCCATGCCAAACATGGCCGAGGCGTCATCAAGCGGTGAGAAAGAACCCTTGTATTGGGTCGCCCCGATGGATCCAAACTATCAGCGAGACAAACCCGGCCTATCGCCAATGGGCATGGATTTAGTCCCGGTTTATGAAGATGACCTTGCGGGAAAAAATGACCAAGCAGGCACGGTTAAAATCAACCCATCAGTTGAAAACAACCTTGGTGTGAAAACCGAAGGTGTTTCACTCGCCAAGCTTGCGCCGCGTATCGAAACCGTTGGCTATATCGCGTTTGATGAAAGCAAACTTTGGCAAACCAATGTGCGCATCGCAGGCTGGGTGGAAAAGCTCTATATCAACGCAGTTGGTGAGAAAGTCACGAAAGGCGATGTGCTGTTTACCCTTTACTCCCCTGAATTGGTAAAAGCCCAAGAAGAGTTGCTCAACGCCTACCGAACGAGCCGAAAAGGCTTGGTCAAAGGGGCGACTGAACGCTTGGTCTCGATGGGTGTAGACCGCGAACAAATCCAATCTATCGTCAAACGAGGAAAAGCCTCGCAGACCGTCGATATCAAGGCCGTGGCAGACGGCATCATTGCGAGCTTGAACATTCGTGAAGGTGGCTATTTGTCGCCAGCACAAGCGGTGATAAGTGCGGGGCCACTCGATGAAGTGTGGGTGGATGCAGAGGTCTTCGAACGTCAAGCACACTGGATGAAAGCAGGCAGCCTCGCCACCATGACGCTTGATGCGATCCCCGGAAAAGCATGGAAAGGTAATATCGATTACGTCTACCCCATTCTTGATCCAAAAACCCGCACCTTGCGCGTACGTTTAAAGTTCGACAACCCCAATGGCGAACTTAAACCCAACATGTTCGCCAATATTGCGCTTCAACCTGTTACGGATGAAGCAGTGTTAACCGTGCCAAACAGCGCAGTGATCCGTTCAGGTGGCATTACACGGGTTGTGCTTGCTGAAGGCGAAGGGAAATACCGTTCAGCTCGCATTGAAATTGGCCGAGAAGCGGGAAGCCGCATTGAAGTGCTGGACGGATTAACAGAGCAACACCGCGTGGTGACATCCGCACACTTTATGCTGGATTCAGAATCGAGCCAAACCGCCGACCTGTCACGCATCAATGCTGTAAAAGAAAACCCGCAAGACAGCGTGCCAGAGACCATGTGGGCGAAAGGTGAAATCACCGATGTAATGTCAGGCCACCGCATGTTCACCATTAATCATGAGCCTGTTCCTGAGTGGAATTGGCCGGGTATGGTAATGAACTTCACCCTCGCAGACGGCATGGACATGCCCGATGCCAAGGCAGGTCAGCGTATCGACTTTGAAATGAAGAAAGCCCCATCAGGCCAATATGAAATCGTCGATTTCACGTTGAGCGAGTCATCTAACGCGAACCAAGTGTGGGTCACTGGCGACATTTCCATGTTGATGGCCGATTTCGGCATGATCACGCTGCGTCATGATGCTGTGAGTGAATGGCAATGGGACGCGGGAGAAATGAATTTTTCTGCCGATGAAAGCGTGAATCTGTCGGGTTTTGCTGAAGGGCAAACTGTTCGGTTTTTAGTGGTTAAGGACGGCTCTGCGTATACGCTCAAAGCGCTTGAAATGGCAGGAGGCAAACAATGATTGCTGCCATTATTCGCTGGTCGATTGCCAACCGTTTTCTCGTGTTGGTCGCGACGGTGTTTCTTACCCTTGGCGGCTTATACAGCGTAAAAAATACGCCGGTTGATGCCCTGCCCGATCTGTCGGATGTGCAAGTCATCATCAAAACCACCTACCCGGGGCAAGCGCCACAAGTTGTCGAAGACCAAGTGACTTATCCCTTGACGACGGCAATGCTCGCCGTGCCCGGCGCAGAAACCGTGCGGGGTTATTCCTTCTTTGGCGATTCTTACGTTTACATCATATTCAATGATGATACCGACATGTACTGGGCACGTTCGCGCGTTTTGGAGTATTTAAGTCAAGTCGCGCCAAAACTTCCACCCAGTGCAAAACCCACACTGGGCCCCGACGCGACGGGCGTGGGTTGGATATACAGCTACATCTTGCAGGACAAAACCGGACAGCACGATCTGGCAGAACTGCGCAGCCTACAAGATTGGTTTTTAAAGTACGAACTTCAAACGGTTGAGGGCATATCAGAAGTCGCAACGGTTGGCGGCATGGTGAAGCAGTACCAAGTGCAGATCGATCCTGCAAAACTGCGCGCCTACAACCTGACACTGCAACAAGTGAACATGGCGATTCAAAACGGCAACCAAGAAACCGGAGCATCGGTGATTGAAATTGCAGAAGCCGAGCACATGGTTCGCACCACGGGTTACCTGACGAACGTAGAAGACATTCAATCCATTCCACTCAAGGTGACAGAGAAAGGCACGCCCCTGCTGTTAGGCGACATTGCGGACATCAACATTGGCCCGCAGATGCGTCGTGGCATTTCTGAATTTAATGGTGAAGGTGAAGCCACAGGTGGCGTGATCGTCATGCGCTTTGGTGAAAACGCCAGTGATGTCATCGCCAACGTCAAAGAGAAGCTCGCGGAACTGCAACGCGGTTTGCCTGAAGGTGTCGAAATCGTGGCCACCTACGATCGCTCAACCCTGATTGATGACGCCGTTGAGAACCTTTGGAAGAAATTGGCGGAAGAGTTCATCGTTGTTGCGTTAGTCTGCGCGCTCTTTCTTTTCCACATTCGCTCATCCCTGATCATCGCGATCAGCTTACCGATAGGTATTTTATCTGCGTTTATCGTGATGCATTGGCAAGGCATCAACGCCAACATCATGTCACTTGGCGGCATTGCGATCGCCATTGGTGCCATGGTGGACGGTGCGATTGTGATGATCGAAAACGTGCACAAACACATTGAACGCACGCCATTGACCGACAAAAACCGCTGGCAGGTGATCAGCAAAGCCGCAGAAGAAGTCGGCGCGCCGCTTTTCTTCTCGCTCATCATTATTACGTTGAGCTTTGTGCCTGTGTTCGCGCTGGAAGGGCAAGAAGGCAAAATGTTCTCGCCGCTTGCTTTCACGAAAACCTTCTCGATGGCAGCTTCTGCTGGCCTTGCCATCACACTGGTTCCCGTCCTCATGGGGTACTTCATTCGCGATAAGGTGTTGCCCGAACATAAAAACCCGGTCAACCGAGGCCTAGTGGCACTTTATCGACCAGCACTCAACCTCAGCCTTCGTTTCCCGAAAACCATGCTTGTGGTTGCCTTATCCTTGCTGGTGTCGGCGTATTACCCCACCAGCAAATTGGGGAGTGAGTTTATCCCGCCGTTGGATGAAGGCGATCTGATGTATATGCCAACCACCTACCCTGGCATTTCCATTGGTAAAGCGCGCGAGTTGTTACAGCAAACCAACAAGCTGATTAAAACCGTGCCTGAAGTGCATACCGTGTGGGGCAAAATCGGACGCGCAGAAACTGCTACCGATCCCGCTCCGCTCACCATGATTGAAACTGTGATTCAGTTGAAACCACGCACTGAGTGGCGAGAAGGCGTCACGACAGAATCGCTCCGAAAAGAATTCGACAGTCTGATTCAGTTCCCCGGCCTGACTAATGCCTGGGTGATGCCGATTAAAACGCGTATCGACATGCTGGCAACGGGCATTAAAACGCCTATCGGCATCAAAATCGCAGGCCCAGAACTGGCCGTGATTGAATCTATCGGCGCACAGCTCGAACCCATCTTGAACACGATTCCGGGAACGGCGTCTGTCTATGCCGAACGTGTGGCGGGAGGACGCTACGTCACCATCGACATCGAACGTCGTGCAGCAGCCCGTTACGGTTTAAGCATTAAAGATGTTCAACAAGTGATTTCCACTGCCGTAGGCGGAATGAACGTGGGTGAAACCATTGAAGGGTTAGAACGCTACCCCATCAATGTGCGTTACCCGCAAGATTACCGTGATTCCGTCGTCAAGCTTCAAGAGCTGCCATTAGTAACGCCGAATGGCGCGCGCATTGCGTTGGCTGACGTTGCTGACATTCGTTATGAAGATGGTCCGCCCATGATCAAAACAGAGAACGCACGGCCAAACGGCTGGGTGTTCGTCGATATCGATCAACGCGATTTGGGTTCTTACGTCACGGAAGCACAGCAGATTGTTGCCGAGCAGTTGGCACTACCTGCCGGTTATTCGCTGGCATGGTCAGGGCAGTATGAATACATGGAGCGTGCAAAAGCGCGCTTGAGCGTGGTTGTACCCATCACCCTGTCCATCATCATGCTGTTGCTCTACATGAGTTTCCGCCGCGTGGGTGAAATGCTCATCATCATGGCGACACTCCCACTGGCAATGGTGGGCGGGCTTTGGTTGATGTATCTCCTGAACTTCAATTTCTCCATTGCGGTTGGTGTTGGCTTCATTGCGCTGGCCGGTGTTGCGGTCGAAATTGGCGTCATCATGATGGTGTACTTGAACCAATCGTGGCATGGCATAAAACAAGATGCCATCGAGCAATCCCGTCAATTAACCGCAGACGATCTGACCCACGCTATCCGCGAAGGTGCAGGGTTGCGTGTTCGCCCCGTCATGATGACAGTGCTTACCGTCATCATTGGCCTCATTCCCATCATGTATGGCGAAGGCACTGGCTCTGAAGTTATGCAGCGCATCGCCGCACCCATGATTGGGGGCATGGCGTCCGCCCTGCTTCTCACGCTGTTGGTGATCCCTGCGATTTTCAAACTGTGGAAACACAAAGAACTTCATTAATACCTATCGCCGCATCTGCCCGTTAAGCAGATGCGGCGGTTCAAATTGACTGACAAAAAGGCATTCATTATGAAAAAAACACTCCTTGCACTATCACTCGCATTCATTTCGACAAGCGCGTTTTCTACCGCCATGGATCATTCAAACATGGATCATAGCCAAATGAACCATGCTGAAATGAGCCACGCCGACATGGATCATGGAAAAATGGATAACACCAAGATGGACCATTCCGCCATGATGGACATGGAAGGCATGTCTGCGGTTGGCATGCCTGCGGATGGCGCAAAGCCTGATAAAGTCGTTCACGTTATTTTATCGGATGACATGCGCATCAATTTCAAAAAAGACGTGACCATCGAACCGAATGACGTGGTGCAATTTGTGGTCATGAATGTTGGCAAGATCGACCATGAGTTTTCTATCGGTTCATTGGAAGAGCAATTGACGCACCGAGAAATGATGAAAACCATGACAAGTCACCACGATCATGATTCAGGCAGCACAGTCACGGTGAAGCCCGGGAAAGCCAAACAATTGTTATGGCATTTTCACGGCGATAAAAACGTTGAGTTTGCCTGCAATATTCCTGGGCACGCGGAGGCAGGAATGATAAAAAGCCTGACGCTGTAAACCTTCATTCATGTCATGTCGGGCGTCGTGCCCGACATACCTTTCTATCAGTTTTGATCGCCCTTTTCACGCCATGAAGCACGGCCATTGGCGCACTGACAATGCACTTACTCAATGTCGCCCCTGCATAATAAAATTGATACAAACGCAGCGTTTTACAGATTCCTTTAAGGAAAGTCCTCTACTTTCAAACCACTCAACAGCATCAACTAGTCTTAACGTGAGCGTTCGTGGCCAGTATTAAACTGGGTAAACATAAGAATTAGAGGTTTTGCATGCTAAAACAACCGAAACTATTCCCAAATGCCATCGTAAACAAATATGAACTGACATGGGATTTTGAAATTGTTGCGGAAGGGGTCGATATCGTTGTGCCAAAGTACTTCCGCTATGATGGCGCGAGCATTCCAGCCCCTGCATGGCAGGCAACGTTTACCCCTTTTCATCCTGATGTGATGATGCCAGCACTGGTACATGACTGGCTTTACTACAACCATCAAGTCGAGATTGAACTCGCTGATGACATCTTCTATCGATTACTGCGCGATAACGGGGTGGACAACCTTCGCGCCAACTTGATGTGGGGAGCAGTAAAAGCGGCTGGGCGTTTTTTCTGGGAGAACGATAAAGACGACGAGGATTACCTAGAAAAGCTTTATCGGCTTGTTCGCAATCGAGAGAATAAAGACAGATACCAATTTCCACAGATCATTATTGACCGCGTTGAAAATGCAGGTAGCTAATCATCACGTCACCCATTTTATTGCATCGCTGTCCAATTCACACGCAGCAAAACCGCCCTTAACGTAGGCGGTTTTGTTTATTGGCGCTGATGGACACGACCAAGCAGTACGATACTTATACTTCGCGCAGTGCTCTTAACATCCACGCTGTTTTCTCATGCTCTCGCATACGGTCTGAAACCAAAGATGCTGAGGATTCATCGTCCGCTTGTTGGGCGAGTTTGAGAACATGACGCGCGGTGCGCACCACTTGCTCATGACCGCGCGTCAGAATATCAATCATGTCATCTGCACTCGGCACACCATCCACTTCTTCAATCGCACTCAACTCAGCAAACGCTTTGTATGTACCAGGCGCCGCAACACCCAGGGTACGAATACGCTCAGCAATGTCATCCACCGCTAACGCCAGTGCGTTGTAATGCTCTTCAAACATGGTGTGCAAATCGCGGAATTGCTTACCCGTAACGTTCCAGTGGAAATTGTGGGTTTGCAAATACAAGGTATAAGAATCCGCAAGTAGATGCTTCAACCCTTGTGCAATTGCCAATCTGTCTTGCTCGTTAATACCAATGTTAATGGTTGTCATGGTCTTTCCCCTTGATGTTTGTCTGAGGCTCAATGTCCTCTTTGATTATGGGGTTAGATTACGGCAACGAAGGCAGGAGGGATAATGGGTGCTTATTATCAATTCAATAAGCACCACCTATCAATAAGAGTGACTTAGACTATTTTTCTTGATTAATATGTCGGTATCGAGAAGGGAAATTTTGCCCAACATCCGTGAATACGCCGTCAACGCCCCAATTAAAGAGCTGATTGGCGCGCCCTAAGTGGTTCACGGTATACACGTTCACGGCATAGCCATGGCTTTTCATCTCAATAACTTGCTCTTTTGTCAGGCCGGTATCATCAACGTTGATCGTGTCGGCTTTGCACGCTTGCAACACAGAAAGCCAATCCCCTTCTAGCAACATTTCTCGTGAGAACAAACACGCCACATTGGTTTGTGGACTGCGACGTTTAAACTCTGCCAATACAAGCGGGTTGAAACATGACACAAGAAGGTCGCTCGTTTTGTTGAGGTTCTTCAATTCCGCCAGTACGCCGTCAATCAGCTTTTCCGACATCTCCCACCCTGCGGTACAAGATTTGATCTCCACATTAACGTTAATCTTGAGCGTATTCACCAAGGTGATGAAGTCAGAAAATGTGGGAAGCCGCTCGCCAATAAACTCATCAGCAAACCAGCTGCCCGCATCGATATCTTGCAGGTCTTCTTTCGTTAAATCATAGAGACTACCTGGACGGTCAGTGCAACGGTCCAAGGTATCGTCATGGCTTACTACAATGGTGCCATCGGCAAGAATATCGACGTCACATTCAATCCAATCCAGTCCGTACTGAGGAACGAGTGAGAATGCTGACAAGGTGTTCTCTGGCGCGAGTGAGGACATGCCTCGGTGTGCAAATAAGGTTTTCATGTTTCTACTTTCTAACTGATTTTCTTCAATATAGCGTCGCCGACGGTAAACGAACAGCGACAATAAAAAAAGCACCGCCTGAACGCAGTGCTTTTTGTTGTCCATTGACACTCGCAGTGAGCGCGCGCCCTTAATCGAGCTTAAGCGCCTGCTGTTGTAATAACTCGTCAAGGATTTGTGTGCCTGTCGCCCCTGAATCAAGCCCCAGTTCGGTGAAGCCAACATTGTGCAATACGATGTCTTGCACCTCTGTGCCGCCCGCCGTTTGTGAAACGTGCAAGGTCAGCCCATCGTCTGTCATTTCAGGACGAATGTAGTCGAGGAGCTCTGCGATACTCGAAGAGCTATCAACTGTGTCAGGAAGAAGCGCTGATACATCTAACTTATCACCCGTGACACTGTCACCCAATTCAAAGTCGCCAACGGTATCAGTGTTGGAGGTGGTACTAACGCTAGACGTCGTCCATGTGTACACATCATCCCCTTCACCGCCAACAAGGATGTCATCGCCAAGCCCCGCTTCAATAGTGTCATCACCATCGCCCGCGTAAATGCGCTCGCCTGCAGGATCAGCCACCAAGGTATCATCGGCTTCCGTACCAAACTGTGTTGCCGACGAATCGAAGACGACAAGCTGGCCAGCCATCAACATGGACTCAAGAATTTCATCTTGTGTCAGTGTTGTCGCGTCCATCCCTAACAAGGTGTCGAGCGTTTTGCCTTCAACAATGATGTTTTGAATCGGGCTGCTTGTGTCATCCATCACTTGAATACGTGTATTGCCATCGACCGTTTGAATATCGAGGCGATTCGCCAACTCTGTGAAGGTAAAGATACCGTCTGCGGCAAACGCAGCTGAAATATCAATAACATCAATGCCAGTTTCGAAGTCTTTGATGGTGTCTGTCGCTGGCGCTGCCGCCGTACCGAAATCGCCAGATTCCCACGCGAAGGTATCTTTCTGGCCATCGCCAGTGCCGTTGCGTTCACCGCCCCACAGTTCATCATCGCCCGCGCCGCCGACAAGGATATCCTCGCCTAAGCCACCAACAAGAATGTCATCGGCAGCACCGCCATACACTGTGGTATTTGCTGTGCCATCAATCACAAGGTCAGCGTTGCTGTTGTCGGTGTCGTTCAACACAGGATCCGTCGATGTATCTACCACTTCGACATTCACCGTGATGGTGGATGATAGCGGCTCGCCGTCATCCACATCAGACAGTGCCGTAATGGTAACGTCACCCGCCGGCTGACCACTGAACATAAGGTTTAGCGTCGACAGGTCGGTCATTGCCAAGGTACCTTGGTCAAACGTCCATGTGCCATCGCCGTTATCTGTGCCGACAGGCGTGCCCGTACTGTCGACGACTTGACCAACCGTCCCTAGGCCGCTGAAGGTAACAGAGAACTCATCGGCAATCGGGTCAACCACACTGGCCATCAAACCAAGCAATGGCATTAATGCACCTGTTGCTGCGCGCATGGATGCCAATTGCGCTGCGGATGTCAGTTCAGGCAAATCCGCTTTCGGTGCAACGATGATATCGACTGTGTCTCGGTCGAATTTCTGACCGCCCGTACCGAAGTTACCTCGGTCACGCGTTGTCATCTGAATTTCATCCGAGCCGGAGGTATTCTCACCGGCAAACTCATACGTTACGCCCGCAGCAAGCAGCGCATTAACCGCATCAATATCACCTTCAAGGGTAATGGTGTTCGTGCCTTGGCCTGTGACATCGATGCCTGTCGTGTCGCCCACCAGGTCAAGCACATTGCCTGCGCCAACCACGAGTTCAACAGCAACAATCGATGTCCCTTCCGCCACATCAACATCACTGACTTGAAGATCAGTGATGGTCAAAATGGTGTCTTCTTCGGCGTCATAGCTATCTGCAATGATGTTGACTGGCGCATCATTCACCGCTGACACTGACACAGTGACTTGCTTGTTCACCACATCAGCCGAAACTTGCCCGTTGTCGGATGTTTGAATCGCCAAATCTAAGACGAACTCGCCGTTTGCATCCGGGGGCGGTAAGAAGGTCAAATCGTTCAAGCTGGTATTGTCAACTGCGACAACAACATCACCACCGTCAGACGTTTCTGGCGTCACGGTACCGGTTACACCATCAGGGAGGATGATCTTACCGCCTTCAGGAATGCCTGAAACCGTGATCAATATGGTCTCCGGACCATTCTCTGTAAAGCTAACGCCAGCAGGTTGACCTGTGGTGCTGAGGCTTGGATTCGCATCAAGTGCGTTGATTTCCATCTCAAGCGTAACAGCCGTGTCTTCCACCGTGGATGCGGCAGCAACCACACTCGCTGTCGCGCCGTCTCCCTCAGGCGTGACCGTCAGCGTGAGATCTTGGCTTTCACCAACAACGAAGTTCAACCCCGCTTCTTTGGTGTAAATCGTCAACACGAAATCCACTGTGCCGCTAAAGTCTTTCGGCGGCACGAGGGCGATTTCAGACAGATTCGTCAGGTTGGACAAATCTTCAGCAGCAATGACCCATTGCCCTTCACCCGCGTTCGATGCAGGAACATTGAGTGTAAAGCCTTCTGGCACATTGCTAACAATCACCGATGCCAGGGTTTCAGACCCATCGACATCACTGAAAGAGGCACCGATGGATGCCAATGAAATACCACCAGATCCGTCTTCAGCGCCTTCAACTTCAATCACTTCGCCGTCAGCAAGCTCCACACCGTCTTGCGTGATGGTGACGGTGTCATTCACTGGCGTCACGTCAAACGTGAAGGACGTGGTGACATCGCGAGAATCTGACACTTGCGCGCCATCAATGGTTGCCGTGTCCGTGATGGTCAAGCTCGCATCAATGCTGACTTCACCACTGAAATCGGGTGCGGGTTTGAATTTGATATTGGTAATGTCCACACCAGACAGTGAAACGGTCGTGCTCTCTGAACCATCCGGCAGGACAAAGCTACCCATGCTAGCATCGACGGTGAGTTCTGCATTGGAAATGGTTTCTTCACCATTCACGGCATCAACGTCTGCCAATGAACCTGCGATGCTGAGGATCACAAGGCCATCTTCTAACGCCTCATCAGGCACCACTTCTTCTGTTGCGGTTCCCGTCACTGGCTGCTGATTTTCATCAAGCCCTTGTGTTTCTTTCACGGTTAACGAGAAGCTGTAATCAATGGTGTTATCGCTTGGCTGCTCTGCCCCCGTTGGCGGCAGTACATCCGCCAATGGGTTAACGTGCAATTCCACAACCACGTCAGAGGTCGACGTATTACCACTCGACGAATCCACGCTAACAATGGAGATAGGTATTTGCAGTTCGCCCGCAAAGTCATCAGGTGCAGTAATGGTCAGCTCAGACAGATCAAAGCCATCTGGGTAAGGGTTACCTGACGATTGCATGCCCGGTGGATCAAACACATAGATGTCTGTTTCGACATGGTAGTTAGCCCCACCAACCACTGCGCCTACAGGCAAGTCTTCGCCTTTGATGATAAAGGAAACTTGGTCAAATTCAGTGTCACCAGTTGCTGGCCAATTGACATTGAGTGCCTCGCCCAAGCTTTGTAGAGAGATAGGGTTATCTTCATCACCCGTCGCGACAACAGGGTCGGTCGGCACAGCAATTACCTGCGCGATGTTGCCCGTGTCTGTGGTGTTTTCGTAAGTCAGCGTAATGGTGTTGCTGCTCACTTGCACCGGAAGGCTGACATCTTCTTCGTTGTTGTCACCTTCATCAACCACCAGCGCCGTCATTGTAAACGTGGTCGTTCCGCTCGAGTTTTCTGGCGCGACGATGCTGAAATCATTCGGGTCATTCAAGATCCAACCGCCGTCTCCATCATAGAGAGAGTTGGTCACATAGAAACCATCCGCAAGATCGGTGATAACCACTTTGATCGGTACTTCATCACTCGTTAGATCGAGCTCGTCATATCGGATGGCATCTTTCAGTTCAATCACACCGTTTGACGCTGTAGACAGGTTCGACGTTGAATTGCCATCGCTATCCACAAAGGTCAACAAGCCGTCTTCTTCAACTTTGGCTTCAATGTTCACATTGACGACACCTTCGATGTCTTTCTCTCTGGTGATTGAAGGGTCTTCAAAATCAGCCTGCCTCACTGTAACAACGGTATTCAATGTCAGGTCGACGTCACTGTTTTCAGCGCGTTTAACCTGCAACTGATAGCCGTCAGTGATCTGCGCTTCTGAAATCACAATGGTGCCACCAGTCGGTGTCAGCGTGATCACATCCGTGCCTTTCACCAACTGAACGCTATCAGTGGCATCAAAGCCAGAAATCACCGCACCAACCACGATTTCTTCTGCACCTTGTGCATTGGAATCGTCAATGCCTGAAATGGATAAATCAGGCATCCAGTTAACGTCGATCCACTCATCTTCTTTGCCGATGGACGTCGATTCCACATAGTCTTCGGCATCAATTTGAGGGGTATCGATCTTAATTTCGATAGCGGTATCAAGCACCGCTTCGTCACCGTCATTTTCTGTGGCAACCAAACGTGCATCAATTTTGATGTCTTCTGTCAGGTTTGGCGGCAACTTGATGTAGACATTGCCATCCGCAAACCCAGTGTGGTCAATCACGTAGCTCTGCACAGATTCGCCATCGGCGTTCGTGACCCACCCTGCGAAGGTCAGTTCGACTTCTGTTTCGACACCGCTACCATCGACCTGAACAAAGCTCAGTCCATCTGGTAGGTTTGAGATGATGAGGGATAGCGACTCTGAGGTGTCTGACGGTGACAATGCATTTTCACCTGACACCAAGTTGAAATCGACAGCCACCAAGCCATCACCTGCCAAGCCGTCTTCCGGCACCGAGGTCGAAACAACGCCCGTGTCGGCATCGAATGCCCATTGCCCGGCGTCCGTACCTGGGTCGTTAACGTCAAACACAGGCACATCAGCAACGCCCGTCAGCACAACCTCGAGCGATTCCGCTGAAATGATACGTTCACTGTCAGGAGACCCCACCGCACTGTCTACAACAATGCCTTCGACCTGCAAAGTAAAGTTCTCATTGCTGTGCACAGGAGGAACGATTTCAAGTTTGTCTAAATCATCAATCGACACACGATCTGTGTCTGTGAGTGTCGTGATCGTCGTGCCATCATTCAGTTGCAACACCGCCCCATCTGGGATGTCGAAGATACGCACAAACAGCGCTTCCGAGCCGTCAGTATCATCGATAGATTGCAGCGTGATCGCACTGCCAAGCGCAATGGCCGTATTGCTCTCCGCAATATCTGGGTCAGCATTACCCGCATCTTCACTGCCAAAGACGCGACGTGTGGTGAGTCGCGCATCATCGGCAGACGGTTCAACACGAATGATGAACGAGGTATCGGTTTCTGCTGTATCAACCACTGCTGGGTCGCTTTCTGTCGAGATGGCTTTCACGGTGACCGTAATATCACCACTGAAATTTTCATCAGGCGTAAAGCTCACGCCGCTCAGTAATGACGGATCGGCCAGCTTCCACACACCGTCTTCAAGAACAATGCGTCCGCCACGTAATTCACCCACGTCTGGCGACAGGGTGATCTCAAGGCGCAATGATTCCGAGCCGTCTGTGTCTTGCAGTTCGGTGCTGACCAAATCCCCTAGACGGAAAGGTTCAGGGTTGAACGGGTCAAACGGATTGTGATCTTCTTGAATCTCGAACACACCGTCTGCGGCATCACCAATCAAGGTAATGCTTGGTGTATCGGCGATGCCATCAATGTTGATCTGCATCGGGGACGACGTAAAGACAGGATCGTGCCCATTCACTTCTAGCTCAACATCAAACTCGATAAGGTCAGTGTCGTCGTACGATGAATAATCTGGATCTGGAACAAAGGTGATGCCCACGAGGTTAAACGTGACAGGATCTGAACCGTCAACGGCTTCGAACATGGTGCTATCAAACACGATGTTGCCATCACCATCAGGCGTAATGGCGGTGCCGTTGAAATAGAAGGTTCCACCAATGTCGCCCGCCACATCGCGTGTTGCGAGCGTCACTTCACCGTTGAGCACTAAGCTGCCGTTTTCTTCGAGCGCTTCGCCCAAATCATTATCACCAACGCTCAACTGCATGTTGATTGCAATGCCGTTCGCAGGCGTCACGCCATCAGCTTCTGTGTCGGTATTGTCTTGACCTTGGTCTTCCACACCACTGATTTCTTGCTGTTCTCCCGACGCTGATGGGTTCACAACAATGGTAGGGGTTTGGTCTTCAATGGTCAGCGCAATGCTGCCTTCAACCACGTCCCCATCTGCGTCGGTAACTTCGAAGAGGATATTTTGATCGACAGAACCAATCACATTGGAATCGGTCGAGGTGAAGGTAATTTGGCCGACAGGGTCAGTACGCGGGTCAATTTCCACCGTACCAATTTGAATAGAATTATCGGTTTCAGAGTAAATTTCGATCTCTGAATCACGGCGCGTCGACACATCAACCCATTCAATACCATTGAACAAACGCGTGATCAGCGTTGAGCTGTCAGCGCCTTGTAGATCTTCAATGCCAGGGTTTTGTGATGGGTCGGTGATCTCAAACACATCCAGTGAAACCGTCGCAGGTGTCCCAACAAGGTCACCAATTTCGATGGCCAAGTTGCCTTCGGTGCGCGGGACATCATCGGTCACTGTGATTGGAACGGTGATTTGCGAAACGACGTCACCATCCGCATCCGTCGCGAATGCCGTCAAGTTGAAGCTCAAGGTATTGATTCCATCGCCTTCTGCGTGATCAAGCCCCGCTAACAACTCAAAAGAGAAGCTACCGTCAGATTCGAGAACCACGGTGAACACATCGCGTGCATCACCGGAATTATCATCAGCAAAACCGACGTACGTTTTCGGGAAGGTGTCACCTTCAGGGCGTTGCTCCATACGAACAGGAAAATCACCGGACAACACTGGCTGACCATCCGGATAGGTCACGAAGTCGGTTTCAAAGTTGAAATCCTTCAACGTGTCGCCCGCACCATCATTGGTATCGAGGTTGTTAGGGTTACCACTGTCGTTGGTGTCATCAATGTTCAAGTTACCACTGGCTTGAGAACCTTGGTGGCTTGTCGCGCTGCCATCGATACTGCTTTCATTCACAGTGAGCGTATCGGCGGTGCTTTCTTCTGCCGTATCGAGTTGATCATCTTTAATTTCAAACGTGACGATGCGCCCTTGCGTGTCTGGCGCGCTTGGGTCATAAGTGCTGTCTGGATTAATCAGACTGTTACCGTCAGTGTCGAGAATTTGAACAGGGATCTTGATTGAAATAACGTCGCCATTCGCCGTCACATCCCCCTCTTGCTGCGCAGCATCTGGATCCTGAGGATGATTCAACGGCGCATATTGATGGAAAGCCGTTTCTACCGTGACATCGAGAGAGTCTGCGGCTTGCGTTGCAGTAAAGACAAACTCAAGCACTGTCTCTCCGCCTACAGATGCGGCAACAGTCAACACACGATTACCGTCGCCGTCGACACTTTCAACCAGCGTCACGCCATCGACGTTCTCGCCCTCGTTGTTTTGCAGCCCCATCAACTCGGTCTGCAATGACGCAAAATCTTCAATACTTAATGTATCAGGCACCAATTTGTCGGTGGTTGCGACCAAATCGAAAGAGCCTGTTACAGAATTAGATTCTGATGCATCTTGGGTAGTGACATTCTCATTGAGCTCAAGTATGTCGACAGGATTTCCGCTGCCATCCAGTTGCTCACCACCGGTTGTTGGCACACCATCTTTAATGGTAATGCTCACTTCCGCGCTATTGCTCTCGTCGCCGTCCGCGTCGAAGACGGTAAATGGCAGGTTAAAGGTCGATTGCTCGAAATTGCCATCGCCGCTAACGTCTTCATTCTGGTCGAAGGGAAGGAACTGTTTCACTTCATAAGAAACATCATCGCCGCTTGATTCTGGCGCTTTCATTGAGATTTCGAGTACCGCTTCATCGGTGCCCGTTACGCGCAGTGTGAGAACACCCTCAACAGACGTATCAACATAGGTTTCTTCGCCATTGCTTGTGATGCCGTCAAACGCGCTTTCTGCTGCCGTTGCATCAAACTCTATTTTGCTGATTTCATCACTGCCCAAATCGACACCATCGGATGTGGACGACACAACAGGATCTGTAGCGTTGAGCTGTGGTTCTTGAATTTCAATCTCTACGTCATCAACACTTGGTGGTGCACCATCGTTACTGACCATGGTGATTTCAGCCGGGGCCAACATCAGTTCGCCCGTCGTATCCTCAACTTGCAACGGCAGGTTGATGGTTAGCTGGTCGCCATCAATGTTGACGTATGTACCTGTGCCCGAAGTATGGTCCAGCGGTGCCGTCTGATCTAATGTGGCGGTGACAGATAAACTGTTGCCGTCTTGTTCTGCAACGACGGTGAGTGTCACGACGACCTCATCACCCACTTTGCCAACCAAGGTAAAGGTGCCGACATCATCGCCTTCTACGCTGTGCGTAAACACAACCGGCTCGCCACCAGCAGTGATCGTCGCCAGTTCTGACTCAAACAAGGCAAGTGCACTTGGTGCGATTTGCAGCGACCCTGGCACTAAACGTTCTGTGCCCGCTTCAATGGCGAAGGTTGAACTTGATGCTTCACTGTAGGTCGTGTCATCCAAATCACCTTCGTTGACGGTCAGTGACACCTTCTGTCCACCGGCTGCATCAACGTCAATGATCAGCGAAATGCTGCCTTCAACTTTGTCTCCATCGCCATCCGTCACTTCATAACGAAGGGACTGATCAATGGAGCCAGTGAATTCTTCATCGGTGAGGGTAAACGTGATTTGCCCTACGGGATCGGTCGTCGGATCGATGACTACGGTACCAATTTGAATGCTTGGATCCGCTTCTGAGAAGATATCGATTTCAGATTCGCGGCGCGTTGACACATCCACCCACTCTTCCCCATTAAAGATACGGGTGATGAGGGTGTCGCTATCTGCGCCTTGCAGATCTTCAATACCGGGATTTTGCGAGGGATCGGTGATTTCAAAAACATTGATCGAGATAGCACCCACATCGAGATCATCAATGTCGATGGCCAAATTGCCTTCCGTTCGTGGAATGTCATCCGTAACGGTAATCGGCACAGTGATTTTCGATGCAACGTCACCGTCAGCATCGGTAGCGAAAGCGGTCAGATTGAAGGTTAAGGTATTAATACCATCGCCTTCTGCATGATCCAGCCCCGCTAACAGTTCAAAAGAGAAGGTACCGTCCGAAGCAAGGACCACCTTATAAACGTCGCGCGTGTCACCGGAATTATCATCGGCAATACCGTAATAAGTTTTCGGGAAGGTATCCCCTTCTGGACGTTGCTCCATGCGAACAGGAAAGTCACCTGACAACACAGGTTGGCCATCAGGGTATGTCACATAATCGGCTTCGAAATTGAAATCCGCTAACGTGTCCCCCGAGCCATCATGCACATTCAAGTTGTTTGGGCTACCACTGGTGTTGGTATCGTCAATGTTCAAGGTACCGCTGGCTTGCGAGCCTTGGTGACTGGTCGCACTCTCATCAATGCCACTTTCATCAACCGTTATTGCATCAACCGTGGTCTCATCAATCGTCTCGGTCGGGTTGTCCTTGATTTCGAATGTCACGACACGACCTTGGTGATCTGGCGCACTCGGGTCAAAGGTCGACTCAGGATTGATCAGCTGGTTGCCATCAGAATCTTGGATCTGCACGGGGATTTTGATTGTGATAACACTGTCATCCGCAGTGACATCGCCACTTTGCAGCCCAGCACTTGGATCTTGTGGATGGTTCAGAGGTGTATATTGATGGAATTCTGTTTCTACTGTTACATCAAGCGAGCCGCTTGCCTGCGTCGCGGTGAACACAAACTCCAGTGCTGGCTCGCCACCAATGGATGCGGTGATCGTCAACACGCGATTGCCATTCGCATCGGTGCTCTCAACCAATGTCACTTCATCGACGTTTTCGCCCGCATTGTTCTGAAGCTCCATCAACTCTGTTTGCAGTGACGAGAAATCTTCAATGCTCAAGGTGTCTGGCATCAATTTGTCCGATGCCGCTTCGATATCAAACGAGTTCGTTGCTGAGTTCCTGTCCGATGTATCTTGGCTAGAGCCTGTTTCATCAATTGAAAGGAGATCTTCTGGTGCACCGGATGCATCAAGACGTTCACCACCCGCCGTTGGCACACCATCGTTAATGGTAAACGTCACCTCTGAATCATTACTCACATCGCCGTCGGTATCGAAAACCTTGAATGGCAGTGTGAATGTTGACTGTTCGAAGTTACCGTCGCCGACAAGATCTTCATCTTGGTCGATAGGCAAAAATTGCGTCACTTCATATGCGGCGGTTTCTCCCGGCGCAGATGGCACTTTCAATGAAATCTCGAGCACAGCTTCGTCTGTACCCACAACGCGCAGTGTCACCACGCCATCAACAGACGTATCAACCCAAGTTTCTTGGGTATGGCTGGTAACACCATCAAACGCGAGCTTCGCGGCCGTGTCGTCAAACTCGATTTTGGCGATGTTATCACTGCCAAGATCGATGCCTTCGGTGGTCGATTCACGCCTTTCGCTGACAGGGTTATTTTGAGGTTCATCAATCTCAACGCTGGCAGTTCCAACGACTGGAGCTGCGCCGTCGTTACTGACCAGTTGAACTTGCGCAGGCTCTTGAAGTAAATCGCCCGAGCTATCCGCAACTTGTAGAGGCAAATCAATGGTGATCGCATCGCCGTTGATGTTGATGTAGGTGCCCGAACCGCTCAGGTGATCGAGCGGCGCAGATTGATCTAAGGTCGCACTGATGGACAAACCGTTGCCATCTTGCGTTGCTGTTAACGTCAGTGTGATAACCACTTCGCCGTTAACCGTGCCCACCAAGGTGAATGTACCCACATCACCCGATGCCGTTGATGAGCGCGTAAACGTCACCGCCTCGCCACCTGACGTGATGGTGCTTAATTCGCTTTCAAAGAGTGCTAACGCAGATGGCGCAATTTGCAGCGTGCCTGGATTTAGCGCCTCAGTACCACCTTCAATCGTGAAAGTGGCCGTGGTTGGCGTTCCATAGGGGGAATTATCCAGATCGCCTTCATCAACGACGAGAGAAACACGCTGCCCCCCTGCCGCATCGATGTCTTCGGTGGGCGGTGTCGTTCCGTCATCGCCGTTACCGTCACCATTACGGTTTACGTCATCGCCAAAGAATTCAGGGATAATATTGGTATCACTGGACGGCCCAGTAGTATCGAAGCCCGCTTCCGCCAGTGTAGAGGCATTGAGGTATTCAATAACCACAAAGCCAGCATTCGACGAACCCTCTGCGGCTTCACCCGCTGCCGCTTCTTCAAAAACTTCGGTGGGGTCGACGCCTTGCAGAATCAGTTCTTGGAGCTGGGCAACGTCAAGATTGAGCGGCAAATCGGAATCCAGCACTTCGCCATTGAAATAGGCTTGAATTTGCGCTGTCGCGATGGAGGCATCTTGCCCCGCCTTTGCAGGCACCAAACAGGAAGCACATTGGCTATCGATTTGAAAAATATTGCCATCAAGGGCAACCACGACATCACTGTCGTTGTTTGTCAAAAGTACCTGATTAGGCGCAATGTTCATGCCTTTTTCCAGGCCAATGATTCTCGCATCATTCGTGACTAGAAATGCTTGTCCTCTAACCTCGATAACGTCTAATTTGGAATCAAACTCGTGACCAATCATAACTCTCCCCAGTGCTTCGCTTCTCGAATTGCGGTCGTATGTCTTTGATGATATGAACGTAGTCTAACCATCAAGGGCATGCGTGTCTTAAGCTCACTCCCCTAGTTTCATTGCAGGCTCAACATTGAGAAATTATGAGACGAGGTTTATCGATGAATTCTTAGGAAATTATCAGCAATGAAACAAGCGACACTATTAAGATTAGGAAAGTAGACCAAAATTGGTGGCACTTTTTGTACAAAACACGAATAGAAGTGAATCACACCCATCTTAAAAAGAGAGAAAAATCACTAAGTACTTGAATATCGTCCTCCGCGACCAGATATTAGAAGAACTATAACAAAAGGTCGGCATACGAAATGTTCGTATGGCTGACTAATCATGGAGTAACTATGGCCATTCATGTTGGTATTATCGACCAAGACCCCGTGAGGCTGGTCACCGCTTTGCTGCACCGCCAATCGCAGGCCGAAAGAGTTATCTTTATTGGTGTAGAGGAACAGCAGCACCAATTTGATCAACTGAGTAAAGTCTTGTTGCCGAAAGGCATTCAGACTGATTTTTACGTGATCCCTACAGACATCAATATCCCGCTCATCAAGTCCAAGCTTGTTGAGTTGGCTGAACAACTGAAGCAAGAAAGCGCTGAAGTTTACTTCAATGCAAGCTGCGGACTGCGCCACCGTCTACTTTCTGCCTATGAAGTGTTCCGCACCTACCAATGGCCGATTTATGTTATTGAACCTTTCAGCGATGAGCTTTGTTGGCTGTTCCCTGAAGGTCGACAACAGCAACAAGTGGAAGACCACATCAATATCAGCGACTACCTCACCATTTTCGGTGCGCGTTGTGAGTTGCTTGAGGATGATATTCGAAGCCCACTTGAAACCACCATTGAAAGCGTTGGCCACAAGTGGGCAAGCAATGCCTATGAACTCGGCCCTGGCCTTGCAACGCTAAATTACTTGGCGACCACTTGCCGTAAAGAACAGCGTCTTGACGTAGAGCTCAGTGAGAAACAGCAAGGCTACCGTGAATTGGGTATGCTGATTGATGATTTGAATGACGCTGGACTCTCAACGTATAAAGGCGGCATCTTGACGTTTACCAATGAAGCGGCGCGTCGTTTCGCCAATGGTGAATGGCTCGAATGGTATGTGCACCACATCGTTGAGCAAATTCAGCGTGAGTTGCTGACCATTCAAGACTATTCATTGGGTGTGCAGGTTTATCGTCAGATTGGCGAAAAAGAAGTGCGTAACGAACTGGATGTTGCCACCGTGGTGAATAACAAACTTCACATTATCGAATGCAAAACCAAAGGCATGTCGAGCGACGGTGATGACACTTTGTACAAGCTGGAATCGATTCGCGACCTGCTTGGCGGGCTGCAAGCACGCGCCATGTTGGTGAGTTTCCGCCCACTGCGCCACCACGACATTACACGAGCAACGGATCTTGGTTTGGCGCTCATTGGCCCCGATCAATTAGGTGATTTGAAAACCCATTTGCATCAATGGTTCCTCAAAGCCGGCGGCTATGAGAAAGCCTCTTTTGCGTAAGTAACACCGCTATAGCTAGCTAGACCACGATAACAAACAAAAAAGCCAGCATCTCTGCTGGCTTTCTTTTTATTGGTCTGCGGCTTTGGCGTTAACCATCCATCTTCATCAGATTACGCGCCGACTCTACCACGGTGCGAATAGAGCGCGCTTCGGTTTCAGCCATGGTTTCTTGGTCTGGAATTTCTTTTTGCGTGCGGTTGATGATGACGCCCGCGACACACCCTGCGCGCAACCCTGAACTTGCACACATGGTGAGCAAAGTTGCGGATTCCATTTCAAAGTTCAACACACCCATGTCTTGCCACTCTTTCATTGAGCCTTGAAAGCGACGCACTACACGGCCACTGAAGGTGTCATAGCGCTCTTGGCCTGGGTAGAAAGTATCGCTCGATGCAGTTACGCCGGTGTGTACTTTCGCGCCGGAGGCATCCGCAGCCACTTTCATGGCAGTTGCCACATCAAAGTCTGCAACTGCTGGGAATTCAAGTGGCGCAAAGTGACAGCTCGCACCATCCAAACGCACAGAGGCCGTGGTCACGATCATGTCACCGACATTGATGTTCGGTTGAATCGCACCAGTGGTTCCCACACGAAGGAAGGTTTCAATACCCAATTGCGCCAATTCTTCAACGGCAATCGATGTTGATGGACCACCAATACCGGTTGAACAAACCACTACAGGCTTATCTTCGATGCGACCCAGATACAAAGTGTACTCGCGATGACTGGCTAGGAATTTCGACGTCTCCATCAATGCAGCAATTTTTTCTACACGTGCAGGATCGCCCGGAATGATTGCCATTTTGGCACCTTCAAGATCCTTTTTAGTAACACCTAAGTGAAACACAGTTTGCTCAGTCATAACGCTTTCCTCAATGCTTGGGTTCAACAAGATAAACTATCGCTCTTGTCTAAATGGCCACTAGAAAATGGGTTGTGGCGTTCAATACGTTTACAATAGCGTCCGGCGAAAAATTTAAAGTGATTAATATCACTTTTGAATCATTTCACTTTCATCGCATTTCAGCATATATCGATCTAGATCACTTCATTAGCGTAATATCGTTCGATTGACCGTCACAGTGCCCATTTACATTAGCAATGGGTGAATTATTTTGCCGTGCCCCATTTCAGCAGTCTTAGCGCATTCATGGTCACAATGGCTGTCGCGCCACTGTCCGCAAGCACCGCTACCCACAACCCGGTATAACCCAGCACGGTGGTCACGAGAAACACAGCTTTCAAGCCAATCGCCAAGGTCACATTTTGGTGAACATTAGACATGGTCGTGCGCGCAAGATTGACAATATCTGGCAGGCTCTCAATGCGATTATGACTAAGGGCAATGTCCGCGGTTTCTAGCGCTACGTCTGTGCCTCCCCCCATGGCAATACCAATGGTTGCCGCTTTCATTGCAGGGGCATCGTTAATGCCATCGCCTACCATGGCGACACGAGAGCCCTTCGCAAGCGCGTTGATTGCATCCACTTTCCCTTCAGGCATCAAGCCTGCGCGATATTCCATGTTTAATTGCGCAGCAAGGCCTGCCGCAGCCTTAGGGTTATCCCCTGTTAGCATGACTGAACGGACACCTTCACGATTGAGCGCAGAAACAGTGTCTTTTGCTGTATCACGCAACTCATCCCGCCATGCAATCGCACCTTTTGCTTGTTCTTCGACGAAAACAATCGCAACGGTTTTTCCTGATTCAGCCAGCGCTTGAGCGGCATCCTGCTGCACATCACTCAGACGTTGTTCGGCATCAAGCTTGTCGAGTGCCACCAGCGACACACTCTGCCCGTTCACCACACCAGACACACCACGACCCGCCGTCGCTTTCATCTTTTCAGCGACTAACTCTGGAACCTGTCGACGCTTTGCTTCAGCAACCAGCGCTTTTGCGAGCGGATGATGCGAGCCCGTTTCAATCGCAGAAGATTGCGCTATCAACGTAGCCTCATCACCAGACCAGGTGAGAATGTCTGTTACCGCGGGTTTACCTTCCGTCAGGGTGCCCGTTTTATCGAAGGCGATGTAATCCACCTTGCTGAGGGCTTCTAACGCTGCTCCGCCTTTGATCAAAGCGCCCTGCCTTGCTGCCGCCGCGAGGCCAGATGTCATCGCTGCTGGCGTTGAAATCACCAACGCGCATGGACAAGCAATGAGAAGCAACGCGAGGCCACGATACACCCATGTATCCCAGCTTTCGCCAAACAGCAACGGCGGCACAACCACAACCAACGCGGCGACCAGAATCATCAGCGGCGTATACCAGCGGCTAAAGCGGTCAATGAAACGCTCAACAGGCGCGCGGCGCGATTCCGCTTCTTCAATCAAGGTGAGAATACGGTCAATCGCACTCTTGCCTTGTTCTGAGACAACACGCAGTTGCACCACTTGATCCACGACCAACGCGCCTGCGGGCACTTTCTCACCCACCAATTTCTCAACGGGGATCGATTCGCCCGTCAATGCACTCAAATCAAAACTGGCGGTGTGACCCATCAATTCTGCATCCGCCGGTAATCTGCCGCCTGGTGCGATTTCTATGCAATGTGAAGGTTGTAAACTCGACACAGGAACGCTTTTACGTTCACCGTTATCGTCAATAAGAATGACGTCGTCTGGCACCAGTGCCATTAACGCTTGAATACCGTCTCTCGCCCTTGAAGACGCGTAGCCTTCAAGACGCTCGCCGATCAGGAACAGCACCAATACCATGGCGGCTTCGACGGTTTCACCGAGGTATAACGCCCCCAATGCCGCAATGCTCATCAACATTTCAATGGAGAATGGCGATCCACTTTTGGCGAGGCTTCCGGCTTTTTTCAAGATAGGCAGCAGACCAATCACGGTCGCTAAGGTGAACAAGGTGCTCGATAGCTCGGCATGCCAGAATGACAACACGCCCGCCAACGCCATGACAGAGATAAGTGCAATCAACACGCCTTCTTTTTGAATGCGCTGAAAAAGCGTTAATGGCACTTTGGCTTTTTTAGGTTCGGAAACTGGCGTAAGGGGGAAGCCTGTTTTTTCTGCACGGGTTTTGATGGTAGAGAGAGACGCCTCTGATGGCGGTGCTGAGAAACTCACAACAAGCTTTTCTGTCGCAAAACGTACCTTCGCATCGACGAGGCCGTCAATGCCACGCAATGCCGTTTCTAGCTTGCCTGCACAGCTTGGGCAGTCCATGTTCGACACTCGCCACTCAAGCACATTGCCACCCGTGATGACGGCCTCTGGCTCTGGGCTGGATGTTGCGCAGCATGAATGCTTATGTTCGTGTTCGATGTTAACGTCTTTTTCGTGGCGACAACCACGGGCTCGCGCAGGATCATCGCTGTCCTCTTGCAAACCATCAGTTACTGAACAAGATGATGACGCAACGCTACTTGACGTGTTGCAGCAAGTGTCACTTGAGACTGTCGTGCTTTGAAGGTGTGTTGATGAATGCGCATGCGCGGTGTTTTTACAGCGCGATGATGAACAAGAATGGCACATGACCTTATCTCCTTTCTGGGTTGATACAATCAGTGTAAACCTTGGAGATAACTCCAAGGTCAAGTGCCACATGAGAAAAATCGTGTTTTCGCTTCAAGGTCACATCTCACAACTGCATGAGCACAACCTTGACGCCCTTTCCTCTTTATCAGCAATGCGTTACTTCAAACGCGCAAACACCACATTGGTATCCAATGCATCTTGGTAATCACGATAATCAATGCCCAAGTCAAAGATGTACTGCGTCACCAAGGCTTTCGCCGCATCACACAGCAATTCTGCTTTCCAAGGCTTTTCGAAATAACGCTCAATACACGCACTGTTGATGGCTTCAATGGTATCGGCGTGGGTCGCCTGCCCTGTGAGCAGCATTTTACGCGTATGGCTGAAACGCGTGTCTGCCGACACTTCTGTCAGCAATTCCACACCTGTTTTTCCCGGCATGACATGGTCGGAAATGATGAGGGCAATGTGCTCGCCTTCCGCATCTAGCTCGTCGATAAGCTCAAGGGCTTCATCCGCCGATTCACAATCTTCAATATGAAAAATGTCGGCAAGAGGCGCTAAATCCTTGAGCACTGCGCTAAGCACTTCACGCTGATCGTCAACGCAGATAATGTTGATTTTTTCCATGTTATTCCCCTAGCGGTAATCGGACTCGAAATGTCGTTATGTCCGCGTCACTTTTGACGGCGATGGAGCCGTTATATTCGTTAACCAGTCGTTGGACGATAGACAGACCAAGACCAAGGCCAAAAGACAACCCACCTTTACGGGTGGTGAAATTAGGTTGAAAGATTTTGCGGCGTACACTCTCTTCAATGACAGGACCATTATTGGCAATGGTGACAATCAGCCAGCCCTTAGACGTGAAGGTGTAAATATCAATGTTTGGTGATGGCGTGTCGGCCAATGCCTCTGTGGCATTTTTAATGAGGTTGACCCAGATTTGGACAAACTCAGTGCTGCTGCCCACCAGCAAAGGAAGGTCACCAAAGGTTTGCGTCACGGTCACGCCACGAATAGCGCCTTGAAGCAAGGAAAGCGATTTTTGTAATGTGTCATTGATATCAACATGCTCGTTACGTTCATGGTCTGCGCCACCTAACTGCTTCACAGAACGCACAATGGAAACCGCATGCTGCGCGGCAATTTGCAGATCATGCAGCTCTCTGCCTTGTTCCCAAAAATGCAGGGCGTTATCAAGATCAGCCAGCCACACGTTTATTTCTGCATCTTGCGGCAATGCGCGGGCAAGTAGACGTGCTTTATTGCTCGGTAAGTCATGCTGCTTCTCGAGCATTCTTCCCCGTGAACGTGCTTCACTGGAAGACACACCCTGCCCTTGAGACAAACCCACATCGAAAAAAGGCTGTGCGTCCGGCTGATACGTGGCAAGCCATGAAGACAGCGTGTCCTGCAAGCGTTGCGCTTTGCTATCAATCACGCCGACCGCATTGTTAAGCTCATGCGCAATGCCTGCGGCCAATTGGCCTAAGGTCGTCATCTGCTCAGCACGAAAGAGTTTTTGCTGTGACTGCGCATTCGCGACTGCTTTTAAGCTCGCACGCTGTTGGCGTTTTGAAAGTTCACTCACCATCACAGGCATGAACTGCGCACTCAATGAACCATAAGTGTCTTCATTGACAGCTTTCGTTGAAATATCAATCCATGCCAGTTCACAATCCGTCTGCGCAATCACGGTCGTCGAGGCTTTGAAGGTGCCCGCGAAAAAGCTGTGCACCCCAAAGAACATGCCCGCTTCAACTTGAAATACCAGCACGGGATGGCTGTTATCAGTTTCTTGATAGTAGGCCGCCATGCTGCCACTTTTCAGGTAATACAAGCGGTCGTTGTGCCCTGATTGTTCAAGCACAGCAATGCCCGCCAAGACCTGACATTGTCGGTTAGGCGAGCAAAAGTAGTCTCGAATGATCCGAGCCAGCACGGGTTCATGCTCAGAGATTGGGCATTGTGCTGTCGTTGAACTCATAGGAAGTTCACCAACCTCAAGATCCAAATCATCACAAAGCTAAGTGCCACACCACCCACACCAAGAATGACACCCACTTTCGCCATCTGATTGCTGTTCACATGGCCTGTAGCGTGTGCCAAGGCATTCGGCGGCGTACTGATTGGCAAAGACATGCCCAACGAGGCTGCGAATGTCACGACAAGGATAAGTGTCATTTCACCGCCTAACGGCGTCAACGAGGTCATGGACACACCGAGCGCCGCCATGATTGGCATCAACAAGTTAGCGGTCGCGGTATGAGACATAAAGTTCGCCATCAGCAAACACAGCGCCGCCGCGCCAATCAAGACGATTTCTGGCGCAAAGTTTTCAAACGGAATGCTGTTCACCAACAAGCTCGCGAGCCCGGTTCTGTCTAAAGCCAAGCCCAATGCAAAACCACCCGATACCAACCAAAGCACGTCCCAAGAAATCTTTTTCAAATCTTCTTTGTTGATGATGCCCGTCATCGAGAACACAGCGACAGGAATCAACGCCACAGTGTAAGAGTTCATACCATGGCTTGAACCCATCAACCACAGCCCTACCGTCACCGCAAACGTGATGTACACAGTGATGGCTTTCGGTGTTTTTAAGAACTTACCTTTAATGTCCAGCGACATGTTGGTTTCAGTTGAAGGGAACAACGCGCACAGCAACGCCCATGCAACCACCAACATAACAACAACAAATGGCACACCAAATGCCATCCACTCACCAAAGGTGATCATGTTTTCGCCAGTGAGGTATTTCAATGCAATCGCATTGGGTGGCGTGCCAATCGGGGTACCAATACCACCAATGTTTGCGGCAACAGGAATAGACAGTGCAAACGCAATCTTGCCCGGGTCGTCAGGCTTAAACAGCACCAAAATCGGCGTAAGAATCGCGAGCATCATCGCCGTGGTCGCCGTGTTCGACATGAACATAGAGAAAATAGCAGTGATAAGCATTAAGCCAGCCATTACCCATTGAGGCTTTGCACCAAACGGCTTGAGCAACACGCGAGCAAGGTTGATATCTAAACGGTATTTGGTTGCTGCCATTGCAAGGAAAAAGCCACCAAGAAACAGCATAATGATCGGGCTAGCAAAAGTTGCCATGATATCGCTGTAACTCAATAAACCGCCGAATTCTGGCGAGCCTGCATCACGTCTGAACCAAATCAACCCTTTGTCGGATAAGAAAAGCAGCTCTAAAACAATGACCACGACGGAGGTTGCATAGATAGGAATGGGTTCTAACACCCAGCACAACGCAGCCAACAAAAACAACGCGATGGCACGCTGCTGCATCACTGTCATCGATTCAAAAGGAAAAGCCGAAGCTGGCAGAACTAACACCAACAACGGAATAAGAAGTGGAAGTAGATATTTCGCCTGAATGCGCATAATCGCTTGTAGTCCCTTAAAAGCTAAAACACCCACAATGAGTGGGCAACGGGGACATTTTGCGCGGAATACGCTCAGGCTTTACTGAATTAGATCAATAAATTGGGTGGATACGTTCACTTTTCAAACGCGGGGTTTCTGCTTTTTCCATGGTAGGGATCCGTCAGCATTAGGCTGACGGTTTACACTTTCCATCTTTGTCTTGTAGCTCTTCACCGTCTTCCGCCATCACCTCTCGGCAACTGCTGAATGCGGCCACAGGTACAACTGGCTCAATCGCCACAGTGTCTTCGATTGTTTCATTCTCGTCTGAAAGCTGTTTAATCAAACGGTTTACCAACACATAACCTGCCACACCAAAGAACACAGAGCCTAGCGCCTGACCGATCAACACACCTTCAGCACCCGCCAATTCCCCACCTACATAAACAAAGGGAATCGTGCCCAGCGTCGCTTTACCCACATTGAGTAACGTTGACCACGTTGGGCGATTAAGGTTGTTAAACGCCGCGTTGGAGACAAACAGGATGCCATTGAAAATGAAACTGATGGCAATAAAGGTACAGAAAAGGTTCACCATGGACGCCGCATCCCCCGTTAAGCTGAATGCAGTAGTGATGAAGCTTTGTGAGAAGAAAAGAATCACGGCGACTAACACGCAGTATGCAGACACGAACTTCACGGAATCGGACAAGGTTAGTCGAACGCGATCAAAACGCCCGGCCCCAAAATTCTGCCCAAGAATGGGTCCCACTGCGCCTGACAGAGAAAAGATGAGAGCAAAAGAAACCGGAAGTAAACGTCCGATAACGGCATAACCTGCCACGTAGTCCGCACCAAACTTCGCAATTTGTGCCGTCACGATGGCATTTCCGAAGGGGGTTGCTGTGTTTGTCACGATGGCAGGCACCGCAATATGCGTAATGGCACGAAAATGCTCTGACAAATCCGTGAGCGATGGCCTCGCGATCAAATCGTGCGTGCGGTGTACGGCATGAAAAGACACGCCAAAAAGCACAACGCGCGACATAACAGACGCAATCGCTGCGCCCTCAATGCCCATCGACAAACCAAAGATAAAAATAGGGTCGAGAATGGCATTGGCAGCGCCGCCCGCCAAGGTTGCGGACATCGAGCGCTTCGCATCGCCCACGCCGCGCAATGCTGCACCACCACACATACCCATCGCCATTAACGGTGCACTTGGCAAGATGATAACAAGGTACTCTTTCGCCTTAACGGCGGTTTCCCCTGTTGCGCCAATCAGTCCTAGGATGTTGTCGAGAAAGAAGAGGATAAGCCCTACCGTTACCACACTGACCAACGCCGCGAAAATCATCACGCTCGCCACAATCTTTCGCGCGTCGTCTTTTTTGCCGGCGCCAAGCGCCCTGCTCACCAAAGCGCCCGTGGCGATAGAGGTGCCTATTGAGACAGAGGTAGAGAAAAACACGATGGTACCGGCAAAGCCAATCGCTGCGGCGAGCTCAACTTGTCCAAGCAAACTGATGAAAAACATGTCGACAAGGTCAACCAAAAACAACGCCATCAATCCCACCGCGCCGGATGTCGACATCACAGTGATGTGGCGCATGATTGATCCACTGACGAACTTTGCTTGTTGCTGTTTAGACATGATGACTTCCGGTCGAATTATCACAGTACTGCACTGCATTTCCTGTTCGCAGCACAAAAGTTTTGCGCCGCAGTCTATCAAATTAATGCGAAAACAACGATGAAAGGAAAAGCATGAATTTTTAGTGAGTTCACAAGGTGCAGTGTATTTCAGTAGAAGCAATAGGAATAAGAAAAAGGTGCCTAAAGCACCTTTAACATTTCGCTATTATCAACACGAAGGACGTTATACTGGATGGTGAAAACAATCGTCGATTTGCGTTGCAATGGCTTTGAGAATATCGCGGCGAGACATGATGCCGACTAAACGGCCATGCTCAACCACAGGGTAAACTTTTGGTTTGCCTGGCAGCATTTGCTCTGCCAATCGAATGATACTGTCTTCAGGCGTCACTGTTTCAACCGCCTTATGCATACAATCATCAACCGTGTTTGTGTCTTGGCAGTAGTAACCAACCTTGAGCAGTTTGTGGATCATGTCTTGCTCAGACAGAAAACCGACAACATGATGGTTGTCATCGACAACGGGACCACCAGTTTGATCAGCCTTCAGCATTTTTTCTAATGCAATCGACAGAGTCATGGAGGCTTTAAACGTTACAGGCCTTTTATTCATGTAATCTTTTACTTTTATCGATTCCATGCATCCCCCTATTGTTGGACTGAATGTAGAAACAGGGATTAAATCTCTGTCTTACTATTCAGTGTCGACTAAGTTGGCAAAATTACTAGCCCTATTCTGCTTATTTTTACGTTTTGTCACAAAGACTAGAGTGAATTTCTAACATTTATTTAACTCGGGTGTTTTTTCCACAAAAAAGCCCGCGCGTTATTCTCTCGCACGGGCTTTTGATATTAATCACTAAGTTGCATTACATCATTAGCATCATCAGCAAACCCACAGGGATTTTTTGCCCCGTCGGAGACACCAGTTGATCACCTTCAATTTTGGCATTCAATTTCACCATGTTTTCGCTTTGAGATACGAATCCATATTGTTCCAAATTTTGTGCCATGTTCGACAGCTCAGGTACACCTTGTACATAGGCAGACGGCGCGCTGAGGTTTAATTCACCGCTAATCTTGCTTGGTAATGCTTGGAAGTTTTGAGAAACGCTGGTCAAGCCTGAAGCGACTTGCAAATCCAAGTTCGCATCAATTTGCCCTTCTGGCGTATCAATTTCCAGTGGATTCAGTTTCACACCCAACCCTTTATCAACCAAGGCATCTAACGCTGTGATCATTTGCTCCATCTCTTCTGGAGAAGGTTCTTCGCCCATCGCGTCTGCGACCGTTGCTAGCGTTGTCATGGCTGTATAGTCCAGCGCATCGAAGTTCAAGCCTAATTTTAGGTTGTTCAAAGTAAGCTCGTCTTTTACCTCAAACTTCTCCAACGAAATCAGGTTTTCATTGTTGAAACGTAGATCGTCCGCTTCAGCAGTTTTCACATCAACACCGGATACAGACGTCAGTAGGTTCTTCACTTCAATGCTGAAGTTGGTGAGCGTCGCTGGCAGGCCATCTTGGTTATCAAGGTCAAAACGGCCGAAATTAATTTTCTGGTTACCCACCCAAATATCATCGATTAGCTCACCTTGACCTGAACCCGTCACATTGGTGATTTGTGCTTTTTCACCGTAGTCAGATTCAAAACCGAATGAATCCATGTTCATGGTGAAAGAAATCACACCCGCTTTGTCCATCGTACCGTTAACAACAAGCGGCGTACTGGCGATTTTCACACCGTCTTCATTGGCATCAATGGCCGCCAACGACATGGTGTAATCCGTTTTACCGGAGATAGCGGTTTCTGATTGGAAGGTAAAAGGTGATTCACCGTTCGGCCACAACTTGTCTGTCAGCACTTTAAGTTCAGGCGTCATTTCAAGCACCGATTCTGTACCGATACTAAAGAAGCCATGAGACACTTTGCTGTTCAGCACATAGCTGGTTGGAATGCCATCCAGTTCAAGTTGCTCTTTGGCTGATCCCACCAAAGATACCTTGGTGACAACGTCAGAAGACAAATAACCACGATCATAGGATTCGTTAGTAATAACAGCGTATGGCGATTGCGACTGCTCAACTTCGCGTTCGTAAATTGACTGACCCACGTGTCCAGATGCGAGCGGCCAAATGACGACTAATGCCACGGCACCACCAATGGCTGCATACTTCCCAAAAATCATGATTGCTCCAATGAAATCAAAATAAACGGTCTCAAGTGTAAACCAACAATGCACTTAACCCCATGGCTTAATGAGGATTTCAGCAGAAGCGTTAATGTTTTCGCACAGTATGTGTCAGTTTGCAGTCTTGTTCTCAGCTTGTAGACGAACAAAGCTATACACTTATGAAAAATGCAGGTATTTGGTAAACACATGCACCCATATGTCATTCTTTGTCTTGATGATGACGCAGAGATTTTGGCGCAACTAGAACGAGAACTCGCCGCTTTTTCCTCCTCCTTCGACATCGTCTGTATTGATAACGTTTCTTCCGCGACTGTCACGCTCAGTGAGCTTCATCAGCAAGGCCGTCAGGTTGCACTTTTTATTTGCGACCATAACCTTGGCGAGGATAACGGCGTTGATCTACTGATCAATATCGACAATCAACCTGCCTCTGCGGGCGCGCGAACCATATTACTCAACGACCAAGCGCAAATTGAAGTGATCATGCAGGCCGTGAACGAAGGTCGACTCAATTACTGCATGACCAAACCTTGGGAGCCCGAACAGATGGTCACGACGGCGCGCAAGGAATTAACCAACTATGTGTTAAAGCACAATACCGACGATTTGCTCCGATTTTGCCATGTTCTCGACCAACGTCGATTGCTTGATGCGCATATTGAACATCGTCTTGCCAGCTATCGCCACGGGTTTATCGAATCTGCCATCGGAACATCGGATGATGAGCTTGCCCAACAACTCTTCAATGAGCTGACTGATTACTTCGATCATAACGACGAGAACCACGCTTTCCGAAGCTACAGTGAAGACCATTTACTGACCCATGAAGGCCAACCAAACAGTTTCCTTTGGTTTGTTGTCGACGGTGAAGTGGCGTTATTAAAGCGCGATGAAACCGGCGCCTCTCATGAAGTGGCGAGGCTAGGAAAA
Source organism: Enterovibrio baiacu (assembly GCF_004120195.1). Taxonomy (GTDB): domain Bacteria; phylum Pseudomonadota; class Gammaproteobacteria; order Enterobacterales; family Vibrionaceae; genus Enterovibrio; species Enterovibrio baiacui. The sequence continues at coordinate 106,891 of NZ_SCHN01000011.1, read as the reverse complement.
GGCAGCCTGATCGGCGGTATGTCGTTCGTAACAGGTGATGTGTCTTTTTCCACGGGCATTACCCTTCAACCCACAAACGTCATTAAGTTGAACCGCGCGTTGTTTAGCAAAGTCATGCAAGCGAGAAACGATCTGTTGCCCTTGTTTACCAGCTATTTGTTGCGGCACTTTAATCGACGCCTCAAACGCAGCATCACCACGGAGGTGAAACTGCAACAAACGCTGAAATCTCTCGAGTTGGCCCATAAACAACTGATCGAAAGAGAAAAAATGGCGATGCTGGGTCAATTGGTTGCGGGGGTTGCTCATGAACTTAACAACCCCGTGTCTGCGATTTTAAGAAACAGCGACACGTTGAGAGACAGCATCGGTGAGCTCATCAATACAGAGCTCAGTGACAAAGCCAAAGAGAAGGCTAATCACATCATGGCTGAGGCGCTCCTTTCCCGCCCAATGTCCACTGCCGATGCCCGACAAAAAGCAAAAGCCATTGAGCCTATGATTGGCGATCGCACGCTCGCCAGAAAAGCGGTCAACATGGGATTCGATAATCCGGCAGACATTAGAACCTGGATGCACACCCTGGACAGTGGATTTGAAAAGACGCTCATGCAGTGGGACATGTTCTATCAAGCCGGCAGCTTATTGCGCTCCACCAGCGTGTGCGCCCAGCGCATTGCAGACATGGTGAAAAGCTTAAAAACCTATGCCCGTCAAGATGATGAAACCATGCGCGATGTGGACATTCATGAAGGCATAGAAGACACCTTAGTGATGTTCGAAAATCAGCTAAAAAGGCTCAAAGTGGTCAGAGATTATGGCGAACTTCGAGACGTTCGCTGTATGCCTATCGCCCTGCAGCAAGTTTGGACAAACTTGATTTCGAACGCACTCGATGCCGTTGATTCTGATGGCGAAATTCACGTTACAACGCGAGAAACCGTTTACCAGAGTCGCAAAGCTGTAAAGGTCACGGTTCGCGACAACGGCTCGGGCATTCCAGAAACCATTAAAAATAAAATCTTTGAGTTGAACTACACCACAAAACGGGAAGGACACTTCGGGCTTGGCATCGGATTGTCGGTTTGCCGACAGATTGTTGAGCATCACGGAGGGAAAATAGAAGTGGCATCATCATCTGGCGAATTCACCGCGATGACAGTGACCCTACCCTATGCCCCACTGTTTGCGGCTTCTAAGGAGGAAAAATGAGTAAATATCTTATCCTGTGCGTGGACGATGAAAGAGATGTCCTCGACAGCGTTACCCATGACTTAGCATCGTTGGAAGCGCACTTTATTATTGAAGCAGCGGAATCTGTGGCTGAAGCCCGCGAAGTGCTCGCGGAAGCCACGGCTGATGGCAATAAACTCGCGCTGATCTTGTGTGACCACATCATGCCAAAAGATTTAGGGGTCGATTTTCTCATTGAGCTAAATGAAAAAGGCGACTGCGCCAACGCGAGAAAGATTCTCCTCACGGGTCAAGCTGGGTTAGAGGAAACCGTTCAAGCAGTGAATAATAACAGCTTGGATTACTTCATTGCGAAGCCATGGGAAGGTGAAGCCCTCAAGCACGTCGTTGTTGACCAGTTAACGACCTACATGATCAAACACGACCGTCATTTGATGCAATGGGTGAGTATTTTGGACGCAGAACGCGTGATGAAAGCCATCAGCGATAACCGATTAAGCTTTTCGGATTGTTAATCGAAAACGTTAAATTCAGAACGGCTTCACGATTTCCAGCCGTTCTTGTCCACATTTTCACTATATTTTGCCCAATATTTACTAATCAGCGCCTTATTTAAGGCGCTATGCTGTTGTTTCGCAAAAGCGACTTCTATTAAAATGGCTGCACAAATTTAAAATCATCACGAGACCTTCCATGCGCAAAACTAAGATTGCTGGTATTTTGCTAGCCGCTGCCTCTTCTGCTGCCTTTTCTGCTGCAACTATGGCTAACGAGGGTACCATGAGTAACTTCAGCTATGACTACTTCGAAGCTCGAGTAGGTATTAGCCCTGTGACTTACGGCGCTGGTTTTAGCACCTCTATTCACCCAAATGCCCACATCCGTTTTGAAGCCGATACTGAATTTGACAGCGATTTCGACACTACTGCTGCCATCGGCTTCCACGCACCTATCAACAACTGGGCAGACGTTTACGGCGAATTGGGCTTACGCACCATGAAAGCACGTGACCGTTTCAAAGGTGATACTGAATTCGGCGTTGAAGTGAACTTAGGTGTTCGTCAGTGGTTAGGCCCACAACTTGAAGTGGGTGGTGAACTTGGTCACCTGTCTATCGACGACGAAGATGAAGTGTTTGGTTCTGTGTTTGGTCGTTTCCACGCGACTGAGCTGTTTGCAATCGGCGCACAGCTTCGGTTCAATGAAGCCTACGGCGACCAGGTTATTCTGAGCACACGCTTTAAGTTCTAATGCCTATCACGGCATAGTGATCAAAAAAGGTCTCTACATATAGAGACCTTTTTTATTTGTTCTGATTCGCTACCTCTTAACAGATAACAGCGAATGACTTTTCATTATTTGCAATCAACCGCTGCAAAGCCACTCGCCAGCTCAGCGGTCTTCAGAGCATCAATGTTGGTATACCCCAATTCTGCTGCTAAGGCTTCTTCTCTCGCACCAATATCGTGGAAAACAATGTCACCTGTTTTCGCCCCGCACACGCTCGCAAACATCGTTTCCGTTAGCACACCACAGTGAGAAGACTTCACGGTCACGCCGTAAGAAGACAACGTATTGGCGCTGTCTTGCACACTCATTCCTGAGGTTTCACATTGCACTGCGTTTTTGCTCTTATAAACCGTGACGGTTTCGGCAGGTTTAATGGCACACCCGGAGAGCAGAAATGTCGACGTGACTGCCAGTAATGCGACGCGAAGCTGAATCATTATCTCTTCCTTACGTTTCGTTTGATGAATACTCAGCAACCTCAATCAGTCAACGAGGTCGGCTTCCAGTAATTTAACCACCGACAATCCCATCAGAGTGATCGTGATTTCACGCCCCAACAGTGATGACATTCTTTCTAGACCTTTCGCGGCTTTTAACTTGCCCGTATCTTCTGCGTGAACAGCCCCGACAAGGTAACGAATACAGTTTGAAAACTTGGGGTCATCGAACGCTTTCAGCCACGATGTAATAACAGTTTCTGACGTGGAAGTATCGAGCTTGCCAAACACATAGGAAAACACTTGGCCTTGGAATGCTTCACCCATTGCCTCCTTGCTTGGCACAATGCGTTGAATACCGCTTCGGCTTAACCCCGTAAGCTTGGCAATGCTGCCGTAGGTAACAGCTTCCCAGCCATGTTCCATGAAAATATCGATGATGGTTTGATGCACCAAGGCTTCGGTTTGCAGCGCACCTTCTTTCGTATTTTTGGCCATCTAGTTAACGCACTTTCGATTTAGCATACTTCGTATCTTATAAGCTTGACCAAAAAGAATACAGCGGATTTTTCGACGCAGTTATCATTTAGGTCAGTAACTTGACGCTCAACGTTCAGAATTCTCTATTTACTGGAATCTGTTCAAACAGCCATTGTTTGAATGCCATTATCTTTGCATTTCCTTGCTGCTCTTCTCGATAAACCAAGTAAAAGCTATACGGTGACTTCACGGACAAATCGATAGGCGCGACTAATCGCCCAGAATGGAGGTGCTCTTGAATGTATGCCATGCGCCCAATAGCAACGCCCATCCCTGACGATGCTGCTTCTAACGCCAGATCCGCCCGATCAAAGCTGTGATTCGTACCATTAAGTTCAACCCCATTTGCATTTGCCCAATAGAGCCATTCATCACTCAGACTGGCACTCGCCCATGGCGCGGCGTCATGCAAAAGCTGACACGCCGCGAGTTTTTGAGGGTTGCCATACAGGTCGTGCCTTTCTGCATATGACGGACTGCAAACAGGAAGGATGGCATCGTCGAGTAAGTGATGACTGCAAAGTCCGGTGTAACGACCATGACCAAAGTAAATCGCACAATCAAAGGCCTCGGCTTTGAAATCCACCAAATCATTGCGCGTTCTAAGGTGCAGCGTGACGTCTGGAAACGCTTCTGCGAACTGATGAAGACGCGGGACAAGCCAGCGCTGGGCGAAGGTAGGTGGTGCAGAGATAATAAAATCACCCACAGGCTTGGCGTGGTTCAACTCTAACAACTTCAAGCTAATCGCGGAAAACTGTTCTGTCACGACCAATTTAAGCTGCTCACCTTCGTTGGTTAACGATAAATGACGAGGGCGACGAACAAACAAGGCAACTTCTAACCTTTGCTCTAATTTTTTTATACGGTGACTAACGGCACTTTGGGTAAGGTGTAGTTGCTCAGCAGCACGCGTAAAACTCATGGTTTCAGCCACGATCGAAAAGCAATGTAACCCTGCAAGTAAGGAAGAAGAGAGTTGAGGCAGTTTCATACGAAGTCACTGTTTTATTTTTTATTTCGTAACTAAGACTGTACCAATATCCCTTTACAGCGTACATGCTTAAATACCCAATAAGCACGGGGGCTCAACTCGCCAACAGCCTTCGTAGTAAAACACAGGGACAAAAAAAGCCGCACAAGGCGGCTATTTTCTTGGGAACGGTATTTAGACAGCGCGAAGCAATTGCTGCTTGGTTTCTTCACTGAGCAACGTCCAGTGAACACCTGTTTGCGCACCAGCAAACATCCAAAGCAATTTAATGTCGACATCATAGCCGTGAGATTCTTGTACCTTACGGAACAGTTCTTCTGGGCTCATTGAAAAGAAAATATCAACATTTTCGACGCCAGCTTTTTTAAGCATACGCTCAATAGTCAAACGCAAATTGGGTAAATCGCGAAGACGCTTGTTTAATTTTGAGTCTCGGTATTCTTTCTCCGCCACCGAATTCTCGACGGACTTTTTTACCATTGCATCTAAGCCGTCATCCTCCTGCTCGTATAGCTCGGTGATGTCGTAGTAATTAACGATGGCGGTAGAACTTTTCTTTACATGGACGAATTTTTTGCACGCTTTCGCAATAAGTTTATCTGTAAGCTCTGCCCCACCTCTTAGATAGATACGATCTTCTTTCACTAGCGCAAACATTGCACCGCTCACAAAGAAACCCGTACCACCAAACATGGAGCGCTTTTCTGTCTCACCAAATTGAGACAAGTATTCGACAAAGCCACTTTTTACTTCTAGCACTGGTGCCTCCTTTCTCCCCAAAAAGCCAATTCCCCGGCTAAAAATTCTGTAAATTCTCAACGCAAATTAATGATGACTTATTAGGGCATAGAAAACCATGCACTAGATCACCCAACACCGGATGTTGTACCAAAAACGCAACATCCGTCACGGTTATGATGTGTAATATTTATGTTTACTGCATGTTAAATGGGCACAGACACTCGCAACTTATTGTCGTGTATTACATGCATTACGCGCAATAAACGTTAATTTAGTTCAGATTTCTCACCCTAATTCATCGCCAACTTGCTTTTATCTAATTAATATTATTATCAGTTTTCTCGGTGACAAAAATCTTAGACACGGCGCATTAATACTTGTCACTGCTTCAAATAAAATGCGCTACATGTTTCATTTACCACCCATCAGGATTACTATGCACTGGATGTTTTTTCGAGTCTAAAAAGATGGCAAACCTCTCTTTATTCTGGGTAAACCCTAGCCGTGAGAAGCACTTAAAAGCGATTGAGACTGATTTTTTTCAGCGAGTCTATCGCTCACTGAAAGACGGGACATTGGAACTGCCTCCAATCCCTGACGTCGTCCTAAAATTACAACGCGTTTGCTTTGCTCAAAACAGCACAGTGAAAGATGTGTCGACGCTTTTATTGGATGATGCAACGCTGACGGCGGCGGTTATCCGCGCGGCAAACTCAGCCATTTTCAGTCCAAGAACGAATCGTCCTTGCCATGACATCAACATGGCGGTGTCTCGATTAGGGATTCAGCGTGTGCTTGGCATTGCTACTGCACATGCCATACAGACATTAAAAACATCCTCTCCATTTAGTGAAGAATGTAATGCGTTGTTGAAAAAGAGTGCGACATCGTCACGCGAGTTTGCATCAACAATGGCGCTAGTTTGCCAAAAAGTGAAAAAGTACGACGAGACACACTGTGAACTAGAAGTGGAGAAAGCCTTACTGATCGGATTGCTCGCCGACATTGGTATTTACAGTGCTGTTAAGGCATATCAAAACTACACCGATGAAGGGAACTATTTAGATTTTGATATCGCGAGTCATGTTTTTTACTCCGTCAGTAAAGAAGCAAGCAGATTCATTTTAAAAAGTTGGGGCTTCGATTTGGATTTCATCGAGGTATCGACAAACCGACGCATTCGTCGTGAAGTCGATGAGGTGACGTACCTAAACGTAGCAACCATGGCAAACCATCTACTCTTGTTCAGGGCGAATGACGATGCCATTGATGACCATGATGTTGAAATCACCCTCGCCGGTGCAGAAGCGCTATACGAATTGTCGAACCTGAATGATGCGGATTTCAGGGTTGAGCTTAATGGCATCATCAATAACTGCGGATTCTAGTCCTCAGCGTTAACCCCCCTATTCTCGCCGATGGCTTTCTCATATAAGCCTCGGCGCACAGATTGACCTTATTTGATCTCCACTGATACTCTCAGCGTGATTTCTCTTTTCTTTCAATAAGGTCGTTCTGAATGCTACCAGGCATGCTGTATATATTTTTGCCACTTGTCGTAGGCTACTTGATCAAAGTTAAAAGCGATAAGTTTCTCGATATCATCAATCGTTCAACCTCGCACCTTGTCTTTGTCATCCTAGGGTTAATGGGATTAAGCTTAGCGGGCCTTGACGATCTCAGTGCCAACCTCAGTCAAATTCTGCTTCTCGCGTCGACGTTCTTTCTGTGTATTGGCACAGCCAACCTTCTTGCGCTCCCCCTTTTAGATAAGCTGCTATCGACGAAAACAGAGCAGCACAAACGAGATGTTCCCCTTTCAGCCATGTTAATGGAGTCGGTGAAGCTGGTCTTTGTGGTAGGCGGCGGATTGGTATTGGGGCTCTTGCTTCCTATCCCTCTGGACTGGGTAGATCCCGCCAGTGAAGGGATCTTACTCATTCTGCTGTTTTTGATTGGTATTCAATTGAGAAACAGCGGCATGACGTTGAAACAGATCATTCTGAACAAGAAAGGATTGAGTGTCGCCGCTGTTATCATCGTGACGTCGTTCTGCGGCGGGCTGCTCGCAGCATGGTTACTATCCATTCCGTACAATTATGGCCTCGCTATGGCTTCTGGGTTTGGTTGGTATTCATTGGCGGGGATATTGATGGGAGATGCACTGGGACCCGTCTATGGCGGGGCCTCCTTTCTTTTAGAGCTTGCGAGAGAACTGGTTGCCATTGTTCTTATTCCGCTTTTAATTAGTCGCTATCCACTCACTGCCATTGGTTATGGCGGGGCAACCTCTATGGATTTCACGCTACCAATTATTCAAACCACTGGCGGCGTTAAATGCGTACCGATTGCGATTGTAAGCGGGTTTATCTTGAGTTTACTCGTACCTATTTTGATGATGTTTTTCGTTTCGCTCTAATCGATGCCACGTCATTTAGCCTTCATCAGGTAATAAAAAAGGAGAGCCTAGGCTCTCCTTTTTCGATCTCAATAGCTAGGGGGTAACTATTGATGTCATGAGTATGGATTGGGATATCAGTTGTTACGAATCCACTCGTCCATGTCTGACTTCAAGTTGTCAGATTTGGTACCGAAGATAGCTTGAACACCGCCACCCGCAACAACAACACCTGCTGCGCCTAGCTTCTTCAGCTTGTCTTGGTCAACGCTATCAACACTGTTCACTGATACACGTAGACGAGTGATACATGCGTCTAGGTTAGTGATGTTGTCTTTACCGCCGAATGCCATAACCAGTTCTTTCGCCATTTCTGATTCGCCACCCGCAACAGCCACTGATTCGTCTTCGTCTTCACGACCAGGCGTTTTCAGGTCAAGTTTCACGATAGCGACACGGAACACGACGTAGTAGAACACTGCGTACATGATACCCAGAAGTGGGAACAACCACATTTTCTGAGAGTTTGCAGACAGAACCACGAAGTCAATCAAACCGTGTGAGAACGACGTACCGTGAACCATACCCAGCATGTTAGTCAGTACGAATGCAGTACCCGCTAGAACAGCGTGGATTACATACAGTACTGGTGCTACGAACAAGAACGCGAATTCGATTGGTTCGGTAATACCGGTTAGGAATGACGTCAATGCCGCAGAAACCATGATACCACCCACTTTCGCGCGGTTTTCTGGTTTCGCAGTGTGCCACATTGCGATAGCAGCAGCAGGTAGACCGTACATTTTGAACATGTAACCACCAGCTAGCTGGCCGAAACCGTTACCTGCAGCGCGTGATGCTGCATCTGCTTCCAAGTAACAAGTCAGAACACCAGTACGTGCTTCGCCCGCAGCGTTTACACAGCTACCCGCTTCAAAGAAGAATGGTACGTTCCAAACGTGGTGCAGACCAAATGGGATAAGTGAACGCTCTACGATGCCGTAAATACCAAACGCTGCCACTGGGTTTTGGTTTGCTGCCCAGTGAGAGAAAGCCGCGATCGCACCGCCAACAGGTGGCCAAATAACAGCAAGTACAAGGCCAAGACCAATTGCACAGAAGCCTGTCATGATAGGAACGAAACGCTTACCTGCGAAGAAGCCTAGGTAATCAGGAAGTTGAATACGGAAGAAACGGTTGAACGCCCAAGCCGCAACACCACCAACGAGGATGCCACCAAGCACACCGGTATCGATTTTATCAACACCCATAACTTGCGCCATCACACCCAAGGTCGCAGCCATGATGCCGTAACCCACGATTGCTGCAAGGCCTGCAACACCGTCATTGTTCGTGAAACCTAGCGCAACACCTACTGCAAACAGCAGTGGCATTTGGCCGAATACTGAACCACCAGCATTTTCCATTACGCCTGAAACAACGCTTGGAAGCCAACTGAAGTCTGCTGCACCAACGCCTAATAAGATACCTGCTACCGGCAATACCGATACAGGCAGCATCAGCGCCTTACCGACTTTTTGCAGGTTAGCAAACAGGTTTTTAAACATAATTATGCTCCTGAGAATAATTTTAGTTGTACGTTGAACTCAGAAACATGTGAGTTCAGGACAACCTGCTAATCAATGTATTTCGATGTGTAATATAGGACTGCAGCTCGAATGACTCTACGTAACACGATGTGTTTGTTCAGAAACTAAATATAGATCACATGAAAATTGTATCGAATAGCACTTTTGATACTACATAACCCATTGTATTTTATGAGTTAAATTAACAACCCATCCCTTATGAATGAATTTCAGACACTTAAAATGCCTAACGGCTTAATGTTTTTTAATGTAACGAATTAAGTATCACTGATACGCTTATGTATCCTGTCTTTTTTCGCGACAATGTTTTATTTTTTATTATTAATTTCAATTAGATAAAACAATAAATAACAATAATAAAAACCAAACGGGTAATTACTGTTACAAACCTCGTTTATCTTCGTGACATGTAGCGTGTTACGAAAATCGTAACAGAGAAATACGAAAAAGGGCTGCAAAGCAGCCCTTTAGAGACAGTAAAAGCGGTGATTCAGCGCGTCGCGGTCGAGAACAACGTGAAAAAGTTCTCCGTTGTGGTTGCTGCTACTTCTTCAGCAGACACCCCTTTCAACAAACCAACATACTCCGCCACTTCACGAACATAAGCCGGTTGATTTTGCTTACCACGATACGGAATAGGTGCAAGATACGGTGAATCGGTTTCAACCAATAATCTTTCCAAAGGCAAACGGCGCACAACGTCTTTCAGCTCCGACGCTTTATTAAACGTAACAATGCCTGAAATAGAAATGTAGAAACCAAGCTCAATCGCAGCTTCTGCCATCTCAAAGCTTTCGGTGAAGCAGTGCAGCACACCTCCCACTTTTTGCGCGTTCTCTTCACGCAGAATACGCAGCGTGTCTTCACGAGCCATACGTGTGTGAATGATAAGCGGCTTATTTAGCTCAACCGCGATGCGCACATGCTGACGAAAAACCTCTTGCTGCTTTTCAGCAAGTTCTGGCTGGTAGTGGTAATCCAACCCCGTTTCGCCAATCGCGACAACACGGTCATCCGCAGCCAAAGTGCGCAGCTGATCGAAGTCGAACCCTTCTTCGATATCGAGAGGGTGAACACCACAAGATGCAAACACATTAGGGTACGGACGGATCAGGTCCATCATGGTTGGAAAGCTGCGCAGAGTTACACCAACAGAGAGCAGGTAATCCACACCACGTTCTTTCGCTTTCTCTATGACCTCTGCAACATCCGTATGCAGATCGTCGTAATCCAATTTATCAAGGTGGCAATGTGAATCGACTAGCACGTTGTTAACTCCGGTATTCCTGTAAAACGATGCATTGTAGGTGCTTACTGAAAGTCACTCAACCAGCGACTGACCATAAGTTCATTGTTCAAGCCTGCGCTTTTCACTAAATCGCTCTTCAACTTATTTAGCGCTGTCAGTTGGCGTATAACGACAGATGCAGGCACAGCACGACCAATCTTTTCAACTAACGGCAGAGATTCGCAATGCACGAGCCCTTCTTGGGTCCCCTGCTGCAACTTCATCACATCCAACAATAAAAAACTCAACCACTGTAATCCATCGTTACCAGACTTAATGAGCTTCTCCGTGAGCGTGAAAAGACCTTGTTTACTTGCTACATAGCCCGAAAATGCGTCAAGTAGCCCTTCATGCGCTCCCAAGCTACCTGATTCAACAAATGCTTTCGCTGCTAACGGTGCTCCACGGTTAATACGGATCACTTGAAGAGGCACTGAATCAAATAACTCGGCTTCAACCCAACGCTTCACAACGCTTTCTTGCGGTAATTTAGGCTTCCACTTGTTACATCGGCTAACCACCGTTGGCAGCATAGTCTCCATAGATGCAGCAAGGAGAATGAAGTGGCAATGGGACGGTGGCTCTTCTAGCGTTTTTAAAACGGCATTCGCCGCCGCCTCACCCATGCGATCTGCATCTTGAATCAGAATAACCCGTTGCCCACCAAGCTGTGACGTTTCCCAAGCATACTGATTCACAGCACGTACTGCATCGACACCTATCTGCTTACCTTCAGATTCCGGCTTGAGTAGGTGAAAATCAGGGTGCGTATCTGCATCAAACAGCTTGCAGCTATGGCAAACACCGCAAGGTTCAGTGACGCCATTTTTGCAAAGAATGGTTTTCGCCAGCATCGCAGTAAGCGCAATACGTCCGCTTCCTTTTGGGGAAGCCAACAGCACAGCATGATGAAGTCTGTCTTGACCCAGAAGCTGCTGCCAATGCTGCCATGTATCATGTTGCCAAGGGTATACGTTAACCTGCATGGGTCAGCCATTGCTCCAATGCTGATTGAATATCACGTGTAACGTCTTCAATCGATTGTGATGCGTCGATAACTGCAATATGTTCTTCTGCTGCTGCCAGTTCTAAATAACGTTCACGCGTACGCTGGAAAAACGCTAGCTGCATTTGTTCAATACGGTCTAGCTCGCCGCGTGCGCGAGCGCGAGACAGGCCAAGCTCAGGGTCAATATCCATATAGATCGTGAAATCAGGACGAAAATCACCCAAAACGGTATCACGCAGGTTTTGCATCAATGCCTTATCAAAGCCACGACCACCGCCTTGGTATGCTTGCGAAGACATGTCATGGCGATCACCCACCACAACAGCACCACGATTAAGCGCAGGCTTTATGACGTTATCAACCAACTGAATACGTGCTGCATAAAGTAAAAGCAGCTCTGCCATGTCAGTCAAAGGCTCATCAGGGTGGCCTTCTTTTACCAATGCACGCATTTGCTCTGCCAACGGTGTACCACCCGGCTCGCGTGTTGTTTCAATGTCGCTGATGCCATGCGCTTTCAGTGTTTCAATGACTTTATTGATAGCAGTGGTTTTCCCAGCGCCTTCAAGGCCTTCAACTACGATAAATTTTCCGTTCATTGGCTTCTTAATACTTTTAGATACTGTCGGACTGCACGGTTATGTTCCGTGAGCGTTTTCGAAAATTTGTGGCCACCGTAACCGCTGGCAACGAAATAGAAATAAGGTGTGCTGTCAGGGTTTGCTGCAGCAATGATCGATGCTTTACCTGGCATCGCAATCGGCGTTGGAGGCAAACCTGAAATCACATAGGTGTTGTATGGCGTTGGCGTGCGTAAGTCTTTCTTACGAATGTTGCCATCGTATTTATCACCCATGCCATAAATCACCGTCGGGTCAGTTTGCAAACGCATGCGCTTATTCAAACGGTTCACAAAGACTGACGCTACTTTGCCACGCTCTTCATCCACAGCCGTTTCTTTCTCGATGATGGAAGCAAGCGTGAGTAAATCATACGCGGATTTTACAGGCAGCTTATCAGCACGTGATGCCCACGCTGAATCCAAAGCCCTTTGAAGTTGCTTTGAGGCACGACCGAGAATAGAGAGATCGCTCTCCCCCGCCACAAAGTGATACGTTTCTGGCAACAACAATCCTTCGACTTTCTCTGACGATAAACCGAGCTTCCTGGCAATGTCTGCTTCACTCAAGTTTTCTGTGTCATGTTTCAGGTAATCCGTTTGATTAAGGATTTCTCGCCACTCTTTGAACGTACTGCCTTCAACAAAGGTAATCGCAAACTGGTGCTCTTTACCCTCTCTAAACACGGCAAACACATCGGCGAGTGTCATTGATGGCGCAATTTCATACGTACCCGCTTTCAATCGAGTAAGCTCTGGGTGCGTTTTTGCTGCAAACCTTGACCATTCGGACGGTGAAATGACACCGGCATTAATCAAAGTACGGGTAACGGAGTGATAATTCGCGCCATCCGGTACCGTCACAAGAACCGTTTCTTGAGTGTCTATTGGCGCACTCACGTACGATTCAATTTCCCCATATGCCCAATACGCACCGCCAGCAGCAGCCAATACAAGACAAAGAAGTACAAGGGCCAGTTTCTTAATCACGCATTTAACCTCAATGTTATTGCTCTACAAGCATCAAATGCGCTGTAGTTTGTTGTTTCTACGCATCTAACAGGCATCACGCCCATTACTGCATTTGTTATAAACACTTCTTCTGCTCGAAATAGCGCATCCGGGGATGAGAGAACTTCCTGAACATCGAACCCGAGTGCTTTCGCCGCTTCGATAACCTGAGCGCGCATCGTACCCGCAACACCTGCTCGTTGAAGATCTGGCGTATAAATCATATTTCCGATTCGCCAGAACAAGTTCGATGCCGACGTTTCAACGAGGTTTCCACTCATATCGCACGCGACACCATCTTCAACGCCGCTTTTATCTACCTCACGCTTGAGCATCACCTGCTCTAAACGGTTTAGATGTTTAATGCCCGCCAGCGGAGAGAGACCAAGTGGTTGCTCGAGCAACATCATTGCGATGCCTTTCTCTCGCCACGTATCATAATGCGCTGGGTAAGCATGCGTTGAGATAATGACGTTGGGCGCATTGCAGCCTTCAGGGCTGTAGCCTCGCCCACCCGCTCCTCGCGTAATGATCACTTTCAGAACCGCTTTGTCCGTGTCTTCGCTAGATTTCGCCGCATCTTGCACCCAAGAAGCAACTAAAGGCCAATCAATATTGGTGATCCCAAGCCGTGATGCATTGTTACGCAATCGGTCTTCATGTAGCGGCCATGCTGCAACGATACCTTTCTCAACCAAAAGGGTAGAAAAACAGCCATCACCGTACTGTAAACCACGATCGGAGATTGAAATCTCATCACTAACCAATCCATTGAGCAGAATCATTCCGGGTTCCTGAATTACATATAAAAAAACGGCTCGATACACTGTATCGAGCCGCCTTAGTCTATCAAAAAATTCTTAGATTTTTTTGAAAATCAACGAACCATTTGTACCGCCGAAGCCGAAAGAGTTACACAGCGCGTAATCCAACTTCACTTGACGAGCTTCATGTGGAACGTAATCAAGGTCACAGCCTTCATCTAGGTTGTCCAAGTTAATCGTTGGCGGGATAGCCTGATCAACCAGCGACATGATGGTGAAGATAGATTCTGCTGAACCTGCTGCACCAAGAAGGTGGCCTGTCATTGATTTGGTTGAAGACACCATGGTTTTATCTGCAGCTGCGCCCATTGCCAAACGAATACCTTTCGTTTCAGCAACGTCACCCGCAGGCGTAGACGTACCGTGTGCATTTACATAACCAATGTCTTCTGGCGTGATACCTGCATCGCGGATAGCCGCTTTCATTGCAAGCGCACCACCAGAGCCGTCTGCGCTAGGCGACGTCATATGGTAAGCGTCACCGCTCATACCGAAGCCAACAAGCTCACAGTAAATCTTGGCACCACGTGCTTTTGCTTGTTCGTATTCTTCAAGCACGATAATGCCAGCACCGTCACCAAGAACAAAACCATCACGGTCTTTGTCCCAAGGACGCGAAGCCGCTTGTGGATCGTCATTACGGGTCGACAACGCTTTTGCTGCAGAAAAACCACCGATGCCTAGTTCGGTAGACGCTTTTTCTGCGCCACCTGCAACCATCGCGTCTGCATCACCATACGCAATCATGCGTGCCGCGTGACCGATATTGTGAAGACCAGTGGTACAAGCCGTTGAAATCGCGATGTTTGGACCGCGAAGGCCGTAATTGATGGATACGTGACCGGCGATCATGTTTACGATGGTCGACGGTACAAAAAATGGACTGATTTTGCGTGGGCCTTTTTCGACATACGCACGGTGGTTAGCTTCAATCAAGCCAAGTCCACCAATACCCGAACCAATGGCTACACCGACACGCTCAGCGTTTTCTTCGGTGATCTCCAAGCCGGAATCTTCAAGTGCTTGCATACTTGCAGCGATACCGTACTGGATGAACAAATCCATTTTACGGGCATCTTTCTTAGAGATGTAATCTTCACAATTGAAATCATTTACTAGACCAGCAAATTTGGTTGCAAAGCCTGTTGTATCGAAGTGGTCAATTGTTTGAATACCGCTTTGGCCAGCTAGCAAAGCTTTCCATGATGACTCAACAGTGTTACCTACAGGCGATAACATCCCCATGCCAGTGACAACAACACGACGCTTAGACACGATGATATTCTCCGGAGAAAGGTGATTCTTTAAAATTTCGAGGTGCTAGAAAAAACTCAGGCGGCCAAATTGACCGCCTGGAAGAATTTTTTTTCTGATTACTCAGACGCGCCAACAACGTAGTCGATAGCAGCTTGAACAGTAGTAATCTTTTCAGCTTCTTCGTCTGGAATCTCGGTATCGAATTCTTCTTCCAGAGCCATAACAAGCTCAACTGTGTCTAGAGAATCTGCACCCAGATCGTCAACGAAAGATGCTTCGTTTTTAACTTCAGCTTCGTCTACGCCTAGTTGCTCAACGATGATTTTTTTTACGCGTTCTTCGATGTTGCTCATATTAATACTATTCCTTACAAGATTCGCAGATGCGATATGTGCAGTAGTTTATTCAATAACGTGGAAGTTGCAACACCCTTAATGCTGGTCAAACCACGATTTGCTCGATAAACAGTCGGAGTTTGACCTGTATCATTTAGTGTTGCAACTTTTGTGCTCAAATCATGTACATGCCGCCATTGACGTGCAGTGTCTCACCCGTGATATAGGCTGCATCTGTTGACGCCAAAAACGCTACAGTCGCCGCAATTTCACGTGGATCGCCTAAACGTCCAGCAGGTACTTGAGCCAAAGTTGCTGCACGCTGATCATCGTTCAGCGCTTTTGTCATGTCGGTTTCAATGAAACCTGGAGCGACAGTATTTACGGTAATGCCTCGCGATGCAACTTCACGTGCCATAGATTTGGTAAAGCCCACAACTCCAGCTTTCGCTGCCGCATAATTTGCCTGTCCGGCGTTGCCCATTGTACCAACAACCGAACCGACATTAATAATACGTCCGTTACGTTTTTTCATCATCGCGCGCAGGACCGCTTTAGACATGCGGAAAATAGACGTCAGATTAGTATCCATGATGTCTTGCCACTCGTCATCCTTCATACGCATCAGGAGGTTATCACGAGTAATGCCTGCATTGTTAACAAGAATATCGATATCACCGAACTCTTCTTTGATCGCCTTCAATACGTCACTGATCGACTCAGAAGACGTCACGTTAAGCGCGTAGCCCTTACCGTTCTCGCCCAAGTAGTCGCTGATTGACGCAGCACCGCTTTCAGAGGTAGCCGTACCAACAACTGTGGCACCGCGCTCTACAAGAATTTCAGCGATTGCTCGTCCAATACCGCGACTCGCACCCGTAACAAGCGCAATTTTACCGTTCAGGTCCATTCTTATTCGTTCCTTAATTGCAGCAACCAGCGATTACTGGCTGCAGTTTCCAGAAATTACTTCGCCGCTTCCAAAGAAGCAGGATCGTTAACCGCAGCAGCGTTCAATTTACGATCGATACGCTTAGCAAGACCCGTCAATACTTTACCTGGGCCCATTTCTAGCAGAAGCTCAACCCCTTCACCTGCCATTTTCTCAACGCTTTCAGTCCAACGAACCGGACCGTAAAGTTGGCGAACAAGTGCAGATTTAATCGCAGCAGGATCTGTCTCTGTAGCAACGTCAGCGTTGTTAACAACAGGAATAGACGGAGCAGAGAATGCGATGCTTTCGAGTGCAACGGCCAGTTTGTCTGCCGCAGGCTTCATAAGCGCGCAGTGAGACGGTACAGAAACTGGCAAAGGCAATGCGCGCTTCGCGCCTGCTTCTTTACAAAGCACATTTGCACGCTCAACCGCTTCTTTATTACCCGCAATCACAACTTGGCCTGGTGAGTTGAAGTTCACAGGAGAAACAACTTGCCCCTCGGCTGCTTCTTCACATGCTTTCGCAATGGCATCGTTCTCAAGGCCGATGATGGCAGACATTGCACCCACGCCAGCAGGTACCGCTTCTTGCATCAATTGACCACGCAGCTCAACCAATTTAACGGCTTCTTTGAAGTCAACAACGCCCGCACAAACCAGTGCAGAGTATTCACCCAAGCTGTGACCAGCCATAACCGTAGGTTGTGCACCGCCCTCTTGTTGCCATACACGCCAGATTGCAACAGAGGCAGTCAGCAGCGCAGGTTGAGTGCGGTGAGTTTGGTTCAGGTCAGTGTCTGGGCCGTTTTGAACAAGCGCCCAAAGGTCATAACCCAAAACGTCAGATGCTTCAGCAAATGTTTGTTTTACTACATCAAATTGTTCAGCCAGTTCAGCCAGCATGCCCACAGTTTGTGAACCTTGGCCTGGAAAAACCACAGCAAAGTTAGACATAGAAATTTTCCTTATTAAAACTTAATCAGCGCAGAGCCCCAGGCGAAACCACCGCCAAAGGCTTCAAGCAATATCGTTTGACCGCGTTGAATGCGTCCATCACGAACTGCTTCATCAAGTGCAGTCGGAACAGAGGCGGCAGACGTATTGCCATGTTTATCGAGCGTTAGGACAACCTGATCCATCGACATGGCCAGCTTTTTTGCCGTCGCTTTAATGATTCGATAGTTTGCTTGGTGCGGAACAAGCCAATCAATTTCAGACTTTTCCATTTGGTTGGCGTCTAGCGTTTCAGAAACAATATTCGCCAGTTGTGTGACGGCAACTTTAAACACATCGTTCCCTGCCATTTCTAACCAAGCATATTCTTCCACTTGAGAACACGGGCCGCGCGAAGGATGTTTCAAGTTCAGCAATTCACCAAACTTACCGTCAGCACGTAGGTGCGTAGAAATCACACCAGGCTCTTCACTCGCACCGACAACAACAGCGCCAGCACCATCACCAAACAAGATGATGGTTGAGCGATCTGTCGGATCACACATGTGAGAAAGACGATCAGAGCCAATAACCAAGGCGTTACGTGCCATGCCAGACTTCACATACTGATCAGCAACGCTCAAAGCGTAAACAAAACCAGAACAGGCGGCTGCAATATCAAAGGCAGGGCAACCGCTAATACCAAGTTTGGCCTGCACTTCACACGCAGCGGCTGGGAATGCACTTTCTCCGCTCGTGGTAGCAACAATAATGAGGTCAATGTCGTGCTTATCAATGGCAGCCATATCAATTGCTTGTACAGCAGCGTTGTAAGCCATTACCGCAACAGATTCGTTGTCTGCCGCGATACGACGCTCTTTAATACCAGTTCGGGCAGTAATCCACTCATCACTGGTATCAACCATTTTTTCGAGATCCGCGTTACTGCGGATTTGGGCAGGCAGAAAGCTGCCTGTACCTAGAATCTTACTGAACATGAAGACTAATAATGCCTCTCGAGTAGTACGGCTTCCAAACGGTCACATATTTTTTTAGGTAGTTGCCGTTCGACTTCGTGGACCGCTTCCCCGATAGCGTGTTGGAAAGCGGATATATCAGCACGTCCGTGGCTTTTCACTACAATGCCGCGCAATCCTAACAGACTTGCGCCATTGTACTGGTCGGGGTTCAGGTGATTAAGCGCAGTAAATAGTTCGCCAAATAACCATTTAGCCACCAGTTTTTTAAATGGGCTCATCAAAATATGCTGCTTTAAGCTATCTAAAAACAGCTTTGCGACCCCTTCACTGGTTTTCAGGCTTACGTTGCCGACAAATCCATCACAGACAACCACATCAGCCTTCCCTGTATAGAGCTGATTGCCCTCTACGTAACCAATGTAATTGACTGCAGAGCATTGCTGAAGCATTTCCGAGCAACGCTTTACTAAATCATTTCCTTTAATTTCTTCTTCACCGATATTCAGCAAGCCTACAGTGGGTTGATAACCTAATTGCTCTTCAGCAAGCACAGAACCCATTACGGCAAACTGGAACAAAGTATCAGCATCGACTGAAACATTGGCACCAAGATCGAGTAGCCAGCTTTGTTGAGAGCCTAACGTTGGAAGGGCTGAAACAAGCGCAGGCCTGTCTATACCGGGGAGAAGTTTTAATAAGGAGCGAGAGAGTGCCATGAGTGCGCCCGTATTACCGGCACTGACACAGGCATCAGCTTTGCCATCGGCGACAAGTTCCAATGCGATGCGCATGGAGGTACCTTTACTCGAGCGAAGTGCTTGAGAAGGACGCGTGTCGTTGGCGATAGAAGATTCCGCATGAACAATTGATATGCGGGAGGCATGTTCTTGACCCAGCGATACAAGCTGGCGGGTGATCTCAGCGTGATCACCGACGAGTACGACTTTTAACGAAGGGAAATGCAACAATGCCTGCACGGAGGCAGGCACTGTTACCTGGGGACCGAAATCCCCACCCATCGCATCAAGTGCAATGGTTAGACCAGTCAAGGCTCAACCTTACTTGTTGATTACCTTGCGGCCACGGTAGAAACCGTCAGCAGTCACGTTGTGACGCAGGTGAGTTTCACCAGAAGTTGCATCTACAGACAATGCACTAGTAGTTAGCGCATCGTGTGAACGACGCATACCACGCATTGAACGTGATTTTTTGCTCTTTTGTACGGCCATTGACCCTACTCCTCGTTACTTTTGCTTTAAGTTTTTCAAAACGGCAAATGGATTCGGACGCTCATCAGCAAGCGGGATTTCCCCGAAAACCATACCATCAGAATCGATTTCGCAATCAGCTTCTTCGTGCATGGCAACCTGTGGCAAAGCCACAATCAACTCATCTTCGATAAGTTGAAGTAGGTTAATCTCACCATTTTCGTCGACTAATGCCGGCTCATAAGCATCCGGTAAATTGCCAACCTGATCTTCATTGAAAACCGGGCTGTAAATAAATTCGATATCACAATGATGTGGGTAGACTTTCCAACAACGTTGACACTCAAGATTCACGTCGACCTTCACGTTTCCGCTTACGATCTTCAGTCCTTGTGCGTCAATATCAAAAGAAAGTTTAACATCAGCATCACTGATCACACCTCCAGTTACCTCTGCAAGACGCTCGAGCTGCTTAACTGCGATGATGCCATCATAATCAAGTCGCTTTTGCGCACTTTTAAACGGGTCAACCGTTAGTGGTACTTTTACCTTTTGCATAGGGCGCGAATTCTAGCCTCCAAAGTATCCCGAGTCAAAGAAATTTAGCCTTTTACTTCTAAGACGTAGCGTATAAACACTCGTCCAGAGACGAAAAGGTTATTTTCTGTACTACAGGCACTTAGCGAATTTGAAACAGAATGGGCACGAATTGCCAACGGACATCCTATGCCCACTCGCCTCCGCAAGTGTAAAACATTACACTGACCTTCGTATACGAATATTCCGAGAAAGGATCATCGTTAGATGAATAAACAAACAGTCGTGCTAGGATCCGGCTCTAAATATCGCCAAATGGTACTAGAAAAGCTGGGGATTCCCTTCCTAACACATTCGCCAGATATTGATGAAACCCCTTACGAACAAGAAGATCCCGTCGATTTGGTGAAGCGCTTGTCTGAAAGTAAGGCAAAAGCGTGCGCTATTGATCATCCCAACGCCTTGATCATAGGATCCGATCAAATCTGCGTGATCGACGGAAAGATCCTCGGTAAACCGCATACTGAAGAGCGTGCTTTCGAGCAACTCAAAGCGGCGTCAGGTAAACACATCACTTTTTATACAGGTTTAAGCCTCTATAACAGCGCAACGGGGAACGTTCAAACTGACGTTGAACCGTTTCACGTGCATTTTAGAACCCTCACTGAACCAGAAATCAGAAACTACGTGAGGCGCGAGCTTCCGCTCGATTGCGCGGGCAGTTTCAAATGCGAAGGCTTAGGCATTGCTCTGTTTGAAAAGCTCGATGGCAGAGACCCAAACACCTTGATTGGCCTTCCATTGATTAGACTGCGTGAAATGTTAGAACAAGAAGGTGTAAACGTATTGGGTTAGCACCGTCTTTCTCAGGCACAAAAAAAGAGCGAATCTTCGCTCTTTTTCATTTCTAAGTTCTGCTAAAGCATAAGCCTATGGCAATGTGAGTAGCTCTGGTAGTGTGTCGACAATTGCCACAGGGTTGTATCCAGATAGCGTAACTGCATCATGCACACCCCATGTAATACCAATCGCATCAATGCCGGCATTGTTTGCTAGCAGCATGTCATGAGATGTATCCCCCACCATAACCGCTTCTTCTTTATTAATACTGAGCTCTTCGAGCAACGCGTTAATCATTAAAGGATCGGGTTTCGACGATGTTTCATCCGCCGTACGTGTCGCAGCAAAGAAGTGTTGGCTTTCAGTTTCACCCATCGCCCTATCAAGACCAATGCGTGACTTCCCTGTTGCCACCCCTAAAAGCTTGCCATGCGCGTTTTTCAACGTGTCGA
Organism: Enterovibrio baiacu; assembly: GCF_004120195.1. Lineage (GTDB taxonomy): Bacteria > Pseudomonadota > Gammaproteobacteria > Enterobacterales > Vibrionaceae > Enterovibrio > Enterovibrio baiacui. The sequence continues at coordinate 85,458 of NZ_SCHN01000011.1, read as the reverse complement.
GTGTGGTGGCAACATCTGGATAAAACCCATGCGGCGTCGGGTTATCATCTCGAAATTGCTGACCATAATGCGCCTTCCACGTCTCAAACAGAGAGTAAGGAGCATCTGGGTAAAGGAGCACAAACCCTTTTTCTAAGCTCAAGCCAATCATTTGCTTTAGTTGCTCAGGCGATAGCGTAGGCAAACCACCCGTCAAACGGGCAGCTTCCTCTAAACACGACACAATACGTGCTATGGAGTCCATCACAGTGCCATCCCAATCAAAGATGACCAGCTTATATTGCTTTAACAGGTGCGCAATCCTTCTAACGTTCGCTCAAGTTTCTTTTCCATCGGCGCAGAGATATCCATTTGCGCTTCAGTGCTCGGGTGCGTGAACTTTATGTTTGCTGCATGAAGGAACAATCGGCTCAGGCCGAATTTCTTCGTGTAAGCATCAAACCGTGGGTCACCGTATCGATCATCCCAAGCAATAGGATGACCCGAGTATTGCGCATGGACACGAATCTGGTGTGTGCGCCCAGTAATCGGACTCGCTTGCACCAAGGTCGCATCTTTAAATTGCTCCAACACCCTAAACCGCGTTTCCGATGCTTTACCGTTCGGGTTAACACGCACAATGCTGTTCACTTCATTTTTAAGTAAAGGAGCAGTCACTTTGCGCATGCTTGGTTTCCAGTTACCCATGACCAACGCGAAGTAATATTTCTGTACTGTCTTCTCACGAAATTGCGCTTGAAGATGACGAAGCGCCGAACGTTTTTTGGCAATCAACAAAATGCCGGACGTATCGCGGTCGATTCGGTGAACCAACTCAAGAAAACGCGCATCAGGGCGCAGTGCACGCATTGCTTCAATCGCGCCAAAATGCAGCCCGCTGCCGCCATGAACTGCTGTTCCAGACGGTTTATTGAGGATAAGCATGTGATCGTCTTCATAAATCACACAATTTTCTAACTCAGCCACCCTATCAAGCTTGGTGTTAGGCGCTTCAACCTGCGCCGTCTCTGGGATCTTGATAGGAGGAAGACGGATAACATCTCCCTCTTGAAGCTTGTATTCGGGTTTTATGCGTTTTTTGTTAACTCGCACCTCTCCTTTGCGAAGAACGCGATAAATCATACTTTTAGGGACGTTTTTAAGCCTATTTCGGAGAAAATTATCGATCCGCTGGCCAGCAATGTCATCGGAGATGTCGATGAATTGCACTTTAGGTTTTTCTGTATTCATAGGGCGTAGATTCTACATTGCATCAAAGTAATTTGCCGCAAAAAAGTGTCCCTGCTATAGTTGCGCCGTACTGTAGAAAAGTTTGTAGCTTTTTTACACACTACGGCGAAATTGCCGTCAAACAGAGTAAATATAATCCGCTTTAACCAAGACACATTGACCATTCACGGCACTATTTCTTAGTAGTTTCGATTCCGATGAGAGTTCAACGCGTTTTAATCATGCAGCATTTGGCGTAAGACATGAGGATTAAGGCACCCGTTAGTTTGTTGGCACGACGGGAAAAATAACCAGTGTCAAAGAGACTGTCGCCATTTGTGGTGGAAAACCGACTGAGTAAACCGAAGAGACTTCTTTATCTTCGTGTCAGTGGGTAAATAAGTAGTGCCCTAGAGCGTCCCTGATTCCCCAGCCGTGAGGTTGCATTAATGTCAGACTTGGGACCTGGCAGCATTGCGTTCTTTGTCTCGTATCCGACAACTAATAACAACGACAAATAATCGAGAAAAATTTGATATGAAAAGAATGTTGATCAACGCAACTCAAAAAGAAGAGTTGCGCGTCGCATTGGTTGACGGTCAGCGCTTGTACGATCTAGATATCGAAAGCCCAGGCCATGAATCGAAAAAAGCAAACATCTATAAAGGCAAAATCACCCGTATTGAACCAAGTCTAGAAGCAGCATTCGTTGACTACGGTTCAGAACGTCACGGTTTCCTTCCTCTTAAAGAAATTGCCCGCGAATACTTCCCAGACAATTACAGCTATCAAGGCCGTCCAAACATCAAAGAGGTGTTGAAAGAAGGTCAAGAAGTGATTGTTCAGGTAGACAAAGAAGAACGTGGTAATAAAGGCGCAGCCCTCACCACATTCATCTCTCTAGCAGGCAGTTACCTTGTTCTTATGCCTAATAATCCACGTGCTGGCGGTATTTCTCGTCGCATCGAAGGTGAAGAGCGTAGCCAACTAAAAGAAGCAATGTCTGGCCTTAAACTGCCACAAGGCATGGGTCTTATTGTTCGCACCGCAGGCGTTGGCAAATCAGCCGAAGAACTTGAATGGGATTTGAACTATCTGCTGAACAACTGGGAACGTATCCTAGGTGCTGCAGATTCTCAAAATGCCCCTTTCCTTATCTATCAAGAAAGTGACGTGATTGCCCGTGCATTCCGTGACTACCTACGCCGTGATATCGGTGAAGTATTGATTGATAGCGAAACAGTTTTCAATCAGGCGCGTGAGCGTATTCAGGCGACCCGTCCTGACTTCCTGCAGCGCGTTAAGCGCTATGAAGGTGAAGTACCTCTATTCAGCCATTACCAAATCGAAAGCCAGATTGAATCTGCATTCCAACGTGAAGTGCGTCTGCCATCTGGTGGTTCGATTGTTATCGACCCAACCGAAGCATTGACGTCTATCGATATCAACTCAGCCCGTGCAACAAAAGGCTCAGATATCGAAGAAACAGCACTTCAAACTAACCTAGAAGCAGCTGACGAAATTGCACGTCAATTACGTCTACGCGACTTGGGTGGCCTGGTGGTTATCGACTTTATCGATATGACCCCTGTTCGCCACCAGCGCGAAGTTGAAAACCGCCTACGTGAAGCTGTTCGTATGGACCGTGCTCGCGTTCAAATCGGCCGTATTTCGCGCTTCGGTCTTCTAGAAATGTCTCGTCAACGCCTGAGCCCGTCTTTGGCAGAAGCGAGCCACCACATTTGTCCTCGTTGTACAGGTACAGGTGTGATTCGTGATAACGAATCCCTGTCGCTGTCCATTCTTCGTTTGATCGAAGAAGAAGCATTGAAAGAGAACACATCACAAGTCATGGCTATCGTGCCAGTGCCTGTTGCCTCTTACCTGCTTAACGAAAAACGCCGCTCTGTTCAGCACGTAGAGAAATACCACAACGTACGCGTTGTGATCGTGCCAAACGCAGACATGGAAACACCACACTTTGAAGTGTTGCGTGTCCGTGGCGGCGATGAAAACAGCACACTTTCTTACCACTTGCCTAAGCAATTGGAAGCTATTCGTGAAGCAGAAGCGAAAGATGATGCACCTGCTGAACGTATCGTGAAGAAACGTGAAGAGCCTGCACTGCAAGGCTTCTCTGCGCCCGCTTCACCAGCACCTTCAGCGAAGCCAGCACCAACGAAAGAAGTTGAAGCACAACCAGGCTTGTTCTCGCGTTTGGTTAGCTTCATTTCTGGTCTGTTTGCTTCTGAGCCAGAGCAAGAGAAGAAAGAAGAACCAAAACAAGAAAACCGTAATCGTCGTGATCAAAAACGTTCGCAAGACCGCAATCGTCGTGGTTCACGCAACAATCAACGCGATGAAAACGGCAAGCAAGAGCGCAACGAGAAGCGTCCACAACGTCGTAAAGACCGTTCAGAAACGTCAGATCGTAACGAGCAACGCAATGAGCGTAACGAGCGCAACGGCAACGCAGAACGTCAAGAAAGACCTGCTAAGAAGCAAAACCGCAAGCCTGTTGATAAAGCAGAGAAAGCGGAACAGCGTCAACAACAGAAAGTCGCGAAGTCTGTAAAAGAAGACGCACCGGTTGTTGAGAAGCAGGAAAAAGCGGAGAAGACGGAAAAAGTTAAACAACGCCGTCAACGCCGCAAGCTAAACAAAAAGATTCGCGTAGGCGATACGTCTGTTGAGCAAGAAAACGTTGCTGCAAACCCTCTTCAAGAGATGGGCAAAGCCGTTGCTGCCGAAGCAAAACAAGCTGACGTGAATGACACTGTTGTTGCACAAGATGGTGAGCAAACTGAGCAACGTGAAGAGAAACGCCGTAACCGTCGTTCACCTCGTCACCTACGTGCAAGTGGCCAGCGTCGTCGTCGTAACTACCGCGAAGAAAACGACACTGAATCTACAGAGCAAGGTCTTGACCAGCTAGACATGATGGAAACGGCAGTTTCTGTTGTTGAAAAGCGCAACAAGGTTGTTCTGAAATCGGGTGTGGCTTCTCCAGAAATGGCAATGGGTAAAGTATGGCCGTCAAAAGCGGCACAGAAAGCACCTGTTGTTGCAGAAGAAGTGATTGCGGACGTAGCACCAGCAGCAACGGTTGTTGAAGCCGCTGTTGAAGCGAAACCAGCCCTAGGCGGTGTTGCTTTCCCTGAAATGGCAATGGGTAAAGTCTTCCCTCGTCCGACTGCACCAACGATTTTGGAAGAAAAAGCCAAATCTGAAGGCGCAGATGCATTGAGCGAAGAGCTTCCACTGACTGTAAATGCAGTATCGGAAGAGCCTGCTGTGCAGCAAGCACCTGAAGCAGTGATTGAAGAAACCTTGGTTGAAGAAGTTGCGGCTGAAGAAGCGGCAGTTGAAGAAGCAGTGGTTGAATCAGCACCAGTTGCTCCTGTTCAGAACGAAGAGAAAGCAGATATCAAAGAAGTGATTGAAGCGAGCGAAATCTCCACGGTTGAAGCAGAAAAACCTGCTGAAACTTCTGTAATTCGCTGTCGCCGTGCAACGTCTCCAATGACGAAAGCACCTGCTCCAGAAGTGTCTTCTGCGCCAATCCAAGTCGCGATTGCAGAATTCCGAGCTGAGCGTCTTCAAACCAAACAAGCTGGTAGCGACACGGCAACAAGCCGTGCTGCAGCACCAGCGACCAAGCCTAACTTCTAAGTTCAGGCTGGTATAGAAAGAGCCATGCATGTCATGGCTCTTTTTTTATTTATACCTAAACAAACTCTCGGTGAACGCGAACCTAGAGGTTGCTTGGGTATAAATATTTAATGTTTTCGTTACGTTATCCCCGAACACGACTACCCTAATGCTATGGGAAATACACGCATTTCTGGCGGTCGTTTCACCATATCAATCACTGATATCTTTATTAGATAGATTCACAATTACGTCACGAACATTGAACAAAATCACACTATTAGGTAGTATCCGCAAGCATTTAACAGTTGAGACAGCTGTTTATAGAAAGAACGTTTAATTGCTAGCTAAGTGATTACAAGGACGATCGTTTTGCTACCGCTAGCGATGTTGTGTGATTCCCTTTAACCCATCTAAAGACAAGTAATTTACATAATGTTTGAATTTCCAAAATTCCCCCAGCACTCAGTGAAAAACGACGTACTGTCAGGGTTGACGGTTGCGCTTGCACTTGTGCCTGAAGCCGTCGCATTCGCCTTTGTCGCAGGTGTAGACCCAATGGTTGGTCTTTACGCTGCGTTCATTATGGGCTTATTAACATCAATTCTTGGCGGACGCCCAGGCATGATTTCGGGCGCAACAGGCGCAATGGCCGTAGTCATGGTCAGCCTGGTGGCTCAGCACGGCATCGAATACCTTTTTGCCGCCGTTATGCTTGCTGGTCTCTTCCAAGTGTCTGCCGGTGTATTCAAGCTCGGAAAATTCATCCGCATGGTGCCTCATCCTGTGATGATTGGTTTCGTTAATGGCTTGGCTATTGTTATTTTCCTTGCACAGTTAGGCCAATTCAAAGCACCCGATGCAGCAGGAAACCTAGACTGGCTTCAAGGCAATCAAATGATGCTAATGCTTGGCTTGGTGGCTATCACCATGGCAATCATTCACTTCCTGCCTAAGCTGACCACATCTGTACCGTCTTCACTGGTCGCTATCGTGTCTGTGACAGCAGCGGTAGTGCTACTGGATCTTGATACCCGCACCGTGGTGGATTTCCTTCGCTCAATGAGCGGTGATGAGAACGCAACATTGGCAGGTTCACTCCCAACGTTTTCTGTTCCATCCGTGCCGTTTAACCTTGAAACGCTGTACATCATTCTGCCTTACGCTCTGATTCTTGCTGCAGTGGGTTTAATTGAGTCACTACTGACGCTGACCGTTATTGATGAAATGACAGGCACACGTGGTCACGGTAACCGCGAGTGTGTGGGTCAAGGCGTGGCGAACGTAACCTGTTCAGTGTTCGGTGCAATGGGCGGTTGTGCGATGATTGGTCAGTCAATGATCAACGTAAACTCAGGCGGTCGTGGCCGTCTATCGGGCATTGTTGCCGCACTTGCACTGCTTTGCTTCATCTTGTTCACGTCTTCAATGATTGAAATGATCCCACTGGCAGCGCTTGTTGGTGTGATGTTCATGGTCGTTATCGGCACCTTTGAATGGGCAACCTTCAAACTGGCACGCCGTGTACCTAAGAAAGATTTCTTTGTCATCGTGCTCGTCACCGTTGTTACCGTGATGACAGACCTTGCGATTGCCGTGATTGTTGGTGTGATTGTTTCTGCGTTGATGTTTGCATGGGAACACGCAAAACACATTTACGCGACAAGCCACATCAACGAAGAAGGTTCAAAAATCTATGAAGTGAATGGCCCACTGTTCTTTGGCTCAGTGGCTAACTTCCTTGAGCTATTCGATGCACAGAATGACCCAAGCGACGTTATCGTAGATTTTGGTAAATCTCGCGTTGCTGACCATTCCGCGATTGAAGCGATTGATACCTTGGCAGACCGATACAACAAATCAGGCAAAACCCTGCACCTTCGCCATTTGTCGTCAGATTGTCAGGCGCTACTGACGAAAGCGGGAAGCTTGGTTGAAATCAACCACATTGAAGATCCAAACTACAAAGTAGCAGACGACCTACTGGGATAATCCCCACCGTCTGGTACCCATTTGGGTTCTCAGTAAAAACAAAAGCGAGCCGATGGCTCGCTTTTTTGTTTTTGTCCTTGCTTACGCCCCATACTGTCTGGGTGAGAAAGCACCGTTTTAATTGGGAATAATCACGCTATCAATCACGTGAATAACGCCGTTTGATGCTTCGATATCTGTCGCGACCACATTGGCGTTATCGACTTTCACGCCATTCATGGTGTCGATTGAGATAACACTGCCTTGCGCTGTCGTTGCCTCTGTCAGATCTATCACGTCTTTTGCCATCACTTTCCCTGGCACGACGTGATACGTAAGAATCGCAACAAGCTGGTCTTTGTTTTCTGGCTGCAATAGGCTTTCAACTGTGCCTGCTGGTAGCTTTGCAAATGCTTCGTTGGTGGGTGCAAAAACCGTAAAGGGCCCCTTCCCTTGAAGCGTTTCAACAAGGCCAGCCGCTTTCACTGCTGCGACTAGCGTACTGAAATCTGGGTTTCCTGCTGCTATTTCAACGATATTTTGTTTTGGTTTTTCGTGCATTGACTCGTGATGTTTAGCTTGTGCGCTGCAAGCAGAGACTGCAAATACAACGAACACAGATAGAAGTGCTGATTTTAGAGACGATACGACCTTCGTAGAAATCATATGATTTCTCCTATTCCATTTATTGAAAGGTTGTGAGCACCTGCTCGATTTAGCTGATCAGCGAAAAGACATTACGGCGGGATGTTTAAAATGGTTTACCTGATGTAATAAAGTTTATTTCTCGCAACCATAGCTCGCGGCTAAATAATGCTGAAAAGATTTCTCGCTGTTTGTGGAAAAATTATCCGCTAACATGTCGACATTTATAATTCTATCGATACGGAAACTTCGGTAGTCATTCCTTAATTCACACCAAGCGACCAAGGTCCATACTTTGCCCCAATAAACTTGTCCAAGCGGCTGTACCACCCTATCAGACACGATTCCTTCACCAGTTTTATAATGAATGTGGATTTTTTTCAGCTGTGCTGTCGCCTCCCGTAACAACTCGTTGCGCTCGGCATTATCACTGCCAACATGAAAGGCAGGAACCTCTATTGGAAACTCCTCTATTTGGGCACGAATATGATCCGGTAAGATGGAATGGATTTTTCTTGATGCAGAATGAGAAGCCGCAGCCAGTTGCCTGTCGGACCATGCTCTCACCATGCGCATACCGAGTTCCATGGCGAGCATTTCTTCTTCAGTGAACATGAGTGGAGGCAAATGAGACCCTTTGCCTAATCGATACCCAACCCCTGCCTCGCCTTCAATCGGCACACCTGAAAGCTGCAGAGATTGGACATCACGGTAAATCGTGCGTTCGCTGACGCCTAGCTCTTCTGCCATCGCCATGGCTGTCACCGCGTAACGCTTAGAACGCAACAGGGTTAACAGCTCAAACAAACGTTCCGATTTACTCATTTAACTTCCTTGCTAAGCTGACTCTACACACTCACCCATGACACTCATTTTGACGGACTCATGCGCCATAACAAGTGTAGCGCCATCAATATGTGACACCATTTTTTGCGCACCAGCATCTTGCATAAAGTTGTTTGATGCCGCTTGCGCATTGGTGAGGTTGGTCCAATACACAATGTCCGTCCACTCTTGTGTCTCTTCATTCAAACTCAATGAGCGATAAACAAACCCTTCGCAGCCACTGATGTAAGGCAACGTACCTTCTGCCGCAGCAAGGAAGGTTTGCACTTCCGTGCCTTCTTTCAATTTAAAGCGTACCGTTTCAACGATGTTATCCATGGTGTTTTCTCCTTTCATGTGGGGTTGAAAGAAGCTTACTGCCAGCTACTGACAGAACATGTCAGGAGAGTTTCTCTCAACTCTCGCTGCTTGTATAATCAATGCCCTCAACACCATAAAAAAGAACAGAAATGTCGATGCAACTTAGCCAAGAATTAGAACAACTCTTAGAGCCCGTTCGTGGATTTCTCCACTGCGAAACGCCACAGGCATGGATAGATGAAGCCATTAAACCAGAGAATGAAACCATCTTGCTGCGTGACCACGCGAACTGCGAGCTAAAAGCTGCGCAAACCGCAATGTGGTTGATTCGCAAATACGGCATCGACAAAGACAGTGGCGCCTTGCTTCTTGAGTGGGCAAAACCCTATGAAGACTTCGTGTACAAACGCCAACATGACGGTGCATTTCATGCCAAGAAAAATGGGTTGAGCGCCCCATTAAAACCCAAAGCCGGCTTTGTACACGGCCAAGAACTGATCGACAAAATGGTTCGCTTGATTAAAGAAGAATTCCATCATTTTGAGCAAGTTATCGAGATCATGGAAAAGCGTGACATGCCCTACTCGCCTCTGCATGCGGGCCGCTATGCGAAAGGGATGATGTCAGCCGTGCGAACGCATGAACCTGCCACATTGATCGATAAACTGATTGTCGGTGCATACATTGAAGCGCGTTCTTGCGAGCGCTTTGCAAAGATTGCCCCCTATCTTGATGCGGAGCTGCAGAAGTTCTATATCTCACTGCTACGCTCAGAGGCGCGCCACTATCAGGACTACTTGACCTTAGCCGCCGCCATCGCGGGCGGAGACATTCAAGAACGCATCAAACTGATCGGCGAAAAAGAAGCAATGCTTATCCAATCACCGGATGACATGTTCCGTTTCCATAGCGGGTCGCCGCTGCAAGCCGCGTAAACGGTTCACGACCCTCAGCGAATTTGTGGGTCGTTGCCAGCACAACATCGCCTTCAATGTTCAACCTCGTTATCTAACACTCCATCTAAATCAACATAAGGTGACGCTCATTTCCTTCGAGAGTGATTGCTTATCAACGAATTGGGAATGCAGGGAATTATCATTATTGTCGCTTGTCTACATTGGCAGGTGTGTGTAAATAAGAGATGAGCAAAGAGAATTGCCACAAAGAAAAAGGGACAAGCATGTTTAAAAAATTGAAAGCATCATTAGGTATTGGTGCTGCTAAAGTCGACACCGTGTTAGACAACGAATCTGTCTACCAAGGCGCAATGCTAACCGGCACCATTCACATTAAAGGTGGCGACATTGAACAACAAGTCGATGCCATTTCACTCAAACTGTGTACCGAAGTAAAAGTGGAATCTGACGACAGCGTGAGTTATCAGAATTTCATTTTGGGTTCGATGCAAGCCGTTGACCCTTTCGTGTTCCAACCGGGTGAAGAAAGATCGATTTCTTTCGACATGCCATTACATGACGAAACGCCTATCACCGCAGTTTCAGCTAACTACAACCAATCAAAAGTGTGGGTTGAAACGTCGCTAGACATCGATTTCGCTATCGACCCAACGGACAGAGATTACTTAGAAATTCGCCCTCTGCCTGCGGTACAGCGAGTGATCAACCTGCTTGAGAGCGAAGGCTACCGCATGGTCAAAGCAGACGTTGAGCAAGGTCAATTGAACGGCAACGGTTTTTCCTCACGTTCTGGCTGTTACCAAGAATTGGAATTTCAAAACAGCGGATTCTTCAGTAAAAAGGAAATCGAACTTTCCTTCATTCTGGACGGCGACCGCATTCATTGCCTCGCAGAAATCGATCGCGCAATGGGACGCGGTGATATGTACCGTTCTTTCACCATTTCTCGCGATGCATCAGATACAGAAGTGCAGCAAGCACTGTCATCAACTCTGGGTGCATAACACCTTAAACAGCATCATCGACAAGCCTGCTTAGCAGGCTTTTCTTTTTCCTAAAGCTGTATTTTTAAAATGGACACACACTCTGACCGTGCACTTTTTCTCCCGTCATAGGATGCACAAAGAACAAATCACTTGCATGTAGCTGCAATCGGGAGGCCAAGCGCTCACTGGTATCGCTGCTGTACAAATCGCACCCTAAAATAGGATGCCCCATCGACAAACTGTGTATGCGCAGTTGATGCGTTCGTCCTGTCACTGGCGTGTATTTGACGAGTGTGCGTTGTGGGTTGGGATAGCGCGTAATAACCGCATAGTCGCTCACCGAGCGCTTGCCTGTGTCTGCACATAATTTCACGCGCGGGAACAGGGTTTTGTCTTTTGCAATGGCAGCCGTTATTTGGCCGTGATCCTCAGAGACCCAACCTTCCAACATCGCCATGTATTGCTTCTGAACCGCTCTCTCTTGGAACTGTTTATTCAGGTGCTTTGCAGACTCGGCATGCAATGCCACGACCATGATGCCTGATGTGCCGAAATCTAAGCGGTGAGGAAGTTTAGCCTCAGGAAAGGCAGGCGTCCGTCCGTCTTGCCCATGAACCAAGCGATGATGCACCGAATCCCAATTCAGCGGGTTTTTACCGGAAAGGCTAAACAGCCCGCTGGGTTTGTCGATCAATAAGATGTCATCATCTTGATACAGCAGCGAGATGAAACCCTCGCAAGCAGGTGCAACGAAATCATCAACAATGGTGTGGTTCTGCGAATCAGTAGCGGACATAGTGCGTCTTAGAATGTGTCCAAGCACGCTAAAACATGGCGAACTGGACTGAAGAATGAAAACGTCGTCATCATACAGGATATTCATAAACAGGCTTAACTATCTCTTGAATCCCTTTTAAGTGACAGTAACGCTGACTATCCCCTACTTGTCTCCCTCATTCTTTGTTATAACTAAAGTAATTCATGCAGTAAGGATAACAACAATGAGTGCACGACAAAGGGACATAACATTACGCTTTCTGGCGGAGCCCAGTGACGTGAATTTTGGCGGAAAGGTGCACGGTGGTGCCGCCATGAAATGGATTGACCTTGCAGCCTATGCATGCGCTGCAGGATGGAGTGGCAAGTACTGTATTACTGCCTATGCAGGCGGTATTCGTTTTGTTGCACCGATTCATGTCGGCAACCTTGTCGAAGTCAGCGCCAAAGTGATTTATACCGGCAACTCCTCCATGCACATTGCCATTGATGTGCAGGCCAGCGATCCAAAAGAACTGAAAAACCGACTCACAACCCACTGTATCGTCATCATGGTCGCAGTTGATGAAGCGGGGAAACCCTCCTCTATTCCTAAATGGATACCAGAGACAGACGAAGATAAAGAGCTGGAACAATCCGCAATTCGTTTAATGAACATGCGTAAGCAGATTGGGGAAGAAATGGAAGCACATGTGAAGTTGTTTAAATAGACGTCACAACCACACTTAATCCAAAGGCCGCATTCGCGGCCTTTTCTATGCCTCTCTGCTTTTTTCGCAGTACCGTTTTATGCTGAATGAGAAAGATTGACATTAGCTACCGTCGGTTTTAATTAAAAACGCGATGTAACGATAACAACACGCCTTTTTACCAAAAAAACCATACTCGCTAATCAAACACCGTTAAAAAGAATGAGCATCCCTTTCATACTCATGCCTCGCCGTGGCAACAAGAAAGTAACCACCTGATTTTAAGTCATAAAGTAAATTAAAAACGTCTAATCAATAAAACACTTAAGTATGGAGGTGTGTTTCTCATTTAGATTAATTACTCAACCAATGCCTGAATTCTCACTATTGCAAACTCAATGGGTTGGCATTCTTTCCATATTATCGAAAATGACGTGGCATCTTGACCCAGATTTAACAATATTTTCTCATCCTCAAAAAAATGCAAGGGAATGAATATGTCGAACATCATTAACGGTACTAACAACGACGACAGAATCATCGGCACAGCAGGTGTTGATTTCATCTACGGAAACGGCGGCAACGATTACATTCAAGGCGACGGCGACACTGATTTTATCTACGGTGGTGATGGTGACGACACGGTAATCGGCGGTGACGGCACTGATGAAGTCCACGGCGATGCGGGCAACGATTGGGTTCGTGGCGGCTTCCTTAACGACAACCTTTACGGCGATGCAGGTGATGATCTTGTAGAAGGTGGTTTGGGCGATGATTACGTTTCTGGCGGTACTGGCCATGATCGTCTCTTTGGCAACGAAGGCAACGACAAAATCTATGGCGGTGATGGCGACGACAAAGCCCAAGGTAACGATGGTAACGACTTCTTATCTGGCGGTCACGGTAATGACGTTCTTTTCGGCCACACTGGTAACGATGAAATCAACGGCGACGAAGGTAACGATGTTCTTTGGGGCAATGAAGGTGAAGACTTTATTCGTGGTGGCGCGGGCGAAGATTCACTTTGGGGTGGCTCAGAAGCTGACCAACTCTACGGCGGTGCGGACAACGACAGCCTTCAAGGTGAAGACGGCGCAGATAAACTCGGCGGCGGCCTAGGTGACGACAATTTGTTTGGTGGTAACGGCGGCGACCAACTGTTCGGTGATGAAGGCAACGACATGTTAAACGGCGGCGGCGGTAATGATTACCTTGTTGGCGGTGACGGTCATGACACCATGTACGGTGAAGGCAACAACGACAGAATGCTGGGTGGTGAAGGCAACGACATCATGTATGGCGGTAACAACCTTGACTACCTCCATGGTGGCACAGGTAACGATGAACTGCATGGCGGCAACAATAATGACGAACTGCGTGGTTCAGAGGGCGATGATACCCTGTACGGCGATGCCGGCGACGACTTCCTCAACGGCGGTAAAGGCAATGATTATCTTGATGGTGGCTTCCACAACGATATCCTAGAAGGTCACTTAGGCAACGATACCCTCAAAGGTGGCGCCGCACATGACAAACTCTATGGCGGCGGTAATGACGATCACCTGTATGGTGAAAACGGCGACGATTACTTGGTCGGCGGTAATGGCAACGACTACATGGTTGGTGGATTCGGTGCAGATACCTTCTTCTTTGAATATCGCGATGGTAACAACACCATTGCGGACTTCTCTAAAGGCCAAGGTGACACGCTTCAGATTGACAGTTCACTGCTGACATCATTCAAACAAGTCGGCGTGACGCAATCTGGCAGCGACACTATCTTAGACTTCGGTAACAAAACAACGGTTACCCTTGAAGACTTTAATGCCAACAAAGTGTCTAGCGACATGTTTGATTTCGTATAATTTCTGAAAGAAATCATATGTTTAAAAAAGGCCGCAACAGCGGCCTTTTTATCGTTTAATCAAACGCTAACCCATGGTGGGCATGGTGAAGTGACTGTCATGTTTTTCCAAACGCACGCTGGCTGGCCAACGCGTGGTAACGGTTTTCATGCGGGTATAAAAACGCACACCGTCATTGCCATGCACGTTTAATGGCCCAAAGATGGAACGCTTCCAACCACCAAAGCTGTGGAAGGCCATGGGCACAGGAATCGGCACATTCACACCGACCATACCTGCCAAGACATCTTCACTGAATTGGCGTGCCGTTTCGCCATCTCGTGTGAAGATTGCTGAACCGTTCCCATATTCATGACGATTGATGAGTTCGAGCGCCGTTTGATAATCCGGCACACGAACCACAGACAACACGGGGCCAAAGATCTCTTCTTGATAAATGCTCATGTCAGGCGTGACATCATCAAACAAGGTTGGACCAACGTAGAAGCCGTTTTCATGCCCTTCAACCTGGCAATTTCGACCATCCACCACCAGCTTTGCACCCTGCGCTTCGCCAGCATTGATGTAACCCAGAATTTTGTCTTTATGCTGCGCTGAAATCACAGGGCCCATGTCATTTTCAGGGCCATCCACAATGCCCGGACCGACACGCATGTTAGCAATGCTGTCAGACAGAGAAGCTACCAAGGTATCTGCCGTTTCATCGCCCACGGCAACCACGACAGACAATGCCATGCAACGTTCACCCGCAGCGCCAAACCCAGCCCCCATGATGGCGCTAGAGGCCATGTCCATGTCAGCATCCGGCATTAAGATACAATGGTTTTTCGCCCCCCCCAGCGCTTGGCAACGTTTGCCGTGTGCAGACGCCGTGGCATAGATGTATTCAGCAATCGGCGTTGAACCCACAAAGCTAACAGCTTGAACACGAGGATCGGTCAGCAACACATCTACCGCTTCTTTGTCGCCATTCACAACATTAAACACGCCGTCAGGCAAACCTGCTTCTTTTAAAAGCTCGCCCAGCATCAAACCCAGTGAGGGATCTTTCTCTGACGGTTTCAGCACAAAGGTGTTGCCCGTTGCAATGGCAATCGGAAACATCCACATAGGCACCATAGCAGGAAAGTTAAACGGCGTGATCCCAGCACAAACGCCAAGTGGTTGCATCAGAGAGTGGCTATCAACACCCGAACCGACGTTTGCAGAACTCTCCCCTTTTTGCAGATGGGGAATGCCACAGGCAAATTCCACCACTTCTAAACCACGGGTCAACTCGCCTACGGCATCTGAATACACTTTACCGTGTTCGTTACTGATCAAACGTGCCAGCGTATCTTGATGCTTCTCAAGTAAGGCTTTGAACTTAAACATGACGCGCGCACGACGAAGTGGCGGTGTTTTCGCCCACGCTGGAAAAGCAGCTTGTGCCGCTGCAATGGCCTGCTCCGTTTCTTGGGCGCTACTCAACGCGACTTGTTTAGTTTGCTCACCCGTGGCGGGGTTAAATACCGCACCAAATCGGGTTGTCTGACTTTCAGCAATGCTGCCATTAACAAAATTATGAACCGTTTCCATGTCTTGGGTCTCCCTGTATTGCGCTGCATGCGGGGTTATTTAGCGTTCAATTCTTCTCTATCAACACCGCCACTTTTCTATAGGCGGTGTTGCACTCATTTTTCTCAGAGCAAGCCTGCTTCTCTTGCGTAAGCCTCAAGGTTTTTATGCCCTTTTTTCGCGTAAGTCAGCGGATGAGCGATGGCAGGATCCTGCTCTGCCTCCACCACCAGCCAACCGTTATAATCACTGTCCTTGAGCACTGCCATAACAGCAGAGTAGTCGATACAGCCATCACCAGGCACGGTGAATACGCCGTTTAGCACGGCATCCAAGAAGCTAAGTCGACGATTATTCGCGTCATCGAGAATGGATTGTCGAATGTCCTTGCAATGCACGTGATTGATGCGCGCAGCATGACGTTTCGCAACAGCAACCGGATCGCCACCAGCAAAATGGAGGTGACCCGTATCCAGCAACAAGCCCACTTCTTCGCCCGTGACATCCATTAAGCGATCAATGTCCGACTCACTTTCGATCACTGTGCCCATATGATGGTGATAGGCAATTTGAACACCTTGTGATTGGGTATATTTTGCAAACGCCGTGAGTTTCTCGCCGTATTCCTGCCAACGGTTTTCTGGGAAACGAGGTCGACGCTCAACAGGCATAGTGATGTTGCCGTGAACACACCCAGTTACCTCCGCAAACACCATCACCTTTGCGCCTAGCGTTTTAAGTAAATCCAGGTGAGATTGCACCGCATCGATTTCCTGCTCAACAGAACGGCTTAACAATTCTCCTGAATACCAGCCTGAAACCAACGTCAATTCGTGCTTTCGCAAAATTGGGCCCAATACTTCTGGGGTTCTTGGGAATTTATTGCCCAATTCAAACCCCGTAAACCCGGCTAACTTCCCTTCCGCCAAACATACATCAAGGGGCGTTTCTGCCCCCAAAGAGGGAAGATCATCATTCGTCCAAGTCAGTGGATTGATGCCTCGTTGAACTGCCATGTTTCGCTCCTTGTCTCTTCCATCGCCGATCTGTCGTTAAAAGAAGTGGGCACTCCCATTAACGTTGACGCCATGTATCAATCAAATCCAAGTAGTTCTGTTTCACAGCATCTACGAACTCGTCACCCGTTAGCTCACCTCGCATCCATTGTCGGCTTGGTTCGCCAAAAATAGTGCGCCCTACGGCAAAACCACGCACAGTGCGCGATTGAGAAGCGGCAGAGAAACCCGCTTTAAGTTGTTCAGCAGGTTGATCTAACCCCAAGAGCACAACACCACGACAGTGAGAATCACGATGTTCTATCAAGGCATCAACGTCCTTCCAGCCCTGCGCAGTGAGTGGCGGCAATTTCCACCAATCGGGTTTAATCCCTAAGTTATACAAACGCTCCATGACACGCTGATACAAGGCATCTGCTTCCTTGTCCGAACTGACAGGCACGTCTTTCGGTAGAATGACTTCAATCAGCAATTCATTGGTACTTTCGCAACAGGCGTTGTACACCTCTTTTAAGGTTTCTTCCTGCTCAAGTTGCAGTTCACGTTCGTCATCGGGATGGTAGAACATCAAACATTTCACCACCTGCTCGCGTGGCCAACTCGCCAATTGCGTGCCGATATTGCCATTTTCGAGGCGAAGTGGACGCGAACCTGGCAGTTCAATGGGTCGACCAACCCAGTAGCGCTCTGCCACTGAATCCCCATACCCGGTTGCGTCGTTGAGTACATCCATGCCAAAAGTGGAATCACACAGAATGCCTGCTTTCCCCGTTAAACCACTTTCTGCCGTGACATCTTTCACCGCCTGCCAAATGAGTGATTTCAAATGCGGAATGTGTGCCACATCAATCCCTGCACTGAGCGCCATTTCGACAAACTGCGAACGATGATCAAACGCGAGTACACATAACTCTGGCCAGGCTTTTTCACGGGTAGTCACACGGTGAAGATGGTTCAACATCGCATCACGATCAGGACGTGGCACTTCATGCTCACGCAGCAAATAATTATCAAGCTCTTCTTTGGTCGGCATCGCAGGAGAACAACCGTGGCGAGATACAACCAGGGCACCACATGCATTGGCATAGCGGCAGCTTTGCTCCCATGATTCGTCGTTCAGATATCCGCGCAGCAGACCAGACATAAAGGCATCACCCGCCCCCAGCACATTCAGCACTTCAACTCGCACACCTTTCACTGTGATGCCATCGTCTAACTGGCTGCCGATCTCATCGGTAAATACGCTACAACCCAGTGGACCGCGTTTACACACCAAAGTGGCGTCTGTCAGTTCGCGCACTTTTTTCAACGCACCAATAGAATCTTCCGTGCCACCTGCAATGTGAAATTCTTCTTCTGTGCCGACAATCAGGTCAAACAGCCCCAGCACTTCTTGCAACTGGTTGGTGACATCATCAGACGCGATGAAGCGGGTTTCGCCGTCACCCAATGAGGTTAACCCCCAAAGCACAGGACGAAAATCCACGTCCAACGCAGTGCGCACGCCATGTTTGCGCGCGTAATTAAGCGCGGTGATCACCGCTTGGCGAGAACTTGGATTTGAAAGGTGCGTGCCCGTGATGGCTAAACATTTCGCGGATGCGATGTATTCTTCGCTAATGTCTTCGGGCGTGATGGCTTGATCGGCACAGTTTTCACGAAAGAAAATCAAAGGGAAGGTATCTTTGTCTTTGATGCCGAGTAACACCAACGCTGTCAGACGCTCTTTGTCTGTGATGATATGGCTAGTATCTACGCCCACACGTTCTAACTCTTCACGAACAAAACGCCCCATGTGCTCATCACCCACACGAGCAAGCATGCCGGATTTGAGCCCTTGTCGGGCCGTTCCATGGGCCACATTGCCAGACGAACCACCTAAATATTTAGCGAACGTTCGCATATCCTCGAGCCTTGAACCGACTTGCTCTCCATAGAGATCGACCGCTACGCGCCCAAGGCAGATAACATCCAGTGTTCTTTTCCGCGTCGTCATGTATGACTCCTGTCCGACTGTGTTGGTGTGAAGAAGGGGTGAAGTGAAACGTTTCGAAACACAGAAAACCATAACGAAACGTTTATTTCATTTAATAGTAAGATCTAAACGTTTATCACGCAACCAATGAAATAAACATTTCATTAACGAAATAGACAAAGATGTGATCACAAGGCAAATAACAGACAAATTCTTTGACTAGACGACTGGTCTAATTGATCTTAAGATACGCGCCATGAATACAGACACACACCCTACCCGCCAACACATTTTAGATGTGGGCTACCAATTGATCGTTGAGAAAGGCTTTACCAGTGTAGGCCTGTCTCAATTGCTCGCGCATGCCGGTGTGCCGAAAGGCTCGTTTTATCATTACTTCAGATCCAAAGAGCAGTTTGGTGAAGCATTGATCACCGAGTATTTCGCTAATTACCGACAGCGCCTCGATGCGTTGTTCAGTGACCCAAGCATCAGTGGCTATGAAAAGCTCATGCAGTATTGGCGTAAATGGATTGAGGTAAATGACGGCACATGCAACAACCAGCGTTGTTTAGTGGTTAAGCTAAGCGGTGAAGTGTCAGATCTGTCTGAAGCAATGCGCTTGTCCTTGCTTGATGGTGCAAATCACATCATTGCCTTGATTGCTCAATGTATCAAAGAAGGCACCGAAGACGGCTCCATTCAGGTCAAAGACAGCCATGTTGCCGCCAATCAGCTTTACTATTTGTGGATTGGTGCAAGCCTAATGAGCAAACTCAGCCAAAACACCGATGGCATGTCACAAGCATTGCTTTCAACTGAACAATTATTGAAAGGCAACACAGCCTTTTAAACCGACATCACCCCAAACAACGTGAAGATGCTCGCTGGATCCGGCATCTTCACCTTGTTTGGGTATAAGCGAGTGATACGTTCACTCTAAAAGCCGCCATGTCATGTGGCGGATTTTTTTAACACAACACTAGACGACCGGTCTAATGGCTATTCACTACCATAAGAAAAAGGATATTGCTTTATGTCAACACCGTCAGAAAACGCACGCATCGTACTTGCCTCCCGCCCTGTAGGCGCGCCTGTTGCCGATAACTTCCGCTTAGAAAATGTCAACATCCCAACCATTGGCCAAGGCGAAGTGTTGCTGAAAACCATTTACCTCTCTCTTGACCCTTACATGCGTGGTCGCATGAGTGACGCGAAATCCTACGCTGAACCTACCGCAATTGATGACGTGATGGTGGGTGCGACTGTTTGTCAGGTGGAAGACTCACAACATCCCGAGTTTGAAAAAGGCGAATGGGTATTATCATTTTCAGGTTGGCAATCCTATGCCGTGTCTGACGGCGAAGGGCTTCTAAAACTGGGGCAATCACCGTCTCACCCTTCGTTTGCGCTGGGCATCATGGGTATGCCAGGTTTTACTGCGTACATGGGCTTACTGGATATCGGTCAACCAAAAGACGGTGATACCCTCGTCGTTGCTGCAGCGACTGGGCCTGTCGGCGCGACGGTAGGTCAAATTGGTAAATTGAAAAGCTGTAAAGTGGTCGGCATTGCCGGCGGTGAAGAGAAGTGTCGCTACGCAGTTGAAACCTTGGGCTTTGATGTGTGTTTAGACCACAAGGCTGATGATTTCGCTGAACAGTTGGCAGCTGCTTGTGATAAAGGCATCGACGTTTACTACGAAAACGTCGGTGGAAAGGTCTTTGATGCCGTGTTTCCATTGCTGAATACCGGCGCGCGAATTCCTGTCTGTGGCATGATTTCTCAGTACAACGCAACTGAACTGCCAGCGGGGCCGGACCGCATGGGCATGCTGATGGCGACCTTGTTGATCAAACGTATCAAGATGCAAGGCTTCATCATTTTTGATGATTACGCGCACCGCTACAACGAATTTGCCGCAGACATGTCACAGTGGTTAGCGCAAGGGAAGATGCAGTACAAAGAACAGGTGGTCGATGGGCTAGAAAATGCGCCTGACGCCTTTATGGGTCTATTGGAAGGCAAGAACTTCGGTAAGTTAGTGATTAAAGTGGCTGACGCCAACTAACTGACTAAGTTCGCCCAGATTCAGGCCGTATAAATAGAAAGGACGAAACGAATGTTTCGTCCTTTTTGTTTTCATCCTGCGATAAGTGTTAGTGCCAGATGCGAGATATAAATGGCTTAGGGCACCAGCTTTCTTACCAAGCTTGAAGCGAACAAATAGTGCGGATCATAGTCACGGAGTCGCGCTGCAGTCTCCTCATAGGAACGTGTTGCAGTAGTGAAGGTTGTTGGCACAGTGTTGGCAATGAAATCTTCATTTTTCCATGCCCCCGCAGCGTTGTACCCCCACCCTTTCGACCACTCAACCCTGACTTGATGCGCGGGCAGTTGTTGGTAGAGCCATTCTTCAATTTCTTGATAGAACTCCCCTGCCCACGGCATGTCCGCAAAGGTCAGTAAGTCTAGCCACACCACGGTATCCAGATTCGCATCCTGTGTGTCAGTGGTTGCTGAAAGCGCAGGGGGTTTTGCATTAGAAAGGTTGAGCCCGTCTGTTTTGTCCACGCCCGTCACCCTGATTTCCATTGGCCCAGCAATCGGGTATTGGCCTCTGCCCGCATACTCTGATTGAAGACGGAGATAGACGTTAGCGAAGTCATGTAAAAACGGCTGAACATCTGCACGGTTGAGGTGCACGGCATACCCATTCGCTGTCACGCGCAAGGTGGTTTCGCGCACATACACCAAGGTCTTCCATGCCGGCCCCCAAATATCGTAATTCTGCGCGAACAAACTGCGTGCATGGGTGTTTTCAGGTTGCGTCGATTCGACCGCTTCAATGTAAGGAAGGAAAGCCTCGAATTCTTCTTCCGTGATGGTCTCATTATCCACGCCATCGCCGGTCAAGCTTCTCGCTGATGTATTGCTAACGACCTGATTATATAAATTCTCTCGATTCGCCCCGCCTTTTAATGCGAGGGTCGTTGTAACGGATTGCAAAATACCAAAAGCAGGCACCAATTTGGGTTTTGCAACCAAAATGCCTTTAATGATGTTTGAAATGAACAAGGGAATATTGTCGCTAAACGCATAGTTGTATGCCCCTGATACAGCGCGCGAAGACGCAGGTTTTTGCGGCTCATTGCTCCACACTTTTAGCCACGGTTTCTGGCTAAAGGGGAACCAAATAACTTCCATGCGCCCTGCCGAATCCAAAATCTTCGCAATCGACAATGGCGTTTCTTCTGCTGTTGATGCAAAGAGTTCAGAGTAATGCACATCCGTGAAACTCTGGCAGCGAAGGTTATAGTTGGGCAGCACATACAGTGTCGCTTCAAGAATGATGGTAGCGCCAAGCGCTGCCAAGAAGAGATCGCCATCTTCTTCGTCGCGGTGGAAGGTTCTCAGGGCGTATTTGCTGCCGTCCCATACCAGCGCGGTTACCGACAAGACATTGTTGCTTATACTGCCGTTTAGCGATTCATTCTCTTTTGAATCGTTGTAGCTCACTTTGGTGCCATGACCACCGATTGAAAGCATGCCTGCGAGAGAAAGGTTACCCGGCGCAGGGGTATTTGAAAACGCATAACCGGGAATGTCTGGTTGTCCGCCAGTTTGATTGGCGAGAAAGGAATACAAGTCTTCTGACTGCACACCACATCCCGCTTTCACCACACCATAATCAGCATGGGACTCGAGCATTTCAAGGTGATTAAACTGAGACATATCAAGCAACAAGGCTTTATCTTTGGGCTCGTCTTCCGAAAGGATCAATGGCGACCAATTATGCATAGAGCCGAACGCCTTAATAAAGTGTCCATTCTCCAATGCCCATTTCGCGACGGATTCAAGGTCTTCTCGTGATGTTACCTTGGCCGCTAATACGCCACCAACCTTAATATCCTGCGCCCAGTTTTCATACGTGATGTGATAAAACGGACTGTCACAGCCAGAAAGAAGGAATGACATGGGAAGCGATGAAACCGCAACAGAAGTAAAAAGTAACCCACGGCCATTTTTTAAAAACGTTCTTCTTTCATTGTTGAATTTAGACATATCTATCCCTTTGATTAAAAATCCATTTATGAACATAGAGAGCACGACCACCTACAACAAGTGCTATTTATTCAACATGATTTCATTCCAACCAAATAGGACACCCTCTAAGATTTAATACCTTGTAAGACATATTTAACTGCGACGTCAGATTTATAAAAAAGCGCACACTTTTCTCATAAAAAGCGCTTACTTTTCTTGTTCTTGTCTTTATAAAGGAGAAGATTGTACCTGGAGTGGCACGCACTTTGTTCTTTTTAGGGACGCGAAGATTAAAATGTGACAAAACAGAAAACTGATGCGTCGCCAAAAAATATATGTGCTGATTAACATAGGGAAAGTGCCTATATTTTATTCAGGAAAAGACTCAATTTATTTCATGGGCAATCGTGTAACCGCAAGCATGCGCATAATCGTAAATGTTGGCACCTTCACATCTCACGAAAGAAACAACAACGACGGTTTCTTTATCCCCCTCTATTACACATAATCACTGTATCTAAACAACACGAAGACGATGATTTCACCTTGTTTAGCCATGACATATCCCTACATCGGAGGCTTTCAACAATGACCACACGACAAGCTATTACTCTCGTCATTTCCCATGTTGCTGCTGTGGCGATAGGCTTTGCTGTCGGTATCTACACCCTGCCCATCTTAATCGCCCCTGAAGGCCCATCTACGGCGGAAATAACGTCAGTTTCAGCGAGTGCCAATTACACGGCAGAGTTCCGTAAAGATCTGAAAGACAGCGATACCTTTCATTGGGGCGAAGGCAGTGTTGCCATTGGGCCTGATATAATTTCATTCATGGGAGAGCTCGCACCCGGACCAGACTACAAGCTGTACCTTTCCCCTGAGTTTGTCGAAACAGAAACCGACTTTATCAATTTAAAAGGCAAGATGACCCAAGTCGGTGATGTTAAAACGTTTGAGAACTTTATCGTCAAAGTGCCTGAAGGCATTGATCCTTCTCAGTTCAACACCGTGATTGTGTGGTGCGAAAGCTTCAACGAGTTCATTACAGCAGGGCGCTATAAATAAAACTCAGGTCTATACCCAAAACAAATATAAAAACAGCCACGCGATTGTGGCTGTTTTTTATGACACCCATTCAGTGATCAATAGAACCGCTCTCGAATGGCCACAACCTACTATTGCAGCGATGTATCCGCACTGGCTGTTTCAATCTTAATCTTGAAATAATGCATAAGGTTTGCCGTATCTGGGTAGACCAAGTCTTTGTCATCCGTGTTTAACATCGGGATTTCGACACTGAATTTTTTCTCACCCGCGGCATTCTTCCAGAGTCGAACCCGTGGTGGCATCATCAATAAACTGGCAGGCAACGTGGGCGCAGGCGTACCCACTGTTTTTCTAATTTCATCATCAAGGTAGTTAGCCGACACATTCAACAAATTCATATCAATGTCATCAAACTCTTTCCGTTCAAAGAAATCCACCATGGAAGAGATGGTGTATACCCCACCGGCAGCAATCCTGCGACCTTTAAAGTTTTGAGCAATGGTGCCAAAGTACAAATTATTGATTTTATGCTGTCCTGCAATGCCCAACGCATCCGCAGACAAACTCACTTCTTTCGCGTTGCCTGCAAGCTTGGTGTGTCGAGCACTGAACGCCACCTTCCAACTGAGGGTTTGTTGATTCGCCAATGGCGTGATGCCATAAAACCAAGGTCGGAAGAGGTAAGAGCGCAAGCCCGAAAATAGCCCTTGGATTTCTCCAACGCCGCCAGGAATACTCTGCACATCGCCAGCATCACGCTCATGTTCGTCATACGACGTTAAGTGCAAATGTGCGATGGACGGTGGACGCACTTCCACCAGCGAGCCATAGCTATCTGGTCTAGGGTGGCAGTAATGATTAGTGCTAATGGCCGAGTACACATTGCTGTTTGGGTTATTCGTCGCGGGCGTTTCTTGGGTCAACCTTGCTTTGCAGTAAGTCACTCGTCGGGAGTCGGTGGGGGTGCTCGTCACAATGATATCGTTTTGGCGTGCATCTGCCGCAAACACAACCAGGCTTGTCCATCGCAGTGGGTTCCAATCGCTTTCTTCCCGCTCTGCAGAGTTACCGAATGGATCCACATTATTCGAATCAAAATGATCTTCCATGCTCCCTGTTTGCATTGAGTTCGAGGATGCCCCCATGTAGATCGACCCGCCGCGACTGCCGTAAGTATCAAAGTTACCGAAGTCATTCGACGATGCTGTATAGGTGAATTTTTGGTGCACTTTCAGCACGCCCGCAGCATTGGGCCAGCCTTTCGTGTCTTTCACGTTTCGGCTTGCTAACACCGGCTCTGACGCATAAAGCGACCAGCCGCCATTGTTCACCGCGGCACAACTCACAAACGCATTGTGCATGTAATCTTCATAACCGCCGGGGAAGAACCAACCATCCAAACCATTTTCACGCGCCATCAGGTTCGTCAACGTATTGTAGGCTCCATCAATGCCGACAAAGCCGTTCCAAGGCATACGTTCAACGACGATGTTCATGAACTCGTTGTACGATGCGCGAGCTGTGGTGTAAAAGTTACCGGGAAGGTAGGGTGTCATTTGAGACACCAAGGAATAATGTGTCACCAAGTTATAGAAAGAGACTTCGACCTTTACGGTATTCGCGGGTAAACCGCCGGGCACAACCACGGTCGTCTTCGTGTCATTTTCCCCAATCGGTTTGTGATACACACGGGTTTCACCGCTTGTCTTAGGTTTTCCCGTGGTTTGTCTATCATCGGCATTAATACCAACAATACCGCCAGCGAGCTTTGAGCCAACGTTGGCATAGCGCGCCACTTCTTTACCATTGGCAGCAAACGCCCTCACCCAACGTACCAACGGAATATCAACTTTGTCGTCCAACAGCACTTCTTTCGGTGTGTTGTACGCGCCTCGTGCTGGCACAGTGATTTCTGAATCACCTTTACCATTGTTTAACTTGAACGACGTCAAACCAGCCCATACAAGAGGAAAGGTAAAACGTTTTTGAGGCTGTCTATTCGGTTGCCCAGCCCAAAACTGAGTGGTGCTGGGTTGCGCAGATGCTGACACTGAAGGCTGTGGCGGCGTGTGCCCCAAGATGATGCCGTTACCCCCATCCCCTTTGTCTTTTAAGCAGCCACTGACCGCAAAATCCGCCAAAAAAGTCGAACCACACTGGGTGAGAATACCGTTATTATCCGACCCACCAATCGGGCAAAGTGCCGTCGGGTGTTTTGCAACGCCGCGCAACGCTGAACTCAATGATTTTCGTCGTACATAAGACCCTTGCCCACGGAAAAAACCCGATCCAACAGGGATAATCAAATCGCCAAGAATAGGAAAGTACCCACGCCCAAGCACCACATTAAAGCCCAGATCAAGCTTTGAATCTGGCACAAGGTTTCCTAACTCGTCTCGTGTACCTAGGGCTTGTTCAATCTTCAATTGGTTTTCTTTGGCGATTGCCCTCACCCGTGTTTTATCTGCTTTCCAAGCCGCTGTTGCCTCTTGCGAAGAGTTACCGATAGATTCAAGATCCAACGTTGAGTCCCGAGGAGAAGGAGGCTCTTGAATCAATACAGGAGGAACAGGTACTTCTTCGGGGGGAAAAATGGCGTTTATAACTCGCTCAAAGAAAATGACGACTTGCCTAAAAAAACTGCCTAATGCCGCCCAGATACCAGCGAGTCTTTCGCTAAAATCATTCATCGCACCACTCCATGTTTACCATAGGAAATAGATCATCAAATCGATGCGAAGACCATCCTCTGTCTAAACCACTGACATCGTTTAATTCACACTTGCTGGCCGAATCCTTCGTTCAGCAAAGAGAAACTTCGCCCCGTAGAACGTGCAAAGTCACCTCTTCACTTTATGCAAAAACACCTAGCAACAATGTCTAATTATTGTGATAACAACAATAATAAATGACTAGTTTTATAGACTTTTGATGTTAAGACAAAAAGAGTGGATGCATCTCCCCATTATTCAAAGTCGCCATTCTCAAATATTGTTAATTCGTTGTATGGTGTTGAAAATGCGTTTTCATGTAATAACATTTAGATTATGAACATTGATGCTTAGGTAGCTTTTGGATGCAGATTATTAATAGAACACTGTATTTCTGGATAGCTTCTCTCAAAATTTCCGAACACAAATGTATATTCTCACTCATGATTTTCTCCTCTAACTTTCAGTAACTATTATCATTTCTCTCAAGATGTAGCAGCCCAAATAATCCCACTGTTTTCACTTCACAATGACTACTTTCTTTGACTTCATTTCAATAGCATTTGTGGTGCTAGGAATAGCGCGACGTCTTGGCTTAATGCTTCTAAAAAAATAGTGAGTAGCTATGCCAATAAAAAATTTAAAACAGAGGAAGTACATAATGAGCAATAAAATCTTACAAGCGACAGTGTTTTCCATTGCGATGAGCACAACTCTGACTGCGCTTGCTGAGAATGACACCGCCAAAAACGAAGGCATCATCAATGGCATCAACTTTGGCCCTCTTGCACAACTTGTAGGGACATGGAAAAGCGACAAACCGGGTGGTGTTGATGTGTCGCCTGCACAAGCCAATACGGCACAAGGTGAAGGTGCGCCAGCAGCAACACCACTCTATGAAGTGATGACGTTTGAAGTGGCCGCTGATGCAACCAATGCCAGCGAGCAATATCTCGCCGCCATTTACTACAAGCAAGAAGTGTTCAGGAAAGTAGATGACACCAAATTTCATGATCAACGTGGTTATCTGATTTATGACCACAAAAATCAGACCGTGTATAACTCATTCTGCGTACCGCGCGGCACCTGTGTCGTTGCAGAAGGCAAAGCAGGAAATGATATGACCTTGGTTGCCTCTGGTGAAGGCATCGCCCAATCAAACTTCATGTCTGAAAAAGCATCAACCAAAGATTTCACCATGAACATCAAAATCGATGGCAACAAACTCACCTATACCGAGACGGTGAAGTTGGACATCTATGGGAAACCGTTTTCGCACACTGATAGCGATACACTGGTTCGCCAAGCACAATAAGCCGTTCACCCTCCACATTTTGTGGAGGGTTTTCCTCATGAATGACCCGAATACACCGCCCTCACTTTTACCCCACCTTTTCCGAACTCAGCGCGCCACATTCCACGCAAAAAACACGTATGCCTTGTCCACGCATAGCTGGCAAAATATAAGCCAGTCCCCCTTTTGAATTCACGCTATGGCCGTGTGGATTGAGAGATAACAAGATGAAATCAAAGATGTATTCA
Organism: Enterovibrio baiacu; assembly: GCF_004120195.1. Classification (GTDB taxonomy): domain Bacteria; phylum Pseudomonadota; class Gammaproteobacteria; order Enterobacterales; family Vibrionaceae; genus Enterovibrio; species Enterovibrio baiacui. Next base: position 57,707 of record NZ_SCHN01000011.1, on the reverse strand, counting down.
ACACATGCAGAGCAATATGATCTTGCCGTTCAAGATAACCTCTACAATGCACATTTCGAACGTCCAAACCTACAAGCAATGCTCGACGACCTCGCAGGTAAAAGCGTATTGGATGTAGGTTGTGGGTCGGGCGTTTACGCGCAGTTTCTTTTGGCGTCAGACGCCGCAGCGGTGACCTGTATTGATGCCTCACAGGCGATGATTGATATTGTCTCACGCAAGTTTTCAGGTGGCGTCACTGCCTATGCGCAAGACGCTTCTCAAGGACTACCTCACGAAGCTTCAGACAGCAAAGATGTCATCATTTGCCCACTTATGCTGCATTACATTGAAGATCTAACCTTGCTCTTTAAAGATGCGCATCGCGTACTAAAATCTGGTGGGTACATGGTGTTCTCCACCCATCACCCGTTTGCTGATTTTGATTATTCCACCAGCGGTGATTACTTCAAACGAGAGCCGGTTATTGATTTGTGGAACACCGTTGGCGAACCCGTTGAAGTTCACTTCTTCCGTCGTTCACTCACAGAACTATTAGGGGCTGCTACACAGAGTGGACTGCTGATCTCGCAGGTTTCTGAGGGCATCGTCAGTGAAAAAATCAAAGCACTGTCACCAGACACTTACCATTCTATGCGGAGACAGCCTCCTTTCATTTTTGTGAAATGCTTAAAACGTTAATTTAAACAAAAAGCGACAACGCGCCCACCATGTAACAATCACTCCTCTGACCACTGATAAGTAAAAACTATCAGAGTGATAGCGAAGAGCGATTTCTCTTCACACTGAGGCACACGTATCCTGTGCTTATTGGTGGAAAGGAGGATATTACAATGGCAGGTCAACGAGCATTAGTGGTTGAAGGCGGAGCAATGCGTGGCATCTTTGCCAGCGGTGTTTTAGATGCGTTTTTAGATAACGACTTCGCGCCTTTTGATTTTGCCGTTGGTGTGTCTGCGGGCGCATCGAACTTGTTAGGCTATCTGGCAGGGCAACAAAAGCGCAGTTATCACGTCATTACTGAGCTTGCCACTGACTCACGCTTTTTCAATCCAACGCGCTTTTTACGCGGTGGCAATCTGATCGATGTGCAATGGCTGTGGGATGAATCTCACTCGCGCTTCCCGCTTGATCGAAAAACCTTTTTTAACGCCATTCCACTGCTCGCGACTGTCACCAATGTCGACACGGGATTAGCGGATTACTACTGGATTAACGAAGATAACATCACCGATGTTATCGAAGCCACATCTGCGCTGCCCATTGCGTATCGTCAGACGCCTTGTTTCTCTGGTGGTTGTTACACCGATGGTGGCGTAGCCGATTCCATTCCTGTCGCGGAAGCGTATCGCCGCGGTGCACGTGATATTACGGTTGTTTTATCTCACCCTGCTGATTTCACCATGTCGCCAATGAAAATGCCTGGGTTGATGGATCACCTTCTGAAAAAGTACCCGAACATCGCGGACGCCATGCGCCAACGTGCTGAACGCTACAATCAATCACTCAGCTTCATTAAAAACCCACCCGCCGATTGTAAGGTCCGTGTTATCGCGCCACCTAAAAACTTTTCGATTGGTCGCTTCACCATGAAAAAATCGAAGCTCGATGTCGGCTATGAAATGGGAAAAAAGGCAGGAAGACGTCATATTGCAAAGCAAGGTAGCGCCAACAATACGCCGCACATCGCTTTTGCATTAGCAACCACGGCACCCTCGAAAATGAGGGCTATCAAGCCAACGAGCAACAGCGATCGTTTACGCGCGTCGTTGTAAAACACGAACCAATCGCGTGTTACGCCTTAGAAGTTCAGAGGGATGCTCATCGTACACTCGACCGACAGGCCATTGACTTAACGCACCTCAACGGGTAGCGGCACTAACACCACCCAATGAAACGCTGTTTGAGTTAAAGGTTGCACCAATGTAAAAGATGCTTTAGTTTCAGGGGAGTTAGTTTAAAAACCACCAAACAGAAAAGAGTATTTATGTTTACTTCATCGCTATCACTCTGGCTTCTCCTCCTTATGCCCAACAGTCGGTAGCTTTACTCTTTTCCGGCTGTGAGTAATGCAGCCGGATACCATTTCTCACAGCCTTGTTTTCTTTCCCAACGACAAGCAAGGACGTGACAACATGAATAATACATCCGCCGCCGAACAGCCCAATTCCGATTATCGCCAAGGCATTATCTTTGCGTTGATCGGCACCGTGCTTTTTTCCCTAAAACCTGTTCTGATCAAACTTGCTTATGCAGCAGGTGGCGATGTAACCGACATCATGAGCCTTCGTGCCGTCTCTTCTCTCCCACTCTATGTCGCGATACTTATCTGGCTATGTCGCCTCCCAGAAGAACGCGACAAAGTGCGAAAGTTTGGTGGGCAAGCTGTGCTCGTCGGCATCCTTGGCTATTACTTTGCCTCTTTGCTGAACATCACGGCGCTTGAGTTTATTTCTGCACAACTTGAACGCCTGTTGCTGTTTCTCTTTCCTTCTTTTGTGGTGATCATCAGTTGGATATTTCTGAAAGAACCACCGCGCAAAGGCACCTTTGTGTCCATTGGCTTAGGCTATGCTGGCGTGGCCATGATCGTCTTGCATGACTTTAGTTCGTTTGGTTCACAGGTGTGGCTAGGAAGCGCTCTGGCCGTGGGAGCAGCTTTGTTATTCGCAACGTACTTGGTACTGAGTAAGACAGTGATCAGCAAGATCGGGCCACAGCTTTTTACCAGTATTGGTATGGGCAGCGCGGGCGTTGTCATCATGATTCAACAGCAGTGGCAAGGTACGCAGTTCAGCAACATGTCTGATGAATTGATTTTTCTAGGTGTCGCACTGGGCTTTTTCTGCACCGTACTACCGTCATATTTTGTCGCAGCAGCCATGGCGCGATTAACACCGTCTGTACTGAGCTTAACAAGCAATGTAGGCCCTGCCATCACCGCCCTTTTTGCCATCACCCTGCTTGATGAAGCATTCACGATCTGGCATGGCTTGGGCATGTTGTTGGTTGTTTATGCGGTAGTAAGAATTAACAAGAAGGCATAAAACAAGAAAAGCGGGAACATTCCCGCTTTCTCTATTTCCCTCTAGGCGACGTTATTTTCCGACGTCGACGCCGTAGCGAAAACAGGATGTCATGTGGTCATTCACCATGCCTGTTGCCTGCATGTACGCGTAACAAATCGTGCTGCCGACAAACTTAAAGCCACGCTTTTTCATCGCTTTGCTCATTGCATCAGATTCTGCAGTGGTCGCTGGCACATCCGACATGCTCTCCCAATGATTGATGATGGGCTTTCCACCCACAAACGACCAAACATACGCATCGAAGCTGCCAAATTCTTTTTGAATCTCCAGCACCAACTTGGCGTTCGTCACTGTGCCATTCACCTTGAGCTTATTTCGCACAATGCCGGGATTCGCCAGCAATTCCGCTATTTTTTCTTCGTCGTAAGCGGCAACGGTTTCAATGTCAAAATGATCGAAGGCTTCTCTGTATCCTTCGCGCTTTTTCAAAATGGTCGTCCAGCTCAAGCCCGCTTGCGCGCCTTCTAAAATCAGCATCTCAAACAATTCTCTATCATCATGAACAGGCACGCCCCATTCCGTGTCGTGATAAACCTGATCAAGTTCGCTTACATTTGCCCAGCTACAACGTTCCATCGTTTTTTTCCTTGAGAAAGTGAATAATGTCAGCCCAAAAACACTGTATATATAACCATAGATAAGAAACCGTAGATAGAAAAAGAGGATGCAATGATGAGAAATGCATCCTCTTAGTATGGGTATAGCCTGTTTCGGGATAGGACACTTGACTGTCCACTAAACCGTTTGCTTTAGCCGAGCTTTACCGTGGTTTGTGCATTCAGCGATTCAAGCGCCGCCTCCGCCAACACCAATGCCTGCTCGCCATCATAGCCAGAGCATTGAGGCTCGACTTTGCCCTCCAACACATCAACAAAATGCTGCCACTCAGCGATGTAGGCTTTCTCGTAGCGCTCAAGGAAGAAGTATTGAGGTTTTGCACTGCTGCAATCTTCTTCCCCCCAATGCTCGACCAAATGCTCACGCACGTTACCGGCTTTGAGCATGCCTTTGCTGCCATGCAGTTCTATGCGTTGATCATAGCCGTAGCCAGAGCGGCGACTGTTGATGATGTTTGCCATCGCACCAGAGGGGAAATGCAACACGATCACAGCACTGTCGATGTCTCCCGCTTCTCCAATCTCAGGGTCGACTAAACATGAACCATGGGCTGAGACGGATACAGGGTCTTCTCCCATAATAAAACGCGCCATGTCGAGGTCATGCACCGACATATCACGGAAAATGCCGCCAGACACTTTGACGTAATCTACGGGCGGTGGCGACGGATCGCGTGACGTAATCACTAATGTTTCGGCTTTACCAATCGCGCCACTTTCAAATAAATCTTTCAGCGTACGAAATTGCGGATCATAGCGGCGGTTAAAACCCACCAAGAAAGGTACGCCACTGGCCTCAACGACCTCTAAACAGGTTCTTACACGGGCTAGACTCAAATCTATCGGCTTTTCGCAGAAAATGGCTTTTCCCGCTTTCGCCGCTAATTCGATTAGGTCAGCGTGTGTGTCTGTCGCTGAGCAAATACAAACCGCATGGATATCAGGATCAGACATGGCTTCATCCACTGTCATAACATCCGCACCATACTGCGCCGCAAGTTGCATCGCTCCTTCTTGATAAGGGTCGATCACCGCACGGATTTGGGTTTGAGGGTTAGCAGCGATATTCACCGCATGCACCTTTCCTATCCGCCCACATCCAAACAACGCGATATTAAACATGGCAACTCCTTTTGCTTTTCAATTTTTATAATGTTGGGTGTATGTAATGTCGTTTTAGGGAAACGCCAAACACCTAACGTGAATGCTTTTCTTCATAGACAGGGGAATTTATCCATGCGTGGTCTTCTTCCCACGTGAATAACCATTTGCGAACAGGCCCAGCCATGACATTGAGGTAGTAACTGTCGTAACCGGCCATCGTGGCGACGGGATGGTAGCCTTTGGGCACCATGACCACGTCTTTATCATACGCAGCCATACACTCATCAAGATCACCATCATCGGTATAAACCCTTTGAATACAAAAACCTTGAGACGGGTTTAACCTGTGATAATAGGTTTCTTCCAACTGTGTTTCTTCGGGTGGCGCATCGCGATCATGCTTGTGGCTGGGGTAGGAACTGGTGCACCCTTCATCGGTATACACTTCAACCACCAGCAAGCTGTCTGCATCTTTGTCGTCTGGCAAGATGTTGTGCACGTATCGCTGATTATTTCCATGACCACGCGCTTCCGCGCCCACATCATCAGGCCCAATGAGGCGTGATGGGTATGTTCCTTTGCCCGGCGCAGAGCATACCGCCAGCTCCAACGCGGTTACCGCAGTGATTGTTGCCGTGTCACCCGCTGTGACATACAGAGAATAGGGCTTTGTGCGTTCAAACGGGTTAAGACGCTCACCAATCACGCCCAGGGAGGCTCCCGCTAAGACCGCTTCCGCTTTCCCCGCCACTATCACCAAGCACAATTCAATATCCGCCCCTGCATCGAAAGTATGCGTGTCTCCTTCGGATAAGGAATACGCTTCAAAGCCGACATATTTCCAACCCGCAGATTCAGGGGTGATGTGCTGATAACGCCCAGAAGAGGTTAACTCACGCTTTTTAGAGAGAAGATCAGGCACACGTCCTCCTTGCTGGTGTTTGATTGATTCGTTACTCGTTTCAAGACGCTAAACCTGTCCATGGTTTGTTTCTTGAATCGGGTCTAGCGGGCAAATTGAAAACATTTTCAATTTGCCCGCTAGAAATAATAGAACATTTTTTTCAAACATCAACAAAATGAAATTTTTATTTCATTTTGAATCAATTTTGAAATAGACTCATTGTGTAACTGGATGGCTATCACTCGCACTTTCGCACCAGTTGAAGCTATCGGACACGTTAGGATGACCACAAAACAGTAAAGCCAGTAATCCATAAGACAGGTGAGTTTAAAGAGAGACGCCAAAGGAGAAAGGCATCATGAATCAAACCAAAAACGTTGTTCTACCCTCGTTCTTTGCGTCATCAGACGTTCGACTCGATGACTTTCATGTTCTCTGTCACCAGGTTGTCCATGCTGATCAGTATCCGCTAGCAAGCTCCATCATTAAAAATGTCGTTATCTATGATGGAGAAGTCATCCGTCAACACCCTGAAAAGTATCGTGACTTTCAAAATGAAATGGCGTCCGCATTGCGTGATGGCCCCGGCGTTTTCGCCGTAAAACGCTTTTTTCAGGACACACAAGTGATTGACGAAATGAGTCAGGTCTTTGAGGAGATTTTAGAATCAGAGAAAGGGTATGGTGCTGGCGACCACTTCGGAAAAACGGGCCCGCAAGCCAACGGTAGGATTTGGAATGTGTTCCAGAAAAGCGCCATTGCAGCGCCATCAAACTTCGTTGAATACTACAAAAACCCGCTATTAAGCCTCGTCTCTGAAGCTTGGTTAGGCCCACATTATCAAGTCACTGCGCAAGTGAACATTGTGAGACCCGGCGGTGAAGCACAGGTTTCCCATCGCGACTACCACTTAGGCTTTCAACAGCCAGACGAAACCGTGCGTTACCCTCTTCACATTCAGCAGATGTCATCCATGTTGACGCTACAAGGCGCTGTCGCACACACAGACATGCCCATTGAGAGTGGCCCAACCAAGTTGCTTCCCTTTTCGCAACACTATCCCCTCGGATATGTCGCTTATCACGATGACGCATTTAAGGCCTATTTTGAGCAACACTGCGTTCAAGTGCCTCTAGAAAAAGGTGACGCGGTCTTTTTTAACCCTGCACTTTTCCATGCTGCAGGCGCAAATAAAACGCAAGATTTCCACCGTTCGGCGAACTTATTGCAAGTTTCTTCGACGTTTGCCAAACCCATGGAAACCGTCGATCTCGCTGACATCAGTCAGGTCATCTATCCTTACCTTCGCCAAGCATGGGAGAACAATAGCTTCAGCGATGCAGAAAAAGTCGCAATCATTACAGCAGCGACCGACGGCTATTCTTTCCCGACGAACCTCGACACGGATCCACCGATTGGTGGTTTAGCGCCAGAGTCGATGGAATCGCTATTACTCCGCGCCTTGAACAACCAATGGTCACACAAGGCCTATCAAGAGGCGTTAAGTGAACTGCAGTCCAAACAAGGCGCGTAACGACAAACACGCATTCCTCACCCATCGCTGAAAAACACTTGTGTGGTGGAAAATTCGGCGTAGTCTGTGCGCGAATTTCCACCATAGAAGACGAACAACGTGTCGAACATGAATACATTTAAGCGCGGCCAAGCCATCCCTTTGATGGATGGCTACACCATTGCGCTCATCCAGCGAAACGACCTTAACGATATTATCGAGATGCTGGGCGACCCAAAGGTCACGGAATACCTCTACTTTGCGCCCGCGCCAGAAGACGTTTACCGTGATTATTTTGGTCCTATCATTGAAGGCACAGCGGAAGCGATTGGCCATGGTGAATGGCCAGAAAGCCCAACGGCCATCATTCGCGACCACGAAGGTCGTTTCATGGGCATGGTGGGTCTGCATGCGGTGATGTTTTTGTCGGGGAACTATGAACTGGGCTACCAGTTTGCTCAACACGCGTGGGGTAAAGGCCTTGCAAGTCGCGGTAGCACGTTCCTTCTGTCTATTGCCTTTGATGTGTTTGGTGCACACAAAGTGGCCGCAGATTGTTATCGCTCAAACGAAGGTTCTTATAAAACGCTCGTTAAAGTCGGCTTGGTTGAAGAAGGCTGTCAAACTGCGTACTACAAAACGCAATCAGGCTTTGATGATCGCCTGCACTATGGCATCACCAAAGCACAATACAACGCGCTTTCACGCTAAGCGATAGCCATAAAAAAACCCGCAAAATGCGGGTTTTTTCATTGTTGCTGGAAGCAATTACATGCTGAATATGTCTTCACCGTCTTGCAAGACAGTTTCCGCATCTGTCCAGATAGTGATGGATTTTGAGCCCAGTGTGAACACATACGCATCCAACTCACTCACTTGAGAATCCGTCAATCCCATAAAGGCAATCTGTTCTGCTGAAAGCTCTGCTGAAGGTGCAGCATCAGCTTCGTAATCCCAATTGAAAGCTTCAAGGTTAAACGTGTCATCACCCTCACCCAAATAAGCCACAAAACCATCCCAGTTACCTGGATCGACATTTGTCGTGGTTTGGAAGTTATCAGACTGCGCATCAATCGCGAATGCATTGACTGTGACTGTTTGATCTCCATCACCAGTCGCAACAACTGCCTCCACTTGAGCTATCGGCTTAGGACCACCATTTACACCGTATGATTTTCCAGAGAAATCGATGTTCGCGTCGCCATCGACCAAAATTTTGTCAAAACCACGGTCGCCAACATAAATCGTTTTGTTCGCTTTCAAAAACGCTGCATCATTGAAGTCATTTTGGTCGAAGATCATGGTGTCATTACCTTCACTACCAATGTAGATGTCTTGGTCTTCACCACCGTCCATGATGATGTCATCTTCAAAGCCCGCTTGAAGAACGTCGTTACCTGCGCCGCCGTACAGTGAATCATCACCGCTCGCACCGAACAGTTTGTCATCACCGTCGCCACCGTAAAGGATGTCATCACCTTGGCTGCCGTTGATCACGTCATCGCCCGCACCACCGTAGATAGTGTCGTTGCCTTGACCGCCAATCAGGTTGTCATCACCTTCGTCACCGTTGATCAGGTCATCGCCGTCACCACCGTGGATGTAATCGTCGCCTTCACCACCGCTGATGGTGTCATTGTCGCTGACAAATACTTCTTTTGTGGTTTCTGCAAACTCAGAGTAATCAAGGTCACGAAGGTTCTCATAAGAATGAGGGACCAGCGTTAAGTCTGTCGCGGCAGTGATTTCTGGGCCTTCGATTTGTAGAAGGATTTTGCCGTTCTCACCAAGGTTGTGGTAGTGATGGCGGTTACCGTCCAAATCCACATCGATAATCGCGAACTTATAAACGTTGCCGGCTGCATCGCAGTACTTGAGTGTGTAATCCAAGTTAACCGCGTACGTGTTTCCATCAATGGTGACAGACTGCGACTTATCATCAGAGTATTCGTTACAGTAGTTATCACCGTTCAGAACGCCATCGTCGTCTTGGAAGGTAACTTCAGACGTACCGCCATCAAACGCAAGTTTCTGAGGGAAAGACCACGTGTGGAAGTTACCGCCCGATGGCATTTCGAAATCATCACCCATGATGAACACGCTTGCGGTCGGGTCGGTTTCAATGGTTTCGGTTGCTTCTTGTCCACCGTAAATGGTGTCGTTGCCTTCGCCACCGTAAATCTCATCGTCGCCCCATTGACCGTAAATGGTGTCATTACCTGCACCGCCATCAATGTAATCATTGTCGTTAGATTTTTGTGTTGTCGCGTTAGCAACATCATCGTAATCCAATTCATTGATGTTTTTGTATGAATGAGGAACAAGTGACAAATCGGTAGCGTCAGTGATTTCTGGGCCGTCGAGTTGAAGCAACAGGTTGCCGTTTTCATTCAAGTTGTTGTAATGGTGGCCGTTGCCATCCAAATCAACGTCTAGAATGGCAAAGGTATAAACGTTGCCATCAGAATCGCAGTACTTAAGGGTGTAATCCAAGTTCACTGGGTACGTGTTACCGTCAATAGTCACGGTCTGTGATTTATCGTCAGAGTACTCGTTGCAGTAGTTATCACCATTCAAAACGCCATCGTCGTCTTGGAATGTAACGTCTGTTGAACCACCATCAAATGACAGATCTTTCGGGAAAGACCAAGTGTGGAAATTACCACCAGCCGGCATATCAAAATCTGCACCCATCTGGAAGACAGTGACGCTTGGGTCTTCGCTAAAATTAGGCGTGGCCGTGTTGCCGTAAATGATGTCATCACCATCACCGCCGTACAATTTGTCATTGCCGTTCTCACCGGAGATATGATCTTGACCTTTCAGGCCAAAGATAGTGTCGTCGCCATCACCACCAACAATGGTGTCATTCAGGTCTGCTGGATCCACTGTCTGAGGCTCAGTGATATCTGCATAGTTAAGGCTGCTAACATTTTGGTAAGAGTTTGGAACCAAAGAAAGGTCTGTGTCACCTGTGATCTCTGGGCCATCAATTTGGATTAGGATCTTGCCGTTCTCGCCGACATTACAGTAGTGGTGACCGTTGCCGTCTGCATCGATATCAACAATCGCGAACGTGTAGATGTTGCCATCGCTGTCGCAGTATTTGAGGCTGAAATCCACGTTTGCAGAATATTCTTGGCCACCGATATCAACGGTTTGTGATTTGTCATCAGAGCGCTCATTGCAACGATCATCGCCATTTAGCTGGCCATCGTCATCGTTAAAAGTGACATCAGTCGTTGAGCCCGTGAAGTTCAATTTAGGTGGAAACGACCAAGTATGGAAGTTGCCGCTGTCCATGGTGAAGTCAGCGCCCATCACGAACATTGCGCCAGTCTTTTTAGAGTCATCACCGTTACCGATGTCACCGTACAAAGTATCTGCGTTTGACGTACCGTTAATATCTGCCATTTCCTTTGCCCTCACTTGTCTGTCTTATGTGCGCCAACGAATGACAGTCATACATCTTCAATAAACAGCCCTGCTTACAATGCAGCACTTATATTTGGGATAGCTAACATTCATATCACGCTTGCTGTGACAACAGTTTTATAGATAAGACATCATTAAACAATGGGTTTGGGGCATGTTCATAGCAAAGTCAGTTGCTTGAATTAATAAGATCTTTCAGGTTGAGCAATGAAGTACCAATATAAACATGAGTAAAGTATCAGTTTGAAAAAATAATTAGGCACACTGCATAGATTACCTATATCAAAAATACACACCAGTAACTGTCGGAATGGACTAAAAACAAAAATAAATTAGATATAGAAAGCAAGAAAAATGGACATAATAGTTAAAAATAAAGAAAAGGGATATAGAGGACGCTAAATTAGTGAGTTATAGGACACTGATTTATATTGATAATAACACGATGGGATTAATAAGAACCGTTATAAACACCCATTCAAACGTCGACAAATGATTTACTTAGCACTTCCAATTATTCCGCATAATGCCCGGTAAATAAAAACACCACAAAAAACACCAACCCATTAACGAAGCGGCACCTTAAAGAAACCAGAAAACAATAAAAAGCCCAGCACTTCGCTGGGCTTTAATATTTATCTATGAAGGTATTAGCATTAGGTTAGGCTAAAAATATCATCACCGTCTTGCAGGATGTTTTCAGCATCGGTCCAAATCGTGATGGCTTTAGTACCTTGTGTAAACACATACGCATCCAATTCACTCACTTGTGAGTCAGTCAATCCCATGAAGGCAATCTGTTCAGCAGAAAGCTCTGCAGTCGTTGCTGCATCTGCTTCGTAACTCCAGTTAACCGCTTCAAGGTTAAAGGTGTCATCACCTGCGCCCAAGTACGCTACAAAACCATCCCAGTTACCTGGATCCACATTGGTGGTGGTTTGGAAATCGTCAGATTGAGCATCAATCGCAAAGGCGTTAACGGTTACCGTTTGGTCCCCCTCACCTTCAGCAACAATCGCTTCAACTTGTGCAATTGGTTTTGGACCTGATGTTACACCGTAAGACTTGCCAGAAAAGTCGATGTTCGCGTCACCATCTACAATGATCTTATCGAAGCCACGGTCACCCACATAGATGGTTTTGTTTTCAGCCAAAAACGCTGAATCTGAGAAGTCATCTTGGTCGAAGATCATGGTGTCATTACCTTCACTACCAATGTAAAGGTCTTGGCCTTCGCCACCGTCCATGATGATGTCGTCTTCAAAGCCCGCTTGAAGAATGTCGTTACCTGCGCCGCCGTACAGTGAATCGTCACCGCTCGCACCGAACAGTTTGTCATCACCGTCGCCGCCGTAAAGGATGTCATCACCTTGGCTGCCGTTGATAACGTCATCGCCCGCACCACCGTAGATAGTGTCGTTGCCTTGACCACCGATCAGGTTGTCATCGCCTTCATCACCGCGGATGAGGTCGTCGCCGTCACCACCGTGGATGTAGTCGTTACCTTCGCCACCGTTGATGGTGTCATTGTCAGTAAAGTTCTGCTCTTGAGAAACAGTGATAGTGAACGTGGTGTCGTTGTAATCACGGTCACCCAGGTTCCACAAGTCTTCCCATGCGGATGTATTTCCGTTCACATTTTCATGGTCTTTGCCGTCGCCGTTTTCAGCAGCGTTAGACACATAAACAACAGAGCTGCTTGAACCTTGTGAAACCGTTGAGCTAGTACCTGACAAGTTCAGTGTTACTTCACCCACATCAAAACCAGCACGGTCGCCGTTAGGGATAAGGAACATGCCGAATGACTGACCACCAGACACATCAATATCAACAGACAGGTCAGACACGTTCTTCACGTTATCAGCGATAACCGCGGCACGTACCACGTTGCCATTTTCATCAATCACGTAGTAACCGATGCTGTTGTTGTACGCTGCGCTGTGCGTGAAATCACTCACGTTGATTGTTACTGTACCTTCGCCCTTAAGGTCATAGATGGTCGCGCCATCTTGATGACGTAGGTCGAACGTTTGGCTCAGCTCTGTACCACCGAAAATGGTGTCATCGCCGGTGCCGCCATCGATAACATCATCGCCGTGCTCGCCGTAGATAGTATCGTTGCCTGCGCCACCATTGATGGTGTCGTTGTCCGTTTCGTTGTTCACTTTCTGTTGAAGTGACACATTATCAATCAGCGCACCGTAGCTGTCTGAGCGGCCTTCCGCTTCAAAACGGATAGAGATGAAGTCCACACCTTGTGGCACAACAACATCTGCCGTGAATGACTCGTAGTGGTCGTTCGATTGCGTGTTGTCAAAATACTTGCTGTAAATGACTTTGCCTTCTTGGTCGAAGACTTTCACTTCAAACTGGCTGGTTGACGTGTCGCTGCCGCGGTAACGGTTTGCGTAATCGAAAGAAAGTTCAAGAACCGCATCGCCATCAGAAGATAGGCCTTCAACATTCACGTCTTGTTGAACCCAAGTATTTCTGTGACTGTCCAGTTCCAACACAGTATTAGAACCACTGTTTGACGCCGTGCCGCCATGCTGGCCTTGCTGAAGTTCAATCAGGTTAGTGCCAGGTGTGTACCAGCCCGTGACTTGGTGGTCATGGAACAAGCCCCATTTGTTGCCTGCGTTATCACCCCAATCTTCAAAATCACCGTTGATCAGCAGTTCACGTGCACCGTTACCTTGTACACCGTCGTTACCGTAAATCGTATCAGCGCCGTCACCACCTTCGATGGTATCATCGCCATTACCGCCGATAAGCGTATCGTCACCTTCACCACCGTGAATCGTGTCGTTACCTTCAAGGCCATTGATGATGTCGTTCAAATCGCCGGTTTCTGATTGTGAAACAGAGACGTTATCGATCAATGCGCCGTAGCTGTCTGATTGCCCCTTACCTTCGAAGCGAAGTGAAATGCCATCTGTGCCAGCAGGAACAGAGAAATCAACTTCAAAGTTTTGGTAGCTCTCATTAGATTGGGTGTTGGCGAAGTACTTGCTGTATAGCACGTTGCCTTCGTTATCCATCACCTTCACTTCGAATTGGCTTGTCGCGTGGTTATCACCCTTGTAGCGGTTTGCGTAATCAAAAGACAGGCTCAGAGATACGTCGCCATCTTCCGCAAGTTCAGTCACGTCAATGTCTTGTTGAACCCATGTGTTACCGGTTGAATCCAGCTCGAGAACAGTGTTGTTAGACGGCGTGTAAGGCGTACCGCCAAATGAACCCTGTTGAAGTTCAATCGCCATGTTGCCAGGCGTATACCAACCAGCAACTTGATTGTCAGCGAACAGCCCCCATTTTCTGTTGCCATCGTCACCCCATGCTTCGAAATCACCATTCATTAGGAGATTCTCGCCTGACACGCCTGAACCATACAAAAAATCTGAACCGCTAGTCCCTGTAATCTTCGACATCACTTCATCCTCTATTTCTGACTGTGTTCATTTGGTCAAAAGCAGGAGGTGGTTGAGCCCACCGACTTCATACTGCTTGTGCAACCTGAACTTATCTAGATTTCGCGTCTCATTTAAGAGAGCTGTAAAATTGAACTCATGTTTGTTGAGCTCAGTTTTGATGAAGCGAAGGATCTGTACAATAGCCAGAGAAGACGTTCAGCGTAATTTCAGCGATAGGGTCTAATTCTTTGATCACATTTGAATGAGCATCATACGATCTAAAGTACCATTAAAGAATGATTCTATTACTACCCATATGACTCATTTGTGAGTCTAAAAAATCACTTTCTTAATTTTTGCGTGATTCGACGTGGGGATTATGTGAAGACAAACCGAATATCATAATATTCTAATCAATGTCATTTTACGCCAGTAAAATATACAAAACTGTCCAAATTAGCACCTTACTCATACTTGAATATTACTATTATTTTTAAGGCACTCCGTCATCTCTTACACGATATTCGACTAGAATTTTAGTCAATATTTTACAGTTATCATGAGCAAACATGGCGAAACGCCTATAAACCTAGATGCAGTGCACTATAAAGAAAAAAGCCCAACACGAACTCGTGTTGGGCCATATTTGCTAATCTGAAATACTAGATGTTGTTTCCGTTAGTTTGAATAAACTCAGCATCACTCCAAACGGTGATCTTTTTGTCTGCGTAAGTGAAAACGTAAGCACGCAGCTCAGTCACTTGTGCAAAGCTCAGTCCCATGAACTCGATCATGGCATTTGACAAAGTGACTGCCGCAGAAGCACTTGCATCGTATTGCCAGATACCCGTTTCTACATTCAACGTGTCATTACCCGAGCCCAAGTAAGCCACAAAGCCTTTCCAGTCTCCCGGATTAACGTTTGTCTCGGTCTGAATATCATCAGATTGTGAGAAAACCGAGTTGGCATTGATGGTGACTGTTTGATTGCCGGCATTAGCAACGATAGCTTCAACTTGAGCAATCACTTTTACGCCGGGGTTTCGACCATTCTGGAAATAAGAGTGACCGGAGAAATCGATGTTTGCATCACTGTTAACAATCAATTTATCAAATCCACGATCACCCGTGTAAATATTGCCATTTTGGGTTAGGAACGCTTCATTCGAAAAGTCCTCTTGGTCAAAGAACATGGTGTCGTTGCCTTCACTGCCAATGTAAAGGTCGAGACCAGTACCACCATCCATCACAATGTCATCATCGTAGCCTGCTTGAAGAATATCGTTACCCGCATCACCGTAAAGCGCATCATTGCCACCCGCGCCAAACAACTTATCGTTACCCGAACCACCATGGAGGACGTCATCACCATTGCTACCATTGATGGTGTCATTACCTGCACCACCGTAAATGGTGTCGTCACCATTAAAGCCAGTGATAGTGTCATTGCCCGAACAGCCATAAAGCACATCATCGCCTGCAGTACCTTTAATCACTTGGTCAGAAGCTGTAGTACCTGCAATAACACGCATTGAGCGAGGGGCAGAAAAATCGAGGTTCTGACCATTACGTGCTTTCACATTTTCTAGCTGACGATTCGGCGTTGTACAGTTAAAAATACCCAAACGGTTGTAAGAAAGGTTATCCCAATCTGAGAGCATTACCGCAGTACCTTCAGACGGCTCAACATACACTTCGTGCGATTTGATCCAGCTTGGTAGTGAGTAACCTGAGCGCTGCCCTACAGGTAGACAGTATCTTTCACCTGTTTCTAGACTCACAATACAGCCTAGAGGCGCACTGTTAGCGACAACGCGCATTGAACGTGGGGCTGAAAAATCGAGGTTTTGCCCATTGTAAGCACGAACATTTGTCATTTTGTTGTTTTCAACAGTGCCAGAGAACACGGCAAGACGGTTGTATGACAAGTTATCCCAGTCAGACAACATCACGCCAGTACCTTCAGACGCCTGCACGTAAACTTCGTGTGCGTAAATCCAACTTGGTAGTGAATAACCTGAGCGCTTGCCAACAGGTAGACAGTACTTGTCGCCCGTTTGCTTACTAACAATACAGCCCAGTTTTTTGTTGCTCGCGACAACACGCATTGAACGTGGCGCAGAAAAATCGAGATTTTGACCGTTATAAGCACGAACATCGGTCAATTCACGGTTTGTTGTTGTTCCTTCAAACACTGCGAGACGGTTATAAGATAAGTTGTCCCAGTCAGACAGCATCACTGCCGAACCCTCTTCCGCCTGTACATAAACTTCATGAGCACGGATCCAGTTCGGTAGTGAGTAGCCAGAACGTTGACCGACAGGTAAACAATATTCAGCACCCGTCTCAAGACTCACAATACAACCTTGAGGAGTGTCACTTGCTAACGCACTGTTTCCAAGAGAGAGCATCATGAATAAACCTGATACCCCTGCAAATAAACTGACTAATCTGCGCATAATCTAAAACCCTTTAGATAAAAACTGCATTACGTTTCTCGTAAGCGTGGTATTTGAATTTAATTTAAACGCTAGAATCGCCAATTTTTTTACACATTCATACCTGTAATCAAGAATGTACAATATTAGAGATTACTAACAATAAATTTGTCTCAGTTGCGACATGAGGATTAATGACAAGACACTTTGTGACAAGTTTTTACAAGTAAGTTAATTGAATATTCAAACCAAGGCATGAGAAATTTTTAGCCTCGTTTAGTTTTTGAATTATTTAAACAATGAGATAAGCATGAGTGAAGTGTTATCAGTCTGGGCGGGCTTGTTTTAAACGCATATACCCAGTTAACCTAAACAACGTTTAAGTACCTAGTAATGCAGGCGAGAAGCCCGACAAAGCAAACGGGTTCTCGCCAATGTCCGCTAAAAGGAGCTTTACGCTTTTGCCACGGCCTCTTCTGTGAGGTTATTTAACCACTTGGTGCCAAATACACGACGAATTGTCGGCAACAGTTTCACAATCTCTTCAGATGTCATCATGAGAAAAACATAATGAAGTGGCCAATCAAACCAGATCGCGGCCATCGCCGTCATAGGCACCGCCCAAAGCCATTGGCAAACCACATCCATGTTCATGCAAAACTTCGCATCGCCCCCCGCACGAAGCACGCCAACAATCAAGGTGATGTTGATGTTTCTCACCAACGCACTGAGTGCCAAAACGGGAAAACACAGTGCGGCCAGTGAAAGCACGTCATCGCTCACTTGGGTGTAAAGGCTCAACACCTGATTTTGCACCAGCAATATAACCATGGCGCACCCTATTCCCACTATCACCGCCGTTTTTAACGCAAAGCGGGCATATTTTTCACTGATAGCAAGCTTGTTAGCCCCAAGTGCATGACCAATGACAATGGCCGTTGCACTCGATAATCCCGACGCGACACACAGCGACAACGCCTCCAATGCAGAAATGATGGCCATGGTGGCGAGCTCGGTTTCGCCCATCCGCCCCATGATTAGTTGGTAGGTGAAAATCCCCCCACTCCACATCAAGCTGCCAGCGATGATAGGTGCCGTAATGTTGAGGTAGCGCGTGACGGTGGAAGCACGAAACGCAAAATCCTTGGGCGTTAAAATCAGCACAGGGGTGAGAACGTGGAGGGCACATAAAGAGATAACAACGCGCAGAATACGGGCACTTAAAGTGCCGATTGCCGCTCCCATTAAGCCCATTTCGGGCAATCCTAGTAAGCCAAAAATAAGCACAAAACTCAGGCCGATGTTTACACCAATTTCAGCAATAGACATGTAGAGCGTTACTTTGGTTTTACCCAGCGAACGCAGCGCCGAATCCATAGAAATGGTCGGGCCCGCGAGCAAGAGCGCGACGCTGATGATTTGCAGGTAATCCGCCGCGAGTTTTGCCGTTTCGCCTGACGCTTTAAACAGTGAAGGAATGACCATAGGAAATAGCCAACAAAAGAGGAAAATAAGCGTCGACGCGGCGGTGGAAAAGGTGGCGCCTAACGCGAAGTTTCTGCGTAATCCGGCGTCGTCTTTCGCCCCCCAATACTGGGCTAATATCACGCCCATCCCGGTTCCCATCCCCCAGATAAAGATACCTGCAAACCAAAAAACGCGGGCTCCAATACTTGAAGCGGCCACTTCTTGCGTACCGAGTTGACTGACCATGAGGTTATCAATGAAGCCACCGCTACTAAAAAGTAAGCTTTGCAGCGCGAGTGGAAAGCCCAATAGCCACACTCGCCTTAGAAAAAATCCGTATGTAGGTTCAGGCATCGTCCCTCCTCGCCATTTCTCTTATTAGTAATTTTTTTGTTTACTATATAGCTAGCGTATCAAGATTGCGAAATGTAATACGATGTAAAACAGGCCTTTAGAATCGACCCACGTCGGAATATAAATGACAGAACACTTATTCACTGCGTAAGCAAATCCAGACACTCCCTATTGCACCCTGCGAAATAAAAGGACTGGCATGGTGAATGACTCATTTATGAGCTAATCGTTAATAGACTAATTAATATTCTTAATTACTGGATTTCGTTGGGAGAATTATCAATGTTAAGTAACTTAAGACTAGGCCAACAGTTAACGATTTCGTTTTCTGCTGTCCTTGCCTTGCTACTTGTGGTGTCTGTTGTCGGCTATAGCGGGTTGTCTGAAGGCTATAAGAACTTCACTGACTATCGAGGGCTTGCGCGCAGTTCCAATGAGGCGAGCGAAGCACAATCTACCTTATTGAGTGCCCGACTTGGTGTATTGAAATTCCTGAAAAATCAAGATGCTGCTCAGGTCGACAAGGTTCAGGCCGATATGGCGCGCATCGACGAACTCATCAACACCATCCTTTCTCACGAAAAAGCGCCGGATCGCATCCGCGAACTCGAAGAGTCCAAGAAACTTCTCCAAACATACAGCCAAACATTTGCGCTGGTCGTGAAAGACTTTCAAGACCGCAATGCCCTTGTTTCCAGTCAACTCGACCCAAATGGCCTTAAAATGCGCCAAATCATGTCGGAAGTGATAAAAGATGCGGAGCTTATTGGGGCGGTTGAACCTCTCTTCTATGCCTCACAGATTCAAGAGAAACTTCTTCTTGGACGATTGTTTGCAGCAAAGTTTCTCATCAGTAACTCAGAAGCGGACTTAAAGCGTTCTCTGTCAGAACTAAACAACCTCCTTGTGCCTTTCAGTTCTCTGAAACGCCTCTCCACGTCTCAAGCGAATGTTGAGCGTTCAAACGCCTTCTCAAACGCACACCGTTCTTATATATCTGCACTTGAAGGCACCGCAGTCATCATTACCAAGCGTAACGACCGCATCTCAAACACCTTGGATGTCATAGGCCCACAAGTCACCACCAATTTAAGTGATTTCAAAGCGTCCATCAGAAGTTCGCAAGACACCTTAGGGCCAGAAGCACAAAGTGACAGTGAAGCGGCTGTGCAATTTGTCATGATCGCGTCAGCACTCGCCATTATTGTGGGGATCATCCTTAGCATCATGGTGACAAAAGCGGTCCGAAGACCGATTGGTGGCGAACCACGAAACATTGAAAATATGGCACGCAACATTGCACAAGGCGATCTTACCCAGGATTTTTCAAACAAGAAAAATGCTACGGGCATCTATGCCGCTATGGGTGACATGAGCACCAATTTACGCGACATTGTCACGCAGCTCAAAACATCTCTCGATACTTTGAACGGTGCATCGAACACCTTGGTGGATGTTACCAAAGATACGGCAAATAACTCTGAAGCACAGGCAGATCAGCTCGGTCAAACCTCGCAAGCCATGCATGAGTTGACTGCAACGGTCGACAACATCTCTCAGAATGCGCAACAAGCATCAAACCTGGCCAATCAAGCAGACAGCCATGCTCACCAAGGCCAAACCGTGCTGGATCAAACCCGTGCCAGTATTGATTCGTTGGTGACAAACATGGGGGATGTGAGCGAAACCATCGAGAGCTTAGAAAATGAAACCAAGAACGTGGGAAGCATTTTGGATGTGATCCGCGGCATTGCCGAGCAAACCAACTTGTTGGCGCTGAACGCCGCGATTGAAGCTGCACGCGCGGGTGAACAAGGACGAGGGTTTGCGGTGGTTGCGGATGAAGTGCGAAGCCTCGCAAGTCGAACACAACAAAGCACCGAAGAAATCCAAGAATTAATCTTACGCTTGCAAAGCGAATCGAAGCGTTCAGTGGATTCAATGCGTGTGAGCATGAAAGAAGCGACAGATACCTCAGAGAAAGCCAATAAGACACGCGAAGCCCTTGTGTCGATTACTGAGTCTGTCGCAAGCATCCGCGACATGAACAATCAAATCGCGGTGGCTGCCGAAGAGCAGAATGCGGTGGTGCTGAACATCAACCAATCTGTTGATGAGCTCAATACGCTAGCGAAAAACACGGCGTCTGGCGCAGATACTCTGTCAAAAGAAGCAAGCGGTTTAACATCCATTACCCGCAGCGTGAACGACATTGTTGGGAAATTCTCTCTCGGTTAATTCATAGCACGCTTTCAACAAACAAAAACGCGCCTAACTAGGCGCGTTTTTTCTGTTTGCAACTTTGTGCTTGCTAACGAATGGCTATTTTTGCTTCTCGCTTTCCAAATGGATCAAGTACAAGCGCGCATCAAATTCGTATTGGTGGTAATCCGGCTCCATGTGGCAACAAAGCTGATAGAACGCCTTGTTGTGATCCTTCTCTTTCAGGTGCGCAAGTTCATGCACCACTAACATTCTAAGAAAAGCCTCAGGCGCATCTTTGAACATAGAAGCAATACGAATTTCGTTTTTTGCTTTTAATTTTCCACCGTGCACACGCGACACAAAACTGTGTAATCCCAGTGCGTTGTTGACCACGTGGATTTTACCGTCGTATGCGACTTTGCTTAGCGGGGAAGACTTTTTCAGGTATTGGTTTTTGATGCCCACCACATAGTCATACAATGCCTTCTCAGACGTAATAGTGTGGTTATGTGGGTAACGTTGTTTTAGCCACGCGCCGAGCGCCCCCTTTTCAACAAGCTGCTCTACTTGCGAAATCAGGTGCTCGGGGTAACCATTTAAATAGCGTAAAGTCGGATTCATAAAAAGCATAAGTCAGAGAAAAACCGGGCGTATGCTACCAGTATTGTCGCTTACTTGCTCTTCTTCGTTGAGCCGCGTTCTACCGCTTCACACGGTAGGGTTATAGATTGTGGCGGTAACTGCGGGTCAGAAATATGTTCAAACAACGCATCGATAGTCCGTTGGATCATTTCTTCATTTGGCTGGCGAATGGTCGATAAATCATAAGAACGACTGTTTGCCAAACGAATGTCATCCACGCCCATCACCCCAACATCTTCAGGCACACGCAATCCCAAATCATAACGTAATGCATCCATACCGCCACAGGCCATGATGTCATCGGCATAGAACAAAGCGTCAGGGCGTTCGACACTCTTGAACATGCGAAGGGTCGCATCATACCCAGCGTCGTAGCTAAACTCTCCCCCTTCGATGACTTGCCACTGACTGCAGCCTCGTTCCATCAAGCGACTGATAAAACCACGCTGACGATCGATGGTGGCTGAGGTACCAACAGGGCCCGCAACAAAAGCAGGTTTTGTATACCCCGCATCCAATAACATGTCTGCCGCCATGTTACCTGCCAAGACATTGTCACAGCTCACGACCGTGACACTGTTTTCGCTAGAGTCTCGACCGAAGATGACCGCGGGTGTGTTCTGTGAGCGACACGCATCCACCAATTCTTTGGGAAGGCTTGCTGAGGTAATGATCAAACCATCAACGTTGTACTCCATGACCAATTCAACGGCTTCTTGAATGTCCATGTCGCCGTTCACGTGGATGAGAAGGCTATGGCAGTTTCTGTTTTGAATTTCAGAGGTAAAACGCGACAAGATAGGCAGATAAAAGGGGTTGTTAAAGTCTGTCATCAATATGCCCACCAAGCTCGAGCGCGACTTTATACCTCGCGCCAAACGGTTTGGCTTGTAATTCAATGCCGCTGCCGCCTTAAACACTTTTTCACGCAGAGGGCGAGAAATGCTGGCGTCAGGGTTAAATGCACGTGAAACCGCAGAGACAGAAACACCGGCCGCTTCGGCAACTTCTACAACGGTAACTTTGGGCTTTTTCTTAGGTGGAAATGAAGGTGATTGATTGTCTCTCTTTTCTTTACTGACTGTCATATACCTTCCTGCCGATATTCCTTTCGAAAACGATATTCCATTTCACCTGTGTACACTGCGCCTTACAGTATTCAGGCAATGATAATGAAATTGATTTCAGCTAGATACTGTCAGAGGGCGTCAATCCCCGAGTTAAGTTGTTATTTGTGACATGTATTTGAGCAATTCCTGTTATTCAAAGGCTCCAATAACAGCAAGGGATACAACAAAGGAAACAGGAAAACACGCTTCCTTTGCTGTGGGTTCAAACAAGTATACCGAGATAAGAGACGGTCGCTTATCAGAAAACGACAACCGACCGTGCCTTTCACTCGTTATTCACATTAACGGTACTCGCCCGCCAATTCTTCAACCAGTCCGACGTTGGCTTTTGTCACAAAGCCTGGGCCTGAGTTGATGTTGTTTGAAGGTGCAATGCCATAGCGGTTGTACAATGTAAGTACCATCACTGGCACATAACCTTGCAAGAATGGCTGTTGATCAATACCCCATTGGATGTTGCCATCTTTGATTGCTTGCGCGATTTCGCCGCTCAGGTCAAACGTACCGAAGTAGATGTCACCTAGCTTGCGTGTTTTCTCAAGCGCACGCAGCGTTGGGTGTGCAGACGTTGGGCCAAGTGTAAGTACCGCACCCGTGTCTGGGTTTGAACGAAGGTAAGCCGATACTTTCTTCTCGATGCCCGTTGGATCCTGACCAACATCGATCATTTGGCTGCCCAACTCAACACCCAGCGCATCCGCGAAACCTTGACAACGCTCTACAGAAGCAGGGTTTGTGATGTAGTGGTTTACACACACAAAAGAGGTAACGCCGTCTTTCTTCGCACGTTTACCCGCACCAAAGCCCGCATCATATTCTGGTTGACCCACGTGGAGGATAGCCCCCAGGTCTTCACTTTGCTGATGCGTACCAGAATTCATGGTAACAATTGGAATGCCTTTCTTACGCGCTTTCTCAAGTGGACCTTTCAACACTTCATAATCCGCGATAGTGGTAATGATCCCCTGAGGGTTCGATGCCACAGCTTGCTCGATGATACGTGCCATATCCGCCAGGTCACCTGAAGGTGGGTTACGGTATTCCACTTTTACATCTAACTGCTCACCCGCTTGGTTAATCGCGGTTTTAATGGTGTTCCACCATGAGTCTGAATCAGGCGCATGGCTGATAAGTACGAAACGCTCGCCTTCTGCAAATGCGGTGCTCGGAAGCATTGCACCCATGCTGGCAGCCAAGGCCAAAACAAGTACCGATGCTCTCTTTGCTACAGATCTAAGTAGGGTATTCATCCAGTGTTCTCCAATCTACTTATTGTGTCATGGCTAAGGAACGGGTCTTTCCTTTTGTCCACTTAGCCACGGCGTTTTGGTCGGGCAACATCGCTGCCCTTTTCTTACTCATTTATTGCTCTGTTAAAAGCTTAATTCGCCTCGGCAGTGTCTGCGCGTTCGAATTCTGCTAATTCTGCTTCGAGTGTTTCTAGCTCCTGTCCGCCGGACATCATTTCTAGAATTTGCTCGCGGGTGACGTCTTTCTTCAACCATGTACCCAAGCTCTTACCACGGTTTAACAGGGTAAAGCGGTCGGCAATGGGGAAAGCATGGTGAACATTGTGCGTGATCAAAATAACCGCGAGCCCTTTACCACGAGCCCTTGCAATCACCTTCAATACGTTGGCGGATTGCTTCACACCGAGCGCGGCGGTTGGTTCATCCAAAATCAGCACTTTTGCGCCGAAGTGAATCGCACGGGCGATTGCCAAACATTGGCGTTCACCGCCTGACATGGTGCCGATGGGGTGCTCTGGGTCTCGCACATCAATGCCCATGTCTTTCATGCCCGCTTTCGCGATTTCATTGGCACGTGCTGTATCAAACACTTCAAAAGGCCCAACGCGCTTGGTCAGCTCTCGTCCCATGAAAAAATTACGTGTCACACTCATTAAAGGCACGAGCGCCAAATCTTGATAAACCGTTGCAATACCCGCATCGAGCGCATCACGGGGTGATTTAAACGTCACCGGTTTACCGTCCATCAAGAACTCACCTTCAGACGGCGTATGCACACCGGCCAAGGTTTTTATCAAGGTTGATTTACCTGCCCCGTTGTCGCCAAGCAAGCAATGCACTTCGCCCATTTTGACTTCCATATCGATGTCTTTTAGCGCGATAACAGAGCCAAAATAGCGACTGACTTTTTTCAATTCGAGGATGTATTCAGACATTGTGTTTCTCCTAAAATCCGTTTTCATGTCAACAGTAAGATGTATTCACACCCTGCTATCGCGCGCTCGTTACTTTCTTGCGAATGAAGTTGTTGAACAACACCGCAATCAAAAGCATCACGCCGAGGAAAACGCGGAACCAATCTGAATCCACACCCGTAAAGAAGATACCCATCTGCACCACACCGAAAATCAGTGCACCGAAGAAAGCACCAATCACTGAGCCATAGCCACCCGTGAGCAATGCCCCGCCGATTACCGCGGCAATGATGGCCTCAAACTCTTTCAACAAGCCCCTATCTGCCGCTGCTGAACCAAATTCGAACACCTGACAGGCTGCAAAAACCGTGGCGCAAAATGCGGTGAACATGAACAGCATGATTTTCACGCGATCTGTTGGTACACCCACATTTTTTGCTGCGTTAGCATCGCCGCCTGACGCGAAAATCCAGTTACCGAAACGGGTACGTAGCAGCACAAACGAACACACAGCAGTAAGCAAGAACCACCACACAACCACCATTGGAATGCCTGTCACGACGGGTGTGCCATCAGAATAGGTTTCAATCCAACCAATGCTGCCGAGCCAACTGAACAGCCCTGTCCCGATTTCACCCCCAAACATGGAGGCCAACCAATCACCTTCTGCCACATCACCCACACCTGAAAGGATGGTTTTGTTGGTCAGCATGATTGACAGTGCAATGGTCAAACCGCGAAGAATAAAGAGGAAAGCGAGTGAAACGATAAAGGAAGGAAGCCCCGTCTTCACCACGATATAGCCATTCAAAAAGCCCACGGCCATTGCCCCAGCGAACGCAAATAGGATGGCAGCCCATGCAGGCCAACCCCAATACACCGCAGGGATTGCTATCATCATGCCCGCAAAACCAATCATCGAACCGATGGAAAGGTCAAACTCACCGGCAATCATCAACAAACACGCACCCACGGCGATAATGCCAAGTTGTGCTGATACCGTAGTCCAGTTCATGATGCCGTCGGCATTGAACATGCCTGAATCCCACGCAACCAGTGCGAAGAACACGAAAACTAAAATCGCGCCTGATACTGACCCCAACTCAGGGCGAGATAACAAACCGCTTACAAAGGAAACCTTACGAACTCGCTCATCATTTGCTCCACCTGTTGGTTGAGCCTCCGTTTCTGATGCGGCTTCTTTTACCGACATACTTGCCTCCAATCCTTTTTAGGGCAATTCATTGCCCTGCTCCCAATATTGTCGAACACGAGCAGCAGTTGTGCGCAGAAACCTTTCGCGCACAACCTACTGTCAATTAACTTGCTAACACCGCCTTTTCGATAAAGGCACGGCTTTTCTCAGCGTCGGTTTTGGCATCGCTTTTCGCCGCCGGGTCTGTGTCTTGCTCAACTGTGACCCAGCCTTTGAAATCAATCTCATGCAGCGTTTGACGCACCGCATCGAAATCCACACACCCTTGCCCTAGCGGACAAAAAATGTTGTTGCCAATCGCAGTGTAAAAATCCGTATCTTTCGCAATAGATTGCGCATGTACCTCGGCATTGATGTCTTTGAAATGAAGGTATTTAACGCGGTCTTTGTAGGTACGCAGCACATCACAAGGATCCATGCCCGCGTAAACACAATGACCAGTGTCAACGCACAACGACATCAACTCAGGTGGAAGGTCTCGCATCGCTTTATCAAGCTCATCGCGATACTCGATGTAAGTACCCGCATGGGCGTGCAAGGTCGGTGTGATGCCATATTCAGCACAAATTTCCCCGACACCCCGCAGGGTTTCCATCATGGCATCCCACTGCTCGTCCGTTAGGCGCGTTGCGGTATCCACTTGACCGGCTTGATCGGTGCGAGGTGATGACACGTGGTCGATAACAACAAGGTAAGACGCGCCTTGCTGCTTCAAAATGTCGCAGGTCTTGTGCGTCGTTTCGTAAATACCATCACGCGCTTCGGGCTTGTGAAGATGTACAAACAAAGTGCCAGCCACTAAGCCGAGATCTCGAGAAGCAAGCGCACTTTGTAATGTGCTGGGTTCAGTGGGTAGGTAACCCAATGGACCTAGCTCTGTTGCGCCGTAACCTGCACCAGAAATTTCATCGAGCACTGTTTGCCATGTTGGGTTTGCAGGGTTGTCTGCAAATTCAATTCCCCAAGAGCAGGGTGCATTAGCAATTTTAAGTTCCAATCCGTTGCCTCCTTTGCGTGTTTACCAACGCATCGTTGGTAAGAGTGAGGGCGTATCTGTTTTAAACTTTTCGTCAGATCGTCCGTTCAAGCCTTCTTCCCTGTAAACCTGAACGCCTTCGCCAACACAAAACGTTTAAAGTCTCGTTAACATCTTTTAAACAATTATGGTAATGATTTCACTTTGTCAACGTAATCGGCGTCTCACAACTGAGGAATGTTCGGACGGATACCCTTCTAGAATGAAAATTGGGCGCTATATCCGATTTTTAGCTTTTTTAGTTTTGAAAACATTTTCAAATAATGACTACTATTTCATCAGAAGGGAACGTTAGGAGATTCCAAGGATGACAACAATTAGACTCACTACCGCACAGGCTCTTGTGCGTTACTTAGCGGCACAACAGATTGAAATTGATGGAAAAATAGAACCTTTATTCGGGTGTGCGTTTGCCATATTTGGCCACGGTAACGTCACCTGCTTGGGGCAACAGCTGTTTGAAAACCAATCCGTTTTCCCAACATGGCGCGGACAAAATGAGCAATCCATGGCACTAGCTGCGGTGGCTTACGCCCGCGCAAATCAACGCCGTCGCATCGGTATCGCCACCTCCTCTGTTGGCCCTGGCGCGACCAATATGATCACGGCAGCAGGCGTTGCACACACCAACCGATTGCCTCTTTTGTTGCTGGCTGGTGACACTTTCCAATCACGTTTGCCAGACCCAGTGCTGCAACAGACTGAGCATTTTTCTAACCCATCCCTCACCGTGAATGATGCGTTTAAAACCGTTACGCGCTTCTGGGATCGCATCAATGCGCCGTCACAGCTCACCGTGGCGCTGCCGCAAGCCATTGCGACCATGCTCGATCCTGCGGATTGCGGCCCTGCAATGATTGCTCTGCCTCAAGATGTGCAAGGCCAAGCGTGGGATTTCCCAGAAAGCTTTTTCGCACCAAAAGTGCATCGTATTCGCCGCCCACAACCCGAGCCAATCGAACTGGATTTAGCCGCAGAGGCCATCAAGCAAGCCAAACGCCCTTTGATCATTGCCGGTGGTGGCGTGGCTTATTCCGGCGCACGCAATGCTTTGATTCAGTTTGCTGAGAAACACCAGATACCCGTCGTGGAAACCATTGCAGGACGTACCCTGCTGAGTGCTGATCACCCGCTGAACTGTGGCCCTATTGGCACGACGGGCTCGAACAGTGCCAATCACATGTGTGAAGACGCTGACGTGGTGATTGCCATTGGTACGCGCCTTCAAGATTTCACAACAGGCTCTTGGACCGTCTTCCGTGACCCTGACATGAAGCTCATCAGCATCAATGCAGGCCGTTTTGATGCCACGAAACACATGGCGCAATCCATCATCTCTGATGCGAAGGCGGCTATCGCGCCACTCAGTGATCGATTAGGTAACTGGCAAGCGCAGAGTCATTGGGTCGATAAAGCCGCGACAGAAACTGCCGAATGGCGCGGCGTAGTTGAACAACGCACCGCAGCCACCGACACGGCACTTCCTTCTTACGCCCAAATCATTGGCAAGGTGAACAGCCTTGTGAACGAAGGAGACCGCGTTATCACCGCGGCTGGTGGCCTGCCTGCTGAGCTCAATATGAATTGGCAAGCGACCTACCCGTACTCGCTGGATGTCGAATTTGGTTTCTCGTGCATGGGGTATGAAATCGCGGCGGGCTGGGGCAATAAAATTGCACGACCAGACCACGAATCCATCGTGTTAGTCGGTGATGGTTCCTACCTAATGATGAACTCCGACATATACAGCTCTGTGCTGACCGGCCACAAAATGATCGTGTTGGTGTGTGATAACGGCGGTTTTGCCGTGATCCGCAAACTTCAAACCAACACAGGTAACACTGCATTCAATAACCAACTCGAGGATTGCACCACGGAACGCGATTACGACTTACCGCGCGTCGATTTCGTCAGCCACGCCCGCGGCTTAGGCGCCAACGCAGAAAAAGTGGAACATCTCAGTGATTTTGAGGCTGCATTCAAACGCGCGAAAGCCTCGGACAAAACCTACGTCATTGTCACGGATATTGATGACACCAAGTGGTCTTCCTGTGATGCATGGTGGGAAGTGGGTTTGTCAGAAGTGACTGATAACGAGAGCATTGCCAACGCCCGTGACCAATGGGAAGAAGGCCGTAAACATCAACGCCGTGGCGTGTAATGTTGACCTAACGGATTAGATTTCAGGAGAAGCGCACTATGTTCAATGAAGAAATGCACTTTGAGTCCCCGATTCGTTGGGGCATGGTCGGCGGCGGCCGTGGCAGTGAAATTGGCTACTCACACCGCGCCGCAGCACAGCGCGATAGATTGTTCAGTTTTGTGGCTGGCGCACTGGACCTTAACGCGGAGCGTGGCAAGGAATTTGGTATGAATTTGGGGCTAGCCGCCGACCGTTGCTACCCCGATTACAAAACCATGTTTGCGGAAGAAGCCAAACGTGAAGACGGCATTCAGGCGGTCTCTATCGCGACACCAAACTCTACCCACGCGGAAATCGCCAAGGCGGCGCTAGAAGCGGGTTTGCATGTGGTGTGTGAAAAGCCTGTGACTGTGCATGTCGAAGAAGCCCTTGAACTAAAAGCCTTGGCTGAAAAACAAAACAAAATGCTCGCCGTGATGTATGGCTACTGCGGTTTTCAGATGGTGCACCAAGCCAGAGAAATGGTGCAACGTGGTGACATCGGCGCAGTACGCGTCATTCAAATGAGCTTTGCGCACGGTTTCCACAACACAGAAGTGGAAAAAGACAACCCCGGCGCGAAATGGCGCATGAACCCTGAAGTGTCTGGCCCAAGTTTTATCATCGGCGATTGTGGCACCCACCCTTTCTACATGGCGGGTTTGATCACAGGCCTCAAAGTGAAGTCGTTGATGTGTTCGCGTCAAAGCTTCATCGAATCCCGTGCGCCACTTGAAGACAACGCGCATGTGGTTTTCAACTTTGAAGGTGGCGCGGTCGGCACATTGTGGGCAAGCGCCATCAACAGTGGATCGATGCACCAGCAGAAAATCCGCATTGTTGGCGAAAAAGCCAGCCTCGAGTGGTGGGATGAATATCCGAACCAGCTTCGCTATGAAGTGCAAGGCGAGCCAGTGCGTATTCTAGAACGCGGCATGCCGTATCTTCACAATGATGACCCTGGCGTGTCTGCCAATCGTCAAGGAGGCGGTCACGCTGAGGGCTTCTTCGAATCATGGGCAAATATCTACCATCGCTACGCATTGGCTATCGACGCGTTCGAACGCGGTGACACAGCGTTTCTCGAAAACCATTGGTACCCGAACATCGAAGGTGGCATTGATGGTGTGAAAATGGTGAATGCCTGTGTGCGTTCAGCAGACCAAGGTGCAGTCTGGGTGGATTATGACTAAAAGCATGATTCAACTTTCAGGCTATGAGCAAAATGCCGAACGCCCCATTGATGTCATTTGCTTGGGGCGCGCGGGGGTCGATTTCTATGGCAACACTGACGGTGCGAATTTTGCGCAAGAAGTGAGCTTTAAGAAAAGTGTCGGCGGTTCACCTGGGAACGTGGCCATTGGTCTCGCAACCTTGGGGGCGAAAGCAGGTTTCATTGGTTGCCTCTCTGACGATGCGCTCGGTAATTTTGTTCGCCAGTACATGGTAAACAAAGGCATCGATTTAGCGGGGGTAAAAACCCTCAGAGGCGAATATCGAACCAGCCTCGCAGTGGCAGAACTTCGCCCTGAACCTGAAGTGGTGATTTACCGAAATAACGCCGCAGATCTCGCGTTGTCGCCAGAAGACATCAGCACGAAATACCTCGCCTCAGCGCGGTGCTTGTTCGTGTCCGGTACAGCCTTGTCCGTTAGCCCGTCACGTGAAGCTACGTTGGCGGCCATGCAAACCGCGCAGCTCAATGGCACGCAGGTGGTTCTCGATCTCGACTATCGCCCTTACTCTTGGGCTTCACCCGAAGATCCACCGCATTTCTACAAACTTGCCGCGTCGTTCAGCGACATCGTGATTGGCAACAAGGAAGAATTTGACGTCATGGGTGTGCCTCATGATGTCTCGGACAGCCACATTAACGCAGCCTCGGAGTTACTCAGTGGCGGCACAGAGATCGTTGTGGTGAAAGCAGGATCGGAAGGCTGCGACGTGTTTGGTCTCGACAGCAACGGCGACCTCGCCCACTTGTCGCAACCCATTTTTCGTGTTGAAGCGCGCAAGCCTTATGGCGCAGGCGATGCCTTTGCCGCCGCCCTGCTGTTTGGCTTGCTTAACCAATTTTCCTTGAGTGATGCCGTCGCCATGGGCGCGGCTAACGCAGCCATCAATGTCACGGGGGACACCTGTGCCGACGCCATGTCGACATTTCCCGATCTCTCTAATTTCATGCTGGCACGCGGACATCAATTGTTAAGAACATAAACGAGGGCTGGCGGCATACCGTTAGCCTTATCGAATCAAGATTCACGGAATGAATAAGGAGTTCATCATGGGAAAGCATATCCCTCCGTTTGATAACAAGAATGAGCCAGTCATCGGCGTAGATGATGACACCACCCCATTGTGCTATTTCAACCCAGTGAAACTACACCAAGGTGCAAGTTACAGCTACTCGCTAGAAAATTATGAATCCGCCGTGGTACTTGCAGGCGGCACCTGTGACATCACGGTCGATGGCGAAACCTACAACAACATCGGCAAACGCGCTCATGTATGGGATGGCGATCCTGCTGCTGTGTACGCGCCTGTCGGCAGTGAAGTCACCATCACTTGTGTTTCTGACACCGCCGATGTGATGATTGCTGGTGGACGCTTTACGCCAGAAGAAGGCAGCGAACCACTCACGTCATTTGCCATTGCGCCAGAAGACACAGACAAAATCCAATATGGCAGTGACGACACCAAAACCCACCGCAAGATTAAGCACATTCTTGGTCAGAAAAACGCAGACCAGCGCGGCCGTCTATTAGTCAGTGAGTTGTTTACTGTTGGCGCTGGCGGTTGGTCAGGCTTCCCGCCGCATAAGCATGATGAAGAGCGCCCACCTGCAGAAACACGCTACGAAGAAGTGTACCAATTCAGGTTTAACCCGGACTTTGGGTTTGGCGCGCAGTTCCTTTACGAACACGAAGATGATTTTGGCCCTGTCTACCATGTGCGTACGGGCAGCGTGATTGCGATTGATAAGGGCTATCACCCTTCCGTCGCCGCCCCAGGCTATGAAATGTACTACTTCACGATCATCGTGGGTGAGAGCAGCAAATCGCTGGTTCAACACTTCGACCCGCACCATGAATATCAGGTTCACACCATTCCTGGTATCAAAGACATGGTGGCGAAGTTTAAGTAACGCACCAACATTCACAGGGAAGATGCAATGTTAGTTAACCTCAACGATTTACTCCCCGATGCCGCCGTGTCAGACGGCGCTATCGCCTGCTGCAATGTGTTTGGGCTTGAAGAAGCTCAAGCTATCATCGCGGCCGCGGAAGCACGTTCGCTGCCCGTTATCCTGGCGGTGAACAAAGACATGGTAGACCTTGCGGGTGTCGAAGCCATGGCAGGAATGCTGGTTCCAATGGCGAAAGCAGCGTCAGTGCCTGTGTGTGTGCATCTCGATCATTGTTACGAAGAAGCCATCGTCTATCGCGCCATTCATGCAGGGTTTAGCTCTGTGATGTTTGATGGCTCGCAACTGCCCCTCGACGAGAACATTCGTCGCACCCGTCAAGTGGTTGAAGTGGCACATGCAGTCGGGGTGTCCGTTGAAGGTGAACTGGGTTCCGTGCCTTATCAAGAAGGGCGAGATCACATCAAATCTCAGTCAACAGACCCTGCTGAAGCCACCCGGTATGCACAAGAAAGCGGCATAGATGCCTTGGCTGTGTCTGTCGGCAATGTGCACCGTAAAACCGAAGCAGATAGCCCGATTGAGTTTGAACTGCTCAAGCAGATAGAAATGGCGACCACGCTTCCCTTAGTGATTCATGGCACAACAGGCATTGCGGAAGCCGACCTCTTAAAACTTAAGCAACAACGCGTCGCCAAGTTCAATGTCGGTACAACCTTCCGCGTCGCTTTCGGCAATGCGATTCGTGATTGCATGGCGCAAGAACCTGATAAATACGACCGTCAATATTTCGCAGGTAAAGCAATGCCCGCCTTGCAAGCAGAAGCAGAGCGCGTGCTTGCACTGCTGTCAGCCAGCAGGCAACCGTTGCTGAAATAAGGCATCGCAACACAACGGGTAAATGGACTCTTTTAAAAGGACGTAACAATGAGCAAGGCATACCGCAAACTGGGAAGAAGATTGAGATTAGGCGTAATTGGCGGAGGGCCAGATTCTTTCATTGGCTCCATCCATCGCTCCGCTGCCACCATGCACGAAGAATTTGAGGTGGTTGCCGGCGTTTTCTCTTCCAACCCAGAACGTTCCATCGCGGCGGGAAAAGCCATGGGCATCGAGCGCCCGTACGCCGATCCTGATGCCTTGTTTGCTGGCGAAGCCTTTGCAACAAACCCCATTGATGCACTTGCTATCATGACACCCAATAACAGCCATTATGAATTGTCTTGCCATGCCCTTGAGGCCGGGTTCAACGTATTTTGCGAAAAGCCATTAACCATGACCGAAGACGAATCCGCCGATTTGGTTAAACGCGTGAAAGCGTCAGGCAAACGGTACTGCGTCGCTTACGGCTACAGTGGCTATGCCATGGTGCGACAAGCCCGTGAAATGGTGGCACAAGGCCTTATTGGTGACATCACCATGGTCCAAAGCAACTATGTTCAAGGCCACCTTGCCGAGCTCACGGAATCGGAACGTGCAGGATCAAACTGGCACATGAAACCCGAACTGGCAGGGCCTTCCCTCATTCTTGGCGACATTGCCACACACAGCTACCACCTTTCCAGCTATGTCATGGGGATGGAAGCCTCGTCGTTAAGTGCTGACGTGACCGCCATTGTGGAAGGTCGCAACGCCGATGATTATTGCGGCATTTTGCTCCGCTACCCAAACAAGGCACGGGGTGTTTTCTGGGTAACGCAAGCGGCTGCAGGTGGCGTGCATGGTTTGAACTTCACCGTTTATGGCACCAAAGGTGGATTGGAATGGCACCAAGAACAGCCCAATGAATTGATCGTTCGCCCTATCGACAAGCCTGCATATGTGCTCACCAAAGGGGGGATTGGGCTTTCAGAAGCGGGAAGACGTGTTTCCCATGTGGCCATTGGACACCCTGAAGGCTACCGCGAAGCCTTCGCCAATCTGTATTTCGATTTTGCATCGAACATTGTGGATGACCTGCTGGGCGAGCAGCCCGAACCTTTCAGCCTGTGGAACCCCACCGTGGAAGAAGGCGCGTACGGCATGGCGTTTGTTTATGCCGCCGTGCGTTCGTCAGACAACGACGGAAAGTGGGAACCGCTAAAAAATCTCACCCAATAGCAAACGCTCAACGTCCAACGTTTGCTACTGAAAAACGGTTTACGTTTGCGAGCAGATAACCTGTCGTCGGCCTGCTCGCCTTTTTATTGCGCCCAATATACCCTTCACTCTCCTTCTTCTCTCTCTTCACACACAATTTCCATTCGGCAAATCCCTCGTCGCAAATAGATAAACTAAGCTTAGAAATCAGACAACAATGACAAACCGATTAGCGATACATTGGGGGCGGGAAAGCATTCCATTGGAGGATTTATGAGTGATAAAAAAGTCGCCCTTTTCGGCTGGCACCCTGACGTTGTTAACTACGATAAATGGCCAGGCATGAGCGCAGAAAAATTGCTGGCGGCATTAGAAGGCGACCGCGATAACTTAGTATCACTCGGTTATGACGTTGTGCTGCACTTTATTCGTGATGGTGACACGGCGTTTGAGACGGCGACCAAAGCGCTCGAAGGGCAAGGCTACGATTGCGTGTTAATTGGTGCGGGTGTGCGTCGTGATGATGATCATTTCCTCGTCTTCGAACGCTTAGTCAATGCCGCACACATGGCAGCCCCTGAAGCGGCCATTTGTTTCAATACCAACCCAAGCGACACTGCCGAGGCCATAAAACGATGGATCTAGTCTTAGCGGTTGGTATCACCCACTGGTTTTAGCGGAACGAAAAAGGAAACGGTGAATGACGGAACTGGATGAAAGAGCCATTGATTGCCCGTATTGCGGCGAGTCGATTCAGGTGCTTATCAACAGTGAAGACAGTGGGCAGCAATACATTGAAGATTGCCAAGTCTGCTGTCGGCCGATTACCTTTTTCGTTCAACAAGAGCACGATGGCTCTCTTTATGTCTCAGTGCACGACGAAAACGATGCATTTTGAACACAATAACGCGCTTTTAACCCAATACGCTTCAAGGAAGAATACACGATGAAAGCATCAACAATCGGGTTCAAACCTGATTATGACGAAGACGCACCTACCATTGATGATGTCACGCACCTGAAAGGCTTGGCGGTGATCGAATTTGGCGCACCTTGGTGCCCTCATTGCCAAGGCGCGCAGGACGCAATCAAAGAGGTACTCGAGCCTACCTCAATGCTTCATATCAAGGTCTTTGATGGCAAAGGAAAACCGCTTGGTCGTCACTTTAAGGTGAAACTCTGGCCAACGGTGATTTTGCTAAAAGACGGCGTGGAAGTGGCGCGGGTTGTTCGCCCAACAGAGACGCATGAAGTGCTAGCCATCATGGAAGAGGCTTGAACATTCGTTAGCTCGGCGTCAGCCTGTATGTAGAAAAAAGAAGGTGGCTAAGCCACCTTCTTTCGTTTCCCGTATCGAATGTGCGTCTCGATTTACTCGGGTATCCGCTAGCCAACGGAATCGCTGATGACGCGTGTTACTTCGCTCAATACACGTTTAATGCATTTATTTCAATTCCGCGCTCGTCGGCACAAGAGACAAGGCCACTGGTGTGTAACAAACACTGGTTGACGCCGCTTCACCGTAAGCGTCCGCGTTCACTTCAGCACAGTAATCTTCGACCACGCCGAGTTTACCGTCAGCCGCTGAACCCCACGCCCATACCTTGCCGTTGTCATCAACCGCAAAATGGCTTGATGTATTTGAATTCAACGACAGAACGTTTACCTCGCTCAACGTTTCATTCTTCACAGGCTGAACCGCAATTTGTCGCTCGATACCAAGATCATCAACCGCGTACCCATTGCCCATGTAGCCTGATCCCATGTCACCCCAAGAGTAAACATCACCGCCCAGTGTCAGCGCGTGAGCGTTGCGGCTACCACCCTGGAATTCAACAATACGATCACCACTTAGGTTTTCAGGAAGCAAGTTTACAAGCACTTCTGGCGTAGGCAGTGACGTGATGTCTTCCACTTTGTAAAGCGTGCCTGCGCTGTTCGCAACAGGTGTACCTTGAGCAAGTGCGCCATAGTCATTGCTGCCCCAGCCGTATACGGTACCTTCTGCATCAACCGCCAAACCGTAGTCAGCGCCAGTTTCTACTGCGATGATGTTTTTACCTTCTAAAATCTTCGCTGGCATGGAACGGTCTGCATTGACGGTGCCATCACCTAGCTCACCACCACGGGCATTGTTACCCCAAGAGTAGACATCGCCTTGCGCCGTCAGGGCAAAAACATGGTGGTCACGAATCGCAACAGACACAATAAATTCGTCCGCAGGAATGTCCACCAGCCCGAAGGTATTTTGATCTGCATCTTTGTCGTCCACACGGCCTAGCTGCAAATTCCCATTGTCACCCGCTGAATACACCTTGCCTGAGCGCGTGACAACATAGGCACTCGCACTGCCGCTGGTCGCATACACCGCTAGCTCGTCATCGGGTAATGTCACTTCCACTGGCGCATCGACGGTGTCTTCATGACCGAGACCTAATTGACCACGGTTGTTAGGGCCAAACACAAACAAGCGACCGTCTTCCGTCACCATGGTGCCATCAATTTGATCGGTAGAGATGGATTTGAACGTAACACCATCCGTGTCAATCCACGCAGAGGTAGGGTTTGAAAGGCCGTAGAGACGCTGGTTCAACAAATCGACATAGCATCCACCTTCCGCTTCTGTCAGGCCATCTCGTGGTTCCGTGACCAGTTCAGTGCCTTCTGGCAGATAGAGGTCCGATGCTCGGCCAAGCTTGGTGCGCATTTTTCCGTCGCAGTAGCGGTTCAGATCTTCGCCATAAGCAAAACCGCCATAGTTCTCGCCAAAGCTGAAAGGCTTACCTTCCGCGCTCAAGCCTAGGGTGTGGTGGTTACCCGCGGCCATGGCAATGTCTGAGCCTGCTTGCTCCCATTTCACAAAGGCATACGCTTGCGCGTCGCCGACATCACCCACAATGTTCTCGTATTGCGCATCAGAAAGTTTTTTGAAAGCGCGCTTACGCTTAGAAGAAGTTGCCGCATCAAGGGACAATCCGTTGTACATGTCACCATCGCTGTCGAGCGCGATCAGCATTTTTAGGAGTTTGACAGATTCCTCGTCACGCAAGTCATCTTCACGTACCAACGCAGCAAGTGATACCGTTTCTTTTCCTTTCACTTTCGAAAATTTCACGCCATCCACGCTGAAACGGACTTTGTCGCCAGCAAAGTAATAAAACGAGCCCTCTTCGTCCGTTGTCCCTTTATAAACCGAAGATTCGTAATGCATTCCCTCCACGGGAAGATCTAGCTTGCCTTCCTTTAACGCTGGGCACCCTGTCAATACAACGGCGGTACTTGCCAATGCCAGTGACATCCATTTTTTGTTGAGCATTATTTTCCCCTTTGGTTATGCGCATGATACTGGTTTCGATTCTTATTCTCATTTGAGGAAAAAACAATATGCGCCTAACGCAGATCAGGCAGTAATTCCCCCCCCCAATCTTAAACAGGACTTTTGTCTCAATAGCTGACACGTTAATAAGCCAATGATGCTTTCTATTGCATACACAACATGGTTTTATGGAAGGATAAATGCGTGATTTTTGTTCACACCAGCATGTGGTTATCGCGGGGTCTATCTGAATCCGACCCAAATCTAGATTTTCATCACCTCACGCAATCAAGGAGAAACAATGACGTTCGAAACTTGGCTCGCCTTTCTGTCGATTGCTTTTATCGCGGCGCTTTCTCCAGGGCCTGCGATCTTACTGGTGATGACGCATTCGGTTCGTTCAGGGTTAAAAAAAGCGGTGTTTACGATCTTGGGGAATGTCACGGGGCTGTTTTTGATGTCTTCGTTTTCAGTGCTGGGGCTGAGTGCCTTGGTGTTGAGCTCTGCCACCGCGTTTTTGGTGATCAAAGTGCTGGGGGCGTGCTACCTCTTTTACCTCGGCATAAAAACATGGCGAAACGGCATGGCAATTTCTTTGGACGATGCGCCTAAAACCGTGAATACCAAAAGTTACTATCTGCAAGGTGTGCTGGTTGCCCTCACCAACCCAAAAGCCATTGTCTTTACCACGGCGTTATTTCCGCAGTTTATCAACATCAACGAAGCGCTATTACCTCAGTTTTCTTTACTGGTCGTCACGCTCATGTGCTGTTCAATCACCTGTCTGTGCGGGTATGGCTATTGGGGCGTGAAAGCCTTCACGCGATCCAAGCGCCTTGCTCATTCCAAATGGCTGCCACGTACCTTTGGCGGTACATTCATGGGTGTAGGAGTCATGCTTGCGTTAACCGCGCAGCGCTAAGCCTGAACAAGCAGCGCCGTAAGCAACATCACCATCGTAAACAACACCACGGATAACCCTTTCCAAAAGCGCACGGGGTCTTTTTCGATCATCGCGCGCTGTTGGCTTGTCTTTTCTAGATCCCGGTTCGGGGTCAGCAAATCTTGCTCAAACTCTGACAGCACGTCATACCGCGCGGATGGAATGGAATGACACGCCTTTTTCAGCGCTGCATCAAACCAATCAGGCACATCAGGCCGAAACACCACCGCAGGGGTGTAGGTTTGTCGGTTTGATGCTCGTGGGTTTGACGCATTCACTGGCTTAAACGGTAAATGCCCTGTGAGCATTTCGTAGAAGGTTACACCGAGTGAATAGACGTCTGACGACAAGGTGGCTTTGTTTCCCTTCAAATACTCAGGCGCAGCATAATTTAAATCCCCAACGGGATAACTTTCTTCAACATGCCCTGACAGTTCTTCCAAGCCTTGCGCTTGTGCCGTCCCATAATCGATCAGGACAAGGTTCATGTCTTTATCCACCATCAGGTTGTCAGGCTTGATATCACGATGCACCACAGCCATACGCTGTAAGACGCGCATCGAACGAATCGCGCCTTTGGCAAGCGTACGGATTTGCGTGAGTGTCGGCGTCGGGTTATCAAGCATCCACTGCCTGAGCGTCATCCCATCCACATAATCACAGACATGATAGAGGAAGCGCGAATGCCAAGTTTGGGGGTGAATTTTCATCACGCCACGCTGCCGTACTTGCTCTCCGATCCACCCTTCCCGAATAAAGCCAGACAGATACACGTCGTCGTCCGCGAAGTTCTGAGACGGCATTTTCAAAACGTATTGTTTGTCATCTTGCGTGCTTCTCGCGAGATACAAATGGCTTCGGCTTCCGCTGTATATCACGCGCTTGATCTGGAAGTGGTCGATCTGTTGCCCTTCCAACAACACTGGCGGGATAACTTGTTCTGCGCGATGCCGAAACGCCTCATCGAAAGCAGCTTTCGGCAACGCATCAATGGCAAGAAACAGGCAGGAGATATTGTCATCACTGCCCGCCGCCAACGCTTTGTCTACCAGCGCTGTCGCAACGGTCTCAAGGCTTTCGTCTTGGCCGCATACCTTGCCTTTCAGGAAGGTAAGTATGTCCTTTTCTGACAAGGCATCATGCACGCCGTCTGTGGTCATCAACAACACATCACCAGCCTGAACCGCGGATAACTTGTAGTCGACTTCTAAATGGCTATCAATGCCAAGAGCACGCGTTAAGTGGTGCTGTGTTTTGCTGGTGTAACGGCGGTGGTCTTGAGTTAACTGCGTCAGCGTTTTATCTCGAAGAAGATAAACCCGACAGTCACCCATGTGAAAAAGATGGGCAGTGTTTGATTTAATGACAACGCCCGTAAACGCGGCGACCATGGCATTGGATTTCTCACCGTCTTGCTTTGCGTGATGGAAAAGCCAATGGTTGATGGATTTAAGTACCGCCCCCGCTGACGATTTCACAGACCACGTGTTCGGCGTATCCATGTAGTCATTGATGAATTCCGTCACACTGGTTTCGCTGGCCTTTTGGCTGACCTCGCTTGAACTTACGCCATCCGCAATCGTCGCAACCACGCCTTTGTGTTTGAGTTCACTCAGGTTGCTGGGGATTTTAACGGCAAAGGCATCTTGATTTGGGGGCTTTCGCCCCGCAACAGAGCCCCCTCCCGCGCGAACGACGAGCCGAGAAGCAAGCTTCTCGGACTCTTTCGCGGCATTTGACGCCATGTAAGGCGTGGACAATACCTCGGGTTTCATAGTTAGGCTTTCGCTACATCAATCATGGTGATCGTGCCATCGTCATTCACTTCGGCAATTTGGCCGGAAGGCTCTTCCATAAAGAGTAACGTGACAAAGCCAAGCACCGCTGTACCGGCAATGATTAAGAAGAAGGTACTGTAATCCACCAGCGACAACACAGTGAGGTACACCACGGCACCGACGTTACCGTATGCGCCCGTCATACCCGCAATTTGGCCTGTCATACGACGTTTAATCAGTGGCACGGCTGCAAATACTGCCCCTTCACCCGATTGCACGAAGAACGAACAGCCCATTGCTGCGACAACCGCGAGCCAGACTGGCCAAGCGCCATCCACTTGTCCCATCACAAAGTAACCCACTGCCAGGCCAGCCGTTAGGATAAGCAGCGTCGGTTTACGACCAAATTTGTCCGACAGCCATCCGCCACCTGGGCGAGACATCAAGTTCATGAAGGCATACGCCGATGCCACCATGCCTGCTACGACAGGGGTCAGTTCAAACGTGTCGGCAAAGAACAGTGGCAGCATGGAAACCACAGCCAGCTCAGAGCCGAAGGTGGCGAAGTAGAGTACATTCAACACGGCCACTTGCTTAAATTTGTACTGGTGAATTTCAGGCACAGGCTCGACAAACACATGCTTGTTCACTTTCCATACTTGAGCGGCATCGAACGCATAAATCAGCGCAAGCACCACGTAAATAGCCATCACAATCGCGTCTGATAACATGCCAATGCCTGATGGCGACAGTTTCCACGCCAGTAGCGCTAGCGCACCGTACATCGGCATTTTCATCAGCAGCAGCAAGTAGAAATCGCTCTTAGAGGTCACTTCCATTGCACCGCCATTTTTCGGCTTGTAGTACGTCGCGCCTTTTGGCGTGTCAGTAACGCTTCTGTAGAAAATAACCGAGAAGAACAAGCTCATGAGGCCTGTAATACCCATGGCATAACGCCAGCCATCTTCACCACCAAACATCACGGCAACCGTTGGAAGAGTGAATGCAGCCGCTGCTGAGCCAAAGTTACCCCAACCGCCGTAAATGCCTTCTGCTGTGCCTAACTCGTTATGCGGGAACCACTCTGATACCAAGCGAATACCGATAACGAAACCTGCGCCAATCAAACCCAGTGCAAAGCGCGCAATGGCGGCTTGAACAAAGTTATCGGAGAGCGCGAACACGAAACAGGGAATAGAACAAATCGCGAGCAAGAGTGAGTAAACCAAGCGTGGCCCGTATTTGTCTGTGAGCATGCCGACGATGACCCGAGCGGGTATGGTGAAGGCGACGTTTAGAATAAGAAGTGTTTTGATTTCTGCGGTGGTTAATCCTAATGATTCCTTTACCGATTGCAGTAATGGCGCAAAGTTAAACCACACCACAAACGTAATAAAAAAGGCGAACCAACTTAAATGAAGTATTTTCATTTTCCCTGTAAAGGAAAATACGTTGAACTTCTCGCTACCTGACATAATTCCTGTCCTCGTTAATAAATAATCCTTTGAACTGCAACGTTTTATTTCTGCAGTTTTCATGTCTCTGGCTTTTCATTTTTCCCTTATTTTGGGCGCACTTGTCCCACCGTGGCTTGCGCTGAGAGCGTCAGAGCACGAGGTTTTAAAAACAACAACCTGATAAGGAAAAGAAGACAGTGCGGTTACACCCTATTTCGCTGCGAAAAGGCACACTGTCTATTAACGCTCCATCGATGCCGCTGCATCCACAGAGCGTGAGCATCGGTTTATTTGATATTCAGCGTACCTAATTGAACAGCACCGTCATGCTGTCGAACGGGATAGGTAATGACCGACACGGATTCGTCCTCTATGCACTCTCCACTGGTGAGGCAAAAATGCTGTTTATACAGCGGAGAGGCAATCACGGTTTTTTCGCCAATGGACCCGAGAAGCCCGCGCGACAGCACGTTCGCCTTCCCTATCGGATCGAAGTTGTCGATCGCATAAAGCGTGTCGGTTTTTCCGCAGAGAAAGATGGCGACTTGCTTGTCGTTGAACAGAGCACAAATACCCGTGTTCTCTACCAAATCTGTCTTATCGCAAATGGTTTGCCACTGATACATACCGCCTCTCCTACCCTTCAATCTCTACAACATCAATGCGTTTTTCTGGCTCTGCCGCGACCTTCGTCGGCTCTACAATTTGCACTGCAGGTGCAGGCACTCTCTGACCACGCTCCGTGATGAATTTCAACCCACTGTCAGCTTGGTCGCTGTTGATGAAGTGTTTGAAGCGTTTGAGTTTTTCTGGTGATTCGATGGTGGTTTTCCACTCACATTGGTACTGACCGAGGCTGGCTGCCATCTCTGCTTCCAACTCTTCACCAATAGCGAGCTTGTCTTCAATCACCACTTGTTTGAGATAGCCCAATCCACCTTCAAGGTTTTCCAGCCACACAGAGGTACGCTGCAAACGGTCTGCGGTGCGGATGTAGAACATCAAAATGCGGTCGATGTATTTGATCAGGGTTTCACGATCAAGGTCGGACGCGAACAGATCAGCATGACGCGGGCGCATGCCGCCGTTGCCACAGACATACAAGTTCCAGCCGTTTTCTGTTGCGATGATGCCAATGTCTTTCGATTGGGCCTCCGCACATTCGCGCGTACAGCCTGACACCGCAAATTTCAGCTTGTGTGGAGAACGAAGCCCTTTGTAGCGATCTTCGATGTTGATGGCGAAGCCCACGCTGTCATCCACACCGTAACGACACCATGTAGAACCCACACAAGATTTCACCGTTCGAACCGATTTCCCGTAGGCATGCCCGGTTTCAAACCCTGCATCAACGAGAATTTTCCAAATTTCTGGCAATTCATGTAACTGGGCGCCGAACAAGTCAATGCGCTGGCCGCCCGTCACTTTGGTGTAGAGGTTGTAGTCTTTCGCGACCTGCCCCAGCACAATCAATTTGTCGGGGGTGATTTCGCCACCAGCGACGCGTGGCACGACGGAATAGGTGCCGTCTTTTTGCATGTTACCCAAGTAGATATCGTTGGTGTCTTGTAGCCCCATGTGCTCGTTTTTCAACACATAGTCATTCCAAAATGACGCCAAGATCGACCCGACGGTCGGCTTACACACATCACAGCCCAGCCCCTTACCATGGCTTTCTAACAACTCATCGAAGGTTTTGATTTTCTTGATGCGAACAATGTCCGCCAATTCTTGGCGCGTATACTCAAAGTGCTCACACAAGTTGTTGTTCACCTCGTGCCCAAGCGCAGCAAGCTCTGCATCCATCACTTGCTTGGTCAGCGCCGCACAGCCACCACAGCCCGTTGAGGCTTTGGTTTCCGCTTTCAGATCTGCCATGGTGGTGCAACCTGACGCCACCGCTGTTTTGATGCAGCCTTTGGTCACGTCATAACACGAACAAATCTGCGCCTCATCCGGCAAGGTCGCTAACCCTGCCGATCCAGAATCACTGTCAGCCGCGTCATTAGACAGGAGCAACACAGAAGGGAACTCAGGAAGAGGCAAGCCATTCAGCATGGTTTGTAATAGGTTCGGGTAGCTTTCAACGTCCCCCACCAACACCGCACCCAGCAAAGTTTTCCCATCTTCTGAAACGATGATCCGTTTGTAGACTTGCTCAATGCCATCCGAGAATGTGTAAGACTGGGCGCCCGGCGTTGATCCTTGCGCATCACCGATGCTAGCAACATCCACACCCAACAATT
Source organism: Enterovibrio baiacu (assembly GCF_004120195.1). Taxonomy (GTDB): domain Bacteria; phylum Pseudomonadota; class Gammaproteobacteria; order Enterobacterales; family Vibrionaceae; genus Enterovibrio; species Enterovibrio baiacui. The sequence continues at coordinate 13,834 of NZ_SCHN01000011.1, read as the reverse complement.
TGAGTTTGGTGCTCATGTCAGCCCCTTTAAACTCGGCCTCGGTGCCGCAAATTGACGCAACCGCAACCTTGGCCATTTGGTAACCCGGCGCGACTAAGCCAAAGATTTTCCCATCCCAAAGCGCACATTCACCGATGGCGTAAATGTCGCTATCATTGGTTTGGCATTGGTTGTTAATGACGATACCGCCACGCTCTCCCAAAGCCAGATCATGGGCTTTGGCGAGTTCGTCTTGAGGACGGATACCCGCAGAGAACACCACCATATCGGTCTCAAGTTCTGTACCATCTGCAAAGGTGAGTTTGTATCGACACGTCTCGCCTTTCGTGATGCTTTGCGTGGCTTTTTCAGTGTGAACATTCACGCCTAATGCCGTGATTTTTTGCTTCAGCAGCTCGCCGCCGCCCTCGTCCAACTGCACCGCCATCAGACGTGACGCAAACTCCACCACATGGGTTTCCAGCCCCATATTTTGAATGGCATTTGCCGCTTCCAAGCCCAATAGGCCACCGCCAATGACGACGCCAACTTTGCTGTTGTCGCCAGAAGCGCGAATGGCTTCTAAATCTTCGATGGTGCGATAGACATGGCAATGCGGCTGCTCGTTACCTGGAATCGGTGGAACAAACGGGTATGAGCCTGTGGCGAGCACCAAGCTGTCGTAAGCAATCTCGCGACCTTGATCTGTGACCACACATTTTTTCTCGCGCTGAATAGACACCACTTTTTCGTTCAAAAAGTACGTGATGCCTTTCTCTTTATATTCGTTTTCACTGGTCAGCATGAGATCGTCGGCATCTTTGCCGCTAAAGAAGCTGCTAAGTTGGACGCGGTCATACGCTAAGCGCGGCTCTTCAGAAAAGGTAATGATCTCAAACTGAGCGTCGCTGTTTTTTTGGGACAGTTCGTCAATGAATCGATGCCCAACCATGCCGTTGCCAATAACGACAATACGTTTCTTTTCCATGCTCAAATCCTTATGCAGAAAGCTTTTCAAGTTGTTCTGTGGTCTGCGTAATAAACCAATCCAATTCTTTTGCCAGCGAGACAACCTTGCCCACGACAATCAATGACGGCGACACCACCGCTTCGTGCTTGATGGCATCCTTGATCGTGGCGAGGTCGCTGATAAATACGCGCTGGTCAGCGGTACACCCTTTCTCGATCACCGCGACAGGCGTTGTTGAAGGCAAACCGGCTTGAGAGAGTTCTTCGCTGATGAGGGACAGCTTCGACAGCCCCATGTAGAACACCAAGGTATGATCCAAAGCGGCGAGTGCGCTCCAGTTTACTGACAAATCTTTTTCGGCATGCGCTGTCACCAAGGTACAACCTTGTGATAAACCGCGATGCGTAAGAGGAATACCTGCATAGCTGGTGCAGCCGGAAGCGGCTGTGATCCCAGGAATGACTTCCACTTGAATGTCTTCCTGATGCAGGGTCTGCATTTCTTCCCCGCCTCGGCCAAAGACAAAAGCGTCTCCACCTTTTAGTCGGCACACATTTTTTCCACGCTGCGCCAATTCAACCAGCAAGGCGTTGGTATCATTCTGGGGGACACTGTGCGCGCCCTTGGCTTTACCGACGTAGAAAATGTCTTTGTCTGAAGGAATGAGCGAGAGAATCTCTGCACTGACGAGTCTGTCATAGACGACAACATCGGCCTGTTGAATGCAACGGAGTGCTTTAATGGTCAATAAATCGGGGTCACCCGGCCCCGCACCAACCAGAAAGACAGTACCCACCTTGCGCTGGCTTTCTTCGAGTTTCGCTCTCTTGTTATTCACGCCATCAAAAACGCTTGATGAAATAGCGGCAACACGTGCTTGCCTTAATAACCCTTCACGACCTTTGAGTGTATAAGACTGTTTATTTGGCATAATTGAATATGTGCGATTTGCCATCCTGACCTCATCAATACATCCATGCGATAATTCACGTTAAAGAAATAAACACACTTCTATTTTCACGAATGCGTCTTTTGTGAAATCATCGCTTTCTATTTTTTTGTCAATAGAGCAAGTAGAGTGCCAGCACAGCCAAGCATGAGTTCATAAAATCATAACTAAATGTTTTATATACTCTATTTATTTACCCCCTATCTTCAAAAACAATTAAAACCGCTTTCAATGATTCATTGAAGTGCACTTTTTACGTGCACCTTTTTATTGCATTGCACCAGAATGAACAGAAACTATTAATAATTTTCATTGTTCGCACTTTCTTGGCGCAGAGACAAAAACTCAACCACATCATTCTTTTAACCTAAAAACCCTGCATTCATTCCAACTATGCCGCTGTTATTTTTACCAATGTTGAAAGTGGCGCGTTATTTGCTGTGTGTTACTCGCAAACAAATAAGAAATGAAACAGGGATAGGTGAGTGAAGTGACAAATATCCAAACTACATCAGAGAAAGACAAAAGCGAATGGATCAAGTCTACGTGTGCCTATTGTGGTGTCGGTTGCGGGATCGAAGCCAAGGTTAATGCATCCGGGAAACTCGACGTTAGAGGGGATGAATCTCACCCTGCTAACCTAGGCCGACTCTGCTCAAAAGGATTATCGCTCGGTGACACCGTCACGACTGAAGGGCGATTGCTTACCCCTTCCATAGAGGGTGAAGCGACAACATGGAACACTGCGCTTAACCATGTTGCGACCTCTCTCAACGATATCATCGAAGAACATGGCCCCGATGCCGTTGCATTTTATGTGTCCGGGCAGCTTTTGACCGAGGACTACTATGTCGTCAACAAATTGATGAAGGGCTTCATTGGGTCTGCCAACATCGACACCAATTCCCGTCTTTGCATGGCCTCTGCCGTGGCGGGTCATAAACGCGCTTTTGGGGAAGATTGTGTACCCGGCACTTATGAAGATTTAGACATCGCAGATCTCGTCGTTTTGGTGGGATCAAACCTCGCTTGGTGTCATCCCGTGCTGTATCAACGCTTGAAAGCCGCGAAAGAGACACGCGGAACCAAAGTTGTGGTCATTGATCCACGTAGAACCAGTACCTGTGAAATCGCGGACTTGCACCTCCCACTGACGCCCGGCAGCGACATTGCGCTGTTCAATGGTTTGCTGGCCGATCTCGCCAAGCATGGACAACTGAACCAAAGTTACATTGCCAACCACACGACAGGGTTAGATGACGCACTCACACAAGCACAACGTTTCAATTCGGTCGCTGCTGTGGCCCGAGCGACGGGATTGAAACTGTCAGACATCGAGACCTTTTACCGCCTGTTTCGCCAACATGTCAGAACCGTCACCATGTTCTCCCAAGGTGTGAATCAGTCCACCAGCGGCACGGACAATACCAACAGCATTTTGAATTGCCACATCGCCACTGGCCGCGTTGGACTCCCTGGTAGCACCCCCTTTTCCATCACGGGTCAACCCAATGCCATGGGGGGACGCGAAGTCGGCGGGCTTGCCAACACGCTCGCAGCACATTTGGAGTTTGGCAACGACACACACGCCGCCTTGGTCAGTGATTTTTGGCAAACCGACAGATTGGCGACACAACAAGGTTTGAAAGCCATCGACATGTTCGACGCCATCGAAAGCGGGAAAATCAAAGCGCTGTGGGTGATGGCGACGAACCCCGCGGTCAGTCTGCCTGACAGTGATCGGATCGCGCAGATTTTGGAGAAATGCCCGCTGGTCATTGTGTCTGACTGTGTGTCGACATCCGAAACCTTGGATTACGCCCACGTGAAACTGCCCGCGCAAGGGTGGAGTGAGAAATCCGGAACGGTTACCAATTCAGAACGCATGATTTCTCGTCAGCGTCGACTACTGCCGACACCAGGGGAAGGTAAACCCGATTGGTGGATCGTGAGTGAAGTGGGCAAAAGGATGGGGTTCCCTCACGCCTTCGATTACCCCACTGAAGCGCACATTTTCAAAGAATATGTCGCGATGACGACGATCGGAAACCAAGACGGTGATGCGACAAAACGGAAGCTAAACCTCTCCGCGTTGAAGGGATTGTCCGTCGACGATTACAACACGTTCCCGCCGACGCGCTGGCCCATCGTGAGCAATGACATTGCGTCGGGGCGTCTTTTCACCCAAGGGGATTTTTCCACACCAGATGGAAAAGCGCGGTTTATTGCCGTTGATCACAAAGCGCCTGTAAGCCCGATTACGCCGCAATACAGCATGATCCTCAACTCAGGGCGAATTAGAGACCAATGGCACACCATGACGCGTACAGGGCTTTCTGCGGCATTAAACGCCCATACCATCGAACCCATTATCGAAATCAACCCGTTCGATGCGACAGACAGGGGCATCAAAGAAGGCCAGCTGGTTAATGTGATGAGCCATGTCGGCGAGCAGGTTTTTAAAGCCCACGTGACCAATCGCGTGATTCCGGGACAGAGCTTCGCGCCGATCCACTGGAACAAGATGAATTGCTCCGGTGGAAAGGTAACGGCGGTGATCCCCGCACACACCGACCCCATTTCGGGTCAACCCGAATTTAAAACAACACCTGTGTCTATCAAACCTTTGATGATGCAAAGCGCGGTCAGCTTGGTGACGAAAACACGGCTTACCAAGCAACAGCTCAACACATTCGATGCAGACTATTGGGTGCTTCAAGCCATCGAAGGGGGTTACCTCTACCACTTTCAATTCAAAGAAAGCTGTGCCTCCGTGCCCGCCAAGATCATGACATTGGCGCCTGTTGAAAGCGCCGCCCTCGTTCATGGCAACGCAGAGCATGGGCGTCGTGTTGTGACTTATCAGGACAAAATGCCGTTGTTTGCATTTTCAGCCTTTCCGCTCAAGCAAGAAAGTGAACAGCCAGACATATCACAGCTTCTCGCCAGTCAATTTGATAGCCAAGACATTCACGCCTTTCTCTCAGGTTCGCTGGCCGCCCGCTCCCCGATTGTCTGTGCCTGTAAACAGGTGTCGTTAGATACCATTGAAGTGGCATTAATTGATGGTAATGCGGAAAGTGTTCAAGACGTCAGCAACCAAACGCTCGCAGGTACCGGTTGTGGCAGTTGTACCGCAGAGATAGGCAACATTGTCGATCGCGTCTGTACACGCAAGTTGGCGCAACGAAAAGCAGGATAGAGCGAGAAGCGAGAAGCGAGAAGCGAGAAGCGAGAAAAAAATAGAGGGGTTTAGCGCCGCATTCCTTCTTTTATTTTGCTAACACCACTGGAATAAAAAAGGCAGCCATCAGGCTGCCTGTTCAATGTTCACGCCGAAGAATTACTTCTTCTTACGCTTATCTGTGATTTCCCATTTACCGTCGATAAATAGGCCAGTCCAACCTGATGGCTTGCCATCATCTTCGGTGCGCACGTAGTTTTCTTTGCTCTTACGGCTAAAGCGAACCACAGCTTTGCGACCGTCAGGGTCTTGTGCTGGTGCATCTGCCAGATATTGGTATTTTTCTGGAATGCGATCTTTAAAGCGAACCAGTTCTTCAACCAAAGGCGCACGGGTTTCGCGCGATTTAGGGAAGTTACTTGCTGCCATGAACAGTCCGGATGCACCATCGCGAAGCACAAAGTACGCATCTGAGTTTTCACAAGGAAGCTCAGGGAAATGTACTGGGTCTTCTTTTGGTGGCGCAACTTCGCCATTCTTTAGGATCTTGCGCGTGTTCTTACAAGTTTCAGAGGTGCAATCCATGTACTTACCGAAACGGCCATTTTTCAGCACCATGTCAGAACCACATTTGTCACACTCAACCACAGGGCCATCATAGCCCTTGAGTTTGAACTCGCCTTTCTCAACCAAATAACCGTCACAGCTTGGGTTATTACCACAAACGTGCAGTTTACGATCTTGGTCAATCAGATACGCATCCATCGCCGTTTCGCACTTAGGACAACGTTTCTTCGCACGCAATGCGGCGGTTTCAACGTCTTCTTCCAGTACGTTAACGATGCCTTCTTCATCCATCAAGTTGATGGTCGTTTTACAGCGCTCTTTTGGTGGCAATGCATAACCCGAACAGCCGAGGAATACGCCTGTTGATGCGGTACGAATACCCATTTTACGGCCACACGTCGGACAATCGATGTCAGTCAAAACGATGCTGTTAGGCTTCATACCGCCTTCAAGCTCATCCAACTCCGCTTTGCTCAGATCATCGGTAAACGCTTTGAAGAAGTTGTTCAGTACGTTTTTCCAATCTTCACTGCCCATCGCGATTTTATCGAGGTTACCCTCCATACGCGCAGTGAAGTCGTAATCCATCAGGTCAGCAAAGCTGCCATCAAGACGACCCGTCACAATCTCACCCATCTTCTCAGCGTAGAAACGACGCTGCTCTACACGCACATAACCACGATCTTGAATCGTCGAAATGATCGATGCGTAGGTTGATGGACGGCCAATGCCGCGCTTCTCAAGCTCTTTAACAAGCGCCGCTTCGGTAAAGCGTGCAGGTGGCTTGGTGAAGTGTTGCTTCGGATCGACAGTTTCAAGTGTTAGCGTCTCGCCCACATCCACATGCGGTAAGGTAGTATCTTCGTTCTTGCCCATTGGGCGTTGAACGCGAGTCCAACCATCGAAACGTAGCGTGCGGCCTTTCGCTTTCAGCGTAAACTCGCCCGCTTTTACTGTAATGGTGCTTGAATCGTATTTTGCAGGTGTCATTTGACACGCAACAAATTGACGCCAAATCAGGTCGTACAGACGATGCGCATCTGGGTCCATGCCCTGAAGATCATCGGCTTTCACGTCAATGCTTGAAGGACGAATCGCTTCGTGCGCTTCTTGAGCATTGCCTTTCGAACCGTATTTAATCGGTGCTGACGGCAAGTAATTTTCACCGTATTCGCTACCGATAAACTCACGTGCAGATTCAACCGCTTCTTGGCTCAAGTTGGTCGAGTCGGTACGCATATAGGTGATGTAACCGCCTTCGTACAAGCGCTGAGCCAGCATCATGGTCTTCTTCACGCCAAAGCCCATACGGGTGCTCGCCGCTTGCTGCAGCGTTGACGTAATAAAAGGTGCTGATGGCTTGCTCGATGTCGGGCGGTCTTCACGGTCAGCGACTTTGTACGTTGCTTTTTTCAACGTATCCGTCGCTGACATCGCTTGCTCTTGGTTTAGCGGTTTAAACGCTTCGCCATTTTGCTGAGCTACCACCAAACGCAGTGCGTTCTGGCTCGCGGTCGTCGTGTCAGTGTGAATATCCCAATATTCTTGTGGGATAAACGCTTTGATCTCATGCTCACGCTCAACAAGTAACTTAACCGCCACCGATTGAACACGACCTGCAGACAAACCACGTGCAACTTTCTTCCACAGCAGTGGAGACACCATGAAACCAACAACGCGATCTAGGAAGCGGCGTGCTTGCTGTGCATTCACGCCATCCATGTTCAATTCGCCAGGCGCTTGGAACGCTTGCTGGATTGCATTTTTGGTGATTTCGTTAAACACAACGCGCTTGAAGCGGCTGTCGTCGCCGCCGATGATTTCCCGCAAGTGCCAGGCAATCGCCTCACCCTCACGGTCCAAATCCGTTGCGAGATAAATAACGTCTGCTTTCTCAGCAAGCGTTTGTAGTTCAGAAACGACCTTTTCCTTACCCGGTAAGATCTGATAGTTCGCTTTCCAATCACGGTATGGGTCGACACCCATCTTGTTGATCAGCGAGTTCTTGTCCTTTTCTTTTTTAATGCGTTCTTTTTCTTCTACGCTCAGCCCTTTGGTAGAGGTAGGTGCAGCTTTTTTACCGCCTTGTGAAGCGCCGGTAGGCAGATCGCGGACGTGACCAACACTCGATTTAACGATGAAGTCCTTGCCCAGATATTTATTTATCGTTTTTGCCTTTGCCGGGGACTCCACGATAACGAGAGATTTACCCATAGTGACCAGTACGCCCTTGCGTTTAAAATTCAATCTATTAATTCAAATCACGTGCATTATGGTGGCACGCTGACGCTATTTACAATATTGAGCGACTAGATCTGAATATCAACCTGTTTCTTTCGAAATCCCCCCGATTGGTTGCTGCTTCCACAGTTGTTGTTCTTTTGTGAACAGCCAATCGGACATATTGGGGGTTTAGCGTAGTCTCACATCTGCAAGCGCGCTAATCATTACCATTGACGCATGCAGAAAGGCCATTTCGCAATTAATTTTTCTGGCTTGGCTCACAATAACATTGCTTTTGGCGATGTTTTCGTCAGCTAGAACCGATTGCCTAACACATATGCAATGGGATTATAATAGACACTCATTTTTCATCATCATGCAGAAAAGTATGTCAGACAAGACTCCTATCTCCGCCACTGAGCTTCTCAACATCGCCAACGCGATGATCCGCGATCATGACGCTTACATCGAAGGCATGAACGCCGATTCCGTTGAGGAAAAAGCCGGTGTGATGGTCTTCAAAGGCGAATATTTCCTCGACAGCAATGGACTACCCACTCCAAAAACAACCGCTGTTTTTAATATGTTTAAGTTCCTTGCGCATCAGCTTTCGAAGCAATATACATTGACCTAGTGATAATGATATCGGTGATATCTAGCCAACGATATTTGCTGAATTTAACATCTACCGCTAAATGCTGAATCAAGGACCTGAACGCTCAGGCCCTTGATTTTTAGCTAACTGGCAAACAACTTCTTCATTACTTTTGATGCATCTGTTTGCATGTAAGCATTGTAAAACGCTCGTGCTCCCACCGAATTGATATGATTATTGTCGCTATACAAAGGCTTACCATGTAACGAACTTACGCATTCGTCGCGATCACAAACCAGCTTCGGCATGTCAATAATCACTGTTTCAGGATACTTGCGCTGTAAATCCAACAGCAAATTATTCGCGTAGGAGTATCTATCAAAAAATGGCATAGAGCGTGTGTCGCAACTATCCTTTGCCGCCCAACGATAATTCGATTTTTTAACCAAGCAATTGCTTGGCTTGAAAGGAAATGATGGCACCTGTCCGAACACTACCGGGGTTTTCCCATGTGCAATAAGGGTAGCAATTGTCTTTTCTAACCCCGCAGAAAACACGCGGCGATTGTTGTTGATGCTCTCCGAGCGATCACTATCATCGCCGAGATAGATATTTCGACCATCTTCGTTTTCGGCAAGCGTTGTTTCCGAATATGTCGCCCATCGGCCTCCGAGAAAAACAACGTCGACGTCAGTCGCAAGAATTCTTTTCAACAACTGCTCATTGCTTTGGTAACAGTGTGCTTCTAGCTCTCCATGACGCACACGTCCACCCTCAGCAATGGGAGGACAACCACCTTGACCACCATATAAGGCTCCAAAGTGATATTTTTTCCCTAACTCTTCTACGAACGACTGGAAGTGTTCCGCATGCGAATCTCCCCAAAGAAACGCACTAGGTGAAGAAACGGATTGGTCGCCCAACAACATTGGCCGGAATGGTTCGAAACCTTCGAATTGCTTTCGACTCTGCCCATCGAACTCAATTTTAGACACAGAATCATAGTATAGCGCCATTGCCTCAGCACTAAATCGCTCAGGAAAACCTTCTTGTTTATCAATATGCTTAGCAATTAGAACAAAAGAAAGAACAGGAATAATGAAATACCCCAAAAACACATATTTTCTTTTCAATTTAAAATGTCGAGCAGGATTCTCCACGAGCTTCATACTTAAATAAGAGAGTACGAAAGTTAATATTGAGCAAAAGACGAAACCTTTAACACCAAAACCAGGCTGATAATAACGGTAGAATGCTTGAATAGGCCAATGCCATAGATAAAGAGAGTATGATAATTTCCCGAGCCATACCAACAGTGGCATGGACAAAATTCGTGTAATTGGTGTGTTTTTTCTCTCACCTGAGAAAATGATGAGTGCAGCGCCAAAACAAACAATCGCAGCATTCACACCAGGGAAAATATCACCTTTGTCGAGAGTAATTAACGCAATAACAACAAGTAGCGCACCTACAATGCCTGTGAGGAAATAGACATGGGCTTTGTAATATTGATCTTCACTTCTCAATTGAGATAGCCGCAACGCAAGTGCCGCACCAATAAGCATCTCAAATGCTCGGCTTTGAAGAAGAAAGTAAGCCTCCGAAGGGGAAGTTAGTGCCAAGTATTGTGAATAGCCAATCATTGATAGTAGTGCGACGATGAGCACTTTAGGCACTATTCTTGATGATAGATAGCGAGAACAAAACAACAGAACGATTGGCCATATAAAGTAAAATTGCTCCTCAACCGAAAGCGACCACATGTTCAACAAGGGCATGGTTTCTGACGATGGTGCGAAATACCCGGTATTCTTTTCAAAATAAATATTAGAAATAAATACTGACGCATAACGTAAGCTATCAGAAAACGCCGAAAAGTCGTTAGGTGCAAATAAAAAATAGGCGGAGACTAGACTGCACAATGCAACCATATAGAATAGTGGTAAAATACGTTTAATTCTTCGCTCATAAAACTCTAGAAAGGTAAAATCCCCAGATTTAATTTGCGGATAGATTGCAGACGTAATAATAAATCCAGAAATCACGAAGAAGATATCTACACCAATGAATCCACCCGGAAGAATATCTTTATTGAAATGAAAAACGATCACTAAAAGAACAGCGATAGCCCTGAGACCATCGACATCTGGTCGATACTTAATACTTGCCATAGAAGCGCTTAACCTAGACTCTATACACGATTCTCAAAGCTGAAGTCACTCCAATCATGGAGATAACATCCGAATTACTTTCGCTAAACTTATCAAGCCGTGAGCAAGGCAAAGAAGACTCTGCCAAAGTCGTACAATGAAGGTTGAGCATTTCCATGTAGTGATATTCTCTGTAACCGATGGTTACAGCAGCCAGAATCCCACCAACCACTAGCAAACATAGTGTTCACAGTGGTAAAAATCTCTTGTTTTAAAACCATTACAACCATGTCACTGATTTCAAAACAAATTTAAAAAAAATTTAAAAAACAAAAAGTCGGCAGTTGCATTGTTGCCCCTGCCGACTTTCCTATGTTACCAAATTTTGGGCTTATCCCTCAAACACCGCGGTATCTTTTTCTTTGTCCTCTCGAACAGAGTTTCCGCCCTGATCAGACTTATCACCACCACGCCCTTTCGGGTCTGGGCCAAACTGATTTGGACCTGGCGTGCCATCCAGAATCCCCAACTCAACCAAAGCAAAGATGGGGCCGATTATTGGCAAGAAGGTGACCACAATCCACCACGGGTTCTTATTGCGGTCTTTCAATCGTTTAATGTTAAGCGCAAGCGAAGCAAAAATCGCAAACAGTGTGATCACTACCGTCAGTACATCAAGCAAAGCATTCCCACCTTGATAAAACAAGGTAGGTACCACAGCGAACATCACGGGTAAGCTGTATAGCCAGTAATCACGGCGTCTCATTCGGCCTTGGAACGAAAACAAAGCCCATTTCTGATTCATGTTGACTCCTAAACGATCGGACGCTGGCCGCGGCTAATCCATTTCAACAGTAGACGATCTGTTGCTTCTGCCGCTGAACCTGCGATTTTTTCTGCCAGCTTCTTACGTTGCACGTAGCGAATACCCAAAACGTCTTTTTCTTTGACTGCGGTGACGAGGTAATCGTCGCTTGTACCCACACTGTCAATCAGTCCCAATGGCAGGGCTTGATTGCCAAACCAGTGTTCACCCGTAGCGACTTTTTCCAGATCCAACGATGGACGGTGGTCTGCAATAAAGTCTTTAAAAAGAACGTGTGTTTCTTCTAATTCACTGACGAATTTTTCGCGCGCTTTGTCGGTATTTTCACCGAACATAGTTAGCGTACGTTTGAATTCACCCGCAGTGAGCTGTTCAAATTCAATGTCATGTTTTTTAAGCAGTTTATTGAAGTTTGGCAATTGTGCGATAACGCCAATTGAGCCAACAACGGCAAACGGAGCAGCGATAATGTTGTCCGCCACACATGCCATCATGTAGCCGCCACTCGCCGCCACTTTATCAACAGAAACGGTCAGCGGAATGCCTGCTTGCTTAATGCGAGCAAGCTGTGAAGAGGCAAGGCCATAGGCGTGCACCATGCCACCACCACTTTCAAGGCGTACCATCACTTCGTCGCCGTCTTTTGCGATGGCTAGAATGGCGGTGATTTCTTCACGCAATGCAGTTACTTCGCGGGCATCGATGCTGCCTTTGAAATCCACCACGAAAAGATGGGGTTTGCGGCTTGATTCCAGTGACGCGGAATCGGTCATTTTTTTGGCTTCAGCCTTCGCTTCCTTAGCTTTGGCTTTTTCGGATTTTTTCTCTGCTTTATCACGAGCCTTGAGTGCGGCCTCGTCATAAATGTGTGATTCCATCGCGTGGACAAGGTCTTTGTGCTTGTCCGTCAGATTGGTGATTTCGAGTTCCCCTTTCTGACCTTGTTTGCCACCAGCGCTTTTTGCAATGATGAGAACAGCGATGACTGCGACAGCAAACGTCAGAACTTTGGCCAGAAACAGGCCGTAATCAAGCAAGAATTCCAAACTGTGTTCCTCTTTATCGTTATATCTCGCCATTCTACTACTATTCGAGCGCGAGATTCACGAGGGATGTGTATCAAAGTGCTGGTTTCGCCTCGCTTTCTTTGCAACAGCTTATTGTTTCTTGTCTGCGAGCCAACTTACAATGCAAGGGTAAACGCCTTTCTCTAACGAGCATGCATGACGCATGGGCAGCGAGATTAACAGGCAGGATTGCCGATAAGAAAAGGAATATTGTAACGTGGAGTATCAAGTAGCAGCCGATGCATTAAGCGGTAAAGTGATTTTAGTTACCGGCGCGGGTGATGGTATTGGACGACAAGCCGCACTCAGTTACGCTCAACACGGTGCAACCGTCATCTTGCTTGGACGCACAGTGAAGAAGCTGGAAAGCGTGTACGATGAAATCGAAGCCGCTGGCGGCGCGCAACCCGCCATCATCCCGCTCGATATGCTCGGCGCAACTCGCCAGCATTACATCGACATGGTTGATACCATTGAACAGCAATTTGGACGCCTTGATGGTGTGCTGCATAACGCAGGCTTGTTGGGTGTGTTGAGTCCGTTTGACCAAATTGAAGAAAAAGCCTTTGATGAAGTGATGCAAGTCAACGTCAAAGCGACGTTCCTAATGACTCAAGCGATCATGCCACTGATGCAAAAGTCAGAAGACGCACGCATCGTGTTTACCTCTTCCACCGTAGGCCATGCAGGTCGCGCATTCTGGGGCGCTTATGCCATGTCTAAATTCGCAACTGAAGGCATGATGCAAGTGCTGGCAGACGAGTTGAGCAACACATCCGTGAAGGTTAACGCCATTAACCCAGGTGGCACGCGTACACGAATGCGCGCATCCGCTTTCCCTGGTGAAGATGCGAAAACCCTGAAAACACCGGAAGACATTATGCCGCTTTACGTTTACTTGATGGCACCAGAAGGCGCAGCGGTGAACGGTCAATGCATTGATGCACAGCCGAAGCGATAGAGGCTAGAAGCTAGAAGCTAGAAGCTAGAAGCTAGAAGCTAGAAAAAGCATTGATTACTGTCCCGTCCTAAAATAAGTTGACGGTTTTAAGTAAGAGCCAGTGGGTATTGCCTACTGGCTTTTTCATGTACCTCATTTGGGGTTTGCATCCCTAGGCTGAGGTGCGGCCTAAGTTTGTTGTATATATCGATACTTTCCTTCACCAGCGATAGCAACTCTGCTTTGTTTTTGCATCGATAACGCAAGAACTCTTGTTTGAGAATGCCATTGACCCGTTCCGCTAGTGCGTTCTGATAACAGTCATACCCGTCAGTCATGGATGCGCGCCATCCTTTTGTTATCAACTGAGACTGAGACTGATAT
>NZ_SCHN01000052.1 GCF_004120195.1 Enterovibrio baiacu | reverse complement strand
GTCACTTAACCATACAACCCCAAGAGGTCTTTATGTATGGACAAACAACCAAGGTGTTCTCGTTAAAGAACAAGTTCAAATTAATGAACGGTTTTTCGCCGGACTCAAATATGTTCATCACTTCCGAAGAAGGATGAAACCAAGAACACTTGAATGTGTTTGGTGTTAATTCAAAAGAATTAACGTTTTGAGAACTTTTGTTTCATTACCTCTCGGGTAGAGAGATAAGAAACAGATTTCAATTTAATCGTTYGATTAAATTTACTAGTCAGCTTTCCAGATTTTTAAAGAGCAAAGTGATGTTTCTCTGTGAAGAGAATGTCCACTGTCTAAACACACTCGTGAGAATGTTTTTAGAAAGTGGCGTCCCATAGGGGAGTCGAACCCCTGTTACCGCCGTGAAAGGGCGGTGTCCTAGGCCTCTAGACGAATGGGACCCAGTGCGCTTTAACGTGTTCAACCTATACAATTTGTGTGGACACTTGCATCAATAGTATCGTTAAGGAGGTGATCCAGCCCCAGGTTCCCCTAGGGCTACCTTGTTACGACTTCACCCCAGTCATGAACCACACCGTGGTAAACGCCCTCCCGAAGGTTAAGCTATCTACTTCTGGTGCAGCCCACTCCCATGGTGTGACGGGCGGTGTGTACAAGGC
>NZ_SCHN01000051.1 GCF_004120195.1 Enterovibrio baiacu | reverse complement strand
GCTCCTAGTACGAGAGGACCGGAGTGGACGAACCTCTGGTGTTCGGGTTGTCACGCCAGTGGCATTGCCCGGTAGCTAAGTTCGGAATCGATAACCGCTGAAAGCATCTAAGCGGGAAGCGAGCCTCAAGATGAGTCATCCCTAGACCTTTAAGGTCTCTAAAGGGTTGTTGAAGACTACGACGTAGATAGGCAGGGTGTGTAAGTGCTGCGAGGCATTGAGCTAACCTGTACTAATTGCCCGTGAGGCTTAACCATACAACACCCAAGGGGTTTTAGCGGACTCAAGAAAGAACATTGAATGTGTGTTGAGACACGAAGCTAGTCAGAATTTTCCCAGATTTTAACAAATTTGCTTGGCGACCATAGCGTTATGGACCCACCTGACTCCATGCCGAACTCAGTAGTGAAACGTAACAGCGCCGATGGTAGTGTGGGGCTTCCCCATGTGAGAGTAGGACATCGCCAGGCTTCCAATTTAGATATGTGTATTGAACGACATGTATCGGATGAACAGGAGACTGTTTATCACCGTGTGGAGCGGTAGTTCAGTTGGTTAGAATACCGGCCTGTCACGCCGGGGGTCGCGGGTTCGAGTCCCGTCCGCTCCGCCATTTATTAAGAAGGAAGCCTCGCTAGCAATAGCGGGGCTTTTTATCGTCTG
>NZ_SCHN01000050.1 GCF_004120195.1 Enterovibrio baiacu | reverse complement strand
CAAACAACCAAGGTGTTCTCGTTAAAGAACAAGTTCAAATTAATGAACGGTTTTTCGCCGGACTCAAATATGTTCATCCTTCTTTTAACAAGAAGCATGAAACCAAGAACACTTGAATGTGTTTGGTGTTAATTCAAAAGAATTAACGTTTTGAGAACTTTTGTTTCATTACCTCTCGGGTAGAGAGATAAGAAACAGATTTCAATTTAATCGTTTGATTAAATTTACTAGTCAGCTTTCCAGATTTTTAAAGAGCAAAGTGGTGTTTCTTCTCTCAAACAGAGAGTGGAACCACTTTCTAAAGATTCTTAGACGCAAAAATACACACCCGATAACAATTTTTGCTTATTGGGTCTGCGATTCCGTGCAGAAAAATATTTAGAGAGTGGTGGGCGATACCGGGCTCGAACCAGTGACCCCCTCCTTGTAAGGGAGGTGCTCTCCCAACTGAGCTAATCGCCCACGATAGTTTTGATTCCCTCATGGAGAGAATGGTGGGTCGTGCAGGATTCGAACCTGCGACCAATTGATTAAAAGTCAACTGCTCTACCAGCTGAGCTAACGACCCGTGGCGTCCCATAGGGGAGTCGAACCCCTGTTACCGCCGTGAAAGGGCGGTGTCCTAGGCCTCTAGACGAATGGGACACACTGTTTGYTGAGGTTTGGGAACCTCAACCAC
>NZ_SCHN01000049.1 GCF_004120195.1 Enterovibrio baiacu | reverse complement strand
CATTGCACCTTTCAGTTTCCGCCTCAGACAGTTTATCTCCCTGAATAAAGCGTCGAATTAACGCGGGTCCATGATGAAAAGCGAGCCAACGTTCAACCACCTCTATATTTGACAGCGCTTTTGCCTTTTCAGCATTGATATGCAAAACCACATGATAATGATTACTCATGATGGCGTAAGCGCATACATCGATACAAAACGCACCTGCCAGTGCAAGTAGTCGTTTTTCAATCCACTCTCGACGATGTTCGTAACTTTGTTGCGCTTGCTCATCATAGCCACAGAGAAATGACCGACGAACACAACGTGAGACGCAGTGGTAATAAGGTGTAGCTTCAAGACTGATGAGGGAGGAGCGGGCTTTTGTCATTGAGATTCAAAATGGATGGCAACTGAACAATATGAAAAGCATATCGTTATGAAACCATCCATTCATCTTTACCACGCACCTTTGAGCCTGAAAGCACTAACGCATGCAACTGATAAGGTGATGGTTTTCTTAGAGTGTCTGTCCCTGTCTTGTTGCATTGCACCTTTCAGTTTCCGCCTCAGACAGTTTATCTCCCTGAATAAAGCGTCGAATTAACGCGGGTCCATGATGAAAAGCGAGCCAACGTTCAACCACCTCTATATTTGACAGCGCTTTTGCCTTTTCAGCATTGATATGCAAAACCACATGATAATGATTACTCATGATGGCGTAAGCGCATACATCGATACAAAACGCACCTGCCAGTGCAAGTAGTCGTTTTTCAATCCACTCTCGACGATGTTCGTAACTTTGTTGCGCTTGCTCATCATAGCCACAGAGAAATGACCGACGA
>NZ_SCHN01000010.1 GCF_004120195.1 Enterovibrio baiacu | reverse complement strand
TGACAAAAGAAAGTGGACGCTACAAAGGAAAACGCGTCATCCAAGGAGGACGCGCTCAAGTGCGGACAGTTCTTTACATGGCAATGATGTCTGCGATGCAATGTAACCCTACTTTTAAAGCAACCTACACGCGTTTAGTCAACGCTGGAAAACCCAAAAAAGTCGCCATCATTGCCTGTGTGAGAAAGATGGTTGTTATCTTAAATTCTATGCTCAGAGACGGCAGCATGTGGGATGAAAACAGTGCTAAGAATTAATCATTGACGCCATAGTCGTTTGTTAAAACAGCGGGAAATTGCCTACCACCTCAATGACTGCGAAGCCAAAGCCTACCTGTGTTTTGATGGAACCGAGGATTTACCCATGGGGAAATTCGGCCATGAAGGCTTCCAGCACGCAGACGCTTGCAAGCATTTCATCGCTATGCCTGGGCATGCTTCGTCAACAGCGCCTTCGTTTCAACACTGGTTGTCAGCGCCCGCTTCGCCCTTTGAATCGATTGTCCGCCAAGGCGATGACACCGCCGTGATCCTCTATACATCAGGCACTACCGGCCAACCCAAAGGTGCGGAGTTGTCTCACAGCAACATGATGACAAATGCCATGTCATCACAAAACCTGATGCGACTGGAATACAGCGACACAACCATGGCGACATTGCCACTTTTTCACAGCTTCGGCCAAACCGTGATCATGAATGCCAGCATTCTGACAGGAGCAACCATGGTGTTGGTCCCTCGTTTTGAGCCCAACGACGTGATGAACCTTATCGTAAACAACAAAGTCAGCGTTTTTGCCGGTGTACCAACCATGTACATCGCATTACTTCGCGCCAGTGAGCAATCCACCACACTGTCTGAGAAGGTAAAGCAAAGCCTGCGTGTCGGTATCTCTGGTGGCTCTGCGCTTCCCTTGGAAACCATCAGGCAATTTGAATCCCGCTTTGAACTGCCCATCCTTGAAGGCTACGGGCTTTCCGAAACCGCGCCTGTCGCCACCTTCAATCATATCGACAGTGATCGCCTCGCAGGCAGTGTTGGTCAACCCCTTTGTGGACACATGATTAAGATCATCGACCTCGCGGGGAATCTCATGCCAACCCATGCGCACGGCGAGATATGCGTGAAAAGTCCGAGTGTGATGAAGGGCTACTTCAATCGCCCTGACGCCACCAAAGACGCATTCGCTAATGGCTGGTTTAAAACCGGCGACATCGGGTATCTGGACGCGCACTGCAATTTGTTCATTGTCGATCGCGTGAAAGACATGATCATTCGAGGGGGTTACAACGTGTACCCGCGTGAGATCGAAGAGATGATGATGTGTCATCCCAGCATCGATACCGTTGCCGTGATCGGTGAACCGCACGAACGGCTCGGGGAGGAAATACACGCACACGTCATATTGAAAGCAGATGCGGACGATACCAGCGAAGACACCCTGATTGCATGGTGTAAAGAACAACTCGCGGACTACAAATACCCAAGACGTATAATCGTCCGCCAAACCTTTCCGATGACCGCCACAGGGAAAATTCTCAAACGGGAATTGCACCAAGAACAACAAGGAGAATGAACCATGGATCACTACGATTTTATTGTGGTTGGCGGTGGATCAGCGGGTTGCGTCTTGGCGTCACGTTTAACAGAAGACCCTCGCGTTTCCGTTTGCCTTTTGGAGGCGGGAGGCAAAGACGACAGCGCACTCATTCATACCCCCGTGGGCATGGTTGCGATGATGCCCACCAAAATCAATAACTGGGGGTTTGAAACTGTGCCACAAAAAGGGTTAAACGGCCGAAAAGGCTATCAGCCCAGAGGGAAAACGCTGGGTGGCTCCAGCTCCATCAATGCCATGATGTATGCGCGCGGTCATGCGTTTGATTATGACCACTGGGCGAGCCTCGGTAACCAAGGCTGGAGTTATGCCGATTGTCTGCCCTTTTTTAAACGCGCAGAACACAATGAAATCCACCATAACGCCTATCACGGCCAACATGGCCCGTTGAATGTCACCGATCTTCGCTCTCCCAGCCCATTGTTAGAGCGATATCTTCTAGCCTGCGAATCGATTGGTGTACCCAGGAACCCTGACATCAACGGCGAAGAGCAATTCGGTGCAATGGCCACACAAGTCACCCAACGCAATGGCGAACGGTGCAGCGCTGCAAAAGCGTATTTAACCCCCCATTTAGGACGCCCCAACCTCACCGTGATTACCAAAGCCACGACACATAAGGTGCTCTTTGAGGGGAAAAAAGCGATAGGCGTCGAGTACGGTTCACAGGGGAAGCGATATCAGATTCACTGCAAACGAGAAGTCATTCTTTCTGCTGGTGCCTTTGGCTCACCTCAGTTGCTGCTGTTATCAGGTGTTGGGGCAAATGCAGATCTCGAGCAACACGGCATTACCCCCATTCATGAGCTGCCTGGTGTGGGGGAAAACCTTCAAGATCATATCGACCTTATTCATTCCTACCGCTGCAGTGCAAAACGTGATTCTTTTGGTGTATCGCTCAGCATGGCCTCCGAACTGACCAAAGCCATTCCTGACTGGACCAAACATCGAAAAGGAAAACTCAGCAGTAATTTTGCCGAAGGCATTGGCTTTCTTCGCTCAAGTGATGACGTTGACGTGCCAGATTTGGAGTTTGTATTTGTTGTTGCTGTCGTTGATGATCATGCGCGAAAAATTCATGCTAGCCACGGGTTCAGCAGCCACCTCACGCTGTTGCGTCCTAAAAGCATTGGCACGGTGAAATTGAACAGTGCAAACCCTTATGACTCACCGCGCATCGATCCCAATTTCTTTGCTCACCCAGACGACATGTCGGTGATGATCAAAGGATGGAAGAAGCAATATGCAATGCTTGAAAGTAAGGCGTTTGACGATGTAAGGCAAGCGGGGTTCTATCCCGTGGATCCAAACGATGATGACGCGATTGAGCAAGACTTGCGTAACCGTGCAGACACCCAATACCACCCGGTTGGCACGTGTAAAATGGGCACCAAAGATGACCCCATGGCCGTTGTTGATGACGAGCTCAAGGTGTATGGACTCGAGAACCTCAGAGTGATCGACGCGTCTATTATGCCTACGCTGGTGGGCGGTAACACCAATGCACCCACCATCATGATTGCAGAAAAAACAGTCGCTGCGATAAAAGCGAAATACGCAATCAAAAGCGCTGCTGCATAAAAAAAGTTCGCTCAGTTTGGGCGAACTCTTTCACTTTTTCATGCACTTATTGCCATCACTCAGAGCCAGCTTTCAATGGGCAACAAACCGCTCAGCCATGCCCCAGTGCGCAGCAAGAATCCCGAATCGGGCTCAGTATCAAACGAACGGTGATAGTAATGATCAACCCAGCGCATTTCTCCGTTGTCCATCTTCACTTGATACGCGTTCTTGCTCAGTGCTTCAAAGAACGTTCGCTGCGCACTGTAGACGTAGTTTGGCGTATCAAACATCACCGCCATTTCCGTGTTCAAACGGGCAGAGCGTGGGTCCAAGTTCATTGAGCCAACAAAGAGCTGTTGCGAATCAAGCATCATGACTTTGGCATGAAGGCTTGAGCGACTGCTCCCCGTCACACTCCAATGATGGCGCAAATAGGTGTGCGCCTTCATTTCCCAAAGCTCAACGCCCCCTTCCACCAGCGCTTGGCGATATTTCGCATACCAGCCATGCACGGCGAAAACATCGTTCGACGCTAAGGAATTGGTCAGCACCACAATGCGCTTGCCACTTAGCGAGGCTTGAATCAACGCGCGCGTACCCGCCTCCGTGGGTACAAAATACGGCGAAATGAGCACCATCGAGGTTTCCACCCCTTCCAGCACCTCAGTAAGCCCAGTGATCAATAAGCTGTCGCCATCATCGACCTTCGCGGGAGAATCAAACAACAAACGCGCGGGCCCCCAATTCAGAGCAATCTGGTTGTCTTTGATTTTCTTGTACAGCGGCAAGGTCGCGAAGTTGTATTCATCACTGGTGAACTTGTGTTCGATGCGCGAATCCGCGCGCCAACGGGCAACATCTTCCGCGTTAGGGACACGTTTACTCTTTTGGATCCAAGACATCGGCACGGAATGTTCGCTGTTCCAATACAAATCGAACTGTTCCGCGGTGTCTTCTACCACGGGGCCATTGAGTAAAACGTCGAAATCACCAAATTCCACGCTGGAGCGAAATGAGAAGTACTCGTTACCAATATTGCGCCCACCCACCACTGAAACCACACCATCAGCCGTGATCGACTTATTGTGCATGCGGCGATTTAAACGCTCTGAATCGGTGATCCAAGAGAGCATTCTAAGGGCGCGAAACTGGTGAGGATTAAACAAGCGAACATGAATGTTGGGATGCCCATTCAGGTACGCAATATCACTGTCTTTACGATTTTGCATATCATCGATCAGTAACCTGACTTTTACGCCACGTTCCGCCGCCTCATACAAACGCCAAGCAATCAGTTGGCTCGTTTCATCGTTACTGAAAATGTAGTACTGCAGATCGAGGCTATGCGCCGCCGACTCAATCATGGCCAAGCGCGTCAGTAACGCATCATGCCCTGTTTCTAGTGGGAAGAAGCCTGAAAAGACGTCTGGCACATCCTTTGGCTTCGAAAAGTAATCAGACAGCAAGGTATTGGCTTGATAGCCCGTGTGGTACTGCACTGCTTTAGGCGCATGCCCTTCGCCATAATTTGGCTGATAAGTGAAAGCCACAATGACACACACAGTGAGGATGGCTAAAAAAGAAAGTAAAAGTGTCTTTCTCAAAAGGTTGAATCCATTCAATTTCGTTGCCCATAAATTACCACATCGTGTTCAATTTGGCGCATATAGTGAGACAGGTTAACGAATTTTGAATCTGGATTGATGTAGCGCTCTAAATTTCACACTTTGAGTACTGACAACTCACTTTAAAACTGCATTTCTTTTTTACAATCTCCCAATATTTAGCACTCCCCAAAACCACCTTTTAATATTCAGCTCAGTCGCAAAATCGCTCACTGGAAATTAGGCATCGTTTCATCTCCGTCTTTGGGTATACTAGCGGCAACTAACATCGCCAGGTGGAATTGAAAATGGCTAAGACCCTGACTCAGGAACGTATCGCAGAGATCCTTAAATTCGACGTAGACCAACGCTATAAGTATTTAGTGAAGGAAGTTGTCGAGAACCGTGAAATTTGGATCCTGACCGATGAACACGGCTGCGTGATGCTGAATACCGAAGACGAAGATTGCGTGCCAGTGTGGCCTAACGAAGCGTTCGCACAAGAATGGGCGACCGGTGAGTGGGAACATTGTAAACCAGAAGCGATTGGCCTAAACAAATGGCACAGCCGCTGGACGAACGGTTTGATGGACGATGAGTTGTCTATTGTTGCGTTCCCGAACATCGAACTGGAAGGCGTTGTGCTGTTCCCAGACGAGTTCGATTTCGACCTGTCTGACCAAGCAAAAAAACAAAAGCGCTAATTGCTCGTTGCCTCTTTAAGGCTGGCGGCTATTCAATGCTGAATAGAAAAAGAGCGGGCATTGCCCGCTCTTTTTGTTTTTGCTGTTCTAGCGTAAAGCCACAGGGTTCACCCTCGTGTGCTCTGCCAGCACATTGATGGCCGCCGCTTTGTAGAGCGGATTGGCTTCAATGTTTTCGTAAAGCCACTTGCAGCTAAACACCATTTTAATGGCGTGCACTTCTGGCACTGACGTGATGCCGCTTGCAATGTCTTGCCATTCCGTCGCATCCACATACGCTTGCGCTTCTGAGGCTATCGTCGGCAAGGTTTCAGGGAAACCTTTTTCAAGGTACAAGCCTGTCAGCCATACCCAATAGCGCTGCCAAAGCTCGGCCAATACAGGGCGAACACTGTTACCACTTTGCAGCATTTGCTGAGTGATATCCGCCAGTGCTTGATACGCCGTCACACCATGTAAGGTCGTGAGTGCTGGCTCGAACAAGTACAAGCTAATGGCACGATCACCAATCTCTTGGATTTTAAGCTCAAGGTTTTCTTCTGTAATAAAGAAATTCTCAGCAACGGCGATGTCGTGAAGCACAGGTTCAGAACACAAGCGTTCACACACACTCAGGCTTCCACCCCAGAAACTGATTTGGGGTTTTGCCGCATGCAGCAGTGCCCAATTCTCCGCGGCACTGGCTGACACCGTTGTCAAATTCGTGCGAGGTGGCAGCATACGCTTATACAAATCTTCGTAACGGATCGCCCAGTAAGCGAGTGCATCCGCAATCAAGCCTTTATCGCCGTGCATCATGGCAAAACTCAATCTGATCAATGGGTGAAACAAGCCCATTGGCAGTGCGTATTGCAGCCTTTCAAGCACGGAAAGCAAGTACGCGTTTTGATCGTCAGTCGCATTCAAGCCTTCAAAGAAAACCCGCTGGAAATCTGCCAGCATGTTGGCTTGCCCTAAATAGTCAGGCCAGTTTTCTTGGGTGATCACGCCTTTGTCCATCAGGCGTAAATCATCGCTGATTTTTGAACGATAACGCGGCCAGGTTGAACGGAAGTTACGAATGTCTTCATCGCTCGCTCCCAAACCTTGCAATGACATGATGGTCATCGGGTAATGGTTCGCCATGCCGCCTTTTGTCACGCCCCCCAAGTTGGGGTGAAACGCGCTGTCTTTTTGCATTTCATCGTTTACCAACGCAGACATGTCTGGCGCTGCGTTGAATAGCCTTGTCGCCGTGTTTGATTTTGTGAATAACATAATGACTCCTCCGTACGTTGGTAATGAATTCTTTGTTCGTGTTTTTCTTAACGCATAGAAAAAATGCGCTTACAAAAAGTCGACCGTTGGGGCAACCGGCACAATACCATGCGGGTTGCGCAGTGGACTTTTTGAGTTGTAGCCGCGGCGATACACATCCAGATCGATGGTGTCTCGCACGCCCGGTTGTTTCACCAGTGTTTTTAAATACGCCGAGATATTCGGGTAATCACGTAACGCTTTCAGGTTGCATTTGAAGGCGGTGAAATACCCCACATCAAAGCGCACCAGCGTGGGCAATAATCGCCAATCCGCTTCGGTGATCGCATCGCCCAGCAAGAAGGTCTGCTCGCCAAGGCGGGCTTCGATCTTTTCAAGCGATTCGAACAACACCGTCACCGCTTCGCTATAAGCGTCTTGCGTTCGTGCAAAACCCGCTTTGTACACGCCGTTATTGACCGTGTTAAAAATCCAATCGTTCAGCGCATCAATGTCTTGCGCCAATGCGGCTGGGTAAAAATCTTGCTCATCACCCGTGACGTCATTAAACGCACTGTTGAACATGCGAATGATCTCTGAGGATTCATTGCTGACAATGGTTTGGGTTTTCTTATCCCAGAGCACGGGCACCGTGACGCGCCCGGTGAAATCAGGGTTCGATTTCACGTAAAGCTGGTGCATGGCTTCAAGGCCTAGCAGTTCGTCGGTAAAGCGCGGATTGCTCGCATCAAACACCCAACCTTGATCGGTGCGCAGCGGCGCGACTAACGACACGCTCACCACGTCTTGCAGCTTTTTCACTTGGCGATAAATCAAGGTACGGTGCGCCCATGGGCAGTTCAGCGCGGCAAAGAGGTGGTAACGACCTGCTTCGGCTTTAAAGCCTGCATCGCCGCTTGGCCCTGCTTCACCTGTCGTGGTTACCCAGCTTCTGAATTTGGCCGTGCCGCGCACAAATCGCCCTTGTGCGTTTTCATATTCTTTGGCTTCCAATTCACGCAACGCATCATCGGTCAGCCAACGGCCTTCAACTAATTTTCCCATTGCTTCACTCCTTTACTGCGCGTCACTCGCTTGCTCTGCGTTGACGTGTTTGAATCATTGACCTATTTGTTCTCGGCCGTGTGGTGTCGTGAAATCCAATGCTGGGCCAAGCGGCACAATGCGCGTCGGGTTCACCGTTTCATGGCTGCCGTAATAGTGCGCCTTGATGTGGTCGATATTCACTGTCTCGGCAATGCCCGGCTGTTGATAAAGCTCGCGCAAGTAACCTGAGAGATTTGGGTATTCGACGATGCGGCGACGGCTACACTTGAAATGTCCGACATAAACAGCATCGAATCGGACCAAGGTGGTGAACAAACGCCAGTCTGCTTCAGTGATTTGGTCACCGACCAAATATCGGCTTTCTGCCAGGCGCGTTTCCAGCTTGTCCAAGGCGCTGAAGAGCTCCTCCACCGCTTCGTCATAGGCTTCTTGCGTTGTCGCAAACCCTGCGCGATAAACGCCGTTATTGATGTTCGGGTAAATGAAGTCATTAATGTCATCGATAGCCTCTCTCATCGCTTCGGGGTAGAAGTCGCCTTCTTTTGCGCCGACATCGTCAAACGCGCTGTTAAACATGCGAATGATTTCTGCAGATTCATTGCTCACAATGGTGTGGGTTTTCTTGTCCCAAAGCACAGGCACGGTTACGCGTCCGGTATAGTCAGAGCGGGCTGCCGTATACACTTGGTGCAGGTACGTTTTGTCGTTCACGCCGTCTGCAATCACGTCGTCGCCCGGCAAGAATGTCCAACCGTCATCGCCCATAAAGGCATTCACGACAGACACCGAAATCATCTCTTCTAGCCCTTTTAACGCTCGGAAGATCAAAGTGCGATGCGCCCAAGGGCACGCGAGAGACACATACAAGTGATAGCGACCGGGTTCGGCTTTGAATCCGCCTTCACCGCTTGGCCCTGCTGAACCGTCCCGCGTGACCCAACTGCGAAAGCTGGTGGCTTTGCGGGTAAAACGTCCGTTGGTTTTCGATGTGTCATACCAATCGGTGCGCCATGTTCCGTCGACCAATAAACCCATAATGTGTCCCTCTTAAGCTATGTGTTGTGCTGATGGAGTAACAATACGGGTTGTCGTGTTTTGCATAAACAGACATAACATGAATTAATTGTTCTCGATTGGAGAACGTAAAAGCGTAAGAATGCCGACGCGCAATTATGCGGAAATGGCGTAAACACAACGCAAGGTGAGGCAAAAGAAGCACCTGATTGTGAGCGCGCTATCGGATCGCGTTCGCCCCGAATCCTGCATCTTCACGTTGTTTGGGTATAATGGCTGCAAGTGAACAGTGAGGTACTTCATGTCAACGATCAAAGATGTGGCGAAGGAAGCCGGCGTATCTATCGCGACCGTTTCTCGTGTGATCAACAAATCACCGAATGCCAGCGAGCAATCCATTAAGGCCGTGACCGCGGCGATGAAAAAGCTCGGCTATCGCCCTAATGCCGCCGCAAAAGCGCTGGTCAGCCAGAACAGTGCCACCATCGGCGTGTTGGTCGCGGATGTCTCCGACCCCTTCTTTGGCACCCTCACGCAAGCCGTCGATCGCGTTGCCCGCGCAGCGGGAAAGCACACGTTAATCGGTAACGGTTATCACGACCCGCGC
The DNA here is from genome assembly GCF_004120195.1 of Enterovibrio baiacu. GTDB lineage: Bacteria > Pseudomonadota > Gammaproteobacteria > Enterobacterales > Vibrionaceae > Enterovibrio > Enterovibrio baiacui. The sequence continues at coordinate 273,711 of NZ_SCHN01000010.1, read as the reverse complement.
GAAGAGCAAGAGTCAATCGATCTGCTGATCAACAATCGCTGCGATGCGCTGATCATTCACGCCAAAGCCTTGTCTGATGAAACACTGATCAGCTATGCCGAAGAAGTAAAAAGCCTTGTGCTGATTAACCGCCACATTGATGCACTGGCAGGACGCTGCATTTCACTTGATAACTTTCGTGGTGCGTATTTGGCCACCGAGTTTCTAATCAAACACGGCCATACCAAGATCGCACTGATTTCGTCTAACCACGACATTGAAGATGCGCACGAGCGTAAGAAAGGATTTGAAGCCGCATTGCATGACCACAATATCTCTCCGTGCGAACGACGGGTGGAATTGGGCGACCCAAGCAGTGATGGCGGTGAAGAAGCGATGACGCAACTGCTGACGCGCTCTGTGGAATTCACCGCGGTGGTGGCGTACAACGATTACATGGCGGCGGGCGCGATGTCGGTCGCGCAAGAGAACGGCATTAACGTTCCTGAGGACATATCGATTGTGGGCTTTGATGATGGCTTGATTGCGCGTTATGTGTACCCGAAACTCACCACCATTCGTTACCCGATAAAAATGATGGCGGAGCAGGCAACACAACTAGCGCTTCAGCTCTCCAAAGGGCGAGGCGACATCCCCGAAGCCATGCAGTTTACACCGACGTTGGTAAGACGAGATTCCGTCGCGCCCGTTCGTAAAAAATAGGGCGAGAAGCGAGAAGCGAGAAGCGAGAAGCGAGAAGCGAGAAGCGAGAAGCGAGAAGCGAGAAAAGCATGACGTGTTGAGGAAGAGGCGCAATCCCTCTTCCTCTAATAGTACGGCGGTCTAGACGCTACGCCATCGCGGCGTCTTTCACTAACCCCGCACCCGTTTTCGCCTGGCACACATAAATATCGGCCTTCAAGCCCGTTAACGCTTCATATTGCGTATTAACAGCCTCACGGATGGCGTCAACATGAGATGGCGTGACTAACGCGACGATGCACCCACCAAAACCTCCACCCGTCATGCGCACACCACCGTCTTTACCAATCACGGATTTGACGATGTCGACCAAGGTATCCACTTCTTTCACCGTGATTTCAAAGTCATCACGCATTGACGCATGTGATGCTTCCATCAACGCCCCCATTGTCTGCAAGTCACCACGGCGAAGGGCATCTGCAGCCTCTAAGGTGCGTTGATTTTCGGTGATCACATGACGAGCACGACGCGCGACTTTTTCATTCAGGTGCTCAGCGTTGTCTTCAAATGTTTCAAGGGTCACATCACGCAATGCCAGCACACCAAAAAAACGGGCAGCCGATTCACACTGCAATCGACGTGTGTTGTATTCGCTGTCCACCAAGCCGCGTTTTTTGTTCGAATTGATGATCACCACGGCAATGTCTTGAGGCATAGAAACTGGCAAGGTATCAAGCGAACGGCAATCAATGAGCAAGGCGTGGTTCTCAAGCCCTTCAGCGGAAATCAGTTGGTCCATGATGCCGCAGTTGCAGCCCACGAAGTCATTTTCTGCCTGCTGGCCGATTAAGGCGATGTCTGCCTGAGTGACGTTCAGTTTGAACAAGATTTTGAAGGTTTGCCCGATCACCACTTCAAGGGATGCGGAAGAACTGAGCCCAGCTCCTTGCGGCACATTACCCGTCACCGCTAAATCAACACCACCAATGTCATAACCGCGTTGTTGAAGGCAAACCACCACACCGCGGATGTAGTTAGCCCACATCTTCTCTGGCAGGAAGGCAATCTCTTCATCGAGCGAGAACTGATCTTGCTCGTTATCGAAATCCACCGCGACAACCCGAACCAGATTGTCATCTCTTTTCGCTGCGGCAACCACCGTTAGGTAATTGATGGCGCACGGCAACACGAAACCGTCGTTGTAATCTGTGTGTTCACCAATCAAGTTCACGCGTCCTGGCGCTTGAATGGCGAGCGTGGCGTCATAGCTAAACGCCTGTTGAAACGCGTCGTTGGCGTTTTGAATAATGTTCTTCATAAGGTTATCTCTCGTTAGCCCCCTGTTTCACAGCGTGGATAACGCGTTACTCTTCAATCCATGTGAGTTTTGTAGTGCACGTCGCTCAAAGCTCGCAGGCGCTCTGCCGCTTGTTCTGCGGTTAAATCTCGCTGCGTTTCTGCCAACATTTCATACCCCACCATAAATTTGCGCACCGATGCGCTTCGAAGAAGCGGTGGGTAGAATAGCGCGTGCAATTGCCAATGTTCGATGTCAGTGCCTGGTTCAAAAAACGGCGCGTAATGCCAGCCCATCGAATACGGGAACGGGCATTGGAACAGGTTATCGTAATAGGTTGTGAGCTTTTTGATGGCCAAGGCCAGATCATCGCGTTGCTCATACGTCAGTTCTTCCATGCGGCGAATGTGCGTTTTAGGCAGTAGCATGGTTTCAAACGGCCATGCGGCCCAATACGGCACAACCGCCAGCCAATGTTCTGTGTCTACCACGGTTCGCGCGCCGTCACACATTTCTGCTTCGACATAATCCACCAGCAAATTGCGCCCATGCTGGAGATAATAATCACGCAGGTATTTGTCTTTTCGCGCGATTTCGTTAGGCAAAAAGCTGTTTGCCCAAATTTGCCCATGAGGGTGCGGCTGCGAGCACCCCATGGCTTCACCCTTATTTTCAAACGCTTGAACCCAAATGTACTCTTGACCCAGTTCTTCGATTTGCGCATTCCAGGTTTCAATCACGCCGCGAATCGCTGACAAGGGTAATTCAGGCAGGGTTTTACTGTGGTCGGGTGAAAAACAAATCACGCGGCTCAACCCTCTCACACCTTGAGCTTGGAACAGCGGATTCGTCGGTTCAGGGGCATGGGGGGAGTCGGGCATTAAGGCTGCAAAATCATTGCCAAACACATAGGTGCCTTCATAGTTTGGATTTTGATCACCCGACACACGGATATTCCCGGGGCACAAGAAACAGCTTTCGCTGTATGCGGGTAGAACCTCTGTCGAAGGCTTCTCGTCCTGACCACTCCAAGGACGCTTTGCGCGGTGTGGAGACACCAGCACCCATTGGCCCGTCAGCGGGTTATAACGGCGATGTGGGTGATCGACGGGATTAAATTCAGTGTTATCCATGTCAGCTCTCAATCCTTTAAGCGAATTTCGTGGCATTTGTATTCAACCGCGCTGCAGTGTTTCCTCACTGCTAGCCACTCGCGCTTACGTTAGGGTGCGATTCACAAGAACGTGTCCGTTCGCCACCATTTAAAGTGCAAACAGACCATGTAAACGTTTCCATTCAGTCTAGATGAATAATCCGCGCGCTTCAAATCTACCTTTGTCTTAAACCGCAAGCCGCCATCGGTAAAAGGTGGTGGCAAACGGTGGATGTGGGTGAACAACGTGGCGATAACGCCGCTCACCCATTACGTGGTTCAAGACGAAATGCGATCACCTGCTTTCCATCAATATGCGCCTTTCTCCCCCGATAGCTCAGTACCAAGACACAACGTAGGTGCACAAAAAAGCCGCTGTCGGAAACAGCGGCTTTCAAAAGCATCATGCACAGCGGTCGTTAGCCTGCTTGGTAGGTGGGGTAGTCCAACAACCCTTTTTCAGCGCCCCCGAACAAGGTGTTTGGATCATGCTGCGCTAACGGGTAGCCGTTTTTCAAGCGCTCTGGCAAGTCAGGGTTCGCTACAAATGGGCGACCAAAGCCAATCATGTCAGCCTCACCCTCTTGAATGGCTTGCTCGCCTTTTTCACTGTTGTAGCGACCTGCGTAGATCAACACGCCTTTATACACTTCACGCATCGCATGTTTAAACACGGCGGGTGCTTCTGGTGCGTCGTCCCAATCCACTTCTGCGATATGAATGTAAACAACGTTCAAACTGTTCAACAACGCAGCCGCTGCAACATAGGTTTCCACTGGCGTGCTATCAACCGTGCCATTCAGCGATGTAAAGGGTGCAAGGCGCACACCAACACGATCAGCACCAATCGCACCCGCCATGGCTTCAACCACTTCTTTTAGGAAGCGCAAACGGTTTTCGATGCTGCCACCGTATTCGTCAGTGCGGTTGTTGGCTTCAGAGTCGATGAACTGATTGACCAAGTAGCCATTGGCGGCGTGCAGCTCAATGCCATCAAATCCGGCTTCTAATGCATTCAACGCCGCTTGGCGGTATTCAGCAATCACTTGTTTGATGTCGTCTTTCGACATTTCACGCGGCTCAACCACATCCACAAAACCCGGTGCGTCTGTGCCATTGTCGATGAACACTTGCACGTTTTCTGCTTTTAATGCAGAGGATGAAATAGGTTGCTGCCCACCGATGTTATCAGGGTGCGTCACACGGCCAACGTGCCAAAGCTGCGCGAAAATCACGCCGTCTTTCTCATGCACCGCATCGGTCACTTTGCGCCATCCTGCGATGTGTTCTTGGCTGTAAATGCCAGGTGTCCACGCATAACCTTGTCCCATTTCAGAAATTTGCGTGCCTTCAGCAACGATCAAGCCAGCAGTGGCGCGTTGTGCGTAGTAGGTTGCCATGATGTCATTGGCAACATTACCCGGTTGGCTGGCGCGTGAGCGGGTCATTGGAGGCATCACAATCCGGTTTTTAAGAGAAAGCGAACCGAGTTGGATCGGTTGAAACAATGCATTGGTCATGTCGGACTCCTAATACTTAATAGCAGTCAGAATACGCATGATTACTTGGTATTTGAAATTATCGATTTTTATAAAATGAATAATGTTTTGTTATGAACAAAGGAGCACGTTGCGATTGAGGAAGTAAAGCAGGCAAGAAGGAAGGTTCGCAAGGTTCAATCTACGTGGAAGGGAAAACATCCCGCCCGCTGACAACGAAAACGGCCAGAGGGCGGGAAGCGAGTTATTGCTTATCGCTTATCGATAGAAATGAGCGACAAACACTATTGGTAACTGTAAGAACCATGTCGGCTTGAGAAAACCCAACGGTTACCGTTTGACCAATACACTTCAGGTTCTTGAACACATTGGCCGCCTTCATTCACAAAGCCTGCACCGTAGAATTCTCCACCGCTGGTTAAGCTACATAGATTCGCATCGCTGCCAGCTTTGGCTTTGACGCGTTCACCAATCCCTGCAGGGTTGTTCAATGACAGCCATTCAAACTGATTAACAGCAGAGAACATCGGGCGTTCACCATCTGCATCTCTTACCGTAATGTCATCCCCACCCGTACATTGGAATTCACCGTTGCCGAGGTCTTCAACATAACCGTGCAGCGTTTTTTCAACGCCGCTCACGGTCATTGGGAAACGACAAACATACGGATAATCATTACCCAAACGCAATGTCGCCAGATTGTTTAGGTCTGCTTTCGACAGGTCCGCAGGGTCAAAGGTTTCTGTGTGTGCGAACCAGCTTGGTGGCAAGGCAGATTCGAATGCCTCATAACCATGCTCTTGACCAATAATCACTGGGCCGACCAAATCATTCACCGCAGAGTTGCGCGGCGTCTCTTGGCTATCCAGCACGCTGACGGCACCATCGGCATGTGAACAGCTTAGGGTGAGACGTTTAGGGTGGTTATCCATTGGCAAGTTAATGTGGAACTTGTTGCTTTCACCGCTGCTGTAGCGAGTGCTTGCTAGCGCAATACGTTGTACTGAACCATTCTCGCCTTCAACCGCCAACTCACACTGTTTTTGGGACTGCAAAGTATATTGCGCAATGCCACCTTGGTGAGCAGCATATGACCATCTTGCGCCATTGACGTGTTTTACGTCATCAATTTGCTGACATTTCCCGTCGGCAATGAATCCTGCGCCATCGTGAGAAGTGCCTGATTTATCTAAGCTACACAGCGTTTGTTCACCCAAGGCAGCGGTAGGGGTATAGATGACAGCGCCAAGGTGCTCACCTTTGGCCGAGAGCAACTGATAATCCATTAACGGAGAAACAGGGTTTTCGCGTTGCCCGTTAACCGCCCAATACATTTCAGGCGCCGTGCGGCACACGTTGTCGTTAGCATCTTCATAACCGACGAAGTTCGCTTGCTCGCCGTTTGCGTTGGTATAACTGAACTGACAAACAGGCAACTGCGCGTTATCAATTTTCAGGGTTTGCCATTCCGTGCTTAGACGATCAGATTCGCTCAGGTGGCGCACCGATTGCCAACCTTCTAATTGCGTTTCGATATAGTTCGGCGCAGGAAGCTCAAACAGGTTGCCGTAGTTTGAGTAGATCAACGGATAGATCTGGCTTGCGTTCTGCTCTGCAGGGTCGTAAATACCCAACACAGTGATCACTGGAACACCTTTTGATTCAGGCTTGGTAAAGTCTGAATCTACCTCAACATATTGCTGCGAGGTGTGCTCCCATTGCGAAAAGCCCGTGGTGCTGTTCATGTCTAGGTTGTTTGATTGGTTGAACCAATCCTGTGTGACACGTGATGCAATCGGGTGCTCAAGCGTATAGTGGCTGATTAGGCCCGTTTTTGCGTATTCCCCGCCGCCCATGGCTTCTCGCATAAAGCGGAATTCGCCAGCAAACGGTGGGACAATTTCACCGCTGTTTTCATTTTCCATCGTAATCGGTGTATCCGTCCAGTGCAGGTTACCGATAAAGCGCTTGTAGCGTACATCCCAACCCCAACCGGATTCCATATCATGGATGGAGTAGCCCTGAGGATGGTGTCCTCGGCCATAGTTATGGCCTAATTCGTGAGACCATTCATTCCCGCGTGTTGCATCGAGCGTCACAATGCCGCCACCACCGCTTCCGCCGTGTTGTACAACTTTAGAGGTAACAACGCCGGTTTCTGCATCTTTCGCCAAGTATCGTCCGCGGCTGTTGTGCGAGGTGATGTGGCTAAATGGACGCGGCCAGCTTGCGTTTCCACCCGCAGTGTCGGTTACGCCGAAGTTAGCGTTATTAATACCGATAGAGAACAGGCGCTTACCGACGTATTCACGCATGTCGCCACCGTGCCATCCCGGCGTTTCATACTCACTGGCTTTGGTATACACCTTGCCGTTTGGTAGGGTGACTTTTTTCAGGTGAACTGGGGTGTAATCTGCCATCACCAGTTTAGAAACGGGGATTTTCTGGAAATAGTCAGTTGCCAGTTTTGGCATTTGCTGAATCATGTCATAGCGGTCACGCGGTTCAACCAGCATGCCGATATCGATGTTTTGGATCACCATCTCAGGTGCGCCACCAAAGACCAAGCTGTCGCTGGTGAGATCGCCTTCGCGGCCACGGTTATCGCTGAAACGCAGGGATAAGCCCGGCTTCATCCATTCCCAGCTTAACGGGAAGCTCCATGCATAGTGAGAGAACACCACTTTGCTGCGGTCGGTTTTTACCTGATCCGCGTCTGCCAATGCACTTGGTGGCTGCATAGGGAAACGTCCCATGCTGACACCATCCACAGCGACATCGACCCACAATTGGTTGATGCCGTATTGTGCGGGTGTTACCAGCAACTGCGCTTCACGGGACATCACAAGGTTCGGGTGGCGAATATCGTCGTTACCGGTTGGCATCACACTGGTGTGTGTTTGCGCGAAGTTCACGTGTGCACGCAGGTTGCCTTGTAGGTGGTTTTGCGCGTCTCGGCTGTCGTTGTAGCTGAGGCGCGCTGGCAAGGTATTGAAGGTCAACTGTTCAGTGTCACAGCTCAAGGCATTGCAGCCTGTTAGCACTACGTCGTATTCCGTGTCCGGTTCAAGATCGCCAATGTAAAAGTGGGAACCCGTCGCTTTGTAGTTAAACGTGATGGACGATGCATTCTCAGGGTACGTCGTGAGTGCGATGTTGTATTCCGCGTCCTCACTCGTTGCTTTCCAAGCCAGCTCTACGCCCAAGTCAGACACAGACGCAGCGTTAAGTTCTGTAATATCAGGTAGGGTTTGTGCGCCGCAGTCAGACAGGACAGTGCGGAGAATCAAATCACTCTCCCAAATGTAATTGCCTTCATCGTCTTTGGAGCCGCGCGCAGCCGGAACGTATTCAACATAACAGCCCGTGTCATTCGCGTTCATCACACCCCATTCACGGTGCATCAGATAGAAGCCACCGTTGTAAGGCACATATTCCCAATCAGCGTCTACAAACGGAAACGCGGTGCTGAATTCGCCATGGGTGTCGTTCAACGGAAACATGGGGTAGTTTTCGTGATTCAACCAGTACTCTTTTCCTTGGTATTTCAGAAAACGACGGCCATCTCGTTCAACAACATTGACGGGGTTTTGCGCCAACAACTGCATATTTTCGAGCGAAGCTCGGGTTTGCTCACCCAACGCCACTAACGTGGTGTTTTCTGCAAATGTTGATTGGCTGACTAACGCACTTCCTATAAGCAATGACAAAAGTGTTAATTTCATAAATTGTCCCTGATCGTTCTACTTAGAATTATGTGATTCAGATCCAATTTTCATCTAGTTATCAAGAAGTCGCAGCCAGCAATATGCAATTCATTGATCTTGGTGCAAGGCGTTTTTTCTCATTGGCGATATTACTTCCACATTAGTGAGATTATTGCAGATAAAAACATCGAAAAAATAAAGCTAAATCATCATGTTAAACAGCATCCCTGTCGATAAAACAGTCTATTTTGTTGGTCAATGAGAGCATAAGAATGCACACTAGAGCGTGCAAAGAAAAATGATGCTTGTTGAGCATGACGTGAATGTGAAATTTGCACATGGAAAGACTTGCAATTTGAATGCGCTATTCGAGCAAAAGTTGCGTTGAGCAGAAAAGAGGATAAGAACAAAATGACCAAGAAAATCATGCTATCCATGGCGCTACTTGGCAGCACGCTTTTGGTGGGTTGTAGCCAGCAAAGCCTTCTGAACGGCAAGGGCAGCATCTCAGCAACGTCCATTCAAGGCATTGAGCAGATAGTGCAACACTCAGATACACAGGTCGATATTGTGTGTCCCACGGGTATATGCCGATTTGAACTTGCGACAAACCAGCCAAAGACAGTCACTCTTAGCATGTATTACGGCGCAGATCAGCCGTTTAAAAAGTTAGAAGGCATCGACGTTTGCAGGCAACCCGAAGAGGCGATCAAACGATTGTCACCGTACCAGTTTGAGGTCACGCTGCTAGGCGGTGCAAAGCCGCATGAGATTCAGGTGATCGATTACTATCGAAATTAAAAAAGCGGGCATCTCGCCCGCTCATTCCATGGTTTCTATGGGTTAAGAACAAGGGTTAGTTGTAATTTGCGACCTGATGAGAGAACGCATTCATCGCGCGCACACCATCAATCTGGTCTTCAAAACCCAATGGCAATTTGGTGGTCGGCGACAGCAACTCTGGTGTCGAGAAATAGGGTTGACGATTGCCTCCCATCACCGTCCCTTCACGCGAATATCCCACGTTGTAGTTGCTCGCTTGTTCCGGCAATGACACGCCGTGATTCAACGACATATTGTGGCCTAACTCGTGACGCATGACTGTCGTCCCGCAATGAATGGTGCCACTCGCAACCATGTTGAATCGGCTAGCACGAACCCACGCCAATCCACACCCACTTTCAGTACCCTCGTAGTAAATACCGTCAGCTTTCAACGCATTGCGTCTGTCTTGTGCCGTTTTGTCTGAGCGTAACGCAGACAACGCATCCCCGAGTCGTAACCATGTAGAAGGCGATTGAAAACGTTCGATGCTGACGAAACGAAAACGGAAGTTCGCGTGTGAATTGATGAGCGCTTCGTTCGTCAAGCTCATGCCCTCAACAAGACGATTTCTTGAAGCAGCCTCCCCCAACCGCTCTACATTTCTGTGGCTGTAGTAGCCCAGCAAATCAATGGTGACCGTTTCACGTTCCCAATTGCCAGATGCATTCACCACAAAGGTGACATGCTCGCCACGATGGATAGCTTCATTCTTCATGGCTTGTGCTTGAACAGTAAAAGACCACCAAGCGTCGGTTTTCAGATGAACACGAAAGCCTTCTGGGCTCTGTGGTAGGTACAGGTTGCGTTGCCAGTTGCCGTTTGAGAAATACACTTTCGTTGTTGGCGATACAACGGCAAGTTGGCCGTTTTTCACATCACGCGCATTAAAAGACTTCTCGGGGTGCGTAAACAGCGCCCAATGGCGGCGATCGCTTCGATACACAAAGACATACTCATCCCCAGTGCGTAACGAAACAGGCGTTTTCATGTTGGTGTTCGCATTGAGAATGCTGGCTGTCCATGCGGCGCGCGAACGAACAGTCACCGTATCGCCCTCTTTGCCTTGCGCTGGTAATGAAAGAGTATGGATAAAATTGGCGTTGGCAAACTGCACCAAGGTATCGGGAGATGTAGGTGTTGGGACGGTGCCATCTCGGATATCACGCGCGTTGATCACACGTTGTGGGGTGTGTTGAAACGCCCACTTTTTGTAGGTGGTGTTGTACGTGAGCTTGTATGTATCGCCCCTTTTCAAACGCGTTGAACTCTTTGTCAGCAGTTGATCACTCGAGATTTCAGCGTCCCACGCGGCATCCGATGAAATAATGATGCCACGCAATTTTTGCGCGTCTTCAGGCAAGGTGATTTGGCGCGTCCAATTCCCATTCCACACACGGTAGTGCACGTATTGTTGCCCCGCGCTGTTATCGATTTGGCTGCCCGTCGCATTCGGCGATTGATTTTCCATGTCGATAGACCATGACGCATTGCTAGCCTTATAACGAACAGTCACGCGATCCCCAGTCGTTAGAAGAAGTTGTTCAAATTGCAGGGTCGCATGCGCAATGTTTGAAGCGTATCCAGCCTTGGATATCACGGTCACCACCGTATTATCTTCCGGCGTCAAAGGCAGTTTTATATCGCGTACCCAATTCCCGTTATAGGTGGTAAAGGTGATGTTTCTGTCGTTACTCGGCAGCTGCCCATCAACCACATCTTTGGGCGTAAGATTTGCCGCCACGGCAAGGCTAGAAGCACATACACACACAAGCGAGATTGCCAGCGCGATGTAGCGTCTGAAAAGCATTCCTATCATTTCGAGCATCCTTTGATTCATTCGATGAATTGCAGAGAAACTCTACGCAAAGGATGTCGAGAAATGTGTCCACATAGTGAGATGTATTTGATTGTTTTATAGAAATAAATGCCCAGCAATTTATTAAAATTGCTACAACGCCACTTCTTCAACACGAGATCCCAAGAACAGGGTTTTACGTTTCTCACGAGTTCGGGGGGGCGTAATGCACGAAGATTTCGCCACAAGAAAATGTAGGAGAAAAAAGAAAAGCCATGAATTAAGACGGTGTATTCATGGCTTTTTTCATGTCAATTCGCGTAATAAAGTCAAAAGACTATCGGTCGATTTTCTTTTCTCGCCTTCCAGCCTTTGTTACTTTTTATTTTCCAGCAACACCATGACTTCCGCATGTTCTGTGTGAGGGAACATATCAAACCATTGCAGGCGTTTTACCGAGTAAGAAGGCATCGCTTCAATGTCAGCGCGCAGCGTGTCGGGATTGCAGCTTGAATAGAGAATGTGTTGTGGAGCAAGTTCGACCAACTGCTCAACAAGGGCCTTGCCCAAACCACGGCGCGGCGGGTTCACCAGCACCAAATCAGGCGCGGTGTTCTGCATTTCAGAGAATTTGGCAGAATCGAGCGCATCAAAATTCAGGTTCGTGATCCCCATTTCCGCGGCAGACCGTTTTGCACTGGCAATCGCTTCAGGTTCAATCTCAATGCCAGTAACGGTATCAGTGACACTCGCGCAGTGCAGCGCAAAACCACCCACACCGCAGAACAAATCCCACATGTGTTTTGGCGCAATCTCTTTTACCCACTCACGCGCGGTCGCATACAGTTGCGCTGCAACTTTGGGGTTGGTTTGGAAGAAGCTTTTAGGACGCACCACCAGCGGCACATCGTTAAAACGCTCAACCAAATGTTCTGCCTCTGTCAGGAAGATTTCTTCTTCCCCTTCCAATCGCGCCATATGAATCGGTTGAAGGTTCACCGTCACCACGCGTAGGGTTGGAAACGCGGTTTTTAACCTTTCCAAGTTGGCTTCAATACGTGGCAATGCATCACGGCTGCGCAACACAAAACGCAGCATAAATTCGCCACTATGATCGCTACGCGTGAGCAGAATGTATTTCAGTTCGCCTTTTTTCTTGGTTTTGTTGTACGGCGGAATACCTGCGACGCGGATCCAATCTTGCAGATACGCCAACAGTGCTTGCATGTCTTCGGTATACAAAGGGCAATGTGTCAGGCTCACCAGCTCAATAGGATCGCCGCACTTCGCATCGACACTTTTTGCACCGGTGCTTTTAACATCAGCGCCTAGCACGGGCGCATGCGCCGCCCCCAACACCACCATCTTGGCTTTATTTCGACAGCCCGTTTCTTCACTCAGCACAGGTGGCAACCATTGCGTAGGCATTCGGTTTTCAAACAATGATTTCAATGCCTGATCTTTCTGCGCGACCTGTTCCATGTAGGGTACATGGCTAAGTTCGCAAGAACGGCACTGGTGTTGATCGTAGAATTTGCACTGCATAGGGGCTCTACCGCCAAGAAAAAAACGCAAGTCTATGCTTCTGGGAAAAAATGACCATTCGAGTTATTGCTCGTATTAATCAATAATTCTCATGGTAGGAAACCCATGCAAACCGATGCATTTCAGCTTTGCGAATCGCGCAAAAAATCGTTGTGGTTTCCCATGCCTATAAGGAATACTGATCACCATCATGATGACGAGAGATCCACAATGAAGATTGATTTAACCCGCTTAGTCACTGAAAGTCGAAATGCCGCCAGTGCAGACATCGATACCTTATCGACACTGGACATGCTAACGGTGATCAATCAAGAAGATCAGAAAGTTGCGCTCGCCGTGGAAGCGCAGTTACCCAATATTGCCCTCGCGGTTGATACCATCACCAAAGCCTTCGAAAACCAAGGCCGTTTGATTTACATGGGCGCGGGCACATCTGGCCGATTAGGCATTTTAGACGCCAGCGAATGCCCCCCAACGTATGGCACAAAACCAGAGATGGTTGTCGGCTTGATTGCGGGTGGTCACCCAGCAATTTTGAAAGCGGTCGAAAACGCCGAAGACAACGCCGAGTTGGGTCAACGCAACCTTGAAGAGCTGGTTTTAACAAGCAAGGACGTCGTTGTCGGCATTGCCGCAAGCGGCAGAACACCTTATGTGTTGGGCGGTATGCGCTATGCAAAAACGCTGGGCGCGACCGTCATTGCGATTGCGTGTAATCCGCAGTGTGCGATGGTGGATGAAGCCGATATCGCCATCACTCCCATCGTTGGCCCTGAAGTGGTCACAGGCTCTTCACGCATGAAAGCGGGCACGGCGCAGAAGTTGGTGCTCAACATGCTCACCAGCGGCGCGATGATTCGCAGCGGCAAGGTATATGGTAACTTGATGGTCGATGTGGAAGCCACCAACGCAAAACTGGTTCAGCGCCAAGTGAACATTGTGGTGGAAGCAACAGACGCAAGCTCAGAAGAGGCAGAAGCTGCACTCAATGCCTGCCATCGCCACTGTAAAACCGCCATCTTGATGCTATTGGCAGAGATTGATGCATCAGAAGCAAAAGCGCGTCTTGAACAACACAATGGTTTTATCCGCGCCGCATTGAACGCCAAGTAACCCTCGACAAAAGCTGAATGTAACGTCAGCGCCTAAAGCTCAAGAAATCTATCACTGAGGACTTGGGCTTTTTTGTATCGACATAACGCCTCTTTTCAACAAATGCTTCTGACCTTGCTTTCCTTCTTATCCCTATTTTTTCATCTGCCCTGCATCTAAATCCCAAACCCCGTCGTCTCTTATCTTGAAAACTCTTTTCACATGGCCGTGAGAAAAAGCAATGCGCTTACCACTTCGACACCGAAGTACTTTGAAAGGATAAATAAATGAAACACTGGACTTTATTGGCTCTACTTTTTCCAGCGCTGGCCTCTGCCGCTGCGATCAAACAAGACACTGACATTGGCGACGTCTATGTCGATGCGAAGGGTAGAACCTTGTATACCTTTGCGAAGGATGTGCCAAACGTATCGAATTGTAATGACGGATGTGCTGCAAAATGGCCACCATTGCTCGCGGACCAAGCAAACAACGCACTCTTTGCTGAAGAAGAAGGCTTTTCAACGATTCGTCGGGCTGATGGCAGCAAGCAGTGGACCAAAGATGGGCAACCACTTTACCGCTGGATAAATGACAAGAAACGCGGAGACATCTCTGGTGCCGGCATCAAAGGGGTATGGCCATTGGCACGTGCAGATGATGTGTCACTCAAGCTCTACAGCGCGGGCAAGGCACGCTTCATTGTTGATGAGAACAACCGCACCCTCTACACATTTGATAAAGACATAGACGGTAAATCGACATGTTATGGCGATTGCGCGGTGAAATGGCCGCCAGCCCTCGTTCCATCAACCCTGGCATCTCAAGGCATCAGCACGCTTTCTCTTTCGGGGGGCTTTGGTATCACAGAAAGAGCAGATGGCACATACCAATGGATGCACAATAACAAGCCTTTGTATCTATGGTTTAAAGATAAGGCACCCGGCGACACGACCGGTCATGGAGTGAAAAACGTTTGGCATATCGTACAGCAATAAGGACATTCAGTGAGCGTCGATAAACAGCAGCTAACATCGCTACTCTCACGCATAGCGCTTCGAGACCGAGAGGCTTTCGAGGCGCTTTATGCTCTGACGAATGCGCGACTTTTCAGCTTAGTAAAATCCATCGTGCGAGATGATCAACTCGCCGCAGACCTCCTCCAAGAAGGTTTTTTAAAGCTTTGGTTTAACGCCAAACGTCATCCGGTTGAACACCCGTGGGCGTGGCTTTGCCAAAGCATGAGAAACCTTGCCATTGATGAGCTACGCCAACGACGACGGCGACAACAAAACGATGCGGATTCGACGCTTCTTTCCCGAGAAACGGTAGCGGATGATAGCCCATCATCGACAAATACGAAGGAGCCTCAACGCCTCGATCTGTGTCTCGAGGCGTTGCCTTATGAAAAACGCAACGCCATCGTGCTTGCCTATCAACACGGCATGACACACCAAGAAATCGTTGAGCACATCAATTCGCCACTGGGTACAGTGAAGTCATGGATCAGACGCGGACTGCAGGAGTTAAAACGATGCCTAACCGAATAACAGCCAAACGCTATGCGGCATTCGAGGTTCGCGACAGACTCGCTGCGCAGTACGTTTTAGGTACGTTGACACCGCGCGTTCGCCGCCGACTCGAACAATTGATTCAACAAGATCCAACATGGTGGGAAAACATCGCCCATTGGCAAAAGCACTTTAGTGGGCTAACGCCATCAATGGATGATCACCTCGACGAACAGGGGTTTTCACCCGCCCCCCCAAAAGTGTGGGATCGCATTTCTCTCGCGCTGTTGCCACGGACGCACGGGAACGCCCCTCACCTAGAGGCAAGCCAACCAACTCGTCGATGGCCAGCATGGTTTACGCCTGTTGGGTTTGCATGTGCGCTCATGCTAGGAATGTTCATCAGACCCATAATGACGCCTGATCCTGTCATCCCTACAAGCGAGTCCACACAGACAACATCTCTGATTTCGCGCGTTCAACCCGCAGCCTACTTCGCGATGATGTCGTCTAACATTGAAGAAAATCAATTCGCATTGGTGGCATATCAAGGCGCGAAGCCTGGTGAATCCACAATCCGTTTACAACGAAACCTGCGGGAAACCAATCTGCCGTCCGAGACGGCGATGGTGTGGATGCGTGATAAAGCGAGCGGAAAACTAAACCCCATAGACACACTAAGACGCATCAACGACACGCGCTTTATGAGCCCTACAGAATGGAAAGCACTGAAAAACAGCTCGGAGCTATTGGTGACAGAAACCAACGATCCAAACAGCACAGTGATTTACCAAGGTGATTGTGTTGAATTGAGTGATTGGAACGCGATTTAGCGCACGCCATCCGACATTTACCGGTCCAGAAAGCATACTTGGCCATCGCGAGTGTGCTTTCTTTGATCTTGAAACCGACAACACACATACCGCCTAAACCCTCTTCCCTATTCGGCCTTCCTGCTAAAGCACCATTTTGGTGCGTACAACACCTTTTCATTGCACAAGCATGATGCATTCAACGTTATACGCACGTTAACGATTTGTGCAATTCATTCAATGCGGGGCGATTTTATATTCTTTTAATATCAATATTTTATAAACAAAGCGCACCCTATTGGTGTTTCCTTGCACCCTATTTGATCAACTCGGCACGATTCGTGCTTGACCACCCACTAGGAAAATTTGTTCTCAAGGAAGTAGAGGAAAACATTGTGGAAAATATCAGTAGCGCGATTCAAACGCTGACCGAAAGCGCGAACACGCTCTTTATCTTGATGGGTGCCATCATGGTTTTGGCCATGCACGCCGGATTTGCCTTTTTAGAAGTCGGCACCGTCAGACACCGTAACCAGGTGAATGCACTGGTTAAAATCATGTCAGACTTCGGTTTTTCAGCCCTCGCTTACTTTTTCATTGGCTACTGGGTAGCCTACGACACCACCTTTTTCAGCAGCGCAGAAACCCTCTCCGCCAACAATGGTTATGAGTTAGTTAAATTCTTTTTCTTGATGACTTTCGCCGCCGCCATCCCTGCCATTATTTCGGGTGGTGTCGCAGAGCGCGCGAAGTTTACGCCAATGCTGATTGCAGCAGCAGCCATCGTGGCATTTGTTTATCCGTTTTTCGAAGGTCTTATCTGGAACGGTAATTTTGGTTTCCAAGACTGGCTAGAAGCGACATTTGGCGCGGCCTTCCATGATTTCGCAGGCTCAGTCGTCGTCCACGCTGTGGGCGGGTGGATTGCACTTGCTGCCGTGCTTATTCTTGGTGTGCGTAAAGGCCGCTACCGTGGCGACCGTTTGATTGCATTTGCCCCATCAAACATTCCTTTCCTTGCCCTCGGCGCATGGATTCTTACCATCGGTTGGTTTGGCTTTAACGTCATGTCCGCACAAACGCTCGACGGCATCAGCGGTTTGGTTGCGGTGAACACCTTAATGGCAATGGTCGGCGGCATCGTTGCGTCACTCGTGGTAGGTAAAAATGACCCAGGTTTCCTTCACAACGGTCCACTCGCAGGATTGGTAGCCGTGTGTGCGGGCTCTGACTTGATGCACCCAATTGGTGCACTCTTCACGGGTGGCGTTGCAGGTGCGCTGTTTGTTTGGTTGTTCACCTTGACGCAAAACCGTTTCAAAATTGATGACGTGTTGGGTGTTTGGCCATTGCACGGTGTGTGTGGCATGTGGGGCGGCCTCGCTGCAGGTATCTTCGGTTTGGAAGCCTTGGGGGGCTTAGGCGGCGTAAGCTTTATGTCTCAGCTTATCGGTACGATAGCAGGCGTGGTTGTTGCCTTTGTTGGCGGTTGGATTGTTTACACGGCGGTCGATAAAACAGCGGGTATTCGCATGACAGAAGAAGACGAATACAACGGCGCTGACTTGGCCATTCATAAGATTGCGTCCACCTCAGAAGACTAATTGCTAAACACGAACACAACAAAACGTAAAAGAGCCCAACGGAATTGGGCTCTTTTTTTATTGTCTTAAATCACCCAGTTGCATAATTTTCTCCACTGTAAATTCCTGAAATGTGGACAGCCCACTCTCGCAAACATGCCAATACTGTCTATTGTATTTGATGAGATACGCCGTTGGGAGTTGTTGAATGAGCCATCAAGATATCAATGAAAACCAAGTCACTGTCCCCCCAAAAGAAGACTTAGTATCTCGCTTAAAAAAGCGCGTTGCTAATCACCCAATTGGCGCATCCATCATTATCATCACGGCGGTGGTTATCGCCTTGTCTCAAGCCGTTCCACCCATTGTCTCTTTCTACGAATACCTCACCGCTAAATCCAGTGATACCGATTACCTTGATGATGAAAACTTCAAAATCGGTCAACGTGAGTATTTCCATGGTAACGACGATGAAGCGGCATATGTTGCCTATCTCGCAGCGGCAAACGATGAAAACCCCCTTGCTCAGGCAGCCGTAGCCAAGTTTCTATGGCGCGGGTTAATTGGGCCAAAAGATGAGGATGGCGCACAGTATTGGGCGACTAAAGCGTTACCTCAACTCAATAAATTGGTCGCAGTCGATCATGCCGAAGCCTTATATACCTTGGGTTGGCTAACCTATAATGGCGTCGGCGTGGCGAAAGATGAGAAGAAGGCTATCTCACTCTATGAGCGCGCGGCATGGAAAGGGATTGCTTGGGCGCAAACCAATTTAGGATCCATCTACGAGGCGGGAGAAAACTTGCCTAAAGACGCAGTGAAAGCAGAGTATTTTTATACGCTCGCTGCAAACCAGGGGTACGTCCCCGCACAATATGAATTGGCTCTCTTGTATAAATATGGTGACGACGGCGTTCTCATAGATTTAGCTGCTGCCATGAACCTATTTACGCTGGCGGCAAACAAAGGCAATGCTGATGCCCAGTACCACTTGGGGGATATGTATCGCTTTGGAAAAGGCGCGGAGATTGACTTAAAAAAAGCGGTGCATTTTTACACCCTCTCAGTAAATCAAGAAAACGCCTCTGCACAATGGGCGCTGGCTTATTGCTACAGCAAAGGTTTAGGCGTTGAGAAAGATCCTAAGCGCGCGGTTGCGCTCTACACACTGGCTGCCGACCAAGGTCATTCCTCGGCACTAAACAACCTTTCGATTCTCTATCGGAAAGGGGAAGGGGTGGCTAAAAACCTTAATAAAGCCATTTCGTTACTTCAACAAGCTGCCGACAATGGGCACAGCACTGCCCTCAATAACCTTGGGTGGCAATATGAGATAGGCGAAGGCGTACCCAAAGATTTGAACAAAGCCTTTGAATTGTATTCGCGCTCGGCTGAACTGGAAAATTCATCGGCTCACGTCAATCTAGGCATACTTTACCGATATGGCGATGGTGTTGAAAAGAATGCCGAAACCGCCGCTAAGCACTATCAACTTGCCGCCGACCAGAACAATGCAAAAGGTCAAACGTACCTTGGGGAACTCTATGAGTTTGGTGACGGTGTTGAAAAAGACCCAGTAAAAGCGGTTGAGCTCTATCAGTTGGCCTATGAACAAGGCGATCAACGGGCGCAAATGCGGTTAGGCGCAGCCTATATGCGTGGCATGGGAGAATTAGACACCGACGAGGAAAAGGCCAAGGCATTGTTGCTTGCTGCCGCAGACAACAATGAAAACCTCGCGAATTGGTTTCTCTCCAGTCTTTATGCCAATAAGGAAAGCCCCCTTTATGATGACGAAGCTCGCGTTCGCTACCTAAAAACCGCGGCAGAAAATGGGCATTTTTGTGCCCAAAACAACTACGGAGTGTATCTCGAAGAAAACGCACCAGAGAACACGAAAGAGGCCGTAACCTGGTACGCAAAGGCCGCCAGCCAAGGCCACAAGCGCGGGCTCAACAACTTCATTGCGCAAGTGGAATTAGGCAATGCCACAGAAAGTGACATCGTCCTTGTGCGTGATTACTACCTAGAACAAGCCAGAAAGCAAAACATTCGCGCAAACCTCGTTCTGGCAGATTGGCACAACCGCGGGGTGATCGTAGAGAAAGACATCATGAAATCCGTGAGTTATTTCTTTGAAGCCAAGAAGCTCGGCAGTGACGAAGCGGATGAGAAAATAGCCGCCGTGCTCACCCCGCAACACACCTTTGCGGCAACGTGTCCAACGGGAATATGAGGCTATTTGATGACGAAATGTGATTGATAGAACTTCGGCGTGACCGCTAACTTCTTTTTGAATTGGCGTTGGAAGTGGGCTTGATCTGAAAAGCCGAGCTTGAGTGCAACATCCGAAATATCATCGCCCGATTTCAGCATGATTTTGGCTCGCTTGATTTTCTCATCCATCAAATAGGCATGCGGCGGCAAGCCAAATTGATGTTTAAACGCGCGGAGCAATTGGTAGCGACTCATGCCTGCTTCCTGCGCCAGTTCATCGAGCTGATGGATGTGCTCGATATCGTCCAGTAGCCTTTCCCGAATGCGTATTAACGGCGGTTGAGACATCATCGCCCTGAGCGAATCTTGCTGCTGTTTCCCCAAAATGTGCTCGATAAAATCGTAAAAGCATACCTGTGCCTGCAGCACACTCGCATCACTTTTCAATGCTTCAAACAAAGCACGAAAACGCTGCTGAATGTCGGGACTACGTTCAAGATCATGAATAAACGGGGTGTAATCGTGTGCGTCGCTTTGTAACACATCACGCTGAACATCGCCCATTTTGAGGGTATCCACAAACAACATGTTGTAAGACCACGTCCCCACGTTAGGGTTGCAGGAATGCACGTCAGCGGGGTTAATCGTCACCACATCCCCTTTGCCGATCGCATGCGTCGTCTGCCGGTTTTTGTAGTTAGCACTGCCCTGCTGAATGATCCCGAAAGAAAACTCATCGTGCGAATGCGCTTCATAACAAGCAGTGCTTTGATTGGCGACACGCAGTTCAACCCAAGGCAGCAATGTGCTTTGCTTAAAACTGGCGCTTTTATCCTTCTTCATGCGTGCTCGACGTCCTTCCGCAAAACCCTTGAACCTTCCCTCGCCCGATGCAAATGATGACTGATGGCGTTCAAAGCCACATCATGGTGACTGACACAGCAAGCAACACACTCATCACTCTATTAAAGTGACGCTGTTGAGTGGGATTATCAAGGTAGTTAGCCAAAACAGTGCCGATAACCGCCCATACCCCGACGCCTATCAAACAAATGACCAAAGACACCAAGGTAAACACCATGAGATAGGTGTGCTCATCACCTTGCCCGACCACAAACAAACTGATACCCGACATGGCGACCAGCCACGCCTTTGGGTTCAGCAGTTGGGTTAGCGACCCTGTCCATAGCCCTGAACGCGTTTTTTGGGATGCATCAATGCCTGATACTGGCGCGGTAAAAATCTTGTACGCCAGATAAAACAAATACACACTCCCGCACATCCGCATGCCCAATTCCATCTTGGGCAGCAGCGCCAACAACAGTTGCATCACACTGCCAGAGAAAAACACCACCGCGGCATACGCGACCGATGCTCCCACAACATGTTTAACCGCTTCACGCACGCCGAAGTTCACCGCCGTACTGGTCGCCAGTATGTTTACCGGCCCTGGCGTGACTGCACCTACAAACGCAAATGTCGCCATGGCAACGAGGATATTTTCCATTACAACCACACCTGTCTACCCGTCTTTGAGCATTTGAGATTACGAGATCGGCATCGCCAAGTATTGAACGATATTGCACTGAGGTGGGCTGCGGCTGAAACGTTCGAAATTCAAACAGATCAATATGCCACTGCAATCATAAGAGTTTGATTTCGAATTAATAATTCTAATAATTCTGATTTTTTATTGGAAGATGAGCAACTTAGTGGCTACGCTGATCGGGTTGCGAAAAACATTGTCATTCAGGATGAACGACCGTGTTTAACAAATAATCAGAATCTGCCGTCAGTTGTCGAGATAATAACGATGAAAGCCTTAGCTCAACTTACTCACCGCTATATGAAGGATCAATCAGGGGTTACCGCCATAGAGTACGCAATTATGGGTGTGGGGATTTCCGCCATCATTCTTGCGGTCTTCATTACAGATACCACGTTCAGAGATACCCTTATCTCCGCGTTTCAAATCATTGCTACAAATATCGACTCAGTAACCAACTAGTCCCTGATTTTTTAACGATGAGAGCCACTCCATGTTTGTTGTATCACTCACGTATACCGTCGCGCTCTCTGAGGTTGATCAATACATTGACGCGCACATTGCCTACTTAGAAAAACAGTACGCTGAGGGGCATTTTCTGGCATCAGGACGCAAAGTGCCGCGCACTGGCGGGATCATTCTGGCACGCGCCAACGATCGCGCACACCTTGATGCTATTCTGCGTGAAGATCCTTTCTATCAAGCGGGTGTGGCGGACTATGACGTGATGGAGTTTGAACCTTCCATGGCTGCCGAAGGTCTGGATGGGCTATTAGACAATTAGCGATGAATGAAAAGGTTATTTCTCTCGTCTTACAAGATCCTGTTCGCCAAAAAGCCCTCGATTGCCTCTTCACGTTAGCACTTCCCGATGCATACATCGCAGCAGGGTTTGTTCGCAATCGAGTGTGGGATTACCTGCATCAAAAGGACATCCCTACGCCGCTAAATGACATAGATGTTATCTATTTTGACCCTATCAGTGTCGATACTACTGCCGATTTACAGCATGAAGAAACGCTGAAAAACATGATGCCAAGTCTTAACTGGCAAGTTCGAAATCAAGCGCACATGCACCTAAGAAATGGCGATGCCCCTTACGCAAGCAGTGAAGATGCTATGCGTTACTGGCCGGAAAAAGAAACAGCGATTGGCATCCGAAAAGTGGGGGACAGGGAGTATGAGTGCATCGCGCCCTTTGGATTGACGTCTCTGTTTTCACTGTCTCTGACTTATAACCCTAAAAGGGATAAGCGCCTTTTTGAACAGAGGGTTGCAACTAAGAACTGGTTACAGCAGTGGCCAAAACTTCAGATCGCGCCCCATTAAAAAAGCGGCGCAATGGCCGCTTTCGTTCATGATGAGAACCGACAGATCAGTTAAAAGCCACTGTCGCCACCACTTGCGCATGGTCTGATTGCTTCTTATTGCTCACGCCATCATTTTTCAAATGGGCGTCATACACATCAAACCCAGACACTCTGCCTGCGGCGTTATTGTTCTTCTCATTCAAAGCATTTGAAACAAACACGTAGTCCAAGGTACCGCCTTCGCCACGATGATAGTGGGTCGGCGTTCTTGCGGTGCCATCAGGGTTAGGGGCCATGTCGAAGGCATCGTATAACTTGAGTTTGTAACTTGCGACTTTGGCCTCAATCGGTAGGTCAGCCCAAGCGACACCGTCAATGTCATACACACGGCCTCGGTTTGAGAGGGCTTCGATGGCAATGGAATGAATGCTGTCATTCAAATCCCCCAGCAACACCACTGGCGTTTCTGATGATGCGTGCAGATCTTTCGAGATGTTCTCGTAGAGCTCACTCGCTTCCGCGCCACGTTGCAGCATGGACGCCACGTTACCAATGGATCTCGCTTGCATGGAAGCCAACACGCGCTCATCCCATGCTGCGTTGTCGCAGACATCTGACGGGATAGAAACAGGGCGTTTTGATTTAAAGTGCGCGACGTAAACAATCGCATTGACCGCCCCATCGATTTGGACTTCCGCGCGGATAGGCGTGCGCGAAAACTCTGTGTCTTCTTTCAGCGGTAAATGCTGGCTGGAATTGTCATTGAATGACACCTTTTCCGCCGAAACCAGAGGGAACTTGGAGGCGATTGCCACCACAGGCCCCACATACACATTGTCGCCGTCATCCCCTTTTGCGGGCGTATCAACCACAGCGAAATGCGGGTATCCCGCAGCGTTCACCAAGGCTTCAAGCTCGTCGGGGCTGAACACTTCTTGAAAGCCCACCACATCACACGCCATCGTATCGAGCTGCGAAGTTACCCATGCTTTTTTGTCTAACCAATCGCTGTCTGAATACGTATTCTGAGGGGCGTACCATGCCACCGGAGGCGCAGCGAATTGGTAGAGATTAAATGTACCGAATCGAATATCCATCTTCTTTTCCTCTCTATAATATACCCAAGCAACCTGAAGATGCCGGATTCAGCGAGCTTCAGGTTGCTTGGGTATGATTCAAATACCGCTCAAACCGCAACAACACATGACGTCGTTCACCTGCTGTATATTGTGTATTTTATCAGCCAACAAAGTGGGCAAACTTCACGTCCATAAGACTTTGCCAAGATAGATTTCATAAAACGGCATGACGAGCGTTCAGTCGCGGATCAATTCGCTTAGTTTCGCGGAAAAAGTAAGCGCAGGTTGTTTGGGTACAATCACATTCAGCAACACGATTCCAGATTAATCTGTAGATAATTTCATCAGCGGAATCAATACACTATGGACGTGCTACTGCTTGTTAGTTTAATTGTTATTAACGGCATTTTTGCCATGTCGGAGATTGCGTTGGTCACCGCCAAAAGCAGTCGATTAAAGCGTTTAGCGGAAAAGAGCAAAGCCGCGCACGTTGCCCTCACCCTCAAAGAAAACCCCACCCGATTTCTCTCCACCATTCAAATCGGCATTACCGTGATTGGTCTGCTGAGCGGCATCGTGGGTGAAGCGACCTTGTCTGTGCCCTTTGCTGAGTGGTTGGTGGTGATGGGCTTGGATGTGTACACCGCAGATATTTTCTCTACGGCTTGCGTCGTGTTAGCAATTACTTACTTCGCCATTGTTATCGGTGAATTGGTGCCTAAACGTTTTGCGCAATCAAACGCCGAGCAACTTTCTGTGTTGGTGGCATTGCCGATTTATTGGCTGTCCAAAATCGCTACGCCTTTTGTTGCCTTGCTGACGCATTCAACAGAGGCATCGCTTCGCGCGCTGAGCGTCAGCCAAGAAAATGATGATGCCGTGACGGAAGATGATATTCAGGCACTGGTCAGCGAAGGGTCGTTATCAGGCGCGATTGAACCGCAAGAACACGAGATGATTAACAACATACTGCATCTCAATGACAGGCTCGTTAGTTCACTGATGACGCCACGCCGCGACATTGATTTCCTCGACATCGACCAACCCGTCGAACAGGTTCTCAAGCGCATTCGAAACACCAAACACAGCGTATTTCCAGTCTGCCGAGGCAATTTGGATAACGTGGTAGGCACGGTCTCTTCTAAAGCCATGCTTAACCAAGCAGGCAATTTATCCATTCCGGTGATCGCCAGCCTGTTAAAACGTCCGATCTACGTGCCTGAGTCTATGCGCGGCTTAACCTTGCTGAACTACTTGCAGCGAAAAAGTGGTGAATTGGCGTTTATCGTCGACGAATATGGTGATATCCAAGGGTTAGTGACCCATTACGATTTACTAAAAGCCATTGCGGGTGATTTGTCTTTGTCGGAAGAAGATGCATGGGCGAAGCAACTTCCCGATGGCAGTTGGTTGATGGATGGCATGATACCCATCGCCGAATTCAAGAGCCGATTAAGCATCAGTACCTTGCTGGGCGAGGCAGAAGAAGGCTTCCAAACCCTGAATGGTCTGTTGATGTGGGTGGCGGGGCGTCTTCCAAATGAAGGTGAGGTGATCAGCTATCAATCATGGCGTTTTGAAATCATCAAATTAGCGCATAACCGTATCGCCGATGTGAAGATGATGCCTTTAATCGTGCCGCCGAAAGAACCCACGAAAACGCATGAGGCGGCGTAAAGCGAGAAGCGAGAAGCGAGAAGCGAGAAGCGAGAATAAAGAAAAAAAAGCCCGGCATCCAAAGAGGTATACCGGGTTTTATTAGCAGAATTACATTGGGAGAACTGCTACAAATAGGGAGAATGTTTCGCTGCTCATACCAACACACAAGGTGTGAGCAGTGTTGTTACGAGTAAGCGGCAGAAAGCCCTTTGCTATCGAAAAAGTGAAGCTTGTTGGTGTGAAATGACAGACCAATTTGATCTCCCGCTTTCACGTCACTTTCTCCATCAGTTCGCACAGTGATTTTGCCTAGCTCACCGCAATCAACACCTCTATAGATATTCACGAAAACAGATTCAGTCACATTTTCCCCTCATCGTTATTTTTTACGCCCCAACGACACACCACTAAATCCATGTGTTTTCGGGTTTTCAGGGTGACATCCAAAAGAAAACCCGCCAAATGCGGGTTTAGATTGAATGGTACTTTTCTGTGTATCTAGGCATGTTGGTAAGACACTGCCAGGCCATGATTGGCTTTAGACTATGTGGTGCTACAGTTTTCGGCCTAACCGCTTTTCAACTTGCTTGCGCTCCCAATCAGCGCCAAAGAAGTT
This sequence comes from Enterovibrio baiacu, assembly GCF_004120195.1. Lineage (GTDB taxonomy): Bacteria > Pseudomonadota > Gammaproteobacteria > Enterobacterales > Vibrionaceae > Enterovibrio > Enterovibrio baiacui. The sequence continues at coordinate 247,784 of NZ_SCHN01000010.1, read as the reverse complement.
CAGCACTTCAAATGCGCTTAATCCGTGAGAAATAATGCCAATGCCCCACCCCATTGCAGGCCACCACGCCCAGATATATTCCGGACTGGTCATGTAGTTCAAGATAAACAATCCCGTGATCACTAACGCATAGGTCATTAGGTGTGAGTAGAAACCTTTTATTTCTCTCACTTGGTTAATCACACGGGTTTCTTCTTCTGTAATTTTTACGTCAGCTGTCATGTCGGGCTCCGGTTCTTTTTGAAGATCTGATACTTGGACTTCGAATACAGCAGCCAACGATTTCAGCGATTCCAATCCCGGTTTATCACCCCTTTCGATGCGTTGAATGGTTCTTACACTCAGTCCGCTCATCTCCGAAAGTTGCTCTTGTGACCACCCACGTTGCAATCTTAGTTTCCTGATAATCATGTCGTTTCCTTTCTGCTGTGTGCCCTTTCAATCTACGAGAAACGGGAAGACATTCACCACGTCACCATGGTGACACTTACCTGACAGTGCTTTAAAAACATACAGTTATCATTGCATCATCATGACTTCAAATTTAGGCGTCAGCGATGCGACAGAAAGCCGACTCAACGGCCAATCCGATGAAATATCTGCCACATTTCGCTCTTAGCGTTAAAAGCCAAAGTATTAAGAGCCGAAGCGTTAAAGACCTAGACGCGCTGAAAGCCACGCGGCAATGTCTTTTATCTGCGGCATACACACTTGGTGTTCCATGGGGTAAGTCGACCAATTTGGTTTAAAACCCGCGGCAATCAAATCATCACGCGCATCTTCGCCCATCGCAGGAAGCACAACGGGATCATAACTGCCGTGCATGATTTCAATCGGGATAGTGCGATTGGCGTCGGCATACTCAATGGTATCTGAGGTTGGAAAGTAGGTTGAGAGCGTTAATAGCCCAGCCAAAGGTTTAGGGAAACTCAACGCGGCCTGATACGCCACTGCGCCACCTTGCGAGAAACCGGCAAGAATAATGCGCTCAGAGGGAATACCTCGCGCTATTTCACGCTCAACAAGCTCAGACACTTGTGCTGCCGAGTCCCGCAGTTGTGCGGTATTCAACTTACGCCCAGCGCCCATTTCAAGAATGTCATACCATGCAGGCATCACCATACCGCCATTTACCGTGACAGGCATTGACGGTGAATGCGGAAAAATAAAACGTACAGGGGCATCGGCCGGAAGGCGGAGTTCAGGCAAAATCGCTTCAAAATCATGGCCATTTGAGCCCAAACCATGTAACCAGATCACCGCCGCTGTCGCGGCAACTTGCGGTTCAACTTCTACGCATGTCAGCATCTTTTCGTTCCATATCTATGAGGTTATTTGGGGGTGGGTTACACACTGCCTTCTTTCTCGATCACCAAGATGCGTGCTTCACCGACAGGGTGCGCCACGTGTTCAGTGCCAACCGAGGCGTAAAAAATATCCCCCACCGTCATCAGGTTTGATGTCTCAACACCGTTCTCGCGATAACGCATTTCAACCACGCCATCGAGCACAACAAAGATTTCTTCTCCGTCGTTGATGTGCCATTTATAAGGTTGATCAGTCCAATGAAGACGCGTGGTAATGCCGTTCATGTTGGCGATGTCCATCGCTCCCCATGGGCGTTCAGCGGTAAAGTTGGCGCTTTTAATAAACTTCATACAGCAATCCTTGCGGTATTCATCTTTGGTGATTGAGGCTAAAGCTTATAGATCGTAAGAGGAATTGAAAACAAAGGCAGGGAAAATCAGCGGTAAGGTCATGCATTGAGACGCCAAAGAATACCGACAAGCGCCATCCTTGGCGCGTGTGGGAGCAGTCAGCGTGTGCGACGACTGCTCACCAAGTAAATTCGGATATTTCGGTTCTTACATAGCAGCTTGAAGGCAGGTCGAGGAGCATTGAGTAACCAAGCTGAGTCACGGGTGTGGCAATCAACTTCGCGTCGCCCATTTCAACGAACTTTCCGGTAATGCCTTTTAGCGACCCGTTAATCACCGCAATCGTGCAACCATCGACCATGTTGTTGTTGATCGATTCGGTTTGCTCGTAGTAGTGCAGCACGGTTTTGATTTTAACGATGTCGCAGCCCGGTACGGAGGCCAAGTATTTACCGTGCCTGACAAAGTGAGACAATTCCGGTGCCGTTTTTACCCACTGTAGCCCTTCAGGCGTGGTTCGAACAAAGACATGACATTTGAACAATGGCTCGTAGCGGGTGCGCCTTCTGCCATTCGTCACTTCTGAAAAGGTACGCACAGGCAAATACACATCCATCCCCTTACGTTGAAGGCGCTCGACGAATTCTTGTTCTTCACCAACGTGCGTAAACGCAACGTACCAGCGATAACTGTGCAAGGGACTCTCCTGTTGACGCAACATACTGAGCGGAAAAATGGGGTCGCTCAGAAAAATAAAAGCTCCGCAAAAAGCGGGATGAGATTGGGAGAATTGAGATTCCGTTCGGCAAAGATTGGCTAGAGACGTGCGCACAAAGCTCCGTTGTGAGCACCAACATTGAGGACGTTATCGCCATGATAAACACATGCAATATGCGAAAGGCGTAACGTAAGACCTACCTTATCGCCGATGACGAAAAGTCAGTCTTGAAAGAAAAGGGTCTAGCCGATTTCCCAAACTCACTGGTTGATACAGGATACTATCTGCTTCTAGCCCAGTAGGAAAGCGGAATTGAAGCAGGATGGGACATGCTTTCATCGCCGTTTATGGTGTTTTGGGTGTCCCTCGCAAAGCCAACGTTTAATGGCGGTAACGCACGCTCAGAAAACGCCAACTTCATTATCGCTCATTGCATGAATAGATACAGTATTCAGAGGCTACGCCACGTCACCACAGCCATTGGGTTTAACGATCCGTTGTGTTGATGCAGGAAATTTCTTAAGCAAGGTGACAGGACGAAGTGGGCGAGGTGAGAAGTTTCCACCACAATTCGGGCATACGCCCTTTAGCACGTAGTCCACACAGTCTTTGCAAAACGTGCATTCAAAGGTGCAGATAAACGCCTCAGTAGATTCCGGCGGCAGGGCTTTGTCACAGCACTCACAGCTAGGTCGAAGTTCTAACATCACACTCTCCTTGTTTATAGCCAGACCAATCCAGCGTAAGGCTTTCTCTTTAAACTTTCGAGCCTATCTGCAAGCGTTCCCACATGAATCTCTAATTTGTGACCATCGGGATCAAGCACATAAAGCGAGCGTCCTTCACTGTGGTTTTGCTTCCATTCAATCACACCCTCCGCCCTTATCTTTTCGACAAAAGCGGCATAGGCACTTGCTTCGACAGAGAAAGCAATATGGGTGTAATCGGTTTTTTCGCAGGGGCTATCTAGCGACAAACAAAGCCAGATATCACCGAGGGAGAGGTACGCGCCGCCATCCCACTTAACATGCCCTTTAAAGCCTAGTTGCTGAGTGTAAAAGGCCTGAGATGTGTCAAGATGGCTCACGGCTAACGTGATGTGGTTTAGCCCGCTTAACATTAGCGAATTCCTTATGGCGTGGGGTTTATAACCAGCTTTTTCGTCAAGAAATGGAGTTGATGAGCGACTGGGTAGTCATTGAGGGTCATTTGGCATTGATAGCCGCATTTTTCATAGAAGGGTTTGGCTTGGAAGCTGAGCGTATCAACCCACGCCGAATGGCAACCTTGCGCAATGGCATAGTCTTCCATGCGTTTCATGAGTTGGGTACCGAGGCCACTTCCACTCAGGGCGGGATCAACCCAGAGAAAGCGGATATACATCCAATTCCCCCAGATCTTTGAAACGATGCCGCCGACACGCTTGCCCGCATCATCCACGGCATACACGCCGACATCAATGTCTTGTGCGTCCTCAACAAACGGGTCATTGAACGCAATCAGGCCTCGTCGCACATCCATGATGTCGTCCGCGTTGGGATCATTCACGATGTGGAATTCCATGCTTTCCTCCTGATCGCGTTATTGCAATTCGCTCGCGTCTTTATCGCTGGGTTATTTCTTTTTGGGTGCGCTGTGTGAAGCGCCAGCCGCTTCTAAGGCCTGTTTCAATGCAGTGATTTTCTTTTCTTTAAACCAAAAGATCAGGAACATACCAATGGTGACCGCGATGCATGAGTACAATTGCAATTGGGAATACACATTGAAGTTGGTGATAAGGAAAAACAACATGATAAGGGCGAGAATGGACTGAGTAACCCAGCGAGACTTGTCATTAAAACTCATGGTTTTCGAGGCATCGTCGTACTTCACGTGCACACGTCCCACCAGCGCTCCCAAGTTGATCAGAACACCACCGGTGACAGGTTTTGAATCGTAATTGTTTGCTGCCAGATATTTTTCCAGACCTTTAAGATCCATGTATTGCTCTCCTTTCATGCCATACAGAAAACGACCACATGCTGTTTTCTGCTTCATGCTCATTGTGCTTAGGTGCTGATAATACCAGAAGCCTTTTCTCGCACAGAGTGGTTCACGCCTATCTCGCTCTCATTTCTTGTTACGAAACGCTAGCGCGTGCAGTTTGGAGACAATACTATTTTAAAATGGCGCGATGAATTCACACCCAATACTGACGCCCGTCGCTTAGGTTAAGCATCTTGGCTCTTGCTGCGTGGCACAATGGATGCTGCCACCACCTGCGGCAATGGCATCCACGTTCAGCGCCACGATGTCACGTTCAGGGAATAATGAAACCAGTGTGTTTTTGGCTTTTGTGTCTGCCTCAACGTCGCCAAATTCTTGCATGATGACCGCACCATTACACACATAAAAACCCACGTAGCCAGCAGCAAAATCAGGGCTGTCGTACTTCTCACGCACTGTATTTGGCGTTTCCAGAGGGTGAACAATCAGCTTATTACCTTGAGCATCTGTAGCACTCGCAAGTATGTCGGCATGTTCACGCGTTAAATCGTATTCGTAGGAGTCAGGATAGGTATCAATCCCCACCACTACATTGCCTGGCGTGGTGAATCTCGCATAAAAATCTGTGTGTCCATCCGTGATATCGCGGCCTTTAATGCCCGGCAACCAGATGATCTTCTCCAACCCCAGCAAAGGCGAAAGTGCGTCTTCAAACGCCGCTTTGGACATGCCCGGATTGCGGTTTTTGTTCAAGGTACAGCTTTCCGTAATGATTGCGGTGCCGTGGCCATCCACCTCGATGCACCCGCCTTCCATCACCACAGGCGCTTTTTTAAGCGGGACTTGAGCGTATTTGGCGATCTGCGCCGCCACCTTCGCATCCAATCGGTAAGCTTGTTTTCCACCCCAGCCGTTAAAATTGAAATCCACGGCGGCGCATTCACCGTTTGCGTTTTCAACAAACAAGGGCGCAGTGTCTCTTGCCCACAGATCGTTCATGTTACTTTCAATGAAATCGACCTTATCGCCCATCAGAGCATAAGCCCTTGCCATGTCTCTTTGGGGAACCAACATAGAAACAGGTTCGTATTCCGCGATGGTCAGGGCGATATTCGCGAGGTTTTCCTGCACCCCGGGCAATAAGCGCTTCCCCCAAATGTCTTTATTGGCACCAAAGACCATCCATGTCCGTGCATGTGGTGCTGCCTCATCAGGCATCGACCACCGACTCGTTATACCTTTGGCACTTACATGGCGGGTGAAGGGTAATGTCATGGCGAGCACACTTGTTTGTTGAATAAATCGACGTCGAGAAAGCATTATAAATCCAAAGAATGAATGCGGAAAACCTTGCAGACACAAACACTCTCAGTCTAAGCGCTTTGATTTAACACGCTCTGTTTGAAGGGGAGAAATGTTACGTGCGGCGCGTTTCTCGTGGCTAACACTTAGGAGAAAATGCACCTGATTGCCTATAAAAATATGCACTTAGAGGCAAATGAACGGTGGGGATAAACGGACAAAAACGCGCGTGATGGACGCGCATAAAAAAACAGCCAGCAAATCTGCTGACTGTTTTTCTTCAAACGCATCAAATATCGAGTGGCGGTTTCTTTCGCATCTCTTCAAGTGAGCTCCCCATCATGATCGGGTCAGACAGGGACTCACATTCATAAACGCCTTTGGTAAATTCCAGTGCTTCGTAAAAACTCCACCCTTGCTGGGACAGTTCGCCTGCAATTTCCACTTTGTTCTTTCCGCTGCTGTGCATGTCAACAACGGCGCCAAATGCTTCATCGATCTCGCTCATACCCGCTCCTTTGTGTCTTCAAGCATTGCTCGTTTAAGGTAGCGGGGTATTCCTACGCAAGATGTATCATATTTCTGACTCAGCACGCCTAATCTCGCAGCATGATGATCTTGCTTCACATCTGGCTATTTGAGCGTTTACATTTATCCGGTTTGTTGGGTTTTTAATGCATCAAAGTAAGCCTGCCACCTTTGATGCGGCCTACCGGCAGCGGCTTCAAAGTGGCTAGGGTTATCGGCTTTCCCATTGCTAATGCCTTCGTAAATGCCGGCGATCACTGTGCCGATAAAATCCCCAAGTTCTGCAATACGATCTTGTCGATAGGCATCTACCGTCATGGGTGTGTAAGCCAGTTTTGTGCCGAACGCGCTGTTCAAATATGCCGCCACTTGATATTGGGTCAGCGCCTCACCGTGCAAATTGTAGGTTTGTCCGTTATGCACGTCCTCCGTCAGCATTTTTGCATAGGCATAGGCCAGCTCTGGGCGCGTGGTATAGCCACATTTCCCTTCACCTGCACAGTTCGCGATGCCACCCGCTTTTTTATAGCCTTCGATGTACTCAACGTCAGGCTCCATATAAATGCCATTGCGACCAATCGACCACGCCAATCCGCTTTCACGCACGTCTCGCTCGGTTTGTCGGTTACTTTGAATGATCGGCGAAAATGCCGTGCCTTCTTCAGCACCCTGCACGCTGGTGTAAACGATCTTCTTCACACCCGCACGCTTGGCCGCCTCAATCACATTGCGATGCTGACCGATTCGTCCATCCGGCGCACCATTACCTGAAAGCAACAACAACACGTCCACCGATTGCAAAGACGCCTCAAGCTGACCTGGGTTGTCGTAATCCCCTCCACGAACCTCAACACCAAGGTGCTTGGCGTTGTCCGGCGTTCTCGCCAGTGCGATGACGTTTTCTTTCGACACCAAGGCAACCGTGGCTTTCACAATCTCAGAGCCCAGTTGCCCGCTCGCTGCAGTAACGGCTACTTTCACTGTCATTATCCTTTTCGCTTGGTTTGCGTAGCAGGTAGATGGCGAATGTCGTCTCTCAGAGAAACGAAAACGCACCTTGAGTATTCATGATAGCGGGTAGCCAATGTGCAGAAAATACACACAAATTGAATTCATTATTCTCCAAACGTGAGTAATCGAAGCTATGCCATTGATTACTATAAACAGCTTGGAGGCATGGTGGGCGCGGTCGCAGACAAAACAATGGAAATGAAAGGGGGAGGAAAACAAAGATGAACACGCCTCTTTTTCAACACAGGGTCGAGAAACTGAGGCGCCCCCAGATTTAATACCTTAACGCGTATGTATCAGCCTTTTCGCAATGCCAGAATCTCGTCGATTTCTGTCGTTTCTTGATACAGGTTCAACGCTTCATCTTGACGCTCAATCGCCACAATCGACATGCGATCAGCAAGCTCGTTACCTTCAATGCCAACATGGCCATTCACGTGATGTATCGTGATTTGCGACTGCAGCGTTTGATAAAGGGCATAAGCGGGTTGAATAATGTCGAGGTTTTTAATTTCCCCTCCAGCCTTTTTCCACCCTTTCTTTTCCCAACCCGATGCCCATTTGGTGACACAATCAATGGCATAACGAGAATCACAATAGATCGCCACTGACAGACCTTTCGCAAGCTTTTCTTTGGCAATCAAGAAGGCTTGGTGTAGCCCGTGAAGCTCAGCCGTGTTGTTCGTGCCGACGGGTTGGTATAACCCATACCACAGTTCAGTCAGCGTATTGTTTTGATAAACCGCTAGCCCGGTTCCCGCTTCGCCAGGGTTGGGCTCACATGCACCGTCTGTGAAAATCTTGATATCAAAAGGCATGTCGGTAATTTGCGTCTGTGTCAGCGCGGCTGGCTTCGATTTCGTGGCGGTGGAACTTGACGATGTTTTAGCCGCAGAAGACTTGGAAGCGCCAGCGCCCGCTTTTCCGCCAAACGCGGCCTCTGCTTCTGCGAGTGTTGGAAAAGATTTGAATTTCGCACCTTGAAAGCCATCCACTTGCGCTTTGCACTGTGCCCAGTCGGTGTAAATGCCGTTCTTACGGCCTTTCCACACAACATAATATTTTTTAGCCAAACCGGATCCTTACTTAATGGTTGAGGGGAACTGACGTGATGGTGAAGAGAAACGTGCCCATGTGTTGAAGCCCCTTTCATACAGCGATTGCCGCCCCCTGTCATTATTCATAAATCTGCCAATGACGCCACATAACAAGACGAACAGGCACACGGCGTGCGGCAAATAAGTCATGGAATCTACAGGGGTAAATACGCTACGCTGAAAGAAAGATCCAAGGCTGAGGAGACAAGGATGGACAGCCCAAGAAAACCGATAAACCTACATAAAGCGTACCACGCCCATGTGTATTTTGATGCAAACACGTTAGACGCAGCGAAGCGCCTGTATGAGAAAACCCAACATGCGTTTTCACTCAAACTCGGGCGAATCCATGAAAGACCTGTTGGCCCCCACACGATGTGGAGCTATCAGGTGCTTTTCTTTGATACGGATTTTGATAACTTCATTCCTTGGCTGGATGAGCAACGTGACACCCTTAATGTGTTAGTGCATGCCAGCACCGGCGACGATCTTGCTGACCACACACAGCACGCCTATTGGCTTGGGAATGCCGTAGCGCTTGACCTAAGCGGATTTTAAAGAAAACACCATTAGCGTCTCTCCGAGGTGAATAAGAAGAATCCCACCGCAAACGTGGCATAGTAAACCCACGTTTGCCTGTTTATTTGTTCGCCGATCCCGCCTGAACGTTTAGAGCCACAATCATAACGTCTCCCCACCAAGACGCCTCACTGTAAAAAATTAACAACTTCTACATTTTTTTCACACCCCATCCCTTATACCTGTCGACTCGAACCATTCACGTAACCTTGTCCTTGGTGATTAGATGATGAAGCCCCATTTTGTAAATCAAAGCGCATCCGTTTTTATCCCCTTTCTTGCACTCCCTCTTGCTCTTTCCTCTGGCATGGTTCAAGCCAAGGAGCGCAACCCCTTTCAAATAGCCATTTCTGCTGAGACTTTTGCCGCGGGCGCACTCGGGGGGGAAGATGAAATGCTCGTCGGCACGGAATTCAAATACTTCTTTCTGTCTACCAACCCCTTTTACCCTTTCCTCGTTGCTGGCTACAAAACTGACATCGACAAAGAAGGCAGCGCGGTAGATATCGTGTATGCGGATGTTGGATCGCAATGGGATTTTGCAGAATTTTGGGGAAATCGCGCTTTCTTGGAAGCCTCCATTGGCGCGGCTTACATCAATGAAGAAATTGCCGTTTCACTGCTTGATCGAGAAGCCAACAATTCCTACTCGGATTTTGATTTCAAAGCATCGCTGGGGCTGGGTGTTGAATGGCAAAAAGCCTTTGGTACGACGCTCGTTGTAAACCAATACGGTTCCGATGATCTCACCGCCGGACTTAGCTTTTCATACTCCTTCTAATGCACACATAAATAGGTTTCATCATGAAGAAATTAAGCGCTGTAATGCTTCCTCTCGTTCTGGCTGCCTGTGGTGGTGCATCACCCAGTGATGACCCAACAAGCGAGCAGGTCGGCAGCTTGCCATTAACCCTTATCGAGCCAGCCAATAACCCATCATCCGCTGAAAAAGTCGCACTTGGAAAACAACTCTTTTGGGATCCAATTTTATCAGGCAACCAAGATGTGGCCTGCGCGACATGCCATCACCCTGATAATGGCTACGCCGAGCACATTGATGTCAGCATGGGTGTTGGCGGTGTAGGGTTGTCCGAAGCGCGTATCTCTGGCGCTTTGGTTAAGAGAAACTCCCCCACCATCGTCAACACGGCTTACAACGGGATTGATGAAAACAGCAACTACGACCCATCTGCGACCGTCATGTTTTGGGATAACCGTGCGACCTCGCTGGAAGACCAAGCACTCGATCCCATTCGTTCGAAGGAAGAAATGCGCGGCGACCAGTTTACGGAAGCTGAAATCTTAGATGAGGTGGTGTCGCGTCTCAATGCGAATGGTGAATACATAACGTTGTTCACCGACGCTTTTGGTGATAGCACCATCAATGATGAACGCATTGCACAGGCGCTTGCTGCATTCGAAAGGTCACTGATCTCAGCAAACAGCCCTTTTGATCGCTATGCACGAGGCGATGAATCAGCACTGACGCAACAGCAGGTTCGCGGGCTAAATGCATTCATAGATGCGGGCTGCAATGCCTGCCACAGTGGACCAATGTTCTCAGATTATTCGTTGCACCAACTCACCGTTGAAACCAACCCTAAACTGACGAATGCAGGCATTGAAGACAACGGCATTGACGGTAAATTCAGAACACCAAGCTTGAGAAACGTCGCCCTCACCGCGCCTTACATGCATAACGGCACGGAGAGGACACTCAGGGATGCCATTGCTTTTTACAACGGCGTGGGTAACCCAAGCAATGATCCTGACCTCGCCGCATTAGACTTTGATAATAACGGCGACACCATAGACGCGATTGAAGCCTTCTTGATGTCACTGACTGACGAGAGCTTTGACAAAACCATTCCAGACGCGGTGCCGAGCGGGCTTAATCCGGGCGGTAATATTTAAGTAAGATGCGGAAATAGTGGGATCTTTTATGAGACGGGCGCTCAATCGCCCGTCCATACACTCGCGCTTTGATAACATTCGTTATAGTGTCAAAAGAGGGTAGCAATAATTCGCTTACCTTTTTCAACGGATGGAATTCTCTTATGACAGATTTATCATTGCAGTGTGATTGCGGCACATTAAAAGGCACAGTCAAGAATGTATCACCCAAGAAAGGCAACCATATGGTTTGCTACTGTGACGATTGCCAAGGCTTCGCAAAGTACATTGGCAATGAAGAGAAATGGCTCGATGAATTTGGTGGCACGGATTTATTCCAACTGGCTCCCTCGCAAGTTGAAATCCACCAAGGGGCAGACCAATTGCGCTGCATGCGCATGACACCCAAAGGCGTTTATCGCTTCTATACCGCGTGCTGTCATTCCCCTATCGTGAACACCATCAGCAGAAAAATGCCATTTGCCGGCATTCCGCTCACCGCACTTCAAGGTGAAGGCAAAGAAGCCGCTGTTGGCCCAGTGAAATGTTATGTCATGGGCAAATTTGCCAAAGGCACGCCACCCACTAACCCACACCCTAAGTTTTCCTTTGCCTCACTCGCGGCCGTGATGTCGTTCATGCTTAAGAATAAAATTCAGGGCAACAACGTGCCGACGCCGTTTTTCAAGGACAATGGCCAAGCGGTTGTAAAGCCAGACGAGCGCAACTAAACGTTTTCACTCTCGGCTTTGCTCATCATTAAACCACGATTGCATAAACTCAATGAATTTGACCAATTTCGGCGGCGTGTAATGCCGACTCGGATACAGCACATAAAAGCTCAGCGTCGGTAACGGTTCGTCTTTCAAAAGCTCCACAAACTGCCCCGATTGGATTTCGTCAGCGCACACAAAGCTGGGGAGAAGACCAATTCCTAACCCTTGAAGTAATGCCTCTTTCAAGAAGATCGTGTTATTCGCGATGATGTTGCCAGACACTGCCATACCACCATTTACAGGCCACTGGTTTTTCCCCATCGCCAAGCTGTATATGTAGCAATTGTGCTGGCTGAGTTGATCGGCAGAATGCAGTGGTGCGTGTGCATCGAGGTAACTGGGCGTTGTCACGAGGTGCAAAGAGAATGTCGTGATGGGTTTACCAATGTAGTTTGAGTCCACACCGACACTGGAAGCCCGAAAGCCCAAGTCAAACCCCTGAGCAATCAAATCGACCGGATCATCATTCAAATTCACATCCAATTCTACTTCAGGGTGCAATGCAGTGAACGCGGCAAACGCTGGCCCTAAGGCGGTAATCCCTAGCGTCATCGGTGCGTTGATCTTCAAGCGTCCTTTAGGCCGCCCTTGCATGTCTTGCACATAATCTTGCGCGTCTTGATGAGAACTCAAAATGTTCTGACAATGCTCCAAGTAACCTCGACCAATTTCAGTGAGCTGTATTTTGCGGGTAGAGCGTTGCAATAAGCGCGCGCCCACTAACTCCTCCAATTTCCCGATATCTTTACTTATCAGCGAGTTTGAATGATTCATTTCCATCGCCGCTTGCTTAAAACTGCCCGTTTCAGCCACTTTCACAAACAACGCCATCGCCCTCAATGTGTCCATACCAACGCCCTACACTTATTTCCATTTTGGAAACCAATCATACACAAACACCCTGTTTTTCTCTCAACCTTTGCCCTATAGACTGCATTCATCGCTGACACAGTCTCCACACATCAAATTTAGTTGATGATTTGGAAACAAACCGTCAGTTAAAAATAACCCAAGGAGAATACGATGAAATCAATGACTAAAACCCTACTAGCAAGCCTCGTGTTCGCGGCAGGCAGCCAAGTTGCCCTTGCAGACAACATCCTCGTCGTCATGTCAGATGAAGACCACCTAAAACTAAAAGGCACGGATGTCTACGAAACAGGTTTCTATCTGAATGAGTTGATGCAGCCAGTAAAAATGTTTCTCGATGCGGGTCATGACCTCACGTTCGCAACCCCTAACGGTTTAGCACCAACTGTCGACGTTTTGTCTGACAACGTGATGTTCTTTGGTAACGATGAAAAATCAATGGCAGAGCACAAAGCGCTGCTTGAAAAGCTCAAGATCACTGACAAAGAAAATTCCCCTGTCATTAGCCTGAGCCGCGTAGAACAAATCGGTTATGACAAGTTCGATGCTGTTTATGTACCAGGCGGACACGCACCAATGAACGATCTGCTGACCGACAAGCAAATGGGGGCACTGCTGACTGATTTCCATAACAATCAGAAAGTCACAGCGCTGGTATGCCACGGACCCATCGCGCTGATTTCAACATTGCCAAACGCGCAAGCGTTCGTGCAGTCGCTAGAAGCAGGCAAATCTCCTGCAACACCAAAAGATTGGATCTACAACGGCTACAAAGTGACTGCATTTAGCAATGGTGAAGAGGAAGCAAGCAAAGGCTGGTTGGGCGGCGGAGAAATGAAGTTTTACCCGCAAGATGCCTTGAGCGTAGCTGGCGCAACGTTCAATGTTGGTAATGATTTATGGTACCCGAACGTTGTCACAGACAGAGAGCTCATCACAGGTCAAAACCCTGCATCTGCTGCTGGAGTAGCAACAGAAGTGCTTAATAAACTGCAAAAGTAACCGTCAACAACACGCTTTAACTTCTTAGAGAAGGCCTGAGATACATCGATTTAACGTCGATATTGTCAGGCCTTTTCTGATCTGAATATTTCGAGTTAACGTCAGCATTCATCCAGAAACAATTGTGCCAGCATCGGTGCAGGATTATTTAGAAACGCTTTGGTGACCTGATAATGCTCGGTGTCTTCGTATTTGATTTGGTTGATACCAGACTGATCGATCTGATAAATCCGCGCGCCCGGGTAGGCCATCAATATTGGGGAATGCGTTGCGATAATAAACTGGGAATTGGCTTTCACCAGTTGATGCATTCGGCTCAATACAGACAGCTGCCGGGTTGGCGACAGTGCCGCCTCGGGTTCGTCAAGTATGTACAAACCCTCCCCTCCAAATCGTTCCACCATCAAAGCAAGAAACGACTCGCCGTGAGATTGGCGATGCAAAGAAACACCGCCGTATGAATTGATAATCGGCGGCTGAGGTCCAGGTTCTTCATCCAATTCATCAATGTTCGTGGCAACGTTGTAAAAGCTTTCCGCCCTCAGAAAAAAACCATCACGATGCTTCTTGTAGGATTTTGAAAAACCTAAATGCGCATAGAGAGACGAGTGCGTAGATCGGGTGCCGAAGTTGAAGTTTTTGGTGCCGCCTTCAGCGTTAAACCCCATTCCAACGGCAATGGCCTCTAGCAAGGTTGATTTCCCGCTGCCATTCTCCCCCACCAAAATAGTCACGTCTTTTGCAAACTCGAGCGTATTAAGATGATTCACCGCTGGAATAGAAAACGGGTAAGCGTTGAATGAATCAACCCGATCCCGCTTTAAACTAACCGTTTTTAGATATGGCAATGCTTCCATGTGTTTACATTCCTAACGTTGGAGGCGCGAGCGTTGACAGTGAAACATACCGCGCCGAAGAAGAATACGCCAAAGTGAACTCACGTTTGATGATGATCCTGAACATGCGGCAGGAAAGTGGATGGTCTCGAGCCAACACAAAGTAGTATTTCTCACCTAAACAGGTAAAATCACGCCCCCAATCGAGTTGCTGATAGACTTTTACCATGCACACAGACGCACCGTTCACCCCAGACGGGCTATTTACCCGCTTTAACGCCGATATCGATCATCTCGAATTGCCGAGCGCGTTTACCTTCCCGTTTTACTATCAGCCACACCCGCTCTGTGTGCTTGCTGCGCAAGAACTGCAGCAACACCTTGCCACGCAAATCGATTGGCAACATGACTTTGGGCTTAACAGTGAGCACGAACTGGATGGCGAAAATACAGCAGAAGGCACAGGCAAAATGTTTGGCGTCTTGCTGGTGCGCTCTCCACGCGGGGAGCTCGGCTATTTCAGTGCGTTTTCCGGCAAAATTGCTGATCAAAACATCCTGCCGAATTTCGTACCGCCTGTGTTTGATATGCTGGCCGAGGAATGTTTCTTCCAAACCGAATTGGAAGCGATCACCGCCCTTAACGCGCAAGTCACTGCCCTTTCTGCCAACCCTCAAATATCGCACTTGAGTGGCAAAGTCGCGCAATACCAAGCCGACTACAAAGCGCTAGAGCAACAACAGCGCCAAACCATGATTGAAGGACGCGCAGAGCGTAAACAGCAGCGCCAGCATGCCGAAGCCCACTTGACGGGCGAGGCGTTGAACTCCGCGCTAGAGGCGCTTGCCAAGCAAAGCGTTGCCGAGAAAAACGACCTCAAATACCTCAAGATGGCATGGGATAAAAAAATCGACGCCCTTCACGCTGAGTTAACCGCGCTAACCGCCGCCATTGACGATGCGAAGCAGCAACGTAAAACCTTGTCGAACGCGCTGCAAAACAAACTGTTTGAGCAATATTGCTTCCTCAATGCGAACGGTGAAGAAAAATCCCTCAAAGCCATTTTTGCCCCAACCACCAGCCCGACGCCGCCTGCAGGTGCTGGGGAGTGCGCCGCGCCTAAGTTGCTGCACTATGCTTACAAGCACGGATATACCCCGCTCGCGATGGCGGAGTTTTGGTGGGGCGTTTCACCGAAATCAGAAGTGCGTCAGCATAAAAAGTTCTACCCATCGTGCCACGGCAAGTGCAATCCCATTCTGGGTCACATGCTGGAAGGGTTAGAGGTTGATCCAAACCCGCTTGAAACCAACTGGGCAGAAGACAAAACATTAGAGGTGGTTTATCAGGACGAGGCCATCATCGTGGTGAACAAGCCATCAGGCCTGCTTTCCGTGCCGGGCAAAACCATTAAAGATTCGGCCTACACCCGCGTGATTGCCATGCTGCCAGAGGTTGAAGAGATCTTTGTTCTGCATCGATTAGACATGGCGACATCTGGCTTATTGGTGTTTGCCCTGACACGACGCGCAAACAAAAACCTGCAAAAACAGTTCATCACCCGTGGTGTTGAGAAGCGCTATGTCGCCATGGTGGAAGGGATTGTGGAACAACCAAGCGGTGAGATTAACCTGCCAATGCGCGGCGATCCTGACGACAGACCGCGCCAATTGGTGTGCTTTAAACATGGAAAACCTGCAACCACGTATTGGCAACTGATCAAGACTGAACAAGGTCGCAGTAAGCTTCACATGCATCCTAAAACGGGCCGCACCCACCAGCTCCGTGTGCATTGCGCGCACCACTTAGGCTTGAACATGCCGATGGTCGGCGACGGATTATATGGCGAACCCGACACACGTCTTCACCTTCATGCCGAACAGCTTTCGTTTGATCACCCTTACAACCATCAACGCATGACGTTCGATGCTGAGTGTGAGTTTTAAAGCGTCACAGCTAAAAAACACCCACCGAGCAGACAAAAAAAAGACCTTCACGTGATGAATCAATGAAGGTCTTTTTCAATTCTGATGGGGAAAATGTCGCTTAATCACTCATCAAGTAAACCGCGCTGCGCTCTCGCGTCTGCAATGCCGCCCGCGTTAAACACATTTTGGTAGCCTTCTGCCTTGAGCGCTTCCATCGCTTTTCCCGAACGCACGCCACTGAGGCAATAGAGGCGAATTTCTTGGTTTTTATCAGGGTAAAGCGCCGTCACTTCTTTCACGATATCCGAATGCGAAAACCTAACATCCCCCGGAATGTTATCGAAAAAATGCTCCGCCGCACTTCGTGTATCAATCCAAACAGCTTCTGCATGCGCAGCCGCACTGAGCAGCATGACCGCCAAGCCAATAATCCCATTTTTCACACTTAACAACGTCATGACTATCACGTCCTATGAACATCAACAGTTTTTCCTATTTTAACGCTATCCGCGATTGATGGTCAGTGCGCTGAGTCAGCGATGAGCTTTAGGTCACTGCATCGTGATGCGGTTCATATCATGTCTAGGTGCAGTCGCCCCCATCAAAAATGACAACCGCTTACATAAAGATATACTGCCGATAGAGGGTATCGAGCGTCGCCCGTAAGGCATTGGTCTCCGCATTTTCCGTTCCGCCATTTTCGGCACACTCCTTTAACAGTTCTCGCTCAGTTTCCGTGATCCGGTGGCACAGTTCCTCAAGCGTGGCGCACATTAAGGCATCTTTGCTCTCACGTGGTTGCGCTATGGCAGGATCAATCGTCCGGCTCGAACTTCTCGGCTGCAGTTGATGCGCCTCGTTATAAGCAATTTGCTTAGCACGGCGACGGTTAGATTCATCCATGGCTCTTTGCATCGCTGGTGTAATACTGTCGGCATAGAGCACAGCCTTACCCTTCGCGTTTCTGGCCGCACGTCCAATGATCTGAATCAGTGCTTCCGTGGAGCGTAGGAAGCCAGCATGGTCTGCATTCAGAATTGCGACCAATGAGGCCTCTGGAATATCTAGCCCCTCTCTCAGTAGGTTTATCCCAATCAACACATCCAGCTCACCACGTCGAAGTTGACGGATGATCTCAATGCGGTCTTCCGTTTTCACATCACTATGAATGTATTGGCAGCGGATGCCTGCCTCAATGTATTGATGGTAAAGCGCTTCAGCACTTTGCTTACTGAGCGTGGTCACTAACACCCGTTCTTGAACCTCAATGCAGGCGCGAACCCGTGCCATTAAGTCTTCCTGTGTTTGCGCCAATGGCACAATCTCAATCTCTGGGTCGAGTAATCCGGTCGGGCGTATCACCTGATCAACCACCTCTCCCCCCGAGCGTTGCACCTCGTAATGACCGGGTGTCGCTGACACAAAAATGGTCTGTGGTTTGATCTTCTCAAACTCTTCAAAGCTAAGAGGACGGTTAAATTTGGCAGACGGCAAACGGAAGCCATAGTCAATCAGGGTGTCTTTACGACTTTGATCGCCCTTATACATGGCATGAATTTGCGGCACCATGACGTGGGATTCATCCATAAACAGCAACCCACCTTTTGGGAGGTAATCCATCAAGGTCGTTGGTGGCAAGCGCGTGTCTCGACCCGTGAGGTAAGACGCATAGTTCTCTATTCCGCCGCAATACCCCTGCAAGCGCAGCATTTCTATGTCACGTGTGGTGCGTTCGTAAAGCCGCGCAGCCTCCACAACCTGATGGTTACGACTCAACGCTGCAGTGCGCTCTTCAAGCTCGGCTTCGATCGCTTTGCAGGCACGGGCAACCTGTTCAGGAGACGTTGAATACAGGGTTTTGGGTGACACCAGATAGTGTTCCAACTCCCCCAGGATTTCTCCGGTCGCATTATCCACCCGCAACAATTGCGTAATGACGTTGGCGTTGTCGAGCATGACCACAA
This sequence comes from Enterovibrio baiacu, assembly GCF_004120195.1. Classification (GTDB taxonomy): domain Bacteria; phylum Pseudomonadota; class Gammaproteobacteria; order Enterobacterales; family Vibrionaceae; genus Enterovibrio; species Enterovibrio baiacui. The sequence goes on along the minus strand of NZ_SCHN01000010.1, from coordinate 229,636 downwards.
TCGCTTCTTTTTCTGAATCTGCCGGGAAAATATCCACCTTACGCGGGCTAATACGGTAGCTCCCTCGCGACAAAGGCTCACCGCCGGGCTCATAGTGGAGTTTGGCCAGTTGGTTCTCCAGTGCCATAAGATTGAGTTGCGCCCCAAGCGCTACCGGAATTTGCAGCGCTCGGTAGTCATCGGGTGAGCCCAGACCATATACCGAGGACACAGACGCCACCACAATCACATCTTTACGCTCAATCAGCGCTTTCGTGGTCGACAGCCGCAAGCGTTCAAGCTGCGCATTCACCGCGGAGTCTTTTCTGATAAAACGTTGACTGCCAGGAATATAGACTTCGGGCTGATAGTAATCATAGTAAGAGACAAAATACTCCACGGCGTTTTGCGGAAAAAACGCCAGCATTTCATGGTAAAGCTGGGCGGCTAACGTCTTGTTGTGCGCAAGAATAAGGGTGGGTCGCTGCAAACGATGAATGATGTTTGCCATGGTGAATGTCTTGCCTGATCCTGTTACGCCCCGCAATGTCTGATGCGTTTTCCCCGCCTCAATCCCTGCGATGAGCTTTGCTATCGCTTCTGGCTGATCGCCCGCCGGTGAATTCTTAGAGTGAAGCAAAAAAGTGTGCTGACCCATGCCTGATTCCCTAGTCACTATATACGCATCACCAAGTAAAGGACGGGCCAACGTCAGCTGTCAAACCGTATAGCGTGCTAGAACTGGGAATATTGGTATTGTGGAAAGCAAAGCCCGACATTGGCAGCTTTTTGGCGGTTTAGGGGGATTGCCCTAAATCGCTTTTGGACAATTTCGAGTTAGGGATTGCACACTCGAGTGTCTGTTTCGGATAACTTTAGTTTGGGGAAACGAAGTAGACGGCTTTGTTTTTTGAGAGGTGTTGGCTGCTGATGCAGCCAAAATAATTCTGTTGTCTATTGAATGAATAAGTAATCATATTTGAGTAATTGGTATTTCTACCATATTTGAACGGTCTCCGTTGTAATCTAGTGAAATACTTCCACTAAGTACATCAGTTTTATTTCTGGTAATAAGCAAGTTGAACTTTTGTAAGGACAAACCAGTAGGTAGCGATAGCCATTTGCCTACTAACTCTGATTTTTTTGGTAATTCCTTTTCTTTTTTATTAAGAGTAAGAATATCATTGATTCCAGCCGCACTCATATCGACGAGGCTTACAAGCTCTCGATGCCACTTGGCGTCTACCGAACCTTGAACACAGAAATTCAAAAACTCGAAACCTTCTTTTGTATACAATGGCAAAACTCGGTCAAGCAACTGAATAAATTCCTTTCGGATTTTCTCGTTACTCTTAGGGTAAAAATCATCTTCGTTATCAGACATCCAAAAAATCAGGTGTTCTTTTGAAAGAAATGTGGTGGATAGAAATGAAAATATGTGGGAAATTCTAAGTGCCGTTTCAATGCTATTTTTTGGTATGCTCTTAAACCCACCATCCAACAATATTCTATTCAGATATTTCTTACTATTTCTCTGTTGATCAGTAAACAATGAATTTACACTTTTATCTATACATACATTGACCAGAATCCCTGGAAGACTATTATTTGAGGCTCTTAAAGCCTCATTAGCCACTTTTAGCATGCGTTCATTGTGCCCCATTTTTTTAAAAGAGATCTCTCCTCTTTCAAGACCATAGTATTTCCGAGCCTGTTCAACTTTGTGATAGTAGACTCCAGTTGTATCAATCGGAGTAAACAAAAAGCTATACACATTGTAATCGCCATTTGTCTTACCAGAATAGTCAGAGTAAACAGCAAAAGATTTATATGGTGATGTATCAAATATTTTGTCAAATTTTTCAAAGCAACGGACTAAGGCATGACCAAATTGTTTTTTTTCATGAACATGTGGAAAAATTATTTTTCTATACATATCTATCTTGTTCGCGTATAAATTTAATAAAATTATAATAATTAACTAACTACGTGGTTGAAATATTTAAAAATGAAAATAACTCTATGGATCACTTGCCTTTTTAAGGCGAGTAAAAAGTGCACTTAGGTTGATAAGTGGCCAGCGACGCAGCCGACTCCAATAGCCCATATTGTTTCAAATAATGAACTAAAGAGAACGCGAGTACTAGCTAATAATGTATGTCTCATAGAAACCTCCTGATTTTTGTCTGCAGTGGTTGACGAAGCCAACTGGATACTAAAGTAACGCAAAAGCACAAAAAAAAGAGCTATGGAGCCAACATACGTCCAAGGAATCGAACCTTGACTTATCTCCCCGATCAACCTAAGCACACTTAAAAGGGAGGTATGATTTTACGAAAAAGCTAAAGAATGAAAGTTTTCAAGACTTGTATAAAATTGTCATGAGAAAATCTAGCAAGAACTCCTTAAATGATACAGACTCGATTTGTTTTTTGTAACACAAAATGGGGCAAAAGCACGCCGTTTCGCATAAGAACACGCTTCAAATGTCGTTGCCTCATTTCCTCTTGACAGAAATGCCGTGAAAAACGTTCATAAGTTGTGCAAAAGAGTTTAGCGGTGACAAAAATCAATTATTTAGGAAGGCTAACCACTTACCATTGGCCGTTTTTTTTAATTGATTGGTAATCTCTTGAGTATAAATACACTAAAAATCTCAACACTCGCATTGTCGATTTTTGCCGTTACCGGATGTGGCACTGGTAGTGACAGTGGTGATAAAGAGAGTAAGAGCTACACAGTTGAACAGGTAGCGAGTGCAGTAAAGTGTACAAACCAAGCTGAAGGTGGTTTGTGTGAAAAAAATAGCTCAGGCCAAACTTGGGGAGTAACAGACTACTTAAACCCAGACATGTGCAACTCTGCCTTATATTGTTTTGATGATGGCTCTGAAGCTCCGCAAAATCCCGGATTAACGCGATTTGTCGAAGGGAAACTTATCCCTGTTTACTATCGAGAAAAGGCTGATGCACGTTTCGTTGCAACGATGGACTATATCGAAGGATTAGTGGGCTACCAGATGTTTGACCGCAAAGGTGTGGTTAATATTGACATTTCTGACCCCTATAACATCGACCTATCCGGTTTAGATACCGATTGGGGATTCATATTAAGCCAAGGTACATCAATTGGTTTAATGAGTGGCTTCTGTAGTCAGGGAACTGTCTCCAGCGCACCGTTTTCATACAATATGTCCTCACATATCGTATCTGCCACCGATTACGGGATAAAATATCCAGCAATTCAGTGGAGCCGTGATCATAGATTCACATGGGTGAATTTAGACAGTGTTGCAGGTGCGAATAACGGGCTGATTACATGTAATGCAACAGCGCCTCAAGATGTTGCTACACATGAGTTTTCCCACGCGTTAGGCATGTATAACCATTTTAGTGGGTTCGGATTCGATGGTGCATGGGGCAAAAACGCCGAGCGTGTTTTGAAGACAATGTACAGCGGTCAAAATCCGCAAGGGCAACCATTTGATAGTTTGGTTGTAGAAAATTAATAGCATGAAAAACGCTGGCCAATGGTCCAGCGTTTTTCATTCAATCATTAAACGTGACCTCGAGCCTTCCATGCGGGGCTGCGTGCAGCGTTATAATCCTATCAATCCGCAAAATCGAGCGTTAAAAGCAGTCGGCTTTGGTCGGGATCATGCGCGGGGGATCGGTGCACAAGACCTGCTTCTTCGTTTCCTTCCCAGCTTTCTCCTTTGAGTAAGGCGACGTCAAAACAGTTGAGCTGACGGATGTCTTCTGCATGCGCATACAGACCAGACTCGCTATCCGGTTTCCCGTTACTTCCTCTGCCCAACTTCGTTTGATCAACCACGTTATGCGGTAGCCATTCTGTCGCGACGTTTTGATACGTGGTGACCAAGCGGCACGGGACTTTGTCGGTGTGAAAACGCGGGCACATGGCTTTATCAATCACGGTTAATCGTAAACCGACTCGCTTGAGATCGAACAAACAGCAAAACATGTTCACCAGCAGTTCGATGTCATTAATCAGCGTTTGATGCACCACAAGATCGAGCGACTCTTCTAGGCCTTCACGCACATTGTCTGGTGTGACGTTGAGCGATACGCCGTAATGAGGCTTTTCACTGATCAAGGCGCTAACCGCATGTTGAACCGCCTCTGGAAGATCGCGCTCCCAAATCGCAATGTTGGTGTCATCACGGTAGATATCACCCAGCACGGTTGGATGCGGGCCAATCGCTTCTGTGCGTGTCAGAAGCGCCGCTGGATGATGTTCGGTGTCGCTCGTTTGAGTAGGGGAAATATCAGAATACATGTGGTCACTCCGCGGTAATAAATGGGTCGTTTACGCCTTGCCAGTAAGCGTGGCCTTTTGATAGTTCATCGTCGCTCAACAAGCACGCATCCAAATCAGCCATCATTTGCGCCTGATCTAGCCCTTGCCCAATGAAGACAAGCTCCTGTCGCTTATCGCCGAAAGGTTCTACCCATTGTTTTTGGATTGATTCGAGGTAATCGCTGTCTGTCGGCCAGTCTTCTTTTGGAACGGCTTTCCAAAAGAGTCCCGCTGCACCGTATCTCGCCATGCCACCCGCTTGGCTCCATTGCCATGCGAAATCAGGGTGAGACGCTAGCCAGAAATACCCTTTCGAACGCAGCAACTTCCCGTAGTTTTCGGTGCGATGAAGGAATTGATGGAATTTTTCAGGATGGAAAGGACGTCGCGCCAAGTAGCTGAAGCTGCCAATGTTGTACTCTTCCGTCTCGGGTATGTGTTCGCCGCGCATTTCCTTTAGCCAACCCGGGGCTTGTTGGGCACGCTCGAAATCAAAGAGACGGGTGTTCAAGATGGCATCTGTGTCTACCTTGCCTTCTGCTATCGGGATGATTTTGGCTTCGGTGTTGAGGCTCTTGAGGATGGCGATTAAACGCTGAAGCTCGTCGGGCGAGGCCACGTCTGTTTTGCTGATCAGAATGACATCGGCGAACTCAACTTGATCGACAAGAAGATCCGCCACACTTCGCTCGTCCTCTTCGCCCAGCGATTCTGCCGTTTCGGTAAGATCTTTGGCTTCGTCAAAATCCTTTAAAAAGTTGACGGCATCGACCACGGTGACCATGGTGTCGAGCTCGGCAACATCAGACAGTGAAACGCCATTTTCATCCGCGAACGTGAAGGTTTCAGCAACAGGAAGAGGCTCTGAAATGCCGGTGGATTCAATCACGAGGTAATCAAACTTTCCGCTGTTGGCAAGCGCGGACACTTCAATCAGTAAATCTTCTCGCAGCGTACAACAGATGCAGCCGTTACTCATTTCAACGAGTTTTTCTTGGCTGTGATTCAACGAGACTTGGTCTTTCACGATCGCCGCATCGATGTTGATTTCGCTCATGTCATTCACGATGACGGCGATTTTCTTTCCGTCTACGTTGTTGAGTAAATGACTGAGGATGGTGGTTTTTCCAGCACCAAGGAAGCCAGACAGCACAGTGACTGGCAGCTTGTTTTGCACACTTGACGACATTGCTAGCGTCTCTTCACTATTTTTAGTTATGTTATAACATAACATAATGAACAAGACGGATCATCGCCACTCGCTGATCAAAACGCAACAAAGCACGATACGTATCAACGGTGAGCAGCAGAACGAAAAAAGCCATCTTTTCAGATGGCTTTTTTGCTTAACTGGCTTCCAAAAACCTTACGGCTGTTGGCGCGTCGCCGTTAGTACGATTTCACGGACACACACATTCTGTGGTTGGCTGTATGCGTAGGTCACGGCATTCGCAATGTCATCTGCCGCGAGGATGCCGCCCATGTCTTCTTTCCAGCTTTCGTAGCCCGCTTTGATTTCGTCACTGGTGGTGTGAGAAAGCAATTCGGTTTCTACTGCGCCAGGGGCAATGGTGATCACGCGAACGTTTGCGGCTGCCACTTCTTCACGAACGTTTTCAGAAATCGCATGTACCGCGAATTTTGTGCCGCAGTACGCCGCATGGTTAGGGAAGGTTTTACGGCCTGCAACTGAACTGATGTTGATGATGGTGCCGCTGTTGCGCGCAATCATTGGCGCGAGCACTGCTTGCATGCCGTTCATCAAACCCACCACGTTCACGTTAAACATGGTCTGCCATTCCGCAGCATCTTGCGTTGCCATGTCGCCCAACAACATCACACCAGCATTGTTAACCAGTAAATCCGCTTCGCCATACATGGCTTCTGCCGCCGCGATCGCGTCATCAAAAGAGGCTTTATCAGTGACATCCACGTGTTTGCATAAGGTGTTTGGTAGGTTTAAGGCTTCTAAGCGATCAACACGACGCGCAAGCAGCAACAGTGGATGACCTTGCGCTGAGAATTGTTTTGCGATGGCTTCACCAATGCCTGAACTTGCACCTGTGATAACAACTAACTTTTTCATGTTCTACCTCGATCGGATTGTTTGTTTTTGTTATTGCGTTTTTATTGGGTGTTTCTTATTGAGGCTGCATTCTAAATAAGTCATGATTGTTGATATATATGTCACAATAAAACTCAGTGTTGTGTAATGAGCACCAATAAAGATCCATTGAATGACAACCTCAGTGATATCCGTGCGTTCGTGGCGATTGCCGAATCTGGCAGCTTTTCCAAAGCAGCAGAAAAGCTCGGTGCATCACGGGCGCACATGTCACGTCAGCTTAGTCAGCTTGAAAGCCGCCTCGGCGTTCAACTCATTATTCGTACGACACGTTCTCAACGTTTAACCACCGCAGGTGAAGCCTTCTTTACACGTTGCCAAGTGGCGATGATGCAGATTGATGATGCCATTTCGGATGCCATTGATGATTCAGACCAATTGCGCGGTCGCATCGCGGTGAACTGTGTCGGGGGCATATTAGGGGAATCGCTGGTGGGTGATGTGATCCACCGCTTTTGTTTTGACCACCCTGATATTCATGTTGAACTGGATTTCAGCAGCGAGCGCGTTGATCTGATTGAATCCCGTTTTGACCTCGTACTACGAATGGGCGCGCTGAATGATTCACGATTAATTGGCCGCTACTTGGGTGACATTGAAATCGGCACCTACGCAGCGCCGCATTATTTGTCGCTGCACGGTCGCCTCGAACACCCTAGAGATTTGCAGAAGCACGATTGTTTGACGGGATCGGTCACGCGTTGGCGTTACGTAAAAGTGGATGCGCATTCTCAGCATGTCGATGTCGACGTGAAAGGAAATTTACAATGTAAAAATGGCCATGTGCTAATGAGCGCGTCGCTACAAGGAAACGGCATTTGTCGACTCCCAGCGCTTTACTGCGAAAGCCATGTTCAAGCGGGCAGATTAGAGAACGTATTTTCTGATTGGGAAGTGGAAAAAGTGCCGCTCTATTTGCTTTATCACAAAGACCGCCACCAGCCGAAACGACTAAAAGCCTTGATACAAAGAATGGTCGCGGAAGTACCGCCTCAACTTTCTTAGGCACTGTTTTTTCTGTCGTACCGCCAAAGTGAGTACATGCTTACTAAACTCAATGAGACATAAAAAAGCCACGCTGTTTAGCGTGGCGTTTAATGTTTTTAGACGTGCGTTTATCGCTTCTTACTGAGCAGGGTCACACCGCCCCAGTGGCTTTTTTCGAAGAGATGATGTGCTCGCCATTTGCTTCATCAGTATTCGATAAGGCTTCATCATCGGGTAACACGATGCTATCTGCCATTGCCGATTTTTCAGTCAACGCAATGTCATCATCTTCGGTGCGCATGTCTTCAGTGAGGCTGACAAAGGTTGTCTCTGCCGCCAATGCTTGTGCTTTCGCTGCGCGTTTTGTTTTGCGCTTCTCGAGACCCGCAAGCCAGATGAGAGGAACAACGATCAAGGTCGTACCCACAATCATCAGCATGTCTGGCACTTCACCAAACAACACGAGACCGACGCCAACCGCACACACCAGGCCGCTGTATTCTGCGCTCGCAATCTTATTACTTTCCGCAGCACGATAAGCAATCACACAAGTAGCGGCATACACCAAAATGAACGCGGTTGAACCGGATGCACGCAGGAACAAATCCATGCTAAATGGCACACCTTCGTACAACGCCAGCCCTAGCGCGATTGGAATACCAATCAAGTTATGCAGCAGCAGTGTTTGCGGCACTGTTTGCTCGCGTGGAATCTTAGGGATCAGCAAGTTGTTCACGGCCAGCGTCACCGCCACGATCATAGCTGAAATTGCCGCCCAGCTTAGATCGGTCGGACGGACCAAAATCAGCACGCCGATAAAGCCTACAACAGCCGCCATAATTGACGCTGTTGACAACTTCTCTCGCAAGAAAATCGCAGCCAACGGAAGCATGATCAAGGGTGCGGCATAGAAGATCGCATTCGCCGTTGCCAATGGCATGGTCGTTAACGCAATCACCGAAAAGAACACACCGACAAGCCACACGTGAGCGCGCAAGAAATGCCATTTAAGACCAAGCGTCAGGTTTTTCTTCGGTGCCGTTAAACAGAAAGGAAGCAAAATGAGAACGGCAGACACCTGACGGAATAGAGCAAATTGAAAGATAGCGCCATCAGCACCCCCTTCCATAGTTTTTACCAGCGCGTCAGAGAACGTCGCGGCAAGATTGCCAATCACCAACAAGGTCATGGCCATCCCAACTGAAATATTACGCATGATAAAGGCTCCTGTTCATGTCGTATTTCCTCTCTCACGGTGTTGCAGCTGTCAAAACAAAAGACGTTATGACGTGCAACCTCACGAGAGTAAGGGCCAAAAGATCATATCCAGATCACAGAACTGGCATAGTAGCGCGGGTTTATCATGACGTATAATGATGAATATTCGTTATTCATGAGTTTTTTAGATAATGAAATTTCCCCCACTTCGCGCCGTGCAATATTTCGATGTCGTTGCTCGACTGAATAGTTTTTCAAAAGCAGCGGAAACACTGAACGTCACTCAAAGCGCCGTGAGCCACCAAATTCGGCTACTCGAAGACTTTTTAGGGGAATCCCTGTTTGAGCGACAAGGGCGCAACTTACAACTGACGCCCGTTGGACAACGTTATTACGATGACGTAAGCGATCCACTTCAAGCCATTGGCCGTGCCAGCCATCAAGTACGTGAAGGGGAATCTGGTCAGTTACGTCTCGCGGTATTTAGCTCGTTGGCCGTGAAATGGCTAATGCCCCAATTGGCCGACTTTCGTCAAAAGCACCCTGAAATCGACCTTTCCCTTGAAATGTTCGCTGACCACCCGAACTTGTCAGACAAACTTGCAGATTGCTTCATCATCGATTTTGAACCGGGCAAAAACTATCAATACGATTTGCTCTATCATGAATACCTCTACCCTGTTTGCAGCCGCAAAATTTGGCAACAAATCAAAGACAAGCCCCTGCCAGAAGCCATGTGGGATTATCCCCTGCTGTCCGTGACCTCATTGATGGAAAACGATTGGGGGCAATGGTGCAAACTGGGCGGTTTCCCGCTGCCAAACACAGTCAAAATTCATGCATTTAGTCACATGCTACTCGCCACAGAAGCTGCACGCTATGAACAAGGGATCACCTTGTTGAACTATTACTTCATGAATGAAATCGACCGCGAACAGTTAGTGCGTATTCCTATGCACGAGATGCCCACGGGCGACAGTCTCTACTTTGTTTACAAGAAGCATCGTGCACGTCAGCCAGACATCGTGAAGCTAGGTCGGTGGCTACAGCAAATTTCGGCACAAGGTGAATCTCAGCCGTCCTCTTATGATAAGTAACATGCCCAACATCGGATGTATTAGGCACCCAATTCACAAGGTCTGACACATCCACTTTGTCTCATCACGAGACACACGCCTCCCATTCTCGTTTCAAAGAAAGCGAACACAGTGCCATTTGCCAGCACACTTCCCAGCTAAACAGGCATTTACGTCAATCCTGACTAAACTTATTTATGAGCCATTATTCTTACAGTTGAGCATGTCAAACCACTAACCGACAGGACGATACGACTGATGACGCCAGTACCGTCAAACATAGCGAATTCCTCTCTTCCCGCCCGGCAAAAAACCGTGCGTTTGCTGGTTGGTTTAATGGTTGGCCTATTCCTCTGTTTTATCCTCACTTTCTCGTCGTCCACCGCCGCCGACACACACAAATCGACGTACGGTTACTCCGATTTCTATGGCGAACTCACGCCCTCTCAAGTCTATGAATTAGTAAAGAATATCGACATGCTGGTGATGCACTATGCGGAGCGCCACCACCCTCAGAAAGTCAATGCTTTACCCACGGAGCCTATTCGGGTGTCCAACTACACACCCGAGCAGGTTTTCGTGGCATTGCTTGCCCTCAGCGACAACATCGACCGTTTTCTGCAAGCCAACAACCTCCCTCTAATCAAACGCATTGAACGAGAGCAACGCTACGCCATTCCCGCGGAAGTCTATTTACAAGCAGGCGCGTGTTTAGATTCGCTGGTGATGACAATGTCGCGCATTGAAAGTGATACATCGTTTGGTGATTTTTACGCGTTTAAAGAGGACGACAAAACAAAAACGCCCTCAGACGTGTATGCCCTTGTCGATCTTGTTCATCGTAAATTTTTTGTGTTGCTCGACGTCGGTTCACAGCAGCAATAACCCTTTTATGGAAAAGGTGAGAAACAGTGATGAGATTACCTATTTTACATTTCACGATTGGTAAACGCTTGGTGCTGGGGTTTGGCTTGGTCCTCGCCATCATGGGATCTGCCATCATCTTTTCGAACAGTCGGCTGGCCGAGTTGCAGCGTGTTGAAGACAACCTGGTGAATGACACCTTCCCCACCAGCCTTGCTGGCAGCGCCTTAATGGGTGAAATCAACAAATCGCTTGCCGTACTGCGTGGCTATCTTGTGTTGGGGGATGTCAGCTTAATTGCCGAAAGGCAAGACGTATGGAAAAACATTGATGCTCAACTCGCCATTTTAAAAGCCAACGAGCTTTCCAAAGCAGAAAAAGACTACCAAGACGTGTTGTTTGAGCTTTCCAAAAAACTCCAGCAACTTCGCTTGGAACAAGACGACGCTGAGAATATTGCTCATACCATGGATGAGCAACCCGCCATGAAGATTTTCGAGAACGAAGCCTTACCCGACATCGTAAGCTTGGTCGCCACCGTCAGACAGCTCTCAGCCATAGAGCAAACCCTGCCGGCCACCCCTGAGCGTAAGAAAATGCTCGGACATTTTGCCGAAACCAGCGCGTCCTTCTCACTCGCCCTGTCTGCCGTTCGTTCTTATCTGTTAAGCGGCGACCCGCTGTTCAAAGCCGCCTATTTACAACACTGGACCACCAACAGTTCGAACTTCTATGCCATTGAAGAGAGCCAACACCTGCTCACCGCCGAACAAAAAGTGCTGTTCAATGAATATGCCAGCAAACGCAATCACCTTTCGCCATTGGTGGATCGCATGTTTGATATTCGCGATTCTGAACGCTGGAACATGTCGCAATATTTAGTCGGCAGCAAAGCCGCACCCACTGCCGAGAGTGCTCTTGCACTGGTGCAGAAAATGGTAGATATCCAAACACTGGCGCTCGAACAAAATGTGAGTCTGCTAAAAGAGTGGAATGCCTCCGTCGTCACTGTGCTTCGCATTTCGGGTGTCTTTGGTTTGTTGATTGGTGCCGTGATTGCCTTTGTGATCACGCGATCGGTGGCACGACCGTTACTGGGCACCACACGTCGACTTGAAAACATCGCAGAATCAGGCGATTACTCTGTACGTTTACGGGTGCGAGGAAATGACGAGATAAGCCAATCTGCAGATGCATTTAACACCTTGATGGAAGCAACGCAGCGCGCACTGAGTGAAATAAACAACGTGATGAAACGCCTTTCTGAAGGGGATTTGAGCGTCAGAGTACAAGGGGATTACAAAGGCGACTTGCTGGCCATTAAAGAGTTGACCAATACCTCGTTAGACAACATTGAACGCGCCGAAGCCGCCAAACTCGCTTTCGAAGAAGAAGCGAGAAAAGTGGCAGAAGAAAACGCACAAGTCCGTCAGGCATTGGACAGCGCATCCAACAACATCATGCTGGCCAATGTCGACAACATCATCATCTATTTGAATGAAGCTGCCTACCAGATGCTGCGCGAAAACGAACGCGACTTTTCAGAAGAGATCCATAATTTCAACCTGAAAAACGTGATCGGCCAATCCATCGATATGTTCCACAAAAATCCGGCACATCAGCAATTTATTATCTCTCACCTCGAAGAGTCACACCGCAGTGAATTCACGGTGGGCAAAAAAGTGATGGCGATTAACGCTGTACCGATTTTCGATACGGAAAAACACCGTATTGGCACTGTGATTGAGTGGAAAGATCGCACCGATGAAGTGGCTATCGAACGAGAAATTGATGCCGTTATCTTGGCGGCATCTCGCGGTGACTTTAACCAGAAGCTCACAATGGACGGCAAGCAAGGCTTCTTCTACAACTTGGCGGAAGGGCTCAACACGCTCACCCGAAACGTTGAAGCCTCACTGGAAGACATGCAGACAATCCTCGCAGCGATGGCACAAGGTGATCTCACTGAGCGCATGGAGAAAAAGTACGGCGGCAGTTTTGCGGCATTGAAAAAAGACACCAACCTCACCATTGATAAGCTGACGGAAGTGATCAGCAAAATCCGTGAAACCGCAGGCACCATCTCGGTGTCATCACGGGAAATCGTGACAGGCAATCAAGACCTCAGCGCTCGCACAGAGGAACAAGCCACCTCTTTGCAAGCCACCGCCACCAGCATGGAAGAAATGACGGGCACGGTGAAGCAAAGTGCTGAGAATGCTCTCGCGACCAAAATGGTGAGCATGAAAGCCCGAGAAAAAGCCCGCGAAGGTGGCCATGCCATTTCACGCACCATCACCGCAATGGAAGAAATCAGCGCCGCCAGCGATGAGATTGGCGAGATCATCGGCGTGATTGATGAGATTGCTTTCCAAACCAATTTGCTCGCATTAAACGCGGCCGTCGAAGCCGCCAGAGCCGGTGAACAAGGCCGCGGGTTTGCCGTGGTAGCCGGAGAGGTGCGAAACCTTGCCCAGCGTTCGGCAAGTGCCGCAAAAGAAATCAAAGAACTGATCCAGGCCAGCAATAAAAAGGTCTGTATCGGCTCGGACTTGGTCAGCGAATCAGGCAAAACCCTGACGGAAATCGTCTCCATGGTGGAAGAAGTCGGTAGCAAGATGGAAGACATCAGTGATGCCGCCCAAGAGCAGAGTGTCGGCATTGAGCAGGTAAACTTGGCGATTACACGAATGGATAATGTTACTCAACAAAATGCCACCTTGGTGCAACAAGCCACCACGGCCAGCGAGAACATGTGGATCTTGTCTCAAGACATGACGGAAATGATGGCCTTCTTCGAACTGTTACAAGACGACCACCGACTCAGGGAAAACCGCTACTCAGACTCCGACATCGAAGAAAATGGCTTCTTTGAAGATGACAACATGGCGCAAAGCTCAACCCGTGATGACGACGACGATGAGTTTGAATGGGAAGAGCGAAGCTAGAAGCTAGAAGCTAGAAGCTAGAAGCTAGAAGCTAGAAGCTAGAAGCTAGAAGCTAGAAGCTAGAAGCTAGAAGCTAGAAGCTAGAAGCTAGAAATGGTAGGCGACAGTAGATAGGCAGACAACGAAAAATCCGGGAGAGTATCCCGGATTTTTTGTTTCTCTGTTTGTCGCTGACGGACTTAACGCTGCGTGAACTATGTCACCGATCTAAGCCACAGAGCTAAGCTGCAGAGGTTTTGAAGTACTTCACCAGATCCAGCAGGTTTTCAGCTTCAATCAGTAAGTTCTCACTCGCCGCCGTGGTTTCTTCAACCAAACCTGCATTTTGCTGCGTCATATTGTCCATTTCGGTCACAGCGCGGTTTATCTCTTCAATCCCGAGTGATTGCTCGCGCGTCGCGGTGCTCATGTTAGAGAGCATTCCAGAGACCTCTTTGATGGCCTCAACAATGTTCACCAAGTTGTCACCAGACTCTCGCACCAAATGGGTACCATCTTTGATTTTGGTGACACTCGCATTGATCAATTCTTTGATTTCCACTGATGCTTTCGCACTGCGTTGAGCAAGGTTCCTCACTTCCCCCGCCACCACGGCAAACCCGCGACCTTGCTCGCCCGCACGCGCCGCTTCTACCGCCGCATTCAGTGCTAACAAATTTGTCTGGAAGGCAATTTCATTAATTACGCCGATGATGTCAGAGATCTGCTTGCTCGAATTTTCGATTTCCGCCATGGCATCCACCGCTTCCAACACCACCTTACCACCGCGCTCAGCTTTGGTGGTCGCTTCAGCCGACAAGGTGTTCGCCGTCACTGCCGTGTCGGCATTGAGCCGAACGGTAGAGGTCATTTCCTGCATACTGGCAGAGGTTTGTTCAAGGCTAGAGGCTTGCGACTCTGTACGGTCGCTCAAATCAGTGGTGCCCATTTTAATTTCCCTTGCCGCCGCACTCACTGAGGTAGACAAACGAGAAATATCACCGACCAATTCGTTTAAACGATGCACTGTCGAGTTGAGTGCATCACGCACAGGCTCGAACTCTTCATCCAAGGATTCTTCAATCGAATGGCTCAAATCCCCTTTAGACAGCTTGACTAAACTTTCACTGATCATGGCAACCGCGCGTTTTTTCGCAGTAATGTCAGTGGCATATTTCACCACCTTGAACGGGTTGCCATTGATATCCGCAATCGGGTTATAAGACGCTTGGATCCACACTTCGCGCCCACCTTTGCCAAAGCGCTTGAATTCTGCACTTTCAAATTCGCCGCGATTGAGTTTGTCCCAAAACGCTTTGTACTCTGCGCTGCCGCTGTATTCAGGATCCACAAACATCGAGTGGTGACGCCCTACCACTTCGTTGAGCGAATAACCCACCGCATTGAGGAAGTTGTCATTTGCAGTTCTGATCGTGCCATCCATATTGAATTCGATGACAGCCTGCGATTTGCCAATGGCTTCAATCTGCCCTTCAAAATTGGCATTTCGATTTTTCGCTTCCGTAATATCGGACGCAAATTTCACCACTTTAAACGGCTTGCCAGACGCATTAAAAATCGGGTTATAAGACGCTTGAATCCACACATCACGACCGCCTTTACCCACACGCAAAAACTCCCCTACTTGGTATTTACCCTCAGCGAGCTTCCGCCAAAACCCTTTGTATTCGGCGCTCTTCTGGTAGGTGTCTGTGACAAACATGCAGTGATGTTTGCCGACAATGTCCTCCAGTTCGTATCCCATGACATCAAGGAAGTTTTCGTTCGCCGTTAATATATTGCCTTCGAGATCGAACTCGATCACCGCCTGCGATTTATGGATGGCATCAATTTGACCTTCAAAATTCGCGGTCATCAGCTTTTGTTCTGAAATATCAGTGGCGAACTTCACCACTTTGAACGGCTTCCCGCTGTCATCAAAGATGGGATTGTAAGACGCTTGAATCCAAACCTCTTTCCCTTCCTTGCCTATGCGTTTGTACTGCGCGCTCTTGTGCACACCGTTAGCGAGGTTTTCCCAGAAGGTTGCGTATTCCAGGCTTTTCACCATCTGTGGTTCTACAAATAAGGAGTGATGCTTCCCTTTCACTTCATCGAGGGTATACCCCATGACGGACAGAAAGTTCTCATTGGCATGCAGGATGTGGCCCGACGTATCAAACTCAATCACCGCTTGGCTCAGGTTGATCGCGTCGATCTGACCTTTAGCATTCAATGATTGTATTTTTTCTTTGGTAATGTCGGAGGCAAATTCCACGACTTTCACAACCTTACCAGCATCATCATGAATGGGATTGTAAGACGCCTGGATCCAAACAATCCTCCCGCCATGACCCGCACATTTGAATTCCGCAGTCTTCGATTTTCCACGAGCAAGCTCCGCCCAAAATCTTTTGTATTCCGGGCTTTTTGCATACTCAGCATCGACAAACATGGCGTGACGTTTACCCTGAACATCCAAGAGTTCATACCCCATGATGTTGAGAAAATTGTCGTTTGCCGTGAGTATCTTTCCCGTGGGATCAAACTCTATCACTGCGAGAGATTTGTCCAATGCCGCTATCTTTGCATTTGCATCATCGCTGGACGTTCTAAGATTGCCTATTACCTTGCGGAATGCGTGCACAAAATCGGTCAGTTTAGACGTTCGCATTATTTAGACTCCTGTTCCGAATATATGAATATTAGTCGAGTTCTTTCGGATGACAGGCGCGATTTGCCGCTAAATTCCGCCATTTGAGAGGTCAAAACGAAACGAAGGTGAACGAAGTAAAAAGCAGGAAAGAAAAAGCCAGCGTTACGTGAATGCAACACTGGCTTCGATGACAAAAATATTGCCCGTTTAGATCAGGCCAAGTTCGCGTAAACGCTCCATCAGGTAACTGTCCGCCGTGTAGCGTTCAGAGAGCACAACGTCTGGTTTTGGGTGTAAAAACAGCGGCAGAGAAATGCGGGATTTCGACATATCAGCCCCTTCAGGATTCACAACGCGGTGGGTCGTTGAAGGGAAGTAGCCGCCAGACGCTTCTTGGAGCATGTCACCGATATTGATGATCAAATGACCAAAATCGCATGGCACATCCAGCCAATCGCCGTCTTTTGATAGCACTTGCAGCCCCGGCTCATTTGCCGACGGCAGTATGGTCAACAAGTTGATGTCTTCATGCGCCGCTGCGCGAATGGCATCCACGTCTTCTTCACCGCTCATTGGCGGGTAGTGAAGCACGCGCAGCAGGGTTTTGTCGCTGCCATCAACCATGCTCGACAATGACTGCGAATAGTTCGCGGCAACGTCTTCAGGCGAGTGTTGCTCAACCCAGCCAAGCAATTGCGACGCGAGGTTGTTGGCTTGCGCGTAGTAGTTATCCAATTCGGCTTTTAACGCCTCAGGGCATTGTCCCCAAGGGTAATAATGGAAGAACTCTTTGATGTCTCTCTTCTTATGGCCTTTCGCGACCTCAGAGACCTTGGCGGAAAAGAAACCATCTTGGGTTTCTGGGTTGAACGCAAAATCGCCTTTGTCTTCGCTATCGAAGAAACCTTGCCAGTTTGCGTAAATAGAGGACACCAAATCTTGGCTGATTGGATGGTTTTTCAGGACGCCAAAGCCGGTGTTTCGAAGCGATTCGACAAACCGCTCTGCGGCGTCTTCCGCGTTAAAGTCTACTGCTTCCAATTTCATGGTGACTCACTTTCTCTGGGTTTCATTATTGTTATGTCTTCCCATGCGCCCAGTCACAGCGCCAACGAGGGAATTGCTGTGAATTCTAGCAATGGTTCGACAGACAACAAACCTTAGACTGAGGAAACGTGCTCTGAATTAAGTAACCACAGGGAAAGGCGCTGATTGAATTGCTCTGGGGCTTCGAGCGGCGCAAGGTGATGCGCCCCTTTGAGGCTGTCCATTTCGCCATCAGGGTAAATATAGGCGAGGACTTTTTTCGCACCGACAGGAGTGTAATCGTGCTCAGCCGAGAGAACAAAAACCGGGCACTTCACCGCCGACAACCTGCCCGTGACACTCCAATCAACCACGGCATTAAATGCCGCGATATAGCTTTCTCTGTCGTTACGCGACCAACGAGCAACTGCCCCTTTTCGGGCCATTTCCAAGCCTTTGCCCGGCAACAATTGTTTGCCCATTAATTTGGCAATGTTTTCGACAGAGACGTAGGCCAATAAAAATCGGCGAGATAACAACATCCACCATTCATTCCATCGGCGGGGTTTGCATTCAGCAAGGGCATTCACCACGGCCAAGCGCGCCACTTTTTGCGGGTGATGGATTGCAAGCTCAAGCCCGACCATGCCTCCCATCGAAATCCCCACGACAATGGCTTGATCAACCTCTAGCTCATCAAGCAAGGCATGAATGATTCTGGCGCAATGGGGCAAGCTAAAGGTACGAATGTCGCCGCTGGATTCTCCGTGTAACGGGAAATCAGGGGCGATAACGTCGAAATGCGTTTTGAACGCATCAATCTGCGCCTGCCAATCGTGATGGCTGGATCCTAATCCGTGAAGCAGCAGAAGCGTCGGGCCATCTCCCTCGCGTTGATAATGAATCGCCGTGTCTGCACACTGACAAGTTGGCATTGAAAACCTTCCCCTTTCCGTCGCATTGATATTATCGACGCGGCGCAATACACCCAAACAGCGTCATCGCGCTTGAATATAGGCCATCGCCACGGTAAGAGAGACCGAGTTTTACAGTGTAAAAGCTCATCAACCGACTTTTTTTAACGGCGACTGTTCAGCGTGGCGCGCTTGCCATTCTTCCCTCAGCACGCCGTATCGTAACGAATCGTAATATTCGCCTTGATAGAAACGCACTTTGCGCATTCGTCCTTCCTCACACATGCCAAGTGCCTTGGCACATTTCATCATGCGCGGGTTTCCCGACCACGTTGTTAAGCCAATTCTGGCGACATCGTAATGTTCAAACAAATGTGTAATCCAAAGGGTAAGCGCTTTTCGTCCTAGTTGTTTCCCCCAATGGTGGGAGGTAAACAAAGTGATCCCCACTTCAAGCCAACGGGTTGATTGATCTTCCCAGTAGCAAGAAAGGTAACCAATGGCTTCGCCATGGTAATCGACCACCATGGCGGTTTCCCCTTCCTTCAATCGCTTAAAGAGACGGCGTCCAAATTGGAATCGCGATTGGTATTCAAGAGGAATATAGGGGGCGTCGTGCGCTTTCCATTCGTTATGGATATAGATGTACCGCCACAGGAAATCTTTTTCATTTCTCCGTGCGGGTCGCAAGCAAATATCGTCTAGCGTCAACATAACAATCCTTTGTCATCGCCGCTGTATCGCGGTCTGTTTTTCCTTACGTTATAGCAGGTGTCTGCACTTCGCCAACTGGATTCATGACAATAGCATCAAGAGTTTCGCCTTCGTCAAATTCCCGAGAAAATGCGTGCTGACCAGGCATTTGCTTGGGTTGAAAATCCCTTGTCAACGCGCCGTTCTCTTACCTCGCGATTGAGAACGTTTTAGACACAATAAAAAAGTGGACTTTGACGGGGTCTTTCCTAATCTTGAGACAAGGCGTTCAACCACATGGCGCCAATGACATGCTCTAGAGGAATTGACGCTATGTCTCTGACATCACAGCAAGTTGCACTCATCACACACAGTTTTAGCCAAGTCGAACCCATCGCGTTGAAAGCGGCGGACATTTTCTATGACACCTTGTTTTCCTATGATCCAAGCTTAAAACGCTTGTTCAAAGGCGACATGAAACAACAAGGTCGAAAGTTAATGGCAATGTTGCATGCCGCGGTTTACAGTTTAGATGCGCCGGACAAGCTTGTCCCTGTATTGCAAGAATTAGCCAAACGGCATGTGGCGTATGGGGCGAAAAAATCCCATTTCACCCCGGTGTGTAATGCGTTGCTGAATACCTTGAAACTCGGATTGGGTGATGCGTTCACGCCAGAGGTGCGTGCGGCTTGGGTTGCTTTGCTGCATTTTGTGGCAGACACCATGAAAGAAGAAATGCCAGCTTAGGCTTATACCTCGACCAAATTAAGCGCCTGTCACCCAACCCCATCCATAAAAAACGGACGCGAGAGACGCGTCCGTTTTTTGGGTTTCATGCCGTCAATTAAGCCTAATGCTAGATTTTCACTTCTATCGGGCCACTAAAGGCATTCACTGCAGGCGCTTCCCCTTTGAACTTCTCGTATTCGACGAGACAAGTGTACGCGCTACACGCTTGCGCCAGTTCAGACGTCCCAACATCCAGCGTCACCGTGTTAGGGTCGCCATAGGTATCGATCGCGCCAATTTCCGATCCTGTCGGGCCATACCACGCGCCTTCTTGAATTCGGATCACGCCCGGTGGGTAGCTGTCTGATACCACAGCCCCTGCGATCAACTGTCCACGATCGTTGTACACGCGGATCAAGTCGCCATCTTTGATCCCTTTGGCTTTTGCATCCGCAGGGTTGATGTAAGCAGGTTCACGCCCTTGCACCGCGTAGGTTTCACGCATGGCAGGCGATTCACACATCTGGGAGTGCAAACGCTTGTCTGGGTGACACGATTGCAGCCAGAACGGGAATTTGTCCGACCCTGGGCCTCCGTGAGAACGCTCTGCTTTTTCAAACCACATAGGGTGCTCTTGGCAATACTCGTAACCGTAGCTGCCAATTTTACGGCTGGTGATTTCAATAAAGCCTGAAGGCGTGCCAAGCGGGTTCAATTCCGGATCTTCACGGAAAGCCGCATGACGCACAAAGGTACTGCCCTCACCAAAGCTCACGTAACCGTCTTTCCAGAAGGTGTCGAAATCAGGCATTGGGAACTTGCCTTTGTTGGCTTCGACACACTCGTTATAGAGTTTTTCCACCCATTGCATGTCATTCATGTCGCGCGCGAATTCTTTGTCTTTGCCTTCACCAAAGCGCAGTGTCAGCCCTTTGAAGATGTCGAAATCCGTGCGGGATTGATAGAGCGGATCCACCAGCTTGTGCATGGCGAGCACGCCAGTTGCGGAATACGCGCCATACAGGTCAATGTCGTCGCGCTCAAACTGGGTACAGGCTGGTAATACAATGTCAGAGAAGCGGCAGGTTGCGGTCCACGCAAAGTCGATCGTCACTGCCGTTTCGATATTGTGGTAGGCCTTTTTCATCCTGTTATGATCTTGGTGGTGGTGCCAAGGGTTGTTCCCGCTGACCACAACCATTTTGATCGGCGGCAACTTCACTTTGCTGCCATTGTAATTGATCTCTTTCCCCGGCTCTTCGATGGATTCAATCCAACGCGCCACAGGAATGGTGCTGGAATAGCCTTTGAAATCGCTGTTGTTGTGAACCGGTGTCATACCTGGGTCAAGGTTACGCGGGAAGCCACCAGGGCCCGCAGCACCTGTTGCTGGCTCACCAATGCCGCTGTAATGGTGCGCGTAAGACACGCCGCCGCCCGGTAAGCCAATACCACCCAGCATGCTCGCAATCACCGCGCCCATCCAATATGGCTGTTCACCGTGTTGCTGACGCTGAACGCACCAACCAAACATGATTTGGGTGCGATCGCTGGCAAGCATACGGGCAAAATCACGGATACCATCGGCAGAAATACCACAGATTTCCGCGGCCCACTCTGGCGTTTTCTCGACCTTGTCTTTGGTTTGTCCCATGACATAACCAATGAAATCCTCAAAGCCTAAGCAGTACACATCAAGGAAGTTTTTGTCATACAGCTTTTCGGTGTAAAGCGTATGCGCAATCGCCAACATGAACGGCACATCGGTCTGCGGGTTGATGTATTGGTGTTCACACCCCAAGTATTTCTGGGTTTTGCTCGCCACAGGGTCAACACAGATAACGCGCGTTTCCCCTTTCGCGACCTTGTCTTTCAGTTGGGCGAAGTAGTCATACACATCGTGGGTTGGGCATTGCCACCCAACCTGCGCATTTTTCACCGGATCGTTTGCCCAAATAATGATTTGCTTGGCGTTTTCGAGCACCAATGGCCATGAGGTTTGTTGTGCGTATACCTCCGTTGACCCCAACACATACGGCAAGATGGTTTGGCCTGCGCCAGTGGAGTAATCCCCAATTTTCTTCACGAAGAAGCCATGCATGGCCAAGGCACGCTGCATGTGGGTGGTACAGCTTTGGAACTGACCTGTTTGGCGCCAGCCAGTTTGACCCGCCAACAGGCCTGATGGCCCATAGGTTTTCTGCACGCGTTCAAGTTCGGCATAGAAGAGATCAAGGGCTTGATCCCACGTGACACGAACAAAGCGGTTATCGCCGCGCGTGGTATTCCACCCTTCATTACGTTTTAGCCAGTCCAAACGCACCATGGGGTAGCGCACACGGGAAGGGTTGTAGATCAGCCCTTTGATTCCCTCGATCATTTGGGTTGGATTTTTGTCGTGGCTAAATGGCTCGATTTCCGCCACTTCTCCGCCCACCACGCGGGCACGGAATGCGCCCCAGTGTGAGCCTGTTGTGCGCCATACACCATCCAGCAATTCTGAGCTGGCGTTGGCATCAGTAGAAACAAGTAAACTCGGGCCAATCACTGCCGTCGCACTGACGGACAGCATGCCTTTGAGGAACTTGCGTCGGTTCATCTTCATTCGGCTATCCCTCTTAGTGCTCAACAAACGTGCTGGAATGTTTCTGTAGGTACTTGAGTACCAGCGATTGTGTGGCTTGATCGAAGTTCACAAAGCCCATCATGCCGTCAAACATACCCGGCCATGTATTGGCATCAAAGTGTGCTTCATCAGGCTGGGTGTGACACAAGCTACAGTTGGTTTGATACGCTTGTTTTGCTTCTGTCCATACAGGATCGATGCTGTCGAGGAAGTCAGCTTTCTTCGCCCAAAGATCGACTTCAACACGCTGCCATGTCAGGCCCGTCAGTTCGTCTTCTTTGGTTTCAAAGGTTCTGATATCGGTATCGCTTTGCGCCACGGCTTTCGACAAGGCAGCCGATGGAATGTTGAGACCGAAGTCTTCATAAATCACGCGGCCAAAGCCTTTCAGCTTACGCCACCCCGTCAGTGACACCCTGACAGCCGCATCGCTGTCTTCAAGCACGGTCACCATGGAGGCAGGTTCAAGCACACCACCGTCATCTTTTAGTTTTTTATCAACGTAAAGCTCAAGGAAGTTCACGCTGTAAAGTGGCTTGTCTTTTTTGTAGCTGGTGCTGTGAGACATCGAAATGAGCTTGCCAAGCATGCCGCCGGTGGAATCCATTTCAGCAGGCAGTTCATGCGCAATCCCTTTGTGACAGTCAATACAGCTTTGGTCGCGCTCAGCCGCTTGCGCCATTTGCAAACGCGCAGCAGGACGCATGTTTTCTATCTGCATGCTTTCGTACTTGTGGCACGCCTTACATTCGGCAGAGCCGTTGGCGGTAAATCGCGCCCACTCGTGCTGTGCGAGCTCAAGGCGTTTATCGAGGAATTTTTCACGCGTGCCAATCATGCCGAAAATCTGCGCGTACACTTCTTTACTCGCCTGCATTTTCCGCGCAATTTTGTCTGTCCAGTTGTGAGGCACATGACAATCGGGACAGGTTGCTCGGACACCCGACGTGTTCGACCAATGCACTGTGTGTTGAAGTTCTGGGTACACGTTGTCACGCATAGAGTGACAGCTGATACAAAACTTCTCGGTATTGGTAACTTCTAACGCCGTGTTAAAGCCACCCCAGAAAATCACCCCAGCAATGAACCCACCAAGGGTCAAGGTGCCAAGGCTGATTTTGGTTGCGGGACGTTTCAACGTTGCCCACAGTTTTTGTACGAATTCTTTCATGGTTATCTGCTCTTCATCATCTCTCAGTAGGTGTTGCTTGTTTTAGCCATGCCCTGGGGGGCCGAAAAAGAACACCTGACTCATCCAAATGACGAAGCCATAACCACCGATTAGCATCACGCTCAAAATGGGGAATAAGAAGACGGCAATAAAGAAAAATGCACGCCATTCATAACTCCGCTTTTCGGGTTCTTGAACGATATCTGATTCATGTTGATCCATGACGTTGTCCCTCTATCCCGGTACCAATGACCGAGTCACTTCCAGAATTAAAATTATGTTCAAACATAGTCTAGAAGAAGGCACGCAAAAACGTGTCTCTTTATTGATGCAGATATGGATGTAAAGTCATTGATAACAGTACGGTATGTGTTAGGGCGGGATACTACGTATTATGCGGAAATGTAAGAATGGGGACAGGCTGTCCCCATGTCTAAATTTACTGACCTGTTGACACTTTCAAGACCTCTGCTAACTCGTCGAGCAGTTTCTGTGTGTCATCAGAAAGGCGGTTAATTTCATTGGTTGACTCTGATGAGCGCGAAGCCAATTGCCTTACCTCATCAGCCACCACTGCGAACCCTCGACCATGCTCACCCGCTCGCGCCGCTTCTATCGCTGCGTTCAATGCCAGCAAGTTGGTTTGTTCTGAAATACCGTCGATCACTTTTGCAATGTTGGAAATCTCAGAACTCGAGTTTGCTACGCCATCCATGATTTCACTCATGCCTTCACGCTGCTGCACTTGCGCGGTAACGTCTTTCACAAAGGCGGTGTACATGGTTTTACCATCCACTTCGACTTTCGACAGCGACAACAACCCGTAGGCCAATTTGCCGTCTTTACGGTGAACGGGGACTTCGCGGCTCGAGCCAACGATCTTGTCATGCCCTGTTGTTCGGTTAGCATTCACATAGCCATCGTGGTTGGCTTGAATCTCTGGCGGTACCAGCATTTTGATGTTTTGGCCTACCACCTCGGAAGGCTCATACCCCCAAAGCTCCTGAGCGGCAGGGTTAAAGAAGGTCACGATGTTGTTTTCATCGATGGTGACAACCGCATCCAATGCCTGTGATAAGGTTTGGTTGATCGCTTCTTGCGCCATTCGCTGCTCAGTAATATCTCGCACAAATGCGGTATAACCGATACTGCCGCCCACGTCGACTTTTGACAGAGAAAAGTTCACCCAAATGCGAGACTTGTCTTTACGCTGCATTTCCAGCTCACGGGCTGAACCCACGATTTTGTTATGTCCAGAGCGTCGATTACTGTTCACGAAATTATCGTGATTAGCCTGAAATTCATCTGGCACAAGCATACGCACGTTGTTGCCAATCACTTCATCGCTACTAAAGCCCCAAAGCGCTTCGGCGGCAGGGTTAAAGAAGGTGACGTTGTTGTCCGCATCAATACTCACCACAGCATCGATTGCTTGACGCAGCACTTGCTCGTTTTCTTCACGTGCCAAACGCTCTTTGGTAATATCTCGTGCAAAGGCGGTGTAACCCACCTCATCACCGACTTCAATACGAGAAAGTGACAAGTTCGCCCACAGCGTTTTGCCATCTTTTCGCTCAAGCTCTACATCTCGGCTGGTGCCAACAATCACATCCACGCGAGAGTCACGGTTAGCGTTTACGTAGCTGTCGTGGACAGAGCGAATGTCTTTAGGAACAAGCATTTTGACATTCTGCCCAATGACTTCTTCCTTGCTGTAGCCCCAAAGCTCAACCGCAGCATCGTTCATGTATGTGACGCAGTTTTTACCATCAATGGACACAACGGCATTCACCGATTGCGATACCATTTGTTCAGAGCGCTCTCGTGCGAGCACTTCTGCGGTTACGTCGCGAATGAAGGCAGACCAGCCAACCCCGCCAGCAACATCAACTTTGTCGAGGGTTAGGTCACACCAAACGTTTTTGTTCGCATGATTTTGAAGCTCTACCCGCGTGGTGCCTTCCTGGAGAGAACCAAGCTGCAAAGTCGTAATATCTTGCCCTATTTTGTCTTTTGCTGAAACACCAAAAAAGCGCTCAGCAGAGGCGTTCATGTAATGAATTCGATTCTTTTTGTCAGTATAAACAATTGCGTCGGATGCCTTATCCAGTATTTGCTTGCTCACGCCATTTTTTTTGCTTCCAAACAATCCCATATCTCTAGACCTGCAATGAGTAAAAGGAACACTTATGTCATAGTTGTGACATTTGTATAAATAGTAGACAGGGATTTTAAGACCAACAAATAAGATTTTTTAAAGAGATAGGTGGGTAATAAATAAGGACATGACGTTCAAAATGACGCATCAACGGAAGAAAGCGCGAGACAGCGTTAATTCGTCTTTGATCGAGGTTTATGAATGCATATTTGGTATGTAATGACATTTACACTGTGAACACTTGCCGACAATTTAGCACCCTGCGCAGCAAGCCCAAGGTTGGGATTGAGCAAGGTCCGCGAGCAACCTACCCTCGCCAGTAAGCCATCTACGGTAAAACTGCCTTGTAAGACTTCAACCTCGTGCAGAAACTCTCCGTGCATGTTAGAGAGCCATGGGCATTCACTGAGCCTTATCGTTGCCTCTCCGACCCGTTTGCTATCTAAGTCGAACACAGAATACCTCACTGATATATAGTCACGAAAATGGGTTTTAAACTCCCTACAAACATCGTTCAATACACTATCTCTATCAAATTCATACCTCTCACCTTCCCTGAAAACATCATTGAACGTATAAAGGTATTCAAGCACCAAGTACTCACCGACAATATCAAACCAAGTAAGCTCTTCATCAAAGATAAACGGTAGCGTTTTTCTAGTTTCATCAGCGATATAAAATATTAACTTTTGTTGCTTGAGCTTATCTATGAACTCTTCGAAGTGAACGTTAAATGACGCGTCATAAAGTTCCCCATTAATCGCCGCCAACTTGTTTAGCTTCTCTTCCGCATTATCGATATCCTGTAAGCCAGCAATACACCTATCAACAGATATTTTATCTTCTTTTGATATACTCTTATCTCCGCTAGCACGTTCAATGAAATCAGTGTTAAAAATTGGCGCACAGATTTGAGACATCAAGTTTTCAGCAAGTATTTGCATCTCTTCTTTGCTGAAAATTCTACGGTAAGTATTTGCTGTTCTCTCGCGAAAAGAGTCTGAAAAGGTACTGTTAACAAAGTCTTCAATCACTGGTAGAAACTTTTTATCATCTTCTTCCTCAAAGATTTTATTTGCCCAGATTTCTATTGATAGCGGTATGTTTTGGTTAACACTTCTGTCCACAAACTGCCGATAAACATCTTTTTCTTCAGCGACTGCTGTCCATGACAGAAACGCAATAGCAACACCAATCCAAGTTCTCATTTTCATCGGCACATCCTTGCGCGTGGGGTTATTGGGGAAAGTCTTGTGAACCCACGTTATCAGCGGCTCAGACATAAAGCTATGACAGTGACCATTTCGCCTTTTTTTCATTGGTCACGGAAAACCAGCATCACATTCATGAAAAGGCTTTGCAGAGATGTTCATCTCATCCACACGCTAGCAATGTGGAGCTTTACAGTGAGGTCAAAAAAGCCATAAAGGAGTAACTGAACACTATCCACCGAGGTCGATTTGATGACGGTCGCGACCTGACTGTATTGCGGCATCGGTTTGGCTCAACGCGCCCGCGTGGTACGAATATCACCAATGGTAAAGGTATGATGTCCTCTCTGTCGTGTGCATTGCGCCGATTCAGCGCGGTAAGATGAAGGTTCGGCTGGTTAGTAAGCCCCGCCGAGTAAAGCTGAATAATGCGTTTGGAATTGATGTCGAAAGTGAAGACCGGAGACAGATAACGGTAGACCTTCTGACCCACAAGGTCGCGGCCTTGGTCGTTCCATTCAATCTGACCCCAGATAGCGCCACCCTCACGGGCTTGCAGGGCTTTGATCCATCCCACCGCAGGCGCCGGTTCACCGGCTTAGCCCTCGATTTCAGTGGCGTGTTCGATGTCAATGGGCAGGTCCGCGCCGTTAGATGCAAAGGCTGACACGATGGCGTCAGGCTCGTCATTGATCCAGCTTCGTCCATCACGGCCGGTAATGGCCTCTCCCGCAGGGATAAATTCTGCCCACACAGATGCACCACTCTCGGCGCCATTGGTCGCGAGAGCTGAGATATCGGTGTTGAGGATTAAGGTTTCTGTGTTCATGCCCGCACGGTAGCGCGGGTAGTTTGGAGGGGATTAGGTGAAAAGGTTCAGTATCATTTGATTTCTATCTTGTTAACCATAGTATTGATATCATTGCGCAAAGCCAGACAAACTGAGAAAAGTCATGCTTAGAGAAATAGAGCTTATAGATTGGAAAAGCTACAGAAAGTCAACGTTGTACTTTGACCCACTAACAGTGTTAATAGGTACAAACTCTAGTGGAAAATCAAACATTTTGGATGCTCTGCAACTGTTAAATAGGCTTACTAGCGGGTTAATGGTTCGCTCGGCATTGTCGGGAGACCACAATATTACCGGCATTAGAGGTGGACTTGAGTGGGCTTTCTTAAAGCCAAGCAAATCTTTCCGTTTGAAAACAGTCTCATCCGATAGAAATGATTTAGATGTGGAATATCACTATTCTATTGAAATTGAAGTTTTTGATAGCCATCCGCAAATCAAGTACGAGTCTCTTCAACGTATTAAATACAGAAAAAATAGCAAGAAAAACCCAGGTAAGATATGGCTATTTAAAACCGAGGAAGCAGACTCGTCAGACCCTTCGATCACTGCAAGGCTATATAACGAGCGGAAGGGCTCTCCAAGACAATCAGGAAGAGGTAGCTCTATATTATCGCAACTGTCCTCTCAAAAACTAAGAAAAGAAATACAAGAAGGCATAAACATTGTTACTAAAGATCTTAATAACGTCTTTATTCTTGATCCAATTCCATCACACATGCGTGGGTACTCTCTAAAATCGGAGACTCTTGAAGCAGACGCATCTAATGTGGCGGGAGTTATCGCTGCAATGGAAGAGGAAGATAGGAATAACCTAGAAAACAAAATTACAAAGTTCGTAAAAAACCTTCCAGAAAAAGACATAGAACGCGTATATGCGGAGACTGTTGGACGATTTGACTCAGACGCAATGCTATATTGCGATGAAAGATGGGCGGATCACTCTGAAATCCATACTGTTGATGCAAGAGGAATGTCAGACGGCACATTGAGGTTTATTGCAATAATTACGGCACTTCTCACAAGGCCTCAAAATAGCGTTTTGATTGTAGAAGAAATTGACAATGGACTTCACCCTTCTAGAGCAAGCATCTTAGTGGACATACTCAAGGAAATCAGTTTAGAAAGAAACATCGACATTCTTATAACAACTCATAACCCCGCATTACTTGACGCGTTTGGAACAGAAATTATCCCGTTCGTATCTATGGCTCACCGAGACCCGAGTACAGGTGAAAGTAAACTTATCTTACTTGAGGATATAGACTCACTTCCCAAATTGTTAGCGAACGGAAAGATCGGGGTTTTATCTACCAAAGGAGCTTTGGAAAGAGCTGTCAGAGAGGAAACAGAAAATTGAGGACGATCTACATTTTTGATACTTCTGTTCTTTGCTGCTGGCTACAAGTTCCGGGAAAAGACGAATGTGGGCCCGAAGGTGATAGATGGGATAATCAAAGGATAAATGCGTTAGTAACGGCAGGTATTGCTGCCAACTCTGTTTTTGTTCTTCCTATTGCAACCATAATTGAAACAGGTAATCACATTGCTCAAGCAAATGGAAATATATTTCAGATAGCAAATAAGCTCTCAGATTTAATGACAAAAGCTGCAAACGAGACCTCACCTTGGGCCGCTTTTGACGGGCAAATTGAATTGTGGTCTAAAGAAAGCCTCATAACTCTCGCTAATGCTTGGCCAGAACTTGCTAATCAGGGTATTGGTATTGGGGATGCGACAATTAAGGATGTTGCAGAGTATTACGCCAAGAGCAACACAGTTAGCGTAGAGATTTTAACTGGTGACCAAGGTTTAAAAGCTTACCAACCTACCGCTCCCGCCCAACTAGCCAAACCTAGGAGAAGACACTGATTTTTTAAGTCCGCCTAGACAATAAACATCGCAGTATTAATCGCCAGAAATTGAAGGTTGAACAATAAAAATAGTGCAGAGCCTCGAATAAAGCCACATACAAAGCCATACACAATGCCGACAAATGCCTAACTACCATGACATAACTAAGGTTAACTGATAAGATTATGCAAAACATTTTTTATTGGCTAGGTGGCACCGTGAGTAATATCGATCTTTCTGAAAAGGGCCTCATCACATTCTTCGACTTGGAGAAATGTGGGTATTATCGTATTCGTCAAAACGCTGATGGGGAGCCTTATGATATTGATGTTGACGATATGCTTAAGAGGTTAAATGATTGGTTAGTTGGAAAGCGGTTTCAAAATACTGTCCCATGGGGCGATACTGGTAGTGCTTTTAGTAAAATATACTGCCAGAGCTATTATCGAGACCCATCTTCTGGAGACTTTGTCTTAGTCCTCATAAAATCTGTGGGCGCAGAAAATGGTGGCGTTAAAGGTATAAAGTTTGACTCAAATGTTGATTCAGATTCCAATGATACGGTCACATCTGCCGATGGTATAAATGCCCGAGAAGTAGCATGGGGACAGGTGATGTACTATTGGTTTATCCCAGAATTGAATGTACTTGCATCCATAAAATTTAGAGATTCTGTCTGTGATATAAACGGACTATCAAAGTACGTTCGTGAATGGGTAAAATATCGATGCAATAAGCACGTCGGTGAAATTAAGGAAACTAGAAGAGAAAGGGCTGATGGACAGACCTCGGTATTTGTCCAGAGAAAGCACTACAGGTGTGAATCTGGTGCTAAAGATAATTTTTCTTTCGTTTTCAAATTTTTAGCAAAACAGCTTAAACAAAAAACTAAAGTTGATGACTTTACGAGCCTACAATCGAAGGTAACCCACTTAGTGTTTCGATCAACCATTAGTGCAAGTTCAACTGATCGCAGAAAGTATGCGAAACTAATGGATAAATTCCTCCCTAAATTTGGCTTCTGTGCTCCTAAAGTGGATAGTGGTAAAGTTTCAGAGACTAGGCATTACGAGGTAATTGTTGAAGAGTTCCCTTCCTACACCGAGCTAGAAGAAATATTCAAACAGTACAATGAAGATTATGATGAATTTAATCTTTGGGACAATGTTGGATTGAAGTTTAACGGTAGAAGTAACGACACCGTCTGGCTAGATAAGTATGTAGTAAAGAGTGAAATTTCAATGCCTGAAAAGTTGGCTGACAAAGACACCTATTCTGCGAATCAGATTATGCAAAAGCTTTTAGCCAATAGAAAAGAGCTACTAAGCAAGGTAAACAAACAAGACGCTACTGACACTAGCGAAAAAAGAAAGAAAAACAGTTAAAATGGCCAAAATATCATGAACCTAAAAACAACAGCAATCGTAATAGCTTTATCATCAGTTGGTGTTTTTTTGCTTCTGGATAACCTAAATGCAAACATTTCCACTGACGGAATAAAAGACTTTGTGTCGGTCCTTCAAAATGTATCCGCAATGATATTTGCGATAGTTGGATTGTGGGTATCTTCTACCTACCCTACGACAGTTACTAGTCTCACACAAAGAAGCGATAAAGTTAAGAATGGTGATTTTGGCGAAAACACCAAGCGATTAGAATTACTAGTTACAGTGCTCGTTGTATCTGCAGCTGTGATGGCTAGTTTATTGATTTTCCAAGCCGCAAAAATGATACTACCTGGACTAATAGATCTGAAACCGCATCTATTAACTTTAAAATACATTAGTGTATCGATCTTATTCGGTTTAGGTGCATGTCAGTTCATGGCTGTGATATATGTAATAGTCATAAATGTTACATATATCAATGACTTATATAAAAAAATTCATAACAAAGACATCGATGACCAGTTTTAATCGACCTCTATAAGTAAACAGCATTACTTAAAAAACAACTATAGATATTTCTTATCCGAATCGCATCGCTCCAGCCTCGTCTTCGCAGGCTGGATGAATCAAAGAAAACGCCAACTAGTCTTTAACGGCGTGCTCTCCGACATAATAAGCCATCTCCTTTGGGCTCAAATCCTTATCGTTCCAAGATTTTGCAATTAATCCCTCTTCATCAGGACCTTTTTCGCTTCTGTAGGTGTAGATGTATAACTCGTTGACTTTATTTTTGATGTAGAGACGGGTATCCATATTGATAAAGGCTGAATTAAGCTCTGTTTCTATTGCGTCTTTGACGTACCTGGAAGCATCCCTCAACGGGTCGTGGGCATCCCAGATATTTTCAGCGTCAATACCTTCAACCTCCATTGAAATCATCATGTAGATGTGAAATTCCCCGTCGACTTTTTCAGTCTTTAAAATGCAGTATTCCTTGGGGTCTTCGTAGTCCGTTAACTTGCTAACAACAGCCTCAGCCCTACTTACATCGTGGAATAAGAAGTAGTAGAGGTAACCAAACAACAAGAAAACTGCGATGTTTCTTTTCACTGTTTCAATTCCCTTCGGCAGTGATACGTCAGAACGCTAGCACCACGTTGCCAGAATCAAAGGTGACTGTATACCCCAACCCCTCAAGCCTCGCCTTCGCAGGCTGGAGAATCTTCTCTTCCATCTCTGCGCTGATGGCATCAAAGCAGGTATCCACGGTCACTTCCGCTAGGCCCTGACGAGCCATTCGTGAAACTTCTTCCAGGCACTTGGCGACGAGCGCTGCTGAACCATCTTCCAACGCGTGTTTAGCCAGCTTTTTCGCATCAGCGGCAGAGAGCTCGCCGGTTGGGGTGGTGGCAGACAGAAGGCTTTTTTCTAGGCGATGGACAAGTTCGGCATTCATCGAACGCCCGCTTTCAGTCGCCTCTTTCTGGATACTTTCTTTTGTTTCAATAGGTAACCTCAGCAGTATCTGAGGGTCATTTCTCGCCATGATAAAACTTCCTTAAGATGATTTGATGATAATATATCACCGTGATATATCTGCATGATATCAGAGGTATGTATGTCGCAAATATCTAAGTCCAATATTCAAGTCTGCCTTCGATTGCCAGCTCATTTAAATGACTGGCTGGAAAATCGTTCCAAACAAAACATGCGTTTTCGACACAACGAGATGCTGTTTATCTTCGAAAGTTTGAGAAAAGCGGAAGAAACCAAGAAGAGATAAGAAAGGGAGAGCCCCAAGAGCTGTAACTCCTGAGGCCCTATGTCAACACCCTAGTACTAGTAGGAGAATCGACATGTCGACTCTAACAAACAACCACTTGGAAATCCAAAAACGATATCAATCGCCTGTTGGCTCAGGCCAATGCGCTTATTGACGTTCTGTGCGTCGAAGACCAATACCGCACCATCGATACCGCCACCCTATCCAATGCACTTTGGCTGTTAAGCGATCGCATCACCGACATCGACCATGCTTGCCAACAATTGTTCAAGGAGGCCGCATGAACGTCATCCCTTTCCAGTTCCAGCATGAAAATATCCGGGTAATAGAGCAGAGCGGTGAAACCTGGTTTGTAGCAAAGGATGTTGCGTCAATTCTTGGCTACAGCAACCCTCGAGATGCTGTAAATCGGTACTTCAAAGAGGGGCGTGAAACACGACTTCCTACAAATAGCGGTGAACAGCTTGCAAAAATAATCCCCGAGCGCGACGTCTACCGTCTCATCATGCGGTCCAAATTACCTGAAGCGGAGAAGTTCGAAGACTGGGTGGTGTCAGATGTGCTGCCCTCGATCCGAAAGACCGGCAACTACAGCACAGCTGACCTCTCCCGTATGTATATCCTCAAACTAGCCATGCAGGCCGAGGAAGAGAAACTGAAGCTTCAAGCCCAAGTGGCAGAGGACAGGCCCAAGGTTGAGGCCTATCACCTCATCGCGGATAGCCAAGGCTCGCGTTGTATCACCGATGCCGCCAAGAGCCTGCAGCTGCAGCCCAAAGCCCTCTTCGCTTGGCTGGCTGCGAATCGCTGGATATACAAACGTCCGGATGGAAAAAGCTGGATTGGTTATCAAGACAATCTCCAACGGGGATTACTGGAGCATAAAGTGACGACGGTCAATCAAAGGACCGTTGAGCAAGTGCGTGTGACATCTAAGGGGTTGGTGGTGTTGGCTGAGAGGTTGGCGCCGGGGAGTTTGGGGATGTTGGCGAGGTAGTTGTAGTGGGTAATGTTTAGGCATTACCTCTTCATAAACTCTACAAAAGCTATAACTACTCCAAAAATATGTACATCCAAAACTGAAACTGGGCACTCTAAATGGTAGCCTCACAGCATCATCGACTTTAGGCGACTCTCTGAGCATGAAAACAACGAATAGAATATCGAAAATTGCAATTTCTGAGGCCAGCAATATTATTCCGTCAGATTGGTACTTATATCAAACTAAACAGATAAACTGTTTCATAGGCGCTAATAACTCAGGGAAAAGCCGCTTTATCAGGAACCTATCAAGTATAGATTTTGATCGTTTCAGTTTTGAATACGACTATCTTTCCACTCAGAAACTACTTGAACTAACTAAAGCAGAAACAATCAAGCCGACAGCAAGAACACACTTATTTAAATTTGAAATCAATAGGCTGTCAGGAAGATTCTTTGCTTCCTTACTAGAGGAAGTAGTTGAAAAAAATCCAGCGATGAAAATCCATGATTTAAAGGGACTTGTGTCAGCAGCGATAGAGCAACACTTCCGAAGAACCAACAATGTTGTCAATTTAAACGAAGTCAGCGAATCCAAGAAAGAAGCAGAGGCGATTATAGATAGAGCTGTTTCAGTACTTATCTCAAGTGCCAAACCAACTGTGGAACATGATCTTTCACATCTAAAATGGGAACGGCTCTACATCCCAACTCTTCGTACACTTCGACATGTCGCTAGCGAAGATATCCTTCTAACCCGGACTAAAAGTGACTATTTTGGTGAACCAGCTATTGATACTCCGAAAATCTTCACGGGCCACAGTCTGTATGAGGATCTGAAAAAACACCTCCTTGGCTCTCACGAACAACGCAGAACAGTGAGAGAGTATGAAGAG
The DNA here is from genome assembly GCF_004120195.1 of Enterovibrio baiacu. Lineage (GTDB taxonomy): Bacteria > Pseudomonadota > Gammaproteobacteria > Enterobacterales > Vibrionaceae > Enterovibrio > Enterovibrio baiacui. Next base: position 195,204 of record NZ_SCHN01000010.1, on the reverse strand, counting down.
TATTTATCACGCAGTTTCTTCTTTGGTCAGCCGATCACCATTGTCCCTCGTATTGACGCAGACGTTGTTTATTTTAAAGAAGGTGACAAACAAGAGCGACCTATTTATGACCTTGGTGATGGTATTCAGTCCATCATCGTGCTGACCTTTCCGGTCTTTATGGCTGAAAAACCGACCATGTTCTTCATCGAGGAGCCGGAGCACTATCTCCATGCGGGACTACAAAGAACTCTCATTGAAACACTGGCGAGTTTCGAAGAACACATGTTCTTCATGACAACACACTCCAATCACTTCCTTGATATAGCACAGGAAAGAGACGATGTTTCAGTTCAGCATGTTCGTAGAGAGGGTGATGAAACGATTATCAGCCCTTCAACAAAACATGCGGAACTGCTTACAGACTTGGGCGTAAGGGCATCATCCGTCTTGTTGGCGAACTGTTCTATATGGGTAGAAGGCATTACAGATAAGCTTTATCTCAGAACCTACATTGAAAAGTATCTTCAAGAACTGAAGTCAAAAGATAGCGAGCGTGAAGCCAAGCTTCGTAGCTACCATGAAAATCTCCATTACGTCTTTACTGAATATCAGGGCAGTAATATCACGCATTGGGACTTCGGTGATGACCTAGAGTCTAATAGTCAAACGCCTGCAAGAAAGCTATCCAACAACATCATGCTGATTGCTGACGCTGATATTGATGGCAAAGGTGACAGAACAAATCAGCTTGAAACGGCATTGGGCGATAACTTTGAGCTGTTAGAGTGGAAAGAAATTGAGAACTACATCCCTCACAACATACTCATTGATACGGCCAAGAGAAGATGGGATACATTCAATGGAAAAAAGGAATCAACCATTGAACGCTTTAGCAATATCCAAGAAGGTATTTTTGAACACGAGACTCATGGCATCGGTCGGATTCTCGAACGGTATGTAGATAAAAAGCCCACTAGCCTGGAGCGAAAGTTCTATAGCGACGACTCAGGCACTATCAAAGACAAGGTTAAGTTCTGCCGCACTGCAGTTGAAATTATGAACGATCCGGAAACACAGTGGGAGTTAACGCCTCAATTGAGTAGTCTTTGTGAGAAGATTTGGGATTTTATTGAGAAGCACAACTAACTGAATCATTTACAACCGTAACAGCCATCCCAACAAGCCGACGCGATACTTGGCCATGAGGCGAGATTGGATTAATTGGAAGGCTTTAGGGGCTCACTGATGTGAGCCCTTTGGGGACCGAAAACTACGACCCATATACCGGAGAGGGACTCATTTTTGATGTGTCTGAGCTCATCACTTACACTTTTTACTATTCTGCGTCTTCGTTTGTTGGCTGAAATTCAGTCCACCAACCAATATAATTACAATCTGCACAGATTAGGTCTTGTGTATCTTGCCCCATAATTTTCTCTTTATGAGGTGTAGAAGTAGAACCACATTTCGGACATACGGCACCTGCTCTTTTCATATATAGCCTCTGTTGTTATTTACTGTTGTTCCTGTTTTTTCGAATATTCAGGCCAGTCACGACCAAAACCTGACTTACCACAATCGTTACAGACATAGTCACCAGTAGCTGAACCTAAGTGGTATTCTTTAGACAGTTGAGAATGAGAACAATTAGGTACATCTTTTTCTTCTACATCTTGCATTTGCGTTGCTTTCATTAGATACCTCCAAATCAAAATTGATATAATACTGTGCGTATATAAATACATTTATGAAGGTATAGATAAAACATCGTTCCCATCGAGAACATGCAAACCTATTAGCAGGCAACTCAGCCATTTAGCTCAAGCCTACCGCCCTTCCCTTCTCGGCACGCAACACGTCATCACTGTCTAAAATTGCTGACCTGAATGTACCACAAAGCGAACAAACCGAGACTTGATTTCGATCGCTTGGGAGTTCGTTTGAGGAGGTTTTTTTCATAGAAATCGGGCGGTTGCAGATTTTGAGGGCTGGCTGCGCGGGGCAGCCTGAGACTAGAGAGATGACAGCATCAGTATTAGCTATAAGGAGAAAGTTCTATTTCTTGGCAAACCGCAAAAAATACAAAATCAGCAGAGCCTACATGGAACCTGTATATCGGAAAACTTAGGTCTTTTAACGCATTCGCCCCCTTTTCCCAAAGTACCTCACTTTGTTCGAGTTCATCCATCGAATGGATGAACTCGACACTAAAATCAAGGCACATCCATGGCGGTTCGTCGGTGAAATCAGGTTGATAACTCATAGATAGAAGACCTATGAGTATCACACTTTCAGTTTTATCAGGATACCAACTGAACCCTATCTCGACGGTATTGGCTTCGATATCAATAGCTACCTGATAAACACTAGAACGCTTGAATCGATCTACATCAAAATTCATATGCTTTACCTAACATTGACATGATGAGTACTCCCCAGCCCCATAAAAACCTCCTCAAGGGAGTTGTGTGCGCGTAATAGGCTAAGCCGCACCTGGTACACTACGAACATCAAGATATCTCTTTCCTTGATAGTCCATTGTGTTAAACACACCTAACAACTCTAGACCTTTTGTCCCACCGCATCGCCTCATAAATCCCTGCAACTCTTGTTGGTTATCATGCATGAACACGCCTATGTTGACGGGCTCATCACACACCGGAATATTTATGAGGGCGAACTTGTCATAACCATATAGGGCTGCCACCTTTGCCGCTCGATAGACATATTGAGAAACGGTATGGGCTTCAATTTCGTCGCTCTTGGGTTTCCCTATCATTTCCAGTTCTTTACTCAAAGACCCTAGTGTTTTATTTGAGCATTGGTCTATTGAGTCGCTCTCTGACGTGCTGGAACAACCAACAACGACTAATAGGAATCCAACCAAAATCAAGCGATGCACACCCATAGTTACTCCATTATGTCGCGATAACAGGCATCTCCCAGCCCAGAGGTTCAGCTTAAGTGATTAACAGATGGTGTGCAAAGTAGGCTCTTCGTGGCGATTTAAACAAGTTTGGCTTGGCATACTCGAAGGAAAATATTCCCTTAAATATTAGAAGATTAAAAATGTGTAACATTTACACTGTAAACCGAAAGTCCACATAATAAACCACCAACATGGTGCACTCTTGCGCTACGCTATGATAGTTAACTCGCTATGAAATTAAGAAAAACAATGAAACTAAATGCATCGCCCATCCTCTACCACATTTACGTTAGAAGTTTCTTTGATAGCAATGAAGATGGCGTTGGCGATCTTGATGGAATCAGAGAAAAGCTGGACTACTTCGCGTGGTTAAACGTCGATGGCATTTTGCTGTCTCCCATTTTTGAATCCCCGTTGAGCGATTTTGGGTATGACATTACCAACCTCAGTGCGATCAACCCTGAGTACGGTGATATGTCGACGTTCAAGGCGCTGGTGGAAGAGGCCCGAGCAAGAGGCATTGCAGTTTTTCTGGATTTCGTGGCGAATCACACCTCGAGTAAACACCCTTGGTTTTTAGACAGTGCCAGCAGCAAAACCAGCGAAAAAGCAGATTGGTACATCTGGTCGCCCGCGCGGGCAGACGGTACACCGCCAAACAACTGGCTCACCATTTTCGGGGAATCAGCATGGCGCTGGCACCCTACCCGCGGTGAATATTATCTCCACAACACCTTGAGTAATCAGCCCGACTTAAACTACCGCAACCCCAATGTGGTTCGTCAGTTGATGAAAGACGTGCGCTTTTGGCTCGACACCGGCATTACAGGGCTTCGCCTTGATTCCGTGAATCTGTTTTTACATGACGATAAACTGCGCAATAACCCACCACGCCACTTAGGTTGGCAAGATGAAGCCAGAAGCGATCCTTATCGTTATCAAAGCCAGCGCTACAACATCAGCCGTCCTGAGAATATTCATTTGCTCAAACAATTACGGGTGATTGCGGATGGGTATGATGAGAAGAAATGGCTACTGGGATCATTGAGTGACCCTTCCCCGTATGCGGTGATTGATCGCTACACCAGCGAAGGGGATGCCCTTGATGCCGCCAATATTTTTGAATCACTGAGCCTTTGCCAAAATGTACAACAAGTGGGCGAGCAATTTACCGCGTTCTTTAATGCTGTTCATCCAGGGATAGGTTGCTGGGGATTGGGAAATCACGACATTGCACGCACGGTGTCTCGCTGGCAGCATGCGAACAATCAACCTGCGGCGGCGAAAATGCTGCTGACTCTGCTTTGTTCACTGCAAGGCGTGATCAGCATTTATCAAGGTGAGGAACTCGGTTTGCCCGAGGCGCATGTTTCCCCGTCTGATCGCAAAGATTTGTTTGGGCAGCAGGTGATCGCTAACTATGTAGGACGCGATGGGTGTCGCACGCCTCTCCCTTGGAAAGAAAATGCTCCCTTCTTTGGATTCAGCACTCAATCACCATGGCTCCCCATTGATGACGAGCACAAGGCGTTTTCCATCGATGCGCAGCAGCAAGACCCCCACTCAACCCTCAATTTCACCCGTGAAATGCTTGCTTGGCGACAACAACAACCTGCATTGTGCGAAGGCAGTTGCCGAATACTGGCGTTCAATGAAGCACTCATGGTGTTTGAACGCCACCACGCCTCGCAAACCTTGGTGATTGCCATCAATGGTTCAAACCAAGATGCCACAATCCGCCTCAATTTACCGAGCCCAGCAACAACATTGCCTCTGCCACATATGCAGGTTGCGCCACCAACACAAAATGACGCATTGCACCTCGCACCTTGGCAGGTTTGGGTAGGTGAGCTTCATAGCAACTAGTTGTTTATTCAAGCATTGGGTTCTTGAAAATAACCCATTCTAGGGGGTACTAATTTAGATAAAGCTCATTATTGAACACACCAAAACAGGAACATACAGCCATACTGTTATCACCAAGCACTCTAATAAATTAACAAGCTTGGACACTGGAAGTAATGTCATTCAAAAGGAGCAAGTGATGACAGACCCTGTCGTGTTTGATAACAAACCCATAAAAGTCGACCTCGAAAAAGGCAAAGAGTATTACTACTGTCGCTGTGGTAAATCAGCCTCTCAGCCCTACTGTGATGGCTCCCATGCTGGCACTGGCATTACGCCGCTCTCCTACAAAGCAGAGAAAGATGGCGAAGCCTATTTCTGCGCCTGTAAACACTCCGCCAACATGCCATTTTGTGACGGCACCCATACCCGCTATACCGATGATGATGTGGGTAAACCTGCACCAGAAGTGATCGTTACCGACGCCGCCACACAACCTGCTGCGAAAGCGACCAAAGAAGAACCGAACGTCGAGCTTATCCACCAGCTTGCGAAAGATGGTCTTACCAAATTTGGTCATCATGGTCCTATGACGTCGATGGGTGTGCCGCGCTATCAATTGCCTGAATGGGATCAAATCCAGATCATGGTGGCGCAAATGGCGGCGAAGCCATTACTCGATGATGCCCCGGTCGGCACAGAGTTGGTGATTGGCCCAAATGCGAAAAAGCCGCTGACATTGAAAACGCCACTGTTTGTGTCTGACATGAGCTTTGGTGCGCTGTCTGAAGAAGCGAAAGTCGCGCTTGCAAAAGGCGCAGAGTTAGCAGGTACCGGCATTTGTTCCGGTGAAGGTGGCATGCTGCCCGAAGAGCAGGCAGCAAACAGCCGTTATTTCTACGAGCTTGCCAGTGCGGAATTTGGCTACAACAAGGACTTGATGAAAAAAGTCCAAGCCTTCCACTTTAAAGGTGGCCAAGGCGCAAAAACCGGCACAGGCGGTCACCTTCCTGGCATCAAAAACAAAGGGAAAATCTCTCAAGTGCGCGGCATTGCCGAAGGCACAGATGCGATTTCGCCTTCAACGTTTACGGACATGAAAACCGCGGCGGATTTTGCGCGTTTCGCGGATGATGTAAGAAAAGAAAGTGGCGGCATTCCGATTGGTTTCAAACTCAGCGCCAACCACGTTGAGCGCGACATGGCGTTCGCATTGGAAGCGGGTGCTGACTACATCATCCTTGATGGTCGTGGCGGCGGTACAGGTGCAGCGCCTGTGATGTTCCGCGATCATATCAGTGTCCCAACCATCCCTGCGTTAGCGCGTGCCCGTCACTTCCTTGATTCGCAAGGCGTTGACGGCGTAACGCTCATCATCACGGGCGGTTTACGTGTACCGAGTGACTTTGTGAAGGCGCTGGCATTGGGTGCAGACGGCATTGCGCTGTCCAACAGTGCAATGCAAGCCATTGGCTGTGTGGGCGCGCGTATGTGTAACTCCAACATGTGTCCATCAGGCATTGCCACGCAAGACCCAGAGCTTCGTAAACGCATGAATGTTGATGTGGGCGCTGAGCGCTTGCAGAACTTCTTCAATGCCTCCACGCATTTGATGCAGGTTATGGCGCGTGCGTGTGGACATGATCATCTCAGTAAGTTCGTGGTTGATGATCTGGCGACGTTCCACAAAGACATGGCTGAACTCACAGGAATCGCGTATTCCGGCGTGGCACCACGATCACGGTAATGAGCCAACAGTAGATAAAAAAGAGGCAGGGATCGTCCCTGCCTCTTTTGTTTTTTGGATCTTCGCGTTAGTTATCTCGCCCAAGGATCCTGCCGTTTAGCCAGCCATCCGCATTGCGCGAACCTTTATTCGCCACCCACCAACAGCGACGGTTTGGTTTCACCCACCACGGAACGTGGATAGGCGTTACCGTCTTTGTCGAACAAGTGGCAGTAATCCGCAGGAAACTCGATACAACGTTTATCACCGGCTTTGATGGTGGTTTGCCCTTCCACACGGATAACAACAGGTTCGTTGCTCTGTGGCGTGCTGAAGTACATCAGGCATTCGTTACCCAACTGCTCCACCACGCTCAGCTCAACGCCGCCTTCTTGAATCGCATCCTTTTCACCAAACTGAATGTGTTCTGGGCGAATACCGATCACCGTAGGGTCACCCACTTTGGCATCGCGCGTATCCGCCGCCACTGTAATTTCTTGTCCACGGTGAATTTGCACACGCGTCATCGTTTCGCCGGTTTCCACGATATCTGCCGTCAAAAAGTTCATTTTTGGCGAGCCGATAAAGCCGGCGACAAAGGTATTTGCAGGATGATTGTAAAGCTCTAGCGGCGATCCCACTTGCTCTACACGTCCCGCATCAAGCACCACGATCTTGGTCGCGAGTGTCATGGCTTCGACTTGATCGTGCGTCACGTAGATCATCGTCGCCCCCAAACGCTCGTGAAGACGCGCGATTTCCATGCGCATTTGCACACGCAACGAAGCATCCAAGTTCGACAATGGCTCATCAAACAAGAAGACTTTTGGCTCACGCACAATCGCACGGCCAATGGCCACACGTTGACGCTGACCGCCCGACAACTCTTTCGGTTTACGCTCAAGCAAAGGTTCAAGTTGCAGCGCTTTCGCCACGCCCATCACTTTGTCTTTCACCGCATTGGCGTCTGTTTTTGCCAACTGCAGGCCAAACGCCATGTTCTCGTAAACCGTCATGTGCGGGTACAGCGCGTAGGACTGGAACACCATGCCGATGCCGCGCTCAGGCGGTGGCAAGTCGTTACAGACTTGACCATCAATGCTCAACACACCTTCAGTGATGTCTTCCAAGCCTGCAATCAAACGAAGAAGCGTTGATTTACCACAACCAGATGGCCCAACAAACACCACGAAATCACCTTTGTTGATGTGCAAATCAACATCTTTGGTGACATGGACTTTGCCGAACTTCTTATTCACTTTATTTAAAACTACCTCAGCCATAATGCATCCTTACCCGGTTGAATCTGTTGCAAATGCCGCCTGATAGGGCGGAACGCTAACCTTCTCGTTGCTAAGGTCGAAGGTGAAACCATGCCCATCCAAGGCGCGCCAAGTGCCTTTCGGGAGCGATACCGTCATCGGCGCATCAGACAAATTGAGCACCACCAGAACGCGAGCGTTATCGGGCGATTGGGTGTCTGTGCGGACAAATTGCAGCCCTTGATCATTGGCCTTCACATCACTGATGTCGCCTTGCACCAACGCAGGGTGCTGCTTGCGCCAACGCAGGAATGTGCGGTAGTGCGCCAGCATGCTGTCACTCAATGTTTCTTGCGCGTCCACTGAGAGCGGCACATGGCGCTCATCAACAGGCAACCAAGGTTGTGCATGGCTAAAGCCTGCGTTTTCAGAGCCAGCGACCCAAGGGATCGGCGTGCGGCAACCATCACGGCCTTTGTATTCAGGCCAGAAAGGGATGCCATACGGGTCTTGGATCTTCTCAAACGGGATCTCTGCTTCCGGCAAACCAAGCTCTTCCCCTTGATACAAACACACACTGCCGCGCAATGAGGTCAGCAAGGCGAGCAGCACTTTGCCGTAAGCATGCTGATCCGCTTCGTTTTCCCCCCAACGGGTGATGGCACGCACCACGTCGTGATTAGACAGCGCCCAACACGGCCAACCATCGCCAATCGCAGCTTCAATGTTCTCAATCACCGACGCCAAGTAAGCCGGTGTGCGGTGCACATTCAGCAGGTCGAAGGTGTACGCCATGTGCAGCTTGTCGTTGCCGCTCGTGTACTCCGCCATCAATGCCAGAGGATTGTCGTCACCGATCTCCCCGACGGTCGTGATGTCGTCATATTGGTCGAGCAACTGACGCAGCTTTTTCAGGAACGACAAGTTTTCAGGTTGTGAAATGTCGTATTGGTGACGCTGCATGGAGTAAGGGTTGGTCCCCGGAACACCCAATGATTTGGCGTCCCCCTCTGACAGAGGCGGGTTATCGCGTAGCTGGCGATCGTGGGTATAGAAGTTCACGGTATCGAGTCGGTACCCATCCACGCCGAGATCAAGCCAGAACTTTACCGTCTCCAACAAGTGCTCAACCACTTCAGGGTTGTGGAAGTTCAGATCTGGCTGACTGACCAAGAAGTTATGAAGGTAGTACTGTTGACGGCGGCTTTCCCACTGCCACGCACACCCACCAAAGATGGATAACCAGTTGTTTGGCGGTGTCCCATCAGGCTTGGGGTCAGCCCAGACATACCAATCTGCCTTCGTATTATCTTTGCTTTGACGGCTTTCTTGAAACCATGCGTGTTCATCCGAGGTATGACTCAACACTTGGTCGATCATCACTTTCAAACCAAGCTCGTGCGCCACCTTGATCAGCGTTCTGAAATCATCCAAGGATCCAAACAGCGGATCCACGTCGCAGTAGTCAGAGACGTCATAGCCAAAATCTTTCATTGGCGAACGGAAAAAGGGCGATAGCCAGATCGCATCGGCCCCCAGCGCCGCCACATACGGAAGTTGCTGGGTGATCCCCGGCAAATCCCCGATGCCATCTTGGTTAGCATCGCTAAAGCTACGTGGGTAAATTTGATAAATGACTGCCCCGCGCCACCAAGGCAATTGTTGATCTTTCATGTTTTATTTATCCCTTAACTGCGCCTGCGGTGAGGCCAGATACAATGCGTCGTTGGAACACCAACACCATGACGATGAGTGGAACGGTCACGATAACGGAAGCTGCCATGATGGTGCCCCACGGCAATTCGTACTGACCCGCACCCGAAATAAGCGCGATGGCGACAGGCACGGTGCGCTGTTCGTTGGTGAGTGTGAAAGTGAGCGCGAACAAGAATTCGTTCCACGCCGCGATAAACGCCAACAGGCCCGTAGTGACCAGTGCTGGCCACAACAGCGGCATCAATACTTTGACGATAATCTGCCACGGCGTCGCACCATCAACGATGGCGGCTTCTTCAAGTTCAAGCGGCAATTGCTGCATGAACGTGGTGAGCACCCACACAGTGAACGGCAAGGTGAAGATCATGTAAGCCAGTGCCAACCCCGGCATGGAGTTATACAGCCCCATCGCACGGATAAGCTCAAACAAGCCTGACAACACGGCCACCTGCGGGAACATCGAGACCCCTAGAATGGTCATCAATACGACGTTTCGACCACGGAAGCGAATGCGGCCTAGCGCGTAAGACGCCGTCACACCCAGCAACAAGGAGATCGCCACCACCACGGTCGACACCATGACTGAGTTCAGTAGATTTCGCCCAAACGTGCCGCCAGAGAAGACGTTGGCGTAGTTCGCCCAGTCAAACACAGACGGGAAGTATTCCACTTCAAACAAGGCAGATCCTGACTTGAATGAGGTGACAATGGCGTAATAAAACGGGAAGACGGAGAACAGCACAATGGCTGCAACCAAGAGGTAGAACCCGACTTGCCAATACCATTTCTTCGACATATTAAGAGCCCTCATTCATGCTTTTGCGCCCAACGTACAAATACGCAATGGTGCACAGTGCAACGATTAGGAAGAGAAGCGTTGAGGCCGCGGAGCCGTAACCCACGTCTTGGAAATCCACCAAGTTTTGCCGCGCGTAAATCGACATCGACATGGTTTGTTCATTGGACGGTGTGAGCACATAGATCAAATCAAACACCCGCAACGCATCCAAGGCACGGAAGACCACGGCAACCATCACGGCTGGCATGATGAGTGGCAATGTGACTTTGAAGAACACTTTAAGCGGATGAATGCCATCGATTTTGGCGGCTTCGTAGCAGTCAGACGGCAGCATTTGCAGCGCAGCGAGGATAAGCAGCGCCATGAACGGCGTGGTTTTCCACACATCCACCGCAATCACCACGTTCAGAGAGAGATCACTGTCAGCAGTCCAAGCAAGCGGTGCGGCGATCAAGCCCAGGGTCATGAGGAAGTCGTTCACGATCCCGAATTGATCGTGCAGCATCCACCCCCACATTTTGGCGGAGACGATGGTAGGGATCGCCCACGGCACCAACACTGCCGCACGCACCAACCCTTGTCCTTTGAACTTGGTGTTGAGCACGAGCGCCACAATGATGCCTAGCATGGTCTCCAAGCTGACAGAGACAATGGCAAAGTAGAGGGTGTTCCACACCGCTTGCCACCATGTCGGATCAACCAAGATGCCGTAAAATTCGCCGTCTTCGTAAATCAGGTAGTTATCAAAACCAATAAATTCAGCAACGCCGCTGCCATCCAAAGTCGCGTTGGTCAAACTGAACCAAAACGTTCTTAGCAATGGCCAGCCTGCCACCATAGCGAGCGTAATGAGCATTGGCGCTAGAAACCACCAGGCGGCGCGTACGCGTTTTCGCGTGAGTGCGCTGGTCTGTTCCATATAATGTCCTTTTGAATAGCGCCATCAAACGCTCAGCGCGTTTGATGGCTATAACGAAGAATTACCAGCGACCGCCGCGGCTAATGCGCTTCAGATCTTTCTGCAGTTTGGTCAAAGCCGCATCGGCATCCGTACGCCCTGACAACACGCCATGCGTGGCGTTCCAGAATGCGTTTGACACTTGGTTGTACTTCGCTCCCGTTGCAGACGACGGACGCGGTGTGCCGTTTGCAAAGGTGGTGTACAAGCTGCCAAAGAATGGCACTGCGGTCAGGACTTCTTCGTCTTGGTAAAGCGCTTCAATGGTTGGGTTATAAGAACCTACGATTGCGCGGCGCTTTTGCTCTTCAAAAGAGGTGAGGTAAGTCACGAGGCTTGCAGCCACGTCAGGGTTTTCAGAATATTTGGACACAGCAAGCTGCCACCCTCCCAAGGTGCCAGCATGGCTGCCGTCTTCACCGCCTTTTGGCAGTGCAACAACACCGATCTTGCCTTTCACAGGGGAGTCTTCGCTGTTGCCCAGCGACCATGCATACGGCCAATTACGCATGAACACAGCGTTACCGGTTTGGAACACACCACGCGCTTCTTCTTCGCCGTAGTTCAATACGCCTGGAGGGGAAATGGTATCAACCCACCCTGCCGCCGTGGTGAGTGCTTGTTTCGCACTGTCGTTGTTGATGGTGATCTTGCCTTTCTCATCAACAATGGTGCCACCGTTATAAGACGCTACCCACTCAAGGGCATCACAGGTCAACCCTTCATAAGCACGGCCTTGCCATACAAAGCCCCACATTTTGTCATTGCCCGCTTCACGCTCGCCGCTCATCACTTTTTCGGCCGTAGTAGTCAGTTGTTCCCAAGTAACAGGCGGCGTTTCGCCATACTTTTCGAGCAGATCAGTGCGGTAATACAGTACACCAGCATCGGTGAACCAAGGCATGGCGACAAAGCGATCTCGCACTGTGTTATTCGCCACGATGGCAGGGAAGTGCGCGTCTTGTGCGCCATTGGTGTATTCGGTTAGATCGATAAAGTGATTACCCAGAATACCTGGCCAAATCACATCAATTTGGAAGACGTCGATGTCTTTGGCACCCGCAGCAAGAAGCTGCTGATAGAGCGCAAGACGTTCAGTGGTCGAGTTAGGGGTTGTGACGATTTTAGCGGTGTGGCCAGTTTCCTTTTCCCACGCAGCAACACCTTGTTGACACAGTTCAAGCTCCTGCCCAACCGCACCACATGAGATAGAAACTGTTTCCGCTTGCGCACTAAAGCTCAAAAAAGTTGAAGCAACAACAGCTCCGAAGATCGAACGTTTCATGGATAACTCCCTGTCGGGTCATCCCGGCGTTACCCTTTCTTTTCCGCTTGCCAACGAGAAGATGGTACTTCCAGCTCAGTCATCTTGTCTGGTGAAGCACTGTCGCCTTGGCGGAGAGCAAAGTCTGGGTAGGGCTTTCGACCGATCAACCACCCGACCGGAACGGACGAGTATAGGGGGTTATCAAGCAGAACACGTTGTGCATTAGGGGTGTCATCAGGCACATGAAACAAAATCCCTTGATCGGCGATTTTGAGCACTTGATGCCAACTGTCGTACCCGTGCTGACGCGCAACACACTCCAACGCCTGCATATGAGAACAATGCAAGAGACGCTTTTGTTGTTTAGCTAACCGCTTGAAATTTTTAATGTCAGCGGCTGACGGGACCATGGATGCCACAGTGTTCCTTAAGGATCATTGACCGGTGAAAATACGCACGCAGCGGCCCACTCACAGCACACATCCCTTCCGGGGTGACAACCAAATTCTTGAATTTTTAGGGTGGTAGATATTGCGTGCGCTTTGCCACGTGGGCGGCAAGTCGATATCTGCGACTCAGAATGAAACGCTATCACCGCATTAACATATTTGCAATATATCGATGAGAGCTGGATCACTCGCTTAAAAATTAATTTATCAGTAGTGAATTCGACTGAAATTTGAACAGCTATTTAGGCAGCATTCCTGAATGACAGGCAAAAAAAACGAGCCGGAGTAGGCTCGTGAAAGGGTTAGCAAAATGTGCATCGGGTGGGAGCCCGGATGCCAATAGGACAAAGGTATCTATTCGCTAATAATCCTAGTAGGCTGGCCGTGCGCACATGTCAGCGTTTTGTCAACGCTTGGTCATTTTATCTAACCCTTTTGTCTTATCCTCCGGCAGCCACTTCGTCTAAAACGGCCAACACGGTGCCATCTAAATGGCCATCAAATACCTGACGACATACCTTACGACGTACGGCCAAGCCTGAGATTAAGCGCTCGATCGACAAATGCCCCGCTTCGTTTTGGCTGTTGTAAAACTCGATCGTGCGGCTCAAGGTTTCGTATGACATGATTTCGCCATCCACACGTAACCAATCCAATTTGTCCATGTAGCTTTGACATTCTTCAGTAATGGTCGCCGCAGGGTGCCCTGTCATGGCTGACAATGCCGTAATACTGCGCTGCATCGCCTCGGGGGAGGTGTACTTCGACAAGGTGATCGTCAGTTCATCAGCATTGATCTCAACCAGGTGCTTACGCAGCTTAACGCGGCGCCCTAAGCGTCCTCCCCGCTTTTCTTTACGCTGAATTGGTTCGAATTCACCGTCAATGATCTCGGAAAGCTGATCAAGGTCTTGCTTCGGCATGATCTCATTGCGAAGAGGGTTTGGCATGGTCGGTGCCAAAGATCGTTTTCCTTCGTTGTAGGTTTTAGCACGAGAAAAACGGATCACCTCATCCACATTACATTTGATGTCCAAACGGTAATCTGGGTGTTTCTTATCATTGTCGAGTTGATACACGGTTAAGTGATAACCCCACAAGTTCACCGCAAACACATCCTCGGTTTGGGTTTCTTTTTTCGCCAGTTTTCGCAGCTCTCTGATCAAATCACTCGAAAAACGTCGCCATTCGATGTTTCTCGCCATTTTCTGGTTCAGGTCGCTCAATGTCATGGAATCTTCCAATCGACGCGATAGGCGGCTTCTGAAGAGGCTATAGAGCTGGAATACCAAGGTATGCTGGCGCAAAATCTCTGGTGGGAACAAGAAAAAGTAGTCTCGCGTCATCAATTCTTCGAAAAATGACGGTTCCCAGACCAGGATGTACAAATTCGGCTTAATACGAATTTCGCCATCTTCACCTTCACGTGGTGCTTCTTCCGACGCAGTGATGGTGCGGGCAATAAAGCGAAAACGATCACTTTTAAAACCTTCAGGCATGTTTTCACTCAACCAGCGCCCTGTCAGTTCATGAAGCTGGAAGTCCGTAAATTCAATACGGTCGATACTTTCACGGATGGAATCACGGGCTGGACCGCTGTCCTTTTTGCCACGTAACGACAGAATATCAGTGATATAGACGGGCGTTTTATTTCCCACTTTCTGCGTCTGTAGCTCGTAGTTTGGCAAATGATGATCATGGTACTGCACGGTCAACGTAAACAGTGCAAACAAGGTCATCAGATCATCAACGGTCATGATCGACTTTGACGATCGTGTTTCGATGATCGCTTTAGTGCCGCTGATCGCCACCATCGATTTTTGATAACTCTTTTTCGTTCTTGGCGGAGCAAGCGCTTGGTCGATGATCCCGGCCCAACTGGTCGGCGCGATCACGATATGATCTTTCTCATCTTGCATCGACGGTGGAATGCCCAAACCATGCTCGCTAAGCAGCTGCTTATTGACGTGATTTTGTGCCAATGCTTTGGAACGCTTTTGCTTTTCCATCACCTTGGTTTTTTCAGATTGCAGGCCCGCAGAGCCTAGCACTGAGATCAACTGACTTGGGTTAACAAAACGGTGCAGCATGGTTTTGCCCGCCAAACCCTCTTCGAATCGGACACCTTGTTGTGTAAACAAACCTATCTGTACCGCCGCTCTCAAACGTTGCTGAATGGCAGCGCGGGTTAATTGCCCTTCCGTTGCCTCAACAAGCTCGGTGGTTGAAACGACACCGTCTTTTGAAGCGAAGCCTCGAAGTGAGATAAGGTTAAGCAATTCAAGAATACTTTTGGTGACACCACGGAAATGCTCGTACTGGGGTAACCAATCGATCAATTGCGCATGTACTTCAAAAAGGTGACCATCCTTGTGCGATCGTGGTGCGGGGATCAGAATTTTTTCCGAGGGACTTGAGGCCATCTTGCCACAGCTCCTTGTTAAGCCTGTAAAGTTATCAGAATACATGTGGCCGTAAATGAGCCATCTTTCCGAGAAGATTAATAGAAAAAAAATAAGAAAGAAAGATCTTTTTTATTGTTCCCTTTTAACTGATCTTTTTGATTAAGTATGATCTTACTGATTATATGATCTTATGATCTGGCCGTTCGCGATGCTATAAGTGATTGATAAATGTTAATTAAAAATAGAGCGCTTTCGAAAGCATGATCATGTTAAACATGGAAAGATGATCATTAAACGCATGAAAGCATGATCATTAGAAGCCTGAAACGATGATCATCAGAATATCGAAAACGTGATCATCGAACCGCCAAAAGCATGATCATGGCAACTGCACATGTTATCCACAAGCCAAAATAATAACTTCGCCCTCCCCTGCCCTCTTATGTGCTTTTATCCGGTATTTGGCCTTGGATAAATGATCAAGAGAACGTCTTTTTGACCATGTTTCCGCCTTTAAAGCGCATTATTCCAGCAAGGTACATATAGGCTGGTGGCCGAAGCCAGTCCATTTACACAAGTTGAAACGACAACCAACGTATTTTAGACGGCACACAATATGTGTCCGATGCCCGAAACAATGATCAAGTGTGTGTCTCTGCATTTCAATATTGTCATATGAACATGAGTTCGAGCTTCATCTTTACCCTCTTTTCATTGAGTTAAGCCCATAGATCCAGTATTGAAAAGGCATGTACCGTAATTTCGTCGGGACTCAATATCGTTCCGGCGCGATTTATCCTCTCCATTTCACCGTTATTTCCCTTGATCATTTATTCGGGCTAATAGGATCGTCGAATTCTATGAAGTGTTGAAATTTTGTGCGCATTAACACCTTGATCATTCATCCATTAATCCGGTTTTGGCTTGGAAAGATGATCAAGGATAGGCGAGGAGTGATTCGCAATGTAAATCTTAGAAAGTACCGCTCTCTTGATCATCGTTTCGGAAAGATGATCAAGTAAAGGGATAAACTCGCTTTACCCTCCCCTTTTCACTGTAAGCTTTTCACGTTATTTATTTTGTACTGGTGATTTTCAGCATGATCGCTAGTTGAATCGACAACGTCCGTAATTTAGCGCGTTCTTATCACTGTTCCGGGGAAAGTGCGTAATTTTTAGCTTCAATATCGGTTTACATTGTAAAAAGGTGACGCTGTAACACTTTAAATCTGCCATTTTACGCCATGACAAAGTCACATAATTTTGTCGAATTTTTTCAAGGCTTTGTCATAAAGTGAGCGCCGTCTTACTTTTTATGCAGCACGTTCAGCTTTTTATTGTGCGTTCTGTAAAGTGCTGTACAATTAATTTAATTCTCTTTTATGGCGAAAAGAAAAATGAATAGGGAAAAGACGATACAAAATCTGCAATCTATTGCAGAGCAAACCAAGCAGGTTCAAGCTGACCGCATTGAGATTGTGATGGAAGAGCGTCACGATCAATTGTTCCCACCTATGTCTAAAGCGTTGATGGAAACACGTTCTGGGTTAACCCGACGTAAGCTTGATGAAGCGATCAGCCGCATGGAAGAAGCGGGTCATCAGTTTACTAAGAACAATGCAAACCATTACTCGATTACCTTAGATGAAGCTCACCAGATTATGGAAGCGGCAAAAATGCCTGCTTTTCATCAAGGTAAAGGTGCAGGGCATAAGCCTTGGGTTATCAATATTCAGAACCAAAAAGGTGGTACGGGTAAATCCATGAGTGCGGTTCATATGGCTGCTTGCATGGCATTGAACCTCGAAAAGCGCTACCGCATTTGCTTGATTGACCTTGATCCACAGGGCTCTTTGCGTCTTTTCCTCAACCCTATGATCAGCGTTAACGAGCAAGAGGGCATTTACTCTGCGGTGGACGTGATGTTGGAAAACACGCCACAAGACGCTGATAAAGAGTTCATGATGAAAAATGTTCTCTTGCCAACCCAATACCCGAATTTGAAAACCATTGCAGCCTTCCCAGAAGACGCAATGTTTAACGCTGAAGCATGGCAAAATCTGGCGACAAACGGCTCGTTGGATGTGGTTCAGTTGCTGAAAGAGAAAGTGATCGACACGATTGCTGACGAGTTTGACATCATCATGATTGATACTGGCCCACACATCGATCCATTGGTGTGGAACGCCATGTACGCGTCGAATGCTTTGATCATTCCGTGTGCGGCAAAGCGCTTGGACTGGGCATCTACCGTGAATTTCTTCCAGCATTTGCCAACGGTTTACGAAATGTTCCCTGAAGATTGGCCTGGTCTCGAGTTTGTTCGCTTGATGCCAACCATGTTTGAGGACGACAATAAGAAGCAAGTGTCGGTGCTGACGGAGATGAATTATCTGCTGAGTGACCAAGTCATGATGGCCACCATTCCTCGTAGCCGTGCATTTGAAACCTGTGCTGATACCTACAGCACTGTGTTTGATTTGACCGCGCAAGACTTTGAAGGCGGCAAAAAAACCTTATCTACCGCACAAGAAGCGGTTCACCGTGCAGGGCTGGAGCTAGAACGCGTGCTTCACAGCCATTGGTCGCAGCGAAATCAGGAGTGATAAATGGCGATTAAAACTTCAGAATTGAACGCGCGTCTGTTCGGTAAAGCAGATAAACGACGTGCAACCACCGCGCAAGAAGCGCAAAAAGCAGCCTCAGAAAAAGCGGCGGTGATTGAGCTTTCTGTTGCTGGCGAAGCGACGGTTGAATTTGAACTCGTGCGCGTGGCAGCAGGGGACGTGGTTTCTCGTACGTCTGTGTTTGCAGAAAATGCCCGTGAACAATCGTTTCTAAACGAACTCGCGTTATCCGATATTTTGGTGACCTTGAAAGACCGTGGTCAGCAATATCCTGCGGTTGGTCGTTGGTTAGACGATAACAAGATTGAAGTGCTCGACGGTAGCCGTCGTCGCATGTCGTGTATTTTGGCGAAACAAGACTTCCTGGTTTACGTCGCCAAGGGCATTAACAGCAAGCACGCAAAATTCTTGTCTGATGTCGCCAACGCGCATAAACCGCTTTCTCTGTTTGAGCGCGGTAAAGAGATGCAAGCCATGCTTGATCGCGGCGATGTGCTCGATCAAAAAGAGCTGGCGAAGGTGTGTCAGTGCAGTGAAGCGCTGGTAAGTGGTGCGCTTAAAGCGGCTTCTTTGCCATTGCCTGTACTTCAAGCTTATCCAAGTGTTGCTGAGCTTGGCCGTCCGACAATCGTGAAACTTCACCGCTTGTTCTTTTCGCTGAGTCATGACGAGCAATCTCAGCTTCTGACGAAGCTCGGCGAAGCGCCACTTTGGCAAACGGTTGATGCCCATGGTGTGAGTCGTATAACCCGTGAAGTGACGATCATTATTGAAGATTGGCGTGAATCACTGAAGCCTTCAGTGAAGAAAGAGTCGCCGGCAACGGATCTGATTAAGGGGCGTGTTAGCTACCGCCGTAAAGGTGATGCATTGTCGATCAACCTTAAAAAGATGAGTGATGATGATGCGCAAGCCATTCTGGATTTTATTGAATCTCGACTTGGCTGAGTACAAAACAGCGAACCAAACTAAACGTGCCTGACGGCACGTTTTTTTTTGCTTGTCTCTTGGATACGGTATGATGAAAAGGTAGATGACAACCTTGGCCATGACCGTGACTCCAAACGAATTTCTTCAATCGCTTCAAGAAGCCGCAACAAAACGTGTGGTTCGATATCCTGTTTTTGTTGCTGGCGATGAGGCTTATCTTTCCAACTTTTTGGCGTTAGCATCCCCGTCATTGATTGTGAGTGATGTATTGCCTGACGCAACGCCTTGGAATCAGGTGAAGCGTTTATTGGGGCAGGAAACGCACTCTCTCGCGCTTGATATTCGCCAAGCCCTCGATGTCGAAAAGTTGTGTGCCGTGGCTGGATGCGTTCGTGGCGGCGAGTTGGTGTATTTTTTGGTGGATGGTGAAGAGGGGATAAGTGAAAGCCGCTTCTACCAACGTTTTCGAACCTTCTATCACCATGCTGATGCAGCGACGCTTATTCAACAAAAAAGTCAGCACGTAAGCCAAACCGAAAGCATGACGCTTCCTCAATCCCTGTCGTTCTCTGGGCACGGTCCTGAATACACCTCGTTGTTTACGTCAGAGGGCATGACACACGATCAGCAATTGGCCGTGGATGCCATCAAGCAAGTTCTCAAAGGTCATCGTCGTCGCCCTGTGCTTATCGTCGCTGACCGTGGTCGCGGCAAGTCTTCAGCCATGGGCATCGCAGCAAAACAGATGTTGTCGTCTGAGGTAAAGACGGTGTTGGTGACAGCACCGTCGATCGCGAATGCAGAAACCCTGTTTCAACATGCGCTACTGGGCGGTGATTGCACGAGGGCCAACAAATACTTGGTGACGTACAGCAATGGCAGCCAATTAAAGTTTGTTGCACCTGACGCCTTGCTTCAAGATACACCAACATGCGATTTGCTCTTGGTTGATGAAGCCGCTGCAATACCTGTTCCCATGCTCAACCAAATGTTGGCAAGCTACAGCCGCATCGGTTTTTCTACCACGGAACACGGGTACGAAGGAACGGGCAGGGCGTTCAGCCTTCGCTTTAGAAACCTGCTCAATGAAAAAGCCAAAGGGTGGAAGGAAGTCACCCTGACTCAGCCTGTCAGATGGGCGCAAGACGATCCGTTAGAACGCTGGCTGTTTGATGCGTTCTTGTTTGACGCGGAGCCCGTTTACCCCGATGACATTGGCGATATTTCGGTGCGACGTATCAACCGTGATGCGTTACTTCAAGACGAAGCGATGCTCAGGCAGTTGTTCAGTATATTGGTGACTGCGCACTATCAAACATCGCCGAATGATTTGCTGCAGTTGCTTGATGACGAATCACTGACGGTGTTTGGGGCGTTTGCCAATGACACTGTGGTCGGCGCGTTGCTCGCTCAGAAAGAAGGCGGCTTTGACGACGCATTGGCGGCAGATGTCGTTGGGGGTAAGCGTAGACTTCGGGGACATTTGTTGGCGCAAAGTCTGGCGTCTCATACCGGCACCGTGGATGCGCTGACATCAGAGTTAGTGCGAGTATCACGTATAGCGGTATTGCCGTCGCTTCAACGACGCGGCATCGGCACCTTGTTGCTGAATGCGACACAGACCCAAGCATCTAAAGACGGCATTGACGTCATGGGAACCAGCTTTGGTGTGACACCTTCTCTTTGGCAGTTTTGGTCATCGCAAGGTTACCTACCTGCACGTTTGGGTATTCAGCGAGATGCAGCAAGTGGAACGCATTCGCTGCAATTGATTAAGGCGCTGTCTGCGCCACCCGCCTGGTTTGATGATATTCAGGCACTGTTTGCCTCTAACTTCTATGCTCAATTGTCAGAGCAATTCCGCCAGCTTGATCCGCGTCTTTCTGCGTTGCTGCTGAATCTCGTCGCGAAGCCTGCCACTTTGTCAGACGCTCAGACTACGCAAGTTGCCCTGTTTGCATCGGGTGCGCTTGGCTATGATCTGGTTACGGGCAGTTTGTCTGCATGGATGGTCTCTTGGTTATCTCGTCAAAACAACACGGCTAAGCTCGAAGAGAAAGGTTGTACCTTGATGGTTGCGCGTGTATTGCATCGACAAGCTTGGGATGCGGTTGCTAATGAGTTTGGGTATCAAGGGCGAAAAGACACGGAATTGGCGATGCGACAGTGGGTCGCACAGCACCTTTAAACAGATAGGGATGAAAAATGAAACTCGTTGCGGACACGCACACTCATACGTTAGCAAGTGGCCACGCGTACAGCACTGTCATAGAAAATGCCAAGGCGGCGAAAGAGGCCGGGCTGGCTTATTTATGTTTGACTGACCATGCATCGACAATGCCCGGCGCTCCTCACTTTTGGCACTTTGTGAATCAACGCGTGATCCCCGATTTTTTGAGCGATGTACGCATCATCAGAGGAACGGAAGCAAACATACTCAACGAACACGGCGAGCTGGATATGCCGACCTATGTTTACGGCAATTTAGAGTGGGTGAATGCCAGCTTGCATGAGCCTGTCTTCCGCCCATCCACGAAGGCTGCGCATACCTCTGCGATGATAGGGGCGATAAAAACTGGGTTGGTGGATGCGATTGCCCACCCCGGCAATCCTTCTTTTCCTATCGACACGGAAGCAGTTATCAAAACGGCGGCTGCACATGGCGTTGCGCTTGAGCTCAATAACTCCTCACTGAATGGTTCCCGAAAGGGAAGCGAACCTAACTGTTTAGAAATCGCCGAAATTGCCCGCGATTGCGGCGCATTCATTTCAACAGGTTCTGATGCGCACTTTGCTAATGACATTGGTCGACTCGATGATGTGGCGAACATCATCAAAAAGGTGGGACTCAGCGAGTCGCAAGTCGTCACAAGTCAGGCATCGATTTTTGAAGAGTATCTTGAAAAGCGTCAAGCCATTCGAAAACGTAAGGTGTCAGCGCTTCTCGCTGAATAATCGATTTACACTGTAAAGTAGGCAATC
The DNA here is from genome assembly GCF_004120195.1 of Enterovibrio baiacu. Classification (GTDB taxonomy): domain Bacteria; phylum Pseudomonadota; class Gammaproteobacteria; order Enterobacterales; family Vibrionaceae; genus Enterovibrio; species Enterovibrio baiacui. Next base: position 173,328 of record NZ_SCHN01000010.1, on the reverse strand, counting down.
GGTACTGAAATCGGGGAGGCCTAGCCTGTCAAATCTGAATGCTGTGCCCGTGTATTACTCGAACGTAAGCATCTAACATTCAATACAATATTTGAAATAATATACGCATATACTTAAATTTTGCTGCTTAGTGGGCTGTCTTGGCAGTAGTGGTTGGGAGGCAGTATGGCGGAAGAATTCGAAAAGCTTTGTGATGCCCTGATCGGCGAATCTGGTGGGGAAGAAAACTGTAAACGTTTTCAAGAAAGGGTTGAGTTAGGCAACGGCGGAATACTCGCACGTTTACATGTTCATCCGTATTTGGAGGTTGATCATGAAGATGATGATTTTGGCCATAAGGTCATCATTCGTGATGTCAGCAGAAGTGGCATTGGACTTCTTTGTCATGACGAGTTAGCGCTGGATTCGCTTTGCATGTTACATGTTGTGAATTTGACGCCAGTACAAGGCACGCTCATCTATCGTAACGAAGAAGCTGACGGTCAGTATCGATATGGCTTTAGTCTTGATGAATGGCTGTCTGAAGAGAATCATCAACGCTTGTCTGTATAACCTTTCTCTTCTTTAAGACACTGATTTTAATAGCGCAGTATTTTACTGCGTTACTTTTCTCTAAACGAAGTTCAATTAATCCGCGGGCGAGTGCGGCATATTAAGTAAAACTCTCTATAATTCATTTATATGACGTAGTGTCTTTATTGAGATTTTAGTCAGTAATTTAATGCGATCTGTATCCAACTTGAGCCGACTATTAGGCATGAGACAGCATTTATCTATGTAGAATGTAAGTGTGATATTGGTTCGTATTTTTAATGATCTATTTTAGGGGATTACATGCTGCAACAGCTTTTGCGGCTGTCTAGTGATGGTCGCAGGGTTTATATGACCGTCATTCCGAAGGCAGACGAAAATACACCCCAGATTGAGAAGAAGCACATCGTAGAATGGTTGATCGACCACAAGGTCGCGAGCTTTTTTCGTTTTGAAGATACCATTGCTAAAGTGCTGGAAAAAATCAATGCGTCCAATGACGAATGGAAAGGTGAGCCTGACGATGTTGTGATTGCCGAAAGACGCGATGCGACGGTAAGCGCACGTTTTGACGAGCAGAAAATGACAGCCTTTCTTCGTGTAAATGGTGCGTGTGGTGGTAACCCTATTAAAGGAAGTGATTTGCTTGCCTCGTTGAAGGAAGCTCAAATTGTTCGTGGTGTGAAAAAGCAAACGCTTCAAAAACTTCTCACCGCCTCCGCGCGACTCAAACCGGGTGAATATCTTGAAGCGCCAATCGCTGCGGGTAAGTGGCCCATTCCGGGCGAAGATTCGAAGTTGGCTTACCTCGTTCAAGACAGTAAAGCGCGTATCTTGCGCCCGCAAGAGCGCGAAGATGGCACGGTAGATATGCGTGATCTCGGTAAGATGGTCACGGTTTCAGAAGGTCAACCTCTCGCGAAACGTATTCCGCCAACAAAAGGCATTGAAGGTTTCCGTGTAGACGGGAAAGTACTACCTACAACGCCTGGTAAAGATATTCCATTGCGTCTTTTCCCTGGAAGTGATTTCAGCAGTAACGATGAAAACATTGTTATTGCGACAACGTCCGGCATGCCTATTTTGCACCCCGAAGGTGTGGAAGTGGATAACGCGTTGTGCATGAAGTCAGTGACGGTGGCGACGGGCCATGTCGACTTCGAAGGTAGCGTGGTCATTAACGGTGATGTGAATGCGGGCATGCGTGTGAGCGCAACGGGTTCGATCACTGTGGGTGGTGTGGTAGAAACCGCGTTTCTTGAAGCCGGTGGCGACATCATCATTCATAACGGTATTTTGGGTAAGCAGCTTCAGGGCGACCAAGAAATCACAACGCGAATGCGGGCAAAGGGCTCGGTGATTGTGAAATTTGCGCAGTATGCACACATTGAAGCTGAGGGTGACATCATCATCAGCCAACATGCGATGCACTGTACAACGCGCACTAACAGTAACCTCTACATCTGTGATCAAACCCAGCGCACAGGAACGTTAACAGGGGGCAATCACGTTGCACGCTGTGGCGTGAAAGTGGTGACCTTGGGGGCGACCTCCGGTGTGGTGACGCGTGTTCATGCCTTTACTGGCCTAGAAGCCATGATGACAGAAACGATCCAGCTGGGTAAAGAGTTGGAGAGCGAGCATGAGCAACTGATGAAGGTGAAAGACGCTGAGATGAAGTTGCTCCAGCAACCTGCGAATAAACGCCCTGAGGCGTTGATTGAGCGCCTTGCGTGGACCAAAACCCATCACTTTGAACGCATTGCAGAGATCAAAGCCAAGATGGACTCCTCGTCATCTGAATTGAACTCTTTGTATCGTAGCCATACGATTGATGTGTTGAAGCATTGTTTCCCGGGCGTGTATTGCCAGATTGGTGAATCGACGTTACCCGTTACGAATGAACTTGGTGCCTGTCGTCTTGTGACGAATGGCAAGGAAGTGTACCCAGAGCCTTTGTAACCTTCTCTTTCTTGTTTCCATTTTATGCCGCGGCCTTCATCTTAACCTTGGCCTTTACAGTGTAAATATGAAGGTATGCGCGTTCTTCGTTATACCCTTGAAACAAATAAAAAAGCACCCTCAGGGTGCTTTTTTCGATCTGGCGATCATTGTAATGGTTTTGGCTAGCGGCTAACCGGCTTTTTGCACCTTGCCTTCTTTCAGCGCTTGAAGCACCGCAAGCTTAGGACCATCAGCCACAATGCTGCCTTGTTCAACCACAATGATGCGGTCTACGATATCGAGCATGCCCGTTTTGTGTGTGTTCAAGATAAGGGTCTCATCGCGACGCATTGAAGCAAGTTGCTGCTTAATGTATTGCTCGGAACGGTTATCCATCGCACTGGTGGGTTCATCCATCAACAGCACGGGTGGGCGACCTAACATGGCTCGCGCTATCGCAATGGCTTGTCGTTGACCACCAGACAGCTGATTGCCCCCTTCACCCACTTGACGCTCCAACCCTGAAGGGTCGCGCTGTGTAAATGTGGTGACACCTGAACGGTTTGCCGCATCCAAAATGTCGCGGTCATCAGCAAGCGGACGTCCTAGCGTGATGTTATCTCTGATTGAGCCAAAGAATAACGTCGGGTCCTGCGGTACACAGCCTATATTGCGTCGTATGTCGATGTTGTGGATCTGGGAGATGTCTGTTTCATCTATACGCACAGAACCTGCTGTGGGGCGATACAGACCCATTAAGAGACGGCTTAATGTTGTTTTACCTGAACCGATACGGCCGATGATGGCAACCTTTTCACCTGGAAGGATGGTGAATGAAATATCACGCAGCGCCGCGACGTCAGTATTGGGATAGCTAAAGTTCACACGGTCGAATTCAATCTTGCCGCGCATGATAGGACGGTGAATGTAACGACGCCCATCTTCTTGCTCAGATGGCATGTTCATCAACTGGTCGATGATGGCCATAGCCGATTTGGCTTGGTTGTAGCGTGTCGACAGCAATGAAAGTTGAACCATTGGGCCAACAGCGCGTGAACTCAGCATAGATGCAGCTATCAAGCCACCCATGGTGAGGTCGCCATTTGCAATCAAATACACACCAAACACAATCATGGCGACAGACACAAACTGTTGAATGAAGCCCGCAGCGTTTTGAACCGAATCCGTTAAACGGCGCGTTTTGATGCCCCAGTTAGACATGTGAGCAACGGCTTCTTCCCAGCGGTATTGGAACTGGCTTTCTGCACCAAACAACTTGATGGTTTCAAGGCCGGCCAAACTTTCGATCAAGTTGGCGTTCTTTTGCGATGACAAACGAGAGCCTTCTTCGATGGTGTGTCGCAGCGGCTTTTGAATGATCATGGCGTGAATCATCAAGCAAACAACCGCCACGATGGGCACGATGACCAGCGGACCTGCCACAATCCAAATGATGAACAGGAAGAAGAACGCAAACGGGAGGTCGATTAACGCCGAGACCGATGCTGACGTAAAGAAATCCCGTATCGATTCGAACTCTTGCATGTGCCTCGCGAAAGCCCCCACCGAAGGGGGTCTCGCTTCCATACGGATCCCCATGACTTTTTGGAAGATGCGCGAGGAAATCAACAAGTCAGATTTTTTGCCGGAGATGTCGATGAAGTAACTTCGGAGCAGCTTGAGTATTAAGTCAAAGATGAAGATGACAAAAATACCACTCGCGAGTACCCAAAGAGAATCGAAGGCGAGGTTAGGAACAACCTTGTCATACACAATCCGTGAAAACAGCGGCGTTGCGATGGCAAAAGCATTGATGAAGATTGAGGCGAGCAATACATCACGGTAAATAGAACGTGATTCCCACAAGGTACTCCAGAACCAGTGACCACTGCGTTCTTTTAGCATCTCCGGTGAGCGTTCGTCGTAACGGAATTGCTTTTTCAATAAGAAAACCCGTCCGAGGTAATCCTCTTTCAGGTCTTCAATTTTTACCACATTCGTGGTTGTGTCAGTGTGCGGTGTAACGACTTCAGCTTCGCCTGTTTCATGGCTAATGCTAAGCAGGACACAAGCTTCATTGCCTTTGAGTAACATGATGCAAGGGCAAAGAAGCAAAGAGAGTTCACTGATATCCATTTTTGCTTCTTTGGCGACAATACCCGCCCTTTCCGCTGCGCGAGGGAAGAGGAAAGGGGAGAGGTAGCCGTCAGAAATCGGCAATCCAGATACCAAAGCATCCGGCGAGTTTGCTTGACCGAAGTAACGGCTTACGTAGACCAGAGATTGCAATAGTGGATCTTTAACCATGATGCTCTACTTTTTTCTCGAAGATGAACCCTTGGAAACCGTTAACAAAGAGTTCTGACAGTTTATTGAGCTGTGCTTCGGTTTCGACACGCGTGGCGATTGTGGTGATATTCAAGTTGTGTGCCGTACGGCATATTGAGGCTAGCACATGGGTTTGTGCTTCGTCGTCTAAGTTACTGGTATATGCGAAGTCGATCTTCACGTATGAAGGCTTGAATTTGTTCAAGTAATCCAGCGACTGGAAGTTTCGTCCGTAGTTATCCACCCCGAAACCGAAGTTAAATCGGTGCGCTTGCTCCGTCAGAAGACCCACATGATCTGGGTAACGAACAAACACGCTTTCTGGGATTTCAAAGAACAAGCGTCCTGCAAGTGCGCGGTTCTTCTGCATGACTGTCGTTAGCCAGCGAATGAAAGACGCATCCGTCACACTGTTTTGGGTCAAGTTGATAGCAATCGGACCCATCTCTGGGTCATCAGAAAGCTTGCCAATCATGTGGGACACCACATAACGGTCAAACGATTCGCCCAGTTCCAGTTGCTCAACCGCGCCGAGGAAGTGCGCTGCGCCAAAGTATTCGTCACCGCGTTCGATGGCAGAGAACACCTCTTGGTGGATAACGGACTTGTCGCTGTTAGACGCAGACTGGAGCTTAAACACAAACCAATCGTGTGCAATGGCATCCAAAATAAGCGATTTCCATTGCTGTCTGCCCATCGAAGAATCATTGGCCGCTTGATCCAGCATCGAGATAGGATGATTGGGCGAGTTGCGCGCTTGGGTTAACGCGTTGTCGGCTTGTGCGAGCACCACACTTGCATCGCGGTTACCTGCGCCGTTCACGACTAAACCAATCGCGACTTTTGGTGGGCTGATGCCCATAGGGTCTTGCTGCATGTCAGTCACGATGGCTAACAAGCTTTCACCAATTATGCGCATGTCTTCGTTTGTCGCATTAGGTGCGAGGATGACAAACTCATCTTTAGAAATACGCGATGCCGTGTAATCTGCATCGGTGATCGTGGTATTCAGTTTTTTCGCGAACTGGCTGACCAGGCTATCACCTTGTTCAAAACCCTGGTTCTTGTAGGTGTCAGTGATCAAGTCCACTTTCGCCATGACCAAACCACCGACTGCAGATTCCGCTAACCAAGATTTCAATTGGCCGACGAAGAAGCTGCGATTACCTAAGCCTGACACGGCGTCACGGTAGGCATGTTCACGGAGGCGATCTGCTTCTTTGGCTTGCTGCTCAAAGTAATCTTCAAGCTGCTTGCTCATTTGGTTGATGGCTTTAACAACGGTTTTTAGTTCAGACGTTGGAGGCAAAGGAATAGGTTCACCGAACTTATTACGCGCAATGTCTTTGGCTCGCGTGGTGATCAACGCAAGGGGGCGTAAAGAGCGGCTGAGTTGCAAACCAATGATGAACATGGCGATGGCAAACAAAATACCAATCCACACACCGAGTTGAATCGTGGCGCTCCACATTTCCTTGTAAGCAAAGCCTGGGTGAGACACCACCACCACTTCTGCAAGTTGTAACCAACCGCTGGTGAATGTACGTTCTTCAGTGATCACAGGGAAGAGGTCGAGACCAATATACCAATCGGGAACACCGTCCACCGTCACCGGATATTGGCGGATGATTTCACTGCCATCAGACAGCATTTTTAGGCGCACTTCTTGGTAGAAGCCGCCGTCGAAAAGGGCATTGATGACGGATTCCGTCGCAACCTTATCGTCTGATTCGAGATAGGGGGCTAATGCAAGACCCATCGAGTTGATCGTATTGTTTACCTCAGCAGTTTGCTGAGTCAGCAGGAAGTTACGTGTCGTGTTCAATTCAATCCCTGTGACCGCGATGATCAACAGAAAGAAAATTGCCAACATCCATGTAAACAGTTGCCGGTACAGAGTCATAGAGATTTACCCATCATAGTTTTTGATCGGTCGTTTAAGCTTCACTGTGCCCATTCGCGCTCTAAGATCATTCCACAATCCTAAGCGTGAAGACTTCCCAGCCAGTTCACCTTTACCGCGTTCTTTCATAAGCCAAAGCCTGCTACCGTTGAAGCTGTAGACAGGCAGGAGGTCACGTCGTTTTGATGCCAGTTTGATTTCAGGGTCGATATTGTCGAGAAGCACCGGCTCCGAAGATGCGGTTGGGTAGTAGGCAACAACCATGTGAAATTGATTCAGTTTGATGGCTTTGACATAAACCAATCGCAATTTCTTATCGTCGATGCCTAGTTCACGCAATGTGAAGTACTTTGCAATGCTGAAGTCTTCACAATCGCCCGCCGCGCTGCCCAAAAACTCGAGTGGCGTGGCCCAGTAATCCTTCTTGCCCCATAGGTCGATATCGTTAACGAAATAAAGCTGGTTAAAAAAAGCGTTTACAGCAGCGAGTTTTTCCCGCTCGGAGAGGTTGCTAGATTCCGCAACCACATTTCTCCAAGCGGTAACGCGCTTCCCAGCTCTTTCTCCGTAAAATGCTGATACTTTATTCACCCACTGTGCATCAGTGCCAGTGAGTGCAAACGTAACGATCGACGGCAACAAGAACAGTAGAAACAGTGTTGCCCTTTTTTGCATTAGGCGACCTCAATAACTATTGTTCCCGTCGGGTAAAGATGGTCCATGCTTCTTCAATATCTCCTTTAAATCCTTTTACACGACCAACAACACGACGATTCACCAGTTGTGGTGTTTCGGTTTTATCGGTCAGTATTAAGTCGTCTTCACCCAATCCAACGAGAGTGAGACGATCGGCATCAATGCCTCTTTGTTCCAATTGCGCTTTGACTGCTTTTGCACGTTGAACAGACAAGTTTTTGTTGTAGTCGTTGGAGCCTGGAGAACTTGTATGTCCTTGAAGTTCAAGAGAGGTTTCAGGATAGAGCTTAAGGAATTCCGCCATTTTGTCCAGTTCTTCACTGTAAGCGGGTGCCACAATTGACGAGTCGTTTGCAAACTGAATCCTGAGAGAATTATCACTTTCAATTAAAAGGTACGTTGGGCACCCATCATTATCGATAACAGCACTGGCTTCTGTTTCATCGCACAAATCGCGTGCGTTGATAACACCGTCGTTATCATCATCCATTAAATCTGAGCGCTGCTCGGCCAAGGCAGGAGGCTCGGCAGACAGCGAACAGCCACCAACCGATACGAGAAGACCGAGTAACAAGAGATGTTTCATTTTTAACCCTCACCATCTATTACAGGTTCGAGCCATTCTTGAGGTACGTCCACGCGAAGTGCATCTAATAACGAGCCTGTACTGTTCAGTACTCGGTACTTTGCGGTGATATTCGCGTAATGAGCATCTAGATACGAACGACGTGCCTCGAACAGCTCATTTTCAGTGTTTAGCAAGTCGAGCAGTGTGCGTCGGCCGATACGAAATTGCTTCTCATAAGCAATGACCGTTTCAGATGCCGCATCAACGTGCTCTGCTAAGTAGATTTTTTGCTGTTCCGTCAGCTGATATGCACTCCAAGATAAGCGAGTGCTCTCTTCCAATAACCGATAGGCATTGTCAAAAATGTCTTTCGATTTATTGAGTTGGTATGCGCTTCTGCGAACGTCGGCAGTGTCTGCCCCACCGTTGTAGAGGTTGACGCGTAATCGCAGCATGGCGCTAAATTCGTCGACTTGTTCTTCCACACCGCCTGCGTCGTCACTCCAGTTTTGGCTGGCTTCAAACGACAGCGTGGGGTAGAAATTGCCTTTGTTTAATCGATACTGTGCGCGGGCAGCATCAATGTCATACGTTGCGAGCTTTATCACAGGGTTGAGCTCAATGGCGCGCTCCAAAGCGGCATCGCGTGTTGTAGGTAGAGACAGCTCATCTACTTCTGGGTCGACGGTATTCACCGGCTCTGCACCGACCACACGGTAAAACTCAGTCTCTGCATCTTCTAAGTTACTGCGGGCTGCCAGCATGTTGGTAAAGGCGCGAGCAACACGAGCTTCCACTTGTGATAAATCCGCGGTCGAACCAATGCCAGATTCTGCACGACGTTTAATGTCGGCAAGAATTTTCTCGTGCACTTCGACGTTCGCTTCTGACAAGGATAGCAATTGTGCGGCTTGTAGCACGGCAACATAGACTTCAGTGACTCGTAAAGTCTTGTCTTGCGCGTCTGACAATAATTGGAATCGCTGCGCTTCGGCTTCAAACTCCGAACGCTCGATGTTGTTGCTGGTTGTGCCATCCCATATGAGCTGGGTCAGGCTCAACGTGGCGTCTTTGCGGTTAAAACTCTTGTCGCCAGAGGCCTCGGTGGTGCTGTTATTGACGTATTCGTATCCAAAACCTGCGCTCAGGTCTACTGCTGGAAGGTAGCCGCCTTGTGCGGATTCAATGTCCTCACGAGAGCTCATAAAATCATTGAATGCACTTTTCAATTCGGGGTCAGTCGCGATGGTCGTCGCGACTGCCTGTTCGACAGAAAATGCCCAAGTCGGCGCAGCAATGGCGCTGACTGTTGTTAAAACAATCCATTTTTTCCAGTTCAAAATACGTCTCCCATCAATGGGTTGGCAATACATTCCCAAAAAGTGTTCTATTCACGCAATGCTGATTTCTGCGCTTGTAATATTGGTTTTAATAGGTAGTCCAACACGCTGCGCTTCCCTGTAATGATGTCGGCAGATGCCGTCATACCTGGAATAATAGGAAGCTCAGATCCATCACCGAGGTTGTTAGATTCGGTTCTGATTTTTACAAGGTAAAAACTGTTTCCTTCTTCATCTTGAATCGTGTCGGCGCTGATGGTTTCTAAAATGCCATTTAGGCCGCCGTACACGGTAAAGTCATAGGCGCTAAATTTAATGATGGCGTCGAGACCCGGGCGAAGGAAGGCGATGTCTTGTGGGGCAATCTTCGCCTCAATTAACAAGTTGTCTTCGCTAGGTACAATTTCGACGAGATCCATGCCGGGCTGAATAACACCGCCCACGGTATTTACGTGCAGTTTTTTGATGGTGCCATCGACAGGGCTAAGCACCACGGTACGTTCGACCCTGTCTTCCAAGGTGACGCGCGTTTCTGTCATGGCAAGAAGTTTATCTTCGATATCGTTTAAGCGTTCTTGTTGCTCGGCGCGGAATTTCAGTGCTACATCGATGTGTTTGAAAACAAACTCCTGCAACGAAGAGGTCAAAGAAGGCAAAGACAGCTCGGCAGAAGAAAGCTCACGTTTGGTGTCGTTCACTTGTCGTTGCAGTTTGAGCAGGTCAATTTGCGGCACAACGCCCTCATCGGCGAGGGGTTTGGTGATGTTGTATTCTTCACGCGCATACCTGTAGCTTTGCTTCAGGTTTTGTACGCGCGCTTTCACCTCGATCACTTCTTGTTCTTTCTGACGGATCTGTTGAGATGTCACAGATAATTGGTTTTCGAGGTTGTTGAGTTTTTCTTTGTAAGCGGCACGTTGACGAGACACAACGGTGCGGTGCTCTTTAATGAAATCAGCTTCAAAGATGAGTTCGCTGCGAAAGAGTGTGACGCTCTGCTTCCAGTCACTGACTTGCACTTCCGGGTTAACGACAACGGAATCGGTGAGGGCTTTCAGCGTAACAGCATCGCCTTGCAAGCTTGTTAGCTCTTGCACACGTTCACGGAAGTCAGATCGGAACATGGTGTCATCGATCAACAGAAGCTGTTGATCTTTGGTGACAATGTCGCCTTCACGGATCAACAGTTCTTTCACCAATCCGCCTTCAAGGTTCTGCACCACTTGCAGTTGTGAAGAGGGAATCACCTTGCCCTGACCGACAGTCACTTTGTCCAATTCGGCGTAGGACGCCCACACTGCCGTCACGACTAGAAACGCAATAATGACCCATAACAACACGCGCGCACTTCTCGGCGTTGAAAGCAAAAGGGCGGCGGTTTTGTCGTCGATGTAATCTAAATGTTCACTGGCTGGCAGTGTTGATGCAGATTTATCTCGTTTTCTCATTGTTTTGCCAACTATAAAAACTTCGAAACACTTTCTACTAAGCGTAGTTTAAGTAACGGATATTCACTAATCGCGGACAGTCTACAGATGATGATCCAAGTCCATGATCTCAGTGATAAGAATGTTGATAATCAGTAAGATGCGAGAGCTGACGGGGGCTTAGAAGGGAAGAGGCCTAGAGACTAGGCCTTGAAATTCTCTTTATCGAGACCATATTTTTTCAATTTTTCGTATAGCGTTTTACGCGCAAGCCCCAGTTCTGACTGAATTTCTTTCAATCTTCCACTGTGTCTATTTAGCGCATCGCTTAGGATCGCACGCTCTACTTTTTGCATTCTTTCCGACAACGTGTCGTGTTCTTTCTCCCGCAAACTGACATTGGTCAGCATGGCTTGTTGCTCGCCCATCAAAACCCAACGTTCGGCAAAATTACGAAGTTCTGTGATGTTGCCTTGCCATTGGTGTTGTTTCAGCGTGGCTTTGTGTTCGTCTTTAAGGCTGGGTGGTGCGATGCCAAAACGGGACGCGGTTGTGCGGAAAAAGTTCTGGCACAAAGTAATCACATCATCACCGCGTTCGCGCAGCGGCGAAAAGGGTACTGAGATAGCAGAGAGGGCAGCATAGAGATCTTGATCGAACATGCCTTGTTGAACACTGCTGGTGAGATCGACGCGGGTCGATGCCATGATTCTTGGTCGGGGCGAGGTGTTGTCACTGGCGATAATGTTGGCCAAGCGTGCTTGAACATGGCTAGGAAGGGCTTCGATGCCATCTAAAAACAAAGTGCCTGTCCCCGCCGCGGCGAGCTTGCTGTTTTTATAAAAGGGATGGGTGGAAAAGCCAGTTTGTTCTGGCCCAAACAATTCCAGCTCCAACAACGCCTCGGGCACTTGGCGGCATTTCACCGCGACAAAAGGTTCGTCTTGTCGAGTGCCTTGATCATGCATAAAGCGGGCAGCGAGCTCTTTGCCTGTGCCACGTTCACCCTGCATCAATACATCACAATCCAGATCTTTGAGATGGAACAGCGAGCGGCGCAGCTGTTTAATCTGTTCCGAATTCCCCAAAATACGCGGGCCGGGCGCGCTGTGTGTTTCCAGTTCTCGCTTAAGCTCTCGGTTTTCCATCACGAGCTGGCGTTTATCAATGCCACGGCGGATAACATCTAACAGGTGGTCGGTTGAAAAGGGCTTTTCAAGAAAATCATACGCGCCATCACGCATGGCTGAAACGGCTGTAGAAATATCACCGTGACCAGTTAGCATGACGACAGATAACTCAGCATCAATCTGTAACGCATGCTTTAAAAACGCCAATCCGCTCATTTTTGGCATGTTGATATCAGAAACAATGACGCCTTCAAATGTATTGGAGAGGGCGTTGAGGGCTTCCGGGGCAGAGGCAAATGCGCGGGCTTGGTAGCCTTCGATGTCTAACGTCTGTTGAAGCGAGTCCCGGATCGAACGCTCGTCATCAATGATCCAAACTTCATGCGTCATGGGATGTGTCTCCATCTTGAAGGCGTTTTAAGCTGACGATAAATTCTGCACCGCCGCCCGTGTGATCCTCGGCGCGTAATCGACCGTCGAACGCTTCTATAATGCGGCGACAAATGGTTAAGCCCAATCCCAATCCCTCTTTTTTCGTGGTGTAGAAGGGAGAGAACACGTGCTTCTTGGTGTCGTTATCCATGCCGGGGCCGTTATCCCAAACATGCACATTCACCCAATCAAGGTGTGTTGACACTGTGATGCCGATAGCGGGGTTATCTGTATCACGAACCGCATGCGCAGCGTTACTGAGTAAGTTCAGAATCACTTGCTCGAGCTGAACGGGGTCGGCATTTACCTTTATGTTGTTTTCGGGAATGACACACTCGATGTGTATTCCCTTCTTGTTAAAACTGGCTTCTGAAAGTACCAACGAGGCATGAATCACATCATCGAGAACAGCGAGGCGTCGGCTCTCTTCCCCTTGCTTGCGGGCAAATACCTTGAAGCGCGCGATGATATCAGCGACCAAGCCGATCAGTTCATGGATTGAGGCCAGGTTCTTCCGCACATCTTGATACCGTTCGCGCTCCATCAATTTAATGCTGTTTTCTGTGTAGGTGCGCATGGCAGCAAGAGGTTGATTGATTTCGTGGTTAATACTGGCGGAGAGCTCACCGAGCATGGCGAGTTTGGCTGCTTGAATTAACTCCGATTCGGTTTGCCTTAGCGCGCGTTGTGTTTCCTCGTATTGAGTAATGCTGTCACGTAGCGCGGCGTTGGTATCTTCCAAGCTTGATGTGCGAGCGGCCACTTTCTGTTCGAGCTCATCGTTGAGTAAGGCGAGTTTGCGTTGGGTTTTTACGGTTTGTAACCACGCAGTCATGACCAGCACCAACAAACCGTAGAAGGTGGCGAAAAGCAGCGCGGATTGCATCACCATTGGCCAAAGTTTGCTGACAGGCACAAAACCATAGATACGCCAGCCCGCACTGCCAAGTTCAGTACTGGCTACCAATACGCGATCTCTGTCTGTGGTCGATAAGCCTAAAGATAAGCTGTTCAAAGGCTTTAGCGTGTCGAGTTCTTGGTATTCCGTCAGGCTGTTCAGCGCACTGTCACCGTAACGGCGTGAGTCGCGAATCGCGTTCTTTTGGTTCTCGGTGAGTTTCGCGAGAGACTGGTAAAGCCAATCACTGTGTGAGCTGTAAAACACCACGCCGAGCGGATCGGCAATCAAATAGTCGAATTGTTGTTGATCCCAGATCCTGTCGATGATGGAGAGATCAACCTTGAGTACTAACACGCCGACGATCTCATCGTGATCCCAAATCGGATACGAGAAGTAATACCCTCGCTTATCGGAGACAACGCCTAGCGCGTAGTATTGCCCTTTTTCCCCTTCCATGGCTTGATGGAAATAAGGGCGATAATGGTAATTGTGCCCAATAAAGGTGGTACTGGACTCAAAATTACTGGCTGCGAGTGTTAAGCCATCTTTGTCCATCAGATAAAGTACGTCGCTGTTCAGTCGGTTGTTCCAGCTTTCTAGAATGGCATTGGTTTGGGCGAGCAAACGTTCGCTATTAGGTACGCGTAATAGACGTTTTAAGCGAGGGTCGGCAGACAGGACAACAGGGATCTCGCTGTACCGAGCAAGCTCGGCAGACAGCTTTTCGTGAAGTTGGTAGACATCATTTTGGATATCATTGGTGTATCGATTCTCCACTGAAAAGTACGTAAATGCGGCAACGACTGTTGTGAGGACAAAACCCATCGCGGAAACCGCTGCTAGAAATTGTATTCGGCGCATATGTTCCTTGATGTGTGAAGGGCGTGAAGCGAAGAAATTCACTTGAGAAATGCCGCAACCCGCCGCAAAATGGCAAAAACCTTAATTGGAGCAACACATGGATTTGTTTGATATTCGAAGAGAATATAACCAAGGTGGATTGAGACGCAAAGACCTGCCTGAAAACCCTATTCAATTCTTTGAGCACTGGCTCAAACAAGCCATTGATGCCAAATTACCAGACCCAACGGCTATGATAGTGGCAACGGTGGATGAAACAGGCCAGCCTTTTCAGCGTATCGTGTTGTTGAAGCATGTCGATGATGGTGGCTTTGTGTTTTATACCAACCTCGGTAGCCGCAAAGCGAAGCAACTGGCCGATAATGCAAAGATCAGCCTGCATTTCCCGTGGCACCCTCTCGAGCGTCAGGTACACATTACAGGCGAAGCGACCAAGCTGAGTAAAATGGAAGTGATGAAGTATTTCTTATCACGACCAAAAGAGAGCCAGCTTGCTGCGTGGGCGAGTCGCCAAAGTGAACGCATTTCTGCGCGCTCCGCGTTGGAAAGCAAGTACATGGAGTTGAAGCAGCAATTCGACAAAGGCGAAGTCCCTGTGCCGACGTTCTGGGGAGGCTTTCGCGTGAAACCGGAATCGTTCGAATTCTGGCAAGGCGGCGAACACCGTTTGCATGATCGCTTTATCTACCAAGGTGAAGAAAAAGGCCAATGGGATATCGAGCGCTTAGCGCCGTAATGTCTATTATCGCCAGGTAGCGTTGAGTGAAAAGAACCATCAAAAAAGCAGCCAATGGCTGCTTTTTTCGTGCTAATGATCCCTGCTGCATTTTTCTTGGCTTGAGACGCCGTATTTTCGCTTATGCAGACAACACGACACTGAGTTGATGTTTCATGAGGCTCGATGGAATGGCAGAGCCTACGCCCAACTCCAGTGCTTTATCTGTTAAATCTGTTTTGGTTTTCACGCCGAGTTTCAATCGAAGGTTCGCAAAGTGGTTCTCAATGGTTTTTACCGAGACACCTAATGCATTGGCAATGAATTGGGGCTTCTTGCCATACATGTGAAGAAAGAGAACTTCAGACTCTCGCGGCGAAAGTGGGGGATGCGGTTTGGTTTTTTTTCCAATGGTGAGGTCTGTTTTCGACGATCCAATGGCGCGGCAAATCCATTGCCCCACTTCAAGGGCTGCAAATTCGTTGATGGCTTGGCCATGAAAAATCACACCGATAAGTTCACCGCTTTCGCTATACCACGGCATCTTCGTGAAAATATGCGCGTGCCACTCCCCATCGGGATAAGGATGAATATTAAGCACCTGCATTTTCTTGCCGCTCGACATCACTGTTTGGTCTTGTTGCTGAAAAATCTCAGCGCACGCGGTTAAACGACCGGGCATGTCGAAGTTGGTTTTACCGATTAAATCGTGGTGGCTAGATACGCCCACCAGATCGGCATAATTCTGATTCACATACACAAAATTTGAATTGATGTCTTTGCATCCCCAACAACCTGGGAGTTGTTCAAAAAGCGTGCATGTGGGAGGGGGGGCCTTGGGTGTGCTATTCATAAAAATGATTAATAAAGGAAATAACTAACAGTGTATTGTAACGATAATTCCGTTTGCATGAAATGTATCACAAATTGGGCGTTACAAAGGGAAAAAAACCGGCTCGTAGGAGCCGGTAAAGACAAGAGTTTGCTCTAAAAGAGCGAATTCCTGTACGACGTGTAGAAGAGGTCATCCACATCCATGGCACGAGGGTTGTTACCATGAGAGCAGATGTTTCACCGAGGTAAATTTCAGTGATTAAACAGCAACATACTGCAATATGCGCTGTTCGTTGAGTACTATACATAGCTGCCAGAAAATCGGACAGGGGGGGAATGCACTAATTTGCATGTAACTGATAACATTGTTTTTTATTATAGAGAGAGATCGCGTTTTAGATTCCCTTCACGCTGATCGTGTATTGATAAGAATACAGGTAAAAGAAAACCCGCCATGAAAGCGGGTTTGAATAAACGGATTTCAGTAGAGTTCGAACTAAATATTTCGCACCACACGGAAACCGACATAATTTGCACTGAGGTCAGATTTTAACTCTAAACGCTCTGCTACGCGCGCGCTGCTTGGAGAGAAACTCCATGCGCCACCACGTGCAACAGGTGTTTGGTGGCCCGCCCATTCCCAAACGTTACCCGCGGTGTCATAGATACCAAATGGGTTTGCTGGGAAACTCGCAACGGGGGAGGTGCTTTTGTTCGACCACACCGTGCCGCTCCAACCGGTGTTTGCGTTACCCACACCAATGTCGTTGCCCCACCAAAAGTCTGATTCGCTGCCTGCGCGTGCTGCCACTTCCCACTGCACTTCAGAAGGAAGGCTGTAGTTGAAGCCGGTTTGGGTGCTTAACCATTTTGAATACATGTTGGCATCATCACGGGTGATACAAACAACAGGGGAGTTATCCGCCTGTTCAAAACCTGGCTTGCGCCAACTGTGGTTGAGCAGCTGTTTCGGTTCACCGTTATCCAGCGCCGTACAACCTTGTCCCTCTTCTGCTTCTGTGACGTACCCAGTCGCAGCGACAAACTCTCCAAATTGCTTCACTGTGACTGGCGTTGCAGCGATAGAGAAAGGTTGGTCTACAACAACAGGCTGTTTGGCTTCAAAGCCAACGCGGTACTGACCCGCACCAATGACGACCATTTGTGGTGCCTGTCGGTTGTTAGAGAGTTTGTCAGCGAATTGCTTTCCCGGTTTAGGTCGGTTCTCCTGTTCCCTCAGGTTTGCCCAAACAACGGAATCTTTGTTCATGAACATCTGACGGCTGTACGGTTCGAAGCCTGACTTTTCAACCGTAAGCTGATGCTGACCCGCTGGCAGCATGATCTCAACAGGTGTTGAACCGTAGGTCACACCATTGATGGTCACGTTGTCTTCGTAGCGGTTCGAACGGATCTTTACATTGACCCAGCGCTTAGCCTGCTGTTTAGGGGTTGATTTGGCCGTGGTGAACGACTTCTCAACACAATAACGTTCAGCAAAATCGAGGAGTTTACACGCCGCGTTTTCGTCTGGTTGGCTCTTCATTTCTGCCTGTAGGCGAGTAATGTAGCGGTTATCACCACTGAAGCCACTGTCGACCACATTGCTGTTCATGACATGAATATTGAATGACACACGGTTCGCGTTCAGCTTCGCCGTGGTTGATTCTGTCACTTTGTCCAGCACGTGTGATTGGAAGGTATTAACGGCTTTCTGCATGGTCAGGGTTTTGCCTTGATTTGAACACGCAGCCAGCGTCATTGATTCGCTACACGTAATGGTATGCACGACTTCAATTGAATCTGAGAACGTAAGTTCCTGACGAAGACGTTTAACACGCGCCTCTTTTTTCGCTTCTTGAAGGTTTTCCATCGCACTTACGAGCAATTGTTTCTGGCGATTTTCGCCTTCGACAATACGCTGTTGCTCTGCGACAGCTTGGTCATTTTGAAGCGTGGACTTTTGATTATCTTTCACTGCTTGCCAAGCCGCTTGATAATCGTCTTTGTACTGGTTGAGGTCTGTATCAGGATTTTCAATAAGACGGCGGAATTGTTCATCCAGACGCTCTTGAGCCAGTGTGCGTCGTTTCTCTAATTCCATTGCTTTATTCGCTAACGTTTCACGTTCAGCTAATAATGCGTCCAATTTATCTCTTTGCGTTTGAAGGTTTTCAGCGTGATTGCCAATTTCACTTCTTTTATCTGCAAGCTTCTGTTCCAGAGCGACAACCGGATCATCCGTTGCGGCTGTGGTGTCATTGGCAAGTGCATGACTACTAAGAAGTATCGGTGTTAACGCGAAAGCTAACGCAGCTATGCGATTACTTTTCATATGTCCCTTGCTTATTCTCAGAATTCCAATAGAAAAGCGTTGTCCCAAATAACTAGATTAACACGTAAATGCCAAATGGCCTTTCCATGATACTAATTATTTGATGCTTATCGTTATTATTCAAATGCCATATTTTGATAAGTTACTCAATTATTTTAGCTCATCTCTTTTTATCGATGAAAATAACGTTTACTCATGATAGGTGTGCAAAGAAAATAGCAATTATTTGACGTTAATTAATATTTGGCGACATATTATTGACGCTTTTTATGTTTTCAACCGAGCCATGGGAAATATTAATGAGTCTCAACGGAAGCGGCACGTTTCCATGCCATTTACGCCTTTTCCTTTTCAATTTACATCGGTAATTTTGCGTGTATTTCGGTTGGATCGTGGTGAATTATCAAAAGCGTTTTTTCTTAAGCATCCCATTTTTACTGGTCTACAGCGTTTTTTCTGTTTTCTTGCCGATCGCCTTTACGATCCTTTTCCTCGGAACGATGATCAGGGAATGATCCTGCTGTTAAACGCTCGGAAAGATGATCAAGTGTCATCGAATGATGTAAATCGATTCAGAACTTAAAATTAATCATTTAAAACAGTGGTTTGAGTGAATCATGGTTTCGAAGGGCGATGCGTTTTCTCAAGACTACGTCAAATTTTAGCCATCAGACGTTGAGATCTTGCACATTTTTAGGTTCAAAATGACGTCGGCCGTAGTTTGGCCTACTCTTGATCATGTTTCCGAGGTTATTTTACTTCGCGATAGCTTCTTCGCGTGGCAAAATGCCTTCTTTCATTTTGTTGTTTGACACTAGTCGTTGTATGGCATCAGAGTTTACACATTCACAAGTTATTGCCTTACCTAATCACCCGTCGTTGCATGCGCACGATTACCGTCAGGTTGTGATTGGGCTGCAAGGGCAAACCGAGTTTGAGCTATCTGGACGTGGCAGTCTGGTTGGCCCGGGCCAAGGGTGCTTGGTGTCTGAAGCAGAGCTGCATGCTTTCTCTGGTATCGGTCAAAATGAAATTCTCGTCATTAACTTGCCAGAATCTGTGTTGCTTGGTGAGTCATCAATGAAGCAAAAAGTGGAAGCGCTCTTTGAGCGAGACGTTTACTTCCAACTCGATGCGCAAGCCCAAACCTTGGTAAAAGCCCTCACTGGCGAAATGATAGCGAATCCGCACGATGTGATTTTAGGTCGAGCATGTGCTGACACCTTGTTGTGTGTGATGGAGCGTCATTTTAGGGATCAACTCGCTCCCCGTCGCCAAGGTCACCGACTGAATATGGACATTATCGATCTGTATATTCGTCAGCACATCAGCAGAAAAATCAGCGTCGCCCAGATGGCAGGTTCGGTATTTCTAGCGGAAAGCCAATTCCATCAGCTTTTTAAAGCGCAAGTTGGCGTAACGCCTCATCAATATGTGCTGAAAAAGCGTTTCGAGCTCGCGCAAGAGCTACTGAGCACCAGCCAATTGAACCTTGCTCAAATCTCCGACAGCTGTGGTTTTTCCAGCCAAAGTGGGTTCACCTCTGCCTTTTCGCGCTACTTCGGTGTTTCACCTTCTCGGTATCGCCACGATCACTGATCGGTTTCTTCCTCCGGTTTCGCGTGATGTTTTTTCTTGGGTATTAGCGAGACCTTCCTTTCGTAACTGCTTCATTTTATTTCACAAAAAATTAACCACGCTGCATTTTTTCCTCTGCCTTTCTTTTGTCAAAAACGCCGACCTTATTTTCAGTAAGCCCTGTTTCTCACGAATTTCACGCTATTTTCGCTAAGCATTTCTCGCCAAAACTCCGACAAATCGGGTTAATTCCTGCATTTTCAGGCGGTTTGGAAAAAAATCATGAAAACAATTGTTTGGTGCGTTGGAAGTTAGGGTTCTCTGTTTGTTAATCATCGGAGTTTTTTGCAATAATGCCGCAGGATTTTGAAAGACTCTCCGGCATATCGTCCATAGAATCGGTCGTTAATCTAACATACACGTAACATATGCCACTAATTTGCCGGGTAAGAGAAGAGGAATCTGCTTATGTTCAAAGCGACCGATGTACTGGTGCCAAGCCTGCTTGAGCAACCGAAAGCATCCCTTTGGCAACACATTTCAAGTCAGTACTGTGTGGACGAAAGTCAGGTACTTGAAGCATTGATCCCGTTGGCGACGCCATCAGAATCTGAACGTGCTGCAACGGAAAAGCATGCGGCGGATCTGATTGCGCGTGTACGCGCTGATAAGAAAGCCGTGCAGATGATTGATGCCCTGTTGCTGGAATACAGCCTTGATACCCGCGAAGGCATTTTGCTGATGTGTTTGGCAGAAGCGCTGATGCGCATTCCTGATGCAAAAACGGCGGATGCTTTCATTCGTGATCGTTTGGGCGTCGCGGATTGGAAAGCGCACCTCAAAAACTCTAATTCACTCTTCGTGAATGCCTCTACGTGGGGACTGATGCTAACTGGCAAGGTCGTGAACGTAGATGAGCGCGAAGAGGGTCGTCCGACAGCGGTATTGAACCGTTTGGTGAACAAGTTCTCCGAGCCTGTTATTCGTCAAGCCATGCACCAAGCCATGAAGATCATGGGGCATCAGTTCGTGCTGGGCCGTGACATTGATGAAGCACTAGACAACGGCAAAAAGCCACGCGAAAGCGGCTTCACCTATTCGTTCGACATGCTGGGCGAAGCGGCGCTGACCAAAGCAGACGCCAAAAAATACTTTAACGACTACATCGAAGCGATTGAAACCGTGGGACAGAACTTATCTGTCGGCAACGGGCCAGCGCCTTCAGTGTCGATCAAGCTTTCTGCATTGCACCCACGCTATGAAGTGGCGAACGAAGAACGTGTTATGACAGAAATGTTTGATACGGTCTTAACGCTACTCAAACGCGCACGTGAATTAAACGTGGCGATCACCATTGATGCGGAAGAAGCGGATCGTTTGGAACTGTCACTCAAACTGTTTGAGAAGCTTTTCACGCATCCAGACATTAAAGGCTGGGGGCTGTTTGGCCTTGTGGTTCAAGCGTATTCAAAGCGCGCACTGCCCGTATTGGTGTGGTTAGCGGCGCTGGCCAAAGAACACGGCACCGTTGTGCCGATGCGTTTGGTGAAAGGCGCGTATTGGGACAGCGAAATCAAATTGTCACAGCAAAACGGCCTGCCAGGTTATCCGGTCTACACCCGTAAAGAAGGCACTGATGTGGCCTACCTTGCGTGTGCCCGTTTCTTGTTATCAAAGCATGTTGAGGGGTTGATTTACCCGCAATTTGCCAGCCACAACGCTCAGACCATCTCTGCAATTTATGCCATGGCGCAACACGATACTTACGAGTTCCAGCGTCTTCATGGCATGGGCGATTCGCTTTACTACCACGCGAAAGAAATGTTTGAGCACCCGGTGCGCATATACGCGCCTGTGGGCAATCACAAAGATTTGCTGCCGTATTTGGTTCGTCGTCTGCTTGAAAACGGCGCGAACAGCTCGTTTGTTCACCGCCTTGTAGATGCACGTTGTCCGATTGCAGATTTGACCAAACACCCAGTCGATGTGTTGTTGTCACGTCCAACGTTACACAACACCAATATCCCACTGCCGGGTGCGATTTTTGGCGAAGATCGTCCGAATTCGAAAGGCGTTGCGATTGATATTGAAAGCGAATGGGAAACGTACAATCAATCGGTACAAACGTTCATGGCGTCCAACTGGAAAGCGGGCCCCATCGTCAATGGCGAGCGCCGAGTGGGCGAAGAACACCGCATTGTTGCGCCTTATGATCATCGCCTTGATGTAGGCACCATCAATTGGTCAACCGAAAGCGATGTCGATGCCGCATTGCAAGCAGCACATGACAGTGTGGATGCTTGGCAAGCACTGCCAGCCAAAGAAAGAGGTAAGTACCTACTATCGCTGGCGAACAAGCTTGAAGAGAACATGGGCGAGCTGGTAGCACTGTGTCACCGTGAAGCGGGTAAAACCATTCACGACAGCATTGATGAAGTGCGCGAAGCCGTCGATTTCTTGCGTTTCTATCCGCTAGAAGCTGACGCCATGATGGCAGAAGCAAAAACTTTCCCACGTTTTGACGGTGAACATGTCACGTTAACGCGCGCGGGTCGCGGTGTTTTCACCTGTATTAGCCCGTGGAACTTCCCGCTGGCGATTTTCATTGGCCAAATCTCAGCTGCGCTCGTCACGGGTAACACCGTTGTTGCAAAGCCTGCGGAACAAACGTCACTGATTGCTTTCCGTACCATTGAGTTGCTGCTGGAAACAGGGATCCCAGAAGGGGTGATTCATCTTCTTCCGGGAACCGGCGCGACGGTTGGCGCGAAACTTACCAGCGATCCACGCATCGCGGGCGTCGCGTTTACCGGCTCAACGCCGACCGCGCAGCGCATTAACCAAACCTTGGCATCACGAGATAGCTTACCTGTTCCCTTCATTGCGGAAACGGGCGGCCAGAATGCGATGATTGTAGACAGCACTGCGCTCCCTGAACAGGTGGTGCGTGATGTGCTGCGTTCTGCCTTTGCGTCTGCTGGCCAACGCTGTTCAGCCCTGCGTGTGCTTTACGTACAAAACGACGTGGCTGATCGTGTGTTGGATTTGGTGAAAGGTGCGATGGCGGAAATGAGCGTAGGTTTGCCGTATCTGCATTCAACGGACGTTGGCCCTGTGATTGACGAAGCTGCGCAAGCGAAGCTGCAAAACCACATCAACCAATTGTTCAAAGAAGGGCGCTTTATCGCCAAAGTGCCGATGGCAAGCGATACCCGCGTCGGCACCTTCATCACGCCTGTGGCATTTGAAATCGACAGCATTTCCCAGCTTGACCAAGAGCACTTTGGGCCGATCCTTCATGTGATCCGCTTTAAAGCCGATGAGCTCGATGCCGTGATTGATGACATCAACCACTCAGGCTTTGGCCTTACCCTTGGCGTACATAGCCGCAATGAAAGCACCTATCGCCACATTGATGCGCGAGCACGTGTGGGTAACTGCTACATCAACCGCGATCAGGTTGGTGCTGTGGTTGGCGTGCAACCGTTCGGCGGACAAGGTCTCTCGGGAACGGGTCCGAAAGCTGGCGGTCCGCACTATCTGTACCGCTTCACTCAAGAACAACTGCAACTCACCAATGACAATTCTGTCGCGAACAAGGAGGTAACGGCATGATCTTCAATCACGGTAACAATCAAATGACGCAGGTTGAGCGTGTTGCTTCTCAGTGTGTAGCGGTGTGGGAAGAATGGAACGGCGCAGGGGTGGAAGGGCGTCAAGCTGTGCTGTCTCTGTGGGCCGATATCGTTGCGGCACGGGGCGGAGAGTTTAACGCTGCTGCAAACATGATCCGTTATCAGGTTAAGCAAGCCGGTGAGGTGCTTGCACCTGTGCACCTGATGCCGGGGCCGACGGGCGAAACGAATGAATTGTATATCGCAGGGCGCGGACTGTTTTTGGTGACGGGCGATGACAGTTTGTCTGCCGTGTCATTAGCGGGTCAGCTTACTGCGTCTTTAGTGGCGGGCAATGCTGCCTTGGTTGTTGTGCCTTCTGGGCTAAACGACACCGCAGATGCCCTGTTGTCTGATCTTGTAAAAGCCAGCGCCCCAAGCCGCTTGGCTCAGAGATTAGATGAAAATGCGCTTAACGATGTGATTGAAACTGCACCGTTGAAAGGCGTTGCAGCCGTTGCCGAGGCCGATGTGCTAGTGGCAATGAACCGAAAATTGGCCGAAAGAGACGGCGTGTTGGTGCAATTTGTCGCGGAGAGCGACGGCATTCACTTACCGCTACTTGCTTCGCCAGCGTACCAACTTCGTTTCATTACGGAGCGAACGAGAACCATCAACATCACTGCAGTGGGTGGCAATGCCACACTTCTGGAACTCGGCAGTGGTGAACATTAAAACAATCCGGATATGAGCACCGAGAGCGGTGCTCAGTTTTTTTTTGAGGGAAAATGAATGATTGAGAATAGCTTTGCTATCAGCGCCACGTTTATCGTGTATTTGGTACTGATGCTAGGCATTGGTGTGTACGCCTATAAGCGAACCGCCAATTCAGAAGATTACTTTTTAGGTGGACGCTCTTTAGGCCCCTGGCCTGCCGCAATATCAGCAGGTGCATCTGATATGAGTGGTTGGCTCCTCCTTGGTTTGCCGGGTTATGCGTATGCGGCCGGTATTGAATCGCTTTGGCTAGCAGCAGGTTTGTTAGCGGGTACTTACTTAAACTGGTTAATCTGTGCAAAAAGGCTTCGTACGTTCAGTATCGAAGTGGATAACGCACTGACCTTGCCTGAATTCTTGTCGCGCCGTTTTGATGACAAGTCAAAAGCATTACAAACGATTTCTGCTTTCTTCATTTTGCTTTTCTTCCTTTTCTATACCAGTTCAGGTTTGGTTGCAGGCGGTAAATTGTTTGAGGCTGTGTTCGGTTTGGATTACAGCACCGCCGTGATTATCGGCACCGTGTGTGTGGTGTCTTACACCCTATTCGGTGGTTTTCTTGCGGTTTCTTGGACGGATTTGGTGCAAGGCTTGTTGATGGCGGCAGCGCTGTTGATCGTGCCCATTGCCACCATGGAAGGGTCGTTCTCTGATGTTGCTATGGCACTGGAAGCGAAAAATCCGGAATTGCTGACGCTTTGGAATGACGCGAAAGGCGAGCCGCTTTCAGCGATTGCGATCATTTCGCTGGTGGCGTGGGGCTTGGGTTACTTTGGTCAGCCTCATATCTTGGCGCGTTTTAAAGCAACCCGCAGCAACAAAGACATCACCACGGCACGTCGCATCGCCGTGTGCTGGAGTGCAATCTCCATGGCTGGCGCGGTGATGATCGGTTTGGTCGGTATTTTGTACGTGGATACCCACTTGAGTGGCGAGCTGGCGGATGGCGAGACCATTTTCATGATCTTGGTTAACGCGGCATTCCACCCGATCATCGCAGGTATTTTGCTGGCGGCGATTTTGGCGGCAGTCATGAGTACAGCCGATTCGCAACTGTTGGTGTCTTCTTCCGCGTTGGCCGAAGATTTCTATAAGCAAGTTTTCCGTCCAGAAGCATCAACGGGCGAAGTGGTGATGGTCGGCCGTGTGGCAGTTATCGGTATTTCAATTCTGGCACTCATGCTGGCAATGAACCCTGACAGCAGCGTGCTTGGCCTTGTGTCTTACGCGTGGGCAGGTTTTGGTGCGGCATTTGGCCCAGCATTGCTTTTGAGCCTTTTCTGGAAAGACATGAACCGCAACGGCGCACTGGCGGGTGTGTTAGTGGGCGGCATTACCGTGGTGGTTTGGAAACAGCTGACAGGTGGCATTTTCGATATCTACGAAATCGTCCCTGGCTTTATCTTGGCAGGTGTTTCAATCATCCTTGTGAGCAAGCTGACGGGCGGTGCGAGCGAGCGCGTGATGACGACATTCGACGACTACGAGCAGAGCCTAAAAACACTGCCGTAAACGTCTAACCCATCATGCTGGGCACTGCATGCTGAAAGCATAAAACAGAACGTAAAAGGGACGCCATGGCGTCCCTTTTTTCATTCCTCAAAAACGCGTTAGCGTCTGCTACATCCATCCGTTCGACAGCGGCAGTTGTTTCATCAAGGAGCGAAGTTCCTGCATCGACGAGACGGATAACACCAAAGGGTGATCGATATTCGCCTTGTTGCCTGTGTTGAAATAAATTGTGCGAATACCTGCATTGATGCCCGCTTGAACGCCGAGACTGGTGTCATCCACAAATAAACACTGGTCGAGAGGCGTTGCCATGTTCATGGCTGAGTAATGGATAAGATCGGGCGCAGGTTTCCAACTGTTGGTGTCAAACGCACTGAATAGGCGTCCGATAAAATGAGGAAGTAAACCTGTCATTTCGAGGGTCAATTTCATCTTACTGACAGGGCCATTTGATGCGACACAGACATCCACGCCTTCACCTTCAAGCATGTGCAATAAATCAGGCACGCCTTCAATGGGTTTGAGGTGATGTTCAAACAAGGCGGCACTCTTTTCACGGTAGAGTGGCTCTAGCTCATCGAGGGATATGGACAGTTGGTGACGCTCACACGTTTGCAGTAAGACATCTGCCAGTTTTCCGCCTTGGAAATTGTCCATACATTCTTGTAAATCAAGAACAACCCCGTAGTGTGCAAACACCTCAACGATCGCCATTTGGCTAAGCACTTCACTATCCACAAGTGTACCGTCGCAATCGAAGATCACGCAGGAAAGGGGGGCGTCGTAGTCAAAGGCATTCATTTGCGTTCAGCCAACCTTATTAGCAGAGTGGGATACTGTAATCCTTAACCTGACTAGCAATTACAACAACGGGGCATTTGGCAATTTGCTATCTAGGTCTTACCATCTTCCCTTTAGGAACGAAAAAACCGATCTCAGATCGAGTTTTATCAAAAGTGAAACAAAGGGTTAGCGCACAAGGAGTGGCACATGTACCAACATACGTGGAAGACAGGTGATAACGCACTGTTGTTAGTAGGAAAAGTGGTGTGCATTGGGCGCAACTACGCAGAACATGCGAAAGAACTGAACAACCCAATCCCTGATGAGCCTGTGTTGTTTTTGAAACCGTCAACAGCCTTGGTCAGTGCCGATGCTCCTCTGTTACTCCGTGAACAGTTAGCGCCTATTCACTATGAAGCGGAGTTGTCGATTCTCATCGGAAAACCGTTAACGAAGGCTACTGCTGAACAAGCGGAAGATGCCATTGCGGGCATCGGCGTTGCGCTCGATTTAACGCGGCGAGAAGCACAGAGTGAACTGAAAGCCAAAGGGCTGCCATGGGAGTTGGCAAAAGCGTTTGATGGTAGCTGCGTACAAAGCCCTTTCGTACCGTATCAGCACGATCTCGCGGGCACGGAGTATGGGCTAGACATCAATGGCGCAGCGCGTCAGCGCGGGGATACCGCCTTAATGATCACGCCAGTGCTGACTCTGCTCAGTCATGTGAGTCAGTACTTTACCTTGCTACCGGGAGATATCGTGTTAACAGGCACGCCAAAAGGCGTTGGTCAGCTCAATGATGGCGATGTGCTGACCTTAACCTTATCGGGTGACGTTTTAGCGCAGTGTCGCTGTGAAGTGTCTGCGTAAATCGCTATGTCGTGCAATGGTGAGTGAGAAATTACCCGTGTGCGCGGAACAGATACGGGAATAATGCTTTCTTCTCGTCATTCGACAAAGAACAGACGCGGTCGATGTTAATGTCAGGAATGGCATCGGCATCGCCGCCGTAATACTTCAATGCCTTTTCAATGCTGGCTTCACGGATCAGGTGAAACACCGGATACGGAGATCGGTTGGTCAGGTTACTTTCATCTTCAGGCTCGACATCCGCAAAGCAATAATCGGGGTGGAAGCTGGCAATCTGATAAATCCCGCGCCAGCCGAATTGCTCGATGATCATGTCTGCGACATCCAAAAACTGGTTGTAGTCATCAAAGTCTTGAAAGTAATTCGGTGTCACGACCAAGGTGGTTTCAAGATTGGCCACGTCGCTGCTTTCTAGCAGATTCAGTTCCGTCAGCAAGCTCTCCATGACCGCTTCATCAGTGTTTCCTTCACACACTTCGATTTTGATCTGTTTATTGCGCTGTGGTTTTGCAGCGAAAGGGCAGAGGTTCAAGCCGATAACGACGTTTTCTAGCCATTCTGTTGTTTGCGCTTCTACGTCTTGAAGAGAAGCAGTGTGTGTGGATGTCATGGGTAGATCCTGAATTGTTGAGACAGGGTATCTTAACGGCGTAACCTGGGAAACCCAACGATTACCTCGTGTTTATTCTTCGTTTATTTTGGGGTAACGAAGTGACTGTTTTTCCTTAAAAATCGCCTCTCGCATCTGATGTATTGAAACCGCGCTGGTTGAAAATCATTCGCATTTCTCTTGAATAACGTCATTTGATCTTTTAAAGTGTATTTTAAATGCATCTTTAAAAGGAAAAGCATAATGACGACACAAGTGATGTTAGACAACCCTCAAGGTATTGATTTTAAGCGAGTAACGCAGGTCGGTGGTGTGCTCATGTTTTTGTCAGCGCTGATGATGATTGGTTCTCTGCTGGTGAGTTTTCCCTTTGCAGATGCATTTTCCATCACCCATCAAACCATTGCACACATCATGACCATCGTATTGGCTGGCGTGTTTAAAGTGGGTTACGTCACCTATATCGTGGGCAGATACGAGCGAAAATTACCGTGCTAGGTGAAATGTTGGCGGGGTTTTCAGAGAGGATTCGCGCCTCTCACGAAGACAGGAGGTTCTTCATGAAAGGCGCGAAAAGGGGTATTACTCAACCTCGGTTGGCGCTTTCCACGCCTTGGTTCCCCAAAGTGGCACAGTAGACAAGCTGTGTTTATGGCTGCCTTGTGTTTCTTTGGTTGAGTAAGACAAATACATCA
This sequence comes from Enterovibrio baiacu, assembly GCF_004120195.1. Classification (GTDB taxonomy): domain Bacteria; phylum Pseudomonadota; class Gammaproteobacteria; order Enterobacterales; family Vibrionaceae; genus Enterovibrio; species Enterovibrio baiacui. The sequence goes on along the minus strand of NZ_SCHN01000010.1, from coordinate 144,944 downwards.
GCGTTTGGTTTTGAGCATCGAAAATACGGCGGATCTTCATCGATTTGAACAAGATACTTTTCGAAGCCGTAAACACCACTTCACCTGATTTTGAACGGTCAACGTTCGCGATCATCTCGTCGGTAATTTCACCGGTCTGACGGCATGAAATGCCCATGTCAGAAGGGTCTGAAAAATCCAAATCTGCTTTCACATGGCTAATGTGACAGGTCACCCCTGGCACCTCAGGATCGTTGAAAATTTGGATCTTGATGTCTTTGGTGGTGAACAAGCCCAAGCTTACGTCACCCACTTCATCGTCGGAACAAGCCGAGACAGTCAAAGCGATAACGGTAGCCGCAAAAACAGGGCGCGCATAAGTTTTGAATGAATCAATCATTGAGCGTGGCAACATAACCTTAAAAACCTATCGAAATGAAGTAACAATGCACTGTAACAGTGGTGGCTTAAGTTGTCATATCTCTTTCAATTTTCACAATGATTCGACAAAAACCATCCATCGGAAAAACAAAGACTGCACAGTGGAAGTCTGAGTCACCGAAAAGTGAGTGATAAGGCAAAGATTTCTTCGATGCGGGTACGCACCGAGCACACATTTTGCCGCACTAACAGGCGATAAAAGTGTAGAGAATGAAAACGCACGCCGGTGGAGTTGGGCGTGCGTCATGCTTTGACAAAGAGGGCTCGCGGTGGCAATTAATCGAATTGCGCATCCCCTGGGCGGCGATCAAGTGTTTCAGGTTCAAACGTAATGATCACGTCGTAGGCATCGCAATAGCTTGCAGTGAGGCTGTATTTCTCACGTGATGCCGCAATCTTTCGCTCTGCAATGCGTCGTTTATCAGGTCCGTTTCGGGTTGAACTGAAAATACGCTGCTGCGTGAACAGTTCCTGTGTGAATTTTTGCTTACAAATAGACTCGTTGCGTTCAGTGACGACTTCCCCAAGCTCAGTTTTTTCTGCTGAGGCCATTCCTGGAAGAAGCGCGATGCCAAATACTATCGATTTTACAAGGGGGTAGCGCATAATCTTGACCTAGCGTAGTGACCGTATGTTTAAAGATAGTCTACGGTTTACCGCCTCTCAACTGAGACTGCATTCTCATTGTCGAACCCGTTCAATTTTTGAGAAGGTCACGAAACTGGTTACAAAGTCAGCGTTGGTTAACATTCCTGCGAAAAGAGAGGTGATGACAGAAAAAGTAGGCGTTATCTTCATCTCTTTCAGGGAATGACAACGACACAACTTATGCAAAAACAGGTCAATAGTTCGTATTTACAGCTTTTCATGCGCGAGTCGAGCACGGCAGCTTTGCTCGATATTGAACAACTTCCTGACATGTCTGATGTCGACGCCATTGCGTTGTTTGACTGGATGTCTGGAAAACGCCCTTTTACTCATCAAGAAGTGAGCGGACAACGTTGGATAAAATCCTGCAGTGCAGGGTATGTCACCGAATTGTTCCTGCACCACGATGGCACCCTCGAAGAATTCACACTCTTTAATCGACTGCCGACCAAAGGGTCATGGAAACTTGAACAAGGTGTGCTTGATCTCGACATCACCAAAGGCGAAAACACGTATCGCAGTCGAGTGATTGCCAACAAAGCCGTGAACATTCACTCCGCGATCGAATATAAAAATGGCGAGCTGCATGCCTACCTCAAAATCGCTCATGTCGTTCCGGTTGCTGAAAGCGCATAACTCACGACGCGATATCCAATCCAAAAGCCCGCCCTCGCGGGCTTTTTTGTCTTTGGAGCCTAATCTCTTCCGGTGACTTGGGTATCTCAGGCACCGCGTTTTCTTTCACGAAGCCAAGTGGAATGTGATGTTGAGCTATAAATGTAAGTAAGCAATGAAGAAAAGGGTCGAATGTCGGGTCATTGTGCATGCCACTTTTAAAAAGCGGTGTGAAGGGACGTTGAGAGGATGAAGGACATGCGATTACCAATACCCACATGGGCTATTGTGGCAACAGGCTTAGTGCTGAACGTGGCAGCGGCACTCATGACAAACTTTGTGATTGATGATTTAGGCGAGAAAGCGACTGCGGTGGCGGAGCGTCAAACCAATAACAACCAACTCATTCAGCTCAGTTGGCAACAAGCAGACGCCTTAGAGCGACGCAGAGAGGCGATCTTGGTTGTACTCGCGTTAACCCCTGCCGACATCCGAGTGTCCGAGTCTGTGGCTGTCACACTGTTAGATGCCTTCACGGACATGAATGACACCCCGCTCACCCGTGAAAATATGCCGTCCATCATGGCTAAAATTAATGACCAGCAGGATCTCCTAAGAAATAAGATAGACACGCTATATCTGGATAACCTCCAAATGGCGGAAAATCAGTACGAATTTAACCGCAAAATCTCTGCCTATCGAAATCTCGCATTGTTCCTTCAAGTCTTTGGCCTCGCGCTTATCATGGCAAGAGACCTCAATAGAAAGCAGGATTGAACAATTCATAATCAGTGTCTTTAATTGTGATAATTCTAATAGTTCATGAGGCTATTTTTTGGGTTCAAATAAGAATAAATAACTGGATATATTTTAAAATATAGCGCCTAACTCCACCCATGTTTTGTTTTAATAGTGATCGATTTCGTGGCCCCTTTGCCACTGTTTTGATTGCGATTTTGAGGGTGTGAGATAGATGAAAGGCGCTTCCCGCGTTCGGAGTGTCGTGGCTGACATGTTTGCCATGGTAGTGTTTTGTTTTGTTACTGGCATGATGATCGAGATTTTCGTGTCTGGTATGACGTTAGAACAGTCGTTAGCATCGCGTCTGTTGTCTATTCCCGTCAACATTCTGATCGCGTGGCCTTATGGTGTTTTCCGCGACAGCGTGATCAAATTTGCACAGCGCAGTTTCGCCTCTCGTTTAACCAAGCGCGTGGCTGATTTCTTCGCTTACGTGACCTTTCAATCCCCGGTTTACGCGGCGATCTTGCTCACGGTGGGTGCAGACCCAAGCCAGATTCTGACCGCTGTTGCCAGTAACGCATTGCTGTCTGGTGTACTCGGTATGTTCTACGGGGTGTTCCTAGAGCGCTGTCGCCGCTTGTTCCGCGTACCTGCGCCAATACAGGTTGATGCCTCAATGAATGCACAAATGAACGCATGATGTGAGTGGCGCAAGCCAGAGCAATACCAGAAAGAGAGGGTGCCTAATGGGTGCCCTTTTTTATTGTTTCAGCGACGCAAAGGCACACGCAAACGTATTTTGCTCCGAAGCACTTTCCTGCCAGTAACAACCAGCCGATTTAAGAACCCTCGTCTCGAACTTGGACGTCGGTGATTTTCGTTAAATCCCCGCTATTGCTAAGTGCGTTTCAGATATCTGTCGAAAAATATGGTGCTGCTTTTCGTTGATTGTGGCCCGTTTGTTACGGTGATGAAGAAACCTGGCGAAGAGGGACGGAGACGGAAATGGAAAACATGGGGTTGGTTTACTTTCACTTAATGACGGCAGTTGCATCGTTTTGTATTGGGTCGTTTTTGCTTATCAGGCGAAAAGGGAGTCAAAACCACAAGCAATTGGGGAAGGTATACATGCTGTTAATGTTGGCAACGGCCATGTCAGCGTTGTTTATTCCCGCTCAAGTTGGCCCACAAGTGTTTTACCATTTTGGCTATATTCACATTCTCAGCCTCGTTACCTTGTACACAGTACCAGAAGCGTTCTTTGCGATAAGACGAGGCGATATCAAGAAACACCGTAATGCGATGGTGATCCTTTACGTGATGGCGCTGGTGGTTGCTGGATCGTTCGCGTTCATGCCGGGCCGATTACTGCATTCATGGCTGATTATCTAACGAGGGCGTGTGATGCTTTCTCAAGCAAAAAGCGATGCTGTGATAAGCGTTAATGCTTTCCCTGAGATATCGCCATAAACCAAGAAATGACCTTCTCAACGCGTTTTGGCTCGCTGCCCGGATTCAGTTTTACAATGTAAATGTCGTTGAATAATGGCTTCGAGTCCTCAGCGTTAACATGCCACTCGTTCATTTGCCCACTGTCGAGGTATTGCTGTATGCAGTGCCGGGGGAAAATGGAGATACCAAGGCCACCCAGAACCATCAAAATAGCGCCTTCGATGCTGTTGATACGGCCTGCAAAGTGAACGGAGAGGTCGTTGACTGAATCGAGTTGCGGGAAGAAATGCTGACGCCAATAATTGAAATACACCCCCATGCCGGGGTATTCGATGTAGTTGTAATTGAGCATGCTTTTTTCATTTAAGCCAGATACGTCGGTGATTGGCGCGCCCACCATGACATACTCCTCCTGACAGAATTCGTAGTATTTCAGACGTGGGTGATCCACCTTCTCGGTGACGAACCCAAAATCAACCTGCCCAGATAACACTTTCTCAAAGACCTGTTTGTTGTGTGTGAGCGTGAGGTCTATTTCGAGCTCGGGGTAGTTGAGCCGACGTTCTAAAAGCATGGGAAAGTGCGGCGACAGCAAGCAAGAGGGCGGCATGGCGTAGGACACGATGCCTTCTATCTGGTGGTAGTCGTTCTTCACTTCCAGAGAAAAATCGCTGTTCAAATCTTCGAGGTTTTTGATGTGTTGCAGTAATTTTTTGCCCGCATCCGTGATGATGGGGCATTTGGGGGTGCGAACAAACAGCTCATAGCCCACTTGCTCTTCTAAGCTTTTGATGTGTTTGCTGATGTTGGCTTGTGTCATGGCGGCAATGTCAGCGGCATCATTGAAACTTCGTGATTCCGCGACAGCCTTAAATGCCCTAAACAGCTTCGGATCCAAATGCATCATGGTAATACCGCCTTTTCTTGAATGTAAGAAAGTTGCCTAGCTGATCTTTTGGATTTTCAATGGGTTCAATGAATTCACTTCTAAGGCAAAGCTGTTATTCAGCATGTCATCAAGTTCCTGATTTTCATCGCGAATGGTTTGAGTGATGTCCACTTTTCGATCACCGATATCGCTCAGAATTCGAATGCCATTAATAAAGCCATTTTTTAGATTCCCATATTCTATTTGAACCGAATTGAATGCCTTTACAGTAAATGTTTTTGTTTCTGATACTTGTGGTCTTTTTTCACTGTCACTGCCAAGAAGTAACGTGACAATAATGCACCACTCTGTGTTGTTTATAATGGTTTTTTTGAACATTTTACCCCCTATCAATACGTTTTCGCAGGGAGTTTAATGTTTGTTCTTTTAATGGAAAATTGAAAATCTAATTTGTTATAAGGGCTATAACAAAGTCGACTTGTCACTTTTACTTATGCTCTCCATACTCAAGCATACACTGTTATGTCGGATTGATGGTAACCATGAGTAATAAAATAACACCGGATGGAATTCGTATATGGCAAGGTTATCGCAATGAACTGTACCGCAACGATATTAATGGCTTCTTGAAAAAACTTGGGGATATATTTATTCCTATCACCGTGCAACTGATGACCCCTATGGGTCTGAATATGTACTATCCGTCCATTGTTCCGCACGCTGGGTCATCCCGTTTGTCTGCCTTGCCTGACGAAGTGGCATTGGTCGGTTATCCTTCCCAAGATGTTTATACAGCAGCCAGCAAAGGTTCCGTTGCGGGGCGATCTTACGGTGCGCTTCACAGTACCGTCTTCAATTTTTCCGCAACAGACATCCCTGCGAGTACGTCTGATTTTCCCATTATTTATCAAGGGAATGCCTCTTTTAAATGGAACGTCCCCTTTTATTTTTCTGGTCAAGCCATTGATTGGAAAATATTAAATGTAGGGGTGATGATTTGGGAATGGGCGGAAGGGGATAACTCGCTCAATGCGACAGAACTGCTGGGGTTATGTGCTGACACCCTAAAAAATGACGCGAACACCGTTGAAATCATCACCGTGCTTCGGCGTCAATATGGGGTGCTCTGGTTCGCCGCGAGTGCGGCAGAGTTTCCACACGATATTGTTCAAATGCTAACGCGAATGCAAAGCACATTGGCGTTGAAAACGTTTCATCACCTCACTTTCGTTGACACACTTTTTTGCAAAAACGATCCAGGAATAAATGTTACTTCAGGTCAAGCGCTCGATGTTCGCTTATCACCGTAATGGTTTTTAACACGTAATAAAAAACACGATCGTTTTATTTTAATGTTATTAAATTCCGATCTTAATATTGTTTCATATTGATTTCGGATTTAATGATGGCCAATTAAGAAATATCACAGTGCGTAATCCCCTTAATCGTTCTTTAATGTCATGATGAATAGGAGTTAATTATGAGTAAAAGCACACTGGTTGATGTGACGGTATTACCTGATACTTCAATTTCTTTGAAATCTTTGTCCGATGTACACATCCCCGCTTTTTGTAATAATGCCATCGCGAGCACCAGTATTGGTATCAATGGACAGTCATATTCAATATTTATTCAAGAGGATGCAGTCAGCCTTACTCTCTGTAAAAGCTATGATGCTTCCTCTGATGCCTATTTTGTCGAAGACAGGACGATCACGCTTGAGCACCCCGTTGAAACGTTAAAAGGCTTTTATTTTGGCGACCAACCCTGGCTTATCTGCTATCACTCGGACTTTGAATATTCGCAATGTTACCGAATCAACACAGCAGATCTGACGTTAGAGAAAGTGGTCGCGACGCGCGTAGGGACAGGGTTCACGACCATCGCCCCGCTTTACTATCGCAACGACGTGTTTTTTGTGGCCTACAACAAAAACACGGGTGCCGTGGCGAAGTATCAAATGATGTCGCCAGCCTATTCACCGCTTTATTGTCAGGTGAGTTGGTCTGCTACTTGGGCGCAAGGCTGGACGCGGTTTGCCTTCTTTCGTTTAGGGGGAGAAAACTTCTTCATTAAAACCAACGAAAAATACAGCAAGGTGAACATCGATCATTTCATGGACAGCATCAATCTGGGTTCTCATCCCGTGCTGAATGAATCGGCCACGCCACTCATGTTAGGGCTAACGGATGTACAGACCTTCTATGACACTAACAATGCCCCGTATTTCTATACCTACCAGCCTGATGGAAGCATGACGTTTAATCGATTTGATGGTGATTGTGACGGCTGGAAAGTGGCACTCACTTGCCAACAGGCTGCGGACAGTTCTCTGCGTCATACGGTTCAACTGCCCGAAAGAGTGCTGATCTTGCTGTGTCAAAACAAATAAGGAGCGTCTATGTTGTCTCGTTACACTGATACCAATATTACCCCTGTTAAAGCCCCGACTGTTGCTTCGACGCCGCCTTCAGCCTGCGCTGAGATCCCTTTACCTGCGGTGAACTGGCAAGCGATTGGTCAAACCGCGCCAACGCCGCTTGAGGGTGACATCGATACCCATTCTTTATCTACTAATGGTCTCCCTCACGCCGATATGATTCTTGTCACTTGGACATCGGCTGAATGGTCAGCACTTGATCATGTCATGCTAAACAGCGCTACGCCACGTGCTTCCGACGATGTTGCATGGCGTCAGAAATGGTTTAGCTATTTCAATGACAACACGATTAATGCATACAGTGAAGATTCAACCAGCGATCCGCTGTTTCACTTTCAACTGGTTGGCATTACCAACGCGCTGGGTGAACAACAACGGGTGTTGTTGGTGAAATCGCAGGTGCATTTGGCGCATCCCCCTTGGATTGCAGGGTTGGAATCCATGCTTGATACCTTGTTCGCGCACTCGGGCGCGAAACGTATTGTGTCAACAGGGACGGCGGGAGGCGGCTCTATCACTGACATGTTAGGGGCGGCCATCGTGACGAACATGGCCAAGATTGATTTAGAGAAACCTGAAAATGACACCTGTGGGTATAACCATCAAACGTTTCGCTGTGAGACCTGGTTCCCTTCAGAGGCGCTTTACCCCTCAACGCAGCAATCCTTGATGTTTGCGATGGACCAAGTTTGGAATACAGACACTATTGCCGACGCCATTGAGGAACTCAATCAGGGCCAGAATGATGACGCGGATGAAGCGCCAGATACGAGCAACACAAGCGCATCGAATGTCGCCTACCACTATGCGGATTTGATCAACGCACCGCTTTCTCCTGACAATCTCACCCAAGCTCAAATCAAAGTGGCTAAGGACCAACCTCTGCTGACCACTGATTTTTACTACATAGAAGAAACCGAACGCAGCAGCCCTTATTGCTTTCTGGAGATGGATGATGCGGTGATTGCCCATCAAGCAGAAAGCGCGGGCCTTGAGTATGCGTTTATCCGCAATGTTTCTGACCCCATAGTGGCAACACACACTGCTTCAGGAGAGCCCATTCCTGAATCCGTACGCGGTAATTGGTCTGGGATTGTTTACAGCCGTTGTGGGTTTTACAGCAGCTTTAACAGCGTATTAATGAGCTGGGCGGCGATTGCGGGTTCTTGTTAACACGGTATGTTGATGGCGTCTAAAAACAAACAAGCCACTTGAATCTTATAAGATTCAAGTGGCTTGTCGCTTTGGTATGAAGACTAAGGATACTTTGCCAACTTGCCTGCAATTTTGCTCGCTTTCCCTGAGAGTAAACAGTGGTCTGCATTGTTGGGAAGAGGGTCCGTGACCACTTTCGCCCCAATTTTGTTGAGCCCCACGACGGTAGAAACACAATACTGACCGTATCCACCGATGCCCGTGAGGTAATTGCCGTATTTCGCTTTATCACTGGTCACCGTGGTGCAGTTAACACTCAGTCCTGAAATGGTGTCGCCATCACCGGCAACATGCACACCACTCCCGTTTTTAAACGCGGTTGCGCTGCATTGGCCTGCTCGGATCACTAATCCGGTTTTTAATGTCGCGCCCAAAAGCGCATCGTCGGCGGACACGGATGACCCGGTTTGGCCGTTACAGCCCAAAATAGAAAGAATGAGAGTGGGGATAAGGGCTTTTTTCAGCATCGAATGATTGAAGTGTGTCATCTTACTGTTCTCCTAATGCATTCGCCGACGCGGCATTCGCTTTTTCATTCAGCTTTTGTAACTCAGCGAACCCTTCAACGGCTTTACTTAATTGAGGCTGACTTGCGGGATGCAAACTGATAGATGCATTGCACCGTGGACAACTAAATGCGCGGCCAGCCAATAGTAAATTCAAATCAAAATAAATGCTCACGTTGCAATCTGGGCAAGGTATTTGATTCTTCATGATAATATTCCTTAAAAACAGCCCGAATTAATAACGTTGTTTTGACGTTTTTGTTATTAAATCGGGCAATATATTTTTATAAAGTTGAATAGATAAATTTGACCTGTTTATTATGCATCTTCAGCTTTTTTTGAGGAGCCGAGTGTAATTGGACTAATACTGTTCGAGAAAGCTTGAATAATGGTGGTGACACCTTGTGGTAATGGTAATTGCCCTGCACCAACACTCACAGTATATTTTGCATTATTGCTTTTTTGATACGTGGACTTTTGACTTGAAGCCGATTGACTGTCATGACTAATACTGCCTTTTACTTCAACCGACCACCAGCCTTCACCGAGTTTAGCGTCGAAACTTCCTTGTTCACTGGTGCTGCTTGATGACGATTGAGAAGATTCATCAGAATAGCTAGATTTCACTTCCATTTCGAAATCAACTTGCACTGTTTCCACACCCAAAGAATTTAATGGAATAATGGTAAGGAGTGGCACATCAAATTGAGTCGTGACTTGTTCGATACTCACATCAGGTTTTTCACCGTCTTTGGCTTCCCCTTCAGCAATAACCCCACGGGTAATTTGCATTGTCACCATAATAGGGGTGAGAGAGGTTTCATCTTTCGTGTCCGTGTTCTTATTAAAGCAAGTATCTAACATGAATTTCGTCTGGGTGACGGCCATCATACTGTTGGCTTGAGCCGCCGCATTCAGCGGGCCGCCAATCAATGAACGCATAGGAAGGCCGGCAAATTGTTGGGCCATTGAGACGAGGGCTGGGCCGTTGCTTACTTCTGGCATAATATTGCTCCTGATTGTGGTTTAGTGTCTAGGGGTAACGCCAGCAAAAATCCTCTATCCTGGGATCTGTGCTCTGAGTGCTCTGTCATAGCCTTCAATTAATTTCTTGAGGCCTTCTGGTGGTTCATCGGCGTTAATGACAATTTCTAATTCAGCCAATGAATGGGAAGATTTATCGGCATTAAATAATCCGGATTTTTTAGTGCTTGGGAAGGCAATTTCCAATGAGTTATCTTCTTTTACGCCCACTTCTAATTCTGTTTTAAATCTCACTTCGCTTATTCTTGGCGCAGTAACAGGGACAATAGTAAGAAGAGGAACATCGACCCCCACTGTTTTAATGCCATCCGATGTTTCATAAGGGTATTCAATCGTCACATATTTAGGTCGATATAATGTGCGGTTATCAGTTTGGTTTGCGTTAGGGTTTCCGCTGTCTTGTAAATTTCCATTTTCATTTGGGATCTGATCAAAAAAATGCTGAAACAGTTCTTGGTTTTGATCTTGTAATTTCTGATTAGCATTAGCCACGCTTAAATGCACAACAGATACTAACGAATCTAAATTGATCATGACTTCACCCTTTTGTTCTCAATCAATATGGTGAAATTATTATTGAGGTGTATCTAATACACAAATCGGATATGGAATATGCGCTATAACAGCATGGAAAAAGAACAGGGTTAAATGCTTGGCTTTAATTTAAAGATATAAATGTAATGAAGAAAATGTCGGGGAATATTGCGAGGGTAGGGTGTTTCTTAATCATTCATAAAAGGCTTTATCGCATGGAATATGCCCTTGATAGAAGCGGTGATTGGAGAGTGAGGAGTGAATGCATGAAAGTCATGAACAGCAACGTCACGCATAAAAAAGAAGGTGCCTTCGACCGAGAGGGCACCTATGGTCCATGACTGACTGTTATTTATCTGGCCACTATTTATCTGACCACACTGCAAATTCGTTGCCGCTTGGCTCGACGAAATGGAAGCGTCTTCCACCGGGAAAATCGAAGATTGCTTGCACAATTTTGCCGCCGGTTTGGCGAACGTTGATTTCCGTTTGTTCTAGGGAATCACTATAAAACACGATCAATGCGCCGCCTTGGCTTGGTTCTGAGTGCATGTCTGCGCGGTAAAAGCCCCCATCAAGACCTTCATCAGAAAAGGCGGTGTAATCTGGACCATAGTCGGTGAATGTCCAGCCAAAGGCTTCAGAGAAAAAGGATTTGGTAGCGAGTAAATCGCGGGCTGGAAACTCAACGTAATTGATCTTGCCGTGTTGATGCATCGGTGCACTCCGGTGATATGGCCAATGCGGTGCGTCCAAGTGCCCGAACTGGCAACCGCAATGCCTCTGCTAATTGACTGAATCCATCTTAATGGAACGCGCGCTATTTCATTGAGATCAAAGGCGCTTTCTAAAAAATACACTTGTCAAAATTGTGGTTAAACCTTCATCACGTGAAATCAATCGAAGGTGTCAGTGATACAACATCAATTTGCAGTCGGAATTGGGAATGAAGGTAGATAAAAACCACTCTATTTCAGAATTCTAGCAACATATTGTCTGCTAGATTCGCGTTTGACACTTGTGAGTCCCCCTGTTTTATGGGTTTTCTCATTTTTGTCTCACTCAACGATTCAGGTCATTGAGGTTTGCGATGCATGTTTCTTGCGGTAGGCGAGAGGGCTTAATCCGTTAATTCTCCGAAAATGGCGGCTGAAATTCGCGAGGTTATGAAACCCCACCGTTTGACTGATGTCGGCGATAGTATCGCTGGTATCACTCAGCAAGACGCAAGCGCGTTGAATACGCACGCGGTTTACAAAGTCAGTAAATCTATGGCCTGACGCCTGATGGAAAAACCGTGAGAAGTACGATTCAGTCATACCCAGTTTGTCTGATAACGTTTTGAGTCGAATGGGGTGTTGGTAGTTTTGCATGACGTAATCGACCACCTCGTTAATTCGGCTTTGCACTGTGCCTGGTTCTTTGATTTCAGATGCAGGCATGTTCGAGAGCACGCGGGTATTGCGCTTGCTGAGGTAGTCGATAAAAGAAAGAAAATGCACAAGCTTAGTCACGCCCTCACTTTCTCTTACTTTACGAAAATAATCCACGGCACTGTCAAAAGGAACATCAAGAAACTCAATCCCCATTTTGGCCTGCTCTAAAATGCGCGCGAATTGCGCCAGTTCAGGAAACGATTTTGCCGCCGTATAAAAAAGGTCAGGTTTAAACAGAATCACCATATCGCGTAACTCATGGGTTTCACCGGGTTGCAGCGTGCTCTCCCAATTGTGAGGAAGCCAAGGGCCAACAAGCGTGAGCTGGCCGGGTGAAAAAGGCCCTAAATGGTTACCAATCATGGCCTTACCATTTGTCTTCACAATCAAATGAAGTTCATACTGCTCATGGACATGCCAATGGATACTGTGATGAGGAACCCCATGTTCTTTGTAGTATACCGACTCATCATTGATTTGAATGAACTCCCAAACGGGGTCTTTCGTACTCGGCTCTGACATTAGATGCTCCTCGGGTAGGGGCTTATACATCGTACGGTTATTATCCATATGTTGGCTCTAGTACCTTAAATAGTGACGAAAATTGCGCGTGTTTATCGGCGTAGAACGCATGCCTTTCTGCATTGGGCATGAATGTTTTTTCGATTGCTGGCGACTGACACACCGCTTCAATCGAGCGTTCTGTATGGCAGAGTATGGCCAGCCGAGTTGCACCCAACGCCGGTCCTGTTTCTGCTCCGTCGTACTTATGGATCACCAGATTTAATACGTCTGAAAGCATTTGTAGCCAGTAATCACTTTTCACGCCTCCGCCAATCGCGCCCAATGAAGATAAATACGTATTGGCGCTTTCTAAGGCGAGTAAGCAATCGCGAAAACTGAATGCAATCCCTTCTAGTATTGCCTGTGTCATTTCATTTCGCGATGTATGGGCCGTCAGCCCTTGAAAACTGCCCGTTGCAAAGGGGTTGTTATGAGGGGTGCGCTCACCGTTTAGATAGGGCATAAAAAATACCCCACGGTGCTGGTCGTTTGCCGCCTCTGCTTCTGAAAGTAACACGTCGATAGGGGTTGATGTGATGGATGAGAACCAGAGCAAGGGACTGGCACCATTGAGCAAACAGGCCATATGGCACCAGCGATCAGGCAAGGCATGTGCGAAAGCATGAATGTACCCTTGAGGATTGGCACTGTGCTGTTCTTTGGCGACAAAGATTTGCCCTGACGTGCCGAGGGAGAGGAACGCGTCACCTTCATTGACGGCTCCAATACCAATGCCGCCCGCAGAAGCATCACCCGCACCGCCTGCGACGAGAATGCCATCAGGAAGCATCAAACGATCTGCAATTTCCGCCAACAGCGTGCCACTGATTTGATTGCCTTCAAGCAGGGTTGGCATGTGCTTGCGCTTGAGGTGACAGGCGCTGAGCAGATCATCATCCCAATCACGCGCTGCTTCATTTAGCCACAAGGTGCCTGCTGCATCGCTGACGTCAGTGCAACACTCTCCTGTTAGCATTAAGCGCACGTAATCTTTGGGCAACATAATTTTATCTATTCGCGCGAAGATATCCGGCTCGTTGTCGTGCAGCCACAGTAGCTTTGGGGCAGTAAAGCCTGGCATGGCTGGCACCCCCGCGCTGTAGCCAATGTCGGGGCATAAACGGTTGAGATCGGCGCTTTCTTTGTGGGCACGTCCGTCGTTCCATAAAATGGCGGGGTAGACAGGCTCTCGTTCCTCATCAAGGCAAACCGCGCCGTGCATTTGACCAGATAGCCCGATGGCGGCCACTCGCTGCCAATGGGATTGATTGCGTTCACGGAGCGCTTCAAAACAATTGAGCGTGCTTTGCCACCAGACAGATGGGTTTTGTTCGTTCCATAGCGCTTGAGGGGAGTCGGTACCGTAAGACACCGACTGGCTATCCAGTACGTCGCCATCAATGTTGACCAATAGGACTTTGACGGCAGACGTCCCGATATCAATACCTAGATAGGTATTCATGGGTTAACTCATCACATTGCCGCCATCGACGTTATACGTCTGTGCGGTAATATAGTCAGAAAGGGGAGAGGCAAGGAAAAGCGCCATGCCCGCAATATCATTCGGCACACCCATACGGCCTAATGGCACTTCTTCGCCAACCAATTTTTTCTTCTCGCCAAGTTGGCGATTTTCGTATTTGGCAAACAAGGCATCGACACTGTCCCACATCGGAGTATCCACGACGCCGGGGGAGATCCCGTTCACCGTGATGCCATGCTCAGCCAGAGCGAGCGCTGCTGATTGGGTATAGCTGATGACGGCGGCTTTTGTGGCGCAGTAATGCGCAACTAACGCTTCTCCTCGACGGCCTGCTTGAGACGCCATATTGATGATTTTTCCGCCTTTCCCTGTTTCTATCATGGCTTTCGCGACATCTTGCATCAAAAAGAACATGGCTTTGACGTTCACGGAAAACACGCGATCAAATTCTTCTTCTGAGGCGTCCAATATTGGGGCCATATTAAAAATAGCGGCGTTGTTGAACAGGACATCAATACTGCCGAATTGCGTGAGTGTTGAGGACACTAAGCGTCTGCGTGTCTCTGCGTCTGTGATGTCACCATGTTGGTAAGTTACGTTATCGCCAAACTTATCAAGAAGAGCGGATATACCCACAGAAGGTTCAACAGGCAGGTCAGCAATGACACACCGTGCGCCACTGGCGAGATATGCATAAGCGACGGCAAGCCCAATGCCGCCATTTGCGCCGGTCAATAATGCGACTTTACCTTCGAGTGTTGGCTTGCCGTGAAGCTCTAGTGACATTGTCATCTGTAACGCTCCTGATATGCGTCCATCGTGATGGTGATTTGCTTTTTAAGGGATTCGCCAAATTCTGGATATTGTTTATTGAGACCTTGCCAGATATCAGGCTCATGGAGAAAAGCGCCAACAGGATCTTGTTGATGCATCCACATTTCGGCGGTTGATAGATAAGGATCTTTATAGTTAAACGCGATACGCCCCCTAATTTTCAGGGATAAAAAACAGTACCAATGCGCAATCAATATGATTGCTGACACTGGGAAGTGTCCACGTTCGAGGTTGAGCCTAACCGTGGGCAAAATAAACTGTGGAAACTTGCTGATGCTATCCATGGCGATCCGCTCTATGGAATCGGCGATGTAGCCATTGCTGAATCGGGAAATAATAATTTGTCGGTAGGCTTCTAAATCGAACGGGCGATCGTCGATGGTCGGAATGACATCTTTTTGATGGTAAGCCTTTAGCCATCCGTTGAGTTCGTCATCATGAATGTTTTGGTCAAACGTTTGGTAACCGCGCAGTGCGCCAACGTAAGACAACATAAAATGCCCGCCGTTTAAGATGCGGATCTTTGCTTCTTCAAAAGCATGAACGTTCTTGGTGAACGTCACGCCTACCGTATCGAGTGCCGGAAATTCGTTGGCTAATTGGTCTTCTATGACCCATTGTTCGAAATCTTCGCCCAAAATGGGACACGCATCATCAACCCCAAGTTGCTGTTTTACCTCGTCAGACAAGGTTGATGGCGGCACTGGCGTGATCCTATCAACCATGGAGCACGGAAAAGTGACGTTCGTTGCCATCCATTGTTTGAGCGTGGTGAGTTGAGCGGCCTCAATAAACTGACCAAATGCGGATGCGAGGCGATTGCCATTGTTGCGAAGGTTATCGCACGTCGCGACGGTGATGGCTCCACCATCCATGTTCTGGCGTGCAATCAATGCAAGCGCGAGAAAACCGTACAGCGTTTTTGGCTGTCCGTTTTGTTGTTGGATCACGCCAACATCATGCGCCACTTCCGGGTGTGAGAGGTTAACGTCGTCATTGTCGTTAAGATAATACCCCCCTTCCGTTACGGTAATCGTTAACGCTTTTACCTTGTCGTCATTGAAGATACGCCTAATCACTGAAGGGTCTGCAGACGCGTCCTCTACACGGTCAATACTGCTAATTTTGATGTATTCGGCATCCCCATTCGGGGCAATGCGTTTGAAGTGATACTGACCATTTTGAGCCCGCAGCGCATCCGGAATGACGCGTGTCTCTTTGCGTAAATTCACGTCTGTGTAATACCAACGATCGCTTTCTGGCAGCGTGTCGTTAAGTAACTGAAGGTAATAGGCTTGATGGCCTCGGTGAAATGCACCAATGCCAAAATGAACAAGTCGTTTATGGTCAGACATGGCTTACCTCACCGTAAATGTTAGATGCTTGTTCTTGGTCATCAAACAAATAGACACGCTGTGTATCCAGTTTCACGCCGATAGTTTGTCGCAACTCGGGCGTGTGTTTAGGATCGGCACGCACCACCACTGTTTCACCGCTCAGGGTTCGGATATACGTGAGAGTTTCACTGCCCAACTGCTCGATGACCTCGACATCGCCTTTCACATCGCCTTCATCTGCGCTGCAGAAAGAGAGGGATTCCGGGCGGAAACCGATAGACGCCGATGCGGTTGCGCGCTCATCAAACATGGCTGCTGGCAGCGTAGTGCGCGCATCTTCGTTGAAGGTTATTTCTACGTTTTCGCCCGACGCCACCACCTTGTTGACGGGCAATACGTTCATTTTTGGTGTGCCGATAAAGGTCGCCACAAAGCGGTTCGCAGGCTGGTGGTAGAGCTCGAGTGGTGTGCCAATTTGTGCGACTTCACCTTGGCTCATGATCACCACTTTATCCGCCAGCGTCATGGCTTCAATCTGATCGTGGGTGACGTAAATCATGGTGCTTTGAAGCTCTTGGTGTAGACGCGAGAGCTCAATGCGCATTTCAACACGAAGCGCGGCATCAAGGTTTGAGAGAGGCTCATCAAACAGGAACACTTTCGGGTTACGCACAATCGCACGTCCAATGGCAACACGCTGGCGCTGACCGCCTGACAACGCCTTGGGCTTGCGATCTAACAGCGCATCCAGCTTGAGTGCTTTCGATACTTTTGCGACCTTTTGTTCTATTTCGTCTTGCGGGCGTTTTGCCAGCTTTAGCGCGAAAGACATGTTGTCTTTCACCGACATGTGCGGATAAAGCGCGTAGCTTTGGAACACCATTGCCACGTCGCGCTTGGACGGGTGGGTTTCTATGATCGACTCACCGTCCAATTGAATGTCGCCCTCTGAGGATGACTCTAAGCCTGCAATCGTTCTAAGTAACGTGGATTTCCCACAACCGGATGGGCCGACAAAGACAACGAATTCGCCTTTTTTAATCTCAAAATCGATGTCCTTGAGTGCAAGGACGTCACCGTACTTTTTATATAAATGTTTGACTTGTAAGTAGCTCATTTAACAGCCCCAAAGGTTAATCCCTGAACCAGTTGTTTCTGACAGAACCAACCGAGAATGATGATAGGTGCGCAGGCTAGCGTCGATGCGGCGGACAGTTTTGCCCAGAACAAGCCTTCCGGGCTTGAGTAAGTCGAAATCATCGTCGCGAGCGTACCCGCATTGGCAGAGGTCAGGTTGATTGACCAAAATGCTTCGTTCCAGCTCAGCACAATTGAGAGCAGCGCGGTGGATGCGATACCTCCCAAAGACAGAGGAATAAGCACATGTCGGATTTCTCCCAAGGTATCTGCGCCATCAAGACGGACAGCTTCTAAGATGTCACGCGGGATATCTTTGAAGTAAGAGAACAACATCCACACCACAATCGGCAGATTGATCAGCGTGTAAATGATGGTCAGCGCTAAGGTGGTGTCGAGTAATCCTGTTTTCTGGCAAAGCACATAGATGGGGACCAACACCCCAACCGCAGGCAGCATCTTGGTGGACAGCATCCACAGCAGCATGTCTTTCGTGCGTTTGGCGGGGTAAAACGCCATGGAATAGGCCGCAGGAATGGCGATGATCAGCGCCAAAATGGTCGAGCCAAATGCGGTGATCACCGAGTTAATCGCAAACTTCAGGTAGTCACTGCGCTCTTGCACAATGCCGAAGTTTTCCACGGTCGGTTCGAAGATAAAGCTCGGTGGCACGGAGATCGCCTGCTGTTCGGTTTTGAACGCGGTGATCAGCATCATCAAAATGGGAAAGAACACAATCAGCGCAATGGCCCAGCAAATGATGGGGCGCAACCAACCTGTTTGATCGATAAGTGAAACGTCTTTAGCCATGATGCCTCCCTATGCCACCAAGTTTTTGCCAATCGCACGTATCAAGAAGAACGCAACGATGTTGGCGAGAATGACGGCAATTAAGCCACCGGCGGAAGCCACACCCACATCAAATTGCATTAACGCTTGCGCAAAGATGAGGAAAGCTAAGTTGGTCGATTCGTAGCCCGGGCCACCGCCCGTGGTCACGAAGATTTCAGCAAAGATCGATAACATGAAGATGGTTTCAATCATCATCACCACCGCAATCGGGCGCGCCAAATGGGGCAGGGTGAGATAACGAAACACTTGCCATCCGGTCGCGCCATCAAGCAGCGCTGCTTCTTTCTGTTCGTGGTCCATCGATTGCAATGACGTGATAAATATCAGCAAGGCGAAGGGCATCCATTGCCAACTCACCATGGTAATGATCGAGCCGAGCGGGAAGGCGGTAAGCCAATCTATGGGTTCCAACCCTACACTTTCCCACAACGCCGCCAATACGCCATAAACGGGGTGCATCATCATGTTTTTCCAAATCAATGCGTTGACGGTGGGCATGATGAAAAAGGGTGAAATCAACAAGACGCGTGCGATGCCGCGACCCAAAAACGGTTTGTCTAATGCAATAGCAATCAGCAAGGCACCAACCACGGTGACAACCAACACCATGCCAACGAGCGTCAGTGTGTTGATCAATGCGGGCCAAAATGCATCGTCGGTGTAAAAGAACTCAAAGTTCATTGACCCGATAAAATCGTTCTCTCCGGGATACAGCAGGTTATATCTGATGGTTGAAAAATAGATCGTCATGGAGAGAGGAACGATCATCCAGAGCAGCAAGCTGACAAAGGAGGGCGCAACCAACAGTCGAGGTAACCATTTTTGCATGAGCGACTACCAATAACGGAAGATAAGAAGCCGGACAGCGCACTGTCCGGCGATAGGGATTTACTTGTAGTAGCCTGATTTACGCATTTCGCGGTCTGCAGACTTGTTGGCACTTTGCAGTGCTTTTTCTACGGTTGTTTTGCCTGCCAGTGCAGAGGAAAGCTGCTGACCGGTGGCAATACCGATGGCTTGGAACTCAGGGATGGCAGCAAACTGAACACCGATGTAAGGGCTTGGGTTCTGGGTGCTGTTGCTTGGATCGGCAGAGTTAATCGCAGCAAGTTCTGCTTCTGCGAAGGATGCAGCATCCAGGAAGGCTTGTGTTGCGTAAGTGGATTGACGGGTGCCTGTTGGTACGCTTGCCCAACCGTTGTTTTCAGCTACCAGCTGGATGTATTCTTTTGACGTTGCCCATTTCACGAATTTCTCAGCGGCTTCTGAATTTTTGGAAGCAGACGGAACGGCGAGTGCCCACGCCCACAACCAGTTAGCACCGCGGTCAGTCACGGCCACTGGCGATTGCGCGAACGCCACTTTGTCATGCACTTTGCTCTGCTTAGGATCGGTAATGAACGAAGCAGCGATCGTGGCATCAATCCACATGCCACACTTGCCTTCGTTAAACAGGGCGAGGATTTCGTTAAAGCTGTTTGAACTTGAGCCTGGAGGGCCGTAGCTGTTAAGAAGGTCAACATAGAAGCTCACAGCATGGTTCCACTCTGGCGAGTTAAGTTGTGGTTTCCAATCTTCGTCGAACCATTGGGCACCGAACGAGTTTGCCATGGTGGTCACGAACGCCGTGTTGTCACCCCAACCGGGTTTACCACGTAAACAAATGCCGTAAACGCCGTTGTCAGGATCGTGAATGGCAGCCGCAACATCGCGAATGTGTCCCCATGTTGCGCGATCAGGCACGGTCATACCGGCTTTGTCTACGAGATCTTTACGGTACATGACCATGGAGCTTTCACCGTAGAAAGGCACGGCGTAGAGTTTGCCATCCACAGACAAGCCTGCACGCATCGCTGGGAGTAAGTCATCTGCATCATAGGCAGCATCGGTCTTGATTTCGTTCAACCAGCCTTTTTTGCCCCAAATGGGGGTTTCGTACATGCCAATTGTCATGACATCAAATTGGCCGCCTTTGGTGGCGATGTCTGTGGTTACACGTTGGCGAAGAACTCCTTCCTCTAGAGTCACCCAGTTGAGCGTGATGTCAGGGTTTTGCTTTTCAAATACTTCGCTAAACTTCTGCATTTCGATCATGTGACCATTATTGACCGTGGCAATGGTCAATTCTGTTGCCGCATTGGCAGACATAGAGAGGGCGGTACAGCATGCAGCAAAGGCAGTTAACGTTTTCCTTGTAGACAGCATTTTTAGTTCCTCATGGTTAAGAAGATGTTGACTAGGGGTAATTAACATCTGTGCAACAATGAAAGTACAAAAAAAGGCAAGAGTGAATAAAAGCGGTGTAGAAAAGTACTTTTCTTCATGAGGAATGATGATTTTTTTACTTCGTGTGTTGCGTTTCGTTGAGAAAATTAGACGACTTTTGTTGTTATGTGTCTGCTTTGAAATACAGTGATTTCTGGGTGAAAAGCCGTTATTGCGTATCGAGATAGGGAAAAAGCGCGGTTTTATCCATGCTGAATGCTTCATTGAATCCACAATTCAATGCCATAACGGAACTGCCATGTTTATGTCATGCCAATGTCACCTTGAATCGGAAAAGTAGCGACCCTCAACGGAAGTTAATGGAGTAACCTCATGCGTACACAACGCTCTCTACTATTTTCATTGCTGGCGGTATCTGTCAGCGCAGGTGTTCATGCTACTGACGCGGCGTCGTTTCATCGTATAAGTGCATTTTCGACGGCAAACAACATTCCTCCCCATCTTGAAAAAACGCATGAAAGCTCGGCAGAAATTATTGCCGCGAGTGAAGATGGCAACACGCTTGTTTACTCAGACAGCCCGCTGAAAGGCGTTGGGATTATCGACATCACCAACCCGAAAAAACCGCAAGGTAAGGGTTTCATTACCTTTGACGGCGAACCGACATCCATCGATGTTGTTGGCAACACCTTTGTTACCGCCATCAACACCTCTGAAAGCTATACCCAACCGTCGGGCTACCTTACTCAGCGTGACGTAAACAACAGCCAATCACTCGCGACATGTGATTTGGGCGGGCAACCTGATTCCGTGGCCGTGGCAAAAGACGGCAGTTTTGTGGCCGTGGCGATTGAAAACGAACGCGATGAAGACTTAAACGACGGTGTGTTGCCGCAATTCCCAGCGGGGCATTTGTCTTTGGTGCCATTGAAAAACGGCGTGCTGGATTGTGACAACCTAACGCGTGTGGCAATGACTGGCCTGTCGGACATTGCACCGAACGACCCAGAGCCAGAGTTTGTTGACATAAACAGCCTTGGGGAAGTGGTGGTAACGCTGCAAGAGAACAACCACATCGTCCTCGTGGACGGCATGAAAGGCGAAGTGATGGCTGACTTCAGTGCTGGCGCAGTAGACCTTAAGAATGTGGATCTAGACGAAGAACGCGCACTGACGTTCGCGGGCACGAAACTGGCGGTAAAACGCGAACCGGATGCTGTGAAATGGCTCGACGATGCGCGTTTTGTTACCGCCAATGAAGGGGATTACGAAGGCGGATCTCGCGGCTTTACGATCTTCGACAAGCGCGGCAAAGTGCTGTTTGAATCCGGCCTTGATTTTGAATACCGCGTGGCATTGGCGGGACATTACCCTGAAAAACGCTCCGGCAACAAAGGCGCAGAACCTGAAGGCTTGGAAGTGGCGACCTATAACGGTCAGCGCTATATCTTCGTGATGTCAGAACGTGGCTCAGTGGTGGGCGTTTATCGTGATACAGGCGCAGCACCAGAATTTGTTCAGCTGCTGCCATCGGGCATTTCACCAGAATCTGCGGCAGCGATGCCAAGCCGAGGTTTGTTAGCCACGGCGAATGAGAAAGATTTGATTGAAGATGGCGGCGCGCGTGCGCACGTCATGCTGTATGAAATCAGCAATGAAGCACCTGCTTACCCGCAGATTGAATCTGTGATGGTCGACGGCAAACCTATCGGTTGGGGCGCGTTGTCGGGTTTGGTGGCAGATCCAAACAAGGCAAACACGCTTTACGCAGTGAACGACAGTTTCTACAAAGCACAGCCTTCCATCTTTGTGATTGATGCAGCGTCGACGCCAGCAAAAATCACGAAACGCATTCCTGTGATGAAAGACGGTGAATCGGCGAAGAAACTCGATCTTGAAGGCATCACGACAGACGGCAAAGGCGGCTTTTGGCTCGCGTCTGAAGGTCGCGCTGACAAAGGCATCGCCCATGCGCTTTACCGCACTGATGCAAACGGCAACATCATTGAGACGGTCAACTTCCCTGCTGAGTTAATGGCCGTTGAAAAACGCTATGGTGCGGAAGGCATTACCCGTGTTGGCGATAATCTGTGGATTGCGATTCAGCGTGGTTGGAAAGATGACCCTGAAAACATGGTGAAACTGGTGCAGTACAACACCCAATCAGGCGCGTGGGGCGCTGTGCGTTACCCAACCGAGAAAGCGGAAACAGGTTGGGTTGGGTTATCTGAAATCACCGCTCATGAAGGGGCGCTTTACATCATCGAACGCGATAACCAGATTGGCGATGCGGCGAAAGTGAAGCAACTGACGCGTGTGATTTTAGCCGATGCAACGCCTGCACCTTTGGGCGGCGAGCTGCCGACGGTACGCAAAGACTTGGTGTATGACTTCTTACCCGATTTGAAAGCGCAAGGCGGTTACGTTACCGACAAGATTGAAGGTTTTGCCATCACCAAAGACGGTCGTGCGTTTGCTGTGACAGATAATGACGGTGTGGATGACAGCAGCGGCGAGACCTTCTTCTTTGCGCTGAAAAAAGAGGGCAAGGTGCTAGATTTCGCATCAATGCGCCCTTAACCAAATAGGGTGCGTGACACATGCTTTGTGTTATGCACTAAAAAGATTTGTCTGTTCATTTTCATGTCTGGAACCGACAAAAAACGCCAGCAACTTCAACGTGCTGGCGTTTTACCTTTTTCACTGAGCACCAAACCATGGTCAGCTACAACAAGCCGTCTGAACTCATGGTGATATCGGTGTGTATCGACTCATCAATCGCCATGACGATGATTCGTAATTCGTGGTTAAGGCAGAGCCTTGGTTGACCCAGTAATGCTCACGGTTAAACATCGCCGTAGGGTGATATTTCGGCAGGGTTGACGCTAAAGGATATTGTCGCCCAAAACCGCTTTTTTGCGTTGCCTCCAGCACATACTGTTTTCCCTTATACAGCATGACTACCCAGGCATGGCCTCCGCCATCATAATCGCCAATGGCAACGCGTGCGTCATACCCCAATTCAATCAGCCAGTCGGCCAACAAAATCGCATGATCTTCGCAATCCCCCGAGGGGTAGAAATACGACTGCTTGCTTGTTTGCCAGATTTCCATCTTCCCTTTGTACTGCTCATGGTCATATTGGTATTTCTTTTTACGCGCAATGGTGAGCATGGGGATGAGCGGGTTATCTACCTTGAAGGGAAGATAACCTTCGAGGTAACTGTGCGTCAGGTGAAAGTCGCCGTTGATGTCGGGCGCGAGCGACGTAAATTCACCAATTCCCCGTTCACGGTAGCTGTAAATCGCGTACTTGCCTTTAAGCTCGTTTTTCCATTTCTGAATTTGATATTGCGTGATGTACCGATTACTCGGGATCACCTTTAGCTCGCCTCGCTCGCCAGAAAACGCCACGTCTTTTTCAGTCAATGTGCTCTGAGATTTCGCCATCAACTTCTTGGTTTCTTCGCTGATCGCATCTTTCTTCTCTTGCAGATAACCCGAGAGAAAAATCAGTCCGGCGACGAGGGGAAAGACTTTGACCATTCCCATGGTTTAAGAGCGAAAGCCGAAGGCCACAATCACGGCAACGAAGATCAAAATGGTCGAAGCAAAAATGGCCACAGCCACATTGCCTTTTTTCATTTCCTCTTCGATATCCACGCTTTTCAGCAGCTTTTTGTCGACCCACAGCAGAGCGTAAACGCCCACGAGCAGGGAAATGATGGTGTAAATCAGGTTGATGGAAAGGTTAAGGACAGAGGCGATGAAAAATTCGCTACCCATGTTTGTGCTCCTTGCGACATGCGTGTGTATGTAGAAGTAAACGAGGGTAACGGTTTACGCGCTGAGAGACGAATTTGAGGTGCAAGCTTGCGAATGTCGTCAACACATAGCATGTCGATGTCTAGTTTGTTGAGGTTAAACGTTTTAAAGCGGCCTGCCTTTGGTCAAAAACATGGTCATTCAAAATGGTATTCATAGTGACAAAGCGAAAGATGCTTCCCCTTTACGACAGTGCCGTTTTTCTCTTTGCGAGTGAGGGTGAATCCGGTTTTCTTCAATACAACGTGAGAGGCATGATTTTCTGTGGTGACTTTGGCAAGCACGTAAGGCGTCGCCAATTGACGTCTGCAGATAGTCAGCAATGCTGCGACAGCTTGTGTAGCGATGCCTTTGCCAATGTGCGATTGGCAAACGCGATAGCCGATTTCGACAAAATCAGGGCGGATTGTATGAATGTTCGCCCGCGCGACAATCTCCGTGCCTTGGTAGACCACATACATTAAATGGGACTCGTCACCTTGGGTTTGCACGAGCTTTTGCGTTGCAGCGGTGAGCCCTACGCGGTCGAAATAGCGCGATGGTCGGGGCGGAATATGTTGTTCAAACCACCCCTTATTGCGGCATTCAAAATCCAACAACGCATCACAATCATCCATGGAAAGGGGCGAGAGGGTGACCGGGTGCATTTGATGGCTCCGTTTGTGTTTAAAAAGCAGTTTTTACAATGTAAATCGCGCGGTTAAGACGCGTGATCGTGATGCCACCAAACTACCACGTTTGTCTGAAAATGACAGACCGCTGCCAACCTTACAAAAATGTATAGTTCAGGAAAACTCCTCGCAAGATGACTTGAGTAAAGTGAACACATCGACAGGGACATCACCTTGTCTGGTTAATACCAATAACGAGGAAACCACCATGAAAAAGTCATCAATGTTTAAGCCTGCTGCAATGTCTACCCTACTTGGTGTGAGCACCCTAATGGTCATGGGCACTGCGTATGCCGGTGACGACGCACCAAAATCCATGACCGAAGATTCCGTCACCTTGCTGCAAGCGGTTGAGTTGGCAAAAACCAACACAGGCGGCGTCCCAATGGAAGTCGAGCGTGATGTCGAAATGGGCCAATCTTTCTATGAGATTGAACTGGCGGGTAAGAATGGCGAATCCTTCTACACCGTGATCAACAGCAACACTGGCGAAGTGATATTGAACAGTAACAACCGCCGCAAGCACGATGATGATCACCATGACAGCGATGACCAGCTTGAAAATGCATTGTGGTTGTCTGGGCTGAACAGCGGCCAATACCAATCGCTAGAAGACGTGGTTAAACAAGCGGAAGCAGAACTGAGCGGCAAAGCTTACAGCGTTGAAATCGACGAGCACCGCGGCAACTACGTGTACGAAGTGAAACTGGTGACGGCGAACGGTCGCACGGTAGAAACTGAAATTGATGCAATGGCGGTGGCGAAATAATCCCCCGTTGTTTGAGTAAATGCGAACGACCCAAGTCAATAAAACGGGGTGTGCTTTCAAACACCCCATTAAGGAGAAGACCATGAGTGAATCAAGTATGTATTCGAATATGTGGAAACGTGCAAAAAACCTATCTAAAAACGTGCGTGAAAATGGATTGCAAGCCTTAGGCGGTGTTGTTGCTTTCTCTCTGTTTTTTATGATGGGACTGGTTACACTAGGAGCATGTTTACTTGCCGGTGTTGCCGCGATCATCATGATGAAATGGCAACAACGCAAAGCGGCGCAAAATGATGTTGCTAACCCAACGGAAGAAAGCGCACCAAATGATCCAATCGTTGCGGCGTAAGCCGCAGCGTTTTTTTAGAAGAGAGAACCGACATGCGCGTGTTACTGGTTGAAGATGATGTCAGTCTGAGCAGTTTTGTTGAAAAAGGCCTGCGAGAAGCGGGGCATCAGGTCGAAGTCGCCGACGACGGCAAGTACGCGTTGACACTTTGCATGACGGAACAATTTGATGTGGCGATCGTCGATCGCATGCTGCCCGGCCTTGATGGCTTGTCGTTAGTGAAGGCACTACGCGCTGCACAAATTGGTACACCTATTTTGTTTCTTACCTCCCTCGGCGGTGTTGATGATCGCGTGGAAGGCCTAGAAGCGGGGGGCGACGATTATCTCACCAAGCCCTTTGCATTTTCTGAATTGATTGCCCGCGTAACGGCGCTTTCTCGCCGCGCTGTGCTGACCTCCACCGAAACGAAACCGGAATTATCGTTTGGCGATTTGGTATTGAATTTGTTTGAGCACACCGCCACCCGACAAGGGCAACTCCTCGATTTACAGCCCAAGGAATTTCGTATTCTTGAGCTCTTTTTGCGCCACCCTGGCCGTGTGATTACACGTACTATGTTGCTTGAGCATGTGTGGGATATTCATTTCGATCCCCAAACCAGCGTGGTAGAAACGCACATCAGCCGCCTTCGAAACAAAGTAGAAAAGCCGTTCGGCGACTCCCTGATCCAAACCGTTCGCGGCGCGGGCTACAAACTTGAACACCGCACCAGTGAGGGCGCTAAATGAAGCAAATGCTGAGAGACGCATGGCAGCGCAAGTTCTCAATGCATTACTTGCTGAATCGCCTTCCTACCAAATTGAAAAGCTCGGCCATTCAACAGGGCATCATGTTTGGCCTTGTCTCTGTGTTTAGCCTCGTGTTGATGGCGACCGTGACCATTCTTTACGTGGATTATGAACTGAGCAAACAAAACCGAGAAATCGTCAAAGAATCCAAGCAACTCGCGATTGGTGTTGAACATGATATCGATGAAGATCCCATCGAAGATGATGAGATTCTTGCAGTGTTAACGTCGGGCTTTATTCTGGCGGGTGTCTTGGTGTCCATTTTCACCACCGCGATCGTCATCGGCATGAGTCGCTTGAGTCAGCAGCGCATCTCTCGCATTGAGCGGGTACTCAGCGCGGCAGCAGAAGGGGATCTTTCCGCTCGAACGGGCGAGATGCACACCTATAACGATTTGGCGCGTATTTCCGTGTCTGTCGATGAGATGCTGTCTCGCCTTGAAGGCTCAGTAGCCGCCATGAGCGACATTTCTGCCAACATCGCTCATGAACTCAAAACCCCGATCACCCGCCTTCGCCATAACCTGCTGACGCTCCGTCAAGACGTAGACGATTCGGAAAACGGCATGGATGAAAGCTTGATCGCAGAGTTAGATCAGGCGCTGGTGGACTCGCAACGGTTAGCGTCTATTTTTGATGCCTTGCTGCGCATCACCCAGATTGAGTCTGGCGCACGACGCAGCCGATTTACTGACACCGATCTGACGCAAATCGTCGATACGGTGGCAGAAATTTATGTCGATGTTGCCGAAGATGCCGAGATGCAACTGGTGGTAGAAAAACCGTCGCAACCCTTGATGATTCAAGGCGACCGAGAGTTGCTAATTCAACAAGTGGCTAACTTGATTGAAAACGCCCTGAGGTATTGCCCTGCGGGCAGCAAAATCACATTAAGCTGTGGTTTGGATAACGAAAGTAACGACGTGTGGCTGCGCGTGGAAGACAACGGCCCTGGCATTCCAGAGGCGGAGATGGAGCGTGTGTTCGAGCGCTTATATCGCGTAGACAAAAGCCGCACTGACGGCGGCTTAGGGCTAGGGCTCTCTTTGGCAAAAGCCGTTGCAGGGCTACACCACGGGACGATCAGCTTGCATCATGCGTCACCCGGCCTAGGCGTGAAAGTGTCCATGCCAGCAGCATAGCGAAGACACGCTACCCATCAAAAGAAACGCCCCAGCATTGTCTGGGGCGTTTTCGTTTAAATCTTGCCTTCCTTAAAGTCTTTCTGGAAGTAGAGCACTTTCTGCAAGTAACGGCGTGCTTCCCCTTTCGGGTGTTGGGTTGTCAGTGCGTCGTACACCTGTTTCGGCGATTTGCGGTTTAGCTCTACCATTGCGCGTTTGCGATCTGAATGGAAGGTGGCCAATACACCGCCCGTGCCACCGTTATACGCCGAAATCATGCTGAAATGGCGAGAAGAAGGGTTGGTGACTTCGCGCAGGTAACGGGTTTTCAGAATGTGTAAATACGCCGCGCCAGTGTCGATGTTGTTCGCAGGATCAAACAGGTATTCCTTGGTGGGAATGCCGGGTTTCTTCTTCACCAGATTAAACACATCGGCACCCGCCGTTTTAGGAATCACCTGCATCAATCCATACGCACCCGCATGGCTTACCGCATAAGGGTTAAAGCTGCTTTCGGTTTTGATCACCGCGTAAATCAGATCTTCAGGAATGTTGTAGCGTTTCGCGGCATCACGCACGATGTGCGCGTATTGGTATTCGCGCTGCTCAAGGTGATCTTTGACCATGTCAATTTGCACGTAATACGCCGTGCCTTTCTTCATGGCTTTAGATTGTAGTTTGTTACCAATCAAATGGTCGGCAAAACGGTTCGCACGCCATTCCCATTCAATCGCTTTACCCTCTTGATCGACCACTTGCCCAAGAAAGAACGGCTTCCCTTTTAGGGCAATGTTCTTGTCAGTAAATAAATCGTCATACTTTGCATCAGCAGGCATCAACAAGGTTTGAACAATGGCCTTTTGCAGTTTCTCTTTTGGCTGATGCTGGGAAATGGTGGACACATAAATTTTACCGGCATCAAAATCAATGTGTGCGCGTGTTGCATACCCATCAAGGTATTTCACATAGCGGTGCTTACCTGATTCCACATATTCATCGTCTCCCCATTCTTTCTTGGCTTCTTTCGCCAAATACGCAAACAACGCCGCAATCGCTTTTTGGTCTTTGTCTGGCGAGGTGGTGGTAATCGGGGGCTGTGGGGTTGAGCAATCGCACGGTGGTGTTTCCGGCGCGGACGAACAAGCAGACAAAAGGACTGCTGAAAGCAAAACGAGCGCTTTTCTTGTCATCGGAGTTGAATACTTCTTATAGGAATAGGAGGCTTGGATAGTCGCAATCTTCAAGGCAAAAACGCCGCGAAAACCCAGCAAATAATCAATGTCTGGATGCTATTCTCAGCGCCGAAAAATGCAACGTTTTTCGTTGTTTTTCTTAGGGTAAATGCGGAATCCGTTTCCTTTTTTAGTGTGCTGGTGAGGGATTGAGCAGTTGGACGAGAGTTGGGAGGTGAGTGGGTTGAAAAACAGGATAAGAATTGGACGTTTTGTATTTAACACTATGGGTATAATGCGTAGTGGTGTGTTGTGACTATGCATACTTGATAACAATCGGAGGCTGCCTTCCCAACTTCCTCGTTACTCTCAGCAGTTTTGTCCAGAACAGTACTATCGAAGAATTCTTGTGTCGAGGGTAAGTTTCTTTCGGTGGCAATGCTTCGGTATCAATAAAGCAAATAGGTTTTCTTGGTTCACATTCAAGGGACAGCCAATGCTGCTCTAGATGCTTATCAATATCTACCCACGTAGTAAATTCTAAGCCAGCTAACACACGTTGATTTGTGTAGCTAAGGCCCAGTTTTACTGGTCGATAGTTGGTTATATTTACTTGTTGTCCGAAGAAAGTAGTCACTGTTTCAGTGTCCCGCTCTTGAATACAAATATTGCTGCTTCAAACTTTGTATCCCTCACCGGAGGAAATGGCGCTCCCCCAAGTGGTTACAGTGGTTAGTGTTGTTGGTTACTAGGAGTTTTGTTCATATTTTACTCCTTACGTATGTATTGCTGTTTAAGTGTTGCTTGAATCTATGATGAGTCTGTCCTGTTCGATAGTCCTCCTTATCTCGAAGTCAAAATCATGAGTGCCACCTCTTGATTAGCCATAGAAAAATTCAAAAAGCCTACACAGAAACCAAAAAGCTTTAATGATACTCGTGATGTTAAAGCGGCTTTTTTGCCCTGAACGGATGGTGTTCAGTTTTGCTTTCTGATCTTCAGTAAGTTTCCCTTCTTTTTCTAGTTCTTCGAGTAGTGTTATAGGTGCATTTAGGTCTTTGTCTTTAGTGGTTCCATTCATATCCGAAAATCTCCATTGGATATGAGGAAGCCACCAAACCTGTCTGTAAGCCACGAGCAGGTTATGGCTATTTAATAGATGGGGTTTTACCCATTTTTTTCAAGTGGTTACCGTCAAGAAACTAACATTGGTTTGTTTTCTTGGTGCGGTGAATTTCTCTCTCCTATCATCTAGATCAATTTTTTGAATTGCTCTATATGTTAGGTTTTCTTATCAAATAGGAACTGTGCATTGCGGGAACAATACACAGTTATGGGGTTAGCTCTCCTGTTTGTTTGACATGTAAACTTTCAAAAGGCCTGTGAGTGCGGTAATCACTCCAGTAATGGCCAAAAGAAATTCGATGATTTCTGTCATACGGGTTCCTTTTAATTAAAGCTCCGCATAAAATGCGGGGCTTTTTTTTATTTAATATCATGATCTTGAGTGGTTTGCTCTCCCTCTCAATCTGGTGATTAGACGATCACGAAGGGACAAATACGTTGATTTAGATCATAGCCAAATAGGATGCGTTTTTTATCTATCTGATTAGTGCGGATAAGCTTCAATATTTGAGAAAAGCGTATTAAAAAGTGCAACGTATCACGCAAATTTATCAGCACCCTTCGGGCAACCATGCTCTATTTCACACGTCTCTCCGGCGGTCGTTCCTCCCTTGTCTCGCCGGTTCAACCAAGTCTAACCACGCTTCGCAACGTCTTGGCCCATTCGGGTAACTATCAGGGCTGGATTGGTAAGGGCGCAGATCAAGAGCTTTCACCGTCTTCGCCAAAGTGCTGCTAAGGCGGTGGGCGGTTTCACCTGTGGTTTTCTCCTTGTGGTTTCCCTTCATCGTCGCTCTCGCCGCCTTCTTTTCCTTGGCACTGCTGAACCTGTCCTTCAAGGGTAAATAAACGCAAACGGCGCGCCCTTGATGGCCAGAACCGTGCAGCGCCTTCGGGAAGGCAGGCGAAAACGGCGATGAGGGGGCATTAACCGCATTCGGGTGGTGCTGGACCCGTCTGATACTTACACCGTCACGGCGTTTAAGCTGTGCCGCCGGTCGTTTGAATGTCCGGAAATGGGCAGTCAGTCTGGGGTGTATTGCGACATGCTCGAAGGGGTGTTCAGTGAGTTAACAGGGCTGAATACCAGGCTTTAGTGCTGGTTTATTGAATTGGCATAACGGTCATCACTTACGTCAGTGATGCCCGTTGTTTAAAGGGCTATATCTCGCACCCTAGCCAGAAATCGGCGAGTAACTGACTGACACGGTCAATATCAGCGCCACGGTGTGTCGCAGCAATGGCAGCGATAAAAGGGTCCGGTTTGTCGTGAACCGTTGTGACAGCGTCAAGCGTCGAAGTGGTGAGTAGCGGTTTCAAGTCAATGCCCAGCAAGTAAGCGCCTTGTCTTTCAACATCGTAGCCGAGTGCTTCACCAGGAACGTAATCCTCCCATAAACGCCCGTCATGAATTTCGTGGTAGCGGTTAAGTACCGTGAAGAAATCCGTTGCATCTTTACGGTTTTCTGCCCCGCGTTCGAGCCAGGCTATCAGCTTCAAAAGTGCGAGCCCAGGCAGGGAAGCTACCTGAAAAGTGAGATCGTTCCAGGCCACGGTCTGGGAGGAGTCATAGGCTTCCTGAAAGCCGGCCACCGACATGGTGATATCAAAATGCGGTGGCCAGGTGATATCACCTTTCGAATCTGCCACTGCGCCGAACGGAATGATATCAATCGGTAGCTGCGTCTTAGGCTCAGTTAACCGGTGTTCAACACGG
Organism: Enterovibrio baiacu; assembly: GCF_004120195.1. Taxonomy (GTDB): domain Bacteria; phylum Pseudomonadota; class Gammaproteobacteria; order Enterobacterales; family Vibrionaceae; genus Enterovibrio; species Enterovibrio baiacui. The sequence continues at coordinate 113,025 of NZ_SCHN01000010.1, read as the reverse complement.
GAGGTTTTTAAGCCAGCTGTCAGCAGCTTCTCTCTGGTTGCATGAAAAGCGTCCCAGCTGTCGACCAAAATAGCGGTATCAATATCCCGTGTGGCGCGGATTGGCGGGTAGCCATGAATGCCGTGAAGCACCACATCACGGGCGGTGGCTCCGGCAATGAAATAAGGTACACCAAGCCCGTTAATGATCCGCACCAGGTTATCAAGTGCCTGTTCAAACTGCGGGTTAAGGGAGTGAGTGAAGGTGTAGGTATTGGTCATTTAAAATCTCTGCGGCTTCTCGGTTACGGCTATCGTTGCTGGCCAGAAGCTCTGCCACGGTGAGCAGGGCCTGAGCGGTTGTGTTTACACTTAGGCTTTTTCCCCAAAAAGGGGCAGCAATCAGGAGTTGCCCATCAGCGGAGGGGCGCGCCTCAAGCTCGCGCATTTTTTTCTGTATCGGATCGCGGGTAAACAGCCAGTATTCTTCCGGCTCCAGATAATCGGTTAACTGTGCTGCTGCGACTTCTCCCCCCCAGAGCTCTCCCTCTCCCAGCGTCATGGCTTGCCAATGCAGCGGCGTTTTTACCCGAAAGGGGGCCAGTTTTTTTCTGAGCACTTGAGGGTATGCCGCCAGCCATTGCTGAATAAGGGTAGATCTATCCAAAAAGCGTCGGGACTTTTTGTCTTTGGGGATAGCCTGAATATCGATAAGGTACTTCAGTGTTTTACTGACCATCCCGAGTGAAACACCGGACTTTTCGGCTATCACTTCATAGGGGCGATTGAGGAGCGTATCGTCAGCCAGCAGGGCAAACAGGCATTTCATGATCCCCACACTCAAGGTGGGGCGCGTGTCCTGAGTCTTTTCCTGCTTCTTTCCTTCTATATGGAGGAAAAAGCCGGGCTGAACAATATGGGCGTTACCAGCTTCGTCTATATAGTTGATGCCTTTCTCTTCACTGTACTGTCGCAAAAAAGCGCTGAGTGGATTGCAGATCAGCAGGGTTTCACGCTGGCGTTGTGCTTGTAGAAAAGCATCCAGTGTCGCTTTGCGGTGAATACGTTTGATGTCGATATCAAATGTCCGTGTTTCCCCTGCTATTTTTAGGGCCACGGTGGCATCTACGCCACTGTCTCGCGCATCGGTGTACTGATAATGGATGTCGGTGATCTCGATGTGCTCAGGCAGTGCATCCAATGCCTGACTCAATATCTGCTGTTCCATTTTTTCACGATTAAATAATTTTCATGATTCATGAAATATATCACTAGGGTAATATATTTTCCAGTTGGATATAGACCCCTTCGAGGTATTTAAGTGGTGCTGTCAGTCGTCTGAATGTCTGGAAATGGGGAGTGAGGATGTTCAGGTACAGGATGGAAAACTGTCCTACTCAAGGCCAATCAACGAAAAAACCATCGTTAGCGGGAATTAAAGCCCTGATTTTTCTATAACGTGGGGCGTGGCTTAACAACTAAGGAGAAAGCCATGTTAAACATGCTCAGTAAGACCGAAGTAAAATTGATAGCAGTAATAGTAGTCTTATGTTTTTACCTACCTACCTTGATAGAGTTTCTAGCAAGGTAACCTTAGAAGCCGGAATTCCGGCTTTTTTTCTTTTTGTTCTGTCTTTCATGACGTTCTGCTTTGCTTAAACTTCCCGCTGTCAGAAAACCTAGATCGTGCTTGTGGGACGAAAAAAGCTAGAATTGATACTGTATATATAGACAGTGTAAAATATGAACATTATCCCTATTTTTGCCAGTGGAGGTATCACTGGTTTTGAATCATCAGCCAGTGATTACTGCCAACTTCCTTTAAGCCTGGATGAGTTGCTTGTCGAACATCCAAGCGCGACTTTCATTGGCAAAGCGTCAGGTGAGTCAATGCAAGGTGTGGGGATTTTCGACGGTGATATTTTGGTTGTAGATCGTCACGTTACCGCCAGAGACGGTGATGTGATTGTAGCGAACTTAAACGGCGAGTTTATCTGCAAGCTGCTTGATGTTCCGCGCCGTCTACTGCTCTCGGCCAATGACAAGTATTCCTCTGTGGCCATCACGATTTTTAAGTATGTCTGTCCTTAGTTGGGTTTCTTCATCGCTGTTATCTTCATGCCCTCAAGGCTGAGGCCCTTCTATTGTTCAAATTTGAATCGCGAGCCCTAGCGATCGGACCAATATGCGCCGTAATGCTTGAGCGGTGACCATTCCGGTAGAATGGCTGGCAACTCCGGCGACAGCGCTTTAAACGGCCCCGCTCCATACACGACATTGCCGCCAACGACCGTAACGTCCGACTTGATCGTCTTGATCTCGTTGACCGGCACCTCGAAGTAGTCCTTGTTCAGGATTGCAAAATCCGCCAGTTGACCCGGCACGATGCGGCCTTTGATGTCTTCCTCACCGGAAAACCAGGCACTGCCAATGGTGTGCACGTGCAGCGCCTCGGCGCGGGTCATCAGGTTGTCGGCATCGTAAAGTTTCCGGCCACTGGCAGTTTCGCCGGTCACAAGATAATGGAGCGAGATCCATGGGTTGAAGGTCGAGCCACGTGTTGCATCAGTCCCCATGCCAACCGGAATGCCACTGTCGAGTATGGTACGCAGCGGTGGTGTTGCTTTGGCTTTTTCGGCTCCGTAGCGCAAGACAAAATCATCACCAAGAAAGATCATCCGGTTCTGAATGGCTAGACCGCCGCCAAGCGCGCGTATTCTCAACACTGATTTCTCCGAAATGGTTTCGCCATGCTCGATGGACCAGCGCAGGCCGTTAAGTGGTGTCTCTTTATTGACAGCTTCGATGACATCGAGAATACGAGAAATCGATTCATCATAGGTCGCGTGAATTCGAAAGAACCAGCGTTTCTTGATCAGCGTTTTCAGAACTAATTCGAGGCGCTCCTCCATGCCAGCCGGTAAATCGGGGCGTGGCGAACGGAAGTTCTCGAAATCTGCTGCATCCCAAAGAATATATTCGCCGCCACCACCAAGTTGAAACCCGTTCGGCTTGACGGGGTCGAAATTCCAACCAGCGGTGTATTTATTCGTCCAATTGGAAAAGTCCTCTGCTTCTTTGCCCGGACGTTGTGCAAACAGAAAGAAGCTTGCCCGAATAGGAAGTTTGCCCGATGCTGCGAGCTTCTGAGCCGTGGAATAGTGCTCAGGGAAACGGAAGCCGCCGCCGCCCGCGTCGATTACGCCCGTAATGCCCCAGCGTGCCAGTTCAAAGAACATGTGCATCGTTGAGTTGGCTTCGACGTCAGGCGCAGCGTTAGGCAGAGCTGCAATCTTGCCGTAGAAAATTCCCGGATGCGGGTCAGCAATCATTAAACCTGTCGGATTACCTGAGCTGTCGCGAACAAATCGCCCACCTTTCGGATCCTCGCTTTGCTGGTTGATCCCAAGGCGTGCCATCGCTACGCGGTTCACGAGCCCGACACTGTAGAAATACTGAATATAAACCGGTGTGTTCGGCGCCGCTTCGTTGATCTCTGCAACGGTCGGGAGGCGCTGTTCCTTGAATTGCCACGGCGTCCAACCGCCGATGACGCGTACCCACTCCCCCTCTGGTGTTCGCTTGGCCTGTTCGCTTAGCATCGCCAATGCCTGCTTCAAGGTTGGCACGCCATCCCACCTGAGTTCTCGTGTATAGGTCAGACCGGATCGTAGGAAATGTGAGTGCGAGTCGATCAAGCCGGGCACAATGCGACGGCCGTCGGCATCGATAACCTGCGTTTTTGGCCCGATGAGGGGGGTGATGTCACCAATCGATCCGACCTTGGCAAAACGCCCATCGCGAACTGCCAACGCCGCAGCTGAAGGCTGCAAATGACTCTGCGTGGTGACTTTTGCATTCTTGACGACCAAGTCTGCAAACTGGGTCTGTCCGAAAGCGGGAGAGCCGCCCAAGGCGATGGTACCGACAAGAACTGTTAATGCGAGTATCCGTCTCATTCTGATCTCCTGTGCTCATTATTGTTCTAAGATGATTTCACGAAAGCGGTCTCGGACCTGGTCCACCATCCACGGCGATCCAGCTTCAACACTGAGGTTGCTTGCGAACGAAGCGCCCTTTGCTGGATTTCGTATCGCACTGGCTATCCTTCCAGTTCCCATCAAGCCCCTTGAGGCCTCGATGCCTGTCCTGAATTTAGTGGTCGCAAAAAAAGAGATCAACACACACATTTTGAACTCTTTGTTCTCTAAACAAGAACAGTCGTTGAATTGGTCATCTTGAAGATACGTCCGCTTTCGTGACTCAGCAGGGACTGGCCTTATAAAAAACCGTTAGTGCTTTCAGACTCAAAGGTGTGTGGTAAAGATGAATAGACGGGGTTTTATAACGATATGTTTTTTGTATTGTTCAGTTTCCCGTTGTGTTCGTCGGTCGTTTTTCTGAGGCTATGATGAGCAAGCGCAACAAGGTTGCGAACATCGCCGAGCGTTGGAATGGTTTTAGTCTCTCCGCGCTTCGCAACGTCTTTGTTCATTGGGGGCGCGATAAGGGCTGGATTGGCAAGGGCGCAGATCAAGTGCGTTCACCTGCTATTGGATCTAGCCTCCGTACTAACTCCTCGGTCTTATTCTCTTTTCTCCTCCAGCGTATCAACCACATATCGCGCAATCGGAAAGCATGACGTGGCGGCAGGTGAGGGGGCGTTGCACACCACAAGGGCGCGTTGTGTTTGGTGGAATAAGAAATCATCCACCAAGTCGCCGTTTTGATATACCGCTTGGGCGCGAATGCCTGACGGGTAGGTGTTTAGGTCATCGTTGGTGAGTGAAGGGCAGTATTTTTGCACTTCTTTTAAGTAGCCTGACTTCCACAATCCATTGCGAAGCTCTTTCATGGCAGAGCGGAAATTTCTGCGGATCACATTGTAGAATCCGGGGAAGCCGAGCATGTCCATGGTGTCTGGCATGTTGAAAGATGTGCGGTCGTAGCCTTCGCGGGCGAAGCTCAATACGGCGTTGGGGCCGACGGTGACAGAGCCATCGATCATCTTGGTGAGGTGAACGCCAAGAAACGGCAATGCAGGATCAGGAATAGGGTAAATCAGGCTGTTGATGATGGTGTTGTGTTGGGGCGCTAACTGGAAGTAATCGCCACGAAACGGAATGATTTGGAAGTCCGGAGTTTCACCCAGCAAACGCACAATGCGGTCTGACATCACGCCGCAGCACGCAACAATGCGATCGGCGTGAAAGGTATGATCCCCCGCGACAGCGGTGACGCCTTCTTCGGTCTCTTTCAAGTAACTGACAGGGCTATCAAGGTGGACTTGTCCGCCATTCTTCTCGATGAGTTGATGCAGTTTCTGGCAGATTTCGCGATAGCTCACGATGCCTGTTGAGGGCACAAAAATCGCGCCTACGCCTTTCACATTGGGTTCGCGTTTTTGCAGTTCATTGGCATCCAACACCTCAAACGCTAAGCCGTTCTGCTCTGCACGGGCGATTAGCGCCTGCATGCGTGTTAGTTCAATGTCGTTGGTGGCAACGAGCAGTTTTCCGCATTCTTCGAACGCGATGTCATGCTGCTGGCAGAAGGCCTTGATGGCGATGTTGCCTTCGGTGCAAAATCTGGCTTTTAGGCTGCCCGGTGTGTAGTAGACACCGGCATGGATCACGCCGCTATTGCGACCTGTTTGGTGACTGGCGACCGCCGGTTCTTTATCAACCACGACGATGCGTTTATCAGGGTGACGTTGTTGAAGTTCATTCGCGACGCTGAGCCCTACAATGCCCGCGCCAACAATCAAATAATCACAACTGATCATGATGTCGTCCCGTTTTACGTTTGAAGTGGAATGCTGAACCTCGATTGAAAGCCAAAACGAGGTTGAGTGAAAGGTGTGTGTTTGCAGGGTGTGATACGTGGCGATAAAGGCGTCGGAAGAGCGTCTACCCCGCGGATTTTCGGTGGGAGGTGACATAGCCTTGTGCGTTGAGCAATCCTGCCTTGGATGAGGAAATAATGCGAGACAGTGGCACGGGCTCGCCGAAAACAAAGCCTTGGGTGTAATGAATACCCATTTCCTGAACCAGTTGCAAATCTGCGTTTTTGTTCACTCGCTGCGCGACGGTAATGGCATTGAGTGATTCACTGATGTGTTTGATGGACTCGACGATTTTCTTGTCGACTTGGCTTGAACGCATGAGCGAAATCATGTCTCCGTCTATCTTCACCATGCTGATATCGAACTTCCTCAAATAGCTGAATGACGCCATTTCAGAACCAAAATTATCCACGGCGATATGGCAACCGATTTTTCTGAACGTCGCCACCGTGTTGATTGCTTTAATGACATCTTTCATCAAGGTGCTTTCTTCGATTTCAATGCACAGTTGCCTTGCGGGCAAGGCGCTGCGTTTGATTTGTCCCACCATGTCGTTGATAAATGTTTCATCATAGAAGGCGGTTTCAGAGAGGTTGATGGCGATGAACAACTGGCAATCTCTCAACGCGACGGCTTGTGTCACCAAGATTTCATTGAACACCCAACGTTCAATATCGTTCAAGCGGCCTGCGGGTTCTGCGGAATCGATGAAGGATTTAGGGGCGAGCAGCTCGCCTTCTTCGGTGATCATTCGTACCAGCACTTCATGCCAAGTGGTGAGCCCGCTGTGATTGGGCACAATCGGCATGCAAAGCAAGCTGAAGGAGGAAGAGGATATGGCGTTATCAAGGCGGTCAAGCAGGGTGTTTTGCCCAAACTCGGGATCTGCGCTCATGAGCTCGCTGTAATTTGAAATCTTTGACTCGTTCGAAATTGACGCGCTTTCTAACGCAAATTCCGCCTCATGAATGATGTGATAGGGCGCGATATCAGACGCATTGGCTGACGTTAACCCAATAAAGCAAGATAGATACAAGGCGCTGTCTTTGTTACTCGACGGAAGTGCTTGATAGTGCAATTGCTCGATGCTTTCCGTTACATCCTGCAAAAATGTGTGGGCGTTGGTTTTTGAGCAGCCTCTCAGCAACATGGCGAAATCATCATCACTGATTTTAGCCAGAAGATCGTTCCGTCTTGCTGCCGCGCGAAGGGTTAAGCTGACGGATTTCAGCATTTGGTTCTTCGCAGGGCGGCTGGCTTGTCGCTCTATTTCATCAAGCCCAGTTATGCGCAGGACGGCAAGGGTGTGATCACCCCGTTGAAGCATTTGTTCTTCGGCATGATTGCTAAGGGCGCGCTCTAGCCCCTGTCGGTTCATCAAACCCGTGACGTAATCATGCGTGGCGCTAAAGTTCGGTACATTGGCGGTAGTTGCGCTGTCTTCTTGTTTACGTAAGGTGAGCACCCAACCGACCAACTTGAGACTCGGGCGAGATAAAGGCGTAGAGAGGGAAGAAATCGTTGTTTGTGTGGCGCTGGGCGAGGGTTCTGAAAGTGGTGCGATGGTTAAGGTGATCGGCGAGTTAGAGACAGCACCAATGTGCAACGAGAATTGCTTGTGTGCTTGTGCCGTCGCAAGTGAAACGGAGGCCTGTTCCAGCAACGTATTAAAAGGAATTTCGGCATCATCGTCGTACCAGGTCACGCATTTCTCAATGTTCACCCCTATCACATCGCTGTGAATGCGGGATAATTGGCGGGCCTGCTCGTTGATAAACGTGACGCGATGGGCGGCATCGAGCGTGATGATGCCATCTTCCATCGTGTGTAGCGTTAAGCTCAATCTGTCTTTTTCCGTGCGCAATGTGTGATTGAGTGTCATGACATCTGAAATATCCGTGTTCAAACCGACAATGCGAGGTTGACCCTGATCGTCAAGAACATGGCTGCCAGAGGCGTAAATATGCTTAATTCTTCCGTCTTTGAGCGCAATGCGAAATGTCGTGGACACGGTTCCGTTCTTCGTTGCTCCCATTTCCCAGTTGGTTGGCGAATGCTGGCGTGTCGATAGGATCTTGTTGAACGCGGCAATGTCATTCGGAAGCACATGTTCACGCCACCAAGGTAGGGAAACTAACGCTGCATCTTGGCATTCGTAGAGATCGCGCATGCACGCATCCCAAATCAGCTTTTCAGTGTTCGGGCAATATTCCCACACACCAAAATTCCCCACACTGGTGGCTAAATCGGCGCGTTCAGCGACATGTTTGATGTTTTCTAACGCTTCACGCTCGGCAGTGATGTCTGCGATCGTGCCGAGCACGCGCGTTTTGATGCCGTTGCCTTCGTCATCTTGCTGTGGTTGGCAACAATCGCGCACCCAGCGGTAGCATTGGTTGTCATCGAGCAAGCGGTATTCCAGCGTGACACTTGAGGTGCCAACATTCGCGATGGTGTGTTGGTATTCATGAAGATCATCTGGGTGAATGCGCGCCATCCACTCATACAAGCGGTGAATCGCCCCCATCGAAATCCCAATAATGGGGAGCGAGTTGTCCGAGAAATGCAGGTACTTGGTGTGGCACTCCAATTCGTAAATCGCCAGTTTGTTGAAGCTCAACGCAAACTGAAATTTCTTTGCCCAAAGCTGCCTTTCCGCTTCCAATCGCCGGTGTTTATCAATGTCTTGTACCTGAAAAACGAAGTGGATAACGTTGGTGCTCCATGTTTCCTTCACCGACGACACGGCGATTCGCGCCCAGCACACATCCCTGTTTTTCCGCAAGAAGCGTAACTCAATGTGGAAATTGTCAATATGACCCTTGGTGAGTTCCGCGATCTTCTCGTCGAGAAGGGATTTGTCGGCGGGGAAAATGAGCTGCATGAACGACCGCACGTCGAGTTCTGCGTCATTGAACCCTGAAAACTCCGTAAAGCTGCGATTGGCGTTCAGTACTTTTCCTTCGGGCGACACGATCACCATGCCGATGACTGAGACTTGCATGGCATTACTAAAGAGGGAGGCTTTTTCGTCGCTCTGGATTTGTATTTGCCGAAGGTTGGCGGATTTTACGGCCAATGCCATGCCAAGCAACATCGCGCCAGCAATAGGGATAAGAAGCTCAATGGTGCCAATGTCTGCTGTGCCTGCCGTGATGGTGAAAGAATGCTTCACCAATAGGAAATCGAGCACTAGCGAAACGAAAAAGGTGGTGGTGAAAGCGGGAAGCCTATCGAGTATTGCGCCGGTCAGAGTGAGAATGATGGCGATAGCAATGAAGGGAAAATGGATTTCTGTGATCAGCCAACCACTGAAAATGGCCGCAGCGACAATGAACAGCACGGTACGAGGGCTCAGTGCCATTGTGGAAGGTAACTGGGGGCGTTTAAGCAACACATAAGTCATGGGGAGTATGGCAAGAAAGCCAATGACGTCTCCGAGATACCAAGCCGTGACTAACGTTGTGAAGGGGACGCCTAATGCCAAATGTAAAATATACCCGCCTAAAAATGCCCCTGTTAACGGGGAGAGCAACACCGTCAAACCAATGAAAAAGCGAAATGCGCGCTGCGTAAAGAAAGGGTCGCCGCTGCGTGCCGCATAAGAGAGTGAGAGCATTCCTACCGTGATGGTGGCGGTATTGGCGGCAGACAAAAGTAGGCTTTGGAGTATGTCATCCCCCCACAACAAATTGGCGCTCAAAATCGCCATGAACGCCGCACAGGTCAGTGAAAAACGTTGAGAGGATGGCGCAAGCGTAATGACGGCAATAGCCAACCCATTGGCAAACCAGATAAAGGCGGCACTGCCGGGCTGACGAAGTAAGTAAATGGCGAACAGGGAAGAAAGCAGGCAGCCAAAAAACACCAGCGTAAGACGCCTTATCAGTGCGTCTTCTGGGAAGAAGTCTTTGACGTTCTGTGGTGTGTTGGACATACCCAATTCTTTTGGTTGGCGTTGTCGCCATGAAAACAGATCAACGCATGACGATGATGTCAGCCCACAAATCGAAAATCGGTTTATAAGCAATGCATTCATCATCAAAACGCTCCACTCATGGAGTGGAGCGACGTCATGGCGATGCGGCTACTGAGGTAAAGTCTAGTTCAAGTCTCAATAATGAGGCGGTTTATCCGCGAGGTAGGGGCGATCGAGAAAGGCGTGAAGGCGGCGCTGAAATGTGGCGTCGGCTCTTCACCCAACATCCGGCAGTTCAATCCAATACAGATTGAACGGGCAGGGATGAGGGAGGCTGTGTGGAAAAAACACTCAGGTTCAGGCGACGAAAGGCCTGAATGATTACAGCTCCGTGTATTTCTTTGTGCTGCCGTAGCATTTGTCGACAGGGTATTTTGCTCTGTTGTGGGCGATTTTTTCATCGCACGCTGTAATCAAATCCACGCCACAGCGATCGGCAATGCGTAGCAAATAGAGTTGAACATCCGCAAGCTCATGCTCTAAGGCTTGGCGTTTTTCTGCCGGAAAGTTTTCCGCTTGCTCAGGGGTAAGCCACTGAAACAATTCGGCCAGTTCGCCCACCTCGCCACTTAAAGCCATCACCAAATTTTTAGGGTTATGGAATTGCTCCCAATTCCGTTCTTTCGCAAATTCCGCCATGTCAGATTGAAGGCGCTCAATAGGGTTGGTAGTGATGTCTTTCATTATTAAACCGTCGAAATACTGATTGAGGCACACAGTGTGGCACGTCTTGCAGACCGTGAGAACCGTTTACAACGACATGCTGAGTTTCATATTGCTGATGGATTTCAGTGTGTTGAAAATTCTTCCCGTGGCACATGATTCTGACGTTTCATGTCCCATTTTTGTGATTTCTCATACTTTCACGAAAATATGAAAGGGTTTCCTGTTATTACCTGTCTATTCTCTTAGTTGTGAATGAGATATAGGCAGAGATTTTGAACGAAACGACAGCAACCTTGCTTACGTACTCCCCACTGACGCTCTTCTTTGCGGTTATTTTGCTGTCTTACTTATTAGAAGATTTAGCGATAATTTCTGCCGCTGTCGCCGCCTCGCAAGACGTTATGTCACTGCCGCTCGCGTTACTGGCCATTTTTATAGGCATCGCGACGGGGGATCTCGGCCTGTATGGCTTGGGTCTCTGGGCGCGAAAATGGCGGGCGCTAAGAGGTTTCCTCCTCACTAAACAAAGTGTGCGTTTCCTTCGTCGGAAATTAAGAACGCATGCTTTTGGCAACATTTTCCTCATCCGGTTTATTCCCGGTCTCCGATTCGTTGGCTTTTGTTTAAGTGGCTTTTTCAGGGTCGGCCTGCGTCCTTTCTTAATGGCTGTCATTGCTGCGACCGCTATATGGACAGCATTGGTCTTTACCGCGGTTTACCAGCTTGGAGAAATTGATTGGATCAACCGCAACGTGAGCTGGGGGTTGATACCACTTGCCCTCATCGCACTCTTCGTCGTGAATCGTGTTGCGGGCAGAAAGCTCAAGGAGAAAACAGTTTGCACAGATTAAAACTGGTTGACGAAAAAACCTCACCTGCGTTGCCAGTGAACCATGGTATGCCAACCCTCGATACTGACGGCAAACCGCTCTCGATGTTTGAATTTTGGCCGGCATGGTTTTTCTACACCCCCGTTGTCGCGCAGTGGCTTTGGTACGGCATTAAATACCGCAGTTTCAGTTTGCCGCTAGTAGCGAACCCGGGCATTGAGCTCAGTGGCATGGTGGGCGAATCCAAAGATGCCATCTTGTCGCTTGCCGGTGAAAAGGCAAAACCTTGGGTGTTGCCCTACGTCATGTGGGAAAAAAACGATGCGTCCCCTGAATCGCAAGCGCATCAAGCCATGTCTTTGCTTCAAGCAGAAGGGTTGGGGTTTCCGGTTGTCGCAAAGCCTGATTTAGGGTGTCGTGGCGCGGGCGTTCGCTTGGTCGAAAACCGGGGCGAACTCGAAGAATACTTGCGTTTGTTCCCTGACGGCGCGCGATTAATGCTGCAACAAAAAGCGCCGTACAACGCGGAAGCGGGGGTGTTTTATGTCCGTTACCCCGGCGAAGAACGCGGCCGTATTTTCTCTCTTACATTGAAATACAACCCGTTCGTAACGGGCGATGGCGAACGCAATTTGGCGCAGCTAATCGACGACGATCCGCGTGCGGGGCAATTGAGCCACCTTTACCGCGCAAGGCATGAAGACAAACTGGATTTGGTGCTGGCTGACGGGGAAACCTTCCGCCTCGCGTTTGCAGGTAGCCATAGCCGTGGTGCGATATTTCGTAACGGCAATGCGTACATCACCGATGCGCTGGTGGATCGATTAGATGAAATTTTTAACGATTTCCCCGGTTATCATTTTGGACGATTGGATCTTAAGTTCAAAGACATCGACAGTCTGATGGCGGGTAACGATTTCGTGATGCTTGAGGCTAATGGCGCAAGCAGTGAAGCCGCCCATATATGGGATCGCGGCGCGACACTGAAAGATGCGTTTTCGACCTTGTTAACGCAGTACCGCATGTTGTTTGAAATTGGAAACAAGCAGCGCGCATTGGGGCACCAGGTACCGACATTGATGGAGCTATACCGCGCATGGCGTAAAGAAAAAGCGTTGGTGCAAGATTACCCATCGACAGATTAATGGACAGGCGGCTCGGTAAGGACTTCGCCAAGAAAACACAAAGCACCATCTAAAAAAGTCGGTCTGATAATAACAATGATGCCGATGACAACCATGAAACGAACGAGAGAATTGATGATACCTAAGGGGAATGCATGTTAGCCAAGGAAGCAACGTCGACGCATGACGATCACACCTTACCTGCAGAGGTAGAGGGAAACTTCGATGTTGCAAAGCAAGCCCAAAACTTACTGTCTTTGATGAATGATGAGCAATACCAGTTTGTGGCTGCACCTTATTTGCAAAGTTCGATTGGTCAGCACATGCGACATATTTTGGATGTTTACCATGCCTTAATGGCGTGGCCAGACAGCGATTTCATTGATTATGACGCGCGTCGCCGAGCTCACCCTGTGGAAACTGATTTCACGATTGCACAGACAGAGTGGAACGCGATCGTTGAATGGTTGGCTAGCATTACGCCTGCGTCTATCAACATGGCGTTACGTGTGAATGGCGAAGTGAGTCTGACGCACCATGCGCCGTCCATTACGGCATCGACACTGGGCCGTGAGTTGGCTTTTGTGGCAAGCCATGCTGTGCACCATTTCGCGCTTATCCGCGTGAGCTTGGGTGCGCAGGGCATTGAAACCGATGCCAGCTTCGGCTTGGCACCTGCCACTGCGACGTTCTGTCGTGGGGGGAACTAATGTGTACCGTAAGTTGGTTATTGCACGATAAGGGCTATGAAGTGTTTTTCAATCGCGATGAGCAAAAAGGCCGTGCGATTGCGCAACCACCTCAGCATTTCACGCAAAACGATGTGCAGTTTGCCATGCCGGTTGACCCAGACGGCGGCGGCACATGGATTGCCATGAATAACCAAGGCCTGTCTTTGTGCTTGTTGAACTTTTACCAAGGCGATATTCCTGATTTGCCTTTGATCAGCCGTGGTTTGTTGGTGAAACGGCTTGCCCCGTCTGCCTGTGTGGCTGACGTTGTGGCGGTGTTGAACGATCTCCACCTCGGCTCTTACGCGCCCTTTACCTTGTTGGTGTTCGCGCCAGATTTGTCTGCAAACCAAGGGCATGTGATCGCGTTTCAATGGGATGGCCATGTGCTGACCCAGCGCCCAAGTAAAGAACCCATGATTTCATCGTCCGTGGCGTATGAAGAAGTGATGCTTGCCCGCCAAGAGGCGTACCAATCCATCATGACGGAACCGCGCACCGTGGAAAAGGCGTGGGCGTTTCATCGCAGTCATGTGCCTGAAGCGGGTTACAAATCTGTGTGTATGCACCGCGAAGATGCCAACACCGTGAGCTTTACGCACGTGAAAGTGAATGAAGATGAAATGCAGATGGCTTATGTCGATGGCGCGCCATGCAAGGAAGGCCCTGCTGTCACAACACATTTGCAGAAAAACACACCGCGATTGAAATTGGTTGCGAGTGAAAAAGTGTGAAAGAACTAAGGGCTTCCTCGGTCTTATAGGTAGCACTTATTTTTTTCAAAGGAGCACAAAAATGTCTCGTTTACTTCTTCTTATTTCGTTGTTTTTTAGTTCATTCGCAATGGCGTCTGACGACATTTATACCGGCTTCTTTAGCAATAAAGCCGTGAGCGGGTATGACACTGTCTCGTTTCACGATGGCAAGCCTGTTGAAGGAAAATCATCGTTCAAAACTGAATATAAAGGGGCAGATTGGCTGTTTTCGAGCCAAGCTAATTTAGACAAGTTTTTGGCTGACCCTGACAAGTACGCGCCACAGTACGGTGGATATTGTGCTTGGGCTATCGCTGAGAAAGACGATTTAGCGCCGGGTGACCCTGACCACTGGAAAGTGGTAGACGGTAAGTTGTACCTAAACTACGACGACGATATTCAGAACAAATGGAATGCGGACATTCCGGGTTTCATTGAACTGGGTGATGACAACTGGGCGAAGCGTTAATCGCTTAATACTGTGTGCACGGTAACAGCATGACCTGATCGTTACCGTGCATGGCTTCATTTTTTACATTTATCCCTACGTCGACACTAAGAAATCGATGAGGGCGGAAAAAGGGAATCTATATCATGAAACGTTTTTTACTTCTGATGTCGTTGTTGTTTTCGTCAACGACGTTTGCAGCGCAAGAGATTTATACCGGTCTTTTCAACAACGATGCGGTGAGTGGCTATGACACCGTCTCATTTTGGGAAGGCGGCCCGATTGAAGGGAAATCGGAGTTTGAAACAGAATATCGCGGTGCAGATTGGAAGTTTGCGAGCCAAGAAAACCTCGACAAGTTTCTGGCAAACCCTGAGAAGTACGCACCGCAATATGGCGGTCACTGTGCATGGGCCATCGCAGCCAATGATGGCTTAGCGCCAGGCGACCCAACCTATTGGAAAATCGTGGATAACAAGCTCTATCTGAATTACGACAAAAAAGTGTCAGAGACATGGCATACCGATATTCCAGGTTTCATCGTTAAAGGTGACGAGAACTGGGAAAAACGTAAATAAGCGCTCATTATTCAGCGTAAAAAATAAATAACTCACTGGCCGAGCATCTGCAGTGCTCCATCTTGCTCGGTCTCAGTGAAAAAGAATAAGTGGGAGAACCCATGACGACAACCAGCCCCTTTTTGTTGCCGAGAAAGAGCCCATTTGGCGTTGTAGAGAAAACGCTAGAGTCCATTACTGGACTTCGCACCCTCGACAAATATTACCGCAAGCGCCCGGATGAGCTCGATACAGATGCCTTCCTCACTTACACCTTAGATGTGCTGGGGATTGATTATTTTGCGTCTCCCTCTGACATAGAACACGTTCCAGCATCGGGCACGACAGTGGTTGTTGCCAATCACCCATTGGGCGGTGTGGAAGGTGTCATTCTGGCGAAACTGCTGCGACAAGTGCGCAGTGACGTCAAAGTGTTGGCGAACCACTATCTAAAACGCATTCCTGAATTGAGCGATTTGTTCATTGGTGTAGATGTGTTTGAAGGTGAAAACGCCCGACGTGCAAACATGCGCGCACTTCGCGAAGCCCACCAACATCTGAGTGATGGTGGCTTGTTGCTGGTATTTCCTGCGGGTGAAGTATCAACCTTTGATGAGAACGGTCTACTGCGCGATAAAGCGTGGAGTCGCTCTGTCGGTGCCATGGTAAGAAAACACAAAGCGGCCGCGTTGCCTGTCTTCATCGGTGGCCGAAACAGCCGTAAGTTCTACCGAGCGGGAGGCATTCACCCGCTGCTGCGCACGGCGCTTCTCGGTCGTGAGCTGCTCAATAAGCGCGGGCAGTCTATTCCTATTTCTATCGGTGAGCCGATCGCATGGAAAGAGAGCCGCGGCTTTGAATCTGATGATTCGCTCGTCAATTACCTGCGTTTAAATACGTACTTATTAAGCCGTGAAACGACGCTAACGTCTCCGCTGCAAGAAAGCGCGGGCGAAGCCATTGCACCTGAAGCCGATGGCGATGTGTTGCAAGCCGAAATCGACGCATTGCCAGCGTCTTCACACCTGTTGTCCTCTGGCGAATTCGATGTGCTGTGTTGCGAAAGCACACAGATCCCGAATGTGTTGCAGGATATTGGCCGTATTCGAGAAGTGAATTTTCGTGCGGTGGGCGAAGGGACAGGCCTTGCCTGTGATTTAGATGATTACGATAACGACTACAAACACTTGTTTATTTGGGATCGTGACGCAAAGCAATTGGTGGGTGCTTACCGCATTGGACGTGTTGATGACATCATTGCGCGACGTGGTTTGGACGGTTTGTATTCTCGCAGCTTGTTCCAATATGACGAACGCCTCATCCAAAGCATGGGCAATGCGTTGGAAATGGGCCGCTCCGTGATTGATGTGAAATACCAACGCAGCTTGAGCGCCTTGTTGCTGCTTTGGAAAGGCATTGCGACTTATGTGAGTCGTGACCCTGACATCACGACGCTGTTTGGCCCTGTCAGCATCAGCAATGATTACCCGTTACAAGCGCGTCGTTTGCTTGCAGAGAGCTTGAGCATTCACCACTACGACGAAGGCATGGCGAAGTTGGTTCAACCGACCACGCCGCTTGAGAACTCGTCCCCCGTGCCTTGGCACACGTCGATGCTTTCTGGTTTGGGCGACATGCAGCTCTTGTCCAAAGTGATTGGGCGCATGAGTGAAGGGTTGGGCGTGCCTGTCCTGCTAAGGCAGTACCTCGGCTTAAACGGCAAACTGGTGTGCTTTAACGTTGACCCTGCGTTCAACGATGCGCTGGATGGCCTGATTGTGGTGGATCTTCGTAACGTGCCTGTCAGAACCTTAGGGCGCTATATGGGGAAAGAAGAAGCCCAGCGTTATCTTGCTTTTCATGCTGACGAAACCGCATCGGAAGCCACATCGGAAGCCGAAGATACGTAAACTGCCTCGCTATTAGGACGTCACGCTCGTGAACTTTCGCGAGCACCAAAAAGAAAAAAGCGCCGATAAGGCGCTTTTTTGATCGTGTATGTCATGCGTTTTCGCTGTGTGTTTATGTATCAGAGCATCTACGTATTTACGTCTACATAGAACACTTCAGCAGTGTACAGCGCGAAACCTCAGAGTTAAACACGCTGGTTAGAAGTTCAGCTTCGCGCCCACAGACACGGTGCTGGTTTCTGCGCTACCGCGATCTTGATAACCCAATTCCAGCGCCAAGCCTGGGCCAATCGCTGGCGCAAGGCTAATGCCGACGGCACCCAGTACACCCCAACCATCTTCAGACTCGGTCGCGTAGGTGTTTTCGTAGTAGTTACCGCCACCACGCACGTAAACATCACCCAGCACAATTGGCAGGTTCACTTGCAGTGCAAGCGGAATGGAGGTGGATTTAAAATCTTGATCAATGCCAGCGTCATCCGGAATGTCGGCCGTGGTTTCGCCGTAACCAGAATACACACTGGTGAAATCGTTGATGCGTAACGTGCCGTTAATCGCCCAGAAATAGCCTGTTGCGCTGTTTCCTTTGTATTTCACGTCCGTGATACCTGCATCTGCACCGATTTGAAGAGGAAGCACCATGGCAGTAGAAGAAGATGCAAAAAGTAAAGCACCAAGTGCAGGAAGGGCTGTAATGATCCGTTTGATGGCCATGTATTCACCTCATGTGATGGTCAGAAAGCAGTGGTATTCGTCACAATTGTGCGACGAGTGTCTGGCTAATATTGTAGGAGTGAATGCTTAAAGGCGTGTTAAGGCGTACTTAAAATTGGCAACCAGATCAGATATTTGTGAACTGCCCCCCAAGGAATGTGACTTATTAAACGGTTTATATCGGGGAAAAGGTGGCGAAGGAGAAAGGTCGAGATAAAAAAACGGCACCTAATCGGTGCCGTTTTTCGGTTTGTATTTCAATGGAAAGCCGCGCAGAGTGGGCGTTTACCCTTCTGTTTCAGCGATAGCTTTTTAGGGGGGTTACGCCGTGAGAAGTGCAGACACCACACCAATCAAACCACCGAACACACCACCCCAAACCACGAGCCAGCCTAAGTGTTCGCGGATCATCGTCTGAACAATGTCTTTCACCATGTCTGGGGTGAGTTCATCCAAGCGCTGCTCAATCACAGTTTCAATGTTGGCGGTGATGTCACCCATCATGTCAGGCTGTTCGATTTGGTTTTTCAACGCATCACGGAAGCCATCTTGCTGAGTAATGTCGACTACAGATTCGCGCATTTTCTCGACGAAAGGTTCACGCAAAGGCGTGAGGGCTTCTGAACCACCAAACATCATCAACATGCCGCCGAACTGGCTGTTGTTTATCACATCAACAAGGCCATCGAATGTCGGGTTGAAGTCGATTTTTTCGATGATCGGTGAAAGATTCAAGCTGGTGCCATCGGTCATTTCTTTATTGAGGAAGCGATCGATATTTTCCTTGGTAAAGAACTGATCCATCATCAAGGATTTAATGCCCAGTTTGAAGGCTTCAAAGCGCGCTTGAATAACCCCAGAACCGTAAAGGCCCGGCACTTTTTCAAACAGCATGTGAACGGCCAACAAGTTGGTCAATGAGCCTGACAGCGCAAACAAACCGCCATAAAGGGCAATAGGTTGGTCAAGGTAGTAACCAGCAGCAAAAATAGCGGCAGCAATGACGTTAGTCAGAAAGCTTTTATTCATTGTTATTGCTCTTTGAATTCAATGTAGAAAGCGGGGATTCTAATGGACGATGCCGTGCAGAACAACGGCTATTACCATGAAAAATGAGGCAGGATGGGCGCGGTGTCTGACACGGATGGACAGAACCATAAGGGACAATCAAAACCGCCTGCTTTGAGAGATCACGAGAAATTCTGATAACGCGCCGCACTTGTTTGTGTGAAGTCGATTAATCTTGAAGGTATATACCCAAACAACCTGAATCCTGCATCTTCAGGTTGTTTGGGTATAGCATTCAGTAAAAGGATTACAAAGGATGGTTGTTCGTCGTTGCTTGATAATGATGTGTGTTTTTATGCTGAGTGCCTGCAGCAGCAATAGCCGTCCTTTTGATATTAAAAACCTCGCCAAATCAGACATGGATTTGATCACGGATATTCATATCGCTGAAGTGCGTTCGCTCACGCGAAGCCTGATGATCAAACTCTATAAACGCAACCCCAGAGAGCTTGCCAAAGTCCCCAACCAAACCGTGACCTCTCGCCTTGACGCTGTCATGACCATTGAGCGCCCTGTCTATGGCTATCCAGAGCTCGGGTATGTTGATGGCGTGGATGCCCTTCATTTGGCATTTGCAGAGCGGTTTGAGGGGGACAGGGTCTTTGCTTTGATGGTAGGCGTCACGGGCATGTTGAGCAGCAGCTATAACCACCAACTCGAGTTTTTCATTCTCGATGATATTGACCAGCAAAAGCTTTATAACAGCGCACGCAATCTCGAAACCGTTGCTTGGCTACTCAATACCCGCGAGGACGAAAAAGGGGAGTTATTGCTGCTTGGTAATGGGCTCACACTCGACGGTACGCCGAATTACAGCTTTGAGCGCACCCTTGGCCAAATGATCATTATCCAAGACATGATGGCGAAAATGGTCTCCGACAGCACAAACCGTGCAATCAACCAAGTGGTGCACGGTGTCGCTTCTATGACCTTCTTCCCCATCTAAAACAGCACCGATGTCATCGTTTTAGTATGGTTAACACATTAAAATTATTGCATTTATTTAACATTCTCCGTGATCTTGCTTCGGGCAACTTTTTGTCATTTCGAGCGAGAATTTGCTAAATGTTGAGTCATAAATTGCCTGTCTATTTCTTCTCTTTACATAACCCATTGATTTGGTGTGCCTAAATAATTGGATCAATTTGTGCATCGATTGACTTGATTGTTAGTTAGCCACATTGCTGAGGGTGTTGAGTTGCCAACCTCATTGCCCCCCTCTACAGATGGCGCATAACGGACGGGTGTTTGCTTGTCCGTGTTTTTTTCTTTAGGCGTTACTGGCGGTTAGCGATCAACGTCGTTGCTAGGAATAACTCACGATTAGGACTGGAAACGGAAACTGGCGAGAGTGATCAGTAACCGATTGGCTTTTTTGCGGTGGATGTGCGCCCTCAACGTGCATGCATTACAACGTTTGCAGGCGGGAAACGCGGCTGTTAAACGCTTTGCCAATCACTCTGATGACTGAAGTCTCGTCACGCTTCGCCGCGCTGTCTGCAATGTTGTACGCCGTTATCGAGCGAGAAAGTGAGTTGGGAAAGAAAGCAAGACTAAAAAAATCAAAGCAATCTAACAGCAACTGTATGCACTTCTAACCAAGCAATTAGCACTCTTATTAGCTTTGTCTACATAAGAAGACATTTTGACGCTTGAAAAGATGGCAGAGTTAGAAACGTAAAGTCGTTGGCATGTTTGTTTATTCGTACGGTGTTTTACGAATGGTTGTCTTCCTTCCTCGACTAGGTGCTTTATTGAAACAGGATGACGATGCCTGTTTGATCTTCCC
The DNA here is from genome assembly GCF_004120195.1 of Enterovibrio baiacu. Taxonomy (GTDB): domain Bacteria; phylum Pseudomonadota; class Gammaproteobacteria; order Enterobacterales; family Vibrionaceae; genus Enterovibrio; species Enterovibrio baiacui. Next base: position 92,631 of record NZ_SCHN01000010.1, on the reverse strand, counting down.
CCATACCGTTTCACGGATTTGAGCGGAACATGCAACAGGGAACCTTGTTTCTCCACACTCAGTGTGTTTCATCGCGCCGATGATGCAAATTGTGCTGAACAATTTGTGATTACGTCTGAATTCATAATCACGGAAGGTCTGTTTGTTTGATATTAATCGCAAAGGTTTTGCTTCTGTTGAAATGCATGCTCAACCTATTATCTCAACCGAGTTTGAATGCTTACCCTCGGTATTACTGAATCAGTTTTACGCGGAACCCATTGAAACGTTGCCCGTTTCTCATGATCAATTATTGGCGATACTGTCGAACAACGCGCGTTACAGAGAGCGCTTTGGGTTGACGCAAATGCCTGTGCATTTCCCCGCTTTACCCCGCGCCTTTTCCCAGAGTTTGTTTCCTAAATTGGGGGTGGTGAGTTGGAAAGACGTGGTGGGTATGCAGACCATCCCTGATGCGTTACTCAATACGGCGGACTATTCCCCTGTGCTGGAGTGCTGGCTGAATGCCATTTCTGATCGCATGGCGTTGACTTTACACGCCTATCGCTGCGCGTCAAATACGCCAAAACTGTATTTGTTTCCCAACCAAGATTTCCGCGAACGATCTGAATATCGACTCTCTGTGTCGCACGGAAAGATTCAAGGGGTGAATTGCTACTGCAGCCGTCGTGATTATCACGATGAATATCTGGAGGAGATTAAGGTGTGGTGGGCGTCGCTTGAACCGTTTGAGACTTCACCTAATCTTGCCCACATCTTCGTTGATATTGCATGGTGCAAGGCGCGTCGCGCTTACGTCATCATCGACGTAAACCCCAATCTGTACCTGCTGGATCAAGAAGTCGAAAGGCGTTGCATTTAACGCAGCGAACTTCACGTCTCTGTGCGCTAAAAAAGCGAAAAAGCACGCATTCTCTTTTCTCTTTTTATTTCACACTTATCCCTTGTATTTACTAAGGTTAGTGTCAAGAAAACCTGAGTAATGCCAAGGGAAATCTTCCCGAATGATCAAATAGAAAACACCACGGCGCAAAACCAATTTTTGTATCAGTAGTGGTACATCTCCCTGTTAGGTTTTCTGTTTTGATACCCATTGTCAGGATGTCGACATAACAAAAAAGAGGGCGAACAGATGACCTACTCAAAGTCGAAAGATGCCATTGAAAAACTCACCCCTGAACAATATCGAATCACGCAAGAAAGTGGCACAGAGCGGCCATTTACGGGGGAGTACGATAAACACTTCGAACCCGGAATTTACGTCGATATTGTGTCGGGCGAACCCTTGTTTGCTTCATCGGCAAAATACAATTCAGGGTGTGGCTGGCCTGCATTTTCCAAGCCGATTGAAAAGATCTATGTGACCGAACATTTTGATGAAAGCCACGGCATGCGCCGCACTGAAGTGCGCTCTAAGCATGGCGACAGCCATTTAGGGCACGTGTTTACGGATGGCCCAGCAGATCAAGGCGGGTTGAGATACTGCATTAACTCTGCGTCGCTGCGCTTTGTACCAAAAGACCAAATGGACGCCGAAGGATACGGCGATTATCTCGACCAAGCGGGCGAATAACGCCTGTGAACGGCCAGAGAAAACAGCGCTAAGGGAATAACATGGAAATATCATTCGTCAATACACGCTTTGACCCGGATCTGATCGAATTCCACGATGTGGCGAAACAGATGGCAAAAAGTGTGGGATACACCGCCGCACTCAAGGTAGATAAACAACTGGCGCAGTTGCTACGTTTGCGTGTCGCGCAAATCAATCCGTGTTCGTATTGTTTGATTCTGCACACCAAAGCAGCCCATGACCAAGAGATTTCCGCTGCAAAAATTGCGCACCTTGCGAGCTGGCGCGAGAGCAACATGTTCTCGAACGATGAACGCGCTGCACTGGCGTATTGCGAAGCCTTAACGGCGTACGATTTGTCGTCGTTCCCGTCAACACACCTGGCGCTTCAAAACTATTTTGATGAAAAAGAGATCGCAGAAATCGCGGCGATCGTCATCAACATGAATCTTTGGGTGCGCTTGAAATTGGCTCAAGGTGCAACGCCAGAAGTGAAAGATGAAAACGGCGAAAATCCATAGGGTTATCGTCCTATAACGATCCGCTCGCTGTTCGTGAATGGCTCAGTGAGCGGGTTTCTTGCGAGAAAAAGAACAAAAAACAAACAAAATAATGTTGCAATCCGCAAGTGCTTGACGCGATCGTTTGCTTCGGACTTACCCACAGAAACTGTGCATAAAAAATGACCAGCTCAGCCTCTTGTCATCTTCGAGCGACATTCCCATCAAATCTTCCTCTCTTCTTCATCATGCTTAAGGGTTTACCGTTTTTCATGAACGGGTGGCTGATAATGCATCGACGCATCTTGCTTCAAGAAGATGTTACTTGCCACCACACTCCCCAAACACACAAACCCCAGCGCGAAACAGGTCACCAGATCGGGCTGTTCGCCAAACACGGGGAAAGCGATCAATGTTGCGATAACAGGCGTTGCGCTACCAAACGCAGCGCTGCGTTCCGCGCCTAGCTGCTTGACGGCGTAGAGAAAGGTACAGGACGACAAAATGCCTGCGCCCACGCCTTGCAGCAAGGTATGACTAAATACGTCGCGCCAAGGCCATGTGGTGAATTCAGTGGTATGTAAGGTGCTGGGCAGGAGGTTAAACGCAATCGCGATCAACAACATGAGGCTGGAGCATATCGCCAGCAATCCCGAGCACGCCAACGCATTAAGGTTGGCGACGCGCGCGCATATCGTGAAGGTTGCCCACATTACACTGCCGATCAGAAACAATAGATGACCTTGAGATTGCACCCAGTTGTAGCTGCCTTGCAGATTGGTTGAAATGAAAAGCCCCGTTCCAATGACGATAGCGATAAGCCCGATGATGCGATGGTGACTGATGGGCTGGCGGAAAACGATTACCGCTATCGCGGTCACGAACAAGGGCAAGGTACCGGGAACCAAGGCGCTGCCGTGGGAGACGGGCACGTATTGCATGGCAGTGCTGGCAACCAAAAGGTAAGGCAAGCCACTGCCGATGAACATGCCGAGCAAATACCGCTTCGGTATCGCGGCAATGTGTTTACGCGCTTTATAAACGAAAGGGGCGAGCAAGATAGCGGGCGCGAGAAAGCGGGTGATCGCGATGTCAGCGGGGAGCAATATGGAATTTGCGCCACCTTTCAATGAGAGAAAAAAGCCTGCCCACAACAATAGGGTGACGAGCATGGCGAAGTAGCCTGATGCTTTGGTCGACATGACAGCGCGTAATCTTTTAGCTCCTGCTCCTGCTCCTGCTCCTGTTCCTGAGCTTTCGCGTATGCCTGCATCACTGACTGCCTCGGTACTTGCCGCGATCCTTTGTGCCATTTTTCGTGTCTTCCTTGCCAACGATGCGAAAGCACCATTATCAAGCAGGCTCATTGGTGTAGGGTGGCAAATTGAGACCTAAGTTGAGCACTTATTGATGGTTTTAGCTAATATTTATCGAATTATTGATGATAAAAAGCGCAGTAAAGATGGATCGTATTGATAAGCAGCTATTGGAATGGATGCAAAAAGACGCAAGGCTGACCACTGCTGAGTTAGCTGACTTGGTGGGGCTTTCGCCTTCGCCGTGTGCAAGGCGAATAAAGCGACTAGAGAAAGACAATATTGTTGCGGGGTATCACGCTTCTTTGTCGCGCGACAAGGTCGGCATCGCCATGACGATGTTTGTTGAAGTGAGTTTAAACAACCATCAGGTCACGTCTGTGGATGAGTTTGAACAAGCGATCAGTGATATGCAGGAGGTTGTAAGTTGCCACGTGGTGTCTGGCGCATACGATTATTTACTGGAAGTGGTCGCGAAAGATTTGGTGGGGTATGAGCAGTTCACCCGCAAGCTTCAGTGCTTACAAAATGTGAAAGACATACACACACAGCTTGCCATCCGAAAGGTGAAGGATCGCGGCATTCTGCCTGTGTATGTCTAGGGTCAACAGACCCTAATATACCCAAACAAGCTGAATCCTGCATCTTCAGGTTGTTTGGGTATATCATCATGCTTTCTTCTTCGTTTTTCCCTGTACCGCTTTAAATCGCGGGTTAGATTTACAAATCACGTAAATCCGCCCGCGACGTTTAACGATTTGGCAATCCTTGCTGCGTTTCTTTGCACTTTTCAACGAGCTAAGTACTTGCATTATTTGGTCGCCTTCTTGCTCAGCGCGCCGAATTGCTTGTTAAAGCGCGCAACACGTCCGTCTTGGTTTACCACTTTCTGTTTACCGGTATAAAACGGATGAGAGTGTGAAGACACGTCAAGCGTGACATACGGATAAGTCTGACCATCAACCTCAACGGTTCTTGAGGTTTGCACGGTGGAGCCTACCAAAATGTATTTGTCAGCACCTGTATCGTGGAATGCGACGGTGCGGTATTCAGGGTGAATGCCTGGTTTCATTGTTTAATCCTCGCTGTACTGTCAGCCTGAATTGACTGTTGAGCAATGTTATAACATAACAATTTATAGATGCAAAGCTTAGTGAGAATTATTATCAATAATGTTTTTTCGGTGATGGTTGCTTACGTTGGTGTAAACAACGACGAAAACGACCCCTCATCAAGTACGGTTTCTAGTGACGAATGCAGCGTTCTTTGCAGCTTTTCATAGGCGAAATCCCCCATGCTAATGCGCTTAACGCCAAAGCTCGCGAGGGTGGCAAAGTCGGGAAGTTCTGGCACACAAAGCACATTCACAGGCAACGCGGTATGCGCAACAACTGCAGCGATGTCTTGTTCTGCGCGAAGATAAGGAACAAAGAGACCACTTGCGCCCGCCGCTTCATAACGTGTCGCGCGATCCAAAGTTTGTACGAGGGCATCATCGGCTTTCATGATGAAGGCATCGGCACGTGCATTGATGAACATGTCGATATTGGCGTGGTTAAGTGCTGAGCGAATGCGAGAGAGCGTGAGAGCAAAATCGGCTGCATCCAGCAGGGTGCGTTTCCCATTGATGACTTTGCTGTCTTCCAGATTGATGCCGACCACGCCAAGTGCGGCGAGCTGTAAGATATTCGCCACAATGTCTTCGGCAGTGTCACCGTATCCTGCTTCAAGATCGACCGTGAGCGGCACGGAGACCACGCGCGCAATGCGCTCGACCATAAACAACAATTCGTCAAACGGCATGTTTTCACCGTCTTCATAGCCCAAGGTATAGGCAATGGCCGCGCTGGATGTGCCAACAGCGTTAAAGCCCAATTGCGACACTATCTTCGCACTGCTCGCATCCCACACATTGCCAATCAACAAAGGGGTGTCCTGCTGGTGTAATGCCAAAAACGTCATACTCATTTCTCCCTGTCGTCATTGAATCTTTATGGGGTGAATCCATCTGTCATCACTATAACGAATCAACGAGAAGAGGCTCGCCAGAAACGGCACTGAACACCTTTGTGCGTTGTGTTTTATTCCTTCAAGTTGGTGCTTTTGGGGTAAGGGAATTTGAGTTGCCCAATGCGGATAACAAGCACGGTGATGGCGATGATAAGCCCTGACAGAGACACAACCATGATGCGCCAATCATCCATGTTTTTCATGTCGAGGATGAGGTAACGCGCGAGGGCGACAATGCCGATATAAAGCGGCATTCGAACGGGCACTTTGCCGGATTCGAAGAATATCCGCACCATGGCAAGCACTTCGAGATAGATGAAGAGAAGCAGCAAATCGCCCACCGTCACGGTACTGTTGACGATCACGAGGTAAATTTCTTCGCCGATGGCATAGATTGTTGCGATAACAATCAAGCTGAGCACAAAATGCTCCAGTGCATGGATGAACTTTATCGTGGACGTTTGATTCAACATATTGGCCAGCCCTCTCGGTGAAGCTCTATTCTAACGAGCGAGCATGACGTTACTTCGTTTCAATGATGAGAGTTTTTCCAACCACGGTTGCACCATTGGCGCGCTAACGTTGCAGGGTTTAATGCAAATGTTTGCGTGAAAAAGTTGCCATTTACTCGTGCTTGAAGCTATCGATTGCGCGGCGGTTACCCGCAGAAATCGTGCATAAAAAAAGGAGTGACCTAGTCACTCCTTTTCGTTTTTTGTGTCAGCCAAGTGCCCTATGGGCGACGATCTTTAGGTTTACGGTTGTTCGGTGCGCCACTGCTGCGCGGGCCTTCACGACGTGCGTTGTTGTCGCCGCGGTTACCGTCTTTATTGCTACCATCACGGCGCTTATCGCCAGGACGGCCTTGGTTTGGACGACCACCAGAACGGTTTGCGTTCGGACGTTCACTGCCAGAACGGTCGTTATTTGGGCGACGATTGTCTGAGCGTCCACCTTCGGCGCGGTTGCGATCTGAGCGGTTGTTCTCGTTGCGTCCACGATCGCTGCGGTTGCGATCTCTGTCTGCACGATGCTCAGGACGGCCATTTTCATTGCGGTTGTTGTCTGAGCGTGAACGGTCAGAACGTTGGCCACCTTGGTGGTTACCGTCTTTGTTAAAGCCGTCACGACGTGCACCATCACGGGCAGGGCGATCTTTTGAGAAACTGCGCTTGTCACCATGGCCTGTGCGTTGACCAAGCTTAGATTTTGCTTTCGGTTTAGCGAAAGAGATCTTGCCTGATTTTAGGTTCTCTTGCGCCGCATCACTGCTGCCTGTTTTCACATCGCCAGAAGCGATGTCGTTGTTTTCGTAGTCTGTGTCTGGCTCGAACGTGCTTTTAGAATGAGCAACGGCATTGTTGATTTCATCCATTTCTTTTTCGGTCAGTTCACGCCACTCACCCAGTTTCAGTGTGCCCAGCTTCACGTTCATGATGCGGATACGTTTCAGCTTGGTCACTTCAAAACCTAAGTATTCACACATGCGGCGAATTTGACGGTTCAAACCCTGTGTCAGAATGATTTTGAAGACAAACTTGCTTTGGCGTTCAACGAAACATGGTTTGGTCACCGTGTCGAGAATCGGGATGCCGTTAGACATCAATTCAACGAACTTCGGCGTGATAGGCTTATCAACGGTAACGATATATTCTTTTTCGTGGTTGTTACCCGCACGAAGAATTTTATTCACGATGTCGCCATCGCTGGTAAGGAAGATCAAACCTTCAGAAGGTTTGTCTAAGCGACCAATCGGGAAGATACGTTTCGGGTGACGGATAGCATCAACAATGTTGCCACTCACATTACGCGCCGTGGTGCAGGTAATGCCGATTGGCTTGTTGTAAGCAATGTAAACACGGTCAGATTTGTTCTCTGGCACGGTATCAATGCGTTGATTGTTTACAAGCACTTCATCGCCCGGCATCACTTTTGTGCCAAGCTCAGGCACGATACCGTTGATGGTCACTTTCCGCTGCTCAATGAATTTGTCTGCTTCGCGACGCGAGCAAAAACCAGAATCACTGATGAATTTATTTAGACGTATTCCGCTATTTGTGTTCACAAACGTTTCTTATCTCAAATTGTACTGATCGCGTTTAGCTGAGAACCTCGGCGTTAGCTGATTGTCGAAATGAATGACATGCCGTGGTTATCAAGCTTCTTGTGGCCGCAAAGGGTGAGTATTTCACCGTTTTCTGGGCTTCTTTCTCGATGTAATCGGCGATTATACTTGAAACCGAACGCCCCACGATAGCGGCATGGGCGGTTTTTTGTTTGTTAATGAAAGGGAGTGATGGCGGCGTGTTTCGACGTATCTTTGGTGTGATTAATGTTTTTGTCATTCTCGGGCTCATTAGCCTCAATATCCTGATCTTAACCAGCGCCGTCGTGCACGATGCCATGTTCAAGCTGGTCAATGCTTTACCTATTTCGCAATTCACTGCACACAGCCCCTCTTCTCGGCTCACTAAAGCCAATAGAGAACTGGCAGCAACCAAGAAAGCCAACAAGGCACTCAAAGCGCAAACTCGTTCGGTCACCAAGCGCATCGCAAAACGCACGGCGACCGCCGCAGCCAGAAACGTGGGTGCTTCGTTGATGGAAGCCGTTCCCTACATCGGCGCCGCTGCGGTGGTCGGTTCGTTAAGCTATGACATTTACGATGCCTGCGAAACCCTCTCAGACATCGAAACCTTACAAACTGATCTCGGTATTGAAAGTGAAGACGTGACAGCAGAAACCGATAAAGTCTGCGGTTATGAGGTTCCCACGGCTGACGAACTCAGCGCGAAAGCCAAAGCCTCTTTCGACGACGCACAGCGTAAATCCGCTGAGTTCGGCAGTAGTTTCTACGATGCACTGAAGGAAAAATCCGATCAATACAGCGCAGACATGGTGGAAACATGGCGTGGGTATACGGGCTCTGAATAAGCGTGATACTTACTGGTATTTAACGCGTTTCTACCAAGGCAACACCTGCCCATCGTAGTTTAAGAATTTGCCACTATCTTCGTGTTTCAAAGCCGCTAAGACATCAAACAAACCTTGGGCGCTTTCTTGCGACGAAATTAAGGCATTTGGCCCGCCCATTTCAGTTTTTACCCAGCCAGGGTGCAGGGCGACCGCGATGATGCCTTGAGGGGCGAGATCGATGGAGAGGCTTTTAACCACGGCATTTAGCGCCGCTTTTGATGAGCGGTAGATGTATCCGCCGCCAGAGGTGTTGTCTGTCATGCTGCCAACTTTGGATGATAAGGCCGCGTAGACACCGGGTTTTCCAGCGAGCAATTGCCCGTGAAATGCTTCAGCGATTTTGAGCGGTGCGAGGGTGTTAATGTCTAGCACCTTGCGCCACTCGTCCATGTCTGTGCTGCCAAATCGATCGCCTTTCGGGCCGTAATATCCAGCATTGTTAATGATAAGATCGAATTCCCGCGAAGTGAGCTCAGTGGAAAGGGCATCAATGGCGGCGTGGTCAGTGACGTCGAGTTCATGAATCTGCAGGGAATCGAACGTGGATGTTAAGGCGTTGAGCTCATCGGCCGATTCTGGATCACGACAACACGCATCGACTTGCCATCCTGCATTTAGATACAGCGTGGTTAATGCCAAACCAATGCCTCGGTTTGCGCCAGTGATCAGAAGGTGTTTGTTGGGGTGTGAAGCAAACGTTGCCTTGTCCATGCGTGTGCCTTTTCTGTGGGTAGATGCGCGCTCTCTGTCTTTTTTAACACAATTGTTTCTGGGATTCTCTCAGCGTGAATGAGCATATAGCGGGGAAGCGGGATGTGCACGTTTTACACGTGTGCAGTTGGCTCAGAGAGGCTTAATCTCACACTGCTACGCAGGAGCACGTAACAGCGTGAGACGATCGGTTGGAAAGGTTTATAGCTTGCTAACGCGCACTAACCCTGTTTCGGCATCAGTGTCAGCGAATATTGATAGCTGCGCTCAGACAACAAAAACTCAGGGTGAACACTTGGGCTCCATGAATCATCGCCACCGATACCCATGTGATAGCCATCAATTCTTAGGTACAGGTGATCATCTGCCACCAATTCATGATCGTGTTTCGCTGCCGTGAGGGTTTCTTGACTGTATCGGCTGATGGAGAAATGGAAGAGGCCATTTACCCGAATGTTGTCGACATCCAGCGTTCTCACATCGCTACGCAGACCATTTTCTGACGGGAATACATACGGTGTGTGCATGTCATCAATGTGTGCAAGGTAACGGCTCACCATGGCAGCTGACTTGCGGTCGGGGTAGTTCTCAAAGGGTCCACGACCAAACCAACTGATGGAATCCGTCAATGGCAGAGCAAATTCAAGCCCGATTCGTGGCAATGGCGGCATATCCGGCGCAACGTTCACATCAACATGTAAATCGATCGCGCCAGACACACTGACTTCATAACGCCAGAAGGTGCTGATGACCATGTCGTCACCGACGAAGTACCCATGATGCGCGCGTACCTGCACCACATCACTGAGAATATCGACCGTGTTAAACAAGTTCTCATGACGAAGTTCAAACAGCCCCGCGTGTTCCCATTTCCCAAGCCATGCGCTGGGATCAGGTTTACCGGCTTCACTGGCTCCGATGTCATTATCAATCGGCGGGCGAATGAAGTTATCTTTGGGCGCATCTAAGATCTGTTCTTCGCCGTCGATTAACCACTGCACCATGTGGCCGCTTTGCTTATCGAAGCGAAGCTCAAATTCGTCACCGCAAATTGTCCAATGATCAGAGTGCTCTGTTACCTCGGGCAAGGTGTCTGGCGACACGGTAGGCACAGGTAAGGCACGGCTCACTGGCAACGCAAGCTGCGACCAACCCAGCACGCTGCCTGCGCTCGCCCACGGCTCTGCAGCAGACAACACCACGTCAAGGTTGAGGAAATACTCGCGGCCTGATTTGGCAGGGGGCAAAGCATCAAGCAGTTTGTAATCCATGGCGACACCAGCGCGCAGGTGCAGGGTTTCTTCACCGCCCACGATTTGTTTGCCGTTTTCTTGTAACGACCAACGGAGCACCAAATTCTCTGGCGGGTGGAACACATACTCATTCGAGAGCGTGACCATGAGCGGAGAGGTGCTCACGAGGTGATAGCCAAAGTATTGCTGGTGGAATTTTGCTTCGAAAACACTGGGGTGCGGTGTGCGATCAGGGAACACTAACCCATTGATACAGAACTGACGATCGTTGGGCGTATCGCCAAAATCGCCGCCGTATGCCCAGTACTCGTTGCCTTGATCATCTTTCCGCGTTAAGCCTTGATCTGCCCAATCCCAAATGAAGCCGCCTTGCAGGCGAGGGTGGCTGCGGAACGCGTTCCAATATTTATCAAAACTGCCGAGGCTATTGCCCATGGCGTGGGCGTATTCGCAAAGGATCAGTGGGCGAGTTTCTTCAGGAAAACCAATCCATTTTGGAATCGCCCATTTTGGACATCCCCACTGCAATTGGTCTTCTTCAACGCGCGCGTACATAGGGCAAATGATGTCGGTCGCGTTTGTGTCAGCGCCGCCACCTTCGTATTGCACAGGACGGCTCGGATCGCGCTGTTTTAACCACTGGTACATGGCGTGATGGTTTGAACCGATGCCAGATTCATTGCCCAGCGACCAGATGATCACGCACGGATGGTTTTTATCACGCTCGACCATTCGCGTGACGCGTTCCATGTAGGCGTTGAGCCATTCTGTGTTGTCAGACAAGCCACACATTGGCGTCATGCCGTGGGTTTCGATGTTGGCTTCATCAACCACATACACGCCGTATTTATCACACAGTGCGTAAAACGCAGGGTGGTTTGGATAATGTGCGGTACGAATGGCGTTGAAGTTGTGTTGTTTGATGAGCTTGATGTCTTGCTCAATGTCATCAACGGTTTGGACATAGCCTTTTTCGGGGTGACATTCGTGTCGGTTTACACCGCGGATCAGCACAGGTTCATCATTGACGCGTAAAATGCCGTTAGTGATATCGACTTGGCGAAAACCGACGTTGCAGGCTTCGATGTCGAGCGGTTCGTCGTTGTCATCCAGCAGTGACACTACCAAGCGGTATAGGTGTGGATCTTCGTCACTCCAAAGGCGTGGGCAGGAAATGGCAAAGCTGTGTTCACAACGATCTGCCCATGTGCCTTTTTCATCAATCACACGTTGACCGCATTCTGCGATGACGGGGCCGGATATGTCAGCGCCTTCGTCAAACAGTTGGATCGCGACGCGGGTGTAACTGCCGCGCACTTTGGTGTTGACCGTGAGCATGCCGGTTTGATGTGTCGGATCCATGGTGGTGTTCACGGAAAAATCCATGATCGCATTGCGCGGTTTTTTGCGCAGGGTGACATCACGGAAAATGCCGCTTAACCACCACATATCTTGGTCTTCCAAATAACTGCCATCGCACCAGCGAAGCACGATGACTGTCAGTTGGTTTTCGCCCACATGTGCAGCGTTGGATAAATCGAATTCAGCCGGCAATCGGCTGTCTTGGCTGTAACCAACAAACTCGCCGTTACACCACACATAAAACGCCGCGCTGACCCCTTCAAAGCAAATCAGGGTTTGAGACATCGACCACGCTTCGTGCAGTGTGAAATGGGTGCGATACACCGCGGTCGGGTTGTCCACGGGCACGATGGGGGGCTTGGTTTCAAACGGGTATTGCACGTTGGTGTAAATCGGGATGTCTTCGGTGCCTTGCAGTTGCCAGTTTGACGGCACGGGCATGGTACGCCACGTTTCGTCATCAAACTCGGGGCACACCGACAGAGCAGGCACGGATTCTGGCGACACAAACAGTGAAAATTTCCAATCGCCATTGAGGCTGATTCGGCTGTTTGAGCAGGGGATGATGTTGTCTGCATCATCCACCGCCAGATCGACATTGGGATATGAAGAGAGCGGGCAATGCGCAGGCAGACGATGAATCTGCGTCACAGCGGGGTTCTCCCAATGACGTTGTTGGATGAGTTCTGCGTATCGAGTCATTCTTGCTCCAAGGTGATTCTATCTCTCTAAAAATGCAGCATGTTTTGCTTAAGAATTACTCAAGCGAAAACGACAGTAACATGGCACTTTCAGGGTCCATTATTGGCAAGCTTAGCCCAATTTGAATGAGCTGATCGCCTTGAATTGAAAGTGGTTTCGCCATCCATGAAGGTTGTTGTTTCATGGTGGAAGAGAAGGCTGCGGGTGCATCAAGTACGTCGACACGGTAACGTTTGTCACCATCAAGTACAGGCAAGCGTAAACGGCCTGCGAGTGCGTATTGCGGCATGGCGATTTGCACCACGGCCAAAAGCACCACGTCTTCGTTCATCACGCCGTAAATTAATCGGCCCGGATCGCCAGACGGGATGTTGAAGCATTTGCCGCTGTGCAGCAGATCGCGATACTGCTTGTGCAAGTCGATGTAGCGCGCAAAGGCGTCCAATTCAAAATCGGGCAAGCCGACCGGGTCGAGTTCTGCACCCATATGACCGAATAAGGCGGTGAGCCCTCGCAAGGACATGTCATGAACACGACGTGTGGTGTGGCTGCGGTAAGGGCCAATGTGGCTGCCCATGACCTCGGGCGGGAAAAACATCAACATGCCGTGCTGGATACTTTGGCGCTCCATGGCGTCGTTACAGTCGGATGTCCAAAAACGGTGGGTGCGTTTTAACACTTCGTAATCCACACGACCGCCCCCCGATGCACAGGATTCGATTTCGACTAACGGGTGACGCTCGCGCAAGGTGTCGATCATGGTGTACAGCGCAAGGGTTTGACCGTGATATGCCGGTACACCATTGTGACCAGCTTGCACCAGTTCACGGTTCATGTCCCATTTGAGGTAGGTGATGTTGTATTCCGTCAGCAAGCTATCAAGCGCCGACAAAAGGTAGTTGTAGGCATCAGGGTTTTGCAGATCCATCACGTGTTGATAACGACCTGCAGGCTGCTGATAACCTAAGTCGTCTAGCCCCAGCATCCAGTCTGGATGGGCGCGATACACCTCTGAATCTTTGCTTACCATTTCGGGTTCAACCCATAAACCAAACTCCATGCCGAGTTGATTCACATGATCAACCAGCGGCGTGAGCCCTTGCGGGTATTTCTTCGGATCGACAATCCAATCGCCTAACGCGCGGGTTTCGCCATCGCGGTTTAAGAACCACCCATCATCCAAGATGAAGCGTTCAACGCCCATGCCTGCCACTTCGTCGGCCATTGCCATGATGCGTTTAGGGTCGTGGTCGAAATAAATGCCTTCCCATGTGTTGAAGTGAACAGGGCGAGGCTTGGCTTCAGGGAAGTTGATAACGTGATTGCGAACATAATGGTGGAAGCCTTGCTTCATGCCGTTCAATCCTCGATGGGAGAAGTTGGCATACATGGTTGGCGTTTCGAACACGCCATTGGGCGGCAAAATCACTTCGCCCGAAGACAGCAACGGCTCGGCTTGCAAATAGCGTCGACCATCACTTTTTACTTGTGCGCGAAGACGGTGGTTCCCGCTCCAGCCAAAGTGCATCCCGATGACATTGCCATGCACATCATCGGTTTCAGGTTGAAGCGCAATGATGCCGGGAAAAGATTCGTGCGACGTGCGACCACGGCGGTTTTCTTGAATGAAACCACCGTGCGAAAGAGGAATGCGCTGCATTTGGAATTCGTGTGACCAGCGACCGTGATAGGTGATCAGTTCGCCAAGGTTTTCTGATAGCGGCAGGGTCAGCGCCAGACGATCCAGGGTGTAATCTGTCTCGCCGACATTGACGACGCGTTGGCGCAATGTCATCACGTTGCTTTCTGGATCAAGCGCGAGGTAAATCGTCAGTTCCAGTCCCGAACGCGGGTCGCTCAAGGTCAGGGTGGCGGCAGAGTCTGTGTGTTCCACCGCGGTAAGATTGAAAACGGGGGCCCAATCGCGGCCTTGGCGGTGGCCTTCAATGCCCGGGCTACCAAAATCTCCACGCCCGTGTTCAGGGCACAGCGCCAATACCACATGTTGGTCGAGTCTTGCTTGGCCGACGGGAACATCAAAAAGCTCTGAAGGGATCAAATGATCGCGGTCGATTTTACGTCCCCAGAAGATGATTGCGGGGATGGGGTCAAGCAACAGGATCAGGCTGTTATCGTTCGACTGCAAATGAAGAAAGCGCTCTGTCGGCGCATTTTTTACGTGAGAAGTAGATGTCTTCACTGTCTATGTCATCCCTAAAAATGGGGCGAAAACTCAAACCCGCTGGACAGATTGTCGTCTGACCAAGGTTGGCTTGTAGCCGCCATTAGTTGTTGAGTTGTGTGTGTCATTGGAGAGTGAAATAGCCAGCTCAGCCGCTTGTGCTGCCATTTCTTCAATGGGATAACGCACAGTGGTGAGTTTGGGGTGCAAATAACGCGCGATGAGGCTGTCATCGAACCCCACCACGGAAATGTCCTCAGGCACGCGATATTTGTTATCGGTTATCGCGGTCATTGCCCCAGCTGCCATGATGTCGTTGTAACAAAACACCGCAGTAATCTGCTTGCTGTCTTTGAGCAATTTGAGCATGGCATCTTCCCCGCCTTGCTCATCAGGCCAGCCCGTTGCAATCCAACCTAGGGTTTCGCGCGAGCAATCATGTTGACCTAAACCGTGCGCTTTGAGTGCATCTAAATAGCCACGACGGCGCTGCTGACTATCCTCGATATTGTGGTTGGAACTGATGCAAGCAATGGCTTTATGGCCTTGCTGAATCAAGTGCTCCGTTGCTAAATACGCACCTCGATAGTTATCAAGATGAATGCAGCGGTCTTCCAACCCCGGGATTAAGCGGTTAATAAACACCATGGCATCATGCTCCGATGCGTATGCCTGCAAGGTGTTATCGTCCAAGGCTTTGCTGTGAATGATGAATGCACCGACTTGATTTTGAATCAGGGACTCAATGGCGTGTCTTTCGCGCTCTTCTTGGTGGTAGCCGTTACCGATTAAGAGGTGATGGCCTTGTTGCAACGCCATGGTATCCACGTGTTTTACAAGGGTGCCAAAGAAAGGGTCAGACACATCTGCCACAACCACACCAATGGCAAGACTCTTCTTGCTGACCAAGGTTCTTGCCGCCGCATTGGGGCGATAACCTAACGCATTCATGGCGCTTTTGACCAATTCAACGGTATCGGGGCGTGTTTGCGGCGACTGGTTGATCACCCGTGAGACCGTAGCGACGGAAACGCCTGCACGCTTTGCGACATCTTTAATGGTTGCCATTGCACCCCGTCCTCACTGGTGGGTTAATCAACAAATTGAACACCTCTCGAGATCATGCCGGGGCTAGTTTTGCTCAAGCGATGTCACGGACACTTCTTCGTTCGTTTGTTCACGATAGGTCAGGGCTTGTTCGTTGCTGTCGAACACATGAATATCGCTTGGTGAGCAGCGTAGTTGAACGGTTTGGAATGCTTTCACAGCATTGTCGCCAGGAATGTGAACTTTAAATCCATCGACGCCCGCATACTGACCAAACAGGTAAGTGCCGTTACCCAAACGCTCAACCACTTCACTGTGGAATTCGAAGTTGAAGCCATCACCTTGACCGATTTGAATGTGCTCTGGGCGAATACCTACCGTCACCTCTGCACCTTCGCTCACCGGTTTTGCCAGTGTCACTGTCAGTGTTTGTCCGTCAGGCATGGTTATCATGGCGTCTGAACCACTCACGGCTGACACACGCCCAGAGATGAAATTCATTCTTGGAGAACCGATAAAACCGGCGACGAATAGGTTGTCTGGGTTGTGGTAAAGCGCCAGCGGAGAACCGACTTGTTCAACATTGCCTGCACGTAAAACAACAATCTTGTCTGCCAGTGTCATGGCTTCCACCTGATCGTGCGTTACGTAGATCATGGTGTTCTTCAATTCTTGATGCAGCTTGGCGATTTGCAGACGCATTTCTACGCGAAGTTCGGCATCCAGGTTCGACAGGGGTTCATCAAACAAGAACACTTTCGGGTCTCGCACAATGGCGCGGCCAATGGCAACGCGTTGGCGTTGACCGCCAGAAAGGGCCTTGGGTTTGCGATCGAGCAATGGCTCGAGCTGCAGTGTTTTTGCAGCACGATCGACGTGACGCTTAATTTCAGCAGGGTCAACGCCATTCATCTTCAAGCCAAATCCCATGTTTTCGCGCACCGTCATGTGCGGATACAGCGCATAGGATTGGAACACCATTGCCACACCGCGATCCGCAGGGTCGACGTTGTTCACTTCTGTGCCATCGATGCTAATGGCACCATCACTGATGGTTTCTAATCCCGCCACCAAGCGAAGCAAGGTTGACTTACCGCACCCTGAAGGTCCGACAAAAACAACGAACTCTCCTCCAGTGATGTCTAAATCGATGCCATGAATGGTCTCAACTTTGCCAAAGCGTTTGATAACGTTTCTTAACGTGATATTTGCCATAACGCATGTCCTATGCCGTGCTGTTCTCGACACCGCTCATTTTTATGCTCGGGTCGTCCTTTTTTAAAAATAGTGTGTTTTTTGCTTTATGGAAACGTTTACATTCATAATTTTGTGAACTAGTTTTAAATAAAGCCAACTTCACCGTAACAACATCGTCACATGTTCACGGGTTGAACATTGCAAATTAAGGACAGGACGTAATATGACTAGGCTTTCTTCAACCGCAACGTCAGGCAGCTCGCCGAGCAGAAGTAGTCTGACTTTGGCCCCTTGGTTATTCCTTGCGCCGGCTATTGCGATTTTTTCGCTTTATGTGATGTATCCCATCTTACAAAGTGTTTGGTTAAGTTTTTTTGAATGGGATGGTCTTGGGGAGAAAACGTGGGTCGGGTTTGATAATTATGTCGAGCTGTTCGATTCAGAGGCGTTTTATACCTCATTGTTCAACAACTTCCTTTGGATGGTGCTCTTCATGTTAGCGCCACCGATTGGCTTGATGATTGCGCTCTTTCTGAATCAGAAAGTTGCGGGTATTCGCCTGATTAAAGCCCTGTTTTTCTTCCCTTTTGTTATTTCTCAGGTCGTCGTTGGTCTCGTGTTTGCGTGGTTTTATGACCCGTCATTTGGCTTACTGACGCAAATCATGGTGGGTATGGGCTTTGACCCCGTGTCCATTCTTGCTGATGAAGATTTGGTGACGTACGGCATCATCGCGGCGGGGCTTTGGCCGCAAGTGGCATATTGCATGATTTTGTACCTCACAGGCTTGAACAACCTCGACCCAGAACAGCTTGAAGCGGCGCGTTTAGATGGTGCACGTAGTTGGAAGATGATGTGGTACGTGGTGGTGCCACAGCTCAAACCTGCCACCTTTATTGCGGTGGTAGTGACTGTCATTGGCGCATTGAGGTCTTTCGACTTAGTGGCAACCATGACAGCAGGGGGGCCATGGGGCAGCTCAACCGTGCTTGCGTACATGATGTACGAAGAGTCGATCTTCAACTACCGCATGGGTTACGGCGCTGCGGTGGCTGTGGTGCTGTTCCTCATTATGGATATCTATATCGCCTACTTCTTGTGGCGCATGCTGAAAGGAGAGCGCTAATGTTTCCG
Source organism: Enterovibrio baiacu (assembly GCF_004120195.1). Classification (GTDB taxonomy): domain Bacteria; phylum Pseudomonadota; class Gammaproteobacteria; order Enterobacterales; family Vibrionaceae; genus Enterovibrio; species Enterovibrio baiacui. Next base: position 74,668 of record NZ_SCHN01000010.1, on the reverse strand, counting down.
AGACCGATTGAACACCAAGGCAAATTCATCAATGTCGGCTATCGCGTAGCGCTTTATATTGCGGTCATTCTCTGGCTCATCCCGCTTGCCGCGGTACTGATGACCTCGATTCGCTCCATTGCTGATATCAATGCGGGTAATTACTGGGGGTGGCCGGATGAATTACAGTTCATTGAAAACTATACACAGGTGTTCATTGCCACACCGATGGCGCGCTACTTACTGAACAGTTTGTTGATCAGCTTGCCGGCAGTGGCTGGCGCAGTGGCACTTTCTACATTGGCGGGTTTTGCGCTCGCGAAGTACAAATTCAAAGGCAATGTGCTGCTTTTCGCGATGTTTATCGGCGGTAACTTCGTGCCTTTCCAAATTTTGATGATCCCAGTGCGTGATTTGACCATTGATTTAGGGTTGTACGACACGCATTGGGCGCTGATTTTCTTCCATGTGGCGTTCCAAGCAGGCTTTTGTACGCTGTTTATGCGCAACTTTATGGTGGGCATACCGGACGCGCTGATCGAAGCGGCGCGGGTTGAAGGTGTGAGCGAATGGCGCATCTTCTGGTATGTGGTGCTTCCTTTGGTGAGGCCTGCACTGGCGGCATTGTCTGTTTTGGTCTTTACCTTTATTTGGAATGACTTTTTCTGGGCGTTAGTACTGGTTCAAAGCGATGAAGTTCGTCCTGTTACGGCAGGCCTGAATGCATTGCAAGGCCAGTGGCTCGCGTCTTGGCAATACATGTCAGCGGGGGCGGTGATTGCCGCGCTGCCTCCAGTGGCACTGTTCTTTACGATGCAACGACACTTTATTGCTGGTTTAACCCTGGGAGCGACAAAAGGGTAACGCTGGTTTTACTGAATGACGGATATTTTCGAACAACAGAAAGGATGAAGAGAATGAGAACGCTTGCAAAAAAAAGCTTTGGCGTACTGTGCAGTCTGTTTCTTCTGCTAAGTGGCTCAGTCAACGCAGGGGAGTTGGTGATCAACTCAGATGCTTCAGACCCAGCACCGAAAAAAGCATGGGCTGAGGTGATTGCGAAATTTGAAGAAGCAAACCCAGACATCACGGTAAAATATAACCTGTATGACCACGAAGCGTACAAAACGACGATCCGTAACTGGTTGGTAACCTCACCACCAGACGTTGTGTTCTGGTACGCAGGTAACCGTATGAAAACCTTCGTTGACCGTGGTTTGTTCGAAGATGTCAGTGATATTTGGTCAGCAAACAACATGGCAGAAGATTTCTCAAGCGCCATGCCTGCAATGACAGCAAACGGTAAGCAATATGGCGTGCCATACACCTATTACCAATGGGGCATGTATTACCGCAAAGACTTGTTTGAGAAATATGATATCGCCGTACCGAAAACATGGGACGAGTTTGTCGCAGCATCAAAAACGCTGAAAGACAATGGCGTAACGCCTTTCACCATTGGTACGAAATACCTTTGGACAGCCGCAGGTTGGTTTGACTACATGAACATGCGTGTGAATGGTTTGGACTTCCACATCGATCTGATGGACGGCAAAGTGCCCTACACGGATCCACGTGTGAAAGCGGTATTTACAAAGTGGGACGAGTTAGTCAAACCTGGTTACTTCTTGGATAACCATGCGTCTTACTCTTGGCAGGAAGCACAACCATTCTTGTACAACGGCGAAGCGGCGATGTACTTGATGGGTAACTTCTTGGCGGCAAACTTTACTGACGAAGTACGTCCGAAAATGGGCTTCTTCCAGTTCCCTGTGATCGACCCGTCCGTGCCTAACGCAGAAGACGCTCCAATGGATACGATCCACATTCCAGCGAAAGCAAAGAACAAGGAAGACGCGCGTAAGTTCCTTGCGTTTGTGGCTCAACCTGAGATTCAGACCATGATCAATGAATCGCTGTTGCAAATCCCAACCAACAACAAGGCGAAACCAAAAGATGATGAGTATCTGAATGCTGGTGTTCTGATGTTAAGTGAAGCGGCAGGTACAGCGCAGTTTTATGACCGCGATACAGATCCTTCAATGGCAAAAGAAGGCATGAAGGGCTTCCAGCAATACATGGTACACCCTGATCGTATCGACAAGATCTTGAAAAAATTAGAGAAAACGCGTCAGCGTACCTTTAAAGAATAACAACAAGAAACCTTGCTAGCATTTGCGGAGGCCCCCTCGACGGCCTCCGCTTTTTTATTTCCACATTGCACACCGCTACACCCTACATGTTCTCTCGGATTGGCTCGATTTTCATACACTCAATCGCACCAACCCTCCTGGCGATTGACGCGATATCTGTCACAAAACGGTTGTTGGTGTACTAGAGTTAAGGAACTGGTTTCATAACGTCAGTGTGTTGTTTCAACGCGCTGCGCGATTTGCTTGGACGGTGCCATGCCCAACCTGATTAATGACAGCTACATGAATTCGACGTACATGAATTCTCGCTCAAAAGAGCGGGATGAACTGGCTGCGGGCAGTGTCAATAATTCCAATTTGTCAGCGACTGAACGTGCAGAGTTACTGAGGAAAGAGCGCGAAGAAAAGAAACAAGCAGAAGCAGCACAAGAAGAAGCGCCACAAAAGCGTGATTTTCGTGGCTTAATTGACCGCGTCGCAGAGCAAGAAGCGCAAAAATCCAAGTTCTCTGCGTACACCACACAACAACAAGAACTGCTCAAACAGGTGGAAAACACCATCACCCCGCAAAGTAACGCACGTAGCTATGATTTTAAGATCTAGCGTGGGCGTTGATATCCGATAACGCGTTATTGCCACGCACTTAAAGCAAACGTCAGCGACACACCTGCCACACACTTTGATCAGCTAACAGCACCACTTTCTTGTTCACGTTACCGTTTCTCGTGGCGAACTAAGCTAGAGTGGATGTGTGTCCTCTCATCACGCAAAGGAGTGTGTATGGCCCTAACCCCCTTTCATGTCGCCATTCCTGTTCGACACCTCGAAGAATCTCGCGCGTTTTATCGCGATGTTTTACGTTGTAGCGAAGGACGCAGCAGCGATTGCTGGGTGGACTTTAATCTTTATGGTCATCAATTGGTGATCCACCATGACCCCACGATAGGTGAAGAAGGGAAAGTTCGGCTTCACCATAACTCGGTGGATAGCCATTCCGTGCCTGTGCCTCACATTGGTGTGGTGCTTGAAATGGCGGATTGGGAAGCGCTCTCAGCGTGGCTGAAAGAAAACGGCGTAACCTTTGTGATTGAGCCGTATGTGCGTTTCAAAGGCGAGCCGGGAGAGCAGGCGACCATGTTCTTCTATGACCCTTCGGGCAACGCGTTGGAATTCAAATCGTTCAAGGACATCGAGGCGCAGCTTTTCGAAACCTGACGTTGTTTGAAACTCAATACGATCTAAGATCGTGCGCCATTCTCTAACTGGCGCAGGTCAAATCCACGTTTGATCGTCTGTGGCGACAGTCACGCCCGTCACGTCATTGCCTGTGTGTTGCGTGGATGCGGGCTCTATCATGATGAAATGCGTGTCGGGCGTTGCTAATGGGCAATGCTCCACGCCTTTTGGTACGACATACATTTCACCTGGGTTGAGTACAATCTCCTTGTCCCGGAGTTTCAAGGTAAGTTGTCCCTTCCACACCAGAAACAATTCGTCCTCGTTTTCATGACTGTGCCACACCAGCTCACCACTGCCTTTCGCAATCTTCACTAACTGCCCATTGGACTCGGCGAGAATCTTGGGTGTCCATTCTTCATCAAAGAGTGAGAATTTCTCCGTGAGTGAAATCTTATCCATCCTAAATTCCTTTTACTGATGTGAGCGGCATGTGGTGAACGCCGCCATCATTTCGCCTTTTTTGTTCATCAAATTTCCATTTTTCCGCCACGGCGTTGACATCTACAGCGTGTGTAATGGTCATTAACAACCAAAGAAATGATGAGATTAATGATGAGCAAGCAAACAGAACCTGGCCGCTATATTCGTCGAAACCGCGTTGCAGACTGGCGTGAACGCCCTGCAAAAGAAAACGGCTTCTTACAGCAGTTTTCGTTTGGTATTCCGTCATGGTTATGGCCGCTGTTGATTTGTTTAGTGTGGCTGATTCAACTGGCGGCCCATTAAATAGGTATAAGCCTGATGGCGACTATCCTAGGCGTTTTGCCAACGCTTGATTGAACGTTTTACAGGCTCTGGCAACCCAAATACGCGCAGGTTACCTGCCAACACGAGTACGACACCTAGCGCGGACAACCCTGTCCATTCATACCCTTCGAACACGGTAGAGAGCGACAGAGCAACCAGCGGGAAGAGCACGGTGCAATAGGCCGCTTTTGCCGCGCCAATTCTGCCCACCAAAGCGAGGTAGGTGTTAAAGCCGATGACTGAGCCAACAATGGCCAGATAGACGAGCGCGGAAAGATACAGCGGTGTGGTTGGCACATCCAATGGCACACCCATGAAGAGCGCAATAACGAATAGGTAAATCGCGCCGTAGCCCATTGCCCATGCAGTTGTTGGTAGCAATGGCATCTCTTTCTTCTGGGCTTTAGCCGACACCATGTTCCCCATAGAGAAGAAATACGTGCCAACCAACGACAGGGCGAGGCCTAGCAAGATGCTGGTGTCCATTTCTGCACTGAGAAATTGAGAAGCAAAGAGTAAAACAACCCCAGTGAATCCCATGAGCGCCCCTTGAATAAAGGTGCCAGCAGGGCGGCGCTTTTCCAATATCCACAGATTGAACGCATTTAAAATAGGTGCCAGTGAGAACACCACGGCGTTGAGTCCGCTCGGCAAATATTGCGTTGCTGCGTAGAAACACAGGAAGTTGTTTGAAAACAGACACAGTGCGAGCATTGCGGCCATTTTGTGATTTTCGGCAGAGAGGCGTGGCAACGCATTGCGAAACATCAACACAGCAAACAGCGCTAATGACGCCAGCCCAAATCGCCACCCCACGGAGACCACCACAGAGGTGTCACCGATTTGATAAGCAATGGCGAGCCAAGTTGAACCCCAGATAAACACGGTTGCTGCGTATAATATTCCGTTCATGCGCTACCACTCTCCGTTTACATACCCAGTGCGTTGGAATGAAAACAACCCGCTGCTTACTTAGGTATGACGCCTAGCCAAAGACGTTGTTTTTATGAAATGCACCGTCGTCGCGTGTCGATAGGAAATATCAAAAACAGTTAAGACATCGGTTTAATGCAATGCCACGATAACGCGCAATCGATCGTCGTTCTTTCATGGAATTGCTATTTTTATAGATTCTTGCGCTTTTCTTTTTTGCTTGGTGTTCATCCAGATAGGCAATCAGTATATTAGGGGGAGCATCATCAAGGAGTCGTGATGGGTAAAGGCAAGTCTCAACGGATTCAGAGACAACGGGTTTATAATGTGTTGCAAGACAACACGGCAAAATTGCACAACGAACTGTGGCTGGAAAACGGCATGGGTTCGGCTGTGTGGAGCAACAGTCATGGCTGCGCAAGGTATGACAAACCCGGCCACCACACCTTGAGCTTTTACCTTGAGGGTGGACACAACACTAAACGAAACCTGCAAACCGGTGATCTGTTTGGTGGTGAAAATAAACTTTGCTTGATGCCTATCGATCATCACTCAGACTGGTCATTCGCTGATCCTTTCAGCTTCTACCACCTCTACTTTGAACAAGCGCACCTGCAACACTTTGCGGAGCAAGTGTTCGACAAAGAAGGGCGTCACATCGAGCTAAAAGAACGCACGTTTGTTGACGATCCTTTTATCACCCAGTTTGTGCGCGAAACCATGTTGAAACTGGATTGGTCAAACCCTACCGACGGTTTGATGGCCTCTCATGCGCAGCAAATGGTGTTGCTCCACCTCATTCGTCAACACTGCCATCAGCCAATCTACAAAGCATTGTCTGTTGGTGGATTGTCACCGGCGAATCAACGCAAGGTGCTGGATTACATTGAAGCGCATTTGCCGACCTCTTTTTCGCTAGGGGATTTGGCGGCGTTGACCCAGCTTAGTGAATTTCACTTTGCCAGAATGTTCAAAGTCAGCTTCAACTGCACGCCGCATCAGTACGTGCTTTCGCGCCGTGTTGAACATGCCAAACGTTTACTGTTAGACACCCAGCAATCTTTGTCTGAGATCTCGCTGGCATGTGGATTTTCGTCGCAACAACACCTGTCGCAGCAATTTAAACAGCGTGTTGGCATTACACCTGCGGCGTTTAGAAACGCAAAGGGCAAGTTTCTGCGTTAACCCTCCTTTAATGCTTGGCCATAATCCTCATTTTTAATACACACAACCTGCTGATGACTGCGTAGATTGAAATATCGAAGAGCCAAGTTGTGGCTTGCATCGCGCGTGAGTGTTTAAAAGGAGAAAGGGCATGACGACAAGCGATATCGAATCCCTGGGCGATTTCATCTCAGCGTCGCGCTTAAAGGGCGAGATATGGGGTTTACACTGTAAAGATGGCTGGGTTATCTGTGACTCTGCGATCTATGAAGACACGGACGTGATGCCCTTTTGGTCATCCCGTGATGCGGCTGCTGTGCATTGTGTGGATGAATGGGAAGACTTCGCACCTGTGTCGATTCCTTTGCAAACCTTCATCGAAGAATGGCTGGTGGATCTTGCAAGAGATGAAGTCATGCTGGGTCCTGATTGGGGCAAAGAATTGAGCGGTGAAGAAGTGGATCCGGTGGATTTGGCCACAAAGTATCAAGATCCAACGCTATTAAATTAATTCATCCGCCAATACGGCACGTGTTTTTTCTATTCTCCTGATTTATATCGTCTAATTTTTTCGGTTGCCTGCAATGTGCGCGGCATATTGCGGGTTACTGTCAATCCCAGTGTACATTTTCTGATTTACACCTTTTCCCTTGGCAACCCATGCCCGTTTCTGGCTGCGTCCTATACCGACTGCTATTCCTAACAGAGCAAGGCACTGTAGCTACTAGCGCGAATGGAGGATGCATCAATGGCAAAAGCAGCACATCAAGACAAGGCTCAGATGGAAGCCCACACAGTGAAAACGATCAACCCGATGGGGACAGACGGTTTCGAATTTGTGGAGTATACCGCCCCGAATGCCGAAGGCATCGATGCGTTAAAATCTCTGTTTTCATTGATGGGGTTTGCCGAAGTCGCGAAGCACAAGCACAAAGACGTGTGGCTTTATCGTCAAGGTGAAGTGAATTTCATTGTGAATGGAGAGCATGATTCGCAAGCCGAAGGCTTCGCTAAACAACATGGTGCGAGCGTGAATGCCATGGCGTTTCGCGTAAAGGATGCGCTTCATGCAATGAATTACGCCGTGAAGCAGGGCGCAGAGGCCTGTGAACCGCGCATTGGACCGATGGAGCTCAACATTCCAGCGGTGCATGGCATTGGCGGTTCGTACCTGTATTTCGTCGACCGCTATGGTGACAATGACATTTACAGCATTGATTTCGATTACTACCCCGATTGGAAAGAAAAGGTCGCAGCCTCCGATGCGGGCCTCAAGTTCATCGATCATCTCACTCATAATGTCGAGAAGGGCAACATGGATGTGTGGGCAGACTTTTATGATCGTATCGCGAACTTCAAGGAGATCCGTTATTTCGACATCGAAGGTAAACTCACAGGGTTGAAATCCCGCGCGCTGACCGCGCCATGCGGAAAAATCCGAATTCCTATCAATGAATCGAGCGATGACAAATCACAAATCGCAGAATATCTGAAAGAGTACAACGGCGAGGGCATTCAGCACATTGCTTTGAGCACAGATGACATCTACCAAACTGTCGAAACATTGCGTCAGCGCGGTATGGCATTCATGAACACGCCAGACACCTACTACGAGAACATTGATGCCCGTGTGGAAGGCCATGATGAGAATGTAGAAACCCTGCGAAATATGCGTGTGCTGATCGATGGCAGCGTGAGTTCGGGTATTTTGTTGCAGATCTTCACTGACACTGTGATTGGCCCAGTGTTCTTCGAAATTATTCAACGCAAAGGCAATCAGGGTTTTGGGGAAGGTAATTTCCAAGCCTTGTTTGAATCCATCGAACTCGATCAGATTCGACGCGGCGTGTTAGATGCCGGGTAATGGTTAAGGAAAGTCTGGAATAAAAAACAGGTCGCTTATGCGACCTGTTTTTTATTGGTGTGAAAGGCTGGCGTAATATTTACGTGTTTCGCCTTTCTGCCGCTTTGCATTATTCGTGAATACGCGTGGCATCTGATTTCGAACATGCTAGGAATAAAAAGAAGCGCCTTATGCGCCTATTTTTATAAGAAATTACTGGTATTTCGCGATGATGGCTTCTATTTCGTTTTTCTCGGCCATTTCTTGTAGACGATTATCAATGAATTCCTTAATTTCGTGATCGATGCCCGGAGAAAAGGCAATGTGGATGCCATAGTTTGGAATGACATTGCTGATGCTCTCAAGCTTGTAATCTTTGTTCGTGAAGCCAAGGCGCTTCAAATGGTATTGGAGACGAAGGTCCATTTCGACAAAGCCGCCGATGTCTTTTAGTCGGTTGACGACACGAAATGCAGACTGGTGATTTTTAACGCGAACTTCGCTTAACGCACCACTCTCAATCTCGCCATCAAGCCCTGGGTAGTTGAATCCGAGCAATAACACCGCAACCTTGCCATCGAGATCTTCTGGGTTCTTATAAGAAAACGTTGAGTTTGTGCTGCTAAGTATGCTGTGCTCAACATCGAAGATAGGCTGCGTTGATAGGTTCGCTGATTGCATGTCACCCCACAAAGGGCTGCCATACGTGATCCAATTTTTATCTTGATTTGAAGACATTTCTGCCATCATTCGATTAAACGGGTAGGTATGGATATCGAGGGTATATTTAGACCCTTCAAGCGCTTTGTATAGAATGTCAGTAATGATACCGTGATGGTTGGTACCCTTATCTTGGATTTGAAAGGGTTCAGCTTGGTCCTGAACGACATAATAGTCGAGCACTTCGCTAGAGACAGTGTGACTAAATAAAATCGCAGACACTGCAAATAATAAGGATGTTGCATTGAAATTAGTTTTATCAAACATACGAGTCATTTTATTCATCGTTGGTAATTGTCAGTTTGCAGCTATCCTTAAACAGGATGCTTTACTTTTAAGACACTAATAAGCCTAGTCTATGTTGAATAAAAAAGAGAAAGTTCGTCAGCCAGTTAGCATCGCAGCCCGATTAGTGGGCCGAATATTGCTTGTTTGTACCTTACTTGCTTTTTTGGTCGCCGCATTTGCACTCTATCTAGATTACAAGGCGAAGTCTGAACAGGTACGTGAGCACGCACTATTAATCCAGCAAACGGACCTAGCCAGCATTACGAATAGTGTCTGGCAAGAGGACACAAAGCAATTAAGTGTTATCGTTGAAGGCATATTGCGTGATCCAGATGTCTCTTATGTGAAAGTGTTTGATAATGAACGCGTCTTGGCAGAGCAAGGTAGCATTCCAAACACGCCTAAACTTGCATATCAATGGCCGTTGGTTCACGAGCAGTTCGGGAAGAACTATAACCTCGGTTATATGCAGCTCGAAGTGGGCTTGCAAGGTATCTACAATTCGCTCACCGAACGTTTTGTTATTCTGCTGTTGTTCTTGGGCGGCGCGACATTGATCCTTGGCGGTATCGTGTTTGCCATTGTGTATGCCGATGTGGTCAAGCCGTTGACTTGGATTGCCCACAGTGTGACCAAGTTTGACGCCGATCATCTGCCGAAACCCATCAAACAACCTCAGCGCGCCTTGGGCGAAGAGCTCGTGATTTTGTACGAACAGTACAATGACACCGTTGAAAAAATTCGGGTTTACAACGCTGAGCTTAACGACGCGAAAGAACAAGCAGAAGTCGCTAATCAAAAGAAAAGTGAATTTCTCGCCAACATGAGCCATGAGATTCGCACCCCGATGAATGGCATCATCGGCATGGCATCTTTGTTAAAAGGCACCAAGCTCGATGAAGAGCAGCGTGAATTTATAGAGATGCTTGAAACGTCTTCTTTGTCACTGCTCGACATCATCAACGACATTCTCGACTTCTCGAAAATCGAAGCGGGTAAGCTCGACCTCGATATTCTTGAACTCAACCTGTTTGAACTGAACAAAGACATCGAACACCTGTTCAAGCTGCGTACCAAAGAAAAAGGCATCGATTTCCGCTGCAATATCGACGACGTGTTGTCGCCGTTACTGATGGGCGATGCACCGCGGTTACGCCAAGTCATGATTAACTTGGTCGGAAACGCCGTGAAATTCACTGAGCGAGGCCGTATCGACGTCAATATCCGATTGGTCGAAGAAGCGGGCGATCGCATCACCGTGCTGTTTGAGGTGCTCGATACCGGTATTGGTATTCCAGAGAACAAACAATCCCAAATCTTCGAGAAATTCGAACAAGCAGACGGCAGCATGAGCCGAAACTTTGGCGGAACAGGGCTTGGTCTTGCGATTTCCAGTCAGATTGTGGAGCTCATGGGCGGTAGCCTGAAACTTGAAAGTAAAGAAGGCGTGGGAAGCCGTTTTTACTTCTCGGCCACGTTTGACCGCGCTGAAACGCCAGAAGCGACGCCGATTGATGCGCTCATGTTCTCTGATGCGGCGATGCTGCTGGTGGATGACAGCCGTTTAAACATGCGCATCACCAGCGCCCAATTGAGCAACTTAGGCTGTCAGGTGACCTGTTGTGTGCACCCGGAAGATGCGGAAGAAATGATTGCTGAGCGCATTGAAACGTCCAAGCCGTTCAAGATTGTCATTCTCGATAAGCTGATGCCGGGCACTGACGGTTTCTCTGTTGCATCACAGCTTCAAAGCCGCTTTGGGAAACGTTGTCCGAACATGATCATGATCACGGCAGCGCCAGAAGTGCATGACACGGTTAAACTCGACAGCTTCAATATCCAAGGCTACTTGTCGCGTCCGTACAAATTTAACGATTTGAAAAACGTGTTGATACGTATTCTTCGTAGCCAACAACCGCAATTGGATGTGGTGCCTCTTAAAGAAGCGAGCAACCGTTTGGGTTCAAACACTAACAATACCTACTCAGGTCGTATTTTGGTGGTGGAAGATACCTTGGTTAACCAACGTGTAACCGAAGCCATGTTAACGCGGCTGGGTGTTGACGTTGTTGTCGCAGAAAACGGGAAAATTGCCGTTGATTTGTGTGAAGCCGAAGCGTTCGATCTGATCTTAATGGATTGCCAAATGCCGATCATGGACGGTTACCAAGCCTCGCGTTTGATTCGTGACCATGATCTTGCGCCACAAACGCCGATTGTCGCTTTAACGGCAAATGCCACGGCGCACGACAAAGAAGAGTGCTTGAAATCCGGCATGGACGATTACATCGCCAAGCCTGTGAGCAAAGCTAACCTCGAACGTGTCATCAAACTGCACATGCCAGGTGCCTCTGAAGAGCAAGCTCAGACGATTTAAGGCGCAAGGTAAGCAACGAGCCGCTTTTCTGGTGAAAAGCGGCTCGTTTTGTTTTGGGGGTGAATGCTGGGTGGCTATTTAATAAAGAAATCCGAATTCAGTTGAATATGATGAAAGAGGTATTCACCATTCTCTTCTACCAACATGATGGTTAGAAGACCTGACCCATTTTCAAATAAAGCTGGCACCCTAAATATCGCCAACTCAATACCATTACCACTTGTATTAACACTTGATTTTATTTGTACAAATTCAGGCTCATCATGCCGGACGAGTTTACCTATCGTTGAAAGGTAGGCAGATATTTTCTTGCCCCTCTCGCTTTGAAAGATAGCCAGCGCTTCTGGCGTCAGAATTTCGCTGAATTGTTCCGCATCCCAAGTCATTATCAAAGGCATGTTCTGTTGGATAAATGGGATGGCTTTTGCTTTTGTTTCTTCAATACTGGTAAACGACCAATACCACAAACTGGCAAAGCCAAAGATAGCAATAGCTGTGAAGACGCATAACATCTTGAAAAATTTTTTCAACGTTCCTCTCCTTGGATTCGCTGCGCCTCCTTTGTTTGCTTTAGCAATTGAAAAGCCATGCACGCAGTTTCTTGATTATGCGCCTATTTTGTAGATACGGGGTGAGTCAGCTATGCGAATTTGCATTGTTTGAATTTAAATCCAAAGGGTTTCGTCACGGGCAAACCAAAATAAAAAACGCCTGCATCTGCAGGCGTTTTGCTTACGCAACGTGGTATCACGTTTCATCATCATGCCGTTCGAATCGAACGGCTTCATCCTCAGAGTGGAAAAGCAGAAGCGCATGAATGCTTCTGCGAGTCCATTAAGCGCAACTTATTGAGGTGAATCTGTTTTCCAAGATTTCAGCAGCTCGTCATACGAGATGGTGACACCTTGAGGTTTCTCATTGGCCAGTTTGGCTTTTGGTGCGCCAGGTTGTTCTAGCCAGTAAGACGCATCGCGTTTGTCGTTGAGTTTCGGGCCACATTCCCCTTGAACATTGGCACGCTCTAGACGTTGCAGCACGCGATCTTGCGCTTTTGCTAAGCCATTGAGCGCTTCTTGTGGTGTGTTTTCGCCGTTTGCAGCTTCCGCAATGAATTGCCACCACAGTTGCGCCAGTTTGGGATAATCTGGCACGTTAGTTCCTGTTGGTGTCCACTGAACTCGGGCAGGACTGCGGTAGAATTCGACGAGGCCGCCAAGTTTTGGCGCGGCATCCGTCATCGCTTGCGAGTTGATGTCAGATTCACGAATTGGCGTTAAGCCAACCAGTGTCTTTTTCAACGATACGGTTTTAGACACAGTAAACTGCGCGTACAACCACGCTGCGGCACGACGTTTCGGATCGGTCGCTTTCATCAGCGTCCACGAGCCTGTGTCTTGGTAGCCCAATTTCATGCCTTCTTCCCAGTACGGGCCTTTAGGCGAAGGGGCCATGCGCCATTTCGGCGTGCCGTCTGTGTTTACCACGGCCAAATTTGGCTTGGTCATGTCGGCGGTGAAAGCGGTGTACCAGAAGATTTGCTGAGCAATCGACCCTTGAGCGGGAACAGGGCCAGCTTCTGAGAAGGTCATGCCTTGTGCTTCTGGTGGCGCGTACTTGCGCAGCCAATCCACGTATTTGGTTGTTGCGTATACAGCGGCAGGGCCGTTAGTTGCGCCACCACGTTCCACACTGGAACCCACAGGGCGACAGCCTTCGACACGGATGCCCCATTCATCGACAGGCTTGCCGTTTGGAATGCCTTTGTCACCCGCCCCCGCCATCGAGAACCAAGCATCGGTGAAACGCCAGCCCAGTGACGGGTCTTTTTTCCCGTAATCCATGTGGCCGTAAACGCGTTGGCCGTCGATCTCTTTGACATGGACAGAGAAGAATTCTGCGATGTCTTCATAGGCAGACCAGTTGACGGGCACACCCAGCTCGTAGCCGTAAATGTCTTTGAATTGTTTTTTCAAATCATCACGTTCAAACCAGTCGGCACGGAACCAGTAAAGGTTGGCGAACTGCTGATCGGGCAGTTGATAGAGTTTTCCGTCCGGGCCGGTGGTGAACTCGGTACCGATAAAGTCGCCGATGTCGAGCGTTGGCAAGGTAATGGTGCGGCCTTCGCCTTCCATGTAATCACTGATAGGGAACACTTTACCGTAGCGAAAGTGCGTACCAATCAGATCCGAGTCATTGATGTAGGCGTCGTAGATGCTGCGGTTCGATTGCATTTCCGTTTGCAGTTTTTCTACCACGTCGCCTTCTTGAATCAAATCGTGGGTGACTTTAATGCCTGTGATTTCTTCAAAGGCTTTTGCGAGTACTTTTGACTCGTATTCATGGGTGGTAATGGTTTCTGAGACCACTTTGATTTCCATGCCCCGAAACGCTTTTGAGGCATTGGTAAACCACGCCATTTCTTCAAGTTGGCGCTTGCTGCTTAACGTAGAAGGGGTGAATTCATCGTATACCCATTTCTGCGCAGCATCTTTGTATTGGTCTGCCAGCGCACTTGGCGCAAGCAGCATCCCGATTAGGAATCCGAGAGGCGTCCATTGCTTTGATGCAGGTAAGTGCTTCATAGTTTTTAGCTCCTTTAACGTATTTCCCTAACCCCAGCGTAGAACAATACCGAGCCAAACGATGGAAATCCCAAACGGATACCATATGGCAAGATCTGTCATACCGATGAAGAAAAGGTGTATATAGGCACTGCTCAGTAGGCCTATAAAGAGTCGATCACCCCGTGTGGTTGTGATAGGCAGAAAGCCTTTACGAGCAACGCACGGTCGGAGTACTTCGAAAGTGGTCATCACCAGCAAAATGCAGCCGATGGTGATAAAAAAAAGTGCACTGGGTTGAGTCCAAGCCATCCAATTCATGTGATTCTCCTTAAACGCGTCCCAACGCGAATCCTTTAGCAACGTGATTACGCACGAACCAAATCACCAGCAGCCCCGGCACAATGGTCAGTACACCGGCGGCAGCGAGTACGCCCCAGTCGATACCAGAGGCGCTGACGGTTCGTGTCATGGTGGCAACAATGGGTTTGGCGTTAACAGATGTCAGCGTTCTGGCAAGCAAGAGCTCCACCCAACTGAACATGAAACAGAAGAACGCGGTTACGCCGATGCCAGAGCGGATCATGGGTATGAAAATGCGGCCGAAGAATCGCGGGAAACTGTAGCCATCGATGTAGGCGGTTTCGTCGATCTCTTTCGGCACACCAGACATGAAGCCTTCCAAAATCCACACCGCGAGCGGCACGTTAAACAGACAGTGGGCAAGTGCGACCGCAATGTGGGTATCGAATAAGCCAACGGAGCTGTAAAGCTGGAAAAAAGGCAACAGGAAGACGGCAGGTGGCGCCATTCTGTTGGTGAGTAGCCAGAAGAACAGATGCTTGTCGCCCACGAAGCGATAGCGTGAAAACGCATAGGCAGCGGGTAAGGCAACAGCCAGTGACAGCAAGGTATTGATGGTCACGTACGTGAGTGAGTTCAAATACCCTGAATACCAACTGGGGTCAGAGAAGATGATCGCGTAGTTCGCGAGCGTTGGTGATTGCGGCCAAAAGGTTAATCCGCCCAGAATCTCTTCGTTGGTTTTGAAAGACATCATCAGCAGCCAGTAAATTGGCAGCATTAAGAAGATGATGTAGGCAATAAGGCCAAGCGTTTTTTTCTGCATCGTTTAGCTCCTATTGTCCATGCTGGTCATGGCGGTGTAGAACACCCAACACACCAACAAGATGATCAAGAAATAGATAATTGAGAACGCCGCTGCCGGGCCTAAGTCGAACTGACCGACGGCCATTTTCGTGAGGGTTTGCGACAAGAAGGTGGTGGAGTTACCCGGGCCACCACCGGTGAGGACGAAGGGTTCGGTGTAAATCATGAAGCTGTCCATAAAGCGCAGTAACACGCCGAGCAGCAGCACGCTTTTGAGTTTGGGCAGTTGGATGTAGCGGAACACCGCCCAGTTAGACGCGCGGTCAATCTTTGCAGCTTGATAATACACATCCGGAATGGCGCGAAGGCCGGAGTAGCAAAGCAGGGCCACCAAGGATGTCCAATGCCACACGTCCATCACCAGCACCGTTATCCACGCATCAACGGGGTCAGATGCATAGTTATAGCTCACGCCAATGCTGTTCAAGAACCAGCCCAGTAAGCCAATGTCAGCGCGTCCGAAAATCTGCCAAATGGTGCCGACCACGTTCCACGGGATCAGCAAGGGAATGGCAAGCACGATCAGCACCAGTGATGCTTTCAAACCGCGTGCTGGCATGGTGAGTGCCACGGCGATCCCTAAGGGAATTTCAATCGCAAGGACACAGAAGGAATAGATAAACTGCCGTACCAGCGAATCGTGCAAGCGTGGGTCGTTCAGGATTTCTCGATACCACTCTGTACCGACAAAATACGCCGTGTTTTGATCGAAGATATCTTGAATCGAATAGTTCACCACCGTCATCAGCGGAATGATGGCGGAGAAGGCAACCAGCAAGAACACAGGCAGCACGAGCCACCATGCGTGGTTGTTTTCGGTTTTAGTCTGCATGAGGCGCTCCTTGCTCTGCCGATACCACGTTAGAGGGGGTTGGCTCCCCGATAAGGTATTCGTCGATGTAGAGCTTTAACCACTGAGCGGGAAAGCTGATCCATGTGTGCTCTTTCGGCACGGGGGTTTCTTCATCAATGCGTAACTTGAACGGAATGCTGCCAAATTTCACCGTGATGATTTTGTAGGTGCCGAGGTCTTCCACGTACTGCACGGGCACTTGCCATGCATCGTCACGGGCGTCTTGCCACAAATGCACGAATTCAGGGCGAATGCCGACTTTGATGTTGTCACTGGATGACGCATCGAGCGCATGGGTTTGTTCGTCAGTCAGGGGGATATGATTGCCCTCAAACGTCACGCCATTTTTGCTTCGGGTAACGGGAAGCAAGTTCATGCCTGGGCTACCAATGAAGTAACCGACAAATGTGTGGTTGGGGGATTCGAAAAGCTCGCGAGGCGATCCAAATTGCACAATCGCGCCGTCGTACATGACGGCGATTTCTTCCGCAAAGGTGGCGGCTTCGAGCTGATCGTGGGTGACATACACCATGGTGATATGCAGTTGCTCATGGATTTGGCGAAGCTTGCGGCGCAATTTCCATTTCAGCTGCGGGTCGATCACCGTCAGGGGCTCATCAAACAAAATGGCCGAGACATCTTCACGCACGAGGCCGCGTCCCATGGAAACCTTTTGTTTTTCGTCGGCAGTGAGATTGCTTGCGCGTTTGTTCAGCACAGACGTGAGCTCTAGCAACTCTGCAACTTCACTCACCCGTGAACGCACCTTGGCCTCTGGCGTTTTCATGTTACGCAGCGGAAAGGCGAGGTTATCGGCCACCGTCATGGTGTCGTACACCACGGGGAACTGGAACACTTGCGCAATGTTGCGTTCTTGCGGGGCAAGGTGACTCACATCCTGCTTGTCGAACACCACTTTGCCTTCTGATGGGGTGAGCAACCCTGAGATGATGTTTAGCATGGTGCTTTTGCCACAGCCTGATGGCCCTAGCAGCGCATAGGCACCGCCATTTCGCCAGGTGTGGGTCATCCTTCGGATGGCGTAATCATTCGCGCCGCTCGGTGAGGGCATGTACGAATGTGCGAGAGATTCTAAGACGATTTCAGCCATACATACTCCTTAGCGATAACGGGCGGATTGGATGCGTTTTTCTGTACTGTCGAACACGTACAACTTATGTGTCGGCACATAAATACTGATGCGCTGATCCACTTGATAGTCGTGCACGCCCGGTAAGTGCAGCACCATGCTGACATCGCGATTTCGGACATGAAGAAAGGTTTCGCTGCCGCTGATTTCAGCCAGCTCCACGTCGACGGACAGCTCAAGGTCGTCGTCATTGTGGGGAACAAGGCTGAGGTGATTCGGGCGAATGCCAAAAAGGTATTCCCCTTCTTCTAGCTCGCTGAGGTCGGTGTTAACAGGGAAGTGAATGTGCTCAGCAAAGGACACATTCCCGTCAGCAATGTGGCCGTTGATCATGTTGATGGGGGGCTCGCCGAACAACTCGGCACTCGTTACCGAAGAAGGGTGGTGGTAAACCTCGGCGGTAGGGCCGGATTGAATCACTTTGCCTTCGTGCATGAGCACCACATTGCCGCCGAGCGCGAGCGCCTCATTCGGTTCTGTTGTAGCGTAGACGGCGATGGTGTTTCTGGTCGCAAAAAGCTCGCGCATTTCCTGACGCAGTTCTTCGCGCAACTTGTAATCAAGGTTCACCAGCGGCTCATCAAACAATATGAGGTCGGCATTTTTTACCAAAGCCCTCGCCATGGCGGTGCGTTGTTGCTGACCACCAGACAGTTCGAGGGGAAGGCGATGAAGAAACTGTTCAATGTGGAGCATTTCTGCGGTTTCTTGCACCCGTTCGCGAATGACGGATTCGGGATGCTTTTCCAAACGCAATGGAGAGGCAATGTTTTCGAATACGGAAAGGTTGGGGTAGTTAATGAATTGCTGGTAAACCATGGACACATTGCGGTGGCGAACAGGCACACCTGTCATGTCTTGGCTGTTAAATAACACGCGCCCTGTGGTGGGCTTGTCTAGCCCCGCCATCAATCGCATTAAGCTGGTTTTACCTGCCAAGGTTCTTCCCAAAAGGACATTGAATGAGCCGGGTTCAAGAGTCAGATTGATCTCTTCAAGCCAGCTTTCGTTGTTACTGATCCTTGTGACGTTCTCTAGCGCTAAGGACATGAACACTCCCTGATCTGATCGTTGCCAATCGTTGGCATTGAGCCGTGCGATGTCTCGTCAGTGAAAAAACAGCGGCATTTTTCCTTTTTCTTTTGTTTCTGTGTTTTTCGTGATGCTCGTTCTCTGACAGACGCCGTACATTGGCTTTTAAAATATTCAACATGACATACGCCAGAAGTGTGCCAATAATTGGCACTCTTTTATCTTATTGAAAGTATTGAATTAAAATTTAATGTGAGCACTGTCACTGTGCAGTTTCTGCGCATGAAACTGTTGACTGTTAACACTATGTGAACAATGATTAACGCTCACGTAACGTTTTCGAACGCGCAAAAAGGAAGGGTGGATGAGCGATATGGCTCACACGCACGATGAAGTCATTCAGGCATCTTGGCATCGATGCCGGTCTTTCGGGCTGACACCAAAATCGTCTCCGGAAATCATTCAACTCAATCGCGGTGATTGGCAGGACGCCAAAGCACGCGCGAATGATTTGATCGCGACCACGCAAGAACAAGTGCTGCCTTACTATGAAAATATTCTGGTTAACAGTAACAGCTTGGTGCTGTTGGCTGACCATGAAGGCACCTTGCTGAGTCAGTGGGGACGACCGGGGTTTGTTGGGCAAATGGACAAGCACCTGTTCGAAAACGGCACCAGTTGGCAGGAAAAATACAACGGCACGAACGCGGTAGGCACGGCGATTCAAACCGGAGAATCTGTGGTGGTGGGGCGCGATGAACATTTTCTGATTGCGAACCGCTATATGACAGCGTCTGCTGCCCCGATCTATAACAGTGATCGCCGCTTGGTCGGCGTGTTGAACATTTCATCTGATGCTTATCTGCCGACCTCTCATGTGAATGGCATGGTAAAAGTGATGACGCAAGCGGTGGAGAATCAGCTCATCATCGCGACTTATCGACAGCACAACCACATGCTTATTTTTAACACCAGTAGCGATAACTTAGATAGCCAATGGGCGGGGCTATTGGTGTTCAATGAGGAAGGCACCATTATTGCAGCAAACCGACGGGCGGATTTGTTGGTGGGGCAAGCGCTGCGCGGGTTATCCATTGATCTCGTGACAGGCATTTCGCCGTTGCACTTGTCAGCGCATCCTGAAAATCAAACGCTTTCATTTATTGGGTTGCCTAAATACCGCTTGTTTGCCACGGTGAAACACCCGCAAGCCGCACACATTCCGCGCATCACTGCACCCGCGGCGTTTTCTCACACCAAGCTAAATGCAGTTGCATCGTCACCTGCGAGCAACGCCCACTCTTCCTCTTCTTCATCCGTTCGCATTCTGCCGATGCTTGATTTGGGCGATGCCAAAATGCACCGCGCGATCCGCCAAGCGCAAAGCGTGGTGAACAGCGACATTCCTCTGGTGATACAAGGGGAAACCGGTGTTGGCAAAGAAGTGTTCGCACAGGCAGTCCATGCGACGTCTGAGCGCGCCTCTGAAAAATTGGTTGCGGTTAACTGTGCGGCGATCCCCGCGGAGCTGGTTGAGTCTGAATTGTTTGGCTACGTGAAAGGGGCGTTTACGGGCGCAAATGCCAAAGGCAGCTTAGGCTACATTCGACAAGCTGACGGTGGCACCCTGTTTCTTGATGAAATTGGTGATATGCCGCTGCATGTGCAAGCACGATTGCTGCGTGTGTTGCAGGAAAAATCCGTCACCCCGCTGGGCAGCACTGACAGTTACCCCGTCGATTTTCGGATTGTATGTGCCACCCACCAATCTTTGCGTGATGCGGTCGCCAAGAAGCAGTTTCGAGATGATCTTTATTACCGCGTGAACGGGTTAACCCTTTTCCTCCCTTCACTGCGTGAACGTACCGATTTGCGTGAGCTGGTGGCGGAGTTATTGATGTCATTGTCGGAACAGGGCGTTGCTCCCATGATCAGCGATGACGTGATGTCGCTTTTCCAAGCCCACCCTTGGCCGGGCAACATTCGCCAATTGGTGAACGTGCTTCGCGTGGCGTTAGCACTGTCTGACGGTGACGTGATCACCCGGCTCCATTTGTCGGATGATTTCTTTCTTGATTTACAATCAAACGATGACTCGCCAGCAGAGGTTGCCAGTATTGATCGTGTAGCTCAGGGCGAGGCTGGTCATTCCGAAGCATCGGCTGAAAGACTCGGCAGTAACCAGAGCGAGCAAGGTTTCCCGCATTATTCCCACCAACCTTCTGCTTCCCCCATTCCTTCACCGTGGCAAGATACGCTACCCGCGTTATTTCGTTCAACAGAAGGAAACATTTCCCAAATTGCACAAATAACAGGCGTGAGTCGTAATACCATTTATAAGCGGCTCAGAAAGCTAGGGTTAAAATAGATTGTCCAATATGTCATCAGTTTGTGGCTAATAATTGCGCGTGGCACAATATATTCCCGATATAACGCTGAATTGTATTTGTTTTAATTGTGAATACGCTCGCAATTAATGTTTGTTGCTGCATTTATCTAATTGTACAAATATTAAACGGAATTGCATGCTGTTGCATGGAATAAACAGGTCGGATTAGTGACTCCATATGAATATTTGGTGGCTTCCTGTCTTATTTTTGTGACTTTTTATGCGGTTAGTGTGTTTGAAATACGTCACTGTTATTTGCGCGAAAAGTGAACGTATTGTTCGTTATCCTTTGTATTTTGTAAGTATTTGTATCATTGCTCCTGTGTTTCACCGATGTTAATTTTTATTCCGCAACATCTTTGCAAACGGAATGAATAATAAATACAGGAACGTATTGTATGAATAAGAAAATTTTAGCAGTAGCAATTCCAGCAGTACTTTTGGCAAGCAATGTAAGCGCGTATGAAGTATTTAGCAGCGACGAAGGTTCAGTAGAAGTATACGGTCAGCTCCGCGCGAAATTGACGAAAGATGAAGGCAAAGATATTAAATTAGATGACGGCAGTTCTCGTGCTGGCGTTAATGCAACATATACAGTGAATGAATATTTTGATGTGCTAGGTGCTATTGAATATAGCCTGGCAGACGAATTTAAAAACCGTTACAGCTATATTGGTGCGAGCGGTGACTGGGGTAAAGTGACCATTGGTAAGCAATACCTGACAGCAGATGATCTGTGGGGTGTTGATAACTCATACTTCTACGGTGGTTCACACATCGTTGAGGGTACGATTTCAGGCGGTAAGCACGATAGCTCTGTGCGTTATGTTTTCGAAAACGATGCATTCTATGTTGATGCGAGCTACGCCTTCGCTGAAGACGACGCAAACCCTGAAGTGTTCGAACTGTTTGGTCGCGTAAATGTCGCGGGCTTTGATGTCACAGCCGGTGTGTCTCAGGCGACACAAGGTCACGCTGCATTTGATGGCGTGCCAGAAGGTGAGCTGGATGATTTCTACCACACAGTGTGGGTTGAGCGTACCTTTGGCGACCTAAGCGTTGGTGTCCAGTACGCATCGAGTAAAATCGAGAGCGATGCGATTAACATGGAGCTTGATCGCACAGGTTATGGTCTAGCTCTTAGTTACGGTCTGTCAGAGAAATCGTCTGTATACGGCGGTTACGAATTCAGTGAGTTCGATGTAAAAGATGCGGCTTCATCTGTCGTTGAAAGCGATGACGCAACACTGGTTTACCTAGGCGCAGTGCACAAGTTTAACTCGTTCTTCCGTGTTTATGGTGAAGCGGCTTACGCAGACGGCACAACCGCCGGTTTCACGAACAACAAAAACGATTGGACAGTCGCAGCAGGCGCAACCGCTGACAGCGAAATGAAATATGCCATCGGTGCACGTGTTTACTGGTAATCCCTGCCATTAACACGCTTTAACTTCCCTTGCCTTTCAAAGCCTGACGAACGTCAGGCTTTTTTTCGTCAGCCTCACGGAGAGTTTATTCATGAATACGACACCGAGGCTGAAGCGTGGGCAATAAAAAAGGAGGCTAAGCCTCCTTTAAGATATTCTTTGTGTTGAAGAAAGCGGCGTATTATTTGCCTTCTTTTTCCAAGCGGGTCAGCTCTTTGATCTGACGGCTGATTTCACGACGTTCTTTTGAAATCTCAGCACTCTTGATGATGTGGTCATCAACGCGATCTTCATAGTCGGCTTTCATGTTTTTCACGATTTCTACGATTTCATCGTGCGTCATTTCTGGCTGAATGTAATCAAGCATGTTCTCAAGCAGGGTGACACGCTTTTGGTTATCGCGAATCTTTTTCTCGTTGTCCTGAATTTCCCGCTTCAGTTTGTTCTTACGACGTGAGAATTTCACGATTTCGAATACGTTACTCATAGGTCTATAGCCTTCTATGTGTGATCCTGACGAAATTAAACCACATTGACAGGTTGGGAAACAGTCTTTTGATCAAGGAAAAGGCAGGAATTTGCATTGGTGGTTTCGGTTTGTAACACAGGTCAACGCAAAGCAAATTGAGGACGACGAGATTGATGATAGTTGTATCAATGAATTTACCCCTAAACGTACGGTTTACGCTCAGGGGTACAAATGAAAGTAAATTACTCCACCGTGCCTTCTAAGCGCACAGAGTCACTTTCGGTTTTTAGTCTCGCACCGCGCAGCATGGCATTGACTAACTCGGTGGCATCGAACTTGGTTAAGGCTTCGTGAGCGCCGACTTGGTGGGCGCGGTCAACACTGATTTCACTAGAAAGAGAGGTATGAAGGATCAGGTACGCTTCAGCCAGCGGCTCATTGCTTCGAATTTCAAACGCTAATTCGTAGCCATCGATGCCAGGCATCTCAATATCGCTCACCACTATGTCGAAAGGTCGACCGTTTGCGGCGGAGGTTTTCATCTTCTCAAGCGCATCAAGCCCGTTTGCACTGACTTCATAGGGGATGTTGATACTGTCGAGCGCCTCAGAGAGCTGGCGTCTCGCCAAGCTACTGTCATCAATCAAAATGATGTGCATAGGCTTGAGCTTTTCACGATCCACATCCGCAAGAATAGGGTGGAGCTTATCGGCGGAGGTTGGGAAAATCTTCGACATCACCAGCTCAACGTCGAGCAGTTGTACAAGCTTCTTATCAACGTTCATCACACCGGTTAGGAATGCGCGTGTTCCCAACGATTCTGGGGGCGGGGTGATGTTTCGCCAGTCACACTCGCTGATTTTCTCAATGCCACGTACCAAAAAACCCACCACGCGACGCTGGCAGTCCGTGATAATAATGAAGCAATTTTTGTATTCGTCTTTGTCGACAGGTTGATACCCGATGGCTTTTGCCATGTCGATAACAGGTGTCGTGATCCCTCGAATATTGGCGGTACCCACAACCGTGGGGTGAGAGCCGGGTAATGCAGTTAGCGGACAAAAAGGGACGATCTCGCGCACTTTTAATGTGCCGATTGCAAACGTCTGCGTTGCAGACAATCTAAAGAGCAACATTCCCTGAGATTCATTGGCTTTGCTTTTCATTTCAGCGCCTGTAGTCGACAGTTGAACCGTTCTAATACTTTTCTAATTGTAGCGTTAGATTGCGAGGATAACACCTCGGTTGTTTCTGTTTATGGGCATGTCCTTTCTTTCGTGGCAGATGAAAATATGCACATGGAACAATAAATAACCAACGCCTCTCTCTGTTGCATATGGTAAGGCTTTGCGCGGCGATGCTTCGCATTATTCTCAGACTTTTCCTACTATTATTGTTGAAATGATAAATAGCACGCTAATTACATCAACACCTGATGCCAGTGGCGTATGAATGTGTTTTACTGATTGAAACGATAGGCATAACGAAACATCACGACAGTGATTGAAAACGGCAAAGTGTAAGATGACGAGTATTTTAGATTCTGTAGATTCACGAACCCGTCTTGTTGGGGAAAACAGACTTGAGTTGCTTATTTTTCAGCTAGGCACTCGGCAGCTTTTTGCTATCAACGTTTTCAAAGTGCGCGAAGTACTCAAAGTGCCGCACCTAAACCAGATGCCGGGGGCTCACCCTAAGATCAGTGGTGTCGCAACCATTCGTGGTAAGTCGATCCCAGTGATTGATATGCGCCAGTCCATCGGGTTTCGCCCCTTGGGCAAAGAGCAGCAAGCCAACCTGATAGTGACGGAATACAACCGAACGATTCAGGCTTTCCTTGTGGGCGAAGTGGTGTACATCAAGAACATGGGGTGGGATGAAATCATGGAGCCGCCGAGCACGGGGCACGGGAACTACCTCACGGCAATCAGCAAGCTTGAGCATGAAGGCGAAAGCAGACTCATTGAAATCATCGATGTTGAAAAGGTTTTGGCCGAAATCGTGTCTTATGACATTGGTATATCAGAAGACGTGCTGGACGGCGATTTGTCAGCGCATCTGTCAGGCCAGAAAGTGTTGATCGTGGACGATTCCTCGACAGCGCGTACGCAGGTTCGAGAAACGCTCGCACAGCTCGGCATAGAATGTATTGAAAGGAAAAACGGCGCTCAGGCGTTGGCGACATTGAAAGCGTGGTGTGATGAAGGCAAGAACGTCACCGATGAGATTCTCATGATGATCACGGATGCTGAAATGCCGGAAATGGACGGCTATAAATTGACCTCTGAAGTACGTGCAGACGCGCGAATGAGTCACTTATACGTGGCCCTGAACACCTCGCTCAGTGGCAGTTTTAACGAAGCCATGGTTGAGAAAGTAGGGTGTGATCGGTTTGTATCCAAATTCCAGCCCGATCTCTTGGTTGATGTGGTGCAAACCCGTATGCGCCAAGCGTTAGAAACGGGGAAATAACGCGCGTTCCCGTCACTTTTCTATCATGTTTGTGCCCTAGGCTAACGGCGCTAGGGCAACACCTTCGCAGTTATTTACCATCCTACGACGAGATGTCTGTTTGTTGAGTTTGTGTGATGCGCGTTTTGTGGACGATCAAGTCTGAAAGCGTGTGCTTGAATCATCTCGACGTTACTAAAAACTTATTCACTTTTTCTGTGGATAACCCAGTTGATGTTGTGAGGCTGTGTCTATCTCAAACTTGAGAATATGGGCGATGCAGCCGGATCATCAAAGATTGGTCATAAATTGTTCAGTGCGCTTTATGTCTGAAGATAATGACATTTTTTGTTTCTGACTTAATGGATAAATTCGTTACACTAAGCCGCCGCATAGGATGACAATAGCGAATAAATGCGGTTTGCATGCTTGCTTTGAGATGACGAATGTTTGGAGTACACATTGATCTCTGTAGAGAAATATGAGGGGTTAACCGCACGGATAGCGCTGATTAATGAAGAAGTAAAACGACAGGATGTCGAATTCTACCTTTTCGTGCCCGGAGAGCTGAACTTCTCCAATAAAGTGTTAAGCGAGGACGCGTTTTACAACACCGTCCTTTCAAACACGCGTACCTATTTTACGTCTCAACACCACCTTCCTTTGGTGCATTCTCGCCTTGCTAGCCGGGACAAACTCCCCTCGGACAAATACCGCGTCAGCTTGAGCTTGTATGCCTACCAATATGCGCTGTCGCTGGAAAAAACCACGCACCGATTCTTTGATACGGTAGCCGATGTTGAAGAAGAAGAAGCGGTTGAACAGCTTGAATACATCACGGACATGGCGGTTGAGATCTTGCGTCGCTTGCGCCGTTATGTGCCTAAAGAAGACAGCCTGATTAAGTATTACAACAATATCGATAATTACCTGTCTTGGCTGACGGAGCAGCGCTTCTTATCGCTGGTGGCGCACATGCCACGTAGCGCCGCCTTTAAACCGATCAGAGAACAGTTGATAGCCTTTGTAGAGTCAGAGTCGGCGTACCGCATTCAGCAAAACTACAACTCAGACAAAGCACAGGTTGATTCTACGCGCATGGTGAACAAGATGCGTCTTGCTCGCCGCTTGATCGAATACCCCGTTACTATCCGTCAGAAAGACGTGGTGCTGGGGCAAAACCTGAACAAGTTAGCGAAAGGCGCAGCGGCAGGTCTCGTGATGATATTTGTCACTGTGGCAATCATCCGTATGCGCAGTTTCTTGGGTGAGATTACCTTGTCGTTCGCCCTCGCAATGGCGGGGTTGTATGCGCTCAGGGAGATCTTTAAAGATGATTTGCGTGATGTGCTTTGGCGTTTCATTCGCCGTGGCCGTCCGAAATGGCGTAAATTATTCACAGATCCCACATCCGGCCAGCGTATCGGCAGCCAGTTAGAATGGCTGGATTACATCGCCTTCGACAAGATCCCTGATGACGTGCGCAAAATGCGTAAAGGCAAATTGCGTCAGCGTGAAGAATCTGTGGTTCGCATGAAGATGCTGACCAACATGTCCACCACCAAATTTCTCAGTGGCTATGACATGACACGAGAAGTGTGGCGCATGGATTTCCGCCCTTTTTCACGCCTCATGGCGCGCGGTAAAGAACGTTACTACGCATTGAGCGACGGGCAAGTCACGCGTGAATCGATCGATAAACGCCACCAGTTCAACCTGATCGCCAAGCAAAAAGGGCCTGATGGCACCATCACTCTGCAACGCTGGAAGATCACAGTGAACCGTTCCAAAGTTGTCGATGTCGAAGAAGTGTTTAGTTAATACCGCTGAGAAGGCAGAGAAAAGACAAAACCACCGATAATGGTGGTTTTGTTGTTTTTGTCTCTTCGAAGCAATTCGGCCGTAAGGGTGAGTGCATATGAAAACAAGCTTTGGTTGAAAAATTCGCCTAAACCCGTGTCAGGCCGATCAGTTCTGGCACGTTTATGCCCCTTTCCGAGTTAGGAAGGCAGATGTAAACTAACTTATCTATGGACAAAAATCATTTTCATGCAGTGTGTGGCGTGTGAATTCTTTTTACCTTTCTAATTACTCAATTTATTCATATGTTAGGATTGGACTAAGTTAGGAGCATTGTGAATAGTTGGTGATGTACTCACTATTCAAGAATTAGCGTTCTATTTAAAACTCAATGAAAAAATTACTTACCGATTAGATAGCGAACTAAGCTTCCAAAGCTTGAAAATCGACGAGAACTGGCGTTTAAGCGTGCAGATACCGAACAGTAGATTGAAGAGAAAAAGCAGTGGCAAAGATAGTACTTAGGACAGGCTCTAATGAGATAAAAGATATCCATGTTATTTTTCTACATGGATTAGGTGGAGACGCAAATGGCACATGGCTTAAAAAGGGATCTAAAGATGAAGCTTGGCCAATTTGGTTAGCTGAAGATAATTGTGACCTAAATATATGGACAGTGGAATATGACGCTCCCAAGCTTAAATTTGATAGCTCAGGAATGGGCATACCAGATCTCGCTGTAAATATATTTGAGCACATATTAAAAGTTCCCGAATTAGCCGAAGGAGAAATAATATTTGTTTGCCATAGTCTTGGAGGGTTAATCACAAAGCAGATACTTAGAATAGCTAATGATCAAACTAATAGAGTCGAAGTAAAACAATTTTTGGGCAGAGTTTCTGGTGTAGCCTTTTTAGGAACGCCTCACCTCGGCTCAGATATTGCGGTTCATGGCCATAATATTTTTGCCAAAGGCCTGTTGAGATGTTTTACATTTCAACAACCATCTATTGTTGCTGCATCTTTAAGCAGAAATGATCCTAACTTAAGAGAGCTGAATACTTGGTATAGAGATTGGTGTCAGCATAAAGATATAAGGCATCTTGTTCTAACAGAAACTGAAAAAATGTACGGTATTGTCACAGTTGTTAAACCTGACAGTGCCGATCCAGGAATAGCAGGTGTTAGAGCTATCCCTATTTCAGTTAGTCATGAAAACATATGCAAGCCAAATGATAAAAATGACGAGATTTACACGCACATAAAAGGCTTTT
Source organism: Enterovibrio baiacu (assembly GCF_004120195.1). Taxonomy (GTDB): domain Bacteria; phylum Pseudomonadota; class Gammaproteobacteria; order Enterobacterales; family Vibrionaceae; genus Enterovibrio; species Enterovibrio baiacui. The sequence continues at coordinate 46,646 of NZ_SCHN01000010.1, read as the reverse complement.
TATCTCAAAAAAAAAGAGAGTTTCATGAGCTATGGATAAACTCTAGGTTTTATAACGATACAAACTCATGGGAAGGATATAATAACTGGGCACATTGCCCCCATGGGACATCCGGTGAATATTTCGTTGATGACCAGGTTAGATTGCTTGATTCATCTTCAAGCAATAATGAAGGGCTTAAAGGTTTAGACGGCTTGAACCTTATTAGAAACAAGTTATTAGAGCGAAAAGCGTCTATTAGACTTGTTGGTTTATCTGGTGTTGGAAAAACTAGGTTCGTTCAAGCCTTATTTGATGAGCGCATTGGTGAAAACCCTTTGCCCCACAAGGCTGTATTTTATACTGATATGGCAAATGGCCCAAAACCAACACCTCAAGCTTTAGCTGAAAAAATCGCTGGCGAAGGTCGAAAAGCAATTTTAATTATAGATAACTGTCCACCTGACCTACATAGATCTCTTACAACCTTATGCAGCACTGAAAGTAGCAACACCAATTTATTGACTGTCGAATATGATTTAAGAGAAGATCAACCAGAGCAAACTGAAGTATTCTCTTTAGAACCATCTTCAATTGAGCTTATAGAAAAAATACTTAACGCTAGATATCAGCATCTAGGTCAGCAAAACGCTAGAACAATTAGTGAATTTTCAGGTGGTAACTCAAGAATAGCTTTGGCTTTAGCTGAAACAATAGGCAAAGACGAAAACATCTCAAGTTTAAGGGATGAAGAACTATTTAAAAGGCTATTTTACCAACGTCATGCTAATGAAAAGTCACTCGAAACAGCCGCTCAATATCTTTCACTAGTTTATTCATTCCAAATTAACAGTGAGAAGACTTATAGTGATGATATTACTTTCCTCAGTAACTTATCAGAAATTCCACCAAGAGATATTTATGAATCAGCTAAAGAGCTAAAGCGTCGAAATTTAGTTCAGCAACGAAGTAAATGGATGGCAGTTTTACCGCACCCAATCGCGAATAGGTTATCAAAGTATGCGTTAGAAAATATAAGTACAGGTGTTATTTCTGATAACATTAATGAAGCAACAGATGAACGCTTACTAAAATCCTTCTCAAGGAGGTTGGGCTACTTATCTAAATGTGAAGAAGCCAAAATCATCGTTAATGATTGGTTAAATGAAGATGGATTGTTACATAAACTGTTCGCCGAAGGAAAAAGTGAACTTGCTTGGTTATTGCTCACCAATATAGCACCTATTTCAACTAAAGAAGTTTTACTTCACATTGAAAATTTAGCTAAACAGCCTGAATTTTGTACACGAAAAAATAAACAATTTACAGAAATAACAAGGCTTATCAGATCTATTGCTTATGATGAACAATATTTTGATATATGTGCCAAATTGTTATGCAAATTTACTCTATCAGAAGATAAAGCCGAAAATTACAACTCTATCAGAGATATTTTAAAGTCATTGTTTCAACTTTATTTATCTGGAACTCATGCAACCAAGGAGCAGCGTTTAGATATTATAAAAAATTTAATTTCTACCGCTACCGAGCCTAGTATAGAGCTAGCTTTCGAACTTTTAGATTCATCTCTTGAAGCTTGGCACTTTTCCTCAAGCCATAGCTTTGATTTTGGTGCGAACCCAAGAGACTTTGGTTACAGACCAAAAACCAACCAAGATGTTTCAGACTGGTATCGGTTGTTCATTGAATATACATCTGAATTTATTATTAATAAAACTCCCCAGTCAGAGCGAGCCCAAAAAGTACTAGCCAAAAACCTGCGTAGCTTATGGCGACAAAATAACTTAAGAGATTTAATTGAAAATACTTGTATAAAAATAAGCACTTTAGGAATGTGGGCTGATGGCTTTTCTGCCATTCATGATATCTTAAAATGGGACTGCAAAACTTCCATAGAAACAGAAATACAAAGGTTGCAATCAATCGCAAAGCAATTATCACCTAAGTCCTTATTAGACGATATAAACATGTATGTATTGGCTGATAAATGGAAATTTCATGATTTAGAAGAATACGATGAGGATGGTGTTGTAATTGAGCGTGGTTATAAAAAAGGACAGCAATACTCTATAGATTTGGGAGTAAAAGTAGCAAGTACTAATAGTGAGTTACTTCAATCTATGTTGACTGAACTTCTATCATACAGTGGTTCTAGCTCTAACTTATTTGAATTTGGAGAAGGCTGCGCAGAAGGAACGGATAAAAACAAAGAGTTATTAGCTTTGACTGTTTCTGCATTAGAAAAAGCCCCTGAAAAAGAAAGAAACATTAACTTCTTATGTGGACAAATTAAGCACCTCTCGAAAGTTAATATCAACCTTACCAATACTTTCTTAGATGAATTCATAAAACACCCTGAACTCAAGCAATACTTTATATTAGTCCAACTGAGTTACGTTATCGACCAAGATGCAATTGCTCGAATACTTAAAGCATTAAAAGAAAACACATCTCCAGTTTGGATGTATAGAAACTTAGCATGTGGTCGCAGTCACGAACCAATAGCCGACGATCAGCTAAGTGAAATGTTAGATTTAATTTGGAAACAAAAAGACGGCCAGGCAGTTGCGATAGAAATACTATCAATGCGCTTTCATGGACTAAAGCAAAACGAAAACTATGTTGTTTCAGATTTGCTTAAAGAGAAATCTGCATCACTTTTAGCATCATTTGATTACTCAGAAGAACAAGGGGCTTCCGGAGGCAGCGATTATAGTTTAACCCAAATAGCCAATGTCTGCTTTTGTGATGGTACAAATGAAGAAAGTGCTTTGACTGTTCTAAAAGCAATTAAAGTGAAAATTTTGGCTCATATTATCGGCAGATATGATTTCCCTGAATTTATGTCTACAGTTATTCAGTTACACCCAATATTAGCTCTTGAAGTTTTTATTGGTAAAAGCAGTGAAATCGAGTGCCAGATAAGGAACGCTATAAAAGGTAGATTTGACAAGAAAGTAAGTCCTTTCTCTAAAATTGATAACAAAAGCACGCTAGATTGGTGTAAAAACAATGGTAGAGATAGTTACCCAGCGCTCGCATCTATAATTACGCCATATCAATCAAATGAAAAAACTGTTGAGTGGACACAATTAGCGGTCGAATTGTTACAAGCTTGTCCAGAACCAGCTGTGGTTTTGGATAAATACTTATCCAGCTTCAGTCCAAATGGGTGTACAGGTTCAAGAGCCCAGGTACTTGAGTCTCGATTAGCTTTATTTCAACCCTTGATAGATTCAACTAACGAAGATATATCAAAATGGGGGGTTGCAAAAAAAGCTCAATGGGAAGCATACATTGCTAGTGAATACGAAAGAGAAGCAGAACGTGACTCAGAGAGCAATGAGAGGTTTGAGTGGTAGTTGATAGTTCAAGAACCATAATTTCACTTTGTTGAGTCAATTGAAAAATTTTCAAACATTGTACTAGCTCAGACTTGATTTGACAGTTACACGATTTTTTAAATCGGAGACTGTCAGCTTAGGTTTGAGCTAAATTCTTTTCAGCCTAAAATATGCTCATCACTATGAATACATTTAAATATCTGATCCAAACGGGATGTTAGTATTATATAAACGCTAGTTAGCCCAAGTTAAAATAATAGAAATTCTAATCGTTTGAGGTTAGTAACCGAACTAATGGATGAACTTCTTTTCTAACTTACTTTTGTCCAATTTTGAGCTAGGTGATTAGGGAAATCTTTTCGTAATTTTCCTGCATACCAGATATCTGTAGATTTCAGAGGAAATGTCACCTTCTCGTCCTCGCAACAACAAGACCACCGTTAAGGTGGTTTTGTTTTTTTATGGGGCTGAATCCATGGATTGATGGTGTTTTCCATTAATAATTAGATGCTTACATGTAAACTGTCACTCATGTATTGTTATCAATAGGAGGCGTTCTAAAAAGCAGCAACTCGCATGAATCGACTCCAGTATTTACAACGCAATGGACAAGAGAACAAGGAAAGTAAATGAACCTAAACCAAGTGACACTCGCTGTGAATGATATCGAGGAAGCCGTTACGTTCTACAAAAAGCTGGGCTTAATACAGATCGTCGCAGATGACCACTATGCGCGATTTGCCTTCCCTGACGGTGATGCTTCATTTTCTGTCTATCTTGACCCCGATAAAGAGGGCTTACCCTCCAGAGGCGTTGTGTATTTTGAGCATCAAGAACTCGATAAGTGGGTGGATGAACTCAAGTCAAAAGGCGTTCCGTTTGACCATGACCCGATAGATCAATCTTTCCTTTGGAGAGAAGCAAGCCTGAGCGATCCATCGGGAAACAAAATTAAGCTATATTGGGCAGGTGAAAACCGATTAAACCCACCGTGGAAACTTGAATAGGGGAGAAGATGAAATATATCGAAGCTAAAAGCAGTGATATTCCGCTCGATTTGCTCCTCGAAGCCGATCCATCTGAAGCGAGTATTTCATCGTATTTATCAGATTCATGGTGCTTTACTGCCTCCGACAATGCGCGAATCCTCGCCGCTTGTGTCGTGAAATCTCTGAATGACGGCCTTGCCGAAATCTATAACGTGTCCGTTTATCCCGAGTATCAAGGTCAAGGCATTGGCTCAGCGCTTCTCACCTTTGTGCTATCGCAGTTACCCAACAAAGGCGTCACGCGCGTCGAGTTGGGTACGGGGACATTTGGGTATCAATTGACCTATTATCAGCGGCTTGGTTTTCGCGTGGACTCCGTGGTGAAAGACCATTTTCTGCGCAACTATTCCGAGCCTATCTTTGAACATGGCATCCAGCATCAAGACATGTTGAGGCTCTACAAAGTCCTTTAGTTCTGCATTCGACATCTGCCATTGAGGGGTTGCCCCAAAACACCGCAATCCTTAGTGATCGTCTCCCCTCTAATGCACCTCAGCCTCCCCACTCTGGCTATATTGAAAGTTCCTACTTCCCGTTTTCTCGCCTAGATTTAGAAAAAAAACATAAATTAAATCGGGACATGTCGAAAATTGAGGAACGGTATCGTCCTTGTAGCATGAACCATTGACAGCTAAGAAAAACATAACCTTATCAGTTGCATGCGTTAGTGCTTTCAGGCTCAAAGGTGCGTGGTAAAGATGAATTGAATTTTATGCATGCCTGTCCTTAGTTTGCTCTGATTGGGAATGGTAAATTTAGCAAACATAATGTTATTTACGAACGGGTCATTTGATAAGGAGATACGTAGTGAATAAGACTGACGTTGATATCATCAAGGAAATTGGCAAAAAATACATCAATAAGGAGTATCGATATCTACCGATGCTCGATATTTGCTGCGAAGCCCAAGGCATGTCATCTAGGATTTACTTTGATGATTTTCATCATGCCTACAGCCTTCTAGATAGGCTAATTGAAAAAGAACTGATATCAACGTTTATTGCATTCCCAATCCCAGATTACAGTTCGGATAAAATTGGCGATTGGTTCGTATTAGAAAACGTTAGAGAAAATAGAGATGCAAATTACTTTAGAGGTCTTGTTGCAGCCGAAGGTTTCATAGGTATGTGCCATATAATCACAAATGAAAGTGGTGATTTCTTTTTCAATATCTATGAAGAAGATGCATATGCTTTGACAGCAAAAGATGAAATTTTTCAAGCATTAGGTGCTGATACTATAGAGCTCAACATGCTGAAACTAATCGATAATTTGAAATTAGATCCCGAAATTATTGAGCCTAATAGATATTGGATTGCCAGATATCTATGGGGTGATAAATGGCTAAATGCCTTTGAGGTTAAAGACCAATAATACCCTATAAAATCGCTCTCCAAGACTGACGTGCTAGGCTATTGCGATGACGGGGATACACCTAGGTGCTGAGGTTAAGTTAAGTGAAAGCTGCTGTTGTTTCTCCTTATGTATAGCAATCCACGCGACAAGCTCATTTCTCCCAAATTAAACTAATCCAAAACAGATGGTAGCGCGCACGCCCTCTAACACACTTCTGTCCAATTTTGAGCTAGGTGATTAGGGAAATCTTTTCGTGATTTTCCTGCATACCAGATATCTGTAGATTTCAGAGGAAATGTCACCTTCTCGTCCTCGCAACAACAAGACCATCGTTAAGGTGGTTTTGTTGTTTTATGGGGCTGAATCCATGATCTGATGGTTTTTTCGCAGCATAATTAGATGCTTACATGCACACTGTTACTCATGTATTGTTATCAATAGAAGCGTTCTAAAAAGCAGCGACTCGCATGAATCGACTCCAGTATTTACAACGCAATGGACAAAAGAACAAGGAAATTAAATGAACCTAAACCAAGTGACACTGGCCGTGAATGATATCGAGGAAGCCGTTGCGTTCTACAAGACATTGGGGTTAATACAGATCGTCGCAGATGACCATTATGCGCGATTTGCCTTCCCTGACGGTGATGCTTCATTTTCTGTCTATCTTGACCCCGATAAAGAGGGCTTACCCTCCAGAGGCGTTGTGTATTTTGAGCACCAAGAACTCGATAAGTGGGTGGATGAACTCAAGTCAAAAGGCGTTCAGTTTGACCATGACCCGGTAGATCAATCCTTCCTTTGGAGAGAAGCAAGCCTGAGCGATCCGTCAGGAAATAAAATTAAGCTATATTGGGCGGGTGAAAACCGATTAAACCCACCGTGGAAACTTGGATAGGGGAGAAGATGAAATATCCCGACGTTAAATGTGGAATTTTCATCAATTTTTCCAATATCTTAGAGAAAATGATGCGTGATAAATTGTTAGACTTTTGATCCTGCTTTTAAACCTCGTAACGAATATTCAAGGTAGCTATGGATTTCCTCTTTGTCTCGTTGGCTTTTCTGACTTCAATTCACATTCTAACGATGGCGTTTGTTGCGGAGCGCTATGGTGTCGAAGTACGTAAGATAATCATTGGCTTAGGTCCAACGCTTTTTAAATATCGAAAAATAGAGATACGCTGTTTGCCTTTTACTGGCATGGTTAAGCTTTTAGACTCTCGCGTAGATGAAATCGACACTGAACAAATGTCAAAAGCATTTGATCATCAAAGTCGCTGGGTAAGGGCTTCTATCATTCTTTCAGGAAGCTTTGTTCTCGTCGCTATTTCACTCTTGCTTTCTGGTGTTCAGGCCTTTGCATCTTTAGCTTCGGGATTTGAGCAGTTTCTATTTAGCGGAGTACCCGGTTTAAGTGCCCTCTATTATGAGCAAATTAAAGCTGTATTGGTGAATGAAGCGCCCATGCAAGTGTTCTCTTTGGTTGCGATTAAACTCGCAGCAATCAATCTCTTCCCATTTACATTTATGAATGGTGGTGCGGCCCTTATTGAGTTATTTGGGATACCTGAAAAAATTGCCTCTTTTCTGCATAGAATCAGCTCAGCGGTGTTCATATTAATGATGGTGGGTTGGTGCTTCTTTTTGATGGGTCTTTTGGTATAAAACCATTTTCTTCACAATGCAGCCTTTATTGTTTAGTCATGGAGTGTTTCTCTCGAGAAGGCGATCACAGCTCGTTTTTCCTGAAGTCTTTTAAGGTTAGTGAGATAACAATACCAGATGTTTTGAAACCGAATCGCTCGTAAAACAACCTCAATCTCTTTATATCCCCATGCATCCAGCCATCGATTTGGGTGCAACCCAAACCCTTGCAATGCTCTATCGCGCGAATTAGGAGTTCACTTCCAAGGCTGCAGTTTCTAAAGTTATGCGAATGCTTGATGACAGGCCAAAACCATGGTCAAGAAGATACGTAGTCATCTCGTATGAATAGGTCGCGTAAATCCCCTTTCCCTTCCTTAAGCAAAATGGTTACGTTTGGCTTTCTTATGAGCATTGATAGGGAATTATTCTTCATCAAGGTGCTGTGATGTCGCTGTAAGCTCAAGTAGCAAATCATCTTCTAAACAATCGTGGCTGACATATTTTGGTCGAAAGCTGTCGAGTTTTAATCGATTAAATGACGGGTGACTCTCTATAACTTCCAAGTAATGGTCCAGCCGTGCTTCTGCAGTTGTTGTTCGGGTTAGCTGCTTTTTAATAGCGTCGGACAATTTTGCTATTTTTTGCTTTTCATCTTCAACAAAATCATCATTGTCATATTCGAAAACCGCTCCAGCAAGCTCTCGATGGCTCCAACTCATTACTTTTAATAGGTACTTAATTTCTTTTTGTTTTCTTACTGTCCCCATCTGTCCCCATAGCCTCTCGTATTATGTCCCTGTCTTAGCGAAGACATCACTTTCACTGAAATAGGGAACTAAAAAATGAACAATCCTAAAAAGCCAATGACACCCGAAGCCGCTGCTCGAATTCAAGGCGCAGAAGCAAAACAGAACGGTGGAAAAGTTAACAAAGGTGGATTTGCGCCGCGAGCTCAGCGAGCTGCGGATAAAGCCAAAAATCAATCAACGAAATAATTACCGATAGTTGAATAAGGAGATCCACATGTCGAAATCTGCGCCTAAGCCAAGCTCAGTACCACGTCCAAATCCTAACTACCCAAGCAAGACGGGCAATCCTTCTGGACGTGGCAGGGGTAATGAGCCAAAAGGTAAATAGTCGATAATACACAGGGGCTCTTAGGAGCCTCTTTTGCACTCAGCTATCGCAGCCTTAAACGGTTCATTAAACAGCTTTTGCGATTCTTTAAAATCTCTATAAGACACATTCGCAATGGTGCTCTCAATAGCGCAGAGGCACACAGATCGTTTATCTTTGTATTGGCTGATATGTAGTGTTCGATTGGAGCTGTTCAAACACGTATCGACAATCGCATATTCAACATGGATGGGATAGCGATTCTCGTCCAAGAATTGCTCCGTTTTTATCCCACCAATGATACCTAAAACAACGGCGGTACCTGCAGAAAGCAACGGCTTTTTCAATTTACGGAAAGACTGTCCTTTGAAGCTTTTTTTACATTCACAACAAGTGATGTGCTCTGCAAAATCAATGCTGTTATTAGTTGCGCAGTGGGGGCATTCAATAATCATAGGATTGGTTTGAGTGTGTTTTTTCCATATTATCAGCTAGGTAGAGACATTTCTGCGACTAAATTTCCGAAATCATGAGTTATGGTGAGAACTTAGATTACACTCTCTGGCTGACTATTTAGCGTTAGAAACGTCTTGGAGACCTGCCGTTGTTGTTCCTACTGCATACATAGAACAATTCCAACTGACACAGCCAGATTTAGACTATTACTACGAAACAGGCTCGTTAGAGGTATCTGATTAAAATGAAAAAAATACTGAAAATATCACTGCTTTTCTTACTGTCAGTGTTTGTGGCTTTAGTGATTTTCTTTTTTGGTTTTTTAAAAATCGCGCCCGTGGAACATAACGCCGACGCGCAACTTGTTGGGGATGTGATTTGGTATGACGCACCAGATGGTGGCATCGGGTTTAAGATCCTTGAATCAGCCCATCCTGAATATCGGATAAAAATCACCATGAACTCGCCGGATGAGGTTTATTACGAAGGTCCGTTTATCTATAAAGGCTCAGAGCTTGATGAGGTAACGCTGACGGATCTTGGCTCCTATTTTGGTGAAGATATCGATTTAACGAATGGTGAAAAGCTAGTCCCCACTCAATAGTCACAATCTGCTTTCACCATTTGCTAGATGTGCTTTCCATCAACGCATTTGGCGTTTTCAACCTCATGCGCACCTTAGCATCCCCACTCTGACTATATTGGAAGTGCCTACTTCCCGTTTTCTCGCCTAGATTTAGAAAAAAAACATAAATTAAATCGGGACATGTCGAAAATTGAGGAACGGGATCGTCCTTGTAGCATGAACCATCAAAAGAGAAGGAAGTTCGACATGAAATATATGCTGTTGCTCTATGCTGCGCCGGATAAAGAGCCTGCCTACGGCACCCCAGAGTTTGATGACATGATGGAGGCGTTTGCTGCGACCAGTGACACCTTCAAAAACGACGGCGTGCTTGTGGGTGGAGAAGGATTACAAGGGGTTGAAACAGCAACCTCACTGCGGATCAAAGCGGGCAAGGTCGAAACCATGGATGGCCCGTTTGCAGAAACGCGTGAGCATTTGGGCGGGTATTATGTGTTGGATGTGGCGGATCTGGATTCGGCATTGAAATACGCTGAAATGATCCCCATCGCCCATTTCGGCACTGTCGAGATTCGACCATTGTTGGACTATGACCCAGCGGACGGTTAAATGAAACATGCCGTTCCCAACGCCATCGCGGTCTCTCACCGTCTTGATGAGGTGCTACGCCACGATCGGGGGCGGCTTTTAGCTGGGCTAATTTCAAGGCTCGGCGATTTTCAGTTGGGCGAAGATGCGCTGCAGGAGGCATCGATTGCTGCGCTCAAGCATTGGGGGCGAACGGGTGTTCCTCACGATCCCGTGGCGTGGTTGATGAAGGTGGGATTGAACAAGGGGATTGACCACATCCGCGCTGTACAACGCGAAACGAAGAGAACGTCCGACCTCGCGAGCCTCTCCGTGGACGTTATCTGCGACGACATCGACGAAACGATACCCGATGAGCGACTGCGGCTCATTTTTACCTGTTGTCACCCCGCGCTAGAAGAAAAATCCCGCATTGCGTTGACGCTGCGCACTGTGTGTAACCTGACGACGCGCGAGATAGCCGCCGCCTTTCTTGATAGCGAGCAAACGCTGGGCCAGCGACTTTCCAGAGCAAAAGCCAAGATCAGATCCAAAGGCATCGGCTTTTCGGTGCCAGAACCCGAGCGATGGTCGGAAAGGTTGAGCACAGTGCTGTCGTCCTTGTATCTGGTTTTTACCTCCGGCTATGTATCAGAAGACAGTAGCCCTCGTGATCTGTGCCAAGAAGGTATTTTCCTGACGCGCCTCTTACGCCAGCTTTGCCCGTATGACCCTGAAATTGAGGGTGCGCTTGCGCTGATGTTGCTTACAGAATCAAGGCGGCGAGCAAGGATTGACGCGGACGGGGCAATCGTACCTGTTGAACAGCAGGATCCAGACCTTTGGCAGGATGATATGATTTCCGAAGCGCAGCGCATTCTTGAGGAAGCGATTGTACGAAAACAGCCGGGCCCTTTTCAGATTAAGGCTGCCATTGCAGATTGCCACATGATGCAGCCCAAGCCTGACTGGTTCCAGATGTCTTTACTCTACCGCTCTCTGTGGGTTTATGAACCAACGCCTGTCGTCGCCCTGAACTGGGCCGTGGTCATGGCCGAATTGGGACAATGTGAACGTGCGTTACAACGCCTTGATGAGTTGCAAACTGAGCTCGGGAATTACCAACCTTGGCATGCGGCTCGCGCCCATGTTCTGAGTAAACTGGGCAACACCCCCGAAGCGTGCGCGGCTTATCACCACGCTATCCAGAACGCGCCAAACGACGCATCACGGCGGTTTCTGGCGCGAGAGCTACAACGCTGTTCCCTCGCATCAGCCCAGTCTGTTAAGACACAGGAATGACCATGTTCCGCGCCCTGAATGAGCTAGTGGAAATCCCTTGAGTGGATGAGCAGTTGATCCAGTGTTGAGGTCATATCGATAAATCGCCCTGCGATAATGTGCACCACATCGCCTTCACGTTCTAATATGCCCTTCACCTTCAGAATCTTCGCGGTGACAAAGGGGGCATTTTGCGCGCGCGCGGTGGCAAGCCACACCACCACATTGATATTGCCGGTTTGATCTTCCAAGGTCATAAAGGTCACGCCACTGGCGGTGCCGGGGCGCTGTCGACCTGTGACGATACCAGCAACGGTGACGGCCGTGCCTGATTTGATGCTGGTTAATTCATTCGCGAGTCGGTGTTTGCCTAACTTGCCGCTTTCATCCAATAGCGCGATAGGGTGTTTACCCAAGGTAATGCCCGTTGCGGCGTAGTCTTCCACCAAATCTTCCACTGCAGAGGGCGCGTGAATGACGTTGGCATCATTGGTGTCGGTAGCGCTTTGTGACAAGAGTGGAAGGGTATGGCTGTCATCCATCATCTGCCAACGGGCAGAGAAGCGGTTGTTGGCCAATATTTGGGTGGCATTCGCGCTGGCAAGTGCTTCTAAATCGCCACGACTTAACCCGCAGCGGCGTAACTGGTTCAGGTTCTGAAAGCCATTGTTTGGTCTTTGCGCGAGCAAGCGTTCAGCGCCTTGAGACGAAAAGCCTTTGATCAAACGAAACCCTAACCGCAATGCCGGGCCTTGTGGTGTGAGGATTTGTTGATGATCCCACAGACTGTTGTTTACGCACACGGGGAGTACAACCACACCATGTCGCGTGGCATCTTGCAGCAATTGAGACGGGCTATAAAACCCCATGGGCTGACTGTTGAGCAAGGCGCAGTAAAACGCGACGGGGTAATAATGCTTGAGCCACGATGAGGTATACGCCAACACCGCAAATGAGGCGCTGTGAGACTCAGGGAATCCGTATTCACCGAACCCTTGAATTTGGCGAAAAATCTGCTCGGCAAACTCAATGTTGTAGCCACGTGCTTGCATGCCGTTAATGAGTTTTTCTCGAAACGGTGCCAGTTTGCCATTGCGTTTCCATGCCGCCATGGCGCGACGTAATTTGTCTGCTTCACCGCCACTGAACCCCGCTGCAACCATGGCAAGTTGAATCACTTGTTCTTGGAAGATGGGAACGCCCATGGTACGAGACAAGACAGACTCTACCTCTTTTGACGGGTAAGTAACCGCTTCCTTACCCCAACGTCGTTTAAGGAAAGGGTGCACCATGTCACCTTGAATTGGGCCTGGTCTGACGATGGCGATTTGAATCACCAAGTCGTAGTAGCAGGCAGGGCGGAGTCGAGGCAGCATGTTCATTTGCGCGCGAGATTCCACCTGAAACACGCCCACGGAATCGCCTTTTTGAAGCTGTTGGTACACGTTAGGGTCGTCGCCCATGGCCGTAATGCTGGCGATGGACAGTGCACGGTGGTGCTGGCTACTGATAATGGCAAAGGCTTTGCGGATGGCGCTCAGCATGCCAAGCGCAAGGATGTCCACTTTGAGCAAACCTAGGGATTCCAAATCGTCTTTGTCCCACTGGATCACACTGCGTTCTGCCATGGCGGCATTTTCAACCGGCACGAGTTCGTAAAGCGGCCCTGCGGAAATGATGAAGCCGCCGACATGTTGGCTGAGGTGGCGCGGAAAACCCCGAATTTCTTCCACCAAATCGAGTAGCCAGCGGCCAAGATGTGATTGGGTGTCTAACCCTAATGCACTGAGCTGCTCTGTCTTATCGAGCCCTTTGTCTCGGTGGTTCAAATTCTTGATGTAGTAATCCAACTGGGTTTCGTTGATCCCCAGTGCTTTACCGACGTCGCGAAACGCGCTTTTGAAGCGATAGGTAATGACGGTCGCGGCAATGGCGGCACGTTGGCGGCCGTATTTTTTGTAGATATAGCGGAAGATCTCTTCGCGTCGCTCATGCTCGAAATCCACATCAATGTCAGGTGGCTCATCCCGCTCTTTGGAGATGAAGCGTTCAAACAAGACGCTGATTTTCTCTGGGTTGACGGCGGTGATTTCCAAGCAATAACAGACGATGGAGTTTGCTGCCGAGCCGCGCCCTTGGTACAAAATCCCTTGGGATTTGGCGAACTGAACGATGTCGTAAATGGTCAGGAAAAAGTATTCGTAACGTTGCTCGCTGATGAGCATGAGTTCTTTTTCGATGGTGGCGCTGATTTCGGGTTTGATGCCGTTGGGAAAGCGTAGCTTGATGCCAATGTGCACCAAATGGCGCAAATAACTGCTGGCCGTGAAACCGTCAGGCACCAATTCAGCAGGGTATTCGTAGCGCAGTTCGCTCAAACTGAAATGGCATAAATTGGCGATGTGCTTGGTTTCTTTTATCCACGCGTCAGGGTACAGCTTTATCAGTTTGCTGAGGGGCTTTAAGGCTTGTTCGCCATTGCGTGGTAGCGCGTGTCCGCATTCTTGTAAGGGTTTCCCTTCACGGATCGCCGTGACCACGTCTAGCAAAGGCTGACGCTGTGGGTGGTGCATCAGCACATCGTTTACGCAGGTCACGGGCACATCGAGGGTATCCGCCAGTGTGTCTACCATATTCAGGTAAGTTTCTTCATTTGGCAGAAGCAAACGTTGTGCGCCAATCCATAAACGCCCTTCAAAGGTTTTCTTCAACCACTGTTGGATGTGGGAGGCATCGTGACGTTCAAGGTGAGAAAGGCGAGGCTCCCAAATACACAGACACTGCGAGATGTGGCTAAAATCATCGCTGAATACGTGGTAATGGCCTTTTTCACTGCGCATGCGCGCTTGGGTAATTAAACGTGCCAACTCGCCATAGGCTTTGCGCGTCGGGCATAAGAGCACCAGCTTTTCGTCCTGATAGGTGATTTCAGCACCAATGATCAGTTTTATCGGCAATGCTTGATCGCGGATGCAGGTGTACGCTCGCACAATGCCTGCGAGCGAGCATTCGTCGGTGATGGCGATGGCGTGATAGCCCAGCGTTGCAGCCCGTGTTACGAGCTCTTCAGGGTGCGATGCGCCAGTTAAAAAGCTGTAATTACTTTTACAGTGAAGTTCGGCGTAGTGACGCTCTGGAGTTTGGCTTTGTTCGTCGTTAGCAGAAGAGGCCATGTTCAAACCACTCCCCTATGGCATTTCTAAATACCCAGCACAGCTGGCCGCGAGTATTCCGGGCAACGAAATAATCACGCTGAACAGGCATGCGATCCCACCACCCGCCGCTAATGCGCTCTGGGCCCGTCAATAGGGCGGGGCGCGACATGAGTGGGCGTGGCGTCATGTGCAGCAATGAAGGTCTGGCGGGTAAATGCTCAGGCAATTGTTGGTCACTTTTCATCAAGGGTGTTTGTCGATGAAAAGCGTGCTCTGGGCGATGATCGTTCTTCAATGACACACCATACACGCAGTGCTCGCCGGCCTTGGCTTGCATCAAACTGATCAACTCCGCTGGGGTTAGCTGGCCGCGTTTTCCCGCAAACAAATCTTGGGTCGGGGATTGCTTAGGCAGCAGGGTGTCAGCGTGTAAGCGAATGTGCATCACTGGCGCATCAAGCTTGAGCTTTTCCAGATAAAGCTGGAGTAACGTCATCCATCGGCTGGTGGCAGATTCAGGTGCTGCAGCCGTGATCGTGAGTGTTTTTTCATCATGATCGCGTTGGGCAAAATACAGGGTAATGCTGGGCACAACGGCTTCTCGCACCTGCAAGAAGGCTTCCATTTCTCGCAACATACGTTGAAGCGGAAAGCAGAGTGTTTGGCTGTTCTCAATGTCATGCAGCAGTTCGAGAGATTGCCGAAAATACGCGGGTGGCGTGAAGGTGGCTGCATGTGCGATCTGGGTGTCAGTCAGGCGCCGAATTTGCGCGGTCAGCGGTTTGCCAAAACGTTGCCCAAGTGATGCTAAGGGCAGATCGAGCAATTGCTGAGCCTGACGAATGCCCATGCGTTCGAGTTGAGTCACGTGCGCGGCGCTGAAACCGAGTTGGCGAACCGACAACAATGCCAAGGCGGCACGGGTGTTTTCTTCGGTGAGAAATACGCAATCTGCTCCTGATATGGCGAGCTGTTTCGCGGCCTCTGGATAAGGGCTGAAGGCAAAATGAAATTGCACCTGTTGTTCGACCAAGACAGGACGAAGCGCGTCCCAATACGCTTCCAGTGAGCCGTACAGGGCAAGCATGGGCGAGACTTTCATCATCAAGCCAGCGGGTGCGTGCACAATGATATCGGCATTGACTTGGTATATCAGTGAGGCCAATTGCTGCACACGTTCTGCTTCTTTCTCTTCATCGTAATCGACCACGTTTAAGGCGTGGCAGAGTGCGCTTGCTGTACCCAAATCGTTGCCGAGGCGAATACCATGTTCTTGAGCTTGTTGGTTAGCCTGACACACGTTCCCCGTGGCGCGCGACAATACAATCAGCGGCGATTGGTTGTCGTTATCCCGCTCTAACGTGTTGAGAAAGAGTGCCGGAAAATATAAATAGAGCCAGAGCATCATCGGAACAAGGACACCACGTTGTTGGGGACGGGCAGATGTTGTTGCTCTGATGGGGATGAACCCAGTACTTGTGGCGGTGTTTTGCGTTCGGAAATAGGGTGCGTTTTCGACGACCAATGGTGCTCGGTATACATCGCTGGCATGGTCAGCGTGAAAGGTTGCACGGGCAGACCTCGGCGTTTAACAACATTGATGGCAATGCCACTGTCACTCGGTGTGAGGGCAAGACGGCAACTCACAGGTAGCCCTTGAACACTTTTCTTGTGGGTGATCATGAAGAGTAAGCAGTCGTTTTCTGTCGCGGCCAATTGAAGGCGACGCGCTTGCGTGACAGACAGGGCATCCCCCCATAACACTGCGGTACGACAGCAGCCGCTTTTCAAGGCTTGCTCAACACACCAAAGGCTTGCGTCGGTAGACGGTGCGAGCACCACCACTTTGTCTAAATCGATGCCCGCCTGACACAGTGCAACAGGGTTTACATCGCCCGGCGGGCAAGCGAAGAGGGTGAGTTCACTGTCTTTGAGTGCGGTAGCAATGGCTGGCAACACGAGACGTAATTCACCGACACCAAAACACGTCAGTTGAAGTTCAACCACGCCGGATTCTGGCCAGCCGCCCTCGAGTTTTTCATCCAACAGCGCAAAGCCGCTAGGGCGGCAGTGAGTCTGAGGTTGATAGAGGCGATTGGCAGTCCAAAGGCCGGAATGTAGTGCGAGAAGGTTATCGAGCATAATGAATAATACTGTGTTTATATACAGTATTATTCTAGTGTGAGAACAGCACAAGAGCAAGTGCGTTGTGATGCATAAAATATTGGATTTCAAGAAAGAGCATTGCATCGTGAAATAGTCAGTAACGCTGCCCAGTCTGCGTTTTTAGGGGTATAATTGGTGAGATAACTTAGTCACCTCGTTCGGTCGTTAAGATCGTCAATAACGCCTTTATAAACCAAGAGAAAAACATGCGAAAACCTCTCGCCATTTTAGCCCCCCTTTTGTTGTCGGCATGTGTTACAGCCCCGTTACCAGAAAGCGAAAACATTAACGTTCTATGGGGAGATGCATTAGAGATGATGCATTGTGAAGATAAAGGGGTGGTTGTGGGCTCTCAAGGCCACTGGTATGACTATTGGTTGATCAATGATGGTGAGCTGACTGAGGGTGCTGTGAGTCAATTGAGAAACAAGGCCATGGCTTTGGAAGCAGACACGGTACTGCTGTATGCCCCAAAACCTTTTTCAACGTCAGTCACGTTTTTAGCGAAAGCGTACCGTTGTCATCCGTAAAGCCACATGACGAAAATCAATAGCGTGCTGAACGCGGCTGTCGTCTGCAAATGCGGCAGCCAGCGCTTGATTTGACCTGAAACAGATTTGTCTTCTACGACACCACTGATACCTTGTCGCGTCCAACGCTGTACATTGGGATGGAAGAACAGATATACCTTGACCAAAGAGCCAATCAGTTGTTCATACCAGAGTAACACCACAAAGATGGGATGAAACTGGCGAGATTGAACACATATTAATAACACATTCAAACTCCGCGTCGCGATGACCCAAAACAAGTAAGCAATCACCACTTTTGTGCCCATATAGGTTGCGACAACCAGTGCCAATGAGGGGCCAATTAATGTGGTCCACATACTGATGCGCTGATCGAGTAAACAGAACCACAAAAACCAACCCGCTTGACGTGGTCCGAGCGCGATGGCACGAATGTTACTGCGTAGCATGTTTCCGTACCAACGTGTCATGAGTGACAGGCTGGCTTTTAGAAAGCCGCCGGATGGTGCATCTTCTAAGCAAGTCACGGTGACATCAGGGAGGTACATCATTTTCCAACGCTCTTTCAGCACGTAATACCAGGTGCTCTTATCATCCCCCGTGAGCATTCGAATGCGGCCATAGCGCCAGTGTTTCACATGGTCATATCGCAGGTTATCAATGAAATCTGGGGAGAGCGCAAGGGATGCGCGATACACGGAAAATCGCCCCGTTAATACCAGTACGCGATAGGTTAGGCTAAGGGAACTCATGTAAAAGTGACGCTGGCACATACGCTGGCGGTACCATTGGCGTATCAGTGAATTTCCTTTAACAATAGGCTTATTGTGTGTCGTTACGGCGCCAAGATCGTGGTAACGCATTAAAAAGCCAGAGGCTTTCTTTAAGATCCCTTCGGGTAAAACGGTATCGGCATCCATGAGCACCAATATGGCATCTTTCGATACAGGGCGTTCTTCGGCAAGCAATGTCAGTGCATCGGCCATGGTGCTTCGCTTGCCTGTGCCATCTTGGTCGATGATGTACAAACTGACAGGCACTTTATCTTGAAGTTTGTCGAACTGCGTTTCAATGATGCCAAGGTCTGATTCATCAGACACACAAGCCACGGCGCGACAAGAGACGCCAAAGTTGCCGATCTCATCGATCAACGCTTTGAACACGGGGGCACTGATTTCGGGCGTGGTGCGGTAACAAGGGATCACCAGCAAAATTTCACTGGGCTTTTTGGTCATGTCAGCCAGCGAAGAGAGGACGGGGTAACGCACATATTGATAGTACAACCCACGCAGCAGGTGCAAGGTTTTCCATCCGTATCGCCATGCCCCAATAATGCCTAGGGTATAGAGGACCTCTGGCTGCACCTTGTCACTGGGTAAAATGGTATAAATCGCCCACAGTCCGAGTAGAAGGCCTGCGAAGAACAACCACCAAAGCACCGTGACGTGTGTGGGGTCATCTCGGTGAAAGCCTTTAACAACGAGTTTGTCTGGATTCATAAGTTAAACCAGTGCTTGAACACGTCTTTCCATTTCACTGTCGCGACAACTTTTGCGGGCTCATTGACTATCGAGTCAATGTCTTCAGGTGACGGTGTCACTTTTATGAGTGTGTATTGGTTCAAACGCGGCAACGTTTTAGGTAGGCCACTGAGGGATTCCCCTTCTTCGTTGTAAATATCACTGTTGGATGCACTGTAGAATTGAATCATTTCAATGGTTCCGACGAGTTTTTCGTCGTTGCTTGCCAGCCGGTATTCAACGGGCATGCCGATTTTCAATAATGCGGCACGTTCTAATGGCATCAATGCGAGGATAGAGCGTTCAGTTCTTTCTGAGGATGCGATTGGTGATAACTCAAACACCGATGTACCCGTTTGTACAACCTGACCATCAGAGGCATTGATGGCAACGATGTAACAATTACACGGTGCGTAAGCAAGGCCACGGGTTTTCAAACGTTCAATTTCTTCAAGGATCTTATCTTTACGCTTAACCAAAATATCGAGCTTGCTCTGCACTTCAAACGGAGACTTCATGTCGACCTGCGCTTCCCGTGGCGGTACACCAAGCAAGATTTGATCAAGCTGATTTTCAATGCCTTCAATGTGCGTATCGATCGTCAGAATATCCCGTTTGATTTCGAAGATTTCAACACGCTCCAATTCACGTGAAACGACATCTACCGAGCCAGACCTCACCCCATTGTTATACAGGCGTAAAATGCTTTCTCGTGCTGCGAGCTCGTCTTCTAACAAACTACGTTTGTCGGAAATGTACTGAAGCTCTTTAAACAAGCGCGAATTGTACCTGGCGACGGCCTCTTTACTCTGGCGTAGCAAGGTTTGGTAATACAAAATTTCGCTGTTGATATTGCTGAGCTCTTGTTTGTCTTTGGCCAGCAAATCGGTGCCTTCCTCGGTGTATATCGAGAACAGCAATTGCCCCTTCTCAACTAACTGCCCGGGCTTAAAGTCCCCCAAACGCAATACCCCGTTGCTGTAACTTTTCTGTGTAAGCACAGGTTGACTGACGGCAGCATGTTGCGACTCAATAGAAAGTACGCGAGATTGAATCATTAAGGCAGCGATAGTAATCAGAGTAAGTGCAACGATGGCGACGATGGCAAAGCGCCACCAGTTCTGTTGCATGCGCTTCACTTCTTCTTCGTGAAGCTGCGCTTTGACACCATAAGATGTCACGCTTTCCAGCGAAATGGTTTCACCGGTAAGGTAAGTATCAACGATGGACTGGAGTGTTTTTTGGTGGCCGGAGTTGAGGGAGTAAAATTGGCAGCCGAGAACGTAGCCTTCTTCACTGACACGCATCACTTCAAACTGACAGGGGGTAGAAAAGCGACCCACAGGCAGGTCGAAACAAAGATTGCCCGCGCCTTTGTCGCCTTTCTTGCCCATGTACTTATTATCATGCAGAGAAAAGCCGCCTACACTCCATTCGTTGGTAGGGTACATAACACCATCGATTTCGACCTGAGCAGGGAACTCAATACGAGGAAATTTTCGCGCACCTGATCGTGATCGAAACGTATGAATCGAGCCAGTGCTGATTGCTGCTACTCCCATGAATGCCTCCATGTCCTTAATCGCGTTGTTACATGTGCTGCAAGAGTTGCGCCAAGTTTACATGTGACAAATATATGAGAACTTTGTTTCTTTAATGAGTAATTGGTAAGTATATAAGCTGATTGAGAAATCGTGGGGAAACGTGTGCTTGATGTGAACTGACAGCATAAAATGCGTGATGAAACAGTCAGAATGTTGACGAGCGAGAAAGTGTGTTGCGCCAAGCGTGTTTCTATTTTGCATAAAAAAGAGGACGTTTTTTTGCAAAATGCGATCTGGAGGTTATACGGTATCACCTTAAATATAAAAGAAAAAAGAGCGAGAAATGCTCTTTTTTAAGGAATGATGTGTTGTATCGGCCACGTTTACATTTTAGTGGCGCGTTCTATGTGAAACATGTGAATTTCGTGAAGAATGCGCTCAGAAATGATCTCCGAGATGATGTCGTCAAAGCGGGCCTGCATAGATTGCACGGCAGGAATAATATCCATCACACCTTGTTGATTTTCTTCGTTGATCTCTACATCTAGCCCAAGGTCAAAATCCAAGGTCGCAATGAACGGTTTCATTCGCTCTAAGATGCAATTAATCATGTGATCATTCGAGCTCAGGTAGCTTAACTCTTCCCTGATCATGTCTGTAACAGCGCATGTTTGAGAGGAAGTGGGCGCACTTTTTGATGGGAATGCAATAACTGTCGGCATAGCGTTTACTCTTAAAATATAAATAGAGGATATAAATTATTATTTTTTTGTATTTGTACTTAAAACTAGATAAAAAACACCCACTTGCCTAGGGTGCGCTTGCCATAGTGCAGCTAGGTTAGCAAACTTCATATAAAGGGAGTAAAAAGCAACCTTATCGCGCTTGCATTATTTCAAGTCGTCTACTACCGCGTTGATTCTAGCATTCTGGCGCAAAGATTTTCGGAACTTTTCAGTAGACTTTGGTAGTGCGCCTCCATGGTGTCGCTGTCTTCAACATCATGAAGTTCAAGTTTTTTACACTCTGTCGAAAAGTCGATAGCGCCCACCATCAGTGCTGCCCCTTTCATTTTGTGCGCGATTTTCTTCACATCTGAAAACCGCTTTTCATCCCAGGCGACTTGTAAGGCCTCAATGTCATCGGTTTGCACCTTCAAAAATCGCCCCACCAACATTTGGATTAAGTCAGGATCATCGCCAGTGGTTTCTTTCAACGTGCTGAGATCAAACGGCGCAACGGCATCTGCGTTCGGTGCGCTATCGACCGTCGAGACAGGCTGTGTATTCACAGCAAAGGCCTCTGTGCGTGTATCAACACTGGGGGTGCCGACATCAGGTGTAACGAGGTGATGTTGAGTGTCTAACGCAGGCATAGACTCAGACTGAGATTCAAGATGTTCAGGCATGAGTTGGTTCATCATGGTGATCAGTGCTTGTTGTTTAAAGGGCTTTGCGATGTATTCGGTCATCCCTTCCTGTAGGCATCGCTCTCTGTCGCCCGCGAGCGCATTGGCGGTCATGGCGATAATAGGGATGGCAGGCAGATTATTCTCAGCTTCTAGTTGGCGAATTTTGCGCGTGGCTTCATATCCATCCATGACCGGCATTTGGCAATCCATGAAGATCATGTCGTAACGGTTTGCAACGAAACGCTCAAAGGCAATGGCGCCGTTATCGGCAATCGTCGGAATGCAGTTCAGTTTGCGTAACACGGTGCAGATAAGCTCTTGGTTGACGGGGTGATCTTCTGCAACCAATACAGAAAGCCCTGTTTTCAGTAGTTGGGTATCCGCATTTTTTGCTATTTCTTCACGCTGTGCCAGTTGCTTATACACATCGTCGCGACTGAAACCTTGCTCGTGCATTTGAACAATGGTTTCAAGCGCTTGTGTCAGGTTCAGTATGGTGAATGGGGCAGTCAGCGCCGCAGAGATAGAGTAAGGGCGATGGGTGAGCACGCCTTTAATATCCGCTAAGTACAGCACGTGTTGTGTGTTGGTGGTCGGCTCAATACAGGCGCGCAGTTCTTCCAGCGAAATGGAGTGGTCGAGCAAAGTGACCAAGAAAGGATCACATGATGATAACGCGCGGGAGGCCGCACTTTCATCCAGCGCTGTTACTACCTGCATGTCATGGTATTCAAGGTAGCGTTTCACGTTTTTCGTCTGGCTGACGCAGCGTGAAACCACCAATGCACGTTTCTTCTTGAGCGACTCTGACGATTGCAGCAAATCTTGAAGCGTATCTTCGGGGAGCTTGAGGTTTAGGTTGATGGTGAACACTGAGCCTTCACCCACTTCGCTGTCTGCGTGGATCGTGCCACCGAGCAAATCCACGAACTTCCGACAGATAGGCAACCCTAACCCAGTGCCTTGGTATCGACGTTTTGAGCTGTTATCGATCTGAGAGAAGTTTTCGAACACCCTATCTAGGTGTTCTTTTTTAATGCCTATCCCCGTGTCCGTGACTTTCATTTCCACGTGACACACGTTATTTGATGCACTTGAATGTGTGTCCTGCAAGCGAATAGACACATCCACGAACCCACTGTCGGTGAATTTCGCTGAGTTACCAGCAATGTTCACGAGGATCTGACGAAGCTTAGAAAAATCCCCAGTGAGTTCGAAAGGCAAACGTGGGTCGACATAAGAGGTAAAGGTGACACCATCTTTCACGCGAGGGGCAACGATGTTGGTGATATTTTCCATTAGCTCACTGACCGCAAAGGTTTCTTCGCGGATGGGCATTTTGCCCGCTTCAATTTTAGAAAGATCCAATACGTCGTTGATGATGTCGAGAAGCGCGTTAGCAGAGACTGAAATGGTGTTGTTGTAATGCTTCTGTTCGTAAGCCAGATCTGTGTTTCCAAGGATTTCTGACATACCGATAATGCCGTTGATGGGCGTGCGGATCTCGTGGCTCATCATCGCTAAGAAGGTCGATTTGGCTTCATTGGCGTGTTCTGCGTCTTCTTTTGCCGTACGCAGCGCCTCTGTCACCTCTTGGTTAAGCTGGGTTTGCTTGTCTGAATACATCATGCTGCAGATACTCTTTACAACTGGTGCAATCCAATCAATTTGCTTTTCACTGTAAGGCGAGTCGCGTCCTGCCAACACGATTAAACCCAAGGTATCACGCTTCGAAACCAAGGGGATCAGCGTGTAATGTTTATAAAAATCGGCGTGATCTGATTCGACCGTAAAGTGCAGTGATGAAAACTCGGTGCGGCGCAAGGAAAGGGCGGTATCTGCATAAGAAAGCAAGGAATCCGGTAGCCCAGTAAATTCATTCGATTGGCGACCTGTTTCATGCTTGAACATGACCTTCTGTTCACCCTCATCGAAAGACAACATGGCCGCCAAGGTACTTTCCGTAAAGCTTGCTAATACCACGAGGGCTTTTTTGAAGCTTCGTTCTGAATCCCCCGTGGTCATGTACATGTCTTGCACTGTATTGAATACTGAATACAGGGCATTGCTTCGACTTAGCTTATCTTCAATGGTGCTTTGTTTGGTGATATCTCTGAGGTTCACCACGACATAATCGTTCCCGCTGATGTGCTGCTTTGTGGCTTTTATCTTCAGGTAAACCGTTTGGTCCTGAATGCCATAGCGGTGAATATTGCCCATTTCGCCCCTATTTATGGCATCGACATAAATGTCATCGAGTAGCTGAATAAGCTTCTGATTTTCTAATGTTCGAAATGCGCTTAGGGAGCAGGGTTGAGGAATATCAATGGGTAACAACGCCAGTTTGAAGGCTTTGTCATTGACCGAGACTGTCATGCCTTTGTTGTCTAATACGATCACGCCATCCGCGTAGTTTCGGAGGATCGATTCGAGATACAGCTTGCTGAAACTTATCTTGAGTGATGTCTTTGCATGCAAGGCCAAGAAAATGGTGAACGCGGCGGTGACGGCTAAAAACACCCAAAGCAGGTAATTTCGCGTGTAGTAAATCGCGTTGAGGGCGCTGTCGGCGTTAAACTCAATGACCACAGCCATGGGGTATTGCTCATGCCACTGCCACACACCGACCACATCACCGTTGAGATGACCTTGGTAGCCAGTGACATTCATTTTTGCCGCGGTCTCATCGCTCGTGAGCAATGACCAAGGTGACACGCCAGCTTGGCTGCTTAATGCAGGACGATTCAACGAGAAGGGATAAGCTGATGCATCGGCAGTGTGATAAGGCGCGATGCGTTCCCCGTTGTTATTGACGGCAAAGGCGAGTCGCGTGTCTATCTGTTCTTGATTAATGAATATGCGGTCAAACTCTTGGCTGTTGCGAAGTAAGACAACAATGGGGCGTTGATCTACCGGTAGAGAGGCCGATGTTTGATTCGCAATATGAAGAGAGAACCCGAGAGAGATGTAGGTGCTGTCTGTTTGCCTTGGGCCTTTCTCTGGTGCGCTTATGTATTCTTCTTGGGTTTGAATACGTTGCCCGTGACTTCGATAGATTTGGTCTGCCCAGGTTGGATTGAACGGGGTGACGCTTAAGAGCAGTTCACCATTCTCTGAAAACAACAGGGCGTTGTCATATTCGAAATTTTCGAGATATTCAGAGAGTGTCGTACGGATAGTTTCATCTGAGTTTGGCAGCACAACATTGGCGTGCGCTTCGCTAGGGTGACGGCCTTTTTCGAACGACTTGGCATAGCGATACATGTTGCTGACGAGGATTTTATCGTTCGCGACGAGCGCGAGTTCGCGCTCACGGTGATGGTACCAATCGGAGATGGCAACGTTGATGTTTGCGATTTCAGATTGAAGGAAGTATTCAATTTTTAGCTGAGTGTCATTCACGATGGAGCGGTAAAACCAAAGAAAAGACAGCATGATAATGGCGACAACGGCTGTCCCACTGACGATCAGTTGGATAAGGGTGTTACGTGACTCAGGGTTAGAGAAGGGAGAATGATTCTGCATTCACGGCCTTACTTAAACGAGTTCAGTAAAGACAGATTTGTATTTGGTATCTTCCTGAACAACATGTTTGACCCACCAAAACCGTAATAATCGGAAAAAGTCGGTGCGGTAAAAACTGGGGTCGGCCTGGCATTTCAGTATCACGAACTCTGCTTGTTTGATAAGGCGTCCGTGCATGTCGGTATGCATTTTTAATCGCGGATAAACGCGCTCAGTGAGCAAGGCTTCTTCGAGTGTGATGTGGTTATTAACGTAGTGTTGAAACCGCTTGGCAACGTCCTCAAACACATGGTCATCATGTTCGTGGTTTACGATGAGGTCGTAGGTGTCATTAATGATGTCGAGCAACTGCATATTACTCTCATCGAGATCTGAGTGACCGACACTGAAACGGTCTTGCCATTTAATGAAGTATTTTTTGTTATCGGGTGTTGGTTTAGATGCGGGTTCAGGTGCCGGAGCAACGGATAGGGAAACAGGTTCGCTGGGCTGTGTGGGCTCCACAGGCTTTTGGTCTTTGATGAGCGCATCGAATTCGCTGACATCCGAATCTGAGAAGGCGACCTGTCCGTTCATTTGGAATGCGGTGGATTTAGCAGGATCTTGTTGGTACATGTCGAAGTAGTGTTCGACCGTTTTCTTGGCTTTCGCCTGCTGCGAGAGTTGGTTAATACGCTCTTGAAGCGCTTGTCGATTGACGGGTTTTACCAGAAACGCATCCACGTCGAACGCGATGCACTGAGCAATGACGCTTTCAGATGCATTCGCCGTCAAAATGATAATAGGGATGTCGTGTTGTAACCCATAGCGTCCGCTTCTGATCAGACGAAGCATCTCTAAGCCGTCAATGGGTTCCATTTGAAGATCGGTGATAATGAGAGAAGGGCGTTCATGGAATATTTTTGAAATGGCATCCGCACCATCAATGGCCATGATCGATTCTTTAAAGCCAAGCGAAGTCGCCATAATAGCGATGGTTTCGCGAATCATTTCGTGATCATCAACGACAAGACATCGGTCAAGCATAGAGCGTCCTCCTTTTTTCTTGTTTCCCTCTATATAAGAAATAGTCTATATCGCTGATATTTCAATAAAAGAAGCATCTGTTTCCCAAATTGGAATAAGGGTCTCTGATGCGCATCTCGTTTTATAAATTTCTAGCGAATAAACCAGAAAAATATCATTGAGATAAGTACCGTGCTCAATGTACCCAATCGCAAGAAACCGAGTACACACACAAAGATCCCTGCCAGTAAATACGGGTTATTGGTGGAAACAAAAAAGTCGCCGTGAGGAAACACAAGAATAGGCACAGCAAGGGCAGTAAGCACTGCTGGCGCACTGAACTTTAGGATCCGCTGCATGGTCGGCGTCACTTGGAAGGGAATACTTCTCGCGAGAAAGATGTAGCGAACAGAAAACGTAATGCACGCCATGCCTAAAATCATCATCCATGTGTTCATTGGTCATCCTCCGTTTTATGTGTCTCTTTTGCTGTTTTTTCTGCCTGTTCAACGCTTTCTGTGTTGATTTTCTTTGGCATCAAGCTCTCCGCGGTAAAGCCTGCGATCATGCCGAGAATGGCGGCGGCAAGGAGCGCATTTTCCATGCCCATCAAAGTCAAGATCATCATCATGAAGGCCGACACCAAGACGCTAATTGCTACGGGTATGTCTTTTATCGTTGGGATCACGAGCGCAATGAAGGTCGCGGCGATCGCGAATTCAAGGCCGAACTCTTCGATGTTGTCGAACTGCGACCCCCCGATGACGCCCACCAAAGTCGCAAGGTTCCAACAGAGGTAGAAAAAGCCCCCGGTATACAGCGCAAAGTGAGGGCTAAACTTGCCTGTGCGTTCTGTGTGAGCTGCGCTGACAACGTACATTTCATCGGTGAGCAAAAAGCCGAGTGGCAAACGCCATCGAAGCGGTAATGCACGTATGTGTTGGCGCATATTTACCGAGTAAAGCAGGTGGCGAGCACTGATCACGAAGGTTGAACCAAACAGCGTGCCAACCGGCGCGCCAGCCCCAATCATATTGGTGCCGGAAAGTTGCGCCGCACCGGCGAACACAAACAGCGACATGGCTTGTGCCTGAAATGGGGTCATTCCTGCCTGAATGGCCAGTGAGCCGCAAAGAATACCCCAAGGCACAACGGCGAGGCTGAGCGGCAACATGTCGGAGATTGCAGAAAGCCATATCCGTTCGCGGGGGAGAGAAGCGTCTTGATTCATGAGTAGGTCACATCATTTGTTGTTCGGTAGATAAAGTAATACCGATTTATGCAGAGGGAAAATTGGACGAAATTGCGCGTTGATATTGTTTTGGGGTGACACCCATGGCGCGTCGAAAGTGTCGATGAAGGTGGCTTTGATCGTGGAACCCACTTGCGATGGCGCTGTCAGCGAGGGACATGCCTGACTTCATCAAGTGCTGAGCATGCCTCACGCGCAGTTGAATTTGATAAGCGTGCGGTGGCAGACCGTATTTTTCTTTGAACTGTCGAACAAGGTGATAAGGGCTAACGCCAGAGAGTTCACTCAAACCTTCCAAGGAGATGGATTCTGTAAAATGCTGGTGGAGATAATCTCGGATCGTGGCGAGTTGCTTACCCAATTTGACCGTGTTGTTCGGCGTTTGCTGGCGCTTGTTATAGCGACACAACAACGACAGCAAAACATGGTGTGTATAGGTCTCAGTCAACAAGGTGTCTTGGTTATCGTGAAGCAACGTAAATAGCTGAAGAAGCTGATTCGCTAACCGTTGATCATGCTCTACTGCAAACGGGAAATAGGGCGTGTTTGATGCCAGCCCCAAATCTTTCGCGACGGCGTGGAATTGCGCTTCTGTTGGATACATAGCCTGATAAGACCATCCACCATCTGTCGCAGCATGACCATCATGAATTTGGTCGGCATTGACCAAAATGACGCTGTTTTTAGGGGCAAGGTGATAAGCGCCATTGCGCCAGAAGCGCTGCGCGCCATTCTGAATAACGCCCACGGTATAACCTTCGTGAGTATGTCGCGAAAAATTCTGCTTATCGTACGTTGCTTGCAAAATCTCCAACCCACCAAGCAGGGGCGAAGAATTGTAGTGAGCAGACTCCATTGCGCACCTTTTTGACCGTCGTACTGGTCAGTGTAAACACATTCGTAACAAAAGTTTTGTACATTCTTGCGGTTTTTCGCAGCGGATATTGGTGAAGCTAGCGACTTCTAGGGCGTGGTAGCGGGGTTCGGGCGGAAAAACTAATGGTACAGAAGGCGAGGAAAAAGGAAGCCTAAAACGTAAAAAAGGACGCCCAAGGGCATCCTTTTAAATTCTCTGCGTGAAGAAAAATTATACTTTTTCTACGTTTGCAGCTTGTGGGCCTTTTTGGCCTTGCTCGATTTCAAATGCTACTTGTTGGCCTTCAGCCAGAGTTTTGAAACCTTCGCCAGTGATAGCGCGGAAGTGAACGAAAACGTCTGGGCCATTTTCTTGCTGAATGAAACCAAAACCTTTTTCTTCGTTAAACCACTTCACGGTACCGGTAGATTTAGACATGTTGTCTCCTGAATATATTTCTACTTACTAGTTTTTGCGCTTGCGCATGTAGCCTATTAATGAATCACTTATGGTGTCAAATGTTGCGAATATCTTCAGGACTTCAGGACAACTTACTTTTGCGAAGGTAGGGTGTAACGAAGTGTGTATTCAATTGCAGCATAATGAGCTCTATTAACCAGGCCGAACGATGTTAGCACAGCGAACCTACATGTATATAACATTTAGGTCTCTCTGCGCAATCTTGTGCGTGCCGTCTCTTCATGTTGTGTAACACACCGCAATCATCGACTAAACCGTGCACACTCTAAAAATAGACTTATTTTAGGGAAAAGAAAGTGAGACATATCTCGGTTTTTAAATAGAAAGCCACATTTATTTTAGGAATCAGGAATTTAACAGGATAAATGTACAATTTAGTTTCATATAACTGTCATCTTTCTGATAATTGAGGCGCCCTTACAGAACAAAAAACCATCTTTTTAGTGAGGGTCTCATTGCTAAAGCGCATCTGACGATATGCTTAGTTTTAGGATGAAGAATTGAACACGCTCGCGAGGCGAGAGACGGAGGAACCGGTGAAAATAGGGATTGATTTAGGCGGAACGAAAATTGAAGCGGTTGTCCTAACCGATCAGGGCGAACAAATCTTCCAACAACGTGTACCTACGCCACAACATGATTATCAGGCAACGCTGTTAGCCATTAAAGGGCTCGTAGACGACGCCGAAAAAGCGGTAGGTGAAACATGCACGGTGGGCATGGGTATTCCCGGTACACTCTCGCCAGTGACGGGCTTAGTCAAGAATGCCAACTCTGTGTGGTTGAATGGTCAGCCACTTGATAAAGACCTAGAAGCCTTGATGGGGTGCGAAGTGCGCATTGCGAATGACGCCAACTGTCTTGCCGTTTCTGAAGCTGTTGATGGCGCTGGTGCGGGTAAAGGCATGGTTTATGGCGTGATCATTGGCACAGGCTGTGGCGGTGGTTTGGCGCTAAACGGCAAAGTGCATGTGGGTGGAAACGGTGTTGCAGGTGAATGGGGACACAATCCATTGCCTTGGCAAAACGATGTTGATCGCCAGCACGCAGAACACATCGAATGTTATTGTGGCAAACCGGGTTGCATTGAAACCTTCCTTTCAGGTACTGGATTTTGGAAAGACTTTGAACTGACGACGGGTCGAAGCCTGAAAGGCCCAGAAATAGTAGAACTCGCCAAACAAGGTGATGCGGAAGCTGAAGCATGTTTGGTCCGTTACGAGCAACGTCTTGCGCGAGCACTGGGCTCCATGGTTAACATGCTTGACCCAGATGTGATCGTGCTCGGCGGTGGCATGTCTAACGTTGAGCGTCTTTATACCAATGTGCCTCCGCTTATGGGTCAATGGGTGTTAGGCGGTGAATGTGCGACACCGATTGTTAAAGCAAAATATGGCGATTCAAGCGGCGTGCGCGGCGCAGCTTGGCTTTGGTAAGCGAAAGAACGTCATTTGAATAAATAAAATGTGTTTTTTGAGAAAAGCGTGGTGCAAATGCCCACGCTTTTTTGTATACCGTTCTTTTTACTGGCGCGAGATCCGCTTATGTCTAACATCGTTTATATCGCAACGAGCCTTGATGGCTTCATAGCAGACAAAAACAACCGCATTGAATGGCTGCATGACATTCCTAACCCTGACGGTTCGGACTTGGGTTTTAGCGCATTCATGGATCGTATTGATGCGATCGTGATGGGACGAAACACCGTTGAGATGGTGTTGAGCTTCGGTTGCGATTGGCCCTATACCAAACCTGTTTTTATGTTGTCGAACACTTTGACGTCTGTGCCTGCGGGCTATGAAGACAAGATTTTCTTGGTAAATGGTGACCTAAAAGATGTTGTTCGCGTGCTGAATGAACAAGGCTACGCCGATCTCTACATTGACGGTGGTGTGACGGTGCAGGGCTTTTTAAAGCAAGATTTGATTGATGAACTCATCATCACGACGATCCCTGTTTTGTTGGGCGGCGGCATTCCTTTGTTTGGTGATTTGGCCGAACCGCTGAAATTCAAACATGTTAGTTCAGAGCCGTTACTGGGCTGTTTGGTGAAGAATACGTTTGTGCGTGAGCGAACTTGCGCCTGATATACCCTATATACCCAAACAACCTGAAGATGCTCGCTGAATCCGGCATCTTCAAATTGTTTGGATATAGATAAGCATGCTCGAAGCTTTTGCGCTGACAGCACGCGTCTCTACCAAGCAGTACGTTCAGGGCTGCTTAGTTTTCCCTTCTGTCTGCCCTCTTTTTTTCTTGTTCCTTCAGAACACTTTTGCCGTCAGAATCTCGCATCCTAAACACGACGCAATCACCTCTCGGTCAATTTTGTTGATTACCCCTAAAATCTTAATATGCAAGTAAAAGTGCACGGTGAATTTAGGTATGCTGGTTACAAATTAGCTGGCTAGGAAAAATAAAAATGGAAATTTTAGAGCTTCTCCCGACGATCCTCAGTACTTGGGTCGTTCTCGCGATTTTGATCGTCATCGTATTACGCGGTGCTGTAAAATTCGTGCCTCAAAATACCTCATACATCATTGAGCGTTTCGGTAAATACAATAAAACCATGGAAGCGGGCCTGAATATTCTGGTTCCGTTTATTGACCGTGTTGCGTACGTGCGCACGTTGAAAGAACAAGCGTTCGATGTACCGAGTCAATCTGCGATCACCCGCGATAACATCTCCTTGGTGGTTGATGGTGTGCTTTACCTGAAAGTGTTGGATCCCGTCAAAGCGTGTTATGGCGTCGATGACTACATCTTCTCTGTGACGCAACTTGCGCAAACGTCGATGCGTTCAGAGATTGGCCGTATGGAGCTGGATAAAACGTTTGAAGAGCGTGAAAACCTAAACACTGCGATTGTCACCGCCATCAACGAAGCCGCGGTGCCTTGGGGTGTTCAAGTGTTGCGTTACGAGATCAAAGACATCGATCCACCGCGCTCTGTATTGGATGCGATGGAGCGTCAAATGAAGGCAGAACGTGAAAAACGTGCTGTAATTCTAGAGTCGGAAGGTGCGCGTCAATCTGAAATCAACGTGGCTGAAGGTCACAAACAAGCGCGCGTATTGGCAGCAGAAGCAGAAAAATCTGAGCAAATCCTGAAAGCAGAAGGTGAAGCGCAGGCGATTCTTGCTGTTGCACAAGCTCAAGCCGAAGCACTGGAAGTGGTAGGTCGCACAGCGGCAACGCCTGAAGGTCAAAAAGCGATTCAGCTTGATTTGGCAGATAAAGCCATTGAAGCGAAAAAAGCCATCGCGAAAGAATCTTCCGTGGTGCTTCTCCCTGATAGCTCATCGGGCGCAGCAGCCCTTGTTGCTGAATCCATGAGCATCATTAACACCTTGAATGCAGGTAGGTCTTAATGGATGTAGTCAGTTATCTTCAAGATAATTTGGCGGAAGTCACCATCATCATCGGACTCATTTTTCTGATCGTGGAAATTTGGGTGTTGGGATTGTCCACCATCGTCTTGCTCGCGCTCGGCCTTTCGACCATCACCACGGGTGTGCTGGTTTGGGCTGGCATTGTGCCTGCAACGATTGTTGGCGTTATCTCTGGTTCAGGCATTGGCGCTGGTGTGTTGACAGCCGTGCTTTGGGGGCCGATGAAACGTATGCAGAAAGGCGAAAGCCGTGAGTATAACATTCACAGCGATCTCATTGGTTTGGTCTTTGAGCTTGAAACCGCCATGGATGCACACACACCCGCAACGGTGAAATATTCCGGTGTGAGCTGGAAATTAGTGCTTGGGCCTGCGTTCAAAGACGTGCAGCTCGAGGCGGGTGATTCCGTAAAGGTGATTGCCGTTGATGTCGGCAAGTTTACGGTCGAACCTATTCGCTGAGCATATAGCCGTAGCTAACCCGTAAACGCGACACATAGTTAAAGCCTTCCAATGTATTGGGAGGCTTTTTTATGTCAGAAAGAAAAGGACGTGTCGCCGCTTTTAAGATGGCGCATTGTTGGCGAGTAACGCTTGTCGTGTTCTGCAGGCTTTGATTAGCGCTTCGGTCAAATCTTCTCTGACGATGGGCTTGGTGAGGTAATTGTCCATGCCTGACTCAATGGCACGACTGAAATCCTGGCGGCCTGCATGGGCGGAAAGGCCAATAATACAGGCGGCGGGAATGTTGTGTTCTTTCTCAAAGCGTCGCAGCTGTTGCGTGAGTTCATAGCCGTCGCGACCGGGCATGGACACATCCGTCAGCAGAATGTCGAACGGGTGATGCTTATAGTGCTCCAAGGCTTGTTGAGCATTCGATAAAAACTGGATGTTCGGCTCAAGCTCCGAGAGGTAAACCCGAATAACTTCACGGTTGTAGGAAATGTCATCCACCACCACGATGGACATTTTCTTGATGCTCTCTGGAAGGTGAGGGCGATAGCTATCTGATGACGGTTCGAGCATTGGCAACGGCTTTTGATTTAACGCGTGCAGCATTTCTCGCAGTAACACATGCATGCGAATAGGCTTAGATATCAGAATAATACCCGCCTCATCGGCATGAGGCGTTCTGTCTTCTATGTGTGGTGTCACGCCAATGACAGGGCAGGCGCTGGAAGGCGGTAATGTGACCGTGTTTGACAGCAAGACAATGGCGACGTCATAGCGTGTTTGGCCTTTGTCCACGCTGTCGGGGTTGTTCAGGTAATGGATATCGGCACACCAATGCGCAAAGTATTTGTTGAAGATGGCGCGGTGCAAAGGGTCAGCGTTAATGATGGCGATGTTTTTGCCATCCAGCGCAAATTTTGTAGAGCGGTTCTCGCCGAGTAAGGGAAGTCGGATCGTGAACCAGAATTGGCTACCATGGTTTTCTTTCGATTCGATGTGTAGTGTGCCATTGAACAGGGTTAACAAGCGCTGTGTGATAGCAAGCCCAAGCCCTGTGCCTTCATAGCGGCGAGATGTTGTGCCATCCACTTGTTGAAAGGCGTTGGTAATCTCGTTGATTTTGGACTCTGGAATACCAATGCCGGAATCTTCAACACAGAACGTGTAATCGATGCGGTTTTTCGCGATGTCTTCCGAGCCGGTAACGATGAGTTTGATGTACCCGTGTTCGGTGAATTTCACGGCATTGACCAGTAGGTTGTTGAGTATCTGTCTTAATCGAAAGCCGTCGCCATACGCCTCTGTTTTCAAGGCTGGGTCGATATCAATCGCCAGCATCAGATCTTTCTTCGCTGCATCAATGGATATCATGGTCATGGTTTCTTCAATCACTTTCCTCAAGCAGAAATACTCTTCTTGGAGCGACAGTTTCTGTGCTTCTAATTTTGAGAAGTCGAGAATGTCGTTGAGCAGATAGAGGAGGTCCCTCGCTGAGGAATTGATGATATCAATGAATCCGAGTTGCTCGCGGTTTAGCGGGGTTTCTTGCAGCATGTCAGACATACCGATAATGCCGTTCATTGGTGTTCGAATTTCATGGCTCATGTTTGCAAGAAACTCTGATTTCGCTTTGGTTGCGGATTCTGCGCGGTTAACGGCCTCTTTGAGTTTGGTCTCAAACTCGTGGTTTTCGGTAATGTCTCGGACAATGAAGGCCAGCCTCTCCACGTTTCCTGCATAACTTTTTATGGGGAAGACGGTTATCTCTGTCCAGAACTCCACGTTTTCACGATTCAGGCACTGCGTCTTCACCGTCGCAATGCTAGCAGCTTCAATGGCGTCTGAAATGCAGTGAGCGGAGGCGGTATCCATGCTTTCCCTAAAGAGTAATGGCATAACCCCTTTGTCTAAAATGCCCTTTTCTTTGTAGCCAAAAATGTCACTGAATGCGTGGTTTACGCGCTGGATTTTCCCTTCCGTGTTGGTGACCAAAATGACTTCATGACTTTGCTCAACAATCTCAGCCAGCATCATGTTTTGATCAGCCAAGACCTTGTACCGGTTTTTTTCATGTGAAATCTCGGTATAAGAGTGGGCAAGGGCGAGCGACATCTCATTAAACGCAAGGGTCACCTGCGCCACTTCATCGTTTCCTTTTACGGGTACCGTTTCACCTGGGCCTTTTTTCGAAATGCGCTTTGCCCCGATTTGCAGCTTTTTCAATTGATTAGTAAGCAGTGAGCCAAAGGCAAAAGAAAAAAGTGCCACCAATACAATTTCGAGTACAGCAATGGCAACTGCGTATTTTTGCGCGTTGTAGAGCAGGGCATTGAAGGCGGATACGTTCAAACCGAATTCGATTTGCCCCACCTTCCATTCATCTATGACAACATCCGTTCGGATATCGTAAATGCCATCTTCGGATTCAGAAGGGCGTTGGTCATAGTTGGGGGTGTGTTTGTCGTCAGGCAACGATGATGCACCCGCAAGAAGTCTTCCCTCATCATTTTTTACGTTGATGTAAAGGATGTTTTTGTTGGCAATGGCATCTTGGGTGAACGCATTAAGGTTGGCGAGATCCGTTGAAATGATGGCATCGCGCGTAGCAATGGCAAATGTGCTGGAAAGCAGTTGGCCATCCAGCTCAATTTGTTGTTCGTTTGAACCCCGCAGCCAATTCAACCCTGAAAAAACCAGTATCGCGAGCAATACCAACTCGATTAAGGCGATGCCGATGATGGTTTTTAAGCGAAACGACATACGTGTAGTCGCGTTACTTGTTGGTGATGACGGAGATATTTAGCGATCTTACGTCATCCCAATCGCTGTCTTTTGCCGCTTTGAATCCTTTTATGTTCAATGTTTTTAGTGCTGCTTTGCCTTTTTTTGTGTCGCTGAGTTCAATAAAGGCCTGAACGATTTTTTGCATGGTTTCTTCATTGACCGACGGGTGAGCCGCAACGGCATGGGGGGTGAAATCTTGCGTGATATGAAGAACATTCAATTGGTTTTTTGTTTCGTCTGAGCTTGCGCCGAAGGTGCGGATAATGCCGCCACCTGCGTCAAACATGCCGTCTGCAACGGCAAGGTAAGAAGAGTCATGGGAACCCACATAGTGGGGGGTAAATGAAACGCCCGCATTGTTCAGTGCCGCTTGGGTCAGCAGGGTTGCTGCAAACGCGGCGGGCGCAGGGAAAGCAACGTCTTTGCCTTCAAGATCGGAGAGCGTTTCAATGTCTTCCCCCTTCTTCACCACTAAGATGCCTTTAATGCGTTTGTTTTTGGCATGCACCAGCGCGGAATAGCCAGGTGATTCGTTGAACACCGTAAAGTGATAAGGGTTCATATAAGCCAGATCATACTTGCCTTCTGCCAGGCGTTTCTCGAACTCAGGTATGTTGGGAGCTGTTGCAAAGCGCAGCGTTAATCCAGAGTATTCGCTGATTTCTTTGAGCAGAGGCCCCCAATTTCGAATGAGTTTTGCGGATGACTGTTGAGGTACAATGCCAAATACCAACACATCTTTTCCTTGGCTTTTCACTGCGCTAAAAGCTGGCAGGCTCGCAAATGCGAAAACTAGGGCAAACATAAAGGGTAGCCAAGTGAGGGACAATGCCGACTTTTGGTCACCTTTACTGATTGATCTCATTGATAAACTCTCACTCTCAAAATGACGTGTTTTAAATATAGTACACAGTCTCATTTATGGGTTTTTGGGTCGTGTGAATGGGGACGATATCTCGTCGTGCATGAGACGTTTTGGATGTGTTCTAGCGAAGACGTCATGTCAAAAATAATGAGACACTGTTGAATCAAGCACATAGCGTTGACGTCCAAAAACAATATCGCGCTGCATTCGGGGCGCTTCTAAGGTAATCTGTTGCCATTATGGAAAGAGGAACAGCGACTCAGAGAGTCGGTTCAACAGTAAGGGAATAAGGAACAACTATGTCGTCTGAAAAACTCAATACAACATTGGTCTCTGCGGGACGCGATAAGCGATACTGCCAAGGCAGCGTGAACAGTGTTATTCAACGCGCTTCATCCATTGTGTTTGATTCTGTTGAACAGAAAAAAGCGGCGACAGCGAAGCGCGGCGAAGGCGAATTGTTTTACGGACGTCGCGGCACGCTCACTCACTTTTCATTTCAAGATGCAATGACAGAGTTAGAAGGTGGAGCCGGGTGTGTGTTGTACCCGTGTGGAGCCGCTGCCATTGCAAATACCATTCTTTCTTTCGTCAAAACCGGTGACAACGTATTGATGACGGGCGGCGCTTACGAGCCGACGCAAGCCTTTTGTGACAACATTCTGGCCAGCCTAGGCGTGTCGACCACCTATTACGACCCTATGCTTGGCACGGGGATTGGCGAACTTGTCTCCCCATCGACGAGCGTGGTGTTTCTTGAGTCTCCAAACTCTATCACCATGGAAGTGCCAGACATTCCCGCCATTGTGCGCGCCGTGCGCGCGAAGAACCCAAATGCCGTGATCATCATGGATAACACGTGGGCAGCAGGTGTGTTGTTTAAGGCACTGGACCACGACATTGATATTTCGGTACAAGCGGGCACGAAATACATCATCGGTCATTCGGATGCCATGATAGGCACTGCGGTTGCCAATGCGCGCACATGGGAAACCTTACGTGAACGTTCTTACCTCATGGGTCAAATGGTCGATGCGGATACGGCGTACATGGCTTCTCGCGGGTTGCGCACTTTGGGTGTGCGCTTAAAGCAGCATCATGAAAACGGCGTTGCGATTGCTGAGTGGTTGAAAGCGCGTCCTGAAGTAGCCCGTGTGAATCACCCTGCTGTGGAAGGCGCAATCGGTCATGAGAATTTTGTCCGTGATTTTTCCGGTGCGTGTGGTTTGTTCTCCTTTATTCTGAAAGACAAGCTCTCTGCCGAACAAGTGGCGAATTTCCTCGATAACTTTACCCATTTCAGCATGGCGTATTCATGGGGTGGTTATGAATCTCTGATTCTGGCTAACCAACCTGAAGAGTTGAATGCCATTCGCCCTGCGGGCCCTGTCGATTTTGATGGCACCTTGGTGCGTGTTCATATCGGTTTGGAAGATGTGGAAGATTTGATTGCTGATTTGGACGCAGGATTTGCGCGATTGGCGCAGTAATACTGTTGATGCCAAAGAGATAATGTAGAAATAAAAACGGCGCGATTCGCGCCGTTTTTGATCTTTAAGACTTCTAGTTTTTAAGCGCTCTGATCTTTAAGCGCCTAGATAGAGACGTGTTTAATCCGCTTTATTCAGCAGCATTTTCAGTGTTGCACCTAGCTCTTCTGCACTTTCATGTGCGCTAGTGTTTACCACATATTTGCCTTTCACCAAGAAGGTTGGTACTGAGTTAATGCCAGACTGCACGGTCAGCGCATCGGCTTGTTCAATGGCAGTAAACAATTTGGCTTGTTGCGCTTCGTCCAATTCATAAGGGCTGGTGAGGCCAAATTTCGCGAATACGTCTCCCAGCAAACGCTTGTTATCTTCTGCGGAATCCGTTTGTTGCTCTTGAACATACTCAAACAGTGCTGCAACCAAGTCTTTTGGCGGGTTGCCGTCTTCTTGGGTGCTTGCAGCGTAGTAAATCAACGCGGCAAAGGTGGCGCTTTCGTTGAAGGTAACGTGTGCTTTGCCAATTTTGACGCTGGCTGCTTCTTCAATTGCCGGAATAGCGCTTTCCATTGAACGGCAATGGCCGCAAGAAAGGCTAAAGACTTCGGTTACAGGTGCAAGATCGGCAACCTTCACAGGCGTTTCAAGGGTGGTGTATTTTTCTGCTTGGCTTGTTGGTGCGTCATCGCTGCATGCAGATAGGGCAAAAACAGCAAGGAGCGGCACGAAAAGTTGTTTTAGTTTCATTGAAAGCATTCGCCTAGGTTGTCGAGTCGACGGCCTGATGACCGCAAATTAAGGTGGGATTATATCGTGCGTTGTTTGAAAGGGGCAGGGGGAGAATGTAAACCTTCGTCAACATAAAGAAAAAAGCCAGTCAGGGGGACTGACTGGCTAAGGTTAGCGCAAGGCGCTTCTTAGTTGAGCGCTATTTGGAGCAACTCTTTTTGTGTGTAATGACCCTAGTCGATGATCACCTTAGATTGCGCAATCATGGCGTCGATGACAGAAGAGCTGATTTGTTCTGATGTCATGCCTCCAATGTCAACGCTGTAAGCATCAGCCATGTCCTCTACGCTCATGTTGTCGAAGACCACTTTCTGATCGACATTTCCATCACCTTGTGAGGAAATACTTAACGTCGCGTTGCCGTCTTCGCCGTCCATCAAAGAGAGATAGCTTTCCATGCTTTCTGCTTCTTCGGTTTGCACGAGGTCTGACAAATTGAGCGCATCGTTTTGCGTGTCGAAGTCAGTAATATGGTCAATGGCAGGGTCTGACGCTGTTCCTTGGTCGCCGTGTAAGAAGGCAAACGTATCCGCCCCCGCGCCGCCAGCCATGGTGTCATTACCTTGTCCGCCGACAAGAATGTCATGGCCTAAACCACCGTCCAGGACGTCATTACCACCGCCGCCCAAAATCAAATCGTCGCCTGCTTGCGCAAGAAGCACGTCGTGGGCATCGCTTCCGGCAATCTTGTCGTCACCGCTTGAGCCTGTGAAGGTGATGTCCTCCAACGAGATGACGTCCGACATGCTCTCACTGGTCATCGTATGCGAATTTACCGCTAGGGCTGTTTCTGAGCCGCCAATGGTGATATTCACATCCGTTTGAGTGACGCCGTCAGATGCGGTTAGTGTGATGACATCAGTAACGACGTCATTGTGCTGAAGGTGCGAGGTTGAATCTGGGTTGAGGGTATAGGTCCAACTTCCATCCACCAATTCTAACGATCCATAGCTGCCTTCAACGGTGTTGTTAGCAAAGTATGGCGAATCTCCGGCATCAACATCCGTCAGTGATAGTTGACCTGTCACTGATGCCGCCGCCGCCGCTGTATCCACCGCAATGTCTTCATAGGACATTGTGCGTCCCTGGTTTGGTGTGTCGCGGAGGTAATCCATTGACATTCCAGGGGTTATTTCTGGACCGCCGATCTGGATGATCATCTTACCCTGTTCATTCGAATCATATCGGAACGAACCATCGCCATCTAAATCGACATCCAGAACGGCGAAGGTGTAGATGTTGCCGGCACTATCTTGATAGTCGAGTTGGTAGTCATAGGTGGCGGTATACATGACACCGCCAATTTCGACTTTTTGGCTCGTATCCTGAACATATTCATTCTGATAGTTGTCACCGTCCATGGTGCCGTCTTCATCATAGATACGGATTGTTTGCCCCGCTTGGTTAAAGTTCAGCGTGGGTTCATTGCCGTAGTACTGCATGTCGCCGCTATCAAAAGAATAACCTTCGTTCAAGATGAAACCATTGTTAACCTCAATGAAGTCATTTGAAACAGGTTCAGGTGCGACAATCGCGGCACTGTTTGTGCCCACTACGAACGGCGCATCATCCGTCCCTTGCACCGTGACTTCGATGTTTTGCGTGGTGCCATCAGAGGCGGTGAGTGTGATAGTGTCTTTCACCGACGTACCCGTATCGAGTTCTTGGGTTTTCTCGTTATCAACAGTGTATGTCCATACGCCATCCACCAAATCCAAAGACCCGTATTGACCTGTAATGGTGGTGTCTTCGAATTCAGGAGTATCTTCTGAATCAACATCTGTGATGGATATGGAACCGCTGATAGACACTGTGTCGCCGAGGTCTCCTTCGTTTACAGTGCCTGTGAATACGCCACTGACCTCCGGTGCATCATCGGTACCTGCAATCGCAATCACGATTTCATGTTGGCTACCGTCAGATGCTGTAATGACAATGGTATCGATGGATTCTTCACCTGCTGCAACGGCAAGCTCAGGATCCAAGGTGTATGTCCACTCGCCATCGACCAAAGTCAGTGAGCCGTACTCACCTTCAACGGTTGTATTTGGCAAGGTTGGCGTTTGACCTTCATCGACATCTGAGATGGAAATCGTTCCGCTGGTGGTGATGTTTTGTGATACCTCTTGGCTGGCGTTAACCGTAAAGGTGACGTCATTGAAATCACGGTCGCCGCCACCAACAATATCTTCCCAAGATGAACTGCTGCCAGAGTTAGACTCGTAGTCGAAGCCGTTGCCATTTTTCGAGGACTCAGACACGAGCGTTGTGCCAGATGCATAGCCTTGATATGCAGTGACCCCGTTGCTGCCAAAGCTGAGAGTGACTTCGCCAGCATTAAAGCCTTTGTTGTCACCGTCAGGGATGATGAACAGCCCGACTTTTTCGCCGCCTTCGGTGTTAATATCCGCAGTCGCACTTGTCACGCTGTGTGCGTCATCAAATATGATTTCCGCTCGAAGTACATTGCCTTCGGCATCAAGCACGTAGTATCCGACGGAGTTGTCATAGGCTGCGCTGGTTGTCACATGACTAAAGTCCAGCGTCATGGAGTCTCCGCCGTTCGTATCCCACATCCCTTCGCTTCCGCGAGTGACTGATGTTTCGACGGTTGTTTGATTAACGGTAGAAATGTTGCCTGTCGTGTCACCGCTGACCACCGCGGCTTCATCGACACCTGACACAGTGATATCAATGTTCTGTGTGGTGCCGTCTGTTGCTGTCAGTGTGATGGTATCTGTTGCGGTTTGATCTTCTCCTAAAGATTGTGCTTTTTCTGTATCAACGGTATATGTCCATTCACCGTCAACCAATGTCAGGGAGCCATACTCGCCTTCAATGGTTGTGTTCTCGAAGGCTGGCGCTTCTGCGGCGTCCACATCTGTGATGTTCAGCGTACCCGAGACCGTTGCAGCTTCCTCAATGTCAGCATAATCAAGGCTACTGATGTTTTGGTATGAATCCGGAACCAGACTCAATGATGTGTCTGGTGTGATTTCAGGCCCATCCAGCTGAATCAATACTTTTCCGCTTTCTGTGCCGCTAACGGCATTGCTGCCATCACCGTTCATGTCAACATCGACTACGGCAAAGGTGTAGGTATTACCCGCTCCGTCTTCATAAGAAAGAGAGTAATCTACGTTTACGCTGTAATCTTCGCCATCCAAAGTGATGGACTGCGTTTTGTCTTCGCTCGTCTCATTTTTGCTGTCGTCACTGTTGAGTTGACCATCGTTATCAGTAATTTGAACGGTGATACCGCTATCACTGAAGTTGAGTTCCGGCGGGAAGCTCCATGTGACGAAAGAGCCACTTTCATAATCGACATTTTGATCCATCACAAACGCATTACCGATTGTGATGTTTTGTGAACTGTTAGCGGTGACTGAGGCTGATGTGTCACCCGTGACAACGGCAGCGTCGTCAGTACCCGTTAGACTGATTTCAATGTCTTGCGAGGTGCCGTCAGACGCAGTGACAGTGATGGTGTCTGTTGCTGCTTGGCCTTCTGCCAATGATTGTGCCTTTTCTGAATCAAGGACATATGTCCATTCACCATCAGTGAGTGTTAATGTTCCGTACTCTCCTTCTACTGTCGTGTTTTCAAAAGTAGGTGAATCTTCATCATCAGCATCGGTGATATCTATGGTGCCCGATGTAACAGTTTGCTCTTCGATACTCACTATTGGAGCAAGAGAAAAATTATCTAAATTCGCACCGCCGCCATCCGAATTTCCTTCTGCTTTAAGGGACAGAGTTAGATTCTCCACGCCTTCCGCAACTGTAAAGTTCACATCGAAATGTTCGTAATGGTCGGACGTTTGATTATTTTCAAAAAACTCGGAGAACAATACATTACCATCTTGATCTAGTACTTCGACCTGAAAAGCACTTGTGCCATCAATATGGTTACGGCTTGCATAATCGAATGAAAGGTTAAACTCCGAACCTTCAGAAGCAGTAATTGAGGAAACATCTACGGTTTGTTCTAAGGATGAGTTGGCGTAGGTATCTAACTCAATAATTGTGTTGTCTGTCGCATTGGGTGCCATGTATGAATAAGTGCCCTGAACGACATCTACGCCATGCTCGCCCGCCTGCCAACCCGTGAGTTCATCTCCTTCCAATCGTGTCCATTGATTACCTGAATCATTACCGTATGTTTCGAAATCTCCATTGATCAGTAAATTGTCGCCAACAGCAGGTTCTTTCGCATCGACAACATTGCCAGTAAAGTTACCGGATACTTCTGGTTGATCATCAGTGCCTGTCACTGTGATGGAAATATCTTGCTGGGTGCCATCGGTCGCTGTCAGTGTAATGGTGTCGGTTTCGACCTGGTCTTCCCCAATAGATTGCGATTTCGCTTCATCTACCGTGTAAGTCCACACACCATCTGTGAGGGTAAGTGTTCCGTATTCGCCTTCGACAGTGGTGTTCTCAAAGGATGGCGAGTCATCGCTGTCTGCATCGGAAATACTGAGTGTGCCAGACACCGTAATGTCTGAATCGTTGCCAAAGTCGAGTTTGACGGTTGTTGACTGACCATCGCCATCGACAAGGTAGTAACTGCCGTCGGATGTTTGCACGATAACCGGTGGTGTCTTGTCATTTTCTATGCCGGTGACCGTGGTTTGAAGCACCAAGTCGCCCGAGTCATTGATGGTATAGAGATCAACCCCTTCCGTTGCGTTTGGCATGACAAAGACAGGTTCGCCATCGATGTATCCGGCAGATGACATATACGCACCACCACCAGAGACGGTGTCGGTTAGCGTCATTGAACCGTTCGCCCCGACTTCAAATATAGAGGCGTTATCGCTGCCATCGCTTGATGCAATCGCGTATGTCGTGCCATCACCTGTTTGATAGAAGTTAACGGAATTTCCATCGCTTAGATCAAGAGGCTGGCTATCGACGAGCGTCAAGTTCCCTGTGTCACTGTCAACGGAATAGATATTGATGCCATCATCACTGCTGGATGCGAGGAAGGACTGACCATCAACGGTAATAATATCGACCCCTGATACCAAATCACCTGCCGCAATCGAATTGCCTGTTTCAGCGAATTCGCCCGTTTCAGGGTTATAGGTAAGCGTGTCGATCGAGTCCCCTTGAGGGCGTGCGACGAAGACATACTCTGTGCCATCATCCGCTTCAAAGGTGACGTTTTCACGGACAATGCCCGTCTGTGAGTTACCGAAGGTGAGGCCACCATTCAGTGACAAGGTACCGTCGCTAGAAATTTCCCAAGCGGAGAGAGAGCCGCTGTTCTGTGATGTCAGGAACAACGTATCTTGGCCATCAATGTTAGACACATTAGATTGTGTCAGGCCATTCCCCATCGCGCCCACAGAGACGCCTGCGTTTTCAATCACATCAGTGATATCACCGCCTGACGTGGATGTTACTGTCCCTGTAGAACTGTCGTAGGAAATACGATCTGTTTCGGTCAAAGAACCATCATCCTCTACGCGAGAGATGATAGTGGTGCCGTCATACCCGAACGACGTTGAAATTACATACGGGACTCCATCGATGGTGGTTGTCGTTGTCGTCCAAGCGCCATTGCTATCGCCGGTTGTTGCATCACCAGCCTGAATGTTTCCACTTTCAGACGCATTCAAACTGAAGCCATCAGTATCGACACTCGCAGTAAATGTGCCTGATACTTCAGCGGCATCGTCTGTGCCCGTCACGGTTATCGTGATGTCTTGCGTTGTCCCATCAGATGCTGTGACGGTAATGGTATCTGTCACTTCTTGATCTTGATTGAGCGATTGGGTGGCGTCTTGATCAAGTGTGTACGTCCAAGCACCATCTACGAGGGTTAAGCTGCCGTATTCACCGCTGACATTCGCATCAGGGAAGTTAACAGGTTCGCCATCAGGGTCGACAATGTTCAGTTCGCCCGTTGCGGTCGAAACATCGCCGATATCACCTTCAGTAACAGTGCCTGACGTATCGCCTTCAACGACCGCCGCATCGTCAGTACCCGTGATGGTAATCACGATGTCTTGGGTTGACCCATCTGACGCTGTGACCGTGATGGTATCGGTTGCAGT
This sequence comes from Enterovibrio baiacu, assembly GCF_004120195.1. Classification (GTDB taxonomy): domain Bacteria; phylum Pseudomonadota; class Gammaproteobacteria; order Enterobacterales; family Vibrionaceae; genus Enterovibrio; species Enterovibrio baiacui. The sequence goes on along the minus strand of NZ_SCHN01000010.1, from coordinate 1,964 downwards.
ATCGCCATCTGCCAGCGATTGGATAGAGGCGCTGTCAGCGGTGTACGTCCATGCACCGTCGACGAGAGTCAACGAGCCGTATTCACCCGCCAAGGTGCCGTTAGGAATGGTCGGCGTTTCGCCAGTATCTGCATCGGTGATGGTGATGGTGCCAGAGGCCGTTTGTGCGCCTGTATCTTCAGTGATAGCCCCTGACGTATTGCCTTCAATGACCGCCGCATCATCCGTGCCTGTAATGGTGATGACAATATCTTGCGTAGTGCCATCGGATGCCGTGACCGTGATGGTATCCGTCGCGGTATCGCCATCTGCCAGCGATTGGATCGATGCACTGTCCGCGGTATATGTCCAAGCGCCATCCACCAAGGTCAGCGAACCGTATTCACCCGCCAAGGTGCCGTTCGGAATGGTTGGCGTATCGCCAGTGTCCGCATCGGTGATCGTGATGGTGCCTGACGCGGTTTGTGCGCCGGCATCTTCAGTGATGCTCGCGGTGCTATCACCCGTGATAACCGCCGCATCATCTGCGCCCGTGACATCCACTGTGATTTGTTGCACCGTGCCATCCGAGGCGGTGAGGGTAAACACCTCTTGCTCGGTCTGGTTGTCGTTCAGTGCATCCGCTTTAGACGGATCGACCGTGTAGGTCCAGTTACCGTCGGTCAGCGTGAAGGTACCGTAATCGCCGTCGATAGAGACATTGTCAAAGCTCGGGGTGTCGCCGTCATCCACGTCAGTGATCGAGAGTGTGCCAGAGACACTGGTTTCTGGTGTGTCAGCGCCTAAATCAATGCCGCCAGTAGTAACGCCAGTGACCACAGAGGCATCATCGCTGCCCGTTACTGTGATGGTAATTTGGTGCTCAGAGCCATCCGATGCAGTCACTGTGATGGTGTCTGTGGCTGAATCACCGTCACCCAGAGATTGTGCATTGTCAGGGTTGACCGTGTAGGTCCATTCGCCATCAGTCAGAGTCAGGCTACCGTATTCACCTTCCACCGTGCCGTTTTCAAGGGTCGGTTGTACCGCCGCATCTGGGTCGCTGATGTTAATAGAGCCAGAGACAGACGCATCGCCGCCTTCAGCCACACTTGCACTCAAGTCGCCTGTGACGACTGCGGCATCATCGGTGCCTTCAACCGTCACTGTGATTTGATGGGTTGAGCCATCAGACGCTGTGAGGGTGAAGGTGTCGTTGGCTGATTCGCCGTCCGGTAAGGTTTGTGCGCTTTCGCTGTTAACCGTGTACGTCCACTCACCGTCGGTCAGCGTGAGGCTACCGTATTCCCCGTCGATGGTGGTGTTACTGATGGTTGGGTTTTCACCGTTATCCACATCACTGATGCTGATAGAGCCCGACACCGAGGTGCCTTGGTCCGTGGTGGTGCCGGTGGTATCACCTGTCACCACAGCGGCATCATCCGTGCCTGTAATGGTGATGACAATATCTTGCGTAGTGCCATCGGATGCCGTGACCGTGATGGTGTCCGTCGCGGTATCGCCGTCAGCCAGCGATTGGATCGATGCGCTGTCCGCGGTATACGTCCAAGCGCCATCCACCAAGGTCAGCGAACCGTATTCACCCGCCAAGGTGCCGTTCGGAATGGTTGGGGTATCACCGGTGTCTGCATCGGTGATCGTGATGGTGCCCGTCGCGGTTTGTGCGCCCGTATCTTCAGTGATGCTGGCGGTGCTATCACCCGTGATAACCGCCGCATCATCTGCACCCGTGACATCCACTGTGATTTGTTGCACCGTGCCATCCGAGGCGGTGAGGGTAAACACCTCTTGCTCGGTCTGGTTGTCGTTCAGTGCGTCGGCTTTAGACGGATCGACCGTGTAGGTCCAGTTACCGTCAGTCAGCGTGAAGGTACCGTAATCGCCGTCGATAGAGACATTGTCGAAGCTCGGGGTGTCGCCGTCATCCACATCAGTGATCGAGAGCGTACCAGAGACACTGGTTT
>NZ_SCHN01000048.1 GCF_004120195.1 Enterovibrio baiacu | reverse complement strand
CTTGTACACACCGCCCGTCACACCATGGGAGTGGGCTGCACCAGAAGTAGATAGCTTAACCTTCGGGAGGGCGTTTACCACGGTGTGGTTCATGACTGGGGTGAAGTCGTAACAAGGTAGCCCTAGGGGAACCTGGGGCTGGATCACCTCCTTAACGATACTATTGATGCAAGTGTCCACACAGATTGTATAGGTTGAAAAAGTAAAGAGTGGTTGAGGTTCCCAAACCTCAACAAACAGTGTGTCCCATTCGTCTAGAGGCCTAGGACACCGCCCTTTCACGGCGGTAACAGGGGTTCGACTCCCCTATGGGACGCCACGGGTCGTTAGCTCAGCTGGTAGAGCAGTTGACTTTTAATCAATTGGTCGCAGGTTCGAATCCTGCACGACCCACCATTCTCTCCACGGGGGAATGATTTGCTTCTGCTTTAAAAGCGGAGACAAATAGCAAACTATCGTGGGCGATTAGCTCAGTTGGGAGAGCACCTCCCTTACAAGGAGGGGGTCACTGGTTCGAGCCCGGTATCGCCCACCACTCTCTAAATATTTTTCTGCACGGAATCGCAGACCCAATAAGCAAAGATTGTTATCGGGTGTGTATTTTTGCGTCTAAGAATCTTTAGAAAGTGGTTCCACTCTCTGTTTGAGAGAAGAAACACCACTTTGCTCTTTAAAAATCTGGAAAGCTGACTAGTAAATTTAATCAAACGATTAAATTGAAATCTGTTTCTTATCTCTCTACCCGAGAGGTAATGAAACAAAAGTTCTCAAAACGTTAATTCTTTTGAATTAACACCAAACACATTCAAGTGTTCTTGGTTTCATCC
>NZ_SCHN01000047.1 GCF_004120195.1 Enterovibrio baiacu | reverse complement strand
CCTCAAGATGAGTCATCCCTAGACCTTTAAGGTCTCTAAAGGGTTGTTGAAGACTACGACGTAGATAGGCAGGGTGTGTAAGTGCTGCGAGGCATTGAGCTAACCTGTACTAATTGCCCGTGAGGCTTAACCATACAACACCCAAGGGGTTTTAGCGGACTCAAGAAAGAACATTGAATGTGTGTTGAGACACGAWGCTAGTCAGAWTTTTCCCAGATTTTAAYRAATTTGCTTGGCGACCATAGCGTTATGGACCCACCTGACTCCATGCCGAACTCAGTAGTGAAACGTAACAGCGCCGATGGTAGTGTGGGGYTTCCCCATGTGAGAGTAGGACATCGCCAGGCTTTAAATTTAAGGTAAGCCCGTTGAGTGCAACGGGCTTTTCTTTCGCTCCCACTGATTGTAATGTGAGCGACGTCAACAAAAGATTTTTCCCCTTCATCTTCGGATGAAAAAAGATGAAAGTTTTTTCTTGACTGAATATCAGAATCGCGTAAGATACGCGGCCTGACTTGCTGAAGCGCACAGCGCTAACGCATTGAAAAGTCAACGTTCTTTAACAATTTGACCTATACAATCTGTGTGGGCACTCGTACTTGATAGACATAAAAATTTATCAATGAACTGAGTGACCAAGATGGTGGAACTTTTCGAAGTGATGCTATCAACACAGCAATGCAGTTTTGCCTACGGGCAAAAAAGTAATTCAGTATTCATTGAGCGTTAGAACTGTTTCTTCGGAGATGGGGATAACAACAAAATTCTAATTGAAGAGTTTGATCATGGCTCAGATTGAACGCTGGCGGCAGGCCTAACACATGCAAGTCGAGCGGCAGCGACAACATTGACCCTTCGGGTGATTTGTTGGGCGGCGAGCGGCGGACGGGTGAGTAA
>NZ_SCHN01000046.1 GCF_004120195.1 Enterovibrio baiacu | reverse complement strand
ATATTTGACAGCGCTTTTGCCTTTTCAGCATTGATATGCAAAACCACATGATAATGATTACTCATGATGGCGTAAGCGCATACATCGATACAAAACGCACCTGCCAGTGCAAGTAGTCGTTTTTCAATCCACTCTCGACGATGTTCGTAACTTTGTTGCGCTTGCTCATCATAGCCACAGAGAAATGACCGACGAACACAACGTGAGACGCAGTGGTAATAAGGTGTAGCTTCAATACTGATGAGGGAGGATCGGGCTTTTGTCATTAAGATTCAAAATGGATGGCAACTGAACAATATGAAAAGCATATCGTTATGAAACCATCCATTCATCTTTACCACGCACCTTTGAGCCTGAAAGCACTAACGCATGCAACTGATAAGGTTATGGTTTTCTTAGAGTGTCTGTCCTTGTCTTGCTCATACTCTCGGAGTTCTATATATTCTAAAAATGTACACAATTCAGAAAAACCAACTTTAGAGTAATCAACATTTTCTGATTCTTTGACCTGAAAACACTCCCTTGCATAATTGTCCACTCGTTGGAAAATACCATTACATTCAACCTTAAACCTTGCCATTGCTTTAGTCAGCAGTTCAGCGGTCAAAGGAACCCCCGCAGCTGCAGAAAAGCCAGCACCAAGTATAAAAGTCCGACTTTTCATAATTTCTTTCTCAAAACTCATAGATATACTCCTAAGCGCCTAACGAATGACATGGATCCCCCTTCATGTGGATTTTCCACACTTAGGTGTCTTTTTCAAAACCGGAGGTTCCATGTCTTCTTTAATCTTTTGCGGCGTTGACCTTGCCAAACACCACTTCTCTTTGCACGCGGTTGATAACCGTGGAAAGGTCATTCTTCACAAATCGGTGTCCCGCGCTAAATTGCTGACTACATTAGCAAATATGCCACCCATGCGTATAGGTCTTGAAGCTTGCAGTGGTGCGCATTATTGGGCGAGAGAGTTCATTCAACTCGGTCATGATGCGCGTATTATGGC
>NZ_SCHN01000045.1 GCF_004120195.1 Enterovibrio baiacu | reverse complement strand
GTCACTTAACCATACAACCCCAAGAGGTCTTTATGTATGGACAAACAACCAAGGTGTTCTCGTTAAAGAACAAGTTCAAATTAATGAACGGTTTTTCGCCGGACTCAAATATGTTCATCACTTCCGAAGAAGGATGAAACCAAGAACACTTGAATGTGTTTGGTGTTAATTCAAAAGAATTAACGTTTTGAGAACTTTTGTTTCATTACCTCTCGGGTAGAGAGATAAGAAACAGATTTCAATTTAATCGTTTGATTAAATTTACTAGTCAGCTTTCCAGATTTTTAAAGAGCAAAGTGGTGTTTCTTCTCTCAAACAGAGAGTGGAACCACTTTCTAAAGATTCTCTTTCGAAAACACTTAAAGAGTGGTGGAGCTATGCGGGATCGAACCGCAGACCTCTTGAATGCAAATCAAGCGCTCTCCCAGCTGAGCTATAGCCCCATCGAGTAGTCTTCTTCTTTTCATTTAACAACGAAAAGAGAAAGTGGTGGGCGATACCGGGCTCGAACCAGTGACCCCCTCCTTGTAAGGGAGGTGCTCTCCCAACTGAGCTAATCGCCCACATGAGTTTTACATCGCCTGTGGAGGAGATGGTGGGTCGTGCAGGATTCGAACCTGCGACCAATTGATTAAAAGTCAACTGCTCTACCAGCTGAGCTAACGACCCGTGGCGTCCCATAGGGGAGTCGAACCCCTGTTACCGCCGTGAAAGGGCGGTGTCCTAGGCCTCTAGACGAATGGGACACACTGTTTGCTGAGGTTTGGGAACCTCAACCACTCTTTACTTTTTCAACCTATACAATCTGTGTGGACACTTGCATCAATAGTATCGTTAAGGAGGTGATCCAGCCCCAGGTTCCCCTAGGGCTACCTTGTTACGACTTCACCCCAGTCATGAACCACACCGTGGTAAACGCCCTCCCGAAGGTTAAGCTATCTACTTCTGGTGCAGCCCACTCCCATGGTGTGACGGGCGGTGTGTACAAGGCCCGGGAACGTATTCACCGTAGCATTCTGATC
>NZ_SCHN01000044.1 GCF_004120195.1 Enterovibrio baiacu | reverse complement strand
TTCGTCTAGAGGCCTAGGACACCGCCCTTTCACGGCGGTAACAGGGGTTCGACTCCCCTATGGGACGCCACGGGTCGTTAGCTCAGCTGGTAGAGCAGTTGACTTTTAATCAATTGGTCGCAGGTTCGAATCCTGCACGACCCACCATTCTCTCCATGAGGGAATCAAAACTATCGTGGGCGATTAGCTCAGTTGGGAGAGCACCTCCCTTACAAGGAGGGGGTCACTGGTTCGAGCCCGGTATCGCCCACCACTTTCTCTTTTCGTTGTTAAATGAAAAGAAGAAGACCACTCGATGGGGCTATAGCTCAGCTGGGAGAGCGCTTGCATGGCATGCAAGAGGTCGACGGTTCGATCCCGTCTAGCTCCACCACTCTTTAAGTGTTTTCGAAAGAGAATATTTAGAAAGTGGACCTTCTCGTCAGAGAAACACCACTTTGCTCTTTAAAAATCTGGAAAGCTGACTAGTAAATTTAATCAAACGATTAAATTGAAATCTGTTTCTTATCTCTCTACCCGAGAGGTAATGAAACAAAAGTTCTCAAAACGTTAATTCTTTTGAATTAACACCAAACACATTCAAGTGTTCTTGGTTTCATCGAAAGATGAACATATTTGAGTCCGGCGAAAAACCGTTCATGCCTTGTTTCTGCTTCTTAAGCAGAGTCAAAGTAGCGAACTTGTTCTTTAACGAGAACACCTTGGTTGTTTGTCCATACGAAAGACCTCTTGGGGTTGTATGGTTAAGTGACTAAGCGTACACGGTGGATGCCTTGGCAGTCAGAGGCGATGAAGGACGTAGTAACTTGCGATAAGCGTAGATAAGGCAGTAACAGCCACTCGAGTCTACGATTTCCGAATGGGGAAACCCACGTGCATAAGCACGTATCCCACACTGAATACATAGGTGTGTGGAGGCGAACTCGGGGAACTGAAACATCTAAGTACCCGAAGGAAAAGAAATCAATTGAGATTCCGGCAGTAGCGGCGAGCGACCCCGGATTAGCCCTTAAGCGGTTTAAGTGTTAGTGGAATCATCTGGAAAGGTGTGCGATACAGGGTGATAGCCCCGTACACGACAATGCTTTTATCGTGAAAACGAGTAGGACGGGACACGTGTTATCTTGTCTGAAGATGGGGGGACCATCCTCCAAGGCTAAATACTCCTGACTGACCGATAGTGAACCAGTACCGTGAGGGAAAGGCGAAAAGAACCCCTGTGAGGGGAGTGAAATAGAACCTGAAACCGTGTACGTACAAGCAG
>NZ_SCHN01000043.1 GCF_004120195.1 Enterovibrio baiacu | reverse complement strand
GTCCCGTCCTAAAATAAGTTGACGGTTTTAAGTAAGAGCCAGTGGGTATTGCCTACTGGCTTTTTCATGTACCTCATTTGGGGTTTGCATCCCTAGGCTGAGGTGCGGCCTAAGTTTGTTGTATATATCGATACTTTCCTTCACCAGCGATAGCAACTCTGCTTTGTTTTTGCATCGATAACGCAAGAACTCTTGTTTGAGAATGCCATTGACCCGTTCCGCTAGTGCGTTCTGATAACAGTCATACCCGTCAGTCATGGATGCGCGCCATCCTTTTGTTATCAACTGAGACTGATATTCCCCCGAGCAGTATTGCAGTCCGCGGTCTGAGTGATGGATAGTGCAAGTTCTTGTATTCCTTCTCGCCTGAGCCATTTTCAAGGCTTTCGTAATATCACTCGCCTTCATCTCATCACTTAACTCATATCCCAATATCTTTCTTGAATAAGCATCAGTAACCAGAGACAAATAGTGGGTTCCTTCGTCACTATTTACATAGGTAATATCGCTGACAACGGCCTCTTCCACATGGGTGACTTTCCATTTTTTCAGTAAATTAGGATGCTTCTTCAGCCAGTGCTTGCTGTTAGTAGTCTTCGTATAGATCTTTAGTGGCCGAACGAGAAGATGATGATTCTTCAGTAGGCGAAATAGACCATCTCGCCCTAGCTTGATCCCTTGCTCTACCAGATTAGGCTTGATCAGGTGATAAAGCTTGCGCGTGCCTAGGCGAGGCATCTGCATTCGCCAAGCTCGAACCATGTCAAGCACAGGCGCTAGCCTCAGTTTCTCTTTGTCTAGCCGCTCTTTCCACTGATACACAGCTTGGCGGCTGAAGCCCAAACAGCGACAACAGGATGCTAGTTTGATTTTCCCTTTCGCTTTTTCATAGCAGAGAGTTCGGAAGAGTACTTTTTTCGAATATCTATCCCGTACTCTTTGATGAGGGTTTCTTCCATACAACCATAGACATGATTGACTTGCTTTAGCGTCTCAATTTCCTTTTTGAGTCGTTTGATCTCTTGGGCGGGTGTTTCTTTCGACTGCGTCATGTTGGGTAGCCTCATTGGCTTGGACCAATCTAATCTACCATGTTTTCTGAGCCACACCAGAACAGTGCTTCTCCCTTGGATACCATAACGTTCCTGAGCTTGTTTGTATGTCAGTTCGCCGTTTTCAACCCGTTCGACAACGGACAATTTAAAGCCCATTGAATAATCACGGGAAGTTCGGCGGATACGCTTGGAGTTTGACTCTTTCATGAATAAGTCTCCAAAGTGTCAACTTATTCCAGGACGAGACCATA
>NZ_SCHN01000042.1 GCF_004120195.1 Enterovibrio baiacu | reverse complement strand
CCGTAATCGCCGTCGATAGAGACATTGTCGAAGCTCGGGGTGTCGCCGTCATCCACATCAGTGATCGAGAGCGTACCAGAGACACTGGTTTCTGGTGTGTCCGCGCCTAAATCAATGCCGCCAGTAGTAACGCCCGTGACCACAGAAGCATCATCGCTGCCTGTTACCGTGATGGTAATTTGGTGCTCAGAGCCATCCGATGCAGTCACTGTGATGGTGTCTGTGGCTGAATCACCGTCACCCAGAGATTGTGCATTGTCAGAGTTGACTGTGTAGGTCCACTCGCCATCGGTCAGAGTCAGGCTACCGTATTCACCTTCGACTGTGCCGTTTTCAAGGGTAGGTTGCACGGCGGCATCTGGGTCACTGATGTTGATCGAACCAGAAACAGAGGCATCGCCGCCTTCAGCCACACTTGCACTCAAGTCGCCTGTGACGACTGCGGCATCGTCGGTGCCTTCAACCGTCACCGTGATTTGATGGGTGGAGCCATCAGACGCTGTGAGGGTGAAGGTGTCGTTGGCAGACTCCCCGTCTGGCAGGGTTTGTGCGTTTTCGCTGTTAACCGTGTAGGTCCACTCGCCGTCAGTCAGTGTCAGGCTACCGTATTCCCCTTCGATGGTGGTGTTACCGATGGTTGGGTTTTCACCGTTATCCACATCACTGATGCTGATAGAGCCAGACACCGAGGTGCCTTGGTCTGTGGTGGTGCCGGTGGTATCACCTGTCACCACCGCAGCATCATCCGTGCCTGTAATGGTGATGACAATATCTTGTGTGGTGCCGTCTGAGGCGGTCACCGTGATGGTATCCGTCGCGGTATCGCCATCAGCCAGCGATTGGATCGACGCGCTGTCAGCGGTGTACGTCCATGCACCGTCAACCATGGTCAACGAACCGTATTCACCCGCCAAGGTGCCATTCGGAATGGTTGGCGTATCGCCAGTGTCCGCATCGGTGATCGTGATGGTGCCTGACGCGGTTTGTGCGCCGGCATCTTCAGTGATGCTCGCGGTACTATCACCCGTGATAACCGCCGCATCATCTGCGCCCGTGACATCGACGGTGATTTGTTGCACCGTGCCATCCGAGGCGGTGAGTGTAAACACCTCTTGCTCGGTCTGGTTGTCGTTCAGTGCGTCGGCTTTAGACGGATCGACCGTGTAGGTCCAGTTACCGTCAGTCAGCGTGAAGGTACCGTAATCGCCGTCGATAGAGACATTGTCGAAGCTCGGGGTGTCGCCGTCATCCACATCAGTGATCGAGAGCGTACCAGAGACACTGGTTTCTGGTGTGTCCGCGCCTAAATCAATGCCGCCAGTAGTAACGCCCGTGACCACAGAAGCATCATCGCTGCCTGTTACCGTGATGGTAATTTGGTGCTCAGAGCC
>NZ_SCHN01000041.1 GCF_004120195.1 Enterovibrio baiacu | reverse complement strand
CAGGTCAAACATTTGGGGGTATTGATTTCTCAACGGCAGCATTTGACGCAACCGGTTACACAACTTTCCATATGCAATACAAAGTTGATGCTTTGTTAGCAGGGCAAGTGGTTAACATTAAGTTGTCTAATCATGATGGTGGTGCAGGAGAAACTAACGCAATCCAATACACCAGCGAACCTTCAAGCACTGACCTAGTAACGTTAGCAATTCCTCTAGAAGACTTTATAAGTGCAGATTCGAGCGGTTCTTTGTCAAGAAACGCTGTAGCACAAATCGTCATCTCAGCGGCGAGATCTGATATCAATGACCCAGTAGATATCTATCTAGATAACATCTACTTCAGCAACGGCAGTACCGATGGTGGAACTGACGGCGGCACCGATGGTGGAACTGACGGCGGCACCGATGGTGGTACTGACGGCGGCACCGATGGTGGAACTGACGGCGGCACCGATGGTGGAACTGACGGCGGCACTGACGGCGGCACTGGCGACGGCACCGATGGTGGTACTGATGGTGGAACTGACGGCGGCACCGATGGTGGAACTGACGGCGGCACCGATGGTGGCACTGACGGCGGTTCAACTAACAACGTGGTTTCAATCTTCAGCGATAACTTTGCAGATATCACTGTTAACGAGTGGGGCCCTTTCTGGGGAGACTCTTCTGCTCGTATCATCGATGGCACGTTGAATGACAACCCAGTAAAAGTGATCACGCTTGGTGCAGGTCAAACATTTGGGGGTATTGATTTCTCAACGGCAGCATTTGACGCAACCGGTTACACAACTTTCCATATGCAATACAAAGTTGATGCTTTGTTAGCAGGGCAAGTGGTTAACATTAAGTTGTCTAATCATGATGGCGGTGCAGGAGAAACTAACGCAATCCAATACACCAGCGAACCTTCAAGCACTGACCTAGTAACGTTAGCAATTCCTCTAGAAGACTTTATAAGTGCAGATTCGAGCGGTTCTTTGTCAAGAAACGCTGTAGCACAAATCGTCATCTCAGCGGCGAGATCTGATATCAATGACCCAGTAGATATCTACCTAGATAACATCTACTTCAGCAACGGCAGTACTGACGGTGGCACCGATGGCGGTACTGATGGTGGTACTGACGGCGGCACCGATGGTGGTACTGACGGCGGCACCGATGGTGGCACTGACGGCGGCACCGATGGTGGCACCGATGGTGGCACTGATGGTGGCACTGATGGTGGCACCGATGGTGGCACTGACGGCGGCACCGATGGTGGTACTGACGGCGGTTCAACTAACAACGTGGTTTCAATCTTCAGCGATAACTTTGCAGATATCACTGTTAACGAGTGGGGCCCTTTCTGGGGAGACTCTTCTGCTCGTATCATCGATGGCACGTTGAATGACAACCCAGTAAAAGTGATCACGCTTGGTACAGGTCAAACATTTGGGGGTATTGATTTCTCAACGGCAGCATTTGACGCAACCGGTTACACAACTTTCCATATGCAATACAAAGTTGATGCTTTGTTAGCAGGGCAAGTGGTTAACATTAAGTTGTCTAAT
>NZ_SCHN01000009.1 GCF_004120195.1 Enterovibrio baiacu | reverse complement strand
GCAGAACTTCGAAGTCGACATTCGCGGCTACTCGGTGTCTCCTGCGTACATTTCTCTCTATGGTGAATTCATGGAGAATGACGACGGCACCTTCACGGCTAACTACAACAGCCGCATTACCTCTGCGCCAGTAGAAGACGGTGAAGCCACCTTGGATTATGTCTCGTCGGATTCGCAATACTATGTGCTTGCGGAAGTGTGGTATTACGATGGCACAAGCCCTGTTCAGAAACGCATTCCTAATACGGAATCGAGCTGGGTGTGGTAAGCGGCGAACAGGGTTTTCACGCTTATAACGCACAGAGAAGCGAAAGCGAATAACACAAAAACAAAAAAAGCAGGGTTCATATTGCCCTGCTTTTTTACGCGAGTCAGTTAATCGATGTCTATCTGCGTTCTGGCGGCGTTGCCGTGGTTTCTCTCACCACCAGTTTCGCTTCCAATTCAATCGTGTCTGTCACCACGTCTCCATCAAGCTTAGAGACCAAATAGTCTGCAGCTTTTGCCCCCATCTCTTTTGAAGGAACCTGCATGGTAGTGAGTGAAGGTTGAATATGTGACGACATTGCCAGGTCATCAAATCCCACAATCGACAATTGTTGGGGTATTTGAATGCCATGAATTTGGCTTTCGAGTAACGCGCCATAGGCCAAAACATCATTACCGCAGACAATCGCTGTCGGCAAAGGTGTTAACTCCATCAATTTTTTCAATGCTTGTCGGCTTTCAGCCAAATCATATCGGCACTCAATGATGTGAGAATCTGGGACATGTATCCCGTTTTTCATCAAGGTATCAATGCAGCCAGCCAGCCTATCGCGGGTACGGTCGTTGGTACGCGTAATACCCGGAATTAAGGCGAAGTTTTCATGGCCCAAATCCAACAAATATTGGGTTAAACGTGCGGAAGCACGGTAGTTATCAAAGCCAATGCAAGGGTGCGGTAAAGACGGATCGAACGACCACGTATACAAATACGGCAGCTGTTTCTTCTCAAGAATATCAAACACATGGGGATGATGTTCCGCCCCCACTAGCATGATCCCTTCAACCCCGCGACTGACCAATCTTTCCACTTCCGCCAGTTCTTCATCCAACGAATAATCCGAACTGGCGATGAACAAGGTGTACCCCTTTTCTTGTAAGCGACGCTGAAAGGCTTGGATCCCTTCCGCAAAGATGGCGTTATCAAGAGTTGGGACTATCACACCAATGGTTTTTGAACGTTGAGATGCCAGCGCTTGGGCGGCGCCGTGAGGAATGTAACCCAATGATTCAATGGCAGAACGAATAAGCAACCCGCGCTTTTCACTTACCGAATTCGGGTTAGAAAGATACCGCGAAACCGTGGCCGTAGACACGCCTGCAGCTTGGGCTACATCTTCGGCAGTGGGTGCGTCTGTCGGCTTTTTTTGTAAGCGCTTACGTTTTCCGGTGGGTTCTCTAGTCATGGTATTGATTTTATTTGACTCTTTTCTGGGCAGCTAACCTGCCGTTAATTCTATTATAGCTCGGTGTTAAAAATACAGCGCCAAAAACTTGACAGGGATAAACACCCTCCTCTAAGGTTAGAAATGTAAGCGCTTTCATTTAACAAGCCATTTACAATGAGAGCGAAACATAAAAACAAAGGTGTCTTCACACCGTCTAAATACTGGTGAGGCTTCAAGTATGAGCAATCAACTAAATGTTAAGAAAAGGTACATCTTACCTGCTGTGTTTTTTTCTCTTTACGTGATTAACGTTGTCTACACCAAGATCCAACTTGTCTCAGGGGATACATCCATTATTCGTGTTAATGATGTTGGTGAGTTTATCTTGCTCATCCTTGCATCATTAACTTTCGTTGTCGCAATGCTACTTGCTGAAAAGGACGCAAGCGAGCATTCGGCAGAATAAGAGCACCCAACGTTCGCCGACGTATTCGACGTTGATTGGGTAAATAAAACGCAGGAAGGAAGTACATTTATGTCTGTTCACCATAAGGATGACTCCCCACAGAATGCAGAGCGTCGCCGTTTTCTAGAAATCGCTAAAAAAGCAGGTTTCACGGCCGCTGTTGTCGCAGGCGCTTCAGGAGCCTTGTTGACCTCGACACATGCGCAAGCTGCAGTAAATGAAGAGAGAGAACGACAGAAAAGAGCGAAATACACCATGACGATCGCCACGGCGTACATCATTGGTGCCTCCCGTAGTTACCCAATCATGCAACTTGATTTCAAAGAAAATATCCAGAACATGACCCGCGGTCAGGTTTATGTGAGACTCGCACCCGGTGGTCAACTTGGTGCAGGTGGCGCACTGGCTCAGAAAGTTCAAGCCGGCACCATTCAGGCAGCGCAGCACTCTCTTTCAAACTTTGCTCCTTTTGCGCCAGCCGTTGATTTGATCAACATTCCTTACTGGTGTGGTGAAAACCAAAAATTCATCAACCTTGTCACGTCAAAAGCATGGGAAGAAGAAATCCACCCTCGCGTTGAAGCGAAAGGCTTCAAACCGCTGTGGTATGTGGTTATCGATCCACGTGTTGTTGCCGTGCGCCGAGGTCTTGAAGGCCCAATCAAAACACCAGATCAACTTGAAGGCGTGAAATTCCGCGTACCGGGTTCGAAAATCCTTCAACAAATGTACCGCCTGCTTGGTGCAAACCCAACGCCAGTGGCATGGGGTGAAACACCATCAGCCATTAAACAAGGCGTTGCAGATGCGCTCGACCCATCGGTAGAAGCATTGAACGTGTTCGGCTTTAAAGACGTGCTTTCATCGGTCACCTTCAACCGCGCAGTGCCAGATTCACAAGTGTTCTCTTGTAACCTTGAGTGGTTCAATAGCCTGCCGAAAGACATTCAGGAAGGTATCGAGTTCGCGAGTGAAGTGACCTCTATTCAGAACCTTGCGAAAGTGCCTGCTGCCCGTGCATATGCCATGGCAGAACTGGGCGACGCAGGCGTTGAATTCTACGCACCAAATTCTGACGAAATGCGCCAATGGATCGACAAAGCTGGTCATCAGCGTCCAGAGTGGGACGAGTTCAAACTGCAACTTGCAGGTTCAAAAGACACCTTCAACAAGCTGCTTGATGCTGCAAACGGTAACAGCCGTTTCTATGTTCACGACGTGTAATACCTGAGTAACTTGGCCTCTTGGGGCGATTCTCAAGAGGCCGCTCTCTCGATATTTACAACGCACGTGGACGCAAGCTATGAAAGCATTACTAAAGAACATCGATGAAAATGGTGAACGCTGGTTGCTGCTCTTTTTCTACAGCACCATCGTTATCACCATCGCAATGGAAGTACTCAGACGCTTTGTCTTCAGCTACTCCTCGATTTGGGGGGAGGAAGTTGCACGCTATGCCTTCATCTATCTTGCATGGATAGGCGCATCAGCCGCAGTAAAAGAACGTGCACATATACGTATAGATGTGTTGCTCCACTACTTGCCGCAACGCGGCAAAGCATTGGTCTACCTCTTCGGTGACTTAATGACCACCATCGTCGCGCTATTCGCCTTCTATTGGTCAATTCACCCGATTGAAATATCGCTAAAATTCGGCTCAGTGACTCACGGCTTAGGCATCAGCCAAGCGTGGTTTATGGCGGCAGTGCCGCTGGGATTCTCCTTGATGTTGTTCCGACTGGCTCAATCGATCCGTCGCGATACACGCAGCCTGATACACGGCACCCCCGTGTTCGAAGGCAACAAGTTGTTCGATTAGGAGAAGGTCATGCTGAATTACTATCAAACAGAAGCGTTTGTCGACCTCGGCTGGGAATTTTACGGCCCCGTGATTGGCATGCTGGTACTGATTGGCTTCGCCGTTCCCGTCTGGGTTTCCCTCGGCTTAGGCTCAATCGCCTTGCTCTACATTACAGAAGTTTTACCGTTATCTTTGTTCGGTGAATCGCTTTTCGATGGCATAGATGCATTCGCACTGATTGCTGTCCCTCTTTTCATCCTGACAGGTGACGTGCTAGTACGAACTGGCCTTTCAAACAAATTGCTCGACGTTGCAGAAGCCAGTGTAGGCGGTGCGCGAGCAGGCTTTGGTAGCGCGACGGTTCTCGGTTGTGGTTTCTTCGCTTGTATCTCAGGCTCTGATGCTGCGGGTGCGGCTGCTGTAGGTCGAATGACCATCGACAGACTGGTGAAACAAGGGTATCCAAAACCTTATGCATGCGCATTGGTTGCTGCAGGGGCCTGTACAGGCATCCTGATCCCGCCATCAATCGCTTACATCATCATTGGCTTAGTGTTGGGTATATCCGCATCCACATTGTTCCTTGCGGCTGCCGTACCTGGGTTGATGGTCATGGGCGCCATCATGCTGACCAACGTCGTGATGAACCGCATTCATGGTTACGAAAACGCAGGACAAGGTTTCTCGTTCAAGCGCTGGATCTCCGTGGTCATTGATGCACGCTATGCGTTGATGGTGCCATTCGTTATCTTGGGTGGTATCTACTCAGGTATCTTTACCCCAACGGAAGCGGCAGCGATTGCTGTTGTCACTACCATCATCATCGGCTTGTTCCAAGGCACCTTGAAGGTAAGTGATTTTCCAAAGATGTTAGAAAGCTCAGCAAAAGTGAATGGCGTTATTTTGCCTATCATCGCGCTCAGCCTTCCGCTCGCTCAGACATTGGCTGCGCTAGACGTACCGCAGGCATTTGTTGAAAGCATGACCTCCATTACGGACAGTCACGTTGCCCTGACACTCATCATGATTGGCATCTTGATTCTGGCTGGCTGTTTTATGGAAACGACGCCGAACATTCTGATTCTGTCCCCTATCCTGCTGCCGCTGGCGCGTGAGATAGGCATGGCAGACATTCAGTTCTGCATCATGATGGTGACATCTCTGGGTGTGGGTTTCATTACGCCTCCACTTGGTTTGAACCTCTTTGTTGTATCCGGATTAACAGGGACCTCAGTCCTGAAAATAGCGGCACGATCCGGCCCTTACGTAATATCGATGCTGACTGTCGTATTAATGTTGGCATTTATCCCTGAACTATCACTCTGGGCGCTGGATTAACCCAACGCGACAGAACGGCTCTTAACACAGGTTTAACTCTACAACCCAATGCCTCTCCGGCTTTTCCCGAAAAAGCCGGTCAGGAGAGTTGCGCCCAAAATTTAACGGAGAATCAATCAACATGGCTGTTAAGTATCTGAAAAAAGCTGAAAAAACTGCAGCAACAGGTGAAGACGATGTACGTGAAATCGTTTCTAACATGCTGAAGGAAATCGAACTTGGCGGGGAAGAAACCTGCATCGCTTATACGCAAAAGTTCGACAACTGGCACGGTGACATCGTGGTCTCTCAAGCGGAGATCGACGCAGCGGCTGACAAAGTGCCTGAGCAGCTGAAAAAAGATATCCACTTTGCCTATGAGCGTGTGCGTGACTTTGCAAAAGCACAGCTTGCAAGCATGAGCGAATTCGAAACCGAACTCTCGCCGGGCTTATTTGCAGGTCAGCGTTTAATCCCGATGCAAGCCGCAGGTTGTTACGTACCAGGTGGCCGTTACTCACACATTGCATCCGCCATCATGTCTGTCACTACAGCAAAAGTAGCGGGTGTTGATCATGTGATTGCGTGTTCACCTCCGGGCCGCGAAGGCGGTATGCACCCAGCGATTTTGTACACCTTAAAACTGTGCGGCGCTGACACCATTTTGAACCTCGGCGGCGTGCAAGGCATTGCAGCCATGGCGTTCGGTCAGTTCACAGGTCACCCAGCAGACATTCTTGTTGGCCCAGGTAACCAGTTCGTTGCCGAAGCAAAACGCCAACTGTATGGCCGCGTAGGTATCGACATGTTTGCCGGTCCTTCTGAAGTGATGGTGATTGCAGATAAAGATGCGGATCCAGAACTTGTGGCCGTCGACCTTCTTGGTCAAGCCGAGCATGGCCCTAACACCCCTGCATGGTTGCTTACTGATTCTGAAGAGCTCGCAGAAACCGTCATGAAGCGTTTGCCTGAATTGATTGCTGAGCTACCAGAACTGAACAGCAAATCTGCTGAAGCCGCATGGCGTGATTACGGCGAAGTGATCATTTATGACACGCGTGAAGAAGCAGTAAAAGTCAGTGACGACTATGCCTCTGAGCACTTGGAAGTCCATGCCGAAGACCTTGATTGGTGGCTCCAGAACCTTCGTAACTACGGTTCACTCTTCCTCGGTGAAGAAACCAACGTGGCGTTTGGCGATAAAACCTCTGGCCCGAACCACATTTTGCCAACCAAAGGAGCGGCGAAATACACCGGTGGTCTGAGTGTCGGCAAATTCATCAAAGTGGTGACGTACCAGCGCTCATCAATTGAAGCGAGTAAAGACGTTGCTCAGGTCACCGCGCGCATTTCACGCCTTGAGGGCATGGAAGGACATGCGAAAACCGGTGATGCACGTCTGGCGAAGTATTTCCCAGACGAGCAATTCAACCTGAAACCTGAATAAGCCAATACACAATCGCCAACAACCGTTGTAGCCAAAAGGAAGATGAAATGACAGGCAACACGTTAAACCGCCTCTTTGACCTAACAGGACACGTTGCACTCGTGACGGGCGCAGGCTCAGGCATTGGACAACGCATGGCGTTTGCCCTATCCCAAGCAGGTGCAAACGTCCTACTGGCAGGTCGCCATGTAGAAACCTTGTCGCAAACCGCAGCGTTAATCGCTGGGTCTGGTGGGGATTCTGCAGTGGTCGTCGCGGATTTAACACGACGTGAAATGTTGCCTGATGTCATCGCAAATGCCTCGTCTCACTTCGGTGCGCCGGACATTTTGGTTAACGCAGCAGGCGTGAATTTGCGCGAACCCGCAGAAGATATTTCCATAGAGAGTTGGGACAAAACCATCAACCTCAACCTCTCTGTGCCCTTCTTCCTCGGCAAAGCTTGTTTACCAGGCATGCTGGAAAAAGGACGCGGAAAAATCATCAACATTGGTTCGCTGCAATCGTACCGCGCCTTTGCTAACTCGATTCCTTACGGCGCATCAAAAGGCGGTGTGGCGCAGTTAACCCGCGCCATGGCAGAAGCATGGTCAAGCCAAGGTGTCACCACCAACGCAATCGCGCCAGGCTTTTTCCAAACACCGCTGACAGAACGCGTATTCACAGATGATGCCCTCGCGCAACATCACGCAAAGATGACAGCAGTTGGACGCAATGGTGAATTGGAAGACTTTGATGGCCTGACGGTGTTCTTGGCGTCACGCGCCTCGAATTACATCACAGGCCAAATGATCTCGCTTGATGGCGGTTATACCGCGAAATAACGCGGTTGGCCCCCATCACGCAAAGACATTGAGTTAGACACAACGAATAGAGACCCAAAAGGAAAGCACGATGAAAGCACTGGTGTATACCGGAGAACGATCACTGACCTATATCGAAGATGCTGAAATGCCAGTGCTTCGAGATGGCGAAGTCTTAGTGCAAATCGACGCCGTCGGCATTTGTGGTTCGGATCTTCATGCTTACCTCGGTCATGACTCTCGTCGCCCTGCCCCACTGATTTTAGGTCACGAAGGCGCAGGCATTGTTCGCGGTGCGGACAACACAGGCAATCGCGACCTCGATGGTCAAGCCGTGGTGATCAACCCGCTGGTGAGCTGCGGTCATTGCAGCTACTGCCGTACAGGGTTTGAAAACCAATGTGGCAGTCGAGAGATCATTTCCATGCCACCACGACAAGGGGCATTTGCCGAATACGTAGCGATTCCAAAACGCAATTTGGTCCCCGTGCCTGCAGGCATGTCAATGGCAACCGCATCACTGGCTGAGCCCATTGCAACGGGCTGGCATGCCGTCACTAAAGGCGCAAATTTAACGAACCGACCTTTGGTGGAAAGCAAAGCGTTGGTTTACGGCGGCGGTGCCGTTGGTCTTGCGGCAGCACTTTCATTGTACGCACAAGGTTGTCGTCAGATTTTCCTTGCTGAGACCAATGAACTGCGCCGTGAAACCGTAAAAGCCACCAGCGTTTGCACCGTATTCGACCCGCTTTCTCACCCGCTCGTTGCCAGTAACAGCATCGATCTAGTGGTGGATTGCGTGGGCAATAAACATACCCGTATGGGCGCATCAGACGCCGTCAAACCTGGCGGTGTGATTGTTCATGTGGGCTTGCAAGACAGCATTGAAGGCCTCGATGTACGCAAATTCACGCTACAAGAAGTGACCTTCACAGGAAGCTACACCTACACCATGCAAGATTTCCACGCCACCGTGGAAGCCATGCATAACGGCGCGTTAGGCGCGCTGGACTGGATTCAAGAGCGCCCGCTCAGTGACGGAGCGGTTGCTTTTGACGACTTACTTAACGGACGTATAGCCGCTGCCAAAGTCGTGCTGCGGCCCGAAAAGTAAACCCAAGAAAAGAAAGATCGTTTTATTCAAAAGGAGATGAAAATGCAAAAACCAGATTTTCTCGTCCACGATTCGACCGACTCCGTCGGCGTGATTGTGGTTGAGGGCTTAGAAGCTGGCCAAACGCTTGTTGGATGGGTGATGGACACGGATTCAACCATCGAAGTTCTTGCACTTGATGCAATCCCACTGGGCCACAAGGTTGCACTCAACGATATTAAGGATGGCGACACCATCCTGAAATACGACAACGACATCGGTAAAGCAATCGCGGACATCGCCAAAGGCGGACATGTTCACGTTCAAAACGTTAAAACGAAGAGGTGGTAAGCCATGAGCAACTATAAATTTATGGGATATCGCCGCGAGAATGGCCGTGTTGGTGTACGTAACCATGTGATCATTTTGCCATTGGATGACTTGTCGAACGCGGCATGTGAAGCCGTTGCTAACAACATTAAAGGCACACTGGCTATTCCTCACCCATACGGTCGCCTTCAGTTTGGTGAAGATCTCGAGCTTCACTTCCGCACCTTGATTGGTACGGGTTGTAACCCGAACGTGGCGTCTGTGGTTGTTATCGGTATTGAACCTGAGTGGACAGCGCGCGTTGTTGAAGGTATCGCTGCATCAGGTAAGCCTGTTCAAGGTTTTGCTATCGAGCAAAACGGCGACATCAACACCATTGCATCGGCCTCTCGCGTTGCAAAAGAGTACGTACAAGCAGCCAGTGAAATCACACGTGAAGAGTGCGATGTGAGCGAGCTATGGATTTCAATGAAGTGTGGTGAGTCTGATACCACATCTGGCCTAGCTGCTAACCCAACCGTGGGTAACCTCTGTGACAAGCTGTCAGCACAAGGCGCAACACTGTGTTTTGGTGAAACATCAGAGCTAACAGGTGCAGAGCAAATCTGTGCAACACGCGCTGTTTCTCCAGAGATTGGTGAGAAGTTCTTGAACACATGGCAAGCCTACATGGACGAGGTTATCGAACCACATAAAACCTCTGACTTGTCTGACAGCCAGCCTACCAAAGGCAACATCTTGGGCGGCTTGACCACCATCGAAGAGAAAGCGTTTGGTAACTACCAGAAAATTGGTAAGCACACGCAGTTTGTTGACGTGTTGACGCCAGCTGAGCGCCCAGCAGCAGGTCCAGGTCTGTACTTCATGGACACCTCTTCTGCCGCGGCAGAGTGTGTGACGTTGCAAGCCGCAGCAGGCTTCGCCGTTCACCTCTTCCCTACGGGTCAAGGTAACGTTATCGGTAACCCGATTGTGCCTGTTATCAAGATCACGGCTAACCCGCGTACCGTGCGTACCATGGGCGAGCACATCGATGTCGACGTATCGGGCATTCTTGCTCGCGAATTGAACATGGATTCAGCGGGTGATGCGCTGATCGACATGACACTTCGCACAGCAAACGGCCGTTACACGGCAGCGGAATCTCTTGGTCACCGTGAATTCGTACTGACTAAGCTATACCGCAGTGCATAAACACTAGAACCAACACTGTTTCTATCCGCCTAAGCAGCGCCAAGTGCTGCAGTTACTCGACGCGACTGAAGCGTATAGAAACAGGGGGTCCAAGCCTATCGGCGATGCTTGTCGCCAGACGCATCAAGCGTTCGCCGAGAGGTCTTGGAACAAGATTTACGCCGAGGAAACTCGGCGTCTCTTTCTCCGCGTTGAGCGCAGGCTTTTCTCAGAGCGCCAGACTCAGCGTGACAACCCCATATACCCAAGCACGAACACCGCAATAGCGACAGGACAAAGGATGTAGTCATGACGATAACGGTTGACCCAAGCCACGCCAAAAACCTCGTAATTTCATCTCTTGAGCAACACGGTGTTTCTCACGTAAACGCCTCCTCCGTCGCCAACGCCCTGATCCAAGCAGAAATAGATGGCCAACCTGCCCATGGTTTGTCGCGCCTTGCTGCCTACATCGATCAGGTGAAATGCGGAAAAATTGTTGGGGATGCCACACCCAGAATCGACATTCCTAAACCCAGCGTGTGCCACATCAATGCCGAGTTAGGGTTCGCTTTTCCGGCCATGGATAAATTGGTGAGTCTGTTACCCGCAATGGCAAAAGCACAAGGTATTGCGCTCGCCACTGTGTACCGCTCTCATCATTTCGGCCAAGCAGGGTTTCATGCAGAGCGCATCGCTAATCAAGGCTGCATTGCCCTGATCTTTTCCAATAGCCCGCAAGCTATCGCCCCTTGGGGTGGCTACAAGCCTGTTTTTGGAACCAACCCCATCGCATTTTCTGTACCACGTGAAAATGCACCGCCGCTCGTGATAGACATGAGCTTGAGTAAAGTTGCGCGTGGAAAAGTGCTGCTTGCGCGAAAACAAGGCGATTT
Organism: Enterovibrio baiacu; assembly: GCF_004120195.1. Classification (GTDB taxonomy): domain Bacteria; phylum Pseudomonadota; class Gammaproteobacteria; order Enterobacterales; family Vibrionaceae; genus Enterovibrio; species Enterovibrio baiacui. Next base: position 384,271 of record NZ_SCHN01000009.1, on the reverse strand, counting down.
GATTCCAGAGGATTGGGCCATTAACGACAAAGGTGTGCCCACAACAGATCCAGAGGAAGCGGTAAAAGGCTCAATGCTGCCGATTGGTGACGCAAAAGGTGCTTCCTTGGCGCTCATGGTTGAAATCCTTTCAGCAACATTAACGGGCGCAAACTATGCGTTTGAAGCGTCGTCGTTTTTCTCAACCGACGGCGACGCACCGGCCATTGGTCATTCGGTGATTGCCATCGACCCAAGTCTATCTGGCCCACATTTTGCTGAACGCCTTGAACAACTCTTTATCGCGATGTGTGAACAACAAGGGGTACGTCTCCCCGGCGAAAAACGCATTGTTCGACGCGAACGTGTTTTGAAAGAAGGTTTGCAGCTTACAAACGCGACGATGGATGAGCTAACCGATTTAGCCCATGCCAATAAAAATCAAAAATAACCAATAACATGGAGCGTTATTCATGCTGCCACAACTCCAACAACGTCTTCCTAGCTGGCAATCAATGCGACAGAACACTGGCGCCCTTGCCCCTGGCCTTCTCCTTTCCGTGACTGTCGCGGCTGCCGCGACGTTTCTCGCTGCGCACTATGGCGCACCACAAATGCTGTTTGCCCTTTTATTGGGCATCGCCTTTCACTTTCTCGCGAACGACGCTAAATGCCAGCCCGGTGTTGAGTTTGCTGCCAAGAAAGTGCTCCGTTTTGGGGTCGCATTACTTGGCCTTCGCATTACCATGGAAGAAATGACATCACTCGGGTGGGAAATACTCATCTGGGTCGCATGCGGGATCGCACTGACAATCGGCATCGGCATGCTCGTCGCCAAGATACTGGGACGACGTATTCAATTTGGCGTGTTAACAGGCGGTTCAGTGGCCATTTGTGGCGCTTCCGCTGCACTCGCCATTTCAGCCGTGCTTCCTAAGCACCAATACAGTGAACGAAATACCCTGTTTACCGTCATCGCGGTCACGGCATTCAGTACCATCGCCATGGTGATTTATCCTATTTTCGTTAACGTACTGGGTTTTGATGATCGCCTTGCAGGTATCTTTATCGGCGGCACGATCCATGACGTCGCACAGGTGGTTGGCGCAGGGTATTCCATCTCCCCACAAGCCGGTGAATTTGCCACCATCACCAAGCTGCTTCGTGTCGCTCTGCTTGTTCCCGTCATCCTTATCATTTCGTTGTATTTTCGCAGCCACCCAGAGCAAACAGGCGGCAAATCAGACATTCCGTTACTGCCCTTCTTCGTGGTCGGCTTTTGTATTTGTGTCGCGATTAACAGCGCGCATATTTTGCCTATCGCGGTCACAGACGCCTTGTCCGGCTTGTCGTCTTGGTGCTTAGTCTCTGCGGTAGCGGCATTGGGCATCAAAACCTCGGTCAAGAAGCTCTTCACCATCGGCTATGAACCTATCCTCATGGTGGTGATCGAAACCGTGGCAATCGCGGCATGGGTATTGTTGGGGATTTATCTGTTTGGATAATCACGACAAACATGAAAATCAAAAAAGAGGCGCTCAGGAAGCGCCTCTTTTTTAACGATATCACTGTTTAAATGAGGCTTTCTTTGACCTCTTCATAGACGTCATATCGGCGGAATTTTGGTTCAAAAACCTGTATTTGTTTGAACGACATGGCCTTAGCAAAGTAATACCCCTGAATGTATTTAAAGCCCATCTGCTTCAATTTAAGGTATTGAATTTCTGTTTCAACGCCTTCCGCAACGCAGTCCATACCTAGGTCATTGCACAGTTCCAAAATGTTCTTGCAGATATAGAACCCCTTCTCGCCATCAATTACATCGATCAAAGATTTGTCGATTTTAACCGTATCAACTGGCAGGAATGTGATGGCTTCAAACGAGCAATATCCCACGCCAAAGTCATCAATGGAGATACCAAAACCATTGTCATGCAGCCTTAGAATGTTCGAGAGCGATCTTGGATCTTTGATTGAATCCCGCTCGATGATCTCAAACTCCACGTTCATACCTTTCAACTCTTCGATGATCTGGCCAATCGCATTGTTATCAATCAGTGTATCGGGATGAATATTGACCGCGATTTTGGGCGAGAATGCACTGAGCCGCCATACATGAAAATGCCGGCGTACCTCTCGGCAGACCCATAGGTCGATAATGCTCGCGAGCCCAGCCAATTCGAGAGACTCTAAAAAGAAAGGGCCAGATATCGTTCCATCGTCTCTCTTAATACGCAGTAGGGCTTCAAACGAAGAACAACGCTGTTTATCCACATCCACTTTGGGCTGGTAGTGAACCATCAGTTTCTTCGCACTGATGTAATTCACTATTTTCTCAACTTCTTGATTTGATTTTATTATTCTCGACTCAGCTTGGTTGGATTTCACCCCTTCATTCGCCTCTAACAGCTCGATCATTTCAAGGTTGTTCTTTAACCGTTCTAAATGATTTGAGGAAGACTGCGTCAGTGAGTATTTCTTTACGAAAGGCGAATAGATAAAAACACCAGCAAGAAGCAACACAAATTGCAACAGTATTGCCCCTAAATCACCGCCAGTTGCCATGAATGCATTGACGAACACAGGCGTCACCCACGGGATACCATTGGTCGCGACAGTGATACCGAAAAAGTCGACATACAAATAAGCGATAAGCACATTGAAGATGGGCACAAGAATAAACGGCAAGAAGAGATAGCGGTTTAGAACGACAGGCAAACCATAGATCAAGATTTCATTGATATTGAAAATAGCGAAAGGAAAAGACAGCCTAGCGACTTTCGAAATGTGCTTGTCTTTCGAATAGATAAACGCCGCTAAAATCAATGACAACCCCGATCCCGAGCCACCATATACCACAAAGATATCGTAGAAAGCTTTGTAGGATATGTTATTGATAAATATCGCATCTAAGTGAGCATTAGGAATAATGATCGACAGCGTATTCGGCCCGTGCAAGCCGACAAACCAAAGTAATTGAGACAGTCCCGTTCTCAATAGCATCTGAGTAAAGAGATCTAAATCCAGTTGGAAGTCGATGAGACTCGTACATACATCAATGATCCATAACAATGCCAAGTACATGACGAGAGAGAGGAAATAGATCAAGATGAACGATTTCAGGTGGTAAAACACATTCGACAATTGCGCATTGGAGAGTGACATTTTGCTTTCAAATTTCGGAATGAAGTTAAAAAGCACGACAGAAAAGATCGGAATAACAAGAACAAAAAACGACACCCCAGCATCGTGAAGTAACCAACGTCCACTGGTAGAGTGAATGATTGACTCAACAGTAATGAATATCGAAAACGACAACGTAATGATAAATATATTGTTGATGTTGTTACGCTTTGAAAAATGATATGCAATTGATGTCATTAACATGAGTGGAAAAAACTCAGTCATGTACACCATGATGGTCGTTAATAATTCACTATCAACAATGTAAAGCTTAAGCCCAGTTAGAATAAAAAACTGATTAATCAATACGATGATTGAAGAAAGTACCAAATAGGGAACCGTACTGATAAACGATTCTTTGATAGACAGAAAGAATATGTCTCTTTTTACTTTACTAACATCATCCATTTATGGGTTCCTGAAGAAATCCAATTTACGTTAATATCCCACCGCCAAACACGTCGAATTCAGCGAAGCAAGCCATCAAAATAATTACGTAGTAATAGAATGAGCGTTGACGATAAGATCACTTTTTTAAAGGCGCGAAAAATATTATCAATACAAATGATTCATATAAGAGTCATAACTGTCGCTATATTTTACACTTCTATTTATATCTCTAAAAAATCGCGCCCTATTTCGCAAAAGAATGCACGAGAGAATCCCTCCATGTTTCACTGAAAATCAGGCCTTCTGCGGCAACGCAATGTGTTGCTTTCATGCATTTCTTTGTCTGGATCTGAAGTCTTGAAATAGGGCATTTCGTCGGTGAGTCTCAACTGATATTCTCTCGAACTGAGAAGATTTACAGTGGACGTAAAAAGATGACCAAAAAAGACACACTGGCCATCGGCATTGATTTAGGCACAACGAACAGTGCCATTGCTGTCTGGCGGCAAGGAGAAGCCGAGCTCATTCCTAACGCGTTAGGCAAATACCTCACCCCTTCCGTCGTGAGCATTGATGACAATGGACAGGTGTTGGTGGGTGATGCTGCGCATTCTCGCTTGATCACGCGCCCAGCGGAAACCGTGGCGGCGTTCAAACGCTACATGGGCACCAACAAAACCTTCGAGCTGGGTGAAAACCGCTACACCCCAACCGAGCTCTGTTCACTGATCCTTGGCTCGCTAAAAGCGGATGCGGAAGCCTTTCTCGGTGAGACCATCAGCGAAGTAGTGATTTCTGTTCCCGCCTATTTCAGCGACCAGCAGCGCAAACAAGTGCATCTTGCCGCTGAACTCGCGGATTTGATTGCGGTTCGCCTTATCAATGAACCAACGGCCGCGTGCCTTGCTTATAGCCTTCACGAATCCCATGAGCGTCGTTTCCTTGTGTTCGATTTGGGCGGCGGTACGTTTGATGTCACCGTGGTGGAACATCAAGATGGCTTTGTGGATGTACGCGCCTCTGCGGGAGATAACCGTCTTGGCGGCGAAGACTTCACGCAAAAACTGGCTGATCATGTCATTGAAAAAGTGACGTCTGACGGCGGTGATTTGACGCTGGCTGACATTGCCAAAGTTTTCAATGCCTGTGAGCAAGCAAAGAAATCCAACGATGCAGATTTTGTTATTTCGCTTCCTGAACCTTTCGCGAGGACAATTTCCCTCACTCAACATCAGCTTGATGAGATTTGGAAAGATTCCCTGCTGCGTTTGTCTCAGCCATTACGCCAAGCACTGAGCGATGCGCGCATCAGCCCTAGCGACATTGATGAACTGATTTTCGTGGGAGGTGCAACCCGCTTACGCCATGTTCAACAACTTGCCACGCGTTTGATTGGCCGATTCGGAAAAATCACGCTCGACCCTGACCTGGTCGTTGCGATGGGCGCTGCGACACAAGCAGCGTGCCGTTTACGTGATGAAGCCGTAGAAGAAATCGTGCTGACGGATGTGTCGCCTTTTAGCTTGGGCATCGCATCAAGCCGCAACGGTCAATCCGGTGTGTTCAGCCCAATCATTGAGCGCAACACTGTGATTCCGACATCGCGGGTGGAGCGCTTTTATACCACCAGCGACAAGCAAGATGCTGTGCGCATCGCGGTCTACCAAGGTGAGCGTTTTTGGGTGCGTGAAAACATCTTCATCAATGAGTTTGAGGTAGCAGTACCTGAAAACCATGCGGGCGACGAAGCCATCGACGTGCGCTTTAGCTACGACATTAATGGCTTGCTGGAAGTGGACGTTACCGTGGTTTCAAACAAGCAAACCACGCAGAAAATCATCGATCGTACGCCTATCGGCATGAGTGATGACGACAAAGCCGCGAGCCGTGAACGCTTGGCAAAATTGAAGGTTCACCCGCGTGAAAAGCTCCCCAACATTGCGTTGTCAGAAAAGCTCAATCGTTTGTATGAAGAAAAGCTCGCAGAAGAACGTTACCTTGTAGAACAACTGATCCTTCACTTCACAAGCGCCTTGGACAGCCAAGATGAACGTCTTATCAGTGAAGCGAGAAACGATGTGGATGCGCAGTTAAAGAGCCTGGGTTTTCAGTAGCGGCCTAGAAAAAACATCGTCAGGTAGAGAAAGGATGAGCCGCGCTTGTTCTTTCTCTTCTTACCTTGTCGCACCGCCTCCAAGACGCTGCAATCTTTCATCGTTCGCGTCGGTCTCTTTTCTACTCAAACACTCTCGATTGATAAGGTGCACAACGCAATGCATGCATTCACGATGTCTGGCTATTCACGCGCCACCACCATCATCCATTGGGTTATGGCAGCACTCTTTTTTTTCATGCTGTTAACGGGATTTCTTGTTCCCTATTTGCCAGATACCGTGAGCTACAAATGGATCATTCGAGAAAGCCATGAATCCATGGGTTTGTTAATCATTCCACTGGTGCTCGTGCGCCTTGCCATGCGAATGATGACTGGCGCACCGAGAAAATCGCACGATGTACCTTCATGGGTTTTCTGGCTATCACGCGCTGTCCACATGGGGTTTTATGTGCTGATGTTTACCCTGCCCATCACGGGGTATTTGGTCGCCCTGCCCTATGGCATCGCGTTTTTCAGTGTCTACCTCATCAACCATTTACCCGACAACTTAAATGCACTGCTGTGGCTGAGTCGCGAGCCTGATTTTTATCTCGCAGGGCTGGCTTCCTACGCGCACACCATCATGGCGGTAACGCTAATCAGCATGCTTGCGCTGCATGTCATTGGCGCACTGCTTCACCATTACCCAAACACAATGCGCGCGCATTCTGCTTAGCGACAGCTGACGTCGCGCGTGACCATTCCTTTCACACAGCCACTCCTTTCACCTTCGCGCCCTACACATAGTCAGGGATCGCGTCGAGATCAGGTTCGAGGAAAGCATGGCGTGCTTCATCAGAAAACAAACGCGCCTTGGTGTAATGCGTCATCATGATTTGACTGTCCAATAACGGTGGATTCTGATCAATAAAGGCATCTGCGTTGTCACAGGGATCAGTGTGTTGCATGAAATGATGCACCGCCAGCAACCACGCTCTGGTCAGCGTTTCATGATATTTCGCGTAAGGTTCAATATTGTTAAATCGCAAAAGGCTGACCAACGCATTTTTCACCAAGCTGTTCGAGATATCAGCATTGTTATCAACCAGATAAGCGTACGCCAAACGCACATGGGCACGATGGTTGAAATCCTCGACGGGAAAGGTGCCATCTTCGACGCTTGCAACGAAGGCGATATCTGCATGAGAAAGTGAATGTGTCATGGGCATGTGCTCCTTCCTGTTGTTCAAGACCTTGAGTAACGTCACTCAAGGTGTGAACGCATTATCAACCCGTCACCTTTAGACGGGTCAATGGGGGAAGAGCAGGAAGAAGCAGAGACTAGAGACTAGAGACTAGAGAAGCTTATGCTTCTCCCGCCAATTGCTTGAGAAACTCAAGCTTCTGGCGTTCTTGTTCTGAAGGCTGATAAGGGTCGCTGGATAGCGCATCGTTATTTAGCTCGCCCAGATCCAGAACCGGTAAATCACTCATGCCGTAACTCGCCTTTTCACCAGGTCTGCCAGACATGCGCTCTAACTGAATATTTTTAAGCTGGTAGGTTTCTTTGCCGCTGTTCAACACCGACTTATGTACCTTGAGAATGATCTCGCCATCCCCTTCCCCTAAACGGGTTTTCTGCGTGAGCACAGCAACGGGTGAGCCGTCTTCTTTGAACAGGTTTGCGCGTAATCGGTAAACCCCTTTCTCGGTCGCATCAATATCCACAGGGATCACCCAATCTGCGCCATCGGCATAGGCGGGTTGATGCCCGACGACTTTTGCTACAGGATTTTGATAACCAAAGTCTGTGGTGAGTATTTCTTCACCGCCGCTGGATTGCCCTTTGCTTGAAAACGAGGCCATCACCTTTAAACGTACTTGTTGTGGCCAATCACTCTCGCCTTTAATTTGCGCTTGGTTGCTGTCGCTTTGTCCCGTTGCCAGCACCTCTTTTGAGTCGATATCAATCACCTCGTAACGGAGCGATTGCACGGGCAACGAACTGCGCACTTTGAATGGCACTGGGGCTGGATAGAAGAATCGATATTGCTCCAACACGATACTGGCAGAATGGTTACCGCCGAGGATCGGCATTTCCACTTCACTGAAAGCATTGGGCCTGAGATATGGGCTACTCGCATTAGCAATCGGCTGAGAATAGCTTGGATAATGTAGTTCTTGCTCGAAGGTGTGGGCGATCTGGGAAAGTTGAGCCGTTATGGCTTGAGGCATGTCCACCCTCTTTTCCTCTTCAGGCATAGGCGTGGGTTTCACGATGCGCGGCGCTTCCACCTTCTTTGGCACTGCCGCAGAAAAAAGCGGCTCACTTTGCGAAGATGCCGCTGCCGGTACATTATCGACAGGCGTCTCTTTTGCCACATTTGGCGCGTCGTCTGTCCAATACACTGCTGTGGTAAAGCCTGCCAGCACGCATGCGCAAACCAACACGGGCAACACTTTTCTATCCATCGCATCTCGCCTGTATGTGCAAAAACCTAAAGGGGTAAAAAGCGCGGAAAGACAGGAAGCCTCTGCTTCCTGCCGTTACTCTCCGTTCTCGGATGTCATTTAATCACAGACACTCACAGCAGATCTGAAACCAGCTCTGACATAGTGGCGTTTTGTGAGCCATCGACGTAACGGAATGTCGCCCAGTTCCACCAAGACCAAGAGTCTGACGTGTTAACCGACACGGTTTGTCCGTTGCCAAGCGAAACAGAATTATCGGCGGCGGTCACTTTGCCTTGGTGGCTATTGCCAATCAGTTCACCGTGTCCGTATCCGTCGCCCATCAACATTGGGTAGTGCTGCGGCATAAAGCTCGACACACCGCGAGATTGGTTGGCGACCTTGCCATCAAAGGCCACAGAACGAGAACAGCTGTTGAAATCTCCAGCAGTGCTCGCACCACACGATGAATGAGCTGAGACTACGCCATCATCATGCCCTGGTAAGAATGGCGAGGTCACACCAAAGTATTCGCTGTCATCCCCCACAAAACGTACACGAGGTACACGTGCATCAGGGAATGGCGCAATTTGACGAGCATTAGACACTTTGAGGTCGTTTAATACGCCGGTATTTTCACTGTTTGGTATTTCCCCCATCCACAAAGAAAGGGCAAACCTTAACGTTGCGTTTAAAACACCGCCACCTTCTGCAACATTAACAGCCATATCTGCTAATTCAGATCCGCCACCTGCACCAGCAAAATCAAACGTTGAGATAATATTTAAAGGCTGTAAGCCTTCGTTTAAAAGCCAGTTTTCTTGGTTATCTAAAATATAACGTGTAACCAAGTCGCCTGTTGAGTGCGTGACAAATATACAACCGTTCGCGCAAGTATTATTTTGAGAGAGTTGTTTTAATTTAGGCCAAATATAATCACTGGATATTTTACCGGCAATCCGTTCCTGTGAAGGCCAATCAATTCGTTCATCCGCACGGGTTAACCAGAACTCTTCCCAGTATGCTTCTCCATCGGCACTAACGCCGTCAGCATTGGGTTGAGAGGCCAGTTGCCCAGGTTGTAAACCATGAACAAGCACCACGGGATGATTGCCAAGCGCGGCAAAAGTAGAGAATGAAAAGGTCGCTGCCGCGAGTGACAAAATTGGTAATAATTTACGCATTTCAAACCACCTCCTTTATTGGGTTTAAATAGCGTAGTAGAGATAATTAGTTGCAACAATTTCTTAACATCGATCTTGCTCGCGTTAATAATTAAAAAATGACATCCATTTAGCAATGCCTTGACTAGTTATTATTTATTACCATTTGTGAGACACTTTAATACCAAGTTTGTAAATTGTCGCAATGAAACTCATCTCGTAACAAATAACAGGTTGACACTCACTATTAATATATCGATCAACACATTTAGTTATTAACACGGAAGGCATTTAAAATGAGTGAAATATATTCCCGCCCCGATAGCCACAAACAGACCAAAAGCGCATGCGGTGGCCCGTCATGCGCTTGTTTGAGCAATAGCGCTTGGCTACATGCCTTGGTTCATTAAGTCTTCTAGCTTGGCCGCGGCTTCTCGGAGCTGAGGTTCACATTGCAGCAGGTCATCGAGAGATTTACGAATAACAGGCGCGTGCGTGAACAAACAGGCCACTAAGCCACCATCGCAATTTTTAATGGGTACCGCGACCGCAACCATGCCATCCACAAACTCTTCGTTATCGACGCCTAAGCCGTTTTTCTCTATCTGCTTTAGATCTTTCTCAAGCTTCGCGGGATCAACGATGGTGTTTCTCGTGAGCGGCGCGAGGTTGAGGTCATTGATCAAACGTTGGCGACGACGAACCGGCAAAGAACTGAGATACAACTTTCCACTGGCGGTGCACCACACGGGGGTATTACTGCCAACCGGTAAACTGATTTGAAGAGGCCAATTGGCTTGCACGCGATCGTAGTAAATCATGTCTTTCCCATTGGGAATGGAGATTCCACAAGTTTCACCCACGTGATCGGAGAGGTGCTGCAAAATGGCTTGGCGGTTCGCTTTAAAGCGAGTGCCATGAAGCACGCCCATGGCAACATCGTGCAAACGCGATCCGGGCACAAGTTGGCCGCGCATGTTGGTTTGCAAAAATCCATCGCGTTCTAACTGCTGGAGTAAGCGGTGAATGCTCGGCTTAGGTATGTCTAGCTCAATGGCGAGTTCTGCGGGACTGGGTGGACGCTCGGCACGAGAAACCGCTTCAACGATTTCTAATACACGAAGAATCGATGATCCTTTTTCCCTTTTTTGTTCCGTCATCCTATGACCTGTGAGACCAATTTCAATCCACGCATTATAGGCTAAATGGTCGGTAAACCGGAGCGCGTAGGCGCTCCGGATACCCCAAATAGTGAAACGAATTACTGTTTTGTGCGAGCTATCTACTATTTCATTGTTGGCATCGAGAACGTGACCCCTTCTCGCACGTTCATCGAAGGCCAACGCTGGGTGATGGTTTTCCTGCGCGTATAGAAGCGCACACCGTCTGGGCCATAGGCACTCAGGTCACCGAAGAAGGAACGTTTCCACCCGCCGAAGCTGTGATACGCCACGGGAACTGGCAATGGCACATTGATGCCAACCATGCCCACTTCAATGTGATCAGAGAAATAACGCGCTGCTTCACCGTCACGGGTGAAAATACAGGTGCCGTTGCCGTACTCATGTTCGTTGATGATTTGCATAGCTTCCTCCATGCTGTTCGCACGCACCACTTGCAGCACAGGGCCAAAGATCTCTTGTCGATAGCTTTCCATGTTCGTGGTTACGCGGTCTATCAGTGTCGCACCAACGAAGAAGCCAAACGGATACCCATCCACATAGGGCTGACGACCATCAACCACCACGTCTGCACCGTCGTCTTCGGCACTGGTAATCAAGCCGAGAATGCGCTCTTTGTGCGCTTCGGTGATGACAGGCCCGAAGTCATTGCTTTCATCTTCAAACGCGCCCACTTTCAGATCTTCCATCGCGGCTGAGAGCTTGCTCACCAGCATGTCTGCGGCAGCGTCGCCCACCGCCACCGCCACAGACAGCGCCATACAACGCTCTCCTGATGAACCAAACGCGGCACCGAGAAGCTGGTTCACGGCGTTATCCATGTCGGCATCGGGCATGACAATGGCGTGGTTTTTCGCGCCACCCAGCGCTTGGCACCGCTTACCGAGCGCACTCGCTTTGGTGTAAATGGCTTCTGCTACGGGTGTTGAGCCAACAAAGCTGATTGCGCTTATTCCTTTGTGGGCGATCAATTGATCAACCACGTCCCGATCCCCATTCACGACATTGAACACACCCGGTGGCAACCCCGCTTCTTGCAGCAATTGTGCAACGAACAAGGTAGAACCCGGCACGCGTTCAGAGGGTTTCAAAATAAAGCAGTTGCCGCAGGCAATCGCTAAGGGATACATCCAAAGCGGTACCATCACGGGAAAGTTAAATGGGGTGATCCCTGCAACCACACCAAGCGGCTGGAACTCACTCCAAGAATCGATGTTAGGCCCCACATTTCGGCTGTGTTCGCCTTTGAGCAGTTCTGGCACGCCGCAGGCGTATTCGACATTTTCGATTCCACGTTGCAATTCCCCCATTGCATCGTGTTTTATCTTGCCGTGCTCTTCGCCAATCAGACGACAAATGGTGTCTGCATTCGCTTCAAGGAGTCGCTTGAATTCTTGCATGACCCTTGCACGACGAATCGGGGGGGTGGCGCGCCATACAGGGTACGCCGCTTTTGCTGCTGCAACGGCATCTTCGACACTCGCGACACCGCCAAGCACGACGCGCTTTTCAACCGACCCCGTGGACGGGTTAAAGATCGCTTGCGTGTTTTCGCTGTCGGCGCGGATTTCACCGTTGATCAAATGTCCAATGGTTTCCATAAACTACTCCTTTTTAAATGCCATTTATCGCTATAGGTTTTGATTGGTTCTCTCTGGTTTTCTCACGTCACTCACATCTCGGAAGACCGCCCAAAATGGCGAGTCTTCACTTAAATATTTCCCTAAGAGGCGGTTGCCCAAAGCTGCTTGTAGAGGTGAACAATGTCTTCGCTTTCGGGGACGCGCGGGTTATTTCCTGGTGAACCCGACGCCAAGGCTTGCTCAGCCATGTTTTCCATCAGATCGAAGAACTGCTGCTCATCAATCCCAAACGCTTTCGGCCCCGGCACTGACAACTCACGGTTGATCGCTTCGAGTTCTTCAAGCAGCTTTTGATTGGCACTCGCGGTTGAATCTTGCACGCTGGCAACGCCCATGGCGCGCGCGCACTCGGCATAACGCTCTGCTGCAGAAGGAATGGAATACGCGGTGACGATGGGCAGTAACATGGCATTAGAAAGGCCATGCGGAACGTGAAACGCAGCCCCGATAGGTCGGCTCATGCCATGCACCAAGGCGACAGAAGCATTTGAAAAGGCAATGCCCGCAAGGGTTGCGCCTAGCATCATGTCTGCGCGTGCCTGTCGGTTTTTCGGCTCTTTGCACACAGTGCGCAGGTTTGGGCCAATCAAACGCAGTGCTTCTAAGGCGTTGTAATCACTGAAGGCGTTGGCCTTTTTGCTGACGTACGCTTCCATGGCATGCGTCATGGCATCAATGCCTGTATCTGCCGTGGCACGGGCAGGCAAGCTAAGAGTGAGAGAAGCGTCCACCAGCGCAGCAACCGGCATAAACGCAGGGCCAACGCACAGCATTTTCTCGTCACTCACCTCATCGGTGATCACCGTAAAACGTGTGGTTTCAGACCCCGTCCCTGCGGTGGTGGGAATGGCGATCAACGGCAACCCCGCTTCAGATACAATGCGCGGAAACTTAAAATCACGCATCGAATCACCACGTTTGGCGAGCACGGACATGGCTTTTGCACTGTCGATAACACTACCGCCGCCAAGCGCAACCAAGCTGTCATAGCTCCCTTTTCTCAGCACTTTTACGCCATCAAGAATGGAGGCATCCGTTGGCTCAGGAATGGTGTCGTCATACACCTCCTCCCCCATGCCACTGTCACGAAGGCGTTGTTGAATCAGCGCTACCTGACCCAGCGACACCATGGTTTTGTCTGTGATGATCAATGGATTTCGGCAACCCAGCGCGGTCAGAATATCCGAGACCTTTTGGCTTGCGCCTTCCCCTATCTCTATAAACTGAGGTAATAAAACGGATGTAGACATAGCGACTCCTCATCGATTTTTTAATTCAAACGCCATATTTCACGCAGATCTCTCCCGGCCTGTTTTGTCGTATTTATGGCAATCTACGTAAGGTAAAACGCGTATTTTCAGGCACTAAGCCTTGATCGGCTCAGCACTGTTCGTGGGTTATTCCAACGGGCTAGCACGCCACATTAAGGGCCGTAAACCGACGCAGGCAGCCAGGTCACGATAGCGGGCGCCCAAAACACAATGGCAAGACCAAAGAGCTGAATAACAATGAAAGGCACAACACCCCGATAGATGTGCGTGATATTGATCCCCTCAGGGACTACCCCTTTGAGATAGAAAAGTGCAAAGCCAACAGGCGGCGTCAGAAATGAAGTTTGTAAACACACCGCAAACAACACAGCAAACCACACCAGATCGAACCCTAGGCTGCTGACCACGGGCGCAACCAGCGGCAAGATAATCAGCGTGAGTTCTATCCAATCCAGCACAAAACCCAGTAAGAAAGTCACGATCAGAATCGAGATAACAATGCCCGTTGGGCTGAACGGCAGCCCTGTTAAAGCCTTCTCGATCAATTCATCGCCCCCCAAACCACGAAGCACCAGCGAAAACGCCGTCGCACCGACGATCAATGCGAAAATAAATGCCGTGGTTTTGGTGGTTTCTCGCCCGACTTCGCGGAACACGGAAAGGTTTAAACGCCCACGGCTAAACGCCAGCAAGGTCGCCCCAAACGCGCCGACACCCGATGCTTCTGTCGGCGTGGCGATGCCCATGAAGATAGAACCCAACACACAGATGATCAGCGCTGCCGTCGGCAATGCCGCTTTGAGTGCTTTGAAGACTATCGGTAAAGTCACGTGCTCTGCGGATTCAGACACGGGGGCGAGATCCGAGCGGCAATACCCCAGAATCAGGATGTAGGCGACATACAAAGAGGCGAGTAACAACCCCGGAAATACCGCGCCGAGAAACAGATCCCCGACGGACACGCCGATGCGATCCCCCATCATCACCAGCATGATGCTTGGGGGAACCAGAATGCCCAACGTCCCTGTTGAACAGACGGTGCCACAGGCCAGCTCTTTGCTGTATCCATCGCGCATCATTAACGGAATACCGAGGACAGCGAGCAACACAACCGATGCGCCAATGATGCCTGTTGAGGCGGCGAGAAGCATGCCCACAAACGTTACCGTGACCGCCAAACCGCCGCGCACGCGACCAAACAGTTTGACCAGGTTGCCCATCAAATCTTCTGCCACACCCGAGCGATCGAGCATCAACCCCATGAAAATAAACATGGGTAAAGCCACCAGCACCCAGTTGGTCATGACATCCCATATTCGAGGAATGACGATAGACACATAGTTCCAGTCGATGCCGATAAAGGCATCAAACCATTCATCCGCCAGCATCGCGATAGGCACAAAAGCCAACGCAATACCGCCAAGCACCCATGCCACGGGAAAGCCAGTGAACAGCAGAAGGACGAACGACCCAAACATCATGAGCACGAGGATTTCATTAATTTCCATTGCGCCCTCCTTCCTTGTCGGACGCTGCGGTGTCAGCTTGATTTGCCACGCCCGATGCGTCACTACTGTTTAGCTCAACAAAGGTTATCGCTGGCGGCGTGAGGAACAAAAAGGCGATAACGCGTGACATGCGTGCGATAACGGCAAGACCCAGCAGCGCGAAACTGAACAGCAGAATGCCTTTCATCACCCAGCGATAAGGCAATCCGCCGGGCGCGGAAGACACTTCACCGAGTTCCCATGAATAGGCAACAAACGGCACGCCGTAATTCAGCACTAATACAATGAAAGGCAAAAGGAAGCAGACAGTACCAAGCAATTCAATCCACGCTTTCACGCGCTGTGAAAAACGATCGCGGAACAGATCGACACGCACATGGTTGTCTGCGGTGTAACAATACGAAAGCCCGACTAACCAACCCAAGGCGTACAGGTGCCATTGCAATTCTTCAAACTCAATACGCCCTTCCCCCAAGGCGTAACGCATGGTGACATTCAAAATGATCACCAGCATCAAGATGACCCACACCCACGACATACAATGCCCTACCCAGCGCACGACACGATCAAACCCTCGCGACAAGGCGGTGGTGGGCATGTCATCCACAGGTGGCGCTTTTTGTAGCGCTTGCCCAACATCAAAGGACGGTATTCCATTTCCTGACTGCATATTTCCCCCAAGACGCGTTGCAATCCTTTTATCGGTTTCTTCCCACTAACTCGGCAAACAAATTGGCGAGAAGAAACCCGTGTTATAAGTGGTGCAAACTGCCGCTGCTTGTTAATCAAAGCGCATTAGTTAAAGTGACGTGGCAAGTACGCCTTGGTTTTCCACGCTTTGTATTCCTTCATAAAATCTTGTTGGGACGCATAAATACGTTTGAAATCCGCATCGTTTTCTGAGATTTCAAGCATCACTTCATCGGTCAGCCCTTTCAGATCTTGCAGCAGTTCGTCGTTAAGCGTTCGTGCCGTAACACCTTTCTCTTCGAAACCCGCCATGACCTTGCCTTGCAAAGACTCACCACGTGTTAGGGCACGGAATGTCCCTGCGGTACACGCCATGTCGATGGTGGCTTTGGTGGAATCAGACAAGCCATTCCACACGTCTTTGTTCACCACGAGATGAGATGCGGTGAAGGTTTGGTGCCAACCGGGGAAGTAGTTATTCTTCGCGATTTTATCGAAGCCCATTAATTGGTCGATGGCAGGCATAGAAAACTCAGTGGCATCAATCGCGCCTTTTTCTAATGCAGGGAAGATTTCGCCCCCCGGTAGCACCGTGACCGACGCCCCCGCTTTTTGAAGCACTTTGCCGCCAATGCCGGCGAAGCGAATCTTGAGCCCTTTAAAATCGGTCACGTCGTTCATCTCTTTGGTAAACCAGCCTGCGGTTTCAGGGCCAATCACGCTACACAGTACGGGGTGCACACCGTGTTTACCGTAGAGTTCTTCTGCCAACGCTTGGCCTTCGCCTTCATACCACCATGTTGCGTACTCCCAAGGTTCCATGCCGAAAGGAACAGCAGCAAAGAGCGCAGCGGAAGGAATTTTTCCTTGGTCATAACCTAACCAGGTATACCCTGCATCAATCTGTTTATTCTTAATGGCTTCCGTGATCCCAAAAGGCGGCACCAGCTTTCCTGGCTCATAGATTTTGAAACGGATATCACCATCAGTGGCTTTTTCGATTTGCTCAGCGACGAGGGTGACAGGGTCGCCAAGTGCAGGAAGGTGGGTGCCGAATACGGCTTGAACTTTCCAGCGAATTTTTTCATCCGCAGCCAATGCCGCAGTTGACGTTGCACTTGCTAGCATGACCCCAAGCGTTATTGAACCCACTGCTTTGGTGGCAAATTGGGTAAGACGTTTTGCATGAATAGAACGCGTAAAACGGATACAACAGCTCATCATTTTCCCCTTACTTTAGGACCTCGACATGAGGCTTACTTTCCATAAAAATTACATAATGAGACGTTTTTTATTATTTAAGCGCTTTTATGGTTTGGCAAACGCTTAACAATAATGATACGTATCGAATCATTATTTGATGCATGTGACTTATAAATAAGAGGAGAATGTAAACCCAAAGTAACAGCGATTTAACGGGATGATTTAGAAGGGGTTAGATGAAAAATCCACATAAAAATAGAGGAAAAAAAGCCCCGCAGGATAGCGAGGCTTTGACAGAAATCGGCACTGAGGGGAATGTGATCTTTAACGTTTCTGGACCATATTTTGGCTTATTGGCGATCAGTAAAGGCCAATTTCAGCCCTAACCCAGCAAAGCTACCGGCGAAAATTTTCTGCATCCATTCCATTTTTTTCTCTGAATGGATCACCAGATGCCGAATGCTTGTCGCCAACAACCCATAGGCTAAAAACACCACAAACGTCATCGCCATAAAGATAGCGCCGAGCACAAGCATATTCAGCCCAGGGTTTGCCACACTTGCTGGCACAAACTGAGGAAGAAAGGCTAAGAAGAAAATGGTCAATTTGGGATTCAAAATGTTCACCAAACACCCTCTTACCGCCACGCGCCACATGCTCTTTTCACTGGCTTCAGATTGGCTTTCATCAAACGACAATACGTTGCTTGAACGCCACATTTGCCATGCAAGAAACAGGAGGTAAGCCACCCCCGCGTATTTCACAAACTGAAACGCTAACGCACTGGTGTGCATGACGATAGCCAGCCCCATGACACTCGCAAGCATTGCAGGAACAATGCCCACCGTACAACCTATTGCTGCCATTAAGCTGGCTCTTGACCCCATCATTAGCCCTGATGCGACGGTATACAACACTCCGGTTCCGGGAATGAGCACCACAACAAAGCAGGTGATGAGAAACTCAAGACTGACCATGATCATCCTCTTTGGTATTTTCAGTGAGTATCGTTGTTGGTGCATCGCGGGTTTTGGTTTTAGGATCTTTGAAGCCGAGAACCGCACGCAGATTAACGCGTTTCCTTTTGACCACTTTCTTCTCCCACATGCCATTCACATACAGCTTAGAAAGGCCAGATGCAGAGAAGAAATGCGCGATAAGGTTGACCATCGCCAAAAAAGAGGACTTCACGAACATTGCCGCCAACACAGTCAATGTCGCATAAATGGCGTACTTTTTTTTGTTCGAATTCGAGAGCATGGGTCGAGATACTTGCCAAACCAACGAGGTGTGAATGGCAAAAACCATCGCCATCAATACGCCCACGGCGATCTCTATGTTTTTCTCCTCGGGGGTGAAGTCGAACTTCTGCAAGGTGGCGAAGAAAACCATGAACCACGCAAACGCGAAAAGGCACACTAGCCATTTCAGTTTGCCACGGCTAAACATAGGAATGCCTCTCCCTTTCTCGACTAAATCGTTGTCCAAATGGCGCTGGTACATGGCATCAAGCTGCGTAACAGCGATGTCCGTGACCTCTTGTTGAAGCGCAGTCTGCCCTTTCCGACAATCTACAAGGGCTTTCAATGGCGACAAATCATAGCCTTTATCATCTAATCCAAGGTGAAGTTGTGTCAGCAAGTTGCACATGGGGTAATGAAACATTTTTGCTTCATCCGAGGGCGAGTTTTCCGCCAACTCTGCAGGTGACGTAAACCATTCCCTGTTATTGGTGAGCATTGCGTGCAGGAACTCGGGGTTAGAATACTCATAGAATTCCTTGTCGAGTTTCTTCTCTTCTCTTAGCTCCATCAGACGCTGTTGTTGCCAATCAACAACGGCGACAAAATGAGGGCGTCGATGAATGGCGGCAGCCACCAGATTCCAGAACACCACAGCTTCATCAAAATGCTCCTGCCTAAGAAGACGAGACAAAGCCATGATGGCGGCTATATCGCCCTCCTTCGCCATCGTCATCAACGCACCTTGCTCAAAGGTTCGCGTCAACAACCCGACTTGATTATCAACAATCATTCGGAAAACGAACTGTTCAGGAAATGCATCTAACCCTTCAAGGGCGTCTGGCAGATAGGTATTCGCGTACTGAGCGAATGGCAACAACTGCGCAAGCGGGCCTTGCAGTTGGTGTTCCGGCAGCGGTTGAATGACATCTAGGATCAGGCGTTTATCTGCGCCCCGCCTTCCAAGGTGGGAATAGAAGAACAACATCCAATCAAACACACCTTCAAAACGTGCACCACCGTAGCTCGAAGACATCACGTAATCTGGGTTCACCGAACGGTAGAAGCACAAGGAATCCGAATAAGCCGGATACACTGAACGCTCACGAATTTCATCTGTCACCAGAATCGCGGCTTCTTCCAATTGGCGAAACCACACATCAGAAATGAGCGGATGGCGACGAACACATTCAAGCCACTCTTCTTTCGATAAGGAACTGACCTCTTCGAGTGTGAGCGCTTCGGTGTCGAGGAAGGCATCCGTTTCATATTTCGCCAGTTTAAGGCGTAACGTATCGCAACCCGGCTGCATCGACAGCGCCTGCTCTATCCATTTAACAGTAAGGTGAAGTGCAAAGATTTCCCGATCTTCATCACTGGCGCGCTCTTTCCTCTGTGCTAACGCAGCATGCAGTTGTGCTTTTAAAGACGACATCCACGCATAGCTGCCTGAGTGCGCGGCCCAAAACGCCTGAATCAATAACGCGTTTAGCCCTTCTGTTCCCGCGAAATCGAGCCGATGATTGATGGTTGGTATGTCACGTCCCGTCAATTGGCCGTGCACCCAATCAAACAGGCGCGCGTCATGTTCTTCTTTGGGTGCAGGGAACAAACGTCGTTCTGTGCGCCAATACACCAAGGGGAGTGGCGCCCACTGTTGCTGAAGATAGGCGAAGCACACCGCCAGCAAGCTGTCTCGACGAAGCGTGTTGAAATACTGGGTTTCCGCCGCGTCAGCGTATGCCTCTAACGCAATGAATCGCTCCGTCACCTTTTGAACAACGTCTGCCCTGCCCAGCTTTAGGGCAATCTCCGCCACGACTTGCAGTTGCTCAACACCGAGGTCTTCCAGCGACTGATCTGCCAAGGTATCGAGCATCAACCCCGTCACAGATTCAGGGTAAGCGCGACAAGCGATAAAGGCTTGCAGCAGCGACACCATGAAAGCGGGTTTGGGGATCATGTTGGTAACGGTAGGCTGACGCAGTAAATAGTGCATGGCATCTGTCTGGGCGCGTCCAAACGCGATACTAAATGGTCGCAGGAAACTGAGTGTCGCGCGTTGTTCCGCATCGGAAAGATCGGCAATGTCTTCCATCGGGATCCAAAGCGCTTGTTGACGCCAATCATCCAGGTATTCACCGATTTCAGTTTGTTTTTCCGTTCCCGTCAGTAAAAGGTTCCATCCCAACCCTTTCCAGAGCACGTCGATAATTTCACCCGGTATCCAATGACGAGCAGCGACGACATTCACGACCGCATTGGAAATGATTTCTTGCTCATCAATAGGCAACAGTTGCGATTTCTCAACCCATGCCTCCCACACATTCGGCGCCAAACGTGTGGAGGCATCATTGAAAATTTGAAGGCATTCGGTGACCAGCGGATGTGCTTCTTCATCTTGCTGTGGCGTGTCTTTCCCACGGGTATCACTTTCTTTGTCTGTGCCCGCATGTTCAGGTCTGTTGACGTCAGCAGCATCTTGCTCGCCATCATCCACCGAGCCGCCTTCTTTCAAAAACGCCAAGACTTTTTCATAGGCTTCTCGAACCCGTTTAAACCCTTCAGGGTCGTCTTCTGGGTGATGTTGACGCAGCTTGATGCGATACGCTTTTTTGATGGCGGATTCATCGTTGGTGGGTTCAATACCCAAGGTTTCCCACATGCTCATTTCTCATCCTCCGCGATTTCATTCAAAATCGCCGTGAGGGATTCTGGTGGCTCCATCAATGGCAATGGGGTATCCCATGCGAGCGCAGGTATGGGCGAATCTGGGTCATTCTCTATCGATTCAAAGAAGACACTGAACCCGACATGGAAGCCGTTGCTCAGCAAATAAGGAATGTTGTCGATATCCTCATCTTCATCATTGATGTATTCCCAATAATTTCGTCCGAAGATGAAGCTCTGCAGATATTGATCCCAGCTCGAAAAATGGCGCTGGATCTGCTGGCTGATGTAGTTGAGCAAGAAGGCGCATTCTTCCGCCGTGACTTTGCCGACGGCATACCCTGCGCGCACGAGAAAAGAGCCTCGGCAGTAATCCCAGGCACGGAAGCCCGAATTCCCTACCTGACGATACACCACATCGAGGTAACGCATTTCACCTTGCGCGACCTCATTTTCATTGTTGGTGATTCTGTCTTGCCACTGCTTTGCGGACACAAAGCCTCGACGATTAAACTCGTATTCCCACATGTTGCCATGCACTTCCCCCATGGCGAGCCGATAGATCATTTGATGCCATTCACGACGTGTTTGAATGCCCCAAGAGTCCACAAACTCTGCTGCCCATGCATTGGCATCTTCAATGACGCGGCGCATTTCGAGCAGGTCATAATCCAGCGCGCCTCGGTTATAGCTGATTTGCGGTGACGTGATGGCAAGCCACCATTGGCAATGCGGCAGTGCACTATCAAAGCGATAGAGGCTGGCCGCCCCAGCATTTGGGGTGGTAGGTTCGGAGGAAGTATCGTGCTGCGGTGAAGTGTGATGGTCCGTCATCGTTGTCGCCAAACTCCTTGTTGCGCATGTCTCTATACCCAAACAACTTCTCACTGAGTAAAACGTCTCACTGAGTAAAACGTGAGGGTGTTTGTGTATAGAATGACGTTTAGTCTGGCAAATTTACAGATTTGTCCTCACTTCTCGGCAACTTTCCACCATGGTTCTCACTCTTCAAGCAATTGCATCAGGCCGTCTCTTAGCAACGCGACCTCATCGTGAAACGCCTGAATTCCCCTAGCGAAAAAATTCCATGCACATAGTTAATCAAGCTAGGCAGCGCATTTTGGCGATTCTCATTGATTCGCAATAGTCTTACGCCCTTCACACCCTACTCAACATGTTGCGCTAAAAGAGAAATTTCTTTCTACACTTGTTCAAGAGCATTTACCCCTAAGCACGCTGAAAACAATGGATTCAGCGTGTATAGGCATACATCATTCGCGATAAGGGATATGACTGTGCTGGAAGATTGGAAACGCCAATTCGAAGATTTTGCGCTGGTGAAAAAAATAACCATTATTTTGAGCCTGATTGGCCTTATTCCCACAGTGATCACGGCGTTAATTGGGCTTTACAGTTCTTCCACCTCGCTGGAAGAACAGAAAATTGAATCGCTAAAAGCCATTGCACACCTGAAAAGTGACACCTTAGAAAACTACTTTGAGAACACTGAAACCATCTTACTGAATATCGCTAAAAGCCCGCTCACCATGTCAGCGGCCCCCTCGCTCATCAATGCCTTTAAACTCTATCCCTTTGACGTAGAAGACGAAGCAAGCCGCGCTGAATCAGAAGCAAAGCTCAAAGCATTTTATAAGAATGAATTTCTCTCCCACTTAGAAAAAACGGGCGGCAATACCATAGACACCGATGCGCTCGTTGATACCATCAGTTCGAAAACCAAAAGCTTGCAACATGCCTATATTTCAGGAAACCACTACCCTCTGGGACAGAAAGACCAGTTAAGAAAAGCGGGCTCGACGGACTACGATTTTGCGCACCGCCGCGTGCACATTAATTTTCGTCAGTACGTGAAAGATTTCAATTTGTACGATCTCTTTATCGTCGATCTCTCATCCGGTGACATTGTCTATTCCGTCTTTAAGGAAATTGATTTTGCTACCAACTTAAAAACAGGGCCGTTTAAAGATTCAGGTTTGGGCCAGGCTTACCGACAACTGTCTGAAAGCATCATTCAAGGGAAGCCCATTGAAACCTTGTTTGTGGACTATCAAAAATACCTTCCCTCTTACGATTTACCCGCAAGCTTTGTTGCGACCCCTATCTATATCAACGGTGTGCCCAAGGCGGCACTGATACTTCAACTGCCGATTGAAAAAATCACACAAGTGATGAGCCGCAATTATGGTTTGGGCGACACTGGCGAGTCTTACCTCGTTGGGCCTGACAAACGCTTACGTTCCGATACCTTCCATGAAGGTGGGCTGACAGTCGTGTCTTCTTTCCGCAGGGATGAAACCATCGATACAGCGGTGGTTAACGATGCGTTTGCAAGTGACCAGATAGAATCTGAATCTGGGCTTCATGGCCAGAACTATGCGAACGAATCTACGCTCTCTGTTTACCGAAAAGTGCCGGTCGGTGATTCTGAATGGCTCATCGTGGTTGAACAAAAAACCACGGAGGCGCTCTCTGCCATTTACTCGCTTGGCCTGATTTATCTGATTGTGGTGATCGTGTTGCTTTCGTCGGTCTTGTTTGTCTCAAAGACGTTTGGTCGCCTGATTTCGCGCCCGATTCAGGATCTCTCTCATTTCATTCTTTCATTGCGTGAACATTGGCGTTTCTCGGAGCGCGCTCAAGTGCACAGCAAAGACGAAACAGGACAAGCGGCCGATGCATTGAACACCATGCTTGGCTCTTTGGATGACGCCGTACGCGACATTTCATCCACCATGGATAGCCTTGCCAAAGGAGATTTCTCGCAACGCGTCACGTCTGATCTCGCCGGTGATTTGCAGGTGATCAAAACCAGCATCAATGAATCTGCGCAAGAACTCGAAACCACGGTGAAAGACATTGGTGATGTAATGTCTCACATTAAACAGGGGGATTTCAGGCACCGTGTCACCACCAATGCTAACGGGCAATTGGAAGTACTAAAAGATCAGGTAAATGATTCCGCCCAAAGCACTGCAGATTTTATTGCCGACACAAAACAGGTGATGACGGCGCTGCAAGTCGGCAATTACAACACACGCATTACCGCGAATGTGTCCGGGGAATTAGCTGAATTGAAAGCGGCCATCAACCAATCTATCGTCAACAGCGAAGCGGTGATCAATAACATTTGTAGTGTGATGGCAGCCATGAGCGAAGGGCAATTTGGTCAAACCGTTAACGTTGAAGCCAGCGGTAAACTCAATGAAATGAAGTGCGCGGTAAACACGGCGAGTACGTCAACCAACGCGGTTATCGCGAGTATTTCTTCGGTCATGCGCGAAGTATCGGTGGGTAACTTTAGCGCCCGTTGTGATACCAACAGCAAAGGTGACTTGCTCAACCTTGCCACTGATGTTAACCGCACCGCTGAAAACCTCGAAACCATTCTTTCGCATACCAGAGAAGTGCTTAACCACCTCTCTCGCGGCAATTTAACGGAATCTTTCACGTTGGATGTCACGGGGGATTACGACAAGCTAAAAGAGGGCATCAACCAGACCATGCTGCACTTAGCAAGCATGCTGGAGGAAATTCAAACCTCGGCAACCACAGTGAACGAACGCTCAGAAGAAACCTATGGCGAAGTGTCTGGCTTAAACACCCAACTCGATGCGCAAGTCAGAGGCTTGAAAGATGTGTCTTCGATGATGGGGACCATGCAAAACACAATCAATGGTACCCTAGCCCACGCCAACGAATCAGTGACAGTGTCACAAGCGGCGTTGGCGCACACCAAAGAGAATGAAGTCTTAGTGAAGCAGATTGAGGATGCCATGGTGTCCATTACTGAATCGAGCAACAAGATGCAGCAGATCATTGGCACGATTGAGGGCATTGCGTTTCAAACCAACCTGTTGGCGCTCAATGCCTCTGTTGAAGCCGCTCGTGCGGGCGAACAAGGGCGAGGGTTTTCTGTGGTCGCGAGTGAAGTGCGCGAACTGGCGCAACGGAGTGCCAATGCAGCGAAGGAAATATCTCTGTTGATCAATGAATCTGATGAGCGCATTAGGCGGGGGGCTGAGCAAGTCAATTTGTCTGGGGATTTGCTCAAGAAGATCACGGCATCCAGCAATGAAGTGTGCGCGAACTTTGAAAATGTTAACCAATCAATCCGCACCCAGTTCAATCAAGTGAATGATGTCTCGGCAAGCATCAAAGCGGTGAGCGATAACATTCATCATTGCGCGCAGATCCTCAATCGCATTAACGACAACATGGACCAAGTTAACGGACAAGCGGAGAGTCTAAACACCATGATCGGGCGTTTTAACTACTGATTTGGCAGGTACATCTGCGTCAATGAATGCATGGGTTGAATGCATGCGGATAAATACGCGTTGCAACCACGCATGGCTGCAAGCCGAAAAGTAAATCAAGGAAGGCGCTCGGAGATCAAAACCGCGATCATGCTGCTATGGTACGTTGCTTGCCATTCCTCGCGCCTAGAACGTCATAAGACCCGCAATGAGCACCACAGACATCCAACACACGCTATCGAGCTTCACTTGCATCGAACAAGCGCTCGATCATTTCGAGATTGGCTACGACAGCCGTTTCATCGACGAATACCGCGTGCCGCTGATGAAGAAATTCAATGGCTATCTGATCCTGCAAAAACCTGATGATTGGTTTTCAGCACGCCGCGCATTAAAAAATGCGTACTGCAATATTCAACGCTCACGATTAGATAAACACACTCGCCAAGCTTGCAGAGGCTGCACCAGCTGTCAGCGTCGCTGATACTCAGCACAGCCAGTATTCAGTATTACTCCGCCTCTACACCAATCTTTGCGCACAGTGTGATCATCAGATTGGCTTCTTCCGCCGTTAGCCCCGTCATGCAAAACACTTTGTCCGTAATGTCTGCGCTGTCGAGGGAAAGCTCACGTCCTTCTTGCGTCAAAACCACGGACTTTTGGCGATCATTGTCGGGTAAAGCTTCACGACGGATCAGCCCTTTTTGTTCAAGCCGTTTGAGCAAGGGCGTCATTGTCGCTTTGCTCAGTGCTGCACGCTGTGCAAGTTGGCTGATGGACAACGCATCTTCCTTCCACAGCACCATTAAGACGACAAATTGGGTATACGTCAGCCCTAGGGGCTCCAATAGCTGTCGATACATACTCGTGACTCTGTTTGACGTTGAATAAAGCGCAAAACACAGTTGTTTATCAATATCTGCAACCGCCACAAAAACCTCCCAATCAATCGTTGCCGTCTCATTATGGACAAACACGCGATAAAGTCACTCCATTTCGTTGACATATAGTTCGTAGACGAACAGTATGTTAACGAACATAATAAAGGAGGTAATATGAGCAATACATGGCTACCAACATTGATCACGGACACCCCTGAAGAGGGCTATCAACTCGCGATTAAAATGTCGAGAATGGGCGTGAAGTACACCCAACCCTCAGATGAAGTAAGAGAGAAGTTACGCCCTCAATATGCTGAGAGTGCGGACAGTCTCATTGCGGTTTCTCAGGTGGTTGCAACCAACTTTCAAACCGTTGCTGCTGCGAATAACTACTGGAAAGCCTAAACCAAGTTTGTCGCACTGAACCTCTTTGCTCAGTGCGCTTTTTTCTTTTATCCCCTCGCATCCTCGCATTACTCCTTCCTCTCTAGTCTTTTGTCTCTAATCTCTAGTCTCTAGCCTCTAGCCTCTAGCCTCTAGCCTCTAGCCTCTAGCCTCTAGCCTCTAGCCTCCCAATTATATAGAAAAGCTAAATTCTGAATCTAAATCCACCCTGTTTATCAATAAATAAAGCTGTAATAAAGTGCACTCGTCGACATCACTAGCACAAACAATGATTAAAAAATTGCCGGAGAAAGGAAGATGACAAATACAGTTTTAGTAAAAGACCACACCCAAGGCAGTCAATTGCAGCGTGCTCGTGCATTAGATTTGCCTTCTCGAGAAGCCATACTGCACCGCGATATGTCGGTGCAACGCTTCTGGGATGAAAACAGAATGCTACTTACCGATGCGTGGAAAGAGTGGGAGGCGTCTGAAAAAGACCAGCTTTTCACCATTGATGAAACGTTACTTGATGCAAAATTACGTAACGCCATCGAACAAGCATGGGAAGACCCTACAACAGAAGTGGCGGTTGCAGACTTGTGGGAAGAAGTGTCGCCGGGCGTCTACCAAACGCAATTCTTCGACCCTGCACGTTTGGCGGAGTTACGTGATTATCTGGCGCGTGTTGCGAATGCGAACATCCCACTTCGTCCGCCTTACGGCATCGCGCTTAATCGCCACGGCGCAATGCTTGACCAACGCTCTGAAGGGTATCTGGCAGCGCCAAACTTTCAAGCATTCTATAACGCGATCTTAGAGAAATACATGCGCCCTATTGCGCGTTTGTTATTCCCTGAAGTCATGGGTTTTGACACACAAACGTTCGGTTTTTCGATTCAGTATCAACCTGGCATGGACACATCACTGCGCTTACACACTGATGCATCTGCCGCGACAATGAACGTTAACCTGAACTTGCCGAGTGAGGAATACACGGGCTCAGAGCTAGATTTGTATGACCCAGCAACACGCAATGTGAAACGTGTGCGCTTCGAGCCCGGTGTGGCGATGATTCACCGTGGCAGTGTTCCACACGCGGCCCATCCGATCACTAGTGGGACACGTACTAACCTTGTATTTTGGTTGTATGGCGATCGCATGAGCATTCCATCGCCAAGGCTACAAGTCCCTGCGATTGATGCACATGATCGTTGGACGGTGCCAGTCACGGTCAGCGATGCCTTCGCGCCATTCTAAACGTTGAGCGCAAAGTGAATGCATGAGTACGTGAATATAATGAACGGTTAAAACAACACCTCCAACTGGCCGCATAGAAGTTGGAGGTTTTTTGTTGGATGGAGAAAAGTGCAAATTTAAGCAAGACGAGGGGCTTTCACTGGTATCGTCATGCCGTTTCATTGCGTCTACTCAGACGTTGGCCGCAACTCTTTGACCAAGGCATACGCATCAAGCACTTCTTGCGGGATGTCTTGTTCTATTTGGAAGCCTTGAGCGGGGTACGTTTGGATGCGTTCGAAATCGGCAATCATGG
Source organism: Enterovibrio baiacu (assembly GCF_004120195.1). Classification (GTDB taxonomy): domain Bacteria; phylum Pseudomonadota; class Gammaproteobacteria; order Enterobacterales; family Vibrionaceae; genus Enterovibrio; species Enterovibrio baiacui. Next base: position 356,506 of record NZ_SCHN01000009.1, on the reverse strand, counting down.
CATCGACGACCATGTCGAAAGGCAAGTCTTCGTTAGGGTAATCAATCAAAGAAACCGCTTGTGATGTCACGAGCACAGATTGCACAGGCTCTGGCCACTGCTTCAAAAATGTGGCGAAAGCGCGGCGTTCCATAAATGGCTTCTGCACGAGCAACAAACGCTGAAAATTGAGTCCTTTTTCTTTCATCAGCGCATGAGAAAGTGTGATGTTCTCGCCAGTGTTGGTCGCTTGTTTTTCTAATATCAATGCTGAAGCAGGCACACCTTCATCGAGCAATATGTCTGCGAAGGTTTCTGCTTCCGATTTTTCAAATAGGCCTTCCGTGAAGCGGCCTTTCCCGCCAGAAACCATGACATACGGCGCAAGCCCTTGGTGATAAAGCGCAGCAGCGTATTCAGCCACACGAATATCATTGCTGCAAAGAACAAAAATACAGTCACATTGCTCTGGGGTATGCCCGAGATGGTGGTAATTCCAAAGGGTTTCGAGATGTTGATAGAGGCGATGTGGCATGAGAGATCCTATCGGTAAGCGTTAATACTCTTTCTACGCTTACCAAGGACCCATTTCAAAAGTATGACGATGAAACTTTGAGGTTTAACCCGTAATTCGCGTTCTAGTTGTTAGGTAGAACAAATATACCAAGGAACAAAACAGCGGAGCGACGAGGTGTTACCCTGCCGCTTTATGTTCGCCCGCACGCAATGCAACTGACAATATAAATGGTGTGAACAAGCGACGAATATTGACGCGCGCATTCAACCTCGCCGCAAGCAAATACAACCCACCAATTTTTCGATGAAGAAACAATGCATCTGCTGGCGGGGTGTGCCAATACCCCTGTTCCATACTCAACGCCATCCCTGATTCACGAATACGCAAGGCGAGGTCGCTTATGCAAAAATCGTAATCGCCATCGTATTTCAGCGGCTCGCATGCAATTGCAACAAGGTTGACCACCGCCGTTTGTTGTTCAGGCAAAATGGTTTGGCTGAAAAAGCCTATTTGCTTCAGCGCATCCGACATTGCCTCTCGGTCATCTTCCATCGCGGCACTAAGCAGTTTTTGGTATCCCTCACTGATGTAATCAGGATATTGACGTGTCGCGCCGAAATCCAACAGCACGATTTTGCCTGTGTCCACTTGGTACAAATAGTTGGCAAAATTAGGGTCAGTCTGGACGAGTTGAAACTCAAACACTTCTCGAAAAAGTAAATGGAACAAGTTTTCAATCAAAGTATCTCGCGCGTCCTGAGGCAAGCCCGATAATGACTCAATCGGTTCGCCATGCTCATAGGACATGGTGAGAATAGAGGGCGTCGTTAATGCTTCAACCGCTCGAGGCACCAAATAACGTTCATCGTTTTTGAGGTGCGCAGCGAACGCTTGCAACATGTCTGATTCCAAGCAGTAGTTCGCTTCATCGTGCAGTTGCTTCTTTGCCTCTTCGAGAAGTTCTTTGTAGTCCACTTCTTTTGGCACTAACCCAGTAAGACGAAGCAAGGTCACAACGTTATCGACATCGCTGCTGATGCTTCGTTTTATGCCCGGATACTGCACTTTCACCGCCAACTCGCCGCCATCGTCGCCATAAGCAAAATGGACTTGGCCGATAGATGCTGCAGCAATCGGTTTGAAGTTAAATGATACGAAATGCTTTTGCCAATCTGCCCCCCACTCTTGCGCAAGCACATCCGCGAGTTGCTTTGCTGGCATGGGCGAAGCGTTGGAGCGAAGCTTGGCGAGAATGTCCGTCAGCTCCTTGGGCAGTGCGTCGCCCGCATCCATGCTCAACAGTTGCCCCACTTTCATGGCTGCACCGCGAAGCTGCGCGAGTTGGTCAGTCACGCTGCTGATGTTCTTCGGTGTAAGTAAGAGATCTTTCGCCTTTGGGCGCTTACCTGAGAGCATCTGTTTCGCCCCCTCCGCCGCCATGTTCGTTGCCACTTTCGTCACGACAGAACCAAACATACCCACACGGCTCAAACGATTACTCGGGATTTTCTTACCATCATCAAACTCAGCCACAATGCGTTTCCTTGTTGTTATCTGTACTCCATCAATACGATAACCAATCAGATTCGTTCACTGAGTATGGAAGTATTTTTATAAAAGCGCTGAGCGAGAAAGGATGTTCGGGTTTCCACTGTTGATACATTCAGCACCTACCGAGGTGGGGCATAATACCGACGTGTGCTGTTTTGGGGTATTTCTACCAACATTTGAAATACAGGCAATGAAAGCCCATTAGGATTGAATGCGTGGGTGATTTTTGATTTTTTTGCATCGTTATTATTGGACAAGATGGTGTGTTTAATCTCCCCACTTTAGGGTTGAATATACTGTTTGGGATATAGATGAAGCGAGCAGAGTTTTTCAAGTATGTTCGAGAGAAGCTTGGCTATTGGTACTCAGTATCATTAGTAGTGATTTTCTTTGTCTTAGGTGTTTGTCGGTCATTCAATACCGAAACTTCCCAGATCGTTGGTTTTTATTCGTTCATTCTTGTTATACCGAGTCTGATTTTTACGGTTATGAGCGGGATTGATAGAACATATGATCTTCACAAGTATTTTCATAAAGGCAATCAATCATACAAGGTGCCCAGCATTATGAGTGCTAAGTTAGTTTTACCTAATGCAGTAGTAGCGGTTGTGACTCTTTTCCCACCCATAGGTGTAACCTCTTTATTTATTGATTTTGGCGCCGCACATTTAAATGAAAATAACTTCATATTGAGTATGCTTCTGACGTTGAACGCACTCTCTATATGGTTTGTTTGGTTTGTTAACCCTAGTATCAAAACGTTAGCGGGTAAGTCGCAGCCCTAACGAGGTCATAAACGGGATGCTTTGCCGCTTCATAAGCTAATCAAAGTGTCATTAACATAATGAATGAAAATGTTATGTTGATAATTTATCGCGTCCCACTCTCGCCAAGGAAAGAAATGGATAGCTCAGAAAAAATATTGCACCTAATACGACTAGCTTCGAACTCACTTAGCTCTACTGGACAACTTTATCAAAATGTTGAAGGTCTAAACAAAGAGGTGATGTTAAAAGCAGTAGGTAACGCTTTATCAAATATGTTTGAAATTGACGATGCTATCTGCAAACTACGGCCTTCACTTACTGCAGATCAATGGAAACTTATCAATCAAGACAAAGACGCATTTGACGCTGAGTTCGAGAAACTAAATACAGCAATGGAAGCAGAAGCATCAGGAAATTTAGACACGGCTCAGGCTTTATTTTCTGACATAGAGAGTTCGTCACAAGTTGAAGATAATCGAATAAGGGCCCAAGCAGGGTTGTATCGTATTCAGACGAAGCGTTAACAAGACAAAACATGTAGACGTGGCGAAACTGCCAGCCTCACAGCACCTAAAGGATGAAAAATGAAGGCCAATAAATGGCTTCCTAATCTCGATGAGAGTATTTTTGCTCGAAGTTACCTTGTGACAATGGGTGGAACCTTTATTTCCATATCAAGCTTGGTATTCACTTCTTGGGGTTCAGATGAATTGTTCGGACTCATCATTTTACTGTTGCTCGCTCTCGTTGGGTTGTGTTGTCTTTGTATCGGGTTTTTCGCTTCGTCAAAAAGAGCCATAGCGTGGGCAGAGGGTTCTTCAAATCATGAAGTCTGTATCGTGCTTATTTTTCTATCCATTCCCGTCTATTTTATTTGGCTTTCTTTTAAATAGTTTCGACATTTGAGGCAACAAACATGAGAACTCAACACACAGAAAATGGTGGGCTTATCGTGACTCAGGGTTCTAAGCCTACTTATGTCATTTTAGGGATTCTTGCTTTCCTATTACTATCGAAAGACGCCTTTTTATGGGTTTTTTCTGCAGAACACAACCAAGGAAAACAGTTTTTGGCGATCACAGTCATCGTACTGACCATACTATTTTTCTACAGGGTCTGGTCGCTGAACAGTGAATTCACGTTTAATAGCATCGAGAAAAACCTTAGTTACTACATCCAGTATCCTTTTTTTAATAAAAAGGGGGTTATACCCCTAATTCAGATTGAAAAGGCTGTGATAGATACTGACAATGATGGCGGGACAAGAGTAGTCATTGTCTGCAACAATGAAAAAATCCCCATGTCTGCCAGAGTACTTCCTGTCGAAGAGTTTGGTTCTATCTGCAATGATATTAATAGATGGCTTAAAGACAATAAAATCTGAATCCATCGTATTTACATTTTCACATAATCACTTGTTATATCGAAAAAAGATTAAAAAAGGTTTCGATGTATTTAAGATCTTTACTCAGACACAAACCAAAGGATATCGGCTTAAGTTTGGATGTATCAGGCTGGACTTCCGTTGAATGATTTATCACAAAGTGAAGATTTCTTTATTTCGCCAGAACTAAAGCAGTTAGTGGTTTAGACAAACAATAAGCAGCGTTTTGTTTTTGATGCTGCACTACGCTACGTCAAGTAAGTGATATGGCGATGAGCTTGAACACTAAGATCCAAGCCCAACCATTCCCATCATCCCTGCCGCACTACATAGACAGTTCTTTGCGGATGATCTCTGCGCCTGCGTTAAGTGCCTTTAACTTCGCGTTCGCGACATCATGAGATAAAGGCGCCATGCCGCAGTTGGTGCATGGATAAAGATTTTCTGCATCAACAAACTTGAGCGCTTTTCGCAAGGTTTCCGCGACTTCTTCTGGCGTCTCAATGGTGTTCGTCGCGACATCAATCGCCCCTACCATCACTTTCTTACCGCGAATAAGCTCAAGCAACTCGATAGGCACTCGAGAGTTGTGGCACTCGAGAGAAATAATATCAATGTTGGATTGCTGCAGCTTAGGGAAGATTGCTTCATATTGTCGCCACTCTGATCCCAAGGTCTTTTTCCAATCTGTGTTGGCTTTGATGCCATAGCCATAACAAATGTGGACGGCGGTTTCGCATTTCAGCCCTTCAATGGCGCGTTCTAAGGTCGCTATCCCCCAATCATTGACCTCGTCAAAGAAGACATTAAATGCTGGCTCATCAAATTGAATAATATCGACGCCAGCTGCCTCTAACTCTTTTGCTTCTTGGTTGAGGATTTTGGCAAATTCCCACGCGAGTTTTTCACGGCTTTTATAGTGCGCATCATAAAGTGTGTCGATCATGGTCATAGGACCAGGTAGCGCCCACTTTATCGGTTGCTTGGTTTGTTTGCGTAAGCACTTAGCATCTTCGACAAAAATCGGCTTCTGGCGACTCACAGCACCGACGACAGTGGGTACGCTTGCATCATAACGATCACGAATTTTAACAGTTTCGCGTTTTTCAAAATCAACGCCATTAAGGTGCTCAATGAACGTTGTGACGAAGTGTTGGCGTGTTTGTTCGCCATCGCTAACAATATCAACCCCTGCGTGCTGTTGATCTTGCAATGATAAACGTAACGCATCATGTTTGCCCTGCGCTAATTCCTCATCTTGCAATTTCCAAGGAGACCAAAGTGTCTCGGGTTGTGCCAGCCATAAGGGTTTAGGCAAGCTGCCTGCAGTCGAGGTAGGTAATAATTTTTTCATCATAAATTCTGCTATCTAATGAGTGACTTACAACGCGTATTGCGCTGACCAATTCTCAAGAATCGATTGGTAAGGCTTAATGAAGTGCTCTTCTGCGAACTTGCCTTGTTCAACCGCTAACTGACCTCGCTCTTCACGGTCATAAACAATTTGAGTGAGCGAATGGTCTGAATTTTTCAAATTGGGTTGATAGCACTTTCCTGCAACAGCATTGGCATTGTAGATCTCAGGTCGATAGATTTTTTGGAATGTCCCCATCGTGCTGATGGTGCTGATAAGCTCAAGATTGGTGTAATCATTGAGTAAATCACCCACAAAATAAAATGCCAAAGGCGCGACGCTGTTAGGCGGCATGAAATAGCGCACTTGCAGACCCATTTTTTTAAAATATTGCTCTGTTAACGATGAATCGTTCGGCTGATATTCAAAACCCAAGACAGGATGCTGATTCTCAGTGCGATAATAGGTTTTATTATCCGACACGCTGAGGCAAATAACAGGCGGCTTACTAAAGTGCTGTTGGTATTCATCGGAACTCAAGAAATATTTAAAGAGTTTTCCATGTAATTCACCAAAGTTATCAGGAATACTGAACCCTTGTTTATTTTTATTATGATCCAATAGCAATACGCTGAAATCGTAGTCACGAACGTAAGAAGAAAAATTATTTCCGACGATGCCTTCAATGCGTTCATTGGTTTTATGATCGACGATGTTTGTCTTCAATACCTCTATTGAAGGAAAAGCTTGGTCGTGGCTCACAATACCCATGTCAACGGATACAATTTCAAGCTCTACAGAATAACGATCACCTCTAGGGTTGTCCCAATGCGCCAAGGCATTGAAGCTATTGTTTATCATCTTCAAAGCGTTACGTAAGTTCTCTTGACGGCTTTCCCCTCTTGCTAAGTTAGCAAAATTGGTGGTGATTCGCGTGTTATCTGAAGGATGGTAGTTCTCATCGAGACAAATGCTCTTAATCGTAAATGTAAATGCTTTATTCATCGTAATCTGACACCCTTTTCTTAACCAACGGCTTAAATTTGCTTGTTTCCGAGAGTTCTGCTCTTCACGGCACTCACGCTCGGAATGAAAAATTTTCAGCGTCCATCATAAACATGCTTATAACCCACTATTTAACGCGGTTATATTTATCTAAACTCGAAAGACAATTTAATTTATACGTGGTTAAAAATCAGATTTACAATGGTTTTACTTCACTATCATCATGAGAAATATTCATGATCTATTTCATTTGAAAACATCACCAACGGTCGGTTATATTCACAATCCAAAATACGGATTGAACGGTATTTATTTTTAACCTCCCATAAATATTAAAAAGTGAATTGAATGAGTGAATTGCTATTGTTGTTTATCTACTGCGCGCTGCTGGGCAGTGGTGTCGGTTTTTTAGCTGGGCTGTTAGGTATTGGCGGAGGCCTTGTTATTGTCCCTGTTCTCAGTGGCATCTTGCTTCATTTTGCGATTTTACCTTCTGAGCAAGTCGTCATCGTTGCGATCGCGACCTCACTGGCATCGATATTATTCACGTCAACGTCCTCTGCACTCGCTCACCATAAGAACGGCAATGTCCCTTGGGATTTAGCCCCCTGGATAATGACAGGTGTTGCCCTTGGCGCGTTGATCAGCGGATTTATGGCGGCACTGCTGCCTGAGGATGTGGTGCGCACAGTGTTTGCCGTGAGCGTTGTGCTTATCGCATTGAAAATGTTTTACAGCAGCCGTAAGAATGATGCCGCGACTGATCGTCAAATGCCCAATAAAGGCGTGTTAACCTTACTCACGACCATCACGGGCGGTTTGTCTGCCATGATCGGTATCGGTGGTGGTGCGCTTTTGGTTCCTCTATTAACGTTTTTCTCACTGGATATGAAAAAGGCCATTGGGTGCGCCTCGGCATGCGGCATTGTGATCGCATTGTTCGGCTCTGTTGGTTACATCAGTTCGGGAAGTGCGCACTTCGCTTTAGCGGACGGTTTTTTGGGTTTTGTCTATCTTCCCGCTTTATTCGGCATTGTTTGTACATCTTGGTTTACTGCCCCTTTAGGAGCCAAAGCGACACATCACCTGCCCGTTCCAACCATCAAAAAAGTCTTTGCCGTATTATTGTTAGCCATGGCAGTCAACATGGTGATGAGCTAACACACGCTCCAAGAATCTTGCCCATAAAAAAACCGCGCTCAACGGCGCGGTTCTTTTCATATCGTCAACGCGACAACATGATGCGAGACAGGTGAATTACACCTTCTTCACGAATTCCGATTTCAGTTTCATCGCACCAACGCCGTCAATTTTACAATCGATGTCGTGGTCGCCATCCACAAGGCGGATGTTTTTCACTTTGGTACCCACTTTAACAACCAGTGAAGAACCTTTCACTTTCAGGTCTTTGATAACCGTTACAGTGTCGCCATCTTGAAGAACGTTGCCGTTCGAATCTTTGATGATTTTTACGTCGTCAGCATCTGCAGATGCATCTTGAGACCACTCGTGACCACACTCTGGGCATACGTATAGTGCGCCATCTTCGTAAGTGTATTCTGAGTTGCACTGTGGGCAATTTGGTAAAGACATGTTTTATTACCTCGGTTGGAATGGGTAAAGACGCGCTAGTCTAAACCAAAGGCTGACACTCGCATATAGCCAAATGTGATATAGGCACACTTTTTAAGTGGAAACGCTTCTATCACCATCACCCATTAACCAAACCACCCCTATCACGCAACCCGTAACACAAAAAACAGCAACACAACTTACGATGCGTTCACATCCATTCACCAAGCCTATTTGGCATTGTCACCGTGATTTTCTCGGTACAAGGCCCATTCCTCAACGACCGTCCCATCAGGCAGCTGGCACATACTCATCGCATTGCCCGCTTCATCTTTTCGCGTTTTCGATGTTCCGCCCACACTGTCGCAATACACTGAAGCAGGGTTAGCCATGTTCAGTGATGGCGCTGTAGATGTGCTTTCTTCGGTCGCGCTACACCCAATCAATAAGGCACCAAGAGACATCGCAAGAAAGCCCGTCATTTTGTTATTCATCATTCTTCGTTCCTATAACAATGTAAGAGCAATAATCGGTGTAAGCACGCTAATCATTTTGTCTATTTTTGCCAACAAAAAGCATTTCATTCAACTGTCACGTCTCGTTATCAAACTATATGTATAAAAAACGAGCGAAGTGATTCTTCGTTGCTAGACTCAATGCTGTATTTATTCATTATTTGAATCATTTAAACGAAGAATAGAGGACGGACCCTATGAGAGCCCTTTCAATACGGCAACGGTTATCTCTGATCATTGTGATATCGGTACTGTCGTTAATTTCAGTCACCATTGTGTCTCTCATGATCAAACATGAGAACCTGTTGGATGAGAGAAAAAACCAAATTCAAGTGCTCGTTGAGACCGCCGAAACCCTGGTTACAAAACTCCACCAGCAAGCGTTAGCGGGTGACATATCAATGGAAGAAGCCAAGCAACGCGCCATTAGCGCTTTAGATGCTATGCGCTACGGTGATAACGGCTATTTCATGATTTATGATATGAACTCAACCATGGTTCACCACCCTATCACTGCCAGCCTTATCGGCAGGGACCTCAAATCTCTTCAAGACGTCAATGGTGTTTACATCATTCGTGAACAGGTCGAGATGGCTAAAAACGGCGGTGGTTTTGTCGCTTACCACTGGAAGAAGACAGGTTCAGATGAAACACCCTACCCTAAAATCGCCTATTCACTGCCTTTCTCTCCGTGGGGCTGGGTGTTAAACACCGGGTTATATGTCGATGACTTGGACGCAACTTTTTATCAAGACGTACAACGTTTGCTGCTTCTGGTTGCCCTCATTGCACTTATCCTCATTGGCCTATCAACATCCATTGCCCACAGCATTACGTCACCAATAAACCGTCTGAAAACCATGTTACAAACGGCTGAGGTGAATCTTGATTTAACCGTACGCTCTCGTTTGAACGGCAAGAATGAAATCACTGATTTAGGTCGCGCGTTTAACAATCTCATGAATGCATTTGAAGAAACGTTACTTGGCATATCACAAGGTGCGAATCAGCTTAATCAGGAAGTTTCTAAGCTCGAAAACCTCTCTGATCACATCGTCGGTGCTTCTACTCAGCAATCGCAAGATACAGGCAGCATTGCAGCCTTGGTTGAACAGTTTGCTGAGAGCATCAGCATCATTTCTCACGATGCTGATAAAATGAAATCGCTGTCTAACGAAAGTGGTGTGCAAGCGAAGCAAGGTGCCTCCACCATGCGCGCCACGATTTCTAACATGGATCAGATGTCAGAAAAGTCTCAGCGTTCGAGTTCTGCGGTGTCTGAGCTTGATCATCACTCGAAAGAGATTGAAGGCATTATTAGCGTGATAAACGATGTCGCAGAGCAAACCAACCTGCTGGCGTTGAACGCAGCCATTGAAGCCGCTCGTGCGGGTGACCAAGGGCGCGGGTTTGCTGTCGTTGCAGATGAAGTCAGAAACCTCGCTGTAAGAACATCAGATTCGACGAAACAAATTGCGTCGACGATTCAAGAGCTCCGAACGGGCATCGAAACCACCGTCGGTCATATTGAAGAAAGCGTGACCGTGGTGAACAGCAACATGTCGCAAACCCATGAAGCAGAACAACGGGTTCGCGAGATGCACCAAATGTCGCAGGATCTTATTCACATCATCGACGATGTATCAGGCGCTTTGCATGAACAATCCAGCGCAAACCGTGAGCTTGCTAATCGTATCCAACATATCGCCGACATGGCATCAAACAACCACCGTTCCGCATCAGACGTGCAAGGTTCAGCGCGAGAGGTAAATGGTTTGGTCAGTAAGTTTAACCAATCTGTGAGTCGATTTAAGATCTCGCAAACGATTTAAAACAAAGCCTCACAACGAAATAGCCCCTTTATGGGGCTTTTTTTCATTAAGCGTCGGCTTATACATCTACCGATCTGCAATCGTACGATTTCATCCGAAACAAGAAAGCGCTTTCTTCATTCTCAAATCAGAGTCACTGGCCGACAAGAACATTTGTTATCGTTGTGTTAACTGATGAGTGATTTCGTGCCTCATCACAAGGACATTTAGATTGGCTGTTAAAGGGAACTAACATGAGTTTCATTAAGAAAGCGCTTTTATTACTTGCAGTTACAGCACCTTCAGCTGCATATGCAAATGACAACGACCTATACATTGGTATTGATTTCCTCTCATCGGAATATGACGTTAACGACGGCACAGCTCGAACCTACGATCGATCTGGCGGTTTCAATATCAACATGGGCTATCTTCTTCCGATCAGTAAAGATATCGATTTCGGGTTTGAAGCATCAATCAATGATTTTGGCGATGGTTCGATTTCAGAAGGTGGGGTTGATGTCGAAGCGAGCCTCTCTGCAATTGTTCTTAGCTTTAAACCCACGTACTACTTTAGTGATTCGGGTTTTTCTGTATCAGGTGTTCTGGGTGCCGGCTCTTACAGCTATGATGCAGAAGGAACATCAAATGGTACAACTGTTAGCATCAGTGATAGTGAATTTGGATATACCTATGGGATTGAGGCAGGCTACAGCTTTTCCCAAAACGTAATGGTAACTGCAGGCTACAAAGCAGCGAAGGTAGAATTTGCAGATGATATCGATGCTGATATCAACACCTTCAACCTTGGTGTTAAATTCAGATTTTGATATTTCAACGCATCTAAAAAGCCCACCTCAGAAGCATTTTAGGTGGGCTCTTCGTTCTCTTTCTAAGACACTTTCTTCAACTTACTCTTGCTCGCCTTTAACCAACTTCCATCTTTAGCTCGTCGGTATACATGAGCAGGCAGTCCTTCATTTTCTTGCGTCCAGGGGGAAGCGTCTATCGCTTGCTTCATGTCTTCATAGCCTGCATCGCTGCGTAAACGAATCGAACGTCGAGAGAACTCGGTATCGCTCATTGGGTTATGCCCAGCAAGCGGTTCAAACGTGATGTGCACAATATCGATCTTGGGGCCGTCTTTTAGGTTGGTAACGTCTGGCACTTGCTTGCTATCAACAACCGCTGGGGAATGAGCCAGCAATTGATCTAAGTTTTTCTTAGCAATTAGCGCTTCAATGTGCGCGCATGTGCGGCTCGCATACTGTATTTCTTTCTCTCGCCACAGCACTTCGCTCATGGTTTGCGGTAACTCGCCATTGGCATTCCACAGGTCGACCATGAAAATCAACAAATCTTCGTCTTCCGCCAAGTCCAGAATGCCATTTAACGGCGTGTTGGATACCACGCCACCGTCCCAATAATGGTCATTGCCAATCTGTGTCGCAGGGAAGCCTGGGGGTAGCGAGCCACTGGCAATCGGGTGTGCGGCGGTAAACGTGTCGGATTCGCTGTCAAAGAAAACCAATTCGCCGTCCGTTACGCGCGTTGCACCAACCGTAAGGCGGACACCACTGCTATTGCTGTTGATGAGTTCAAAATCCACCAGTTCGTTGAGCGTGGAAAACAACGGTGTTGTGTCGTAGAAACTTGTCGCAGCCTCGCCCGGTGAAGCCACCCAAGGGTTAATGGCACGTGGGACAAAGAAATCAGGCTGGCCAAATGTCAGCGCTTGGGAAACACTGGCCATGTTGAAGCTCGCAGCCATGGAAGGCAGAAGCAGCGCATCAGTGCCCGGGCGAGAAATTCGCTGCCAGAAAGCGTCCAGTTTTTCTAGGCGTTGTTCTGGTGCATTACCTGCGAGCACTGCGGCATTCAGCGCTCCAATGGAAATGCCTGCAAACCAGTCAGGCGTAAATCCCGCTTCTTCCAGCGCTTTGTACGCGCCGATATGATACGCCCCCAGCGCGCCGCCACCCTGTAACACCAAACAAACTTTTGGTTTTTTCTTTGTCCGTGACCTTGCCATACTTGCTCCCTCAATGTTCGATAGCTGAAATAGATAATCCTTTCTATATAGACCAACAATTAAGGCATCTATGTTAATTTAATCAGTCAGAACAAAACAAAGCCAACATCCATCACGTCGGCGGTTTAAACATTGCAAAACTCGCGTCCATCTTGCATACGATACCGTTCAACCGCATAAAAATGCACTTCGCCCCGTTGCCGGATAGCGAGCCATCATCGAAGCCCTCCCCTCAACGCATCAGACTAAGAGAGTTTGCATCAAGTTCTTACTCTCGAAAAAATCATTGATAAAAATGTCAGCTAAAATCTTTGTTTCACGAACACTGAAATGAAAACACGTGAGAGTCATTGCTATGGAAAATATATTCGCTCGAAAAGATGATTCCCTTTACTCGAATGCCTACTCATTTCTTCGCTTACCCATGGTGCAAGATCCCACTCAAGTAGACGCAGATGTTGTTGTGCTCGGCATGCCTTATGACATGGCCACAACGGGCCGTTCAGGCGCGCGATTAGGCCCAGATGCCGTGCGTCGTGCATCTGTCAATTTGGCGTGGGAAGGCCATCGGTATCCGTGGCCGTTTGATCTGCGTGAACGTTGCAACATTGTTGATGCGGGTGACCTGATCTTTACCTGTGGCGACAGCGAAGACTTTTGCAACACAGCCGCTGGCGCTGCGACCAAAATATTGGCATCGGGCAAAACCTTGCTTTCACTCGGCGGCGACCATTTCATTACCCTGCCCTTGCTTCGCGCGCACCACGATAAACACGGTGTGATGGCGTTGATTCACTTTGACGCGCATACCGACACGTACAGCCAAGGCAGCCGATATGATCACGGCACCATGTTCTACCATGCGCCGCGCGAAGGGCTGATTGATGCAAACAAATCAGTGCAAGTCGGCATCCGTACTGACTATGAAAAAGACGGGCATGGTTTTAACGTGATTTGTGCAGAAGCCGCCAATGACATGACACCCGATGACATTGCAATTCATATCAAAGCGATTGTGGGAGACATGCCGGTTTACATTACGTTTGATATTGATTGCCTCGACCCTGCTTACGCGCCGGGAACCGGCACACCTGTGGTCGGCGGAATCACTTCAGACAAAGCGCTTCGGATCTTGAGAGGGTTACTAGGCATCAACCTTGTGGGGATGGATGTGGTGGAGGTCAGCCCGCCGTTTGATAACTCAGAAATCACGGCGCTCGCCGGCGCAACCATTGCAACGGAGCTTTTACACCTTTGGGCATCGAGTCAGCACTGAGCTTTTGGAAAATAGTCCCTGAACGCATTGCGTCGTCTGTTAGTGGTAAGTGCACAACGACAGACGATGCAAAGCAATAGGAAATGTTTTAGGTATCGTGAGAAGCCGCGACTAACTCGCATCGCGTTGCTCTTCCTGCATATCGATGATGGGGTGCGTATCAATAAAGTGCGTGACATCATGACGGTATGATTTAAAGAACAAGTTTGGCGCATGTCCGCAGCCCAAGTAGTAATTGACTGACATGGTAGGCTGAACCTCCCTCATGTGCTTCACAATCGGCTTCGTCAGCACATCAGAATGCAGACCATGCATAAGCATCAGCGGTTGCTTGAGCTTTCCAAATTGACGCCATAAGTTCATTGATGGCGAACTCTCTGAGTAAGCATCCAAAATTCTTGGATCGTAATGTGTGGTATACGCCCCATTGTCTAACCGACGAACAGACGCGCCAATCATGGTTTGCCATTGCTCCGCGGTGTGAGAACCAAATGGATGATAAAGGGTTTGCAGATACTGGTAGATCTCACTGTAACGCTTAAACGTCATGGGTGTTTTCACATAGCTGATGATACGTTTTAAGGCATCATCCGGTACTTCAGGGCCAACATCGTTCAATATCAATGAACTGATACGCGATTCGTGTGTGGGATTCGAGGCAAGCAACATCCCAATGATGCCACCCATGCTCGTGCCTACCCAATGCGCACGGTCGCAGGAATAGAAATCCATCAACTTCACGGCCAAGTCAGTATAGTTCGCGTAGTTGTATTCTTTAATCGGGTCTTGCGCCCACTCAGACAGGCCTCTTCCAAGTGTGTCCGGCACCAGAACACGGTAGCCTTTGGCTGCCAAATCTTCGCCTAATGCCATGAAATCAATACCGTTACGCGCCAAGCCGTGCCAACAGATGACAGTCTCGCCCCCTTCGGGGTTCCACGCCCTCACATGAATTTCGCGGCCATTGATAACTGGATACTGCTCTAGCATTTGAGACATAGACTTGTTCCCTCCGTGTGAGTCTTAAATTATTTGACCGAATTCACGTTTTCTCAACTTTCTGAGCGAAAAAAATTCCCAAAACTGAGCCGGAATTGCGTTAGCAAGCAACAATAAATCGCTGTAGACCTTGATTTTCCTCATCTTTGTCTCAACTAAATTATCATTAATAAGATGTTTTTGTCTGACGGAAATAACCAGTGATGGTAGTATCCCCCCAACCCCAATCTGCCTTTAAAACACCTTATTCATGGAAAAAGTGTTAATCAGTGCTTGTCTGCTTGGACAAAATGTTCGCTATGACGGAAACAACCTCGGTTTAGATTCTCTTTCATTTCAACGGTTGTCCGAATTGGTCGAATTCGTTGCCATTTGCCCAGAAGTGTCCGGCGGCCTCTCTACACCTCGCACGCCAGCAGAAATCGTTCAAGGCGCGGGGATCGATGTCATTGAACAACGTGCTCAAGTCATCACCCAGACGGGCGCGAATGTCACCGACGCGTTCGTTGTTGGTGCGCAGAACGCACTGGCTTTGTGCAAGCAAAACAACATTCGTGCTGCAGTGTTGACGGACGCCAGCCCTTCTTGCGGTAGCAGCAAAATTTACAACGGTGAATTCGCGGGTGAAAAAATCGCAGGGCATGGCGTAACAACGGCATTACTCAGGGAAAATGGCATTACTGTCTTTAGCCAGTTCGAATTAGAAAACGCCATTGAATTCGTGAATCGCTAATCCCTCCTTATATTGTGGCTAACGCCGCTGCATCCCATGCCAGCGTCAAAGGCGCTGGCTGTTTCCTTACAAAATACGCGTCAGTCTGTTTCATTTATGATTCATTGCCCCACACCTTAATGCCTCGAATCAGCTTATTTCAGAAAGTCGCCTTTCTGGGACGATACGTCATGACGAAATAGGTTAGAAACTACATGCATATTAAAATGGTTATATCGAGGCGATATAGGCAAACCGCCTCACGTTTCACGACTTGACTGACCCTAAATGCTTTCTATTTGCAGTAAGTCGCGCCATCATTGGGCATAGATGAAATTCTCTCGTTTGTCCCTTCCATACATGGCTGGATGACATAAACGTGAGAACATGAAAAACTTGGCAAGGGTTTTGCCTTTATTCGAAACCGTACGTTGAACAGTAACGTCGCCATATTTTTTGTGAAATCGAAGGACAATTAAACAGCCCACCAGCGTAGTGAAAGAGAAGGCCATGAAAGCGCTTTCAGATGAAAATAGCGTAAATCCTAGGGTTGTTTAGACTAAAGATGAAGGAAAACACATTGATCACCATTAAAGAAGTTGCGGAGCTCGCGAAGGTTTCCCAATCAACGGTTTCTCGGGCCTTAAATGGTCACGAGACCGTGAAGGAGAAAAACCGCGTGAAGGTGTTTGATGCCATCGAAAAGCTTGGTTATCAACCCAATGCGTTTGCGCAGGCACTTGCTTCGAATCGCTCACACAGTATTGGCATGCTGGTTGGTACCTTTGATGGCCCTTACTTTGGCCCTTTGATGCATTACGTCGAAAAGGTTGTTCGTCAACAAAACTACCACCTGATCATCACCAGTGGTCACGAGCAGTATCAAGAAGAGCAAGAGTCAATCCGCTTCTTAAATGCCAAGAAAATTGACGGTTTAGTCCTTACCTCTGACATGCTAAGCGATGGCGATATCCTTGATATTATTGAAGTTACGCCTGCCACCATGCTGATGAACCGCTATATTCCTGAGATTGCCGATCAGTGTATTTGTATTGACAATGAACTGGGTGGTTTCCTTGCCACCGAGCATTTGCTGTTGAATGGTCACCGCCGTATCGGTTGTGTCACCGGTCAGTTAAGCAAAATTGATAGCCGAGATCGTTTGCAAGGCTACCGAAATGCATTAAAAGAATACGGCGTGGAATACGATCCTAACTTGGTTGTTGAGGGTCGTTTTGACCACGGCGGTAACGATACAGCCGTGCGCCGATTGCTCGACCGAGACAAGAGCATGACAGCAATTTTCTGCTTGAATGACAGTATCGCGCTTGCGGCATATGGTGTTTGCCATGAGTTCGGTTATCGCGTGGGTGAAGACATGTCGATTGTGGGTTTCGATAACCACACTTACAGCCAATACATGACACCTAGCCTGTCTACCGTTAATTTCCCCATTAAAGAGATGGCGAAAGAAGCGGCGAAAGGCGTACTTAACATCTTGAATGGTAAGAAAAGTACGGGCGTTGAAAACCGTCTTTCTCCGAACCTGATTGAACGGAAATCAGTGAAAAACATCACAAGCGTTGCTCAAGTTGTGAAGAAAGAGAGCTTTACCGAATAGCGACTCACTCACCACCAACGCGCAAACAAAAAAACAGCCGCTATTTAGCGGCTGTTTTTATTTGCCTGTGTATCCGTCACGGTTATTCAGGCTGATATAACATGCTTTCCGGTACATTCACCACAATGCGAGCAAACTCACCAGTACGGTCGAAAATCTGCTTACTGATTGAGGCCGACAATAGGTTGCCTTGAATGATAATCACATCACCCGTTGACAACACCAGTTCGATGCTCATTGCGTCTGCGTCAGACATACGATAGACAAACGGTACCTGACAGTAGGTAAACGCAAGCTCACCCTTGTTAAGTTCTAGGTCAACCAGCTTGCCATCAAGCCCAACATAATTGAAGCCAACAGGTGCTTCACTGAACTCGTTTTTCAGCAGCAAAGTCGGTGCAATTTCGATCGCCCCACCGCTCACCAAAATACCCAGTTCACCAAAACGCGTCAGAATTTCTTCTTTCACCTGACCCGTCATGCCTGGCTGCTGTGCGCCTGCATTTTTTGGTGTGTGCGAATACGGGTCAACAGGGAATGCACCATACTCTTGCGGGGCTTTGTTAAAGCCGATGCCATCACGCACACGGTAGTAGTAAGCCGCCAGTTTCTTTGTATCTTGGCTATGTGGGTTTTCTTGCAAGCTCGTGAAGTACACTTCTTGAACGGCTAACAAGAGTTTCGATACCATGTGCCAGTAGATACAACCTAGGCCTTCGTAACCAAACATGGTGCCTGAACGGCCCGTGAACTCACGGTGATTAAACACCTCTTCGTAGATCTCCAACACATTGTTGAACAGCGCATCGGTGATGTGAGGGTAGTCTGCACGTACCTCTTCAATCGCACGCTTCAACACTCCCTCATTTTCAAAGTTTGCATTGAAGTGGAAATGGCTACGGTTATCGACGTTGATCAGGCGCGTATCACCCACGGTGTACATTTCAGACAGCAGCGGATTAGCTTGAACCTTCTCAGCAGGAATAAGGTTTTTATCCATGAAAGAGGTCAATTCGCGGTCTGGGTAAAGCATGAACGACTTCTGATCAGAACGGTACATTTCGCTCTTAAACAGGCTGTCGAGCAACGACACCGCTTGCGAACTGCTCAATGCACCCGAGCTCAGCGCCGCTACCTGCCCTTCTAGCATTGGATAGAGGTCAAGTGACGTTAGGCTCTCAGAAGAGTACTGAACAACGTTATACGCGTTAAACAGACCGTCTTCACGCTCGTTGTTCAATGCACTGCGATCAAGAAGACGCATGCTTGAATCTAACAGCGCATCAATGTCTGATTTGCTGACGGTCGTTTTTCCTGAGAAACCGTTGTCACGGTAAACGAGACGACGGTAACGACAAGCCGCTTCAACCAAGTCATTCAGTAATACGCGCTTCGTCTGGCGTGTGACTGTCTTGTTCTTCACTTCCATTGACGCTTTGTGCAGGATATCTGCCGTATCAGAAAGCCACTGTGCCACTTCCGTTGATAAGCGGATAGTATCAGGCGCATTCGCAAACACACCTTGCAAGAACTCAACGTAACGGCGCATGTAACAGAGTGTCACGACTGACAGACCGTTACCCACAATGGCGTTGTTCGCATCGTTCCACTCAGGGCGTTGCGTGTTCAACCAAATACCACCATCAACAACCCAGTTGCTCAGTTTTGCAAGCAAAGGGACAAGGAGCTTCTCTGATAGGTTAACCAGGTACACTTCTTTGTCTGAATCCAGCATCAAACGGCCGTCACTGCCCAATTGTTCACTCAGCAATACGGTTCTGTCGTGAAGCGCTTGATCAAACGTGACGGTGTCTTTTGGCGTGCTGAACAAGGTGTTCGCATCACCAATGCGGTAAGGGACGTTTGCATAGCTAAAGATTTCACGCGTCAGATCTTCTGACATTTGCTCAGGGTCGAAACGCTTAGACCACTCAAGGAACTTGAGCAAATAAATGATCTGATGATCACCCCAGTAGCCAATATTGCTCCAAGGATCATCCGCTTCAAGCACTTCCCAATCCACACCGTCTTTGGTGATGCGGTAAGGGTTGTAGCCATCGACAGTAGACGCATTCACAAACTTGGTGATGAATGCACGAATATAGCCAGGATAACTCAGTGCCAACGCTTCCCAGTTCTGGAAGATGTCGCGCCAGTTACCTTGGTAAGACAGCAAAGGTTGGTCTTGCTTGTCCTTCACTTTGATTTCGTAGTGGTTCCAAGGGCGGCTTGGGTCACCATGACGACGACCAAAGGTCAACGGCAAATACTCAAGGCACAAACGCACCAACTGAATGTCGTCAGATTGCTCTGCACGTTTCACCAATTCAGCATGAGTGAATTGCTCAGGCAATGCATCGTAGAAAGATTGGTTACGCAGCACTACTTTGCCGTTGGTTGCACGGGCAGTTCGAAGCACGTCATCACGGCGCAACGCATAACCGTTCTCAAACACACCACCGCGCATGCTGTTAAACAACACATTGGCGTAATGGTGGTTACTGGTGGTTTCACTTGCAGAGTACTGCCAGCCGTCTACTGCGCCGATCAGCGCGACCAATTCTTTACGGTTGGCTTGAATGTCATCTTCGATCAGATCAAGCAGAATACGACCGCGTGCGAGTTTCGATCTCAGCACGGCCACATCCGTGTGATTCTTATCACTGTCTAACACGAACAACCAATCGTTGCTGCTGTTCGCATCGAGCGTGATGGTTTTATGGATCATGTAAGCGCCACGTACGCCACGCGTGAGCGTTTCTGGCTCTAACGCAAGGCCGCGACGGAACGCAGGAAGTTGTTGGCTGCTCAAAAGCAAGGTGGATTGGTCTGAATCCACACAGAAAACGGTGTTCGCTTGCAGTGATTCTGCAGGGTCTGCACGGTCGCTCAACTTGGCGTACATTGTGTAAAGCGCCAGCGCGGTTTCACCCACTCGCTCATTCCATTTGTACGCGTCTACCAAGGCACTGCGGGTCTGCAATGCGGCCATTGGCGCATCACAAGGCAGGATGTTTTGAAGGCCATCAAGCACCTCAACACTGCGTGACTCGCCCGTGAGGTTAGCGATTTCACAGCGGCGCACAAAGCCGAACGTGTTGCCGGTTTCCCAGCTGTATTGGAAGGAAAGTCCCAAGGTATGGTTAACTTCCTCAAACACCAATTTGTCGCCAGTGATGTTTTTGTAAAGATGGCGATTCAGGTCAAAACGGCCATCTTGTTGGACGTTGAACGGTTCCCATGTCACACGTGTTCCTTGGTGATCGACACGGATAAAGGTTCGCGGCCCAGTGTTGTCTGCGCTCTCGTGGATCATATCCACAGAACGGTAAGGAAACAGAGCATTCTCTGGTTTACTCCGTCCTGCTGACAAGCTACCTGTGGAAGAAACGAACAACCAATGATCATTCGCCGATACGATGCTCATAAAAAAAGGCTGCATGTGATCAACATTTTCAATGCGATAAAAACGATCGCCCTGAAAATCTACAAATTGCCCGCTAACAGGAGCGTTAGCCATTTGAACATTCTGTTCCATTTTTCTCGGTTCCTAAAAAGAAAGCGCTTTCTTTAACGCTAAAAAATTTAGAGGTGATGACACCTTGCAAAATGACCAGCCTGCACTTCCGTGGCATCTGGCATTTCTTGTGTACACACCTCTGTTGCGACTGGACAACGCGACGCGTAAGGGCACCCTACGCTGCTCGGTTTCCATAGCGGTATATCACCCTTTTTGACAGAGAGTTCGCGCTTTCCTCGACGCCCCACTTCCGGCACTGCTGATAGCAGAAGCTTAGAATACGGGTGCTGCGGGTTTTGCGTCACACTGTCGCTATGACCCCATTCAACCATATGACCGACATACATTACTGCGGTCTTCTCAGCAAAATAGCGAGCGGTTGCGATGTCATGAGTGATATACATGAAGGCGATCCCATGTTTGTCTTTCAGATCGGCCATCAGGTTTAAAATGCCAAGACGTACGGAGACATCCAGCATTGAAATCGGTTCATCCGCCAAAATGACTTCAGGGTCGACAGCAATAGCGCGTGCAATTGCAACACGCTGGCGCTGGCCGCCACTCAATTCATGCGGATACTTCTGAGCCGTTTCAATCGCGGGCGATAAACCCACCAGCTCGAGCAATTCATGCACCTTTTGCGACACATCACGTTTGGTCGCACGTTTGTGGATCAGCAATGGCCTAGCCACATGGTGATGAATGGTATGCACGGGGTTCAGCGACCCAAACGGGTCTTGAAAAATCATCTGAACTTGACGTGCGTATTCAAGTGCTCCGTTTTCAGACACATAGTCTGCTAACGGTTTTCCCTTGAACGAAATCTTACCTGCTGTTTCTTTGTAGATACGCGTCAAAATGCGCGCACCCGTGCTTTTTCCCGACCCTGATTCGCCCACAATGGCGAGGGCTTCCCCTTTGTTCAAATCAAAGGAAACGTCATTCACAGCGCGCATCACATTCCCTTTAGAGGAATGCCCGATGGCAAAATCCATCACCAGATTTTTAATCGAAAGGATGGTTTCTTTCTTGTTCATCGCTGCGCTATCGTCCATCGCTGTTCTTCTCGTCGCTTACGTTAAATGACAGGAAACGTGGTGCTGAGGCCCAATGGCTTTCAGCGACGGTTCATTCTGGGTGCATGGTTCGAAGCATTTCGTACAACGCTCTTGGAAATTGCACCCCTGCGGCATGTTCAACAGGTTCACAGGGTTACCCGGGATCCCATACAGGCGCTCTTTCGGCCCATGAATGGTCGGGAAAGAAGAAAGCAGCCCCTGCGTATACGGATGCTGCGGCGATTCAAACACCGTCTCAGCATCGCCAATTTCAATGATGTTGCCGGCGTACATCACACCGATGCGATCGGCAATCTCGCCCATCAAACTCAAATCGTGGCTGATGAACAAAATCGAGAAGCCAAACTTGGCTTTCAGTTCATACAGCTCATTCAAAATTTCACGTTCTACGACCACATCAAGCGCCGTGGTTGGCTCATCCATGATGATCAGCTTCGGCTCAAGCGCGAGCGCTATGGCAATCACCACACGTTGACGCATACCACCACTTAACTGGTGCGGAAACGCGGTCAAACGGTCAGGGTGAATGCCCACAATCTGCAAAAGCTCAGCCCCTTTATCGAGCGCTTCTTTCAGTGACACCTTTTTGTGCGCTTGAATCACGTCAGTGATCTGCTCACCAATTGTAATCACGGGGTTGAGCGAGTTCATGGCACTTTGAAACACGACAGACGCTTCGTTCCAACGAAACGCGCGCAATGCCTTGTCGTTCATTTTCAGAATGTCTTGACCCTTGTAGAGGATCTCCCCTTCTGAAATCAGTGCCGGTGCTTTGTGAAGACGTGAAATTGCAAACGCGAGCGTGCTCTTTCCACAACCGGATTCACCTGCAAGGCCGAGGGTTTCCCCTTCCGCTATGCTCACGCTAACGTTATTCACCGCACGGGCAATGCCGTTCGGCGAAACGTAGTCCACACAAAGATTATTAATCTCAAGCAAAGGCGGCTTGGCGTTTGATGCCGTTCCGATGATGTCTGACATCACAGCCCCCTCTTCTTATCGACTTCTTTCTTCAGCTTGCTCCAGAGCTTAATGTGCGGCCCCGTTTTCAGCTTCGGATTACTGACTTGGTCTATCGACATGTTAATCATGGCGAACGCCCCGCCCGTGATGGCTAACGCCATGGCTGGCACTAACATTTCCCACCACGCGCCTGTGTAGAGTGCCGACGACGTTTGAGCCCAGTACAACATGGAACCCCAACTGACTTCTGTCGCGTCACCCAGTCCTAAAAAGCCCAACCCTGCCTCTGAGCCCATTGCATAAATGACAGTACCCAAGAAACCGCCAAATACGATGGAAACAAGGTTGGGCAAAATCTCGACCAAAATGATGCGTATTTTCGATTCGCCCATGACTTCCGCAGAAAGAATGAATTCTTTATTACGAATGGCCATGGTTTGTGCGCGAATCACCCTTGCTCCCCATGGCCAGGACGTAATGCCTAGCAATATCGTGATGACGACGGACCCCACTTGCCCAAGAAAGGCGGCCAGAACAATCAACAACGGGAGTTGAGGGAATACCAAAAACACATTGGTCATAAAATTGAGTCGTTCATCAATGCGCCCACCGAAGTAGCCTGCAGACACACCGACGAGCACGGCGATGGTCATGGCAATAAGGCCAGCAGCAATTGAGACAGACAGTGTTTTTCTTGCACCGACCAACACTTGGCTAAACACATCTCGCCCACTGCGCGTGGTGCCCATAATGTGTTCAGCACTTGGCGGCTGGTGTGGACGCGCCACACGCTTTTCCGCTTTGTACGGTGCAATAGCAGACGCAAACAGCGCGCCTGAGAAAACAATCGCCAGCAACAAGCCGCCAATAATGGCCGGCGGGTTGCCGTAAAAAAATGCGTATATCGAACCGAGCACACGCTTGAATTTCTTCATCCCCGACATTGGCTTTTGCGCCTGCATACGCGGCCCCTGCGAAGGGTTAGGCGCGTTCAAATCTTGGGTTTCTGTGGCTGTTTTATCCATGCTGCTCCCCTTAATTTGAAATGCGTGGGTCAAGCCAAACATACAAGATGTCGGCGATGAAATTCGCGGTCAGCACCGCCGTAACCAGAATCAGGAGAATCGCCTGAATCAACGGATAATCGCGCGCGACAATGCCTTTAAGCAGCACATTGCCCAGCCCTTGGTAGTTAAACACCACCTCGGTCATGATCGAGCCTGCAAACGAAAAGCCAATGGCCATCGCGATGGCTGTCGCAACAGGCAATATGGCATTTCGGCCCGCATAGCGACTCATCACTCGCACACTGCTCAACCCTTTGGCTTCCGCCATGGTGACATAATCTTCACCCAGCACGTTGATCATGGCGTTACGCATGTTAAATACCCATGTCGCGATGCCCACAATCACCATCGAGCCAACCGGCAATATCGCGTGTTTCAACACACTGCCGATAAATTCAAGCGTAAACCCCGGATCCAGTGATGGGTCGTAGGTATACGCCAACGGCAACCATTCCAGTTGCAATGCGAAAAAGTAGAACAAAAACAACGCAGTCACGACGTACGGGAAGTTACTGATAAACGCCAACAACGGCGGCGCGATTTGGCCAAAAAGCCCTGTACGGCGATACGATGCATACGCACCAATGCTGACACCGATGATCAACGCAACAATCAGCGAACCCAGCGCGAGGAACAAGGTCCACGGCAAGGCATTTGAAATCACTTCCGACACACTCACGGGGAACATCAATACCGATGGTCCTAAATCCAAGGTGAACACGCTTTTGATGTACGCCAAATACTGCGTAAAGATGTTGCCATCAAGGAAGCCGTACATTTCACGCACTGCATCCATCTGAGACGGGTCCATTCGGCCTTGTGCAGCAGCAAACAACGCTTCAACCGGATCGCCAGGCATGAGACGCGGCAACATAAAGTTGAACGTAATAGCAATGAAGAAGGCGGTGAAATAAAACATGAACCGCCGAAATAAAAATGACATCGCTTTGCTCCTTCACCGGTGCGCTCAAAAAGCGCACCAAGGTCTCTACCTGGAATACGTCTGCTGTTTGTTCTATTTCAAGTGCAGGTTATTCAAGATGATCACGCGCTTACCACCGTCGTACCAGACAGGTTGGATATACGGGTCTTGCTCCGTTGGCCAACCTTCAATACGTTTGGTGCTGTACTGGAACCACGTTGGGTTTGAGAACAAAGGAATAAACGGCAAGTTCTCAGCAGTAAATGCTTGCAGCTTATCGAGAATTTCTTTCTGCTCGGCTTCATCACCGGCTTGACCAAATGCGTTAATCAGGGCATCAATGTCAGGAGAGTTCACACCGTGACCTGCGTGCCAGCTCGTGCCGATTCGCGCCGTATCAAAGTACTCTTGATACGTCAGGATTGGGTTGGTAGCCACCAGCGACCAGTTGATCGCCATTTTGTAATTGCTCTGCTTCAGCGATTTGTCGTACACCGACCAATCCACTGTTTTCACTTTGGCTTTCACGCCCACTTCTTCGTAGTACTCACCGACCATCTGAACCACTTGGATCCAATCCGTCCAGCCGTTAACCACCTGAATATTAAACTCAAACGGGTCACCATTTGGCAGGTCACGGAAGCCATCGCCGTCTTGATCTTTCAGACCCGCAGCGTCTAACAGTTCATTGGCTTTATCTTGATTAAACTCGGTGAGGTAACCGTATTTCGCAGACACATCGTCACTGATGTGGTTTGCGTACAAATCACCAATGCCGCCCGGATTAAAGTTCGCGGTTGGGTAGCCGTAGGCTGCAATATCAACAATGGCTTCGCGATCAAGCGCCATTGACAGGGCTTGGCGCACCTGCAAATTGTCAAACGGTGCTTCTTTGGTGTTCATGTAAAGGTGAATAGCATCGTTCGCTGGGTACCAATAGAAGTGGTTGTCTTTATCACGCTTAACAAACGTGGATTCCACATCCGCGATGAAGTTTGAACCCCAATCAATTTCACCTTTGATCAGTGCAGGTTGAATCTGAGAGTTATCGTTGTACGAACGGAAGTTCACACAATCCAAATGCGGTTTGCCTTCGAGGTAGTAATTCGGGTTACGACACAGTTCCATCTGCTGAGGCTTGAGGAACTTAACCGTGGTCATTGGGCCACTGCCCACAGGATTTGGATTGGTGTAAGTGGTAGCATTTTCCACCGAAGACCACACATGCTTCGGCAAGATGTGGTAAGCCTCTAAATTCCAAATAAAGGTCGAATCAGGTTTGTTGAGCGTAAACACAACCGCGTTGTCGTCAGTTGCTTCAACCGATTTGATTACACCACCTGACCAAATGCCTTTCAGGTCGAATGCTGGGTTGGTTTTCGTCAATTCAAAGCTAAACACGACGTCTTCTGCAGTGAGTGGCTGTCCGTCAGACCATTTCATGCCGTCACGCATTTTTACCGTTAAGGTGCTGAGGTCATCGGAATATTCTGCAGATTCTGCAAGGCGGTAGTGTGTTTCACCTGTCATGTTGTTAAACACGACGAGCGGTTCGTAAATCACACCATTAACGAGGTCTTTCGTTGTGTAAGGATTGAAGTTTTCAACAAAGCCAGTATTGATAACAGGGACGGTTAACGTGCCGCCTTGTTTTACGTCTGCCGCATGAACGCCAGATACGATGAAGGCACTAAAAATACACGATGCCAGAATGGTTTTGTTTAGCATGAAATCGTCCTTAATTATCGGTTAGTCAGAGAGGCACGGCTCGATTCACATCGGCTTCGCGCCACACATCCCTTCGCTCTCTCACCGCTTCTCGTCGAAATACCACGCTCATCGCCAACGTTTGAAACAGGAAAACTCATAAAAGAAAGCGCTTTCTTTTGGTTGATGTTAGGGAAATGTACTAGGCGGCAACAACCGCATATTCACGTTTATGTAACATTGATCACAACTATTCCTTGCCATTCACTACGCATTATTATTTATGAGACACATATGCATACTGAAGTGTAGCGCAGGAAAAAAGGATTGCGCTTTATTACTTAATAATCATAAAGATAGAAATAACGCCTAAATTATCCGCTTTCTTGGCGCTCACTGTCCAAATACGTGCGAATCGGCAAACATAACACCGCTAGATGAATGAATTCAGGCCTTATTAGGGTTAGTCGATACGTTCACACTTGCCTGACTCATTTTTGAATCAACCGTTAAATGATGCCAAAGGCTGACGCGAATTCATGGCCTTAAACCCCGGTAAATCGCCACCTTTTTCCTCGATAACATGAGAATTACGTGGTGCTGTTACATCGACTTGCAACGCAGTGGTGGATTAATCACCTGACGATGCGCGTGACAAAATAGCAAACGGGGTTAATGAATGTGTGTAGAGAGGTAAATAGCCGTAACAACTCCCCTCTCTCGTCTGAACAATTTCCATTCAGCTGAGTGAAAAAAGTGCATTCAAGCAGGTTTATTTGGCATTTGTTCACAGAACATTGCGTTTAAAGCTGGAAAAACCAAAGCAGGGATTGATAAAATCGCCCGCATTATCACAGCAAGTAAAGAGAGTGACCCCCCATGGGACGCAGTTTCGAAGTTCGTAAAGCTTCAATGGCGAAAACACAAGGCGCCAAAGTTAAGCTGTACTCTAAGTACGGTAAAGAAATCTACGTTATCGCGAAGAACGGCGGTGGCGACCCTGATACCAACCTGTCTCTAAAGCGCATGATCGAAAAAGCGAAGAAAGATCAGGTTCCAGCACACGTTATCGACAAAGCGATCGAGAAAGCAGCTGGTGGTGGTGGTGAGAACTATGAAGTTGCACGCTACGAAGGTTTCGGCCCAGGTAACTGCTCTGTGATTGTTGACTGTCTTACTGACAACAACAACCGTACCTACATGGAAGTACGTCAGTGCTTCGTGAAAACCCACTCTAAAATTGGTGGCCCAGGTACTGTTGCTCACATGTTCGATCACCAAGCGGTATTCCAGTTCAAGGGTGATGACGAGGAAGCAGTACTTGAGAACCTGATGATGGCAGACGCAGACGTGACTGACATCGAATGTGAAGACGGCGTGATCACTGTATTCGCACCGCACACTGAATTCTTCAAAGTGAAAAGCGCACTGGCTGAGTCTATGCCAGAGGTCACGCTAGACGTTGAAGAAATCACGTTTGTTCCACAAACCATGACAGCGGTTGCTGGCGACGATGTTGCAGCATTCGACAAGTTCTTGGATATGTTGAACGACTGTGATGACGTTCAGAACGTATACCACAACGCTGAAATCGAAGAGTAATCTTCATTCTGCGTTAGAAAATGCCCGGTTCAACCGGGCATTTTCCGTTTATATCCTTACCAATAGGATTCCATTATGGAACAGCAAGAATTCGAAACACTGGTAAAAGCCCTGAGTGAAAAAACCAGCCTGCCAGAAGCACTCGAGGTGCTTAAAGCGTGTGAAGACGAAGAAGTCGCGGCGGCAGCAAGTGCTATGACGGGTCAATTTGCATTGGCAGAAGTAGAAGGTGAAAACCGTGTTTACCATGTATTCACTGAACAAAACGATGCCGGTGAAGAAGAAGAATTCGTCGAGCACGTGATGAATGTGGGCGAAGACGTGATGGTATTCGTTGCGTGGTTCTTCTATACCCAATTTGAAATCACAGATCGCGACACATACGCCGCCGCTGGCCGTGTATTCAAGAAACCAAAGCGCCGTTAATTCCCGCTAATCGTTTCCTTACATTCTGATCTGAATGTCCAAGCCAGAGCACCCGCTCTGGCTTTTTCTTTAATGCTCTATTCGCTGCGCTTTTCACCCCCTTTTTCTAGCCAAATCCCACTACCGTCAAAACCTGCCCTTTTATTTGTTCTATTTGCGATTGAAGTAAAACTCGCCACGTATTTGTCCATTTATCTGGACGGTATATTCGAGTCAGACACCAATGATGACGATAACCTCCACAGGATGGGGGAAGGATTAAGAGGGATTTATGTATTTAGGCATATCTTGCACCGGACATGACAACTCAATCGCGCTAGTAAATAGCGATGGCAAGGTGCTTTATGCACAAGCGGTTGAACGTGACACACAGACAAAACACGGCTTTAGCGTATGCCCAGATCAGCCGTATAAACTGGCTAAATTGATCAAGCAATACGCACCCGATGCCACGCACCTGACTATCTGTAAATCTTGGCCGGAAGATACACCTCAGAAAATGGGTAGCGAGATCAATAATATCGCCATGGCGGATTACGATGGGATCGTGAGAGAAGTCGCAGGCATATTCAAAGGCGTGCAAACACACAACATGAATGACGTGTTCCTGCCAAACATTCAAATGGGCGGCGGCGGTGCAAAACGCGCAGCCATGGCGCTCAACCTCACCACTGATACCCGTCAGTTTGATCATCACTCTAGCCACGCAGCCTTTGCCTGTTACTCGAGCCCTTTTGATGAAGCGGCTTGCCTTGTCATGGACGGTTACGGGGAAGATTCTGCGCAATCCATCTTCATCTACAAAAACAACAAGCTCGAAAAATGTCCAAAACCGGCCTACCTCGGCGAGTTAAACCAATTATCAGCCAGCCTTGGGGTTTATTATGGTGTCACCGTGTGTCGCCTATGTGGGTTCGCACAGGACTCAGGGGAAGAATGGAAGGTAATGGGGTTGGCGCCTTACGGGAAACTCAATGAGCCTGTACTCGCGCTTTTGCGTAAGCATATTGCAGTGAAAGACGGCTACCTCTCCCTGCCTGAAGGTTCAACAGCTGCGCTGGCGGCGCTTCGCCCTCATACCCGCCCCTATGCGCAATTCCCGAAAGAAGCGGCAGATCTGGCCTACACCGCTCAATACCATTTCAACGAACTCATGACGGAAATCCTTACCCATGTCCATGACATCACTGGCATGGACAATATCGTCATTACGGGTGGATGCGCCCTGAACTCCTCGTTCAATGGCCGCGTTATCGAAAAAACGCCTTTCAAGGATATTTTTGTCCCCTGCGCACCAGGGGATGATGGCAATTCTGTGGGTGCGGCCCTTCTTGCCGTCAAGCAAGACTACCCAGAAAAAGTGATCCAAAACCACCTTCAAACGCCGTACCTCGGGGACGAGATTTCAGAAGAAGAGGTTGAAAACTTCATCGAAAAAAGCGGCATGGGCAATGTCCATAAATACGATTGGCAAGACCTTTATCAAAACGTCGCGCACATGATGGCTGAAGGAAAAGTGGTGGCGTGGGTACAAGGCCGTGCTGAGTTTGGCCCACGGGCATTAGGTCATCGTTCGATTCTTGCGGATTCACGCTCGATTGAGATGAAAACCAAAATTAACGCAGCGGTGAAATTCCGTGAACCTTTCCGCCCTTTCGCCCCGATGGTCCTTGCAGACAAAGGGGATGAGTATTTTGAAAACTACCACGACACACCCTACATGGAAAAAGTCGCGACCTTCAAACCACTCATTCGCGAGGCGGTTTCTGCGGTGTGCCATGCCGACAACACGGGACGATTACAATCCGTCACCGAAGAACGTAACAAGCACGTTTATCATCTGATTGAAGCGTTCGAGAACATTACGGGTGTGCCGGTGATCATTAACACAAGTTTGAACGTGATGGGGAAACCGATTGTGTCGAGCTTAAACGACGCGGTAATGACCTTCTTCACAACGGATATCGAAGTGCTCGTGATTGGGCAATATGTCTTCACCAAAGGGCAGACAATCCGCTAGCACCTCATGCATTAGATTCCCGCGAAAACAAAACAGGCTAGGTATACACCTAGCCTGTTTCTTTGAATCTGCGATTCACGCAAAAGCGAAAACCGTGTTCGTAACTATGCACCGATAACGGATTCAACCGCCTTGATGACTTCGAGCGATTTCTGGTCATTCAAGCCTTCTGAATGCGGCTGTGCGAATCGACGTGCATCATTATCAAAATACTTGCCCGACGCATCGGCAAACTCTTCGCTTAGCGCTGCGCGAACCAGAATATCGACACCAATGCTCAAGTCGTTGCCCGCCACGCCAAAGCCTTCTTTCACCATTTTACTGGCAAGCATTGAGCCTGGGTTAACCGCTACAATCATGGGGCCGTTATCACCCCATTGGTTGGCAAGGGCACGCGTCCACATGGTGATCGCCAATTTACTTTGCGCATAAGCTTCAAACTCATCGCTGAGTTTTACCTTGCCGAGGAGCGCATCAAGGTTGACTGGCGCCTGTGCTGCTGAAGACAAGTTCACGATACGGCTGCTTGCACCCATGATCGGCAGTAGCGCTTGCGTCAGTAAGTAAGGGGAGATGGTGTTCACAACAAAGCGCGCGTCCATATCGTCTTTGGTGATCGGATCCGCCATGCGGAAGACACCCGCGTTGTTAAGCAGTACATCAAGTTTGCTGTAGCGGCGCTTCACTGCATTCGCCATTTCAGCCACATCGTTTAAATCAGTGAGATCCGCAATAAAGCTCTCAACAGTGCCGACATTACTCATGGCGGATAGCGTTTTTTCCACGTCGCTAAGTTTGGCTGCATTGCGGCCATGAATAAGCAAGTTGTGTCCCTGTGCAGCAAGCGTTTTCGCTGTTTCCAAGCCAATTCCGTCGGTCGCGCCTGTAATGAGAATGTTCTTCGTCATGTCTTTTCTTCCCTTAATTTTAGCCTGAGAGGCAACGTCCGATTGGACGTCATCAGCCATACCTGTTCAACACAAAACCATCAAGGTGACTCAAAAGTTACCGTTTGCATCGTCCACATTTATGCGTTACATAATATTAAATATTCATAAATTGATAATCACCCTAATAAAAGATTCACTTTATAGAATTCATTGATAATCAACTTTTTGATTATTCCCACGCTATGGAATAGCAAAGCATGAACATTGATCATTTAAAACTCTTCGTACGCCTCGCCTCTACCAATAATATTAGCGTTGCTGGCCGCGAACTTGAGCTCTCTCCTGCCGTTTCGAGTGCCTACATTAGCAAGCTTGAAACATGCTTGGGTGTGCGCTTGGTACATAGAACCACGCGAAAGGTCTCGCTGACTGAAGAAGGCGATGCGTTTCTTCCTTATGCCGAAGACGTGTTAGCCAGCGTTGAGGCGGCTTACTCCTCGGTGGGTGTTGGGGCGAGTTCGCCACGCGGCATCCTCAGGGTGACCGCACCCGCGTCCTTTGGTCGTATGCACCTGATGCCCGCATTGAAAGGCTTCTTGGCTGAATACCCTGATGTGAAATTGGATTTTCGTTTCTCTGATTCCATTGTCGATTTGATCGAAGGTGGGTTTGATATCGCGATACGAAATGCAGAACTGAAAGACTCTTCATTGATCGCGAGAAAGCTGGCGACGGACCGTCGCGTTATCTGCGCCTCGCCTGCTTACTTAGAAAAATACGGCGAACCGACATCACCAAAAGACTTGAAAGATCACCTTTGTATTCACCTCTCTCAATTAGACCAATGGGTGTTTGATGGACCCAACGGAAGAGAGAGCGTGAAAACGCAGAGCGTTCTGAGAACCGACAGCGGTGATGTGGTGCGCGATGCTTGCCTTGATGGCATTGGCATTGCTATCAACTCCACATGGAGTGTGTTTGAACACCTTCAGAAAGGAGAACTGGTCGAGATTCTCTGTGATTACTCGCTGGTATCTGACACGGCTATTTGGGCGCTGTACCCAAGCTCACGCCAGCTCGCGCCCAAGGTACGTGCTTTCATTGATTACTACGCGGCCCGTTTTGCTGACACTCCCTGCTGGGCCTTGGAGCACTCAAACAAAACACGCTAAACAACGCAAACAGCACCTGATGCTCTCACGATGTTGAACCCTAAGAGCATCTGCTTTTTTGCACACCTTTCAGCCCCCAACATGCATAAAAATCGGTAAGTCATTATCTCCTATTGAAATTAATGCTACCCTCACCGCATTAATTTCTGGCGCGAGTCGTCAGATCACCCATAAAAATAAGCATACAGACTATGGATCAATACCCTGAACGATCAGGTCACTACAAGCTAACGGAAGAATGGTCTGTTGAATTACCTTCTGAATTCAAATGCCGAATTGAAGATGAAGACTTAGTGCTTTGGCAGCAAGGCATGACCATTTGGTGTTCAGTGTGGGGCATAGAGCCAGAAGAAACGCGTGAGGAAGCGCTCGCATGGATGGAAGAAGAACAAGCCGAAGACGCCTTTGATGTCTCTAAAACAGATCAAAATGATGTGTTGCTTTATCGTTACCGATTGCTCGAAGAAACCAATGATTACCGCGTTGCTTCCCTGTATTGCTTCGCGTTTTCGCACTCGAGCTACATTCAGCTAGGCATATACCTTGATGAGGAAACCCGCTTTGAAGATGCTCAACGTATCTGCGAGAGTATTCGTTTCGTGAATCATCAAACGATGCACTGAGGTTTCAAAACACATCATCAACCATAAGCAGGCACGCCGCCTGCTTATCTCTTATCTCTTATCTCTTATCTCTTATCTCCTATCTCTTATCTCGCACCTCTTATCTCTAATCTCGCCTCTCGCCTCTCGCCTCTCGCCTCTCAAATGCTCCCTCTCGTAAACTCCCATATTCAACATGCACAGAGACCCGGCAACATTGTGAAGAATCGATTCAGCTATCAAGGTAAAAACATGGCATTAATTTCAATCAAGCGTTTGAAATATCGTCACTTCCGCTGTTTTTCTTAGTTTTTTTCTTGGCGTGGATGAAAAGCCATTTCTAATCCGCACTCAGTCTCGTTTCTTCAACACTTTTTCTGACACCTAGCCGTTACCCTCAAGTGAAACCACTGACAACAATGCCTACGCGTTTTTCATGGTTTCCCTGTTCATTGAGAACAACCGCTCTTATAAAAATCATAAAAGCATGTGTGAAAAGTGCTGTTGCTCGTCATGGATACGATCCCGCCGAAACAGTTTCGCTTGGTTAGTTCTCCCCTACCTTGGTTACCTCAACGCAACCTTGGACAGTGCATCGATAAAACGATGTAGAACCCTCCGAAGACACCGTGCCATAGCTTTGCCCAAGTACATCGCTTAGCCCTTTGCCGCGCCTGATCGCGTCGCAAATTCACTTGGTTCTTCACGCCATTCGTGATGCCAGAGGAAAACAGGCTGAGCACAACAACGTTATTTATTCATTCAGTCATAGATGTACACAAATCGGAGGTAACATGAAGACTGATATACCTGAAGGTGCTCGTGCTCCCCATTTCTGGGAAGCCATTATTTCACTGCTCTCATTGGTGGTGGGGATCAGTATCTCCATCGTCATGTATGGGCTAGATCCTCAAATCCCCATGATGCTCGGCGTGGTTGTCGCCAGTGTCATTGCCCTTCGCTGTGGCTTCTCTTGGAAAGACATTCAAGGCGGCATGGTGAACGGCATTTATAACGCCTTGCCCGCGATGATCATCTTGATGATTGTTGGCTCGCTGATTGGTGTTTGGATATTGGCGGGTGTCGTTCCAACCTTGATTTACTACGGGCTACAAATCCTCGCACCAGAGGTATTCTTACCCGCATGTGTGATCATCTGTGCGGTGACGTCGCTCGCCACAGGCACAAGTTGGGGAACAACAGGGACAATCGGTGTCGCGCTGATGGGTGTTGGCGGAGGCTTAGGTTTTCCATTGCCACTCGTCGCAGGTGCTGTTTTGTCAGGGGCGTATTTTGGCGACAAAATGTCACCGCTGTCAGATACCACCAACCTCGCGCCTGCAATGGCGGGAACCGATCTGTTTACCCACATCAAACACATGTCCTACACCACCGGGGTGAGCATCACGATTACCCTGATCATTGAAACCGTTCTCGGCCTGCAATACAGCGCAACGGGAAGTAATATCGATCGTATCAATACCATTTTAACAACGCTGGATAGCAACTTCTTCATCAACCCCGTTTTATTCTTGCCTTTGTTTCTTGTCTTGTTTGTGTCGTACAAAAAAATGCCCGCCATTCCCGGTATCGCGTTGGGTGTGATTGCGGGTGCCATTTGCGCAGCCGGCTTGCAAGGTGCAGATTACAACGCCATCGCAAATGTTGCTTTCGGCGGTTATGCGTCAGCGACAGGCATTGAAGATGTCGATTCTTTGCTGTCTCGTGGTGGCATGGACTCAATGATGTATACCATCAGCTTGATCATCGTCGCCATGATGTTTGGTGGCGTGATGGAGCGAACAAACCAGCTTCGTGTCATTGCGGATAAAGTGCTCGCTGCGGCGAAATCAACCGGCTCACTGGTGATTTCAACCGTGCTGACGGGTATCGGTGCAAACGTCATTTTGTGTGACCAATACATGGCCATCGTGATGAGTGCGCGCAGTTACGCGGAGGCGTATCGAGAGCGAGGGCTTGCACCTGAAAACCTCTCACGAGCGGTGGAAGATTCAGCAACGGTAACCGCCAACCTCGTTCCTTGGAACTCAGGAGGCGCATACCAAGCCGCCACGCTAGGCGTAGCCACCTTGGCTTACCTTCCCTTCAATTTCTTCTGTTGGCTATCCCCTATTGTCACCATCATTTTCGGGGTAATGGGGTGGACAATTTGGCGAACTGACGAGGCTGAACCCAGAGAAGCCAGCGTAGAAAGAGACCTTTAACATTCAGGTTAATTAGTGTTTTTGTGAGAACTTTCTTGCATTCAAAGCCACTGTCCGCAGTGGCTTTTTTGATCCTAATGCACACCCCAAAAAGCTATACAGACCAGAGCACAGGCTGTCTAACATTATATGATGGCTTTCTTAATAACCTTTTTATAATTAATGATATTTCATGGTTCACTAATATATTGAGAACCCTTTGTGAGAATTTTGTGAGAGTTGCCCTATACATTTTCCGATAGCACCAAGCGGAAAAAACGATGACACCCGAGAAGCCGGAAAATTGTCCTCGTGAATAATGAATAGGAGACACTCCAGTGACGGTCATATTGAACTCAGTGCTACATCCTCCAGCACCTGACTCTCGACATTTGGGAAACGAACGACTTTTTAATCTGACGCCGCTTTCAAACCTCAGTGCAGAAGATCGTCGAAAATTTGTCTTGTTTGGCCGAGGCCCGCAAGACTCCCCCGCATTTAGCACCCTACATCGGGCATTTGAATACCATGCCACCACACGGCCACATGCGATTGCCGCCATGCACAGTGGCCGTTCAATTTCCTATAGCGATTTGAATGACAATGCAGAGAAACTCGCGACGGTGTTGCTACAAGCAGGCGTGAAGCCGGGCGATTCAATTGGGGTATTCCTGACACGCTCGATACCCATGCTGGTCGGCATGTTTGCCTGTCTGAAAATTGGGGCGAATTATGTGCCTCAACACGCGGGCGTGGTGCCAAAAACGCAACTCGCACATATCGCCAACTTATCAAGAATGAAGGTTGTGCTCACGCTATCCGATCATCTATCTGATATGCCAGAACTGCCCGATGTTCGAATGATCGCGTTAGACACATTGATGAAGTCTTTCGAGTTTCGTGCGCTGCCAACATCGGGCCGTCGCCCCGCCAACACTAATGATACCTGTTTCATTCTGTTCACATCAGGAACGACCGGCACACCCAATGGCGTGCAAGTCACCCATAAAAACGTCTGTAACATTGTGCTCACCGCCCCTGGAAATCTCGGGATTAAACCGGGATTACGTGTCGCTCAACTTCTCAGTATTTCCTTCGACATGTCTGCCTGGGAAATCTATGGCGCACTCTGTAACGGCGCCACCTTAATGATTCGAGATAAGGTCATTCAGCACACTGCCAGCAATGCAGATGTCATCATCGCAACACCATCAGTGCTCGCAAGCATCAACGCCAGCGCCTGCACAGACACAAAAGTGGTTGCGGTGGCAGGCGAGCCGTGTCCGCAGCCTCTCGCCGAAACATGGGCTGAATTTTGTGATTTTTACAACTGCTGTGGCCCAACCGAAACCACCATAGTGAACACCATGAAACGCTATGAAATCGGCAGACCTTTGACCATTGGCACACCAACGCCCAACAACACGGTGTACATCCTTGATGAACACCTCACGCCATGCGCTATTGGCGACGTTGGGGAAATGTGGGCAGGCGGTATTTGTGTGACGAAAGGCTACCTCGCCAACGTCACACTCAGCCAACAACGCTACCGTACCGACCCATTTCTAGGGGATGGCCACGTCATGTTTCGCACCCGCGATTTAGGCCGTTGGACGGAAGATGGCGAACTCGAACACCACGGTCGAACCGATGACCAAGTCAAAATCAAAGGCTTTCGCGTCGAACTCGATGCCATATCTACTGTAATTGAGCGTCTACCTTCTTGCCGCCAAGCCGTGACCTTGAAAGTCTCAAACGAGCATGTTGCCGCCTTTGTCGCCCCGATAGACATCGACGAAACGCTTGCAAAAAAACAGGTTTCAGCGCACTTACCATACTACTGCGTACCAACAAAAATCATGACGTTTGACGAATTGCCGCTAACGCCTCGTGGAAAAGTAGACAAGAGGAAATTGCTGGATCTTTACAACGCATCGCTACGAGAGACAGCGTTAACCCCTCAATCACAAACAGCTACACCCAGCTCTGAAGACGTTTAAGGAGAGCAGTACCCATGATGGCACCCTATTCGCAGACGGAGCTTCCAGCGAAGCAACACAAGCTCAAGCGTATGTGGAAAAACCCTAAGCTTGAACATTACATGCGCCTTGTCGCAATGGTTTCCATTCTTAATGTCATCGCCTTAATCTATGGCGTCACCACGGGGAATTGGTTTGCTAAGGAAGGCATTCAGCTTCAATACGTGAGCAATATGGTGATAGCCAACTTCTTCGTTGCCGTGATCATCCGTCAACAATACGTGATAAACCTGCTCTTTTGGCTCGCCACTCGCGCACCGACCACATGGCCGCTCTCTATTCGTTGGCATTTAGGGAAGGTCTATCACCACGGCGGCTTACATAGCGGTTGCGCCATCAACGGCAGCCTTTGGTTTGCCGTCTATGCTGGTAGTTTGCTTTACCACTACAGCCAAAATCTGGGCGGTGTTTCAACCACCAGCATGAGCATCACACTGGTCATTGTTGCTGTGCTCATTGTCATGATCACCATGGCAACACCGAACATTCGTAAGAAATACCACAATGCGTTTGAAGCGTCTCATCGCTTCGCCGGTTGGTCTTTGCTGCTTCTGTTTTGGGCACAAACGTTGACACTCACCCTAAGCCAATACCCGGACATGAGCATGACTGACATCGTGCTCAACACACCCTCGATCTGGGCTTTGTTTGTCATGACATTCAGCGTGGCACTGCCATGGATGCGACTCAAGCGCGTTCCCGTCGAGATATCAACACCCTCGAATCACGTTGCATTACTCAAGTTTGATTATGGTGTGACGCCATTTGCAGGCTCGTCGATGGCCATCAGCCGTTCACCACTCATGGAATGGCACCACTTTGCAAACGTGCCGTCTCCAACAGAAACAGGCTACCGACTCACCGTGTCTCGTGCCGGAGATTGGACGGGCAAATTGATTGATGACAAGCCTACTCACCTCTGGGTGAAAGGCATTCCAACCGCAGGCGTTGCAAACATTGAAGTCTTGTTTAAGCGCGTGGTTTACATCGCAACGGGCAGCGGCATTGGGCCTTGTTTGCCCCACTTGTTCGCACAAAAACTGCCGATGCTCTTGGTATGGTCAACACGCGACCCGCGCAAAACCTACGGCGATGCCTTGGTCGACCAAATTCTCGAAGCACAACCTGATGCCATCATTTGGGATACCGACAAAGACGGCAAACCCGACATGGTGCAGCTGGCCTACTCCGCCTATGAAAAATTCGATGCGGAAGCAGTGATCTGCATTTCAAATCAAAAGCTGACTCAACAAGTGGTCTATGGAATGGAAAGCCGCGGCGTTCCCGCCTTTGGTGCGATATGGGACTCATAGCCCCAGCAAACATTCCGACTGACTGACCGATGAATAAGGACGTAACCATGTTTATCAATACCGAGTTTGATCGCGGTGTCGTGACCATCACGATCAATCGCCCTGAAAAAAGAAACGCACTCAACAGCGCAGTGATGCGCGAGCTCACCAGTGCGCTTGCTCACTTTGATGAGAAGCCAGAGGTAGGTTGTTTTGTGATAACAGGAAGCAACCAAATCTTTGCCGCAGGCGCTGACATTAGCGAAATGGCCGACATGACGTATCAAGACATGGCCGCCACCGATTACTTTGCAGGATGGGAAGCAGTAGGACGCACCCGCACGCCCATCATCGCTGCCGTGTCAGGTTATGCACTGGGAGGTGGCTGTGAGCTCGCCATGATGTGCGACACCATTTTCGCCACGGAATCCGCGCTCTTTGGACAACCAGAGCTGACCATCGGCGTCATTCCCGGCATGGGGGGTTCACAACGCCTCACTAAACTGGTTGGGAAATCTAAAGCCATCGACATGATTCTTACGGGCCGCATGATGGATGCTGTCGAAGCAGAGCGGGCAGGATTGGTTTCTAGGGTGCTGCCTGATGATCAATTGATGGACGAAACAATGCATGCAGCCAGAACGATAGCCAGTTACAGCAAACCTGCTGTCGCTTTGGCAAAAGAATGTGTTCTCAATGCAGAGCGCCTCACTATTGAAGACGGCGTGCGATCTGAGCGCCGGTTGTTCCATGGCCTCTTTGCCACGGAAGACCAAAAAGAAGGAATGCATGCCTTCATAGAAAAACGCCCGCCTCAGTTCACGGGAAACTGATTAAGTCGCGCGCGCGAGCTTTGCTCATCCTAAGCCCTTTTGGTGCAAACAAGTGTGCCTAAAGGGCTTTCCTTTTCTTTGCGTCCTTTCTTAACGTTTACCAACCCTCAGTGACATCCCTCTCCGCGATGCCACATTCTCAAAGGGCAAACAGGGTGTGACAACTGTTCACTGCAAAGTGTCTAAAGTTGGACAACATGCACCTGCCTCGCCCCATAGACTTAATTCCCATGTGCAATCACACGCTTAGAAAAAACAATAATAAGCGAGTGAACGGTTGTCTCTGACGCACTCCATTTCAACGTATGCAAGGACCCAAGCATGAGCGAAAGCCGTATTCATGATGCGCCTGAACAAGCGATCCACACCGAAACAGTGAATACACCGAAGACGGCCAGTCGCTCTCGTCGTTATCTCCTTTGCATCCTGCTCGTCGCCTTTGGCATTTGGCTATATACACTCTGGGCGACACGCGTCACCCCCATTACGCAACATGGCAGCGTCAACGGTCAAATGATCCACATTGCGCCGCAAGTATCAGGAACCATAGCGAGCATTGCGGTGATCGACAATGTTTCTGTAAAACGGAACTACCCGCTTTTTAGTATTGAATCAGCCCCATTCCAACTCGATGTCGAAGCCGCACAGCTTGCACTCCAACAGGTTGCTCAATCATTGGGGGGAGATTCAACCGCGCTATTAAATGCCAAAATTGAGGAAGTGAATGCGAGGGTGAGTTTGGCACAAGCAAAGCGCTATGTTCAACGCAACATGACGCTGGCAAGGATGGGAGTGATTAACAACACCACGCTACAAGAAAGCCTTAAAGCACGACAAGAAGCCAAGTTGGCGCTAGCGACAACAATAGACGCACTTAACGTTGCGGAAAACATGCTCGACAACAAAGCGCAACGATCTCCTCAGTTAAAAACAGCGTTGAATACCTTGGATCATGCGCTCCTTAACCTGTCGTATACCAAGATCATTGCGCCTGATAATGGGGTGATCACCAACATGCGCATGACTGCTGGCGATTATGTTGCCGCAGGACAACCTGTGATGACATACATTGATACCCACCATTTTTGGCTGACTGCCATGGTGCAGGAAAACTCTCTGACCTATTTAAGAAAAGGCACAATCGCAAAGATGGTTTTTGATGTGTATCCAGGGAAAGTTTTTCACGGTGAGATAACGTCTATCGGCTGGGGAAACGATAATGGGGACAGTGATGCTTTTGAACATAATAACACCTCAAGCACCTTGCAGCAGGCGCAGCGCTACCCCGTCAATATTCGCTTTTTCGACTTGCCAACCGATGCGGGTCTTCGATATGGCAGCCAAGCTACCGTCGGTTTTTACCCGAAAAGAACCCGCACAGGGGAAGCCTTACTCGACGTATGGATGTGGACATGGAGTAAGCTGAGCTACGTGTGGTGATGTCTATGCTTCCGGCGCTAAGGCTTGATTCCCTTGAACGCATCTAGGTTGGAATCACGGCCCGTTTTTGCATTTTCTCCCAGTGCCTCCACGTCGACATTATCGGGCTGAGCATCGCTGTCAGTTAACGAGGAAGAGACTGACGCCGTCATCGGCGGCAACTCATCAATGGCCTGATCCAACGCGTCTTTCGCCACAGGGTTTGTCGATGTTGCCAAAAGAGATGACAACTCGGCATTCACATCGTCTTCTTTTTCTCTGGCGAGCTCCCTTTTTGCCACCGCCGACATGGCTGGGTAGTCAGATTGAATAACAGGGGCATCATCAAGGTCTTCAATCACCTTTGGCAACAACATCGGCGACCGAGCAGACGGCGGCGCAATCGATGAAAGCGCAAAATTCACGCAATAACGTTCGTCACCATTTCCACTGCCGTCTTCGACCGAGCCATCACAAATCTCGAGGTGAGTTTGGTGAAGGCTTAAAATCGCTTCAACAATCTTGGTGCCCATGCCCAAAGAACCTGAGTCACCGTTCTCGGCCACCGTATTGATGAACGTAAACACGATTTTACTCTGGCTCTTTTTACTCACATCCAAATAGATGCTCGAACGTTGTGGGCTGTGCCGAATAGCATTTTCAATCAAGTTATCAAACACACGATTGATCAATTGCTCATCAGCAACCACAAACAAATCAGGCGTATTGGTGACCACGAGATCTATTTTCTTTTGCTTCAACGGTAACTCGAACCGCGTTTTTACTTCGCTCAACAATGCTTCAACGTCTAACTCTCGGTAGGCCAAAACAATTTTAGCGGTCGGCGAACGTGCAGCCGCCAATTGATCTTTTAAATAGCGATCAAGACGCTGAGCATTGTGATAAGCGGTATCAATCATCCCGCGACCTTCTTTGTGCTGAAGACGCCAGGTTTCGATGTAACCCAAAATATTGGCAAGCGGGGTTTTGAGATCATGACTAAGTTGCAGCAAATACTCCCGTCGCTGAGCTTCTTGTATGCGTAGCTGAATAAATTGTTGCTGAATGACGCTCATCATCCGACGACATTGTTCTGCGAGCTCTTGCAGTTCGTAAGACGTCAGCGCCAAAGGAGGGGTGATGCGAAATTCAGACGTGGCAGCATCTTCAATCTGTCGCACCATGTTTCTTCCCGGAATGATGATGCGCTTAAAGACCATGCGATAAACACCGAGAGCAAAAAGAGAAATGGCGACAAGCGCCGCGAGAACGATGGGCGCGTATTGAATAAAGTTATCAGGATGCGTGGCTGCATTGCGCTGCTGACTGCCAATCACGACGTAGAGGTATCCCATCACAATACCATTTTCGGAAATTTGAGCAGCGGAAAAAACCATGTCCTGATCATGTGTCATGGGATCTTGTCCCAGTATGGGGAGAGGCTTTTCAGCCAAAAAAGCTTTAATGGGTTCAACTGACACTTGCTGTCGCCGAACCTCCTCAACAGGCGGTCCTGACGTGGTTATGTTTCCCTCAGGATCAAGAAAGTAGATCTCAAAATCAGGGCCGAGTAGCATCAAGGTATGAAAGATAGAAGACAAAGCAGCAGGACTGTAGTCATCCCCGACCATCAAGGGGTTGTCATCACGCATGTGACGAGCGAGATCGCGGTGTAAGGATTGCTGCGTTTTAAGCTCGTTTCCTTCCCAAACATCCACACTCAATTTGGTGAGTACGGCTGCACTGCCAACAAACCAAATCAATGTGAAAAACAATAAACGGTTCTTAAACGTCAACAAACCTCTCCTTTACGCCTAACACTAACGCCCGACACAAACACTAACTGGCGTGTGTCATCGCTTCTCTGAATTTATACCCGACGCCCCACACGGTATGAATGTACTTAGGCATCTCAGGGTCACGCTCTAACTTGCCGCGCAGACGGTTCACCGCACAACAAACGGTGTGGCGATAGCCGTCATAATCGGTATTCCATACACGGCTCAGCAATTCGTCTTTGCTAAATACACGTTCTGGACGTTTCGCAAGGCAACAGAGCAGAGAAAATTCGGTGGGGGTTAAATCGATTTGCTGTCCATCCAATCGCACGCTGTGGGTATCAGGGCAGATTTCTAGGTGTTCGAACATGAGTTGCGGGGTGATATCGTGAGCGGCATGCGTACTGCTCGACAACACTTTGCTATCCGCGCTTTCTTCGGCCGTTTGCTTTTGTTGTCGTTCTGATTCATCCCATTCTTGATGCGTGATGCGGCGCAGTAATGCACGTGTTCTGACTTGAAACTCAATCACGCTAAAAGGTTTCGCCATGTAATCATCCGCACCGGATTCAAACCCTTCCACCATGTCAGATTCAGAATCCATGGCAGTGAGCATCAGGATAGGAAGCCCTTTCTGCTGTCGGCGTAATTCGTGACAGAGAGAAATGCCATCACCATCTTCTAAACCGCGATCGAGAACCACGGCATCGATCGACTGCTCTTTCAGAATTCGATACCCCTCTTTTAAGGAAGCGCCTCGATGAACTTCATGTCCTAACACTTTCAAATGCAAGCAAAGTAACTGTGCAATGTCTGCGTCATCTTCCAAAACAAGTACAGTATGGCCCATCATTTTCACCCAAAATTCGATTGATCTCGCACCAATAAACCGAAGTTATGCTGAAAAATTTCATCCTGTGTCAGTGTATTTGAAGTTAAATCTTCAATTCTCACTTTTAAAAATATTGTCTCCAAAAAGAATCATAACTGTCGCCATACCTTCTATATTTCTTATTAGATTCATTAGGTTACTTGCACAGTTAGCACTAAGAATTTCGCAAATATCATTTAGTGGACGAAACAATTTTTATTCAAAATGTAACACGCGTGCAGAAAGAGACGGTCTACTTTGTTATGATTACGTCTGTTGCCTATATATTTATCAGCACGTTAAACCAGATTGTTGATAAATACGTAGTGCGATCTTACCAAGCCAATTGATTAGAGTTGTATTTAATCCCTTTGGCAAAGGGACACTAATGAGAGGGATCTCCATGAAAAAACTATTGACCACTTCAGCCCTATTGCTTTCAGCGATGCCAATGGCGAGCTACGCATCTGAGTGTGGCAAAGTCACCATTGCCGACATGAACTGGAACTCCGCGACCGTTATCGCGAACATCGACCTTTTCATCCTCGCGAACGGTTACGACTGTGATGCTGAGCTAGTTCCTGGCGATACCATGCCAACCGGCACATCCATGATTGAAAAGGGTGAACCTGATATTGCACCTGAGTTCTGGAGTAACTCACTCAAGGCTGCATTGGACAAAGGTGTAGAAGAAGGTCGCTTGCGCTATGCAGGTAAAACACTGTCAGAAGGGGGTGTTG
Source organism: Enterovibrio baiacu (assembly GCF_004120195.1). Lineage (GTDB taxonomy): Bacteria > Pseudomonadota > Gammaproteobacteria > Enterobacterales > Vibrionaceae > Enterovibrio > Enterovibrio baiacui. The sequence continues at coordinate 312,265 of NZ_SCHN01000009.1, read as the reverse complement.
AAGGTTTCTGGGTACCAAAGTTCTTAGTTGATAAAGACCCAAGTATTGCAACCATTGAAGGCGTTAAGAAAAACGCAAACCTCTTCAAGCACCCTGAAGATCCATCAAAATCTGCATTCTACGGCTGTCCAGCGGGTTGGAACTGCCAAATTTCATCAGGTAACTTGTTCAACGCTCTTGGCCTAGAAGAAGAAGGGTTTGAACTGATTGATCCAGGTTCAGGCGCAGGTCTTTCTGGCTCGATAGCGAAAGCGTACGAGCGTGGCGAAGGTTGGTTTGGTTACTACTGGGCACCGACTGCCGTACTGGGCAAATATGAGATGGTGAAAGTAGACTTTGGTTCAGGCATTGACGAAGAGCACTTTAAAACGTGTACAACTGACGCAGAATGTCTTGACCCGAAACCAACCATGTATCCGCCTTCAGCGGTAGATACCGTTATCACTGAGAGCTTTGCTCAACGTGCACCTGAAGCGGTTAACTACTTGGCTAACCGTTCATTTACCACCGCTGATTTGAACAGTCTGCTTGCTTGGATGGAAGAAAACCAAGCAGACGGTGAGATTGCGGGTGAGCACTTCTTGAACAACCACGCTGATATCTGGTCACAGTGGGTGTCTCCTGAAGTCGCGAAGAAAGTAAAAAGCGCGCTTTAAACTTTCTTTGTAAGAGGTAGGCTGACCTACGTCAGCCTACTTTTGTATTTACGCTATTGCAGCAGCAACACAGTTATTCATGCAATTTCAATTACTATAACAACAGAGGACGTTGTACTGTTATGGCAGACAATAATTGGTTAACGGAATTCCCAGAGATGGAGCGTTCAGACCTTCTCGCTATCCGTAAAACCCTCGATGGTGCTTATCGTGAATTTTCACGAAACTATGGCGAAACCATCGAATCCTTCTTCGATCCCCTTCTCGCTTTTCTGATTTGGTTTGAAAAGCTACTCCTCGGGACACCTTGGTTTATCATGATTGGCGTTCTCGCCGTCGTTTCATATTTAGCTAGCCGTTCATGGAAACTCGCTGTGAGCGTTATCGTTGTGTTCTGTGCCATCGGCTATTTCGGCATGTGGGAAGACACCATGCGGACCATGAGTATTATTCTTGTGTGTACCATGGTCGCGATTGGACTCGGCATCCCCATTGGCATCGCGATGGCACGCTCAAACCGCATTCAGTCATTCGTTACGCCGTTGCTTGACGTAATGCAAACCATGCCAGCATTCGTTTACCTTATCCCAGTCGTAATGTTGTTGGGTATTGGTAAAATTCCTGGTGTTATTGCCGTGGTTATCTACGCAATCCCGCCAGTCATTCGACTAACAAACCTCGGTATTCGATTGGTTGATAAAGAAGTGTTAGAAGCCGCGACAGCATACGGTGCGAGCCCTTCACAGCGCTTGTTCGGTGTTCAGCTTCCACTGGCTATGCCTACCATTATGGCGGGTATCAACCAAACAATTATGATGGCACTCGCCATGGTGGTTATTGCATCAATGATCGGTGTGAAAGGCCTTGGCCAGCCGGTATTGAAATCCATCACGAACCAGTATTTTACGCTTGGACTGATTAACGGTCTCGCTATTGTGGCGCTGGCGATCATCTTCGACCGCGTATCACAAAGTTATGCAAAACGTTCGCAGCAGCATCTAAGCGGAGGCCACCATGAGTAGTACCGAAAAACCATTGATTCAAATTAAAGGCCTCTACAAGATCTTCGGAAAAACACCGCAAAAGGTGATGCCGGATGTCGTGGCGGGTAAATCGAAAGACGACATCTTGGCCGACACTGGTCACACCGTCGGCCTTCAACAAATTGACTTGGACATTCAGCGCGGCGAAATCTTCGTGATCATGGGCTTGTCAGGTTCAGGCAAATCAACGCTGATTCGCCACTTCAACCGCTTGATTGAGCCGACTGAAGGTCAAATCATCGTGGAAGGTGAAGATGTCATGAAGCTTAATGAGAAAGAGCTTCAAGATTTCCGTCGCCACAAAATGTCGATGGTATTCCAGCGTTTTGGCCTTATGCCGCACCGCACAGTGCTTCAAAACGTTGCATACGGGTTGCAGGTGCAAGGCATTGCTAAAGCGGATCGCGATAAGAAAGCCACAGATTGGCTGGAAACGGTGGGACTGGGCGGCTACGAGCAACAATACCCGTCTCAACTTTCTGGTGGTCAGCAACAACGTGTTGGCCTTGCTCGCGCCTTGTGTACTGATGCTGAAATCCTCTTAATGGATGAAGCTTTCTCTGCACTCGACCCACTGATCCGAAGCGAAATGCAAGATCAGCTTATCGACCTGCAAGAGAAGCTGCACAAGACCATCATCTTTATCACCCACGATTTGGATGAAGCACTTCGCCTAGGCGATCGTATTGCCATCTTACGAGACGGTAAACTCATTCAGCAAGGCCGCCCTGTAGACATTCTGCTTAACCCAGCCGATGACTATGTAGAAGCCTTCGTGAAAGACGTGAACCGTGCGCGCGCATTGACCGTTGATACCGTGATGAAGCCTCAGAGCTGCCGCATTAGCTCTGACACCATTGGCGAAGCCATCACGCAGATGCGTCAAGCGAAAGCAGAACACGCCTACTACGTGAATGATGATGGCTATCAAGGTGCGTTACGCCGTGATCATCTTGAATCCGTCGATTCATCACAACACGGCGAAGCGATTGATGACTCCGTATTGGAAGCAGTACCCGGTATTCAGTCCGATGCACTACTGGAAGCGGTTATTCCTGATACCCTTGAACATGAATTGCCGTTACCCGTATTGGATGAAGACGGTGAAATTCAAGGTGAGCTTTCTCGCGCTAACTTAGCAGAAGTGCTCAGCGACCAATCACAGTCTCAGGCAGAAACTGACGAAACAGGTCAAGACACGCCAAAAGACGGTGACGTAAAAGCCTCCGCTTAACGCTCAGGAGCGCTTCTTGATTCCCCCTCAAGAAGCGCGCCTTTTAACTCAATGCGTTACATGATTCACACTTTGATCTCCGCCCCACTCGCACATCTCAATCTTCACACGTTCTTTTCGTCTTACTGACAGGTTGATTAGGCAGAATTCGCTATAATATAAACACGCTTTTCAATCGCGAGACAAAAACGTGTTCGCAACCAATAGTAGAAGTTCCTTTGCACACAGTGCCTTTGGCTTAAAACTCGCAACGATAAATTTGTTTAATTTTATCGAGCCGCCCGGTGCATTTTATGAATTCAGCAACATCTACACCGAAGAGCAATGGCATCAGAAACGTGCTTGGTTGAATCGCTACATCGGTAGCTATCAGCCAGATATCATCGCATTCCAAGAAGTGTTCAGTGCAAGTGCTTTGAAAGCACTGCTTGAGCCGCTTGGTTATCGCTTCTTTTCAGTGGTTGATGAACCTGAACCCATTGATGAATATGTGTACCGCAGCCCAGTGGTTACCTTGGCATCTCGCTACCCGATTCTCAGCGCCCTGCCCCTTCGCGCAGATCCCGCGCTATCAGCAAAGCTTGGAATGAACGAAGACTTCGAATACAGCCGTCTCCCGCTGTTTGCAACGTTAGAGTTACCTTCATTGGGACAAACCGACGTGTACGTTGTGCATTTGAAATCCAAGCGCCCAATGATTGAAGAGAATAAGGAAGGCACAGAACGCACGCTACACGACTCCATTTGCACCGAGATCAGTGGCTCTTGGGCTTCCTCGATTCAACGCGGTTCGGAAGCCTGCCACTTGATGGCATCTATCCTTACGCGCCGTTCTCACACCAATAACCCCGCGATTGTGATGGGCGATTTTAACGATGACATCAACAGCGAAGTACTGAGCGCTTTTCACATGTCGGGGCTTCGCTCAATCACTGAAGACATGGCAGATCTCCCTCTCTCGCACTATCAAATGCACGACAGCTGGGATCTGTATGTAAAGAACATCGAAGAGACGAGTTTAGAACGCCCAAGCACACACTACTTCCATGCGAAAGGCTCGGTGCTTGATTACATTCTGCTTTCTAACGAATTCAACAGTAGTGACCCCGCCAGCCTCGCAGAAGTGGGGGATTTTCATTGCGAAGATAAACACTTAATTAATCCCAAATTCGATCAGGATACTTACAGCAGCGATCATGCCATCGTGAGTGTTACCATTTCACTTCGTCAATAACACTGACCATTCAACGCAGCGGGGATGAATATCCCCTTAACCATTACTAAAGTACTGCGCGACCAAATGATTTAGGGACAAATTCGATGACGTATAGAAAGATGCCAAGTACTACGCATTGGCGTTTCTCAGCTACAAATCAAAAAATAAATGGAAACATCACATGGCTTTTGAAGGTAATAACGCACCTAATGACGGGCATGTTTTTGTTCTTTCTTTCCGCTTCTTGGTTGAACGCTGAGGAACTCGAAAACAAAGAGATCATTATCGTCAGCGAATCATGGGCCTATGCAACAGAAAGAGACGGCACAGGTTTGTATTGGGACATCATGCGCCAAGTCTATGAACCGCTAGGTTACAAAGTCAGCTACTTCACCACGAACTACTCTCGCAGCGCCTATCTGGTTAAGAATCAAAAAATGGATATCTTTCTTGGTTCTTATATTGATGAACAAGAAAACATTCTTTATCCACGCTGGCATTTTGATGCCGAACAAGTTGCAGCAGCTTATAAGCCTTCAGTGATCAAGGAATGGAAAGGTGAAGAGAGCCTTCAAGGGCGAACCATCGGCTGGGTAAAGGGATACGGTTACGACGAATATCTTGTGAAGTTTAACTTTGCGATTCAAGAAGTGAAGAATCGGCGCCAAGGTTTGTCGCTGGTCGATTCAGAGCGGATTGATATGTTGATCGATGCTTACTCCGAGATCGAAGAAGCCTTTGAAGGTAACAATAAAGTCGATCGTCGAGATTTTGCTGTTGCGGTTCTAACCAATCTCAAGCTTTACCCTGGGTTTTCAGATAGCGAACGCGGAGAAACACTCCGAGACATTTACGACGAACGCTTCGAGTTGCTGCTTTACAACGGTGAAATAGCCGCGTTATTTGAACAGTACGAATGGGAGTTTTTCCCGTTTGAAGTAACACACTCCAACTAGTCTACGAACATCGTCAACGAACAAAAACGCCACGCATTTGCGTGGCGTTGCTTATCGCGTAATGTACGCATAAAGAATTCGATGCGATTAACGTGTTTCAGTCACGTCTTGATAATCACCATCAATCACCTGACCACGGTGCTGAGGCTGAGGGCCAAAACCGCGATCATGTGGTTGTTCAAATTGTTGCTGGTATTGCTCTGCTTGTTGCGCTTGAACTTTACGCAACTTTCTCATAATGAATGGTTTTGCAATCAGTGCGCTGAGAGAGACAAAAAGTCCGAGTACCGCAGCAAACACCAATGTAAAGAAGCCTAGAATAAGCGTAACCACACTAATCAGGATTTGTCTCATGTCGATTCCCCGTGGATTAAAATCGTGTTGGCTTCCTTTCATGCTTTCTCGTTCTAGCAGATAACATGCGCTGAATCACTAAAATGCGCCTCCCTCGATCATTTTTCAAGGGTACTTTACAGATATTTACATTATCAGGCGTCATTCCCATCATCGTGACGTGACGGTGTAGCCAACAGTGCTTTGATTTCATTTACCAACAAAGGCACATTCTGCCACAAGACAAAATGCCCTTCATCTTCGATCATTTTTAACGTCGCACTAGGCAGTTTGCGTTTTCCAAACCGCGAATTGCCAGGGTTTGCAATGTCATCGTCTTCACCGTGAACCAGCACAACAGGAATAGAAAGCGCTCCCCACTCTTGTTCAGCTAATTTTTCGAGTTCGCCTTCTAGCTCCATCATCTCAATGTTCGACAGCAACATGTCATTAGGCAAAATCCAATTTGCCACAATGGTATCGGCCAAATAGTTGTACCACTTGGGGGATTCAAGCGCAGGGTCTAACGCGGGTGCGACCAACAGAACACCATCTATTTTATCGGGGTACAGCAAAGCGGCTTGCAGAGCGATGGGACCGCCCAATGAATGCCCAACCAAAAAGGTGGGTTTGTCACTGCGCGCCAATATGGGCATGAGTGATTCTGCTTGCGCTTGAAGAGACGTTTGTACAGGCTGAGAAGAAGCACCAAAACCCGGGCGATCAACCGCAATTAAATGATACGGCTGCAATGCGGCATCACTCAAGTAGTCCTCATAGCCTTCTTTGCTGCCCGGCGAGCCATGAATAAAAATAATGCGCTGGGCCGCGTTAACATCCCCTGCTTCGAGGAATGAAACCTCATCGGTTTTCATCGCATGCAACTCGGCCACGGTGGAACTTGTCGCCGTCAGTGATACTGCGCTTAATCCAACTAGCCCTGCAAACACAATGCCGAGCGATACTCCTAGCCTTTTTCTCACGTAATGCCCTTTTCCATTATCTTTTTGGCGCAGTCGTCGAGACACACTGCGCACATAACGAATCCCTGCTTAATCAGACCAGATAGACGCGCACTTCGTTCGTCTTATTAGTGATTTTTAGTGGCAACGTCGCACCGCGACGCGCATAAAAAAACCTGCCGTTGGGCAGGTTTCTATATTGGGCGACTGCATTAATCTTTGCGGTCACGTGGAAGTACAACACGCTTGCTGATTTCCCTGCCGTCTGCCATCACAGCTGACAATGTGCCTGAGCGTGAAGACGGCTGATTTGCCATGACAAACACTCGACCATTTTCTGGCGTAATGTGTTCACCCAGTGTACCTGATAACGACACCGTCGCTCCCTCAACAGGCTCACCATTTTGAAGCACTTGAACCCAGGTTCCCGATGTCACGCTTACAACGCGTAAATCGAGATCATTTCCCATTTTCCCTGCAAATACTGAAGATGATGCTGCCAGTAATCCCACTGCAATGATGATCTTTTTCATTATTGATTCTCCATTACAAAGCGAGCAACACGTTAACTATGTGCTCGTCCTTACCTTAAAGATAGAAGCTAACGTCTTGAACTTCCAGACAAGATGTTTGTTCAATTCATTCAAAAAACATGAATAAAATCAGCGTAGCAAACAAACAAAAGCGCCCTACATTGCACCAAATCATCCCCATCGCTTACGCTCGCGCCTCTCACGCATGAAGAACATATGCAGATCACAACGCGGATTTTGATTGACATATTTTTGTCATAAAACCCCGAGTGTTGCGCGTCAATGTCCTACATTTAAGACAGCGATATTTAAAACACTTACACACCCAGCAGTACCGAGGTGCAAACGTCGAAACAGGAGACGACATGTTCAATGCACTGCCAAACACTATAAAAGCGCAACTTCATGGGATTGTCGTGATGATTGTGGTGTCAGTTGGGGTCTTCGCGCTCACCTTTTACCTCTCTTTTAAGCAATTGAATGTGTTGGACACCACCTCTGTCGACATACTAAAAAGCCAAACCTCAGTGCTGATGCTGCGCCGCCATGAAAAAGACTTTATGGCGCGAAATGATCTGAAGTACAAAGACAGGTTCGACGCAGAGTATCAACACCTTCGGGACACACTCACCAATGCGCGAACCAAAATGAACAACCTCGACATGTCTGGGCAACAAGCGATCGCCGAGATGCTGTTAACACTCAGAACCTACCAACTCGATTTTGAAGCGTTGGTGAATCAGCGCGTCACTGTGGGAGTCGATCATCAAAATGGCTTGCAAGGATTAGTCCGGAGTGCCTCCCACCAATTAGAAATAGAAATTCAAGATATTGCGGATAACGCCCTCTACAACCAGCTTCTGATGTTAAGGCGTTTTGAGAAAGATTTTCTGCTTCGACTCGATGCCAGCTATGTAAATAAGTTCAACGAGTTGTACGCTAACATTCAATCGCAGATTTCGAACGGTGATATGCCTGCCAGCCAGCGTTTGATCATGGAAACGTCACTGCGTAAGTACCAAGACACGTTTAATGAGCTTGCATTAGGTATGGCGCAAATCGGCCTTTCTCCTCAACAGGGTCTTCACGGCAGCTTACGAGCTTCTGTTCAGAAAACGGAAAAGCAGATGAAAGGGCTCAGTGAAGATCTGGTGTCCGCGATTAAAGAAAGAGAAAGCGCCGTCACCATGCGCCTGACTACCGTGGGTGGATTATTTGCGGTTTTGGTGTGTTTTGCACTCACCATGGTCACGCGCCATGTCACCATGAAGGTGTCGACAGCGAATCATCTGATGAAGAAAATCTCAGAGGGCGACAGCTCGCTGGATGTCCGCATGCAATTGCCGGGCAATGATGAACTTTCTCAATTGGCGAACAACTTCAACCGCTTCATTTCAAAACTCCAATACACCATGGAGAAGATCGCCAGCATTTCTTATCAACTCTCATCTAATGCCAACAGAAGCCTTGTTCTGGCGGGGAAAACCGCCACAAACGCAGAGCGTCAGCGTGAAGAATCAGAAACCGTCGCCACGGCAATGAATGAAATGACCGCCACCAGCAAAGACATCGCACAAAGCGTTGCTCGTGCAGCCTCCGTGGCCACCGACCTTCAAGCGTCTGCAAAAACGGGGCGCAACGTAAACAGCCAAACATCGCGCAAGGCCAATGAACTGTCAGAAAGCATGCGAAGCGCCAGCGAAAACATGCAGCAACTCAATAGCGACAGCGAAGAGATAGGCTCTGTGATCGACGTTATCCGCGCGATCACCGAACAAACCAACCTCTTGGCACTCAATGCCGCCATCGAAGCTGCGCGCGCTGGCGACCAAGGTCGAGGCTTTGCTGTTGTCGCCGACCAAGTGCGTGAACTCGCCATGAAAACCCACGAATCGACGGACGAAATCACCAAAATCATTGAACAACTTCAGCAAGGCATTCGACACAGTGTGGATGTCATGAACCAAAGCAGCGAGATGGCAGACGTCAGCGTGAAACAAGCTAAAGATGGTGCGAACGTCATGATAGCGATGGTAGATCAAATCGAAGACATCGCGGGGCAGAACTTGCAAATCGCAACCGCATCGGAAGAGCAAACCGTGGTTACGGAGAGCGTCGACAGAAACATCGTGGTGATTGCAGATTTGGCCGCCGCCACATCGAAAGCCGCGAAAAAATCGAACCAATCTGCGAACACCATTGAGTTACTCGCCGCAGAGCTCAACCTCCTTGTACGCCGATTCACCCACAGTTCAGGTCAACAGCTCACTTCGATGTATGCAAAGCCTGAGGGATGTAAAGAAGCGGCATCAATACCACCGGACGATCTCGCACCAAACACCACAAGCTAACACGTGGAGAAACACGTATTCCTTTAAATTGTTAAGGGATTGAACGTGGGTTATCTCATTGTGTTCTATAGTTTTAGAAGGCATAGAACACTTTGGATGACCCATGAAAAAGCCCTCTCTTCCTTCCAATGAAATGCAGCGCATTCAGGCGCTGCATCATCTCAACGTTTTGGATACCGGCGCAGAAGAGCGCTTCGATCGCTTAACACGCCTTGCCCAACAACTCTATGCCTGCGACGAAGCCATGATCAGCTTCATTGATTCAAAACGCCAATGGGTAAAATCCCATGTCGGGCAATTCCCCGAAGAAACCCCGCGCGAGGTATCATTCTGCGCCCACACAATATTGTCCAATGACCCTGTAATCGTTAACGATGCAACCCAAGACCCAAGATTTGCCAACAACCCTTGGGTACTCGGCGAGCATCATGTGCGCTTCTACGCGGCAGTACCTTTACGACACAGCAATGGCACCGTTATCGGCAGTATCAGCATTTGGGACAGTGCCCCTCGCGATTTTCCCGCTGAAGACATCAGCAGCTTGAAAGACATTGCGGATCTTGTAGAGCACGAACTGGCCGCGATGGAAATGTCCACGCAAGATTACCTCACAGGCCTTCTCAATGACGCTGGGTTTACCGTGTTGGCACAAAACAGCCTCAATATGTGTGACCGAATGGAATTGCCTGTCAGCCTCGCCTATTTCGATTTAAAAAGCGTAGCCGCGATCAATCAAGAACATGGCAACAAAGAAGGCGATCGTGCGCTGGCATTTTTTGGGGAGTTGTTACAGTTCGGGTTTAGGAATTCTGACGTACTCGGCAGACTCGCCAGCGACAAATTTGTGGTGTTAATGACTAACACGTCACTGGAAAGCACGCATGATACGTTACGACGTTTCAAAGAGCGCGTGGAACGCTCTGGCAAGGAGAGAAACCTCAACTATCAGGTAGAGTACAGCGTGGGATTATCTTGGGTGGATGACCAAGGGCATTATGACCTCGACACCCTGCTCAACGCGGCACGTTCAGAGGTATTAGCGTCAAAATAAGCGTGGTGATGCCACATTGGCACCACGCCGCTAAAACACACTATAGGTTCAATAAACAACAGGCTCGAAGAACAAGCTATAGGTTTAGAGAAAAACAGCAGACTCAGTGAACAACTGAAGAAAAAAGGTTAATGATCACCACGCCGGCGATGATCATCGACATGCCAAGCATTGCCGGTAGATCAAGTTGTTGTCCATGCCATAGCCATGCCACCATCGACACAAGCACAATCCCTGCCGCACTCCAGATCGCATAGGCAATGCCCAACGGCATCACTTTTACGGTTAACGACAGCAAATAGAAAGAAATGCCATAACACATCAACACGGCGGCAGTGACCACAGGCTGAGTGAATGAATTGGTTTTCGGCATCATAGATGTGGCAATGATTTCGAAAAGAATCGCCACCGACAATGAAACGTAGGGTGGCAATGTAGTAATTAGTTTGATCATCAGAACCTCTTCCTCTCGACAAGAAGATTCGTGCATCCTTTCAAATTTTCACGCTTGCCCTTACACCCAGTGAACGCCCAATCATCACGCATTTATCGATATAACGCTGTCGATAAATAGATACGTCATGTCAGAACGTTACGGTATACGCGCCTTAAAACAGCAGAAACAATAAAGCCCTACCAAGTGATGGCAGGGCCTTCAACCCAAGCAGCTTAACGCAGCATAGGTGTTATGTTTCTTGCACTGAATTATACGCGATTAGCCGCGTAGTTGTTCAGCTCTTCAACAGAAACCGCAGAGATAAATTCACCGTCTAGGTAGAAGTTTACCATCTCGTCTTCTTTTTCGCCGCGCAGCGTCTGCTGAGTGCCGTCTGCGTAGCTTACTGCCATCTCTAGCGTCTTGTCATCGATCTGCTTAACGTCAGCAGAAGAGATTTTAATAGGCGCAGTGGTTAGATCTTTATCTAGTTTCTGGTTGATGCGGAAAATCGCATTTGCAGGCATGTCTGCAACTGCTGGAGATTTACCAGAAATAGGGTTAGTACCTGTCCAGAATTCAATAGAGTTGAAGATGAACAAGTCAGCCGTTGCAGCAATACCGTAAACTGGGCTCATCAGAAGATAAAGGCCGGCACGTGCATAGCGGTTGTCTACGGCAGTAAGGTTCAACTTCATCACCATGCCTGATGTTGCCATCTGACCGATACAACCTGTTAGAGAAACAGTTAACATCGCTGTAGCAACAGCTTTAATCGCGAATTTTTTCATGATTTAACACAACATTAGTAAAAAAAGTTCGCGAAGTATACAGACAAAATTTTTGTATGGAAGAGGCCAATAAAAATAGGCATACCGCAAAAATAAACAGCGCATTAACAAACCCATTTGGGTGTATTTTCAACGTTGTTAGAGCGCTGTTAATAAGCACTTTACATAACAATCGCTACCAAGCATTCATTAACGCATGTTATTTACATTTCTTGGTCAAACTTGAAACACAAAAGAAGAAAAGAAAATTGGCTGTTTTTGACACATTCAGCCACAGTAATGCTGTCGCACTTGAGTTCCTCACGGGTTCTCCTTAGAATCCCTCTCCCTTCGAAGAGGTAATGACCCAATGAACAGAAAGAAAAAAGTAAATCAGATCCTAAAAAGCCGCGCAAAGAAGAAAAGCGCGAAGCTGAAGACAAGCAACAAGCCTAAATACATTTCTAAAGCCGATCGTGCAAAAATGGCATTGGAAGCAGAGCAAGGCATCAACGCGGAAAACACTGACGTGGCTTCGGTTTATGTTGAAAACGTAAACGACGCTCAGCAAGACACTGCGGTTGAAGAAGCAGTAAGCAACACTTAATCACTCACTACTTGTCTGATATAAAACGCTTTAAAAGTGATTGCCAATACGGCGCATTCGTAACGACCTACCCTTTGAAATCCGCTACACTGCGTTAAACAAACGCACTGATACTCAAACACCCTCAAGATGCTGGCATCAACATAGATTGCCCATTAAGAGGCTGTTTGGGCCTAGATAAAGGGAACGGAAATGACTGCGCCAAGTTGGGACTTCTCATTTGTATATCAAGGTCTCTCAGACCAAGCGATCACCGCAGATCTCACGCAAAGCCAACACCTCCTCAACACATTAAAAAATCACCCTGCATCATCCATTGAAGATTGTCAGCGCGCCCTGTCGCTGTATGACCAAATAACAAATCTGCTGCTCTCTGTCGCCAACTATGCCTCATGCCTTTCAAGCGTCGATGCCACTGACGAACAAGCCAAAGCACTGGTGATTAAATGCGATGTTTTGTTTTCATCGTTAAGCCAAGCCTTTAGTCCGTTCGAGAGCCTACTTGCTGCCAGCGATAATACGTTCTTCGAATCCGTGCTCGCAGGTGCCGATGAATCTGGCACTTACCAACGCCACGGGTTTCGTCTCTCACGTCTACGCCACCAGCAAACATACCGCCTTTCAGTGCCTGAAGAACAATTGCTGTCAGCCATGCAAGTCGATGGCAAAAATGCATGGGGACGCTTGTACGACGACATCACGGGCACATTGAAAGTGACCTTAGTGTTGGCAAATGGTGATGAAGAAGTCATGGGACTATCACAGGCCGCTAGCCTGCTGTATGGCAATGACAGCGAACGCAGAGAGCCAGCATGGCGCGCGATTCGTCATGCCATGGGGCAGCAAGAAATCACCTTCGCGGCGATCTTAAACGCCATTGCGGGCAACCGACTCACCGAATACGAAAAGCGCAGCCACACCCAGCCGTTGCACTTCCTCGCTCCTGCCCTTGAAGGCAGCCGTATCGAGCAGAAAACCCTTGATACCATGATGCTTGTGGCGAAACAAAGCCAAGCACTCGGCAGACGTGCAGCAAACGCCATGGCGACCCTCTTTGGCACGCCTACACTCATGCCGTGGGATGAATTGGCTGCCATGCCAGCACTCAAAAACGGCGAAGAGAACACCCCTTCTGCGACATACAGCTTCGAAGAAGCCATCGTCATTATTCGACGCGCTTTTTCGGCGGTAAACCCGGAAATGGCAGATTTCGTGGACATGATGGTGCGCGAGAACCTGATTGACGCTGCCGCACAGCCCAACAAAAGCATGGGCGCATACTGCACCAAAATTCCGAAAACCCGCACGCCGCTGGTGTTCATGACATGGGGCAACAGCATGTCAGACGTGCTCACGCTGGCGCACGAACTCGGCCACGCCTTCCACAATTGGGTGATGAAAGACATGCCTTTTGTGGAAACCCAATACCCGATGACGCTCGCTGAAACCGCATCAATATTTGCCGAGAATGTGGTGAGAGATGCGTTGCTTGAAGAAGCCAAAAGCGAGCAAGACACACTGCTGATGCTTTGGGAAGAAGCGCAAACCGCCGTGGCACTGCTGCTCAATATTCCCGTGCGCTTTGAATTCGAGCGGGCATTCTACGAAAAGCGCCAAGAGGGAGAATTGACGCCTTCACAACTGCGTACCTTAATGGCAGATACGTGGAAAGCCTGGTATGGCGATGCGATGTCTGAACCGAATGACCTCTTCTGGGCCACTAAACTGCACTTCAGCATCGCTGAAATCAGTTTCTACAATTACCCCTACCTTTTCGGCTATCTGTTCAGCACAGGCGTTTACGCGCGTCGTGAAGCCAAAGGGAGTGCATTCTATGAAGACTACAAAGCCCTGTTGAAAGACACGGGAAGAATGACCGCCGAGGACGTGGCGAAAAAGCATTTGGGCGTAGACATTCAAGACAGCGCATTTTGGCTGGAAAGCATCGCGATTGCGGAGAAACGTATTTCTGCATTCGAGGAAGTGCTCGCCAGACGAAAACGCTAACGCGAAATACAAGGCCACATACAAAAACACCCGCGAAAGCGGGTGTTTTTTATCTCAGCAATCGAAGCGAGGCTTATTCAACCACACCGCGAGAGCTCAGGAACTCTTGGTAAGTGCCCTTGAAGTCGGTGATTTTACCGTCGCGGATTTCGATGATGCGTGTTGCGATAGAGTCAACAAACACACGGTCATGCGAAACGAAGAACAAAGTACCTTTGTACTGTTCAAGCGCAGTGTTCAAAGATTCAATCGATTCCATGTCCATGTGGTTGGTTGGTTCATCCATTAGCAACATGTTTGGCTTGTGCATCATTAGCTTACCAAGCAACATGCGGCCTTGTTCACCACCAGAAATCACTTTAACAGACTTCTTAATGTCATCTTGTGAGAACAATAGACGACCGAGGTAACCACGCACCACTTGCTCGTCATCACCTTCGTTTTTCCACTGAGACATCCACTCAAACAGGTTCATGTCTTCCGCGAAATCTTCAGCATGATCTTGCGCGTAGTAACCAATGTTTGCGTTTTCAGACCACTTAAACTCGCCCGATTTCGGCGCTAAGCGACCAGCAAGCGTGTTAAGTAGCGTTGTTTTACCCACACCATTCTGACCAATGATGGCAACACGCTCACCCACTTCGAAAATACCGTTCAGACCAGAGAACAGCAAGTCATCGAAGCCTTGAGAGAGGTTTTCAACTTCCAACGCGTTACGGAACAACTCTTTTGATTGCTCGAAGCGGATGAATGGGTTTTGACGGCTCGATGCTTTCACTTCATCAAGCTTGATTTTGTCCATTTGCTTCGCACGAGACGTCGCTTGCTTCGCTTTAGAGGCGTTTGCAGAGAAACGCGCTACGAAGGTTTGCAGTTCAGCAATCTGTGCTTTTTTCTTCGCGTTGTCAGACAGCAGACGCTCACGCGCTTGAGATGCTGCAGACATGTATTCGTCGTAGTTACCGAAGTAAACGCGAAGTTCACCGTAATCCAAGTCAGCCATGTGTGTACACACAGAGTTTAGGAAGTGACGGTCGTGCGAGATGATGATCATGGTACAGTTACGCTCATTCAGCGTCTGCTCCAACCAACGGATGGTATCGATATCCAAGTTGTTCGTTGGTTCGTCAAGAAGCATGATGTCTGGGTCTGCAAACAGCACCTGCGCCAATAGCACACGTAGTTTCCAACCTGGCGCAACGCTGCTCATCAAACCAAAGTGTTGCTCTAGCGGAATGCCTACCGACAACAGCAATTCACCCGCGCGAGATTCTGCGGTGTAGCCGTCCATCTCTGCGAATTCAACTTCAAGGTCAGCAACGCGCATGCCGTCTTCTTCTGTCATTTCTGGCAGCGAATAAATGCGGTCACGCTCTTGTTTTACCGCCCAAAGCTCAGCATGGCCCATGATAACGGTGTCGATAACCGTGAATTCTTCATACGCGAACTGATCCTGGTTCAGTTTTGCCACACGTTCGTTAGGATCAACACTAACGTTACCCTGTGAAGGCTCTAGCTCACCGCTCAAGATCTTCATAAACGTCGACTTGCCGCAACCATTTGCGCCAATCAAGCCATAACGGTTTCCTTCGCCGAACTTCACCGAGATGTTTTCGAAAAGAGGTTTTGCGCCAAATTGCTGGGTAATGTTAGCTGTACTAATCAATGCGATTATCCTGAACAGTGAGTAAAAATCGCCGAAAGAGTACAGAGTTCCCCCTCTTACTTCAAGCAAACACGGGATCGAGTTCACGATATCTTTTTTGTCACCATGCTAGCGAGTAAGAAAATGCAGAACCACAAGCGCCTATTTTTGGCGTTTAGCGAGGTTTTTTCGCGCAATATCTCGTGGTTCAAGCAAGACAAATGAAGAAGCGAGAAAGCGAGAAAGCGAGAAAGCGAGAAAGCGAATCAGTGTCCGCTCAACGTTTCTATCGCGTCAACAGGCTGAACTCACGCGTTGAAATAGGCATGCCTTCTCACTCAGGCTCTTCTTGGCGCTCGGCAGAAAACACAATGGGTGACAAGGTTGCGCGGGTTTGGCTCAGCGAATTGTCACTGTCTGACATTATCGCCACAGCATTGACCGTGTTATAAGTTTCCCCATAAATACGGGCAAAGTCTTCCTGCACATTGCGTTGCGCAAAGTGCCATGTATCACGCACTGTGCCGCTGCTGGCGGCCAGCATCATAAAGTGGTCAGGAGAGTAGGGATTCGGCCAACTCGTCCCTTCTGGCGACTGTTGAGACCACACGTACACAATGGTTTGACTGCTCATGACTGTGAAGCCCGGTTGAACGACCACAGAAATACGAATGGCAAAGTCATCGCCCTGCTTAGATTTCTCGTTATCCACCTGCGGAAACTGCGCGACTTTCCAGCGCCAAGACATCCAAGGCATTGTGCCTATATCAATGTCTTGCTCCATCATCACGGCGGATGCCGACTTTTCGCTTTTCGCATTCAGCAGGTAATACGGCGCGCCGCTGTCCGGTTCTTGCTGAAAGAGCGCATAGAGCGTTTCACCCTTGAAGGATTTCCGCCCCCACTCAGAGAACGTGGAATAATCGATAGAGAATGATTGCGCAGCAAACAACGTGGGCGACACCAACATACAGGCGAACACCAATCCAACGCGAGGCCATCGTGTTAACCTTCCGAGGTGTATTCGGTGCTGAAAACCTGGTTTCGCCATCACAATGCCCTTCACGTCATCCCTATCTTTAAAAGCTTAACGCACGGTCAACATCAAGGTGAAGAGATTGCACAAGGGATAAACACACCGTCGCGATAACAAAGCACCTTGAATTCACAGCAGCTTTTCGTTTCGATGCATATCTAAAATTTCGCTACCTGCCACAATTCCGGCGAAAACGCCTCATTTTCCGTAACTTAAACACCCGCATTGTAACTACACTTAGACAATGATTTGTTTCAATAACTGATCACTTACTTCCAATTAGAGACAAACAGTAGCTAGGTTGTTTATGAAGACATTGTTTAAAAAGTGGGTGAAATGTCGTCCTCACTTTTTCCGCGCTAACAACGCACTAGGGTTGCTCCTCACCGCCGTTGTTTTCTCTGCTTTTAATGCGTCCGCAAATTCATCACTACTTCCCGATTCGAAGCATGTGCTGTACATCAATTCATATCATCAAGGCTATGCATGGAGTGATGGTATCGAAAAGGGGGTGCGCGAAACATTGGCGGCCACCAGCATGCAGATTGAAGTATCAACGGTTCATCTAGATACCGAGCGCTACGATCAAGAAATTCTGATTCAACGTGTTGCTGAAACCCTGCGGTTAAAGCAAAACGAGAAATTGATCGATGTTGTCATTGCATCGGATGCGCCAGCCATCCAGTTTGTAGAAAAGCTGCAACCTGAACTCTTCCAAAACCAAACGATTGTTGTCACGTCGACCATCGATATTCCGCGCATAGAGCAGACACTGAACCCCTACATCACAGGGATTTCGTCATACACCGATTATTTGGCATCGGTAGAGTTTGCGCTGTCATTACACCCTGACACGCAAGCGATCCTATTTGTGGGTTCGACGCACGCCCACCACAATCAGCGTTTGTTAAACACGATAAAAGTCGACGTCATTCCCAACCTCAGTCAATACACCATTAAAACTCTTGCCGATGCACCGTTAGCATCTATCCAGACTGAGCTAGACAAGATGCCGTCAAAGACGTTGGTCTTCCTTTTGAGTGATACCCTTTTTGATAGCGAGACTTTCACAAGCCTTAGCCCTGCAGAAACAGCCCGAACGCTCTCATCAATGTCTTCTCACCCTGTCTATAGCTTCTGGTATGCGCATTTAGGGCATGGCATTGTGGGCGGCAAATTCGCGACGGGGTACAGCCAAGGCAAAGCTGCAGCACAAATCGCCGTTATCGCGCTTGAAGAGCAAGTGATGGACGGGAGAAATCTGGTGTCACCTATCCCATTTAGCCCCGCACCTGATGCCCCCTTTATCGATGCTGAAGTATCTGAAAAACACGGTATTTCAGCATCGAATTTACCCAATGACGCAAGGATCATTAATCAACAAACGCCCATATGGCAGGAATATAAAACCGAAGCTTTGCTGACACTTATCGCTGTGTTTGCGCTTATTTCCGCCGTGTTAGGGTTCTTCCTGCTTACGCGCCGACAGAGTGACACCATTCACCATATCAGTGATGAAAACTCCGAGTTGAGCCATGCACTGGATGTAAACAAAGAAACATTGGATATCGTTGAGCACAAATTGGAAGCCGCCACCACCGTCGATAGCCTGACGGGACTAAGTAATGCCAAGCACTTCACTAACATGCTCGATAAAGAACTGAAGCGCGCTACACGCTATCAAACCGCCTTAAGCTTGCTCATGTTAACGTTCGATAACTATGACAACTTTATGAATGTGTATGGCGAAAGCAATGCTGAGAAGCAACTTGCCAGAATGGGGAAAATGATCGCGACAAGTTGTCAGCGCTCCTCTGATTTATTGGCCTATCGTGGTCAGGGAAGTTTTGCCATTATTCTCCCACATACAACCTGCGACAACGCGCTCATCGTGTGTGAGAAATTGCATGACCAGCTAAAGAAAGAAGCCCTTCCTTTTGGTCAATCGCAGACGGGCATGATGACCATCAGCATTGGCGTTTCGTCTATGGAGGGTGATGAAAAAAA
This sequence comes from Enterovibrio baiacu, assembly GCF_004120195.1. Classification (GTDB taxonomy): domain Bacteria; phylum Pseudomonadota; class Gammaproteobacteria; order Enterobacterales; family Vibrionaceae; genus Enterovibrio; species Enterovibrio baiacui. Next base: position 293,422 of record NZ_SCHN01000009.1, on the reverse strand, counting down.
TGTCTTCCCACACCATATGTTGTCGCTCAGTGAGGCGATGTGCGAGGAAGCTCAAAAGTATGGTGGGAACGTCACGCGGTCATCCTTGGTAAGCAAAAATCTCGCACCCAGTAATTCTGAGTAAGAGGTCACAGTAATGGGTTAGGCGTGAAAAATCCGTTTCTCGCTTAACCCAAATACTCGCCATTTATCCGCAAAACATTCCATTTATCTCACCCCGCTAGCAGAATGACAATTTTTAGATAAAGTCGTTCGCGTTGGCCATTGTTTCCGCACATTTTTAGAAGAAATACACCCAACAAGCATCCAATACCCTTATCAAAGGCGATCAACGCAAACATATCGCCTCTTTTTTTTGCTTCGCATCCAAACATGAAAATCATGTCTATCTCATGGATTGTTTAAAGCACGTGCGTAATGACATCACAATAATAAAAAGCCACGACCAATAGTGTTAATTCTCGACGGTTATCACATCAAGTTTAACCAGGTTGGTATTTCAGTTAGCAGAAATAAAATCTATTATCACTGCTACGTTTTCAGGTAGCTTAAAATGTTGAATCTCCGAAGATATATCGATCAAACACAACTCGCTCTAACGTCCATTGTCTGCATTATCATTGCGTTATGCACACAATACATATTCGAAGGCGCATTGGTTTTTCATCTCGCCATTTCTTTTGGGTATGGTGCGACTTTCGTCTTCTTTAACACCTCGTTTTCCAATGCATTTCCTCACTGGTCAGACAATAAAAAGATAGTTGCCACCATCTCGTTTGGTTTGGTCTTTGGCGCTGCCAACATGTTGATTTGGATATATATTCGTCGAGGCGTGTGGAAGTTGGATCTCTTGCTTCCCGTTTTACTGGCCTCAGCCTGTATTGCACTCTTTATGCTGTTCTTCTTCTTCGCGAGGGAACGCGCGGGGCGAGCAGAGTCTGAGCTCAAAGATATCCAACTCCGACAAGCTGAGCAGGAAAAGGCATTAATTAATAGCCAACTCAGAAACCTGCAAGGCCAGATGGAACCCCATTTTTTATTTAATACCCTCGCAAATATCCAAGTACTTATTGACAGTGATGCCAGCAAAGCAAAAAAACTCCTTGAGAAGATCACTGATTTATTAAGAGCCAGTCTCAAACAACAGCGACAAGATGCCATTTTCATCGGAGACGAAGTTAAATTGCTGGACAGTTATTTATCTATTCAGCAAATACGCTTATCCGAACGTATGTCATATGAAATAGTGATTGATGAAAATATAACCGCTCAAACAAAGTTCCCGCCATTCCTGATCCAACCTGCCGTCGAAAATGCAGTGGTACATGGCATAGAGCCTTCGGTAAAAGGCGGTTTCATTCGGTTGCACTTCAAACAAGAAGGCCAACAGCTCATCATTGAAGTGACAGATAACGGTATTGGATTTAACGACGCCTCAAAGGGCCATGGCCTAAGCATGAAAAACGTGCGAGAGCGGCTCGCCGCGCTTTACGGACAAAACGGAAAGCTTGATTTGATTCCTCATAAAGATGGCGGCTTTACAACAAGGATATCTTTGGTATGCGCGCTTTAATAGCAGATGATGAGCCCCTGCTTCGTCATCATTTAAGTAAACTGCTCGGCGAAGTCACGAGTGATATCGAGGTCATTGCAAGCGTGAGCGATGGTCTTCAAGCCGTTGAAAAAATCAAAGAGCTGCAGCCGGATGTGGTGTTTCTCGATATTCGTATGCCCGGCCTCGATGGATTAGCGGTTGCAAGCGCGATCAACGATCTAGAGACGTTTCCCCACGTGGTTTTCGTTACCGCTTACGATAACTACGCCATTGAAGCCTTCGAAAAAGGCGCGATTGATTACCTCGTCAAGCCGATTGATGAAGGGCGACTTCAAAAAACCTGTGAGCGATTAGTCAGTCAACATAAAGACCACGATCAGCGAGAAGAACTGCTCAAGCTCTTAGAAAGCACCAATGAGCACAAAGAGCCTCCGTTGTTATGGTTGAAAGCTGCAAAGGGCGAAGACATACACTTGATTCACGTTGATGATGTATTGTTGTTCAAGGCGGAAGATAAGTACGTCACTGTGGTCACAGCTGATTCGGAATACCTTATTCGCACACCGTTGCGGGTGCTGTACCAGCGTTTATGTCATGACACTTTCTGGCAAATCCACCGTTCAGCCATCGTGCGTGTTGCAACCATCGCCCGTGTTTCAAGAGACATCACAGGTAAGATGTTTGTTGAAACAACATCCGGCGCAACACGACTCCCTGTCAGCCGAAATGCACAAAGTTTGTTTAAGCAAATGTAGCAAAAGGATCAGCCTCATCGAGCTCAATAACAATTCACTCAATGAGTCTGATTCTTTATCTCACCTATTCACTTTTTATCGCACTGGTCTGTCCAAATCCGCAAATTCAATTAGAGTGGCTCCATCGAATTAACCAATGAGATTACAAGAAGGAAAATCCAATGATTTGCGCTTCTCGATCACTTTACTCATTGCTCGCCAGCGTTATGATTATTGGCATCATTGGCTATTCGTTGCAGTTCACCAAAGTGAACGCAGACCCCCTCACGGAATCACTGCAAGACACTTACATGGTTGCCGTTGAGGGTAATCGTAAAGCGAGTGAACAAGTCCTCAAAGCCGTTGAAAGCTTGCTACACCAATATCCCGACGATCCTTTACTCACCGCATACTACGGCAGCGCAATGGCGTTAAAAGCGAGAGACACTTGGCTTCCGTGGCATCGAACAGACTTCACACAACAAGGGATTGAAAACCTTAATAAGGCGTTGTCACGGATCTCCAAAAGAAGCTATTCCACGCCCTACTATGGCCTAGATGAAGGTATTTATATTCAGTCGTTGGCGGCGATGACCTTTATCAACATGCCACCTTACTTTCATCAGTCTTCTCGTGGGTATGCCTTACTGAAAGACATCATGTCATCAGAAAGCTTCCAATATTACCCCTTTGAACCACGAGCATGGATCCACTTTGGGGCAGTGCAAGCCGCCTTGGAAATGAACAAGACTGCGGATGCCTCTCAGTGGGCGCAGGAGATGTTTCAACTTGCCCCTACCCACCCAATGACGATAGAAGCATTACGTATCACGCGGCATATCACGCGCTGAGCACACGATTTTCTCCGTTTCATTTTTCAATTTTTCGCAACTTTGTGCATACTTTTGTGGTCTATATTTTCGAGGATTGTTATTACTTTCCCAAGCCACACGTATATGCTCAAACGCGCCACAATAGTCGTCTCGTCGTTTGGGTTTCATTCATATTATCTCGGGCATACCCTTGGCCTATAGGAATCTCTCATGTTGTCTAGGCTTACTCTTTTGATGTTTTCAGTCGTGCTCACCGGATGCGCAAGCAGCGTATATACCGATTACAGCTCACAGTTTAATTTCAATGCCATTTCTTCGTTTGAGCTAGCGCGCCAGTCTTCGACATCCGCGATTTCGTTAGATGACAATCGCATTCAAAAGGCCCTCACTACAGAGCTTGTCGCCAAAGGATTAACACCTTCTTCCGAAGCAGACTCTGCGGATGTCACTGTGCAATATGCCATCGTGCCAAAAACAGAAAACGTCGCTTACGGCTCATCATTTAGCTTTGGCTATGGCTTCCGACACGTGGGCGTCGCGGCCAGCACACCCGTTCGCTACGAAGAAAGATCTTACGGGCAGTTGGTCATAGAAATGATTAATACAAAGACCGACGAAGTAGTTTGGAAAGCATCGTCTAAAAGAAAGCTCACAGAGTCGATGACACCGGAAAACCGCCGCACCTTTATTCAAGAGCAGATTGTCGATATGTTTGAGCAGTACCCACCTAAACCTGGCGCTTAACCTCATCCTACCCAGCGTTAACCATCACTTTTACGCACTTCAAGGCGAAGTTTGTTTAACCTCGCCTTTTACCCACATCAGTGATGAATAATCACACAGCAAAATGCCCGCAACACAAAAAATGTCCTGAAACGGCGCGTTAGAGATGAAAGCCCTAACGAGAACCCACTGATAATAAGAATTTCACGTCAATTAATTGAACAGGTAAGGAAATTAACATTCATCGCTTGAACGCAACGGTTTGCGCCCCCGCTAACACGCCAAAACCACTATTCAAAATGAAATTTAATTTCCCATATTTACAGTTGGTTAGGTTGATTAAATTTGATTATTGCGACTTTAATGACAAGTTAGATTGACATCCCCTTTTTGCCCTATAAAATACCGCGCCGTTTACCCACACATCGTGATCCATGTGCGATTTTGTTTTTGTTATATAGGTGTGAAAATGGCGACGGATAATAACTACAGTTTAGGGCCAGTTCCAATGGCAGCACGCAAGGGTGTGCTTTCGCTGACAATGGTTATGTTAGGTTTAACCTTCTTTTCAGCAAGTATGTGGACAGGAGGAACGTTAGGCACTGGCCTCTCATTCAACGATTTCTTCCTCGCAGTACTTCTCGGCAACCTTCTCCTCGGTATTTACACTTCTATTCTTGGCTACATCGGCGCTTCTTCTGGTCTTTCTACTCACCTTCTCGCACGTTTCTCCTTCGGCGCTAAAGGCTCCTGGCTTCCTTCTCTCATACTTGGTGGTACACAGGTCGGCTGGTTCGGTGTTGGCGTCGCAATGTTTGCCCTCCCCGTTCAAAAAGCAACAGGGATTGATACCAACATACTTATCGCTGTGGCAGGGCTGGCCATGACAGCCACAGTTTACTTCGGCATTGCCGCCCTCATGATTTTATCTGCCATCGCAGTTCCAGCCATCGCCCTTCTCGGTGGTTACTCTGTTCTCGAAGCCATCGACAGCGTTGGCGGTATTGAACAACTCCAAGCCCTTTCCCCTGAAAACCCAATCAACTTCTCCACGGCACTCGCGCTTGTTGTCGGTTCATTCATTTCCGCAGGCACACTCACCGCAGATTTTGTACGCTTCGGCAAAAGCCCACGCACCGCAGTGGTTGTTACTATGGTTGCCTTTTTTATCGGTAACAGCTTGATGTTTATCTTCGGCGCAGCGGGCGGCGCCGCAACGGGCCAAGCCGATATTTCAGAAGTAATGATGATGCAAGGATTGTTGATTCCTGCAGTTATCGTCCTGGGATTGAACATTTGGACGACGAACGACAATGCCCTTTATGCCTCTGGCCTTGGCTTCTCAAACATCACGGGGCTGCCAAGCAAATACCTGTCGGTTGCCAATGGCATTATCGGTACGCTTTGCGCACTGTGGTTGTACAACAATTTCGTGGGCTGGCTGACCTTCCTTTCAGCAGCGATTCCGCCAATCGGTGGTATCATCATCGCCGATTTCATCAAGAATCGTGAACGCTACAAAGACTTTGCCAATGCAGAGTTCCAAACCGTCAATTGGGCAGCCATCGCCGGTGTCGCCATTGGTATCGCTGCGGGTCATTTACTTCCGGGTGTTGTACCTTTAAATGCAGTACTTGGCGGCGCAATCAGTTTCTTGATTTTAGATATGCTAGGCGCGAACAAACAAAACACTTCAGCTCGCGTGTAAGAGGGTTAAACCATGTCAGCAACTATGCTAATTAAAAACGTTGTCATTCGCGGGCAAGAAAGCCTGTCGCAAATTCTGATTGAAGACGGCGTTATCCGTGCAATCGAACCCAATGAAGCCACACTGCAAACAAATGCCCCTGTGCTTGATGCAGAAGGTGGCATGGCGCTACCGCCATTTTGTGAGCCCCACATTCACCTTGATACCACCCAAACGGCAGGCGAGCCAAGCTGGAACATTTCAGGCACCTTGTTTGAAGGTATTGAGCGCTGGGCAGAGCGTAAAGCCCTGCTGTCTATTGACGATGTAAAGGCGCGCGCGAAACAAACCTTGAAATGGCAAATCGCAAACGGCGTTCAACACGTTCGCACGCATGTGGATGTTTCAGACCCTACCCTCATCGCACTGAAAGCCATGCTTGAAGTAAAAGAAGAGATGAAAGAATGGGTAGATATCCAAATCGTTGCGTTCCCGCAAGAAGGCATTTTGTCTTACCCGAACGGTAAAGCATTGCTGGAAGAAGCCGTGAAGCTAGGCGCGGATGTGGTAGGCGCGATTCCACACTTCGAGTTCACCCGTGAATATGGCGTGGAGTCTCTGCATTTCGCCTTCGAATTGGCACGCAAATACGACCGCCTTATCGATGTGCATTGTGACGAAATTGACGATGAACAATCACGCTTTGTCGAAACCGTTGCAGCCCTCGCGCACAAGTTCGATATGGGGCACAAAGTCACGGCGAGCCACACAACGGCAATGCACTCTTACAATGGTGCGTATGCGTCCCGTTTGTTCCGATTGCTGCGCATGTCAGGCATCAGCTTTGTTGCCAACCCACTGGTAAACATCCACCTGCAAGGCCGTTTCGATGATTACCCGAAACGCCGCGGCATTACGCGCGTGAAAGAGATGCTGGCGTCAGACATTAACGTCTGTTTTGGTCACGATGATGTGTTTGACCCTTGGTATCCGCTCGGCACGGCCAACATGCTGCAAGTGCTTCACATGGGCCTGCATGTATGTCAAATCATGGGTTACGACCAACTTAACCAATCCCTTGATCTCATCAGCCATAAATCGGCACGCACACTGAACATCACTGACAGTTACGGTGTGGAAGTAGGCAAAGCAGGTAACTTACTGATCTTACCTGCTGAGAACGATTTCGACGCCTTGCGCCGCCAAGTACCCGTTCGTTACTCTATCCGCAACGGTAAAGTGATTGCAGAAACCCAACCTGCAACCACGTCTTTGCACCTAGAGAAAACAGAAGCCGTGACCTTTAAGCGCTAAACCGAAGCCTTAATGTCTTGGTATGATTTGAAGCCCCGTATTAACGGGGCTTTTTTACGCCCAACGCAAACCAACATTCTCATCGCGACATCATGTTTTTTCATCATTTTCACATGCTTCATGAGAGCTAGCCTCAATTAAGCAACATGGAGCATATACACCAATCAATAAGCCTATTTAAATAAGGGATTATGCTTATCTTGAGGGAAGTGTATGTTTCCAAACGTGATTGTTCTAAATGGCACAGGCAGTGCGGGGAAAACCAGCGTTGCGAAATCTTTGATTGAATTGCTTCCTCGCCAATATCTGAATTTCAGTATCGACAGTGTGCTTTATGCGCTTCCACCCAGTGATCTTCAAAAGATGATGGAAGGCAAAGCCATCACGCGAGACGGCTACAATTACTCAACGTTGGTTGAAGGGTATCACCAAGCCGCACATGGACTGGCTAAGGCAGGTTGTTATCTGATCCTCGATAACGCATGGACTCTCCCAGCTGAAAAACTCAATATGTTGAACGCGCTTTCTGAATTCAATGTGTGCCTCGTAGGCGTGAAATGCGATCTACGTGAAACTTCTGCACGAGAAAGGCAACGCGGCGATCGCGCCATTGGACTCGCCGAGAGCGAATTCCACCTCGTTCACCAGCACCTCACTTATGACATAGAGCTCGACACAACCTTTGCGTCTGCCGAACAAGCCGCCAAGAACCTGTTGGTCTACCTCAAAGAGCAAGACGCTTATAGCGGTGCGCAATTGTCTCGTGAGAATCTTGCACGTTAATCGCCATAAAAGAAAAAGCACAGCGCGTCTCCTCACTGTGCTTTTGGGTTATCCATCGATTTGTTAACTGATTTGCACTGTAAATTCAGCGTGCCTAAGTCACATTCAGTGCGCGTTGTAGCTTCTCTGATGTGTTCGCAAAGCGCCACCAAACAGCATGAACGCCAACAACCATAAGGCATGTCCACCGCCGCCGCCCCCATCTGACGACGCCGTGGGAGATGTAGTTTCAGCCATTGAAAGTGTTGCACCTTCAAACGCCGTCTCCCCGTAAATCATCACGTAATAAGTACCTGAAGACATGTTAGTCAATGAGCAACTTTCTTGGTTAGACGTTGATGTCGAGCGGCAATCATATACCGAGGTTGTCGGGGCTGAGCCTCCTCGTACATAGAGGTTTGCGTCACCCAATCCTCCCGACATGGTAATCGTGACCCCACCCCCGGAATACGTTGCTGCACTCAGCGCATTTTTTGAACCATCACTGGCAGCGCTAGCGGAGAGAACCCCCGCCGAGCCTACCGTGAAGGAATAGTAAATGGCATCGCCTTCCTGCCCTTGAATGTTCGAGACAGGTAACGACGGATCAATCGGATCAGCGCGCTCTTCGGGTGGCTGTGTAGATGTATCCAAAGATAGTGACAGTGTCACACCTGAGTAAGCAGAATAACCATGTAACATGACATAGAACTCATCACCCGCTACACCCGATGCCGTACAAGATTCATTGTTCCCGTAGTAATAAGGGCGACAGTCATAATCGGATTGCGATGGCGAACTTCCTTTGTTGAGGTACAAATCGGCATCGCCCGTACCACCTGCAATTCTTACTCGTAGATTGCTGCCATCTTCTGGGATCACGAAACGATAGAAAAGGGTATCGCTTCTCGCGCCGGACAAGTTCGTGACTGAAGAACCCACCACTAACTCCTGAGGAGGCAATTCTGTCGTATCCATGACGATGCTCGCACCACTGTAGGCCGTTTGTCCGACGACGAGGACGTTGTATTCACCGCTACCTTGGAAAGAAACGTCACAGTATTCGTTGTTGTCTGACGTCTTCGATACGCAATCGTAGTCTGATTCCGTTGGCAGCGCGTTATATTTCACGTAAAGGTCTGCATTACCCGTACCACCACTCAAGGTGACATTGGTTGATTCCGTATTCAGGGGTAAAGAAAACGTGAAATAACTTTCTTCACCCGCACCACCGCTCAGGTTCGATACTGGCACTTCGTCTTCAAGCGACGTGGTCGCTAGGCAAGCAAACACCCCCACGGTATTAAACGCGTTCACAACATCCGTGGTGTTGTAATCAAGGTCATTGGCGGCATTCACCACGCCACACGCCCCTTCATCAAAGGTCGAATCTGCTTCCCAATAGATTTTGTTTGCCATCGCAAATGCCGTAAAGGCGGTTTTAATGTCCCACCCGTCGGTATTGGCTAACAGATAAAAAGCACGGTTAAACACACCACTCGAATAGTGTACGTCCATGCCATCGTAATACTGATTCGCGTGGTTTATAGAGCGACCATCATCTGACGGTGTTTCAAAATATCGCAGTGCGCCAAACCCCTTATAAATGGCAGCACCGACCTTCCAATCCACAGACCCTTTCCAATAAAACTCCGCGGCTTCACCCGCAATATCAGAGAAGGATTCGTTAATGCCCCCTGACATATTGCTATATATCAGGTCGGAGTTTTGGTCTGTAAAACCGTGGCTCACTTCATGGGCAGATACGTTAATGTCGACGAGTGGGTAAAAGCGTGAATGACCATCCCCAAATGTCATGGACGAGCCATTCCAAAATGCGTTTTCATAGTTGTTGCCATAGTGAACACGCATCACCAACTGGCCTGTTAGCGGCGACATGCCCAACCATTCATTAAACATTTCGAACACTAAGCCACCAAAGTAATGCGCGTCATTCATTGGCGAATAGGCACCATTGATTGATTTCACGGTGTTGGTGTTATTGCCGTCATTACAGCTGTAAGAGAATGCCGTTGATCCGGAGCTGCCATGGTTCAAGTTAACGGTTTTAACATTGCTGTTTTCCAGGGTACATGTCGTGCCCAATTTGGTGATAGCAAATCCATCGTAGTCAGTACCGAAGTCGTATCGGCCCGTCTTCTCGTTGCCGCCAGGGCCTCGCCCTGTTGCTTCGGCATGTGCAAGACCTTCCCACATTTTTAAGATTTCACCGGATTTCGCATCAATGTATGCATGAGGTCGAGAAGGTTTGCTGGAAGGAATAAAGAAGCTGACTTCATACACTAAGCGGGGAACGCCATCATCAAGCCAAACGAAGAGCTCACTTTCTTCGTTTTCTGGCACCACAATGGTGGCAGCAGGTACGCCAAGGAGGTATTGGTTTTTCAGCTGTTGAAGTGCACCTTGGTGACTCATCGCAGGAACAACGGAAGGCAGCTCTGCGCTCAACCCCATCACTCGGTTACCGCGAGCTTGCTTGTGACTGTTGCTTTCCTTCGTCGTTACTACACGCCCTTTTCTAACAGGAATGCCTTGGTAATATTGCTGGTGACGAACTTTTACCTTCCCATTGGGTAGCGTGATGGTCTCTTTTGGGTAGATCCCCGTTAACCCTCGTTGACTGCTCAAACGGGCCGCCGCAACAGGGGCTTCCTCAGACAGCACACTCACATCACTCACTGATTCAACAATGGCACCGCTCGCCGCTGTCGAAAGTAAAACGGCAGGAATAAGACCCGAAATGACATTCCACTTCCTTTTCATTACAGCCCCTCTTTCCCACTTATGAATCACGTGAATCACTATTAATTAATCATGGTCTAGCGTGGGTTGTTGATCGAGCGATAATGGTTCTTTTTTAATGCTTGTGACTCATATTAGAGACTGTGTTTTTCAGTGTTATTTCATTAAAAGTTAATAGTGTTAATTTTCATAACGTTAACAATGAAAACAAAAAACGAGCCTGCGGTTTTTTTCACGACAAAATATGTAAATCAAGGTTAACACTTCCATGAAATGACTATTTTTCAGGTCAAATAGAAATAAAAAACATACAAAAATGTGGCTACTTTGGTGTCGCTCAACGACGCGACATTGACGAAGAAAGAAAGGATGTACTGGCAGATATCGATGGGATCACTGAAGAGGAAAAGCCCGCGCATTCGGCAATGCTAACCATTGTCGGGGGAAATATTGTGAAGTGTATATATTGATATAGGTAAAGGTTTTAAACCCCAAGTTTAAAACAGGATCAAGCTAGCCTTGATCAGGCCAACCATACCCTTTACTGTGAGACGCTATATACCCAAATAACCTCAAGATGCGGGATTCAGCGGCTCCCAAAAGGCGAGTTTTACTGAATAAGCACCTCAAGGTTGTTTGGGTATACTTATTGTAACGTCTTCAACATTGGGAATGAGTTTTGGAATACCTAGGACAAGCCATCGCCTTCTTTACCGAGCATAAGTTTCTTTTCACGCTCTTAGTCATTACCGTGATTTGGATAATCCGGCGCATTTTGATCCGTTTCATTTGGGGTGAAACAAACTTCCTCAGCGAAGACCAGCGCAAGTGGATCTCGCGAACTAAAAACGGCACTTTCACCATCTTACTGGTTGTAATGTTTCTTTTGTGGCGTTCAGAAATCAACGAGTTTGCCCTCTCTTTAACAGCAATCGCGGTTGCTGTGGTTGTGGCATCAAAAGAAATCATTCTCTGTTTCACTGGCTCAATTCAACGCGCCAGTTCGCGATCATTTCAGATAGGGGAATGGATTGAGGTTGGCTCTCAGTGTGGTGAGGTCATTGAGCACAACTTGATGGCGACGAAAATCCAAGAGATTGATCTTCACCACGGTACGTACAACTACACCGGGAAAACCGTCACCTTCCCGAACAGCCTGTTCTTCACCACACCGGTGAAAAACCTGAACTTCATGAAGCGTTATGTGTACCACGAATTCAGTATCACGATTAAAGAAACGGCCAACCTCTTCCCGTTAATACCGAGTTTGCTGGCACGTATTGATGATCACTGTGAGGATTTCTATGAAGTTGCCACTCGCTACAACCATGTGATTGAGCGCCATGCGGGTGTCGATCTTCCTGGTGCAGACCCGCACATTCACGTGACAACAACCAGTTTGGGGGACCAACAAGTGCATGTTCGACTCTTCTGTCCAACCGAGCGGGCAACTGAGCTTGAACAGTTGATTCGAGAAGACTTCATGACATTGTTCTGCGAACGCATTTTGAATCAAAAGTCCGTTGAGATTGCAGAAGACGATTTGTTACTCGAACTGCAAACGAAAACCGAGCAAGAAGGCTAACGCACAGCGTTTTCGCCGAACACAGTTTCCGCTTATGACTCAGCGCTGGCACCCTTTAGGGTAAGTCACCAGCGCTGTATTTTTCTCGTTTTGCCTTTCCTGCGTACCACGTCTTTTTCTATTGCGTTTGCTCTGAGGGAGTGGCGGAGAGATCGGCATGGGTTGGCGCTTCTAAAAAACGTCTCAATGCCAATCCAGCATTGCAGTAACTTCCGCTTTCTTCATAAGCCAATCGCGCCGCATCAATACTCTCTTCTGCCCTTTTCTTTATTTCTGGCGAGCTTTCTCTATCGCTGTAGGTCACTTGTTGACTAAACAAAGAAGTCATAAGGTTAGCGCGGCAAACAGGCTCACTTTCAGTCGACCAATGCCTTTCATAATTAGGGCGATTGTTTTGTTCTGCATGCTGCCCAGCAAACACCAAAGAGACATTGCACATGGTGAGCAACACGACAGCCCAACTTGCTAAGAATTTCATGACGGTATCCAAACAATCTAAAATGCAGTGCCCTTGGCGACAACCCTTCAAATAAAGCCCGAAAATGTTAGGTCTTTAAGAAACGCGTTCACCGTCAGCGCACATCCTCATAGGAATGCATATTATCCCATAGATATGGAATATTGTTTAGAGTACGTTGAAGATCTACGGATGATAAAGATCAGTAATATCAGACCATTGGGCAATTATTCACCAAGCCGAAAGCGCGCGAGTATGAAATAGGAAACTCATAAACCGCCTGTCACATCAATGATCGACCCTGTGATAAACGACGCGTCATCGGAGAGCAGAAAACAGATAGACGCCGCCACTTCTTCGCTGGTGCCACCGCGCTGCATCGGAATACGAGACGCTAAACGATCGACACGATTTGGCTCGCCGCCATCAGCATGAATGTCGGTATAAATCAGGCCAGGGCGCACACCGTTAACACGAATACCTTCAGCCGCGACTTCTTTTGACAAACCAAGGGTGAAAGCATCAACCGCCCCTTTGCTCGCCGCATAATCGATGTATTCGTTAGGCGAACCCGTTCGTGATGCTGCCGAGGAAACATTAACAATAACCCCACCCTGCCCGTTAAATTCAGTAGACATGCGTTTCACCGCTTCACGTGCACATAGCAGGCTACCCGTTACATTCGCTGCAAGCACCTTTTCGATGCGATCTGCGGTAATATCTACCAGCTTACTTTGGGTAAACAACACACCCGCATTGTTCACAAGTGCTGCCAGCGGAAACGCCATGCGGTCAATTGCTGCAAAAAGCGCGAACACCTCCGCTTCTTTTGACACATCAGCCTGAACACAGAACGCATCACCACCCGCATCAACAATGCTACGCACCACGGATTCTGCCGCTTCCACGTTAGAAACATAATTCACACAGACGGTATACCCTTCCGCCCCTAAGCGAATGGCGGTTGCAGCCCCAATGCCGCGACTGGCACCTGTCACCAATGCGATGCGTTTGACGTTATCTTTTAGCATCATTTCTTCCCTATGTTTCCGCCGGGTAAATCAATGTGTTCAATGTCGACCACTTGCCACGGTCGGTCTTGGTTGCGAAATATCCGCTTGTTTAGGCGAGGATAATCAGCCTCATCGTGTGCGAGCCGCTGCCCAACAACAATGCAGCGCAACGTCTCTGTGCCCGTATTTATCATGGTGTGTGGCAACCCATTGGCGGGATAGCCGATAAAATCGCCCGACCCAACATTGAACGTGTCTTCGCCGATGGTGACCTCTGCATTGCCTTTGAGCACGTAAACACACTCATCTTCAAAGTAATGCACGTGGTATTCCGTCGATTCATAGCCAGGTTCAATCTCGACGATGTGAAACCCAAACCCGGTAAGCCCCACAAGATCCCCAAGGGATTTATTGGTGCGAACAGCATTTGAATTTAAGAAATGTGTTTTGGTTGTGCCTTGCATCTTTTCAATCTCGTCTTTCGAGATGATCGATTTGCTCATGCCCACGTCCCTGTCGGTTCTGAAGTGATGTCTTTGTTTTTAACATGAACAAAAATGCAGCGTAAAGGAATGCAACACGCAAAGGCGATGTGCGCAAAAAAGCGCGAAGTGGGTCAGCGGTCTGATGTGCTCAAGGCACACGATGGACGTTGAAGCGTCAGTGGCAATTCAGCGATAGCTCGGGATCCAGCTCAATACGCTCCCCACCAAGTAAGACAGGGTTCAAGACCGCTTCAAAACGTGGATCTGCGAGCATGCTTTGCATGCCTCTATCCCGCATCTCCTTTGAAGGCCAAACAATCCACGAAAACACCACTACCTTACTGGCATTGTGATACTCGATGAGACCTAAATAGGAAGAGGATTCTTGATCGCTGCATTGCACAATATTGATTGCGCCATAAGCACGAATAAGTGGGACGACGTCTTGCAACAATCGTCGGTAGGTTTCTTTGTTCATGGCCGGTAACGCGGTTATCAGCCCATCTACATAAAGCATGAACGGCTCCCTCTGTCGGATTGAATCACCCCTAAGCAACTCAACAACGAACATCCTGTTCAAGCCACCGACTCTGTTGTTATTTTTATATTTATTAATATGTTAACGCTTTATATTCACATACTGGATAGCAAAAAAGCCACTCAGAATGTGCGTGTGTATTGTGCTCAACTATAACGCTGACATCGCAGGGCGTATTGCATCAAAAATAAGATACGCAAAACGTTTCTTATTAACAGTTGAATTTAAAGGAAGTAATTTGAATGCCATTTCATCTTGGTATTCAAGGTGAAAGACGCCAAAGCGTTAAGAGGCATCAAAAATAGCGTTAGGTAAACCAGAAGGCATTTTCACATGTTCAACGAAGGGCTTTACGCCGAATAAAGAAACATTATGAGGACGCTAGGGAGACAGTCTGAAACGTACTTATCTCGAGGGTTACATCTCTTTAAACATCTCAATCAAATAGATGATGTCTTGTCCTAGGTTTCCAAACTCCTCTTTCGACAGTTTGCGATCAAACAAATTGGTGTAACCACGCAGTTTTCGCTTATCGAACGTCTCTAGGTTTTTAAAGCCCATCGACCAATTCGGGAAAGAACGCTGTTCGATCTCACTACGATCGATCACAATCGCGCCATTGTGTCGGGTATCCAACGCAATGTCGGCATAAAGCTTTTCTACAACGTCTTCTTCACCTTCTAAGATTTGAAAGAAATTTTCCTTTGAGTAAAGCAACAGCCCACTGACATCCAATTTTTCGTTGTTTGCCCTGCACACGCCCAACAACTGCATGAGATTGTTTTCATTGAAAGCAATCGTGGCAGAACTGGCATAAATCAGTCTTATCATCATTTCCTCAATGCTTCCCAGCGTTACGCACAACGCTGCGTCATCGTTTTGTTCTATCTAAACAATATAGTCACAATAATGAGACAGCGAGAGCCGTATCATTAGAAAGCAGGCTTTTAAGGAATAAGGAGGCGTTAGGGAATGTCTGATTGGAAAATATCAACGGGGATCAAGGTATCTTTGCCGGTTTGCTGGAAGAGTTTGTGCGCCGCAGTAATGCGATGACCGCCATCTTGGAGAATATAGGTTTTCCCGCAGGCACATTGAATCAACTTGATGGCTTCATTGATGGCCTCGCCTCGTTTTAGGCTTTTCATGATGGCAGCATAGCGAGCATCTTCTCCACGCACCCAATGAAGATCGAGTTTTACAATGTCGCTAATGGGCATCATTTGCATCGCTCTTCCCCTTTGAATGGCTATCTAACATCATCATTAGGATGAGTTTAACCAAATGCAAAACGCCGCGAGCGTGATTTCTGTTTCCGTTAGGAGTGAAAAAGGCATGATAGAAAAGACCAGCTTACTCGTTCGCGGCCAGCCATTTCCGCAATAAAGATGCCAAGGTTGCTTGCTCTTTTTCCGTCAATGCATTCAACATTTTATGTTCATTTTCTACGTGCACAGCGACCACAGTATCAATCAAGGTTCGCCCTTCGTCCGTTAGCGTCACCAAACAACTTCTTCTGTCGGTTTCACTGGCTTGACGCACCACAAGGCCGCGTTTCACTAACCCATCAACACGCGTACTCATCGCACCCGACGAAAACATCAAGATTTGATACATTTCCGTCGGTGTCACGGGTTCGCCTGCACGACGCAACGTTGCCAAAATATCGAATTCGCTGCTCATGAGACCAAACTGTTTGAACACGTCTTCCAAACCCAGTTTCATCAAGTGATTTGCTCTGTCCATTCGTCCAATCACGCCCATCGGTGAGCAATCTAAATCAGGCCGTTGAACCTGCCACTGAGCAAGGATGGTATCGACATGATCCTGCTTCATAACACCTCCATATTTTATCTTTCCAAAAAGATACTTGATCTAAAGAGACAAAGCGAATAATTTACCTTTCAGGAAAGATACTTTTTAAAAAGGTGATTACTCCCTTTTGGTTGACTTTATAGAGGAAACACCGTGATTAACTACTTACTCGCCGCCACCGTTCCCATCCTTTGGGGTAGCACTTATGCAGCTGTAAGTCTGTTTCTCCACGATATGTCGCCATTCTGGGTAGCAGTTTGGCGTGCGCTACCTGCCGGTTTACTCCTGATGCTGCTAAAACCGGGCAAACCACCGCTGCCATTTGGCAGGCTCACGCTCCTCACCACCTTTAATATCGTGGCCTTCTTCCCACTTCTCTTTATTGCCGCTTATCGCTTGCCGGGTTCCGTTGCAGGCACGCTCGGTGCAACACTTCCTCTTCAATTGATGTTCATGCAATGGTTGGTGGAAGGTAAGAAGCCGGAGCTCAAAATGCTGTTACTCGCAATATTGGGGCTGTCAGGCGTCGTTCTGATTTTGAACCCCACCGCCGACATTGACCCTGTCGGTGCGGCTGCAGCATTGGTCGCAACAGCGCTGGTTGCACGTGCGACATTGTGGCTAAAAAATTGGCCAGTGACTGATATTTTCAGGCTCACGGCATGGCAATTAACCTTGGGCGGGCTCATGCTCGCGCCCATTGCGTTTTTGGTGGAAGGCGCGCCGAAAACCATCACGCTTGATGCTTTACCCGGCATTGTTTGGGTCAGCGTTTTGAACAGTGCGTTTGCCTATTGGGCATTTTCGCGTTCAATTAAACGTATCGGCCCTGACGCCATGGCGATGATCAGTATGCTAAACCCCGTCGCGGCAGTTACCTTAGGGATAGTCTTGGTGGGTGAAACCTTGGGTCCACTTCAGTGGGTGGGCATTGGGCTGGTGTTATTGAGCCTGCTTTTGATGGGACGAAGCAAGCAAAAGCTGACAAAGAAAGCAGCGCAAAAAGCAACGCTTGCCTAAAACGACGTTCGTTCGCTAACAGATACATATATATAGAGAGAGAAGCATTGTGGTTTCTCTCTCTGCTTTTTGTTCGCTTCTCAATCTGCCTCCTGTGGGCTTTTTTATGTGGAGCGTCGTACCGCAATCTCCACACTTTGCACTGCGCGTTTTGTCTAAATAAACACTCACCTATCATTTAATTAAGACAAATTCGCGAACGTCACATTGTCTTTCGTGAGTGAGCTCTTAGTTTCAACGATACGCGGTCCACATTTCGTCACTTCATAAATTACGCGTTTATCCTGCCCAATCTTTGAGTGCTCGCACATCATCTCGATATTAACGCAATACACAGACACACATGCCAATCAAGTTGCATATAACACCTCAAACTCTTTGGATTTGGAAACTTGAACAGCGCCTAAACACAGGGCAAATTGCAAAGAGTCAATAACGATGGGAGAAAAGATCAATGGAAATACGCGTCGATGATTTATCAGGAAAGGAAATCCAAGATCTTCTCCATCAACACCTCGCAAACATGTATGAAATTAGCCCGCCTGAAAGTGTTCACGCATTAGACATTACCGCCCTTCAACATCCAAATGTCACGGTTTGGAGTGTATGGATTGATGGCGAGATTGCGGGCTGTGGTGCGCTAAAACAAATTGGCCCAGGCCATGGTGAAATCAAATCAATGCGAACCTCCGAAAACTTCCTACGTCGTGGCGTGGCTGCAAACTTGCTCGCATACATCCTTCAAGAAGCACGCCGCCGGAAATATTCGCGCCTTAGCTTAGAAACAGGTGCTGAACCCGAGTTCGAGGCCGCAAGAAAGCTATACCAACGTTTCGGCTTTGATACCTGCTCACCGTTTGGTGATTATGTGGAAGACCCAAATAGCGTCTTTTATTCACGCGCACTGCAATTATTCAGCCCTGCTGTCTAAAACGAAACGCTGACATAACGGACACACACCACCATGCATCAACATCATTCGCGATGAATAATCACATCGATATTGTCGATTACCACCCGCGCTACACCGAAGAGACGCTTCGTATGTGGCGCGAGAGCAAAGAGTTCGCACTAGGCACAGCGGAAACGCAGAGCCTCGAGTCGCACCGTTATTACCTCAATCGCGTACTTGCCGCATGCAATGACATTTACCTCGCCAAAGAAAAACAATCTGGACGTGTGCTCGGCATGATAGCGACCGATGGTGAATCCATTACCCAACTTTACGTTGCGCCAGATGCACAACGGCAAGGCATCGGAAGCTGTCTCGTCGAGCTCGCGAAAGAAACGGCGCTAAAGGGTTTGATGCTGTATACCGTTGAAATTAATCAACAAGCAAGGGAGTTTTGGCAGAAACAAGGCTTTATTGAATGCGACACCAAAACAATCGAAAGCGATGAAGGCATGTTTGATGTACTGTGCGAATGGCAGCCGAACAAGCATACTAAGCAATCGAGAACCTTGGTGCGATAGACAGCCAACATCCCATCTTGGATCCCCAGTTCAAACACTCGCCTTCATCGTGGCAGTACATCGGGCTGTTCCCCCGCTTCAAACGAAAAAAATTGAAAAATAATCCCATCATTCTCACGTTGTCAGCAATGAGAATTCTTCCTTTCTAATCCATACTTTAAGCGCTTGAATCCAGTAAATTCGCGGCCTGTAAAACATTGATGTAGATCTCAAAAATCAACCTGACGTACGATTAAATTTTTTTATTGTCACGACCAAAAGATTGACTTGTAGCGACTGGCGCAAAGCTGTAACTTTCGCGCTCTTTCATGCGGTGCTGAGAATTTGGAACAGATAAGGTCGCCGCGGAGAACGTAAACGATAGTGTTGATTATTCAATCGGTTCTTATAAATGTGAGCAGGCATACGCCGCTGAGCAGCTATCGTTTACTTGAGTAAGTGTCAAAGACTGATGCGCTCACTCCATCCGTTCGAAATATACTATCTGGGGCATTGCAGTAATGACTGACAACAACACATCTCGCACAGCTGATGGCGAAGATTCAAATATTATTCAAGCAAACGCACGAACTGTCGTCGGCTGGCGTGAATGGGTCGGCTTACCAGGATTAAACATCCAAGCAATCAAAGCAAAAGTAGACACAGGCGCGAGAACATCTTGTCTGCACACTTTCGGCATCGAAGAATACGAAAAAGATGGCGAGAAATGGGTGAAATTCATGGTTCATCCAATCCAAGACGACGTGCATACCGAACAAGAGTGTCACGCGAAAGTATTTGATATGCGCACAGTGCGCGATTCTGGTGGTCACGAGACGTACCGTTATGTCATCGAAACGCAATTGGTTATTGGCGATCTGCAATACCCAATTGAGATGACACTGACCGCTCGTGACAACATGAAGTTTCGTATGTTGTTAGGTCGCATCGCGATGGAAGGTCGTCTAATCGTCCAACCAGAAGCATCTTTTATTCTTCAGGCGCCACAAGGTTAAGTTATGAAAATTGGAATTTTATCGCGCAGTGAAAATCTCTACTCTACACGTCGCCTGATTGAAGCGTGTGAGAAACGAGGCCACGAATACAAAATCATCGACGCACTACGTTGCTACATGAACATCAACTCGACCCAACCTTCGATTCACTTGAAAGGTGAAGACTTGGTCGGTTTTGATGCTGTCATCCCACGTATTGGCGCGTCTGTGACGTTTTACGGCTGCGCCGTTTTGCGCCAGTTCGAAATGATGGGTGTCTACACAGTGAACGACTCCGTCGCAATTTCACGTTCACGTGACAAGTTGCGCTCATTGCAACTGCTTTCACGTAAAAACATTGGTATGCCGGTCACAGGTTTTGCGAGCAAACCGGGCGATATTAAAGACCTGCTAAGCATGGTTGGCGGTACCCCTGTTGTCATCAAGCTGCTTGAAGGCACACAAGGTATCGGTGTTGTTCTTGCTGAAACACGCAAGGCAGCAGAAAGCGTGATCGAAGCCTTTATGGGTTTGAAAGCGAACATCATGGTGCAGGAATACATCAAAGAAGCGGGCGGCGCCGATATTCGCTGTTTCGTTATCGGCGACAAAGTGATTGCCGCCATGAAGCGTCAAGCATTGCCGGGCGAGTTCCGTTCGAACTTGCACCGTGGTGGTAGCGCCTCATTGATTCGCATCACGCCTGAAGAACGTAAAACTGCGGTTGCAGCAGCGAAGGCCATGGGACTTCACGTTGCAGGCGTAGACTTACTGCGCTCAGAGCGCGGACCATTGGTGATGGAAGTGAATTCGTCGCCAGGTCTTGAAGGGATTGAGACCGCAACGGGTAAAGACGTCGCAGGCCTCATCATTGACCATATAGAGAAAATAGTCTCATCTCCGAGGACAAGGACACGTGTCAAAAGCAACTAAGAATAATGCCTTTGAAATTGGCGGGGTAACTATCCCGCCAGGTCAGCGCGCAAGCGTTGAGTTTGAAGTCGCTAAGCTTTACACACACTCGCCGCTGTCAGTAACAGCGGAAGTACTTCATGGTAAGAAACCTGGCCCAGTGTTGATGATCAACGCGGCCATTCATGGTGATGAACTCAACGGTGTGGAAGTGGTGCGTCAAGTACTTGAACGCATCAACCCTGCCACACTGAAAGGAACCATTATCGCGATCCCTGTGGTTAACGTATTTGGCTTTATCCATAAGTCACGTTACCTGCCAGACCGTCGCGATCTAAATCGCTGTTTCCCGGGCTCTGAGCGCGGGTCCATTGCGGGTCGTATGGCGTACCAAATCTTCGAACAAATTGTTCGTCGTTGTACCCATATTATCGACCTGCACACTGCAGCGATTTACCGCACTAACCTGCCTCAAATTCGCGCTAACTTGGCGAACGAAGCAACCAATGAAATGGCGTTGGCGTTTGGTACGCCAGTGGTTATCGATGCTGCACTTCGTGACGGATCATTGCGTTCGGAAGCAGAAAACATCGGTATTCCTGTCATTACATACGAAGCAGGTGAAGCGCTACGCTTCGAACCTTACGCGATCACAGCAGGCGTTAAAGGTGTTAAACGTGTTATGCGCCACTTGGGCATGATCCGTAAAAACAACCGTAAAACGTCAACCGTTGAACCTGTTATTGCACGCGCAACCCGCTGGGTACGTGCAGAAGCAGACGGTATTTTGCGCTCTCACGTGTCCCTTGGACAGCGTGTCAGCAAAGGCCAATCTCTGGCGTCTATCAGCAGCCCTATCGGTAGCGAAGAGATCCAGACCTATGCCCCGCAAGGCGGCATTATCATTGGTCAGCAAACCCTGCCATTGGTGAACGAAGGTGATGCGATTTTCCATATCGCTTACTTCGAAGAACCAGACCGTATGGTTGAACAGCAAGTGGAAAACTACTTGGATGAAGTGGTTGATGACGCGAACAACGAAATCAAATTTGGTATCGGTACCGCGTAATTAACACGTCATACCGTATTTAAAAGAGCGCTCTTGCGCTCTTTTTTTGATCCAAATCTCACTCCAAGCAATAATTGTTACGAATTTTTAACAATTAGAGTTTGTCTCACTTCTAAGTCTCTTCACCTTACATTTGTGTCGCTACGCTTTGATCGACATCAGAGGACTGACCAGAGGATGAAAACTGTGAAAGGGATCTTAATATCACTGTTGTTTGCAGCAACGTCACTATCTGTATTTGCAGGCTCTACCGTTCCAAGCGCTAACACAGGCTATACTCAAACCAAATACCCTATCGTGCTTGTTCACGGTCTATTCGGCTTCGATAACATCGCCGGTTTCGACTACTTCCATGCCATACCGCAAGCGTTAACGCGCAGCGGGGCAAAAGTCTTTGTCGCACAAGTTTCCGCCACCAACAGCTCAGAACAACGTGGCGAGCAATTGCTACGCCAAGTCCGTTACGTGCGCGCAGTGACGGGCGCAAATAAAGTGAACCTCATTGGCCATAGTCACGGCAGCCCTACGGCGCGCTATGTCGCATCTGTCGCGCCACAGTTTGTTGCTTCGGTCACCAGTGTAGGTGGGGTGAACAAAGGCTCAGAGTTTGCTGACGTGGTTCGAAAAGCCTTTCAGCCCGGCTCGGTTGGCGAAGCGGGCGCAGTGGCAGCCGCCAATGCCCTGTCCGGCTTGATCAGCTTCTTATCGGGCGGTAGCAGCCTTCCACAAGATCCACTTGCATCGTTAGATTCACTGTCTACCAAAGGGTCACTCGCGTTCAATGCGAAATACCCTGAAGGCATTCCCACTTCCCGTTGCGGCGAAGGGCAATATCGCGCATCCAATGGCGTGTATTACTACTCGTGGTCCGGCACAAGCACGGTGACCAATGTGCTGGATTTAAGCGATCCTGTGCTGTTCACGACCGGGCTTTTCTTTAGCGAAGCCAACGATGGCCTTGTCGGTCGTTGCAGCACACACCTCGGCCGCGTCATTCGTGATAACTATCGAATGAACCACCTTGATGAGGTGAACGGCTTTTTCGGCCTGCACCACCTGTTTGATACGGATCCTGTGACTGTGTATCGCCAACACGCGAATCGCCTCAAACAGCAGGGTCTATAACGCTGTAAGTCGCTTCAATAACGCGTGATGGGATGAAACATCATCACGCGTTGAAGTTTTTTCGAGACTTGCCCGCTCTATACCTCTATCAGATGGAATTTTCACTCACGCCGGAGGACCGCACATGTACATTGCTTCTCGCTCATTGCGGATGGCTTTTGCTGGAATATTGTTGGTAACAGCAGCGATTTACTTAACGGGTAATGCTCAAGAAGAAAAAGCGACAGATACCCCCGCACCATCCCAAATTGGGACCGATATTGATATTTCGTCTGATCGCGACACCTTCGAATACTTTCTATCGACGTTAGGTGAAAAAGAGTTGGGCGAGGTTCAAAAGGCTTACAACGAATTTGCAGGTACCGTGAGCTACGGTGAACAGCAAGCAACGCTGTTTGAAAAGTACCTCACCTACCGCGAATCCATTGCGTCTGTGCAATCGCCCGATGGCCTTTCAGGCATTGAGTACCTCAAGTTCATTCATGAAAAGATGCAGCAACTGCAAGCCAGCGCCTTCAGCACACAGGAGCAATCCAAGCTTTTTTATGAAGAGAATTTGGCACGTGAGATGACCATCAAAAAAGCGGAATTGAAAGCACTGGGGGTCGATGACCAAACGTTCCATGACCTTTGGCAAGATACCTTGAACACGCTTCCACCCGACATGAAGGAAAGCTATCAAAACGCAGAATTGCTTGGGAACATCAACAGCCTTGCTTCGCTGAACGAAGATGAAAAGTCTTACCGTCTCACTGCGCTTGTTGGGGAAGAGGCGGCTAGCCGTATTCAGGTATTGGAACAAGAAGAGCGCGCATTCCACGCATCCGTTCAAACCTACCTGCAAGCGCGTGAAACGTTACTCAATGACAATAGCTACAGCGATGCAGAACGCTTGCAAGCGATCACCGATCTGCGCAGCAGCCGTTTCTCGTCTGATAACCATCGACGCGTGCAGGGCCTAGAAAGCCTAGATGATACGGAAAAGAACCGTGCGCTGTAGTCACCACGCGCTGGAGAAGAGTGCGAGCTAAAATCGCTTCTAGGTTATGGTTACAGCGAAAAGTTTTTCTCATCCCCCCACTTATGCACGGGCCACTGGTACTCCCCCGCTTTTTTGAATAACTTGCTGCACGGATTGATGATGTGTACATCATCGGCAAATAAGCACATGGGGAGATCGTTAATCGAATCGGTGTAGAAACTGATGCGTTCAAAGTCATGGCCAAGGCCGCCAATCCATTGGGTAAGTCGCAACACTTTGCCTTCACGAAACGAAGGCACTCCGTCGGGCTTGGGCTTGTATTTTCCTTTGCTTACTGCCAAGTCAATGCCCATGGCAGTCTCAACACCTAACGCCTTTGCCACAGGTTTTACCAGAAAACTTGGAGAAGCCGAAACAATTGCCAGCGCCGCGCCTTCATCCCTGTATTGCGCCAGCGTAACGATGGCCTCGGGAAAGATTAACGGCATTAAGGTGTCTTGAGCGAAACGTTCCGCTAGCGCATTCACTTCTTCAGCGAGCATGTATTTTAGCGGGGATAGGCTAAACGCGAGGTAAGCATCGAGATCTAAACTGCCATCGGCGTACGCCATCATAAATTGCGTGTCCAACGCCAGAAAATCCGGTTTCGTTGCGAGCCCTTTATCCACGAGAAACTGATGCCATAAGGTCATCGAGTCACCATTCAATAACGTCTCGTCGAGATCAAACACCACTAAATCCGTCGCCATATTCTGCGCTCATTGCCGTCAAACCCTAATCTTAATCATGTCAGGCTTTGAGGGTAACGCCACGAAAAATATGCGTTTTATGCGACAACGCAAAGCACGTTTGAGCTGTAACCATTAACGCGGTATCTATTGGGGCATGAACAGCGACACACGAAAACGCACAGAGGAATGAGTTAGACCCGCCACTTGATGACGTGCAGCCGAAGATTCATCGACCAGCTCAACGGCAATCACTTCATCGAACTCATTGGTATAAAGACGAAGGTTACCAACATACAACGCCTGATCATCCACGCGAACCAAGTAGGTATACGTCATCGGTAAGGTGAAATGCTGAGGCTGCGTTTCACCGTGAGAAGCGGCATGCACTTCAATTCGGCTTAACACGAGGGCTTTTTTGTGGGTGACGAATTCAAAAGGCTTATCCCACGACGTTGTGAGGCTCACGGTTTCCTTGGCGCGCGCAATCGCATTCTGGTCGCGTTGGTAGTCTTTAAACCACAAGGTCACCTTGTCTGACCGTGACGGTACATTTGTGTGTGTTTCAAGCTTGAGGTCCGCAGCCAGGTAAGACGGAATACGCGACACCTTCCCCAACACCAAAACATCATCGTCATCGAGATTCAGCAAATCGGAGGCGGTCTTTGACGACGAAGCGCCTGAGCTGCATCCACCCAACAACAGTACAGCCGACAGTGTGCCTAACAACATTGCGTTAGGCACGGCATCCGCCAAGCGCTTCCCACGAGAGAAAGGCAACATGATACGGAGGCAATGAAACGCAGAAACAAAATGATGCATTAAAGAACCGTAGTACACGAAAATGCAAAGTACCCAATGGAAGGTGGCTCCCAGCCATAAAACGCCAAAGATAAGTGATACAAAGAACATACTTACAACGTATCAAGAATCCATACCTTTTATGGCCCTGTTTTCCCGCATGAAATAAATAACCCAGTAATGCGGTCAACTACTCGGTCGAAGCAAATGCAATGGCTCTCTTTCCCTTGAATCTTCTCTTTGATAACGATTCAGCAAAGATCCGCCACTCGCTTCGACATATCCATCCACATAGAGGGTCTATTGACCCAAGAAGGTGACGACATGCTTAATTGGGAATCTGTATTATCCACTGCGAAGAATGGCAATCCTCCAGCACCACGCCGCGTTGAGATGAGCGAAGCCGAATGGGAAGCTAAACTGACACCTGAGCAGTTTTACGTCACGAGAAAACATGGCACAGAAAGGCCGTTCAGCTCTGACATGTGTGGGCTTTTTGCACCGGGCGTCTATAAATGTGTGTGTTGCGACACGCGCTTGTTCGATGCACAAGAGAAGTTTGATTCAGGCACAGGTTGGCCTTCATTCACAGCGCCGCTCGAAGAAAATGCAGTGGCGTACACCATGGACATTACATTGGGCATGACACGCGTAGAAGTCACATGCAATGTATGCGATGCGCACCTAGGCCACGTATTTCCAGATGGGCCACCACCAACGCGCTTGCGTTACTGCATCAATGCCGTCGCCATGGAAAAAGAAAGCTAACACTCATAAGGCGCAGGGCGTAATTTCACTGCGCCTTTTCAACCTTTCCTTCTGGCGTCAGCACCGCGAACGGACTGCACACCCCCTATTCATCTCCCTTTTCCTTATAGAAACGATCAGGCTGTTAGGATCTCAACGGCTTTTCCCGTACCATACGCCTCAATGAGACTTATCAAGTGAGTGCAAGGCAATAAATCATGAATGATGACGATATTCTAACCAGCGAAAACCTTATTGAAATCGTTGAAAATCAACTAGAAGATAACAACCCTAAGAAAGTAAAAGAAACCCTGATGCGCTTGCGTATGACGGGAAGCACACAAGAAGAAGCGATTGAATTCATCGCGTGTGCGCTAATGGTTGAGATCTATGACGTTGCAAAGGGTGAAGGTGAATTCAACCTTAAACGTTACGAGCAGCACTTAGACATGTTGCCTGAAATGCCTTGGCAAGACGATTTGGAAGACTAAATCGACCTGTTAACATCGCAACACCTACGATGAAAAAAGCGCCTTTCGGCGCTTTTTTGTTTTCTGCGTTCGGTGTCGAGATGTCAGGCTCAATTACATGATTTGCGGTAAAACACCCGAACCCAAATCATATACCCAGTACCAAAGGAAACCGTGGCAAACCACGACCACGCAGGTCAACGCCAAGCGTAAGAAGGTGTACCAAAGCGGGTAAACGCCTTTAAACATCAAACCCACTTCCAATAAAAACAGAATCGCAAAAGAAGCCGTGAGTAAATAGAGTGATATAGGGTAAGGCATTAAGAGTGCGCCAACCGCCACCAGCGAAAACACGATGCCGACCGTTAACCCCTTCGTCGATTTCTCTTCCTTCGCTGCGTTCTTCGCATCGCTGATTGTCATTCCCCACACCGAGCCTGACAAAAAAGCCAAGATGATGGCGCTATACGTGAGGAAGGTGTAAGCGAGCTTTCCTTGCCAATCTAACGGCCAAACCGGTAGCAATACCCCAAATGCGAGAAAGGGAATCAGTCCCATCACGCCATAAATAAACGCTGTCTTTTTCATTCTTTGAATCCTTTATCGTTGAGACCTCAATAGCGCTACCGTTCTCTCCTTCGACGTTTGTGGTCCCGCACGGATTTTATTCTTCACGCATAGGCGCGGCTCAAATTTACCTAGGTATAAGAGCTTACCTACCGTTACTTAGTCACTCAATAGTGGGTGATTGTCAGGAAGTTGTTTCTGAATCCAAAGCACCAATTTATGTTTCATGTTCGGCCCATCTTCCTTATCTGTCGCTAACGGCGTCAGCACTTTGTCTTCCACCAACAAACGATAAATACACTCGATCTTTACTTTGTTAGACGTCCCATCATCAAAGTGTGCAAAACCCCTTTTCTCTGCGTACTGCTCGCCAATCTGAAGTGCTTTTTTCAGCAGTTGGGCTTCGTGCTTAATCTTTTTCATCCTGAGCCTCCAACATTTCGTGTGCTGCCAGCATAGCAGAGCAAACGCGCAACCGTTGTGACCATACACGAGAGGACTCAAAACTAATCTGAAAAACTATTTCGCTGTTGATAATAAAAGCATTTCTTAACACACGTTCCCCCAAAAGAAGTTGAACAATGACGTTTTGAGACAGCTATGGTTAAAGATGACGGGGTAAGTGCATGGTAGATGGGATGGGTCGACATTCAGAAAACAACGGATCCCCGCGCTCGAAAAGTGAATGATGTGTATAAAAATTACACAATGCATTCACAAGGAGAATGGGTGAATCACGTCACGAGGGATAAGCACATCACATAGTGATTAAAGTCACACTGATATCCCCATAAACCATAGCATTAATCATATTGGTGATATTCGTCACAATAAATATCAAATGACACCAGTCGATACATGTGACTTGCATCACTTTTAATTAAAGCCAAAAGCATTGACAAAATAAATAATGTAATTTTGAAATAAAACTACATGATAAATGCGGGACATCTCTCACTTTTAAACGCGAGGAGCAGGGAGTAATTGTGGAATTGATCACAAAAAACCCGTTATCAGTGACTGACGAATTTTGTGTGGTAATTTGAATTTCGAATACAAACAAATTTAACGGTTTTGGCGAACCGTTACACAAACTTCAACCAGGAACTTCAAACGGGTAACTTTTATGATATCACCAGATGTGAAGATCAAAGTACAAAATTTTGGTCGATTTCTCTCAAATATGGTTATGCCCAATATCGGTGCGTTTATCGCATGGGGCATTATCACTGCACTTTTCATCCCAACAGGCTGGCTTCCAAATGAAACGCTAGCGTCGCTTGTAGGCCCAATGATCACGTATCTATTGCCCCTTCTCATTGGTTATACCGGGGGTAAATTGGTCGGTGGTGATCGCGGTGCCGTCGTGGGTGCCGTCACGACGATGGGTGTCATCGTCGGTTCAGACATTCCCATGTTTATGGGCGCCATGATAGTGGGTCCAATGGGCGGCTGGGCAATCAAAACGTTCGATGCAAAATTTGAAGGCAAGGTAAAAAGCGGTTTCGAGATGTTGGTGAACAACTTCTCGTCTGGCATCATCGGCATGCTCTGCGCGATCATCGCTTTTTACTTGATTGGCCCTTTGGTGAAGGTACTTTCTGATGTACTCGCGGCTGGCGTAAACTTTTTGGTTGAAGTCCACCTTCTACCGCTAACCTCGATTCTTGTTGAACCTGCAAAAATCTTGTTCCTCAACAATGCAATTAACCACGGCATCTTCTCTCCGCTGGGTATTCAGCAAGCAGCAGAAACAGGAAAATCTATCTTCTTCCTCGTCGAAGCGAACCCAGGCCCTGGTATGGGTATCCTATTGGCGTACATGTTCTTCGGCCGTGGATTGGCAAAACAAACGGCAGGTGGCGCGTCTATCATCCAGTTCTTTGGTGGTATTCACGAAATCTACTTCCCTTACGTACTGATGAACCCACGTTTGATTCTGGCGGCCATTGCCGGCGGCATGACAGGCGTATTTGTTTTAAGCGTTTTTGATGCGGGCCTTGTTTCTCCTGCGTCACCAGGCTCTATCTTCGCCGTTCTTCTTATGACACCAAAGGGCTCACTGATTGGTGTATTACTCTCCATTGCCTCATCTACTGCTGTGTCATTTTTCGTGGCGTCTATCTTGCTAAAAGCACAGAAAGAGACGGATGAAGATGATGAAGACGCACTGACGAAAGCGACGTCAGACATCAAAGACATGAAAGCAGAATCAAAAGGTGTGAAAGCGCAAAACACTGCAAGTGCCAATGACTCCGTCAACCTATCTGCTGTGAAAAGCATCATTGTGGCATGTGACGCCGGCATGGGCTCAAGTGCAATGGGTGCGAGCCTACTGCGCAAGAAAGTCGAAGCAGCAGGCTTGGATATCAAGGTCACCAACCTTGCGATCAACAACCTACCTGCAGATGTCGATGTCGTTATTACGCACAAAGACCTGACGGACCGCGCAAAAACACACGCTGCACATGCAATGCATATCTCGCTACAAAACTTCCTTGATAGCGACGTTTACAACCAGTTAGTGACACAGCTACTGGCGGCTCAAGGCCCAAAGGCGGCAAATGACGCTGAGTACGTCAAAAAACCGCTACTTGCCGCCAATGATGAAACGCTCCAGCCCACCCCTGCACCTGCCTTCCAAATTGAGAAGAAGAACGTGCACCTTGGCTTGAGCGCTGCCACGAAAGAAGACGCAATCCGTTTTGCTGGCGAACAGCTGGTAGCACTGGGTTACGTAGAAGCCGAGTACGTTGATGCCATGTTCGAACGCGAAAAAATGGTCTCTACCTACTTGGGCGAATCTATCGCCGTCCCGCACGGCACCATCGCCGCAAAAGACAAAGTGAAGAAAACAGGCATTGTCATCTGCCAATACCCTGCCGGCGTGCAGTTCACAGATGACGAAGATGATGTTGCGAAACTCGTGATTGGCATCGCCGCCAAAAACGATGAACACATTCAGGTGATCACAGCAATCACCAATGCGCTGGATGACGACGACGCCATTGAACGTCTCACCTCCACGCAAGATGTCAGCGAAGTGCTCGCGATACTGTCTTCGAGCCAAGCCGCATAAGGTGTTGGTCAGCGTTAATCCGGTATCACGCAGAGATTTTCGCTGACCACCCCATCATCGAACACACAAAGAAAACTTGTGTATGAGCAGGTTTCTTTTACAACGTCTTCCTTTGGCGAGGATCAGAACATGAAAAAAGCCGTACATTTTGGTGCAGGGAATATAGGTCGTGGTTTTATCGGAAAACTGTTGGCTGACTCCAACGTCGCAGTGACATTTGCAGACGTAAATGGCCCCTTGGTTGACCAACTCAGCCATGATCAACAATACAATGTCCGTGTTGTCGGTAAAGAAAGTAAAATTGACGTGGTCAATCACGTGACAGCGGTGAACTCCATGAGTCCAGAGCTCATCGAACAAATCGCCACAACGGATTTAGTCACAACCGCAGTGGGTCCAAATGTGCTAGATAAAATCGCACAGACCATTGCTAGCGGCCTTAAGAAACGTTTTTCCACTGGCAACATGACACCGCTTAACATCATCGCGTGCGAAAACATGGTACGCGGCAGTACACACCTGAAAGGTGAGGTATATAAACACCTTGATGAGAAAGATCAACAATATGCCGACAACTTGGTGGGCTTTGTTGATTCGGCCGTCGATCGCATCGTTCCCCCGATGGAGGCAGCGAATGACGACCCTTTAGAGGTCACGGTTGAAAGCTTCAGCGAGTGGATAGTCGACGACCAGCAATTCAAAGGGGAAGTCCCAGACATTGCTGGCATGGAGAAAACCAGCAACTTAATGGCATTTGTGGAGCGTAAGCTCTTTACCTTGAACACGGGCCATTGCATTACCGCGTATCTTGGCTGCCTGAAGGGCCACCGAACCATTCGGGAAGCCATCAGCGACCCGATGATCCGCAATGACGTAACACAAGCCATGATGGAAAGCGGCGAAGTGCTCATTCAACGCTACGGCTTTGATAGAGAACGCCACTATGCATACATCGACAAAATTCTAGAACGCTTTGCGAACCCGTTTTTGGTTGATGATGTCTCACGTGTAGGCCGCGAACCCCTCAGAAAACTTGGCGAGAACGATAGATTAATCAGACCATTACTCGGTACAATGGAGTACAACACCTCAAATGAGGCTCTAGTGAAAGGCATTGCGGCTGCGCTCAAGTATACAAACGATACGGATCCGCAAGCCATTGAACTTCAATCATTCCTAGAGAAAAACGGTGTGGTTAAAACGCTTGCGCACTTTTCCGGATTAGATGAAAACGGCAAAGAGGCGGAGAGCATTGAGTCAATCTACCACCAGCTTTAAACGCATTCGCAAAGCGGATGAAAAAACAGAGAGGGAGCGCAAGCTCCCCTACCTAAACATGATGTTTAAGGACAAGATGCCAGCACCCATTGACGAAGCAGATATTTTAGAAAGGCTCAACGCAGCACCGTCTGTTCGTGGCTTTTTCATCACGGCGGTAGATGTCTTCAGCGAGGCTATTGATGCGTTAGTACAACGTATTTTTCGTAAAGACGATTTTGCCGTGAAATCTGTTGTCGGGCCATTGCTCGAAGACTCCGGTCCGTTAGGTGATCTTTCCGTTCGATTAAAGCTATTGTTTGGCTTAGGCGTGCTGCCTAGCGAATTGTTTGAAGACATCAACGATGTGATCAAGCTAAGAAACGAGCTCAACAACGACATGGAAGAGTACAGCTTCACTGACCCTTTCATTCTCAATGCCATCAAGAACCTTCACTTAGTCAATAAAATGGGCATGGTTCGACTTGATATACAAGAACCAGATGATGATGTTGACGTCATGTTTTATCAGCTTCAACTCAAACGCCAGCAGCAAATGATTGCCTCGGGTCTGTCACTTGCCATTGTCGAAATCTGCAATGAATTAAACCGCGAAAGCCCCTTCTAAACCGGGTAACAACCTCTCTTCCTTTTGTTACATTTACTACTCAACATTTAACATCATCTTACATTTTGCTTGGCAACAATGAAGTTATTACGCAGACGCGAAATATCGCTTCCGGTAGGATAACAGACGCTATTTATTCTCCTCTTTTTCCCAACACGAGTAATACTTCACACCATGGACGACAGAAGTCAGCATTTTCTAAACCAATATTTGAGGACGCTTTCTGACATAGAGCGCGCCAATCATACTTCCTTTTCTTCTGATTACTTTTGCGCAGACGCTCTCAACGCCAACCTTTGCGCCGACCTCATCCGACGCGGAGAAAAACGCGCATCGTGCAGCTTAGAACACTGGTATTCGCACAAAAATGAACCTCGCCCACAAATTGGACATCTTCAGGTCGTTACCGATTGGTCTGGAGAACCTAAGTGCATTGTTGAAATCCAATCTGTTGAATCTTGCCCTTTCAATCAAGTGACAGAGGAATTTGCCGCCTTAGAAGGAGAAGGTGACAAAACCTACGCTTGGTGGCGAGACGCCCATTGGGCATTTTTCAGCAAGGAATGCGCAGAGCTCGGCATTGAAATGCGCGAAGATACCATGCTCGTATTAGAGCGATTTCATGTGGTTTATCGCGGCTAATCGCGCGAATCGAAGGACATAAGAATGAAGAAGAATTTACGCATTGCGTTGGCACAACTCAACGTAACCAAAGGCAACATCCGCGCGAACCTACAACAGCACATTGAACTCATCGAGCTTGCAGCAGAGCAGCATGCCAATGTGATTGTCTTTCCAGAGTTATCGTTAACTGGCTACGAACCCGAGTTGCTTGCAGAGCTTGCTTTTACGCCAACCGACGAGAGTGTGTTGGCCTTATCTCGCCTAGCGACCTATCACAACATGACCATTATTTGCGGCCTGCCGTTTAAAAACGAAAGCAGCGCAGATGACGCCCAAGCTAAGCCGTATATCGCTGCCGCGATCTGTCAGCCTTCGCGAACAGTGAGTTTCTATAAAAAGCAGTACCTTCACGAAGGGGAAACCGCTTTTTGTGCTCCAGGGCATGACAACGTGATGTTATCCGTCAAAGGCAACAAACTTGCGCTCGCGATTTGTGCAGATTTCAGTGAACCGCAACACGCAAAAGATGCGCGAGAGAATGGTGCTGATATTTACCTTGTCTCGGCACTCATTTCCCACAATGGCTACGAAAATGACGGCCAATTGCTTGCAGATATTGCTCGAACGCACCACTTCCCTGTTTTGCTTTCCAACTTTGTTGGCGACACGGGTGGATGGCAAGCTGCAGGACAAAACCGAGTTTGGGACGTGAATGGCGATAAATCCGAAAAGGGTTGCACCATACTTAACGGTATTCTTCTGTGCAGCCTTACAGGCAGTGATCTCTTGTCCTCCCAGTTTCATCCGGGCACAACTCGGCCAATGGTTGAAGACCCTTCCGCCGTGATCGCCTAACACAAAAGAGGCGAGCCTAAGCTCGTCTCTCGTCTCTCGTCTCTCGTCTCTCGTCTCTCGTCTCTCGTCTCTCAGCACACTGTCACTGGCTCAGCTCTTCCAGCACATCTGTGCGCTCCGTTTTGCTTTTGTAGTTCGACACCATCGCGCCCAGCGTCACTAAGACCACCGCCACCACCAAATTCATAGACCAATCCACCAGCCCTGCGAGAGACAATGCAAACGACGATAACAGCGGCGTGCTAAAGCTCAGAGAGGCCAACAATTGTCGATTGCCTCGCTTCATTCCCACGTCCCACAAGTAAAATGCGCCACCAACCGGCCCCAAGCCCAACAAAACCACACCCAGCACTTCAAGCCATGAGAAATCCCAATGACCTTGCTCTAACGAGAAGTGCGCCGCGAATGAGAGCAGAGCAACCGCCGCAGACAGCCAACCAATGTCATCAACGTGATTGTTGGACGTCGATAAATACCATGAGAAAGAAGACCAAATAAGCGCACAACACATCGACAAGGCATAGCCCTTCATATAACTGCCGTTCAGCACTAACTCACCGTCTCCGACAATGATAAACGCGATGCCTACAAAGCCCAGCGTCCCGCCCAATAGCGCTTGAACCAGCTGATTTCTCGACGCGACAAACACGGTTAATAACAAGGGCCATAAATACACAATCAAGCTGACTTCAATGGCGGGGGCAAACTTGATCGCCATGAAGTAACAGAAATGGAAGCCGAACAGCCCTGCTATGCCGAAAAGCCACTGGCGCACAGTGAGAGTGGGCAAGGTCAACAGGGGTTGTTTCATCACAACGCGTTTCGCCACCATCAAACATGCAGAGAGAGAAAAACACAACGCAAGAAGCTGAAACGCCGGAATACTCGACATCATCGTGCCCAATAGCGCCAGAACACACCAAAGAATGGTTGCGCTGATACCCATTACTGAAGCCATGCTGTTAACCCTTTTCCTTGTTTGCCATTAGTGGCCGAATCGATAGGAAAAGCGTAACAGCGAATTACAAGAGTGATTGTGCAGGAAAGACGCTCTGTTTGGCTGAAAAGATAGAAATAGGGTCTAAACGCAATGCATGCGCAACACAAGGGGGTCGGTGACGTGATTAATGGCAGACGTTACGCCAAACGCTTCGCCCAGTTTCCATCATGGACGTTCGTGCAGCTTTCTTCCGAGTCGAAAAAGACATGACGAGCCATGTTTTTAACCGGAATCCCGAGATTGTTCAGTGTCGATTGAATCAACGACACGAGCTTGTTCTGCTCATTGCTCTCAGAAAAGGCCGCCAGTTGCGCATTGGTATCAAACACACAGGTGATTTTTAAGCTCTGTGGGAAAAATGAATAGTTAACGGTATGCGTGAGCCATTGAAACCCGTCTATGTCTGTTAGCGCCGCTTCACACACGTTCGTGAGCGCGATACGCAGTTCATTGTCCATTTTCTTGTCTGTTTTACGCATGCTCGTTGTTACCTCACGATGTTATTACGGATTATCATTATACCCAAACAACCTGAAGATGCAGGATTCAGCGAGATTGGCTGAGATCTTGTTGGATCAGTGCGATGGCACGCTCGATGCGATGATCCATTTTCAATGCGCATTGCTGAGTAGATAACAACTGCTCAAGCAGCACAAAACAATGGCTTTCCAATGTCGCGCTCACTTCGAACGCGAGTTGCTTTTCAAGGAATTGAAGGAAGGCGAACAAGGTAGGGCTAATGGCGAACTTGGCACGTTCAGCATTTTCGAGGTTGGTTGGCAGAGTATCGAGATCTACCACAATAAAACGCGCAGCTTCATCTGCTTTGAACTCGTGGTGATGTTCAGCGCGAACAATCACACAATCGCCAGCACTGACCAACCCCGCATACTCACCAACACGAATGTCGATAGAGCCATGCAACGGCAACACCAACTGATGGTAGCTGTGTGCATGGCCATGAGCTTGGCGCGTGTATGAACGAATAGAAACGTGCTTGATCATACCTTGCAGACTCCCTGTCATTGCGTCGGCGGTCACAGTGGCAATGGCTCGGCGTTACGGCTTTTTCACGCTCAGCGTATTGCGGTTATCACGGCTAGAAAGAATTAAATCATCGCCAAGTTCAATGTTCTCCGCTTTTGCCAAACGGTCGTAAAGAAGCACATTCACCGACGCGGCAAGGTTCATGCAACCTACCGTCGGCACATACACAACATGATCCGCTCTGTCTGCCACGTTCTGCGCAATCGAACCGTCTTCTGGCCCGAAAATGTAAATCGCTTTTTCTGGGTGAACAAAATGTGGCAGCGGCTGCGCGCCGAGTGCCAATTCAACACAAACAATTTTCATGTCTGCGGGTAAATCATCCAGAAACGATTCCACCGCCGTCAGTGGAATGGTGTCAGCGGCACTTTTCGTGTCGGTGTAGAATTTGACCGCCCTGTCATAACGTTGTCCCGTGTATCGCACTTCATCCGCTTGGTAGCAGCCGGCAGCGCGCATCACAGCGCCCACGTTTTCTGGGCTTTTAGGGTTACTTAATCCAATGATGACGGTCGATTCTTTCAACGTGTTCTTCTCTTCTATCGCGGGTTGTGCCCAAACAAGGGGCGGCATTCTAACAAAGCCACGGACGTTTCCCCACACTGTTTCCAGGTTACGCGACGATTTCTTTCTTCAACGGTACAAATTACAAACATTTCTCTCCCCAATTTACCACCCACTTCCCCTCTATCGCCCGTCGTTCACCCGTCTACCCCCGCTCTATCAACCCGCTTCTTTCGCCTGTTTTTAGGAGTATGCATAGAGGTGAAATTTGTTGACGCACTTTGTTATACAATGTGTTTTAATGCGCCACTTTGAATTTAGTAAAGACAGGCTCGACTTGTGAATCAAGCACCGACGAAAATTACCTTTTTTGGCTGGCTTACGCCGCTGATCGTAAGCGGAAAGAAAACCATCACCATCCGTGATAAATCGGAAAGCCATTATGTGCCGGGCACGCGAGTAGATGTGCACACGTTAGAAACCGACGAATATGTCTGTAAGATCGACATTGAGTCCGTTACTGAAATCACCTTTGATGACATCGGTGAAGAGCACGCAGCGCAAGAGTTTTTACCACTTGATGAGCTAAAGCCACTCATCCGCAAAATCTACCCGAATGACGATGTCTTCTACGTCATCAGCTACGCGCTCGTAAGCGAAAAAAGCGCAGAATAAAGAAAAGGCCGACGCAGGGTAAACGCCGCGTCGGCCTTTTTGTTTCTGTTGAACGGCGTAAACTCAACGCTTGAGCACCGTTTTTAGTGCATCAAAAAAGCGATCAATTTCTTGATGCGTGTTGTAGTGCATCACACCCGCCCGCAAAATTCCGCCCTTCTCGGTCACGTCGAATGCATCCGTCAGCTTGTCTGCATACAAATGTCCGCTCCACACGTAAATCTGCTGCTTACCCAACGCCTCAGCCACGTCTGCAGGGTCAATATCGCCAAAGCGTAACGCAAACGTCGCGGTGCGCCCTTCAACGCCGTCGTTACCGTACAAGGTGACACCATCAAGGGAATCCAACTGCGCTAGGAAGTAACGGGCAAGCGCCGACTCATACGCAGAAATTTCCTTGTATGCCGTTTCCAGCTTCTCACGTAACGTCTCTCCGTCGCCAAGAGACGCAATATACTCAACCGCAGCAATGAACCCACTCAAGGCTTCAAAGTTAAGCGTACCCGTTTCCCAACAGTTTGGAGGTGTACTCGGTGCAGGTTCAACTTTGTAGGGTGCAACACTCGACATCCATTCATGCTTTCCATACAGGAAACCAAGGTGTGGCCCGTAGAATTTGTACGCAGAACCCGCAAGAAAATCCACGTCCAACGCCACCACATCCACCAACTGATGCGGCAGTAAATGCACGGCATCCACGAACACTTTCGCCCCCACACGATGGCACTTTTCAATGGCCGCCTTTAAATCCGTGATCGTGCCTGTGATATTGCTGGCCGCGGTTAATGCCACCAAGCGTGTCTTTTCACTCAGCAGCGCATCTAATGCGTCAAGATCTAACGCGCCAGTGCGATCCTTAATCGGCAAGTGGTGGACATTTACGCCTCTGTCATTCGCCGCCATGATCCAGCTTGATCGGTTCGCACCATGATCTGCCGCAGTGACGATCACTTCGTCACCCGCTTGCCACTCTTGGCTCAATGCACGGCTGAAACTGAACGTTACCGAGGTCATGTTCGCACCGAAGAAAACAGTGTCTGGCGATGCTGCGCCCACCAATGTCGCGGCGTATTCCCGCGCCTTTGCCACCACATCCACGGTTTCAC
Organism: Enterovibrio baiacu; assembly: GCF_004120195.1. Classification (GTDB taxonomy): domain Bacteria; phylum Pseudomonadota; class Gammaproteobacteria; order Enterobacterales; family Vibrionaceae; genus Enterovibrio; species Enterovibrio baiacui. The sequence goes on along the minus strand of NZ_SCHN01000009.1, from coordinate 255,515 downwards.
GGCTAACAGTAAATTTTCCACCAAGATTGGAATTACCCGCACGCAAATAGTCGCTGATAGCATCAATCACGCGCTCAGGAAGTTGGGTGCCACCCGGGCCATCAAGATAGACGGGATGAGAGCCCTCAATTTCTCGCTGCAACGCAGGAAACTGGCGGCGCAGTTGTTCAATGTTTGTAGCATTAAGCGGTAAAGACAAAGACATCGCGAATCCCCTCTTCGCCTGATTGGCTGGATAGTGTTTCAGATATGTGGTGGTAGTAGCGCGCATCATCCAGAATGATGAACTGATTAGGTTCCAGAACCGTATTCAGGTGTGGATGCTGATCCACCGGAGAGGTGAAGATTTGCGTGAATCCCCCCGCGATGTTTTTGCGTTGCACACAGAAAATGCCAACAAAGCGAAATCCATCTTGGTGAATGCCTTCAGGCGCGGGGGCAGACGTATCATCCACCGAGCAGGTGACGCGAATTTGGTGAACATCCACTTGTGTGCCGTCTTTCTCGATGCCAGTGGCACTGGCGAAAGATTTCAGTAAATGTTGAAACGCCTGAGTATTAATCATGTCGTCAGACATAGGCGCAAACTCCCGCAGAACATCACCGACCACGCGGTTCACGTCGGAAGATTGCATAAAGGGGGCGTGTGCTAATCGCGAGATCTCGCCAGACGATGAAAGCGAAAAACGCGCATAGCTTCTAAAGCGCACATCACTGTCCACATACGGGTCACGTTCTAGCGAAGAAAAATAAGGCGTGAGTGTGTCAGCAACTTCAGAAGGTGTCTGAAATGCTTCAATTAAAAAGGTGTTTTGCATATCCCATTCCTTTTGATGACAAAACAAAGCCCGACATGTTAATGGGTCGTTAACCTTATACTATGCCAACAAACAACACCCTAACAACACTTAAATCCATTTATGAGCATATATTCCAGTTTATAATTTTACATAAAGTCGAAACTGAAACATCATGAAGCGAACAGGGATAAATATAGTGTTTTGTACCATGGTTGAGAGTATTCAAGAACCTCTATGCTTTTCCCGAAACCTTTAGTTTCTATTGGTTGTATTTCTGTCTGATATCTCGTTCACTATCACTGCTGAATTTCACTATTAACAATAAAATCAACAATGGAGTGATTCAAAAGCTGATGACCATGGAATGTAAGGTAATCTCGACAATCGAAGAATTTGGTAAAGAGGCGTGGAACGCGTTGCTACCTAGTGATTATCCGTTTATTCAGTATGAATTTTTCTATTCACTTGAAAAGAGCCAAGCCGTAGGCGCCAAAACTGGCTGGTTCCCGCAATACATTGGTGTATACCGTCACCAAACACTCATCGGTATCGCTCCCTGCTTTATCAAAGCACATCCTTATGGTGAGTATGTGTTTGACTGGTCATGGGCAGAAGCCTATGAAGATGCAGGCATGGAGTATTATCCCAAACTCGTCTGCGCAATTCCGTTTACGCCTTCCTCAGGCCCGCGTCTACTTGTGTCCGCGAATGAAGACAGTGCCGAGATTTACCAACATTTACTGAGCGCCATGCAAACGCTCGCTCAGCAGCGAAAGTGTTCTGGTGTTCACGTTTTATTCCCATCAAGCACCTTGTGTGACACCTTGAAAGAGAACGGGTTCTTGGAACGCCGCGACGTCCAATTCCACTGGCTGAATCGGGGCTATACCTGTTTTGATGATTTCATGGCCATGCTCACCTCACGCAAACGCCGCACCATTCGCAAAGAACGTCAAAGCATTGGTGACCAAGGGGCAACCGTCCATGTGTTAGAAGGGGATGCGATCACCAGTGCGCATTGGGATGTCTTCACCCACTTTTATCAAATGACCTACCTAAAACGCTCAGGGCATACCGGCTATTTAAACAGTGAATTTTTCCACCATCTCGGTGAAACCATGTTAGACAAAGTGGTATTGGTATTTGCTGAAGCCTACGGCGATTACGTGGCGGGCGCGCTTTACATCAAATCGAATGACACGCTGTTCGGCCGCTACTGGGGAAGTTTGTCAGATTTCGAAAACCTGCATTTTGAATTGTGTTACTACCAAGGGATTGAGTACTGCATAACGCACGGCATCACCACCTTTGATGCAGGTGCACAAGGTGAACACAAGTTGATTCGAGGGTTTGAGCCTGTGATTACCTATTCTGGACACTACCTTTCGCACCCAGGTTTCCATGACGGGATTGCAGAGTATCTCACGCGCGAACATGACATGATCCAACAATACTACGACGACGCATTCCAACACCTGCCCTACAGAAAGGCGTAATGCTTACATTCAGGCTTATCGCGCCACTCAGTCCGATGTGCGGTGCAGTTTATGCCACATCTGTGAAGTCATTTCGTAAAGGCAGTGCTCTGAAAGCGGATGGCTAGCAGCAATACTGGGATGAAAAAACTGAAATTGCGTATCACGCATACCCAGTTTTTTCATTACCGCTTGTGATGGCGTGTTTTCTAGCACAGTGAATGACACGACGCGTTGAAGTTGGCTTTCCTCGAACCCAGCACGTAATACTTCGTTGGCTGCTTCTGTGGCATAACCTTGGCGGTGAAACGCCGAGGCGATACGCCAACCAATCTCATACACGTATTCACCCATCACTTGATAATCAGTGAAATTGATGCCGACAGTGCCGATCAATTCGCCTGTCGATTTCAAGGTGACCGCCCAATAGGAAATCCCGGTTTCGTCCCACTTATTGGCGATACGCAATAAGGTGTCGTCACTTTGGCTGTGAGTTAGCGTGGCAGGAAAGTAGCGCATGACAAACGGGTCTGCGTTCATCGCAGCAAAAGGCTCTCGATCCTTTTCCTGAAAACGCCGTAAAACCAGACGTTCAGTATGAAGCTCTTTTCCCATTTAATTCCTTGCAAGTCAGAAACTAGGCACAAAAAAAGGTGGCTAATAAGCCACCTTTCTAACTATAGGCGAACGTTAACAAAATGCGCACGTTAACGATTGATTGTGTTTACGTTGTTTGCAAACGCGCTTTCACTGCCGCCATTCGGGTTTGCACAAATTCGCGGTACTTAAAGTAGCCGTAAGTCGCGACCAAAGAGAAGAACAGGTACGACAGAGCAAAGACGAAAGGTGATGTGATCAATTCGCGCTCAAGGCTCCACATCACGCCGAATACAGTGATACCCATTTTGACTGCAAATCCTGAAATCAGAAGCAGCAGCGCCAATTGTGGATAATTTGTATGGCGGAAGCTCAGCCAATAACAACACCCAACAGCAACCGTTGCGAGAGAAAATCCAACCATATAGGAATGGACATGCTCACCCGCGAGGATGCCGCCAACAACAGACAGAAAAACAACCAAGAAGAAGGCCATTTCTACTCCAAAATGAGAGTTAAATAAAACATTAAGCAAACTTTGCTCACCTGGAGCGTATTTTTACACATTTCTGTTCCGACCGCTAAGGGGTGATTATTTACATTTACGTTACACTTTTATACAAAATCAGGCGGTTATAAAATCATAACTGCTTTATTTATTGGAAGATTCTCTGTAGAGAACACGTTAATAAATTGTTTATTTGTTGCAACTGGAAACCTTTTGTTACGATTATGATGAAGTTTTATGCGATGAATACAATGAAATTGTCAGCAACTGATAAGTAATCGCGGTCTTTATCTTTACTTTGAATGGAGAGTGTTGCTTTGAATTGCATTATTTAGACGACACACCATACGCATTTTCTGACAGCACATGCCAAGATGAAGCACCACACAGGCTCTTTTTACCTTTGTCGTTAAAACTTCACTTTACATATGAAAAAACGAATATATGATTTTCCATATGTAAATCCCGCACCTTTAGACTGCGCATTCAGCGAAGAAGGAAAACGCAATGACAATTAAGATCGGTATCAATGGATTCGGCCGCATGGGTCGCCTTACGTTCAGAGCAGCATTCAACCAAGCGGATGTCGAATTCATTCGCATTAATGACCCTGCTGGCGACGCTGCAACCCTCGCCCATCTGATCAACTTCGATTCCGTTCACGGCCGTTGGGAACATGAAGCCATTGCCGATGGACAAAACATGGTGATTGGCGAGAACTCCATTCAGTGCACACAAAACAGTGCCATTGGTGATACTGATTGGTCTGATTGCGATATCGTAATTGAAGCGTCTGGTAAGATGAAAACCAAAGCGCTACTGAATGCCTACCTAGAACAAGGTGTGAAGCGCGTTGTTGTTACTGCCCCTGTCAAAGAAGATGGCGTACTTAACGTTGTGATGGGTGTTAACCACCATGAATACGATGCAGACAACCATCCTATCGTGACGGCAGCCTCGTGTACCACCAACTGTCTTGCACCTGTGGTTAAAGTGATTCATGAGAAGCTCGGCATTGTGCACGGCTCAATGACCACCATTCATGACATCACCAACACACAAACCATCATCGACGCGCCGCACAAAGATCTGCGCCGTGCACGCGCATGCGGTTCCTCATTGATCCCAACGACCACAGGCTCAGCGACGGCTATCACCCACATTTTCCCAGAGCTAAAAGGTCGCCTGAACGGCCACGCTGTTCGTATTCCGCTTACCAACGCCTCACTGACCGATTGCGTCTTCGAAGTCAGCCGTGCCACCACGGAAGAAGAAGTGAACGCATTCTTGAAAGACGCCACAAACAGCGAACTGAAAGGCATTCTTGGTTACGAAGAGCGCCCGCTGGTATCGATTGATTACAAAACAGACCCGCGCTCAGGCACCATTGATGCCCTGTCCACAATGGTCATTAACGGCACACAGGTAAAACTGTACGTTTGGTATGACAACGAGTGGGGCTACGCGAACCGTACTGCAGAGCTAGCACTCATGGTCGGCCGCCAAGACAAAGCAAAATAAGCGTAGACGGGAAGAGACTTCACCATGCCATTCGCTTCACTCTCCACTGAGATAAAGCAGTATCTCATTGTTACAGGCAACTACTGGGCATTCACGCTGACCGACGGCGCATTGCGCATGTTGGTTGTGCTGCATTTTAACGCGCTGGGTTACAGCCCGTTGGAAATCGCCATGCTGTTTTTGTTTTACGAGTTCTTTGGTGTTGTCACTAACCTTGTTGGTGGTTGGCTTGGGGCACGTATTGGCCTAAACCGCACCATGAACATTGGCCTTGGTTTGCAGATCGTCGCGCTCGGTATGCTCATGGTACCTGCGGGCATGTTAACCGTTGCTTGGGTGATGGCCGCGCAAGCCTTGTCAGGCATCGCCAAAGATCTCAACAAAATGAGTGCGAAAAGCGCAGTGAAAACCCTGGTGCCTGAGAATGCCGAAGGCACGCTCTACAAATGGGTAGCAGCACTGACAGGGTCGAAGAACGCACTGAAAGGGGCTGGCTTCTTCCTGGGTGGCGCATTGCTGTCGGTACTCGGTTTCCAAGGGGCAGTTGCAGCAATGGCCGCCATGCTTCTGGTCGTGTGGATCAGCAGCTTACTGTCATTGAAAGCCGAACTTGGCACATCGAAAAGCAAACCTAAGTTCACCCAGATTTTCTCGAAGAGCGTGCCCGTTAACGTGCTGTCTGCTGCGAGAATGTTTCTGTTCGGTGCGCGTGACGTGTGGTTTGTGGTTGCGCTTCCCGTGTTCTTAACCAGTCAACTCGGTTGGGACCACTGGTACGTGGGAGGGTTTCTTGCCGCTTGGGTGATTGCCTATGGCATCGTTCAGGGCTTTGCGCCAAAAATCACAGGCAAAGCACAAGGGAAGACGCCAGATGGTCGCTCAGCGATGTATTGGGCGGCTGGCCTCGCCATTATTCCGGCCTTGATTGCCATCGCGCTCAACCACTCTCTCGCACCTGAAATCTCCATTGTGGTGGGCCTATTGGTGTTTGGTGGCGTCTTCGCAATCAACTCGTCATTGCACAGCTATCTCATCGTGAGTTATGCCCGCAGCGATGGCGCGTCGCTGGATGTTGGCTTCTATTACATGGCGAATGCCTTGGGTAGATTGTTCGGCACCTTGCTTTCAGGCTGGGTCTACCAAGCTTATGGCCTAGAAGCGTGTCTGTGGATTTCGGCTGCCATGCTGACAACTGCCAGCGTGGTTTCCTATTGGCTTCCTCGCCAAATTGAGGCGAAGACACACGCCTCGTAATCCCATCGCATGACGTGTTTTTCTCTAAAAAAAAGAGGTTGGACAATGTCCAACCTCTTTTTCGTTGTCTAGACACCACGAGCAATGCGCGGTATTACCAGCATTAGGCGATGGAAAGCATTGCCTCAGACGCCACTTTATCGTGATAGGCCTTATTCAACGCACTCACCTCGACAACAGGCCCTAGCATCTTCACGCGCATTAATGCGCCATGAGAGCCAGAGATTTCCGCAACACGCCCCTCGGAGTAGTCACTCTGGTAAGGGAAGGTTTCAATCGCAAGGTGAAGAAGGTTTAACTCTTGTCGGCGCACAGAAAGAAAAGAACGCCACATCAGCGCATCAAACACTTCGGCTGTGTTGTATGCCCGAATAACAAAACGCCACCCTCTATCTTCGCCATAAAAATCCAGCGGAAACATTTTTCGGATTCGTTTTTTGATTTTCAAACTTGTATCTCTTTTCCAACGAAAACTGGATGCACACACGATCTGAGTATAGAGACAGATTCAAAGCTCGCCATGAAACACACTTAAATAAAGTCTTGTTTTAATTGGCATCAATCCTTTCAATTTCGATAATTTGGGTCTAATGACCCAGCAGAATCGACTGCGCTAAGCCCCGAAAAAATCTCATTAACGGGAATAATCGCCAACAATGACACGCTCGTCTGTTCAGTTGATACACTAATAAATTAAAAACACGGTATGTTGTTGGTCAGATATACTTATTGGATTGATACTACTCTGGTCTGAATCTTTTCTCGCACGCGTGAGGCTTGCATTTTAACGCCTTAAAACCAAACATTTTGACAAAACAAGGCATGGCCATCACAGCGACACGACATCAGCGTGCACATTAACACGACCCATTATTACGGGTCGGATTGACAGGGAAGCGGCATTCTACATGAAATTAAAGATATTCCGATGGATTATCGTTGTTGTGCTTGTGATTGGTGCGTTTGTACTCGGCATCGAATTCCAAAAATTTACCGAGCCTGATTCCTGCCTTGATATGGGCGGTGATAGGAGTATTGGCAGCCATCAAATATGCATCTCCACTGATCACGACTAATTCATCTTCGAAACAGTCGCGAAAGTCCGCGCCAAACATATGCCAACATAAGAATAACATTTTCGCTGTAAATGCGTTTTATTTGCTCAAACGATACACATGACACGTTTTAAATGATTTTATAGACAAGATCTGCCTTAAAAATGCGGTAGACTTTGAAGACTGACTGTAAATTACTGAAAGATTTGTCGGTACTTTGGAGTAAAAGATGGCGAAACCATTTTCCAGGGGAATACGTCGTGCAATCGCTACTCCGATTGAATCTGACGTCTGGCATTGGCAAAGCGCAATGCACCCCGGATTACATCAGCGAAGCAACCAACATCTAACAGATCGTCGTCGCGCAACGCTTGATGTGAATGAATGTGATCTCCAAGGCGTGCTTCAACGCCCCTGTCTTTTATTCACATACACCTTAGAGCTAATACTCTACGCTTTCAGCATTCTCAGGTGCTTCACCCGCGTCTTAGATCACGTAGTGACTCTTGCGCCAGTGTTTGCGAACGCAAGGCCACCCCAGCCTCAGTATGACCACCACCAGAACATGAAAAAAGCCATGGCGATGCATACACAGCACCAAGCTGCCATTGCTCCATACGTTAAGAGCCTTGCATGCTGAAAAAGTTATTCAAATTACGCCGAAGCATACAAACACAACTGACCGTTCTTGTATTAGGCCTGAGCCTCATTTTTGCGGTGCTTTCAATGAGTGTTCAAGTAGGTATCAACTACTCGCACACGGTCGATTGGACAAAATCTTCACTAGAAAAGCGCATTGGCAGCACCATCTCCGTGTTGAACTATGCCATCAGCAAACAAGACAACGAACTTTTAACCCAGCAGCTAAAAAGCCTCGCGGGCATGCCGTATGTGAAAAATGCCCTTCTGGTCAGTGCAACCGGCACACAACGTTGGGCTTACCCTGAAGATGCGCCGCTTGCTGAAGCCTATTTTTCGCGTTTCAGCATCAGTGATGGCACAAAGAACGCGGGCTTTATTGAAGTCTATTTAGATCTGGATGCCATCGAGTCATCGGCTATTACAAGCGCAAGCTCCGTGGCAATGATCTACCTGCTCGAAGCCTTTGTGATCGCGCTGTTGCTGTTGTTCATTGTGCAGCGCACCTTCACCAGCCGAATGAAATCGCTGGCGGAGCACGTCGATAAAATAGACTTAGCCAAGGTTGGGAAGTTCGTTCTGCCAGACGCACTGATCAAGTGTGAAGATGAGATCGGCCAAGTGTCTAATTCCGTGCAAGCGCTTTATCAACGTGTTCGTGCCGACTTCATTGAGAAGAAGCTAGAAGAGCGCACGTTAAAGCAGCACAAAACCTTGCTGGCAGAAGAAGTGAATGCAAGAACGTTGGAGTTAGACTGGCAGAACCAAGCCAACAAACTGCTGGCTGACCTATCGCTCCGCTTACTCAAAGGCCACAAAACCGATGTCGAGAACGATGTGCGTGCGAGCATGTCACGCATGGCGGCCCTGCTTGAAACTGACCATATCTTCTGGCTCGCCTTTGATTATGACAAAGTGCAATATCGCGCCTCATACCCAGAGTCGAGCGATGAGCCAGATATTGATTTCACCGACATGTATAAGCTCAAGCGTTGGTTAATGGACGTACATGACACCGCGATCATCGACACCAATAGCATGTCAGATCACGCCGTGACTGAACGTCTGTTCCTCGAAAGCGTTGGTATACACAGTTTGGCCATGTTCCCATTAACCGATGGCCGTAAGAGTTTTGGTTTGTTGGTCGCCACCAACAATCACTGCTCGCTGCGTTGGAATGAAAACAAAGACCTGCTACTAAAACGTTTCGCCACCATGTTGAGTGAATTAACGATCCGTGAGCGCGATCATGTGGCCATGACCGAGCTGCAAGAAGAGCTGATCCTCGCCAATGAAAGGTTGCGTGTTGAGGCCGAAACCGACGAACTGACACGCCTGTTAAATCGTCGTCCTTTCCGCCGAATCATGAACACCGCCCTGTATGATGCCGTCGATGACAACGCATCGATCACCATCATGATGATCGATATCGACCACTTTAAAGCGTACAACGACATTTATGGACACCTGCAAGGCGACCGAGTGTTGACCTACGTAGCGCGTGCCATGAACCAGGTGGCAACAGCAAGCAATGCAACGATCGCGCGATTTGGCGGTGAAGAGTTTGCATTTCTTCTACGAGGTGCTGATCTTGAACAGTCGAAGAAAGTGGCGTGGCAACTTTGTCAATCGGTGCGTGATTTAAGCATTTCACACCAAGGCAGTAAAAATAGCGGGATCATCACGGTCAGTATTGGCGGTGTTATCTGTACCCCAGATGGTGCAACCCAACCGAATCAACTGCTAGAAACCGCTGACCAACGGCTCTATAAAGCCAAGCGTGCAGGCCGCAATCGCGCAGAAGTGAAAGTGCTCGATTTGGCCCCCATTCCTTCAGAAGCGTTCGAGTCTTAAACCTCGCCTTAGTGGAATCACCTCTCTAAAAGCGACGCACTTCGTCGCTTTTCTCGTTTTAACCGGCTGATTCAATTCGCCTTCACGCATCAAGAGACTCCATGTCTGTATTGAGCAGATAAAAGCGCCTCTTGCTAGGCGGCCTTTCAATCCCCCCGTTCCGCAAACAAAGCCGCCAACAAAGCCGCCAACAAGCCCGCGGCTAATCCGCCCAGTTTTCTGTTGGTTTGTCTCTTAAATCAGAAACTTCTCACCTATTGGCTATGCCAGTATACGCATAGGTTCTTTAAGATCATGTCTTGAAGGTGGTTTCATGGAAGTAGCGTCTTTGAACGTGTTGAGCACAAGATGATGAATCGAACGGCTCCCCTGCATATCTGCCATTTCGTCGATAACCTCGCCGATGCAGAACAGAACCGTCAGGTGTTTAATGTCATTCGCCTATTCAGCAGTGATGCGTATGAACATACCTTAGTGGTGCTCAAGAAGCAGCCAGGGCTCAACGTGCGCTTTCCGCCTAACACCAGCTGCATTGAACTCAACCCAAAAGGCTTACTGAATTTCGGTGGTCTCAAAGAATGCCGCCGCGTGATAGCCTTGCTTCGACCCGACATTTGCCACACCTATGGCGACAACACCATGGCGATCCAATGGTTTGCTTACCAACACGCTACGCCGCTGCGCCTGCATACGCAGCTCGCCAGCCCAAGCGCGTCAGAAGGGCTTTCACTCCTTGTTGAACAATGGCGCTACCGCCTGCTTTCTCCTTCAACGCATTTCATTGTTACAACCTCAGATGAAAGCGAGCAGTGGCTGCTTCAACACACCCAAGTGGAACAAAGCAAGGTGAAGCTGATCCGCTTCGGCATAAACAGCCAGCGGTTGCGCCCGCCTTTGAGGCAGCTAGAGGTTAACAAAAAAGAGTGCATGATTGGCACAGCGCCCGTGCCGAATGATAAATTTGTCATTGGCACATCAATCTGCGACGCCGAACTGCAGGACGTTGAAACCTTCTTTGAAGCGTTTGCGAAAGCGCGAGATCTCGACGAGGAATTCGCGAATCACGCCATACTCTTGGTGTCGGGAAACAGCCGACACTTGCACGCCTATCGCCAGTGCGTTGACCGTTTATCGCTGCCAGACGACGCCATTCGTTTTTGTGGTTTGCTCACGGATAGCTACCAATTCAATACACGCGTAGATTGCTACGCCAGCTTGCACCGCAAATACGCCTTCCCATCGAAAACCTTGGAAGCCATGTCGATGGGGCTGCCGATTTTGCTCGCCAACCCAAACGTTCACCCTTTGAGTCAAAGCAAAGCGCCACCGGTACTCTCCTCAAGCACGGCGCAAGGGCAACAGACGTACGATCGTTTGCTTCAGCTCTTTAGCAATGTGTCACAGCGCATGCAGTTGGGCCGCTTAGCCCGCTTGCACATTCAACAGCACCATGACGAACGCATTCACCAACAGCGTTGTGAAGCGCTTTACGTGTTGGCGCATGGGGATAAATTAGAAAAGGAAGCGCAACGATACAGCCAAGAAAGACTGTCAATACGGTCAAATCGCGACGTGTGAAGCGTTTGGAAGGAAGACTATACCCAAACAACTTGAAGATGCAGGATTCAGCGAGCTTTACTGATGTTATGATCAAGGCGTCCCTTTGCCGATGTAGTGCGCTCCATCAAAAAGGGACAACACCGAGCATGGCGTCAGTAAACTCGCCCGAAGGGAGGCCCTCAGAGCGTCCACTTCATCGTTAAATTCCTGTGAAATAGAATGACTATTCCTACAAGAATTTGCCTTGAATTGAACACTCTGAGGGCCTCTGACATCGAGCATCTTCAGGTTGTTTGGGTATAGAGCGAAAAACCCGCCGACACGTTCAGCGCTACCGCGTTGTGTCGCCAATGCTCTAACACCACTTCTTGAACCACACCATCAATGTCCGTGTGTGTCCGCGCGATTAACAGCGCTGGCGCGCCTGCTGTCGCACGTAATGCTTGCGCAATCTCCTTATCGAAAGACGTAGAAGACACACCATACGTGCACTGAGCAAAACGCAGTTGGAAAGTGGTATTGAAAATCACGGAAAGATCTTGAGAGAGGTCGTGATCCAGCAAAGACGGTGTGCTGTCCGCACGCACATAGTGAATCGCGTACATCACAGGGCGGCCATCAACCAGATGCGTTCGCACAATATGGTGAATATCCGAAAACGGTGGCAATGCCATTTTCTCCGCCGCCTCTTTATTGGCCATCAAGGTCTTAGCAACCACCACTTCCGTTGATGCTGATTTCCCCTGTGCCTGAGCCACGGCATGAATGTGATAAGCAGACGTTAGATCAAGCTGCAAAGGATGCTCAGCAATGAACCATCCGCGGCGATCTTCACGGAAAATCACCCCTTCAGCTTCCAATAATGAGAGCGCCTCACGCAGCGTGACACGTGTGGTTTTGAAAGATTCCGCCAGCTTTCGTTCAGAAGGCAGTTTGGTGCCCGCCGCCAGAAGGCCACTTTGGATTTGTTCAACAATGGTGTCTTTGATTTTGATGTACTGCAAAGCAAGCCTGCTCAGTCGTCCAGCATTCACACTGAACCATTAAAAGTCATGCTTGAAGCATACCTCAGCAAACAGAAGAAAACAGCTTTCGTCTCGTCAGAAATCAGACAGTTACTCGTTCGACTAGCCAGCCGAATACCCGTGCACCATGAAAAACAGTAAGAAGAGCACGTCAGCTAGGCTGACAGACATCCATTAACAACCATGATACGAGCAATCAGCTCCAGTTCACGCCCGCCAATCGGATGATTTCCATACGTTCAAGTTCACGGAGCAACTTTTGCGCATAATCAGGGTGGCACACAGAGAGCGCTGAAAGCGCCGCGCCAAGAGGAAGGTTTTTTTCGATAAGGGAGAGAAACACACTAGTTGCGCTGTCGCACACCAACACATCCCCCGTCATTGGACTGAACAACACCATTTGGTCGCCTGATTCATACGCACAGGCGTCTAACGTAAAATCATCGGCTAAGCACACATCGACATCTGCTTTTAGCACTAGATTGTCATCGACAAACTCGGACATTCTCATATCAACACTCCACCGCTTTGCTGAGTTAAACCTATCCTTCCGAAACCTCTTGCGTTCCATAGCGTCGTACACAAGTCACTTGAAGATGCCGGATTCAGCGATACCCTCAGGTTACATGTTCATACATTCTTAACTGTATAACCAATGGGGAGTTTTCCTTATGAAATTTAGGGTTACTTTCAGTTTCGTCGCAGGGGTAAGACAGAAAGGCATCAACGGATTTTCCATCGCTTACAAACAAAACGCTAACGATGGAAAATCACACACAAAATCATGTGTTAACGTTGAAGAGAGTACTTATCAATCAAGGTGTAAAGGGTAGGACGAGACACACCAAGCAAGTTGGCGGTTTGAGACATGTTCCCCTCAGCACGCAGCAATGCACGCGAAACAGCATGACGCTCAGCTTCTTCACGCACTTGACGCAAGTTCAGCGGTAACCCGCTGTCTTTCTTCTGTTCCTTGGTCAGCATAAGATCCGCCGTCGCAATCTTATTGCCGTCTGCCAAAATCACCGCAGATTTCACCTTGTTTTGAAGCTCTCTGACGTTCCCCGGCCAAGGGTGTTCGAGCAAGGCTTCGACAGCTTCTTCCGTAAAGCCAAGAATGTTTCTGTTCATGCTGTGACTGAATTCATTCAGAAAAGTTTTTGCGAGGAGCATGATGTCATCCGGGCGCTCCCGCAATGGAGGAATATGAATCGTCACTTCGCCAATACGATAGAACAGATCTTCTCTAAAGCGTTTCTCTGCAACACGACTGCTCATGTCTTGATAGGTCGCGCTTACGATCTTCACATCCACAGGAATAGGCTGCTGGCCGCCAATGCGGTTCACCATCCGTTCCTGCATGAAGCGCAGCAATTTCGACTGGAGCGCTAACGGCATGTCGCCAATTTCATCAAGAAATAGTGTGCCCCCTTCTGCCGCTTCAATCTTACCGACCGTGACACGGTAGCCTTCAGACGCAGACCCACTTTCTGTACCAAACAGTTCTGCTTCCAAAAGATGATCTGGCACAGACGCACAATTGATCGCGATGAAAGGTGCCTCTCTTCGCGGCCCTTTGTCGTGGGTTGCGCGCGCTAGCAGCCCTTTACCTGTGCCGCTTTCGCCCACAATGAGCGTGTTCACATCCGTCAGCGCAACACGATCAACCATCCGCATCAGCTGCAACACTTGCGAGCTATTGCCAACGAACTGATCTTCACGTTTTTCCTGTTTAGTGAGTCGAGCAAGATCCTTCTCCACTTTGGCAACATGCGCAGCACGCTTCACCACCAGTTTGAGTAAAGGATCATTGAGTTCGCGCCCCACCACATCAAATGCCCCTAGCTCGAACGCCGGTTGCACTGTCTGTGTATTCTCATTCCCTACGAGGGCGAGAATCTTATTCTTCTTATCCAGAGCGAGAATATCGCTTATCAGCGTCAGGTCAGCCATGACCAAATCGCCCATCACGATCACATGTGGTTGATGGTGTCTAAGTGCCGAAATCGCCTCTGAACGGCTTGCTGTCACAACCGCTCCGATATCTTCAAGTAACCTTCCCAGCCGCTTTAAATTCTCTGGATCGTCCTCAATAATGAGTAATGTTTGTTGAAGTGATGATGCATCGCTTCTAATAGTATCAACCATGTATCCCCCTTAATGGGCTTTAACACCTGTGTTGAAACCGCTCAAGGCCTACTGCGCAAGGACAATGCATTGCCCTTAGGAATCGAAGTCAACACAAATCCATTCGTTCGTGTTATCTGCCTTATTTAGCGTGCAATCTCGATAGTTATCATTCACGCAACGCAAAAATTCATACACCACGCGTTTATACAAGCCAAAACGTCAAAGCCTTCGCATTGAGCCGTTTGCCCTGTTTCGACCTCTACCGAGATGTTGAAGTCACAAGTGATCAAAATATGCTGGCAAGTTTTTGGGTTTTACCGCTTAACATCAGCCAGTTGGAACCCGAAAACGTCGCTTGTCCCACCTGCCATTGCACTGACGTTTTTGCCTATTGACGGTTTACCATTTAGCAACAATGAAAACGATGACTACATTGCTAACGCAACCGTCTCTACATTACTTGGCAGCACTACTCATAGAAGCCGAGTTGACGAGCGACATAATGGGCAATCATGTCGCTGAAGTTAAAAGTGTGGAAAATCAAAACGATTAGGGATGCGTAATTCGCGCATGCCCAGAGTTTTCCAGCTTCACTTTTATGAGTTCACAATAGCAGCGGAGAGAGTTGAAGGCTGATCCACAGGAGGGAATAACACTTAATTCTTATTTTGTAGGCACATTCTCTGTTTCTAAAAGTTAAAAACCCATACAGAGCGCATAAAATTTCTAACACCCCGTATGCATTACTCTACATAAACCCTAGATATTACAGTGATAAAACGCGCTGCGCAGTTGCCAACTTCGCGCGAACATCCATCAAGATTTGTCCAAGTTTGTTCTCACCCACCCCCTCACTGTTAGCCCCCCAAAAAGCGTCACAAGGAGAACATTCAGCAAGCACTTGGTTTTCTGTCGCCAATAACTGCTTTCTTAACTCAGCATGTTGCTCAAACTTTTTCATCACCACAAAACGCATTACTTCCACGCGAACATCCATCCATTCTTCACGCACGGCTTCCGCGTATTGACGGCTCAAACGGAACGCATCATCCGGTGTGGGAGCTTGCTGAATAATCCGCCGAATGTCTTGGCTTTCAAATTTTTGCGCGTGGTAATAGTGCTCAGAGCACAACCAGGTTTGGCCATCGATAATCAGAGGTGCTGGGTAAAAATTTGAAAGAAAGCCGAACGGGTCATCAGGCTCATAGAAGTAGATTGTCGACATGTGCACCACCTAAGTCATTGGAACTTGCAGCATTAATGATAGACAACACAACAGTAAAAGCGACGGAACAAATGCAAACTCGTGATGTTAAGACTTTTTGTGGGATTCGTAGAGTTGTTCGATGGAATAATCGAATAGCGGTTTAATCTTCGATTTCGCTTCGGAAATCGACACTTCTTCAAAGGGTGTATCGATGGCTTTTTTGCCGAAAATACCAAGAAAGCCCTTTTCTAGCACCAGCCAAAAACACAGCAAGCCTTTGTCTGGCTCTGTCGGGACCAATTGAAAACATGCATGTTTGCCGTTTTCGTCCCCCAACATGAAAAACAGTCCGCCGCCTTCACCGTGCTCCTCAAACAATGCCACTTCTTCACGCCACGGATACTTATCAATCAGATCAACCGCATCGCGATAACGCGTAGTTTGCACTTCAACGTGCTGCATTTCAGGGTGTTCACCGCGGAAAGAATAGAAAACATTGACCATATCAGCCTCTAAACAACGAAACAGCAAGATCCAAACGCGCAGTGATAGCTGTGCCGCTCAGACTTTATTCAAGTGGTGTAGACCGTTATTAGTGTGTAGATAATGACAATGTAAATGAATTGTTGCTCACTCGCGACAGTAAAAACGAAGCATTCGTATCAAGTCTCGAAATTGCAAAAACATTAAAGGTTATCAGACAGATACGCGGGACATCGACCAGTGGCCATTGCATGGTGCGTTGCTCATTTCCCACTCTCCCGTCAGCGCATCATGGCTTGCGCTCCCTGAAAAGTGATAGCCCCACTGCATGCTGTCGCTGTAAATTTCCAGTTCACCGGTTTCAGAAATCCAGCCCTTTAGGGTCGAATTGTCGTGTGAAATGTGGAAAGAAACGAACCCATTGCGGATCGTGCCGACCACCTTTGAAGGCAGGCAGGTGTGCTTGTCATTTTCATCCACATGCATCCCTTCCCATGTTCCATCAAAGCTTGTTGTTGGCGTAAAAGATGGTGCGATAGGCAATGCCAAATGAAAGGCGGTATCGGGTAACGCTGTGCGGGCAGATTCGATGTACAGACTGAGGACAAACAATCCAATGAGCGAAGAGAAGAACGTGTACATTTGGCTGAAAATCCCTTTCCCGTCTGAGCAGTTGATACAGTACGACGACAAGGTAACAACAATTTGCGGCTTGATGTTAATCCAGTGTCATCATGATTTCGTCATTATAATACAGTGTATTTTATAATCAATTGTCGATTTTTTTACGGTGCAAATAAAACATCACATGTAAATAAAACGCCCAACGCCCAGTTGACCTGTCTATGAGTGATGGGTTGAGACTTTTGTTTCAGAGAGAGAAGAGAACGACGTTCCCGCTTTGAGGAACGGTGCATGCGTTCAGAGGACAACATAGCGATGCAAACGATCAGTCAATTGGCAAAACAACACCGAGTATCTCGTACCACCATCTTGTATTACGAACGTGAAGGGCTGCTTAACCCTGCATATCGCTCGGAGAATGGCTATCGGTGGTACGGAGAGAAAGAAGTAAAACGCTTATCCGCCATCTTGGCGTATCGGTCTTACGGTGTGCCCATTAACAAAATCGCCCCTCTTCTTGATCAAGAGAATGACATGACGCAAGAACAGATTCTGCGTGACCAATTCAACGCCTTGGAGAACGAAATCCAGCGTTTACGTCAGCAGCAAAAAGCGATTGTCATTTTGTTAGAACAACCGACATTACTGGAGCAAAACATGGTAACGAAAGAGCGCTGGGTAGACATTATGGTCGCCGCGGGTATGAGCGAAGAAGACATGATGAACTGGCACAAGCAGTTCGAAAAAATGGAGCCCGAGGCACACCAAGCGTTTCTTGAATCGTTAAACATCGACGCAGAAGAAATTACCAAGATCCGCACGTGGTCAAAAGACGTCTAAGCGCATCATCTCGCTCAACAACGCAATAAAAACGGCCCTCGTGGCCGTTTTTTGGCTTCTAGGCTGCACAGAGAAAAAGGCGCGATTCAACCTTTCTCGCGCGTTTTGTTTCAAAAAAGAGTGTGTCGTTACAGCGTGCTCATCACGGCCCATAAATCCCTAGACACACCGTCATCTTGTGTTTTAAATACCCCTCTTGTTTGCGGATATCTTCTGAGGAAACCGTGCAAACCATCGAAAGCAATAACGAGTATTACAACGAAACGTTCAACAAGCTTGAACTCAACGATGAAGCCTTCACGCAGTGTGAGTTTGAAGAATGTGAGTTCATTGATTGTCACTTTTCATCCGCTGAGTTTCGCAGCAGCAAATTCATCAACTGCACCTTCACGCGCTGCAATTTGAGCTTACTGAGAATCCCTTTCTCTAAGTTTAACGAGGTCGTGTTTAACGCCTGTAAAATGGTGGGCATTGATTGGACAAGAGCAGAGTGGCCGACGTATCGCGTTGATGCCGAGTTGACATTCACCCAATGCATTCTGACCGACGCCTCCTTTTTTGGCCTCACCCTGCATTCACTCTCAATGACTGAGTGCAAACTGCATGATGTCGATTTCCGTGATGGCGATTTTACCGAATCCACCCTGACCTACTGCGATTTTGACCGCGCCCAATTCATGCGCACAAATCTACAAAACGCAGATTTCACAGAATCCACCAACGTGTTTTTGAACGTATTGGAAAATCGTGTGGCCGGTGCAAAATTCTCTCGCTACGAAGCGTTAAACTTGTTGGAAAGTTTAGGGATTGAATTGGTCGACTAACACAACGCGGTGACGCAAGAACGTTAAGCGACCACAACCGCGCACTGAAACGCGCACGAGGGCAGCATGATGGACATTGCCATTCTCACGTTTGAAGGCTTCAACGAGATGGACACCTTCGTCGCGCTTAGTATGCTAAATCGCATGAAACCCTGTGGCTGGCATATCCACCTTTGCAGCCCAAATGATCATGTCACCTCAATGAACGGTGTCACCGTAAAAGCCCACCAGCCAATCGAATTTGCCAACCATGCAGATGCCGTTTTGGTTGGCAGTGGCAAATCCTCACGCGATATTGCCAGAAACGGCGATTTGTTGCGCCGCATGATGTTTAACCCTGAAAAACAATGCATTGGCAGTCAGTGTTCAGGCGCTTTGATACTCTCTTCACTCGGGCTATTCCAACATTCACCGGCATGCACTGACGCCACCACCAAACCCTTGCTCATCGAATCAGGGGCGACCGTGCTCGATCAAGCTTTCTATGCCCAAGGTAACCTCGCATCAGCAGGGGGATGCTTATCCTCCCAATACCTCTCCGCATGGATAATTGCGAAGCTAGCCAGTGTGGAAGAGGCAAAGCGCGTGGTTGATTACGTTGCGCCTATTGGTGAAAAAGAGGACACCGTGGAACGCTGTCTCAAGGTGATAGAACCCTACCTTTGATCGCGTCACCGCCCGATCATCGCGCCGAGCACCTACCTTGAAGTTTCTTTCGGATCTCTTTGCTGCAACACAGAAAAACGCCTCGTTAGTGTTACGCTTTCTGTAGAAGCAAGCCGTCTTTTCCCTTGCCCTTTTTCTCTAAAACAACTGAGGCATTCTATGCGAACTCATCGTCTTTTATCCGCGCGTTTGTTATGCATCCTTCGCAGCAGTGCTGTGGCATTACTTTTTGTGCCCGCCTTCTCTCACGCCGCCATCTCCCCGGCGTTAATGACAGAGATCGACAAGATGTGCGGAAAAATGAAAACCTGTTCGTCAGAGCTACTCGGTGAGCATGCGCAGAACGAGCAAATGAAAGCCATGGTGAGCGGCATTGCCGATCAAGCTTGTGAACAGGCAAAAATAGAGATGCGAGACATTCCCGATGATCCCACCATTCAAAAAGCCGCCATCGCCTGCATGAAAAGCGTCAACAGCCTTGCTTGTAATCAGCTCGCGGACGATTTTGAAACCCCGGAATGCAAGCAGCTAGAAGACATCGAGGTCACGCCTTAACCTATCGTCCCACACCGCATGTTCTCCAAATCAATGCGCCGCGCACGGCGCATCGCCTCCCTACCACACCTTTCCCAGTCAAAATGTGAGTAAACACTCACCTTTCACACCTTTGCTTATAAGGGTTGCGCTCAATTTCAATACACGCGTCTCATTGGCTTGTTTACGATGAGGTTTCAACGAAAAGACGCAGCAAATACGGCCAGATACCATAAATTAAATCGGTAACATCGAAAAAAATAGGACGTTTTAGTTGGCAAAGGTGACAAGGAGAGAGACATGACGACGATGACCGATATTGAGTTTGATTATATCGAAGTCGGAACAACAGGAGATGACCAAATCTCCGGCATGCAAGGTGACGATTTACTTAACGGCGACAGCGGCAACGACACATTGATTGGCTTTGGCGGCAATGATTTGCTGCTGGGTGATGATTTTCGATTAGATGAATACCTCTCCGATCAAGAAATCTTCGCGCCTGGCGATGAAGCGGAAGACTACCTCGCCATCTTATACAACGCATGGCAATCTTCAGATATCACCTCCCTTGAAGATTACGCCCCATACATTCATGACTTTCTGTATGGCGACATTCAATTCCCACTGTCATTGTTTGAAGACGACGGTGGCGATCGCATCATCGGTGGCGCAGGTAACGATGTCATCTACGGCGGTGGCGGTGACGATTACATCGGTGGTGGTTCAGGCAATGACGTCATGATTGGTGTGGCGGGCAACAACGACATGCTAGGTGGCACTGGCGATGACCTTGTTATCGGCGGCATCGGCAATGATCGCCTGTTCGGCAACGACGGCGATGACATTCTCGTTGGCACCACAGGTAACGATTTCTACATCGGCGGAGAAGGCAATGACTTCTTTGTCTTCTACGAGCAACTACCGACTGAATCCAGCCATGATCGCGTGGTGGATTACCAACAAGGCGAAGACACCATCGTGCTGCTGTACACAGGCGATGAATTTGAGGATCTCAGCCTCACCCAAGTTGGCTCAACGGTCGTGTTGGAACTGTCACAAACCAACACAGTGACGTTCAATAACACCGACCTGTCAGAGCTTACCGCCGATGATTTCTTGTTCAGTTATGGCTAATCGCCCGCGACAACAAGATGTCACATTCTGATGGACAAAAAGGCGCGTGATGCGCCTTTTTTCGTACCGCTTGCAAGATCCACCTTCGACCGATGTCAGCGTAAATCGCGGTTTTACGGCAACTATTCACGGACTTCTCGCCTCATGTGCCTGTTGGTTTCCTAAAATTTGTCTTTGGAAAACGACAGATTTTTGGAGCGACTTCATATAAAATCCCCCGCGACGACGTGATGAAAACGCTTTCACAGCGTATTCATGTCCTCTTGCTTTCGTATCGAACGTCATGCACCAATTGCCTTTTTCGAACACTAAGCTTGCAGTGTTAGTGCAGGAAAAAGGCAGATTGATGAAGTAGCATTCACGTTGAAAGCGAGCATCTTCAGGTCGTTTGGGTATAGTTCTATGTAAGGGTTGTGTCATCACAATTAGAACGGGGTTCTGCCTATCAGTTTGATAGGTAAAACCGACTATCACTTTTTTCCTTAGTGTTTATAGTTTTAGCACTAAAAAATGAATGACTTGTCTGACGGACTCAGACAAGTGGGATAGCATTATGGTTAAGCCTGAAAATAATTGTATCGTCATCTTTGGGGCCTCGGGCGATTTGACTCACCGCAAATTGATTCCCGCCTTTTATCATCTTTATGCCAACGGATTGCTCTCAGAAGAGTTTGCCATTCTAGGCGTGAGCCGCACGCACTACTCCGATGCGGACTTCCAACAAAAATTAAAAGAATCGCTCACCGCGAATGAGAAAGTCGATCAAGATGTATTGAATGCCTTCTTAGAGCGCGTGCACTACCAAGCGATTGATACCTCAAACACCGATGACTACGCCAAGTTGAAAACGCGCTTGGCCGACATCGAAGTACAGTACAAAACCGGTGGCAACACCACGTTTTACTTGGCAACGCCGCCAAGCTTGTACAGCATCATTCCAAGCAGCCTTGCTGCACACGGTTTAAACACCGAAGACAACGGTTGGAAACGACTGATTGTTGAAAAGCCTTTCGGTTACGACCTTGCCACTGCCGAAGAGCTTGATAAAAACCTCCACGACTGCTTCCAAGAACACCAAATCTACCGCATTGACCACTACCTCGGTAAAGAAACCGTCCAAAACCTTTTGGTTTTCCGTTTTGCTAACGGCATGTTTGAACCACTTTGGAATCGCAATTTCATCGATTACGTTGAAATCACCGCAGCAGAATTCCTCGGTGTAGAAGAACGTGGTGGCTACTACGACGGTGCTGGCGCAGTGCGTGACATGTTCCAAAACCACCTGCTGCAAGTGCTCGCCATGGTGGGCATGGAGCCGCCAGCGGTGATCAATGCAGATTCCATGCGTAACGAAGTGGTGAAGGTACTAAACAGCCTACAACCACTGACCGAAGAAAAACTGCAGAAGAACCTGGTATTGGGGCAATACACAGAATCCAACGTGCGTGGCGAAGACCTAAAAGGCTACCGCGACGAACACGGTGTGGCAGACGATTCCCGCACAGAAACCTACGTCGGTTTGAAGATGTTTATCGACAACTGGCGTTGGAACGGCGTGCCTTTCTATGTGCGCACCGGTAAGCGATTACCGACCCGCGTCACCGAAGTGGTTATCCACTTCCAGAAAACGCCGCACCCCGTATTTGGTGCCAATGCCCCAGAGAACAAGTTGATCATCCGTATTCAACCTGACGAAGGCATTCAAATGAGCTTTGGTTTGAAAGAACCGGGCGCAGGCTTTAAAGCCAAAGAAGTCTCCATGGACTTCCACTACGACACCCTCGAAGAAACGCACATGCTGACGGCTTACGAGCGCCTATTGCTCGATTCAATGAAAGGCGATGCCACATTGTTTGCCCGTACCGATGCAGTGAGAGCGTGTTGGGAGTTTGTACAACCGATTTTGGAATACAAGCAAAACCCAGAACACCTGTATGGCTATGCCGCAGGCACGTGGGGGCCGAAAGAGGCCGACGAGCTGCTTCATGAAGAAGACCGTTCGTGGCGCTTCCCTTGTAAGAACCTAGCAAGCACGGACTATTGCGAACTATGAGTAACATGAATTACCGCGTGTTCGACGACAGCCAACAGGTCGTTGAAGCGTTAGCAAACACCCTGCTGGAATACAGCGAAATGGGCCGCCCTGTGCACATTTCCCTGTCTGGCGGCAGCACGCCATCACAGCTTTTCAGCTACTTGGCGAACGCAGATTACGCTACCCGTATTCAGTGGCAAAACCTGCACTTCTGGTGGGGCGACGAACGTTGCGTGGCACCCGAAGACGAGCAAAGCAACTACGGCCAAGCCAAAGCCCTCTTGTTTGATCACATCCAAATCCCCGCTGAAAACATTCACCGCATTCGTGGCGAAGATTTCGTGGCAGGTGAAGTGATCCGCTTTACAGAAGAAATGCTCGACACCATTCCAAACGCAGAAGGCACCGTGGATCAAGACGGCGTGCCAGTCTTCGATTGGATCATGCTTGGCATGGGCACAGACGGTCACACCGCCTCCCTGTTCCCGGGCAAAACAGATTACAAAACCACAGAGATCGCGACCATTGCATCACACCCTGAGAGCCATCAGCTCCGTGTGTCAAAAACCGCGCATCTTTTGGAAAACGCAAAACGCATCACCTACTTGGTATTGGGCGCGAGCAAAGCATCGGTATTGAAAGAAATTGCCGACAACGCGCCAGCAGCAGAGGCCTACCCTGCTGCACACGTTCGCTCAAAAGCGGGCACTACCGAGTGGTATTTAGATTCAGACGCAGCGAAAGAGCTGGCCTAAGGAGAAATGGATAAATGAAAGCTGATATTGCCGTAATCGGATTGGCCGTAATGGGTCAAAACCTGATCCTCAACATGAACGACAACGGCTTCAAGGTTGTTGCCTTTAACCGTACCGTCGCCAAAGTCGACGAGTTTCTTGAAGGCCCAGCGAAAGGCACCAACATCGTCGGTGCGACATCGCTAGAAGACATGGTAAGCAAACTAGAAACACCACGTAAAGTGATGTTGATGGTTCGCGCAGGCGACGTGGTTGATCAATTCATCAACGCACTCGTACCATTGCTAGACGAAGGCGACATCATCATTGATGGCGGTAACACCAACTACCCTGACACCAACCGTCGCGTTGCTGAGCTACGTGAGAAAGGCATCTACTTTGTGGGTACTGGCGTATCAGGCGGTGAAGAAGGCGCACGTTTCGGGCCTTCCATCATGCCGGGCGGTAGCCCAGAAGCATGGCCGTTCGTGAAACCAATCTTCCAAGCGATTGCAGCGAAAACAGACGACGGCGAAGCCTGTTGTGATTGGGTTGGCCGTGAAGGCGCAGGCCACTTCGTGAAAATGGTTCACAACGGTATCGAATACGGAGACATGCAGCTGATCAGCGAAGCGTACCACTTCATGAAAGAAGGCTTAGGTATGTCGCACGATGAAATGCAAGCGACCTTTGCCGCGTGGAACAAAACCGAGCTAGACAGCTACTTGGTAGAAATCACCGCAGACATCCTCGGCTATCGCGATGAAGACGGCGAGCCACTGGTTGAGAAAATCATGGATGCAGCGGGCCAAAAAGGCACCGGTAAATGGACAGGTATCAACGCACTTGATCTGGGCATTCCATTGACCCTGATCACCGAGTCTGTCTTCGCACGCGTGCTGTCTTCACTGAAAGACCAACGTGTTGAAGCATCGGCGCTGTTCGACAACCCAATTCAGCCGGTTGAAGGCGACAAGTCAGAGTGGCTAGATGCCCTACGCCAAGCGTTGCTTGCATCTAAAATCATCTCTTACGCGCAAGGTTTCATGCTGATCCGCGAAGCGTCAGAAGCGAACAACTGGGAACTGAACTACGGCAACGTGGCGCTGATGTGGCGTGGCGGTTGTATCATCCGTAGCGCATTCCTTGGCAACATCCGTGATGCATTTGAAGCAAACCCAGAACTGCCATTCCTCGGCACAGATGCGTACTTCAAAGACATCCTACAAGGCAGCCTGCCAGCATGGCGTAAAGTGGTGGCTAAGTCGTTCGAAAGCGGACTACCAATGCCATGTATGTCATCTGCACTGACCTTCCTGAACGGTTACACCACTGCTCGCCTTCCAGCGAACATGATTCAGGCACAACGTGACTACTTCGGCGCGCACACTTATGAGCGTACTGACAAAGCACGTGGCGAGTTCTTCCACACGAACTGGACTGGCACAGGCGGCAACATCTCGTCTACCACTTACGACGTGTAAGCACCGCGTGCAAATCGCCTTTTAAGCAAGGCGAATAAACACCCAAGGGCAGGATGAGAATCCTGCCCTTTTTTTGTGCCTGACGCTCACAGAAAAAAGTTGAACAAAAGTCACACAATCACTTGCAATCCCTAAGCCATTGAAGCCATCGATTTCGTGGGAGTTATGCACAGAAATTGGGGATAAGGTTGGGGGGGGGAAAGCTAAACAGGAAATCCTTATATCGCTATGAATGTTAGTTTGTTAATGGTTGATGCCAATAGCAACGAGATATTCTCAGCCGTTGCATCATTAGGTGCGGTGCATGACAGGAGGCATTAACGTCCTAGCTCAATCCTTTAAGACGCCAAACAAACCAAATGTCAGATGACGGTGCCTACAACATAAAATGTTGCTATAAGGCACTAATTTAGAAAGGGTTAGTGCCTAACATTCCTCTACGTAAAAATGCAGGCTATTGGCATGAAGAATTCTGCGGAAACTTGCTGTAGAGGCATTAAAAAATAGAGATTTGAAACAATGGAAACGGAGCTTTAGTTACCACAAACTATCTCTGTCAGAGCCGACAGTCTATCGTCACAAGCAATTTTTTAGCGGGGAATTGAGCTTCCGAGATTACAACGCGCAAGTTAGAGAAATTATTGCTGGGGTCGAGGTATTGAACAAAGTGCAAGCGAGGAATGTCTGTTCGTCAACAACAGAACATTTGACAGCGACACTTGGCACAACCGCACCCATAATTGAAATTGCTCAACAATGCTCATTCATAAAGTACTGGTTTTAAAAGCTTTACTTCGACGATAATTTTTCAGATGCTGAACCTGATCTATCCAAATTGAATGAATTTATATACAACTATTTCTGTTAATTTATTATTGTAACAAAAAACCTTATTTAATGGGAGGGTAAGGATATATTCTAGTTAACAAAAAACATCAAGCTCCATTAGTAATTTAGACTGATTTTTAGCTGATAAATTCAGTTTAACCTATTGTTTTTATTCAACTATACAAAGTGGGGATTGATGTAAAATCACACACAATAAATAATATATGTAAAATACACGTTTACGAAAATCCCTCTCCATTAGAAGCCTCGATTTCATGGCTAATTAGTGCCTAAGATAGTGGTTCGCTTCTGGATTAAAATTTAAAAATGGATATATATTATGACTAAAGTAATAGGAACAGGTGGTTCAGATAAACTTTCTATTTCAGAAGGGGTTGGTGTAAACCTTCTTACTAATGGTGGATTTGAAGATTTTGGAGTCCGTGGTGAAAACAATACTTTTTTTGATTATGGTGTTGCTGGTTGGTATGTGACAGGAGATTATAACCTAAAGCTTCAACAAGGTTCAATTTCTGGCGCACCTACTGATCATACTTCAAGTAGTGTGCTGGAATTGGATGCTTATGTAAACCTTTGGGTTCATCAAGAAATTGATGTCACAGAAATAGCAAGTGAGCAAGATACTTCCCTGAACTTATCCTTTGATTACGCAAATCGATACAACGGTGATAATCAATCAACAAGCCCCTTCGTTGTTCAAGTTATAAACAATGAAGGCGTTGTTCTGTATAGCAAATATTTCAGCAACACGCAATCAAATGAAACATTTCAAAGTTTTGATGTGGATTTTTCTGTACCTAAAGGAACTGATGGTCTTGTGCTGCGCTTTAAAGGACAAGGTGAGGTCGATAATCACGGGGCATTAGTTGATAATGTTTCACTTTCCCAGCCTAATCTTGATTCAAGCATAGTAACTGTCGATGGACTTGAAGGCGACGATATTATTACGGGTGGAGATAATTCTGACGTATTAATTGGAGGCATGGGCGATGACCGTATTGTTGGAAACGGTGGAGACGATATTATTTATGGTGATAGCAGTTCTAATACTTCTCGCGAACTCTTAATAAATTCAGATTTTGAAGACTGGGGAGATAATGAAGGTTATAAGAGCAACCTTTTCGAGGATTATGGCGTTACAGGTTGGTATTCTAGAGGATCTAGGAAAATAGAATTGCAACAAGGGCAGAGTGAGGGAGCTCCAGATAATAGCGATACAAACACTGTACTTGAATTAGATGGCTTAGAAAACACATGGATTCAGCAACATGTAAATATCGAAGGCCTATCGGAGTCAGGTAATATAGACCTGATGTTTTCTTTTGATTATGCAAACCGCTTCATGGGTAGTAATTCATCAACCAGTCCATTTGAAATCGAGATTATAGACCCAGTGGGTCGCATTTTATATAGCAAATATTTTTCGAACACCCAGGGAAACATTGATTACGAAACGTTTTCTACGGATATTGTTGTTCCCCAAGGCATTGATTATTTAACGGTTCGTTTTGCAGCGCAAGGATCTTCTGATGGCTATGGAGCTCTAATTGACAATGTTTCACTCAAATATTCACCAAGCGAAAATACATTCAATGACACCATTTTTGCTGGAGAGGGGGAGGATATTGTTTATGGGGGTGCTGGAGGAGATATAATTTATGGTGAGGCTGGGAATGATACCCTTAAAGGAGGCGCTGAAGATGACATTATATATGGTGGAGATGGAAACGACATTTTAAATGGTGGTCAAGGCAATGACACACTATATGGTGGCAATGGCGATGACACTCTTTTGGGTGGCGCTGGAGGAGACGCACTATATGGTGGCGCTGGCAATGATTATCTTCAAGCTGGCTTTGACGATGACATCATTATGGATGGTGGAACGGGGATAGATCGATATGTTGGCAGTGAAGGCAACGATACAATGGTTTTCGATCAAGAGGATTTTTCAGATACTAATTTATTGTTGTCTAATGGGACTTCCTATCTTGGCAGTCGAGGCTTTGACAAAATTCTCGTGGAAGACGACACACAAATCGATTTCTCTGGAAACACTTATGGTGTAACTTCAGGGCCTAAAGTAATAGCACAAGTTGAAGCTGTTGTCGCATATGGGGATTCAGACCAAACTGTAAGCATCAATGCTAACGCAATTTTAGCGCAGTCAGACCAGATTCAGACAGTAACTCATGAAGAGCCCGATGATTGGAATGGTTTCGTAGCATATTTAGGTGAAGGTGATGATACATTTAACCTTGAAGCTCAAAATTGGAGCTATAGTGCTAATACGCCGATATCAGCCGAGCTTTCAGCAGCTCAAGTTTCCTTCTTAGGATTAAATGAGACACAAGTTGCCGAACTTGATGCATACGTTTTTGTTCGTTCTTCAGGTGAATCTATTACAATTTGGACGGATGCCGAAAACATCTTACAAGATGGGAGAGAGCTGTTTGGGACTATGTGATATTCATATTTAGAACATCAAATTTTGGTGCTTGAGTATAGTGAGTTTTAAATGAACACACTTTGCCCCTGAAATCACCTTTCAGTCACAACATCGGCCCCCTCCCCTATGAGTTATGTTAGTGTCACTGGTACGGTGGTGAAAGGGGCATTTAAGCTCTTTCTATTGATTAGAAAACATCGAGGACATATATGGACGCTCCCCGAACGTCAAGTCAATACGCTCTTGTCGCGTAGCGAAACGATATTGAGGTTGTTTTTGCCACTGTGTTCAGTGTTGATCTTCAGGTTTTCATTCCCTTTGGCAATAAGCGGGACAGACATACAAAAATGCCCCCAACCCTGCCAGACTCAAAGTGATCGAATAGTGTCACTTTGAGTATTTCTTCGGGGTAGTGTGGATGAAAATAGCATTAGTGACTTCGTTAAAACGCCAAGCAACCGAGATCTTATCTGAACTGCGCAAAAGCAAAGAACAAGATGTCAAAGTGGCTAAAATAGTGTTGTTCGATTCAATAGCCAATAGGTATCGTTGAAACAGCCACTACCCCAACGTGACTGCCCCAGTCCTTTCACCCCACCCTATTCTACTGCCCTATCGCAAAGGCTTCTCAACAGAAAACCAGGTAAACGCTTTCAAGGGAGCCAATACCTTGCTCTCGGCTTTCTTCTTCAAAAACTGGAAGCTGATATACACCGTGACGGGCAAAAGATACATCGCAAACGCCGATGCGACGGAGAAGATGTTTGGGTTCGCTGCACTCATGCTGAGCAGCAAGAGATCAATCAAAAAGGCAGCGACAAAACAGTAATACGTCAGTTTCGCGGCGACGGGGAATAACACGCCCTGTTTCCTCCACTTTTTAGCGCCATAATCGACAAGTTGAGAGACTGCCATAACGATGACGACCAACCCCATGAGGCCGTATTTCATGTTTCCCCACAACGCGAAGTATTGCTGCAATAGGGATTGTTTCGCGCCAAGGAAAGCCGCCATGAACGGCTCTATGGCTGAGAGAAAACCTGCCGATACACCGTTACTCATTGTCAGGTTGAACATGAAAAATAGCGACACAGACACTGCCAACGCGCTCGGAACGGCAAGCAGCATGACGCGGCTTGCAGACACGGCTTTTTTCATCGCGGTTTGAACGAGATGCCGAGATTTGGCGATTTCATTTCTTACCTTTTGAAACGTTAGCGGTGGCAGAAAAGGAAATTGCTCGGAAAGCACATCATTGTCTTGCTGCGCTTCAACAAGTGCTAAAAATGGTAGGTTATCTAGCGACACACCCGAGTGAGGTTGTTCGCTGTTATTACTTTGCGCGCAGCGTTCACCAAAGCGATGGAGGGCGTTATCGATATAGCGTGATGCCGTTAATGCCAGTTTTTCATGGCCGTTGACATGAATCAATAGGCTGCCTTTCTCATCACGCATTCCGCAAAGATGAAAAACGCGCTCTTCACCGCCCATGTCTAACACCATCTGATTGACGGGCAGCACGCCTTGGCCGGATTCGCCTAGCGGCGCATTCCAAATGACATGATCAGTAAAGGCGTCTTGATCCAAAATTGCCATGTCACTCAGTGTATCTCGGCGAGCAAACGCGATTCTTCGCCCTTTACCTGCCATGTTGATCGCCCAAACATCAGCGTCTCGCGCGGTGCAATAGAAATGCTTTTTCGTCGTGGCTTCGTCATCGTGATTTGGCAATGCAACCCAACACGCTTCACTTGTTTGCTGGGGAGGTTGAGCGCCCATGCTAACGCCGACGTATTCCCAATCTTGCAAAGACACGAGGCGGATTGACGTTTCAAAGTACGCTTCATGGGTTGTTTTTAACGCACAAATAAACGCATTAAGTGCGTCACCTAACTGAATGTCTAAGCCCGATTTCACGACTGCTCCACGGAATATGTCGGCCAAAAATTGCGCTCATCATGGGGCAAGAAAGAAGAAAAAACAAAAACTAAAACCTTACAATTTGCAGTGAAAACAAAACGATGAAAAAACACACAGAATATGTTCTGTGTTTAACCAACACATACATAAAGCGCACCTGAGGGTGCGCTTTATGTGCTTTTTATTTTGCGGCTTTTTCGGTGAGCCTTTTGCCGAAACTCACCGCGTAGACTGGGCTTCTTGCAAGAAGTATGGGATCACTCGACGGCTCAATACCTTTGGCCAACACCAAGGGGTCGAAGTTAATGGTGTCGCATTGACCTTCCGGCTCCGTCGCGACTTTTTCAATCACCAGGGTGACAGGCGTGATGGTTTGATGAGGGCCTGTCCATTTCACTGCTGCATTGTTGATGTCATCACTAGGGTTCGCCAAAACCGCCGTCATGTCCCAAGACACGCCGCCATTTTCTAGACTCGCTTGAATGTTATCGAAGAAGAAATCAGGGTGCGTTTCAACGCGAACACCGTTCGCCATAGTGGGTTCGAACACCCAACGAAACGGTGTCTTCTCGCCTTGAGCATTCACAAAGAAAAAGGTATTGATGCCATTATATGTGTGGTCTTCATACGGCTTCACTTTCTTATCGCGCTTCGCCATATGTTTGCTAAACGCCGCCAATTCTGGATGGCTTTGCTTCATTTTTGCCACGGCATCTTTGCCTTTTACTTTTGCTTGATTCAGCGCGAGAAAAGCCTCTGGTGTTGATACTGGGAAAAAATCCAAGGTATTGAGTGCCATTCTTGTGTTGTCACCGTTAAGATCAACAATGGATAGCCCGATCCCTAACTCACCATACTTGTCATCAGGCGCGTTGTTATTCCCCCCTGAATGAGAAAACCGTCCGATGACGCGTGAAGGTGCCTTAAAAATCGCACTGTCAGAGTAGTTAGCAATCAATGAATCATTAGGAATTAGCTGCCCTTTGAAACAAAACCCTTTGGTATGATTTCTTCTTTTTCCCTCGGTAACACCAAATTTGCCTTCAAAGGCATCAATCATTTCTCCGGGTAACTGTGGCGAAATAGCTGCCTCTGCGGTGAACGCAATCAGACCCATCAACATCATGCTTAACCTTGTTTTTTTCATCACAACCTCACTCTCCCTATAATTATTCGCACACGAACTATTAGTAATCAAACAATGATGGATGATGAATAAAAGTTCAAACTCCCTACTGTGTCTTTGTTGAGATAAGCAGGCAAAATGGGTCCAACTATTTTCTTTTCGATGACCAATGCAATCACACAGAATGCACACCGAGCCAGTCAAACAAGAATGAGACGAGGTGAGGCAGGAAATGGATGCAGTACAAAAAACGAAAGGAATACGAAGTCTAGCGGGGACAGGCACTCATAAATGCCTCAACCTCAGTTTTCTTTGGCTATGATGGATGAATTTACTGACGTGATACGAGGTGTTGCGCCTTTTGATAAGGGACACAACACCTAGAGAATGACAGTCACGATCACTTGATCACGCTCGCCCTATCAATCAACCGCTGCGATACATTCCACTTCCACTTTTGCCGCCAATGCCAACCCATTTGCGCCGATGGCACTTCGCGCTGGGTATCGGTCAGAAAAATACGTTTTATAGATACCGTTAAACGTTTGCCATTCCGACATGTCTGCGAGTAAGACAGTGCATTTCACCAGATCGCTCATGGCATAGCCGTTTGCGCTGAGCGACGTTTTGATGTTTTCCATCGTCTGTTTTGATTCCGCTTCTATTCCGCCCGGCGCTAAGGTGAGTGTGCCTGGCAAAATGCCGATCTGCCCTGACAGGTAGAGGGTTTTATCCACTCTTACGGCCTCTGAAAAAGGAAGTGTCTTAGGAAGCACGGCGCCAGAGTTAAGAAACTCGATTCCTTCATGCTGTTTTGCCAATACAGGTTGAACAGTGAGAATGCTGAGACCGACCGTGAGTAAGATGAAAAGATGTCGCATGTTAGTTTCCTTACGTTTGACTATCGATGCGCGTCGCGGATTAAGCGAGTAAAAACCGACGCAAGAATGACAGCTATCAGCGAGCAAAAAGATGAGATAGCTGGAAGTGAGACGAATTAGGACGGGGTTTGGATGCACGACCAAACTTAAAACATTCGAAAGATCTTGTTCTCTCTTTTTGATCGCTATATTATTCGAGAAAATTTACAGACCGGACGGTCGGTTTGCTTTTTAGAGAGCACTGATATGGACAAAAAACAGCAGGTCATGCAAGTAGCGATCTCGCTCTTTGCAACGCTAGGGTATGAGAGAACCTCCATCGCACAGATTTGTGAATCTGCAAATGTGTCTAAAGGGTTGGTTTTTCATCACTTTAAGAATAAAGAGGATTTACTGCGTCAGGTATTTGTCCGTATGGAGGAAATCATCAACGATGTTGGTGAAGCATCCAATGCTCAGAATGAATCTGCATCGGCAAAAGAAAGGCTGATTCATTTGTTAGAGGCGATCTTTCTCTCTATGGCAAACCCAGAACAAAAGCTGTTTTATCAGTTTGACTACCAGGTTAAATGCCAGCCGGCTATGCGGCTGATATTGAAAGATCTGTTAGATGAGCGCTACACACTGATGATGAACTCTTTTCAAACAATTTTAGCGGATCTGCCTCAGTCAAATGACGTTGTAGATAGCCACATGTTAATTGCTGAAATAGACGGTATCGCGCTCAACTATCTGTTCTCGGAAGGTGATTATCCGTTAGCGCAAATTAAAGCGCGTTTCATTCGTAAATATCTGATGTTGCTTGATCTATAGCGCGAAAAGAAAACCCAATAGGAATGTTTTAAATGAAAACACCATATCAAATTCAATATGAAGCGTTCGCCGCAGCAGGTGGGCTTTATGATGAGCGCCATGCAAAATTATATGCATCCTTTGCTGACGACCTCATTAACGAAGGCAGTTTCTCTATTGTTTTTGAAAGCGTCGCACATGCTTGCTATACCCCAATCACAGTTGATGCTGCACCTCATCTAAAGTGCTTTGTTTTGGCGCCTTTAGCCGTACTGCCTGATTATCAGGGTCAACGGTATGCGTCTCGTTTAATGGATGAAGCTGAAAAACAGCTAGATGCCGACGTGATCTTTGTGATGGGCGAACCCTTCCATTATGGCAACCGCTACAATACGCCTCACAATGTTTTGCCGCCGGTTAAAACGCTTGCGCCGCTAGAATGCTGGTTTGCTAGAGCGCTTACACCGGGTGCATTGGATGGTGTTGGTCAATCGACATCAAGCATCTCGGGGGCCTATGCCAACCCACTCATGTGGGGTCACCCAAGCGAGCAGGTATAATTAAAATCCCCCTCTGCCATGCGGGAAATGAAAAACGCACCCTTGGGTGCGTTTTTTTATACGTTATGACCTAAACACTACGGGCGTAGTTTCAGCACCTTATCAATGTCTTCTGCTGAATGGCGCTCAGGCACTTTTTCCCACTCTTCACCAAACGGACGGTTGACCACGCGACCGCGTTGCACACCTTCACGTTCTTCAAGTTGCTTCGCCCAACGCATGACGTTGGTATAGGTATGCACACTCAAGAACTCTGCCGCGTCATACGCGTTTCCAAGCACCAAGTTGCCGTACCATGGCCAAATGGCCATGTCAGCGATGGTGTATTCTTCACCCGCAACAAAGGTGTTGTTAGCAAGTTGCTTATCAAGCACATCTAACTGACGCTTGGCTTCCATTGCGAAGCGATTAATCGGGTACTCTTGCTTCACATCAGCGTACGCATAGAAATGACCAAAACCGCCACCAAGGAACGGCGCAGATCCTTGTGCCCAGAATAACCAGTTCAGGGTTTGCGTGCGTGCAGGGCCGCTTGCTGGAAGGAATTTGCCGAACTTCTCTGCCAAGTGCATCAAAATAGACGCTGACTCAAACACATTAACCGGCTCCGCACCTGTTTTGTCCACCAGTGCAGGAATTTTCGAGTTCGGGTTTACGCCCACAAAGCCAGACGAGAACTGATCAGATTCGCCGATGTTGATCAAATACGCATCGTATTCTGCTTCGGTAATACCCAGCGCTAACAGTTCTTCGAACATGATGGTGACTTTTTGGCCATTTGGCGTGCCAAGCGAATAAAGCTGGAAGCCGTGCTCGCCAACCGGCAAATCACGATCAAATCGGGCACCTGACTCCGGGCTGTTTATGTTCGCCCATTTGTTACCGCTGCTTGCCTCATTCGCCCAGACTTTCGGCGGTGTATATTGGTTGTCGCTCATGGCTTCTCCTTAAACGTTAATGATGAACGAGTTAACTGACGAACTTCAATCAACGGCGCTTCGCAGATAAATGCCAGAAACAATGTGCATTGAAGGCGTCCGAAGCTAACTCGTTATTATCCAAACCAATACACTCTAGCATTAGGCTTCGCTCAATCACAAAGATTACGCGCGACCCGCTGAAAACCGAAGGCATTGGCAATATTGAGAAAGAGAACCTCATTTCCGTTTAACCCTTTCACCTTTGGCCTCTTTTCTTTGACCCAAGCCTGACAAAACGTTCGACAAGCAGGAATATGCTGTTCTTTTCTCGGCAGTTTTCTCCTTCATACACGTTAAAGGATTAACGACATGAAACGGATTTTTCTCTTCCTGCTTGTGCTTTTTGGGGCGGGGTTATTGATGCCTTCTGGTGCGGTCATTCCGGTAAAAAACGCCGCCTGTAACGATTGGAATGCAAAAACGTTCTGGTTCGAACCTTGGGGCAGTTCGGGTGTGCACAAAGGCATTGATGTGTTCGCGAAAGAAGGCACGCCGCTTCTTGCCGCCACCAGCGGGTGGGTGACGTACGCTGGCGAAATCAGTAAAGGCGGGAAAGTGATCGCGATCCTTGGCCCTAAATGGCGCATCCATTACTACGCACACCTCAAAGACATTTCTCCCACGCTTGGCCGTTGGGTTTCCCAAGGGGAAGAAATCGGCTCGGCTGGGCGAACGGGTAATGCATTCAACAAACCCGCTCACCTGCACTATTCGGTGCTAACCCTTGCTCCCTACCCTTGGCGAATCACCACGGAAACCCAAGGGTGGAAGAAGATGTTTTACCTTGATCCCGCCAGTGCATTCGGCGCGTGCCGTTAGAAACAATGCGCCTTTCAATAACTGCTCTCTTTCGCGTTCATTTCTTGTCGCTTTCTTATGCGAGAGTGCCGCTCTCTTAATCTAGATTAAGTTTTGCCTGCCATGTTCTCTGTACTATCCCCGTGAATCAGTGCCCATGCTCAGTGGGTCACTCGCGTAAAACGATTTTAATGAGGATGAGACTTGAGTTCTTTGTTTGCAAAAACCCGCATCGGCACCATGACACTTAAAAACCGCTTCGTGAGAAGTGCGACGTGGGAAAATATGGCGACAGAAGATGGCCATATGACAGATAAGCTTTACGCCATCTATGAAGAGCTCGCTCAAGGTGAGATCGGCCTGATCGTGACCGGTTACGCTAACATCGTTGAAGAAGAAAAGCCCAACGCGGGCATGATGGGCATGTATAACGACTCGTTTATCGAGGAATACAAAAAGCTCACTCAAATGGTTCATAACAACGATTCTAACATCGTGATGCAATTGGCGTATGGTGGCACGAAAACCACGCATGACCTTGGCGAACGCGTGATTTATGCACCAAGTGAAGTACCAGAAAAAGGGACGCAAACACTTGGCAAAGCCATGACCAAAGATGACATTGATTACATTGTTGATGCGTTTGCCAAAGCATCATTAAGGGCACAGCAATCGGGCTTTGATGGCGTAGAAATTCACGCTGCCCACACTTACTTGATCAACCAGTTCTTAAGCCCTTATTACAACCAACGTGAAGACGAATATGGCGGTAGCCTAGAGAATCGCATGCGATTCTTGTTAGAGATCTACGCGGCAACGCGCAAGCTGGTCGGCGACGATTTCCCTATCTTGGTGAAGCTCACCGCCTCTGAGTTTTTTGAGGGCGGCGCAACCTTCGATGAAACCCGCTTAGTGTGTAAAAAGCTCGAAGAAGTGGGCGTTGATGGCATCGTGATGTCTGGCAACATTCATGGTAAAGCCGACACCATGATTGGCGAATCACACGATGGCTTTACGATTCAAGCAGAAGGCTACTTTCATGAATACGGCCACGCAATCTCCCAAGATGTGAACATCCCGGTGATCACCGTGGGTGGCCTCACCGATTTTGATGCCATTGAAGCCATCGCGAACAACACGGGTATTGAATACTTCGCCCTCTCACGCCCTTTGCTCTCTGAGCCACACCTTGTGAAGCGCTGGAAAGAAGGCGATCGAAGCCCAGTAGAATGCGAGAGATGTTCGAAGTGCCGCACCAAGCGCGGTAACTTCTGCGTCGTGAACAAAGACAGAAAAGTCCAGCTTGCGCGTATGTAGTCGCGTATGTCGTAGCGTAAGTTGTCTTCGTTGCTCTGATTCGGATCCTGTCTGAGCGAGTGCAACATAGCGCCTAGATAGAAAATCCAGCAGATTCACCACGAAAAAGTCCGGCTGGAATAAGAGGTAACTCTTGCTCCAGCCGGACTTGTTTTAGCCTGGCAAATGTTGGCATGCCTACGCGTGCAAAGGCGATGCCTCCATAAAGAACTATTTACACTGGCTCAGGCTGTTCACCATGGCGTTAATCAAGGTTTGATATTGCTTGCTACCAACAGGAATGGCGGCACCCAGTGGGTCCATGACGCCGATGGTTGTAATGGTGGTGCCTTCAAACACGTTCTTCACCAAACCTGGGTTGTATTGCGGTTCGGTAAACACACAATTCACGTTCAGGGCTTTAACTGTCTCCCTGATTTCTTTGATGCGTTTCGGGCTTGGATCTTCTGCATCGCCCAGCGAGATTGCCCCTGCTGCGACGACGTTAAAACGCTTTTCAAAATACTGGTAGGCATCGTGAAAAACGATGAACTTCACGTCGCCGAGTTTGCCAATTTTGTCATGGGTGTCTGCGATCAGGGCGTTAAGAGACGCGGTCGCTTCCGCAGCATTGCGTTGGTAGGTTGACGCATTGTCAGGGTCAGCGGCAGACAGTGTTTCCTGAATCACGGCGACCCATGCTTTTGCGTTTTCAGGATCAAGCCATGCGTGTGGGTCATTACCGTGGTGATCGTGTCCATGATGGCCGCCTTCATCTTTGTGCGCGTCGTGGTCGTCATGGTCTTTGTGATCATCATGGTCTTTATGCTCGTCATGATGCTCGTCGTCATGTTTGTCGTGATGATCGTCATCATGGTGCTCATCACCATGGTTATGAGCTTCAAATGTCGCACCTTCGCGGTATTCATGCGTCTGGGTTTGTTCTAGCGCGAGCATTTCCACTTTCTGTGCAGAGCCAGCCACGTTGTCCAAGGCCTTCTCGAGCCACGGCGTTAGCCCCTCGCCCATCCAAAACACCACATCGGCATTCGACAGGGCTTTTGCTTGCGAAGGACGCAGTGTGTATTCGTGCGGCGACGATTCAGGGGGAATAAGTAAATCAGGCTCGCCAACGCCGTCCATGACTTGACTAACCAGTGAGTGAAGTGGTGCGATATCAACGGCAACATTTGGCGTTGCTTGAACGTGAAAAGACATGCCTAAGCCTAGCGCGGCATAAGCAAACAGTGAGTGACGCATGAATTTCTCCCTTTCATTGAGTCAAAAAAACTCAAAACTTCGTAAGTGGCAAACTCACGTCAATCGCAAACTGACGTGAGTAGAAAACTTAATTGTTATGTTATAACATTACAAACATAACAGGCGTCACCCCTCGGATCTAGCGCTGTTTTCTTTTCAGGTCGTAATAAGGAAATGCCTCAATGTTGATTGAGTGCCAAAACGTGTCCGTTCTTCTTGGGCAACGAAACATTCTCCGCAACATTAACCTTTCGGTGCATGCTGGCGAAATCATTACCCTTGTTGGCCCCAACGGCGCTGGCAAGAGCACTTTGTTTAAAACCCTCATTGGCGCGCTTTCTCCAAGCACTGGCAAAATACACAAAGCCAGTGACTTGCGGATTGGTTATGTCCCTCAGCGTCTATACATCGATGAGACTTTGCCCATCACGGTGTCGCGCTTCATGAACTTACCTCGCACACATTCTCCTGACGTGGTGGCACAAGCATTGGCGGACGCCGGTGTTGCTGGCTTGGATAAACAACAAGTAATGAGCCTCTCCGGCGGGCAATTCCAACGTGTGTTGCTGGCGCGCGCATTGCTTGGCGAACCGAATTTGTTGCTGCTCGATGAAGCAACTCAAGGGTTAGACCATCGTGGAACCGCAGACTTTTACCGACAAATCGCCAAGGTCAGAGAAACACGCGGCTGCGCCATTGTGATGATCAGCCATGAGCTGCACGTGGTGATGAAGCAAACCGATTGGGTGATTTGCCTCAATGGTCACATCTGTTGCCAAGGCGAGCCCGACGTCATCAGTGATTCACACGAATACCGCGCGTTGTTTGGCCTTGATTCGCATGACGACATGGCATTGAACCTGCGCGAATCCCGCCGCCAACCTGCTACGGGAACCTTCTAAATGTTTGATGATTTTTTAATCCGCGCAATGCTTGCCAGTGTCGGTGTTGCACTGGCTGCCGCCCCGTTGGGTTGCTTCGTGGTGTGGCGACGCATGGCGTATTTTGGTGATGCAACGGCACACGCCGCCGTGCTGGGTGTGGCGTTTTCTCTTACGCTATCGACCCCGATTTTTGCTGGGGTGTTGGTCGTTTCATTATTAATGGCAATGACAGTTTCAAGCCTGAGTGGGCGCGGCTTTGCCATGGATACTTTACTTGGTGTGATGGCACACTCTTCTTTGGCGATAGGTCTTGTCGCCGTTTCTTTTCTTTCTGGCGTTAGGATTGACCTGATGTCATATCTCTTCGGCGATATTCTCGCTGTCGGCCCCACGGATCTTTGGCTGATTTGGGGCGGCGCAGCACTGGTATTGACGCTCATCGCTTACCGTTGGTCTGGGTTACTTCTCTCTACATTGAACCCCGACCTTGCACTGGCGAGTGGCTTTAACCCTAAACGCGAGCAATTCATCCTTACCCTCTCTCTCGCGATTGTCGTCGCCGTTGCCATTAAAGTCGTCGGTGTGCTTCTCATCGCAGCCATGCTGATTGTGCCCGCCGCAACCGCGCGTCCATTAAGCCGAACACCTGAAGGCATGGCGGTGATGGCAGCGCTTATCGCGGTATGTGCCAGCCTCATCGGTCTGCGCAGTTCCTACGTGTTTGACACACCCACAGGCGCAACCATTGTGTGTGTTTGCACCGTTCTGTTTATGGTCACCAATATCGCCGCAAAGTTATTTGTGCAAGGTCGCGAAAGGTTCGCTTCATCTAAAGAAAATTAGGGAGAATCACTTGCTGAGAAAAAATCCATCAGGCCATTACCCGAATGTGTCTGAAAAGGCATTTATTGATCCTACAGCCATCATCTGTGGTCACGTCATCATTGAAGAAAATGTGTTTGTCGGCCCCTATGCGGTGATCCGCGCAGATGAGGTCGATGAAACGGGTGAGATGCAGCCTATCCACATTCAAAGGGATTCAAACATTCAAGATGGCGTCGTCATTCATTCGAAAAGTGGCGCAGCCGTGTCCATCGGCAAACAGACCTCGATTGCGCATCGTTCCATCATTCACGGTCCCTGTACGATCGGCGACGATGTCTTTATTGGGTTTAACAGCGTGATGTTTCGTACCACGATTGGCGAGGGTTGCGTTATTCGTCATAACTGCGTGGTGGATGGAACCGACCTGCCACCGGCCTACCATGTTCCACCAATGACGAACATTGGTCCTGGGTTCGATCTCAATGCGATCGAGAAAGTCCCGCCTGAATACGCCAGCTTTTCTGAATCGGTGGTGTCAGCGAACAATACCTTGGTTGAAGGCTATAAGAGGTTAGCGAATGAATTCTAATGTCTCACCGATACTCGCCGTTCCCACAAACATCATCACGGGCTTTTTGGGCGTAGGTAAAACCTCGGCAATTTTGCATTTACTGAAAAGCAAACCGGCTGACGAACGCTGGGCTGTGTTGGTGAATGAATTTGGCGAAATTGGCGTCGATGGTAGCTTGTTTGAAGGGACACACTCCAAGCAACAAGGGGTATTCATTCGTGAAGTGCCCGGTGGTTGCATGTGTTGTGCGGCGGGGCTGCCCATGCAAATCGCCCTCTCTCAGCTTCTTTCTGAGGCAAGGCCTGATCGCCTGTTGATTGAACCAACAGGCCTCGGTCACCCTAAAGAAGTGCTCGAAGTACTGACATCCGAGTATTACCAAGAAGTGCTCGCGCTACAAAAAACACTCACCTTGGTGGATGCAAGAACCCTCTCAGACGAGCGATATACAAACCATGCCACGTTTAATCAGCAGATTGCGATGGCAGATTTAATCGTCGGCAATAAAGTCGACTTATACCGTGAGGGCGACACGGCGAGACTGGCCAACTACGTCAAAGAACACGCTGCGCCGCAGACTGAAATTGTGTTAACCCAAAACGGCGACATTCCGTTTTCTCTGCTGTCTGGCCCAAGCGCGAATCACCTTCTCAACCCACATGGTCACCACCACCATCATCATCACCACAAACAAGACAAACCATTGGCATCTGAGCTGCCGCTCCCTGAATCCGGTTTTCTTAAAGCAGAAAATCAAGATGAAGGGTATTCGAGCATAGGTTGGCGCTTTGCCGCGAGCAAAGTCTTCAACTACCAAAAACTCTCAACGTTTTTATCGACCATTCGTGCGGTGAGAATGAAAGCCGTGTTTATCACAGACACGGGCGTGTTTGGTTACAACCTCACCCTCGACGCGCTGAATGAAATGGAGTTGGATGATGCACTGGAAAGCCGCATCGAAGTGATTACCGATCGCCAACAAGATGACTTAGAGCCGAATTTGTTGGCCTGTGTGCTTGGCGAATAACACCCTCGAAACCTAAAAGGGCTGACGTATCAGCCCTTTTCCCTTCTTTATCCGCCTTTGTTGAGCCTTTAAGACAACATACACTTTGGAAATTTTTTCGTTGCGGTATGCTGGTTTTATCGGCCAACAAACAGGACGTTTTGCCATGTTTTTTCGTGTTTTAAGCTTATTGATCGCTGTCGGGGTTATCGCGCTTATTGCGACACCTGATGCGCCCGATTCACTGCGTTGGATGGCATGGGTGTATCTGCTCGTGATGTGTGGCATTGGCATGATTGCGATGAACGGCCCACGCATTCACCAATGGCTAGAAGAAAAAGAAGCAGAATTGAAATCTCGCTTTAAGCGCTAGCAGACCGTAAAAGCGCTAGCGGAACGTAAAAAGGGTTGGCAATGCCAACCCTTTTTTCACTCTATCATCGCGCAAAAAAGTGCGTGAATCGCTTACAGTCGTTTCAGCCAGATTTCAGCGGCTGAGGGTTTGCGATCTTTGTTTTTGCTTTTTTTCTTGCCGCTGCCCGCAGGTTTTGCCATCGGTTTAGCCACGTTCGCGAGGGCTTCAGCCACTGACGCATCCACTTCAAAGCCTGCGACTTCTTCACGCTCAAGACGAATCTTGTTCTTCTTCTCGATGATGCTGAAGTGGTGGTAGTCCTCATGGTCGATCAGCGACAGCGCCAAACCGACTTCACCCGCACGGCCACTTCGACCGATGCGGTGCATGTAATCTGCCGGGCTGCGCGGTAAATCAAAGTTGATCACCACAGGCAGTTTTTCGATATCCAGACCACGCGCGGCAATGTCAGTAGCGATAAGCACGTCGATCTCGCCGGATTTAAAGCCATCCAGCACGCGCGTACGTGAACCTTGGCCTTTGTCGCCGTGGAACACTTCCGCTTTAATGCCGCGCTTTGCCAGTTTATCTGCCAAGTGCTCACAGTGCTTTTTCGCGTTCACGAAAATCAATGCTTGTCGCCATGCGTTCTGTTGAATCAAATGCGCAAGAACGGCCGTTTTCTCACCTTGGTTGACGGTGAAAACACGTTGAACCAGTGTGCTTGCATCAGCACTTTGCAATTGAAGTTCGACAGGGTTGTTCAGCAGCGCGTGAGCAAGCGAGGTGACTTCTTCTGGGAAGGTTGCTGAGAACAACAAGGTTTGTTTTTGCTTTGGTAACAAAGCCAACAGCGCAGAAAGCTCTTCGGTAAAACCAAGGCTTAGCATACGGTCAGCTTCATCAAGCACCAGGGTTTTCACGCGATCAAGTTTAATCGCGTTGCTAGAAATCAGATCCAGCAGACGACCCGGGGTTGCCACCAGCACATCTGTGCCGCCACGCAATGCCAGCATTTGTGTATTGGCAGACACGCCACCGAATACCGCAACGGTTTTTACCGCGCCATTAAAATGCACAGAGTAAGATTTAATGCTGTCTGCAACCTGCTTCGCCAGTTCGCGAGTAGGAACCAGCACCAAGCCTGTGACATAGTTGCCTTTGCCGCCTTTTGACATGCTGCCTTGTTGTTCAAAGATATGCTGCAACATTGGCAGTGCAAAGCTCGCCGTTTTACCTGAACCGGTATTCGCCCCAGCAATGAGGTCGCGCCCCGCAAGTGCACTTGGGATCGCTTGTGCTTGAATAGGCGTTGGCTGCTGGTATTCCAACTCGGTTAAACGTGCTAACAGAGGTGAAATAAGGCCGAGTTCAGTAAAGGTGGCTGGCGTCTTTGCAGTAGTCATTAAGATAAAAGGCTCAAAGCTAAAAATGATAGCCGAACATTTTAGTGTATTTCGCCCCTACTCAGTTAGTGATATTGATCACTATCGGTCTTTCATCCACTGTGCGGATTTGGCTCTCGGGCTAGATCACGCTGGGTACAAAGATTAAAAAAATCAAAATCGAACAGTAAAACAAGGCATTAGCGACGAAATCGCATGACGCTTGTGTCCAACACTGATCCGAGCATCTCTTTTTCTGATTTGTCCTAACCAAGAGCAGAAAAACATCGCTGGGGGAAAATTAAAGCACTTGGGTCACACAGTGCTTCGTTAGCGATTCATAGGCTGTCTGCATGTCTGTCAGAAATGCATCGGAATTCTCAAACGCTTCCAGTGGCTCACCTACCACCACGTCACAATTGAAAGGCACAAACATCGCTGTGCCTTTGGGCAGGGACAACCCAAGACCGCGCATCACCACGGGCAGTACCGGACACTTGTCGTACTCCCTGACCAGATGGTAAATGCCCTTTTTCAACCCGCTCATCACTTCTGGCTCACCGCGGCTGCCTTCAGGAAACACCAACAAAATATCGTTATCACGCAGTGCACGGTGGCACTCATCAAAGAGTTTGTCTTTATCCGCCCCTGAGTTCATTCGCTTGATCGGAATAATGCCAATCACATTCAGCGATAGCCAAGCAACAAAACGGTTGGAAAGAAAGTAATCCGCCGCAGCCACTGGTCGCACTTTGTGCACTTGGCTAATCGGAAACAGCGCGAGTAACACCAGCGTATCAAGATGGCTATTGTGGTTGGCGGCAAGCACTGCTGGGCCACTCACGGGGAGCTTGTCTCTGTTAATGACATTGAGGCCAAGCGCAATGAACACCAATGGCTTTACGATCAGCAGCACAAACAACACTTTCAGTACTTTCGGCAACATAATCAATAATATAAGTAATAGATATAATGAAAAAACAGTGGCGCTGTAAACATCAAGCTATCCACGCGATCAAGAATACCGCCATGCCCAGGGATGAGATGACCCGTGTCTTTGATTTTCAAATCCCGCTTCACTGAAGAAATGACCAAGTCCCCAATAAATCCGCTTAACGAAATGATCAACCCTGCGACCATGCCTTCTAACGGCGTAAGCGGCGTTAAATACGGTGCCGCAAAATAGGAAAGCACGACGATGGTAATACCGCCGCCAATGAATCCTCCCCACGTTTTGTTCGGGCTGACTTTCGGGATGATTTTCCGCTTCCCAAAACTCTTCCCGCACACGTATTGGCTCACATCATTGAACTGCGTGAAGATCAAAAGGAAAAGCAGCATACCGAGCGATCCTGCATCGGGGTTTTTGCTCGGAAGCACGAGTAAATACGCCATGTGGCTGAGGCAAAATACCGTCAACATCATTGACCAGTGAATCACCCCCGCTGAGCGAATAAATCCGTTCGTGTCACCAATTAACACCGCTACCATCGGCAGATAAAGAAACATGTAGACGGG
Source organism: Enterovibrio baiacu (assembly GCF_004120195.1). Lineage (GTDB taxonomy): Bacteria > Pseudomonadota > Gammaproteobacteria > Enterobacterales > Vibrionaceae > Enterovibrio > Enterovibrio baiacui. The sequence goes on along the minus strand of NZ_SCHN01000009.1, from coordinate 211,074 downwards.
AATGAAGATGATAAACATCCCGTACCATTCAATGGAGAGCCAGTAATAATGAAGCGGAATGGAAAGATACGCCCAGAAAATGACCCGTCGGTCAGCTAAGCGTATTGGCACAATCGAAAGAAACTCTTTCAACGCCATAAAACTCAGAAAACCGAAGAAAACAATGGTGTACTGAAGGGGCAAGAAAAGCGCGATAAAGATAATGCCCACCATCCACCACCAGGAGCGGATCCTGAGCTTTAATTCCAGAAAATCCCCGTCGGGCGTGGTGCGCGATTTCCAAAGATACACTGCCGTACCCGCCACAAGCGCGGCGAAAACAGAGACCATCACATGCTGAGAATGAGGGAGAATCGAGGTCATTGTTTATCCCCATCTTTCAACGCTGCACCTTCAACGTCCTGATAGATGAACACCAAACGTCGCCAGCATGTCACTAAGCTGCCTAGCAGCATGACAACAAGCGCCAATTCGATGATGTTGACAGGAAGATCTGCAAAAAAGCCTGTCAGGTTCTGAAGAAAGAGCACCACGAGTGCGCCCGTTAACAACGCCATGCGATGTTGCTTCGCCATGGGGCCACGAAAATCCGCTTTCGTCCCCATGCTGACACCCAACACGCGAATATACGCCGTGAGAACAGCGACCAGCGCACAGGCCCACGCCAAATACATTCCGCTTTCATGCTGCGTGGCAAAGCCTACGCCGATGATGAGTAAAGGGTCGGCAATACGGTCAGGCACATCATTGAACAGCTCACCGGATGCGGTACTTTTGCCGCCTTCAATGGCCACCATGCCGTCGAACAAATTACACAGCAGACGCCCCTGAATACACACTGCCGCCACCAGTAAAAGCACACTTGATGCGAAGAAATGGTACCCAAGCATTGCCGCAAATCCCAATGCGGCAAACACAATGCTCATCAACGAAATCTGATTCGGCGTAATATCATGATTGTTAATCCACACAGCAATGCGTTGCGTGAGAGCACTCTGTCGCACCGCTAACGGACGACGACTCGCGTCATTGATTTTGGGGTCCATCCATCCTCTCGACATAATCCATTAATCTAACGATATCTTAGCGTTACATCTTTATTTCACATACGGCGTTAGACGCGTTTTTGCATATAATGTCAAAAATGCGAATCACCTATTTTTTTAAAACGAAAACAAAAGATTGCATCATCATTCGACGTAATCAGCATTGCGCTTCAAAGCATTCGGCCAGTTTCTTCACACCTTGGCGAATATCTTCTAAAGAACTGTTGCCAAAACCCGCCACCAGCGTGCGGTGCATCCAATCCGGCACTTCATCCACAGTCTCAGCATCGCAGTAAAATGCCAGTGTACGGATCGTGACACCCTTTTCTTCTAGCAATGCTTTGGCTTCGAGCGCGGTGAATCCGCCTTGCCATCGGAAGGTGACATGCAACCCTGCCGCTTGGCTAATGACCTCCATACGATCGCCGAAATGTTCATGCAATGCTTGAACAAATACCCGCTGCTTTTCTTGGTACAAGGTGCGCATTTTTCGGATGTGACGCAGGTAATCCCCTTCAGCGATGAACTCCGCCAAGACTTCTTCAATGTGCATCGCTGAGTCACCGCCGATCGCATCTTTCACGCTCAAGCATTTCTCAACCAATGACGCAGGCACCACCATGTAACCGACACGAATCGCAGGCAGCAGGGTTTTACTGAAGGTGCCAACATAAATGACGTTGGCGGCGTCGCCATGAAACTTGGTCGCGAGCCCCTGCAAGGAAGGATAAGGACGGTTAGCGAATTGAAACTCGCTGTCGTAGTCATCTTCGATGATCCATCTTGCCTGCTTGCCGTCGGTTTTCTGCGCCGCCCACTCAATGCATCGCATACGATCATTGGTGTTTAAACTCGTGCCCATGGGGTATTGATTACTCGGTGTGAGGTACACCGCTTTACCATCAAACTGATCGAGCAATGAAATATCGACGCCGGTTTTTGCATCGACAGGCAAATAAGACACAGCAATCTTGCTGCGATCGAGCACCTTGCGCATTTGTGCGTAGCCGGGGTTTTCCATCATCACCTTCTCACCCGCATCAAGAATGGCGTTAATGGCGATATACAGCGCTTGTTGTGCGCCCACGGTAATAATGATGCGCTGCGGCGATGCATCCACTGAACGGCTAAATGACAGATAGTCACTCAGGGCTTGGCGAAGCGCAAGATTGCCCTGAATGTCGTTCTGCCCACCGAGAATCGACCGTTGAAAATGACATTGCAGCGATCGCGCCCACTTCTTGTAAGGAAACTGCGCAAGATCAGGCACCCCAGGCGCGAAAGGTCGATTTCGAACATGCGCATCAAACGGTGGACGTTGATCCGTTTCCTCCCCTTCTAAGGGCGAGTCTGAAAGAGAAGTAGGCGGCACCGATCGTTGAAGATCGCCCTGCGTGTTCGTGTGTAAATAGTGATCCGGCGTTGCCCATTGAATGAAATACCCTGCCCCGCGTCGGCTCTCAATGTAGCCCTCGGCTTTCAATTGCTCATACACCGCTGTGATCGTGTTTCGACTGACGCGCAATTCTTCCGCCAACAAGCGGGTTGCGGGTAAGCGTCCGTTTGTCGGCCACTGGCCATTCAAAATCTTGTCTTGAATCGCAAGGTACAAAGCACTTTGCTTAGACGTATTGCCCGCATCTAAGCGTAAATCACCGATATCAATGGGTTGCATGGTATCCCGCCTCAAAATTGGATCTATTGAGTTATTAAAACTGGCTCTATTTAAGGTGCCAGTTTATCCGTAGATTGCAAGTCAACGGACAAGCAAAAACAACATAGCGCCAAAAAAGGGGAATGTGATGACAGTAGGAACAACCGAGAGAACGCGCGTAAGAAAAGGCGCGCACAAGGCAGTAAAAGATCAAGAAGCGCTATACAGCATCATTGATGAATCCAAGCTGGCGCACGTCGCGTTTAGTGACAAACGCGGCCCCACTGTTATACCCATGCTTGCTTGGCGTATCGGCAACAAGGTCTATATCCACGGCGCGAAAAACAGCCAAATGTTGAAGCATTTGAAAAGCGGCGAACCATGTAGCATGACCTTCTCGATACTTGATGCGTGGGTATTGGCACGCTCCGCCTTTCACCACAGTGCGCACTATCGCTGCGCCATGGCATTTGGTCGTTTTTCAGTGGTGGAAGACAACGAAGAAAAATCCGTCGCACTGGATGCGTTCCTTGAGCAAATCGCACCGGGACGAAGCAAAGAAGCGCGCCCCGGCAATGAAAAAGAACTCACCGCCACAGAAATGTTGGTGATGCCGCTGGATGAAACCTCGGTGAAAATTGGACGTCACGGTGTGAACGATGATTTGGCAGACATGGACATTGATGTGTGGGCGGGTATTTTGCCGTTTCGCACCGTTGCAGGGCCGTTGGAACCAACGTCTGATAACAAAGTCACCGACGTGCCAGACTACTCAAGTGCATACGAAGGCCGTTGGTATACCGAATAACCTCACTATTATTGAATGATTATGCACTCCTCAAGTATGTCGAAGCGCTTGGGGATTGCTCATCTCCCTGATATATTGAATTTTCGTCTATCAGGAGAGGACAAGGATGAGCACATTCAATCGGGTAGCCATTGTCGGCGGTACCCATGGCAACGAATTCAGTGGTATTTATCTTCTTAAAAAGTGGCAGGCTTCCCCTGCACTGATCAGCCGCTCGAGCTTTGAAACGGAAACACTCTTTGCTAACCCCAATGGCTTTCGCGATAACAAACGCTATCTCGACGTCGACCTCAACCGACAGTTCCTTCCTGCCGATCTCGCGAACATGGAATTAAGCAATTACGAGCAAAGCCGCGCCAAAGTGATCAACGCGCAGCTTGGCCCGAAAGGCAATGCCCGCACTGATTTGGTTATAGACTTGCACAACACCACCAGCAACATGGGCCCAACCATCATCTTGCTGAAAGCAGATGCGTTTAACACCCAACTTGCTGCGTATGTGTCTTCACGTATGGCAAACGCCGTTATTCTGTTTGAAGACCATTGTTCGATGGAAGAGCATTACTTCCTCTGCTCAATCGCAGACCAAGGCATTATTGTTGAAATTGGCCCGCAACCACAATCCGTGGTTCGCCAAGATGTGCTGGATTGGATGGACGAAATGACCGCCCACATTCTGGATTTCGTGGAACTGTTCAATAAGAACGAAGTGCCTGAGCTGCCAGCGACGGTTTCTGCTTACCGCTATGAAGAAACGCTAAAGCTGCCAGAAAGTGAAGACGGCGAACGCCTAGGCATGGTGCATAAGAATGTGCAAGATGCTGACTTTACCGTACTGCGCAACGGCGACCCCATCTTCACCCTGTTTGACGGCTCAGAAGTCTGCTGGGAAGGCGATTACGATGCCTACCCGCACTTCATCAACGAAGCCGCCTACTACGACAATAACCTCGCCATGTCGCTCGGTAAGAAAGTCGAGATTGAAGTGATTCGCTAAGCATTCGTAGATACGAGTATGAAAAAAGCGCCGTATAAAAACGGCGCTTTTTGTTTTGTGCAGAGCACATGTTTTCGCGTGGATTAACGCTTAGTCAATGTCGCAATCATTGCAATGTTGCAGTGAAATTTCATGTTCAAAAACGGCGTCGTTACCTTCTGCTAGAAGCTCTGCGATTTCATCCGCCACTTCTTGCTCATCTTCCGCTTTCACTTGGCTCGCAAGGTCTTTTTCTGAGTAACCGTAGAAATTAAGCAGTAAGTAATCGCGCGCTTCCTCTTTCGTGCACGTCACGTTCACCGAAAACTCTGGCTCAACCTTCCCTTGCGCGATAATCGCCGCCATTTGTGCAACGACATCCTCTTTCATCGCTGCCGTTAACCAACCAAGATCGGTGCTTACTTTGGTATTTTTACAGTTAAAACAAGGCGCTTGATGAAAGTAATATTGAAAATCAGTCATGGATAATTTTTCGTTAAGTGTTTTGAAGCAAGATTATGAGTGTTTTTTTGGAAAATACTATCTCAATAGGTTCGGAATAGAGGATTACCGCCCCCGAAGCCAGTGGCCAATACGCTAAAGCCACGCAGAACGATGTTAAGCGAGATTGGGGAAATACAGGCTGCAGTGAGACCGCCGTAAGCAACTTGTTAAACCGCTTAGCTGAGGCTAAAATGACCAAAATAAAGACCACTTAAGAGACCTATTAAATGACCACTAGAATTTTAGCTGATGTTGCTGCAAGCATTACTGAGTTGAAAGCTAACCCGATGAAAGTTGCAACGAGTGCTCACGGTGAACCTGTTGCTGTATTGAACCGAAATGAGCCAGCATTTTATTGCGTACCTGCCGAAGCGTACGAAATGATGATGGACAGACTCGAAGAGCTTGAACTATTAGCCATTGAGAAAGAGCGTGAATCTGAAGAGAGCATTTCGATAGATATTGATGACCTATAAACTCGACTTTAAAAAGAGCGCACTCAAAGAGTGGAAAAAACTTGGCTCTACTCTGCAGCAACAATTTAAGAAAAAGCTACGTCAATCGGGCTACCGTCTGTCTTGTCTACAAAGTTGAAGACGATGTCATCATTGTAATCGTCTTAGCTGTCGGAAAACGCGAACATAGCGATGTATACCGTAAAGCGATGAAAAGGTTAGATGATTGATTGCGGTATAACGCACGTTCAAGGTGTGAAGCACGCTTCCACGACAAAAGAAAGTGGACGTTAACGCGTCATCCAAGGAAGACGTGCTCAAGTACGGACAGTTCTTTACATGGCAATGATGTTGGCGATGCAATGTAACCCTACTTTTAAGGCAACCTATACACGTTTGGTCAATGCTGGAAAACCCAAAAAAGTCGCCATCATTGCCTGTGTGAGAAAGATGGTTGAAAAAACAAGAAAAAACAAGGACAGACATACTTAAAAACCATCCCAGCTTGACACCGAGAATGACGCTTTCGCTCTATCGAACAGTTTATTCTTTCGAGAAAATCTATCTTATCTCTAAGTAAGAACCATAATTTACGGAGATTGACTGAATGACACGCAACAAAAACCTCAAGCTCGCGCCTGAGGGATCGTATTTTCTGGAGGGGGAGCTTGATTTAGCGGTTTGGCAACCGAAAGCCTGAAAATCGCTTTCGCTGCAAGTGAGGTAACGCCGCCTTTATTGAATTTTCAGTGCCGACAATGCCGCCTTGCTCAATGCGTGTGCATGTTTCCAACCAACTTTTAGCGTCAAATCCTAGTCTTTCTAGCAGTGGCGGCGAAGTATTATCAATATTTCCACGTTTATCATCCCGCACTTGTCTACCAGTCCAATCAACCAAGGCAAGATAATCCATCAATAGAAAAGGAATGCCAGCTGGCATGCTCTCTCGCGGGTTTCCAGCAAAAGGAAACAGCCCTACTGGAGATGTTTGATTACTTTCTATCGCCTCAATGCGCGCTTTCACGCTTGTATAATCCGACGTTTCTGGCGCTTCGGCAATTGCTGAACGTACAGGGTTCAAATCAACATACGCCATGGCTGCGGCGACGGCTTTCTCATCCAGTAATGCTTGGCTTTTAAAGCGCCCTTCCCAGAAATGTCCGGTACAATCGTCCTCTCGATTGGCTTCTGAGGCAATGTGCTGATTGATCAAACGCATAAACCAACTGATTGAGACAAGGCGCTCTCGCCACTCTTCAATCATCTCATTGCACCTTTCAGTTTCAGCCTCTGACAGTTCATCCCCCTGCATGAATCGCTGAACTAACGCTGGTCCATGATGAAAAGTGAGCCAACGCTCAACGACTTCAACATCTGACAACGTTTTTGCCTTTTCAGCATTGATATGCAAAACCACATGATAGTGATTACTCATGATGGCGTACGCGCATACGTCGATACAAAACGCGCTAGCTAACGCAAGTAGCCGCTTTTCAATCCATCCGCGGCGATGTTCGTAACTTTGTTGCACTTGCTCATCATAGCCACAGAGAAATGACCGACGAACACAACGGGATACACAGTGGTAATAAGGCGTGGCGTCAATACTGATGAGGGAGGAACGGGCTTTTGTCATTGAGATTCAAGATGGATGGCAACTAAACAATACAAAAAGCATATCGTTATGAAACCATCCATTCATCTTTGTCTCACACCTTTGAGCCTAAAAGCACTAACGCATGCAACTGATAAAGTTATGGTTTTCTTAAGGTGTGTGTCCCTCTTTTTTCCGTGTCCCTCTTTTTTCCTTTTTTCACTTTATGAAGCGGACTCCACCACCTTTCCACATCTGAGCTTGAGTATGATCTTAAGTAGTAAGGCCGCCAAGAAACCGTATAATTGATACAGTCCAAACAATACTTGTAAGGCAGCAACTACGACAAGAGGTATGTCTTTCACACTACCTTCAATTAAAACTGAATAGATGACTAATGCTAACAAGCAGCTAGCCAACAAGTTAAAAGCAGATTCCAATGAGCTAAATAAATCAATAGAGACTAATTTGCGAACGCACTTTTCATCATCGCTATCAAAGTATTTTCTTGCACTTAATATCAAGCCAAAAGGAATTTTCTCATTCCCAAAACGGTTGACCCTTAGCATAGCCCTTATAAGTGGACGTATTACCTTTACGCCATAAGTGAGCCTAAAGTATTCGACTTCTATTTCATCTCTGAAGTGCTTTTTTAGTTCTTCAGAAACCTCATTTGACTTACTAGCTTCAAGAAGGATGTTTAGTTTCCGCTTCCTATGTTCATCACGAAAGGTCACTATGTTTCTGGTATTTACCAGGAAGAAGACTAAGACCATTGTTACTGCGTAGCCAAAATCCCCACTTTCAATGTGTGCGATTATTTCTTGCAAATCAAACCTCACCAATACACTAAGCCTTGCGTCATAACAGCCTATTAGCGTGCAAATTGCCCGTTTAGTCCAAAACCGGGACGCCCGACCAATCCGCTCTAACTTGTGCAAACTTACCATATAGTTGTATAAAATCAGATAATTAACTCTTATTGGTGGTAGCCTCAACGAAAAAATCAGGCGTCCCGCACTAAAAATGCGCGAATTTTCACTATGCGCATTCCATTGCACATCCAAACAGGCGTTATTCACAAGAAAAGTTTGGCCTTTGGAAGACGCGTCAAGCACTCAGATGCTCGGAATGCCCGATTCCTCCTTAAGTAAAAACTCGAACTTGTGGGATAAAAACTGACCAAACCTGAAAACTGTTTGTTGCGCACGTGCAAAAGTTAACCGAATCTTTTACAAAGGGATTTCGCATATACCTAAACAGCCTCGGAGAGATTTCATGCTCGATAAAATGGCATTCTTTATCTACGTGATCCGCACAGGGTCTATCTCTTCGGCAGCGCGTCAGTTTAATGTCTCCGTTTCTGCGGGAAGCCGCTGGCTACAAGAATTGGAACAACATTTCGGCACTACCCTCTGCCACCGTTCTAACCGCCTATTGGAAGCCACACAGGCGGGCCAGACTCTCTATGAAGAATTCTCACCGATCGTCGATAACGCCGAGCGCGTAAGTCAGAAGCTCGCGGGGTTTCAGGATAACGAGAAAGGCCACATCAACATTGCCTGCACGCCTGTTTATGCCAACCACTATTTGATGGACAAAATCACCGAGTACACCCGACTCAACCCGAAAGTGACGTTCAACATTAACGTCACGCCTTGGGCACTCGACCATGCCAGCACCAGCGATTTGATGATCAGTGCCAACGCCCGCTTTCAGGGCTACCGAGAAAAAGACTTACTCTTGGTCAAACGGGAACTGTTGGCCTCTCCGTTTGTGGTGGTGGCTGCACCGCACTACACAGAACAACAAGGGCTACCCACCCAACCGGAAGATTTGCAGGACCACGCCTGTTTGGTCGCGACCACACTCACGGGCAGTAACGAATGGATCTTCCAAAAAGGCATTGAAAACATCGTACTGAAAGTACCGAAAACCATTGAGGTGAATGACAGCGACCTCTTATTGCGCGGCGTCTCCCAAGGCGCGGGGATTGCTTACCTTCCCCAATTCGTCACCCAAGATGCGGTTGAAAACGGTGCACTTATTCCTTTGCTGCAAGACTTTACAACCAGTACTTGGAGTTTGAATCTTTACTATCACCCCGCCACAGTTGCCTCGCCCGTCGCCAGTAAATTTAAAGATTTCTTACTGGAAAACCCTTGCTGAGCCCTTTCTAACCACGTCTTATTGACGCCTTGCTAATAGGGCTTCACACACCTCACTCCTCCTGCTTTGCATTTTCGCAAAGCCACTTTGAATTTCTGTCTATATCGCCTCCCGCTCTCATTCCGTAAGCTAAAAAGCAAATAACAAATCGCAAGCATGGGAGCACGGGTGACATGGAACGCATCTATATTGTGGCGGCAAAACGCACGCCAATCGGCAGTTTTAACGGTTCTCTCGCGTCATTGTCAGGCGTTGAGCTTGGCGCACATGCGATGAAAGCCGCACTTGAACAGGTAGACATCACGCCGGATCTTATCGACGAAGTCATTGTGGGCAATGTGCTGACCGGCGGTGCGGGTATGGGGCCAGGCCGACAAGCTGCCATCAATGCCGGTGTTCCAGATACGGTGCCCGCCTACACACTGAACATGATTTGTGGCAGCGGCATGAAAGTCATCATGGACGGTGCGAGCCACATTCGTGCTGGCGATGCACAAATTGTTCTCACTTGCGGCATGGAAAGCATGTCCAACGCGCCGTTTATCACCTCTGGGCAAATTCGCCGCGGCGTTCGTATGGGCCAACAAATGCAGGAAGACAGCATCATCAAAGACGGCTTAACCGATGCTTTCCATCACTACCACATGGGTGTGACCGCAGAGAATATCGCCTCCCAGTGCAATATCAGCCGCAAAGCGCAAGACCAGTTTGCCTTGCAGAGCCAACAGAAAGCCGTGAACGCCATTGAAAACGGTCATTTCGAAGCGGAAATCGCGCCAATCACGGTGACTGAGCGAAAACGCCAGTTTTACGTCAAAGACGATGAATACCCCAAAGCAAACGCCACCTTTGAAGGGCTTCAAGCGCTGCGCCCAGCCTTCGACAAACAAGGCAGCGTGACGGCGGGCAACGCATCTGGCATTAACGATGGCGCATCCGCCATTTTGCTGGCATCAGAAAGCGCGGTGAAACGTCACAACCTCACCCCACTGGCTGAGTTGGTGGAATACGGACAGGGCGCCATTGCACCAGAAGTGATGGGACTTGGGCCTGTTTCAGCCATCGCCAACACCTTGACCAAGGCCAAAATGACCATCGAAGACATCAAGGTATTCGAACTAAACGAAGCGTTTGCGGCTCAAGCGCTTGGTGTGATCAAAGAAGTCGCTGAAGAACATCAGATCGAACAAGACTGGCTGTTAGCACGCAGCAACCTCAGCGGCGGCGCGATTGCCCTTGGTCACCCTATTGGCGCGTCTGGCAACCGTATTGTCACTACGCTGGTTTACCAACTGCAACGCACGCAACAAGAGTATGGTCTAGCGTCGTTATGTATTGGTGGCGGCATGGGCACGGCACTCATTCTGAAACGTTGCTAAGGGAATGGACACCATGAAAAAAGCAGCGACCGCCCAACAGATTGAACACCTCTTGCATGACGGCATGACCATCATGATCGGGGGCTTTATGGCGACAGGCGCACCAGAGCACCTGATCGATCTCTTGATTCAAAAAGACATCAAAGACATTACGCTGATCACCACTGACACAGGTTCTCCCGGCCGTGGTTCAAGCCGTTTGATTGCTGATAAGCGAGTGAAAAAGCTGTATGCCTCCCACATTGGGACGAACCCTGAAACGGGCAAGCAAATGAACGAAGGCACGCTGGAGGTTGAGTTGGTTTCCCAAGGCACGCTCGCGGAACGCATTCGCTCTGCTGGTGCAGGGTTAGGCGGCGTACTCACGCCAACAGGGCTCGGCACCATCGTCGCGGAAAACAAACGCGTGATAGACGTCGATGGGCAACCATTTTTGCTGGAAACACCGCTAAAAGCCGATTTGGCTTTGATCAGAGGCTCAAAAGTCGATCGTCGTGGCAACGTGTTTTACAGCAAAACCACCCAGAATTTTAATCCGCTCATGGCGACCGCGGCGGAAACCGTCATTGTCGAACCTGAACAACTCGTTGAACTTGGCGACATTGCACCTGAAGCGGTTCATACCCCAAGCATCTTTGTTGATCATATTTTTGTCGATCATATCTTTGTTGATCACATTCAGGTGGAGGACACGCAATGACAGCGCAATTGGATAAAGACACCATCCGCCACCGCATTGCATGGCGTGTCGCCCGCGAGATGAAAGACGGTGATGTGGTGAACCTGGGTATTGGCTTACCCACACTGGTTGCCAATCATGTCGACAAAGAGGTCGAGTTGTTACTGCAAGGGGAAAACGGCCTGCTGGGCATTGATCAATTGGCGTGTGAAAACACCATGGACGCCGATCTGGTGAATGCAGGCGGCCAACACATTACTGCCGTAAACGGGGCGTGTTACTTCAACAGCGCCGACTCTTTCGCCATCATCCGTGGCGGCCATGTCGATGCCACGGTATTGGGCGCGCTGCAGGTTGATGAGCAGGGTAACCTCGCCAACTGGATCATTCCCGGAAAAATGGTGCCGGGCATGGGCGGCGCAATGGATCTGGTCGTCGGTGCCAAAAAGGTCATTGTCGCGATGGAGCATTCCGTGAAAGGCCAGCCTAAGTTGCTGAAGCATTGCTCCTTACCACTCACAGCCGCGAATCAAGTCAACCTGATCGTGACAGAAATGGGGGTATTTGAAATCAGCGAACGTGGCATGATGCTTACTGAGCTTGCCCCTGAATTTTCCATCGAAGAGGTTCAAGCCGCCACGGAAGCCACGCTTCTGGTATCACCCGATTTAGTGCCGATGCAATTGCCCGTTGACTGACGTTTATGAGCTAGCCATCAGGTCTAACTCACGAACGCCTATCCAAGCACAGTCATCACGGAACAAGCATGTTCAGAATAATTTGACTCATTCAGTACTCAGAAAATAGGATATGAGGGCACATGGCAATCAAGTTCAATGACTTGCCATATACCTTGATGAGTAAGAGCAATCCCAATGTCTAATGTCGTTCAAATCTCGAAGTTTGGTGGTAGTAAGAAGACCAACACTACGCCAGCAACCCAATCGCCAAGCCCTAAAGCGTTAAGGGAAGAGGCAGCATTGAAGCAAGATAATCAATGCTACTTCTGTGGCACACGTAAAGAGCCCAAAGAACTGCACTGGCTGGATAAGGTGGGGTTTAAGCAAAAAACACACGTTGTCTGCGGTACGTGTAGCTCTGAGGCGAAATCACGTTCAATGGACGAATTGAGGATCATCCTTGCACTCAAGGCGATGGATTTCAGAACCGTGAAGCTCAAGCAGTACCTTGAACTGAGAGAGAAAGGGGTTCAAATAGACGGTGTTCGCGATTACAAATTCCACTTTGAAACGATTGAGTGATTGAGTGATTGAGTGATTGAGCTAAAGGTGTCCATCTGAAGCGGTTCTGACAGCAACAACAGAATATGTATGCCAGTGCTTTACTTTACCCAATGATGTCTTGGCATTTTCGTCTCGCTCAAAGAAGCGAACGATTTCAAACCCTGAGAATAATGCCCTAACCGCACGCTCTGACAGAGGTGTGGTTGGGCTACGATAATTTGATGCCCAACTATCTTTTTCTCCCATAAAGTCACCAGCAAAAACGCCGCCAATTTCAATCGATGATTTAATCTTGTCCCACGTCCTATCAAACTGGCTGGGATCTGCGAAAAAGAGGCTAGAATTGGCGAGAACAATGCCCGCAGTTGGATAGTCATAGGACTCAAATGACGCCTCTGATATCTCCACCAGCGATGTACCTTGAAAACGATCGCGACAAATTGCGATAGCCTCTGGGTTCACATCAAACCCATACACCTGATAGCTTTGCTTCTCTAGGAATGCAATATCACTCCCCGTTCCACAGCCACAATCGATCGCCACGTTTGACCTAGATTCGTTCAGGCGAACGACAAACTCCGTTCGTTTTAAATGCGGACGAAGCAGTGCTTTCTCATAAAACTTTCGCCAAATATCACTGTGTTCATCCATTAATACAAAGCATCTCAAGATCCGAAAACCAATCGTTAACATTATGTACAAATTGGCCAAGGCAGTGTCGGTTTTCGACCAAAACTGGCACCAAGGTAAGAGATCAACCTTTGTGAAACGCAATAAAAAAGCCCAGCAGGACGCTGGGCTATCTCATGCAATTTTTACGCTATGGTGCTTTTATTTCTTCGGCATTGGCAGAATTTCAAACAAACCATCGAAATCATCCAGCGTGCCAGCGAGCTTACTCAATAGTTCAACATCCCCTTTCACACCTGCTTGACCAGATTTGAGCAAACTTTCCAAACTTGTTTCTCCCAACACCACTTTGGTGAAGTCGGTTTTATGAATGATGAGTTCGAAATCAACATCTGGCATTTCATCAACTTCGATGTTTGCCATGTTTGCATTCGACACTTCACCGTAGAAACGCTCACCAAGATCAGGATGGTAAACCCCGAAATTGAAGTCCAGACCTGCCGCCTCCGCTTTCGGCGCATTCAAGCTCACTGCGATAAAATCAAGGAACATGCCCGTGGGTGTATTTGCAATCACATCGGGTGATGCCAATTTAATGGAAGGCTGAATTTCACCGGTGCGAAGCTCGGCTGCGCCTTGCAAGTAGCTGTTACGCCATGCCATGGTTTCAGACTGATAGCCCTGCTGCTCAAAGCTGTCTGCCAAAGCAAAACGGTAATCGATGTTGCTAGGTTCACACTGCACCAAATCGTTGAACAGTTGCGATGCTTCCTGATACTCGCCAGCGTTGAAATGCGTCATCCCCGCTTTATAGAGCGCATCTTCACCGGCAGCTTCAACATATACGCAAGACTTGTCTTGGGTTTGAAGTGGATTCGTGTTCACGGGGTTCATGTCATGGTAACCAAGATACAAATTCACCACGGCTCGCGCATTGTGACTGTATGACCCGTGATACCCATTGGTATGCCAAGTATCAATCTGAGATTGAGGAACGATCTTTTCTATTTCACGCCCAACGTCATGAATGGTGACACCGTGGTTTGCTAAACGCATGGCTTGGTTATGAATGAACCCGTAGTTATCGCGCTGCAATGTCATGTACTCCGAAATTTCGTTCACATCAGTGTCTTTGTCATCCCACACGGGGGCAGAGTGCGCGGCGTGGATGTTGTCGACCAATCCAGAATCAACAAAGCGCATCTTCAATTCTGTCAGGTACTTCGTCCATACTAATGAGTCGCGAACTTTCGCCCCACGGAAGGTATATATATTGTGCATGCCGTCATAGGTCAGTTCTGCGGTATTGAGAGAACGATATTCAGGCACATACAGCACGATTTCTGCGGGCGCTTCTGCACCAGGCATATTGATGGCGACAAAGTCCAAGCCATCAATCGTTATGCGCTTCTCACGCTCTTGAATTTCTTCCGTCGGCGCAACCAAGGTCACTTCACCGCGTGACGTGCCTAAACCTAACGCGTTATCAACGATGCCTTTGGTGTTGGTGTCCAGCGTTGTACCGTACTGGTAATTCGCGCGGCGTCCCATTGCAGTACCTGCAATCACGTTTTCATCCGCCAGTTCTTTAATGAAATCTTTGGGTGCATAGATTTCGGCATTTGCGGCAAAGTCGCCAGATTCAAACACGCCGCGAGAGCCACCGAAATGGTCGGCATGCATGTGTGAGTAAATCATGCCGGTGATTTTATGCTCACCATTGATGGCGGGAAGGTGTTTTTTAGCAAACGCCCAGGATGCCGCTGCTGCTTCGCGAGATAACAGAGGATCATGAATCACGTACCCGTTGTCAGAGCGGTAAATCGTCATGTTGGATAAGTCAGCGCCACGGATTTGATACACACCGTCAGTCACCTCATACAACCCGCCTGCTGCGTAGTTCAACATGCCTTGACGCCAGATGGACGGATTCACGGTGGGTGGCAGATCGTCCACAGACATGTCAGTCATGTATTCGAATCGGTTTTTAAGCTCACCCGCTTCATGCGTACCAAATTCCGCAATCAGGCCATGTGTCGTTCGATCAAATGCGGAGGTGTCATGCCAAGGAAGTGTTTTTGCCAACGCAGCATTCGCGTTGATCGTATGCACTGAGGCGGGTTTACCTTCATACGTGTCAATCGATGCATAGTCATTGGCAAAAGCACCGAAAGACGCAAAAATCGCGAGAGACAAAACGGAAGGAGTGCATTGAATTTTCATGGTGAACCTCTTGGGGTTACGTATTGGGTATGGGTCTAATCTATCGTGTTTGACTCATAGCAATACATGCATGAAAATGTATTTTAAACATCACAAATTGTTATGTAAGGATACAATGCTAAACCATCTTGATTTGAATCTGCTAAAAGTTTTTGTGGCGGTCTATCGTCATCAATCCATCACAATGGCAGCAGAAGAGATGGGACTAACGCAGCCAGGTGTCAGCGGGCTATTAAAGCGTTTGCAACAGCAAGTTGGCAGCCAACTCTTTGTACGTTCGGGAAGAGGCATTGCACCAACGCAACACGCGCAAGCCCTCATGGAACACGTTGAGCCCGCGCTAATTCAAATCAGCAATGCGCTAGAAAACTTGAATGGATTTTCCGTCGAGCATCCGCGTAAATTCATCATCTACACCTCAGAGCCCGTGATGATGCTGCTGCTCCCCAAGATTGAAGCAGACGACAGCCTTGGCAATGTGACGATAGAACTTCAACCTACCCTTTCCAATGAAGAAAAGCTGATCAACGGCTTGAACCAGCACCAAGCGGATATGGCGATAGAGTTTGCCAAATACTCAACGCGCTCGTTCTTTACCGAAGATCTCTTTGAGGATGGTATCTGCGTGATTGCCCGTAAAGGCCACCCAAGAATTGAAGGTACTATCAGCCAAAAGCAGTTTTACAAAGAAAAGCACATCACCTTGAAGCTACGGAGGGAAGATGCTTACTTGGCGGACTATTTCACTAAGGAGAGGCTAGAGGACAGAGAGGTCGCTGCAGAATGCACATCACTGGTTTCACAATTGTCGATGGTATCAAACAGTGATTGCATTGCGACAATGACAGCAAGCGTTGCCTCGTTACTTGCAGAACGATTACACATCCAGATACTAGACATCCCTTTGACTACCCACCCCGTGCGATACCGGTTGATGGTTCATAATCGTAACCGCAATAGCCCATCAAACATCTGGTTGAGGGAAAAGATACAGTCTTATTTTGCTGTCTGATTTTGCCACTTTACGAAGATGCTATATAGCTAACGAGGCGTCTCTGTCACGTTAGCTGTTTAACGCTTGCTCGCTAAATACCGAGGGAGCATTCTTCAGCCTCAAGAAAAGGCGTGATCTTTATTCCATTAATACGCTCACCATTTTTCGCACCTACTTTTCCTTCACCCACCCCATTTTTCATCGCTATTCCAAAGCATCGGCAGGGCTGTCTGGAAACTCACTATATGCCTGCGTTTTTATTGTTCAACACTGAGACTCCTGACATTCCCCTGACGTATTTTCGTCATTCCCCTGATATTTCACCCGTATCTCGACCCTACAATTCGCGCTAAATTTCAGTGAGTTACATTGAATAACTTTGTATTTCCTTGTCGAAAAAATGAACAAGGAGTGATCGTACTTCCATGTAAAAAAAGCAGACATACATTTCGCTTATGTCTTTAAAAAACATCCCGTAACTTACTGACGAAAATACCTGTCTCTTCTTTTATAAGGATTAAAACGGCCATGACGTTTAAACCAAATGCAATTTGTGCTGCGCTCTTTTTGGGCTTAGCGAGCTTCTCTTCTCACGCTTCTGTGTCTGCAGTAAATGGCAACGATATGGTGAACCCTGAAGGTGGCGTTGTTGTGGGTTACTGGCACAACTGGTGTGACGGCGCGGGTTACAAAGGCGGTAATGCACCGTGCGTGACGTTAGAAGAAGTGAACCCAATGTATAACGTGGTCGACGTGTCCTTCATGAAGGTGTTCGACACCGCGGAAGGCCGCATTCCCACCTTCCGTCTTGACCCTATGATTGGTTTGTCTGAGCAAGATTTTATTAACGAAATCGCTGAGCTAAACCGTCAAGGCCGTTCTGTGTTGCTTGCACTGGGTGGTGCAGACGCACACGTTGAATTGAAAACAGGCGACGAGCAGGCGTTCGCGGATGAAATCATTCGTCTGACTGACCTGTACGGTTTCGACGGTTTAGACATCGACCTAGAACAAGCAGCTGTCACCGCGGCTGACAACCAGACCGTGATCCCTGCGGCACTGCGTATGGTGAAAGACCACTACGCCGCACAAGGTAAAAACTTCCTGATCACCATGGCGCCAGAGTTCCCTTATCTGACTGAAGGCGGCAAATACGTCCCTTACATTACAGCGCTTGAAGGTTACTACGATTGGATCAACCCACAGTTTTACAACCAAGGCGGAGACGGCATTTGGATCGATGGTGTGGGTTGGATTGCACAGAACAACGATGCGTTAAAACAAGAATTTATCTACTACATCTCTGACTCGTTGATCAACGGTACGCGCGGCTTCCATAAGATCCCGCACGACAAACTGGTATTCGGTATTCCTTCTAGCAACGATGCAGCGGCAACCGGTTTTGTGAAAGATCCTGCCAAGCTGTATGCGGCGTTTGGTCAGTTAAGTAACCAAGGTCAGCCACTTCGTGGTGTGATGACATGGTCAGTAAACTGGGACATGGGCACCGACGCAGCAGGCAACCAATACAACGAACAATTCATCAAAGATTACGGCCCATTCATTCACGGGCAAACACCGCCGCCACCTGTCGAAGGCAAACCTGTGATCAGCGGCGTGACCGATGCACGTGTGCGCCACGGTGACGAATTCGACGCAATGGCTGGCGTAAAAGCGCTCGATAAAGAAGACGGCGACCTGACCTTTAGCATCGTGATTGACGGCAGCGTTGATACCTCACGCCTAGGTCAATACGTGCTGGTTTACAGTGTGACCGATGAAGACGGTAACGAAACCAAAGCGACACGTACTGTGGAAGTGTATAGCCAGAAACCTGTTTTCTCGGGCGTAGAAAAACTGACCCTGACATTGGGTGCTCAATTCGATGCGATGGCGGGCGTAAAAGCCACCGATGCTGAAGATGGCGACCTAACCGATAAAGTGGCCGTGGAAGGTAGCATTGATACCAATGTGATCGGCAAACACACCATTAGTTACAGTGTCACTGACAGTGCATTGCAAACCGTGACCGTTGACCGCGTCATTTCTGTTACCGATGGCAGCACCTGTGTAAACGCGTGGGATGCCTCAGCGGTATACAACACGGATGACATCGTGAGCCACGCAGGTAAAAACTGGCAAGCCGGTTGGTGGACGCGCGGTGAAGAACCGGGCACCACAGGCGAATGGGGTGTTTGGCGCGAAACAGGTGACAGCGATTGTGGTGACACAGGCACACCCGCGGCAACACTTAAACTGTCAGGCGTGAAAAGCACCTACACAGCAAACAATGGCAATGTAACGCTCGATCTTTCTCTTGAAAGCAACCAAGCGATGACCGCTGAGATCAAAGTAACAGGTGCATCGGTGGTGTCTGGCGGTGAAACCCAAGTGTCCGTTGATGGTAAGTTGGCTGTTTCTCTGACGTTGAGCAATGTGGACGCGGGTCAATATACCGTGTCTGTGATTGGTAAAACCGAAAGCGGCACAACAGTGAAGCAAAACGCAGCATTTACCGTGAAAGATGAGGCGATTACGCCGCCTCCTGGCGGTGAATACCCTAACTATGTGTCTGGTACTGCGTACGCAGCGGGCGACATGGTGACAGGCGTGGATGGCAACATTTACGAGTGTAAGCCATGGCCTTACACCAGCTGGTGTGCGAACGCATCATACGCGCCGGGTGATAGCCTTTACTGGGCGGATGCGTGGGAGCAGCGTTAAGTTCTGCGCGTTAGTCTGACGCTAAAACTGATTTAAACCTAAACGAAGGGGAAGCATGTGCTTCCCTTTTTGTTGTTAAGCGTTCATAGACGGTGAATACTTTGAACTGTTCAGGTGCACACGCCTCATTGTCACCGTGTTTTTGCAATGCTATGAAGCCAGATAGGCCATGAGTATTCCATAGAGACCAAATCCTAGCACCGCCAACACCACCAGTATTTTGATAGTGTTGAACAGTGATTCGATAAACGTCACGTCTTTCCCAACAGGCTCGGGTCGAGGGGAGGTATAACCATGCTTCACTGAACGCGATATGCGATCTTTCTCTTCTTCCTCATCGCGTATTTCGATAAACGTTCTATCTTCCTCGTCGAGATGCGACGCTGAGAGCTTAGCCAATCGTCTAATGGCCTCATCTTGCTTTTTATCATGATGGTTCATTGCATTCCCTCGCACACATGTCATGACAGTTGTCATGCACATCACCACAGTACATCTAATGAACCTAGTAATGAAAATAGCGACACAGTGATTCGTTATTGGGAATAGAAATAACAAGGCAATCAAGAAATGAACCCTAAAAAGGGTTGCGCTTAGGGGTCTGAATAAAAAGAAACCCGACAACGGTCGGGTTTCTTTTAACGGTAAGTAAAGAGCGAAAGCAATGCAATTACATCACACACTCTTGTGCCGCTTTGGCTTTCTCTACGCCCTTTTCAATCAAAGAACGATTGTCTTCATTCCCAATCGCAGACATAAATTGGTTCAGCAGTTTTTCCGCGGTGCTTTCTGAGGTTGCATCCACCAAGCAAGCATAGGAATTTGCCACCTTGTCTTGCATGTCCTCAAACACGGCTGCATTCGTCAAATCTGCACTTAGCGCTTCTTCGACCGATGCCGCAAATTCTTTTGCAGACTCAGCTGCACCACCGAAAGCGTCCACGTTCAGTTCGCTGAAATCGACGGAATCGACTTTGTCTTGAATACTATCAACCGCACTATTCGCAGCCTCTTGCGCTTGGTCAATCGCCTTGTTCGCTTCTTCACAACCAGAAAGCGCCAATACAATAGCAACAGAAGCAATTACCTTTTTCATACACATTCGCCTAAATTGGATGGTTCAGTCAGCATTTTAATGCATGTGGTTTCGTAAGATAAAGAAAAACCTTAACGTGCAATACACGCCATTTAACTGTACAAACTCTCATTTCTTACTAATTTTAATTCCTTTTCAATTCATAAATATACATTTTCGCCAAAATAAAAATCGATTAAATTGCCCACAATTAAATACACAAAGCATAGATAATAAGCCAGATATGAATATAAATGCAGCCACATCATCAATATCTCAAAATGGAGACAGAAAGTAATATTCCCATTTTGTGTCTTATAATTGAATAAGCAACTTTGCTACTATGCCGCCAACGTTGGTACTGACAAGGGAAATTCACAACAAAATGAAAAGAATAAGTCTATGTTCACTCATATTATCCATTGTACTTCCCCTTTACTCACACGCTGAAAGCATTGAGACATCAGAGAATGATTTTTTTTATGTTGGCGGAAAGGTTGGATGGACATATTTCGGAAACGGATGCGAAAGTCACAATGTAGAATGTGACAGAGATGCGTTAGGCGCTGGCGCATATTTAGGATATCAATTTCTTCCATGGCTTGCAGTTGAAGGTGGATATGATTATTTCGGTCGTGCAAAAGCTGTATACCCAGCATTAGAAAACAGTAATGTATATGCTCCTTATGAATCTAAAGTTCATGGTGCAGAAATTTCACTTAAAGCAAGCTATCCAATAACCAATAAACTATCTGTATTTGGTAAGGGCGGCTCTCTTTACTGGCACGCGGATAAAACAGGCAGAGAAGCATCTTACTCGGTTAATTCTGACGACAAAGATTTCTCCTTAACGCTCGGCACTGGCCTTGATTATGAAGTGTCTTCAAACCTCACAACAAGGCTTGAATATCAATGGTTTGATAATGTTGGAGGTGAAAATACTGGAGGCTCAGACATCCACTGGCTCACCGTGTCTTTGCAATATCAATTCAAAAAGCCTTCACTCTCGCCGAGCCCAAGCAGAGTGGAACCAGAACCAAGCCCAGAACCAATCATTATAAGCGATGTTGAAGGCAAAGCCCTTTTTCAATTCAACGATTTCTCTCTTACCGAGCACGCTAAAGCGCAGTTGGAACCCATTGTTTCTCACTTAAAAGCAAATCCTTCAGTTGACGTAAAATTAATTGGTCATACCGATAGCAAAGGGGCGTCGGCATACAACCAAACACTCTCAGAATTGCGTGCAAAACAAGTAGCAAAATACTTGGCAGATAGTGGTGTTGATGAGGAACGAATTAGCACGACAGGTCAGGGGGAATCAAACCCTATCGCAAGCAATGAAACTGAATTAGGAAGAGAGAAAAATCGCCGTGTTGAAGTCTTCATTCCTTCTTTCACGACGAATAATTAATAGAGAAACTGAATAATGAATAACAAATACTTTTTTTTAGTGGGTGCATTAATCTTTTCTGGATGCGGAGGAGAAAATAGCGGAATTCCTTCTCAAGGAAAGCCTGTGGATGGCGGTACTCCCGCGCCAATTGATGATGAGCCGCGCCCTGTTACTACATCGTTAAGCAAAATAGGACAATTAATTGTCGGCGACACAGTAGCCGCAGATTACACATGTGATGATTGTAATCGCGGACTGACGACCTATCTTTGGCAGATAGATAGAAACAATGACGGAATATTTGGAAACACAATAGAGGTTGATGGAAAGTTTATCTCTGACCTTTCTGCTACTACTGATAGCATTACAATTGAAAATATTGATGTTGCAAAAAAGGTTCGATTGTCAGTCGTAACTTACAGCGAAAGTGGGAAATATAGCGCGGAAGAACAATATAGCGTCTACGCTCGAAACGCTGTGAATAGTTATTATCCCGGAAGACTATCTGTTGCAGCATTGCGGAACGATGGTACTGCGTTTTCTTGGGGCTCAACGAGCAGTAATGGTCTTGATTTAACCAATGTCAAAAGCGTCGATACGTACCTCGGCGGTAGTAATTTCGCCGCTCTGAAAGAAGACAATACTCTAATATATTGGGGTTTATTGAATGGCACTGAACCCAATGCTGCCGGGGCAGCTGTGTCATTCGGCGCTTTATCCATCTGGAAGCAGGATGGCTCCGTGGTAACACTAGGTGGCAGTAGCTTTGGTGGTGACTCATCGGCCGTAGCCAGTCTACTAACAAGTGGTGTAAAAGAAATAGTCGAAAATCAATACTGCTTTTCTGCGCTCAAAGACAATGGCGATGTCGTGTTTTGGGGCGGATTCCAATGTAGGGTAGAAGGCCCCGCGGAAGGCATTGTTGCTACAGATATTCAAAAAATATATCGCACTTGGAGCAGTATCTTTGCCGGCATAGATTCGTCAGGCGCAGTTAAAAGCTGGGGGAGTATTGATGATGCAAATACTCAGGTGAAGTTTGCGGCCGTCGAGTCACAGGTGCAAAGTGATATGCAAACCATTTCCGCGACTAATAACGCGTTTTCCGTTCTTAAAACAAACGGGCAAGTTGTCTCATGGGGCTTAAGCGGAGGTGGTGGGGATCAGACAGTTCCAAATGATGTTACTGGCGATTTAACAAGTGGCGTGGTTGAAGTTTCAGCAACTCAGGGGGCGTTTGCTGCAAGAAAATCCGATGGAACCATCATCACATGGGGGGCCTCTGGCCAAGGAGGCAATGGAGGTACATTGACAAACATTACCCAAGTCGTTGGCAATACCAGAGCTTTCGCCGCCATCAAAGATGATAAAACTGTCGTAGCATGGGGAAGTAGTTTTCATGGCGGCACTATACCTTCAGATATAGCGAGTCAATTGATTGATGTCGACACCATCTATGCAGCGCCTAATGGATCTGGTTTTGCCGCATTAACATCAAGCGGTAAAATTGTCTCGTGGGGACGCTTCAAAACAGAATATGATGCCATCGCCTCTCAAGTGGCTAGTGATGTTGTTGATGTATTTTCGGGCAGTTTATCTTTTACCGCCATTAAAAAAGATGGATCGATCGTAGTTTGGGGAGATGCTAGCTATGGCGGTGATCCAACTGTTCCTGATGACATTTCAGCGAGCCTTGTTGCCAGCGATGACATTCTCATAGAAACATCACTTTAATATTCAAACAGCCCTATTTGGGCTGTTTCTCTTAGGGTTCAGTAAAAACCTTCTTTGCACAACTCTCCACACCCTGGCTAAATCTGCGTTTTTACTCTAATTTTTACCGTACACATTTTGTTTCTAGCCATGATCAATCTGTTGTTTTGCCAGTTATCACCCGCCGAACTGCACCTCATCACACCTTCATATTCCCCCTTGCGCAACCTCTCCCTTTCAACAAAATTGGTTACATACAGCGAAAAACCACAATAATATCCCGTTTATTGTGATCAAGATCGGCTGATCATGTTTGTCGCTTCCATACACTGGACACCGAAACGTTAACGGCATCTTCATTAATATCATACAAAGCCGTAACGACAACCTGCATCTGCAAATGCAACGTACGAAAAAGAGGGTACCCATGAGTGAAGTGTTATTAGCCATAGCGGCGGGCGCGATTGTTGGATTTTTGTTTAGTGCGATCAAGCTGCCACTGCCTGCACCGCCTGTTATTTCAGGCATCATGGGGATCGTTGGTATCTATCTTGGCGGCATGGCATATCAAACCATCGCTGAGCGATTCTTCTCTTAATACAAAATTCGTCCTTAGGGACATTTGTTCATGCTGAGCATTTCTCAGCTATTTATATTTTACGACGACAGAAAACTCGAGGAGGACTGGTGTCTACAGGGAAGCTACCGCCCGCGGCAGATGGATTACAACTCAACTTTTGTAAAACATTGGCGTGTCGAAACTTTGGATTGAGTGACAAGAAGTTATACCTTCTTCAAGATACCGATCCATCTCGCCCTAGTTTGGTGTGCCGAGAGTGTGGCGCTTTTCCTCCTCTCCTTAACAATCACGCAGTGATGGATGAGTATTTGCGCCTCAAAGCGCAAGATTCAGGTAACCTCGCTGCGTGCAGTACAGAAGGTTGCCCTGCGCATGGTCTCCCTGTGTTAACGCACAGAGAGCACTATCATGCCTTTGGTTACAGTGGTGAACGCCAGCGTTACCGCTGTAAGCATTGCCAATCAACCTTTGTAGATAAATGGTCTAATGCGAACCCGAAAATCGACGTCCAGCAAAAACTACTGGGCTTGTTGTTTACCGGGTATGCCGTCAGAGAGATCTGCCGTAAATTGGCCATCAATCCAAAAACGTTTTACGACCATTTGGATCAGATTGCCGCGCGCTGTCGTAACAAACTCGCCAGTGTGGATGCGCGTTTTCTGCAAATGGCGACAAACACGCCGCTCGCTTCAACGCTGATGCCGCTTCAACCGAAAAGCGACAACGGTGTTATGTGGCTAACGACAGGCGATGCGAAGCACGGTTATATTCTGCTGCAAAACATCAACTACTCTGCCGCAGAAGAAAAGCCTGACCAACTGGCCGATGTGTTTGATGCATCGTCACGCTTAATGCCAGATGCGTTTCACCCGCACAGTGAGATGCATTTAGAAACGAGCAGCGATTTACTGACGCAAGTGAACGACAAATACAAAGAAGTCTTGTCACGAAGCAATGTGGAAGACCCATACACCCGTCCCATTCGCGTGGATTACCCTTCTAAGGGTTGTCTTATTCGCCCGCAATACACGGCGTATGCGCAATATCTTCGCTTGAAAGAGCTGTTGGGATCATGGGATTCATTCACCTTGTATTTGCCACAAGAACCTCTGATGCGTTCTGCCATGATGAGTATTTTCAAAGAAAGGCTCGTGGAACAGACATGTCACCCGATATATGTTGAGCAAAATGCCCATTGGGTTGAGGGTTCTGCAGCCAGTAACATTGACATTATGTTGCTCAGTTGGTGGCGTGATCGTTGGGCGTTTACGCAGGAAGGCGCGGCGGCGAAGGCCATTTGCCATCTAGGACGTGAAACGGGGAATGAAGAAACATGGCTTCAAGAGGCAAGTACGCAGGTTGTTTATCAATATCAAGCGCGCTTCCATCAGCATTTTCGTTCGCTGATTGACGAGCCTAGACGCCGTTTGCGCCCAGGTGGCTTGCTGCCGCTGCTGGATATTTTCCGGGCGTGGAACAATTTATGTAATCAAAACAGCGAGGGGATCACACCTGCACAGGCGCTTGGCCTGACGCGTCACCCTTATACTTTGGCGCATTTATTGGCCTAAAACGGCAAATTTGTTTTGATGACAAAATAAAAAAGCGAGCCCAAAGCTCGCTTTTTTTGCGCTCAAATGAACCTTATTCGTCCGCTTCTGCTTCTGAATAATCTTCTGCAGCACCGCCGCGAGAGGTTGAGCAAAGATTGTAAACCACATGCTTGTGGTTGATCTCTTTCAGATATTTGATCCAGCAAAGAGAGTACTGCGACTCAGCAGCGCGACGACCGTTCACTTCATCAACAAATTTCTGCTGTTCTTCGTCTTGTGGAACCATCGTACCTTCGAACAACGCCTTCATAGTACGGCCACAGGTTTCCAAAAGCTGTGCTTCCTTGATGGTGAAATAACCAGATCGGGCAAAACCTTTTGGAAAATGCTTGTCATCAAAAAACCTTTGACCACTAAACATTATTTAGCTCCTTAGTAAATTTGCGCAATATTCTTCATTAAACCAATAAGGTGTAAAGCAAAATATTGTTGATCTAACGATAAAGAAATTTAATTCACAACTTGCTTTATAGTCACGATTAAAAGCGCTGTCGAGTCTTTAGCGTTAGATAGTTCATGAATTCGATCCGTAAGGTATCTGAGAAAATTAATTTGGTCGATACGTTTGAGAGTAAGCCTTTGTAACAATGTGAAAAACATCAATATATGGCGCAATTCTCGACAAACGCTGCTCATCAAGCATTCAACCATGTTTTAAGACACACAATGTAAACTTTGGACAAAAATGGCTACAGCCCCCATTTTCACTATCCTGACACTGATGACCGTCACGTTCTTATCGTTCAATTCTTTACACGTTTAATAAACCAAGAATGAAGGTGTGATTCTGTTTATGACGATAAAATATTTTAATCAACGGCAATGAATTTTTTCGTTTTATTTATTCTGTCGTCCAGATCTATGCTTGGCGTGAATTCGGTGTCATGGTACTGACACTGTAATTTCATCATAGCGTCACACATGGACGCTACGTTATTTTAGACAAGGACTTAGCCCGTCAGATAATGTCATTCATGACAGATAGGCACAGTGAAAAGTAACTCGAACAGGAACAAGGTAAATAAAATGGCCAAGTGGGAACAGTGGCTGAAAAACGACACTAACAAAAAAGAAAAGTTTAATTCGAAGTTCAACGACGAATTCGACGACCGTCCTCAACAACGTGCGAAAAAGGAACGCCGCAAGGCACGTCCAAGTCGCGCATCATCCCCTGAGGAATTCCCGTTCGATTGATGAAACGAAAAAAGCCAGCGATGTAGAACATCTCTGGCTTTAGTTTTTCTAGGGTACTTCCTAGCTATTGCTGTTTAGAAGAACACCCCGTAGCTGTAACCTGTCAGCACCGCCATGCCAAGCACGACCATCAAGAACGCCATGATCATTTGGTTGCGGAACAGTGATTTCAGCAAAATCACTTCTGTTAAACTCGCACCTGCACTGCCGATGACCAGTGCCATGATGGCGCCCATGCTCATGCCTTTTGCCGCTAATGGTGCACTTAGCAAGATGACCGCTTCCGCGCGAATGTAGAGTGGAATGCCCACAATCGCCGCGAAGGGAATGGCAAAAGGATTATCGTTACCTGCATAAGAAGCGATCCAATCTGTTGGAACGGCACCATAAATCAGGGAACCAATGCCTACACCGACCAAGATGTACGGCAACGCCTTTTTGAAATCTTTCCAAACGCCCTGCCAAATTTTCAGCCATTTGTTCACGGGTTTTGCATTGCCAGAGCATGACGTGCCGCAGCCAGCATTGCTTGCTTCAGGTTCAACGTGCGCCTCTTCTTTCACGTATTTTTCAAACCCAAGCTTCTCTAGCATATAGCCACCGACAACCGACACGGTTAACGCCGATGCAAAGTAGTACACCGTCACTTCAAGCCCAAAGGTTACCGCAAAGAGACCGATGATCATCGGGTTCAACAATGGGCTTGCTAACAAGAACACCATCATGGTGCCAAAACCTGCCTGTGCGCGAATCAGCCCCTTTAGGAAAGGAATGGTTGAGCACGAGCAAAACGGCGTGATTGCGCCCAAGAACGCAGCCATGAAATAGCCTTTACCGTTCTTACTGCTCAGGATGTTGCGAATGCGCGCTGGCGGAATGTACATCTGCAGTACGCCCACCAAGTAGCTAATCGCTAAAAACAAAAGGGTAATTTCCACCGCGAGGAACGCGAACATACCGAGGGTGGAACTAATGATGTCTGTATTCATGATAATCTTCTTTAATCTATATTTCTGGAATAATCGAAATATAGATTTATCAGGCGACGAGATCAAGATATTTCTGGTATTATCGAAATATAAATTTTTCGGAGACAGGTTTTATGGAACTGGACGCAGTAGCAAAAGCATTGAAAGAACTGGGACATCCGACCCGTTTAACCATTTTTAGACGCCTAGTACGCGCTGGGCATAACGGCATTGCCGTGGGGGATGTTCAAGACGATCTCAGCATTCCCGGCTCTACCCTCTCCCACCACCTCTCCAGCTTGATGTCAGCAGGCTTGATCACGCAGCGTCGCGAAGGACGCGTGTTGTACTGTGTGCCTCAGTTTGAGCAGCTAGAAGCTGTGCTGGCGTTTTTGCGGGATGAGTGCTGTGTGGATGAATCGTCAGCAAGCTGACGGTAGATCGCGAGATTAATAGAAACGAGGGACGAGGGACGAGGAAGAGCTGAGGGAGTAGAGAGAATAGAAAGAGCAGATAGAGCAGATAGAGCAGATAGAGCAGATAGAGCAGATAGAGCAGATAGAGCAGATAGAGCAGATAGAGCAGATAGAGCAGATAGAGCAGATCCATGATAAAAGCGGTTAAGATAAAGCAAGTACTACACATGCTATTCGCACGTCACTACTGCTTATTTGAATCCTGAGTTTCTCTTTCGCTTTTGCTCGTCCTGCTTTTTCTGCTCTTCCTCGATTCTCGCAATTTCGCTTTTCGCGTCTAGATCTTAGCTATTCTTCTCTTGCCACTCCGCACCAAACGCGGCGACGCGTTGCTGAACCTCGCGCCATTTCGACGATGCTTTCAGCTCTTTCACTGTGAACTGAGTTTTCTTGAGCAAGGTAGCAGCTTGCGGGACGTCACTGATGGCGAGCTTATCCAATACCTCAATCGATGATTGACGGTTATTGCATAGCAAAAGCATGTCACAGCCTGCGTCTAGTGCTTGCTGGCTGCGTTCTGCTGGGCCACCCATCACTGAGGCACCTTCCATGCTTAAATCGTCTGAGAACACGATACCGTTAAAACCAAGCTGTTTGCGCAAAATGGTTTTTAGCCAGTATGACGAGCCACTTGCTGGTAGCGCGTCATAGTTCGGGTAAATAACGTGTGCAGGCATCATGGCATCCAACACACCCGCATCGATTTGGGCTTTGAAAATCGCCATGTCTTGTTCGAACAGGTCGCTTCGCTCATCGACTGGGCTTTCCACATGCGAATCTGCCAGCACCGCGCCATGACCTGGGAAGTGTTTGCCTGTTGTCGCCATACCCACGTCTTTCATGCCTTGCATGAACGCGGTAGAAAAACGAATCACGGTATTGTTGTCTTCACCAAACGCACGGCTGCCGATCGCTTTACAATCGAAACCACGATCAAGCACAGGGGCAAAACTGATATCAATGTCATGAGCCATCAATTCAGCGGCCATCAACCAGCCTGATTCGCGCGCCATGTTTTCGCCATTCGGCATGTTCGCATAAGACTGCGCAGGCGGGATCAAAGTGAAGTGCTCTCTAAAACGCTGAACGCGGCCGCCTTCCTGATCAACACCAATCAACAACGGACGCTTTGCGGCTTTACGCATAGACGCTGTTAGTGCTGCCAATTGTTCACTGTCATGATAATTACGCGCAAATAAAATCACGCCGCCAACGGTAGGATGTTCCAAAAGCTCGCGATCTTCCGCGTCTAGCTCGTATCCTTCAACATCAACCCACAATGGGCCCATGGTGCTCTCCTGTTTTCGCTGTGTTCGGCAGTTTCTCTGCCCGATAGCGGCTATATTACGCTGATACGCACACAGTAGAAAACCCGAAGCACGAATTTGATATCTGAATTCTTTTCGCTATGAGAGACTTATACCCAAACAACTTGAAGAGTCACAAGATGGGCACTTACATTGGCATCATGTCCGGCACCAGTTTAGATGGCATCGACATTGTCGCTGCAGACTTTACGGCATCAGCACCCACGCTTCTTCACAAAGCGATGTATCCGTTTCCAGATGCGCTCAAAAGCAAACTCATCGGTTTAAGCCAAGGTGAGCCCATTACGCTGGAAGAAATTGGCACCATCGACCACTTTCTTGGAAAAACGTATGCTGAAACCGTGAATCGTTTCCTGACTGAAACGGGGTTAGAAGCGAGCGACATGGCTGCGATTGGTTGTCACGGACAAACCGTGTTCCACAAACCCACGGGACCCATGCCCTTCACCATGCAATTGGGCGATGCCAATCTGATTGCTGCGCTCACAGGCATCACAACCGTGGCGGATTTTAGGCGCAAAGACATGGCGCTTGGTGGTCAAGGTGCGCCGCTTGTGCCAGCTTTTCACCAATCACTCTTTGAAGATGCCACAACCAGCCGCGTCATTTTGAACATTGGCGGCATCGCAAATATTTCAGTCATTGAACCCAATAAGCCCGTTGTGGGTTTTGATACTGGTCCCGGCAATATGCTGATGGACAGTTGGATTCACAAACACCAAGGGAAAGCCTATGACCATGATGGCGCATGGGCAGCATCGGGAACGATCAATCGTTCATTGCTTGAACAAATGCTCTGCGACCCGTATTTCGCTCTGCCTGCCCCCAAAAGCACAGGCCGTGAATTGTTCCACCAGGGTTGGCTAGACGCGCAATTAGCGCAACTGAATGAAACCGTTTCGGCGCAAGACGTGCAAGCCACGCTGTTAGCGTTCACGGCGACCTCCATCGCTAACGACGTGAAAGCCGTTAGCGAAGGGGAATTGCTCGTGTGTGGCGGCGGCGCGCAAAATGCGGCGTTGATGGCTTCACTGCAAGAGTTGTTACCACGTTGGCAGGTAATGCCAACGGATGCCAAAGGCATTGATGGTGATTCCCTCGAAGCGCTGGCGTTTGCATGGCTGGCAAAACAGGCGATGGAAGGTAAACCGGGGAATTTGCCCGAGGTAACGGGCGCGTCTCGACCTTGCCGATTAGGGGCGATTTATTACCCTGACTAACGCTAGCCAGTGAACACCCGCTTCCGAGCACAAAAAAGGGCGTGAATTGTATTCACGCCCTTTCCGTTTTTTAAGCCAAAAGCAAACAACACTCGAAGCTAAGAACCCAGCTTGCGCGAGCGATTCGGCGCCAGCGGCATTTGGTGACTGGTTCGCTTCATGTAGTTCATGTACTGGTTAAAGCTCAACGCACGTGAGTAGTGAAACCCCTGCGCAATATCGACACCATAACGTTTCAGCACAGACGCTGTCTCGAGGTCTTCTACCCCTTCCGCAACCACCATCAAGCCCAGTGATTTCGCCATTTCCGTAGTAGCTCGGACAATGTTCTGTTTACGTGGACTGCTTGTCAGGGAATGAATAAAGCTTCTGTCGATTTTCAATTCCGTAAACGGCAATTGTGAAAGGTACGTCAGAGAGGAATACCCCGTCCCATAGTCATCAATCGAGACTTCAATATCACGCTGTGACAACTTATCTATCACTTCATGCAAGCGCTCATAATCAGACACCATGGTTGATTCGGTCAGCTCCAAGGAAAGTAACCCTGTTGGTACGCTGTAAGAATCGGCAATATCGGCAATGCGATCAACCAAGTTAGGAATAGCAATGTCAGTGGCGCTCACGTTGATCGACAAACGGCGATTGAAGCCTTGATCCATCAGCTTACTTTGCTGGAAGAAGGCACGGCGAATCACCCACATGGTGAGGTCGTTGATCATGCCGACTTCTTCCGCCAGTTTGACGAACACTTCCGGAGAGATTTGGCCAAACTTGGGATGATCCCAGCGAAGCAGCACTTCTGAACCATGAATCGACCCTGTACGCAAATCCACCTGAGGCTGGTGATAAAGCGCTAAGGTGTCGTTATCAATCGCTTTTTTCAGATCCGCCACCAAAGACATGTTCATGGTGCGGTTGAAATTTTTCAGCGAATCGTACGCGTTCATTTTCTTGTCGCAAGGGTTGCTGTCTTCTACCGCTTGGAAGGATTTATTGATCAGCAAGTCTGCATTCTTGCCGTCTTTCGGGAAACAACTCGTGCCCACTGAGCCTTGAATACGAATACCAAAGGCGTTCAATTCAATGTAGCTGTCCACTTCATCAAGCATGGTAGAGACAAGCAGTTTTACTTTTTCCGCGTCCGTAGAAAGGATGATAAATCCGAACTTGCCTTCCTTTAGACTCGCCAGACGATGATGTTTGTCAAAGGTCGTTTCCAACACACTCACGTTGTCACTATCAAGGGCGCTGCGTAAGCGCGAGCAAATCTCGCCGACGAAGTAGCGTTTTTCATCTTCCGACATGTAGAGCGATAAGCTTGAGAAGCGATCAATCTGGAAACAACAGAGGGTAAATTCGCGGTTTCTTGAAATCAGGTTGGACACCGCAAACGACATCACGTTGAGGTTTGGCAGTAATGAGGTTTCATCATGCGTCAGTTGATATACCGATTCACGACGTTGCTGTCGAAAACGTTCACCTAGGGCAAGTGCCATAAACAGCACGGCGAGTACCGTACCCATCATGAAGGCATAACGGCTGAACAAGGTGTATTCGATCACGCCTGTCGCCAATAGCGGCGGGAACACGCCCGCAATCACCAGCGGCAACCACGACATGATAAACATGCGTCCCCAGTTATGGCCTTTCTGCCAACGTACCCACACCAGCGTACCAATGAGCCCATAAAACATCGGCTGCATGGCAATCAAGAACGTACCGGCAATGTGCTCTGGCAAGAACAAAGACAAACACATTAAGCCCGCCAACACCCACAATCCGTAGTGAACAACTTGGCGCAGCAGTGAGTTGGATTTGTGTACGCGTAGATAAAGGTGCGCGAATAACAAAGAGAACCAAAACAGCCCGAAGGTCAGTGCGACAATATTATTACTGAGGAAAAGTTGAACGCTTGAAGGGAAGAGATAAATACCAAACCCGTGAATCGCCCCTAATTGAAGCAACGCCGTGAGAACATAGCCCACGTATACTGCATAAACCCGCTCTTTCAGGGAGACATACACCGCGGCCGTGTATATTGCCACTAACAACATGATGGCAATAAATCCGCCCCAAAGGGTGTGAAGAAGCTGGGTGAGTAAATGAAATTCGTTTTGTTCTAGGATCCAAATCGGCATCACAGGAATACCGGTAGAATACACCTGCATGTATAGGGTGGTGTGTTCAAAACCATCAAGCCCGAAATGAATGGCAGGCGGCATGTCGCCCATTCTGTATTCTCGCTGGCTGCTGTCGCCTAACGACCATTGTTGGGTTTCGGTGCCTTCTACATTGAATTGGTAAATGCTCAGACGATCAATCATCGGCGTATCAAAATACAACGACAAGTGACGATGTTCGGAAAGGAGGTTGTCGATTTCTAGCTTGATCCAGTAAGATTTCTTACCCAACTGCCAAGGAATTTCTTTTGGATCGTCAATGTCTCTGAAAATGGCGGCTTTTCGGACATAACTCAATACATGGCTGTTTGAACTGTCTATAAAGTAACTATATGCAACATTGAGATCTTTCCCTTGGGACGTTAACGCTGGAAAGAAGTTGATATATCGAACGCCTGCTGCAACACATATCAATACAACAAACAACGTCGATGCTATCCATAACATCTTGTTTGGAACAAGCGATTGAAATTTCATCTAGCCACCCTGACAGATAATTATCGGCCTTCCCAACAAACATAACTGCCCCGTGCGGCCAACAAACCACATGAACAAGGCAACCTTTCTGGGAAAACCAACCGAACTCTGTACCTAACCGCTCTACTCTTTTTTTATTCAAACTTTTTTAAAAAGCCTGTTTGAATGAGTTTCAGCGAAAATGATTGTCCTACCGTGTATCCGCGCTTTACACCGCTATATTTTAATCTAGATACGAATGACTATTTTTACAAACACAGCATAGGCTTGACGTAAAAAGTTCACTAAAAAAGGTGAAAAGCGTGACTGAACACATGCCAGTCACATGAACATTTGTTCATAGGAGGGGTTCAACGTACACTGTTTGCGTTAAATCTTTTCAGGATATCCCCATGAACACGACCCGCACATTGAGTAGCAACTTCGAAAGCTTGCTTGATGACACTAACCTGCTCACTGAAATTGCCATTCTTTATTATCAGCAAAATGCCACGCAGGAAGAAATATCGAAAAAGTTCGGTATTAGCCGTGCGAAAGTGAGTCGTCTTCTCCGCCGAGCACGTGAAGAAGGCATTGTTGAAATCAGTGTGAAGTTTCACCCTGTTCACAGTGCGCAACTCGAACAACGTTTAATGGCGTGTTTCTCTCTCAAACGTGCCTTGATTGCACTTGATCAACCGAGCGTTCAAGAACAACGCACACAAGTTGCAACGCTCGTTTCCTCTTTCATTGATGGCAACTTGCAAGACGGCATGGTGGTGGCGGTTGGACAGGGTCAAAACGTGGCAGCAGTGGCGGATCACCCCGGCATTGTTTCTCACCGTAATGCGCGGTTCGTTTGTGCCATTGGCGGCACACACCGCAGCGGTGACATCATTAACGCTGACCACATTTGCCGTCGCCTTGCGAAGAAGTTTGGGGGAAGCAGTGAAACCCTCTATGCCCCTGCATACGTTGATACCCCTGAAATTCGTGATGTTTTTCTGAATCATCCCAACATCAATGAAACCTTAAATCAGGCACGAAAAGCCGAGTTCGCCTTGGTGGGTATTGGTGACATGGATGAAAACAGCCACATGGTGAAGTTGGGCTGCTTTTCTGCAAAAGAGTTTGTCGAGGCGCGCGTGAATGATGGCATTGTCGGCGATATCGGCGGCTTTGATTTCTTCAAATTGGACGGTAGCCGCGCCAATACATTGATGCGAGACCGTGTTGTTGGCTTAGAAATGAGCGACTTAACACGTATTCCAAATGTGATTGCAATGGCGAGTGAAAGCCGTAAGGCACTGTCCATATTAGGCGCATTGAAAACAGGCACCATTGATGTGCTTGCAACCAGTGCAAGTTGTGCCATGGCACTGCTAAATATGGTCGATAATGAATAACGCTGAGCACCATTCTCGCCCCATTTCATTAGGTGTCTAGCCCAAAACAGCCAAGACAAAAATGAAAAGCCGTTACCAAAAAGAGAAAATCAGTGCGGTGTGTTGCAGCAACCACAGAGCGTTAGCGCGCTTCCAGAAATGGAACTAAGACTCTGTCACACATTCAACACAATCCGTTACTACGTGAAAAGCGTGTGAGATCGAAGTGAGATTTATCCGATCAGATCGTTGACTTTATCGCGTAAAAACACAAATATGACCCTATCATTTGCTCATGCTTGATACATTTGTTCATCCAAACGTCTACAGCCTTGTAGACTGCGGGTTACAGGAGCACTGAGCACCTACTGGTAGCGTCGCTGCCATAGTGAAACTCAAGACAAAAAAGGTTTAAAAGATGAGCACGAAATTGGAACAACTACGCAAGCTCACAACAGTCGTCGCTGACACGGGTGATATTGATGCGATTGCGAAATATCAGCCACAAGATGCCACCACGAATCCTTCTCTTATTCTTAAAGCTGCCGACATCCCAGAATATGCGCCTTTGATTGACGACGCGATCGCTTACGCGAAAGCAATGAGTCAAGACATTGAGCAGCAAGTTGCTGACGCAGGCGATCGCCTTGCAGTGAACATCGGTAAAGAAATCCTTAACGTGATTCCAGGTCGCATCTCAACAGAAGTTGACGCACGTTTGTCTTACGATTTCGAAGGCAGCGTGGCGAAAGCGCGCAAACTGATCAGCATGTACAACGAAGCAGGTATCAGCAACGATCGCATCCTGATCAAGCTGGCATCAACGTGGGAAGGTATCCGTGCTGCTGAAGTGCTAGAGAAAGAAGGCATCAACTGTAACCTGACACTGTTGTTCTCATTTGCTCAAGCACGTGCATGCGCGGAAGCAGGTGTTTACCTTATTTCTCCTTTCGTTGGTCGCATCATGGACTGGTACAAAGCTGCCGAAGGCCGTGACTTTGCACCTGCAGAAGACCCAGGCGTGTTGTCTGTTACTAAAATTTACGATTACTACAAAACCCACGGTTACGACACTGTCGTCATGGGTGCAAGCTTCCGTAACACCGGCGAAATCTTGGAACTGGCCGGTTGTGACCGCCTAACCATCAGTCCGCAACTGCTTCAAGAGCTGTCTGATGCAGAAGGTGAAGTGGTTCAGAAACTGTCTGATGACGTAGAAGTTCAACAACGTCCAGCGGCAATGACCCATGCTGAGTTCTTGTGGGAACACAACCAAGATCCAATGGCCGTTGAGAAACTGGCAGAAGGTATTCGCAACTTCGCTGTCGACCAAGGCAAGCTAGAAGTGACCATTCGCGAGAAACTTTAAATCTAACAAAAGACATTTTCGAGAGCGGCTATTGCCGCTCTCTTATTTCTTATATCATTCTGTTGATTGATATCAGGTCTGAAATTCATAGTTAAGGTAAGCCCAAGATGGAACGTAAAACCCTTGCCAATGCGATCCGTGCGCTAAGCATGGACGGTGTACAACAAGCAAACTCTGGTCATCCAGGTGCCCCAATGGGTATGGCTGACATCGCCGAAGTACTGTGGCGTGACCACATGAATCACAACCCACAAAACCCTGAGTGGGCGGACCGCGACCGTTTCGTTCTGTCGAACGGCCACGGCTCAATGCTGATTTACTCTCTGCTTCACCTCACCGGTTACGATCTGTCGATTGACGATCTGAAAAACTTCCGTCAACTGCATTCAAAAACCCCAGGTCACCCTGAATACGGTTATGCACCAGGCATCGAGACCACCACWGGTCCACTTGGCCAAGGCATCACCAATGCGGTAGGCATGGCGATGGCAGAGAAATCTCTGGCCGCGCAATTTAACCGTGAAGGCCACGACATCGTTGACCACAACACCTACGTGTTCTTGGGCGACGGTTGTTTGATGGAAGGCATTTCTCACGAAGCCTGTTCACTGGCGGGTACGCTAGGTTTGGGCAAGCTGGTCGCATTCTGGGATGACAACGGTATCTCTATCGACGGTCACGTAGAAGGCTGGTTCACTGACGACACGCCTAAGCGCTTCGAAGCGTACGGCTGGCATGTTATCCCAGCTGTTGATGGTCACGATGCTGACGCAATCAATGCCGCTATCGCTGCTGCAAAAGCAGAAACAGGCCGTCCTACTTTGATTTGTACCAAAACCGTTATCGGTTTCGGTTCACCAAACAAAGCAGGCACACACGATTGTCACGGCGCACCATTGGGCGCAGATGAAATCGCAGCAACCCGTCAACAACTAGGATGGGAACATGGCCCGTTTGAAATCCCGCAAGACATCTATTCAGCGTGGTCTGCGAAAGATGCAGGCGCAACGAAGGAAGCTGCGTGGAACGAGAAATTGGCTGCGTATGAATCTGCTCACCCAGAACTTGCCGCAGAATTCAAACGCCGCGTAAACGGCGACTTGCCTGCAGAATGGGAAGCGAAAGCCAACCAAATCATTGCTGACCTGCAAGCAAACCCTGCAAACATTGCATCACGTAAAGCGTCTCAAAACGCGCTAGAAGCGTTTGGCGCGATGCTCCCTGAGTTCATGGGCGGCTCTGCTGACCTTGCGCCTTCAAACCTGACCATGTGGTCTGGTTCGAAAGCGGTAACGGCTGACGATGCGTCAGGCAACTACGTTCACTACGGTGTGCGTGAGTTCGGTATGACAGCGATCATCAACGGTATCGCTCTGCACGGTGGTTTCGTGCCTTACGGCGCAACCTTCCTGATGTTCATGGAATACGCACGTAACGCAATGCGCATGGCTGCATTGATGAAGGTTCAAAACATTCAGGTTTACACTCACGATTCAATCGGTCTGGGTGAAGATGGTCCAACACACCAGCCTGTTGAACAAATTTCTTCACTGCGCCTAACGCCAAACATGAGCACATGGCGCCCGTGTGACCAAGTAGAATCTGCGGTTGCATGGAAACTGGCTATCGAGCGTAAAGACGGCCCAACGTCGCTGATCTTCTCTCGTCAGAACTTGGCACAACAAGCCCGTGATGCAGAGCAAGTTGCGAACATTGCTAAGGGTGGCTACATCCTAAAAGACAGCATTGGCCAACCAGAGTTGATCCTTATCGCAACAGGCTCTGAAGTGGAACTTGCAGTTGAAGCAGCAACGAAACTGACGGCTGACGGCATTCAAGTGCGCGTTGTTTCCATGCCTGCAACTGACGTGTTCGACAAACAAGACGCTGCGTATCGCGAGTCAGTGCTTCCTTCAGACGTGACTGCGCGTGTTGCGATTGAAGCGGGTATTGCTGACTTCTGGTACAAGTACGTGGGCTTCGACGGTCGTATCATCGGTATGCACACCTTCGGCGAATCTGCACCTGCAGGTGAGCTGTTCAAGATGTTCGGTTTCACCGTTGAAAACGTGGTTGAAACGGCGAAAGAGTTGGTTGAGTAACCCTACTTTCCCCTCAATTACAACACGTTTTTGATGCTTAAAACCCGCTGAAAAGCGGGTTTTTTATTACCTGCAAACCACCCAAAGAACGCCGATTGCAATTTATTTCTCTTTAAATACAAACACTAAAACACGTAAATCCTACCGAGAAACCAAAACTATCCCACTCTGATAATTTTTGTGCCTCGTGCTCAAAACCCTCTCTCCTTAGACTGGCTACAAATCAAAGGTAAGGAGTTGCGAGATGACAACAGCAGACACAAAAACAGCTAGCCAAGAATACATCGAATGGAATGTCGATCTGTCAGTACCCATTACCGTTTCTGGTGGTTCATTGCCTTTCTCAGATACCCCGATGGTCGGTGTGAAACGCATGATGTTTGAACGTCGAGGTGATGAAATAGCGAGACGCGCAACGTCATGTGTTCGCTATGCGCAAGGCAGTTCATTTAAACCTCACAGCCACCCTGGCGGTGAAGAGTATATTGTTCTGGACGGCACATTTTCCGATCACAACGGTGATTTCACCAAAGGTTGGTATGTGCGTAATCCTGTCGGCTCGACCCATGCCCCTTTTACCAAAGAAGGCTGCGAGATATTCGTGAAGCTTTCCCAAGTGCCATCTAACGAGCCTGATTACTTCTACCTCAATACGCATGAAGCAGACTGGAAAACCATTGAAGATAAGCATTTGCAACTTCAACTGTGGCAATCAGACATCGAAAACACGACGTTAAATCAGTTTAAAGCTGGCTATACCTCGACCGTCATCGAACATGACGAAGTGACGGAATTCTTCGTGTTGTCAGGCAAAGCAATCATTAACGACGTTAGCTACGAACACCACTCTTGGATGCGTTTTCCAGCAGGCACCCCAATCACCGTCTCCACGACATTGGGCGCGGTGGTTTACCAAAAAATTGGGTCAGGCGAAGTCCGCATCTAGACGCCAAAAATCTCACAGGAACAACACCATAACGACCGAGAAGACTCGGATAAGGAAACGTCATGTCCTCAGAAAATACCATTACCATCTATGAAACCACAGGCTTCCCTAACCCTGCGCGTATTCGTGCAGCATTGGCAGAGAAAAATGCGCTTAATCAAGCGACATTCATTGAAGTGGATGTGATGAATCTTGAGCACAGAACCGAACAATTCTATGCCAAGAATCCGACAGGAACCGTGCCTGTACTTCGCACACTAGAAGGTGAATACATCTCTGAATCTACGGCAATCACTGAATACATTGATGCGCTTTTTGATGGTCCATCGCTCACAGGAACAACACCGTTAGAGCGCGGGATGATCCATATGATGCAACGCAGAGCAGAATCCATGGTGATGGATGCGGTTGCGACCTACTTCCACCACGCGACCGATGGCTTGGGTCCAACGCTAGAAACTTATCAGTGTACAGAATGGGGCAACCACCAGAAGCATCGCGCGCTCGCCGGATTTGCGTATTTCAATACGCTGTTGGAAAACAATCTATATGTCGCTGCAAGTACCTTTTCAATGGCAGACATCACCCTCTTTTATGGGCTAGCGTTTGCTGAATTTGCAGGTCTTCAGATTCCAAGTGAATTAACCAACCTTATCGCGTGGCGAGAAACGATGTCTAAAAGAGACTGTTTTTCAACAAACTAATGAAGGAGTGAGATCATGAAAGTACAACCTTTTTTTCATGTGGAAACGGGCTCACTCACTTATGTTGTTTCAGACAGTGGGTTCGCACTCATTGTCGACCCCGTTCTCGACTATCGTGACGGCGAAATTTCTTACGCACATGTTGATTCAGTGTTGAATTATATCAAGCGAAAAGGTCTTGATTTACGCCTTGTATTAGAGACGCATATTCACGCCGATCACCTATCAGCATCCCAGTATGTCAAGGACATCACGGGCGCTAAATCAGTGATAAGCGCGAAGATAAAAGAGGTCTTTGACCAATGGAAAACAAAGCTGAACCTGAAAAACGTTGCGCACTTCGATTTTTTTGTCGATGGCCATTCTCGGATTCCATTTGGCTCAAAAATGATCGAAGTGATCGAAACACCGGGACACACCCCCGCTTGTATCACATATAAAATTGGTGATCACATCTTTGTCGGTGACACACTTTTTGCTCCCGACAAAGGAACATCAAGGGCAGATTTTCCAGGCGGTAGTGCAGAAGACTTGTTTCATTCGATAAAGAAGCTTTATCAACTGCCGAGTGAGACCAACGTTTATCTTTGCCATGATTACCCACCATTGGGTACGCCACCAACAACGTGTACAAAGTTAGATTGGCAAAAGCGAAGGAACGTCATGATTAAACAAAACACTTCTTTGAAAGAATATGTCTTTACGCGAGATAGACGAGACAGTTCTCTCATGGAACCAAAGCTATTGAATATCGCGATTCCGTTTAACCTTACTTTCCTCCTGCCAACCAAACGTTAAAACACAAAAAAGGGACTCATCATGCATGAGCCCCTCTTTTAAAACATTGAGTAAAGCACGACGTATTCACGCAGAAGACAATAACCAATTCCTAAAGACATCAATTTGTTCACTCTGCACTTCATCGAGTCTCCACACCATGAAATAGCAAAATCGAGATCGATATTGATACTTTTTCACATCAAAAGGACAAATTAACTCCCCTGATTTCAACTCATCTTCTATCAATCTGCTTCTGCCCAACGCAAGGCCATTTCCCCTTCGTGCTAGCTCAGTCACACTGGCGAAATCGTTGATTTTCAATCCATGCAGTTTTTTGGGGAGAGCAACGTCAACGCAATCTGACCATTCTTGCCAAGAAGGATAGCCACTGCTGGAAGGCACCGAATGATCATGAAGTAGAGGAATATCATTTAATAGGTCGGGAGGCACGTCGCTTAGACCATGCTTTTCTGCAAAATCTGGTGAGCAGACAGGGAACACATCTTCAAACATTAAGTGTTGCGCACACATTCCTTCCCACTGACCAAGTCCATAACGTATACCAACATCGATACTTTGATCGGCGTAATCAACTAACGATACGTTTGTTTCCACCAGAATATCGATATCATCATGTTGCATTTGATATTGGTTGATCCTAGTAAGTAGCCACTTAGACGCGATGGAAGGACTGGCTGACACCTTGATCACATCGTCTTGAGGTTCATCAAAAAGGTGGTTTAAGCCTCTTCCAATCAGCTCAAATCCGCGATGAATATCAGGGAAGGCGCGTTCTCCCTCATCCGTCAGCGTTAAACGCGATGCACCTGATGTCGCTCGATTGAATAATCGCACATTCAGCCATTCTTCCAACTGCCTAACTTGTTGACCCACTGCGGCCGGCGTGACGTTGAGCTCCTGTGCTGCACCCGCGAAACTGTGATGGCGAGCTGCTGCTTCAAACGCCCTTATCCCGTTGAGATGAGCGATTCTGTTCAATCTCATTTTTTTAGCCCGTTTTTTAGATGCTTCCATCATCTATCCCTTTTGCTCTCAAAACCGAAATGTATCTTTTGCACTGTCATATACCCAAACAACCTGAAGATGCTCGATTTCAGAGGCCATCAGTACGTTCAGTTCAAGGCAAATTCTTGTAGGAATAGTCATTCTATTTCACAGGAATTTAACGATGAAGTGGACGCACTGAGGGCCTCCCTTCGGGCGAGTTTACTGACGCCATGCTCGGTGTTATCCCTTTTTGATGGAGATCACTACATCGGCAAAGGGACGCCTAGATCATAACGTCAGTAAACCTCGCTGAATCCTGCATCTTCAGGTTGTTTGGGTATATAAGGCCTTGAATAGCGACGACTTAAATAAAAGTGTAGATGATCCGATGCGCCAAATAACCCAATTCAAAGACATTTTTACCATCACATGAAACTTTCGAAACTTACTACACAACATCCATACCTCTTCCTTCGATACAACCGAAAAATTAATTAATTATAATTTTCTAAATTAATAATTCATAAAACGCTTATGAAAACCAAAGATAAAATTAAAAATAGAACTTAAATAAAAACAAAAAATTCACCCACCACGCATCAATTACTTTCCAATCGTGATTATAGATTTATATACCATTTAAAAAGCCAATAAACCCACAGGGTTATCAGTGAATAAAAACAAAGCACAAACTGAAAGGAATGACATTAAGCCAATGATTTAATTAACTTTAAAATTACCACCCTACAGAAAACCTTACATCAAACACTTAACAGCTAATACTTTTTTCATGATTATATAAATAACAACTCATTATATTTTTCATTTAAGTCTTCACGCTAAATTAGCAACAAGATTGACCACAAAAAGACCTTATAAACAGGGAAAAATGCATGCCCAACATTGTCAATGGAAATGATTCTATCGATCAGGCTAAGGGTACTGCCGACGAGAGTTTTTTCTCGGGTGGCAGCGAGAAAAGACTCGTTGAACATTTGTTAACCGAGCAAGAAACCGTCGTTTTGACTTCAGTATCCTGTTTTTTGACAAAGAAAAACTATCCCACCAATGAATGAATCATGCCTCGTTTCAGATTTTTGGCTCGATAGAATGCATGGAAG
Organism: Enterovibrio baiacu; assembly: GCF_004120195.1. GTDB lineage: Bacteria > Pseudomonadota > Gammaproteobacteria > Enterobacterales > Vibrionaceae > Enterovibrio > Enterovibrio baiacui. The sequence continues at coordinate 168,381 of NZ_SCHN01000009.1, read as the reverse complement.
ATACGTTGTTGAGGGAGAAATCATGAAAGGAAACAAAGCAAAACCACTCGCAGTGATTGCCGGTTACGGTGAAGGTTTAGGGCATGCTATAAAAAAAACCTTTGAGGATGATGGTTTTCAAGTGGTTACCCTCAGCAGAAAAAACGCAATGATTCTGGCTGATACAACGGACCCAAACGAAGTCAATCGCGCTTTTGCGCAGATAGAAACGCTCTACGGCATACCCAGCGTTGTTATATGCAATACCGCTTTACTCACGATAGAGCGTTTTTTTGTCACGACGTCTAGCCAATTTGAGCAAACATGGAGAACGTCGGTGATGAGTGTATTTAACATTGCACAGACCGTTATTCCGTCAATGATAAAAACAGGCAGAGGTTCACTCTTAGTGACGGGGGCTACCGCAGGCGTAAAGGGAAACAAAAACTTTAGCGCTTTTGCATCAGCAAAGTTTGCACTAAGGGGATTAACTCAGTCACTCGCCAGAGAATTTCAGCCCAATAGAATTCATATCGCGCATGTGGTTATCGACGGCATTATTTGGTCTGAAAAAAGTCGAGAGCGTTTCCCTACCCTCGTTAAAGCAAACGCAATTCAACCAGAAGATGCCGCGTTGACATACTTACATTTAGCAAAGCAGCCCGTCACCGCTTGGACACAAGAAGTGGATATTCGCCCTTACAGTGAAGTCTTTTAAATCGGAGTGACTATGAAAACAACAACTGACACAGTGATCATCGGCGGCGGCTTAAGCGGCCTATACGCTGCGCATTTGTTAGAGCAACAAGGGCATGACTACATGTTGCTTGAAGCGCGTGATCGCTTTGGAGGGCGCATTGTTTCAACATCTCTTAGTGACGAAAGCCCAGCACGCGTTGATCTTGGCCCTTCTTGGTTTTGGCCCAATATTAACCCGCAATTGTCAGCACTCATCGAAGCGCTGGGTATCACAGCTTATAAGCAGTTTTCCGACGGCCGTTACTTAGTGGATAAAATGCGTGGCGCGCCGCCTCAAGCCATCGATGTCGGTTATGACATCATGCCCGATACCTACCGTCTTCACGGCGGGATGCAGGCGATCATCAATGGTTTATTGGAAGCGCTGCCTTCTGAAAAGCGCTTCTTGAACACGCAGGTCAGCGCCGTATTGAAGCAAGCTGACGACACCTATTCGGTGGAATATGAGCGCAATGGCGACATCGGCACCTTGTCAGCCAAACATATCGTGTTCGCCATGCCTCTCAGATTGGTGGCTAAACATATCGCATTCAGCCCTGCCCTCGACCCTGCGCTGAAAAAGGCATTCGATAGCACCGAAACCTGGATGGCGGCGCATGCGAAAGCGGTGTTGATCTACGAAACACCGTTCTGGCGAGAAATGGGATTTTCAGGGTCAGTAAACAGCAATGTTGGCCCTTTGGTAGAAATCCATGATGCGTCACCCGACATCAATGGTGAGCCTGCCTACGGTGCGATCATGGGCTTTATGGGCATTAATGGCCCAGCAAGAAAAACCGCGGGGGATGAGACGTTGAAGAAACTGATTATCCAGCAATCAGTTCGGTTGTTTGGTCCAGAAGCACAAACACCGCTCAGTGTTGAATATATTGATTGGTACCAAGATCCGCTGACAGCGACCAAAGAAGATATCGCCACATCGCACGGTGTCTATGGCCTCAGCACCAAAGACAGCGCGCATCCGAATATCGTGTTTGCCGGAACAGAAGCATCCCGCGGGTATGGTGGCTATTTAGAAGGGGCACTCGATGCTGCAAGTCGTGCCGTTAGTGCCATCAAAAACTGTTGCTGAAAATCCCTTTGGGATCGCAGCCATAGCGATTAGTGCCCTTGGTGCCGCGTAGTAACGTAAAGATCAAAACAATCAACGAACCAATCAGTGGAACAACGATAATGAGCCACCACCATCCAGAGCGATTGATGTCATGAAACCTTCTCACAGTAACAGATATCGCTGGGATGATGGTCAAAGCGACCCATAAGGCGGTTGCCTGTAAATCTACCACCTGAAAGTGGTTTATTCCTGACTCCGCGATATCAATCATAAAGCAAAGCGCCAGTACAACGTTTTGGAAGAAGAAGAAGCCCCAGTATTCTCTTCGCCTTGCTCTGCCTGAGAATTTTGCGTAATTCAAAAATGCAGAAAACAACCACTTCATTCGAGTATCCTTACTACTTTATAGATGTTTTCGAATTATTGTTTTAATACTAAATTACAGCCTCTATGACGCGTGGGCTACGTTATCAAATGCCTGTTTGAATTGTCTGTATTAAACCCACAAAATGACGCCCGTTCTCGCTGGTTGTCGTTAAATTATCACTTTACACACACCATTCTCATTATTTGAAAGTCACCATTCCTGATGAGAATCTTTACGTCTATTGCCTCCCTTCGAACACAGAACAAAAACTGCAGCACTCGCAAATCCTTTATCTCTCTCTTTCAGGGAGGCGCCGATTACACATAACAGGTTGAATCACTGGCCCCTCAAATGTATATTGCGAATGCTTTTGATATACATTCTCATTTTCTTAATAGGGAGTTAACATGAAAACCTTGTTCAAGGCCATTCTGCTTTCCATTTGCGCTTCATTCTTTGCACATGCAAACAACATCACCGTTGATCACCTGATGGGACAAACCCAAATCAATGGAACGCCAGAGAAAGTTGTCGTTATTGGTTTAGGTTCACTTGATGCTGTTAACGCACTCGGCATCGACCCAGTTGCGGTATCTAAAGTGTCTCAAACTCCTGCTTATCTTGAGAAATACAAAGGCGACAAGTACGCCAATGCGGGTAGCCTTTTCGAACCCAACTTCGAAGAGATCTACATGCAAGAGCCGGATTTGATCATCGTGGGTCCACGTAGCTCCACCAGCTATGAAGAACTATCAAAAATCGCCCCTGTTGTTGTCTTCGCCAATAACCAAGCGGAAGGCTACTGGGAAGGCACGAAAGAACAATGGCGTAACCTTGGAAAAATCTTCAACAAAGAAGCCTTGGTAGAAGAAAAGATCGCGTCACTCGAGAAAGAGTTCGACACCATCCGCCAACATAACAGTGCCAACAACAGTGACGCGCTGACAGTAATGAGCTCTGGTGGCAACATCACCGCCTTTGGCCCAGAGTCGCGCTTTTCAGTGATCTACAAAGATTTCGGTTTCAAAGAGACCGTGAAAGACATTAAAACTGCCACACACGGTGATTCCATTTCGTTCGAGTTCATCCGTGAAGCCAACCCACAAACACTGCTGATCATTGACCGCGACACCCTGGTTAACCCAGCGGAAAGCACGACACGCGAAGACTTCGACAACGACCTCGTGAAAAGCACGCAAGCCTACAAAACGGGCAAAATGACGTATCTAGACCTGAATGCGTGGTACTTGTCTATGTCAGGCATTACCGCGACAGAACAGATGGTTTCAGACATTAAAAACAGCGTAGCGCTTTAATACTTGCTCCCGGAGAGCAGAGGTTATCTTGTTCAAGTTATTGCTTCCTCTGGGCTTATTAAGCCTGTTTTCCTTGTTCGTGGGCGTCAGCCCACTTTCACCTGCGAGCTTGCTTGCAGGTGATCCTGAGGCGCTAAACCTCTTTCTTACCAGCCGTCTTCCCCGTCTATTTGCCATCTTACTTGCTGGCGCAGGGCTGAGTATTGCTGGCCTTATCATGCAGCAGATCAGTCAGAACCGATTTGCTGCGCCCTCTACCACGGGCACCATAGAATGCGCCATGCTCGGCTACGTGATGAGCTTGGTTTTCTTCGGCAACGGCAATCAGCTTTGGCTTATTTTCAGCGTTGCCGTGCTTGGCACCCTGCTTTTCGTCACCCTCATCCAACGCATTCAATTTCGTAACGCCGTGTTCGTGCCGCTAATCGGCATCATTTACGGCAGCATCATTGATGCGGGGGCGACCTTCATTGCCTACAAATATGACGCCGTGCAAATGCTCAGCGCATGGGCGATTGCAAACTTTGCCACCATTTTGCGGGGTGATTTTGAGCTGCTTTATATCGCCATTCCTATTGCGATTTTCAGCTATCTCTACGCCACGCGAATCTCCGCCGTTGGTATGGGTAAAGACTTCGCCACTGGGCTAGGTTTGCGCTATCAGCATGTGGTGTTAATTGGTGTGATGCTGGTTTCCATCATGTCCGCCAGCGTGGTGATGATCGTCGGCACCCTGCCCTTCCTCGGTCTACTGGTGCCAAACGTGGTCAGTTTGTATTACGGCGACAATTTGAGAAAGAACATCCCTCGTACCGCTGCCCTTGGTGCTGCCTTGGTCTTGGTCTGCGACATTGCCAGCCGCGTGATTATCTTCCCCTATGAAATTCCCGTGTCCATGCTCGTGAGTATTCTTGGCGGCCTTGCCTTCATTGTGCTTATTTTGAAGGGGCAAAAGCATGTCTGACTCCAAGAAAATTGGCCTAATGCTGATCACCGCCCTAGTCTTCGCTGCACTGTTTATCTGCGTCGGGCTGACGGCCAACAACTATGAATATTTCCTCTCTCGCCGCGTGCCGAAAGTGCTCGCCATGGTGCTTGCAGGAATCGCAGTGGCGCAATCGTCACTGGTTTTTCAAACCCTCACGCACAACCGCATTCTCACACCTAGCATCATGGGGTTTGATGCGCTGTACCTTCTAACACAAACGCTGATCGTCGCTATGTTTGGCGGCTTCAGTGCCTATGTGTTGAACGCGTATTTAAACTTCGCCATTTCTGTCGGTGCAATGGTGATCTTTTCCGTGTTGCTATTCGGTTTTTACTTCGCCAAAGAAGGTCGAAACTTGATCGTGCTGCTCTTGGTGGGATTGATTCTTGGTCAGGTATTTGGCAACGCCGCGTCCTTCATCACCATGTTGATGGACCCGAACGAATTTGCCGCTGTGCAGGCAAACATGTTTGCGAGCTTCAACAACGTAAAGGTGGAATTGGTTTACCTTTGCTTGCCGGTGTTAGCCGTGATCAGTGTTGCTTTGTTTCGTATGCACCGCACCCTGGATGTGTTCTGGCTAGACCGAGACAACGCGATCAGTTTGGGGATTGATGTTCGACGTGTCACACAACGTGCGCTGATGCTCTCCGCAGTGCTCATTGCCGTTTCTACCGCACTGATTGGCCCTGTGATGTTCTTTGGCTTGCTGGTAACCAACCTCGCCAGAGAGCTATTCAACACCTTCCAGCACCGTGTATTGCTGATTGGCTGCGCCTTATTGTCGGTATGTACCCTTCTGGCTGGGCAATGGATCGTAGAGAACCTGTTTACCTTCGATACCACACTGAGTGTGGTGGTGAACTTCACAGGTGGGCTGTATTTCCTTTGGATGTTACTCAAGAACAAGATTGTATAAAGCATCATGATTATTCTAGATAAAATCAGTAAGGCCTTTGGTCAACAACGTGTTGTTAGCGATGCCACAACCGATTTCGAGAAAGGCAAAGTCACCGCAGTTATCGGCCCCAATGGCGCTGGAAAAAGTACCCTGCTTTCAATGGCAACACGCCTCGTTTCGCCAGACAGCGGGACAGTCGTGATAGACGGGAAGGCCATTTCTGACTGGAACACGGCGGAACTGGCAAAGTCGCTGGCAGTGCTGCGCCAAGCAAACAGCATGACCATGCGCTTCACCATTCGTGAACTGGTGGCATTTGGTCGTTTCCCTTACTCCAAAGGTAACCTGACTGCTGCGGATAACGATGCGATTGATCAGGCGATTCACTACCTCGATTTAGCCGAACTCCAACATCGCTATTTGGATGAACTCAGCGGCGGTCAGCGTCAACTTGCGTTCATCGCCATGGTCATCGCGCAGGACACCAATTATGTGTTTTTGGATGAGCCACTGAATAACCTCGATATTCGCCACTCGCTCTCCATCATGAAAACCGTGCAGCGCCTTGCGCACGAGATGGGCAAAGCTGTCATTGTGGTGATCCACGATATCAACTTTGCAGCCTGTTATGCCGACCATATCATCGCCATGAAAAAAGGCAGCATTGTCGCCAATGCCAAGGTGAATGATGTGATTCAAGCTGACGTGTTGGAAGGCATTTACGACACACCCTTCAACATCGTTGAAGCCAACGGTAAGCGCATGTGTTTGTATTACTGACGAGTGAGTGAAGTCGTCATTCGCCCATTAGCACCGTGAGCTTAAAAACAAAAACCCGCCAACTGGCGGGTTTCTTTTATCTGCTTACGTTAACGCGAAGGCATTAAGCGAATTGCTTTCTGCGTAGCTCTCGTGACAGACCTATGTATAGGCTCAGACACATCACCAACAAGAACACCGCAAACGGCAAGCCTGTTGAAATGGTCGCCGCTTGAAGTGCGCCCAAACCACCACCCATCAAGAGGGCGATAGCCGCCAAGCCTTCAATGGTACACCAGAAGATACGCTGAGAAACTGGCGCATCAATCTTACCGCCCGCCGTAATGGTATCGATAACCAGCGAACCGGAATCCGACGATGTAACGAAGAAAATGATCGTTAGCACCATACCGAAGAAGCTGATCACACCCGTAAACGGCAAGGCTTCAAACATTTTGTAGATGGAAAGCTCAGGTTGCCAGTTTCCGTTGGTGATCAAGTTCACCACGCCATTGTAGCCGCCATCCATTTGATCCAGTGCCGTTGTACCAAACGTCGTCATCCAAACGATACAAACGATGGTTGGTGCAATCAGTACTGCCAGAATGAATTCACGAACGGTACGACCGCGAGATACACGCGCGATGAACATACCAACGAATGGAGACCAAGATACCCACCACGCCCAGTAGAAGGTTGTCCAACCGTGGTAGAAGCCAGAATCTTCACGTCCAACCCAGTTAGACAACGCAGGCAACCAGCTCAGGTAATCAACCGTGTTAGACACCACACCGCTAAAGATAAGCGCCGTTGGGCCAACCACAATCACGAATACCATCAACATGCCCGCCATGACCATGTTGATTTCACTAAGGCGTTTCACACCGCCGTCCATGCCACGATAAACCGACACCAATGCCGCCAACGTGATCACGAGAATCAAGATAGATTTGGTTTCAATGCCAGAATCAATGCCAAACAGGTAGTTCAAACCTGCGGCAATCTGGTTTGCACCTATACCCAGCGACGTCGCCAAACCAAACAAGGTTGCCAAAACCGCCATGATATCGATGATGTGTCCCCAAACACCCCATACGCGATCACCCAATAATGGGTAAAACGCTGAACGCAGTGTCAGTGGCAAATCTTTGTTGTAGTGGAAGAAAGCCAATGCCAAACCCACCACGGCATAAATCGCCCACGCATGGAAACCCCAGTGGAAGATGGATGCTGCCGTACCAATGCTACGCGCTTCTGCGGAACCGGTTTCTAATCCCAATGGTGGGTTTAGTGTATGGTTCATTGGCTCTAGCACGCCGTAGAACATCAGGCCGATACCCACGCCCGCGGAAAACAGCATCGCAAACCATGCAGGGTAAGAGTAATCAGGGGTTGCATCATCGCCACCGAGTCGAATCTTGCCGACTGGTAACACCGCCAGAATTAAACAGAAGATTAAAAAGAGGTTGGCGGAAATCACAAAGAACCAGTCAAACGACTGAGTAATTGCAGGGCGAAGCCACCCAAAGAAATCTGCAGCTTGTTCTTGAAAAATCAACACGCCCAAAACAAACACCACTACCATGATGGCTGAAATTGGGAATACAGGGTTATGGAAATCCAGCCCTAACACATTGACGTTGTCCTGACCGATTTGATAATCGGTATTGTATTGATCGTCGTTATTCACTTCCGATGTTGGTCCACTCACAGCATTGCCTCCATTTGCTTGCTCTAAAACGCGACACGACTGAGCAGCAATAGCAACGCCCTTTCTCACGCCTCGTAGAGTGAGAAAGGGCATTCATTCATTATTTTATTGTGCACGCTAGTTAATGATGACGAATCGACTAATAGAAGTCTGAGAAAATCCGTTTTCATCCCGATTAATGCGCAATCAGTTAAGAGAAAAATGTAAGCGCACTCAAACATCTTCTTTTTAAGACGTCGATGTAAAGTTCGAGAAAATGGAGAAAGAGAGGAAGGTTAATTTGGTGAGTGAAGAGATCTTAAGGGACAGAGAGAAACACCTACATATTGCAGGTGTTTATTTTCGTATTCAATGGTGAAATCAATACGATGCTTATTCGCTCGTTATATTAACCAGCAAACGTACCGTCTTTCGGTGACCCATTGTTGTCACTATTGCTAAAGTCATCGGCTTTTGGATCTGGCCCAAAACGGTTATCCCCTTTTGTGCCATCAAACGCTTGAAGGATCAATAGCGCGATGACACCCAAAGGCACAACGCCCAGCAACGCCCACCAGCCGGTGCGATCGGTATCATGGAGACGGCGGACTGTGACAGCCAAGGTTGGTAAGAAAACAACCGCCGCATAGATCATACCTAACGTGCCAATCCCCATTTTTGCATCGTAAAATCCCAGCATTTGATCAGCTTGGGACAGCACCAATGAGAAAAACATATTGAATACAATGAAGATCCAATACTCTTTGCGGCGAGCGCGTCCTTTAAACACTGCATACTTTCTAAGTACATCGATATACCAATTCATTCTTCTCTCCTGAACAATTCTTCCCAACAAGCACTCACCCTTTCTCGTCGAAACAGTGAGCGTTATCGCTCATGCGCTACAGAGCGCAGGGATTTGCGTTCAAACTCGGTCAAAACATTAGAGACGAACATTCTCACTATGCTTGAGTGCGCATCAAGGCGCATTACCTCATTCACCGTACAGTGTACCAAATATTGGCAACTCGAAACGTATTAAAGACAACGCGAAACTGCTCAATAACGACATTCACCATCTTTGGATATCTCACATTCAGCAAAAACGTAAGGATGACATCACCTCGCAATGCCCCCGAGGTTGATCCTCATTCACAAGCGTGCGTAACTGAGATCAAACACCCAGAAGCTTCCCCAGAATAAGACGTCGGAACGAAAGAAAAGGATGCAAAGCGCGCCATGTCAGACCGCCCCCAACAGACACAATCATTAACGTGGTTTCCAATTCTATTGGCGACCATTGCCACCATGAGTTGGGCGGGCAACATCACGCTGGCGAAGCTCGTCAACGCGAGTATTCCACCGCTGGGGTTGTCATTTTGGCGCTGGACAGTGGCCGCTATCGTGCTGCTGCCTTTTGTATACAAGCCGATGAGAGAGAAATGGCTGCTGTTCAAGCAACATCTTGGGCTGGTGTTACTGTTGGCCTTATTGGGCGTGGCGGGCTACAACAGCTTGGTGTACATCGCGCTTGAAAACACGCTTTCCACCAATGTCGTGATTCTGCAATCAGCCTCCCCCTTAATGATTCTGCTGTTACAGTTCTTCTTGCTAAAACAAGCCGCGACCTTAAAACAAACGCTCGCCATACTGACCTCTGCCATCGGTGTGTTGCTCATCATTACCAAAGGCCAATTGGTCTCAGACTTCGCCATTGGAAACAGCGAGCTCATTGCGCTGTTTGGCATCTTAGTTTGGGCAACCTATTCCGTGCTTGTGCAGAAACTGCCAGATATGCTTAAAGGCTTGCCGATTCTGGGCTACACCGTTTGCCTTGGTGTGGTAATGATTTTTCCCTTCTATCTTGCAGAATCTGTGTTCTATGAAACCATGCCGATTTCTCCACAAAGCATTGCGATTTCTCTGTATACGGGCGTGTTTGCTTCCGGCATCGCATTTTGGTGTTGGAACACGGCATTGATGCGTATGGGGGCCGCAACAACCGGGCAATTCATGCACCTTATTCCCGCCTTTGGTTTGGTCTTTTCCATGTTGCTTCTAGGGGAGAGAATGGAAACCTATCATTATATAGGCATCGTGTTTATCGTCTCTGGGCTGGTGATTGCAAACATTCAGCGCGGCGCGACGGCAGAATCAGCATCGTCGTAAAATCAGCCACATTCCGCTATAGTGTTGCCTTGATTTAGAAAGGACACCCAGCAAAATGCTTCACATTTCTCAGACCGTGACCTTGTCAGATGACGAGATTGAAATCACCTATATCCGCGCCCAAGGTGCAGGTGGTCAAAACGTCAATAAGGTTTCTTCTGCGGTTCACCTCCGCTTTGACATTCATGCCTCATCACTTCCTGATTTCTACAAGGAACGTTTACTGGCGTTGAAAGACAGCCGCATCACCAAAGACGGTGTCATTGTGATCAAAGGTCAACAATATCGCACGCAAGAAAAGAACCGCGATGATGCCCTCGCGCGTTTGCAAGCACTGATCAAAAGCGTTGGCGTGGTGCAAAAGGCGCGTAGAGCCACCAAGCCCTCTAAGTCGTCACAACGTAAACGGATGGATGGGAAAACCCTGCGTGGAAAAACCAAATCTATGCGTGGAAAAGTGCAGTTCTAACGTTCGCTTCGCTCGTTCTCTCTGTTCCTCTTTTTCTGAACTTTTTCTTCTTCTTCTTTTCTCGCACCTTTGCCTTCACAATGGCAGAGGTCACATTCCCCGCGCTCAAAAAACTGAGCACCTTGTCAGCCACAACGAAACGGTGTCCAATCGATGTCTCTGAACGCAAAAGGATTGCACCGTGACAGACAAGAATTTCAACCACTTTCCGCTTCAACACACGCAATCACTGGTGTGGAACGACATGGATGCCCTACAACACATCAACAACACTGTATATTTTCGCTACTTTGAAGACGTTCGCGTCGTGATGTTGGAAGAACTGAAGGTTTTTGAGTACGTAAAGCGCCATAACATTGGTCCTGTCGTTGCTTCTACTCGCTGTGATTTCCGCGCCCCTTTGGTGTACCCCGATAAAATCACCACAGTGTCATGGGTCGAAGACATTCAAGAAAAGCGCTACACCATGAAATATGAAATCCACAGTCACCAACAACAGCGTCGCGTAGCTGTCGGTGAAGCCTTGGTGGTGTATTGTGACTTTACCGATGGCAAAAGTTGCGCAATCCCTGCGGAGACGGCAAAAAAACTTGAACACTACCTTTTGCCCGACGGCGCTAGCCACGCATAACCCCACAAGAATAGGACACCGGTATTTGATGACTTCCCTTTCGCTGTCGTTCGTTCAATTGCGATCAGGCTATGAAGCGCCAAGCACAGCTCCCTTGAGTCTGTCACTCACTGCGGGGGATCACTTGGTGCTAAAAGGGGCATCTGGCAGCGGGAAAACCAGTCTGCTCAAAGTTATTTGTGGTTTACAAGCGCCGCAAAACGGTGAAATCCATTGGCAAAACACGCAAATTGACACCGCTAACCTTGCATGGTGGCGCAGCCAGTTTTGCTATTTACCGCAAGACCCTGTGATGGGGGCAGACACAGTGATTGATGTTTTGCATTTACCCTGGACACTCAAAGCCTCATCGCGTGAACTGCCGAGCGAAAGCCAATGCCAGCATGTGCTTGATCAGGTCAACCTTTCCCACGCTCTAAACAAAGAGGTTGATACCCTCTCCGGTGGCGAGAAACAGCGTTTGGCGCTCGCCCGTGCAGTGTTGCTTGAACGCCCTATTTGGCTCATGGACGAACCCACCTCTGCGCTCGATGCAGGCAGTAGAGACAATGTGATGGCATTGCTTGAAACGATGAACGTGATTCGGGTATCCATTTCACACGATCAGGTTTGGGTAGGCAGTGCGAGCCACCAGTTCAGTTTTGGAGCAAACAATGAGTGAGGTGTTAAACATCAATCATTGGGCGTTAGCAGGGCTGTATTTGCTCTTTCTCATCCCCTTGATTCTTTTCCAGCGCTGGCAACTTGGACTCAGTAAAAACCTGATTTCCTCCGTGGTACGCATGACCCTGCAACTTGCGGTGGTTGGGTTGTATCTTCAAACCCTGTTTTCATTTGCGAACTTTTGGCTGAACACCTTGTGGCTGCTGCTCATGATCTTTTTCGCCAGCATCACGATCTGCAAGCAAGCCAGTGCCAACATGAAAGCACTTATGCCCGCCGTGCTGGCCGGGCAATGTGTCGCGTTAGGGTTTGTGTTACCGGTTTTGATGGTGGGCGTCATTCAAACTGACCCGTGGTGGAAAGCGCAGTATCTTATTCCTGTGGCGGGCATGTTGCTCGGCAATGCACTTTCAGCCAACGTGCTGGCCTTAGAGCGCCTGCACTCAAGCCTGAAAAAGCGCCATGCCGAATACCAATTCTATGTATCAATGGGGGCGCCAACACCCAGCCGCCCTTTCATGCGTGAAGCCTTATCCGCCGCATTAAAGCCGCCCATGGCAGCCATGAGCACGTTAGGCATTGTTAGCCTTCCAGGCATGATGACGGGCCAAATCCTCGGTGGCACAGAGCCGCTATTGGCGGTGAAGTACCAACTCGTCATCATGGTGGCCATTTTCATCGTCGTCTTTACGTCAGTGTCAACGACCTTGCTGTTAGCGGGGAGACGTCTGTTCGATGAGTACGGGAATCTCATTGGTTCACCCTAACCCCATCCCGGATCTGCACGTACTCCACGAAAAAAGGCCGTCGAGAAATGCCGACGGCCTTTTAAAACGAAGGTGAAGGGCTGCGCGCCCCTCTCTCTTACTTCAACACAAACTGGGATACACGCTGTTTCAACACATCGTTAGCGTTAACCAAGTTTTGATTATCAACTCGAATTTGGTCGCTCAGGTTCACGATTGAATCCTTCGATTCTTTAATCTTGAGCATCGAGGTATTCAAATGTTCAATTTGACCCAGCAGTTCATCAAGCCCCGTGCTTTCATCGTCGGTCGAAATCAATGTCACCACCTCATTGATGGAAGACACGGCATCTTGGACCGTTTGATTTGAGCCTTCATAATGGGAAATAATTTCTAGGAGCTCTTCTTTTTGCGTGGTTAAGCGATCACTGATTTGCACCACGGAACCACGGATCTCAGATACGATTTTCGTGATATCACCCAAGCTATCTTGCGTCGACAGTGCTAACTGACGCACTTCATCCGCCACCACGGCAAAGCCACGGCCTTGATCACCTGCACGTGCTGCTTCTATTGCTGCGTTTAAAGACAGCAAGTTAGTTTGCTCTGAAATCGACTTGATGACTTCAACAAACTTTTCGATGGATTCAGCCTGCGCTTTCAGCTCAATGAACGAGGTGTACATGTGTTCAACACTGCTTGAGTAGTTCTCTAACTGCTGAAGTGAAGAAATGTTTTTACTGTTTAAATCAATCAAATCCCCCTTCACTTGCTGCGTAGAAGACGCCGTGTCTTTCAGTGTTTGCACCATGGAAGAGGAGAAGGTTTTCAACGAGGACAGATTGGTTGTGGCGAGCTCATAGTTGTCATCTTGCTTAACAAGATCTTCGTTGATGTTTTTCACCTTCATGAGCATGCCGTCAGACAAGGATTTTGACTCATTTGAGGATTCATCAATCGTCTCAAGCGTATTGCGAATACTGATGCGGAAGTTTTCAATAACCCGTAAAAAGTCTTCCATTTCACTGTTTAATGACGATTTCACGTTGTTTTTTACACTAAGGTTGTTCTCTTCGAAGTTTTTTAAATAGCGCTTGGTTTCGTTTAGCGAGTCAACGCCCCACTTTTTCTCATCAATATCGTGGATCAAGAGTACGCCCGCCAACGTCAATTGAATGATCACCGAATAGACATTGTCGGTGAAGAAAAACGCATTCACTAACAGCAGCACAATACCCACCCAGTGAATTAACCTCATTCTTGTAAACAGCGAACTAAACATGCTTTTTCTAGACATTAGCTTTCCCTAATACAAACAACGCAGCGATAATATGCATACAAACGTGTATTGCTTAACTAAAAATAGTTGAGCCTTAGAAGGCTCGCCAACATGATCTAACGTTAATTGCCCACACTATCTTTATTAATTACAGCGCATTAATTTCATAAACCAAGCAAACAACCACGTCCTACAGCTCACGCTGTATCCGCTGTTAAATGAGAAATACGGGTGTGCCAATCACGTGATTTCCAGTACTATGCAGCAATTAAATTGGGTACAGATGTCTATGACCATTGAAGTGAAAAATATCCCAACGGCGGAAGTTACGTGCGCCAATTGCCAAGCGTGTTGTTGCCGTCTCGAAGTCATGATCATCACAGACACCGGTGTGCCTGAAGAGCATATCGCGGTGGATGAGTGGGGCGCAGAAACCATGCTGCGCTTAGAAGATGGATGGTGTTCAGCGGTCGATCGCGAAACCCTGATGTGTACGATTTATGAAAATCGCCCTTGGATTTGCCGCGAATTTGAAATGGGTTCGTACGAGTGTGTCGAAGAACGTAAAGCCTGCTTGTAACCCCGCGTTTAAAGGGTTCGCCCCATTCCCCATGAAATCAGGAAGCGGGATAAAAGGTAGCTAAAAGCAAAAAGCCAGCAGATGCTGGCTTTTTGCTTTTCAGGCGGGCATACATTTTAACTGCCCATGGCCCTTGAGACGAACGCGCGGGTGCGTTCATGCTGGGCGTTACCAAAAATCTGTGAGGGTGGCCCTTGCTCAACAATCACACCGCCTTCCATAAAAATCACAGTATCAGCGATGTCGCGAGCAAACTGCATTTCATGGGTCACAACGACCATGGTTTGTTTTTTCTCAGCCAGTTGCTTCATTACGGCCAACACTTCATCCACCCATTCAGGGTCAAGTGCAGAAGTGGGTTCATCAAACAAAATCACGTCACCTTTACAAGCCATCGCACGTGCGATGCCAACGCGTTGTTGCTGACCACCAGAAAGTTGCGCTGGGTATTTGTTCAGATGATCTGACATACCGACGCTATCTAGTAATTGTCGGGCAGTATGTTGTGCCGTGTCTTTTGGCTCTTTCCACACCGTCATCAAAGATTCAGCGACGTTTTCCACTGCCGTTTTGTTGGCAAACAAGGCATAGCTTTGAAACACAAAACTGCTTTGTTTACGCAGGTTATGAATGTCTGACGTCGACGCTTTCTCCGCATTAACAGACGCTTCACCGATTTGGATATCACCTGTGGTAGGCGTTTCCAAATAGTTCAGGCAGCGTAGCAAGGTCGATTTTCCGGTACCTGACGGCCCGATAATGACGACGATTTCACCCTGCTTCACGTCCAAGTCGATGTGTTTTAACACCTCAACATCACCAAAGCGTTTGCTGAGGTTTTTTACCGCGATCATTTGATTCACTGTGCTCATCGTGCGTACGCCTTATTCAACCTGACTTCCAACAACGACTGAATCTGCGTGAAGAAAATCACTACCACCCAGTAAATCAGTGCAACCGCCATAAAGGCTTCGAAAAACTTAAAGCTCGATGACGCTTCCATCTGGGCTTTTGCCATGATCTCCGCCACACCCAAGGTGAATGCCAAAGAGGTACTTTTGATTATGTCGATGAAATAGTTCATCAACGACGGCGTTGCCACGCGGGCAGCTTGCGGCAGGATGATGCGCTTCATGGCTTGAAGCTGTGTCATTCCCACACTCAAGCTGGCTTCCATTTGGTTTTTGTCGATACCTAAGATCGCAGCGCGAATGCTTTCGGCCATGTAGGCAGAAAAGTGGAGCGACAAACCAATCACGGCTGCGGTGAACGCATCCATCCCGACAAAGATAGGGAAGATTTGTGGCAATCCGTAGTAAAGCAAAAACAGTTGAACCAAGAGCGGTGTGCCACGAAAGAAAGAGATATACACCACCACAAGGGCGTTCAACACCTTGAGTTTAAACACACGCACGAGAGCAAGAAAAACGGATAATACCAATGCCACAGCAAAGCCAATGAGTGACATTTCGAGGGTTATTCCCAAATACTTAAACAGTATCGGGAACAACGCCATCATGTAGTCGAAATCAAACCCGTTCATTATTTCGTGATGTCAGAATCAAACCAAGTTTGCGAGATTGCGCTTAGGGTGCCATCGGCTTTCATGTCATTCAGCGCTTTATCTACTTTGGCTTTTATCTCTAACTTCTCTGGTGTGTTCAAAAACGGCATCGCATTTTGGATGGTTTCAAACGGTTGACCCGCAAGTGCCAGCGGCAAACCTGACTTCTTAATCAATTGCGCTGAAGAAACACGGTCCATCACGAATGCATCAGTACGGCCTAGGGCAACATCTTGCTCGAAACCAGAGTCATACGTGATGATGTTGATTTCGTTGTTTTTGTCGTAGTTACGCAGTAATTGTTCAAAGTTACTCCCGAGGTTTACTGCAACTTTTTTCCCTTTCAGATCATCAATGCCTTGAATGTCATCGCGTCCTTTGCGGATAACCACTTGCGCACCATCAACCACGTAAGGCACAGAAAACGCGTATTTTGCTTTGCGTGCATCTGTCATGGTGATTTGGTTACTGATGGTATCAATGTGGCCCGCTTCCAACATGCCAAACAGGCCAGAGAAGCTGGACGTCACGAACTCAACGTCGTAGTCGGCACGCTTACCAATTTCATTCCACACATCCACTTCGAAGCCTTGTAGCTTATCGAGCTTCACAAACGTGAACGGGAAGTAACGGCCCGACATGCCCACTTTGATTTCGTCTTGAGCAAGTGATGCGGTAGAGGTAAAGCTGGCTGCGAGTGCAAGTGTGGCAACCAGTAGGTTTTTCATTGAAGGCATGGTGAAGTACTCCTTTATTCTGTTGCCGCCAATGTAACGCAGTTCCTTTTTTGCGATAAATAACGAAAAAACATATGTAATACTCTGGAAATTTCATATAAACCAGAGCAATAAAATGTAATCCATTTCATTCACCGAACAGCTAACTACTCTATCCGCAGTTTTGCAGATGCATTGTTTACTTTATAACCACCCAGCTTCACCGCCTCCATTAAAAACCTTATGCCACCCCATTACTCGCCACTAAAAACAAGCAGCTAACAACAATCAAAAAATAAAATGAAAAAAGATCACCCCTTCTGAGGACTTGCCCGTTTGTAGTGTGTAAATACCCGATGAACAAAGGAAAACACCATGCTCTCGCTTTCAAAAAAACGCCTTGCTATTGCGATCACACTTGCCTTGGGGATCACCACTGCCTGTTCTGATGTCGCGATGAATGACGCATCAACAGAAAAACAGGCGCAGAATGCGCAAACCTCCACCACGAAACCAAAAACTCAGTTGCCTCAACCGCAAATCCAACCTATGCCTGAAACAGAAGAGCACGTTGCAATGCATGATGCCTCCGTCGACGTTGCGTTCACCGCGCAGCCGGCTAATCGCATGGGCAAGGCATTGATGGTAATGCCCAGTTACGAGCCCTACCCTCAGGCCAAAAATCGTGACAACTATATCGAAACACCGAGCAATGGCGTGCACCAAGTCATTACCACGCCGCTTTCGACCTTTTCGATTGACGTTGATACGGGCAGTTACGCCAATGTGCGCAGCTATCTGACCATGGGACAAAAGCCTCCGACTGACGCGATTCGGGAAGAAGCCTTCATCAACTATTTTGATTACAACTACGCCACGCCAAACAGTACAAAGCAGCCTTTCTCGGTAAACACAGAGATCGCGCCGTCCCCTTGGAACGTGGAACGCCAGTTGCTTCGTATTGCGCTCAAAGGCTACGACATTCCAAAAGCAGAGCGTAAAGCCTCGAACCTTGTGTTCTTGGTCGATGTGTCAGGCTCAATGGCGCAACCCAACAAATTACCATTGCTGGTGCAAAGTTTGTCGATGTTGACCAAAGAACTGGGAGAGAACGACACCGTCAGTTTGGTGACCTATGCCGGTAACGCCAGCGTGGTGTTGAAACCCACGAAAGGCGACAACACACAAGCCATCCTCAATGCGCTCAAAAGCCTGAATGCGGGCGGCGGCACTTACGGGGAAAGCGGCATTAAACTCGCCTACCAACAAGCGCAGCAAGGGTTCATCAAAGGCGGCGTTAACCGTGTGATTCTGGCGACAGACGGCGATTTCAACCTCGGCGTCACCAACATGGATGAGCTTAAAGACATCATCACCGCAGAGCGTAAGAAAGGCGTTTCCCTCACCACACTCGGTTTTGGACGAGGCAACTACAACGATGCCTTGATGGAGCAACTGGCGAACACGGGAGATGGGAATCACGCTTACATTGATACGCTGCATGAAGCACAAAAAGTGTTGCTGCGTCAGATGAGCGGCACGCTTCAAAGCATTGCGTCTGACGTGAAAATTCAAGTCGAGTTCAACCCGACTAACGTCAAAGAGTACCGTTTGATTGGTTATCAAAACCGAAAACTGCGCGATGAAGACTTTAACAATGACAAGGTAGATGCAGGCGAGATTGGCGCGGGTCATACCGTGACTGCGCTCTATGAACTGACGTTAACAGGCGACCAAGGTCAAATTGATGATCTGCGTTATCAACAAAAAGAGGCCGATGTGGCATCTTCAAGCAGTCACAGTAACGAATTGGCGCATGTGAAAGTCCGTTATAAATTACCCGGCACCGCCACCAGCACACTGGTAGAAGGCAATGTGAATCAAAACGACATCAAGAAGGGCTTCACCCAAGCGAGTGCAGATTTCAAATTTGCCACAGCGGTTGCGGCATTTGCACAGAAACTCAAAGAAAATAGCTACCTTGATGATTTCGATTACGCGCAGATCGCCACCATCGCACGAGAAAATCGCGGCGACGACCCTTACAACTACCGCGGAGAGTTTGTTCGCTTAGTGGAAGTGGCGCAAAGTCTTTAATGGCGAGGACTGCAAAGCGTGCAACAGCGAATAATCACACGTTTCATCACGGCCATTTAATAACCAATAAGGTTTCATGGAAAACATACCCGACGAACAACTGATGCTGCAGTTTCGCGACGGCAACCAAGCTGCCTTCGCGACCCTGTATCAGCGACACAAAGGATCACTCTACCGCTATTTCTTGCGCCAGCTTGGCACAGGAAATGGCGGCAGAGCCGAAGAGCTGTATCAGGACGTCTGGTATCGGGTGATTGATAAACGAGAAAGCTATGCGCCAACCGCCAAATTCACGACCTGGCTGTATCATATCGCGCACCACCTCGTGATTGATGAACACCGCAAACGCCTGTCGGAAAACGCCTATGCTTCGCAGCTTCCTGACGAACCTCAATCAAACATGAACGACGCGGAAGCGCGAGAAAAAGACGCCATCAAAGTCTGTATGGATGCCCTTGCTCCACTTCAACGCGAAGCCT
Organism: Enterovibrio baiacu; assembly: GCF_004120195.1. Classification (GTDB taxonomy): domain Bacteria; phylum Pseudomonadota; class Gammaproteobacteria; order Enterobacterales; family Vibrionaceae; genus Enterovibrio; species Enterovibrio baiacui. Next base: position 149,175 of record NZ_SCHN01000009.1, on the reverse strand, counting down.
TTTTGTTGCGCCACGAAGCGGGGTTTGAACCTGCACAGATCTGCGAGATTGTAGATGCAAAGCCAGAAGCCGTGAAAACCCGACTGCGCTATGCCATGGAACAACTCAGGCAATGCCTAACCCGTAAATTAGGAGGCCGAGAATGAGCAAGCCTTTTAGCGATGATGATATCGCCGCCATCTACAAAGACAGTGCGACAGAAGCTCCTTCCGCTTCGCTTGATGATGCCATTTTGGCGTATGCGTCAGAGCAAACAGGACACGCGGATTCACCTGACACAGAAACGGCATCGCAAAAAGCAAAATCCGCGACGCCGTGGTGGCCGATATTTGGCCTTGCCGCCGGTGCCATGTTTGTCGCCCTGCTTGCGCCTTGGCAATGGGTCGATCAAACACTGCCTGGCGCACAAGATATCCAACCGTATTCTTCGCCAGACGTCATGATGCTGGAAGAAATAGACATTGCGCCATCCGCTGCAGATGCAGTGCCCGATAACAAGCTTTACAAGGTTGCACCACCGAGCGAGGAAAAATCACGAGCGCGGAGCATGAAGTCCGCCTTGCCTGAGAAAACAACAGCGCCTGCGCGTGAAATGTTTGAAAGTGAGATGATGGCAGACAATGCGTTCAGCGCTGAAAATGACCGTATTGCAGACGAGCCATTCGCTGACATTAAAACGCTACTCGATGAAGGAAAAGAGGCAGAAGCACGAGACGCGCTGCGTAAGCTGCTTGAACAACAGCCTGCATTAGAAGCAGTATTACCCGCCGAATTACAGGGTTTACGCAATAATGGTGCAGAAAAATAGTGACCCTTCCCCTCTGATAAGGGTCTCTTAAACATTGCCCCGATAATGCCCACGTTGGCGCGTTATCGGGGACGTAATTCTATCAAAACCCTCACAAAAGCCCCTGCGAGAAATTCGCGAGAATTTTGAGAAACGTTAGAGATTGGCCTGCAAGTTTTGTCCTTCATTCTGTTTAAAACCGTTAAACAGGATGAACGACAATGACAAAATCAACGAAGCAAGGACTCTACGCACTTTCACTTCTTGGCTGCCTCGTATCAGGCAATATCGCGGCAGCGGAGCTTGAAATTACCGTCACAAATGCCACCAAAGGTATCTATTTCACCCCCCTTCTTATTGCCGCACATGACGGCAGTAACACATTGTTCGAAACAGGTACCGCTGCATCCGCTGAACTTCAAGCCATGGCTGAAGGAGGTGACATTTCAGGACTGTCTTCTGCGGTCAGTAACGCGGGTGGCAGCGTGGTCGAAAACCCAGCCACTGGCCCACTAGCACCGGCGGGTACCACCACGTTTGATTTTGACACTGGTTCACATGAGTACCTTTCTCTTACCGCCATGCTGCTGCCGACCAATGATGGATTCGTTGGCCTAAATAGCTGGAAGATTCCAACGGAAGCCGGCACGTACACCATCAACCTTAATGGCTACGATGCAGGTACAGAAATCAACGATGAGTTGGCGACAAGCATTCCTAACCCGCCGTTTATTACTAACCTCGGCGCTAACGGAACCGGTGTTGAACAAACCGCGAGTAATGCGACGGTTCACATCCACCCGGGCAACCTTGGCGATGCTGATGCAACCGCTGGCGCGAGTGATTTCGATTTCGCGGTACACCGTTGGTTGAATCCCGTTGCCGTGATGACCGTTGTGGTGAAATAAGGGGGTTTTATGAAATTACGATTAATGCTCGTTGCGAGCTCCGCCTTATTGCTAGCGGGTTGTCCGTTTGATGATGACGATTCTCCAAGCACGTCAACCACCCCTGACTCACCGAGCACGCCAACCAGTGCCAGCTACACCGTCACGGTAAAAAACCTGACGGCGGCGCAACCTGTTTCTCCGGTTGCCGTGCTCGCACATAACGACAATTTTGCCCTGTTCACGACAGGTGAAGCCGCGTCTGTCCCGCTAGAAGTCATGGCAGAAGGTGGGGACAATGCCGACCTTCTCGCTTTCAGCAGCGATGACAATGTGACATTGACCATGGGCGGCACGGGCCCTATTCCTCCAGGCGGACAAGAATCTTTTACCTTCACCGTGGATCCGAGCAGCGCGGGTTATCTGTCAGTGGCTGGCATGTTAGTCAACACTAACGATGCGTTTGCCGGTTTCAGTGCAATGGACATCAGTGCGCTTGAAGCGGGTGATACGGAACGCGTTAATGCAGTGATTTGGGATGCAGGCACAGAAGTCAACGATGAGCTTGCAGCAAACATTCCCGGCCCAGCTGGCGGTGGTGAAGGCTTCAATGCCGCGCGTGGCAGTGATGATCAAGTGACGGTTCACCCGGGTGTGATCAGCAGTGATGATGGACTCACAACCTCTGCGTTGTTAACCCAGCATCGCTTCTTGAACCCAGGTATTAGCGTCACGATTGAACGCACCGAATAACGTGAGGACTCACCGCCGGCGTGTTAGCCAAAACGAATAGGCAAACCCACGACTGGGCGGTGAACATCATATTCAAAGAAGGACGTCTGAAAGGAAGAAAGTAGACACAAGAAAAAGCGTGGCAGCTTATTGGAAAACATGGAAAGACTTGGCGTGAAACCTGTTACATGCAGAGACAGTTCACACGCAAACGGACGGCCTTCCGCCCTTCGATGTTACTGGTTGCTTGATCCCCCGCCTTCACTTGAAGGAACGTTTGAGCCAGATACAACGATGTTAGCCGTCCGTTTTTTTATCTTTTCCTCGTGTCACTATCGCGTCAAGGAGTCAGCTAGAACGATTCATCATCAAACCCGCCAAAATCATCACCACCGTCAAAATCATTACCAAAGCTGTCTTCAGCCCCTGAGTCACCGCCATAGCGATTGGCGTCTTCGTCGGTATTGGCAAATCCGCTATCGTTACCAAAGCCGCTGTCATTACCAAAACTACTGCCAAATCCAGTGTCATCACCAAAGCCAGTGCCTTGGCTCCAACCGCCCGTATAATCTTGGGTGTAACTGTCTGAGCCATCGAGAAAACTGCCACTTTCTGGCGACGCCGCATCACCCAAATCCGACGTTGACGCGTCATCGGGTGAAGTGTCCTCATTGATCACGGTATTGTTGGTGACATCTTCCACCACAGGTTCGCTATGATCGCCACCAAAGAACAAATGGCTTAATGCGCTGCCTGCAACCATACCTGCCGCAACACCAGCCGCTGTTTGCATAAACCCGCCAAATGCACTTGGACGATACGCAGGTTGTGGCGGGGTTGGCGGCTGACGATCACCACCAAACATTTTGCTCATGCTGCTGCGCTGAGATTCTTGCTGGTAAAACTCCGCATTGCGCTGCAAATAATCATTGCGGCTTTTAAGCTCTTTCAACGCCACATCTTGCGCCAACGCCATTTGCGTCAATCGGTATATCACATCAGGTTGCGACGCGATCTGTTCATTAATGAGCGTCGATGCTTCTGGGTCGGATGACTTGCCTTGATTCGCACTCAATTTGCTTGCTAAACCCAGAATCAATTCTCTTTCTTGTGGTGTCATGTCGCCCCCCAGCCCTTGTCTGTCATGGGATTGTAGATGCGGACAACATACGCCAATTAATGAAAATCAAAAGCGCCCAAACTAAGTTTGCGAAAATGAAGAGGCCACATCCCTTCCAACGACCTTCTTTTCAACCCCAACCAAAGTATGTCCAATAACACCAACAAATTCAGAATATAAACTTTGTTTAATATCCACTTTTTCATGCACATGTATATCAATTTTGAGATAACACGCCCGTATTGAATGGCATAGCCTTATTCATTGAATGGTTTATACCCAAACAACCTGAAGATGCTCGCATTCAGGTTGTTTGGGTATATTGGCTGGCCGCATCAACGCGCCGATGCGCCAATGATCGCGTATCTGATTAAGGAAATTATTTATGTACCTCATGTCATCGATCTTGAAAACGTTTGTGATCGGCATTGCCTATCTCTTTGTCACGGCAACAGCCACTGCGGAGCCCTACAACGGGTATCTGGCGTCACAATCTGTCGTCGTCGATGCGCGCATTACAGGGAGTGAATTAACAGAGAACAACAATGGCGGAATTAAAGTCGTGGAATACAACCACGCGGTGATCAACTTTAATGATGCGTTCGACACTCACAGTCACACCTTTACAGCGCCGGTTTCTGGGTTGTACAGCATTGATGCACGCTATGCGCAGCGCACCTGTGGCTTTAAATATTTGCTCCGCATCGGCATTTCGATTCCCAACGCGATAGCCCCAGGCAGTAACGCTTCCATTGGCCCTGTTACGTTTGCAAACAACGACACTGGCTGCGCCATTCCCGGCGTGGCTGCGGTCGACAGCATCATGTACCTAAACCAAGGTGACACCATTTTCATTCAGGCGCGTTATCAGCGCGCGCCGTATGATGTGTCGCCGTGGAATTACATTAATGACTATCAAAACCGTCTTGTGATCACCTACCTAAGCGAAGGTGACGGCTGTTATAGCTGTGGCGGAACGCCATAACGTAAACGGTTTTTCAGCGCCAACAGAAACGCCCCATTTATGCCAAGTGTTCCTCAATGCTGGCAAAAAATGGGGCGTTTGTTCTCACGCAGTAACGAATTTACTCAATAATCTGACCGCGGATCTCTCCAGCCGCATTTGCAGGCGTATGCACATTCACATAATTACCACCTTCTACGAATGTGGTTTGCTGCCCTGCATCCAACACCGTGTTGACGGGTGTTTGCCAAATATTCACATCACCACTGTCTTGCTCGAGCCCCACAAGCACACCGCCATTCGCACCAAAGACACCGATGTGAATGTGTGCAGCGGTGGCATTTGAAGCGCCCTCTGTTATCGCTTTTAGCGTCAAGCTACCTGTCTCTGTATTTAACAGCGCGTAACCATTGCCTTGTGCAGAGGTTGTCACCGCGGGCACTTCTTGGTTTCCATCAATCGGGAAGGTAAACAGCACTTGCTGGTTCGTGGTGATCTGGCCTCTTATCTCACCGCTTGGCGTTCCAGGCGTGTGGAAGTTTGTGTAATAGCCACCCGCATTTAAGGTCGCCAATGTTGCCGCATCAAGTTCAGTGTTCGCGGGGGTTGTCCAGACGCCAGCATCTGTTGCGTCTTGGTCGAGAACAACCAGCACGCCGCCATTGCTGCCTACTTCACCAATGTGAATATGCGCTGCCGTCGCATCGTCGATCTCTTCAGTGTTTACGCGAAGGTTCAACGTCTGGTTTTCACTGTTGTACTCGGCATAGCCGTCACCACTTGCGCTCGTGGTCACTGCGGGTACTTCCTGCGAGCCATCCACTTCGAAGGTATAAATGGTGGTGGTATCAGGCACAATTTGCGCGCGCACTTCACCAGAAGGCACCGTGCTTGTGTGAAGGTTTATGTACCAATCACCGCTCAACAGCGTTTGAAGTTGTTCATCGGTCAGATCGCTCGCATCAATGCTGGCCATGTCGTTTGAATCTGGCGTACCAAATGGGAAAACCACAGCGCCTGTTTCGCCAATGTCCCCAGCATGAATATGCGCTGCAGTGAGATCGCTAAAGTTGCTGGTATCAAGCGTGGCTTTCAGTTGCTTGGCATTTTCATCCACGTCTATCGTTGAGCTGGCCGATCGTGTGGAATCGTTCATCGGCACCGCTTGTTGTCCTGTCAGCATCAATGCGTACGTTTTGGTGGCCGTAAAATCAGGGGATGAAGGCGTGACTGTGTTGTTATCGTCATCATTGCATGCAACCAATGTGGTTAAAGCTACCGCTGCTGCTATGTATTTCATTTTATCGTCCTATTGATATGCCCAACCTTTGACGTACCCATGTGTCTCCGATCATTAGGCGACAACAAGAAGGTCAACAAAGGCGTTGATAAGAGAAACGCCGAATTTCTGGCTCCATTTCAGGGGTGTTGTATTCGGTGTTTGTGTAAACACACAGGTGGGACGAACACGATGGGGCACTGGATTCAGATACAGAGCAACGCATTGATGCAATACAATCGATTCTCAATAAAGCAACAAAAAGCCCTTGTTTTATATAGGGCTAAAACCAAAAAAAGCACAGTGAATACACTGTGCTCTGCCCTATTTTCTCACGCTGAATGTCGCGGGTAACGACACATTACAACCACTTTTCGATCAAGATTTCGTCGATGTATTCGCCGCGAATTTTCGCGTGTTTCTTTGCCGTCCCCACCACCTCAAAACCTTGCCTTAAGTAGGTCGCCAGTGCATTTTCATTGTCGCTACGCACATAGGCAAACAACTTTTCATACCCTTTGCTTTTCGCATCTAAAAATGTGGCATTAAAAAGCGCGGTTGCAATGCCTTGGCGACGATATTGTGCATCCACAAAGGTGCCAATGATGCCGACATGGTTAAAGGCGCTGGTATACGATGCAAAAGGCTCAACATTTTGAAACCCAACCACGATCGAATCTTGAGTGTTAATGGCGATATTGAATACACCATTTTGAGGGAAGCCTTTGATGAATTGCACTTCTTCTTCCGCAGAAAATGGCGTATCAAGGATTGTATAGCGCCCTTCATCAATGATCGGATTGAGAATATTCACGATACCTTCCGCATCATGAATCTCGGCCTTGGCTTCCCTAACGACTAACTGCATACCCACCTACCACTTTTTAGTTTTCATCAATGTGTTGTGAAAACGCACTGCACGCAGTTCGCCCCACACGCCGTCATCATACGAGGCGCTTTACACGATGCAATCAAATGGGGTTCGTTGGATCACTTAGTGAACAAGGTGCTGTTTGTTTGATCAATCTTGCGTCGACATCAACAGCTTGATACCGAAAAAGCCAAACAAACTCGCAGAAAGTCGGGTTAACCATTTCTGGGCAGAATCACTCACCGACAGTTTGTGGCTAATCAGGGAAGACGCCCAAGCGATGAAGTGACACCAAATCATGACATTGAGGTTAAAAACAAGGCCAAGCACGATAAAGGCCAGCGCTTTGTTTTCACTGGCATCTGAAATGAATTGTGGCACAAACGCGAGGAAGAAAATCGCCACTTTAGGGTTGAACACATTCGTGACAAACCCTTGAGAGTAAATCTTCATTAAGGAGGTTTTAGCAGGCTGAGGCGGCAAATCAGCGCGGTGTTCATTCGTGTTCTTCACGCTTCCCACTAACATCGTCAAGGCCATGTAGATCAGGTACAGGCCACCGAGCATTTTCACGACAGTGAACGCCGTTGCAGATGTCGCCATAATGGCAGAAAGCCCAAATGCCGCCGCAAAAACATGAACAAGCGTTCCGCTCCCAATGCCTAATGCCGCTGCTGAGCCCGCTTTAAACCCTTGACTGGCCGCACGACCAGCAATGAGCAATGAATCAGGCCCCGGCATCATGTTGAGCAGGAAACCTGAGATAACAAACAACCAAATGTTTTCGATTCCTAGCACCGGGTAAGCTCCTTCTTAGGGTGAGAAATGCACAACGCGTCATTGCCCGCCAAGCATAACGAGTTTTTGCCCCGAAAGCTTACCCGTTTCCGTCATTCCCCCAATGAGACAGTCAGTCTCTTTGGGTGTGAGGACCCAATACCCGCTAGCGCGCTACCAGGTTTTTATCCATGTCGGCGTAGTAGCGTTGAAGGGCATCAACAATGACGATGTCCACATCATCATGTTCGAGATAAACAGGCATCCCCATGTCGATCAATTTGTCTTCAGCATCTTGCAAGGTTTGGGATATGAAAAGTGTTGGAAGGTGCATATAACTGCCCGTGACCGATTTCCCTTGCGCCGCAAGGAATGACACCGTGTGTTGAAACACCTTTTTTTGCAGACGAACGAGCGCGTCAAGAGACGAGACTTTAAACGTCAGCGGCGCAAACCAATCCGTATGCTGGCCCTTGTATTGTTCAAGCTCGCCATCAACTGCTGCGCCTTTACCGTGCGCCGTCAAAAGGCACTGCGCCAGCACATTTGATGCATCAATCACCTCGATGTGTGCTGGAATCAACCCCTCTTGCTTGAAACGCGCACAGCTTGCCGCCGTCAGTACAAGCGGCAATTCCGTACAACCGAGGACGACCTTAGAACAACCTTGCTGTTCGCACTCAGAACGAATCACCTCACACAACAGCGCTTCGGCTTCTGGTGTGATTTGCGCCGTTTTAATACCAAAAGCAGAATCGTAAATCGCCGCCATCACTTTCTGTTGGTTATCGACCGATGGCTTAGTGGATGCAACACCTTGTTCCATCAGTGCCGCTTGATAGAGACCCGAGTCAACCAAACTATTCACGCCCATCACCAGTACCTTGTCTTGTGTGCCTTCTAAGGTATGTGCGGTTCGATGAAGCATGTCCACGAAGGTCACTGGCACTTCTGGTAACAGTTTTCGGAACAGATCGTGCGCGCTATTACAGGCCAACCCCATGACATCCGCACCGAGATATTGCATGAAACGCAGCGTGTAGATGGCCGTATCAGCCTTTCTTAATTCAGGTTCGTCCGTTGGTTTCCAGCTTTGCATCACTTCGTCAGGTTTGTAGGCCAAACGTGAGTTACCGAACGCGATAAACGCGCGTTTATCCGCACCCTTTATGGCATCAATTTTTTCGACCAAATCCACCATGGCTTCATTGCCTAAGCCACCAATAATGCCAATACGTGGCAAATGCGTACTGCTCATAAAAACCCCTTTTAAATTGCGCGAATGCTCTGAAAATCGACTTCAGAACAAGGACCAATGGCGATCCGATAACGCAATCTAAACAAGAGATTCCAAATTTTCTTTGATCAAACAGCAGCATAGAGACGCATTAACAGCATATCTATCTAGTGATATAACAAAAACTAGATGTTAATCATGCTATCAATAACAAAGCACACCGACTCGTTAACGGAATAAAAACAAGGACATATTAGTCACATTTTTTGTATGGGAAATTGCAATTCCCTTGAATTCCCACAGGGCGGGTGGAAATATGTCCCGCAGATTAAGGATTTGGGAAAAATTCCCCATGGACAGAAAAACCTTCATCGACACGGTGAATGGATTGGATTCGTTAACAGCCGCAGAAGTCGTTATTGCTCAGTATTTTATGAAGCACTACACGATGCTGCCGTTTGCCAAAATTGATGAGCTTTGCAAACAGATGGGGCTGGGAAAAGCCACCCTTGGTCGCTTTTTGCAGCGCTTGGGGTTCAGTGGCTTTTTAGAGTTTAAAAAGCAGGTTTCAAACGATCTTGCATTAACATTAACCACCCCCATTGAACGCTACGAAGGCGCTCAACATAACGACGCCGACCAAGGTGTATTGGAAAGTCATTTTGACGAAGTCATGTCTAACATGACGCAAACCATCGCATCTCTGTCTGAATCTGACTTTAATCTCGCCATTGATTACATGCAAAACCCCAATGGGAAGTTGTATGTTATTGGCAGTGCCTCATCAGAAGCGCTCGCCAATTATTTCTATTTACTCGCGCGATATTTACGCAAAGATGTGGTTTGGCTTAAAGCCGATATTTCCACACTGCCCCACCAGCTTATTGATGTTTCAACGAACGACACCTTGCTCGCCATTTCATACCACCGCTTTTCACTCACCACCGTTCGACTCGTGAAATGGTTCCACCAACATGGTGGACGCGTTGTGTTCGTGACAGACCAACCTGTAAACCCTTTTGTGTCCTACTGCGACGTTCAGTTTGCGGTGGAAAGCGCGAGTTCGGGTTTCTTTAACAATCGCACTTCAGGCTTCGCATTGATTGAAGCATTTATAAAAGGACTTTCTCGCCAAAAAGAAAAAAATGACCGATTTAAACGAATAGACAGTCTGTTCGAAGAATTTAACGTTTTTTAGTTTTCATTCTTTATACATAAATCGGTCACGCATTTATTCATCAGCACCGCCAGCAAAACCGTTAACAAATAAATGCATTATATCGCCAATAATTAACATAATGGCGGAGGACTTTCTGCGCTTTAAATTCAAGAAAATTCGATTCTAATTTCACAATTTGCTCTTTTCATTAAAGAGTTTCACATTTGACTGTAAGAAATGAGGTTTTAAATGATCACATTATTAGCCTTGCCGATAATATTCGGTGTTGGTTACTTCATTGTTAAAAAATATAACACGCAAGCTGTGCTGTTCCTTGCTGGCTTATTCATGATTGCGCTTGCTGTTATTGATGGCACTACTGACTTTTTACCGAAAGGCGGTAAACCAACAGGCTCGATCATTGTCGATTTCTTTGAGGTGATTAAAGTCATTTCATCATCCACCCTCTCGAAGCTCGGTCTGATCATCATGGCTGTGGGTGGTTTCTCTAAATACATGGGGCACATTGGTGCAGCAAACGCGATGGTAAACATCGCCACCAAGCCGCTTTCCCACATTAAAAACCCCTACATGGTATTGGCACTGGCTTACATCATTGGTCAGCTCATCAACATCTTTATTCCTAGCGCGACGGGCCTAGCACTCTTGTTGCTGGTTGCCATGTATCCAGTATTAGTTGGCGTGGGCTGTAACCCAGCGGCCGCCGCTGCGGTTGTTGCGACCACGGGCTGTTTGGACTTAGGCCCCGCATCTTCTGCCGCGAACAAAGCCGCGGAAGTATCAGGCATTGATGTTGCTACCTACTTCGCCAGCTACCAATTCCCAGTAGCCATGGTGTCGATGATTGTTATCGCTGCCCTGCACTACTTCAGCCAGCGTTACTTTGACAAGAAAGACGCAGAAAAAGGCGTCACGCACGAATTCAACATTGAAGCGAAAGAGCAACGAGAAGCACCACAATGGTTTGCGATTCTGCCTGTACTGCCGTTGATGCTCCTTCTGACCTTCAGTAAGTTTGCTATCACCACCATTCGCATGGACGTGGTAACAGCCATGTTCATCGCCCTGTTCGTCGCCATGGTTTGTGACTTCATTTACACCCGTGACGGCAAAGCCGTTGCTGCCTCTTTGAAGGTGTACTTGGAAGGCATGGGTGCGGTGTTCTCAAGCGTAGTGAGCTTGATCATTTCAGCGCAAGTGTTCGTGGTAGGTCTCACCGCGATTGGCTTCATCGACATGTTACTAGGTAGTGCTGCAAACCTTGGGTTGGGTTACTTAGCCATGGTGCTCATGCTGGTTGCCATCATTGTGCTGGTTACCATGCTGTCGGGTTCAGGCAATGCATCATTCTTTAGCTTCTCAAACCTCGCACCAGAAGTGGCAGCGCAGGTGGGTACAACCGCTGCGCATGTCGCAATGCCAATGCAACTTGCAGCGGGTTTGATGCGCTCTGCATCGCCCGTTGCTGGTGTCGTTATCGCCTGTGCTGGCGTGGCAAACGTATCGCCTATCGAGCTAGCAAAACGCACCATGATCCCAATGCTGGGCGGCCTGGCCTCGGTGCTCGTATGCTCACAGGTGCTGATCTAATTCCCTAGAAACAGCCATCACATGAACACGTAAGTTTTTATCAGGTTGAGGTGTGTCGTCTAAGCAAGGTCTAGACAAGATCGCAATGACGCACCCAACCTGTTTTTGTATTTTTTCCACGCGATTCACTAAGAAGCGCGTATAGGAGAACATAATGAATATCGTTGATCGCTTTCTGCAATATACCCGCATTAACACCACCACCAGCCGAGAAAAAGGCGCTGCTGGCATCATGCCGTCTTCTGAAGGACAAAGGGTGTTGGCGCAATTGATCGCCAAAGAACTTGAAGCCTTGGGCATGGAAGACATCGTGTTGCGCGATACCGCCATCCTCACCGCGACCTTGCCTTCTAACGTGCCAGCGTCGGCGAAAACCATCCCAACGGTGTCTTTCTTTGCGCACCTTGATACCAGCGCAGAGCAGTCTAACGACACCAAGGCGCAAGTCGTGCCTTACAACGGCGGTAATATTTGCCTCAATGCAGAGTTAGATATCATCCTAAAACAGGCAGAATTCCCAGAGCTTGCTCAGTATGTGGGTGACGACATCATCGTGACCGACGGCACCAGCCTGCTGGGCGCAGATGACAAGGCGGCCATTGCTGCCATCATGCACGCGTTGCAAACACTGAAAGCGAACCCAGACATTCTTCACGGTGACGTGAAAGTGGCCTTCGTCCCTGATGAAGAACAAGGCCTGCGCGGTGCGAAAGCCTTCGACGTAGAAAGCTTTGGTGCAGACTTTGGTTACACCTTGGACTGCTGTGGCATTGGCGAATTCGTGCATGAAAACTGGAATGCGGGCGATGCAGTCATCACCTTCACCGGCCAATCTGCACACCCTATGTCAGCGAAAGGGAAACTGAAGAACTCACTATTGATCGCGCACCAGTTCATCAACATGTTGCCAGCAGGCGAAGCACCGCAATACACAGAAGGCCGCGAAGGCTATTACTGGGTGAAAGAGATGACCGGAAACAGCGCAAAAACCGTGCTGAAAATGGACATTCGCGACTTCACCAAACAAGGCTACCAACACCGCATGGCGTTTTTGCAGAACTTGTCTGACAGTTGTGCTGGCCTATGGGGCGAAGGAACGGTATCGATTCACTTGGCAGATCGCTATGAAAACGTGGCAAACAGCTTAGAAGGTGAGGCAAGTTTCCCAATCGACATCGCCAAAGAAGCCTATGCCCGCAACGACATTCAAATGAACGCGATCCCAATGCGCGGCGGTTATGACGGTGCCGTTCTTTCTCAGAAAGGGTTGCCATGCCCGAACATCTTCACTGGCGCACACAACTTCCACTCCATCTACGAATACTTGCCCGTGAAATCGCTGCAAGCCGCCAGTGCCGTGGTGGTGGAAGTGATCAAGATTACCGCAGAGCGTCATTTGTAAGTTATCCAACCCACATCGGGCGCCCCCCGCCCGATGTTCATTCTCTCTCGCTCACGCCGTCCATCTCTTATTCTCTTGTCGCCTTCTCGTCCCTCAAATCTCGCGCCTCGTTTCTCAATAAAAACCCTTCTCGGCAGAGAACAGAATTGTTATAACCCATGAAAGCCCGATGAATATTTGGACGAAAGGACGCGACACCACCATGGAAATTAGGTTTACCCAACTCTCTGCCACGGGCGCAACATCAACGCTCAACATCGAACACTGGGCAATCGCTCCACAGGAATCTTGGGCGGTATTCAGCACCGAAGGCGACATTGGTTCTTTGTTGGGTGAATTACTGGTGGGTGAACTTGAATTTGATGGCGAATTGCACCTATCGCCAGGGACATTCGCGCAAGTGTCTTTGGTCGAGCAGCAGCGTTTACTCGATGACGAACTGGCGAAAGATGACACCGACTTTCTCGATCGTATCGATGCAGGCAGCACTGTTTACACACTGATATTCGAACAATGCCATGATGATGCCCTCACGCAAAAGCTCATTGATGAGCTGGATCTGAATCATCTCAAAGAGAGCGGTTTTCGCGTACTTTCTACAGGGGAAACGCGCCGCGTCATGCTAGCGCGCGCATTGGCCACGCAACCAGATTTCATCGTGCTCGATAATCCTTTCACCGGCCTTGATGTTGCGCACCGCGCGTCGCTGGCAACTTATCTCACCGCCCTTTCCCAACGCGTACAAATGCTGGTGACCTTTTCACGAGAAGAAGACATGCCAGAGTGGGTTGACCACATAGCGCTGTTTAACCATGGAAAGCTCGATAGCTTGATGAACAAAAACGCGTGGGATACTCACCCCATCATCACGCAAATCAAGGCGCAATCGAAAGAGCAAAGCGAACACATGATGGCGCTAATTCGTCGCTATCAACACAGCACGCCATTCGAAAACCCGATCTTTGAACTCAAAAACGGCGAAGTCGCCTATACCGAAAAAACCATCTTCACCGAGATCGATTGGCGCATAGACAAAGGCCAGCACTGGCAGGTAAAAGGCCCGAACGGCTGCGGGAAAAGTACACTGCTCGGGATGATATTTGGCGATCACCCACAGTGTTACAGTAACGACATTCAGATATTTGGTAAGCAACGCGGATCAGGTGAAACCATCTGGGAAATCAAAAAACACATCGGCATGGTGTCGTCAGCGTTACATCTGCAATATCGCGTGAACTGTTCGGCACTCGATGTGATTTTGTCAGGCTTTTATGACTCTATCGGCCTTTACAACCAGCCTTCATTGAAAGAGCGAGAAATCGCCAAAGAATGGCTCGATATTCTTCATATGCGCCAATACCTAAAAACACCTTTTCGCAAGTTGGAATATGGGCAACAGCGCTTGTTACTGATTGCGCGCGCCATTGTTAAACAGCCGACGCTATTGATTCTGGATGAACCCTATCAAGGTTTGGATTATCTAGGGCGAAGACTAATGAAAAACACCTTGGAGCTGATTGCGAAGGAAAACCTCAGTCAGCTTCTTTATGTGTCCCACTACCAAGGTGATGAGCTAGAAAGTATCAAGCATTCACTGACGTTTGAGTTTGATGAAGCATCTGAGTGCTACCGTGCAACAGCGCAGTCACGTTAGTCTGCACACCGTTGACTCACATGGCTAAACCAAAGGATGGATGAAAAGGCAGCTAAGCGCTGTCTGCACTTGCTTGTTCACGCCAACGCGAGTGCCATTGGGTGAGTTGTTCAATCGGCTTAGGTCGGCAAATCAAAAAGCCCTGGATCAACATGTTTGGATAGTGCGAGACCAAGTATTCCAACTCTTCTAGCTCTTCAACGCCCTCCGCCACCAGTTTGAAATTCTCAGTCGGTGAAAAAGTTGCAAGAGAGCGCACGATAGCCTGACTGAACGGGTCGTTGTGGATTTGGCGCACCAATGAGCGGTCAATTTTCACTTCGGTGAACGGCAAGCGTCTGAGCTGCTGAATGTTGGTGAAGCCTGTTCCAAAATCATCCATCGACACCCCATACCCCTGAATGCGTAAACGGTTGAGCGATTCCAATTGTTCGGCAGATTTCAGCGCATGCTCCTCCGTGATTTCGAGGATGATTTGGTGCTTATCAATGTTCTGCGCATCAAACAATTGGTGAAGACGCTTAGGAATATCCAGATCGGAAAGCTGAGTCGGCGAGAGGTTGATACTGATGCACACATCATTGCCAAATGCCTTTAGTAACGCGGGCATATCAGTCGCAATTTTCTGAGCCAGCTGCATGGTGATGGTATCGACAAGATCATGCTGGATCGCGGTGCCTATGAAGTTATCTGGCAAGATCATCTCGTTGTCTTTCGCGACTTCAATCCTTGCGACCACTTCTAAACTTTCAACGCGATTGCTAACAGGATTTAGCTTGGGTTGGTAGTAAGGGACGATGCTATCGCGAGACACATGACCGATCAGCTCATCACGGGTCATCTTTTCCAAATGAAGGCGTTTTTTCCGCCCCACGTAACCCATGCGTTTCAATACCCGCGAAAGGCCGTCTCGGCTGATGGGTTTTGCAATGCTGCCCAACAGGTATATCTCCTGTTGTTGAGCAATGTTGGCAGCCAGTTCGACAACACGGGTTTCTAAATCAGAAACGATACACACGCCGCCGCGAAACCCAAGATCACCAAGTTCCCGAATCACACCCATGCCATCAATTTCTGGCATGTTCAAATCCGTCAGAACCACGTCATATTTCTTGGGGTTTTGCTTCACGGCATCGAGCGCCAATTGCGGCTGAGTGAAGCTGTCTACGTTGTTGTATCCGAGTTGAGAGAGCACAGACTCGATCATTATGATCATGCTTTCTGTGTCATCAATGACGAGTATCCACTTTTCTCTATCCAAACCTTCACCCAAAACTTACTGCATCACGCCGTGAGCCATTGTTGTTATTTATTATTCATCCAGAGCGACACTGGGGTGTAAGCATTCCGTATGAAACGGATCACATTGAAACACTAGAATTTCAGATAACTTATCAATTTAGTGAATGTTAAAAAAGACACATAACGCTTCATTATTAAGACATCATGATTATTTTAATTCTTTCAGAAAAAACCATGATCATGATATTTAAAGAGTTATTAACGAGGTGAATAAATGAACAGATCACATAGTTGAAGGGAATGAAAAGCCAGCATACCAACGCTTTGCACCCGCTTCATTATCTACAATCCCTGCAAATCCACATGACACACCAGTCCTATTTTTGAGAAGAAAATTAACAATCACCTTATTCATCTGGTTTTTGTAAGCATTTATCGAACGAATACACTATTACTAGACACGGGCTAGGCAACAGTGTGTATACGAGCAAACGTGCAAAGAAACGTGCTCAAAAATAGCCCGCTATTAATATAATAACGCAAGACTCTGTTTCTATTGTTTTATTTACCTTTTCCCTACTCAAGAATAAGGATCATGGTGCAACGCTTATTTTCTTTCGTAGTGAAAGTGGCGACACCTTGATGACTATTGCCTGTCTGCGAATAAAAACACCTTGGTGTATAACACGGCCAATAAAAATGACGTGAAAGGCAACCGCAAAGTGTTATGAGAAAGCTGGAATGAAAACCCCTTTAACGAACAGTTGGTTATTGCAGTTCATGTCGTCCGCTCTTCCCCGCCATTCCGGGGCACTCAGTGCATTGAGAGATGGAATGTTATGGCTAGTGCCCTGCCTGATCTTGTCAAACATTTTAAGCTTCGCGTCGAGTCTGCTCGATTTTTTTGGCTCAAACGCAGTGTCATTGATCAATGGCCTTCACCACCTAAATGAATGGCTCACGAGCCTATATCCCTATTTCTTTGCCGCCTCCATCAGCATGATGCTCGCGATTTACTGGCGGTTACCTCGCCCACCTATCGCCATTTTGAACATGGCGTACATCGCAATCACCGCACAGATCCTCGGCCATGAAGGCCAAGCTGAAGCCACCTTATTGTTGTTTGTTGGTCTCACTATGCCGCTTTATACCGTGCCACTGATATCGAAGTTAGAGCGTCTGCCTTACGCACGTATTTTAGAAACCGAGCTCGCAGGCAAACCGGTTAAAGACTCGATGAACTTAATGCTCCCCGGCGCGATTGTCGCCGCCGTGGTTGCCGCTGTCGCCGTGATGCTCAATGCGCTGTTTAACTACTTCGAACTCGAAATCGTGCTAGGCGCATTTCATGGCATTGATGTCGAAAATAGTCCTATTGAATCGGGCTGCACATTTGCTGCGTTGAATTCCATGCTTTGGTTTGTTGGCATTCACGGTTACTACGCGTTAACGCCCATGGTAGAACCCTTGCTCGCAGCGCTGGAAATGAACCGTGCCGCCGTACTCGCAGGCGGTGATGCGCCCAATGTGATGACCCTTTCGACCCTTTCTCTGTTTGTATTTATTGGCGGTGCGGGCGCCACGCTGGGTTTATCCATCGCGCTGATTGCCTTTTCGAAAAGCAAAATGATGCGGGTGATTGCCATAACCAGCATCCCCCTCGGGCTGTTCAACATAAACGAACTGCTGTTATTCGGATTGCCTATTATCTTCAACCCGCGTTTGTTCCTTCCCTTTCTTTTCACGCCACTCGTGAACGTTGTTGTTACCGTACTTGTGCTGCAAATGGGCTTGGTCGCCGCGCCTTACACATTAGCTCCGATGAGTAGCCCAATCATCATCAATGCATACGTAGCGACGGGCGGGGATATTTCTGCTATTGCGTTGCAGCTCTTTATTATCGCCCTCAACGTGCTGATCTATCTGCCTTTCGTGCGTAGAATCGACAATCAAGCTAAGCAGCAAGAGGTCTACATACCGTCTCTCGACACCACGTTTACCCGCAGCGAAGAAGAAGCATATGTGCTTTCCGTTGACCCGGTGCGCGAGTCTTTGCTTCGTTCAAAAGAAATGGAAGAAACCCACAATCGCATCGCGCTTTTCTCCAACCGCGAGTTCTATTTGGAGTACCAACCTCAGATCAATTCAAACACGCAAAAAGTCGTTGGGATGGAGGCCTTGATTCGCGTGAAGGATCAGCAAGGCAACGTGGAATTACCTTCGGACTTCCTGCATATCTTTGAGAAAGCCAACATGATGAGCGACATTGACGTGTGGGTAGTCAAAAACAGCGTGGCGCAGTGTGAAGCATGGAAACGCGACGGGTTAGAAATTCCAATTAGCGTCAACATTACCAGCCCGACGCTGACCAATGCGCAAAAAATGAGTGACATTCTTCTGCTGATTGAACGCGTCCCCGGATTGATCCATGTCGAAATTACCGAAGACACGCTGATCCAAAACGAATTCATGGTGGGCGATTCCATTCGCCGACTCCACGAGGCCGGCGCACGCGTTCATATCGATGATTTTGGGACGGGTTACAGTTCCCTTAGTTACCTAAACCGTTTTGATATTGATGCGCTCAAGATTGACCAAAGTTTCGTGGCTGCACTCAGTAACGATAAAGGAAAAAAGGTGTTTAACGGCTTAATTGCTATTGCCAACGAGCTCGATATCAAAATTATTGTCGAAGGCGTAGAGACCAAGGAGCAATATGCTTACGTCTCACAGAAAGCGGATGTAGAAGTACAAGGTTGGTATTTCTCGCGCGCCATCGCCGCGAACGATTTCGCCAGCTTCAACATTCAACACACCGCCACAATGAACGCAAATATATAGTTGGACGACAGCCATTGAACCATGCAGACAGAGCACTGAAACGTGCTCTTCTCACTTTCGCATGCTCGCGCTTGCCACCTCGCTAGCATCGATTCATCGGTGATGTGCTCGCGAACTCATTTCTAAGTCAACCCTGTCTCTGTATACTCCGCCTTATTGCACTGTCGCACATCAACAAGGTTCCATTTCATGCCATCAACACCCGCGCATTCCGTTATCGTTCTCGACTTCGAAACCACAGGCTTATCACCCAATATGGGCGATCGCGCCATCGAAATCGGTGCGGTTAAATTGGTGAACGGTGACGTCGTCGATACCTTCCAAGAATTGATGAATCCAGGCCGTCGTGTCAGCAGTTTTATCGAGGGTTACACGGGCATCACCAACAACATGCTGCGCACTGCCGCGAGCTGTGAGGAAGTGATGGAGAAGTTTGGGCATTTCATCGGCGACAGCCACCTTGTTGCGCACAATGCCTCGTTCGATAAGCGCTTTTTGGATGCTGAATTAGAACGTGTGAACGTGCGTTATTCTGGCCAGTTTGCCTGTTCCATGTTGATTGCTCGCCGCCTGATCCAAGATGCACCTACGCATAAGTTGGGCGATTTGGTGCGCTTCAAGCACATCGACAACGACGGCGTATTTCACCGCGCGTTGGCCGATGCTCAAATGACAGCCAAACTCTGGATGGTGATGATTGAAGAACTGGAACAACAAGGCGTGTTCGACCCTAGCTTCAAACTGATGCAGACCATCAGCAAAACCAGTAAGGGGGCGATGAAAGGCTTGTTTGAGAAAGTGCGCGCCTAGTCTTCATACGCGCCGTTAGCGCGTCGGCGCAACGGCGTAGTATTGTTCTTTCTCCGCCAGAAAGCGGGCAAGCAACAAGGTCAAATTGGCGCGTCGAGATTTGTCCGGCCATACGGCGTAACATCCCAGCGGGCTGAGCGTCCATTCTGGCAACAAGTGAACAAGTTTACCTGACTTCAACCCTTCTTCAGCAAGGTGCCACGGTAAAACCGTCACGCCCACGTTTTGCTGCACAAAGTAAAACAACGCATCGATACTGTCTACTTGCAGACGGTAGTTATTGAAGGCAATCACCCGAGTTTCGCCATCCACGGCGAATTCCATGTTCTCATTACGCTGTTTATAGCTGATCCAATCCCACGATTGAATATCTTCAAGCGTTTCTGGGTTAGGTCGAGACGCAACATAGTCAGCGCTGGCGACAAGCACACGTTGATACTCTCCGAGCTTGCGCGCGACCATTGAACTGTCATCCAACCAGCCCATCCTAATGTTCAGATCAAAGCCGTTTTCTATGAGACCGACAAGGTGATCCGTATAAGACACCGATAAGGTCACGCGTGGGTATTCCCGAACAAATTCCGCCAATATCGTAGAAATTCTAGAAGACGCCATGTAAGCAGGGAGCGACACATTCAACGCACCAACAGGCTCAACAGACAACGCATTCAGTTCGTCCAATCCCATTTCCGCATTGCGCAACATTTCTACCACGCGAGGATAAAACAACCGCCCTTCATTGCTCAGCGCGAGTTTGCGCGTGGTGCGATAAAGCAAGGTGATCCCAAGATGGTCTTCAAGATCTGACACGGTTTGGCTCACTCGAGACGGTGCCAAGTTCAAATCTTTTGCCGCTGCACGAAAAGAACCTTCGTCCACCACGCGGGCAAATATTGCCATGTGTTTTAGGTAATCAATCATTGTTCTGCTCTGCGGAATTATATCTTCTGATAATACAGGATAACAGATATAAACAATTTGTTGTAACTTCTCACTGCGTAAGACACCACATCACGTAACCCGAAGGGAGACATCATGAATTTAACGCGCACACCTCTATATGTTGCTGCATTCGCAACGACCTTTTTATCAGGTCTCGCCAGCGCAGAGGGCTTCTATATCACGGGTTTAGTGGGTAAAAGCTACCAAGCGACAGACTCAGAACCTTACGGTAACAACATCGCACAAGATGCCGATTTTCCAGGTAAGTTCGACGCAGGTGACGGCACGGTCAGCACCCTAGGGTTGGGTTATGTGATTAACGAACAATTCCGCATTGAAACGCGTTTGGGCTATCGCGAAGGCAAATTTAATAGCCAGCGTATAGGTACTGGTGCACGCACAGGTGAAGAATATGTGCTTAACGGCAAGCTCAAAAGCACCACATTGACCGTAGAAGGTTTCTACGACGTTGATACCGGCACGGCATTTACGCCTTACATCAAAGCGGGTGTGGGTGTAGCCCGAAACGAATATTCCGCACGTTTAGGTGGCGCAGGTGTTCAAGGTTTCTTTGATCAACTTGATGGAGCCGTGGACGGCTACTACGACGACTATGCTGATGAAACCTCAACCGAATTTACCTGGAACCTGGGTGTCGGTGCGAGCTATGCCATTACTGATCAACTCAGTCTAATCGGTGAGTATCAATATATTTCATTGGGTGATGCTGGCACGGGTGTGGATTCGCTTGATTTTGGCTCTGGCGAAACCAATGACGGTTTCCGTATCGATGAAGCAACCGCACATGAAGTGCAATTAGGCTTGCGTTACCACTTCTAAGTAAACCCCAATACTCAGTCACGGAGCGATGTTATGACCACGAAACAGAAAATCAGCGCACTATTTGCCTTCATTTTGTCATCTTCTTTTGTGCAAACATCCTTCGCGACTGACGTTGAAACGTTACCAACAAGAACCAGCCCAGTCCCTGCTACGACAAACAGCGTGCCGCATGTTCAGCTTGGCGGGGAATCAACCCCTGCCTTGCTAAAGGATTTGATGGCCCGAGCATCTCGCATTCCCGGCGTAGATGTCCGCGAGACGGTGATTTCCATGTCAGGGACAAAAGGGTTCTGGATTGAAGAGCACGTAACACTGGCGAACCCACAATCCATTGTGGGTGGTCGCGAATTCGCCCACATGCACCCTGATGGCAGCTTACATGCCTCACTGCCTCCTGCTCTCGCCCAAAAGGCAGTTAACGCGGGTTGGGCCATTCCTCACCCTTGGGCAAACAAACGATTAGGTTGGGAGGGGTTTGTAATGATTTACACACCTACCACAGACAGCGAAGTCGATACCGTTTATCAACTCGTGCTGGCGTCTTTTGATTTCGTCACTGGACAGAAATTGTCCTCACTTCAATAACCGTTTTCTCTCGCTACGCCATTTCTCACCATGTTAAACAGGAGCTATTCCTCATGACGACGAGCATGACAACGAAAATTCGTAGAGCAGCAATCAACCCGCGCACCGCACTTATTGGCGCGTTATGTTTAGGTGTTACTGCCTGCCACAACAACCAGATAAAACTCAGCAATTCAGATGTCGATTTTTCTAATTGCCGCGAAATCGCTGGCGGCATTGTGGTCGCAAAAGCCGATTTACAATCGCAAGTGCCTGACGGCATCACAGTAAATAGCCTGACCGACATGGGATTTGTGTTTGAAGGGTCAGACGATCAAGGCATGCTGATTGTGCGCTCGCTCTCGTGTGAAGCCATTCAAGTCACCGATTCAAAAGACAGAGTAAGAACAGATAACAACGTTGCTTTTGTACATGTGGGCACACCAATTAATGTATCAAACCTTCCGGCCACCACGTACTCAAACGACAGCGTAAATGGCGCAGATTTCAACATTTACGCGCTCAGCTACCAAACCTCATCGCCAGCTTACTTCGGTGCAATGAAACGCGCGGGGATGCAGAACATTGATTTGAATGAAGGCATCGTCAATGAACTCACTGACAACGATCCCAACACGTGCAGCACGGCCAACTTGAAAGTTAACGTGCCAGGTGAGAGCCAATACGCGTTAGGCATTACAGGTGATGTTGTTGAAGCCACGGCTGAATGCCATGTGGGTGGCGCTGATTTCATTGCAAACTGGTGGTCTGTCGATAAACACGATCGTGTCACTGCGTTAAGTAATGAGGTTATTGATCAAACCTTCACCGACACCGCAGGCCCTGATGTGTTTGTTGTCACCAATGATGGCACGACCATCAATGAACTGATTGGTACAAACCGCAGCGCATTTACAGGCTTTTCAGGCAGCGGTTACATCCCGTCTGAAGGGCTTGGCAACGTTGACATGGTGGCGGAAGCGTTGGGACCACTAAACTGATCGTGCTTACTCTTAACCCCGAAAAAGGTAAAAAGACATAGATGTTCATTCATGCGTAGAGAGTGCGTTACCTATGCACTTCACAACCTCTGCGCTTTCAAAAAATAGCTGCTGATCTCCACGGCCCAGCAGCTTTTCTTTCAGGTTAATTTGATTTATCCAAAGAGGTTCTGTTTTCATTATCCAAATGTAAAAACGGAAGAGTGTATGCAAAACCTCTCTTTTTTATTTATGTTTTTATCCCTCGGAAAAATAAGAAAAAAGACCACAGAATTTTAATAACAACCCGCCTTTTCTCACCAAAGAAAATAAACCGTCACCTATACCCAATAAAAACACACCATATGCACTTTATTGAAAAATAAAATCACCCAATAAATTCTCATTTATTAAATGATTTCAATTACTTTGAGACAAACACGCGTCGCCTTTCCCTGTTCTTTCATCCACCTCAAAATAACGCCAGCCAAAACAACATGTTAAAACTAATTTTCCTATTTTTTACATTTTTGAAATAAACTCAGAATGTCGTGGGTCTCTTTAATTGGATTCGACATACGTCAATACCAGATGGTGGCAGTGCTCTCAATTCTATTCACTTTTTGAGCACATCAATGGCTACTCATTCTTAATAAATATTGGAGATAGACCATGAACAATATCGCAAAAACTAGCACATTCGCATCTGTAGCACTGGCTCTAGCAATGAGCGCAAGCGTATCAGCCGCTGAACTTCCAGCAGGCAGCTCAGGCTCAGCGATTGGCGCTGGTGACAAAGTTCACTGTTACGGCATTCACTCTTGTAAAGGCAACTCAGACTGTAAAACTGCTGAAAATGCGTGTAAAGGTCAGAACGTTTGTGCAGGTCACGGCTTTAAAGCAATGGAAGCGAAAGAGTGCCTGAACCAAGGCGGCACTATCTCTGATATCGGTTAATTGTTAGGAGAATGGAAATGACTTCAGGCTTTGGCTTAGGATTACGCACTCAACATTACAACGATTTTTTGACTGCGCCGCAGCCGGTAGATTGGCTCGAAGTCATTTCCGATAATTACATGGTCGATGGCGGCAAGCCATTGACCATGCTTGACCGCATACGTGCCGACTACCCCATGGCAATGCATGGTGTGTCCATGTCGATAGGCTCAATCAATGGCCTTGATGCTGACTACCTAAAACGCCTCAAAAAACTTGAGCAACGCATAGAACCCATGTGGGTGTCTGATCACCTTTGCTGGACAGGCGTGCATGGGCGAAAGCTCCATGATTTAATGCCCCTGCCCTTTACACAAGAAGCGCTCGACGTGGTGATCCGCAACGTTCACCAAGCGCAAGATGCACTTCAACGTCCTTTGGTGTTAGAAAACGTTTCTAGCTACGTTGAATTTACCTCGTCAGAAATGACGGAATGGGAATTTCTCGCGGCCATTCATAAAGCCACCGGCGCAAAGCTGCTGTTGGATATCAACAATATCTACGTTAGTGCTTTTAACCACGGCTTCTCGTCAAAAGAATTTCTCAACGGGATTCCCATTGGCAGTGTTCAACAATTCCATTTAGCGGGTCACCAAAATAACGGCGACCACTTGATCGACACACACGATCACCCCGTGTGCGACAGTGTTTGGACACTCTATGAACAAGCCCTCGCTCGATTTGGGGAAACCCCTACCATGATTGAACGCGACGACAATATTCCGCTGCTCACCGAGCTTCTGGAAGAGCTCGATACCGCGCGAGCCATTGCACAAACTATCCTGCATCCAAAGGTTGCCCTATGAATCTATTAGCGATACAAGACGACTTTCAACGCACTGTATTGGCGAAAGAAAGCGCAGGCGCGGATTGGGTGACCAAATCGACACACGGTATTACACCGGAACACCGCATTGCTATTTATCACAACGCGTATCGTGTGCGGTTAATGGATGTGCTTTGGGATACGTTTGAACATACCGCGACCTACCTTGGCGACAATTGGTTTCGCCAGTTAGCCGCTGACTATGTGCAGACGCACCATTCCACTTTCAACAACATCGGCTTGTACGGTCAAACGTTCACGACATTTTTGGCTGAACAGCTTCCCAATGATTTGGAAGTGGCTGAGTTGGCGACACTGGATTGGACATTGCGACGCGCCTTCGACGGCGGCAACAGCACAGTGATGACCATGGACAATCTGCAGCGACTTGCCTGCAGTGACCCAGAAAATTTCGCGCTACACCCTGTCGCGACCCTGACCATCAATACCCTGCAATTCAACACGCTGGAAATCTGGCATGCCATCGATCAGGATGAAACACCGCCCGAGGTTGCGCCGTTGCCTCACGCCATCGATATACTGATTTGGCGCAAAGGCGATTCGCCGCATTTTCGCAGCATTTCACCGTTGGAATCCGCCGCGATTGGCTATGTGCGCGAGGGCTACACGCTGAATGATATTGGCGCGAAACTGGTGGAGAGCTTCCCAGAAGAAGACGTGTCGATGATATTCGGCCAGCTACTCCAACAATGGATTGGCGATGAAGTGCTGGCGGTAAAATCATAACGGTGACGAATGAGAAAAGCTTATTTCACTTTGATGGGTATTTGCAGTGAAAAGGTGACACCGCCAGTATCAGACAGATCAATGTCTCGGATCATTTCTACCAAAACGCCTGTTACATCAACAGACAGTTGCTCTTGTTCTGTACGCTGAAATAAAGATTCAATGGCAGCGATATAACCGATATCCGACGCCACATAGACATCACAACACAAAAAATACCCTTCTTGGATAACGTTATCGTATTCCTCATTGTCCACCTGCCAATCGCCAATCACAGTTTCAATTTCTTCCCATGATTTCTCTATGTCTTTGATCGGCGTAATGCCCATGAGCCGAACAGCTTTCTCACCATAGGCATTGAATACCTTGTCCCAGTTGCGGTCATCAAGGGCTATCTTTTTCATCCCTCTTTGCGGGTACCAAACCAACTCGGTCGGCATCGCTTGCGCTAATTCTTGCTCCAGCGTGTTTCCTTCGCCCGGGTGCGCCAACTTGTTCATCAACGCCACCGTTTCATTCGCGGTGGATGTAATCCCCATTTTCCGGATCTGTTTTGCAGTCACACCCAATTCACGTTTAAGCGCTTTCCCCAATGCTTGAGAGGAAGAAAAGCCGCAATGTTGTGCGATTTCAGTGATGGTCCAAGGTGCATTTTTCATCAACAGATTCACTGCCCGCTGTAATCGCAGTCGGCCTAAGTAATGCCCGGGCGTTTCATGGAACAGATCCGTAAATTGACGATGAAAATGATAAGGAGAAATAGCACTTTTCGTGGCAATTTGTTCCCATGAAAGCTGATCATCAAGATGTTTGTGCATCAAAGTCAGTGCATGTATGAAGCGTTTACGCAAATGCTCAGGAAGTTGTTCGAGCAAGGCAACTTCAGGAACGAGGTAAAAAGGGGATGGGGGTTCAGTCATTGGTGCCAGAAAGCATGGGACAATAAGGTTACTATCGCCCCAATACTCCCTAAAATCAATTACACAGCGCTCAAAGACAACTCATCGGCCACTTTCGGTAACTTGCGTGTTGTCATCCCCAGCAACACAGGAATCAAAATCAAGGTAACGACAGTTGCAAACAACTCACCAAACACCAAAGAAACAGCGGCTGGTTTTAAATACTGTGCCTGCTCAGCCGTTTCGCTAAGCAGCGGAATCAATCCACACACCGTGGTGATCGTGGTCAGAAATATCGCCCGAAAGCGGCTTGTTCCCGCAGTGATCAAAGCGTCTTTTAATGGCATGCCATGTCGATACTCTTCGTTGAACCGCGTAATGAGCACCAAGGAATCGTTGATAACGATTCCTGTCATTGCCATCATGCCAAACATCGACAACAAGCTGATCGGCAAATCCATCACGTAGTGCCCGAATATCGCCCCAGCAAACCCAAAAGGGATTATCGCCATGATAATAAATGGCTGCCAATAGGACTGGAGCGGCACCGCAAGCAAGATGTAAATCAACAAAAGTGTCAGCACCATCGCTGATGTAAACCCATCAGATACATCATCGATTTCTTCAAATTCTCCCCCCGCTTTGATCTCCACATCAGGATATTGGAGGTGCAATGTTTCGATCGTCTTTTCTAGCTGAATAAGTGTCTGTTCTGGCGCTTGGATATCGCGATTTTGTTTCCAATACAGATTCACCACCTGTTCGCGATTTCGACGATGAATGATCTGCGTTTCTTGCTCGTGTTGGAATGTCGCAATGTCGCCTAAGGGAACGCTCTCACCATTCGGCAATTTGACCAAAGCTTGTGCTAATTGCGCTAGCGTTTTACGTTCCTCTCGCGGGTATTTGAGCAGCAACTTAGTCTCTATACCTTGCTCCAATAAGCGATGGATCTCACGTTCTCCAAAGGCTTCTCCGGCCAACCGTGCCAATGTCGCTTGCGTCACCCCTAATTGCTGACCAAACGCATTTAGCACTATGCGTACCTGAGGCTGTCCGGACTTCCCATCGTCATAAATGTCGGTGACACCTGGCAACGTTTCAAGTGTTTGAGCCAGTTGGCCCGCTACGCGTTTCGCTAACTCTCGATCTCTGGATGAAATAGACACATACGTGCCACCGATTGGTGAATCCGCAGCACTGAATTGCACGGAATACGCACCTTCAATGGCGCCCGTTTGCGCCCGCCACTGATCAATCACCACGTTCCCAGGCAATACACTTAATGCTTCATGGGTTAACTCTACGGTGATTTCTATACTGCCATGACCATCCGACCAAGCCAGCACGTTCACCAACGGTGACACAACCAGTGGATAGTCATCTTTCAATGCCTGTGCAACGGCCTCAATAGCGGATTCCGTTTGAAACAATGCCTGTTGTTGCAGTGGCAATGGCGCGCCGTCTTCCAGCGAGATTTTTGCCGTGACATAACGACCTGGAATATCGGGGAAAATAGCGCTTCTTATCGATCCTGTTGACCACATCCCATAGGCCAGCACCACGGCTGCAACAAACCCTAATAGCGACGCTAACTTGTATTCTAACGCCACTTTTAACAGGGGTTTGTAGACATGCATGTTGACTGTTTTTAACCCTTGCTGGGCGGCTTTTTGAACGCGCCCGATTGCACTTTTTGATGGTTTTTGCGGGGACAGGTGCGCCAAATGTGAGGGTAAAAATAGCTTGCTTTCAATCAGGGAGAAGATCAGCGCAAAAATGACGACCGCAGAAAAACCTGCCAGCACTTTGGCTAAATCGTTATCGATCCAAAGCATGGGCGAGAATGCCGCGATGGTCGTCAATACACCAAACACGGTCGCAACAGATACCGAATGCACCCCTTGCCACGCGGCCTCTTGACCATTTAGCCCTTTTGCGCGTTCATCATAAATGGATTCACCAACCACCACAGCATCATCGACCAATATCCCCAGCACTAAGATGAAACCAAACAAGGTAATATCATTAAGGCTATAGTTTGCCAATTGCATGGCCCCTAGCGTGCCAGCCAAAGCAACGGGGATTCCCACAGCCACCCAAAACGCGAGCTTCAGTTCAAGAAAGAGACCAAGCAATAAGATGATGATTGCCAACCCCTGCCACGCATTGTCGCCCAACCTGAAAAGCTGATCCTCAATATAGGGGGCCATATCCGCCATTGTGTCTAACGCAATGTCCGATGGCAGAATGTGACGTTGTGCCGCCAAGGTTTCTTCTATGGCCTTGCTGACGCTCAGTAAATTGTCGGTCTGGCTGGTGCTGATCAACAAAGCAATGGCGTTCTGTCCATTGTTTCTTACAATTGCACCGCTTTGCTCATAACCTCGGCGTAACGTGGCAATCTCACCCAGATACACCGTACCCGCGGGTCCAGCGACAATCGCTAATCGATGTAGCTTTTGAATATCATCTGCGTAACCATCGCCGCGAATGATCATACGGCCTTTATCACTGACTAATTCACCCGTGCGGGACTCCAGCGACCGCTGTTCAATAAGCGTCGCCAAATCATCTAAACTGAGCCCCAGTTTTTTAAGCTCTGCAGGGTCTGGTTCTATAACCAATTCTGGGAAGCGACTGCCCCAGTTCGTAACATTTGAGATCTGAGCATGCTTCTTAAGTGCCTGTTCGACTTGCCTCGCAATGGGCTGTAATTCGTGGTCACTGCGCGGAGCAGACACCACAACAAATGCAGCAAGATTAGTAAATTCATTTCGGACAACTTGCGGTTTTTCTGCCTGTGTGGGAAACGCACTAATGGTATTCACCCGGTTGCGAATGTCATCCAGCAATTGATTAAGATCAGCACTGCTGGTTTTTCGCACCACCACGCTCGACTGCCCTGCACTTGATTGACTGGTGATGTGTTTGATGCCCGCCACGCCGCTAATGGCTTCTTCAATTCGCTGTGTAACGCT
Source organism: Enterovibrio baiacu (assembly GCF_004120195.1). Classification (GTDB taxonomy): domain Bacteria; phylum Pseudomonadota; class Gammaproteobacteria; order Enterobacterales; family Vibrionaceae; genus Enterovibrio; species Enterovibrio baiacui. The sequence goes on along the minus strand of NZ_SCHN01000009.1, from coordinate 120,024 downwards.
TTCATCAATCTGCTTGGCTGTGCCTCCGGGATACGCCACAGTGATCATGACTGACGAAGGCGCAATCTGAGGAAAGGATTCAACCCGTAATTGCCCAGCAGCCATCACACCACTCACAATAATGGCAATCATCAACAGGTTCGCGCCAACAGGATTATGAATGAACCACTTGGTGAGCCAATTCATTGCGCCACCTCCTGCACGTTCAAGCGCTGAGGAGAAACATGCTTACCGGGCAACATGGACATCAACGGATACGCCACTACACGGCGCGGATTATCCCGCTCAGTATCAAAGCGAACAAACACCTTATCTTGAACTTGCCCGACGGGCGTGACCCACTCTTTTTGCAGGCGATCTTGCTTGTCTATCGTCCAAACATAACCATCGCGTGTCATCGCACTCAACGGCAAGGCAGAAACCTGTTGTTGCTCCCCCAAATTGACGACCACACTGACCTGCTGATTGGGAAGAAGGCGAGGCTCGTGCTGGTAAGGATAGCTGACCGATAACACCACCTTTCTTTGACGCGTTGCTTTATCAGCTTGTGGAGACACATAGCGTACATCTGCCGGCCATTCATTTGCGCTGCGATCAACAATGCGAATCTCAGGCACAATCAATGCAGATTGCACCTTCTGCCAATCCATTTCTGACACAGGCAATTCAATATCTATTGACGCACTCGCCGCCAATTCAAATGCGACTTGCCCAGCAACCAACCATTCTCCCGGACTGATGTTGCGACGCATGATCACAGCATCAAACGGTGCAACAATATTCGCGTCTCTTAGCAAAACATCCGCGCTCTCATAGGCTTGCTTGGCTCTGTTTAATTCTGCTTTTGCAGCAGCAACTTGAGGCTCCTTTCGTGCAAATGGCGAGCTTTTTGTGAGCGATAGCATACGCAATGCTACCGTCTGTTCATGCTCTGCTTTTTTAAGGTTTAATTCCGCTTGTTTGAGGTCACTGTTTGCCTGCGCCATATTGGATACCAACAGACTGGTATTTAAACGTGCTAACTCCGTGCCTTTCTGCACCAATATGCCCGGCTCAATGTTTGGATTTAGCCACGCCAATCTGGCGCTGCTGGAAGCTTTCAACTGCACAGGCCAGCGCGCCGAGGTTGTCGCCAACAAGGTTAAACTCGATGCATGTGCACTTGGGGTAACGTCTAGTACAGACACGGGGGCTAACACTGGCGGCTTTTCTTTCACCTTTTGCACGTCTGGCTCGAGTTCGTCAACAATCACCAAGGCAAAAAAAATCGCGAGACACCCAGCACCAACCGCAAGAATCTTTTTACGCTTCATGAGGTACCTCCTTGAATATCGACAGCAAGGCAACCGGCGAGAAGAGGCGGATATGGCGTAAGGATAAGATGATGGTTTTACTCAGTGACATAATGAACCCGACCAATGAATGTCGCGCCAGTATTGCCAATTATGTTAGAAAAAAAGTGTCCCAACTTGCTGTTTTAAATATTCCAGCCACTGGTGTTTTGATTGCGTGAGATTGCGAGATTGCGAGATTGCGAGATTGCGAGATTGCGAGATTGCGAGATTGCGAGATTGCGAGATTGCGAGATTGCGAGATTGCGAGATTGCGAATCAGTGTGGGGGCAGTCCCTGAATCAGGGCAAGAAAAACCACCACACTGTCCCTAATTAATCACGATCTCTTTCTGCTTTTTCTCGCCTCTCACAATCTCAATCCCGCTTTTTGCTTTACCCTCTCTCGTTCTTCCTAGGGCCGAGGTCCTGCTCTTCCCGCTTCCCCTTTCGCGTCATAAACATCAAGGTCAGCAACACCGCCACCAACAAACCACTGCCCATCAACAAGGCATAGTCTTCAAGTCGCAGGATGGAATATAACAGCGCATACAAACCGACAAGCATAGACAGCATGACCACGCCTCTACCCACACTTCTCGTGGCACTGCCGACATACGCGGGAATGCTTAGCAGTGGAATGCTCGCCGCCATCATGAATGCCATGGTGAAGCTCAAATGTTCTGAAAGCGCTAACAACACCAAATAAAACAGCGTCATCGCCGCACCTACCATGGCGTATTGAAGTGCCGACAAACTTTGCGCTTTGCCCTTCTTCATGCCGAGTTCGAACATCATCAATACGATAAACGTCAGGGCAACAAACAGCAGACCGTATTTCAGCGAGCGTTCAATTTTTCCGTAGTGTGTGTTTGGCTCAAAGAGCTGTGTATAGGCATTGGCTTCTTCAAGGTTGACGCTCGAATCATCAACAAATACCTGCGGGTAATTGCGGCTCAAATGACTGATATCCCACTCCGCTGAAAAGCCGCCTTCATTGATGTGTCTCGCTGAAGGAAGTGCGCCACTGAAGCTCGGGTGCGGCCAATCGGTATGCAGTTGGATTGTTGAGTTTTCACCCAAGGGTAAAAAGCCAATTCCCTGCGAGCCACGGAGGCGAAGTTTGAAATCAAGGGTAAACGGCTTCGGCGTTTCAGCTAATGAAACCGGACGGTGAAAGCCTCTTTCTAGCGCCGTCGTGCTCAATCCTGTGCCAGACATTAAGCTGGCATTAGAGGTTGCTCCTTCCCCAATCACTTCAAACATATCTACACCGTCGATCGCCTTATTAGCCGACAACCCAAACACCAAACGTGCGGAATCAAAATGGAAGGTTTCAAGGTTGGCGATATTGGGAAGCTCGAAATCAAACTGCGCTTTGCCCTCGATCTTGCTTTGATAGACCAGCGATTGATAAATGCCACGGTGTCGGAAGTCATGCGCCAGCCCCGCTTTTAAATCGAGTGTTTTCGGCAAGAACACCACCTCGCCATACCGGCGTGTTCTGCGCTCGCTGACTTCTTTCACTTCCCCCTCACCCGTCGCCACTTCCTGTATCACTACATAGGTATAAGGCAGCACCAGCACTGGCCCCGCCAAGGTTTGCTCGCTCCCCCAAGACTGACCAATTTCATTGACCACGTCTTTGTACAAATACTCTCGCTCATTGGCCATGTCATGCACCATTGAGAGCGGCACAATCGCGAGCAAACAAAGGGTCAGCGCCAGCACGCCTTTTAATAGCAATGAACTGCGGGCCTGCATTTCAGGGATATCGAGATTTATGTTCATTCGGTTCAGTCCTGTTTTCACGAGAATAAAGGCACCAAAACCAAACACAGCGATAAGCAAGAGGGCAAACAGCCCGAAGATTAATTCTGTCATGGGTCTTCCTTGCATGGAGAGGATTAAGTGATCGTCGAGAGAACATTAAACCAAACCGATGAAGTCACAGGCTGGCAATGTGGTGATCAATTGTGGCGAGAATATGGCGGGTAGTATTGTTAAGGCTTTGAACACCCGCGAACAGGTTCAACACTGAAAGTAACGATGAGGAGGTCATCCCTCCTCATCCTTTAACTTTTAAATTAGAAAGCTCGCCCCCAGCCTCCTTTGTAGAACTCACGAACAAGACCAGTGCTTGTCGCACAGTAAGCTCTTAATCCATCGTCATTCATGAGCAATCTTACACAGCCCTGAGGCGATTGGGTTACAAGCTGCCATTCACCATTAAAGAACTTATTGAGATTGATTTTTTGGTAATCTCTCTGGTTCCAGAGAATTAAATCCCCATAAGCGTTATACCCTAAATAAAGAGGGTTTGCTGGAATGTCAACTTCTTGCCAGGTGGTGCCTAGATCTGTGCTTTTGTAGCTATCAGAAAATATTCCAGCAGGCAGCCACATCGTCATACTTCCGTCTTTGTGTAATGCCATACCATGCAGATCATCTAACAGTTTACTCTGCGTTGAAACTCTACTATTTATGTCCACTTTCACAAAGTTATCACCTGGGAAAGCAATATAAATTTCGTTGTTATTATTGATAAGCGTAGGATTAAAACTCGCAGCATAGATAGCGTCAGTTTCCACAGATACTAACGTGTTAATTTTCTGATTGTCATATTCAAATAAAGAAACATTAGGTTTTACACTGGCATTAGCCCTATATTTATCAAAAGCCTCACCCGCCGCAGGCTTCCATGCACCAATATAAATTTTCGAATTAATTTCTTTTATGTCAAAGATCATCTCATCAGAATTCAATCTAAACATCTCATTCCATGAATCACCACCATCAGGGGACACAATAACAACACCGGAGTCTAATGCGGCATAAATATGGTTATTCTCTGAGATATCTAACGCAACAACAGCATGTATTGAACCGGTATCAATAATCGACGGGTTACTTTTTCTATCACCCCAAACTTTAATCTTACCAAAATAGGTTCCAATATAATCTTTACCGTCTTTTCCTGAAGCGATAGCGCCAGTTACAGGGAGATAGTGCTGGTATTTTTTAAGCGTATCATAGTGATCTTTTCCTTCACGAAAAACACCTGAAGCTCTCGTTCGTTGCGATTCCTTCTCGTAATCAACGATGAGATCTGCAATCAAGCCTTGCCCTGTCGAACCATACTCAATCTTTCCAACGACGACAGGTTTATTCGATGATGTCCAAGATACTTTCGGCGCATTTTTAAATAAGTCTACGTTATCTGAAATGACTTTTGGCGTAAAATCTTGCTCTCGAGGTAAAGAAAGAAGTGAATACGTTTCCCCCCCTAAGCTTAAAGGGACCAAGGTATTAAGATCAGTAATTCCCCCCGTCTTAACTTCAAATGGTAGAAATGCATCCTTTCTAAGCTCAACGCTATCTAGAGTAAGTACTGTTTGAACAAGTAATGCTGCTATTCTATAGCTTCCAGGCTCAACCCACCGCCAAATGTTTTTACTCTTCCTTACATCATGACCCGTTGTAAGGAAGTATGATTTACCATCATCTCTTTCTATTTCTATGCCTACAGACAAAGGTGAATTAAACGAAGCGACAAGTACACCTTGACTTTTTATTTCCACACTTGGATCTGGCTCTGGTATAAGCTTACATCCACTTAGAAAAAACAATATCGAAAAACTAACAAGCAATAATTTTAAACTAGCCAACATAAAGTCCTTTTATTTAAATACAGCCAATCCAACAAAACTCCACACAAGGCGGGGTTTTCATCATTCTCCTTAAATGACTATGATGGGTCAGCACCTTTGTCCACAGGCTTAGGCCCTTCCTTTAACTTCTGATAAGCGAATGACAACGTGACAACCGCAATTATCGTGATGACATGACTAAAAAAGGTAAAGATCGCATCAGGAACACCGAGAAGTCCCAGAGGGATTAAGAAGAAGCTAAAAATCAGCGGTGCTATTGCGACGACGCAGAGCATGTAGAAAGTTCGCTGCGCTGTCAGATTCCATGCATATGGGAATGACACGGCTTTGCCGAGAGCAATGGCTGGAAACACGAGGCAGAGGCGGCATGCAAGAATCCCCCCGATAATCGCAAGCACACCAACAAGCGCACCAATAAAGGGGGCTAACAAGAAGACCGCATACACCGCGAACCAAAGACTGAGATAGTGGGCCAAAAACCATAGCTCTATCTTACCAATCTTGAAACGCCCCCACGTCGGTACCGACTCTTCTCCTTCCAGCACAACACGGTGAACGTTTATCGCGATGATTGAGCTCAGAATTGCCTCAATGAATATCACTGAATAACTGAACGATTCGCTTTGCAATTCAATCGCGACCAATTGCAGTAAAATTGAAATCAAAATGGGGATAATGGTAATGCGTAAAAGCGCCATTTTGTGCCGAAACGTAAACCAAAACGCAGCAGAAAGCGTGTCACCAAACATCTGGATATCCTTATCAATCCATTGAACAAACTCGCTTTCTCAGCAAGCGATACGCGCATTGTTAACGCTAACCCAATTTAGTTTACAGGGGTTACTCAATCCTAAGACCACACGGAAATAATCGCGGTTTGGGTAGGGTGGGAATTGCGTCTTAATCGCCTCATTTCTTTGAATGCGTATAAGATATTAGACAAAACGAAGTTGATAACAATTATCGTTTAAAGTTGAAACACGAATTGTTATATTATAACAATTCGTGTTCACGTGAAGTTGGTGTTGTGCCCGTTTTTCATTGTGTTACAGCATCTGCGCGCTGTGCATTTTTACTCCTTATTTTAGTTCTGGGGTTAAATGCTGTTTCTTTGTACCACGAAGCCGATACATCTGAAGATTTTCACGCAACACACCACTGCACGGTTTTTGATTCCATTCATCATGCGGTGATCTACGCGTCTACTTCGATCCCCCCGACTATCGTTCTTGAAGTGCTCGACACGCCCGAACATGGAACCGCGTTTCTCAGCGAGAGTTGCACCCCAAGAATGCGCTCCCCGCCATTTTCATAACGTTCTGACACAATCATTACTCCCCATTTTTTATAACGTTAAAGGAATACGTTAGGCACACTCATGACTGATATCTCATACGCCGATGTGGCAAAAAAGAAAAAAACTGTTCGATTGTTCGTTTATGGCGCGATCATTATTGCTGCCATTGCTGCGTGGTTCTCCATGCAGACACCTTCAACCGTCACTCCTGAAAAATCAAACACCTTATCCATCAGTGGACCTTGGGAAATCTCAAGCCTCGATCCCTCCAAACAAGGCTACATTCTCACCCGCATGCAAGTTATCGAAACCTTGTTGAATGTGAATGAGAAAGGCGAAATCACGTCTGGCTTAGCAACGGAGTGGCGCGTAAGCGTGGATGGCTTGGATTGGATACTTACGCTGAAAGATGGCGTGGTGTTTCATGACGGGACAGCGATGGACGTAAACACCGTTGTGGACAGTCTTAACAACGCCTTGAAAAAGCACGGTACGCTGAAAAAAGCCTCGATTGAAAGCATCAAAGCGCTGGGTGACAACCAAATCCAATTTCATTTGAGCGAACCTTACGTTGCCTTTCCCGCCCTTCTTACTAACTATTCGACGGCCATCATTGCGCCTGCTTCTTACAACGAGGCCGGAGAGGTTGCGACGCTCTATGGCACGGGCCCTTACCAGATGGAAAGCTTCGAACCGCCACACAAGCTAACCGTGAAGAAGTTTGGCGACTATTGGGGCGACAACGCCAACATCACGTTCGCAACCTACCTGACAGGGCACCGTCCTGAAAGCCGTATTCTTCAAGCCAAATCCGGTGAGGCTGACATTGTGTTTACCCTCGCCCCTGCCATGATCCCGCAATTGGCTGAAACCACAGACGTTGACGTTCACAGCAACCTTATCCCCCGCACCTTGTTTGTAAAACTCAACAACGGGCATCCTTTCCTTGATGATGTGCGTGCACGTAAAGCCCTGAGCATGGCAATAAACCGTGCGGCGATTGCGAAAAACGTGTTGAGCGCAGAAGGGTCTGAAACCGCACAAATCATGCCGAGTTCGATGTCTCAATGGTATATAGCAGATTTGCCGAATGATGAGTTTGACCAAGCTGAAGCCAAAGCACTATTCACAGAAATGGGCTGGGAAGCCGACGAGAATGGAAAACTCACCCGTGATGGCAAACCTTTCCAAATTCGATTAATCACCTATGCCGATCGCCCTGAGCTCGCCACCGTCGCAACAGCGATTCAAGCACAGTGGGCGGAGCTTGGCGTGGATTTGATTGTCGATATTACCAACTCAAGCATGATCCCCGCAGGGCACGCAGACGGCTCGCTCGAGATGGCGCTGATTGCACGTAACTTTGGCTTCATTGCAGACCCTCTTCCTATCATCAGTACCGATTTTTCTAACGGTGGGGGCGATTGGGGCACCATGAACTGGGAAAACGCCGAGGTAGATGCTGCCATCGCAGAGCTCATGCAAACCCGCGACACAGCAAGAAGCACGGTACTGAGCCAACACGTCGCGAAAGCAATCCACGAAGATTACCCCGTGCTGCCTATTTCCAGTTATAGCCAGCACACCGCGGTAAACAGCCGTGTTCAAGGCTTCGCGTTTGATCCGTTTGAGCGCAATTACTTCATCAGCCAAATGGACTTTAAGTAAGCATGCTTTCGCTGATTAAAAAGCGGTTATTCCAATTGGTTCTCGTGGCGTGGGGGGTTGGTACCCTCACGTTCATCATGATGAGAAGCTTACCCGGTGATATGGCTTACCGCATTGCGGCAAGCCGATACGGGCAAGACAACGTGGATACCGCCGCTGCTAACTTGGTGCGCGAAGAATTGAACCTCGACCAAGGCTGGGTGAGCAGTTATGTAAGCTGGTTGATGGATCTGATGCAATTTAACCTTGGCAATTCACTCGTGAGCGGATTACCGGTGAGCGAAGCCGTTGCCCACCTGCTCGGCCATTCGCTACTGCTCGCAGTGTTTGGGATTTTGCTGTCTTCACTGATTGCCGTGCCCTTAGGAATTTGGTCAGCCAAAAAAGGCGGCGCCATTAACAGTGCGCTTGTTTGGCTGTCCACCTGCACCAAAGCACTGCCTGTGTTTGTACTGGGGTTGGTGCTGATCCTGATCTTTGCGATGGAATGGCAATTGCTTCCTGTCGCAGGCTTTGGTACCTGGCAGCACCTCGTACTGCCCGCCCTCACACTGGGTATTAGCTTGGCGGCAGTGTCTAACCGCGTTGTGCATGCCAGCACACTCAACGTGTTGAATTCGCCTTTCTATCAATTCTCCCGTGTTAAAGGATTATCGGAAGTACAAACCTTTCTCCGCCATGGCGTAAGAAACATGGCCGTGCCCGTGATTGCCTTTATCGGCATTCAACTGGTGAGCGTGATTGAAGGCATTGTGATGATCGAATCCCTGTTTTCATGGCCGGGCGTTGGGCACGGTTTAGCACACGCCATTTTTGCGCGAGACATTCCCGTAATTCAAGGCTGTGCGCTGGCAATGGGCATTTTGTTTGTGGTGCTAAACAGCATTATCGACCTCGCCTGTTATTGGATCGATCCGAGAGGGAGAGAAGCACAATGATGAAAAATCTCACGCCTCGACAACGTATCGGGCTATCCATTTTGTTCGTGCTGTTTGGTTTTGCACTTTGCGTTAGCTGGCTATCGCCTTACACCATTGAACAACAAAACCTCACGATGACACTGCTTCCACCTGATAGTGTGCATTGGTTAGGTACTGATCACTTCGGGCGAGACATGGCAACGCGCCTTGCCAGTGCCATTGCGCTGTCTTTCTCGTTAAGTTTGCTCTGCGTCATCACCTCCTCCGTGTTGGGCGTTGCCCTTGGTGTGTGCTCAGCATGGGCAGGAGGTCGCGTTGAACAAGCCTTGGACGTATTGGTGAACATTCTGCTCGCTTTACCCGGTTTGGTCATGGTGCTATTGCTCGCCGCCATCGCGCCGGGTTCATTCCTTGTGCTTTATTTGGCGATTTCACTGGTTCAGTGGGTCGAGTATTACCGCGTCACCCGCGTCATCACTCGCACCAAAATCAATAGCCCGGAAAGGCAACTCTCCGCCATGATGGGGTTTGGAAAGTGGTATCAATTTAAACGCCATATCTGGCCAGCCATTTTGCCTTCGATACTCACCATGGCCGCTTTTGGGGGGGCAAACGCCATCCTCATGATGGCATCACTTGGTTTTGTCGCTGTTGGTATTCAGCCGCCGCTCGCAGAACTTGGATTAATGAGTGTCGAACTCTTCCCGTTCTATATCGAAGCACCGTGGGTGTTGGCGCAACCTTTGGTTGTGGTCGCATTGCTGGTGTTAGGTTTTCATCTTTTAGCAGGAACAGGCGATGACCCCATTAATTCAATTGACTGATCTGTCGATCACCGCCGGGGATGTGTCGCTGCTTGAGCCACTCTCGTTATCGTTATTTCAGGACAAACCGCTAACCATTTTGGGTCAAACTGGTTCTGGAAAAAGCCTGTTAGCGCAAGCGATCATTGGCTTGTTACCCGCAACATTACAGCAATACGGTCGCGTCGAAATCATGGGGAAATCCCATGATGTTCCCGCATTAAAAACGCTTTGGGGGAAACAGATGATCATGTTGCCCCAAGAGCCTTGGCGCGCGTTAGATCCGCTGATGCAAAGCTACCAACAAGTGGCCGAAGTTTACGAGTGTGTACATGAACAAAACCCTGAATCCGCGTTTGAAAACGCGATACACGATTTGGATGAGTTGGGGCTAAAATCCAGTGCGTTGAAACGACCCGGCCAGCTTTCTGGTGGCATGGCGCAACGTTTGGCCGTGGCGGCCGCCACAGCAGGCGGCGCAACCTTGATTCTGGCGGATGAACCCACCAAAGGGCTCGATGTTAGCCGCAGGGATGACATCATTCAGCTTTTGATAAAAAGCGCCCAAGGTGGCGGCTTGCTCACAATTACCCATGATATCGACGTTGCCCGCCAAATTGGGGGCGACATCATTGTGATGAAAGAAGGCACTGTGGTTGAGCAAGGCACAGCGGCACAAGTGCTCGAAGCGCCGCAACATACATACACCCAAGCCCTGATTGCCGCTGATCCTCGCCATTGGCAGAAAAGCGAATACCCGCAAGCACTCACCAAACCTGTTTTAACCGCAGAGATGTTAAGTATTGGTCGGAACAACCAAGCATTAGCGAAAGACATTTCTTTCACGCTTCACGCAGGTGAAGTCATGGGTGTGGTTGGCGATAGCGGCTGCGGTAAAAGCACATTGGGTGACACGCTGCTTGGGCTGCTTCCGCCTTTGGAAGGCAACATCAAAAAGCCGAATGAAAACGCCACCCCTTATCAATGGCTCAAGCTGTTTCAAGACCCTCCATCCGCGGTGACATCTAGCGTCACGCTTGGGACACTGCTGGACGATCTGCTCACGCTTCACAGCATTGATAAACAGAAGGTCGCGCCCTTAATGGAAAAACTCAAACTAGCCCCTGAGCTGCTTGAAAGACGCAGTACCTCAGTCTCTGGCGGCGAGCTACAGCGTTTTTCCATTCTTCGTGCGCTACTGCTCGACCCTGTGTTCTTGTTCGCTGATGAACCCACTTCTCGACTCGACCCGATCATTGCCAAGGAAGTGACAGAGATTTTAATTTCCCTAGCCAAAGAGCAAGGCTGCGCCGTGTTGTTGGTCAGCCATGATAAGAATCTTATCGAGAAGCGCTGTGACTCGGTGATTAGTTTGGGTGCTACAAAAGCGGTTTAACAGACAAAAGAAAAAACCTGACGTTGCCCTTCTCTTGTTTCCCAAAAAAACAAAGAGAGAAGGGCAAGGTTGTGGTCTTCGCTTATTTGACGAACAAGAACCCAACAAAAGCGATGAGCGCGATGACAACAACGAAGGCAAATAAGGAATAGACTAACGGCTTAAAATAGCCCCAAACGAAACCCAGTATTGAAACGCCATTTTCCGTTCTTGCCCCTCTCACGCCAAATACTGCGCATGCTATAAAGTAAATCAAAGGCAACGCGCTGCTAAAGGATTCGGATCGCGGACGCCCCAGTTTCACTTCCATAAAATATTGCCAATATAGATACGCAAAAATGTATGCTGACGAAAATACAATCAGCAATCCAAATACCACACTGCCCTTCCAAAAATTCACGAACTCATCCTTAAGTAAGCCAACATCAAGGTCTCATTGCGCCTTGAGTCATCGTTATTATTTACAATTGGTTAGCAGACATACTAAGTATTTCATTTACACATTTTGTGCATTTATTGAGACATTCAACACTCCTTCTCTCAGCACGTTTTTCCTTCTAGGTCGATGCACCTCGCGAATCTTTTCGCGCGACCATTCTCAAAACCCGCACGCCCATGCTTTGCAAATTCCCTTACGCTAACGCTCTCTGTGCCAAACCGATTGAAACGTCTATCTTTTCAATAACAGCCATCACTGAGTGATCCATGAACCTTAAACGAATCGAAACTTTTGTCTTGGTCGCGACGCTTCGTAGCTTTCGAAAAGCGGCTGAACAACAATTCACCACTCAACCGGCAATTTCATCCCGCATTGCAGGGCTGGAAAAAGAACTTGGCGTAACCTTGTTTGATCGCGAAGCATCGCCGATTTCATTGACGGCAAAGGGGCGAGAGCTATTGCCTTATGCTGAAAAGATGCTGATCTCGGCGGAGCAATTTGAGCGCCGTGCAGAGAACAATGCGCTATTGAGCGGCACCTTGCGATTAGGGGTATCGGAATCCATTGTGCATACTTGGCTTACGGCGTTCTTGCGCTGCTTGCATGACAAATTTCCTAGCTTGGACATAGATGTGACCGTCGATGTGACGTCAAACCTGCGCCATGATTTACTCGATAGAACTTTGGATTTGGCGTTTTTGATGGGGCCCATTTCAGAGCCTTCTGTAACGAATTTACCTTTGTGCAGCTACCCGCTAGCGTGGGTTGCGAGCCCTTCAATTGCATTGCCCGATTCCGTAGAATCTCTGGAACACCTCGCGCCTTGGCCCATCATTACCTACGCCCGCAATACCCTGCCATTTTGTGAAATCAAAGAGCACGTGGCGCAGGCCGATGTGTCTGGCGTGCATTTCTTCACATCCAGTTCGTTGTCAGCATGTTTACGAATGACGGCAGATGGGCTTGGTGTAGCCACCTTGCCGATGGCGATTGCCGCACCTGAAATTGCATCAGGCAGGTTGAGGACGGTGGAATGCAACTGGACGCCCTCCCCGTTAGAATTTACCGCATCCTTCATGCGCGCGCCCTTGAATGGCGCGGCACAAGAAGCGGCGAAGTTAGCCACGCAAGTCGCGGCTCGTCATGCTGGAGAGCACACGCTGATTGAGTAAGTCTGTGTGTTTAAGGGGGTGTTTGTTCAGCGTTGATCAGCGTTTGAGGTCGATAATCATGTTCATGCCAACGCTGCCACACACTTGGATCGATACTGACATTCAAAGCAGGTAAATCCCCTCTACCGAGATTGAACGCACGATAGAAACGTCCGTTTTCATCCCCCTTGCCACGAAAGCGCTGAAAGGTGGCATACAAACCGCGAATAAACTCATGAAAGGAATCGCGGGGTTGTTTGCGCCAAGGCTCCTTCGTGAACACATGCTGCGACATGTCTAAATCAAGCCCCAGCCCCATCGCTTTTTCTGCCATCCAACCGAAGGGAATTTCACGCAAGGTATCGTTAGGATAGCCGCCGCCCACGTTAGCATGAGCGCCAATAAACCAGCGCTGTTCGACCTCTTCAATCGGCCTCATCTCGGTGTTTGCATTGCATGTCCACAGCGCCGTGTTGTAAGCGCTTCGGTGTTCATCTAACGCCATGGCATGAAAGGCATGTTTGATGCTGTCAGACAGCGTCGTATCGTGCCAGCTGAACACGCCTTTTTCCGACAAAATCGTACCCGGCACACCCAGTGCGCCCACCGTGTCCCACACGCCCATAAAGTGAATATCAACGTCGCGGCTGAAATCGCGTCGAAAGTTCACACACTCTTCGGAGTCCCGTGTCAGCGATGGGTTGCTATAGAGCGCCATGGCGCGTTTTAGCAAATCAGGCGTGACAATGTTCAACAGGCCACACAGGCGAATGATCCCGCCCAAGCTGCGGGCTGTGTATGCACCACGACTGAACCCAAATACCCAAATTTCTTCTTGAGAGTGGCAGTGTTTGGCGAGCCATTCATACCCTTGGAGGAGGTTTTTCGTTAACCCCCAGCCAGATATACCGCCTAGCAAACGGGTGACGGCGGAGGTGCCTACCCCCGGATCATAGAAAAAACGCTGACGCACACCCTTTTCATCAAAGGGCTTAATGCACTTGGCGAGTCTGAAGACGTTGGTTTGGTCTTGTGGGTCATTCCACGTGCCGTCGAACAGCACGATGAGGCGTTGCTGATGTTTTTCTCTAGATGGATGTTCTCTTTCACTGTCGCTCGTCATAAATACCTCCAGCGACCAAGGTCTACATTCTGTCAAAGCGACCGTGACCTGTTCGTGTTTTTTGCGTCAATGGCATCCTTCAGGTGCTGCGTTGTTCCATGCTTTGGACGTTTTATCTAGAAATTTTATGCACTCACCGAGTGCAAAGGATACGCAAGGTCGAGACAAATCGAGTGGTTTCACAAACATATTCCCAAATAACACGTTTAAAACAGCCCATCTCGTGACGAATTGCAGATGTATCGCAGCCTTTGGCTACCGATTAATTTTTTTTATGGCAAAAGGTAAAAAACTATAATTGGACGGAATGACACCAAACTGCAACATTTAATTAACACAACAAATCACTGTAAGGGTTAAGGATGACGACCACGTTACCGACAGGCATGGAACGTCCTATCGCATTTATGCAGCGTGACGCCGCATTGGCGGAAGCACGTAATCTGAGAACGAAAATCCGCCGCGGCGAATTTCAAGACGCCACCAGCGGCTACGCATCAGGCTTAGCGCAAGGCAACGTGGTGATTTTACCCAAGAATTGGGCGGATGATTTCCTCTTGTTCTGCCAGAAAAACCCCATTGCTTGCCCTTTACTTGCGGTGTCGCTTCCCGGTCAACCTTTACTCGATGCACTGGGCGATGACATTGATATTCGTTCTGACGTCCCTGAATACCGTGTGTTTCGACACGGTGAGTTCACCAAAGAAACACAAAACATTCGCGACTTATGGCGTCCAGACATGGTGACCTTTGTGCTTGGCTGTTCTTTCTCATTTGAAGATGCACTGATGCGCGCTGGACTGTCGCTTCGTAACATCGAAAACCAGTCCAACGTCTCTATGTATCAAACGAACATTCCCGCGAACCCAAGCCAGCATTTCAGCGGTAACTTAGTGGTGTCTATGCGCCCCTTTACGCCGGCCGATGCCATTCGCGCGATTCAAATTACATCGCGTTTGCCGAAATCTCACGGTGCGCCGATTCACTTTGGCAACCCAGAAATGATCGGTATCAGCGACATTTCCTCACCCGACTTTGGCGACCCAGTAACCATTAAAGACGATGAAATTCCCGTATTTTGGGCGTGCGGTGTGACGCCACAGTTGGCGATTGCGAATGCTCGTCCCCCCATTGCGATCACTCACGCGCCAGGGAAGATGCTCGTGACTGATATCAGTACTGAACAACTCTCAATTCTTTAACGAACACATGTGAAAAGGAGACTTCCAATGAAGTTGTTGAAAACCCTGCTACCTGCCATGGTCGTGTCATTCTCCGCATTGACCGCCTCTTCTGCGATTGCTGCTCAGTGGCACATGCCGACACCGTATGGTGACGCAAACCTGCCAACCAAAATTGCCTATGACTTTGCAGAGCAAGTTAAAGCATCCACAGACGGCGACGTCGACATTACCGTGCACTCAGGCGCATCGCTCATGAAGCACCCTGAAATCCCACGCGCCGTGCGTACGGGTCAAGTACAGCTTGGTGAAGTGTTCATTGGCATCATGGGTAACACCCACCCTATTTTTAAGCACGACAATATTCCTTTCCTTGCCACGGACTACGAACAAGCTCAGAAACTGTGGGAAGCGGCAAAGCCTGAAATTGAAAAGCAGTTGAGCAAAGAAGGCATGATCTTGCTTTACACCGTGCCTTGGCCTGCACAAAGCCTTTACACCAAGAAGCCTGTGAACGCGCTGGCGGACATCAAGGGCACCAAGATGCGCGCTTACAGCCCATCAACGTCACGTTTGGCAGATCTCATGAACACCACGCCAACCACGGTACAAGTGCCAGACATTCCACAAGCATTCAGCACGGGCATTATCGATGCGATGATCACATCTCCTTCAACGGGTGCGAACGGTCAAGCATGGGATTACCTGAGCCACTTCAATGAAATCAAAGCGTGGATCCCGAAGAACTTCGTTGTCGTGAACAAGCGTGCGTTTAAACGCCTCGACAAAGACGATCAAAAAGCCATTCTTGATGCGGCTGCAAAAGCAGAAGCGCGAGGATGGAACGAAGTCACAGCACAAGAAGCAAAAGACACAAAAACCCTTGCTGATAACGGCATCGTGGTGTCTCAACCTTCTGCGCAATTGCTGGGTGAACTGCAAGCCATTGGTCAAACCATGACGAACGAGTGGGAACAAGAAAATCCTGCCGCATTGACACCCGTATTGAGCGCCTACAGTGCCCAATAACCGCTAACAAATAGACTGCACGCACTCAACATCAGCCTTGGCTAGGTATGCATTCAAAACGGTGTGATGCAGCAATAAAAAGACGTGTGCCCCTGTCACTTGGCTTTGTATCACGCGGTGAGTTCGCCGCGAGTTGTACGGCAAAGCAAGGATGATAAGTGAGAGGGAAATATCGCGCTGCCATGCCTTACCTCTGAACGACGGTAACGCCAACAGCGCCAAACTAGGAAGGTTGAAATGAAACGAGCCCTGTATATGCTGTCGGGCGGCTTATCCGGTTTTTTTATCGTGGTGATCATGTTGATCATCCTCGCCCAAATCATCGGCCGACTCTTTGGCTTTATTGTTCCCTCTGCGGAGGATTTCTCAGGCTACGCGCTTGCCGCCTCGACGTTCTTTGGCTTGGCGTACACCTTTCGCGAAGGTGGACACATTCGTGTAAACCTCGCTATTCAACGTTTGCCTGAATCATGGCAACGTCCGCTCGAGAGCGTGGTGCTAACACTCGCATTTTTGCTGCTCTGTTTTGCCAGTTACTACTGCACCTATATGGTCTGGGAATCCTACGATTTTGAGGAAGTGACGCACGGTTACATTCCTATTCCCCTTTGGATACCACAAGTCCCGCTTGCCGTCGGCATGATCGCCTTTAACCTTGCAGTGCTGGACAGCCTTATTGATAACCTTCGTGGCATTACTCCGCATTACCGCGTGCGTGAAGAAGAAGACGCGAACATTGACCTTTCAGAAGATCAGGAGCGCGCGTAATGGCTGACATGTCTCTTATTTCCATCATTCTTGCCGTCAGCTTGTTGCTGTTTCTTGCCGCCGGCATGTGGGTGTCCCTTTCGCTTATAGGTGTGGGTGTGATTGGTTTATACCTCACTGGCAACGAACAGATTGGGTTGTTATTTGCGTCATCCAGTTGGGGCGCCAGCACCAGTTGGTCTCTCACCGCACTCCCTATGTTTATTTGGATGGGTGAGCTGTTATTCAGAACACGCTTGTCGGAAGATTTGTTTAAAGGCCTTTCCCCTTGGCTAAGTGGCTTTCCCGGCAAACTCTTGCACGTCAATGTCTTAAGCTGTGGCATCTTTGCGGCGGTATCAGGCTCTTCGGCTGCCACCGCTGCCACCATTGGCCGTATGACCTTGCCTGAGCTCAAAGCGCAGGGTTACAGCGAACGCATGGCAATCGGCACACTGGCAGGTTCGGGTACCTTGGGGCTGTTAATTCCCCCGTCGATCATCTTGATTGTGTATGGCGTAGCAGCCGAAGTGTCGATCGGTCGCCTGTTTATCGCAGGCGCGTTGCCTGGCTTAATGCTGATGGGCTTGTTTGTGGGTTACACCACCCTTTGGGCTCTGCTCAACAAAAACGAACTGCCTGCGCACAACGCGGAAGAAACCTCATGGGCAACGCGCTTTGCCGCGCTTCGTAAACTGATCCCGATCGTCAGTTTGATCACCTTTGTCTTAGGTTCGATTTACGGCGGCTTAACCACGCCAACCGAAGCCGCAGCACTGGGTGTGTTTGGCGCCATGATCTTGGCGTGGCTAACGGGATCGTTAACCTTCCAAGGGTTTATTGACAGTTTGCTAGGTGCGGTGAAAAGCGCCTGCATGATTGGCTTTATCTTGGTCGGCGCACACTTCCTGACACTGGCAATGGGTTTCCTTGGTATTCCACGCGAGCTGGCAGAATGGATTGCATCCATGTCACTCACGCCGATGGAGCTGCTGCTGTACCTCACCATCTTGTTCGTGGTGCTGGGTTGCTTCCTTGACGGTATCTCCGTGGTCGTACTCACCGTTGCCGTGGTCATGCCCATGGTGCAGCAAGCGGGTATTGATCTGTTGTGGTTCGGGATATTCATTGTACTTGTGGTTGAGCTGTCACAGATCACGCCGCCAGTTGGCTTTAATCTGTTTGTTATTCAGGCACTCACGGGCAAAAACATACTCTATGTCGCACGGGCTGCCTTCCCGTTTTTTATGCTGATCCTTTTAGGGTTAGTGTTGATTACCGTCTTCCCTGACATCGTGACGTACCTACCAACCACCATGAGTCAGCGATAGCGGCAGCAACCAAATAACAGCGGAGCGTTATTGATGAAATTGAATTGCGATATGGGTGAAAGTTACGGCGCGTGGGTCATGGGAAATGACGCTGCCGTGATGCCATGCATTGATATGGCAAGCATTGCCTGCGGCTTTCACGCCTCAGACCCTGTCACCATGCAGCAAACCGTCGCGATGGCACGGGAACATGGCGTCTCGATTGGGGCGCACCCAGGCTACCCCGATCTGCTTGGATTCGGTCGAAGAAAATTTGATTGCACCAACGAAGAATTGCGCGCGTGGTTGGGCTATCAAATTGGGGCGCTTCAAGGCATTTGTCGCCAGCAACGCACCTATGTTGATTACGTGAAACCGCATGGTGCGCTCTATAACACCATGATGCGTGACATGGAGGTGCTACGTACCGTGATGCTTGCCGTGAAAGAGGCGGCACCCGGTTCTGCACTCGTCGTGATGGCAATACCAAACCGCTGCGCCATCGACGGCATGGCAGAAGACATTGGCATTGAGCTGCTGTACGAAGCATTTTCTGACCGCGCCTACGACGATGCCGGGTATCTGGTTGATCGCAAGGTGGAAGGGGCCGTTCACGGCAGCGCGGACGCCATCATTCGCCAAGTTCAGCAAATCGTGGAAAACGGCACCGTCACCACGCTCAGTGGCAAAACACTGGAAGTGAAGGCTGACACGCTCTGCATTCATGGCGATGGCCCTCATGCCACCGCCGTCGCCTCTGCCCTTCATCACTGGCGCAAGAAAGACAAGCTGTAACGGAGTACCCATGCTTAAGATTGAAGCAGTCAGCGAGCAATCCCTGATTGTGTATTTTGGCGACACCATTGATGAAGCGATTGCGGCCAACGTCAATCGCGCCATCTTTCAAGTAAGGCGTGAACTAGACGATGTCGTGACTGATATTGTGCCGTCCTACAACTCGATGCTGGTGTGTTTTGACTTAAACCAAACCGACCGCTTCGACATCATCAAACGCATTAAACACGCCCTCGCCAGCAATGCGGATGATTTAACTGACAACAGCGACAACGTGGTGATTGAAATTCCCGTGTATTACGGTGACGAAGTCGCGCTCGACATGGCCGACGTGTGTGAGAAAACAACGTTGGATGCAGAGACAGTGATCAAGCTGCACAGCGAACGCCAATACCGCGTCTATGCCATCGGCTTTAGTCCGGGTTTTGCTTACCTTGGCAGCTTGAACGATGCCATTGTGATGCCAAGAAAATCCACCCCGCGCCTCAAAGTGCCAACAGGCAGCGTGGGTTTGGCAGATAACCAAACCGCGATTTACCCGAGCAGTACACCTGGGGGCTGGCAGATCATTGGCCGCACCCCCATCAGCATGTTGGATTGGGAAAGTCGTAATCTTGCCAAAGTGAACGTAGGAAATCGCGTGAAGTTTTGCCCTATCGATAAACACGAGTTTCTTGCCCAAGGCGGCGTATTGAATGATTCGGAGGGCAAATGAGCTTTAACGTCATTAACCCCGGCATGCTGACCCTAATAGAAGACAGCGGTCGGCAAGGCTTTCAGCATCTTGGCATTACCACTGGCGGCCCAATGGACGAGCACGCCTTTTATTGGGCTAACCGGTTGCTGGGTAATTCCCCCGATGCAAGCCAACTGGAAATCACCTTTGGTCAATTGCAGCTTGTGGCTAATGCACCCACCAGCGTGGCGATCACAGGTGCCGATCTGGCAGCGCGTTTAAACGATAAACCCATTCAACCTTGGTGTACGTACGCACTGAAAAAAGGCGATACCCTAGCGTTCGGAGCGCCTGTAAACGGCCTTCGCGCTTACCTTGCCGTGCTGGGTGGCTTTCACGTTGAAGAGAAACTGGGAAGCGCTTCAACCGTCAAACGCGAACAGTTGGGCGGATTATCAGGCAATGGCGATCCCCTGAAAAAAGGGGATGTCCTGCACTTCGCACCACATGCTGATCCCATTGCTCTGCGCGCGCCAAAGTGGACCATTCCTGACTACAATGCGCCGTTGGAATTAGGTGTAATGCCCGCCTATCAACATGCATCGTTTTCTCATGATGAACAAATGACCTTTTTCACCAATAATTATGAGGTCAGCCAGAACATCGATCGCATGGGCTATCGACTCTCTGGTGCGCCGATTAAGAGCAGCTTAGACGGCATCATTTCAGAAGGCATAGCGTTCGGGGCAATTCAAATCCCTAACGATGGGCAACCTATCGTATTGATGAAAGATCGTCAAACCATTGGTGGGTATCCGAAAATCGGTTGTTTAAGCAGTCTAGGCGCAGGCCAGCTTTCACAGCGTCAGCCCGGACAAATCGTCACGTTCACCGCCATGGATGTGGCAGATGCCGAAATTGAACGCCGCTTGTTTAACCGTGTCATCTTTGGCTAACTGCGCCAAACGCATGAAACACGGTTAACCGCTCAACGTATCGAGGGGAGGATGCATCGATGCAGAAAAACGATATAGCCCCGTTTTTATCGACAATCAATCGCTACATCGCAGCGAAAGACAACAACAAACCACACCTGCTGTCGCAGGTGTTTACCCAACAAGCCACCCTCGTCATGCAAGTAAACACTGACAACATTGCCTTTCCCGCAGACGTGAACGGGAGAGCCGCGATTTCAGATGTGTTGGTCACCCAGTTCAACCAAACCTATGAGAACGTGTATACCTTTTGTCTGTCAGATTCCATCGAACGAAAGGGATCGTTATTGACCTGCAAATGGTTAGTGGCAATGACAGAGAAAGACGGCGGTAAGCTTAAAGTGGGCTGCGGGCAGTATGATTGGGCATTTCAATCTGATGATGGATCAACAGTGAAGAAACTGACCATTACTATCGAACACATGTCGGCCATTGATTTCCAAAATACAACGCACTTTCTCAATGGATTAAGTGAACTGCCCTACCCTTGGTGTTTCAGCAGTTCAGTGCGCATTGAGATGCCTGTTATTCCTGCATTGAACGCCATTCGCACATTCCTTGACCAAATTTAAAGTCCACGTAATAAAGCCTTCTGCATTAACACGTTTGATGCAGAATATTCGCTGGCGTCGCGCCGCACGAGTGCGCTACGCTTCGTCCATATGACTGTTTATTGATGATTTCACGCTATGAACCCAACCATTCGCACCGCATTGCCTTCTGACGCTCAGCATATTACTGACATCATTAACCCGATCATCGAAGGTGGGCAATCCACCATCCTAGATTCGACGTTTTCCGTGTCTGACCAAAGCTTCTTTATTCAGTATTTTCCAGTCAATGGCGTGTTCCTCGTGGCAGAAGATCACGCATCCCACGCTGTCGTGGGCTATCAAACCGTTGAGCCTTTTGCCAGCTTCACGCGCACGCTGGATCACGTCGGTATTGTTTCGACGTACGTCGAGGAAAGCAGCCGTCAAAAAGGCGTGGCATCGGCGCTGTTTGCAGCCACGTTGGAGATTGCAAAATCCCGCGGTTTTGAAAAGCTGATCGCCCAAGTCCGCGCTGATAATGACATCGCGTTGAACGCGTATTTGAAGCAAGGGTTTACCGTGGCAGGCACATTGACCAAGCATGCGAAAATCAACGGGCAATACGTCGATGAAGTCATGCTAGAAGCCTTCCTCTAATTCCCAACTTGTTTCACCCCCGACCAAAAAAAATTCCCTGCAGGCCAGATAAAATCTGGCCTGTTTCGTTCAAACCCTGACATACCCCCCAAAAGAATTGACGCAAATTTGTTGTTTCTTTCTCGTCTGGCGCTACACTCCGTCGCTTTTCGGCGATATGCCGATTTTTGAACGACTCACAGAGATACATAACAATGAAAATGAAAACGCTACTTTCCCTGATGTGCGTTTTAACGGGCATGCTGACACTATCAAACACCGCCCATGCTGAAGAGAGAATCACACTCGGTCGTACTATTCTGCTAGAAAACGCGAGCCACGGTGCTGATATCCCGTTGTTAGTGTGTCGTCGCGTTAACGCGATCAAACTAAAAGCGGACCGCGACGCCTACGTGCGCAAAGTGAAAGTGACCTTCAAAAACGACGAAACCAAAACCATCAATTTCTATCGCAACATCAAAGAAGATGCGACAACCGATTGGCGTAAGTTTGCCTACAAGCGCTGTGTGAAGAAGTTGGAAGTGTTTGGCGAATCGAAGAATTCATCGGCAGGTATTCGCGTTTACGGACGTCAGTAACCCTTAGCAGTAAACGAAAAGGAGCATGCACATGCTCCTTTCTGGTTGATTCCGAGGTTATCAATAAATTAATGAAGGTAAACTTGTACCAGCGTTTCCGGCTCTAGTTCTATGTAGTAATTGCCTTTCTTTTCACCGTCAAGGTATTCAACATACACAGAACCTTCGACGGGACATTGCTTATCTTCATAGCATTGCAGTAGCTCACCAAATTCATTCATACAGATCATAAATAGCACCTCAACTCACTCTCAATCCCTATCGAAAACGACTTAACCCTGTATTTTTTCTGTCTCTTCTTTTACTTGATGATATTCCGTATATAGACATCAGCATATAACAGGCCAAGGTTATAGAATCTTAAATAATTGTTTATTTTCAGTGAGTAAACTAGGTAGTGATACAGTACTCGGCACTAGCAGCGGCACCTGATTGCAAAACGATTTTCATATTGCAACGAGCGTGGTCGAAAAAACGGCCAACAAAACTGTGGGCCGTTTTATATACCCAAACAACCTGAAGATGCAGGATTCAGGTTGTTTGGGTATAAGAGGTATGCGAATTATTTCGCGAGCTCTGCCGCTGTATCAACAAAAATGCCTTGAATGTCTTTCGCTTCTCGCTCTGTTTGACCGCCATGCTTGATCAAGACGTTCCGGTGTGGGAAAGCAATATCCCGCATTTCGAAACGTTGTATGCCCGAACCTAAGTGCTCACGCGGCGTTCATTGCCTTACTCAAGCCGCGAGTGTAGAAAGCACAGTTGGTTTTCAAACCCTCATCCTCACCCCTATTCCGCAGGGGTGCTCATCACTTATTGCCGACATTCCCATCTTTGTGATTTCTCAGGAATTCAACGGCTTTACTGATTAACTGGCTTTTTTGATGTGGTACGGTGTTATCAACTTGTTGAGTCGAATGAGACAGGGAAATGAGGCTGATAAAAACATCTCGTCTGAGTTTTCAGGAAGGAAATTCAGACAAGGTCTATGACGTTGATTTAGTCGACACGTCGAACACAAATGAAAATGAGAGATACCTCGTTAACTTTCGCTATGGACGCCGAGGGGCGAACCTGCGTGAAGGCACAAAAACGCCTGTGCCTGTCTCTTTGGAGAAAGCCGAGAAGCTCTTTGCATCTGTCGTCGTATCCAAAACCAACAAGGGCTATGTGGATGCCGTCTCATCGCCATCTCAGCCTCCCAAAACGACGTCCACATCAGACAGTTCGACATCGTTGCTTGATCGCATTCGACATGAAAAGAACGCCGATGCCCGCGCGCGTCAAATTTGGCGACTGCCACCTGAGCGCAAACCAGAAGCGGCTGCACTGATTGTTACCCTTCTCGGACAGAAAGACGATCTGCACGAATACACCCTGCTCTGGTCATTGGGCCGCGTGGGAAATGAAGAGAATATTGGTAGCGTTACACCTTATTTAACGCACGCCAACAACACGCTGGCGAGTTTAGCGGTCGAAGTTGTTCTCGCTCTAACGCCTGAACAGGCACGTAAAAACGCGTTTGAATCGCTGCGCACGCATCAAGAAAACATCACAGCGGACACGCTCAAAAATGCCGTTGAACAATTCAACAATACTAACACTCGGCGCGCGACCAGTTATCCCATCGGTACATTGTTAAAAGCGGCTTACTTGCAAGCCCGCGTTGATGCCGACATGCACCATACGTTGCTTCAACTGTTGCCTAGCCTGCCTTTTGTGCCAGGTGCATTTCACGGCATCCGATACATGCTCAAGATGAGTGAATTTCGGATGGATGCTGCCGTGCTCGCAGCGCTGAATGTTCGCTTAGAGCAAAGCAAGCCACACTTTACGAGAGAGTGGAACGTGCTCTACAACGAGCACGGTCGCCTTAACGTGGAAGAAGAACTGGCTTCAAGCACCGCGCGGTTGGCGCATTCCCAGAAAACCCATCGCTATTTTATTGCGCGCTACGCCCGTGTACTTAAACGCCTTGGCATCAATAAAAATGCACATTTCATTGCATTGGCCGAGTCCACACTGTTGCAATATCGCGCGGAGCAGGCCAAACGCGCCCGAAGCACGCCACACTATCGATGGGATGAGAATTGGCGACGACAACTCATCGCCACGAATCATTATGACGAATACGCGCACTGTTCTTCGTTGAACACCTTGCTTCGCGCGAACAACCCAGCTTACTCAAAAAATCGACGAGGCATATGGCGATTCGATCCAGACACGTCCTTTGAGGGTCGCGGAGAAGCCTTCCCGGAGCTTTGGGATAACGCCCCCGACAGTTTGCTCCGCATTGCCAGCGGCACGGAATGTGAACCCATTTCAGATTTTGCGATTCGTGCACTGGAAGACAATACCGCGTTTTTAGAAACGCTTTCCCTTGATACTGTACTGACGCTATTTACCAAGCCTTTTAAGCGTTCACAGGACTTTGCCTCAGAGAGATTGAAACACCTCTTGGCGAATCAAGCTGTCACGAACGACATACTCGTTACCTTGTTCGACAGTGGGTTAGCTGCGCCTGCGAGCCTTGGCTTAACCTTGCTTGGGCAAAAGCGTGATTTCAATGAGGTCCTCGTCGCCCTGTCGCACGCACTTTGTATCGATCCAAGCACCCAGCTTGCCAGCCATACCAACGTGATCACTTGGCTCAACACCCCAGAACAAAAAACGAAATTCACGTTTGTAGACAAAACCCAGTTGCTGACAACGGTGCTTTCTGTGTTGAGCAAAAAGGATTTTGCGTCAAAAGATCACGCCATTCAGGTCTTCGATTGGCTGATGACGCAGTGTCACGATGTAGTCACGAAAACCTACCGTGATCTCTCCACGACAGACGCGTTGATTCTTTCAACATCTCCGCGTCTTTCGCTATTCGGGTGCAAGCTTTTGGATGCCATGCCGATCGCTTATCACCAAATATCGKATGCCGTGTTGGAGACAATCCGTTCATCGGATGATCACGATATTCACGCGTTCAACCTCGCACTGCTGAAAAAACTGGATAGCGATGAACTGGCAAGCAAGCTCGACTTTCTACTCGAGATGTTAACGAAAAGCAGTGACACCGATCAGCGCGCCATCTTGAGTGTGCTTGAGCAAACCATGCAAGGTGCGTCTTACAGAGCCAGTCACGCGAAAAACCAGAAGGCGATTTTCGAACACATCGTCGCTTTGCTACACGGGCACAAACTTGATGATGCATTGCAACACAAATTGTCCGATTTCCTTCGTGTGCATGGTGAAGACAGATTACGAGCAAACTCAGAGACACTTTGGCTCTTAGCAACCGCACGTTCTGAAGTGGTGCACACCCTTGCGTCCGAACAGTTCGACAAGCAGGTATCACACGACGCCTTCTCTGCCGATAAGTGGCTCGCGTTGCTGAACAGTCCAACACTGTCCTTGCGTGAGAAAGCCCGCACATATTTTGATGATACCCCCGAAGCGCTCATTGTTCAGATGGACAGCATTGTTCCGATCATGGAAAGCGAATGGCCAGATACACAAGAATTTGCCTTCACGTTCTGTCGCGAAACACTGTCACGAGATCGCTGGACACCCGACCAAATTGTCGCGATCTGTGACAGCGTCGTCGAACCCGTGCAGAGGTTTGGGCGCGAACTGGTGCAAACCCATTTCGACCAAGGCGATGCAGAGCAATATCTGTTGCAATTGAGCCAACACCCCGCTGCAAATGTGGAGCTGTTCGTCAGTCAGCTGTTACCCCAACACGCTGCGAACAATGAAGCGGCCATTCTCGCATTGCAGCCGTATTTCGTTTCCGTTCTGTCGCGAGCAAATACCGGCCGCCCTGCAAAAGACAACGTTATCCGCTTTCTCAAAGCACACGCGGATAGTTCTGATGTTATTCGAGAAATGCTGTGCCAAATGCTAACTCGCTTATCGCTCACCTCAGTCCAAAAAGACAAAGCGGAATACATCAAACTGATGTTGAGCCTGAAAAAATCGCACAGCGATCTCGCATTGCCCGTTTCACTCAAAAGCCTTCGAAACACGACGTTAAGCGAGGTTGGGAAATAAACATGGAAGTGACTTATCGATACGCCAATGCCTCACGCGTCGGTTCCAACAGCCAACGAACGGACATGTCGTTTTCACCGGATTTATCTCGGCCACCGACCTTTTTTGTTGGGGAGCTAAAAGACAAACGACGTTTTCGCGAAGCCATGTCCAGCTTGCATGATGTGGTCATTTCGGACATGCGCTTTACGCCCAAAAACCGCGAGGAATACCAACGTTGGTTAGCGGGTGAAGAAGAACGGTTACTGGCAGAATTCGTTAGCCAATCAGGGAAAGTGAAAGCAGAACTTGATGCAGTCAGTGCCGAACTCGCTGACATGAACCGCCAAGCAGGCGAGATGCTTGCGCCTTACTACAAGGCACAAAATACGTATTTTAATTACCTCTACAAACACGACATGGACGCTTGGTACGTGCTCGATCCGGTGATCACTATTCATCCCGATCAGGTCTTTTTTGAATGCTTTTCTGAAGATGAATCTAGCTACGGCAAATTGAGTTGCCAATACGATGTGTTCGCCAATGTGTCTGAGCAAGCTTATGGCACCACCAATATCGATTACTCCACCAAACTGTATAACGAGTTTCAAAAAATCCGCGATTACCGCACCACATTGCTAAAAATTGATCCTGACGGGTTCAATATCCAAACCTCTGGCGGCGCAGAGTACGACGAGAAAAAAATCGACTTACCTGAAAGCTGGGTGCGGGGTTTCCTGCAAGTCAGTTCGGCAATGACGCTGCCAATGACCACGTTGCGGCTTCAACCGATGGACATTCACAACCTGTGCCTGCAACTTAAACGCAAAAAAGAACGCGTCGGCCCTCGTTCCATGCGTTTTGAACTCATGCCAGGCCAACCCATTCAAGTGGTGATGGAACCTTGGGGCGATGTGATTCGCTTTGACCGTTCGATTTACCAAGGTGACACAGAACGTTCCATCCGTGTTTGGGGACGCAGACGGCTGCTTACTCTAGAGCGCTTATTGCCTGTGGCCGATCACTTTGATGTACACCTGATGGACGATGGACTCCCCTCGTTTTACGTTGCCAATATGGGCCCTCTGACCTTTACGCTCGGCTTATCCGGATGGAGTGCGAACGATTGGTCTCAAGCGGGAAACTTCGATTTGCTTGCGCCGCGTGAAACCGTGGATCAGCTCACCAGCCAGCGTGTTTATCAAGCCCTTGAGCAAACACATCAAGAAAGTGCGCAACGCCTTGCTACGCGCCTTCAACTTGATATCAGCACCGTGAAATCCGCTCTGGCGCAATATAGCCAACTGGGGTTGGTGTTGTATGACATGACCAATGACGTGTATCGACTTCGTGCTCTCTACAACGCACCGATTGATTTAGATGAAATCCGCTTTAGCAACGAGCGCGAAAAGAAAGCCGCAAATTTTGTAGCTGCAAAGCTCGTGTCTGTTGGCGAAGCCGTATCGAGCCAACAAGGTACAGCATTGAGTGGCTCCGTGATGGACAACGCCCACGAATACCACGTTGCATTGAGCATTGATAATGACCAACGGTTGGTGAAAGGCGAATGTCAGTGCCATTTCTGGCATCAAAACAAACTTCGTCAAGGCCCGTGTGAACACATGCTTGCTCTGAGACTGGCGGTTTCTGAGGAGCGCCTCTCATGAGTTTCATTACGAGATTTACATCACTCTTTTACTGCAACTCTCTTGAATCAGAACGGCCAGCCTTGCATGCTGACGATTCAGATTTTAGCGGTTTGAATACGATAGATTCAAACCGTGCCCCATTTGGTAGCGCGACGTTAGAACCTTGCATCGCGAATGGTGGATCACCATTCTGGTACAAAGACTACCCACGCGTCACTGAGGCAATCTTAACTGGGCCGTACTGTCACCTATATCGCTATTGCGGTATGACTTCGAAGAAGTCAATGAGCGATATAGGTAACGTACGGCATCGAGTTGATTCCCTCAGTACTAAGAACTCTTCGAAGGAAGTTGTCGCGCTACCAAACCCTCTCTCTGCGCTCCGCACTTTTCTGTTTTCTACCGATGTCTCCTTAGCCAAGGAGGGTATTTGCCATGTCTAATGAACACCAAAGCGATTCCCCCATTCAAGATCCCTCTCCTAAGCTCACGCGTCAGGAATTGTATGACCGCGTGAGACGCGTTGGAAAAGACGAATATATTTTGAACGAAATGATTCGCTTGGGTTTTTGGAAAAAGAACACCGACAAACCCAATCTGACTGATACATTCATGGAAAAGCGTGCCTCATTGCGAGCACGGCTTCGTGAACTGAGCGCTGAGAACGCACTGTATTCCGATCCTGAAAAAGCATTAAAAGCGCTGCATGATGAACGCAAGAAAGCAGCGCTAGAAAAGCGCGAACTGACGAAGCTGAAGAAAAATACAGCCCGTTACAAAAAAGCATTTTCTTGGTACATGAAGCAACAAGACACCTTCACTTATCTTGGTGAAAACGTCTCTGCAGGGCTCGATGACAAAACATCTGACGAAGAAAAGCTTATTTCACAAGAGATTCCTGTATTTGAAAATGCAGGCGCCGTGGCTGATGCCATGGGTGTCTCCACCAGCGAACTACGGTTTCTTTGCTATCAAAAAGACGTGTCAACCATCTCCCACTATCAGGATTTTGCTATCACCAAAAAGTCGGGCGGCGTTCGCACCATTTCAGCGCCGATGCCACGCATGAAACGCGCACAATATTGGTTGCTCGACAATGTATTGAACAAGTTGGCCGTTCACGATGCCGCACATGGTTTTGTGTCTAGCAGAAGCATTGTGTCGAATGCTGAACCACACACTAAGAAACGTGTCGTGATTAATTTAGACATGAAGGATTTTTTCCCTTCGGTCAGTTACAAGCGCGTAAAGGGCATGTTCAAGCAACTTGGGTACAGTGAAGAACTGGCCACAACCTTTGCCCTACTCACCACAAAGCCGGCAACAGAAGCGTTAGACATGGATGGGAAAACCTGGCATGTCGCAGTGGGGGAACGCACATTGCCGCAGGGTTCGCCTTGCAGCCCAGCGATAACGAACGTGCTATGCCGACGCCTTGATGCTCGCTTAAAAGGCATGGCGGAAAAGCTTGGATTTACGTATACCCGCTACGCCGATGATCTGACCTTTTCCAATGATGATGACAGCCAAGTACAAGCACTCCTTTGGCGCTGCAAACAAATCGTATCCAGCGAAGGGTTTGTCATTCACCCTGACAAAACACGCGTAATGCGTCGCCATCAGAAACAGGAAGTGACAGGCGTTGTCGTTAATGATGGGCTGTCTGTGGAAAGAAAAACGTTGAAGCGTTTTCGTGCCGTATTAAAACACGTAGAGCTTGATGGGCCTGAGAACAAGCACTGGGGCAGTGGTGAGCTCTTCCAAAGTATGGCGGGGTATGCAAACTTTGTTGCCATGGTGAACCCTGAGAAAGGTATTCCTCTGCAAAAAGCGGTTATTCACCTCAAGCGTCAGTATGACATTCCTACCCCTTCAGGAAAGATCAGTGCATTGAACAAGAAACTCTTTCGCATGAAAGCCGCGAAGGGAGAAACGCCAAGAGACACATGGTGGCAGCCCCCCATTAAGCCTGCACCTGAATTGGAGCTCACCCCCGCACAGTTGGAACACAAAAAGCGCGAAGCCATCGCGGAACAAAAACGTCACAGCGGCACACCTACAGATTCGAAAACAGAGACACAGAATAGCGACGCTACGGATTCAGAGAAGAAAAAGCGCGGTATCGGCTTTTGGATTTTCGCGATTGTCTTTTCTCCGATCATATTGATTGTCGCCATGGCGCGTGCCTCAACCACGGCGAAAATAGCATTCGCCGCATCACTCTTCTTTTGGGTGTATTACTTCTTTATGTGATTCCACGATTTGCTCTCACACATGCACCTCTTAAGCGCCAGCATACGTTCGAGGGGTGCAGTGATACCGTCTGGCATTATCACTCTGACAGTTCTCGCACGCCGTGGCATAATCTGCCCCCTACAACGATCAATAACAAAAGAAAGCAACGATGAAACTGATTGATAAACTGGCTTGGCTGACCATCAAAGACGGCAAACTTCTGGCGGTACGCTCTAAAGGGAAAACGCTGTTCTACCTGCCAGGTGGAAAGCGCGAACAAGGTGAAACGGACGAGCAAGCGCTGATCCGCGAAATCAAAGAAGAACTGTCTGTTGATTTGGTGCCGGAGAGCCTCAAATATGTTGAAACCTTCACTGGCCCTGCGGATGGAAAAGCAGAAGGTGTGTCCGTACAATTGACCTGCTACTTCGCCGATTACACTGGCGAACTAGAAGCCGATGCAGAAATCGAAGAACTGGCGTATCTCGGCAAAGACGACGAACCTGTCACCTCAAAAGCCGCATGGATTGCGATGGAACGGTTGATTGAACAAGGGCAAATCACCCAGTAATGCGATTCAACAAAAACGCGCCATCGTTGGCGCGTTTTTATTTTCGGGTTATGACAGTAACGCCAAGAATGCTTCTTCATCTGAATCTGTCACGCGGAACGTTGTCACCAACGTAACAGAGCCTTGTGGTGCAAGCGTCTTTACTTGCCCATGCCATTCCAATTCGCAATAGGAATAGGCAGACGAGTTATACACTTCAAATGCATTCCCATGCGCATAATCAGCCGCATCAAACAGCGTTTCAACAGAAGAAGTGAGTAACAATCCCTTTGTAGTCTCTTCAATAGGGCAATAGGCAAAGGCGACGGGTGAACTTGGCAGCGCCCCAACTTTAAACTCGTTGTCGTCATCGCAACGCACAACGCCGTACTTTCCAACGGTTTGCAAATTGTTCGCAGGTTCACCGAAATACGTTTCAGCATCTGACGCCCCTTGTTGCGCAAAGGCGATAACGGCATTGCGTTGCAACATCATCACAGACCAGCATCCAACCTTAGCCACATCTGTGCCTTCATTCGTGATCTGATGATGTATTTCAAACTGCCCTTCAACGTCTTCCGACAATGACACCGTTCGCGTGATCACCAAGCCGTCGCTGTTTTTTGCGCTGGTCATTTTCACGGAATGCGAACCTACCCATTCAAGGTGATATGCCGCTGAATCCAGCACTGGAACGGGCCCTTTATCTTGCCAATGTCGCTCTGGTGCTAGCCATGTTTTCTCACCGCCCCACAGCGGAAAAGGCACATGCTTGGCACGTGTCGGGAAAGTGTCTAACACGCCAGTCGCCGGATCTGCCTGTATGCCTTCCAAATCAGGATTGGTAAACAGCAGCGAGTGCCCCTTGTAAACCACATCCATCAGACGCCCGCCAATGCCGGGCACCAAAATCAATGATAAATCGCCACGTGTCAGCGTGGTCTCTTGCCAAGTATTTTCCACGGTCAAACCTTTGTATCCCCAAATACCAGTTGCGCTGGTTTAGTTGCTGAGTTTTATCTTTTTTTTGCGGCATGATCATACTCATTCATAAAATCAGAAGATGCCTGTTTTCCTAGAATCTGTGAAATTGTCGCGTTTTGTTGTTTTTCTTATTCGCGTAAACCCCGACAGACTGCCTCTTTAAACGCGAAGGGGGCACTTCCATTAGCACATATGAATACACTCGTATAATCATATATTTAAGGTGTTTCTTATGATTGATACGCGACACAACATTGCGAAAACCGCCGACATATTGAATGCTTAACCTATTGGATAAATGTTGGAAATACCGTTTGCAGGTTGTATGTCACCTTTGTGATCACGTATCGAATGTGCCCGAGCTTGATGAGAATCAAGTGGCGGTTTGTCGCGTCTGTGGTGGGCATGTTGTGGAAGGCGCAAAACATGATGACGAAAAAGTCATCGCCTTCGCGACCACCGCCAGCATTCTCTTATTGTGCTCGTTATTGTTTGAACTGATCTCGTTTTCTCGCCAAGGCCTTGTCCAATCCATGGGGCTGATGGATGTGTCACTCGTGATGGTGAAACACCAATACGAACCGCTGGGCGCTTTAATGGCCGCCACCATAACAATGCTGCCTGCCAGTTTGCTGCTGTTTGCGTTTTTCCTGCATACCCCGCTACGCAAGCTCTTGCCGACGTCCCTGCAAATTTTCATGACCAAAGCGATTTTCTTTTGCAAAGATTGGAGCATGCCGGAAATATTTTTGGTGGCCGTGCTCGTCAGTTTAGTGAAAATCACCTCATTGGCCGACATTGGGATGGGACTGTCATTCTGGGCGTACATTGGCTTCGTGGTCTTCTTTTTGCTGACCATGCTCAACATTCATCGACAGAATTTGTGGGACACCATTTCCCACCATTCCAAATATCCCCAGTATCCCACCCGCGGACGCGCCATCGATTCAGACGTTGGTGGTTGTCACACCTGCGATTTAATCACCAAAGAATCAGAATGCCCACGCTGTCATAGTGCCGTCCATACGCGCAACCCTCAAAGTGTGCAGAAAACCTTAGCGTGGTTAGCAACGGCATTCATGTTGTATATCCCCGCGAATATCGCGCCGATTTTGATTACCGTTTTTCTTAACTCGCCTGAACCCTCAACCATCATCGGTGGTGTGGCTGTTCTTATCGAACACGGGTCTTACCCCATAGCCATCGTTATTTTCGTCGCGAGCGTGATGCTACCGCTCGCCAAAATGGCGGCGTTTGCGCTGTTCTGCTGGGTCGTCACCAAACAGAAAAACATCTGCCGCTTATCGTTTACGCAGATCTACATGATTGCAGAATTTTTAGGGAAATGGTCGATGATTGATGTGTATGTCGTCGCCGTTTTAGCCGCGCTGGTGCAACTCTCCGGCATGATGGAAATCGTGCCGGGCGTAGGCGCAGTGTATTTCTCACTGATGGTGATCGCCTCCATGATTGCGGCACACAGTTTTGACCCCAAGCTGCTCTGGGATTTAGAGCAGAAACACGCCGATAAGGAATAATATGGCAGAGGCAGATAACGCCGTCATCACACAGCGAAAAGGCATATCCAAAATCTGGATTGTGCCGCTGATGGCGCTGGTTTTAGGCATTTGGATGGTCTACGCCTATCTCGATGACAAAGGCACCATGATCACCATTGTGATGCCGAATGCGGAAGGTATTAGCCCTGGTAAAACCCAAATAAAAACACGCAGCGTACCCATTGGGTTGATCACTGAAGTTCACCTCACCGATGATCGACGCCAAGTGGAAGTCACCGCTGAGATTGAAAAGCGCTATGACGATCTTCTCACTAAAGATGCGCAAATTTGGGCGGTTCAGCCACGCATAGACCAATCGGGTATTAGTGGATTGGGCACATTACTTTCAGGTATCTACTTTGAATTTCGTCCTGGCAACGCACAAGAAAACAGTGATGAATTTACTGTGCTACCCGAGCCACCATTAGTGTCCATCAACCTCAAAGGGAAACGCTACGAATTGATCAGCTATAACGCAGATGCGATGGCGGTTGGCTCACCGGTTTACTTCAAAGGTTACAACGTAGGCACGATCGAAAAAGCTCAGTTCGATTGGCAACAGCAAGTGATGAACTATCAGGTTTTCATCCAAGACCCTTACCATAACCTCATCACACAGAAAACGCTGTTCTGGGTTGAAACTGGCTTAGAAATGGATTTGTCTGCTGATGGATTGAGTGTGCGCGCTGGCCCGCTGACAAAATTCGTGGATGGCGGCATCACGTTCGGTGTGCCTAATCGCGAAGACCCGGGTGCAATCGCCAAAGAAAACAGCCAGTTTGTTTTGAGCAAAAGCTACAGCGAGAGTTTGGAAGAGCGCTACCCTGACTATCAATACTATGTCGTGATGTTTGAACACTCGATACGCGGATTGCGCGCGGGTGCGCCCGTTGAATACCGCGGTGTGCGCATAGGCACCGTCGTTGAAGTGCCACTCAACGAAGGAAAAGACGGCATGCCGGTGCTTGTCACAGAGAACAACACTGACATTCCCGTGCTGATCAAAGTAGAGTTTGCGCGCATCAATGAAGATGTCGCGCTGGCCGAGAACTTCTGGCGCAAGAATATCGGTATTTGGCTGAAAAATGGCCTTCGCGCCTCCATGGAAACAGGCAGCCTGATAACGGGGGCGTTGTTCGTCAATGTGGACTTTTATCAACGCGACGAGAAGCCCTATGCGGCAACGTTTGGCGGCTATAACGTGATCCCAAGTACTGCGGATGGTTTTACCCAGCTTACGGACCAAATGTCAGGCTTCCTCAATAAGCTCAATGCGCTGGAAATCGAGAAAACCCTCGCCCGCATAGACGACACCTTGGCGTCTTTCTCGTCGCTCGCAGGCTCGACGGAAAAAATCGTCAGCAGCGCCAACATTGAAAGCGTGCCAAAAGAAATCACGGAGAGCTTGGAAGAACTACAAACCACGCTACAGAGTTATCAAAAAGGATCGCCGCTGTATAACGACATCCAGAACGCGATTCAATCCATGGAAGTACTGATGAAGCAAATTCAGCCGTTGGCGGAAGAACTCAGCGAACATCCAAACATACTGATTTTTGATAAACCTGATGAAGACGATGTGCAACCCAAAGCCCGAGGAAATGAATAATGATCATGAAACGCACCCTCGCAGGATTGGGACTCGCTGCGGCTCTCGCTGTGTTAAGTGGCTGCTCTGCGCAGACAGAACGCAAAGTGTCTTACTACCAGTTCGACATTGTGGCGGAAGACAAGGTGGTGACGACCCCAGCCTCGAAGCCTCAACTCATTGTCGAAAACGTAGACATGTATTCAGGGCTTAACGAACCCGGCATGGTACAACGGGTCGACAACTACCGCGCCCGCGCTGCAACCTGGCATCAGTGGGCGATTCTGCCTGCTGACATGTTGGAATCCGCCACGGCGAATTTGTTGTCGCAGCAGTTATCGGGTTGGTTGGTGCTGATCGAAAAAGACGGCGATATCCCGCAGTCTGCAGCCGCAGAAAAAGCCAGTTATGCCGTGAGACTTTTCGTCGAGCGCTTTAACGGCGGGCTGAATGGCGATGCAGAAGTGGTGGGAAGCTGGTCACTGTATGACGCTAATCAGCAACTGGTGATTAAAAACACCTTCAACAAATCAGTGCCATTAGAGCAAGACGGTTATGTCGGCCTGACGCAAGCGCTGCAAGCCGCGTGGGTTGAAGTGAGTGACGATATTGCGCGCTATGTGAAAACGCGCTGAACCTTCGCATTTTCGCCAAGTAGCAATCAACGCATTCCGCTTTCCTCAATAAAAAACGCGCCTTGTTGGCGCGTTTTTTTCGTCTTCTTTTAACGAGCGCTCGTTAACCGATAACGTCAGTCAAAGCGGGGGGCAACGTCCATTTGGTCAAAACAGAACGCGTATACATCCGCATTCAAATCCAGCACTTTATGGGTAGGCATCCCAGCGCCATGACCTGCGTTCACATCAATACGAATCAACACAGGGTTGTCACCAGCATGTTTGGCTTGAAGCTCAGCGATGAACTTGTAGGAATGCGCGGGAACAACACGGTCATCATGGTCAGCGGTAGTGACCAAGGTGGATGGATACGCCACCCCCTCTTTCACGTTGTGAACCGGCGAATAGCCCAGTAGATACTCGAACATGTCTTGGCTTTGTGCCGACGTACCAAAGTCATAGGCCCAGCCCTCGCCCGAGGTGAAGGTGTGGTAACGCAGCATGTCGAGCACGCCAACGGCAGGGAGCGCGACGCGGAACAGTTCAGGTCGCTGCGTCATGCATGCACCCACCAACAAACCACCGTTTGAGCCACCACGGATCGCGAGTTTATCGGGCGATGTGTATTTCGCGTCAATCAGGTATTCAGCTGCTGCGATGAAATCATCAAACACATTCTGCTTTTGCTGCTGTGTGCCTGCATCGTGCCAGGCTTTCCCATATTCGCCGCCACCACGAAGGTTCGCCACCGCATAGATGCCGCCAAGCTCAATCCATGTCGCCACATTGGGGTTGAAGGCAGGCTCAAGGCTGATATTGAAACCGCCATAGCCATACAAGATCGTCGGGTGACTGCCATCTAGCGTAATGCCTTTACGGTAGCAAATGGTCATCGGCACTTTCGTGCCATCTTTGGAGGTATAAAACACCTGCTTAGATTCCAACTTAGCGCTGTCGATGACACATTCACTCTTGCGGAACAGAGTGACATCACCATTTTCAGGATCGTAACGATAGATGGCACTGGCCGTGGTGTAGTTGGTAAAGCTGAAGAATAAATCCGTGTCTTGTGCGCGCGCACTGAAGCCCGACGCGCTGCCGATATCAGGGAGCTGGATGTCCCGTACTTTCTCGCCAGAAAGGCGATATTGGGTTACTTGGGTTTGCACATCAACCAAGTAACTGACAAACAAATACCCACACCCTGTGCCAATGCTGAGTTCATGCTCGGTTTCAGGGATCAAATCTTGCCAGTGTGCTTGTGTCGGCGTGGCGGCATCGACTGAGACGATACGTCCCATCGGTGCGTCGAGGTTGGTGTATAGAATCAGTGTGCCGTCGTGATGCTCAATCACGTCGCTGTCGAACGAATCATCCTGCGTTAAACAGGTTAATGGCGTGCCCGCGTTTAGGTCTTGCACATAAAGCATGTTACCCGACGTGGCATTCGCACCGCTGATCACCAAGAAGCGATCATCTTCCGTCATGTAGCCGCCAACATAGCGGTATTGCGGGTCACCTTCGCCACCAAAGACCAATTCATCATCACATTGCGCTGTGCCAATGCGGTGGAAATAGAGTTTATGGTGTTCAGTACGTGCTGACAGTTCGCTGCCTTCTGGCTTGTCGTAGGTCGAGTAGTAAAAGCCTTCGCTGCCTCGCCATGAGATACCTGAAAACTTCACGTTCTCGATGGCGTCACCCAGTGCGTTGCCCGACGCTGCATCAATCACATACACGGTGCGCCAATCACTGCCGCCTTCAGAGGTTGAGTACGCCACCAGCGAATCATCACGAGAAAACTGCAAACGATCGAGCGACGTAGTGCCTTCGCCACTCCAGGTGTTAGGGTCAAGAAACACCTCAGGTTCAGCCGCATCTGTGTTGTCACTGTGTGTTTTTGAACGGTAAAGAATCGCATGATCTTGCAAGCCGTCATTGCGATAGAAATAGGTGTAATCGCCACGCACGAACGGGCTCGATTGCTTCACGTAGTTGTTCGCGTGGATCAAGCGCGAGCGAATTTCATCACGGCATGCGATCGCGCGAAGGTAGTCAAAGGTCACCGCGTTTTGGGCATCGACCCAATCGGCTGTTTCATCGCTTAAATCATCTTCTAGCCAGCGATAGGGATCTGGAATGGGGGTGGAAAAGTAGGTGTCTACGGTGTCGTCTTTGCGAGTTTGGGGATAGCGGAACATGTGTCACTCCGTGCTGACATTATGTTTTTCATCATAACGAAAGGCGCGACTCTCTGCCTAAGTTTCTGCCCGTGTTTCGTCCCTTTTGCCGCGTTGTGATACGGCAAGAATACCAAGGGCGGACCGCAGAAAATCAATACACTTTGCAGGGAAAAGAAACTCGTGATAAATTCGCGAAATTGACGGCGAGTGCCGACACATTCAACATCCATGACGCAACACAACCAGGAGGAACAAAATGATTGTAGTAATGACCCACCCGGCAGGAACCGTACGCTAAATAGCGCTTTTAAAACGCTCGGTAAAACCACGTTTACGCGACAGCGACACCCTTCCTTTGCCCGGTGAATTTCGACCGGGGTCTTTCCAAATTGATTCGACCCTACAACACTCTGTTACTCAAACACACAGAGCCATTCTCTGTGCGTAGGGAAAAGCAATGACACCTTTTAAAACATTGAGCCAACTTGGCTGGCAACCTGTATTTCAACAACAACTGACACTAGAAGATTACGAAAATCGTCGTATCGCCAGAATTGCAGAACATCACCGTAGTCACTATGTATTGATCAGTGAATCGGGCAGCGAATTGCTTGAGATCCGCCCCTCGTTTCCCAGTATGACGGTCGGCGATTGGCTTTTATTGGATGATGACGGCCAATTCATTCGCCAGCTTGAACGCCAATCTTTGTTTGCGCGTAAAGGCGCAGGCACCAAAGTGATTGAACAGTTGATTGCCGCCAACATCGACACCGCATTTGTGGTGTGCGCCTTGGATCATGATTTCAATCTAAACCGCATTGAACGCTACTTAACCTTGTGTGCCGACGCATCCGTTGAACCCGTGGTGGTCTTAACCAAGCGTGACCTAGCCGAAAGCAGCCTTGATGCGGACGGCAACCCGTTTGATCTGAATGACACCCTTCGTTCTGTCGAAGCATTAGCGCCATTTTTGGCCGTTGAAGCGGTCAACGCCCTCGACGAACAGACCACAAACGCCCTTAGCCCTTGGCTAAAACCGGGGAAAACGCTGGTCGTGATGGGTTCATCTGGCGTAGGAAAATCTACCTTGGTGAACACCTTGTTAGGTGATGTTGTGCAAGCAACTGGCGGCATTCGCGAAAGTGATAGCAAAGGTCGCCACACCACAACAGCAAGAAGCCTGCACTGTTTGCCTTCTGGCGCAGTGTTGTTAGATACACCGGGAATGCGAGAGCTAAAAATCTTCGACAGCGAAGACGGCCTCAATACCTTGTTTTCCGACATCAAGGCGCTGGAATCACAATGTCGATTCAGCGATTGCCAACACGGTAACGAGCCGGGCTGTGCCATTCGTGACGCCTTGGCATCAGGCAGCATCGACGAACGTCGGCTCAACAACTACATCAAGCTGCAAAGTGAAGACGCGAGAAACTCAGCAACCATGGCGCAAAAGCGCGCAAAGGATAAAGCCTTCACCAAAATGGTGAACACGGTGCAATCCAGCCATCGCCATATGAAGAAAGGGTTCTAACACCCTAAAACATGATGTTTCTAATAAAACGATAAGGAAGATGTGCTGGCACGCTACTAGCGGGTTGTCCCTCGTGCGCTCGAGTGGGAAGCTGGCATTCTCGATAGCCTGAGTGGCACCCACTATCGCGACCTGATCAAAGTGCTGGAAGCATTGCAGCGTCACGCGCAAGAAATACACACCTCAAAATAACAAGCCTTGGCATGGACCCGCTTTAAATAGCGGCGTCCATCGCCTACGCTTTTTATATCTTAATCAACGCATTGTTTAATCTTTAGAACACATGCCGCTCACGAATTTCGATAGAGTAGTCACGCGCTATCCTCAGCAAAAGCTGGGTGATGGAACCGCAAGGATGGCGCTTCATCGAATTACTAACAGGGACTCACTATGGACATGCTAGCAGGGCTACTTTCCGGCCTTCCTAACTTTCTGATCTACTTCGCGACCTCAATTGCCTTCGTTCTCATTTTCAAATTTATCTATGTGCGCATCACGCCGTACGATGAATGGTCGTTGATCAAAGATGACAAAAGCGTGACTGCAGCTGTTGCGCTGGGCGGCGCATTTTTAGGTTACTGTCTCGCCATTGCAGGGGCGGCGCAGAACTCCGTCAACATCATCGATTTCATGGTGTGGGGTGTGATTGCCATGGTCGCGCAGTTCATTGCTTTCGCGATCGTGCGCTTTTTGCTGCTTAAAGAGCTGACCAAGCGCATCGAAAACGACGAATTGCCTGCCGGTATCGTGTTAGCAGTTGTCTCTGTGTCCATTGGCATTTTGAATGCCGCGTGTCTGACCTATTAATTCGGGAGAGACACCATGACGCAGCAAAATACCGAGCAACATGCTAACCGCCCAAAACG
The DNA here is from genome assembly GCF_004120195.1 of Enterovibrio baiacu. Taxonomy (GTDB): domain Bacteria; phylum Pseudomonadota; class Gammaproteobacteria; order Enterobacterales; family Vibrionaceae; genus Enterovibrio; species Enterovibrio baiacui. The sequence continues at coordinate 79,940 of NZ_SCHN01000009.1, read as the reverse complement.
AAGCAGCAACGTTAAACGTTCAGCCATGAACAAGGCCGCGAAAGTGATCCCTTTTGCCTTCGTGGGTGGCATTTCTGGGTGTTTTTTCGAACCTGAAACCGAAGGCTTTGTGTTCGAAAACCCACGCCAATGTGGGAATTCATTTCCTGAACAAATGGAAGAGTGTGAAATCGCGTATCAAGAAGCCTTACGCGATGCCGCTGAATCTGCGCCGCGTTATTACAATCAACAAGAATGTGAAATGGACTTCTTGGACGGTTGTCAGCGCTACTCATCGTTTTTCATTCCTGCGTTAGCGGGGTATTTTTTCGCTCGCGGGTTGGATGACGATTACTTCAAGCGCAAGAAAAAACGCTACTACTCACAACCGCTTTATCGTTACCGCGGCAAGTTCTTTTCTGGCGATGGAAAATCCTATGGCAATGTGGCGAACAAGGCGGTGAACGTCAGTTCAAGCACGATTAACCGTAAAGGCGGTACCGTCGGTCAAGTGATGTCACGTGGCGGCTTCGGTAAATCCGTGTCATCGTCATCACGCTCATCGAGCCGAGGCGGATAACACATGTTCCGTCGGGATATCTCTGAACGTCCGCATTGGCGTGAACTCGCCAAGAAGTATGGGTTTGGTTTTCACTCCATGTATGACGCCCCTTATTGGGACGAAACGGCGTATTACCAATTTAACCTCAAGCAAATTGAGGAAGATTTAGAGAAACCGACGGAAGAAATCCACCAAATGTGTTTAGACGTGGTGGAAAAAGTGGTGCGAGACGATGCGTTATTACAGCGTTTTGGCATCCCTGAAAACATGTGGGATTTGGTCGCAAACTCTTGGCGTCGACGCGATCCTTCGCTGTATGCTCGCCTTGATTTTGCGTATGACGGCGTCAACCCAGCCAAACTCTATGAGAACAACGCAGATACGCCCACTTCTCTCTTCGAGACTGGTTTTTGGCAATGGGTGTGGTTAGAAGATGTGGTAGACAGTGGCCGCATTCATCGAAACGCCGATCAGTTCAATATCTTGCAAGACTTCATCATCGAACGCTTTGCCGATCTTGCGCGTCGACAACCGGGGCAAACGCTGCATTTCAGTTGCTGCAAAGACACGGAAGAAGACAGAGCCACGGTGCAATACCTTGAAGATTGCGCCATTGAGGCAGGGTTGCACACGGCCTTTGTATTTGTGGAAGACATTGGCATTAATACCCATGGTGAATTTATCGACCTCGGCGATCGCCCCATCCGTTGGATGTTTAAGCTCTACCCTTGGGAGTTTATGTTTGACGAGGAATACGCCACGCACCTGAAAACGTCTACCGTCAATTGGTTAGAGCCTATGTGGAAGTCAGTGCTTTCCAACAAAGCCCTGCTGCCCATGCTTTGGCAAATGCAACCAAACCACCCGAATTTGCTGCCTGCCTATTTTGCTGACGACCCAAAGGCCTCGTCATTAACCGACTTCGTGATCAAGCCTTTGTTCTCACGCGAAGGCGCAAACATCGAAATCATCCGAGACGGCAAGTCGTTCGTCAAAACTGACGGCCCTTACGCATCAACACAGGCGATTGTTCAACAATACCAGCCGCTCCCTAAGTTTGGGGACAGCTACACCTTAATCGGCAGTTGGCTCGTCAACGATCGCGCTGCCGGCATTTCCATTCGCGAAGATGCCAGTTTGATCACCCAAGACGTTGCGCGATATATCCCACACATCATTCTTTAGCTTTCGTGCTTCAACTTTTCTTCTTTTCTTCTTTTAATTGCCCCTTCACCGCACAAGCATAAGGTGTTGATTTATTAGGATTGGCACGCCTTCTCTTTTTTTAATCGCCTATCTTTTAAAAATAAATGTCCCCGTTTGGTCACCCTCAAACGTTGTCTATACGAGACCAAATCTCACAACAACGATTCATGATATGGAGAGACAAAGATGAAAGAGTTTATGTTTATCTACCAAGGTGGTGACCCAGATTGGATGAAGAATACTTCTTCTGAAGAAATGGCTGCGGTGATGAAGTGCTGGGAAGACTGGATGACCAAACTGCAGGAAGCAGGGGAGCTTGTGACTGGGGGTTCACCGCTGCATTTTGATGGCAAACGTGTCACGCCTGATATGGTCGTGACGGATATTGCTGCCGCCGAATTCAAAGAACTCGTCAGTGGCTATTCCATTGTTCGTGCAGCAAGCTTAGAAGCGGCAGCCGAGCTTGGAAAAACCTGTCCGATTTTCCGATCGCCCGGCGTATCTTTAGAAATCCGTGAAGTGGCGCAAATGGGCTAAAAGCTAATCCGTTAACATCCGTCAGTTAACATCCCTCTGTTAACTGGCGAGGAGGCGTTCAATTTGAGCAAGCATAAGTTGCTGCTCTTGTTGAGTGCCTCCTCTTTTTTGTGCTTCTTCAGCTAATTGATATGCCTTTGCTCTGTTACCTGATTTAGCGTGAATGTGAGCCAAAATAGCGAACGGCAAATGGGAATGTTCCATGCCATGCTTTGCTTGAATGGCCGCAACACGTTGAAGCGCCCGCTTTTCTTGCCCTTGATAGGCGATCGCGATGGCTTGATTAAGTTTGGCGACTGGCGATGCAGACACATCAATAAGCCGCGCATAGTAAGCCTCAACCTTCTTCCAGTTGGTCAATTCAAACGTCTCTGCGATACAGTGCTCTTGAGCAATCAATGCTTCACAGCAAAAGCGCCCAGCATCTTGCAATGTCTCTGGCATATTCAGCGTAGCAAGCGTGATGAATTGCTGGCCCATGCGCACAGTGTCTCGTTCCCACAACCCACGTTCTTGCAAATCCAAAGGAACAGGATTGCCATTCGCATCCGTTCTTGCGACGAGGCGCGCCATGTGAAAATGCATCAGCGCATACAAGGCCAAGGTCTCTCGATTGGCAATGTGCGGCGCTTCCACCAGCATACCCACCAATGCCATTGCTTCTCGGCAGAAGTCGATATCAATGGCTTTCTTACCATCAGAGCAATACACGCCTTCGTTGAACAAGAGATACAAAGACACATGAACCGTATCCAGCGCTTGCTCAATGTGCGCGGGCGAAGGCTGTTTAAAGGGGGATTGTTTAAGCTGATTTCGAGTGCGATGCAGGCGCTTTTTAATGGTTTCTTCAGGCACCAACAGCGCACGGGAAATGGCCGACAGGCTAAAACCACACAAGAGTTTCAAGATCAAAGGCAGTTGATTTTCTGGCTTGAGGTGAGGGTGACAACACCAGAAAATCATTCGAAGCGTGTCATCTTTGATCGCCTCTTCACTGAATTCTCGTTCCATGGTGCGAGTAAGTGTCCACTCACTTTCGAGGAATTGGGATAGGTCGTCGGCAAAGCGGTGTTTGTTCTTGTTCGCGCGGATCACGTCAATGGCATGGTTCTTCGCAGTTTGCATCAACCAGCCTCCGGGATTTTCCGGCTCGCCATGCACTTTCCAATGCTTCAATGCTTTACCAAAAGCTTCTTGCATGGTGTCTTCTGCCAACTCGATATTCTCGACACCAAAGATACGCGTTAACGCCGCCAGCACCTTGGCGGACTCTGCGCGATAAAGTCGATCAATGCGGTTTAACAGCTCTGGCATTCCCACTCCTTGCCTGCCTCCTATCAGGTATAGCGCATCACCCGGTGAGAAGCAGCTCCCTAATGGCTTATGCCCATGATTCGTTCAGTTTTACTCTTGTTTGATACAGGTTTCGCCGATCAGAAAACGGCTCCTGAGAGCCGTTTTTTAATTTGCCTGATCCACGACAAAAATCGTTACGATTCTTGCGGTGTCGGCACCATTGGATAGCGCAGGCCAGCCATGTGCTCAATGCAATGAATCACCTGACAGCTGTAACCAAACTCATTGTCGTACCAGATATACAGTACACAACGGTTGCCATCCGCGATGGTGGCTTCGCTGTCCACCACACCCGCATAGCGAGAACCAACAATGTCCGATGACACGATTTCTGTCGATTGCGTGTAATCAACTTGACCCGCCAGCGGTGACACGAGCGCCGTATCACGTAAAAAGGCATTAAGAGACTCACGTTCTACATCGGCGCCAAGGTTAAGGTTGGCAATCGCCATCGACACATTTGGGGTTGGTACACGAATGGAGTTGCCCGTGAGCTTGCCTTTCAGTGCAGGCAACGCTTTCGCAACCGCGGTTGCAGCACCGGTGGACGTTAATACCATGTTCAATGAGGCAGCGCGACCACGGCGATCGCCGTGATGGAAGTTATCAATCAGGTTTTGGTCATTGGTGAACGAGTGCACCGTTTCGATATGCCCTGACTCTACGCCGTAGCGATCATGCATCGCTTTAAGCACAGGCGTGATGGCATTCGTGGTACAACTCGCTGCAGAAATGATGGTGTCAGCATCGTCAATGTCGTCTTGGTTAACGCCGTAGACGATATTCTTAATGTCACCTTTACCCGGAGCAGTCAGCAACACTTTACCTGCGCCTTTCGCCGTGAGGTGCTGGCCGAGTCCCTCAGTGTCACGCCACATGCCCGTGTTATCGACCACCACGGCGTTTTCGATGCCGTACGCCGTGTAATCAACCTCTGAAGGGTGATTGGCGTAAATCACTTGGATGTAGTTGCCGTTCACAATCAGGGCATTTCGCGCTTCATCAACAAGGATGGAACCATTGAAAGGGCCATGTACGGAATCGCGACGCAGCAAGCTCGCACGTTTTTCCAAATCGCCGTCACGTCCGCCACGTACAACAATGGCACGTAAGCGAAGCGGGTAACCCGGGCCACTTTTTTCGATCATAAGACGCATTACAAGGCGTCCTATACGGCCAAAACCATAAAGCACAACATCTCTTGGTGCGTCTAATGCATTGCCCTTTGGCAAGTCTGCGACGGCACTTGCAAGAAAACCTTCTAGCGCTGCATCATCGTCGTGCTCGCCCCAGTAAAGGCTGGCAAGGCGACCGAGATCGATACGGCATGGCGGTAAATCCATGGTAGAGAGGGCTTGAAGCAGCGGTAAGGTGTGTTCTGTGGTGACTTCTTGACCGGTGTACCAGCGCGCAACACGATGTGCTTTGACGACATCAATGGTGCTTGCGGTGACCATTGCGCGGCCATAAATGTGAATGTCGACGCCTTTTTCTCGGTACAGTTTTCCGATTAACGGATACATGGATTCGGCGTCAGTTTGACTTTGTTGCCATTGGGTAAGGTACTGTTCTGGACTCATTGTTACTTTCTATGCCTTTTAACTAATACGTGAAAAGAAGAACAACTAAGGGTGATTATTATTATTTTGGTCGTGAGTCTAACGAGCGAACAATTATTAACCAAACAAAAATAACATGCCTTCAATGTCATACGATTCAATCAGTTAAAACGCAGAGTGATGAATTATTACTGTCTTATTTCTTCCTCATCGCATGTGCCACAAAAATTGATTGAAAGTTTACTACTTCCCACCCAATTCAATCTGACTTGTTGTCACTTTTTAATCGTTAGGAATTAAGTGCCCCCCCCGCTTTCCCGAAAACATTTTGGTGATCTCCCTCGAAAGAAAAGTGTCATTTCATTGCATTAATAGCGCAATATTTTCGTTATACATCTAATCATTTTCGATTTTTCGGATGGAAAATTACACCCATATATAACAATAAGATACAAATTTAAAGTCTCATAAACGTGACGAAAACTTGATAATTGATGAGCAAACTGTATCCTTTAGGTGGCTTTAATGTTTAGACCTCTAAAGGATTAGTGAATCAAATGAGCACTACGACGATCTACCAAACTGCGGCATTAGCGCGTTTGAGTCAAGATGAAGATGCATGGGTTTTTCGCGTTCCAACCCTTAAAGATGGTATCGGGATCCACCAATTAATCGCCAGTTGTCCGCCGCTTGATGAAAACTCTTCTTACTGTAATTTCCTTCAGTCATCCCACTTCCACAAAACCTGCATCCTTGCAGAGTATGATGGCGAAATTGTTGGTTTCATTTCCGCCTATCTAAAACCCGAAGCGAATGACGAACTCTTCGTCTGGCAAGTGGCTGTTTCACCTACCATGCGCGGCAAAGGCCTCGCATATCACATGTTGCAAGAACTGCTGATGCGCGAATATTTACAGCATGTTCAAGCCGTCGAAACCACGATCACCAAATCCAATGAAGGCTCTTGGAATCTTTTCAAGAAGCTCGATAAATCGCATGGCGAAACGGGTTCGGTATCGGTATTTCTCGACGAGCAGCAGCACTTCAAAGGTCATCACGACACGGAATTTCTTTACCGCATTCCTTTGAATAACAACCAATAAATTGGAGTTAAAACGGAATCCTTATGGATATTTATAACAAGCAAGAATCAAACGTTAGGTCTTACTCAAACAGCTTCCCTGTGGTTTTCTCTTCCGCAAAAGGGTGCTGGCTGAAAACCGAAAACGGCGATCGCTACATTGATTTTCTCGCCGGCGCTGGTTCGCTTAACTACGGTCACAACAATGCCATCTTCAAAAAAGCACTGATCGAATACATCGAAAGTGATGGTGTGACCCACGGCCTTGATATGCACACAGAAGCCAAGTCTGCATTCCTAACCGCACTCCGTAATCACATCTTCGAACCACGAAATCTTGATTACAAAGTGCAGTTTACGGGCCCCACTGGCACCAATGCCGTTGAAGCGGCAATGAAGCTTGCACGTAAAGTGACAGGTCGTGCCAACATCGTGACCTTCACCAATGGTTTCCACGGCTGTACGTATGGCGCATTGGCGGCAACCGGCAACCAACACCACCGCGGTGGTTCAGGCATGCCTTTAGCAGGCACATCACGCTTGCCGTATGAAGGCTATGCCGGTGTAGACAGCCTGCTGCTGCTAGAAACCATGTTGAACGACAACTCAAGCGGTTTAGACAAACCGGCAGCTGTCTTACTCGAAACCTTGCAAGGTGAAGGTGGCCTGAACGTGGCATCTAACGCCTGGCTACAGCGTTTGAGCAAAATCTGTAAAGACAACGGCGTGCTCGTGATTGTTGATGACATTCAAGCAGGTTGTGGCCGCACAGGTACCTTCTTTAGCTTCGAACCATCCGGCATCAAACCAGACATGGTGACCTTGTCGAAATCAATTGGTGGTTACGGCCTACCAATGGCCCTCGTTCTAATGAAACCTGAGCTGGATAAATGGGCGCCGGGCGAGCACAACGGCACGTTCCGTGGTAACAACCACGCATTCGTGACTGCAACCAAAGCCATTGAAAGCTACTGGGCAAACGACGATTTCGAAAAGCACATTGCTGAGCGCAGCCAACAAGTGAAAAAGGTCATCGATCGTTCACTCTCGCGCCATTCGTCTTTGTTCGTGCGTGCCAAAGGGCGCGGCATGATGCAGGGTATTGAATGTAAAACCGGTGACCTTGCTTCTGCGATTTCACGTCGCTGTTTTGAAAAAGGCATGGTCATTGAAACTGCGGGTCCAAACGATGAAGTGGTGAAGTTCTTCTGCCCACTGACCATCAGTGAATCAGAGCTCGAGCAAGGCCTTCATATTTTCGAGCAAGCCGCAGAATACGTTGCACAAACAGCAACACGCAAAGCATCTTAAGGAACAAGAAACATGATCGTAAGAACTCTGGAAGAGTGCAGAAACAGCGAGCGCCGTGTTGCATCTGAAACGTGGGAAAGCGTTCGTATGTTGTTGAAAGACGACAAGATGGGATTTTCTTTCCACATCACCACGATTTACGAAGGCACAGAAACACACATCCACTACAAGAACCACTTAGAGTCTGTGTATTGCATGTCTGGTGAAGGTGAAATCGAAGTGGTCGGCGGTGAAACCTACCCTATCAAACCAGGTACTTTGTACATTCTGGATAAACATGATGAGCACTACCTTCGCGCCTATTCCGGCGAAGGCAAAGAGATGGTGATGGCGTGCGTATTTAACCCGCCAATCACAGGGAATGAAGTCCACGATGAAAACGGCGTTTATCCTCTCGTCGACTAATTTCTCTCATCAAAAAGGGGCGACTCGCCCCTTCTTTTTATCCTCTTTTGTGTAAAGGAAGCCCAAATGACTTACACCGTAGAAAAGATTGGTGGCACGTCCATGTCGGCGTTTGATGCTGTGTTAGACAACATCTTATTACGCCCAACGTCGCCTTATAATCGTGTTTTTGTCGTCTCAGCTTATGGCGGCATCACGGATGCCTTGTTGGAATGCAAACGCTCTGGCGAGCCAGGGATTTACCAACACGTTGCGAAGCGCGATGAAAACTGGATGAGTGCGTTCACTACCGTGAAACAACGCATGATGATGATCAATGAAAACCTGTTTGCTGATCCGGTCAGCCGTAAGCGCGCTGACAAATTCATTACCGAACGTTTGGATGATGCGCAAAACTGTATCACCAACATTTTGGCGACCTGCGAATACGGCCAGTTCACCCTCCGCCAATACCTTCCACAAATTCGAGAATTTTTATCTTCGATCGGCGAAGCCCACAGTGCATTTAACACCGCTCTGAAGCTAAAAACTCTTGGCGTGAACGCACGTTTTGTTGATTTGTCAGGCTGGGACAACAACCTTTCAGGCAACTTGGACACCGTGATTAAAAGCGCCTTTGATGACATTGATGTCACCAAGGAACTGCCGATTGTCACGGGTTACGCCTACTGCGATGAAGGCTTGATGAAAACCTATGATCGCGGTTACAGCGAGATGACCTTTAGTCGCATTGCATGCCTGACATCGGCAGACCTTGCTGTGATCCACAAAGAGTATCACTTGAGCAGCGCTGACCCGCGTATCGCTGGGCCCGAAAACGTGCTGCCAATCGGCAAGTCAAACTTCGACGTCGCTGACCAGCTTGCGAACTTGGGGATGGAAGCCATTCACCCCAATGCCGCATCAGGCCTACGTCAAAACAACATTCCGCTTCAAATTAAAAATACCTTTGAACCGGAGCACCAAGGCACCTTGATCTCTCAGGAATACCAACCTGATGCAGAGAACATCGAAATCATCGCGGGTAAAAACAAAGTCTTTGCGCTGCATGTTTTCGACCAAGCCATGGTCGGACAGGTGGATAACGTGGGCTATGAAATGATGGAAATCATTGCCGATGCGCGTGTTAGCTTGGTCGGCAAAGAAATGAACGCGAACTCCATTACTTACTACTTGAGCGGCGCAGGTAAAAACCTAAACCACTTGCTGTATAAAGCAGAGAAGCGCTTCCCAAGCTCGACCATTACCGGTCAATGGGTCGCCCTCATCTCTGCCATTGGTGCTGAAATCAACACCAACACAACCTTGAGCCGTGGTGTGCTTGCACTCATGAACCATGACATCGCGCCGATCGCCGTGCACTCTTCAATGCGTAACGTGAACGTTCAGTTTGTTGTGAAAGACGATGCCTACGATCGCACCATCCGTGCACTGCATGATGAATTCTTTACCGCCAAGGCGGCGAAAAAACAGCACGTTGCCTAAATACTGGCGTTAAAGACAACCGCTGTCACAAGACCATCAACGCTCATTGATAACCTCGATGAGCGTTTTTCTTTTCCGCTAATCTTAAAGTAATGTGTGAACTCGTCTTCAATACGTATTCATCACCACGACCAGTAACACCACCAGCAAAAGGGAGACGCGATGAGATTGGATAAATACGATGTGAAGATTTTGCAAATCTTGGCAACACAAGGCCGTATTACAAAATCTCACCTCGCAGAGGCCATCAATTTATCAGTAAGCCCTTGCTGGGAACGCGTAAAGCGCTTGGAAGAAGCGGGGGTGATTGAAGGGTATGGCGCGAAAATCAACCACAACGTGTTATCCAAAAAAACACCCGTCATCGTGGAAGTCACGCTGGGTCAACACAGCGCAAATAGCTTTGAGCGCTTTGAGCAAGCCATGCAAGAATGCGATGAAGTGGCGGATTGCTTTGCAACAGGTGGCGGCGTTGATTACGTGCTCCGCGTTGTCGCGAGCGACATTGACCAATACCAACGATTAATCGACCACTGGCTGGTGTCCGATTTAGGCATTGAACGCTACTACACCTACATCGTCACCAAAACCATCAAGCACCAGCAAGAAGCCTTGTCCATCGACGATACCCAGCTTTGATAAAAACGCCGATACTGATAAAACAAAAAAGCCAACCGCATCATCTGCCGTTGGCTTTTATCTGTTTACTTAGGCTGTTTTCAAACAATACGATGCTCAAGAAGCATCTGCGCAAAAAACCTTAGTTAGCCTTGATCAATACCGATGTGTCCATGCGCCCTAAGCCTTTCTCTTGCAGGCTGGCATACTTGCTATCCACTTCTTGCGTCAGTGACAGCGTTAAATCGTGGCGTTTAGCTTCATCAAGGCAAATACCCAAGTCTTTGCGCATCCAATCGATGGCAAACCCAAAGTCGAACTTGTCTTGCGCCATGGTGACGGCGCGGTTTTCCATTTGCCATGAACCCGCAGCACCGTGCTTCAACACATTAGTGACTTGTTCAATGTTCAAGCCTGACGCCTGCGCCAACAATAGGCCTTCACTCAATCCCTGCAAAATACCCGCAATGCAGATTTGGTTGACCATTTTACAGCGCTGACCTTGTCCATTGTCGCCCAGTAGCACCGCTTGCTTCGCATACGCATCAAACACAGGGTTTACGATGTTAAAAGTGCCTTCATCACCGCCACACATAATGGTTAACGCGCCGTTTTCTGCGCCCGCTTGACCGCCGGATACCGGCGCATCAATAAAGTGCACGCCCTTTTCCTTACAGGCTGCCGCCAACTCTTCTGCTAACTCTGCCGACGTGGTGGTGTGATCGACCAAAATACTGTCCGGCTTCATGCTCGCCAGCACACCATCATCACCATAAATAACGCTTCTCACGTCATTGTCATTACCCACACACACAAACACGATGTCGCTATCGGTTGCGGCTTCACGCGGAGTAATCGCAAACGCTTGTTGATACTCAGACGCCCACTTTTCTGCGCGCGCCGTCGTGCGGTTATAAACCGTGGTGCTAAAACCTGCACGCGCAAGGTGACCCGCCATTGGGTATCCCATGACACCCAAACCGATAAACGAAACCTTTTTCTCTGACATATCCTTATCCTCTCATGTTGGGTGCATGCAAACTGCCGTGACGTCTTCAGCCACGCAAACAAAAGCGCATGATTCGTGCGTAATGAGGTGACTATAATTGCACCAATTGACATATGTCAATGTTAAATTTGATTGCGTTGGCTATTTCAATTCGGTGGAAAGCTGGCCATAATTTGTCCCAGAGATTGAAAACGCATGGAATGCTTGTGAGCGAAACGAAATTCAAAGACATCGCCCGTCAACTTGAGCAACGCATTGACGAAGGCGTTTATCCGCCCAGCGCCAAGTTGCCCCCACACCGTGAGCTTGCCGCTGAGTTAGAAACCACACCCGCCACCATTTCCAAAGCTTATAAGCTACTCGCGGAAATGAATCGTGTGGAATCATTTGTCGGTCGCGGTACGTTTGTCGTGGGTGCGTCGCAGTTAAACAAAGCCATTCAGCCTGCCGAAAACGACACCGAATTTAACTTTTCGATCCTTCAACCTTACGTGTTGCAAAACCTTGCCTCGCTGCGCACTGCCTATCAAAAAGCCTCCCTCGCTTTTACACCAGAATTACTCGCTTATACCGATCATTCAGGTCACCATGCACACCGTGAAGCTGGGGCCATGTGGGCGAAGCGCTACGGATTGGATTCCGCAACAGCAAGCAATGTGCTTTTAACCAACGGCGCGCAACATGCACTGTCTCTGCTGGTTGAAACGCTGACCCAACCCGGTGATGTTATCGCGGTCGAAGCGCTCACCTACCCCGGCATTCTGGCTATCGCCAGTTTAGCGGGACGCCAGATCATCGGCATAGACATGGATGAAGACGGGCTCATCCCGTCCGCCCTCGAAGCCGTACTGCACACGCACAAACCCAAACTGGTAATCGCAATTCCGTCGCACCAGAACCCGACAGGCATTACGATGCCCGTTAAGCGACGGCAAGCTATTGCTGCCATCATTGAACATTCTTCTGCCTACTTGGTGGAAGATGACATTTACGGTTTTTTGAACGAAGACACCTTGCCTGCAATATGCCATTGGCTACCAGAGAAAGGCATTCATGTGTCTGGGTTATCTAAAGCGATTAGCCCCGCCATGCGTTGCGGGTTTGTGGTTGCCCCTGAGCATTTATTACCTTTACTGAATGCGCACATTCGCGCCAATGTCTGGTTAGCCTCCCCGTTGAATTTTATTGTTGCCGAACAACTCATAAACAGCGGCGACGCGTTTTCGATGGCAGACATGCAGCGCGACATTGCCAAGCAGCGACAAGCCATCGCAAAAGACATACTCGGTGACGTGATTTCAGCATCGGAGGGTTATCACGTTTGGGTATCCTTGCCCGCACATTGGCAACAAGAACGTTTTGTGATGGAAGCGAAGCAACGGGATCTGATCGTAACCAGTGGCAGCTATTTTGCTGCGGGCGACACTCACCCCAACTGCATTCGCCTGTCTTTGATGTCGATAAAAAACAACGACGCATTGAAGCAAGGTTTGCAAGCACTCAGGGCGTTACTGGAGAGTCATGAGGTTTCATTAGCGCCGTTTTGAATGACAGAATTCGCAGTTACAAAGCCGCTTTGATGCTTCCCGAAGTCTTCATCGAATAGGATTGTATTAATTGCAACGCGCTCTACCTTGTTGGTTTTTTCTACCAACACACCGGAGTAGGTTGTGGATTACATTGATATTTTTTGGGTTTACCTGCAGGTTATAAGCGCCATTGTCGCAAAGGGCGTCATGATCAGTTATCTCTTCGTCGGCACCATTGCCACCTTGTATGCTGTCGGTTTCTTTTTCGTCACTGGCATCACGATTTTCGATGAGGGAAAGAAGCGAGACATGCCATTTCGATTCAAAATAAGTTATGTGCTGGTGATGCTTGCGCTTCTTCCTTATTTCTACATGGCGTTTGCTAAAGAAATCATCAATCTGCGTCTAAATCGTAAGCTCTCAGCGTTATCACTTGCGATGGGATAATTCGTCATGGCTCAGTGACACGACATGATGCAAGCGCATTCCGAATTAAAGTGATATTCTAGCGCTCGCATTGAATCACTGAGAATCTAAAAATGACCAAATTGACTGCTGACATCGAAGCAAACTTGACGCTTTTCATTGAAGAAACACAAGAAACCGCCAAAGTTTGGGGTTTAACCAATGAAGAAGGTTGGCTGGCATGCGATTCAACCGAATTTGAAAACAGCGAAATCATGCCATTCTGGTCTTCAAAAGAAGATGCAGAAATTCACAACGTTGAAGAGTGGGCAGATTTCGAAGTGCAAGAAATCCCACTAGACGTGTTCGTTCAAGATTGGCTGATCACGCTAGACGAAGACGGCGTGCTGGTTGGTATTAACTGGAACGCAGCGCTTGAAGGCAAAGAAATTGAGCCAGCAACACTGGCAAAAATGTATCTGTAATCGTCTTCTCGACGAGTAAGATCGCAAAGGGCATCCACGTTCTCGTAGATGCCCTTTTTCACGCCTGTTATCTATCGATGTTGACGCTTAATTCGCAGTCACGTAATGACGTGGTTAAACACGAATTACGGCGCAGCACGCCCCAACAATCGAAAATACCAATTCTCCACTTCATGCGTTTCCTGGCGAAGAATGACTTTGCTCATCCAACTGTCAGACAGGGCAGTTTGCTCACGCAGCTTCGCTAACCCTTCGGTATTTAAAGGGTCGCCAAAGAACACGTCACACACTTCACGCAGCGTCATGGCATGCTCAGGGCGAGAGAGAAGCACGAGGGGCGATTGCGCACTCACAGTGCCGGTCTGAACCACGCGATAAAGCCAACCACAGCGGCTGATGGCTTGCATATCGACCGACAGATTTTCAACTTCCCAGCGTTGATTGAGCTTGAAACATGGCGAGCGCGGCTGGCTCACTTCAATGATGGCATCGCCCCATTGGTAGCGATCACCAATGCATACCGTGTCTTCCGTCATCCCGACAGTGCTGATGTTCTCGCCCATTCCGGGCGCTTGCCAATCCTGTTCGTCACCATACTTTTCACGCCAGCATGCATAGTGTTCCTGCGGGTAATGGTGAAGCGCACGTTCAGGCCCGCCGTGATGCTTTTTATCTGCGGTTTCATCACCGTCTAACCCCGTCTTTGATAAAAAGACATCCCCGACAATTTCAACCTTGTCCATCGCGGTTTGTAGGCCATAGCGCGCTGCCACTTTCCCACGATAAATGGTCGAAACCTGAAAGGCTGAATGTGATGAAGGCACAGGGTTCGATGCATCTTGCAAAGCGGAATCTCCAAAGCGAATAGTCGAGACTATCTAAAACGTTATTGTCTTGGTGTTATCGAGTGAAGCAAAAAATGCGCTGATGTCTTTCACATCCTCTTCACTGAGTTTCACCCCAAGCTGATGCCATGCCGTGTCGCGTACAGCCTGATCTAAATTGAATACCGCACCATCGTGAAAGTAGGGCGCGGTTTGCGCCACGTTTCTAAGCGTCGGCACTTTAAACATAAAGTTGTCCGCTGAACTGCCCGTAACATGTGCGCGGCCTTTGTCGATCTTGTTCGGATAAGGCTTTACTAAGCCCATTTTCATGAATAGTTCGCCGCCAAGCAATGGGCCGTTGTGACACGCATTACACCCTGTGGAAATAAATCGCTCTAATCCCCGCTTTTCTTGAGTACTCAGCGCGGTTGCATCCCCCGCGAGGTACAAATCAAATCTGTCTTCGGTGACCAAAGTGCGTTGAAACGCCGCAAGGGATTCCGTCAGATGATCAAAGGTCATCGCATCATCTACGTTGGGAAAGGCGGCAGCGAACGCGTTTTGGTAGCCCTTGTCTTTAAGCTTCTCAATGGCCTCATCTTCTGAAGACAACCCCATTTCAATCGGATTGGTGATTGGGCCTCGTGCTTGCTCGGCGAGATCTTTTGCGCGCCCATCCCAAAACTGAGCAAACTGAAAACCCGCGTTCCACGTTGTGAGGCTATTACGCGTGCCTAACTTGCCGAGCGCACCGACAGATACCGGCAGAGGCTCAGTGCCCGACCCACCTTCTAAAAGGTTGTGGCAAGTATTGCACGATTGATTGTCAGTGGCGGAAAGTGCGGTTTCGAAGTACAGGGCTTTGCCGAGAGCAACCCGCTCTGGCGTATCAAATTCACTGCCTGGCATGGCCTCTGGCAGAGGGCCAAATAACGCATTGGCAAGATCTTGCAAGGGTTCTGCTGCGGAGGTATTCCAAGAAAACCCAAGCGTTGAAGTAATGAATATCACATGGCATATCGCTTTCATCCTATAACCTCCTGTCAGCAACCTGTCTGGGAGTATAGACAGCAAATTTCGGTCATTTACAGCGGGATATTTCGATGAAAGCAACAGGAAAAACGAATCACTGGCGCGCAGCAGCCGATACAGACGATTAAAAAAGCCTCTGATTTATTCAATCAGAGGCTTTCTACATGTTGTTTTTAAGGGGTATTCACTCAAAAGGCTCAGTGGGGATCCAGCAGTTCTCACTCTCGTCGTTCTCGTCTGCCAATACCACTAGCAAGCCCATATCGACCATTTCTTTCAATGTAAGATCATCGGCGAGATGTAGTTTCTCACCAAATTGGTTTTCCAATTCCATGTTGCACTCCTTAACAACTTAGCGCAGTAAAAGTAAAGATAGCACCAGAAAAACCACCTGAAAGAAGAATGTTATTTCGCCTTTAATTCCTGAGGGTTACGCGTAAAGAACAGGTACACAACCGGGACAATACAGACAAAAGGCAGCAACAGTAAGTTCAGCGATTGCCATCCCATCGAAGCCTCCAAATTCCCAGCTAAAAGCGCAGTCAGCGTGACACAACCAAACACCGCAAATTCATTCATAGCTTGGGCTCGAGGCTTATCCTGCGGCAAATAGGTTTGAGTAAGCTGGCTGGTTGCGCCAATGAACATAAAGTTCCAGCCAATCCCGAGCAACACCAGCGCGACCCTAAAGTGCCACTCTGTTACGCCATTCAAGTTGACTAATATGCTGGCGATAAACATTAGGCTACCCAGCATGATCGTCATGCGTGTGCCTATCTTGCCAATCAGGGAGCCCGTAAAGAAAGAAGGGAGGAACATACCCAGCACATGCCATTCAATGACCAGTGCCGCGGCTTCAAAATGGAAACCATGCTTGTGCATCGCAATCGGCGTTACCGTCATCAATAGGTTCATGACAGCATAAGCGATGACGGCAGCAAACACCGCCAGCATGTAGCCCGGCGCGCGCAGAATATCGCCCACAGGACTTTGTTTCGATTGATGATGTTCAGGCACCGCGGGAGGAAGGCCAATAAATTGAAGCACCACCAACGAGAGCACGTACAACGCGGTGATACCAATAAACGCACCGCTAAAATTTGTGCCAGGCAACCAATGCTGACTCGCAATCGCAAGATTTGGCCCGAGCACGGCGGCAAGCACGCCGCCCGCCATTGACAGTGAAATCGCCTTGTCACGACTTTCAGGCGCGCTCACTTCAATGGCCGCAAATCGGTATAACGTGCCAAAACCAATGCCAATACCCAACAGCATGGTGCTGAAACAAAACAACCAAAATGCACTTTGACCAAGGGCATACACGCACAACAACGCTCCGAAAATACCAATCACATTGCCAAGCATAAAGCCGTTTTTACGGCCTATTTTTGCCATGATCAGCGAGGCAGGAATGGTGGCCATCATCAAGCCTACAAACTGTGTCGAAACGGGTAAGGTTACCCAGTTGTCATTAGGGGATAGCGCTTGTCCAATCAGGCCGTTGACGGAAATAAGCACGATGTTTCCGCTCATAAGAAGGGCTTGGCATAGCGCCAACAACCATACGTTTTTGTTCATGTCTTCCCCTTTGTCTTTGCTGACGCAACAAAGACAAACCATTCCTTAGTCATAAGGCGAGTATCTCGCAGGGGCTACTAGGCAGCAAGTATGCGAGCAAGAAATCATCAAATGCGTTGAATACCCAAAAATTCACTGTCTCGATAGTTTCCGCGTAAAACTTTTACCCTCCATCGCCCAATTTCTTTTTTTTGCACCCTGTTTTCGACTCACTTCAACAATGAAATAAAAAAGAGTGAACCCAGCTCTGAATTCCGTGAACGTAGTTGTTTTTCATACTGCCATCAATAAGATAACGAGTATTAAGTTGCTCATGGAAACTAACCCATTGTGACGATCAGGCTCAGCAGAACACACAGCACCGCAGGGATCATTAATTCGCTCTGGCAATCGCCAGGGGTTTCTCGCATCGAAATGGCGTCAAAGCTTGGACTCGATAAATCAACCGTGACAAAAACCGTCAACCACCTCCTCGACATCGGTATGATTTTAGAGCAACCTCAGATCGTCTCAGGCAAAGGCGGTCGGCCTAAAGTGTCTTTGGTCTTCAACCCAGAATTTGGTGTGGTTATCGGTGTTGATGTGAATTCAGACACACTCAAAGTTTCCGTCGTCAACTTGCTCGGGCAGGTCATTTACCACGATATGCTACCCATCGACACGCAAATCTCGATAGATGATGCCGTGCTTGATGCGCTTCTCCCCTGCATCAAAGACATTGAAGCCCTTTTTCCACGCGTTCTCGCGATTGGTGTTGGCGTTCCCGGCCTTGTAGACCCCGAAAAATGCCAACTCCAGCTCTCTCATTCACTCAATGTTCGCTCGATCATCAATTTTGCGCCGCTGTTTAAACGCCATGTGCCCTACCCTGTATTTATTGATAACGACGCCAACTGCGGGGCGTGGGGCGAACTCATGCAACAGCGCAGCCTGCCTTATGACCATTTTTTGTATGTGCTGCTCTCTACCCACCATGCCCGCGAGCACTATCACCGCCTTGGCATTGGAGTAGGCGTGGTGCTCAATCGCCAGTTGTTTTATGGCGAGCAACACATGGCCGGACAATTTAACAGCCAGGAGCTAATGCGAGGCGCAGAACCAACGCCAAGCGTCATCATTGAAGAATTTTCCGAGCTTGCCGTTAACCTATGTAGCCTGATGAGCATTAAGCGCATCGTCATCGGTGGAAATGGCATGTCATTTGGTTCAGAGCTGGCGTCATCAATGCGTAAACACAGTGACGCCTTGGCGGGTTCTTATATCGTAAAACCCAATATTGAGTTTTCGATTCTAGGCCCGCAAGCCGCAGCCATGGGCGCAGCAGCCATGGCGTGGCAAAAGCTATTAACCCCCGAACTCAGGCTGGCGGAAAGCTTGCGCTTAGCAGAGAACGGCAATGTTTCAATTTAATGTGAATGACAAGGACAATGTCAGATGGAATTGATATTCCCCGCTCCCAAACGCTTTAATGAGGGATTTTCAGCACAGCGATTTCGTATAGCGAACGTGCTGCGCGGTTGTCCGACAGACTATGAAGCACGTTCATCACATGCGCTTTTAACCTACCTTCACGATCCTTCTTTGCCAGAGCAAGGGTATCGACTGAGCTATTCCTCTTGTGGGTTGAACCTTGCTTACGCCGACCTGCATGGTTTGAGATACGGACATCTCTCGCTCAATCAATTGATTGAAAACGACGCTGAATTGAAATTCGACTTTGTTATCGAAGATTGGCCGGATTTTTCAGCGCGCAGCATTTTGCTGGATATCAGCCGAGATCGCGTGCCAACCCTACCCGCGCTCAAGCGACTCATCGATTATTGGAGTGCGCTCAGATACAACCAGCTCCAACTCTATACCGAACATACCTTTGCGTATAAAAAGCACGAGACGGTATGGCGCGACTACACGCCGATGACCGCGGAAGACATTCGCGACATCGATATTTATTGTCGCCACAAAGGGATCGAGCTTGTCGCAAACCAAGCCTGTTTTGGCCACATGGAAAAATGGCTAAACCACCCTGAATACAAGCACCTTGCCGAACAGAAAACCGGCTTTAAAGATCAACGCGGCGATCACCGTCCTGGGTCATTTGGGTTAAACCCGATCAGTCCGCAAACTGAAACCTTTGTCGACGAACTCATCGCGGAACTCGTGCCGAATTTTTCCAGCAACACGTTAAACATCAACTTTGACGAAACCATGGATTTAGGGGTCGGCGCCAGCAAGTCAGCGTGTGAAATATTCGGCAAAGGGAAAGTCTATTTAAACTACTTACAAAAAGTGCTCGCCATTGCGAACAAGCATGGCAAACGCTGTCAGATTTTCAGCGACATGCTCTTCCGCTACCCAAACCTCATCAGCCAGTTACCTGACGATCTCACGTTGCTTAACTGGGGTTACGAACCCGACCACCCATTTGATGCTGAGCATAAGCAACTTGCCTTATTTGGTTACCCCTTCCATGTCGCGGTTTCCACGGGCTGTTTTGCATCTGTCTCCGGACGTTGGAATGCGGCCGTCACCCACATGCGTAAAGCCGCAAAGTCAGCGAAGAAATTCGGTGCGAAAGGCTACATGGTGACCGAGTGGGGTGACATGGGACACGGACAACAATTCTCAATGCCGATCCCCGCGTACGCCTTTGGTGGCGCAATGGCATGGGGAGAATTGCAGCAAAGTGATAACGACGTCATGCGTGCTATTTTGTGGTTCTACCCTGACGCCTCTCAAACAGAGTGTGATGCTCTGATTGCACTGCAAGACATTTACCTGATGACAGGCATTCAAACGCCTAACTGTGCATTTTTTGGTCCTTTCTTGTTTGACCAAGCGTCACGCCGCCACATCAAACACGCCAAAGGTATTGAAACGAACACACTCAATACCGCCCTGAATGAACTGGCCCTGTGGCAAGAGAAGCTCGAAAACCTCTCGTCTCCATTATCCAAAGAGCTGCGCTGGACGGTAGACGCATTGCGCCTTGCTTGTCTTGTTGCACAAGGTTATGAACAAGAAGATCATCGCCTTGTCGAACGATTTGCAGATGATAGAAAGGCTGCGCTCATTCAAGAGTTGAAGCCAATGATCCGCACGTACCGCGATCTGTGGACAAACAACTATCGTCCTGGTGGGATGAATCAAAGTACAAGCCGTCTTGAGCATTTATTGACACTGCTCCAGACAGAGACATCAAAAGCCACAAACAAAGAGGCAACGCCGTGACCACGACGCAAAGTGATGTTCAACACGCCATCAAGGCACTGGCGCTTGAGAACAAAGTACTGTTTGTTCATTCGTCCATTCGATCATTCGGCCACCTTGATGGTGGGCCAGATACCTTGTTCGATGCCTTGCTTGAAGCGGGATGCACCCTCGTGGTGCCCACCTTCAATTACGACACACTTTGCCTTCCACCCAACGGTGACCCGTATCGCCAAAACGGATACCGCGGCGAGCTGCAACTTGAAGACACCGTGACCTTCTGCGGCGATGAAAACCGACTTGAACCCAGCATGGGGGCAATTTCTAAAGCCTTGCTCCACCGTCCAGACCGTATCCGTAGCACCCACCCTATTTGTAGCTATGCGGCGTTAGGCCCACACGCGGAAGCCATATTGTCGAAACAAACGAATGATGACATCTACGGCCTGTATGCATGCGATGAGGCCAAAGAAGCCCTTGTCATCTCAATGGGCGTGCCACTCACCACCATCACCCCTATTCACTATGCTGAACAACTTGCCGGAAGAAACCTTCTAAGACGCTGGGCAAAAACTTTCACGCGCGGCATTGTCGAAACGTCAGTGGGAAGTTGCTCTGAGGGTTTTAACAAATTTGCCCCCTTGCTCACCGAGATATCCCAGCAAGCCAAGGTAGGACACAGCACCTGGACGGCCTATCCGCTGCAAACTTTGGTACAAACCTGCGCCAATGCCATCAAAACAACGCCAACCATTACCCATTGTGGCGATGAAAAATGCTACCGATGTGCGGATATGGAGAAAGGTGGACTAGTGAAAGTGTAGTACCACTTGTTACACCGTCACATTTTCACTACAAGCGTACACTTCGATGGCCTCAGGCTATGGAGACCTCTCGGTGAGGTGAAAAGAGCGCGTACGCATGACATACCATAAGAACACGATCAGTTCACAATGGCGCCCATAGAACATTGCCTGCTGCGTCTCCTATTAGCATGTGGGAAAGAGACTCAGTAAGCACAATTGCCGTTACCTCAAAAAAAAGCCAAATTCAAAGCCTAAATCTGGACATAATAGAAGCAAATGAAAGATGCAAGAAAGGCTTTGAACCCAACGGGAACCGTTGGAATCAGTTCATGACCATGGTTTCTTGCTTGCCGTTTGGCTTGATGCTGGCCCCATTTTCAGACTTTACATTAGATCGGGAAGGAAATACCGGTCTGCCACTCTCTACAGGGAAGGGTTCATAATGCTTTATTTCATTGGAGTACTGATACTCATTGGGTTTGTCGCTTACCGAATGACCCCACCAGAAAAGCTATTCGAGCTTGGCATTTCAGCAGAGCGAAGAATATCGGGTTTGACTTTAAAAACATCGGAGATTGAAGAGGGCGAAATTGCCTATCTGGAAGGTGGATCGGGTACGCCACTTCTGTTGCTTCACGGCTTCGGCGCAGACAAAGACAACTGGGTAAGAATGGCGAAACACCTCACTAACAAGTATCGGGTGATTGCGCCGGATCTACCAGGGTTTGGGGATAGCCTGAAACAACCTGACTTAAACTACGATGTGCCAGCTCAGGTGGCACGCCTTCAAGCATTTGCAGCGTCTATTGGCTTGTCGGCGTTTCACATTGGCGGCAATTCTATGGGAGGTTATATTGCGGGGAATTACGCGGTAGAGCACCCTGATCAAGTGTTAAGTTTGTGGCTTCTCAACCCACTAGGCGTGGCAACCTCGCCTGACAGCGAGATGTTTGCCATGTTGCACCAGCAAGAACGCCCCGCTGTGCTGGTAGGTGATGCCAAGCAATACAGAGAACTGTTGGCGTTTGCATTTCACAAGCCACCCTTCATTCCAGAAGTAATGATCAAAGAACTCGCTAAACGGGCAGAAGCCAGCTTCCCACTTAACAGCAAGATCTTCCAACAGATCCACCACATCAAAGATGGACAAGTCCATTTCACTGTGCCGCTTGATACTGTACTCGTTGGCTTCGAGAAACCAACACTGATTATCTGGGGAGACAATGATCGTGTCTTGCATGTCGCCGGTGCTGGTATCCTTGGTAAATTAGTCTCTCGATCAGAAGTGCAAGTGATGAAGGATATGGGCCATCTGCCAATGATTGAAACACCGTCCAAAACGGCGAAGCTATTCCTTCAATTTGACCAAACCTAAAGCAAGGTGAAACTAAATAAAGAAGAGACGAGCATGCTTAAAGTTTTTTCATTTTCTCGTCAATTTCTACCGTTTCCTTGTTGGTTTGACTGCTGCTAAAGAAGCTCAGAATATGTACAAACAACAACGAGATAACACACTAAATATCAGTTCATTGTGGATTGCCTAAGTGTATTCAGGGGTTAGACCATTCCAGAACTGTCGATCCAATTCTTCAGGACACTGAATGTTAAAAAAAGTGTTAGTAGCGGTACAAACAAGTCCCAACCTAGCCATTTCCTGTGTCTGGCACTTTTCAGCTTTACGATGCAGAAGAGGTCGATGCCAACCATGGCAATCAGTGATGGAATGACAAGAATTGGCGAGCCAATAACGATGACTGAAAAAATGTAAGTCACATCCTCTGGGAACTCTTTTAAATCGTACAAGTGATTAACACTGAATGTGATAACAGCCAAAACCAGCAATAAAAGTGTCAGTGCTCTTAGTATGTTTGCGATCATTTAATGCCCATTCCAACCAGTGTTGCAGCCAATTCCTCTCGACGTTTTTTACCTTCACTATCATTCCCTGAATAATAAAAGTGGCCGTTCCCCTGAATCATCTGGTTTCCTAGCTCGAAAGAGGCTGAGATGATCTCACCATCGCTGATACCTGCATAGATAGGATCGCCCTGTTCTTTTAAGTCCATGATAATCACGTTTTTGATGTTCGCATGAGATTTAACGGCTTTGACCAGGCTATGGTTAATAGGAGCACCAATCAGCACCAGATTATTAACAGTTAAGCCGTTGTTGGCATGATACACCGCCGCACGCGCGGAAATAACACCCCCCCAAGAATAACCTATGAGAGCAAACTCCCCACCTTGACACGGGGTTGGAGCGGTGACGCCTAATGCCTGAAGTGAAAGATCCAGCGTTCTTGGTGCCAGCTTCACTCTCAACACTGAGGAGGGGCATTCGTCGCCATAGGCGTTTTTGCCTGAATATGTCACCCACTCGGTATCACCCATCTCGTATTTGGATTCGACTTTACACTCGCTTGAGTTCACCATCTGAAGGGCAATAGGGTCATCTTCTGCCTGATTATAGAAAATCACAGAAGTCGCATCGGCACCCATATCGACGTATTCGTTGTAATCCAGATCTTCGCCATTCTCAAAAACACCGGAATAGTTACCACAAACAGCCCGCTTAATACCGGCCTGCATCAAGGCGCGCACCATGTCATATTGATAGTCGCCACGCATTCCCGCACCACCTAAAAACACCACTAAGTGGTCTTTCTCTTCGTCCGTGGTTGGTTGGTCATTGACGAAGGCATTCTGTGCGCTCTGTGAATCGAGCACAGATTGGCTTTTAAACGGCTCTCCCTGTTTTACAGGGCCATTGGTGCGGCTTTGGACTGCTTCGCTTTCACGTATTTTGCGTGAAACAAAGTCATCCTTTTCGGATGTTGGCTCATACGTTTTCAGCTTGGCACCACCACCCACGCCCCTGATATTGGAGGGCATATCCATGTTAGGGATAACAGACACATACTGCTTTGACACGCGACGCTTCCTTGATTTTAGTGAATAAAATCATTATGAACACACCTCATCCAGTAATCTGGACTATCAAATTTGCGAATATCGACATATTAACGGACGCGCTTCGCACGTGTCAGGCGTTGAACGTCGTGAATTCTGCCTCTTCCGTGTGAGCAAAACTAGGGACAGAACTAAGGACATGCTTAAAAAACCATCCCATTAGTGGTTCGTTGTCTGCTCGGTTATAACGAGGATTTCATTTTCTCTACAAGCCGAAAGCACGCCTTCACAAGCAAGTGCTCCATATCTTTATTGTTATACAAAGGCTTATACCGAAAGAACAATCCATTAAGCGTCATTGAACGCCCAACAAAATCAGACCAAGAGAAACGCTCTACCACTTTGTATTTTTTGAATGTTTTCTGACTATCTAAATAGAACAAACGTGAATGTATCTCTATCTTGGGTTTCCAAAATATTGGTACCGATATGGGATGCAAACCCGCATCAACAAGCTCTCCACCTCGGTATCCCACAACTGCCACCTGCAAACCAAGATCACGTCGCGTCACCTCTGACGCAGTAGAAATATGTGGCAAGTTAAAGATCTCACCAAGCTCAGAGCGAATACTCTCTTCAAAACTCTCGGCACTCGCCAGAAATCCCCATTCATCGCTTGACGTTAGCTCCCCGCGAGGCACAACAAATATCGAGTCGAGGTACACCCTTGGTTTTTCTTTCTTGAAGAACTTTCGTACAAACAACTTTCATCACTCGTCGCTACGTCATGTTCGCCAGAATACAGTATCTGAATAACATTCCCGTATTGAGTGCCTCAATCTGTGACAGTGCGGCTTGATATTAATGGGTAGGCAACGAACAGACTTAACCAAGTCAGTAGGACGAAAAACCACGTGTTTAGCGTCTACCCAAGAGAAAGATGTAAAGGATGTGTCCGGTCAAGTATGCGTCTGATTTGTACACCGCTTTTGATCCTCCCCACTTTTCAAGGGGGGAGTTAGAGGGGGGTTATCGCTACGGAGAATGGTGCTTTATGGACTTCACTAAATGGTTTTTGGACAGAAATCAGTTAGATCTTATGCTCTACAGCGTTCACTTCGGATAACTTGATTTTGGGCAAGTTATCATGTTGTGTCTCGAGAATGGTCTTGTTCAACACCCAAATCAGTGTCCGCTGCGCGACACTGATTCTTATTTGTTAGGCACACTCTAAAGTGTTGGATATACGATTTTTTCTTTTTTATTTCTATGTTCGTCAGACCAACAAAGTTTCAATTTGTGCTTTCTTGGAGTTGACATATGAACTACTGCAACTAACTCAATAGATGCATGTTTTTCGAGCGATTCGTAAGGCAGTTTGCTCTGTAGCTCCGAGTTTGGAACTAGTTCATTACCGTCAGGAAATTCTACTGTTACATTTTTAGCTTCAGCATTTCCCTTATTCCAAACTTTCAAACGATACTTATGGTTACCTAACTTAATGATCGACGCACCTAAATCTGCCCTAAGATCATCGAGTACTTCTTCAGTTTCTTTAGCTAGTAGTAATTCATTCAGCTTTTTCTGAGTTTCAATTAGAGAGTCCTGTCTTTTGTTGAATTGAATCGTCCGCCATGTAGCGTACCCAGACAGCCCCAAAGCCAAAAGTGCTATACCGTCACCAAAGTCCATAAGGTTAATGCCCTCTATTTAAATTTTATATTCTTGTTTCCTTTGAATGCATCTCTAACCATCTTTTTCATTTCAGCTTCGATTTGCTTTTGTGCTTCTTTAGCGAGCTCATTTTGATTTTCTGCTATTAACTCAGAGTTCTCAGAGACAAGTTCTGCACGAGTCAGTTGGCGTTCACACTGAGTACAAGTAACAAGTCCATTCTCATCATGTTCATCGAAAGAGAATTCTTTACAACCACAAGTTGGACACAACATACTAATTTGTCTATCAAGGTTATTAATTTTCATTTTTCCTCCTAAGCACCTAACAATTTGTTATATCCCAGAATGGGGTGTTTAAACACTCCATTTCAGGATTTTTATGTATCGGATAAATGCCAAAAATGATCATAAGCGCATGTTTTAAAGAGGATATCATGGAGTTCGATAGAGGCGGTAGCGAGAGAAAACGACAAAATGGGGGATTTCCACACACTTCACGTTTGGCATAAGGAAATCTATCGAAAACTAATGAGGCAACACTGACGAGGTTTGCTGTTTCAAACTCACTTTTGGACAAAAGTTTGTTAGAGTAATGGCTCTAACTCGACCTAAACAGATTAGGAAATGTATGGCAAAGTTAGCTATTAGATCTTCCATATTAATAGTGAATCTTACTTAGGGTGCTGAGCTTTACTTTTACGGTATTCACTTGGAGTCATACCCACGACTCTTGAAAACTCACGATTAAAGTTAGACTTGGTCTGAAAACCAGAATTCATGAATATTTGCGTAATAGTATCTTGTGACGTATCCAAGGAGTGCATGGCATGCTCTATGCGATACCCATTTATGATCTTAGAAATATTCTTTTCGTGTACCTGATTAACTGCAATTGAAATTTGTTTTGCTGGTATACCTAACTTTCGTGTCAGTTTTGAAAGGGTTAGCTCAGGGTCTAAGTAAAGTCTGTCTTGTCGGATTTTAGAGTCTAACAGTAAAGAGATCTCGTGAGCTCTCTCACTGGTCATTACTTGGGAATTACTTGTCTCGTCATTGGGGCTGATTTGTTTAGATTTTAACTCATATGAAATAGGTGTATTAATGCCCACTACAATTACAGCTAACGATAACACGGGTAGAAGAATCAAATGTGCCGCAGTAAGGATATACAGTGAAAATCCACCTTGATTAAAAGTGAAATCTAACGACATGAGCGTATCTACACACGCAGAAAATATCAGCATCCATCCCGCAATATTCTCCGCTTTCTTTACTCCTTCCCAATTCCCTAATGAAACATTAATCAGTGCTGTTTCTTTTGACGAAAAGCGGATTAGTGCCACTCCATAGCAAGCGTAAATTAAAGTAAGTAGTACATCTAGTGGAAGTGCCAACCAAGGTTGAGATACAGCGCTAATAATAACGAATAATGGCGCAACAAAATGCTTAATAGGCAAGATGCCCAAATCACGATTGGCGTGTGCAAACGCATACCACGCAACAACAGGAATTATGGAGGCCAGAATAGGTTGCGCGATGCTGAAAATGCTAAGTCCAAATGTCCAACGTAAACCAACCATTGAGGTCGTCACAGCACATAACCCTAAAAACATGCTAGCGACTTTACCCTGCTGAGAAAGCTGGGCATAAAGTGATATCGCTAGTAGTCCAAGTAGCATGGAAACAACGAACGGAACAGGTATCGCAAGCATAGCAAGTCCTAGATTGATAAATGAGTTATCACTTTCAGTGAATATCAAGGATAACTCGATGAAATACAATTGAAAACGCAACGTAGACTAAAATAGGTTTAAGAACGACCTAAAACCTGTTTTGAGACGTATACACCACTTATTCCGAGGCAAAATATCACCATCAGTCAAATATTGAGGTGGCATTTATGAAATACTATTTTTTAGCTTGGAAGCGAAGTTTAGACTTTTCTGGTTGTTCGTCCCGCAAAGAATGTTGGATGTTTCTTTTAGTACACACGTTGGTAGCGATAGGATGCATTGGAGCAGATATTGCTATGAACATGACAACATGGTTCGACACTATTTATAGCGCTGTAAGTTTCATCCCTATGCTTTCAGTAATTGTTCGTAGACTGCACGATATCAACAAATCTGGCTTTTGGGGACTAGTTTTTTTCATACCGATAGTAGGACCGTTCTGGTTAATATATTTGTTAGCTCAATCGACCAATACTCACCTAGACGGGGAGGTTTTAGTATGAAAAAAGTAATCATTCTGCATATTTTTTTATCCGTTTTTGTTTCTACATATAGCTGGGCCGCAACTATATCTCCCACAGGTAGTTTTGGAACTCTGTCTGTCAACAACATGACTCAAGGACAGCTCCTTTGGCTTAATGGTCGAGTTGGGGATGCAACCTACGCATTTACTCGTCAAGGTGAGAAGGCATGCACTTTAAAGGTACCAGTTGCTGTAGGTCGTATTTCTGAGCCAGATTTGGGTATCAGTGAAACAAAAGGTCTAGCTATCGTCATTGTGAGCCAACGTCTCAATGATGCTCTTCTTCAAGGGAAACGGATAAGTAGTGAAGAATGGAATTTCACCACGAAAGCGTATGATGAAAATATTGACGGATTGATTACCAGTGGAATTAGCCTTGACGAGAGCTTCGTTTTAAACTCTAAACGAAAGTGGATTTCTTGGTTTCTAGGAGATGATCAAAATGTTGTTTGTCATTAATCTATAGCTTAATGAATACGAGCTCATTCTGCGATGCCATGGGCTCACCTTAAGTCAGGCCATTTATATTCATAGCCTTTTTTTTGCGGTAGATTATCTATGGAAAAAACACATAGTTCGATTTACTAAATTTGATCGAGCAACTCGGAAAGGGGCATAAACCATTTAGAGCAACACAAAAACCAATATCTCCCCCTCCCCAGACACAAAAAAAACGGCACTGCTACCAGTGCCGTTTCTGCAAACTCAGAGGGAGTTACCCCAGCGGTTTACTCACCCTTGTGGGTTTTGCTTCTCGCTGATTTCTGCATAGGTGTGAAGCAGTTCTGTGAGGGTTTTGACCCAGCCGAATACATCCGTTGGTGCGTTTTTCAGCAATGCTTCAACGTGTTCGCAATGGGTTTCAAGGGAAATGGCTTGTTCCAAACGGAACGAAATCGCGTAGAAATGCCAAAGGATTAATCGCGTCATCCTTTCGCTGTTCTGCTTGGCGTTTTCTGAGTCATCAAACGCTTGTTGCGTTTCGTTCAGTGCAATCGCCGTCATGCGTAGCATGGCATCAAGACGTGCTGACAATAAACGCTCTTCGCTGTCTATTTCCTCTTGCTCAAACGTGAAAATTTCACTCATCACGTCTTCTGGCACCATTTTGCTTATGATTCGAGCACTAAACTCTTCCAGTTCATGGCGAGGCATGGTTACGAGACATTCAAAGGTGTAATCACGAAGCATAAGGTCACTCTAATTCGTTGTAGATTTCAATGGGCGTATTCTAAATGCTGAGGTGGTATTTACCACTGTTAATACACACTCATCAAAACATTAAACAGCACTGCGTTATCAGGTGTTCTCTCTATCTCAAACCCACCCATAAAAAAACGGCACTGCTCGCAGTGCCGTTTTTGTGTTTTCTCTCGTCGAAGCCGCGTTGTTGTTACGCAGCGTTCGCCGTTTCAACATTCTGTGATTTATCGAAAAGCAGCTTGTAGGTCATGATGCCGATAACCAGCGCCTTGATGATCATCATTTGGTCGTTGCCGTAGTAAGCCGCCATGCCGATGAAGCCTGAAAGGAGCATCAGCTTGCGGTAGTTGGTCAAAGTGGTCATGTACAACGCCGCGAGAATCACACCTAAATCGGCGAATTGAAGCGCCACCGCCAAGGTTGGATCCGCGATGAAACCCGATACCGCAACATAAGCGATGTAAAGAATACCCGCCGCCATCAAGCCACCTAACCCCATGATCACTGACTTAGGTGCGGCGGTGAAATCCTTCGCATAACGGTAGGTGTTCAGGGAAGCAACAGAGAGGTTGAGAATGACTTTAGGCCACCAGCCCATTAAAAATGCCCAGAGTGTGTCATTGGCAGCAGAGCCAAACGCAGCAAAACGGGTGAACTTCATGGTGTTGAAGATGGTGATAGAAATATAGAAAGCAACCGATGTCCAACCAAGGATGTCGGTGATCAGGTCTAGCGTCATTCAGCATGTTCTCTTGATAATACGAGTGAGCAATGGTGCCCTTTCGCGTGTTTTCCTTAACCGGCTGAGAAGGTGCTCTTCTCTGATGGCCGAGTATTCACCTAGCAACCCCAGTAAAAGTGGGGTTCTTCAAGGATGAGGCAAGGATAATACGGCGGTATTGACGCTATTATCAACTAATAAAAAGAGAGAACGGCACAATAAATGTTACGGCGTATTTAGTGCACTTGAGGGGGTGTTGAAACCTTGGCCATTTTTCGTTTCTGCGTCAGGTAGTTCAACCAACTTTCGCTTTTTGATGACGGAAGAAGAGCGTGTGCGCGCTTGGCATGAAGCAAAGCATTGTCGGTCTGTTCTAGTTTGTCGTACGCCGTGGCACGCAACATTTCTACCGAGGCTTTTTTCTCTGGCGATGTCACTTTGTTCAAGCTCGACAGGGCATCGAAATAAAGCCCTTGTTGCACTTGAAGCTGCGCCAATTGCCAACGATACGTGTTATCGGCTTTTGCCGCTTTCTTCCAAACGGCAATCGCGGTATCCCACTCTTTGGCAAGTTGCCAGTAAGAAGCACTTTGCGACAAGGTCACTGCATCTTGTTCTGAGGCGGGTAAGCTGTCTAACACTAACGCGGCTTTTTCCGGCACGCCTTTTTGCGCATAAAGCTGCGCAATGGTTCTTTGCTCTGACGTGGTCAATTCAATGCCTTCACGCTGAGCAAGCAGTAACGTGCTCAACATATTCTCTGGCTGTTCTAAACGTTGGTAGTTGCCCGCGCGTTGTATCCACCACACCTTTTTCTTGGGCTCAAGGGCGATGAGGTGTTCCAGAGTGCTATTTGCATGCTTCCAGCGGGACAGTTGAAGTTCTGCGCCCAGTTTGATTGAAAGCGCTGACACCGTATCCGGCGAGGTCAAAGCAAGGTATTTGTTGATGGCGGTCAGCGTGCTTTTCCACGCCTTGCGTTGATAATTCGCCTGAGCCAAACGCAACCAAAGCTCTGCTGACTCTTTCTTGTCTTTGGCGGTTTTTACTAGCTGTGAATACAGCGTTGCGGCGGATTTATAGTTGCCGTTAGACAAGTACAGATCCGCAAGCATGCGTTGTGCTGAACGCATTTCGTCACCCGACAACGCATCGCTTTTGACCGCTTTCTCTAGAAAACGCATCGCACTGTTCACATCGTCTGTTTGCCAATACAACACACCCAGCATGCGATCAACGTAAGCACGATCGTAGGCTTTCTTGGTCTCTATTTCTCGCAGTACAGCAATGGCATCACGCCACGCTTCCTTCTCTTGAAACGCGAACGCTTTCTGTACTTTCAGCACAGTGCCTTGCGACAATTGTGCAGCAAACGACGGCGCTGAACATAGCGCGACAGCGAGACACACGCAGCGAATGGCGTTTGACAATGAGAAGGTGCTACGACACATCATTTGGCTAACTTAAACTCTATTTTTGCTGTTTGATTCGGTTGCTTGATGGCTTTACCGTCAAGGCGTTTTGGTTGGTATTTCCAACGCTTTAGGGCGCGCATGGCATCACGTTCAAAGACGCGCTTCGGCGAGGCTTCCACCACTTCTAAATCTTGCGGACGCCCGGTTTCATCAATGGTAAAACGGATCACCACATACCCTTCAATGCGGCGACGCAGCGCCTTCGCTGGGTAGCTCGGCTCTGAGCGATACATCGGCATGGCTTGTTGATTCGACGTGCCATCCAAATCTGACGCTATTGGCGCAGCAAGGCTGACTTCGGCAATCTCTCCCACCGCACTTTCTGCCACCACAGGCTGCTCAAACGTTGGCGCTGAAATGCTGATCCCTTCTACCTGCATATCAAACGATAACTGAGGAAGCGGGGAAGACAAGGTCTGTGTCTGCGTTTGAGGCGCCGCTGCTTGTGCTGGCTGAGACATAGGCTCTTGCGGTTCTTCCGGCTTAGGCGGTACGTCGCGCAGGCGTCGATTCAGTTCCATTTCAGGCTCTTGCATCACCAAATCAAACACCATGCCGCTTTTGTTTTCATCGTCCTCAAACGTTGTGGGTGTCACCATGGCTGCCATCAATAGAAACAAGCCAGACACACACGCAATCGCCAAAGGCAGTGCAATAACCCAACGTGACATTAGGGTTGCTCCGCCGCCAATGCAATATTGGCAATACCCGCACTTTTAGCGGCATCAATCACCGTGACCACAGTGCCGTTATAGGCGTGTTCATCGGCTTGAATCACTAAAGATGCTTCGGGTTGGTCTATCAGCAGGCGTTCTAACGTTGCTTCGACACGTTCTGCATCAATGACACGCTGATCAATGTAGATGTCATTGTTGGCGGTGATCGCCACGAAAATACCGGCGCTTGCTTTGGCAGAAGCATTGCTGGCAGAAGGACGGTTTACATCCACACCGGATTCACGCACAAACGAGCTCGTCACGATAAAGAAAATCAGCATGATAAAGACGATGTCGAGCATCGACGTGAGATCGATTTGAGCATCTTCACGATTTTTTTGCGCACGCTGAAACCTCACGAGCGACTCCTTAATGCTTTCGTCAGCGACGCTTCACGGCGCTCACAAATTTTAGAAATTCGGGCTTGCGCGAACATGCCCGCAAGCGCCACAACCATGCCCGCCATCGTTGGAAGGGTTGCCATTGAAATGCCCGCCGCCATTAAGCGCGGCTCTCCCGTCCCTTGCACAGCCATCACATCAAACACAGTGATCATGCCGGTGACAGTGCCCAATAGCCCCAGCATGGGACACAGTGACACCAATGCTTTGAGTAAATTGAGGTTGCGGTGCAGCGACACATGCGCTTCAAACAGCCAGCCATCGCGAATGGCGCGTGATGCCCATTCACGTTGACCTTTGCGCTGACGCCACTGTTCAATCCAGTGCTTTTCTTGTTTCGGGAACACACTGAATACGTAAATCAGCCGCTCGATCACCACCAACCAACTCGCGGCACCGACCAGCGCCAAACCCCAAAGTATGGGGCCACCCTGCTGCATAAACAGGGAGAGGGATTGCCAACCGTGCTCAAAGAGCTGCCCGTCAAACAGGCCAGCCGAAAGAGGTTGAGAAGCCACAGTTGTTAGCTCGGTCATGCGATTGCCTTGGTCACCGTGTTATCAGCCAGATCAGATTGCTGTGCGACCAAGCTAATGCCGACTTTCTCTAGCGTACCGCGCAAGGTTTCCGCTTGCGTGCTCAATACGTTATGCGCCAATAGCAATGGCATTGCAGCAACAAGGCCCAGTACTGTGGTGATAAGCGCCATCGAAATGCCACCCGCCATCACGGTAGGGTCACCATTACCGAACTGCGTGATCACTTGGAAGGTTTCAATCATGCCCGTCACTGTCCCCAACAGACCCAGCATAGGCGCGAGAGCAGCAAGCAATTTGAGCATGGACAAGCCTTTTTCAAAGCCCTGTTGTTCATCAACAATGGCTTCAAGCAGGTGAAATTCAAGCGCATCTAATGAACGATTTGGCGCTTGTTGATACACAGAAAGAATGCGGCCCAATGGGTTATCACCTGCCGTTTCTGGGTGCTTCATTTGCTTGCGAATCGCGACGCGTGCGCGGAACAAAGACACACCGCGAACCGCACTGATTGCAAGGCCAACAAACAACAACACGGCGATGATTTTTCCGACAAGCCCGCCTTGCGCGAACCGTTCGCTCAAGGTTGGAGTAAAGGCCAGTTGGTTGAGTAATTCGGTACGGGTCGGATCGAGGATCACGCTGTCACCCGCTTGAGTTTGTGCCAGCGAGATCGATGTTAGGCCATGTTCAGGTTGAACAGGCAACAGGTTGGCTTGCTGCTTCGCACTGTTCCAACCAAGGTAGCCATGTTGATCCACCAGCCCAATGTTACCTAAGCGCGTAACGGCACGTTCCGTGACCACACCTTCGGCATCACGCACATTCAGCGTCAATGGCGCAATCACGCGTCCGTTTTCTAATTCGTCCTGCATGCCGTGCCAAACCGTGTTCAACGCTGACAGCGACGGTAAGGCCTTCGCATCCAAAATCAGATCAAGTGCCGCATCGTAATCAGGCTGACCAATCGCTGCAGGCGCATCCACACGTTCATTTTTCAGCTCGCGGCTGGACTGACGAAGCACGCCAAAAAGCTCACCCAAGGTGCCTGTTTCCAAGCGCAGGGATTCATCAAGCTCCGCCAAATACTGTTCGTTATCGCTAAAGGTGTCGCTTAGCGTTTGGGTTTCCATTTCTAGCGCAGCATGTTGCGCATCCAACGCGGCCAATTGTGCTTTCAAATTCTGCTCGGTCTCTTCAAAACCGGCTTCACGCGCCATATTGTGCGCATTCGATTGCTGCTGGGCCACACGGGTGTCACTGACCAGATCAGCCAATGCTGGCAACGGAGAGAGAAGCGTACAGGCAGACAGCGCAGCGATGAGTGTGCGTTTCATTCGGCTCATTGTTGTGCCTCCGCGAGAGAAGGCGACACCGTCAGTGGCAATGTCAGTAGTGTTGGCGCAACGCTTTGATTGGCCACCTTAAAGGCAAAGGCCAAATCCTCGTTTTGACTGGCATCCACCGCAGTCCAAGACGACGTCGGCGCATCAAAATACCAGAAGGCTTCACCATTGAGGCTGCGCGCCACCAGCGATAAACGACCAAGGTGCAGCACGTCCACATCACGTTGCTGTCCCGCAATGTTCAATGTTTCTTGGTACAAGCCCATTTTGCCGCCGTAAGCCAACTCCACCAAATAGGCTTCGAGGATCTGTCGGAATTTTTCCGCATCAGCCACATCGGCGCGTCCCATCATGGCTTTCAGTGCTTCAACACGCGCCGTGCGGGTTTCAGATTTGATCGGCAAATCTTGCTCAACCCAGGTCTGCAAATCATCAATCATGCGATACATCAGCGGTACTACACCTTTGCGGGTCTCTTTTATATCGGTGATTTGTTGGTTCAGGCTATCCACTTCATTGTTTTGGTCTACGACCAGCGCTTGAAGGTGATTGCGATACAAGGTGAGGTTTTCGATTTCTTGTTGGCGTTGCGCGATGTCCGCTTTGAGTTGAAGCGACGTGATGGCGCTGGTATCAATGCGTTGTTGGGAAGCTGCAGCAGATTTTGTCGTTTGCGCTTCAATGGCTGTCGCCGTATCAAGCTCGCTGGCATGAAGAGAAAAAGGCAAGGTCATCAATACAAGTGATGCCATACGCAGGTTGATTGTCATGGTCGTGCTAGTCTCTGGGTAAAATGGTTGCGCGTAACAAAAACTCGCCAAGTATACCGCGCTATATTGCATAAGTGACGATTGTTATTCCCCAACAAGAACACGATGCGTGAATTCAGAAGCTGTCTTCGATTCAGACTCACTCCCTCAACGATCATGTGTCCTCATTCACTGAGGTTTTGTCCAACGATTTGCGGCCATGCCAAAGACACATGCTTTCCGTCGCAGGCGTTCAGTCCTTTCTTATCTTGTGCTTTTCACGTTCTATTTTACTTCAGCGGGTTGGCTCAACACGCTTTGCGCCGCTTCCCACAGTGACGTGCGGTCGATGCTGTTACACACGCACTTATCGACACCACATTGATATAAAGAAGCATCATCAAACTCAGATTCTGGAGGCAGCAGAGCAATCATCGGCGCGACGGTTTGATGACGAAGCACTTTTATATCAGGTAAGCACAATGCTGTGTTCTCTGATGCAATCAGCACCAAATCGAAATGGCATTGGTTAAGCGCAATTTCCGCCTGTTTTACGTGCAATACTCGCGTCACCTTACAGCCATGTTGGGCAAACGTGGTTCTGACCCAACCACACAGCGACGCAACACGTTCAATCATCAGAACTTGGCACATAATTAAACAGGTCTTTATTGATATTGATTCTCATTATACTTAACTGTGTGCAATATGTCGCCTGAAAAAAGTGTGTAACAACCTAATAATTCAAAGGTTGCGAATCACAACCGTTCCAAATGCGCATCATGATGCACATTTTTGGATTAATATCTCAAAAAGCAGGTGAAATGAAACGCAAGGTACTTGCGATGCGAATGCCTAGAAGAGTAGACTCTCTTTCCGTTTGAGAATTACCTACAATTACATCAATAAGAAGTTCGCATGTTTTCAGATTTGCCTAATAAAAAACCACTTTTCATCGTTTCCGCAATTTTACTGATTGCCATGATCGCGATGACACTATCCTCTTACACTTATTCGAGCAAAATCTATACAATTCAGATCCAGAAGCAACATGAAAAAATGCTAAAAGATCCGAAAGATGCAAAATTGAGCGACCTTGTTGGATTGGCCGACATTTGTGAGGACATCCGATTCAAAAGCACCTTGTCTTTCCACCTTTCTGACGAAGAAATCTTCAGTGTTCAGCGTGCATGTGAAGACATAAAAACACGCCTCCGCATGACACAATTCAGCGACCAAACACTTTCAATGCGTCGTTAATATTTGCATGAGATCGAAAAAAGGAGCACTTTGCTCCTTTTTTATTGCCTTAAAAAACACACGTCCCACGCTCTCTTCACTCACGATTTATTGCGCACTGGCGCACATTGTGGCAGAGTCGCTGCCGTTTCCAATGATTGATGAGCAGTACTATGCACGCGCAACCTAATAACCCACTTCACGGCGTTAAGCTTGAACAAATCGTTAATGATTTAGTTGACCATTACGGCTGGGCGCAGCTCGGTAAACTGATTGCTATTAACTGTTTTAAGAATGACCCTTCGGTGAAATCTAGCCTGAAGTTTTTGCGCCGCACGCCTTGGGCAAAGGAACAAGTCGAAAACCTTTACCTCGACACCTTCTGCGCGGGCGACAACACCCCAGCAGATCCGTGGGCGAATGCCATGGAAAAGCTAAAGAAATCATAACCAGCTCATTCATCGCTGTTATCATTTTGCCACACTGAATTTGTCGCTTCTCCTACAGTCATGTAGTGTCACTTATATCTCGCGGGTATGAGTACATATGGAGGCGACATGGATTCAGGCTTAGCATCACTGACACTGCTTTTTCTTTCCCCGATATTCCTGATTTGCATGATCTTGGAGTATCGCGTACTGAAACGCCGCCACCAAACTGACTACTCCTTCAAAGAATTGCTCTGCAATTTTAGCCTTGCCGGCCTTCATCAAGGCGCAGACGTCATTGCCACCTTGCTGCTCATGCCCTTCTTCCTCTGGCTATTTCAATTCCGCTTGTTTGATATCACCCTGACGCCTGTCACC
This sequence comes from Enterovibrio baiacu, assembly GCF_004120195.1. Taxonomy (GTDB): domain Bacteria; phylum Pseudomonadota; class Gammaproteobacteria; order Enterobacterales; family Vibrionaceae; genus Enterovibrio; species Enterovibrio baiacui. The sequence goes on along the minus strand of NZ_SCHN01000009.1, from coordinate 42,930 downwards.
GTTTTCGCCGTTTTTGTGCTGCAAGATTTCTTCTATTACTGGTTCCACCGCGCATCGCACCATGTTCACTGGCTTTGGGCTTCACACGTGGCGCACCATAGCTCCGAGAACATGAACTTCACCACCGCCTTTCGCCAAAGCCTGACCTACCCATTGTCGGGCATGTGGCTCTTTTGGACACCACTCATGCTGATCGGGTTTGACCCAACGTTCGTGGTGTTGGTTGTGGCGTTAAATCTTGGGTTTCAGTTCTTTGTTCATACTCGCATCGTCGGCAAACTTGGCTGGGTTGAGTACATTTTCAATACCCCTTCACATCACCGCGTGCATCATGCGAGAAATCCTGAATACATTGACCGTAACTTTGCGGGCGTACTGATCATTTGGGACAAGTGCTTTGGCACATACGTGGAAGAGAAGGATGATATTCACATCGACTATGGCATTCCCAAGCCCGTCAACAGTTGGAATCCCTTTGTAGCGACGTTTCACCAATGGAAAACGCTCACAACATTGGCATTTTCTCGCAAGCCTACACCCATGAAGACGCGGCTAAAGTACCTTTTTGGTTCACCTGCGTTCAGTGATACGGCTATCTTGGCGCGCGAAAGTACGACGGGGGATCTCGGTGAAAAAACGGGAAAAGAAAAAAGCCATCATTCCTGATGGCCAAGTGGTGTGAGACTTAATATTGTTATGTTTGTTTGGTCAGCGGGTGTTCGCCAAAAAACGACTGAAACACCTTATTGATGACTGAAAATAGCGCGAATCCGTCAATACTACTTTCATGTGGATCACATCTTCTAATCCGTATCCCGCTTCTTTCATCATATCGACGCAGTTTTGTAACGGCTAAGCGAGACTGATCAACAATTGCGCCCGCGACAACATCGCCATTTCAGATGAATCACGGCAACGGCTAGGAGAAAAGGAATGACTCACTCGACGCACAATGACGCTTCCCCCTATCAGGATACCTATCGAGAAGGTTGGCCTATCGGCACCAAAGGCGTTTGGGTTGAACAGAAGGAAAACGGGCAATATCACTTGCTAGAAGAAGACATCAGCCTGCCCGCTGCCGTGATTTCCCAAACAGCGTTGACCAACAACCTGACGTGGATGCAAACCTTCGCGGATAAAAACGGCGTGAAACTTTGTCCACACGGCAAAACGTCAATGACCCCGACGCTCTTCAAGCAACAACTGGCGCACGGTGCGTGGGGGATGACCATCGCCACGCCCGCCCAAGCCGAAATTGCAGTGGCGATGGGTGCGAAAAACATCATCATCGCGAACCAGTTAGTCGGCAACGCCAACATGGCATCCATTGCGGCGCTTCAACGCGAGCACGCTGTCGATATATATTGCAGTGTCGACTCGCGCCAGAACGTTGAGCAACTCTCCGCTTTCTTTGGGGAGCAGAACCAACGCATGAAGGTGTTTGTTGAGCTGGGCGTGCCAGGTGGACGCTGTGGCATTCGCGGCACAGAGGCTGCAGCAGAACTTGCGCGTTACGTACATGCACTACCCGGCGTGTCATTAGCAGGTGTAGAAGTGTATGAAGGCGTGATTCATGGCGAAGACATGGAAAATCGCGTTCGCGCCTTTATCGAAGAGACCGCACAATGTTGCCAGTCACTGAAAAGTGAGGGGCTAATCGACACGCCTGACACCATCCTCACCGGTGCGGGGTCTGCGTGGTATGACATCGTTGCAGATGTTTTCTCGCGCTACGCGGATTTGCTGCCTGTTATCCGCCCCGGTTGTTATGTCACACACGACAGCGGCATCTATCGCGTCGCTCAGAAAAAAGTAAACGCGCGCGCCAAACAAAACCAAGGTATCGCCGAGCAGATTCAGGGCGATCTGCAAAACGCGCTGGAAGTCTGGGCGTATGTCATTTCGTTACCCGAAAAAGGCAAAGCCGTGATTGGCATGGGTAAACGAGATGCGGCCTATGATGCTGGCCTTCCCATCGCTGAACGCGGCTTTAGGCAAGGTAAAGCCCTTGATGTCAAAGGGCTTGTGGCGACAGCGGTGATGGATCAACACACCTTTATGGACGTGCCTGAACACTGTGACCTTCAAGTGGGCGATATCTTAACTTTCTCGACATCGCACCCTTGTTTGACCTTCGATAAGTGGCGTTATATTGCGTTATCCGATGACAGTTTTGTCGTCCGCGATTGGATGATCACGCAGTTTTAAACAAAGCAGCGCCTCGAATGCGTGTTTTTTGTTTATCAAAAAACGCGCATACCTCTCAAATTTCATTGCATATTCATGCATCCATGTCCCGCTACTAAGAATGCCCTGCAAGTCACCCTAAAACCCAATCAAAGGTGTGCCTATACTTTACGTTACAAAAATGTAACCGCTTACATTTTTCAATTAACTCTCCAAACAGTTCAGTTGGCCCATTAAGTAGGAGGCACCATGTCGGAGAAGAAAGGACATTCATCAGACACGGACGCGCAACAAACCGAAGGCATCTACGACCTCTATAGCAAACACCCAGACACCGCAGATGAAACAGTATTTGGTCGAAAGACGCATTCTGACAGGCGTGGATTTCTCAAAGGTGCAGGTTTAGCCACCATGGCGGCCGTGCTCGGCGGCGCAATTCCATTTCACCGCAACATGCCTGGTGGCATGGTGCCTGCCGCCTTTGCTGAAGGGCTCGATGATGTCACCATCGCAGGTAAAGATGGCCTGATTGTGCTTAACGACAGACCTTTGAACGCGGAAACGCCCCCTCACCTGCTTAATGACGATGTCACGCCAACTGCACGGCACTTCATTCGAAACAACGGCATTCCACCTACCGCTGTCGATGCGGACACATGGACGCTGACCATTGATGGCTTAGTCGATAAACCCATGACCCTGACCATCGAGGATCTCAAGAAGAACTTCGAGGTGGTTGAGCAGCAATTGGTTGTGGAATGCGGCGGTAACGGCCGCGCGTATTTTGAACCGAAAGCCAAAGGCAATCAGTGGACCTTGGGCGCTGTCGCCTGTTCATCATGGACGGGTGTGCGCTTGGCGGATGTATTGAAAGCCGCTGGCGTGCAAGAAGGCGCGGTGTATACCGCCCACTACAGCGCGGACAAACACCTTTCTGGCAAGGAAGGCAAGCTGCCCATTTCCCGTGGCGTGCCCATTGAGAAAGCCTTGGGCGGTGAAAACCTGATAGCCTTCGCGCAAAATGGAGAACCATTGCACGACATGAACGGCGCACCGCTTCGCTTGGTCGTGCCAGGTTGGCCGGGCTCGTGTTCGCAAAAATGGCTCACCAAAATCACCGTCAGAGACCAAGTGCATGATGGGCCGAAGATGACGGGCAAAGCGTATCGTGTGCCTAACCGGCCTGTTGCTCCTGGTGAGAAAGTCGATAAAGACGATTTTGTGATCATCGAAAGAATGCCCGTGAAATCACTGATCACCTCGCCACAAACGAACAGCGAAGTGGCAGGTAAAGAAGTTTTGGTTCGCGGTCACGCGTGGTCTGGGGATCGAAAAGTTTCCAAGGTTCAGCTCTCGAATGATTTCGGTGCAACCTGGATCGATGCCGATCTTTCCGATCCCGCTAACGAAGGGGCATGGCAAACCTTTGAATCAAAAGTCACTTTCCCGCAGGCCGGCTATTACGAGGTCTGGGCAAAAGCGACCGATGACCAAGGTGTTAGCCAACCCTTCGCCATTGCATGGAACCCGAAAGGTTACCTCAACAACAGCTTTCACCGCATCGCACTCGTTGTGAAAGGGTAGGTGAAATGGCTTTGATGAAATCAACCACAGCGTCGTTATTCGGCGCTGCTTTCCTCTTTTCTCCCCTCGCAGCAAACGCCGCAGATGAAGCACTGATTGCTGCAGGAGAACAACAAGCTGCCGTGTGTAAAGCATGCCACCAAGTCGAACCTAACGGCATTACGGTGGTTGGCCCTCCCCTATATGGACTCGCGGACCGAGAAATCGCGGCGTTTTCGGGATTCAATTACAGCGATGGCCTTTCAGCGAACCGTGTTGAAGGGAAAACGTGGGATGCGGAATCTCTGGATGCCTTTTTGGCGTCACCTGCTGATTTCGCACCGGGCACTAACATGGTGTACCCCGGCGTGAAAGATCCCGGAGCACGCGCGGCCATCATTGCATGGCTTGCCACAAAAAACCCGACGCCGCCAAATTGGTCCAGCAGCGACGAGGAAATTCAGGTGAAAGCGTTGGGTGAAGGTATTCTTGCCCCCGATGAAAACATGGCATTGGTTGCGTCTACGTGTTCCGTATGTCATTCCCTGCACATTGTTGTTCAGCAAGGGCTGAGCCGCGATAGCTGGGATGAGACTCTGGAATGGATGGTCGATGAACAAGGCATGGATGAGCTCGACGATCAGGATCATGAACGCATTCTCGATTACCTCGCCACGTATTATGGCGAATAACACATTCTGAATTTTGTTCTCACTTGTAGGCGGAGCAACTGCGCAAAATGGCTCCGCCTCTCTTTCTAACAATCTGATATCTTTAGTAAGCTCTATGTCATACACAATGACAATGTAATAGGCTCATGACGCGCATCCAATCGTTAACACGCAGTGCAGCGGCAGTCTCTCTCGCGCTGACCCTCTCTCCTGTATCTGCCTTTGCGAATACACAGACCGATCTTGGCAGTACGCCTATCGTCGGCACAATCTATAACAGCAGCCAGTTGGTTTTCTCGGGTATTTACGAATCCATGAATGTCAGCGCCGCCACCAGCCGCGACATTGCGTTGTTTACGGTCGGTGGCGTGACGCTCGATGCGCTGGTATTGACCTTGCCGCTCGATGCGAGTGTGAAAGCACGGGTCATTTCTCAATTATCCAACCCGAAATACGCGATTCAGCTCGGGCACTTGCTCTATAGCTTTTACGACCGCTACACGGGCGAAGTGGTCAATGAAGACATCTTCAAACACTACCTGCTGGACACTTTCAGTGAGGCCGAACTCGCACAATGGGAGCATTCATTGTTCTCACTCGATGACAAAAAAGAAGCAGCCAAATCAAGTAGCCATGGTCCGAAAACCGAAGAAGAAGCCCTACTAAATCGACAATTCATCGCCGCTCTGGTCACTTTGTATGACGCATTGTTTGGTAAAGACAAACTGCTTTATGGCGATGACCTGCCGGATCAATATCAATACTTAACCGACAGTGAAGCTGACAGAGAAACGGTCGCCACCGTGCAGCACGTGCTGGTAAACATGCTCACTAAGTACAGCGAAAGCCTTGAAGAAGGCGACATGAAAGCGGCCATTCTCGGTATCATTGATGATGCCAAACCCGAAAACCAAACCAAAGAAAACAACCGCGCTCAAGCCATTACCATCAGTTTGGTCGACTTTGTACGACTAAACGTGTTGAAAGGCTACCGCCAATACCTGCTTGAAGGCGCAAAAATCGACGCACTCGATCACTGGATGCAAGATGCGCTAGACGATGATCCTGAGGGACTGCTCACCTATCTCACCCATCAGAACACGCGCCCATTTGCCGTTCAAATGACGGTCGATGGTTTGCAGCAAAGTCTGATTCAAGGCTTGGTGAGCAAGCAACCTTCGCCTTTCTTGCAGCAAGTAAAGCGCGATGAACAGAACATCGAGAACTTTGCCCCGAAAGGGGTCGACATTACACAGACAGACCACACACCAGATAACACCTTCTTGTTTGAGGTAGCGGATACGCCTTATACCGATCCACGTTACTTGCCGTTTTTCAGCAAGCTGTATCAAGACGGCGCGAAAGGCATTGTGGAATATGGCGTGTCGACCACACCCACCATCAGCGTCCGCAATTTGCCTATCATCAAAACCGGGGCAAACGTGGCAGGGGAAGGTGGCACAGGTATCCCGAATTTCCACTTCGTCGATCGCGAGCAAGATCGCGCCTATTACTTCTTCGGTAACGACGCCATTCAACTCGACCCTTTATTCAGCGGTAACGGCGCAAAGACGCAATTTGAAAGGCTCGTTCCTCTCGTCACGCTTAACTGCAACGCCCAATATGATTGGTATGCACAGTCCAGTTACGACCCTCTAATCAACCTAGGTCTTGGGGAAGCGATACGTGATTTTGGTGAGCAGCGCTGCCTGAAAGATCTGCGTAAGCGCGGCGAAATAGAGGTCTCTCTTCACACGATGCGTGAAGGTCTAATCAAAGACATTCAAGCCTATCAAGACATCACATGGTGGACGCCACTGACCCGCACCACTAAGCGTTTGACCATTAAAGACAAGCTGGAAGATTACGCACAGCTTTCTCAAAAAGGGCTGCCTGACTTTGTGTTGGCCTATAACCCTTGGGCCGATCACTTCGCCCACTTCACTGGCCCCTTTGCGGATGAAATCCTTGCGCCGACGGGCGAACTCAATCGCTTGGATTTCTGGCTAGGGGAAATGGAAACGGTTTACCGCAAGGCAGGGGTGTACGATCAGGTGCTTTGGGGTATTGCGGGGGACCATGGTTTATCACCTATCTACCATATCGTCAGCCCAGAGAAAGAAGTGTTTGCAGGCATTCAGTCGGACTACGACATGTCTTTGCGTATTCGCAAAATTTCGTCTGACGAAGGCGAAGGCCCGAAGATTACTCACACCTTTGATTACCCCAGCAATAAAGAGATTGATGTGATTGTGGCATCCACCGCGGGTGGTAATTACATGATGGATTTGTTCAATAGCCAACGCGGGTGGCAAACACAGCCTCTCTATAGCGAATTGACCTTCTGGAAGCCGCTGTCCGCCGAGAAAGAAGCCCCAGCGATAGACATGGTGCACGAAACCGCTTTGCGCCTTGGTGACAGTTTGGACTACCTTGCGGTACGCGAAAAAGATTGCAGCTTGTCTGCCTGTACCTTGCGATTGGTCGCCGTGAAAGACGGCGTTCGACATGATGAGTTCATTACTCGCCAAGGTGACCGCACCTTATATCATGCTAAAAACGGACAACCTCCAGTACTATTGAATCTGTATGAGGCCAACCCTTACGCAGCAGCGCTAAGTGAATCAGAACAGCAAGAAAAGTCAGCACTAATCGACCAGTGCATGAACAAAGCAGATGCTACCAACCCGCAAACCTGGTGCGATAAAAACACGTGGCAGCAACTCACAAGATTGACACCGCGGCCTGACAGCGTGAATCAGTTAGCACATCTTTACGATGAAGATCGCGCAGGCTCCATCAACTTGTTCCCTGCCATGGGTGTAGGCTACAACACCAAAGTACCGGGCCGTCATGCTGGTGAGCATTTCCACGAAAAAGATGCTTTCATTGGTTTTTGGGGTACGCCTGTCACCAATGAAAAACGCATACCGACAGCAGTGAATGGTTCACTTGCACCAACGCTATATGAATACTTGTCTGGTAAGCCAGTGAAAGTGGGTGAGGACGGTTGGGGATTTCCTTCTTTACTCCAACATCTCGAAAAATAGCGTTTTAGGTATACACCCCCTCCTGTTATTGAGCCACTCATCAATAGTGGCTTTTCTTTACCGCGTGGTCAGTGAAAGAACCGTCGATAGGCACATTAAAAAACTCCGTAAAAAGCTCAATGTCGTGAGGCCAGATGATGACCCTGTACAGTCGGTTTACAGTGTTGGCTACAAGTTAGTACTGTGACTGTGCATTACAGTGCTCATATCCAATAACGCGACAACCGTACCTATCTGCCTAAAACCAAGGGCTTATCAGTGACAGCCTGACTATTTTGCTAGTCTTAAAATGAGGGCATGCTTTTTGCCCATGGTTTGTGCTGTATATCAAAGGGGTTCCCGGCCTAAGCGTTCAGTAACGTATCAACGCCTTGCTCACCCAGCACATGCTTTTAATCCGCCACATCAAAAAGGGCTTTGTTATGGGAATAAAACTGAGAATTATCGCTCTCGCAGCCACTTTCATTGCGCTCCCTGCGCTTGCACATCAAGGAATGGTCCAAGTTAAAAGCCAATTTGATGTCCCAGTGACCACTGATCGTTTAATCGCAGCAGCGAAAGTACGCGGCTTAACCGTCATGGCGCGTGTAGACCACGGAGAAGGGGCAAAGAAAGCAGGATTGGCACTAAGGCCTACACAACTGGTGATTTTTGGAAACCCGAAAGTGGGTACGCCAATGATGGTGTGCAATCAAACCGCAGGTATCGACCTACCGCAAAAGGCACTGATTTGGGAAGATGAAAACGGCGACGTGTGGTTAGGATACAACAATCCCGACTATTTGGTTGAGCGTCATCACCTCGAAGAATGTGGCTTACCTATTGATAAGGTAGAGAAAGCGCTGGTTTCGTTAGCGAAGCAAGCAACACAAGAGAAGCGAGAAGCGAGAAGCGAGAAGCGAGAAGCGAGAAAATCGTATGTTCGACTGACCGTTAGAAACATTCTTGGTATAGAAATAAAAAAGCCCCGCAGGCTTTCGCATGCGGGGCTTTTAGCATCTAAAAAGAGTCGTTAAGAATTACTTCTTAGCGTTTTTCTCTTTTTGATCAGCGATTACTTTCTCAGCAACGTTCGCTGGACATGGTGCGTAGTGTGAGAACTCCATAGAGAACTGACCACGACCAGAAGTCATTGTACGTAGGGTACCGATGTAACCAAACATTTCTGAAAGTGGTACGTCACCCTTGATACGAACGCCAGTAGCACCAGCTTGCTGGTCTTTGATCATGCCACGACGACGGTTAAGGTCACCGATAACGTCACCAACGTGATCGTCTGGAGTGAACACGTCAACGTTCATGATTGGCTCAAGAAGTTGCGCGCCCGCTTTAGGCATAGATTGACGGAATGCGCCACGTGCTGCGATTTCAAATGCTACTGCAGATGAATCGACTGCGTGGAAGCCACCGTCGAACAGCTCGATTTCAACGTCAAGAACAGGGAAGCCAGCAAGAACACCGGTATCCATCATGCCTTTGAAGCCTTTCTCGATTGCAGGCCAGAATTCCTTAGGAACGTTACCACCAACAACCACAGACTTGAAGGTAAAGCCAGAGTTTGGCTCACCTGGTTTCATGCGGTAGTCGATCTTACCGAACTGACCAGAACCACCAGACTGTTTCTTGTGCGTGTAGCTATCTTCAACTTGTTGAGTGATAGTTTCACGGTAAGCAACCTGAGGTTGACCAACGATTAGGTCTACGCCGTAAGTACGCTTCAGGATGTCTACTTTGATGTCTAGGTGAAGTTCGCCCATACCTTTAAGGATGGTTTCGCCAGTTTCTTCATCAGTTTCAACTTGGAACGTTGGATCTTCTGCAACCATTTTACCGATCGCGATACCCATTTTCTCAGAACCGCCTTTGTCCTTAGGAGCAACAGCGATAGAGATTACTGGAGTAGGGAAGATCATTGGCTCAAGCGTACACTCGTGCTTAACATCACAAAGAGTGTGACCAGTTTGAACGTTCTTCATACCTACAACAGCGATGATGTCACCCGCTTGTGCAGTAGTCAGTTCGTTACGCTCGTCAGCTTGCATCTCAACCATACGGCCGATACGCTCAGTTTTACCTGTTGCTGAGTTAAGGATGGTGTCACCCTTCTTCATTACACCAGAGTAGATGCGGATGAAGGTTAGAGCACCGAAACGGTCGTCCATGATTTTGAACGCAAGAGCACGTAGTGGTTCGTCTGCAGATACAGTCGCAACTTCACCAGTAGCTTCACCAGTTTCTTTGTCAGTCAACGGTTGTGGGTCAACTTCTGTAGGAGACGGCAGGTAATCTACAACTGCGTCTAGTACAAGCTGCATACCTTTGTTTTTGAATGCAGAACCACAGAACGTTGGGAAGAAAGTACAAGTACGAGTACCCGCACGGATACAACGCTTGATTTCTTCGATAGAAGGCTCTTCGCCGTCCATGTAAGCCATCATTAGATCATCGTCTTGCTCAACAGCAGTTTCGATCATCTCTTCGCGGTATGCTTCTACGTCGTCAACCATGTCCGCAGGAACATCTTGAATTTCGTAGTTTTCTGGAAGACCAGAGTCATCCCAAACGTATGCTTTACGCTCTAGAACGTCTACAACGCCCACGAAATCGTCTTCGCGGCCGATAGGCAGAGTCATAACCAGTGGAGTCGCGCCAAGTACTTTCTTAACTTGGTCAACAACACTGAAGAAGTCAGCACCCATACGGTCTAGTTTGTTTACGAAAATAACTCGAGCTACTTCTGAGTCATTCGCGTAACGCCAGTTAGTTTCTGACTGAGGCTCAACACCACCAGAACCACAGAAAACACCGATACCACCATCGAGTACTTTCAGTGAACGGTAAACTTCAACGGTGAAGTCAACGTGTCCCGGAGTATCGATAACGTTAAAACGGTAGCCTTTCCAGAAACAGCTTACTGCTGCAGACTGGATAGTAATACCACGCTCAGCTTCCTGTTCCATGAAGTCGGTAGTAGATTCACCATCGTGAACCTCACCAGTTTTGTGGATTTGACCGGTAAGCTTAAGGATACGCTCGGTAGTAGTGGTTTTACCCGCATCAACGTGCGCGAAAATACCAATGTTTCTGTATTTACTTAGATCTGTCATTGTTCGTCTCTATAAACAATTACTGGCTTATATAAGGGCGGCGATTATAGCAGGCGTTGGCGTGTAAAGAAACATGTAGAACACAGCGATATACGATAAGTGTTCAACGACGCATTTCTTGGCACATTTATGAACAGATGCGAGCCATTTTCTACCCGTTTTTGCTCGTAGTTGAGATTCTAACGAGCAAAAATAAGGGTAGAACCGAATAATGAATCGTGATGATTTATTTTTGCACCACATAAACTGATGCTTTTTCACGCAACACAATGTCACTTTCAGGACGAAACTCACACCTTTTCGCAAATTCGAGAAACCCACCTCAGAATCCAAATGGATTTTCTTTATATTCAACGCACTTCTTAACACCACGTTTTTTTGTGTTACTGCTTTAGCTAGGAGCTTTCATGTCGTCTTCTCGATTATCATCTCTCGAGATGGGCCGTGTTCTCGCCATCTTTGCCGTCGTTGTTATCCATACGGGTCCACTACGCGGTGAAATGTATAACGAATCCATCAATACACTTTCAGATGTCATCAACCAAATCTGCCGATTTGCGGTGCCTTTTTTCTTTTTACTTACAGGCTACTTTGTTCAACCTAAACTCTCTCAACACCCTAAAGAGACCTTTCTCCACTATGCAAAGCCCCTTTCGCTCATTTGGTTAGCATGGAGTGTCATCTATCTACTGCTGCCGTTTAGATTTGACGTTGTCATGTCACAAGGGTATCTCGCGGAACGATCTGGCTACTGGAACTTCTTGTTGAAGACACCGCTCAACACGCTGTTTGAAGGAGGACTCGTCCACCTTTGGTATATTCCTGGGTTACTTTGCGCACTTGGGATAATGGCACTGCTGATCAGTAAACGACAAGAAGCCTTGATGGTGCCTCTCGCGCTTGGGCTCTATGTGTGGGGGCTTGGTGCAGGCAGCTATCAACCGATATTGGAAGGCGAAACACCTATCTTTAGTCGCAATGGCCCATTTTTCAGTCTGCTCATGGTGGTCGCAGGTGCTGAATTGCGCCGCAGAAACATTCAGTTTTCAACGAGCACTGCATGGGCGATGCTGATTGGCGGCATGGGGCTTTGCCTTGCTGAAGGTTTTAACCTTGCTCGATATGATGTTTGGATGGCCAATCACGACTTCCTGATTGGCACACCTATTATGGCCATTGGTTTGTTTATGTTATTGCTGAATCATCCGAACTGGGCAAACACGCCACTGACCTTTGCCTTGAGCCAACGCGTCTTAGGGGTGTATGTGGCTCACTTTGTTGTGATGCTCATATTGTTTAACGTGTTTGGTGCTTATGCCATTGAAGGCATTGTCCGCGATGCTTTACTGGCACCGCTAACACTGCTTCTTTCATTTGGATTGGTCATCGCACTCGAAAAGACACGATTCACACGTTTCTTGGTGGACATGAACAAACCCAAACCGCAAGAAGCAAACAAACACGCAGCAGCGTAACAAGAAAAAGCCCTGACACGTCAGGGCTTTTTCTCATCAATATACGCTTGTCAGCGAACTAGATTTACTCAGGCGTTCAGCAACGCATCTATTTTCTTTAGGAAGCTGTCTCGTTGGTGGGCTTGGTCGTATTTCAAGTCATAGGTATTGTGAAAGCCAATGTGAAGCTCTACCCCATTTCCCCGAAGGTAAACGTTGTAGCCGTCATAATCTGTCATCGCTTCGATGCCTTCATAGATTTTACCAAGCTCAGTCTTCTCACCCTTTGCCATAACGACTTCAAACGCTTCCAGTAGTCTCGCCGGATTTAAGTCATTTTTCATTGTTCACTCCCCGTTACACTGCAAAGCGCGTCATGCCGCTTATTCTTTATGACTGCTGTTCTCTGATACTGCTCAAGGCACTAAGGCGATCAACCCTTTGTATTTCTTGATGAGTTGACCCATCAATCTACCAGACCGTTCTCACCACAAAGACATTTCCCACAGACAAGTAATAACGAGCCGATGAGTGCCAATAACGAGCCCTCTCAATGACGAAGAAAGTATAGCCTCGAAGAGGCGGTCTATTGATTCGTGAGCATTGAAAACACTATAAATGGAAGGAAACTAAATGGACGTTGTTACCAGCTGGGCAACCAGACTACTCGAGTTCAGCGCTGCGCTTTTCGTCTTTCTCATCGGTTGCGCGGTATTATCTATCATCTATATCTACATTCGTGACGTCACTCAGACGCAACAAGCTATTCGACGAAACTACCCTGTTGTCGGTCGCTTTCGTTACTGGTTCGAACACATGGGAGAATTTTTCCGCCAGTACTTTTTTGCATTAGACCGCGACGAACTGCCGTTTAACCGAGCGCAACGCAGTTGGGTTTACCGTGCTGCAAAAAACGTGGATAGTACCGTCGCCTTTGGGTCAACCCGACCGCTAAACCAACCGGGAGATGTGATATTCCTAAACTGCCCTTTCCCAACGCTTTCAGAAGATGCAGTGCCAGCCAGCGCCGTGACGTTCGGCGAGGGTGTCGCAACAACGCCGTTTACCACCTCTAGCTTCTTTAACATCTCAGGCATGAGCTTTGGGGCGCTCAGCGTACCCGCAGTGTTGTCTTTATCTAAAGGTGCAAAGAAAGCGGGCGTTTGGATGAACACAGGCGAAGGCGGTTTGTCGCCTTATCACCTTGAAGGTGGTGCTGACATCATTTTCCAAATTGGTACGGCGAAATACGGTGTACGTGACGAGCAAGGCAACTTGAGCGATGAAAAGCTCCAAGCCATTGCCGCTCACGAACAGGTTCGCATGTTCGAAATAAAAATGAGCCAAGGGGCAAAACCGGGCAAAGGCGGGATCTTGCCTGGGAACAAAGTGAACGCTGAAATCGCTGCCATTCGTGGCATCCCAGAGGGCGAAGATTCCATCAGCCCGAACGGACATACAGAGATCCGCAGCGTAGGCGATTTACTCGACATGATCGCTCGCGTCCGCAAGGTAACGGGCAAACCTGTAGGATTTAAGGCCGTGATTGGCGCTTATGGTTGGTTGGAAACCCTGATGGAAGAAATCCACCAGCGCGGGATAGATTCCGCACCGGATTTCATTACCATCGATTCTGCTGACGGCGGCACAGGCGCAGCACCTCAGTCACTCATGGACTTCATGGGTCTGCCCATCAAGCGTAGCTTGCCCATGGTCGTGGATATATTGGAATCTTATGGTTTGAAATCTCGGGTTAAAGTGATTGTGTCAGGCAAGCTGATAAACCCTGCGGAAGTAGCATGGGCGATGTGTATTGGTGCTGATTTCATCACCTCGGCGCGTGGTTTTATGTTCTCATTAGGTTGTATCCAAGCCCTGCAGTGCAACAAAAACACCTGCCCGACGGGCATCACCACGCACGATCCTAAGTTACAACACGGTTTGGTCGTTTCAGACAAAGCCGAGCGCGTGGCGCACTATGCGAAGAACTTGATGTACGAAGTCGGCGTGATCGCCCATTCCTGCGGCGTTGCTGAACCTCGCCAACTACGCCGTATGCACGCTCAGATGATCAACGATCATGGCTTGCCGGATTCACTGGACGTGATTCACCCACCGGTGACACCTAAGCCTGAATTCCAACAGCGAGCAGAGTAGTCCCCGAACAACATAAAAAAAGAGGCGCACTGTGCGCCTCTTTTGCTGCTGATTCTTTAACGAACTATCACATCCAATTTGACGGCAATCAGAAACCAGAGCCGGGTTGCGTCAAAAACGTGGTCTCTTCTTCCGTACATTCTCTGCCTAAAATGGCATTGCGGTGCGGATACCGACCAAAGCGATCGATAATTTCTTTGTGCTTAATCTCATATTCATAAGACTGTTTATCTTCAAGGCTATTGAAAAGCTGCATCGCGTCTTTGTGCACTTTCTGGGATTCACTGTGCATGTATGGCATGTACATAAAAGTACGTTCTATTTCACTCAGTTCTCTTTCAATGCCTAGGTTGATTGCTTCTTGCGCCAACGCTAAAGCCAGAGGATCTTGCGCAAATGCTTTTGGTGTATCTCGATATATATTTCGAGAAAACTGATCCAATACCAGTATTTCTGCCAAGCGACCTTTGGCTGAGCTTCGCCAATCAAATAGCTCTGCACGTGACGCCTGTTCGAGCAGACCACCAAAGCGCGCCTCAATCTGCTTGTCTAGCTCATCACTTTTCGAGAACCAGTCGTTTGGCGTCAATTCCTCAAACCAAAACGTCAATACTTTGCGATACATGCGTACCCTCCCTAGTACTAATAATCATTCAATACACGACCTGAGCAATCGTCATTGTTGTGTGTTGTAGTTCAGAGTGATTACTCAGTGTGTTGCCCGTTCGCACTATAGGACAAACAAAAGCACTTAACGAACTCGGTTAAGTGCTTTTCATCTTTATAAGGATAAAGAGGGCAAAATGAACAACAAAAAAGACGTTTATCTCTTCTCGTTGACAGATTGTGACGTGCGGGCGGTATGTTGGGTGCGCTTTACACTCGCTTTGCTTTTATTGTTTTCGAAGTATGTCGCAATGTCCGAGATGGACGTCACCACACAGTCGGGGGCAGAAAAACGAATATCGACGCCATAGTTGTAGCCATAGCTCACACAAGCCACCTTACACCCAACGGCACGCGCTGCATTTACATCGTTCACGCTGCCACCCACCATGAGCAATTGCTCGGGCTTGATCCCCAACAGCAGCGCCGCTTCCAACAAACCATCAGGAGAAGGTTTGGGATCTTGCAACGCATCACGGCCTAATACTGATGAAAAATGATTGCGGATACCCAACACCGTCAGGATCTCGTTCGCGTGAAAGGTCGATTGATTGGTCACCAACACCAGTGGGATTTTCTTTCGCGTAAGTTGGCGCAGTAGCGTGTCAACACCCTCGTAAAGTTTGGCTGTTGCATATTGGCGGCGCTGATAGGCTTTGAGAAAAAAAGCGCTGCCCAAACGAAAGATAGGATCAGGCACAGAGCCATCGATTTGTCGCGATAAAATACGATGAATGAGCTTGTCAGTGCCATCCCCCATCCAATCGCTGACGTGTTCCGCATTCAAACAAGGAAGCCCGATGTCTTTCAGCATTTCCTCTGCGGCATAACGAATATCTGCCGCGGTATCGACCAATGTGCCGTCCAACTCGAAACACACCGCTTTCACACCATCAACTGCCAACATTGTCTCTCCAACTCGCGTTTACAGGGTCACGGACCCACGCATATTTAGGGTTAGTAAGGGGGATTTGCACCAGCCAGTAATGGGAAAACGTTTATTCAAGAATGCGTTTCTAGACCGGTAAACGACGGCGGTTGATTGCGAAATCGAAGGCGGCAATCGGAGAGAAACCTGTCGTCTTTCAAATTTAGCAGAGTACAGATAAAAGCAAATTCTCGAACATTACAGCACGTCTTTTATCTCGTTGATCTTTGCCTTTCGCCCGCAGCCATTCGGTAAATTACGTTTATTTTTCATGGCATTAAAAACTTGAAAAAAGTTTCCCTCGGCAAAAATTGAACACGTAAAAGTAAGTGAGTGTGTGATTCATGTCATTCAATTGCAGACCAAGGTCTCATCAACATCACGCCGTTCATTTCAACGCATACACTGAAAAATGAACGCACTGTTTATCGCCTTGTCTTGTCGACGTAATCGCGTAAACTGTCCGACCTTTTTGACGCTGGAGAGTTTTTGATGTTTATCGGTTTTGATTACGGAACGGCTAACTGTTCTGTCGCCGTGATAGAAAACGAAGCGCCACGCTTATTGCCCCTAGAAGGCGATAGCCCTTTCATTCCATCGACGCTTTGCGCGCCCACGCGTGAGGCGGTTAGCGAGTATCTGTGGCGTCATTTTGACATTAAACCGGCGGATACCACGGGCGAGCAACTGTTGCGTCGCGCCGTCGCATTTAACCGAGAAGAAGGCATTGATGTTGAGCCTGGTGACTTGCGCTTTGGCCGCTCAGCACTCGAAACCTACCTCGAAGACCCTGAAGAGGTCTACTACGTCAAATCGCCCAAGTCTTTCCTTGGTGCAACGGGTTTACGTGATGTGCAGGTCAGCTTCTTCGAGGATCTGGTGTGCGCCATGATGGCCAACATCAAACAGCAAGCTGAAGCGAGCTTACAACAAGACATAGAACGCGCAGTTATTGGTCGCCCTGTGAACTTCCAAGGCATTGGCGGTGAACGTGCAAACCAACAAGCAGAATCGATTCTGACTGCAGCAGCAAAACGTGCAGGCTTTAAAGACACAGTGTTCCAGTTCGAACCTGTTGCTGCTGGCTTGGAGTACGAAAGCGCCCTGGCCGAAGATAAAACCGTGCTTGTGGTCGATATCGGTGGCGGTACGACTGACTGCAGCTTAATCCAGATGGGTCCAAGCTGGCGCCAATTGGACGATCGTCGTGCATCGTTGCTCGCGCATTCAGGATGCCGAATTGGTGGTAATGACCTTGATATCCACCTCGCTTTTGAACAACTGATGCCATTGTTTGGTAAAGGCAGCACCTTACAACGCGGCATTGCCATGCCAGTGACGCAATTCTGGAACCCTATTGCGATCAACAATGTGGCGGCGCAATCTGAATTTTACACATCGGCTAACCGCCGCGTGTTAGAACAGTTGATTCGTGATGCCAGTGAGCCTGAGAAAATTCAGCGCTTACTTAAAGTGCAACAAGAAACCTTGGGATACCAAATTGTTCGTTGCGCGGAAGAAGCCAAAATTGCCTTATCAGAGCAAACCAGCACCCAGCATTCGCTACCACTGAGCAATGAGGCACTGACGATTTCGATTCAATCTGACCAATTGGCAGAAGCCATCAGTAACCCAGTGATGCGCATCGCTGAGCTCGTGCAAGATGCCATTGCCCAAGCAGATACCAAACCGGATGCGATCTTCATGACAGGCGGCAGCGCACGCTCCCCCATTCTTCGCGCACTGCTGGAAAACACCCTTCCCGGTGTTCCCATTGTGGCGGGAGACTATTTTGGTTCTGTCACATCAGGTTTGGCGCGTTATGCAGCACACTGCTTTCGCTAACAGCCGCTAATCGGTACACGCTGATTTCCGTATATAAAAAAGAGAAGCAGGGTTTCCTGCTTCTCTTTTTTATGGGTTTCGATTTTTCCTCTAGGGCTTCGCTTTCGGCACCAACCCCCATGGCACAGATGAAACAATGCCATTTTTCTGTCCTGCCATCGGCACCGCATTCGCACCTTGCCAATCAAGCAGCATAATCGCCAACACATTGCGATGCTCACCCTTGGCGAGATCGACGCTACCCGACACTGAAGGCACAATGCCTGCCTGCTCTGAAATGGCATTTCTCACGTAAGCTTGTGCACGTTCGACGACAGGATCATCATCAAGCCCAGCCAACAGGAAACTGATGCCAATTTCAGCCACCACGTCGGGTTTTGAGCGCGCCAAAATCGTCTCTATATTCTTGCGGTAATAGGTATAGATCCATGCGTAATCAGATTCCGCGACGGGCACACGGTAATATTCTGATGCCGCGAGAATGATGTGCGTCATACCATACAATTTATTGTTGAATTGCTGCGTGGAGAGCTGTGCATCTTCGCTGTCGGGATAGGTTTCGCGAAATGCTGATTCGAACGTTTTCGTCAGATCTTCCTCGCCAAGCTGTTTCAGCCAATACACTTGGTTCGCCAACTGCGCTGCCCACGCGCGGATCATTTCAGGATTGGTGACGTAAACGCGAAAGTCATACCAACCAAGCACCTCACGAAGTTTCTCGTCTTCAATGTGTGCCAAGCCATATTCATTGGCGCGCGCCATGCTGCTTATCAGCCCAGCACCAAGCACCAAATACGCTTCACGCCCAGTGCCCGCTTGTTGACGTAGCGCATCGCGTTCAGAATCCCCCGATTCATAATGGGAGAGACGCACCTTACCTAATCGTTCAACATCCGCTTTGCTGTTGATGTCGGCGGCATACCCGTTAAGACGGCTCGCCACCCGCGCCATGTCCGTCCAAACTGCGCCTTTGTAATAGTTATCTTGAGTCTGGCGATACATGCGCAGCCCGTAATGCCCAAGTTGATACGGTGACAATTCGCCTAACTGCCGATCATAAATGTCACGGATCTGTCGTGCATCGTTGATTTCAGCCATCTGCACAACTGACGCGGATACACCGCTGTCAGTTTGATCTTGGGGAGTCAACGAACACGCCGTTAGTGCCGTCATCACCACAGCACTTGTCAGTAACACACGCCATTTTTTCATCATTACACCCCATTCTATTTGCCCTCACCTTAGCCCGGTTGTGTTAAGAGACGAACAACTGTTTGCAAGGTTACATACCCAAACGACCTGAAGATGCTCGTATCCAGAGGCCATCAGTGCGTTCAATTCGCGGCGAATTTCGCTAGGAATAGTCACCCCATTTCCGAGGCATCTAACGAAGAAGTGGGCGCAGTGAGGGCCTCCCTGCGGGCGAGTTGAATCCGCCATCTTCAACTCGTTTGGGTATAGCCCACGACTGACAACCAAGGTGTCTCATCAACGAATTCGCGCAGATGATAGAAAAAATTTACGGTGTAAATCGGCAGAGGAATGCGGGCTAGCGAGAGGTTAGAGACCGATAAATAAAGGGGCGAATTTAAAAGACGGTGTAAATCGAGGAAAAAACGCACCCACCAGTGACTGTGTGCCAGTCACTAAACACCAATGCGGTGTTGGTGGGTGCTCGTCAAGCTCGACGAAGGTTGACCACAAATGAGATGTCACTTGTGAATGTATCAGCTTAAAAGGCAGTGGATAGCTGATTGAAACCAAGAGCCCAATAAACACGGAGTGAAGAGGAATGTGCTATTGAGCGATACATTATTTATGACACAGCCAGAAAGCAGAATCGACAGGCACTTCAGTTTGTGCGGCGCAGGTCTAATTGCTTAAATTGCGCACTAATCTGTCTCACCGTTTTGCACCAACACATACGCCATAATGTCGTTCACGTCGTTTTTGGTAAGCACGCCTTCGAACGCAGGCATTCCGCCATCACGACCATCTAGAACTGCACCGATTATCCCAGATTTCACCGGGTTCAAACGGCCAAATTTCTTGTGCAAATTCACGGGCGTTTTTGGCAGTGTTGCAGCGATTAAACCATCGCCTTGCCCTCTCTCACCGTGGCAAACAAGGCAGTTTTGAACATATTTTTGCTTGCCGTTTGCTACATCACTTTCGCCGTAGATCGTGTTTTCATATGCAACCAACGCGATGAAGCCAATCACCCCTAACCCTAAAACACCCAGCGTAATCCCTAACAATTTTTTCATGATACGTCTCTCCTCATCGATAGGTTTAGTAAACCAAACGACAAGTGAAAAAAATGTCAACGCGTTACCTTACCCCTTCGTTTTCTAACCCTGTTACGCTCGCGGTGCAACCCACCGCGTCATTCTCTTTTAAGTCGATTTGCCAGCCATATTTTCGTGCGATGTCTTGTGCAATCACCAATCCTAAGCCGTACCCTTGATTTACCTTACTGTTGTTCTCTAGGCCAACCCCCGTGTCCTGAATCACGATGGCGTTTGAAGAGATATGAATGGTGATTTGCCCCTGCTCTGTGTAAACGAAGGCATTCTTAATCAGGTTCCCCACTAAAATGCCAACAGCCTTGTGAGACACACGCAAGCACGGCGCATGTTCAACATTGACCAACACCTCAATGTTTTTCTCTTCCAACAACAGCTGAAAATGGGAAAGTAAGGTGTCGATTTCGGCACGGTCTAATTGCCACGGTGTCACTGTCTCTTCTTTTTCACGCGTCAGCGACAGCAGGGTTTCCACGTAGTCTTGCATGGATTCTACCGCCGCTGTCATTCGCACACGTTGCTTGTCAACAAATTGGGGATCATTTGAGTGTTCAAGTAGGGATAAACTGCCGCGCAGTACCATGAGTGGGGTGCGTAATTCGTGGCTCGCAAAACGGTTAAACGCGCGTTCTCTTTCTAACATGTCAGCGATTTGAGATTGATAGGTATTGATGCTCTCCGTCAGCGTCACAAGCTCGACCGTTTTACCTGTTTTCGGTAAGGAAAGCGGCGATAAATCGCCTTCAGTTTTCGCACTCAACTGGTTAGCGAGCGACGAATAGGGCTTGGTTAACCGAGAGGCAATTTTCAGTACCACCAGCAAACTCAAAATCAGTAACCCAAAGGACAAGAGCAGCTGATTGGCTTGCGATTTTAGTGTTTTCTCTTCACTTAACTCGAATATCGGATCGTTATTAACGATGTATGCATCCAGCATTTCGCCGTTGACCATGACCGTGGTTTTCATCACGAAGTAATCCGTTTCTTGATCAACTCTCCCTGCTTTGTAGATTTCTACGGCACTGTTCAGCGCAAGTTGTTTACTGATTTCGAGCGAATCGGGCAACGCACCATAGCCGATGTAGGCGGTCGAAAAATTGTCGAGCACCACAATATCACTGTTGATATCGGCTTCATTTAAGCTGTTAGCCAACGACTCCAAACGATACTGCGCCGTAAAGTGTTCGAGGTTTTCTACCGTGCTTTCCAACACGGAAAAATGGATAGTAATAATGGCAAACGCCACGATCGAAAAATAGGTAAACGTCAGTTGTTTCGCGGATTTAATCTTGCTCATGCTTCGCCACTCGGTTTATCGACCAATTGATACCCAATCTTCGGAACGGTGCGGATATACCCATACTCAAACGGCTTATCAATGAGGTTTCTGAGTTGGTAGACGTGGCTGCGTAACACATTACCCTCAGGTTCATCATCCCCCCACAGTGCAGTGATGAGCTCTTCTTTCGTAACAACCTGTGGTGCGCGTGCCATTAACAGTTTGAGCACAGTAAACAGTGATGGGTTCAGGGTGAATTGGCACTCGCGGCGCACAGCAACGTGAGACGTCAGCGACAGACGAAGTTCACCAAAGACCAGTTCACGGACAGACACTTGCCCCGTGCGGCGTCGATTTAACGCCAACACGCGCGCTTCCAGGATCTTCAAATCAAAAGGCTTAACCAAGTAATCATCTGCGCCATGATCAAAGCCGGAGAGAATGTCTTCTCGCTCTCCCATAGCTGTGAGCATAAGCACGGGTGTGTCTACGCCATTTTCACGCAGTTTTTTGCACACCGTCATGCCGTCCATTTTGGGTAACATGACATCCAGAATGACCACGTCATAATGATTATCTTCCACCAGATTTAGGGCCTGAGTACCGGATAATGCATGGTCCATGGTGTGACCAAGCAATTCGAAGTAATCGAAGATAACACCCGCAATATCTGCATGATCTTCAACGAGTAATATTTTCATTTTCACTAAACCTGACAGTGGAATTCCTCTTTATTCTTGCACAGAAAACATAAAAAAAAAGTGAACGACCTTTCTTTCACTTCTCTCCTCGTAATGTGGCACTCACTGACGTAGGAGGGCCCATTTTGACCGTGATCCGATATTTCCCAGCTCAGCCAACTTCTCATACCCCACCGTACCTTTCTGTGGTGGTGCCATTTTTTAACGAACAAGCTGTTCTTGCAGCGTGTCATCAGCGCATTTTGTCTGTGCTCGACACACTCAACGCCCGCTGTGAAATCATCTATGTGGACGATGGCAGTAAGGACGACAGTGCAAACATTGCCAGTGCACTTGATGCCGCGCACCATGATGTCACCCTGATTCGGCTCAGCCGGAACTTTGGTAAAGAAGCGGCAATGTCTGCGGGGTTAAAAGCCACCCGAGGCAATGCTGTCATATTGTTGGATGCCGACCTTCAAGACCCGCCAGAGCTTATCCCCGAGATGATTGAAGCTTGGCAATCAGGCTACGACGTTGTGGATATGCAGCGTAAAGCTCGCTTAGGCGAAAGTGCATTCAAGCGATTCACCGCGCGTATGTTCTATGCCCTGTTGAACCGACTGAGTGACGTGCCTATTCCTGAAAACGTTGGGGATTTCCGGTTGTTAGATAGGCGCGTTGTGGACACCATCAACGCCCTGCCCGAGCGCACGCGTTTTATGAAAGGCTTGTTTGCGTGGCCTGGTTTTCAACGTACGGTGCTTCAATTTGACCGCGATGCTCGCTTCGCGGGCACCACCAAATGGAATACCGCGCAGCTGTTTAATCTCGCCGCGGAAGGCATTACCTCTTTCAGCACCAAGCCGCTTCGACTCGCCACTTATGCGGGACTAATCACGGGGATCAGTGCCCTTTGCATCGCCGTGGTCGTCGTACTCAAAACCCTCATATGGGGCGATCTTGTTGCTGGTTATCCCAGCCTGATGCTCACCGTACTGACACTCGGCAGCGTCCAGTTGCTTTCCATTGGCTTGCTAGGTGAATACCTCGGCCGTTTGTTTATTGAAGCCAAACAACGCCCACTCTTTTTGGTGGATTCCCAATTCACCAAGGCAGCAGCAACGTCATCTTTTAACGCCTCAACGGTCACACCTGCATCGGCTTCAAACACTGCCAAAGCATCCACTTCCGCTGTTTCTGAGATCCCTACACCATGAACCGTTTAAGACACTTCGTTTCACGCCTATCGTTGACCCAACTCGCCCTTAGCACGCTGATCATTTCATTAGGTATTCGCCTTATCACTTTGCCGATGTACTCCCTCATGGACACGACAGAAGCACGGTATGGCGAAATGGCGCGCATCATGTTCGAAACCCAAAACTGGATCACCCCCATGTTCGACTACGATGTGCCCTTCTGGGGAAAACCGCCCTTATTTGCATGGCTAAGTGCGGGAGGAATCGGTTTGTTTGGCAATAATGAGTTTGCCGTTCGGGTACCGCATCTTTTTGTGGGCATGCTTATCTTGACGATCACCTATCAGTTTTGTGTTCGCGCTGGGAAGTCCGTGCAAGAAGCGATGCTGTCAGTCGCGGTTTTGGCGACAAGCACTGCGTTCATTGTCATTTCTGGCGCCGTCATGACCGACACTGCATTAGCGCTCGGCATCACCCTCAGCATGGCGAGTTTCTGGCTCGCGTTTCAGCACCATTCCAAAATGGCGGGCTACCTGTTTTTCGTTGGCCTCGCGATTGGCATACTCGCCAAAGGCCCTCTCACGCTGGTATTGATTGGTATCAGCCTCTGTTGTTGGATAGTGCTCGATGGTCGCTGGCGACGAGTGTTGCACGCGCTCCCTTGGGTGAGCGGCACTATGCTGATGTTGGCTATTTCACTACCTTGGTACATGCTGGCTGAATTCAAAACCCCGGGATTTTTGAATTACTTCTTGGTGGGTGAGCACTTCATGCGCTTTGTGGTTTCTGGCTGGGAAGGCGATTTGTATGGCACCGCGCACAACGAACCGCGCGGCACAATTTGGTTGTATGCCGCCATTGCAGCACTGCCGTGGACGCCTTTGTTCTTCTGGCAACTGGTCAAACGCTTTCTACAAGGAAAAGAGAGTGTCACGAATGCGTATGCGCAGTACCTGTGGTGTTGGATGCTGTCGCCGTTGGTGCTGTTCACCTTCGCGGGGAATATTCTCGCCAGCTACGTTTTACCCGGGCTGCCTGCTTTTGCATTGCTGATTGCTTTGTATCAGTCAGAAAACCCGCTCAACACTCGCGCGTATTTAACCGGTTTAACCACGCCCGTGCTGATCTTATTTGCTGCGCTCGCCTTAAATTTCAACCTTGCTGGGAAAACGGCGGAGAACGCGTTGCTGACGCTTTGGGAGAAACAACCGGAAGCTCGCTTCGTCGATCTTTACTATGTTGGGAGTCGCCCGTTTTCGGCGCAATATTATTCGAATGGAAAAGCGAAACGCGTGTCGACGGATCTGCAAAGCACTATCACTGACCTCGAACAGCCCGCATTCATTGTTCACGCCCACGCGCACTCAGACGACAGCACTGATATGTCGTTAGCGCAATGCCAGCAGAGGGCGGAAAGTAGAAAGCGTGTTCTTTTGTATTGCGTGCCGAACAACGGATAGCGGCATTGCGGCATTGCGGCATTGCGGTATGAGTAAACGCTAACAATGCGGAAAGGTCTGGAAATCAAGATGACGAGTTGCGACGATTATGGCTCGCAGTCAGAAATATCGACGTCAAAGTCAGAGATTTTTGCGCCTTCCGCATCGAAATAGAAGTAGCGAAAGACCACGTCATTCTCAAGTAATACCGCGGTAGGACGGACACTGCAGCTGTTTTTTGCCACAATTTTGGGCACGACATGATTGAATTGTTCGAGGTTAATGTCTTCGACCAAATCATCCAAAATGGTGTGATAGAAACGCAATGTGCGGCGATCATTCTCGACCAAATCTAATCGCGTCACATCATCCACCATCACCGGCACATCGCTGTTAATTCGACGTGCCGTGGCTTCAACCAAAATGGGCGTGTATTCATAGAGATCATCTTTGCGAACAAGGCCATTTGAAAGCATGCATACATCCATCGCTTCTGCCCGTTCTTGGGGCGTAGCATCAATGTTTTCTCGCTCAACCTTAGCGGATATAGCATTTTCACAGTGCAGATTGACTTCGCGCGCACCCTCGGCCGTGACGGAAATACCATTGATCGTTACCCACGCGTCTTGCTGAGGTGAAACACAGCCCACAAGCAACACCGCGCTCAAACCCAACAACAGGGATTGCTTGATGCGTTTTTTCTGCATTGCTTGTTTGCGTGTTGCTTGTCTCTGCATGTTATTGGCACTCATCTTTGCTGCGTGATCTCCATGTCAACCATGGCGGTGAAATGCGCCAAGGTCAATTCATGTCTCCCGTTTTTAAGACGACAGTGCGGTAATTCATTGCGCGCACAAAAAAGCCCGCGAGCACGGGCTTCTTAGAACAAGGCGCTCAGTAAACACGAAGGTTTAATGATTGCGCTTTTATGTTCGCTATTAGATGTTCTTTTTCGGTTTCAGAGAATCCCAAGGGTTACTCGAACGGCCTGACTCTGAACGCTGACGCGGTGCAGGTTTGTTCGTGCGCTCATCAGAGCGACGACGATCTTGATTGCTTGAACGTCCACTTGGTTTTGCACCTGAGCGCGGGCTGCGTTGCGATTTCGCATCGCGTTTTTCAGCACCGTCGCCTTTTTGCTTGCTCTTTGGCACGTAATTCAAAATAGAAATCGGCACAGGTTTACGCGGTGCAAACCCTTCAATTTCACGACGCTCGATCAAATGCCCAAGACGGCTTTCGATCATGCAAAGGTTTTTGAAATCATCCTTCGACAAGAAGGTGATCGCTTCACCTTTCGCACCTGCACGGCCAGTACGGCCAATGCGGTGAATGTAATCATCTGCTGGGAACGGCAAGTCGTAGTTCACGACACGCGTCAGTTCTTCAATGTCGATACCACGCGATGCAACGCCGGTCGCAACCAAGAATTTCAAGTCGCCCGCTTTAAAATCTTCCAGCAATTGCTCACGCACCGCTTGGCTACGGCCACTGTGGAATGATTCGGCTTGAATGCCACGCTTGCCAAGCTGTTCAACCAATTTGGCTGCACCGTGCTTGGTTTCGAGGAAAATCAACGCCTGATCCCACGCTTGTTCGGTGATCAAGTGGCTTAGCAGCGCGGATTTTTTGTCTTTATCAACCGTCGTCAACCATTGCTCAATCTCCGGCTTGCTTTGCGAGTTAGCCGTAGAAATTTCAATCGGGTTAGGGACTGCCGTTTTTGCTAGGAAACGGATCTTGTCAGACAAGGTCGCTGAGAACAGCAGGTTTTGGCGATCATAAGGCAAACGCTCAATGATCTTATTGATGTCTTCAATGAAGCCCATGTCGAGCATGCGGTCGGCTTCATCCAACACCAAGATTTCGATTTCATCGAAGTGAACCGCGCGCTGAGAGTACATATCCAGCAAACGCCCTGGCGTCGCGACCAGAATATCCACGCCTTCGATCAAGCGTTGTTTTTGCGCCGCGATTTCTTTGCCGCCGTACATAGCAAGCGTCGTCAGCGAAAGGTTCTTCGCGTATTGCTCTGCATTCTTCTCAACCTGTGCCACCAGCTCACGCGTAGGCGCAAGGATCAGCGCACGCACACGCTTTTTGCGCTGGGTCTCGCCACGGCTCAACATTTCCAGAATCGGCAGCACAAAGCTGGCGGTTTTACCTGTACCGGTTTGCGCAGCAGCCAATAGGTTTTCACCTTTCAAGATCGCAGGAATTGCTTTTTCTTGAATCGGCGTTGGGGATTCGTACCCAAGTTCAGTGACGGCTGAAACAATCGGCAGGCTTAAGCCCAGCTTAGAGAATGGCATGAGAAATCTCGGCTAAATGGAAAAACAACAAGTATGGCAGATATCACCTGCCACAAAGGGCGCGCATTCTAGCATGGGGCGTTAAAAAAACAGAGCAATGTCTTCTCCGCCTAAATGCGCGAAGAATAAGCAACAACGTAGAGCACGCCTTTCGGCCTTCACGTTTTCTGATAACACCCAGTTCATGTGGCATTAAGACGCTAGAATTCAACGGCAATTGGCGCATACTATGACGCAAATTTCAACGGTTTGCGGACCTTACTAGGCGACGCATTGCTTTCCAAATAATCCATTGTTGGCCGACATGATCCTAAACAACACCCCAGCCCTTACGCCTGAGCGTGAATCCACGTTTCTTGCCTTTATCGAACAAGAAATGACGCAAGATCTCGCGCATGATCTTCAACATGTTCTGCGTGTGGTAAAAACCGCCAAGCAGTTGTGCAAAGAAGAAGGCGGAATACCTGAAATCGTGATTCCCGCCGCCTACTTGCATGATTGTTTTTCCTTTGGAAAAGGCCACCCTAAACGCCGCCAAAGCTCGCTTTATGCCGCTGACAAAGCGCAAGCCTTTCTGGAAGATACGGGTTATCCAAAACAGTATCTGGCAGGTATTCATCATGCGATTGTGGCGCACAGTTTTAGTGCCAATGTGGAAACAGACACGCTCGAAGCGAAAATTGTTCAAGACGCTGACCGTTTAGATGCCCTTGGTGCCGTTGGCGTTGCTCGCTGCTTACAAGTGAGCGTGACGCTTAATCGCCCTTTCTATTCGCCGGATGACCCTTTCTGCGAAACGCGAGAGCCAGATGATGGTGAGTTCACCTTGGATCATTTCTATACCAAGCTGTTGAAACTCGAAAACACCATGAAAACCGCCGCAGCGCAAAAAGAAGCCAAACGTCGCACCGTGTTCATGCAATCGTATTTGGCACAGCTTGCAGAAGAAATCGGATAAACAGGCGTTTATGAAAGAAGGGATAACCGGAAAGAAGCAGGGGAGCCAAGCTCCCCTATCTTAATGAATTAGTTTGTTTCCATTGCATCGGCAATGGCAGGTATAAGCATCATCAACTGCGCATGAATAGCTGGCCCTGCAACGTTAATGTCCTTCACGAGATTGTCGTAGACATGGTAGTCAAACAGCCCATCAACAGAAGATAGCTCTTGATAGCCAAAGAACTCTTTCGTTCGGCCGTCATAAACCGCAATGCCTACGCTCGCAATTCTTGCATACGCATTAAGCGCGGACTGCGCATTGAACAACACGATAGGACTGACTTGAATCAGGATATCAGTGTCCACAGCGGGCAAAGCATCAGGATATTGCTGCTGGAACGATGCCCCCTTTTTATTGGGTGCATCCCATCTAAAGTAAGGGGTATGGGATAGCTGATCACTCGCAAGATACACTTCAATGCCTTTCCCCTCTAAGGCCTTGGTTAATCCAGTAAGAAAATCATGACGAATATTTAAGTTGGGGTTCTTCTCTTCAAAGATTTCATTGAAGTTAGCCGCGTTCTCATTCGCGCTTTCTCCCATCGCATTGATCAACCCAGCGGTTGCACCTGCCGCCGCCCCAGACAGCCCTGCGCTCACCACCGTTGTATCCGGCGTGTTCATGATTTGTGTTTCAACGACCGCTTTACCTATTTCCATGTTCGCTTGTTCAATGGCGACAGTTTTTCGCGCTTTTTCTACATCATAAAATGCAGCCAAATCATCGGAGAAATGCACAATGCCATACGTATTGGGAAGTTGTCCGACTAACGCATGTACACGAACCTCTGGAATATCAACAATCGTAACGCTTTTAACATTCTTAATTTTTGACGTGTCGATAACAGGCGGTGTCGCACAACCTGCTAACGATATTAATCCGAGAGAAATGATGGTTTTCTTGATCACATTGCACACACTAAACATAAAGCCTCCTTGCGTTAATTAGCGGAGGCTATTGTTTACTAGATTATTATTATCCTCAATCCGGCCATCGTATTTATGCGAACCAAAAATAAAACTTATTGCACCATCAATTTTTGAATCAGTGATTCACATTCAAGCTGGGTTAAATAACGGGGAACAGGGTAATTCCAGTTCGCCTCTTTGATGGCCAACTCTGCGATAGTGGACACGTCGTGGTTTTTGATGGCTTCTAAGGTTTTCGGTAGCGCCATTTCTTCTTGCAACATCACCACATAATCAATAAACGCCTGCGCATTGGTCATGTCGTCCCACTCCTCATCGCCCACCCCCACCATCTTTGCAAGGTCACCCATTCGGCGGGCTGCGTTTGGCAATGAAAATGCCAGAACATGAGGAAGCGCCAGCGCGTTTCCGACGCCATGTGGCGTGCCATATTTCGCACCGAGGTTGTGCGCAATGGCGTGAGCGTAACCCAAGCTCGCTTTGGTAAACGCAAGGCCAGCATAGTAAGACGCGAACGCCATGTTCTGCCTGACTTTAAGAGAACGTCCGTCCTTGTAAGCGGCGATAAGGTTGCGACTTAGCAGGGTCATGGCGGCGTTCACGTAACCATCGGTTTCTGGTGTGGCATTCAACGAAAGGTACGCTTCCACGGCATGCGTGAGCGCGTCCATGCCCGTTGCAGCCGTAATGTGCGGAGGAAGTTCCGTCATCAATACGGGATCGAGTGCTGCCATAATGGGCACAAGTTTCGGGTCCATTAACGGTGTTTTTTGGTGCGTATTGGGATCGGAAACCACGGCAGCGACTGTCACCTCAGAACCTGTACCCGCGGTAGTTGGCACTGCAAACAGTGGCGCGGGCGTTCGCCATACCTTCAGCAAACCCGCTAAACGTTTGATTGATTTTTTATTGGTTACTCGCGCGGCGATCACTTTCGCGCAGTCAATGGGGGAGCCGCCACCAATGGCGAGAATGCCGTTACACTGCTCTGCGTGATAAAGCGCCAACCCCTCTTCAACTTGCGGGTAAGTGGGGTCAGGCGTGACATCAGAGAAACGCACAACGTCCACGCCGTTTGCGATGAGGTGCGCTTCGATATTGCCCACAAGGCCAATGTCCACCAGCGCTTTATCTGTCACGATCAGCAACTTGCCAATGTGCATTAACCCAATCGCTTCGCACAGTTGCTCGCTGCTATTTGCGCCAGAAAAAAGCGTTGGCCGAGGAATCGGAATCACTCGCGCCGCGATTTTCAGGGCTTTCATGTACGTCTTGTAGACAAATAGCGCTGCGTTGCCAGACATGCGGTTCACTCCTTAAAACAGTCGCTTAAGATTAGGCAAGACTCATTGAAGCAGCTATTTGGACACACGAAAAGGGCGCGTTTTGTCACGGTTCAGCCACTTCAATCGCACAGTGTTCCACGTGATTTGGTATGAAAATTCAACAATGTTACGGTATTCGCTCGGCATATACCCAAACAACTTGAAGATGCTCAATATCAGAGGCCATCAGAGTGTTCAATTCAAGGCAAATTCTTGTAGGAATAGTCATTCTATTTCACAGGGATTTAACGATGAAGTGGACGCTCTGAGGGCCTCCCTTCGGGCGAGTTTACTGACGCCATGCTCGGTGTTGCCCCTTTTTGATGGAGCGCACTACATCGGCAAAGGGACGCCTTGATCATAACGTCAGTAAAGCTCGCTGAATCCGGCATCTTCAAGTTGTTTGGGTATATAGCGGCAACATAAAGGACGAAACATGGGACAAATAACCAAATCACTGAGTGAAAAACACATCGCGTTTATTGGCGAGCAGAAAATGTACTTTGTCGGCACAGCGGCTGAGAGCGGGAAAGTTAACCTGTCTCCCAAGGGCGGTGATTCACTGCGCGTTATCGACAACAAGACCATTGCTTGGCTCAACCAAACAGGTAGCGGCAATGAATCTGCAGCACATGTGCTTCGCGACCCACGAATGACCATTATGTTTTGTGCATTTGAAGGCGCGCCATTGATCCTTCGCGCTTATGGTCAAGCCCGTGCATTGCATAGAAACGATCCTGAGTGGGAAATTTTCTCGGCCCTGTTTCCCGTCAATTTTGCCTCACGTCAAATCTTCTTATTGGATATCGATCTTGTGCAAAGCTCGTGTGGTATGTCTGTGCCGTATTACAGCTACCAGGGAGATCGTGACGATTTGGACAAGTGGTCAGATCGTCAAGGTGAAGCCGGTATTGAACGCTATTGGCTCAAGAAAAACCAAACCAGCTTAGATGGATTTGAATCTGACATCGCCAAACGCACAGGGCTTGGGGAAGAATAAGCATGAAAATGGGCAGTGTTGACATGTTCAAAAATGCCGCAAATACTGATGCTATTATTTCGTAAAATAGACATCTATGGACAGAATAACCGCTGCAAAGGTCTTCGTGGACGTGGCCTACTCAGGGAGCTTTACGGCGACCGCCGATCGTTTGGACATGTCCCGCCCCATGGTGACTCGCTATATCGAAGCAATGGAAAACTGGCTGCAAACACGCCTTTTGAATCGCACCACGCGCAAAGTGTCTCTGACATCTGCAGGAGAAACGTGCCTTGCCGATGTCGAACGCCTTCTCGAAAAAGCGGATGAACTCACCTTACTCACCACGGCAAATGATGAACTGACGGGCACAATACGGCTCGCGACGAGCATGTCTTTTGGTTATGCACAACTGGTGCCCGCGTTGAAAGGGTTTATGTCAGCCCATCCGAGCGTGGTGATAGATGTGGATTTGGAAGATTCGACCACGGATCTGACACGAGAACGCATCGACCTTGCTTTGCGCATAGCCTCCGATCCTGACCCGTCACTCATTGGTAAGCCAATTGCACCGTGCGAATCAATACTGGTGGCTTCTCCGGGGTACATCAACAGCGCATCAAGGATAGAACACCCACGCGATCTCGAGACGCATGAATGCTTGGGATACAAAAACTTCGAACGCCACGTATGGCACCTTCACAAAGACGCTGACATTGAATCTATTGATATCAGCTGCCACCTCACCGCAAATGACGCGACATTATTAACGCAAGCCGCCATTGCCGATTTAGGCATCGCGATGCAACCTAAATACCTTGTTGCCAAACATTTGCAATCAGGGGAGCTTGTTGAGGTATTACCCAGCTGGAAGCCTAAAGACATGCAGATCTATGTGCTCTATTCCTCGCGAAAAAATATGCCACCTGCGGTGCGTGCGCTCATTGATCACCTTAGCGACTATTTCTCTGCTCAACATTGGTAATCGAAACATTCACCTTGGCACTCTGTCGCTGGTATTTTTAGATTATCAGGGTCTATACCCAAACAACCTGAAGATGCAGGATTCAGCGAGCTTTACTGACGTTATGATCAAGGCGTCCCTTTGCCGATATAGTGGGCTCCATCAAAAAGGGACAACACAAGGTGTGGCATCAGTAAACTCGCCCGAAGGGAGGCCCTCAGAGCGTCCACTTCATCGTTAAATCCCTGTGAAATAGAATGACTATTCCTACAAGAATTTGCCTTGAATTGAACACTCTGATGACCTATGACATCGAGCATCTTCAGATTGTTTGGGTTTATTTCCCCGTTTTTTAAACATCAAAAGTGTGAGCTTACTTCCCATTATGAAATCAAACGAATTATGCTGTTAATATAGACATAGCACTGTTAAGGTTATTGACCCCTTGTTTGAATTTGCGCACAAATAGCCTTTATTTCAATATTATATTCAACACCTTACTTAGATAAGCAATCTGTTTAATTTCACTAAAACAAAGACTTATTTTCCATTCTTTTGTATCGACACTTAAATTCAATCGCGAATAAACTTTTGAATGTGTCAAATAAGAGACAGTTTCTTATTGATGCACCTTGTACACTTTCTAATTAATGACTAAGTCGTGCTGCCTAAACCAGTTTTAGGAGATGTACAGCAACCGAACTCGCGTGCCATACCAAAAGGTGACACACCGCGAATCGTGAGCATCCAGCAGCATTAAACCAACGCTGACGGGCAAGATAAAATAATGAAATTAATACTATTAGTTGTAATGACGATGATATTCAGCGAACGAGCACGCGCAGACAATAGCTTACGCGTTGTGAGTGAGTTTTTACCCCCATTTCAAGTCTTTAATGATGCAGGCCAATTCAGTGGTCGCGCCGTTGATATGATGGAAGTCATACTCAAAGAAGCGAATATGGAAGAGTCAGAAATTGATGTTATGCCTTGGGCGCGCGCTTATAAAACGGCGACAAAAGAAAAGAATGTTGCCATTTTCTCCATCGCTTATTCCGAGAAGCGAAAAAACTTATTTCATTGGATTGGCCCCCTTTATGCGCTTGAACGTTCATCATTAATTGGTTTAAACCACCGTGAAGATTTAGCCATTACCTCTTTAGAAGATGCCAAACGATTTCGAGTCTGCTCTGAACTAGAAACCTATTCTTACCAGCAGCTACAAACACTCGGGTTCGAGCAAAATAAAAACCTCTTCTCTTTAAACAGCCTTCTAAACACATTCCGAACGCCGGATGGCAGTGTCGCTCGACCGGCGCTTCGCATTAGCTTGTTGAGAAACGGAAAGTGCGATTTCGTATTAGGCCCTTGGTCTACCTATGCATTTGACGACAGCATCGGCAAAGACCTGAAATCGTTCCTTTATTTAGGCGACCCTGAATCCCCTCTGGTACTTAACCTTGCCATTAACCCCAAATCAGACCCTAGTGTGATTAGCGCATTAGAGAATGCATACAACAGATTACGTAAAAGCGGCAAGCTCTATGACGTGTGCACGCAAGATGATCCTAAAAAACTGCACGTTGCTTCGTGTGAAGCCGCAGCACCATAGTGAAAAACAGAAGGTAATCCATGAGCAACTGGTTGTTTTCATCATCAAAAGCACCATTGATGCGCAGATTTGTCACCTCAGTGATATTACTGAGTTTTGTGGCAGGGATGATAATGAGCGTCATCATGGCCAATGTGCAATTGCAGAGCCTCTATGACGAAAAGTATCGTGAAGCCAACTCTCAGCTAGAGAACATTACTGACAGCGCCGCCTACGCCGCATTCAACTTGGATTCCACGCAGGCGTATTCGCTGCTCAAAGGTTTCGAGAAAGATTCTTTATTTTCAGAAGTTATCTTGCTCGATAACTATGGTGACGTCGTTGCTAAAGCATCAAAAACACCGTCTTCTTCGACGGAAAATTGGTTCGTTTCTTTTCTACCAAACTACGAAACATCAACGATAAACCATGCACTGACGTTTCCCGTCTTTCGCGACGGTAAGCACGTAGACTCCGACGTGGGCTCACTCGTGGGCAGCATCGACTATGTGCCCACTGCAGATGAGTTTCACCAACTGATCTGGACGATTTTCCTTTCTACATCAGTCGAAATTTTCATGACGGCAGTGTTCTTGTGTGTTTTCTTTCACCGCCAGATTGGTAAGCCACTGTCGAGCATTATTCAGCACATTGATGAAAACTCACACATTGATCGTACTAACCGAGCAAAACTGATCACCGTCGCCGGTCATGAAAAGGATGAATTTGGCCGACTCATTCAGGCCTACAACACCTCCATTGATCATGCTGCCAAGTACATGAACAAGCTAGAAAGAACCAAAGCGGAACTTAAAGCATTGTCTGAGAAAGACCCATTAACAGGGTTAGCTAATCGACGAGCATTGCTTTCAACGCTCAGTGCGCTGTGTGAACAAAACTCTCGCTTTGCTGTTGTCTCCTTGGACATTGATAACTTCGGTGGCATTAATGATGCGTACGGACATCAATTGGGGGATGAATTGCTCACCACACTCGCCGAGATTCTTCAAAGCACACTAAAAGACACCGCGATCATTAGTCGGCCGGGTGGCGATGAATTTATCATCGTGTTTAACAACTACACCACACCCGAGGCGTTGATCGAGCAACTTAACCCTGTGTTGAACGTGCCTTTGCATCGCGAAGACATCAACAACACGCAATGGATTACCACCTCCATTGGCGTCACTGTGTATCCGCAAGATGCACACACACCTCAACGTCTTCTTCACTGCACGGATATCGCGCTATATGTGGCGAAAGACGCCGGCAGAAAATGCATTCGCTTCTATGACGAAGATGCGGACCTAGAGCGTTCTCGCCGTGATGTGACAAGGAAGAAACTACAGAAAATCATTGAAAATGATGATTTCTATTTGGAGTACCAACCCAAAGTCAGCATGCACTCGGGTGAAGTCGTCGGTTGTGAAGCTTTATTGCGATTGAACAGTAACACCAAACAAGACGGCGCCCCTGTCGAAATCATTGAAGAAGCAGAAAAGAACGGGCTGATCGTTGCGCTTGGGCAAGCCATCCTACGTCGCGCCTTTTCCGACCTCAGTCATTATTTAGATGCACTACCTGAAAACTTTCGGATGAGTGTGAATGTGTCACCGAAGCAGTTGGTGTCAGATCAATTCATCAGCGACTTATTGACGTTTTCAGACGAGTTTAATGTTCCGTTGACGCGCATTGATATCGAAATTACAGAGTCTTGCCAAATTTGTGATACCGAGAAAAGCTACAAAGTGCGTCACTGGCTAAAGAATGCGGGGGTGACTGTAACCCTAGACGACTTTGGGACAGGCTTTGCTTCACTGGAGTATTTGCTGACCTACGGGTTTGACCAAATAAAGGTCGATCGTCATTTCACTCAAGCACTACCGCGTGATGAAGATGCAAAAGCCATTTTCAGTGTGGTTCAATACCTTGCCGATAAGCTCAATATGGGGATCATCGCAGAGGGTATTGAGAACATTGATCAACAATCTTATTTGCAACATCAAGGTTTTGATTATGTTCAGGGATATTTCTATTCTAAATCCCTACCTATTGAAGATTTAATGAGCTTTTTAGAAAACCGACACCTTATCTCTCCCGCTATAGAGGGTGTCGATCGTTAGTCACGCCTTCTTATGCATTGTCTAAAAACCACGACGAGATAAAAGAGCAGCCTCTGGCACTCTTTTATCTCTATTTAAACAACGCACTGCCATGCCACGCACGTGATAAAACTTTCTCTACACAGAAACGCTGACATCTAAAATGAGAGACTTGGTGATAATTCCCCTCTATTTTCAGTGGGATAAACGTCACTTTCCGCGTATTAATTGATAGGTGTCACAATAAAAATACACATATCCCCACAAGTCACCAGTGAAATTTCCCTAGAATAGGCACTCACTCATCGGCTAGGTCTCCACAATGACAACCAAAATAATATTAGACACAGACCCGGGGATTGATGATGCAATGGCGATCCTCTTTGCTGAAGCAAATCCAAACATTGAACTGTTGGCTCTCACCACCATCTTTGGCAATGCAGACATCGACACCGGAACACGCAACGCGCTTTATCTCAAAGAACGCTTTAATCTTCAGTGCGACGTTGTGAAAGGGACAGATAAACCGTTATATCGCGAACCAGTTGGTGCCAGTGTCGCCGTGCATGGCGAAAATGGCTTTGGTGGCATTGAAATTGATGCCCCAACGATCGCCGCGGATCCGCGCCCCGCGTTTCAATACATCATCGATACCGTAAAAGCATCGCCTGGCGACGTCACGCTCGTGGCTGTTGGTCCATTAACCAACCTTGCGCTTGCGTATAATCATGCCCCTGAAATCGCTGACCTCGTAAAAGAAGTCGTGATCATGGGTGGCGCATTTGGCACGCGCGAACACACAGGCAACGTCACACCGTTTGCCGAAGCCAACATTCACGATGACCCGCACTCCGCAGACATTGTGTTCACCGCACCTTGGCAAGTCACCATCGTGGGGTTGGATGTAACACATGAAGCCTTCTTCTCGTCAGATTACATCGACACACTGCGCGATACGTGCGGAGAAGTGGGACAGTTTATGTGGGACATCAGTCGCTTCTACTTAAACTTCTACAAAGAACGCATGGGGGTAGATGGCTGCTTTGTGCATGATCCATCAGCCATCGCCTATGTGATAGACCCTTCGCTGTTCACCCTTCGTAAAGGCCCGGTGCGCGTCGTCTGCGATGGCCCCGCTGTTGGCCATACGTTGCAAAAATACGCGGACACCAAACACAAAACCGATGAATGGAGTGACATGCCCGCGCAAAACGTTGCCATTCAGGTTAACGATCAAGCCTTGCTCGATCTCTACCTCGATTCTATGACCAGCTACGGCGCGGAATAAACACCCAAAGAGGCCGCATGATGCGGCCTCTTTTCGTCTGACGCGCATCCCCATCCCCATAAACCATTTTCTCCTCCTATCAAAAGGAGTGAGTAACGGCTATGCGTTGCTCTCTTCTTGCTCCATTCGCCACCCCACGTAGGGAAACTGCACCCAGAATGAGAAATAGAAGAAGGTGAGATACCAATACGGTATGACGAATTCGATTCCTAGCCCTTTGTAGACGGCAAGCAGCAAGTAGTCATAGATGAACAGTGGCACGGTGAGGTATAACGCGAGCCAACATGCGTTAACCAGGTGACGCCCATCATCCCAATATTTCTTGAGCGTGTAGCGGGTGACGGGAAAGTAGATGAAGGTCACCAAGGGAAGGATCACCAATTTGGACCATAGCGGCCATTGTTGATAATACTCAGGTAAGCCTATCAAGTAGAAACTCAACCACGTGACGAAACTGTAGATGAGTAATTGAAGGTGTTTTGCTTTGTTCATGGTGTGTGAGGTGATTAACCTTGTTCGACGTGATTTGTTGTCGATATGGTGCACGACAACGCAGATAGACAATCAACCAATAGTGAGAAACCAAGACAAAAATTGAACCGGTTTAATGTCTCTTCCTCCTAAGGCACTTTACGCTGTTGAGGTTCTTTCAATACGATAGCCTTCACACCCGTTAAATGCAGCGAAACGCTGTAGCTCGTCGTGCAAACTCGCGTTAAATGTTTCTGTTTTCTTGAGCTTTGCTTCAAGGGCAAGGTGCAACACCAACAAGGTTGACGACGCCTTATCGACTTTACAATCCATTCGCGCAACCAAGTCGCCATTCCACAATACGGGCAGCGAGAAGTAACCAAACTGGCGCTTGGCTTCCGGCACATAGCATTCGATCAGGTAGTCAAAGTCGAAAAAGAACTGGGCGCGTTTTCGTTGAATGAGCAGGTTATCGAACGGGGACAAGATCTTGGCTTTGCGTTTGACGAGGGATTTATCGAGTAAGGAAAGAGACTGAGGCAACGCGAAATACACCGCATCGCTTATCGCAACGTCAAGGATGTCTCCACTGGCAACCATATCTTTCAGCACCGACGTGATAAGCGGTTTGGTGTTCTTGAGCAAATAGCTCATTTCTATTGCATTCCCTAAGCCATTGGCTTCAAGAAAACGCGTGATCAAAAAGCGGGCGTATTCCTCGTCATCTGGCCGTGATGTGTCTATGCCTTCAGGTAACACACGTTCTGTAAGATCATACACTTTCTGGAAATTTCGACGTTCGGTGATCATTAAGTCACCTTGCATGAACAAGTTCTCTAGCGCGTGCTTTGATGGCTTTCTCCCCCACCCTTGTTTGGTTGTACGCTCCCCTTCAAAATCTTTTGCCAACAACGGGCCTTCACGTTCGATGCGCTTTAGGATCGCATCCATCATCGCTTGATCACGTTTGTACCAGTGGTTTTGTATGCCGCTTTTGAACGCATGTTTTCTCGGTAAGCTATAACGATAATCTCGCATGGGCAGGAAAGCAGCGGCATGTGACCAGTACTCAAAGACCTGTTTGTTTGCAACCAAGGTATCAAGGTGGGAAACGTCATAACGCGGGTTACGATTCCACAGGGTGTGGTGATGCGCGCGTTGCACCACGGAGATGGTATCAATTTGGATGTAACCCAATTGCTCAATCGCCGACAAGGTGGCTGACAAGGCACTGCCCCCTTGCTTGGTTTGGGGCAGCCATTGAGAATGGAGGATAAGTTTACGGGCTTGCGAGAGTGACAATGATTCCATGATGTCTATCGAGCGAACACTCGTCCTTGATGCAGCTTGCTGAGCCGCCACTCAGCAATTGGTAAGTTGTTTACGACGTGATTATCAATCTTGTTTTAGCGGTCGAATGAGGGTTTCTAACCCTTCAATTTTTAGCTCTAGTGCCAGTTCCATTAATGCGCCTAGCTCATTTTCAGGGAAGCCTTGCTTGCGAAACCACAGCAAATACTCTTCGGGCAAATCAATGATCACGCGCCCCGCGTATTTACCAAACGGCATTTTCATGCGTGCCAGTTTCAGCATCTTTTCTTTGTCTAACATGGGATTTTCTTCGTAACGTAGAAAGCGAGCAGTGTATCACCTTGTGCTTTTTCACTCATTAGGCGAACGCGAGTAAATGCCGCCATCGCCTCTCGTTGTCGGTAATAATTTACCTTGATCATCTTTCCGATATTTCTTCCGCCCGGCGATTCTTGATCCACTGCCGTCAACGCCCGACTCTTATTTCCAACACGTTCGATCACCTTGTAACACAACGAAGCAATGTTGGAATCCAGCGCCAGTTTCGCCCATTTTCCAAGGCAAGTGCTTTACCGTAGGAGGGTGTTTTCATTCCCCTACTGGAGATTTTGATGGCAGCTCAAGGATTCAATACCGACTTTCTCGCGCATCCTGTTCAATTACCTCGCCTTGGCGAAGAACTACGAGAAATTGCTTGGGATGATGGCGATCCGCTCCACTATGAGCATTTTTCATTGGTGATGAACCGCGAAACCAAAACCGCGTTCTACACCGCCCATAACGTTGACCGTAACGGCTTGATGCAGATCCGTCGTAGCCGTTGGAAAATCGACCCACGCGTAGACATTGCTTATCAAGCAGGGGCAAGCGTATACAAGAACAATGATTGGGACCGTGGCCACATGGTTCGCCGCGCAGCGATCACTTGGGGCACACGTGCCGAAGCTAGCCAAGCGAACCGCGACTCGTTTTTTTATACCAATGCGAACCTGCAGCATGCCAAGTTCAATCAAGATGAGTGGCTAGAGCTTGAAAACTGGCTGCTTGAAGACCCGGAACTCGGCGACAAATTGTCGGTGTTTACCGGCCCTATCAACACCATCAACGATCAGCCCTATCGCGGTACTTATATTCCTTCTGCGTTTTGGAAGGTGATTGTGTTCACCAAAAATGGGGAATTGCAGTGCCGAGCGTTTTTGATGAAACAAAGCGAATTTTGGGATGATCAGAACGGCAAGCATGCCCTGAACCTCGAGAACTATCAGGTTTCATTAACGCAGATCAGCGAACTGACTGACCTGTATTTTGAGCAAGCGCTGTACGAAGCAAACCCGATGTTCTATTCCCCAAATAACTACACCGACGCTAATGACATTCAAACACCAGAAATGCAGCCAATTGAGTCTCCAACAGACATCATTGAGACGCGTGGCGACTACTTCGACATCGTGCAAGATCTCTGGGATGGTGACGAAACGGGCTTTTCCGTCACGCGCATGAAAGATGGCCGCTGGGTCAATGAACACGCAGATATCAAGTTACGCGAGCAAGGCAATCGTAAGCCAAAACATCGTGATTTTGCGCTGTTTTCGTTATTTGAAGACGTGAATACCGACAAGCTCGCGACGCTACCGACCTACCAATCACTCAAGGCGCTGATCGACAATTACAATCTGGTGCAGAGCAAAAAAGAGGGCTACACCGCAGAAGAACTGCAGGAGATCGACACCTTCTTAGATGCGTGCTTTGCGCGTAATCAAGCCGACCAACCGTCACTGATGGAGCAGGTTTATCAGTATGCCATCGCAGACACGGCAAAAGGCGGCTTGGGTTACGACACAAATAAACAAACAGATTTGCCGTTCAGTAGTGATACCTTTGGTGCCAATCAGTGTGTTGATTTCACGAGCCTAGAAACATTCAAAGCCTCAGTGAAAAACATGTGGTTTGGGCTTTACACCAACTACTACAGTTCCCCCACTCACGATTGCTCGGGCTTTGAACATGTGTTCCTCGGCGAATTTAAGAAGCAAGGCGCGCAGTACCAAGTGGGCGGCTATCACTGTTGGGTGAAATTCTATTGGGATGAGCAAAACGGCATTGATGGCAAAACGGATTTGAACTACCTCGGTTCGTTTTACGACGGCCCAGAAGGCCAATTGAATACCGATGTCGCTACCCTGTCGATGCGTTGGCGCGTAGGCAACAAAACGGCACACAAATCGAAAGGTGGGTTCTTCGTCGGCATCAGCCCTGAATGCCTGCTCGCCATTGGGACGCTCGCGACCATTGAGAGTTACAAGAATGATGTCGACCCTCTTTCGTTTTTCAATGGCGAAGCAAAACGCCGTGTCGCGATCAATGGTTGGCGCTACGATTTGGTGGTTTACCGAGAAACCGCGCAAGATAAATCACGCGGTATGCACATCCGTTCGTTCTTCCCCGTATTGAAAAACCGAGATGACAGCAAACCGCTTCTCGACCCGCACTCTAATCCTGATGTGGTGTTATTTGAGGAAGGCGACGTCGCCATTTCATCTGCATTGCCGAACCCCGTTGGTGCGGGTGATCGGAATGAATGGGTTGCCATTCGAAATGATAGCCCCGGTTTACTTGATGTCACAGGCTGGCAGGTCAAAACCAAATCCGGCACGACAACCTTGCGTCAGCGTTTGGTGCTGTCGCTAGGGCGAGAACATAAAGTGATTGTTCGCGCGGGCGGTGGTGGCGCGGCACTTTCCAACAAAGGCACATGGATTGAATTGCATGATGCCCAGGGCAATGTTGTGTCAAAAGTGGAATACAAAGCCCTTAGTAGAAGCGCTGAAGGCCAAGTGCTGACATTTAGTTAACGTTTCGACACGCCAATCAAAACGTTGAAGGGCAGTAAACACGCTATGTCGTTTGCTGCCTTTATTTTTATTGGCTCAATCCCACGCACAGGCCTCACAACCAAACAGCTTCCCATACATCCAGCAACCAAGACAGAAGCCTAGTACAGCCTCAAGCCATGTCAGCACAAAACACATGCCCAATACCGCCAGCATCCAACTGTCTGGGGTATCCAGTAATCGAAAACCTAAGCAACTAGCCCCCATGATCGCGCCTAAGGTCCATGCAAAACGTTTCGGTTTGATTGGTCTCCAAACAGGCTTAGATTTCATAGTCAGTGCTGTGCCTAACACCCCACTCGGGCTCAAAGGTGTTAACCCGAAAAGCACAGCCATTAACATATCAAAGATAACGTAAGGAGCGACATAGAGAACGGGGTCTAACTCCGGATGCATGATCAAGAGAAATATCGTGATACCAGATAAAACATTCAGCAACCCGGCTCTGGCTCTCGCCGCCGTCTCATCTAACCGTAAGTCACTTTCTCCCGGAATACACTGCCCAACAGCAAGAATAGGTTGGGTAAGAAATGTATGGTATTGCTTGAAGTCTTCAATGTTCATCACGATTCCATTCAGGGATTGCATGTAGATTAGCTTTTCCTAATTATAAGACAATGCAGAAAAACCTATCTGCTCATTTCGGCCAATTCTTGCTCAGTGAGCAATTTTTCGCCCAGCAACTAAGCAACTCCTTGCTCTTCATTCCTTTAATGTAACCTAACCCTATGTTTTTATTGACCTCCATAGCTGGCACACCCCTTGCGTTATCTCCTACGTTGTAATCAAAACTAACGTCTATATCGACCTTGTTGGTCGGTATCCACTGCATAAGGACATCGCAATGCCAACTCCTTGTTATATCGCCATCGAAGGCAAAACTCAGGGCAACATCACTGCTGGCGCGTTCACTGCTGATTCTGTCGGTAACATCTACGTGGAAGGCCACGAAGACCAAATGCTGGTTCAAGCCTTTGACCACATCGTGACGGTTCCGACTGACCCACAAAGCGGCCAACCTTCTGGCCAACGTGTTCACAAGCCATTCAAGTTCACCGTGGCACTGAACAAAGCCGTGCCACTGATGTACAACTCGCTAGCGTCTGGTGAGATGCTGCCGAAGATTGAACTCAAGTGGTACCGCACCTCGGTGGAAGGTAAGCAAGAGCACTTCTTMTCTACCATTCTGACCGACGGCACCATCATCGATATCGATTGCCAAATGCCTCATTG
>NZ_SCHN01000040.1 GCF_004120195.1 Enterovibrio baiacu | reverse complement strand
GCATTGCAAGCATCACCGAAACGGGTGACAACGCTAAGCTGGAAGATCTGCAAGCAGATGGCGCCACCGTCACCACTACAGTGGCTGATATCATCGAAAACGGCGATGCGGCCACCCTGACGCTGAACAATGTCACGGTTGAAGAAGGCACAGACAAAGCCACCATCACAGGCTCGCTCGACCACACGCCAAAGACTGATGTAACAGTAACCCTAAGCAACGGGGCTACCCTCACCTTCGGCA
Source organism: Enterovibrio baiacu (assembly GCF_004120195.1). GTDB lineage: Bacteria > Pseudomonadota > Gammaproteobacteria > Enterobacterales > Vibrionaceae > Enterovibrio > Enterovibrio baiacui. Next base: position 1,565 of record NZ_SCHN01000040.1, on the reverse strand, counting down.
CCGACTACACGCCGGGTACCTTGGTGACCTCCACGCCATTCGATATCAACAACGGTGAAGATGTCGTGGTTGATGCGTCTGACACCACCTATGACGTGACCGTCACGGGCGGTAATTTCGAATCCCTCACTTCACCAGACAGCGTCACTGTCTCTGTTAAAGACACCATGGACACCGTCACCGTCAAACTCACTGCGTCTGACAAGGTCAACGAAGGGGACGAGATCACTTACACTGCAACGCTAAAAGGCGGTATCGCCCAAAGTGACATTACCGTCAAACTGGCGAATGGCGAGACCATCACCATCACCGCAGGCGAAACATCAGGTACTGTTACCACGAATGTTGCCAACGACATTTACGACTCCGCTAACATCACCAACAGCATTGCCAATGTCACTGAGACAGGAAACAACGCTAAGCTGGAAGACCTTCAAGCAGATGGTGCAACCGTCATCACTGCTGTGGCTGATATCATCGAAAACGGCGATGCGGCCACCCTGACGCTGAACAATGTCACGGTCAAAGAAGGCACAGACAAAGCCACCATCACGGGCTCGCTCGACCACACACCAAAGACTGATGTGACGGTCACCCTAAGCAACGGGGCCACCCTCACTTTCGGCACCGACTACACGCYAGGCACCTTGGTGACCTCCACGCCATTCGATATCAACAACGGTGAAGATGTCGTGGTTGATGCGTCTGACACCACCTATGACGTAACCGTCACGGGCGGTGACTTTGAATCCCTCACTTCACCAGACAGCGTCACTGTCTCTGTTGAAGACACCATCAATACCGTGACCGTGAAACTCACTGCGCCTGACAAGGTCAACGAAGGTGGCAAGATCACTTACACGGCGACATTGGAAGGTGGCGTTGCCAAGAATGACATCACAGTGACATTGGTCAATGGTGAAACCATCACCATCGAGGCTAACGAAACATCCGGTGAAATAGACATCACCGTCGAGAGTGACATCTATGCGTCCGCTAACATCACCAACAGCATTGCAAGCATCACCGAGACGGGCGACAACGCTAAGCAGGAAGACCTKCAAGCAGATGGCGCAACCGTCACCACGACTGTGGMWGATATCRTCGAAAACGGCGATGCGGCCACCCTGACGCTGAACAATGTCACGGTTGAAGAAGGCACAGACAAAGCCACCATCACAGGCTCGCTCGACCACACGCCAAAGACTGATGTAACAGTAACCCTAAGCAACGGGGCCACCCTCACCTTCGGCACCGATTACACGCCGGGTACCTTGGTGACCTCCACGCCATTCGATATCAACAACGGTGAAGACGTTGTGGTTGATGCGTCTGACACCACCTATGACGTRACCRTCACGGGCGGTGAMTTTGAATCTCTGACCTCACCAGACAGCGTCACCGTCTCTGTTGAAGACACCATGGACACCGTGACCGTAAAACTCACTGCGTCTGACAAGGTCAACGAAGGTGGCCAGATTACTTACACCGCAACCCTCGTGGGCGGTGAAGCCCAAAACGACATTACCGTCACACTGGCGAACGGTGAAGAAATCACTATCAAA
>NZ_SCHN01000039.1 GCF_004120195.1 Enterovibrio baiacu | reverse complement strand
GTACACGTAGCCTGTGTCGTGGCTGGCAATGTCGGCATTGGCTTTGCGGAGGACAGAGAATTGTGCGAGGTTAACCAGCTCCTGCGCTTCGGCCAAAGTGGCCTTGGCCTCGCCTGCTGACGCTTGCGCTTGGCGGATATACATGTCCGCCTGACGGTGCAGATTTATCGCTATGTTTAGGTTGGTGTAGGCGGCATTGAGTGAGTCTGTCGCCTGATACAGGGCGGACTGGGCATCATTATAGTTAACGATGGCTACGTTCAAGTGCCCACGGGCATCCAGCAGCAGCTTCTCTGCATTGGCTTGGTCAGTTTCAGCCTGAGCCAAAGAAGCGCGCGTAGCTGCTACTGCAGCCTCTGCTTCCTGCCGCTCGCCACGCGCAATATTTAGCGCCGCTTCTGCGTCAGTAATGTGGCTATCGAGTGTGAGAAGTGCTTGATTTGCTGCACGGATGTTGTCTTGGGCTGTATTGATATTTTTATTTGCTATAAGAATATTTTTTTGAGCGGAAGTAGACAAAGAGCTTGATTCCTCTATCATTTTATCCACATCTGGAATCAACAAAACCTCAAGCCAATTTTTCCTAGATAAAAGATAAAACCTATTATCTAAGCCTTCTTTTAAATCATTAAAAGCAGTAATAATCCGAGATGCAAGATCAATCCCATCCTGCGCAACGCTTCGCGCATTATTTCTTATCCTTGCCTCAGCAGTAAGATATACCTGATAAAGGCCTTTAGTCCCCCAAAAGGCATTATTAGGCCCGTGGGAATACCCTTCAGAATAATCAAGTCTTAAAAGTTTAAACTCTCCCTCAGTGTAAAAGCTCCCGTTACTTGTAGCACTAATAATCGTATCTAGACTTTTTTTCATAGACTCAAGTTTATGTACTGGACTATGAAAAGAATTGGGGTGCCTGTAGCCTGAAATTATTTCATTCCATTCATCACCTGATAAGAAACTCCCATTCTTCCTGTCTGAATAAAAATCTGGATTATGAGCTACCAGTTCACTTTTCAATTTTTGAGAGTAACTACTCACGTAATTTTCAGGATGTCCGTATAAAATTCGCAGGTAAGCACTAGCTAGCTCTTGCGCGGATGGCCCATGAAAATATGTATTTTTGACTCGGAAAGCTTCTTTATCTAGGCTTAAAATTTCTTTAGCCGATGCTGGTATTTTCCGTAAATTTGCACCAGCCATTATACCAAAGTAGGCCCCCCTAGATATCTCGATGTTACGATTGGCGTCAGGTAATAATACATGGTTTATTCCATGGAGCTCACTTTGAAGCTTTTCCCGATCAGACTTATGTTGACTAAGTATAATTTCTTGGTTAGTTAAAATACTGTTGATAGTATTACTCGATTCCACTTCAATCGCCTGAAAAGACGATATCTCACCAAGAATACTATTTCTTGCGTCCTGGTAACGCTCAAGCTTTTCTTGTTTTTGACTGATCGACGCGTTGTGTTTCGCTAATTCTTTGGCTTGTATGTCAAGCAACTCGCTGCGTGTGTTCACATCACCGTTGGCTACCTCAAGCTGGTTCGCTCTTGCTATATATTCCTCGCGCCTTTCTTGAATTTCCTCAAATTGCTCTGCTATGTTAGCTGAAAGAGATTGAACCTCTTGTTGAAGTTCCGCCACTCTCGACTGGTTCGTCGCGATGTCGTCTGCCGCTTGCTCCCGACTTGTTTTCGCGTCATCCAGACTGGTATAAGAGCTAGTCAGTTGCAGTTGCTCTGCCGCGGTATCTTCACCTAGCTGGGCAAGCAGCGCCGCTTGCACTTGCTCAAGCTGTGCATAGACTGCCTCCATCTCTGCCAAAGCATTGATGGCCAATGTGTTCTCAGGGTCACTGGCAAGCAAGCGCCGCTGCACTTCTATTTCTCCCGCTTTTTCCGACAACGTCAATGCCACACGACGCAATGCCAGCATCAAGGTGTTAGAAGACGCCGTGTCGCCGATGTCAGCGTCTAGACCGTCAGCCACCGTCGAAGAAGGATTGATAACAGGCGCTTGCCCTAATGCCGAAAACGCGTTGTTAGCCAGTTGCGTGGTGAAGTGTTGATAGCGTGTATTCACATCATCCAAGGTGGCCTGCGTTTGTGTTTTCGTGGCCTGTGTGTGAGAAACGGTGACTCTAGCAGCCAAGTCTGCGTTTAGTGCGTCAGTCAGCGCACTGAGTAATGCGACCCCGTGAAGATGATGTGTCTTTTCGGCGGACAGTGTTTCGAAAGTGTCACTGTCTTCTGTTACCCGCAAATCAATCGCATTGATTCGATCATTCAATGATGTGCTGGCAGTCTCGAGCAGGGCCAACGCCTGTCTGCCCTTCGTCTCGGACTGGCTTGCCT
>NZ_SCHN01000038.1 GCF_004120195.1 Enterovibrio baiacu | reverse complement strand
GCACATACCTTGCGGATAATGAACAGACCCTCACGGATGCGCTGAGTAGAATGCCTCGTGATTTTAGCCCCAACGTATACAACCATTATGGCTCTTATTCCGATTTGCTGACGCTGTTTGATGGTCGGGGGAGTTTTGTTTCCGGGTATACCGACCACTTTACGGCCACGCTTGAGTCCTTACTGGCGCCGTCCGTGTCGCCGGATTTTCTGACCAGTTACCCCACGCAACTGGTAGACTACTTGGAGGCTGTGAATACGGCGATATCAGCGGGAGATAACGCAGTATTTAGCGGCTTGCTGCAACAAGGGCAGACCTTATTGACGGGGATGGAGGCGTTGACTGACGCGCTGCTGGCAATGCCGGAGCAACTCCTCACACCCGAAGAAGCGGCGCAGCGTTTCAATGAGAGGCACCCTGACTATGAGGCCAATCTCGCTGCGTTGAGCGAGGCGAAGGCGACTTATGCGGCTGCGTTGGATGCAGAGCAAAATATCAAAGCAGAAATCGAAGCTTTAAAAGACTCTGTCAATTTGAGTAAGGTAAATACCACATACCTTCTAAATCATTACGTTAACCACTCAGCTGAATTTACGCCCATGAGGGCGATATTCCCCTACTTTGCAATGAAATATACTGCAAATTTCCATGGTTATAACAACTATTTCCGGGATAAATATTTTGAGCAGTTGGATTTGGTGACAGACAGTAGTAGTCATCATGAAAACCAGTTAAGGCTTCAGGACTATCTCGTTCAAACCGAGTGGACTACGGAGGACATCGCAGAGAGTGAGGCGCTAACCCGGTACTGGGTTAATGAGATTGAACATATTGAAGCCGTACTTGAAAGTCTGCCTGACAACTTTTTAACACTGGAGGAAGCAACGGCTCTAAGGGAGACGAATCCGGGGAATACTTACACGGGGACGTTGACGACCTACGTCGCCCCAAGTGATGTCTATACCACGGAGCAGGCACTGGAAGCGACCCTTTTACAGGTTGAGAAAGATGCTAACTGGAAACTGGGTGTTGTTCGAAACGCGTTATCTGCAATGCGTTCGCTAAACGATGCATTTGAAAGGTTAGACGCTTCGAAAGACATGATGTTAGCAGCTCAAGCCGAGGTTGACCGCCTCGATGCTCTCATTCCTGATGTCACGGTAGAGCAAGCCTACGAAAAAACGGTCGCCACTACAGTGAACTGGAGTAAAACGTACTTATCAAAGTTACTGTCTCCAGAGCGTGTTGATGCAGAGTTTGCGTTGATTGACATTAAGCTGGCACACACACGCGCCCAGCATGTTTACGATAACGCCTTGGCTGAGAAAGAACGCACAACATTAGCAGTGCATGCTTATGCCGAGCCCAGTGTTATCACCGAGCACCTGCCACACCTGACACATTACATCACCCTCAAGAACGACCATTACGGGAGTACAGTCTGGAAGGCAACAAAAACGCCGCAACAGGCAGAAAGTGCCCTGATTTTTCTGAGTAATGTGAAGAGTCAGCTTGATGAATTGTATGCACAGGCGTCAGAGGAGCAGACAAAAGGCGAGTTACAGGCCGCTCTGGCTTTGGTCGATGAGATGGTTGTTGCCATTGAAGCAGACCAACGAGCGCGAATAGCTTTAGACTCGGCAACTGCGGCATTAGCTGATGCGCCAGCGCTTCCTACGTTATCCGATGCCATGTCTACGCGCATTATCGCCAGCGCTGATGAGATGTCCGCACAAAAGACAATAAGTAAATCTCTGTTTAATTACGACATTGTGCCGAGGGTATTGAATGCAACTTCTCTACATATCACTAATACCGAGGTAAGCAGGGCAATTCGAGCTGTATTCTCATACAACTCAAGTCAATTTGGCGCTTATGTCAATGGTTATTCAAATTACTTTGATGGGAAGTTTACCGAGCAGTTAGGTGAAAGGACGAGCCGAGCCGAACTTAAAGAAGGTGCTGAACGACTTAAGATGCTGTCTGTGATGGCTAGCTGGCAAGATGAAGATATCGCAGAAACGTTGGCATTGACCACCACCCTCTTAACTGACTTGCAGTACATCAAAAGCGCGCTAGAACTTTTACCTGCGAACTTCCTGACGCTAGGAAAAGCTGAGGATCTACGTGCCTCGAACTTAGGCAATGTAGCGCTTGACGATATTGCGGTTTCAGTGGCCTCTAGTGAGGATATTACGACAGAGCAAGCACTTGAAGCTGTTTTGGCGCAGGTTCACTTGGATGTGGCTGAGATTTTAGAAGATGTGGAGGCAGCGGAGATTGAACTCCTTCGCTTGCAACTAAATTTTCAGGTCCTTGCCAATGCGCGAAGTGAAAGATCGGCAGCAGATGCCTTTCATGCTGCCGCAGTGATGCGTAGGGCTCAGGATGGCTCTGCGGAGACTGCTGTTGTGCTGGCAGATGTACGCTATGAGCAAGCTGTCGAAGAAAAAGCGCAAACTAAAGCCGTGGTGAGAGGGTACACCTCTTTTTATCGTGTGACTGAGTATTTACCGCAACACGACTACACACTCCATCACAGTGGTTACAACAATCCGATATTTCATGCAACAGAATCCGATTCCTCTGCTTTGAGGGCCAACAGCTTTCTCACTGGTATTCAAAATGAACTCCGTGCTCTGCGCAACGATACGGAAGATGAAGCAAAACAGCTTGGTATCACCGAGGCGATGTCTCTTGTAGACGAAGTGATGGCAGCCATTATTGAAGACCGTGCAGCACGTTCTTGGGAAAGTGTCGCTCAGACGGAACTTGCCCATGCAAAAGCATTGGCATCCGACGTGGCGGAATATCTTGAAGCATCACCAGAGATGCCCGCGTTTGGCGTGCTTTCTGGGCTCTTGTCTCATTTAGTGAGCCACCAAGGTGCCATTGCTGACGTCGTGTCGGACAGGGGGGCGTCTGCCTTGGCGACAGATTTGGGCGATGAAAACGGGCTGCTGTGGCAGGCAAGCC
>NZ_SCHN01000037.1 GCF_004120195.1 Enterovibrio baiacu | reverse complement strand
GTTCGGAAGCGTCTTACACGTTAACCATTTCCGAGGCTCCAACAACGGATTTAACCGTCACTGTCGTTGTAGGCCACAAGACGTCCGAAGACGGCGATGTCACGCCAGTTACTCGCGATGTGGTGATTGCAGCAGGCACCACATCAACCGACTTTACCGTCGCAACCTTGGATGACTCGATCCTTGAAACCAATGACGACGATGTCTTTGAAGTCTCGGTGACAGGTACTTCAGGCGGTGGTTTTGAAGTGCTGCCGGACAATCCCGCAGCAGTCGAAACCACGATCAACGAAGACTCCGCTTCGACCGACAAACCAACTCTGACATTAACAGGCGATTCGGAAGTCGTTGAAGGTGCACAGGCGTCTTACACTTTGTCTATCAGCGAAGCCCCAACGACTGATCTCACCGTGACTGTCGTTGTCGGCCACAAGACGTCCGAAGACGGCGATGTGACGCCTGTGACCCGCAATATCGTCATTGCAGCAGGCACAACGTCAACTGACTTTACGGTCGCAACACTCGACGATTCGATCCTTGAGACCAACGACGATGACGTGTTTGAAGTGTCGGTAACAGGCTCGACTGGCGGTGGTTTTGAAGTGTTACCGGATAACCCAGCAGCGGTTGAAACCACCATCAATGAAGACACCACATCGACCGACAAACCAACCCTCACCTTAACAGGCGATACAGAAGTTACCGAAGGCGCAGAAGCCAGCTACACGCTGACCATTTCAGAAGCCCCTACTTCCGATTTAACCATCACTGTCGTGGTTGGACACAAAACCTCAGAAGACGGTGATGTCACCCCTGTCACTCGCAATGTGGTTATCGCGGCAGGTACAACGTCAACCGACTTTACTGTCGCTACCTTGGATGACTCCATCCTCGAAACGTCTGATGATGACGTATTCGAAGTGTCAATCACTGGCACTTCTGGCGGTGGTTTTGAAGTGCTGCCAGACAATCCTTCAGCGATCGAAACCACCATCAATGAAGACACGACCTCCACCGACAAACCAACCCTGACATTAACAGGCGATTCGGAAGTCGTTGAAGGTGCAGAAGCGTCCTATACGCTAACTATTACAGAAGCACCAACGACTGATTTAACCGTCACCGTCGTTGTGGGTCACAAGACATCCGAAGACGGTGATGTCACGCCAGTCACTCGTGATGTGGTGATTGCGGCAGGCACAACCTCAACTGACTTTACTGTCGCAACCTTGGATGACTCCATCCTTGAAACCAATGACGATGATGTCTTTGAAGTGTCAGTCACTGGCACTTCTGGCGGTGGTTTTGAAGTGCTGCCGGACAATCCCGCGGCAGTTGAAACCACGATCAACGAAGACTCCACTTCGACGGACAAACCGACCCTAACGTTAACAGGTGATGCGGAAGTCGTTGAAGGCGCAGAAGCGTCGTATACGCTGACTATTTCCGAAGCGCCAACGACTGATCTCACCGTGACAGTTGTTATCGGCCACAAGACGTCCGAAGACGGCGATGTCACGCCAGTCACGCGTAATGTGGTGATTGCCGCAGGTACAACCTCAACTGACTTTACCGTGGCAACCTTGGATGACTCCATCCTTGAAACCAATGACGATGACGTCTTTGAAGTTTCAGTCACAGGGTCTTCGGGCGGCGGCTTTGAAGTACTGCCGGATAACCCCGCAGCTGTTGAAACCACCATCAATGAAGACACGACCTCGACCGATAAACCAACCCTAAAATTAACAGGAGATGCGGAAGTTACGGAAGGCGCGGAAGCCAGCTACACGCTGACGATAAGTGAAGCGCCTACAACAGATCTCACCGTCACTGTTGTTGTGGGTCATAAGACATCCGAAGACGGTGATGTCACCCCTGTGACACGCGATGTGGTGATTGCAGCAGGCACAACCTCGACTGACTTTACCGTCGCAACCTTGGATGACTCCATCCTCGAAACCAATGACGATGACGTGTTTGAAGTGTCAGTGACAGGCTCGACGGGCGGTGGCTTTGAAGTCTTGCCGGACAATCCAGCAGCGGTCGAAACTGCCATCAACGAAGACACAACCTCGACGGACAAACCGACTCTGACATTGACAGGTGATGCGGAAGTTACCGAAGGCGAAGAAGCCAGCTACACGCTGACGATAAGTGAAGCGCCTACAACAGATCTCACCGTCACTGTTGTTGTGGGTCATAAGACATCCGAAGACGGTGATGTCACCCCTGTGACACGCGATGTGGTGATTGCGGCAGGCACAACGTCGACCGACTTCACCGTCGCGACGCTGGACGATTCGATTCTTGAAACCACTGATGATGATGTCTTTGAAGTGTCTGTTACTGGCTCGACTGGCGGCGGCTTTGAAGTGCTGCCAGACAATCCCGCAGCAGTTGAAACCACCATCAACGAAGACACGACCTCGACCGACAAACCAACCCTGACATTAACGGGCGATGCAGAAGTTACCGAAGGTGCAGAAGCGTCCTATACGCTAACTATTACAGAAGCACCAACGACTGATTTAACCGTCACCGTCGTTGTCGGCCACAAGACGTCCGAAGGCGGCGATGTCACGCCAGTCACTCGCGATGTGGTGATTACCGCAGGCACAACGTCGACCGACTTTACTATCGCAACCTTGGATGACGCCATCCTGGAAACCAATGACGATGACGTCTTTGAAGTATCAGTCACTGGCACTTCAGGCGGTGGCTTTGAAGTGCTGCCGGATAGCCCAGCTGCAGTCGAAACCACGATCAATGAAGACACAACGTCTACCGACAAGCCTACCCTGACATTAACAGGTGATTCAGAAGTCGTTGAAGGAGCTGAAGCCTCTTACACGCTCACTATTTCAGAAGCGCCAACAACAGATCTCACCGTCACTGTTGTTGTCGGCCACAAGACCTCGGAGGACGGCGATGTCACCCCTGTGACTCGTGATGTGGTTATCGCGGCAGGCACAACGTCAACTGACTTTACCGTGGCAACCTTGGATGACTCCATCCTTGAAACCAACGACGACGATGTCTTTGAAGTCTCGGTAACAGGTACGTCTGGCGGCGGCTTTGAAGTACTGCCGGATAACCCCGCAGCAGTTGAAACCACCATCAATGAAGACACGACGTCCACTGACAAGCCGACGCTTGCGCTCACGGGCGATACCGAGGTTATCGAAGGTTCGGAAGCGTCTTACACGTTAACCATTTCCGAGGCTCCAACAACGGATTTAACCGTCACTGTCGTTGTAGGCCACAAGACGTCCGAAGACGGCGATGTCACGCCAGTTACTCGCGATGTGGTGATTGCAGCAGGCACCACATCAACCGACTTTACCGTCGCAACCTTGGATGACTCGATCCTTGAAACCAATGACGACGATGTCTTTGAAGTCTCGGTGACAGGTACTTCAGG
>NZ_SCHN01000036.1 GCF_004120195.1 Enterovibrio baiacu | reverse complement strand
GTTGACCAGAAGGCTGACCGCTTTGTGGGTCAGTCGGAACCGTCACGATGTGGTCAAAGGCTTGAACCAGCATTTGGTCTTCGTGGCCTTCCACGTAGATGTTGCCGACAGAGTCAGCAGTGAATGCGCCGGCAGTGATGTTGCCCTGAGTTTTGCCTTCGATGGCGATATAACAAGGAGTTGGCATTTTTCTATCCCTATAAAAATCGATGAGTGTGATTACAACGAAAGGGATAACGCAAGGGGTGTGCCAGCTATGGAGATGAATAAAAACAAAGGGTTAGGCTGGTCAGAAGGAATAAAGAGCAAGGAGTTGCTTAGGGGCTGGGCGAAAAATTGCTCGCTGAGCAAGAATTGGCCGAAAAGTGAAAGTAATTTGTGGGCTGAATAAGATATAAACGGCAAAGAAGCAGAGAGATCGTACGTAAAAAAATGGCCTTAGACGAAGGGGCTAAAGCCAGATTTTTCATTGAACCACTCCTCAGCATTAAGGTGCGATCTTTAGAGTGATGGTGAAACAGCAGCATATCGTTAGGAATGGAAGACCACCTAGCCGACGTTGACTGTGCCACCGCCAATAACGACACCACCACAACTTACAGCGTCGCCTGTTCTTGCAACAGGTTTGCCGTCTGCAAACACGGTTGCCGAGCCTGCAGCAATGCTCCTTCCATGGGGCGGGTTTTTAGGTTTGTCATGCGGTGCAAGAGGATCGCCTAAACGACAAAGTGGGATACCATCAATGATGACAGTACCCGATCCTGCTGTTGTGGGTGTTGGCGGAAACCCATCGTGTTCTGTTCCTATGTCACCGAGTCGAACTGCATTACCCATGATTCATGTCCTTATCTTTCGATGTTTATTGCTTCAACATCGGGATCACACCGACTTGCGCGTTATAAAAGAAAATCGATGCAGATGTTTGAGGGAAATGTTTTCCTTCACTTGAAATACACAGTACTTGGCGCGTTTTGTATTTTGGCAGGGGAAAAAGGGCTTCTGCATTTTTCTTATCGAGGTAAGCGGAAGCGGTGACATAACTGCTCGCGATCTGCGCCGCATCATCACCATTAGAGGCCGCGATCTCTTCGATCTGCGTTGTTTGCTGAGCGGGAAAGCTCAGACAGTCAGCCTTTGAAAGTGAGCCTTCTTCCCAAAAAAAATAGCTTTCTAGAAGAAGTTTGTCTTCCGCTGACATGCTCCCCGCTAAATAGCCTTCCCCGTCGATTTCCGCTTTTCCGTTCCCTTCCACTAAGGGGCGAACCAAAATGTTTTTCTCAAAGCCGGCGTCAGGGAGTGAGGTGAAAATACCCTCGAGCATCGCTGTTTTTGCATGTGCGAAGAAAGGGGACAGCAGGGTGGCCATCATACTGATAAGAATGACTTCTTTCATAGACTCACCCAAAACGCGGCATCACCATTCTCGTTGATTTTTTCTCCGCCCAAACGTTCTCCTACGCGTGCAGAAATTTTGCTATTACTGATGTTGGAAGCCCATTCCGCAGTTGCAGGGGCTTCGTCTTCCGGTAAGGCGAGATGATGGTGCGGCAGACCGTCGGCTGCGAACTGATTGGCAACGCCTTTTTCACGCGCAAAATCTACCCAGTCTTTAGGGTAATAGAGTTGTTGCTGATAGCTAGAATCATCAAGGTCATACAGAACAGTGGCGGCAGCAGTTTCAAGCGCCCAATAGCCAAAATGGGTGGGGAAGCGCCCTTTATGGCGATTATGCCAATAGCACCCCTTCATGCCTTTGTACCAACCTTTTAAGTAGGCCTTGAGGCTAGCTTGGCGTTCGCTTTTGGTTGGCGATGCGCCGTCGCCTTTTATCGCATCATAAAACGTGTGGTATGTCTTTTCATTCACGAGCTCTTCAGCGCGTGGTAACCCTTGAATGCCTGCTCTCGTGAAAAACTGTGCGAGGGCTTTGTCATCGTTATCTTGCGGGTTTTTGGCTGTCATGCGGATTACCAAGAGTACAGCATCTCGATTACCCGTCAGCACGGCTAGGCTGAGTAGCCAGTATAAGTATTGATAGCCATCAGGCTCCCAATAGGCAATGGTGTGAAATGGAAAGCGAGATTTGTGCAACGCGAGATAATCGAGAGCAAGGGCGGTTTTGTCCTGCACCTCTTGCATGTTGCCGCCAGCTGAGTAGGTAAGAATGGCATTTTCGACATGATCGATAACGTTGCCCCAACTGACACCTTTGCGGTGGTGAATATCTCTGGTTTCATCAACGATGATAGCTTCAGACTCTGCATCGTTAAGCACACACGTGACAAAAAACTCATTCTTTTTGTTATAGGTTTCTTCTTCTAAGAATGGGTCGCGTCGCGTTGTATTAAATGTGGTCATGATCTTCCTTTAATCCAGCGGCAGAGATTCAACGGCATTGGCTGCTCTATCTAATCTGGTTACATTAACGACTTCTCCAGATTCATCAACAATCATTAACCATCTATCAAACCCTTGGTTCCGAACTTGTCGTGCTTGAGCATCCCCTAAGTCATCCGCCAAACGAGGAAGAATCCAATCATCACTCATTTGCTTCGCAGCAGGGTAGTTGGTCGTGCCCCGTGTTGTGGGAAGAAGCGTTGTGCGCGCAACACCATCCGAATCAATATAGGTGTCTGATGTTGTGCGATATTTTGTCTCGGTAATGATGAACGGTGGTGGCGGATTCGCATTGCGATAGATACCGTCTATTCCTCGACCTCGTGGCGCATCTTCAAGTGAGCGTACTTGGCGGTCAACAGGAAGCATATTTTCGTGACGGCGATTGAGCATGTAGTTGTCACTGATAATTTCGCCGTATAACCCTTTTTGTGAGCGAGTCAAAATACGGGGGTTAACCGCTGCAACACTGGGGTCCAGTTCATGAACCGTGCGCGCATTAACATCAGCACGATAGCTTGGCGCATATTCATCGGCTTGCTTGTTCAGTGCAGCAGCAAGGTCATCCAAAATCTTCTGAACGGGTGCGATAGCAGGCGCAATCATGCGATCTGCCATTTCTTGTACTGAACGTACAATGCGCACGGCCTCATCAAGCCAAATTTTGACATCAGCAGGCGCGATATAACGAATCTTTGCCACAACACTGTTGAGTGTTTCTACGGCGCTGTTTAGCAAACCTTTCAGCTTGCCCGCAGTGACCTCACCGCGAATGCTGCTGATTTTGTCTGCAACTTGGCGGAGCACTAAATCAATGCGGGAGATGCCTAGAATTCGACGAACTTTATCGTTTTCGAGGAAGGATAAAATAGGTGCCATAGCTGGACGAATAGCCTTAGCGACATCCCCACCGGCTTTGCGAATAAACAGGAACAGGATCTTTAGAATGCCTTTGATGGCGGATCCGAGACTTGGAATCAAACCAATCAGAGTGAGGCAAAGTGCAATCCAAGCTGCTTTGTTGCTGGAATCTTTATAGATGAGGCGGCAGTTTGCGATGAGATCACGACAGTCAAGCACCTGATCGACGATAGGGATAAGCCCTAGAACGGCATTTGCAGCGATTTGGCCTGTGGTTTGGTTGGTATTGAAGTCGCCCTGCATGGCCTCCCAAATCCACTCTAACGCACCGAGTGTGGAGTCATAGGCATCTTGTGCTTTCTGCTTAATGTAATCTTCGCCAGCACTGTAGGCTTCTTCAAGGTTGTCATAGAGATAGGAAAATAACTCATTACCCCACATTAGCTACTTCCCCCTAACAAGGCGTCGATGTTTGATACCAATTGTTCTATCGGTTGTTTTTCAATGTCTTCGAATTCACTTTCGGGGTCGTAATAGACGCGCACCGGGCCTGCTGGCACTTCGTCAATTCGCGCATGACCGTCGCCATCAAGGACACCTTCTACTTCGGTGCCATCGCTCAAAATGGCCTTAAATGGTGCATTGGCAAATGGCGCCATGTCTTGATCAAGGTAATCAAACTCAACCCAATTGGTACCTAGTTCGCTGATGAGTAAGGTTGAGATACTTGGAAGAGCAGGTGAAGCACCACTACCACTACCCGCACTGCCGCCGGAGTTCAAATTCACTACAGCACCAGAAAGATGCACGCCGGCTGGGTCGAGCTTGACGAAACCCGCGGCGGTTTTAATGGTGATTTCTGTGCCCGCTTCGATAATGACTTTGTCGCCAGCCTTGTGATGGATCTCTGAGCCTGCTTCTAGAAGATGTTTCTTACCTTGTTTGATGTGCAGTGAACTGTCTGTTGTCAGGCTGATGTCACCAGCGACATGTGCCTTTGCTTGCCCATCTACCGTCAGGTGGTCATCCACCTTGATGTGTGAAAACCGCTCGTTCTCCACATCCAGATGTAAGTCATGTTTGATGTTGTCTTTGCGGTCATTCTCGACCAGCAAGTTCATGTCCTTTTGGGCATGAACATAGATTTCTTCTTGCCCCGCTTCATCTTCAAAACGCAGTTCGTTGAAGCCTTCGCCCTGATGGGTTTCGGTTCGAAGTACCGTGCGGGTTTTGTTGGCTGGCAGCGGGTAGGGCGGCACATTGGTCGCGTGATACGTGCGGCCCGTGATAATGGGTTGGTCAGGGTCGCCTTCAAGGAAAGAGACAATCACTTCATGGCCGATGCGCGGTATCGCCATCATGCCGTATTGACCGCCTGCCCAGCCTTGGGAGACACGTACCCAACAGCTAGAGGCTTCGTCACTGTTGCCGTAACGGTCCCACGGGAACTGCACTTTCACCCGCCCGTGTTCATCACAGAAGATTTCCTCCCCGGCAGGGCCCGTCACAATCGCGATTTGAGGGCCGTGCACACAAGGTTTGGCCTCGGGGCATGGTCGCCAAGGGCGATGACCAGGAATGACCGAAAAGGTATTGTGGAAGGACGTCATGCCTTCACCGCCATGCTCTTCCAGTGCTTGCGGCTGCGTGCCTTCACTGTGCAGGGTCACCACAATCCAATCCCGGTTGGTSGTGTCRTCMGGGTGACCYTCYAAGTCAAACACCATCCCYGCRTCYACSTGCATGATGGTGCTGGASGCGGTCGCCGTTAACGCATCACTGCGCAAGTGCTCGAGTCGGTATTGGGTAAAGGGCTTACCTGCCGCATCGCTTTTGAAGCGGCCYGGGTAATCGTAGTGTTCATAGGTGCCGCGTTGGAAACTCATTTCCGTGCCGGCTTTGTCGTGCAAAAAGCCATAAGCCGGCTTTTTGAAACTGTAATCTTTAAGCTGCGCCGACGAAGGGCGYGCTTGTGCGGAGAACTGCCAGCCTTTCACAAAGGCCTCATCACTCTTACCGCCCACATTGGCRTTRTAAGGGAGGGCTTGTCCTGACGCGGTTAAGGTCTGGGTATCGTCTGAGAACAACACCGTGTGCTTGTCTTTGTCATGCAAGAAGCAATAGAAAATGCCTTCTTCTGCCGCSAGACGCTGAAGGAAATCCAAATCYGTTTCRCGGTACTGGACACAATACTCACGGACTTGGGGTTGCCCAGAAATGGAAAAGGCATAGTCATCAATGCCCATCTCTTGCAAAAGGACACTCATGATTTCAGGGGCAGATTGTTGCTGGAAAATGCGGCTGTTATGACGCAGCGATAAACGAGACAGTGCAGGGACCATCTCCAGGGCATAACGGGTATGGCTGAATCCCGTATCACCGCGAGTAAAGCGGCGCACAATGCCATGAAAGCGTTGTTCTAGTTCGCCGTTATTCCACAGCATCAAGGTGACATTGCGGTCAACGACCTCGTCTTGGGAGACAGATTCATTGCGGCTGGCGAGTTTAACCTGATACAGAAAAGGCGTAGAGAGTGACGACTCTCCCGAGAATTCGAGCACCGCAAAGGTGTCGTTGGGTAAGCCTTCAACAGCAAGAGTAAATTGGAGACCGCTTTCCGTAGCCATAAACCATCCCAGCTTAAAACGAAGTATCGTCAGGCGTCATTGCTTGACGACAAAACCCGCCTAAGCGGTTTGAGGTGATTGCTTTGCATGCTTGAGAGAAAAAGCGAAGAGCTAACCCCTCCCTAACCCTCCCCTTGAAAAGTGGAGGGGACAAAGCGCAATACCTCAAACCCGAAGACGGGTTGATTGCAAAAGGTATCAGTGAGCGAGTGACACGAAATCGGTGTTAACTCGCCCTACCTTTTGCGAAGAAGCCTTACGCTTCAATCGGCGCACGCCAGTCATCGGCACCAGATGTACCTGCTACTGTGTGTTCCCAATCAATCTTGCGGTACGCAACAGACACAGTCACCAGCTGGGTGAACTCTTTCTTCTGTGCGTCCTGACAATGAGGCATTTGGCAATCGATATCGATGATGGTGCCGTCGGTCAGAATGGTCGAGAAGAAGTGCTCTTGCTTACCTTCCACCGAGGTGCGGTACCACTTGAGTTCAATCTTCGGCAGCATCTCACCAGACGCTAGCGAGTTGTACATCAGTGGTACAGCTTTGTTCAGCGCCACGGTGAACTTGAACGGCTTGTGCACACGTTGACCAGAAGGCTGACCGCTTTGTGGGTCAGTCGGAACCGTCACGATGTGGTCAAAGGCTTGAACCAGCATTTGGTCTTCGTGGCCTTCCACGTAGATGTTGCCGACAGAGTCAGCAGTGAATGCGCCGGCAGTGATGTTGCCCTGAGTTTTGCCTTCGATGGCGATATAACAAGGAGTTGGCATTTTTCTATCCCTATAAAAATCGATGAGTGTGATTACAACGAAAGGGATAACGCAAGGGGTGTGCCAGCTT
>NZ_SCHN01000035.1 GCF_004120195.1 Enterovibrio baiacu | reverse complement strand
CGGCATAACCGAACGCGTTGTATCAAGCGCCTCAACGTCTTGTTATTGATTGCGCTGCTGGCAGAGCTACTCATGTGGTGGAATGGCCTCATTGCAACAAAAGCGAAATGGCAATACGACTTTCAAGCCAACACCATTAAACATCGTCGCGTTCTCTCCATTCCTCGTTTAGGTAGAGAGGTGAGAAACCACCGACGATATTGCATCAATGAACAGCAATATCAGTGGGCTATGCTCGAGTATCAGAGGCTGACACATTCTTCTGGGTTGGGAGAATTATGAGGGGATCCTTCAGCGCCCGCATTTGCGGCAAATTGAAGCGCAGCGGAAATTTGTCCGAAACATGCGCTTGTTATGCATTTACAGGCGCATCCCTATTTTCCCTAACGAATTTATGTAGAAGCTCTGCAAGATTGTCTTCGTATTTGTAGAATTCGGTATCTAGATTTTCTAGAGCGGATTCGTAGTTTTCATCATCCTCGTAAGGCTCAAGTTGCTCCCATCTTTTTTCTCGATCTACTGAGGGCTTAGACTCTGGAAACCAGAGCAACGCCTTGTCAAGTAGTCCATAAAACTTCATGGCATTAACCTTTTTGAGCCCAGCCAATATCTCCAAACAATGATCACCAAGTGAATTAAAAAAGAGCTGATCAAAACCGCCGTTGTGGACCTCACCATCAAAACACCACAGCAAATAAACTAACCTTGCTTCCGAGCTGATTCGCTCTAAATACTCAGTGTTACCATCACTGCCCGCAAAAACAATTTCATGGCAAGCATTGAAGACATCAAATGCCGGTTCTTCATTATCTGCGAAGTCTGAGAAGTGCATTCATTCCCTCATTGATGCATAACGTTTGAATAACGGGCGTTTACTAACCCAAACTGTTTGAAGCGCCTAAATCACAGCGCTTCTATGAAAAAATGCGCCACGAGTAAATGTCCCTCGTTCATTCGCTTGTTATGTGCCCAGCTCAACTACTATCCATGGCCATGGCTCTTCATATTGTTGAGCTAAAAGGGAATCCATAATTTGGTAGTACTGTATTGTGCACCATTCCTGCTCATCGCGATGCTCATTAACTAGACGCTGAGCCCAACTGGCATTTGGAACTACCAGTTTTGTTGTTTCCGGCGAGATCGTAAACCCACATGTTTGAACTCTCCACTCTCTCTCCCAAGTAAAATCGATATCTGGCGGCTCGTAGCGAACATGTCGCCAGCTGTTTTCGTTAGATAATTGCTCAAATTCACAGTCTGGCTGATATATTACTGGGCGACCACCTAGCTCGAAAACATGTTGTTTAGTCAGAGCGAAGCCAAAAGCAGAGTAATTTGAATAGAATGATGGATTTAAAAGTCCGTCTGCTAAAGCGGGAAGTGGGGCTTCGGTAAAGCAAACACAGTTTGCTCCACTCCGTATCTTTTCTCGAGAGCTACAAAGCATCCCCTGAGAGATAATGTTCTTGAAATTCTTATATGCATCTTCCTCGTCATCTCCCTTCGTAAAGTGGATAAGAAGTTTTGACATATCATCTCTCATTCAGATTCCCTCTGGCACATAACGCTGTGATAACGGGCACTTGCCCGCACTAAACCTGACCAAGCCTATGTATTCACAACACTTTCTAAGCTCTTCGAGATTGGCTAGGTGTCCTGTTGATGACCTTGTTAGCCGCTGATTCTTCATACTATCGCGGCTTTGCCGCCAACACCCAACGAACGCGCCATTTTGTGAATTCCACTGCAGCCTTAAAGACAAAATCACGCGATAAAAACATAAGCGTTGAATTCAACTTAGCAAAGATAGCCTCATGATTTTGCATCGAGTTTGGGATTGGTTTGGTTAGCGTTTTCAGAATAAACAGCCTGCGACGAAGAGAGAAATTAGTTAGCCAAACATCGCAAACTAAACAATGAGAAGAACTGACGGATAACAGTGTATTCAACCCCAAAATGGGGTGATTAAACACACCATTTTGTCCAATAATAACAATACGTCAAAATCACATAAAACTAACGTACTAATTCTAATACATTTTTATAGTGCAATCGTTGGATGTCTGTAGAAATACCCCAAAACGGCGTGCGTCGGTATTATGCACCGTCATGGTTTAAGCTGGATGTATAAACAGTGGGCAGTAGAGCATTAAAAACATTATGGTCAACGTGTTTTTTGATCGCGCTAGATCAACCCATACGCTTTGAGGATGACAATGCCCGCTGTACAGGTAATAGCCGAAAGCACGGTGGTGAAAGCAATGATGTTGGCGGCCAGCACGGCATTCCCGCCCATTGATCGAACCATGACATAGCTTGCAGCGGCAACGGGGGAGGCATTCATAAAGAACAAGATGCCTAACTCTATGCCTCTAAAGCCGACTAAATAAGCCCCAAACGTGATGAGCAATGGCGCGACGATGAGTTTGTAGCTGCTAGCAAACCACGATGGTCCTTTCTCTTTCTTCATCAAACTAAAGTTGAGGGAAGCGCCGGTGCACAAAAGGGCGAGAGGCAGTGTCATCTTTGCCAAGTAATTTCCCGCATCAACCACCACATTCGGCACTGGGATAGAAAGCATGTAGAACACCATGCCTGAAAGAATCGAAATAATGAGAGGGTTTTTAGTCAAGGTTCGAAACATGAGTTTCGCGGTTTGCGCTCCAGATGCAGCGCCTTTGGGGGAAAGGCAAATCACCGCTTGTACGTTATAAATGAACGTTGTTACTGCGACGTATAAGGCCGCTAGCGCAACCCCTTGTGAACCATAGGCGTTTGCCACAAAAGCGATACCGATAATGCCTGTATTTGCTCGGTAACTCCCTTGAATCAGAACACCTTGGTTGGGTGAATCTTTGAAGAGTAATTTTACTGAGATAGTCGCGAAGATAAAAAACAGGATACTGGCGATGCCGCCGAAGTTCACAAACCCGCTTGCAGCAGAAAAGTCATGTTCAGATACAACAATACTCAGGAACAGCATGGTAGGCAGGGTGACTTGGAAAACGAGTTTTGACCCAACGTCGATGAAATTGTCGTTAATCAGGCCAATGCGCTTGAACATGACCCCAAGCACCAGCATCAAGCAGATGGGGCCTGTGATAGACAACGAAAATTGCAGTTGTTGTAGAACGTCTCCCATGAGCATATCCGTAGCAAGAGAAAAGCGAGCCTTGTGTCATCATACAATGAAATCACAGCCCATTCTTGGGAAGCCGTTCAACAGTATCGATTTTTTCTTGTTCCTTCGCTCCCTCTTGTTTATGCAAGTACGCAGAGTGGCCTAACAATGAAACTGTCCGTCGTTTAATGCTTAAGTGGATCACGGCTCAATGTGTTGTGCTTTGGCCATAAGGTCGAGAGAACACATGCTTCGCTAGAAAAGGTCCTGCACGTCCTCAAGGTTCACTTCAAAACCGCGGTTTTCCATGTCCTCGTTGAAACGCTTAATGTCGCCAAGCGTTTTGAGGTATTTCTCTCTCGATTCAGCGTGTGCCCAGTAGTGTTCTTCTGCGCCTGATGAAATCATCTCGTTTCTCAAATTACTGAGCACATCCAACACCTTTAGATTGATCGCCGCGAGTGCGGCAAAATCCGCATTGTTGATTTTGTGGAGGAAGCGCTTAAAGAAGGTAAGTAAATCTTCGGATTCATGAATAAGATTTTCAGTCAGCAATGCGCCGACGCTGCGTGCGGTGCCTTTCAGGGAATGATAGTCAGTGAAAAACTGGTTCAATAGCTCTTCCGGATCAGCTTCGTTCTTATCGCTTCCCAAGGCTTCAATGGCCAGAATAACGAGCTCTAATTCGATTTCTTTCTCTTCTGAGAAAAGGTCAATATAGTCGGAAAAATCACTGGCTTGAACGAGCGAAAAGTCAGGGTCGAAGTGCACGTTGGGCGCAGTTTCTTCTGCTTCGCTTTCATTGAGGTCTAACAATGTATTTTCAGAGAATAAGGCAAAATCATTGTTATTTTCAGCGCGGTACACATGGTATTGCTTAAGGATGGGCAGCAATACATGCGGCTCAACCAACCCTTTTTCCACCAGCAAACGTCCCAGTGTTGATCTCCGCTTTGCCACCTCTTCGTTGATAACATCAAAGAACTCATTACGCCAAATATCTAATCGAATACACGCTGAACACAGATCGAGGTGCTCGTCGTTTTGCAACGAGACGATGGAAAGAAATTGCTCGGGCGTGATCAACGCTTTTTCATAGAGAATATCCAAACTGTTCGGCGTTTGGCGAATTTGCTCAACCATCACGTCCGCCAAATCTTTTGGCGAAATGATATCGAAATCCAACAAAAAACTGCCCAAGAGTTTCATATTACCCCCCTATTTCAAATGACGTGATTCTTTCGCTCAAGAAAGAACGCGAGTGTCCATAACATACTCAGTGAT
This sequence comes from Enterovibrio baiacu, assembly GCF_004120195.1. Taxonomy (GTDB): domain Bacteria; phylum Pseudomonadota; class Gammaproteobacteria; order Enterobacterales; family Vibrionaceae; genus Enterovibrio; species Enterovibrio baiacui. Next base: position 14,107 of record NZ_SCHN01000035.1, on the reverse strand, counting down.
AGGCCTGCGCAAACTGAATGACTTTCTTCAGGTTGATCACTAAGGCCAAATCCCCGTTTCCAAGCACGGCTGCACCAGCAAACACATCGTTCCCATTCATAGAGCGGTCTAATGGCTTGATCACAATGTCTAAGAATGCGCGAACATGGTCGACGGGCAACCCCCATTGCTGTCCCCGATGCGTAAACACGATAACGCTGTGGCGCATCCCTTGTTGATAGGTTCGGCGGAAAGCATGTCGCTCTGCCAATGCACCCAAGTATTCGTGAGGCTCAACCAAGGGAATAACGTTGTTGTTTTGGAAGAGCAGCGCATGGCCACTATCAAACCTGACGTTTGAATGATCTTCATGGTGACTGATGGCAACAATGTTGGCGATGTCCGACGAAGGGATGGCGTAAGTGACATCCCCAATATCAAACAAGGCCACTTTCAACGTCGCCATGGTAAGCGGGAAAATCAGGGCGATCTCAGTGCCGACACCCTTCTCAGAATGAATATCAATCGTGCCTTTAATGTCTTCCACTTTGCGCTTCACCGCATCCATGCCCACGCCTCGACCAGAAAGCGCATTGACCTGCTCTGAGGTGGATAAACCGGGGTGGAAAATCAGCTCCAATATCTGTTTGTCCGAAAGCTGGTGCTGGCTTTCTGCGGTGATCAATCCATTAGAAACGGCTTTGCTCAGCACCTTTTCTCTGTCGATGCCTTTTCCATCATCACAAATGTTGATAACGACCTTACCCGCTTCGTTATAGGCGTGAATAAGAAGCCTTCCGACCATAGACTTTCCGGAGGCCGCCCTCGCCGCTTGGGTTTCAAAACCATGATCTAAGGCATTTCGGACAAGGTGTGTCAGCGGTTCATTAATGGCGTCGATAACATTGCTGTCGAGTTCGATGTTTTCGCCGATGATTTCGACATCGACCTTTTTATCCAGCTCTTTTGAGAGATCACGAACGATGCGACGGTATTTACTCAGCAAGTTACCAACAGGTCGCATTTGCGTTTTCAGCAGATCATTGAGCATGCCATCCGACACGGTTTTTAATTTGTTGGACAGTTCCGTCAGTGCCAGGCTCTCTTGCTTCTCTGCAAAATCGGCAAGGGTATTTCTGATCTGCACGAGCTCTTCGGAATAACTCATAAGATGTTCAAGCAAGTGCGATTTTACGCGGGTCGTCGGCTCAAACTTTGTCTGTGTCTCTGCATCCTTGGTTTCTTTCACGCGCTTTTTGGTTAGCGTTTGTGAGTCTGACCGTGCTTCGCTGTTTTCCCCATGGGTTTGATTGAGCGAGCTAAGGTAATCAAGCTCACTCGATACATCGTCATCAAACACGGGCGCGTCTTCCATCAAGGTCACGTCAATGCCAAGCGCGTCTAATGCGTAAATGGCCAAGGCGCTGAGCTCATTCGCCATGTTTTCGCTACGTCGAGCATCGTCTGTGTCATCTTCGCCGCCGCTTTCATCATCGCCTGCAATGCATGCCGTTTCCGCGCGGGCTGTTTCAATCACGCTATCCAACAACGCCAGCAAGTTGCCATCCGCCTCTTTTGTCTCAGCGTCTAAGAAATCCAGCAATGACACCGTTTGTTGAATCAAAAAGTGGAGCGCGTTGAAGCGCGGGTCATCCTTGGCTGTGGATGACAACTTGTCATCGAGGCCAGAGAAGTCTTGCTTGAGATGGTTGATAGCGACGGGGAGTGACAGCACGTTCGCCACACCCGATAAGTCGGTAGCCACTTCACTCACAAGGGTATGCAAATCAGATTGAGGCATTAACGCAACTCCTTACTGAGTTCATCCCTATTGTCACAAGATAATGCAGAAACCGGTGACTGATAGGCATCAAGGATCGCCGTTGCCATGTCTTGAATCGACACGGTTTTGCACGCGGCCCCTAATGCGTTCGCTACACGCCCCATGCCATACACCACGCAGCTTTTTTCATCTTGCACCAAGGTAAACGCGCCGTGTTGTTTCAATCGATGAAGCCCGTTTGCGCCGTCACTCCCCATGCCTGTCAACAAGGCAGCGACAAGATGCCACCCGTGGATCTTGGTCGCGGAATCAAAGAGGTAATCAACGGAAGGCCGGAAACTGTTAATCGGCGGGTCTTGCGTGGTGCGCACAACCACTTTGTCATGGCTCAACTGCACCAATTTTATGTGATGGTTCCCTGGCGCAAAATACACACAATTGTGCGCTAAGATTTCGCCATCCACCGCTTCCTTCACGGTCAGCCGACTTTTGGTGTTCAATCGCTGAACCAAGGCCAATGAGTAGTCTTCAGGGATATGCTGGGCAATACAAATCGGCGGCATATTGCTTGGAAATTGTGAGAGCAGGACTTCAAGCGCATCTACGCCCCCTGTCGATGACCCCACCAGCACAACCCCATCAGGTCTTCCTGTTTGATTGAGGTGCATCTCGTCTTGGTTTCTCTCACCTTGTTCCTCGTCGAACTTACGCCCATTCCACATCGCAGTCTCAGTGATACGCTCGGCGTTTGATGCAAGATGAGCACCCTTTACGGGCATCGGCGCTGAAAGACTATTGAGGCGGATCGCAGCGGCCAACACTTTCGAAAGGTGCTGATGCGTTGACACCAAAATGCGATGCCCCACTGTTTGCGCCAAGGTAAGATATTGGTCATCAGGCAGTGGCATCACACTGTCCGCAACCACCACAGTGGGTAAAGGGTGCTGTTCGGCAATGCGCGCTGACGAAGCAGCAGAATACAACGGCGAATCAAGGTATTGGGCGTCAATGATCAGCGCATGTGGCGCTTGGTGGAAGAAATAGCGGTCAACACTCTCCAGATCCGGCAACACATGAATATGAATACTCGGATCGTGACTAAACGCCTTTTCTATCGACGCATTAAACGTCTGACGAGCCGAAACGACATACACCCAACGTGGTGAATAGTCTTGCGCTAAACCTCGGTGTTCCGCCGCGTTTGGTGAGTCATCAACGTATCGAAAATCGACATCGCCCAATTTCGGATTAAAGCGAATCTGCCGACCGGAATTTCCCCCGACAGAAAGCCCGACAATGGGAATACCAAAACGCGCGAGCGTCTCCAAAGCCACGATCACATTCCGATCGCCAATTTGCTGCGATTGCATGTATTCGCCATCATGCACTTGGCCGCCACCAATCACCCAAGCTCGTAGGTTTTCTGGGTTCGACGAGGTATGTTTAAATTTTTTCAGCAAATGCGGAATCGCACAGGTGCCGTAATCATGGGTATGATCACCCAGCGCAATAGCCTCAGTCACGACAGGCAAGCGATAGTGACACATTCCCCCGCTTTGATTTTCTTGATCCCAAATGCAAACCGTCACACAGGTTCCCACCACTGCGTGTAGCCACGTCGATTCGCGAAACACAAAGTGGCATTCCCCCGAGCGAACTTGCACATCATTCATCGACCGCCCTCCCCGCGTCGGGCTTCCGATAAACGGAGACATCCACCAATTCCAAACCAACATCCATGTGTTGCAAGGATTCGGTTAATCCAACAAAGAAAAGACCACCCGGTTGCAATTGGCTCACTAACGCGCGCACCACCTTTTCCCCCGTACTGCGAGGGAAATAGAACAGCACATTCCGCAGGAAAATATAGTGAAACTGGATGCCAAATTTTTCGGGATAGTGAATGAGGTTATGCTGCCTAAACTTGATGTTTTGCTTTAGCCGTTCTGCCACGGTGAACGTATTTCCCTTGTGCGTTACGCGTTCGATGAACTGATGCTGGAACAGCGTTGGAATGTCGGTTCGTTGCTCATCGGTGTATTCTGCGTTTGCGCACATCTCAAGGCGCTGCGTATCCACGTCCGTTGCCAGAATGCGGTAATCAAAATGGGGTTGCTCACCCTTAATGGATTCGCATTGCATCGCCAATGAAAAGGCTTCTTCCCCGCTGGAACACGCCGCAGACCAAATGAAGGTTTTTTCTGTTTTCGGCTGCGCGAGTATGTCGCGCCGCAATACATCAAAGTGGCGTTGCTCGCGAAAGAAAGAGGTTTTGTTGGTCGTAACGAGATTGGTGAAGGCGACCAGTTCGCTGCCATTGGTGTCTTGCTGTAACACCTGCATGTATTGGTGGAATGAGCGCAACTGAAGCGCGCTCAAGCGCTTGTACAAACGCATTTCAAGCATGCTACGTTTTTCGTTCTCGAGCTTTATGCCGACATGCTCAAAGATCAGCGCTGAAAAAAATCCAAACTCCTCCGGCGTCATCCCCGCCATATTGCCCGCAGAAAGCGGCTCAACATAAGAAGGCGTCGTGTGATCATTGTTTCCTGAATGCATCATTCACGCCCCTTACCGACAACCTAAAGCCGATTCCAAGCGGCCTGATTGTCATTGCCTTCTTTTTCTTGCGGCTCGTCAGACGCCGAGTGAGTCGCACTGTCTATTTCGCGACGAATACTCGTCATCGATTGCACTTCATATTGCTCTCGCAGTGCGTCACTCACCGTGTTCTCAGGTTCGTCCGTTGATGGGGTCTCATGCCCCCGTAAGAAGCTATTCAGATTGAGCACCATTCGGTTTAAATCTTCGGCTTGTTTGTTCAGTTCAGAGCTAGAGTTAGAGGCTTGATCGGCAATGGACGCCGCATGCTGCGTGGCTTTATTGATTGATTCAACCGCATTGCTGATCTCTTGAATGCCACGCGCTTGCTCATTGGAGGCATCAAAAATCTTGGATGCTCCCTCCATCACTAATTTCGATTGCGTCTTGGTTTCAGCAACGATGGCCGAGCCATTTTCTACGCGGCAGGTGTTCTCTTTCGCGATGGATTCCGCCTCGTAAATACTCTTTTTCACGATCGCTGAAATGTCCGTGGCCGCTTTACCACTCATTTGAGCGAGATTGCCGACTTCTTGCGCCACGACCGCAAACCCACGCCCGTGTTCACCCGCACGTTCTGCTTCAACAGACGCATTAAACGAGAGCAGTTTCGTTTGAAACACGATTTCGTCGATGATGGTGGTTTTGGCGCCAATTTCACCGATGATCTTCACCAACTCTGCGATTTTATGATTGGACTCAGAAATCATTCGCATTGCGTCATCCAAGCCTGTCATTTTTTCACCCACCTCTTTTGACAGATCTTTTGATTCTTCTGCATATTGCACGTTGATGCGCACCATGCCGGAGATCTCTTCTGTGCTCGCAGACGTTTCTTCGACCGAGCTTGCTTGGCGATTCGAGATTTGAGAAAGGTTTTGCGATACGTTATCAATGTTATTTGCCACCGTCGCCACTCTCCCTGCACTTTCCGCCATGCGTTTCACGACGCTATTGAAAGCCACACTTAATTCCGACAATTCGTTCGAACTGAAGGTTTTCAGACCTCGGAAGATGAGCTGAAAAGGGCGCATGATGGAGTGACAAACCCAAAAGGCAAAGGGGATAGAGATCAGAACAGCCGCTAACACAACCCATATCAAGGTGCTTTTCTTCGACGCGATCGCCGCATCAAGTGCCACTTGGCGCTCTTGCAGTAGCACTTCCTCATGCTCAACAAACGCACTCATTTGCGCCCTGAACGTATCAAAAAATGCTTTGCCCCGTTCCTGAGCGACGAAGGTCGATATATCCTCCATCGTTTTTCCACCGGCTATGCGCCGACGTAATTCGATATTTTTATCCGCCACTTGCACTCGCCATGCGGAAACCGCAGCGTCAATATCGTTGAGCCTTTGACGCTGAGCAGGTTTGTCGCTCGTTTTCGCTTTCAGCTCATTGAGCAGGAAATCAACGCGGTTTCTCCCGTCAGTGTAAGGAATAAGGAAGCTATCTTTCCCGGTCAGCAAGTAACCCTGCATGCCAGATGCCATGGCCAACACGGTCGTTTCGATTGAGGAGGTTTGTTCGAGTGTTTGATAAGTGCGTTGTAGTGTGGGGAATGCCTGAATAGAGCCATCACCTTCCGTCGAGGTCTCAAGCGCGGCGTCTTGTACAACGAGATTGGCCTTCTCTTCCATTTCAAATGCGCGAAGCGATGACCGAATACGCTCAAGGTAAGCGTTTCCTCGGTCTTCACTCACTGCCGCCACCAAATCATTCATGGTCTGCGCATTACCAATGTCACGCCGAAGCTCAATGGCCATTTCTGTCACCGAGCGTTGCCAATCATTGATCGTTGTTTCTACTTGTTCCAGCAAGGCCACTTGAGCAGGGTTATCACTGACCGTTGTTTTAAGCTCATTCACTAACGCATCGAATCGCACTTTCCCATCGGTATACGGAGCAAGAAACGATTCATTGCCGGCAAGCAAATAGCCCCGCATGCCCGTTTCCATGTCCACGGCGGCTTTCTCAATGCTCAGCGCTTTGTTAATGACACGATGCGTGTGATCCACCCAATCGTCGGTTTCATTCAGTTGCTGGATACTGCGAACACTAAACACACCCAGCGCCACCAAAAACACAAGGCTTACCGTGTTTCCCAAGGTGATCTTTGCGCGAAGAGAAAGGTTACCAAACATGATTTATCCCTCGCTACTATCTTGTTGAGGGGCTTTCGCAACATGATGACCCATGATTTCTAAGTCTTCAGGATCGAGCACTTTATGAATATCCAACAGCAACACCAAGTTGTCTTTGGCTTTCGCAACGCCAGTGATGTAATCGCGTTTTATGCTGTGTGAAATCTCCAATTCTCGCTCGATCTGATCTTCATCAAACCCAACGACTTCATTCACATCATCAACAATGCTGCCAATGGTTAACGCGTTCACATCACTGATCACGATGGAGGTTCTTTTGGCTTCATATTCTGTTTCTTCTAGACCGAGTTTCAGCCTCAAATCAATGACTGAAATGATGCGACCACGAAGGTTAATGAGCCCCTTGAAGAAAGGCGGAACATGTGGGATTGGCGTGACCTTCACCAGGCCAATCACTTCTTTTACCGAAGAGAGAGGAATACCGTATTGCTCATCCGCCAATGAAAACACGAGATTTTTCTGGGCGACGCGCTTTATCGTATTGGGGTCTGATGCAGCATGGCTAGCATAATGTGGTATTCGCGAGGCCTGCTGCTCCACTACCTTGCTCATTGATTACACCTCAAATCAGGAGTTCGATGCGCTCCTACTCAACCTTCTTTTGGATTGATAGACAGGCGCGTTATGTCGTTCGGACGTCAGCCTAGACGAGCCCGATATTGACAAAACCTTGGGATTTCGACATTCCCTCGAATATGCTGGCGACTTTTCGACTGGATATCGGCTTTCTCATGTAGCCCGATGCGCCGTAGTATTCCGCCACTTTGATGGGATCAAGACGCAGCTTTTCACACCCGGTCAAAATGGAATTAATCTTGCCTTCCACCACTTCGTTATCAATCACGCGGTGCGCAATTTTATCGAGTAAGCCCATCTTCTCTTCAATATCAGCCTCTATCTTGCGTTTTTCAGCCTGACTGATGGAGATAATGTTCTCACTGGATATCACAAAGATATTCTTCACTTTCACATTCGCTTTTAGGTACACCAATGCGGAGAGTCCATCCATGTTTGGCATTCTCAAGTCCGTTAGTACAAGGTCAACGTCGGGGTATCGCTCAACTAACGCAATCAGCTCTTGCCCGTCTTTCGCTTGGCCGAGAATTTCAAACGGCCCAAATTGGTCTTCAACCGCCGCGAGTGATTTGATGATGCTATCGCGCATGTCAGCCATGTCGTCTGCAAAGATAATTTTCATGTTTACCCTTTTAATTCAACGTACCCAAAGGGTGTATCAAATATGAAACACAATTTTTAATATAGCGTGGAATAGCCGTGCTTGCTGAACAAGCACCGTGAGACGACCAAACGGAAGAACAAGAGAGCGAGCGAAGGTGGTTTAGATCACATTTATAAATAAAAACGAAACACTTACTGATATACTCCCTCCATCAAATGAAAGACAGATCCCCGTCCTCAAACAGGCCTTTGCGTTAAAAGGCACCTGCAAAAGGCTGGCTTATAAAAGGCAAGACCATGAAATTGAAAAACACCCTGCAAGAAGGCAACGAGCAACTCGATGCGTGTCGCCGTCAGCTAGACATTGCGAATGCGACAAAAAACCACGAAGACATTGCGCGCTTGACCAATGAGATCAATCAACTGACAACAAAGATCTCAACGCTTAAAGAGCAGCAAAAGAAACAGCTTAGTGCGAAGGCGCAAAAGATCGTCGCGTTAAAATTCAACCGCGCGCTGACAAAAGCAGAACAAGCAGACATGGGTAAATTGAAAAAATCCGTTCGTGGCTTGATGGTTGTTCACCCAACCACTGCGTTGGGTAAAGAAATCGGTGTAACAGAAGTGACAGGCTACGCATTCAAGCCTTTCTGATCACCTTCCACCAGCAGTAAGAAAACTGTCGATCTACGAGGGTTTTTCTCACTGCTGGTGAGCCTTATACCGTATAACCCTCTCTTAATTTCTCATTTTGATAAAATCCCACTCCCTTCTGTTTTTTTGATTGTCATTCTGACCAAATCGCCATTCCCAAAATCAGCGCTCCCAAGTTAAAGCCTTTAATATCAAAAGTATAAAACTGGCATATTCCTTGATAGAAACACCGAAGACACACACTCAAGGAGATGTCTATGTCTCGCCTTTTAACTGCAGCCCTACTTACAACGGTTTCGCCGCTTGCGTTTGCGTCACCGTTTGATACTTGCCCAAGCAAAGCCTATTTGTTTCAGTCAAAGCCTGTTGAGGTCCACAGCGTTAATCTCGTCACGGGATCGACAACACTCATTACTAACGACGTTGCTTTAACAAACGACGGTATTAATGCGGTCGGCTTTGATAACGGCACAGGCGACGGTGAAGGATTCGAGCACAAATACATTTATGGCTTCGAAAAAAGCCGCAAAAAGGTGGTGCGTCTCAATAAGGATTTCGAAGCAGAAGTTATTGAAGTCACGGGGCTACCCAACTTCAGCTTCTATGTCGGTGATGTGTATGACCGGTATTACTATCTTTACGGTCCAGGAACAGGTTTTTATAAAATCGATTTAACGCCGTTAGATACCGATCCCGATGCCACATTAGTGGCAGAAACCATTTCCACCAATGCCCCTCTCGGTATTACCGATTTCGCCTTTCATCCAGGAAACGACAAGCTGTATGCGGTGCGAAATAACAACGGTAAGCTGTATGAAATCAATACAAATAACGGCCATGGAACGCCCATTGGTAACACGGGGAAAACCGGCACATTCGGGGCAGGTTATTTTGACGTTGACGGTTATTACTACGTATCTCGCAACAGTGACGGGAACATCTATCGTATTGACCTAACAGATACCGACAACATCAATCAACACAATGTCGGCGCCGTCAAATTTGCAGACGGCCCCAACTCCAATCAAAACGATGGCGCACGCTGTGAAGATGCACCCGTGATTGATGAAGATTCGACAATAGATTTTGGTGACGCGCCAGACAGCTACAAAACCTTGCTCGCGTCAAACGGCCCACGACATCAAATCGACACAGGCTTCTATTTAGGCTCAGTGGCGCCAGACAGTGAAGGCGATGGTTTCGTATCACCACTGGACGACAACAAAGCAGGCGTTGCTGACGAAGATGGTGTTGGGTTTGTTACCGCTCTGGAAGCGGGTAAAACGGCCCTTGTTTCTGTTCAAGCCTCTCAAGCCGGCCGCTTATCCGCTTGGATTGACTGGAATGGCGACGGCGATTTTGAAGACAGCAACGAACGTATCGTCAACAATAGCCTGTTGTCAGCCGGCAACAACATTATTTCAGTCGCGGTTCCATCTGGTGCAACAATCGGTTCGACCTGGTCACGATTCCGTTTCTCAGAGGAAGGCGGGCTGAGTTATGAAGGCGGTGCAACCACAGGTGAAGTGGAAGACCACCCTGTCACCATCATGGAAGACGGTTCCTCGCTCGTTCATTACCCAAGCGAAAGTGGTTACGCCACTGTGGCTTATGAGGATAACTGGCCGAAAGAAGGCGACTATGACATGAATGATGTGGTTATCCGCTTCCGCATCACAGAAACCTTAAACGAAGACGATGAAATCACCCGTATTCTTATCAAAGGCTACCTCGCAGCCTATGGTGCGGGCTATCACAATGGTTTTGCGTTCCGTCTCCCAGGCTTAAACCGAGACGACATCAACGCCGCAACCACACAAAGCCACAATATGGTACTTCAAGAAACCAATGGCCTAGAGTCCATTTCTAACGAAGCCATTTTCATCGTATCGGATGACTTAAAACAGAAACTGCCTGCAGGCTGCATGTACTACCGCACGGCGCAACACTGCCAAGAAGCCATCTCATTTGAGTTTGAAATTGATGTCTACTTCAACGAAGGCGTCGACACCAGCAGCCTTGTCGCCATGCCCTATGACCCGTTCATGTTCGCCACACCAGGTGCCTATGTGCGCGATGGACTTTGGTATAACCCTGGCCGTGGCCTAGAAATACACCTAGCTGACCAAGCCCCTACCGAGCAATTCGATACCTATTGGTATGGATGGTGGTCAGATGACAGCAACCCTGATGCAGACCGTTATTTCAAAACAAGCGATAACCACCCTTGGGCACTCCTTATTAACGATGAGTGGAGCTGGCCACGTGAACACGTTGACTTGGTTGATGCCTATTCGGAATTCGCAGGCTACGCAGAGTCTAGCGGTAACAACAACCAACAGTGGTATCTCTTAGAGAAAGCCACGGCTGACAAAACCTATTCGTCTGAGGAGTAATCACCATGAATAAGCCTATAACGATTATCGCTATGATTACCCTACTCTCAGCCTGCGGCGGCGGTGGAGACGGCGGCGACGTGGCAAGCGTGACTGCGTCTGACACGGGTACCAGCTCAACCACAGACAGCAGCTCAGCAAACACAAGCAGTGCGCCAAGCATGTTGGTGGACACCTCTGGCGGCGTGGCTGATATTCCAGAAACCATTACAAGCTCTGCAACCTCGATGAGTGAAACGGTGGTGCCGGATGATTTCTCCTACAACCCCGTGCTCGAGCAGAACTTCGAGGTCGACATTCGCGGCTACTCGGTGTCTCCGGCGTACATTTCTCTCTATGGTGAATTCACGGAGAATGACGACGGCACCTTCACGGCTAACTACAACAGCCGCATTACCTCTGCGCCAGTAGAAGACGGTGAAGCCACTTTGGATTATGTCTCGTCAGATTCGCAATACTATGTGCTTGCGGAAGTGTGGTTCTATGACGGCACAAGCCCTGTTCAGAAACGCATTCCAAACACGGAATCGAGCTGGGTATGGTAACCATCTCGCCACATTAGTTTATCGAGACCTTTACCCAAAAAAAGCAGGCTTCGGCCTGCTTTTTCTTTTTACGCAATATGCGCATCGTTCACCATTTCTCATATTGAGAAACCGCCGTGTCTCTTCGTCATTACGGCTTTCATTTTAAGAAAAACCGCCACCCCCTTAGCAAGTCAAAAACCACTATCCACATGAATAATAATGGCATTTCACATGGCACAGTTATTGTAATGGTTATTCGAAATAGCTGTTTTTAACCTTTCAAAAGGGAAACACTGATGCGCACCTATTTGAAGCTTCTATCACTCGCCATGCTCTTTCCCACTGCGGTTATTGCCGACGAGCCGTTTGATACCTGTCCGAGCAAGGCGTTCTTATTCCAAAGCTCGCCTAGTAAGGTTTATGGCGTCAACCTTGCAACCGGTGGTTACTCGGAACTGGCAGCAACCACAGGGTTAAACACACATATCAACGCTGTGGGTTTTAATGACGCTGACAGATACATCTATGGCTTCGATTATGACAACTATGGCGTTATCCGCATCGGTAAAAATTACACGGGTGAACAAGTTGACGTATCAGCGCTGCCGGAATTAACTCGGTTTATCAGTGGTGACGTGCACGATAACGTTTATTATCTTCACCGACGCGAATCTGGGTTATTCAAAATTGATCTTTCACCCTTAGAGGCTGATGCATCGGCCACACTCACCGCAGAAACGATCACCTCAAACATGGGGGTCATACGCGCATCTGATATCGCGGTAAACCCCATCGATAATAAGTTGTACCTCGTCGATAATCATGACTACGACCTTTACCAAGTTGATTTAACGACGGGGGATACCAATGTCGTCATCAATATGGTCTCACAGATAGGCGCACCTGCAGGTGGATTCGGTGCAATATACTTTGACGTCAATGGCAACCTTTACCTCTCCCGAAATGGCGATGGCAGTATTTTCCGCGCAGACCTCTCAGATGCAAATGACGTTGCTTTGGGGAATATTGATATTGAGTTTTTCGCAACCGGCCCGTCATCTGCTCAAAACGATGGTGCGCGCTGTGCTAATGCGCCAGTGATCGATGAAGACTCAACGATTGATTTTGGTGACGCGCCAGACAGCTACAAAACCTTGCTGGCATCGAACGGCCCTCGACATGAAATCAACACCGGCTACTACCTAGGATCAATCGCACCAGACAGTGAAGGTGATGGTTTTGTCTCACCGTTAGATGACAACAAAGCCGGTCTTGCAGATGAAGATGGCGTTGGTTTTGTTACCGCGCTAGAAGCAGGGAAAAACGCCATTGTCTCGGTACAAGCGTCACAATCGGGCTACCTTTCAGCTTGGATAGATTGGAACCAAGACGGTGACTTTGAAGACAGCGGCGAGAAAGTCATCGACAACAACTTACTGTCTGCAGGTGCAAATGCACTGACTGTTGCAGTCCCTGCCGACGCAGAGATTGGGTCATCTTGGTCACGTTTCCGCTTTTCTCAAAACGGTAATCTCGACTACTTCGGTGGCGCGACCACGGGTGAAGTCGAAGATCATCCTGTCACCATCATGGAAGACGGTTCGTCACTGCGTTACTACCCAAGTTCTGATGGTTACGCCACCGTTGCCTTTGAGGATAACTGGCCAAAAGAAGGCGACTACGACATGAATGACGTGGTCATCCGTTTCCGCATCACAGAAACCCTTGATGAGAACGACGCCATCACGCGTGTCCTCATCCAAGGCTACCTCGCTGCATACGGGGCTGGCTACCACAATGGTTTCGCCTTCCGTCTTCCGGGCTTAAACCGCACTGACATCAGCGCCGCAACCACGCAAAGCCATAACATGGTGTTGCAAGAAACCAGTGGGCTGGAATCAGATGCAAACGAAGCCATTTTCATTGTGTCAGAAGACCTAAAACAGAAAGTGCCAGCGGGCTGCATGTATTACCGCACGGCGCAACATTGCCAAGAAGCGCTCTCGTTTGAGTTCGAACTGGATATCTACTTCGAAGCAGGCGTTGATACCAGTTCCCTCGTGGCGATGCCGTATGACCCCTTCATGTTTGCTACGCCCGGCAACTATGTGCGCGATGGCCTTTGGTACAACCCCGGCCGTGGCCTAGAAATACACCTGACTGACCAAGCCCCTACCGAGAAATTCGATACATACTGGTATGGATGGTGGTCAGATTCGAGTGATCCAAACAGCAGCCGTTACTTTAAAACGGATTCAAACCACCCTTGGGCACTGCTTATTACCGATGAATGGAGCTGGCCACGTGAACACGTTGATTTGGTTGATGCCTATTCGGAATTCGCAGGCTACGCAGAGTCTAGCGGTAACAACAACCAACTGTGGTATCTCTTAGAGAAAGCCACGGCTGACAAAACCTATTCGTCTGAGGAGTAATCACCATGAATAAGCCTATAACGATTATCGCTATGATTACCCTACTCTCAGCCTGCGGCGGTGGTGGAGACGGCGGTGACGTGGCAAGCGTGACAGCGTCTGACACGGGTAGCAGCTCAACCACAGACAGCAGCTCAGCAAACACAAGCAGTGCACCAAGCATGTTGGTGGACACCTCAGGCGGCGTGGCTGATATTCCAGAAACCATTACAAGCTCTGCAACCTCGATGAGTGAAACGGTGGTGCCGGATGATTTCTCCTACAACCCCGTGCTTGAGCAGAACTTCGAAGTCGACATTCGCGGCTACTCGGTGTCTCCTGCGTACATTTCTCTCTATGGTGAATTCATGGAGAATGACGACGGCACCTTCACGGCTAACTACAACAG
>NZ_SCHN01000008.1 GCF_004120195.1 Enterovibrio baiacu | reverse complement strand
TGCAGTCCGATATTTCGAGCGTGATGCGGGTGATGGATTTGTACGGGCAAACCCTTTGCAACGACCTGAGGGTTATGACAATGCATGACCAAAACGAAAAAAGCCTGACTTTGCAGTCCGATATTTCGAGCGTGATGCGGGTGATGGATTTGTACGGGCAAACCCTTTGCAACGACCTAAGGGTTATGACGATGAGTGACCAAAACGGAAAAAGCCTGACTTTGCAGTCCGATATTTCGAGCGTGATGCGGGTGATGGATTTGTACGGGCAAACCCTTTGCAACGACCTGAGGGTTATGACAATGCATGACCAAAACGAAAAAAGCCTGACTTTGCAGTCCGATATTTCGAGCGTGATGCGGGTGATGGATTTGTACGGGCAAACCCTTTGCAACGCCCTGAGGGTTATGACGATGCATGACCAAAACGAAAAAGCCTGACTTTGCAGTCAGGCTTTTCGAAAGTGGTTGCGGGAGCCGGATTTGAACCAACGACCTTCGGGTTATGAGCCCGACGAGCTACCAGACTGCTCCATCCCGCGTCCGATTGACCGTTTAAAGCACGGCGTAAGCTTTACCATGTCTAACATGGCTYCATTCCTGACARCATCAAGAAYRAAAATGTGGTTGCGGGAGCCGGATTTGAACCAACGACCTTCGGGTTATGAGCCCGACGAGCTACCAGACTGCTCCATCCCGCGTCCGATTGACCGTTTAAAGCACGGCGTARGCTTTRCCATGTCTAACATGGCTCCATTCCTGACAACATCAAGAAMAAAAATGTGGTTGCGGGAGCCGGATTTGAACCAACGACCTTCGGGTTATGAGCCCGACGAGCTACCAGACTGCTCCATCCCGCGTCCGATTGACCGTTTAAAGCACGGCGTAAGCTTTGCCATGTCTAACATGGCTTCATTCTTAACGTTCAGGAATGAAAATTTGGAGCGACACACGAGGTTCGAACTCGTGACCTCAACCTTGGCAAGGTTGCGCTCTACCAGCTGAGCTAGTGTCGCAGAGTCACACGACATGACGTCGAATAACGTAAAGTGGTTGCGGGAGCCGGATTTGAACCAACGACCTTCGGGTTATGAGCCCGACGAGCTACCAGACTGCTCCATCCCGCGTCCGATTGACCGTTCAAAGTACGGCGTAGACTTCACCATGTTTAACATGGCTTCATTCCTGACAACATCAAGAACAAAAATTTGGAGCGACACACGAGGTTCGAACTCGTGACCTCAACCTTGGCAAGGTTGCGCTCTACCAGCTGAGCTAGTGTCGCAAATGGAGGCGCGTCCCGGAGTCGAACCGAGGTCCACGGATTTGCAATCCGCTGCATAGCCACTCTGCCAACGCGCCTTTGTTTCCCCCCGCTTTAGAAGTTGTCTTCCGCTGCGGTATGGGTCGGCATTTTACGGATTCGCGTGATCTAGTCAACACAAATCATTAAAAAAAAGTTCGTTCGCTCAAAATCACGCCAAAAGCGATATAAATCGACCATATCGTCTTAAAAATCACCGCGATCATCGCTAAAAAATGATGTTTCTGAAGGTGAGGTTAATTCTCTGCCCTTTCATTTTCGCGGTTTTCGGAATTGAGTGTTGCCAATAAGTCTGAATTTTGCCGGCCATTATGAGCAATGCACCGGAATTCAATTCAAACTCCCTTTTTTCCCCGCTTTCAAGGTGTTTGAGGACAAAACGACGTGTTTCCCCAAAACTTAACGAAGCAATTGCTGGTTCTTTGCCTAGCTCCACTTCATTGTCTTGATGCCATCCCATGTAGTCTTGCCCATCACGATAAAGATTGGCGAGCACAGAATTAAACGACGTATTGGCTTTTGCCTCACAGCTTTTTTTTAATTGCTCTAATGAAGGTGGCATTTTGGCCGCGGGCAGTTCAAGGCCAGAATAACCATAAGCCTTATCACCAAAAGATGCTTGAAGACGAGGTTGCAGCACCTCTCGCCCAAACATTGAGATAGGTTGTTGTTGCCAAGGAAGCGTGGAAAGAAGCTCAGAGAAAATCTCGGCCGCCTCCTCCTCAGAGAAAAAGTTTGGTTGCCAGAACAGATTTCCATCTGGAATAGTGAGCCACCCCGTCTCCTCGAACATGTCGCCTTGCAGCATTCAGTCTTGTCCTTTTTTTGTTTTCAATCACTCTAACTGAGTGAAAGGAAAACAAACAAGGCCAATCCATAAGACATTTCATCAGCCAGTCTTTTCCGATGAACATTGTTCGTGCGATCAAATGTCGTCTTACTCAACCTCATCAACAAAAATGAAGGACTCAAAAACGACAAAAGGGCAGCAATGCCACCCTTTTGTGAATCCAAGCGGTCTCTAAGCAGTCACTTATTTCGCGAGCGCATCTTCCATCTTGGCTTTCCAGATTGCCATCGCCAATGCAGGCTTACGCAATACTTCAGGTGTAGGGATCCAGCCGTGTTTCACGCGGGAGAACACATCAAAGCGCCCTGCTTGTCCTGCCATGGCCTCTGCCACAACACGGCCAGCAATGTTTGTCAGGCCCACGCCATGCCCTGTGTAACCATGCGCGGTGTAAATGTCATTCCCAAGGTGCGCGATTTCTGGCATGTAGCTGCGCGTAACGGCGAACAAGCCACCCCAGTGGTATTCCATCTTCACATCACCCAATTGTGGGAACACTTTCAACATGCGTTGACGCAGACGTTCTTGGCTGTCTGGGTATTCACCGTTGAATGGGTGGTTCACACCACCGAAAAGAATTCGGCCATCGGCTGTTGGACGTAGATAATCCAAACAGTTGTTCAGATCAGACATCGCCATGTTGTTGGTGATCGGGTTGCGATCGCCTAATTGCTCAGTGACCGCAATATAGGACGCCACAGGAAGCACTTTAGATTGCGCGCGACGGTGTAGACCATCAAGGTAGGCATTACATGCAAGTAGTACTTGTGTCGCCTTCACGCTGCCTTTCGCCGTTTTCACCGTGTTAAAGCCCGTGCCTTTTTCAATTTTGATCACTGGGCTGTTTTCGTAGATCTCAGCGCCGACAGAAATCGCTGCTTGCGCCAAGCCTAGTGTGTAATTCAGCGTATGGACATGGCCACTGTTTGGGTCAAACAAACCGCCTAAATAACGACGCGTATTAGCAACCTGATCAATCTTGTCAGTGTCCCACCACTCGGCAACAGGGTAGTTGTAACGTCCGTGCTTGAGTTCATGCCAAGATTTCAGTTCTTCTTCTTGGCCTTTGTTCAGCGCAAGCTCAATGTAACCCTCTTGGAAATCACAATCGATGTTGAATTCACTGATGCGTTCACGAATGATATCGATAGATTCGACAGATAAATCCCACAATTGTTTGCCCCACTCAGGGCCGTAGGTTTCATCGACTTCACGCAAGCCTAGGCAGTAACCCACCAGCGCCTGACCACCATTACGACCTGAACCGCCAAACGCTATACGCTGACTTTCAAGTACAACAACACTCATCCCTTGTTTACGCAATTCAATCGCGGCATTCGTACCGGTCAAACCCGCACCAATAATACAAACATCAGCTTGAATGTCGTTGGTTAGCGCTGGTTGTTCAGCCAGTACATTCGCCGTTGCTTGGTAGTAGCTATCGATATACCCGTTTTCTTTCGCCATCTTGTGACTAAATCCTGCTTATATGGAAAGGGTTGAATGAAAAAATGATGGCGAATATTCGCACTAAGCCCCACAACAGGCAAGGAGATAATGCGATCAATACCCCGCGCACACTTTGTTACTTATTAAAGGGTTAATTGATTGACAGTCACAGCGTTTCTTTTGATGATGCGCGTTCGAATTTCGGCTTGGTATAGCCATTAAAGGACAACACATATGAACCAATATCTTAAAGGGGTGAAAGCGGTAAGCATCGCACTTTCCGCATCTGTATCTTTCAGCGTTTCTGCAAACAGCGAAGTACTGAACATCTATAACTGGGCGGAATATATGCCCATGAATGTGATTCAAGCATTCGAGAAAGAATATGATGTGACGGTAAATTACTCGACGTTTGAAAACAACGAATCCATGTATACCAAGCTGAAGCTGCTTGATGGTAAAGGCTACGATCTTGCCTTTGCATCAACCTACTTCATTCAACGTATGAGTGATGAAGGCATGTTGGCGAAAATCGACAAGTCACAAATCCCTCATGTGAAAGACATCATTCCCGGATTGATGGCGCAGCCGTTTGATGAAAACAACGACTACTCACTGCCTTATGTGTGGGGCGTAACAGCGATTAGCTACAACGGTGACATTGTTGACGGCAGCGACGTGACCAAGTGGGCTGATTTATGGCGCGAAGATTTCGCAGGCCAACTAATGTTGCTTGATGATGTGCGCGATGTATTTGGCATGGCGCTAAAAGCCAAAGGCTACAGCATCAACACCAAGAACGAAGCTGAAATCAAAGAAGCCTACGAACTGTTGGTCGACCTTCGCCCAGGCGTTGTCGTCTATAACTCTGATGCACCACACGTTCCTTTTGTAACGGGTGAAGTGGGCATTGGTCAGCAGTGGAACGGTAATGCCTACATGGCTCAGGAAGAAATGGACAGCATCCATTTCGTTTACCCAGAAGAAGGCTCAATCCTTTGGATGGATAACTTCATCATTCCTAAAAACGCAGAGAAAAAAGAACTGGCGCATAAGTTCATCGACTTTATGTACCGCCCTGAAAACCAAGCAGCCATGGTTGAAGAGCTTGGCTACCCAGCGCCAAGCAAGCGCGCAAAAGAAAAGCTCTCTGCTGAATACACCGAAAATAACACCATTTTCCCGTCTGATGAGGACGTAGAAAAAGGCGAATTCACCAATGACGTTGGTGATGCGGTCAGCATTTACAATCGTTACTGGCAATTACTGAAAAGCTAAATCGATGGCGATTCATTGCACGTAAAATAGAAAACCCGCAGCCAAGGCTGCGGGTTTTCTTTTATTCGGTGGCTATATCAAAGCGTATTCGTTCTGAACAATCGCTCACAAAACTAATTCGATTTGAAAAACAGAAGATGCGCTGCACTGAGCGATATCATGCTGCGCACAATCACCTTCAATTGCTCCGGTGATATCCGCGCAAACACCTTGTAGCCAATCCACATACCAAGAAAAAGCGCTGGGATACCCACGGCGCTTGCTTTCAACGTTTCTGTATTGATTAACCCAAGGCTTAACAGCCCCGCCAGTTTCATTAGGTTCAGGCTCAGGAATGCCCAAACTCGCGTAGCAACGTAGGCGGATTTTTCCATTTTCTGCTCAAGCAAAAACAAGCCCATCAATGGTCCTGCCCCGTTAGCGATTACCCCCACAAACCCGCATAACGAACCTGCAAGGCTTGCCGCCCAAGGGTGAGTGAAAATAGGTAAAGGGTGGTAATCCAACCACAAAGACAGGCCCAACAAGGCGAAAATCAAAATACCGAGGAAGGTCATGAAGGTGCCGGGGTCTACTGTCCCTAACACATAAGTGCCAGCCGCGATGCCAAGTGCCCCAAAAGGCAGCAGTTTAGCGAGCACCTTCCAGTTGATATTTTTGCGATAAGTCATTACCGCTATCAGGTCTGTGAGTAAGTAGAAAGGTAAAATCACCCCAAGCGCTTCTGGCCCCGGGAACGCCAACATCATCAGGGGTAAGATAACCAAACCCAGCCCGCCGATGGAAAACTTTGAGAAGCCTGTAACTAAACACGCCAACGAGATAAACAGCCAAGACAAATCCATTGTAACTCCGCACTTCTCCCCACTCGTCAACTGACTCAAGTGAAGGACAAGCATTCTATTCGTTATGTTTTGTAATTACTTTTTCACCAATCAAGAGTACTCTGAACATTCGATCATCATACTCAAGCAACCTCACATTGCTTGGGTACAGTAGTAATCAGGACAGTGAAGAAATGATTGATTTGCGCTCAGACACAGTGACACAACCCGATGAAAAAATGCGTAACGCGATGGCGAATGCACCTGTTGGTGATGACGTGTACGGTGATGATCCGACCGTCAACGAGCTTGAGCGATGGGCAGCAGAGAGACATGGATTTGAAGCGGCCGTATTTACCGCATCGGGCACTCAAGCAAACCTGTTAGGTATTTTGGCACACTGTGAGCGTGGCGACGAATATTTATGCGGTCAACAAGCGCACAATTACAAATATGAGGCAGGTGGTGCTGCGGTTCTTGGATCAGTGCAACCTCAACCGATTGAGAACAACAAAGACGGCACCTTGTGTTTTGAAAAGCTGGCGGCGGCTGTAAAGCCCGATGACGTCCATTTTGCACGCACAACACTACTGAGCTTGGAAAATACCATCGGCGGTAAAGTGCTTCCGATGAGTTATTTGGCACAAGCCCGCAATTTTGCAAACACCCATAACCTAAAGCTGCACCTTGATGGTGCTCGTGTTTATAACGCCTCTGTGGCATTAGACGTCGACATCAAAGACATTGCTCAGCATTTCGATTCCATGACCATTTGTTTATCAAAAGGCTTGGGGGCACCCGTGGGTTCTTTACTGTTGGGTGATGCGGCTTACATTCAACGTGCACGTCGCCTGCGTAAAATGGTCGGTGGCGGGATGCGCCAAGCCGGTATTTTAGCGGCGGCAGGCATGATGGCGCTTACCGAAAACGTAGAACGCCTGAAAGATGACCACGACAATGCGCGTTATCTCTCTGAGAAATTAGGGGCGATCCCCGGATTCAACACCTTTATCTACCCGGTTCAAACCAACATTGTCTATGCGGATGTGTCGTCACACATCGACATTCGCGCCATGGCTGACGCATTAAAAGAGCAAGGCATTTTGGTGTCGCCGTCTCACAAAGCCATGCGCTTTGTTACGCACAAAAGTGTCTCTCGTGAAGACATTGACACCTTACTTTCTGCAATTGAAAAACAGCTTTAATTAAGACTTCTCAATGGAAAAAATGACGTAAATTATGGGCGGATTTCCGCCTCATTTTTTATCCATCATATAAGGAATTACCATGGCCGGCGCTAGCCTTCTCACACTGCTCGACGACATAGCCACCATACTCGATGATGTATCCGTGATGAGTAAAGTGGCGGCCAAGAAAACCGCAGGTGTGCTTGGTGATGACCTCGCACTGAACGCTGAGCAAGTGTCGGGGGTGAAAGCAGACAGAGAGCTGCCCGTTGTCTGGGCGGTGGCTAAAGGCTCGTTTTTCAACAAGCTGATATTGGTGCCCGCGGCGCTTGCCATCAGTGCAATTGCGCCATGGTTGATCACCCCGCTTCTTATGCTCGGCGGTTTGTTTCTCTGCTTTGAAGGTGCAGAGAAAGTGTTGCACACCTTTTTCCATAAAGAAGATGACAAGCCCGACACGCCAAGCGACGACTTCAACACTGCGACACTCAATGCCGCACAGTTTGAAGCGGAAAAAATCAAAGGCGCCATACGTACAGATTTCATCAATTCAGTTGGACTAGGCATCGTGGTAAAATAGCCATCTTTCCAGTGTACTGGATGCTGAATGATAGATTCTAAGAAGTGGATTAAAAAACAACCAAACGAACATCACTTATAAAACAACTACTTAAACAGAAATCGAATACCATTTAATCGAAATGTATGCCCAAATGAGACCAAAACCGTGTGTCTCCTGAGAGCACATCAAAGAAATATCATTGACTATGCTTCTCACCAGATACATACTTGGCTCGAATTTAAGCGGTATCAACGGAAAAACAATGGCTCAGGCAAATATTCGCTCTCGGAGAGAATTTTCTATGAACAACTTTTTAGGACAACTTGCCGTAACCGTAGCGGCAGAGGATTGCGCGCCAGCAGCAGCTATTTTTAACAAGATGCTTGCTATTGCTGATGAGAGTAATGAGTTCGCATTTACGGCTGTCCAACTTGCTGAGCTATTCAAAGTTAGCCGCTCTACCATGACACGATCAATCAAGGCACTTTCTGATAATGGCGTTATTGTCTACAACGGCGTGAAAGGTGGTTCAGGTAGCTTCTTCATGATCAATCCATACGAGTTCAGCGTCATACCCCGCGTTGGCACAGTGGCATACATGGACACTGGCGAAGTCTCCCAAGCAACTGATACTAAATATGCGGCTCTGTGCAGACGATATACCGAACTAGGCGGCTTACAATGCAACAATGACAGAGTTTGGGAACTGAGAAACACACTCAGAAACGGAATTTCAAACAGGACGACAGCAGCTTAACTTTTAGCCTACCTATAGACGGTGGGCTTTTCTCATTTGAGGCAACATGAACCCCGTCATTTCCTACCGTCGATTCTCCGACAAACAACAACGCAAAGGTGATTCTCTTCGCCGCCAAACCCAAGCAGCACAAGACTATTGCTTAGAGCATGGGCTAACACTTTCAGATATGTCCTTTGAGGATTTGGGCGTCAGTGCGTACCACTCAGACCATACCAGAGGTGATAAGGGTTTCGCCAAACTGCTTGATGCCTTGGCAGAATCTAAGATCCATACACCATGCACACTGCTTGTAGAGAACCTTGACCGATTATCCAGAGCTAACATCAACGTTGCACTACGTCAGTTAATGTCCATCGTTGACTATGGCGTAGATGTCATCACACTCACAGACAACCGCAAATATACAAGTGATATGCAGATGGAAGACTACATTTACTGCATCATCACCATGCAACGCGCCTTTGATGAATCTGACCTCAAATCAAAGCGTCTTAAAGCGGCTCACAAGCGCAAGCGTGAACAACCGTTCGAGTCCAAGCGTTCTAAGCGTTGCCCTTTCTGGCTAACAACCAATGCGCTAAAAACTGAGCACATCTTCAATGACTTTGCACCATTGGTTAGAGAGGCTTTCGAGCTATCTGCACAGGGCGTAGGCGCATACACTATCGCTAAGCGTTTCAATGAGAAAGGCTGGCTTACTCCTAAGGGTAAGGAATGGGAGTCTTCTGTGATCATACGCTTCTTATCCAACCGTCAATGTATTGGTGAGCACCAACCGTGCAGAATGGAAGGACGAAAGCAAATACCAGAAGGAGAACCAATCCCTGACTACTTTCCAAGGGTGGTATCTGATGATGTTTTCTTTGCCTCTCTGGGACAACTCAGGAAGCGACACAAGACACAGACTCACGGATCTACTTTGAGTCACTTAAACCTACTCAAGGACGTAGGAAAATGCGCGGATTGTGGTTCAAATTTGGTGCTCAAAACTCAAGATGCACGAAAGTACCTCATGTGCAAAAACTCCGCATATGGTCGATGCAATGCACCTAAGTTCAACATCGCATATTTGCGTGATTGGTTGCGGGAATGCTGGCTAACCCCTGCTTTCTTCAAGCACTGGTCAAATGCGTCTAACAGTAAGTCTGATACACGTAAGCTGGACACCCTGAGAGGTGAGCTAAGGTCTCAGGAAACCGCCCTAGAATCGCTTCTAGAAGGCCTTACAGATACAACCAATGCGGTAGTCATTGCTCATATCAACAAGCGTACTGAGGCAATCAAGCAGCTATCTGATGATGTGAAGTCTCTTGAGGTAGAGTTGATGAGCAAACCTTCTGCTCACAAGGTGGATTTTAAGCACTGCTTGGCTTTGATTGATGCCGCATTCATTGAAGGTAACGCAGAGGAACAACTCACAGCACGTAACAGGCTACAGAGGCTAATGGAGCGGTTGCCCTTATTCACCGTTAAATCTGACAAAGAAAACGGGCTTGAGTTTGTGGTTGCTGGAAATGGAGAATACACATTCACCTTTAAGGCAATTAAAAACGCATACATCTTCAATAAGAAGGTTAATGCGGTTTGGTCGATGACAGGTATTATTCATCATTGATGAAGCGACCGATGTAAAATAACATGATACAATAGCCGCGATTTTTATTTATGAGGGTTAAATCGTGGCAGTGTTTATTAAAATCCACGTTCATGATGTTGGTTTCGAGGTTATTAAAGAGTTGGATTACTGCATCAAGCAATTATTCAGTGATAGCATTATTGACGAACCATTCCTAGCGCATTTTTCAAGCGATAGATCGGAAGTATCGAGCAGCTTAAATGCTGTTATCCCTACCGGAGATTGTTCGGCAAAATACATCATCCAAGTAACTAACGGCACTGATGATGATTGCCTGATGCTGATCCAAAATATGCTTTATGATGAAGAATTAAACATCGACATTGAAAGATGGAATTTCATTGTTGTTTCTGGCTCAACACTCCGTGATGTTATCCTTTCTGCTAATCGAGTAGCGTCATTCCACTAAAAAAAGAAAGGCCGCCAGTGACGGCAGCCTTTTTCCTTAGATAGCTTCAGCCTCGATACCAAGATCGGCTTCTGCTTCGTTGTGCTTGTCCAGCTTGTTTTGAAGCTGACCAATTGTGTAGAGCACTTCGTCAATACGTGCTTGCGCTTCAACTGGTGTCAGTGCTTCTTCCACGTAACCAGTGATTAATTGTTTTAGTTTCATAATTATAGTTCCTTGTTAGGTCGGGAAGTTTGTTTCGATCCATGCATCAACAACGGATTGTTTCTCGAAACCCCAATAAGCATCATCATCCCAATCGTTGGCATCATCCCAATTAGACAGGACAGCAAAAGGCTTCTCTACTTGTCGCCAGCCTTCAAGGTTAGTGAAGTTAAGCGTTGCTGTAGAACCGTCAGAAGTTGTACCAACCCATTGAGTGTGATCAGGTGCTTCCATAGCGGAGTGTGGTTCAAACGTGAAAGTATCAATTACACCGTCAGCGATAATCGGCATCACGATTTGTGAAATGTGGAACGGTGATACTTCATGGATGGAACGAGAACCAATGATAGGTGCGTTGAACGCTGTAGATTCACCAGAAGGGAAAATAGTGATACGAACATCTTTACCAACCAATTCAGAAGGGAATGTTCTTCCATCAACAAGCGGTTCCTCATTCACCAAGATACGGAATGGATCAGAATAGACAAACGCCCCATTAATCAATCGCACGTAGTTAGAAGTGGAAACACCAAGCAAACCTACACCACGGCTCATATCAGCTTCTGTGACACGAGTGTAAATCGTCATTGGTTTATCTTGACGTAACTCAACACGGATAGCACTGTTTGTCAGTGATTGATTTGCTTCTTGAGTGAAGTGCGGCATCCATGATTTAGCCTTTGGTGGTGTGTAATCTCCAATGTCTCGCCACCTTGTGTTAGGGGAGTCTGTATTTCTTAACCAAACACGACTGCACGAACCATACCAATCAAGTACATCTTCTGTTGGTTGGACTGTCGAGTTAACCACCAAGTCATAAGAACATGTATCATTTCCACCAAAAGAGAATTTGAAAATGTCGCTGGTACATGGGTATTTTGGGAAACGATAAGTATTGCCAAAACAGTAAATAGAAGCCGTTGTGTTCGGTGGCTGTCCAATGTTGATAATCTCGAAATCCAGTGTAGTTCTTTCGCCTTTTACCAAAGAAGCGTTTCCACTGGTGAGGTTAATGCCATTTCCGCAAACAACAGCACCGCCTTCAATAGACACGTTAAGAGAATACTCGCTCACGTCATCCCAGCCCTCAGTCCCGCCGATTAACATTTGCTTGGTAGCCAATCCATCCCAAGAAACATCAACTGAGACTGTATCTCCAACTTGGCAATAGTAAGACCGCTGAATTCCAAATTCTTCATTATGACCAGTGTTTGGAATCCAAATTTTAGCTTGTGTAGGTACTCGCCAAATGTTTGCTTCTTCGCTGAAACCAATGATAGTGAACTCACCTACAACGCTATTTGTTGGTTTTTCTTCTGCGTCACTGGTGAAGTTGGTTTCATGGATAGTTCCGTCAGCCTCTACAATCTTGACGTGCTTGATTGAACCACAAAAAGGATGCCCGATAATTTCTGGATTATGGTATTTATCATTGCCTATGTGAAGCTGTGCTGTTTGTACCTCTTGTTCTAGCTTACACCGCATCTTTATCGTGTTCTCTACGCCAGCCAAGACCTCTTGCTTACCTTCTGCAAGTTCCCAGACAACAGGAGGAAGGCCAACAAAACCGCTCTCTGCAACATCTATGTCATAAGAAGCACTGTCTGTTTGGAATGAGAGCAATGTTTGCCTGCCTGCTTCTGGTTGCTCTTGGATGTAGGTAACTTCGACAGTTAAGTCTTTCGAAAACTGAATCCCGTTCTTCTCAGCGCAGAATCCGCCAGACTCACCAAAAGCGACTTCCCATGATTTCTTACTTGGCGGCGGTAGTGGAGCCTCACCGGAATAAGGCATACACAACCACCAAGGCTGCGATAACTCACTGAAAGGGATACCAGCCATTGTCGGCTTGTTGATGTACTTACCAAAGGCACTGAGAGCCTTCTTGCGCCATGCTCTAGTGTAGCCCCTTCTTCGAAGGGCGGAGTTTGCCCCGTCCAGAGTTTCACTATTGGCGATTACAGCCTTCATTTTGTTGCATTTATGGCGACTAGCCCAGAAACGCTCAGCTTCCGGTGTCGTTATTGGTGTTTTTAAAATAGTCATTGACTGTCCTTATATATTTATTTTGCGCAGATGTGTGAGTGTTTTTTACTTTCTGCGTATTTGTTATCTAAGAAATAAAAGATATTCGTCCTTCTTCTTAATCTATTTATCATTTTGGAAACCTATGAATATTGTGAAACCAGAAAATGGCTATGAGATCATTCGTAAAAATGGAGAATGCCTTATTAACTTCAAAGGCGTTCTAGCTGGTGCAGTAATTCCAGTGGAAGATGCGTGGTATTGCCACTTCAACGCAAACACTAAGAAGATCTTTAAGACATTTAAAAATGAACGTGATGCCATTGATTGGACAACCGCTGGCTGTGCTGCAATGTATGACTATCACGTCAATGGAAACAAGAAAGCATTCCTCTCCGTTTCATAGTAGCGGCATAGTAATCATCTACATCACCGCTAATATGAAAATAGCATGACTCTCCTAAAATAATTCCGCCGAAGTGTAAATACTCTGGCGGGTTTATTTTTCATTAAAACCAAATAAGTTAATCATAATGGAAGTATATTCATGGAAAGAAAAGACCTACTAAAACAAGACCTGAACAGAGTTGAACGACTGTGTTTTAAAAAGTGGATCATCACGAATAAATATGGCGAAGTTTTTGAAACTAACTCAATGACAGAGTTTGCGAAAACAATGGGGATAGATCGTTCGTGTTTATCACACCTAGCCGCTGGTAAGTTTCACACCTACCGTGGATTCAGAATCATCTCTAAAGAAAAACCGCTGATTGTTTTGCGTAGTCCAGAAGGCGTAGACGTAAAACTAGAGACCTCTGTCCCTGAGTTCTGCAAAGAAAACAACCTAGTTCTACACGCCATTTACTCGCTTATCCGTGGCACTCGCAAAGTACATAGAGGGTGGGTAGCAGTTAAGACAATGGATGATGAGGACTTAATGCCATATGTCCGAGTATACCGATAAGAAGCGATCCAGAGACATTCTGGACGCATTTAAGAACACTCCCGTTTCAAGGAGAAAGCCCCAGAAGAGATAGCATACCAAGGAGAGATTATGCGTTTTACGAACCAGAAAGAATTAGAGCTTCACAGCTATGCCAGAAACAGAGTCAAACAGGAAGAAAAACTAAATGCCATTATCAGCAAAGGTCATGAGGCTCAAACAAGCCACGCCATAGCCTTTCGAAACATGATTATCACAGAGCTAAAGGAGTATCTTGAGAATCGGTACATGATGCGTACTGGAACATCAGGAAACTATCTATTAACGTCTGTGTTGTTCCCCCTAAAAGAGGCTTGGCTCAGGGATTACTCAGACCGCTTAGCATCGGTTGAGGCTAGAGAGGTTGATCCCTTCTTTACCGTCGCATGTATCGTTGCTGAGTGCGTTCTAAAGGCTAAATTTGGAGAGATAAAAGAACACTCTGTAGTTAATGCGATCCACAACCAGCTAACCATCATAATGGGTTTGACTAACGGAGAACTCAGAGAAAACTCTCAATCCATCCACACAGAGACGTACCGATTCTTGATGACCCTTGAGCAAAACCTAGGGATTATCGAGATATACCAAGTAAACAACAGAGACCGCTACGTTAGGCTGTCAGAGGAATGGCAATCTAAGTTCGATAGCATCAAAGATCACCTTTTCCTGATGACTACCGCTGCATTTGTGCCAGCTATTCAGAAACCTCTACAACACACATCACTGATTGATAAGACCACTGGTTATCACACTCCGCAATGGGCTTCTCCAATCCTAAAGCGACCAGTACGAATCCCGACCATTTCCAGTGCTGAACTTATGCAGCCTGAAAACAAGCCGTGGCTCGAAGGTAAGCGAAAAAGGATCGCAAAAGGGACACCCTACGTGAAACTACCTAAGGTGATACACCCACTGATTGAAAACTTTGATGATGAAAACTGGTTCAAGCAATTCAACCGCATTCAGGATACACCCTACGCAGTCAACAAAGGTTTCCTTGAGTTATTCCTTGCGAACACACGCATGGGCTACCAGTTTGAAGGGTTCGAGCTTGAACTACCTGAGATAGATTCTTTGGTAGACGCTGAGCTTGAAAAGTTCGAAGAGGACTACAACAAAGAGGTGTCGTGTAACGCAGCATTCTACGGCAATGAGCCTCATGTATTGAGTGTAAGGGCTAAGCACAAGAAGCGTCTTGAATTGAAGCGTACACACGAGGACAGGATCAGAAGAAACAACCACGTCATCGAACAGGCTCAAGAGTTTGCCGAATATCCTGAGTTGTACTATCCGAGGTTTTGCGACTACAGAGGCAGGTTCTACGCATTTGTAAGTGGTGGCCTTAACCCTCTTGGTGATTCACTTAACCGTGCATTCCTTTGTTTCCAAAACAAAGAGCGCATGACCTCTGAGGGTATAGCGGCACTTCTTCAAACCCTAGGCAATTGTTTAATTAATCGTAAAACAGGCATTGGCCTAGACAAGCTGAACATCCACAAGAAAGGACGACTTGCCCGTAAATTCTTCGACCGTCACCTAATCGACTTCAAAGACAACAACTGGCAGGTTTTCTACAACGACAATGATGATGAGGTGACTTTAGATGAACCGCTTACCGCTATGTTGCTATGTTTTGAGCTTCTGCGACATATTCAAGACCCTTCCTATGAGACGGGCGTTATTTGTCATCGTGACGCTCGTTGTAGTGGCGTTTCTCTCATGGGTGCTTCACTAGGAGATGAGAAGGCCATTGGCCTAACAATGCTTGATGCAGACCCAGAGACAGGAATACTACCAGATGCCTACACATCAGCAGCAAAAGCAGCACTAAACCTTGCAGAGGCTGACGCTAAAAATGGCAACCCATTTGCTGCGATACTACTGACTCAAAAAGACAAGATATTCAAGCGGTCTATATTCAAGAACCCTGTGATGGTGTGGCTTGGTTATGCTGGTAGTGATGGTGAGCTTGAGAAATACTGTAGAAGCGTCCTATTTGGCGTTCCTGAGCTTTCAGATGCTATCAGTGTTGGACTAATCAAGTATCTAAAGCAAAACGTCATGGAGTCGCTTACAGAGCTTTTACCGTCATCAGTGCGGATAGTTAAGGCCAACAAGAAAGTTGCTAACATCGTATCAAGAAGAGGCTTAAAAGGTGGTGATGATTCTAAGGGGGTGATCGCAGTAAATGTACCTGTGTCTGAATTCCCTATGGTCATCCAGAAGCTGAACAAGGTTGAGCTGAGAATAACCCCCGTTGTAAATGGTCGGACTGCTAGGCCAAACCTAATCGAACCTACAAACAAGCCAATGTATCAGAAGTTGTCCAGCACCACGCCACCATGTTTCGTACATGCTATGGATGCCTCTGTGATTATAGCCATGAGGGAGTTCGCTGAGTTCGACTTTGACTGCATACATGACTCTATCGGTTCTCACCCTAACAATGTTGCTGAGATGGTTCGTTGCTACGCCAAGGCCATTATCAGGATCATCAAGGTTGGTTTCTGGGAAACGATTTACCAGAGGCTAGGCGTATCAGATCAAGTATCCATTCCAAGAGTCAGCAACCTTTCAGAAGAAATGCTTCAAGCCATTGAAAACAGTGAGCATATTCTAGTTTGACACTACATCACCGCTAATATGAAAGATTCAAACTAACTTCCCAAAAGTTAAAACCAATCCACCCATTGGAAAACTCTTTCAGAAATATGAGGCACTTTCGGTGGTTGTTGATGGCTTCCCTCCTTATAGCTTTGATTCAGCCAAGCCTCATTAATAAGCCTCCCTTCGGGGAGGTCTTATTTTTTCAACACCCAACGCAAGGAACTGATAACTATGAGTAATCCACACAATGTAGGTGTTGTTGGCAATGTTAGCAACATGAAGAGAGGTGCAGTAGTTGCGCCTAAAGTCGCCAGCTTCACAAAGTATTTCCGCGAAATCGCAACCGACCCCTTAGTGATGACCCTCTACCGAGCAAAGGTACTTGAGTTTCTAGAGTCAAACGACTTCAAGAAGAACCAACTGATTATGAAGTTGATTGCCGACAAGATGGTTCTTGATGCTGATGCTGAAATTTCTAAAGAAGAGATCCGCATCAAAGCAGAAGGCACAAAAGAGATGCTTGACATGGTTAAGAAGCGACTAGCTGAGATGTCAAACGATTAAGCACTAGCCCCACTTGTTCGGGGCTTTTTATTGGGAGGGATTCCCTAAATGAACATAGAAAAAATGGAGGTTCATGAGTTACTAGAGCTACTAGATAAGATTGAACAAACCAGAAAAGAAAACCGCTGGCTAGACTTCAAACCGTATCCCTTCCAAAAGCAAATGTTTGAAGCGGGGAACACCTTTCGAAGTCGCTATGCTTGCCTAGCCAACCGTTGCGGTAAGACCTACGCAGGGGCTATGGAACTAGCCTACCACCTCACAGGCTTATACCCCACAGAAGAAACCCACGGTTGGGAATGGAACGGCATCAGGTATGACTATCCTATCCTAGCATGGGCTATCGGCCTCACAGCCAACTCTACGCGCACCGTTCTACAAAAAGAAGTCCTAGGCACTGAAACAGCTAAAGACCTCTCAGCGATTGGTACAGGCTCAATTCCAAGGGATTACTTGGACTTCGCATCAATCGAAAGGGATGGAAACACCGTCTCAACTATCCGAGTAGCACACCACACCAACGGCGTGTTTGATGGATGGTCAACGCTGGACTTCCGAAGCACACAGCAAGGTGTTCAGTCATTAATGGGACAGAGTTGCGATTACATTTGGCTGGATGAAGAGGACTGGTACAAGTCGCTGGAAATATACTCTCAGTGCCTTACTCGTACTTCAACAAAAACAAAAGGCCGTGTGCTGATCACCGCTACGCCAGAGGCTGGATATACAGAGCTTATCCGTAAGTTCGAGGAAGAACCAAAGCTGTACATCTTTCATGCTGGTTGGGATCAAGCACCTCACCTAACCAAAGAGGTCAAGGCTGAATTGCTGGCTGGTATCCCAGAGTTTGAAGTACCAATGAGAACCAAAGGCCTACCAAGCAAAGGTTCAGGTGCAATATTCCCTATTGATGACTCTGAAATTATCACAGGTGATTTTGAGCCTCCTATTCACTGGCCTGTAATAGCAGGTGTTGACTTTGGTAAGACGCGAGACCCATCAATTGTAATGTACATTACAAAAGACCCTGAAACAGACACCTACTACATTTTCAAAGAATTCTACTTAAACCTTGATAAAAGCGTTGATGCTATGGCTCAAGCTATCAGGGACTCTGATTACCCAAACATTCCCGTTATCTGCCCTCATGACGCAAACGCAAGGCTTGAAGGTGGTTCAATGGAAACCCGCGCAACCATTCTCCGCGACCTAGGCTGCAACGTCATGTTTAAGGTCTTCTCCAACCCTCATTTCATCCAAAACAAGATCACCAATGTACAAGCCAAAGACCAAGGCCGTGAAGGTGGTTTGCACTGGATCGCTCATGGGTTCAAGAGTGGGACGATAAAGGTTGCGGAGAGTTGCTTTCACTTCTTCAAGCAGAAGCGTTCGTTCTTCTGGAAGCAGCACGGCGGGAAAACAGTTTCAGCAACAACCAACGATGACACCATTGATGCAAGCAGATATGCACTCTTATCAATCGACCGTTACGGGGTTCCAGCAGGACAGTGCAAAGGTGTGTTTGAGGACTTCAATAACGGTTTTAACTCAGAGCCAACAGGCTTTGAAGTATTTTGATAAGGATTATCAATGAAACGATTTAACAATGTGCAAGGCGAACGGTTATTCGCTTTGCTCAAACAATCATTTAGTGATGCTGAGTCATTCCAAAGCGAACAGGCGACTAAATACACTGAGGCATGGGATTACTTCTTAGGCAAGAAACCGCTACGTTTAGCTAAAAGTGGTTCAGATTTTGTTGAGCCTGTATTGCGTGATGCAGTTGATCGCCTTCTACCTCAGCAACTGAGCATCTTCACTGCGAATGAATCCCAAGCTGTGATCTACCGTCCAGCAGAGGTGATGATTAGTCCAGAGGGTAAGCCACTACCAACAACGATGATTGCAGATGCAGTCAATAAGAAAATCAATGAAATTTTCCTACGTCAAAACAACGGATATGAAATCCTGAATGAAGCGTTCACAGAGGCATTGATTATTGGTGGTGCGTACCTGAAATGGTTCGTCGAAGAGTCCAGAGAGGAACAGGCTATTGAACTACCTGATTGGACTGAACTTCTAGAGCTTGATCCAATCCTGAAAGCGTTCCCAGATACTGATTTTAGCGTTGCTGAGATCAAGGTAGAAAACATCAGCCAAGTAGACCAAGCAACTGGTCAGCAGGTTGAGATTCCAATTCCGTTTATTCGTGGCAAAGTCGATCTACTGAAAATCAACCGAGACATCAAACTTGACCACGTAGGCTTAGCTGAGATGTTCATTGAGAAAGGTTGCACCTCTATCAGTGATTGTCGCTACCTGTGTCACCGTCAAAAATACACGGTTGGTGAGTTGGTTGAGATGGGCTTTAAGCGTAGCAAGATAGAAACCTCTAGCTCTATGCCTTACGAGTCATCACCACTGGATAAGATCGACCTTCTAATTGATGGGACACTTACGAGTGACTTGGACTACGGCTCATTAAGCTATGACGACAACGAACGAGACGTATATCTATACGAACACTTCATTTACACGTCACTGATGAACAAGCGTGGAAAGTCTGAACTTCTGCGAGTATTTGCTACTGATAATCAAATCCTAGAAGTACATTGCGCTGATAGAATCCCTTTCACATATGGAAAGGCAATCACTATTGGTGGTTCGTTCCTCGGAATGTCCATGTATGACATTTGTAAGGATCATCAAGACTCTCTAAGCAATGCTATGCGCTTACAGATGGATGATTCAGCTAAACGTACACACCCACGCTACTACGCACTGAAAGGCGGATACGATAAGAGAAGCCTTCTTGATAATAGGGTGGGCGGCATTATTGAAGTAAACCTATCTGGTGCTATTGAACCAGAACAGCTTTACTCAACACTTCCAGACTTCGCAACCATTCAAGCAAAACTGGCTGAAAGCCGAGACCGTTCTATTGGCACTCAAGTTTCGAGCAACCTTGAAACTAGCAGCATGAACAACGTCAACTCGCTGACTGTTTCTATGATACTTGGTAACGAAGAAATCAAAGACCGCCGCATTGCTGGCACGTTCGCCCGTACCATGATTCAGCCGCTATTCTCTGGCCTTTACTCACTACTACGTGAAGAAGGCGTAGATCTGACGCTGGAAGATGGTAGCAGGTTCAATACTTCTGCACTTCCTAAGGTATCTGACTTCGCAATCGACGTACTGACGCAATCTGACAAAGGTACGCTTATTTCAGTGCTTACCGAGGCTGCAAAGCTGGCAAACCTAGCCGCTCAAAACCCTAACCTGTCAGTGAATATCCGAGCAATCATTGAGGAAATGCTTACAGCTACAAGTCTAACCAAAGACCAAGCAGCTAAATTCATCGTACCTGAGAAGCAACCTACCCCAGAAGAACAGCAAGAAATGATGCTACGCAAGCAGCTTGAGGTTCAGGGACTACAGGCACAGCTTGAGAACCTACAAGCACAGACTCAAAACTTGCTGATTACCGTAGCCAAAGAAGAGGTTCGTACCTCTGAGATGTTGCTTGATGGTGTCAACAAGCGTCAACGAGATGAAGAGTCCTCCTTACGTGCATTCCAAGAGTTAGATCTTAAAGCCCAAGAGTTAGGCGGCAAGCTGGCGAAGATGGAAAGCGACGTTGTGATGGATCGTGCTGAGCTTGAACTTGAAGCTAAGCAGAACAGACCTGTCCTCATCGGCAACTAATTGAAAAACATGTAACCCCTTCAAGTCACTGATTTTCCATGAACAGTGAGTTTCAAGAAAAACACAAATACCAATGCCTACCAATACCTAGCTATTTCAGGGTTATCAGTGTGTGCGTTGTTTTGTAGTGACTTACAGGGGTTTACATGAAAACGAACCACATTAAAAAAGGACGTTAATCAATGGATTACACGCAAATCACTGACAGTGAGCTTGATGTTATTTATGAAGACTCATTGAGGGTTATTGGCTCACATGTGCCTCATGTATTCGAAAAGCTACGAAGAACAATGCGAGTCAGTGTCTTTCATTGCAACGACATGGAAGCCATGAAAATCGAATACAAACACTTAGACAAATTACAAATGGAATTGGAGAAATATAACAATGACTAACGAAGATTACACGGAATACAGTCACCTATGGGATGACGCAGCGGTTGAAGAGGCCGTAGAAGCAGTTGAAGAAAGTGAAGAAGGTTTCGACGTTAACGAGCTTATGGACTCTTTCGATTCAAGTGATGAAGAGTCAGAGGAGTTCTCTGAGGATGATTTTGAAGAGGGTGACGAACCAGAAGAACCGAAGGCTAATGAACTGGATACGCTAGGCGTTGATGATGTTGTCCTTATTGCTGGCGTTGAACTTACCAAAGGTGAGTTAGAGAAGGTTGTTTCTCGTAAAAACGAGCTAACCACAGCATATGAAGGTTTGTCAGGTGTGGCACGAGACCTTGAAGCTAATGAAGAGTTCCTGAAAGAACGTGTTGTTGCTGTACAGACAGAAGCTGATCGAGAAATCGCAGCCATTAAGCGCAAACTCCAAGACCCTTACATCAGTGATGCTGAACGAGGCAAGTTCTACATGCAACTGACCAATGCGGAGACACGCAGAGGAATCGTTGAGCAAGAAGCATCAGCATATACGAAGCGTGTTCAGGAGTTCAAAGCAAAGGAACTACAGGAACGATACAACCACATGGATCACGTCATGACCTCTAATCATTCAGATTGGAAGGACATCAAAGAGGACATTGGCAAGTACCTACTTAACTCAGGTATGCCGTCTCAGGACGCGGTTAAGGTTCTATCACCTCAGTTCGCAGAAATTCTGGTTAAGGCGTACAAGTACGACAAAACAGTTAAATCATCAATCGCATCTCTAAACAAACAACCAGAGAAACAACGAGCCACAGTAGCAGCACCTAAAAAGCGCGAGAAGCTAACAAAGCAGTCTTCTGAGGCATTGAAAAATTACGCAAAAGGCAAAGCTAGTTCACGCGACATGGTAGACGTGTTCAGCTTCTTGGAGGATTAATTTATGGGTGCATTAGCAAGCAGTATCGCAGGTGCTGCAATGGGCAATACAGGCGGCACTACAAACAGTTCAGGCTCATCAGGTTCCAACCTTTGGACTCCTGAGATGGAAGACCTCTATGGACAGCTTGTTGGTGACGTTATGGCAGGAGGAGCACCAACAGGACCAGAACATGTTGGTCTAAATCAAGGCCAACTAGACGCGATTGCTGGCATGGGTTCAGGTGGCACAGCAGGACAATATTATCAAGGCTTACTGTCTGGTGAAGGCCAAGCAGACCGCTACAACGCATTGCAAGATCTGAATGCTGCATCAGCGGCACAGGCAAGCAGCGCACTTGAGGGTTCACTGAGTTCTATCGGTCTTGGTGCTTCTGAAATGGGTAATTCCAACAGTTCAAGACGTGGCGTGATGGAAGGTGTTGCGACAGCACAAGCAAACACTGATTTATCAGCCCTACAAGCGCAGCAGAACAACGCATTTCTACAGAATGAGCAAAGCATCATGGGTAATGCTGCAAACGCTCTACAAGGCATCTACGGGCAACAATTGGCGGCTTCTGGTGTTCTCCAACAGGATGAGATCCAGAAAGCACTTGCTGAGTGGAAAAAGACTCACGCAGGTTCTACGGCAGGGATGTTCGAATACCTGACTGGCATCGCAAACAACGCATCCGGTCTTGCTGGTTCTTGGCAGCAAGGTTCTACCACTGATGAAGGTAGCGGCTTGTTAGGCAAACTATTTTAAGGAGTAATAACTATGAGTTTTTGGGCAGCAATTGCTGGCGGTGCTATGGATTTATTAGGTGGCGCATTAGCACAGCAAACAGGCACTGATATTGATTCAGATGCGAAGGCAAAAGGTGAAGAACCATCAGCAATGACAAAGCTAGGTGGTGGGATTATGGCAGGTATTGACGAAGGTATTAAGAAAGGCGGACAAGCAGGAGCTAAAGGCTCAGCACCGCTAGGTTCTATTCGTCAAGCGAGCAATGGTTATGACGCAATGGGTAATCATCTCAGAACCGCTCAAGCATCACCTCTTGACTACCTCAAGGCTTTCTCTGGCCGTTAATCGAAACAAAGGGAGGGATTAGCTACCCCTCCTCCCTTCCTATAGGAAAACACTAATGAATATTCAAGAACAACTGGCCTTATATCGCCAGCGTTTCGGCATTGAACGAGAACAAGCCAAACAAGAGGTTGATCCTTTCGAAACGTCCACCCAACAGCAACAGCAGGAAGCGCAAGCACAGACTCAATCAACTGATGACTTATTCGCTAATCGTCCAAGTTTTGAAGGTGTTACCGTGTCACCAAAAGAAGGCTACAACAAACGCTTAGAAAACTTTGCATTGGAAGCTGATAAAGATCCAATCCTAAGCAGAGACCAAGAAAAACTGACACAGACAGCTTTGCGATTGAGAGGCATTGTTAATGACCCTTCAAACCCTATCGACAAGGTAAAAGGCGAGGAAATTCTCAAGAAGATAATTGCTGATTTAAACAACACGGATGAGGGCTACTGATAATGGCTATCCAAGAATACAAAAACCCATACTCTACGGACTTAGACACCATTCTTGCTGAACAATCAGATGAGATTAATGAGATTAAACCGTCAGAGTTAGCAAATGCTAATACAGATGTTTCTAGCGGAGCACCAGTAAGCGACATCAGAGAAGGTGCAGTTTATGAAACACCTAAAACAACTGTTCCAGATGCCTATGACAAGTCAGTAAACAACAAAGCGATTGATAAGCAGTCTCTGGAAAGTGAGTGGGATGAAATTGATGATCCAGAGTCACTTGAAGCTAGGCAAAAAGTTCGAGAGATGTATTTCCGTAGTGTTTATATAACAGGAGACCCACGAGAAGCCACAAAGCTGATGTATGCGGAAAAAGAGGCTGTCAGTGAAAAGTGGAGACGCAACAAGCAGCGAGACCAGCTAAGTGAAGAAGGTTTCAGCAAATCCTCTATTCAGGAATACATTCATTCAGGTGACAGAGGTGTTCTTGTTGGAAATACAGTTGCTAAAACTGGAAAGGTCAATAAGGGTGGTTTTGTCCATGTTGTTGATTTGGCTACAGGTAAAACAGTGTTGGCTACTGATGAGAAGGCAAGACCAGATCTAATGACTCTTCAAATGAACTCTGATGGTTCAGGTATTTTCTTGAATGATGCAGGCGAGACGGTTAACACAATTACTAAGCCTGTCCTTTCACTAGATGAACGTAAGTTCGCATTTGAACAGAAATACAAGACAGATGAGTTGACACTCAAACGTGCTGTAGAGAGTAGCAAGATTACTGAACGTCAGGCCGAGATTCAGCTAAAACAAGCTGAGCTTGAACTTAACCAATCGAAGCACCTCTCAGCGGAAGAACAAGCAGCGGCGAAGTTGAAGCACGAGCAAGCAAAACTTGAGTGGGAAAAGGCAAAACTTGAGTCTCAACATGCACACGAAGACCAGCAACGCATGATGGATGAGAAGCACGACATCGAACTTGATGAGATTAAGGCTAACAGAGAGGCTGGAAAGGATATTGCTACGGTCAAGAAGAATGCAGCTAACCGCATCAAAAGTATTCACACTACTC
Organism: Enterovibrio baiacu; assembly: GCF_004120195.1. Taxonomy (GTDB): domain Bacteria; phylum Pseudomonadota; class Gammaproteobacteria; order Enterobacterales; family Vibrionaceae; genus Enterovibrio; species Enterovibrio baiacui. The sequence goes on along the minus strand of NZ_SCHN01000008.1, from coordinate 556,971 downwards.
GTAGTCAAATTGCACGTATAGATACAGCAACAATCGAGGCTCTTGCAGATCAGCCAGTCTCAACTACTGCACGCGCATTATCTGACGAGTACAACCAAGGTGCTGCACTGTTACAGCAAGTGTTAGGTTCTCAATTTCAACAAATCGTTGATAGCGTTGATAGTATCGCAGGCCTTACTGACCCAGAAGGTAACAGACTTCTCACCTCAAAGAATGCGCTTATTGATCCAGAAACTGGTCACATCAGGCCAAACCTTCCAGTATCTTTCATCACTCAGCACTTGCAGGTGATTGAGGCTGGACTAGCTTTCGATGAGTCTATCGAGAGGTACGCCGAGGAACATGGAAGATACCCTGACAGCACGAAGATGAAAGAGCTTTACAACGAATCGTTTAGGGGTGTTAAGGACTTCGAATTCAGGGAATCCACTATGAACATCACGCCCTGGGAAGATACTAGCAAGGTTGATGGTGTAACGGTTGGCACTACCGAGCCTAAACAACCTGCGACCACTACTACCCAACAGCCTCAAAAGGTTCAATACGACGCATCAGGCACACCAACAACTGACGTAGGAACGGCTGGTTCTAAGTATATGTAAATAGGAGCCTCAAACAATGGCACAATACACAAGACAACAAATTGAGGCTGGTTTAGAGAAAGCTAGGGCTGCGAATGATGCAGAAGGTATCAAGGATTTAGAGGCTGCTTTAGCCTCTCTTCCACAGTACAGCCTTTCCCAACTAGAGTCAGCCAGAGAACGAGCAGTAGCAGCAGGAGACCAAGAGGCAATAGCTGATCTTGATTCTTCAATATCTCGCATTCAACAATCAATGCCACAACAACAGGAAGAAGGAAACTACTTCACGAGTGGTGAGCCAATCAAAGCGGCTGCACTGGCGGCAACTAAGTCAGCGTCTAACTTCCTTCACAACTGGTCTAAACCCGTTTCTGATGTAATTGAGGGTGTTTCAGAGGCTATGGATGTACCAGTACCTTACTTGCATGTTGACTACGCAAAAGACTACAACCCGAAAACAGACTATTGGTTTGAAAAGTACGATCCTCGGATTGGTTTTGATGAACCTACTCAGTCTCTTGGTGTTGGCATTGACAAAGAGTTAAGCGCAGCACAAGGAAACCTTGAAGAAGGTTTATGGACGGATGCGCCAGAGCTTATTGCTGGTGTTGGCACTGAGTTAGCTCTAACCAGAGGCGTAGGCCTTGGTGATAGACTTTCAAGAGGTTCTAGGGTTATTCAAGAGGCTTTCAGGGCTGGTGTTGGTGCTGCATCACAAGAGGCTCATGAGAGCGGTGTGATTAGCTCTGAATATGCGGGTGATGCTGCTTTAGGTGCGACTATCGCGGGTGGTACTCAGAAACTCATTGACGAGGGTGTTGAGGCACTAACTAACCGAGCAATCAAGAAGGCTGATGCTGATAAAGCGGTAGCTCATAGGGCTGCTACAGAAGCTCACTACTCGAAAGAGGTTGTTGAGGCTCAGAAGGTTTTAGATGAAGTCGAAACAAAGGCAAAAGAAGCTAAGACACCGGAAGAAAAGGCAAAACTAGAGAAACTCTACTTCAAGACTTCTGGCGCAGGTGTATCACCAAAGCTACGAGTTGATGAGGATGGTGTGATAGTTCCTCAACGCGACACCATGACACCTCGCAAGGCACTGTCTGTTGTCAGGGTTAATGAGCTTCACAAGCGGTTAGTTCAAAGTGGCTCAACAGTGGACTCACAGGAGTTCTCAAGGCTTCTTGGAACTGATACGGCAATGCGTGAGCTTGGTTTCATCCCTGATAAGGGTGAGACGGCTACAAACTTCATCAGGTCACTTGGTTACGACAAAACCGTTGATGGTATGAAAGGTGCTGCAAGGCTTACTGACGTAGGTATTGAGCAGGGTTTGAAGGCATCAAACGCAATGCTACGTGAATTTATTGCAGGTGCTGATGATCCAGTTGTAGATATTGCACGGTCTCGATTCAATGCGCTCTCAGAAGAAATCCTGAACGGTACTGATGAATCAGCCAAGCGTGTGATTGATGAGCTTGAGAATAAAATCATCCCATCATTGCGAGAATCTAGCAATTTCAGACTAGCTATTGAGATGGAAGACACACTAGGTATTTTCAATAAATTCCTAGATGCAAAAACTGTCTCTGCGAGTGGTAAAGGTGCTGGATTATCGTCACAACAGGCGGTAGAGGAAGGTTATACGAAAGGGACGGCTGCTTTTACTAACAAGAATATGGCTCTGATCGAACCTTTGGCTACAGCGTTTCAGTGGACTGCTACTAAAGCCATCGACATGTTAGGCGGAAAGGTAGTGGCCTCTCATATCAAACGCAAGCAACTGTCTGAGGCTGAACGCTTTGCTGAATCTATGAAGCAAACACACACGCCAAGAGTCAGACCGGAAGGTGAGCAGATCGAATATGCTGGATATGCGTCTACAGCTAACCCTCAAAGGGAGAGGCTAATCAAACCTGAATCAGATTCAAGGTACACGCACGAAATGAGCGGTACTTCTGAGAGTGCTATCAGGTTATCTCCTGATGAAATCCCAGCGGATAAAGGTGAGCGTGATGCCTTCTTTGATGCTCTACGCAACAAGGGACACGACCTATTTGTGGTTGGCGATGAGGTTTTCTTACCAAGGACACCGGAAGGTTTGGCGAAGAATCTATATCAGACAGGTTATGACAAGGAAACTGGCGACATTCTCATGACTACGGACAACGTAGGCCATTATGACGAACTAGGAAACAAACTAGGAAAGACCACCAAGGACAAACCTAGCCCTGTCAGCCACAGCAACTTGAAGGTTCGAAACCCTTACACAGTTCAAGCAAATCCTGACGGTTCGCTTCCAGAGTATGACCGTAAAGCAGCGATTGAGGCTGGTCATGACGCGATTATTATCGACCGTGGAGCATATGACCAGAAAGACCCTACCAAACGTAGGCGTCAAATCAGACTAATCATTGATCCAAGTGACCCGTCTTCTGACGTGGTGATTGACTCTAAGATAACTGAGGCTTTACGCAATCATCCGATAGGCGCAGCAATAGCATCAATGCTCACACAGTAAAACCAAGGAAACAGCCCCGTCAAGGGGCTTTCCTTTATCTATAAGGACATAAACAATGACAAAACATTCAGATATGGTGAAAGGCTTCATGGGAGTGCTTTCAGAGCGTTTCGGGCATAACGAAGCATTCACCAATTTCAAATTTGCGGACACTTGCCTAGGCATGTTGGGACGCAACCACATTGATGACGATGAGCGTGATTTTCTGTGCTCATTGGCAGGTAAGGACACAGCAACACGCATCATCGAGGCTTACACATGAACAAATCCGTTGCAGAGTATCTGCTACAGGATTCAGGCAACGATGAATTCTACACACCACACGAAATCGTTGAGTCTGCACGTACTGTTTTAGGCAGCATTGAGTTAGATCCGTCATCTTGTGAAGAGGCTAACCGAACAGTGCTGGCACATAGAATATTCACCAAGGATGATGACGGACTATCTCAGAAATGGGTAGCTGACACCGTTTGGATGAACCACCCTTTTAGCCGCATTAACAACAAGCTATGGACTCAGAAGTTGGTTGATGAGTACCAATCAGGAAACGTCAATGAAGCGGTCATGATTTGCTTTGCAAGTACCTCTGAGAGTTGGTTTCAGAAGCTATACGAGTTTCCTATTTGCTTCCTGAACAAACGAACCAATTTCAGCGGCAAGAAGAGTCCTACGAAAGGCTGTGCTGTGATTTACCTAGGAGGCAATACTCAGGCCTTTGTTGATGAGTTCAGCAAGCATGGCAGCGTTATGCAGAGGCTCAGAGAGGCTTCATGAGTACATACACAGCACCGATACTCATTGACGGCCTAGAATCGCCTTACAGGTACATTAACGGGCATGTATTGCACAATACAGAGAATGTATGGAAGGCGATCAGGACAAAGGACGAAACAGGACGTAGATTTTTCAGGCATGGCAGCAAGAAGCGCAAGATCTACATCGACACACACGACCGAATCTATGACTTGATGCAATCAAAAGACTTATCCTCTGTGAGTGGTTGTCGCGTCTCGTATGAATACGGGACACCATCAATCATGAAATAAGCTGGCTCATCCTCTTCAATGATGGTGTATGTCTCCATATCAATCATCAAACCCTCGTTAGTGTAGAAAATACCCTCTTCACGATTCACGTAACCGTCATGGCGACCATAAAGTGGGTTATGAGTATCCAAGCACCAGTAACTATGCTCATGGATGTTAGGTAGCTCCACAGGCTCACTGACAGTAACTGGCTCAGCGGTGGCTAGATACTCCTTTTCCCTTTCCATTGATGTGTAGAGGTCATATTCATAGGTTGTCGCATCCTTGGCCTCTTGTGCGTACTCATTCGCCAGTGCTCCACAGAGCGCACCAATGTGTGATCGCGTGTTAGTGCCTAGCTTCATCAACTCTTCGCTAGTGATTGACGCTGAGGAAATAATATCTTCATTGGAACGGTTGAACATGGTGATATTGATTAGGTCATTCTCAGAACTCCATGCAATGTTAAGCGCAAAGGACAGCGCATCATCGAAACAACCTAAATCAATCAGTTTGCTTAGGATCGCTTTAAACATACGAGAGTGAAGTTTTTGAAACTGAGAGGCAGATAGAATAGTCATAAATTAATCCAAAATTTCTTAGGGGTATAATAATAAATACGTTCTAAAAGTTAAAATCCTCACACCATTTGATAAAAAACTTAAATTATTTTTTCAACTCATTGTTTTTCATGGATTTGATTGTTTTTTGATGAATTTCAAATTTATTTTCACAAAGTGTGAGGATTTTCGTTTTCCAAACGTATTTATTATTAGAAGAGTTAAGAAAATTAACTAAGAAAAGATCAATTAGATACTAATAATAAGGAATATTCCTATGAAATATATTACTGACCTGTCAATCACAGATGCACACAAAACAATCATCTCACTGATGATGTATCACCCTGATATTCCTCGAAACAAGACTGATTACGCAGCGGTACTAGGTAAATCTACCATCTCAATTCAGTTGTACTTCCGTGCATTGTTGGATCTTGGCTACCTACTACCAACTGGGCGCTACGGCAACAAAGACAAGGTGGCACTAGCTCCAAAGGCCTATGAGGTTTAAACGCTCTGTAAGCGATTCTGAGAGGCGTTAGATAAAACAATACAACGATTCATCTGATGCCTTTAAAACGCACTACAACCCGCCACACGACTCAAACGAGGTGCTTATGAGAGTAACCATACCGACACAGCTACAGGAACCGCTTATTTGGCTATCTGACAGCGAAGATAAGACCGTAACACGCAAGATTTGCGAGTTGATTGACGAAGCATTTACCAAGGCTACTACGGCGAAGGAAAGCGATGAACGAAATACAACTACCAGCAACCACGGATAATCGCTACCTACGCTTCCTTCCACTTGAAATACTGTACAACCTGAACCTTTCACCTAACGCACGTTTACTCTGGATCGCTATTTGGACTGAGTTCAAATTCTACCTCAATAGCAAGGAAATAAACCCCTACCGCCTGATCACATGCTACTGGAAGAGTAACGACGAACTAGGCGCATTGGTGGGTGTGTCTGAGCGTCAGGTTCGAAGGTTGATGGTTGAACTCAAGGACGCTGGTTACTTGGAGACTCTGCGGAACTACAACAACGCAAGCTACATCATCCCATTCCATCCAGCGGACAAGGCCTACAACGAAACCATAGCGAAGGTCATAGCTGTCAAAGCTAACCGTATCGAGGCTAAAGATAAGCACTTCATGAGGCTTTCTGATAGCTGCTACAAGAACACCATCGACGAGGTTGAAGTCAATCCCTTACCTGTATCGGTTGAACGCAACTACGACGATTTTAGAGCGTGGTGTGAGGGTGAGTTTGGCACAAGCAACGTGTTGATTAACCACGAATCAAGGTTCGTCTATTTCGAAGATGACCTTTTTCAATATCTAGAAGCAAATGACTTCGAAAACATCGGAGCATACGGACTAACCCCTGTAGACCTAACAACATGGGAGTCAATTACCACATAAGGAAATAACATGAAAAATCCTGATAAATACACCGACATGCAAAAGCAGCTTGTCTGCTACGTTGCTGATGCACTAACAACAACAGAGGCCAATGAGCGCATTGCGTCTCTACAGGAGGCACTTGATCGAGTTCGCCAAGAAATCAACGTACTGCAAGCGGAGGGCTTCTAATGTCTATTGATAACGGATATCACATTTCAGACATCAACCCAAAATTACCAGCAGACGACGATCCACGCGCCGAAGGTGCTCAGCAAATCTGTGCGTTAAAGCGAGCGATTCAACGAACGTTTAAATGGACTAAAGGTGAAGATAACAAGCGACCAGATCTGCCAGTTGGCTACATTTCCATGTACTACGGCAAGGAAGAGAACCTAACCAAAGGTTGGGCTATCTGTGATGGTCGAACTGTAAATGGTGTTCTTACGCCTGACCTTCGCGGCAAGTTCATCATGGGTGTTAATGACGAATTCGCTAACGCCAAAACTGGCGGCGTACACAAGGTATCATTGAAGAGTACCGCTGATTTCAAACTTGAAATTGCACACATTCCTTCTCACAACCACGTAGTTCATAACGGTTCGTTGGGTTATGATCAAACAGGTTGGGTTAGTGGTGATAATCGTCAATGTGGCCCTGACATTAAACACTGGTCTAATCTATACCCAACTACACATCACACTGGTGGAGGCCAAGCACACAAACATGACATTGCAGACTTTGACAATCGTCCTGAGTTCATGGCACTTAGTTACATCATGTTCGTAGGTATGTACGAAGACTAACAACAACTGATAATAGATGCAGCCGCAAAGGTTCACGGCTCAGACTACTTAACCGAAAGAGGTAGTTATGAGTATTAAAAACATTGAAGCACTAGCAACACGTTTTTCTAAGCAACACCGCATTGAAACAACCCTTCACTACAACGCACACATCATCGAAATTAAGAGTGGCTATCCCGCCCTCTACGCTGATCTAAATACCAAAGTTTCCCGCTACAAGTGGCGGGTATTGACTACACGCGAGTTGATTAAGTGGTTCGCCATGAATCAGCTAGAAAACAACCTCTTCGATGAAGAGTATTTCAAAGCCAACTACCCAGAAAATCTGAACATGTACGAACTACTTTCAGTTCAAGCATCAGATCCGAACGTTGGTCTATTGCCTCAGCAACTCCTAGAGCGTCACGGTGTGTATATTGGCCTTGATGAGCCTTGGGCTGATGAAGGTGTTGTTTACTACCAGCAAAATGATTTTGCTATTGGTTTTTGTAGTGTGCTGAAAGAATCGCTTCCTGATGAGTACGCAAGCCGCACTTTCAAGGCCATTCCAGACAACTACGCAGAGCACACTGAGTACGGCTATGTGATGGGTGGTGACAAGGCCGAGCGATACCGCAAACTAAACGTCTTGATGGAATATGAGCGTCTTGGTGCGCTTAAACGCATACGAGCAGAGAACCCCAAGGCTGACATGAAGGTTGAGTACGAGAAACTTATCAAAATACCTGCATGGGTATCATCAACAGGCAAGTCAACTTCTGACAAACTCCTTGAAGCACAGCAATCAATCCAAGCCATTATCGGAGGCATCTAACATGAACTATTCTGTTTTTCTACAAGCACTTATCGGCATCAGTAGCATCAAAAACAACGCAGAGCGACATGAGGCAATGAAGCTATTTTCTGATCACCCTTGGGAAGACCAGCACGAAAGGGACATTGCTGATTTAATCGCAAGGGCTAGACGTGGTGGCTAACTACGGAAGCAAAGCTGAGGGGAAATTTGCCGCTGAAACATGCGGCTTCCTACCTATCCACGGAAAGCACTTTAGACACCCCAAGACACGTCAGTTTCTACGGTTTCTTGACAGGAATGGTCATGAGTTTCGAGCACAGGGCGATTTCTGGCATAAACCAACGAAGACCATCGTTGAATACAAATGTGATGAGTTGAATTTTATTCCGTCACTCGTTGACTCAGACGCAGCACTAAGCGATTTTAGAGGTGGCAAGTACCGACGTATCAAAGAGTGTTGCTGGTCGAATTCAGCCATTAAGCACAAGATCATTCAAGATGACCTTAGCGCACTTGGCATCAAATACATCGTTGTTTTCGATGAAAGCTACACACCAGAAGCTGAATACGCTAAGAGGCTTGATCGACTTCAATTGCACTGGACAGAACAACGCAATATTGAATTTTTCATAGGTGGCGTTTCTGGTGGTTCTGGTTGGGATTTCTGAAACCGCCGAATCACGGTTTGACTTCTGAGAAACGCAAAAATGCGCTTTGGGCTTTCGCACATAATTGAGCGAAACCTTTATGACAATGTTGGCAAAAAGTCTTTCCCCTTCTTGGGGACGCAAAATACATCCCTAACCACTAATCATGAATGGAAATTTTTTTATGAAGAAAGAACGCATAGAGTTAACGCTTGAAGAAAAGCGAAAAATCGCAAAGGGTATGCAGGAAGCGATAGCCCTGACAAACGAGAAAACAAGGCGTAGCAGAACACACGAAGAAAAACTTCGGATCACGCAAGGTGTGAAGGACATTGCCGCTTCAACAGAGCCGCCGCCTCTGATTAGGATGAGTGGAGAGTAAAGGCGCGGAAGGAGTTGTTTGATGGAAGGGTAATCAGAAATGATTGCCTTTTCAAAAGCTGAGAACGAGCAAGCAACGCTTGCGATGTTTCGAAGCATGAGTGTTTATTTTTATTATATTTTATTAGGCGGACATTTTTGTCCGGTATCACGGACATTTTTGTCCAAAACGCAGTGACTGCGTGGGATGAGTTGAGCGTACCACGTTGAATTGCATAGGGGAAGTTTCATTTTTAAATTTTTCGGAGGTGGTCACGGCACCTGTAAATGGACTGTAAAAATGGTTGGAACATTGTTATCAATCTGTAGAAATCAACCATTCCCTTATCCAGAAATCCTAAGTGCTTGATTAGTAAGGCTTTATAAATACTTTAGGTAATCAGCTATTGACAACACATCATCAATAGTATCCATCCACCGTGAATCCCTCTCACCGATAGTAGATCGCACACACGCAACTACTACACCTCAGACACAAAGGCAAGCAATACCTACCAACTATCCAATCCCCTAAGGGCATACCTCAATGGAATATTCCCATTGGTCAATCCTTAATCAGTATTCCCTTGATATTCCGTAGCTATTCCCTATTGACACAACCCTTAGGGAACATTATTCTATTCCCACTGAAACAAAGACCCTTAGGGAATAACAATGGCTATCAACAGAATCTACCTCCGCGCATCTACAGATGAACAGGACTCTAACCGTGAGCGTGACAATATGCTCAGCTTCACCACTGACAAGTTCGATGGTGCAATCATCACCTACACAGAGAACTACTCAGGGACAAAGCTACAGCGTCCTGAACTGGCAAAGCTACTGGATGAACTACAGGAAGGCGACCGCATCATCATCGAGAAGGTAGACCGCATCACCCGTATGACTATGGACGATTGGGACAAACTCAAGCGTGTAGTCAAAGAGAAAGGCGCATACATCGTATCAGTTGATCAGCCTATGACTCACCAACAGGCAGATAACCCACTGATGGAGGTGCTGACGAACTTCATCTTAGACATCGGTGCGGCAATGTCGCGTGAGTGGTGGGAGACCATGAAGAAGCGTCAACGTCAGGGTATCGAGCGAGAACAGAAGGCAGATGCTGAAAGACCGGATACTGAGAAGAAATACAAAGGAAAACAACCAGATGTGAAGCTACGCAGTGCTATCAAGGGCATGTTGCTTGATGGAGCTAAACAGGTAGAAATCACCGCTGCATTGAAGTGTAGCCCTAAGGTGATTGTAGCTATGCGTAAAGAACTGAAAGAAGCTGGAAAGCTGTAAGAGAGGATTGGTGGGGAAGCCCTGAGAAAGTATCCCCACCGAACGATACCCAGAGGAAATACTATGAACATCGTCACGGTGAATGCTACCAAAACCCTGATCATTTGGCGAGGCCTTGAGATATATGGCTACAACCTAGGTGACTGCCTACGCAAGGTTACATCCATAGCTAAAATCAAGTGGGCTACTAAGTGACTGAGCTACAATGGATTTTGCTAGTAGCTAATCTGGCATTCTTCGCCTACCTACCCTTCCATCAGGGTTAGATCTAAGCCTCCATATCGGGGGCTTTTCCTTTTTAGGAATACCCACCCTGAGACACACCTCATAATACCCTCTAGAAGCTCCTGTAAGCCATTCTCAGAGGACTTCTCTTACCAGTAGTACGATGGTAGCTTGATTGATTATAACCCTTTAGAATGACTTGCAAGTAATCGCTACATCTAAAATTTAACATTTAGAACTTTTACTAGATTTAATTTATTTTTCAAGGGCTTAGGGGGTGAGGGGTGCCATCTCCTCGAAAGGAATACATCGAAAGGAATACATCGAAAGGAATACATCGAAAGGAATACATCGAAAGGAATACATCGAAAGGAATACATCGAAAGGAATACCACCACCGCACCAAAACCATCACAGCCCTAGGAACAAAGACCTTAATCACAGTGATTCCTAATATCTCGTTCTTGTCCTCACTCTCTCCGCGCCTAACCCTCGCACTCGTCCCTCAGTCAGTAAACTACGTTTCCTTCCCTCACTCGTCGCACTCGTCGGCTTGGATCAGTTTACTGTTTTTCCTTTCTGTAAGGCTTTCTAAGGGGTTTTTGTTTCTAAGAGCCTAACGGCTTGGGTTATCAACTCAAATCCACGCAGAATCGTTCCTAGCGCGTTTAAATGGCATTCCAAAGAATGATCCTTTGTTAGTTTTAGCGAGGCGACGAACAACCAAGGAAACGAGCCTTAGCGAGTTGAACGGTTGTGAGGGTTAGCCGCTGCAACGCAAAGCCATACGATCAACCACCGTAATCACAGTATCGAGACAACGAGGCCTAGAAAGCTGATAGAATCTTATCTGCAGAAATCATCGTGATCACATTAGGGGTGGTCTCTGAAAGTTCTTTCTTAACCCAAGTCGTCACCCTGTTCGGCATTGCTTTTCTCATGACCATCGGCGTTTACGGCTTGGTTGCTGTTATCGTAAAAATTGATGATGCAGGTTTGTACCTCAGCCAAAAACGTGCAGCCATTGCACAATCCGTGGGTCGTGGCTTACTTGTTTTTGCACCCTACCTGATGAAGACCTTGTCCATTGTCGGCACGGTAGCCATGTTCTTGGTGGGAGGCGGTATTTTGTCACACGGTGTGCATGTGTTGTCTGAATGGATTGGTGAGGCGGCAAGAGAAACCGCGCTCATTCCCGCACTTGGCGATATCATTTCAGCGGTAGTCCCCACACTACTTAACGGCATCATCGGATTGATTGCAGGTGTTATTGTGGTGGTTGTGGTGTCTCTACTGAGCAAACTCAAACCCAACGCTCAGTAATGCATTCTGGCCATGATTTAATTGGTCATTTGCGTACTTCTACGCATTGCTGTTTTCCCTATCCACGCTTAATTTAATAAGAGTGCGCACACGAATGGTGTGCTCACTTTCATTTAAAGGGTGCGTTAAGGAGAACTCACATGACAGCAAAGCATGTCCTCATCACAGGTGGCGCAAGCGGCATCGGATTTGGTATGGCCCAAGGGTTTGCAAGCAACGGTTACTGCGTCACGCTTTCAGACATCAATAAAGAAGCCCTTGAACGTGCTGTCGCCTCCCTAAGAGAGACTCACAACGCCGAGGTTTATGGCCTTGAGCTCGATGTTACTGACTCAGAGCAGATTGCGTCAGCGCCGTCTCGCGTCGTGAAGCCTGTCGATGTACTCATCAACAACGCAGGCATCCAATTCGTCTCCGCACTCGAGCAATTCCCTGAAGAGACATGGCGATTAATCATCGATATTTTGCTCACTGGTCCCGCCATGCTCACCAAGGCCTTCTTACCCGAAATGTACGCGCAAGGTTTTGGACGCATCATCAATGTTGGCTCGATTCACAGCCTTGTGGCCTCTCCGTATAAATCCGCCTATGTTTCTGCAAAGCACGGTATTCTCGGCTTTTCAAAAACCATTGCACTCGAGAGCGCAGAGCATGATGTCACCATCAATACACTGTGCCCTTCATATGTCAAAACGCCGCTGGTTGAAAATCAAATTGCCGCACAAGCAAAAAACCACAACATCAGTGAAGAAGAAGTCATCCACGACATCATGCTCAAACCCATGCCCAAAAAAGCCTTTATTGCATTGAGTGAGCTTGCTGATACCGCCTTATTCCTCTGTTCACCAAGTGCCAAAAACATTACCGCGCAAGCCATTACTATTGATGGTGGCTGGACCGCACACTAACACGAAACGCGTGTATAAGAGATTCGATACATACCTACTTAGAAACGGCCTTTGCGCCGTTTTTTATGCTTTCAACTGGCCAATATTTGTGCAGTTGTTCACTAGAATATACCGAATAAAGTGCGCTAGCCCACATTGCCAACAATCCTTTACCTGTTTATCTCAAAATCAGTAAGTTAAGAGCGCTACACTGAAAATATTGAACATAGCGAAAGGAGAGCGCCATGACACAGACTTCTTTAACCAGTGACAGGCTCTATCGCACTTCACAACTGAACAAACTCGACGTTTCATCTACCAAGCATCTTGAGCCCCTCGACGAAATTGTGGGTCAGGATCGTGCACGTCAAGCCGTCGAGTTTGCGATGTCGATAAAAGAAAAAGGCTACAACATTTACGCTGTCGGCCAGAACGGGTTGGGTAAGCGCACCATGATGATGCGATACCTCAAACGCCACTGGGAATACAGCCACCCTATTTTTGACTGGTGTTACGTCGCGAACTTCCAAGACTCTCGTTGCCCTACTGTTTTGCAGGTGCCTGCTGGCCGTGGCATCACGCTGAAAAAAGACATCGAAAAATTAATGGGTAAGTTAGGTAAAGCCCTCCCCCTTGCGTTTGATAACGAGATGTACTTTACCCGCGCAGATGTATTGAAAGGCCAGCTAACGGAACAACAAGAAGGCGCGCTACAAACCCTCACGAACGATGCAAAAGCACAGAGTGTCAGTTTGTCGATCACCACCGCGGGGGATTATCAATTCATCGCGCTGAACGGCGAAGAACCTCATACAGAGGAAACGTTCGATGCGCTGTCTGATGATGAGCAAGCCCATTTTGACAAGGTGATCCGCGAGCTAGAAATACAGCTTCGTGGCCTCGTTCGTAAGCTAACCGAATGGGAAGAGCAATACGCAGAACAGCAACAAAAACTGGATGAAGAAATTGCGATTGAAGTGGTTGCTCGTCTCATCAAGCCGCTGATCGACACGTATCAAGATTTGTCGCAGGTGAAGAAATACCTGAAAGGCATGCAGGCTGATATTCTCGAGAACCTCGATATCTTCCTCGAAGAAAGCGAAGACCAAGCGGCACTCGCGTATGCCGCACTCGATAAAAAGTTACCGCGTCGCTACCAAGTGAACGTGCTCGTCGCGCAAGAAGAAGATGTGCCGCCTGTTATTGTTGAAGACAGCCCAACCTACCACAACATCTTTGGCTACGTGGAAAACGCCACGTACAAAGGCACAGTATTCACCGATTTCTCGCTGATCCGTGCAGGTAGCATTCACCGTGCGAATGGCGGTGTGTTGCTGATCGACGCTGTCAAAGTCCTTGAGCGCCCTTATGTGTGGGATGGCCTAAAGCGCGCCCTGAGTTCGCGCAAAGTCAGCTTGAGTTCATTGGAAAGAGAGGTGACCTTGAGCGGCACGATCTCGCTCGAACCTGAACCGATTCCACTTGATGTAAAAATCGTTCTGTTTGGTGACTACAAAACCTATCAACTGCTTCAACACTATGATGCAGAGTTCAGTGAGCTGTTCCGCGTCACTGCTGACTTTGAAGACGACATGCCGCGTAATGACGACAGCGAAATGAAATATGCAAAATTCATTTCAAGCATCTGTCATGACAACAGCTTGCTGCACTGTGATCAAGGTGCGATTGGTCGAATCATTGAGCACAGCTCTCGCCAATCCGGTGACCAAGACAAACTTTCACTGCACTCAGCAGACATTGCGAATCTGCTGCGTGAATCGAACTATCAAGCCCGTGTGAGTAACGCCAATATCATTCGAGCTTCACACGTTGAGAAAGCCCTCGCAAGCCGTGACATGCGTGTGAGTCGCTTGCGCGATCATGTGATGGAAGGCTTTACCAACGGCACGACACTGCTACAGACAAAAGGCACGTCGGTCGGGCAAATCAACGCCCTCTCGGTACTTGCTACACAAGATTACGCGTTCGGTGCCCCAAACCGTATTACGGCAACCACCTCTTTCGGTGACGGCGGCGTACTTGATATCGAGCGAAGCGTAAAACTGGGCGGCAACATTCACTCGAAAGGTGTGATGATCTTAACCGCGTACCTGTCATCACTGCTGGGTAAGAAAGCCAAGATCCCACTCACGACCACGCTCACCTTCGAGCAATCTTACGGTGGTGTGGACGGCGACAGTGCGTCAATGGCCGAGTTCTGTACCGTGATTTCTGCGATCTCTGGTATTCCGCTTCGCCAAGATTTGGCGATCACAGGATCGATGAACCAATTCGGTGAAACACAGCCAATTGGCGGCGTGAACGAGAAGATTGAAGGCTTCTTTGATGCTTGTACCATCAAAGGCCCTAAATCGACACAGGGCGTTATCATCCCCGCCTCTAATGTGCACAACTTGATGCTACGCAAAGACGTTATTCATGCCGTTGAGAAAGGCCAATTCCACATCTATGCCATCAGCCACGTCAGTGAAGCACTCGAACTGTTCACAGGCATGCCTGCAGGCAAGTTGGATGCAAAAGGTAAATTCAAATCGGGCACCGTATTGCACAAAGCCTATGAATGCATTGCCGCACTGCGTGACGACAAATGATTGTTCGCCAGATACAGGCGCAGTGAGCGCTTAAATCAACGCTCGCAAACGTTAAAAAGCCGACACTTGTCGGCTTTTTCTTTATCTAAACAATGGCGTTCAACATGCCTTTGTTAGCCATAGGCCACCGACGGTAACCACAAGATTAAGTTCGGCCAGAAGACCAAAACCACCAGCGCAATCAATTGAAGAATAATGAATGGCAGCACACCTTTGTAGATATCGACCAATCTAACCTCGGGTGGACACACCCCTTTCAGGTAGAACAAGGCAAACCCCACAGGCGGGGTTAAGAAGCTCGTCTGCAGTGCCATCGCCACCAGCATGACAAACCACACAAGCTCCGCGTTATCCAACCCAGGATAAGTGCCAATGTCCAAGTCTAACCCCAGTACGACGGGCGCAAGTAGCGGCAATACAATCAGGGTAATTTCAATCCAATCAAGGAAAAAGCCGAGCAGGAAAATCACCAACAAAATAAACGCCACCACCCCATACGGGCCAAAAGGCAGCGCTTCGAAGGCTTGCTCGATGAACTCATCGCCACCCAACTCACGTAGCACCAACGCAAAGCAGGTTGCACCAATGAAAATAGCAAAAATGTAGGCCGTGGTTTTATAGCTATCAATGAGCACTTCTCGCAGTACTGATAACGAAAAACGTTTGTAGTAGACCGCCAGTAAGATAGCGCCAAAGGCCCCTACGCCTGACGCTTCAGTCGGCGTAGCAATTCCCGCAAAAATAGACCCTAGCACTGCAAGGATAAGCGCAAACGTCGGCACAATGGCTTTAGCAACGTCTTTGATTATGCCCCAGTCCACCGCCTTCGCATCGTCCGGTAACGGAATAGATGTTGGCTTAACCAACCCAACTATCAGCAAGTAGAGAATATAAATAGCGCCCAGCATCAAACCCGGCACCATCGCCCCCATAAACAGATCACCCACTGATAACGCCAGCTGATCCGCCATAATGACAAGCATGATCGAAGGAGGTAACAAGATACCCAGCGTGCCCGCAGATGCGATGGTACCGAGTGCCAGTGGAAGGTGATAACCCTGCTTCATCATGGCGGGCAACGACATGGTCGCGAGCAACACGACGGATGCCCCGATGATGCCTGTCGACGCTGCCAAAATGATCCCAATGGCCATGACAGTGATCGCCAAGCCACCATGCACACGCCCAAATAACGCTTGCATGGAGTGCATTAGGCGGTCCGCTACGCCGGATTTATCTAACATGTTCCCCATGAAGATAAACATGGGAAGTGCCACCAATATCCAGTTGTCCATGATCTTGTAAAGGCGGTTAACCACAAGGCCAAGCGTGGTGAAATCCAGCCCTGTCCATGTGTCTAAATAGATATCGCTGTAATAACCAATGATGGCAAACGCCACACCCACGCCACCCAGTACCCACGCAACGGGAATACCCACAAACAGGAGAAGAATAAAACTGCCAAACATGGCAAGAATGAGGATTTCATTCGCTTCCATGCGAACCTCCGTGATCTGACGCTGACGAACCCTTACCCCGCAACAATGCGATGGATCTCAATACCCGCGCTAAACTCGCAAATGCTAACAATGCCGCACTAAATGGGATGGCAGACTTGATCACCCAACGCCAAGGCAAACCCGACGGCGCGTTAGAACGCTCATCCACACGCCATGCTTCATACACAAAATCGAGCGAATGGATAAAAATGACGTACATAAATGGCCAAACAAAGAAAGCGACTGTGATGATTTCTACCCATGCTTTTGCGCGCTCAGAAAATCGGTGATAGAAAATATCGACACGTACATGCGTGCCCGTGATTTCCGCGTATGACAAACCAAAGAGCACGCCTACCGCGTACAAATGCCATTGCATTTCTTCTAACGCGATCTGTCCATTGCTGAACACCTTGCGCAAAACAACCTGCGTGATGATCACCACAATCAAAATGAGATAACTCCACGCAAAAAAGCGCCCGAGGGATCGCACGACATGTTCAATACTGTCAGCAAGGGGCGAGGCAGAAGGCGAATAGGAAGGCTGGGCCATAATTCGTTCCCTGTTCCATAAAAATCTAGGTGGTAAAAAAAGGGGCAGCAGATGCTGCCCAAACACGAGAGATTATTGTCGAGGTAGGAAACCTTTTGATTCCCAGACTTGGTAATTAGTGCGGAACGTTGACATGTCATCCCACACTTTCTTGAAGTAAGGGTCTTGTTTTTGTTCGTCCACCACATCAAGCCACGTGGTTTCAAACAGGGTCAGCATCTCGTCGTTCCAGTAACGAAGTTCGACGCCCTGCTCTTGTGCTTTCTGCATGGCTTCAAACTGCATCGCTTCACCTTCGGCTATCGAGTTCGTCATCGATGCGAGACATAGCGTTTCGACGGCAGCTTGCTGATTGTCATCCATCTTGTTCCACGTGTCTTTGTTGATCAAAAGTTCAAACACAGTGGCCTGCTGGTGCCAACCTGGGAAGTAGTTGTATTTCACGATTTTGTGAAAGCCAAGGCGCTGGTCAATCGCAGGTTGTGAAAACTCAGTGGCATCAATCGCCCCTTTCTCAAGCGCGCCAAAGATTTCGCCGCCCGGAAGTTGAACGGTACCCACCCCCAGCTTTTCCATCACCTGACCACCGAGCCCGAAGAAACGCATGGTGATCCCTTTCAGATCTTCTGGTTTTTCGATTGGCTTTTTAAACCAACCTGACGTTTCGGGCGAGATGATGGCGCACGGCAGTACTTTTACGTTATAGCCTGCTTGGTCATACATTCCCTGGTAAAGATCTAAGCCGTTACCGTAGAAAAGCCACGCCATGTATTCCGGCGCTTCAGGGCCAAACGGCACTGCGGAGAAAAGTGCAGCAGCTGGCATTTTGCCTTGCCAATACCCCGCCGTCGCATAGCCCGAGTTCACTTTACCGCTCGAGACAGCATCCAAAATTTCAAGCGGCGCCACCAGTTTGCCGGGTTCATAGACTTTCATTTTTATGGTGTTACCGGATACCGGTGTAATGCGCTCTGATACCCACTTAATCGGGGTACCTAAAGCAGGAAGGTGAGTACCAAACGCAATGGGGGTTTTAAGTAACACTTTGTCTGCGAGGGCTGCGCCAGAAAAACATGCAGTAGCGACGGTAAGTACTTTTAGCGTTGTAGAAATTGGCCGTTTCATTGTCCACTCCTTGGTGCGCGGTATCACTGTTTTGAATGTATGGTGTTACCGACGTAGGGGTTGAGGTTTAGAGCACACTGAACCTGTTAAAAATTTGTTACCATCAGCCTATACATGCACTTCAGATTAGAAAATCAGGTAGATAACGGACGTGCCCTCGCACGATTTACGTACTTCGCTTCCGTAAAACTACGTAGATGCCATGGGTATCTTATTGAATTGCTGCAGTCCTGCGCAGGGAATGGGCGAAACCGTTCGTCTTGACGCGACCACAGCACTGTGCGGGAATGGGCGAGAAATGTGACGAAACACGTAACAACAATGCGGAAAAAAGAAAGGCTACACGCGAGAAACGTATGAATATACTGAGCAACCTAGTAGGCATAAACACACGGCTACGCGCCAAAATACTGGTGCTCGCCATGGTGCCCTTATTGCTGATGTTCGCGTTGATCATCGGTTTGGTTGCCGTACAATCTGAATCCCTTTCCACTAACCAAGCTGACCTCATTCGTACCGAGACCCTCGCCTCCAAAAAACAAGAACTGCTGAAATACGTCGAACTCGCCCGCGCCTCTGTATCTCCCATCTACAACGCCGCTTCCCCACATGATGAAAATGCCAAGCAAGCGGTGATCGACGTACTCAACAAGCTCACTTACGGCGAGGACGGATACTTCTTCGCCTACACCTATGACGGCACCAGCCTTGTTCTACCGTATCAGCCAGACATGGTGGGTCAGAACATTTGGGATGTAGAAGACACAAATGGTTTTAAGCTTCTCCAAGCACTGATTACATCTGCGCAGCAAGGCGGCGGTTTTGTTGAATACTACTGGCACAAGCCCTCGCGCAAAGAGCCCGTAAAGAAGTTAAGTTATGCCATCGGGTTAGAAAAATGGGGATGGATGGTCGGTACGGGGGTGTATATTGATGACATCGATACGCAAGTCATGTCACTTCACCATAAAATCGACGAAATCATCAGTAAAACCTTCATTGGCCTAGGCATTACTCTCGTGATCACCATTGGCATCATGGCGAGCTTAGCCGCCACCATTCACGTCAATGCGCGCGAACTTGCCGATAACAAATTACAGGCGCTCAACCGCCAGTTAATCGACTCCCAAGAAGAAGAACGCACACGGGTAGCCCGCGAACTGCATGATGGCATCAATCAGATTTTGGTTTCGGTGAAATACCGCCTAGACAGTTTAAAAGAAGCGAAGAACCCTGAAGAAATTGGCGAGCACCTTGGTTTGGGGCAAGCCAGTTTGAATGAAGCGGTCACAGAACTTCGCCGCATATCGAAGGATTTACGCCCTGCTCTTCTGGACGATCTCGGCTTGCTTCCCGCCCTTGAGGATTTAGCCAAAGAAGTCACCATGCGCTCTGGCATGACAGTGATTTTCGAACACCACTTAGACATGTCCCACGTTTCCAAGGCCGCAGAAATCACCCTTTATCGCGTCGCTCAAGAGGCGCTACATAACGCTGAAAAACACTCACAGGCCAAGGCAGTCGACATCATTTTGCAGGAAGAAGAAGGCGAGATTGTGCTTACCATCGCAGATGACGGCATCGGCTTCGATGAACATAGGCTTCGCGTTACCGTCCAATCCATGGGGTTAAAGAACATGCGCGAGCGGATTGAAAACCTCGATGGACACTTCGCCATCAATAGTTTGTTAAAGCAGGGCACGGAAGTACGCGCAATTTTGCCCGCCAAATAGGCGCAAAAAGCCTTCGATTTTGGTGGGTAATGACATTCGAAAGGAGAAACACCATGACCACATTGTTGCTTGCGGACGACCACGTTCTGTTGCAAGACGGGTTAAAAGACCGTTTGTCTCGCCAACCGCAATTTTCAATTGTTGGAACGGCCAGTGATGGCGAGTGTGCGATTGAAAAAACCTTGGCATTACGGCCTGACATTTTACTCACAGATATTTCCATGCCAAAGAAAACAGGATTGGAAGTATTGAACACACTGCGCGAATCCGCCCCGGATGTGAAAGTGGTGATATTGAGCATGCACAGCAACAAAGAGTACATCATGGCGGCCATGCGTGGCGGCGCAAAGGGGTATGTTTTGAAAGATGTTTCCTCACAGGAGTTGGTGCAGGCGCTCGATATCATCGCAGGAGGAGGATCTTATTTTAGTGCTGGCGTATCAGAGACTTTGCTCGAAGGCATGAATGAACTTGAGAACAAAGAACACGATGATTCCCAGCCCACGCCGAGGGAAAAAGATGTGCTCATTCTTATCGCCAATGGCGCATGCAACAAAACCATCGCAAGGGAGCTGGATATCAGCGTTCGTACTGTCGAAACTCACCGACTGCGGGTGAAAAAGAAGTTGGGCGTAACATCCACCGCAGGGTTAGTTAAATATGCCATTGATCAGGGTTGGATTGACCAAGAGGAAAGCCATTAAGTCAGCGCATGCACGTTGCGCCACATACCCTATAGCATTCGGTATTTAGCATGAATATCATGACGTTATTTGTCTACTTTTTGAACCATGACAGCGAAATTATCCGTGAAGTGCGTATCGTAGTGGTTACTTCTTTTTCGATTGGTTTAAGGCATGCAGCAAGCGCATTTTGCTATCCCGGAATACCCAAAGATCACATACGCTGGTATTTCCCGTGAAACACTAAGCCGGAAAACACCGAATTTCCTCAATTCAGTGAAATGGTATGCCCGCGTTGGTATTTCATTCACTTTTATATTTTTTGCCTCCGTCACCACCTTTTCGTGTTACCTCTTTGATTTGACGGACGATATCTTTTTCATCGCCACACTCGCCATTACCTTCTTTCTGTATTTGTGTTCGTTACCCCTTCTCACCAAGATCATCATTTCTTCCGAACGCGTTAGACAGTGGGTACGCAAATCTAAACACCGTTATTTTTTAAAGGCGCTCGCGAATACCCCTTTTGAAGCAAGATTGAACGCCTCCAACATCATATGGGAAACGTTGCGCAGTGATGAATGGGCGACCTGCATCAATGATGCGCATGAAATAGACAGGGAGCGTACTGTTTATTGTTGCCAGCAGCTTGGCAAAATTGCATCAAACCTGATTGACAGCGACCCAGAGATTTTTAGCGATGCTATGCTTAAAACCATGAATAATCAGAGAGGTAGCGCGCCTTACTTCTTCGATATTTTGGTGAGACTTGCAGAACAGCAATTTCACAATGAGCACGAAAGCCAACGAAAATTACGTGGGACTCAAAAGCTGATGTTGGATGACATTTTCTCGCATCGGTAGTTCGCCCCCAACGACCCCGGAGAGATAATGAAAATTGTTCTTGTGACCGGAGGCAGCAGTGGTATCGGCCTTCAAACAGTGATGCATTACCATCGTTCAGGCTTCAAAGTGCTTACTTGTTCCAGGAATGAAGATAAGTGGAATAAGGTACTTGCTACTCATCCAGAGCTGTCTGCTGTCGACTATCTCCCTGTCGATTTGAAAGATGTTCATCAGGTTGATCGCTATTTCGGGTATATCCGGGAAAACTATGGCCATCTCGACATTGTGGTCAACAATGCCTCCCCCCCGCTAGAATCTCGCGGCGATTACGCCGATGTGCCTATTGATGCGCTTTACAACACCCTCATCGGTGACTTTTGGATCCACGCACTGTGCCTAAAATACGAATTAAATCTTGTTGTTAACGGCGGCTCCATCGTCAACGTTAGTTCGGTCAATGGGATCCGTCCAACACCCAACGCCGCCATGTTTTCCGCCGCGAAACACGGCATTGAAGGGCTCACCCGATCTATCGCAGTTGAAGCCATTCGAAAAGGTATTCGCGTAAACGCGGTGGCTCCCGGTGTAACGTGGACACCTCGTTGGGAGCAAACACAGGCTGAAATGGGCGACGAATTAAAAAACACCGTAGCAAGCCAAGTGCCGAACGGGCGATTCGCAACGGTAGAAGAAGTGGCCAACGCCATTGCTTGGCTTAGCTCCGAGCAGGCCAACTACATTGTGGGTCATACCTTGGTGATGGACGGCGGCCTGAGTTTGACATAGCGTCAGCATTTTCAGTGCTAACACACGCAAAAAAGACTGCCGAGGCAGTCTTTTTTCTTATCATGTTGTTTGTCCGGTATTTCTATGGCTGCTTGCCAATGAAAGAAGCCATTAAGCCTTTCGCGTTTGCAGCATCCAGCGACCCACCCCAGCTAAGCCAAACAAAGCAAACAGGAAGACACTCATGCTACCGCCGCTGCTTCCACCACCGCTACGCGAGTGTGTTGGCGCGGGTTGGGTAAACATGGGCTGACTCGTGTCGGCTTGTGTGGGTTGTACATTCTGGGTTTGGCGTGTTTGTCGTGCCTGTTGCTCTTTCTGCACGCGCGCTTGGTTGTTACGCTCAACGCCAAGCTGTTGGAACACATCTTCTTCAACCACCAGCAGCGAGGTGTAGTCCGTCAAAAGCCCATACTCTACGGCGATGTCTTCTATCGCTTGTTCTTTGTCGGCATCTTTCTGCTCCAGGTAATCCATCTGTGCTTCTAAATCTCGAATCGCTGAAAATGCCCACATTCTTTCAAGCTCCGGGTTACGCAGCGTTTTTTCTGGCAGCGATACCTTGGTGGTGTATCGACGCGTCTCGCCATTCACTTTCATGCTCAAGGTAACGTCCGCCGTTCCCGCTTTGAAGTAATGGCCAAAGACCGTCAACTGTTCACCTCGATACAAGCTACTAATAGAGTCTGGTGTCAGATCTTTCACCTTCACACCGTCAATATCCAATTGAATATCGCGATACGCTTGGTGCGTTAACTTGCTCGAGATGTTGAGTAAATGCCCCATCATGTCATCTGCGTTCGACACGGAGGTCGCAACACCATTTGATAGCTTAGTCATTGGCACCAATAGCGGTGTATTCGCACTGTTACCCATGATGAAGGTAAACAAACGGACATCGTACTTCTCCATCATTTTGAAGAATTTCCGCTTCTCAGTCACACCCACATTCGCCACACCATCTGTCACCAGCACGATACCCGTTGGACGATCGGCATCGAGCTTACGCACCGCTGCGCCCATACCTTCATAAAGATTGGTGCCGTTGCTCGGTTGCATGGCTGAAATTTCACTCAGGGCTTTTTCAACGTTTGTCTTGTTGGCAGAGATAAAGCCATTGGTCAGGTCATACGCTGCGCTATCAAACATCACAATACGAAAACGGTCTTGCTGTGGCAGTTTGTTCAGCCCCTGTCGAACCCCTTCCGCCAAGGTGTTGTACTTGCCCGACATCGACCCTGATTTATCTAAGACGAAAACCCAATCGCGCCCTTGGGTTACTGGCCCCAAGTCATCACCCGGCGTAAACGTGAGCTTCACTGTGCCGCGCTTTGATTCTTCGGGATCACGGTACGCAACCATGTCCAAGCGACCCGGCAATCCGTCTTGCAGACGCCAGTAAACCACGATGTCTTGATCCAATCGGTACGCAGGTGCAGAGGGTGATGATGTCGCACCTTCCTCTTCAGCCACTGCTGATGTTTGGTTCGCCACTTGCGCCTTCCAAATCGTGTGCTCGCCTAACGCTTCCTGTGAGAGTGCTGCATTCGGGTGAGATGGCAAACGCACACCATCAACGGGATACGCGGATTTCAGCGCAACGTTGAACGAGAAATCATGCTGCACGGTATCGTTACGCGTCCAAAAGCTGTCGCGCGCTTCATCGACACCGCCCTCTTCCATCGGATACACGTAACGGCCAATGCCGTGGTCAATCAGCGCATCTTGCAGGTAAACCAATCTCACCTTGACGCGCTGTTGAGGCTGAACAGGAAAGACACGCATCTCAAACGTTTTGTATCCGTCTTTTTCTGTCAATGCCGTCGCATTGCCTTGTGCTTTTTGCTCTTCATATATCTTTTTGGCTTTGTCTTTCGCCACGGATTCTGCAATCACTGGCGTGCCGTTTATCCAATAGATAAATTCGCCAACCACAGCTTCTTGCGGCACAGGAAATGAATATCGCGCTTCGAGCACATCATTATTTGGGTTATAGAAGATTTGTTCGATGGACGTTGTCGCGTAGCCGTCTTCGATAACGACATCCACGTGATGCGTTTCGATGGTGAGGTCTTGGTGTTGGCTGTTTGTCGGTTTCAATAACCCGCTCGCCATTGCAGCGGGGGCAAACCAGCCTACTACAAACGTGAGAAATACCATTCCCCACGTCATCAATCTTTGCGTCATTTGCTGTTGGTTTAGCATCGTGTGCCTCCATTGCGTTGCTTCTTTGAGAATCGTTCTCTCATCTGCAGGACGTTGATGTTGGCGTTATTTGCACCAGCAACGCACTGCGTTTTCAGAAGCTTGCAACAAGACGGCGTCAGTCAAAAGCACCATGTCCGAAGTGACAATATACGTAACGCTACGTCTTATGAGGTGACACCTTCTCGCCGAAACAACGTGTTGGAGGGTGTGAACGCACACTTATCCATACGTGCTAAGACATATTGATTCATTGGCTATTCTTGGGGCTAAACGCTATTCGTATTCATCGAAAAGTGGGAAGGTCCAGCGGCGCATCGCGACCACCATGGACGTGCCATGACGCTCTTGCATCGTTAAATCCGAGTCTTGGTTGCATGAATCATAAAACTCACTCACCAGACGTTGAATACGTTGCTGAAATTTGTAGTTGGTCGAGAGTGACATCAGCCCAGTAGACATCACCAACTTCTCTTCATCCCCCGCAAAGCGAGATTGGAAGAAAGCACTGATCACTTGTTGCTGGAAGAACTGCTGAATAGGACCACCCGCCACCCATGAAAATGACGGAGAGATTTTGAGTTTAATGCGGTTATCCGGTTGAAGCTCAATCAGGTTTAAGCGGTCTAAATGCGCCAATTTCTGAATCAGTGCGGTTTCAGGTAAGTTATATTGTTCAAGGATTTGGTCGAAGCGATACCCATTCGTGATGCACACAGCAACCAAGAGCAAGGCTTTGTCAGCCACCAGCTCTTCTTCTTGCTGCCACGTTAATTCAGTGATCTGATTGCTGCTTTCAGACGAGAGTTTAAACAACTCACCCATTTCCATATCAATAAGTTGGCATACCGTCGCCAAGCGCTCCAAGCTCAAGCTTCCACCATTGGCAAACAGGCGCTTTACCGAGCCCTCACTGAGCGATAACGCACTCGCGACATCTTGATAATTCACGCCACGCGCTTTGAGCTGTTTTTTTAACGTTTGAACCACTTGATCACATTCAGCCATGTTTCCTCCTTGAAACCAGAGGACAGTAAACCGTAACCGCGTTGGCTTTTCCAGTGCTATCTAAAAGGCAGGCCGTCAGTGCCTTACTGACATTCGGCGTCATCGAAGTTCCTGACTGTGACCCAAAAAATGGCGGATAAAAAAATACCACCCAATTGGGTGGCATTTTTATGTATTCTTTCGGATTTATTCTTTACCGAACACGTTGTTTTCT
Organism: Enterovibrio baiacu; assembly: GCF_004120195.1. Lineage (GTDB taxonomy): Bacteria > Pseudomonadota > Gammaproteobacteria > Enterobacterales > Vibrionaceae > Enterovibrio > Enterovibrio baiacui. The sequence continues at coordinate 531,255 of NZ_SCHN01000008.1, read as the reverse complement.
TGTTCTTGAACGCGAATAAACGTCGTGCGCTTAGTCAACTCTTTAAGCTGCGCAGCACCCACGTAAGTACATGTAGAACGCACGCCACCAAGAATGTCAGAAATCGTATCGTTCACTGTGCCACGGAATGGAAGCAGTACAGTTTTGCCCTCTGCTGCGCGATATTTCGCAACACCACCAGAGTGTTTCGCCATGGCGCTTTCAGAAGACATGCCATAGAACTTCATGAACTGCTTACCGTCTTGCTCAATCACTTCACCACCGCTTTCTTCGTGGCCAGCTAGCATACCGCCAAGCATCACAAAATCAGCACCGCCACCGAACGCTTTAGACACGTCACCTGCACATGAACAACCGCCATCACCGATAATGCGGCCACCTAGACCGTGCGCGGCATCTGCACACTCAATAATGGCAGAAAGCTGCGGGTAGCCGACGCCCGTTTTCACGCGAGTAGTACATACAGAACCAGGACCAATGCCCACTTTTACGATGTCTGCACCAGCAAGAATAAGCTCTTCAACCATGTCACCTGTTACAACGTTACCCGCACTGATCACCTTGCCAGGGAAGGCAGCGCGAACACGTTCAACGTATTGAACAAGGTGCTCAGAGTAACCATTCGCAATGTCGATACAGATGAAAATAAGTTCATCAGATAGCGCCATGATATCTTTGGTTTTCTGGAAATCTGCATCAGAAGTACCGGTAGAAACCATCACATTATTCAAAGTCTTAGCATCAGCCTCAGCAACGAAACCCGCCCAGTCTTCAACCGTGTAATGCTTGTGGATGGCAGTCATACAACCGTGCTCTGCAAGCACCTTACCCATTGTAAATGAGCCGACTGAATCCATGTTTGCTGCAATGACAGGTACACCAGACCATTGACGACCGCTATGCTTGAAGGTAAACTCGCGGGTTAATTCAACTTGTGAACGGCTTTTTAAGGTAGAACGTTTCGGGCGAAACAGTACATCTTTGAAACCCAACTTCAAGTCTTGTTCGATACGCATGTGTCTTTCCTTTATATACAGACGATGCCCTTTCGGACAGTGCTCATGGATTTTAGCTATTGGCAGATAGCTGAAATATTCACCATTGAGCAGGCACAAAAAAACCGGAGCGTTGGCAGACGCTCCGGTTTTCAGCATTATAGGCAGATAAATATTATTCACAAGACTGACAATTAAAATTTTTTTGTGATACCTTTTGTCAGAATACACCCCGATAAATTCAAAAATCCCTCTCTATTTACAACCACTTATCTCGTTTTTTTCTCTTCTCAATTTGTATAAAAAAACCGCGTATTCCCAATGGAAACACGCAGCTTGATTATTCTTTTGTCAGTAAAAAAACACCCGACTTAGTCAATGTTTTTCCTACTGATTTAGTTGATGTTGCTTCTACTGAACAGGCACCCATGGACCCCATGCTTCGCTCAATAACGGATCATCACCTTGTGTCCAGTAAAGCGCTTTATACGTCACGCCCTTTACAACCACTTGCTGATCTTTGTTGTAAACCTTGGTAGCGCTCCATGCATTAGGATCAGACGGTGTTCCCGCATCCGTTCCATTGCCTGAGCCTGTCGTTGGCATCTCAGCATCCGGTAACACACGCACGGTTGGCCAGCCTGCGTGTGAACCATAGAAATTCGTCACACACTTCTCGTAGTCGCCCGGAACCAAGGCCGAATAAGCAGTTTGGAAGCCAACAAGCTCACATTCAAATGAATAGCCACCCGGGCGATCAGCGTAGTATTTCCAGTTACCATCCCAGTTGGTGTAAAGCACATCCGTTGCACCTTGTAGGTTCAAGCTACCGAATGGCAATTGTTGATAACAAGTATTGGCTTCATCCGCCTCAATAGGGATTTGATAGTGTGCCGCTAATCCTTCCCAGTAACGAATACGGTTAACTGGCTGGCCTTTGGTTTTGTTTTGCTCACCACACTCAATGCCACCATTAATGATATTGATGGTGGTACCAAAACCGTAACCAATGCCCGCGTCCTTTTCACGCTGAGAAGGCGTCCATGTTCTGTCAATAACATGAAGCATTGCTGGTTTTGGCGCTTGGGGTGTAAGGAAGAACCAAATCGCTGACGCAAGGTTTAACCAAGAGTCCGCCACCAAACCCGGTTCATTAAGCAGTTTGGTTGCATCGCCGTCATACATCACTTCAGAAAACATGCCGTAGTTAAAGTGATAAGAAAGCTGTTTTGCACCACGTCCAAAGTACCCCTGCCCTGCCGCGCATGGCCATCGGCTATTCTGCCAATCTTGCTGACCACACCCTGTCGTGTAGCCTTCTTGGCCTTCAGCCCAACCCATTTCACGGACGTGAACCAGTGCTTGCTGCCATTCTTCTAACGCGAGTGGGTTATCCGACGTGTTGTCGATAGCAATGTGTCCACCGGTTTCTTGAGAGAAATGGGCAAACGCCGTGATAATGGATTTCTTACAGATGGCATCAGCATCTCGACCATCAGTGTAATCACCACAGAATGCTGGGAACTTACCTATCGCACGCAAGAAGCGGGTGTAAGTGTATTCAGGTGCCGCCATTTGCGTCAGAAAATCCCAATCTGAACGTGGGAAAACGCGCTCAACACGTTTTACGTTGTCTGGGTTTGAAGCAAGTCCTTCGTCAATGGCTTCAACCACAGTGTTAGATGTGGTTTCGAGTGCTTTGGACCAAATGGCATACATAGGATCGGAGGTTTGTGCCGCTTCTGCTGCTGCCATTTCAGAGGCAGAAACAACGAACCCGTTGACGTCATTAGGATCAGTTTGAGGGTTCATGGAAATGGCGCTATTCGCCATAAAACTAGCACCACACAGTGCCGTAAACAGAGCTGTTCTTTTCATGTCAGTTTCCTTATCAAATACGCCGGAATGAGAAAGTCTCCCCTTCCAAATTCGCCGCTGCGATGGCTATATCATCACGATGTCATTTTTACGCTGGGCCTATTCCGTTAACGCTGTACGTGGCGCGTTTTACCCAGTCATTCTTGATGATTTTGTTATTAACGCAGACAGCCAACTATATGCATGACTTGATATACAACTGAACCACTATCAACCAGACAAATACCAAGACTGTATGATGCCCCGTTAGGTTTTGATAAAGGCTGACCTGTTGTAGCGTGATTTTTTGAAGCCAAACACGTTAGACAAAAGAATTCTCAACACAATGCACTCATTTTCATGCACACTCGTCGAATTAAAAACTGCGAACTGGCTCGCTAAAAGGCGGCGGTATCCCCTGAATCCAGCCGTCTCAGGTGCAAAAAAGCGCGTACCCTACTTTCGTAAAATACGCGCTTTTGTGATCACAATTTAATCATGCATCGCGCTATGTGCCGTGTTTATTGCTCAAGACTTAGCGTTGCATTCATGGACAGTTATAGCTGTTGCCAAGGACCCCACTGGGCACCCGATGCTGGGTTGTCACCTTGTGTCCAATACTTGGCTTTATAAGTCACACCGCCCACAACAACTTGGTCACCCGCCAGGTAAACCTTGTTGGCATCCCATGTTGTATTGCCTGGTTCTGGTGTTGGTTCAGGGTCCGGGGTTGGAGTTGGTGTTGGATCGGGCGTCGGTGTAGGTTCTGGGTCAGGCGTTGGTTCTGGCGTCGGCGTTGGTGGTGTACCAGACACTACTTTCCATGCGCCATATTCACCACTGGTCTCTGGGTTAACGCCCTGGTTCCAATATTTCGCTTGGTAGGTAACACCGTTTACCACGACTTGATCACCAGTGTTGTAAACCTTAGTGGCGTCCCAAGCATTTTCTGCAGGAGGATTCGTACCACCACCGGTGTCACCGCCATCAATTTTGTCAACGACACGCACTTCTGGCCAACCTGCATGCGAACCATAGAAATTCGTCACACACTTCTCGTAGTCACCCTCAACAAGCGCGGAGTAAGCAGTTTGGAAGCCAACTAATTCACATTCAAATGAATAGCCACCCGGGCGATCAGCAAAATACTTCCAGTTGCCATCCCAGTTAGTGTAAAGCACATCTGTAGCACCTTGCAGATTCAAGCTACCAAACGGCAATTGCTGCCAGCAGGTATTCACTTCATCGGCTTCAATTGGAATGTCGTAGTGTTTTGCCAAGCCTTCCCAATAACGGATGCGGTTAACCGGTTGTCCTTTGTCTTTGTTTTGCTCGCCACACTCAATACCACCATTGATAATATTGATAGTGGTACCAAAACCATAACCAATGCCTGCATCTTTCTCGCGCTGTGAAGGCACCCAAGTACGGTCAATCACATGCAGCATTGCAGGTTTTGGCGCTTGTGGCGTTAAGAAGAACCAAATCGCAGATGCAAGGTTCAACCAAGAATCAGCAACCAATCCCGGCTCACCCAGCAGTTTGTTGGCATCACCATCAAACATCACTTCAGAAAATGCGCCGTAGTTAAAGTGGTAAGAAAGTTGTTTAGCACCACGGCCGAAATACCCCTGCCCTGCCACACATGGCCAACGCTGGTTTTGCCAATCATTCTGCCCACACCCTGTTGTGTAGCCTTCTTGACCTTCAGACCAACCCATTTCACGCACGTGCACCAAAGCTTGCTGCCACTCTTCAAGCCCAAGAGGGTTGTCCCACGTATTATCGACAGCAATATGTCCACCCGTTTCCTGCGCAAAGTGCGCAAACGCCGTCACAATGGATTTCTTACAAATCGCATCGGCATCGCGGCCATCAGTGTAATCACCACAGAACGCTGGGAACTTACCAATCGCCTGTAGGAATCGGGTGTAGGTATATTCAGGCGCGGCCATTTGAGTCAGAAAATCCCAATCCTGACGAGAGAACACGCGCTCTACTCGTTTTACGTTGATCGGATTGCTCGCCAACCCTTCATCAATGGCATTGACAACAGCGTTCGGCTGAGTTTCAAGAGCCTTAGACCATGTCGCATACATAGGGTTAGACGTTTGGGCTGCGGCCGCGGCATTCACTTCTGCGCGCTCGACAATGAATCCATTGGGATTTTCTGGATCAGGCTGAGGCGTCATGGTTGCCCCCTGAGCCGCAAATGTTGCGCCGAGCAACACTGGAATCAAAGCAGTTTGTTTCATCGTAAAAATTCCTTATCAAAAAGTGAGATTTGCCTCCTATCGGATTCAAATCACGTAAACTGCGCTGTCTGTGCTTTACCCAACTCCACCTCTATGCCCTAAACTGCCGAAGGAATACGCAAACTTCGATACGACATTGTTGAGTGTTTTTGCCTAATGATGACGACGAGCAGCGACTATAATTCCCGCGCAGCCGCCTCAATATATGCACTGTGCGAATATTAAAATGAGACCCACCCTCCAGTAGACACGCCACCAGCAGACGGGATGATATTTATCCGAGTGACTTCAAGCTGTTAATGAGAAAACCAGTGATGTGTTTCGCGAAATATTCACTTACAACTGTTGTGGAAAGCGGGCTGAAAATCAGAAATTAAGGCAACATAAAAAGGCATGCATTCACATTTTGTATGTATTAACACTCGCTGTCTCAAACCACGATTTTTCAATACACTATCACTTGCAGAATCGCTGATATGGATTTGGAAAAAGGACGAATCATGAACGACGCCACTACCATTATCGACACGATAAAAGCACAGGGGGATGAAGCACTTGCTCAGAACGCCCAGCGTTTTTTCAAATCGGGGCCAGGGGAATACGGTGAAGGCGATCAGTTTATCGGCGTACGTGTGCCCGTTATTCGAAGCTGCGCAAAAGCCCACATTCATGCCTCGTTAGACACAATCGGTTCATTGCTTGATAGTGATTGGCATGAAATCCGACTGTTGGCCGTTATTCTACTTTCCGAACAGTTTAAAAAAGCCAAAGGAGAGGATCGCACCACCATTTACAATTTCTATCTGACTCAAACCCACCGCATTAATAATTGGGATTTGGTTGATAGCTCAGCGCACCATATTGTGGGCGGGTATCTCGCGGACAAAGACAGAGCAAAGATCTATGCGCTCTCTGAGTCTTCGTCATTATGGGAACGACGCATCGCCATGATGGCGACGTTTACGTTTATTCGGCTCAATCAATTTGATGACACGTATGCCCTTGCAGAAAAGTATCTGACAGACAAAGAAGATTTGATTCACAAAGTGTCGGGATGGATGTTAAGGGAGGCAGGAAAGAGAGACGTCGATAGGCTTCGCGGTTTTCTTGATCGCAATGTGTCGTCCATGCCAAGAACCATGCTTCGCTATGCGATTGAAAAATTAGATAACACAGAGAGAAAGCACTACCTTTCCCTCTGATTCTCTATCATCACAGCTAATGTATTGTTTTCGTTTCTAAACTGTCTACGCGTTGTCTCAATGCATCAAGCTCTTGCTGATAGGCACGATTTAGACCTGTCGTCTTCTGACGATTGATTTCAAACTCGCGTAATTGCGCGTGATAAGCAAAGTAACTGCGCAGCGTTTTAACCGCTAACACGACGGTAACGATGGCAATCACAAATAAGAACACATCCATGTTGTTTCCTCCATCCATGATCACTGCCTTTATAAGAGAATTAAGGAAATAGTGCTATTGAAGAGAGAAAATGCTCAGAGATACATCAAAGATCTAAATAAAAAGAGCGCACACAGCGCTCATTTTTTATATTTATTTACCGAATAACAGGATGTTATGAAACAGCCCACTGCGACAAGGTTCGCTTGAAATCTTGGTAATCAAACTCATTCAGTAGCTGCACGTCCCCATTGCTGCGTTGGCAATAGATAGAAGGCATTCGCAAACCATTAAACCAGTTCAACTTCACCATGGTGTAACCTGCACTGTCGGAAATGTGCAGGCGTTGCCCGATCTTTAACGGCTCGTCAAAGTTCGCCACACAGAACTGATCACCCGCCAAGCATGAGCAGCTGCCGATCACATAGGTGTGTTCGCCAGTGTCTGTGGCTTCCTCAATGGAGGCTGGCTCATTGTAGATCAGCGTGTCTAAACGGTGCGCTTCGGTTGCGCTGTCTACGATCGCGGTTTGCATGTCGTTTTCGACGATATCTACCACGGTAACAACAAGATCCGTTGTCTGGGTAATAATGGCTTCACCCGGCTCCAGATACAACTGAACACCGTGTCGATCACTGAATGCTTTCAGCGCTGATGCGAGTTTTTCAACGTCATACCCCGGCCATGTGAAAAACACACCGCCACCTAAGCTCACCCACTCGAGTGAATCGAGATAAGTACCAAACTTGTCCGAAATAGCATCCAATAAACCGATAAACGCATCCACATCTTTGTTTTCACAGTTCATGTGGAACATCACGCCATCGAGTGATGCAAACACTTCTGGGTCGATCTTGTCGGCATGCACACCCAAACGCGAAAACTGACGCGCGGGATCCGCAAGATCTTGTCCGGCATAACTCACACCAGGATTTAAACGAAGCCCTAACGAAGCTTTGCCTTCCACCAAGTGACGGTGCGCTTTAAGCTGCGATTGGCTATTGAAGATCAGCTTGTCACAAATGTCCGCCACGTCACGCACATCGTCCTCGCTGTAACCAACGCTGTAGGCATGGGTTTCACCGCCAAAGGTTTCGTGACCAAGCTTCACTTCAAATGGGCCGCTGCTCGTGGTGCCATCAAGGTATGGCTTGATGATGTCAAACACGCCCCACGTGGAGAAGCATTTAAGCGCCAGTACCAGTTTCACACCGGACAAGGCTTTCAGGCGTTTTGCTATTTCCAGATTACGAATCAGCTTATCTTCATCAATCAGAAAATAAGGTGTTTTTAACGATGATGAATTCATTGTTCTTCTCACAAAAAGCCTGCGATGTTTGATGACAACATCGCAGGCTTCATCAGCAAATCTACTTTAGAATATTGATGGTTGGCGCTTGCGGTTCAAGTTCTTCAACACCCCAATCTAGGCCAATTGACGGCATCAATTCGAGGAATGGGTCAGGATCTAACTGTTCCATATTGAACACGCCCTTGCCGTTCCAAGCCCCTTTAAAGTAAAGCAATGCAGCAGTGATCGCAGGAACGCCTGTGGTGTAGGCGATTGCCTGATGCTCAACATCTTTGTAAGCCACTTCATGGTCAGCATTGTTGTAGATGAACACGCTGCGCGCTTTGCCATCTTTCGTGCCTTGCACCCACGTGCCGATACAGGTTTTACCTGTATAGCCAGGTGCCAGCGACGTTGGATCTGGTAGCAGTGCTTTCAGCACTTTTAGCGGCTCAACCACAGTACCGTCTTGCAGAGTGACAGCCTCAGGACTCAACAGGCCAATGTCGCGCATGCAGTTGAAATAGTTTAGGTAAGCATCACCAAAGCCCATCCAGAACTCGATGCGTTTTGCTGGGATGAACTCTTTCATAGAGCGCACTTCATCGTGCGCCATAGAGTACACTTTATGGCTGCCAACAAGTGGGAATTCAAATTCCATCATACGCGTATGACACGCCACTTGTTTCCACTCACCGTTTTCCCAGTAGAAAGAATCGCCTTGGATTTCGAGCATGTTCGTTTCTGGGTCAAAATTGGTCGCAAACTTCTTACCGTGGTCGCCTGCGTTCACGTCCATCACATCAATGGTGTCGATCTCGTCAAACAAATGCTTCACCGCATACGCAGCAAACACACTGACCACACCAGGATCAAAACCCGCACCAAGAATGCCTGTGATACCCGCTTGTTCAAACTTCTCACGGTAGCCCCACTGCCAATCATAGGCTTGTGGTACTTGCTGGCCTTCAGAACAAAGGTCAACGGCGACTGACGTATCAAGGTAGGAGACTTTTGCTTGGTAACACGCTTCCATAATGGTCATGTTTACCCATGGAGGGCCAGCGTTGATCACCAAGTCAGGCTTCACGTCTTGGATGAGTGCAACAAGTGCATCTACGTCATCAGCATCAACAGCGCGAGATTCAAGCTTTAGGCTTGGATCTTTGAGGTTATTACGGCCTTTGATTGACGCGATGATCCCGTCACATTTCGCGACCGTGCGCGATGCGATAGTGATATCGCCCAATACATCATTGTTCTGTGCCGCTTTGTGCGCTATCACCCAACCAACACCGCCAGCACCAATCTGTAAAATTGCCATGTTCTTAATTCCTTATAAGACACTCAGTCTTTAAACAGTGCGATGCCTTTGCCTATCAGCAATGTAGCAAAGACATCAAACTCAATATTTAACCCTGAACTTGCTTAACCGCGTCGTCAGCAAGGCTCTCTAATTCATTCAACAAGCTATCGAAGTCGCTAAGTTTCAAGCATGGATTCAGGAGCGTGAACTTGAGTGCCACGTTTCCATCCACCACGGTTTCACCCACGACAGCGCGCCCTTTAACCAGAGCATCTAATCGTATTTGCTTGTTGAGGTAATCAAGGTCGAGGCCTTGATTCACGCCCACATATCTAAACAGAACCGTGGACAAACACGGTGCTGCCAGCAATTCAAATTGAGATCGGTTATTGACCATGTCAGCCACAAGCTGCGTTTGATTGAGCAAGTGATCAACCATAGAACCGAGCGCTTGTGGCCCAACATTCTGTAACGTCATCCACAGCTTGAGCGCATCAAAGCGGCGCGTGGTTGCAATAGATTTGTCGACCAGATTCGGAAGTACATCTTCTTCACGGTTGAGGTAGTCAGCATGGTGGCGAATATACCCAAAGTGGTTTTTGTCCTTGAGGATCACCGCACCACAGCTGATTGGCTGGAAGAACATTTTGTGGAAGTCGATGGTCAACGAATCAGCACGTTCAATGCCTTCCAAACGCGCATGGTGACGACTTAGCATTAACGCACCGCCATAAGCCGCATCAACATGCATCCATAAGCCATGCTTTTCCGCCAGCATCGCGACATCGTCCAGATCGTCGATTGCACCGTGATCTGTGGTACCGGCTGTGCCTGTGATTGCAAATGGAATCAAACCTTCGGCTTTCAGGGCCGCCAATGTGGCATCGGCCGACTCAATGTCCATGGTGCCGTCGCTGTAGGTATCCACACAGATCACCGCGTGCTCGCCCAGCCCCAACAAGGACGCAGATTTTTGCATGGTGAAATGCGAATTTTTCGAGCTGATGACACGCAGTTTGTCTGCGTAGTCTGGTAAGCCGTCTTTTTGAACATCAGTCCCTGAGATCTTTTCGATGGCGTTATCTCGCGCCATCAATAGACCCATCAAGTTACTTTGCGTGCCGCCACTGGTGAACACGCCATCTGCTTTTTCATCAAAGCCAAAGCGCTGGCACAACCAATCTGTCACTTCTTGCTCAACAAACGTTGCCGCACTGGCCTGATCCCATGAATCCATCGACTGATTGAGTGCCGTAATGAAGGCTTCGGCTGCAACAGCAGGAATCAAAGGTGGGGTATGCAGGTGGGCAATACAATGAGGGTGCTGAACGATGATCGAGTTCTTCGCGATAAGATCGCTGGTTTCTTCAATCACGTCGTCCAATGACTGCGGTGTTTCACCCAAGTTCGCATGACGAATTTGAGATGCCAACACTGTCGGGTCAATACCGCTATATGGCGATTCTGTGTTTTCGAAGATCTTCTTCAACGCTTGTGTCGTTGCATTCATCGCCGCTTCAAAACTCTCTGCGCCATCTTTGCCCGTATGGATAAAGTGATCACGCCAGTTTTGTTGCAAGGTATCAGCAGGCTGAACCGCTTGTGTCGGTTCAACCAATGATTCAATCGCGTCTTGCAACGCCTTCAATGCAAAATCGATTTGCTCAAACGTAATGATGATAGGGGGTAAGAAACGAAGCACTGAGCCTTCCCGACCCCCTTTCTCGATGATCAAACCACGCTCTAGCGCTGCACGCTGAATAGCAATGGTTAATTCTGGTGCGGAAAGCGGTTCACCAAATTTGTTTTTGCCCCCTTCAGGGTCGCAAATTTCAACACCAAGCATGAGGCCTTTGCCACGCACTTCTGCAATACAACTGGTGGTAGATGCAATCTTTTCAAGCCCACGGCGAAGGTAATCACCGGTGATTTTGGCTTTGTGTGCAAGGTTGTCACGACGGATGATTTCCATCGCTTTCGCCCCAGAGACCATAGCAAGTTGGTTACCACGGAATGTGCCGGTATGTTCACCAGGCAACCAAGTATCGATTTCTTTATCGAACACCAGTAAAGACATTGGCAAGCCGCCGCCTACGGCTTTTGATAAACATAAGATATCTGGCGTCACGCCAGATTCTTCAAATGCGAAGTGGTCGCCTGTTTTACCAATGCCACATTGAATTTCATCAAAGATCAGCAAAATGCCATTTTCTTCGGTAATTCGACGTAACTCTTGTAGCCAAAATGCGGGGGCAGGAATCACACCGCCTTCACCTTGAACAGGTTCAACGATAATGGCCGCAGGTTTTTGAACCCCGCTTTCATCATCAGCCAACATGCGCTCAATATAGCGAAGACCTTGGCGAGCGCCCTGCTCACCTTGAAGACCAAATGGACAGCGCAGATCGTATGGGAATGGCAAGAAGTGCACGTCTGCCATTAAACCTTGTCGGCGTGATTTAGTGCCAAGGTTACCCATCATCGCCATCGTGCCATTGGTCATGCCGTGATATGCACCGTGGAAAGCAGCAATGGTGTTTCTGCCTGTCGTCTGTTTCGCCAATTTAATCGCCGCTTCAACGGCATCAGCGCCCGAAGGTCCACAAAATTGAACTTTGGTATTCTCAGAGAAGTCTTGTGGAAGAAAAGCCATCAATTCGCGAATGAAATTGTCTTTGGCTGGGGTCGTGATATCGAGTGTTTGATACGGAATACCCGCGTTCAATTGCTCGATCAACGCCTGATTAATTTCGGGGTGATTATAGCCGAGGGTTAACGTTCCAGCACCAGCAAGGCAATCAAGATACGTTTGGCCACGACTGTCTTCAACAAGAACCCCTGATGCTTTCGCAATTGCGACGGGGAGTCGGCGCGGATAAGAACGCACTTCAGACTCATAGTGCTCTTGGCTAAGTAAGAGCTCATCAGGTGTTAGGTCATGTAAGCCTTGCAAAACAGGGATTGGGCTTTCAATGTTTTCGCCCAGAGTGTCAGTGGTGTAGTTCATCATTACTAGAGTTCATCCTTGTCTTTTCATTCGACCACCTCAAGAACATCTTCCTCGAACGAACTACCTGAATTGGCACGAACGTTGAGTTCTTGGAGATATAAGCGTCAAACGAAACACACGCTCTTTATAGAAGAGCATTAACCTCAGCACGTGATCGTTCACGAAGCGGAGGCAAACGTGTGGTAGAGGCAAACAAAGCGCACGCAGCTAAGCACATGAATCAATTCATGTGTTTGGACAACGCGAGATTAAAGCCTCAGTTGATCGGGATGATCAAGGCTCAGTAATAATACTGGAATGTGGTAGAACGAAAGCGAAGTGAGTGGATAACTTAATCACTGTTGGGTTCCTCAATATGCCCCTAACCTCTCGGCCGGACAGCTCTATCAATGCCCTTCTACTGGAGTGAATTCTCCAGTACCTACTTGCAACATTCTGCAAATTTACAGATTGTCACGTGTGCCCCGAAAAACTGATGTTCGAGATTGTTGCGAAAGGTAACACAGCGTGATTTTCGAACACAAGAAAATTCTTTAACCGATTGATAAAAAATAACACTCAATTTTAATGTGGAGTTTTAACAGTCTAAGATCGTATGCAACCTTGCCTAATTTCAGCCAATTAACCATGTGAGTTATATGGTTAATATAACAGAATATACTTAACTAATTGTTAAATATATTAATTTCAAGATAGACACAGATAAGGTGAGAGAATTATAGAGGGCAGTCGTCTTTGCCTCTGAGGATTCAGATACAAGCGGCAATAAGAACGCACAAACGTTAAGATGCTATTTTACAAGGCGTCCGAACTTCAACAACAGCTTCGATTTCTACTGGCATATTATCAGGCAGCGAACTTACGCCCACAGCAATACGCGAATCTTTTTCAGTTTCACCAAAGATTTCGTCAAAAAGATCTGAACAACCTTCGATGACTTTTGGGTGATGAATAAAAGAAGGATCGCTGTTGACGAGGCCTATCACTTTAACAACGCGTGCAACGTTATTTAGTGATCCCAAATCATGTTGAATTGCGGACAGCAGGTATAAGCCGATCTCTCTCGAGTACTCATACGCATCTTCAACAGAAATATTCTGACCTACTTTTCCAGTTGTGGAGTGAGGTCCTTTATATGAAATAAACAACAAATTTCCAGTTTGAAAACCGTGTCCTAAATCTCCAGTCGGATTCGCTAACTTTGGCAATACCACACCAGATTCCGTGACAATTGTTTCTGCATCCATAAGTACTGGCTCTCAACCGCGTTTCAGATAACGTTTTAGTTTTTGAAGGTGGCTAATAAATACACCATCCTGTCAAAGGATAACAAACATTCTCTTTAATGCCACATATCTGTTAAATATTATTTCACTTTTATAAGTAATTTATCAAAAAAGAAGATCCAAGATAAAGATCGTGAGTGATTATTCCTTATGATCATTTTCTCCTTACTCACCCAACTCCAATTAATAATGCCATCACTTTCGATGCTAAAACCAAGGATCCTTTTCGAAAGTTCTCCCTATATTCGCACTTAGCTAGTCACAGGAAGCACAAGCCTCAAGAGCACCAAGCAACGGCATCACGCCCCTTGCAAGTACCAGCATTTGATGCAATAAAAAACGCCACTGTCGTAGCATCATTCAACAATATTTCTTTCTCTGAGATTCCGTAATGAAGGATCTTAATTTCAAATTTATTAATAGATATTCCCTTCCTCTTTCTCAATGAACACTCGATTCAATGATCAATGAGGGAGGATCCTCTCACGCACATCATATGATCGAGAAAAGGATCCTAAGCGATCATAAAACACGATCCGTTGTCTTCTTGTCCGCTATTTTCTGAGTGAGGTTCGAGTCAAAAAGACACAAGAGCAAATCTAGTCGACAAAAATGATGGGAAGATTTCAATACATCCGTGTTCAATATGATCCATGACATGGGCATACATAGCGCTTCTGTAGAAAAGCAATACCACTTCCCTTTCTCAAAATATGTCGGCGTAGCCAAAACAATGAAGAGTATCTTTAACCGTATGCTTATCCGGCGACAAGACCGCACATCGAATATTTAATCGTGAGCGTTTTCTTTGCAGATAGAAGAAGGCGATGCGTAATTCGCTCAGGATAAATGCTCTATCGCTTACAGCAGGCTTTTAAAATATATCCAAGTCACTTATGACCTTTAACAACATGCAACGTAGTACGGCGACATGAAACGCCACAATGAAGTGGTGCTGGAACGGTGTGAAAACCTTCCAATGGAATATCTAACGATAAAGTGAGGAAAATATGGCGCAGAAAATAAAAACGGCCCACAAGCAAGCTTGTGAGCCGTCGTTATAGATGGTGCCCCGGGCCGGACTTGAACCGGCACAACGCGAACGTCGAGGGATTTTAAATCCCTTGTGTCTACCAATTCCACCACCAGGGCACGCAATTCTTTATTGCGATGATAGGCACCATCGTCGCATGCATTTCTGCATACTTACTTTCACCGAAATGAAAGTCAATGTTTGGAGCGACACACGAGGTTCGAACTCGTGACCTCAACCTTGGCAAGGTTGCGCTCTACCAGCTGAGCTAGTGTCGCAGAGTTACACGACGTAACGTCGAATAACATAATGTGGTTGCGGGAGCCGGATTTGAACCAACGACCTTCGGGTTATGAGCCCGACGAGCTACCAGACTGCTCCATCCCGCGTCCGATTGACCGTTCAAAGTACGGCGTAGACTTCACCATGCTTTAACATGGCTTCATTCCTGACAACATCAAGAACAAAAATTTGGAGCGACACACGAGGTTCGAACTCGTGACCTCAACCTTGGCAAGGTTGCGCTCTACCAGCTGAGCTAGTGTCGCAAATGGAGGCGCGTCCCGGAGTCGAACCGAGGTCCACGGATTTGCAATCCGCTGCATAGCCACTCTGCCAACGCGCCTTTGTTTCCCAACCCCGAGGGGTTCATACTCACTTTGGAAGTTGTCTTCCTCGTTGGTATGGGCCGCATTCTACCTAACTTTTTGAGGCTGTCACGCATTAATTATGTCGTTTTTGTTCGTTTGCTTCTTTATCAACCAAATATGATAAATATCAGCCACATTGATCAAACTTTTAGCAATTCTGACTGGAATTTTTCATCAATAACTATCTAGCAGAGTTGTTTCAAAAACAAAAAAGCCAGCGCATAGTGGCTGGCTTTTTTCATTTTAGAGACGAAAAGCTTAAATAGCTTGAACGTCAAAGTCGATTTCAGGGTTTACGTCAGCGTCATAATCGACACCATCGATGCCAAAACCGAATAATTTCAGGAACTCTTCTTTGTACTCAACGTAATCCGTCAGTTCTTTCAGGTTCTCTGACGTAATTTGAGGCCACAGATCACGACAATGTTGTTGAATGTCGTCACGCAGCTCCCAGTCATCCAAACGCAGACGGTTCTTATCGTCCACTTCTGGCGCTGTGCCATCTTCTTTATACAAGCGTTGGCTGAACATACGATAGATTTGTTCCATACAGCCTTCGTGTACGCCCTGCTCACGCATTTTCTTAAACACCATCGCGATGTATAGAGGCATAACGGGAATCGCTGAGCTCGCTTGCGTAACAACACTTTTCAGTACTGCCACATTTGCGCTGCCACCTGTGGTGGACAACTTGTCATTCAATGCAGATGCAGCACGATCTAGATCCATCTTCGCACGGCCTAGTGCACCGTCCCAGTAGATAGGCCACGTCAGTTCAGTACCAATGTAGCTGTAGGCCACTGTTTTGCAGCCGTCTGCCAATACACCAGCATCAGACAGCGCTTGCATCCACAATTCCCAATCTTCGCCACCCATAACAGTAATGGTGTCTTTGATTTCTTCTTGGGTTGCTGGCTCTACGCTTGCTTGGATGATCTCGTCTTTGTTGGTATCCACCGCTGTTGATGTGTACGTTTCACCAATTGGCTTCAACGACGAACGAACCACTTCACCGGTTTTCGGCAATTTACGTACTGGCGATGCCAGTGAGTAAACCACCATATCGATTTGGCCCAAGTCTTCTTTAATCAGCTCAATCGCTTTACGTTTTGCTTCATCAGAGAAAGCATCACCGTTCAAGCTTTTGCTGTAGAGACCTTCTTCTTTTGCAAATTTGTCGAATGCAGCAGTGTTGTACCAACCCGCTGTGCCAGGCTTCTTCTCAGTACCTGGTTTTTCAAAAAAGACACCGATGGTCGCCGCACCGCCGCCAAACGCCGCAGCGATGCGCGATGACATGCCGTAGCCGCTTGATGAACCAATTACCAGCACACGCTTCGGTGCGTTTGCGATAGGACCTTGGGCTTTGGTGTATTCGATTTGCTCTTTAACGTTAGCTTCACAGCCTTTTGGATGCGTCGTCGTACAGATAAATCCGCGAATTTTCGGTTTGATGATCATATTCAACCTTCCTTACAAAGTTGGGCTTAGGATAAATACTTCATCTTGTTTTGGCACTTAATTTTGTTGCAAAAGGTGGGTTTGAGGCAGTGGTTGGAGGTGTTAGCAACAAAAAACGCCGCAAATGCGGCGTTTTTGGGGTAAGAGTTTGAATTACGCAGCCTTACCTTTTTTCCCTTTTCCTGCTGATGCAGTGTCTGATTGTGCAAACCAAGAAGGGTCAAAGTTATCCACTTGGATGGCTTTCGAGCGCAAAGCGTCAGCCTGTTTCACTTGCTCGATTTCGTCTTCCGTCAGCACGTTTTGCTCAAGGGCTTGGGCTAGACGGTCAGCGAGTGGGCCTTTTCTCGCAATCTGACCATTCTTCGCAGCGATTGCCATTTTCTTTTCAATCGGACGGATGGATTGCATGGCTTCAAACGCACGCTCCATGATCGCAACCGGATCGGTCTCTTTATTGCCAACATAGCAAAGGTGCGTGAGTCGCTCGCGGTGCGCGCCAGGCGTCATCAACAAGTTTGCAATTTCAACAGCAACGTCATCGGAAGGCGCTTTAAAGTGCATACCCAATGGGAACAACAACACACGCAGCGAAGAACCAACGCCTTTGCGAGGGAAATTGTTAAACGCACCATCAAAGGCAATCGCACATTTGTTCAAACAATGCTGGAGCGAGTAATGAACAAGTGGAAGGTCTGATTGCTGACGGCCTTCGTCTTCAAAACGCTTGAGTACGGCAGATGCCAAGTAAAGGTTACTCAATACATCACCCAATCGCGCTGAAATCATCTCACGACGCTTGAGTTCTCCACCTAAGGTCAACATTGAAACATCCGCGGTCACTGCAAGCGCTCGGCTCATGCGTGACAATTGGCGGTAGTAATCAGCGGTCTCTCCAGAGACTGGCGATTGATTAAAGCGAGAACGCGTAAACGCATTGCCGAATGACTTGAACACGTTCTTCGTCGCGAAACTGATGTGCTTGATCAACAAGGCATCAAATTCTTCCGCTCCTTTGTTTTCGTCAGTGTTCGCGGCAGCTTCCATTTCTTTAAGGACATACGGGTGACAACGCGTTGCACCTTGACCGAAGATCATGAGGTTACGCGTGAGTATGTTTGCCCCTTCTACGGTGATAGCCACAGGCATACCAAAGTAGTGGTGACCAATGTAGTTAAGTGGTCCTAATTGGATAGCACGACCCGAATGAATATCCATGGAGTCATTCAGTATCGTTCGCGCCAACTCTGTCATGTGATATTTGGCAATCGCTGTCACGATTCCCGGCTTCTCATGCATATCGAGCGACGTGGTCGTCAGCGTACGGGCTGCTTCCAACATGTAGGTATGACCACCGATGCGGCCTAGCGCTTCCGCCACACCTTCAAATTTACCGATGTTCATGCCGAATTGCTTGCGTACGTACGAATAGGCGCCCGTTGTGCGAGCGGCAAGATGACCAACAGCAGTGCCAAGTGCTGGCAAAGAAATACCACGCCCCGCTGATAGACACTCCACCAGCATACGCCAGCCTTTACCTACATAATCTTGACCACCGATGACCCAATCCATTGGGATGAAGACATCTTCACCGCGCGTTGGACCATTCATGAACGCCAATCCTAGTGGGTTATGGCGCTCACCGATTTCAACACCTTCATGATCCGCAGGAATCAAGGCACAGGTAATACCGAGGTTTTCAGTGTCGCCAATCAAGCCATCAGGATCGTCAAGCTTGAATGCCAAACCTAGCACCGTTGCCACCGGCGCAAGCGTAATGTAGCGCTTGTTCCACGTCAGGCGGATGCCCAACACTTCTTCGCCGTTGAATTTGCCCATGCACACCACACCCTTATCAGGGATAGAGCCTGCATCAGAACCCGCTTCTGGACCCGTCAGTGCAAAACATGGCACGTCTTCACCGTTTGCAAGGCGGGGCAACCAGTAATTTTTCTGAGCGTCAGTGCCATAGTGAGTCAGAAGCTCCCCTGGGCCTAACGAGTTAGGTACCATCACTGTCACGGCGGCGCTCAAACTGCGCGTCGCGATCTTAGAAACGATCGTCGAGTTCGCATACGCTGAGAAAGCCAAACCACCGAATTCTTTCGAAATGATCAGCGAGAAGAACTTTTCTTTTTTCAGATACGCCCACACTTCTGGCGGCAAATCTTTGCGCTGCTGAACAATGTCGAAATCATCCAGCATCTCTAGAAGTGTTTCGAGTTGGTTATCAACAAACGCCTGCTCTTCGTCAGAAAGACGTGGTTTAGGGTATTGAAGCAAGGTGCGCCAATCAGGATTACCTGCAAATAGTTCTCCATCCCACCAAACGCTCCCCGCTTCCATGGCTTCACGCTCTGTTTCGGAAAGTGGAGGAAGGACTTTTTTGAAAAACTTAAACGCCGGATCGCTGAGGTAGCGTCTTCTTAGTGATGGTTGAGAGCTCATGATTCAGATCCTTTTGTTTCGTAAGACGTTAATTTACTTTCTTATTATTCTTTAGCTCGCGCTCAGTGATGAATCACTCGGCACCAGCATTAATTCTTTGCTTACAGAAGCATCTACACCTGCAGCAAGGTAAGGGATCAATCGGTCTAAAATTTCCTCTATCGAAACCGTATGACCAAAATCGTTTTCCGCAATTTCACTCAGCGCCACATTCGACGCCATGGTGAAAATTGCCGCACCTAACGTGAAGTGCAAACGCCAGAAAATGTGTTCTGGTTTAAGTGTAGGATTTGCTTTCGAGACGGCTTGTGTAAATAGAGAGAGCACGCCGCTATAGCGGGTGGTGATAAACCATCTCAAGTGACCTTGCACGTCGGTGTAACCTCTGCCGATAAGTTGCATAAACACAGACGCGCCATGACGGCGAAACTTATCAAGCTCAAGAAGTGGTCTTTTTGTGCAAGCGAAGACATCGTCCATCGAGACATCGTCTTTTACGAGGAGTGCTTTCAGTTCATTTTCGATCTGAGGCATGAACTGTTCTAAATATCTTTCGAGTACGGCGCGAACCAACGACTTCTTGTCACCAAAGTGATAGTTCACAGACGCCAAATTCACACCTGCTTTACTCGTGATGGTACGCAGCGAGGTGTCTTTAAAGCCATGTTCAGCAAAAAGCTGTTCTGCCGCATCAAGGATTTTACCCTTAGTTTCGCCTTTCCCTGCCATTTTCATTCACCTGTATTAAACACCCGTTTAACTTTACATCCCGTTAGCATTAATAACAAGCCAAAAACAATTGGAGGCGTGACCGCAATCAAATTCGAAAAAAAGTCACAAAATTTATCTTGTTGTTATTTATTAACTTTCCCTTGGAAAGAAAAAGAAAATACTCATTTTTGAGAAAAAAATTGGAGGGAGCGGGAACAAATCCAACAGTAACAGGTCACATATAATGCCACTGCTTTTTCTTAAGAAGTTTTTATCTTCTGAAGCCCGTAACGCCAATTTGCGTACGGGCTTTTTTTCATCTTGCTGGTTCTAAAACAGTTTTTCTTCGTCTTCTTTGACCCAACTTTTCTTAACCCTCTATTTCTGTCGCGTTCATTGTTCGTAGTTCGTAGTTCGTCCTGATTGTTACTCGCCACGATGTCTCCCCCTCTCTAACGGTTTTTTACATCAGAAGCACAAGGGGCGAAACGAGACGCGCATTCAGAGCAGGCATGTCGATGGGGAATGAAACGGTATGAAGGAGGGCAACAAAAAGAAATTCGAAAAAAAGTGAATTTAGTTTGAACTAAACAAAATGTGGGACGTCATAGTATACGTAGATAGCGAATAAGTGCCTTAAAATGTATAGCTGGCCGCCAAACATGATTTCTAACTTATCGCTAAATGCTGCTGCTTTTTCTTACTCCTAGTTACAAAACATTTATGTTGCCCGCTTCTATGAAGCGGGCTTTTTTTTGGCTTCCATTTATGGACTACTAGCCCGCTTGCCATCAGGCCTTTTGCTTCAGGTTCATCGGCAGTTGCCTACTCCACATTCACAACAGGCAACGGCATGTCAAAGGGCGACGGATACTTCAATGTCATCTTCAACTTATCGAGTGTGCCTTTGGCGACAATACATTTTCCTTCGCCACCGGTCAGTTCAAAGGTCGGCAATGGCAACCCCATCCCCCCTGCTGCCCATGAGTAGAATTCCGCACGCGTTGGGTGAGCATTCGCACTAAGATGCAACACCTCCCCGCCACCGATTTGTTGATTGATGATAAGAGAAATGGCTTGAATACAGTCGTCACGATGAATCAAATTCACAGGGTCATTGCCGTTGGTGATCCCCTCTCTGCCCGCAAGATGCTTCGCAGGGTGTCGCTCAGCACCAATGAGCCCAGAAAATCGCAACACAACACCCGTTTCAGGAAACGTCTTTAGTACATGCTCTTCAATGTCGAGATGCGCTTTGCCAGATTCAGTATTCGGCACGCAAACCGTCTCTTCTGTTACCTTACCCGTGACTTCCCCATAGACAGAGGTGGTACTTACAACAATGAGCTGTTTCACGCCTTGCAATTTTGCGGTATCTACCAAAGATTTCATGGCGTTAACAAAGCGCTCGCGCTCAAAGTTTCGCCTTCCCGGAGGGATATTTACAACGAGCACGTCAGCACTAAACAGCACATCAGTATTCGAAGAAGCAGTCGGAGCGTACACATCGAAACATACGCCTTGGATCCCTTTTGTATTGAGCGCATCGGCATCAGCTTGTACGCGCTTCGTGCCAAAGACCTGATAGCCCGATTGAACCAGAGATTCGGCCAACGGCAATCCTAGCCAGCCGCATCCACATACGGACACTGTTTTATATGGTTTCTGCATCGAAAGTTCTCTGTAATCCAATTTCATTAATCGGGGAAAAGCACAGAATACGTGCTACATGTGGGCAAAAGTTTAATTTTTGATGAAAAAAAACTCCGAACTTGTGTAATAAAACAACTGAAAGCGTGAATGAATACAAAGTTTTTAATGTCAAAACCCCAATAAAATGTTCTTACTAACCACCAAACGTTAGACTTATCTATAACATTATTGAGGATTATTTTTATCCTAAACTTCAAGTCGGTAGTGGCGTTTTGCAGCAAAAAACATCAACCATGCCGATAAATTATACAGCGGACGCAAAGCGGTAATCTGGATGAATACCTTAGAAAAAATACAAAAAAATATTGAAAATTTCAGCAAATCGGAGAGAAAAGTCGCTGAGGTGATCATTGCGTCGCCACAAACAGCGATTCATTCGAGCATTGCTACCTTAGCCAAATTGGCAGACGTGAGTGAGCCTACTGTTAACCGTTTTTGCCGTCGTTTAGACACTAAGGGTTTCCCTGACTTTAAACTTCATCTTGCGCAAAGCCTTGCCAATGGCACGCCTTATGTAAATCGCAATGTTGAAGAACACGACAGCGCTGACGCCTACACTGCCAAGATTTTCGAATCCACCATGGCGTGTCTTGATGTTGCTAAAAACAGCATAGACCCACACCAAATTAACCGTGCCGTTGACCTACTGACACAAGCGAAGAAGATTTCCTTCTTTGGCCTTGGTGCGTCAGCGTCCGTCGCGCATGATGCGCAAAACAAATTCTTCCGCTTCAACATTCCTATCGTTTGTTTCAATGATATCGTCATGCAACGCATGAGCTGCATTAACTGCTCAGACGGTGATGTTGTGGTGGTTATTTCTCACACGGGTCGCACCAAATCACTCGTCGATGTCGCAACCCTTGCGAGAGAAAACGGGGCAACCGTTATTGGTATCACCGAAAAAGGCTCACCGCTGGATAAAGTGTGCTCACTGACCATCACGCTAGATGTACCAGAAGACACCGACATCTATATGCCAATGGCAAGCCGCGTGGTGCAAATGACAGTGATTGACGTATTGGCCACAGGCTTTACGTTACGACGAGGCCCTGGGTTCCGAGAGAACCTAAAACGCGTAAAAGACGCCATCAAGGACTCGCGATTTAACAAAGAGTCACTGACCTAACCGCTTAAAGGCAGACACTAAGTCTGCCTTTTTTCTCTCTTTTTTCCGCGCACGACCCTCCTCGGCTACACTTTATTAACAAATAGGGAATTCACTTTGGCAGTACGAGATGCTGTTGCTTTTTGAACTAAGCATTCACTTTGGAGATATTCATGACTGAACCAATGCGTCGAACAAAAATTGTTACCACTCTTGGCCCAGCGACAGATAAAGACGACATGCTCGAGCAAATCATCGCTGCAGGTGCTAACGTCGTCCGAATGAACTTCTCTCACGGCAGCGCCGAAGACCACATGGCGCGCGCGCAAAAAGTGAGAACGATTGCGGCCAAGCTGGGGCAACACATTGGTATATTGGGCGATCTTCAAGGCCCTAAAATTCGCGTCTCGACGTTTGAAAACGGCAAAATCACCTTGGCAGTCGGCGACAAGTTCATCCTCGACAGCGACCTTCCTCTTGGCAAAGGCGATCAAGAGCGTGTGGGACTGGATTACAAAGAACTGCCAAAGGACGTGTCGAATGGTGACATCCTGTTGCTTGATGATGGCCGCGTTCAACTCAAAGTGATTTCTGTTAAAGGTACCTGCGTACATACCGAAGTGACGGTGGGTGGCCCCCTTTCGAATAACAAAGGGATCAACAAAAAAGGCGGCGGCTTGTCCGCACCAGCACTGACAGATAAAGACAAACAAGACATCCTCACCGCCGCTAAAATCGGTGTGGATTACTTGGCGATTTCTTTCCCGCGTAATGGTGACGACATGCGCTTGGCACGCTCTCTGGCGAGGGATGCAGGGTTAGAAACGCGCCTTGTCGCCAAAGTAGAACGCGCAGAAACCGTTTCTACCGATGAAAACATTGACGATATCATCGAGGCGTCGGATTGCGTCATGGTGGCGCGCGGGGATCTCGGGGTAGAAATTGGTGACCCGGAATTGGTAGGTGTGCAGAAAAAACTCATTCGACGCGCACGTGCTCTCAACCGCTGTGTTATCACCGCCACACAAATGATGGAATCCATGATCAAAGCGCCCATGCCAACCCGTGCGGAAGTCATGGACGTTGCAAACGCCGTGCTCGATGGCACAGATGCCGTGATGCTTTCAGCAGAAACCGCCGCAGGTGACTACCCACTAGAAACCGTGAAAGCCATGGCGGAAGTGTGTGTGGGCGCAGAGAAAATGCCGTCCATCAACGTCTCGAACCACAGATTAAACAAAGAATTTGAGCTGATTGAAGAAACGGTATCCATGGCAAGCATGTACGCGGCAAACCACATGCCAAAAGTAAAAGCCATGGTCTCGCTGACAGAATCAGGCAAGACAGCACTGATGATGTCGCGTATCAGTTCGGGCAAACCCATTTTCGCCCTTTCCCAACACGAATCGACACTCAGCCGCGCGGCGCTCTACCGTGGAGTAACGCCTGTGTATTTTGAAAGCGACACTGGCGCAGGCCCTGAGGTTGCACACAAAGCGATCAAGATGCTGAAAGAAATGGGTTATTTGAAGCCGTGGGACGTGGTGATCTTCACGCAAGGTGACATCATTGGCTATGTCGGCACAACCAATACCATGCGTATGATCACCGTGACCTAATGGTAACGTCACCGCGCAATACGCGCGGCCGGTAAACCTCTCCACACAATGCGCTTCGAAAAGAAGCGCATTGTCCGTTTTAGGTGTTCCTTTCTACCCCCTATCACCTTGTCACCTTGTCCTCCAATTTTGTAATCGACTCTTTTATTCGGCTCCATTTCAAGAAATGCACGGGTTTTGATTACCTTGCGACAATGAATTCAGTAAGCTCATTTGATTGCTAACCCGCAGGATGAGCCAATGACAACACGCCAAACCACCTTCAATTTCGACTTAGAACTCGATCGCACCCGCACAGACAGCGACAAATGGGATAAATACAAAGGGCAAGACGTCTTACCGATGTGGGTTGCAGACAGTGATTTCCAATCGCCAACCGAAGTGATTGAAGCCCTTCACGAGCGCGTGTCTCATGGCATTTTTGGCTACACACATTCATCAGAAAAGCTGACAGCGCTTTTCATTGCACGTTTGGCGGAGAAGTATCACTGGCAGGTTGAGCCGGAATGGGTGGTATATTTGCCAGGGTTAGTCTGTGGTTTAAACCTTGCCGCGAGAGCACTCACTGACGATGGACAAACCATCATCAGCCCAAGCCCTATTTATCCACCTTTTATCTCATCGGCTAAGTTTGCAGAAAGGCCATTAGTCAAAGCCCCTGTCGTATTGAATGAAGGCCGTTGGTTGCCGGATTTGGATGCAGCAGAAGCACAGTTAACCGGCAAGGGTGGCTTATTCCAGATGTGTAACCCACTTAACCCAGGTGGCACGGTTTACCGCCGCGAGGAATTAGAAGCGACACTGGCTTTCGCAGAAAAACACGACTTGTTCGTGTGTTCCGACGAAATTCATTGCGACCTGCTCCTTGATGATTCGCTCACCCACATCCCTTTCGCCAGTTTGAATGAAAGCGCAGCTCAGCGAAGCATTACACTCATGGCACCGAGTAAAACCTTCAATATTGCAGGGTTAGGTGCATCCATTGCCATTATTCCGAATCCCGACATTCGCAAACGCTTTAACAAAGTGAAACGCGGCATTGTGCCGGGCGTGAATGTGCTGGCCTTCACCGCAGCAGAAGCGGCTTATGAGCATGGAGAGGCATGGCTGCAAGCACAGCTCAATTACCTCGCCAACCATCGCGATCTGCTCATGACCGAAATCAATGCGATTCCAGGCCTGAAACTCGAACACATCGAAGCCACCTATTTGGCATGGATTGATTGCAGCGGGTTGCCCGTTGATAACCCTCATCGTTTCTTTGAAGCGGCGGGCGTTGGTTTATCTCCGGGTTTAGATTTTGGCAATCGCAGGTTTGTACGCCTTAATTTCGGCTGCACAAGAAAAACACTGGATGAAGCATTAAAAAGAATGAAAGCGGCTGTCGCCGCGCTTTAGCGTTAGCTTCATCGTCGAACCCAAACACAAACAGCACCCAAGGGTGCTGTTTGTGTTTTGTTCACCAATCACGTGTGGTGTGGCTATGCTGCTTGCTGACGGGGCTGCTTCGCCTTTTTCAATGACAAGCCATCGCGAATGTTCAAACCAATCAAGGATAAGTTCAGTGCGCCGCCAACCAGCTCAATGCCTTGCACTGTCCAAAAATACGCATCAAACTCCCCTGCGCTTGCTTTAAAGAACAGAAACACCGCCGCTGGCAGCATCACCAAGGTTCCGTTCATGGCCGCCAGCTTCATGCGCATTTGCTTTCGCCCCATCACCCCTTTCCCTTTTGCAGGGTAAAGCTTGTTGCCTGAAAGCCCAGTGAGCACCATGGAACCGATCAGCAATGGAAGGCACCAAAGAATGGCGTGCTTCACTTGCACAACTAACGCATGGTCGCCAAAGAATTCGCTGTATACAGTACTACTGAAAAAAGCCGCAATGGTCAGAAACGCCACAGCGCCCGCTGTGCGATGAATCACCGTCAATGGTTGTCGGTTCATGTTGTTTTCTCCTGATTACCATTTAGAACGATAAGCACGATGACAACTTTTACAGCTGCGATCGGCGGTCTTAAACGCTTTCTTTAAGGCTTTGGCATCTTGTGCTTCCGCCGCCGTGATCATGTCTTCAAAGGCTGCTTCTAACGACACCAAGCCTTTTTCAAATTTGCCCCACTTGGTCCACACGGTGTCCTTACTTCGGCTACCCTCTAAACTGCCTTCAGGAAACAACGCCGGCAGCGAGCTGATGGATGCTGCATTTTTCAACGCCATGGTTTTGATCGTGTCCCAATCCGTATCTCGCCCATCTTCCAATTTCTTCATGCTATTAAAAGAATCAGCCATCGACACAAAGGTCTTTTGGCGTGCATCAACAACGTCTTGCTTCTCCGCCATTGACGGAATCGCCATCAAACTTAGCGTGGTGCCAAAAACCAGAGTGTGTACTAACTTGCGCGATGAGCCTGTCATACCTTGTTCCTTTAAAACCGAAATATGCTGTTGCAATTGGAAGATTGAATGTCAGGTCATACGCCTTTTAAGCTATGCACTCTGCGCTCATATTTTAAGCACTGACGTCGCACCTGAATGCGACGTATCCTGACCGAACTGACACTTAATTTACATTGCAATCATTGCCTGCGCAACTATTGTTGTGTAAATTAACGCAAACACTCCACGTCGGAACATGAAAAATGAAAATCTGGGATCTCCCCACGCGCCTCTATCACTGGCTTCAAGCCCTACTCTTTACCCTTCTCGCAGTCACAGGGTTCAACGCAACAGGCCCACACGAATTACTGGGGATTGCTCTATCAGGGTTACTTGTTTGGCGTATTCTGTGGGGAGTGTTTGGCAGCGAAACGAGTCGATTTCGCCAATTCTTGCGCTCACCAAGCACGGTGTATCGCTATATGAAGGGTCAACACCCTCATCATGGTGCGGGCCATAACCCCGCGGGCGGCTGGATGGTTATCGCAATGCTGTCACTTCTGCTTAAGCAGTGTTTTATTGGTATGTCGATGGCAGGTTTCTTTGATGCTTTTCTCAGCGACGACAGCATACTTTATGACACCGATCTGCTTGTCACGATGCATCTGTATGCTGCTTACCTACTGGTCGCTACCGTGGCATTGCACATCAGCGCAATCATCTTCTACAAGCGCCAGGGTACCCCTCTGGTGAAGGCGATGATCACCGGAACCCAAAAGCACTTACCTCGCCCTATTTCGGTATTTTTCCGCTCGAATATTCGTGCTGGTATACTGCTCATCAGTGTGGGCGGCATGTTTGGCATGCTGTTGAGTTAACGTTTCTATATTAACGTACCCAAACACCCCAGAACCGTGTCATTGAACATAGAGAATAAGAATGAGTGAATTTGACCGCCAAGCAAGTTTTGGTTGGCTTATCAACGTTGTGGCAGGAAAGGCCGAGAAACGTTTGGACGCTGAGCTAAAACAGCACGGGCTTACTGTCGCACTCTGGCCGACCATGATGTGTCTATGGGAAGAAGAAGGTGTCACACAGCGCCAAATTGCCTTAAAAGCAAAAGTGGAAAACTCGACGACAACCCGCACCTTGGACAAGTTAGAAAAGCTCGGGCTCGTAGAGCGACGTGATGACCCAGATAGTCGTCGAAACTACCGTATCTACCTTACCGAAAGCGGCAAGGCGCTGCGTGACAAGGTGGCTGCGATTCCAATGGCGATCAATGCTGAGCTTTTAACGACCTTAAACGACAACGAACAAACCCAACTGATTCACCTACTGCAAAAAGTGGTGACCAACGTCGAGTTATAGCCGCCACGATCACAACGCCAGCCAAACTCGCTAAATTCTGCACCTCAGGTTATGTGGGTAGACATCTTTGGCATGGCGTTTTGTGGAATAAGCGCACCACGATGTTGAATAACACACCCTGCGAGTGAATGGGCCGCTTTTGCCGCCTCGGTGGGCAAACCACCTTGCAATCGCTTCGCCAAATACCCCGCGCTGAACGAATCGCCAGCAGCGGTCGTATCAACCACCTTGCTAACAGGCTCAACCTCCACAGCGTCAGTAATACCATCGAAATAGACCAAGCAAGGGGCTTTCCCTCGCTTAATGACGATCTCGGGCACACCGAACTGTTGGGTTCGAGATAGCGTGGATTCAACATCTGCATCCCCCCACAATGCCTGTTCATCGTCAAACGTCAGCAACGCGATGTCAGTGAGTGCTAACATCTGCTGGTGGCACGCATTGGCTTCTGCCCGTGACGCTATAACCGAGGACAAAATTGTTGTCAAACGCCAGTTTGTAGCCTTGTTCCTTTAGCGCGGCAAGCCCCTCAAACAAGGTTTCACGGCTTTTGGTTGGCAGAATGGCGAGGCTTATCCCACTCAAGTAAATCACATTAAAATTACTGAGCTTTTTTACCAATGCTGAAATATCCATTCCCTCAAGCCAATATCGCGCCGCGGAATCGCTACGCCAATAATGAAAGGCGCGCTCCCCTTCCTCATCAGTATGCACGCTTTACATGCCAGGCAGCTTGCTCTGTGGACGTGAAACCAAATCGCTATTAATACCTTTAGCATGCCTCGCGGCCATCATTTCATCACTGAAAGGGTCGTGCCCTAACCCTGTGACATACGTAACGTCATTCGGGATGCCAGAGAGCCGCCTTTTTAGGTAGACCGCCGTGTTTTGCGTATCACCACCAAAACCCTGCATCATTTCACCATCTTGTTTGATGAGTTCAACCATCCATTCGCCGATCAGTACAATGTGATCATTCAAACTTCCACGCCTTGTGAATGCCTCAAGAAACCGCAGACCCTCCGAAAGATTCTCATAAGATTAAAAAATAATTAAACATTTCAGATAGTAAACAACCAACATGGAAAAAAATTGCGATTGTCTCATTTTTGAGTGAGCAAAAAATCAACGTCATCCGTTCTAATACATACATCTGGAATGCAACTATAACTACCACACGTTTAATCAAAGGAAGATCGTATGACAAATACTATCAATGGAACTGAGAATAACGACAGGATTAAAGGCACTGAAGGCGTAGATTTTATCTATGGTTTTGGGGGAGATGACGTCATACAGGGAGATGGCGACACAGATTTCATCTACGGCGGCGACGGCAATGACACGGTTATTGGCGGAGATGGCGTAGATGCCGTTTACGGCGATGCAGGCGACGATTGGGTACGAGGTGGATTCGAAAACGACAATTTATTTGGCGGTACGGGTAATGATCTTATTGAAGGTGGTCTAGGCAACGACAGTATTGATGGTGGCTCTGGGGATGACCGTATTTTTGGCAACGAAGGGGATGATACTGTTTTCGCTGGTGAAGGAAATGATATTGCCAGAGGCGGAAACGGCACAGATACCCTCCATGGCGGAGCCGACAGAGACGTTCTTTTTGGACAAGCAGGAAATGATGCTCTCTATGGCGACGAAGGAAACGACGTACTTTGGGGTGGCGAAGGAGATGATACCCTTGAAGGTGGCGATGGTGACGACTCTCTGTGGGCTGAAGATGGCAACGATACACTCAGCGGCGGCTTAGGTAATGATACGGTACGTGGTCAGATAGGTGACGATGTTCTCTCCGGTGGTGAAGGTCACGACCAACTCTTCGGTGGAGAAAATGATGATCAACTCCTGGGTGGTCAAGGTAATGACATTCTCTACGGTGATACAGGGCTTAACATTCCTCAATATTTTCATTTCCTCCAAAACATCGAACTTTTTATTCCTGGTGACCAAGATTCTTTTGCCAACGACGGAAACGACATTATTCATGCGGGAGACGGTGACGACTTTGTGTTTGGTGAAGGCGGTGACGATCAATTGTTCGGTGATAACGGCAATGACACACTTATCGGTGGCACTGGCCAAGATCTGATCTTTGGCGGCGTAGGAAACGACCTTCTCAACGGTGGCGAAGGCGATGACCGTTTGTACGGCCAAGACGGTGGCGACCGAATCAATGCAGGCGCTGGTAACGATCTCGTCGAAGGTGGACTTGGTAATGATGCAATCACAGGGGATGAAGGTACTGATGAATTGTATGGCCAAGAGGGTGATGATCGCCTCCATGGTGGTGACGGGAACGACACTGTTGTCGGTGGAACAGGCAATGACTTGTTACACGGTGACGACGGTGACGACGTTGTGCATGGCAATGATGGTCACGACCGCCTGAGCGGTGGTAACGGAGATGACTATCTGACGGGAGGCGCAGGTG
Source organism: Enterovibrio baiacu (assembly GCF_004120195.1). Lineage (GTDB taxonomy): Bacteria > Pseudomonadota > Gammaproteobacteria > Enterobacterales > Vibrionaceae > Enterovibrio > Enterovibrio baiacui. The sequence continues at coordinate 500,913 of NZ_SCHN01000008.1, read as the reverse complement.
ATGACAGCCTTCGCGGTGACAATGGCAACGATATCTTAGAAAGCGGTGAAGGTAATGATCTTCTTCTTGGTGGGGATGGCAATGACATCTTACGCGCAGGTGGTGGACATGACCGAGTCGACGGCGGAAACGGTGATGATCAGCTTTATGCTGGCGATGGCGTCGATGCAGTTCGAGGCTGGGGTGGCAATGATCTCCTCCTTGGTGAAGGCGGTAATGATCGCATGCACGGAGGAGATGGCCAAGACCAAATGTTTGGCGGTGAAGGCAACGATACGCTTTATGGTGATGCCGGCAATGATTATATCTCTGGTGGACAAGGTTTCGACGTACTTCAAGGTGGTGCTGGCCAAGACACCTTTTTCTATGATGTTCAATCTGGCGACGATGCTATTCTCGACTTCAACGTGTTCGAAGACAAGATTCAGATAGACAGCTCTTTAGCGACTGACATGAGCATGATCAGTTATGTTCAATCTGGCGTTTACAGCATCGTATCCATCAATAATGGCCTTTCTGATATCCAGCTCAAATACGTGTCTGTTGATAACATAGGCAGCGACATTTTTGAATTTGTATAACAGCTAAGTAAATCAATGCCACTGTCCGTTTCTTATGTCAGTGGCATTGTTTATTCCTGTACACACTCCCTTCCACAATCAGCTTCAGATGTCTCTCTCATTACACCTTCTTATTCCCTATGCCTAATGGAAAGAGAATGACGGTGCCCAGCGACGCTTCCCACTAGTTAAGGACAGAGATAATACAATAAACTCTAGCATCTACAGGTTGTTTGGATATATGTGAAGGCCGTCTTTATTTATCCAGTAAAAATGTGATTAACACTGCTTGTTTACACCCTCACTTTCGCCTATCTGCACTGCTCATCTTATTTAACAATTTAATTCAACATTCCTTTACATACCGCATTCTTACTGGCTTACCTTTATTATTTCGGCGATATAAATGTGCGTAAAGTCACCAAAAATCATTAACAACCGCGTTTATGTGATTGCCTTCTCAGTCAATTCAACATGCAACAATTCTCCAGTAAAGAGATTATTTGTCCAATATCCAGCACGGCATTCACGGCGCATAATCAGCCCCATAAACGAGAGGGAAAAATATCTATCTCGCTAAATCCAATCGTCAAACTATAAATAAAGGTCTTACACATGAAAGTTGATTTCTCGGAGTTAAAAAGACACCTATTAACGGGCACCAGCCACATGTTGCCGTTCGTTGTTGCCGGTGGTGTTCTACTTGCATTGTCTGTAATGCTAGGCGGTAAAGGCGCAGTGCCAGAAGGCGTGTTCCTTGAAGGTATTTGGGACATGGGTATCGCAGGTTTCACCCTGTTCGTTCCTGTTCTTGGCGGTTACATCGCCTACTCTATCGCAGACCGCCCAGCACTTGCTCCGGGTATGATTGGTGCTTACCTTGCTAACCAAGTTCAAGCTGGTTTTCTAGGCGCAATCGTCGTCGGCTTCATCGCTGGTTACGTTGTTCTACAACTTAAGCGCATCCCTCTGTCTAACAAGCTTAAAGCGCTTTCTACTTACTTCATCATTCCAATCGGCGGTACGTTCATCGTTTCTGCACTGGTTGTATGGGTAATCGGTCAACCTATCGCAGGCTTCATGGCATTCATGAACGAAGGCCTACAATCAATGGCTGGCACATCTAAAGCGGTACTGGGTGCGGTTCTAGGTGGTATGACTGCATTCGATATGGGTGGTCCAATCAACAAAGTAGCAACCCTATTCGCGCAAACTCAAGTCGGTACTCAACCTTGGTTGATGGGTGGTGTTGGTGTTGCAATCTGTGTTCCACCACTAGGTATGGCACTGGCAACCTTCCTTGCGCCTAAGAAATACTCTCCAGAAGAGCGTGAAGCAGGTAAAGCAGCAGCAATCATGGGCTGTATCGGTATCACTGAAGGTGCAATCCCATTCGCAGCAAATGACCCAGCACGTGTTATCCCTGCAATCATCGCTGGCGGTATCGTTGGTAACGTTGTGGCCTTCATGGCAGGCGTACTTAACCACGCACCTTGGGGTGGTCTGATTGTTCTACCGGTTGTTGAAGGCCGCATGATGTATGTCATCGCTGTTATCGCCGGTGCTGCAACCACGGCCCTTGTCGTCAACTACCTGAAAAAACCAGTAGCTGACCGCGAAGAAGATACAAAAGCGAATACAGAAGAACTAGAACTGTCTTTCGACTAAACAACATTGAATAAACTGGAGCGATTTATCCACAACTCGATGGTCGCTCTAGATAGAACTGAAAAACCATAAAAGTGTAAAAGAGAGAAATATTATGAAACTTATCGGCGTAACTTCTTGCCCATCTGGCGTTGCTCACACTTACATGGCTGCTGAAGCTCTGGAAACCGCTGCAAAAGCAAAAGGCTGGGACGTTAAAATTGAAACTCAAGGCGCTATCGGTATCGAAAACGAACTGACTGCAGCAGACGTGGAAGGCGCAGATGTAGTGGTTCTAACTAAAGATATCGCTATCAAACAAGAAGAGCGTTTCAACGGTAAAAAGATCGTTCGCGTCACCGTTGCTCAGGCTGCGAAACAAGCACCTGAAATCATCGCGAAACTTGAAAGCATGCTAGCGCAAGCATAATCCAGTAAAATAAAAATGTTGCGGAGTGAGATTGAAAAATTTCATTCCGCTTTTTTATTTCCTTCCCGTCATCCACCTCTGTCTTTATTAATCTAACCCATGTCATAAAATGACATATTCGTGTCGTTTCAAATCAAAGTTACCTTGCCCTCATCCCGCTTTATTAATACTTTCATCGGTAAAAATAAGGCTTCGAAAAAATGAACAAAATAATAACCGAATCCCTACAAAAATTTAATGGGCCTCTTGTCCGTGTTTGTTGTGGCGAAAATACGCCACCAGAAGGTTCATACCAAGTTAACTTTAATCGACTAGAGATCATTATTGAGGGGCAATATGATTTAGTGGTCGACTCTTCTCAAGGTTTTGAAAACCTTTCTCTCACCGAAAATCAAATGATTTACATCCCTTCCAATGCATGGAGCAAACCCACCTGGGAAAAATCCTCACAGATGATTTCTATTTTGTTTAGCAAAAACCAAGTGGGCTTCAGTTATGTGCATTACAAAGAAGGGGAAGGGTTTGTTGACGTCATTAAACAAGCGCTCCCTCTGCCCTCATCCATGGCCGTCGAACATGTCTTAGCCGCATTGAATTGCATTGCGGAAGAGAAGAAATGCACCGTGATGGGTGAGCACCTTGCCAAATCATTGATTTTGTATTGCTTAGCGTTACTGCAAAACCCGCAACAAGAGAAAGTCAGCCGCGGCGAGAAGCTCTATCGCAGTATGTGTATTTACGTGCAGGAGAACTTCCACAAAGACATCACCCGCATTTCAGTCGCCAACCGCTTTGGTGTGTCATCCGCGCATGTCTCTCGCCTGTTTAACCAAGAAGGCAGCGTGAAATACGCTGACTACGTGACCTATGTGCGCCTAGACCGTGCCAAGTTCATGTTGAAGAAATACAACTTCAAAGTGGAAGAAATCGCCCGCCGATGCGGCTTCAAAGACACTAACTACTTCTGCCGCGTGTTTAAGCAGAAAACCGGTAAGACGCCGAGCGAATACCGTTTGAATGCCGCGTAGTTCGCTGACCCTTTTTTCCTTGTCCTTATCTGTATCAACACACACAAAAAAGCCGCTCTTTACGAGCGGCTTGTTTTTTCTTTAACAACGTATCTTATCGAACAAGTGTCATCGCTTCGTTTTTATCGCCAGTCATCACGAAGTGGAGTTTTCCACCCGCTTTGATATCGGTGTGCTTGAAGAACAAATCGTCTTCAAGAGGTTGACCATTGATGGTCACTGATTTGACGTAGAAGTTATCGTCAGCATTGTTTTCAGCGGTGATTTTGAATTCGCCACCAGCAACTGGGATGCTCACTTCATCGAACAGAGGTCGGCCAATGGTGTAGGTAGGATCAGCCGCGTTGACTTGGTAGAAGCCCATGGCAGACATGACATACCACGCTGACATTGCGCCAACGTCTTCGTTACCGATGATGCCTTTTGGCTCCGCTAAGTACATGTCATCCAAAATGTGGTCGACGACTTCTTGGGTTTTCCAAGGCTCTGACGTCCAGTTGTACAAGTACGGAATGTGGTGTGAAGGTTCGTTACCGAACGCCACCTGACCGATCAAACCCGACATGTCTGGCGTTTCGGTACCTTGGCTTTTAGCTGTGAACGTCGCTTCCAAGTTGGTCTTGAACGCAGCCTCTCCCCCCATCACCTCTTTCAAACCCGCAATGTCGTGGGGCACAAACCATGTCCACTGCCATGCATTACCTTCGGTGTAGTTCCCTGTTTCATGCGCAGTACCAAACGGGTCGAACGGTGCCATGAACGAGCCATCCATCATGACGGGGCGCATAAAGCCCGTTACACCGTACTCGGCATACTCCATCGGATTATTGTCGAAGTAATGCTTGTAACCTTTTGAGCGTTCGAGATAGGTCGCTTCTGCTTGGGTATCGCCTGCCGCTTTCGCAATCTGCGCAATGGCCCAGTCATAGAAGGCGTTTTCCAAACCGTATGACACGGATTCAATGGTGTGATCAGGGTCGATCGGATCACCATTCGCATCACGTTGAATCGCTGGTGCAAAACCCTCTTTCTGGATGTAGTCGATGTGCTTGGTCAGGGTACGATTCAACACCGGCACATCCCACTCTGTGGCAAGCGAGTCGTAGTTGTCGTACGTGGAGGAATCAATCGCCGCTTTGAGGGCCAGCGCTTTTTCAGATTGCGTGAAGGCGTCTGGGAATTTAGTGATCGCATCTGCAATCACAGCAACCGCAGGGTAACCCACCATGGTGCCGGTTTCGTCCCCTAAGTGTTCCCACTTCGGCAACAAGCCACTTTCGGTGTACTTCTGAACCAAGTTCTTCGCGTATTGAACGGCGCGCGTTGGTTCAGTGATGGTTTTCAAAGGGTGCAGCGCTTTGTGTGTGTCCCACAAGGAATAAACCGAGAAGTTAGGTAACGCTTCTGTCGCTTGGCCATAGGCGATGGAATACTCGCCCTCACCTTCTCGGATTGAGCCTTTACCCATGCCGCGGAAACTTCCATCGACATCTTGGTGAACTTGCGGTGCGATCTTGGTGTGATACAGCGCGGTGTAGAAAATTTCTTTCTGCGAATCAGTACCACCTTTCACGCTTAGGTTCAGCGCGTTTGCCCATTTTTCACTGGCTTGTGTACGCGCCGTATCAAACGACACACCGGCTTCTGCTTGGTGATTGTTTTGTGCACCTTCCGCACTGACGGCAGAGATCGCCACCTGTGCGTTCAGGGATTGTGAGTCACCTTGTTCAAACTCGACATACGCGGTCACGTCGGCTTTCGTGCGTTTGATCGGTTTACCGTCAGTGTCATAAACCAATTCGGAAATGTCTTCGGCACTCAGACCATCAACTTGCTCTCCGCCAACGAGAAGTTGAACGTTTTTGATTTTCTTGTCGAAGGTGGCGTGGAAGAAGATCTTTTGGTTCTTCGCCCAGCCAGAGAAATGCGCCGCATCACGCTCACCTGTGATGGTGTAACCATCTTCAGAAATCGTCAGTTTGTTGCGCAGCGACGTGGAGCCCCAATCGCTGTTAAGGATCGAATTTAAATCGACTTTCAAACGCTGCGGTTGGCCTTCTGGATAGGTATAACGATGGAAGCCGACGCGCTCAGAGGCGGTAAGCTCAGCTTTGATGCCATTCTCAGCGATGTTCACTGAGTAATAACCCGCTTCTGCCACTTCAGAGGCTTTATCCATTTTGACGGAAATCGCATCGCGGTAATCGTCAGAGTCTTCAATGTATTTGGCGTTCTCTTCCGTAAACGGAAGGAACAGAATGTCACCCAAACCGCCCATGCCGGTGCCAGACAAGTGAGTGTGTGAGAAGCCAAACAGGGTGTCTTTGTCGTAGTGATAACCCGACGATGAGTGCCAGCCCATGAGCTCTGTATCAGGAGACAACTGCACCATACCTTCAGGCACCACTGCGCCAGGGAACGTGTGACCGTTAAACCCAGTGCCAATAAACGGGTCAACATATTTCAGAACATTCACTTCTGGCGAAACAACGCCTGTGTTCGGGTTTGAATCAGAAGAACTGGAGTTACAACCAAACATAAAAAGGGCGGCAGAGACTGACAACGCAACCTTAGAAACACGAGAAATAGACATAGAATAATCCTTGAGAAAGATGCCGCACGCTGGCGGCATCGAGTCTATGAACAATTAGATTTTTGCCTGCATGGCTTCTTTCTTGTCGCCAGTCATCACGAAGCGAAGCTCGCCGCCGGCTTTGATTTCACTGTGCTCAAAGGTCAAGTCATCAGAAAGCGCGTTGCCATTGATGGTCACGGATTTTACGTACTTGTTATGCGGGCTGTTGTTGTCAGCAATGATGGAGAACTTGCCGCCTTCAACGTCTATAGCCACTTCATCAAACAGCGGGCGACCAATCGAGTAAGACGGGTCTGCTGGTGAAACTTGGTAGAAGCCCATCGCTGACATGATGTACCACGCTGACATCTGGCCGACGTCTTCGTTGCCAATCAAACCGGTCGGCTCGATGGTGTACATTTCAGCCATGATGCGGTCGAGGTATTCTTGGGCTTTCCAAGGCTCGTCCGTCATGTTGTACAGGTATGGGATGTGGTGCGACGGTTCGTTACCGTGCATGTATTGGCCGATGTATCCAGTCAAGTCAGGCAATTCTTCACCCGTGTTTGAGGAGCGTGCGGTGAACAACTCGTCCAAATCTTCTCGGAAGGCTTTCTCAGGCGTGATGTCTTTTCCGCTTGCTTTGTCCGCGTTGAAGATTTCTTGTTTTAGACGGGCAAAGTCATGCATTGGCTGGAACTTCCATTGCCATGCATTGCCCTCGGTGAAGGCGAATTCATCGACGTAATACGGGTCGAAATCAAGCAACGGACATTGTTCTTTCATCGTGCCAGAACCTGCAGGCCATTCGACCATCACACATTCGTCTTTACGCTCTTCATCGATCGGCTGGTTGAACGCCAATGGCGGTTTGTTTGGCGAAGAACTCGCTGGGTGGTTTTTCGGACGCAAGAAGCCAGTTGATGCATCCCAGTGATTTAACCAGTTGTCAGCGCGCGCAAGGAACTCATCTTGAACCTTCACATCACCCGCCATACGTGCGATTTCAGAGACCGCCCAGTCACCGTAAGCGAATTCTAAGGTGTAGGATGCTGAGTTCCAGTAGCCGTGGTGAACAAAGCCATTTTCTTCATACACCTTTACCTGAACAACATTGGCTGCACCGATGTTTTGGTCATCGGTCCAATCAGGGAATTCACTTTTTTCGTGGTAGCGCGCCGTAAACTCAGCCGCTTCCAACGCGTCTTGCGCGTCAACGTCTAACCCTTTCACCATCGCATCGGCAATGATAGAAATCGCAGGGAAGCCAATCATGGTGCCCGTGTAGTGACCTTGAAGTTCCCACTTCGGTAAGATGCCGCCGTCTTTGTATTTGCGGATCAAATCGTTCGCGTATTCTTCAGCGCGATCTGGATTAACAATGGTTTGCAGCGGGTGGAATGCACGGAAGGTATCCCACATAGAATAGATAGAATAGTTAGGGGTATCACCCGCCTCTTTTAGTTCCTGTGTACGCATTGCACGGTACGTACCGTCAACGTCTTGGAACACCATAGGCGCAATGTTGGCATGGTACATGGCCGTGTAGAAAATCTCTTTCTGCTCTTCCGTACCGCCCTTCACGGACACTTTTGCTAGCTCGTTGTGCCATGCTTGTTGCGTTTTGGTCAGTACCTTATCAAAGCCCCATTCAGTGACTTCTGCATCCAAGTTTTTCTTCGCGCCACGCACGCTGGTTGGCGATAGGCCGAGGGTTAGCTCGATAGGTTTGTCTGACGGCGCAAACTCGAGGTAGGCGATGGTCTTGGTGGCTTGGAAAGCGTCGTTATCCAGCGAGATTTCTGTTTCGACACCGTCGATCATGCCCGTCGCTTTGACGATAGGTTGATTGAACTTAGCGTAGAAATAGATGTGCTGGTTGTTCGCCCAGCCATCGGAACTGCGCATGCCACGCACCGTGTATTCGTCAATAAATTCGATATCACCGATTGTGGTGCGGTTGCCCCAGCTTTTATTTAGCGTGTGGTCTAAATCCAGTTTAAGAAACGGCGTCGTGCCTTCTTTAAACGTGTATTTGTGGTAACCCACACGTGGCGATGTGGTTAATTCCACTTTGATATCACCACGGTTTAATTCGACAGAATAATAACCCGCTTCCGCTTTTTCATTTTCTTTATCGAAGGTGTTATAAGTCGCATTGCTTTTTTCAGTAAATGGCAAAATAAGAATATCACCTAAATCAGTGATACCTGTTCCAGAAAGGTGGGTATGAGAAAAACCGTAAACAGGAATGTCTTCTTTTTTACCGTGGTCAAAATAACCCGCAGCAGAGCCCCACCCTTCCATTTCTGTGTCAGGCGAAAGCTGCACCATACCGCCCGGGTAGACTGCGCCTGGGAAGGTGTGGCCGTCGGCGCCCGTGCCAATAAAGGGGTCAACATATTTAATCAGTGACTTATTAACCACTTCACCGACCAAACCTATTTGAGAGTTTGAATCCGAATCTGAATTACAACCAGACAGCGCAATAGCAATCACCACCGCTAGCGGTGCTAATGTATGTTTCATTTTCATTCCTTTTAGAAAAAGGGGGAGACCTCCCCCTTTAATTTTGTTATTTAATGTGGTGCTAATTTATTCTTAAAATAATTATTGGTTATTTCGGCATGTGATCCGCATGCAAGAATTTACCCACGCCAAAATCTGGCGGCGTATTTTCAGGTTGAGAACCCCATTGTTTATTTGGCTCATCACCCATCACAAATGACAGTGTGCCGCCATTCATAATGTCTTCTTGGGTTAGGTAGGTGCGTTCGAACACTTCACCATTCAATGTTGCAGATTGAATGAAGATATTCTCGCGGCTGACATCTTTCGCCGTCACGGTGAAGGTTTTACCGTCGCCCACATTGATGGTGGCGTTATCAAACAGCGGGGTGCCGATTTCATAAATACCCGTTGACGCGCTGACTGGGTAGAAGCCCAATGCACGGAACACAAACCACGCTGACATGGTGCCGAAATCGTCGTTGCCACAAATACCGTCAGGGGTATTGTCGTAACACACATTGGTAGCCGCTGCGATGGCAGCTTGCCCTTTCCAAGGTTGTCCCACGTAGTTGTACAGGTAAGGGACATGGTGGTCAGGCTCGTTGCCCTGAACATGCTGACCTACGTTGCCCGTGTTAAACACTGGGAACTGATTGTCACCGGCGTTACGGTCTGGGTAGGTTGACCAGTATTCGTCTAAGCGTTTGGTAAACAGCTCGCCGCGTTTCGCCTCAGGGTTCTGGGTTTTATCGAATTCCGTCATCAGGTCAATCAGACCATGAATATCATGCTGAACACTGAACGAGTACTGCCAGCCGTTCGACTCTGCAAACGCATAGTTGAACATGTCTGGACGCCAGTCTTTATCCACCGCGAGGCCTGTTGCAGGGTCAACCCAATCGGCATCAATGAAGTTGCCTTTGGTATCACGCGCTTTAAACCAGCCTTTGTATTTCTTACCGTTGAAATCGAATTGCGCCATCCAGTTATTCGAACGGTCAGCAAACTCTTTGTATTCTGGTGCGTCTTCACCCATCACGGCTTTGATTGCTTGCGCGATGGTCCAATCGTTGTAGGCATACTCGAGTGAGTATGACGCCGTCCAACTGGTTTCGAACGGTGAGTGCGCCCATAGGTCACCTTTACCGATACGCATCTTCGACGCTTTGTAACCCTTAGTGACGTACTCGTCGATGGAATCAACCGCACTGCCCTTGCGACCATCTTTGATCATGGCACTGATCAGACGCTGCTTAATATCGTCTTGCTGCGCTTGGGTAAAGCCCAGCTCATCCATACGCGCATCCAGTGAACCTTTGGTCAACACATCCGCAATCACAGGGGTTGAATGCATGCCCATCATCATGCCGGTTTCGTTGCCTTTGAATGTCCATTCTGGCAAACGACCGTGGCGGGTTTTGCCGTTGTGGTCGACCCAGCTTTCTTCTGCATACGACAGCATGGAAAGCACGACATCTGCCAAGCGGTTTGGCTCAATGATGCTTGAAAGCGGTTGAACAGAGCGGTAGGTATCCCACAGGGAGAAGGTGTCGTAGCGAACGAAATCGGCTTTGCCATCTTTGTTCGCATCCGCAATGCGGACTTTTTCAATCAGCGGCTCAGAAACTACATCACCGTTGGCATTGGTGCCATTCGGGTAGGCACCGCGGCCTTGCATCACTTGACGGTAACGACCATCAAGGTCCGAGTGAATGGTTTGACCCAAGAAGGCGTGATACATCGCGGTGTAGAAGGTTTGTTTATATTCCACATCCCCTTCAACCTTGATTTTACCTAGCTCGATTTCCCACTTCGCCGTGGCGTCTTTGCGCACTTGGTCGAAGGTTTTACCCGCCACTTCCGTCATGTTCAACGACGCACCAGATTGTGCATTCTCGCCCACTTCTGTGTTTGAAAGTGCAACTTTGGCTTCAACCACTAGGCCTGATTCTGCCGTATCAAACTCGACATAGGCACGGGCATATTGGTTGGTGAATACGGTCGTTCCCGCTTTCGCTGGCACATACGATTTGGTTTCACGATCGAAATACTCAAAACGAATCGACTTGATTGGCTTATCGAAATCCATCACGAAGAATTCTTTTTGGCTCGCCGCCCAACCGTCTGAGAAACGGTGGCCCGATAAGGTGTTGGCGTCTTTATCCCACTCGAAATGCGATTCCGCCGTGTAGTCCCAGTTAATGTTGAAACCCAGGTTCACAATGATTTCGGATTTATCATCTTGCGGGAAGGTATAGCGGTGAACACCCACGCGATCTGACGCAGTCAGCTCAGCTTTGATGTCATAGTCATCGAGGAAAACAGAATAGTAACCGGCAGTGGCTTGTTCGTTGCGGTGCTTAAAGCGTGATGCTTCGAGGTTCAGCTGCGGAGAGCCTTCGTTAAGCATGTAATCTGAGCGGGAGTTGATTGGCATCACAAGGATGTCGTTCAAATCCCCTGCGCCTGCGCCAGAAAGGTGAGTGTGAGAGAAGCCTGAAACGCGGTTATCGTTGTAGTAATACCCAGAGGTGTATTCCCACCCGTTCGACCCGTTGTTCGGCGACAGTTGCACCATACCGTGTGGTGTTGTCGCCCCAGGATACGTGTTACCTAAATTGCCCGTACCAATAAATGGATTAACAAAGCGTGTAATGTCCATGTCATCAAACGCAACTGGCACGTTTAATCCCATTTCAATAACAGGTTGTTCAGTGAAAGAAACGCCCTGAGTAGTACAACCCGTCGACCCCAATATTCCTGCTATTACCGCAACACAAACTAAACTCTTTTTGAATTTCATGTTACACCTTCATTTCACTAAAAATAGGGAAAGGAGATCTATTCGTAGATCTCCTGGTTTTTTATTTTTACTTTAATGCGTCTTCTTTATTTCCGGTCATGACAAAACTTAATTGCCCGCCCGCTTTCAGATCTGAGTGTTTAAATGAGAAGTTGTTATTTAGAGGCTTGCCATTAATGGCAACAGATTTCACGTAGATATTCTCTTCGCTGTTGTTTTCCGTTGTGATGGTGAATGAACCGCCATCAACGGGGATCACTGCTTTATCGAAGATTGGGCGCGTGATGGTGTAAGACGGATCCGCCGGCGTCACTTGGTAGAAGCCCAAGGCGTTCATCACATACCACGCCGACATTTGGCCAACGTCTTCATTACCAATCAGGCCTTCTAACGTTGGGTGGTAGAACTCATTCATTGCACGGTTGACAATTTCCTGTGTTTTCCAAGGTTCTGCGGTCCAGTTGTATATCATTGGCACGTGGTGGTCAGGTTCATTGCCCATCACGAACTGGCCGATGTAGCCAGACATGTCATGAGACTGGCTGGTGTCAGCGTTCGAGTTGGCATTGAACAGCGCATTCAAGTTTGCCAATAGCGACGCTTTACCTTCTGCTGTCAATGCTTCTGGGGTGTCGAAGTCAGCGCGAACATTGTTCTGACCCGCCATCACATTGCCAAGGCCATTGATGCTGTGCGGTGCAAACCACGTCCACTGCCACGTATTTCCTTCGGTGAAATCTTCACCACGGTGCTCGGCGCGGTAAGGCCAGAACACATCGTTTTCTGTCAGGTTTTTGCGGTCTTTACACGTGTTGTAATCCAAGCCTTGCGGGATAGACAGTGCCAGATTTTCATCCACACAATCCGCTTTCAGGTTGTTCGCGAAAACCTTCTCACCGTTTTGGTTGTAGACCGGGCGCATAAAGCCCGTCGCGCCAAGTGAGTTGCCTTTGCTGTCTTTGAGCTTGCCGTAAAACTCTGGGTTGTAATCAAAGTAGTTTTTGAATGACTCAGAACGCTGCATGTAACGCTCAAATGACGCGTCATCACCTGCCAGTTTGGCGATCTGCGCGACTGTCCAGTCGTAGTAGGCATTCTCCAAACCATATGACACAGATTCGTTCACCAGCCCGTCATATTTATCTTCAGAAATCCCGTTCACGTATGCGGGTTTGTCGCCGGCGTCCGCCGCCCATTTCGCATTCGCAGGAATGTAACCGAGCGCTTCTTGGTAATTGTTGTGGCGCGTCATGACGGTGAAACGCTTGTCACCAGACCATGCATCTTTGTAAGGCACCCAACTATCAGTTTTATCTAGCGAGAAATCGAGTGTGTCATTCGCCGCTTGGATCGCGAGTTCAAAATGATCCTGCGTGAAGGCTTCAGGGTGTTTCACCATGATGTCCGCAATAACAGAAACCGCAGGATGCCCGACCATTTCTCCAGTGTAATCCGAGTGAAGTTCCCATTTAGGCAGCACGCCGCCTGTTTTGTATTTGTTCAGCAAATCGTGTGCGTATTCCACAGCACGTGATTTATCAATGATGGTTTTTAGCGGGTGCGCGGCACGGAACGTATCCCACATTGAATACACCGAGTAGTTCACCAAACCGTCTTCTGCCTGATGCACTTTGCCATCCATGCCACGATATTTTCCGTCTACATCTTGGTAAACGAATGGCGCGACATAGGTGCGGTAAAGCGAGGTGTAGAACATGGTTTTATCGGCTTCTTTGCCGCCTTCCAGTTCAAACTCACCCAAAATTTCAGCCCATGAGATACGGTTTTTCTCTACCACAGCATCAAAGTTGAAATCGTTTGTGTCCGCATTCAAGTTATTGATAGCACCTTCCACACTAGTGCCGGAAATTGCCACTTTGACTGTGATTGGTGCATCACCTTTGCCGAAGTTCAGGTGTGTCATCACATCGTTTGCGCGCTTGGCGAGACGCTCCGCATCTGGCTCAGGCTCGCCCGGCATTGGCTGATGTTCTGCGTAGCCACGGTAGTCTGCCAACCCCACTTCTGTCGCATCGACTGGGCGCAATTTGCTTTCAGAGGCCAGTTTCGCGTAAAGGTTTTCTTCAACGATAGATTCAGAGAACTCAGCAACGAAGAAAACCGTCTGCCATTGTCCCCATTCGTTTGATGTACGCGCGCCCACCACCGTGGTGTCGTTCAAACGCTTGTAGTAAATATTGCGAGAGTGGTTACCATAGGTTTCCAACAACTCGTGTTGTAGGTCGATACGAACTTTACGGTCTTCGCCTTTTTTGAAGGTGTAACGCTGGAACGCCACGCGATCAGTCGCCGTCAGTTCCGCTTTCACACCCGTCTCTTTTAATTCCACCGAGTAGTAACCCACTTCTGCGGTTTCTGTGTCTTTGTTGATGGTTGGTGCGTCGGTGTTAAAGCCTGTGTAGGGCAAGAAGGCGAAATCATTCAGATCACCTTTACCTGCACCTGAAATGTGAGTCATGGTGAAACCAGAAAGCAGCGCATTGGTTGGGTCATACTCAGAGGGAGAACCTTTGCCATTCCACCCGTTAGGATCGAAGTTGTCTGGTGACGGTTGGATCATGCCTTCCGGCATGACAGGTGACGGGTTCACGTTACCCAACCCTTTCGTCCCGATAAGCGTATCAACATAATTCAGTACAGAAAGATCAGGCTGCGGCAAGGTACCGATATGTCCACTGTTGTCCGATGAACTGGAATTACAGCCCGCTAACGCAAAAACGATCGCCATAGAAAGCACAGACTTTTTGTTTATCATTTTCGACCTATATAGTGTTAGAAACGTATTGGATGATTGTTTTTGGCGTGATCGAACCCCTGCCGATACCGGCATAAGATTTTTGAATCGCGCTCTCATTATTTATTTGTAAATCGTTTTCATAAAAAAACCGCCCGACACTTAAACATGTCCACATTGCTTAAATATCTTTTGGGCGGTTTGTATTACTTTTATTTACCCACTTCTCATTCGTGAGTAGTTTAATTCCGACTTTGTTTTTTCTTTATTCCCTCCACTTTTCAAGGGGAGGGTTAGGGAGGGGTTAAGCGGCCTTGATAACGACACTCAAACTCAGGCCAATCATCAGACAAAGAGCACCCCCTCCCAGCCTCCCCCTCGAAGAGTGGGAGGAGCAAGTGCAAATCTTTTAAAGATTCGCAGCCATGGCCTCTGACTTATCAGCGGTCATCACGAAGCGAAGTTCACCACCCGCTTTAAACTCTTCGTGTTTAAAGGTGTTGAATTTATCCAAAGGTTTGCCGTTGATGGTGACGGATTTCACGTACATGTTGTCCGGGCCGTTGTTTTCAGCAATAACCGTAAACTTGCCATCGCCAATCGACATGGTGGCTTTGTCGAAGATTGGGCGGCCAATGCTGTACGTTGGGTCAGTCGGTGAAATTTGGTAGAAACCAAGGGACGACATCAAGTACCACGCTGACATTTGGCCAACGTCTTCGTTACCAATGATGCCGTCTGGCGTTGGTTTGTAGAATTCGTCGTAAACCTGATCCAAGTATTCCTGTGTCTTGTAAGATTCTTGGGTGCGGTTATACAGGTAAATCACGTGGTGTGAAGGCTCGTTACCATGAATGTATTGACCGATATAGCCCGTCATATCTTGGTGAGCTTCACCACCGTTTGGATCAGCATTGAACAAATTATTGAGTTTCTGGTTCAGACCCTCTGTGCCGTCCATTATTTCGGTCAGCTTGTCCAAGTCCTGCATGAACGCCCACTGCCACTGCCATGCGTTACCTTCGGTGAAGTAGAACGCATCCGCTTTATAAGGGCTGAAAGTGTCAGCGCTGTATTTGAATGCACAAACATCGCCATCTTTCGTCTCTGTAGGAACAAAGAAGCCAACACTTGGATCCCAATGCTCTAGAGAGTTATAAGAACGCGCTTTGAATTCGTCATAGGTTTCCATATCGCCAGCGGCTTTCGCCATTTCAGCAATGGTCCAATCGTAGAAAGAGAACTCAAGCGAGTAAGACACGGAGTTCCAGTTTGGAACGCGAACACACTTCTCTTTGATGTGGTAGTTCAATTGACCCGCCATTAGCGCAGTCAAAATACCATCGTTGATTTGCGGGAAGTCATGTGGGCGGTAGTGCGCCGACTTCACCGATGCTTCAAGCGCTTGTTCTGCATCCACCAAACCTTTGGTAACCGCATCACCAAGGATTGCCGTTGATGGGTAGCCGATCATGGTGCCCGTTTCAGATCCGTGACCTTCCCACTTAGGCAGCATGCCGAACTCGTCGTTTGATTTACGGATCAAATCTTCCGCGTACAAAGTGGCTTGCTTCGGATCAATGATGGTCCAGAATGGGTGAACCGCACGGAAGGTATCCCACGTTGAATAGATGGAATAGTTCGGCGTGTCGCCTTCTTCCAAGGTGCGAGTGGTGCCAAGCATATCCACGTAGCGACCATCAACGTCATAAAATTCAATTGGCGCGATCATCATGTGATACATGCCCGTGTAGAAGTTGGTCTTTTCTGCTTCTGAGCCACCTTCCACTTTCACTTTTGCAAGCTTCTCAGCCCATGCGAATTCCGCGTCTGATTTCACTTTTGCAAAATCAAACGTCGGTGCTTCTGCTTCTAAGTTTTTCTGTGCGCCGTGCCAGTTAACAGGGGAAATACCGACGCGAATTTCAATCGATTCCTCACCCGCACCAAAGTTTAGGAATGCCGTTAAATCATCACCTTGATAGACGGCGTTGTGACGCATATCAGTAGTCGGTTCGCCACCGTCTTTACCCAGAATGGCGCTTGCTACAGGCTGGTTAAACTTCGCGTAGAAGAAGATGTCATGACCTTGGTGATCTTGACCTTGGAACCAACCCGTTGACGATTTACGACCGCGAATGGTGTATTCGTCGATGACTTCAATTTTGTTTTTCAGCGACTTACCGCCGTTAGGCAACAAGGTATGGCCTAAGTCGAACTTGACGTTGCGCTCAGCACCTTTCGCAAAGGTATACTTGTGCAAACCAACGCGCTTTGTTGTTGTAAGTTCGACGTCGATGTTGCCGTTGTTCAGTTTGGTTTTGTAAAAACCTGCCGTGGCAATTTCGTTCGACTTATCAAAGGTATTGATGCCGTGATCATTCAAGTCTGAATAAGGCAAAACAAGAATGTCGCCTAGATCGGTAGCACCCGTGCCTGACAAGTGGGTATGCGAGAAGCCGTATAGCGACACGTCAGTATCAACAATTTCGCCAGTTTCATAGTTGGATGAATCCCAGTAACCCGATGCTGAATGCCACGCATTTTGGCCAGCTTCATGGCCTACTTCTGAGCCAATAAACGTATCTGGTGAAAGTTGAACCATGCCCGCAGGAACAACCGCACCTGGGAATGTGTGGCCCGATGCAGCGGTACCAATCATTGGATCGACGTATTTCAATACCGCTTTATCGATAATCGACACGGATGGAATAGAAATGCTAGGTTCTGAGGTGTTGGAATCTGAATTACAGCCAACAACAGACAAAGCAAGGGCTATAGCGAGTGCACAAGGCGCTAACTTGATGTTCATTCTTCTACCTTTTTTAAAAAAGGTGCCGCAGGGGGATGCAGCACCTGAAAACGTAATTGGGTATTACAAAGAGAGCTCAGACTGCAGGTAGCCGATGATTTCAGCTTCCGTCGTCATTGTTTTTAGGGTGTTGCGGAAAGATTCGTGGATAAGTTTGCGCGCAAGGCCAGAGAAAATGCGCATGTGCTGGTCGCCTTGGTTTTTGTTAAGCGTCAGCATGATGACAAATTCGACTTCGCCGTCTTCGTCGTCGCTCCAAATCACAGGCTTGTTCAAGCGAGCGATAGAGATGGACGAATGCGCAATGTTGTCTGATTTGGTGTGTGGGATCGCAAAGCCATTGCCAAGACCTGTGGTGAACACAGACTCACGCGCCCAGATATCCGCTTCTAGCTCGTTCACCAAGTGAGTACGACCGCGCACACCTAGGTTGCCCACCAGCGTTTGAATCGCTTCTTCTTTGCTGTTGAAGTCGCAATCAAGCAGCACACATTCAACATCTAGCAGTGGCTTATCTTCTTGAGACTGCGCGAAGACATCTAGCAGTACCTCAACATCGGCAATCGTCGCGCAATCACACGCTGCATTGAACAGTGCTTTACACGCTTCACTGTCAAACTGACGAAGTGCCGCTTTGGTTGGTGCAATGCTTGGCGCCGCCATGCTTAGTTCGTTCAAGCCAGCGCCTACAAGCAATGGCAGCACTTTCTTGTTCGCGCCTAGCTCACCACACAGGCCAACCCATTTGTCGTACGCTTGTGCGCCAGAGACCACCGCGCGAAGTAAGCGCAGGAATGACGGTGCTAGGCTGTTGTAAAGCTTGGCAACGTTGTCGTTGTCACGGTCAACTGCCAGCAAGTATTGAGTCATGTCGTTTGAGCCAATACTGAAGAAATCCACTTCTTTGCAGAACTGATCCATGATGAATGCCACGGATGGAATTTCTACCATGATGCCCAATTCAATCTCGCCGAATGGGGTGTTGTCGCTCACCAATTCCGCTTTCACGATCTCTAGCTGCGCTTTCACCCAACGGATTTCTTCGATGCTTTGAATCATCGGGATCATCACTTTGGTGTGACCGTATTGCGCCGCACGCAAAATCGCACGAAGTTGGGTGTGGAACAACGCGAGGAATTGTGGGTAGATACGCACCGCGCGGTAACCCAAGAACGGGTTGTGCTCGTGTGGCAGGTTCAAGTAATCCAGCGGCTTGTCACCACCGATATCCATGGTGCGGATAATCACGGCTTTGTCACCCGCGGCTTCAAGCACTTCTTTGTACGCATCAAACTGCTCTTGTTCGTCAGGTGCCGTGCTGCGATCCATGAACAGCATTTCAGTGCGGAAAAGACCAATGCCTTCCGCGCCTTTCGCAAACGCCGATTCCGCTTCTACGGTACACGCGATGTTTGCTGCGATTTCAATCTTGTGACCATCTTTGGTCTGCGCTTGCAGGTTTAAGTATTCGCTTTCGGCGGCTTTTACTTGCTCTGCCAGCCACATCGCACGTTCGAAGTAGGTTGCCACTGCATCAGAAGGTGCGAGTGCCACGATACCTAGGCCACCATCAACAAATTGGATTTCGCCTTCGTGCTTCGCACATGCGTCAATTTCAACGCCAGATACCGCAGGGATGTTGAATGCGCGCGCCAAAATGACAGTGTGCGAGGTAGAACCTGCTTGCGTCAGGATCAGACCTTGCAAGAATTCACGATCTAGACCCAAGAACTGGCTTGGCGTCAGGTCGTTAGCTATCACGATTGACGGTTCAGTCAACGTGAATTCAGTCGACACTTCAACGTGCGGGTGCGCCGTCATCAGCAATTGCAGTGCGATGTCTTTGATGTCTAGCACACGCTCTTTCAGGTATGCCGAAGACGACTGCATCAAGGTTTCAGTGATGGCTGCAACGGTCAGAAGAATCGCTTTCGCCAGCGACTCACCGTTTGACACAAAACCCGACACTTTTTCGTTCAAGGTTTCATCGTTCAAAATGCCCAAATGCGCCTTGATGATTTCTTTTTCTTGGCCGCTTGCCAGTTCAGCCTTATCAATCAAGGTTTCGGTCACTTGCTGCTTCGCTTGTTCAAAGTTCAGCGTTGCGGTTTCTTGCTCGAACACTGACAGTTCGATCTCGTTGTAGCGAATCAGTTTACCCTTGGCGATACCTGCAGACAGGCGCTTCGCGCGGATAAGGGTTGGGTTATGGTTCATCAGTGATTGTGGCAGCGTCACATCGCCCTCATCCATCACCACCAACTCTTCGTCACAATGCGGGAATTCTTCACGCAGGTAGGTCGCCAACACATCAAATGCGGCTTCTGCGTCATCACCTTCGATGATCAATGAACACGGGTCGTTCAACAGGGTGTCTGTACCCACCAGCGACAGGACACTTTTTGCTGAACCTGTGTTTTCGTTACGCAGGTTTTTCAGCGTGATGTCACTGCTAAATTGACGGCAAACCGCTTCAAGCTGGTTTGCTGGGCGAGCGTGAATACCGTTTGGCAGTTCACAGGTAAATGCGACTTCTTTTTTCATTGTGTTCACTTAAATTTTTTCAAAAGAGATAGGGGGTGATTGATGGCGTCTTGCACGGAAACGATAGTGGGATTTTTCCCTTCATAACGATCGCTTTCTGCCGGGCTAATTTCAGTGGCCAACAATATAAAATCTGCGGAATCAAACTCGCGTTTGGAGATCTTGTTCTCGATACCCATCGCGCCTTGGGTTTCAACTTTGATGTTGATGGAGAGTGCTTTAGCGGCTTCGATGAGGCGATCTGCGGCCATGTAACAGTGGGCAATTCCGGTATGGCATGCAGTGATAGCGACGACGTTCATGTGCTCTACTTATCGTTTGATTCAGACAGGCTCATGCTAAGGGAGTATCAGGATTCCAGACAGATGAAATATCTCGCATTTACTGGACAAAAGTAGCCGTAAATTCATTGTGTGAATTCGGTCACCGAGTCAAAACTGACTCACTATCTTGTTGAGAAATAAAGGTTGTGATCTTGGTTCACTTATAGGGAGGTTACTGTGCTACGAAGGGTTGAAGCCGCAAACCACGGGGAATTCACGACAAAATCGCCTGCTTATCTATGCAAATATTCAGCCAACGAGCCCGTCTACAGGGACGCAGAGCCATGAAAGCCGTGTCTTAAAAATAATGCTATTTTGTGTGTTTTATTGCTGGATTCAACGCACCTAATTTCACATCTAAGAAACCCCGTATTTTACCCAGCGCTACGGCGCTGAGAACCAAGGTTTCGCACCGGAAACTGCTACGCTGCACTCATAGAACTTGGATAAGGTCTCCGAATGCTGGTCTCCACACCACCCCCTCATGCTGAAAAGATGTTTCGCCGTTTCTTACATCAACCGCTGGTTTCTCAGTGCATCATCTTTTTGGGACTATGGGCGAGTTACTACCTGTCGTCTTTTTTTGAAATTGAAGAAACGGGCTTCTTTGTCATTTCCTTTGTGAATGCGTTTATGGTGGCGACGCTCTTTCACCGCGGTATTTTTGCACTTCCTGCCATTTTTTTAGCCATGCTGACGCACGGGCTGTTTGCCTCCGATTTACGCTGGAACGAAGTGTTACTTTTTTCCTGTGTGCTTCCTATCGCCCCTGCACTCACGACCTTTGCTTACAACCACATCACGCTTCGCATCAGGCAACGCAGTGTGCCGCTGAAAGCGGGGATTTATTTCTTCTTGTTCGCTATTATGCTGCCCATCTTCAATGCCTCCTTGCTCTTTCTGGTGGCATCCACATCCATCATCGACGTGGATACACCCTTTATTTTCTTCTCGTCCATTAGTATCGAGCTCACGCACTTGGTGATCACGCCATTAATGTATGTTGCCCTTGTGTACGTGTTTAGAGACCACGCCGACGCGTATATGCGGTTGGACAGACAACTGTTCGAAAAAAACCTTACGGTTTGGACGTATTATCTTTGGCTCGCGCTGTCATTAACATTGGTCTGTGTTTCCGTTCTTATCCCTTATTCCCTCCTTCTTTTCTCCATCTGCTTCTTTCTGCTTATTTTGGTATTCATGGGACTGGGCAGATTCGGTATTTTGCGTCCGATGGTGGTGGGTGCCATCGTTACCTTGGTCATGGTTTACGAAGCCGTAATTTGGGTGAACATCACCGATGACATAGACGAGAATTTTCTCGGCTTATTGGAGGTATTAATCCTGTTTTCCGTGCTTGCCTACATACAAGGTAGCGACAGTATTCGCAGCTTTATGCTCAACCAAGAACGACTAAGGAAGGAGAGAATTGACCCCTACACAGGGCTGTATAATTTGGCACAGCTGAAAGAGGATTTATCGCACATTGATGAGCCGGTGCTGGTCTACTTAGATTTAAAAACCACCATGCAAAACCTGACCGGTATTGGGCACACCGGGCAGGCTCAGTTTCTGCGCCAATTAACCAAGCATTTCTTTACCGCACAGCCGAGCATTCTTCGCTTTTATCGGCCACCGTTTTCTGTCGGTTTAATCTATATCGAATCCTTAAAACCTGACATGAATGACGACCTTGTCGCAATCAGTGACCTTTGCGATAACTTTCAGTTCTTTTGGCAAGGCACGTCCATTTCGTTGTTCTCTCACACCCTGCATTGCTGCAAGCTCAGTAACAAAGACAACGTGGAAGAAACCATTTCTGTATTCTGCGACCAACCGACTTTTCATGACCATAAAATTCGCTGGTTTGATGATTCTGATTTGTCCTCTCACAAGTTCCTGAGGCTCAATTCCGTGCAGAGAGCGCTGCGTGAAGACCAGTTCGAACTCTACTGCCAGCCCTACCGCAATCTCAAAGATCCAGACACCATCAGCAGCAGTTTTGAAGTGTTACTTCGTTTAAAGCAGGACAATGCCAACCCACTCGAACCGGACGAGTTTTTTCCGATGATCAACGAATTCGGATTGGAAGCGACGCTCGATAAATGGGTGATTGCACACACCTTCGAAATGCTCGCCACTCAGCTCAACAATTGGGATTTAGTGAATCGCTGTGCCATTAATCTCACGGCGAAGTCGTTGGGCGACGAAGGCTTGTCTGACTTTGTCATTCAAAAAGCCAAGGCGCTTTCAATTCCGCTTTACAAAGTGTGTTTTGAAATCACCGAATCTTCCGCGATCGAAAATGAATCACTCACGATTGCAACCGTCCACGCCCTAAGAAAAGCCGGATGCAAAATTGCCCTCGATGATTTCGGCACCGGATACGCGAGCTTTTCTTACCTTCGCCGTATTCCGATTAATGTGCTGAAAATCGATGGCGAATTTGTGCGAAACCTCCCCTCCAACGATGCCGATCAATTGATTGTTCAATCGGTACAATTACTGGCGGAAAACATGCGACTCACCACCGTTGCGGAATACGTCGAGACCGATAAACATGCGCAGATTCTGACGCATCTAGGAATAGATTTTGCTCAAGGGTTTGGCATCGCGAAACCAAGACCGCTGAGGGAGCATATTAGGGCGTTGAATGGGGAGTAACTAGGAACGAGATTTGAGATTGCGAGAATAGAGCAACAGAACAAAAAGCAAAATCCTTAAAACAAAACGAGAAGCGGAGAATACAACTCTCTTCTCGCATCTCGCACCTCTTATCTCGCATCTCCTCACTCAACTCTCATGATCTTCGGACGCATTCCGCTCCAATTGCTGAATCAATGCTTTCGCCGCTTCCTTTGGCGAATCGGCATGGCAAATCGCGGAGACCAACGCAATGCCTGACGCGCCTGTGGCGATAACAGCTTCGAGATTTGAGGCGTTCAAACCGCCGATAGCAACAATGGGATACGCGCTTTGCTTTACCGCGTTTGCAAGGCCATCAATGCCCCACTCTTTTTTGATGTTGGTTTTGGTTGGCGTCGCAAATATCGCGCTTAAACCGAGGTAATCCACGGGCAAAGATTCAGCGTCCAGCAGCTGCTGTTCAGTTTCTATGGACAACCCAAGCAACTTATTCGCACCAATCAACGTCCTTGCGATGTCAGCAGGCATATCAGATTGCCCTAGGTGGACACCGTCAGCATCCACAGCCAGCGCCACATCCACGCGATCATTGATAATAAGAGGTACTCCGGTGCCTGCCAAAATGGCTTTCACTGCTGCAGCGCGGGCAATGAATTGACGCACATCGCCGCTTTTCTCTCGCACCTGCACCATGGTAACGCCGCCGGCAACGGCATCTTTCACCACGCGTTGAAGTGTAGCGAGATCTTGGTTGTCGTCTGTCACCAAATACAAACGATACGGGTTAGGGGGAGACATTGAATTAGAAGTATTCATTCTAGCCTTCTGACCCCATATTTACTGTCAGTCGCAAGCGTTGCTTCAGGGTCTCTTCATCGAGTTGATAAAGCGCATCGAGAAGATGCATTTGCAGACTGCCCGGCCCTTTCGCCATCTCTGCGGCCATCTCACCCGCCACGCCCATCACGGCAGCCGCCGCTAATCCAGACTTTTCACCTACTGCGGCAAACGCACCTGTTAATGCAGAAAGCGAACAACCCATGC
Organism: Enterovibrio baiacu; assembly: GCF_004120195.1. Taxonomy (GTDB): domain Bacteria; phylum Pseudomonadota; class Gammaproteobacteria; order Enterobacterales; family Vibrionaceae; genus Enterovibrio; species Enterovibrio baiacui. Next base: position 477,235 of record NZ_SCHN01000008.1, on the reverse strand, counting down.
CTGTCACGGATGGCATCATAGGGTGGCCATTATTTAAGGTGATATACCCCTCTCGCGTCACGACATAATCCGTTTCACCCGAAACAACCACCTGACAACGATAGGTTTCTACCAGGTATTTAGCGGCATCTAACGCTTCGTCGCTGCTGTCTTGCGCATCGACCCCTTTGGTGTTCCCTTGGTGCTGAATACCCGCCAACGCAATAATTTCAGAGGCGTTACCTCGAATGATCAACGCATCAGCAAGGTGGGCGATTTGTCGTGAGGTTTCCGTGCGAAGTTTACTTGCGCCGCACCCGACGGGATCGAGCACCACAATCTTGTTGTTCGCATTGGCTTGTTCTACCGCAAACAGCATGCGCGGAACCCAAACGCTGTCTAGCGTGCCAATATTGACCACCAGCGCCCCGGCAAATGACATCATCTCGGCCATTTCTTGCGTTGAATGCGCCATGATGGGCGATGCTCCAACGGCCAACAATGCATTCGCGGTGTTGTTCATGACCACATAGTTGGTGATGTTCACCACCAACGGTTTAGACTCTCGCACCGCGTTTAACGCTGAAATAACGGTGTTTACCGCATCCGTGTTTGTTTTTGGAATACCTGAATTCATAGTGCCTCCACTCGCATGATTAGAACTGTTTTAACTCAACACATTTAACTCGAGCATTAACGCAGCGCTGAGTGGCCCTCAAAAAAGTGATTAACAGGCCCATGGCCTTTTCCGATGTTCAGCTCATCCGCATGGGCGATGGCTTTCGAGATATACGACTTAGCGAGAATCACTGCGCGCTCTAGGTCATGTCCTTGTGCCAAGTACGATGCAATGGCAGAAGAAAGCGAACAGCCTGTGCCGTGCGTGTTTTTAGTGTTGGTGCGTTTCGCACTGAGGGTTTCAACACGGTCGGAGAAAATCAGTAGATCGTTACTGTTTTCGTCTTGTTCGAGATGCCCGCCTTTTAGCAACACAGTCTTCGCACCCAACAAACGCAGGTCGTCGATCATGGCTTGCATGTCGGTTTCGCTGTTTGGCAACGTTTTATCAGTCAGCGCTGCGCCCTCAGGCAAGTTGGGAGTGATGATATCCGCGAGAGGAAGCAGTGCATTTTTAAGGGCGCGAATCGCGCTATTCTCCAACAGAACGTCACCGCTGGTTGCCACCATGACAGGGTCAACCACCAGATATTGAGGCTGATACTGACGCAATTTGTCCGCCACCACCTTGATGATGTCAGCATCCGCCAACATGCCAATTTTCACCGCCACGATATTGAGGTCGGAAAACACCGCATCGAGTTGATGGCTAACGTGTTCAACGGGAATGGGAAAAATGGCAGATACGCCTTGTGTGTTCTGAGCGGTAATCGCGGTAATGACCGAACAGGCATAGCCACCCGTGGCTGAAATGGCTTTGATATCGGCTTGAATACCCGCACCACCACCACTGTCAGAGCCAGCAATGGTCAATACAATAGGAGTAGGTGAAACCGGAGAAGAAGGTGTGTTTGGATTTGGCATCATAATGTTCCCAAACCAACGCACAGGAACAGAATCTCGCTGATGGAAGGAAAGCACAGGTGGAATCGCAACCAGCGTGACAATAGTTCCCTACGTCAGTATTAACTGAATCAGGTTCAACGGGTCATGCATGCAAGTCTTTCAACTCGCACTGCACTCTCAGCCAACAGGCTCCCCGACTATCGCCAAAATCATATCAAGTAACCCGAAAGAGTCCTAACGTATTCCGCCATGTATCAGTGATCTGTCTTTCAATTCAGATAGTCCCTGCTGGCCTCTGCGAACCATTGAATAACATGCGCAAACTCAGCGCGATTGTCCTTGCCTCGCGGGTAAAACACATTCAGCCCGATAGAGACGCCAGCCATTGCCTCTTTGGGGCTAACCTCAACGATATCCCCAGCCTTTAAATACGGCGTCATCGTGTGTTCAGGCATGACCGTCCAACCATGATGTTTGACTAACTCACATAACAAATCGCTGTTGCTTACCACATGCAGACGTGGCGACACCTGCGTAAATCGCATGTTCATATTGATAAAGTTTTCGGTGATGTATTGCGTCTCCGATTGCAGTAACGCCATGGTAACGAGAGAGGCTTTAGCTAGCGTGGAATTCGCCCCTGCGTAGCATCGCAGCTTAATGTCACCCAAGGTTTGCCAGGTGACATCGATTTCCGTGAAGATTTCCCCACGGTTAGGCATTAACGCGAAGTCTGCCTCTCCGTTTTCTAACATCATCAGCGCTTCTTGCCGAGTGCGGTGCAACCAGTTCACTTTCATGGTGGGGTAATGCGCAATCACCTCACCTTCAACGCGTGCCATCAACGCAATCGGCACGACCACATCATAGGCAATGTTGAGGGTATGAATATCGCTGTTGAACAAGGCTTGGCTTTGTGCAAACAGCGCGAGGTTTTGCTTTTCCACCACCTTGGCGTAGAAATATAACTGCTTCGCCTTATCCGTTGGAACAGCCTTGCGCCCTTGGATCTCAAACAGCGAATAGCCCAACACATCTTCATACGCCATGACGTGTTCACGCACCGTGGTACGTGATTTAGTCAGCATTTTTGCTGCAGTGCTATACGCCCCGTGTTCGTACACAGCAATGAAGGCATTTAACTGTTCTAACGTGTGCATGTGATCCGTCACCCTCTACATTAACGCGTTTAACACCCAACACTTGAACGTAATACCCTATCAAAATGGACTTTCTTGTAAAGAATTAGACCTTAAAATGGCAGATATCAACACAATATGACGACCCACTTGGCTACTGCCTAATGAGGACACAATGAAAAAAACATCACGTTCTTGCCTGCCTTTTGCTGTTCTTCCTCTCGCATTGCTCACCAGTGTTGCCATTGCTGCCCCAGACATCATTTTGGTTAACGGCGATGTCATCACCATGACAGGCGAAAACGATCGCGCCCAAGCAATCGCCATCAAAGACGGCGTGATCGTTGCCGTTGGTACAAACCGTGACGTGTTAAAAGAAAAACGCGGTGATACGCAAGTGAGAGATTTAAAAGGGCAAACGGTAACGCCAGGATTTATTGATGCACACGGTCACTTTGCACAGTACATCCCCCTCATTGAAAGTGAATTTCTCTACCCCGCGCCAATGGGGACGGTAAATAGCATTGATGATTTGAAAACACAGATGGAAAACTATTTCTCTAAACCAGATTTAGACAAAGACATCCTACACGTTGCCTTTGGGTACGATGATGCTGAGTTAGAGGAAAAACGTCACCCCACTAAAACCGAGCTCGATGACATGAGCGGCGATTACAATTTCTGCGCTGTGCACGTGTCGGGCCACCTTGCAACCTGTAACTCTGCTGGCCTTAGCTTTATTGGCTATTCACATGACTCATCTAACCCAAGCGGTGGCGTGATACGTCGAGATAGCCAAGGCGTCATGACGGGCGTGCTCGAAGAATCCGCTGTTTATGCGGTGCTAGGTGCATTGCCAGCACTCTCTGCTGAAGATGCTGTGCGCAAGTTCGTCAAAGTCCAAGATATGTTTGCGCGTCACGGCGTGACAACGGCGCAAGAAGGGCTCGCCACATTACCTACTGTGCACGTCATGAAAAGCATGGCAGAGAATGATTTGCTGAAAATCGACATGTTGGCTTACGCGAAATGGGTGGACCTGCAAGAAGCCGCCAACATCATGCCGATGGGTAGCACCATCAACGGTTTCACACTCGCAGGTGTAAAAATGGTGGGCGACGGTTCACCACAAGGCAAAACCGCCTACTTGTCATCGCCGTATTATGAGCCCCCACACAGCCATGCGTATGACTACCACGGCTACCCTGTGCTCACGCAAGATGAAATGGACCATTGGGTAGATACTGCCTATCAACTGAATGCGCAGATCCTCAGCCACAGTAATGGCGATGCCTCTGCCGACATCTTGCTAAATGCGGTCGAAAAGGCCGATGCTAAGCACGGTAAAAAAGACCGGCGCACCGTTGTGGTTCACGCCCAAACCACACGTTTAGATCAAATCAAACGCATGAAGAGCAACGACATGATCCCGTCTTTCTTCCCTGCACACACTTACTTCTGGGGTGATTACCACCGCGATTCGGTGTTAGGGCCATGGCGCGCAGCGAACATTTCTCCGATGGGGTGGGCAAATTCCAACGACCTGCCTTTTACCATCCACATGGATGCACCTGTGCTGTTTCCAGACATGATGACCAACATGTGGTCCGCGGTTAACCGTGTAACACGAAGTGGAGACACCCTTGGCGAGCACCACAAGATAAGCCCTTATCAGGCGTTGGAATCCATCACGCTTACCGCGGCTTATCAGAACTTTGAGGAGAGCGACAAAGGCAGCATTGAAATCGGAAAACGCGCTGACTTGGTCATCTTGGACAACAATCCACTTTCCGTTGACCCAATGGACATTCGAGATATCAAGGTGCTTGAAACCATCAAAGACGGAAAGACCATTCATACACAAAGCTAACGCGCATTCACCGAACCGAATACGCCCTAGTCCCCTCCACTTTTCAAAGGGAGGGGTTAAGCGGCAGCGTTCACGAAACTGATGCCCAGCACCTCGCACCTCGCACCTCGCACCTCGCACCTCGCACCTCGCACCTCGCACCTCGCACCTCGCACCTCGCACCTCGCACCTCGCACCTCGCACCTAAAAGCATCTATCCATCTGAATTTAATAGATATAATTAATTATCAAAAACATTCCAACAATATGAAAATTTAGTCTTAAACCTTGCTCGGTTACTACTTGCTGACAATCTAGGTTTGCCTGATAATCGCCCCCGATATCTCTCCCATTTTTGCACGTCCCTCTTTGTAGGATCCCGGATTGAACACATTATTGACCTCACTTGGCACGCACTGCGATGCGCACTTTTTTGGCCGCTTGATCAGCATAGGTCTGCCTATTGCGCTGCAAACCATGCTGTTTTCCAGCCGAAGTTTGGTCGACATTTTGATGCTGGGTCAGCTTGGCGAAGCAGATGTCGCGGCCATTGGTGTGGCAGGTAAAGCCCTGTTCGTGGCCACCATCTTGATTTTCGGTGTCACCACAGGCGGTTCGATGCTGACGGCCCAATACTGGGGTGCTGGGAACATGGAAGGCTTCCGCCGCAAAACCGCCCTGACGGTTGTCATGACATCGGCGGTGGCGAGTTTGTTTGCACTGATTTTCTTGTTCATGGCCGATCAGGTGATGGGACTGGCGACTAAAGATCCCGCGGTTATCGCCCTAGGCGCGGAATACTTACAAATTACAGGTGTGGCGATGATCACCGTCGCGCTCGGTAGCAGTTTGTCTGTCTCTCTTCGTGCGATGAACAAACCCGCCATCAGCACGTGGTTTAGCTTTGTGGGTATCAGCCTCAACATCGGCTTGAACTGGATGCTCATCTTTGGCCATTTTGGTTTCCCCGCCATGGGCATTGCAGGTGCAGCATGGGCAACCTTGATCAGCGGTATCGTCGAAGTAGGCTTGTTCTACTTATACGTGTACCGCAAAAACTTGGCCGCGGCTTTTAACCTTCAACACATCGTTGAAGCCTTTGAGCCAGAAGGCATGAGGCGCTTTATGTCGCTGTCTCTGCCGACAGCCGCAAACCACCTGATTTGGTCGAGCGGCATCTTTGTCTACCATGCGATTTTGGGGCAAGCCGGCGTAGAAGGGTTAGCCGCCCTATCGGTAATCACACCGATTGAATCGTTCGCCCTCGCGTTGTTGATTGGCTTATCGAACGCAGCCAGCGTCGTCATGGGTAATCAGCTCGGCGCTAACCGCTTAGATGTGGTGTATCCGCAAGCATGGGGCATCGCGGTATTTAGCTTTGTTGGTGCCGTGCTTATCGCGGCAGTCATGCTGCTGGTCTGCCAACCTGTATTGAGTTTATTCTCCGCCCTGTCGCCAAGCACCATGGCGCTAACCGAGAAATTCTATTGGGTGTTTGCAGGCATGCTGGTGTTGAAATCCGTGCCAATGAGCATGATTGTCGGCGTCCTTCGCGCCGGTGGCGACATTCGTTACTGCCTATATCAAGACATCGCCGCCCAATGGATGATTGGCATCCCCATCGTCGCCTTCGCCGCGTTTGTACTAAAGCTGCCGCTGGAGTGGGTTTATGCGCTGTTTGCCGTAGAAGAAGTCGTGAAATGGATAGGGTCGATTTACCGCGTGCGCGCGAAGGTGTGGATTAAGAATTTGGTGGGGGTGTAACCTCTTCCACAAACAACACATGGAAAAGCCTCTCCAATTTTTATAAGCCTCGCACTGACGAGGCTTTTCAATTTCTATTCGGCAGACATTCCTTTATATCCAAATAAAAATACTCAAAATTGATACAAACAACTAGACAGTTGAATAAGTGAAAGCAGCCACTTATGACACAAATGTTATCAATTACAACAAAATATGACCGCTGACGCATGACAAGCCGTTAACTTGCATTGTCTCGCAAATAATACAGTTCAAATTCATTATCATTTCAAAAACAACCACGAAACAAAAACAATGACGCCGATTTTAATTCCAAGGGATCGGATAAATGTTGAAAACCAAACCCTCCATCTTAGCTTTTGCACTGGCTTCGATTCTCGTGGGTTGTGGTGGCTCAGAGGATGAACCATCCAACTCTACCCCCAATGTAGAAACACCAGAAACGGGTGAAACAGAAACGGGTACGCCACAAGTTCAAAAAGCCAGCCTTCAAATCGTGTCAGGAAAGCTGACAACACCCGATTACACGGGAATTTCTGATGCTCAAGTCTCCATCAGTATTTTAAATAAATCTGAAGAGTCGCTCTACCAACAGACAGCAACAACCGATTCCAACGGCCTCTTTGAAGCAATGCTTCCTCAATTTGAAAACGCTGATACAGCGACTTCAATCATCGTTAGCTTCGACAAATCTGGCTTTACCAGCGGTGAAAAGTTATTCAGCGTTGATAATAACTCCGTAGCAGTGAATGCAGATGCTGTCATCTCTCCTGTCGTCGTCAAATCATTCAAAAAGCAAGATCTAGAAATCGTGGCGAGCAACAGTGAGAAAAGAACTGTGACCTTTTCTCTGGTCTCTGACGTCAGTGGGCGAAAAGCCATCCAAGCGGGTACCCCGCTTGCCATGTCAGCGACTGAATCGAATCTAAAAATTGATCTTCCCATTGACGCTATCGGAGAAGATGTTGAAGCCCTCAACGTCGAAATGGCTCACTTTGATTCTTCAAACACCACAGATATACAAGCTTTCCCTGGTGATTTTGTGGGGTACGGGGAAACAGAAAATCAAGGGGTTGGAACGAACTTTAGCGTAGACAATGCCGATGCAGATCCTTACCGATTAATATCAACCACTTTTGCCCAGATCTCTATCACCGACCAAAACGGTGACTTGCTACCAATTTCAGAAAGTCTATCGGCATCGGGCGATACACCCACCGTTCAAGCATTTGTCTCTCCAAGTGCATACAAAACCATCACCGAAGATGTTGCGTCTGAAATTAATGGCATCCAAGTACCCATTTACGTTTACCGCTCAAGTAAATGGGAGTTCGTGGGTAACGGAAGCCTAACCAATGCAGCAGGTGATTTCATTGAGGCAAACCATACGCCAGGTGCGTTACCGGAATACTTAGAAGGATTAAGCCATTCTGTTTACGTAAGCATTCCTGTGACAAGTGCCAATCAGTGGGTGAAATGGATCAACCTTGACTGGCCAATGTTTGCTGAACCAACACAAACGTGTGTCACGGGTGAGCTTTCCTATGAACGTGGTGCAGCGCACAGCGGAAACGTAATACTCACACTGCCTGACGGCGGTACCGAGTGGACATATGCCGATTACGAAGGACGCGTATCGAACACGTTCCAAGCAGTTGAAGGTGCCGCAAGCGGTTACCAAGTACACGTCTATAACCCGCTCACCAATGAAAGTGAAGTTTACCAACCATCAGTGGTCTCGGGTGGCGAATGTGATGTCAATATTGACGTCACCTATGAACTCATCAACCCCTATCAGTGTTCCATTTCGGGCACGTTGTTTGAACCTGATGGCGAGACAACTATTCCAAACACTTGGGTACAATCAAACCTAGTCGGTACGCGTTTCTCTACCGTTTCAGATGAACAAGGGCAATTCTCATTGTCTTCAAACTGTGAGGGGACGGCAGAATTAAGAGCCTTTGGCCAAAACGTGACCATTACGCTACCTGATGGCCTTCAGCCGGGCGACACGCACACCAATGTTGCCTTAATTCGCCAAAATCAAGCACCGAGCATTTCCGTTTGGCAAAGTAATAAGCGTGACTACCGCGTCTCTGACGGAGCTAGCTTCTATCACTGGGTCTATGACCAAGACGGCGATGAATACACCTACGAAATCACATGCAGTGAAGGGTGTTCTTTTACCGAGTCCGGGCGATACGTAAAAGTGAGTTTTGCCAATGAAGGCATCCACACTGTTTCCATTACCGCCACAGACGAATACGGTGATAGTGCGACAAAAGACGTTGTTTACGATGTCAAACCTGACGGTAATATCGCCCCAGAGATACTCGGTTTTGATATCAATGGCCAACGTTATTCACCCAATGGTTCAATCACTGTTGTAGAAGGCGAGAACATCACACTTGATGTCATCGCAATTGATAAACAAGGTGATGCAATTTCGTATACTTGGGAAAACAACCCTCAAGGAAATTGCGAAGCAGCAAGCTGCGACTACGCCTCTCCTTCAGCATCAACAGGCAACATTGCGATTAATGTCACCGCAACCGATGACAACGCTGAGCCAAAGTCTTCTGACTCAGAATTCACCATACTTGTTGAAGAAAACCAAGCGCCAGAGGTCCTGCTGTCTTCAGCCGCCAACACCCTATGGACAGCTAGCCAAGTTACACTCAGTGATTGGCGCGTTCGGGCCGTTGTAAAAGATGACCAAAACGCAGCGCCAAACTTCGCTTGGAGCTTCATTGATAGCAAGGGCGAAGAAAGCAATGCATTCACCACCGATGACAAAAAAGCCACATTGGCTGAAGGCGATGCGGTTCAAGCCGGTGAATACATCATTAGAGCTACTGCAAGCGATAACCTTGGCGCTGTCACCATTGAAGAAACAAGACTGCTGGTTCGCGAAGACAGCGCACCAACGCTCGATCTCGTCGCGTCGACACTCAGTCTGCAAATCACCGACAAAGGGGAAGGCATCGAAGACATTCTCTTTGAAGCCACATTTGAAGATGATAGAACGCCGCTTGAGTCACTTTATGTTGACTGGACATTCCCGGCAGGTATTTCTTTAGAGATTGCAGAAGACAACCAACAAGCAACCTGGCTCGCGAACAACCTTGTTGAAGGCATCACGGATATCACCGTGTCAGTGACAGATGCATTTGGTCAAACAACATCTCAAACGCTGTCCATTGATATTCAAATTGCCGAAGACCTCGCCCCAGACGTCACCTTGAATGCAAGTCACACCATGGTCGACATCATTGACGCGGAACAAGATGCCCATGATGTCATCTTCACCGCACAAATTGACGACGACTTTACCGACATCGAAAACCTCACCATTGAGTGGGCAACGGACAACGGTGTGTCATTGGTCGTGTCAGAAGACAAAACCCGCGCGACCATGTTGAAAGACGCATTGGTGGATGGCGACACGGTTGTCTCTGTTATGGCGACCGATGCGTTCGGCCAAGTCACCACGAAATATCAAACGCTGACCGTCAACATTATCGAAAATGCAGCCCCTGAAGTTTCACTCGTCGCCAGCCACAACCGTGTGGATATGATTGAAAATGGTCAAGGTGCACACGATGTTACGTTCACAGTGACCTACAGTGACGACCTCACCGCATCAGATGCTCTTGAGGTGACATGGACAGCAACCAACGGGATCAACCTCCAAATATCTCAAGATGGGAAAACAGCGACGCTTCTTGCCGCTGATTTGTACGCAGGCGAAACCTTGATCACTGTCTCTGTTACGGACGAGAATGGCGCTGAATCATCAGACACTCAGCAACTCATTGTTGTGATGGAAGATGATGCAAGCCCAGAAGCCAGTCTTTCCGCCAGCCATACTGAGATTGAAATCCCAGCAAACGGTGAAGGGTCCGAAGACGTGACCTTTACGTTGACTGTCAGTGACGACTACACACCAACAGAAGACCTGCATATTGCCTGGTACACCAGTACTGGCGCAAACCTTCGTGTGTCGGATGATGGAAAAACAGCCGTACTTCCGGGCAGTGCACTGCAAGGTGGCATTGTCACCGTCTCTGCATCTGTTACCGATGAAGAGAGTCAAACGACCACTGCCCTCTATGACCTGAGCGTCAACATTGCCAACGATGAATGGCCGCTGGTTAATCTGGAAGCCGACCATCAGTACGTCGAAATCTATGAAGATGGCACCGGCGCGAACGATGTTGTATTTACCGCAACCTTCTCTGATGACAACACCAACAACGAAGATCTTGATGTCTTCTGGACATCCTCAAGCCCTTCACCGTTTATCTTGTCTCAAGACAACACACAAGCCACGATCAAAGCGGATTCATTGGTCGAAGGCGAGACCACGATGACGATAGAGGTCTTTGATTCTGCAGGTCAAAGTACAGCAATTTCCCTCACCATCAATGTGGTACTCATCAACGATGAACACCCAGAGGTCCAGCTTAACGCAAGCCACAGTGACATCATTGTGGGTGAAAACGGACTGAACGCCACAGACGTGACCTTCTCTGCTGTCGTCTCAGATGACCGCACGGACGCACAACAACTTGAGATCGTATGGCAGGCCAATAATGGCGCATTCGTCGAAGTAGGCAGCGATGGGCGCACGGCAAAGATCGACGCGCAAGAGCTCTCTGTTGGCGAAACGCAAATCACCGTTACCGTCACTGACGAAATGGGGCAGTCATCCGTTGCCACTCACACCTTAACGATAAGTGTCGATCAGCAACCTGACATTCAACTCACCGCAAGCCATGACGCAGTCACAGTAGGAGAAAGCGGCCAAAACAAAACCGATGTGATATTCACCGCATCCGTTTCAGACGACCTCACTGACGCTCAGCAACTTGTCATTGAGTGGGATGCCAATAATGGGGTCTTTATCGACGTAGAGGCTGATGGACGCACAGCAAGAATAGCTGCCAACGAATTGACTCAAGGGCAAACGGTCGTGACTGCAACCGTCACTGATGAAAGAGGCCAATCATCGACAGCCACACGCACTCTTGTTGTCAGCGTTGACCAACGCCCAGAGATCACCTCTCTCACGGTATCAGCAAGCACACAGCTTGTGCCTGTTGGCGAGAAGAATAATCAGCCCGTACTGATCACCGTCTTGGCGAACGACGATAGAACATCCGACCTGCCAATCACATGGGAAACCGATACAGGTCTTCAACTTGAATCGCTGGGTAACACCTTGTTGATTCAAGAAGGGCTATTAGGCGCTGGCAGTTACCAAGCGACCGCGACAGTCACAGACGAGCTCGGTCAAACAGCATCACAGTCAGTCAGTTTTAGCATCACCGAGCAAAGCGGCAACATCGGCGTCGAAATCGAATAATTTTCAAAAGGAATTGAATACATGAAGCACTACAAACTCAACCCCATTGCAGCCGTGGTCTTAGCATCTCTTGCACTCACGGGCTGTGGTTCAGAAAGCAGCACCGAACAAGCTGCTAATACAGTAGAAAACGCCGTCGTCGACGATGTAACCAACGGTGCCGTTGATAGCGATAGCGCATCAACCGTCGCAGCCACAGCGTCGATTTCTATTGGCGTTAAGTTCCCACAACCGGACATTAATGCCGCTTGGATTGGCGATTCCACCAGCATAGAAGTGCATTTTTTCGACACGGAGATAATAGGCAGTCTTGCTGACATCGATACGGTGTTTGAACAACAGGAAGAGTGCACGTCTGAAGACAACTTCGATGGTGAATTCACCATTAACGGTAAGCGCATGTTTTGCGATGACCTTAACCAAGATTTACTCAAAGGTCAGTACGCCACACAAGTGACCCTCACACCAACCGAGTCACGCGCAAACCTTAGCCTTGTGCCAGGTAAATACCGTGTCGAAGCGCGCTTCTTTGACAGCCAGAGCCAACTCCAAGAAACCAGCGTCAGCCACGTTACATTGTCAGGCGGTACACATAACCTCAAATTACGAGGCATGGAAGCAACGTGGACAGCTGACGAACCGCTCTCATTGGCATTGCTTAATACCAATGCGTTGGATTGGGACCCTAAAAAAGACGGTGTGCAAACAGCAGCTGAAACGCTCGGTGTGAATGGAAACCTCGTCGGTCTGCACCTACCGAGCATTCTTACCTACAAAGGCGGTCTTCAGCCAAATAAAGATTGGTCTGGCGAGTTTCTGCAAAATGCCGGTGTCTTTTCGCACTCAGATCTTAAACCAGAAGACTTCGCGACAGCGTTTCAACCCATACTTCGCGTTAACGACGCGGGTAACGTTAAAAACATCTTCCCAGATGATTTTAGAATCGTCGAAGATATCTACCACTCAGAAGGTTGGCTGAATGGACAAAACTATTTCTGGGTTGAGTCATCTGTTGGCGTGCTTCGCCAACAATACACCGCAGAAGGTGATAACTACGGGATTCATTTAGGCTCAAAAGTCATTGGGGTGACTGGCTGGGAAGACAACCTTTGGGAAGGCCGTTTTGCCGTACTCGAGTTCGGCCTAATGGACACCAGTGCTGAAGACGCATTCTATTCCATTGACTATGTATCGGATCAATACAACCAAAACACTGGTGAAAACATCACCGTTGCGACCATCAGTGAGAACGGCGGAACCGACAGCTTTTGGCGAGACGCTTATGTCTCACTCTCAGGCTTACCAACAAGCATCGTCAATGGCAGCACAGTCCGTGGTTATTTAATTGAATCCATCTCTGAAGAATCCAGTGTTGGAAACCAATCCGTTCAAACGGCCATGTACCTTAACGCAACCTTAGAGAAAATTGCCGTTGCAGAAGGCCTAAAAGCATCAAGTGCCGATGCCAATTGTACCGACCTAGAACTCGGCGGGGAAAGACAACAAAGCACGCAATATCGCTGGGACGAAGTAGAACAGCGCTGGGTTGCGGGCATGCTCAATACCGCCTATCAGAATGATAAGCTCGCCGTCGAAAGCCAAATTGACTCGATGGTGTTCAACCATGAAAACCAAATTGCGTATTACGAAAACGAAATCGTTAACTTTCCAGAGAATGAAGAGTTTTACCGCGCTGAGATACAAAGATATCAAGCAGAACTCATAGAGCTCGTCGGCGTTCGCGATGAGTTCATGACAATGATAGATCTCAACCAAGATGGCACTGCTACTTTGTTTGAAGACGGTGTGTTCCCGACCAATCGTTGGGCCAACCAAAGTTGTTATTTCAATGATAATTCGTGGAATCCAGACCGCCTGCCCGAAGATCCTGCCTTCTCTGTGGTTTGTGACGGCATTGACGTTCAACCTTCCGCATTAGGGGCAGTTTGGCAAGCAAGCGGCCAAATGTGTATTCAACCTTTCACCTTGCGCGCATCTCAACTCGACATCGAGTATGAAGTAGATGGCGACATCGTTGTTGAATAAACACCCCCTCAAAGGGCGGCTTCTGCCGCCCTTTCACTTTGTTAATTCCCATTTTCTAGGTGATGTTAACCACTGTCCTCTTAGCGATGTTAATCGCTGTCTGTTTAGTAAGGTTGTTGTATGCATTCAATAAAACGCTGGGTTATAGGCCTTTTACTGCTTCTATCCCCTTTTGCTATCGCAGAGCCTGCGAAGAAAAACGACTGGCTGATAAAAACATCGAGTTTGATGTCTCTGCCCACAGAGTTTGATTATCACGTCATTTACCAGTTTAAAAACGGCGATTACCTGTTACGAACAGACGAAGAAAATCTGTTGAGCGTTGCCAATACACTCTTTTCCCTCACAGACATTGAATACATCCAATCAGACCTACCTTTAGAGAAACGACGAGATAGTTCACCCCGTTTAGCCAGTGCAGAAAACTCTCAAGATTTTCTTTCCAATGACGGATTCACTGCGCTCACGCAAACACAAAGACAATGCGACACTGCGCCCATCGCAATCATCGACTCGGGCGTAGATACGCTCCACCCTGCGTTTTATGACGTCCATTTTGATCATGCCTATGATGCCATCAAAGAAACCAACGAAACGATTGATGGTTACGGACACGGCACCCATGTTACCGGTTTAATCGCAGCGGCTCGCTCAGCAAGTGCACCAGCATTAGAAGGTGCATGTACATCCGCAACCATCTACCCAATACGCTTTCTAGACAACTTCGGCGGTGGAACAATGGCGGATGCAATTCAAAGCATTCAATGGGCAATCACACATGGTGCCCGAGTGATCAATCATTCTTGGGGAATATCTGTCTCCAATGCCGCTCTGGATGACGTGATTTCAGATGCTGACGCACGCGACATTATTCAAGTCGCCGCAGCCGGCAATTATGGACGCGACCTCAGTGTTTCAAATTTTTATCCTGCCACGTATTCGCAAACACTGTCCGGCGTCATCAGCGTCGCGAATTGGGACAACACGACACAACACCTCTATCCGCTAAGCAACTATGGCAACACCACTGTCGATATTGCCGCGTCAGGCACCGATCTTCTCAGTGCACTGCCTAACAATGGTAGCCGAGCCATGACAGGTACATCAATGGCTGCCCCCTTAGTCACCGCCACCGCAGCAATGCTTCGCCATCAAAACGATGCACTTCTCGCCGCTGACATAAAAAACCATATTCTTCAGACAGCAAAAGCCGAGCCTTCGCTCACTCACACCACCATTTCAGGTGCGCGACTCAACGCAAATAACGCGCTAAACACCCCCATTCACCGCGTCGCGATCAGCAGTGCTACCTTTTCTGATGACACACTCGTTATTGCAGGAAGGGGGCTTAACAACATAGTTCACTGGGAGTATGTGTCGGCCACACGTCCTCAGCGCTATGCCCCCCTTTCTAACGCAGGCACAGACGATAACCTCGTCGTTTTCCCCGTAAGAACTTTACCTGCGGGCTGGATCACTGCCATTGATAATGACAACGTTGAGCACTCTCTCTTTATCAAACCCACACTGATGGCACCACAGTCACTCAACTTACTGGAAGATGATGGGGTCAGCATTTTGACCTGGCGAGGCGTGACATTTGCTGAGCATTATCGCGTCGAAGTGGCGAATAGCCATGGCGAATATACATTCAAAGAAAACGTCCCCGCCCCTTCTAACCAATATACCCTCCCCGTGGGAGGAGACATTTCGGCGATTCGAATACGCGCCGAATATGCGTACGCCACAGTGAATGATCGCCAATCTATTGCCGATGCCATCCATACATCTGCCTATACTCACTTGCAGATCGCCCAACACACCAACACAAAAACCCTTCAACTAGGCAGCATTCCCAAGGGATCGGATGCCTACGTGATGTTAGGGGATCTCGACATCAGTGAGCCCAGCGCAGTCACAGTAGCCGACTCGGATGCACCACTTTTTTCAGGAATGACAGAACAGAAACTCGACATTAATACCGCAACAACAGGCGCTAAACAGAGCATCATTCATGCCTTGCACAACAATGCACTTTCTACTTGGCAATTCGCCGGACAAATCGACGAGTCAAAGGAATGGAGTATCCCGTTAACAAACAACAATACGCTTTCAGCTGTCTCCACGGGAGCAACACTCAACAGCTTTTTTGAATACGACGATGTTTACTCCCTGAGATTAACGGCAACAGAAAAGACAGAATCTCTCTTATTGACGCTCACACAGAGCAGCAATACAAAAGAACAAAAACCAACGTCAATTTACATGAATGGTGAAAAAATCTCGTCAACGTCCATACGTCAAACGAGGGCGCAAACCTTATTGAACCTACCACTGAACAAACAAAACACAGAGTACGTGATTCGCTTTACGATGACGGAAAGTACCGCAGGTAACGTCGGCGCTGTTGCCTCGGATAGCCGGTGTTTCATCGCAAGCCTGGTCTTTTCCGACAGCCCTTATGTCCTCAAACACCTCAGGGCATTTAGGGACCACGTATTGTTAAACCTGCCATTTGGCGACTCCTTGGTCACCGCGTATTACGTGCATTCGCCGTTCTGGGTGAACACCATTCAACATAATCAAAGCGCTATCTTTGTCATTCAAATCACCCTTTTATTTTTCTTTTATCTGTTACCGCTCTTGTTGCTGATGGGTCTTTACAGAAAAGTCATGCACCCAAACAACCAGAAGACGCGGAATTCAACGAGTTTGTGCATACGTTAATGTTTCCACCATACAAAAATGGGCCAAACACTGGCCCATTTTCGCATTAAGGTGAAACTGATATATCTATATTTTTCATATTGTTACAACCAATATCTCCAGCCTGATTTATGACAAAAAATTGGCGTGTATTTTTGACACCTCAGTCGCAATTATTAGCCACTGCATAAGAGTGGTCATAAATAACCCATAGAATAACCCACATCCTAGAGAGCGAAAAACTAACAAATCTAACGCCTCATCTAGACAACAAAACATACACAAACAACTCAGTTAGGCTTAGGTATGACTATGTACACACCTTATATCGGTGCTTTTGCATTATCGTTTATTTCACTCTATCTATTTAGAAAGTTGGCATATCGAATAGGGCTCGTTGATATACCAACAGGAAGAAAACAGCACCAAGGCGCAGTCCCGCTTGTAGGCGGCCTCACCGTATTTTCTGTGGTCTCCACCTATCTTGTTTTCTTTGTCCCTTTTTACCCCGCAAGCGTGGTTTTTTTGGCATCTATTGCCTTATTAACACTCATTGGCGTATTGGATGACAAATACGATGTGAGCTATAAAATCCGCTTCTTTATTCAGATATTACTCGGCATCGTCATGATTGCCTCTGTCGACGTTGAACTTGCATATCTGGGCAATATGTTTGGGTTTGGCATATTACAGCTCGGTGTGCTTACTTACCCAATCACGGTATTGGCGGTCATTGGTGCCATAAACGCGTTCAATATGGTGGACGGTATTGATGGGCTGCTTGGCGGCCTGTCAATCGTCACTTTTGGTGCGTTAGCGTATTTCTTCTCTACAGCAGGGGTTTGGGAGCTTGTTCAGCTTTGCCTCGTTGTTATTGCGGCACTGATCCCCTACATCATGATGAATTTGGGGATTTTTGGTAAGAAGCGAAAGGTTTTCATGGGCGATTCAGGGTCAATGATCATTGGCTTCATGGCGCTGTGGTTAATCATTAAAGCCTCACAGCCTGATTTTGAAGCCGCCATGCGTCCAGTAACTGCCCTATGGATCATTGCGCTACCGCTAATGGACATGGCTGCCATTATGATCCGACGTATCCGTCGAGGCGATTCCCCTTTCAAACCAGACCGCGAACACTTACACCACATTTGCCAACGCGCAGGGTTAAACCCAATTCAAACCTTAACCGCCATTTGCACGCTGGCATTGATATTTGCAGCAATCGGTATCATTGGTGAAAACACAAACATTCCTGAGTACGTGATGTGTTTTGCTTTTGTTGCTACTTTCGGGCTCTACTTCTTTGCACTCAGCCACATCTGGCGACTACTCACCTTTGTCCGTCGTCTGTTCGGGAAAGAAGCGCTTGTCTACCAGAACGAAAGCTAACTGTTCGTGTTAACAATGAGCCTTTGAGTTGCTCACACAGAGTAAGTAACGCAAAGGCTTAATCCAATCCAAACAAATCCCGCGTATATACCTTGTGTTTGACGTCTTCTAATTCGAGCGCCATCCGATTAGACACAATCACATCTGCTCTATCTTTGAATTCCGCTAAATTCTCCACAACGTCAGAGCCATAAAACGCATCTTCTTCGTACACTGGCTCATACACAATAATCTCAATACCCTTGGCTTTAATTCGCTTCATCACACCTAGGATTGAAGAGGCTCTAAAGTTATCTGAACCACTTTTCATGATCAGCCTGTAGATCCCCACAACGCGCGGTTTTTTCTCCAATATCGCATTGGCGATAAAGTCCTTTCGGGTTCGGTTTGCATCGACTATCGCGCCAATGATGTTATTGGGCACCGCTTGATAATTCGCTAGCAGCTGTTTAGTGTCTTTTGGAAGGCAGTAGCCCCCATAACCGAACGAAGGATTATTGTAATGGTCACCAATTCGCGGGTCTAAGCACACCCCTTCAATGATTTCGCGCGATTCCAACCCCAGCGCCTCGGCATAAGAATCCAGTTCATTGAAATACGCCACACGCATTGCAAGGTAGGTATTAGAAAAAAGCTTTACCGCCTCGGCTTCCGTCGAATGAATAAATAACACCGGCACATCGTCACGCTCAGCACCCTCAATCAGCAAATCAGCCACCAGCCTCCCTGCATCATTTTGGGCACCAATAATGATACGAGAAGGGTTGAGGTTGTCTTTTAGCGCTTTGCCCTCGCGCAAAAACTCTGGGGAAAACAAAAGGTTTTCAGTTTGATAAGTCTCTTTGGCAGATTCGGTAAAGCCCACAGGCACTGTCGACTTAATCACGATAATGGCATCAGGGTTCACACTCATGACCTGCTGAATGACCGTTTCTACCGAAGACGTATTAAAGAAATTAGTCGTAGGGTCGTAGTCGGTTGGTGTCGCAACAAACACAACATCTGCCCACTCATAAGCAGCGTTGCTGTCCAAAGTGGCGTAAAAGCGTAGGTCTTTCTGAGTAATAAATACTTCGATATCAGGGTCTGAAATGGGCGAAAAGCCCTGATTAAGCATATCGACTTTATTGGGGACAATATCAACCGCAACCACATCATGATTCTGTGCAAGTAACATGGCGTTAGATAACCCGACGTAGCCCGTTCCTGCTACCGCTATCTTCATTCACTCACCCCATAAAAAAACAAATTAAAAGCACATCCAACTGCTTTTTGTTCTGCCTCTTGCGTTCATCCACAAGGGCAAAATCTCGATTTATCTTAAATATAGGACATGAAGAAATTCTGACGTTTATTTTGAGGTTTGATGACGCTGACGAAGAGAGGAAAGAAGGAGGGAAAGTGGATAAACAGAAAGCACTGCAACAACATTCACAATTGCATCACTGACGCTACCTTCACGGCCTTGCACCCAATAGGTTTGCGCAAACTCAGAAAAGATACCAAGCGCTAAGAGCGTTAACCACGCCAGACATCGCTTACCTGCACCGAATGAATATACAAGCCAACCACTGAGATGGAAAAGCGCGAAATGAAACAGCCAGTCACCATGACCGAAGAAAAAATGGCTGCCTTCCAAGTTAATGGCAGAAAGCCCTATACCTGTGAACAAAGAACTGACGCCCAAAAATGCAATAAAAAGTGCAGAGATATAGAGGGCGAGAGATAGACGTGATTGTTTCAAGAAATAAGAATCCTTGTGTAGGAGCAGGAAGTGCAGGAGGAGCAGATCCTAGGTCATAGATCCTAGAAAAAAAAGCAAAACTGCCCCCCTTGAAAAGTGGAAGGAGCTAAAAGTAAAAGCCCGGCACGTCCGTTCCGCCATGTTTGCTTTTTTCTAAATTCTGCCCTTTCTCTTATCTCGTCCCTGCTCTTCCTCGAACCTGCTCTACGAGTTACTTATCCGGATAACCATTCGGGTTGTTAGACTGCCAGCGCCAAGTATCAGTCACCATGTCATCTAAAGAGTGCGTGGCTTCCCAGCCCAGTTCAGCGCGCGCTTTTGCAGGGTCAGCCCAGCATTCTGCGATATCACCAGGGCGACGTGGTGCAATCTTGTACGCGATTTCCTTACCGCTCGCTTGGCTAAAGGCAGCGACCATTTCCAGTACGCTTTTACCATCGCCCGTGCCGAGGTTATAAATGTGCAGACCTGCTTTTGGTCCCACTTTGTCTAGCGCAGCCAAGTGACCATTCGCCAAGTCGACAACGTGGATATAATCACGTACACCACTGCCATCTGGCGTTGGGTAGTCATCACCGAACACAGACAAAAACTCACGACGGCCAACAGCGACTTGAGAAATAAACGGCATGAGGTTGTTCGGAATGCCTTGCGGGTCTTCTCCCATTTCACCGGATTCGTGCGAGCCAACAGGGTTGAAGTAGCGAAGTAGCGTAATGCTCCAATCAGGGTTTGCTTTGTGGAAGTCTGTTAGACACTCTTCCACCATCAACTTGCTGCGACCGTAAGGGTTAGTCGCAGACGTTGGGAAATCTTCACGAATAGGCACAGACGCAGGGTCGCCATATACGGTTGCTGACGAGCTGAAGATGATCGACTTCACACCGGCATCACGCATGGCATCAACCAGCACCAGCGTGCCATTCACATTGTTGTCGTAATATTCCAGCGGCTTCTCAACAGACTCACCCACGGCTTTCAAGCCCGCAAAGTGGATAACGGCATCAATGTTCTCTTTCTCAAAAATCGACGCGAGGAAGGCCTTGTCGCGAATGTCACCTTGATAAAAGGTCGGCATCTTGCCAGACAGCTTTTCGATGCGGTTAAGAACAGCTAACTTACTGTTGTGGAGGTTATCTACGAGGATCGGGTTAATACCCGATTCAATCAACTGCACACATGTGTGGCTGCCGATGTAACCCATCCCGCCTGTCACTAATACATTCATGTTTTATCCCAAAAATTATTGTCACTTTTCACTATTGAGCAGCATAGCAATACCAGCTCAATAATGCAGATTCCTTGGTAAGACGTAGAGAACTGTCGATAGAAATGGACATTATATCGTTTATCTCTAGATAGACGAACAACCTCTTCGGTTATTCCATTCTTTTTTAAGTGGTGATGAGATGCTAGATGCTAGATGCTAGATGCTAGATGCTAGATGCTAGATGCTAGATGCTAGATGCTAGATGCTAGATGCTAGATGCTAGATGCTAGATGCTAGATGCTAGATGCTAGAAAAAGCGTGAGGGTATATCCGGAGTATTGCAAATGGTAGAGAGACTTTTGCTTGAAAAAACATTGAACATTTGAGCTCTATTTCTTGACGCAGCCCTTCCTAGGCAAAAGGTACGCTATTTCAACAGAAACCACTAAAACATTCGGCTCCGAGCATTCCCCCCCAAACTCCCCCTTGGAAATAGGGACGGGCCAAAGCAAAAAACGCGACATCTCCGCACCGCAAGTTCTGCTATTCCCTGGTACTAGGGCCGTACTTCCTGCCCTTCCCCGCTCTTACCCCATACTCTTTTGCTTTTTAGGCGGCGTTAGAAACAGTTCATGCAAACAACCTGCGCAGTGTGCTTTCTGGTCATGACGATGTGTCAGGTTGCGCTCTACCCAGCTGCGTTTGATACGTACGAACCCAACCTTTTCCCCACAACTCGGACATTTGGTATTGCAAAACACTAACATTTGATTTTCCTCACAAAAAAACAAGCACGAACCTAACGCGCCCCAAAAATTTAGGCAATTAATAAATTGGCAAAAAATCAGAATATCGATCACGCTCAAATAATGTGATATTCAGCCCAAATAAAAGCCCTGAAACTCATAACAAGCGTCAACATCTCGTCACAAAACAGCAATGCGTCAAAGTACAACACTCTCGATGACCAACAAGATAGACAGAAGATTAGGTAGGGCACTCCGCGTAGAACGGAAAGCTCCCGAGAGCACTTCTGCGCTATCACGCGTTTTCAATATCCCCAGCGATCGTGAAATAGCATTAGAGGGCGCAGCGCTTATTCACATCTTCGTCATTTAGCGCATGAATATTGAAAAGAAGAAAAGGTAATAACATACCGCGACTGTTGCAAATTAATTGAATCTCTTCATTACAATGATCGCGCAGGTTCAAATGCTTGTTGCAAATAGCATTTCTTACATTCAGCTAATTCGAGTGAACAAGAAGAGCTATTATTCGACTCATCAATAAATAGCCACGCCATAAAGCTACTTATTCAGTTCTCTTTTATTTCCAAAAAAACCAATGAACGGCACCCCATACATTTGGCTTTTATTTTGTTACGTCGTAAAAAATGACGTTCAAAAAAACTTCTATTGATTCGATAGTACCCGGAAGTCTCCTGGCACTTTGGACATGGTATGGTTGGTAATATCAGCATTATTACGATCGCTACTTGGAATCATTCTCACAAAACCTAAGCGCTGCATTTCAACCCAAAGTCGTCAAACTAGATAGTTACAATTGTCACATGGCAATAAATTATAGAAAATGTAAGCGACTTACATTTTGAACCCAAGATGCAAAAAAAATTTACAATCACCTTTATTTCAATAATTTATGATGCAATAGTGCTTAACCTCGCCTCCCATTCACCTTTGATCTGCTGCGTGGCATCATCGGCACAAAAAACGAACACCGTGATCTCCCATAAAAGCATGAGCGAATAGACGAACATCAACCGTTAATGTAATTGATGTAATTATCACTCACACCTTAACCCGACGGACGCCAAACTTATTAAAACTGAAAAATAAAGTACATATATTATTTTTATACTCCTTCATTGACGAGATAAATATAGCAACCCATATGTCGATATTTTTTAAAGCACTGTTCACCGCCTTGATCATTTTAACCTTGTTTATTATTGACCCGCTTGGCATTCGTGTATCTGCAGAAAAACAC
Source organism: Enterovibrio baiacu (assembly GCF_004120195.1). Lineage (GTDB taxonomy): Bacteria > Pseudomonadota > Gammaproteobacteria > Enterobacterales > Vibrionaceae > Enterovibrio > Enterovibrio baiacui. The sequence goes on along the minus strand of NZ_SCHN01000008.1, from coordinate 454,510 downwards.
TATGAAGACCATATCTTGAGGTTACTGTCTCCTTTCTTTAGCGACACAGTTTCAGATGAAATAACTGTCGTCCTTTTAGATGAAGCTTTCTTAGAGCAAACCAATACATTTCCCGTTAGCTATACCAATCTGGCTCGTTTATTAAAAGTCATTAATCAACACAAACCTGACGCTGTATTCTTTGATATATTGCAGCACCACGAACATTCCGAACGTCTCAGCCGCTGGTTGAAGGCATTAGAGCGCGCCAAAAGCCCTGTTTTTATGGCGAGCGATCCTGAATACGATACGCCGGATCGACTTAGTCAATCAGACTCCCTAAGGCGCAAAATTGCTGACGTTTCCTCTTTAGCTGCCGTTTCCTGGAGTGGCGAGAAGCACTACTACCCGATGCAGGTGGAAAGCCAAGGCAGATCAACCCCCAGCGTTGCGCATGCCATGTATGAAACATACTGCGAGAAACCATCGATTATCTGTGAACATAACGATGCACCGGGTAACCTTTCATCCTCAATGATTGTTCAATGGTCAAACACCTTCGACCCTCGGCAAAATCGCTATTTGTACGTTGGAGACAGTTGCCTCAAACAACCAGACTCTGCAATAGGCAGCATGTTCGACACCCTCTGGAGCCTATTAACACAAGGGCTGAGATCCGAGCAAGAACTCGATGACAGATTAAGAAAGCAATGTCCGCCGCTACTCACGCTTTCTGCCACATCACTCTTTGCACCTGGTGCATCAAAGTCACCCGAATTAAAAGAAGCACTCGAAGGGAAAATGGTGCTTGTGGGGTACCACCTAGGCGGAGGACTGGATACGGTGTTATCGCCCGTGCACGGAAAACTCCCCGGGGTTTTTAACCACGCCATGGCGCTCGAAAACCTCATACTCAAAGGTGGCGAGTACTGGCATGTCCCTGAGAATATTGGCGTATACAATCTTAGTATTGCCGACATTATCGAAATATCGATTCAGATCATCGTCCTATTTACAGTCATTTGGTATCGCTATTCCCACCTTGAAAATGGGCAAGCACATCGCAATCCCATTTCCGGTATCTGGCCCGTTTTGTTGATTGGGGGGCTCATCCTCGCATCTGTGCTTCTCTCGCACCTTTCTCTCGATCTTGGCGTGGCAAATTGGTATGCCCTGCCGCTTATCCTGATGCTCGATCTTCCCATCTTTCTCTACTTCTTACTCGAATCACTCAAAAAACGCATGCACACCATGAATCAACGCGCCCTGAGAAATTCGCGCGTTAGGTTTCGGTTAGCGAAGCGAAAGGTAAAACAAAAACACACCATCATTTTCAAGGAGGCAAAATGAAGAAAACCATCACACTACTGTCCACACTGTTGTTTGCACCCCTCGCGCTGAGTAACGCCAATGAAGGGGTAAAAATCCTCGCGTTTCTTATGGATGAAGTCGAGATCTGCGACAAAGATTATGCCTGTGCCGACATCGACAAGAAGCTGCTCCCTGACCCCGAGAAAAGTCCGATTTTTGTCACGTCATATGATGAAAGTGAAGGCATGCTGGAGTTTTTCCTGAACAACGACAAAAAATGGGTTCACCAAACCGAAGTCGAGCTCAATCAAAAAGCGGTCGCGTCAGTCATTTGCACGAATCAAAAAATCTCACGAAAAAGCGACAAAGAAGTGTTTGCCACATACGGATTAGGAGAGGGTTGCTGATATGAAAATGCACATACTCCCTCTCGCGTTAAGCACAGTGCTGCTCTCTGGGTGCGGCCTTCAAACCTTAACGGGCAGCACATATGCATCCTTTGACGGTAAGTTTATCGAACAAGAAACCAACACCCCAGTCGCCACTGATGCCGCTGGTAACCTGACAACTGATGATAAAAACACCACCGAGTTATCGAACACGCCAGCGAGTGAACACAACCATCAATCCCTGAGTAAGCTGCGCGCAGCGTCAGACAAAGACTTAGTAAACAACCCTTACGCACACCGCTACCTTAGCAGCATTCTCAACAATATATTGGAAGCATGGGACACACCGTTAAACACACCTATTTATGTCTCCATCACCACAGATCGTTCCTACACCGCGAGCGCCAGCAAAGACACAGTCATGATATCGCTCGGTGTGCTAGCAGATGCAGAATCTGAAGATGAGCTGGCGTTTATCATGGCGCATGAGCTCAGTCATATACTGCTCGAGCACAACGACACTAATGAGTATTTCAATAAGCAGAAAGCCTTAGTGTCTAAAGCGGCCAATGTGGCCATGGTCACCGCCAGCCTCTCAGACGTCAGCACCACCAAAAAGCCTGGCGGTTTGAAGGTTAACCTCAACACCACCAGCGAAACACAAAATCAAATTGGCGATATCTACAAAATGGGCCTCACCATCAACCGCTTAAGCCGTGATGTGATTAGCTCCTCCATGACGCGACTTGACGAAGACGAAGCGGATTTGCTTGCCATCGATTTGATCACCAAAGCCGGTTATTCCCCTTCGGTATACAAAGTGGTGATGCAGCGGTTGGAGAGCAGCCAGACATTTAACGATGAACAGCTAGCTGAAAAGAAAATGGAGTTCCAAAACTTCGTCAGTCTTGCATCCGATGCCAATAAAAACGTCACAGGCTTAAACAAAGAAACCCTTATGTACATGGCCGCTAATGAAGCATCTACCCGCTTACTCCAGGTGTTTGCAGAGCGACATAACTCCCCCAAAGAGCGGGAACTTGACCTCGCACACTATGTAAAACGTGAATACCGAAAAGAGAGAAGACGCCCAATTAACAGTGACGCCATCAATAAAAAGCTAAAGAAAGGCCATGCTGCAAACATGTCTAAAAACTACTGGTATGCATCAGAAGCGTTGCGAGCAGTAGAAGCAGGTTACCTTGATGAAGCAGAAAAGCTCGCCAAGCTGGCCGTACGCGGAAAAACCAAACACCACGCCTACCCACGCCTCGCCTTTTACACAGTCAGGGCGCAGCAGGGACAACACAAGAAAGCCCTCGCTAACCTGTCATTGATTAAACATTGGGATTACGCCTCCATCCAAACGTTTAATGCCGCGGCACAGGCATATCGCCAACTGGGGCAGCCGAAGAAAGCTGAAAACATCCTAAAAACCGCCGAGAAAAGCGTCGGAACGACACTGCCCTTCTATCCAGAATACATTCGTACCTACAACGCAATGAACAAATCAGCATTGGCGCAAAAAACGTTTGCTGCTTGCTCAGCATCATCAGAAGAAAACATCGTGAATCAATGTCATGAAGCCGCAGGCATCTCGCAAGAAACCAAAAAGCAAAAAAATGACGGTGGTGTCCTTGGCGTGCTCGATTCCGTCACCAATTTGATCGAGCTGTAACCAAACCACTGTGAAAAGAAAGCGCAGTATGGCTCACCGCTGCGCTTTCTTCTTTATACACCTAGCACCTAGCATAGGCGCTCACACCTTTCATTTACAAACCGTGATAATAATCATACATATCAGATAGTTGTAATTTGAAATCTTTTACAATCGATCTACTTATCGCCTCCCAAATTGTACATTTGCGCAAACTCGCAAATACATAATATTGGGCAATCAAGTCCATTTTCAACGATTAATAAGATGGCCAAAATAACCACTCCATCAACATGGAGTAACGTTCAATGAAAAAAACCACCCTCTGTCTAGCGCTCTTGTTAGCAGGCTGTGGCGGTGATGGCGGCAGCTCTACCGATACCGGTTCCGGTGGCGGAGAATCTTCGTCCAATACTGTTTCAGCAGACCAAGTGTTTGAACAGGCAACCGTCGTTAAAGATCCGACGACAGGTGTTAGCTACCAAGAAGTGAAGGTTGATGCAGGTGAAACCCTCATCGTCGAAACCACACCACAAGTGCCCTTTACTATCGCACAAGGCAAAGAAGCCCCTCAGCGATTGGTTGTGAAAGGCAATCTCACTATTTCAGCAAAATAAGGATGTAATGATGAATAAGTTCATGATGACAGGGCTGGCACTGCTGGTTTCATCAACAACAGTGGCTGCCGCCGACCACGCTGTATTGAATGTAGAAGGTGAAATTCAGATCAATGGTAAAACAATCATTGATCAAGAAGGCAACTGGACGGGAAACACCTCATCACCCGCAGTGATAAATGTTCTAGAGTATTTAAGTCCGACAGTCACGAAAGTAGAGTTAGTCAGCACCGTCGATTCAAACATGGAACATCACATGACATACAACCCGGCGACGGGCATGTCAGTGAAAGAGGAAACCGTATCAAATGGTAGCGTCGTCTGGTCCATGGAATGGTTTGAACAAACAGACACCAGCAACAAAGTGAGAACAACCAGTTCTTACGGCGAAGAGGTTTGTACCAAAGAGGTATTGAACACTTTTGCTGCCTCAACGTCATACCCTTCGGTTCCCGTAGGCACTCTAGCCGCCCGTGCTGATGTGCTTGATCAAGAGGTGACAGTAGATAATTGCTTCCCTGAAAATGTCGGAACAAAAACACCTATCAAAGACACCATGTCGATGATCGTCGCAGCTGAAATGACTTATCCTTTCGACGGACAAAACCTTGAATGTATTTACGCAAGTCAATTCCTTAGCTGGAAAAACGAATATCAAAACCGCGTGTACTGTAAAGGTGTTGGCCTTGTTGAAATGGGCGAATACAAATTGAAAGCCATCGTTCAGTAACCTTTCGCGGATCGAAACGTAGCCTCTAAAAGCGACAGTTTCCTGTCGCTTTTTCTTTTCAAGAGGGGGGGGCTTATACCCATATGTTTAAACGCGATGAGGTTCAACAACGAAAAGATAAGCACCTAAGCAGTATAAAGGACGCTCTGGATACCATAGTGCGCCTTTATACTGCGCGCCTGGTGTGTTAACCCTCTCATCGGACCGCATCAAGTAAGGGGAGGAATTGGTTACGTTTGCACTAAACCTGCATAATCACTTTGTCGTATCGACTGTGGCTATAACAGACATATCGCTGAACACATCCCTTTCTACGATCCACAATCAACCGATATCCACGCGGAAGAGAAAATCTCACAATGTGTTTATTACGTCTTAGCCGCCGACCTTCTTCCCGACAAATAGCGTCGCAGTCATGCCTTAGTTGATCACACAAATACCTGACACGCCGATAAACACACTTCGGTAGCCTGTCGCCCTTAAATTCAACGCCGCTATCAGTCATAAAGATAATAACCTTACACATACTTTCATCCCTCATTCGCTATCGTCGTAGCGACGTGCAAATTTTTCTGGGTGGAAGCCCGTTTCGGCCAAAGCCATGGCAATAGGAGTTGATAACAAAGAGCGGCTTTTTAAGTAGCCATCTTGCGTTCCCCCATTTTGATAGAAGCGCCCATCAGGGCTAACCATCAAATACGACCCCGTCATGGTGTCGTTGTTCTCAATAGACATGATTGATTGAACGCTTTGATGCCTTTTTACAAAGCGCTCGAACTCTTCATCCGTTACCGTCGGAATTGATTCAAAGACGGGCAATACACGCAGTACTTTCCATTTTGATGGCTGAAGTGAACGCATCACATCCGTCAAATTCTCATCGAGGTTGTGACGATTAACTACAGTATTTATTTTTAACTTTGTTTCTGGTGCAAACTGGCGAAGCTGTTGACCCATGCGAATTAGAGATGCTGATGATAAATAAGCACCAGAACGGGTCATTCTCCCAACGGATTGTTGTACATCTGGTTGGGAGGCATCGAAACTTATCCCTAGAAGCGCCATCTTTGCAGCATGTTGTTGAATAAAGTCATCATCAATCAAATGGCCATTGGTGATTAAAGACGTTTTAAACCCCAACCGTTGCGCCATATCAAGCGCATGAGTGAATCGATGTTTCAGCAACATCGGCTCACCACCGGCAAAGTTCAAGCGAACACTTTCATACCCGAGCGCATCTTGTATCGCGTTACTTTGCAGGAAGTGATCCGCCAAACGCTCAAGCAACATATCGACAGCCCCGTCAGTCTTGTGTATTTCGTGGGGTTGTTCCCATTTGGCATAGCAGTAGTGACAGTCGTAGTTGCAACGCTCTGTCATGTGATAATTGATAACAAGTTGTTTTGTTGTTTGATTTGCGCGGTGATTGTTGGATTTCATGACACTTCTCCTTAGTAATTAAGAGAAGTGTCTGAGTGTGCAGTGCACAAAAAAGCAGTTATTTGGGTAATTGGTTGAGTAACGCTTGGAATGACTCTGCGGCGTGATATTGCTTTTTCGTGTTATCGACGAGATCGGCAAGTACAGGATCAGAATAGCGAAGGTCATCTTCGATTGTTGACGCAAGATCATATGCGGCTTTTAGATCTCCCCCCATCAACTCGATAAGAAGCTGTTCTTTGAGAGATAAGCGCAAGCGGTGATGTCTTAGCAAAGCGTAAAGAAGGCCGCTGTTTTTTAACGCAAGGTCAGCTTGCGGCATTTTCTGGTCGATAAACGGATTACTAAATTTTTCAGTTTGAATAGCAAACGTTGGAGAAGAAAACTCACGTAAAAACGCCGTTGCTTCCGGTGACAGGTGTTCAGTTTGAGCGTTATCTGAACGCTGCGAGCCTAAAAGCAACTCCTTCATCAACTCACAAGACGACAAACGCTCATCTACCGAAGACATGATTTTTTTAACACGCTTTGTGTCATTAAAAAATGCATCCAGAATAAGTGCGTTGTACAAACAAGGCAGCGCATTCGCAGCTACAAGGCATTTACTCCGCATGTTTAATTGCGCATCGGAGTACCCCTCTCTGACTATCGCTTTCTCTGGTACCGTTTTATTGCGAATATAAGAATTTGCTTTATCGCGAAGAAATTTCCCCTCAACACCGAACAGGGCTTCGACAGCTTGATTACTGTTCATCGTTGCTTCTATCGACACAACGCCTCCTCGATCAGACGGTCTTCAGACTGATAATTAAGTTCCTCAAAGTCAGTATTGTTCGCAATGCTGCTGGCTTTTGAATAAATAGAGCCTTCTGCGAGGCCAGCATAAGTGCCACAATAATCACGACTCGACAGATGCAACAACGCCCCCAAACAGTACCCCGCACGGAACCCCTCTTCTTGAGACGTTGTCAAAAATGCGCCGAAACGCTCATCATCTTTTTTGTTGTACAACTCAATGTATTCTTGGCATGCACTGGCAAGAAAGGCTGCCGAACCCGGCCCTGAAAAAGCCGCACTTCTGGCCAACACAGCGTGAGGAAATAGCATGGCCAAAAACAATAAATACTTCATGACGATGCTCCCTCTTTTGAGTTGTCTTTATCCTTCGGAAAATCTTGGTTGGAATTCTGCTGAATATGATTATCAAGTTGTCGATAAGAGAAAAATAAAACCAACAGCATGGCCGCATAATTCGCCATTTCCACCATCGGTGAGTAGAAAATGAATTCAGTTTCCGACGGGAAGTAGATCAACAATGGCGTCGCCACAACTCCGACCCAAAAAAACAATTTACCTTGAGGGATAACTAACAATTTCACCCACTCAATAAATTTGTGCTTTCTTTGTTTCGCTTTTGAGCTGAATCTAACTAAGCCAATCCAAGACACCAGTAAGAATGCTAGCTCAAACCAATCCAGTTCGCGTATCGATAGACCTCGTTCAAAGATCACAAAGGGTGTAAAAACGAATACCAACAACCCACATAGGAATAGAAATCCTCGCCAGACCTTCACTGTAAACTTCACAACCGCAATCCATCCCTTTTAACAACCAACAGAACCACCTCAACAAAAACCGCTAAGTCAATGTTTTAAATAAGGATACTATCATGTTCACTGTGCTTTAATTCTAGTTTTTTGAGCGACATTCTCGTTTCATACAGCTTAGATTTAACAACCTTTCGAATATACGACGCATTTGGCGATCTTGATGAAATATTCGAACAACGCACCAATGAAACAAACCACCATGTTTTTGCACAAAAAGAAAGGCGCATTGATTCTCGATGCTTTCGAGTCGGTATTCAGTACTAAAGGTTGTCCTTGAAGCTGCGCACTCCGTTCAAAAGACGATTGATCACAGCGAGATTTGGCATGATATGTCCAAAGTGAACAATCAACATTTCACTGATGCTCATCCCACACCTCATGCCCACATCAATTTATGAGATCTCCCTTCAGGCCACCTTTTGCTAAGCAGGCCAGATATTGCTCCGCGCTGAGCAAACTTTGGCCTGTTCCACCAAATGTTGCAGGTTATCTCATTGTTTTTCTTATAAGCCCAAATTGGCATACACATTGCGTGGGTGTATTGGTCAACTGATACTCTCACTCAATAAGGAAAATGCGATGCCTACTCCTTGCTATATCGCCATCGAAGGCAAAACTCAGGGCAACATCACCGCTGGTGCTTTCACTGCAGACTCTGTTGGTAACATCTATGTTGAAGGCCACGAAGACCAAATGCTGGTCCAAGCCTTTGACCACATCGTCACTGTACCTACCGACCCACAAAGCGGTCAGCCTTCAGGCCAACGTGTGCACAAGCCATTCAAGTTCACCGTGGCACTTAATAAAGCTGTACCACTGATGTACAACTCACTCGCCTCTGGTGAAATGCTGCCGAAGATTGAGCTGAAGTGGTACCGCACCTCCGTGGAAGGAAAGCAAGAACACTTCTTCTCGACCATTTTGACTGACGGCACCATCATCGATATCGATTGCCAAATGCCCCATTGTCAGGATGCAGAGAAAAAAGAGTTCACTCAGTTAGTTACCGTCTCTGTTGCTTATCGCAAGATTGATTGGGAACACACAGTGGCAGGTACGTCAGGTGCCGATGACTGGCGTGCGCCGATCGAAGCGTAAGTCATGTGATAGAGAGTACGCAGACTGTATTGCACTGCGTACTCTTTCAAAAGCGGCCATCAGCCTGCTTTTGAAAGAGTACACACACTTAGATGGACGAAGCAGGTTACATTATGGCGACGGAAAGCGGACTGCAGTTTACATTAACAATCGAAGGGCTGTCGGACGATACATTTGCCGTCTTGGCATTTGTCGGTGAATCCGCCCTTTCCGCTCCCTTTGTCTTCGACGTCAAGCTTGCGAGTCGTCACGCCTCAATATCAGCGCTTGATACTGTTGACCGAAAAGTCACCTTACAGATTTGGAAAAACGGCCTGCTTGAGCAACGCGTTAACGGAGTTGTTAGGCAATTCGTAAAAGGAGACCGCGGGTTTGGTCATACGCACTACACACTTGAGTTTGTTCCTGCCCTCTCACGCTTATCACTGCGACAAAACAGCCGCATTTTCCAACATCAAACGGTTCCAGAGATCATCAGCCTTCTGCTTGATGAAATGGGAATCGATGATTATGCATTCTCGCTTTCAGGCTCACCCCAAGTACGAGAATACTGCGTTCAATATCGTGAAACCGACCTTGAATTTCTTGATCGCATTGCTGCTGAAGAAGGCATCTTTTACCTTTTCGTTCAGGAAAAAGACAAACATACCGTTCTATTTTCTGATGACACGCAAACCCTTCCCCATTCTGATTTATCACTGCCTTACAACCCACAAGCTGGCGGTCTTAGCGAAGAAGCCTTCATTCAACAATGGCAATACGCCGTAAAAAGACGGCCGTCGTCCGCAGTATTAAAAGATTACAGCTTTAAAAAACCTGCTTACGGATTCCTGCATGAAACCGCAGGAAGTGACATGGCATATCAACGTGGCGACTATGAGCACTATGACTTCCCCGGCCGATACAAAAGCGATGCAGCAGGCAAACCGTTTGCCCAATACCGCCTTGAACACCTAAGAAGTGACGCCTTTGTCGCACACGCGACCAGTAATGTTGCCCAAATAGATGCAGGGCTCCTGTTCGAACTTGAGGAGCAAGACGATACGTCAAGCAAAGGCTGGATTGTCATCTCAATGCAGTGTGAAGGTACACAGCCTCAAGCGCTCGAAGAATATGGGGGCGAAGGGATGACGTCTTTCAATAATCACTTTTCAGTCATCCCTGGACATCGACCATGGCGCCCCGCACCGCAGCCAAAACCTTGTGTTCAAGGGCCGCAAATCGCGACAGTCACAGGGCCTGCCGGTGAAGAAATTTTCTGTGACGAACATGGACGAGTGAAAGTGCAATTTCCGTGGGATCGCTATGGCCAAAATGATGAAGCATCAAGCTGTTGGGTTCGTGTGTCACAAGGCTGGGCTGGCGGTCAGTATGGCATGACAGCCATCCCTCGTATCGGACATGAAGTTATTGTTTCTTTTTTAGAGGGCGATCCTGACCAACCCATCATCACTGGACGCACACATCACGCAACTAACACGCCACCGTATGTATTGCCAACCAACAAAACCAAAACCGTCATCAAAACACAAACCCATAAGGGAGAGGGTTTTAATGAGCTGAGCTTTGAAGATCAACATGAAAGCCAGCTGATTTATGTCCATGCACAAAAAGACTACAAAGAAGACGTCAGGAACAATCAAAACAAGAACGTAGGCAATGACCGCGAGAAATACATTGGTAATGACCAACGTCTAACGGTGGGTCAAGATGAAGAGAACAACATTCATCGCGATCGCAAAACTGTCATCGGCCAAGACCAACATTTTGAGGTAGGGCGAGACGAATTTAGGTTAATAAAGCGCCACTTTAGGCTTGAAGTACAAGATCAACGAAAAGACATTTCTCGCGCTAATCATGATGTGTCCGTGGACGGTAACTACACAAATAAAGTCCTAGGGAAAACGGTTTTAGAGTCTTCTCAAGGTGTACTCATTCATACCGACAACCTCACACTCAACGGCTCTCAAAAAGTCGTCATTCAAGGGCCCGGTGGCAAAATTGTTATCGATGGCGGAGGTGTCACCATTGAATCACCCAATATCCAATTAAAAGGGCCTGTAGCCGTCTCCACGGGTGCCAGTGCGCAACTTGCGACTTTACAAGGCGCAGCTATTGAAGGGACGCCGCTCGTTGACCCTTGTCACGATTGCGGAGAATAGACCAATGACAACATCCAAGCGCGACAGTCTTATTGCGCACCAACAGTTTTTTGCCGTCATTGATAGCGCACTATTACCAGAGCCTTTGTGGTACGCCAAAGGGGCGGGGCTTCCTCTTAAAAGTCTTTTCTTGAACAAAGATAAACCGTTAGAAGACAAAGGCCCTTGGCTTATCAACCTCCAAGATGCACCTGACATGATGGATTTGCTGCTAGAACAAGATGTTCATGGGCATGGCACACTGTGGTGTTCCAGTCCTCTCGATATTCAGTCCCTCTCTGATCAACTGACAAAGCGGGTTTACGCGAAAAAGCCCGATGGCACCATCACCCGTTTTCGGTTCTACGATCCTCGCGTCTTACACCATTACCTTCTCTCAGAATCAGACGAAAAGGTTGGGCAGTTTCTTCAGCCATTTTCACGCCTCACTTACGCAAGCCTCAACCCCTTTCGGTTCGAACACTATTGGAATGAATGGCTCGTGCAAGAACAAGAGACCGTTTACCTAGAATCTCCTCTTTATTCAGCATCAACGGAGCAAAGCCATGGCAACGCCGATCGCGCTTAAAGGACATCATCACGCCTGCCCAATGGTGACAGGAAACACCCCTCATGTGGGAGGTCCCATCACCGACGGTGACAGCGCACTCACCATTAATGGCGTGCCTGTTGGGTTGGTCGGGCACGCTTGCCAATGCCAAGTTGGCGGGCCTGACACATTGTCACAAGGACACGGGGGGTTAACGGTGAACGGAACGCCTGTGGTACTTCAAGGCTACGGCACCCAGCATGGCGGTGTTGTAACCCAAGGCGATGGCGCACTGACCGTGGATTAGGACACAGATATGAACTGGGAACTGACTCAAGACATCATGGACGACATGCCTGTATGGATGCTGCGAAACGAACAGCACGCACTCGTCAGGCATTTATTGACACTGCCCTCCCCTCCTACGGATGAAAATCATTGTTATGAGTGGGTGGAAACGGAGTCGTCGCTAGCACGGCAATTGACGATCACCTCTTGCGACGCCTTAAAGCTCGTCATTGAAGCCCTGTATCTCACCGAGAACACATTGGCCGATGACATCACCTCACTCAAACTTGCTGGTAATGGGCTTCAAAGTGCTCGCGCTACTCTCTTTCATCAAGCGTTAATGTCTGCACATAGCCAAAAGGAAGATAGCCATGTCGTCATGTAGTGCCAATTGTAAATGCCGTTGTGGAACCATCGCCTTTGTTTTTGTACCGGGCATTATGGGGACGCGTCTTAAAAATGCTGGAAGTGGCAAATCAGTCTGGGATCCAGCAGCGGGAATGGAGTTTTCTGGTCCAAGTAGTCACGCGGAAGAAATCAAAGCAGAACGGGAAGCAGAGCTCGAAGCCGCTCAACCAGATAGCAGTGATAGATGGTATTGGGAAACACCCGGAAAATGGCTTCAGCGCCGCTGGATTGGCGTAAAAGATGTAGGGCATGGTGCATCTGAGAAAGTACGGAGGGGCCGAACCACAGTGGCGCTGGTTCCGCGCGTTTCTGACTTGTTGTTTTCAGGCCCTCTCGCACGAAAAAAACTTCTGGTCGACGCTAACACAAAAAAACAAGGCCCGCCCATTAGCCAGCGAAATGATGATTTACTGGATATTGATGAAGGAACGGATGACTACTTTCGTGTCTATACCTCTGTACCTAAATCTCAAATGGCAATGAAACGAGAGCGAGGCTGGGGAGAAGTGCATTGGGACAGTTATGGCCCCTTATTGAGATACCTAGAGCAAAAAGCACCGGCGCTTAAAAAAGATTTCCCAGGCATCGAGTTCCCTGTTTTTGCCGTCGGTTATAACTGGATGCTCAGCAATGAAGAAGCAGGGAAAAGATTAAAAGAAAAACTCGCCACGTTTAAAAAGCAGCTCTTAGACGAAGATAAGGCTGGCCCTAACCGAGGAATAACAGACAGCGACATTAAATTCATCGTGATCAGCCACTCTATGGGCGGGTTTGCCAGTCGCGCAGGGTTCAAACTCAGTGGTGTCGAGTCTGACGTGGAAGCGGTGATCCATGGAGCAATGCCAACCCATGGCAGCCCATCGACGTATCGGCAGTTTCGTGCGGGGGCCGTAGGCGGCGGAGCAGCAAAATTTATACTTGGCAAAAATGCCGCTGATACCGCCGCTATTTTGGGTTTCTGCCAAGGCGGCTTAGAGCTATTGCCGAATCAACTGTATGTCGATGCAAAGAACAACAGCGAATGGTTATTTGCAAATACCTCTCCGTCACAATCATCCTCACATCGGCAATCACTGATCAGCTACGGTGCATCAGTGTTTAGCTTTTATAAGAAGTTTGATAAGTGGTACAGCATGGTTCAGCCCGTGTTACTGGCGCCGGAATTAGCGGGAGTTAGAAACGCCAGTTTGGAAAAACATATCGATGCATACTCTGACAGAATAAATAAGATTAAAAAGTTCCACCTCTCTTTGGCTGCACAATTTCATGCTACAACTGCATTAATCTATAGCAACAACCCTGACACCAAGGCCTTTGATCATTGTGAATGGCGACGTGTCGATGATGCAGGTGATGATTTGTCTAAAGCGCCTATCGACAGCTTGCATGTTTACTCTGATGAAAATCATCAATGGTTTGGTGTTGACGGAGATTTAGGGTTATTGACGCCCGCAACGTCAGCAAAATTTAACCGAGAATTTGATGCGTGGATCCAAAACCAAAGATACAGCACCCGGCAATACCCTTCATCACCGCCGAAGGCGCCAGCGGCCAAAATGAGGCTTGAAGATGAAAGTGCCAATGGTGATGGAACGGTGCAAGAAGGTGCGGGGCTTTATCCTTCAGGGGTGCTGACGGAAGGGCTCAAAGCAACAGAAGAACACCAAGGGTTTTATAACTGCAATGACGTTAGGGATAAAATGATGGTTTACTTAGAGAAATGGGTAGCGGATATCCACCAACAATTTGCAGGGCCTTAAATGTTAAAACGTATCAAGTTTACAAGCCTGAACCTCATTAATGCAGGACTCCTCAGTTTTTTCATAGGAATGACGACAATGACACAAGCAAGCTCGCAACCAGAAGGCCCTGAGTCCATACCATTTAGTACACATTGCCTAGGCCGTTACCTTATCGATTTGCCACAAGACATGGCACTGTTAAAGCTCAGTGTTGTACATCCGATATACCAATTCAACACCTTTGGCAGCGGCGCAATTCGCGGTCGAGACAACAAAGGTTTGCTTGAAGGCAAAGAGAGAATCGCTACTTGGTTGAAAATGGTTGATGAAGAAAAGATAAAATACTACCAAGAAAATCCCGCTCAGTATGTTGCCCAAAAATTGGATCAAGATATAAAAGTAGGAGTCATCGAAGTTGACTTAAAAGCCTTAAGGGAGGACCCAAACGCAGACCGTTTATTTCAGACCTACTTGCTCGTCGATAATCCGGACATAAAGAAAAGCCTAGTGGTCAATGAAATCTATGATTTGAGGCTACCAAAGGGACAAAAGGATGCCACAGAAAAAATCAATGCAAGAGCAGCGAATCTTGTAAAAGCAGCGAGTAACATAGAACTTGGTAACGTGAGTAACACTAATGCGGTTGGTTTGTGTTTCCCAGACGGTATTACGGTCCACGCGTCTTCCCCTGAAAAAGACACAGACGGCTCATACAGAGAGCTTTACACCGTCTCGTTTAGAAATGGCAAAAACTCCTCGTTGGAATTTGATGTCACGACCTACCCAAGTGGCGCCGAAAGCAGTTTAGAAGAAGAAACAGATAAAGCCTCAGGGCTTTGGGCGATGCTGGCAAGCAAGAAAGTGACAGTGGCGGGCAGAGAAGGACGCTTGTTCATCAGTGACGGACAATACTCTTCGTCGCAAAGAGAGTTTGTGTGGACGAGTTCTGATTCCAAAACCAACAGCGTGCGAAATACGCACATCCAGATAAGCGGAGAACTTGAAATAGAAGATTACCCGCAAATGAAACCACTCAACGCCACGGATGTGATTATTGCTCTGCTTAAGTCAATCAGGATCAGAGAAAATGGGATGGCGGGTGTCACAAACTAACATGATGAAAGAACATGAAAATGCAACGGTGCTTGACGCCTTCAATACGGTACTTGGTATTGAAGGGCGTCCGTTTGGACAAACGAATAAACCCGTTTTTGGTTTGAGTGATAACAAGAAAGGCGTGCAGTGGAACATCGCGATATTTGCAGATACCAGCTTCATGCGTATCGGCGTTAACCTTGAGGGCATGAAATATCGTGATTGGCCTATCGCCACCTTCATCTTGAACGAACTGGCCGAGCCATCTCTGAACGATCTCAAACGTCAATTAGGTCCAGACAAAGAGATCCGCATTCGTTTCACGCGAGACGCATGGCAATTGGCTTCCCGCCCCACCATCGAAGAACAATTGATTGGCGGAAAAGCGTTCACGTTAGATAGCGTTGATGGCAACACGTGGCAAGCCATGTTGGAAGAAGCCAAAGGGTGTTTAGATGAGACAAAAGGCTATCGAGGAAGAGCAAAGCAACACGTTACCGTGCTGAAAAAAGATGGCAGCGCAAACCTAAAAGAGATGGAAGTGTCTCCCCACCTCACCATCTGGACGCCCCTGACATACGGCACAAACATGCAGACAAAGATTCAAGAATGCATGGAAGAATTACAGCCTGTGCACGATTGGATGACTGCTTGTTCAAAGGCATAAAACACTTTTCAGCGGCATTCACGATGTCTGCATTTACCACGAACATGACGTTCGTTCACACTAAGGATAGACAGTGAAACTACTTGGCATTGACCTCGCGTGGCAGGGAGAGAAAAACACCTCAGCACTGTGCTTCGGCACCTTGCATCATCAACGCTTAACCGTCGACACCCTCATACCCGCCGTGCTCGGTATAAACAATATCAAAACGCTCATCGCGCAGCACCCCACCACCAAAGGGATAGCCATTGATGCACCGCTTATCATTCCCAATAAAACGGGACAACGTGAATGTGAAAAAGCCTTGAGCAAAGTTTACGGCGCACGAAAAGCATCCTGCCATACCTCAAATCAAACACTTTACCCAGATGCACTAAGCGTTGCCTTATCCCAACATTTATATCAATCAGGTTATGAACACCTTGGACGCGATTGCTGGCAGATAGAGTGCTACCCCCACCCCGCCATCATAGAAAGTTTTGGGCTCTCAGAAAGGCTTCTCTACAAGAAAGGCACCGTGGCCGACAAGAAAACTGGCCAAGTTCATTTTGCTGACAAACTCAAAGCGCTCGCACATTCCTCGGTTCTTGCTCTGGACGTACCACCCGCTTATGCCCACGTTTTGAACCGCGATGAAATACAACAACTCAAAGGGCAAGCACTTAAACAAAATGAAGACGCATTAGACGCCATCATGTGCCTTTATATTGCAGGCTTATATGCGTCAAACCCCTCAATGGGTGTTCAATATGGAAACAGAGAAAGTGGCTACATATGGGTACCAACAACATTATGCATTTAGCTTATAAAAACCTGTAATTGCTCCTATCCGCTCAGCCTCTACTCTGCCCTCTCTGCTCTTCAAGCTCTTCCCAGACCCCAGGTCCGCTTTTCGCTTTCCCTGCTCTTCCCGCTTTTATCTGCTCTTTCTCGTATCTCGTCCCTGCCCTTACCCGCTCTTACAAAAATTAAGACAAACCTGTAAACAATAACGTCATATCCTACTTAGCGACTAAGAACAAAATCCAATAAAAATAAACAATTACGCGCATATCAACACGCTGTATACACGGAAGTATCTATGCTAACCAAAACCAAATATCTGCCCCTTCTCCTTCTCTTATCTGGCTGTAACTTGTCAGACTCCGCGCCGCAGAATGACGAAAACAATACAGATAGCCCCCCCATTACCGATATCGAGGTTCCCGAAGAAATTGTTCAAGAACTGAAAGATCAGCCAACGGTCGATGCCCAGTTTGGCGTGCTCTATGGTCAATATGACCACCTGCTCGATCGCAGTGATTCGTTGACAGGCACCGATGAGAACCAAAACGGCATTCGCGATGACATAGAAACCTTCATCAACCTCTTAGATGTTACCGAGCCAGTGCGCAACGCCCTGATGCAAGATGCCCGTCAAAAGCAGGAAAATCTCTACCATGACTTTAGCGAAAATACGGATGAGAACATCGATAAAGCCTGGGAGATCAGCGATAAGTACTTAAGGGTTATTGCCTGCAAGGAATACGTGGGTATGGCTGTAAGAGATATGACCAATACCTCAAAGACATTGACAGCACTGACTTACAATACGAAATCCCGAACACTGGCCTATCTGGCTTACAACCGATTACTCGACGGCCACCTTTCAACCTTGTTAGATGCAAAGGAGGAGTACTGTGAATAAGTTATTGTTCTCGGTTGCTTTGCTCATTCTGCCTTGTTTCACAACAGCAGCCACCCAAGATGAATGTAAGGTTGAAGGGTATGTGGTCGGATTTTTCAATGGTGTGGCAAATACCGAATCACAAGCACAAGATGGACTCTTTGAGTTAAAAAGCACCATAGGGATTAATAGCTACAACGGTGAAGACGTCGAATACCAGTTGTTTTATAACGACTCAAGGATAGACGAGGGCGCAATATATGTACTTGGCGATCTCGCTGAAACCTTCGATCAACGGACTAACGAATTAGGCGATATCGCGGGCGATCGATGGGAAGCGTTTTGGGATATCATCAGCGGTCGAAGTAACAGTTCGATGATCCAACGTATCATTTCAATCATCCCGTCTTTCGCTGATTTTGTACTCTCTGTTGTCAATAGCACCATGAACGAACTCATCACCGCGCTACTTGAATCTCTCGCCTCCTTGAGTGGCGGCTCTGCCAACACAGCAGAAGTGCGAACAACGCATAACCTAATCAATGACTCGCAAACCTGGCTAGGCAAAAAGCTCGTCTATGTTGCTCACTCACAAGGGAATCTGTGGGTAAACGAGTCATATAACTACGTGAATGCACAAGAAGGCTACGACAACGGAAGCTTGGCCGTTGTTCATATTGCGCCCGCGTCTCCCACACTGAACGGTGACTATGTGCTCTCCAGCAGTGACATTGTGATCAATGGGCTGCAATTTACAGGCCCTGGTTCAGTTGCACCGCCAAATTCGCTTGTTCCTCTATCTAGTGGCGATCCTTCAGGGCACATGCTTGTCGAGAGTTACTTAACCGATTCAGGCACCCGCTCTATGATCCGAAATCAGATTAACACGGCTTTTGCGCGTGTGGCAAAACCCGAGCTTGAAGATCATTTGTACAAAATCACTTACCAGTACTCACAGAACTTTTTACAACAACATAAAACGCCCGAATATGATTTTGTCGACAACAAAAAAGACAGAGACTATTGCGATGAATGGGTGAATGGTTACAGTTGCTTTGAATACGTTACCTCGGGAGGCGGAACAGGCTATAACAGCAAGCTAGACCCTGCCAGTGGCGTCAAACCCCTCATGTTCAAAAACAAAAAATCCGCGACCAAACACGACGTCACTATTGAAACATGTAAAGACATTGATGAAGTCGGTTCATTCTTGTTTGGTGATTTTGCCAACCCAAAACAGCTCAAAGGGCCGCTAGACATCACCAAGTCAATCAAAGTCGTGGATAGGTTCGATGACACCTGGTTAGAATTTGATCATGATATAAGCCCAGCCAAAGCTAACTCCCTCATATCATGCGCAGGATTTGGCAACTTCATCGAGCTTATCGCCTCACAAGAACACTACAGCGAAGATGAAAAAAACGCATTAAAAAGGCTCAACCTCTCCGGTAACTACGTCTTAGCCGCTGAAACGTTTGATAGCGTTTGTCTGCTGCACTAACAAACAAAAAAGGCGATGGTCACCCATCGCCTTTCCATTATCAATCAGAATAATTTGCATAACCTGAATAGAGTTCCCTAGCTCCGCTCTCCATGTTCTTCCTGCTCTTAACGCTCTTTGTCCCCTCCACTTTTCAAGGGGAGGGTTAGGGAGAGGTTAAGCGTCAGGGATGATGAAACAGATATCCAATACAAACATCCAGCACCGAGCAGTAACCCCCTCCCAGCCTCCCCCTTGAAAAGTGGGAGGAGCAAAAAAGCAAAAACACGGCACGTCCGCTCCACCATGTCTGCTTTTTTCTGCTCTTTCTCTTATCTCGCCTCTGCCCTTTCTGCTCTTCCCGCTCTCCCAAGGTCCTAGGACCGCCCCTCGCTCTCCCCGCTCTCACTCTGAGAGTTTTTTCTCTTTTTATTCAAAGAGATAAATAATATATGATGCTGCTTCCATAAAATTAATCCAGAAACATGGACAAGCCGTATTTATGAAAAAAACCATTCTCAGTGCGCTGGTAGCAAGCGCTCTACTTTCAGGTTGTGGCAGCGACGACAATCAAACCGCAGACAGCGCCACTCCGTTAGATGTGCAAACCACCTTCTCGGCGCGATACATCCAGACCCTGCCGAGTAAAAAAGCAGAAGCATCGGCTTATGCCCTTGAGCAACAAGCCAGCACCCTCGCAGAACAAACCTCGCAGGTTCGCTACCTCGGCAAACTGGAAGTCACTAACGTAGCCTCCGGTGAAGAAAACGTGTTTGATTGGCCGGTAACACAAACGGTTGATGCAGAGGGCAATGTCACCACCACCTCACACCGTGCGCTCACCCTCAAACCCGGCACATATGATTTCGCCCTGCTATTAACCACCGAAGGCGCAAATCCAAAGCAATATCTCGCCAATGCGCTTGCGGTTGATGTGGTGGAAGGTGAACAGCCAGCGATTAAATTCATTGTCGAACCAAACCTTGGCGACACCATCACCGATTTTGATGACATTGCTTATGTGTCAAAGCTCGCGTTCCAATGGCAAGCAGAAGAACTTGCCGCATTGAATAAGCCGCAGTTTGGCCTTTCCGTGAATGGCAACGACGAGCAAGTCTTTGAAATCAACAAAGAGACTGGCCTTGCGGAAATCACCATGAACGTCGAGCCAGGCGAATACACCCTCTCGCTGCGTCTTTATGACGGTGATTTGATGGTGGGTAAGAACGAAGATGATACGACAGTAAACTTTGTTGAAGGCGAAGATGCGCAAACAGACATTATCCCGCTGCAAGCAGATGTGATTTTTGAAGTAGCAGAAATCAAAGACCGTGGCACGATTGCCTTCACGATCCCTGATGTCGTGATTGAAGAAGTGGGCGGCGTTGAAAACCTCACGCTGAAAGCCAGCATCACCGCACAGGGCATAGCACCGCAAGAACACGTGCTCGAGATCCTCGATGTGAACGGCACCCACATCGCAGAAGAGATGTTAGAGACTGGCGGCGCGAAAAACCTTGGCGTTCACCTAGAGTTCTACAACACCAATGCGTCACAAGACTTGGCAGACCTGACGCCTTTCACACGCTGTAATACCACAGTCACGGTAGAAGCTAACCAAACCCTCGGCTGCAAACTGGAGTTGAAGCGTGAAAGCATCATCACCAACCGTATCCTCGGCACGCTTCGCATCAATGCCGTTAACGAAAACTGGACGCCAGCAGAAGGCGCAGATGTATTCCTAAACGGCGAAAAAGTCGGTGTCACCGGTTCAGAGATCGGGGCAGGCACGTTCAAAACGCACCTAGTAGCGGGTGAGTATCAGGTTGAAATAAAACAGGGGATGAACGTCGCACGCGAAGACATTCGTTTACAACCGTTGGATGTGGAAAATGCACAACTCATACTCGGAAAAGATGCGAGCATTGGCACCGGGAATTTCATCAAAGTAGCAACGTATGACACAGACAATTGGAATTCGCGTGGTGACACAGGTGATATTGACGGTGATGGCCACATCGACCTAGTGGTTGCTACGCGCGATAAAACCGTAGATTTGTATTTCGGAGATGGAACGGGGAAATTCAAAGAAATAACAGAGTTGCCACTCCCTAAAGAGGCAGCAAGTGTCACTATTGGAGATTTTGATGGGGATGGTAAACAAGATCTCGTGGTAATGGGTCATCTAAGCCGCGAAGCCAATCCTGCCCATATGATTTATCACAATGAAGGGCTGCGCACTTTCACTCTCCATCAAACCATTAATGATGAAAAACAAGGCGCAAGCTCTACCCCAACCGCATTTTTATCAGATATGGACAAAGATGGCACGTTAGAACTTGTGGCTGCCATTGGTCGCTCAAATGTCGGCATCTACACGCAAGACACCCAACACCATTTCACGCTTAAATCAACGCACTATGTTTCAACAGACAGAGAGTTTGCTGTTGGTGATGTAAACAATGATGGTTACCCTGACATCATTACTCGTGAGGTATTGATCAACAACCAGCAAGGAGGATTTACGCCACTCTCATTGTCCCTTCACGATGCCGCCAATATAAAAACGCAACAGCTGACTGATTTTGACAATGACGGCGACCTCGATCTGCTGGTCACGACAAGTTGGGAAAACCTCACTTCTGTTTACCTGAACAATGGAATGGGTCAATTCACCTTCAGCTCACACATTTCAGCGTACGATACAAGCCGAGAGCTCCCAGCAATTGGTGATATTAATAACGATGGCCTTGCTGATGTTGTCATGAGTGTCGCTGTGCCGAATGAAGGCACAAACTCAAGCAGCTTGAAATTCAACAGTTACACGAACGACATCAATCTTACGTTCAACGAAAAGAATATCGACGGTGGAGGTGGTCAGGCATTGTTAGCCGATTTAGATAACGATGGGGATCTGGATTTAATCAGCATTGATTTTGATGTGACGGTTTATAAAAACGCGCCCACAAATTAAGTTGCTGATTTAAAAATAAAGGCTCAAGCGTTTGCTAGGGCCTTTCTCTCAATATCAATACATACCCATTTCAGCCGATTCACCTCAGGAATAAAAGAGAACAACAGATGAACATTACCCATATTGAGGATCACATCGTTCCTCAGCTTTTCACTACAGCCATTGAAGCCTATGAATTTGACCACCGCGCACATAAAAAAGGAAAAGCGAATAGCCAACTAGAAACCTTTGGTCTGCTTTGGGGCTATACAATACCAGCCAAAGGCGAGCAACCAGCAAGAGTCATCGCGACGATGGCAACGGTGGAAACCTCCGCCCTCAGACATCAGGACTGGGTTGAGCCACAGTTTAATTCCATCATTGCGAAAAAAGCATTTTTTGCTAAGTATTGGCCGAATATCGAATTGGTCGGTACATTCCACTCTCACCCATACCAAGACTTGTCAGAAGTGAACGATGTAAAAGGTTGGAGAGCATCAAAAGGTGATAACAGTGATGAGATATTCTGGCCTTACTTACACAGCATTATTGCGCCAGAACAACCGTTACTTTCGCACCTAGTAATAACAATTACCAAGCTAGAAAAGAAAGGCTGGGCCTACCCAGATAGGCTAAAAGGCCGAGAAGAACTGAAAGGGTATGTCCTGTCTGCAGAAAATCGTAAGTTGTGGCTTCGCACATATGCTTCAAAAATGGAGAATGATTGTGCAACCTTTAGTGATGATATGAACCTTGAAATACCATCACTACAAAATCGTTTTTGGTAAACAGCAGATTAACACGCATAAAAAAAGCGACGAGCCTCAACAGCGTCGTCGCTTTTCTTGCTATAGCTAGCCCCTACAAATCTCGCTTTTCATCCCTTAAGGCGTTCTTCGCCCCCTCCACTTTTCAAGGGGAAGAGCAGCGCGGCATGTCCGCTACTTGCTCTTATCTGCTCTTTCTCGTATCTCGCCCCTGCACTTTCTGCTCTTAACGCTCTTCCCAGGTCCTAGGTCCGCTCCTCGCTCTTCCTCGGTCCCGCTCTTAAACCACTTCCGTCAACGG
Organism: Enterovibrio baiacu; assembly: GCF_004120195.1. GTDB lineage: Bacteria > Pseudomonadota > Gammaproteobacteria > Enterobacterales > Vibrionaceae > Enterovibrio > Enterovibrio baiacui. The sequence continues at coordinate 431,621 of NZ_SCHN01000008.1, read as the reverse complement.
CTCCTTCCCCAACCACTGGCGAATCTTCGCCGTGATGCGGAAAATGTGGCTAATCGTCGCGAAGTACAACGCAAACAAGGCAATGAAGCCAACAAACATCAGGGTTTCATTCACTTCATGCACTTCACCGAGAATACCAATCGCCGCGAAACTTGCTGCAAGAGAACAAATCACCACTAAGGTCATGCGAGATGAAAAGCCAATGCGCTGACAGATGTGGTGCAAGTGCTCGCGGTCTGGTTTAAACGGCGAATGCCCCTTGCGGATACGGCGCGTCATGATGGTTGCCATGTCCATGAGTGGCAGCGCAATAAACCACAATGCAGTGACAGGGCGAATGGTGTCTGAATGGTCTGCTTGTGACGCGCGGATCAAGAACCACACCACCGAGAAGCCAATCAACATGCTGCCCGCGTCGCCCATGAAGATTTTAAAGCGCTGCCCCAATGGAATGCCAAGGTTAAGCATGATGTAAGGCACCAATGCAGCAATCAGCATCACACAGTTGGCGGCCAACACATTCTGTCCGCCCCACCAAAACACAATCGCAAGCGCACCAAACGACACGGAAGCAAGGCCACCGAGCAAACCATCAATGCCATCTACCATGTTAAAGGCATTGATCGCACCGATAACAGCAATGATGGTCACCGCATAGCTCACCCAATTAGGCAAGAACAGCGGCACGTTACCCGCAATGCTGCCTAAACTTTCAAGGCTCAAATTCGCGGCGAAGATCATCGCCAGTGAAATGCCCGCTTGCACAAACAAACGCACTTTAAAGCTGATATCGAATTTGTCGTCCAACACGCCAATTACAATCAACACCGCCCCACAAAAGAGATACAACAAATCGTCGGGGGTTCTTTCGGTGTAAATCAGCGACGCAATCAGCACAGCTAAGTAAATAGAAACACCACCCACAAGCGGCACCGCACCTTTATGGTGTTTGCGCTCGTTAGGTTTATCAACAAGACCAATTTTTTTCGCCACCTTTCGCAGAACGAAAAGCAGCACAAAAGACAACAAAAACGTCGTTAAGATAGCCAATGACATAAGGATTTAATTTTTAGTTATGGAGTGTAGCCAAGCCTCGGAGGATGAGGGGTGGCGGAATTGGGAAATAGGGGTGGTTCGAGATACGAGATACGAGATACGAGATACGAGATACGAGATACGAGATACGAGATACGAGATACGAGAAAAAGCCTAGAGAGCAAAGATAAGAGCGCAAGATTTATTGCTCTTATCTAGAAACTCGAAACTGCTCTTTCTGCTTCTCCTGCTCTCTCGCTCTTTCTCGAAACTCGATTCTCGTTATCTCAAAATCTCCGATCAGCTACGCTGATAGAGATTTTCAAAACAATAATTCGTCGCTTCAATAAACCCTTCAACGCTGCCGCAGTCAAAACGCTTACCGTCAAACTTATACGCCAACACACAACCGCTCTTCGCTTGTTGTAGTAGCGCATCCGTGATCTGGATTTCCCCGCCTTTGCCTGGTGGGGTATTTTCAATAATGTCGAAAATATCTGGCGTTAAGATGTAACGGCCAATAATCGCAAGGTTACTTGGTGCTGTGCCCTGTTCTGGTTTTTCAACCATGTCAGTTACGCGCATCAGGTTATCCGTTAACGGCTCACCCGCAATCACACCATACTTATGGGTTTCATCGGCAGGCACTTCTTCCACCGCGACGATCGAACAACGGAATTGCTTATACAGCGCCGCCATTTGTGCCAACACGCCTTGCTCTTGGTTAATGCACAGGTCATCAGCCAACACAACCGCGAACGGTTCATCACCCACCAGTGCGCGACCGGTCAAAATGGCATGACCAAGGCCTTTCATTTCGTGCTGACGAATATAGGTGAAGGTCGCAGAATCGATCACGTTACGAATATCGTTCAGTAAAGCTTCTTTGGCAGTACCTGAAATTTGATGTTCCAATTCGTAGTTCTTATCGAAGTGATCCATCAAGGAATGTTTTCCACGGCCAGTGACAATACACATGTCCGTCATGCCCGCTTGAATCGCTTCATCAACGCCGTATTCAATCAAAGGCTTGTTAACGATAGGCATCATTTCTTTCGGCATGGATTTAGTTGCGGGTAAAAAGCGTGTCCCATAGCCAGCTGCGGGGAATAGACATTTTTTTATCATGATTATATTTTTAATTAGAAGTGAGTTTCGAGTTTCGAGTTTCGAGTTTCGAGTTTCGAGTTTCGAGTTTCGAGTTTCGAGTTTCGAGTTTCGAGTTTCGAGTTTCGAAAAGATGGTGTTTAATTGAATAGCAGGCTCAAGCTCTTTTCGCTTTTCTCGCGACTCGAAACTGCTCTTTCTCGTATCTAGATGCTTTTAATCACTTCCAAAAAGATCGCGCGTATAAACCTTCTCAGAGACATCCGCTAGTTCTTCAGCCATGCGGTTTGAAACGATGACATCAGATTTGGATTTGAACGCATCTAGGTCTGTCATTACTTCAGAGTGGAAGAACTCTTTTTCTTGAAGTACTGGCTCATACACAACCACTTCAATGCCTTTGGCTTTGAGGCGCTTCATAATGCCTTGAATAGAAGACGCGCGGAAGTTATCAGACCCTGACTTCATGATCAGACGGTAAATACCCACAGTACGCGGATTCTTCTTAAGAATAGATTCAGCAACAAAATCTTTACGAGTGGTGTTCGCATCCACAATCGCACTGATCAGGCAATTCGGCACATCTTGATAGTTGGCACGCAGTTGTTTCGTGTCTTTCGGCAAACAATAACCACCGTAACCAAATGACGGGTTGTTGTAGTGATTACCAATGCGAGGATCTAGGCCAACACCTTCAATGATCTGACGCGCATCAAGGCCATGAGATTCAGCGTAGGAATCTAATTCATTGAAGTAAGCCACACGCATTGCAAGGTAAGTGTTTGAGAACAACTTAACCGCTTCTGCTTCTGTTGAATCAGTAAACAGCACGTCGATATCTTCTTTCACTGCGCCTTCAACGAGAAGGTTAGCGAAGACTTCAGCGCGTTCGCTGCACTCACCCACAATAATCCGAGAAGGGTGAAGATTATCGTAAAGCGCTTTACCTTCACGAAGAAACTCAGGCGAGAAGATAATATTATCACAACCAAATTCTTCTTTAATACGCTGGGTATAACCGACAGGTACAGTAGATTTAATGACCATCACTGCATTTGGGTTAATCGCCATAACATCTTTAATCACAGCTTCTACAGAAGAGGTATTAAAGTAGTTATTCTTTACGTCATAATCCGTTGGCGTTGCGATAACGACAAACTCGGCGTCTTTATATGCCTCTCCTTTATCCAGCGTCGCAATAAAGTTTAGATCTTTGTTTTTTAGGAAATCTATAATTTCCGTATCAACGATAGGAGAAATATGGTCATTCAATAATTGAACTTTTTCTTGGACGATATCAACAGCTATAACTTCATGGTTTTGCGCCAATAGCATAGCGTTGGAAAGGCCAACATAGCCTGTTCCAGCAATAGCAATTTTCATATTTTTCTCGGAAGATTAAGAAAAGTGAATAGTCTGAATATTTTGTAGGGCTTGGTTCACAATATGTTGAGCACCTATCTCGGAGTTAGATTCAGCATAACAACGCAACTCAGGGGCATTGCCAGAAGCCCTAAAGTGAATGATATCGCCATTCACGAGAGTAATGCGCAAGCCATCTGTTTGATCGACAAATTCAACCTGAGCTGATTCAAAACCCAATGCATTCAGAAATGATGACGGCTCATCTCGAGCGCTGGCTAAAATTGCAACACTCTTCTCTGTAGCAAAGTTCTGAATACGATCGCTATGTGTAAAGCGTTTAGGTAACTGATCAACCAATGCAGAAATTGCGATGTCTTTGGATGCGGAAAGAAGCATTAACGCAGGTAAGACTGCATCTCGCGTTGGTAGCGCCTTAATGATTTGGCCACCAAATGACACGTCAGACCCTAAAAGAAATCCACCATTCGCCTCAAAGCCCGCTACGCTTTTGCTGCGCTTAGCAAGCTCTTCAAACTCGGCAATCACATAGGGAGAACCAATTTTTGTTCGAGATATCTGTGGGAATACAATAGATAGCTCGACAGCGGTATTACAACTTACGGGCAACGCTAAGGCGTCTATTCCTAACTCTTTTGCACACAGTAAGCCAAGAACATCTCCTCTCAACCAATTGCCCTTTTCATCAGAGACTAATGGTCTGTCACCATCACCATCTGTGGAGAAGATGAAATCAAGGTCATGCTCTTGGGACCAAGCAATTGCTTTTAGTTTATCCGTCTCAGAAACAGCTTCCGTGTCGATAGGCACAAACTCATCGCTTCGCTCAAGCGCAATAACTTCTGCCCCTAAACTCTCGAAAAGTTGTCCGTATAAATCACGGCCAGCGCTTGAATGTTCGTAAATGCCAATACGACGATCTTTTAGACACTGCTTATCCAATAGAGAAGCATTTCGTTCAAGGTAAACCTCAGAAGCTTTCGAGTTGATGACCAACTCTTTTTCAATTGCTGAAAGTGAAAATTCGACATTCGCGTTCAAAATAGCTTGTTCGTCGTCCTTGGTAATTTCGCCATCTGGGCGATAGAACTTTAGGCCATTACGGTCAAACGGGATATGACTGCCTGTAACCATGATACAAGGCATCTCATCTTGCATGGCAACATAAGCCAAGGCAGGCGTAGGAACAACGCCGTAATAGATAGGTGTTAACCCCATCTGCTTTACCGCACTGACTATAGCTTTCGCCATGCCAGGGCTGCTTGGGCGATTATCAATAGCGATAGCGACCGAATCGAACTCAAACTGGCTACGGATAGAACAAATAAATGCATGGGTAAAAGCCGCACATGCTTCCGGAGTGAATTGCTCTACCAAACCTCGGGCACCGCTTGTGCCGAACTGTATATTTGCTGCGGCAATCTCTTGACTACTGTTTAACATCCCAGATATCTCCGCTCTCATTGAGCTAATGACGCTTTCTTCTTCATTAGCTTGCCTTTGACCAAGTCGAAAAGGAAAATTGGAGTAGACACAAAGTTTCTTCTCCAAAGTCGTTTAGGTTCTGCAATTAGCCGACCAAGCCATTCAAGGTTTAGGCTAATCCATATTTTATTAGGTCTTTTGACCGTTCCAGCAAAGAAATCAAAAACCGCGCCTATGCCCGATATCATCTTTGTGTCAACACAGCCACTAATTTTCTTAATTAGCTTTTCTTGTTTAGGTGCAGTTAAACCTACAAAAACCACATCAGGAGAAAATTCATTTATAGCCTGGGAGAACTTAGTAATATCTTCAGCACTAAACTCAGGTTTAAATGGTGGCGACAATGTCTTCACCTTTACATTGGAATATTCTTTTATAACCCTTTCTTCAATAGCTTTTAATACAGCTTCACTTGAACCGAGGAAGAATACCTTTCCTGACTTGCCATTGATAACTGACATGGTTTCTTCAAACAAATCGAAGCCTGCAATTTTTTTCACTTCTTTTCCATGAAGAAAATTAGCAGCAATTGATATACCCGCACCATCTGGTATTAGCTCATCAGATTCAATTAGAGCATCACGGAAAGTAGAATCAGTTTTTGTCTCTACATATGAGTGTGGGTTTATGGTATTAACAATGGTAATTCTAGAATTAGAGAGGGCTTTTCTTACTATTTCATTTACACTTTCTGTAGAAACGTCAAAACCAAGTATATTAATTTTTTTCAATTTTACATTCCTCATAATCTTCTAACCTTACAACATCATCTTCTTCCAAATAACCACCAGATCTAACCTCAATTAATCGAAGTGGTATTAGCCCTGGATTTTCTAACTGATGAGGAGTCCCTAGCGGAATATATGTAGATTGGTTTTCACTAAGTATAAAAGAACGATCACCCACTCTAACCTTTGCGGTACCTGAAACAACTATCCAATGTTCTGAGCGATGATAGTGCATTTGCAATGCGGTTTTTTCGCCAGGTTTAACATATATTTCTTTCACATGATAACGTTCTCCGTCGGCTATCGCGTCATGTGTTCCCCAGGGTCGATATACCTCTCTATGTTGCAAATGCTCATACCTACCAGCCTCGGCTAACTTGTTGACAATACTCTTAACGTCTTGAACACTATCTTTATTCGCAACGAGTACTGCATCTTTAGTTTCCACTACGACTAAGTTATCAATACCAACAGTTGCTACTAATTTGTTCTGAGAGTAAATGTAACTATTTGTCGTTCCCTCAGTGAGTACATCACCTCTTTGAACATTTCCCAGTAAATCCTTGTCACTGACATCCCATAAAGATGACCAAGAACCAACGTCACTCCATTTTGCATTCATAGGAACAACAGCGGCATCCTGCGTTTTCTCCATTACTGCATAATCAATAGAATCACTAGGACAAGAGGAAAAGATATCTGGAGAGATACGGAAGAAATCTAAATCCTTTTCACACTCGCTTATGGCCTTAGAGCACACCTTTAGTATTTCTGGGGAGTGTTTTTCTAATTCAGAAATATATTTCGACGCCTTAAAAAGAAACATCCCACTGTTCCAGTAATAATTCCCTGACTCGCAATAGTATCTAGCCGTTTCTAATTCAGGCTTTTCTACAAAAGTATCTACGGAGTATGTATCACAACAGATCTCTCCTCCGCGACGAATATAACCATATCCAGTTTCAGGATGCGAAGGGATGATACCGAAAGTGACTAACTTTCCATTTTCCGCGCTAGGCAATGCAGTATTTATGGCTGAAATAAAAGTATTCTCATCCTGAATCACATGGTCAGCGGCCAAAACAAGTAATATTGGGTCCTCACCCATTTCAACCGCTTTCAAAGCAGATAATGCAATTGCCGGTGCTGTATTCTTACCCATTGGCTCGAGAATAATACCACCACTGTATACACCGGCTTTCCTTAGCTGCTCAGCGACAATAAATCGGTGTTCTTCATTACAAATAAATAAAGGTTCTTTGTGCTCAATATCGGCGAGCCTACTCACTGTTTCCTGAAGCATCGTAGTATTTTTTGCCAAAGATAAGAATTGTTTCGGATAAAGTGTTCGCGACAAAGGCCATAAACGACTGCCTGAGCCACCTGCCATAATGACGGGTAACAACATATGTTTACCTTTTATTATTTGTATAAGTCTGAGAAATAGGCTTTAGTATTTTGATGCACTTGATTGCCATTTAACAACTCTTCGACACTCCACCACTTATAACTATTATGTTGTTCTTGTGGTAGTTCTGATAAATCGAGGTCAATCACGAGTTGATATCCAAGTACAACATAGTGTGTTGAAAAAGTCGTGCCAGAGAAATTATCTTGATATAAATGTTGGAACGAACCAATAAATTCAGCTTGGCCGATATCAAGCTTTTCACCAAGCTCAATTTTAGTCAAACGCTGGAATGCATTATTGAATGTTTCGTCTTTGCAAATACGCCCACCAGGTACAAACCAATAACCTTGAGCTGGTCGATTGGTTCGGTAACCAAGCAAGACCTGATTGGCGCTGTTACGCACAATCAGATCAATCGAAACTAATGGGGTAGATGCAACGACCGTTTTGAATGTCTCAATATCTAACCGTTGCGTCATAGTTTTTTAATGATTAATTACGGAAGGAGTTTTGATTCTCTAAAAACCATTGGTACGTTTTCGCCAAACCGCTCTCTAAATCGATTGTATACTTCCAACCCAAATCGGCCAACCGTGATACGTCCATCAGTTTACGAGGCGTTCCATCAGGTTTCGTCGCATCAAAAGAAATGCGTCCTTTGAAACCAACAACTTTCGCCATAGTTTCAGCCATTTCACGAATCGTACAGTCGACACCCGTACCCACGTTGATGTGCGAGAGCATAGGTTGAGTGCACGATTGATATGTGTAGTCAGGCAGTTCCATAACGTGGATGCTGGCCGCCGCCATATCGTCCACATATAAAAACTCGCGCATTGGTGTACCCGTTCCCCAAACAGCGACTTCTGAGTCATTGTTGAGCCTAGCTTCGTGAAAACGTCGCATTAATGCTGGAATAACATGAGAGTTGTCTGGGTGGAAATTATCATTCATTCCATATAAATTGGTCGGCATCACACTTCGGTAGTTTCGCCCGTACTGACGATTATATGACTCACAAAGCTTAATGCCGGCAATCTTTGCCACGGCATAAGGCTCATTAGTGGATTCAAGTACACCGGTCAACAATGAGGATTCTGTCATTGGTTGTTCAGCCAACTTTGGATAGATACAAGAAGAACCCAAAAACAGCAAATTTTGAACGCCATGACGATGGGCAGAATGAACAATATTGCATTCCATCATCAGATTTTCATAAATGAACTCTGCTGGGAAGGTGTTGTTAGCGTATATCCCTCCCACCTTGGCGGCCGCCAAATAGACTTCATCGATCTTTTGCTCTGCAAAAAAATTATCGACAGCTTTTTGATCTAGAAGATCAAGTTCACTTTTTGATCGAACAATCAGTTCTACATCATCCCTTGAAGCAAGTTGGCGGACGATTGCAGAACCAACCATCCCTTTATGGCCAGCTACAAATACTCTTTTCATAATCAGTACCAACCTCTTAACTTTCTAGAGAAATTGATACATCAAAACCATGCTCTTTTAGCAATACATGTTGCTTAGCTTTGTTGATGTCGGCAGCGACCATCTCAGCACACATTTCTTCTACGGTGATTTCTGGTACCCAACCGAGTTTCTCTTTCGCTTTTGATGGATCGCCCAAAAGCGTCTCGACTTCAGCAGGTCGGAAGAACTTAGGGCTAACACTGACAATCACATCACCGACTGATACCGCAGGAGCCAGACTGCTATCAACCGCTACCACAGTGGCAATTTCTTCTACACCTTCACCAGAAAACTCTAGTGTGATACCGGCTTCTTTAGCGGACATGCGAACAAATTCACGCACTGAAATTTGCTTACCTGTTGCAATAACAAAGTCGTCAGCCACATCCTGCTGAAGCATCATCCATTGCATTCGCACGTAGTCTTTTGCATGGCCCCAATCACGCAATGCATCCATGTTGCCAAGGTGCAAGCATGTTTCAAGGCCTTGAGAAATGTTCGCTATCGCTCGGGTAATCTTACGGGTGACAAACGTCTCTCCACGGCGTGGCGACTCATGATTAAACAGAATACCGTTACACGCATACATACCGTAAGATTCGCGATAGTTTACAGTAATCCAGTATGCGTACATTTTCGCGACAGCGTAGGGAGAACGAGGATAAAAAGGAGTCGTTTCACGCTGGGGGATCTCACGAACTTCACCGTAAAGCTCAGAAGTGGACGCCTGGTAAAAGCGTGTATTCTTTTCCAAACCATTAATTCGGATTGCTTCTAATAGGCGAATAGTACCCATAGCATCAACGTCAGCCGCATACTCTGGCGACTCGAACGAAACGGCAACATGTGACATTGCGCCTAAGTTATAGATCTCATCAGGTTGGATTTCTTTTACTAAGCGGATGAGGTTCGAGCTATCTGTCAAATCTCCATAATGCAACTTAATAAGGGAAGTGTTATTACACACATGATCGATGCGGTCTGTGTTATAAGATGAAGCTCTACGGATTAACCCGTGCACTTCATATCCTTTTTCCAAAAGGAATTCAGCCAAATATGAACCGTCTTGACCTGTTATACCTGTAATCAATGCTACTTTGCTTGACATAACTTTACCTTAGAATTTCTTTACAATTATCTTTGAATAGTTTGTTAGTAAATGAAGATTTATATTTTTTCTTGCAATCCTTAGAAAAATAATGGCGTCCCTTCAACAAAATACACTCCAATGCCTCGCCGAAGTCTTCAAATGGAACGCATCTACCAGTTTTTTCATCAAGAATATCAACAATACCACCAACGGGCGTTGCCAGAACAGGTAGACCACATGAAAATGCTTCCAAAATGGTAAGGGGTTGCGCCTCGGAGTAACTAGGTAGCAATAACACATCTGACATATGAAAAAGAGTAGCCTTCTTTTCTCCATCTACGCGCCCTAATAACTCTATATTGTTCAATTCCAACCTTTCTATTTCTTCCAAAAAATCCATTTTCTCACTTTCATCACCAAACTCACCGGCTATTTTGAAAACAACATTTTCACCTCTAAATTCATTTGCCAATTCCAAAACTCTAAAAGCTCCTTTTGACCTCAACAAATGTCCAATATATAAAGCGGTAAGAACCTCGCTAGAAGTGGGTGAAGTACAATGGTGAATTTCATTTACTGCATTATTCAAATAGTAAATCTTCTTGGGTCTAAAACCCTTTGAATAATCCAGCTTCAAACTAGTCGACAAGAGTATAACTTCGAACCTTCTCGTTAAAAAGTTCCAAAGCGCATTAAGAGTTCGGTTTTGCCCTAGAATCAATGGCCTCATGTGAATGTGACATAAAATTCTTGACTTTGTAAAAAGAGAATATAAGTAGAATATAATTAGCAAAACTAGGTCTCTATAAAAAGCCACTCCATTCAAACTAGGTGTTAGATATACCAATGAAGGTCGCTTTTTTAAAAGCGAAGTGAATATATCTTTAATCAAGCGTAAAAGAAAAAAAACGACTGTAGTTTTAGATGAATTACCTATCTCGGCGATATTAGTAGAGACATTAACCTTAAAGACAGAAACATCATAAATTTCTTGCATAATTGAAAGAACTTTATCACCAACGATCGCAGCACCGTGGTATGGAGGTGGTATATGGCCTAGAAAAAAAGCCCTTCTAGATTCTACTCTCACTTTAATCCCAGTTTAAATAATATTTTGTAGAAATTGCTATGAAAATAGTTGACTTGTTTTAAAGTCTTTGTGTCTATTTTTGGCTCAGGCATAAGGTGAAAATTTCCGCTATTACTCATATCAAGGTTAGTTGGAAAAGGGTTACGTCCCGTACAGTGGGTGGCATCATCGCCAAAGCCTGCGTTAATAACTTTTGATTGGATAGGATACACAACTAACCAATTGGACCGTATGTGATGTATCGTCCACATAATAGCCCAACTGTTAATTCGTCCTTCAAGCTGGTTTTTGTACATTCGAAAAACATCTTGACCTGCTTTTCTCGACTTATACCACATTCTTAGTGCATCAAGTTTAGTTGTGGGCTTGTAATCCCAATCACATTTCTCCCATCTGTCTTTCCAAGTTCCCCATCCCCATGAGCAAGGTCTTGGGTGAAAATGCACGCTTTCAACTTGGTTAGACTGAACTCTTGTACTAAAGCCAGAGATTGAACCGATGAGTTTATTTTCTCTATAATAATCTAGTGACTGATTCATATATAAAAGAAAGTTCTCTGACAACTTGAGATCATCCTCTAGTACAATCAATTTTTCATTATCTCTAAACGCTTCGCTTATTCCACTTTTAAGAGATGAAGCTAACCCCATATTTTTTTCTCTAAAATTAACAGAAAAGCTATTAAAACAGCCGTCAAATTTTTGGATTACCTCACTTTTTACTTGGGCAATGCACATTTCATCCCGTTTATTTCTCGGGCCATCGATGAATAATATGACATTGGTTTCATCTGACAATCTACATTGCTTAAGACTATTTAAAAGATCTTCCAATGGCTTAACTCTGTTAAAGCCAAAAACGACGACATCAGCGTGCATTAAAACTCCATATATCTATTTATAAGATCCATAACTGTACTATCAAAAAGAATAGAAAATGGATCTAATCCATAGTCCCAAGGGGTTGAGTGAAACCTTGCTATGAACACCAATATCGATAATATTAGTATTATGTAAACTAATAGAGGTTTAACCATCCCCCTGTTTGAGATAATCAGTGACAAACTAAGAATCACAAATGGTCTGAGTAAGTCTGCGAGAAAATAGAAACGAAAAAAAAGCAGAGATATATCCCTTGAAACTAAAAGACAACATAGTAACAATACTGAAAAGCAATAAATGTTGAAGACCCGATTTTCAATGTGTTTATTTTTAAACTTAAATAAGACCAAAAAACAAAACAATGAAAGATCAAAAATAACCAATGACAGAGGTATACTCCCGTCATCAATCATAAAAGCAATCTCCATATAAGGCTTGAGATAGGACGAAGCCGAGCCCAATATATATGCGATCAACAACAATGCAATTGTATACTTTATCCAGTGTCTGCTTGACAATAAGTGTTTTGCAAAAGGAAAAGTAAGTATAAATAGGAACATTGAGTTGTGCAGAAAAACTGAAGATAAAGCTAGCATAACGCCTAACTTTCTACGACTATCTAGGTAGGAAAGTCCAAGCAATAAGAATGAAGCTGCGAAATACTGCCTTACTAAGTGACCAACAAGAGAGAATGTGATCGAAAAAAGAAGCATTGCCATAATTAAGTACAGCAATTCTTTTTTCTTTACAGTAAATATATTGCAGAGCGCGAGAGAAACATTAAAGTATATTATATATGTTGATAAAAATGAGAACAACCAACCGGAGTTATCCACCAAGGAAATAAACCATATATAATAATTAAATAAGAATTCAGTACTGCGAAGTGAAACATATTTAAACGTCAAAACCTCAAAGAAATTTTTGTCAGCTATAACACTTATAGCCTCAACATATACTAACAAGTCAGACTCGGGCAACTTCATTGCATTAATAGCTGCGAAGTATACAGGCACGACCATGCAGAATGTTACTTTTAACAAACTTTCATTTAGGCGTAAAAATGGAATAACTAATGGTATTGTCAAAAAAACTAATAGAGGAAAATTTACAGTAAAGACCAAAAAAGTTACGACTAATAAAAACTCTTTTATAAGGTTACTCTTTACGTTTAAAACATTAATATTAACCAAATCTTAAATACCTAGCTCTTTCTTAAACTGAGACGCCTCTAGCAACGTCTATAGGACCCAATACTTACCCATTTTCATGTCCAAATCTCGGCCAGGATTTTTGGAGTACCCTCCCGCTGGAGTGAAGGTTAATTCTCCAAAATACAAATTGCCCTCGGAAACATACCAATCAATCCTAACATAGCTGAAATGCTCACAGAGTTTCTTATTTAATTCTATCGCTTGCATTAAAACATCAGTCTCTAATTGACTAAGACTTGAATCTACTGTTCCTATTTTTCGAATACAATTGTCCAAAGAGTTGTCAAAATATCTAATTGAGAGGTTTGAACTCCTTCCGGATACGACTTGAAGAACCCATTTTATCTCTCCATTCAACTGTTTAAAGCAATGAAACTTATAGTCCTCAGGCAACACGCCATTTTTAGCTATCGACTTTTCGGCATAAACCTTTGGTGTAACTTTCCCATAATGCCATTCATTGGCCAACTTGCTGTAATCTGTGTCTAGCCAATCTGAAATCAACACACCCAGTTGTTCAATTTCATCATCATTTATTTCTATGTCATCATATACTTTTACCATTCCCGCTGAATGGTTCGCTTTAATCACTAAACCAGACTTACCTTTTAGTTCAGTCAATTTTTCCACAGTCAACTCTTCATAGAGTAGAGGTATTAGGTATTTATCACCAATCCTGTCTTTTATATAATTCCTTACTGCTAGTTTGTCTGCGCATAGGACATAGATATGATTTTTATCAAAGTGTTTTCTTTGAATTATCTTTTCATTATAAAGTATCGGATTCTTTACATTTGGAATTCGACCGAAAACTTTAAAATAAACCAGCTTATCCCACGTTAGTGGCGTGATATATCCCCTAACTAATTTAATTATTTTATTTTTCATTTTTTTTATTCTGAGATGATAGTGCAAAATAATAAGACTCGTTCATTCTTAAATGACTCTTGAGTAACTCTTTATCCAGGATTTCTCTACCCAACAATTTAGATATGACTCTCCGGAGGGTTGTGTAAAGCCCGCCATCATATAACCACTTTGACTTAGAATAACGGGACCATTTATTTAGAAGAGGTGTAATGTCGCTGTGCATCTTATCCTCCAGTAGCGAACAACTATTATATAGATGTTCGGATAGCTCTTTCAGTTTAAATGACTTTGGTTCCTTTACTCTAGAAACAATCCCATCCGACAATGAATGATAAATTATATCAATAGTGTAATCCAGCTTTGATTTAAAGTTAATCACTATAGAATATGATTCATTATCTCTATACTTTTCACCTTTATCAAAATAAAAGTTACCTAGACTATAAATTATATTAGATTCTTCGTAACTCTCGATCCCTTGAGGCACATGAGGATGACTGCCAATTACGAAATCAGCTCCTAAGTCGCACATGTTTCTATATACCTCTCTCCAGTAAGATTGCGGCGTTGTATAACCTTCTAGTCCTGCATGAACCATTATCAAAACAAAGTCAGACTTACTCTTCGCAACATTGATAATTTTAGGAAGGTTTGGAGAACTTACCCAAGCATAACCAAACTTTTCTTTTCTAACATTATCGAGTGCTCCATGATGATTTTCTGCAACATTAACAATTGCGATGGTTATATTATTCTTTTGGACGTACTTTACAGAATATGCCTCTTCTAAATTCAATCCTGCTCCGCAGTATTCCATTCCTACTCGTTTAATTTCATCCATAGTTTTTTTAAGACCAATCTCACCAAAATCGAGCATATGATTATTAGCAAGTAGGCATAAATCAAAACCATGCGATTTGAGTATCGATGGAGTCACTTCCAATTGAGCTATATTCGGACCAATCTTTTTTACTTTCTTACCCTTCGATTTGATTGGAGCTTCAAAATTACATATTGCATAGTCACACGACTTAATTACTGCTTCCACCTCAGAAGTACAGATTTTATTATTTGATTTCAGATTGACCACATCACCGCAAACGAATATCTTCATTAGTAACTCCTTCTCGCATCGGCCTCAAAACACCATCTACTTAACTTAAAGTACACCGACAAAATCAGGTAGATGTTTAGAATAGCTCCAGATAGTGCATAGGAAAAAATGAGCGTTTCAGGCTCATTGTTCAGCCATATGGCTCCGACCATACAGGTAGGCCTTATTACTAATGATACTACCGTGAACTTCAGAGCATATTTTTGCATCCCCATGATCTGAAGAGTCTGATTAGATGGAGAGTTAGTAAATGCGAAGTACAGCCATATAGATAGCAGAGCAGCGTACTCTCCTGAAATAAACCAGTCTTCTCCTAGCACAAATGAAAATATATCACCTCCTAAGAAAAATACTATTGAGAATATAGGAATACCTAAGATTGCTAAAGAGGAGATAGATAAAGTAAAAAGTCGCTTCATCTCATTCCTATCTGTTAAGGCTGCCTTCGCCATACGCGGAAAGAAAACATCGCCAACAGATTTACCTATGAGAGTTGAAGGTGCTGAAAGTATACCTCGAGCCATGGCATAGAAACCAACCACTTCCGCCGTAAAGTAATAACCAAGAATAAAAATTGGTATACTCTGATTAAGACAACTCAAAAGTACCTGCGGTGCTTGGTATCGAACAAAATCAAAATTTCGCAGAAAAGAAAACTTTAATTTGTTTAGTGTAAGGCGATTTATTTTAAGAGATAAAAGTTTTGAATTTGATGTGATTAATATCAGTGCGCAATACAGAAAAGGATAGATGCTACTTGTAATCACCAAAACTAACGCTGTTGGATGAACAAAACCTCCAAAAACTTTTAGCAAAATCATTATTAAGGTAGCAACAATATTTGCTTTAGCTAGAATTTTAAATTGGTCTCTTCTACCGAACCATTTTTCTAGTGATTGTTGCATCCCGCTAAAAAGAACAAATGCGACCATTAATGTGATATACCAATAGTCATTCTCATATTCTATGATTTCAACGCCCAGATTTATAACTAAAACTAGAAGGACCAGTAGCGTCGAAGAAAGGGTTAATGTTGTTACAAACGATGTATTCATGTGCAATTTTGCTATTTTTTCTTCCTTCGGAAGCAAAATTGCACTAGCCAAACAAAGACATGCTATTGGTGCTATAACTGATGTATAGGCAGTAAACTCTCCTAGTAGGCCAAAGTCATAAGGGGAATAAAGCCTTGATAAAATAGGTAGGCTCGCAATAATTAGAACTTGCGAAATAGCAGTCCCTCCCATAAGGGCTAGAATTTTGGCTATGAAGGGATTTTTAATTTTCATATGTTTGCATTTTCTTTAATTTTTTATTCGTTTTAAATTTGTAGTTTCTTGGTTTGATGAGGCCTTGTTGATCAAATCGTTAAGCTAACGAATTGGCTTTGTTGATCAAATAAGTTATCTAACGCACTGATCTAATGAGTATTAACCGTATTACACAACTCGGTAACTGACAGGCATACCTAGTTTTATGACTTTGTTCATCGCTTTCACGTTTGCCAGTGCTTCGCCGAACACCTTCAAGCCTGTTGCATCAATAACGACATGCGCAATAGGTCCACGACTCGGTAACCGATATTGAACCTCAACGGTCTTTGCCCGTTTGCTGATGCACCTGTATGACGGCGATTTCAGCGGCACGTCCATCAGGACAAATATCGAGTCGAGAAAGCCTTGAAGGGCGCGTAAAGGGAGCTTGAAAATGCCTTTAATCATCAGCGCCGTTTCAATGGCACCATCTGTGAATGTAAAGCCTCTTCCTCGTTTCCCATGATGCTCTTTGCAATGCCAACTCTGGATAGCGGCTTCATCAACCCAAAAGGTGACCGAACCTCTATTAATCAATGCTTGATTGTATTGCTTCCAGTTGCTGATTTTGTACTTGGCTTTGCTCATCATCGTCACTCGTTTGCAGACTCTGATGATCTGATCGCGGCTCTGATGATTAGTTCAATGATCCAGGAAACAATGCCTTACCTAACCTTAAGTTTTAAATTTTGAACGCAAAAATCCGAAGCGAATAAATGATATTTTTCACTTTAAGCACTCAGATTTTTGTTTGGTGATGAGACAGAAGCGTTCAGAAACGAGACGTAGTAGAAAGCGCTCTTTGTCGCTTTAATTTACTGAAATTATTATATTTATCTTTAATTTTGCCAACAGGCTTGACTGTTGGCGAGAACTAAGGGCGTCTATTTCACGCCCTTTTCTATTATTTGTAGCTGTAGTTGTAATACCCGTAGCTACCACCGCCGTAAGCATTGCTCGCTTTACGCTCAACGGCATTCAAAATAAAGCCTTTCACTTCAATGCCCGCTTTGGCAAAGCGTTCGTTCGCGACTTCAATTTCTTTCACTGGGTTTTTACCAAAACGGCCAACCATTAAGGTTGTGCCTGCGTGTGCACCAATGATTGATGGGTCGGTCACTGCAAGTACAGGTGGTGTGTCAATGATCACCATGTCGTAGTTCGCTTGTGCCCATTCTATGAATGCGGTGAAGCGCGGGTGCATTAACAGTTCAGCCGGGTTTGGTGGAATCTTACCGCGGGTGATCACATCTAAGTTTTCAACGCCACTTGGTTTAATGATGTCGGCTTGTTCCACTTGGCCTGATAAGTAATCTGAAAGGCCTTTGTCCCAGTTAACACCAAAGTGACGCTGCATGTAGCCTTTGCGCATGTCGGCATCTACTACCAACACTTTTTGGCCAGCTTTAGCGATAACCGCTGCCAAGTTGGCTGAAACGAAGGATTTACCAATGCTTGGGCTTGGGCCAGAAATCATCAGAATGTTGTTTTTCGCTTCCATCATGGCGAAGTGCAAACTGGTGCGCAGACTGCGCAGTGCTTCAATCGAAAGGTCTGCAGGGTTGGCTTCGGCCAACAGTGCTTCTTTCGCGGGCATGCCGCGTCTTTTCTTGGCGGCTTTTTCGATTTGAATTTGCAAATCAGACAGCGGCAAACTTGCATACACAGGCAGGCCAATCGCTTCAATATCGTCTGGGTTTTCTACGCCGCGATTGAATGCTGCTTTCAGTAGTGCAATGGCCACACCCAACATGCCGCCCAGCAATGTTGCCAATACTGCGATCAATGGTTTTTTCGGTTTCACGGCGCGTGAATACGAAGCCGCTTCATCAAGAATACGTACGTTACCTACAGTGCTCGCTTTTACAATGCGCAGCTCTTGCACTTTGTTTAGCAGTTGCACGTAGATTTGTTGGTTCACTTCTACATCACGCATTAAGCGCAGCACTTCACGCTGCGTTTTTGGCAGCTTTTGCGTTTGCTTGGTAATGCGTTCTCTTTCTTTAAGCAGTGTGTCTCTTTTATCCAGAAGCGCGGTGTACACTGGGTGTTCTTTGGTAAAGCGCTGACTGACTTCGCTTTCCTTGAACGTCAGCTCGTTAAGCTGTGCTTCCAGTTTTACCATCACGTCTAACGTAGCTTTTGCTTCTAAGCCAAGGTCAACAGATTCGTTCTTTTGGCGGAATGCGTTCAGTTGGTCTTCTGCAATGGTTAGTTTGTCTTTAATGCCTGGCAGGTTTTGGTTTAGAAACGCGAGGCTTTGTTCTGCTTCGGCGGCATTGCGTTCAACGTTCTGCAAGAAATAGTTGGTCGCAATGTCGTTAAGCAGATCTTCAATTAGCGCACGGTTTTCACCCTCGAATGAAAGCTGCAACACACCACTTTGTTTGCCACGCTCACTCACACCCAGATTTTGTTGTAGCCATTGAATCGCGTCTAAGCGGTTACGCTTTGCCAGTGAAAAACTGTCGCCTTGCTCTGCTTGCAGGTCACGCACCATCAGGTTGAAACCGTTTGATTGCACGTTCTCGCCCACGTTACCTTTCAGCAACTCACGACCGTCTTGGTTTTCAAGCAGGTATTCGGTGCCCGCTTCGTTGGTGACGGTTAGCGTGTAAGCATCGCCCATTGAATATTCAGGAACATCAAAACGTGCAATGTCGATGACAGGTTGTTCACCCGTAATACGCGCAAGGCCTTTGCCAATGAACGGGAAGTAGTTCGGCGCAGTGACTGTTGTCAGGTTGAATTTGTCGACCGTCTTGCCCAGCACCATACGAGATTTAATGATTTCAATCTCTGTGGTAGAAGAAGACTCACTCGCGAACAGCTCACCCATCTCCCCCAACGCTGGCATACCGCTGCTTTTTTGTTCTACTTGGATTAGTGCATCGGCTTTATATACCGGTGTTGCTAACAATGCATACGCGACACCCAACACCGCAAATACTGCCGTAATTGAGATGATCATCCATCGCGCGTCGATCAAAATACCAAACAGTTTCCCAAGATCGATTTCGTCCGAGTCTGTCGTTCGGGATTGAGGAGAGTGAGTTACAGTCATAAAAAATATTTTCTCAAAAGGATAGAGAGCAGGGAGAGCACGAAGAGCAGAGAGAGCAGGAGGAGCAGGGAGAGCACGAAGAGCAGGAAGAGCAGGAAGAGCAGGAAGAGCAGGAAGAGCAGGAAGAGCAGATCACTATCTCGACTCCCTTATTTCTTGTCTCTTGTCTCTTGTCTCTTGTCTCTTGTCTTCTACTCGACACTCGTACCTTTTATCTCTTGTCTCTTATCTTCTATCTCAACACTCTTATTTTTAAATCTTCTTCGCCCAAGCGTTTGCGGCTTCTTCTATTAGCATCCATGCGTGATCGAATGCTTCTCGGCTTTGTCTGTGTGGATCTGGGATGTCTTTTTGTCCGATCCATTGTCCGAATAACATGGTTTTGCCACGCGCTTCGGGGGCGATGCTGCAAAGGGCGTCGATATGGCCTTTTTCCATTACGAGGATCAGGTCATATTGCGATGCCAACTCAGCGGTAAGCTGTTTTGCAGCATGGCCTTCTAGGCTGATTCCGTGTTCGGCGGCCAGTGTGGTCGCGGTGGCGTCAGCAGGTTTGCCTGTTAAGCGGCTTTTTTCTACTGCGATGCCCGCGGAATCGATGTGCTTGTTGGGCAGCAGGTGTTTCAGTAAATATTCGCCTGTCGGTGAACGGCAGATGTTGCCGACGCAGACGACGAGGATTCGGTTAAACATTGGTTTTCTATCCGTTCATTTTCAGTCGCTTCATTAATCTTCTGAGGAGTAATGAACTAACGTGGACTAGATTTGAGTCTCGAGTCTCGAGTTTCGAGAAAGAGCGAACCATCAACCAGTGACTTCATAAGGGGCTTCATCTTCACCCAGTTTTTGGGATTGGAAACGAATCAATCCACCGAGCATGTTGATGATATCCTCTGATTCAGAAATCAATTCGTTGGCGACTTGCTCACTCAAATAATTGAGGTCTCTGGCTAACATCAGTTGTGTCGCCATTTCTCCGCAAGAGCCCTTAGCGATAAACAGAAAGTGGATGAACTCTTTTCGCCCCTTTCGTTCGGCACCTTCCGCGATATTCGAGGGAACAGACACTGCACACCGTTGAATTTGGTTCTTTAGCGAGTAATCTTTACAAGGCTTAACCGCTTTGTAGACCGCCAATGTGAGCTGGTAGCTTCTCTGCCAAACCTCAAGCTGCTTAAAGCGCATATTCCCTCTTCAAATCTTTGAGGTCGATTTAAGTATCAGAAGAAATGCTCTTCATCTGCTTTTTCTCAAACCTGCCCTTTCTGCTCTCTCTCAACACTCGGCTCTTAAGCCCTTCGGGCTTATGGCCACGTCCTAACGCGGAGCACGCCTTCCGTCAACTCGTTAAAGCCTGTGATGGTCGGCAGTAGCTGACGGATCACGCGGTTCCAGCGGGTGATTGGGGCGGCGGTGACGTAGACGATGTCGTAAGGTTGTAGTTCGAATTCGGTGCCAAGAACAAGGGCGGAGGCATCTTTAATGTCTAGCTGGTAGATGCTTGCAATCTTCTGTACTTGCTCCCCAGCTTCGCTTTGCTCTTTCTGCTCCTTCTGTTCTTTCTGCCCTTCCAGCTCTTTCTGCTCTTTCTGCTCGACTCGCTTCTCACCGCGGATAACGAATACGCCGGTTGCGTCGGCTTCAAGTTCGTTGATGCCGCCGACGGAGCTAAGCGCTTCCGTTAGGCTCATGCCTGCACGGTCGATTTTCAGCAGTTTTGGTTCGTTCACTTCGCCCATTACAAACACTTTTTGACCATCGTTACGCGGTACGTGAACAATGTCGCCAGGTTGTAGCAAACGGTTTTGGGTTAAATCACCGCGCTGCATCAGTGCGTAAAGCGAGATGCTTTGTTCTTCGCCGTTGCGGGTCAGGCTGACGTTGCGCCAATCGGCGTTTTCGCTCAGGCCACCCGCGCGGTTCACTGCATCAAGTAGGGTCAGCGGAATGTTGGTGATCGGCTGCTGACCAGGCTTTTCAACTTCGCCCGTGATATAGGTTTTTTGCGAACGGAATGCGGCGATGTTGACGTCAACTTGAGGCGTTTCAATAAAGCGAGCAAGTCGTTTTGCTACATCGTCACGAATTTCTGTAACGGTTTTCCCTTCCACTTTTACGGTACCGATGTACGGGTAAAAAATGGTGCCGTCGGCGTGAACCCAGTTACCTGATTCACTCGAGCTACGGTAAGAGCCGGCAGGAATGGTTAATTCTGGGTGATCCCAAATGGTGACATTCAAAATATCGCCAGGACCGACGCGGTACTCATAACGCGCAATGCGTTGCTCCAACTCTGGGTTCGCTTGTGCGCGAACGTATGCAGACGCTGAACGAAAAGAGGCCACATTTGACGGTGTCAGTTCGAACACACTCACTTGTTGATCCAATGTGGTTTGTTCTTCCTTGTCAGATGACGTGTCTTTGCTGCCACTGACAGATAAATGGCTGCCCGGCATGGCACAACCCGCAAGCGAGGTGGTGAGCAAAATGCTCAGCGCTAGTTTTTTCTTAAATTCCATTCTGTGGCTTCTTTTCAAATGGGGGGGTGAGCAGGAAGAACAGGAAGAGCAGGGAGAGCAGGAAGAGCAGGAGGAGCAGGAGGAGCGGGAGGAGCAGGAAGTTTAGGCTCTTGCTCGTCCTCGAAACTCATCTCTTAGCTCTTTAGCTCGTTCTCAATTCTCGAAGCTCTTATCTCTTTCTCAACTCTCGTATCTCAATCTTGCTCTTACTGCTCTTTCTCGAAACTCGTACTCTCGAATCCCGTATCTCGCTCCGATTCTCGTTCAGGTACGCTACCGCCCTTGGGTGTCGTTCCCAATGTACGCATTTCGTGGCGAAATAATGTGTTTAGCGAAGACGCTAAAAAGGCAAAATGTAACGACCTGTAAACAGTTTTTTGGACAAAAGTGATCGGGGTCGTTTTAAAATCGGCAGGAGTGTATCACTAATAAGGCAGAGATTTACATAGTGAGACGCTTATAAATTTTGTGATATGGATCTACTCGGAGCGAAATAACCTTACAAATTAGGGACATTCTTATATTGAGATTATATTTCGCGTATTTCGGGGGCTGTGGGGCTATTCGGAGAGGGTTTCGTGCCCGAGAGACGTATCAAAGTGCGACAGTTTTGAATAAATACTCAGGACACGAAAGGTTAATACACTAGCAGGATAAGTTTCTGTCTATAAACGTTAACGTTAAGAGGCGAACACCATGAGTTTTCCTACATTGATGACCTTGCCTTTCTCAAGCAATTCTACGTTACCATCACCGCACACGGTGAGTCGGACGGAAGGCTGTGGCTCATTGACATAATACTCACAATCCGGCGTGCCCGCGCCAATGATGCGGCTATAAATCACAAGCTGCTGGTTGGTGAAACTAGCATGTTGGAACACGAGATGTTCATTCGATGAGGAGACTTCCACGCTTTCTTTAATCCCATTCGCCCAAAGAATTGCAGCATTAGTTTTTGTTGCATCACTTCCTTGGACTGAGCACCCAAAAAGGGTGGCCAAAAGCAGCGTGACTGGGAAATAAAACGCATTTTTCATACAACGGAGTTCCTGTCTTAATTTTGCGAGGCAGTGTAAACAGATTATTTGGGAAAGTGCAGCCCTGATTCGCCCTGGCTGATCGTTTTAGCGGTTTTTTTGCGGTGTATACCTAAGGTGGCCATCAATGAACACTGACAACGAACAAACAAAAAATATAAGCCAATGTCACTCGCTTACAGTGTCGACTTTACTGTACTTTTTAGGCCGAGCGGGCCCCGCTTTTAGAAAGAAGATCCCCTGATTTCCTGCCTTCGCTTTACAACGATATGACACAAAAAGCCCAAGTGAATCCCACTCTGTTTATTTTGTTTTGGGTTTCATTAGCTTGTGCTTTTTCTTTGTTGCGGCATCACGTAATTTGATCTTTATTCAATTAGGCGCAGTGAGATCACAACAATATTCAGGTTTGTCTGAAGTATTGGCGTTTTATGTTTACTTGATCAGCATATGTGTTTAGCATTTTACGCGTCATGACCATTTTAGAGTCAGACGCATTAATTATAAGAAAATGGAGTGACCCATGAAAAAATCTATGATTGCAGCACTGGCTGTAATGATGATGTCTGCACCAGCAATGGCTGCTGAAGAAGTTGCGGCATCTACTGGCGGTTCTGCTGGCGGCACTGCTGCTGGTACTGCTGCTGTTGGTGGCGTAAGCGCAACAGCTGTTGCAGTAGGTGCGGCAGTTGTTGCAGCAACCGTTGTTGCTGTTGATGCAAGCGGTTCTACCGGCACGACTGGTACCGTTGGTACTAACTAAGTAGTGTTTTGCAACCGAACGGGGTTCCGTTCGGTTGTTTTTACCAATACCCAAACAACCTGAAGATGCCGGATTCAGCGAGCTTTACTGACGTTATGATCAAGGCGTCCCTTTGCCGATGTAGTGCGCTCCATCAAAAAGGGACAACACCGAGCATGGCGTCAGTAAACTCGCCCGAAGGGAGGCCCTCAGAGCGTCCACTTCATCGTTAAATCCCTGTGAAATAGAATGACTATTCCTACAAGAATTTGCCTTGAATTGAACACTCTGATGGCCTCTGAAATTGAGCATCTTTAGGTTGTTTGGGTATATTGCTCATCCTTACGTTTTATTCCTTGTTCTATTTCTCTCTAGTAAAGAAACACATACCTATTTAGGTGGTTAGGTAAATCATGCTGACAACTCTTTCTCGCATCGTGCCTATGGCATTGTTTGCACTCACCTTGCCACTCTCCGGATGCAGCCAAAAATCAACTGCTTTGTATGACACTTTTTCGGTTGCTGCATTTGGCCCTCAAGACATTGAAAAATCCGCTGATGATATTAATGCACTGCCATGGGCAAGCATTTACGCCAAGCTAGACGGCGATGCACAAGCCTTTATGGTGTTAGGGTTTGCCGAGCCTCGTCATTCGGTATACCAACTGAAATGGCTGTCTGCGAACAACGAGATGGTGGTGACAGAATCTGGCCGTTTGATGAAAACCGTCGGCCTTCAAAACGGCAACTTACTGAACAGCGAAAGCGATGCCATCGACCCGCTTCAACTGGGTTTACATAAAGACAGCACGCCGACATCTTGGGCGAGAACCATTGATTGGCAACCGGGCAACCACTTCGGCGTAACCCTGACTTCATCGTTTGCAAACAAAGGCATTCAAACGCTGATCATCAATGAAAAACCGGTTGAGACGCTGTATTTCGTTGAAACTGTTGATGCACCTGAGCTTGATATTCAATTTGAAAATGAATTCTGGGTATCTCCGCAATCTGGGCGTGTTCTGAGCAGTAAGCAGGCTATCTCGCCGACGCTTCCCTCCATCGACATCACGGTACTGAAACCTTTCTCTTCATAGGACTCACATGAAACTGACACATGATCGCGTGTGCGCACCGGAGCTTGAAAAGGCCGGTGAATCTGTACGCGGGCTGATGGGTGTAGCACTTTTATTATGCTCACTGTTTGCACCTTCAACTTTTGCCACCACGTTAATGGTTCAACAAACCGCGAACACGCCGCTGTTAACTTTGTCGTTTTCAGAGACGCCACGTTTATCTCAATTGGTGCTTGAAGGCACGAGTGCGCTTCAGCAAGCGCCTGCTTACCAACAAACCACCCGTTCACATCAAACTGACGGCATTTTTTGGCCTGCCGCATCCTTGTTTGATAACACGCAGCAAGCGTCTGTCACGCAATTGAAGATGGATGTTTCTACCCAGCTTTCTCGCCTTTCCGCTGAATGGGGAAATGATGCCGATAAGAAACACGCTATCGATACATTACTGCGTTTTATTGAAGAGCAGGATTACGGGTTTCGTGTTGATGTGAGCGTCGATCATGACGATCTTTTGTTGGGCAAACACGCTAATCCCTTGTTAGAGGCCGACTACACCTTGTTGTTGCCCTCTCGCCCTACTTCTGTGGGTGTGTTGGGTGCGGTGAAAAACAGTGCCCCGTCTGATTGGTCGACGGGTTTGAGCGTCAGTGATTATCTGAATGATCATGAGCGCTTATTTTGGTTCGCAGAACGCAGTCACGTTGTTGTAATAGCGCCGAATGGCGTCACACACACCGTGCCTGTGGCCTATTGGAACAGCGCAGATGCGCGCCTTATTCCTGGTAGCCTTGTTTACGTACCTTTCGCTTCGCTTCCGTCTGAATTTGACAATTTGAACGCGACGATCGTTAACCTTCTGACACGCCGGATGATGTAATGAAGACCCACGTCCCTTTTCGCTATTCAGCACTCGCCCTTGCGCTTTTTCCTTTCATCACAACGCATGTCGCTTTTGCATCCGATTTAACCGCTGCTTCTGAGCCAACCTTTGCTTCAGAGCAAAAAGCAAAGGCCTTAAAACCGACCTATGACCACACCTCGCAAAGCGATTTTGGTGGTGTGGGCTTGATG
This sequence comes from Enterovibrio baiacu, assembly GCF_004120195.1. Lineage (GTDB taxonomy): Bacteria > Pseudomonadota > Gammaproteobacteria > Enterobacterales > Vibrionaceae > Enterovibrio > Enterovibrio baiacui. The sequence goes on along the minus strand of NZ_SCHN01000008.1, from coordinate 405,915 downwards.
CAGATGCCTTCTGGCCGTTCTGCGCCTGAAGGGGAGTTTTCAGTTGGTTATACGGCGAATGAAGATTACCGTCATTACCATGCATCTCTGCAGCTTATGCCTTGGCTTGAAACCACGTTGCGCTATACACAAGTGCCTTCGAAACGCTATGGCGGCAATGGATTCGGCGAAGACACGCACTACACAGACAAAGGCATCGACGTAAAGTTCACGCTGTGGGAAGAAAGCTATTGGCTACCTGAAACCTCCATCGGTATGCGTGACCTTGGCGGCACAGGATTGTTTGATGGTGAGTTTATTGCCGCCAGTAAACGTTTCGGCCCTGTCGATATCACCATGGGTGTCGGCTGGGGCTATATGGGCAACAGCGCAAACCTTTTAGGTAACAAAGCCACCGACGATTGTGGTCGCGACACGTCTTATAAGGGTAAAGGCGGCTCGATTGATTTCGAACGCTTCTTTACTGGCTGTGCGTCGGTATTTGGTGGTGTGGAGTACCAAACCCCTTGGGAACCACTCACGCTAAAACTGGAATATGACGGTAACGATTACCGTAGCGACTTTGCCAATATCGATGAGGCGCAAGAAACGAATTTCAACGTAGGCGCACTTTATCGTCTCGGGGATTGGGGTAATATTCGCGCCAGTTTTGAACGCGGGAATACCGCGACCTTGGGCTTTACGCTTCATACCAATTTCAACGAAATGAAACAGGTATGGGTGGATTCGCCTAAACCTGCTTATGCGCCAGCTGCCGAAGGCACTGACACCGATTGGGACAAGGTTGCTGAAGATTTGGCGTACATTTCAGGCTTCCAAAAACCCAAAATCTACGTGGATGATAATGTCATCACGGTAGAAGGTAATCAGTCTAAGTACCGCAAACCGGCGGAAGCACACGACCGCGCCGCGGCGATACTTGCCAATACCCAAACACCTGCTGACACATACCGTTTTGTGGATGTGAAAAACGGTTTGGCCGTCACCACCACCGACGTGGATGCCAACGCCTACCGCACCGTCGCCAATCAGGAACATGTTGGTGCGTCGATTCATGATGCTGCTACCCCGTATCAAGCGTCAACCACCGCCAATGGTGCGTTGAAAGCGGATCGCTCAGAGAATTTTGTTTACGGCATTTCCCCTACATTGCAGCAATCACTGGGCGGTGCGGAAGATTTCTATCTGTTTAATATCGGTGTGTCAGGTGACGCGGCCTATTGGTTTACCGATAACCTTGAACTTGGCGGCAGCGTTTACGTGAACCTGTATGACAACTACGACAAGTTCACGCATACCGTTGCCCCTGGCGACAGCACGGAACTAAAACGCGTAAGAACCTTGGTGCGTCAGTACATTTCTGACAACCCTGTGCGCTTGAATAATTTACAGCTCACAGGCTTTGGTCAGTTCTTTGATGATGTCTACACCCAAGCGTACGCAGGTTACCTCGAAATGATGTACGCCGGTGTGGGTACTGAAGTACTTTACCGTCCAATGGGCAGCAACTGGGCGTTTGGCCTAGATGTTAACTATGTGGCACAGCGCGATCCGAACAGCCAGTTTGGTGTGTTCACCGATGAGCACTATTACGACCCGATTGATAAGCGCAATTACACCGTACAAACCGGCACGATGACGGGCCATGCTTCGGTTTATTATCGCCCTGAGTGGTCTTGGTTTGATGATTTGACGATCAAGGCGAGCGCAGGTCGTTACCTTGCGGAAGACCAAGGCATCACACTTGATGTGTCGAAGCAGTTTGATAGCGGTGTGATCGCTGGTGCGTTCGTGACCAAGACAGATCTGTCAGCAGAAGAATTTGGTGAAGGCAGCTTCAACAAAGGCTTCTATATTTCGATTCCGTTTGATGTATTCACGGTTCAACCAAGCGCCAACCGCGCACTGATCCAGTGGATCCCACTCACACGCGACGGCGGGCAAATGCTAAGCCGTAAATACCATTTGTACGATATGACGAATGGGCGTTATCCGCGCAGTGAGTTTACGAATCGGTAGGTCTTAGATAGCGAGTGGCGAGTGGCGAGAAAGAGCTCTTTTCTCTATTCTCGTCCCTCGTACCTCTAATCTCGTATCTCTCATCTCTCATCTCTCACCTCTATTCTCGTCTCTCCAATCTCAAATCTCAAATCTCACGATTTTGCTGCAAGCACTACCTTCTCCGCCAACCCTCGTTCCTCGATCACCTCCCCCAGTGCCTCTTGTGCTTCTTTATCTCCATGCACGATGCGTATTTCTTTAGGCATGTTTTTTATGCCCTCGATAAAGGCGAGCAAATCGTCTCTGTCTGCGTGGGCGGAGTAGCCGGACATGGTGTGGATGTGGGCGTTGATGGCGATGTTTTCTCCGTCTATGTTCACGTGCTTATCGCCGCGCTGAATATTGCGCCCAAGTGTGCCTCTGGCTTGGTAGCCAGCCAAAATCACATCAGTACGTTTATCCGGCAGTAAGGCTTTAAGGTAATTTAAGACTCGCCCACCATTGCACATACCGCTTGCAGCAATCACGATCGCAGGTTCGCCCGTTTGTTTGAGGCGATTGACCAAGCCAATGTGGTCGCGATGGGTATTGATGGTGATGCATTGTTCGAACGCGAGTGGGTGTCGCCCTGAATCCAAAGTTGTTTTAGCTTCTTGGCTCCACAACGTTTTGAAGGCGCGGTATTGTTCCGTCACTTTTGCTGCCATTGGGGAATCGAGGATCACTGGGATGGTCGACCAAGTGCGCTTTTCATCGTCAGTTAACGATGTGGCCAGCAGGTTTTCGATATCGAACAGCAGCTCTTGGGTTCGGCCAACACTGAACGCGGGAATGATGATCACGCCACCATCATGAAGCGAGCGGTTGATCAGCGTCTTCAAACGTTCGGCACGGGAGGCTATCGACTCATGGGTTTTGTCGCCATAAGTGCTTTCGATCACCAAAACATCTGCGCGCTCTGGCGAGATGGGGTCTGGAAGCAGCGGTGTGTTGTTCGGACCAAGATCGCCAGAAAAGACGACGCGTTCACCATTTGGTAAATCCACTTCTATGTACGACGAACCCAAAATGTGCCCCGCCGGTTGAAAGCGAATGCTGGCGATGGTGGAAGCGATCGTAGAGGAAGCAGAAGCGCGTTTGATGTTTGTCCAAGTGTTGTATTTGATGGAACGTATCAACGAGCGAATCAGGTTCAACACGCGCTTTCGTTGTCGTGTCTTCATACCGAGTTGGAGACGCAACCCGTCATCAAGCATCATCGGCATCAGCTGTGCTGTCGCTTCGGTGCAGTAAATTGGCCCTCGAAAGCCCGCCGCTAAAAGCCAAGGAATACGGCCTATGTGGTCAATATGGGTATGCGTGACGAGCAATGCATCGATATCTTTGACGGGAAAGTCTATATTGAGCGACTTGGTATCCTCCCCTTGGAATAACCCGCAATCAATCAGCAATTTCCCTTGGTCTGTATTGAGTTGATGGCACGAACCTGTCACGCCATCTTTGGCACCGTGGTGGATGATGTTCATTGTTCTTCCTTGATTGTTGCTCATCGCGCTAACCGCATTAAAGGGCTAGAGCGCGCACTGTGTTACTGTTACATAGTGGTGGTTTATCATTGGCATCTGTTTCAACGTCTCTGCCGCTTAATCCCTCCCCTTGAAAAGTGGAGGGGATTAAGAGCAACTATCCCACTGAAATTTATTGATTTAATTGTGCCAAGAATTATGAGCACTAAGAGAATTGTTATGAGGTTTTTGGAGCGGGCTAACGCCAACAAGTCGCGTGGATGTATAGAAAGTGACTAGTTTGATTGATGCGCTCTTGCTCCTCCCACTTTTCAAGGGGGAGGTTGGGTGGGGGTTACTGCTCAGAGGTGGAGGTTTGTCGTAAGCATCGGTTTAATCATACCTGCCGCGTAACCCCTCCCTAGCCCTCCCCTTCAAAAGTGGAGGGGATCAAGAACAAGATCAAAAGCATACAACCACCCGCTTTGGCTTTTGCTCCTCCCGCTTTTCAAGGGGGAGGTTGGGTGGGGGTTATTGCTCGGAGGTGGAGGTTTGCCGTAAGCATCGGTTTCATCCTCTCTGCCGCTTAACCCCTCCCTARCCCTCCCCTTSAAAAGTGGAGGGGATCAAGAACCAGATCAAAAGCATACAACCACCAGCTTTGGCTTTTGCTCCTCCCACTTTTCAAGGGGGAGGTTGGGTGGGGGTTACTGCTCGGAGGTGGAGGTTTGTCGTAAGCATCGGTTTCATCCGCCCTGCCGCGTAACCCCTCCCTAGCCCTCCCCTTGAAAAGTGGAGGGGATCAAGAACCAGATCAAAAGCATATAAACCGCCTGCTTTGGCTTTTGCTCCTCCCACTTTTCAAGGGGGAGGTTGGGTGGGGGTTACTGCTCGGAGGTGGAGGTTTGTCGTAAGCATCGGTTTCATCCGCCCTGCCGCGTAACCCCTCCCTAACCCTCCCCTTSAAAAGTGGAGGGGATCAAGAACCAGATCAAAAGCATATAAACCGCCTGCTTTAGCTTTTTGTACAAACCGGGTACATCCTTTACGTTTCTGACCGGGCACATTGTTTACGCATGTAATGCTTTACGGAGGGAAAAATTACTCTCCTTCTTTTAAAACGTCACAGATAACTTCTAATACGGATTCTATTTCTTCCATAATTTGGATATTCGTAAAACGGAGTACTCTGATACCCAACTTTTCTATAAATCTATCCCTTTCAATATCTAGCTTTACTGCCTTATCCAAGAAGTGGCTATCTCCATCTAATTCGATCACTAACTTGCCAGCTCTGCTATAAAAATCGACGATATAGCGCCCAATACCTTGTTGACGCCGAAAATTCACACCAAGTTGTTTAGCCCGCAAATGCTTCCAAAGTCTTCGCTCGGGCTCTGGCATATTGCTTCGAAGCTCTCTACGCAATGTTTTGTGTCGCTTGCTGTTGTACATCGGCTTCCTCGCCCCTGCTACTTATCCCTCCCTAACTCTTCATTTGAGAAATGGAAGGATTCAAGAGCGGCTATCCAACTGAATTTTATTGGTTTAATTGTGCCGAGAATTATGAGCGCTGAGAAAATTGTTCTGAGGTTTTTGGATCTAGCTAACGCCAACTATGCAGAATGTTGTAAACCATGTCCCCGGTTTAAAATGTAAAGGATGTGCGCTTTGGGCAGGGGGTTACTGCTCGGAGGTAGAGGTTTGTCGTGAACATCGGTTTCATCCTCACTGCCGCGTAACCCCTCCCTAGCCCTCCCCTTCAAAAGTGGAGGGGATCAAGAACAAGATCAAAAGCATACAACCACCCGCTTTGGCTTTTGCTCCTCCCACTTTTCAAGGGGGAGGTTGGGAGGGGGTTACTGCTCGGAGGTAGAGGTTTGTCGTGAACATCGGTTTCATCCTCACTGCCGCGTAACCCTCCCTAGCCCTCCCCTTCAAAAGTGGAGGGGATCAAGAACAAGATCAAAAGCATACAACCACCCGCTTTGGCTTTTGCTCCTCCCACTTTTCAAGGGGGAGGTTGGGTGGGGGTTACTGCTCGGAGGTGGTGATTTGTCGTAAGCATCGGTTTCATCCGCCCTGCTGCATAACCCCTCCCTAGCCCTCCCCTTCAAAAGTGGAGGGGACAAAGAGCCAGATTAAAAGCATATAAACCGCCTGCTTTGGCTTTGGCTCCTCCCACTTTTCAAGGGGGAGGTTGGGTGGGGGTTACTGCTCGGAGGTGGAGGTTTGTCGTAAGCATCGGTTTCACCCACCCTGCCGCGTAATCCCTCCCTAACCCTCCCCTTGAAAAGTGGAGGGGATTAAGAGCCAGATTAAAAGCATATAAACCGCCCGATTTGGCTTTTGCTCCTCCCACTTTTCAAGGGGGAGGCTGGGTGGGGGTTACTGCTCGGAGGTGGAGGTTTGTCGTAAGCATCGGTTTCATCCGCCCTGCCGCGTAACCCCTCCCTAACCCTCCCCTTGAAAAGTGGAGGGGATTAAGAACAAGAGCGAAAAGACAAATTCCAGATACGAAAAAGCCCGCTCAATGAGCGGGCTTTTTCTAATTTGGCGGAGCCAAGAGAAAAACAACAGCGGGATTTACTCGGTCACTTCGTTCCCTTGCCCTTCGGGCCGTCGCCTTTTCCGACTGCGTCGGGGCAACGTTGTCTCGCTTCGCTCGGCTGAACCCTGACTAGGGTCCTGCACCCCTATCTTTTTAGAGGTTTAAAAATGCAAAAAGGCCGCTGTAAGAACAGCGGCCTTTTCTAATTTGGCGGAGAGATAGGGATTTGAACCCTAGGTGCGCTATAAACGCACGCCGGTTTTCAAGACCGGTGCTTTCAACCACTCAGCCATCTCTCCGTGGTTGCGGCGAATATTATAGGGGGTTCAGGATCTTGTAAAGCAAGAATTTGATGAAAATGGTGCGTTTGCACAGGGTTTGAACAAAGTGAGTGTGACACGATCAATTCGTGCAATAACTGCACGTGCAAAACATTCGTCATGAGTATAAAAACAAAAAAAGCGAGCTCATGGCTCGCCTTTCCTACGGGTTTATCGGAGATTAGCCGAAACGGCCGCTGATGTAATCGCGTGTAAGTTTGTGCTCTGGGTTGTTGAATACATTTTCTGTGGTATTCAATTCCACCAAGTCGCCCAAATGGAAGTACGCGGTGCGGTCTGATACACGCTTTGCTTGCGACATGGAGTGCGTAACCATCACGATGCTGAAGTTTTCTTTGAGTTCTTCTATAAGATCTTCGATGATGCCCGTTGCGATGGGGTCAAGCGCTGAGCACGGCTCATCCATCAAAATAACTTCCGGTGCAATCGCGATGCTCCGTGCGATACACAAACGCTGTTGCTGGCCGCCAGACAAACCGGTGGCTGGCTGATCTAAACGTGACGCTACTTCATCCCACAAACCTGCGCGACGCAGTGATTCTTCGATCACGCCATCTAGCTCATCTTTGTTATCAACCAAGCCATGGATGCGTGGACCATAAGCCACGTTGTCATAGATAGATTTCGGGAACGGGTTCGGGCGTTGGAACACCATGCCGACTTGTGAACGCAGCTCAACGATTTCTTGCTCCTTGGCATAGATGTTATGGCCATCCAGCAAGATCTCCCCTTTTACTTCACAACCTGGCACTGTGTCGTTCATGCGGTTCAAACAACGAAGGAAGGTCGATTTACCGCAACCTGAAGGACCAATCATGGCAAGCACTTGCTTCTCGCCAATGTCGAGGTTGATGTTGCGAATGGCTGATTTCGCGCCTGCTTCGTAGCTCACGCTGACGTTTCTTGCCGTCATTCTCGGTGCGTCTACAAAGGGCACGCCACAGGTTTCTTTCGGTGCGGCAGTATGCTCTGCAGCGTCCATTTTTTTGCTTTGCGGGAATTCGCCGGCGTGTGTCATTGTGGTTGTCATATCCATACTCCTACCATCTGCGCTCTAGGCGCTTACGCATGATGACGGCACATGCGTTCATAAATGCCAAGAACGCCAGCAACACCATGATTGCGCCGGATGTATTCTCAACAAAACCTTTTTCTGGGTTTTCTGCCCAGAGATAAATTTGTACTGGCAACGCGGTTGCAGCGTCTAACGGGCCTGATGGCACATCAACAATGAAAGCAACCATGCCAATCATCAGCAGTGGTGCGGTTTCGCCCAAGGCTTGTGCCATACCGATGATGGTGCCTGTTAGCATGCCCGGCATCGCCAGTGGCAATACGTGGTGCAATACCATTTGCATTTTTGATGCGCCCACGCCCAATGCGGCATCACGCACTGACGGTGGCACCGCTTTAATCGCTGCGCGGCTTGAAATGATGATGGTTGGTAACGTCATCAATGTGAGGACCAAACCACCCACAACCGGCGCGGAACGCGGTAAATCTGCCACGTTGAGGAACACCGCCAAACCTAACAAACCAAAAACAATCGACGGCACAGCTGCGAGGTTATTGATGTTGATTTCGATAAGTTCGGTAGCGCGGTTACGTGGAGCGAATTCTTCTAGGTAGATCGCCGCAGACACACCAATGGGGAAGCTCAGTACCAGTGTGACCAACAAGGTATAGAACGACCCAACCGTAGCGCCCCAAATCCCCGCAAGCTCTGCATCGCGGCTGTCACCGTTGGTGAAGAAGTTCGAGTTGAACACGGTGCGAACATTGTCTTCGCGTACCAGTTCGTCGTACCACGCGATGTGTTGGTTTTTGAACTGACGGCCATCTTCTGACGTTTCTGCTTTGATGTTGCCTTTGTTGTATTGGTTAAAGTTGTCGCCAGCTTGCGCCCAATATTCGATCTTCTGACCAACCAAAGATGGATCGGCAATCACCATGTCACGCAGATCGTATTCCGCGCCGTTTGATAGGAAGGAATACAACGCACGTTTGTTCTTACGACCATCCACCGGGATCTCTTGAAGAATGGCTTTGCGCACCACTTTGCGGAAGCTGGCGTTCATCAAGGTCTTTTTGTTGATGTCCTCGCCTTCGATGCCGAGCGCACTTTCAGACAAATTCACGGTCAGTTTGATTTGCGTGGTGTAGAAGGCGGTATAGCCGTCAGAGACAATGGTGGTCATCAACACAATAAGGAAAGCAAACGCCATGGAAATCGACGCGATGCCGTAGAAACGGAAGCGGTTTTCCTTTGCGCGGCGGCGTGCGACGCCGGCTTTGACTTTCTCTCGCTTGGTTTCAGCGATTTTCAATAATCTATCAGTCATACTGCTCTCGATATTTCTTCACGATTCGAAGTGCGACAAAGTTAAGCGCCAAGGTCACGACAAACAGGGTCAACCCCAGAGCGAATGCTGCGAGTGTTTTCGGGCTATCAAACTCTTGGTCGCCCACCAGCAAGGTGACGATTTGCACCGTGACTGTGGTAACAGAATCAAGTGGATTGGCGGTGAGGTTTGCTGACAAGCCAGCGGCCATTACCACGATCATGGTTTCACCGATGGCACGGGAAACGGCAAGCAACAACCCACCGACGATGCCTGGCAATGCCGCGGGGATAACCACGCTTTTAATGGTTTCTGAACGCGTTGCGCCCAAACCTAATGAACCATCGCGCAGCGCTTGCGGCACTGCTGTTATTACGTCATCAGACAGGGATGACACAAACGGAATGATCATCACGCCCATGACAACACCTGCCGCCAATGCGCTTTCTGATGAAGCACCGCTCAGCCCCATTGCATTGGCGATGTCACGGATAAAGGGCGCGGCGGTCAATGCTGCAAAGAAGCCGTAAACCACGGTTGGGATACCTGCGAGGATCTCCAAAATGGGTTTAACAATGTTGCGCACGCGAGGAGATGCGTATTCCGCGAGATAAATGGCGCTCATCAAGCCAATTGGGGCTGCGATACACATGGCGATCAATGAGATCATCAAGGTGCCAGTGAAGAGAGGAATCGCGCCGAATGCGCCGCTTGCGCCTTGTTGGTCTGCGCGCAGTGCGATTTGTGGTGACCAAGACGTACCAAACAGGAAGTCGGTCACGGGAATAATTTGGAAGAAGCGGATCGCTTCAAACAACACGGAAAGGACGATACCTAGGGTGGTCAAAATCGCCAGTGTTGAACAAAACATCAGGAAAATCTGAAGGCATTTCTCGACATAGTGTCGTGCTTTCAGTTTTGGTTTAACGATACGCCAACCCAACGCCAAACCGACAAGCGACAAGGCTGCCACGGCGACGAAACGCAAGGTTTGGCCGATGCCTTCAAGGTGTTGGTAGTGACCTGCTGCTGCCAATAAGCTTGGGTCTTCCGTTTGAAGTACGCCGTTAGCAATATGGATGATTTGGCTATAGAGCAATTGGCTGTTTTGGTGTGCATCAATGGTGGCTTGTGGCAATTGTGCCATCACCAAGGATTCCACTGTGCTTGGTTCAATCGCTTGCCAGATGATCAGCAAAAGAAAGCTCGGAATCGCCGCAAGAATGGCAGCGAACGAACCGTAATAAGCAGGCCGAGAATGCAGCGTGTTCAAGCCACCGTGCACGGTAGCAACATCTCGGGAGCGTTTTTTGGCGAGGAAGTAAGCACTAAAAGCAAGCAGCGCCACTATAACCATCAATGTGGATGTCGTCATCCCTATTCCTTAATCCCTAATATACTCAAACAATCTAAAGATACTCGGATGATGAGGTCTTCATCTTGCTTGAATAAACAGCAAAAGTGGCGTGCCTCTCGACACACCACTCAGGGGTTACAACTTACAGATTTGGTGTTAAATCTACTGCGCTGTTGCGAACCAGTTTCCAATCACGTGCTGACAGTGGAATCAAACCACGGTCTGTCAGGTAACCTTCGTCACCAATTGCATCTTCAGAGGTAAAGGCTGCAACATACTGTTGAAGACCTGGAATCACGTCTGCGTGTGCTTTTTTCACGTAGAAGTACAGTGAGCGAGATACAGGGTAAGAACCGTCGCCAATCGCGTCGAACGTTGGTACTACACCGCCAATTTTTGCGCCTTGTACTTTGTCAGAGTTCTGCTCAAGGAAGCTGTAACCAAAGATGCCGAATGCACTTGGGTTTGCATCTAGCTTCTGAACGATAAGGTTATCGTTCTCGCCCGCTTCGATGAATGCACCGTCTTCACGAATACCGTGACACACTGCTTTGAACTTTTTCTTGTCCGCTTTTTTCATCGCTTTCAATGTTGGGTACTGCTTACAACCACCTTCCATTGCTAGCTCAACGAATGCATCGCGAGTACCTGACGTTGGCGGTGGACCAAGCACTTCAATTTTCAGCGCTGGCAGTGACGCGTTTACGTCTTTCCATGTTTTGTTGGGGTTTTCAATCAGGTTGCCGTTTGCATCAGGTACGACTTTCGCGAGTGCGGTGAAAAGGTCTTTCAGAGTGATATCGAACTGCTCTGATTTTTTAGAGTTAGCGAATGCGATGCCGTCGTAGCCCACTTTCACTTCAACGATGTCTTTCACGCCGTTTTTCGCACAAAGTGCGACTTCAGAGCTTTTGATTTTGCGTGATGCGTTGGTGATGTCTGGCGTGTTTTCGCCAACACCTGCACAGAACAGCTTCAAACCGCCGCCTGAACCGGTAGATTCGATTTTTGGTACCGAGAATTCTGAGGTGCGACCGAAGCGTTCCGCTACCACTGTCGCAAATGGGTACACTGTTGAGGAACCAACAATACTAATGTAGTCACGTGTTGCTGCCGCTGCGTTGCCCGCTGCAAACGTTGACAGGCATACTGTAGATGCCGCAATCAGAGCCTTAAGTTTCACATCAACCTCCAAGTCGATATTTTTGAAATGTTCGCTCTCTGGCGTTGTTACCGTTGAGCTATTAAGTTTTGCCTCATGTCTGCGGACAAATTTAGATTTCTTATGTGACACTTCCCTGAATGAATTGTGAAGTTTTCGTTACGACCCATTCACACAAAACACCAAACATTAATGACACCCATTCGTCATAACATTGACACATATCCGACATACTCTGTTTTCGCGGCGTTCAGGCGTATTCGGTTCAATGAATATGCTTTTTCCATAAAGCAAAACGTCCACAAGACACACCAACACAAAATAAATAAAACGAGATACATATCACTCACACTCATTTGCTTGCGCAGTTTCAGCACGTGGCTTAGTAATAAAAAAATACGAGAGAAACGGATGACTCAGCCAATACAACACGTCACCTCAAACACCTGCACACACAACCCTGATGCCACATCGGCAGACAAACGCAAAACACTGCGCGTCGACAAAAAGCCGCGGGTATTATTTCTGTGTGATGGGCAACAAGGGTTCTCTTTGATTGCACAAAGTGTTTTGAACCATAAGGCAGACAGCCACTACGTCGCAGTCAGTGGGTTTACTGGGAAGGTGTTTAATGAAGAGGCTGCCTGCGGGACTCTTCGTCGGTACAACATTGATTGCACGTCTGCGCACTTAAAGCCTTTGGAGGAGTATGCTGAGGAACACGTTGATTTTGTTGTGGCGTTGACGCCTTCTGCCGTGCAATCAGGCAAGCCTTTTCCTGCTTACGACAAGTTTATTCCTTGGGATATTACAAGCGGTGGAGACGTCACGGAGATGGCGATGATCATTAAGGCGATTAACGATCAGGTGAATTATTTTCTATCTGTTTATTTGTATAGGTAGGGGGAAGAGCGTTGAGGTTTAGAGGTAAGAGATTTGAGATACGAGATTAGAGAATAGAGCGAGAGACTGTCCTAATCTCGTAATCTCGTAATCTCGTAATCTCGTAATCTCGTAATCTCGCATTCTCGCATTCTCGCATTCTCGCATTCTCGCATTCTCGCATTCTCGCATTCTCGCATTCTCGCATTCTCGCATTCTCTCAATCTCACATCAGACTAAGCTAATTCTTCTAATTCACTGACGGCAAGCGAGGTGTTTTTGTAGATGACATAGCAGTCTCGGCCTGCACCTTTTGCATCAAACAATGCGGTATCAGCCAAGTAGATGATGCGATCAATGGTTTCTTCCGCGCTAAACGATGGCGTATTTTCGCAATGGAAATGGCACACGCCCATACTCGCTGTCACGGTAATACCCTCCAGCGGCATCTTGCTCAGTCCTTGTCGAATGCGCTCACACACAGCATCAACTTTGTGAAGCTCGATATCTTGTAACCACAGCATGAATTCTTCACCGCCGTAACGCCCAACAAAATCATAATTTCGAATCGCATTTCTGAGCACTTCCGCCACTTCCATCAGCACAAGATCGCCCCGTTGGTGGCCATAGGTGTCATTCACCAACTTAAAATGATCGAGATCGACCAAGACCACAGCGCCTTGTGATTCACGTCGATTAAGCATGTTGAGGCTTTGCCCTATGTGCTCAAACAAGAAGCGTCTGTTGGGTAATTCCGTGAGGGGATCGGTGCGCACTAAGCTCTCAAGCTTGCGGTTGAGTCTTTCAAGCTCTTCGCGTTGTTGTTGGCGGGTTAATTCAACTTCTATCCACGTCGCCATGAGCTTGAGCGAATCAATATCAATGTCTCGAAATTCACGTGGGTAAGGATTCGGACTGGTAAAGTTCAGGGTACCAATGACTTCACCAGCAAGCTTAATGGGAATACCAATGTAGGATTCCAAACCAAACTCTAAATACGCAGGGTGTTGGCCCAACACATCTGATTCACCCACATGTTCAATCGCGATCGGGCCGCCTGCATCCACCGTTACCCAGCAATAGGAAAGATCGTAAGAAAACTCATCACCCGCTTTGAGAGGAACATCGTTAGGACATACCACATGTTGAATGATGTAACGGCCTTCAGTGATCAGAGAAAGAATGCCAATATCGAGATTAAAGCGCTCCAAACCCATTTGAAGCAACTCGGCTATTTGATGGTCGAACCCTTTATCATAATCATGTGTGATTTGATAAAGGCGTCGAATCACCTTTTCGCTCTCAGACATCTTCACAAAAACACATTCCAACAATTGATACACTTATTAAAAGCTTAGACTTTTTCAGTGTTATCAACCACGTTATCGCAAATGAATTCAGTGGTCAGTCTAATTTGGCTAGCCCGGAGTCGTTAAGGATGTGATCGTAATAGGTTTTTTCGATGCCGACACGGCGCAGTTTCTTCCCTGATTTTTGGCCTCAAGCAAGGCATTGTGTGCCATGTTGATCAGCTTATCTAACGCACGGGCATAAGAGATAGGGTATTCACTGTCACTTCTAAACGCGCAATACCCCACACTGATGGTGACAGGTTGTCCATCAAGCAAGCATTTGTTCACATGAGCTGCCATGCGCTCACAAACCTTCGCGACTTCAGATTGCAAGGTATCCGGTAACCAGACAATGAATTGCTCACCGCTATAACGCGCCACATAGTCATAGTTTCGAATGGCATGGCGAAGTGCTGTCGCGACCCCTTTCAGGATGCGATCCCCTTCATCGTGGCCGTACTTCTCGTTAGTCATGCGCAGAAAATCGATATCTACAAGCGCCACCGCCCCTTCCCCATCGCGACGGATAAGTTGGTTTAGCTCGCGGTGAAGATAATCAAACAAGGCACGGCGACTTGGGAGTTCCGTTAGCGGATCAACGAATTGTAAATGTTCGAGTCGTTGGCTCAACTCGCTGTAAGACTGCCTCGCCCCTTCAAGTTCGGCGCTGTATTCTTCATTCTCTAACTTCATTTCTAGCATCCCTGCCATTAGCACCAAGGCATCTTCATCTTGCGCGTCGTTGTGTCGTGGCTCAGCGGTGTTACGAGAAAAACTCAAGGTCCCCCATACCGCACCACCAAAATAGATTGCGACTCCCCAATACCCTTGAGGGAGCGCATTTAACGCCGGGTGACCCGAGAGCTTTTCATGTTGCTGGGTATCCGGCGCAAGAATGGCGCTTTCTGCCCCTGCAGCAATCCCACAAAACGTACTGCTGACCGGCACAACCTGCCCTGAGAAACGCTCAGGCACACTGCCTTCTGAAATACATTCAACGATATGAAGTTCTTTATTATCAATGCGCGATAAACAAGCGGCATTTGCGGAGAAGTAATTGAGGCCGATAAGCAGCACTTCCTGCGCCCACACCGAGAACGGAACATCACGTCTACGAACAATAGCGGGAAGTTGTTGAAATACGGTATTGGGTAGCGCGAGTTCCTGTGACATAACGGCCTCTTACTTTTTTCTTACTCATTAAACAAATAGCACAATGTGTTGAATCGGTTTTTATTCCGTGCGCTCGTTTTGTGTTGCGGCCATTGAATTAACGGCCTGCAATCATCTGTACAATAAGAAACCAATATGCCTATAAATTGTCACTTCAATATATCAAATATCTGTACAAATAATCTAAAGCGCAATTCTTAGAAATTAAATTATGCTTATTATTAGCAACTTGAAATCATGCTTCGCTTTTGCGTTTTTTCTTCATTTAACAGTAAAGGATCGAATTCATGCCAAGAGTGACCTTCTCTCGAACCGGAAAAAGTGTCGATCTTCCTGCGAACAGCTCTTTGATTGATCTCGAAGACAGCCGAGACAATGAAGTGCCGTTTGGTTGTCGCTCGGCAGCATGTGGAACCTGCTTGATTGATGTGGTGTCTGGCATGCATAACGTCTCCCCGAAAAATGAAGACGAGCAAGACTTGCTGGATACGCTGGACCTGGATGGCGACAAGCGCCGCTTAGCGTGCCAATGCGTTATTCACGGTGATGTGACCATCGATCCGCAAAGTTAGCGCCACCACCTTTCCCACCTCTCACTTCTTTCTACACCCGTCTTGATCTCAACCACCCGCGTTGTGCTTGATTGGTGTAGAATTCACGATCTTTCAGCAATCTTTGCTGTCTCTCCTTCTGGTTAGCATTTTCAACAAAGGTTTTTACGTGATTTCCAAACTGCCCAAATGGGTTGAGTACGGTGCGTTTGTGCTTGCGATGACAGCGGGCTGCGTGAACGGTATTGGGTTATTGGGGTTTGAACATCAGGCCATTTCCCACCTGTCAGGCACTGCGACACTGATTGGCACCGACATCATTAACAATAATCCCGTGAAGTTTGTTCACTTGATGGGTGTGTTAGCCGGTTTCTTTGGCGGCGCATTTTTGTCTGGTGTGGTGTTGAAAGACGGCACGCTGATCTTGGGCCGTCGATATGACTTCCTGCTGATCATCGAAGCTTTGCTGCTCGTTGCGGCGATATACCCGATGCAGCAGGGTGTAGCTTATGGACTGTATTTCGCAGCCGCGGCATGCGGGATTCAAAATGCCCTCGTCACC
This sequence comes from Enterovibrio baiacu, assembly GCF_004120195.1. Taxonomy (GTDB): domain Bacteria; phylum Pseudomonadota; class Gammaproteobacteria; order Enterobacterales; family Vibrionaceae; genus Enterovibrio; species Enterovibrio baiacui. Next base: position 390,136 of record NZ_SCHN01000008.1, on the reverse strand, counting down.
AGTTATAGCGGGGCGATTGTGAGAACCACCCACATCACGGGCATCATTACCGACTTGGGCTTAATGTTTGGTGCGCTCATGCGCGGGCATCCGTTAAACCAACGCAAGCTGGTGCTGTTTTGCGTCATCGTTGCCGGTTTCATTCTTGGTGGTACAGTCAGCGCCATCATTTATCCCATGATGGGCGCGTATTCTTTTGCTGCACCCGCGTTTATTTGTGTGGCGCTCGCTGGGGTATACCGCGTGCATATGTGGCGACAACGTATCAGTCCAAAGGCGTAATAGGTTTATGCCCAAACAAACTGAAGGTGCTTGCTGGATCCGGCGTCTTCAAGTTATTTGGGCTTATTGCAAAGGCTCGTTATCCGATGTGAGAAACTTGAGCACAAACAACCTACATTTTTTTTCTTTGTGCCATAGTGGAGAGCTGATGTGGTTCCATTTACAAGGATGAAAAATGAAAGACGAAACACTCTCCATTCACGCTGGATATCAAACTGACCCGACAACGAAGTCTGTTGCGACACCTATCTACCAGACTGTTGCTTATGAATTCGACAGCGCCCAGCACGGTGCAGATCTGTTTAACCTTGCCGTTCCTGGCAACATCTATACCCGTATTATGAACCCAACCAATGACGTGCTTGAACAACGCATGGCAGCATTGGAAGGCGGTATTGCAGGTTTGGTTGTGAGCGCGGGAAGCGCGGCAATCAATTATGCAATCCAAACCTTGGCGGAAATTGGTGACAACATCGTTTCTACGCCACAGCTTTATGGCGGCACTTACACCTTGTTTGCGCACATGCTGCCAAAACAAGGTATTGAAGTACGCTTTGCAAAAGACGACAAGCCAGAAAGCCTGGCCGCGTTGATTGATGAAAACACAAAGGCGGTTTACTGCGAAAGTATCGGTAACCCAGCGGGTAACATCATCGATTTGGCGAAAGTGGCTGAACTTGCCCACGCACAAGGCGTGCCTGTGATCGTTGATAACACCGTTGCGACGCCTGTTCTGTGTAAGCCGATTGAACACGGTGCTGACATCGTCGTCCACTCACTCACCAAATACATAGGTGGACACGGCACAACGCTGGGCGGCGTGATTGTCGATTCCGGTAAATTCCCGTGGGCGCAGCATAAAGCACGATTCCCTGTGTTTAACCAGCCTGAAGCGGCATACCACGGCGTGGTGTATACCGAAGCATTCGGTGATGCTGCCTTCATTGGCCGTGCCCGAACTGTACCTCTTCGAAACACGGGTGCTGCACTTTCTCCAATGAATGCGTTTATGTTGATGCAAGGGTTGGAAACGCTGTCATTGCGCATGGAACGCCACGTTGAAAACGCACTGAAAGTAGCGGAATACCTTCAAGGTCACGAGAAAGTAAGCTGGGTGAGCTATGCAGGTCTGCCAGATTCTGAGCACCATGCCCTTGCGCAGAAATACATGAAAGGACAACCTTCAGCGATTCTTTCATTCGGCATGAAAGACGGCTACGACGCTGGCGTGCGTTTTTATGATGCCTTGGCCTTGTTTAAGCGCTTGGTAAACATCGGGGACGCAAAATCACTGGCATGCCACCCTGCTTCAACCACGCACCGTCAGTTGAGTGAAGAAGAGCAAGCACAAGCGGGCGTTTCACCTGAAATGATTCGTTTATCTGTGGGTATCGAGCACATTGACGACATTATCGCTGATTTGGAGCAAGCGCTGAACGCTTGAGGCGGCAGCGTACTTATCCGTTGCAGTGACAGCGACATGACAATGAATGTCGAATCTAAAAGCCCGCATTGCGGGCTTTTTTCGTTGTTGGACACTCTCTAACCACCCGTAACTAAATGAAAAAAGAGTGAAATAAAGCCTAAAGCAACGGTCATTTATGCCGATACAAAAAAGGTATCCGACATAACCGTAGAGAATTATGCAAATTCACGCACTCGACAAAGCCAATTTAATCACAGATGTTCAGCTAGGCGATCAGCTTAGCCACGCTGTGACGCAAGGCCGTCGTTCGGATTTTGCATTGATGCTTGCGCTGCTCTCTGTGGATGCAACAGAAACCACCCCTATCGATCCCCCTTATCCAGAAAAATCGACAGACGCCGATTTGCGTAAAGCGCTTAATCTTCCTGAACCTGCTCGACTTTCAGCGGAAGACATCGATTACGATCTTTGTGGAAAACAAGCAGATGCCTTTCACCAATCAGGTATCGACAGTGCGCGACTGAACCATTGCGTTTCACCTTCTGCGCTACATTTTCCTGCATTTGGAACACATGATTTGGGCGAAGATGTGTATCATAATCTGTCAGGTCACCAGCGTAGAAAGCTAGCTGCTGAAAACCGTACAACTACCGAACTGGATCCGGTAAATCTGTATAATCAATTGGTTACCGCCAAGCGTTACCAAGAACTAAGCGCTCACGCCTAACCTTTTGATTTTATAGCACAAACCAAAAACACCTAACACGATCACCCTTCCGCTTCAAGCTAGATTCCCAAATAAAACATAACTGTGATCACTTCCTAAAAAATTAACTTTGCACACAGTTTGCACACTCTTTTTTGCACATCTACATACCACTTTCGCAGATCATGGTCCAAGATTGTTATCCACCTCTTAAAAAGCTGGGTATAAGTTGTTAATGAAAGCAGTATAACAATGGATGAGTCGAAAACAGATAAGTAAGGTCAGACAATGGATATTGCCAAATCCGTCATTGTAATCACAGCAGCAGGAACACCAACAGGTCGCGCAATGGCCGAGCATTTCTGTAAACTTAGGGCGCGCGTGGCATTGGTTGATACAGATTGCCAAAAACTTCAGGCAACCTATGAGTCCTGTTTAACGGCGGGTGGCAGTTGTTTCTCCTTCTTCTTGGAGAGTCGAAATGTAGAGAACATTTCTTATCTGTTTGAGGAAGTAAACCGAGAAATGGGGGCGGTTGATGTTCTGATCAACTATTGGCAAGCCGGTGGCCTACCGTGTCTCCTGGCCAGCAGCGATACCGTGAATCAAACCATTGCTGATGTGGCATCCAACTTATATCTCTTTGGCCGCGGTGCAGCCTTCAATATGCTCGATACCGGACGCAAAGGCGTGATTGTGAATATTCCAGGCGTGCTGACTGATATGGAAAAAGAAGCCACGTTAGACAGTTCGAACGCGGTGATTAGAGGGCTTACCCAAAGTTGGGCGCAAGAACTTGAGCACGCAAACATTCGCGTTGGGGGCGTGCTGCCGCGTTTACGCCACAACGACAAAGGGCTGATTCATCATCACCCTGCGATTAACTATGACATGATTGACGGTGCTGCTTACATCGTAGAAAACGACAGCTTCACAGGACGTATTCTCGAAGCCGCTAGCTGATCAAAGCATTCTCCAAAAAGAACCATAAAAAAAGCCCGCATCTGCGGGCTTTTTTCTAAGAGTCAGTTATCGCATTACGCTTTAGCTGCTTCTTTCTTTGTTTTTGCTGCTGGTTTCGCGGCTTCTTGGTCTGCTTTCTTCTTGATAACAGTTGTACCTTCGAACGTTTCACCTTCAACAAACGCGTTACCGTAGTAAGAAGCAACCAGTACTTCTTTCAGTTCGGTGATCAATGGGTAGCGTGGGTTTGCACCAGTACATTGGTCATCGAATGCTTCTACTGCTAGCTCATCCAGTTTCGCAAGGAAATCAGACTCAGACACACCCGCCGCTTGGATAGACAATGGGATATCTAGGTTTGTTTTCAGCTCTTCCAACCAAGCAAGTAGACGCTCGATTTTCTGTGCAGTGCTGTCACCGATTTGTGCTAGGCCCAAGTGCTCAGCCACTTCTGCGTAACGACGACGTGCTTGTGGACGGTCGTACTGAGAGAATGCTGTTTGCTTCGTTGGGTTGTCATTCGCGTTGTAACGAACCACGTTAGAAATCAATAGTGCGTTCGCCAGACCGTGCGGTAGGTGGAACTCAGCACCGATTTTGTGCGCCATTGAGTGACATACTCCTAGGAATGCGTTAGCAAACGCGATACCTGCGATGGTCGCTGCGTTGTGTACTTTCTCACGTGCGATTGGGTCTTTAGCACCGTTCGCGTAGCTTGATGGTAGGTATTCTTTCAGCATCTTCAGAGCTTGAAGCGCTTGACCATCAGAGTACTCGTTTGCAAGAACAGAGACGTATGCTTCTAGTGCGTGAGTCACTGCATCGTAACCACCGAATGCGGTTAGCGACTTAGGCATGTTCATCACTAGGTTTGCATCTACGATTGCCATTTGTGGTGTCAATTCGTAGTCAGCCAGTGGGTATTTCGCACCGGTCTTGTCGTCAGTAACAACCGCGAAAGGCGTCACTTCTGAACCTGTACCAGACGTGGTAGTGATACATACCAATTCTGCTTTTTTACCCATTTTAGGGAATTTGTAGATACGTTTACGGATGTCCATGAAGCGCATTGCCAGTTCTTCGAAATGCGTTTCTGGGTGCTCGTACATTACCCACATGATTTTCGCTGCATCCATCGGTGAACCGCCGCCCAGTGCGATGATTACATCAGGTTGGAAGCTCTGCATTGCAGCAGCACCTTTCTCTACAACAGACAGTGTTGGGTCTGCTTCTACTTCGAAGAAGGTTTGCACTTCCATGCCTTGTGCTTTCAGCAAGGCAACAACTTCGTCAGAGTAACCGTTGTTGAACAGGAAGCGGTCAGTCACGATCATCGCGCGTTTTTTACCTTCCAAATCGCTCAGTGCGATTGGCAGGCTACCACGGCGGAAGTAGATAGATTTAGGTAGTTTGTGCCACAGCATGTTTTCAGCTCGCTTCGCTACAGTCTTCTTGTTGATAAGGTGCTTAGGACCTACGTTCTCAGAGATAGAGTTACCACCCCATGAACCACAACCCAATGTCAGTGATGGTGCAACGTTGAAGTTGTACAGGTCACCGATACCACCGTGAGTGGTTGGGATGTTGACAAGAATACGTGCTGTTTTCAGCTTGTCGCCGAAGTAACGGATGCGGTCTGCATTAACGTCTTGGTCAGTGTATAGGCCAGAAGTGTGACCGATACCGCCGATTTCAACCATGGTCACTGCTTGAGCAACGGCATCTTCGAAATCATCAGCGCGGAACAGACCTAGGGTTGGAGACAGTTTCTCATGCGCGAATTCATCGTCATAAGACACTTTACCTAGACCTTCACCGATAAGTACTTTGGTGTCTGCAGGTACTGTTACGCCTGCCATTTCAGCAATCTTAACCGCTGGCTGACCAACGATTTTCGCGTTAAGCGCGCCATCGATAAGCAGTACTTTACGTACTTTCGCTGCGTCGTCTTTGCTTAGTACGTGACCTTTGTGAGAAGCAAAACGTGCTTTCACTTCGTCGTAAACAGAATCAACAACGATTGCCGCTTGCTCAGAAGCACACACAACACCGTTATCGAACGTTTTAGACATCAGGATAGAAGCTACTGCGCGTTTCACGTCAGCCGTTTCATCGATAACAACTGGCACGTTACCTGCGCCTACACCGATAGCAGGTTTACCTGAAGAGTAAGCCGCTTTAACCATGCCTGGACCACCAGTTGCAAGGATAAGGTTGATGTCATCGTGCTTCATAAGAAGGTTAGACAATTCTACAGATGGTTCGTCGATCCAACCGATGATGTCTTTTGGTGCGCCAGCAGCAACGGCAGCGTCAAGAACCAGCTTCGCAGCGTCGTTCGTTGAGTTTTTAGCACGTGGGTGTGGCGAGAAGATAATACCGTTACGCGTCTTCAAAGAGATAAGAGATTTGAAGATAGCCGTTGAGGTTGGGTTGGTGGTTGGAACGATACCGCAGATGATACCTACAGGTTCAGCGATAGTGAAAGTACCGAACTCGTCGTTCTCTTCCAAAATGCCGCAGGTTTTTTCGTCTTTGTATTTGTTGTAGATAAATTCAGAAGCGAAGTGGTTTTTAATAACCTTGTCTTCGACAATACCCATGCCAGATTCTTCGACAGCTTGTTGTGCCAGAGGAATACGGGCGTTGTTAGCAGCTAGAGAAGCAGCACGGAAAATCTTATCAACTTGCTCTTGTGAGTAAGTTGCAAATTCTTTCTGCGCTTTTTTTACGCGCTCAACCATTGCGTTGAGTTCAGCTACATTAGTTACAGGCATAGTTGTCTCCTACATACCTAAAGTTTGAAAATTATTTAGTAACTACATGCTCGTTTTGTTAGAGGCCTAAGCGTCACACTTCCTCAGTGAGCCTTGGCAAGCATTTAGTAAATAACTTTCAAAACCGATTATAGATTTTCACAAACTCAGGAAATTGATCAGGATCATATGTAGTAAACTTTCATAAATATTTTCGTTTATTGTACATTTACTAGACATATCGCAGGCTATCATTGGCTTTATTGACCAAATTCCACAACAAAACCACGGGAATGTAACACACTGCTTTCGTGGCTCATACACATGTATAACGACTTTCAGTGACATTTGTTGAATAAGTTATTTTAATGTGACCCACGTCATACTTATTTCAAGGTGAAACTGTGTAACCCCAGCTTTCCAAAAATCTTATCTATCTGTTTTAAATATACTTAATTTATTTTTCGTGCTGTTATCGATGAATCTATCACTGGTTAAATTCGTTGCTAGACGATCCCGCGCTATCTAGCAATTGGCATTTGATAATTCGACGCTATACTAGCGCCGATGATTGAGATATTTGCGATCGAAATCAGATTATCGTGTCACCCATCGAGTGATTGGAATGAATAGCATCGAGCTTGTAATATTTTTTCAATTTTTCATTGGTCTGTTTGCCGCAGTGAATCCGCTGGGCATCATGCCGATATTTGTGTCTTTGACTGCACACCAAGATCCTGCTGAACGGAACAAAACGGCTTACACCGCAAGCCTTGCTGTTGCCGCCATCTTGATTGTTTCTCTTTTAGCGGGACAATTACTGTTGGATCTGTTCAGCATCTCGCTAGATTCGTTCCGCGTCGCGGGCGGTATGCTGCTCGTCAGTATTGCCTTCACCATGATGAGCGGTAAACTCGGCGAAGTGAAACAGAACAAACAAGAACAATCAGAGTCCATCAGTCGCGAACAGATCGGTGTGGTTCCTCTTGCAATGCCATTGCTAGCAGGACCAGGCGCCATCAGTTCAACCATTGTGTATTCGTCTCGCTACCCAAGTTCGTTAGATACCTTGGGGTTAATTGGCACCATTGGCCTGTTCTCCGCGGGTATTTGGGTATTGCTACGTCTAGGTCCCTCCATTGTGAAGTTCCTTGGTCAAACGGGTATCAACGTTATCACCCGTATCATGGGCTTAATCCTTGGTGCACTGGGTATTGAATTTATTGCGAATGGTATGCGCGCGCTATTCCCAGGCCTCAGCTAAGTAGCGTCAGGCGCGGAATAAAGCACCCCCTTCCAAAACTCAAAAAGGAGCCTTAAAGGCTCCTTTTTCATTATGTTTATCCGGTCACTATCCGTTAGAAGTTGTAACGAATACCCGCTTGGAACTGGTCATCGTTTTGCTTACCGTCAAGACGGTTGAACTCATAACCTGCATAACCCAAGAAGTTATTGGTCACGTTGTAAACACCTTCGATCGCGTGGTAATCAACTTCGAAATCAGAAATCTTCGTTTTGTTGTCTGCATCGCGGTTGTTATAAACATAGCGGAAAACAAAATCGTCTAGCGTGTAAGCGGCTGCGATTTCATAACCATCTACATCCACGTTGTCGATTTCGCCCGAGACGTATATACCGCCCATGTAGAAATCACCGACGGCGTAGGAAGCAACCACGTTCATTTGGTTTGCATCAACGTCATTTTGCTTTCCATCCACATAACCGACACCAAAAGCAAAGCCAATCGGATCGTCATAGATCAGTGAAAGACCCGCGCTATCATTGTTCTCTTCATCAGACGCAATGTAGTTCGCAGTCGCTGTCACACCAAAAGGAATTTCAAGCTCGTAAACAAAGTTGTTTTCACGCTTGTCTTGGTTGCCTACCACAAGATCTGAGGCACTGCCCCCGAACGTTTCCATGATGTCAGTCACGTCTGTCAGAATCACCTGCGCAGAGTCCTGTTTACCATAAGAGAACGCACCAAAACCTGTCGCAACACCTGCGTACATGTATCGGTTTTCAATTTCAGAGCTACCAGACGTCAGCTCACCTTCGTAAAAACCAAACACAGAGACATCTTCATTGACGCGGGTTGTGCCATCAATGTAGATACGTGCTCGGCTAATGTCATCAAACGAACTCTTATTTGAATCAACAACTCCTTCACCGTTCGCGTCAGTAACAAAATTTCCATCAGCGTCTTTTTCGACGGTATTGGCATCTGAAACATTAAAACGCGGTTCGACTCGACCGCCTAAAAGTAGAGAAGAATCGTCATTGGAATACACCTCAAAGGCAAATGACGAAGTAGAAATGAGCGTACTCAGTAGTGTTGTAGAGAAAATTAGTTTGTTCATTGCTGCTGTCCTTAAAGACTTATCGTTAATCTCTTTTCCTAGAGAGCAACATCAAAAGTTTCCGTACAGCTCAATCGGGCGAACCCCACCTGACCACAAGACAGGGCTCAAAAACCTTTCACGTTGACTACCGACATCATGGGATATGCAGGATTTTTTCTTGTTCTATCTTTGAGAAAATGACATGTTTTCTATACGCGAATTATCTGGCATTTTAGTCACACCAAGAAATTCAAACAGTTACAGATGAATATGTTGTCACATTAAAATTAGTGCCAACTTTGACCGACTCTAAACATGTATATCTAGTGACATAGAATTGTTAAATTTACTTAAACAGCATGTTTCTCTTTTGACTGAGCTCGACCATTTTTTCCCTCTTCGCGCCCAAAGCATGCTCACACCTCGGCATGCGCGCCCTAGAAACACCATGATGAAAAACAGGTATAAAAAAACGGAGCCTAAGCTCCGTTTTATTTTTCTCGATGTTCCCGTCGTGTTTACTTGCGACGCCAGGTTGTGCCAGCAGCACCATCTTCTAACACAATACCCATGTCGGTCAGTGCATCTCGCGCTGCATCGGCAGCCGCCCAATCTTTGCTTGCACGCGCATCGTTACGCGCTTTGATCAGGCCTTCAATCTTCGCGACTTCATCATCATCGCCACCTGCTGCGTTTCCTTGAAGGAAAGCTTCAGGCTCTTGACCCAACAAACCAAGCACGTCAGCCAGTTCACGCATGCGTGCAGCCAGCTTCTCAGCAGAAGAGGTATCTTCCGCTTTTAGACGGTTGATTTCACGCGCCATATCAAACAGTACGGAATACGCTTCTGGTGTATTAAAGTCGTCATCCATTGCCGCTTTAAAGCGCTCAACAAATGCATCGCCACCTTCAGCATCAACAGACAAATCAAGACCACGTAATGCGGTGTACAAACGCTCAACGGCAGCACGTGCTTGCTTGAGGTTTTCTTCGCTGTAGTTCAACTGACTACGGTAGTGACCCGACATCAAGAAGTAACGCACAGTTTCTGCGTCGTAATGACCTAGAACGTCACGGATGGTGAAGAAGTTACCCAGCGATTTTGACATTTTCTCACGGTCAACCATCACCATGCCGCTGTGCATCCAAGTATTTACATACTGGGTATCATGGGCGCAGCAAGATTGTGCGATTTCGTTTTCATGGTGTGGGAAAGTCAAATCTGAACCGCCACCGTGAATATCGAAATGGTTACCAAGGATCGCTGAGTTCATTGCAGAACATTCAATGTGCCAGCCCGGACGACCTGCGCCCCACGGAGATTCCCATGTTGGCTCACCCGGCTTAGACATTTTCCACAATACAAAATCCAGTGGACTCTTTTTCGCTTCTTCGATGTTAACGCGCGCACCGGCTTGCAACTGATCCAAATCTTGACGAGACAACTTGCCGTAATCGTCAAATTTCGCCACTTCAAACAGCACGTCGCCATTTGATGCAACGTAGGCATAACCACGTTCAATCAGACGCTCAACCAGCTCGATGATTTCAGCGATGAACTCTGTCGCGCGTGGTTCGATGTCTGGGCGCTTCATGTTCAATGCATCAAAATCCGCATGCATTTCGCCAATCAAACGGTTGGTCAGTGAATCACAGCTCTCACCGTTTTCAGCAGCACGTTTGATGATCTTGTCGTCAATGTCAGTGATGTTGCGAACAAACTTCAGGTCGAAACCTAAAAAACGCAGGTAGCGAGACACCACATCAAAAGACACGAAAGTACGACCGTGGCCGATGTGACACAAATCGTAAATGGTAACCCCACACACATACATGCCAACTTTGCCTGGCTCAATCGGTTTGAATTCTTCTTTCTGTTTGGTGAGAGAGTTATAGATTTTTAACATGGTTGTCGAGTTACCCATTACAATTATTAGCTAAACACTAGAGATGTATATTACCTCAAGACACTGGGTTTCAAAAGGTGGTTAGGCGTTCGATTTGATGGTGCAAATCAATGGAATTTAGCGCAGTTTGCTCTGATTGTGAGCATCTAAGCCATCACTGATTTCGACATAGGCCGATTAATAGACAGAATTACGTTGCAACATGAAGACCACACCGTTATCGGGAAGGCTTTTTCTCCGTAATCAGTTGAATGTCGCGCCCGTTGGGATAGAATCAAACGTCTAAGCTAAAAGCTAATTAAATTAGGAACAAAACATGGTTACGCTTCATACCAATTTTGGTGACATCAAAATCCAACTTAACACTGAAAAAGCGCCACTCACGTCAGAAAACTTCATGCAGTACTGCCGTGACGGTTTCTACAACGGCACGCTTTTCCACCGTGTCATCGACGGTTTCATGATCCAAGGCGGCGGTATGGCGTCTGGCATGGAAGAAAAAGAAACTGGCGCATCTATCAAGAACGAAGCAAACAATGGTCTAAGCAACACAATTGGTACCATTGCAATGGCGCGTACGATGGAACCGCATTCAGCAAGTTCACAATTCTTCATAAACGTGGGTAACAACACTTTCCTAGACCACAAGTCTGAGTCTATGGATGGCTGGGGTTACTGTGTATTCGGTGAAGTGGTTGAAGGCATGGACGTTGTTAACAAGATCAAAGGTGTTGCAACGGGCAAATGGGGTTACGTTCACCAAGACGTGCCTGTTGAAGAAGTGCTGATCAACAGCGTAACCATCGAAGAATAAGACAATGAGGGGCAGCAAGGTTACTTGCTGCCCTCTTTCCTATGACAGTACTTTTTATATCCGATCTTCATCTCAGCCCCTCTCATCCTGAAATCACCGATTGTTTTTACCGTTTTTTAAACGATGAAGCGCCTCATGCGTCGGCCTTGTATATTCTTGGCGATTTGTTTGAAGTGTGGGTAGGTGATGACGACGACGTTCCACTTCATCACGAGGTGGCAGCCGCACTGAAAGTGCTCTCCGACAAAGGCGTGGCCATTTACTTCATTCATGGCAACCGCGATTTCATGATCGGCAAACGTTTCGCAAAAGCGTCAGGCATGACCTTGCTACCTGAACACACCGTGATTGATCTGTTCGGAAAACCCACCCTGATTCTGCATGGCGACACCTTGTGTATTCAGGATGAAGGGTATCAGCGCTATAGGAAAAAAGTGCATAACCCTTTTGCCCAATGGCTATTCATGCGCCTCCCTCTGTCTTACCGCAAGAACATCGGCAGTAAGATCCGCAAAGGCAGCACAGAGAGCAATCAACAGAAAACGGAAGACATCATGGATGTTGATCAGGGTGAAGTCTCACGTGTGATGGCATCGGAAGGTGTAATGACGATGATTCATGGTCACACACATCGTCCAGATATTCATACCTTCTCAATCGGCAATGATCTCGCGCAACGAATCGTTTTAGGCGATTGGTATACTCAGGGCTCGGTACTTGCCTGCACCAAAGACGGCTGCAAGTTGGAAACACGGTCGTTCTAACCGAATACTCCCTCGAAATTCAATGCCCTCAAATTCATCAAGTTTAAAAAAGTATGAATTTGATGATTTAATTTTCGTCGCGAAATATCAGTCTTTATTGGCACTCTCATTTTTAAGACATCCAATACACTTATCAGGTGTCCCTAATTCATAGGCATTTTGGCTTCATATGAGCTCTAACATTGCACGACAGGCTATTTTCAATCGACAGAATCAACTCGTTGGTTATGAGTTGCTTTTTAGAGATGGTCGTTGCGATACGTTTCCTCTCGTTGCCGCTGAATATGCCACTGAGATCGTGCTAAATGACCTCTTTGTCTCAGGGAAAACCTCTGTCCGAACCGTCTCAGACGGCCAACCATGTTTCGTTAACTTCTCTTATCAAAGCCTGATCAATGGCACAGCGCTCAACTACCCACCGCAAGATTTGGTGATAGAAGTGCTAGAGAATTGCGTGCCTGATACTGTGTTGTTCGATGTTCTGGTTGATTTGAAAAACCGCGGTTATCGCATCGCCTTTGATGATTTCAACCCGTGCGACGCGTGGCGACCTTTCCTGCCATTGGCAGACATTGTGAAGCTTGATTTTCGCGCGCTTTCCCCTGAGACCATCAGCCGCTTTGTGTTGGATTGCAAATTAACAACAGGGTTTCTGCTTCTCGCGGAAAAGATAGAAACCCCTGAAGAACTGATACTCGCACGTAAGTTGGGTTTCGACCTGTTTCAAGGTTACCAACTGAGCAAACCTGAGCGCATTCCCTTCGGCGATGTCACCGAACACGTCGCATAGCAAGCGAGAAAGCAGAAGAGAGAAAAAAGGAGCCAGATCAGATGGGCTCCTTTTTTTTCCCCGTTATTTCGGGTATCAGACGCTGTTTCACGCCATAAATGCTATTTCATGGTTGGCATAATGAAATCGGCATTGGTACGAATACCGGTTGGCCAACGCGCCGTGATTGCCTTGCGTCGCGTATAAAACCTCACACCGTCAGGGCCATGCATGTGCAACGGGCCGAACAAAGAGCGCTTCCAGCCACCAAAACTATGAAACGCCATGGGAACAGGAATGGGCACGTTCACGCCCACCATCCCCACTTGGATTTCATGACAGAATTGTCTCGCGGCATCGCCGTTTTGCGTGAAGATAGCAGTGCCGTTGCCAAACTCATGTTCGTTGATAAGCTTTACCGCCGTGGCGTAATCTGGCACACGTACAATCGCGAGCACAGGGCCAAAAATTTCGTCGCGATACACCGTCATGTCTGGCGTGACATTGTCGAACAAGCAACCGCCAAGGAAGAAACCTTCAGCATTCCCACCGTCCGCACTTTCCGCCTTCACGCCACGCCCATCCACCACTAAGGTCGCGCCCTCTTGAACACCTTGTGCCACGTAGCCTTCGACTTTCTTCAAGTGCTCAGCGGTGACCAAAGGCCCCATTTCCATGCCGTCGATAGTGCCGTTGCCCACGCGTAACGCTTCAACTTTCGGTGTCAATTTGTCAATGAGCGCATCAGCAACATTGCCAACAGCGACCGCCACAGATATCGCCATGCAACGCTCTCCCGCAGAGCCATAAGCCGCGCCCATTAAGGCATTAACCGCTTGATCAATATCCGCATCGGGCATTACCACCATGTGGTTTTTCGCGCCGCCCAGTGCTTGAACTCGCTTACCGTGCGAAGAGGCTGTGCTGTAGATGTATTCTGCAATGGGTGTCGAGCCTACAAAACTGACCGCTTGTACATCTGGATGCGTCAAAAGCACATCCACCGCTTCTTTGTCGCCATTCACCACGTTAAACACACCATCAGGTAAGCCCGCTTCTGTGAGCAATTCTGCAATGCGTAACGTCGAACTCGGATCTTTCTCTGAAGGCTTCATCACAAACGTATTGCCGCACGCAATGGCAATAGGAAACATCCACATGGGAACCATGATGGGAAAGTTGAACGGGGAAATACCGGCCACCACGCCCAAAGGCTGATTGAGTGACCATGCATCAATACCCGCGCCAATTTGCTCCGTCATTTCGCCTTTTAAAAGGTGCGGAATACCACAGGCAAATTCCACCACTTCGAGTCCACGAGTAAGCTCGCCTTTTGCGTCATCAATGACTTTACCATGCTCTTGCGTGATCAAGGCGGCAAGTTCATCAAGGTGCTCTTCCACCAGCGCTTTGAACTTGAACATGACGCGCGCACGTCTTAATGGTGGGGTTTCAGACCAAGCAGGAAATGCCGCTTTTGCCGACGCCACTGCATCCGCGGTTTCGCTTGCAGACGCAAGAGATACGCTTCCGGACACTTGCCCTGTCGCGGGGTTGTAGAGTGATTGGCTTCGCTCGCTCGCGGCAGTGTATTTACCGTCGATGTAGTGTGTTACTGATGTCATGTCCGTATTTCCCTCAGCAATAGGCACAATCAAGATGCCGATTTAATGGCTTTTTCTAATGTCGTGACGATTTGATCGATGTGTTTAGATTCCAAAATTAGCGGCGGTGACAGCGCAATGATGTCGCCCGATGCGCGCACGAGAACGCCATCTTGGAAGCATTGTGTAAAGACCTCGTAACCGCGCTTCCCTGCCCCTTGAGCACTTGGAGCAAACTGCACGCAGCCAATAAGCCCCGTGTTTCGCACATCAATGACATGATCTAATCCAGCCAGAGAATGCAGCGCGCTTTCCCACTCTGTTTCCATGTGTCGAGAACGCGCAAACAAGTTCTCATCGCGGTAGATATCAAGGGTTGCCAACGCGGCGGCAGCCGCAACGGGGTGCCCTGAGTAGGTGTAGCCATGGAAAAGCTCGATGGTATCGTCTGGGGCTTGCATGCATGCCTGATAAATCTGTTCACTGACAAGCACAGCGCCCATCGGAATCGCGCCGTTTGTCAGGGCTTTTGCTGTCGTAATGATGTCAGGTGTGACATCCCAGCGCTGCGCCGCAAACGCATCACCAACACGGCCGAACCCAGTGATCACTTCATCAAAAATCAGCAAGATGTCATGTTTTGTGGTGATTTCACGAAGGCGTTTTAAATATCCCACCGGTGGCAATACCACACCGCCAGAGCCGGACATGGGCTCCACCATCACGGCAGCGATGTTTTCTGCGCCATGCAAGGCGATGAGCTGTTCCAACGCATCCGCTTTCTCGATCCCGTGTTCAGGCAAGCCGCGAGAAAAGGCATTGCGTTCAATGTCCAAGGTATGTGGAAGGTGCGCGACGCCCGGCAGCAATTGACTGCTAAACGCTTTACGGTTGTTGACCATTCCTCCTACCGAAATGCCGCCAAACCCCGTGCCGTGATAACCCAGCTCACGACCAATGAACATGGTGCGATTTGCATGGCCTCTTGCACGCTGATAAGCCAGCGCAATTTTTAGCGCGGTATCACCTGACTCAGATCCCGAATTGGTAAAAAAGACGCGGTTCAAATCCCCCGGAGAAAGTGCCGCGAGACGCTGGGCAAGTTCATAAGGAAGGGGATGACCCATTTGAAACGTGGGGGCGTAATCGAGTTCAGAAATTTGTCGGCTAACCGCATCCGAAATTTCGCGACGACTATGTCCTGCATTACAGCACCAAAGCCCTGCTGTCCCATCAAGCACTGAATTTCCGTCTACATCCGTGTAATACATGCCTTCGGCTTTCGCTAACAATCGAGGCGTCGACTTAAATTGACGGTTAGCCGTAAACGGCATCCAGAAGTTATCTAACGGTGCATGTGCATTGTTCGGATTCTGCTCTGCCATAATCAGGTGTCCTTTGCGCTTTACGTTGTTAACGAGTTGTTGCTGAACGAGCAATATTTGCAATACTATGTCAAATATAACGAACAGTAAACACGCCATATCGATTATAAATTGAACAAAATAGGCCAATTGTAAAATATTTTGAAATGGTGCACAGTGAGCAAAGAGTGCGTTAAACACATGGATTAGAGAGGCAATTATGTCGTCGTTATCATCACGCAATGATTGGGAATCTTACGCTAACCGCCTTGAAATTCGCGGTCAGGCTTTTATCGATGGTGAGTACGTCAATGCTGTATCAGGAGAAACCTTCCCCTGCTTGAGTCCCATTGACGGGCGATTACTTGCGGATGTCGCCAGCTGTGACACTGACGATGCCAACAATGCCGTCGCCAGCGCACGCCAGGTTTTTGAGAGTGGCGCTTGGTCTCAGCTTCCTCCAGCAGAACGTAAGAAAGTCGTTATTCGCTTCGCGGAATTGATCGAAGAAAACCGTGACGAATTAGCACTGCTTGAAACCCTCGACATGGGTAAACCTATCCGCTATTCCAAGGCCGTCGATGTCTATGGCGCAGCACGCGCTATCCGTTGGTCAGGAGAAGCCGTCGACAAGATTTACGACGAACTCGCGCCCACGCCACACAATGAAATCGGCATGGTCACCCGTGAACCCATTGGTGTCGTCGCAGCGATTGTTCCTTGGAACTTCCCCATGCTAATGGCGTGCTGGAAGCTCGGCCCTGCCCTTGCTTCGGGTAATTCCGTGATCCTAAAACCGTCAGAGAAATCGCCGCTTACCGCGCTGCGTTTAGGCCAATTAGCCGTAGACGCTGGCATGCCAAAAGGCGTGTTAAACGTATTGCCGGGCTTTGGGCATACCGTAGGCAAAGCGCTCGCGCTGCACATGGATGTCGATACCTTGGTCTTCACAGGTTCAACACGCATCGCCAAACAATTGATGATTTACGCGGGCGAATCCAACATGAAACGCGTTTGGCTAGAAGCGGGGGGTAAAAGCCCGAACATTGTGTTCGCAGACGCACCGGATTTGGATGCAGCAGCAGAATCTGCGGCCTCTGCCATTGCCTTCAACCAAGGCGAGGTGTGCACCGCGGGCTCTCGCCTTCTCGTTGAAGCATCCATCAAAGATGTGTTTGTTGAAAAAGTGGTTGCCGCATTGAAGAACTGGCAACCTGGACACCCGCTCGATCCCGACACACAGGTCGGTGCCATGGTCGATCAACAGCAATTGGATACCGTGCTGAGCTATATCGGCAAAGGCACAGACGCAGGCGCAAACCTTGTTTGCGGTGGTACAAGAGTGATGGAAGCCTCTGGCGGTTTGTTTGTTGAACCTACCGTGTTCGATAACGTGAACAATGACATGAGCATCGCACGCGAAGAAATCTTCGGCCCAGTGCTCTCCGTTATTACCTTTGATACCCCAGAACAAGCCATCGCGATTGCCAACGACACTGACTACGGTCTAGCCTCTGCAGTGTGGACATCCGATATCAGCAAAGCCCACAAAACCGCAAAAGCTCTGCGTACTGGCATGGTGTGGATCAACCACTACGACGGCGGCGACATGACCGCACCGTTCGGCGGTTATAAACAATCCGGCAACGGCCGCGACAAATCACTCCATGCGTTTGAGAAATACACGGAAGTGAAAGCAACGTGGATTGCGTTGTAGCGGTAACAGCAAGTATACGAGAATAAAAACGGGCAGTGGATTCACTGCCCGTTTTTGTTGGGGGTACGAGGTACGAGGTACGAGGTACGAGGTACGAGGTACGAGGTACGAGGTACGAGGTACGAGGTACGAGGTACGAGGTACGAGGTACGAGGTACGAGGTACGAGGTACGAGGTACGAGGTACGAGGTACGAGGTACGAGGTACGACTCTCAGTGTGTGTTACGAACAATAACCGTCAAGTTCTAATTTTCAGCTCTTGCTCTAATCTGCTCTTTCTCGACACTCGCAACTCGCCATCTGGCGCTTCCTGCTCTCCCCGCTCTTCCCGCTCTTCCCGCTCTTCCCCTACTCCGCCAACGCCGTCGTAATCACGATCTTACTTTCCAGCGTTTTATGCACCGGACACTTATCCGCGATTTCCAGCAGGCGCTGACGTTGTTCGTCCGTCAAATCACCCACCAGCTCGATGGTGCGCGCGAGGACTTCGACTTTCGAATGTTCTTCATCGCAGTGTTCGCAATCCGCGCCGTGTTGGCGGCTATGGGACAGGGTGACTTTCACATCATCCAACGGGAGTTTCTTGCGATTGGCATACATGCGAATGGTCATGGAGGTACACGCACCCAGTCCTGCCAGCACATGTTCGTAAGGATCGGGGCCAAGGTTGTCGCCACCAAAATCAATCGGCTCGTCAGCAAACCACTGGTGGTGGTCAGTTTGGATGGTGCGCGTAAAGGCTTTATTGTGCTCACTCACCAGCACTTCGCCGCGTGTGACGCCAGCTTCTGCTTCTTTGATGGGCGAGGCTTTGTCGATGTAGCGTTGCGACCACGCTGCAATGAGCTCAGCCACGTATTGCGCATCATCTTTGTTGGTGAGCAGGTGATCGGCAGTGTCCAAGGTGACGAAGCTTTTCGGGTGTTTGGCACGGGTGTAGATTTTTTCCGCTTCTTTGATCAGCACGATGCTGTCGATGGGCGAGTGCATCACCAGCAGAGGCACACGCAAGTTCTCGATGTCATCGTTCTCTGCACGAATATCATCAAGGAATTGTTTTTTTATGGTGAACGGACGACCTGCAAGACTCACTTCCGCCTGCCCTTCTGCATCAATGTTTTCAACGTGTGCAGCGAATTGCTTCGACACATGTTCTGCATCCGCAGGTGCACCGATTGTCGCGACCGCTGACACTTCTGGGATGCGATGCGCTGCAGACAACACCGCGCGACCACCCAAGCTGTGTCCGATAAGCAGCAGCGGGGCTTCATAGTTATCGCGCAAGAAATCCGCCGCCGCAACAAGGTCGTCGACGTTCGATGAAAAATTGGTGTTCTCAAAGTCGCCGTCACTGCCACCAAGGCCGGTGAAATCAAATCGAAAGACAGCAAAACCAATGTTGACCAATGCGCGTGAAATGCGTGATGCCGCAGCCACATCTTTGCCACAGGTAAAACAGTGCGCAAATAAGGCATAGCCACGTACATTTTGTTCAGGGGTTTCCAGCAACCCAGCAAGTTCCAACCCGCCACTCGTGAAGGTCACTTTATTGCGTTTTCCAGTCATTTTTATCTCCTGATTTAACCCACGTCTTACAATGACACCTTCCCTGAAGGCCTTTCGAAAAGTATTGCAGACCTACTAGGAGACCGGAAAACGAGAAAAGTATGACAAGGCATCTCTCGCTTATTTTTGAGACGCTAAGTCACTGAATTTATTATTCATAGAAATCAAGTGCCGAGCATTACATTGAGCTACTGAAGCACTTCTTTGATTCGATGATACGTCATGCCAATGGCGAGCAACGGCGAGCGAAGTAACGGCCCCCCCGGAAACGTCATGTGTTTCACGCGCGCAAACACATCAAAGCGTTCAGCCGTACCCGATATAGCTTCAGCAATGACTTTGCCAGCCATGTGCGTCGCGTTCACGCCATGACCTGAATAGGCTTGCGCGTAAAAGATGTTTGGCGAATCTGGCAAGGTACCGATTTGCGGTAGTCGGTTTGCGCCTATGCCAATCATGCCTCCCCACTCGAAGTCGATCTTAATTCCTTTGAGTGTTGGAAAAACACGCTCTAAATTCGGCAATAGTGCGCCTGTGATGTCTTTAGGGTCTTTGCCAGAATACGTGCACAAGCCGCCAAATAAGAGACGGTTATCGCCCGAGAGGTGGTAGTAATCCAGCGCAATGCTTAGATCCGCAAACGCCATGTTTTGAGGAATGGTCTGACGGACTTGTTCATCCGTTAAAGGCTCGGTGGCAATGATGTAGCTTCCTGCAGGCAACACCTTTCCACCAATATAAGGTTCGAGTTTATGGCCGATATACGCATTGCCCGCCAGCAATAGGTAACGGCATGTCACTTGCCCTTTTTCCGTTTTCACTACCGGCTTGTCACCTTTCGTGATGCGCACGGCGGCGCTGTCTTCAAAGATTTGTACGCCCAATGACGCCGCGGCGACCGCTTCGCCCGCCACTAAGTTGAGTGGGTGTAAGTGACCACTTCCCATGTCGAGCATGCCGCCCGTATAGCGATCGGAGCCAATCACCTCTGCAAGGTCAGCTTTGCTCAGCATTTTTATGTCATGGGGGTAACCTGATGCCGTTAACGCATCAAAGTCTTCTTGTAGCTCTTTGATGTGAGCAGGTTTTAACGCGAGATCGCAATAGCCCATCGCCAGATCGCAGTCGATATTAAATTCGTCCACGCGATCTTTGACGATCTGCACCGCTTCCACGCCCATTTGGTTGATGGCATCTACGCCCTCTCGCCCAATTTGGTTGGTGAATTGCTCTATCCCATGGCCGATACCACGAATAAGCTCTCCGCCGTTTCGACCCGATGCGCCCCAGCCAATCTTGTTAGATTCAAGCAACACCACGGAATACCCGCGCTGCGCCAGTTCAATCGCACTGTTCACGCCACTGAACCCGCCGCCCACAATACACACATCGGCAGAAATGGATTCTGACAATTGCGGATAGCGTTGCGGGTATTTAGCTGTCGCTGCGTAGTAAGACGACGTGTGCGGCAAATTCGTTGTCGCGGTGCACATGGCGGCATCCTCAATGTAAAATATAATTAACAAAGACTAACGCATTCATGGACTTTCGTTGGCGCGTTTGGTCTCAATTCTTATTGGTTACTCACAAAACACTTGATTACCCACGGTGAGTCAGTAGGATCTCATGTTCAAAATCTATTACAGTTATACCCAGACACCTGAAGATGCTCGCTGATTCCTGCATCTAACGGTGGTTTGCTTTTATTTTGAGTACCTCGGGATTCGAGCGTGCTCAACCACTTTCAGGAAACAAAAAGGAGACGCTGACATTGGATATCGGTGCCAACCTTAAAGCAGTAAGAAAAAGCCGTGGTTTGTCCCAACGCGAACTCGCAAAGCGTGCGGGCGTCACGAACAGCACCATCTCAATGATCGAGAAAAACAGCGTCAGCCCTTCCGTCAGCTCCCTCAAAAAAGTGCTCTCAGGCATCCCTTTGTCATTGGTTGAATTCTTTTCTGCCGATATCGCGGAGGCAGACACCGCGCCGGTTGTTTATCGCCAAGACGATCTTCTTGAAATCGGCTCAGACCAAGTGTCCATGAAAGTCGTGGGCAAAGCGTTTCCAAATCGTTCTCTGTCTGTACTTTCGGAAATCTACCCACCGAACACCAACTCCGGTGATGACATGCTCCAGCACGACGGTGAAGAGTCTGGCATTGTGATTGAAGGTCGCCTTGAGCTTACCGTCGGTGATGACGTTTACGTGCTTGAAGCGGGCGATAGCTACTACTTCGACAGCAACCGTCCACACCGTTTTGCCAATCCTTTCGAGGAAACCTGTCGCATTTTCAGTGCGACAACACCAGCGAACTTCTGAGGGCTTTTGCCGTCAATCACACCGCATTCAAAGCACTCAAAACATCGCCTCCAACGGCTTCGTTGTGGAGGCGATACGTTACTTCTTTAAAAGCGCTCAACATCAAATACCAAACTTATCCCGCACCGTGTAATACCACGCCCCTAACATCGAAAACGGCACGCGCAGCATGTGCCCGCCGGGGAACGGTAAATGCGGTAAAGATGCAAACGCATCATAGCGCTCAGCTTGTCCTTTCAACACTTCCGACATCAATCGCCCAGCAAGGTGCGTGTAGGTGACGCCATGGCCGCTACAGCCTTGGGAATAATAGATATTGTTGCCAATGCGCCCAACTTGCGGCAAGCGTGACAAGGTCATTAAGAAGTTGCCCGTCCAGCTATAGTCAATGTTGACGTTTTCTAGCTGGGGAAAGGTTTTGAGCATTTTTGGGCGAATAATGGCGTTGATGTCTGAAGGGTCACGAGCGCCATACACCACGCCGCCTCCATAAATCAGGCGTTTGTCGCCGGATAAACGGTAATAATCGAGCAAGTAATTGCAATCTTCAACGCAGTAATCTTGCGGCAAAATGGCCGCTGCTTGCTCATCAGATAACGGCTCTGTCGTGATCACTTGTGTCCCGCAGGGCATGGATTTAGCTTTCAGTTCCGGCACTAATCCGCCAAGGTACGCATTCCCCGCCACGATCAAAAACGATGCCGTGACCGACCCATGCTCGGTGAACACTTTCACTGGCTCGCCGCGCTCAACACGCACAACGGCCGAGTCTTCATAGATTTTTCCGCCAAGGCTTTCAACGGCAGCCGCTTCCCCTAAAGCGAGGTTTAGCGGGTGAATATGACCGCCGCTTTTATCGAGCAGGCCGCCCACGTATCGGTCAGTGTCTACCACCTTACGCATGTCTGATTGAGAAAGCATTTCAAGTTGATCGTTTCCATAACGCTCCCACAATGCTTTTTGGTGCTGAATTTCTTTAAGCTGTTTGTCGTTTAGTGCGGCAAATACGCCACCGTCTTTGAGGTCACAGCGGATACCGTATTTTTCAACGCGCTCGCGGATAATGCGCCCGCCTTCAAAGGCCATATCGCCGAACAAGGCCGCGTTTTCTTTGCCGACGGCTTTCTCGATCACATCAATGTCGCGGCTATAGCTGTTAACGATCTGTCCGCCATTTCGCCCTGACGCTCCCCACCCTACACGCGCCGCTTCAAGCACAGTAACACGAAAGCCCGCTTCAAGCAGATGCAACGCGGACGACAAGCCGGTGTAGCCTGCGCCGATAATGCAGACATCGGTTTCAATGTCTGCGGTTAACGCATCGCGAACCGGAGAAGGATTGGCAGACGCCGCGTAATACGAAGGCGCATGCGCCACGGCAGCATTAAGAATCCCAGACGCCGCAGCGCCTGCATCGTGGTCACTCGAACGTGTTTGTTCCAGCATGATGTTATCTTCCCTAAATGATAAAGCGTTTAACGGTTCTGGGTTTTCGGTCCTGGGTCCTGGGTCCTGGGTCCTGGGTCCTGAACCAAATTGTTCGGCCCTTGCTATGACGCCGACAAGTCTTCGTTCATCCGTTTCATGTCTTCCAAGGATTTCCGTTCAGCGCGTCGTGCCACGTACCAAGAAAGAAACGCAAACAAGGACACAGCGAGAATGATCAGGGTCGCGAGCGCATTGATTTTCGGTGACACGCCCAGCCTGACAGAGGAGAACACCACCATCGGCAAAGTCGTTGAACCTGGACCTGAAACAAAGCTCGCGATAACCAGATCATCAAGCGACAAACTAAAGCTCAGCAACCACCCCGCCACCAGCGCGGGCGCTATCATGGGCACGGTGATCACAAAAAAGACTTTCAGCGGCGTTGCACCTAAATCCATACCGGCTTCTTCAATGGAAAAATCGAGTTCCCGCAACCGCGATGACACCACCACAGCCACATAAGCCGCACAAAATGTAGAGTGTGCAATCCACACCGTCGTCATGCCGCGCTCTGCTGGCCAGCCGAACAACTCGCCCATTTGCACGAACAAAAGCAACAGCGACAAACCGATGATCACATCTGGCATCACCAAAGGTGCGGTGATCATATTTGATAGGCTTAAACGTCCCCATGAGCGTCTAAATCGCGTCATGACGAACGCTGCCAATGTGCCAATGATGACGGCCATGGTTGAGCTATAAAACGCGATACGAAGGCTTGTCCACACGGCTTGCAGAATCTGTTCGTCTTTGAACAGCTCTGCATACCATTTGGGCGAAAAACCGCCCCACACGGTAACAAGCTTGGACGCGTTGAAAGAGTAAATCACCAAGATCAGCATGGGTAGATAGAGAAACACCAACCCGACCCAGAGCATCACGGTAGAAAATTGCCAACGTTTCATCGGTCAGCCTCCATGTCTTTGGATTGATAGTGATGGAACAAGGTGATCGGAATGATCAATAACAACAGCATCACAATCGCCAAGGCCGATGCGACAGGCCAATCTCGGTTATTAAAGAATTCCTGCCACAGCACCTTCCCTATCATCAAGGTTTCAGGGCCGCCCAAGAGTTCGGGTATCACAAACTCACCCACCACGGGAATAAACACCAACATAGAACCCGCAATGATGCCGCCTTTCGACAGCGGTAAGGTTACTGTCCAGAAGGTATTGAAGTTACGTGAGCCGAGGTCGGAGGCCGCTTCCAATAAGCTCCCGTCAAGCTTCACCAAGTTGGCGTAAAGCGGTAGCACCATGAACGGCAAATAGGTATACACAATGCCGATATACACAGCGACGTTAGTATTTAATATCTGAATCGGGTCGCTGGTGACACCCAGCCAAATGAGCGAGCTATTTATGATGCCGGTATTGCTCAGCAGTCCCATCCAAGCGTAAACGCGGATCAGAAATGACGTCCACGATGGCAGCATGATCAGCAGGAGTAACAAGGTTTGCATACGCGCAGGAGCGCGGGCGATGGCATACGCCATGGGGTAACCCAACAACAAGCAGCCTAACGTAGAAAAGAAGGCAATTTTGAGGGAGCTGAGATACGCCAGGTAATACAAATCGTCATCAAGAATACGGATGTAGTTTTCGAGGTTGATGGCAATCTCGAGCACTTCATCGGCGTATTGCGCGATGGCTTCGTAGGGTGGAATGGCGATGGCTGCCGTTGAAAAACTGATTTTTAAAACGATGGCAAACGGCAGTGCAAAAAAGAGTAACAGCCAGAAAAACGGGAACCCCATGGTGAAGTGACGGCCTTTAGGGAAAAGGACACGCGACTTATGGGGTGCTGCTGTTTTGGTGCCGTTTTGTGAGGGGGTTGTGTTCGTCATACGCGCAATACCACACCACTGGTGGCCTCCCAGCTGATGAAGACTTCATCGTCCCACGTGGGTCTGTCTTGACGACGCGTCACATTGGCCATGCTGCACATGACAATCTTGTTGGATGGCAGTTTGACGTAGTACACCGAAGTGCCACCCAAATACGCGATATCGTGAACAATGCCTTTCGCCCAATTGTATTGCTCGTCAGGTTGTTCGCGCCCGATGAGGGCTTTTTCAGGCCTGACCGCTAACCACACCTTTTTGTCTTCAAGGTTGGTTGCCACACCATAACCGACATACATCGGCTGCGGCGTTTCTTGTGATTCAATGATGCAATGGTCGGCTTCGTCGGTGACGATTTCCCCTTCGAACAGGTTCACCGAGCCAATAAATTCAGCAATCATTCGGCTGTTCGGGCTTTCGTAGATATCTGTCGGTGTGCCCGTTTGCGCTATCCATCCTTCATGCATGATGGAAATGCGTCCCGCCATGGTCATGGCTTCTTCTTGGTCATGTGTCACCATCACACAGGTCACGCCGACACGTTCCAGAATCTCAACCACTTCTAACTGCATTTGTGTCCGCAGTTTTTTATCCAGTGCGCCCATAGGCTCATCAAGCAACAATAGCTTCGGCCGCTTGGCAAGTGAACGCGCCAATGCCACACGTTGACGCTGACCACCCGAAAGTTGGTGCGGCTTGCGATTCGCAAAGGCTTCCATGCGAACAAGGCGCAACATTTCGTCGACGTGAACTTTGATCTCGTCTTTCTTCATCTTGTCTTGCTTGAGCCCAAAGGCAATGTTTTGCGCCACGGTCATGTGGGGAAACAAGGCATAAGACTGAAACATCATGTTGATCGGTCGATCGTAAGGAGGGATATCGGTGATGTCTTCACCATCGAGAAAAATGCGCCCGCTTGAGGGTTTCTCGAAACCTGCCAACATTCGCAACAAGGTTGATTTTCCCGATCCTGAACCGCCAAGTAACGAGAATATCTCGCCTTGGTCAATGGTCAGAGACACATCATCAACGGCACGCACATCGCCAAACAACTTGCTGACGCGATCGATTTTCAACAGCGGCTCTTGTTTCGCCAAGCCCTGTTCCGCGCCGTGCTGTAAATTACTGGGTTGCGGGTTACTGGTCGTCATGAGACCTCCTACTAACTGCTGCAATCGCCGTCACTGCTCTGGAAGGACAACCACCTAACATTCGACATGCCTCGGCAGTTCATCTCACTAAGTGGCTCTCCTTCGAGCGACACATTTGGTGTAGAAACACGCCGCGCTAAACCTTCGAGTCAGCGCGGCGAAAGCCTGCGACAAGGCGTCGCTATTGCCCCGTTTTCATGCGGGTCCAAATGCGCGTTCGTACGCGATTGATTTTCAGCGGCAGGACTTCAGAAATGAACAATCTATCCATCACTTCTGGCGTCGGGTAAATCGAGGGGTTCTCCAAGATGTCTTTTTCAATCAGATCGTTGGAGGCTGGGTTCGGGTTCGCGTACACCACGTAATCCGTGATGGGTGCAATCACTTCTGGGCGCAGCAAGTAGTTCATGAAAGTGAGTGCGTTTTTGGCATTCTTCGCATCAGCAGGAATGGCCATCATATCAAACCAAAGCTGTGCACCTTCACTGGGGATAGCGTAGTCAACAACCTGTCCATTCCCTGCTTCATCGGCACGGTCTGCCGCTTGGAAAATATCGCCTGAGAAGCCGTAGGCGAGACAAATATCCCCATTCGCAAGATCGGTGATGTAGCGAGAAGAGTGGAAGTAGGTGACATAAGGACGAATTTTGGCGAGGGCTTCACCCACCGCTTTGTAGTCTTTCTTGTTGGTAGAGTTTGGATCTTTACCCAAATACTGCAGCACTTGCGGCATGACTTCGTCCGCTGAATCAACGACAGCAATCCCGCAGTCTTTCAGCTTGGCCGCGTATTTCGGGTCTAGGAGTAAATCCAATTTGTTCTCAGGCAGTGGCTCACCCAGTGCCGCTTTGACTTTTTCTACGTTGTAGCCAATACCGTTGGTGCCCCAAAGGTAAGGGATTGAATACTGGTTGCCCGGATCGGCCATTTCGAGGCGTTTCATCATGGCTGGGTCAAGGTTGCCGCTGTTGGTCAGAAGCGCTTTATCCAGCTTTTGGAATGCACCTGCTTGGATTTGTTTGGCGAGGAAATTACTGGAAGGCACTACCAGGTCATAACCAGAGTTTCCTGACAGCAGTTTGGCTTCGAGTACGTCATTACTGTCGTACACGTCATAGGTCACTTTGATGCCTGTTTCTTTTTCGAAGTTCTCGATCGTATCTTCGGCGATGTAGTCGCTCCAGTTGTAGATACGGAGGATTTCTTCTGCATGAGCACCGGTAGAAACCACCAGCCCCGTTGACGCCAATAGCCCCGCAAGGGCAACTGCGGTGGTCTTATTTCGGATTGCCATTTTCATGTTCTCTCCTTTGGGTCCTTTCCGTACGGAGATAGAGCGCACTATCACATCCCTGTCTCCCAACCAGATCTATCCAATCTGGCGTGATGGTTTGCGCACACCGAAATGCGCGCATGAGATCGTGTCCTGTTGATGTCCCTTACATTAACGCTACACCGCATCGAGGCGTTTAAGATGCTCGAAGGTGAGATCCAACGCCAAGCTCGCTTTTTCAACAAGTTCATCCACTTCCGAATGTGAGATGACAAGCGGTGGGCTGATGATCATGGTGTCGCCGCAAGCCCGCATGACAAGACCGTTTTCGACACTCAGGTCGCGACAAATTTCACCAATACCCACTGATTCATCGAATCGCCCGCGCGTTGCTTTGTCTTTCACCAATTCAATGGCGGCAACAAGTCCAACGCCACGCGCTTCTCCCACCAAGGGGTGGTCAGCCAGTGTTTGCCATTTGCGTTGCAAGTAGGGGCCAATGTCTTCTTTGACATACTGGACCAAATTCTTTTCTTTCATCACGCGCAGATTTTCGAGCGCCACAGCCGCAGAAACGGGATGCCCTGAATAGGTGTACCCGTGGTTAAAATCACCGCCCATTTCTTCGAAGGTATTCGCCACGCGGTCGCTCACAATCACGCCGCCCATCGGGATGTATCCGGAGGTCATGCCTTTCGCGATCGGCATAAAATCGGGCTTGATACCAAAATGTTGGCTACCGAACCATTCGCCCGTTCGGCCAAAGCCACAGATCACTTCGTCAGCGACCATGAGGATGTCGTATTTTTCAAGAATGCGGCCTATTTCAGGCCAATAAGTAGAAGGAGGGATAATCACGCCACCCGCCCCTTGGAAAGGTTCAGCAATAAAGGCGGCAACCTTGTCTTCGCCGAGTTCGAGAATGGCTTTTTCGAGTTCTTGTGCGGCTTGGATACCAAACGCTTCTGGCGTGAGATCCCCCCCTTCACCAAACCAATAAGGCTGGGGAATGTGGTGAATACCCGGAATGGGCAAGCCGCCTTGTTTGTGCATGGCTTTCATGCCACCGAGGCTCGCACCGGCAACGGTAGAGCCGTGATAGCCATTGTGGCGGCCAATAACGGTGAATTTTTCAGGTTGGCCTTTGAGTGTCCAGTAGTGACGCACCATGCGCAGCACAGTGTCATTGGATTCCGACCCAGACCCCGTGAAGAACACCTGATTCATGTGGTCAGGCGCGAGATCAGCAATCTCTTTGGCAAGTTCAACCACGGGAGGATGCGCGCATTGGAAAAAGCTGTTGTAGTAAGGCAGTTCCTGCATTTGGCGTTGCGCAGCATCCGCTAAGCGCTTTTCACCATAGCCAATATTGGTGCACCACAGACCAGCCATGCCATCAAGGATACGGTTACCGTCGCTGTCCCAAATGTACACCCCTTCCGCTCGCACAATCATTCTCGCACCCTTTTCACGCAGCGACTTGTGATCACTGAAAGGGTGAAGGTAATGTGCATTGTCTAATGCTTGTAGGGTTTGTGTATCTTGGTTTTGCACGGCGTGTGTCATACGACCTCCACATCCATGTTGGTTTGTCATCGGCAACCCGCGCTACGTCATGCAGGTTGCCACCTTTTCTTCATTGTTCTTTTCTCGCTGGTTTCTTTCTTTGTTTATTGGCTTCTTGGCTTTTCATTTGGGCTTGGGTTCGATGCCCCTAAACCGATAACGGTTAGACCGTTAGCAACAAGAACTCACGCTCCCACGAACTGATCACGCGCTTGAAGTTCTCTTGTTCTTTGCGTTTCACCGCGATGTAGGCCTTCGCAAACGCATCACCGAGATATTCCGCCACTTCGTCACACGCTTCCATGGATTCAAGCGCGCTCTCTAGGGTGTAGGGCAGTATTGGGCTTCGAATTTCGTAATTTCGTCCTTGTGCGGGTGACGTCGGTTTTAACTCTTTCATCATACCGATGAAGCCACACAATAAGCTCGCTGCGATCGCCAAATAACTGTTGGCATCAGCACCCGGTAGACGGTTTTCAACGCGGCGGTTTTGCGGAGAACAATTCGGGACGCGCAAGCCACAGGTACGGTTTTCTTCACCCCATTCCACGTTCACAGGCGCAGACGTATCTGGCAGGAAGCGGCGGAAGGAATTCACGTTAGGCGCAAACAACGGCAGCATTTGAGGGATGTATTGTTGTAAACCCGCAATGTGACCGTAGAAAAGTGATGAGCTGGTGCCATCTTCGCTGGTGAAGACATTCTTGCCCGTTTTGGTATCCAAAATACTTTGATGCAAATGCATCGCGCTGCCCGGCTCGTCAGTGATGGGCTTGGACATAAACGTCGCGACCACATTGTGTTTGAGAGCCGCTTCTCGCAGCGTACGTTTGAACACAAACACTTGGTCTGCAAGTACCAGAGGATCGCCATGACGGAAATTGATTTCCATCTGCGCCACACCTTCTTCGTGGATCAAGGTATCGATCGACAAACCTTGCGTTTCACACCACTCGTACATGTCTTCGAACAGAGGATCGAACTCGTTGGCTGCATCAATGGAAAACGACTGACGACCGGTCTCAACACGCCCTGAGCGCCCAATCGGTGGCTCTAGCGGTAAATCCGGATCGGCACTTCGCGCGGTGAGGTAAAACTCCATTTCCGGTGCAACAACAGGTTGCCAGTTTTGCTCTTCATACAGTTTGAGCACTTTTTTAAGCACGTTTCGAGGTGTCAGGTCGATAGGGTTTCCCATCTTGTCGAAGGTGTCATGAATGATTTGTGCGGTTTTTTCGACAGTCCACGGCAAGAGGTACACAGCGTCCTCGTCTGGCTTACAAATGAAGTCGATATCCGCTTCATCTAACAACGCGTAATAAATATCATCATCAACATAATCACCGGTCACAGTTTGAAGCAATACACTCTCAGGTAGGCGCATTTCGCCTTCACTGATGAACTTGTCGACAGGGGCGATTTTGCCGCGTGCAATTCCAGACAAATCGCCGACCACGCACTCTACTTCTGTGATTTCATTGTCTTTTAACCATTTCTTTAGCTTATTCATTGGCTTTCTCACGTTCTTTCGCTCGCTGTCTGCAGGCATTTCCGAATACTTCGAAGATAGCTGAATAAAAAGGATTTTTTGTGACCTTCCACTCAGGATGCCATTGCACACCTAAAGCAAATTGTTTCGCATTGATAACGGACATGGCTTCGATCAAGCCATCAGGGGCTGTCGCTTCAGGTCGCAATCCTTCACCCAACCTGTCTATACCTTGGGTATGAACAGAATTAACGTCAGCAGAAGTGCGACCCCACGCCTCGCAGAGAATGCCCCCAGGTTCAATGTTTACGGTGTGAGAAAGTCCGTATTGAATATCAACCGGCGCAGTTTTGTCTTCGCGGTGTTCAATGAAACCACCCACGTCGTGCAATTTTTGATGAAGCGTCCCGCCCATCACCACGTTCATTTCTTGAAAGCCTCGGCATATCGCCAAGAAAGGTACGCCCATTTCTAACGCAAGTTTCATTAGAGGGAGAGTGGTGGCATCACGCGCAGGATCATGCTCTGTTCCCGGCTCGCTGGGTGTACCTGAATAATGATGGGGTTCAATGTTGGACGGAGATCCTGTGAAGAGAATGCCATCGAGTGATGAAAGCAGATCGCGCATAGGCAGCGCATCACCCAACGCAGGAATAATTAATGGACAGCAATTAGCACCGTCTGACACCCCTTTGAGGTATTTGTCTCCGGCGATATGGAAAGGATGTAACCCTAGCTGGCTTGTGCAGCCGCTCACTCCGACCATAGGCATTGCTGAGCGAGTCATAAACACCTCTTTATCAATCCATCTCTTTATCGATCCAAGGTCCGCACTGGTTATGTGTCCACATCACACAATGCTCGCCCTTTATTTCACGTTCCTCGTATTTCACATCCATTACGTTTCAATACGTGATGAGGCGGCGATTTAAAAAGCCTGTGATGTTTTACATTATCTGTTGTGCGTTCGTTTTTTCACACGCTACACGTTAAAAATAAATTACGCAAGAGAGCCAATCAACATTTGCGTTCGTTTTATTTTTCATTTTCTTAACATTGGTAATGGTTTGATTTATCGCACCTTATCGCATTGATTTTATAAGATAAGATGTTTTTTGTGAGCCGCGACGCGGTTGACATTCAATAGGGTTTACTATTCACTCAGAGATATCACTAGGAGTGATTGATATAATTTACACCCAGACAGGTGACATATGCGATATCAAACAGACAAGGCTTTGTTCAAGGAAAAAGATACCGCGCTGCCCGACCCTGACGAGGCATCGCAATTTCTCGCAGAACACCCAGAAATGGAATTCATAGACCTGTTACTGATTGATATGAATGGCATTGTTCGCGGGAAACGCGTCGAGAAAGACAAGCTACCAAAAGCTTATGAGCACGGTATCGCCCTTCCTATCTCTATCTACGGCATGAACATCAAAGGCAATCCAGTAGAAGAAACAGGATTAGGGTTGGAGATTGGTGAATCCGATGCCATCTGTTTTCCCGTCGCCGGCTCGCTCACCACTCAACCTTGGCAAAAGCGCCCTATCGCACAATTGCTGCTCGAAATGTACGAAGATCCACAAACCCCTTTCTTCGGTGATCCCCGCATGATCTTGCGACGCCTTGTCCGACAGATAAAAGACAAAGGCTTAACGCCTGTGTCGGCCTTTGAATTGGAGTTCTACTTAATCGACAGTCAGGAATCTGGCCAAGCACCACTGCCGCCGATTTCCCCCGTGACAGGCCGACGCCCCGAAAACACACAAGTTTATTCGCTGGATGACTTGGACGAATACTCTGAGTTCCTCACTGGCATCATTGATGCTGCGCGAGAACAAGGCTTACCTGCCGACACCATCGTCGCAGAATCCGCCCCCGGGCAATTCGAGATTAACCTTACCCATACCAATGATCCGCTCGCAGCCTGTGACTATGCCCTTTTGCTTAAACGCGTGATCAAGCAAGTGGCCCACGAACATGAGCTTGATACCACCTTTATGGCAAAGCCTTATGCTGATCAAGCCGGTAACGGCATGCACGTTCACATCAGTTTGGTCGATGAAGAAGGCAACAACGTCTTCCAGCCACCTGAAAATGGGGAAATGACAGACACATTGCGCTGGGCCTTAGGCGGTATGTTGGCCTTGATGCAGGATTACATGGCAATCCTCTGTCCGAACATCAATTCCTACCGTCGATTCAGCCCGGACTTCTACGTGCCGAATGCCGCGACTTGGGGGATTGAAAACCGTACCACGGCGCTGCGTATCCCGGGGGATGCGCCGGAAGCGACACGCATTGAACACCGCGTGGCGGGCGCAGACGCAAACCCTTATCTCATGATGAGCGCCCTGCTGGCCTCAGTCCTTTATGGCATTGAAAACAAAATCGAGCCCTCAGAGCCCATTGTCGGCAATGCCTACGACAAAGAAATAGAATTTGATGCGTTACCCACCAACCTGCGTGATGCGCTGCGCGTGCTTTCGCAATCTGAGCCAATGCGTGAATACCTCGGCACCGATTTCGTGGATGTTTTCGTCACATGCAAAGAGAAGGAATTGGAAGAGTTTGAACAGCATATAACGGGCCTAGAATACGATTGGTATTTGCACGCTTTTTAGGTAAGTAACTGTTTATACCCAAACAACCTGAAGGCGGCCTGTTCTCAACACGTCGCCTTTTTCACGGCTATCGCAGACGCAAGCAAGGCGCATTCAGGCTTATCTTGACTCTGTTTCGGTTGCCTTTGAAAATAGGCGCGATTTTACTTTATCGAGCGTCTTTTCATGACCACAAACCTCATGACCGAAAAACAACCTAGCATTGATCTTTCTCTTGCGCGCGAGTCAGCGTGCCCGTGTTGCAGCACTAAACTGTACCGTGACTGTTGTGAACCTGTTCATATCAACCACGCGAATGCTGACCACCCTGAGAAGTTGATGCGCTCACGCTACAGCGCACATGCATTGGGCTTGGTGGATTTTGTGATAGAGACGTATCACCCATCCTGTGAAGCAGAGAAGCACCGCGATGCCATTGCCCAATCCGTCAACAGTGAGTGGTTGGGCCTAGAGGTGATCGCAAGCTCTGTTGAAGCCGAAGGCAACCTGGGTTACGTGCAATTCAAAGCGCACTACGCAGAAAACGGCAACGAGTATTGTCTGCAAGAAAAATCCCGTTTTGTCACCGAGCAAAAAGGCAATGACACAGTATGGTATTACCTTGATGGCGAATACCCGCAACAGCAAAAAGTTGGCCGCAATGACCCATGCCCGTGCGGCAGCGGGAAAAAACACAAAAAGTGTTGCGGTTAAAAAACACTCAAGTCGCACTGATTGACGTCGATAACATAGGGGAACGGATCATGAGGATTGATGATGACTTGGTTCCCCAAATTGACAGAAGCACCGCTTAAGAAAGTCGGTACGATCTTGAAACAAGACAAGACGAAATCTAACGCCGAGCGCGACATTGAAAATGACGAGCAAGAGGCATCGAACAGCGGGGCCGCCAATAGCACGGACAAAAAGAAAAAAGACGGGTTACTTGATATTTACGTCTAGAGCCCATTAAACACACAAGTCTGACAGAAAATCCTCTGTTCGATACCAAGGTATCGCCCTGTAATCAAGAAAGCAGCGCCGTTATGCCCTCGAAAGGCGTTGCAAAAAAGAGTCATCTAACTGTCACTAAAGTGTCTTCCAAATGCGAGTCAACTCAGTATTTCTTGCCTTTCCCCGCGAACCCCTTCTGTAAATGTAGAAACCCACAAATTACTTGTTGCAATATTTAGTGAGTTTGTTAGTGTTGATGCCAAGTAAACGTTAAACCTATTTGTTACGCACATTACAAACATTGCGTGCTGGTTTACACAAGTACACAGACAAGGTAGTCAAGTAAATATGCAAAAATCGCTCATGACCATTCACCATCATCACCATCCTGAGTAGTCTTTCGGGAAGATTGGTTTCGACTGGAAGACAAGGATTAGGTTCTTCCAACGGTCATTGAAAGCGAATACAAGATTCAGACCCCCGGAAGCGAACCTTCCGGGGGTTTTTTACATTTTAGGATTTAAAATTGTGGCAATGTCTCCTAGACGGGAGCATCAGAGCCAAAGATACAGGGATTAGATCATGCAAACTGAACGCTTAAGAATCGCAATACAAAAGAAAGGCCGCCTAGCAAAAGAGTGCTTTGAGCTGCTAAAACGTTGTGGTGTTAAAATCAATGTTTCTGGCGACCGCCTTGTGGCGCACGCTGAAAACATGCCAATCGACCTACTGTTGGTACGCGATGACGATATCCCAGGCCTCATCATGGATGGTGTTGTCGACCTTGGTGTTATCGGTGAAAACGAACTGGAAGAAGTTCGCCTAGAGCGCGTTAAAGTGGGCGAGCCAAGCGAATACAACAAGCTGCGTCGCCTAGACTTCGGTGGTTGTCGTTTGTCTGTTGCCATCGAAAAAGACCAAGACTACAACGGCCCTCAAGATCTCGCAGGCAAACGCATTGCGACGACCTACCCCAACATTCTTAAAGCCTACCTTGATAAGCAAGACGTTAAATTCAGCACCTGTATGCTCAACGGCTCTGTTGAAGTTGCACCGCGTGCGGGTCTTGCAGATGCGATCTGTGACTTAGTCTCAACAGGCGCAACCCTTGAAGCGAATGGCCTGAAAGAAGCAGAAGTTATCTTCCGCTCGAAAGCTGTGCTTATTCAACGTACTGGCGACTTTGCCTCAGACAAAGTCGAATTAATCGACCGCCTTCTTACGCGTATCAACGGTGTGATTAAAGCGAAAGAATCTAAGTACATCATGCTTCATGCACCAAGCGAAACGCTCGAAAAAATCGTTGAACTACTTCCGGGTGCAGAAGATCCAACCATCCTTCCTTTGGCACACGACAAACAACGTGTCGCCGTACATCTTGTCAGCACAGAAAACCTGTTCTGGGAAACCATGGAAAAACTGAAGGACTTGGGTGCGAGCTCCATTCTGGTGCTGCCAATTGAGAAAATGATGGAGTAAGCCATGAAAACGGTGGTTTGGAAATCTCTCAGCGAACAACAACGTGAAGCATTGCTGGAACGTCCAGCAATCAGCGACAGCGCTTCCATTACTGATGCAGTCACAAGTGTACTTCGCGATGTACGCGAGGGTGGCGATGCGGCGCTTAAAGCCCTTACCGAGAAATTCGATAAGGTTGTGCCTGAATCCATCCGTGTTAGCCAAAGCGACATCGACAGTGCCGAAGATCGTATGGGCGATGAGATCAAACAAGCGCTGAAACAGGCATATACAAACATCGCCTGTTTCCACAAAGCACAAATAGCACAACCGCTGACAGTTGAAACCATGCCAGGCGTGGTGTGTGAGCTGGTTACTCGCCCTATCAACCGCGTCGGTTTGTACATCCCAGGTGGCAGTGCGCCATTGCCTTCCACCGTTTTGATGCTGGGTGTGCCCTCGCAAATCGCGGGCTGTCGCAAAGTGGTGTTGAGTTCCCCACCGCCGATTGCCGATGAAATCCTATATGTCGCCAAGCTTTGCGGCATTGACGAAGTCTATAACCTTGGCGGCGCACAAGCAGTTGCTGCCATGGCTTACGGCACAGAAACTGTCAGCAAAGTGGACAAAATTTTCGGCCCAGGCAATGCCTTTGTAACTGAAGCAAAGCGCCAAGTGAGTAATGACTTCAAGGGCGCGGCCATTGACATGCCAGCAGGTCCTTCTGAAGTGCTCGTGATTGCGGACGAAGAAGCGGATGCAGATTTTGTTGCAGCGGATTTGCTGAGCCAAGCAGAACACGGTCCAGACTCTCAAGTGGTGCTGGTGACGCCTTCTCCAGTGTTGGCAGAGAAAGTGGCAGATGCCGTTCAACGCCAACTGAAAACCTTGAGCCGCGCCGACATCGCCAGCAAAGCCCTTGGCTCTAGCCTGATCATCATTGCTGACAGCTTGCCGCAATGTATTGCGATCTCAAACAATTACGGCCCTGAGCACTTGATAGTGCAAACCAAGAACCCACGTGAATCGCTGCCGCTGCTTGATAATGCAGGCTCGATCTTCCTCGGCGCTTGGTCACCAGAGTCCGTTGGTGATTATGCCTCTGGCACCAACCACGTGCTGCCAACCTATGGTTTTACGCGTACCTATTCAAGTCTTGGACTTGCGGATTTCAGCAAACGTATGACCGTACAAGAGTTGTCAGCCGATGGCCTTCAAGCATTGGCACCCACCGTGGTTGCCATGGCTAACGCAGAAGGGCTAGACGCACACAGAAATGCTGTCACGCTTCGCGTTGAAAAACTCAACAAAGCTTAATTTAGGGGTTGTTATGGATATTGAGAAGTTAGCCCGTAAGGACGTTCAAGCGTTGACCCCTTACCTGTCTGCTCGCCGTTTGGGCGGGCAAGGTGACGTTTGGCTAAACGCCAACGAATCACCGTTTAACAACGAATATGTGGTCAGCGGCAATAGCCTAAACCGCTACAGCGAATGTCAGCCTGATCCTTTGATTCGCGCTTACGCAGACTATGCAGGCGTGCGACCAGACCAAGTGCTGACCTCACGCGGCGCAGACGAAAGCATCGAGTTGTTGATCCGCACTTTCTGTGAAGCTGGCGAAGATTCGATTCTGTTCTGCCCGCCAACGTACGGCATGTATGCCATCAGTGCTGAGACCTTTGGCGTTTCACGTAAAACCGTGCCGCTCACAGAAGACTGGCAGCTCAACATGCCAGAGATCGAAAAGCAGATTGATGGCGTTAAGTTAGTGTTCGTTTGTAGCCCTAACAACCCAACGGGTAACCTTCTGAACCGCAATGACATTGAAGCGCTGCTCGAAATGACAGCAGGTAAAGCGCTGGTGGTTGTCGATGAAGCCTATATCGATTTTTGTCCGGAAGCTTCAACGGTCGATCTTTTGGTGCGTTACCCGAACCTCGCCATTTTACGCACCATGTCGAAAGCGTTTGCGCTTGCAGGTCTTCGCTGTGGCTTCACACTGGCGAACACGCAAGTCATCCAACTGATGTTGAAGGTGATTGCACCGTATCCCGTGCCCGTGCCTGTTACCGAGATTGCTTGCCAAGCGCTATCAGAAGTGGGCCTTGCTCGCATGAAATATCAGGTACTTGATCTCAACGCCAACCGCGCATACCTACAAGCAGGGCTCTCCATGCTGCCAGGTGTTCAAGTGTTTGACGGCTACGGCAACTACCTACTGGTTAAATTCGACGATGCTGACCTTTTGTTCTCAACCCTATGGGATAACGGCATCATCCTAAGACGCTCACCAATAGAAGGCTGCATTCGCATTAGCGTCGGTAACCGAGAAGAGTGCGAAAAAACCCTGACCTTTATTCGCCAACAACTGGCGTAGAGCAGGAAGCGAAGGACGTATTGTTAAGGAAAGCAATGTGAAAGAAAAAATTCTCTTTATTGACCGCGATGGCACCTTGATTGTTGAGCCGCCAGTAGACTTCCAAGTCGACCGCCTCGACAAGCTCAAGTTCGAACCTTTCGTGATCCCCGCACTTCTCGCACTGCAAGACGCGGGTTACAAGCTAGTGATGGTGACCAACCAAGATGGTTTAGGCACTGACAGTTACCCACAAGCGGATTTCGATGCGCCACATAATATGATGATGGAGATTTTCGAATCTCAAGGCGTGAAGTTTGCAGATGTTCTGATTTGCCCACACTTCGACCACGAAGATTGTAGCTGCCGCAAACCTAAACTGGGTTTGGTGAAAGAGTACTTGCAACAAGGCCGTGTTGATTTCAAAACCTCTGCAGTGATTGGCGATCGTCAAACCGATATCCAACTGGCAGAGAACATGGCAATCCGTGGCATTCAGTACAACCCTGAAACCTTGGGTTGGAAACAAATCCTGAAAGATTTGACCACCAGCCCACGCGTCGCTTCGGTGACTCGTACCACCAAAGAAACCGACATCAATATCACGGTGAATTTGGACGAAACTGGCGGCAATAGCATCAGCACCGGTTTGGGTTTCTTCGATCACATGTTGGACCAAATCGCGACCCACGGCGGATTCCGTATGGAAGTGGCGGTTGAAGGCGACCTTCACATCGACGATCACCACACGGTTGAAGACACGGCATTGGCGCTGGGCCAAGCGCTGAAAGAAGCGCTCGGTAACAAACGCGGTATTGGCCGTTTCGGGTTCAGCCTGCCAATGGACGAATGCCTTGCACAATGTGCGTTGGATTTGTCAGGTCGCCCTTACCTGAAATTTGAAGCCAGCTTCTCACAAGAGAAAGTCGGCGACCTCTCAACAGAAATGGTCGAGCACTTCTTCCGTTCATTGACGGATACCATGGCATGTACGCTGCACCTATCTTCAGATGGTGAGAACACACACCACATTGTGGAAAGCTTGTTCAAAGCCTACGGCCGCACTCTGCGTCAGGCTATTCGTGTTGATGGTAATGAACTGCCAAGCAGCAAAGGCGTCCTCTAAGGAGAGAGAAATGAGCAAGATTGTCATTATCGATACCGGATGCGCCAACGTCAGCTCAGTGCGATTTGCCATTGAGCGTTTGGGTTATGACGTGACGATCAGTCGTGACCCTGCGGTTGTTTTGGATGCAGACAAGCTGTTTTTGCCAGGTGTAGGCACGGCAACAGAGGCAATGAAAAACCTAGAAGAGCGCGACTTGATTGCGCTCGTTCAGCAGGTAAAACAACCTCTGCTTGGCATTTGCCTTGGCATGCAACTTCTCGGGAATTCATCTCAAGAAGGTAAAACTGACGTGAGCTGTTTAGGCCACGTCCCAGCAAGTACCTCCTTGATGGAGACAGGCGATTTACCTTTGCCTCACATGGGCTGGAACACAGTGACACCCGTGGATAACCATCCACTGTTTAAAGACATTCCAGAAAACAGCTATTTCTACTTTGTACACAGCTACGCCATGCCAGAAGGTGACTACACCATTGGCCGTTGCGATTACGGTCACGCATTCAGCGCCGCGGTGCAAAGCGGTAACTACTATGGTGTGCAGTTCCACCCTGAGCGTTCAAGCAAAGCCGGTGCGCAGTTAATCAAAAACTTCTTGGAGATGTAATTAGGGATGATTATTCCAGCGTTAGATTTGATCGACGGACAAGTGGTTCGTCTTTATCAAGGTGACTACGGACAAGTTACCGAATACAAAGTGAACCCAAGTGAGCAATTCGCGCTTTACCATAAAGCGGGGGCTAACTGGCTTCACCTTGTTGATTTGACCGGTGCGAAAGACACGTCTGCCCGTCAAATCTCCATGATCAGCAGCTTGATTGAAAGCACCCCCGCGAACATTCAAATCGGTGGTGGCGTACGTAAAGAAAGCGATGTGGTTGAACTGCTTCGAGCTGGCGCAAAGCGTGTTGTTATCGGCTCTACCGCCGTGAAGCAGCCGGAAATCGTAAAGAGTTGGATGGAGAAATACGGCCCAGAACAAATCGTGCTGGCGCTGGACATTAACATCGACGACAACGGCAACCGCATTGTAGCAGTGTCAGGTTGGCAAGAAGATTCAGGCGTGACCATTGAAGCGCTGCTTGAAGATTTTTTAACGGTTGGTTTGAAGCACGTTCTATGCACCGACATTTCCCGTGACGGCACGCTGGCAGGCTCAAACGTCGAGCTCTACAAAGACCTTTGCGCCGCTTACCCAAGCGTTCAATTCCAATCATCCGGTGGCATTGGCTCACTGGCAGACATTGAAGCCCTGAAAGGGTCTGGCGTCGCTGGGGTTATCGTCGGCCGTGCGCTACTAGACGAGAA
Organism: Enterovibrio baiacu; assembly: GCF_004120195.1. Taxonomy (GTDB): domain Bacteria; phylum Pseudomonadota; class Gammaproteobacteria; order Enterobacterales; family Vibrionaceae; genus Enterovibrio; species Enterovibrio baiacui. The sequence goes on along the minus strand of NZ_SCHN01000008.1, from coordinate 350,212 downwards.
GTTCACCGCTGAGGAGGCATTCGCATGCTGGCAAGAAGAATAATTCCCTGTCTCGATGTGCGTGATGGCCAAGTGGTGAAAGGTGTTCAATTCCGTAACCACGAAATCATCGGTGACATCGTACCGCTTGCAGCGCGTTATGCCGCTGAAGGCGCAGACGAACTGGTGTTTTACGATATCACCGCATCAAGCGATGGCCGTGTTGTCGACAAAAGTTGGGTGGCGCGTGTGGCAGAAGTCATCGACATTCCTTTCTGTGTCGCTGGCGGCATTAAAACCGCAGAAGACGCCAAGCGCATTCTGGAATTTGGTGCAGATAAAATCTCCATCAACTCTCCTGCTCTGGCCAACCCTGAACTCATTACTGAGCTTGCTGAGAAATTCGGTGTGCAATGTATCGTTGTCGGTGTCGACTCTTATTACGACAAAGACACGGGGAAATATCAGGTTTATCAATTTACTGGCGACGAAGCGCGCACCAAAGCAACGCAATGGGAAACCCGTGATTGGGTGCAGGAAGTACAAAAGCGTGGTGCTGGCGAAATCGTACTGAACATGATGAACCAAGATGGCGTTCGCAACGGTTACGACCTTGAACAGCTGAACATGGTTCGCGAAGTGTGCCACGTGCCGCTGATTGCTTCAGGCGGCGCAGGTGAAATGGTTCACTTTGCCGATGCGTACAAGAAAGCGAATGTTGACGGTGCACTGGCAGCGTCCGTATTCCACAAGCAGATCATCAACATTGGTGAACTGAAACAATACTTAAAACAACAAGACGTGGAGATCCGCTTATGAGCCAGACACAAGGAAATGCAGTGCTCGCTGACAGCATTGACTGGGACAAGGTTGACGGACTCGTGCCTGCCATCGTCCAAAACGCAAACAGCGGACAGGTTCTGATGATGGGTTACATGAATCAGGACGCGCTGGCAAAAACGCTTGATACCGAGCAAGTGACCTTTTTCTCACGCACCAAGGAACGTCTTTGGACCAAAGGCGAAACCTCTGGAAACGTATTGCGCCTCAAGCACATCACCGTCGATTGCGACAAAGATACCCTGCTCGTGCAAGCCGACCCAATTGGCCCAACCTGCCACCTTGGCACCGAGACCTGCTGGGGAGAAGACGACGCACACAAACCTTCATTGGTGTTCCTTCATCAATTGGAGCAGGTGCTGGCATCCCGTAGAGGATCCGATCCTTCTTCATCTTACACTGCGTCGCTATACGCTAAGGGTACCAAGCGTATTTCGCAGAAAGTGGGCGAAGAAGGCGTTGAAGTCGCGCTTGCAGCGACGTCGGGCGATAAGGAGGAATTGATCAATGAATCCGCAGACCTGATGTACCACTTGATGGTGCTTCTACAAGACCAAGGTTTCTCGCTAGAAGACGTGGCGAATAAGCTAAAAGAGCGCCACAAATAAGCACCAAATGCATCGAATATCAGGGCAATCCAATGCGGGTTGCCCTTTTTTTACCCTGACAATCACGGTGTATGCATTTTTCTCCAACGAAATCCGACGCTATCAGTTAAAATTACTTTAAATACTGAGACTAATGCTTAAGGATTGAAATGTTTAACGGCAAGTCGATTTTGATCACCGGTGGAACCGGATCCTTTGGAAAGAAATATACCCGCACTATCCTTGCTCGTTACAAGCCTAAGCGTCTTATCATTCTCTCTCGCGATGAACTCAAGCAATTTGAAATGCAGCAAGAGTTTAATGATCCTTGCATGCGCTACTTTATTGGCGATGTAAGAGACAGCGACAGAATGATGCAGGCCATGAATGGCGTGGATTTCGTGATTCATGCTGCGGCGTTAAAACAAGTGCCTGCGGCTGAATACAATCCCATGGAGTGTATTAAGACCAACGTTCATGGTGCAGAAAACATCATTCGTGCCGCGATAGCGAATAACGTAGCCAAAGTCATCGCGCTATCCACAGACAAAGCTGCCAGCCCAAACAACCTCTACGGCGCGACAAAGCTCTGTTCAGACAAACTCTTTGTTGCGGCCAATAACATGCGCGGTGAAAGCCAAACACAATTTGCGGTTGTGCGCTACGGCAATGTCGTCGGCTCTCGCGGTTCCGTGGTGCCCTTTTTCAAAAAGCTGGCCGCAGAAGGCGCAGAATCTCTGCCTGTGACACATCCCGATATGACGCGATTTTGGATCACCTTGCAGCAAGGTGTCGATTTCGTCTTGAAGAATTTCTCTCGCATGCAAGGCGGTGAAATCTTCGTGCCGAAAATCCCCTCGGTTCGCCTCATCGATTTGGCCACCGCTTATGGCAATGGCTTACCGATTAAAGAAGTCGGGATTCGCCCGGGCGAGAAAATGCATGAAATCATGTGCCCAAGCGACGATTCTCATCTCACCCTGGAGTTTAACGATCATTACGTGATGCGCCCAACCATTAAGTTCTACTCCGCGGATTATGACTATTCACACAACCCATTAGGTGAAACAGGTACGCCTGTTGCTGAAGGGTTCGAATACCACTCTGGCAGTAACCCTGAGTTTTTGAATGTTGAACAGATTTTGGAATTTGAGCAGCAATCATGATCCCTTACGGTAAACAAACCATCAGCCAAGCCGACATTGATGCCGTTGTCGATGCGCTGTCGTCAGACTTCATCACTCAAGGCCCTACAGTGGGTGAATTCGAACAGGCCGTTGCCAACAAAGTCGGCGCGGCATTTGGCGTGGCTGCGAACAGCGCCACATCCAGCCTGCATTTGGCTTGCCTTGCGCTGGGACTGAGCGCAGGCAAACGACTGTGGACGTCCCCGAATACCTTCGTCGCCTCCGCGAACTGCGGCTTGTACTGTGGCGCTGAGGTCGATTTTGTCGATATCGATCCATCTACTTACAATTTGTGTCCGAAAAAGCTCGAAGAGAAACTGCTTGCCGCTGAACACGCGAATCAACTTCCTGATGTGTTAGTTGCCGTGCACATGTGCGGACAAAGCTGCGACATGGCAGCCATTGGCCGTTTAGCGAAACAATACGACTTTCGCGTGATTGAAGATGCCTCCCATGCCATTGGCGGCACATACCAAGGTGAGTATGTCGGCAACTGCCAGTACAGCGACATCACAGTATTCAGTTTTCATCCCGTAAAAATCGTCACTACCGCAGAAGGCGGCATGGCGGTGACCAACGACGCTGAATTAGCGAAAGCCATGGAAAACCTGCGCAGCCATGGGATCACCCGCGACCCCGCAGCGTTAAAAGACGCCAACCAAGGCGCTTGGTACTACGAGCAGCACGCCCTCGGATTCAATTACCGCATGACGGATTTACAAGCCGCACTCGGTGTTTCTCAACTCACCCGCCTTGATGAATTTGTTGAACGACGCAATCAGCTTGCCCAGCGCTACAACGAGAAACTGGCGTCTCTAGCACTTACCACACCGACATTGCTCAATGATTGTAATTCGGCATGGCATTTGTATGTGATTCAGCTTGAGGACCCTTCTTGCCGCCGTCGCGTGTTTGATGCGATGCGGGAACAAGGCATTGGTGTGCATGTTCACTATATTCCTGTTCATACACAGCCCTACTATCAAGCGTTGGGATTCGATTGGGGGCAATTCCCCGCTGCAGAAGCGTATTACCATGCGGCACTCAGTTTGCCCTTGTTCTTCGACATGACAGATGAAGAACAAGATCAGGTGGTTTCAGCGCTTTCCGACGCCATTTCGTCGGCGCAGAATGTCAGTTAAAAGGACAATATGAACGTCTGTATCATCCCTGCTCGCGGTGGCAGCAAACGTATTCCGGGAAAAAACCTGAAGACCTTCATCGGTCAGCCTATTATCGCCTATGCCATTGATGTGGCGAAAAAGTCCGAATTATTCGACCGCATCATCGTCTCCACAGACAGCGATGAGATCGCCCGCGTCGCGCTAGCATTCGGCGCAGAAGTTCCCTTCGTTCGCCCTGACGATATCGCCAACGACCATGCCACGACACTGGATGTCATTAAACATGCGATTGAGTGGCTTGAAGACAATGATGAACGCGCCCTCAGCGCAGTGTGTTGCCTTTACGCGACTGTGCCATTTACTCGCCCGTCAGATCTTGAAGAAGGGTTAGCCTTACTGACAGGAAACGACACCCAATATACCTTTGCTAGCACGCGTTTTTCTTTCCCTATCCAACGCAGTATTCGCATGAACAATGAAGGCAATGTGGAAATGTTCTGGCCGGAGCATTTCTCTACGCGTTCACAAGATTTAGAACCTGCATTCCACGATGCAGGGATGTTCTATTGGGGCAAGCCAAGCGCCTTTGTCTCTGGGTTACCCATTTTTGCTCCGCACTCAAAATCAGTTCAGATCCCACACTTTCGTGTTCAAGATATCGACGAGCCCGACGATTGGGTGCGCGCCGAAATGCTTTATGAAATTCTCTCTCAGCGAGGCGAGCTGTGAACGTCGTTATCCGTGTTGATGCCTCAAACCAAATTGGTACAGGCCATGTGATGCGCTGCTTGGTGTTGGCGAAAAAGCTCCTTGAACGCCACCACACCGTCACCCTGCTGAGTCGCGAGTTAACGGGTAACCTGATTGATTATTGTCGTCAGCAAGGCATCACAGTGATTGCCTTGCCCGCGATAGAAGACGTGGTTAGCCTTGACCGTAATGACTACCAACACTGGCTGGGCGTAAGCCAAGAGGAAGATGCGAATCAGTGTCTTGCTGCTCTAAAAGACACACCTTTTGATTGGGTGGTGTTCGATCACTATGCGCTGGATACCCAGTGGCAATCGTTGGTGAAACGCCAAGGCGCAAACATCTTCGCCATCGATGATCTCGCCAATCGTCAACATAACTGCGATATTCTTTTTGACCACAACCCTTGGCCTGATTTCGAAAATCGCTATCACGCTTTGGTGCCTTCATCGAGCCAGCAATTACTTGGCCCAAAGTTCGCGTTACTGCGCGATAGCTTTGCCTCTCTCAGAGAAACACGCTTAGAAGACATCAAGAACCAAGTTATCGCATTTTTTAGCGGCACGGATCCCACTGGCGAGTGTTTGAAACTTCTCTCGGCTTGCCAACAGATCCCGAGCTTGCCCTTTCGAGTGGTGCTGGTTTACGGCATGTCGAACCCAAGGGAAGCAGAGTTGCTAGAGAAGCCATTACCCGCCTTTGTCACCCTGGTAAAGAGCCTGCCCGACTTTGAAACCGAACTGGCGCATTCTCGCTATGCGTTTGGTGGTGCCGGGGTCAGTGCTATCGAACGCACCTGCTTACGCTTACCAAGTACATTGGTTTCCGTGGCAGAGAACCAGCGTGAAATGGCTGAACACCTTGCGAAATCCGGGCTTTACCGTTACCTCGGTGTCAGCGACGCAACCACAGCTGCGTACTACACCAATGAGCTTGCATGGCTTGCAGAGCATTGGGGAACCTTACCTTGGCGATTGCCCGAATCGGACATTGATGGCGAAGGCGCAAACCGCGTGGTTGATGCCATGGAGGCCACCTCCTCGTGCAGCTAAATACCTCAGCGGCGGTGTCGCTACGCCCCATGACCAAAACCGACCTAGATGTGGTTCGTCAATGGCGAAACGCCCCGGAAACACGCGAGAAGATGTTTACCACTCACGAGATCAAGCCCGATGAGCACGCCGCATGGTTTGAACGCGTGCAGCGTGATGATACGAAGCGCTTTTATGTGGTGAGTATTGACGGTACAGATATCGGCATGGTGTCGTTCACAGACATAAACCAAGAAAACAGGCGCGCAGAATGGGGGTTCTATAAAGCCCCCAATGCGCCTGCAGGCGTTGGGTTTGTCATGCTGCATGCTGCCTTGAACCATGCTTTTGACTCCTTGGGTCTAAAGCAAGTTGATAGTCGCGTGTTAACCATCAATCCGAAAGTGCTCCACTTGCACAACAAACTCGGTTTTAGCAAGATTGGCGAAGCCATTGCATATGACCCAGACGAGAACGCCATTCCCTACGTCGATTTCGCATTAACCATCGATGTGTGGCGTTTACGCGAGCCAAACATCAGACAACAACGCCCATCTAACTCGCAGCAGAGCAAGATACTATGACCCAATTCATTACGATTGATGGACGCAAGATTGGCCCCGACCACAAGCCTTACATCATTGCTGAAATGTCTGCGAACCATAATGGTTCGTTGGAACGCGCCTTTCAAACCCTCGCCATGGCGAAACGCGCTGGGGCGGATGCAGTGAAAATGCAGTCTTACACTGCCGACACCATTACCTTGAATTGCGACGCAGAGGCATTTCAGATTCACGGCGGGCTCTGGGATGGGCGCTCACTGTATGATTTGTACCAAGAAGCCCATACTCCATTTGATTGGCACAAACCGTTGTTTGATAAAGCACGCGAACTGGACATTACGCTGTTTTCCTCGCCGTTCGATTTCACTGCCGTTGATCTGCTCGAAGATCTCAACGCACCTGCCTATAAAATTGCCTCGTTCGAAGCCATCGATTTACCGCTGATCCGTTACGTGGCACAAACGGGCAAGCCCATGATCATTTCAACGGGCATGGCAAACGATCAAGAAATAGCGGAAGCCGTAGCTACAGCAAAGGACAACGGCTGCCAAGAATTGGTGTTGCTGCATTGCATCAGCGCCTACCCTGCGCCAGCATCGCAAAGCCATTTGCGTACCATTCCTGATTTAGCAGAACGCTTTGGTGTAATAACAGGCCTTTCCGATCATACCCTCGGCACAACCGTATCTGTCACTGCCGTTGCGCTAGGGGCTTCGGTGATAGAAAAGCATGTCACCTTGAGCCGCAATGACCCTGGGCCAGACTCAACCTTCTCGTTAGAGCCTGACGAACTCGCAACGTTATGCCGAGATACTGACACCGCTTGGCAAGCGTTAGGCCAAGCAGGTTATCAGCTCAAAGACGCTGAAAAAGGGAATAAGCAGTTTCGCCGCTCTCTGTATGTCAGTCAGCCAATGAAAGCAGGCGACACCTTCACCGCACATAACGTGCGAAGTGTCAGGCCGGGCTTTGGCTTAGCGCCCAAATTCTATGATGACGTTCTTGGCAAGACCGCCAAAACGGACATTCCGTTCGGTACCGCGCTGAACTGGGATTTGATTGATAAGGTGTAATTTGCGTTTAAATGCCAACATCAGCGCGGGCGAAAACCCGCGCTTTTTTGTGCTTACAGCGTATTCATCATCTTTAACGTAATCGCCACAGAATTATCCGCCGTCACTTGCTTCGCCTCTGCATACACCATGTGTGCTGAGCCATCAGCCTTGTCGGAGATGGTGCGGATAACCACCAACGGAACATCAAACATGTCCGTGACCTGAGCAACGGCCGCCCCTTCCATTTCTACCGCCATGGCATCAAACTCTTCGCGTAGCATTTTCACTGCGCCTTTGTCGGCAATGAATTGATCACCTGTTGCAATCACACCAAGGTGCACGCGCTTCTCACCGATCGACGCTTTCGCCGCCTCTAGTGCCAACTTCTGAAGCGTTTCGTCGGCATAAAAGAATCTGTCATCGTAGCCGCTTAGCTGGCCTTTTGGCGCACCAAATACAGTAAGGTCAACGTCGTGCTGCACGAGTGCAGAAGACACCACTACATCGGCCACATTGAGCTCAGGGCTGGCTGCACCTGCAATTCCAGTAAAAATGATTCGGTCAGCGTCAAAGTGATTAATCAGCACGTACGTTGTAATGGCAGCATTCACTTTGCCCACACCCGAGCGGGTTACTACCACAGGTTTTCCTGCAATCTCGCCAGTGTAATACGTATTTGCAGACACAGTGTGTGTCTTACGGTGTTGAATTTCCGGCAATAGTTTTTCAATTTCAGCATCCATTGCGCCCATGATGGCAATAGGCTGAACCGCGAAGGCATTAAGCGAAATCAGGGACAGGAAAAGCGAACACACCAAGGAGAAATTACGCATTTTGGAACATTCCAAGCAGTTGAGAGACGCGCATCATAGCGAAAATGCGGAGAAAGAAAAGCTCAAAGCAATCGTTTGCGCAAGCCTTGTTCAGTTGCATATAGAACGTCACTTCGCATGCAAAAAGGCCCACCTAAGTAAGCCGGTTTTTTCATCTAAATCTCTGTCAGTAGGGCTTAGAGATTTGGGCCCTTCGCAAAGCTCAAAGGATGATTATCTCTGAGCTGCTGCATGCCCTGCGTTAAGCGATAAATCCAAAGCACGATCGCACCAACTGCGAACACCATTCCCACAAAAGGAATGGCATAGGCCAAGCGATCTATCATCGGACTTTGGTACCAGTAATCACTGATGCCCACCAAAATGCCATTCGATGTCGCCACGGTTACCACCAGCACAACGAAGAAGGTAAAGGTCAGAAAGAAGGTGCGAATCAACCCATAGTAATGGGTATTCACCACGTCTGAATCTTCCCCTTTATCTAACCGATACCCGGCATAAACAATGGCGATCACGCCCGAAATCATCAAGGTGAACGGCGTCAGCAAGCTAAGGATATAGGCTACCCATATCCCGTTATGATGCTTAGTCATTGAGCGGCGCTCCTCCAATATTCGGCTTGTGATCAGGCATTGACTTATCCTCATGTTCGGACGAGTGCGACACCTTTTCTCCCGTGAGTTCTTCATACCAAAGATCATGGTGCTCTTTGGCCCAGGTTTCATCCACTTCGCCCGTGACCATGCCTTCGAGCGCGCCTTCCATCCCGAACAAGCCAATATAGATATGGAAAACAAACCCGCAAATCAGGATCAACGCGGAGACCATGTGAACGAGGTTCGACACTTCCATGTCACTGCGCGTTTGACCGAAGATGGGGAAATCCAGAATCAATCCACTCACGGCAGCAATCGCACCAAACACAATCAACAGCCAGTAAATGGCTTTTTCACCACCATTTGAAAAACCCGCCGAAGGGTGCGTGCCTTTGTGTTTGCCCACCATGCCACCAAGCTTCATGAACCAACTCACGTCGGTTTTATTAAACAAAGATTTACGCCACCACTTGAGGAGCACAAAGATCAGCAAAATGAAGAACAATGGGCCGATGTAGTTATGGTATTGCTTCGCCAACATCACGATGCCGCCCCACAAAGCTTCTGGCACATAGGGTTTCAAAAAGTGTTTGCCATACACCAGCATCAAGCCGCTCAACGCAAGCGTGAGGAAGGTAAACGCCATGCTCCAATGCAGCGCTCTGTCCCACCGAGACCAGCGTTTGAGCTTTTTACCGGTTCTGGGTTTGCTGAGCATTAAGGGGCCAACAAACACGTACGCCATGATCACCAATGCAATACTGCCAAAAATGGCGACCGCCGCTGCTGGTGACATCCATTTTTCTTTCAAAATGAACCAGGTTTCGCCAGGGGTATTAATCAGCACACCATGTTCTGGCGATTGCGAGGTGGTATACCCTTCTTCCCCCGCGCGGATCTGACGCCACACATCGGCGCCCACCAATTGCACCATTTCTTTCGACGGCTTCACAGACTCCGCGTCGTCAGCAACACTGGCGGGAACCCAGCAAGTCGCTATCACCATCAACATGGCGAGCAATGTTTTCAACATATCTCCTCCTAAACAGCGACGCATAACGTCACTGCCATGTCGATAATCATTAGCTTTTCGTTGCGTCGTAAGCCAAGTCTTCGCCGTTGGTCCAACCTGCGCCTTTCGCGCCACGCTCAACCACGCGTTGGCGGAAAATGTCAGAGACTTTCGCTGCATCACCCGCTAGCAATGCTTTGGTGGAACAGAACTCGGCACAAAGCGGCAGCTTGCCTTCCGCAATGCGGTTCGCGCCATACAATTCACGTTCAGCTTCCGAGCCATCAGGTTCAGGGCCGCCCGCGCAGAAGGTGCATTTGTCCATTTTACCTCTCTCGCCAAACGCCTCTTCTTTGGGAAATTGAGGCGCACCAAACGGGCACGCAAACAGGCAATACCCGCAGCCTATGCACAAGTCTTTGTTGTGCAGCACAATGCCGTCTTCTGTTCGATAGAAACAGTCAGCAGGGCAAACCGCCATGCAGGGCGCATCGGTACAGTGCATGCAAGCAACCGATATCGAGTTCTCCCCCGGCACACCATCATTCAAGGTCACAACGCGTCGACGCTGCATGCCCCAACCCACCGCTTCCGAATTTGCGTTCTTACACGCAGTGACACAACCGTTACACTCTATGCAGCGCTTGGTATCACACAGAAATTTCATATTCGCCATAACGTGATCTCCTATTACGCCGCGCTGATTTTGCAAAGGGTGACTTTCGTTTCCTGCATCAAAGTAACAGGGTCGTAGCCATAGGTTGTGGCGGTGTTGGCTGCTTCGCCAATCACATACGGGTCGGCACCTTCTGGGTATATCGAGCGCAAGTCTTCACCTTCGAACTTGCCGCCAAAGTGGAATGGCATGAATGCGAGTCCTTCTTTCACGCGGCGCGTCACCATGGCTTTCACTTTCACACGGCCCTGCTCTGCCCCTTCAACCCACACATCCTTACCATCACGAATGCCTAAGTTGTTCGCATCCACGGGGTGAATTTCGACAAACATTTCTTGTTGAAGCTCAGCAAGCCAAGGGTTTGAGCGGGTTTCCTCGCCGCCCCCTTCATATTCCACCAAGCGCCCAGAGGTCAGAATGATGGGGTACTCTTTCGACACATCGTTGTCTTGAATCGACTTGTACAAGGTAGGAAGACGGTAAATATCGGCTTTGTCATTCCATGTTGCATATTCAGGCAACAAGTCACGACGCGGTGTATACAGTGGTTCACGGTGAAGCGGCACGCGATCAGGGAAGGTCCACACAATGGCTCTGGCTTTCGCATTGCCGTAAGGAATGCAGCCATGTTTAATGGCGACACGCTGAATGCCGCCTGACAGATCGGTTTTCCAGTTTTTGCCTTCCGCTGCCGCTTTCTCTTCCGCCGTGAGTTCATCCCACCAGCCAAGCTGCTTGAGCATTTTATCGGTAAACTCTGGGAAGCCATCTTCCAGCTCACAGCCTTTCGAATAGCTATCAACGGCCAGTAAGTTCTTGCCTTCGTATTCCACGCCAAAACGGGCGCGGAAATTACCGCCACCTCTCGCCACTTCTTTGGATGTGTCGTAAAGAATATGGCTGCCCGGGTGCTTCATTTCCGGCGTTCCCCAACATGGCCAAGGCAAGCCATAGGTTTCCCCGCTAACCGGTCCCCCTTCAGCCTCAAGCGTCGTGAAATTGAAGGTATGCCAATTCTGTTGGTGAGTTTTAATGCGTTCTGGGCTTTGGCCGGTATAACCGATCGTCCACATGCCTTTGTTGAATTCTCGGGTGATGTCTTCAATCACAGGCTCATTGTTTTTCACCTCGATATGCTTGAACAATTGATCCGAGAAACCCAGCTTGTTGGAGAGCAAATACATGATGGTGTGATCAGGTTTAGAATCGAACAGCGGTTCAATTACCTGATCGCGCCATTGCAGCGAGCGGTTAGATGCAGTGACAGAGCCAAAGGTCTCAAACTGCGTGGTGGATGGCAGGAGGTAAACGCCATCAGTACGATCGTTCATGACCGCTGCAACCGTTGGATACGGGTCGACAATCACCATCATGTCGAGCTTTTGCATGGCTTTGCGCATTTCAGGCCCGCGAGTCTGAGAGTTCACCGCGTGTCCCCAGTAAAACATGGCGCGAATGTTCTCTTTCTGCGCGATCTTGTCTTTGTCTTCCAGCACACCGTCAATCCATCGAGAAACCGGAATGCCGTTGCTATTAATGGGTTTTGACCCGTTGTATACCGTTGGGTCGAAGCGATCTTGAATCCAAGTTAAATCCACATCCCACACTTGTGACCAGTGCTTCCATGCGCCGTCGGAGAGACCGTAATACCCAGGCAGGGTGTGAGAGAGCACGCCTAAATCGGTCGCACCTTGCACGTTATCGTGACCACGGAAGATGTTTGCACCGCCGCCAGATTTACCCATGTTACCTAGCGCCAGTTCAAGGACGCAGTAGGCACGGGTGTTGTTGTTACCCGTCGTATGTTGCGTGCCGCCCATGCACCACACGACACAGCCCGGACGATTTTCAGAGAGAATTTTCGCGGCTTTGTACATGTCTTCGCGCCCGACACCGGACACGCGTTCGACTTCTTCTGGTGTCCACTTCGCAACTTCTTGGCGGATTTCATCCATACCAAACACGCGCTGGCGAATGAATTCTTTGTCTTCCCACTGATTGTCGAAAATGTGCCAGAGCAGCCCCCAAATGAAGGCGATGTCCGTTCCCGGACGCAATTGCACGAAGTGGTCACCTTTTGCGGCAGTGCGGGTGCGGCGCGGATCGGCGACGACAATTTTGCAGCCGCTCCTTTCTTTCGCGATGAGGATATGCTGCATGGCAACAGGGTGTGCTTCCGCGGGGTTTGAGCCAACAAACAACATGGATTTGCAGTTATGCATGTCATTAAAAGAATTGGTCATGGCGCCGTAGCCCCACGTATTGGCCACACCTGCTACCGTGGTGGAGTGACAAATCCGGGCTTGGTGATCGACATTGTTGGTGCCCCAAAGTGACGCCATTTTGCGGAATAAATATGCCTGTTCATTGCTGTGTTTCGCCGACCCGAGGAAATACACAGAATCGGGTCCCGATTCTTTGCGAATATCCATCACTTTGTCGCCGATTTCGTCGATAGCTTGATCCCACGTAATTTTCTGCCACTTACCATCGACCAGCTTCATCGGGTATTTCAGTCGGCGTTCGCCGTGTCCGTGCTCACGCAACGCTGCACCTTTGGCGCAGTGGCCTCCGGCATTGAAAGGATGATCGAATGCCGGTTCTTGCTCAGTCCATACGCCATCTTGTACGTATGCATAGACGCCACAGCCCACGGAGCAATGCGAGCATATGGTACGTTTCACTTCGACAGGTTTGTTGGGGTCAACGTCTTTGGCAGTTGCTTTTTTCATCATGCCGGGCGCAAACATGCCCGCCGCTGCGATGCCGCCTGCGGTGGCCAAGGTTGAATTGCGCATAAAGGTTCGACGAGATACCCCAAGCTGTTTTTCATCCTTGCTGACTGAGTCAGAGCGTTTGGTTAATTTCATGGTCAAACTCCATCAATCGCAGGGTTATAGGGAATCGTAGTAATCGCGTATATGTTGCGTTTCACGATAGCCAGACTTGGGCTTTTCTTCGGGGCTTACGACCTCCACATCCGCTTGCGCAGACGTACTGACCACAGATGCCGCTGCGCTTGCTGCCGCAGCAACGCCCAATCCTTTGAGGAACTCGCGCCGTTTTTCGTTGGGTTGTGCGCTCTCTTTTTTGTTCTCTGACATGACTTGCTCCTTTGTTCTTATTTCGTCCAACACTTAGCGACCACTGGGTTTTCGCGGGTTCTGCTCACCAAGGGCGTTGGGTAAAGCGTATTTTTTCTATCATCAAAAACTGCTGTGCAAGCTCAGCCACCGCGGTATAAAACACCGCGGCATCTGCGCGTTTAATGTCGGTAAAAAGCGTCTCAAACCACGGGGCGACATGACGGTTAAAGAAGGCGGCTTGTTGCGTTTCATCCCCTTCTTCCACCAACATACCCATGACTTCGAGTAACGCGGCAATGTGGTCTTCAGGCTCTTTGGTTTCTTCTTGACGCTCAAAGCCAAGCTGGCGTAAATCTTGGCGAAGCAGCACGAGCGGCAGCTCCATCAGCGAACCTGTTAAGTACCAAGACCCAAACGGCATCACTTCTCCACGCCCTACGCCAATAAACAGCAATTGATATTCATCTGCTGCTTGCACGGGTCGCGTGGTTTTCGCACTCAATTTCAGTACTGACCACGCCGCAGCCATGCCGGCAGAGTGCTCATCCCCCTCAGATTCCAACGTTGCCAGCCACGTCAAGGTGCTCTCATCGGGAGCTTGTCGCAGCAGATGCGCTAACAGGCTGTAAATGTGGTGGCGAAGCTGGTTCTCTTCATTGCTGATATCGTCGACATTAATCATCTCTTGCATTGCCATCTTCGCCTCCTACGCCTTTATTTGCTGGTCAGGGTTTTCAATCATGTCGGCGACCATGTCGCGCACACGGCAGTCTTCGCACATCGATAAACGTTTAATGGCGTCATCTTGGAAATGGCTGTGATTGCGAAGACGTTCGATCAACATGTTGACCATGGAAACGGGGGCGAAAGGCTTGCCGCAGCTGATGCACTCGGCGGCTTCCTCTTGATGAAGGGTTTGGCGTTGCTGGCGGGATACACTGTCCCAGTTATATCTTGGTGTTAACGAGATAACCGATTCAGGACAGCTTTGTTCACAGAGGCCACATTGCACGCAATCTTGCTCTCTGAATGTCATCCCGGGCGTGGTGCCAATGGATTTCAATGCATCGGTCGGACACACGGTGACACACCCCATGCACAGGGTGCAGCCTGATGTATCGATATCAATGCGACCATACGGGGCATTTTCAGGCACGGCGACAATGGGGGGCAGTATGCCGGTGTGGGCGGCGAGCAAATCTAGCGCGCTAGAGAGTTTTTCTCGTTTGCTGCCTTCTAATTTGGCGCGAGGCGCGTTGTCGCTCGACGTGTCAGATGACATCACATCGCTGTCGAACAAGGTCGCGTAGCCCAATTCAGCGATGGGAAGCATGGCGATACGGTGCGTTTCCAGCCCGAGCGCCTTTAAAAAACGCGCGGCAATGTCCAGTTCTTGCACAAGCACACGGCGTGTTTTCGCATGAAGTTGTGGTGATTCAGCTAACACCACCTGCGTGGCGCCATACACCAAGGCAGAGAACCAGGTATCAATGCCCACGGATGCAAGTTCTTCCAAACGAACAGGAATGACTCGGCTCGGCATTTGTGCGATGGCATTCGCCAATAACGTTTCACCTGCGGGCGCCATGTCGTCGTCAGCATAGAAAAGCACGATCGGTGCGACACCTTCTTTTGCGTGATAGTGCGTCAAAAGCTGGTGGAGAAAATGCTGGGTGTTGTCGGGATCAGGCAATGCATAGCTTATGGCTTCTGTCGGACACGCCGTGGCGCACGATCCCATGCCCTGACACAAATACGGGTTGATAGTGATGGCGCTCTTAACGATATCTAACGCATCGGCAGGACACGCATCAATACAGCGCGTACACCCTTCCAACCCCCGTGATGTATGCGCGCATTTCTCCGTGTCCAAACGGAAAAACTTCGGCTTGTCGAACGTTCCCGTTAAATCAGGGAGCGCCTCAATGGTCTCCTCTTCTGAGCACACACCTCGCCCAACAGCGTAATACCCCAAAGGCGGCAATTCAGCCTGATGAATACCCTGCTCTGTCAAATCCACCACCACATCGAAGTGCGGTTGCCCTGTGGTGATAACAGCAAGGTTTTGCGCGTCATGACCAAGCGAGCCTTTCTCAAGCTTTCCATCGGCTGCCAAACGCTCGCCAATCTGCACATCAAAGGCACCGAGAAACCCATCAATCGCAATATCTTTGGCGTAGAACACTGAAAATTCCGGCGGGGTCACCGCGCCACTGCTAATCCCTTCAGTACAGAGCAACACGGTATTGGTATGCAGTGAGAGTGGTAGCTTTTGCGCAAAGCGGAAAACCGCTGTCGCTGCGCCAGCCACAAGAATACGACCGTGACTTTCGAAGCTCACCGTCGGAGGAATGAGGTTTCCCAACGTCACCGTGCTCTGCAACGCATGTTGTCTTGCAACGCCATTGCGATCAGTGTGTTGTGTAAGAACCTGATTGATTGTTGTTATTGTATTTTCTGTCGACATTGTCTCGTTAGCCATAAACACCTGCTTTCCAAGCTGGTTCAACCCATCCCGCGATATCACGCGTGCTGGTCTGTACTGGCTGTTCTATGCATCCAATCTATTTTTGATTTGTCTATTATTTCAATCACATCATTGGCTGTTGCGACGTTCACTCATCTAGGTATTGCTGGCCTAGGCTGGCAGGTGACGCAGAGGAAAATTCAACAGCAATTCAATTTAAACAATGACTTGTCGCTAGTGGCTTTTTATAGAGCAAGTACTGAACCAGCTGTGAGGGAAGAAAAATAACGAATACGGAGTCAGAATCCGTCTGAATTCTTATCCATGCTTTCAGTTGGGACATTTTGACGCACGCCGTACGACAAATTGTCCCTATTTTTCTCTAGGGTACTTTTTGTCTCACTCGCTAAGGCGAGGTCAGATTCGCCTTCCTCTTCACCCTCATTTCCGTTCGCCTCAGCGTTTGCATGTGGGCGTTCTTTTGAATCAGGCGAAGACGCGGATGCTTCCTCAGCGTTCACGGATGCTTGATCATCACACTCAGTCATCTTCTCGACGTTTTCTTTCGTCCACTGACGCAGATTCGCCGCCACTTCCGCAGCCAGATTTGCGGTGTTGGAATAATCGAGGTCATAGTCATTCATGCCATCCAGCACGTTGTAGGCATCGCTTCGAAACAGCTTGCGCAGCGCTGCTTTTTTCACTTCGGATGACACGCCTTTCGCCAGAAACACGGCGGCTGAATCACCTTCCTGAAGGTTTTCAACGTCGTCCATGGTCGCAGGCGGCGGCAAAGTATCAGCATCTTCACCTTCATGGCTTTCGCCATGTTCGGTGGCATCGGAGAAAGAAGGCTCTGAGGAGAGAAGCTCGCTGTCGGATTGCGTGACGTCTTCGCGGATTTCTTCTGTTTCATCAATCCACTCGCCGCGTTTTTTCGCTGACCAGCGTTGGAGAAAAGAATCAGTTGCCACTTGCCCTCCCCGCGCCTTTGCGTTTTTTCTTGCGGGTTTCCAACAGCTCACCATGGCGACCAATATAGGCTTCCATCCACGCTTGGATCGGCAGCGGCATTGGCTCAGAAAGCACCAGATAGTCGCCATCCATAAAGCTCGCCGCCCCGGTTTGCGATGCCGTGACCTGCAGAGGTTTTAGCGATTCATCCTCTTCCACTTCAAAGATGAAAAACAGGTGAGGGTCACGAGAACTGAGGTTAAATCGGTAGTCAGTGCGTTCATCTTTAAACAGCATCAAAGGCAGCGAATACGCTGATTCTGACAGCGTTTCTTGGTCTTTAGGAAGGTGCAAATTTACCAGCGACCAGCGCGTTGTATTCCAGCGGCCAACCGTGACAATCGTTGTCTCTAAATCGAATTGCAGTAACCATTGTTGTGGGTCTTTAATTATCTCACTCACACATCACTCCTTCGTGTTTCCGCAGCGAAATACGCGCGCGCTGCAGCGGGGTTTGGCGGACCCTCAAGGTGTCTTTGTGCAAAACACATACCAGCGTGGTGCAAAACACATACCAGCGCGCCTTCACCACATTCAAAAAGTCATGCCAACGCTAAATGCTGGAACAGGTTTTGCTTTTTGCTTCCCTAGCGGGCTGGAAAAGGGCGCGCTGTTTTCATTCCCCAACGCAAAGGAAGCGGGTACATGACCCAACCAAAAATCATCAAAACGCAGTCTGATATCCCGCAAACCATTGATGTCACTGTGTTCGACGAATACGGCGAGCCCATGACAAAACAGATTGCCTGCGAGCGCGCACTCACTGTGTATCTGAACTGGCGAGAAATCGTGACCTTGATGACGCTCGGCGCGAGGCCTGACATGTTGGTGTTAGGTTATCTTCGCAACCAAGGCTTGTTGCATGACGTCAATGCCTTAGACTCAGTCATCATCGACTGGGAAACACAATCAGCGGCTGTCGTCACCAACGAGCAAAACGACGACATCGAAGAAACACTTTCCAAGAAAACGGTCACGTCGGGCTGCGGACAAGGCACTATGTTCGGCAATGTGATGAAGAAACTTGATGACTTAGTCCTCCCTACGCCCCACCTGAAACAATCGACGCTTTACGGGTTGCTTGAATCTCTGACGCATCACAATGACACCTACAAAGCGGCAGGGGCGGTGCACGGCTGCGCGGTCTGCAAAGACACTGATATTCTCTCTTTTGTTGAAGACATTGGCCGTCACAATGCGGTCGATACGCTAACCGGAGAAATGTGGCTTCAAGGCCAAACGGGGGGCGACAAAATCTTTTACACCACAGGCCGCCTCACGTCTGAAATGGTCATCAAGGTGGCGCAAATGGGGATTCCAGTGCTGCTATCGCGCTCCGGCGTCACACAGATGGGCTTTGATCTCGCCAAGCAACTTGGCATTACCATGATCGCGCGCGCCAAAGGCCATCGCTTCCAAGTGTTTAACGGCGCAGAGAATATCGACTTTGATATCAAAGGATTGCGGCATGAGTGATTTCCCTGAATTCATGAACGCCCGCCAAGTCGCAGAATACATCGACCTGAATGAAAAGAAGGTCTATAGCCTTGCCAATGATGGCGTGATCCCCGCCACCAAGGTCACTGGGAAATGGCTTTTCCCGAAAAGCTTACTCGACCGTTGGTTGTTAGCATCGAGCCATAATGGGGTGTTCAACGACAGGTTGCTCATCGCGGGCTCTGACGACCCGCTGCTACAACACATCGTGAGTAAAATGGCCGCTACACTCGGCAGCACTGCGCTGGT
The DNA here is from genome assembly GCF_004120195.1 of Enterovibrio baiacu. GTDB lineage: Bacteria > Pseudomonadota > Gammaproteobacteria > Enterobacterales > Vibrionaceae > Enterovibrio > Enterovibrio baiacui. Next base: position 331,666 of record NZ_SCHN01000008.1, on the reverse strand, counting down.
GGGGTATACCGCCACGGGCACCAAGCAAGGACTGGCCATGCTTGAAAAAGGCCATGTTGATATGTGCGCCATTCATTGGGGAAACGCGGAAGAAGCAAAACTTCGTCATCCCGCTTTGCTGCAACAATATTCGGGGCATAAGAATTGGGTGTTAGTCCACGGTTTCGAGCGACTTCAAGGCTTGATTGTAAGGCCTGAACAGGCAGACAAGCTCAACGACCCTTACCATTTTTCCGACAAACGGTGGCGTTGGGCTGGCCGACAAGATGGCGCAGGCAGTGCGCGCGCCATGGACGAATGGCTGTTTCGCAACGACATGACGCGAGACACGTTAAACACCGTCACCACTTGCTTGAGTGAACGCGAACTCGGTTCCGCAATTGCTCGAGGTTCTGCTGATATAGGCTTTGGCAGTAAAAGTGCGGCGGGAGAATTTGGCTTGGCTTTTCTCCCCATCGCCAACGAAGCGTTCGAACTGGTGATCCCGAAAAACATCTATTTCCGCACCTTGGTGCAGCAGGTCATTCACCATCTGGATGATGAAGAAAGCCGTCAGCAAAGCGAATTGTTTGGTGGCTATGACTTTCAACACACTGGCAAACAGATGTGGTCAGCGAGTTGATGTTTAACGATATCAGACAATAAAAAACACGCCGACGATGGCGTGTTTTTTGTTTCACGCGTCACTCGCTACTCAAGCATTTTCAATGGTGCAATGTCATCATCAGACGGGATTTTCTCTCTGAGATACAGCACGAATGTACTGCCTTTCCCCACTTCTGACTCAACCTTAATCTCGCCCCCCAAACCGCTCACAATACCTTGTGTCACAGACAAGCCTAAGCCAGTTCCTGATCGTCTGGTGGTAAAAAACGGGTCGAACACTTTGGTCAAATTTTCGTTCGCGATACCGCAGCCAAAGTCTTCGACCGCAATAACTGCGCCGATGGTGTCGCCGCGCTCGTCGATCCAATCGTCTGAGCGAACAGTCAGTTTACCTTTGTCGTTCATGGCATGAATGCCATTCATTTGCAGGTTAACCAAGACTTGCAGCAATTGATGACGGTTAATCTCTACGCTGCATTTGGCATTCAACGCCGTCACGATTTCAACGTCTTGTTTCTTGGTTCCTGAACGTACCAAGGTGACGCTTTCTTCTATGACTGGGTTTACACGCTGCCAAGTGATTTCATCTTGCACGCCGCCTTGGCGACTGTATTGCAACAGGCTGCGCGTGATGTTTCGAATACGGTCGATTTGCGCTAAGACTGCCGACATTTCCTCAGACACCAAATCGGCATGCTGTCCGAGTTCATATTCCATGAGCTCGATATTGCCAAGGATCACCGCCGCTGGGTTATTGATTTCGTGGGCAATGCCTGCGGTTAGCTCACCCAAGGCCGCCAGTTTTTCATTGAGTAAGAGTTTGTTTCGTGTCTGCTCTAACAGTTTGATGTGGTAGCCCAGCTGCTCAGTGCGTTCATGCAAGCTCGCCGTGCGCTGGCGCACTTTGTCTTCAAGCTCTAACGCGTTTTGGCGAATCGCATCGTTTTGCTGCTTTAGCTGGTCAAGCATGCTGTCGAACTGACGCGCCAAACTTGCCAGCTCGTGCTCAGGGTCAAGCCCTAGCTTGCCAATCCTGATGTCTTTTTCGAATTGGACGAGGCGTACAGCTCGGTGAATTTTTTCTATCGGGCGGAACAGATCCCGTGCGCCACGGTAGACAAATAACCCGGACACAAGGAGTGTGAGCAACACACCAATGCCCAATTCGACAATGTTGGTCAAATAGCGACTAATAAACGGCCATTCGAGATAGCCAGTGTAAAGCATACCAATCACGCTATTGTTGAAATCTCGAATTGGCATGTATGCCGAAATATACCAAGCGTCATACACATAGGCGCGGTCTACCCACTCCTCCCCTTCCACCAATACCGTTTGCTGCACTTCTTGCGACACGCGCGTACCAATGGCGCGGCCAAATTTGCTCTCACTGTTTAACGGCACATTGGTACTGACGCGAACGTCGTCCAAAAAGAGGGTAACGGTGCCCACACCTGCATCGGGCAGTTTTCCTTCGGGGAAAACAAGGTCGCGGATCCTATCCACCAGTACCGTGCTGTTATTGAGTAAGATACCGCCATCCACGATCCACTCTAGCTCGCCATTGGCATCGAAAAGCGGCAGTAAACTGCGGCTGATCAGCCCACGTTCTTCAAAGGTGTTTTCGTTCAAAAGCGGAATTTCAGCGCGGGCAGGAAGGTCGTTGGTGAGCGATGCTAACTCTATTTCTGACATGACTTGGAAGAAGGTGCGCTGCTGGCCTCTGAGTAACGGAAGACGCAAGGTTTGCGGCAGGCGATCGATATCTTCCGCTGCATACACAGCAAGAAAATCCACATCGTATTTCCCCGCCCGTGATTGCGCCCATGCAGTGAGCCCATCAGGGTCGGTTTGGATTTGCATTTGGAATTCATAGGAATCTGCGATGGCGTGAAGTTGGCGACGTTGCTCTCGCTGCAACACTTCCATGCTGTTGCTCGCCACCGCAAGATCGGCGCGAACCCCCGCCAAAGCGTTGGTCCATGAATACGCCACCGTCCAATACAACGTGAGCCCTATCAAGACGAGTAGCGTCAATAAAATCGGAACTGACGTTAATGCCAACAGACGATAACGCACCGCAGTACGAAATCGTGTTCGCCACTTCGTTAGCCACTTCATCCGCAGCCACCCCATGTAAAGCACGTGCTTGCGTGGCGGCGGGATAAGCACACCATGGTTACAGCCATTCTTTGAACTTGCGCTCTAAGGTCTTTCTCGCCACACCCAGTTGGCGCGCCGCAGCAGATTTATTCCCTTCATGCGCATCGACCACCCGCTCGATGTGCGCACGTTCAACGTCTTTCAACGGCCAACCTAACGGATAACCGTCTTCTTGTACGCCTGCTTCCTCGACGTCACGCTCAACCTCATGCACCGATACGGTCACGCCAGCGTTACCAAGCCACTGCGTGACATCGGGTTTGCCGAGTAATATCGCGCGTTCCACGGTGTTTTTGAGCTCTCGAATGTTACCCGGCCAACCATACTGTTGCATGGCCGCCACTTCGTCATTTGCCCATACCACGGGTTTCATTCCCATGTCTCTGGCGAGCATCTCGGAGAAGTGATTGAGCAAAAGGCCTATGTCTTCAACGCGCTCTCTCAGCGGCGGGATCTCTACCGACAAGACATTCAAGCGGTAGAACAAGTCTTTGCGAAAACGCCCTGCTGCAACTTCTTCATGCAGGTTGCGGTTGGTGGCGGCCACAATGCGCACATCCACATTCACTTCGCGCTCAGCCCCAACAGGACGAATGGTTTTCTGCTCCAAGGTTCGAAGGAGCGAAGCTTGCATCGACAATGGCATTTCGCCGATTTCATCAAGAAACAACGTGCCTTTGTCAGCCACGCGGAACAGGCCATCTTTGCTTTTTCTTGCACCTGTAAATGCGCCTGCCACATGACCAAAGAGCTCGCTTTCCAATAACTCCGGTGCAATCGCCCCACAGTTCAAGGGCACAAAAGGGCCACTTCGGCTGCTTACCGCATGTAACGCACGCGCCACCAACTCTTTGCCTGTGCCAGATTCACCTTCAATCAAGACAGCGGCAGGCGATGGGGCAAGGCGTGAAACCAACTCACGCATCGCCAACGTTTTGGGTGCATCGCCAATGATGTCGACAGGGAAAGATCGCGCGACATCGCGTTGCAATGCGACATTTCGTCGTTCCATCATGCGTTTATCTAAACAGCGCTGAACAGATTGCAGCATTTGTTCGAGATTGAACGGCTTAAGAATAAAATCGGATGCACCCGCTCGCAGCGCTTTGATAGCGGTTTCCAGCTCAGCATAGCCTGTCATGAAGATAATGTCGCTTCGGCGCTCATCGTCATTAAAGGCTTCATGCCAATCAATGCCAGAGCGTCCGGGAAGGTTGATGTCGACAATCAACAAGTCAAAATGGTTTCGCTTTCGCAAGGCTTCCGCTTCTTCAAGAGAAGAGGCGGTTTCTACCTGAGTGAGCTTTTTCGATAGCGCTTTGTTCAGTATCGCGCGCATGCCGGGTTCATCATCAACCACCAAGGCGGAAAACCCAAACTGCTGTAATGCATCTTTCATTTCTTGAATGCCTTTCCTCTCTCAGGTGCCCATATGATACATGGGACATTTTGACTCAGTCCGATAGCAGCATCACTTTTTCATGCACGAACATGACTTACCAATATCCGCATATGAACATTTAACCTCTTATATTTCATAACGATAAGGCAATTCCACCACAAATAGCAAGGTTGGCATTTTTGTTGCTAAGTCTAGGGTCACCAGAGGCTAATTTTCACTGCCAAACGATAAGAAGTGTCGTCAACAACGTCAGGAAGACAAATGACAATCATAAGAAAAACCAAAACCATTGCACTAACAGGCTTACTCCTTTCAATCTGCTTCACCGCCAATGCGGCGGAGGTGATTCGCCTTGCGACCACCACCAGTACTTACCATTCAGGGTTGCTCGATTTTCTTCTTCCAGAATTTAAAAAAGACACGGGGTATGACGTGCAAGTCCTAGCAGCAGGGACAGGTAAAGCCCTAAAGATGGGAGAAAATGGCGATGTGGATGTGGTGATGACCCACGCACCAAACGCCGAAGCCACCTTTGTCGATAAAGGGTTTGGCGTGTTACCCCGCGCCCTGATGTACAACGATTTCGTGCTTGTTGGCCCACAGAGTGACCCTGCCAACATCAAGGGCAGCAAAAGCGTCACACAAGCATTGAGCAAGGTGGCTGAAATGAATCAGACGTTTATTTCTCGTGGTGATGATTCTGGCACCCACAAAAAAGAACGACTGCTTTGGGAAGCGGCGAGCGTACAACCGACATTTTCTGGTTACAAGGCTGTGGGCCAAGGAATGGGCCCTACACTGACGATGGCGAATGAATTACAAGGTTATGCCCTTACCGACAGAGGTACCTGGCTGGCATACCAAAGCAAACTCGACATGGCCGTGTTAGTCGAAGGCGATGACCGTCTGTTTAACCCTTATCAGGTTATCTTGATCAACCCGACTCGCTACCCTGATTTGAACTACCAAGGCGCGAAAAAGTTCAGCGATTGGCTGGTAAACGAAAAAGCCCAACACTTGATTGATAACTTCAAGGTCAGCGGCCAGCAACTCTTTGTGGCGGACGCAAGCTAATGAACTTACTCGACACCACCCAACAAGCGGTTTCCCTGCTGTTTAGCGGCGATACAACGCTATGGGGCATTGTTGGTGTGTCGTTTTCAGTGTCTCTTATCGCTATCGGGCTGGTCTTAATTCCAGCTCTTCTCATCAGCTTCGCCCTTGCGTATTGGCAGGTGCCGGGCAAATGGTTTGTGCTGTCTCTCGTCAATACGCTTCAATCTGTGCCGACCGTGGTGGTGGGATTACTGCTTTATATGATGCTGTCTCGCGCCGGCCCGCTGGGTGATTGGAAGATGCTGTTTACGCAAAAGGCGATGATATTGGGACAGATCCTGATCAGCTTCCCGATCTTGATTTCCATGATGCACGCAGCATTCCAAAACAGTGACCGACGCGCGTGGGAGACGGCCTATACGCTCGGTGCATCCATTCCTCGCGCCATGATGACCTTGATGTGGGAAATCCGTTTCCCTTTGCTTGCCGCTGTGATCACTGCATTCAGCCGCATCATCACAGAGGTTGGGTGCTCCATGATGGTCGGCGGCAACATCCTGTATTACACACGAAATATTCCTACCGCGATTGCGCTAGAAACGTCTAAGGGTGCCTTCGCGCAAGGCATCGCACTCGGCATGGTGTTGCTGTTGTTGGCACTCACCATGAACTTCTTCATTAGCTTTGCCCATGGCAATGGCCACTTGAGAACCTAACTTGAGCGAGAATATGAGTCAGATAATCTTAGAAGCTGTTGATCTCTCAGTGAAATACAAACACCGTTTGTTGTTTCATATTCCCTCATTGAAGCTGTGTCCAGGTGATGCCGTGTACCTCTCAGGTCAAAACGGCATTGGCAAAACAACCCTGCTAAAGGTGCTCGCGGGTATTCAGCGCCCTTCCAGTGGTTCTCTCAACCTTGCTCGCGCCTCTTGGCTACAACGTTTAGCGGGTTTTACGGGGCAAAGTGGTGTGATTTACATGCACCAATCGCCGTATTTGTTCGATGGTTCAGTGATTGAAAACATCGCTTATGGCCTGAAAGGAAAGCATGTCTGTCAAAGAAAACAGCGACAGCTTACAATGCAGGCATTACGTATGATTGGGCTAGAATCGCTGAGTCGCGAGCATATTTCTGTGCTCTCTGGCGGTGAAAAACAGAAAGTGGCCATGGCACGTGCTTGGGCGATTAATCCTTCGATTTTGTTGATGGACGAATCCTGCGCTAACCTCGATGTAGAAGCGATCAACGCACAAAAAATCATGGTCGATGATTTGCGTGACCGCGGCGCGAGTTTAGTGCTGACCAGCCACCACCCAAACACGCTCACCGACGGCTGTAATCAGCAATGGTTACTGGAAAACCAACGCCTCATACACAAACCAAAACTCAATATCATTAACAAGGATAACCATGCCTTCGCATCCTGAAACTACGTGGGTCATTCTTGCCGGCGGACAAGCACGCCGCATGGGCGGCCAAGACAAAGGGCTTGTGACACTCAACGGTAAACCGTTTATTGAATTCGTCCATGAGCGCCTGACAGAGCAAGGCGCAACCATTGCGATTAACGCCAACCGAAACCAAGAAAGGTACGAACAGTACGGCCCGGTTTTTGGTGATGTGTTGGAGGGCTTTCCCGGCCCATTAGGCGGCATGCATGCGGCGATGTCGAACATCGACAGTGAGTGGCTTGGCTTCGTCCCTTGCGATTGCCCTAACCTGCCCCACACCTTGCTGGAAAAGATGTATCACGCCATCAGCGCAGACGCTGAAATCGTGGTTGCTCATGATGGTGAATCGGTACAGCCGGTTGTGACCATGATGAAGCGCAGCATTTTCGAAAGACTGAACACGTTTCTCGCGAACGGTGACCGCAAAATTGTCCTGCTCTACGACCTCTGCAATACCGTCTTTGTGGATTTCAGCGCCGAGCATGATGCCTTCATCAACCTCAACACGCCCGACGAGCTGGTGCGTTACGGAGAGTTGTCATGAGCCTGACCCATTGCTCACTGCCCGTGTTAGGGTTTGCAGCATTTAGTGGAACAGGTAAAACGACCCTGCTGGAAAAACTCATTCCAGCCTTGGTCGAAAAAGGCATTCGCATTGCCATGGTCAAACACGCGCATCATGATTTTGATGTCGATCAACCGGGTAAAGACAGTTATCGCCTGCGCAAAGCGGGGGCGACACAAATGTTGATCAGCTCTCGCTATCGTCACGCATTGATGACAGAAACCCCCGATCACGAATGCACGCTCAATCAATTGCTCGGGCAACTCGATCAGAACAACGCGGATTTGGTGTTAGTGGAAGGCTTTAAACACAACGCTTTCCCCAAAATAGAGCTTCATCGCGCAGCACTCAACAAGCCTTGGCTTCACCCAGATGATCCCAACATTGTGGCGGTCGCCAGCGATGACTCCTCTTCTTCTGCCTCTTCTGCCGAACTTCCATCAACATCCCTGCCTCGTTTAGATATCAATGACATTGCGAGCTTGGTGGCGTTTATTCAACGTTGGATCGAAAGCCATCACGCACAAACTGCGACGTGCGATTCACTGTCGCCAACCATGTTGTCGGTGGACGACGGCCGAGCAAAAATCCTGGAAGCGATTGCGGTGTCCGAACACACCGAAACATGCGATCTGAACGCATTACCTCATCGAGTGTTGGCAATGGATATCATTGCGCCCGTGAACGTGCCCTCTTCGACCAATTCAGCAATGGACGGCTATGCCATCCGCAGTGACGACATTGAGCGCGAAAGCTATCGCCTCGTGGGTGAGGTGTTTGCTGGTCACCACTACGCGGAAACCCTTACGGCGGGAGAATGCGTGCGCATTATGACGGGCGCACCCGTTCCTGAGGGCGCGGATACGGTGATCATGCGCGAACAAGCAAGCGACGATAACGGCACCGTGTCTTTCGACACGACCAAAGGCGGTATCCGAGCAGGGCAAAATGTCCGTCAATCAGGTGAAGACCTTCGAAAAGGCACGACGGTCTTTCATACCGGAAAGCGCATTGGCGCAGCGGAACTCGGGATGATGGCATCGCTCGGTTTTGACAGCGCTGAAGTGTTCAAACCCATCAAGGTAGCCTTGTTCTCAACCGGCGATGAGGTACAAGCGCCAGGCACTGCCGCAAAATCTCACTGCATTTATGATGCGAACCGATACACGCTACGCGCCATGCTCACCAAACTCGGTTGCGAGATCCTCGATTTCGGCATTATTGAAGACACCGAAGCGGCATTACACGCCACGCTCAGTGCTGCAACTGAACAAGCCGACATGGTGATTTCGTCCGGTGGTGTCTCTGTGGGCGATGCTGACTACATCAAAACCGTGTTAGACCAGCTGGGTGACATTAATTTTTGGCGCGTAAACATGCGCCCCGGCAGACCGCTCGCTTTCGGCAAGCTGGGCGATGTTCCGTTCTTTGGGCTGCCAGGCAACCCTGTCGCCGTGATGGTGACGTTCCTACAATTTGTTGAGCCTGCAGTACGAAAAATGCAGGGAGACGTTTATTGGCAGCCTGAAACGCTATCGGCGATGACACAAGAACGTATTCGCTCGCGCCGCGGACGCACTGAATATACTCGCGGTATATACAGCATCAGCGCCAATGGCCAGCTAGAAGTCAGATCAACGGGCTCACAAGGTTCAGGTATTTTACGTTCAATGAGTGAGGCCAATTGCTTAATTGAAGTCGCGCCGGACGTGGACAATGCGGAAGTGGGCGATCGTGTCACCATCATTCCACTGGCATCTCGACTGTAGCGTTTCGTCTGTCCCACACAGCCAAAGCGTATTCAGGCACAAAAAAAGCGGCGATAATCGCCGCTTTTTAGATTTATTTTGAAACGTGACTGTGCCTGTTGCTATTCGTTTCAGCCACTGTCGTTTCAGCTGCGCTTATTTACCCAGCGCTTCTTTGTAATGCACACGGCAGACCGATTCGTATCTGTCATTGCCGCCAATCACAACCTGATCACCATCAGCAATCGCGTTGCCATCAGCATCAGTACGAATAACCATGTTTGCTTTACGTCCGCAGTGACAAATGGTTTTTAGCTCAACCAATTTGTCTGCCCACGCCAACAGGTATTTCGACCCTTCGAACAATTCACCAAGAAAGTCAGTGCGAAGGCCGTAACACAGCGCAGGAATACGCAATTTATCGACCACTTCGGTAATTTGATGCACCTGTTCTTTCGTCAAAAACTGGCACTCGTCCACCAACAAACAATCGACTTTTTGATTGCTGTTGATGTCGCTCACCGCAGCAAAAATGTTGTCTTCAGGTGAGAATAATTGCGCGTCGGCTTGAAGGCCAATACGTGAACTGACTTTGCCCAACCCATAGCGATCATCAATGGCAGCGGTGAAGATAAGCGGATTCATGCCGCGCTCTTGGTAATTGAATGACGATTGAAGCAGTGTCGTCGACTTACCCGCATTCATTGCAGAGTAATAGAAGTACAGCTGGGCCATTAAGCTCTCCCGAGGAAAAAATACGGTGGCATGCTACCGAAAAACGAGGATCGGTAAAAGCGGTGCTGGCCGCGAAAATACAATTAAGAAAAATAAACAAAGCGTTAAAGAAACAAAAAAGCCTCCCAAGGGGAGGCTCCTCTCATTAAGCCAGTTTACCGGGACGTCGCGACAACCACATGAGGAACATGCACACCAAGGTAAACACAAAGAAACCCGTCACCAGAGATAACGTCAGTGAATCTGTGAAACCCAATACAAGGTAAGAGAATGCCGCAACCACAGCGCCCGCTAACGCATAAGGCAGCTGGCTTGATACGTGATCAATGTGCCCACATCGTGCACCCGTCGCAGACAAGATTGTGGTATCTGAAATCGGTGAACAATGGTCACCAAATACCGCGCCGGCTAGCACAGCAGAAAGCATAGGCAACATCAGTGCAATTTCAGTTGCTGCTGACAGGTCACCTGCAATTGGCAGCATGATGCCGAACGTACCCCAAGAAGTACCGGTGGAGAACGCCATTGCTGCTGACAATACGAACAAAATCACAGGTAATAGTTGAGGTGGCAAATTCCCTTGAATCAAGGTGGACAGGAATTTACCCGTCTCCATGTCACTAATAACGCTACCGATGGTCCATGCGAAGAAAAGAATTAAGATTGCGCCGAACATCGACTTTGCACCGATCCACATGGTGCGACCAATTTCAGGCACTGGCATACGTTGTTTGAACACAGTGAACAATGCCGAAATTAAGCCCATGCCACTACCATAAAGCAGTGATGTACCCACATCAGTATTTTCAAATGCACCCAGCACAGAGAAAGCTTTACCGCTTTCTTCCAACGTTTGCGCGCCGGTGAAAATCATCAGAGAAATGGTCGCAACGATCAGCACAATGATCGGCACAACAAGGTCAGAGACATTGCCTTTGCTGCTTTCTTCAATGCCTAGCTCATCGTCTAACGATGGACCACCACATTCTTCGTCGCCCAAACGGCTGCCCGTTGACGCTTGGTATTCGAAGCGACGCATTGGGCCAACATCCATTTGGAACCAAGCAACCGCAAATACCATCAGCAATGCAAAGATTGCGTAGAAGTTCATTGGGATCATGTGTGCAAACGCACTCAGCGGGCTGTATTCCGTCACGCCATGGCTCACCAAAATGCCGCCAATCACAGTAATGATGTAAGCACCCCAGCTTGACGCTGGCATGATCACACACATAGGTGCTGCCGTTGAATCAAGAATGTAAGCGAGTTTTGCTCGAGATACGTGGAAACGATCGGTCACTGGACGGCTGATTGCACCAACAGCCAAACTGTTGAAGTAATCATCAATAAAGATGAACACACCTAAAAAGGCAGCCAGTAGCTTCGCACCACGTTTACTTTTAACGCGTGATTGCGCCCATTCTGCAAATGCGCGGGTACCACCGGATAAAGTAATCAGTGCGGTAATCATACCGACAAGAATAAGGAACGCGACGATACTCATCTTGCCAAAGTTAATGGCCCCCTCTTCAACAAATAAGCTCAATGCCAAAGAAGAAAGATAAGAAGTGGATGCAGACAAGGAGAAATCGTTCAGCAGCAACGCGCCGGAAACAATACCTAAACCTAATGAAAGCAAAACGCGACGCGTAATAATGGCGAGGCCCAGCGCCAAGATGGCGGGCAACACCGATAAAGAAGAAGAAGAAAAATCGACTAAATTCATGATCTCTATATCAACCTGTTAGGTTGGAGATCTACTGCAGAAATGGAAAACCAGATATTTCGAAACAATGGTTATACACATTGATAGAAACTACAGTAGCGCTCCATAGCTAAATCCCAATACTATGGCAGTGTTGTGTCTATTCGAGCACAACCCCAGCAGAAGGGTTTGATTAACCGATTTCTACTTCGGCGCTATTTCCTTTCACATATCCTCAACGGAATCACCCTAAGACATGTTACTGATAAACCGCGCACCTCTACGTGCATAAAGCCATCGTATTGTATGTAACCTTGGAAACTTTGCAATAAGCAGACAAATGGTTTTACACAGCACACCACAAGCGTTAACAAACACAAAACATTTACTTGGATTTTGGCACCGGAGTAGCATAGCTTATCGAGCATCCATGACAGATTTGCCAGACAGCGCTAAAGAAATTGAACCTATAAGTATGAAAAACGTCTTTATTTATTATTTTGAATTTGCACTTTCAATAAAATAGTTATCTAATAATGGAGAAATTAATTCAGCTGACATTGCAAAGATTTAATTATTCTTGCTACTCTTATTTCAGCTATTAATTATTACATAACGAGAGAATAGGATAGGCATAATGTCTGATGCACTAAAAGTATTGCTAAACCTGCGCAGCCTTCGTGCCGTGGCGCGTGAACTTACCCTTGAACAACTACAAGAAGCCCTAGAAAAACTTCAAGCAGTTGTGACCGAGCGTGAAGAATCGGAAGCAGAAGCACACGAAGCTGAAAAAGAACGCCTTGAGAAAATGGAAAAATACCGCGAAATGCTGATTCAAGACGGTATCGATCCAGAAGAACTATTGGCATCACTAAGCGGTGCTAAACCAAAATCAAAGCGTGCTGCTCGCCCTGCGAAATACAAGTACACCGATGTTGATGGTTCAGAAAAAACATGGACTGGCCAAGGTCGTACTCCTAAAGCAATCAAAGACGCCCTAGACGGCGGCGCGAAAATCGAAGATTTCCTTCTTTAATTGCTAATGGCTTTAATGTTCAGTATCGCTTGAATCGACATAAAGATTCGCCCTTATTTGATACCTATAGAGCACAAAAAAGAGACGGTTTACCGTCTCTTTTTTTATGCCTGAAAAACAGTCTCGCTGTTTCTCTTGTCGGCTAATTTACGCGCAAGTGCGTGTGTTTGCATCTGGCCCTCTTTCTACAGCGCGCCTCATGCAAACAGTAGAAATAGAAAAGCCGAGCGAGAGGCAATTCTCACTCGGCTTTAGCAGACAATCCGGTATTTTAATTAACCAAATTTAATACGGTCTGCGAGATGGCTGACAGCGATTGCAAAGTAATGCGAACGGTTCCATCTCATCAAACTTTGGTAATTCCCATACACCAGGTAGGCACGACCAAATTCATCGTCAGGCTGAATTAACCACGCATTTATATCAACATCAGGCAATGCACTCTTATTCATCGTTCGCACGCCTAATGATTGCCATTCCGCTAAAGATTTAGCTTTATCCTGACCTAACCCTAACAATTGAGAATTAAGACCTTTTGGTAAAACAACTTGTCTGCCCCAAGTATAACCATCATCCCACCCTGCATTTTTCAAATAATTGGCGGATGACGCGAAAACATCAGGCTTCGAATTCCAAATGTCTTTCTTTCCATCATTATTCCCATCAGCGGCAAATGATAAGAAAGAGCTTGGCATAAATTGGCATTGTCCCATTGCACCAGCCCAAGAGCCTTTCATGGAATCAACATCAATATGGCCTTCTTGCAAAATACTTAGAGCAGAAAATACTTCGCCTCTAAAAAAGGCTTCACGCCGTCCGTCGTACGCCAATGTGGTGAGCGCTTCCACGACATCGTATTTTCCGGTAAACGCGCCGAAATTACTTTCTACGCCCCAAAGCGCGACAAGGAACCTTGGCTGCACACCATAAATATCGCCGATGCGTTTTAAATCATCGTAATGCTCATCATATAAGCGGCGTGCTTTTTTCACTTTCCAATCAGGCACGGCGCGTGGAATATACTCATCCAGCGTTAATCTTTTTTCCGGCTGATTGCGGTCCGCTTTTACTGCCCTTTCACGATAACGAATACCGTCAAACGCACTATCGAGAAGCGCAGCATCTATGCCTTTATTTAGTCCTTCCTGTTTAAGCCCGGCAACATAGCTTTCAAAACTTGGCTTTTCCGCCATCGCTGGCACTGACAGAGACAGCGCAGCACCGATGAAGATACCAACTAATCCTTTACGCATAGCGCTCCTTTACAATTTCGTGTTTTTATTTCGAATGTGTTGCAGTGCAGCATCGGGTTGTGGCGGCATCTGCAAGAAAAAACCATCTGTTTTCAGACTATCACGAACCTTAGAGATATCTGCTAATGCTAACTTATCTCTCTTCTCTAAGTTGACCATCATGACGAACTGAGGGTTCCCGAAAGTTGCTAATAATTGTTCAGGAACATCAGAAAAATCGTCCTTTCGATTAATATATAGATAAGTTGCCGCTTTTTTACCGCTCTTATAAATCGCGCAATGCATGTTGTACCTCTTCGTCATGCTTTTAAGATCACTGACTCAATGACCTTATCACCTCTATCCCAATTTAGAGAAATGGCTTAGAAAAATGTCACGAAATAGACGATTAATCCGTCACATTTCGTGTTGGCGCTTGCCGCAATGTTTTCAGGAATATACCATGCAGAGCACTGTCTGATAATGCACGAATGCCGCTTTATTCTTGGAGTGTGTTAATGACAATGTTAGCGACAACACGATGAACTTTTCTTTGCGCCCCTTGCTCTAAAACGAGAGAGAAACGCAAGCAAGAGGTGTACTCGAATCCGCTTTAGAAAGTCACGACACACTTTGCTCTATTTCCCAAAAGAAGCCTGTGCCAGCTGGATTACCCTTAATGACTAAAAATGCTGAACTCAAAGGCAGTTCATTTACACTTTCTGTGCTTCATTTGCTCGACGACGATCTTGATGGCGCAATGAATGTTTTATTGGAAAAGGTGAACCAAGCGCCTGCCTTTTTCGATGGTGCGCCGGTGGTTGTCGATATTTCCCGACTTCACCGCCAACCTGATTTTAATGCGCTAAAAGCAACCATCGCCTACATGGGCATGTTGGTGGTCGGTATTACGGGCTGTAAGTTGAATTCAACCCGAGAAGCGGCAAAGCTCGCTGGACTTGCCATCATGGCACCTGCCAAGCAAAGCCGTATCAACGACCCCATTCAAACCCCGACCAAAGTGGTTACCACGCCAATTCGCTCGGGTCAGCAAGTGTATGCGAAAAATGCTGACTTGGTGATCTTGAATCACGTGAGTGCTGGCGCTGAAATCATAGCCGACGGCAGTATCCATATCTATGGCGTACTTCGTGGTCGAGCGATTGCGGGCGCGAGTGGACAAAAAGAAGCCCATATCTTTTGCCAAAACCTGCAATCAGAACTCGTCTCTATCGCGGGCACTTATTGGCTCAGTGAAACCATTCCTGACGAATATGCATCTCGTCCTGTGAAGGTATCACTGCAAAATGACTCATTAAATATTGAACCCCTCACACTCTAACTATCCAAAGGATTGAGGAATGACACGAATTATCGTTATTACGTCCGGCAAAGGCGGTGTTGGTAAAACCACATCGAGTGCTGCGATTGCGACTGGCCTTGCTCAGTCAGGAAAGAAAACTGCAGTTATCGACTTCGATATCGGCTTGCGTAACCTTGACCTGATCATGGGTTGTGAACGTCGCGTTGTTTATGATTTCGTTAACGTGATCAACGGTGAAGCGAACCTGCACCAAGCACTGATCAAAGACAAACGCATCGAGAACCTTTTCGTACTGCCAGCCTCACAAACACGCGACAAAGACGCACTGACGAAAGACGGTGTTGCACGTGTGCTTGACGATTTGAAAGCGATGGATTTCGACTTCATCATTTGTGATTCACCCGCAGGCATCGAAGCAGGCGCTCTGATGGCCCTTTACTTCGCCGATGAAGCCATCGTTACCACGAACCCAGAAGTCTCTTCAGTACGCGATTCAGACCGTATTTTGGGCATCTTGGATTCAAAATCTCGTCGCGCGGAAAATGGAGAAGAGCCTGTTAAAACTCACCTTCTTTTGACCCGTTACAACCCTGCGCGCGTAACCCGTGGTGAAATGCTAAGTGTGGCGGATGTCGAAGAAATTCTTCGTATACCGCTGTTGAGTGTGATCCCTGAAAGCCCTTCCGTACTGCACGCTTCAAACAAAGGTGAACCTGTTATCCTTGATGAAGAGTCTGATGCAGGCCAAGCCTATGGTGATGCGATTCGCCGTCTGCTTGGTGAAGAATGCCCTTACCGCTTCCTTGAGGAAGAGAAAAAAGGGTTCCTAAAACGCTTGTTTGGAGGATAAGTTATGGCACTGCTGGAGTTTTTCCGTCCGAGCAAGAAATCGTCTGCGTCATTGGCGAAGGAACGTCTGCAAATTATTGTTGCAGAGCGCCGTCGCGCAGGGAGTCCTGAGCCTACGTACCTACCCCAGCTTAAGCAGGATATCCTGAACGTTATCCGCAAGTACGTAGATATCTCGCCAGAACAAGTGTCTGTGGGTCTTGAGCAGCGTGATGACGACATTTCAGTCCTAGAACTGAATGTCACCCTTCCTGAGGAAGACAAATAAGCTGACGCCCGATTCTGAGCGTTAATAAAAAACCGGCCATGAAAGCCGGTTTTTTTGTTTCTACTTACTGATTGATGAAGCCCTAGGTCACCCAAAGATTCATCGCTGCAGCGGCGTTATTTACGCAGTAGCGGTAGGACTTTTTCTTCCAGGTAAGGCTTGCGCCAGCCCGACAGCAAGTCAGGCATTTTTTCTGGATTGCACGCGTTGATCCACGCCCATTTCAGCATTTGGTGAATCTGCTTTTTAGACCCAACAAACTCAGGTACCACACCGAGTTGTTCTGCCACCGCATTGGTTTGGTCTTTAATGTTCTTCACTGTCTGCTTGTAACTCGGCATATCAACCAAGCGCGCAATCGGTTCTGGGTAATGCGCTTCCGGTGTTTTGTCCGCTTCTAACGCCATGGCGATCAGGCGTTTACCGTGACGCTCCAGTTCAAAGCGATCAAAGCCTTCATCCGCCATTTTTTCGAGCGAACGAATCTCAAAGCGTGCCACTTTCCAAAGGTTTAACTCTTTCACGACAAAGTTTAACGCAAGGTCACGACGCTGCGCTTCTTTCAAACGCCAGCTGGCTAACTTCTGCAGCACCGCCAGTTGTTTAGGGCGAAGTTGCCATGCATTTTTGATGTCTAAGTATGCTTTGTCAGGATCAGGCGTTTTTCCACGCTTACTCATCATCAAGGCACACTCTTGCTTCACTGCCTCACCCCAACCTGTTTGCTCAACGCGTTCCGCCAAAATTTCGTAAAGAGGAAGCAAGTAGTGAACATCGGCTGCGGCGTATTCAAGCTGCTTGTCACTCAATGGACGTGCACACCAATCGGTACGTGCTTCGCCTTTGTCGAGTGCGACACCAAGGTACTCATCCACCAGCGCAGCAAAGCCTGTAGACAAGCCGTGACCTAAAAATGCCGCCATGATTTGGGTATCAATCATCGGGGTTGGCATCACACCTGCGTAGTGGTGAAACACCTCAAGGTCTTCACTGCACGCGTGCAATACCTTGATGACAGATTCGTCCGACAGCACCGCCCAAAGTGGCGAAAGATCATCAAGCTCAATCGGGTCAATCAGCGACAGCGTCTCGCCATCAAACATTTGAATCAGACCCAATCTTGGGTACAAGGTGCGTGTACGGACAAATTCGGTATCCAGCATCACGGCAGGAACGTTTCGCGCTTGCTGGCAAACACGTTCAAGGTGGGATAGTTCAGTTACAATTTCAAAATTCACACTATCTTCCATTTTTTGGTTTTTGCCGCGATGAGCGACGCGCCCATCAATCTACAGGGCAATAAAAACAAACATGCCGGCCTAAGCCAGCATGTTTTTAATTGGCGATTCGCCTCTATTGTACGCGCTACTTATTCAGTTAGCACGAGACCTGAGACTCATTCCGCGCTTGCAGCTTTTGCTTCTTGCTCTTCACGCAGTGCGCGACGCAGGATTTTACCCACGTTGGTTTTCGGCAATTCTTCGCGGAATTCGACAATTTTTGGCACTTTGTAGCCAGTGAGGTGTTCACGGCAGTGCGCCAGTAGCTCGTCTTTGGTCAGGCTTGGATCGCGTTTCACGACACACACCTTCACGATTTCGCCAGACGTTTCGTGTGGCTGACCAATCGCGGCCACTTCCAACACTTTGCCGTGTAACGCGACGACGTCTTCAATTTCGTTCGGGTAAACGTTAAAGCCAGACACCAAAATCATGTCTTTCTTACGGTCAACGATGTGCAGGAAGCCATCTTCATCAAACTTCACAACATCGCCCGTTGAGAGCCAACCGTCATCAGTCAGCACTTCTTTTGTCGCTTCAGGACGCTGCCAGTAACCTTGCATCACCTGCGGCCCCTTCACTTGAAGCTCACCGATTTGGTCGTTTGGCAGCACGTTACCTTCGTCATCAACAATGCGAACATCGGTAGATGGTACTGGCAAGCCGATGGAACCGTTGTACTCAACAAGGTCATACGGATAAGCCGCAACAAGCGGTGAACACTCTGTCAGGCCATAACCTTCCAATAGGTGTTTACCTGTCAGCTTCACCCAGCCTTCCGCAACTGCGCGTTGCACGGCCATGCCGCCACCCACGGTTAGGCTAAGGTTTGAGAAATCCAACTCGTGGAAATCTTCGTTATTCAACAAGGCATTAAACAAGGTATTCACGCCGGTGATCGCCGTGAATGGGTGCTGTTTAAGCTCTTTGATGAAGGCTGGAATATCACGCGGGTTGGTGATCAACAGGTTTTGGCCGCCAAGCTCAATGAACAACAGGCAGTTAACCGTTAGTGCAAAGACGTGATACAGCGGTAACGCAGTAACCACCAATTCACGGCCTTCAACCAAGACAGGCGAATACGTGCCTTTGGCTTGGTAAACGTTAGCGAGCATGTTGCGGTGTGAGAGCACGGCACCTTTTGCTACGCCTGTTGTACCGCCCGTATATTGCAGGAAGGCAATATCATCGCCCGTCATGAACGGTTTCACGTACTGCATACGACGGCCTTTCTTCAGAGCAAGGCGCATAGATGTCGCATGTGGCAGGCTGTACTTAGGCACCATCTTCTTGATGTATTTCACCACGAAATTAACAATAGTACCTTTGGCTCGTGGAAGCTGATCGCCCAAGCTCGTCAAAATCACGTGACGTACGCCGGTATTATCGACCACTTTCTCAAGGGTATGCGCAAAATTCGACACAATAACGATGGCTTTCGCGCCAGAATCGTTCAATTGGTGCTCAAGCTCACGTGGTGTGTAAAGTGGGTTTACGTTCACCACCACACAACCTGCACGCAGAATACCGAACAGCGCAATCGGGTATTGCAGCAAGTTAGGCATCATCACGGCAACGCGGTCGCCTTTCTTAAGCTTTAGATCGTTTTGCAAGTAAGCGGCAAATGCACGGCTGCGTTCTTCCAGCTTACGGAAGGTCATCACCTGCCCCATATTGATGAAGGCAGTCTGATCGGCATACTTTTGTACCGACTTCTCGAACATTTCTACCAATGACGGGTATTTATCCGGTGAGATTTCCGCTGGTACATCTGATGGGTAGCGGTTAAGCCAAACCTTATCCACTTGAACTCTCCTATTATTATTCGCGGGTATTTTTCACGGGTATATCCCCGTGCCAGACGCAAAAAAGTTAAACGAGCGTTTTAATACTCAATTAGACCATGAGTAACAATCAATTAACATCCTCATACTCAATGAGGTGTAGCTTGGTCACAAAATCGTTAATCAACGCCGCGGTATCTGCCTGACTTTGTAGGTGACAATGATGGGTTCCTGTCACCGTTTCGATGGTCAGATCGTTAAACCATGCCGCACGTTGTTGGGCCATAGGGCCCCGTAATTCTGGGTAGCCGTCATCACCAATAATGGCGAGCACCGGACAACGAATGCCACGAATCAAATGCTCGGCATGATGCGTTGACATTCGATACACGGATTCGGTTTTTAATTTCGCGTCGTGTCGCCACTGCCACACACCGCCTCGTTGTTCTATGCCACGTCGCACCAAAGGCGCGAGATCATCCATCGGCACTTTGTTGATGCCTCGACGCAGTTTTAACGCCGCTTCAAACGACGGTAAATCACGAGGTTGCTTGAGTGTTTCTCGGCTTAACACGCCACTTCTCAATCGCTCAACCACTTTATCGTCTCGCTCGGACATGGGCCCAAGCGCTTCAATCATGATGAGTCCCTTTGCCCTTTCAGGAAACGCCGCGCACCAACAAGACGCCACTAAGCCACCCAGTGAGTGCCCAACCAAGTACAGAGCGCGATCACCCAACTGCAAGATAAGCTGGTGAAGATCATCAACATAGTCAAAGAAAGGATAGAAGCTATCGGGACCTTTGTGATCAGACAAACCGTGTCCCGGCCAATCGGGTAACACGAGGTCAAATCGTTCGGTAAGCAGTGGCACAAGTGGTTCGAAGCTACCACTGTTATCTTGCCAGCCGTGCAACATGAGAAGCACTGGCTTATTGCTGTCAGTAAGACAGACTTGCGCCGCGAGATCACCATGCCTCACGGCGAATTTTCCTTCTTGTAATGTCATCATGCGCAGAAAACCAACGAGCAATTGAACAGCGTGAGCGCCGCGCTGGGGACGAGCGCGCGCAGCCTAACACAGTAATGTGCAGGGAAGAATATACGGCTTAAGTGGTACGAGGAGTTAAAACGAACCGATTTAGACAAAGATATCAACACCGAATAAGGCCGCCAACTCTTCGCGTCTTGCTTGGTTCTTTATGTCCATGTAAGACGCGAGGGCATGTCGACTTTTGCCATCCGGCAAATCGTAATGAATTTGCTGATGGGCTTCTTGTGCCAGTTCAGGGTTTCGAATACCAAGAGAGACTGCAGTAGCAACAACCGACGGCTTGGCCGTATTCTCACTGGGTGAGGCGTTATCACTTTTCTTGCGCCGCGTGGTGGACGGGCGCTGAATGGGCTGCGGTAATCCTTGAATCGAAACCATGGCTGACCTTATTGATGGTAATTAGGCGTTATTCGCGACCTGGCAGCTTTTTCCACGCTACCGTGTCTCGCAAATACACAGGGCTGGCGTGCTCCGCATCCACAGCTTCACCACGCAACAACGCATGATGAGCAAGCACTAACATGTCTTCTGATTCTGGATACAGAACGCCACTTTCCGTTACGGATAAGTGTAGTTGGCTTGCCAAATCTGGGTAGGCTGGCCAACCTGTTCCCGCGATCGCCCATGCATTTTCTGTGCTGACCGCAGCATTTTCACTGAGCTGCGCTGCGAGCATTTCAGGTGGAAGCACGGCTTCTTCATGGACGGTTTCCCAATCGCCGTTTTCAAGGCGCTGGTAACCACCGAAGTAAATTTCATTCATACGCGCATCAATCGCTGACAATACCTGTGTTGATTGATTACGGCGGTAAGCCTGTTGCGCCATGGCTGCCATGGTGGAAACGCCCACCATAGGAATGTCTGCACCAAACGCCAATCCTTGCGCAATACCAATACCGATACGTACTCCAGTGAAACTGCCCGGTCCACGGCCAAAAGCCAGCGCATCGAGTTCTCGCAAGGTCAAACCCGCTTCCGCCAAAACGCTATCAACCATTGGCAGAATTTTAACCGTGTGCTCGCGGGGTGCCATTTCACAGCGCGCAATCGTGTCGTTGCCGATTTTTAGCGCTACAGAGCAGTTTTCAGTCGCCGTGTCGACGGCAAGAATTTTAGATGTCATTTACACCTCAGGCGTTGCTGGAACTTCAGCATCATCGTTGTTATGTGTGTCTATAGCGGCGAGAAACTCGCTCACTTTCTCTAAATCCCGTGTACGTGGGATTGGAGGTAAACTGCGAAGGAATGTTTCCCCATAGCGTCTGCTCACCAAGCGATTATCACAAATGATCAATGCGCCGTGGTCTCGTCCGTCTCGAATAAGACGTCCTACCCCTTGCTTGAGCGTGATAACAGCATCTGGAATTTGGACTTGGGAAAACGGATCGCCCCCTTGCAGTCTGCAATCTTCGATTCGCGCTTTTAAAAGCGGATCGTCCGGTGCAGTAAAAGGCAATTTATCAATAATAACACAGCTCAGGGCTTGGCCTCTAACGTCAATCCCTTCCCAGAAAGCCCCCGTCGCCACCAATAACGCATTTCCAAGCTCAAGGAATTCCGCCAACAATTTCTGTTTCGACATTTCGCCCTGCACAAGCACGGGCAAATCAAAACGCTCTCGAAAGCCCTCCGATAAATCACGCACCATTTGGTGAGACGTGCAAAGGAAAAAACAGCGGCCGCCATTTTGCTCAATCACAGGCGCGAGCATGTCTACCAGTTTGTCCGCCAACCCGTAGCTATTCGGTTCAGGTAGAAAACGGGGTACGCACAAAATCGCTTGAGACGCATAGTCAAACGGGCTTGGTAACGTAAATTGCTCTGCAGGCTCTAAGCCTAAACGGTGGCTGAAATGGCTGAAGTCGTCGTTTACCGCCAACGTCGCAGACGTGAAGATCCACGCGCCTTGCTGCATCTGAATTTGTTCACGGAATTTTTCTGCGACAGAAAGCGGCGTGATGTTCAAACTGAAATGGTGACGACTGCACTCATACCAATACGAATAACCGGGAATTGACGTGTCGCTCAGTCGCTCCAATCGCGCCTTGAGTATGGTTGTGCGTTCAAACGCCGCATCTAACAATTGGCTGCGCCCTAGCGACAGTTTGATCACGTCATAGGCGAGCGTGAGTGCATCTGACAATCTCACTAATTCACGCGCCACTGCGGGTGACGCGCTGATTTCTCGCCAGTTACCGCGAAAGCCCGGCTCGCCGAGAACAATACGCAAATCCGACGCCGAATGAGACAAACGATCCGCCACTTTATCAAGCTGCTTGGTGTCTCGCAGTTCCGTTCGGTATGCAATGTGAATGTCTTTGGCGAGCTCTTGAATCTGGCGGCTAGATAAGCTTTGACCGAAGTATTGGCTGGCAATGTCTGGAATTTGGTGGGCCTCATCGAAAATGAACACTTCCGCCTCGGGGATCAACTCACCGAATCCGGTTTCCTTTATGGCCAAATCCGCCAAGAAAAGATGGTGGTTCACCACGACAAGATCAGCATCCATTGCTTTCTTGCGCGCTTTGACGACAAAGCATTCTTTATAACTTGGGCATTCTTTTCCAAGGCAATTGTCGTTCGTTGACGTGATGGTAGGAATGATGGGGCTGTCTTCTGCCAAATCATCGCACTCGCCCAAATCCCCGCTTTTGGTTTCAGATGACCAACCGCGTACTTTCACAAGTTGCGTGAGCAAGGTAGGATCGGCTTGACCGTCATGACTTTCAATCAACTGACGCCCCAAACGCTCTGGACAAAGGTAGTTGGATCGCCCTTTTAACAGCGCAACGCGCCCCGTGAAACCCAGCGTATTCATCATCAACGGCAAGTCACGATGAAAAAGCTGCTCTTGAAGGTTTTTCGACCCTGTACTGACAATGGTTTTCTTGCCACTAAGCAGCGCAGGCGCAAGATAGGCATAGGTTTTACCCGTACCCGTTCCCGCTTCTACCACCAGCTGGGAGCTGTCTTTTATCGCGCGCTCAACAGCCATCGCCATGTCCGTTTGCGGTTGACGTGGTTGAAAGCCTTTAATGGCTTTCGCGAGCGCACCTGTTGTGGAGAAAACCTTCGAAATCATTGGTCATATATACAGTGTTAGAAAGGACTGCATTATGCCAACAATCCCACCGACCTGCCATTCATCAAATGGGAAAGGTGTGATAGTGAGAGTATGACGGTGAAAAAACAGCGCTATTCAGCCCATCTATCTCGAATTTTTGACCTATTGGAAAATTCAGCGTAAAACAAATGGAAAACGTATCTGCTTTACAGCACCACTTTGACTTCGCGAGATTCACGCTTCTATGGAAAGAAAGACTCTGCTGACGGATTGTCCTGACGCGCAAGGCCTCATCGCCAAAATCACCAACATTTGTTACAAGCATCAGCTCAACATTATCCATAACAACGAATACGTTGATCACAGCACTGGGCAGTTCTTCATGCGCACAGAGCTTGAAGGCATCTTTAATGATGAAACCTTCTTGATGGATATCGACCAAGCACTGCCTGCAGGCAGCCATCGCAGCCTCGTTGATGCCAAGCGTCGCAAGCGCATAGTGATTCTCGTCACGAAGGAATCGCACTGCTTGGGTGACATTTTGATGAAAGCGTATGATGGCTCGTTGGATGTTGATATTGCTGCCGTCATTGGTAACCACAATACCCTTGCGGCATTGACGGAGAAGTTTGATATTCCATTCCACTTCGTTAGCCACGAGAACGTCGAACGCGAAGCACACGAGAATCAGGTTATTGAGATTATCGATTCTTACTCACCGGATTACATTGTGCTGGCCAAGTTCATGCGTGTGCTCACGCCAAACTTTGTTGCCCGCTTCCCGCGTCAAATCATCAACATTCACCACAGTTTCTTGCCAGCCTTCATTGGTGCGCGCCCGTACCATCAGGCATACCAACGCGGTGTGAAAATAACGGGGGCAACGGCGCACTTCGTCACCAATGATCTTGATGAAGGCCCAATCATCGACCAGAACATCAAGCATGTTGACCATACATTTAGTGCTGAAGACATGGTGAAAGCAGGGCGAGATGTCGAGAAAACAGTGCTAAGTAATGCACTCAGTTTGGTGCTTGAAGACAAGGTCTTCGTTTACGGTAACAAGACCGTGATTTTGTAGGCACAACTGCAAAAATAAACGCAAACAGGCCGAGTTAATCGGCCTGTTTTTTGTCTTTGCATTGGTTTCAATTAAAAGGAAACACTGCCCCCCACCGACCAACTGTAACCTGTATTGTCGCCATACATGCGAAATGCAGTGCCTTTGATGTAAGGCGAAACCTTCCACACTTGATTCCATCCCAACGTCAGCTCCAGTTCATTGCTTCGATAATCACTGTCGCTATCACCCCACATTTCATCGTCATACTGTCTCAATGAATGCGTATAGGTTGCCGAGGCATACCACTTTTCAAAATATCGGCTGTAGCCTGTGTAGAGCGCTTGTTTATCGCCTGCTTCAAACTCCCAGCCACTGTCATCAATCAGTTCGTATTTACCCCCAAACTTAATCGAAGACGCAGGGAAAAATTTAGTCACCGAAAGATCGATGAGATGGCTGTTTGTTCGCACACCAAAGTCACCTAGCAACACGTTATCCCATTGGGAATATTCGTAATAACCCGAGAGTCGAACATAGTTATCAAACATGTAGGCATGGCCATAACCAACCGCAAACCAGTTGGCTGAATCCGCCCCCAAATACAGATACGAATCATCCTTGATATCCACCGAGTATCCCAACTCTAAAATGTTGTCTGAATAGCTCACGTTCATATTGGCAGATGCCATTGCTGGTGACAGTAACAAGCTCATAAGCAGGATGTTTTTTATCATAGTGTGTGGGCGCGTCTCGTGGCTTTTGGGATAAGAAGAAAAAATGGCTCCGGGTAACCGGAGCCGAAAAGGAATTACTGGCTAATACGGTGACGAATTTCGCTGCGCACTCTGTCGCGGTCGATGTTTCGCGCAGGGGCATTTATCTGCATCGGCTGCGGGTTGTTTTTGATGTGATCTTCAATCTTGCCTTTTACATTGTCCCAGCCGTGACGCTGAATATTACGGATCAATGCGATGGTGTAGCGGTTCCCTTCATTGCCAGACACACCAAGGCGAGAGAGCATATCTTGTCCGTGACGATACACCCCTTCGTAAACACTTTGGATGCTGTCATGTTCAGTGCCTAGGTAATCATTGATACTGCGCAGCACCGCTTGTTTGTCTGAGTCAGCCACGTTTTTATCAATGTGCTTTAGTGCATCAACCACAATCGAGTGAGCAATCGATACATTGCCATTGAATGAGAATGCTAACGCGCCAAGTTTGTGTTGAAGATCGAGATCCGCATCTGTCGTTAGGTAGTAAGCCACCACAGTGAATGCAGCTTGCTCCATCTTGGCTTGGTCGTAATGAATACCAGATCCGTATTTAAGATACTCGCCGATCAGATCATCTTGGTTATATGCTTTGATGATTTCTTTTTGCAGATTGAGTACCGCAGTAATATCGTCTTTGGCGACGTAATCAAGATTCGAGTCAACACCAAAGTCGTAATCTGGGGTGAAAGCAAAACGGGTAATATTGAAAAAATAAACCTGCTGTTTATAAATCACACCAATGGTGCCATCTCCCATAATTCTTGCTGCGACAGCCTCACCGTCTTTATCAACAAGAGCAAATTCTTTCGTCATCTCATCATAACCAGTGATTTGGTATTCCTGCCCCTCAAAGCGCACTAGCCCATCGTTATCAACATGAATATCGCCAATTACACCGCCCCAGTCGGGTGTATCTCCAATATCCAGCCCCCAGTCCGGTGTCTCGTCAAAATCAGGGATAACAGGTGCTGCTGGAATCCCAAAATTGGGATCAGCCGGCTCAGGGCGATCAACTGTCGGTGGATCTATACCGAAGCTCGGATCTGTCGGTTCTGGGCGGTCAACAACATGATCGTTGTTACCATGGTTTGATGAAGAGCATCCTGCCACGACAAAAGTTGAGCCTAGAATGAGGGCCAATAGCGTTTTCTTCATAATCGTCACCTGTAAGTTGAGTACGCGAGTAAGGTAACGAGATTGCTGAAGATGCTCTAATTGTCAGTCCTTATGGTGATCATAAGCAGAGCTAATGAGGCAAATTTTAGCTCTGCGAAGTGAGGAGGAATGGGACTTTTGCGGTTACTGCTCGCTCTCAATCACTTGTTCTAACGTGACCGGATGGAGCTTGATACAAACACCTTTAGCCTTGAACGCGACCGTAGGGTTCGCCAACCGCTCCCCTTCTCCAGACGGTGAACTGAGTTTGACCTTCACGCCCTTCTCTTCCAATGTGTCCCATTCACTTTTTAGGGCTGGAAATAAAGCGAACACATCTTCAAGCAAGGCTTCTGGCGTGGTGGCGAGAGAAGGAATAACCCACTCCGCATGTTCCCAACCCTCTTCTGGGTAAGCTTTATCGCCAGGATAAGGCAATTCCACACAGTGTGTTTTCCAACCACCAAACATGAGCGCTGCATGTGTTTTTACCACCACGATTGGGCGCCCGTTGATCATGTTGTTTGAAATTTCATCGCCGTGTGCCAACCATGCTTGATGCAATTGTTTGGCTTGCTCTGCGTCATTCACGCGAAGGGCAATGTGGTCAGTGTCATAAGGCGAAAGATCAAGCCCGAGCGTGTCAATCAACCCTTGTAAACGCTGGCTAAACGGCAGCAGTGAGGAGAAAAGGTGCTCAACAGTAAGTGATGACATGAATATCTCTTTAATCGTCATGGAAAACACTCTTAGTATCCCATCCCAAGAACGGCATTAACAATAGCCTATCGAACGCGTGAATTTTCTCCAGAATCCTGTTGTAAAGAAATGAACAAAGCGCGGCGACAATGAAATCAAGGTATTTCACCGCATTTGGGTTTCAAACCGCAGCTATTTGTGGGTATTATTACGCCTATCTATCTGCACCCGTATTCTGTGCCGAACGCTTGGTATTAAAGCCGTCAACCATGCCCTGCAATGAACATTTATCATTGGGTATCGTTGACGGATTTTTGCTTTAGTACCATGACAAGTAAGCCCATCGTCGTGATCCAATATCACGCGGTGTCAGTCGGGTAATAAAATTAAGGTAAGCACGTGAATATTCAAGCCCTTCTCAATGACAAAGTATCGGCAGCGATGGTTGCAGCCGGTGCACCAGAAGGCAGCCCAGCTGCAGTTCGTCAATCAGCAAAACCACAATTTGGTGACTATCAAGCAAACGGCATCATGGGCATTGCTAAAAAACTTGGCGGCAACCCACGCGATTTCGCGCAAAAAGTGTTGGATGTACTGGATCTCGATGGCATTGCTTCGAAAACTGAAATTGCGGGTCCAGGCTTTATTAATATCTTCCTTGATACAGAATGGTTAGCAGCACAAGCTGATGCAGCCCTTTCTGACAGCCGCCTAGGTGTGGCAGAAGCTGACAAACAAAACATCGTTGTTGACTACTCAGCACCAAACGTAGCGAAAGAAATGCACGTTGGTCACCTGCGTTCAACCATCATTGGTGATGCCGTTGTTCGTACCCTTGAGTTCTTGGGCCACAACGTGACACGTGCTAACCACCTTGGTGATTGGGGCACGCAGTTCGGTATGCTCATCGCGAACCTTGAGCGTCACGAAGCGGAAGGCGGTGACATCTCGATGGACCTGAGCGACATCGAAGGCTTCTACCGCGAATCTAAAAAGTTGTATGACGAAGACGAAGCGTTCGCGAAAACGGCACGTAACTACGTTGTTCGCCTACAAAGCGGCGACGAGTACTGCAAAGAAAAATGGAAAACGCTGGTTAAAATCACCCTTGAGCAAAACCAACGTAACTACGATCGCCTAAACGTTTCGTTGACTGACAAAGACGTGATGGGTGAAAGCATGTACAACAGCATGCTTGCAGGCATCGTTGAAGACCTTAAAGCACAAGGCTTGGCGGTTGAAGATGACGGCGCAATGGTTGTGTTCCTTGATGAGTTCAAGAACAAAGATGGCGAAGCGATGGGTGTTATCATCCAAAAACGCGACGGCGGCTTCTTGTACACCACCACGGATATCGCGTGTGCGAAATACCGCTACGAAACCTTCAATGCAGACCGCGTGTTGTACTTCATTGATTCACGTCAGCACCAGCACCTGATGCAAGCGTGGACCATCGTACGTAAAGCAGGATACGTTCCTGAGTCTGTGAGCCTAGAACACCATGCATTCGGCATGATGCTGGGTAAAGACGGTCGTCCATTTAAAACTCGCGCAGGCGGTACGGTACGTTTGGCTGACCTGCTTGATGAAGCGGAAGTGCGTGCGAAGAAACTGATCGAAGAGAAAAACCCTGACTTGTCTGCTGAAGAGAAAGCAAACATCGCAGAAACTGTTGCCATGGCTGCGGTGAAATACTCAGATCTGTCTAAGCACCGTACCACTGACTACATCTTCGACTGGGACAACATGCTGGCATTCGAAGGTAACACTGCACCGTACATGCAGTATGCTTACACCCGTGTAGCATCTATCTTCAACAAAGCAGGTATCGATCCTAACGCTATCGACGGTAAGATCTTGATTGCAGACGACAAAGAGAAAGCACTTGTGTCTAAGCTGCTTCAATTCGAAGAAGCAGTACAGTCTGTTGCGCGTGAAGGCCAACCCCACATTATGTGTGGTTACCTCTTCGAATTGGCGGGCACTTTCTCTAGCTTCTATGAAGCTTGCCCAGTGCTAAATGCTGAAGGCGAAACGAAGCAAAGTCGTTTGAAACTGGCTGCGCTGACGTCGAAAACTATCAAACAAGGTCTTGATCTACTTGGTATTAAAACGCTAGAGCGTATGTAAACCAAAAGCTGAACCTTGTTCACAAAATGAGAGCCCCGATTGTAAAGATCGGGGCTTTTTTCGTTCTCAACTAACACAGCGTACGGTTTGTGCATATCATTACTGATAGCTTTGACATGGAAGTGAGAATCAGGAATGAATGAATATGCTTTGATTGAAGCCACAAGGGTGTTTAAACGCGCAGTGCCTTTGATGGTGAAATATAAAGTGCCAACCACACCACACTACTTTTCGCTGTGGTATGCCTATTGTGCTGGCACCCACCCAGCCCTTAACCGCGCCCTTGATGCCATCGTTAAAAAAGAGGGACTTTGCACCGTCGAACACTGTGACGATTTTATCGAAACGTATTTGCTTGACGACGCAACAAAAGAACTCGATACCTTCCGCCAGAAAGTACAAGACTTAGCCGCCGATCTTGGCAGCAGCATGGATACGACCATGTCCAACACTGAAGAGTTTCAGGACATTCTGAACTCATCCGTGACCAAGCTAGAAGACGTGAAGAACCGCGAACTTCAAGGCAAAGAAAGCAAAAAAATCACCCACGATCTTTTACAAGGTTCGCAAGATTTGCTGGCCGCGACCGAGCAGTATCAACTGCATGTTAAAGCACAACGTACCGAGATCGACCAACTCAAACAGCAGTTGGAAGACTACCGTAAACAAGCCTCCCATGACGCCTTAACAGGCTGCCTCAATAGGCGCGCCTTTGATCTGGCACTCGCTGAGCACGTTCACAATAACAATGGCGTGTGTCTTATCATGGTCGATATCGATCACTTCAAGCTGTTCAATGACGAGTTTGGCCACCAAATGGGCGACAGTGTCCTCAAGATTGTGGCGAATAAGCTCGAACAAAATATGCAGGAAGTGGCGACTGTTTATCGATATGGCGGCGAAGAGTTTTCCGTGCTGGTTACGGATGTTTCGATTAAAGGGGCTTGGTTAATTGCGGAGAAAACACGCAAAGCCTTGGAGCGACTGTCTGTCACAGACAAGCGTTCTGGCCAGAAAATAAACTCCATTACTGCATCATTTGGTATTGCTGCTTTAGGGGAAGGTGAAGAAAGCGCTTCTTTATTGGCAAGAGCAGATGAGCAGTTATATAAAGCGAAAGAAAATGGGCGAAACCGTGTCATGCCCGGTTTTCGTTAACAATTGAATGTAAATCAGATATCGAGGTTTGGCGAGCGCATCACTACTGTCCAAACCTCGCGCCACCATCTGCCAACCATTGGATTTCATCTTCTGTCGACAAACGTCCTAGCGATGCATTTCGGTGTGGGAAACGCCCAAATCGCTTCACGATGTCATGGTGAATTCGCGCGTGGCGATAGAAATGTTCGAACATTCCCTCAAGTCCAGGCCCTGCACTTTCACACAATTGGCTGTACCGAAAAAGCGCTTCTTCTTGA
This sequence comes from Enterovibrio baiacu, assembly GCF_004120195.1. GTDB lineage: Bacteria > Pseudomonadota > Gammaproteobacteria > Enterobacterales > Vibrionaceae > Enterovibrio > Enterovibrio baiacui. The sequence continues at coordinate 301,100 of NZ_SCHN01000008.1, read as the reverse complement.
TCTTCCAGATGCTCTGAATGCTGCAAAGGCATGTAGAAAAACGCGCGTTGAATCAACGGAAGCTGTTCATCTTGCGCACTTGCAAGCCCACGCTTACACAGCGCTAACGCAAACTCATCATAACGAAATGCAGCACTCAATCCGCGGTAAATATTGCGGCTAAACTGATCTAAAAGAATGATATTGGCTAATGAGCCCTCGGGAGAATCAAGCCACTGCGCAAAACGCCCTTCCCCTGCCATGCTCACGTAGGGTAAGAATCGCTCTCGGATAATATTGTCCGTTTCACCCTTTCCTCGGAACCACAGCGACTGGCGTTCATCATCGGATTGAGGCGCATCTGCATCCCCAAACCAAAAATCTAAAACCTCTATATAATCCATCCCCGTACCTCGTGATTATTCACGCCCAATGCCGATATTTTTAGCCTAATAGCTAATCAAACAGCTCGGTGTGTAATTGCCAACACAAGGTTACGTTTTGTGATTGTTACAAGACAATTACGCAAGATGACGTAACGCGCGACGACGATAGTTTTATCTGAGTCATCGGTTTACATTACTGGTAATCCCAAGTAGCTTTTTGAACAATCCTTCATTTAAGAGAAAACAACATGGCATTCGAATTACACCCACGTCTTGCTGCAGATACCAGTTGGATTGGCGACTTCCCTCTTTGCCGTCTTTTACTGATTAAAGAAGCTATTGGTCCTTGGTTTATCCTCGTTCCGAAAATCGCTGAACTGCGAGAAATTCACCACCTCAGTGATGCTGACCAACAGCAACTTATGCGTGAATCGAGCTTGCTGGCCAGCATCATCGAAAAAGAAACGAACCCAGAAAAAATGAACGTGGCAGCGCTTGGGAACATGGTGCCTCAGCTTCACATTCACCATATCGCACGATTCACGACAGACGCAGCGTGGCCAAGTCCTGTTTGGGGGAATACACCGGGTAACTTGCGTTCTGAGGAAGAACAATCAGCGGAAGTCGAGAAATGGCTAGCAATTTTCGCGTCTCATCCAGAGTTTACTGCCGCATAATGTGGTTATTCGCGGAACATGACGCCGCGAAGCATAAGACACAAAAAAAGCGCGGTTTCCCGCGCTTTTTTGTCATTGGATAACGGTGATCCCAAACTCGTCATTGGCTAACCAGATATACCGTCGCTCTGATTTACCTTGTCGGTCCGATACGATGGTCTTCACCCTGCCTTTTTTCACCCAAACAGACAGCATGGCATCAACACCATCCTCTGAAAGGTTAAAGGCTTTCGCCAATTCAGCTTGGCTACATTTAGGGTGTGCCTCAATGTACTGTTTAAGATCAGTCAGAATCATAGTGTTGCCCAGCGCTGTGTTTTCTCACGCTTGGCATAAACGCCTAATCCAACAATGCTCAGTAGCATCACAGCAATGCTTGCCGCTATCCACAACATGCTGGTCACCGGCGACAATGAGAAAGCAAGCACTTGGTAGCACAAGGTAGCTGCAACAACCGCTAGCAACATCGTCCAACTAGCAATGAAAGCAGAGAACGCACGACCAAATTCGCGAACATAAGCACCCATTGCGGCAACACATGGTGTGTAGAGCAGAATGAACACGAGGTAAGCGAAAGCGCCAGCCGCAGAGAAGTTCACGTTCAAGTTAGCAAAGATGCTCAAATCTACGCCTTGATCTTCCGCGACTGTCTCTTGGTCGGGCAAATCACCCACATCAATGCCCAATGGGTCTGCAAAGTTAATTCCTAACAAGTTTTCAGGAATGCTTTGCACGGCTTCTTGAAGGCTGCCCGCAAGATCATACTCAGCACTTTCTTCATCAGACGGTGAGGCATACAGGTTGTTCAACGTACCTACCACGGCTTCTTTCGCAAAAATGCCCGTGATAATACCCACCGTTGCTGGCCAGTTATCTTCTTGAATACCAATAGGTGCAAAAATAGGTGTAACGATTTTCGCGGCTTCCGACAACACTGACTGTTCTGAATCTTGGTTACCAAAGCTTCCATCTGTACCAATCGAGTTGAAGAAACTCAGAATGGTGACCACGACCACGATGGTTTTACCCGCACCAAGAACAAAGCGCTTGAGTTTGTGCCATGTTTTGAGCATCACATCTTTTAAGCGTGGTAACTCATAGCGTGGCATTTCCATGATCAAGGCTTCGCTATCACCTGGGAACAATGTACGGCGTAACACCATGCCCGTAAAAATGGCTGCTGCAATACCCATAAGGTACAGAAGGAAGACTATGTTTTGACCTTGTTCAGGGAAGAACGCGGCTGCAAACAACGCATAAACAGGAAGCCTTGCGCCGCAAGACATGAAGGGAGCCATTGCGGCTGCAAGTCGACGTTCCCTTTCTTGATCAAGGGTTCGGGTTGCCATGATGGCTGGCACATTACAGCCAAAACCCAACACCAATGGCACGAACGCTTTACCCGGAAGACCGACTTTCTGCATGAATTTGTCGAGTACAAAGGCCGCACGCGCCATGTAACCAGAGCTTTCTAGCAAAGACATGAACAGGTACAAACACGCAATGACAGGAATGAAGGTGGCGACCGTTTGAATACCGCCGCCAACACCATCAGCAATGATAGTCACCAACCAAACAGGCAGATGGTTATCGAGCAGGTAATGTCCACCATCCACCAACACTGCGCCAGTACTGATATCGAAGAAATCAATAAATGCGCTGCCGATATTAATAGAGAACATAAACATCAGGTACATCACCACAAAGAAGAGTGGCAACCCTAACCAACGGTTCAGCAATACATTGTCGATGGCATCCGTCACGCGTTCCGTTAACGGGAGATCTTGCTGTTTACACTGATGACAAATATCCGCAACGCGCGAATAACGCACGTCTGCGATGACCAAATCCGTATCTGACTTTCGGCTTGCTTCAGTGGTAATGTGCTTCACGTTTGCTTGAGCATCAGCCAAAAGCTGATTCAACAAAATAGCATCACCTGCAAGCAAACGAATCGCTGCCGCGCGCTGATACGCAATCTCGGTGTCTTTTAGAGATGCTGCAATCGCCGAGATGGCAGATTCGATATCGCCGCCATATTGAATAGACAGTGGTGAACACGCTTGGGCTGGTTGAATTTGTTTTGGTAGTGCCTGTTTGAACGATTCAACATCATCCATCGAGGTTGCCGTCACGGTAAGAACAGGGCAGCCAATCGCTTCAGATAACACATCAGTATTGATGGAGAAGCCTTGCTGCTGCACAACATCCATTTTATTCAACACCACCACCATTGGGCGGCCAAGCTCTCTCAGCTGAAGCGTTAAATAGAGGCTGCGTTCTAAACTGCTGGCATCAAGAACATTGACGATAAGATCGCTTGGGTGCGAGAAAAGTGCGGTGATCGCAATGGATTCATCAAGACTGTTTTCACCGTCAGCGTTATCTAATGTGTAGATACCTGGCAAATCGGTGATCAGAAAACTTTCTTCACCTATGTGTGCTTGCCCTGTTTTTTTATCTACTGTCACCCCAGCCCAGTTACCAATTTCTTGGCGACCACCGGTCAAGCGGTTAAACAGCGTCGTTTTACCCGAGTTAGGGTTGCCGACAGTGAGTAGTTGCTTACTTTGCATCGTTCAATACCTCAATATTCTCTGCAAGGCTTAAACGAAGCGCGATATCGCAGCCACGAACTCGAACCTGAATAGGGTCACCCATAGGGGCGATGCGCACCACGGTCACTTGTGTATCAGGCAATAACCCCATCGCCATCAGTTTTTTTCGCGGAATGACCGGCACGTTCGCAAGCGACGTTACGCGACCCGAGAATCCCGGTTTGAGCTCAGCTAGCTTCATAATCACAACCAAAATGAGAATCATATACATTTGCGACTAAAGTATTGCAAAATGTTTCTTATATAAAGTTGTTTTTGATCAACAAACGAACCGTTTAGAGAGATAAGCCAAAGACAACAAACGTTAAAATCGTCAAATTCATGTCATTCAAACCCGTAAAACTGTCAGAAAAACGGACACTTGAGTGAGATTTTGTTTCCACAATCTTTCGATGGATTACGTTGTTTTCCGTTAATTTCGTTAAAAACCAGAGAAATGCATCCATTAAGCCCCCTAAAAATTTAGAGGCGCCACAAAAAAAACTAAGCTTTTTAATCGGAATGAAATAATGGCGGGAAATTACTATCTGCGGGGAAGGGGAAACCGCTTTAATGGATTCATCTAATCGAAACAAATTCCAGACGGTGTGTGGTTACCCACACACCTCCGGCAGCAAGCGAAGGTGTCTTTGACACCCGTGGTATAGCTTGGCGGCTATACCACGCTCTTTTTTTTCTCTATCCCTTCTTTATTTTTATCTTCTTTGAACTGCGAAGGTGTGCAGTTGTATTTTGCTTTAAACGATTTGGCAAAATAAGATGGCTCATTGAAACCACATGCAACAGCAACATCAGAAATCTTATCTCCCTGGAGCAACATGCAACTTGCCTGTTCCAGTCGCGTCGCGATTAACGCTTCCTTAAACGTACACCCAAACTCTACTTTAAAGCGCCGTTGAAGACTTCGCTCTGAGATAAATAGCGCTTTTGAAAGGATAGACGGTGAATATTCGGGATCATGGAAGTGGCTGCCAATATGCTCACTCACTGATGCTCGCCATTCGCGGGACTCATCGAGCTGATCTTCATGATGTTCCGTTCCTCCCTCCTGCTCGTCCAACAACGCAGCTTCCTCAAGCGACGGCAGCATTTGCGGCAAAGGGAGATGACAATATTCTTCTCTGCGTGGCGGTGTTACCTCAACAAAGTGCTGCTGCTTTGCAATTGTCGCCACTTTCTTATGCACCGTCTCTCTGAGTTGCCTATTTTGCGCCTTAATAATCATTGTACGTTTTCGAGCAAAAAGGTAACCAACGCCCCCCATCAACAGCATAAAGCTAATGTAATACCACGGGTTATAGAACCAAGGAGAGTTGATTGAAAAGGACAACAAGGTCACTTCACGTTCAGGATCTGTGCGCGTAGGACTTTTAATAATAAGGGCATAACGCCCGGGCTCGAGAGAATCAAAGACCAAACGTTGATCTTGCGTACTGTACCAGTTACCAGCACCACGCCCGTCGAGGCGATATTGGAGCTCCTTCCGGTTTCCGAATGGCATTAGGCCAACGTCCACCATCAATGCACTTTTGCTTGAAAATGCTAAGGGTTCACTATGTTTAGACCCTAAACGCCAAGGTTTTCCATCAACAAACAACGCACCGATACTCGCTTCAAACACTTCCCGTTCAAACAAATCGCCCATTGTCTGAAGATCAAATGAAAACACCCCCCAATCACCAGCAAGCGCGAGAGTGTCATCACTGAAATAGCAATGGTGTGGCAGTGTTGACGTTTGATTGAACTGGTTTGCGTTGTAAGAAACAGCAGCAGTACCCGTTAACGTCGGCAGTTTTCGTAACCCCTTACTGGTCACCAATAGCGCTGCATCGTCGGTGAGCGAAAGACACCGTGTTCGCTCTTCAGCACTATTAAACATGACAGGTTCAATACCCACGGCAGATGGCTTATGCAAACGACGATAAACGCCTCGATTCGACAATACCCACAGATAACCATTGCCGTCAGCCTCCAAGCTTTGAACAGCACCAATTTGTTCGCGGGACACTACTTTATTAAAAGCACCATCATAGAAATGAAAAATACCGTTGGTCGTGCCTAGCCAGATTCCCTCATCATCCAAGTCAACCAATGCATGTAGACGTGTATTTTCGTCACTTGCCCATTCATTCCCGTAATTAACGATGGTTTCTGTTTTTGGCCAATAGCGATAAACACTGTTTCCCACAGTGACCCATAGCGAATGAGAATCTGCAATCACGCTATCAATTGGCTGACGAGTAAACATCGACGGCACGCGCCAACGCTCTTCTTCAAAAGTGGCTGATGAATACGCATAGAGACCCGATGATGCAGCTACCCAAAGGGTGCTATCGAGTCTATCCATACTTTCGACGACAATGTTTAATGTGGCAACACGCTGCTTTTCAAGTGTGCTAGAAGACAGCGCAATCAGTGTATTTCTTACGCTCATTAAATAACTGTCATTGTCTCTTTCTAAGCCACTTACACGGTCTTCACCCATTGCTTCACGTATATCATGGAGCGGAAACCGCGCAATGTTGATGGCAATGATAGAACGATAGTTTAGCGCCTGATCAGTCGCGACCCATAAGTCGCCATTGTCGGCGATTTCAATGTCGTAAACGTTTTGCCCAGCAAAGCCGTAAATGTCGTCCGGGTTATTCTCGATTTTTTTAAATTGAGCCGATGAGTAGTCAAGTTGTTGGCTCAGGCGTAAGCCATCTCGCCCTCCAACCCAAACGCCTTCTTCGTTTACATTGATGCTCGAAATGGCTAAATCGCTAAGCAGCTTTCCTGCCAAATGCCAAGGTTGCGATGCTTTACCCTTTGCAGCCGTTAGTTCATTGTGGTGCAAAACGAACACACCTTCACGGGTACCCACCCATATGGCGTCATCAACATTTTGTACGGCCGTCATTGACGTATGTGAAAACAAGGACGTGGACATGTTGTCAGCAAAATAGAGTTCGTGATCTTTTAGAAAATACGTGCGCGTTTGCGTGGTGAAAATTCTTGATACGGGTTGGCTAAGCATCGTTTCTGGCAATCGCTGGCCTGCTTGAAAAGCAACAACGGCGTTATCCGTGGAAACCCAAAGGCGTTGTTTAGTCGCGATGATTTGGGCAGGACCATCAATGTCATGCTTTGTTAGGGTGTTTTCATTTTGATTGTATTCGTACAATTCACCGTCTGCGACTAACCACAACCCGCCATCAAAGACTTCAATACAAGACACAGGCTTAGATAACGCTGGGACAAACGCTTCAAGTAAATGAAAGTGGACGCCATCGTAATAGCTGACCTTTCCTGCCGTATCGAGCAACCACATCCCTGAGTCGCCAACCGATTTAATGGATTCAACGGAGGTCGTATCGTTCGGTTGCTGAAAAGGAAATGCATAAAAAATAGGATCAGCGAACGATACACGCGCAGCAATCAGCAGCATGAACGCAATAAAGTACCTGAAAAAAGTTCGAGCAAGCAAAAGGCGAGGCATTGAGACTACACCACTGTAAAGACGTGATTTTGGTACGTTAGATTTTCTCAGTTTTTATTTACCGCCAATTGAAGGTGATTCATTATTGCAACAACGATCACATAAACAAAACAGCATTGACCGCTATTTAAATGACGTTGGTGTGTAAGAAGTGATGCAACGATCTAAGGATCGCTGTCGTTGAGGTAGGATGGCTAAAGTGAAAATAAAAAAGCGCCAAACTCTCGGTGTTCGGCGCCTTCATAGACAGAGCGATTTTGTGCCTCAAAGAACAAAATGAATCAGTGCTGGAAACACGCCAAATAACTCGAGCCAAGAGACAGTAGAAAGTCTTTGTAACCTTGCGTCGCCAAGTCAATGTCTTGCGCCATCGGATCAAGTTCTACCAATTTAACCCCAGTTCCTTTGGTCACACTCTTTATGAGTGAAGGATTAAACTGAGGTTCAGTAAAAACACACTGTGCTTCTTTGTTCTGCAGTGTTGTGCGAATGGTCACCAAGGTTCTTGCCCCCGGTTTACGCTCAGGATCGACGGTAAAGTGCCCTGTTGGAGAGAGACCGAACGCACTTTCAAAGTACCCATAAGCATCGTGGAAAAGAAAATAACCTTTGTTTTCAATCGATGCAAAGTCATCCGTTAATGCCTGCTGTGTTTGGGATACTTCAGCTACAAATTTGTCGTAGTTGTTTTTGTATTCAGCGGCGTTTTTCGGATCTTTTTGCGACAAATCTTCCAGAACCGCAGTTGCAATCACTTTACTTTGTTCTGGGCCCAACCAGATATGTCCATCGACACCTGAGTGATCATGGCCATGATGAGCGTCATGGTCATCATGTCCTTCTTCGTCACCATAATACATGACGGGCATGCCTTCATAATTGGTTAGCTGAAGCGCGCTCTTTTGCGTTAATAGCATTTTTTCTAGGAACAATTCGAGCTCAGGCCCCACCCAAACCACCATATCCGCCGTTTTCAGTTTTTTAATGTCGGAAGGCTTCAACGCATAGTCATGTGGCGACGCATTCGATGGCAACAGAACATCAACGTTGGCTTTATCACCAGCAATATCGTTCACGATCAAGGCTAGCGGTTTAATGGTAGTAACAATGGATAATGGGGATGCTGAAACAGCACAAGTAACAACCAAGCTAGCGATAGCGAGGAGGCGGGGAAGATTTAATCTCATAATTGTTCCGACGGTTGGTGATTTGATCGTGACGCAAAGTGTTATAATATAACACTTCCTTTTAAACATCATGTCGAATTTATGTCCGCACCTCTTGTTACACTCGATAACGTTTCCGTCGTGTTTGATGGCAGAAGCGTTCTGGACAGGGTTACGTTTTCCCTATACAGAGACAAAATCACCACGCTTATTGGTCCCAATGGTGCAGGAAAGTCGACACTGGTCAAAACGGTTATAGGCCTAAACAAACCCACGGAAGGTAGTGTTGATCGCAGCCGCAATGTGAAGATTGGTTATGTTCCTCAGAAACTTCACCTTAACGATGCGCTGCCGCTTCGCGTAGAGCGCTTTCTAAAACTAAACCCTTATGCAACATCCACGTCGATTAACGAGGCATTGTCGCTCGTGGGCGCAACCAAGTTGCTCAATGCAAACATGCACACGCTGTCCGGCGGTGAAACGCAACGCGTTTTGCTGGCGAATGCCGTGCTCAAAAAGCCTGATTTACTGGTGCTTGATGAGCCGGTACAAGGTGTTGATGTCACCGGGCAGCTCGCACTATACAGCCTGATAGCCAAGCTAAAAGCCAAACTGCATTGTGGCATTTTAATGGTCTCTCATGACCTGCATCTTGTGATGGCAAAAACCGATGAGGTTATTTGCTTGCAGCACCATATTTGCTGCTCAGGTGCGCCTGATTCAATATCATCACACCCAGAATATGTTGCAATGTTTGGTCGCCAAGAAAGCGAACAGCTCGCCTTGTATCACCACCACCATAATCACGACCACGATCTATCAGGCAACCCTGTTGGTCCTTGCCAGCACGGAGACCACTAAGATGCTTGAGTTTTTAACCATCCCGATTCTTGCGGGCATTTTGATTGCAGCCGCTGTCGGCCCGCTTGGCTCATTCGTTGTTTGGCGCAAAATGGCATACTTCGGCGATACCTTAGCGCATGCCTCTCTTTTGGGCTTATCACTGGGGTTCATTTTTCAAGTGAATTTGAATGTCGCCCTAATTGCTAGCTGCTTACTGATCGCCATGTTGCTGGTTGGCTTGCAGCGAAAAAGCAGCGTATCGACCGATACGCTCCTTGGCATTATCGCGCATACTTCTCTCTCTTTAGGCTTGGTCTCTATCAGCTTGGTCGATGATTTACGCGTCGATCTCATGGCTTATCTATTCGGTGATTTGCTGTCTGTTTCGAGCACCGATTTAGGCTGGATCGCCCTTGGCTGCGGATTGGTCACGCTTACGCTGATCAAGATGTGGCGCCCGCTTCTCGCTATTACCGTTAATGAAGAGCTTGCGCGCGTGGACGGATACAATGTGGATCGACTACGCCTAATCCTGATGCTCATGGTCGGATTGGTCATTGCCATTGCGATGAAGTTCGTGGGGGCGCTGATCATCACTTCCTTGATGATTATCCCAGCAGCGACCGCGAGGCGTTTCTCCACCAGCCCTGAAAAAATGGCGATGCTTGCCAGCGTAATCGGCGTGCTCTCCGTCCTTGGTGGTATCTCACTGTCTTGGCTTGAGGACACCCCTGCAGGGCCTTCAGTGGTGGTGTTTGCTGGTTTACTGTTTTTTCTTAGCCAATTCCGCCGACAAGTGGAATAAGCCAACACGTCCTATTAAGCACATAAAAAAACCGCTCATGAGAGCGGTTTTTTATTTCTCAGCGTATCCGAAGACAGCGCGTTAGCTGTATTACCAGCCCGTGCTCTCGCGAAGTGCTTTGCCGATGTCAGCAAGGCTCTTAACGGTTTTCACGCCAGCAGCTTCTAGTGCCGCAAATTTGTCTTCCGCAGTACCTTTACCACCAGAGATGATCGCACCTGCGTGACCCATACGCTTACCTGGAGGTGCTGTAACACCTGCAATGTAAGAAACGACAGGCTTAGTGACGTTCTCTTTGATGTATGCAGCCGCTTCTTCTTCTGCAGTACCACCGATTTCACCGATCATGACGATCGCTTCAGTCGCAGGATCTTTCTCGAACATTTCTAGAACGTCGATGAAGTTTGAACCTGGGATTGGGTCACCACCGATACCTACACAAGTAGATTGGCCGAAACCTTCGTCAGTTGTTTGCTTAACAGCTTCGTAAGTCAAGGTACCTGAACGCGATACAATACCTACTTTACCTGGCTTGTGAATGTGGCCTGGCATGATACCGATCTTACACTCGCCTGGAGTGATAACACCTGGGCAGTTAGGACCGATCATGCGAACGCCAGCTTCGTCTAGCTTCACTTTCACTTCTAGCATGTCCAGTGTTGGAATGCCTTCAGTAATGGTGACGATAAGCTCAACGCCTGCATCGATAGCTTCTAGGATTGCATCTTTACAGAATGGTGCTGGTACGTAGATAACTGATGCCGTTGCACCCGTTGCTTCTACCGCTTCAGCCACTGTGTTGAACACAGGAAGGCCGAGGTGTGTTGTGCCGCCTTTACCAGGAGAAACACCACCTACCATTTGCGTACCATACTCAAGCGCTTGCTCAGAGTGGAACGTACCTTGGCCACCGGTAAAACCTTGGCAAATAACTTTAGTATCTTTATTGATCAAAACAGACATTATTTGCCCTCCGCTGCAGCAACAACTTTATCAGCTGCTTCAGTCAGTGAGGTCGCAGCGATAATGTTCAGGCCGCTATCGGCCAATTTTTGAGTTCCAAGTTCTGCGTTGTTACCTTCTAGGCGAACAACAACAGGTACCTTAACGCCTACCTCTTCAACCGCACCAATGATGCCGTCTGCAATGAGGTCACAACGTACGATACCGCCGAAGATGTTCACCAAAACGGCTTTTACATTATCGTCAGATAGGATGATTTTGAATGCTTCGGTTACACGCTCTTTTGTCGCGCCGCCACCAACATCCAAGAAGTTTGCCGGGCTGCCACCATGCAGGTTAACGATATCCATAGTACCCATTGCAAGGCCAGCACCGTTAACCATGCAGCCAATGCTTCCGTCTAGAGCAACGTAGTTCAGTTCCCACTGAGCTGCGTGCGCTTCACGTGCATCATCTTGGCTAGGATCGTGCATTTCACGCACTTTTGGCTGACGGTAAACTGCATTGCTGTCGATAGTCAGTTTTGCATCTAGGCAGTGCAAGTTGCCTTGGTCAGTGATAACCAATGGGTTAACTTCTACAAGTGCAACATCACGCTCGATGAACAACTTAGCGATGCCCATAAAGATCTTGGTGAATTGCTTGATCTGGTCGCCTTGCAAGCCAAGTTTGAATGCAAGTTGACGACCTTGGTATGGCTGAGGGCCTACCAATGGATCAATCGCTGCTTTGTGGATCAGTTCCGGCGTTTCTTCCGCAACTTTTTCGATTTCCACACCACCTTCCGTTGATGCCATGAAGACAACGCGACGCGTGCCACGGTCAACAACCGCACCAAGGTAAAGTTCCTTCGCGATGTCAGTGCAATCTTCAACCAAGATTTTGCTTACCGGCTGACCGTTTGCATCCGTTTGGTAAGTCACCAGGTTTTTGCCCAACCAGTTTTGAGCAAACTCTTTGATTTCTTCTTTTGTGCTAACAAGCTTTACGCCGCCCGCTTTACCGCGACCACCAGCGTGTACTTGGCATTTTACAACCCACTTGTTGCCGCCAAGCTTGTCTGCAGCTTCCGCTGCTTCTTGAGGAGTGTCACAAGCATACCCTTCTGATACAGGCAGCCCGTATTCAGCAAACAGCTGTTTTGACTGATATTCGTGCAGATTCATGATGTTCTATCCGTGTCTGTTTTCCATTTTATAGGTCTAATTTGCTTTCCACACAGGGGACGTCATGCCCCCTGTTACCGACAGAAGCCGGACTACTTATACGTCAAGCAGCAAACGCGTTGGGTCTTCTAAAAGCTCTTTGATGGTAACCAAGAAACCCACAGACTCGCGTCCATCGATTAAACGGTGATCATAAGAAAGAGCAAGGTACATCATTGGTAGAATCTCAACCTTGCCATCCACTGCCATTGGACGCTCTTGGATCTTGTGCATACCAAGAATTGCAGCTTGTGGTGGGTTGATGATTGGCGTCGACATCAATGAACCAAAAACGCCGCCATTGGTGATAGTAAAGTTACCACCGGTTAGATCATCAACGGTTAACTTACCGTCACGACCTTTAAGTGCCAATTCTTTGATGCCCTTTTCAACGTCTGCCAAACCAAGACGGTCGCAGTCGCGAAGCACTGGCGTTACCAAACCACGTGGGGTTGAAACGGCCATGCTTACATCAAAGAAGTTGTGATAAACGATATCATCACCATCGATAGATGCATTCACCTCAGGATAACGTTTCAGCGCTTCTACAACGGCTTTCACGTAGAAAGACATAAAGCCCAAGCGGATACCATGACGCTCTTCAAACACATCTTTGTATTGCTTACGAATGTCCATGATTGGTTTCATGTTCACTTCGTTGAACGTTGTCAGCATCGCAGTGCTGTTCTTGGCTTCGAGTAAACGCTCTGCAACACGCTTACGAAGACGTGTCATAGGAACACGTTTTTCACTGCGGTGACCAAGAGATGGTGTGTCGTCTTTTGCTTCTTGCGCAGGCGCTGCTTTTTTCGCACCACCTTGCTTCAGGAACGCGTCCACGTCTTCACGTGTAATACGACCACCCACACCCGTGCCTTTCACCTGCTCTGGCTGCAGATCATTTTCTGCGAGTAGGCGGCGAACGGCTGGGCTTAGTGACTCGTTTTGCTCTTCGCTCAAAGACGCCGTGTGGCGCTTATCAGGAGAAGCTTCTGAAGAAGCGGTGGTGTCTTTCGTTGGTTCACCAGCTACAGCACCTGCTTTGATTTTCGCAAGCAGCTGCTTAGAAAGTACCGTTGCACCTTCTTCTTCGATAATGGCTTCCAACACACCAGCTTCAGGTGCAGGCACTTCGAGAACGACTTTGTCGGTTTCGATATCAACAAGCACTTCGTCACGTTCAACGGTGTCGCCCGGCTGCTTGTGCCAAGTTGCAACTGTCGCATCCGCAACAGACTCAGGTAGGTCGGGAACCAGAATTTCGATTGTCATATCGTTATTTTCCTTAGCTTTCTAGTTCTTAATTCAGGGTAAGCGCGTCTTCAATTAACGCTTTTTGTTGTTTTAGGTGCACCGACATATAGCCCACTGCTGGCGATGCTGACGCAGCGCGCCCTGCATAGCTTAAGGTGGCATCCGCAGGAATTGCTAAGCGGAAGTTATGTTGGCTGCTGTACCAAGCACCTTGGTTTTGAGGTTCTTCTTGGCACCACACAAAGTCTTTTGCATTCACGAATTGGCTAATCACAGCTTGTAAGTCCTCTTTCGGGAACGGGTAAAGCTGCTCAATACGCACAATCGCGACGTCTTTGATTTCTTCTTTGCGTCTGGTTTCTAGCAAGTCGTAGTAAACCTTACCGGAACACAGCACCACGCGCTTCACTGCTGCTGGATCAAGATCATCAACTTCGCCAATCGCGCTTTGGAAATTGCCGTTAGCAAGTTCATCAAGCGAAGACGTACAAAGTGGATGACGCAACAATGATTTAGGAGACATCACAACAAGTGGACGACGCATAGGGCGAAGCACTTGGCGACGGATCATGTGATAAATCTGTGCAGGTGTCGACGGTACACACACTTGCATGTTTTGCTCTGCGCAAAGCTGCAAGTAGCGCTCAAGACGTGCAGATGAGTGCTCTGGGCCTTGACCTTCATAACCGTGTGGAAGCAGCATGGTCAGGCCACACATACGGCCCCACTTCTGCTCACCAGAGCTGATGAATTGGTCGATAACAACTTGCGCGCCGTTTGCGAAGTCACCAAATTGTGCTTCCCAAATCGTCAAGCCGCCTGGCTCAGCAGTGGTATAACCGTATTCAAACGCCAATACCGCTTCTTCCGACAACACAGAGTCAAACACTTGGAATGGCCCTTGTTTGTCATGAAGGTTAGATAGCGGGATGTAGGTGCTCGCATCCGTTTGATTGTGCAAAACAGCGTGACGGTGGAAGAAGGTTCCACGGCCTGCGTCTTGACCACTGATACGAATACGCTTGCCTTCATCAACCAAGGTTGCATAAGCGAGCGTTTCAGCCATACCCCAATCGAGTGCTTTATCTCCATTCACCATCGCAAGGCGATCGTTATAGAGCTTATTAACACGACTGTGCAATTTGTGGCTTTCAGGGTACTTACAAACTTGATGTCCGAGTTCTACCAAACGCGTCATGTCGAAGGTATTTGGCCATTCGATGGTCCAATCATGACCAAGGTATGGAGACCAGTCGACAGAGTGAAGCGCCATTGGGCGATACTCTTTAACAACGTGCTCACCGCGATCGAGTGCATCGCGATACTCATTGATGAGGTAGGTTGCTTTCTCAATGTCAGCGACATTTTGATCAGCTAGCACATCGGCATAAAGTTTACGCGGCGTTGGGTGTTTTTTTATTTTCTGGTACATCAGAGGCTGAGTCGCATTTGGCTCATCAGCTTCGTTGTGACCATGGCGGCGATAACACACCAAATCGATAACAACATCGCGCTTAAACGTATTTCGGTAATCCAGTGCAAGGCGAGAAACAAACGCAACTGCTTCAGGGTCATCCGCATTTACGTGCAGAATTGGCGCCTGAACCATTTTCGCGATGTCAGTACAATATTGCGTTGAACGCGTATCGTGCGGGTTAGACGTCGTGAAACCAATCTGATTGTTTACAACAATGCGAATGGTACCACCCACGCGATAACCACGCGCTTGTGACATGTTGAAGGTTTCTTGAACCACACCTTGACCTGCGATTGCAGAGTCACCGTGAATAGAAATAGGAAGGACAGTAGAGCCGTCTTTATCACCGAGGCGATCTTGACGTGCACGCACAGAACCAATCACCACAGGGTTTACGATTTCTAAGTGAGATGGGTTGAATGCCATCACCAAGTGAACATCGCCACCTGGTGTTGCAAAGTCACTTGAGAAACCTTGGTGATATTTCACATCACCTGTACCCCAAGTTTCATCATGCTTGCCGGCGAATTCGTCGAAAAGCTCAGAAGGCTTCTTACCTAGAACGTTAACCAACATGTTCAAACGACCACGGTGAGCCATACCTACGACGACTTCACGTGCTCCATTTGCACCTGCTTGGCGAATGATTTCCTTCACCATCGGGATGAGTGCATCACCACCTTCTAGAGAGAAGCGTTTCGCGCCAGGGAATTTCGCACCAAGATAGCGCTCAAGACCTTCTGCCGCTGTTAGCTCTTCAAGAAGTGTGATTTTTTCATCTGTTGAGAACTCAGGCTGACCCACAACAGATTCGATACGCTGCTGGAGCCAACGCTTTTCTTCGGTATCTGTAATGTGCATGTATTCCGCACCAACAGAACCACAGTAGGTTTTGTTTAACGCTTCATACAAATCGGCGAGTTTCATGCTCTCTTGCCCAATAGCAAAAGAACCGACGTTGAACGTCTCTTCGAAGTCATCTTCGTTGAGAGAGTGGAATGACGGATCTAAGTCAGGTACACGGTCGCGTTGCCAAATACCTAAAGGATCCAAGTTTGCTTGTTGATGTCCTCGAAAACGGTAAGCATTGATAAGCTGCAATACTTTAACCTGTTTTGCGTCTACATCTGGGTCACTGACTGAGGCACTATGATGCGCTGTCTCGGTAGCGAGTCTACGGAAATAATCACGAACTCTGGAGTGGGCTTGCTCGGGTGCTTTTCCATTCACAACGGGCAATTCATCGAAAATTGCTCGCCATTCGTTTTCAACAGACTCGGGGTCACTGAGGTACAGTTCGTAGAGGTCTTCTACGTAAGTTGCATTGGCGCCAGCCAAATGAGAAGACTCAAGCCAAGCCTTCATCACGCCATTTTGCATTGTTATCCCTTAACCACTTAGTTATATGTGTTGCAATGCCTGGGGACTAACCGGGCTCCTTTTAAGCTCCCCTTTCGAGGAGCTTAAATCTAGATTTTGTATCAATTCGGCGGCTTAGACAGCTCGTTTGAGCAGCATTGATCGAATATGACCAATTGCTTTTGTCGGATTAAGCCCTTTAGGACAAACATTTACACAGTTCATAATGCTATGGCAACGGAAAACACTAAAAGCGTCGTCCAGATCTGATAAACGTTCGTCCGTTGCAGTGTCTCGGCTATCGATAAGCCAGCGGTATGCCGCCAAGAGACCTGCAGGTCCGATAAACTTGTCTGGGTTCCACCAAAACGAAGGGCAAGACGTTGTACAACATGCACACATGATGCATTCATACAGCCCGTCAAGGTGTGCACGATCATCCGGAGATTGCAGATTTTCACGCGATGGTGGTGTGCCGTCGTTAATCAAGAACGGCTTCACGCGCTCGTAGTTCGTGTAGAACTGCGTCATATCGACAATCAAGTCACGCACAACGGGTAGACCAGGTAATGGTCGGATAACAATGCTGGATTTGTCAGTCAGTGCTGACAACGGCGTCACACACGCCAATCCATTCTTACCGTTCATGTTAATGCCGTCAGACCCACAAACCCCTTCGCGACAAGAGCGACGGAATGCGAGCGTTGCATCTTGTTCTTTCAACAAGATCAAAGCATCTAGCACCATCATGTCCGAGCCGTCTGGCACTTCAAGGGTGTACCCTTTCATGTGCGGCGCGTCATCAACATCCGGGTTGTAACGATATACAGAGAAATTCAGTTTCATAATTATCTACCTCCCTTAGTATGTACGCGCTTTAGGCGGGAATGTATCACGATGAATAGGTTCCATGTTTACATCACGCTTCGTCATCGCTTCAGTTTCTGGGTTGTAGATGGTGTGGCATAGCCAGTTCTCATCATCACGCTCTTGGAAGTCAAAGCGAGCGTGAGCACCACGGCTTTCTGTACGGTAGTTAGCCGCAACAGCCGTTGAGAATGCTGTTTCCATCAGGTTATCAAGCTCTAAACATTCAATACGCTGAGTATTGAACTCGCTAGAGGTGTCATCCAAGCGCGCTTCTTTTAGGCGCTCACGGATAACTTTAAGTTCTTCCAGTCCTTTCGCCATAGCGTCACCTTCGCGGAATACCGAGAAATTGTTCTGCATGCAAGACTGAAGATCTTTACGAATTTGAACAGGGTCTTCGCCTTTCTGCGTTGAATTCCAACGATTTACACGAGCAAGAGATGCTTCGATATCAGATTCAGACGCATCACGCGCTTCGACTTGAGCAGCCAACGTTTCACCAAGGTGTAGACCGGTCGCACGACCAAATACCACCAAGTCGAGCAATGAGTTACCGCCCAGACGGTTTGCACCGTGAACCGATACACTCGCAATCTCACCACACGCGAACAGACCTTGAACTTCAACATCGTTGCCGTTCGGATCTTGCTTGATGGCTTGACCTGAAATTTGCGTTGGCACGCCACCCATCATGTAGTGACAGGTTGGAATAACAGGGATGGGTTCTTTAATTGGGTCAACGTGAGCAAAGGTACGAGACAATTCAAGAATGCCTGGTAGACGAGCTTCAAGAACGTCTTTACCCAAGTGATCAAGTTTCAATTTAATGTGTGGACCCCAAGGACCTTCACAGCCACGGCCTTCACGAATTTCAACCATCATTGAACGTGCAACAACGTCACGACCAGCAAGGTCTTTCGCGTTTGGTGCATAACGTTCCATGAAGCGCTCGCCGTCTTTGTTGAGAAGGTAACCACCCTCACCACGACAGCCTTCTGTTACCAGAACGCCTGCGCCTGCAATGCCCGTTGGGTGGAATTGCCACATTTCCATGTCTTGCATTGGCACGCCTGCACGCAATGCCATACCTACGCCGTCACCCGTGTTGATGTGGGCGTTGGTTGTAGATTGATAAATACGGCCTGCACCACCTGTAGCAAGAACGGTTGCTTTCGCTTTGAAATAACAAATTTCGCCGCTTTCCATGTCCATCGCCGTTGCACCGACCACGGCACCGTCTTGGTTTTTAACCAAATCAAGCGCATACCACTCAGAAAAAATCGTTGTTTTGTTTTTAATGTTCTGTTGGTAAAGCGTGTGAAGCAATGCGTGACCTGTACGGTCAGCTGCTGCTGCGGTACGTGCTGCCTGCTCACCACCAAACGCCTTTGACTGACCGCCAAATGGACGTTGGTAGATGCTGCCATCTTCGAAACGAGAGAATGGAAGACCCATTTTTTCCAATTCGATGATGGATTGAGGACCTGTTTTACACATGTACTCAATCGCGTTTTGGTCGCCAATGTAATCAGACCCTTTTACGGTGTCATACATGTGCCATTCCCAGTTGTCCTCATGGGAGTTACCCAGAGCAACGGTAATACCACCTTGCGCAGACACAGTATGCGAACGCGTTGGGAAAACTTTGGATAGCAGTGCACAAGATAGGCCCTGCTCAGAAATTTGAAGTGCAGCACGCATACCTGCGCCGCCCGCACCAATAACAATTGCGTCGAATTCTCTTACTGGAATACTCACTTACACACCCCACAAAACGAAAAAGCCGGTCAACAGATAGACGAACAGCAAAGCAACGATACCGAACTGCATCAGCGCACGAAGCAGTGTTGGCTTGATGTAATCAGTCAATACCTGCCACATGCCGATCCATGCATGGATGAGCACGCAAACAAGCGCCAGCATGGTGAAGACTTTGTTGCTCGTTTGGCTCCAGAATTCGAGCCACGTCTGGTACGTTAGCTCAGGGCCAAATGCAAAAAATCCCACCATATAGAGGGTATAAAGAGTCATTATGATGGCAGTCGCGCGGATCAAGATAAAATCATGAACCCCGTTTCTACCGAAAGAAGATACATGTCCTACCATACTAAAATCCCCGCTAAAACAGATAGAAATGCGGTTACGCCAAACGCAACTTGTGCACTTAACGTGCCTGTTTCAAGTTCTTCGAAATACTTCATGTCCATCAAAAGGTGACGGATACCACCAACGATGTGATACGCCAAAGCAGTGAGAATGCCCCACAGAATAAATTTGGCGAAGAAGCTATCTACGAAGCCTGCAGCAGACTCGAAACCACTTGGGGAAGAAAGGGATAGGCTTAAAAGCCATAGTAGGATGGCAACCGATATAAAGGTGATTACACCCGATACACGGTGCGCTATAGACGCGATCGCTGTGATAGGGAAGCGAATGGTCTGGAGGTCGAGGTTTACCGGTCTTGGCTTTCTTACTTTCACGATATGGCCCACTCAGCTCCATTGAGCATTTATTGTTATAACACTCCCTGGTATCACATCTTGCGACAGCGCTAGACTTACAACATCTTGGTCACGTTTACGGACTCTACTGCTATTTACTGCAGTTCATGCGCCGTTTTACGCAGAAAAAATATCGAATTGAGCCCCGAAACGCCTCGGCTTTGTGTAATATCCAGAGACCTGCGGCAGAGTATATGCCCCGTAACATTTAAACACAAACCAATAAAATTGACGGAAATCCCGAAACAGAGCATTAACTTAAACTGCACATATTTTTTATACTTGCGCGCACCCGACAAAGTTCACTTCTCTAAATTGACATCTTATTCGGCGATCGGTACAACAACGTGGTCCGTATCCGGGATAGGATTATAAAATAACAAAGGAGAATGTTATGGCAGATAAGAAAGCTACCCTACATCTTGAAGGGAAAGCACCTATCGAACTGCCGATCAAAGGAGGCACAGTCGGTCCAGAAGTGATCGATGTTCGTGCTTTGGGCGCAAATGGATTTTTTACGTTTGACCCGGGTTTTGTTGCAACAGCGTCGTGTGAGTCACAAATTACGTACATTGATGGTGACGCAGGCGTTTTATTGCACAGAGGCTATCCGATTGATCAACTCGCCAATAACGCTGACTATTTAGAAGTTTGTTATATCCTTCTGTATGGCGAAAGCCCAACTCGAGCTCAATATACAGAATTCCGTCGCGTTGTAAGCCGTCACACAATGGTTCACGAGCAAATCGCGAGCTTCTTCCACGGTTTCCGCCGAGATGCACACCCAATGGCTGTTATGGTTGGTGTTGTTGGTGCACTTGCGGCGTTCTACCATGACTCACTCGACATCAATAACGATGTTCACCGTGAGATCACGGCATACCGTCTGTTGTCTAAAATGCCGACCCTTGCGGCAATGTGTTACAAGTATTCAATTGGGCAGCCGTTCATCTACCCACGTAACGATTTAGACTATGCAGAGAACTTCCTTCACATGATGTTTGCTACGCCTTGTGAAGAATACGAAGTGAATCCGGTTGTCGCTCGTGCAATGGATAAAATCTTTACCCTGCATGCTGACCACGAACAAAATGCGTCAACCTCTACGGTTCGTCTAGCGGGTTCTTCTGGTGCTAACCCATTCGCGTGTATCGCGGCAGGTATCGCATCACTTTGGGGACCAGCACACGGCGGTGCTAACGAAGCATGTTTGAAGATGCTGGAAGAAATCGGTTCAGTTGAAAACATCCCTGAGTTTATTGAACGTGCGAAAGACAAAGACGACCCATTCCGTTTGATGGGCTTTGGTCACCGCGTTTACAAAAACCACGACCCACGTGCAACGGTAATGAACCAAGCATGTCATGACGTTCTTGATGAGCTGAACATTAGCGACCCATTGTTGGACGTTGCTATGGAGCTAGAACGCATTGCACTTTCTGACCCGTACTTTATCGAGAGAAAGCTGTACCCGAACGTCGATTTCTACTCAGGTATCATTCTGAAAGCGATCGGTATTCCTGTTTCGATGTTCACTGTGATCTTTGCGATGTCTCGTACTATCGGTTGGATTGCACACTGGAACGAAATGCACGGCGATCCTCAAAACCGCATCGGTCGTCCACGCCAGCTATACACTGGTTACGATCAGCGTGAGTTTAAACCTCTTGGCGAACGCGAGTAAGCCTACGTTTAGAAAACAAAAACGCCGCAATTGCGGCGTTTTTTTATGCCTGTTCGCGGTCAGAAAAAGGCAACATCTTCCAACCTAAACACGAGGCATTTTACTTCACATGCTAAACCGGGTTGTCAATATCAATGAAAGTGACATCGAAGCCATGATGTTTTGCCAACCATTCACCCAGTGCTTTCACGCCATAGCGTTCCGTTGCGTGATGCCCTGCAGCAAAGTAATGAATCCCCTGCTCTCTTGCTGAAAACGTCGTGCGCTCTGACACTTCTCCGGAAATGAAGGCATCCAAGCCGTTGCTCGCGGCGAGGTCAATAAAGTCCTGACCGCCGCCCGTACAGCAACCCACACGCTTAATGTCTCCGGCATTCCCACCATCAATATGCAAAGGGGCACGATTCAGTTTTTTCTGGATAAATGCAGAAAAAGCATCCGCAGACATTGGGGTGTTAAGCTCACCCCAAATGGCAACAGAGTTTGGATTGCCCTCTTCCAATCCCCCTTTAACATCGATCTCCAGCATCGCGGCTAACTGAGCATTGTTTCCCACTTCTGGATGCACATCGAGCGGAAGGTGGTAGGCATACAAATTAATGCCATTTTCTATCAAGGCTTTAATACGGCGAAATTTCATGCCTTTCAACGGCTCGGATTCTCCACGCCAAAAGTAGCCATGATGGACCAATATCGCATCAGCGTTATGTGCAATAGCTTCGTCAATTAGCGACTGACATGCCGTCACACCCGTGACAATTTTCTTTACGTCTGATTTCCCTTCAACTTGCATGCCGTTCGGGCAGTAGTCTTTTATGGCCTGAGGCTTCAAAAAAGTGTTGAGCAGCGCCTCTAATTCGAAGTTATTCATGTTCATCCTAAATCACGGAAAAGGGTCGAAGAATTTCCCCATAGTATACCGAAGCGCTCAATTTACGTTAACCTAGCCTTATCGCGAATCAAGGATGTGACCCTATGTTTTCCAACCCCGACCAAATCGAGCGTGATATTGAATGGATACTCAACGCGCCCAGTGTGGTCAGCATCAACAGCGACATTCAAGTCGATAATGCCTTTTGGCAGTTAGAGCAACGCCCTCATCAGGCACAATACCAAGGCGGAAGACGTATCGGGTTTTACTACCAATGGTTAATTCAATCCCTGCTCAATGCGCATCCTGAGTACGACATTGTGGCAGAAGAACTGCAAGTTGATGAGAACGGAAGAACCCTCGGGGCCATTGATTTCATCGTAAAAAATGCGAAGGGTGAATTAGAACATTGGGAAGTGGCGATAAAGTTTTACCTCGCCTATCACGGTGAGTGGCACGGGCCAAATGCCAAAGATACCCTCGCCAAGAAATACCAGAAGATGATAGGGCACCAACTCCCCCTTTCTCAATCAGATGCCTTTGTGTCGCAATTTCCTCACTTAAATGTGAGCAAGCAGAAATTGTTGGTTCAAGGACGATTGTACGTAAACCCCTTTTTAGACGCACAGAACGTGGAAAGCCCTAACGTCGAACCGGATGCAATATCAGGGTATTGGTGTTGGGCCAACCAATGCCCGGCAGGTAAACGTTTTTTCGAGCTGGAGCGACATCAGTGGATGGCAACGCCTCAACACTCGGCGCTTGAACCCTTCATCATGAAAACGCCCTTTCAACGCGCTCAGCACCTGCTCGACGAAGAAGGAAAACACTGGTTCATTGTTCCTGACGATTGGCCTACTGCGCACGCGTAAACTGCTCGCCGATTGATAGAAACAAAAAAGCCACCGCAATTCGCGATGGCTTTGTCATGTCTAGTGCAGGTTATAGCCCGGCGTTTGCGAACACGTCACTCACGATTTTTTCTGCTTCTTCTTCAATCAGACGCAAGTGCGCGTCACCTTTAAAGCTCTCGCAGTAAATTTTGTAAACGTCTTCTGTGCCCGATGGGCGTGCCGCAAACCAACCAAACTCAGTGGTCACTTTCAAGCCACCAATGGCTTGACCGTTACCCGGCGCATGCGTCAACTTCGCAACAATTGGGTCGCCCGCCAACATCTCTGCCGTCACCATTTCCGCAGACAGTTTGCTTAGGACCGCTTTTTGCTGACCATTCGCAACAGCCTGAATACGGTTATAGCTAGATGCACCAAACTTTGCAGCCAGTTCATCGTAGTATTGCTGCGGGTTTTTACCGGTCACTGCGGTAATTTCTGCCGCTAGCAAACACAATAAGATGCCGTCTTTGTCGGTACACCATGGCGTACCGTCTTTACGCAAGAAAGATGCGCCTGCACTTTCTTCGCCACCAAAGCCGATCTTGCCGCTGTATAGACCATCAACAAACCATTTGAAGCCAACAGGCACTTCGCAAAGTTCACGGCCAAGGCTCGCAACAACTTTGTCGATAATGGCGCTAGAGACCAACGTCTTACCAACGGCAATGTTTGAAGTCCAATCTGGACGATTGCGGTAAAGATAATCGATACACACAGCAAGGTAATGATTTGGATTCATCAAGCCTGCTGGGGTCACAATGCCGTGGCGATCGAAATCAGGATCGTTACCAAACGCTAAGTCGTAGTTATCTTTGTACGCGAGCAAGCCAGCCATCGCGTAAGGCGATGAGCAGTCCATGCGAATTGCGCCATCTTTGTCCAACGACATAAAACGGAATGACGGATCAACATCGTCATTAACCAGCGTAATATCCAGATCGTAGTGCGCAGTGATCGCCTTCCAATAATCGATGCCCGAGCCACCCAATGGATCGACACCAATACGTAAATTGGCTTGTTTGATCGCCGCCATGTCGATCACATTGCTAAGGTCTTCAACGTAAGCAGGCACAAGGTTTTGCTCAACAAAGAGATCACTCGCGATCGCATCGGCATAACCCATGCGTTTAACGCCTACAAGCCCTTCGGCAATAAGCACATTCGCACGAGACTCGATAGCTTTTGTGATATCGCCTTCAGCCGGTCCACCATGTGGAGGGTTGTATTTAATGCCCCCATCTTGTGGTGGGTTGTGAGATGGCGTAATCACGATGCCGTCAGCCTGTGTGCTGTTCGCAATATTGTGAACAAGAATAGCGTGTGAAATACCCGGTGTTGGCGTATATCCGCCTGCTTCCTGTGCAATCACATTTACGCCATTCGCAATCAGAACTTCAACCAAAGAACAGAATGCAGGCTCCGACAGTGCGTGCGTATCTTTACCCACGTAAAGCGGACCCGTCACACCATTTTCAGCGCGAACTTCAGCAACAGCTTGTGCAATCGCCCAAATGTGGTGTTGGTTAAATGTCGACTTGTCTGCTGAACCACGATGGCCTGACGTACCAAATGCAACGTTGTGATCAGCGTTTTGCGGGTCTGGCGTTAGCTGGAAGTAGTTTGAGACAAGAAGGGGAATATTGTAGAGATCTTGCTGCTGAGCGCGTTGCCCTGCACGATCGCGGCTAGTCATACAGTCGCATCCTTTCAGGAAATGAGTCGTTATATAGAGTTAGAGGCTCGTCAAAGACAAAGCCTCTAAAAATTCGCGTTACGTTGAACAATGCTAAAAACAGCGCACGTTCACGTTAATGCATGGCAATCACCAGCATTAGATTTCGCCGACAACCTTCTCGGTAATGTCGTTAGCAAAGCCCATTTTGGTCATTAACTGCTCAACCATCTGGCGTTTACGGCCCGTATTGGTGTTAGTAATCACCCAAAACGGCGTGCTTGGAATATGTTTTGGTTTGGTGGTTTTTCCGCTTTCTAATAGCGTTTGCTCATTATCAGCGAAATAGACACGGGTTCGGCCTTTCAGCGCAGTTGCTTCTGAAAATGATTGCCCATCAATACGATACAGCGCCGACAACACCAACATAAAACGACCAATCGCTTTATCTTGCGCGGCAAATTCATCAGAGATCAACAACGAACGCATTTCCTTAACACGATCGATGGTGTCGCTCTTGCCTGCATCTTTACTAACAACAATACCTTGTGGTCTTGACGCTGTTTCCAACGCAGCAGCAGAAGGCTGCTCAACCTGTGGCGCCATTAGTAGTCGACGCAGAATATCAGATGCGCTTTCACCAATGTGTTGAGTTTGGCTGGCAATGTACCGGTATAGCTCTTCATCAACCTCAATCGTCTTCATCGTTTGATCATCGTGTCCTAATTACAATTCAACGGGGCGATTATACAGAGTTAGAGAGGTATACTCTACGGCAAACAATTCATATTGAGAGAAAACAACCGTGTTTTTGAACTTTAAGATCCAAGGAGAAGGACAACCTTTATTGTTGATCCACGGACTTTTCGGCAGTTTAGATAATTTAGGTGGGTTGGCCCGTGTTTTAGCGGATCACTACAAGGTGTATCAGATTGATCTTCCCAATCATGGTCTCTCCCCGCGCAGTAACGATGTTACCTACTCTTCGCAAGCAAGTGCGGTGAAGGATTTCATTGCTCAACAAGGCCTTGATCGCGTTTCTGTCGTCGGGCACTCCATGGGCGGAAAGGTCGCGATGGCCCTTGCAATTGCACACCCAGATCTTGTTGATCAATTGGTCGTGATGGACATTGCTCCCGTCAAATATCCTGTAAGGCGTCATGATGCGGTACTCGCGGGTTTGAATGCCACCATGCTTTACCCGATTGCTAATAGAAAAGAAGCCGAACAAACATTATCTCTCCATGTGAAAGAACCCGGTGTTAGGCAGTTTTTACTAAAATCACTCGCCAAACAAGAAGACGGATATTTCGACTGGCGATTCAATGTTGCTGCATTAGAATCCAATTATGATGACATCACGGATTGGCCACTGGATGGGGTGTTTGACAAGAAAACCCTGTTTTTGAAGGGCGCGGAATCTGACTATATTTCTGCGGAGCACCGCGAGAGCATTGAACGCCAATTTCCAAAGGCAAAAGCGCACGTTGTTACCGGCACAGGGCATTGGCTACACGCTGAAAAACCGGACACGGTTGCGCGTGTGATCACTCGCTTTTTAACAAAGTCAGAGCGTTAACAGTCCACTCTTTGTTGTGATATAGTGCGCGACGAATAATAGTTCCGAACGGAGGCGGGAATGCTGCACGAGCATTTCGAACTGCTCGAAAAGATTGGACTGGATCTGCTTTTTGCAGGCATTTTCTTTTTTATCGGCATGGCAATCAAGGACGTACTTAACGAAGGAAATGTACCCCCTTTTGGTCGACGTATCGTTTGGTTGGTACTTTTTCTTGGATGCGCAGGGTTTATCACTAAAGGCGTCATCCAATTGTTTTGGGAAGGATCAGGCATTGGCTGATTAAGCCGCTAACAAAACCCAATTCAAGCGCAATAACGTTTCCGACAGTAAGAAGGCGCGGCCTTCTTCTACACTTAACATTTTGGGGTTGTGTGTATTGCACCCCGCTTAACAAAAAATAGGTACTCTCTATTATGGCGAGCGTAGGTCTCTTCTTTGGTAGCGATACAGGTAACACTGAAGCTATCGCCAAGATGATTCAAAAACAACTGGGTAAACAACTGGTCCACGTTCAGGACATCGCTAAAAGTAGCAAAGAAGACATCGATAACTTTGACCTTCTGCTGCTTGGTATCCCAACATGGTACTACGGTGAAGCACAGTGTGATTGGGATGATTTCTTCCCAGAACTTGAGCAAGTAGATTTCTCAACCAAGCTGGTTGCGATTTTCGGCTGTGGTGACCAAGAAGACTACGCAGAGTACTTCTGTGATGCGATGGGCACAATCCGTGACATCGTTGAAACCAAAGGCGGCACCATCATTGGTCACTGGCCAACTGAAGGTTACGAGTTTGAAGCATCTAAAGCACTTGTTGATGACAACCACTTTGTGGGTCTGTGTGTTGATGAAGACCGTCAACCAGAGCTTACTGCTCAGCGCGTTGAAAACTGGGTGAAGCAAATTCACGAAGAAATGTGTCTTGCAGAGCTAGAAGGCTAAACAAGAACATGTGAGAAAAACGCGCCGATGGCGCGTTTTTTTATGTCTCTACATTTTCAGCGTTTTCGGATTCTTTTCTATAGTCTGGCTTTTTCCGGACATAGAGCACGCGACGAACCCGCGCTACCACGTCACCCTCTTCATTCTTCACGTTCACAATAAACTCGGGAAAGACTTTATCTCCCCCGGCGGTTTGCTGCTTTATCGACGTGATGGCATCTTCAGAAATGACAAAATCAGCAAACAAGGCTGATGCCCCTGGTTTAATAAAATTAATATCCGCTTCTTTGTCCCACACGAAATATTCTTCGCGCAAAATCCCCATCAGCATCAAGGCATATATCGGATCTGTCATCGAAAATATGCTGCCACCATACTGAGTACGATTGGCATTTTTATTCCACCAGCGCAGTTTCAATCTCACTTGCGTCGCGCGAAAATCATCGCTGATCGACAGTATTTTGATACCTGCACCCCAAAAGGGCGGCCAGCAATTTAGCGCGAATTTCACAATCCGTGGTTTGTAGAATTTGTACACAAGACTTCCCTTTCTGGTCTAACCAGTCCTATCCTGCCACTTTTGCATTTCGACAACAAGCCGCAAAACCAAGCAATTAAGTCAGATATTTGGTCTATCCTACTAGCGGCGGCTTATCACATTTGTTACGCTACTTATCAATTTTCCCGTTCTCATTCACACTTAGGGAAAACGCAATTACGTAGGAAGAACCGGATGTCAGATAACAACAAGGCACTGAAAGACGCAGGATTAAAAGTCACCCTGCCGCGCTTAAAGATTTTAGAAGTCTTGCAACAGCCGGACTGTCAGCACATCAGCGCCGAAGACCTCTATAAGAAGCTTATTGATATTGGCGAAGAAATCGGCTTAGCTACTGTTTATCGCGTATTAAACCAATTCGACGATGCAGGGATTGTTACTCGTCACCATTTTGAAGGCGGCAAGTCCGTATTCGAACTCGCTACTCAACATCACCACGACCATCTCGTTTGTTTGGATTGTGGCAAAGTGATCGAATTTACTGACGAAACAATCGAACAGCGCCAGCGCGAAATCGCTACCCAATACAATGTGCGTCTAACCAACCACAGCTTGTACCTCTATGGCCACTGCTTAGAGGGCGATTGCAAAGCCGATCCAAGCATTCACAACGACGAAGTTTAATTCCTTCGTAAAAAAGAACACAAAAAAACCGGAGCCTAAGCTCCGGTTTTTTATTATCGTCAATCTCTGCGTTTCAATTACTTGGCTTCGATTTTCGCCCAAGTATCGCGGAGACCTACGGTACGGTTAAATACCAACGCTTCGGCCGTGCTGTCTTTACGATCAACACAGAAGTAACCCATACGCTCGAACTGGAACGCTTGTTCTGCACTTGCCGCTTTTAAGCTTGGCTCAACATAACCGCGGGTCACACTCAGTGACTCAGGGTTGATGGTTGCTGCAAAATCATCTGCGCCAGCTGGGTTTGCGATGGTGAACAAACGGTCGTACAAACGCACTTCCGCTTCTACACCTGCATCCGCAGATACCCAGTGGATCACGCCTTTTGGCTTGCGCCCGTCAGCAGGATCTTTACCCAAGGTTTCTGGATCATAGGTACAGAAGATTGTGGTGATGTTGCCATCTTCATCTTTTTCACAACGCTCAGCTTTCACCATGTAAGCGTTACGCAGACGAACTTCTTTACCTAGAACAAGACGCTTGTACTTCTTGTTCGCTTCCTCGCGGAAGTCTTCACGTTCAATCCAAATCTCACGGCTAAATGGCACTTCGCGCTCACCCATTTCTGGCTTGTTCGGGTGATTCGGTGCGATCAATGTTTCAATCTCACCTTCTGCGTAGTTTTCGATCACTAGCTTAACTGGATCAAGTACAGCCATTGCACGTGGTGCGTTTTCGTTCAGGTCATCACGTACGCAAGATTCCAGTGAACTCATTTCAATGGTGTTGTCTTGCTTCGTCACACCAATGCGCTTACAGAATTCACGGATTGATGCAGGCGTGTAACCACGACGACGCAAACCAGAAATGGTTGGCATACGTGGGTCATCCCAACCGCTAACCAAGTTTTCGCTTACAAGCTGGCTCAGTTTACGCTTAGACATCACGGTGTACTCAAGATTCAGGCGACTGAACTCGTACTGACGTGGTTGACACTCAATGGTGATGTTGTCCAATACCCAATCGTAAAGACGACGGTTATCTTGGAACTCCAGCGTACACAAGCTATGTGTAATGCCTTCAAGCGCATCTGAAATACAGTGCGTGAAATCGTACATTGGGTAAATGCACCACTTGTCACCGGTTTGGTGGTGGTGAGCAAAACGCACGCGGTAGATAACCGGATCGCGCATCACCATAAACGGTGATGCCATGTCGATTTTCGCACGCAGACACGCTTTACCTTCTTCAAAGCCACCGTTCTTCATTTTCTCGAACAGCGCAATGTTTTCTTCAACACTACGGTCACGGTATGGGCTGTGCTTACCCGGCGCCGTCAAGGTGCCACGATATTCACGGATTTCATCAGGGCTCAGCTCTTCAACGTATGCCAAGCCTTTTTCAATCAACTCGACAGCGTAGCCGTGTAAGCGATCGAAGTAATCAGATGAATAGCAAACCTCGCCGTCCCATTGGAAACCCAACCAATTCACATCGTTCTTGATGGATTCAACGTACTCGATATCTTCTTTTTCTGGGTTGGTGTCGTCAAAACGAAGATTACACTGACCCTGGTAGTCTTTCGCGATACCGAAGTTCAAGCAGATAGATTTCGCATGGCCAATGTGCAAATAGCCATTTGGCTCAGGCGGGAAACGCGTGTGAACAGTTGCATGAGCACCATTCGCCAAATCTTTGTCGATGATTTGACGGATAAAGTTGCTTGGACGAGCCTCAGACTCACTCATCAAAAATACCTCGTAGGAAGAACCGAATTCGACATAACTTAAAAATAACGCCCAATAATCCCCGATCGTGGCTATTTACTCAACCACTACTGAACGCACCAAAGCCATTTGGACAAAAAAAAGCCCGCGAGACGCGGGCTTTGATGCTTTTCGAGGGAATTACAGAGAAACCGCACGACCTTCGCGTTGTTTATCTGCACTCAAAGCGCGCACTTTTACATTAACATTATTGTCAATAGCTACTGGCGCTGAATAGTCGATCCATGTCTTACCCGCATCAACAGAGTATTGAAGCGGTAGACCTGGCATGCTGATGTTCATGTGAAGCTTACCCGCGTCCAATTTAGCACCTGGAACTGGAATACGGTATTGAATGCCAGCAGCATCCAGCTTCGCCATTTCACGTTGACCCATCACGTTTGCAAAGCGTGTCCAGTCTTGTAGCTGGGCATCTTTGTTCACGAAGTTGGTGTCTAGGTTGAAGGCTTTACCGACTTGGTAATCCAGTTCCCAGTCAGCTTTGTGCCATGCACGCTCAGCCGCTGCGATCACACGTGGGAAGACCATGTACTCGTACTGCGCATCAGTGCGAACAGTTTCACTCCAAAGCTGTGCAGATAGACCGTAGAAACCTTGGTTGTGGTCAACAGTACCTTTACCGTTGAAACCATTGCCATCGCGATCTACTGACGTTTCAGCATTTTGAGGCAAGTTCTCTGGTGCAAAGCCAAACATCTTACGGGTATCCGTTGCACGGGTTGCCCAGTAGTAACCACGCTCTTTCGGGTCAACTTCGTACGGCATGTCCATGTACACATAGTCAGGGTTAGACACGATCACATCGTAGCCTTTGCTTGCCCAATCATATGCTGATGCGTCGCCGCCCCAGTAAAGCACGTCCCAGAAGTTTACGCGGGTGTTTTCAGTTTCAAACGCTGACGCATCTTTCGAGTACTTCAGGCCATCTTGCCATGCTTGGAAGTTTTCAATGCCGTGCGCATTCACAACACCACTTACGCGCTCTGCAAAGTAGCTTGGTAGGTGACCGAAGTCTGCCGCCGCGCCTTCAGCAATCATTTTTTGACACATTGGAGACTGAGCAAACGGTTTATCTTCTTTGCTCATGTCAATGTTGCCTTTCCAAGCCACAGGCTCAGACGCATTGATATCTTGGAAGCCTGCGTTCAGCTTGATGTTTTTCGCTTCGTCGCCACCAAAATGCCAGGTATTTAGCGGCATACCCGCTTCTGAGTGCATCGCTTTCACTTCGGTGATCACTTTATCAACGAAACGAAGAGACGAATCCATACATGGGTTGATGAAGCTACGCTTGTCGTACAGCTGAACCGTCGTAACGTTTGATGTATCCAATGGATCCATCAGACGGAACTCTTCTGCTTTCGCGAGATCGCCTTGCTCTGCATATTTGGTGTAACGCGCTTCCATCGACACAACGGCTGCACGAGAGTGCGCAGGCATGTCGATTTCTGGGATCACTTCAATGCCACGTGCTTTTGCATGGCGTAGCATTTCTACGTAATCCGCTTTAGAGAAGAAACCCGAACCGAAGTTGTCAGTTGCTGGGCCTGAACCTAGCTGCGGCAGCAGGCATGATGTCTCTGAAAGATCGTGGCAACGGTTTGAACCCACCTCAGTCAATTCTGGCAAGCCAGGGATCTCTAAACGCCAGCCTTCATCATCAGTCAGGTGCAGGTGAAGTTTGTTTAGCTTGTAGGCTGCCATTTGATCAATGGTACGCAACATCGCTTCTTTTGAATGGAAGTTACGGCCCACATCGACCATCACACCGCGGTATTCAAAACGTGGGGCGTCTTCAATCGCAACCATTGGAAGGGTTGCGTTCTCGCCTTTTTCAGTCAGAGCAAGCAGAGACTGAAGGCCGTAGAAAGCACCGACGCTGTCGAAGCCCAGTACTTCAACGCCATTGGCGTTGATCGCAAGCTTGTATGCGCCCGATACCGCTTCTTCGCCGTTGAATGCTTTCTCATCCAGCGTGATGCTTAACGCAGTTTCACCTTTGGTGTTTACGCCTAGTAGCGCTGCACGTGCTTCAAATGCCGCTAGCTGTTCAGCATCCAATGCGTTGTTGCTCAGCGCAAAACCAGACGCTACGTTCAACTCGCCTCTCATTTGACGCGTTTTCAACGGTGTTGGGATAATTGCAACGTCGATAGCACTTTCAGACAAGGCTTCAACATCGCTGTTTTTCGCGAAGCGAGACGCCGCAGTCGCCAGAATGTTGTTGTCTTCAGGCGTGCGCTTCCATTTATTGCCATCGATTTCAGCAACAAACGCATCAACGTTTTCAGTGTTTAGAGAGTCAATCGCGCGTGGGGTTGCATCACCAGCAACCACATAAGCACGTGGCATGAAGTCGGTTTCAAACAACTGCCAGTATTCAGCAATCATCGGAATTTCAATTGTCTCGTCTTTCGCGAAGCCTTTGAATGACGCAGTTGGGGCTAGCTCGTAAAGGTCGCCGGTAATGTGCTTGATGGTGAAGTCTTCATTTGCTACGTCCAGAATGACGCGAATGCTGTGCAAATAGATACGCCAGTTATTATCAGCAACGGCCTCACCTTCGTTAACAACCGTCATGATGACGTTGTTACATGATGCCCACTCAGCGCCCATTGCCTGACACGCAAGACCTTCCTGCGCACCATGGTTAGTTTGAACGTCATAACTGATGTCTAATTGAGATGCCAATGCATCAACAACGTTTTGATCAGCAGATTGCTGTGGAAGAACGCCACAACCTGCTAGGCCTGCTGCAATCGCAACAGAGAGAAAACCAAGCTTAAACGTCTTATTCATGTACATTTTTCCTACGATTCGGCCGAAAAAGGCCCAAAAAAAGCCGACCCTGTTAAAGGCCGGCTAGATAACTAATTTGTCAGTAAATTAGATTATGGCAGTTTGACGTTCGTCAAATCTTCGCTAACGCCAACTTTTTTCATTTCGCCAGCGACGATTTCTGCTAGAGGACCCAAGATAACCTGTAGGTTGTTGGTGCCCAATTTAACAACGCCCATTGCACCTAGTGCTTTCAGCGTTTTCTCATCAATCTGGCTGCCATCTTTAACAGTCAGACGTAGACGAGTGATACATGCATCGATGTTGGTCAGGTTGTCGTGGCCACCCAGCGCTTTCAGGTATTGACGCGCTAGCTCACCCGTTTCTTTCGAACCAGTAACACCAGAAGTTGATTCTTCTTCGTCGTCTTCACGGCCAGGTGTTTTCAGGTCGAATTTAACGATTACCGCGCGGAACACAGTGTAGTAAATCACTGAGAACACAGCACCTTGAACAATCAGCATGAACCAGTTAACGGCTAGCGGGTTACGCGTAGACAGAACCATGTCCACAAGACCAGCTGAGAAGCCGAAGCCTGCAATCCACTGCATAGATGCAGCGATGTATACAGACAGACCAGTTAATGCTGCGTGCAGAACGTACAGACCTGGTGCTAGGAACATGAATGAGAATTCTAAAGGCTCAGTCACACCCGTGAAGAAAGATGCGAACGCCGCAGCGATCATGATAGAAGCAACTTTCTCTTTGTTTTCAGCTTTCGCAGTGTGGTAGATAGCCAGTGCCGCACCTGGAAGACCAAACATCATGATTGGGAAGAAGCCCGCTTGGTACATACCTGTTACACCAACAGTCGCTGTACCTTCTGCGATTGACTTAGCGCCACCCAGGAAGTTAGGAATATCGTTAATGCCTGCAACGTCGAACCAGAACACTGAGTTCAGTGCGTGGTGCAGACCAACAGGGATCAGAAGACGGTTAAAGAATGCATATAGACCAGCACCTACTTCACCCATACCTTGGATGCCTTCACCGAAGCTTACTAGACCACCGTATACGGTTGGCCATACGTACATCAGGATGAACGCAATGAAGATACCAGCAAAAGAAGTCAGGATAGGTACAAGACGCTTACCAGAGAAGAACGCCAACGCTTTGTGAAGTTCAACTGAAGAGAAACGGTTGTACAGTTCAGCAGAAACGATACCAACCAAGATACCTACGAACTGGTTGTTGATTTTGCCGAATGCAGCTGGCACAGCGCTAGGGTCGATACCCTGGATTTGTGCAACAGCGCCCGGAGACAGAAGTGTGGTAACAACAAGGAAACCAACAAAACCAGATAGCGCAGCAGCACCATCTTTATCTTTAGACATACCGTACGCAACACCAACTGCGAACAGTACAGACATATTGTCGATAATTGCGGCGCCTGCTTTGATCAAGAAAGCTGCAAGTGCACTGTTAGCACCCCAACCATTTGGATCAATCCAGTAACCGATACCCATTAAAATTGCAGCTGCAGGAAGCGTGGCGACTGGCACCATCAATGCTTTACCTACTTTTTGAAAATACCCAAGAATATTCACCTATGTTCCCCCTATAGTGGTTCTTTCTCAGATGTAGAATGACAACATGGGACTTTTTTTACGATCCTATGTGAGTCAGTCGCAGTTTATTCCATTAATTTCGCCCCGCAAATTAAAACATAGGCAAATGTGATTATGGTCACTCAAAACAATAGAAGATCGGGTTTTTTGCTAGCACGCTCATAAAACTTATTTTATGATGAAAAGTAAGATACAGTTACACTATGATACGTAGTCAGATTTCGAATTAACTTAGAGGTGTCCCATGAGACTTATCCCTTTACAAACCGCACATGAAGTAGGCCTTTGGTCAGCACGCTATATCGTTGATGCAATTAATAAATTTGCCCCAACGGAAGATCGTCCGTTTGTTCTAGGTTTGCCGACTGGTGGCACCCCTCTGAACACGTATAAGCAACTGATTAACCTTCATAAGCAAGGCGAAGTAAGCTTCCAGAACGTGGTAACATTCAACATGGATGAGTACTGTGGTATCCCTGCAGACCACCCTGAGTCTTACCGCAGCTTTATGTTCAACAACTTCTTTAACCATATTGATATTAAAGAAGAAAACATCAACCTTCTTAACGGCAACGCTGAAGACCACATGGTTGAATGCAAACGTTACGAAGACAAAATCAAATCGTTTGGTAAAATTAACCTGTTCATGGGTGGTATTGGCAACGACGGTCATATCGCATTTAACGAGCCAGCATCTTCTTTGTCTTCGCGTACTCGCATCAAGACACTGACTGAAGATACGCGTATCGCAAACTCTCGTTTCTTCGATAACGACATCAACCAAGTGCCAAAACATGCATTGACCATTGGTGTTGGTACACTGTTGGATGCAGAAGAAGTGATGATCCTGATCACAGGTCACAACAAAGCATTGGCTCTGCAAGCCGCTGTAGAAGGTTCTGTAAACCATTTGTGGACAGTGTCTGCCCTTCAGTTGCATCCTAAAGCACTGATGGTCTGTGATGATCCATCAACTGCGGAGCTAAAAGTGAAGACAGTTAAGTACTTCCAAGAGCTAGAAGCACAAAACATTAACAACCTGTAAGGTAGGGAAGTATTCATGTACGCACTGACTAACTGCCGTGTATTCACAGGTAGCGACGTGCTGGACAATCATGCTGTCATCGTTGACGGCGGTCTTATCCAGACAGTTTGCCCAGAAAATGAATTGCCAGAAGGCATTGAGACGCGCTCATTAGATGGCGCGTACCTAAGCCCAGGTTTTATCGATCTGCAACTTAATGGTTGCGGCGGTGTAATGTTCAACGATGAAGTGACGGCTGAAACCATCCGCACTATGCATTTGGCTAACCTAAAGTCAGGTTGCACCAGCTTCCTGCCTACGCTTATCACGTCTTCTGATGAAGACATGAAGGCATCTGTCAGTGCGATTCGTGAATACCAAGCCAAATACGCTAACCAAGCGCTAGGTCTGCACCTTGAAGGTCCATACCTAAACGTCGCGAAAAAAGGCATCCACAGCGTCGATTTCATTCGCCGTTCTGACGATGCAATGATTGACTTCATTGCAGCAAACGCAGATGTCGTGACCAAGGTCACCTTGGCACCTGAACTGACGCCTGACGAGCATATTCGTCTACTGTCAGATGCAGGTATCGTGGTGTCTGCTGGCCACACTAACGCGAGCTACGTTGAAGCGCGTAAAGGTTTCCGTGCGGGTATTACCTTCGCAACGCACCTGTTCAACGCGATGACACCTATCGCTGGCCGCGAGCCAGGCATGGTTGGCGCTATCTACGATACGCCTGACGTTTATACGGGTGTGATTGCAGATGGTTTCCACGTTGACTATGCAAACATTCGCATTGCCCACAAACTGAAAGGTGAAAAACTGGTTCTTGTTACTGATGCAGCAGCGCCTGCAGGAGCAGACATGGATCACTTTATTTTTGTAGGTAAGAAAGTATATTACCGTGATGGCAAGTGTGTTGATGAGAATGGCACGCTTGGTGGTTCGGCATTGACGATGATTGAAGCAGTTCAAAACTCTGTCGAACATGTAGGCATCGCTTTAGACGAAGTGATCCGCATGGCAACCTTGTATCCTGCCCGAGCTATCGGCATGGACGACAAGCTAGGGGCTATCCAACCAGGATATGTCGCTAACCTGACCGTGTTTGATCGCGATTTTAACGTTAAAGCGACGGTAGTTAACGGCGAATACTCAATGAACTAGGACATTTATGACAGGCGGACAAATTGGTAACGTAGATCTGGTTAAACAGTTAAACGGTGCCGCCGTTTATCGACTTATCGACCAACAAGGGCCGATTTCTCGTATTCAAATTGCTGATGTGAGCAGCCTCGCGCCAGCAAGTGTTACCAAAATTACCCGCCAGTTACTTGAGCGCGGCTTGATCAAAGAAGTTGCGCAACAAGCGTCCACAGGCGGTCGACGAGCTATCTCGTTGACCACCGAATGCGCCCCCTTCCACTCCCTCGCAGTCCGTTTGGGCCGCGATCGAATCGAAATCTCTTTGTTTGATTTGTCAGGCCGCTTACTGGGTCAGCATGACGAACTTTTCCAATACCAAGATCAAGACGCGCTCATTGAAGGCCTATTAAACCGTCTTCATAGCTTCCTTGCTGCTCAGCAGCATATTGTTCGTGAACTCATCGCTGTTGCGATCTCATTGCCTGGCCTTGTCGATGCTGAAGCGGGTGTTGTTGAATATATGCCCCATATTTCCATCGATAAGTTACCGCTAAGTGACTTAATTCGCGACGAATTTGGCGTGCAGTGTTTCATCGGAAACGATACTCGCGGACAAGCCCTCGCTGAACATTATTTCGGGGTGAGTAAAAATTATTTTGATACCCTGCTCGTCAGTGTTCATAACGGTGCGGGCGCAGGTATTATCGTTAATGGTCAGGTCTTCTTAGGCTATAACCGCAACGTGGGTGAGATTGGTCATATTCAAATCGACCCGCTGGGCAAGAAGTGTCAGTGTGGCAACTTCGGCTGCTTGGAAACCGTGGCATCAAACCCTGCGATTATCGAGCATGCACAGCAATTGCTCGCCCAAGGGCATGAAAGCATGCTGCAGGGCAAAAAAGAATTGGATGTGTCTGATATCTGTCGCGCAGCTGTCGCTGGCGATGAACTCGCACGTCAAGTGTTGGTGAAGGTGGGCAATCACCTTGGTAAAGCCATTGCGATGACCATCAACTTGTTCAACCCACAGCAGATTGTTATCTCGGGTGAAATAACAGAAGCTGAGAGCGTGGTTTTCCCTGCTATTCAGCGCTGTGTTGAAAACCAATCACTGAAAACCTTCCATCAGAATCTGCCTATTGTTGCAGCGGGTTTATCTTCAACACCAACACTCGGCGCGTTTGCGCTGGTGAAACGCGCCATGCTTAATGGCGCGCTATTGCAAAGACTGTTGGAAGACTGAACATCATGAACACCTAGGTGTTCCAGCGCGATTCGCACAATTAAAAGTCCATAAGGTTCACTTATGGGCTTTTTGTTTTTGGGCTGTCGCATCCATCTAACATTCTGACAAAACTATCCCTTCACACTGTGTAACGAATTAAACACGATAATTCCCCAGTTTTATTCCTGATTGCTGGCTCTCAAATATGCATTTGCTTTATCATGAGCAAATAAAACCTTAAGCAAATCCGATTATTACTGAGAGAGTTCCCTCTCTTGGTTAGCACCCGCGCACCTACGACAGACAGTTAAAAGGAAAAACGCTCGCTTTATGGATCTGATCATTATCGCCGTCGCTTTTGTTAGCGGATTTCTCATGCTGCGCTGCCACATGCCACCATTGGTTGGTTTTCTTATTGCGGGCTTCGGTCTGAACGCCGCGGGTTATGCATCAACTCCACTCATTCAAACGCTTGCCGATCTTGGTGTCACCCTGCTCTTATTTAGCATTGGTTTAAAACTTGATGTTAAATCACTGCTGAATCGCGAAATATGGCTTGGGGCATCTGTCCATAATGTGCTGACAACAGCCGTTTTTACCCTCTGTTTACTTGTATTTAAAACCCTGGGTTTAAGTGCTTTCTCAGCGCTTGCGTTGAACGAGATCGTGTTAATTGCTTTTGCCCTCTCCTTCTCTAGCACTGTATTTGCCATCAAAGCGCTTCAAGAAAAAGGCGAAATGAATGCCACTTACGGCACACTCGCTATCGGCGTTCTGATCATGCAGGACATTTTCGCCGTGGTGTTCCTGACAGCGACTTCCGGTAAAGTGCCTGGCATTGAAGCATTAGTACTATTTGCGTTACCACTTCTTCGACCTGTTTTGTTCAGATTGCTTGATAAAGCGGGACACGGTGAAGTCTTAGTACTGTACGGCATCTTCCTGGCACTGGTCGCAGGAGCAGGCCTGTTTGACGCGGTAGGGATGAAAGCAGATTTGGGGGCGTTGATCCTCGGCATGATGATGGCGGGCCATTCACGCGCTTCTGAAATGGCCAAGTCGCTGTTCAACCTCAAAGAACTCTTTTTAGTCTGCTTCTTCCTCAATATTGGGCTTTCAGAGCAGCCCACCATTGAAGGCTTCATGATCGCAATCTTGTTTATGCTGATACTCCCTCTCAAAGGGTTATTGTATTACGGCGTATTCAACAGCTTTAAGTTCCGAGTAAGAACCTCGTTATTTGCGTCTTTAACACTGTTTAACTACAGCGAGTTTGGCCTCATTGTCGGCGGTATTGCCTACAAAATGGGCTTTATGCCCGGCAGCATACTCGTCGCATTGGCCATCGCTGTGTCGCTTTCCTTCGTGCTTGCAGCGCCGCTGAACACATTCAGCCACAAGATCTATACCCATGCATCGAAACGATTCCACGATCCAAACCCAGAAAAGATTCATCATAATGATCAACTGATCGACCTTGGTCATGCCTCTATCGTTATCTTAGGCATGGGTCGCATTGGCAGCGGTGCCTATGATGAGTTGGCAGACGCTTTTCCCGGCAAAGTGCTTGGCATTGAAGCGCGTGATGAATCGGTTGCACTCCACAAGGAAGCGGGCCGACACGTTATTCAAGGTAACGCCACTGACCCCGATTTTTGGTCACGCGTTACCTCCTCACAGCACATTGAACTCATTTTATTAGCCATGCCGCATAGCCAAGCAAATACCATCGCGATGGAACAGATTCATCAATTAGGATTTAACGGTAAAGTGGCGGCGATTGCGAAGTACAGCGATGAGATAGAATTACTCAAATCTCTCGGCGTGGACGAGGCCTATAACATCTATTGCGAAGCGGGAGCAGGTTTTGCTCGCCACGTGAAAGATCAGCTCATCGCTAATAAAGATAACGAACGCTAACGTGCGTCTTTTCGTTCACCACATGCAAAGCGTTCAAAAAACGCACAACAACTAACGTTTATTCACCAAATGGGCCATTTTTCCGAATAGATTAAAATCAAGTTTCCAGTTTTCTATTTTTTTCTCCACAACTGGTTGCTTTTTTTATTCAAATTGGCAAATTGGTGGCAACAAAGATTTAAATTACGCACGACATCGTTGCGAAGGGAAGTAAGAGAGGGATTTATGTGTTCTGTATTTGGCATTCTGGATATTAAGTCAGATGCATCGGCGCTTCGTCAATCAGCGCTGGAAATGTCTAAAAAGCTCCGCCACCGTGGCCCTGACTGGTCAGGCATTTATTCATCAGACAATGCGATTCTGGCGCACGAGCGTCTCGCGATTGTTGGTCTAAACAGTGGCGCTCAACCGCTTTATAGCCCTGACAAAAAACACATCCTCGCGGTCAACGGCGAAATATACAACCACAAAGAAATCCGTGCGCGTTATGAAGACAAGTATGACTTCCAAACAGATTCTGACTGTGAAGTAATCCTTGCGCTATACCAAGACATGGGCGAAGACCTACTCGAAGAGCTAAACGGTATTTTCGCGTTCGTTCTTTACGATGAAGAAAAAGATACCTACCTCATCGGTCGCGACCATATCGGTATTATTCCGCTTTACCAAGGCCACGATGAGCACGGCAACTTCTACGTAGCGTCTGAAATGAAAGCGCTGGTGCCTGTGTGTAAAACCATCAGCGAGTTTCCTCCTGGTTCATACCTTCGTTCTAGTGATGCTGAACCACACCGTTACTACGTGCGTGATTGGAACGAATACGCCGCGGTGCAAGGTAACACCACCAGCAAAGAAGATCTCACCAAAGCACTGGAAGATGCCGTTAAGCGTCAGTTGATGACCGATGTACCTTACGGTGTATTGCTATCAGGTGGCTTGGATTCATCCATCACATCAGCCGTTGCGAAGCGCTTTGCTGCAATGCGTGTTGAAGACGATGGTCAATCAGAAGCTTGGTGGCCACAACTGCACTCGTTTGCTGTTGGCCTTGAAGGTGCGCCAGATCTGAAAGCTGCGCGTGAAGTGGCAGACCAGATTGGTACGGTTCACCACGAAATGACCTACACCATTCAAGAAGGTCTTGACGCGATTCGCGATGTGATTTACCACATTGAAACATACGATGTCACCACCATTCGCGCTTCAACGCCAATGTACTTGATGGGTCGCAAAATCAAAGCGATGGGCATCAAAATGGTGCTTTCTGGCGAAGGGGCTGATGAGATCTTCGGCGGCTACTTATACTTCCACAAAGCGCCTAACGCGAAAGAGTTCCACGAAGAAACCGTTCGTAAACTTCTCGCATTGAACATGTTTGACTGTGCCCGTGCGAACAAGTCGTTGGCAGCATGGGGTGTTGAAGGTCGCGTACCTTTCCTCGATAAAGAATTTATCGACGTGGCGATGCGCCTGAACCCTGAAGATAAGATGTGTGGTAATGGCAAAATGGAAAAACACATTTTGCGCGAGTGTTTTGAACACTACCTCCCTGCATCTATCGCATGGCGCCAAAAAGAGCAGTTCTCTGACGGCGTTGGCTACAGCTGGATTGATACTCTGAAGGCCGTCGCTGAAGAGAAAGTCACAGACCAACAAATGGAAACAGCGCAGTTCCGTTTCCCTTACAACACACCAACTACAAAAGAAGGTTACGCATACCGCGAGATCTTTGAAGAGTTGTTCCCGCTACCAAGCGCAGCGGAATGTGTGCCTGGTGGCCCGTCAATCGCTTGTTCAAGCGCGAAAGCCATCGAGTGGGATGAGAGCTTCAAAAACGCAGCAGACCCTTCTGGTCGTGCCGTCGCCGCCGTTCACAACGAAGCCTACAACAAGGGCTAAGAACGAGAAGCGAGAAGCGAGAAGCGAGAAGCGAGAAGCGAGAAGCGAGAAGCGAGAAAAGCATAGCGCTCAAAAACAAAAAACCGCCATTTCGGCGGTTTTTTTATATCTGAGTAATCTCAACGTAGTGGGCACTTAAGCAAGGCGATGAATAGATTCTGGTTGGGAGCTTAGTTCACTAAGTGACTGACAGAATTGATGAAATCAACGCAGCATAAGCGCCTAATACGGCAGAAATTTAGCGTTCCCAGTAAGCCTCTTCAAGACTATCTTCCCTCTCAGGAAGGCCGCGCGACAAACGCGGTGAGTGCTGGGCTAATACTTCATAGCTTACGCGGTTTGCGTACTTGCACACTTGCGAGAACGAGCTGTAGGTCAGGTATTGGAAGCTGTGCTTGCTTGAGTTTGGCACGTTATCACGGTGGTAACGGTTCGCAGACATATCATGAAGCACGGCAGACAGCGCACCATCGCCTGCACCATTGGTGTTTTTAATACGCTCTGGACCACCCATGTATGGGGCGATGTGCGAGTAAACCTTTGATGGGGTCTCGCAATCTTTCTTCATCATTGGACGGCTGAATTCGTACATGTTGAATTCTGCAATTGGGCCCGGCAGCAATGGAAGGCTGGTTTCGCGCTTCGCACTTTCTTCGGTGTAACCGGCCATGTAAAGGCCAACTGGGCCTGCAGTGCAAAGAACCATGTCTACCCACTCAAGGGCTTTGTCTGCGGCTAGCAGTGGATCAGATTCACCGGTCAGTGCTTCAGCTTCTTCTTCATTCATTGCAACAACAGAAACGTGCTCGGCGAGGAACTCACGCCACCACTGTGGGTTGTTTTGAATAACGTATTTCGTGCCCATGGTCATGACCACAGGAACGTCGTACTTTTTCGCAAACTCGATGGCTTTCATGGTTGCTTCAGGCATTGGGTCGCCTTCTTTGCAACGAACCAAGTAGGCGGTAAGCACGAGTGCAGATGCGTTCTTGAAGATATGTTCTGGAATGGATTCAGGCTTCAGTTGGTTCATCAAGCCTTCACTGATCGCAAACGTACGTTCGCCTTCTTCACTGATCAACGCATAACAACGACCAATTGGCCCCTGAACAGGTTGAAGGTAGTTCAGATCCATACGGCTAGAGGTATTACACAGGTAACGGTATGAATAGCTGCCGATTGTAATGTCACGGCTCATCACACCGAGAAGAATCGATTTGTCATCGGCCAGTGTTGAGTAGTTATGCAGCGTGTTACCAATGGTACCACCCGCAAACTCGTGGCTAATCATGTTGTTTTCTTTGAGTTCTTGGTACAAGGCTTCTGCGCGCTTGTCGTCAATCACCAAAGAATGGCCTTTGCTCAATGCATACTTAGCTAGAAACTCGTCACTCACCTTGGCTTCAATATCCACCAGCGTCTGATCAATACCAATAACGTGTGGTCGCGTTAGCTTGCGTTGTTCACTCGCTTGAACCAGTAAAGGGTCACGTGCATGCACAGGAAAGTAATGCTTTGATTTGCGTTGGCCTGGAAATTTCATGATATCGATGCGTCGTAGTAGTGGCGAAAGTGAGAATTCTATCACACTAATTTGAAGTGGGAATATCCCCCATACAAATTGGTGCGACAGAAATTCATTCTAGCATCAATGAAACCGTTACCAACCTTGAGTATGACGCTCCACCAGTTGGCGCATCATGTCGATATGTGCAGGAGAGTCATTCAAACAAGGGATAAAGCGAAATGCCTCGCCGCCCGCTTCCATGAAACTGTCGTGGCATTGTTCTGCAATCTCTTCCAAGGTTTCCAAACAATCCACCGAGAATGCTGGCGAGATGATATCAACGCGCTTCACACCGTCCTTCGGCAATTGCTCTAGGGTTTTATCCGTGTAGGGCTGCAGCCATTCTTCACGACCAAATCGAGATTGGAAGGTGGTTTTAATTTTCACATCTGTGTTCAAGCGAGCAATCAACCGCTCTGTGGTGTCATGGCAATGTTCGCGGTATGGGTCACCATTGTCGGCATAACGCTTAGGAATGCCGTGGTAAGAACACACCAACATGTCAGGTTTGCCGTTCGCATCCCAATGCGATTCTACTGATTGCGCGAGTGCTTCAATGTACGCAGCGTCATCATAATATTGATTGATAAAACGAAACTCGGGGATAGCAGGCTTACCTTTGAGTGATTTTGCCAACTTATCAAACACTGCCGCGGTGGTTGTACGCGAATATTGCGGATAGAGCGGTAACACAAGAATTCTCTCACACCCTTGGGCCTGAAGTGATTCTACGGCGCTGAGAATACTTGGCTGACCATAAGTCATACCAACTTCAACAGGCATATCAATGACGGCTTCCAGCGCGGCTTTCTGGCGCTGTGAGTACACCATCAATGGTGACCCTTCTTCCATCCACACACTTTGATAGAGCTTTGCGACCTTTGGTGATCGCACAGGTAGGATGATGCCGTGCAGTAACGGGCACCATAACCAACGCGTCATGTCTACAACACGCTTGTCGTGAAGAAATTCGCTT
Source organism: Enterovibrio baiacu (assembly GCF_004120195.1). GTDB lineage: Bacteria > Pseudomonadota > Gammaproteobacteria > Enterobacterales > Vibrionaceae > Enterovibrio > Enterovibrio baiacui. The sequence goes on along the minus strand of NZ_SCHN01000008.1, from coordinate 256,731 downwards.
AAGAAAGCACTGACTGCTTTTGCCGTTGGTGCGTCGGGTGTCCCTAGATTGGCTAGCAACACGCCAGTTTTTTGATTATTTTCCATTTCAACCTGCTTCAACAGTATGTTACGCCTAAAGAATATCACGAACTCGCAAGCATACCACTACTGATGCGGCGGCTTTTCGGATCAAAAAAGGGCAATCCTTAGACTGCCCTTTTTCCTAGAAAAAGCGAGGGTTAACCTAGCGCTTTTTCGATCTCAGCACTGACTTCTGCCACTTGCTTAGTACCGTCAAAAGTTAGGTACTGCGTCTTGCCTGCTTCTGCTTCTTTCTTGTAGAAAGCGATCAGCGGCGACGTTTGATCGTGGTATACGCCTAGACGTGCTAGTACGGTTTCTTCTTTGTCGTCATCACGAACAACCAAGTCTTCACCGGTCACGTCATCTTTACCTTCCACTTTAGGTGGGTTGTAAACAACGTGGTAAGTACGACCTGAAGCCAGGTGCGCACGACGACCGCTCATACGCTCAACGATCACACTGTCAGCAACGTCGAATTCTAGAACGAAATCAACATCCACACCGATTTCTTTCAAGCCATCAGCTTGTGGGATCGTACGTGGGAAGCCATCCAGCAGGAAGCCTTTCGCACAATCTTCTTGTGCAATACGCTCTTTAACCAGACCTAGAATGATATCGTCCGATACAAGCTGACCAGCGTCGATAACTGCCTTCGCCTGTTTGCCCATTTCAGTACCGGCTTTGATTGCTGCACGCAGCATGTCACCCGTGGAAATCTGTGGAATGCCATATTTTTCCATGATGAACTGCGCTTGAGTTCCTTTACCCGCACCTGGAGCGCCCAGAAGAATGATGCGCATAGTTATCCCCTTTCTTTACTTGGATTTTTCGCAAAAAATGCAACATACACGGTTACGTAAACGCTAGCAAGCCCAGCAATCATGCTGGGCTTGATATAGATTATTTACATTTCCGTGGGTTAGATACCATTAGCCTTTAGTCAATAATTGATTAACGGCTGTTAAGAACTGTGACGGATCTTCCATTGAACCACGTTCAGCCAACATGGCTTGCCCAAGCAACATTTCAGCCCAACGGCCAAACGCTTCTTCATCCGCTTCATCAGCCATTTGCTTCACAAGGGCATGTTCTGGGTTCAATTCAAAAATGTACTTCACTTCTGGCGCTTGCTGACCCGCAGCCGCGAGCAGTTTTGCCATCTGTGTGCCCATTTCAAATTCGTCGGTCACCACAACCGCTGGCGTGCCTGACAATTTGAATGTGGTGCGTACTTCTTTCACACGGTCACCCAAATAGGCTTTCGTGCGCTCGACAACGGATTCGAAGGCTTTTTGCGTCTCTTCGCGTTTCTCTTTTTCGTTGTCGTCTTCAAATTTGCTTAGATCCAGATCCGCTTTCGTGATTGCCTGGAACTGTTTACCATCGAATTCTGGCAGGTAACCCATCAACCACTCATCAATACGGTCGTACATCAAAATAACTTCAATGCCTTTCGCTTTGAATTGCTCAAGGTGCGGGCTGTTTTTCGCGGCTTGATACGTATCTGCTGTGAGGTAGAAGATCTTGTCTTGTTCTTCTTTCATGCGAGATACGTAATCTGCCAATGACACGGTTTGCTCACTGCTGTCAGACTGCGTGGATGCAAAGCGCAGCAACCCCCCAATTTTCTCACGGTTGCTGAAGTCTTCCGCTGGGCCCTCTTTTAGCACTAGGCCAAATTCTTTCCAAAATGCCTGGTATTTCTCGGGCTCGTTCTTCGCTAAACGTTCAAGCATGGTTAACACACGTTTTGTACATGCATTACGCAGCGTTTGGGTCACTTTGTTATCTTGCAGAATTTCACGCGAAACGTTCAGTGGTAAGTCATTAGAATCTATCAAACCACGCACAAATCGTAGGTAACTCGGCATGAATTGAGACGCATCATCCATAATGAAAACGCGTTGAACATACAGTTTCAAACCATGCTTGTGATCGCGGTTAAACATGTCCCATGGCGCTTTCGAGGGCACGTATAGCAAGCTGGTGTAATCATTTTTACCTTCTACTCGGTTGTGACTCCAAAGCAGAGGATCAGCAAAGTCGTGTGAAAGGTGTTTATAGAACTCTTGGTACTCTTCATCTGTTACGTCAGATTTAGAGCGCGTCCAAAGTGCTTGGGCTTTGTTGATTTTTTCCCATTTGCCTTGGTCGGTTTCATTCCCTTCTTCGTCACGCTCATTTGCCCAAATTTCAACGGGGATACCGATATGATCAGAGTATTTACCGATAACTTCACGAAGACGCCAGTCATCAAGGTATTCTTTGTCTTCTTCACGAAGGTGCAAGGTAATGGATGTACCACGAGAGGCTTTTTCAACGCCTTCGATGGTGTAGTCACCTTCGCCGGTTGATTCCCATTGCACTGCGTCGGTTTTCGCCGAGCCTGCAGCACGCGTTGTTACAGACACTTTGTCTGCAACAATAAATGCGGAATAGAAGCCCACACCAAACTGACCAATCAATTGGCTATCTTTGGTTTGGTCATCAGAAAGTTGCTTAAAGAAATCCGCCGTTCCGGACTTTGCGATGGTACCAAGATTGTCGATCACTTCATCGCGCGTCATACCAATACCATTGTCATCAATGGTGAGCGTGCCCGCTTCTTTGTTGACGCTTAGACGAACGCGGAGATCGCCATCATTTTCGTAAAGTTCTGCATTCGATAGCGCTTTGAAGCGCAATTTGTCGGCCGCATCCGATGCGTTAGAAATCAACTCACGCAGAAAGATCTCTTTGTTGGAATACAGTGAGTGGATCATTAAATGCAGTAGTTGCTTTACTTCGGATTGGAAACCGCGCGTTTCCTTACTTTGTAGAGTAGCTTGATCGCTCATTTTAACCCCAAAAACAAATGGTAATAAGTCTAAGTAACTCTCTTTAAATAAGGGCGCAGATTCGCTTTTCAACCCTCGTAAATCATTTTTTCATTTCTTGAGGTACTTTTCTCATTTCAGGTATAATCGTCGCATATTTTACTTAAATTCAGTGTCTGTCCTTTGTGGCATTCGAGAATTCCAGCAGGTTAAGTAAACAAATGCTCAACAAATCAAACCGGTACCTTTTGGGAGAACGCTTCGTCTTTTCTCCTAGTGACAGCTCTGTCATCGATCTCCACGAATCAGACGAACTCATCCGACTGGGCAGCAATGAAGCGCGCGTTTTAATGGTGTTGATTGAAGAGCCACATGCGATCGTGACGCGCCACCGAATTCATGATTACGTTTGGCGTAAGCAAGGGTTTGAAGTGGATGATTCAAGCCTGACGCAATCCATCTCTACGCTTCGTCGTGCACTGAAAGATTCGACCAAAAGTCCGATGTTTGTAAAAACTGTGCCGAAGCGTGGTTATCAGGTCGTTTGCTCTGTAGAAGCATACAATGATCAAGACGTTGATATTCCCGCACCACAGGTGAAGGAACCCGAGGCGGCGTCGCAAGAAGACATCACGAACAGTGACGCAACGGCCAGTGATCCGTTGGCGCCGTCACCTACGCCTCCAACTGAAACGCTTCACGTTGAACCTGCATTGATGCCAACCGCCACTGCGGCAAATCCTGCGATTGACGCCCCGGTAGACACATCCTCAAAAATGCCGCTCGGCTCTTGGTTTGCATTGATTCTTGCCTTTTTAGTGCCCCTTATCTTTTATGCTGCCTCCACGCCGAAATCTGAAGCTTTTAAGGAGTTTTTCCGCGTCCAAGACGTCTCGGTATACATTCCCATTAATAATGCGCGGATTGAAAAGTGGCAACCTATGGTCGAGCGATGCGTCGCGAAATACATGGATTATTACGGATCGTCTCGCTCACTCAGCGAAGTGATCGTGACAGGCGGCCAAGATAACCAAATTTCGCTGAACTATATCCACTTCGACAAAGACACTGACGATAACCTCACCTACGTTCTGCTCACCAGCCAAGAGGAGAGTCATTCACTATGTCGCTAATCACAACACCACGCCGCAGAGATCAAATGAAACGCTACAGCCCATTTCTTCTGTTGTTCCTTGCCATTATCGGGAGCTGTTGGGTGTTCTTGGGTGAAGATGTGCGTACATCGACCTTGCTGCTTTCCCGTGAATGGAAATCAAACACGGTGAATTACATTGAAGAGTCAACATACCGCAATGTGACCGGTATAACGGCGACCGAACAGCACAGCAACATGGTGTTTTTACCGAACAACACCTATTCACGCGATACCCAAATTATTCTCAAGAATGAAGTCGATAACATTCAAGTGATCATGTCAGTTTCCGAATCTGGCGAATGGGAGGTCAGCGGCGGCTACTTGCGCTTAAAGCTGGGTGAGTTGAAAGATGTGACCACTGGCGACACGTCAGAATTTTCAAAAGATGACTTGGCGCTTGTAAGAACCTTTTACCGAATGGGCGCAGAAAAAGTACGACGTATTGATGTACTGAGTGCCAGTGCTTTGTTACTGACGAGTCTCAACCACGGTTCAATGGTTCTCTATAACCAAGGCTGAGTATTCATCACAAATACATACCTACGATCGTCAATAAACGCTGTTGAATACGTTTTTGAGATAAAAGAAAGGCCGCTGAATGCGGCCTTTCTTGTCTATCTAGTCGGTCAGTTATCGTAGTCGATGTCTACCGACGATAGAGTGAGATAGGGTTGTTCCATCAACAAGTTCAAGTTCACCGCCCATCGGAACGCCATGCGCGATTCGACTTGCAATGACTTCATGCTCTAGGCATAACTCGCTGATGTAATGTGCCGTGGCTTCGCCTTCCACTGTTGGGTTGGTTGCGAGAATCAACTCAGAAATCGTTTCGGTTTCTAAGCGCTTTTCAAGCAAATCGAGGCCAATGTCAGAAGGACCTATGCCATCTAATGGCGACAAATGCCCCATTAGCACGAAATAACGACCAGAGTACTGCCCTGTAGCTTCAATCGCCGCAATGTCTGCCGGGCTTTCTACCACACAAATTTGGCCGTTCTCTTGGCGACGAGGATTGGCACAGATTGCACAAACGTCTTCTTCGGTAAACGTACGGCATTTCTCGCAGTGGCCAATGTCTGTCATGGCAGATTCCAGCGCCTCGGACAGCTTGATACCACCTTGACGATTTCTCTGCAATAAATGAAATGCCATGCGCTGTGCTGATTTGGGACCAACCCCAGGCAAGCAACGCAGCGATTCCATCAACTGTTCAAGCAATTGGCTTGTACGCATAATGAATAAACGTCGTCGTTAGAATGGCATTTTGAAGCCAGGAGGCATTTGCATGCCGCCAGTGACGTCGCCCATTTTCTCTTTTTGCGCTTCTTCAACACGGCGTGCAGCATCGTTAAATGCAGCTGCAACCAAGTCTTCAAGCATGTCTTTGTCATCTTCCATCAGGCTGTCGTCGATGTCGACACGACGCACACTGTGGCTGCCTGTGATGGTGACTTTAACAAGGCCAGCACCGGCTTCACCAGTGACTTCCATGTTTGCAATTTCTTCCTGCATTTTTTGCATGCGCTCTTGCATCTGCTGCGCTTGCTTCATCAGGTTACCCATTCCGCCTTTACCAAACATAATTCTCTCTCTTTTAGCTTGGGTGGTTATATTGGTCGAATGCTTTCTTCATCTAGCTCAGCTGAAAAACGCTGACAGATAAAGCGAACATTAGGATCATCACTCAAGCTTTGACCCGCTTGAGTGAGTTTTTCTGTGTAGAGTTTATCTCGCCATTCTAGCGGTGTAACCCCTTGCTCTCCTAGCTCAATCGTTAAATTGATTGGAGAACCGATTAATTGACTCAGCCCATCAGCAAGTAGCGTTTGCGCTTTATCTTTGTTCAAGTGAGCTTGTTCAGATCGAAGGGTTAACACAACATCGTTCCCCTCTTTCTTCATGGATGCATTCAATGCCATTTGCTTCACCAGACGAGGAACGTCTAATGCATTGGCGATACGGCACCATTCATCTTGATCGATGGATTCTTGCTCGAGCTTTTTCCGCATTTCAGGCGTTCGGTCATGAAGTAACGCCTTCTTGATTTTCTCTGGCGTGACAACAATGGCTGGCGTTGTCGCGTCGATTTTTGTCGGCTGCCAACGATAGGCGTCATCACTTTTTATCGGCGTCGCACCTGGTGTGGTGAGTTGCTGAAACAAAGCAGGATCTGCAGGCTTATGCTTCGCAGCGATCCTGTCTAACACCGACGAGGATTCACGACCGGCAGATGCCGGACTACCCTTTTTTGGCGGCTGCCCCTCCTGCTGACGCGCTCTGCTACGCAGCATGTTTCTCGCCGCGAGCAAATCGCCCGCAGAAGACGGACGCTCACTCGGAGCTGGAGGTTGTTGCCCTTGCGGCGCATAGGCATGACTTGGTGCTTGCTGCATCGGTGATGGTGCATTGTATTCACGGCCATCATCGTCATATTCACGCTGCGCATCTTGCTCCATCGCTGCCATGTGCGATGACAGTTGAGGATCTACCTCTGCAGTGTGCGGTTGAATCGGCGCTTGTGGCTCTGCATTGCCTGCAGGGGCACTCGCTGGCGCGTACGCATTTGGAGGCTGATTGTTTGGTGCACTTTCAGGCATTACCGACATTGCTGGCTGAGCAGGCGTTGAGGCCGTTTGAGGTTGTATTGGCGGCTGTGCGCGACTTGATGCAACCTGCGCTTTTAAAGACGCGATTCTATCCTGAACGGGAGCGACCTGCGCACTGGGCGCTGCTTGTGATGGCGATGCGGCAACTCGCTGGCTCGGCTCTGTAGACGGCACAGAAATGGCTTCTGGCTCGAAATGCGTCGAGGTCACGGGTCTAAACGCAAGCATTCTCAGTAGCACCATCTCTAACCCTGCTCGCCCATCAGGGGCGTAAGGCAGATCTTGTCGGCCTTGTAGCACGATTTGGTAGAACAACTGCGTGTCTTGAGGCGTGAGCGCGTGAGACAGCATTGTCACACGTTCTGCGTCGGGTGATGACGTATCCACAGATTCTGGCAATGCTTGTGCCATCGCGACACGATGCAGCTGGCTCGCAATTTCTTTGAGTAAGCCATCCCACTCAACGCCAACTTCGGCAAGCTGAGTCAGGCATTGCATGACTAAGTTCGCATCACCGCGTGAAAGGGTTTCCAGCAGCAACAGGGCTTGGTCAGTACTCAACGTACCTAGCATTTCTGTTACTTGTGCTTCGTTCACGGCGCCACTTCCAAGCGCTATTGCTTGGTCGGTCAGGGAGAGGGCGTCACGCATACTGCCTTCAGCCGCCCTTGCAATCAAAGAAAGCGCACGAGGCTCAGAAGCGACCGTCTCTTCCGTCAGCACGTGTTCTAACTGAAGCTTGATCTGGGTCGTATCCAAGTGCTTCAAATGGAATTGAAGGCATCGAGAAAGAATAGTGACGGGCAGCTTCTGTGGATCAGTTGTCGCGAGCAGGAATTTGACGTATTCAGGCGGCTCTTCAAGCGTTTTAAGGAGCGCATTGAAGCTATGACGAGAAAGCATGTGGACTTCGTCAATAAGGTAAACTTTGTAACGTCCACGCGCTGGCTTGTATTGGACGTTATCAAGAAGATCCCTTGTGTCTTCGACTTTTGTACGCGATGCCGCATCGATTTCAAGCAAGTCGACAAATCGACCTTGATCGATTTCTTGGCAGGTAGAACAGACACCACAGGGTGTGGATGTGACACCTTGTTCGCAGTTCAGACCTTTTGCGAAAATGCGGGCAATCGTCGTTTTACCTACACCGCGTGTACCGCTAAAGAGGTAAGCATGGTGGAGGCGATTGTGATCTAAGGCATTGGCTAACGCAGTTAAAACATGCGATTGACCCACCACATCTTTAAATTGATGAGGACGCCATTTGCGGGCTAGTACCTGATAACTCATAGGTTATAAAATCTTTTCATATATTGCCGCCATCCTAGCACAGAGACAAAAAGAGCGCGATCTCACGAATCACGCTCTATCGCTCACGACGTTTGAAACTTAGTGACCTTCAAATTCACACAGGCTGTAAACATCTAAGCCAAGTGATTGCAGTCGAGTCTCACCACCGATTTCAGGTAGATTGATGATAAACGCAGCATGCGCCACATCACCGCCCGAACGACGAATCAGCTTAGTGGTCGCTTCAATCGTACCGCCAGTTGCGAGTAAATCGTCAACCATCAACACTTTATCACCTTCAACAATCGCGTCGACATGAATCTCTAACGTGTCTTCGCCGTATTCCAGTGCATAGCTTTCGCTGATCACTTCGCGAGGCAGTTTTCCTGGCTTACGAACAGGTACGAAACCCACACCTAATTCAAGCGCAAGTGGCGCACCAAATAGGAAACCACGAGACTCTGTACCCACAATCTTAGTAAAGCCTTGATCTCGGTACTTTTCCACTAGCATCGCAATCGTTGCCTGATACGCTTCCGCGTTTTCCATCAAGCTGGTGATGTCACGGAAAATAATGCCTGGTTTTGGGTAGTCAGGAACGGATTTGATGTTGTCTTTGATAAATGCGATTTTGTCTTGGCTCATAATGATTCACCACTCAATGTGGTTTCCAACAATATTAGGGGAGGACTGAGACAGTATTCATGCGGCGTATTGGCACACACAACAATGTCGCTTAGGTTTGCTCTGCTGCCATGTTATGTATTTTCAGGGGTGTGGGCAACTGCTTCGGCTTCAGGCAAACGGTTAAACCAAATTAAAAGTACCGTTGCCATACTTATCAGCATGATTTTCTGCCATGTTTCTGGCACCACAAAGATTGAGAGCGTAAAACTTAATACAATGCAGACATTAGCTCGACGCTTCACCCGGCGGTCAATCGCGCGGTGATGGTGCCATTGATACAAAATAGGGCCAAACTTGGGGTGCTGATGCAGCCATTTAGCAATGGCGGGAGAGCCGCGCATGAAGCACGCACTGGCAAGAAGGATAAACGGTGTTGTAGGTAGAAGAGGGAGAAAAATACCGATAACCCCCAAGACGACACATAGCCAACCCAGCGTAATCAATACTACCCGCTTAAGCGAATTCCCCACTCTTCTCTCCTAACCTAGCTGCTTAGCATTTTTATCCACGTGAGTGTAGCTGGCAACGTGGGCAAGAGAATGACCGCTATCAATCCTAGAAAGTGGGCAAAACTAAAAGGGTCTTTGTAGTTGGCATCCATGATTATGTCCTTCTTTTCGTGTACGCCTATCGGTGGTTTGTCAATATACCCGTTTCAACGCCCCCTAAATACCGACAAATTTCAGGGTTTATCCACTGGAATTGATATATGTCAGAGCCTGTATACGAATTCGAAATAGACTAATACGGATACTTGAGGCGCACGAAGACAAAACCATGCTTGATATAGAAAAGGTAGCACAGCTACAGAAAAACCTGATGAACGAGAAGGAAGTGGTTCGTAGTCGATTAGAAGATGCGCTGATAAGGTTAACAGGCCAAGATGTTTCCAGCGTACCGACTGCACACCTGATTAAGTTATGTCGCAGAGAAAGTGACGATCTCCATGATGATGGCTTTAGGCTTGAGCGTATCGACGCAGCCTTATGTGCTATTCACACGGGATTGTTTGGCTACTGCGCTGATTGCGAAGAGCCGATCGATCTTCAAGATATCATTGAAGATCCGACAGAGCCGCGTTGCCAAGAATGTCGAGTACACAGTCGCTACTATCATTCTTGAATAACGAGATAAACGCCCAATGGGCGTTTATCTAAAACTCATTTCGATCACTCTTGATCGATCATCCACTTACGAAACGTCTTACGTTCTTCTTTGGTTGCTTTGGTGTACCAAAGTTTAAGTTGGGTGATTGAGTCGCCTGTGATTTCAACCTCACCATTCTCTTGAACGGTCACTGCTGCTTCTTGTAAATCTACCACGGCTTCGCGACTTACCGCTATGCCATTATCTTGATTATAAATTGCGATTAATTCTTCTAAATTTGAATACGGAATAAAGCCACCGTTGCCACGAAGAGGATCGGACGTATATTGAAGGTTACTCGCGCCCATTTTTAATTCAAAATGTTGTTTGTCTTTAGACCTGAACTCTTTTTCAACCTTACGATAATCATTGATGCGACCGGGCAAAGCAACGACGATATCGGCTCCTTGCTCATCAAACGTTAGAATATAAGGACTAGAAGAAAAAAGGTCGCTATTCGAACCTTTAGAGAACTCCTTATAAACACGAATAACAATCTGATTTTTTCCGTCACGAAGTGCAATGGGGTTATTCTTAGACTCAGTTTTCTTGCCATTTAAAGCTAGCAGTTCGACTCCATTTTGCATGGACAATGTCGCCGACGAAACGGTAAATGCGGGGAATGTGATTAAGAGTGCGATAACCCAATTTTTCATTTTTATTCCTTTAAATCAAAATAAAGCCGCCCTTGGGGCGGCTTTATATCATTTCAGTATTTCGGCTAAATTAGAATTTAACTTCGATACCAGCAACATAACCGACGCCATCCCAATCGCTAGAAGCAGTTGAACCTTCAACGTCTTCAAAGCCAAGTTCAGTGTATACACGACAGTTAGTCAACAGGTTGTACCCATAGTTCAAGTAGTAGCTGGTAGATTCGTTTCGGCCTTCACCATCATTGAATGCTGCACCTGCACCGAATTTACCTTTGCCCACAGTATAGGAAGCAGCAAGTTCTATAACATCAGTTTTTTCATCACTCGAGATAGAAGAACTCACGTTAGGGCTAACTTCGAACTGTCCATAAAGAAGACCCACGTAAAAAGCGTCTTGATTGAAAGCAAGTTCAACATCCCAAGCAGTTTGGTCTACGTTGTCAGAAGATTTAGCTGAATCTTCACGCTTGAAATCAGCGTAGTAGGCACGAAGCTCCAAAGAGTCAATAACGTTAACACCACCAGCGAGTTCGAACAATTCACGACCCGATTGATCATCAGCATTGTCTTGAGAAATATTGTAACTTGCACCAGCCCAATAGCCGTCACCGCTATAACGATATTTCACCAACTGGTCAAAATCAGTATCTTCAAAATCGACACCAGCAGCATCTTTCAATTCATAGTCAACACCAACGCCTGCATCATCAATAATTGCTAGTTGACGACCTAGGCTAAGCTCACCCCAGTTACCACCAAGGCCAACGTACAGACCGTCATTGACTACATCACCAGTACCTGAACCGTCTGAAGATTTGTTACTTGCTTTTTCACCGATCTGAAGCTCGATCGCACCAAATGCATAGTTGACACCGTCTTCAGAGTGAGTAATACGGAAAGCAATATCACCATCATCAACACGGATTTGGCCGTCTCCAGTTGAAGAACCTGTCACGGAATCTTCACCAGGGTTTACAGTATTACCTTTGGCGCGAGTAGCATTGAAAGCATCCTCGGCACCAGTCAAGCGGTATTGAACTTCTGCAGCACCAGATACTTCAACTTTAGTACCATCTTCTTCGTACAATGTTACAGAAGCTTGCGCTGCACCAGCGGCTAGAAGAGCTGGAACTGCCAAAGCTAGAATTGTCTTTTTCATGTTAATCCACTGCCTTTTCTTTATTAGAATGGAATTCCTGTTCCGGGATCCCTTTTATGGTTGCACTCGTCACAACGTCACAACAACGACGCAACAAATACGCTTTAACTTCGAAAGTTATCGTGCAGAACAATCTAAAATCTGTCAAATCAACCTAAAACAAACAAAAAAAATGAAAATAAACTTTAAATACAGTCAGTTAAAAACATCGATTTGAGCAGGGTCACGCTATTGAAATAGCATTGTCAATTTTCTGCAAAGTCGGTCGCAATTCTTATTTAGATTAATATCCTAAAAAATAACAACCAAAAACCATAAAACAGCATATATATCTACATATTTACAACCTATGCAGTGAAAGGCATTCCCTTTGCTTTTCATAGTGATAGCTAATATTAGTTCAATCCATAATCGTGATCTCAGTCTCATAAATTAAAACTAATACGCGAATACTTGAACTCATTCACATTCTTTATGCGTGATATACTGCCCATCTACACGCCAATATGTGCCATCTATGCTTAGTCCATCTACCAAAAATGACATACGTAGCAGCTACGAGAATCTTCGAGCTCAATTGCAGAACTTTATTCCAAGAAAAGCCCAAAACTTTCTTGTGGCGGAGCTTGCCAAAACGTTGGCGGGAGAATACAACCCAAAACGTCGGATAATGGTGGCTGAAGCAGGTACAGGCATAGGTAAATCAATGGCTTACCTCTTAGGTGCCATTCCCTATGCGCTGAATAACAATAAAAAGGTCGTTGTTTCTACCGCCACAGTCGCGCTTCAGGAGCAATTGATAGAGAAAGACTTGCCCTTATTTCGACGTGTCGTGCCTCGTGAGTTCAGCTTTGTGTTAGCGAAAGGAAGGCAGCGTTATTGCTGTGGGCAGAAACTCGCGGCATTTGCCAGTGAAGAAGGACACGGTCAGCAAGCGCTGTTCGATCATAAGCCTAAGAAAGCAGAAATTGACCTCATGAATGACCTCTACGCTGCTTACAGTAAAGGTAAATGGTCAGGAGATAGAGATGCGTGGCCAAAGTCCATTCCCGACACTGTTTGGCAAAGTATTGTTTCCGATAAGCACACCTGCCACTCCGGCCTCATCGCGCACAGAGGCTGTCCATTTGCTAAAGCACGTGAAAATTTAGATAAAGCCGATGTCATTGTCGCAAACCACAGTTTGTTGATGGCAGATTTAGAACTGGGCGGCGGAGTGATCCTTCCAGAACCAGAACAAGCGCTCTACATGATTGACGAAGCGCACCACCTCCCGATTGTTGCGCGCGACTTTTCTGCCGCGTCTGCAAGCTTGCTCGGCGCGGCCTCATGGCTAGAAAAGCTTAACCAATCAGCATCGAAAATCGCCAATGCGGGAGACATCAAGCGCAGTTCACGTTTTTTGGACAGCTTACAAACGGGGATTCAAGATCTCATTCCGAGCTTGAGGTCGGTGCGAGACATGCTGTCAGATATGCCTTTAAACAGTGATGGCATTTATCGCTTCGAAGATGGCGAGTTGCCTGAAGCGCTGTTCAATTTATCTAAAGAAATCCAAAAAGCAGCTAAAAAAGCCAATCAATCGTTAGCGAAGCTCCATGATTTAGTTTCTGAACGCGTCAAAGATGGCGAAATTGCCGCACGCTTAGCCGATCCCATTCAAGCAGAGTCGGCGTTTTTCTTACAGCGATTAGAAAACCTCGAAAAAGTGTGGACCTTAATGGCGCAGCCTAACGCGAATAAGGGAGCGCCACTTGCACGCTGGATTCAGCGCGATGCTGAAAGAGAAACAGACCTCGTCGTTCACGTCTCGCCACTCGAGATTGGCTGGCGTTTAGACCAACTTCTTTGGTCGAGAGCAGCAGGGGTATCGCTCATGTCAGCGACGCTCCGCGCTTTAAACCAATTTAGCTACTTTTGCCGCCAGGTTGGATTGGAAGAGAATGATGGAACGCGCTTCCTCGCTCTACCTTCTCCTTTTAATTATGAAGAGAATGCACAGTTAGTTGTGCCGAACGTCCCCTTTGAGCCTCAACAGGAGCAGTTCACCGCTATGCTGCCAGACATCCTTTTGGAATACTTGGAAGGACAAACCGCCAGCTTGGTGCTGTTCTCTTCGTACTGGCAGATGAACCAAGTGGCAGAGAAGCTTCGCCTGCAGATAAAGAAAAATGGTTGGCACTTACATGTGCAAGGCGAAGCATCACGAACAGCAACGCTAGATGCGCACCGCAAATGCTGCGAGCAAGGAAAAGTGAGCATACTCTTTGGGACTGGCAGTTTCTCTGAAGGTGTTGACCTTCCCGGCAATCAGTTAACCAACCTGATTATCACTAAAATCCCATTTGCCGTACCGACATCGCCTGTCGAAGAAGCACATGCTGAATATATCGAGCGCAAAGGGGGGAATCCGTTCATGCAGATCTCAGTGCCAGAAGCCAGCAAAAAGCTCATACAATCAGCAGGTAGGCTACTGCGAAAGGAGCAGGACTCTGGTAGAGTTGTGTTGCTTGACCGACGTGTGATTAATCGACGTTACGGAAAAGCCCTACTGGATTCCCTTCCACCTTTTAAGCGTGTCATTGAGTACACATAAAGAGCCGTAAAATGATCGAGCTATTAGATCCAACCACCATTGCCGTTCTGGCGTTGGTGGCATTTTCTGCGGGTTTTATTGATGCCGTTGCAGGCGGCGGAGGCATGTTAACTGTCCCTGCTCTTCTCTCTATTGGTTTACCCCCGCACATAGCCTTGGGCACGAACAAACTTTCTGCCACCTTTGCTTCGTCCACGGCTGCCTTCACTTACTACAAGAAAAAACTCTTCTCGCCGGTATTTTGGACCCAAGCCTTTATCGCCACGCTGGTCGGTGCGATCGTTGGCACACTCATCGTCGATTACATCAGCACCGAGTGGCTTGAAAAATCGTTGCCACTGATCATTCTCGCAGTCGCGGTTTACACCATTTGGCATCCACAGCCAAAAGCGGATAACCATGAATTACCGAAAAATGACCCAAAAATTAAAACCAAACAGTGGGGGCAAGGTCTCGCGCTAGGATTTTACGACGGTGTTGTCGGCCCAGGTACAGGCGCATTTTGGACCGTCTCATCAATGTCGCTGTATAAGATGAATATCTTGCTATCATCAGGCCTAGCAAAGGCAATGAATTTCACCAGTAACATCGCCTCTTTGGTGACATTCATTATTTTGGGTCACGTTAACTGGGCCATCGGCTTAACGATGGGTGTTTGCCTCATGGCAGGCGCTTTCATTGGCGCACATTCAGCCATACGCTTTGGTGCGAAGTTTATTCGCCCTGTTTTTGTTACTGTTGTTGTTGTGATGGCAGTAAAACTCGCATACAGCGCTTGGTTCTAAGTTTTTATTTGAGAGCAAGATGGATTTATCGACGCTTAAACAGCAATTACAAACCCTTGCTATTAATGCTGCGGACATTGATAGAAAACGGGGAGAGGCCATTAAGCCTTTGTTCGACGAGCGTCTTTTTAGTTGCCTCGCACGCTTGCTCACGCCGTGTGTCTCTGAAGCTCAAAGCCTTGTCGCGACACTAGAGCGTGAGCAAGAAAATGGCCGACTCACTGCGATAAGAGCAAATTACTTGTGTGAAAAACTGCTTAACCAGATCAGCGCGTTACAGCGAGAAATGGCGACACTCTCCGTTCGTCACAAAGAGAGACGTTTTGCGCCGAAATTTGGCACATCCATCGGCCAGCTTTATCAAGATCTCGCCCAACACCAAAGCTGGGAGCGACGCCTTGATGATATGGTGCGTGATGCCGAGTCGAAGCTTGGCCAATGCCAAACGCTTGTTGAACAACAACAGATGCAAAAAAACCTATTAACGTTGGAAAAACGACTGGCGCGTTGCAGTGAAGCAAGACAAAAAATCGAAGCGCGAATCGCCTTTCGCGAGAAAAAGAACTGACATGTTATCCGTCGTTTATCACCCTATCTATTCAGATTTCCCGTTGCCCGATGGGCATCGCTATCCTCTGCAAAAGTACCAATTGCTCAAGGCGTATATTGATGAGCACGCTTTACCCGTTGTCTCTCATCTACCAAAGCCGCTTCATCCTGATGCGCTAACCGCTATCCATGATCCTGATTATGTGAATGCACTTATCACAGGTACGCTTCCTCTCGTAAAAATGCGAAGGATTGGATTTCCATGGAGCGCGGCGCTTTTGCAGCGAAGCTTAACCTCTTTAGGGGGAACCGTTCTCACTGTGGATAAAGCCATTGAGGAAGGTGTTGCTATACATTTAACCGGTGGCTATCACCATGCACATTACGATTTTGGTAGTGGGTTTTGCTTGTTTAATGACTTGGTTTTAGCCGCAGACCATGCCTTGAAACATTATGGCATCGAGAAGGTGCTTATCGTGGATTGTGACGTTCACCAAGGGGATGGAACCGCGACGTTAGCAGCAGAACGCCAAGACATCGTGACATTCTCGGTGCATTGCGAGAAGAACTTTCCATCACGCAAACCGGATTCAGATATCGATTTGCCACTCGAAAGACAAACTAACAGCAAAACGTTCTTAGATGCGTTTATCCCTACACTTGAACGCGCTGTTGCCCAGCATCAACCAGATATGATCATTTATGACGCCGGCGTTGATATCCACGAAGAGGACGAACTGGGATACCTGTCCGTCACCCAACAAGGGATTGCAGACAGGGACATGGCGGTTTTTCAGGTATGCAAGCGCCATAACATTCCCGTCGCCGCCGTGATCGGTGGTGGTTATCGCACAGAACAATCGGCGTTAGTCCCACTGCATGCTGAATTAGTGCACGCAGCCCTCACCATCTTCTACCCACACCAATCGGAGAAACCCCACAATGAGTGACACAGGCTTAGAACATGCTCCTGATGAAATTAAATTAGCCGTTGATTTAATCTACTTATTGGAAAGCCACGATCTAGCACCAGAGACCGTACTCAAAGCATTGGCGATAGTACAAAGCGACTTCGAACGTAAATTGAACCAAGAAGAGTGAGACTTATCACTCTTCTGTCTATCCGCATTCGTTCCCCTCTCACGATTATCTCTCCATTCAAGGCTAATTAGACCAACACATTTTCAACACGGCATATGCCTGAGGGACTGGATAAAAAGGCCTCTAATATAACGCCAGTAAAGTAAGTATTCTGAAAATAGATTTGGCCAATATGTTAACGATTATTGGTGTTTATGTTGGATAATTATCTTTTTATTAATTTATCTGACGCATTTTTAAACGAATGGCGAAATTTTAGGATGCTCAACATCTCAAATTGAAGTATTATCGCGCCGTTTTATTGTAGCGTACACCTGTAAGCCGCAATAGAACTGGCCGTAGGATACATACTCAAATGGAATTGAAGATAGCGCGGCAGGCTCGCTGCGCACGAATACTGGCCATGAATCTCTGCAAGGAAGCGTCGCCAGGGCAACCATTGCCCGAGGCTAAGAGCTGATAAGGAAGTTTCAGAGCGTTTGTTTCCTCCTTGTTCACTCCGCTGCCTTTCCTTTTTTGACGACAGTAGAGTTTGTTATGACGGAACTAAAAGAACTATTCGTTTCCTTTATCGATGCCGGAAATGGTTTATTGTGGGGAAGTGTGCTCATCTACCTTTTGATCGGCGCGGGTTTATATTTCACCATTCGCACTGGTTTCCTACAATTTCGTTCATTCGGGCACATGATTTCCCTCATCAAAGGCAGCCGCGACGGCGCTGATGGTGGTATTTCCTCTTTCCAAGCATTCAGTACAAGCCTCGCAGCGCGCGTAGGAACAGGTAACATGGCCGGCGTAGCCGTTGCCATTTACTTAGGCGGTCCTGGTGCAGTATTCTGGATGTGGATTACAGCCCTTGTGGGTATGTCTACCAGCTTCGCAGAATCAACCCTCGCTCAAGCTTACAAAGTAAATCACGACGACAATACCTTCCGTGGTGGCCCTGCTTACTACATGGAAAAAGGCTTAGGCCAGCGCTGGATGGGCATCTTGTTTGCTATCTGCCTGATCATTGCCTTCGGTCTTGCATTTAACGGCGTTCAATCAAACTCCATTGCTGCAGCAATGAATACCGCATTTGGCACCGACAACACCTGGGTCGGCATCATCCTTGCCGTCGCTGTTGCACCGATCATTTTCGGTGGTATGCGTTCTGTCTCCCGTGTGGCTGAACTTATTGTGCCTTTCATGGCAATCGGTTACCTGATTGTTGCGCTCTACGTTATCGCCATCAACATCACTGTACTTCCTGAGATCTTTGCCACCATCATTAAGAGCGCATTGGGCTTTGAACAAGCCGCAGGCGGTGCACTGGGTGCAGCAATGATGCAGGGTATCAAACGTGGTTTGTTCTCAAACGAAGCGGGTATGGGTTCTGCGCCAAACGCTGCTGCAACAGCCACAACGCGTCCTAACCACCCTGTCGCACAAGGTTATGTGCAAATGCTAGGTGTCTTCATTGATACCATCGTAATTTGTACAGCAACCGCTTCCATTATCTTGCTTTCTGGCATGCTTGATACCACCAGCGACCTCACTGGTATTGCCTTGACGCAGGCTGCACTCGTCACAGAAGTGGGTGATTGGGGTGCACAGTTCATTGCTATTGCTATCTTGCTGTTTGCATTCACCTCTTTGATTGCTAACTACTCGTACGGCGAATCAAACATCGAATACATTTTCAAAAGCAAACTCGCGATCAATATTTATCGCGTGGCGGTGTTAGCAATGGTCGTTGTCGGTGCTGTGATTGACCTACCAACAGTATGGGCGCTTGCTGACTTGTCGATGGGCATGATGGCTATCGTCAACTTGGTTGCGGTGCTGGCGCTGTCTGGCGTGGTCATTGCTCTACTGAAGGACTACGAAGCACAACGCAAAGAAGGTAAAACACCGACGTTCGATCGTAAGCAGTTCCCTCAGCTCGACAAACAAATTGATAAAGATGTTTGGTAATACGCCTTGTATTAATTAGACAATCTATAAAAACAACAAAGGGAGCCGAATGGCTCCCTTTTTTATCTTGTGTCGCGCGTGGAATAAGAATGCATCGCGCGTCAATCAATACAAATGGCTAACGCTTCCGTTGAAAGCAGCAACTAGTGAGGTTGCGACGTTAGAATACGAAGCGCTTCTTTTGCATGCTCTACCGCATCTCGGCCGATGGATGTGAGATAACCCCCATCAACTTCTGTTACCAGTTTTTTCTCGTATAAACGTTCAGATGCCGCGATCACAAGTGGATCCGCATCGCTGTGAACTTTAATTCCCGCCATATCCGAAGACAGTGTAAATTTTACCAACAAATTCATTTCGTCAATCAGGTCTGAAGTAAATGGCATAAGCCCTCCGTTATCTTCTTTATCACGTGCTTTTCCAGACTATAGTCCGTGCTTCAAACTGTAAACTGTGCCGAGATCAAGAACTGATCGATCAATCCCTCACTTTTCCCCTAAATATCGATAACTGAGAATCACCCCACATCCTAGGCTTTTTTCTCTCGCCAAACGGCAATTTCATTGCCAGCTTCAGGCTCAAGCGGGATCAATTGAGACAACACCAGCGAACTGACTGCTAACGCCGTACCCACCAAGAACACGGACGTTGGTGAATATAGCCAGACCAACCCAAGTGCTGCTGGAATAACAACCGCTGCAATATGGTTTATCGTAAAACTCACCCCCGCCGTTGAGGCAATATCTTCAGGATCGGCAATTTTCTGGAAGTACGTTTTGATCGCTATCGCCATCGCAAAGAAAAGATGGTCAACCACGTACAGCACACCAGCAAGCGTGCTGTTTTCGACAAAGGCGTAACCGGTAAACACGCACGCCAAACCAATGTATTCAACTGTCAGTGCTCGGCGCTCACCCACTTTGCCAATCCAAGCGCCGATTTTGGCCGCGAACAAAATATTAAAGGCATAATTGATGATAAAGAGAAGGCTGACATCTCCGACTGAATAGCCAAATTTCTCCACCATCATAAAACCCGCAAACACGATAAAAATCTGACGCCTTGCACCACTTAAAAACGTCAAGCTGTAGTAAAGCCAATAACGGCGGCGCAGGATCAATTTTTTGGTTTGGGTATGAGGGGATTCAAAAGAAGGAAAACTCAGCCACAGAAAGACAACCCCAAACAGGCCGAAGAAGCCAAAGATCATATAAACAGTGTTATACGACACCGCGAGCCATTCCATGAGCAACCAAACGGTACCATACGCAATTAAGCTGGCAGCCCCTTTCCAAGCAAGCACTCGCCCCATGAAATGCGCACTTTTGTCTTTATCAACCCATTGTAAGGTCAATGAGTGATTCACTGTTTCAAAGTAATGGAAGCCAATAGACATCACTATTGTGGTGAGATACAAGCCCCACTCACTTGGGAACCACCCTGTTACCGCGACCCCAATACACATTACGGCGAGGAAAATAAGGGCAAACGATTGTTCTTTAAACCACAAAAGAAGGTAAATCGCGGTAAACGCGAGAAAGCCAGGCACTTCACGCAGGCTTTGTAAAATACCAATTTCTTTCCCCGTAAACGCCGCTCTTTCTACAACAAAGTTATTGAGGAGCACATTCCAAACGGAAAAGGTCATGGCCATGATAAACGCCATACCGATGAGAAGATTTGTGGGGGCTCTTAATGCATTCACTTGCACTTACCTTGCATTCAATGGGAAAGACAACAAGGTGTCACTCTAACCAGCTTTTCATCGATAAGCTATTGAGAAACGTTGAACAATGGCGCCAGAAATATTGAACAAAAAAAAGCAGCCACCGAAGTGACTGCTTTCTGTTGTCTGGTTTGGGTAATTACGCCTGAATACCCACAATCAACCATGGCGCGTTAGGTTGCGTCATGTCGCGCTCTAAGTGCCAAATGTCAGTGATGTCTTCTTCGATGCCTTCTTGGCGGTCGCAGTAGCGGCCACTAAATTGAAGGCTAAGTTGCGCACGTTTGCTGTCATGGTCTGCGCGTACAATTTCCGCATCCACATACATCACTTCAGTGTACTGTTCACCTTCCAACTTACGGCGCTCTTCTGTCAGATCGTTGTAAAGCTCAGGCGTCACATACTCTTGAATGGTTTCAAGTTGGTTGTGATTCCATGCACCTTGAAGGATACGGTAATGCTCACGCGCACCGTTCACGAACGACGCCATGTCAAAGTTAGGCGGGAAGTTGAAAGGAACATCATTGTTTACCGCACCAAAGCCACCCGTTTGTGACGTTGCCTCCGACTCGCGAAAAGCAGGTTGCTGCTGTTCGTGGTAGTAGCCTTTTTGCTGTTGAGGCTCACGACCACCTGCGTAGGCTTGTTGATTCGGTCGATTGATGGAGCCATTCTTGGCCGCCATCATGCTCTTGAAGATTTTAAACAACACGAATGCGATCACGGCAATGATAAGGAAATCCATCATCTGGAAACCTTCGAATGCGCCGCCCATCATGGCCGCGAACAAACCACCTGCCAAAAGACCACCAAGCAAGCCGCCCATCAAACCTTTTTTCATGCCTGATTTAGCTGCAGAGCCATCGTTTTGTTTGTTAATTGAATTTGTATTTGTTGGCTGAGATTTTGGTGCAGGTGCGGTCTTAAAGCTTTTGCCGAAAGACTTACCACCACCGAATTTCTTTGCTTCAGCATGCGGGGCAGAAACCACCACGACAAACATCAGCGCAAATAAAGCAAAAAAGCGTTTCATCGCGAACCTTACTTAATCAATTCGTTACAGTACTTGAATTACGAGGGTATACCCGTGTGTTTGAAAGTCAAACGTTCAAGGCGTAGAAAGTGTTACTAATCGTTTAGTTTCAATACGCCCTATCGTTTGAAATAGTCCAAATTTTTACAGCGCTTGGCAACAATAAGACAAAATACAGGTCTAAATGCCGTTAACGTCATCCACATCACGCGTGAGTTACTTTACACTCACGCAGATCTCACTGGTTCAGGACATTTACATGAACGACACTCACAGCAAAGTTATCGGTTACATACTTTGGATTTTTGGTTTTCTTGGCGCACACCGTTTTTACTATGGAAAACCGGTGACCGGCACCATTTGGCTATTTACGCTGGGCCTTTGCGGTATCGGTTGGCTGATTGACCTTTTTCTGATCCCTTCGATGGATCGAGAGGCCGATTTACGTTTTAACAGCGGGCAGACCGATTACTCAGTGGCTTGGATACTGCTTACTTTCCTCGGTGTGTTTGGCATTCATCGCATGTACATGGGTAAATGGCTGACAGGTATTCTTTACCTTTGCACCTTGGGCTTATTTGGTCTGGGTATCATTTACGACTTTTGGACACTAAACGACCAAGTCTCCATCAAAAACAGCAACAAATTCTCTCACTAAGCACGATTCTACAGGCAAGTTATGCAAACTGAGAGGCGCATAGCTTGCCCTTTAGAGGGTTGGCTCCTAGAATATCGAACATTGTTCACTATTCGCAGCATGAAGTAATGGCACGCAGGAACGACCACAGTAGAGAAGAGCTTATAGAGATGACGCTGAATTGCGTCGAAGCCTATCTGAAAGACAATCCCTACCATTCACTAAGCCTGCGAAAAGTCGCTGCGATGATTGGCTACGTGCCAAGCACTCTGGTTAATGTGTTCGGCAGCTACAACATTCTCCTTTTGCATGTTGTTGCCCGCACCTTGGATGACCTTCGTCGCCAAGCACAGGAAAAGCTGCAATCATCCACCGACCCAAAAACCTCTCTCTTTCTTCTGGCACAAGTCTATTTGGATTTTGCGAAGGCAAACCCTTACCGCTGGCAATTGGTGTTTGAACACAGCATGAAAGGCAACGACATGCCTGAGTGGCACAGCGACCGCATTCAAAACATGACAGGTATCCTTGAAGCGCTTTTGCACCAACTCTCTCCGTCCAGAAGTGACGAGTCGGTGGTGGAAGCAAGTCGTGTTCTTTGGGCTGGTGTTCATGGCATTACATTGCTGAGCGTCGACGACAAATTTTTTACGGACGTACCGGTTAACGGCCAAGAGTTGATTAACAACCTGCTCACTGGGTATTTATCAAGCTGGGTAGACGCACAATAATACTGTCCGCACCACTAGGAAGAGACGATGAGCACGCAATCAACACTGCTAAAGCAACGGCGTTTTCTTCCTTATTTCGTTACCCAAGCGCTCGGGGCGTTTAACGATAACGTTTATAAAAACGTGCTCCTTATTTTGGTGGCATTTGCAGCACCAGGCGCGCTTGGGGTTAGCACCGACCTTTTTATCAACCTTGCTGCTGGTCTCTTCATTCTTCCCTTTTTCCTTTTCTCTGCGTTTGCAGGGGAGCTCGCTGACAAATACGAAAAATCCCGATTCATTCGGGCCGTTAAGCTCGTCGAAATCGCCATCATGAGCCTTGCCGCTCTCGCGTTTCTATTCGAAAGCTATCTCGTTCTTCTGTTTTTACTGTTCTTGATGGGAACACAATCCGCCTTCTTCGGCCCCGTCAAATATGCCCTTTTACCACAAACGCTAAAGCCAGAAGAGTTAGTTCCTGGCAATGCGCTGGTCGAGACAGGTACGTTTCTCGCCATCTTGCTCGGCACCATCGTCGCGGGGATGATCGCAAACCTCCCCAATGCCCAACTTATCGCGGCAATCGCTATCGTGACTTTTGCTGTCATGGGATACCTCAGTGCACGAGCCATACCACCAGCCGACGCGGGTAATCCTGATCTCCGCATTCGTTTTTCATTGCGCCAACAAATGAAAACAACATTAGGAATCGCAAAGCGCGACAAAGTCGTTCTCCAATCCATCATGGGGATCAGTTGGTTTTGGTTTCTTGGCGCAAGCTACCTTACCCAATTCCCCAATTACGCCAAGATCCATTTAGGTGGAAATGAAGCGTCCGTGTCGTTCTTGCTCACGCTATTTTCTGTAGGCATTGCCGTTGGATCGCTGCTCTGTGACAAGCTATCCGCGCACCGAATCGAACCCGGTATCGTGCCTATTGGCAGTCTTGGATTGACTGTGTTTGGTGCACACCTTCTCTTTTCCACACCGGCTGTGCCGCCTCAAACCGACACCTTCTTCGCATTCATCTCTGAACCCTCACTGTGGTGGATATTCGTTGACTTAGTTTTCATTGGCATTTTCGGCGGCATATTCATTGTGCCTTTGTATGCCTTGATGCAAAGCCGGTCAGAGGAAAGTGAACGCTCACAAGTCATTGCAGCAAATAACATTTACAACGCCCTATTCATGGTGAGTAGCGCCATTCTGGCCATCGTACTTCTTGGTGTTGCTGGGCTAAGTATTCCGGTCTTTTTCTGCATTCTTGCAGGTCTAAACCTCTTGGTTGCCCTGTATGCGGGGAAGCAGGTACCGCTGTTCGCGCTTCGCTTTGTTATCTGGTTTCTCAGCCACAGTTTTTACCGTGTGAAACACAAAAACCTCGATAATATCCCCTCAAAAGGCGGCGCCTTGTTAGTGTGTAATCACGTCAGCTATGTTGATGCCCTATTACTTGCAGGCGCATGCCCAAGGCCTATTCGATTTGTGATGGACGAAGATTATTATCACTTACCTGTACTGAATTACTTCTTCCGCGCAGCCAAAGTGATCCCGATAAAGCTCACCAGCGGCTCTATTCGTTGTGCACTCAAAGAGATTAAAAAGCAGCTAAGCGATGGCGAGATTGTTTGTATTTTCCCAGAAGGACATTTAACACCCGATGGTGAAATGCAGCCCTTCAAACGCGGAATTGGATTGATCTTAAAACAAACCCCTGTGCCCGTCGTTCCTATGGCATTGCAAGGCTTGTGGGGAAGCTACTTCAGCCGAGAAGGCGGTCGGGCGTTGCTCAAGTTACCATGCCGCTTTTGGTCGAAGGTCACCGTTTCTGCTGGGAACGCCGTGCCACCGGAAAAGGCAAGCTGTGCGACCTTGTTCGAGAAGGTGACACAACTTCGTGGAGAGGTTCGCTAGTTTTTCAAACAGGCAGTGTTAATGGTTGTAATGCGAGCCATTGAGTCAGTGCTTTACGGGACAGCTTGATACCAGAGACACCCACGTTTTCCGGAAGTAAAACCATAGCTTGAGGACTTTGGTACGCAGGTACTTGCTGCTTCGCCCACGCGAGAAAAGCATCATGTTCAACCTTGCCTTCAACAACCGCCACGGGCACTTGCCCCCATCGCGCATGTTCTACCGGCAAGATGAAGAGTTGTTGAATACCGTCAAACTGGCCAAGCACTCGCTCGACGTCCTCAGGCTGCACATTCTCGCCACCGCAAACAAACATGTTATCCAATCGACCAAGAATCTGCAGCTCGTGACTTTCGCTGCACCATCGCGCTTTATCTTTGGTCGCAAACCAGCGCTCAGCAAGCGGTAGCACCTGGCCTTTCACCATATACCCCGCCGCCAAGGTGCGTCCTTTTACCAGTACTTCTCCAGCTTCCGATAGCTGCAGCTCTCTGTTAGGTAACACATCACCAACGGTCAATCGTCCATCGGCGCGTTTAGCGGAAATGGTTGATGCCATTTCTGTCATCCCATAGCCACACCAACATTGAATGCCCATTCGCTCGGCTTCATCCACCAGTGGTTGAGGTATGGCTGCGCCGCCAAGCAAAACGGAATGCAAAGACGCCGGTTTACCTAAAGAAACAATGCGTTGAAGTTGGGTGGGCACCAGTGACGCGTGCGTCGCGCCATCGAGAGCAGGAATAAGGGTATCACCTTTGGTTTCCGCGATTTTTAAGACGGCACCGTTTAAAAGCCAACGCCACACAATCGCAAGGCCGGACACATGAAAAAGCGGCAATGAAAGCAACCAGCAATCGGCGTCATTAAAGGGCATCAAAGAGAATAATCCCGCTGCGCTCGATAGGTGATTATCCGCAGTATGGACCACCGCTTTTGGCAACCCCGTAGAGCCGGAGGTGAGCGTTAACGTGAGGCATTTTTCGGGGATAAAAGACACAACTGGTGCCTGGTCGTGTTTTCTTAAATCGTGCCTTTCAAAAGGCAAAGATGCATCGACGTTTGTGAAGACATCATCAAATGATAAACAGTGCGAAATGCCAATGTCTTCAAGCAAAGTGGCTTGAAACTCAGGTGAAAATGCAGGGTTTACCATGAGCGTTTGCCAGCCCGATTGCCAGGACGCCAACATGTTCACCAAATCACAATATCGGTTATCACCGACAATGGCGATACGCTCAATGTGGTGTTGAGCATCAGAATGCTGAAAAGGATGATGCTGAAGTGTATTTTGTGTGCGAGAGATGTCTCGGCAAAGCTGTTGCCAGCTCACCTCGACATCATTACACACAACAGCGGTTGCATCAGCGCGTTGTTCACACCAATACAACCACGGCCACGTTGGGAAGTTTATTGGCTGGATGCTTGCCATGCGATACTGCAATCTGACAACGATGCCGTCGGTAATGCACAATGTGGCCAAGGCACTTCTAATTGCGTTTGGAAGAGATCAATCGTGTCCAACCCAGGGATTGTCGAAGGCGTTAACCAGTTAGCCACCCTCGCCAATTGGTTTAAACCAAAGCTGGATTCCAAACTGGAACTGATCACCACCTCCAGTCCCATGTCGTGCGCCTGAGCGACAAGACGTTTTACTTTCGCCAGTCCGCCAATCAAGGTCGGTTTAATCACGATAGCTTTGAGGCCATCAACGGCTTCAAGCTCAAAGCCTTCGTCACGCAAGGTTTCATCCCACGCGACGGCAATGCCGGAATCTTTCGCAAAGGCAAGGCTTTCTTCAGGCGTTTGGCAAGGTTCTTCCAAGAAAGCAATGCGATCACGGAAAGCCGGATGCACATAGTTCGCGAACTGTGCGGCCTTCGTCGGTGTCCACTGACGGTTCGCATCAAGACGAAGCATCAGATCGGGGATCACTTCGAGGAACATGTTAGCGACCATGCCGTCGCGGATGGCTTCATACAAACCCACTTTGATCTTGGCGACTTTCTGCCCCGGCATGTCTGCCAGTTTCTGCACTAAATCATCAGGGTCGCCGCTGCACAGCGGGGCAACGACGAAGTTACCTTCCGCAGGAAGTTCACCGGATAACTCGGCGATCGCCATGCTGATGCCAAAGGCCACTGAGGGGTATAAACCATCCCAGTCGATTGACTGACCTTCTAACCAGTGAGTCAGCACTGTTTGTGCTTGCTCGCCAGCTTGTTCCGCCGTTTCCTGACTGAACTCTGGCAGCGGTGCTATTTCACCTCGTCCGATCCGTTCACCATCACGAAGCTCAACAATAAAGCCGACGCGTTCTGCGAGACGGGTGTGGCGCAAGATCACGCCACTGTCCATAGGAAGATCGTAGCGATAAAGCGTTGCGTGTTTCATCGCTTCTTCCATTAAGGGTTACGAGGGAATTTGTCGAAATCAGGACGACGCTTTTCATTGAATGCGTTGCGACCTTCTTGGCCTTCTTCGGTCATATAGAACAGCATGGTTGCGTTGCCAGCTAGCTCTTGAAGACCCGCTTGACCATCACAATCTGCATTCAATGCCGCTTTCAAACAGCGTAGCGCCATCGGGCTGTGCTGAAGTGTTTCACGACACCAGCGCACCGTTTCACGTTCAAGCTCGGCGTAAGGCACAACATGGTTCACAAGCCCCATGTCCAGTGCTTCTTGCGCATCATAGAAACGGCATAGGAACCAAATCTCGCGCGCTTTCTTCTGACCCACGATGCGAGCCATGTATGACGCACCCCAACCACCATCAAACGACCCCACTTTAGGGCCTGTTTGACCAAACTGCGCATTGTCAGCGGCAATGGTCAAATCACACATCATGTGAAGAACATGACCACCACCAACGGCATAACCTGCAACCGCAGCAATCACTGGCTTAGGACACGTACGGATTTGGCGCTGGAAATCCAACACGTTTAGGTGGTGTGTACCTTCGTTATCACGATAGCCGCCGTAGTCGCCACGAATTTTCTGGTCGCCACCTGAACAGAATGCGTGCTCGCCTTGGCCTGTTAGGACAATCACACCCACTTTTTCGTCATAGCGCGCATCAGAAAGTGCTTTGATCATTTCGTTGACCGTCTGAGGACGGAACGCATTACGCACTTCAGGGCGGTTAATGGTAATGCGCGCAATACCTTCCGCAGACTTGTGATAAAGAATGTCTTCATAACCTTCAGAGCAGTCAGCCCACTCTACTGGTGCGTATAGTTCTTGTTCGGTCAAACCTGTTGTAATCGCCATAATGGCTCCATTGAATCGTCAAATTAAACGGTAGTGATCAGCTTTTTTATCAGCTGGCTAAACAGCCTAGGCTGCTCAGCATGAATATTGTGTCCCGCGTCTGGGACGATATTGAACCTAAACCCCGACTGCGCGGCAACGGCAGAAAACTTGGTGTCGTTTTGCCCGCAGACATAGTGCAAAGGCAGTTCGCATTGCCGTAACGGCTCAGTCAGTTCAGGTTGCTTTGATAACGATGTAGCACGCAACATGCTTGCCACTTTAACGCCGAGATTATCACTGCGAAGTGCGACAAAACTTTGTTTTTGCGCATGATTTAGTGAGGAAAAAACGGGTTGTTCATACCAATCTTGAAGCACGTCAATAATGGGCTCAGACGCAAAGCGTTGCGCCCATTGGCAGTCATGTTGCCAGCGAAACTCACGTTCACCTTCAGGTAACCCGGTATGGCCGCTTTCAATCAACAAGCCTTTCAATTGGGCCACTTTTCCGCGCTTTTCGTCCGATTGATGATTCGCCGCAATCACCATGGCAAGCCTTGCACCCAAGGAATATCCCACAAGCCAATACGCGCCTTGCACCTGCTGCTCTATGGTTTGCAAGATCAAGGAACGGGTGTGCTGAAAGCTAATAGGGGGAATGTGCTTACTTTCCCCGTGGCCCGGTAAATCAATGGCAAGGCAGTAGTAATCGGGTGACAACGTTTCAATCACCTCGTTCCAATCATCGGCACAGCCAAGCAAACCATGCAGAAATACCAGTGCGGGCTTTTCTCTGTTCCCTGTCGCTTTACACCCCAGAGTTTCAGGGATTGATGGCGTCTCTGTGCTATATGACGTCATTGTAATCTCGTTAGCACAGCGATGTTTTGACAACATCAGCGAACAAGGCTTTTAACTGCGCACCTGATTCACCCGCAGGGACGCGAAGTTCTATCAATGTGGTGCCTGCATGCGTTTGGCCTTCCAAGCACGCAGAACGTGCGGCTTCCAAAGAGACAGGCGACTGATAACGAAGCCCAAACATGGCCGCGGCATGAGAAAATTCGAAACCATGTGGCATGCGATAGAAAGCATCTTTGCTTTCTTGTGGGACAGGCAACATATCAAAAATGCCGCCCCCATCGTTGTTCACCACGATCACCACTAAGGGATATGGGTTGTTTGCCAATAAAGCGAGACTGTTCAAGTCATACAGCGCAGAGGTATCTCCCAACAAACACACCATGGGTTTTTGTTGAGCCCGTTGAACGCCCGACGCAGTGGCAATAAGGCCATCAATGCCCGATGCGCCTCGGTTTGCGTAAACATGCCGTTCGGGAAGACGCGCGCACATATCTAACAAGCGAATCGCTAGGCTATTGCCAATAAACAGGTCGCTGTCTTCAAGCAGCCAATGCGGAAAATCGGCCGCCATCGCGAGCTCTGACAATTGATCACCATTGAAGGCATGCTTCTGCACACACGCCATGTAAGCCTGACTCGCAAAAGACAAGGGCGCAGCCCAGTTTGCGTGTCGAATGGCTGACGCCGTATGACAAAGTTGCGACGCTATAGATGCAGGATTCCCGATGATGCGGGTCTGTTGACGATGGCGCGGATCTAATCGTCCCGGATGGTTGTCCACCAACCAGTACTCGCCATGAAATCCATCGAAAAATTGCCCTAACCGCTTCGAGACCAATCGCGCACCAAATTGCAGTACGCACTCTGCTTGAGCAAGGAATTCCGCACAGGCAGGGTTTTGCATCCAACCATCAAACCCCGCGAAATCCGATCCCCTACCCGCTTGCGGGTCGCACAATATCGGCCAAGCCAGTCTGTCGGCTAAGGTTTGAATGGCCGCTCTGTCTTCACGAATTACACGGCCAACGATGATCACGCCTTTTTTCTGTTGCGCTGCATGCCATCTTTCATTGATGAAGGTATCGGCCAAAACAAGCGCGTTATCGTGTGCGCTGACAAACGACAAATACGGCGTTTGGCTATCAAGCCATGTCGAAACAGGGGAAAGATACTCACTGGCATCCTCAAGCTCACCATACAACGGCTCAGGATAAGGACAGTTGATGTGCAGACTGCCGCCGGTCAGCGATTGTTGATGCAAACTCTCGTCCAACGTCGACAATAGCCAAGCAGGGGAGGTTGTCTCTGAAGGCGAAGGCAAGTCACACTTGGTATCGGCATGGTCACCAAAAATGCCGCGCTGACTAATGGCTTGGTTTGCGCCGCATTGAATCAGATCTGTCGGGCGGTCGGCCGTAAGCAGAATTAGCTTTTCACGTGTCAGGCGACTTTCCGCCACAGCGGGCAGTAAGTTGGCAACGGCGGTGCCAGACGTCACGATCACCGCCACTGGCTTTTCGGAGGCTTTGGCTAAACCCAGCGCAAGAAAGCCCAGCCCTCGCTCATCAAAATGCGTGTGAAGTTGTAAGGGAAATGTGCCTTCTTCGCGAAGCGCTTCTGCTTCCAGCGTCAAAGGGGTTGAGCGTGAACCCGGTGCTATGCACACGTCAGTCACTCCCGCACGTTGCAAAGACATCAACACAAGCTTTGCCCAGACGCGGTTGAGGGTTTGTTGTTTCATCCCGCTTTTTTCTCCATGTCGATGGCATTACTCATTGGCACCATCGAACGTTTCTTCTCGAAAGGCAGAGGGTCAAGCACAGGCGACAGCAGACTCATCAAGGTCGACATTTTACGATCAAGCTCTTTCCACTCTGTTTCAGATTCCGAACCAGGCACTATGCCAGCGCCAGCAAACAAGTGCAGCGTGTCATTCATCACGAGCGCACTTCGGATAGCCACGCAAAATTCACTGCGTTCTCGGCCAATAAAGCCCACAGAGCCGCTATACCAACCACGGGCAAACGGTTCATTTTCAGTGATGAATTTAACGGCGTTGTCGCGGGGTAAACCTGCAATCGCAGCGGTAGGTTGCAACATTTCAAGCAAGTCAGAACTGGACACGTCATTGTGTAGCTGCGCTTCGATATCGCGCTTGAGATGTTGTACTTTGCGAAGCTGAACCAGATGCGGAGAAGCTTCAACTTTCAGCGCGGTACTGCTTGAGAGCAAACGGGATTCAATGTCTTCCACCACGAGGCGATTTTCGTAGATATTCTTTGGATCGTTAAGCAACCACTGCGCCAAGGCTTTATCGTCTTGTGCTGTTTTGCCACGCCCAATGGTGCCAGCAAGGGCTTCCGTTAAAAGCGCCTGACCTTGTCGGTTAAACAATCGCTCAGGGGTCGAACCCACAAAGCTGTGTTTTTCATCTAGCGCCAACAAGAAATGAAAGTTCGCGCTGTTTTGTTCACGACTTGCTTTTAACAATTGCGCCGCTGAAATGTGGCGGTCGAGGGTCAACGATGTTTTTCTCGCAAGCACAACCTTCTGCAGATCCGTGCTGTCTATTTCGGCCAAGGCTTTTTCAAGCATGCTCGACCACTGCGGATAAGACGGTGAATGTTCAGCGTCAAGGATGTCACACTGCGGACGCGCCAACGTCGACGTCGAATCAGAAAGCTTGTTCAGCGCGGCACGCGCTTTCCCTATGTCATCGCCCGTATTAAGCGACAAAGACCAGGTATCACCAACGCGTGATAATTCTACCTGTGGGAGGAAAAAGAATGACTGTAAGCAGCGCTGATTGCGCTCGGTGCGCCCATCAAACGAGCGACCACCCCAGATTCGCTGCCCGTCTTCCAATACCCACTCAGCGGAATAAGGATTGGAAAACGTTCTGACCTGACCCAGTGCAACGGTTTCTTCTGCACCATCGCGAGACTGCCAATAGAATTTGGGGAATAAAGGCTGAGCATCTAGCCATTCAATCGGATCGACATGGTCAGACAATGTTAGATCGACACTGAGTCGTGGTGGAAGCGCAGACAAAGTAGACAACGCGTCACAAAGCCGCCCAATCGCTTGGATCAATTCGGTCAAGTTAACCTCACTAACACCTGCAACCTAAAGCTAATTGACCGAATCCATGGTGTAAGGCTAGCCGCGAAAAATCCTATTACGCCGGTTGCGTTGGTCTTATTTCTTCGTTGTGCGCCCTGTTTCCCGATACGCCGTGAGCAAATCACCCTAATTAGTGTGTTTTCTCATCAAAAAACGATAAAGCGCGGCAAATTCAGTAAAATTTCCTGTTGGAAATGCATTCTACAACCTTATTGATAGTGATGAAAACCGAATGTTCTAGCAGAATATCCCAGCAAGTTAGGATTAAATCACTGAAATCCTGTTTTCTCGCCATTTTTTACTGTTTGCTACTTATATAGTCGAGTTTGTTAGTGTAATTTACTGCAAATACGTAAAAAACACCCTTGGGAATCAAGATGCAAGAAGTTGGGATGTCGACCAAATTGGACAACGTCTGTTATGACATTCGCGGTCCGGTCATGAAACAAGCAAAGCGCCTCGAAGAAGAAGGCCATAAAATCCTCAAGCTGAACATTGGCAACCCTGCCCCATTTGGCTTTGATGCACCGGACGAAATTTTGGTAGACGTGATCCGTAACCTGCCAACTTCTCAAGGTTACTGTGATTCAAAAGGGATTTACCCAGCCCGTAAAGCGGTAGTTCAACATTACCAAAAACGCGGCATGTTGGATTTAGACGTCGAAGACGTTTATTTGGGTAACGGGGTGTCAGAACTCATCGTGATGTCAATGCAAGCATTGCTAAACAGCGGTGACGAGCTTTTAGTTCCATCGCCTGACTACCCTCTTTGGACGGCAGCCGTTTCTTTGTCTGGCGGTAACCCTGTTCATTACATGTGTGATGAAGAATCAGATTGGTACCCAGATCTGGATGACATCAAAGCCAAGATCACGCCAAAAACCAAAGGCATCGTGCTGATCAACCCGAACAACCCTACCGGTGCGGTATATAGCCGTGATTTCTTGATGGAGATTGCGGACATTGCCCGCCACCACGGTTTGATCATTTTCGCCGATGAAATTTACGACAAAATTTTGTATGACGGTGCACAGCATCACTCTATTGCGCCGCTTGCGCCGGATGTTTTCTGTGTCACCTTCAGTGGTCTGTCAAAGTCATACCGCGTATGTGGCTTCCGTTCAGGCTGGATGATCCTTTCAGGTCCCAAACACTTGGCGAAAGGCTATATCGCAGGTTTAGAGATGCTGGCGTCGATGCGTTTGTGTGCGAATGTACCAATGCAGCATGCGATTCAAACAGCGCTCGGCGGTTATCAGAGCATCAATGAATTGATCCTTCCTGGTGGCCGTTTACTTGAGCAACGCGATAAAGCCCATGAACTGTTGAACCAAATTCCGGGTGTGAGTTGTGTGAAGCCAAAAGGCGCACTCTATCTGTTCCCGAAAATTGATATTAAGCGCTACAACATCCACGATGATGAAAAAATGATGTACGATTTCTTGATGCAAGAGAAAGTACTTATGGTGCATGGCTCTGGCTTCAACTGGCCAAAACCAGACCATTTCCGCATTGTTACTTTGCCACGCGTGGATGATCTTGAATTAGCGATTGGCCGTTTCGAGCGTTTCCTGTCAACCTATCGACAGTAAGTCGCGAAGAACTAATCCATGAAGAAAAAGCCTGACTCAGTCAGGCTTTTTTGTTGTTAGGGCAAACAGTAAGCCCACGGCGGAACCAGCTAAGTGCGCTTGGTATGCCACGCCAGCATCAATGAGCTGCGCAGTCATAGAATCGCCACCGCTATAAGCTTCATAGGTCAATTTCGCGATCACGCCCACCAGCAACACCCACCCCAATGGCACTTTGTTCTGTATGTCTCGTATCACGCCCCATACAAACAGACCATGCAACACACCAGAAAGCCCCGCGTACCAACTGAACGGGCTCCAAAACATGGCAATGCCAATGGCCACCATCATGCACCACATCAACATGACTAACGAACGCATCCGGTAGTAGTGACGATGCAATAAGGTCAGAGCAGCGAGCGCAGCAAGATTCATGGCAAGATGAGGAACATTGGTATGTGTGAGGTTTCCTGTTACGATTCGCCACCATTGCCCCGCCTCAATATCCGCGCGATCCCACGTCATCCAATGATGAATAGCGGGGATTTGCGCTACAATCGCTACGATAGCGATAAGCCCAAGCAATCGATATACAGGCAAAGGGAATCCTCAAACATCTCAATTTCATTAAGTTATAGCGTACCGTGGGAATGAACCAGAAAGCCAGCCGATATTGCGAACAATGCGGGAAAGCCAAACGCGCCTGTATTTGTCATACCATTACAACGATACCTTGCGATATCCCTTTGATTATTCTTCAACATCCGTCTGAAGTGCATCAGCCTATAGGTACTGCGCGTATATTGTCTCTTTCACTGCCAAGCAGTCGACTTTTCGTGGGGGAAGACTTTACGGATAACGACGCGCTTAATGCGTTATTAGACCCGCAATCTGGCGTTGATTACGCCGTGCTTTATCCGTCCGATGACGCGATCTCTTTATCATCAGAAAACACAGAGATAAGCACGGGGGAAAACGGACGCAAGCACGGTTTGATTTTACTCGATGGTACATGGCGAAAAGCATACAAGATGTATCAGCTTTCCAAGAACCTTCATGCCCTCCCAGCAGTAAAACTCGATGAGATCGAACACGGAAACTATCGCATTCGTAAGTCGCCAAAAGAGAGCGGCCTGTCGACCGTAGAGGCAGGTTTCTATGCGCTATCCGCCATGACGGGTGAGCAAACACGCTTTCACCCTTTGATGGCTGCCTTTGACAGCATGATTGAGTTTCAAATCAGTCAAATGCCGCCTGGGGTCTATGAGCGCCATTATGGATGTAAAAACGACAATGAAAACGAATGAGAGAAAGCAGCCTTAAGTTGCTCTCCCTCTTCGCATTTGATGCTATCGCTTACCTGATTTGATACATCGGCCCTTGGCTATCAGCCGTGAACATGGTGGCATGCAATCGTTGTGCATAGCCGTCAGTCATTGCCGATATGTAATCGGCGATCACTCGGCGACCACTTTTCCCATCCGCAACGTCTTTTAGCCAGAGTTCACGCGTAGGCACTGGCAGCAATCGTTTTGGATCCGCATCAAAAGCATCAAACAACCCCATCACCAGTTGCTGGCCTTTATATTCAATGATTTGAAGTTCAGGCTTTTGCACCACATATTCGCTCACAAAGGCTTTTAGTACCGCCAACACGCCATGCATCACATCGGTCAAACACGCGTTCCACTGCAGAATCGGATCATCAAAACTGTTTACGCCATCTTGAAGCGAGGGTTCAATCGCAATTGACGTGAGCAAGGTATTCACCAACGCACCGATGGCATCTTTTCGTTCATAGTGTGGCCCGAACATTTGGTCACTCAAATGGCTAATGTTTGCCTCTAACCACGGGTCTCCACATTCTGCCAATTTGCTGGCGACCGCTTCCTGCCATTGATCGCGCTGGACAATGCCCATCACGATGGCATCTTCAAGATCGTGCACACCATAAGCAATGTCATCAGCCAGTTCCATGATCGAACAATCAAGGGATTTAAACTCGGTTTTACCGTGCTGATTGTCATTGGGTATGTGCTTTAAGCGCGTAAATAGCGCAGCGTCTTTTTCTGTCATGCCCGCTAGCACCCAATTGAACCGGTCAAGATCATCACGATACAATCCTTTCGCGGGATGCCAATCAGACGCTTTTAAATGACGAAACTCAGACACATCAGGCGGCAGCGAAAGTCGGCGTGTCTCGCTAAGCAATGCAGGATATTTAAGCAAACCTAACAGCGTTCTTCTCGCTAAGTTCATGCCATCAGATTCTGTATACGGCTCTAACAGGCTGACAATGCGGAACGTCTGTGCGTTACCTTCAAACCCGTCATCATTACGCATCAGGTAATTCAGCGCGATTTCTCCACCGTGCCCATAGGGCGGGTGGCCAATGTCATGGGCGAGACAGAGACTTTCCAATAGACTGGTTGATGGCAGCAGCGGCCGAAACTCTGGCTGTTTATCTTTGATTTGGGCGAGAATGCCCGTGCCAATTTGAGACACTTCAAGCGAGTGCGTTAAGCGCGTGCGATAAAACTCGCTATGCTCAGCACCAAGCACTTGCGTCTTGGCTTGCAAACGGCGAAACGCAGCAGAGTGAAGAATGCGTGCGCGGTCGCGTTGAAACACTGTACGTTTGTCATGGCGACGCTGTTTGTTCTCGCTCGCTAGCCTTTCTTCCCACAACGGTGAAAGCGTCTCTACCGCAAATACATTATTGCTCATCACTGATCTCATCAAGGCTCAACGTAAAGCTACTGGCAAACGTTGACATAAAATAGTCGCTCGCATCGGAGCGACGGTCTTCCATCGTTTTCTCTAGGCGTCGCTTAGCTTGCTCAAACTCGTGGTTACCCGCAGATAGCTCTTCCAAACACTTGAGGTATGCACATATCGCATCGGCTTGTTTCACGATACGGTATTCATCTTGGTCAATGGCATCACTGTCTATAAGCGGGCGGTAATCGTCCCGAAATTCTTCGGGCAGCATCGAAACCAATTTGTCTTCGGCAATGCGCTCTATCTTCTTGTACTCATCAGCAATAGCGGGATTAAAGTACTTAATCGGCGTGGGCAAGTCGCCGGTCAGCACTTCACTGCAATCATGAAACATCGCCAATAACGCTACGCGTTCCGGCGTCGTGGTTCCACTAAATTTTTTATTTTCGATTAGCGCTAAAGCATGAGCAACAAACGCGACCTGAAGGCTATGCTCGGAGATGTTTTCGTTGAACACATTACGCATGAGAGGCCAGCGGTAGATAAGCTTCATTCTCGCGAGGTGGGCAAAAAAGTGACTGGTTTTCTGACTCATAACATCCTTGGCCTTGGTGTGAGAAATATCCTGACTCCATTCTGTTTGTGTCGGCAGGTTTTCTCAAGCCTCTAAGACAAAAAACCGCAGGATGGGTAAGACTCAGTGTCTACTTACGACCCAAAAACGGGTAATGACAGGGAGCACAGACATCGCGCGGCGTTGCAGCATAGTGGCAGAAAGAGGAAGGAAGATAGAAAGGGCTAGATGCGTGTATCGAGATGAAAATAGAGCGTGGATGTTGGGGAGATCGTGCTCCCCACGTTTAGACACGAAATACAAAGGCCGTTACAGCACGATGCGATCTTTGTTTTTATCGATGATACCGCTGCCAATGCCCTTTACGTTCTTCAGCGAATCCAATGATTCAAACTGTCCGAACTCTTCACGAAAATCAACGATGGCTTGCGCCTTGCTCTTTCCAACACCGTCCAAATACTTATCAAGCTCTTCGGCGTCAGCGGTGTTGATGTTCACTTCAAACGGCGTGTCAGCACCTACACTGCCTTGGTTATCTTGTGAAAGTGCAATGGGTGCTGCAAACATAGTGGCTGCAAATGTCAGCGTTGTGAGTATTTTTCTAAGCATTGATGATTCCTTTACTTATCTTTCCTTAAACAGAGGAGGCAGGGTAATAAGTGGCGGACACCAATGCATGTTTGGTAATAGAAAAAACGACGGTGCACCAAAGGTGCCCCGTCAAAGTAACTTATCAATTACAACGAAGTCGTAATTCGCTCCAAATCTTTCGCTTGGCGCTTAAGTTATTCCACCATTACTGCTCTGCAGTCTCTAAAGAGTAAACCACGTCAGTGGTGTCTTTAAGCTGTTCGATGGTTGCTGCTAGCTCAGTGTTTGCCAATGAACGCGCAACACGGTCAGCCATCTGGCTTTCAATACTGATGTCTGCAGTTTCAGGCTCTGTCACACCGTCCAAGGCAACAACGAGTACATCGCCAGTTAGTGAACGGGTTTGACCATATTCGCTTGAATCAGCATTTGGTGTTGGCATTGTAAATGCTAACTCCACCACATCACGCTCTGGCGAAACACGACCAATATCCGTTGCTTCACTAAATGCATAACCCGACGCGGTCAAGCCTGCTTCATTGCCTGCATTCAGCTCTTCAACCAATGTTGTCGCAAGAGCTTGCGCCGCTTCTTCGCCTTTCTGACGTTTTAGCAGCTCGGTGACTTGTGCTTCTACGTCATCAAATGGCAGAACCACTTCTGGACGCACGTCTTCGACACGAACAACGACAACGTGCTCTGGCGCAATTTCAATGATGTCAG
Organism: Enterovibrio baiacu; assembly: GCF_004120195.1. GTDB lineage: Bacteria > Pseudomonadota > Gammaproteobacteria > Enterobacterales > Vibrionaceae > Enterovibrio > Enterovibrio baiacui. The sequence goes on along the minus strand of NZ_SCHN01000008.1, from coordinate 218,723 downwards.
AGTTCAAGCCATCTTCACGCACTTCATCAAGCTGCAGCGCTTGTTGAACATTGGCATTTGCGAGCGTGCCTTCTAAATCACTTAGCGAAACGAAATCAGTGTGTTGCACCTTGCCATTCACAGCCTCAGCTGCATCATCAAGGTTATCTGGCATCTCAAATGCTTTCTCAGCAAGATCATTCGACAGTGCGAAAAACTTCTCAGCCGCATGCTGTTGCTTAAGCTGTGCAACGATGTCATCACGTACGGCTTCAAATGGCTCAGAATCAGACGCTTTTACATCATCTAATTTGATAATGTGGAAACCGAAATCTGATTTAACCACACCAGACACATCACCTTTGTTCACTAGCGCAAAGGCAGCTTCTTCAAAAGCAGGATCCATCACGCCAGCATCGAACCAGTCAAGCTGACCGCCCTGCTCTGCGCTGAATGTGTCATCAGAACGTGTTTTCGCCAGCTCAACAAAATCCGCACCCGCATTAAGTTCTGCAAGCACCGCGTCTGCTTTTTCATTCGCAACTGCATCATCACCTTGGATCATGATGTGGCTGACTTTACGTTGCTCTGCAGTGCCGTAAGATGCCAAGTTCGCGTTGTAGTAAGCCTTCGCTTCTTCTTCGGTCACTTCTGCAACATCAGCAATACCGTTACCAGAAAGCTCAACGTATGAAATTTTGAACTGCTCTGGACGGACAAACTGGGAAGGGTTTTGCTGGTAGAAATCTTGCTTCTGCTCGGCAGTGACGTCTGCTTTCGCAGCAAAATCAGCCACTGGCAGTGACAAAGTACGCACTGTGCGAGTTTGACCTTCAAGTTTGTACAGTGATTCTAGTTCACCTTCTAAAGCAAACTCACTGTTTTGAAGTGCACCAACAAGTTGCTCACGCACCAAGTCCTGACGAACGTACTCAGCAAATTGATCCGGCGTCAGGCCATTGCGACGAAGAGCAGCAAGGTACAAGTCGTTGTCAAACGAACCTAGCGTGCCTTGGAATGCTGGCATTTCACGGATTGATTGTTTGATTTGCGCTTCGCTAACACGCAACCCGAGCTCATCCGCTTGTTGGTCTAGCAGCGCTTGATTGACCATACGGTCAAGCACATTGCGTCGAAATTGTGCAAGGTAGTTAGGATCACTTAGCAGGGTTGCAAAGAAGTCTCCGGCTTGAGCTTGCATCTGTGCACGCTCATTTTGGTAAGCTTGCTCAAATTGGTTGCGGCTAATTTCTTGATCACCCACTTTTGCAGCAGGAGCGACAGTACCACCTGAGAGGTAGCCACCAACGCCTGCAAATACAAAGGAAAAAATAATAAGGCTTAAGATGATCTTAACCGCGAGGCTATTCACGCCTTCGCGTAGTCGCTCCATCATAACGTGCCGTCACTCCTACAAATTTAAACGTTCGTTTTGGTTATACCTAAAAACATCACACTGTATGTTTGATGTTTATTCTAGCGACTGAAAAGTGGCTGAGGTATAAAACTAAAAAAGCGCATCATGAGATGCGCCTTTACACTCTGACTGAGCCTGATTATACGCTGATGTCGCGGACTTTACAGCTTTAAACTATAGATGCTGCGACATAGAGCAAGACGGTTTAAATAGATTAGTTAACCGCGTCTTTCAGAGCTTTACCCGCTTTAAAGCCAGGTACTTTAGCAGCTGGAATGTTGATTTCCGCGCCAGTTTGAGGGTTACGACCAGTACGTGCTGAACGATCACGAACAGAGAACGTACCGAAACCGACAAGAGCTACCTGATCGCCGTCTTTCAGTGTATCAGAAATGGCATCGATCAGTGCATCTAGAGCGCGACCCGCTGACGCTTTAGACAGGTCAGCATTTTCTGCAATTGTATCAATTAACTGCGACTTGTTCACTTTTTCATCCCCTTTACAAACGAACCACAAATCCCATTTTTTGCGGTGATAGGTGTTTTTACCCATCAAATTTATTTAAATATTTCTATCAAAACGCTGTAGCTGTTATGAATTAAGGGCTTGCAGCGTTTCCATTAAGTTAGCCCTCAAAAAAAAAGCTGACAAGCCTTTTGCTGGCTGTCAGCCCTTTACGTTGCTTAATTTTGCTGCACGTCACTCTTTTTCGGCGTGACAAGCTCTATTCCGAGAGGATTGTCCTGTAAAGCTAGCGTCAGTACTTCATCGATCCAGCGCACAGCGTGGATGTCTAAGTCTGCTTTTACATTATCAGGGATCTCTTCCAGATCACGTTCGTTCTCTTTCGGAATGACGACCGTTTTAATGCCGCCGCGATGAGCTGCAAGCAATTTCTCTTTCAAACCACCGATCGGCAAGACCTCACCACGGAGTGTGATTTCACCCGTCATTGCAACATCAGCGCGCACAGGGTTACCTGTAAGGCTCGAAACCAACGCAGTACACATTGCAATACCCGCACTTGGGCCATCTTTCGGTGTCGCACCTTCAGGAACGTGGACGTGGATATCACGCTTCTCATAGAAGTCGTTATTAATACCTAGCTTTTCAGCACGGGTACGCACCACCGTCATTGCAGCCTGAATAGACTCTTGCATCACATCGCCCAGCGAACCGGTTTGCGTCAGCTTGCCTTTACCTGGCATTGATTCTGTTTCAATGGTCAGCAAATCGCCGCCCACAGACGTCCACGCTAAGCCTGTTACTTGGCCGATGCGGTTGCTTTCGTCTGCTTTACCAAAGTCATAGCGCTGCACACCTAAGTAATCTTTCAGGTTGTCCTGATTGATGGTGATGGATTTCAGGTCTTTGTTAAGTAAGATTTCTTTCACTGCTTTACGGCACAGTTTAGAAATCTCGCGCTCAAGGCTACGCACACCCGCTTCACGTGTGTAATAGCGAATAATGCCAATGATCGCTGAATCTTCAATGCTCACTTCGCTTGGTTTCAAACCATTGCGCTTCACTTGCTTATCAACCAAGTGTTGCTTAGCGATGTTGAGTTTTTCATCTTCGGTGTAACCCGAAAGACGAATTACTTCCATACGGTCTAGCAATGGACCTGGAATATTCATGGAGTTTGAGGTCGCCACGAACATCACATCAGACAGATCATAATCTACTTCGAGGTAGTGATCGTTGAACGCGTTATTTTGTTCTGGATCAAGCACTTCTAGCAAAGCAGATGACGGGTCACCACGCATGTCAGAGGACATTTTGTCGATTTCATCAAGCAAGAATAGCGGGTTCTTCACGCCAACTTTTGCCATTTTTTGAACAAGCTTGCCCGGTAGAGAGCCGATGTAGGTACGACGGTGACCGCGGATTTCCGCTTCGTCACGCACGCCACCCAGCGCCATACGGGTGTACTTACGGCCTGTTGCTTTTGCAATGGACTGACCCAACGAGGTTTTACCCACACCAGGAGGACCGACAAGACACAGAATTGGGCCTTTCAGCTTGTTAACACGGTTCTGTACGGCGAGGTATTCCAAAATGCGCTCTTTTACGCGCTCAAGCCCGTAATGGTCCGCATTGAGGATTTCTTCCGCTTTCGCCAAATCTTTTTTCACTTTCGAGCGCTTCGACCATGGCACGCTGACCATCCAGTCGATATAGCTGCGAACCACTGTGGCTTCTGCTGACATCGGTGACATCATCTTCAGCTTCTGAAGTTCTTGCTCGGTTTTCTCTTTGGCTTCCTGAGGCATTTTCGATTCTTCGATCTTCAGCTTCAGGCTTTCAAATTCATCAGGCGCATCATCCAGCTCACCCAGTTCTTTCTGGATAGCTTTCATTTGCTCGTTCAAGTAATACTCGCGCTGACTCTTTTCCATCTGCTTCTTAACACGGCTGCGAATACGTTTCTCAACCTGTAGCAAATCGATTTCCGATTCCATCATGGTCATGAGGAATTCGAGACGGTCGGCGATATCGATGATTTCTAACACTTGCTGTTTATCATGCAGCTTAAGCGGCATGTGCGCAGCAATGGTATCTGCGAGACGAGCAGCCTCATCAATACCATTTAGCGATGTCAGTACTTCTGGCGGGATTTTTTTGTTCAGTTTGATAAAACCTTCAAACTGACTGATTGCCGTGCGAACCAATACTTCTTGCTCACGCTCATCCATCTCTGGCGTTTGCATATACTGAGCATCAGCAATGAAGAAGTCATCTTCACGGAATTTTTTAATTTCTGCGCGTTGAAGTCCCTCAACAAGTACCTTCACGGTGCCGTCAGGCAGTTTCAACAACTGCAATATCGAGGCAACAGTACCCACTTCATAGAGGTCTTCGATAGCAGGGTCATCAGTGGCGGCATCTTTCTGTGCGACCAATAGAATCTGCTTATCGTTGTCCATCGCTGCTTCAAGGCAACGGATCGATTTATCCCTTCCAACAAACAGTGGAATAACCATATGGGGATAAACAACCACGTCACGCAAAGGCAGGACCGGAATTTCAATGCGCTCGGAACGCTCCAAGTTCATATTGTTCTCTCTTCCGTTTTAGATATTAAAGAGTATATGGGGATAGAATGTCAGTATTCAACGACATGTGCAGCAGAAAATAAAAAAGGGAGCGATTGCCCCCTTTTTTCTTATAATTTGTTGGTTAAATACGCAATTTAACCTTATGGTAGGAAGGTGTTATTCAGCACCTGCTGCCTGATTTTCTGTTGCTTCATAGATCAACAGTGGGTCGGATTCACCTTTTATCACCGATTCGTCGATAACCACTTTCGTGACATCTTTGTTCGATGGTAAATCGTACATCGTATCCAACAGCACAGCTTCAACGATTGAACGCAGACCACGAGCACCTGTTTTACGCTCCATCGCTTTGTGTGCGATCGCCGTTAACGCATCGTCTCTGAATTCAAGTTCAACACCGTCAAGCTCCAACAGTGCAGCGTACTGCTTGGTCAGGGCATTCTTCGGCTCGCGAAGAATTTGGACAAGTGCATCTTCATCAAGCTCGCCCAAAATAGCGCTCACTGGAAGACGACCAATAAATTCAGGGATCAGGCCGTATTTAACGAGATCTTCTGGTTCGACTTTGCTGAACAGGTCACTCAAGGTCGCTTCTTGATCTTTCGAACGCACTTCTGCGCCGAAACCAATGCCGCTACCTTTTGCGACGCGCTGATCAACCACTTTGTCTAGGCCTGCAAACGCTCCACCACAGATAAAGAGGATCTTAGAGGTATCTACCTGCAAAAACTCTTGCTGTGGGTGCTTGCGACCACCTTGTGGCGGAACAGAAGCAATCGTACCTTCTACCAATTTCAACAATGCTTGTTGAACACCTTCGCCCGAAACGTCACGGGTGATCGATGGGTTGTCTGATTTGCGTGAGATTTTATCAATCTCATCGATGTACACGATACCGCGCTCGGCCTTCGCAACATCGTAATCACACTTCTGAAGCAGTTTCTGGATGATGTTCTCGACGTCTTCACCTACATAACCGGCTTCGGTCAATGTGGTTGCATCTGCCATGGTGAACGGCACATCCAGAAAACGCGCCAGTGTTTCTGCAAGCAGTGTTTTACCGCTACCGGTTGGACCGATTAGCAGGATATTACTTTTACCAAGCTCAACGCCTTCCGCATTGGTATCGCCATTTCTCAGGCGCTTGTAGTGGTTATATACCGCTACTGAAAGCACTTTTTTGGCTTTATCTTGACCAATTACGTAATCATCAAGGTGTGCACGAATTTCCATAGGAGTTGGAAGTTCGTTACTGTCGCGCTTCGGCATGACCTCTTTTATTTCTTCACGAATGATGTCGTTACATAGGTCAACACACTCATCGCAGATATAAACAGAAGGTCCAGCAATTAACTTGCGTACTTCATGCTGGCTTTTGCCGCAGAAAGAGCAGTACAGCAACTTTCCGCTGCCACCGTCTTTTCGCTTGTCTGTCATTCGCTAACCTCTTTAGGCATTTGCCCATGTTTGCCATGATCTGAGTCTACATCAACTCGTCGGAAATTTCCGAAGTGTTAGAGACTCTATTCCAAGACAGTCAGTATCAATCGACTCTAACTGTCTCAGAATTAAAAATTAATCGCGTTTATTTAAAACTGCATCAACCAGACCATAATCCGTTGCATCTTGCGCTGCCATGAAGTTATCACGATCAGTATCGCGCTCAATCACTTCTAACGGTTGCCCTGTGTGTTCTGCCAGCAAGGTGTTTAGCTTTTGCTTGATGGTCAGAATTTCTTGCGCATGGATTTGGATGTCTGATGCTTGGCCTTGGAAACCGCCAAGTGGTTGGTGAATCATAACGCGAGAGTTTGGTAGGCAGTAACGCTTACCTTTCGCTCCGCCCGCCAATAGGAATGCACCCATTGAACACGCTTGTCCCATACACACAGTGCTTACATCTGGCTTGATGTATTGCATGGTGTCGTAGATTGACATACCTGCAGTAACTGAACCGCCAGGTGAGTTGATGTACAGGAAGATATCTTTTTCTGGATTTTCTGATTCGAGAAACAGCAGCTGTGCAACCACCAAATTCGCCATGTGGTCTTCAACTTGACCGGTCAAAAAAATCACACGCTCTTTCAGCAGGCGGGAATAGATGTCATAAGAACGTTCACCACGAGAGGTTTGTTCGACCACCATCGGTACCAGCGCATCCATGATTGAAGGCATTCCGTTTTTTTCTTGAAAGCTCATAGTGTTATTTCCCTAAAATAAATGGCCCGGATGAATTAACTTCATACGGACCATTGTTATCAGAAGAGTGAATTCTAAGTCAATTGTCCACTCAACAATTCTAGCACTTAAGCTTGAGCTGGGTTCATTAGCTCAGAGAAAGCTTGCTCTTTTTCAGAAACTTGTGCTTTAGCTAGCAATGCGTCGATAGCTTGTTCTTCAAGTGCAACGTTACGCATGTTTTCCATCAAGCGTTGGTCTTGCTCGTAGTAAGCAACAACTTCTGATGGATCTTCGTATGCTGAAGCCATTTCTGCGATAAGTGCTTTAACGCGCTCTTCGTCAGCTTTTAGCTCTTCAGATTTGATGACTTCACCAAGAAGAAGGCCAACAACTACGCGACGTTTCGCTTGCTCTTCGAACAATTCACGTGGAAGCTCTGGTGCGTTTTCCATGTTGCCACCGAAACGCTGAACAGCTTGCTTACGCAGCACTTCAACTTCTTGATCGATCAGCGCAGCAGGTACGTCGATGTCGTTTTGCTCAACAAGACCATCAATCACTTGCTCTTTGATGCGGTTTTTAACAGCTTGCTTCAGTTCGCGTTCCATGTTCTTGCGCACTTCTGTTTTAAGACCGTCAACGCCGCCTTCTTCAACACCGAAACGAGCAACGAACTCATCAGTCAGCTCAGGAAGCTCTTGCGCTTCAACTTTGCTTAGTTTGATGTCAAATTTCGCCGCTTTACCTTTTAGGTTTTCTGCGTGGTAGTCTTCAGGGAAGTTCACTTCGATAGTGAATTCGTCACCCGCTTTCTTACCAACGATGCCGTCTTCGAAACCAGGGATCATACGGTTTTGACCCATAACCAGCGCGAAGCCTTCTGCTTTACCGCCTTCGAACTCTTCGCCATCGATAAAGCCAGTGAAGTCGATAGTTACACGGCTATCAGCAACAGCTGCAGCTTCAACGTCAGACCAAGAAGCTTGCTGCTTGCGAAGCGTTTCGATCATTTCAGCAACGTCTTCATCTTTTACTTCAGCTTGTGGCTTAACCACTTCAACTTTGTCTAGATCTTTCAGTGCGATTTCTGGGTAAACTTCAAAAGATGCTTTGAATACTAGGTCTTTACCTTCTTCAACATCTACTGGTGTAAATGTTGGTGCACCCGCTGGGTTTACTTTCTCTTTGATGATTGCTTCGATGAAATGACGCTGCATCACTTCACCCATCACGTCGTTACGTACTGCTTTGCCGTACATACGTGAAACCATCTTCAAAGGCACTTTACCTTTACGGAAACCATCGAAACGACGATTTTTAGCAATGTTGCGTAGTTCTGCAGTCACAGCGTCTTCGATGTTTGCTGCTGGAACAGTGATAGTCAGGTGGCGCTCTAGGCCTTCTGTGGTTTCAACGGTAACTTGCATTGTATTTATAACCTCAAAACTTACTCAGGTGACTGAGTGATGTTGCCCGGTGTTTTCCCGGTAGCATCCTTTCGTGTTACAGCGATTTTTCGCCATAACGCCTGTGAAACGGGATACATTGCGTTCAAACGCGAAGTATCTGTTTGCCCTATTACATAGAGGCTGGATTTTAAGACGCGCCATTATAGCGACACCAACCTTATGAGTCGAGACGGGCTCTATGATTCATGATGTTTCTGTGAGATTGGGACTAGAAATGAACTTTCAAGGGGGACAGAAAAAAAAGTGATACTATTTTTGCGTTTTTCTTCTCCACGCTTTAACGATTTCAGCCGTGATAATGCATGTTATGCAGACGCTCACCTCGTAGTAGAAGGTTGGCGAACAACGTTAAACCCAAAGCGTAAATAAGACCGTATTAGAGTGATAATTCGAAGGGCGTATTTTACAGGTTCTCCCCATATTCCAGATAGCAGCCAGAAATTTAATTAGGCATTGATATCTACATTATTAGCCACTCATGTGATTTCCATCCCAGACCCCCTCGTTGAAACAGGTTACTTTTTCGCCATTGCATGGTGGTTAAGTTGCGTATCCTCATGAAATTTCGGGGATATAACGTGCAACGAAACCCAACAACTCACGCTTACTCTTTCCGTTATGATGGTTAGCATAGAAATAGGATTCGCCGATGAAAGAAGATCATCAAAGCTTCCAATCATTGAAGCAATTCGTCACACAATTAAGCCTAGACGAACAAAAAATGCTGAAAGACATCCTTTCTAGCAATCGAAGGATAAGCGAAGCACCCCGTATTTCTGTCGAAGAAAGCCCTCTGCTAACCACTGACGAAATGGATGCAATCATGCAATTGTTCAAGTCGGGAGCAACATGATTGCCACTTGCGCACAACATCAGGGGGATTTCAGACAGGTGGAAAAGCAAAAAGGCCAGAGATGAAGATCTCTGGCCTTTTTTGAAATTGATGGCGCGCCCTACAGGATTCGAACCTGTGACCCACGACTTAGAAGGTCGTTGCTCTATCCAGCTGAGCTAAGGGCGCATCGCCCACACAACGTGCGAGTGCAAGCGGGATTATAAGGAGACAAAGCCTCTCGTCAACGGTTTTCCTTACACTTCATGACCAAACGGCGAATAAAGCGTCACCCGCCCGTTCAATTTTAAACAAAACGTAAGAATAGGCGTGATAAAAATTGATCGCGGACTCTATAAAAACTTTTCATCGCAAGATTACTTGAGCTTTTCCTTCTTCAAGCAGATAGTTCGCCCCGTTTATCCCGCGATTTTTGAATACACCATGAACCTATCTCTATTTACACAATCAGGAACTTTTAGCATGACAGCGTTTTGGGACATTACACCTTTCAGTTGGGAGGGCGTTTTGTTATGTGCCATCTGTGGTTGGCTTTTGGGTATTGAGCGTCAACTGAGGGGGAAACCCGTAGGGATACGCACAGCCATTCTCATTGTGTTGGGTACGTATGTGTTTATGCGTCTTGCCATTTCGCTTTCAGACAACTCTCTCGACCATGCGCGTGTGCTTGGACAAATCGTTACAGGGGTTGGTTTTCTTGGCGCCGGCGTGATGATGGCAAGAGATGGTCAAATCCAAGGTGTCACCTCGGCAGCTGTCGTATGGCTAATGGCTGGATTGGGCATGATTATCGCGTTTGATTATGGTCGCCAAGCGCTACTGCTTTGTGCTTTTGTGCTCTTTGTCCTTGTGGGTATCGATAAAGTTGAAACGACGTTTTCAGCACTTCGTAAAGGCGTGCATAAACATTGGAAAGAAAAACGCAAAAAGACAGAAAAACATGCCGAAATAGTGGATTAATCGCAGGTTATTTGCATAACCATTCCAATCGATTTTTTTTATCGTGAAGAGTAAATATTCTCACTTTACGTTTCGAACTGGCGAAATAATAATCGCGACGAAAGTAAGCAATTTACTGTAGGTTCCACCCTACCCACCCTGGTGTAGAGAGCCTCAAACAGATTCTAAAACCTGTCCCCTTCGGACAGGTTTTTTCATTCACCTCTTTTATATTTGAGAAAAGCATTGCAACAGAACCCAGTGATCAGGGCTGAAGGCAACAGCCCGCTTGTGCCTGTTATTAGCCTAAGCCTATTTGCCATCGCATCAGGTTTCCTGATGAGCCTTATACCTCTGGCGCTGGTAGAAAGAGGTATGTCGTTAGATCTCGCATCTTGGCTTGCCAGCGTTTTCTATGCAGGCTTGCTAGGCGGTGCGTTGATCAGTGCAAAAATCGTCGGTCGTCTGGGTCATAGAAATGCTCTTGTGCTTTTTCTTTTGGTCATTGTTGCGACCGTTAGTGCGATGGCAGTGTTCTCGCAGCCATCACTTTGGCTTAGCGCTCGTTTTGTTGCTGGTGTTGCTGTTGCTGGTGTCTTTGTTGTTATCGAGTCGTGGTTGCTGATGGCAGACACAGAAAAAGCACGTGCAAAGCGTCTTGGCCTTTACATGGCATCACTTTACGGCGGTTCTGCACTTGGACAGCTAGGTATCGGCCTTTTTGGCACTTCTGGTGTGTTACCTATGATGGTTGTTGCGGTACTGATGTTTGCTGCAATTTTGCCACCACTGGTTGTACGCAAAGGCCAACCTAAAGCAATGGCACACTCAAGTATTAAGCTAGGTGAGATGAAAAACTTACCTTCTGCAGCGTATATCGGCTGCATCGTATCTGGGTTAGTTTTGGGTTCTATCTATGGTTTGTTGCCGTTGGAGCTGGAAAGCAAATACAGCCAAGAGCAAGTTGGCTCACTCATGGCCGTGGTGATTCTAGGTGGGATGGCTGTTCAGCCATTGGTGAGTTGGCTAAATGCACGTGTTGAAAAAGCGCTCTTAATGGCTGCGTTTTGTTTCACAGGTCTGTTGTCTATCGCGATGATTGAAATCGCGACAGTCACTGGCGGACTAATGACAGGCCTATTTTTGTTGGGTGCTTCTGCTTTTGCGCTTTACCCTGTTGCAATCACATTGGCGTGTAAAAAGGTTTCTGAATCTCAAATTGTTGCAGCTGCCGAGCTAATGCTGTTGAGCTACAGTGTTGGTTCAGTTATTGGCCCAGTGGTCGCTGGTGAAGTGATGGGCGCGCAAGAAGGGTTGATGATTTACTTTGCTGTGTGCTTTACCGCAACGCTCATCTTTATGCTGATATCGACCAAACGCAATCGTCGCAGCGGCGCTGGCGGAGTCGAAGACACGGCAACTGTAGATATCTAAACACGCAGACTACAACGCCATTAAAAGGTTAGACAGGAAGTAACATTCTTTCTGTCTAACTATAAATACAACCTTTCTACAGCGTAACCAATTACCGTACTAGATCCGCAATAAAATTGACGCTACCCCTCATCCTGCGCTTATACCTACACTTACTTGCTTCTTATATGACTGTTTTATTTTGAATGTATATTATTTTTGTTAATTAATTATCTATTCGCATACCATTCCATTAAGTTCATATTCAAACATATCTTATTATATAAACCCCTCTATTGATTATTTTGTCACTTAATTCTGCATCGATAAATATACAAACTTGAAAAAACGTCTCCCATCCGACTTTTTTAACAACCACACGGTGTAAAGGGTTAATAATAATACTTATAAATCAATCACTTAATAATTTATTGAGTAAATTATTTATAGAAACTTGTACGTTATAACTTTCACTCCCTACGCTAGAAATGTTGACGCGATTTTTGTTCCTACGTCAGCGTTGAGGGAGAAATTTATGTTACGAACACTGCGCTCGATTTTTGCCATCGTCATTTCTATGCATTTACTCACAGGTTGTATTTTAATTAACGGCCCGACTGAGTACGCGAATGAAACGAACGCACCAAGCATTAATTACCTCCCTATTGGCATTCCTTTTATACTAGGTGGACATGGTTCAAGTGTTCCATTAACCGAAGACCTAAGCCTAACGGCTAAACACGTCGCTAAACTTGATTACAGCACTGTAGTTGCGTACCACCCAAGTTGTGATGTCGCCATAATAAAAGAAGACAATCGAAATAAGCGACTCGCGCCGTTAGGTAGGGTCTCAGCAAATGATAACGTGAAGACTTACGGGATTGGCTTTTCGGGAAAATCGATCGTTGGTGAAGGGAAATATTATTTAGATGTGAATTTTGTCGATAGCAGTCTCTTTGCCAATTGCCCTGCGAGCATTATGGATGCGCCCATTCAATCAGGCATGAGTGGTGGCGGAACGTTCAACGATAAAGGTGAGCTAGTCGGCATCATATCTGGCATGTCAGGCTCTAGCTTCAAACTGCTAGATGGACGAGAGTTAGGGAATGAGCGAACTAGCGTATTCGTTTCCACCCTTCATATTAAAGACTGGATAGCCGATTCAATTGAAAATCACTACGGCCTAGATATGGATACTCTTATTGCTGATGTTCCCTCTCTGGCTGGTGACTTTTTCACCAATACAACACCTACGTTTAACCCTCACCCTTGATATAACTCACCAACAATGATCTGAGCCGACTATTTCATAGCGCAAACAAATAGCAAACGTTTGCGCTATAGCCATATCACATTTTTTTTGTCAAAATACGCCAAATTTTCCTGCTCTCGTAATGCCAAAGGAACACAATGGCCGCTCAAATTATTGATGGAAAGCTTATTTCCCAAACGGTTCGATTAGAAGTTGCAGCTCGCGTCGAAGCGCGTAAATCTGCGGGGCTACGAGCACCAGGGCTTGCAGTCGTTCTCGTCGGAGACGATCCAGCCTCACAAGTATATGTTGGTAGCAAACGTCGTGTATGTGAAGAAGTTGGCTTTATTTCGAAATCCTACGACCTACCTTCGAGCACGAGTGAATCAGACTTGCTGGCGCTCATTGACGAGTTAAACAATGACCCAGAAATCGATGGGATTCTCGTACAATTGCCATTGCCAGCCCAGATGGACTCCACCAATGTCCTTGAACGCATTAGCCCAGAGAAAGATGTAGACGGTTTCCACCCTTATAACGTTGGCCGTCTTTGCCAACGCATGCCAAAACTCCGCTCTTGTACCCCAAAAGGCATCATTACGCTGCTTGATCGTTACAACATTCCCGTACGTGGTATGCATGCAGTGGTGGTGGGCGCTTCAAACATTGTTGGCCGCCCAATGACGATGGAACTGCTTTTAGCTGGCTGTACAACAACAACGTGTCATCGTTTTACCAAAGATCTAGAGCATCATGTTCGACAGGCTGATTTATTGGTTGTTGCGGTAGGAAAACCAAACTTCATCCCGGGAGATTGGATCAAACCGGGTGCAGTGGTTATTGATGTGGGCATTAACCGCCTAGACAACGGCAAGTTGGTCGGTGACGTGGAATATGACGTAGCAAAAGAAAAAGCGACGCATATTACGCCTGTACCTGGTGGCGTTGGACCAATGACCGTTGCGACGCTGATTGAGAATACGCTGTTGGCGTGTGAGCAGTTTCACTCGTAATTTCGTCGACCGAATTAAAAAAGGCGCTCGTACGTATGAGCGCCTTTTTTGTGACTAGCTATTTTTTATCCTGTCACCAGCCCCGCTTCCTGTCGCGGTTTGAATGATGTAGGTAAAGTAGTTTTTTAAAGACATACTTTCAATCATTCGCTTATCCCAGTTTGCTAATTCATTCGGCGTCGACATATCAATCGCGTTTACCTGTGCAAGCCCTGTAATGCCTGGGAGTACATCAAACACACCGTTCTTTTCACGCGCCTCAATAAGCTCCTTCTGATTAAACAAACAAGGTCGAGGGCCAACCAAACTCATCTCACCTTTTAGCACATTGACCAACTGAGGGAGTTCATCAAGTTTTGTCTTACGTAGAAACGCGCCAAATTTTGTCACTGATGACTGGCTGGCTAAATGCGTTGCCACTGACTTAGTGTCAGGTGACATCGTACGGAATTTGATCAAGGTAAATGGTTTTTGGTTTTTACCGACTCGGACTTGGCGAAAGATGGGGGATTTGGTGTCGAAATAACCAAGAACAGTGACGGCTAACAATAAAGGCCAAAGGAACAAAAGGCCTACCAATGCTGAAAAAAAATCGATAACTCTAAGCATGATACGTTTTCACTTATCTATTTACTCGACAAATAGGCGCTAACAGTTCTTTGAATTCCCTGCTCAAAGCTGAAGGGAGGCTTCCACGATAGCGTATTCATTGTGTCCGATATGTCTAATTGTAGATTGCCACAAACCCTATCAGCGATGTGAGATTTACCCAAAAGCTTGGCGGCAAACTCAATGGATTTCTGCGGAATTGGGATAAGTAGGCTTTTTCTTCCCATCCCCTTTGCAATCTCGTTCAGCATCCGTGTGGTAGATACATCGTCGTTGTCTGAAACAAGAAAAGTTTTATTTGCAGCGTTTGGATGCTCACAACATAGGATAACTAAAGATACAAGGTTCTCTATGTATACCAAGCTTCGGAGATTTCGAATCGCACCAAAAGGCAAAGGGATGCGTTTTTGCACAAGATTCATCATCGCTAAAAAGTTAGCTTTAACGCCTGGACCGTAGACTAATGGAGGACGGATAATAACAACCTCCATGCCCGTCTCTTTAGCTATTTCCCTAAGACCAACTTCTGCTTCGTGTTTGCTCACCCCATAAGGGTCACACGGGGAAGGCTGAGCAGAAATGTTGAAAGCATCATTCTCTAGAGTACACTCACCGTTTACCTTAATAGAACTGATAAAAACAAAGCGTTTCACACCTGCGGCTGCTGCTTGCCTAGCCAGGTTCAGCGTACCGAGAGTATTTGTTTCTATATAGGCTTTTAACGTATCTTCTGGCGTCAAACTTTCGTTCATCTGATGTACTCTGGCTGCACAGTGGACAACTACGTCGACTTCGTTTAAAACCAAAGACCAGTCAGACTCTGAATCAATCTTTGGCATAACAAAAGAGTTCGCATTTTCGTTTTTCGACCTTGATTGAAAGATGCTAAACCAGCCGACTAACGTTGCTGTATCCACAATCTGACGACCAACAAAGCCGGTGCCACCTGTCACAAAAAGATTCACAATTTCACTAACTCTACCCGCTAAACGCATGATTCTATCACGTGATAGTGGCGAGAGGCAGCAAACATCCCTAGAATGGCAGACATAGTAGCCCGGAAACTCGATTCAACCTTGGCTTCAAAAATATAACGAGAATAACACCCAAGCATGTTTACACCTATCCAACTTCTCCTGAGCGCTCAACGCAAAAATAAGCGCATTATCAGTATCATCTACGACTTACTCGCGGTAACGTTTTCACTTTACTTCGCGATGGCGTTGAGGCTAGACACATTCAACATTTCCTTTGGACTGGCCGAAATCGCGTGCTTAGTGATAACAGGAAGTGTGACCGTCTTTTGCTTCATCAAGCTAGGCATGTATAGAGCGATACTGCGCTACATGATGATGCCAGCAATTGGGAACATCCTGATTGCGGTAATATTGTCTTCAATTACGCTCGCCCTCAGTGGTTTTTTCCTACAAGCGTTTATCCCTAGAAGCGTCCCTTTTATCTATTCTGGCATAGCAATGATAATGCTAGGCGCCCCTCGCATAATCATAAGAACAATTTATCATCACTACTACCGCCGTCAAAAACCAAATGTTTTTATATACGGTGCGGGAAGTACTGGACGAGAATTAGCCTATGCATTGATTCAGGGTGACGAGTACCATCCAGTAGTATTTCTTGATGATGACCCTGTAAAAAATGGACAGATAATCACCGGTGTTCGTGTGCACCCTTCAGAAGAATTCGACCGACTACGATCATTGTATGAACCTGTTAAATTACTTTTAGCAATCAATAACATTAGCCAAGGCGAGCGCCTACGACTCTTAGATAAACTATCTTTTTGGCCAATCGAGATACAGTCCGTCCCTTCCGTTGAAGATATAGCCACTGGCAAAGCACTAGTAACAGAAGTTCGCGATCTTGACATTGGAGACCTATTAGGCCGAGAACCCGTTGAGCCCGACTTAAATCTTCTTAGCAAAAACATATCAGGCAAAAATGTACTAGTCACCGGAGCCGGAGGCTCTATTGGCTCAGAGCTTTGCAGGCAGATTCTAACGCAATCACCAGCAAAACTCGTTCTGTTTGAATTGAATGAATATAACTTATATGAGATTCATCAAGAGTTAAGTAGCTCAGCCAGCAGACAGAAACTTAGTGTTGAGATTGTAGCCGCATTGGGCTCAGTTCAAAAAGAGAACCGAATGACCAAACTAATGGTCAACAACAATATAGATACCGTCTATCATGCTGCGGCTTACAAGCATGTGCCTCTAGTAGAAGACAACATCATTGAGGGAATTCGAAACAATGTATTTGGTACGCTCCATTGCGCGAATGCAGCTATAGAGGCTAGCGTTGAAAACTTTACGCTGATTTCGACCGATAAAGCCGTTCGCCCAACCAATATAATGGGTGCCAGCAAACGTATGGCAGAGTTAGTTCTCCAGGCTCTTGCCGATAAGGGAACATCGACTTGTTTTACCATGGTCCGGTTTGGGAACGTTTTGGGCTCTTCCGGCTCAGTCGTCCCCCTATTTAAGAAACAAATACGTAAAGGTGGTCCAGTCACTGTTACTCACCCAGAAATAACGCGCTTTTTTATGCTCATTCCCGAGGCAGCACAATTGGTAATACAAGCCGGAGCAATGGGTAATAATGGGCAAGTTTTCGTTCTGGACATGGGAGAGTCAGTGAAAATTGTTGACCTAGCTCAACGCATGATCCGCTTAATGGGGATGAAAGAATACTACGACGACAATAGTGATGATGGTGACATTGAAATCCAGTTTACGGGATTGCGCCCTGGTGAGAAACTCTATGAAGAGCTGTTAGTAGGAGAGAATGTCGAAGGGACAAGTCATAGAAAAATAATGACGGCGAGTGAAGATAAACTATCTTGGGATGAAATGTCAGTATTGCTAGAGCGCCTCGATCATTATTGCCACCATTTCGATACTGACTGTATTAAGGATATTTTGCTAACCACACCTACTGGCTATAAACCTAAAAACGGCGATCTTTCATGAAACTGTTTGTCTCTGTAATCAATCACGGTCATGACAGCTTGATCACCGCTAACGATACGCTCGCTAACCTCGCAAATAGCTATAACGTTGTGATTCGTTCGAACACAACACCGTCAGCAGCACTGCAGAAGTATGCAGATGATGCTGGAATTCACTTGGTTTGTGGAGAGAAACCTCTCGGATTCGCATCGAACAACAATGCGGTTTTTAAGTATTGCCAGGAAACGCTGGGAATGGTGGCTGAAGACTATTTCTTGGTGCTTAATCCAGATGTGGAAGTGCTTACTGATAGTGTCACGCGCCTCGTAAAGCAGGCACAAAAATATCAAGCTGACATATCCACAATAAACCTATTTACTGATAGTTTGTTGATGACATATGACAATTCAATCCGCCGCTATCCGAACCTATTCTCTCCATTGAAATCGCTGATAGGCTTAAAACGGAAAGATATTTATGACAAGAGTCAAATCACTGCACCACTAAAAATCGAGTGGGCTGCAGGTTCATTTTTACTATTCAAAGTAAATTGTTTCAATGAACTCAAAGGATTTGATGAAAAGTACTTCATGTACTTTGAAGATGCGGACATATGTACTCGAGCAAATGAAAATGGCTTCAATGTCTACTATTTCCCTAACATTAAAGCCGTTCACTATGCATCTCATCAAAATAGAAAGCTACTTTCCATGCATTTTATTTGGTACTTAAAGAGCTCACTTCGGTATCAACTATCTTAAGCAAGGTAACCTTTCTACAATTGGCAATCTCTCTTATGAGCCAAACCATCTTTTATCCCTCGAAAGAGGGATTTAAGGTGTTCACATTTCTCTTTACTCATGATACTGAGTAACAGTTGATGAACAATGGAGAATGTAATTTCTCTAAAAACAACGAGTCGAGGAATATAAGTATACCGACCTAGGTAAAATGAGTTTCTTATTCTGTAATATCGACGTTTTGCGGAATGTACTGGAACTCTCCACTTAAGGACTTGTATATTATCCATGCCAATCTCATGTTCCATCTCCAACTTAGGAGAGACCAATATACTGATTCCCTTATTTTTGGCTCGCATACACCACTCAGTATCCACGTAATCTATAAATAGCTCATCATCCATAAGCCCAACTATATCGAGCGTTTTCTTCCTTACGCACATGCCAGATGAGATAATACATGAAGCATCTGTTGGCTCTTCACTTTGGCTTGCGAACAGCTTTTTCCTTACTCCATGCCGATTAAATCTGACAATTGGGTACTCGAACTTAAAATGTCGATGATAAAATACAGGACCAAGAATCAAGCCCTTATCTTTCGTTGCCTCCAGTTCTGAGAACTCCAACTCAAGACGTGTTAAGTAGTCATTATCTAACGTTGAATCTTGATCAAAGAACGATACAAGCTCGTCATCATTTAGATGGGACAGATGTTGAATCGCTATGTTCTGAGCAGTAGCAATTCCAACATTCTCACTGAGTGGGATTAATTCAACATTATCAAAACTTGAAGTAATTGATTTAATTTCACTTATATTATCGCTTGCATTGTCTACCACTTTGACCTCCTTGAATGAATTAACATTCTCAGATATTAAGTTAGATAGCAGGGCAATATTGGGGTTGTAAGTTACAATAACGGATGAAATTGACATATTACAACCTAGCTAATTCAATAGTGAAACTCACGGAAAAACAAAGAATGAAATCAAAAAAAACAGTCACATCACACACACGCTTGTTACGAACTAACCAGTGCAACATAGTATAATATGTTGCACTGGGATAGTAGGTTACAGCAAAGATTTAATAACTTTAGCTACATGCTCTTGCTGCTCTAAAGTTAGGTTGTGTCCACTTGGCAAGTTTATAGCACTTTGGCCAATACGATCTGCAACTGGGTTTTCAATCGTTCTGTGGAACATTGGCAAAGAACTGAGTGGAGAGAATACAGGTCGAGAGTCGACCAAGTTTTCTTTTAGTTTGTTCATAAACTGCTGGCGCTTATCATAGTCAAAGCCAAGCAACTCAACTGAACTCATCCAATGGATACTCTTGCAACCATCAAGTTCACTAGTGACTTGTACAGCACCACAATCTGAGAGCAAGTCTTGATAGATCGCATTAATCTCGCGTTTTCGATCTACCAACTCTTCTACACGCTCCATCTGAGCTAAGCCCATAGCCGCTTGAAGGTTTGACATTTTGTACTTATAGCCTACTTCAACCGATGCTAAAGGACGACTCGGATCACGACCATGATCATTTAGAGATTTAACTCGTTGAAAGATTTCATCGTTATTAGTAACAAACATACCTCCTTCCCCTGTGGAAAGAATTTTTGCACCTTGGAAACTAAAGCCTGCTGCGTCACCAAAACTACCCGTTTTCTTACCATCAATTTCAGCACCAATCGATGGGGCCGCATCTTCGATAACCTTTAGGTTGTTATCGCGAGCAAGCTTCATGATGGCAGGCATGTTGGCAGGATGACCGTAAAGATGGACAGGCATAATTGCTTTAGTCTTTGGACCGATTAATCGAGCAGCGGACTCTATGTCCATACACCAACTGACCGGGTCTATATCACAAAATACTGGTGTCGCCCCCACATAAGCAACAGCTGAGGCCGATGCTACCCAAGTAATCTCAGGGACAATGACTTCATCGCCAGGTCCGATACCACAAGCAAGCATTGAAAGGTGCAATGCGCCAGTACAACTAGAAGTAGAAAGGCTATGCTTTACATCAACATATTCTGCTAATGATTTTTCGAATTTTACTAGGTATTTATTCCAGTCGTTGTTCCAGCCATTTGTTACTGCATCAGTAACATAACTAATTTCTTTCTCTGTAATACTAGGGCCAGCGGTCAAAATCATTTCATTAATCATTAATTTAGCTCCATAACAATAAAACATCGGTCAACACTGTCGTCAGATTCTACCCACTCGACATAATCAGGCATTGTGATTTTTTTAAACGTAATAATATCTATCGGTTTAAAACCGCAACGCCTATAAAGTGAGATGGCTGGCACGTTATCCGAAAACACTCTCAATTTAATATTTCTAGGCTGAATTTCGTTTTCAATCCAGTTTACTAAAGCATTAGTAACAAAGTAAAAAAGCCCTCTCTGCTTATAGTCTGGAGATTTGATCACATTATCAACTTCGCATGAGTTTTCTTCGAAATTAAAACTAGATACGCCAATGTGTCCAATTTTTTCTCCATCATGACTTACGACCCAAAACATAAGTCGATAAGGGTTGTCTAGCACTCCCTTTTTTAACCACGTTTCAGTTCCAGATTCTGTTACTTCGAAAACCTTTAGAAAAGCGTGCTCTGAATACCTTCGCCAACGGCTTAAGAGATTGATACTTTCTGCATTACCGATGTCAGATTTGGAGAAAGGAACCAACTTACAGTCAGTTCCTTTTACTTCAATTTCAAAGTCCCTGTTCTCTTGATGCTCTTTAATGAGCTTTTCTATTCTTATTGCAAGTTTGTCCATTACTTGATCTTCTTCACAAGTTCATAGATTGAGGTGCTATCAATACCATTGACTTTTCTCAGATATTCTTGACTGCCGACCTCTGAAATTAATTTGTTATCAATAGCTAATTTTCCAAGCTTAACAGTGATACCGTTATCAACTAAAACCTCAGAAATAATACTCCCCAAGCCGCCATTTCTTTGATGTTCTTCCACTGTAATAACAACGCTGTATTTGGATAGTATCTCTACAACGTACTCGTGATCAAAGTAGCTGATTGAGTGGAAATCTAAAATAGAAGCAGGAATTCCAGCTTCTTCTAGCAAGTCTTTGGCATCAAAGGCTTCGGATACAATACTTCCAACGCCAATTAATAATACGTCAGCTTCTTTAGACTGATGATGGTCCGGTTTTCCTAACTCAAACATTGAAGGCTGCGCTTTTACTGGTACCGCTTTCTCCAGCCTTAAATAGCCAACTCTTTCACAATTTGCTAATGCCTTTGTTGCCTCTTTAGTATGTTCTGGATTTGATGGGGCGATCACTTCTATGTGGGGCACAGCGCGCATGATGGCTAGATCTTCCGTCGCATGATGTGACATGCCTAGCGCACCATAGGTAAAACCTCCACCTTGCGAGACGAAATTAACGTTGAGATCATGATAGCAAGCATCATTACGAATTTGTTCCAAGCATCTCAACGTTACAAAGTTACCAATGGAATAAACAAATACTTTTTTACCTGCTTTTGCTAAACCAGAGGCAATACCAACCATAGATTGTTCAGCAATACCAGCATTAAAGTACTGTCCCGGAAACTCCGCTTCAAAAGGCTCAAAAGTACCGAAGCCGAGATCACCCGTAACTAAGACAATATCTTTATCTTCTCTCGCCAATTCGGTCAAAGCCGACATAAATGCAGCTCTCATAACTTTGAACCTCTTGCAATATCGTCATGCGCAATTTTTAGTTGTTCTTCGTCTGGGAACTTATAGTGCCAAACCACTTCATTCTCCATGTAAGAAACACCCTTGCCTTTAATTGTATTTGCGATAATTACTTTTGGCTTACCAGACAGTTTGCTATCAATAGCAGAAAGTAGCGCGCTATGATCGTGCCCATCTACTTCTATACAATACGCTCCAAATGCCTCAAATTTTTTGTCCAAGGGATCAAGTGCCACTGTTTGCTCTGTATCTTTAAAACTCTGTAATCTATTACGGTCTACAATAATTGTCAGATTATCCAACTTGTGATGAGCAGCAAACAGCAGCGCTTCCCAATTTGCCCCTTCCATCACCTCCCCATCACCAACTAACACAACAGTTTGGTTATTTCTCTCATCAATTTTGGACGCAAGAGCGAGGCCTGCAGCAACCGGTAAACCATGCCCAAGTGAGCCAGTCGAAAATTCAACACCCAAAATGCCTTTGTGAGATACATGACCACTAAACGGCGACCCATTTTGATAATGCTTTTTTAAATCTTCTAATGGGAAAAATCCACATTCAGCAAGTGTCGCGTATAAAGAGGCACCACCATGACCTTTACTTAAAACAAAGTAGTCTCTGTCTGGGCTATTTATTGTTTCAGGTGAAACGTTCAAAACACCAGAATACAAAACCGATAGTATATCTACCATCGATAAAGCAGAACCTACATGAGAGCTTTTTCCACGGTGGACCATATCTACCGTGTGCCTTCTAACTCGATTAGCTAAGCTTAGGGAATCCATAACTCAACCCTTAAAAATTTAAGCCAAAGAACTCTTCAAATTTTTCAATCACAAAGTCTAAGTGTTCCTTAGACAATCCAGGATAAACACCAACCCAGAATGTATTATTCATGATGAGATCCGTATTCGTTAAATCGCCAACGACGCGATATTCGACACCTTCAAAGTAAGGTTGGCGAATCAGATTTCCCGCGAACAAAAGCCTAGTACCAATCTTGAATTGATCTAGAAATTTTAAAAGCTCAACGCGACCAATTCCGGTTTCTGGCTTTATGGTAATTGGAAAACCAAACCAAGAAGGCTCTGATTTTTCCGTTGCCTCAGGGAGTATTAGAAACTCTTCACATGAAGCTAGTCCCGCTTTTAAATACTTGTAATTATCTTTGCGAGCTTGAACGAGGTCTTCCACTCGATCCATCTGAGCAAGCCCGCATGCTGCTTGCATATCGGTGATCTTAAGATTGTACCCAAGATGAGAGTATGTATATTTATGATCGTATCCATCAGGCAAAGAACCAAGTTGCTGGTCAAAACGTTTGCCACAAGTGTTATCACAGCCTGGTGGGCAATAACAATCTCGCCCCCAATCACGGAACGATTCGACAATTTTTCTTAGCTCTTTATCCTTAGTAAATACCGCACCACCTTCACCCATAGTAATATGGTGCGCAGGATAGAAACTTAGTGTTGCAATATCACCATACTGACCCACCATCTTTCCGTCGTAAGTTGATCCAAGCGCATCACAACAATCTTCTATGAGCCACAAATTGTATTTGTCCGCGACACGACGAGCTTCTGTGAGATCAAATACATTACCTAATGTATGTGCCACCATGATTGCTTTCGTTTTAGAGGAAACAGCAGCTTCAATCATTTCTGATTTAATTTGGTATGTCGGAATATCTACATCAACGAAAACCGGAACTAAACCATTTTGAATCGATGGGTTTACAGTGGTTGGAAACCCAGCAGCTACCGTGATGACTTCATCTCCAGGTCTTAGTTGGCGTTGTCCTAACTTAGGCGAAGTCAACGCGGTCATGGCGAGGAGGTTAGCGGATGAACCGGAGGTCGTAGTCAGTACATAAGGAACACCTAAATATTCGCCAAGGCGTTTTTCAAATGCGTCGTTGAAGCGACCAGTCGTCAACCAGCCATCCAGAGAGGCATCTACCATCATTTTCAGTTCATTTGAACCAATAACCTTACCCGATGGTGGCACGACACTTTCGCCGCCAACAAATGCTTTTGGTGCGTATTCCAAATCTGCATATTGCTCAACAAGTTCAGCAATTTGTTTTCTAAGTATTTCTTTAGACATCATTTTTCCCCGATCTTGCAGCGATATAATCATTGATTTCTTTGACTGTGTGTTTATTCATATCTTCCTTGTTCAACCACGCCTTATGCCAAGCAACTATTTTTTCTAAGGTAGTCTCAAGATCCCAAACAGGTTGCCAATCCAAACGCATTCTAGCTTTTGAACAATCCAATTTTAAGTAGTGTGCTTCATGCGGGTGATCGCCTTCACTCAAAAACCAATCAGCATCCTCGCCCCACTTGCTCGTTAGAGACTCTACAATCCACTCGACTGGTTTAGCATCTTCTTCCTTTGGGCCAAAATTCCAGCCTTCAGCGAACTCACAACCATGGTTGTACAATCTTTCTGCAACGGTGATGTAACCTGAAAGGGGCTCTAAAACATGCTGCCAAGGGCGAATCGCATGAGGGTTGCGAATTTCAACATCTCGCCCTTCAGAGAAAGCCTTAAGCATGTCAGGAATCAATCGATCGTCGGCCCAATCCCCCCCTCCAATAACATTACCGGCCCTCACTGATGCAAGTGCACACCCATGCATTGCATAGTTATTTGGATTGAAGAAAGATTGACGATAGGAAGATGCGACTAATTCGGCACATCCCTTACTGTTACTGTAAGGGTCATAACCTCCCATCGCTTCATCTTCACGATATCCCCAAACCCATTCGCGATTCTCGTAACACTTATCAGAGGTGATGTTTACTACTGCCTTCACTGAGCCTACTTGCTTCACAGACTCAAGTAGATGTACTGTTCCCATGACATTGGTCGAATACGTATCAATGGGTTCCTCATATGACAAACGAACCAGTGGTTGCGCTGCCATATGAAAAACTATGTCCGGTCCAAATGTGGCAATGGAATGACATAGCTTATCGAAGTCTCTTATATCGCCTTCTTCATTCTCGATATCATTCCCAACATTGGCTTCTTGAAATAAGCTAGGTTTAGTGGGTGCAGGTAGAGAGTAGCCCTTTACTATCGCTCCCATTTCTTTTAGCCATATAACTAGCCAGCCGCCTTTAAAACCAGTGTGCCCAGTAATAAATACCTTTTTTTCTTTCCAAAATTCAGGATTCATTATTTAGTCCACGTTTTCCAATGAGCTTTATTCTGAGCCCATAGGCCTTCAAGATAAATTTTGTCGCGAAGTGTATCCATGGGCTGCCAAAAGCCATCATGTTGATATGCCATCAACTCGCCTTCGCTGGCTAACTCAATTAACGGTGATTGCTCCCAGACACAATCATCTCCACTAATATATTTCAGAACTTCTGGCGACAGCACAAAAAAACCACCGTTAATCATCGCACCATCTCCCTTCGGTTTTTCGCGAAAACTATTAACTTGGTTATTCGTCATATCTAATGCACCAAATCGACCTGGAGGATAAACCGCAGTTAAAGTCGCTTTCTTTCCATGTGACCTATGAAACTTGATTGTTTCACTAATATTTATGTTGCTTAGTCCGTCACCATAGGTGAAACAAAATGCTTCTTCTTCTTTTAGGTAATCTGCAACACGGCCTAGGCGTCCGCCAGTCATTGAGTTTTCGCCTGTATCAACGAGAGTAACTGTCCAAGGTTCAGCGCGTTTCCGATGTACTTCCATTCGATTGTTATGCATATCAAAAGTGATATCTGACATGTGCAAAAAGTAGTTAGCGAAATACTCTTTGATAACATAGCCTTTGTAGCCACAACAAATAATAAAATCATTTATTCCATGCGATGAATATTGCTTCATAATATGCCAAAGAATAGGTTTTCCACCTATCTCCACCATTGGCTTTGGCTTTACAGAGGTTTCCTCGCTAAGGCGCGTGCCTAAGCCTCCCGCTAAAATTACCGCTTTCATTGATAGCTCCATCTAATTTGTTATTTTGAAGGTATAAAAGCATCTGAATGGAATGCATCCTCTGGCAATCCATTTTGGACAAACAGCTTTTGTGCGCTTTCTATCATTGACAAAGAGCCACAAGCGTATACGTCAAAATCGTTTAACGTGACAAAATCTGACAAGCATGCATCTTGAACATATTTTGCTTCCAACATTCCCTGAGACAGAATGCATTTAAACTCAATATTACTGTGCGTCGCTGCTAAGTTGTTTAGTCCGGTATTATACAAATCACCTTCATTCCTCATCCCCCAGTAGATAAAGACAGATCTTTTATCTGAGCGGCTAATTAAGTCTTCAACCATAGCTTTAACTGGTGCTATCCCAGTACCAGTAGCGACAAATATAATAGGCTTAGTTCCCTCTCTTACGAAGAAACTCCCCTTGGGCCCTTCGAGTCTCATTAGTTGATTACATTGCAATTTATCAAATATAAACTTAGACATTTCTCCGGACTCTACACGTCGAATATGCAACTCAATTTCATCATTATCAGACTTTGAATTGGCTATTGAGTAGCTTCGCTTTACACCTTTATAACTAAGATCGATGTACTGTCCTGGAAGGTAGGAAAACTCTGATTTGGGGGGTAATCTAAGTTTAAGTATCGCAATATTTTCAATCGGGCATTCCAAAGCACTAACTTTACAAGGTAGTGTTTTTATAGATATATTTTCCAACTCGGAATAATAATTTGCCTTTATAATCACATCTGTTTTGGCTTTCGACTGGCATAATAAAATTGTTCCATCTCCCACTTCCTTGCTTTCTTCATTTTCAACTATACCGTCTAAAACTTCAGCTTTACATGCTCCACAACTTCCAGTTTTACAACTGTGTTCTAAATGGATGGCATTTAATAGAGCGTCGTCCAAAAGGTTGCTATCGCTGAGATATTCCATACCAGATGGAACTACTTTAATATTATACTGAGCCATTTAATAACCTATAGATCACAATTATCAGATTTTAGGATTAATCTTCATCAAAATTCACCCTTTCTTTCTCAACGACCAACGGAAGATTTCTAATATGAGTTAAAATCATACCAATGTATTCTCCCAAGATTCCCAAAAAGAAAAATAACATTGAAGCAACTAACGAACCGCCAACCAATAGAGGTGCAACACCTAGTGTAAAAGAATCCCAAAATAATAGTTTAGCGATCAGAAAAATCACGGCAGATAGGAAAGTTAATGAACCAAATATTAACCCCGAAAAAGTCATAATCCTTAACGGTAGTTTGGAGTGTTTTGTCATTGCGAGGAGTGCTTGGTCGAAAAGACCATATACTGACGCTTTTGACTTGCCTCTTTTCCTTAACGGTTGCTCAAAGTCTATTGTACATCGGGAAAATCCAAGCTCACAAACGATACCTCTAAAATAAGGATAAGGATCTGATAGTCCTTTTAAAGCTTTGATAACCTTCCTGTCAAATAAACCCGCGCCTGTAGCATCATTTTCTAAAGGTACTTCGCTTATGTAACTAAGCATTTTGTAATAAGTCTTACGAATTTTCTGCATTAACCAAGACTCTTTACTTTTAGGTTTTTTTGCCAGAACTATATCGAATCCCTTCTCCCACATGTCTATATAATCTGATATTAATTCAGGTGGATCTTGCAGATCAGAAGCAATAAGTATTACTGCATCGCCGGAAGCAAGTGTTAGGCCATAATATGGCGATCGTACTGGCCCGAAATTTCTGACATTCACGACCAACTTTATATTTTTATCTAAGACTGCTTCGCTCTTGATTATTTGCACAGTGTTATCATCTGAAGCATTATCAATAAATATGTGCTCATATTCATACTTTTCAATGTGTTTCATCGTCTCTCTAATTCGAGAGCATAATTCAGTTATGTTCCCCTCTTCATTATAGCAGGGGGTAACTATAGATATCTTCTTCTTTTCACTAGACTTCACTTGAACACCCACTTATTCATTAAGAACCAGTTAACAATCACTACTGGGAATAATACCAAAATTTGAGAAAAGTATGGATTATTGCCATTAACATCTATCAAAAAGTGTAATGATACTATATTGATTAGATACGCGATCACATAAGAAAAAGTGAATTTTATCGCGTTTCCAGTTCCAATTTCAGAATGAAAAACCAATCTCCCAAAAGAAAAGTAATTAAATATAACACCTAAAAAAGTGGCAATCAAAACAGAGAATTGGTAACCAAATCCAAGAAATATAAAAAGCGCATATATGGAGTAACCAAAAATAGTATTAATAAACCCTACAATCAGAAATCGGATTATACGAAGCTCAATTGAAATCGTAATTTTTAAAATTTCTTTATCCATTGCAAAATTGAACATCAATTAAAATCCACTGCAATTTTTTTGTACTTTTCATCATTTAAAAATACAAGAAGAACCACTTCCTGTTCAGAAGGAATAGTGTTTTCTATAAATACATCGAAGCCGGACAGAAGAAACGTATTATCACGGAAGTGGTTTGCTACATCAGCTCTTGGAATGCCTGTCGTCGCAGGGAACATTTTATCTCCTATCAGCACGACTAAGTTTCTAATTTTGCTACGATTAATATCATCTATAATCCATCCAGCAATTTGAATGTTACCCCCATTGGTTATCACTCGGTCTAATGAATATGTTATAGGGGTGTCTGTTTCTTCATAGCTAGAGTACATGCTATTCAGGTCTTCGTAGGAAACAATTTGATGCTGACTACAATCAACAGTGAATACATTGTTCTCTTTGGCTTGATTAAGCATACTTTTGGCATACTTTTGATCTGGGTCTACGAGAAACCGACTGTTGAAGTGACCGCAATAGTTTTTTGAAGAAAGTATCATTCGCTCTTCTTTGGCAAGCAATTCGAGATTGCCCTTACTAAAATTAGAAATGAAAAGAGAAAATGACATAAAACAAAGTAAGGTGAATACGGACAAAGAATAAGTTCGATTTTTCATTAAATCGAAGCAAATCATAAACAATGAAGCCATCAACAGCATTGAATATATGGTATATCTTGAAGATAGAGCTTGCTCTACACCAAAGCCTACTCGCCCATAAGAAATTGCAGCCAAAAGCAACAGGATGAAAAGAGAATAAAAGTAGAATATGCCCTTATACTTCATAACTGTAAGGGCAAGCATGCTAGTTAATATGCAAACACCCAATACTATAGAGGTAATAGAGTTCTGAGTAATACCACCAACAATAGTTAGAAAGTATAATATTAGGTCACCGATATCCTTCATCGAAAATATAGCAGTTGAATGCGCCTCAACAGACTCATAATCGAAAAAATAACCAACCAAGGTGATACATAGAAATATAAAAACCGGAAAGATTTCTTTATATCTTTTAAGGAGAACGGACTGATAAATCAGTATTAAGAAAATAATCAGCAATCCGCCGGATGTAAAGGATGCCAGAACTGCAAATAGTATACTTTTTTTGATATCACATTTATCATAGTAACTAATAGCAAGAAGAGAAAATAGCAATCCACCATAAAATTGGACTGTGGCAGCCCCCCAAGAAGCAACTTCCCAAGAGCTTAAGTTTATTAAAATCAGGAGTATAGATAGGAAATAGATTCTACTTCCAGGAGATATAGCATCATACTTTTTATAATAAAAAAGTATGATACCTGTCAGAAATGAATAACCAACAGCTAACTGTATCGTGAAAAGGTAGCTAGATGATATATAAGATGAAAAGACACTAACCAGGTTATTTAGAATAACTTTGTGCTCATTGTGCTGAGCTTGCAATAAATAAACCTTCTCGTTTGAATCAAAAAATTCGTTCAAGAATCGAAGCGTGCTATTAAAGTCATCCCAATAAGGAAAATTATAAGAGTGACCAAATATATACGTTACGTATACGATGTAAACAGTCAAAAATAAAAACGGAGTATAGTACTCGACATTATTTCTTACCTTACTAAAAAAATCCATTTACTTACTCCAAAAAACTTGCGCACACCTTAAGTTAAAATTAACACGAGAAGGTTTAACCTACATACACATTAAAGATTTCATCAACGCAAGCTGAAATCTTCATGCTCCAAAGTCAAATTGGAACTATAATAAAAATCGTTTGATAGTATTCCGCCCCATGAATTGACCATGTAGTCTTTTTCTTTATTAAAACGACGAGCCTTTGTTGGAGTAGTATCTAAGCCTCTAGAAATTGATTCATAGTGATATAACTCTGCATATGGAGTCCACAAATTATTGTACCCCATTTGTCGAACTTTCAAGCAGAAATCCACATCATTAAAAGCAACCTTTAAATCATTTTCGTTTAACCCGCCAACTTGATTATAAATATCTTTTCTCACAATTAAGCAGGCAGCGGTCACAGCGGAAATATTTTGCACTAGTTTCAGTCGACTAAAATACCCATCCGCACTTCGATGGAAATGCTTATGCGAATGACCTGCCACTCCCCCAATACCCAATACTACACCTGCGTGTTGGATTGTGTTGTCAGGGTAATATAGCTTTGCTCCGACACAACCAATATCTTTTCTGATAGCAAAGCTGACCATTTCGGACAACCACTCTTTGTTAATAACTTCCACATCATTATTAACTAAGCCCACGATCTCGCCGGTTGACCTTGCTACT
This sequence comes from Enterovibrio baiacu, assembly GCF_004120195.1. Lineage (GTDB taxonomy): Bacteria > Pseudomonadota > Gammaproteobacteria > Enterobacterales > Vibrionaceae > Enterovibrio > Enterovibrio baiacui. The sequence goes on along the minus strand of NZ_SCHN01000008.1, from coordinate 188,471 downwards.
GCATAGTTATTTATTGCTGAATAGTTAAATGGCATAGGGTAGCGAAGTAAAGTGACTTTTTCGTGCTTACTTACTTCTTCAAAATACTCTAGCGATTCAGGGTCATCAGAGTTATTATCAACCAAAATAATTTCGAAATTTTTATAAGTGGTCTTTTCTAGAATTGAGTCTATTGCTCTTTTTGTAATCTCGTGCCCGTTATAAGTTGGAATAATCAAAGAAACCTTTGGTTCTTCATTAATTTCCCATCTGACTTTATAAGTGTTTGGGTTCATACCTTGAACAACAGACACATTTTCATTTCTTACTTTAAAATGGTCAATCAATGCATTTATGCCTGCAGTAGTTGTATACAACTTTTCACCTGAAGCTAATGCGGTGGAGCCTTCCAAAATACGCCAGTGATACAGTACTTTCGGTATATGTGAAATATTATTATGATTAATTTCTCTAGAGTACCTAAGTAGCAAATCATAGTCTTGACTACCTTCATAACCTACACGAAAGCCGCCAATTTTTCTTATTATATCGGTTTTATAAACACCGAGATGCGACACGTAATTTTGGCTATAAAGTAAGTCTAGGTTCCAATCAGTTTTAAAATGGGGATCTATTCTATTTCCAATAGCATCGATTTTGTCTTCATCTGTGTAAACAAATTCAGTTTGAGGGTTTTTAATCAGTTGGTAGACAACATAGGAAAGAGCATGCTTGTGCAACTCATCATCATGGTCGAGAAGTGCTAGCCATTCGCCTGTAGCTATCTCCAATGCACTGTTTGACGCGTTTGATATATGACCATTCTCGCTTCTTTCAACAAGTTTTATTCTACTGTCTTGTACTTGATATTCTTTAAGTACGCGGAGTACATTTTCATCTGTAGAAGCATCATCAGCTATACATAGTTCCCAATTTGGATATGACTGTCTAATTACAGACTCAACACAAAAACGTAAGTATTTTTCTTCGGTATTGTAAGTCGGCATAATTATTGAAATAAGTGGACCATCTTTTTTGCTCAAGAAGTCAATCATTTCATTCTCTTTATCTAGACTTCGCTTATCATCAAGCTTGATCCAAGATAAATAATTCCCATGCCTCGATGTTCTATCACCACGAATAACTCTACTTATTCGACGATATAATGCCTGAATACCTTCATCTTTTAGAATGCCTATTGCCTTCGAGGTAAGAGTACTTACACTCTCTCCTCGACCACGAAGAATTTGTAGTGCGCGTAAAGCTGAAATATTGTTAAGTATAACTTTTTTCAAAGCCTTTTTGTCACCGTTTCTTATATAGCCTAAAAGACGTACAGGTTTTGTAATACGCCATGATGATGAGTTTAATACGCTATGTAGTGTCTCATCTATCGTCTGAATATCCCTTTCTAAACTTCTGTTTTTGTCCTTAAGGTTTTCAATTTCAGAATACAGGTCACTTTCAGATAGGGAACTGACGTAAATAAAATCTAATTCAACTTTTAGTGGTTTTTCACTATTTTCGTCTATGTGTACTTCAATAAAAGAATCACTGCTTGTCGATTTTAGCAATAAATAACCATATTGCTCATGACTTTGTTCAATTGAACAACCGATAGTAGTAAACCCTCCTTTAGAGGAACTCATATCAAAAAGTATTTTATTCGCATCTGTTGAAATCCGCAGTTCATGTATTTTGAAATATCCTTCGAAATCGCTTACATCGATGCGAACTCTACATTCGGAGTTTAAATCTTGGCATTCAAAAGATAAGCGATTTCGTAAAGAAAGGCTGGCGAGCAAGACATCTGAGCGTGTTTCACAATAGTCTTCTACACCATTTGCCCAGTATACTTTTGATTGAAATTTAATAGTATTGTCTATTCCAATATTACTCTCTATTATTTTTTTCTCTGCATCGGAATCACAAACTAACACAAATTGATAGGTGCCTGAATCTTTCGTATTAGAAAGAACTCGCTTTAAATCAAAAGGAAACTCACTTACCAGTGATTCAGCAAACTCACTTTCTTTTATATGAGCTTGCACTGCATCAATTCTATTTACACCGAAACCTAAACTATTAACTAATTTAACTATACTATCTCGAGTAAAGAATCGATAATGTGTATTATCCAGTATTCCTCGCTCTCTGTATTCGAATTTTCCAGATAGCATTTCAGCGATGACGCCGCCATATGCAACATTTGGTACAGAAACGATTAGTTTTCCAGACGGTTTAAGTAACTTCTTGAGTTCACTTAATACAGCCGCAGGGTTCCTGACGTGCTCCAGCACATCGGCACAAACCACATAGTCATATGTTGATTGGATATAATTACTTTCAAATGTTTCTAAATCATTAAAGAATACGTTTCGATAGAATTTTTCTGCTTTAACTCCAGCCTCATGGTAAAGCTCTATTCCATCGACGATACAACTTTTCTCTCGAATTAAGAATTCACCTAAGGATCCTTCCCAGCATCCAACATCAAGCACTTCTGAGTTATTGCTTATAGATTGGGAAACATAGTATAGAGAGTCTTTGTTACTCCCCACGGTTCTATAGTATTTATTAGTTGTCAATTTGCTATATCCAATCTTTCACTTGATTATATTAAAGGCTTTGTTCACAGCCATTCATGGTCAATATGAACCAACCCCTCAGAGTTATAGTCATCATATACCTCGAATTCTTCAGCATTCGTTATGTAGTCGATGTTAACTAAACTTTTATCTGTGAATAAACCAACGTCGAATACGAAGTTGGCTGGGAGTAGGGGCATATTTCTAATGGCATAAGTGACCGTATGAATCCCTTTTCCAGATGGGATTTTAAACCTATCTAAATATGTATTAGCCCCAAAAATGTATTCTCTGTTAGCCTTATAGACTGCTACACCAACCAATACATCGTCCAACCTCTCGTCTACGATCTCGTAATCTATCGAAATTTCGATTGGCTCACCGACTTTGATTGAATTTTTACTTATTGTTGTGGAAATAATTTTCGCAGGAAGAGAGCTCAATCCAGTATTGTTATCTCGTTCCTTTTTCTCGCTCTGTTTTTTAGATAAAGACATCGATTCTTTGTATTGATTACATATATCATTCGAACTACCAAATGATTTAATCTTGCCTTTTTCAATCCAAAGAGCCTTGTTGCAGAAACGTTTAACTTGTTCCGGTGAGTGCGACACAAATAATATAGTTGTGCCTCTACCCTTTAATTCTTCCATATGCTTGATGCACTTCATTTGAAAGCGTATGTCGCCAACAGCAAGAGCTTCATCAACGATAAGAACTTCTGGCACAATATGTACCGCAACGGAAAAAGCTAGCCGTACATACATTCCTGATGAGTATGTTTTTACTGGCCTATCTATAAAATCGCCAATTTCAGCGAAATTTAGTATATCTTCGTATATTTCATCTATTTCAGCTTTACTTAGTCCAAGTATCGCAGCATTCATATAGACGTTTTCTTTACCAGTAAACTCAGGATTAAATCCAGCACCTAGTTCTAACAAGGCGGCAATACGCCCCTTTGTTGTAATGTCTCCAGATGTTGGTGTTAAAGTACCTGTAACTAACTGAAGTAATGTCGACTTCCCTGCACCATTATGTCCCAAAACACCAACCGAGTCTCCCTTGTCTATTTCGAATGATACTCCATCCAAAGCAGTAAATTCCTTGTAGTATTTCTTCTGCCCTCGACTCATTAATTGACGTAATCGATCTATTGGCCTAGCGTATAAGCGATATGATTTGGTTAGATTTTTTGCTTCTATCGCAATTTCACTACAAGACATCAGCGAAACCCTTTCTAGTTTTTTGGAAGAAAGTAAAACCACATTCAAGCACAACTAAGCTAAGCACACTTGCCAAAATAAAATTCTTCAGTGAAGGCAATTCTCCAAAGACTATGACAGCTCTCGTTTCCTCAATAAAATATGCCAGAGGATTTAGAGAAAGATAAGGCTGAAGTGCCTCAGGCAATGCTGATATAGGAAAGAATAGTGGCGAAGTAAACATTAACACTGTGGTAGCAATACCCATTAATTGACTTAAATCCCTCATATAGACACCTGCAGCGGCTAGTATCCAACACACTCCCATCAAAGCAGCGATAAATGGAATCAAAACAATTGGCAGTGCTAGTATCGTCCAGGGAATCTCTCCCATAATTATGAGTTGCGCTATAAGTAGTATTGAAAAGCTAATTAACGCATGGAACAACGCGTTTCCTAAAGCAATTAAAGGAATGATTTCCAATGGAAATACTACCTTTTTAACATAGTTAGTATTCGCAATCATTAGATTGGGAGCTCTATTTATACATTCCGAAAAAATGTTAAATATAATCATACCTGCAAACAGGATGACTGCAAACTCACCTCTACTACCGTTTAGACTTGCACCCCACTTGGCTTTGAACACAACAGAAAATACAAATGTATATACTGTTAGCATCAAAAGCGGATTAAAAAACGACCATGCCAATCCCATTATTGATCCTCTATAGCGACCAATAATTTCTCGGTGAGTCATTTTAAATATCAACTCTCGGTATTTCCATATACTGGAAGTCAATGAAAAACTAAAAAGCGAATGCTCAGATTTGTTGCTCATAAAGTATACTTCTATTGCTAAGCTTGTTACTCACGACTCAAAAAGAGGAGCATTTGTAAAGTCAAACCCTCGTTCATCCTTGATCGATAACTCTGGTTGTACACCATCTTGTATTGGCCATCTTATCGCCAAAGATTTGTCATTCCATCGAATTGATACTTCTGAGCTTGGGTCATAGAAATTTGTACACTTATAAACAAACTCTGCCTCATCACTCGTCACATAAAAACCATGCGCAAAGCCTTCAGGTACCCATAACTGACGCTTGTTCTCAGCTGAGAGATACACACCCACCCATTGACCAAATGTCGGCGAGTCTTTTCGAATGTCTACCGCGACATCAAATACTTCACCCGATACTACGCGAACCAATTTCCCTTGCGTGTTTTCCGTTTGATAGTGCAGACCACGCAAAATCCCTTTTTTAGACTTTGAATGGTTGTCCTGCACAAAACGTGTTGGCTTACCGGTTACTAACTCTTCGAACTTCTTTTGGTTCCACGTTTCCATAAAGAAACCACGTTCATCGCCAAACACGGCTGGCTCAATGATTTTTACATCAGGAATATCTGTATCAATTACGTTCATGATTAACTCGCGTAGTCTTTCAAATTCTTTAGAGTCAACTGCCAATCACTTGGACTAACGCCAAACTGTGCATGAATTTTGTCGTTGTTCAGTTTTGAGTTTGCCGGCCGCTTTGCCGGTGTCGGATAGTCAGACGTGGCAATTGGGTTGACGGTCATCGCGGTTGTCAGCACGCCCTGTTGCTTCGCCTCTGCAAAAATGGTGTTGGCAAAGTCATACCAACTCACGTGTGGCATGCCCGAGTAGTGGTAAATACCAAAACCTGTGTGGTTCCCTTTGGTAATGGCCACGGCGATGTGAAGCAATGCGGCGGCAATGTCTCCGGCATAGGTTGGCCCACCAACTTGGTCAGCAACAATGCCTAAGGTGTCGCGGCTTTGGGCCAAACGCAGCATGGATTTCACAAAGTTACCGCCATGCTCGCTGAATACCCACGCGGTTCTTAAGATGATATGACGCTCACATGCCTGAGCCACGGCAATTTCACCGGCGAGCTTACTTTCGCCATACACGCCTTGTGGGCCTGTTTCGTCACTCTCTACATATTCACCGTCTTTGTTGCCCGCAAACACATAGTCTGTAGAAATGTGCAGCATTGCCGCACCAACCTTATCTGCCGCTTTGGAAAGGTTCGCAGGGCCATCTCGGTTTATCGCATAGGAAAGCGCGATTTCTTCTTCCGCTTTATCTACTGCGGTATGCGCAGCCGCATTGATAATTACATCCGGAGAAAATGAGGTAACCAGCGCAGATACCGCACTCTCATTGGTGATATCTAGCTCTTCTCGGTCTAACGCCAAGAACTCAGCATCCGTGCCGTTCAACTGCTCTACCAAACAACGGCCCACCTGTCCGAGACTGCCGGTAATAAGTAGCTTCATTATTTTGAACTCTCTTCTTTGACAAGGCGCATCAGGTATTGTCCATATTCATTTTTAAGCATCGGCTTTGCAATCTGCTCAAGTTGCTCTGTGTTCAACCAACCGTTACGCCACGCGATTTCTTCCAAGCACGCAACTTTAAGCCCTTGAACATGCTCGATGGTTTGGACGAAAGAAGACGCTTCGTGCAGGCTTTCATGCGTACCTGTATCAAGCCATGCAAATCCTCGACCTAGTAACTCAACATTAAGCGAGCCATCGTTTAGGTACATCTCGTTCAAGGTAGTAATTTCTAGCTCACCACGATCAGACGGTTTCACCTCTTTTGCTAGACTCACGACATGGTTGTCATAGAAATACAACCCCGTGACAGCATAGTTTGACTTTGGTTTGACTGGTTTCTCTTCAATAGACACCGCACGCATTTTCTCATCAAACTCCACAACACCGAAACGCTCAGGGTCTTTAACCTGATAACCAAATACAGTGGCACCTGAATCGCGAGAAGCCGCGTTTCTTAGAGTTTGGCTGAATGACTGTCCATAGAAAATGTTATCGCCAAGAACCAAACATACGCTGTCATCACCGATGAATTCTTCACCGATGATAAATGCTTGTGCTAGACCATCCGGACTCGGCTGCACGGCATATTCCAGATTAATGCCAAAGTCACTGCCGTTGCCCAATAGACGCTTAAAGCTCTCATTGTCTTCTGGTGTAGTGATGATGAGGATGTCGCGAATACCCGCCAACATCAGCGTCGACAACGGGTAATAGATCATCGGTTTGTCGTAGATAGGAAGCAACTGCTTCGACACACCGCGAGTAATGGGATAAAGACGCGTGCCTGAGCCGCCTGCCAGAATGATGCCTTTCATGAGAATTAGGTCCTAGGTTTATAGGTCCTAAGTCCTAGCCAACTGCTAGAACATAGAACCGATATTAAGTATATGAAGGTTTGACTTTTAGTTAGAGCCAAGGCGCTCTAGTGAATAGGAGCCATCCAACACACGTGACCACCATGATTGATTGTTTAGGTACCATTCAACCGTTTTGCGGATACCGGACTCGAAGGTTTCTTCCGGTTTCCAGCCTAACTCTCGCTCGATTTTCGAAGCATCGATAGCGTAGCGTACATCATGACCAGGGCGGTCTTTTACGTAAGTAATGAGGTCTTGATACTGCACCACACCCTCTGGCTTATTTGGCACAAACTCTTCAAGCAGCGAACAAATGATTTTCACCACTTCTATATTGGCCTTCTCATTGTGGCCACCAATATTATAGGTTTCACCTATCTCTCCTTCGGTCGCTACTTTGTAAAGCGCACGTGCGTGGTCTTCCACAAACAGCCAGTCACGGATTTGCATACCATCGCCATAGACAGGCAAGGCTTTACCATCCAGTGCATTCAAAATCATCAGTGGGATAAGCTTTTCTGGAAAATGGTAAGGGCCATAGTTGTTTGAGCAGTTGGTGACAATAGTTGGGAAACCATAAGTACGCAGCCAAGCGCGAACCAAATGGTCACTTGAGGCTTTTGATGCAGAGTAGGGACTTGATGGCTCGTACGATGTTTCTTCGGTGAACAACTCTGTTGTACCTTCAAGATCACCGTAAACTTCATCAGTAGAGATGTGATGGAAACGGAAGTCTGATTTTTTATCGCCGTCCAACGTATTCCAATACTGACGCGCCGCTTCTAGCAGAGCGTAAGTGCCGATGATATTGGTTTCAATAAAGGCTGCAGGACCGTCTATCGAGCGGTCAACGTGAGATTCGGCCGCGAGATGCATAACCACATCTGGCTGGTAAGATGCAAATACACGATCTAGCCCTGCGCGGTCGCAGATATCTACCTGCTCGAAAGTATATCTTTCATTGTCAGACACCGTAGATAATGACTCGAGATTACCTGCGTAGGTAAGTTTGTCGAGATTAACGACACTATCTGACGTGTTTTCAATAATATGACGAACAACTGCAGAGCCAATAAAGCCCGCGCCACCAGTTACCAGTATTTTCATGACTTACCTTACTTTAAATCAATACGCTACCGCCCTTGGGTGTCGTTCCCAAAGCACGAAAATTCATCTTGTTACGGGCTTAAAAACGGCCCTATTTGTTATCCAAAATCGCGTTTTCCAGCGAGACTTCAACCTGCTTGTTGAGCAAGTTGATCATCAGAATTGACCGCAGCTCTCCATCAGCTTCTTTGTAGATAGCTTCCATGCCCTCAAACTGCCCTTGTGAGATAGCGATGGCATCTCCATGCTTCCAAACCTCGCTTAGACGCTCTCGCTGATCATCATTATCTTCGATAACCATCAGGTTTTTAATAAGGTCTACAGGCACTAATTGAGGCTTTGCTCCAACCCTAACAAAATCAACAACTCCACGTGTTGAACGCACTGTGGTGAAAGCAATTTTCTCAGGGTCAAACGAAGCAAACACGTAGTTAGGGAAGAGGGGTTCTAGTATGGAAGAGCGCTTTCCACGTCGAATTTTCTCGACAGAAACTTGAGGGTAATAGCAATCGACGCCTTGGCGTTTTAAGTGCTGCTCTGCGCGTTGTTGCTCGCTGCGTTTACAATAGAGCAGATACCATGGGTTCATTATACGTCTCGCCGATTTTCTAGCCAATTCGATGTTACATCGTCTTTGCGATGCAACTCATGAGTATATTAGGCTCGAAACCTCGCAGCAAGCGCAGTCTCAGTAACTGGTCATTTTGTCTGCACTGGTTCATGTTTTCATTAGCAAATCATTGAACTTCTCATTTCACGCACAAAAAAGCCGCTGCATAAACAACGGCTTTTTTGTTTTATAGTGCATTATTTGTTAGGCAGTAAGTCGCTGTATATCTAAGCTAAAACTGGTTAAACCCACTTCGCTAAGAGACACACGGACGCTTCCGCCTGACAGATCGATTGTTTGAAACTGGGTACTTGCTGCATCGATTCCAAGTAAGAAGTCATTCTTCACAATAACGGCATTGCCGGTTCCATCCACCACGGCATTTAAGCCAGCGGAAAGTACATCAAGTTGGTTATCTGACGCATTTAAAATACCAAACATCGCCCTGATTGGGCTCGCGTAAGTAGATTTCTTTATCGCATGCTCAATCTGGTGCACCAAGTGAATAAATCCCCTTTCGTCAGCATCTTGCGAGCGAAGGTATTCATTAAAAAAAGCACGGATCATCAAGGTTGTTGCCGTACCGTTTTTCCCTGCGGAGCCACTATCCACCATGTAGAAGGCCATCTTGCCATCCATCATCCACGTGTAATCGAGGACGACAGGGTTCGAGTCTGCAGATTGGAGCGAGTGGTATGACAAACGCCAATCACCCTGCTGGGAATCTTGCTCTGGCATCAATCCCATCAGGAGGTCGCGTGCACTGCCAGGGTTATCTAACAGATCATCCAAATGCCACTTTAACTCCTCCGTAAGAGGCTGATCAGCGTTTTGGCTGACTTTAAACCATTGCTGGGAAAAATCAGTGTCTGCATTTGTACAGCTGTCTGATTCTTCCAAAACGGACAAAATGGCCGATTTAACCACCATAATGTCGTCGATAGGCTTAATAAGAAAATCTTTTACGCCAAATCGCAGCGCTTGGGCGACATCAGACATGCCACCTGTACCCGAAATGACGATAACAGGAAGCATGGGATACTCAAGACTCACTTCTTCCACAAACTCTAAGCCCGTCATCACTGGCATAGACAGATCGCTCAGTAGAAGGTCTGGGATACCTTCTCTCAATGCTTTCAATCCATCTAAACCGTTTTCGGCTTCTCTGACTACACATCCTTCGTGACGAAGAAAACTAGCGATGATCTTGCTGAACACCGGATCATCTTCAACAATGAGAACCTCTTTGCCATCTAACACTGTTTGTTCTCCTGCCTAATAGGATTCGCTTTCTCGCTCCTTGTAATGCTTGCCAAGGAAAGGGATATCTTTATTCTTAGGATAGATTGAAAAAGCACGGGGCGTTGTTCCGTAAGTAGAAAACCCATACACAATGTGCTTAAGACGATGTATACCCGAAAGAAAAAATTTAAGGCGATAGACGAACCATTGAAAACTTCTTATGCGTAAATATGCATTCATATTTACACATCACAATAACGCTTTCTTGATATGAGACAACGAAAAGTCCCGCATGTTAATTTGAAATGACACCTTCAGTGTCTTTCAGTGAAGGCCATCGCAAGATCGTGAAATCAAATGAAACTAGATGATTTAAATTTGTTCCGTTTAATCGTGGAAAACGGAAACTATACGTCGGCATCAAAGAAAACAGGGATACCTGTAGCGACACTTACGCGAAGAATTCAAGCACTTGAAGACGATCTTCAGATTCGTCTTTTGCATAGGGATGCACGTAGGTTGTCACTGACGGACGCAGGACATTCTTTTTATGAATCCTGTCGCCCACTGCTTGAACAACTTATCGCCACCACAGAAACACTATCAGAAAGCTGTAAAGGTGCATCAGGGGTGTTACGAATCAGTGCACCTTCTAATATTGCCACCAAGCTGCTCCATCCGCTGTTTAATGCGTTTCTTCTAGCGTATCCCGATATAAAATTAGATTTATCGCTCTCCAATGATGCATCGCCAGATCACTGTGAAGAACGCCACGCATTCTTTCGCATTGGCCCGCAACGCGATTCTTCGTTGATCGCGCGAAAACTTCAATGTGTTCGAGACATACTCGTTGCAAGTCCACAGTACGTCGCAAACCAAGCACCTATCACTGACGCCACGATGCTTGATGCACACCAACTGTTAAAAGGTGACCCGCTGAGGCGCTGGCGTTTAACCAGCTCTCAAGGGCAACAACTCAGTATTACAACGCAAGGTAGGATTGAATCGACAGAGCTAGGTATCGTGCGAACCGCGGCTAAAGATGGCCTCGGTATTGCCCTCATGCCAGATGTTCTCGTGAATCAAGACATTACATCAGGAAAACTCGTTCAAGTCCTTTCTGATTGGACATCAAACCCTCGAGATATCTACCTGATGTACCATGACAAAAGTAATTTGCCGGAAAAGTTACGCGCGTTTATCGACTTTGCACTCGAGTATTTTCAAAAGAACACATTGAAAATGTGACCGTCATCAGCAAATGTCCCAAATACGATAAGTGGTTAAAAAACCAACTAAGTTTTGCACTATAAAACTTGCTAAGCATCGCCTGCAGAGCTAAATGTTATAAGTATGTAAATCGATCTTCTTAAGCGATTTAGTGCTAACACCTCGCAGTGATGCATCTTTTGATGTGCTACTTCACGACAACAACAATGTTCGGAAGGAGTAACTATGATTTTGGGACATTTGCTCGGCCTCTATACACATCCAAAAGAAGAATGGCAGACCATTTATGACCGCCACGAAGGCACAGGAAGCAGCCTTGGTCACATTGCCATCATCGCGCTTATCCCACCCATTTGTGCTTATTACTCTAGCGTGCACATCGGTTGGCAGATCGGTGTTGGTGACCCAATTTTCCTCACCTCACAAAGCGCACTGATCATCGGCTTTGCTATGTATTTCGCCTTGATTACTGGCGTTATGGCACTCGCGTATCTGACACTGTGGATGAGCCGAACATTCGGCTCAGAGCCAACGTATACCCAAGCACTTGAGCTATCAGCTTACACAGCAACGCCCGTGTTTATGGTTGGCTTAGCGGCTCTCTACCCCGTCGTATGGTTTGTTATGCTCGTAGGTCTCGCTGGCGTCGCGTATTCCGTGTATCTCTTGTACACCGGCGTACCCATTATCATGCACATCCCCGAAGACAGAGGGTTTATCTATGCCAGTTCTGTGGTGACCTGTGGATTGGTGTTGATGGTCGCGATACTCGCCAGCTCAGTGATCATGTGGAATGTAGGCTTCGGCCCGATGTTTATGAACTAGCCTTACATCGAGTTGCCTTAAGCTCTCATTTGCTTCAAACGAAAAAAAGCGCAGTTTTCACTGCGCTTTTCTTTTTGTCTCTATGTTGTCTCTTTGCCTATAGGCCACTTGAACACTGACCCACTCTCGCGAAACAACGATCTTAGCTTTCTTCGTTGTAAATCTCTAGATTTGCCAGTTCTTGCTGCTGCTCGCGAACTGTTTTCGCATCATCGTTGCGAAGGCTTTCAAGGTACTCTAAATATTCTTGGTTCACGTCTTTCGTTACATAGTGACCACTAAACACTGAGCTTTCGAACTGTTGAATATCCGGGTTACCCTCACGCACTGCATCTTCCAAATCAGACAAGTCTTGGAAGATAAGTCCGTCAGCACCAATGATGCTGCCAATTTCGTCCACCTCACGCCCATGCGCAATCAACTCGTTTGCACTTGGCATATCGATGCCATACACATTCGGGAAGCGGATTTCAGGTGCTGCAGATGCCATGTATACATGTTTTGCACCCGCTTCACGCGCCATTTCAATGATCTGCTCTGATGTCGTACCACGCACGATAGAGTCATCCACCAGCAGTACTGACTTGTCTTTGAACTCAGAACGGATTGCATTCAGCTTACGTCTAACCGATTTACGGCGCTGTTGCTGCCCCGGCATGATGAAGGTACGCCCAACATAGCGGTTTTTCACAAAGCCTTGGCGATATGGCTTGTCCAACACCTGAGCGATTTCCAATGCAATATCACAAGACGTTTCAGGAATAGGGATGACCACATCGATGTCTAAATCTTCCCATTCACGGCGAATTTTTGCACCCAGCTTTTTACCCATGTTTACGCGCGCTGCATACACTGAAATCTTATCAATAAAGGAGTCAGGGCGAGCAAAGTAAACAAATTCAAAAATACATGGCGACAAAGACGGCGTCGCTGCACATTGGCGTGTGAATAGCTGACCATCAAGCGTGATGTAAACCGCCTCACCTGGCGCAACATCGCGCACGAAATCAAAACCAACCGCATCAAGTGCAACGGATTCAGAAGCCAGCATGTACTCGTCACGCCCATTCACTTTGCGCTTACCTAAACACAAAGGACGGATGCCGTCAGGGTCTCTAAAGCCAATAAGGCCATGACCAATGATCATTGCAACAACCGCATACGCACCCATCACCTGCTCATGCACTGAACGCACAGCATTAAACACGTCATCTTCAGTTACTGGGTGCGACGTTGCTTTATCAATTTGATGCGCAAGTACGTTAAGAAGCACTTCAGAATCAGATGTCGTGTTTAGGTGGCGACGGTCTTGAGCAAAAAGAGATTCACGAAGTTGATTAGCGTTAGTGAGGTTTCCGTTATGAGCGAGGGTAATACCGTAAGGAGAGTTCACATAGAAAGGCTGCGCTTCCGATGCACTTGAACTTCCTGCAGTGGGATAGCGCACATGCCCTATCCCCACTGTTCCTTGCAAGCGCTGCATGTGCTTGAGTTGGAAAACATCTTTGACTAAGCCATTCGCCTTTCTTAGACGAAAGCGGTTGTCGTCGATAGTCACAATGCCCGCAGCATCTTGGCCGCGGTGCTGAAGCACCGTTAGCGCATCGTAAATCGACTGATTAACCGAGGTTTCACCTACAATTCCAACAATCCCACACATGTTTGCAGTTCCTTGTAACGCTAGAGGGAGCCCTAAATCACCTTGGGCAAAAAGCTGGAGCTTTGCTCCAAATACGAGAAAAACCATTCAATCACTACCCCAAATTTAGGGATTAACTGTGATTGTTTCCACTCGCTGGCGCCGGAGAGGCTGGTGAAAGCATCAAGGAAGAACAAGAGTGCAGCGACGATAAGCACACCTCGGATCCCTCCAAATACCACGCCAAGAACACGATCGGTTCCTGACAAGCCAGTCTTTTGAACCAATTGTCCAATGACATAGTTCACGACGGCACCAACTATCAAGGTGGTAATAAACAACGCTGCAATTGCAGCCCCGTTTCGAATCATTTCATCCTGAATATTCGTAAAATGGGCAGCTAACTGTGGGTAAAAATTGCTGGCAACAAAAAAAGCACCAAACCAAATCACCAACGACAGTGCTTCTTTCACAAATCCACGGACCAGACTAATCAATGCTGAGAAGCCGATCACTCCGATAATGACGTAATCAATCCAATTCATTCTTTATTTCATCTGAGCGATTCGCGCGCATTTTAACAGAAAAAATGACGACGCAAACGTTTTCTTAAGGGTTGAGTGGGTTAAATCTAAGCAGTTGACCTTTCAAACCGGTCAAAGACTCCAAATCTGCAGTCATTGCCTCTAATTTGTCTTTCGACACATTAGGACCAACCTCCACGCGTGCGAGCTCACCTTGCTTCACATCTCGAGGCATTAGCTGTGCGGGGTAGCCTTTGCCTCTGAGTGTTGAAACCAAGTTTTTTGCATTTTCTATGTTTCTAAAGGTGCCAAGACGGATGATCCAAGCCGAATCCTGATAGCCCGCTTTAGGGGCAGAATCCTCGACCTGCGCCACAGGTGCAGGCTCAGACTCATCTATGGTCACCGTCACAGGCGCTTGCGGCATGAAGGCTTCAACATCTTCAGGCGCTTCAATAGGCGCAGTGAGTAATTCAGTATCAAACTCTTCACGCAGCGGGATCGCTTCGTAATTTTCTTGATAATGTGCTTTTTCACCATCAAAGACGTCTGGGAGAAAAATAACGCCAAGAGAGACCAAAACAAGCGTGCCGACTAAACGATGTTGAAACTGAGTTGCCACAATTACTCCGCTTTAGATAGGAGATCGGCGATTTCACCGACGGTATAAAAGGAACCAAACACAATCACCATATCAGAAACCCCATTAAGTGCAGCTTTTGCAGACTCAAAAGCGGCAGTCGGTGAATCAAAACAGGTCACGTATTCTGGTAAATGTTCAGCCAATTGCGAGGCAGTTGCCGCACGAGGGCCTTTTAACGATGCGGGATACCATACATCAACCACCGTTTTCATTTCTTCGAGCGTGGCCGTGATATCTTTGTCGTGCAACATAGCGACCACCGCATGCACCTTAACGTCACTTCCTTTTTTAAGCTCAGCCAGTTGCGTTGCAAGGTACGCCGCGGAATGTGGATTGTGCGCCACATCAAGCAGTACCAATGGCGACTCAGAAGCGCGCTCCATGCGGCCCGCGAGTTTGACAGAGGCAAGCCCATCAACAATGTGCTCGTCGGTAACGTTTAATTCAGATAAGCCCAATGCCATCAACGCGGTTGCTGCATTAGGAAGAGGAAGATTTGGAACGGGAAGGTCACGCAAATCAAACGCACCGCATTGCCAATGCCACACGTCGCCTTCTTTTTGATAATCGAACTGATAACCCACTTGATGCAATTGCGCGCCAATGTCATCCGCATGTGCGGCAACACTTGCTGGCGGCTCAGGTTGGCCACACACGGCCGGTTTATTGGTACGGAAGATGCCCGCTTTCTCGAATCCAATGACTTCAATGTCATCCCCCAGCCAGTCAACATGATCGATGGCTAGGCTGGTAATAACCGAAACATCGTGGTCGACAACATTGGTGGCATCTAAACGCCCACCCAGACCAACTTCAAGGATCACAACATCGACATGGTTATCGAGAAATAGCCAAAGCGCGGAAAGCGTGCCGAACTCGAACAGACTGAGGCTTGTTTCACCGCGAAGTGCTTCAATAGCGGCGAACGCTTCAGAATGACGCTCATCATCAAGCTCTTTTCCGTTAATACGAACACGCTCGTTGTAACGAATCAGGTGCGGTGAACTGTACACGCCTGTTTTGTAGCCTGCTTTCAGCAATATTGATTCAATGATGGCACAGGTCGAGCCTTTACCGTTTGTCCCCGCGACCGTGATCACGGTCGGAGCAGGCTTGGTAAGCTGGCCTTTTTGTGCCACCGCTGACACGCGGTCTAGTCCCAAATCAATCGCACTGGTGTGCAGTGCTTCTAAATACGCCAGCCACTCCGAAAGTGGTGCGTTTGCGTTGGGTGAAATATGTTCTGACATCAGTAATCTACTACAGCTAGTAATACATCAATCATATCAGCTAAAAGACAAAGAGCGCCATAAGGCGCTCTTTTTAGACGTGAAGGTTTGAAGCTGTGCTGCGATAGCGTACTTCTGCCTTAATACCATTTACTGTTCGGTATTTTCATCAACCGGTTCAGCCTCGACAACCTCACCTTCCAATGGCTTGTCAACAGACACGACCAATGGGGATTCATGGCCAGTCATTTTAGCGAGCATACCACCGATGCGTTGACGCATTTCGCGGCGGTCAACAATCATGTCGATAGCACCGTGCTCAAGCAAAAACTCACTACGCTGGAAACCTTCAGGAAGTTTTTCACGCACGGTTTGCTCAATTACACGTTGACCCGCGAAACCGATAAGCGCTTTTGGCTCACCAATGTTCACGTCGCCTAGCATCGCGAAACTTGCCGTCACACCACCGAACGTTGGGTCAGTCAGTACAGAGATAAACGGTAAACCTTCTTTCGAAAGACGCTCAAGGGCTGCACTGGTTTTTGCCATTTGCATAAGAGACATCAATGCTTCTTGCATGCGCGCGCCGCCACTGGCAGAGAAACACACAAGACCACATTTGTCTTCAATTGCCTGCTCAACCGCACGAACAAATCGCGCGCCAACAACAGCGCCCATTGAACCGCCCATGAACGAGAACTCAAACGCACAGCTCACCACTGGCATACCCAGTAGCTCGCCTTTCATCACGATCAATGCGTCTTTCTCACCGCTCGACTTCTGCGCAGCAGAAATACGGTCTTTGTATTTTTTAGAATCGCGGAATTTCAGCAAATCTTTAGGTTCAAGATCGGATGCCAACTCAACGCGGTTACCTTCATCTAGGAAGGTTTCAAGGCGACGACGGCCGCTCATACGCATGTGGTGGTCACACTTAGGACACACCTGAAGGTTGCGCTCTAGTTCAGCGTGGTAAAGCACCTGTTCGCAAGATGAACATTTGGTCCATACCCCTTCAGGAATGGACGCCTTTCTTGAAGAACCGATGTTGCTTTTTGTAAGAATTTTTTCAAGCCAGCTCATGAACGACCTTTTCATTTGGAGCACTTGCCTGCGTTGCGTCCCTATAGCATTTGAAAGTGCTGAATGACGAGGGCAGGTATTAGCGGCAAGTGGCCTAGATTTCTACGAATTCAACCAAGAATTAAAACACAACTTGTTAAGACTTTGGACAAAAAACTGGTACTACCTATTTTTTGTCTAGTCTTTCTCACACAGTGAACGCATCGTATTATTTCTACCACTTTGTGTGATTCAAGCTGATCTGGCGTAACTCTTCACGAATTACGTCAATTTTTCAGTGAATTACGTGACATTAAAAACAAGGTGCGCATCGGCACACCTTATAAAACAATCACTTTGAGTCAGGAAGAAACAGCGGGCCCGCTGGAGAACTAGGCAGAGCATACTCGGCGGGATAGTCCACTTCAACCAAGTACAGCCCTTCTGCTTTTGCCGTTGCGGCAGCAAGGTTGCGATCTTTTGCTTCCAATAGCCATTTAACCCATTCAGGTTTTTGCTCTTTCAAGCCAACAGCAATCAAACTTCCTGTGATATTTCGCACCATATGATGCACGAAAGCATTCGCCTTGATATCTATGATCACGAATGCGCCTTGTCGAGTCACATTTAAGTGATGAATATTTCGCCAAGGTGAATTGGATTGGCACTGGGCAGCGCGGAAAGACGTAAAATCATTCTCGCCCAGCAGGTATTGCCCCGCTTCATGCATCAGTGTTTCATCAAGATCACCATGATAGTGACTCACACCATGTCGCAATATTCCGGGGCGCAATGCGTTATTAAAAATAATGTAACGGTAGCGGCGTGCTGTTGCCGTGAAACGTGCGTGAAATTCGTCAGGCACCTCTTTTGCCCAACGCACCGCAATGCTGTCAGGAAGGTGCGTATTCACGCCCATTGTCCATGCGCGCATGGGTCTGTCGCAATTTACATCAAAGTGCACCACTTGACCTGTACCATGCACACCCGCATCGGTTCGACCTGCGCATTGCACTTCGATCGGCTCATTGGCGATTTTCGACAGGGCTTTTTCCAAATGCTCTTGCACACTGGGCACCTCACGCTGTCGCTGCCAGCCGAAGTACTGCGCACCATCATATTCCACACCCAGGGCAATTCTCATTCTTTCTGTCTCTGCGTTACTGATTTATCAATTTCAAGCTGCGCATTATACCCAAACCCACCCAATATGCAGCGACAATGACCGATTGACGAAGATCAGTGAAAAAACGAACGCCTATTTAAGATGCAAAAACGGCAGGGTTACCTGCCGTTTGTTTATTCAATCGTCGCCAAATGGATAGATTTAATTCAAATTCTCAATCATCTGTTGGGCTTCAGCTTTCAATGCAGCATCATCACCTCTCATCACTTTCTCAAGCAATTGAAGTGCGCCATCCACATCGTTCATCTCCAAGTATGCTTTGGCAAGATCCATGTTTGTGGCAGCCTCTCCGCTACTGTCAACGTCTGAAGGTTCAATATCACCCAACACATCTGGGAAGTCATCTAAGCCGACATTGAGGTCCATAGGGACAGTATCGGGGTCTTCCTGTGGCGAGCCATCGTCTTTCATGAGCTCTTCAATGCTGATGTAAGCATCGTCCGATGAAGATTCTTCAATCAGCTCACTTTCGGCGTCTTCCAGCAACCCTTCAAGGTCGCCATCCAAATCCATGTCTTTGACATCATCGCCAAGGATTTCAGGTTGCTCAGACCAATCTTCCGTTTCAAGTTCAGGCTCCGGCTCCATTTCGGCTTGCCAGATGTCGCTCTCATCATCTGGGAAAGACAGATCGTCAGCATCGAAGCTTGTTTCATCTTCCGTTTCTAACGTGTCTAAATCATTGCCCGTCTCGAAACCAGTAAATGCCGCGGAGTCACCATCGTCCATCGACTCAGAGAGTAAGGCATCCATGTTCAAGCCGGCGACCTGATGCGCATCATCTTCAAGCGAAGAAAGCTCGTCCATCTCCATAGCCAGAGATTGCGGCGCGCTCGGCTGCGAAAATTCACTGCGGCTATTCGGTGGAACAGCTTCGTCCAGCTCTCTTTGCTCTTCTAGCGCGGCACCTAACGCATCGTCTTCATCAAACTCACCCAGATCATCAATGCTGATCGCGTCAACAGGCGGGAAGGCTAAGGTGTGATTTTCTGTCGCACCGAAATCAGATTCACCCAAGTCAGCATCACCTGTGTCAGAAGGTGTCGGTGCGCTGTCTTCCTCGCCAACGTTACTTTCACTCTCTGCCACGGCATCATCACCACGCAGGGCTTGTTCGATAAGTGAAGAGGTTGGTACATCCAAATCGTCATTGGATGAAGGTACGTCGAACTCAGCAGCGGCATCTTCTTCCGTGTACTCGGGCAATGACGATAAATCGAACGCATCATCTGAGGCATCTTGCTCTGCATCAGATGGAGAGGCGTCAGGTGTTATGGATTCACGCTCAGCGCTTGGCGCTTCCGCCTCACTGTCAGCCAGTGCCGCTTCTTCGTCATACTCAGGGAAATCAGAAAGATCTAACGGCGCATCATTATCTGCATCGGTATCTACATCGTCATTTTCGGTATCAGCGACGGGTGCATCCAAAAGCTCGGCATTACCGTCTGATTCAGCAGCAGGGTCAGCGTTTTCAGCTGGTTGCATTTCATCAGCGCCATCGACGTCATCAAGCAAGCTATCCAGTAGCGCTAAATCGTCGTCTGAGGCATCAAGCTCTGCCTCCAGTTCAGCAGACTCATTTGCTGCGGTTAGATCTGCGATATCCTCTTCATCGAAACGAATGGTGTCTTCAGAGTCAGAGGACGTGTCTTCGTCCATGCTCTGTTCAAGCACATCATCAAGCAGATCCATCTCGGTCTCAGACGCTTCTGGAACAACCTCATCAGACTCAATCTCATCAGAAACCAGCGCGTCTAATTCGTCGATATCAATGGCGGATGTATCAGTATCTTCTTCCGTCGCGGCGTCTTCTGAAACTGCATCCAGCAATGCTGACAGCTCATCGTCCGATTCATCGCTTTCCAATTCGCTTGATTCTTCCAACACATCAAGCGCTGACAAGGTGTCAGCATCTAACGCCTCTTCAGACTTTTTTTCGTCGATATCCTCTGGTGTTGTGTCGTCATCAGCAACAGGGTCCATCAACCCATCGATATCTAACGGATCATCAAACGAGGAAAGGTCGTCAGCTGACGCATCATCCGCCTCAGAAGGCGTCGAGAGTAAGTCTTCGTCATCAAGAGACAGGAGGTCATCACCGTCTTCTGGCAGCGCGTCTAGAACGGCACTCTCGTCATCGAGATCATCGTCGTCTAAAAGCTCATCCAGCAAAACATCGGTTTCGCCTAAATCAACGTCTTCATCGTCAGCGGTTTCACTCAGCACGTCATCAAGAAGGTCATCCGCATCTACCGATTCATCAAGCAGTGCGGTTTCATCCAATGGATCTTCGTCATCGTCGCCGTTGAGGAATTCATCAAGCAACGCATCAGACTCTGAAATGTCGACATCATCCCTATCTGAAGGGATTGATAGATCGTCACTGTCATCAATCTCATCGGAGACGATTGCCTCGCCGTTTTCGTCAACGTCATCAACCAACTCATCAAGCAAGGTCTCTGTTTCACCGAGAATATCATCGATATCATCTTGGCCTGATGGTTCAGTCGCATTCAAAATATCGTCGATGTCATCTTGGCCCGCTGCCTCATTGGCGCTGAAAATGTCATCGATATCGTCTTGGCCAGCAGCTTCGTTGGCACTGAAAATATCGTCGATATCGTCTTGGCCAGCTGCTTCATTGGCACTGAAAATATCGTCGATATCATCTTGGCCTGACGCTTCATCCGAACTTGAAGAATCGTCATCCGACAGGTCAATGTCTTGAGACAAATCCACCTCAGGTTCATCTTCAAGCACCTTGTCGAATAAGGCGTCGTTGAGATCGTCATCGCTCACGATGTCGTCTGAGCTACTTGCTGTGTCTTCAGCGTTTTCTTCAGCACCAGCGTCGCCAGATTGCTCGGCGTTCAGCAACGCATCGATATCATCCACATCACCGTCATCACCGCCAGACAGTGATTGTTCCCATGCCGCCGCGAGGGCTTCATCTGGGCTAAGTTCTTTTTCTTCGTTATCGGCCATTTCATCGAGCGCACGCTCCATGTCTTCAAGGCCGATAGCGTCGTCGCTGCTTGCGGCAACGTTAAGTTCAGAGCTCGCATCGAAGTCATCATCGAGAGAGATGTCTGAACCTGCTTCAAATTCATCGTCAATCGATACACCAGATTCTTCAGGCTCTTCGGACAGTTCGAGAGAATCAGACAAATTGATGTCGTCCAATTCAGAATCAAACATACTGTCATCGCCGAAGAGATCATCCGCATCGGTGTCATCCGTGACTTCAAGCTCATCGTCTTCAAGCACTAATTCATCAGTGTCGTCTTCTACTTCGGGTACCATGATGACATTCATGTCGTCCGGTACGTCGCCGTCTAAGCCCTCTGGCTCATCAACGTCATCATTTTTACGTCGACGCATGATGATGAAGGCGGCCGCACCGATCACGAGAAGAGCAGGAATGATGGCAACCGTTGCTAGCATTAACGGGCTATTCATGAGCGTTTCAAGGAATGAAGGCTCTTTGGTCTCCATTTGCGCTTGACGCACACGCTGAACCTCTAAGAACTCTTTGATTTCACCCGTAAGTTCTTGGTCAACGGTCATTTGTTCTTTTAGCGCAGACAATTCGTTTTGCACTTCTGCCAAACGGATTTTGAGGATGTGGTTACTTTCAACCAACTTACCCATCTGCATATCAGATTCATTGATCTGATCTTGCATGCCCGCCATGTCCGGCTTCGGTGGCGTCATTTTCTCGCCAGCATCAGCCATTTTCTCAGGCATAGCACCTTCGGTGTCAGCCATCGCCTCTTTAGGCTTGGCATCCTCCATCATCGGTTTTTTATCTTCTGCCATTGCCGTTTCTGGTGCTGGCGTTGGCGCAACCGTTGGTGTTACTGGGGCTTTTGGTTTTGGCGCAGGCACTTGCTCGCTCAACGGACGGCGATCTACCGTGCGCTGTGCTTCTTTTCTCGCCTGATCAATTTGAAGACGTTGTGCCACGTCGTCAGTGCTCTCACGACGGATCTCGGCCAAAGAAGGCATTACCAAAGTGCTGCCCGGCATTAACCCATGAATATTGGCATCTTCAAAAGCGGAAGGGTTAAGACGGAAAATGGCACCAATGGTTTGGTACACACTGACAGACTGGTTTGGCTGGTAACGAGAAGCAATGGACCACAGTGTGTCGCTATCGCGAGTTGGGCCCACGGCACTGCGACCTCGTGTCGACGGCGTTGCCGCACGAGACAATGGTTCAGACGTTGCTTGAGGTTGAGCCTCTTCTTGAGGACCAATGATGCGAATCGCCGATTGCACAGAAAACGTCGTAATGACGCTCAGCAACAAAGACGTAACGGCAAGCGTTTTGCCGAGACGACGGCTGATAGATGATGAAAAAAGGCTTCGCTTCATAACGTTATTAAAATCTGCGTCAGACACTGCCCGCATTCCTCTATGGCAGAAAAAATAGGCTTGATGGTTATTTCCCTAACTATATCGGAAGCCCAGCTGAAAACTGTAGTGAGAAGAGATAAAACTGTGTTTTGTGATCAAACAACCGGCAGCAGATCACTGGTGCCGGTTGTTTTTGCTTGAGTTTGCCCGTGCAAGGAATCGCACTGGCAGTTCAAATTAGAGGTAATCGCGAACCAAAACTTCGGCGATTTGAACACTGTTTGTTGCGGCGCCTTTACGCACGTTATCAGCAACAATCCATAGGTTCAGACCATTTGGATGGCTGATGTCATTGCGAACGCGGCCCACCATGACATGATCTTTGCCCGTCGCGTCTTTCACTTGCGTTGGGTAGTCTTCATTGGCAAACACTTCAATGCCTTCCGCGCGAGACAAAAGATCCATCGCCTCGGTAGCATCAAGTGGTTGCTGACATTCAATGTGTACCGCTTCTGCGTGACCATAGAAAACGGGTACGCGCACACACGTTGGGTTCACTGCAACGTTTTCGTCACCCAAAATCTTCTGGGTTTCCCACACCATTTTCATTTCTTCTTTGGTGTAGCCGTTGTCCATGAATGCATCAATGTGCGGTAAACAGTTAAACGCGATTTGCTTTTTATACAGGCTTGGCTCTGCATCTTGGCTGTTCAGTAGCTTAACGGTTTGACCCGCTAACTCATCCACGCCTTTCTTGCCTGAACCAGACACTGATTGGTATGTCGCGACGTTAATGCGCTCAATACCCGCAACATCATAAATCGGTTTCAACGCCACCAGCATTTGAATCGTCGAACAGTTAGGGTTCGCGATAATGTTGCGGTTGCGGAAATCAGCAATGGCCTCAGGGTTCACTTCTGGCACAACCAGCGGAACATCGTATTCGTAACGGAAGCGTGACGTATTATCGATAACAACGACGCCTTCGTCTGCCGCCATTGGTGCATAGCGATCTGACAGTTCTGCACCCGCAGAAAACAATGCGATCTGCACCTGACTCCAATCGAAGTCTTCTACATTACGAACCAAGTGGCTTTTGTTATTAAAGCGAATGGTTTCACCGGCGCTGCGCTCACTTGCTAGCAAGTAAAGATTACGCACAGGGAATTTACGCTCTTCCAACACCTCAATAATGGTGCGGCCTACAGCGCCAGTTGCACCCAATATAGCGACGTCGTATGCAACATCAAATTCTTCTGTCATGTTCATTCCTCTACGGTAAAACCTAATTTAGCGAGCGACTCTACCCCAAACGCGGTATAGCCCGCTACTGTAATCGCACTGTACTCACGTCTGTCCCAATAATTCTTCCGCAAGCGGTCAAAGCTTGCGCGCTGCGCAGCAACATCAGCCATCGCACGACGAAAATCACTGTCATCTCGGCGAATATCATAAACCAGTTGGCAAAGCGCCATCAGATCAGCGGCATCCCACTTTTTGCTCAGCTTAACATGTGGAATCGGGGCGATGGGTAACAACGATGCGGCTTCGACGCGTTCTTCTTGATTGCCCAGGAACTCGCAGTAAGCGTTGTAAATCATGGTCGTGCCGCGCGCTTTACCTTCTAACCCATACCCCGCGACATGCGGCGTTGCAAATGCAAGCAGAGGCAACAGTTCCAGGTCAACTTCAGGTTCAAATTCGAACACATCCAGCACTGCGGTCAGCCTGTCGGCTTTCAACGCTGCCTTCAGCGCGTCGTTATCAACAACGGGGCCACGTGCCGCATTGATCAAAATGCTGTTTGGCTTTAACGATGCCAACGCTTTTTCACCAATCAGATGATACGTTGGGTGCTCGCCATTACGTGTGATTGGCGTGTGTGTGGTAATAACATCGCATTCAGCCAATAAGGTTTCCAGCGAGTGGAATTCACGCGTATCGCCTTCCGCTTCTTTCAGCGGATCACAGAGAAGATAGGGAATATTCAGGGCGGCGAGGCAGTTTGATAAGTAACTGCCTACTTGGCCTGCACCGACGATACCAACTTTACGATCGGTAAGTGCAAAACCCTGCTGTTGGCTTAACACGAGAAGCGCACTGATCACGTATTCAGCAACCCCGACCTTGTTACAGCCCGGCGCAGCGGTGAAATAGATCCCGCGATCGGCAAGAAGGTCAGTATTGACATGGTCAGTGCCTGCCGTTGCTGTCCCCACAAAGCGGAGACGATTGGCTTTTTCTAACAGCGCTTCATCAACATTGGTGACCGAGCGGATCATCAAAGCATCAATATCAACCAAATCATCCGCGGTTAAGGTACGTCCCGCCTTGGCCGTCACTGTGCCAAGCTTGCTAAACAGTTCTGCCGCATAAGGCATGTTTTCATCAATCAGAATATTCACGTGGTCTTCTCTTGCTCCGTGCTATTTGCGGGTATTGTGACGGTTTTTGCTGAGACTTAAAACGAAAAAACCCGGCCGTAGCCGGGTAAAATCCAGGATCTGAAAGGTAGAGACCGGCTCTCATCGGTCAAAACCCGCGTCTGTTGTAGGCCGTAAAGCCAACGTCCCGGAAATTCGTCAGGAAAGCGAAATCACTTAACCTTCGTATTTTTTAATCACCAACGTCGCGTTGGTGCCACCGAAGCCAAAGCTGTTAGACATGACTGTCTTCAACTCTTGCTCGCGCATTTCCGTCACGATATCCAAACCTTCAGCAGCTGGATCCAGGTTGTCGATGTTAATGCTTGGCGCAACAAAGCCATTATCAAGCATGATCGTTGAGTAAATCGCTTCGTGAACACCGGCCGCACCCAACGCGTGACCAGTCATCGCTTTGGTTGCTGAAATTGCAGGGCTGTTGTGACCAAAGACTTCTTGGATCGCGCCGAGTTCTTTCACATCACCCACAGGGGTAGATGTACCGTGTGTGTTGATGTAGTCGATTTGGTCAACGTCTTGCATTGCCATCTTCATACAACGGATTGCACCTTCGCCTGACGGAGCGACCATGTCGTAGCCATCAGAGGTTGCACCGTAGCCAACGATTTCACCGTAGATCTTCGCACCGCGCGCTAACGCATGCTCAAGCTCTTCGATGACCATCATGCCGCCACCACCAGAGATAACGAAACCATCACGATCTGCGTCATAGGTACGAGATGCATGCGCTGGGTTGTCATTGTACTTGGTCGACAATGCGCCCATCGCATCAAACATCATGGTCAAAGACCAATCTAGCTCTTCACCACCACCTGCAAAAACAACGTCTTGCTTGCCCAGTTGAATCAATTCAACCGCGTGGCCAATACAGTGCGCAGATGTCGCACAAGCAGAGCTCATGGTGTAGTTCACACCACGGATTTTGAACGGTGTTGCCAAACAAGCAGAAACAGTCGAAGACATGGTACGAGGCACCATGTAAGGACCGACACGTTTCACGCCTTTTTCACGTAACGTGTCTGTTGCTGCTACTTGGTTAATGGAAGATGCGCCACCAGAGCCTGCAACTAGACCTGTGCGATCATTTGAAACTTGGTCTTCAGTAAGACCAGCATCTTCAATAGCTTGTTCCATTGAGAGATAGGCGAAGCCCGCAGCATCACCCATAAAACGAAATTTCTTGCGATCAATATGATCCACTGGATTCAGCTTCAAATCGCCCCAAACATTACTGCGTAGTTTCATGTCTGCGAACTGCTGGGAAAAACTAATCCCTGATTTACCTGCCTTCAATGACTCCAGCACTTCTTTAACGTTGTTACCGATGCTGGAAACAATTCCCATACCTGTAATTACGGCTCGTTTCATCATTTGTTCCTACACTTCAAGTTCGCACCGATGATAGCGGTTTTAAAGTTACAAAGTGGTCAGCTTTCATCATACCTGTGCTGCACCACGTTTGACGTTCATGTTAAACGTGCATGCTACAGCATAAATGTCTGGCAACTAACATGTATTCATTTCCGTTCGAAACCGAACCATGCTCGCATCTTCCGTTGTCCACTGACGATTTTCTCCACTGCACACAGTGCCTGACGCCTCCAATTTTCCTAAATCTGTATCTTCACCACGCTTGGGGGTAGAATTCGCGCCCAGACACTGATGACAAACATGAAGGTTAACCTGTGACCCACCCTCGTATTGAACACGCCCAAATTCATTGGAATGACGCGGGCACGCCCGTATCAGACAACTTTGATGATGTTTACTTCTCCAATGCCAATGGTTTGGAAGAAACACGGTATGTTTTCCTTCAACGAAACCAGTTGCCAGCCCGTTGGGAAGGAACGGATAAAGACCGTTTCGTCATCGCTGAAACCGGGTTCGGCACAGGGTTAAATTTCCTCGCGGTGTGGCAATGGTTTGAGCAGTTCATCGCAGAAAACCCAGATGCCCAGACCAATCAGCTGCATTTCATCAGTTTCGAAAAATTCCCCGTGTCCAAACACGATTTGGAAAAAGCCCATGCTGCTTGGCCTGAATTAGCCAGCTATGCAAAAGCACTGCGTCAGTATTACCCTGCTGCTGTGCCTGGCTGCCATCGCATCATTCTTGCGGAAGGCATGATCACGCTCGATTTATGGTTCGGCGACATCAAAGACTGTATGCCACAAGTGTGGACATCTGATGACGGCATTGTGGATTGCTGGTTCCTTGATGGGTTTGCCCCAAGCAAGAACCCAGAGATGTGGAGCCAAGACCTGTTTAATGGCATGGCGCGGCTGGCTAAACAAGATTGTACGGTTGCTACCTTCACGGCGGCAGGCTTTGTGCGTCGCGGCCTAATTGATGCTGGCTTTGCCATGAAAAAAGCAAAAGGGTTTGGCACCAAGCGTGACATGCTCGTAGGTTCTGTTCAGGAGCGTAACCAAACGGGTCTTCAAGCACCTTGGTTTAAACGCCTCACTCCGCCACAAGATACGCCATCAGACATCGCCATCATTGGCGGTGGCGTGGCGAGTGCAACACTGGCATTGTCGTTGGTTCGTCGCGGCAAGCAGGTCACGCTCTATTGCGAGCATGATAAGCCAGGGCTTGCAGCTTCCGGCAACCGTCAGGGCGCGGTCTATCCTTTGCTGAACGGCAATGATGATGCCCTCCCTCGTTTCTTTGCCCCTGCTTTTTTGTTCTCCCGTCAATTCGTTGAACAAGCAGCAGAGACAGTGGCCTTTGATCATGATTGGTGTGGCGTCACCCAACTCGGTTGGGATGAGAAAAGCGCGGACAAACTGGCAAAAATGTTCAAAGGCGGATTCCCAGAGACCTTGATCACCGCTCTAAGCAAAGAAGAAACCGCGGCGCTCACCAATGTTGAAACCGATCATGCTGGGGTGAGTTACCCCCTTGGTGGCTGGTTATGTCCACAGCAGCTTACTCAAGGGCTTATTGCTAAGGCAGAAGCCACAGGTTTACTGACCTGCCATTTCAACAGTGAAATCACAGCACTGTCGCACGATGGCGCAACGTGGCAATTAACCGCAGAAGAAGGGTCGTTCGCCCACCAAACCGTGGTGATCGCCAACGGGCACAAATTCACGCAATTTGAACAAACTGCGGCTATCCCGGCGTACTCAGTCCGTGGACAAGTTAGCCACATCAATACCACGCCAACCCTTAAAGGGCTGAAAACCGTATTGTGTTACGACGGCTACCTAACCCCCGTTAACCCGAAAAACGACACGCACTGCATTGGCGCGAGTTACGGGCGAAATGATGCCTCTCAAGACTTCAAAATGGATGACCAAGCCGACAACAAACAGCGTTTGGTAAATTGCATTTCTGCTGACTGGCCGAATGAGATTGATACGAACCACGGTGCAGGCCGCGTCGGTGTGCGTTGTGCGAGTCGCGATCATTTACCGTTTGTTGGCGACGTGTGTGATTATGAACGCCTTGCAGCGCAATACAGCAACCTGCGTGATAACAAAGACACCGCTGCAGATGTGCCCGTGTATCCAAACCTTTATAGTATGTTGGCGTTGGGTTCTCGTGGATTAACATCCGCGCCTATCGTGGGCGAATTGATGGCGTCTCAGCTTTGCGGGCATCCGCTTCCTTTGCCTCAGGACGTGCTGAATGCGCTTCATCCCGGCCGCATGTGGGTACGAAAACTGCTAAAAGGGAAAGCGCTATAACGCGCACTTAGCGCTATCGTTGCTAACAACACGTCGTTAATGCCTATATCGCAGACACAAAAAAGGCGCGTAAAGCGCCTTTTTTATTGAGTATTGTGCGGATTCGGCTTTGGCCGATAACGCGTTTAGCTCGCTTTCTTTTGCAATGATGACCACAAGTTAGCCACCAGCACTTGGTCGCTTGGCGTCAATTCATTGGCATTGTCTTTCAAGCTGCCATCAACGCGAACCTTCAAGGTATCCAAGTCTTCAATCCCTTCTTGCTCACAGTCAGCAGCTGCAAGAGAAATATGACCACGCAGATAACCACTGGCGAACAGCTCATCGTCTGTCGCGGTTTCTACCATGGCATCAATCAGGTCGAGGATTTTTTCTTCGTATTCTTGGATCATAAGGTCTCTCAGGCGTCAAAATCGGATGCGGTCAAAGGAGGCTGATTATAAAACGTTCTCAGTGCGTCTGAATAGGTCTTTGCACGCGATGGCATGCCATCACGCAAATACACCAGCACTTGCTCGCGCACTTTTTCGGTAAACCCAGCGCGGTCTGATTCAGCACCACTGAGGTTATCGCAGCTAACTTGAAAACGAAAACCACAACTTGCGGAAAGGATCCATTCAACCGCTTGCGGCTTCACTTCCACTTTCTCGAACTCTGCTTGTGTTGCTTCATCGCGGCCATCAGGGTGATACCAATAACCATAATCTTCCAACAAACGTCGCTCATCACCCGCAATGCACCAATGCGCCACTTCATGCATCGCCGAGGCGTAGAAACCACGTGCAAAAATGATGCGATGTCTTGGGTGTTCGGCATCTGCTGGGTAATAAATAGGCTCATCACCACCGAGTAATAATTCAGTGTTGAAGGTATCAATAAACGTTTGATTAAAAACGTGGATTAGGTCGTTATAGTCGTGTTGCATCGTGATAAATGTGAACAATCAGTTACAGCAAATTAAGTCGGGCGGCATTGTACCTGCCAAAACAGGTCTTGTCGTTGCAATAATGGCGTGAAGTGCCCAATTAACGCACGATAAGCATGAATCTAATTCATGTGTGAGTTCACAGCTTTTCATTGGATTGTGAAAAACGTCACATCTACAATCGCGCCATATTCTCCTTTAAACGCATCTTATTGAATAAGCATCATGTTGTTATCTACGTTGTACATTGTCGGGATCACCGCTGAAGCCATGACAGGCGCACTGTCTGCAGGCCGCAGAAATATGGATTGGTTTGGCGTGATGTTGGTTGCAAGCGCGACCGCGATCGGCGGCGGCACCATACGCGACATCTTATTGGGACACTATCCATTAGGTTGGGTCGCTAACCCGCATTACCTCGTCATCGTTTGTGTCGCAGGTATCGTCACCACGTGGCTTGCCTCATGGGTTGCACGCAACCACAAACTGTTCGTTTGGCTTGATTCTCTCGGCTTAATTGCGTTTAGCATTATTGGTTGTCGCGTCGGCATGGACATGGGCTTGTCCCCGTTGATCTGTGTCGTTTCCGCAGTGGTTACCGGTGTATTTGGTGGTTTGCTCCGAGACCTTATTTGTCGCCAGCAACCTATGGTGTTGCACAAAGAGCTTTATGCGTCGGTCGCATTTCTCGCTGGCTGGGTATACTGGGCGCTTATCACGCACGGCGGACAATTTGGCATCAGCGAAAACATCGCAACCTTGTCGACCCTGATCTTGGGTTTCGCCTTCCGCATGGCAGCGGTGAAATTCAGTTGGCGCTTGCCGGTCTTTAGCTTTGCGGAAGAAGAGCCAAAGGTTCTAGGAAAAGAAGGGCCTAGGTCCTAGAAAAAGCGAACAATACGAAAAGGGCTAGCAGTTTTACACTGCCAGCCCTTTTCGTTTTAGACAGCCCCCAAGAGTCTCGCACCTGGGGCCTTTCTGTTAGATTTTAGGGGTTGTGGTTGTCACACCCGAGTTTTGAGCACGGTGGCGAAGCAAGTGATCCATCAACACGATGGCAACCATGGCTTCTGCAATCGGCACAGCACGAATGCCCACACAAGGGTCGTGACGTCCACGGGTAATCACATCCACGGTTTCACCATCCACATTGATGGTTTCACCCGGAATGGTAATGCTCGACGTTGGTTTTAACGCGAGGTGCGCAACGATGTCTTGGCCAGAAGAAATCCCGCCCAATACGCCACCCGAGTGATTCGTTTTAAAGCCTTCAGGCGTCAACGCATCACGGTGCTCGCTGCCACGTTGGTTAACAACATCAAAGCCATCACCCACTTCAACGCCTTTCACCGCATTAATCCCCATTAACGCATAAGCAATATCTGCGTCGAGGCGGTCGAACACTGGCTCACCTAAACCAACAGGCACGTTATTCGCAACAACCGTCAGTTTCGCACCAATGGAATCGCCTTCTTTTTTAAGCTGGCGAATCAGCTCGTCTAGCGCATCTAATTTATTCACATCAGGGCAAAAGAACGGGTTTTGTTCCACTTGATCCCAATCAACCTGTTCAACTTTTACATCACCCATTTGGGACAGGTAGCAACGCACTTCAATGCCGTATTCTTGCTTGAGGTATTTCTTTGCAATTGCACCCGCAGCAACGCGCATCGCGGTTTCGCGTGCAGACGAACGACCACCACCACGGTAATCACGAACACCGTATTTTTGGTGATATGTGTAATCAGCGTGGCCTGGACGGAAACGGTCTTTGATTTTTGAGTAATCTTGCGAGCGCTGATCGGTATTTTCGATGATCATGCCAATCGACGTACCCGTCGTTTGGCCTTCAAAAACACCAGAAAGGAATTTCACTTCGTCGGCTTCGCGACGCTGTGTTGTGTACTTCGACGTGCCTGGGCGGCGACGGTCTAGGTCAACTTGAAGATCGGCTTCTGTAATTTCAAGCCCTGGCGGACAACCATCCACAATACAGCCCAACGCCAATCCATGACTTTCACCAAAGGTGGTTACCCTAAAAACTTGACCAATTGTATTGCCTGCCATTACTTCCTCTGTCTTCTTACTGACTGCATGTGTTTCGTCATTCCTGCATAGCAGTTAATGAAACATAACCGCGCACCAGAAGCAAAAGCTTTTTATCGCCATCGCGGCCAACTCGCCGTCTAAAAGGCATCGTTTGATGAAATGTCGATAAAGTGGCACATAAAAACAAAAAAGGCTGAAACCTGTTGTTTTCAGCCTTTTTGTCTACATGCGGTCAACGCCGTTTGCATCAATCTTTATAGATAGCAAACTCGTCTGCAACGCTCACCAAATCTTGGTAAGTCATCATGAACACACCATGACCGCCGTTCTCAAATTCTAGCCAAGTCAACGGCAATTCTGGATATTGCGCATCAACGTGGATCATCGAGTTACCTACTTCACAGATCAGCACACCCTGCTCGGTTAGGTAATCTGGTGCATTCGCGATAATGCGGCGCATCAGTTTCAAACCATCGCTACCTGCCGCCAAACCCAGTTCAGGCTCGTGGCGGAACTCTTCTGGCAACGTACTCATGTCTTCTTCGTCCACATACGGAGGATTAGACACGATAAGATCGTATTTATCTTTTGGTAAATCGCGGAACAAATCAGAGCGCAGTGGGAAGACTTGCTGCTCCATACCATGATCTTGAATGTTGATTTCAGCCACCGCCAGCGCATCTGTTGAGATATCGACCAAATCCACTTCGGCTTCCGGGAAGGCGTATGCACACGCAATACCGATACAGCCGCTACCGGTGCACAAATCCATGATGCGTGTTGGTTCAACAGACAACATTGGCTCAAAACGGTTTTCAATCAGCTCACCGATTGGCGAACGAGGCACAAGAACGCGCTCATCCACAAAGAACTCGAGGCCGAAGAAATAGGCTTTGTTGGTTAAGTAAGCCACTGGCGTACGCTCGTTAATACGGCGAACGACACGCTCAACAATGCGATGACGCTCACTGGTCGTGAGGCGTGAATGGCGTGTTTCTGCAGGTACATCAATAGGCAGGTAAAGGGTTGGCAACACCAGTTGCACTGCTTCATCCCATGCGTTGTCCGTTCCGTGACCGTAAAACAATCCTGCCGCGTTAAAGCGACTTACCGTCCAACGTAGCATGTCTTGCAGCGTACGTAGTTCGTTGACAACTTCATCAACAATAATCTTGTCCAAAATGGCCTCCACTAGCCTATATCGCCTTCACCCACCACAAGCCCGCGTTGTGTGTTGAGGCAATTCCAAATCCGACAGCGAGACATTGCGCACTTTTCGGGTACAATGCGCCTATCGATATTTGGAATTGATTTATGAGTAAGAAAACCCCGATCTCAGACGACGATTTTTCGGCGTTCCGCGATGCGGTGAAAGGCGTTAAAAAACTGCAGCAGGATACCATAAACCCGCCAAGACGCCAGACAGCCGCGCAATCTAAAGCGAAGCTTTCCGAATCTTCCGCACGTGACCATTCGTTTTATTTTTCTGACGAATTTGAACCGTTGCTGAAAGAGGAAGGCCCAACGCAATACGCGCGTTTCGGGGTCTCCAAATATGAAGTGAAGCGCCTTCGTCGCGGCGTCTATGTGCCCGACATGTTCTTAGACCTTCACGGAATGACCCAACTGGAAGCCAAACGCGAACTCGGTGCGCTGATTGCAGCCTGTATAAAAGATGGTGTGAGCTGTGCGTGTGTCATGCACGGCATTGGCAAACACATTCTCAAGCAGAAAACACCGCTTTGGCTGGCACAACACCCTGATGTATTAGCATTTCATCAAGCCCCTTTAGAATTTGGTGGTGCTGGCGCATTGTTAGTGTTGATTGAAATTCCTGAGCGCTAACGCTAACTGACGTAGCGTCCAAGCGACATCCCACAGTAAAAAACAGAGATAAAAAAAACGCCCAATCGGGCGTTTTTTTGTCAATGCGTTTATTGCCTATTCTGACGACAGACTAAGCCTTCATCACTTGTGATGGCGTTTTTAGCCACAACACATCACTTTTGTCGGTCTCAGCATCATATTCCACGCAAGAGATCGACGAGGTAGGAAACATCGGTGGCTGCATGCCAGGTGACCACTCCGCAGTTAAATAGCCCACCAGCGGTAAGTGAGACACCACCAACACGGATTCCGGTTTATCCACCGCAATCAACGCGCGTAAGTATGCTGCAACGTCTTCACTGTCACCGTATGGCGTGATGCCTTCATCAGTCAACACCTTGGTTGCCGCAGGCAAAAGCGTTTCACACGCTTGCCATGTTTGCTGTGCGCGAATGTACGGGCTAACGAGCACGACATCTAACGTGCCTGATGACAACTGGCCTGCAAGCCATTTCGCCATGGCTGCGGACTGGTGCTCCCCCAACTCGGTGAGCTGACGTTCTTCATCACTGGCAGCGAAGGCATGAGCCTCGCCATGGCGCATAATGTAAATGTGCATATTCATACTGCTGGTTTCTGCAATTTCGTTAATGCTATCAGTCTCTACGGCATTCGGGAACGATAAAGCGCACAGATGTTTGCCTCAATGTACTTCGCTGGTCATAATTAAGACCTTGCCCCTACCAGTGAAGGTGCCTTGTGCAAATAAGTCCCAACGATCATCGTGCTTACCGACACATCACCCTCGACAATAAATTACGGATATTATTGATCGAAGATGTGCAGGCACCACGCAGCGCTGCTGCCCTAACCGTGAATGTTGGACACTTCTGCGATCCCGTTGATCGCGAAGGCCTGGCACACTTTCTTGAACACATGCTGTTTCTGGGAACAGAGCGTTATCCCGTTGTTGGTGAGTTTCAATCCTTCATTAGCCGCCACGGTGGCAGCAACAACGCATGGACAGGCACCGAGAACACCTCGTTCTTCTTCGATATTCAGCACGATCACTTCGATGAAGCGTTAGACAGATTCGGGCAGTTTTTCTCCGCCCCACTCTTTAATGCCGATGCTGTCGACAAAGAACGCAACGCCGTTGATTCCGAGTACAAGCTCAAGCTGCAAGATGACGTACGTCGTATTTATCAGGTGCAGAAAGAGACCATCAACCCCGAACACCCGTTTTCAAAGTTCTCTGTCGGCAGCGCAGACACCCTTGCCGATCGCGAAGGCAACACGGTGCGTGATGAACTGATCGCCTTTTACAAAAAGCATTACAGCGCCAATTTGATGACAGCCTCCATCACCGGCCCTTTTACGCTGGACTCGCTGGAAGTATTAGCGCGCGATGTGTTTGCAGACATCCCCAATTTAGATCTCGCGCCTTTCGTGCCCGATGTGCCTTTTGTTACCAAGGCACAAACTAAGCAATTCATCACCATTGAACCCTTGAAGGATGTGCGCAAGCTGACCATGGCGTTTTCCTTGCCTGAGACAGACAAGCACTATCGCATCAAACCCCTGTCTTACATTGCTCACTTACTCGGGTATGAAGGGGCAGGCAGCGTGATGTCGATGCTCAAAAGCAAAGGCTACATCAACAACCTATCCGCGGGCGGCGGGATCAGTGGCTCCAATTTCCGCGAATTCACCGTCAGTGTCAGTTTGACTGAAGTCGGCTTGAGCAAAATCGACGCCATTGTGATGTATATATTCCAAGCAATTAACCTCATCAAAGAACAGGGGTTGAACGATTGGCGCTATGCAGAAAAACGCGCCGTGCAGGAAATGGCGTTTCGCTATCAAGAGCCTTCACGCCCGTTAGACACAGTGAGCCACATGGTGTTGAACCTTCAACACTACGCGAAAGAAGACACGCTCTACGGCGACTACATGATGCAAGGGTTTGATGAAGCCTTGATCCGCGAGATGCTCAACTACCTGTCCCCTGAACACATGCGCCTGACCTTGATTGCGAAAGGCGGAAAACATGATCGACAAGCGAATTGGTATGACACGCCATACAGTGTTAAGCCCTTCACCGACACTCAGCTTGAGAAATGGCATTCAACACTGATATCCAGCACGTTAACCCTGCCGGACTCCAACCCTTATATCAGTTATGACCTAGACCCTGCTGAACTCGAAGCCCCTGACAACCATCTGCCTGAGAAGATTCAGGAGTTACCGGGCTTTTGTTTGTGGCACTTGCAGGACACAGAATACCGCGTGCCTAAAGGGGTGGTGTACGTGGCTATCGACAGCCCACATGCTGTTGAATCCGTTGAGAACATCGTGAAAACCCGCGTCAGTGTTGAGATGCTCTTAGAAGCCATCAACGAAATTGCCTACCCCGCAGAAGTGGCCGGGCTCAATTACAACCTGTACGCGCACCAAGGCGGCGTCACGCTTAAGCTCAGTGGGTTTAACGAGAAGTTGCCGTTGTTGATGAACCTCGTTTTGGAGAAGTTCGCCCACCGCGATTTCAAACCAGAGCGCTTTGACATCATCAAAACGCAATTACTGAGAAGCTGGAAGAACGCCACGCAGAATAAACCTATTAGCCGTTTATACAATGCGATGACGGGCATTTTGCAGCCGAACAACCCGACGTATGAGCAAATGATTGACGCGCTCATTCCGTTGCAGGTTTCTGAACTTCCAGACTTTGTCCAATCTGTCATGTCTGAATTGCATGTCGAAATGTTCGTGTATGGCAACTGGCAGAAA
Organism: Enterovibrio baiacu; assembly: GCF_004120195.1. Taxonomy (GTDB): domain Bacteria; phylum Pseudomonadota; class Gammaproteobacteria; order Enterobacterales; family Vibrionaceae; genus Enterovibrio; species Enterovibrio baiacui. Next base: position 152,083 of record NZ_SCHN01000008.1, on the reverse strand, counting down.
CAACAAACCTTGGCGCTTGGCGAAACCATCAAAGATGCGCTGCGCGTTCACAATCAGCGCTATCAAGAATCCACGCGCCCGCTCGTTTTGTTGAACAACGTCGGCAGTGCGTCTTATCACCTCGATTGTGAAAGCCAAGACTCTGCCGTGTTGGTGTATTACCAAAGCCACGGCACAGAAGCAGAAGACGTTGCTATGCACACCTTCGCGCAGCATTTGATGTCAGCAATATTCTTCAATGAACTGCGCACCAAGCAACAACTCGGGTACATGGTTGGGTCAGGCAACATGCCGCTCAATCGCCACCCGGGATTGATCTTTTACGTGCAGTCGCCACAAGCTGGGCCAACCAAGCTGATGGAAGCGATTGATGATTTCCTCAATGCGTTCTTCCTCGTGTTGATGGAACTTAGCGAAGCGCAATGGCAAGCCAGCAAACAAGGCTTGATTGCACAAATTGAAGAGCCAGATGCCAACTTGCGTGCGCGTGCTCAGCGGCTTTGGATCAGTATTGGCAACAAGGACAGTACGTTTTCTCAGCGTCGTCGTGTCGCCGAAGAAATTCGTCAAATGAGTCGTGCTGAAATGATTAAATTCGTTGTCGACAAACTCAAACCACGCACAGCAGACCGCTTAGTCATGCACAGTTGTGGTGGAGCGCACCAAGGGCAATGTCTACCTGCAGAAACACAGGAAATTGATTCAATTACCGCTTTCCGCCGCAATCGACTGGAACGTCCGTAAACGACCGAATACGTGATACGAAAAAGCCCCGAACATCGGGGCTTTTTATTGTTTCGCTAACTTACGTGTTGCGCATTACTCGAAGAAACGTTTTTCTTCTGCTGCCATCGCTTTCAGCAACGGACATGGTGCAAAACGCTCACCGAATTTGGCTTCATGTTGTTCCAACAGTTCCACCAAACGCTTCGCGCCAATCTGATCCATGTAACGGAACGGGCCACCCAAGAACGGCGGGAAGCCGATACCGAATACCGCACCAATGTCGCCATCACGTGCAGATTTCACCACGCCTTCATCCAAACATTGCGCCGCTTCATTCAGCATCATCAACACACAACGCTGCGCCAGTTCATGACCATTTAGCTGATTCTTTGGTTCAACACCTAGCAAGCCATAAACACGCTTATCGACTTCTTTTTTCTTACCATTGTACTGGTAGAAGCCTTTGCCGCTCTTGCGCCCTTTACGACCGTCATTCAGCATCACATCGAACACGTCTGGTGCACGGAATCGCTCACCCAACTCGTTCAGCAATATTGGACTGATCTTCGCACCGATATCGATGCCGACTTCATCCAGCAAGGTCACAGGCCCCACAGGGAAGCCGAAATCAAGCAATGCATTGTCGATATGCTCAATGGTTTCACCAGACAGCAAGGTCATCGCCGCTTCATTCATGTATGGCGCGAGAATACGGTTTACATAGAAGCCCGCTTTATCCGCCACAACAATCGGTGTTTTGCCCTGCTTCTTCGCCAGTTTCACGACCGTTGCAACGGCCTTTTCAGAGGTGCCAGCATGAGGAATGACTTCCACCAGCGGCATTTTATCGACAGGGCTAAAGTAATGCAGACCAACAATGTTCTCTGGTCGTGCAGCACCTTCAGCAATCTGATGGATAGGCAGTGACGAGGTGTTGGTAGCAAAAATCGTGTTCTCACCCAACGCACCTTCAACTTCGGCAACCATCTTGTGTTTCAGCTCAAGATCTTCAAACACCGCTTCAATGACAACGTTTGTGCGGCTCATGCCGCTGTAATCCGTTGAACCACTGATGCGTGCCATTTGCTCTTGAAGCTGCGCTTTTGAAATTATGCGGCGCTTACGCTTTTTCTCTAGCAGCTTGTAGCTGTAGTTCATGGCGTTAAGCAGGCCATCATTGCTGACATCTTTCACACGCACTGGCACGTTTGCCTTCGTCGCAGAAACATTCGCAATGCCCGCGCCCATCAAACCACCACCTAGCACAGTGACGCCCGTGACTTTCTCAGGCTCTGCATCTGCACCGGTTTCTTTTTTCATTGCCGTGGTTGCAAAGAACAGGCTACGAAGTGCCGCCGATTCCGTGCTCATGACCAACTGGCCGAAATGCTTCGCTTCGCGAGCCAGGCCTTTTTCAATGCCTTTATCGAGACCGTATTTAATGGTGTCGAGAATCGCTTCCGTCGCAGGGTAATTTCCGCGGGTTTTCTCACGCGTTTTCTTCGCAGCTTGATCAAAAACCACGGTGCGACCCAACGCATTGCCACCCATTGCCCAGCTCTGCCAGCTGTTCGTGCGCTTTGGCTTGCTCTTGAGGGCCAACTCTTCCGCCACTTGCAGCAACACAGAATGTGGCACGCAGTCATCAACCACGCCCATTTTCTTCGCTTTCTTACCACGAAGCTGTTTGCCAGTTAGGATCATGTCTAGTGAACCCGCTACACCAATTAAACGCGGCAGGCGTTGCGTGCCGCCCGAACCTGGTAATAGACCTAGCTGTACTTCTGGTAAACCAATACGTGTTTTGTCGTCATCAGTCGCGACACGGCTATGACACCCCAGAGCCAGCTCCAAACCACCGCCCAAACAAGGACCATGAATGGCGGCAACAACGTGAAACGGCAGTGCTTCAAGGCGAGAGAACAGCTTCTGCCCTTGCTCTGCAATGGCTTGTGCATCTTCAGCGGTTTTACAGGCATCCAGCATACGAACATCCGCACCTGCCACAAAGTTGTCAGGTTTCGCTGAGTGCAGCACAAGGCCTTTCACATCAGACTTCCCTTCCAGCTCCGTTAAAATCTCACTGATTTCATCGGCAAAGGTCGCCTGAAGCGTGTTCATGCTTTCACCCGGCACGTCTATCGCCAGCCAAGCAATCCCATTGTCCGCATATCGCAGTGAAAATGCTGACGGTGTAGATGGGGTTTCCGTCGATTCTGGTGCGGACGTATTTGTCGTTTGTTCGCTCATTATTCTGCCTCCAAAATCATCGCTGCGCCGAGTCCACCCGCCGCACAGGCTGTATTCAATGCCAAACCACCGCCACGACGACGAAGCTCGTTCAAGGTTTGAGTGATCATGCGTGCGCCTGTGGCTGCAAATGGGTGACCATAAGCAATAGAACCACCAAGCACGTTAAATTTGTCCATGTCGATCTCACCAATCGCTTGGCTGCGTCCGAGCTTCTGCTCTGCAAACGTTTTAGAGCCAAACATTTTCACGTTCGCCAACGCTTGCGCTGCAAATGCTTCGTGCATGTCGATAAGGGTTAAGTCAGACAAGGTAATGCCAGCGCGATCAAGTGCCATCGGTGTGGCGTAAGACGGCCCCATCAGCATGTCGTGTTCAACTTGAATCGCAGCAAAGGCGTAAGAGCGAATGTAGCCCAATGGTTCCAGACCCAATTCTTTTGCTCGACCTTCGCGCATCAACATGACAGCTGCAGCGCCGTCAGTCAGCGGGGTGGCATTGGCTGCTGTCACTGAGCCATGTTTACGGTCAAACGCAGGACGCAACTTGGCGTAACCTTCTAGAGTAGAATCTTCACGTACGTTGTTATCTTTATCAATCCACGCACGGTACGGTTCAGGGAAGGCCGTCATCACTTCATCACGCACCAAACCATCCGCCCAAGCTTTCGCTGCCAAGGTGTGCGAACGGTGCGCCAATGCATCTTGTTCTTCACGGCTGATTTGATGGCTCTTCGCCATTTGCTCTGCCGTTTGTCCCATGCTCAAGCCCGTAGAGTATTCCGCAACCGCGGGCGGTACAGGCGCAAGATCTTTCAAAGAGAGCTTGCTCAGAAGTTTAAGGCGCTTACTCATGGTTCTTGCTTTGCTTAGCGCCAGCAAGGTCGCCGCAAGGTGCTTCGACACACCAATCGGCAAGACAGAAGAAGAATCCGCACCACCTGCAATGCCAATATCAACAGTGCCAGACATGATGCTCTCAGTGACATTCACAACAGATTGGAAGCTGGTCGCACAGGCGCGCGACACACTGTAAGCGTCAGTGTGGATGTTCATTCCCGTACCCAACACGATCTCACGGGCAATGTTTGGGGCTTCTGGCATTTGCACAACCTGCCCGAAAACAAGTTGGTCAATGAGCTTAGGATCGATGGCGGTACGATTCAGCATTTCGCTAACGACCATTTTGCCGAGGTCGACGGCCGGGACATCGGCATAGGCCGTAGACTGTCGCGCGAAAGGTGTTCGTAGTCCTGCGACAACCGCGATACGTTCACCTTGACGCGTTGTCAGGTTCTGGGGAGAGTTCATTGCTGCTCCTTGCATGAATTAGAGGTCAGACCAGAAAAGTGTAACCAATTTGTTATTAAATTAAAACGTCCGTTTTAAATTGTTCTCCAGTCTGAGATCACAGGCAAAAAAAACCACACCGAATGGGTGTGGTAACGTATGTGGAAAGCAATCACGTAGAAATTCAATTAACGTAAAGCCAATTGCAAATCAGGTATAAAACCTGAGGAGAAAGTAAAGTCAGCCTTCAAAAAGGAAGTGTCATCTTGCTCAACACGGTGTCGCACATTCACGGGCCGGTAAACCAACGGGTCCATCAATGCGCTACCAGATGACAGTGCCTACTATACCCATCGAGCATCGCGTCTTTTTGAAGCAGATCAATGTTTGGTTCAATTCTTCATCAGTAGAAAAAACAAAAGAATCATCCTCTCGTTTGTCACCTTTCTTTCCAAATCGAACCACACCTTTTCCAACGCAGACGTTTCTTTACGCCGAAAGAATAAGTGTGTTGTCGCACAGCTCCACCAAAGAGAATCCTGTCTTGCTTATCGTGTATCTCAATCAATTGCTCTCAAAATGCACAATCTCATTGTTAGAATATTTAACACTGATAAGAACAAGGATAAATTGGAAGAAAAAACTACACTTAAATCGTCAATGAATCATGCTCGCAAGCTACAGTGTCATCCTCATCGTCACCCAATGACTATCTTTAATTGCGAAAGAAACGAAGAGCGAAGGATAGTCTGAATGGTTTTGAAAAAAATTCGAAATAAAACCGAAGATACGCAGGTCTCTACTGATATGGAAAAACAAAGACGATACGAAGCGCTCGTGAGAGCCTGGCACAGGGACCTCTACCGCTACGCATATTGGCTTACAAAAGACCAACATGTCGCGGAAGATTTGGTACAAGAAACTTGTCTACGTGCTTGGCGATCGCTCGATAGCCTTCAAGATGATAATGCGGCGAAAGCATGGCTAATCACCATTCTTCGTCGAGAAAACGCACGCCGATTCGAGCGCAAGCAGCTAGAATTGGTTGATATTGATGATCATCAAGTCGCAGACAATGCCCAGCCGAGCGAAGAAGCGTCGGTCGAGCAGCAATGGCTGCACAAACAAATTATGCGTCTTGCCCCCGAATACCGAGAGCCACTCGTACTTCAAGTCATGGCAGGATTCAGCGGTGAAGAAATTGCAGATATATTAGATTTGAATAAAAACACTGTGATGACTCGCCTTTTTAGAGCGCGTAATCAATTGAAAGAGTTCATGGACAATCAAAACACACCACAAAGAGGAGCGCAAAATGGACGATCTTGAATTTCGTCGCCGTCTTCTCGCCGACCCCCAAGACCAAGATCCTGAGTTGCTCGATGCCAAACGTAACTCAGCAGCAAACCAAAGCCTTGCTTCAGAGCTAGAGCAATTAGATGCGATGATCGATCAGGCATTGAGAGTTGACGTGCCAGACGACCTTGTCGATAAAGTATTGTTTAAGCAAACCAGCGATGTTGTTCGAGAAAAGCGCCAACCCAAGTTTCACTTGGCCATTGCCGCGTCCATCGCATTTGTCTTTGGCATCATGCTGGGTCAATTTAATTGGTCGAACTTACCTGTTTTGCCCGGTGACCAAAGCCTAGGGCAAATTGCGCTGCAGCATTACTACCATGAAGAAGGGTTTACGCTTAACGCCAACGAAGGCGCAAGCCTTCAACAAGTGAATGCAAAACTCGCACCTTTAGGGAACACGTTTAGTGGAAGTTTGCCGGGTCAAATTGCTTATTTAAACCACTGCAGCTTTGACGATCAGCATGCTGTTCATATGGTGCTAAAGGCAGAGAATGGTGAAGATTTCACTGTATTTGTGGTGCCACAAAAATCGCCAACGATGGAAACATTTAGCGATGGCAACATGGAAGCGATTTCCCTGCCAGCCGAAAACAGCAGCGTGATTGTTGTGGGTGAAGAAGGGTCAAACATCCTTCCTCTTGCAGAGTCACTGAAAAAGCATCTGAATCAAAAAGCATAAGCCAAGCGACTTTGCGATAAAACATTCATTTACACAATAAGGGAGAAGCAAGCGCTTCTCCATTTTTTTATATATAAAACAATTAACTAAGACAAATCAACTCATAAACAAGACAGCATCTCATAACTGGTCAGATTTCAAAATTTTATCCTACACAATAGAATCCGCGCGGCTTCATAAAGCCCATATAAAGAAAATTACAATAAATTCATTTGGATAAATTCACATTATGAATAAGAAGCGTCTGTTTATTCGTTCAGCTATTGCAGTGGCTGTGGCGGCAAGTTCTACGTCAGCGTTCGCCGCTGGCTTCCAGTTAAATGGCCAATCAGCAACAGGCCTTGGTCGTGCATTTGCAGGTGATGCCGTTATCGCTGATAACGCATCAGTAATGGCGCGTAACCCAGCGGCTATGTCTCTTTTCAAATCACCAGAGCTTTCTCTGGGTTTGATTGCCATTGACACTGACGTTCAAGTTAAAGATACAAAATATGGTATCTCACGTTTACCAGAAAGTACTTACACCAGCCTGCCAGATGAGCAGATTGGTGATATCTCATACGTACCAAACCTTTTTTATGTACACCCAATTAACGAGAAGTTCGCTGTCGGAGCTGGAATCTACTCAAACTTTGGTACAAAAACTGAATTCAGCAATGATTTTGCCGCGAATGAATTTGGTGGCTTGACCGATCTAAAAACCGTCAATTTTGGCCTAAGCGGCTCATACCGAATCAACGAACAGTTTAGTGTTGGTGCAGGTCTAGATGTCATTACAGGTTCAGGCAAACTTAAGCGCTCAGGTTTGATGATGGGCGACAAACTTCTTGATGTTGATGCTGAAGGAACTGGTTTCGGTTGGAACGCAGGTGCTGTGTATGAGCTCAGCGAAAAACATCGCTTTGGTTTGAGCTACCGTCACAGCCCAGACATCAAAGCAGATGGAGACATGACGTATCAGGCAGGCTTGAAAGATATGAGTGGTGAACTCATTATGCGTCTACCAGATATCGCAGAATTTTCCGGTTTCCACATGCTCACCAAGAAATTCGCGATGCATTACTCGGTCCAATGGATTGAATGGAGCACTTTCGACAAACTTGCAACAACCAATGGAACTGAGCTAAACGAATACAATTGGCAAGATGGATGGCACTACTCCATTGGTGGTACTTACTACCTGAACAATGATTGGACACTACGTGGTGGTTACATGTACGACACCAGCGCGCAAGATATTGATGTGAAAACATCAATAGCTGTTCCTGATTCAGATCGCCAGTGGCTATCTGGCGGTGTAACTTACCGAGCAACTAAAAATTCCACCGTTGATCTTGGCGTGACTTACCTAATGGGCGAGGACGTGAAGGTTGAAGAAACAAATGGTATCACTAGCGTTGCAGCAACCACTCGCGCAAACGCGTGGCTATACGGCATTCAATACAGCTACAAGTTCTAAACTATGAAGCAATAAGAAAGGGAGCCGCCGCTCCCTTTTTTTGTGCGCAATTTTTGAAATTAAATCCCACTAACTCTAATAATTTCAGCGTTTTTACAGCGTACATACCCCATATCTAGCCCCAACAACAGTTACACGTGTTCGCTCAGTTTCAGCGCACATGTGTAACCCGATGCGTATTTAATAGTTATTATCACCATTACAGAGCGATATACCGAAATATAATTCCAAATAATAAGTCACTAGCGAATCTAAATTGCAACCTATCGTTCCCTCAGTACCCTGTAGCGACCTAAAAAAGCAATCTGTGACTTATGAACAAGAATAAAATTCTACCGTTGGCTATTGCAGCCGCTCTTGGCTCTCTTTCTTCAACATCTGCATATGCTGCAGGTTTCCAGCTTGCAGAGTATTCAGCAACTGGCCTAGGCCGCGCATACGCGGGTGAAGCAGCGATGGCAGATAATGCTGCTGCACAATTTCGTAACCCTGCGATGCTGACGTACCTTGAAGGTACACAAGTATCGACGGGCATGATCTACGTTGACCCAAATGTCGATGTTGACGGTACAACAACCTTCTTCGGTAACGAGACGCAAACATCATCTAAAGATTTTGCGGATGCTGCTGTCGTTCCAAACTTCTATGTCTCTCACCAAGTCAATGACCAAGTGTTTCTTGGCCTTTCACTGGCTTCTAACTTCGGCATGAACACCAAGTTAGATGATAATTTTAAAGGGACGCAATTCGGTAATGAGGCATCGATTACTACCGTTGAAATCAACCCAAATGTGGCTTACCGCATTAACGACCAGTTCTCAATTGGTGGTGGCGTACGCTTTGTGATGGGTGAAGGCAGCATTGGTGCAAAAAGTTCTTCAGCAACCCTAATGCCAAATGGCCAAGGTGGCCTATCTGTTGTACCGAATGGTACGACACTTAAATACATGGAAGGTGACGATACGTCTTGGGGTTGGCAAGCGGGTGCTGCTTGGCAAATTAACGAAGCAAACCGTATCGGTTTCAACTACCGTTCAGCGGTTGATCTAAAGCTTGAAGGTCATGCATCGGGATTGTCTTTCGGTACCACGACAGGTCAATTGCCTGGCAGCATGGAGTTAGGGTTACCTGCTACAGCAGAAATTGCTAGCTTCCACCAACTCACAGAGAAAGTAGCAATTCACGCAAGCGTGAATTGGACCGATTGGAGTGAGTTCGAAAAACTAGAGGCGAACATTCCGTCTTTGTCTGAGCCTACTCAGATGGTGAAAGAAGAGAATTGGCGCGATAACTATCGTTTTGCAGTAGGTACAACCTACCAGCTAAACGACAAAACAGAACTTCGTTCAGGTGTGGCTTACGACACATCAGCGGTAGATGATGCGAACCGCACGATCACCATTCCAGAAACTGACCGCCTATGGCTAAGCCTAGGTGCGGGTTACGAGTGGTCTAAAAACCTAACGCTAGATGCGGGTTTCACCTATATCTTTGCGAAAGAAGCGCCAGTCAAAGAGCCTCGTGATCACGTTGCATCTGATCAACTTGGTCAGCTATTTGGCGGGTCATTTGAAGGTAAAACCTCTGGCAGCGTTTGGCTAGCAGGTGTTCAAGCGAGCTACCGCTTCTAAACGTCAACTGACAGGCTGAGTGTAAGCTCAACGTTAGCAGACAAAAAAAGCCACTCAGTCGAGTGGCTTTTTGTTCGATACAGAGATGGCGGCAGCCTTAGTAGGCGTCAATCTCGTCCATCAAGTCTTCTAAGTATTCATCATCTTCTTCATCAGCATCGATTTCGATCTCGCCACCACGCGCTTTAAAGGCTTTGTTTTGCAGATACGCATCACGCGTGAATGCATACGGATCCGGTGAATTTTCAAGAATGCCTTCTTGCTTCACCAGTGCAGCGCGCGTTTCCATGCCATCCAATGCCCACTTGATTACGGATTGCGGGAACGTCAGCAGTGACAAAGGCGGGTATAACCCATCTACCGCATCACCCACCCCTTCTCGTACTGTGATTGGGCCGTAGACTGGTACCATGATATACGGGCCTTGCCCTATATCGTAATAGCCCATCGCATCGCCAAACTGTCGGTCACTGAGTTTAGGAACATTTGCCGCCGAGGCAAGATCGATAAGGCCGCCCAAACCAAAGACAGTGTTCAACCAGAACCGGTTAAAGTGAACAAGCGCGTCTTCACCTTCCAACATGATGAGGCTGTTGATCATGCTCGCAGGCTCTTCAAGGTTATTGATAAAGTTTGAGATACCTGTTCGCGTCCAGTTCGGCACATAGTCTACGTAAGCCACAGACACAGGGCGCGCGACATACGGGTCGAGATAATCATAGTTAAATGCCCACATCGCGCGGTTGAACCCTTCAAACGGATCATTCGGGTGCGCGACATGGGTTTCTGTATTCGTTTCTGCGTCAGCAGTGTTCTCTTCAGGTGTTTGAGCACATCCGCTCAACCCAACCACAAGGCCTACTGCCAGTAAAAAGCCTTTCCACATTGTATTATTATTTCCAAAAAAGAGGCTGGTTTACACCAGCCCGTTTCAATTGTTACCAGAAAGTATAAATCAGTTAATACTTTTGGTTAATCACTATCTGCGATTGTCCGCCTAACGCAAACGGCAAGGTTTCTCCAAACCAATCACCGTCTTTCGTCATGACGTTTCCATCATGGTCAATGCGCGCTTTCACCAAGACTTCAGGCAATGACGACATGAGGCGCTCAGGGATCATACTGTCAGCATCCGTTAACTCGACAATCAATGGGAACTGATTGATCGGTAGTCGTTTCGCAGCAATGGGCATTGGTGCTCCGTCTGCTGAATGCACAGAGACAATCAATACACCTTGCTCGGGAAGAACCACATCTTCATCCAGCGTGACAGTCACAGACACTTTCTGACCAGAACCCACGTTCATTTGTGCATTTGCGCGATCAATGCTGCGCTCAAGCATTGCAATGCGTGGGTCATTCTCAGGCAGCAACTTCTTCATGGTCGACCAAGCTGCAATCGCCTCATCATAAGCACCTCGCTCGAATGCTTCAAATGCTAACAATGAGAATGCCTGCATGTTCGCGTGATCTTCTCGAATCACTTCACGAAGTAAACCGCGTGCTTTGGTTACGTTGGTTTCATCGCCCGAAAAGATCAGCGATTGTGCGTAGCCTAATTTGATGTCGCTATTCAGAGGAGAAAGGTCATACGCTTTCGCCATTGCGCCTTCCGCTGTCTGAATATCACGATTCGCCATCCCAATACGGCCTAGCAGCAACCAGCCCATTGCATCATCAGGTGTCTGTTGCAGTTTGGTGCGAAGCGCCAGCGTAAGATCCGCCATTTCTTGGTCGGAAAGCGGCTCTTGTGAATCTGACATCAAGCGCTGAGAAAGTTCAGGCAACTTGTTCGTGGTTTCTTGCCATGACACCACAGCACCGTAGCTACCAAAAGTGTTGTAGAGGAAGTAGCTCAGTATCACCAAAATTAACACGCCCGGTGCAAGCATCATCGCTGACACTGTATTCTTGCTTTCAGTGACGGCTTGTTGCGTTGGAATGTCATCAAGCAAGGATTGTTTTAGTTCAACAGCAAGTTCACCCTGGTTTTCAATCAAACCTTCTTGCGCTTCTTCCTCAATTTCTTCCATACGATCACGGAAGAATGCCTTGTTCAGCTCATCACGGCTGGCTTCTTCATCTTGGTCTTTCCCGCGATAAATCGGCAACACAAAGATTGCAATGGATACCAGCATCATCAAGGCAGTGATCAGCCAAAACATCGTTTCTGTCATGCTTGGTCATCCTTTTTCTTTTCTGAGTTGTGCTCATCCAGCAACGCATCAAGCCTTGCTTGTTCTTCACTGTCTAATGCCGTGTTTTTCGCCACTTTCGGGCTCTTGCGGCTGCGCATTACCAACACGGTGAAACCACCAATCACAAACAATAGCGGACCAGCCCACAGAATCATGGTTGATGCGGTTAGCGGCGGATTGTAGGTCACAAAGTTGCCATAACGGGCAACCATGTACTCGACAATCTCATCTTCGTTTTTGCCTTGTTTGAGCATTTCATACACTTTGGCACGAAGGTCTTGCGCTAAACCTGCATTGGAATCCGCAATGTTGTTGTTTTGACACTTAGGACAACGAAGCTCTTTCCCCAACTGGTGAAACGCCGCCTCTTGCTCTGGCGTATCAAACTCATAAACCTCAATCGCTGCAGACACAGAGAATGCTGCACTCGCTGCCAGAATTAACGGCAACAGGATACGTTTCATCATCCTTTCGCCTCCGCCAACATTTGGTCATAAATCGGCTTCAAGGTGTCTTCCCAATTGCGTGTGTTTACATCACCCGCGTGGCGATAACGAATAATGCCATTCGCATCAATAAGGAAGGTTTCAGGCGCGCCGTACACACCGAGATCCAGCCCCAACATGCCGTTACCATCAAACAAGCTGATCAAATAAGGGTTACCCAATTGATTCAACCAACCGATCGCTTTAACACGATCATCTTTGTAGTTCAGCCCGATGATTTTCACACCATCGCCCGCCAACTCATTCAAGAATGAGTGTTCGGCATAACAGGTTGGACACCATGTTGCCCATACGTTGAGCAACAAAGGTTGTCCACGGAAAATACCTTGGTCATAGAGCTTCCCAGCTTCTGCCAAATCTTCCAAACGGAATTCAGGCACCGGTTTACCCACCAACACAGATTCAAGTTTGGTTGGATCATCACCGTCCGCATTCTTACCAAGCTGAACGAAAAACACCGCCACAAGCACCATGAAAAGAGCCAATGGGATAAACAATAAAGGACGTTTCACCCTTAAATCTCCTTCGCTGGCTCGGCGCTGATCGCCGATGTCGATTTCTGTCTAAAACGGTAACGTTTATCCGACATCGCAAAGATACCGCCAACGGCCATCAATACCGCACCGAACCAAATCCAACGAACAAACGGTTTGTAGTAAATACGCACAGCCCAAGCGCCATCAGGCAAGCGTTCACCCATGGCAATGTAAAGGTCACGCGTGATGCCGCGATCAATGGCGGCTTCAGTCATCATCGAGCGCTGTACGTTGTAGAAACGCTTCTCTGCATGCAATGTATTGATGCGACGATCACCACGGTAAACATCAAAGTCAGCGATGTAGCCGTCATAGTTCGGGCCGTCTTTGTCACGAAGACCTGCAAAGTTGAAGTGATAACCTTGAATTTCGACGGTGTCGCCCGGCGCCATCTTCACGTCACGTTCGATGTCATAGTTCTGCACCATGGCGATACCAAGAATCGACACGGCAAGACCAATATGACCGAATACCATGGCCCAGTGACTGCGACCCAGCTTACGCACACCCGTCATGAATGCATCACGGTGCGTTGCGCGTTGGTAGACTTCGAACGATTGGGTAAGGATGATCCACAAGCCCATCACTGCACCTAGCGCGGCAAGCGGCATAAAGGTATCAGCAAAGATGGCGACCAGCGCAATACCACCAAGGATCGACAAGATGCCGCTAATGATAAGTTCTTTCTTCACGGTTTTCAGGTTGTCGCGCTTCCAGCGAACCAGAGGGCCAATACCTAAAAGGAACACAAACGGCACGGCCAGCCAGGTGAAGAGCAAGTTAAAGAACGGTTCGCCGATAGAGACTGAACCCAAACCAATTTGCTTGTGAACCAATGGCAGCAGTGTACCCAACAGTACAACCACAAGGGCTGCAATCAATAGGATGTTGTTTGCCAGTAGCGCATTTTCACGGGACACCAATTCAAAGTTACCGCGCACACGCACTTCTGATGCACGCAATGCATAAAGCAGCAAAGAGCCACCAATAACGGCCACCAAGAACGCCAGAATAAAGAGACCACGGGTTGGATCAGATGCAAAGGCGTGCACCGAAACCAGTACGCCAGAACGCACAAGGAAGGTGCCCAATAGGCTTAACGAGAACGCAGAGATCGCAAGCAATACCGTCCACGCTTTAAAGGTACCGCGCTTTTCAGTCACCGCGAGTGAGTGCATTAACGCCGTACCCGCCAACCAAGGCATGAACGATGCATTTTCTACTGGATCCCAGAACCACCAGCCACCCCAGCCAAGTTCGTAGTACGCCCACCAAGAGCCCAGCGCGATACCGATCGTCAAGAACACCCATGCAGCGGTTGTCCAAGGACGAGACCAACGCGCCCATGCGGTATCCAAACGTCCCGCCATCAAGGATGCAATGGCAAACGCAAACGCAACGGAGAAGCCTACGTACCCCATGTATAGCATTGGCGGGTGAACAATCAGACCCGGATCTTGCAACAACGGGTTAAGGTCACGGCCATCAACAGGGAAGTAAGGCAAGGTGCGGTCAAAGGGGTTTGACGTCAGAATAATGAAAAGTAAGAAGCCAACGCCGATCATGCCCATCACAGCCAACACGCGCGCGACAGATTCTTGTGGCATACCACGGCTAAACAGAGCAACGGCAAGTGTCCAACCCGCTTGGATCAACACCCAAAGCAACAAAGACCCTTCGTGAGCCCCCCACACCGCGGTGAGGCGATAATACCAAGGCAACGCACTGTTCGAGTTACTCGCCACGTAGCTGACGGTGAAGTCATTGACGTAAAACGCCCAGCTCAGCGCGAAGAATGACATCAGCAACATGAGGAACATGCCAATCGCCAATGGACGGGCTGAGCGCATCATGGCTTGATTTCCAACCTGCGCGCCCCAAAGCGGATAGATGCTCAAGAGCACCGAAAAGCCGAGGGAGATGATCAGGGCGAAATGCCCCAGTTCAGCAATCATTAGTAGCTACCTTTTTGTTGCTCTGTGTATTCAAGAGGCTGATGACTTTTATTCATGGCCTCTGCAATTTCAGGTGGCATGTATTCTTCATCGTGCTTCGCGAGCACTTCGTGCGCTTTCACGGTGTTAGCGTTCACCAACTCACCTTGCGCCACAATGCCCTGCCCTTCACGAAACAGGTCTGGAAGAATACCTTCAAAAATCACGGTAACTTGTGGGCCTACATCGGCCACTTTGAAACTCACTTTGAGCGAGTCAGGGTCACGTTCAACGGAATCCGCGACAACCATGCCACCGATTCTTAAACGCTGGCCTACCTGAGGTTTCGTGCCGTCAGGCTTACCGTTCACCAATTCCGTTGGCGTGTAGAACAAATCCATATTCTGATTCAACGCATACAGCATCAGCCCAATCGTCGCACCTACGCCCAACACTAAGGCCAGTGCCAGCCCTAATCGTTTTTTACGTCTTGGGTTCATAATGTGTTCTCCATATTTTGGGCATTTTTAATGCGCTGCTCTCTGGCGGCTCTATTTTTAATGTCATTGAAGAGTTTACGGCGTGTCAGGTGGGCAGAAACAACCAGCCACAACAAGGCACCAAACGTAATACCGAAAGAACTCCACACATAAACGGCATAGCCGCCCATGTCTAAGAATGCTGAGAAGGAAGTAAAATGCATGATTATCCTCGCTCTACCAATTGATGCACCCAAGGGCGATGCGCTTCACGCTGAAGGATTTTGTTTTTGAGTCCCATCAAGGTCAATGCACCAAAGAAGAATGCAAAACCAAAGATGTTCAGCAGCAAGGGCCAAAGCATGTCTGACGCAATGGAAGGCTTCGCAAATTTGGTGATGGTTGCGCCTTGGTGAAGGGTGTTCCACCATTCCACAGAAAAGTGAATGATCGGCAAGTTAATCACCCCCACCATGGCAAGAATGCCAGCGGCACGACCTGCGGTACGCTCATCATCAAATGCGTTGTACAGGGCAATCACACCCAAGTAAAGAAACAGCAGAATAAGCTCTGATGTTAGGCGCGCATCCCATACCCACCAAGCACCCCACATTGGTTTACCCCATACTGCACCTGTCACAAGGGCGATAAAGGTAAATACAGCACCAATCGGTGCCATTGCAGCAGCTGCCCAGTCGGAGGTTTTGATTTGCCATACAAGGCCGATAAAGGCGGCAATTGCCATCGACATATACGCACCCATTGACCAAATCGCTGCTGGCACATGGATGTAGATGATCCTGAAGCTGTCACCTTGTTGGTAGTCAGAAGGCGCAAACGCAAGCCCCCATATCGTACCTGTAATCAAGGACAACAATGCCAGTACAGAGAACCAAGGCAGCAGTGTATTACACAGCTGGTAGGTTGCCTCTGGTTTGGCATAGGGATGAAGCCATTTCCACATTGCTATTACCGCTCTCAGTAAATTATAAGAATTATTGAACACTCACGCGCAGTGCCGCTGACACTGCAAAAGGTGATAAGGTTGCCGACCCTGCCAACATCGCACCAAGGATGGCGAGTTGCCCGTTAATCGGAAATCCATTGGCTGCCATATCAATGGCAGATGTAGCGAAAATTAATACTGGGATGAACAAAGGCAACACCAGTAAGCTCAGAAGCACGCCGCCTTTTCTCAGGCCGACGGTCAATGCAACACCAATCGCGCCTAAGAAGCTCAATGTTGGTGTTCCTAACAGTAACGTCAACACGACCGCTTTGTATGTCGGCCAATCTAATGAAAGTAATACTGCTAGAAGTGGGCTTATGATCAATAGCGGCAAACCCGTGAGCAACCAATGCGCCACCACTTTTGCAAATGCTAAGACCGGAAGTGGTTCTGGCATCAACAATATTTGTTCTAATGAGCCGTCGACAAAGTCATCACGAAAGAGCCGTTCAAGCGAGACAACGGCCGCCAACAATGCCGCGACCCAGATAATACCCGGCGCAATCTCTGCAAGCAGGTTTGGCCCAGGCCCGACGCCTAACGGGAACAAGGTGATGACAATGATGAAAAACCACAACGGGTTCAACATGTCAGATTGACGACGAAACGCCACCAAGAGTTCACGATGAATAAGTTGAAATAGCGCCTTACCCATTACGCCCCCAAAGTGATGCGACGAAGCTTAGGGTTATCGTGGAACATGTCTTGGTGAGTGGTAAACAGCACAATGCCCCCGTTATCAACGTGTTTCTGGAATAGCTGTTCCAATACTTTAACACCTTGTTTATCAATGGCCGTTAAGGGTTCATCAAGGATCCAAAGTAAAGATTCACTGACCCAAAGTCGAGCCAATGCAACACGTCGATTCTGTCCCGCCGATAATTGAGCGGCAGGAACGTCTTCTCGCCCAGCCAGCCCCACACGAGCAAGGGCATCCCAAAGGCGATCCTCATCGGGAGTACCGTGCATTTTTTGGTAGAACGCCAGATTCTCATACGCCGTTAGCTCACGCTTAACGCCAGTGCTATGACCCAAGAACAAGAGATCACTGTAGAACTCTTCTCTGGATTTTGTCACCGAGCTGCCGTTCCAAAGTACGTCACCAGACTCTGACAACCCCAGCCCCGCAATAATGCGTAGCAAGGTTGTTTTACCCGCGCCATTCGGCCCTTCTATCTGAACAAGATCACCGGGCGACACGGTAAAATTGAGGTCTTCAAACAACACGCGCTCATCACGAATGCTGCTTAGTTGACGCACTTCCAACATAACGATTGTCAATTCCCGATAAAGTAATGAAAAATCTGCCCGATAATAACATAGAGGTTTTTAAAATCGTTAGCGGCACGATCCCAACGCTCTCGCTCAAATGTGACTAATTGTGAGTAAGTATGAAAATCGATAATAACAGTAACATCAGTGCATTAATGCTTGAAGTGCTGAAGAATAAGCCCGTAGAGAGTGTGTTGTTAATCGGCCAAGAAAATTCGAAATCTCTTGTTAAAACTGGAACGAATAGTTCACAGCTTTCTCAATTATTATCACTGATGAATCTTTTCCCGTTGTTAACACGAACGACGGGCGCCCAAAATGCACCCTCAGCACCTCTCGCGATGCTTCTTAACACCTTATTTATGCCCAACAAACCCGACGTCGCCGCCAACTGGTTAGCAGAACGTCAAACAGACAAAAGTACGCTTGATGCTCTGCGTCTTTTGTCGACCGCTGACAATGAAAGTTCAAGCCGATTAAAAGCCATGCTCATGCTTTTTGCAGAGCAACGCTTTCAAGACAGCAACAAGCCCGGCGAGTTCACTTGGTTGTTCCCTTTCCACCCTGAACAACAAACACCCGTGCACGTCACCGTGAAGAAGACCCGCGCCAAAACGAAAAAATCTCGTTGGTCTGTCACAGTCAATTTAACGCTTTCCAAAAATCGTACGGTGTTAGCAACGGCAGAGCTTGAAGACCAAGCACTCTCACTGACCTTTTCCACCAATTCCAAAGGCCTTAAAAAACGTGTTGAAGCGGCGCTGCCGGTGTTAGAAAAACAATTGAGCAAACATCAGCTTCGTTTGTCGGACATCAACGTAGAAGTCACGGAGCCTTCCGCACCAGCGACGGTTTCAAGCGGGGTTAATATACAAGTATGAAGAAAGAAAAAAGCGCTGTAGCACTTCGATATGATGGCGTAAACACGCCAACGGTAAGCGCGAAAGGCTACGAGGCCTTGGCGGAAAAACTTATAGAAGAGATGGAAAAGAATGGCGGGCTCATACACAGCGATGAGACGTTAATGAATTGGCTTTCCGCGCTGGAAGTGGGCGACGACATTCCTGAACAGCTCTATTTGGTGATCGCAGAATTGATCGCATTCGCCTGGTACTTAGACGGAAAAGCCCCTCCCGGATGGGAAGGGGCTTTTGTGAATCAGTCGGTATAAGCAAGCGCAACGCTTGCTTCACCTGTCAGTTATCGCACAAGTCTTTGCTTTCGAATACTCAGAAGCAATTCCGCTTCTGCCTTCGGCAAATCACACTCTTCCATTAACTCGTGGATATCTGCGCCTAGCTCTACCATCTTGCTCGCTCGACTATACAGTCGACCGTCTGGGTCGTGCATTTCTAGCTCGTTTTGCTTATCAACAACGTCATCGAAACGTTGTGAAAGCTCTGCAAGCTTCTGGCTCATACCTATCGAACCTGCGCGCAGTTCATTGAACTGCTTTGTCAGGCTCTCTTGCTGCTGGCGTGCATTTTTATAAACCAATTCCATGGCTTGAAATTTGGTTTCTAACGCCTGTCGCGCCTTTTTTTCCCGACGAAGCAGGATAAGTAGAACAACCCCGATGACAACTGAAACACCGAGTGGTAACCAGTACAACACGACATCGAGCATTACAGCATAGCCATGTCAGACCACTCTTCGTCAGAGAGCAGTTTATTGAGATCAACCAAGATCAACAGATTGCCATTACGGTTGCTCACGCCTTGAATAAACTTCGCGCTTTCATCCGTACCAACGCTTGGTGTGGTATCAATTTCAGAGGTACGCAGATAAACCACTTCCGCCACACTATCAACCATGATGCCGATCACTTGCGATTCAGCTTCAATCACGATTACACGTGTGTTGTCTGTCACATCAGCTTGCATCAAACCAAAGCGTGAACGTGTGTCGATAACCGTCACAACGTTACCGCGCAGGTTGATAATGCCCAGTACATAGTCTGGCGCACCAGGTACAGGCGCGATTTCGGTGTAACGTAAAACCTCGCGAACCTGCATAACATTAATGCCGTAGGTTTCGTCTTCCAATTGGAAGGTCACCCACTGCAGGACCTCATCGTTCACGTTGTCTTTTTGGACTTCAGCTACCTGAGACATTTGTTTTCCTCTTTACGTGCTGTGCTACGTCAGTTACGCCAATGCATTGGCATCAATACCTTGATTAAGCATGGCAATTAGCGCTTCGACATGAATAAGTGCACACATCTTTTGTTTGACCAATCCAGCCAACCAAGGCCGTTTGCCCGCTTGTTCGCGCCACCGCACTTGCTCTCCATTCAGTGACTCTGTGCCTAACAGGGTGTCACATGCTAAACCCCATTTGCTATCACCTAAGATCACAATATAACTATAGTCATCGCGATGGCTGTTATCTGTTATTTTTTCTGGCATTACCCATTTCGCGGTATCAACAATATCGAGTTGCTGATCGCGTTCTGTCTGCAATCCCAAATACCAATCTGGGCGACCAATCAAATGATTGCATTCACCAAGTTGGTGGATGCCGCCAAGCTCTGCCAGCGGCACGGCGTATGTTACGCCCATCGATTCAAAAAAGAGCACTTGGAACGCGTGTTCTGGCACGATGTTCTGCCAAGGCGGAATGAGATCTTCACCTGCCTGCGTGTCCAGTTCACTATCAACATCAGTATCAAAAGCAATGTCGGTTTCAACATCAGACTCAACGTAAGCCTCTTCAGTAACATTGGTCTCTACGACAACATCTGTATCGACATGAAGCGGCGTGACTGTGGCAGATTCAATGTCTTGTTGAACCTCAACCTCTTCAAGCAGCGTCGTGTCTTCTTGAAGTTCAGTCTCTTCTTGAAGCTCTGTCTCTTCTTGAAACGTTATTTCTTCGGCTACCGAAGTATCGACACTGAGTGCCACATCAAGCTCAACGTCAGTATCAACCTCGACCTCAGTATCTAACTCGGTTTCGATCTCTGCCGCGACATCAGTTTCCGTGTCAGTCACTAAGTGCAATGACACCGAAGGCGTCACTTCAGCGACCTCATCCACGGTTTCGGTTAAGGCTTCTGTGTACGCCTCTACCGCAGCAATTGCATCAGTGACCGTCTCAACGTCGGTTTCAACCTCAGATGCCAAATCAACATCCGTGAGTTCTTCAACTTCTACCTCCATGTCGTCATCAAGCTTTAATTGGCTTAACAGTTTTTCGACATGAGAGAGATCGCGCTCCTCCTGCGTCAGTGTTCTGCCCGTAAAACGTTCAGGGCTGGTCACTTCTTGCAGTTTTAACGCTGGTGCAGGTGCCTCTGAGAAATCGGCATCCAGAAACGCGTTGTCTGGTTGCACAGCCTCTTCCTGTTGGATGACATCATCCTCTCCCAACAAAGCATCAAAGTAAGCGTCCAGTGCTTCAACACTGGATAAAGCACCGCTATCTTTCATCCTGCTCTAATCGCTCCAGGTAAGAGAGCAGCGTTTTATAAGCAAAAACGCCACGACAATTTTTTGCGTAATACGATGGCGGCATGTGTTTCAAGCTCGCATCGCGGAATTTGGTGTCAATAGGCACAGCCGATGTCCATACCTGATCGGGGTATCGCACTTTGAGTTCTTGAAGGGTTTCAAGAGAGGCGCGTGTCCGTTTGTCATACATGGTAGGCACAATGCATACCTTGAACGCAGAGCTGCGCGACTTCTGCATAATTTGCAGCGTGCGGATCATGCGTTCGAGCCCCTTCATTGCGAGGAACTCGGTTTGTACAGGAATTAAAATGCGGTTACTGGCCGCTAACGCGTTCACCATCATTACCCCCAAGATTGGCGGGCAATCGATCAACGCATAATCGTATTCTTCTTCGAGGCACGCGAGCGTCTTTTTCAGCACCAACCCCATGCCACCGCGGTTCCCCATGGCACGATCAAGCGTGGCGAGCGACATATGAGAAGGCAACAAATCAAGGTTCTTATACTCAGTGTTGAGGATAAGCGGCTTTACCGTATCGCGATTAATCGTCTGAAGCTGAAAGAGGTCAAAAAGAGAACGTGGCAATGTATCTGAATCGTAATTCAGATAGGTGGTGAGCGAGGCATGCGGATCGGTATCGATCAGCAATACACGCTTGTTTCTTTCACTGAGAAGACCAGCAAGGGTAATCGTGGATGTTGTTTTTCCAACGCCGCCTTTCTGGTTTGCAATACTCCAGACTATCACGACTGCTCCTTATACCAAGTTGAGCTCGACGAGAATGCGCTCAGAAATTCGCTCAAGGGGAAGATCTTCTGTCGAAATCCCTGCCTTTGCGACCGCCTGTGGCATGCCATAAACAACGCAACTTTCTTCGTCTTGAGCCCAGACTGTTGACCCTTCTTCTTTCAACATTCTTGCTCCGTCACGACCGTCTGCGCCCATGCCCGTCAAAACCATGGATAATACTTTATCACCATATATCTTGGCGGCAGACCCAAACGTCACATCAACGCAGGGTTTGTAGTTCATGCGATCGCCACCGTCGATGATTTTGAGGCGAGCCGCACCGGGACGACCATCAATCATCATCTGCATACCGCCAGGCGCAAGGTATGCGGTGCCCGCTTGCAAGGTGTCACCGTCTTGCGCTTCTTTCACCGAGATTTTGCACAAACCATTAAGGCGTTGAGCAAAGGCTGCGGTAAACGTTGAAGGCATATGCTGGATCAACAAAATCGGAAGAGGGAAATTCGCTGGAAGTGAACTCAGCACTTTCTGCAATGCAACCGGTCCACCCGTAGACGTGCCAATCGCGACAAGTTGATAACGCTTACCACTGGCTTTGAATCGACTCATCGAGACAGGCGCGGCCGAGCGGGTTGATAGCGCAGAACCTGCCGGACTAGAAAATGGTCGCACTGGCGTACGTGTCGGCGTTGCTGTCGCCGTCGCGGCAGTAGTAGCAACAGGCGCTGCGACTGCTGGACGCGCAGTGGGCATTGGACGACGCATGAATGCGCGCTTACGTGCGATTTCATTCACGCGTTGTTGTAGCAGAGAAACCGCTTCATCGCGGTTTCTTGCTATGTCTTCAAACTTTTTAGGCAGGAAGTCTAGTGCACCCGCGTCTAACGCATCCAGTGTCGCTTTCGCGCCATCGTGCGTCAGCGATGAAAACATCAAAATGGGCGTTGGATTGGCCTGCATGATCTCTCGAACCGCAGTGATCCCATCCATGATCGGCATTTCAATGTCCATGGTGATGACATCTGGCTTCAATTGCGCCGTCTTTTCAACCGCCTCTTTACCATTGACTGCACAGTCGATGACTTGGAGGCGCGGGTCGCCATTGATAATCTCACTCACTCGGCGGCGGAAAAAGCTCGAATCATCCACCACCAACACTTTCACTGCCATATCAGTCCTTATTACTCTTATCGTCCCGCGTAACGTTTAAGCAGATTCGGTGCATCGAGAATCAAAGCAATATGACCATCACTGGTGATTGTCGCACCCGCCATACCCGGCGTACCTTGCAGCAATTCATCAAGAGGTTTAATGACCACCTCTTCCTGACCAATGAGTGAATCAACAACAAAGGCAACAGGCTGATGACCCATCTGAATGATGACGACATGCCCAGAGTCTTTCTTCGACGCACGCTTCTTACACAGCCAATCTTGCAAGTAGAACAATGGAATGGCTTTATCGCGAACAATTAAGGTCAATTGACCATCAACCGTATTGGTTCTCGCCAAATCTAGGCTAATGATTTCATTAACGTTAGAAAGTGGGAAAGCAAATGGGTTGCCGCCAATACCGACCATTAAGGTTGGCAGAATGGCGAGCGTCAGTGGCACTTTGATCGAAATGATCGTACCGCGACCCAATACTGAATCGATGGAGATCGTGCCGTTGAGCTGGGTGATCGCAGTTTTCACCACATCCATCCCCACACCACGACCAGAGATATCCGAAATTTCTGTTTTGGTTGAGAAACCAGGCGCAAAAATCAGGTTGAATGACTCGGTATCTGTCAAACGCGCTGCAGCATCTGCATCCATCACACCACGTTCTACCGCGATGCCACGAAGCTTCTCAGCATCCATACCGCCGCCATCATCTTCGATGGTCAACAGGATATGGTCACCTTCTTGCGATGCAGCAAGGGTAACGGTACCCACACGAGGTTTACCGTTTTGCTCACGCTTGTCTGGCATTTCAATGCCGTGGTCGACCGAGTTACGCACCAAGTGGACCATGGGATCGGCCAATGCCTCCACCAAGTTCTTGTCCAAATCGGTTTCTTCACCACGCATTTCCAACACAATGTCTTTTTTAAGGCTTCGCGCCAAATCTCGAACAACGCGAGGGAAACGACCAAATACTTTCTTGATAGGCTGCATGCGTGTTTGCATGACCGCACCTTGCAAGTCAGCAGTCACCACATCGAGGTTGGTCACGGCTTTCGCCATGTTCTCATCCTCACTGTTGGCACCCAAACTCACCAAACGGTTACGCACCAACACCAACTCACCCACCATGTTCATGATGGTATCGAGCGTTGAGGTGTTTACACGCACTGTCTGCTCAGCTTGAGGAACAGGTGGTTTCTTGTCGTCTGCTTTTGCAGGTGGCTTAGCGGCAACCGCTGGCGGTTTTGCTGCTGGCGCTTCGGCTTTCGGCACAGGCTTAGGTTCTGGCTTCGGCGCAGGCGCTGGCTCCGCTTTTGGTGCTTCGGCTTTCGGTGCATTGTCGATAGGGCTTTTGCCTTTACCGTGCAAGTCATCCAAAAGCTTTTCAAATTCGTCGTCAGTGATGTCATCACCACTCGGACTTTCTACCGCAGCGTTTTGAGGAGGTGGCGCAGCCGCGTCTCCATCAAGTGGCCCTTTGCCTGAACCGTGCAGCTCATCAAGCAGTTTTTCGAACTCGTCGTCCGTAATGTCACCGCTGTCCGATCCCGCCGCAGGCGCTTCCGCTGCAGGTTTTTCTGTTACTTGTGGCCCTTTGCCTGATCCATGAAGTTGGTCAAGCAAACGATCAAATTCGTCATCGGTAATTTCATCGACGGAATCACCGGCGATCGCATCACCTTCCTCAGCAGGCGCTTCCGCGACTATCTCAGGTTCTGGTTCTGGCTCGGGTTCCGGCTCTGGTTCTGGCTCTGCCGACGCTTCGTCTTCAGACGCGGGGCGGCTGTATTTGTGCAGCGCGTCCAGCAATGCTGGATCGGCCGCTGGGGCAGGTTCGCTTTGCTGAACACACGCAAACTGTTCGTTAACGGTGTCGAGCGCTTGAAGGATGATATCCATCACCTCAGGTGTCAGTTCGCGACCGCCATTGCGGAGATTATCGAAAATATTTTCCGCACCGTGGCAGGTATCTACCAACTCTTTGAGCGATAAGAAGCCAGCACCACCTTTAACCGTGTGGAATCCCCGGAATATTGCGTTCAGCAAATCGCGGTCTTCTGGCGATTTTTCCAGATCCACTAACTGCTCAGACAATAACTCCAGAATTTCACCTGCTTCGATCAAAAAGTCCTGCAGGATTTCTTCATCCATTTCAAAGCTCATAACGCACCCCTAAAAGCCCAGGCTAGAAAGCAAGTCGTCCACATCGTCCTGACTCTGCATCACGTTTTTCTCTTGACGCTGTTCCTCAGTGACGACCGGACCTTCAGCCACGATGCCAGATATTTGTTCTGTTTCTTCTTGCTGATCGTCTTCCAACCCAAACGCGGTTAAGATTTCGACCAGTTGTTTTTCTACTTCCTGCACCAACTCAATAACGCGTCGAATGACCTGACCTGTTAAGTCTTGGAAATCTTGCGCCATAAGTATTTCAGTCAATTGACCGTGCAGTTTGGTCGTGTCGCCTTCCACCTGCGTCAAAAGTCCGTCGATC
Organism: Enterovibrio baiacu; assembly: GCF_004120195.1. Classification (GTDB taxonomy): domain Bacteria; phylum Pseudomonadota; class Gammaproteobacteria; order Enterobacterales; family Vibrionaceae; genus Enterovibrio; species Enterovibrio baiacui. The sequence continues at coordinate 126,890 of NZ_SCHN01000008.1, read as the reverse complement.
TGGTGACACAGGTCTTTAAAACTCACGAGGTCAATCCGCCCTCCCATCAAGTTGTTCCATTGAGGACGAACTTGAGCGAGGCATTCCTGAAGATTATCAGCAATGGGCAACGTCGCTTCGACTGCGTCCATGGTTCGGTTGGCGGCAAGTTCCGTTTTTTCCATAACAAAGTTAAGGCGATCTTTTGCATCAGGGATCTCGCTGTTAGCGAGATCATTGACGCGCGGATCCAAGCGGAAATTAGACAACGAATCATGCAGTTGTCGGGTCAGTTTCCCCACCTCATTGAAGAGCGGATTGCGACTCTCACTGCTGATTTTTAGCAGCAATTCATTCGCACTTTCCTGATTCCCTTCTTCGAGAAAACTGACCAGCTCTTTAGCTTGGTCGAGTGTTATCATCGTTTAAATATTCCTTCACTGCGCGAAGAAGCAGATCACATGCGCTCGAAAATCTTATCCAGCTTCTCTTTTAACGTTGCAGCGGTAAACGGCTTAACGATATAGCCATTTACACCCGCTTGAGCAGCTTCAACGATTTGCTCACGCTTGGCTTCCGCAGTGATCATCAATACAGGAAGATGTTTTAATTCATCATCTGCACGGATGTTCTTGAGCAAATCAATGCCCTGCATGCCAGGCATGTTCCAGTCAGTGACGACAAACTCGATTCCGCCTTTCTTGAGAATTGGCAGAGCTGTTAGGCCATCATCAGCTTCAACAGTGTTGTTGAAACCCAGATCACGAAGGAGGTTCTTAACGATACGGCGCATTGTTGAGAAGTCATCAACAATGAGGATTTTCATGTTTGTGTTCAAAGTTGCCTCCGGTGAGGTCCCTTATAATTGTTAAAACTTACTTTGACCAAGCGGATAGCTTAGTCCGTAACCGCTGCATTGCCTGATTTTGTATCTGGCAAACTCGGGATTCACTGACCCCGATAATGGCACCAATCTCTTTGAGGTTAAGTTCCTCATCGTAATAGAGAGAGAGCACCAAAGCCTCTCTTTCAGGAAGCTCGGTGATAGCTTTTGCCAAGTGAACCTTGAAGCTATCCTCCTCCACTTCCTGGAAGGGAAGATTTTCTTCTCGATGGCTTTCAATCACGAAAGCATCTTCTGAAACGCCTAGGTCATCCATCCCGATTAAACGCCCTGAATTGATGTCGTTTAATGCGTTGTGGTATTGCTCAAGGCTCATGCCTAGACGTTTTGCAATTTCTTTGTCGTTTGGATCGCGACCCAACTCACCTTCTAGGTGTGCAATGGCGTCACTGATCTGACGGTTGTTCTTGTGAACAGAACGCGGTACCCAGTCACCCTTTCGAATGTCATCAAGCATCGCGCCACGAATTCGGATACCTGCGTAGGTTTCGAAACTCGCCCCTTTGGAAGGGTCATAGTTTTGTTGCGCTTCTAACAAACCGATCATGCCGGCTTGAATTAGATCCTCGACCTGAACATTCGGGGGCAACCGTGAGATCAAGTGGTGAGCAATACGCTTAACAAGCGTAGAGTACTGCTCAATCACCGTCTCAGTGGATGCGCCTGTCCTGCTGTAGGTGAGCGCTCTATTCACTGAGGTAATCCCCCGCTGCCTCGTCTCTCACGAGCAGTCTTTCAACAAAAAATTCTAAATGACCACCTGGATTTCGTGGTACTGGCCAAGTCAGCGCCTTATTCGCTAGCGCATTCAATGCCAACGCCGCAGGTGAACTTGGGAACGCATCAACAACCACTTTTTGCTTCTTCACAGACTGTCGCACACGTTCATCTAATGGGACACATGCTACTAATTCTAGATTAGCATTTAAAAATCTTTCAGTTACTCGCGTTAATTTTGTAAATAAGTCTCTACCTTCACGATAACTGCGCACCATGTTGGCGACGACTTTAAAGCGTGTTACACCGTGTTCACGGCTCAATAATTTAATGAGCGCGTAAGCATCTGTGATGGATGTGGGTTCGTCACACACCACGATAACCACATCTTGCGCTGCACGGGAGAAGCTCAACACCATGTCAGAAATGCCGGCTGCGGTATCCACCAGCAACACATCCACTTCTTCATCCAAGGTACCAAATGCGCGGATAAGTCCTGCATGTTGAGCCGTGCTAAGTTCTGTCATGCCTCGCATTCCTGACGACGCAGGAATAATGCGCATACCGTGAGGACCTTCAACAATAATGTCTTTTAGGTCACACAGCCCCTGCATTACGTGGCTCAAATTCTTGCCCACTCGAAGGCCAAGCAATACGTCAACATTGGCAAGACCCAAATCGGCATCCAAGACCATGACTTTCTTGCCTTGTTTCGCCATGGAAGCAGCGATGCCCAACGTAATGTTTGTTTTACCAACGCCCCCCTTACCTCCGGTGACGGTAATCACTTTGGTGCGAGTCGGGTTGGTCAGGCGGCGGAGGCCGCTTGCTTGATCATGCATGGTTGTCTCAATCATAAAAGTCCGCCGCATTCGACTCTGGTACATCATGACTCCAGAAATGGTTTTGCTGCTCTGAATCCTGTGCCATTAATTCACTGGCTTTGTTGACCAAATACCTTCCGCTCGCCTGTCGGATGTCCTCTGGAACTCGCTGGCCGTCAGCCAAGTAAGTCACAGGCAGTGCGTTTTCAATGGTCACACTGAGTAATTCCCCAAGACTGAGGGATTCATCCAACTTAGTCAGTACGCATCCGGAGAGTGGAATGCGTCGGAAATGGTCAATCGTCTCTTGCAACACGCGACGTTGAGATGTCGCTGGTAACACGAGTAGGCTTCGGATATGTGAACCGCTGCTTTGAATGAGCGTGTCCAGCTGTTCGGATAACCTAAGATCCCGCTGCCCCATTCCTGCAGTGTCTAACAGAATCAGTCGTCGATGACGTAACTGATACAGTATATCGGCCAGTGCCTCGGCATCTTTAGCAACTTTTACTGGACAGCCCAAAATTCGGCCGTAGGTTGCTAATTGCTCGTGCGCACCGATACGAAATGTATCTGTTGTAACGAGGGCTATGTCTTCCGGACCAAAGTCCATTGCTGCTCTCGCTGCCAATTTTGCAATGGTGGTGGTTTTGCCTACGCCCGTTGGGCCTAACAACGCAATCACACCGCCTGTTTCTAGCAGGTTTTCGTCGGTCGTAATCACTTGATCTGCAACCAAATCAAGCAACTCCGTCCAGGCTTCGTTCGGGGGTGTATCCTCAGGGATATAGCCTGCTAATTGATCAGCAAGAACAGGGGACAGACCCATCTTCTCTAACCGTTTAATCAGCATCGCGCGAAGCGGTTCTTTACGTTCAACTTCTTGCCACATCAAACCTGATAATTGGTGTTCTAAAAGGCCGCGAATGGTGGCCATTTCTTTGCGCATGGCCTCCATTTCGTCAGTTTGACGTGGTGCATTTTTACGAGATTCAACGCGGGTTGCGTCGAGTCTATTTTCTTGGCGACCATTGCTACGCATGTCGCGGCGATCTGCCTCGTCACGTTTTTGACGATACAGACGGTCAAGTTCTTGCCCTTTGGCTTGTTGGTTACGCGCATGTTGGCTGGTGTTTTGGGACGAGCCATAGCCTTGCGAGGCGCCATAACCACTGCGACTTTGGCTACTTTGTGAAGATTGTTGTGGCGCGTTGCCGTAACCTTGTGAAGCATTTGCTTCGCGGCGGTTTGAAGAAGGTTGCCCTGCATACGCCGTTTCAGTTTGGCGTAGTCGCGCATCTTTTTGACGAGCCAATAATGCAGTGAGCGAATCCATTTCTTGGCCTGGTTCGTCATCAACTTGACTCTCAGGTAACTGAGACTGATAACGGTCGAGCAAGCTAGAGAACTTACTCCCAAGCGCACCACCCAAAGGTCTTCTCGCCGTTTCTTTGTTGATGTCACGGCGCACGTGCACTTTGTCTTCCACCAAGCGGCGTTGCTGGTGAACGCGATCCATGCTTTGCGCCATTTGTGTACGCGCCGCGTCTTGGCGCGTGTCGCGAGTTGGCGTTTCAGTGTCGACAGCCGCCACGATTTCGACGCCGCCAGTCACTTTCTTGTTTGACATGATGACTGCATCCGCACCCAAAGCTTCTTTCACTTCGGCTAGTGCAGTTCGCATGTCTTTGGCAAAAAATCGTTTAATCTTCAAAATCGTTGTCCTGATTTACTGATGCTTGGCATCAGTTGCCAACCGCTCTCACAATTCTTATCTGTTTTTCATCCGGCACTTCTTGGTAAGAGAGTACGCGAAGCGTCGGAATCGTGTTCTTCACAAATCGGGCTAGGGTTGAGCGTAATACACCTGACGTTAACAACACGGCAGGCTCACCCTGCAATTCTTGCTGTTGCGTCGCCTCTGACAGGCTTTGTTGCAAACGCTCTGCCAGTCCTGGCTCAATGCCAGTGGACTCTCCCCCTGATGCCTGCATAGTTTTATGCAATATCTGTTCCAACTCAGGAACCAAAGTGATAACGGGTAGTTCTGGCGCTATACCATTGATTTCTTGAACGATTAAACGCTTCAATGAAATTCGCACAGCGGCAGTTAAAATGTCGGGATCTTGACTCTTCGGCGCGTACTCAGAAAGTGTCTGTATGATAGTTCGTACATCGCGAATAGGAATGGCTTCATTCAGCAAGTTCTGCATCACTTTCACCACCACGCCCAGCGAAATAAGATCGGGGATCAAACCCTCAACCAAGCGAGGAGCTTGTTTCGACAGAAGCTCAACCAAGTTCTGCGCTTCTTCATGTCCCAGCAGACGCTCAGCGTTGTTGGTTAACATTTGACTAAGGTGCGTCGCCAATACAGTGGCGGAGTCCACCACGGTATACCCCAATGCTTGTGCATGTTCACGCTGCGACTTTTCAATCCACACCGCTTCCAAACCAAACGCAGGGTCAATCGTTGGCTCACCATCAATGGGGCCAAACACTTGCCCGGGGTTAATCGCCAATTCATTGTCAGGACGAATATCAGCTTCACCGACAGCGACGCCCATCAAGGTGATGCGGTAGCTGTTTGGCGGCAATTCAAGGTTGTCACGAATATGTACCGGCGGAATAAGGAAACCAAAGTCTTGCGAAAGCTTCTTACGCACCCCTTTCACGCGATCAAGCAGCTCGCCACCTTGGTCTCTGTCAACCATAGGGATTAAGCGATACCCCACTTCCAACCCAATCACATCAACAGGTTGAACATCATCCCAAGACAAATCTTTTGGTTTTGGTGCCACGATTTCTTGCTTCGGTTTCGCCAGTTCTGCCGCTTTGATTTTTTCTTGTGTCTTCACTTTCCAATAGGCAAAGCCGCCACAAATTAAGGCGAGTGCCAGAAACGGCACATGCGGCATGCCCGGCACAATACCCATCACGAACAAAATGCCCGTGGCAATAATTAACGCTTTAGGGTTATCGACCAGTTGGAACACCAACTGCTGACCCATGTCTTCGTCGGTGTTCTGGCGCGTTACCATGATTGCCGCACCAATCGACAACAGTAGCGATGGGATTTGAGCAACGAGGCCGTCACCAATGGTCAGCAAGGTGTAGATTTCAATCGCTTCAGAGAAGCTCACGTTGTGTTGAATCATACCGATGGAGAGACCACCGATGATATTGATGGCAAGAATCAAAATACCCGCGATGGCATCGCCCTTAACGAATTTTGACGCACCATCCATCGAACCGTAGAAATCCGCTTCTTTCGTCACTTCTTGACGACGCGTTCTTGCTTGGTCTTGGTTTATCAGGCCAGCATTCAAATCCGCATCGATGGCCATTTGTTTACCCGGTAAGGCATCCAAGGTGAAGCGCGCGCTTACTTCGGAAATTCGTCCCGCACCTTTGGTCACAACCATGAAGTTAATGATCATCAAGATCAGGAACACCACCAGACCTACCGCGTAGTTACCGCCGATAACCACAGAACCAAACGCGTCAATCACCTCACCTGCAGCGCCTGGGCCTTCATGACCATGCAATAGAACAACACGGGTAGATGCAACGTTCAGCGCCAAGCGTAAAAGTGTGGCTATAAGAAGAACGGTGGGAAACGCTGCAAAATCGAGGGGCCTACGGGTGTAGATGGTCACCAAAAGGACAACAAGCGACAAGGCGATGTTGAACGAGAAGAACATATCGAGCAAAAAAGCGGGAACAGGAAGAACAACCATGGCGAGCGCTGACAACACCAACACAGGTGCGCCAATCGCAGGCATAACGCCAACCTTGAAAGGGAGTTTATTTTGGACCTTGTCGTAGAACGGCAAAGAGAGCTTCATGGTTTGTCTGTCGTCTCGGGCTAAATCACTACACCCTATCTAGCAAAAAACGAACCATGTTTTTTTGTCTTTTTAATCAGTTTATTACGCAAACTGTACAGTTGTTGAACGATTAGCGACGTAATTCTGTCGGTATGGGCATTTGCTGCTCGACAAGAGGCTTAGGCTTACGCCCACGCCCTTTCTTGTATTGCTTCAACTGGAAAACATACGCAAGCAATTGTGCGATGGCAGCAAACAGGCCGTCGGGAATTTGTTGCTCAAGTTCAGTGCTATAGTAAACCGCACGTGCAAGAGGCGGCGCAGGGACAATCATGATGTCGTGCTCTGCGGCTATTTCTCGGATTTTTAACGCGAGGAAATCAGAGCCTTTGGCGACCACTACGGGGGCTTTGTCTATCTTGCTGTCATAGCGCAGCGCGACAGAATAGTGTTCCGGGTTGGTGATCACCACGTCGGCGGAAGGCACTTCAGACATCATACGTCGCTGCGCCATTTCACGCTGGAGCATACGAATACGGCCTTTTACTTCAGGCTTACCTTCGGTGTCTTTGTATTCGTCTTTGATTTCTTGCTTGGTCATTTTTAACTGATCATTGTGCTGCCAGATTTGGAATGGCACGTCGATCGCGACCACAACCAGCAGCGAACAACTGATCAAAAGCACGAAGTTCAAGAGAATATCGAGCGCGTGAAAAAGGTTTGCGGGGAAGGTTTCAATGTTGAGCTGGAAGAAGTCTTCTAAGCTCGCCCACATCAAGTAGAAAGCGACGCCAGACACCAGGGCGACTTTCAGAATCGACTTGATAAGCTCTACCATGCTCTGCTTACCGAACATGCGCTTAATACCCTGCAATGGGCTCATCTTCGATAACTTAGGGCGTGCAGCTTCCCACGAAAAGGATACGCCGCCTAAGGCCGCAGCCCCCACTAGCCCCGCGACAAATAGTGTCAGTAGGATCAGCATGAGTGGCAACACGAGATGGAAGATCGCGCCATAAATAATGTTGCCCAACGACGTGACGTCAAATATCTCTCCTCGCGTTAGCGTGAAGAACTTTCGCATCACCTCCAGCAAGGCTTCGCCAAGCCCACCCCCGAACCACATCAGCGCAACAGCACCAAGAACCAGTACTGCAACCGATGCCAATTCTCTTGAGCGCGGAACCTGACCTTTCTCCCGCGCCTGCTCCCGCCTTCGGGGTGTGGCGTCTTCTGTGCGTTCTTGACCGTCGTTCTCTGCCATTAGGCACCTCCGCCGTTAGCGCAGTCGAGACGAATCAAGTCACAGATGGTATTCAGACCCGTATCCCAGTGATTCAAGTAATGCGGCAAGATGCCACTGAGGATGTACCAGCAGATCAATAAACCCACCAGCAATGCAAAGGAGAAACCAAGCGAGAAAATGTTTAACTGAGGCGCGGCACGCGTCATGATACCGAAAGAAAGGTTAACCGTGAGCAGCGCAATAATCCCTGCCAACGACATACCAAGTCCCACGCTGAACATGATGCCGAACCAAGAAGCCATGGCCCGAAAATCCGCGGATTGCAGCGATTCGCCAATGGGGAGGCTTTTGAAACTCATCACCACCAGGTTCAGCATTTGTAAGTGCCCATCAGTCGCGAGAAAAATCATGGTAGCCACAAACATAAAGAGCTGACCAAGCAAAGGCGTGTTCTGACCATTGGCGGGGTCCACCATGGAGGCAAAACCCAAGCTCGATTGCATACCCAGAATCTGACCTAACAACACGAAGGTTTGAATGATGAACTGGGTGACGGTACCCATCGCCACGCCAATCAAAATCTGTTGTGCCAGCATGATGACGCCGCCAAGCGACACCAACTCCACCGTGTCGGGTACACGAGGAATGGACGGCATGACGGCAAACGTAATCGCAAGTGACAGGTATAAACGTACACGAACCGGCACGAAACGTGCGCCGAAAAACGTCATTGTCATCATCATTGACGAGATGCGGGTCAGCGGCCAGAAGAACTGGGCTAACCACTCGAGGATGATGCTGGCTGGGTATTCCATACGGTGAGGCTCGTCAGTACAGCAAATGCGGTATCTCTTCCATCAGGCGGAAGAAATACTCCATGAGCATACGGGTCATCCAATGCCCAAAGAGCATCAGCGCGAGCAAGGTGGCAATCAAACGGGGTAAGAAACTCAAGGTTTGTTCGTTGATAGAGGTCGCCGCTTGGAAAATAGCGACAATCAGACCCACCAGCAAACCGGGAATAATGATGGCGCATACCATGATAATGATCAGGTAGAGCGCATCTTGAAACAGTTCGACAAACGCTTCTGGTGCCATGACCGACTCCTACCCAAAACTGCCAGCAAGCGTCGACAAGATGAGGTTCCACCCATCCACCAACACGAACAACATGAGCTTAAACGGCAAGGATACAATCATGGGCGAGAGCATCATCATACCCATTGCCATCAGGACTGATGCCACCACCAAATCGATAATCAAAAACGGCAAAAACAACATGAAGCCGATTTGGAACGCGGTTTTGAGCTCTGACGTGATGAACGCGGGAATAAGCACTGACATCGGCACGGTTTCTGGATCAGTCGCATCCGAGCCCGACATGTTCACGAAGGTTTCGAGATCTTTCACACGCGTTTGTTTGAGCATGAACTCTCGCAGTGGCACCTGCACACGCTCAAAGGCTTCCTTCGAGGAAATCTCTTCGTTCATGTACGGCTGCACCGCAGACACATTCATGCGATCAATCACAGGCGACATGATGAAAAAGGTCAGGAACATCGAAATGCCGATGATGACTTGGTTTGACGGCGTTTGTTGCAAACCCATAGCCTGACGAAGAATCGACATGACCACGACGATACGGGTGAACGAAGTCATCAAGATAACAATGGCGGGCAAGAAACCCAGCGCTGTCATCAACGCGAGAATTTGCAGCGTGACCGAGTAATCTTCCGTGCCGTCAGGATTCACTGTCATGGTCAGCGCTGGAATGCCGCCTCCCCCATTTCTCGCTTGCATCATTGACGCTTCGCCCGCGTCGTTGATCAAGGTTTCGGTGATCGTTTCAGATGACGGCGTTGGCGCAGGCTCTGCCTCCGCGTAAGCAAACGGAGTGACAATAAAACAGCAAAGCGCCAGAAAAATGGCAGTGACGGATTTAAGACGCATCATTGTTCTTCAAAATGTTGTTGAGTTGAGATGAAAACGCGCTGTTGGCGTCAGACGTTTTAGGGCTGGCATTCGTGGATTTCGCATCGCTTTGAGCATCTCCCATCGGCGTATCAAGCGATTTCAGCAGTGTGATTTGCTGCGATGTCACCCCAATCAAGACTTGCTCGCCATTCACATCCAGCACCATGACACGCTCTCTTTGCCCTAGCGGAAGTTGGCTTATCACCTTCAAACCTGGCTTTGCGCCCATGAGCGCGGGCACTTTCATGCGCTTTAGCAACCACGCCAACGCAAAGATCAAACCAATGACTGCGAGCAACGCCGCCAGGGTCGTTGCCAGGCTCTCACTTGAAGTGGGCGCGGCGAATGCAGTTGGCGCGAACAATGCGCTTCCTATTGCCAGTCGTTTATTTGCCATTGTGACGTCCATTGAAAGTTGGATAAGAGTAAAATGCATGACGTAAAGAGGGGTTAAGCAAGATTCAGGCCTAAAAAAAGCGCCTCTAAATAGAGGCGCTTTTTGAGCCTTAGCGCATGGCTAAAAATGCACAAACAAACGTGTGTGGCAATGCGCTAATTATCAGGGAAACATCGAATTAACGCAGTTTCTTAATACGTTCAGTTTGGCTGATAACGTCCGTTAAGCGGATACCAAACTTGTCATTCACGACAACCACTTCGCCGTGCGCAATCAATGTGCCGTTAACCAACACATCCAGCGACTCACCCGCAAGGCGATCGAGCTCTACCACTGAACCTTGGTTCAATTGCAGCAAGTTACGAATGTTAATGTTAGTGCGACCGACTTCCATTGAAATGGTGACAGGAATATCGAGGATCGCATCGAGTTTACGCTGCTCATCAGCATTCATCGGCGGCGCTTCGTCCACCAACTCGTCTAAAGGCGCAGTTTGAACGTCATCACCACCTTCAACTTCTGCTTGTTCAGCAAGCGCTGCAGCCCAATCGTCTTCTACATCACTCATGATTATCTACCACACATCGTTATTTACTATCGCCACTGTTGCTATTGTCTTCCAATAGCTCCAATGCAGGAATGTCGTCATCCATCTGTACCACATCACTTTTTTGTACTTCTGGACGCTTTAGTTTTTCCGTTATTTTTATCGCAAGGTTGTCATTCGATTGCCCCATTTTACCGCGGAATGTTGGCAAATCTTCAACATACACAGTGCATGCATCAGGCATTTTCACTGGAATGACATCACCCACTTCCAATTCCATCATGTCGCGCAGAGACAGCGTGGTTTCAAGCAGCTTTGCGGTTAGCGCCACTTCCACGTCCATCACTTCGTCTTGCAAGGCTTTTGACCAACGAAGGTCAGTATCCATCTTGTCGCTTTGGATACCCGCATCAAGCAATTCACGAATTGGCTCAACCATCGAATACGGCATCACGATGTGGAAATCACCACCACCGCCATCGAGTTCGATGTGGAATGAACTCACGACGATCACTTCCGTCGGGCTCACAATGTTTGCCATGGCAGGGTTAACTTCAGAGTCTAAATACTCGAATTCCACCTTCATGACGGGTGCCCAAGCATCTTTGTAATCTTCAAAGATCAGCTTAAGCAGCATTTGAATAACGCGACGCTCAGTTGGCGTAAACTCACGACCTTCGATACGGGCGTGGAAACGGCCATCACCACCGAAGAAGTTCTCTACCAAAATAAAGACCAGTCGCGCTTCCATGGTAACCAGCCCCGTGCCTTTTAGCGGACGGAAGCGAACCATGTTCAAACTGGTGGGTACAAACAAGGTGTTTTGGTATTCACCAAATTTCACCATTTGTACGCCGTTGATAGACACTTCTGCGGTTTTACGCAGCATGTTAAACAAGCTGATACGCATATGACGTGCGAATCGCTCGTTAATCAGCTCCAGCGTGGGCATTCGCCCACGAACGATACGGTCTTGTGAAGAAAAATCGAAATTGGATGCGGAGGCGAGATCCCCACCACCCGATTCGGGCTCTTCCTCTTCTGTATCGTCGACACCATGGAGAAGCGCATCAATTTCGTCTTGACTGAGAAGATCGGTCACATTGCACCTATTGCATTACAAAGCCAGTAAACAACACCCGCTCAACCACAGTTTTGCCGGTGACTTTTTCCATCGCCGCCTGAACGGTATCGACGGCTTGCTTTCGGACTTCCAGTTGCCCTTGTGGCGTACGCAGTTGCTCAACGGTTGCAGCCCCGAACGTGGTCAGAAGGCTATGTTCAACCAATGGCAAATTCTGCTTCGCCATCACTTCATTACTATCACCACGCACCATCAACTGCACTTTTACCTGTACCAGTCGTTGTTGCATGTCACCCGTGACGTTAAACACAAACGGTTGCGGCAGCGTCACGTAAATCGCTTGGAGACTCACCGGATCGGGCTCTTCGATAACGATGTCTTCTTGCGAAGGCTCATCGCCACCAGACATGATGAAGAATGCAGCACCACCACCGCCACCTAACAGCAGCAAAGCCGCCACAATAATGATGATAAGTTTCTTTTTACCACCACCGCCGCCTTCGCCTGCTTCGATATCTTCATCTGCCATATTTCACCTCAGCCCTAAGTCAATCCATTGTGGGGTTTCATCCCCTAAACATGCGGAGCAAGAATGCTACATTAAGCATAATAGTCAACACGATCTTTTGACGCGTTAACATAAACATCGCGATTTATGCCATTGAGATCTGTGTCTTGTTCCAAATCATTCCGTCCAGAGCGATTACCACCTTGTTGACCGCTCTGTCCGCCTTGTTCATTACCTTGTGCTTGGTTGCCTGTGAAGGCTTGTCGTCCACCCGCATCTTGTTGTTGAACAGACGACTGCGCAAGCTGCAAACCTTGTTGCTGCAGCATTTCACGAAGGCGTGGCATAGATTGTTCAACCAGGTCTCTTGCCTGTGTGTTTGCCACGGTGAACTGCACGGTCGCTTGGTCTTGATTCATCGACAGCTTGATTTGCATGCGACCCATTTCTGGTGGGTCAAGACGAATATCTACGTGTTTGAGGTTCTTCGACAGCATCATGTTGACGCGTTCCGACAAGGCATTTGCCGCTTCGGCTTGGTTTTGGCTCATTTGCAGTGGGGTTTGTGCCACGGCATTGTCTAATTTGGCTGCCGTCGTCGTGCTTTGATTCCCCAAGCTCGACGCCAACTGCTGTGCGAGATGTTCAGCTTTCACCTCTTTGCCGGCTTTCCCCGTCTCACTCAATGTCTTGGCGGCGGTAGCATCAAGCAACGCAGCACTCGATGCCGATTGCGTCAGCGTTGGGTCGGCCTGCATGTTTGCAGGGGTCCATGGAATCGCAGCGAAAGCACTCAACGGCGTTGATGCCTGTGCTTGCGGGTTTACGGCAGCTTGGACGGCAGAGGCCGCTTGATTCATGGTGGCTTGGGGCGCGAGGCCGCGTGCTGCCATGTCATTAAGCGTGGCTTGAGCATCGCCCTCCGCCATGGTGGGGGCAACAATTTGTGCCGCCTGCTGCATTCGCATCATGGCTTCTTGCCCCGCTTTACCTTGCCATTCAGGGTTTGCCCCTGCTTTAGCAAGCATCTCAGGCGTTACTTCGCCATCCACCAGAGGAGCTTGAGGCTGCACAGCGTTCAGTGCGGCAACAGATGCCAGTGTTGGATTTAGTACGTCGTTATCTATGTCTGATGCATCTTGCGCCACAATACGTCGTGTCATCTTAGGGGCATCAGACAATAATTCTTCAGGCTTCACGCCACTGCGTTGAATGGCCACCGCCAAGGCGAGTGCATCTTCACTGACCGCTTCATCTGGTGAGGCAGGTTGTGCTTTTTTCAGCAGTGCGACCAGTTCCGCATCAGACAAGGTTTTTAATGTTTCAGGGGCAACGCCCAATTTTTCGGAGACGGCATCAACGTGCTGTTGTGCAAGCTTAACTTCTTCAGTCTCTACGTTTTGCATACCTTGATGACGGATTGCAGGCTCATCCGCTTTCAGTTCGTCGTCCTGCAGTAACGGCAATGCTTTGCCAGCAACAACAGGCGCATCATCATTCAGCAACGCCATTTTTTCGTCGCTGAGAGAAACAGACTGTTCAACCGGTTTTAACACCGCATTGGCTTCATTCAAGCGCTGTAACAGGGCTTCACCGTCTTGCTTGGCGAGATGCTGTCTTTCAGGTTGAAGGAATTCACCGTCAACGTGTTTTGCGGTTTGAGCCAGAAGCACATCTTGGCTTTCTGATTCGAGGCCTGTCGCCTTAGCGCCGTCTGACGCGAGGCTTTCACCTTCAAGCAGCGCGTCATCCACTAACTCACCGTCCAGTAACACTTCTTCGCCATCACCTGACGCTGCCACGCTCTCGAGTAGCGCATCAGAAATAGCCTCTTCACTCGCCATTGCATCTCCGGATACAAGGTTTTCCGCAGAGACTTCTGCGGTGCCTTCTCCGTCGCCAGAGACAAGTTGAGCAAGTTGTGCAAAGAAGCCTTCGCCATCAGCACTGGAGGTTTCAGGCGACAGTACGCCTTTGGTCTCGCCTATCAGCGCTTTCTTAGATGACACATCGGAAAGTAAGAAACTGGTTTGGTTCATAATGATCCCGCTTCGGATACTTTATCGGTTTTGCCAGTCATACTGCTGCTGGCGAATCGTTAAAAAGTTTGAAGCAATTATCAGGCCAAGCTAGTAGGAATTGCGTTGTTGTCGGGAAAAACTCAGTGTCGCAAACTCGTCCATCTGCTTTTGCTCTTGCCTTTCAGCCCGCATTTTTGCTTCTTTCTGGCGTTTTTCTATGAGCCATTCGAGTGAACGCGTTTTTTGTCGACATTGCTGCCAATGCTCTTGGCAACGTTCAACGTTGTCTTCAAAGTCGATTGCCGCCTGGCGTTGTTTTGCCAACGTTTCATCGAGTTGAACGATAAATCGGTTGAGGTGACCATAGCTGCTGGCGCTCAGCCCTTCTTTGCCGCGCTCCGACATTTGGCGGAAATAATCCAAACGGTAGCGTTCAATCTGTTCAAGCTGAACGTAGTAGCCTTGTAACTCTTGTTGCGCTGACACCAAGGCAAGTTGGGCTTTATGCTCAAGGCCTTTCGCTTGCTCGAGTAACAGGGACATGGCGTTATCAGACATACGTTAGTTACCCCTGCAGCGTTGAACGCAACATGTTGACGCACATGTCGTAAGGCACCACATCTTTCATACCTTGTTGAAGGTAACCGTCAAGGCGTGGCTTTAACGTGAACGCTTGGTCGATCCCCTGATCGGTGCCCGGCTTATACGCGCCAATAGACACAAGATCCTGATTTTTCCTACAAACGGACAAAATTTGCCGCACCGCGCGAGACATCAACATGTGCTCGTCGTTCACGATATTTGGCATCACACGGCTCACCGAGCGCTCCACATCAATCGCGGGATAATGCCCTGCATCGGCCATTTCACGAGAGAGGACAATGTGACCATCCAAGATCGCACGTGCGGCATCCGCGATGGGGTCTTGAAGGTCATCACCTTCCGTCAATACGGTAAAGAACGCGGTGATCGAACCTTGTCCGTCACTGCCGTTACCCGCTCGTTCAACCAACGCCGGTAGCTTGGCAAATACCGAGGGCGGATAACCTTTGGTCGCTGGCGGTTCACCCACTGACAACGCTATCTCACGCTGCGCTTGGGCAAAGCGCGTCAGTGAATCCATCAGTAACAAAACGTCTAAGCCTTGGTCGCGGAAGTACTCTGCGATGGTGAGAGCGGTTTGGCAGCCTTTCAAACGCATCAAAGGGGAGGCATCAGCCGGTGCTGCGATCACGACAGAACGCTCACGCCCCTCTTTGCCGAGGATTTCATCAATGAATTCTTTAACTTCGCGTCCACGTTCACCAATCAAGCCAACGACAACCACTTGCGCCGTCGTGCCTCGGGTCATCATGCCCAAGGTGACCGATTTACCAACACCGGAACCCGCGAACAAGCCAATACGCTGGCCTTTGCCCACGGTCAGCAAGCCATTAATGGCTTTAATGCCCACATCAAGGGGCGTATCAATGGGTTTTCTTGCGAGCGGGTTGATGGTTGCAGGCACAAAAGGCGCGGTTTGACCCGTGAAAATATCGCCCAAGCCATCAAGAGGATTACCAACGCCGTCAATCACTCGGCCCAATAATTCAAGGCCGACAGGAATGCCTTGCTCTTCTGAGATTGGCGTGACACGCGCACCAGGCAAAACACCCGAGATTTGCTCACTTGGCATGAGATAAAGCGTGTCACCGGAGAAGCCGACCACTTCCGCTTCAATGCTGCCATGCAATGTTTCCACACTGCACAAACTGCCAATCGACGCGCGGCAACCAATGGCTTCGAGGGTTAACCCCACCACACGCACAAGCTTGCCTGATGCAACCGGACGTGTAGCAAGGTTTTCAAATTTGAGGGTATTTAGGCGTTCAGACAAGCTGACCATCTTCGTCTCCCGCATCGTCTACAGGCGATGGATCAGGTTCGCTGGTCGAATGCATATCTTGAGGTTCAGTGTCTTCGCTTGTTTCAGCGACTGTCTGCTCAGCCATGTTTACGGCGTCCGTATCGCTGTCGCTTTCCGTCTGATCGACGTGTGCATCGTCTGTTTGCACATCACCAGCTGCTAGCTCTGGTTCAGGCTTGCTTTCTTCTGCAGGAATGTCGCTGATATCCACATTGCGAAGCACATCTGCGCCCACGCCATCTTCTGGCTGTTCAGGCTCGCTCGTAAGATTTTGACCGACAAAGCGCGTCAGCAATTGTTTGATGCGATCTTCCATGCGGTAGTCGACCACAGAGTCGCCGCACGCAACTTGAATATCACCGCGGTTAAGCGATGGTTCAGAGAACAGTTTCCACTGACGGTCTTGCAGAGATTCCGCATTATGCGCTTCCATCACCACATCCATGTCTTCAGGATGCAGGTAGATGGCAATCTGTCGTCCCGCCATTGGCAAGGCCGACACCGCTTCACGCAAGGTGTTGAGAATCACTTGAGAATTGGTCGACACCTCGGTTTGAATGACCGCTTTCGTCAACTGAATCACCATCTCCATGATTTGTTGATGCACCTGATGGTCCACTTGCGTCAAAGGAAAGGCGAGTTTTTCGACAATAGCGTCAAGATGCTGACAGCGGTTTTCAATCAGTTGCTGACCTTCGGTTAAGCCTTCTTGAAAGCCTTCTTCTTTGCCAGCATCAAACCCTGCGGTTTTACCTTCTTCAAACCCCGCGTCACGGCCTTCAGTGAACCCTGCTTCTCGCCCTTCTTCCATGCCTTCTTCATAGGCAGAGTGGCGGATTTGCTCTAACGCATCGGGCGTAAGCATTTTGAAATCGATTTCGGGCTCTTCTGGCTCCTCCTCGATATCAGACGGTTCCCAGCTTGGGTCGTAATTAAGCGCGGTCTCTTTCGGCAAGGCCGAGTTGGGATCGTAATTCGGAATGGACCAGCGCTCTAAAACGCCTTCTTCCTGTTCCGTTGATCGGATGTAACCACGACGGCGATCTAAGCTCATGCAGCAACCTTACGCGATAGCGCAGACATCATGCTTTCTGAGGGCAAAACGGACATTTTCATGATTATAAGAACTCGTCCGCGCCACCGCTGCTGAGCATGATTTCGCCAGCATCGGACAAACGTCGCGCAACAGACAGGATTTCTTTCTGTGCCGCTTCCACATCGGCAACGCGAATGGGGCCCATGGCTTCCAAGTCGTCTTGCAGCATTTCGGCCGCACGCTTCGACATGTTGCGGAAAATCTTCTCGCGAAGGCCTTCTTCTGCACCTTTGAGGGCTTTTTGAAGCGCTTCTTGAGGAACGTCTTTGAGGATGGCCTGAATACCACGATCGTCCACTTCGGCAAGGTTGTCGAAGACGAACATAAGATCCTGAATTTGCGATGCCATTTCTTCGTCGTTCTGCTCGATTTGTTCCATCAATGCAGACTCGAGCGCGTTGTCCATGTAGTTCATGATATCGGCAGCGGCTTTCAGGCCACCAATCTTCGCGGCTTGTGCACCGGCTTGACCCGCGAACTGTTTCTCCATGATCTCATTAAGCTCATGAAGTGCCGCTGGTTGAACTTCTTCAAGGTTGGCAATACGCATGACCAAGTCGAGCGCATCACGCTCAGCAAACTGGGTCAAAATCTCTGCAGATTGCTCTGGTTCTAAGTAAGACAGAACAATGGTTTGGATCTGCGGGTGCTCGTTGATGATGATTGACGCCACCTGGCGTGGGTCCATCCATTTGAGGGAATCGAGGCCTTTTGAGCCACTGCCCAGCAAGATTTGGTCAACCAAGTTCGTTGCTTTGTCTTCACCCAGTGCTGCCACAAGCGCATTCCGGACGAAGTCTTCACTGCCCATACCAATGGCCGTGAACTGTTGAATTTCTTCTAAGAACGTACGATGAACAGCATTCACCTTATCTTGGTTCAAGTCAGTCATCATGGTCATTGCACCACCGACTTTTTGAACCTGCTTAGGCTCAAGGTGGCGGATGATCGCCGCCGCATCTTGCTCGGTCAAACTCAGCAGCAAAATGGCTGCTTTATCAAAACCCGACAGGGTTGATACATCAAAGTCGGACTTGCCGTCTTCTCTATCTTCTTTAGCCATCGCCGTCATTCACCCAACTTTTCACGACTTGTGCTGCAAGGTCTGGTTCATTTGCAACCAAGGCGCGGACTGCTTTCAGCAAGTCTTCATCTTTATGTAAGTCTGGCAGGTTGAGGTTCGAAGACCCCATCGAGAAGTTGCCAGAACCATCCAAATCGGAGCCAATCAAGCCGATGTCATCATCAGGGCTGAGCGGCAATCCATCAGGGCCAAGCATTTCGCCATTCGGGCCCAACATGCTGTCTTCGTCTTTGTGAGGATTGAGCAGTTTCGACAATGCTGGACGAATCAGTGCAAAAATCACCACGATGAACACAAGCGACGCCGCCAGCCAACGTACCCAGTCATTAAAGTTAGGATGCTCGTAAATAGGCACGTCACCGAGCACTTCAACTTCTGGCACAACAAACGGCACAGAAATCACTTCCAGCACATCACCACGCAACTCAGAATAGCCAACGCCACCAATCAAGAGGCGACGAATTTTCTCAAGCTCCGCGTCACCCACGGGTACACGCACTGTTTCGCCGGATTCGACATTGATATTTTCGAGGTAATCGACCGCAACTGACACTGTTTGACGTGAGACGACACCTGTTTGCGCACGACGGTGGCTGATGGTGGTATCCAATTCGTAGTTACGCGTTGCTTCACGGTTAAGCGTGCCCTTGTCGCCCACGCCACCGTTTTTCAAATCTTGCACATCTTCAGGGATTGCGGCGTTTGCAGGCGGTTGGTTACTGAGCGCGCCAGGGATGCCCGCAACAAGATCGCTGTTGTTGTAGTTTTCACGCGTGTATTCACTGCGCGTTGATGGGGTTGAAGGATCGAAACGTTTACGCGTTTCCTCCACCGCACTGAAATCCATGGTCACATCGACTTGTGAGGTGAAGTTACCCAACCCAAGAACAGGGATAAGAATGGAATTAATCTTATCTTGTAGCGCAGCTTCTTGTTTACGTTCTAGCTCGTATTCTTTGCGGCGCTGAGATGCCATTGCATCTTCGCTACCAGAGCTGAGCAAACGGCCATGTTGATCGGTCACGGTGACACGTGACGGTTTCAAGCTCGGCACTGCAGACGCCACCATATCAACAATGGAATCCACTTCTTCTTGGCCTAGCATGGTCGTGCCGCGCACGGTAAGGAAAACAGTGGCTGTGGCTTCTTGATTGTGGCGAACAAACACGCTTTGTTTTGGCATGGCCAACAACACGCGCGCTTTGCTTACACTGCGGATTTTTTCGATAGCGGCAGCAAGCTGACGTTCACGGCTCAACTTCAAGCGTTCACGCTCTAATTGCTGCGACACACCAAAGCCCATGTCATTCAGCAGAATGTCATCACCCGCTTCTCGCGGTGCATTCAAGCCGGCACGGCTAAGGTTCAGTTTGATCGTCGAATATTCTTTAACAGGCACACGGATGGTGTTGCCTTCAAGTTGGTACTCGGTTTTTTGCGCATCAAGGTGGTCGAGGACAGGGATTAGCTCTTCGGTTTCATACGTACCGAGTGGACGCATTTCTGGCTCTTGAACCCACACAAACAGCAATGCGATCAACGCAACACAGATAGCGACAGCAGCGACAAGAATAAGTTGGCGGGCAACATCGACCCCGCCGAGCACACCTGATGATGGCGTGACATCACGCTCCATCATGTCAGGGTCATGCAACGAACTCGAATCCCCAGCAACAGGCAGTGCTCCCGCACCGTCTGATACTGCAATTTGAGTGTTGTTGTTATCTTCCGCCACAGTTCATTTCCTACATTAAACAGGCATGTTCATCAGTTCTTTATACGCTTCAACTAGCTTGTTGCGCGTCTGTACCGTCGCTTCGAACGCGACGCTAGATTTGTTTCTTGCAATCATGACGTCTGACAAGCTGACACTGCGGTCGCCTTGGTCGAAACGGGTTGCAAGTTCACCTGATGTTTTTTGAATTCCATTTACCGTCTGAATTGCGGATGACAGTAGTTCACCAAAATCTTGGCCGACCTGTTGACCCGTCGCGTTACGACCCACATTTTGTGCTTCTAATGCCATGGTCTGCATTTCATGCTGCATTGGGGTAATTTTCATTGGTCATCCTCACTGTCAAAACTTTGGCAAATCATGCCTTATAAGGCTTTCAAGACGCTATGGTTAACAAATATGCAATTATCAAGCCAGTAATTATATCGCAGACAATCGCCAAAAATCATCGATTTACTGGGGAATATCGATGCCTGCATCGCGCATCTTGGCCAATTTGTATCTCAAGGTTCGAGGACTGATGCCTAAACGCTCAGCCACTTCTTTTCGACGCCCTTCGCAAGCGCGAATGGTTTCAAGAATAATGGCGAATTCTTGTTCACGGAGCTCCCCACCTAGGCTTTCCGGCATCGCATTCGGTGCACTGCTGATACCCTGTTCTGCATCGCTGATAGGCGCAGACGGCGAAGCCTCAGACAGGGAAGAATATTGCGGTGACGTTGGCGTTTGATGCTTGGCATCGGTAGTTAGCGACGGCGTCGCCACAGCAGATGCCGATACCAGATTTTGTAGGCTGCCCGCGTCTTGCCAATCAATGCCTTCCAGCAAGATGTCTGATGCTTGGATCTGGCCTTGTTCACACAAGATCAGCGCGCGCTGCATGACGTTGTCTAACTCACGAACATTGCCCGGCCAGCGGTAAGTAAGCAGCTTCTTTGCAGCTTGCGGTTGTAGGTGAGGTACAGCTTCACCCATTTTGCAGCAATGACGCTGTAGCAAATGTTCCGCCAATGGAATGATGTCGCCTTGGCGCTCACACAGCGGCAACCAAGAGATTGGAAACACATTGAGGCGATAATATAAATCTTCGCGGAAGCAGCCTTCTTCAACGTATTTACGCAGGTCACGGTTACTGGTGGCCAAGACGCGCACATCCAGTTTTATGCTTTTACGACTGCCTAAACGCTCGACTTCGCGCTCTTGAAGAACACGCAGCAACTTGGCTTGAAGGGATAAGTCCATCTCGCTGATTTCATCCAGCAATATGGTTCCGCCCTGCGCCTGTTCAAATTTCCCCGGACATGCTTGAACAGCACCGGTAAACGCGCCTTTCTCGTAACCAAACAAGGTGGCTTCCAGCATGTTTTCCGGAATGGCCGCACAGTTGATCGCCACAAATGGACCGTCAGCACGTTGGGATTGGCGATGAATGTGACGAGACATGACTTCTTTACCTGAACCACTCGGGCCAAGGATCATCACGTTCGCATCGGTTTTGGCAACTTTGTCCGCCAACGCAAGCAGCGCCAAACTTTTTGGGTCAGCAACCACAGCGTCGCTGGTGTCAGCTTTCACTGGCGCATAACGGCTGATCATGTTGAGTAAGACTTCTGGTGCGAAGGGCTTTGCCATGTAATCAATCGCGCCTTCTTTCATCGCTGAAACCGCATCTTGAATGTTGGCGTAAGCCGTCATCAACAATACAGGCAGTTTGGGGTAGTTCACTTTCAAGCTGCGTAACAACCCAAGCCCATCCATACCTGCCATTTGTACGTCAGACACAACAATATCAACCTGCTCGTTTTTCAGCAGTAACAAGGCTTGCTCGGCACTTTCTGCCTCTAGCCACTGATAACCCGCTAACGCAAGGGTATCAACGAGGGCTTCACGCAAGCCCGCATCATCTTCAACAATCAGTACTTTGCTCTGGTTCATTGTGTTTCTCCTGATGCCGCGTGCTCCTCAGCATCGCTGTTTTCTGCCAATGGAAGGCTGAGCGTAAAGCAGGTGCCTTGGCCTGGTTGTGATTGCAGTGTCAGCCTTCCCTTGTGGGCATGACAGACCATCTGTACAACGGCTAGGCCAAGACCTGTGCCTTGTTGACGCGTGGTGAAAAACGGTTCGAGTATTTTGCTTTGAAGTTCTTCAGGAATACCGGGGCCGTTATCGGCCACGGATAAAAACAGTTGCTCGTTCATTGCACGCGCATCGACAACCACTTTGCTGCCTTTACCCGCCACTTGAATCGCATTCACGACCAAATTAGAAAGCGCACTTGCTAGCGCATTAACGTTCCCTAGCAGCGCTAAAGATTCGTCGTCACAGTTGATTTCAAAATCGATATCTTGGCTGCTGACAAGGGCTTCAACCATGGGCTCGAATTCGTTCAGCAAGCTCTCAATCGTGAACAAGTTCACCACTTTGTTGTCCCCACCTTTGGCGAACAGCAGCATGTCATTCACCTGCTTTTCAAGGTCATGCAGTCTGTCGACCAATTTGGTTTGGAAGCGCTTACGGGTAGGCTCATTGATGTTGGGGGCGGCAAGGTTTGCAGCGTAAAGCAATGCACTCGAGAGCGGCGTTCGCACCTGATGCGCGAGTGATGCCACCATTTTACCGAGTGATGATAAACGTTGAAGATCGCTGAATCGCGACTGCAACAAACGTGTTTCAGTCATGTCAGTAATCAGAATAAGTTGGCCAGAATCGGACGCGGAAATTGCCAATTTAACGCGACGACCATCGCGCAATGACACTTCGTGACCGTCATCTTCGCGTGGCGAAAAAGCACGGTTAATCACATCCACCCAACGCACTTGGTCGAGCGGTTCGCCCAACAGGCGACGCGCTTCTGGGTTCGCTTCGGCGACACGGCCATAGGGATCGAGCAAGATAACGCCAGCAGGCATTACATCGAGGACTTGTTTGTAACGGAGAACCTGTTGATCCACGGTTCCGAGTGGCGAGTCTTTGGCTACCATAATCCTATACATTCAGCTCGTTTTTCTGACGCTGAGTGTCACTAAGCAGAATATGTGCCAATTATTAATTAATATATTTCAAGGTGTTATGCGTTTGGCCATAAAAAAACGAAGTCAAAAAAATGACTTCGTTTCTTTTATCGCCAACAGACTGATTAATGCTTAGACAATGCCTTCTTTATTCAGTCCATATTTACGCATTTTCTCGACCAAGGTGGTACGACGCATGCCGAGCATGTCGGCAGCACGCGCGACGATGCCCATCTGCGCTTCTAAGGCTTGTCGAATCATGTCGACTTCCAAATCGGCCAACATGGCTTTCAGATCAACCCCTTCAGGCGGAAGCCCCGAAGGTTGCGGGCCAAAACCAGGTTGCTCTTCATCATCAAGGTCGTCCATCGCGAATACCGCGCTTAACGCATCACGCTCGAGTTCTTCATTGTCTTCAAATGCACCATGCATTTCAGGCTGGAACTCAGGGATGTCGCTGTAACGGTATTTCTTAGGAAGACGGTTCACGTCGACCATTTGCGAAGGATAAAGAATGACCAATCGCTCAATCAAATTCGCCAATTCACGGACATTACCTGGCCACTCGTGCTCCATGAGCGAGGTGATCGCACGTGGTGTCAAGTGAACCATGTTTCCACCTTCTGCTTCCAAACGCGCCATAAGCTCTTGGATAAGAAGTGGAATGTCTTCAATGCGCTCACGAAGCGCTGGCATTTCAATTGGGAATACATTTAAGCGATAGAACAGATCTTCGCGGAACGAACCTTCTTGGATCATGGTATCGAGGTTGCGGTGTGTCGCTGCAACCACGCGTACATTTGCCTGAATGGTCTTATTGCCACCCACACGTTCGAAGTTTCGTTCTTGCAGCACACGCAACAGTTTGACCTGCATAGGCTGCGGCATGTCTCCGATTTCATCGAGGAACAGCGTGCCACCTTCTGCGAGTTCAAAACGCCCTTTTCTTGCCGAGATCGCGCCTGTAAATGCCCCTTTCTCATGACCGAATAGCTCACTTTCAAGCAACTCAGGAGGGATAGCACCACAGTTAACTGGCACAAAAGGCCCTTTACCACGGTTTGAGTGGTAATGGATGTTACGTGCAACGACTTCTTTACCCGTGCCTGATTCGCCAAGAATCAACACACTGGCTTCTGTACCTGCAACTTGCTCAATCAAATGACGCACATCACTGATGGTGTCACTGCGCCCGACCATGCTGCGGAACAAGGTGTTCTTGCGGCTCAGCTGCGGGATGTTGATTGAGTTCTTGCCCAAAAACTCTTGGCAATGACGCAATGCATCCGCCAATTGTGGATAGTTTAACGGCAATTCTAGCTCGCCAACAAAGTTAGCCAGCCCTGATAATTCAGTCTTATGTTTTGAAAGCGCAATAACCGGAATGTGGTTATTGATAGCCAGGTTTTCTAGAACCTGTGATAAACGTTGGGGAGAGTGAATATTACCAAGAAAACAAGCTCCCTCAGCTTGCTTCCAATGCATCTCGTTGAGCTCAGTGGTTGAACATAGCAGGTATTGCTCACCAATAAACTCCAAGATAACGCCTAAATCGTGACGAAATTTTTCATCATCCTCGATAACAAGTATCTTCGCTAAACCTTGCATGTGTGAGATATATCTGCCCCAAAACCATCTTTATTGTCAGCGCGCATATAGTAGCGGCAACAACAGAATAATCCAGCTATTGTAATTGTTGCTTGATATAAGGCAACTGGAGACACAGTAAAGCTGTGACTCCAGTGCCAAGACAATTAAGATTGTAGTGAAAGTAGACGCGTTTTATGCGCCTGCTTGAGTGATATTGTGATATTCGGCGGGTATTTGATCCCAAGCTGATTTAATTTCGCGCAAAATATCGATGACATCATCAATAGGTGCGTCCAAATTATCGCGGTTTGCTTCGGAAATTTGACGGATCATAAAGTCGTACAGTGCATCTAAGTTGGATGCAATTTCGCCACCCTCGTCCATCGACAAGCATGTTCTAAGACTAATAATGATATCCAAGGCTTTGCCTAGACGTTCGCCCTTCATAGCAATGTCACCTTGCAGCATGGCTGCTTTGCCCTGAATCAAACGTTCAATTGCCCCCGCCATCAACATCTGGATCACCTTGTGTGGTGATGCCGCGCTTAGCTGGCTGTCTACGGAGACTTTTTTGTAGGCCTGAAGTGACCCTCTCATAACATTCCTCACCTACTCGAATTTTTTGTAAAGTTGCACTGACTTACGCCCTTTGATAAATCGACTTGCTTGGGCGGCAGCACTATCACGATGTTCTTTTATCAATGTCATTATTTGCTGGGTTCTGCTAACAGCAGTTGACCAAGCCTCTTTTTCCGGCGGTTCCGGCAACATCGTAATGTCGGTTAAACAGTGTTTTCTTTCATTCAATAACTGTGCCATTTCACCATCGTCAACCACATCTGCTGTTAGCACAGCCAGCAAATGTTTATCGATACGTTCTAGCTTCACCAAGAGAGGAGACATGCATGCATCCCTTATGAAGGCATAATATTCATCATAGCGGACAGTTGAGATTGCATCTCCGCCATGGCGTTATCCATTGTAGAGAACTGCTTCAACGTCCGGTCTTGAAGATCAGTCATACGACGATCGAGCGTTTGTTGTTCGTCGCGTAAACGTGTTTTTTGATCGCTCAGGCTGTTTTCACGGTTGCGAATCGTACCGGTGATACCCGTAAAAGAATGGATCGTATCTTCCACTTTTTTGGCAAAACCGTCATTGCCACCAAAGAACCCTTCTAACGCCGAGAAATTCTGCGACAGCTGTTTGTCCAGCATACGGCTATTGATTTCTAAGCGGCCATCCATGGTGGTCGAGATACCTAGTTCACTGAGTGTGCGAATGGAGTCTGGTGCGCCTTCAACGGGTGTTGAAAAGAGACTGCGCATTTGACTGGTGGCAGAGCGAATCACGCTATCACCCACCAGTGGTCCACCTTGCTGTGTTTCAGGATCGTACTTAGAGAGTGCTTTGGTAACTTGATAAAATGCGTTGTAGGCATCGACAAATTTTTCTAGCGAGGCTTTCACCGCATCACGGTCTTCATCAACATTGACCGTTACTGGCCCCTCTTCGGGCGTGGTAACTTGGGAAACATCGAGGCTTACGCCACGAATCGCGTCGGTGAAGGAATTGGTGGCGCTAGAAACAGATGCCAGACCATCAATCAAAATGCGCGCATCTTTCGCTGCTTGCATTTCGTTCATGGCATTGAAGTCACTGGTTGGGTTGTACGCCAAGCCCTGTAGTGGGCTTGTGAGTGGCGCATTTACCGTCACAGCGATTTGGTTGTCAGCCCCCGTTTTGTCTCCCCCTAGAATCAAACGCGCACCACTGTCATCGTTAATCACCGAGGCTTTTACACCAGGGTTAGAAGGATGGCTGTTGATGGTACGAACGATATCCAGCAACTCACTGCTGTTTTGGGCGATATCTATGGTGGTTGAACGTCCACCGAGGCTGATGACCAATTGTCCGGCGCCGAAGTCGCTATCTGCGTCTAAGCCGCCTGACACCAATTTGTGGGATTGAGCAAGCTGTTGTACATCGATGGAATACACACCGGTAACAGCCAGGTGGTCTGCAGACGCAGAGACGGCTTCCGGATTATCGGAAGCCGTGCTCCTTGCTGCAAAGGTATTATTACGGCGAAAGTCATACATCAAGCCTTTCATCGTATCGAGAGAGTCTTTGAGTCTACCGTAAGCGCTGATGTTAGTTTCAACATCATTCATGCGCTTAACGATGCGCTCCTGCTTGGGCGCACGCTCAGCATCAACAATTTTGCTGACCATGGAATTGATGTCCATTCCACTGCCGAGACCGGCTGCGCTCAAACCCATATTTTACTCACCTCAGTTATACCTTTTCTGCTACTAGCCCCCTCGCATGAAGAGACAGTTGCTGTGCCAGCTCTAACATTTCTTTCTCAGGAATCTGTCTAATAATATCGCCGCTACTCATTTCATAAACAGTTACGATACTTTTTCCAGAGTCCTCATCGAGTCGAAATGACAAGCCTTTATTAAAGGTAGACACAAACTCATCCAGTCGGTCGACCAACATTTCAAGCTGTTCCTGCTGAAGTTTACGAGTGTCTGCGAGTTGGTTAACTTGCTCTACTCGGCGCTTTTGAAGCTTTTCAGCGTTCTCTGCCATCTGTTGTTGGTGTGTGATTTCGGGTTGAGTCCCCCCCACAGATTGATTACTGCTAGCAACTTTCGTGCCTGACTGTGGAGTCACATGAGACAGGGATGACGTGGAAACGGATGATATGTCCATTGCTGTTCACCTCCTGTTAGCTTATGACGGCGAGTGGCAATCTCACCGTCATTCTGGCTACATCTCTATTATCCTAACAGGCTCAGTGCTGCTGACGGTGCTTGCTTCGCTTGCGCAAGTATAGACGTACCAGACTGCTGCAGGATTTGAGATTTCGTAAACTGCGTAGTCTCTTTCGCGAAGTCAACGTCACGGATACGGCTGTTAGATGCACTAACGTTCTCGTTAACGTTGTCCAAGTTAGCAATGGTGTGGCTCAAGCGGTTTTGCTTCGCACCCAACTCAGCACGGTGTGAGTCGATGTACTGCATCGCGTTATCCACAAGACCAACGGCTTTCTGTGCGCCACCAACGGAGCTCACGTCAACATCTTTAACCGTTTCAGCAACTTTGGTTGCACCCGCCATGCCTAGAGACGTTGCTAGTGCACCAGCAAACGTCACATCAGAACCTGAAGCAGCAACGATTTGTAGTTCGCCGTTTTCAGTCACAGATGCACTGACTTTGCTGTCAGCTTGACCGTTGATGTAAGTCGCGACTTCTTCAACGTCATCGCCAGCTTTTGCTGAAACATTGATTGTTGAAGATACGCCATCTGCATCGACGATGGTCATGTTCAGAGAAGCGCCGCCCGTTGCGGTCCAATCTGCCATTGATACGCCAGCCGTAGAGGTAAAGGTGCTACCACCCATCATAGCTTCATCAGCACGGATGTTTTTGAACTCCATCATTACGGCTTCACCCGCATCAGCACCTACTTGGAAAGACTTGGTTCCGTAAGTACCGTTCAGTAGTTTCGCACCACCGAATGATGTTGTTTCTGCAATACGGTTAAGTTCGTCTTGCAGTGCAACAACTTCTTCTTGAATCGCTTTACGCTCTTCAGTGCCGTTTGCACCGTTAGCTGATTGTAGCGATAGGTCACGCATACGCTGCAGGATGTTGGTGGATTCTTCCATCGCACCTTCAGCGGTTTGTGCCATTGAGATACCGTCGTTGGCGTTACGTACTGCAACGTCAAGACCACGGCTCTGTGAAATCAAACGGTTAGAGATTTGCAGACCTGCTGCGTCATCTTTTGCACTGTTAATGCGGTAACCTGAAGACAAACGCTCCATTGATGCGTTCAGCGAGTCTGTTGAACTGTTCAAGTAACGCTGAGCGGTCATTGCAGGCACGTTAGTGTTTACTGTAATAGCCATAACTATTCTCCTTTAGTACTAAGTCCGGCTTCCGCCCAGCTATCTAGGGAAAACCAGTTCTAAATCTCTTACAAACCATGTAACGGCACCGTTGGAAAAACCTTTACACTTTTTTTTCCGTTTTTTTTACACCCAAGTAATGCTGGTGAATGGCCGTAAAATCATGGTGCTAACAAGGTTTTCGCCCTCGACAGAAAAAACTTTAGTGATGAATTTGTTTTTCTCGCCAAAACAACACGATAAGTGCGTAAAACAAGGGCTGTAGCGGTGGTAACACAGGAGAGGAACGCGCATTTAAAGGCACAAAAAAGGTGAGGTTCGAGGAGAAATCAATCAGAAAATAAGAAGGGAGAGCCGGAAAGAAAAGCCGTCACGGCGTCGTTTCAACAGGCATAAAAAAAGCGGCAAGTGATTGCCGCTTTTTATAAACGTAGTGAATGCCGTTATTGAAGCAGGTTGAGGGCTGCTTGTGGCATCTGCTTGGCCTGCGCCAGGATCGAGGTACTTGCTTGCTGTAGGATCTGACCTTTCGTAAGTTCGGTCGTCTCTTTCGCAAAATCTGTATCGCGAATACGGCTGTTAGACGTAGCCACATTCTCTTGAATGTTCGACAGGTTACTGATGGTGTGGCTCAAGCGGTTTTGCTTCGCACCCAAGTCAGCACGCTGGCTGTCAATGTACTGCATCGCTGAGTCAATGATACCCACGCCCATCTGTGCGCCACCCACGGTGCTCACGTCGATGTCTTTCGAGGTCACTGCCGAGCCTGCGCCCGTGGTCATGCCAAGTGATGCGGCCAATGTGCCACCGAAAGTGACATTGCCTGCCAGCTTCTCTTCTGCGACGAAGATTTGCAGTTGGCCATTCTCATCAACGGATGCTGTCACCATCTCATCAGATTGACCATTGATGTAGGTTGCAACCTCTTCGATGTCATCGCCTGCTTTTGTGGCGATATCAATGCTGACTGTTTTTCCGTCTTTGGTGACGAAGTCCATCGTCAATGACGCTGCACTCCCTGACACTTCCCAGCCTGCAGATTTTGCATTGGCGGCAACAAACTCGGTTCCCCCCATGCGGTAATCATCAGCACGAATACTGGTTAATCCCATGATGATCGCTTCACCGGAATCCGCACCAATTTGGAAGGATGCTTCGCCGAACGAGCCGTTCAACAGGCGACGTCCACCAAAAGCCGTAGTCTCTGCAATACGGTTTAATTCATCTTGCAGGGCTGCCACTTCTTCCTGAATCGCGATACGTTCAGAACTGCCGTTCGCGCCGTTCGCTGATTGCAGAGAAAGATCACGCATACGTTGCAGTATGTTGGTGGATTCTTGCATTGCACCTTCAGCAGTTTGCGCGATAGAGATACCATCGTTCGCATTACGCATAGCGACATCTAAGCCACGGGTTTGGGCAATGAGTCGGTTCGAGATCTGCAGACCCGCAGCGTCATCTTTTGCGCTGTTGATTCGACTACCAGACGACAAGCGTTCCATCGACGTATTAAGATCATTGGTCGATTTGTTCAGGTAACGCTGCGCAGTCATCGCAGACACGTTGGTGTTAACTGTTACACCCATTTTGCTCTCCTTTGACTTTCGCGTATTCTTGCGAAACAGCCTACCCGCGACAAGATTAGTCCGATTGCTTAGCGGGGCCAGCTTCAGTTCGTTATTGGGGACGGTACCAAACAGTATTGATACCTACATGCCCAAACCTATTCAAGTTGTGTGCCAACTTTAGGAAAGTCTTACTTTATAAAGGCTTACAAATTTAAACGCGGAGATATCGGCCGAAAGCGGCAAAGATTTAACCACTTTTTCAAATAAGAACGGCAATTCATATCCCCTGCGTGCCCCCACTTCTTTAACCTGCTTTACTGATCAAAAAAGCGATACCATTAATGAGCGCAATGTCTCTTTATCTAAAAACAAATCACTCAATAGCGACACATTATTATTAGTTATAGGCAATAGGCACGGTATTTGCTGCATTTTCTTTAATGCTGCCGCTTGCTGCAGATACAAAATAGATGGATCAGATATGACCGATACCTCACAAACCAACGACGGCACCATGTCGATAGAACAAGCCTTCGAACATGGCGTTTTCCTGTATCAACACGAAAAGAAAATAGAAGCACGACAAGTCTTTGAGCAGATCCTAGTTGTTGCGCCTGACAGCGTCCCTGTGCTGCAAGTCTTATCCGTGCTCGATGTGGAGGACGGTTTGTGGCAAGAGGCCATCAAAAAACTCGATCGCGCACTGCTCGTGGAGCCGGGAAACGCGTCACTCTTGTTTGATAAAGCCAATATTCTGGCGCAGCAAGGCATGAACAAAGATGCGCTAGAGATCGTTGATAGCTTGCTGGGCGTGTTGCCAGACCATGAAGAGTTGCTTGCCATGCGGCAACAACTGACCGCGACAATCGGTCAACGCGGCGAAAGCCGTCGTACAGCAAAAGAAATGGCATCGTTGCAACAGCAAAAATCGTCAGCCATGAACGATGAAGTCACGCAAACCCTCGAACTCGCTGAACAAATGATGGCATCGGGCAACACAGAACAAGCCAAACAACTTTACCAAGCGCTGATCAGTGTGGCGGGAAATGTCATCCCAGCCTTGGTTGGGCTGGCAAGGTTGGAGCTTGCAGCAGACAACGTGGGTTTGGCGCGTCAATTTTTGATGCGCGCCTACGTTGAACACGCGCCAGAAAAAGACGTGGTTGTTCTCCTTAGCCACTGCGACATCAAGCTTGAGCAATTCGCCTCTGCCCGCAAGTTATGCCTTGCAGGCATGAAGCACTGGCCGGAAGATTCCATCCTTTGCCGCCTGCTTGTTCAAAGCTACGAGAAAGAACAAAACTGGCTTGAAGCCTATCGCGCGGCAACGGAAAGCATCAAACAACATGGCAAAGACGCGGATTTACGTTATCGCCTTGCCACCGCGAGTTTTAACTTGCTCAGAACCCGACACAATTTCACACCGTCAGCCATTATCGAGTGCCAAAAGCACATCGAACGCGCAGCGGAAATGGCGAATGAAGAAAACAAAGAGCGCCTGTCTACCTACCTCGCCGAAGTGCTTTGGTACAAAGGTGACGCAGAAAAATCCAAGCACTTGCTCGAAGAGTATTTAACGCGCTTCCCGAATGACATTGATGCGGGCTTTAACGTCAGTTTCGTGTACCGCACCCTCGAAGAGTGGGACAAGTATTACAAGGCCAATGAGCTCGGTATTACCTGTGGTCGACGTCTGCGTTACAAGGGCGAATTGCCACAATGGAATTTGAACCGTCCTAAAGACGACATCGTGTTGGTGATGCCGGAGCAAGGTGTAGGGGATGAAATTCTCTACTTCCACAACCTGCAATTGGTATTGGACAACTGTCAGAAAGCGTACGTGGCCTGCGACCCTCGCCTTGAGAGCGTGCTCAGTAACGCCTTCCCAGACGCCATCATGGTGCCCGTGAAGCGCACAGACAACACAGACATCACATTGCCACAGGAGGTCCTGGCTGACATCACCAGTTGGATTCCCGGGGGAAGTTTGGCGGCATTGTGTTTTGAGCAGTACGGCAGACATGTTTTTCAATCTGGCTATGTCAAAACGCCAGATGCATTGAAGCAACAATGGCAATCGCGTTTAGATGACATCCGTACGAACAACCCAGGCGCACCGCTGATTGGATTGTGTTGGCGAAGTGGTTTGGCAGCGGCAACGCGTAACATGCATTACTTGGTCGCCGAAGAAGTGGCGTATTTGTTGAAGCAATTCCCCAATGCCGTCTTCATCAACCTTCAATACGGCGAGTGCAGTAAAGAGTTGAAGAAGATTCACAAGCTTTCAGGTGTTCACGTTGTGCAGCTTGAAGGGCTAGATTTACGTGACGATTTCGATGGAACCGCGGCCGTCATCGCGGGTTTAGATGCTGTGGTCACCGCAGGTACCGCCGTTCACCGTTTAACAACCGCCGTCGGCACGCCTTGTCATGTCTTCTTTGCAGGTACGACAGAATCTCGCTTTGATCAGCCCGCAGACATTTATTGCGAAAACGAGTACGGCTATTTCTATCCGCCAATGCTTGAAGACAAGTACCCGCTGTTAACATCCATGGCGAAACACGTGCAAGCACGCTTGAAATAATTCACACGACGTTACCCGCGACAAAAACAAAAAAAGGTCAGCATCCGCTGACCTTTTCTCTTTTATTCGCTGTCTTCTCTTCGCTTTCACGATACGTGAATCAATGCACCTCAACCGATGCTTCAGGTGGACAAGGCTGTTTTTTCTCTCTGACAGAAAGCATCAAGAGCAACAGCGCCACCAGCCCAACCATGATCATTGCGCCAATCACGGAGTGATAATCAAAGAACTGCGCAATCACCCCCACGGTCACACTCGAAATCAGGCTTGCCACCATGATGGCATTGTTAAACAAGGTGGTCGCCACACCCATTTGGGTCGACATTTTGTTTTGGATAACCACCATGCCAAGGCCCGCACAAATCCCAACTGCCGTGCCGTTTAACAATTGAAGGGCATACATTTGCCACAGTTCTTCTGCGCCCCACAGCAAGGTGTAAAACAAACACGCCGCAGTAACGCCAAGGATCATCAGCTTTTGTGGGTCAACACGCGTTGCCCATAGTCCGGCCAAAATCATGACAGGGATTTCAACGAAGGCTGCCAGCCCCAACAATTGCCCTGCCACCGCACCATTCATCGCCAGTTCTTTCGACACGTACAATGGAATCGTGGTGACATACATGTTGTTCGCCCAGAACAGCATGAACACGGCGGCAATGTACATGGGTACACCGTCAATACGTCGCCATGAGTGATTAACAACAGGCGCTGCTGTTTCTTCTTTCTTGATGGTCACTGACGGGAACAAACGCCAAACGATCATCACAGAAATACTCATCATGGTGCCCGCAAACACAAATGCCCCGTTGAAGCCGACCGCATCTTTCACGATGAACGCTAACGGTGGACCAATCACCCAAGACAACGACATCATGGCGCGCATCAATGACAGAAAAAGCGTGGCGTTATTTCCCAGTTCTTTGTCTGCGTACTCGCGACCAATGGCAAAGGTTTGCGGCATTGCCGCGGCGCTAAAGCTGGAAATGCACACCATCACCGCCAATGCTAAGTAATAGTTTCGGATAAACAGAAACAGCACCATGACAACAATAAAGCTCATTTGCGATGCCAAGATGATTTTGCGTCTGTCTAAACCGAGGTCAGATCGCTTAGCAATGCGCTGTGAAACCAACACGCCGCTCAAAATAGAAAACGCGAGAAAAATCCCCATTTGTAAAGGCGATGCACCCAGCGCATCAACCACAAATAGGCCTGACAGAGGGTAGAAAAAGCCGCTTCCAAGCCCAGCAAAGAGGCATACAAGCAGGTAACCCAAAGGCGTTTTTTGCGTTAAAAAACGACCGTAATTTCTCATCTCAAATTCTCTCTATCTAAAACGGGTGCACTTAATTTACGTAGTGAATTTTAGAAACAAACACATTGCATATGTGATAAATATCACGCAATAACTAATACTATTCCTTCAACATCTTTCTTTTCACTGACAACATGCGTAAAAACTGATGCGAATACCGCCAATTTGATGAAAGAGCACGCAAGATGAAGCCAACCATTGAACCCGTTGATAAATCGACAAGTTTGTCTTGGCATTTCGTTGATTATCACTGCGATCATACGGTGAGAGAGTCCCACTGCGGTTGGCACTATCACAACGAAATTGAACTCGTGGTATATCAAGACCCACATGGGGTGGTGAGCGCCAAAACCGTGCTGGGTGACTACATTGGCGATGCGGAACACAACTGTGCGTACCTCATGGGCCCGGGGCTGCCGCATATGGTTAGCAGCACGGCATCCGCAACAGAAGAGCACCCCGCCAGTTCACACGTACTTTGGCTCGATCAATGCTGGCTAGAATCGCTGATTGCAACCGTGCCTGAATTGTCCCCTATTTCAGCGTTGTTGGTCCGCGCCCACAAAGGCCTCAAATTTTCGCCTGATACCGGTGAGAAACTGCATGCATTGATGCGTGATGCCTGTGATTTGAAACCGTCCGTTCAGTTCTCACATGTCATCGACATCTTACTGCTACTGTGCGAAGACAAAGCCGCCAAGCCCCTCACATCAAGGCCTTACTGTTTTTACGTCGCCAAAGACTCGCCAATTAATGACAAGCTTGAGAAAGCACAGCAGTTCATTGCAGACCACTATCATAAACCTCTCGGCGTGGATGATATGTGTCGCCACTTGCATATGAGTGAAAGTTCGGTGTACCGCATGTTCGAAAAACATTTCTCAGAGAGTTTTTCTGATCACCTAAAACGCTATCGCTTAGGCAAAGCGTGTGAACTGCTGATGCGCACAAAAACGCCCATAGCCGTGGTGGCTGAAAAGGTAGGGTTTTCAAATCTGTCGAATTTTAATCGCCAATTTAAAGCGATTAAGAACATGACGCCGATGGCGTTTAGAAAGCAGTTTTTGTAGCGAAGCGAGAAGCGAGAAGCGAGAAGCGAGAAGCGAGAAGCGAGAAGCGAGAAGCGAGAAGCGAGAAAATCTTAGCTGTTTAGAGCGACAGTCCACCAATTTTTAGCGAGATAAATAACGACCTTAACAGTGTTTTTGATTTTATCTCGCGTCTAGAAACTGCTCTTTCTCGCCATCTTGATTAAATGTAGTTAAACAGCGACAGCTCTTTGGTTTTTGAAAACGCTTGTTGCGACGCTTGCAGTGCCAGCAGATTTTCATTCATGTCTATCACGGCCGTCGAGTAATCCAAGTCTTCCATCGTTCCGAGTGAACGGTTTAGCACCAGTTTGAAATCTTGGTGCATGCTCTCTTGGCGATCGAGCGTGTTCAAGCGCGTACCCACTTCCGAACGTGCTTTGTTCAAATGCTTAAACGCCGCCGCAAACTGTTCTGTCACTTGGTGCAGCTCTGCAGTCGCTGATGCATTGAAGATACTTTCTTCAGACAACTCCATGCCTTTTCTAAACGCATCAAACACGTTGAAGGTGTCTTGGCGCGCCAATGTGATGGAATCGCCATCCAGCATTTCGCCTTCAAAACTCGCGCTTAGCGTTCCCCATTGCACACCGGTGGCTGGGTCGTAAACGCCCGAACTCACCATCGCGCCATTTTGCGTCAGTTCGTACAGCGTTTGGCCATTGCCATCGACACTGAAATTCACCGCATAGTCGGACGTATCCGCATTGTTGGTGTTGGTCGCTGACGCTAATAACAACAGAGAACCACTTTCCAATGCATAGTCAGGCTGATAATCACCAAATGGGTTTTTGATTTCCATGAAGACTTCATCACCCGGATCGCTGGTTTGCACTTCGACTGCAGGAGCAATTTGTGCCGTACGGTGATAGCTGTCGCCGGCATAACGTACATTGCCCGCGTTATCACGGTAGAACGGCTGCTTGCTCGCTTGCGTGCCCGAGAACAAGAAATTGCCGGACTCATCTTTGGCATTCACCAAGTTCATGAAGTTATCGTACAAACCTTTCATGTCTTGCTTGTGCGCAGCACGGTCGTCGTCTGAAAGCGAGCCGTTGATCATTTCCATCGTGGTGCGCTTGGCGCTATCGATCAATTGTTCCGAATCATCAATCGCGATTTCAGCGCGGGTTTGGCGGTTACGCGCCAGCGTGATCGAATCAATGTACTGATCGAGTTGCTTGTCTTGCTGACGGAAGTTCTGAATGTAGATAGACGCAACAGGATCATCGCCCGAGGTGAGCACGCGCTTACCTGTTGCAAGCTGGTCTTGGTTGTCTTGCAGTTTGACCTGCTGGCGCATCAAATCATTCGAGACAGACTGATAGTTGTGGAAACTGGCAATACGGCTAATCATCAGTCATATCCTTATCGGGTTGCACTCAACAGAGTTTCAAAGGTTTCATTGGCTGCGGTCATGATGCGTGAGGAAGCCATGTACGCTTGTTGAAACTTCATCATGTTTGCGGCTTCTTCATCGAGGTTAACGCCAGAAATTTCTGCGACGCGCCCGGCTGCGGCATCATGTTCAACGCGGCTTACGTCTTCCAAGCGCGCAAACGAGGCCTTTTGCACACCAATGTCAGTGTTCAAGCCTTCATACACGTCAATCAAGCTCGAGCGACCACCGTCCATCAGTTTCTGCGTTTGCAGCTTTTGCATGCGGATCAGGTTGCCGTTCTCTCCATCTGCGGGTTGGAGGCTAATGGCGAAGACATCTTCCGGCGCAGCACCATCAGAAAGCTCAAACACAGTACCATTCACATTCACAGCCCCAGCAGGCGGGTATGCCTGCGGTGCAACAAGAATGTTCCCTTTCATGTCCAACACAGCGAACTGGGTGGCATCTGGCGAGATCGCGACTTGAAATTCTTGCTGCGCACCTTGCGTCAGTATTTTCACATCGCCTTGGCCAGTAATGTTGGATTTGGAGCTCACGTAGCTTTGGGCGGCAATTTTTGCCGGGTCTTCCATGGTGACGCCAATTTGCCCTGCCGCTTGTCGAAGCGGTCGGATAATCACGCGCTCGCCAGCAGCAAGTCCTGCATCAACTTGGATTTTCAAACCATCATATTCAAACGCAGGTGGCGTGCCTGTAGGAGTGACATTTACCGTGTTCTTTTCTGGGTCAACTAAGGTGTATTGGCTGCCGTCGAACTTCAGTTGGTAATCACCAATTTTAAGCGCGGACAAGTTTTCGATCGTGACTTTGATATCTGCCGTCGAGTTTGAGCCTTTGATGACGCGATCTCGAGAGATTCTATCGTCGTTGAAATCCGTGAAGATTTTCTCACCAATCGCGCCACTCAAATCAAAACCTTGGGATTGCATGTCATTCAGCGACATGGAAAAACCCGCCGCCAGTCGCCCTAACTCGTCGCGCACTTGGCCTAATGTACTATCACGGTACTCAAACATCGCGCCCAATTTGCCGCGAATATCATCATTATCAATGGCTTTGAGGGTTTTGCCTTCCACCAGTGCCAATCGGCGTTTTTGGTGGTCTGGATCACCAGGGACGGTTTTCAATTCACTGGCATGTAAACCAGATACCAAGGTATGCCCGCTACCAATAATGACGTTATACAAACCATCATCACGTTGGTTCACGCTCACTTGGGTAAATTCGGACAGCTCGTTAATCAAGCTTTGGTGTCTATCTAGCAAATCGTTATCAACGGCTTGGCTTTTTAACAAGGCCCTGTGAATGTCGACGATTTCCGCACCAATATCATTCATACGCGTCAGCGTGGCATCGATTTCAACGGAAGTATCCATCTCTTGCGATTGAAGAATGTTGTTCATGTCGTTGAGACCCGCAGCAACCAAGCGGGATTTTTCGAGCACCACTTTACGTGCGCCCATGTCACTCGGGCTGTCTGTCAGGCCTTTTACTGCACCATAGAATTCATTCATGTTTTCAGGAATTTTCTTGGCGGAGTGGGACATCATGTCATCCAGCATGGTGAGCTGGCTGTTGCGGGTTGTCGCATGGCTAAGCGCAGAGGTGGAGATACTGAATTCGTTGGCGGCAAACTTATCGTAATTACGACGCACCGACGCCGCGTGTACACCTTGCCCCCACTGGTTTGCAGACCAATAGGCAGTGTCGTTCGCGCGCTGCTCTACAGACTGGCGACTATACCCTTCCGTGTTCACGTTAGAGATATTGTGGCCCGTTGTATTCAGCTGTCGTTGTGCTGTTAGGACGCCTTGAGCACCCAGCGCCAGCAAATCAAAACCCATTCAGCCCCCGTATGCGGTAATGCATAGCCGATAAAACTTCTAATACGATCTTCAATTCAAGAATCGTGCCATAACCTTGATATCTCTATATCGGCAATACGGCGGGTTTATGAAGTGATTTGTTTAATTTTCACACAAAAACAGGCAAGGGCTTGCCGTTAGGCGGAGAGCTGATGCCAGAGGCCAAAGGAAAAGTTCGGCAGTATGTCTATGCCGGCAAAAGACTTGAGTAAATACAGCGATACCGTGACCACGCAAAACAGTACAAAAGTGCCAAGAAGGAGGATTAACACGCGCGAGATATTGGAAATCGTTTGTTCAGCGCGGGTTAAATCACGGCGGTTACGACCAAACAAAAACACGAGATAGTATTGCCAATTCCATGCCCCGACCACGGTTCGAATATCCACCATGTGGCTGGCTTTGGCACGTGTGCCATACATGATTTTCACTTGCAGCAATTGCGCATCGGTGAAGGTCTTTTCGACATCAGAAGGGATCTTTTCGAGGAAGGCGCGAATGAATGGGTCGCGTCGGATCGAACCCGTTTTAAGCATTTGTATGCTTTCGCTGTTTTGATGTGTCGCGTCTTTTTTCTGTTCTAGCATGCTCGTTGCCTTTCAGTCACTAACGCTAAAACAGCGTCTCGCTCATGCCTTAGGCCGAGCGAGACGTAACGTCTGGAATTATTGGTCCATCAACCCTTTCACGCGATTGAATACGCTGATCACTTTGTCAGAGTATTGCGGATCGGTTGCATACCCCGCTTTGTGTAAGCCTCGAATAAATTGCTCGGGCTGTTCTGACTGCTCAAGGGCCGTCGCATAGCGAGGGTTCGTATTCAAAAAGCGGACATAATCATCAAAGCTGTCCTGATAGGAAGAATAGGATCGAAACGACGCCATTTCTTGCACAGGAATATCATTGTGGAACTCGAGCGTTTGGGTAGCGACCTTTTGCCCAGCCCAACGCGGGTCGGCTTTGATGTTGAAGAGGTTATGGCTATTGCCACGTGCATTGGTGATCACTTTCTTACCCCAGCCCGTTTCCAAGGCCGCTTGTGCAATCAACATCGCAGGATCAGTGCCCAAGCTTCTTGCTGCGCGCTGTGCGTAAGGCGTGAGTCGCGAAACAAATTCATCCGGCGTTTCAAAAGGCTTGGTGTTCATTTCAGGCGCAAAGGCACCTTGCTGTGGCTGCGCCTCAACGATTGGTTTAATGGCTTGTTCCAATTCTTCGAGATTTGGCAGCACTTGCTCTTCATCAGTATTCACTGGCGGTATGCGCAAGGTTGGCGATAAATCAATGCGTCCACTTGCCGTGTTCGCGCCCACATCCATCGGCTCACCTTGTGCGCCTTTGAATTGCTGTACGATCAAATCCGCAAGCCCGAGCGAACCTTCACGAGACAATGCGCTCGACAATTGCTCATCCGCCATTTGCTCGTAAAATTTTGATG
Organism: Enterovibrio baiacu; assembly: GCF_004120195.1. Classification (GTDB taxonomy): domain Bacteria; phylum Pseudomonadota; class Gammaproteobacteria; order Enterobacterales; family Vibrionaceae; genus Enterovibrio; species Enterovibrio baiacui. Next base: position 87,251 of record NZ_SCHN01000008.1, on the reverse strand, counting down.
TACGGTTATCAATCAAATCAGATTTGAAGGCGTCATTGGCATCACGCATCGACTTAAACAACATCTGCGTGAAAATCGCTTCAAATTGCTCTGCCGCTGCACGCATGGCTTCATCTGATTGCTCGCCGTCGCCGTTCGATGCTTTCTGACGCAATGCGTCTAAGCGGCTAAGGTCATGAATAAATCCAGTATCAATCGGCGTTTTCATAGGCTTAAATCACTATCAGTTGACCGTCGATCGCCCCTGCTTGCTTGAGTGCTTGCAAGATGGCCATCAAATCCGACGGCGCTGCGCCGACACCGTTAACCGCACGTACCAAGTCATCCAAAGTGACGCCCGGTTTGAAGTGGAACATACGTCCATCTTCTTCTGATACTTCTACACCAGAATCAGGCACCACAACGGTTTCACCGCCTGAGAATGCGCCCGGCTGACTCACCTGTAGGTTTTCATTGATCGTGACAGTCATACCACCATGGGTAATCGCCGCAGGGCGAAGACGTACATTTTGACCAACAACGATGGTGCCGGTACGGCTGTTCACGATAATTTTCGCGGCAGCATCGGCAGGCACAAATTCGAGGTTTTCAATGGTTGATAAGAAGGCGACACGCTGAGATAAATCACGGGGTGCGCGTACACGAATCGAGGTCGCATCCATCGCAGCAGCCGTGTTAGGGCCAAGAAAGCTATTGATAGAATCTGACATACGCTGCGCTGTCGTAAAGTCTGATTCAAAGAGATTGAAGGTGATATGGTCGCCACGACCAAACGGAGACGGCACTTCTTGCTCTACTGTCGCGCCATTGGTGATTCGACCTACCGTCGGCGTATTGCCCACGATTTTTGAGCCATCAGCCCCCTCCGCACTGAAACCGCCCACAATGAGGTTACCTTGCGCCACGGCGTAGGTTTTACCATCAAGGCCTTTCATGAAGGTTTGGACTAACGTGCCACCGCGCAAGCTTTTCGCAGAACCGATCGATGACACTGTGATGTCAATTTTCTGACCTTGCTTGGCAAACGCCGGAAGCTCTGCACTCACGGCAACGGCAGCCACGTTTTTGGTTTTCGGTTTGGTGCCAGGCGGCAACTGTATGCCGAAGTTTTTCAGCATGGCATTAAAGCTTTGATCGGTGAAAGGCGTGCTTTCCCCTGTACCTGCAAGGCCGACGACCAAGCCGTACCCGACCAATTGGTTACTGCGCACACCCGCCACTTCCGACACATCTTTAATGCGGGCAGCATGGGCAATAGGGCTTGCCAGTACAGCAATCAATAAAAGCGTTAGCCAATTCTTCACGTCAAATCTCCGACAACGTCATTACGTTTACAGAACAACATTGAAGAATCGTGCCAACCAGCCCTGATCTTGCGTATCTTGTCGATCGCCAGTACCAGAATACTGAATGCGCGCATTCGAAATACGCGTTGAAGCCACGGTATTTTCTTGGCTGATGTCATCAGGACGGATGGTGCCGCTCAAACGAATATATTCGTCGCCCGTGTTCAGCGTCAGCCATTTTTCACCACGAATGATCAAGTTGCCGTTCGCCAACACATCAATCACTTCAACAGAGATCGAGCCGCTAATGCTGTTGCTCTGGTCGGCACTGGTTGAGCCGCTGGTTTTGTTGTCATGCCCCGCAGCGTAAGACAAGTTGGAATCACCAATCGTGACTTCCTGACCACCCATCTCAAGCGGATCCATGCTCAAATCGCTCGATTTGTTCGCATCGGTGCTGGCGCTCTTTTTCGCTTGTGTTTTTTCTTCCAACAGCACGGTGACGATATCGCCAATGCCGCGCGGTTTGGTGTCATCATAAAGATCTTGCGCCTGCGCAACACTGAACAGCGAACCTGTGGCTGTCGTGTAATGCTCAGGTTGACGCGGCGGATGTAACGGAGACCAAGAAGGATCCCCTGCGACCGCATCTTCACGCTGACGGAGCAATCCAATCAAGCCTTCGCCTTGCGGCTCGGTGTTGCCTTCGACGGCATCAGTCTCTGTGGTGGCTTGCGCCACTTCGTTTTGCGCAAGTAGCGCTTCTGGATCCATCAAGCTACAACCCGATACAGTCGCCAGCATCAAACTTGTTATTAGTAACTTCTTCATCCGCGCTTTACTCCGTTAAAGTTGCTGGTTCACGTAACTCAGCATCTGATCGACAGAAGAAATAACTTTCGAGTTCATTTCATAAACGCGTTGCGCTTCGATCATGTTAACCAGCTCTTCAGTTACGTTTACGTTGGACGTTTCCAACATTGATTGACGAATACTGCCCAAACCATCAAGCCCCGGTACACCTTCTTGTGGGTCGCCACTGGCACCCGTTGGCAAGTAAAGGTTTTGACCGATAGGCTCTAGGCCACCCGGGTTGATGAAATCTACCGTGGTGATCTGCCCCAGCACGGCGTTAGCCGTTTGGCCACGCAGTCGAGCAGAGACTTCGCCGTCAGTACCGATAGTCACTTGGATCGCATCAGGCGGCACGACGATTTCAGGCTCTAGAGAGTAACCTGCACCCGTCGTGACAATCACACCTTCATCGTTCAGCGTGAATTGGCCGTTGCGTTGGTAACCAATGTTGCCGTCCGGCAAGAGTACTTGGAAGAAACCGTCACCTTCGATCATCAGATCGAGGGCGTTGTTGGTGGTTTGCGCATTACCGTTGCTGTGCACACGTTGTGTTGCCACCACTTTGGCACCCGCACCTAGCATTAAACCACTCGGCAGTTCGGTATTTTGAGAAGACTGACCGCCCGGCTGATTGATGTTTTGATAGAACAAATCTTCAAACACGGCACGGGATTTTTTGAAACCAACGGTCGAGGCGTTTGCCAAGTTGTTCGAAATCGTCGAAATGTTGGTTTGCTGAGCGTCTAGGCCCGTTTTACTCACCCACAAAGCTGGATGCATAATGATTCCCTCTTAATTAACCCAGGCGCAGCAAAGAGTTGGATGCTTGATCCATTTCTTCGGCGGTCTTCATGAGTTTGACTTGCATTTCGAAGTGGCGCTGAAGGTCAATCAGACCTGTCATTTCACCAATGGCGTTGACGTTACTGCCTTCTAGTGCGCCGGTAAGCAGCGTAACTCCTGCATCAGCGGCATACGTGGCACCTGGATTGACAGGCTTGAACACGCCATTTTTATCTTTGAATAAATCATTGTTGTCAGGACGAACAAGTTTGATGCGGTCCACTTCTTCCATGGCTTCTGGTGGTGCGCCTTGCGGCAACACAGACACAGTGCCATCCGTGCCGATTTCAATTTTCGACACCGGCAGCGGTAAGAAGATAGGTGCGCCGCTTTCCCCTAGGATCAAATGGCCATGGCCATTTTGCAGCATGCCGGTTTGGTCCACTTTCAAGTTACCCACGCGGGTGTAACCTTCTTGACCCGTTCCGTCTAATACCGCCAACCAACCGTCACCTTTAATGGCAACGTCAAGTTCACGACCTGTTGTGATGGTTGAACCTTGAGCAAAGCTGTGCCCTGGACGCTCAGTCATATTGAATACGCGCGTTGGCAAACCTTCACCATAGGCCTGCATTGCTCGCGCCTGCTCTAAATCAGCACGAAAGCCTGTGGTGCTTACGTTAGCCAAGTTGTTGGCACGTAATTGCATGCCTTGCATGTCTTGTTTTGCGCCACTCATGGCGAGGAATAATGCGCGATCCATTTGACGTTCTCCTGTCGCTTATGCAAGACATAAAGCAAGAAGAGTGCCAATTTAAAATAACGCGGATTTACATAGTGTTAGTGCAATAAACACACAATAACAGAAGGAGGAGGGAGAGGAATTATCGGAAATGAATTGCCGCTTGACTTGCAAGCGGCAATTTCACGTATCGTTCAATGAGCCGATTAACGGATCTGAAGGATAGTCTGTTGCATCTGGTTACCCACTTCCAGTGAACGCGAGTTCGCTTGGAAGTTACGTTGAGCGGTGATCAAATCCACCAGCTCTTGGGTCATATCAATGTTTGATTGCTCGATGGTACCGCTTTTCACTTTACCAAAGGCACCTTGCATTGCTTCACCCCATACCGCGTCACCAGACTGCTGCGTGACTTTCCATTGGGTATTACCTGCCTGTGACAAACCTTGTTGGTTAGACACTCTCACCAGCGCCACTCGGCCTAGTGCAACGTTTTCACCGTTGCTGTACGTCGCCATGATGGTCCCTTTCGGGTCGATATCGACTTTTGCTAGGTAACCCGTGGTTGCACCATCTTCATTAAACTTACGCATTTCAAACGGTGACGCGTACTGCGTTGGCTCTTCAAAGTTAATCGCAAGCGATTGTGCACCATCTGCACCGTTCATTTCTAAGCCGGCACCGTTAGGCCCAAACTCAACGGTTTGAATCGGTTGACCACCGTTCACCGTGTTCACTGAACCGTCACTGTTGAATTCAATAGAGTGACCGACATGACCACCAGCACTGGTGAAATCACCCGCCGTTAAGCTAACAGGTTTCTCACCCTCTGGATCTGTTGCTGTGTAGTATACCGCCCACTTGTTCGGTGTGACGTTGTCTTTCACGTAATAGGTTGTCAGTTTGTATGGCTGACCTAGTGAGTCAAAGATCGTCGCTGATGTCGCTTTGTTATAAGTATCAGGATCTTCTGGATTGAACAGCGTTGGATCTTTTTCAGCACCACCCGCTGGTAGGTTCAAACCAATATCAACGTTCTGGGAAGCGCGAGGCTGACCAAATTGATCGGGCACTTGAAGTGATTTTGGCTCAAACGAACCCACTTGGCCGCTCTCAGTATCAACGTTATAGCCCAATAAGAACTGGCCTTCTGAGTTAACGATGTTGTTGTCTTTATCCAGATGGAAAGCACCGTTACGGGTTAATACGTTGTTTTGTGTCGCCAACTTGTCGTTCGCTACCGCAAAATAGCCGTTACCACTTACGCGAAGATCAAGCGGGTTGTTGGTGTAGATGCTTGAACCTTCGTGGAACTGTTGCGCCACTATAGAGGTTTGGACACCACTACCCGTGGTGGTCTTTGCGTTCGAGAAAATCGACGCCGAATAAACATCACCAAATTCTGCACGCGATTCTTTAAAGCCAAAAGTGTTGGCGTTCGCAATGTTGTTACTGGTGGTATTCATGTCCTTTTGAGCTGCCGCTAGGCCACTCAGTGCGATATTCAATGCCATTGCTGGAACTCCTCTATCCTTTAGCCTTTGCTCGCGCCGCCGACGTTAGCATTACCTACTTCAAGCACTTCGGTGAGTTTCACCGGTGATGTGTAACCTGCGATGTTTAGCATGACGTTGCCATCACCGTTACCCAGTAGGACACTGTTTACATTGGCGTAAGTCGATAGTTCGAAGTCTTGAGACTTTCCATCAACAAAGCCGCTTACGTTCATTGTGTATTTGCCTTCCGGCAATGGATTGCCGCGGTCATCCAAGCCGTCCCACTCTACGCGGTGGTCGCCCGGTGATTTCGCACCAATACTGAAGTTTTTAAGCAACTGACCCTGCTCGTTCTGAATACGTACCATAACGTCATTCATTGCTTGAGGCAGTTTAACCATGGCTGCAATGCCACCCGCAGCTGACTTGAAGCCTTCGTTACCAGGAACCAAGACGTCTTGTCCCACCAGTGACGACGCTTGAAGCGCTTGGCTTGAGGTCATCGCGGCATTCAATGAACCAAACTGTTCATTCATTTTGCCGATACCATCAACGGTGGCGAACGATGCCATTTGGGCAATCATTTGTTCGTTATCAACCGGTTTGAACGGGTCTTGGTTCGCAAGCTGCTTGGTCAATAGTGAGAGAAAGTCTTCTTGGTTCAGGTCTGTTTGACCTGTGACTTTTTCTCCCGTATCGCCGCGCTCTGTGCGTTGCTTTTCTTGTAGGGCTTTGAGTTGGTCAATGTAGCTACCGCCACCTGCACCACCTGCGCCATCAATCGGATTCATAATGCCGTCCTTCTACCTTACTTACCCATCTGTAGTGTACGCATCAGCATTTGTTTACTTGCCTCTGCCACTTCTACGTTGGTTTGATAGGAACGGGAGGCCGAAATCATGTTGGCCATCTCTTCCATTACATTTACGTTCGGTTTGAAAATGTAGCCTTCCGCATTTGCCATTGGGTGATCAGGGTTGAACTCGGCACGCAGTGGCTTTTGGCTCTCCACAATACCTTCAACACGAACAGGAACACTTTGGCCTTGCGACGCGAACTTGTTCAATTCCGCAGCAAACACAGGGTGACGCGCTTTATACGTTTCTTCAGCAGAACTGCTGACAGAGTTCGCGTTCGCCAGATTACTGGACGTGGTATTCAGTCGAACTGACTCTGCACTCATGGCAGAACCGGTGACATTGAACACATTAAATAGACTCATCCATTAATCCCCTTTCAGTGCCTTGGACATGTTTTTGAACTTAGAACCGAGAAAGTCCAGTGACGCCTGATATTCAAGTGCGTTTTGCATAAACAAGTTACGTTCTACCTGCGCATCAACGGTGTTGCCATCGCCGGTGTCAGGTTGGTTTGGAACGCGGTACATTTTCTGGCCGTCGACTTGAGAAGAGGCAGTAATATGCCGCCCATCAGTTCGGCTCAGGCCAATGCTTGCCCCAGAAGTTGCCGCTTGAAGCGCACGTTCGAAGTCCATATCTTGAGCTTTGTAACCCGGCGTATTCGCATTCGCGAGGTTACTTGCCAGTGTCTCAGCCCGCTGAGAGCGCACACCGACAGTGTGTTGATGAATACCCAGCGCTTTATCGAACGATATTGCCATGTGGCAACCTCCTAAAATTTCCTATTGATAGAAAAGCAATATGAATGCCAACTTTTACAGGTCACCATCAAAAAATAAAATCAACCATTTACAATCAATAAGTTAAATGGTCTTCCAGTCATATTTTCACGCTTTCACTTTCCATCAGATACAAAAAAAGCGGCAACTTCTGTGCCGCTTTTTACGTAGAGGACATGTTTGTCTATTTCAGGCGGTAGATAATGCCCGGATTACAACGGATCATTTCGAAACGATCAGTTAACCCAGTCAGTGATTCAGACGCGCCTAACAATAAGTAACCACCAGGGTTAAGGCTTGATGCCATCTGATTTAACACCTTCGCTTTCATTTCCGGCGAGAAGTAAATCAGTACATTTCGACAAAATATGATGTCGAATTTTCCAAGTAAGCCGTAGCTTTCCATTAAGTTTTGAGGCTTGAATGTCACCATGCGCTTAAGTGAGTCATTCACCTTCATGCGGCCTTCGCCTGCATCTTCGAAGAACTTACGCTTACGCTCAGGGGACAAACCTCGGCTTAGTGCCAAGTTGTCATAAATCCCAGCACGACAGTTATCCAGCATGGTCGAAGAAATGTCAGTGCCTGTGATCTGTGCGCTTTGGAACAGGCCCGGTCGCTTAGCAAGCACTTCTTGGATCGTCATCGCGATGGAATACGGCTCTTGTCCCGATGAACTTGCCGCAGACCAAATTTTGATTGGACGTTTGCTTTCCGCGACTTCTGGCAACAGCTTGTTTGCTAACACTTCAAACGGATAAGTATCGCGAAACCATAACGTTTCGTTGGTTGTCATCGCATCAATAGCAGCAACTGCCAAATCGCGATTACGGTTAGTCAGCACAAGCTGAAACAGCTCCGACATCGAGGCGAGTTTGTAGCGCGTAAGAAGCGGACTAAGTCGGCTTCTTACGAGATATTGCTTACTGTCGCCAAGAACAATGCCACATTTACTTTCGAGATATTTACAAAAATCACGGTACTCTTGCTCTGTGATCGCTATATTCGTCATGGATTAGTTTTCTTGACCTTTTACCGCGTTCATTACGGCTTCGCCGAGTTCATCTGGGTCGAACTTCGGTATGAATGCATCTGCCCCAACTCGCTCTACCATAGCTTCATTGAAGACACCACTGAGAGACGAGTGCAATACTACATGAATATCTTTGAGGTTAGGGTCTTTTTTAATTTCAGTTGTTAAGGTGTAACCATCCATCTCTGGCATCTCGATATCCGAGATGACGAGCGCAAGATCGTTAATAGTGCCTTCAGCCGCCATAACCTGGAGTTTTTCCAGTGCATCTCGGCCGTCATGTGCGAGTACAACATTATAGCCAATAGTTTCCACTGCACGTTTTACCTGGCGACGGGCGACACTCGAATCATCAGCAACGAGCACAGTTGTTGGGTCTGAGCTGCCTTCTTCAAATACCGGTTTGTTGGCCAGCACTTCCTCACTAATTTCTTCGTTCACCGGTGAAATCTGGTTTAGGATTTTCTCTACGTCGAGAATTTCTACCAGCTCGCCTTCAATCTCAGTCACAGCTGTGAGGTAGTTCGAGCTACCGGTACCTTCTGGTGGAGGCAGGATCGCTTCCCAGTGCATGTTAACAATGCGCTCAACCGAACCCACTAAGAAGCCTTGAGTGGAGCGGTTAAATTCTGAAATGATAATAAAGCGGTTTTCTGGGTCCGTGATTGGTAACCCACCCGTTGCCAAGCTCATATCGATCACTGAAATGGTTTGCCCACGAATGTGTGCCACACCTTTGACCAACGGATGCAAATTTGGCATGGAGGTCAGCTTAGGGCATTGGAGCACTTCCTTTACCTTAAACACATTGATGCCGTAACGTTGTTTTCGCATCAATCGGAAGGTCAATAGCTCTAGGCGGTTTTGACCCACCAATTGTGTACGCTGATTGACCGTATCAAGAATCCCCGACATAAGATAAACTCCATATTGCCCTGATTTTTTTTATCGTATTGCAGCAAACATTGGCTCAACAAACTTCATCGTCGAACCAATTCGTGGAACACTGCAGCTATGTTTAACATACTAACCAATTTGTGACTTATGTGTTACCAACGATTAGCTTGTCTCTTTATCGGCACATTTCTCATTGGCTTTAGCTCCATTATAGCCGCTGCTCCGGCAAATCAACTTGAAGCTGTAAAAGTTGCTGCTGAGGAATATGTTACGACTTTGATAACCCCGCCTGCGCAGGGAAAACTGAATGTGCAAGCAGGAAACCTTGATTCACGATTGCGCCTTTCAAATTGCCCATCCCCTCTCGAGGTGTCCGTGCCCGGGCGACAATCTTTGAACAAAAGCGTAACGGTGATGGTCACATGTAAAGAAGATGATTGGCAGGTGTATGTACCTGTTCAAATCAGCCTTCTTACACCCATCGTTGTCGCGAAGCGCCCATTAGATCGCGGTGTCATGCTCACGAACGACGATTTAACCATTCAGCTGGTCGACGCACGCTTCCAACGCGGTCAAACGTATACAGATGTGTCTACGGTTGTCGGTTCTCGTATTAAGCGCGTGGTGGGTATTGGGCAGCCGGTCCAAGGCGACGACATTTGTATGGTGTGCCGGAGTGATGAGGTCGTTATTACCGCAACAGGTAATGGCTTGAATATTATTGCAAAAGGTACAGCATTAAGTGACGGTGCTCTCGGCGAACAAATTAAAGTACGCAACAGTAAATCGAATCGAATCGTCGATGCTACAATCACATCCGTCGGCCAAGTGATTGTAAAATTCTAGTTTCCTGAAATTAAGTGCTAAAGTTCATATAAGTACGGCCGATACTGTGAGCAACAGAAGGTTCGGGCATTTATAAGGCTTTATTATGGCAAGTATTGATCATTTGCGTTCTGGTCAACCCATTAACACGAACAGAAGCAATCAAAACAAAACACAAAATACAGCATCAGAGACAGGCGCGACGAACGATGTTCGCCAAACTCGTGGTGATGCATTTTCAATGAGCGATGAGAGTCGAGCGATTGGCGCTATGAATCAACAAATGGCAAGCGAAGCACATTTTGACAGCGCAAAAGTCGCTGCAATTAAAGCAGCCATCGCAAACGGTTCTTACAAAGTCGATGCTGACCGCCTTGCGGCCAATATCATGAAGCACGAAGACGAGCTTCGTAGTATCAAGTAATTGACGATGTCTGACGAAACGCTCACGTTCGAAAATCAACTCGGCGCACAAGCTGAGGACGTCAACGCATTACTTGATGTGATGCAAGCCGAAACAGCCGCCATTGCTTCTCGCAAAGCAACAGAGATTGACGCGCTTGCAAAACAAAAACTCTCTCTGATCAATGCCATTCAACAACGCGACCAATATCTCGCTCGATGCCCCGAGCTTGCCTCTCCTTCTGACGAAACAAAAGAACAGATCTCAAACATTCAAGATGCGCTAAAACAATGCCACCAGCAAAACGAAGCGAATGGTATCGCCCTTCAGCGTGCACAACTCAGCATGCATAAGCTGCGTAATTTGTTTCAAGAAGCGGCAGGGAAAAGTGAAATGACCTACGATAGCGAAGGCCAAGCGTCTGGCAGTCGCACTCTCGGCACCAACATCAAAGCGTAAATTAGCAGCCAACTTCTCCACGCTAAAGCACATTCCCAACAAAAACGCCGCAGAAAAAGCACATGAAAAAAGCAGCCAGCGGCTGCTTTTTCCGTATTCGATGATGTAAAGCTTGAGGGCGTGTTTAGAATAGGATCGCGTCGTTACGTGGCACATGGTGAGATTCACCATACTCGGTCATTTTCTTCATTTTGCGTAGGTTCAACTCAAGCTCTGTGACATAGCTGTCGCCTACCTGATAAGTGCTCACGACTTCCGCAGCACGAATAATGCCATCCACCGCGCCGTGGGTTTTATCAATTCCTAGCGCTTGATCATCCACTTGTGTCAGCCCACTTACTCGAATGCCGTAAACCTGCTCTGACAACTCTTTGTATGCTTCGAGTTTTGATGCCCGCATGGCGCGAAACTGTTTCTCTTCTAGGGTGTCACCACGCTGAGCAGTGACTGACGCTGTGCCTACTGCAGTAAGCACGTCATCTGAACGAATACGTGTAATAGGCTGACAAGCATTAAGCAGCATTACCATCGCCAGCATTAGCCAAATTTTCATGTGAACTCCACTCATCAATCTTGTTTATTCATTTTTCGCGGTTCAAGGCTTCAATGTCACGGTGTCCGACATGTGCTTACGTTTGTCACCACGAATGATCACGCCATCAACAATGCGCACTTTTCGCAGCGTATCAATGTCTCGACCAATGCGATCTGCTGGCAAGAAGCCTTGCGCAGAAGCCACCACAACGCGTGAGCGCATGCCAACGATACGTGCATTCACTAACACCCCGCCGCCTTGGCGCAACATGGTGCCCGTCAGCACGTAATCAATTTGCTGCTCAGGGTTCAATTCTTTCCAGTTGCGACTAAGGGTGAAATCACCTTCAGGCGTCACGCGAATGGCCCCGGTGGTTTTAAAATCAATCACCGTAAAGCCACGACGCTGCATTTGGTAGATCATGCCTTCTGTCACGGAGTTTCCGAGCCAGTTGGTTTCATCCATTTCTTCGACGTCAACAAACGACACGACCGCCATCGGCGTTCTTGCCGTCAGGTAATTATTTGTCTCAAGCAACTCGGTCGCCAAACCATCGAGAAAATAGTCGAGAGTGTGCCGAGGTGTTTGTTGCAACAGAAATTGGCTCCCCGGATACGGTTCTTTACCGTTATAGATCGGGTTGTACGCACAAGATACGGTTGCGAGACTCAGTAATATCACTATCCAGTTTTTCATTGTCGTCTGGCTCCGGATACGTTTAACGCCTGATATTTCACCACATCAAACGTGTGAAATTTCAAATCCATTTATCGCACCATTTTTTGGGAACATTATTTGCATCTATACGGTTTATTCGCGCAATGTATTGCTAACCGCGTTGCCGCTTTTACTGCGATGTATCTTGGTCTAGCAATTTTTATACCTACTATTGGATATCAGGGCTATGCGTAAAAAAATTCTTAAGCCATTGGTTGCTTGTATTGCACTCTCAGCACCGCTTGCCAACGCGGCATGGTATGAAGTCACTGGCGTCAGCACCATTTTAGAGAACAAAGACCAAGCACGAGAACGCGCGCTTGAAGACGCCATTTATCAGGCAATAAAATTCTCTGGTGCCGACATCGCGGGCCTAACAGCCATCCGTCCTTACCTCAAAGAGACCCGCAACGACTATCAATTCAGCGGGAATGAAATCCGCCATATCCAAGTATTGAAATCGAAGCAATCTGATGGCGTCATAAAATTGACTGCTCGGGTTGATATCTACCCGACGGCAAATGCTTGCCACAAGAACCAATACAAAAAAGGGCTTGTGATGGGGCGTTTTGACATTGTGTCTCCGGATCATGCCGCACTCGGCGGTATTTTCCGCTTCGGTGATGACTTCACCGTTTTGCTTCAACGTCAGTTTGAAACGCAAGCACAAAGCTTTGTGGTTCAAGGCATTACGCCTCATGCCATCTCCCCTGCCCAGCCTGATGTTGCCACTATGATTGCCGAAGACACTGGCGCTCAATATTTGCTGGTTGGAAACATCACTGACATGTCGGCAACGATCGACACCAAGGTATTAAGAAAAGACAAAACCAACCGACAATTGGCATTGTCTGTCGATGTGATAGACGGAAAGTCGGGAGACGTGATTTATCAGAACCTGTATCGCGATATCGCCGAATGGCCTTTTGAGCGACACAGCAAAGTCGATACCAAAACCGCCCGTTTTTGGACATCCGCTTACGGAGAGATGGCGCAGCGAATGAGCAGAAACGTGTTGCTAGATTTAGAAACGCATTTGGCGTGCCGTGCAACGACACCAGAAGTCGTGCAAATTAACGGTCAGAGAGGGCAAATTAATGCCGGACGTGTTCATGGTGTGAAGTATGGTGATGAGTTGTCATTGTGGCATAACGCGTCTTTTACCGACCAATACGGTACGCACCGCACCCAACTCAAGAAAAGTGACATGCTACTCACCGTCACACGCGTGTATGAAAACTCGTCAGAAATCTCTATCTCGCCAGTGGAACTCGGTTCAAGTGTACAAATTGGTGATATGGTGACCAAACACACTCAATAACGTCAGATACCCCTTAACCTGATCCCGTATTTAGGTATACTGAATTTCGGCGCTGCACAATCCCACCTTGCAGCGCCAATGCTCCTATAGCTCAACAGGATAGAGCAGTCGCCTCCTAAGCGATCGATCGGGGTTCGAGTCCCTGTGGGAGCGCCATTTCCAAACTCTTGACACTCAAAGAATACCCCTGCGGTATAACTAGACGTTGAGTTACTATGACAGTTTCGTCAGCTATCAACTTTAATCTTGCCTTACATCGTTGATGACCAAGAGTCTTAATCTAGAAAAGGCCTTGTCGATGACAAAGCCTCTGCTCGAAGAACTATTCAACCATCAATGTTATTTTACGTTTTGTACCGCCCAAGATAGGAAAGCTTTTTGCTGCTCTGGCGACATACGTAAAAAATCAGCTTGGAGTAAAATAAAAGAATTATTCGTGTCTACCGAAGATGCTGATGCGGCTTTTGTAGCAATGGCAGGAGTGCTTGTCTTAGCTGCAACCTCTGTGGCTTCAACAACGGTTTGCACGCTTCCTTGCATTCCATTCTTTTTGTTGTAAAGGGCTAAGTCTCTAGCAAGGTCAGGCAAAATGCCAGGGCCTCTTAACAAAATCCCTTGATGAAAATCAACTTGATTTGCACCTTCAATTTTAACAGAAGGCTTTTGATCGAATCCGTTAATATCGCGTTCTGACTCGATTCTACGTGTTGGTGCAAGCTCAAACTTGGTGTCGCTCGCATCAAAAGTCACAACGATAGGACGAGAGTTGAATTTGTCATGAGAACTGCCGTTAGGCAAAAGCTTGCTCATGCGGATGACAAGTTGGTTTTGACCATTAGGCAATACTTGCTCTTTTTGGGTGCCAAAGTTAAAGCCTAACTCTTCGCCATTTATCACCATAAACTCAAGGTCACGGTGCAATTTGACGGTCACATCTGCAACCGCACCTGAAGATACTGACAGCGCTACTAGCGCGAAAACATATTTTAAAAATTTCATTAGAAAACCTTCTAGCCAACTCTAAAACTAACGTTCAACTTTTAACACAAATCCACGCGTCTATGTAATATCGACTTTTAAAATTCAACCCAGTTTTGAACACAGGTACATATAGAAAAAAAGCGAGCCAAGAAGGCTCGCTCTAATATTAACACTTACTTAACATCTGAAAAATTTCAGCTTAGAAGTAGTATTCAGTACCGATCATGAAGCGAGTACCGCTTCCTGCGTTTTCTTTGTCGTTCAACATTTCATAGTTACGAACGTCTGCGTACAGTACCCAGCTTGGTAGTGCGTACAGGATACGACCAGTGATTGCAGTTGAAGAGTTGTCTTCAGTTGCTTTGTCAGATTCGAAAGACTCTGCATAACCTACTTTCGCCAACCACTTGTCGCTTAGCCAGTATTGACCAGTCACAGAGATAGCGTCTTGAGAATCAACTTTACCTTCTAGGTCGTTGTTCATCATTTTGTAAGCTGCAGTGAAGGTTGCTTTACCAAACCAAACGCTACCACCTACCAAGCTGTAATCTACGTTACCCGCTTTAGTTGTTGGATCAGCTTTGTCTGTCTGATATTCGCCTTGGGTGTAGTGGCCACCGTGAACACTGAAGTTTTCGCCAGTGTACGATGCAGATACCGCGATTACAGCTGCATCAGTTGTTGTACCCATGCCGCTCAAAGATGCTTTGTAGTTGAAACCGCCGTAGTTAGCAGAGTCCCAACGTAGCATGTTGTCTGCACGGTCTTCGTAGCTCGCACCGATAGCATTGTTCCAGTCGAATACGTTACCTAGACCTGGGTTTGTGTGTGGCCAGTCAACGTAATCGTAAACAACGTTAGTACGACGACCAAATGTCAAAGTACCGATGTTTTCGAAATCAAGACCAACGTATGTGTCACGACCACCTAGGATACCGTGGTATTTGTTCCACGGGTCAGTGCCGCTATCACGGTTGTTTGCGTTACCTGATTCGATTTGCCATACAAAGTTAGGAGCAAAATCATCAAACTCAACTACGCCTTTAAAGCCGATGCGAGATTCAACTTCCACACCTGCGTTTGTATCGCCTTCACCTGCCGGTTCCCATACTTGGTAAGAAGCAGCTGCTTGGCCGTAAAGTTGTACCGCTTGTCCGTGTAGTTCAATCGCTGCGTTAGCAGAAGTAGACATTGCTGCAACAGCAACTGCCATACCTAGAAGTGAACGTTTAAAAGTTTTGTCCATGGAAAACTCCTTAAAAAGTAAATTCCCGGTGAAGAGTTCATTGCTCTTAGTTGGCCGCCGTGAGCAACGACACCGGTGTTTATTTATTGATTCGATATATCAACGATGTGCAGCTTAATTCGTATCGATTAAAAAAAAACACGCAGCTGAATGAAGTTTGAATTAGTTCAAAGTTAACATCTAAAACGATATATAACTCTTAATAACAACAACTTACAACCATGTGAATTTTTATAAATCAGCGTAATTTTTAGATAACCACTCATAAAAAAGAGGTGCGTCACACACTTCCTTCTCAAGCAGAAATATCTAATCCATAACCACGAAAATCTAAACTGCGTAAAGTGAGCTCGGACGCATAATTCGTTCAAGAAGAGAATTGCAGATTGCAGCAGAAACAAACGATTTACTTGCCTGCATGCATTAGAGAAAGAAAAAGCCCCTCGTAAAAACGAGAGGCTTTCGAATGCGAGCTTGTAATTAGTCGCTATCTGGCGTTATTGCGCTTCACGTTGAGCAATAAATGCGAGAGCTTGTTCGATACGAGAAACAACGCGTGCTTGCCCAACCAATGCCATCACAGCATCAACCGATGGTGATTGGCCTTGGCCGGTAACCGCAACGCGCAGAGGCATCCCTACTTTACCCATACCAAGATCGAGCTCACTGCACGTATCGGCGATCACTGCGTGCAGGTTTTCAACTGTCCATGCATCTTGCGCTTTTACTTTAACAAGTGCGAGTTCAAGCGCTTCTTTAGCAACTGGGCGAAGGTGTTTCTTCGCAGCGCCTGCTTCAAACTCTTCGAAATCTTGATAGAAGTAGCGACATTGCTCAGCCAACTCGATCAATGTGTTGCAACGCTCACCCACAAGAGCAATAACATCGGCAACAGCTGGACCGTTTTCCGTTGAAATACCTTTGGCATCAAGATGCCATTGAAGGTATTTAGCCACATACTCTGGCTCAGACGTCTTGATGTAGTGGTTGTTCAACCAAAGAAGCTTATCTGTGTTAAATGCTGATGCAGATTTACTCACAGATTCAAGGCTGAATAAGCTGATCATTTCTTCTAGAGAGAAGATTTCTTGGTCACCATGAGACCAACCTAGACGCACCAAATAGTTCAGTAGCGCTTGCGGCAAGTAGCCTTCATCACGGTATTGCATCACACTCACTGCACCGTGGCGTTTCGACAATTTCGCACCGTCATCACCCAGAATCATTGAGCAATGTGCAAATTCAGGTACCGCTGCGCCAATCGCTTTGTAGATATTGATTTGACGAGGGGTGTTGTTGATATGGTCTTCACCACGAACAACTTGAGTAATACCCATATCCCAGTCATCTATGACAACACAGAAGTTATAGGTCGGGCTACCGTCGGTACGACGGATGATCAAATCATCCAACTCACTGTTAGCGATTTCAATTCGGCCACGAATTTTGTCATCAAATACTACCGTCCCTTCTTTCGGGTTGCGGAAACGAATACAGAAAGGAGAACTTTCTGTGGCCTCAGCGTTTGCCGCAACGACTCTCGGATGATTAGCATCGTATCGCGGCTTAGTGCCAGCAGCCATCTGCTCTTCACGGATTTCGTCAAGAAGCTCTTTTGGCGCATAACATTTGTAGGCTTTATTTTCGGCGAGTAGCTGATCAACCACTTCGTTATAGCGATCGAAGCGTTTCGTTTGGTAGTAAGGACCTTCATCCCAATCCAAACCTAACCACTGCATACCTTCAATGATCGCATCGATTGCTTCTTGAGTAGAGCGCTCAATATCAGTGTCTTCAATACGAAGGACAAACTCTCCGCCAGTATGTTTAGCGTAAAGCCATGAATAAAGTGCAGTGCGAGCACCGCCTACATGCAAGAAGCCTGTTGGGCTTGGAGCAAAACGTGTTTTAACGTTCATGTTAATCCTATTACGTTTGGCAAAATTAGAGTGATGCGGAGAGAGCTCCGTAAGGGCGCTATTGTAAGCGGTGTGACGCGCATGAACAATGATAAGAATGTTTCATGAATCTTCTCATACGGAACGCCATACGATACTCCAAAAAGAAGCCTTAGAATCATCACGAATAAAATTAAATCTTATTTTTCATCACAAAACACAACATACGTCTAACATGATAAGTGATATGGCTCGCAAAGAGCTAAACAATAGGAGAGTAACAAATGAAAAAATTGATGGCTTTGTTTTCAATTCTAGCGTTATCGCTTTCGATCAACTTCTCAGCACATGCAAACGATGGAAGCGGAGGCTCCGCAACTCAAATGGGGCCGCTTGTAACATGCACATACAGTGATGGCTCAACAAACTATGTACCGTCTATGATGTGTACATATGAAAATGGTACCTTCGTGAGAAATTGGGGCAATCAATAGTAGATTAATAGCCACACGGAAAAGAGGCTTTACTTACAAGTAAAGCCTCTTTGTCATCGAAAGTTATTCATTCCGGTCACATGCTATTGCACATTTTGAACAGCCCACGATAGAAAGCTTTTCTGTTGCTCTTGTGTCATTCTAAGAAAATCAGCCTGGAGCAAAATAAAACGGTTGCCGCTCTTTTCCTGAATTTTATCCTTCAGTTGCACTGAAGCAGCAATAGGAAGTTCATTCAAAACGAGATCGGGATTTGCAACAGAGCCCACCAGAATATTTTCTGTTTTATTGAATAGCGCTAGATCCCGTTGTATATCGGGCAGAACACCAGGGCCTCGCTGCAACACACCTTGATGAAAATCAACTGCACCTGAACTTCTAATATCGATTGATGGTTTTAGATCAAAGCCACTCACATCGCGAGACGATTCTATCCTGCGTGTTGGAACTACTTCTAGCTCTGTGTCGCTCGCATCAAACGTCACAACCATTGGACGAGAGTTAAATTTTTCGTGTGCACTTCCCTTAGGTAAAAGCTTACTCACTCGAATAACCACTTGATTCTGGCCGTTAGGTACCGTTGCCGTTTTCTGCGTACCTAGATTAAAACCAAGCTCTTCGCCATTGATAACCATAAACTCTAAATCGCGATGCAATTTTACGTTCACATCAGCAAAAGAAACCGAAGAAACAGATAGTGCGGCTAATACCAAAACACTTTTAATAATATTCATTGTGAAAAACCTCTAGCTAACTCAAAACCGAACGACTTAGTCTTCAGCAAGATTGACGCGTTTGTACCATCACGACTGCTAACTCTCTATCTACCTGAGCGTATTTAAATAGAAAATGTTGATAGAAAAAAGCGAGCCTGTTCGGCTCGCTCTATTTGACTACTCTCTAAACTTCAATGAAACACGGCTTAGAAGTAGTATTCAGTACCGATCATGAAGCGAGTACCGCTTCCTGAATTTTCTTTGTCATTCAGCATTTCATAGTTACGTACATCTGCATACCAAACCATGCTTGGAAGTGCATAAAGAATACGACCAGTGATTGCAGTGGACTCGTTGTCAGTACCTAGGTCTGATTCGAAGGTTTGCGCGTAACCAACTTTAGTTAGCCACTTGTCGCTTAGCCAGTATTGACCGGTTACAGAAATCGCATCTTGGTCATCGTTAGCAAGATCATTGCTCATCATTTTATAACCAGCAGTAAAGGTTGCTTTACCAAACCATACGCTACCACCAATCAAGCTATAGCTCACGTCGCCTTTCTGGGTTGTTGCGCCATCTGCAGTTTCATCATACTCGCCTTGCGTGTAGTGGCCGCCATGAACACTAAAGTTATCACCGGTGTATGAACCAGCAAGAGAGATAACAGCAGCATCCGTTGAAGAACCCATACCACTTAGCGTCGCTTGATAATTGAAACCGCCAAAGTTCGCAGAATCCCAGCGTAAAACGTTATCTGCGCGGTCTTCGTAGCCAGCCCCAATCGCATTGGTCCAGTCGAATACGTTACCAAGACCTGGGTTTGTATGTGGCCAATCAAGGTAGTCGTATACTGCAACAGTACGACGACCAAATGTTACTGTACCAACATCTTCAAATTGAAGACCAACGTATGTATCGCGACCACCAAGGATACCGTGGTATTTATTCCAAGGGTCAGTACCACTATCGCGGTTGTTCGCATTACCTGACTCGATTTGCCAAACAAAGTTAGGCGCAAAGTCATCAAACTCTACAACACCCTTAAAACCAATACGTGATTCAACTTCAACACCCGCATTCGTCTCTGCGCCAGAAGCTGATGGGTCCCATACTTGGTAAGAAGCTGCAGCTTGCCCGTAAAGTTGAACCGCCTGACCGTGCAACTCAATCGCAGCATTTGCGCTACCTGAAACTGCTGCAACTGCTACTGCTGCACCTAATAGTGAACGTTTGAACATTTTTTCCATGGAATAAACTCCTAAAAGGGATATCTAAACGTCATTCCATTGCTTTTAAAGGTTGGCCGCCGAAAGCAATGATCTGATTACTCGTTCGTAAAAAATGATAAATTATTCATCACTTTAAATTTTTATAAACCGATTGAACTCTCCCTCAACCGATGTATTCAGCCTACTTCCACGTGAAAAAACATCAATGAGAACTTTATTTGTTATTAAAAAAATATGACTCGGTGCAAAGTTCCAACCATGTTCGTGATCAGGATCTCCATTTTAGATAAAAACATAAACCAAAGAATGTAAAACCATTTAATTCAATCACTTAAATAAATAACTCCATAATCAAAGCTGCACAATCCTCACACACAGCAATCCCAATCAAAAGAATTAAATCTCAATAAAAGCACTGATACTCAGTGGTGAGTCATGATATTTCTCGAGAAGAATTATTGGCGTTATTGATGTGTTGTTTTCCGCGCACAAAAAACGCCAGTCAAAGACTGGCGTTTATGCTCAACATGAAGCGACAGTATTTATTTAGGAGAGCAGCTGGATCATTCCGTCTTCATCTAAGATATCGATGCCAAGATCTTGCGCCTTGGTCAGTTTGGAACCAGCAGCTTCGCCCGCTATCAAAAGGTCAGTTTTCGCAGAAACACTGCCTGTGACTTTCGCCCCTCGCGCTTGAAGTGCCGCTTTGGCATCAGAACGCGACATCTGAGAAAGCGTGCCGGTTAACACAACCACCTTGCCCTCAAGCGGCAACGAGACACTTTCATCACGCGCTGTAATTTCTGGCCAGTGAATACCCGCTTCCAGCAGCGCATCAATCGCCTCTTTGTTGCGCTCTTCACTAAAGAAAGATGTCACGTGCTTGGCGACAATGACACCGACATCTTGAACGTCTATCAGCTTTTCTTCTGTCGCTTCTCGAATAGCTTCAAGCGTAAAGAAATGGTTCGCGAGGTTCGCCGCTGTTGCTTCGCCTACTTCTCGGATACCCAATGAGTAAATAAAGCGCGGCAGCGTGGTTTCTTTTGCTTTGTTCAGTGAATCCACTAAATTCTGTGCTGATTTAGGCCCCATGCGCTCTAGCATGGTGATTTGACCTGCTGACAACTTGAATAAATCCGCTGGGGCTTGAACCAATTCTTTATCAATCAGTTGCTCTACGATTTTGTCGCCAAGACCGTCTACATCGAGCGCTTTACGCGATGAGAAATGCTTGATGGCTTCTTTACGCTGCGCGCGACAAATCAAACCACCAGAACAACGCGCAACGGCTTCACCTTCAATGCGTTCAACGTGTGAATGACACACAGGGCAAGCCGCAGGGAACACTACGTCTCTTGCATCATCAGGTCTTCTGCTCTCAACCACATTCACGATTTGTGGAATCACATCTCCAGCACGACGAATAATGACGGTATCGCCGATTTTGACACCCAAACGGGCAATTTCATCCGCGTTATGAAGTGTGGCATTGGAAACCGTCACACCACCAACAAAGACAGGGTCAAGTTTGGCTACGGGTGTAATGGCCCCGGTTCGCCCCACCTGGAACTCAACATCCAATAACGTGGTGATTTCTTCTTGCGCTGGGAATTTGTAAGCAATGGCCCAACGCGGTGCGCGAGCCACAAAGCCCAATTGCTCTTGCGTCACAATGGCATCAACTTTAATCACGACGCCGTCAATCTCGTAAGGCAGCGCGTTGCGGCGTTCCATGATGTCTTGATAGTAAGCAATCACATTGTCTAAGCCATTCACTTTTTTCACTTCAGGGCTCAATGGAATACCCCACTGACGAAGTTGTTCTAAACGGCCAATATGTGAGTCGCCAAACGCTTCCGACATGACACCTACCGAGTAGGCATAAAAACGTAAAGGACGGGTTGCGGTGATTTTTGGGTCGAGTTGACGAAGGCTGCCAGCCGCGGCATTTCGGGGGTTTGCGAAGGCTTTTTCACCTTTTTTTAGATTTTTCTCATTCAGCTTATCGAAGCCATCTTTGAGCATAAACACTTCGCCACGCACTTCTAAACGCGCTGGCCAACCTGAACCTTGAAGTTGCAGAGGAACGTTTCGGATCGTGCGGGCATTGTGCGTGATGTTCTCACCCGTCGCACCGTCACCTCGAGTAGCCGCTTGAACAAGCACGCCGTTTTCGTACATCAAACTCACCGCGAGGCCATCCAATTTAGGCTCACAGCTGTACGTAAAATCAGCAGCGTCGTTCAATCGGTCTTTCATACGCTTTTCGAACGCTTTTAGCTCGTCATCATCGAATGCATTGTCGAGCGACAGCATCGGGATTTCATGACGGACTTGGACAAACGCACTGAGTGGCTGACCGCCAACACGTTGACTCGGTGAATCTGCTGAAACCAACTCAGGGTGCTCTGACTCTATCGCCAGCAATTGCTGCATCAAACGGTCATACTCCGCATCAGGAAGCTCTGGCTTATCTTCTACGTAGTAAAGGTGGCCATGATAATTAAGCTGCTCTTTCAGCGCTTGCAATTGTTGTTGGATATCCGAGGTCATCAATTCAGCCCAGTCAGTCTTCTTCACTCAAACGACGAGTAAAGGATAAATAGAATAAGGCCGTAGTATAACCTCAAGCGTATCTGCGTTGCAGTTACACAATATCGAAATTCACCGATGACGGATAAGGTTTGACCGATTTTCAGATCCCTCACAAAGCCGCATTCAGTGCTTGTTGAAAGAAGCACTCGCAAGTAATATGAAACCGAATTTATGGGTGAGTCCTTGTATGTGCAGTATTTGGAATAAACAACGAAGTCTATTGGGCGTCTTGCTCAGTTTGCTGCTCGTCTGTTTTTCTGCTGGCGCATCCACCACTTTCGAACGACAAACGGCAATGTCGGATCTGTCGACTATCGTTTTGTCTCCCCTGACTCACCACCAGCAAGATGCCACAACATCACAAAACGATGCGCATCTCGAACATCGTGCCCCTGCGAAATCCATCGCTCCCGGTTTATCATCCATTCTTCGAAATGGATCTTTCCTGCCTGAGCGATTACACAATACAGAACCAAACTACGAACTCGTTTTTGATTTTGAACCTTCAAGCATTCCATCACGATTGCAATATGTGCACGTCCAATCACGTCATTGGCACGATTGGACGTTAAGAGGCCCCCCTTCCTCTTTGCACCGTATTTCAGGATGGAAGGAATCCAATCTGCTCTATCGGTTTATCAGCCAAGCTGACACTGCGTCTTAACTCTTATCATTTTGAGCGTCTCGCTCACCGCTTTTGCACGTTTGAAAACTTAGTCATACGCGAACTTAGCGTATTGGCGGGTCTTTACGTGTCATGAATGAATACCAATCAAATTGGTAGGTATAAGACAAAGTTGCTGGCCAATTGCCAGTGAGACGATTGCTATGCAGTTAAAACCAAAACGAAAGACCGTGCTGAATCATTACCCAGCATGGAAATACGTCGTCCTTGTTACGACCATCATCATTATGCTTCTCAGCGCCCTTCCTTCTTGGTTTGGTGAAGAGGCGGCTGTTTTCATCAAACATAAAGATAATGGCATCGCCCCTGTCACACTAAAGCACCAATTGGATGCGCATAGCGTCGATGTGAAACGCATCGACCAAAAAGGCAACAGCACCACCGTTGTCCTGCAAGATGCTGCCGATCAGAACAAAACGAAAAGTATTCTGACGGAGTATTCGAACAAAGACGACATTGTCACCCTAGGCATGGTTCCTGCGGCCCCAAGTTGGTTGCTTGAAATGGGCTTTAAGCCCATCAAGCTCGGCCTAGATTTACGCGGTGGTGTGCAATTCTTGCTGGATGTAGATATGCAGCAAGTCTTCCGCTCTCACGCCGATCAAGCAGCAGATTCCGTCAAAGCCTTTGCCCGCGAAAATCGCATTCGTGGCTTGCGTGTTCATCAATCCAACGCTGATGGTTTTGTGGTGAATGCCCCCTCTGACGAGGCACAACGTGCGGTTCGACAATACCTTCGTGAGCAATTCCCGCAGTGGGATGTGCAAGGGAAAGGTGACTTGGGCTTGTCAATCAGTCTAAAGGAGGCAGAAAAGCAAACCCTCACCAACCTGACTGTGCAGCAAAACTTGCAAACCATGCGCAGCCGCATCGAGGAGTTGGGCATCACTGAAGCTGCTGTTCAACGCCAAGGTGAACACCGCATCCGCATTGAATTGCCAGGCGTTCAAGATCCTGCCGCTGCAAAAAATGTTATCGGCGCAACAGCAAGCTTGGCGTTCTATGAAGTAAAAACGTCACCCACGCCGGGCTCAATGATGATCCCTGATGACAAAGGTGCACCTGTTTATGTGAGCCGCAAACCGATTCTTTCTGGCGAACACATTGTGGATGCACGAGCAGGAATGGGCGAAATGGGCACACCAGAAGTAAACATTTCATTGGATGCCTCTGGCGGCAAAATGATGTCAGATTACTCGGCGAAGCACATTGGCGACCCAATGGGCACGGCGTATAGCGAATACAGCCGCGACAGCAAAGGCAATGTCGAGCAAACCAACACCATCATCAGCATTGCAACAATTCAATCTCAGCTGGGTAACCGCTTCCGTATTACGGGTGTCGGCCAACTTGAAGAAGCCCAAGACTTAGCACTGTTGCTGCGCGCAGGCTCACTGACCGCGCCAGTCACCATCGTTGAAGAGCGCACCATTGGCCCTTCTTTGGGTGCTGAAAACATTCAAAACGGTTTCGCGGCGCTGGCGCTTGGCATGGGGTTGACCTTGCTGTTCATGGCGGTCTGGTATCGCAAACTGGGTTGGGTGGCGAACCTTGCGCTTCTCATCAACATGGTGATGTTGCTGGGTCTTATCGCGTTACTGCCAGGGGCAGTTCTGACGCTTCCGGGTATTGCAGGTCTCGTGCTCACCATCGGTATGGCCGTTGATACCAACGTGCTTATCTTCGAGCGAATAAAAGAAAAAATGCGGGAAGGACGAAGCTTCGCGCAATCTATCGATCTTGGCTTTAGCAGTGCGTTTGCCACCATTTTGGACTCAAACATCACCACGCTAATTTCCGCCGCAACGTTATACGCAATCGGTAATGGCCCGATTCAGGGCTTCGCCCTCACATTGGGGCTAGGTCTTCTAACAAGCATGTTCACGGGTATTTTCGCTTCTCGCGCGGTGATTAACCTATTTTGGGGTAAAGATGCGCGCCGTGATGTGAGGGTATAACCATGATAACAGTCAAAAACATGACCAAATGGCGCCATATCGGCACCTTGCTTTCTTGTGTAGTGATGTTGATTTCCATTTTCACACTCGCGACGAAAGGCTTGAACTACGGGCTCGATTTCACGGGGGGAATGATCAGCGAAGTCAGACTGGATAAAACCCTGACAGCCAAAGAGATTCAATCCCACTTAGAAACCGCATTGAACCAACCCGTGTCAGTGGTGGAAGCGGGAGACCCAGGTCAGTGGGTACTTCGCTATGCCGCACCTGAGACGCTCAGCGATCAACCAGAAATCAAAACGCTACTCAATGGCTTTTCTGACAACGTTGAAATGCTCAACGTCAGTCTGGTTGGCCCACAAGTAGGGCAAGAACTGGCAGAGCAAGGTGGCTTGGCGGTACTGATTACGCTGTTGGTAATACTTGGTTATTTGAGCATGCGCTTCGAATGGAGACTGGCATCTGGCGCATTGCTGGCCTTGGTGCATGACGTGGTGCTGCTGCTAGGATTCTTCTCGCTCACGGGAATGGAGTTTAACCTCACCGTGCTGGCGGCATTGCTAGCAGTATTAGGTTACTCACTCAATGACTCCATCATCATTTCAGACCGCATTCGCGAACTACTAAAAGCCAACGTCAGCCTGCCGATTGCTGAATTGAACAACCGCGCCATTGTTTCTACTTTGTCGCGTACCTTGATCACGTCGGGAACCACGCTGATTTCGGTGGGGTCACTGTGGTTGCTTGGAGGAGAGCCACTGTACGGGTTCTCTATCACCATGTTCATCGGTATCGTTGCAGGCACATGGTCAACCATGACAGTTGCTACCATCATCCCCGAACTCACGCATCTTGGTCCTCAACACTACGCACCAGCGCCAGTGTCTGACACACCATAGACACGAACCAGCACGGATGTTCAATCCAACAGTAAGGCTCATCTTCTTGGGCCTTACTGCTTTTTACCGCATGCAACCAACTGGATTTAGATGTTTTTATAAAAAAATGCTGAACAAACATTCCCAATCCGCGTCCAACCGTGTTCAATAGAGAGATAAACAACAGCTTCGATAACGCCGAGTTTTCAGAGATTGCGACACATTAAACCCTACACAACATCGATCACACGCGCGCAGTGGGCACTTACCCTAGTTTGGTGGGTGGTGTTTGTGTGTTTGTCGCAAAATGCGGGCGCCTTCAATGCCTGCGGCATGAACCATGGCGTTGTAATAAATGAAGCCACGACGTCAACGCAAAGTACCTCACTAACATCCAACAATGACACCACTGCAATGGCGAGCAATGGCGAGCAATTGCGAGCTTTCTGAAAAGCTGGTTCAGCTATCTTCGTCATCGTGGGAGTCAGCGACATTTACCATGTGGGTGTTTGCGTTCGCCATTATTGCTTGGCTGCTGTCGACATCCACATTTGTTCCAAAGCACCCTGAACCCATTCCTCCGCCCCGGCGATTACACCTCACGTTGTGCGTTTTTAGAGAATAAACACATCAAACACTGGCACACGCTAGACGTTTTTATATTTGTTTAATTTCTAGGAATACACCCATGCACGTTCTAAACACACTCTCACGAAAGCTGGTCTTACTCATCGTGAGTTTGAGCATCGCTTTTTCAACCGTAATGGCGGCACAAGCTGAGACGCCGTCGACAGGCTGGCTCAATAACCCAGCCCACCCTCCGCTTAGCACCCGTATCGTGCTAACAGGGGCAACTAACGCTGACGCCAATACCTTTGATGGCTTTTTAGAAGTCCAATTGAATGATGATTGGAAAACCTACTGGCGAACGCCAGGTGAAGGTGGCATTGCCCCCAGCTTTGACTGGCAAGCATCAGAAAACATAAAAGATATCACTTGGCACTGGCCTGCTCCTCAACGCTTTGACCTGTTAGGTATTGATACCCTTGGTTACAAAGGGCACGTTATCTTTCCTCTCACGTTTACGGCAGTGAATATTCAGAAGCCTGTAAACATCAAAGGCAACGTCACGGTATCGTCGTGCACAACCGTATGTGTACTCACCGACTACCCCATTGATTTAACGGTAATGCCAGCCGCCTTGAAAACCGATCTTCAAGCGCTTCATTTATTCGCGCAAGGCATGAGCAATGTGCCTCAGCCTTCGCCGCTCATAGAAGCGCTTTCCGTCATTTGGGACGAAAGTGCGCAGCAGGTAGAGATCACTGCGAAAAAAACGACGGGCTGGCAAACGCCGGATGTATTGATTGATGGAAGCACCGACGCGGTTCAGGACACTTTCTTCTCCGTTCCCTACATTCAAGTCACGGGAAACACCTTGCGCGCACGCTTTGACGCAAGCAGCTGGATGGGAAAACCTGAGTTAAGCGATGAAACACTCAAAGTGACGTTTCTCGATGACAGCTTTATCGCAGAGCATGCATCAACAGCGAAAAGAGGCATCGCGACTTCGCCATCTCAACCGTCATTTTTCACGGCCATCTTATTCGCCGTATTGGGCGGATTGATTTTGAATATCATGCCCTGCGTCCTGCCCGTCCTCGGCATGAAGCTCGGCAGCGTGATATCCGTGCAAGGACTGGAAAAATCGCAGATCAGACGCCAATTCATTGCCTCTGCGATGGGAATTCTATTTTCGTTCTGGGCGATTGCCGCACTAATCAGCACCTTAAAGCTCACAGGGCACGCATTTGGTTGGGGCATTCAATTTCAAAGCCCATTGTTCATCGGTTTGATGATGGCAGTAACCGCTATTTTTGCCGCCAACATGCTTGGCTTGTTTGAAATCCGCCTTCCTAGCACAGCAAATACGTGGCTTGCCAGCAAAGGAGATAACTCTTACGCCGGTCATTTCACCCAAGGTATGTTTGCAACCTTATTGGCAACACCTTGTTCAGCACCTTTTTTGGGAACGGCTGTCGCGTTTGCTCTCACCACAAATTACCTCATGCTGTTTGTCATTTTCACCGCATTGGCGTTCGGCATGGCAGTACCTTGGTTGTTGGTTGCCGCTATGCCATCCATCGCCCAACGGTTACCCAAGCCTGGCCATTGGATGAACAGACTCAAAGTTACCTTCGGTGTGATGATGCTTGCCACCAGCATATGGTTAATGTCTCTACTACAAAGCCATTTTTCTTTGGGTTGGGTAGTCGCTATCGTATTCGTGGCGACAGTGATTTTTCTCTGGCGAACATCGTCAGTGTATGGGAGAAAAACGACGGTTCTCGTCAGCGCGTTTGCCATGGTTCTGATCGTGGTCGGCATTGCCACAGCAAGTTTGACAGCATCCAAATGGGCCACGCCGCTACCTACCGACCACAACTGGGAGAAACTTTCCTCTGCGCAAATTAGTCACTATGTCGGGCAAGGTAAAACCGTCTTTGTAGATGTGACAGCAGATTGGTGTATTACCTGCAAAGCCAACAAAATCGGCGTATTGCTTCAAGAGCCGGTTTACAGTGCGCTCAACGGTCAGAACATCGTTCGAATGCAGGGTGATTGGACGTCACCCAGTGATTCCGTCACTCAGTATCTTCAACGTCACGGCAGATATGGCGTGCCCTTCAACATTGTTTATGGCCCCAATGCACCCAATGGCATCCCTTTACCTGTGATCCTTTCCAACGACGCCGTACTCCATGCCATCAAGCTCGCACAAGGAACGTCTTATGAGTGACAACACGCCACAGAAAATGGAACCCAAACGTAAATGGAAGAACCCAAAATGGTGGCTTCGAGAGTTTGCGACTTTAGTGGTTCTTTTCAGTGTGATGGCATTTGCGATGGATTGGTGGCGAACCCAAGACATGCCAAAAGGCGCGGTGCCAGCAATGCCAATGACGACAATATCCGGCGATGCTATCGACTTGGTCGCCCTCAGCCATGAAGGACCGGTTGTGCTGTATTTTTGGGCGACATGGTGTCCGGCCTGCAAATTTGTCACGCCTACCGTTGACTGGTTTTCTGATTCTTACCCTGTGATATCCGTAGCAATGACATCAGGTAACAACCGCCGAGTTCAAGCTTATCTCGAGAGTCATGACCTTCATTTTGATACCGTCAACGACGAGAAAGGGAGAATTGGACAAACCTGGGGCATTCAAGCCACACCCACTATCGTCATCATTAAACATGGCCACGTCGAATCTATAACAACAGGCATTACAACGCCGCCGGGTCTGCTGGCTCGCCTGTGGTTTTCCTAACAACTGATGAGCTAAAAAGATGAAAAACACATTACTTCCAATCCTGTTGGTGATGATCGCCACCTTGACCTCTTTCAATGCCGTGTCCGAAACAGCATTGAATAAAACACAACAACAGCAATTGAACGCCATCACTACGCTACTTCAGAAAAATCCAGACATTATTCCTGGTTTACACCAAAGCCTGACGCAATACGTCGCACAGCAACAAGGCTTCAAGGGCATACTCACTGCCAACCACGACTACCTCTATAACAACCCAAATCATACCCAATTTGGCGCGACTGAGCCCAAGCTCACCATTGTGAACTTTACCGACTACAACTGCCCTTTCTGCAAACGCCTCGATCCGGTTTTACATGACATGGCCAAAGCCTACCCAGACATAAAAGTGGTCAACATCTATGTGCCGCTAAAAGAAATGGACGCCCCTCTGTCTGAGATGAATTCAGCGGCATTTGCACTGAACGTATGGCAACAGGCGCGTGATAAGTACTTTGATGTTCACCAGTTACTCCTCACCAAGCCTAGCGCTCATGATCAACGCTCTTTGGCACGTATTGCTGACAAAACGGGGACGCGAGATCAACTCAAACAACACGATGATAGCGTCGAGATGGTTGAGAAAAACGTTTCTCTGTTCCAGCAACTTGGCCTGCGCGGCACGCCAGCCATGATCATTGGCGGTGATGTTGTACCTGGCTATCTGCCTGCCGAAAAACTTGCACCGTTGATCGAATCTGCCTTAGACAAAGCCTAATGACCAAAGATAAAGAAACTGGTCTTTATCGAGATCGAGTGAGGAAAGCTTTTTCCTCACTCCATTGCCCTCCTCGACCTTCATGCTTAAACCTTAAGCGTGCCGACATTTTTCTTCTATACACCTCAATATGTTAAGTCATTTTACGTTGTATTTTGTGTTGCTAAGGTTTAGTGATTTACCTTCCCGTTTAACTCGAAAATTTTCATCCTTTTGAAAAAAGTCTCTTTCTTTTTCGAGCCACTTTTTAATTGTGATAACAATGAATTGAAGCAGTTTTAATAATTGCGCACACCAAGGAGGCAATCACTAAAACAACGAGAAATATAAAAGGAAGGAACATGTTACGTACTCGACTACTCCCCTATATCGCGATAGCGTCTGCTGTTTCAGCAGTAGCCATTCCGCACACGGTATCCGCACATGGGTATATGGATTACCCGCCCGCTCGACAAGAAATCTGCGACAGTGATGGCGGCTTCTGGGATTCGGCAGATGGCTCTACCATTCCGAATGCAGCCTGTCGTGCTGCGTTTTGGGAGTCCAGCTGGATACCCTTTATTCAAAAACATGAGTTCGCCAAACTCGTCTCTGATTACACCAACCAAGCCGCTGTTGAAGAAGCCATACCAAGCGGCGCTCTGTGTTCTGGTGGCGATCCCGATAAAGCGGGCATTGATTTACCGTCTTCTGAATGGCAAACCACCCCCATTGATCCCGCAGCCAATGGCAAATTGACGCTGCTTTATCACGCAGACACACCGCACAATCCAAGCTTCTGGAAAATCTACCTATCAAACGCCAATTACAATCCTGCCTCCTCACCACTCGCTTGGTCTGATATTGATTTGATTGCTGAGTTCGATGATTTGCCCGTTGTGGTGATCAACGAGAGAAAGTACTACCAAATGCAAGTGACACTCCCAACAGACAGAACGGGGAATGCTGTGCTCTTTTCTCGCTGGCAACGCGTCGATGCCGCGGGGGAAGGTTTCTATAACTGTAGTGATATCAGCTTTGGCGGCGATGTTGTTGCGCCAACATGGAACAGCATCGGCAGTGCAATAAAATCCACCACAGATGCCTCTGCAGGCGATACTGTTTGGTTCCGCGTGTTTGATGGTTCAGGCGCTGAAACGGTATTCGAAAAGCTACCAATAGACGCAACCAATGACGCAGAAACCGTGTGGGGCGCGCAGCTCGCTAACGCAGTCAACAACACATCCTCAAGCGCACGTTTAGGTAAATTGGCAGAAGACGGGACAGTCGCTTGGGACAGCAATGATCTTTATGGCAACTTGGTCTTTGTAAAAAACACCAACCACAGTTTCCAACTCGAAGTGAAAAAAGCCGCCGTGAATGCTGCACCTGTTTTGTCAGCGCCCACTTCGGTCTCTGTTGATAGCGGCCAAGACGTTCAATTCTCCGTGTCCGCAACGGATGCAGATAATGACCCTATCGATTTTTCCATCTCAGAAGGAAGCTTCTCGATTAAAGGAAACACAGCCACAGTGACATATTCAGCGCCCGACACCCTTCAAGATCTGATCCAACAGGTTCAAATCACGGCCACAGATGGCCAAGCAACCGTATCAACAGTTGTTGATATTGCTGTGAAGGGGACTGGCCCTGTAGGGGAAACCGATTGGCGTGCCGATAACGTCTACCTGTCGGGAGATTCAGTAAACCACCTTGGAACGCAATACACTGCACAGTGGTGGACGAAAGGTGACGAACCAGGCACATCATCCGTATGGCAGGCACAAGCGGGGGGTGGCGATCAAGCATGGAACGACGGCGTTGCTTATTCAGCGGGTGACATCGTGATGTTTGAGAACGCGAGCTATGAAGCAAAATGGTGGACCAAAGGCGACCTTCCATCAAATGGTGGCCCTTGGAAACGCGTGAAGTAAAAGAAAACCATCAAAGGGTTTCTCCATAAAAAAACGCCCTTAACGGGCGTTTTTTTCTTCACGCTGTTTAAGCAGGTGAATGGAATTTTTTAATTTTTTCTCTGTACGTATCAATGCGCTGAGGCGTCATCATGGTACGAGAATCATCCGTCACCAAACCACCTAACTGATCCGCAACTTGTTGAGCTGTCTGCAGCATCAACTTAAAGTTTTGCTCAGCTTCGCCATAACACGGTAACGTCATAAACAACGAAATGCCTGGCGTGGTGAATTGATGGATAGTTTCTAATGGGAAACTGCCTGGGTTAAACATGTTCGCAGCACTGAACAACACTTTACCCGTACCCGCTAAATCCGCATGACGATGGAAGATTTCCATTTCGCCATACAGCAAACCATGTTGCTCAAGGCAGTTAATCAACTCAGTGCCATCGAACTCTTGGTTATTGCCCGCTTGCACATTGATGATCAGCACTTGCTGTTGAGGCTCAGGTGCAACCTCTGGCTCTTCATCAACCGCGGCAACATCTTGTTCTTCAGATGTTTCAGCAACAGCATCTTTGGCTGGCACGTCCACCACATCTTCATCATAAGACGACGCGGTTTGGTAAAAATCGTTCGACGCTTTCTTCGGTTCAGCAACCGGTTCAGCATCAACACGCGGCTCATCAACGGTAAAAGATGGCGCGTCGTTATCTGAGGCAGAGAAAGCCGGCAGATCAAACGCTTCTTCTTTTGTATCGACAACAACATCGTTCGCAACGGTGTTTGACTCAAGGTCATTATCAATACGTGTATCAGGTGTCGATGCTTCGTCGGTACGCGTTTCGTTCGCGAACAGCGGATCAACATCAGACTTATCGCCAAAGCTTAAACCAGGTTCTTTCCTGTCCACTTTAGGCTTGTCATCACCCGATTTGATGACACGAACAGAGCCGATACCATCCTGATCAAAGCCAGTGTCATCCTTCTCTGTCAGCTTACCAATGGGTTTTTCACCAAATTTGGCAGGCTTTTCTTTCCTACTGGTCCAAAGGCCATGAAGCAGAAGCGCAGCTATCGCTACCGCTCCCAAAATGATCAATACAAGGCGCAATTCCTGCATCATTTAATCTCAGTATTTATCTAATTAGCGACGAGAAACCATAGAGCAAGCCCCTATCTAAACACCTTGGAACAAGCTTTGGCAATGTCGCGCATACAATTTGCTGACTACTGTACCAAAAAGCGCATAAAAGTTAATGCTCAACCCATAAGAACACTCAAAAAGTGCCTGTTCTTTCTGGCTTTTGACACGCAATGCACTTAAAAATTCCACGCCAGCATAAATTGCCAATACCAACAGGAAACCGTTACCATGCAGAGGTTAAAGCAAGGAGACACTATGACCCCCTCAAAACTGGTACAACAACCAACATCCGGTGCAGGTTATTTCCTGCGTGGATTTTCTCTGGCGTTTACGCCAGGTATCCGCAGATTTGTCATCATTCCATTGATGGTTAACCTCTTGTTGATGGGTACCCTGATTGGCGTGCTATTGTCACAACTCAGTACTTGGATTGATGGGTGGCTCTCCTATATTCCTTCATGGCTAGATTGGCTTTCCTACCTACTCTGGCCATTGCTGGCAATTTTCGTGTTGGTCATCTGCTCGTATTTTTTCAGCACGGTCGCTAACTGGATAGCCGCTCCCTTTAATGGCTTATTGGCTGAGCACTTGGAAGCAAAACTCACCGGCAAGCGCCCACCAGACGATGGTATCGCTGGGATCATTAAAGATTTACCGCGTATATTCAAACGAGAATGGCAGAAACTTTGGTATTACCTACCGAAAGCACTGGGGCTGCTGATTTTGATGTGGATTCCGGCGATCGGACAAACACTAGGGCCAGTACTTTGGTTTTTGTTCAGCGCATGGATGATGGGTATTCAATACTGTGACTACCCATTTGATAACCACCGCGTGTCGTTTCCATCAATGAAAGCCACACTGCGTGAACAAAAAGGCATGAGCATGAGCTTTGGGGCGTTAGTCATGGTGTTCACCATGACCCCAGTGCTTAACCTGTTTGTCATGCCCGCCGCTGTGTGTGGCGCCACTGCAATGTGGGTAGACAAATACCGTGGCGAGCTCGCGCGCTACTAACCACCGAGGAGCAAATCCTCTTCTTCTATATACATGTTAACTTTGTCGCCCAACCTCACGGGCGGCAGAGTCATGCAAAGAAACGCCTCCATAATTAGCCAACCCCTGTCTACTTTCCATATCACAAAAGCCAGAAATAACTGTCTAAGTTCTGAAATCACAATAAGATATAACCAACGATTCCTTTGCATTTATGCAAACGGCGATATTATTTTAGACGTATTCCCCAGCAAACCGAAGGAACGAAGAACATGGGTAAGATTTACGAAGATAATACAACTACCATCGGCAACACCCCTCTAGTACGCCTTAACCGTGTATCTAACGGAAAAGTGCTGGTAAAGATTGAAGCGCGTAATCCAAGTTTCAGCGTTAAATGTCGTATCGGTGCGAACATGATTTGGGATGCCGAGAAAAAAGGCACACTGAAACCAGGTGTAGAGTTGGTAGAGCCTACCAGTGGTAACACAGGTATTGCATTGGCATACGTTGCAGCCGCTCGCGGTTACAAGTTGACGTTGACCATGCCTGAATCAATGAGCCTTGAGCGCCGTAAACTGCTAAAAGCGCTGGGTGCAAACCTTGTGCTGACAGAAGCAGCAAAAGGCATGAAAGGTGCGATTGCTAAAGCAGAAGAAATTGTCGCCACTGACCCAGCAAAATACCTGTTGCTTCAACAGTTTGATAACCCTGCTAACCCAGAGATCCACGAAAAGACGACGGGTCCTGAAATCTGGGAAGACACTGACGGCGAAATCGATGTATTCGTTGCGGGTGTAGGTACTGGTGGTACGCTAACTGGTGTTAGCCGTTACATTAAAAACACCCAAGGTAAAGCGATCACAACCGTTGCCGTTGAGCCTTCAGAATCACCGGTTATTGCACAAACAGTTGCGGGTGATGCAGTTCAACCTGCACCACACAAAATTCAAGGTATCGGCGCAGGTTTCGTACCTGGCAACCTTGATCTATCACTGATTGATAAAGTCGTTCACGTTACCTCTGACGAAGCGATTGCTATGGCACGTCGTTTGATGGAAGAAGAAGGTATTCTAGCCGGTATTTCATCAGGCGCAGCGGTTGTAGCGGCAAACAAAGTTGCAGAGCTTCCTGAGTTCGCAGGCAAAAACATTGTTACCATTCTACCAAGTTCTGGTGAGCGTTACCTCAGTACTGCACTGTTCGCAGGCATCTTCACTGAGTTAGAAAACCAGCAGTAATATATACAATTTGTTACAGACAATAGTCTGACAGACAACAAAAAAGCCCCTCCGGGGCTTTTTTGTTTGATTTTTTTAGCCCGCTCTAGTAAAAAATCCCCGCTTCTTATTTTCGAGGCTCGAAATAAAAAGCCGCCTCGTGTTCGAGGCAGATGCCCATTCAAGCGAAAATGTCACAAAAATTTGACTTGGATTAAGCAAAGGCATGCAAATCTTCGTTAGTTTAGGCTCCACCGATAGCCAAATCAGGTCATTCGGTTTAAGCTATCAACAGATTTAATACATAAACTTAAATAAATAATGTATCGGGGTAAATCATGTATCAAAAGCAAGTAGAAATCACTGCTGAAAACGGTCTGCACACTCGTCCTGCTGCTCAGTTTGTTAAGGAAGCAAAAGGCTTCGATGCAAAAATTACTGTTGAATCTGGCGGTAAAGAAGCAAGCGCAACTAGCCTGTTCAAACTGCAAACTCTTGGCCTGACTAAAGGTACCGTTGTAACTATCAAAGCTGATGGTGCACAAGCTCAAGAAGCTGTTGATCACCTAGTTAAACTGATGGACGAGCTGGAATAATCCAGCTTTTTTCTATCCATTAGCAATTAAATTTGGTCAACGTAAGGTAAAGCTATGATTTCAGGCATTCTGGCATCTCCTGGTATTGCATTCGGTAAAGCGCTGCTACTTCAAGAAGACGAAATCGTCATCAACAAAAACCCTGTTTCAGCTGACAAAGTGGACGCGGAAATTCAGCGCCTTTTCGATGCGCGCGAAAAATCTAAACTTCAGCTAGAAGCTATCAAAGAAAAAGCACTCATCACGTTTGGTGAAGAGAAAGAAGCTATCTTTGAAGGCCACATCATGCTGTTGGAAGATGAAGAGCTAGAAGAAGAAATCATAGCTTTCATTAAAGAGAACAACGCAGCGGCTGATTACGCGATTTACAGCGTATTCGAAGAGCAAGCATCTACGCTTGAGTCTCTTGACGACGAATACCTAAAAGAACGCGCAACTGACATCCGTGACATTGGCTCACGCTTTGTTAAGAACGCCCTGGGTATCAACATCGTTTCTCTAAGCGCTATCGACGAAGAAGTGATTTTGGTTGCTAACGACCTAACACCTTCAGAAACTGCGCAAATCAACCTGGATTACGTACTAGGTTTTATCACCGATATCGGTGGTCGCACTTCTCACACTTCAATCATGGCGCGCTCGCTAGAGCTACCAGCAATCGTTGGTACCATGAACATCACTAAAACAGTGAACAACGGTGACATGCTGGTACTTGATGCAATCAACAATAAGATTGTTATCAACCCAAGCGAAGAAGAGCTAAGCAAATTCAAAGCGATCCGTGACGAATTCATCGCAGAGAAAGAAGAACTGGCTAAATTGAAAGATTTGCCAGCAATCACTCTGGACGGTCACCAAGTTGAAGTATGCGGTAACATCGGTACCGTGAAAGACTGTGATGGTGTTAACCGTAACGGCGGCGAAGGCGTAGGCCTTTACCGCACCGAATTCCTGTTCATGGACCGCGATGCACTGCCTACTGAAGAAGAGCAGTACAAAGCATACAAAGACGTTGCGCTTGCAATGCAAGGTCACCCAGTGATTATCCGTACTATGGATATCGGTGGTGACAAAGATCTACCGTACATGGATCTGCCAAAAGAAATGAACCCGTTCCTAGGCTGGCGTGCAATTCGCATCAGCTTGGATCGTCGTGAGATTCTACGTGACCAACTTCGTGCCATCCTTCGTGCATCTGCACACGGTAAACTACGCGTGATGTTCCCTATGATCATCTCTGTAGAAGAAATCCGTGAGCTGAAAAAAGCAATCGAAGAATACAAAGTGGAACTTCGCGCAGAAGGCCATGCGTTTGATGAGAACATCGAGATCGGTGTAATGGTTGAAACACCAGCAGCTGCAGCGATTGCTCACCACCTAGCGAAAGAAGTTGCATTCTTTAGCATTGGTACAAACGACTTAACCCAGTATACTCTTGCGGTTGACCGTGGTAACGAGATGATCTCTCACCTGTACAACCCGCTGTCTCCAGCTGTACTTACTGTGATCAAGCAGGTAATTGATGCTTCTCACAAAGAAGGCAAATGGACTGGCATGTGTGGTGAGCTTGCAGGCGACGAGCGTGCAACGCTACTACTGATGGGTATGGGCCTTGATGAGTTCAGCATGAGCGGCATCTCAATCCCACGCATCAAGAAAATTATCCGTAATGCCAACTTTGCTGATGTTAAAGCAATGGCAGACGAAGCACTTGCAATGCCTACTGCTGCGGAAATCGCTGAGCATGTAGAAAAATTCATTGCTGAGAAAACTGTCTGCTAAATTACGGCAGCAAAGTATTGATAACGCTTAGGAGCAAACACTATGGGTCTGTTTGACAAACTGAAGAAGCTGGTTTCTGACGACAGCAGCGATGCAGGTGTGATTGAAATCATGGCACCACTTTCTGGTGAAATCGTAAACATCGAAGATGTGCCAGATGTTGTTTTCGCAGAAAAAATCGTTGGTGACGGTATCGCAATCAAACCAACTGGCGACAAAATGGTTGCACCAGTAAACGGTACCATTGGTAAGATTTTTGAAACTAACCACGCTTTCTCAATCGAATCTGAAGACGGCATCGAAATGTTCGTTCACTTCGGTATCGACACTGTTGAGCTAAAAGGTGAAGGCTTCAAGCGTATCGCTGAAGAAGGTCAAACTGTTAAAGTTGGCGACCCAATCATCGAGTTCGATCTAGCAATGCTAGAAGAAAAAGCGAAGTCTACTCTGACACCTGTTGTTATTTCTAACATGGACGAAATCAAAGAGCTGAACAAGCTTTCTGGTTCTGTTGTTGTTGGCCAAACACCAGTACTACGCATCAAGAAGTAATTCTTTGTGTGTAAGAGAAAGCGCAGCCTCGGCTGCGCTTTTTTGTTGCCTCTTGTTTCTATCTGCTCTGCCATATTCAACGTGCTTTCACGCACCGACAAGCCTCAACTTGCCTAACACCCACTTATCAGCCATCCATTTTCAAAACATCAATGGATAAGCGCAGAAATTAACTCGTCACAACAGCGTCGTGAGAAAACTCATGAGAAAAGCTCTGCTGTTGGCTAATGTAATGCTGTCGATATTGCGTTGGGGTCATCCCTGCTAGCCTTTTAAACAAGCGACAAAAGTAATCTGCATCCACAAACCCACTTTCCAGCGCCACCTGTTTCACGCGCAGGCCTTTTTCAATCAACAGGTGTCGGGCATGAGCAAAACGTTCTCGATTGATGTACTCGTTAAAGCCAATGTCGCTGTGCTGCTGAAACAGGTGAGAAAGGTAACTTGATGAAATACAGAAATGCTCGGCAACCGACTCTCGGCATATCGACTCATGAAAATGGCAGCGCATGTAAGTCAGAATCTGATGAAAGAGCTGTTTTTGTTTAGACACATCTGAGGCATTGGCGCTGAGCTTGCGAGAGATCGCCCGTAACAATACATCAAGCTTCACATCGTTTAATCCCCTAACATCTGACGTTAAGCCAAGCAGCAACGCATTGAGAGAGGTTAGCGGCATCGCCCATTTCGCCAAACTGATGCAACGGCCATCTTGCCAATGGTTATAACTCAGACCAAGTTTTTCACCGCGACAACAAATGCTCAAGGTATTTGCCTCATCCGCGTACGGCAAATTCCAACCGTGAGCC
This sequence comes from Enterovibrio baiacu, assembly GCF_004120195.1. Taxonomy (GTDB): domain Bacteria; phylum Pseudomonadota; class Gammaproteobacteria; order Enterobacterales; family Vibrionaceae; genus Enterovibrio; species Enterovibrio baiacui. The sequence continues at coordinate 48,491 of NZ_SCHN01000008.1, read as the reverse complement.
GCAACACGAAGTACATCGCCAGGCTGCATGCGCACCACACCTCGCTCCCCACCACCGTGACTGAACATCATGTCCACGGCCCCTTCCACAACAATTTCAACTCTTTCGTCTGGCGTGCACCATGCCAACAACGGCATGTCATTGCATGGCAATGCGTGGTGATATTCCGCATTGAGCTTTCCATCTAGACGACCTGCAATCTCTGAAAGCACCAAATATGAAAATGTGTCGGGCTGGTTAGTCGTGTTGGGCATTAGGCATCACTCTCATTGTTGGATGTGAAAATACATTCACGAGAACACTAACTGTTCAGTTTACGGTGAAAAAATTTACAGTGTTTTGAGAAAATTTCCATGATGGATAGCACCCTTTAACTGTAAATATTTACAACAAAATGACTAATATGCGTTCAATCACAGTCTTAAATTGGAAATATTTTCATCATTCTTATGCCAAAACCCTATTTGAAGGTCGTAGAAGGAGAACCTCATGACCAAAAATGTTGTTGCGATAACCGCCTGTGCTGCTGGTATTGCTCACACTTACATGGCAGCTGAAGCCCTCGAGCAAGCTGGCAAAGAACACAATTTTTTTGTAAAGGTTGAAACCCAAGGTTCAATCGGTGCGCAGAATGTTTTAACAGAACAAGAAATTAACGATGCAGAACTGGTGATCATCGCCTCTGACATTGAAATTGATCTTGCTCGCTTTGCAGGGAAACGTGTTTACAAGGCGCGTCCAAAAGCCGCGATTCGCGACGCCATGGCACTCATCAAAGAAGCCGAAGAAAACGCGACTGTCTTTGGTGCGAAAGGCACAAAAGTCGGTAACGTAACCTTGGGTAAAACCACTGAAAACGGTTTTGTTCAGCACATCATGAGCGGTATCTCTTACATGGTACCTATGGTTATTGCTGCGGGTTTGTTGTTGGCCATCGCGAACATTTTTGCCTTCCAACGTGATGACCTAGGCCGTATGGTCGCTTGGGGCTTTGACCAAACAGAACCACTCGGTTACTTCATGGCGCACTTGTTCAAAGTGGGTCAAATCGGCTTCTTGCTGATGATTCCATTGTTCGCAGGCTTCGTGGCAAACTCCATCGCAGATCGTCCAGCTATCGCACCAGCTATGTTAGGCGCATACATGGCGAATGACCCTGCATTCCTGGGGACAGACGCAGGTGGCGGCTTCCTGTCAGCCATTCTTGTTGCTTTCCTTGTCGGCTACTTCGTGAAGCAACTAAAGAAAATCAAATGGCCGAAATTGCTTCAACCCCTTGTTCCAATCATGATCATTCCGTTGATCGCGACCTTCTTCATTACCGTTGTTGTGCTGTATTTCATTGGCCAGCCTATCGCGGGCGCAATGAGCGCGCTCTATGAAGGCCTAAACTGGCTAACCAACACCTACGGCGCGTCTACCTTCATTATCGGTGCCATTATTGGTGCAATGATCGGCTTCGACTTCGGTGGCCCAGTCAACAAAACGGCACTGATTTTCGGTACTGCCGTGTGGACAGACACCGTTGCAAAATACGGCATTGAAGGCGCTAACTTTGTACCAGGCACCGCAGCGCAAGCGGCTATTTCTGTCGCGCCACTGGGTATCTTCTTGGCATCAAAACTGTTTAAAAACCGCTTCACAGACACTGAAAAAGTTTCTGCAAACTCTGCGTTCGGTATGGGTATTGTTGGGGTAACTGAAGGTGCTATTCCGTTTGCTGCGGCAAACCCTGTTCAAATCATCACCGCCAGTGTGGCAGGTTCAGCCCTAGCCGGTGGCCTTGTGGGTTACTTGGACGTGAAATTCTACGGCGGTATTGGCTCTCCGTTGGGGACATTCATCGGTTACATCGAGCAGCCGATTCCTTTCGTGACGTGGATTGCCTGTACCTTCGCGGGTATCGCAACCACCGCCATGATTATCGGATTCTGGCGACGCCCTTCTAAACAGCCAGTCGCTGATGCAAACGAAGCGGGCACAATATCAAGCACCATGCAGCCAGAAACAGCCACACCCGCTGTTGCCACCTCAACCGCAGTGAATGGATAAACCTCATGAATAACGTCTTTAACGTCGAACATATTCTGACGGATGCTCACTCAACCTCTCAGCAGCAAGCGTTTCAGTTTATTGCCGAGCACGCCCATCAATTGGGTTACATCGACAGCGTTGATGGTTTTGCTCGTGGGTTGCAAGCGCGTGAGTCGCATGACAGCACGGGTTTTCTCGGCGGAATGGCCGTACCACACTGCAAATCCTCCCATGTGAAAACACCGGCGATTTTTGTGGTGCACTTTGCCAACCCTATCGAATGGGACACCATGGACGATGAACCTGTCACCACGGCAGTGTCGTTAGCGATTCCAGAATCAGGGGCAGAAGAAAGCTTGATGATGCTGACGAAGTTATCGCGCGCCATGATGAAACCCGACATTCGAAACACGCTACAACAGAACGACACGCAAGCCATTTTAGATACCATTCAACACGTGATTGCGTGAGTTTACATATCCAATGACATGAAGGTGCCGCTCGCCGAGCCGCACCTTCACATTCTGCGGATAGCATTCCAAAGCGGACAGGTTTATGAAAAAACAACTACATGTTATCTCCCATACCCATTGGGATTTTGAGTGGTACTTCTCCGCTCATGAATCGCTCATTCAATTGATCTATCACCTCGAAGAAGTGATGGACGCGCTCGAGAAGGGCGAAGTAGATAACTACTACTTGGATGGACAGCTGAGCATAGTAGAGGATTATTTGTCGGCCTGCCCGCAACACAAAGAACGTTTTTGTCATTTGGTCGAAAGCGGAAAACTAAAGATCGGCCCTTGGTATAGCCAAACCGATCAACTGATCATTTCGGGTGAGTCCATCATCCGAAACCTGCAGCTGGGTATTCGTCTTGGTGAATCACTCGGTGGCTGCGAAATGCTGGGCTATGTGCCGGACGCTTTTGGTCAAAGCATGGACATGCCAAAGATTTATAACGGCGTCGGCATCGATAAAACGGTGTTTTGGCGCGGACTGTCGACGGACGTTTATCCGCACCGAGAAGGCCAATGGCAAAGTGAAGATGGTAGCCACGTGCTTTTCTACAACATCAAAGATGGCTATTACGTGGGTGGACAACTGATCTACTCTGACGATGCTATTTCACTGACCCAGCAAGTCGAAAAAGACTGCCTTAGCGATCACGTTGCCCTGCCACTGGGCGGCGACCAACGCTTTGTCGATCGTAACGTCAAAGAGCGCATTGCGCTGTTTAATCAAAAGCTGGCAGACGCCAACATCGATAGCCAACTGATTGAAAGCAGCTACGACACGCTGTTTGCCTCACTTAACGTAAAAGACCTGCCAATGGACACGCTGAGCGGCGAGATGATCGACGGGCAAGTATCGAAAATCCACCGTTCCATTTACTCGTCACGCGCCGATCACAAGCGCCTGAACGATATGCTAGAGCGACGCATCACCCTTGAGCTTGAGCCCCTTATGGCGCTCGCCACCCGTTATGGTATCGGCTATCAACCTGAACTCATTAATAACCTTTGGCGCATCATGACGCGCAACCATGCCCACGACAGTGCCGGCGGTTGCAACACAGACAAAACCAACAAGATCATCGTTGAGCGTTTTGAACAGGTTGATCAAACATCAAGTGCAGCTCGAGATTACTTAGTGCGTAAACTTGCGGATTCTCAGCCAAAGCTCGACAACGGCGCGCGCCTGACGCTGTTCAATACCTTGCCTGTTGCCCGTAATCAGGTTCAAGACATCACACTTTCAACCAAGTCACCGCATTTCACGCTAAGCACCTTAGCGGGTGAGAACGTGGAATTTGATGTATTAGCAAAAACCCAACACTACAACGGCAGCATCCAACGCAATCCCGAAGACAATGATCCGAATGGCTACTACTACCAAACTGACATCGCCGTTCAACATGCGCTTCCCGCATTAGGTTTTACGTCTCTCATCATTCAAGAAATGCCCGAAAAAGACGCGCAAGTGTTACCCACCGTGCTTGGAAAATGCATCGAGAATGATCGTTACCGTCTCGACTATCAAAACGGCGAATTGAATCTTACTGACAAACAAACAGGTCAGCATTGGCCGCAAGCCTTCACGTTGCGTGATGGCGGCGATGATGGCGATACCTACGACTACTCACCACCTGAAAATGATTGGGTGATCACCTTGTCATTCAGTCACGCGGAATGCACGACACAATCCGGTCAATGTAAACAACAAATGACCTTGAAAGGCACGTGGTTGCTGCCAGAAAACTTAGAAGCTCGCGCTCAGGGTTTCCGAGACACCGTTTGCGAATACACAGTGAACATGACGCTCACCAACGATGAGCAACCCTTGCAGATCGATATTGTCATCGACAATCAAGCCGACGATCATCGCCTACAGTTGGTCATTAACAGCCCGATAAAAGCGAAAGAAAGCATTGCGGATACGCCATTTGGCTTTGCGCGTCGCCCATTGTTCCAAATGCAATTGGCGGATTGGCGCGAGCGCGGCTGGAAAGAAGAGCCTTGTGGGATTTACCCGATGATCAACTACGCCAACCTGCACGATGAGCAAGCCAGCTTGACCGTGTTCGCCCAAGGCATCAAAGAGTATGAAGTGCTTATCGAGAACGCGGAACAGCCAAGCGGCACCCTTGCCCTTACGCTTTTCCGCAGTGTTGGTTGGCTGGGCAAGCCTGACCTTCTTCGTCGCCCTGGGATTGCATCAGGTCAGCAGTTTAAATACATCCCCACCCCTGATAGCCAAATGAAAGGCCACCAGCACATCACGCTTGGTCTACACATCGATCCAAGGTTCTCGGCAGCAGCCGCCGTGCAGCAATGGCAAGCGTGGAGTGTGAACACGCCTTACTATCAGGCACAAACGCTCAATCAATTCACCAATACCTTGAAGTATTTCGTCATGCATCCGCTCGAGCGCGCGGTAAATGATAGCGACAGTTTGTTTACGCTGGATGCGCCGCAGCTTGTTTGTAGCAGCGTGCAGTTCGACAACAACGCCCTGCATGTGCGTCTGTTTAATCCATCGGAATACAGCATCGAAAACGCAGGCTCACTCTCTGTGAAACATACAGCACTCATACACGCAGCAGAAACCAACCTGATGTTCGACACCCTGAATACCTTGGTGGTTGCTGGCGATGTGATTCAACTTGGCGACTTCCGTGCGAAACAAATCCGCACCATTAAGATCACGCTTGATTAAGAGGAGCGTTCGCCCTACGGTAGTGGGGCGAATGATTGATGGCCTATGGTACTGATGAACAAAGATATTGGATTGTTGTTTGAATATGCACGGAGCAAATTCACCACTACCGACAATAAGATTGCGGGGTATTTTCTCGCACGTCGCCCCGTCAAAACCATTGAAGAGCTGGCCACGGACATCGGCGTGTCCACCGCTTCCATCACGCGTTTTTGCCAAAAAATTGGCCTGAATAACCTCAAGGAATTCCTGTTTCTTTATCAAGAGCAATTGGACAGCGCAAACCCTTTGTCTAAGCCCGAAAATGACGGACTCCAGCAAGATTATTTCGATGTTTTACAGCAGCTAAAACACTGCCTTGATACCGACGTTATCGACCAAATCACCCACGCCATTGCAAGGCATCAAATTATCCATGTATTCGGCACCGGATTCAGTGCACTCGCGGGGGCGGACTTTAAGTTCCGCTTTGGGCGACTCGGCAAGTTCGTCGAAGTGGTGCAAGACACAAACTCGATGCAGATGTACCAAGACATTCTGACGACCGATAACCTTGTCATCGTACTGAGTTTGAATGCGCAGAATGATGACATGGCCAAGGTCGTGAAAAGCCTGACACGCCGCGGCATTGAAACCTATTTAATTTCGGCGAACCCTAAATCAAAGATGTCTCAATCTGCCACAGCCACTTTGCTTACCGCCTCGCTAAATGGTGAAGAGCGAACAGGGATGATTTCGGCGCAACTGCCTATGCTGATGGCCATCGACCATCTTTACTATCACTACGTATCGCTTGACCGAGAGACCATCAAAAACTGGGTGTCGACCGAAGCACCATTTGGAAAATAATTCGCTTCGAACGTCTGCTTCCTCGGCGTCTGTTTGACCAGTAACGAAAAAGCCCTCCGAAGAGGGCTTTTTGCTATCAAATTAACTCAGTAGCTCGCCGCTAAATGGTACACAGTGAGCCCTGCTTTCAACTGTTCAGCAGATGTATTTCCCGTGTATTCCAAGGTAATAGGCTGTGACGGCAACAAGGTAACGCTTGAATCATCAAAACGGCCGGTATCACTGCCTTCGCCATCAAATTCAGGATGGACAAAGAAGGCGGGTTTATCAGTACTCAAAGTCACCATCACACGACCATCGACCTCTTCCACCTTGGTTTCGATGTTCGCTTTAGGCAGTGGCAGGCGCTTGTATGCATCGTCAAACCATGTGTTGGTAAAGATTTGACCGTCACACTCAACAACCGCATGGAAGAAGCCTTCGTGCTTGCGTTCGTTAATCACGTTGCGGTCGCACTGCCATACCACCTGGTTATCATCTTCACCCAACATGCTCTCAATCGGCCATGTGTCGATCACTTCGCCGTGCCAGTCATACCATGTCACTTGGCCTTTCGCTGCCAAACGGCGGTGTTCATCGTTTATCACATTCAATCGTAGCGTGTTTTCTTCATCCACAAACACCGCCAATTGCTGCGCGAAGAAGCGTTTCGCATGGTAGTGCAGCTGCTTCCAACGCCCGGTGTACTCGATGCTCGACCAAGAACTGACAGGCCAGCAATCATTCAATTGCCAGTACAAGATGCCGCGACAAACCGGCTTATTCGCACGCCAGTATTCGCTCGCCGTTTTAATGGCTAGCGCTTGTTGAGCCTGACTTAAATACAGCATCTGAGAAAAGTCAGAAGGGAAACGGAAATAGCGTGTGAACATTTCAGTGATGATGCTATTTCCGCGGCTATTTTTCTGGTGTTGCTCAAAGGTCGGAGAGGTAACGTTCCACTCTTCCTCTGATGCAAAGGTTTTTACCGTTGGTAATGACGGCCAAGACTGATAGCCAAACTCACTACAAAAACGCGGCTTAATGCTGCTGTAGGCATCGAAGGATTTGCCGGAATGCCACACATCCCAAAAGTGCATGTCACCTTTGTTGTCGTCATGCCATGCATCACCAAAGTCCAACTCACCGTTACATGGCGAGCTCGCCCAGAAACGGCGGCTTGTGTCTTCACGCTCAACCACTTCTTGCAAAACACGGCTTAAACGATCGTAATTCACCACGTATTTTTCGCGATTCGCACGAGACTCAGGGTACCAATTGATTGCACCAATCACCTCGTTATCACCGCACCACAACGCCAATGACGGGTGATCGATTAGGCGGCGAACTTGTTCTGTGATCTCTTGTTCTACGTCGCGAAGGAAATCCGGTGTCGACGGGTACAAGGCGCATGAGAACATCAAATCCTGCCACACCAACAGACCTAGCTCGTCACACAGATCATAGAAGGTATCGCGCTCATACATGCCGCCACCCCAAACACGGATCATGTTCATGTTCGCGGCTTTCGCATCTTCCAACAAGCGGCGGTAATGATCAGGCGTTTGCTTGCCAGGCATCGCATCCAACGGGATCCAGTTCGCGCCTTTTGCCATGATGGCTTTGTCATTGACGACAAACGTCATTGCCGCACCCACGTCGTCTTCGCCCGTTTCTAAATACAATTCGCGAAGCCCCAAACGCTTCTCGATGGTTTGACCGTCTGTCATCACCGTCAGGGTATACAGGGGTTGCTCACCGTACCCTGCAGGCCACCAGCGTTTAGGCTGCGTCACGCGAAAACAACATTCCGCCTCCATGCCGCTCAACGCGATAGATTGCGAAATGCGCTCGCCATCAGGGCCCACCAAACAACATTCAATCTGAGCGTCAGTATCAGGGCTGATCTGTTCTGCAGAAATGATGACCATGACATTACAACTACCGTCACTGTGCCATTGTTGTGTTGAACGCACCTGCTGAAGACGCACTTCAGACACAGGTTGCAAACGAATGCTGTCGTAAATCCCACTCACCAATAAGCAAATGCCCCAGTCCCACCCTGAGTGGCACTGCGTTTTGCGTAAGGTGTTCATGTGTGGAATTTGGTTGTTTCCCACCGCCCAAGGCACCGGAAAAGGCAAACGCTCTGCGCGTGCTTTGGCTTCAATGTCTGCGCGTTTAAGCGTAATTTTCAGCGTGTTTTCGCCGTCGCATAAGTACGGACGAACATCGCGGCGGTAATGGCGGAACATGTTGCTACACAGCAAGATGGTTTCACCATTCAGTACAATCTCAGCCATGGTATCGACCATGCTCAAGATCAGGTCAACAGCCTTTGCATTCAGAAGGTTGGCATCGGCGGTGAAGGTTTTCTCAAGCACCCAATCATGCTCGCCAACCCACTGCACCTTGGTTTCGTTACAGCCAAGATAAGGGTCAGGAATAATGTCCGCAGCAAGCAAAGCACTGTGCACATCACCAGGCAGCATAATAGGTGCAACAATAGAGGCATCCATTAAAGATGTGAGTTGCCATTCGCCGTCTAATTTCAACATTGTCATCGTTAGACCACCGCTACGTCGCAAGCTGCATCGAGTATTTCAGCAGCATTCACCACCAGCTTTTTCACCGTTGTTTCGATGATGGTTTTGCCATCAAAGCGAGACATTCCCGCTAATTCGATGTCCGTTGTGACGATGACCGCATCGGCGTTTTGTACATCGTCTGATGTGATTTCATTTTCCGCACCCAGCGCACCTTGGGTTTCAACCTTAATGGTCCAACCGCGCGCAATCGCCGCTTGTTCTAATGATTCAGCAGCCATATAAGTATGGGCAACACCTGAAGGGCAGGCAGTAATGGCAACAATGTTCATGATCTTCTCCAGCACGTCTGTTTTTATAACGTTATTACCCTGAAGATCACCACACTGAATGAGGGTGCGTCGAGGGAGTTTCACTGGACATTTTTATGGTGTGTCGCAAAAGCAAAGCGTGGTCAAACTTAGCGAAAATGATTGTTCTGCATCAGTCACAGTTCAAAGAAAAACCCCGCAGCCACCCACCGCAGTTCCGAGGGTTTCCGCGCTTTCCTTCTTTCAAAAAAAACAAAAAAACAAAAAAAAGCACCGCCAATTGGCGGTGCTTTTTGTTCTCTAGATTGCATCAATAAATTACGCAATTTTGCTTAATGCTTCCATCGACGGAGCGAAGAAATACGCGCCTGTCACTGGCGTAGTGAAGCGCAGCATCATGTCTGTTTTACCATCGCGCTCACCGAACATGCTTTCTAGCATCGTTTTGTGAACATGCTGCGTGTGGCAGTACGCGATAAACAGCAAGCCGTGATCACCTGACACCGAGCCATACGGCAGACTATGTCTTACCATTTTCAGGCCTTTGCCGTCTTCTTTGATATCAACACGTCCTACGTGGGATGTCGCAGGCACATCATCCAACTCGATAGAGTCAGATTTGGTACGCCCAATGATTTTCTCTTGCTGTTTGACTGACAGAGGTTCCCACGCATTTAGACGGTGAACGTAGCGCTGCATCATGACCACACTGCCACCGGCACATTCACCATCAGCAATGATGGCCACAGCACGACGGTCTTCTTCGCCTTCAGGGTTTTCCGTTCCATCAATGAAACCCGTCATGTCACGAGAATCCAAGTAACGGTAACCATAGGTTTCATCCACAACCGTAACGTCTGAACCGATGTTTTCAAGGAACTTTCTAAGTAGATAGAAGTTCAGGTCATGACGCGTTGAGTGCACGTGCAGCAACACATCACAATCCGTTGCTGGCGCATGCGTGTCACCCTCACCAAGTGCTTTGAAAGGCATGAAATCGTCAGGGGTTACGATGTTATTGGCTTGGCAAAATGCAGGTGTGAACGACACGGCTGCTTTCATGTTACTGCCAGGCTGGTTGGAGTTGATGTCATCAACAAGCGCATGCACGTCACGAGAGCGCCCAAGAACAGCAGATGCTGAACCCGTGACTTTGAACAATACGTACAGTGCAAATGGCCCTGCGTCGGCCACGATTGCTGGCTGGGATACCGCCATTGTTACCTCCAGATAAATACAGCTCTTTCAGCTTCTTAAGTCTGATAGCGCGAAAATTTCAAGCATAGTAGCAGAGAAACGCACAGACTTTGTCCTAGATCTGGAAACTTGACGAGATGATGATTAAACGGACGTTATTTCAACTTTCAATGATGCCAATTCGTCGCGTTGTGTATTCGCACACTCGATGGACGTGGGTGTGTTCAATCCTGCCTGTACAACGGGTGACATAATCGTGCGCCAATTACCATCGTCGCATTGTTCTTGGATAAGCAGGGAGATTTTGACTTCATCTGCCGTCACTTCAAGCAATTCGGCTTTGCCGATCAATGCACCTTGCTGTTGGCTGTTTTCAAACAAAATGGTTTCTTCACCCGGAATCAGCGACACCGAGCTTTGCGCACGTTGATGTTTACCTGCGCGGTCAATTTCAAAGTTCACGTCGACTTGCCAGTCAGCCATGGCTAACGGGCTAAGCATTGCGCTAAACAGGACAAGGCCTTTCTTCCACTCGTTCATTATTTTTCTCTTTCTGTTTCTCGGTAAATCGGAGAAGCAAATAGAAACTGAATGCGGCGGCTTCTTAATAAGTAAATGACTAGCCAAAGCGCAATCAGTAATGTCACCGCACTGCTCCAATGAAAGCGCCAGTGCCCAACAATTAAATGCTTAATTTGTAGTACTAAATCACAGCTAAACGCTGCTAATAAAATGGCTCTTCCCCAATGCCAAACACGTTCTATCACCCTCGGGTATCGATGCAGGTTACCAGCCATCAACATCAACGCGACGGAAGGAAAACCAACCGCTAACCCCAAATAGAGCGCGTCGTGGTTTGGGTAAATCAAGGCAAGCAAATCTGCGCCTTGTTCGCGGCTTACGCCAGCAACAACAAACACAATCCAGGCTCTCGCGAGAAAAATACACGCGAGCCAGAAAAATAGAGCGGGTTTCGCGTTGCCATGTTTGTCGAAATAATCAGGTGATTGGTACAAAAGCGTATTCATTCATGTCCTAGGGTCAATAGACCCTATTAACTGCGGTATGGCTAATAAAACAATGTTCATCAACCACGTATTCACTGTCTCAATATTCACACGGGTGGCATAGTCCTAACGCACAAAATTGCGGGTCAGCGCAGGCGGTTTCAATACAGGATTTAATGTACGTCACATTTACACCCAAACAATCTGAAGATGCAAGATTCACAGAGTTTAGGGACATCGTCACGTAACCGTAGTACCACTGACGCTCACCATCAGCATATCGGTGTCTCTTTATTCCTATATTTGGAACTTTGACACGAATAGTGGATTTTGGTTTCGTGGCACATTGTTATCAAAGGTATAATCCAGACTAACAAATGAACAAGAACAGTATGATGAGCAATCCAACTCCGTCTCCAGAAACGCAAAATGAAGCGATGAAAATCGCAAAAGCAACGCAAAAGCCTGGGCAATCAAAGGAGCAAACTAAGCTCATTGCACAGGGTATTGAAAAAGGGATCGCGCTTTATAAAAAACAGCAAAAAGCCAAAGCACGAGATCGTGACAAAGAACGTAAGAAACAAATCAAAGCAAAGAACGCAGGTGAACACTCTCAGCAAGCTGATCGCGAAGTAGTGGTATCGCACAGCAACTCAACACGCACATCCCCCCTACCTTGGGTATTGCTCGTGGTGAGTTGGCTTGGGTTTGCCGCCTATCACTTTATCGCTCGCTAAGAAGCCCCTACAAGGAAGGCCCTATGAAAAAAACAATAATTGGCTCACTCACAAGCCTTGGACTTTTGTTATCCGTCGGTTGCGCTCAAGGAGATAACGCCATGACAGACAAATCGCTCACGCCCTGTGGTGATAAGCCAAACTGTGTATCCACACTTGATGATCGTGAGAATTTCCAGTTAGCGCCCTTCACCCTCGCGTCTGACGATGTCACGATCTCGCAAATTATCGAAGTCGCTCTGACGCTACCGGGCTCTCGCTCGGGTGATCGCGCAAAAGACTACGCTCGCATTGAATCAGTGAGCCGTGTCTTTCGTTTCGTTGATGATCTTGAGTTGCGTATCGATGGTGACAATCTGATTGTGCGTTCAGAATCTCGCGTGGGTTACTCTGATTTCAGTGCAAACCGCAAACGTGCTGAAGCGTTACGCCAAAGCCTAAAAGAAGCTGGCTTGATCTTATAAGCATTGGAGTAGGTAACCGACATAGACATGGATATCGCAGCATTAAAAGCGCATTGTGGTGCCCTCATTGGCATTCGTTTCGACGTAAAGTGGGGCGGTGTTGAGGTGTATAGCGTGCACAAAACAAAAATGGTGTGCATTTTCTATGACGGCAACAAAATGGCCTGCAAAGTGCCTGATGAGCATTTCTTGATGATGGCAGACATACCTGGCTGCCGTCCTGCTCCGCACCTTGCCCGTGTTGGCTGGATAGAGTTTGGCGACACGTGTCCACTTCCAACCTCTGAACTTCAAACCCTCATTTCGCAATCTTGGCATTTGGTGGTGGATAAACTGCCCAAGTATGTTCAAAAGGCATTGAGGCCAGAAGGCACGCCAGACACGCAATAAAAAACGGTCAGCCTGTTCGCTAGACTGACCGTTTCCTTTCTATTTTTACACTCACGCTCTACTTTCTCGCGTTGTGTTTTTTCACAAATGCCTTGATGGCTGGCGCAATGAATTCTCGATAACGCCTACCATTGAAAATCCCGTAATGCCCAACACCTTCTTGTTCGAGGTGTGCCTTTTTAGATTTCGGCAGTTTATGGCATAAGTCGAGCGCAGCAGCCGTTTGGCCTCGCCCTGTTATGTCATCCACCTCACCTTCAATGGTGAAAATGGCCGTTCGCGTAATGTCCGCCATATCGACCGCTTCGCCGCGATACGTCATGGTGTTGTTTGCCAGGTCTTGCTCTAAAAAAACCTTTCTGATCGTATCCAGATAGTAGTGCGCCGGCAGATCCATCACCGCAAGGTATTCGTTGTAAAACTTACGATGTGCTTCTGCATTGTCACCGTCGCCTTTGATCAAATCATCAAAGAACTTGAAGTGCTTTTGCACATGGCTATCGAGGTTCATTGACATAAAACCTGACAATTGTACAAAGCCCGGGTACACCAATTGCCCCGCCCCTTCAAAGCTTTCAGGTACAGTGCAAATCACATTGGATTCAAACCAATCAGCGTCCTTCCCACTGGCATAGTCATTCACCTCTGTTGGATTAATGCGGGTATCAATAGGCCCGCCCATCAAGGTCATGGTGGCTGGCGTCGCAGGGTTATTCTTCGCTGACATAATGGATGTGGCCACCATCAGCGGAATACAGGGCTGACACACCGCCACCGTATGCGTATCAGGCCCCAGCATTTCGAGAAACTCAATCAGGTAGTCGACATAGTCGTCGAAATGAAACTCCCCGTCACAGACGGGCACATCACGAGCATTGCGCCAGTCGGTAACGTACACATCGTGGTCCGGCAAAAACTCGCGGATCGTGCCGCGCAGCAAGGTGGCAAAGTGACCGGATAGTGGTGCAACAAACAGCACGCGCGGTTGATTGGGCTGGGCCTTACTGCGTCGAAAATGCAGCAGGTTACAAAACGGTTTGTTGGCAATGACGTTGTATTGAATCGCAATTTTTTCGCCATCGATTTCAGTGAAATCTAGCTCCCATGCGGGTTCGTCGTAGCAGTCAGTGAGCCTCTCAATCAACTCCATCGACGCATCAAAGCTCCGATTCGCTGAAAACATTCGAAAACCATTCCACGGCGCCGCATTCACATCACGGACAAACTTGGCCCAGCTATTCAGAGGTTTAATCGATTCCATGTACGCAGCATTGAGTTGATAAAGCATCCTTCCACCCTTTTCATTAACCGCTTTAAATGACGCCCCAATAACGTATTGAGTAGTCACGCAATTAACATACTAGACCAGAAATGGAGCAGGACATTGCACGCCCATTTTCATTGGGTTTGCAGGGAGAACCAAAGGAATTAACGTAAAAAAACGAGGTAGGAAAAGTGACATTCAGCGCGTGATAGGCCTATAACCCAAAGGAAAAGAGGCATACCCTAACGCGGGTTGAGCAGAATAACGTGAAGTTGCAGCCTGGCAGACTGATCGTCATTTACATGGGTTTGACCCAATCTTGTTCTGCACATTTGCGGAAACACGATTGGCGTTCATTCTCTTGTCGCCGAGCTGCATCTTCAACTAACTTGGCATTGTCTTTTGTGATTAGCTGGTCAAGGTGTAGACGATATCGCCTTTACGCTCTTCCACCCACTCGCGTTTGAACGGTCCCCAGTCAGTGAGGCGATAGTAGCCATCATTATGACGTCGGCCGTCTTGAATAAATGCCAGCTCAATCCCTAAGCCCGCCAAGGATTTGATCACGTCTTGAATGGTGCGACGTGGCCAGCCTGTGGCTTCAATTAAGCGTGGAACGTTTGGGCGCTCCATTTCTTCGACAAGACTTGCGAGATACAGTCTTCTTGCAAAAACCGGATTCAGTTCCATTGAGACCTCCTAAAATGCACTGTCTTCATTATTCAACGAAATGCAATCGAGGTATTGCGCTTGATCAAAAGGAACACGTATTCAACGGCATACAAACTTTCAGTTATTGAAGGTTGTGATCTCAACATCTATATCCAAGCAACCTCAAGATGCTTGTTCAGCGAGAGTTTGTTTGGGTATATAACGGTAGCGCGGAAAAAGCCTGTTATTTCTTTAGAGTACGTTTGTTCTGTCGCTCACACCATGCGCTCTGAATCGCGTCAATCAAGTGTTTCACCTTTGGCGCCGCAAGACTGTAATACACCGATTGAGACGATTTACGTGTCGCAACAAGGTTAGCTTGACGCAGTACCGTAAGGTGCTGAGAAAACGCGGATTGGCTCAACGTACTATTTTCTAGAAGCTGGGAGACGTTCCTTTCTCCTTCTCGCAACTGACAAAGCACAATCAATCGCTCTGGATGCGAAAGGATACGCAGCACTTCTGCGGCCTCTTTTGCGTCATTAATCAAATCGCTATCCACATTCATCACCCTAAAAATATTACTCTTTATAGATATAGCTAATTACCCATAGATGAATCAAATCTAATTTAGCAGCACATAATATAACAATGGATGTCGGCCCAATTATCGAGGTGTGAGAAAACGATGAATCGTACGAGGATTACCGTCTCCGCCTTGCTTTCAAAACGGTGGAATGTCAATCTAGCACCCTAAAACCTAACGCAAAAAGGAAGCAATCAATGAGCACGATGGTTTACGGTATCAAGAATTGTGACACGATAAAAAAAGCCCTGAAATGGCTAGAAGCCGAAGGAAAACCTTTTACGTTTCACGATTACCGTAAAGATGGCATTGATCAGGAAATGCTGAAGAAATTTGTCGATGAGTTGGGCTGGGAAGCACTGGTCAACAAACGCGGCACTACGTTTCGCGCATTGACAGAAGAGCAAAAGAACAACTTAGATGAATCTAACGCTATCGCGCTAATGTTGGTTCAACCTGCAATGATTAAACGGCCATTGCTTGCACACGGCGGCAAATACTACCTCGGCTTTAAACCTGCTGAGTACGCCGATATTTTCGCGGAATAACCAACACGCAGAACACCCTTATAGAACTCGATAAGCAGAAAGGACACACACCCCCATGACAGACAGTGCTGTATTGTCTTTGGCCAAGGATTTAATCGGCCGCCCATCCGTCACCCCAATCGATGAAGGGTGCCAAGAATTAATGATCTCTCGCTTAGAAGCGATTGGTTTTTCTATCGAGCGCCTCGTGTTCGAAGACACAACGAACCTTTGGGCTCGCCGTGGTACAGAAGCGCCATTGTTTGCCTTCGCAGGCCACACCGACGTGGTGCCATCAGGCCCTGTTGAGCAATGGCATACGCCTCCTTTCGAGCCCACCGTCATTGATGGTTATCTTCACGGTCGCGGCGCGGCAGACATGAAAGGCTCACTGGCAGCAATGGTCGTCGCGGCAGAACGTTTTGTGGCGGAAAACCCTGACCACAAAGGTTCTATCGCCTTTTTGATCACATCAGATGAAGAAGGCCCGTTCATCAATGGTACTACCCGCGTGGTCGACACCTTGGTCGAACGCAATGAAATCATTGATATGTGTATTGTTGGCGAACCCTCTAGCACTCACGCCGTGGGCGATGTGGTGAAAAATGGCCGTCGCGGCTCGATCACAGGGGACGTGGTGATCAAAGGAATCCAAGGCCACGTGGCTTACCCGCAATTGGCGCGTAACCCTATACATCAAGCCTTACCAGCTCTGGCTGAACTAGCGGCAACCCAGTGGGATCAAGGTAACGCCTACTTCCCACCAACCAGCTTCCAGATCCCGAATGTGGCTTCTGGCACAGGCGCTAGCAATGTCATTCCTGGCGAGTTTCACGTGCAATTCAACCTTCGCTTCAGCACTGAATCGACAGTTGATGACATCAAATCACGTATTCACTCAGTCCTTGATGCACACGGTTTAGAATACGACTTGGCGTGGACATTTAGCGGACACCCTTTCCTTACGGATACGGGCACCTTGCTGGACGCCGTGGTTGAAGCAGTTGACGAAGTGAACCATCAGAAACCAGAACTTCTGACCACAGGCGGAACGTCTGACGGTCGCTTTATCGCGCAAATGGGCACGCAGGTTATCGAACTCGGCCCAGTGAATGCCACCATCCACAAAGTGAATGAGTGCGTAAAAATTGCCGATTTAGAAAAGCTCACGGACATGTATCAAAAAGTCCTAGAGAAAGCGCTCGCCTAATGCCTTGGAGTGTTGCGTCGCTGACCGGTCAAACACAGGAACACCTTGTTGAGCACGGTGATTTCTTGCTGCATGCTGACGTGAAGGCGGATTTCATCCGCCTTCAAACCACAGCGCAGGCCGCCGGATTTGAACTTGCGATAGCGAGCAGCTTTCGAGATTTCGACCGTCAGCAGATGATTTGGAACAACAAGTTCACGGGCCTTAGGCCGATCCTTGATGATAGCGGTACCGCACTCGACCCTTCACGTTTAAGCGATGAAGAAAAAGTGCGTGCGATCCTTCGATGGTCAGCGCTTCCCGGCGCAAGTCGACACCATTGGGGCACCGACATCGATGTGTATGCGACGAACCTTTTGCCACAAGGTGTTTCCTTACAACTCGAGCCTTGGGAATACCTTTCCGGCCATCAAGCATCGTTGTTTGCTTGGCTTGAGGATAACCTCGAACAATGTGGCTTTTATCTTCCCTACCGTGAAGACAAAGGCGGCGTGGCATTCGAGCCTTGGCATATAAGCCACAAAGCGACGACGCAAGGGTTGCTAGAACAGCTCACACCACAAACCTTGAATTCAGTGATTGCGTCATCCGACATACAAGGGCGTGAAACTATCCTTCCCATGTTGAATTGGATATATTCACAGTACATTTCCAATGTGTGTGAGGCCTGATCATGGATTTTCTAACCAACCCTTATGTGATTATTTTCATTGTGGTCGCGGTAGTGGTCAGCAACATCATGGCGCTCAAGTACACCGCAAATGCGAAATTTGGGATGAAGCAAAAGCCCAAAACTGATGACGAAAACAAAGAAAACGAAGCGCAGAAAAAGACCGCTCAAGCCAACAAAGAAGATGATGAAGACGACAAGTCCTCTTTTTGGTAACCCCACATTCGTCAATTGATTCGCCATGTTAAATGGAAAAAAGCGACGCCTGACGTCGCTTTTTTTATGCCCGCCTCTTCCTAAATCTGTGCATTGCATCTTTTTAGGCAAACGTTTGCTTTTTCTCTAACAGCGAGCAAAG
This sequence comes from Enterovibrio baiacu, assembly GCF_004120195.1. Classification (GTDB taxonomy): domain Bacteria; phylum Pseudomonadota; class Gammaproteobacteria; order Enterobacterales; family Vibrionaceae; genus Enterovibrio; species Enterovibrio baiacui. The sequence goes on along the minus strand of NZ_SCHN01000008.1, from coordinate 30,492 downwards.
ACTTCTTGGTATGATGCGTGTCAAATGGATGGTAAGCGCAAGGAATCTCCGCTCCCTGCCATCTTCTGTGTGCCGTTCAACAACAGATAGGAATGTCTCAATGAGCCTCGCGGATCAAGTTCTCGCCGTTAACGACGATCTTCCCATTCGTACCCACCAGCCAGTTCACAGCGGAAAAGTCCGCTCTGTTTATTGGCTCACGGAAGCCGATAGCCAACGCCTCATTCAAGAGAAAGGCTACGATGTTGCTCCCGACGCCCCACTTGCAATCATGGTCATCAGTGACCGTATTTCTGCGTTTGATTGCATCTGGCATGCGGAAGGCGGCTTAAAAGGTGTTCCCGGCAAAGGCGCTGCACTCAACGCCATTTCGAATCACTGGTTCAAGTTGTTTAAAGAAAATGGCTTAGCAGACAGCCACATTCTCGACATTCCCCACCCGTTCGTGTGGATCGTTCAAAAGGCCAAGCCTGTCAAAATTGAGGCCATTTGCCGTCAATACATCACGGGCTCAATGTGGCGTTCATACGCCAAAGGCGAGCGTGAATTCTGTGGCATTGCGATGCCTGAAGGCTTAGAGAAAGACAAAGCGTTGCCTGAGTTACTGATCACACCGTCGACCAAAGGTATTTTGAAAGGCATTCCAGGTGTCCCTGAAGCCGATGATGTAAACATCACGCGTCAGAATATCGAAGATAACTTTGCGGCATTTAACTTCTCGTCTGCCAATGACATTGCCCTTTACGAAACCTATCTTAAAGAGGGTTTTGGTGTTATTAGCAACGCGCTCGACGCCGTAGGACAAACCTTCGTCGACACCAAATTTGAATTCGGCTACGTCTCAGATGCATCAGGACAAGAAAAGCTGATTTACATGGATGAAGTAGGCACACCTGATTCATCACGTATTTGGGATACGGCGGAACACGAGGCTGGCAACATTGTCGAGAATTCGAAAGAAGGGTTCCGCCAGTTCTTGCTAGGCCATTTCCCTGACCCAGATATCTTGCTGAACAAAGAACGCATGCCTGAGCGAGAAGCCTTGGCGAGAGACAACGCACTGCCCGTTGAAGCCTTGATGGATATTTCGCGTACTTATGTCGGCATCGCTGAAAAAATCATCGGCCAGCCAATCCACCTGAGCGAGAACCCGAAGCAAGAAATCATCGATATCTTGCGCGAAGAATATGGTTTGATTGACTGATTCACCGTCATTCAAAATCCAAAACAAAAAAAGAGGACGCTTAGGCGTCCTCTTTTCATTTCAAACGATTCATGAACTCAAGTTAATCGAGGTTCAAACGCTCAACGGCTGCAACCAACACAGGGCTAAAGCTTGCTAATTGCTCTTCTGCAATCGGCTTGCCCGCGCTATCCGTTACGTTGATAGAGGTACGGTTACCCAAATCACCTAACTGAATGTTGTAGTTGTCACGGTCAAACTGAAGAGGTTTTGTGCCAATCTCTTCCCAGAACTCATCATCTGGCGCTTTGTATTTCACCGTCAATGTACCTTGAGAACGGTTACGATCTTCAATCGTCATACCAAATTGACCCAAGATAGCAGGCAAACGCTCCCAGAATACGTCGTAAGGTGCGCGAGCGATGATAACAGGCAAGCCACTGCGGTCTTTACCCAAGCTGATTGGAATGTTCTTCACCAGCTGTGCCGCGCGAATACGCGCTTCTTCACGCAAGTCACCGTCATAACGTGATGTGATCATGTTGGTCATCTGCGCGCTATAACGATCACGCATGTCCACACTCACCTCTTCCGTTTGACCATTGCGCTTCCACTCGATCATATCGATGCGGAAACCCGAACGGCTTCGGTCAGACACAGGCACAACGGTGTAGCGGCTTTCGATAACTTCGTCGTCATCTTCCAGCGTCCAAACCAACCAATCCGTTTCAACACCATCGATAGAAGACGTTCGTACCGGAATTTGGTTTTCTTCAATCAAGGTATTGATGGTTTGCCAAACACGTTCAGATTGCTCTTCTCGCGGCATCCATACGGTGACACCTTTCGCATCACGCTCATAGCGTGCACCAGGAATAAGCTCCAAGATTTGCTGAGGTGGGCGGATATCAATGTTGCGTCCAATAGGACCTGCGAAGTCACGATTAGGAATAGTATACGCACCTGAAAACTCAGGCTGTTGATCTGGCAAATTTTTCCATTCTGACAAGGGTGCAGATTCTAAATACTCGAAGTCATCAGAGGCCTGACGACGAGACTCGCTGCTTGAACAGGCCGCCAACGAGGCGACCACAACTGCACACAGGCCGAGTTTAAAAACAGGTTTCATTAGATCTCCAGAGAAGCATTACAGCACACCAGCGTCAATCAATGCCTGTTTAACCTTAGGCTGCAACGCGGTGTTGAGCGGGGTCAAAGGCAGACGCAGTGTTCCATCCGCAATAAGGCCCATTTCATGCAGTGCCCATTTAACCGGAATTGGATTCGCTTCTACAAACAGATCAGTGTGAAGAGGCATGATCTTTTCATTGATTGAGCGCGCTTCTTCAAGCTCACCCGCCAATGCCAATTTGATCATTTTTGCCATTTGCGCAGCAGCAATGTTATTCGATACCGAAATGACACCTTGTCCGCCCGCAGCAACGAAATCCAGTCCTGTTAAATCATCACCACTTAAAAGGACAAAATCTTCGCCACAAAGTTCACGGTGAGCACGCACACGGTCTAAATCACCGGTTGCATCTTTGATGCCGACGATGTTTTCGAATTCAGATAAACGCGCAACGGTTTCTGGCAACATGTCAGCGACAGTACGCCCCGGCACGTTATACAAAATTTGAGGGAGTTCAGTGGATTCAGAAATCGCTTTGAAGTGTTGGAACAACCCTTCTTGAGACGGTTTGTTGTAGTAAGGCACCACGCTCAAACAACCAGCGATACCTGAACCTGCAAACATTTTGCTGAAGGTAATGGCTTCGTGTGTGGCATTTGCACCTGTCCCTGCAATTACAGGAATGCGTCCGTCTGCGAACTCTAGCGTCTTCAGAACAATCTTGATGTGCTCTTCCACGGTGACGGTTGCAGATTCACCTGTTGTACCCACAGAAACGATTGCATCTGTGCCAGCATCAACATGAAAATCTACGAGATTTTTCAAACTGGTATAGTCAACTTCACCAGAGCTATCCATCGGCGTGACCAATGCCACGATACTTCCTGAAAACATTTCCTTCTCCAAAAATGCGTTTTGTCCCATGGTACTTTTGGCGACCTGCAAAAACAAGCGCCGAGACCGCGCCTAAACGCTGGCTTTGCGCGGTTGATCACCACGAAAATGAACGATATTGTCCTGACTACCGTAATGTTGATTGCCAAATTTGTCTGAACGCATCAAAAAGCGTTATTTTCGCTTTGATATCATCAGTGAGACAGAACGGACGGCCTTTCATTCAGACACGAACAAGAAAGGTGTACGCTGATACCCAAACAACCTGAAGATGAAGGAATCAGGTTGCTTAGGTATACATCAAAATTCCATTTTTCATGTAAGAATGGGAGCGCTCAACACGCTACTATTTTCAATAAGGAAGACATATGCAAATGCTGACCGCAGGTGCTGCTGCACCAGAATTTACGCTTCAAGATCAAAACGGCGAAATGGTGTCGCTGAGTCAGTTCAAAGGGAAAAACAAGGTTCTGGTGTATTTTTACCCAAAAGCAATGACGCCGGGTTGTACAACACAAGCCTGTTCATTGCGCGACAGCAAAAGTGAATTGGAAGCGCTAAACACCGTGGTGTTGGGTCTCAGCCCAGACCCAGTGAAAAAACTTAAAGGGTTCGAAGAAAAGAAAGAATTAAACTTCACCCTGCTAAGTGATGAAGACCACGCCGTCGCTGATGCCTTTGGCGTGTGGGGCCCGAAAAAATTCATGGGTAAAGAATATGATGGTATTCACCGTATCAGTTTCCTCATCGGTGAAGACGGCAACGTTGAGCACGTGTTCAACAAGTTCAAAACCAAAGATCACCATGATGTGGTTATCAATTATCTGAAAGGCGAATAAGCCCACTCAGGCTGTCGTTCTGGCGATAAGATCGTAAAAGCCGGCGAATGCCGGCTTTTTGCTCAGTATTGCAAGCAAATCATTCCCGATCAGGCAACGGAATCGCCAAGGCTTCGGGGTAGTTTCTTTGCGTTGCGATCGCTTTGGCTTTCTCAACAATCGCATCTCGGTGCAAAGACGCTGTTAACGCTAGAGACGGTTTTTGCCACGCCTCAGGCAAGGTTATCCAACCTTTGCTTTCACAATGCGCCAGAATGCGGTCTGCCGCTTGTAACGCTGACGATGCTTTTACCAATTCAATACGTGCGTAGCGGTCTCCATCAAACGACGCATCGGCGGCACGAAGACTTGGGTCATCGCCGGGTATCTGTTGCGCACCACAAAGCGGGATGCCACCCACTTCGGCGTTTTCGAATGCAGGAAGCCATTGGGAGAAATGCCCGATCGCACGCTCTGTGCGCACTTTGACATGTTCCCATTCCCACCCTGCATCGACTTTGTCGATCATACATTGCGGCAGCATCGGCTGGGCACTGCGTTGACCGGCGTTGACAAGACCACCATCGAACAGCGTGATGTCTTTGGTCATACCATGAAGCTGAATAAACCCTTGCGGGTATGGCGTTAATTGCGCCATGCCTTGAGGCGTGCCTCTTTCACCATGCACAATCACTTCAGGCCAAATACCCGGTTGTGAAGGCCAGTGCGCGAGATACGCCGCTTTGTATTCCACCCAACGTTCGCGAGGACGCTGCGCCAAATCATCGAGAGAGCCTGTGCGAAAACCGCATGCGTTGATAAGAAAATCGACATGATGCGCGTGGGTTTCCCCCGACGCATTTTGCGTGGTGATAGACCAACCTTGCGCCGTTTCTTCAACGTCCGTGACACGATGCTGTAACTTGAGCGTGCAATTCGGTACACCTTCCAACCCGAGTGCAGCCGTCGCGGCTAACCTGAATACGCTTAACCCGTATTCTTGTACCACCACCAGCGGGTATTTGAACTGCTCAAGTGACATGTACTTGGCAACGGGCACCATCCATTCATCTGGCGACGTTGGATTGTCTGGCAATTCCGCATGAGCAAGGCGCAACATGTCTTCTTTACTGTAAAGCCTGAAGTAGTCGTCTGGTGACCCCAGCACAGCATTGTCAGCGTCACTTTCGAGCATTTTTCGGTAATGTGCGGTGAGCACATTCAGGCGATGTAAAATGGCGTCCGGTTCGCCAGGATCCGAAGTAGGTATCGCAATCACAGTGGGACGGCGGTTCACGGAATGCGGATACGCACGCACGGTTGCAATGGACTGTTCCAACAACGCGATACACTGCGCTTCTGAAATCTCTCTGTATAAGTTGCCACCCGCGTGCAAATGACAAATCGGTGGACCGCTGACCAGGCTTTCACTCGATTCAAAAACAAGGGTTTCTACCCCTAATCCAGCCAGTTTCAGTGCCGCTGTTGCGCCTGCAACACCACCACCCACAATGCCAACTTTGAACGGTAAGCCCGTTTCTGCCACTTTTGCGCCCTCAATAGCACTCACGATCGTGTCTCTCAATATTTATTATTGGATTCAATATGAACCGTCTTTCATTATTGTAGTGATTCTTCGTTATCTAAAACAAGAAGAGACCCACTAGGGTCTCCTCTTTTTACCCTAACCTTCGGGTTTAGGATCACCGTGTTACCGCGTTTTTCACGATTGCGTGGCTATGTCTTCGTCATCAGCGTCATTGGCTGGCAATGCATTCCAAACGGCTTTCACCAGTGTCGCAAGAGGAATCGCGAAGAAAACACCCCAGAAACCCCACAATCCACCGAACACCAACACTGCAACAATGATAGCAACAGGGTGCAGATTGACCGCTTCAGAGAACAACACAGGCACGAGAACATTGCCATCAAGCGCTTGAATAATACCGTATGCCAGCATCAAGTAACCCAGCTCAGGGCTGATGCCCCACTGGAACAACGCCACCATAAAGATAGGTAAGGTCACCGCAGCCGCACCGATATACGGAATAAGCACTGACAGTCCCGTTGCCACACTGAGCAACGCGGCATAGCGCAGATCTAGCAACGCAAACGTGATGTAACTTGTGATACCAACAATGATAATTTCAGTCACTTTACCGCGAATATAATTGGAGATTTGCTGGTTCATCTCGCTCGCCACACGGTTTGTCAGACGGCGATTGCGCGGCAATACCACGCTGAATGAGCGCAGCATTTCTTTTTTGTCTTTCAACAAGAAAAACACCAGCAGCGGTACCAAAATCAGGTACACCGCAAGGGTCGCTAAACTCACAAGCGAAGACAATGAGCTTTTCACGACAGTTTCGCCTAACCCCAACACGCGGCTTTGCAACGTATCAATGAAGGTATTCACCATGTATGGCTGAACAAGGTCAGGATACTGCTCAGGGAGGTGAGAAACGAAGTTTTGGAAGTCGTTAAACATGGTCGGTATATCGGCAATCAAATTGACGATCTGCGTCCATATCGTCGGCACTAAGCCAAAGCAAGCCATCAACATGAAACCAGCAAAGAGCATCAGTACCACCAGCACCGACGCAAATCGAGGCAATCCACATTTCACGAGTTTAGAAACAGGCCATTCCAGAAGATAGGCAAGAACAATCGCCACAAGCAGTGGCGCTAAGAGGTTGCCGAAAAAGTAGATGACGATGAAACCTGCAACAAGTATTGCGACGAGACTGACGGCATGAGGGTCAGAAAATCGTCTCTGATACCAACGGTTAAGCATCTCTAGCATGTATTGTCCTGTTTTAAAGTTTGGTGATAGTGAGCACCGTCGCGTCTTGGACAGTCCGTTGAGTAACGCGAAAACCTTTACTGATGAGATAACGGGGAATATCGCGCAACGCCCCACTGTCTGTAACAACGATATCGATTTGTTGGTTTTTCGCCAAGGTAGCACAGGTTCTTTTGGCTAATAATAGAGCCATTGGGCAGCGCTCTGTACGCAAATCAAGGGATTGAATTTCCATTCTTTCTCGCTGCTCGTTATTATCGTCCGCATTGTATACCTAAACAGAACGAAGAAGTAGTTTGGGTCTTTCACACAATGCGGCAAACTCAATGGAAACCTGTCGTCCTCTTTGCTGTCTATATCCTAGCAATCCGTTTTCGAACGCTGGAGGAACCAACGGACGTTATGCAACTGTTTAAGAAAACAATAATCAGCATTCTCGTTGCATCGCTCGCTTTGCCGTCACCTGCTATAGCGACCACATACAGCGATCTGCCAGACATTGGTACTGCCGCTGCAGGCACTCTCACCGTCGAGAAAGAAATCGAATACGGCGATGCTTACATGCGTATTTTACGTGGCAGTCAGCCGATCGTGAGTGATCCCCTTTTATCAGAATATGTCTCTTCATTGGGCGCATCACTCGTGGCTAACGCTAATGATGTTAAAACACCTTTTGAGTTTTTTCTGATCCGTAACCGTGACATTAACGCCTTTGCTTTCTTTGGTGGTCACGTTGCACTTCACACTGGGTTGTTTCTGCATGCAAAAACAGAGAGTGAATTAGCGTCTGTTGTTGCGCATGAAATTGCGCACTTAACCCAACGTCACCTCGCTCGCGCCATGGAGCAACAAGCTCGCCAATCTCCACTGACCATGGCAGCACTTGTAGGATCTTTGCTACTCGCCATTGCAGCGCCTCAGGCGGGCATTGCTGCTGCACAAGCAACAACGGCTGCATCGATTCAAAGCCGGATTAACTACACGCGCAGTAATGAAAAAGAAGCTGACCGCATTGGTATTGAAACCCTTTCTCGCTCAGGGTTTGATGCGAACGCCATGCCGACGTTCTTTACGCGCATGGCTGACCAGTATCGCTTTGCATCAACGCCTCCTCAGTTTTTGCTGACGCACCCACTGCCGGATTCGCGTATCACGGACTCGCGTTCACGCGCCCAGCAGTATCCTCAGCGAAGCGTTCCTTTGTCGCCCAATTACCAGTTAGCACGCGCCCGCGTCATTGCACGTTTTGCCGGCATTGATAGCGCAGCAGCGCTGGATTGGTTTAATCGCAACAGCAAAAGTGCCTCTCCCGCACTGAAGCAGTCGATGAATTACGGCAAGGCGTTGGTGTATATCGACAGTCGCCAATTTGATAAAGCGACCGCCTTACTGACACCGCTGCTTAAACGACAGCCTAACAACCCGTTTTTCTTGGATGCAGCTACCGATCTCGATATCAACCAGAAAAAATATGATAGCGCGATCAACAGATTGAATAGTGCGCTAGAAACGCAGCCGAACAATGCTGTTCTGCTGCTAAACAGGGATTATGCTTTGGTCAATGCTGGACGCTTCAAGGAGGCCATCTCAGGATTGCTGAAGTTCACGCACCGTTATCCGGCGGATATCAATGGTTGGTCATTGTTACAAGAAGCCTCTGATAGCCAAGGCGATCGCGCTGGCGCCTTAGCTGCACAAGGTGAGCTGTATGCGTTACAAGGCCGCTGGCATAAAGCCATTAACAATTACACACAAGCGAGCCAGTTGGTTGATCTTGGCAGCCTTGATCAAGCCCGCTACGATGCACGTATAGATCAACTACGCGTTGAAGAATCTCGCTTTAATGCTTTACAGCGATAGCACGTATTTTCAATACACCGCGATGTAGCTCGCCGTCGCCATTCATTCTCAACGTATTTATAACGAAATGGCCATGCCAAAGTGCATGGCTCAAAAAACAGTGTTGCCTAGCGCAACCGTTGTCCGTGACTCTTTAAAGGAGCTTTCATGTCAGTCACCATTTATCACAATTCACGCTGTTCAAAGAGCCGCCAAACACTTGGCCTGTTGACTGAACGCGGCATTGAACCAGAAATCGTCGCTTACCTCGACACACCTCCGTCTGTTGAAACGCTCACCGCTTTACTCGAGATGCTGAGCTATGATTCGCCGCGTCAAATGATGCGAGTGAAAGAAGACACCTACAAAGCACTTAACCTTGGCGACGCGTCTGTCACTGATGCTCAGTTGATTCAAGCCATGGCTGACAACCCAAAACTCATCGAACGCCCAATCGTGGTTGCGAATGGTAAAGCGGCAATGGGCCGTCCGCCAGAAAGCGTTCTTGATATTCTGTAATCGTGAGTACCCGCAATGATTGAGATTCTGGTGCTGTATTACAGCCGACATGGAAGTACGCGTAACGTCGCAAGGCTTATCGCTCGTGGTATCGAATCCACAGGCGCCGTCGCGCGTTTACGCACAGTGCCTGAACTGTCCATTGCGGGAGAAACCAAGCCAGCTGTCACAGCAGATGACCCGTTTGTTACCCTTGATGATTTAAAAGCCTGTCAGGGTTTGGCGCTAGGCAGCCCGGTTCGATTTGGCAACATGGCCGCCCCCCTCAAACATTTCATCGATAGCACCAGTAAAGAGTGGTTAGCCGGCACATTGATCGGCAAACCTGCAATGGTCTTTAATTCTGGCTCTATGTTGCATGGCGGCCAAGAAACGACCTTGCAATCCATGATGCTGCCTTTACTTCATCACGGCATGGTTATCGTTGGTTTACCGCATTCAGAAGCGGCGCTCCACACGACAACGGGGGGAGGCTCACCTTATGGCCCTTCTCATTTAACCAGTGAAGCGCGTCGCCAACCCGACGCCGATGAAAAGGCGCTCGCCATTGCTGGCGGCAAGCGTTTGGCCAACATCGCATCAAAGTTACACCCGTAAAAATGAACGCGTTAATACGCGATACACAGATAAAAGGAGTTATCCGTTGTTCTCTTCTCCCTCAACAATGAGGATTGCCGCACTAACGTCTTACCTCGCTTTAACTGGCTGGGTAATCCTTTGGCATGGCGTTCTGTCCCCTCACCCTCACGTTAACGCGATGGGCGTGACGATTGCGTGGTTATTGCCGCTTCTTTTTCCCATGAAAGGTATTCTCACCGGCAATGCATATACCCATGCGTGGGCGAATTTTGTTTTGATGTTTTACTTTCTCCACGCACTCACGTTACTCATCGTTGATGAAGGAGAGCGCGGGTTAGCGTTTGTTGAACTGGTCATCACCTCCATCGCATTTGTCAGCAACACTTATTACGCCAAATTGAAAGGCAAAGAACTCGGCATTGGCCTGAAGAAACTGTCGATGGTTGAGAAAGAAGAAAAAGCGCGATACGAAGAGAAATAGAAATCGCGGGATCAAAAAAGCAGGCCTTGAGCCTGCTTTTTGTTTTTTCAGCTAACGGATATGATCGGCGTGCGACTAGCCATTCCACTGGTAATCAAGAGACGCTTCAACAGGATCGATTGGCGCAATCACCGCTGGTGCAATGCTCTGCACAGCTTGGCCATCAATCACCACGGCATCATCAGCGACAGTGGTATCAACCACTGCAGCATCAACCACAGAGCCGTCAGCCACCAATGGCGCTGGAGTCACGATATTGACTGACTCAACCGGGCTCAGCAAGGTCTCTACACGGCGTAAGCGACGATCAGATTGCATTTCATTGTGGAACACATCTTCTGAGGCCAACAGGCTAACGCGGAACGTTGCTGTATCGTTAATCAGTGATTCTAAGCGAAGCGCCGCCACGGAATTCAGCCCTTTCAATGTGCGCTCTAAAACAAAGAAATCTTCTGCAGACGCCATGCCCGACACATTCAGCTTCTTCGCACCGCTATCAGCCACACCTAAGGTCACGCCGAAACGTTCCGCGTAGAAATCAGAGATGTCATCTACCATGGTGGCAAATTCATCAGCCGTAGCGCCAGATGCACGACCTTCAATAGGGGCATCTTTCCCCATGGTTGCGACATTAGGGAACAATTGCCAGCTCAGTTGGTTGCCACGCATTTTAACGACGGCGACACCTGCAGGGTTATAACGCGCACTTGCTTCAGCAATAGGTTGTGCGAAGCCGCCCCACAAATCGGGAATTGAAATCGCCACCACATCGTCGAAATCGCCCACAGGCATCAGAACAGGCAAACCGCGACGCTCACCTTGTGCCTTGAGTTCGTTGATCAATGAAGAGCCGGATTGCTCCCAAACCACGTTGCGCGATGACGCTTGGTCTTGAACAACCCAGAAAAGTACTTCAGGGCGAGGAACACCCCAATACTTCGCTTGAGCTTGTGTCAAAAGGGTACGGATTTTCGCATCATCAAAACCAAGGATAAGGCTTCGCTGAGCTTCCACATCGCCATAGCCCAGTTGCGTGATGTATTGATTTACCGTGGGTAAGGCTTTTTTAACGACGGGGTTTTCACCCACATTTGATTGTCCTGATGCACGAATAAGCACATCAACAAAGGCTTGTTCCTTCGCCAACTGCTCTGTGGCGGCATCACTGTCATCCAGCACTACTTCTGCATTAAAAATAGAAGCAGCCATGGCGCTTGTTTGCCCAACAAAAAGTGCGAGGGCCAAAAAGAAAATTCGTAACATAACTATGCCAGATAACTCGATTCTTAAACGTTGATCATAAGATGAAGCCTGAGATGCAGCAATGGTAAAACGCCGAAATTGCGTCATATAGCCATTTCATTCCTCCCAGCTCATCCCCTATCTTATTGCTTTATTGTGTAATTCGTCGACAAGGGTTTGTTCTGTCATGGGAAAACCCTATACCTCGTGGTAGTATTTTCCGATTTTTTTATTAAGGATGCTGCGTCATGATGCAAATACTACAAGGGGCACAAATGTTATTTGTTGCCTTTGGCGCGTTAGTTTTAGTCCCGTTGTTAACAGGCTTAGATCCTAACGTTGCACTGTTTGGTGCCGGTATTGGTACTCTTATCTTCCAAGTAATCACCAAACGCTCCGTACCCATTTTTCTTGCCTCCTCTTTTGCGTTCATCGCACCCATTCTTTTCGGCGTTCAAACATGGGGCATTCCTGCGACCATGGGTGGCCTAATGGTGGCAGGTGTCGTTTACGTCATCATGGGCGGCATCATTAAGGTTCGCGGTGTTGGCTTTATTCACACCTTACTGCCACCTGTGGTGGTTGGCCCTGTCATCATGGTCATTGGCCTTGGCCTTGCTCCTTCAGCCGTAAACATGGCACTGGGTAAATCAGGCGATGGCGCGGTACAACTGATTGATGGTTCTGTCGCTTTGTGGATCTCCGCCATTTCACTGATCACCACTATTGGAGTGTCAGTGTTTGCAAAAGGTTTCTTTAAACTTGTGCCAATTTTAAGCGGTATCATTGCAGGTTATACGACAGCGCTGTTCTTCGGCGTGGTCGATTTCTCGCCTGTGACAAACGCTGCGTGGCTGTCCATGCCGAACTTCACCATGCCTGAGTTCAACATCAATGCTGTGTTGTTCATGATCCCAGTAGCAATCGCGCCAGCGGTTGAGCATGTGGGTGACATGCTGGCCATTTCTAACGTGACGCAAAAAGACTACCTGAAAAAACCGGGTCTTCACCGCACCATGGCGGGCGACGGCTTTGCCACTATCGCTGCGTCCATGTTCGGTGCACCACCTAACACGACCTACAGCGAAGTGACTGGCGCTGTCATGCTAACGCGTGCCTTCAACCCTGTCATCATGACCTGGGCGGCGGTGACGGCGTTGGTGCTGGCATTTGTGGGTAAGCTGGGCGCGGTGCTACAAACCATTCCCGTTCCTGTCATGGGCGGCATCATGATTTTGTTGTTCGGCTCTATCGCAACGGTTGGCTTAAACACGCTGATTAAAAACCAAGTGGATCTGCACAAAGCGCGTAACCTTGCGATTGTTGCTGTGACCTTGGTGTTTGGTATTGGTGGTATGGCGTTTGGTATTGGCGACTTTAGCCTTCAGGGCATCAGTCTTTGCGGTATCGTTGCTATCTTCCTGAACCTTGTTCTGCCAAAAGACATGGGCGAAAGCCACGTTGTCGATAACGCGCAAATGGAAGATTGATTCTTTCCCAATTGCGAACAAAAAAGGCTTCCAATCTGGAAGCCTTTTTTAGCGCTGGATGATGGTCGGTATTATTTAGTACCGAAGATCTTGTCACCCGCATCGCCCAAACCTGGAACGATGTAGCCTTTGTCATTCAGTTTTTCGTCGATTGCTGCCGTGTAAAGCTCAACGTCTGGGTGTGCTTTTTCAAGTGCTGCAATCCCTTCTGGTGCAGCAACAAGCACCAACACCTTAATGTTGAAACAGCCATTTTCTTTCAGCAAATCGATGGTTGCGATCATCGAGCCGCCCGTCGCTAGCATTGGGTCAACCACCAGCGCCATACGCTCATTGATGTTACTTGCCAGTTTGTGGAAATAAGGCACTGGCTCTAGCGTTTCTTCATCACGGTAGATACCTACCACACTGATACGTGCACTTGGAATGTGCTCAAGAACGCCATCCATCATACCTAGACCTGCACGCAGGATAGGAACAACGGTGACTTTTTTACCCTTAATCTGATCAACTTCTACTGGACCATTCCAACCTTCAATCGTCACTTTTTCAGTTTCGAAATCAGAGGTTGCTTCATAGGTCAGCAGACTACCTACTTCTGTCGCCAGCTCGCGAAAACGTTTGGTACTGATATCACCTTCGCGCATCAGACCAATTTTGTGTTTTACCAGCGGGTGCATAACCTCGACGACTTTCATGACAGACTCCTGCAAAAAACAAATTCTACGCATTATACACGAGAAAAAATCGCCGAATAGCAATGCTCATCCAGTTGCGCTTTTTTAGCACAAATCGACTGACGCAAACGTTTTCCTTTTTGCAAATGCGCTGTTAAAATGACGCCGCTTTTAGTCCACAACTCGGTAAGGATCTCCAGTGAGCGGTAATAAGTCTTCTCTTAGTTACAAAGATGCAGGTGTTGATATTGATGCAGGTAATGCACTCGTTGACCGTATCAAAGGCGTCGTAAAACGCACTCGTCGTCCTGAAGTCATGGGTGGTATCGGCGGTTTTGGCGCACTGTGTGAGCTACCAACCAAATACAAACAGCCTGTGCTGGTATCTGGCACAGACGGCGTGGGCACGAAACTGCGCTTGGCGATGGACCTAAAAAAACATGACACCATCGGCATCGACTTGGTTGCCATGTGTGTAAACGATTTGATTGTTCAAGGTGCAGAACCTCTGTTCTTCCTTGATTACTACGCCACAGGCAAACTGGATGTGGATACGGCGGCAGATGTTGTCACAGGTATCGGCGAAGGTTGTTTGCAGTCAGGATGTGCCTTGATCGGTGGTGAAACCGCTGAAATGCCAGGCATGTATGACGGTGAAGACTATGACGTTGCAGGTTTCTGCGTCGGCGTTGTGGAAAAAGAAGACATCATTGACGGCTCTAAAGTCAGTGCTGGCGACGCAATCATCGCGATTGCATCATCTGGTCCACACTCAAACGGCTACAGCTTAGTGCGTAAGATCATCGAAGTTTCGAATGCCGATGTATCCGCAGAGCTTGAAGGTAAGCCTTTGGGTGACCACCTTCTAGAACCGACTCGCATTTACGTTAAACCTGTTCTTAAGATGCTAGAAACCTGCGATGCACACGCCATTTCTCACATCACTGGCGGTGGCTTCTGGGAAAATATCCCTCGCGTTCTGCCTGAAGGCACGAAAGCGGTTATTGATGGAAACAGCTGGGAATGGCCAGCCATTTTCAAATGGCTACAAGAAAATGGCAACGTGACGCAACACGAAATGTACCGCACCTTTAACTGTGGTGTTGGTTTGATCATTGCCCTACCTGCAGAGCAAGCGCAACAAGCTATCGACATTCTTAACCAAGAAGGTGAGAACGCATGGCTTCTTGGCAACATTGCGAATGCAGCTGCCGATGAAGAGCAGGTAGAAATCAAGGGGTGATCATGAAAAACGTGGTAGTGCTGGTCTCCGGCAACGGCTCTAACTTGCAAGCCATTATCGACCGATGTCATGGAAAAGATGGCATCAATATCGTAGCGGTAATGGCGAATAAAGAAAGTGCCTACGGACTGACTCGTGCGAAAGAGGCGGGTATCGATGCCGTTGTGGTGCCAAGTAAAGGCATCACAGATCGCAGCGAATACGACGACAAGTTAATGACAGCCATTGATGGCTATCAACCTGACCTGATTGTTCTTGCTGGGTTTATGCGTATTTTAACACCTGCATTTGTTCAGCATTACCACGGTAAAATGATCAATATTCACCCTTCGCTACTGCCTAAGTACACAGGGTTGAATACCCACCAGCGCGCCATTGATGCGGGTGACAAAGTGCATGGAACCTCTGTGCACTTTGTGACTGAGGAACTCGATGGTGGCCCTGTTATCCTTCAAGCTCAAGTGCCTATTTTTGACGGTGACGATGCCGACGCGGTATTTGAACGTGTTCAAGAACAAGAACACAACATTTACCCACTCGTTGTCCAATGGTTCTGTCAGGATCGTTTGAGCATGGCTGACGGAAAGGCGCTGTTTGATAAACACGTTTTAGGGGATGCCGGTTACGCGGCCGAGTAATACTCAACCCATTGCTCATCAGCTGAAAGAATAAAAAAACGCGCTTAACAGCGCGTTTTTTGTCTCTGTAATATCACCGTTAATAACGAGGGTTACGCCTCGTAATCTGCTCGGTTACAGGTGATCACTTCGCCGAGGTGGAACACACAATATTCCCCAGGCTGCATTTTGTGCCACGTTTCATTATTGGTGAGCGGCTGCGTCGCTATCACGGTCACCACATCATTCGGTGTGGTTTCTTCTTGGAAGTCGACAGTGACATCTTCATCAATCAAGCTGGCTTTACCAAACGGCGCGCGTCGCGTGATCCAATGAAGATTGTTAGTGCAGTAGGCCATGACATAATCGCCATCACTGAACAACATGTTGAACACACCAAGCTCACGCAATTTATCACAGCGACTTGCGATAAAGCGGAAGACCTCAGTCATGTCTTCTGGCTTTTCTGGGTAGTACTGTTCAATTTCATTCAGTAGCCAGCAAAACGCTTTTTCGCTGTCTGTCTCACCAACCGGTTTAAAGTGCCCTGATGGCATATCTTCATAACCTGTCAGCTGACCATTGTGCGCGTACGTCCAATAGCGACCCCAAATCTCACGTGTAAAAGGATGCGTGTTTTCTAGATTTACATCCCCTCGGTTAGCTTGTCGAATATGACTGACTACCGCACAGCTTTTGATAGGATAACTTTGAACGAGTTCAGCGATTTTAGAGTTACAGCTAGGGTTGGGATCTTTGAATGTGCGAAAGCCTTTGCCTTCATAGAATACAATTCCCCAACCATCTCGGTGCGGACCTGTATTACCACCACGCTGAATCAAACCAGTAAAACTAAAACAAATATCGGTTGGCACATTGGCACTCATGCCAAGAAGTTCACACATGTTCCGTCACGCTTTCCTTATCAACGGTGAGAGTCGCTCATCATCGAGCAACTCAGCACTGTATGGGCGAGGCCCAATTATTTTTCCATTTCTTTTTCAACAAGCTGAATCAGGATGTGGATGATCTTGATGTGCACTTCCTGAATACGGTCAGCATAACCAAAATGCGGTACACGGATTTCAATGTCCGCCAGTCCAGCCATTTTACCGCCGTCTTTACCTGTCAGCATGATAGATGTCATGCCTTTGGCTTTTGCTGCTTCAATCGCGCGAAGAATGTTGCCCGAATTGCCAGATGTCGACAAACCAAACAAGACATCGCCTTTCATGCCTACCGCTTCAAGGTAGCGAGAGAATACAAATTCGTAGCCAAAGTCATTACTCACACAGGAGATATGGCTAGGGTCTGAAATCGCAATCGCAGGGTAACCTGGACGGTTTTCGCGATAACGACCTGTCAATTCTTCAGCGAAGTGCATTGCGTCACAGTGGGAGCCACCGTTACCACATGAAAGCACTTTACCGCCTGCTTTAAATGAATCCGCCAGCAGCTTTGCAGCAGCTTCAATGTTCGCAATGTTCTTTTCGTCTTTTAGAAACGTGTCTAGCACGCTTGCAGCTTCCGTCAGCTCAGAGCGAATAAGGTCTTGGTACATGGGCTATTCTCTTTTTTTATGTTGGATGACACGGGGCAAGCCGCCCAAATATCTGTCGAGCCAGTGTACCTGTAAACACTGGAAGCTGTCGATATTCCCATGACGGTTGTGATTGTTGTTTGAAAACAATCAACTGAAAAACGCGTTAGAGTAATTTCTCTAACGGATGAAAGACGGAGCACATTTTTACCGGTCATTGTTTTACATTCTTGCAAAAACCTGCTTACAATTAAGTGGTATGACCTCTTACCATTTAGTGACGGGTTGCTGGAGAAGGAGAACCGAAAATGGCAACAACCCTATACCTGATTACGTTTGCCGCCATCATGGCTGTGATGGCTTACCACCGTGCTGGCTTGAAGCTGTTTACTGCGCTCGCTGCTGGTTTGTTAATTGTTGGATCAATCATGGGCATCGTGGGACAAGTCACGTGGCTTATTTTTGTTGCCATCGCGATCCCATTGAACGTGAAATCTTTCCGTGAAAGCTGGTTAAGTAAGCCGGCGTTGAAAGCATTCCGTGGTGTGATGCCTGAAATGTCACAAACGGAAAAAGAAGCCATCGATGCGGGTACGGTTTGGTGGGAGGCGGATCTTTTCCGTGGCGCGCCTGATTGGAACAAACTCCATGACATTCCTGCACCGAGACTCAGCGCGGAAGAACAAGCGTTCTTGAACGGTCCAGTTAACGAAGTGTGTCGCATGGTGAACGAATACCAAGTGACGCATGAGCTGGCTGATTTACCGCCGAACGTTTGGCAATACCTGAAAGACAATAAATTCTTCGCCATGATCATTAAAAAAGAATACGGCGGCTTGGAATTTTCAGCGTATGCGCAGTCTTTGGTATTACAAAAACTGACCGGTGTATCAGGCGTGTTATCGTCAACCGTTGGCGTACCTAACAGCTTGGGCCCTGGCGAACTGCTCCAACACTATGGTACAGAAGATCAAAAGAATCATTACTTACCCCGCCTTGCTGAAGGTAAAGAGATCCCGTGCTTTGCATTGACGAGTCCTGAAGCGGGTTCCGATGCGGGTTCAATCCCTGATGAAGGGTTTGTGACTAAAGGCATGTGGCAAGGCAAAGAAGTGCTGGGTATGTCGATTACCTGGAACAAGCGCTATATCACGCTCGCCCCTGTTGCGACCGTGCTGGGTCTTGCCTTCAAGCTGAAAGACCCAGAAGGTCTATTAGGTGACACCAAAGATCTTGGTATCACTTGTGCGTTGATTCCGACCGACATTGAAGGCGTTGAAATTGGCCGCCGTCACTTCCCACTAAACCTGCCTTTCCAAAACGGTCCAACAAAAGGCGAAAACATTTTCGTGCCTATTGATTTCATCATCGGTGGCGCGGAAATGGCCGGACAAGGTTGGAGAATGCTGGTTGAGTGTCTGTCTGTTGGTCGAGGTATTACCTTGCCTTCAAACTCGACGGGCGGCTTAAAAACTGCTGCGTTGGCAACCGGGGCTTATGCACGTATTCGTCGTCAGTTCAAATTGCCTATCGGTAAAATGGAAGGCATTGAAGAGCCATTGGCACGTATTGGCGGTAATGCTTATGTGATGGATGCGGCTAGCGCCCTTACTGTTGCCGGTATCGATTTGGGTGAGAAACCCTCCGTTATCTCTGCCATTGTTAAATACCACTGTACCCATCGCGGCCAGCGCAGCATCATCGATGCGATGGACGTTGCGGGTGGTAAAGGCATTTGTATTGGTCCGAAAAACTTCTTAGCTCGTGGCTATCAAGGCGCACCGATTGCCATTACGGTGGAAGGTGCAAACATCCTCACACGTTCGATGATCATCTTTGGACAAGGTGCGATTCGCTGCCACCCCTTCGTATTAGCAGAAATGGAAGCCGCTTACAAAGACGATGAAAAGCAAGCTCTAGCAACGTTTGATCAGGCGCTGTTTGGCCATGTTGGCTTCGTCATCAGCAACCTAATGCGTTCGGTCTGGTTAGGCCTTACAGATGGTCGTACTTCAAAAGCGCCACGTAAAGATGCAACCACTCGTTACTTCCAGCAAATGAACCGCTACAGCGCCAATTTGGCACTTCTTGCGGACATTTCCATGGCTGTTCTTGGCGGTAACTTGAAGCGTAAAGAACGCCTTTCTGCGCGCCTCGGTGATGTGCTTAGCCAACTGTACCTCGCATCGGCAACAATGAAGCGTTACGCTGATGAAGGCTATCAGAAAGATGATTTACCGCTTGTGCACTGGGGTATGCAAGATGCACTTTATCAAGCTGAAGAAGCTTTGATTGAGTTCCTCGCAAACTTCCCTAACCGCTTGGTTGCAGCACCATTGCGTGTCCTACTGTTCCCATTTGGTACACGCAGAACGAAACCAAGTGACAAGCTGGACGGCAAAGTGGCACAAATCCTTCAAACCCCAAGTGAAGCACGCAGCCGTATTGGTCGAGGCCAGTTCCTAGAGCCTTCAGAGCACAACCCTGTCGGTAAGATTGAGCAAGCACTGATGGACATTTTGACCGCGGAACCGATTTATCAAAAAATCGTTAAAGCGACAGGTCAAAACCTTCCATTTATGTTCTTGGACAAGGTGGCTGAAATTGGCCTGAAAGAAGGCGTGATTAACGATAAAGAAGCGGAGCAACTTCGCATTGCAGAGGAAGGGCGTTTAGAGACCATCAATGTTGATGATTTTGACCCTGCAGAACTTGCGGCTGCAGATACCACGCTAAACAATGTTATTCATGCTGCATAAGTAACATGTCGCTCACGCCGTTTAGGTGAAAAGCGAACCATAAAAAAGGAGAAGCCATGGCTTCTCCTTTTTTGTCTCTCACACTGCCGTTCGCGAATATTGTGGCTCAGTTTATGCCGCTTTATCTGATTCTTCAGGTGGTGCTTCCAGTTCCCCTTCCATCTCTGCAGCAAGTTTCTTGGCCTTGATCTTACGGATAATGAACCAAGTTAAAATCGCAAGCACAAGCAACAGGATGTTCCCGCCAATGATGGTAATCAACGCCATCTTGCGGTCTTCTTCACGCTGAATCGCCGCCTGCTTTTCTTCTTCAATGCGCGCACGCTCTGCTTCTCGCGCTTCGCGTTCTAACTTGGCTTGCTCTATCGCTTCATAGTCTGCAACCGCGAAGGTTTGCTCTGGCAACTCAAACACCAAAGGACGGCTTGAAAGCTTGTCTGTGCCGTACAACCATGCATGCCATTTATGGCGTCCTGGTACGTCGAAATTATCGATATCAACGGTCAGGCGGGTATAGTCTTTCGTTGCCTGCCCTTGATAGACAGAGGGCTTACCGTTGGAGTCGGTAAACTCGACATGGGTGGCAATGGTGCCGGGTTCAACGCTTGCCGTATCGGACTCTACCAAAAAGTGGTGTGGCAGGGCTTTCTTGCGGCTTTGTTTAAACGTGGCCATTAGCGGCGTGGGGTACACCAACACTTCTTGTTCAAGGGTACGGAAGAATACGCCATTGCCCGATGTAACGCGGGCGCGGTATTTCCCTGGCGGCACATTGATAGGCAGTTCTACGGTAAACATACCGTCACCCGCCACCTCATCAAGGCCAGCACCATCGTCTTTAAATTGTCCGAGAGATTGAGCTTGCGGGCGCTGATCAACGGGAATGCCTTCCACGCTCTCAATGAACTCAGTGAAAGTGACACCCAATTCAACGCTATCCAGAAAGTCTCTGAGGTTTAGGGGGTTGCCCGCTTGCATCAGTTGCGCGGTGAATTTGAGGGTTTCACCTTGGTAAAGGCGATCGGGGAAGGTGTCTACCTTCATGCTTAATTCAGACAGGATGCGGATTTTGTTCTCAGGCGTGACTTTGCCTATCGCCTGCCATGGTCCGGGCATGGGATTGAAAACGGAGACAATGTCCATGTCGGCCTCAGTGTGCCATGAGACATTGTCAGGGTGTCGCCATTCATAAAGCTTGGTTCCGTCCGGTTGTATCAGCACAACAGGACGGCTCGCTTCTTCACGGTAAATAACGAAAGCAACTTGAGTGATGGTGGAATCAATTCGGAATCGGTTGTTGAGCAACCGTATATCGCGATCAGATGTCTGCGCGGCCGATACGTTGAACGACATCAGCAAAACGAGCAGAAGCCCAGCCCACCCTCTTTTCATACAATCTCCTGTTGCCTCCACAAGCAGCTGCCATTTTTCTCAATGGTATCAAGCTGCGCGTTATGCTCTTGTAGTTCATCGGCCGATGCACGGATAATCTTTAGCGATTTCGTACCCGCTTCTACACGACGAATAGATTCGCCACTTTGTGAGTTCTCGTCACTGCCACTAAATGCCAGCGACGTTTGCCCACCGGTCATCAACAGATAAACATCTGCCAAGATCTCGGCATCAAGCAATGCGCCGTGGAGCGTTCGGTGAGAGTTGTCTATGCCATAACGTTCACAGAGAATATCGAGGTTATTTCGCTTACCCGGAAATATCTGCTTCGCCATCGCCAAGGTATCGGTGATCTTACAGAAGTCTTCTGTTTTACCGATACTTGGATCCAGCGTTTGGAATTCATGATCCATGAAGCCGACGTCGAAGGGCGCATTGTGCGCGACCATTTCAGCGCCTTTGATGAATTCCAAAAACTCTTTGTGAATCTCGCCATATTCAGGCTTATCAATTAAGAACTCATCGGTAATACCATGAACACCGATGGCCTCAGGATCGATCTCGCGATCTGGTTTGATATAGACGTGGAAATGCTTACCGGTGAGTTTGCGATTGATGATCTCAACGGCACCGATTTCAATGATTCTATGGCCTTCGTAGTGAGGGCCACCTTCACGGTTCATACCCGTGGTTTCTGTATCGAGAACGATTATTCTGTCGTAACTGGCTTTCATGGCGTCACTTGTGTCAGACTTGGCGATTAATTTACACAGATACTAACAAATATGGTCAAGCAGGTAGAAATTTTCACGGATGGTTCTTGTCTTGGTAATCCTGGACCTGGTGGATATGGCGTTGTTATGCGCTACAAAGCGCACGAAAAAGAGCTTAGTGAAGGCTTTGACCTAACGACCAACAACCGCATGGAGTTACTCGCTGCCATTGTTGGTTTGGCGACATTAAAAGAACCTTGTGACGTAACCCTTACGACGGACAGCCAATATGTACGCCAAGGCATTACGCAATGGATCCACAATTGGAAAAAACGCAGTTGGAAAACGGCAGACAAAAAGCCTGTTAAAAATGCCGATTTGTGGAAACGTCTAGATGAAGAAACTCAGCGCCATCGTGTGGATTGGCAATGGGTGAAAGGCCATGCTGGTCACCCTGAAAATGAGCGCTGTGACGTGCTCGCTCGAGCTGGCGCAGAAAAACCAACACAACCCGATACTGGCTACCAACCAAGCGAGTAACCCCATTCACAGGACGTTTCGTCCCTCACCTTTCGACCAACGTATTTAAATGTCGCCAGATCCCGTTCTGTAATTCACGCTGACTGGCGATAAACGCTTTCGCAACTTCCACTCGGGTTTTATCGGTTTCAATGGATATGTTCGCTTTCTTGCAACGATAAAATACAGTGAACCGATGGCAGGTAGCAGCCCAGAGCATGCATTTTCAAACCACACGCCGCACGTGCGGTGCTTTGTGGCAGGAATTAACCCGAAGCATGAGAGCTCGACGATTTCGTAATTTAATACGCCTAACCAGTCACGCACCCTCAACGGTGTAAACATCCGCCCATTCCAAGGCATTCGATTTTTACGCCAAGGGATCAGTCTCCCAATCCCCATGATACTGCTGGGGTTCACTCCCGTAATCACGAGATAGCCATCATCGATCATCACTCTGTCAATTTCGCGAAGCAGTCGGTGGGGATCATCAGAGTAGTCAAGCTGGTTTGCTAGCACACAAACGTCGAATGCTTTATCAACGAAAGGAAGGTCATAGTTTTCAGATTCGACATTGCGGAGAGGGTTTAACTTGTCGATACAGACTTGGTGCTGAATGTTACAATGACCACTTACTAACTCACAACTCAAGCCACCAAGCTTTAGCATGTGATAACCAAACATTTTGGGAAGCCACTCATCCAGACGCGTTTGAATGTGCGCGCACGCCCATTCGCCATGCGCGAATTGATCCCATGTATAAGGGTATTCTAGTGGACGTTGGCTGCGAGCTGGTTTCATAAATACTATGTTATAGCTGGAGAATGAAATGCTATCTGTATCAAGCATACCCGCATTCAATGACAATTACATCTGGCTGCTAAAAAATGATGACAATCATTGCGTTGTCGTCGATCCTGGTGATGCCAACCCCGTTCTGGAAACGTTACAAAACCTAGGGCTGACGCTTGATGCGATTCTGATCACCCACCATCACGCAGATCATGTTGGTGGTGTGGCAACGCTTAAAGCGGCCTTTCCCTCAATCACCGTTTACGGCCCGGACGCTGAACGCTTCCCTGATGTGACAAACCCTCTTAACGATAAAGACACTTTCACACTCTTCAATACCGCATTTCACGTTATGCATGTTGCCGGTCATACACTAGACCACATTGCCTATTACGCAGATGACATGTTGTTTTGTGGCGACACCTTATTCTCCGGTGGTTGTGGTCGATTGTTTGAAGGTACTCCTGCACAAATGCTGCATTCATTGTCTACTTTTTCAGCCTTGCCTGATAAAACTCGCGTGTTTTGCGCTCACGAGTACACAGAATCAAACTTGAAATTTGCACAAGCCATCGAGCCGAATAACACTGAACTGAATCAATATGTTGCTGAGGTTGCGAATTGGCGCTCACAAGGGAAAAGCTCAATCCCTAGCTCTATAGATAGAGAGAAAGCCATTAATCCTTTCCTTCGCGCACATCACCCCTCGGTGAAAGACGGGGTTAAACACAGAGCTAAAGATACGTCAGATCTAGAAACTTTCACCGCGCTAAGACGTTGGAAGGACGAATTTTGACATTAGTCACTTGTAAGCATTGCTATAGGCCGCTTATTATCAGCGGCTATTTTTTGAAAGGTTTCTAACACATGAAGTTCCGTTATGTATTAGTAGGATCGATGTTCCTCGCAGGATGCCAACTTACTGGGCAGGAAGACGTCGCCACCACGACTAATACGCCGAAAGAACCAGATGCGACGATTACACAAGGCGTTGCGGAAGCACCAGCTATTGTTGTTGAAACAAAGCCTGAAGCCCCTGTCGTGACGCCACAGAGCCAAGATGACGTTTGGGAACGGATCTCAATGCAGCTTGAAATGCCTGTACCTGACAACAAACGGGTAAATTACTATCGCAATTGGTATCTCAAGCACCCACAACACCTAAAAACTGTCGCCAAGCGCGCAGAGCCTTTTCTATTCCTTATCACAGAGAAAGTGGAAGCCCGTGGCATTCCGTTAGAAATCGCATTACTTCCTGTGGTGGAAAGCTCATTCGATCAATTTGCATACTCCCATGGTCGAGCCGCTGGTCTTTGGCAATTTGTGCCAGATACGGGTCGTCGTTTTGGCTTGGAACAAAACTGGTGGTATGACGGTCGCCGCGATGTGGTTGCCTCAACAGACGCTGCATTAGATCTGCTTGAGTACCTTCATAAGAAATTCGATGGCGATTGGTTACATGCGCTTGCAGCCTACAATACCGGTGAAGGTCGTGTATTCCGTGCTATTCGAAAGAATAAAGCTGCTGGCAAACCGACAGACTTTTGGTCACTCGACTTACCAAAAGAAACTAGTGGATATGTGCCTAAACTCATCGCTGTCGCGGATGTGGTGAAGCATCAAGATAAGTATGGTTTACCACTGCCAGCCATTGCTAATAAGCCCGTGCTAGATACGGTCGAGCCAAAGGTTCAAATGGACCTAGCGTTAGCCGCAAATTACGCGGGTTTGTCACTGTCTGAACTTCAAAGCCTAAACCCTGCTTACAACCATTGGGCAACCTCGCCTGATGGCCCGACCCACTTACTGCTGCCGAATGAGAAAGTAAGTCGATTTAAGCAGAAACTGGCTGAGAACAATAATCAGGGCATCAAAGTTACGCGCTACAAAGTGAAAAGCGGTGATTCCCTTGGCTTGATCGCTCAGCGTAACAACACCACAGTGAAAGTGATTCAGCGTGCAAACAATATGAAAAGTACGACCATTCGTGCTGGTCAGCATCTGATGATCCCTGTTGCGTTGAAAGACGAGAATCAGTATTCACTCAGCGCCCCTCAACGCTTAGCAAAACTAACAAGCAAAAAGCGTGGCGACTACAAAGTGTCTTATGAGGTGAAAAAAGGCGACAGTTTTTGGACGATCGCGCGCAAGTACGATGTGTCTCATAGCGCTTTAGCTCGCTGGAATGGCATGGCACCTAAAGATCCGCTTCGTATCGGCCAAGAGCTTGTTGTTTGGAAAAAAGGCGCGGAAGGCGAGCGTATTCGCACGATTGTTTATCAAATTCGTGAGGGTGACTCACTAAGTAGTATTGCTGCACGCTACAAGGTATCAGTCTCACAGCTAGTTGAATGGAACTCTCTTAAGAAGAATGCGTATATCAAACCAGGTCAAAAGCTGAAGCTGTATATCGATGTAACGAAAGTCAGCGCTTAGCACCCTATAGAAAAAACGCGATACATGTGTATCGCGTTTTTTTGTATCCAAAGAATGCTTAAACACATCAATTGACTTCAAACGAAAAATTCGCCGTCATCATGGCATGATCAGAGGCCGAAGTGCTTCGACTGCTCGCGTCATTCAACTCTAAGTCTCGATAGAAAATATGATCCAACGGCAAACTAAACACCTTTAAACGCGCATCAGTATTAAAGACAGCTTCTTTTAAACCAATGCGATTAAGCTCAGCCTTAACCGTCTTCAACCGCTTATCACTCCATGTATTGAAATCCCCAGCTACAATCACTGGGCCATCAAGCTTTATCACCGCTTCAACCAATGCATTGAGCTGCTCGCGGTAATCCTCTATCCCAAAGGTAAAATTAATACTGTGAATATTAATAACAGACAACGTTTGGCCATTTGATAACGGAAACTCGCTATACAAAGCACTTTTAGGCAAGCGTAAGTAAGGCTCTACTTTTGTGTAAGCACAGACTTTTTGAGGGACGAGTTCCGACAGCGTCATCACGCCTGCCACTTCATCATTTACAGAAAACGCAAATGCCTGATTACTGTGCCATTGGCGTGCTGAAATGTAATGCTGCAGATCTTGAGATGACTGTGCCTCTTGAAGAAGTATCAAAGAAGATGTTTTGGAGAGTGCCAACAGTTCATCTTCCCACCCATCCAACTGCTGCTTGTAAATATTCCATACAGCGATGCTCAATGGGTTACTCACATCAATGGAAGACGACACAGGATAGTTCAAACACCGCACGTCCTTCTGGCTACTTGCCAATCTGGGTGCTTCAGGCACTTCAAGCATGTCATAGATCCATACCGATATCGCACCAATCAGGGTCGCCGTGCCAAGAATAAGCCAACGTTTTTTTAGCGTTTTTTTCATTACAGATGTAGCCGTGTGATAACCAAAAGAAGTCTGTGAATCTCAGTGGATAGCCCAGCACATCCGCGGCTTCTCACACCTAAATTCTACCAGCTCATAAGCCTCTATCACCAATCTAAATATGAAACGCCCGCAAATAGACAGAAAGTTTTTATGAATTCGCAGAGTTAACGGGTAATAGCAAGTCGCATTCGACGGATAATTACGGCCTAGTATTTTCAAATGGGCGTGTAAATTAAGGCTTAGATGTTGGCAGAGAAGGAATGGCTCGGCCAGACTTGTGCTCCAGCTCCCAACATCACTTTGAAAAAGTGACTGAAACGAAAAAGGCTCCAGCATTTCTGCTGGAGCCTTAAATGTGGCAGGGGTGGAGAGATTCGAACTCCCAACACGCGGATTTGGAATCCGCTGCTCTGCCAATTGGAGCTACACCCCTGTAGTTATTTTAAAGACTTAACTCTGTCTGAATAAATGGCGGAGCGGACGGGACTCGAACCCGCGACCCCCGGCGTGACAGGCCGGTATTCTAACCAACTGAACTACCGCTCCACACGGTGATAAACAGTCTCCTGTTTATCCGATACATGTCGTTCAATACRCATATCTAAATTGGAAGCCTGGCGATGTCCTACTCTCACATGGGGAAGCCCCACACTACCATCGGCGCTGTTACGTTTCACTACTGAGTTCGGCATGGAGTCAGGTGGGTCCATAACGCTATGGTCGCCAAGCAAATTTGTTAAAATCTGGGAAAATTCTGACTAGCTTTGTGTCTCAACACACATTCAATGTTCTTCTTGAGTCCGCTAAAACCCCTTGGGTGTTGTATGGTTAAGCCTCACGGGCAATTAGTACAGGTTAGCTCAATGCCTCGCAGCACTTACACACCCTGCCTATCTACGTCGTAGTCTTCAACAACCCTTTAGAGACCTTAAAGGTCTAGGGATGACTCATCTTGAGGCTCGCTTCCCGCTTAGATGCTTTCAGCGGTTATCGATTCCGAACTTAGCTACCGGGCAATGCCACTGGCGTGACAACCCGAACACCAGAGGTTCGTCCACTCCGGTCCTCTCGTACTAGGAGCAGCCCCTCTCAATCATCCAACGCCCACGGCAGATAGGGACCGAACTGTCTCACGACGTTCTAAACCCAGCTCGCGTACCACTTTAAATGGCGAACAGCCATACCCTTGGGACCGACTTCAGCCCCAGGATGTGATGAGCCGACATCGAGGTGCCAAACACCGCCGTCGATATGAACTCTTGGGCGGTATCAGCCTGTTATCCCCGGAGTACCTTTTATCCGTTGAGCGATGGCCCTTCCATTCAGAACCACCGGATCACTATGACCTGCTTTCGCACCTGCTCGAATTGTCATTCTCGCAGTCAAGCGGGCTTATGCCATTGCACTAACCTCACGATGTCCGACCGTGATTAGCCCACCTTCGTGCTCCTCCGTTACTCTTTGGGAGGAGACCGCCCCAGTCAAACTACCCACCAGGCACTGTCCTCACCCCCGATAAGGGGGCTAAGTTAGAACATCAAACATACAAGGGTGGTATTTCAAGATTGCCTCCACACATACTGGCGTACGTGCTTCWAAGGCTCCCACCTATCCTACACATGTAGGCTCAATGTTCAGTGCCAAGCTGTAGTAAAGGTTCACGGGGTCTTTCCGTCTAGCCGCGGGTACACAGCATCTTCACTGCGATTTCAATTTCACTGAGTCTCGGGTGGAGACAGCGTGGCCATCATTACGCCATTCGTGCAGGTCGGAACTTACCCGACAAGGAATTTCGCTACCTTAGGACCGTTATAGTTACGGCCGCCGTTTACCGGGGCTTCGATCAAGAGCTTCTCCGAAGATAACCCCATCAATTAACCTTCCGGCACCGGGCAGGCGTCACACCGTATACGTCATCTTTCGATTTTGCACAGTGCTATGTTTTTAATAAACAGTTGCAGCCACCTGGTATCTGCGACTCCCGGCAGCTTAGAGAGCRAGTCTCATCACCGCTAGGAGCGTACCTTCTCCCGAAGTTACGGTACCATTTTGCCTAGTTCCTTCACCCGAGTTCTCTCAAGCGCCTTGGTATTCTCTACCCGACCACCTGTGTCGGTTTGGGGTACGATTCCTTATAACCTGAAGCTTAGAGGCTTTTCCCGGAAGCATGGCATCAATGACTTCAYYACCGTAGTRRCTCGACATCGTGTCTCAGTGTATAGCGTCCCGGATTTGCCTAAGACACCCACCTACGCACTTGAACCTCGACAACCGTCGCGAGGCCCACCTAGCCTTCTCCGTCCCCCCATCGCAGTTATAAGCAGTACGGGAATATTAACCCGTTTCCCATCGACTACGCCTTTCGGCCTCGCCTTAGGGGTCGACTTACCCTGCCCCGATTAACGTTGGACAGGAACCCTTGGTCTTCCGGCGAGGGAGTTTTTCACTCCCTTTATCGTTACTCATGTCAGCATTCGCACTTCTGATACCTCCAGCAKSCCTTACAGMMCACCTTCAACGGCTTACAGAACGCTCCCCTACCCAATATGCATAAAGCACATTGCCGCAGCTTCGGTGTATCGCTTAGCCCCGTTACATCTTCCGCGCAGGCCGACTCGACCAGTGAGCTATTACGCTTTCTTTAAATGATGGCTGCTTCTAAGCCAACATCCTGGCTGTCTGAGCCTTCCCACATCGTTTCCCACTTAGCGATAACTTTGGGACCTTAGCTGGCGGTCTGGGTTGTTTCCCTCTTCACGACGGACGTTAGCACCCGCCGTGTGTCTCCCGGATAGTACTTACTGGTATTCGGAGTTTGCAAAGGGTTGGTAAGTCGGGATGACCCCCTAGCCTTAACAGTGCTCTACCCCCAGTAGTATTCGTCCGAGGCGCTACCTAAATAGCTTTCGGGGAGAACCAGCTATCTCCGAGTTTGATTGGCCTTTCACCCCTAGCCACAAGTCATCCGCTAATTTTTCAACATTAGTCGGTTCGGTCCTCCAATTGATGTTACTCAATCTTCAACCTGCCCATGGCTAGATCACTCGGTTTCGGGTCTACTCCTAGCAACTACAACGCCCAGTTAAGACTCGGTTTCCCTACGGCTCCCCTATACGGTTAACCTTGCTACTAAAAGTAAGTCGCTGACCCATTATACAAAAGGTACGCAGTCACCCAACAAGTGGGCTCCCACTGCTTGTACGTACACGGTTTCAGGTTCTATTTCACTCCCCTCACAGGGGTTCTTTTCGCCTTTCCCTCACGGTACTGGTTCACTATCGGTCAGTCAGGAGTATTTAGCCTTGGAGGATGGTCCCCCCATGTTCAGACAAGATAACACGTGTCCCGTCCTACTCGTTTTCACGATAAAAGCATTGTCGTGTACGGGGCTATCACCCTGTATCGCTMMCCTTTCCAGAKKATTCCACTAACACTTAAACCGCTTAAGGGCTAATCCGGGGTCGCTCGCCGCTACTGCCGGAATCTCAATTGATTTCTTTTCCTTCGGGTACTTAGATGTTTCAGTTCCCCGAGTTCGCCTCCACACACCTATGTATTCAGTGTGGGATACGTGCTTATGCACGTGGGTTTCCCCATTCGGAAATCCCAGATTCAAATGGCTGTTACTGCCTTATCTGGGCTTATCGCAAGTTACTACGTCCTTCATCGCCTCTGACTGCCAAGGCATCCACCGTGTACGCTTAGTCACTTAACCATACAACCCCAAGAGGTCTTTATGTATGGACAAACAACCAAGGTGTTCTCGTTAAAGAACAAGTTCAAATTAATGAACGGTTTTTCGCCGGACTCAAATATGTTCATCACTTCCGAAGAAGGATGAAACCAAGAACACTTGAATGTGTTTGGTGTTAATTCAAAAGAATTAACGTTTTGAGAACTTTTGTTTC
>NZ_SCHN01000034.1 GCF_004120195.1 Enterovibrio baiacu | reverse complement strand
ACCGAACGCGTTGTATCAAGCGCCTCAACGTCTTGTTATTGATTGCGCTGCTGGCAGAGCTACTCATGTGGTGGAATGGCCTCATTGCAACAAAAGCGAAATGGCAATACGACTTTCAAGCCAACACCATTAAACATCGTCGCGTTCTCTCCATTCCTCGTTTAGGTAGAGAGGTGAGAAACCACCGACGATATTGCATCAATGAACAGCAATATCAGTGGGCTATGCTCGAGTATCAGAGGCTGACACATTCTTCTGGGTTGGGAGAATTATGAGGGGATCCTTCAGAGTTTTGGGTTAGATAATAGTAGGGCCATTTTAATTAATGGCCCTTTTTTGCGTTTTTTATTTTCATGCTATTTTATTTTTAGATGCATGTTTATATGTTCAACACCCGTTCTTTTCGATAAATAGACGTCGCCGGAAACAACAAACCCAACAGAAGTGTAAAGACGGATAGCATGTAGCCTTGCACTCAGCGTGACATGCGTGGCTGACCGTACTCTCAAGTATTGAATGGCTTCGGTAACAAGCCGACGTCCTAGTCCTTTTCCTTGGTGTTTTGGTGTCACGACCATTTGTGACAATTGGAAATGTTTGTCAGATGCTTCTGTGAGGCGCAAATAAGCCAACAGCGCGCCGTCTTGTGTGAGGGCGAGATGTGTGCTGGGCGTTTCATTGTCATCAAAAAGCACGTCCCGTGGAAGATTCGCGGGCTCGAAGAACAAGTTGAACCTTAGATCTAAGGCTTCTTGATAGAGTGACTCGTCGCGATTGAGAATCACAAATTCAACATCACTGTTAACTCGCATTTATGCTTCCTTTCTTTCTCTGTCCGTAAACGATACGGTTCGTTTTTCCTATACAGGGTAGAAGTTATTCACCAGACGTGCTCTTTGCCTTCCCACGTATAGAACTTGCCGCTATCTTCCATGGTTAAGCGACGAGCCAGTGCAAGGATACCAGAGGCACTTTGCTCTGCGGTAATATCTGCCTCGCTGCCGCCCATGTCCGTTTTCACCCAACCCGGATGAACAGGGCAGACAACAATCTGCTGTGCCTTCAATTCGAGCGATAATAACTGCATGACTTTATTGACGGCTGCTTTAGAGCTCCTGTAAGCGATCATGCCTGTTGATTCTCTATGTAATGCGCCCATTTGGCTGGAAACGGTTACAACCCTCGGAGCGTCGCTCAACCGCAAATTATTGAGTAGTGCATTTGTCACCATTAACGGGGCGATAGTATTCACCTCAAATGTGTGTAGCCAACCTTGAGTATCCATGTCGTTATAGGATTGGTTATCAGGGCCGATAACGCCCGCGTTGTTGATGAGAACGTCTATGGGTTGGTTGACTAACAACGCAGGTAGGCGGGCGAGGTCGGTCTCGTTAGTCACATCAAGTTGCAACCAGGTAAGCCTGCCTCTCTCTTCCTGTGTCAGTGGCAGATCGGGAGTGGTGTCTCCGCGAAAAGTACACAATACGACATCGTTGTTTTGCAGGCTTTGCTTCACGAGTTCTAAGCCGATACCCCTGTTACCACCCGTGATGAATAGTGTTTGCATATTTAGCTCCTATCTGTGTCTTTATAAATAGGCACGGCATGTTACAGCCTAGTGATCATTTGATGTTAGTAACTTTCACATTTACGACACGCATTGGCAACGCTTACACCAATTTTCTCCAAATAAATTCAATGCATTATGACCAAAAAATAAAGTTACCCACAGAAACGGTGGATAACCCTTTGGGTAACGTTGGATTAATACAAATGTCATTTTGAATAAGGCCATCGAGTGCTTTTACTGGGCGGCTTTAGCACAATTGCCTAAAACATGATTCGCCTTATTTTGGAGGCAAAAACGCGCGAGATAGGCCGCACATTTGAAGCCTACTTACATCAAAAAGGGATGAATTTACATCCAGCTTTATTGGCAAGAAAACGGTAGAGGACAATAAAGAAAATGAGATGGTTAAATAATGTACAGGTTTGGCGGGCTTGGCTAAGAAACCCTGAAGAAGTAAAGAGGCGATCTTAGTGACGAAGCGCATATGTTGCCGTGTGAAGAAACGCCAAAGAAACGTGGGATATGAAGAATCAAACAAAAAAACGCCCTCATGGGAGTCTGAGGGCGTTTACTTTGTGTCTGGATCTGCGGTTTGGTAAAGCGCCGGATTAAATCGCGATCTGCTCTTTAGTTTCTTCTTCTGATGCGAAGAGTTCGCGCTTGGTTTGCTGCTGCGCCGTTTTTTGGCTCAGCCCCAAACGTTCTTCTCTTGGCGGAATACCAAAGTAATCTCGGTAACATTTACTAAAGTGTGGGGTGGAAACAAACCCGCAGGCGATCGAAATTTCGATGACGGACAGGTTGGTCTGCGTGAGCAATTGCCTTGCGCGGCTTAGCCTCAAATGCAAATAATAGCGAGAAGGTGAGCATTGAAGATGGCGCTGGAAGAGGCGCTCAAGCTGACGGCGAGACAATTCCACAAGCCCTGCAAGTTCATCAATACAGAAAGGCTCCTCAAGGTTCGCTTCCATCAGAGAAACCGTTTCCAGCAATTTGGGTTGCGCAGTGCCAATGAGATTACGCAGCGGGACTTTCTGCACATCTTCTGTGTTTCGCACGCGTTCGCACACGAACATTTCTGAGATGGCAGCACTCAGTTTGTTTCCATGTTCTCGGGTGACCATGGTCAGCATCATGTCCATTGGCGCGGTGCCGCCGGCGCTTGTCATGCGGTCATCGCTGATCGTGAAAAGTTTGTTACTGATACGAACGGTGGGAAAGGCTTCTTGCAATCCGGCGAGGTTTTCCCAGTGCACGGAACAGGCTTTATCGTGCATCACACCCGCTTTTGCGAGGACGTAACTGCCCGTGCAGATTGCACCGATTTTAAGGTGCTTTCTGTCTTGTTGTGCAATCCAACTGAGCAACTTCGGGGAACAGTTTTCGTGGACATCAATACCGCCACAAATGATGACAACGTCAAGATCCATCGTGTTGGGGATTTTATCGTCGACATTAATGGCGAGTGAATCACTGGCTGATACCGCTTCGCCGTCTTCACTGAACGTGTACCAACGGTACAGGGTTTCACCTGAGAGTTGGTTCGCCATTCGTAACACTTCGATTGCTGACGCCATCGCAATCATGGTGAAGCGTTGGCAGAGGAAAAATCCAATTTTCACTGGTTGGCGTAGTGATGATACTGATCCCATCGTAAATCCCTTCTATCTCTTTGCACTGCTCAATTATTTTATTGATATCAAGGTTGAAATGATTACAACACGTAGAGAATCGCATTCGACAGAAAAACGGCATCTCTTCTCTGCATATACCAATGTTAATAAAAAGTAAATGCCGCTATCTTGCTTAAAGGGAAATTGACGTGAAAAAGGTGTGTGAATAGCGTTTAGGGCGCGCTCGTATCATAAATGAAGCAAGCCATTGAGGATGTTGAGTTGTTACAAGTCGTTAACAATGTTTAGTGCTGTAAAGAAAAAGCCGGTGTTTTTTCGGTGTGGCTGACGTGCTAGAAAGTGTTAGTGATTCAACGTGTGGGCATAAGGATTTAAAAAAGGTGCGGCACTGAAAGTTAAACGCGTGCCGCACTCGGATAGTTAAGCATTAACTGCAGTAAGCAACTGCAATCTTCGACGCGAGTTCCGCATTGTTTAAAACTAATGCGATGTTGGCTTTTAAACTCTCGCCCTGTGTTTTTTCGGCCACTTTCGCGAGCAAGAACGGGGTAGATGCCTTACCTTTAATGCCTTGTGCATCCATTTCTTCAATCGCGCTTTGAATGACATTATCAATGTCTTCGTTCGCCATGGCATGCGCTGTAGGGATAGGGTTGGCAATGATGGCGCCGCCAGCCAAAGACATCGCCCGTTTTGCTTTTAAGGCGTCGGCAATTTGCTGCGGTGTGTCGAGGCGGTAATCCACATTAAAGGCGCTTTCTCTGCTGTAAAATGCAGGCAATGTGTTGGTTTGGTATCCCACCACGGGAACACCCTTGGTTTCGAGATATTCCAAGGTCAGACCAAGATCAAGAATGGATTTGATGCCTGCGCAGACCACTGCAACGTTGGTTTGAGCCAGTTCCTCTAAATCTGCAGAGATGTCCAAGCTGGTTTCTGCGCCGCGATGCACACCGCCGATACCGCCCGTGGCAAACACACGAATACCTGCCATGTCGGCCAAAATCATGGTTGAAGCCACTGTTGTTGCGCCATCCCCTTTGGTGGCAATAATAAATGGAATGTCGCGTCGGCTGGTTTTCATGGCCTTCTGGCCTTGCTGGCCAAGATAGGTGATTTCTTCTTCAGAGAGACCGACTTTGAGGCGCCCCTTCAAGATGGCGATGGTGGCGGGTATGGCGCCGCTATCTCGTACTTTCTGCTCTACGCGCAGTGCGGTTTCGACATTCTGTGGGTAAGGCATGCCGTGAGAAATGATGGTGGATTCTAATGCCACCACAGGCTTTCCTTCTGCGATCGCGCGTTCGATATCAGGATGAATATCGAGATAAGGGTTTAACATGGCACGTCCTCTATGCGTTGTTGAACCAATAATTCATTGATATTGGGGTTGATGGTGTTGGCATGTTCTAGGGCGATGGCTGCACAGCCCGATGCAAAATGGCACGCGTCGACGTCTGAAAGTCCGCCGAGTTGGCTATGAACAAGGCCTGCTAAAAATGCATCGCCCGCGCCATTGGCGTTAACAACACTGACGGGCAGTGGACGCATGAGTTTTTCGTCGTACTCGGTACGGTACAAAACACCGTCTGCACCCATGGTTAAAAACAGCCTTTTTACGCCATGCTGAATAAACCACTCTGCGATGTCATCAATGTCTGATTCCGATTCAAGCGGCAGGCCGGAAATGGCTTGTGCCTCGATCAAGTTAGGTTTCATTGTGTGGATACGAGACAGGTAGGGCCTCGCTTTCGCAGCCTTCGCGGATGAGACAGAATCGAGATAAATGTGCTTGTCAGCGAATTTGCTGAAGATATACGCCAACGTGGTATCGGAAAGGTTGGTGTCCACAATGATCGCCGCTGCGTTTCGAATAAGCTCAACGTGCTGCGTCAGCAATCCTACGTTTAGGTGCTCCAATATCGACATGTCAGACACGGCAGCCACCATGTCGCCCTGATTGTCGAGTAGCGACAAATAGGTGGACGTGGTTTGATTACTGATCTGATTCACGGCGCTGATGTTCACACCTGCCGTTTTGGTTTCTTTCAGAACTAAATCGCCGTAGGCGTCATCACCAACGACCGAAATTAGCCGTACATCTGTGCCAAGCCTCGCGAGGTTTTCTGCGATGTTTCTTCCTACACCGCCAGCCGAGCCTTTTACTTTACCTGGGTTTGAATCACGTTCGATGAATGCGGCATCCGGTTGGCCGAGAATATCCATGTTCATACCACCAATCACGACCACGTATTGCTGATTAGCGATGAAATACCCTTTCCCTCGTATGATGCCTTTCTTCGTCATGTTCATGATGTGAACGGCGACAGCTGAGCGACTGATATTGAGCAAATTCGCAATGGTTTGCTGCTGAATAAAAGGGTCGCTTTTTATCAGCTGCAATATTTCATCTTCACGTGATGTCATGGTTACCTCTACGACTCAGGATAAACAAACGTTTATTTGTTAAACAAGTGTTAGTTTTCGCGCTTTTGAGTTAATAGTCAATTACAAACAGACAGCAATCGACAGGAGTGTGAACAGCGCATTTTTTCGCTTGGTTTAGCAAGTGATTAGCGGCTGCTTACGTGTTCTGGCACGTCGCAACTCGACCATCAGGCGTCTCAATTCGCCAACAGGGGGGGAAGTAAATCGCACTACACTTAGACTATTGGTCTACTCGCAAGGAATGCAAATGGAAAAGGCGACACCTCCCACATCATCATGTGGTGCGTCGTTGGCGACCCCTCCGCTAACCGAATCTCAATGTCAGGTCGTGAATGAAGCATTGAATTTACTCAGCGCAACACCGGGTGCATTGTTGCCTGTGTTGCATCATATCCAAAAGGCGCTGCGCTTTGTGCCGGCTGCCGCTCTTCCTCAGATTGCTAGAACGTTGAACCAATCTGAGGCGGATGTTCACGGCACCATGAGCTTCTATCATGAGTTCCGAAACTCGCCACCTGGAGCAACCGTCATTCAGGTGTGTCGCGCAGAGTCCTGCCAATCCATGGGCTCTCGCGCACTCGAAGATTACGTGCGTTCACGGCTAGGCATCGACTTTCATCAAACCACACGTGATAACAACTTCACGCTTGAGCCGGTTTATTGCTTGGGAAATTGCATGAACTCGCCGTCGATTCGGGTGGAAGATGAAATCCACGGCGACATGAACCAAGCGCGTTTTGATGCGCTGGTGGAAGGGTGCTTAACCCAAGTGATCGAGGTGAAAGCACCATGACATTTAAAATCTATGTGCCCCTTGATACATCCGCGGTGTCCCTCGGTGCTGACAAAGTGGCGGCCAGAATAGAACACCTCGCTGCAATTGGCGTTGATGCGCTGTCAGTTATACGAACGGGATCGCGGGGCATGTTTTGGCTGGAGCCCATGGTAGAAATCGATTCACCGCAGGGGCGTGTCGCTTTTGGGCCAGTGACGGAAGATGATGTGGATGCGCTTATGGCATCGCGCTTTTTTGATATCGAAGGTTCAGGTAAGGGAAGCCAAGAACACGGTTTGTATCTTGGCCTCACAGAAGCGCTTCCTTGGTTGAAGAAGCAACAGCGACTCACCTTTGCGCGTGTAGGGGTTGTCGATCCTTTGGATGTGAATGATTACAAACGTCATGGCGGATTTGAAGGGTTGAAGAATGCCTTGGCAATGAACGCGCAAGAAATCTTGGATGCGGTGAAACAATCCGGATTACGAGGGCGTGGCGGTGCGGCTTTCCCGACGGGCATAAAATGGCAAACGGTCGCCGACCAGAAAGAAGGCCAAAAGTACGTGATCTGCAACGCCGATGAAGGCGATTCAGGTACGTTTGCTGACCGCATGCTGATGGAAGGTGATCCGTTCACCTTGATTGAAGGCATGATCATTTGTGCCATTTCCGTTGGTGCAACGCAAGGCTATGTCTACACACGCTCTGAATACCCGAAAGCTTGCGAGATTTTTACCAAGGCGATAGAGAAAGCCTATGAAGCGGGCTATCTCGGTCAGGACATTTGCGGTTCTGGCCATCATTTCGATCTTGAACTTCGCATGGGCGCAGGCGCGTACATTTGTGGCGAAGAAACATCCCTGATGGAAAGCCTTGAAGGCAAACGCGGCATAGTACGAAACAAGCCACCACTGCCAGCGATTGAAGGCTTGTTTGGTCGCCCCACGGTGATCAACAACGTGATTTCGTTAGCATCTGTCCCAACCATTTTGGCGAAGGGCGCCAGTTATTATGAAAACTTCGGGCAGGGCCGTTCACGCGGCACCATGCCGTTGCAATTGGCTGGAAACATCAAACGCGGTGGCTTGATTGAACTGGCGTTTGGTGTGTCGCTAAACGAACTGATGTATGACTTCGGGGGTGGCAGCAAGACAGGTCGTCCGCTAAAAGCCGCGCAATTGGGCGGGCCACTCGGGGCATATTTGCCGACATCCCAGTGGGATGTCGACATGGACTACGAAGCGTTGTCTTCTAAAGGTGCGATGCTCGGTCATGGCGGTATTGTGGCGTTTGATGATCAGGTCGACATGAGCCACATGGCGCGGTTCGCCATGGAATTCTGCGTGTTGGAATCGTGTGGGAAATGTACGCCTTGTCGCATTGGCGCGGTGCGTGGCGTGGAAGTGATTGACCAATTGGTAGAAGCCTCTGGCGATAAAAAGCTTGAGCGGCATGAATTGCTGCAAGATCTCTGCGACACCATGGAACTGGGTTCGATGTGCGCCATGGGCGGGATGACACCATATCCTGTGAAAAGCGCGCTCATGCATTTCCCCGAAGATTTTGGTCTCGCGGCCATTCATCACACCCACGCTGCGGGCAACGGCGAATAGCTTTCGCCAAGGAGTATTACAATGGTTGAGTTTTACATTCCCATTGATCAAGACCGAAAAGATTTTGGCACACCCAATGTCACCGGCGAAGATCTCAAGCAAATTACGTTGAACATTGATGGCTGGCCAATCACGGTTCCGGAAGGGACATCGGTGATGCGTGCGGCATCCATGCTGAACATTCAAATCCCGAAGTTATGCGCGACTGACAGCTTAGATGCGTTTGGATCGTGTCGCATGTGTGTGGTGGATATTGAAGGCATGCGCGGAAAACCCGCGTCTTGTACTACACCTGTGTCGGAAGGCATGAAGGTGACCACGCAAAATGCGGCACTGTCAAAGTTACGCCGTAACGTTATGGAGCTGTACATTTCCGACCACCCCCTTGATTGTTTAACCTGTGCGGTGAATGGCGATTGTGAATTGCAAGATGTCGCCGGTGCTGTTGGCCTGCGTGATGTCCGATATGGCTTCGAAGGTGAAAACCATCTCAAGATGGAAAAAGACACCTCAAACCCCTATTTCACCTTTGATAGCAGCAAATGTATTGTGTGCTCGCGCTGCGTACGTTCGTGCTCTGAGATCCAAGGCCAGTTTGCCTTGACGGTGGAAGGCCGTGGATTTGAATCCCGCATTGTGGCGGGCAGCAACAATTTCATGGATTCTGAATGTGTGTCTTGCGGTGCATGTGTTCAAGCATGTCCAACTGCCGCATTGACGGAAAACAGCGTGATTGAGCAGGGCACGCCGAGTCATTTTCGTGTCACGACCTGTGCCTATTGCGGCGTGGGTTGTTCGTTCAGAGCGGAGATGAAAGGCGACCAACTCGTGCGTATGGTGCCAAATAAAGATGGCAAAGCGAACCAAGGCCACTCCTGTGTGAAAGGGCGTTTTGCATTTGGCTATGCCACGCACAGCGATCGCATGCTTGACCCCATGATCCGAGATTCCATTGATCAACCTTGGCGCAAAGTGAGCTGGGAAGAGGCTATCGGCTTTGCTGCCAACCGTATTGATACATTACGCGACAAATACGGCGCGAATTCGCTTGGCGGGATCACCTCCTCACGTTGCACCAATGAAGAAACCTATTTAGTGCAGAAACTGGTTCGTGCAGGGTTTGGGACGAACAATGTCGATACCTGTGCGCGGGTTTGTCATTCCCCAACGGGCTACGGCTTGAAAACCACCTTGGGGGAATCCGCAGGCACACAGACCTTTGATTCGGTGCAAAAAGCCGACGTGGTGATCGTGATTGGCGCGAACCCCACTGACGGGCATCCTGTCTTTGCCTCGCAACTTAAACGTCGTCTTCGCAATGGTGCGAAGCTGATTGTAATTGATCCTCGTGAAATTGATTTGGTGAATGCGCCGCATGTGCGCGCCAAGTTCCATCTCCAACTTCGCCCCGGCACCAACGTTGCTGTGCTGAATGCATTGGCGCATGTGATTGTGTCGGAAGGCTTGGATGACAAAGCATTTATCGACGAGCGTTGTGATGCGGCGGAATTCGAAAAATGGCGCGCATTTATTGCCGACGAACATCATTCGCCAGAAGCAATGGAAAGTGAAACCGGCGTGCCAGCCATGCTGATCCGCGAAGCGGCACGGCTATATGGCAGTGCGAGCAACGGTGCCATTTATTATGGTCTTGGTGTGACGGAACACAGCCAAGGCAGCTCTGCTGTGATGGCCATTGCTAACCTTGCCATGGTGACAGGTAACATTGGCCGTGAAGGTGTCGGTGTAAATCCACTTCGTGGGCAAAACAACGTGCAAGGTAGCTGTGATATGGGATCGTTTCCCCATGAACTGCCGGGTTATCGTCATGTTTCCGATCCCGGCGTTCGTGCATTGTTTGAAGGTGAGTGGGGCGTAAAAATTGATGACGAACCCGGGCTTCGCATCCCGAACATGTTCGATGCTGCGATCGCAGGTCGATTCAAAGCCTTGTATGTGCAAGGGGAGGACATTGCGCAATCTGATCCGAATACGCAGCACGTGGAAGCCGCGCTCTCTTCACTTGAATGTTTGATTGTGCAAGACATCTTCTTAAATGAAACCGCGAAATTTGCACATGTATTTTTACCGGGTGCGACCTTCCTCGAGAAAGACGGCACTTTCACGAACGCTGAGCGCCGCATTTCCCCAGTAAGAAAAGTCATGGCACCTCTATCAGGAAAAGCAGATTGGGAAGCCACGATTGCACTGGCTAACGCGCTAGGGTGTGAAATGACCTATCAACATCCGTCAGAGATCATGGATGAAATTGCCAGGCTGACGCCGACATTCCACGGTGTGAGCTACGAAAAACTCGACAAACTCGGTTCTATCCAATGGCCATGTAACGATGACGCGCCAGAGGGAACACCCACGATGCACATTGATGCGTTTGTGAAAGGCAAAGGCAGTTTTGTGGTGACGGAGTATGTCGCATCGCAAGAGAAAGTGAACAAGCGTTTCCCATTGTTGCTGACCACGGGGCGGATCCTGAGCCAATATAACGTTGGCGCGCAAACGCGTAGAACGGAAAACTCGCGATGGCATGAGGAAGATGTGCTTGAGCTTCATCCATTAGATGCGGAAGATCGCGGCATTGTGGATGGCACACTGGTTCGAATTCGTAGTCGAGCGGGGGAAGTGACATTGCCTGCGCAAATCAGTCATCGCATGCAACCGGGCGTGGTTTACACCACCTTCCACCATCCGGTTTCAGGTACGAATGTGATCACCACGAACAACTCCGATTGGGCGACAAACTGTCCGGAGTATAAAGTCACCGCAGTACAGGTAATGGTGGCGGCAGATCAAGCGCAATGGCAAGAACGTTTTCGCGCGTTTGATGAAGAACAGCAAGCACACGTGTCGGCGGCTTATCAAGAAGATACAGACTGAATGTCACTCAATAAGAAAGAAGGAAGAGCCCAATAATGGATGGCGAAACACACAGAAATGAGCGGCTCTATGCCATGGCAAATCAGATTGCTGACAACCTCGCCCATGGGCGAAGTGAACAAGAAACGATTGACGAAGTGGCATCTCATATTCGTCGCTTTTGGTCGCGAGACATGAAAGACAGCTTGTTTGATGCTCTCGAATCGGGCGAACTCAATCCGCTCGCAGAAGAGGCTGCATCAAATTTAGCGAGGGAGTATCAGTTCAAGTAACGCTAAATCCCTAATCAGAAATAGCGCATTTCAAACCTTAAACGTACTCCAATAAAAAAGCGGCTGATTCAGCCGCTTTTTTCATGCCCAAAGGACGGTTACTTCTCGTATCGAACGTTATCGATGTAAAGCACCATTGGTCCCGTCGGCTCGATGATGAAGATGTTTTTCAGACCTTCTACATTGGCTTTCGCGCCAGGCACAAAACGGTTACCGCTATTGATCAGGTCAGCGAAGTTAATGCGCACTTCACGCCATTGACCAAGCGGTGGAATTTCTACATCTACGTCACTCGCGGCTGGCCAGCCACTGTCGACTTTCAGCATCAGACTCGCGTTTGGATCTTTCTCTTCAACCAAAAGGTCAAAGACGATTTCACCGCCGCTCATCCACTCGCCCATGTTGACTTCAGGTGATTCGAAGTAGAAGTTACCGATGTCGCCAGTCTTCTTAATCGCCAGAATGTCGCCACGGCCTTCTGCTTGTTTGGTTTCAACATACACCTTGAACTGCGGATCGTATTCTTTCGAGCGCAGGTGCTTGTCTAGGCTGTCGCCATAGAGCAAGAATTCAGGTCCTGTTGCGTAGTCTGGGCCTGGAATGATGATTTCAGGTGCAGGTGTACCTGCAACAAACATGGCATCGTCAGACACTGTCGCACAACCTTTGCCATTGACAGGATCTTTCGAACATTCGTAGACACGAACGTAGTCCACTTCCATGGTTTGCGGGAAGATGGAATCATCAATGCCACCTTCGTTGGCATTCGCCGCCCATGAACCACCAATCGCAAGGTTCAAGATCATGTGAAAACGCTGATTAAAGGGTGCGTCTTCTTCACCAGTAATGATCTTGCCGCCTTCTTTGTATTGGCTGTACCAACCATCAGAACGTTGTGTTGCGTAGTGAATATCATCGATATACCAACGCATCTCGTTCTTTTCCCACTCAATGGCATAGGTATGGAAGCCATCTGCAGGGTTCACGTGATCAGGGAGGTGATATTCTGCAGCAGTGCTCACGTTGTCAGGCCACTCACGACCGTAGTGCAACGTGCCGTGAATACGCGCTTCTTCTTTGCCCGGCTCTGCGCCTAGCTCGTCTGTCGGCGTTTTCAGGTTAACGGCTTCAACGATATCAATCTCGCCTGATGCTGCCCAACCACCATATACATAGTCTGTTGGAAGCATCCAAATCGCAGGCCAAGTACCTTGACCAAACGGAAGCTTCGCACGCACTTCAAAACGACCATACTGCCAATCGCCTTTGTTCATGGTTCTGAGGCGAGCGGAGGTGTAAGGCAGTGTCGCTTTATGACGGCTCTTCCCTTGAGGATCTGAGGGGCCGGTGAATTGGAAGTCACGTGCAACAATGTGCAGCTTGCCATCTTCTACAAACGAGTTAACCGGGCGATCTGTGTAGCACTGACGCTCAGCATTACCACCGCCGTAACAGTTTTCTTCGTGACTCCATTTGCTCTTATCAATGGCCGTACCACTGAATTCGTCGTTCCATACCAGCGTCCATGTTTTTGGTGCTTTAATCATTGGACCACTGGTATCAGGCCCTTGTGAAACAGGCTGATAGACTTTCGACGAACACCCAGCCACTGCAGCAACCACTGCAGTCGCTATCAGTGCGCGACGATAGGGGAAATTAGTCATTTTCGTATCCTTACAGGTCGAACTTTTGGCGCTCTATAAATACGCAATACATACAAACTTAAGATAGCTGCCGATTACTCAAAATGTTCGAGTAACTGGCATCACCCCATCTGTTACCAGTAGGCATCTGCCTGAATACCAAAGACGAAGTCATCCGATAGTTTTACATTTGGATCGGTTTCG
This sequence comes from Enterovibrio baiacu, assembly GCF_004120195.1. Classification (GTDB taxonomy): domain Bacteria; phylum Pseudomonadota; class Gammaproteobacteria; order Enterobacterales; family Vibrionaceae; genus Enterovibrio; species Enterovibrio baiacui. The sequence continues at coordinate 7,822 of NZ_SCHN01000034.1, read as the reverse complement.
TCACCCGTTGTCCAAGACAATGGAAGGTAAGTGGCAGTGAATCGAATTTCTGCGGTAGACAGTCCATCAGAAAGAACGAAAGTCGGTGCTACTGTGAACTTAGATTGGTGCCATGTGCCCCCATTCTGAGTGTTCTCGTAATAGCCTGTTTCGGTCTGGATGATGAAGTTATCTCTAACCGGGAAAATATTGCGCATCATGACGGAGACCCAATAGTTGTAGCCGCCATCCGCGCCTTCGTCATTAGTGCCTTCATCATTATATTGTGCTTGGATAGAAGGGAAGAATCCGATTCCGTCGCTGTTGGTGTAACCTCCCCAAAGTATGGCGCGCGCTGAGAGAGCATCTTCTTCGCGTTGAGTAACCAGATAGTAGGGGTCACCAAAATAATCGCCCCATTCACCAGTATGGTAGCCCTGAGTTAGTGAGCCTGGGCGAAGAGAGCCATAGTCTGTAATTGTTCCGCCAAGAAGGTTTCCTGACCCTAAGCCGCGACCTACTTGAGCAATAGCATAAGAAAAAGCATTACCTTTAAGGCCGAAAAAATCGAGCATATGGTAGATAGCGGTAGTGTCGTACCCAGTTTCTGCCCACTCTTTACCGTTTAGCCCCCAGTTGTCAGGCAAATACTTGTAGTTTGCTTGAACTGTCAATGCACCTAAAGTGTAGGAAGCATGGAATGTGTGCATTGAGTTGTTCTGGTTTTCGTAAATACTTGCTCTTTCAGCGTCTGAGACGTAACGCTCATTTTGGGATTGGATGATTTCATCTTCTGTTGAGGCTTTGTCTATGAAGTCCTCATACTCGCCATAACTAAGACTGATATTTCGCTCGCTGGAAATGTAAGCGAGATCCAAAAATGAATCGCCGATCTCAAGATCTTGGATACCGACACCGATACCTTCTAAGTCGGTATAAAAGAAGTCGGTCATGAAGACATAGTTTTCTTCTGCCAGCTTTCTTTTACCAGCCCACAAGGTGCCAGATGGTATAACACCATCCATCTCTAAATAACCAATGAGATCGTCAAACTCTGTATCACCCACACCGATGTGGATTCGGAGCTGCTGATCATCATTAATATTGGTTATCGTTGTGAAGCCGAAGTTACCATCATTGTCTGATTCGAGACCGAGACGTCCCAATAACTCCTTTTGACCACCAATATCTGCTTTCTTAAAATCATTTTCTTTACTGGCAAAAAAACCAGCGCGAAAGTAACCGTGAAATTCGACTTCGTCGATAATAGCAGCGTTAGCGGCAGGTATGCTTGATAGCACACCTGCAACAGCAAGCGCTGCGATCGACAATTTTGACTTTTTCATTTTGACTCCGTGAAGAGATCTTAAAGGTTGTCTCGCAAGAAAGCGCTTTCTTTCTGTGCATATAAAAACTCGAAAAATATACCAATATGACCTGACACCCAGAAAGGCACTTTGAAATAAATTCGAGGCTGACTAGCTTTTTAACTTTCGTTGTTGGTGATGGTAAACATCGATTCTTTAGATATTTCAAAGAAAGCGCTAGTCAACGTGACGTTAAAAAGGTCTGTCCTTAACTGCAATCAGTTACCGTAAAAACCTTTAACCAATTCACAATATATTTACATTTAGCCTTAATTTTTGGTCATAAAAGACACAATTACCGGCTCTGTCTCATATGTGGAGCGAAATTTAATGTGACGTCTCATAAGTGATTCCTGTTACAAAGGTGGCGCTTTCTTTTGTGAGTGTCCCTATTAATCGGAAGCATGAAATTAAATTTATGTTGTGTAGACCTATCTGTTAACAATATTTTTACACACTAAGCGATGGGTTTATCCATCTGCGGAATAATGTCAGCTCGCTGGCTTTATTTTTGAACATTGCTGAAAGCGCTTTCTTTTGGCTGTTAACGACACCCAACTCAAGCAAGTTTCTCCGTCTAACTGGAGAGTTCTGAATTCCATTATTTGCCCTTGTGCAAAATGGATATGACGTAGATTGAATTACGGACAATATGATGAAGAATATATTTGCGAAAATGCTGCTTATGTCTTCCGTCGCGCTAAGTGGGTGTGGCGGTGGCGATGATGAAACTGGTGGGTCACCTCCAGCTGGCACGCCTACGGGTAACAGTGTTTATACCGTTTATTATCAGGGTGTTTTGAACCCTGCTCTTAAAGGTATCGGCTTTGAAAATGAGGCTGCTTCAGAGAGTACTGGTGAGTTTGTTGCTACTGCTTTCATGAGCGCAGATTCTGAAAACCAAACGTTAATGGCTGAAGGCCCAACATCAACAAACGATTTTGTTGAAGCTGAGTGGGGCTGGGGTGCTGGCGTTATCGGAACAACAGATGCGAAATCCGGCTCTGCCAATCTGACTGGCTATGAAAACGGATATCTGAATTTCGACATCAAAGGTACAACAACTCAACCTGTTATTATTGGTTTCCAGACGGGTAAAGGTACTGATATCGAAGGGAATGAGTTGAATCAACGCCCGTCGAAAGAAGCGTCTACAACTCTCCAATCAACCACTAAGAGTGCGAACAGTCAGTCTGCTTCTCGCTCGATTGCAGCTCGAAATGTATCATCTGAATGGACCACTGTTAGGGTCCCAATGAGCGAGTTGATCGGCGATACCATTCTTGATCTTACAGACGTTTCAATGCCTCTTTTCGTTCGTACAGATGGCAGCGACGCAGTAATTGAACTGCGTTCGGTTTATTTTAGTACGTCAACGAACACAAACGTTGGTGAAGACATCGGCGTTGGTCAAACGGAAAACGAAGTGAATCCAGATTCAACAGTCACGCTTTACAGCGATGGCTCGTTGCATTACGGGCTACAGGCTAATGGTTGGGAAGAGACTTCTTTTCTTGGCAATAATTCTGAGCTCCAATCACTTGAGCTGACGACGCCTCCTGCGGCTGGTACGGCGAAAAGCTGGGGTTGGGGAGCTGGACTTTCGTTGGCTCAATCAGGTGCGGTTTCCCTAGTGGGTTTTGAAGACGGCTTCATGAACTTCGAAATCAAAGGCACGACAACTACTGACATCAACATTGGTTTCCAAACGGGCACGTTTACTGAAGAGGACAATCGTCCCCAGACAAACAACTCAGTGGTGTTTGGTCCAGGCGGCCGTTCATTGACTTCGGATTGGCAAACTATACAGATATCTGTATCTGAACTGATCGGCGACAAAATAATAGATCTTTCTGATGTTACATCTCCCCTTTACTTTAACTCGTCTACTACCGCAGATGGCGGTGTTATTGAAGTAAGAAATGCTTTCTTTAGTAAGTCGAAAGATGATGAAATTGGCGGAGATTTAACCGATAACGTTACTGACGGCGGCACTGATGGTGGCTCTGACGGTGGTACTGATGGCGGTAGCAGCAGTAGTGACTATGCCGTTGCGCCAGAAATCGAACCACAGCCCACTGCAACGGGCAACTTCCCAATTTCAACTGTCGCGGGCGGTGTTGCTTCAGGGCAGCCAGTGCTTGGTACTGCAGAGCTGACTGCAATCTCTTATGGTGCTTTCCGCACGGAAGAACGCTCTAATGCAACAGCCCCGAGTGTCGAAGAAATCAAAGAAGATTTGAAAATCATGCATGCAGCAGGTGTTCGTATGCTACGCACCTACAACACGCGTGATTTTGTTGATACTGAAAGGCTGCTCCAGGCAATTAGCGAGCTTCAACAGGAAGACGCCAGCTTCGAAATGAATGTGATGCTTGGTGTTTGGATTTCTGCTCTGAATGCGTTTTCTGATCTTGAGTTAGACAGTACTCAAGAACACGCTAACAACCAATTGGAAATGGATAAAGCGGTAGAGTTAGCTCAAACTTATACAAACATTATCAAAGTTATCGCAGTTGGTAATGAGGCGATGGTTGAGTGGTCTGAATACCGCATTGAGCCAAGATTCGTACTGAAGCATGTTAATGATCTTCAGGCACTTAAAGCTGACGGAACCATTGACAAAAATATCTGGATCACCACTTCTGAAAACTGGGCGGTGTGGGCTATTAATAATGGCTACTATCAAGCACATGAAGCAGACATCAAAGCACTGATTCAGGCTGTAGATTACGTGTCTGTCCATGTTTACCCGTTCCACGACACAATCCATGATAACGACTTCTGGCCTGTTCCAGAGTCAGAGCAGTCTCTTACTCGTCAAGAACAAGCTGATAAAGCCATGGAGCGCGCGTTCAATAAAGCGCTAACTCAGATCGACGCCGTTAAAGATAGCGTGATGGCCATTGACAGCACTAAACAGGTCCATATTGGGGAAACTGGCTGGTCTAGCGAGTCTACTGATGGTGCAGGTCTGGGCGGCACAGGCGCTGCTGGCGAGTACAACCAGAAGAAGTACTACGATGCAATGAGCCAATGGGCTGTTGATTACGGCGCGTCTGTATTCTTCTTCCAAGCATTTGATGAACCATGGAAAGGTGGTTGGGGAGAAGATAGAGATAAATCTGAAGGTCATTCTGAGAAACACTTTGGTTTGATCGATATTGACGGTAACGCGAAATATGCAATTTGGGATCTTGTAGATGAGGGCGTATTTGACGGAATTACTCGTGGTGGCAATCAGATCGTTAAGTCACACGGTGGTGTAGAACAAAACGTCATTGACGCGATTCGCGCCATTCCGTACGAAACGGGTTCTGATGATTCTGGTGCTGGATACGTCATATATACCGGTAAAGAAGCAGTCCACAACTTCAACGACATTCAGCTTTGGCCAAACGGCGAAGATACTAGCCTTGAAGATGTGAATGATGATACTTACAACCCGGTTAAGCAGCTTACTGCAACTATTGGTTGGGGGGCTGTAGCTTGGATTTTCAGCGATAACCCTGTTGACTTGACCGCATATACCCATGTTGAGTTCAAAGTTAAAACGGCCGCTTCTGATGTACAGGTAACTGTTATAAATCAAGATGGTGGGAAATCAGAAAACAAATATGGCACTGCAACGGGCTCTTCGCTTGCCAACGGTTGGGTTCAAATGAGCGTGCCAGTGCCTTCATACACTGACATGACAACATTTGCTCTGTCTCTTGTTGACCTTCCAGATACGGAAACACTACAAATTGCAGATATTGCATTTGTGAATAACGATAGCAATGGCGGAGACGACACTGCGCCAGAAACTGCTTATCTTTCGTACACAGGTCAGGCGAACAACTTCCCAGCTGATGATATTGAGTACTGGGAAGGTTTAAGTGTTGAAATTACAACAGATGGCGCGTTTGACGAGGTATTCAATGTCACCTCAAGTGAAAAATGGGAAGCATTAGCTTGGACGTTCAACAATAACCCTGCGGATATTACTTCGTACACAAATGCACAATTTAAAGTGCGTACGGATAACGATGCTATTGGGGTTGTGATCCAGAGCTTGTCGCAACCAGAGTCCAACAAAGACTACGCAGTTTCAAGTGGTGTAGCGCTTTCAGATGGTTGGGTACAAATGGAAGTGCCATTGCCTAATTACTCTGATATGAAGACGTTTGCATTTGCGTTTGCAGCTGAGAATGTCGGGTCTTTTGAAATTGCCGATGTAGCATTTGTTACTAAAGAAAGACCGGTTTCTCCGGAGACAGCGTATCTCTCGTACACTGGCCAAGCCACTAATCCTCCAGTCGATGCATTGCAATTCTGGGGAGCGCTTGATGGCGACTTGAAAGAAGGGGGTGTTTATGACCCTATCTTTGAGGTCACCTCTAATGAAAATTGGCAGGCTATCGCTTGGGTATACAACCTAAACCCAGTCGACATTACTTCCTACACCCATGCGCAGTTTAAGGTGCTGACAAGCGAAGCAGAGATTGGCGTATTGACACAAACCTTAAATCAAGAAGTGCAGGAGACTCTCTCGATCACTGACGGTGAAGCACTTTCTGATGGCTGGGTACAAATGGAAGTATCATTGCCTGAGTACAATCAAATGACAGCTTTTGCGTTGGTATTTGCTAAAGCGGGTTCTTTTGAAATTGCTGATGTTACTTTTGTAAATCAAGGCGCTGACGGTGGTACCGATGGTGGAACTGACGGTGGCACCGATGGTGGAACTGACGGGGGCACCGATGGTGGAACTGACGGCGGCACCGATGGTGGTACTGACGGCGGCACCGATGGTGGTACTGATGGCGGCACCGATGGTGGCACCGATGGTGGAACTGACGGCGGCACCGATGGTGGAACTGACGGCGGCACCGATGGTGGCACTGACGGCGGTTCAGCTAACAACGTGGTTTCAATCTTCAGCGATAACTTTGCAGATATCACTGTTAACGAGTGGGGCCCTTTCTGGGGAGACGCTTCTGCTCGTATCATCGATGGCACGTTGAATGACAACCCAGCAAAAGTGATCACGCTTGGTACAGGTCAAACATTTGGGGGTATTGATTTCTCAACGGCAGCATTTGACGCAACCGGTTACACAACTTTCCACATGCAATACAAAGTTGATGCTTTGTTAGCAGGGCAAGTGGTTAACATTAAGTTGTCTAATCATGATGGCGGTGCAGGAGAAACTAACGCAATCCAATACACCAGCGAACCTTCAAGCACTGACCTAGTAACGTTAGCAATTCCGCTAGAAGACTTTATAAGTGCAGATTCGAGCGGTTCTTTGTCAAGAAACGCTGTAGCACAAATCGTTATCTCAGCGGCGAGATCTGATATCAATGACCCAGTAGATATCTACCTAGATAACATCTATTTCAGCAACGGCAGTACCGATGGCGGCACTGACGGCGGCACTGACGGCGGCACCGATGGTGGAACTGACGGCGGCACCGATGGTGGCACTGACGGCGGCACCGATGGTGGCACTGACGGCGGCACCGATGGTGGCACTGACGGCGGCACCGATGGTGGCACTGACGGCGGCACCGATGGTGGTACTGACGGCGGTTCAACTAACAACGTGGTTTCAATCTTCAGCGATAACTTTGCAGATATCACTGTTAACGAGTGGGGCCCTTTCTGGGGAGACGCTTCTGCTCGTATCATCGATGGCACGTTGAATGACAACCCAGTAAAAGTGATCACGCTTGGTACAGGTCAAACATTTGGGGGTATTGATTTCTCAACGGCAGCATTTGACGCAACCGGTTACACAACTTTCCATATGCAATACAAAGTTGATGCTTTGTTAGCAGGGCAAGTGGTTAACATTAAGTTGTCTAATCATGATGGTGGTGCAGGAGAAACTAACGCAATCCAATACACCAGCGAACCTTCAAGCACTGACCTAGTAACGTTAGCAATTCCGCTAGAAGACTTTATAAGTGCAGATTCGAGCGGTTCTTTGTCAAGAAACGCTGTAGCACAAATCGTCATCTCAGCGGCGAGATCTGATATCAATGACCCAGTAGATATCTATCTAGATAATATGTATTTCAGTAAAGAATAAGGTTGATTGAATAAATCCACACAGCCTTAATAAGCAAAAAGGGGAGTCGATTGACTCCCCTTTTTTTGTAAAACTCAAATGACACAATCGATAAGTCTTAAAGGTCAAAAATCATGACTCGCGTCACGCTTTGGGGCCTTTTTTCATTTTTCCGCTCAGTTTTTTCCGCGTTTCTCTCCATATACCCCCGTCACCCAACTCAATGTAAAAGGAAGCACAACATGGCAGTCATCATCGGCGGCGCAGGACTTGGTCAATTTGATGTTCACGGACAAGGCAGCGTGGGGTCAGCCAGTGGGCTGTCCGTCAATGCCTTTACGGGCAATGTCGTGGCGGGCGGGGCAGACCAACGCCTCATCAGTCAAGGGTTGGACCTGTCGCTGGCGCGCACCTACAACAG
>NZ_SCHN01000033.1 GCF_004120195.1 Enterovibrio baiacu | reverse complement strand
CCTGAAGTACCTGTCACCGAGACTTCAAAGACATCGTCGTCATTGGTTTCAAGGATCGAGTCATCCAAGGTTGCGACGGTAAAGTCGGTTGATGTGGTGCCTGCTGCAATCACCACATCGCGAGTAACTGGCGTGACATCGCCGTCTTCGGACGTCTTGTGGCCTACAACGACAGTGACGGTTAAATCCGTTGTTGGAGCCTCGGAAATGGTTAACGTGTAAGACGCTTCCGAACCTTCGATAACCTCGGTATCGCCCGTGAGCGCAAGCGTCGGCTTGTCAGTGGACGTCGTGTCTTCGTTGATCGTGGTTTCAACAGCTGCTGGGTTGTCTGGCAGTACTTCAAAGCCGCCGCCCGTAGACCCTGTGACTGAGACTTCAAAGACATCATCGTCATTGGTTTCAAGGATGGAGTCATCCAAGGTTGCCACGGTAAAGTCGGTCGACGTTGTGCCTGCCGCAATCACCACATTACGCGTGACTGGCGTGACATCGCCATCTTCGGACGTCTTGTGGCCGACAACGACGGTGACGGTTAAATCAGTCGTTGGTGCTTCTGAAATAGTGAGCGTGTAAGACGCTTCCGAACCTTCGATAACCTCGGTATCGCCTGTTAATGTCAGGGTCGGTTTGTCCGTCGAAGTGGAGTCTTCGTTGATCGTGGTTTCAACTGCCGCTGGGTTGTCTGGCAGTACTTCAAAGCCACCGCCAGACGTGCCAGTGACTGATACTTCAAAGACGTCATCGTCATTGGTTTCAAGGATCGAATCATCGAGAGTTGCGACGGTGAAGTCGGTTGAGGTGGTGCCTGCTGCAATCACCACATCGCGCGTGAATGGGGTGACATCACCGTCTTCAGACGTCTTGTGGCCGACAACGACAGTGACGGTTAAATCCGTTGTTGGAGCCTCGGAAATGGTTAACGTGTACGACGCCTCTGCACCTTCAACGACTTCCGAATCGCCCGTGAGCGCAAGCGTCGGCTTGTCAGTGGACGTCGTGTCTTCGTTGATCGTGGTTTCGGTCGCTGAAGGATTGTCCGGCTGCACTTCAAAACCACCGCCAGAAGTGCCAGTGACTGACACTTCAAAGACATCATCGTCATTGGTTTCAAGGATGGCGTCATCCAAGGTTGCCACGGTAAAGTCGGTCGACGTTGTGCCTGCCGCAATCACCACATTACGCGTGACTGGCGTGACATCGCCATCTTCAGACGTCTTGTGGCCGACAACGACAGTGACGGTTAAATCCGTTGTTGGAGCCTCGGAAATGGTTAACGTGTACGACGCCTCTGCACCTTCAACGACTTCCGAATCGCCCGTGAGCGCAAGCGTCGGCTTGTCAGTGGACGTCGTGTCTTCGTTGATCGTGGTTTCGGTCGCTGAAGGATTGTCCGGCTGCACTTCAAAACCACCGCCAGAAGTGCCAGTGACTGACACTTCAAAGACATCATCGTCATTGGTTTCCAGAATGGAATCGTCCAGTGTCGCGACGGTGAAATCTGTTGAGGTTGTACCTGCTGAAATGACGATATTGCGGGTCACAGGAGTGACATCGCCATCTTCCGAGGTCTTGTGGCCGATAACAACCGTCACGGTGAGATCAGTCGTTGGTGCTTCTGAAATTGTGAGTGTGTAAGGGGCCTCTGCACCTTCAACGATTTCCGAATCGCCTGTTAATGTCAGGGTCGGTTTGTCGGTCGAGGTCGTATCTTCTTTGATCGTGGTTTCGACTGCTGCGGGGTTATCTGGAAGCACTTCAAATCCGCCGCCAGCGGTGCCTGTGACAGACACTTCAAAGACATCATCGTCATTGGTTTCCAAAATGGAATCGTCCAGTGTCGCGACGGTGAAATCTGTTGAGGTTGTACCTGCTGAAATGACGATATTGCGGGTCACAGGGGTGACATCGCCATCTTCGGATGTCTTATGACCCACAACGACAGTGATGGTTAAATCAGAGGTTGGGGCTTCGCTGATAGATAAAGTGTAAGACGCTTCCGCGCCTTCAACGACTTCTGAATCACCCGTGAGCGTCAGCGTTGGTTTGTCGGTCGATGTGGTGTCTTCATTGATCGTGGTTTCAACCGCTGCTGGGTTATCCGGCAAGACTTCAAAGCCGCCGCCAGTCGAGCCAGTAACAGACACTTCAAAGACATCATCGTCATTGGTTTCAAGGATGGAATCGTCCAGCGTCGCCACGGTAAAGTCGGTCGAGGTTGTACCTGCAGAAATCACCACATCGCGCGTCACTGGCGTGACATCGCCGTCTTCGGACGTCTTATGACCAACCACGACAGTGATGGTTAAATCAGAGGTTGGCGCTTCGCTGATGGTCAGCGTATAGCTGGCTTCTGCGCCTTCGGTAACTTCTGCATCGCCCGTGAGTGTCAGGGTAGGCTTGTCGGTCGAGGTCGTGTCTTCGTTGATTGTGGTTTCGACTGAAGCTGGATTATCCGGCAAGACTTCAAAGCCACCGCCCGTCGCGCCTGTGACTGACACTTCAAAGACATCATCGTCATTGGTTTCCAGAATGGAATCGTCCAGTGTCGCGACGGTGAAATCTGTTGAGGTTGTACCTGCTGAAATGACGATATTGCGCGTGACAGGGGTGACATCGCCGTCTTCGGACGTCTTGTGGCCTACAACGACCGTCACGGTGAGATCAGTCGTTGGGGCTTCGCTGATAGACAAAGTGTAAGACGCCTGTGCACCTTCAACGACTTCCGAATCGCCTGTTAATGTCAGAGTTGGTTTGTCGATAGACGTTGTGTCTTCATTGATCGTGGTTTCGACTGCAGCTGGGCTATCCGGCAGCACTTCAAAGCCACCGCCTGAAGTGCCAGTGACTGATACTTCAAAGACGTCATCGTCATTGGTTTCCAGGATGGCGTCATCCAAGGTTGCGATAGTAAAGTCGGTCGACGTTGTGCCTGCGGTAATCACCACATCGCGAGTGACTGGCGTGACATCGCCGCCTTCGGACGTTTTGTGGCCTACAACGACCGTCACGGTGAGGTCAGAAGTCGGGGCTTCGCTGATAGTCAGCGTGTAGCTGGCTTCAGCACCTTCGGTAACTTCCACATCACCTGTCAATGTCAGAGTCGGTTTGTCGGTCGAGGTCGTGTCTTCATTGATGGTGGTTTCAACTGCTGCGGGGTTATCCGGCAGTACTTCAAAGCCGCCGCCAGACGTACCTGTTACCGAGACTTCAAAGACATCGTCGTCGTTGGTTTCAAGGATGGAGTCATCCAAGGTTGCGACGGTAAAGTCGGTTGAGGTGGCGCCTGCTGCAATCACCACATTGCGGGTCACAGGGGTGACATCGCCGTCTTCGGATGTCTTGTGGCCGACAACGACAGTGACGGTTAAATCGGAAGTCGGGGCTTCGCTGATGGTCAGCGTATACGACGCTTCAGCGCCTTCAACGACTTCCGAATCGCCTGTTAAGGTGAGGGTTGGTTTATCCGTCGAGGTCGTATCTTCGTTGATCGTGGTTTCAACTGCCGCTGGATTGTCCGGCAGGACTTCAAAGCCGCCGCCAGTCGAGCCAGTAACAGACACTTCAAAAACATCATCGTCGCTGGTTTCAAGGATCGAATCATCCAAGGTAGCAACGGTAAAGTCGGTCGACGTTGTTTCTGCCGCGATAACCACATTGCGAGTAACTGGCGTGACATCGCCGTCTTCGGACGTCTTGTGACCTACAACAACCGTCACGGTGAGGTCAGAAGTCGGGGCTTCGCTGATAGTCAGCGTGTAGCTGGCTTCAGCACCTTCGGTAACTTCCGCATCACCTGTCAATGTCAGAGTCGGTTTGTCGGTCGAGGTCGTGTCTTCATTGATGGTGGTTTCAACTGCTGCGGGGTTATCCGGCAGTACTTCAAAGCCGCCGCCAGACGTACCTGTTACCGAGACTTCAAAGACATCGTCGTCGTTGGTTTCAAGGATGGAGTCATCCAAGGTTGCCACGGTAAAGTCAGTTGACGTTGTGCCTGCCGCGATAACCACATCACGAGTCACAGGGGTGACATCGCCGTCTTCGGACGTCTTATGACCCACAACAACAGTGACGGTGAGATCTGTTGTTGGCGCTTCTGAAATAGTGAGCGTGTAAGAGGCTTCAGCTCCTTCAACGACTTCTGAATCACCTGTTAATGTCAGGGTAGGCTTGTCGGTAGACGTTGTGTCTTCATTGATCGTGGTTTCGACTGAAGCTGGATTATCCGGCAAGACTTCAAAGCCACCGCCCGTCGAGCCTGTGACTGACACTTCAAAGACGTCATCGTCATTGGTTTCAAGGATAGAATCATCGAGAGTTGCGACGGTGAAGTCGGTCGACGTTGTGCCTGCCGCAATGACGACACTGCGAGTCACAGGCGTCACATCGCCATCTTCGGATGTCTTATGACCCACAACGACAGTGATGGTTAAATCAGAGGTTGGGGCTTCGCTGATAGATAAAGTGTAAGACGCTTCTGCGCCTTCGATAACTTCGGAGTTACCTGTGAGTGTCAGCGTTGGTTTGTCTGAAGAATCCGTGTCTTCGTCAATGGTTGTTTCTATGCTCGTTGGTGCTGTCGGTTGCGCTTCAAATCCGCCTCCGGCTGTATTGCTTACGGAGACGTTGAAAACGTCAGTATCATTGGTTTCATCAAAGACATCATCCGAGGTGGTGACAGAAAATGTTGCGGAAGTTGTACCAGCGGCAATAACGATATCGCGTGTTTCTGGTGTGATATCGCCGCTTTCAGACGTTTGGTGTCCAATTACAATGGTGGCGGTGAAATCTGATGAAGGAGCATGAGACAAGGTTAATGTGTAGCTCGCATCGCCGCCTTCCGTGACATTTGAGTCACCTGTCAAGGAAAGTGTAGGTGCGTCAACGGTGCCATCGTTCAGTGTGGTTTCAAAACCAGGCGGAAGTTCGGGCTTTTGTTCAAAGCCACCGCCTGAAACGCCATCCACTGTGACAGAAAAGACATCCCCATCACTGCTTTCGTCATACACATCGTTAGCCGTGTCTACGGCGAACGTGGTCGATACTGAGCCTGCTGGGATAAGAATATCGCGCGTAACAGGGGTAACATCGCCATCTTCTGATGTTCTATGCCCGATGGTGACCGTCACCGTCATATCCGATGAAGGCGCTTCAGATAGCGTGATGGTGTAGCTCGCCGACTCTCCTTCATTAATGGAAGTATCGCCCGTGAGTATTAAAGAGGGGGCATTCGCATCGCCATCGTTGATAATAGTTTCAACGGGATCGGGTAGGTGAGGCAATCGCTCGAATCCGCCGCCTTCAACATCCAAGACTTCAACACTAAATACGTCATTGTCATTCGATTCATCAAAGACATCATCAATGGTGTCGATGGTGAAGGTCGCTGAACGGGAACCTGCAGGTATTGTTATTTCACGCGTGCTTTCTGATACATCGTCGCCTTCCGCAGTGGTGCGAGAAATATCGACCGTAATAGTGACGTCGGATGTTGGCGTGTGGGACAAGGTAAGCGTATAGGACGCTGAGTTACCTTCTATCACCGTTTCATTGCCAGATAAGGTTAGGCTCGGCGCGTCGTTGTTTTCAGCATGGTTAAGGGCACTCTCATCCAGAATATTGGTTTCGATTGGCGGTGGTGTAGCTATGTTCTGATCGGCATCGCCCGTTTGAATGCTAGAAATTGAAACTGTAAAAGTGTCACTGTCTGCACCTTCGTCAAAGACATCATCAATGATATCGACAGAGAACGTTGCTGAAGTTTGGCCTGCAGGAATAACAACTTCGCGGGTTATTGGGGTGATATCGCCTGATTCGGATGTTTTATGGCTGATAACGACGTTGACGCGCGTATCTGTGTCGACAGGGCTAGAAATAGAAATGGTATAGGAGGCAGACGTGCCTTCTTCGATGATACTGTCACCAGTCAGTGATGCTATTGGGTTTTCCGTTTCGGCGATAAAAACGCGGTCAATGGATTCTAGCTGCTGAAGCGTGAGTCCTAATTCTGTTGGAGTTTGGGTGGTAAAGCCAGCGTAAGCATAAACATGGGAGGTGCTTCCAGATTCGATAATGGCTTGGGCCGCGATCGATGAGCTGTCGGCAGCATTGCCAGCGGCTGCTTCAACGCCGTCGAGTTGCGTTGGATCTTGGCCTTTTTCGAGGGCAGCAAGAATATCAAGCACGTCAAGGTTATCAGGAATCATGAGTTCTGTGAGCGATTCTTGTTCTTGAAGAAGAACGCGATCCTGATGAATGTCTACAACGACGGCTTTTTGGCCTTTGTCGCTGTGTCCAAACAGCGAGGAGATGAGGATGTCTCCTTCACGTAACACTGAATCTTCGGCTGCGGTTATTATCTTGCCATTTGGCTCGATGATAAATGCCTTCCCTGCCAATTGTCCTATAACCGAATCTGGCATACCTGCTCCTATGGTTCGATTTTTTATAATTTTATTTATTGAGTTTGTTAACAATACAAAATCTAATGGATAGTAGTGCTAAAAATCTTTGCAGTCTTCGCACTAAGTGACATCAATTGTTTACATAATGAGAATTTGCGTTATTTAAATTTACATTAGTTGAAAAACGGGAAGCTTGGTTTTAAACAGGCGAATTGCATGCAGAAGTGTAGAAAGGTACAGAATTTATGCGGTTAGCGTGTGGGATTGAACGTAAGAAACGAGAAAGTGTCTAGCTAAATGTCTGGAATGACTGATATTCCAGTTGTTTCATTAATGAGCAAAATATCAATGATAATCCACCACAATTCGTGCTAATTATGTCTATTTATTCAGGCAGTATGGCGAAGCTGAAGCTCTGGGTATGAATAAATTGGGTGATTTGAGGGGTGTCACAGCATGATGAGAGATTGTTGAGTGTCACCATACGTAATATGTCTCATATCATTATTGAGATCGTGTGTGAGTGAGAGGCGGTGATTTGACCATTTTAGGTCGCTCGAAGTGATGCCTTTAACCGCCCTAAAAACGACGTTAGTGCGAAAAAAAGGGGCGGATTAATCCGCCCCTTTTTCAGTATTCGTTGCAATTGATTATGCAAATGCGTCTTGAAGTGGTGGAACAACCTGCTTCTTGCGGCTCAGAACACCATCTAGCCATACGCGGCCATTTTCTGTGTTTTGACCGTATGCGCGTTCAATGATTGCTACGTCGTCAGAAACAACAAGCAACTCTGAACCTTCTTTCATGATGTCTGTAAGAAGAAGCATCACAGAGTGGCGCTGGCCTTCTTCTTTCAGCGCAGCGATGTCAGCTTCTAGCTCTTCTTTGATTTCATCAAAAACTGCTAGGTCAACAACTTCAAGCTGGCCAATACCCACTAGGTTGCCGTTCATGTTGAAATCTTTAAAGTCACGCATGACAAGATCGCGTGCTGGTGTACCAGCAACAGAAGACTTCACGTTGAACATGTCCATGCCCAATGCTTTGTAATCTTCGATGCCAGCAATCTCGGCCAGATCTTCAACACAACGAATGTCTGCCGTGGTGCAAGTTGGTGATTTGAAGATAACAGTGTCGCTAAGAATTGCGCACAGCATGATGCCAGCAATGTCTTTAGGAATCGCAACGCCGTAGAAATCGTACATCATCTTGATAACGGTGTTTGAACAGCCAACAGGGCGGATCCAACACTCTAGCGGTGTTGAGGTGGTGAGATCACCCAGTTTGTGGTGATCAACAATGCCCACGATCGTCGCTTCAGCGATGTCATCAGGTGCTTGAGTGAGTTCAGAGTGGTCAACGATGTAAACTTCTTCACCCGCGTAGCTAAGTTTTAGCTCAGGCGCATCGAACCCAAAGCGGTCAAGGATGAACGCTGTCTCTGGAGATAGCTCACCCAGACGAGTCGCGACTGCTGGCTCTTCGATTTGGTTTTTAAGGTATGCAAGTGCAATTGCACCGCAGATTGAATCTGAATCAGGGATCTTATGTCCCACTACATACATTGGCATAGTTGGCTCTCGTGATGCTCACATTTGAATTTTGGCGCATTTTACCAGAGTGACTTTAAATGTACATTGGCGCGTGGCCGCAGATCCGGTAACAATTTATGTAGCAGTTGCTCTGAGAGTACGCCTTAAATCCAATATCGTCAGTTACAGCGGAATAATTATTCCTGCGTTAATCTGAGGGGCGAGGCCACTTGGTAAGTAGGTCTCTTGATGCCTAAAGTAATTCAACTCAAGCCCATATCTCACTTTTATTGGTAAGTTGTAGTCAAACACCAGTGCTGCTGCAACGCTCGGACCGTAAGCTTTGAGATCTTCTCTGTCTCTTCCGTAATAGTTACGGGTCCCTTTGTACTCAGCAACGCCAGCCTCCATTTGCACAGAATAGGCTTGGTACTTTTTCTCTTCATATTGAACGCCAACTCGATAGTGCTTCACAGATTCTTTATCGGAAAACCAATGAGAGTCGGAGATGCCAAAGCTGCCATAGACAGCTTCAAACCCCATTACATCTTGCAGTCCTAGTTGCGCACCTAAACCCCATTGCATACCCAATTTTAGGTCAGGAGAAAAATGCACATCTGCGCTGGCAGAAACGCTTGTTAATAGCGCCATTGCGAAAAATGATTTTTTTATCATGAGCTCTTTTCCCTAAAACATAGGACTAGAATTTGTAACCGACAGAAAACGAGAATTGGTCAGTGTCAACGTCATCATATGTTGGGAAGTCAAAGCGAATATCGGCGTAAAGACCCATGTCTAAACTTGCGCGAACTCCTGCTCCGAGATACAGAGACGAATCTTTGTACGTGTTGTTAAAGATTTCTTGGCCATTGATGTGCTCTTTGATCTGGTCTTTGTTCCAACCTAGGCCGATAACGCCATAAGGTTTTACGCGAGCCCCTTCCAAATCGAAGGTGTAACCAATGTCAGCGTCAATTTTAAAGGTGTTGCTTTTCACTTCTGAAGACGCAATGCCAAAGAAGTTCTCTTCGTCGCTGGTGCGTGAGTAGGAAGTATTAACACCAACGATACGGTTAACGTCATAGCCGTACTCAAGCTTAAATCCTTTTCCCCAATCGACGGATTGACCATCAAAAACCGCATCACTTTTGGCATAACCAAGCCCAACGCGGTGGCCGCTAAAGTCATCAGCGATAGAGACGGTAGAAAAGGTAAGAATAAATGCGGTGCCTACTGCGAGTGTTTTTTTCATTATGTGCTCTCAATGTAAAAGGAGAGCGTCCTTGCTATGAAACGTCGTAAATGCCTTTCCAAACGGCAAGGAAAAGATACGACGTCTAGCAGGCAGAGGCTAAGTGGATGTGCTTATGACGCTGATAAGTGGTGCTTATTGTGGCTCAGAGAGTAATAACGCAAGCAATTCATTGAGCCATTCGACGAGCGCGTCGTTTTTATTGCGCTGGTGTGTATAGCTTAAAATGGGATAGCGAAATTGAATGTTGTCTGCTTGAACATCAACACGTCGAATATTTGAATAGGCGTCAAAGGGGAATAAATCAGTTGTCGGGTAGTACATGTCGGTGCGTTGAATCACATCCACAATGGCCATTGGGAAGGCGGAACGAAACCCAATGGGGCTTGGAAGCCCAAGCTCTTTCAACTCTCTGGCTGCGATTGGTAAGTCTTCACTCCAACCTGGGATCAGCAGTGAGGCGATCTCGTATTTTGAGAATGTCTCAGGTGTGGCTGCACCATCGCTGATTGGGTGGTCGTTTCTCACCGCGCAACAGCCTTTAACCACGGCGAGCTGTTCCTGTTTAACGTGTTTTGGCACATACGGATATTGATAGTTAATGCCAAGTAAAACATCACCGTTGCTTATTTCTTCAAACGTAGAAGTCGTCCATTGAACGAGGTCGAGCTCAATATTAGGCGCACGTTTTTTGAGTTCAATAACCAAAGCCCCAGAAATGCATGTTAATACCTGAGGCCCAAGTGCTAAGCGAATTTTTCTTCGTATGGTTTGAGGGTCAAAGTCCTCCAAGCTGCCAAGTGCAGAATAAAGCGCATCAATATGAGGAAGGATGGCAGCAGCAATACGTTCTGCTTCTGGAGTTGCTTCTAAGCCTGTTTGCACCTTGATGAAGAGTTCATCATTGAAATGATGGCGAAGCTTTTTCAAATTTTGACTAACGGCAGGCTGTGTTACAAATAGGCGCTCTGCGGCTTTACGTGTGTTCTTTTCTTGAAAGAGAACGAGGAAAGTTCGCAGTAAATTAAGATCGAGAGTATTAAACAAATCCTTAGCCATTTTTCCTACATTCCATTAAATGAATATTTTCATATTATGCAGAAGGGCGGAAAGATAAACCAGAATTCTTGTGTGAAAGTCACGTATCGTTTAACGCATCAAGATGGAAGGATCATTTGGACATGTATTGGGAGGTTGTCTTACTTTTAAATGGTGAGAATCAGGATTATATGAAAAGTTAGGCAAAAAAGAAAAGCGCTGCGTCAACAGCGCTGAAAGGCATAATGGATAACAGTGGATTCGTTTTTATGCATTAGGCTCAGTAAAAAAAACGGTTCTTATAGATCCCTCATTAATATTTCTAGCTCTTCGGCTGCTTCTTCTATGAGGTTTTCGAGTTCCCTGGCGTCGTCGTTAGCAAGAGGAAGTTGCCAGTGAACGGGTTTACCATTTGACGTGTGTTTGCCGACCAACTTCGTCACTCTTCCACTGCGTTCAAACTTCAACTGCTCAAACTCAGCAGAGTGACATTGGTGTTTTTCAAGTATCTCCACTTCGAGTAATCCCACTGGGTTAACCTCGATGTGAGCATGGAGTTGTTTGGTATCTTTCAACAGGTAATTTCGATGTCTTGCCAGCATGTGATTTCCCCTGAATTCCCCAATCTTGTTTGCGAAATTGAAGTGTAGTCAACCGAGCGCATATTGGGGTGGGAATGATCGATCTTTCTTGGCAACTGATGACAAGGTTATGATGCATAAATGAAAGTTTTTTTAAGCACAAGATACGGTTTATAAACGGCTTTTTGTACAGATACAGATGGGGTGTTATGGCTGTAGGCTAAGCAGAGTGGGGCTTTTAGCACGTTGTCAGGAGAGACGTAGGCAGAAAAAAGCCCAGCGCGAACTGGGCTTATTCGACAGGCTCAAAGAG
Source organism: Enterovibrio baiacu (assembly GCF_004120195.1). Lineage (GTDB taxonomy): Bacteria > Pseudomonadota > Gammaproteobacteria > Enterobacterales > Vibrionaceae > Enterovibrio > Enterovibrio baiacui. The sequence goes on along the minus strand of NZ_SCHN01000033.1, from coordinate 19,499 downwards.
CGCTAACCACTTTCTTCAACGTCGATTGCAGAAGGGCGCTTTCTTGCTGAGAAAGGAGTGACGAAACGAGCTCGCCATTAAACTGTTCAGCCTGAAGTAATTTATCTGCTAACGCTTGTCCTTTTTCGGTCAATGTTAGAATCTTAGAGCGTCGATCGTGTACATCATCGCGTCGATCAATCAGACCATCGACAACCAACCCTTGTACGACTCGACTAACTTTAGATTTCTCGCTCGCTAAATAGCTTAAGCCCATTAGCTCACCTTGACGTAACTCACCTGCACTTGCCACTGCATTGATGGTAATCGCCTGCTCTGGACTAACGTTGATGCCTTGTTCTTCTAATTTGTCATGAAAACGCTTAGACGCTTTCAGTGAAACCAGACGACACAGAGCGCCAAACTCCGATTGAATATCCACCATTATATTTTTTTTAATTTTGTTGTACTGAGTGGGTGAGATCTTACATCCGGAATGTAAAGAAAGTCTAATGACCTATACATTTACAGCATGAAAGATTTTAGGTCTATTGATAACAAATTTTGCTCTATTACTTTTGGATATAATTGATTTGATGTTTATTTGTTCAATACGGTATGCTTTGACATAAATAAACAAAAATTAGATAAATCATTTTATAAAACGCGGCTTTTTTTTATTCATATGTAAACCTGTGGAAAAATAATTACTCACATCTAAAAATGTAAGTAATTATTAATGCGGTTACATTGATTGAAAATTAATCAGTGTGCTTGGGTGTTGAATTACAAAAGCGGACTAAACATGTAGAAAAATTGCTCTACAGGTCGATTGAATATGGAACGGTTACGCCATTCTTGGAGAGAGACTGTCGTTGAATGCGCCATATAGGTTTGTTGGAGTGCAATGAGGTCTCGGCAGAAATCAGGGTCATCCACACACAGTGTGAGTTCGAAATTGAGCCATAGGCTTCGCATATCGAGGTTAACGGTGCCAATCAAACAGAACGCTTCATCAATCATGACTGACTTGGTATGTAACAGGCCGCCGTTAAAACGATAAATATTCACACCTGCTTGCAATAAATCGTTAAAGAAAGAACGACTCGCCCAATCTACCATCAAGCTATCATTTTTCGCAGGAATGATGATGTTCACTGTCACGCCACGTTGAGCGGTGGTTTGCAATGCTCCCAACAAAGACTCACTCGGAACAAGGTAGGGTGTCGTGATTGTTACGCTCTTTTTAGCTTGATGAATGGAAATCATCAGTATCTGCTGAATAATGCCGTCAGGCATACCGGGACCAGACGGTGCAATTTGAACCGCGTGATTGGCGTGGGCGTGTTGTTCAATCAAGCTGCATTCGGGCAAGTTAGGTAGGTAGCGCAAACCCGTTTCAACTTCCCAATCCCAAGCGAAAATGCTGTTTAAGATCGGCACAGAAGGCCCTTCCGCCTGTACCATAATATCGATCCACTGACCCACCCCAGAGTCTTGCTTGAAAAACCTTGGGTCGACCATGTTCATTGACCCTGTATAGCCCACCTTATTATCCACCACCACAATCTTGCGGTGTTGGCGAATGTCCAGTCTGCGAAGGAACATACGCAACGGGCTTACAGCGAGTGCTTCAATGAGTTCAACACCTGCTTTTCGCATCGATTCTGGCCAATGGCTTTTAAAGAAAGCTTTGCTGCCTGCGGAGTCCAACATGATTCGTACTGTCACGCCGCGCTCTGCAGCTTCGCAGACGGCTTTAGCCACGTCATCGGCGTGTCCACCGGGTTGCCAAATATAAAAAACCATATTGACCGAGTGCTCGGCTTTTTGAACATCAGCGGCAATGGATCGCAAGATATCTGCGGTTTCGCTTTGCAGAGAAAGGAGGTTTCCAGCCAAAGCAGGGATGCCCGCACGTTTCAGGCATAAATCATGAACGGGTCGAGACAAGGAGCTTTGATGTTGGGGGCGGTGTGCATCACACCCACCGAGAGACTCCATCCAATCGCGATAAGGTTGATACATTGCGCGAGAGCGTTCAGCCCGTTTTTTGCCAAGGTTCAGCTCGCCAACCAATAAGTACAAGATCACGCCCACAATTGGAACGATATAGATGATCATGAGCCAAGCAATGGAGACGCCGAGGGCACGTCGTTTTAAGACAACACGAATGGTGACAGAGGCAATCAGAAGCCAATAGAAGAAAACACTTGCCCAGACGAGGAATTGATAAATCTTTTCCATATCAAACGATTCAGCCCAATGGGGTAACGAGAGTTAAGGACATTATGCACTGAATAGACCGATTAGTGTTCTCGATCTTGAGGTTGATTGACCAGCTATCTTTGCAGAATGTGATGGGTTGTTAAAAATGCGTGTTAATTTGATTGCGAGAACGTAATGAGATGAGGTTTAGATATGGTTAAATATGCTGCTTGATCGAAAAATATAGCGCATTCGCTTCAAATTCTATTCTCAAACTGGTTTACTTGCCATGTCTGTTAAGAAAACAGGCGCAATCGCTCCTGTAAGAAAATATTTACACCTCCGGCGGAGGAGTGCCAAGGATTGGTAGTAGAAGCTGGATATACCTCAACAGGCAGAGGCGCCCAATTTTAGGGGCCACCTCCGGTTGCTTGGGTATAACGATAATAACAATCACAATTACATTTGTAGTAGAGAGTACATATGGCAAGTGGTCATCGAGCCCAGTTTTCTTCGCGTTTAGGTTTCATTCTTGCTGCAGCAGGTTCTGCGGTTGGTTTGGGTAATATTTGGGGGTTTCCAACACAAGCAGCAAGCAATGGCGGTGCTGTCTTTCTTATCACTTATCTCATCATGGTGTTTGTTCTTGCTTACCCATTGCTGGTTGCAGAACTGACTATTGGCCGTTTTGGTGCATCTAACCCTATTCGTTCTCTTGTTTCGATTGCACCTAAGCAAAAGTTACTCGCCTCTTCTGTCGGTATCGCGGGCATGTTGGGTGTTAGCGGTATTCTGAGCTTCTATGCCATCGTGGCGGGTTGGTTCTTTGGCTTTTTGATTGGCCCTGTGCTCAGTGTCTTGGGCTTTGAAAGTGCGGCAGCATGGTTGGAAGGCTTTGGTACGGCCCGTAATATCGTGCTGATGCTGGTCTTCATGTTACTGACCATCTTCGTTGTGCGCAGCGGTGTGACCGACGGTATCGAGAAATGGTCTAGCCGTTTGATGCCTGTGCTGTTCGTTCTGTTCATCTCAATGGTGGCCTACACCTTGTTCCAAGATGGCGCAATGGAAGGGTTGAAGATGTACCTTGTGCCAGATATGTCGCACTTCTCGCCGGATCTGATGGTAAGCGCAATGGGTCAAGCCTTCTTCTCACTCTCTATTGGCGTGTGCACCATGATGGTTTACGGCTCTTACTTGCGTAAAGATGCTGACATTCCAAAGACCGCCGCTCAAGTTGCACTTCTCGATACCGGGGTGGCGTTTGTCGCGGGTCTGTTGATTTTGCCAGCCATGTTCGTTGCGCAAAACAATGGCGTTGAGATCTACAGTGAAGCGGGCGCGCTGCTTGATGGTGATACGCTGGTGTTCAGTGTGCTGCCTGCCATGTTTGATACTATGGGTGGCGCAGGTTTAATCATTGGCATTGCCTTCTTCGCTCTCATGGTGATTGCTGCACTGACATCGTCTATTTCCATGCTCGAAGTGCCAGTCTCTTGTGCTTCAGAAGAACTGAATAAAGATCGTAAAACCGTTGTATGGTGGATTGGTGGTGCGATTGCTTTGTTCTCAACCCTTATCATCCTTAACTTCGGTTCCATGTTTGGTTTGGTTATTAGCATCACCACCGAATACATGCAGCCGATTCTGGGTCTGATCATGGCATTGATTGCAGGGTGGGTCTGGAAGCGTAATCAAGTCTTGGAAGAGCTGAGTCAAGGTAACCCAGAATTGAAAGAGAGCCTGTTCTGGAAAATCTGGCCAACCTACGTGCGCGTTGTGTGTCCGATTTTGATGGCGCTTGTGTTTTTATGGCCAGTGCTTAAATAAGCCATCGTAATTTGTGGTGCGGTAACGTTTATTTAGAGCGTGCTGAAGTAGAAACCATATAATTCGAGATATGCGAGAAAAATCCTCAGCCTGTAGCTGGGGATTTTTTCGTTTTTCGCGCCTAACCTTCATCCGAGCTTTATTCACACCAGTTTCGCCATTACACTCTCCGCAGTTTCGATTATTCAAGGTTCAGCTATGTTCGATCTGGTCTTTCAAAACGAAGACTTTCTGGTGATTGATAAACACCCTGGTATCAGCGTGCATAAAGATGATAACGCTCAACCATTGCTTGCCAGTGTTGGGCAACTCACGGGTGACAAACAGCTGTATCTGATTCACCGTTTAGATAAAATGACCTCGGGGCTTTTACTGCTTGGACGTCATCAAGCTGCCGCTTCAGCGCTTTCATCACTTTTCGCTGCACGTGAAGTGGGTAAGTTTTATCTGGCGATTGCCGCGAAAAAGCCGACGAAAAAGCAGGGCACAATCATTGGTGATATGGCGAAAAGTCGTCGTTCAATGTGGAAGTTATTACCGAGTAGAGAAAACCCTGCGGTAACACAGTTCTTTTCTACGTCAGTGGGTGAAGGGCGTCGTGCTTTTCTCTGTAAACCGTTTACGGGTAAGACGCACCAGATTCGCGTTGCGTTAAAAAGTGTTGGCTCTGCGATTTTAGGTGATGATATCTACGGTGGACTAGAGGCCGATCGCGGGTATCTTCATGCCTATGCTTTGGCGTTTTGGCATGCCGGTGAACACTACCAATTTATTCAGCCTCCTCGCATTGGTGAGCAGTGGGCAGAGATTCCAGAAGACTGGCAATCTCCCTCTTTGTTGGCTTGGCCGACATTGCCCCACAAAAAAACAAAAGTGCAGTGACGCGCGCATTTCATTTTAATTTTCGTACTCCAAGGATGGAACGAGACTGTTGGAGCATTCCATGCCGCTTATTCGTAAAAAAACACAAACTAATGCGCATCGTTTCTGGAGCCTTGCCAATCTTCGTCGACAACGCTTAAAAAAGTCGGCAAGAGGGCGTATTAAAAGAAACAGCGATTTCACCAACCTTCAATTGGGTGGAGCACCCGTTGAAGGCGTCACTATCGCAAACCCCGACAATGTGATCGTTGAAAACAATGAAGGATTTGAAAAATGATGAATCCAGCTGCTTTGTCGACGTTCTTTGCCGTTATTGCTGAGCGTTTACCTGCGTGTAGCAATGAAGTGCGCCGTGTTTTTCATGGCCGTGGCCGCTGTTACGAGGGGCTTGAACAAATCACCGCGGATTGGCTAGGCAGCGGCGTGCTTCAGATTGCGATCTTTAAAGAAGATGAAGCCGCATTTTATGATGCGTTAAAACAAGGCATCGCAGATTTTCAACACGGAGATGTTTGGAAAGCCATTGGCGGAAACACCATTGTTGTTCAGCATCGTGACCGCGAAGGGGCGGAAACAGAAACCTTTGTGGGCGAGCAACCTCAACAAATCAATGTGATTGAGAACGGGCTGACTTACAAATTGGATCTGGGTAAGCGTCAGAACAACGGTTTGTTTCTCGACATGCGTTTAGGTCGAGAGTGGGTGCAGAACAACGCCAAACACAAGCGCGTATTGAACCTGTTTGCCTACACCTGCGGCTTTTCTGTGGCTGCCATTGAGGGCAAGGCCGACCAAGTGGTTAACTTGGACATGGCAAGGTCATCACTTTCTCGTGGTCGTGAAAATCATCAGTTGAATCAGCATAACCTCAATCAAGTGGCATTTTTGGGGCATGAGTTATTTAAATCATGGGGTAAGGTCAAAAAGTATGGTCCTTATGATTTGGTGATCATTGATCCTCCGTCATTCCAGAAAGGCAGTTTCGTTCTGACGAAAGACTACGCGAAAATCTTGCGCCGTTTGCCTGAGTTGGTCGTGGAAGGCGGTGATGTACTTGCGTGTGTGAATTCACCTGACATTCAGCCAAGTTTTCTGACGGAACAAATGGTTGAGTGCGCACCCGCATTTGAGTTTGTCTCTCGCTTAGATAATCCACCAGAGTTTGAAGACATTGATTCAGACAGTGCGTTGAAAGTGATGCATTTTCGTCACCGCGAAGTTAAGTAAACCGTATATTTTCCTGAATCTACTTGGAGGTAAGTCATGGATGCCTTTCTCCGCATCAGTCAATTCGACGCGGGCCATCACGACGTTTTGTATCAAGGTGAACGTTGGGGAATGTCGATAAAACGGTATAGCGAAGGTAAATCCGTCAAGGTATACGCAGAATCGCTGTCTAGTACCAATTTCATCAGTGCCAATATGTATGAGGTCGATGGAAAGTGGGTGCTCAAACCCTGTGAAATGCCAGAAGAGAAAGTCTTGGCATTTATTCATGGGTTTACTGTGTAGATAACGGGTGGATTGCCACGGGTTGTATGACACGGTCAAAAAAGGCCCAGCAGGGCCTTTTTGCGTTCTACGCTGACGTGTTATTTCACACAATCTTCGTGGGTGACGAAGCGCTGCAAAATCTCTCGTCCACGGCTGTCGCGGAAAAGCAACTTATAGCTGACGCCTTTCTCCATCAGCGAAGCGATTTCATTGTCTGAACAGTAGGTGTTCTTCAAGTTATCCGCCAGCACAGTCGGTGCAATATCGCCGCTTCCAGAGTAAAGCAATGTCAGTTCGATCATACTGCCGTCTGCTTTCGCGCGAACGATGTTATAGCCAGGACCTTCAACAGGCATAATTTTGCCAAGCATGTCTGCGCGTTGCGCAGCGAAGGTTTCAGCAATTTCTTGATCAGACGTACTGGAACACGCCGAAATAACCATTGCTAGTAAGCCAGCAAGTGCAATTCGTCCAGTTGATGATACTAGTCGCATTAAAAAATCCTTTGCATATCCGTTGCCAAATTAGGCGGGCAACACTTTCTTAAACGGTTTGATGATGACATCTTTGTAAACACCCGCTTCGATGTACGGGTCGGCATCGGCCCAAGCCTTTGCATCAGCGAGACTGTCAAATTTTGCAATAACCGTGGAGCCAGTGAATCCTGCTTCACCAGGATCTTCAGAATCAATCGCCGGATTAGGGCCTGCAACCAGCAGACGGCCTTCGGCGTCAAGTTCGCGAAGTCTAGCCAAGTGTTGCTCACGTACTTGCATACGCAAAGGCAAACTATTCTCTACATCTTGTGAAAAAATGACGTACCACATCCGTGTTTTCTCTCTCGGTTATCTTTTGGTTCACAGTATCTCGCCAAGTGTATGCGAGCGTAACCAAAATCGCTTATTGAAATGTATGATTTATGACTTATTTATCGGTCTTGGTCGACCGTTGGCATCAATCGCCACGTAGTTAAACGTTGCTTCGCAAACTTTATGGCGTTGACCGACACCATCCGCAGCGACAGGTTTCACCCAAACTTCCAGTGCAACGCTCATGGATGTGCGTCCAATACGAATGCATTCGCCATAGCAACACACAACATCACCGACTTTTACCGGTGTTTTAAAGACAATTTCTTCAACGGAGACCGTCACAACACGTCCGTGAGAAATCTCTTTTGCCAAAATGGCACCCGCCAAGTCAAGTTGAGACATGATCCAGCCGCCAAAAATATCACCGTTTGCGTTGGTGTCTGCCGGCATGGCGAGGGTGCGCAATAAAAGTTGGCCGCGAGGGCAATTGTTCGTTTCCGACATGGTACTACTTCCGGGAAATGAAAAACCCATGTGAGATAAAATTTCTCCCATTGGGCTAAGTAATTATTCTGAATCGGTTTCTTTCTTCGATTCGTCTGACAAGCTTTCTTCTTTCGGCATGTGCTTGTAAATATAAACGCCAGTGACCAAGGTGTAAGCCAATGTGAGACCAAGTAAGCCGAACACTTTGAAATTCACCCATACATCAAGGGGCAGCTGATACGCCACATAGATATTGACGACAGCAAGCACCGCAAAGAACGCGACCCACGCAGTGTTGACGTTTCGCCACACAGCATCAGGCAAGACAATTTCCTTACCCAGCATGCCTTTAATAAGCGGCTTACCCATGAGTTGTGAAATGATCAGGCCGCCCGCAAACAGTGCGTAAACAATGGTCACTTTCCATTTGATGAAGTTGTCATCTTGGAAAAAAAGCGTCATCCCGCCAAACACTGCAACCAGTGCGGCAGTCACTATTTGCATTTTTTCGACTTTCTTGTACAACACCCACGTCATGATCACTTGGATAAGGGTGGCAACGATAAGTGCTCCAGTGGCGACGTATATGTCCTGCATTTTGTAGAGGGCAAAGAAAATGACTAATGGAATAAAGTCGAGGAGCTGTTTCATTCAGGTACTTATCCTTGTTGACCCTGCTGGGTAGGCGCGATTCAGCGTTCGAGTTTACCGAATTATGATCAGAGTTAAAACGTGATTAACCGGATGAATTGCTGTGGGATATGCTGAATAAAAATCGTTGAGTGCGCTTTGAGCGATTAAAAGGAGAAAGCGAAAGATTTTGAACACAAAAAAGGCCGGCAGTTGCCGACCTGTCTTTGTCTTTGAATCGTGATTATTTCTTGGTGGCCGCTTTTAGGCTTACCACAAACTCACCAAGTTCTTTGAGCATGGTGGCTTCATCATTCACATTACGTTCAATGATTTTAACCACGGCTGAGCCTGAAATGGCACCCGCCGCACCCGCAGCGATGGCTTCTTTCACTTGTGACGGCTCAGAAATACCGAAACCGAGCAGTGGGCGTGGTGCGCCGTAATCACTCAGTTTTTCAAGCAAATGTTCAATCGGCTGACCGGCTTTGGTTTCTGCACCTGTTACGCCAGCGCGTGATAGCAAGTAGGTGTAACCGCCGCCTAGGTCGGAAATGGTTTTCAGTGTGTCTTCATTGGCATTCGGTGGCGCAATGAAGATGGCATGAACACCATGTTTAGCCGCTGAATCACGAAACTCTTTGGATTCACCCGCTGGAACATCGGCAATCAATACCGAATCCACACCGGCATCTGCGCATTTCGCGTAGAAGTTGTCGATACCATTAGCGAACACTAGGTTGGCGTACATCAACAGACCCATAGGGATCTCAGGGTGGTTTTCACGCACTTGGCGAAGGATGTCGAAGCAGTTGTCAGGCGTGGTGCCAGAATCCAATGCGCGGATTGCTGCGCCTTGAATGGTTGGGCCGTCTGCCAATGGGTCAGAAAAAGGGATACCCAGTTCCAGTGCGTCAGCACCGTTAGCCACTAAGGTTTCAATGATCTTTAATGATTGCTCTGGGTTTGGATCGCCAATGGTCACGAAAGGAACGAAGGCACCTTCGCCTTTGGCATCGAGTTTTTCAAACATCGCTTCATAGCGGTGAGACAAGGTCGCAGCCATTACATCACTCCTTTTTCTTTCAAAATGTCGTGCACGGTGAAGATGTCCTTGTCTCCACGACCTGACAAGTTAACCACTAACAATTGTTCTTTCTCTGGGTTTTCGCGCGCCATTTTTAGCGCGTAAGCCAATGCGTGAGCGGATTCCAGTGCAGGGATAATACCTTCGTGGCTCGCGAGCTCTTGGAAGGCATCGAGCGCTTCGTCATCGGTAATGGCAACGTATTCGGCGCGGCCAATTGAATTTAAGTGTGCGTGCTGAGGGCCAACAGATGGGAAGTCGAGACCTGCAGACACAGAGTATGACTCTTCAACTTGGCCATTCGGGTCTTGCATCAGTGGCGACTTCATTCCAAAGAAGATACCCAGCTTGCCGTGTTTAAGCGGCGCGCCATGTTGGTCAGTGTCTAGGCCGAGACCTGCTGGCTCAACGCCAATCAATCCCACATCAGATTCTTCGATGAAATCAGCAAACATACCAATCGCGTTTGATCCACCGCCGACGCAGGCAATCACGCTGTCGGGTAAGCGACCTTCGCGTTCCAAAATCTGTTGCTTGGTTTCTTCACCAATCATTTTCTGGAATTCACGCACGATGGTCGGGAAAGGGTGAGGACCCGCTGCTGTACCAAGAAGATAGTGTGCATCTTCATAGCTTGCAGACCAGTCACGTAGCGCTTCGTTACACGCATCTTTCAGGGTTGAAGAACCAGAGTGAACAGGAATGACTTCTGCGCCCATTAACTTCATGCGGAATACATTCGGGCTTTGACGTTCTACGTCTTTTGCACCCATGTAAACGCGGCATTTCAAATCAAGCAGTGCACAAGCCAGTGCTGTTGCCACACCGTGTTGACCCGCACCTGTTTCAGCGATGATCTCTTTCTTGCCCATGCGTTTCGCAAGCAGTGCCTGACCCAACACCTGATTGGTCTTGTGCGCACCACCGTGAAGTAAGTCTTCACGCTTTAGGTACAGCTTGGTCTTGGTGCCTTTGGTAAGGTTACGCGTTAGCGTCAATGCGGTTGGGCGACCTGCATACTCTTCCAAAAGGCCAATAAACTCCTTCTGAAACTCAGGGTCATTTTGCGCATCAATAAACGCTTGCTCTAACTGGTCCAGTGCTGGGACCAAGATTTGTGGTACGTACTGACCACCAAATTCGCCGAAGTAGGCATTCAACTTAGTCATAACCGTCCTTTAGTAATCTCTAAGCGCTGAGAATGCAGCGTCCAATTTTTGTTTATCTTTGATACCCGGCGCGCTTTCGACGCCAGAGTTAAAATCGAGTCCTGCGCAGCCCAGTTGTGCTGCGTCTTTTGCGTTTTCTTGCGAAAGGCCACCTGCGATCATCACGGTGTCTTTGCGATCCTCTGGAATGAGAGACCAATCAAACGCTTTGCCTGTTCCGCCGCTTTGTGTGCCCACACGGCTGTCGAATAGATTTCTGTCGGCGTTAGCCTCAAGCGCAGGCGCGGTATCGCTCACGCCGTGGGCTTTCCAAATCTGCGTATTGCTTGGCAAGGCTTCACGCAACGCTTTCACGTAGTCGCCATCTTCATTGCCGTGCAACTGAACCGCTGACAGTGATAGCGTGTTTGCAATATCAGCAACATCTGAAAGCGCATGATTTTGGAACACACCTACGTAAGCAAGCGGTGCGCCTTCCATGACTTTTCGTGCTGCATCCACATCCACAAAGCGCGGTGATTTTTCAACGAAAATGAGTCCACCGTAGTTGGCATAGGCGTCATAAGCGGCTTTGGCATCTTCTGCACGTGTTAAACCGCAGACCTTGTTGTCACCGTAAAGTACACGACGTACAGCACGTTCAACATCGTCTTCAGACATTAACGAGCTACCAATCAAAAAACCGTTTGCAAAAGGTGCTAGCTCTCGCACTTGTTGATGGGTATAGATACCTGATTCTGAAATCACGATGGTGTCTTCAGACAAACGCGGCGCGAGCTCTTTCGTACGGTTTAGGTCGATGCTTAGATCGCGCAAGTTGCGGTTATTAATGCCAACAACCTTGGCTTTTAGCGCAATGGCGCGTTCCAGTTCTTCTTCGTTGCTGACTTCTGTCAGCACGCCGAGGTTAAGTTCATGCGCGAGTGCAGACAGTTCACGGTATTCATCGTCGTTAAGTACAGACAGCATCAACAAAATGGCATCAGCTTGATGAAAACGCGCGAGGTAGACTTGGTAGGTGTCTACCACGAAATCTTTGCAAAGCACAGGGCAAGGCACTTGGCCGCGGACTTGCGGTAGAAAGTCAAAGTTACCTTGGAAGTACTTTTCATCTGTGAGGACAGAAATCGCCGCGGCATGGTTGCCGTATACGCTGGCGATGTAATCCAAGTCGAAGTCATCGCGGATGAGCCCTTTTGATGGCGAGGCCTTCTTACACTCCAAGATAAACTTGGCGGGTTTGCCTGAAAGCGCATCGTAAAAGCTGCGATTACTTGGGACGACTTCATTGATGAAGCTCGCTAGCGGCTGTGCCGTCTTACGCGCTTCAATCCAAATGTGTTTATCCGCAACAATTTTTGCTAATACCGTTTCCATTAGTTGCTCCGTGACGCAAGTTGCTGAACGAGTTCGAAGGGCTTTCCGCTGCTCATCACATCCAGCGCTTTTTGCGTGTTTGCTTTCAGATCTTCCTGCCCGAAGAGGCGAAGCAGAAGTGCAACGTTAACGGCAACAGCGCTTTGCTGTGCTTCTGTTCCTTTACCTTGTAGGATCTGTGTGATGATTTCTCGGTTCTCTTCTGGCGTGCCCCCTTCAATGGATTTGAGAGGGTGGGTATTAACGCCGAAGTCTTCCGGTGTCAGTGTGTATTCGATGATCACGCCATCTTTAATTTCAGCCACGGTGGTTTCACCGTGAATGGCGACTTCATCAAGCCCGCTACCGTGGACAACCGCAGCGCGTTTTAGGCCAAGGGTTTTGATGGTTTCTGCAATCGGCCTTACGAGGGCTTTGTCATAAACTCCCATCAATTCCAGCGTTGGTTTTGCTGGGTTAATCAATGGGCCTAGCAGATTAAAGATGGTGCGCGTTTTCATGGTTTGACGAACAGGCATCGCGTGGCGAACACCGCTGTGGTATTGCGGTGCGAATAAGAAGCACACACCCAAGTCGTCTAATGCGCCACGTGCTGTGTCTGGGCTCATGGCTAAATCAATACCGAACGCAGCAAGCAAGTCGGAAGAGCCAGATTTGCTCGATACGCCTCGGTTACCGTGCTTGGCGACTTTCACACCACAGGCTGCGGCAACAAAGGCTGCTGTCGTGGAAATGTTGATGGAGTTCGAGCCGTCACCGCCGGTGCCAACAATGTCAGCGAAGTCATAGTCAGGTGATGGGAACGGATTTGCGTTTGCGGTTAATGCAGATGCCGCACCCGCAATCTCTTCTGGCGTTTCGCCTTTGATTTTGAGCGATGTTAATGTTGCAGCCAGCAGGATAGGGTCCATTTCACCTTTGATGATGGTGTCGAACAGCTGATGGCTTTCTTCACGAGACAGAGATTCTTGTTCGTAAAGCTTATTAATAATTGCATCCATGTTTACTCTCCTTGTCTTGTCGTCCATCAGCGCGGTTGTGTCGCCCAGTTGATTGTATTTGTAAGAAGGTCTGCGCCTTTCGTTGTCAAAATTGACTCTGGGTGGAATTGGAAACCGACAACGCGATCTGCGTCGTTCACCACCGCCATGACTAAGCCTTCTACATCCGCAATCACATCCAGTGAATCCGGCACCTTGGTCGCAACCAACGAGTGGTAGCGCGCGATGGTAAGTGGGCTTTCAATGTTGCCAAACACAGCATGGGCGTTGTGGGTCATTTGCGAGGCTTTTCCGTGAACGATTTCACCCGCACCAGCAACCACACCGCCATAAGCTTCTGTGATGGCTTGTTGACCGAGACAAATGCCAATCATTGGCACTTTGCCTTTTAGTTTTTGAATCAGCGCTGGCATACAGCCTGCTTCTGATGGCGCCCCCGGGCCTGGGGATAGCACCACTACGGGGTTGGTCAGCTCGCTGATTGCTTGTTCAATTTGCTCTGCAGACAAGCTGTTGCGATAAATCTTTACCGGATAACCCAATGAGCGGAATTGGTCGACCAAGTTGTAGGTGAAAGAATCGAAGTTATCGATGAGCACGATGTGTGCATTCATGGCTTGGCTCATTGTGCACCTCCTGAATGTGCTGCTCGAATTGCCGTCAGCACCGCCTGTGCTTTTCCGCGTGTTTCATCGGCTTCAGCTTGAGGCACGGAGTCGAACACCACGCCTGCGCCTGCTTGCACTTGCGCAATACCATCTTCAACGTAAGCAGAACGGATCACGATACAAGTGTCCATGTCACCATGGCCTGTCAGGTAGCCAACAGCACCCCCGTAGCTACCACGGCGACGTTTTTCGAATTGGCGGATAAGCTGCATGGCACGGATTTTTGGTGCGCCTGTTAGGGTGCCCATATTCATGCAAGCCTGATAGGCATGCAGCGCATCAAGATCGTTACGCAGTTGACCAACAACACGAGACACGAGATGCATGACGTGGCTATAGCGGTCAACTTGCAGAAGGTCTGACACGTAACGTGTACCCGGTTCACTGATTCGCGCTACGTCATTACGCGCCAAATCAACCAGCATCATGTGCTCGGCTTTTTCTTTGGTGTCGTTGCGAAGTTCGAGTTCGATACGGCCGTCTAAATCCAAGTTGATGGAGCCGTTTGGGTTTTTACCACGAGGGCGCGTGCCTGCAATCGGGTAAATTTCCACTTGGTTGGTATCTTTGCTGTATTTCAGTGCACTTTCCGGTGATGCGCCAAACAAGGTGAACTCACTGTCATGCATGTAGAACATGTACGGGCTCGGGTTACCTTGTTTGAGTTTCAAGTACGCATTCAACGGGGAAGGGCAAGGCAGTGTGAATCGGCGGCTAGGCACGACCTGAAACACGTCACCTTTGACGACGTATTCTTTAAGTGTGTCAACGGCCTGACAGAAATCTTCGTCGCTGATAGAAACGGCGATTTCTCCATCTTCAACTTGTTGTGCGACTGGCATTGCCGTTGGGTTCAGGCAGCTTTCTTTAATGGCTTGAAGTCGGCGACTTAAATCAAAGTAGGTTTGTGTGGTGTCATCACCACCGAAGAGAGTGCCTTGCAACTTTGCTTTGCGGCGCTGGTGGTCAATGACCAAGAGCGTTTCGGCGACATAGAAAAGAAAATCAGGGCAGCGATTGCTTTCTTCTGCGTCAGGCAGCGGTTCAAACTGCGCCACCAGATCGTAGGCAAAAAGGCCGCCAATCATCAGTGCATCGTCGGGTTGCTCTTCCAGCTGGAAAGCGTGTTGAATCAGGCGAAGTGCGTCAAACGGCGAAGGTTGGCGTAAACGCGCATCTTCATCGAGCGTTCTGTCTTCTTCTGAAAAATGAAGCGTCAGCATGTTGCCATCGCGCTCACGACAAATCGCGATACCTTGATGATCAATCTGGGCTTCAACGGCATTCAATACATTGTTGCCGTTTTCCGATTTTGCTTCGAGTTCGACAATGCGGCCGCGGCAAACGATGCGGACTGCAGCATCCACCAACATCAGACTTTTCAGGTCCTGCTTTGAATCAATCTCGGCAGACTCTAAAAGTAGACTGTGCGGGCGGTCCTGACAGACTGCGGCATATAATTCAGTCGGAGCGGCGACGTACGGCACATCCAAGCTCAGTACGTCTAATTCGCCTTGTTTTAAAGCGTGGTTTTTCACAGCGTTCTCCCTGCTGCTTCAACAAATGGTTTTAGTTCCTGCATTAACTGCGCGAACATGTCTCCTGTGAGCGCTTGATGGCCATCAGACAGGGCTTCCGCAGGGTTTAGGTGGCTTTCGACGATAATACCGTCAGCCCCCACTGCGGCGGCGGCACGTGAAAGAGGAATAACCAATTCACGCACACCCGTCCCATGGCTTGGATCCACGACAACTGGCAGGTGGCTGCGTTGCTTTATGTAGGCGACTGCATTTAAGTCCAGCGTATTACGCGTTGCAGTCTCGTAAGTGCGGATACCACGTTCACAAAGGATGATGTTCGGGTTGCCAGCATCATAGATATATTCTGCGGCTAGCAACAGTTCCTCGATAGTGGCGGAAAGTCCGCGTTTTAACAAGACTGGTTTGCCTGTTTCGCCAACTGCTTTTAACAATCCGTAGTTTTGCATATTACGCGCGCCAATTTGAAGGCAATCAATGTATTCGCACAGTGAATCCACCTGACTGACTTCCATCACTTCTGAGACGGTCGGCATACCTGTTGCGTCACTGGCTTGTTTAAGCAGCTTTAGGCCTTCAACGCCCATGCCTTGGAAATCATATGGGCTGGTGCGAGGCTTATACGCGCCGCCTCGAAGCGCCACCGCGCCGTGGCTTTTAACAACATCGGCAACAGACAACAATTGTTGTTCGGATTCCACAGAGCAAGGGCCGGCGATAACCGCGAATTTGTCGCCACCCACCGCCATATTCCCAATACGTACGACCGTGTCGTGCGCTTGCACTTCACGACTGACCATTTTGTATTTGGATAAAATGGGTTTGACCTCTTCTACCAAGGGGTCGCTCTCTAGGTGGAGTTTTTGCAACACGCGCTCATCACCCAACGCACCTAAAACGATGCGTTCAACGCCCGGCATAAACAACGGTTTCAAACCCGCTTGTTCAATTTTGCCCAGAATGGCTTTTGCTTGTTGTTCCGTCGCTTGCGGTTTTAATACGATAATCATGTTAAAAATCCTTTTGGTGCCGCCACCTTCAATAAGGTGCTCAATGCATTCTGGGCGGTAAATAGAGGTATAAAAAAACCCGCTATCTGCGGGCTTGGTGACGTCTTTCCGTTAGGTACAACTCATCACACTGCCCGCTATAGGGAGTGCCACCACCAGTTAATCATTACTGTTTGTTGAGTGAGGTTATGCTGTACCATGATGACGTTATCCATTTGTGTTCGTAATCGTGTACTAGTTAACTAGTGTATGGTGGTAATGTCAAGCAACGAATTGAAGAAAATTAATGCTATTTGATCTCCACAGCCACACCACGGCGTCCGACGGACGCTTCAGCCCAGCAGAACTTGTAAAGCGCGCGGTCGATTTTCGCGTCCAAGTGCTTGCTATCACGGATCACGATACTGTCGCGGGTATTGAACCTGCTAAGCAGGCAGTGATTGAGGCTGATCTTCCTTTGCATATCGTCAATGGCATTGAAATTTCTACCGTTTGGCAAAACAAAGACATCCACATTGTTGGATTGAACATTGATCTCGATTCGCCTGAGCTAAATGCGCTGATTGCGCAGCAAGCTGATCGTCGTGACACGCGCGCAGAGCAAATCGCGGAGCGTTTGGAAAAGAACCGCATGCCGGGCGCATTAGAAGGTGCAAAGGCCTTGGCGGGCGATGTGCCGCTAACCCGTGCGCATTTCGCGCGTTGGATGGTCGAGCAAGGTCATGTGAAGAACATGCAAGCCGTATTTAAGAAATATCTGACGCGTGGCAACCCCGGTTATGTGCCACCAAACTGGTGCACAATCGCAGAAGCTGTTGATGTTATTCACAAAGCGGGAGGGCAGGCAGTGATTGCTCACCCAGGTCGCTATAAACTGACAGCGAAATGGTTAAAACGCTTGCTAGAAGCATTTAAAGAAGCGGGTGGAGACGGGATGGAAATTGTCCAGCCTCAACAATCTCCTGTCGAACGTCGACAACTTGCTGACTATGCTATTCATTATGGATTACTGGTATCCCAAGGATCTGACTTCCACTATCCGTCGCCATGGCTTGAGCTTGGGCGCAATTTGTACCTGCCAAAGGGGTGCGAAGGGATTTGGGAAAGTTGGACACTACCAGTCATTGAAGGGGCAGAGATAAGCCCAGAGGAGGAAAAGTGAGCCAATTTTTTTACGTTCACCCTGAAAATCCACAAACACGCTTAATCACGCAGGCTGTTGCCATTGTGCGCAACGGCGGCGTTATCATTTACCCAACGGATTCGGGCTATGCACTGGGTTGCCAGCTTGAAAATAAACCTGCGCTAGAAAAAATCTGTCGTATTCGCCGCTTGGACGATAAACACAACTTTACTCTGCTGTGCCGAGATTTATCTGAAATTTCCGTGTATGCGCGCGTCGATAATACCGCCTACCGCTTGATTAAAAACAACACGCCAGGGCCTTACACCTTCATCTTGAAAGCGACGAAGGAAGTGCCGCGTCGTTTGATGAACCCTAAGCGTAAAACCATTGGTATTCGTGTGCCGGATAATCGTATCGCACTTGATTTGTTGGAAGCGCTGGGTGAGCCGATGATGTCGACCTCACTGATTCTGCCTGGGAATGATTTTACCGAGTCTGATCCAGAAGCCATTCGTGACCAATTAGAGCACACCGTTGATGTCATCCTAAATGGAGGCTACCTTGGTGAGCAACCGACCACAGTCGTTGATTTCAGCGATGGAGAGGCCGAAATTCTCCGCCATGGCACAGGCGATCCTTCCCCATTTCTGTAAGCTTATAGGCATACAAAACTCATGGCGTGATTGTGCTTTTTTAGGCATAATACGCCGTTGCCTCAGATTTCTTTCTGACGGCCTTTTCTTTCCGACATCGACGCCTGTGAAGGCGACAGTAAGGTGAAACGTAAATGAGCGAAAAATTACAGAAGGTGCTAGCCCGCGCAGGTCTTGGTTCTCGTCGTGAGATCGAAAGCATGATTCAGGCTGGCCGTGTCAGTGTTAATGGTGTTGTTGCGAAGCTGGGTGACCGCCTAGATGACGCGTCAACGAACATTCGTGTTGATGGTCATAGCGTGCAAGTTGCCGCACCTTCTGAAGTTGTGTGCCGCGTGTTGGCGTACAACAAACCTGAAGGTGAACTGTGTACACGTAGCGATCCTGAAGGTCGTCGTACCGTTTTTGATCGTCTTCCTCGTATGAACGGTGCCCGCTGGGTTGCTGTTGGTCGTTTGGATGCGAACACATCTGGTCTGATGCTGTTCACCACTGACGGTGAACTTGCAAACCGCCTGATGCACCCAAGCCGCCAAGTACAACGCGAATACATGGTGCGTGTATTTGGTGAAGTGAACGAGCAGATGATCAAGAATCTGGTTCGTGGCGTAACGCTAGAAGACGGCGAAGCCCGTTTTGAAGATATCGTTTACGCTGGCGGTGAAGGCATGAACCATACTTTCTACGTTGTGATCACTGAAGGGCGTAACCGCGAAGTGCGTCGTCTGTGGGAATCACAGGGTGTGACTGTTAGCCGTCTGAAACGTGTACGTTACGGCAACCTCTATCTGAACAAAGAACTGCCACGCGGCGGTTGGATGGAGCTTGAACTGGATGACGTAAACTACCTTCGAGAGATGGTTGAACTTCGTCCTGAGCGTGAAACCATGATCACGCCAGAAATGAAGAAGCGTAAAGCGCGTAGCCAGAAGATCCGTCGTGCGGTTCGTCGTCATGAAGATCGCGTTGAAAGTGCTGATACACGTAAGCCACGCCCACAACGTCGTGGTGGTGAGCAATCTGCAGCTTCTGACAAGCCAGCACCACGCCGTGGTCAAGGCCGCACTGATGCGGGCAAACCAGCGCAACGTGCTGGTGGACGTCCGGGCAAGCCAGGGCAGAATCGTCCGGGTCAGTCTTCTTCTCGTCAGAAGGTTCAAGGCGGCAAGCCTCAAAGCAGCAAACGCCAAGGCCGCTAAGCGCCAACAGGTTCAAAAAAGCCAGCATCTGATGCTGGCTTTTTCTTTATGTATGTCTCGTCCTGGAATAAGTTGACACTTTGGAGACTTATTCATGAAAGAGTCAAACTCCAAGCGTATCCGCCGAACTTCCCGTGATTATTCAATGGGCTTTAAATTGTCCGTTGTCGAACGGGTTGAAAACGGCGAACTGACATACAAACAAGCTCAGGAACGTTATGGTATCCAAGGGAGAAGCACTGTTCTGGTGTGGCTCAGAAAACATGGTAGATTAGATTGGTCCAAGCCAATGAGGCTACCCAACATGACGCAGTCGAAAGAAACACCCGCCCAAGAGATCAAACGACTCA
>NZ_SCHN01000032.1 GCF_004120195.1 Enterovibrio baiacu | reverse complement strand
GGCGAATATGAATATCTAATTGTGTTTTCCCTGTATCAACACCGACGTTGATATTTTGCGTGATATTGGAATTCATAATAAGCTCACTCATGCTTGCGAAATGCGGGTTCGAGACCCAGTCGACTATTCGAGGTTTAAGCTTGGAGTCCTATGTGGCGTTCCTGTTTGTTATCGGTCTCTCGATAGAGGAGCCAGCGTTCAATCGAACTGCCATATAGAAAGCTTTAGTTGCAGCTAAAGCCTGGGTCTCACTTTACCCAAAACAGGTCATTTCGGTCAGGATATTTTCCATACAAAACGTTCAGCGTGACAACCACGCAACCTGCTTTCAGGATCCCATAGTAGGCGATAGGAAAATAGGGAACGTTTGGACAAGAAAGGGCGACCTTATCCCCCGGCTTAAGACCCAGTGCGACCAAATGGGTGGCGACATTTGAAGCGAGTGTATTCAGCTCAGAAAAAGTGATGTTTTCTTCCCCCATTCGAATCGCCATCTTCTGAGGAAAAAGCGCCGCGCTGCGCTCCAGATTAACCGCTAAATTATGCATTTTTACTCCTTGTTAACCGTTAACGTCGTGTGGCTTTGTTAGGCTGAGGTCGTTGAACTCAGGTCTTCCTTGGTCTCTGGCGGGGGAGAGAGCGTGGCGTCAGCTTTGCCAATGAACAAGCGCATGACACATTTTTGTAACCAGTTGCCGTACGGGGGGGCGAAGAAATGGATGGGGAACCAGCGGCGCATTTGTAGCACGGTGCGGGCATGGCTTAATTCTTTGAAACCTTCTTCGCCATGATAGTTGCCGATCCCGGAGTTGCCGATGCCGCCAAAAGGGACAGAATGGTTAAGTGCATGCCATCCCCAATCGTTGATGGTGACACCGCCACTGTGGGTGCGACTGAGAAACCATTCGCGTTGTGTTTTGTTGTGGCTAAAGAGGTAGCAAGCCAGCGGTCTAGGCCGTTCAGTGATGTAGGCTGTTACGTCATCTAACGTTTGATAGCCAAAGACAGGAAGGAGGGGGCCAAAGATTTCTTCTTGGCAAATTCGCATGTCTGGCGTTAAGTGAGTCGCAATGTGAAGCGGTTGAATTCGGCCTTCCTGTGCGTCAGAACATCTTCTGATTGTTGCGCCCTTTGCGATGGCATCGTCAAGCAACGCTTGAAACCGTTGGTGCTGGGCAGCATCAATTAACGATGTGCAATCTGGGTTATTCTTGATGCTCGGGTACATGGCGTTGTATGCGTTAGCAAGTGCCTCAACAAAAAGCGAAACCTTGTCTTGTGGGACAAAGGCGTAGTCTGGCGCAATGCAGATTTGACCCGCATTGAAGCTTTTTCCATGGGCGATTCTTTCTGCCGCTTTCTCGATATCGTAATCATCAAATACCACTGCCGGAGATTTACCGCCTAGCTCTAAGGTGACGGCCGTCAGGTTTGCCGAGGCGTTTGCCATGATGGTTTTCCCCGTACTCGGTGATCCTGTAAACACAAGATGGTCAAACGGGAGATGGCTGATTTCCATTGCTTGAGGGTGATTGCCATGCACGATTCGGACTAAATCGCGCGGGTAAATCTCTGCGAGCAGGGTGTCAAGAACGTGTGTTGTTGCGGGGCAATTAGGCGGCATCTTTATCATGCAGCGATTTCCCGCAGCGAGCGCCGTGATCAATGGGCCGAGAGAAAGGTAGAGTGGGAAATTCCAGGGGCAAATAACGCCCACCACACCCTTGGGCTGGTAGCGCACTTGCAATTTATTGCCCTTGAACAGCCATTCTGTCGGGCGGCGTTTGGGTTGCATCCAAGCGCCAAGGTGGCTGAGCACATGGTTAATATCAAGAATAGGGCCAAGGATATCCGCCATTAAGGATTCACTGTGGCTTCGGCCGCCAAAGTCGTCACGCATCGCGTTCGCCAAGACATCCTGATAGCGACGAAGCTGCTTTTTCAGCGCGAGAAGGTGTGCTCTTCGCGTTTTCAAGTTTGGCTGTGTGTCGCGCTGATAGGCGGCTTTTAGTGATTGAAACCATGCGTTTAATTCATCGGTGATGATTGGGTCAACCGTGTCTGTTTGGTCATGCATTGGCATCACTGTCTTCCTGATGTTTTTATCATTGATTGCCAAATTACAACATTCTGTTAACCTCGTTTGAAGGTGAGAAAAAGACAAATACCGATGATATTCGGACAAAAATGACGTATTGATGACCTATTCTCATGTTGGATTTTGGGTCACGTCGGGGCGAGAAAGCCAATAATAACAAGGTAATGCGTACCCAATGGAGGTGGAATGAAGTACATCGCGGCTTATGAACCCGATATGAAAGCGTGTGGCGTGTTGGATCTTCAATTGCTCAGTCGTTATCTCCAGACAACCGTGCCAATGGATGCGTTGCTCGAAGGTTCTGGGATAGACGCGAGATGCATTCACTCGCCAGACACGCACATTACGTTGATGCAAAAATTGGCGGTGTTTAACAATGCGCTGAGTAAAACCGATGAGCCCGGCCTCGGCTTAAAGGTCGGTCAGCAGGCGCGATTTAGTGACTTTGGTGTACTTGGGTATGCGGTGTTCAGTAGCAATACCTTGCTAGACGCGTTGATGATGGGATTTAAGTATCTTCGACTGGCAGGCCCCGTATTGCGAAAAAGCATGAAGGTTGACGGGAACCTTGGGTACTTTCGCGCCGACCAGCTGGTGGAACTTGATACTTTGCTGCCTTTTTGTTGCGAATACTGGTTTGCCGCGGTGTTGAAGTTGTGCGAAGAGGTGATACAGCAACCTTTCCCTTCGACGGTGATTTACTTTCCCTATCCGAAACCTGATTATGCGGCGCTCTACGAGGAAACCTTTCAGTGCGAGGTGGTCTTCGAGAGCGAGCGTCTTGAGTGGCAATTTAATGCTGAAAAACTCTACGAATCATTGCCCACCGCTAACGCCATGACACTGACGCAGTGCTTAAAGTCCTGTGATGAAATGCTGGCAAAGGTGAATGGCTCAATCACCTTGAATGAAAAAATCACGCAAATGCTGCTAGAAAGGCCTGGGCAGTATCCTTCCATTGAAGTTGTGTCTTCTGAATTGGGAATGTCTTCTCGCACATTACGACGTCACCTAAAAACCGAAAACACGAGCTACCAACATATCTTGGATCATGTTCGCTACAGCCTTGCTCGTCACTACTTGTTGTCCACCCATATCAGCATTGAAGAGGTGTCAGCGAGAGTGGGGTACTCTGATTCAGCGAATTTTCGACAAGCCTTTCGAAAGTGGAGTGGGCATTCACCACGCGCGTATCGCACACAGCATTTGGCGTGAGGTGTATGCGCTCAACCCCCTCGTTTTTGAGGGCGTATGGACACTAAAAAAGCCACTTGCAACGCGCAAGTGGCTTTTTGTTTACTCGCCTGTTTACATTACACGAACATGAAATCGTCAGGGTCAACAGCCCCAACAAAAACGTCTTTTAGTGCAATGGTAAAGTCATGGTCTGGCACTTCAATGTGGACGTAAGGTTCTGGGTTTGGCTTGAAGATAGCGAGATCTTCAAAATTCAGACCTTCAAAGCCAGAGAACTGAATGGTATCGACACCCACTTCAAAGTCTTCAATGACGAACAGCCCTTGCGCGTGACTTGCCACGAGACCGTCTTCAAACACAAAGGTATCTGACCCCGTGCCACCGTGCATTTCGCTCACATTGTCTGATCGATGACCGATGGTGGCATGGAAGGTGTCGTCCCCCTCACCGCCAAACAGTTCAGTCACACCGTTTTCGATGAGGTTGTCTTCGTCACCGATTTCCGAATAAAAAATGGTGTCGTCGCCCGCACCGCCATTCACGGTGTTGTCCATCCCCAGGGCGGTAATGATGTCATCACCCTCACCACCTTGAATGTCATTGGCGAAACCTCGGGAGTGAAGGGTGTCATTGCCTTGTCCTCCATCGATGTGATTCTGGCTTCCTACGGAAATAACCTCGTCATTTCCGCCGTTAGCGAAAAGGGTATGTTCGCCACCGCCATTGAGTTCAAAGACTTCTGCATAGTCGCTGCCGAGTGTCGTTCCCGCGGTGTCTTTCTGTAAGGTGATGTTGACGTCATCAGTCGAAAACGACGCGAGATCAACGTTGTTTAAGGTGACCGAATGATCGTCAGACAAGCGGATAAAGGTGCTTCCATCGATTTCAGAGACTTGGATATGCGTATCCGCAGACCCACTTGGCGTATAAATGATTTCGAGCTCGTCTTTTCCGGCCTCAAAATCTTCAATCACGTTGTGACCGAGATTGCCTTTTATCAAGAAAAGGTCGTTTCCTGCACCGCCAGAGAGAACATCGTCTCCGTTGCCGCTTTCTAACAGGTCTCTGTTTGCGGTTCCTTCCAAGGTGTCATTGTCTTCTGAGCCGACAAGGTGTTTGCCGAATACCTCTTGCACAAGGAATTGGAACTGATCCTGCGACAGATCTTCTGCATTGTAATCGATTAAGGTGATGCTTGATGTGGGTGTATCAGACGCGGGTAGGGTGATGACCGTATTGTCCCCGTCTTGGGTTATCAATAAGTCGGTAAAGGCATACTGGGTACTTGAGTGATTAATGGCGATGCTCGCTGATGCATCAAAGTCTTGGATCGTATCATGGCCAAAGTCATCACCGTTCTGAAGGCCTGTACCAAAGTAATGGACCGTGCTGTCGCCAGCGCCAATGTAGGTGTCGTTGCCAAGGCCACCATTCAGCCAGTTTATATTGCCTGCGCCTTGAAGCGTATTATTTCCTGCGCTACCTGTGAGCACATTGTATTCCGCTGCAACACCATAGAGGTTAAATTCAATGTCTGAGAGGTCAATGCTCGAAATATCCGTGTTTTCGAACAGGACGACATGATCATCAGAACTTTCCGACAGTTTGATGAATGTGTCATTTCCTTGTTGAACAACATAGTCTTGGAAGTCGTTGGCTTGGTATGAGCTAAATGTT
The DNA here is from genome assembly GCF_004120195.1 of Enterovibrio baiacu. Classification (GTDB taxonomy): domain Bacteria; phylum Pseudomonadota; class Gammaproteobacteria; order Enterobacterales; family Vibrionaceae; genus Enterovibrio; species Enterovibrio baiacui. Next base: position 26,213 of record NZ_SCHN01000032.1, on the reverse strand, counting down.
ACATCTATCTTTAATTTATCAACGCCGACTTCAAAGTCTTGAATGCGATTGATGCCGTCGAATGATTCAAAGATATAAGTATCTTCGCCTTCACCGCCTACAAGTGTATCGTCACCTGTCCCTGCTGTTAGGGTGTCATTACCTTCACCACCAATGAGCGTATCGTTGCCTGAGCCAGCTAAGAGCTTGTCGTTACCTTGGCCAGCGTCGAGATAGTCATCACCTTGGTTACCAGCCAGCCTGTCTTCTCCCGCGCCGCTTTCTAAGACATCGTTACCTTGACCACCTTCGATGACATCATTCCCCGCCCCTGTTTTAACTTGGTCGTCGTTATCTCTTGAGCCTTTAATGATGTAGTTGAAAACATCGAGATCAAATGACATTGGATCGGAGACGGTTCCTCCTTCTATGGTAATGCCTTTACCTGCCAAATCTTGAAGGTTTGTATTTTGTAAAAAGACATTTAATTCATCAGAAAAACTCAATTTAACACTATCGCCTTGCTGCGAGTAATTAAACCCTGCAAATTCACGACCATAAGAAGACAAGTCAATGGTGTCTTCATTGACATCAAAATCATGAATGAAGATGTTGTGATTGGTATTGTCACTATCTCCAAATCCAGGATTAAATCTGATTTGGTAGCTATCGCTGCCTTCGCCACCCCATACATCCGTTGTAAATCTGGGCTTATCAACGTTCTCGTTAATGCCCTGAAGAACAAACGTGTCATTTCCTTCACCGCCATAGAGCTTGTTATCCCCATTGCGCCTTAGGAATGTGTCATCGCCCGCCTCGCCATAGAGTTTGTCACTGCCGGAAGCGACGAGCGTGTCATCGCCATTGCCGCCGTAAAGAACATCAAGGTGTGAATCAGTATCAACGCGGCTACCGTATTGAGTGTGATACGTATTGGCTGAGAGTATGTCGTTGCCTTCGCCGCCATACAGTGTGTCGAAGCCATGACCACCTTCTAGACGATCATCACCGCCATCACCATAAAGCGTGTCGGTGTGTTTCCCACCATGGAGAGAATCTTTCCCGTCTCCACCATAGAGAGTGTCTTCGCCATCTCCGCCATGTATACGGTCATATTCCGCGCCGCCATAGATGCGGTCGTCGCCTTCTGCGCCAGACAAGTAATCTTCGCCATCCCCTCCAATTAGGTGGTCATTACCCGCACCGCCATACAAGTCATCTTCGCCTTTTCCGCCATCGAGAGAATCGTCCCCCTCGTCGCCATGCAACCTATCATCACCGTCGCCACCGATAAGGGTATCATTGCCTTCATCCCCTTCCAGTTCGTCCGTGCCATCTCCGCCGTCAAGAGCGTCATTCCCTTCCCAGCCCTTTAGGTCGTCATCGCCCTCGCCGCCGATGAGCGTGTCATTGCCTTCATTACCCACAAGATCATCATTGCCAGCACCACCTTTGAGTTCGTCATCTCCTAGACCGCCGACGAGTCGATCATCTCCTTCATTGCCGATGAGTGTGTCGTTACCTGCTTGTCCAAATAATGAGTTTGCGTCTGCATCACCAATAATCTGGTTGTCGTTATCATCGCCAGCGAGAAAGTGGTCATACTTTCCAATAATGTCGCTCGGTGGTGTGATGAGAAAGTCAGAGGCAGAAAGTAAAGAAGAGTCTATGTTTTTCAGGGTAATGGACGCAGCATAGTAGGAATCAAAGTCGATGAGTGTATCGTTACCTATCTGCGAAATCGTCCACCCACTCGCTAATGCGTCGTAATCTTGGTCAGACCAAAAGTGAATGAGATCCTCACCTTGCGTGAAATCTTCAATGACGTCTTCGCCAAAAACATTGGAAGTGCTTGTTATAAAGGCATCATAGTGTGTATTCCAATAGGCGAGACCATAAGAAAATATATCTGCTCCTTCGCCGCCTCTCATCACGTCATTCGATGAAAAGCCACCGCCCTTAATGAGGTCATCCCCGGCGCTGCCAATTAGCACAGAGTTATCGCCGCTGCTATGTTCCAAAACCACCTGAATGTCGTCATGTGAAACATCTTGTGCCGAGGTATTTTCTAGCGTTACCGACACCTGATCAGTGACCTTGATAAGCGTGTCATCGCCTTGCTGAATGATCTCGATGTTACTTCCATCAATGGTGCGCAGTATGCTGTCAGAGGAAAGCTCAATGCGGATGACATCCACGCCGGGCTCAAAGTCGGTAATCCGATCATGATCTTGAACGCCATATTCGATGCCTTGAACCGTCGAAATATAGCTGTTGCCTTTTTCGCTAGGAATATATTGAGGCGTGTGAGATCCGATAGACGTAATAAAGGTGTCGCTGCCTTCACCCCCTGTTAAAACATCGGTCCCTAATCCTCCCGATAAATAATCGTCACCGTCACCGCCCGTTAGTGTGTCGTTATCGGCTCCGCCTAACAGAATACTGTTTTCGCTCTGAATCACATTGCCTGTGTCTTCTTCAACCAATTGGTCTTTCCAAACACCTAAGTTATCGACATACGCATCTGCAGATTGGAAAACAAAATCACTGACGGTCAGTTCAGATGCTGTGGTGTTATTTAGGGTAATCGTCGAACCCGTCGAAAGGGTAATGACGGTGGTTGGACCGACTTGTTTGATGTCTAACTCATCAAAGCTGGAATGAATCGTTGTGTCGATGCTGATGGTGTCGATACCCAGCTCAAAATCGATGATACGGTCGTTGCCTGAGAGGTTTGTGGTGTGATCGCCTAGAATCGAGGAGCCAAAATGGTAAGTGTCAGCACCCGAACCACCAATGAGGAACTGATCGCCTGCATTGCCAGATAGGAAGTCATCCCCATCGTTACCTTCTAGTCGACCCTTGTTGGCATCATCGCCAGCGACTTGCAGAACGTCATTGCCTAAGCCGCCCTGAAGCTTGTCATTGTCACCACGGCTGATCAGCACATCATCACCAGACCCGCCGCCTAAGCGATCAGCCCCGAACCCTTCGAGTAAGTCATTGCCGCGACCACCGGCGGCAAAGTCTGCTGTTGCTGTGTCTAAAACAATGTGGTCATCGCCACCGCCGCCCATGACGTTTTGCGGCTCTTCGATAGGCGCTTCGTTATCTCCCCAGATACCGAGTTTGTTTTGATATTCTTGCCCTGTTCGAAACACAAAATCATCCGCAGTCAGATCCGTTGCTGTTGTTTTGTTTAGCGTGATGGTCGCGCCTGTCGAAAGCGTGATAACGGTTGTCTGTCCGACCTGTTGAATATCCAGTTCGTCAAAATGGGTATGAATGGCGGGGTCGATACTGATGGTGTCTACGCCAACCTCAAAGTCCACGATACGATCATGGCCAGAATGATGGGTTGGGTTAGACGCGTCGTAGTTTGGATCTGAGTCTAGAATGGATGAGCCAAAGTGATAAATATCTGCGCCATCGCCACCGATATAAAACTGGTCGTTGTGATTACCTGAGAGAAAATCGTCACTGTCTCCGCCGTTTAGCTTCGTGCCGTCTCCCGCGTCTCCTGCGACTTGGAGGACATCGTTACCGACTCCTCCATTGAGCACATCGCCGTCGCCGAGGCTGACAAGGACATCATTCCCCGTGCCGCCACCAAGTTGGTCGCCGCCGTACCCCTCGAGCCAGTCGCTTCCTCTGCCTCCAGATATTGAAGCATTCGCTTCTGCATCGCCAACGATTAAATCATTGCCGCCGCCACCTGATACTCGGACTGTTTGATTTTCTTCAGCGTTTGGATCAAGGTGATCAGCCACGTATATAACATCGTTCTCGTTTGTACCTTGAATAGATGACATAAGAAACTCCCTGTTTTTATTTGAATGCAGATACCAAAAGAATGCAGTTGCGCTTTCAGTGCCGATCCTACAGGGCGTTATTCGTCTCATTATGTTACTTACATTAGACTTGTCTTTTTTAATCTGTTTATTTGAATTTGTAGCAATAGCGAACATGTTGATTGATAACATGACAGCGCTTGTTTCATGCATTAAACACAGCTATCTAAGCGGCCTAAAAAAGAGGTTTTTATTCATTGTAAAGAGGGATGAAGGTTATTTAGATCTTATGCCACGCCATATTCATTTTTTACGTGTTCATCCTATTTAAATGGCGAGGTCGCGCTGGTTGGGAATATTCGCGAAATATGGATGAGTCGCGAAAGTCACCTTGGGTATAATTATTTATCGCATCACGATTTGTATGGCATAAGCAGGGCAGGCGACGCGGCATTGGGCGCAACCGGAACATTTTTCTGAGTCGATAGCGATACTGCGATTTACAGTGTCAATTGCTTGATGAGGGCATGCCTCAGAGCAGGATTGGCAAGGCGCACTCATTTGACGAATACACATGCCTGATAGCGTTGCCACTGCGCCTGTTGATGGCAATGTATCAGGTGATGCATTGGCCAATGCCAGGGTGGGACACGCGCGTTGGCATTCTCTGCATTCAGTGCACGCGCCTCCATCTAAAGTAAGTGCTGGCTTACCTTCGAGCATACTGATAATCCGTTGTGGGCACGCATCGGCACACTTTCCACACCCGTCACACAAACGGTCCAGCAGGTTTTCATCAACCGCTGTCGGTGGCCTTGGCGCGGTGCGCTTTGCGGCAAGGCCTGCTTGTGTTTTTACGGGTTTACTCACGCCAGACCACAAGCCACGAAACAGCCCACGACGGCTGCATGTTTGCATGTTGAGTTGTGCAGTGTAGTAACGCTCGTCTCTGTCAGACATGATGAATTGCAGCCTGTATTAACGGTAAACCGTCACGATTTTGTATTGTGCATCGACCTGTGAGGCCAGTTGCTCCAACGTACCTTCAGCCAATAAGCTCAGGCCTTGGTAAAACTCGGTGGTTGCGCCTTCTCGCATTACTGCGAAGAAACGCGGTGCCCACGTCAGTACATGGTCTGTGAGGAAGGTTTGCAACGATATCAAGCTCTCGTTATGTGCCATTTCGATGACTTGCGTGGTCAGCGCGGTTTCCACCAAGTAGGCGATAAATGAAAACACCAAGCCGATGTGATCTTCAGGTTCGCGTTCGCCCGTGTCGATGGCAATGCCGTGGTCTGCATAAAAGGCGCGGATCGCCAGGGTGGTTTTGCCACAAGTGGTTTGCTCTTCTGCAAGATACACAGAACCCCAAGGCGCAGCCGCAAGGGTGTTAGGCCCGACAAACAGTTGCGCGTAATCACGGGAAATGGCCTGCAAGTCAGGGCGTGCTTTTAACAGGGCTAAGCCGTGTTCCACTTTGTCGTTTCTGACTTCAACAGGCCATTCATCGAACAGTGCTTCGTCGTACAAGGCATCAATAAACGCGGCATCTGGCGCTTGGTGCAGAGCACGGTAAAAAAAGTGGCTAGCGATGGTAAGGCTTGCAAGCGTTTGGTAACGAAAGTCATTCATGGCAATGGGCTTATTCGACTGAAATTAATAAATAAAAACAAACTGATAAAAATAAAAAAGACATAGAAAAAGAAAAAACGAACACGAAAAAAGAAAAAGATGACGCGATAAAACAAAAAGAAGGGGCTGGCTATCCAGCCCCTTTGAAAAGTATTGGCGATGCTTACATGCCAGAACTAGCGCTGATGAAGGCGTCGTAGAAGAACGCACGACCAGACAGTTCCGCCATCACAACCATCAAAAACGCGGCAATGGCGATGCCCGCATTTTTGTTGTTGCCACGCAATGCTTGCGAGGCAAACAACACGACACCTGATGCCATCAAACCGATGCGCGCCATGGTGAAGGCTTCAGCGTTCGCAATCGCGAAGGGGTTGGTGTAAGCGTCTAGTTGGCCTAGCCACACCGCATAACCGCCAAAGCCAATCAAAGAGATTGCCATGGTGATCAGCGCAGCCATACCCAGCGTGCGGTCAGCGCCGGCTTGAGTTTTACCAAGCTGAGGGGCAAGCACACGCAGTGCCATCGCTGCTGCAATTGGGCCAACAACGCCTGCAGTCATCAGGAATTGGAAGGTTGTCCAATGTGAGTTCCAGCTCACCACGGTTGGCAAACGGTACACGTTAACAATCGCAAGGATGAAGACCACACCCAGCGCCATGGCGGCTGGTAGCGTTAGCTTTTGCAGTGTTGGTTGAATGTTCAACACGCGCAGTGCGGTGTAGGTAAAGGCTGCGCCACCAAACAGTGAAAGCGCAACGATTTCCAAGCTCAGCGCTGACAGGTGTGCCAGACCAAACATCACGTTGAACATGCGGAATGGCTGACCCAAGTGCGTCACCGATGCCATTGCACCTAGACCGAGCAATGCCAGTGATGCCATGAATGCGATGTTCATGCCTTTGCGTTCAGGTTTGAAGAACAGCTCAACCAACCCTAGCGCGATAAACATACCGACGGCGGATTGCGCCAGAACGGTAAAGAAAACCAGCGATAATTCACTCATAGCGATACCTCTGTCGGGTTTTGGATGCTGCCGGTAGTGTCACCCGTTGGACGAGAGTTACGGCATGTGGTCACGATCAAGTTAGGTGAAGTCAGACGCGGGTCTGGCAATGGCGCAACGTCGTTCTTGGTGCCATACATTTCGCGAAGTTCATCCATTGGACCAAAATCCAACGCACGCAATGGGCAAGATTCAACACACACAGGCTTGCGGCCTTCAGCAACGCGCTCGTAACAGCCATCACATTTGGTCATGTGTTTCTTTTCAGGGTGGTATTGCGGTGCGCCGTAAGGACACGCCATGCCACAGTACTGACAGCCGACACACACGTCTTTGTCGACAACCACAAGGCCATCTTCAGTACGTTTATGCATCGCGCCCGTTGGACAGGCTTTCACACACGCTGGGTTTGAGCAGTGGTTACATGAAATCGACATGTAGTAGGCGTAAACGTTTTGGCTTACTGTGCCATCATCGTTTTGCACCCAGTCACCGCCGGCGTATTCGTAAACACGACGCCAGTTAACGCCCACAGGTAGATCGCTGCGGTCTTTACATGAAACCTGACAGGTTTTACAGCCAGTACACTTACTGGTATCGACATGGAATCCGTATTGAGTCATCTATTTATCTCCCCTTAAACCTTGGCCACTTGAACCAAAATGGTGTGCTGAGGATTCCCCTTCGACAGTGGTGTGTTCTTCTGTGAGGTCAATGTGTTGATACAACCGCCCAAATCGACGCCGTCTTTATCTGGGTTGTACCAAGCACCTTGGCCTAGCGCAGTTACGCCCGGCATGATGCGCGGGGTCACTTTGATGGCAACGCGAATTTCGCCACGATCGTTGAACACGCGAACATAGTCGCCACTTTCAAGGCCACGTGCTTTCGCATCAATTGGGTTCATCCAAATGCCGTCGAACACCACTTCACGCAGCCACGGAATGTTGTGGTAGGTAGAGTGCGTGCGGCCTTTGGTGTGGTAACCAAAGAATTGCAGCGGGAACTGCTCGGTCTTTGGATCCAGGTGGCTTTCCCATGTGGTCACGTACTGAGGAATAGGCGTGATGATTTCATCGTCAGCCAAGGTCCACTCTTTCGCGATGGTTTCCAGCTTGGTGGAGTAGATTTCAATCTTGCCAGACGGTGTGCCTAGGGCGTGCTTCTCTGGGTCGTTACGGAAATCTTCCAGAGCGATACGGCCTTCTTTTGGCGCAGCCAAGGTGTAAGGACCGTTTTTACGCAGATCGGCCAAGGTTGGCAGGTTCGCATCTTTTGCACGCGCACCTTCATACAGGTATTCCAACCAACCGTCACGGGTGCGGCCTTCGGTGAACGCCTCTTTCACGCCTAGGCGCTCTGACAGACCCACACACATGTCGTAGGCGCAACGCGTTTCGTACAATGGTTCGATAGCACGAACCAGCGGGAACACGCCGCCTAATGAACCTGAAGAGTAACCGTCCGAGCTCACTTCGTTGTTTTCGATGGTGGTCACGTCTGGTAGAAGCAGGTCAGCGAAACGCGCAGACGAGGTCATGTGGTTGTCACACACCACAATGAATTCTGCTTGGCTTTCATCTTCGATCAGTTTGCGGTGTTTGTTGATGTCCGCATGCTGGTTCATGATCATGTTGCCTGAGTAGCTCAGTAGGAACTTGATCGGGGTACGAAGACGTTCCGCACCTTGAATGCCGTCGGTTTTGTCGGTCATTTCTTGATGACGGTAAATCGCATCGCTCCATTTGAAGAACGGCACTTTTACTTGAATCGGGTTAACGCCGGTTGGAATACGCGGTGCTGGATAACTCCAGTTCGCAGGCATATCACCGGTGTTTGTGCCAGGGCGACCGATGTTACCCGTTAGGATTGGCAGCATCACGATCGCACGAGAAGTTTGCTCGCCGTTCGCTTGACGCTGAATACCTGTACCTTGGGTAATGAAACACGCTTTTGCCGTGCCGATCTCACGCGCCAGTTGCACGATTTGATCCACAGGAATGCCGGTGATTTTTGATGCCCACGCAGGGGTCTTCTCGATGCCGTCAGGACCTTGACCTAAGATGTGCGCTTTGTAGTGACCGTTTTGCGGTGCGCTGGCTGGCAGGGTAGACGCGTCGTAGCCTTGGCAGTACTTGTTCAAGAAATCTTGGTCAACCAAGTTCTCGGTGATCAAGGTGTGTGCGATACCTTCAACCAGTGCCGCATCAGTACCTGGGCGGATTGGCAGCCAGAGATCTTCTTTACCCAACATGGTGTCGGTGTAACGCGGATCGATAATGATGGTACGCACGTTATTCTTACGCTGTGCGTTGATGTGCTCGTGGATCTCACCACCACCACTCATACGGGTTTCCGCAGGGTTATAACCGAACATCACCAGCAGATCAGCGTTTTCGATTTCCGTGGTGTAGCTACCGTAAGCAGACGGTTTGATGGAGCCGTAAGTGAACGGCAGAGCAAACTGAATTTGGCCCCAGCTGTAGTTACCGTAGTAATCAAGGAAACCACCCACAAGGTTGAACAGACGCTTGAAGCAGTCTTTACCATCAGTGCGGTAACCTTGCGTGCCTGAACCATAGGTAATGAAGATCGAATCATTACCGTATTCTTTGATGGTGTATTGGAGTTTTTCCGCCATCAGATCCAGCGCTTCGTCCCAGCTAATGCGTTCAAACAGGCCTTCGCCACGTTTGCCGATACGCTTCATTGGGTATTTCAGGCGGTCTGGGTTGTAAACACGGTGTTTGATAGAGCGGCCACGCAGACACGCACGCACTTGGTGATTGCCAAAGCCTTGGTCATCGCCACGGTTATCTGATTCAATTTGAGTAATCACGCCGTTTTGGGTGTGTACTTGCAGCGCACAACGGCTACCACAGTTCACCATACAGGCAGACCATACCGTTTTGGTTTCAATGGCGTTTTGTGCTGTGGTTTTGGCAACCGCTTTCAGTGGTAAACCAGCTGCCAGTGCCGAGCCACCACCGATGGCAGCCCCCCACTTCATGAAGCTTCGACGCTTCATCGGCGCTAATACCGCCTTATCGATCCAGTTTTTCATTGTCATTCTCACATCGCTTTCGCGGATCTGTGTGCTAATTGACTTAGCTATTTTTATTTGCTTCAAACCCATTAACAAAACATTCACCAAATGAATGATTATTAGGGTCTGAAACGTAGAATCTTTGATGAAATATTGCGATGAGAACTATAAATATTCCCTAAATGCGAGGGAATATTTATTCGGGGAAAACTGGTGCTACATGCAACATGAATGACGCTTTGTTGATTTTAATCAATTTTGGATTCGAATCATTTTCTATAAATGCGACGGATTCGCAATTGCAAAATAATTAAACAATATTGTGGGTGAATGACTGCGAAGGAATATGCTCTTGGTGTGAGAGTATGTCTTTTTCTTGTTGGGTGGCGCGCGAAGAAAGAGATAAGGATGGTATGTAAGTTAATGAATAGTATGGGTTATGTTTTTTGGCGTGTCGAGGCTGAAAACGTCGTCGATGAAAATACGTATTGTGTTGAAAAGGAAACCATCGAGCCCTAATTAGAAGAGTAAGTATTAAGGATTGATTAGAGTTCGAATTAATTATCGTGTTGAAGTATGAATATTATATAGAATCTTATTCACTGTTTGTAATGGTATTTCATTGCTATTACATTGAGTGCGTTAATTTATGGTTAAGTATTTAACCTTGCGTTAATGTTTTTATATTGAATTACGGCGATTTCGATTTTTGGTGTTTTTAATTGTGCTCATGGTCGCATTATTGGCGATATTTACGTGATAGGAACGAAGTGGGGCGTGATAGATCTGTGATAGGGTATTGTGATGATGGATCCATAGAATTGTAATGACTGAGACCACTCTATTCATCATTGCTCTCCTGTAATCTCAATGTCGAGGGTTGGCGATACGAAGAAGACAAGCTAGGCTAGCTCGACATGATGTTGAAAGGACATTCAACACATGACAGACAAGGAGTTTTTATGTCAGACATCGCTAACACACCGCTACCCCCTTACTACGCCGTTATCTTTACCAATCTCAGAACAGAACTTGAAGAAGGCTACGGCGAAACCGCTGCAAGAATGGTTGAACTGGCCGAACAGCAACCCGGTTTTCTTGGCGTAGAATCGGCGCGAGATACCCTTGGCATTACCGTTTCTTACTGGAAAGATCTTGATTCCATCAAGCAGTGGAAAGCGAACGTCGAGCATATTGAAGCGCAGAAGCTAGGGCGCAAGAAATGGTACGCGGCGTTTACCACGCGTATCGCAAAAGTAGAACGGGAATACAGTCTATAACGCGATGAAAGGTGACTTGTTTAGCGTCAGTTTTCCTCTATGGTCACTTGGTACTTTTTGCTCTTATTTTAGACATGCGCTTTTTTAGTTCTTTTTGGAGGATGTTTTTGTCGTAGGGTTTCATGGCCTTCCATTTTTGGCACTCTTCCCGAGTGCGACCGCAGCCCACACACCATCCCTTGGGGGCTGAAAAATCACACACATCAATGCAGGGACTTTGATTTCGCTTCACTTTGCTCTGTCCTTTTCGGTGTTTAGTATCCCTTGATGCATCTCTTTAAAGCTCACGCAATGCCTGCTCAATGCCAGACTCGAGTTGTCGTAGGCGGTTAAACTCCTCGAACAGCTTTTGTTCGAGGTTTTTAACGTTGAGTGGCAACGTTCGCTGACAGATATGGTAGCCACTACCAATGGTTCGATAGCCTTTCCAACCTGTGATTCGGTCACCTTCAAGCGCTAGAAACTTACGGATAAACTCAGATTGCGCCGGACAGTCTTCTTCTGCATGCAGGCAAATAGGGAACTCTTTTTTCTTTATCTCACGTGCTTCAATGTAGGTCTCAAAGTGGATACCGCCTTGCGCCTCGTTGTGCCAATTTTCTTTATAAAGCTGCATGTAAGCGCCACGGTTGTAAATTTCCCAACCGTCATCAAACCAGGAGGATTGCCTTAGCATTTTCTCGAGATTTCGGAAAATAGGTTTAATGTCTTTCATGATGGCATCCCTCGAAGTACTAACACGAGGCGATCATTCAATATGTCTTATCGTGGTTTAGGTGGGTGTATTGTGATGTTATAACGTAACATATCAATGGCATTGAATGCGTGTCAACAAACCGAGTTAAGTAAAAACAGCGTAAGAGAAATACGGCGTTTGAATCCGGGCGATGTCTTTTAAACGAGACGTTTTAAAAACTTATTTCGCGAAGAAAATGATAAGCTCTGTAGGTGTTTTAGCTGCCTACATCAGCCTGCTATCTGCTTCATCAATCAAAGGAAAAAGAATGAGAATTGCTGTTATCGGCTTGGGTGACATTGCCACTAAAGCTTACTTACCTGTCTTGACTCGACTGCCTGAACTTGAGCTTGTTCTTTGTACTCGCAATCCCGAAAAACTTGCTGCAGTGGCGCGTGAGTACCGCATTGCTGAAGCGTGCCGCGACTATCGTGAACTTGTGCACATGAACATTGATGGCGTGATGATCCATACCAGCAGTGAGACCCATGCATCCATCGCCACGTTCTTTATCGAGCAGGGTATTCCTGTTTTCGTTGATAAGCCTGCTGCCTTAAATTTTGCAGATTATCAAAAGCTTCATGATTTGGCGGAACAAAAATCCGTCCCCTTATTTGTCGGCTTCAATCGACGTTACATTCCTATTTGGCGCTCGCTGGTGGCGCGTGATGACCTTCGCACCATCAGCTGGCACAAACACCGACTGAACCTTGTCGGTGCAGCACAAGACTTCGTCTTGGATGACATGATCCATGTGATCGATTCACTTAATCTACACGGCAAAATCGACCAGCAAGACATGCAGGTGTCCATCCAGCGACAGGGCAGTGACATCGCCATGATAAACCTGAGTTGGGAAGAAAACGGCACGCTGTTTAATGGCCAAATGAACCGTCAGTTTGGGAAAACCTGTGAATCTGTTTCTCTGAGTTTCGACAATGAAGCCTACCAATTCGACAGTTTCCTGCGCGGTGAAAAGTGTGAAAGCGGCAAAACGGAACGCATCGAAATGGCCGATTGGACAGATACGCTAGAAACCAAGGGCTTTAAAGCCATGTTGGAAGATTGGGTGGACGTGGCGAAGTCAGGACAGATGGATGAACAAGTGAAGCGACGAAATCTGTCGACCCATGCGTTTTGTGAGCAGCTGTTGGGGAGAATCTCAGGCGCGTGATGTTAAGGTCAATTGTGCCTGATGCACTGAGTCGCAAAGCAAACACGAGCCAGCGCTGGGTTTGGCTGGCTCAACCCGCTTTCCCTTTCTCATTTCATCGGAAATTGTATCGAATGCCGAGAGTGACACTTTGGTTAGAAACATCCGCTCCGTCAAAGCCATCAAACTCAGCCGTTTGGTAACGGTATCCAACGCCGATATCTAAGTTATCGATCATATAGCCAATTTCAAAGCCTGCTTGATAAGAAAGATCGGAGTCCTTGATACTTTGACCACTCACGCTAATTTCGGAAGACATCGAGCCAACCCCTAAGATCAATGCGCTGTAAAGGTTATTGCCTTCCTCAACGAATTTAGGTTTGGCGTTTATGTAATAAGCATCGGCGTCTACGTGACTTGAACTGGTGAAGTCGGTTTTACCAAAGTACAGATATTCAACCTCTAACCCAAGTTCCAAACCGGGTGACACTGTGAAGCTGTAGCCTGCGAAAGCGCTACCACCCATATCGCTGTTTTTATCGGCTGACATGCCACTGTATTTGAGTTCCATATCATTGAAGATGGAAAGGTTACCACCCGCATAAAAGTGGTTGTCGGCATAGGAATGTGTACTGAACAAGAGCAGAGCGATAAGTGATTTTTTCATCCGGGGACCATGGTTAGCTTGATAAGTACGTAAGAGGTGGCGTTGAAAATGCCGTGTTCGAAGTGAGCTTTTCTTTCGAAAAACGAAGTATGTATTTCATCTTCGAATGGGCAATCTTTCTATACCTCTCAATGTGTTACCGGAGAATATATCATTGCGTATAACCCTCTCTGTTTGAAGGTGATCTCAAATGCGGGGGTAAAACCCTCAGGATGGAATATGGCTCTGGATTCAGGTTGATTGTAGGGAGTGTTGCGGTTGTTTTCTGCGAGTCACATTGCAAGAAGATAAACACCGTTAGCGCTGTTCGATAACGGTTTCTAGCGACCAAACCTTGGCACACCCCTATTGGACGACAGCGTTATCAAGAAAAAAACCGACAGTAGCATGTGTTGAACACTCTCCCTCTAGAACCGATTGCAGGTCATTGGCTACACTGACAAACACACAACAACAAACTCAATGTACACAAGGAAGTGATGAGCATACCAATCCCCCACCGACCAAGCGGTATTCTTCTTGGTGATCCCCAAGCATCAGTGACGATTGATGTGTTTGTCGATATTCAATGCCCACACTCGCGTGCAATTTGGCCAAACCTCATGGCGGTTATGCGTCATTACACGGGAGCGTCGGTCAGCCTTAAAACGCATTTGATAACCCTGAGTAATCATCGGCAAGCATGGGACATGAGCTTGGGGTTGTTTGCCTTGGCAGAGGGAGACGCCGACAAATTCTATGGGTTCGCTACCTTCCTTTATGAACGACAAGATACGTTCTACAACGGACCTTTCCTTCATAAAACCCATGACGATTTACGACAGCTCGTCGCCGACTACGCCGAGGAACATGGCAAGGTAGAAAGAAACGCGTTTTTCGAGCGTATGGATAGCAGTGAAATCTATGTGATGGCAAGAACGCCCATTCGCTATGCCGCCACACGATCGGTCTGGGCAACGCCAACGGTGTTCATCAATAACGCGGGTTTGGTGCCTGTTGATCACCACTCAAGCCTAGAAGATTGGCAAGCGGTGATTGATCCTTTGTTGTAGGTTCCCGTCTGGTTAGAGAATCAGGAAGAGAAGAGGTCGGTGTTGAGTCGGTCTTGAGTAAGTATACATTGCTCTATTCACCGCTTACGTATTTCGCTTCTTTTTACTGGCAGGTTGCTAAAAAAGCTGGTCGATAGTGAATCGACCAGCGCTTAGATTCACGTTACTTGCCAGGCTTATTTGCCTTTCAGCTGCTTTAACGCGCCCGCCCAATCTTCTACGTGATGCGATTTAGTGATTTTGCCGTTCTCGATGGTATGAACATCAATCGTCATAATGTCGAAGCTTTTACCAGCCCCATCAACACCGAAGAGAGGACCCGTTGGCGTGCCGGTAGCGCGGCCTCGCACAATCACACGATCATCAGCATGCGTCATCTCTTCGATATTCCAATTTAAGTCTGGAATTAATTTGGCGAAGTATCCCATTTGACCTAGGAAAGCACCTTTCGACTTATTCTTGCCAGAGTAGTTACCGACACTTTCCCAGTTATCTGTCGTGTTAGCGCTGAAGGCTTTTACCGCTTCTTCAGAACCTGGGTTACTCAGAAGTGTATAGAAGGTCTCTACCGCCGCTTTGTTCGCTTGTGTGTCGTCATTGTAAGCTTTCGATACCGCATAGCTGTCTTCCATCCAGTTCCAGCTTTTTACTTTATCGTCTTCTACATGAACACGAACAGCCCACGTGAATTTGCCAGTATCAACACCTGTGTTGTTGAGAATAGCGCTCATTGAACCCATAAACACCGCTTGATCTGCGTTAGCAAAACTGTAATCCGTGCTCCAGCTTGTTACTGTCAAACCTTTACCGAAAGCGGGCATAAATTTGCCCATAACATCTTCCTGGCCTTTCCAAGGACCGATCCAAGGGATGCGCTTGTCGCCTTCGTTATGCCAAACAAAATCATCGCTCATGAGTTCGGTCAGTTTTGCGCCGTTACCACTGCCAGCGGCTTCGAGGAATGATTTGGCAACCGCTAACGTGTTGTCTGATTGAGCATCTGCATGGCTGATACCCAAAGGAAGCATCGAAATGATCGATACTGTAATTATTCTTTTCAACGTATCCATACTTTCACCTTTTCAACAAGTTAAGAGCAGTGATGCTCCATATGTGACGATGAAGATGATCTTATCGAAACTTTGATTGGTTGATAATTGTGCATTATTTGACTTGATAGTTCGCGTAAACGGAACAATGAGAGGTGTTAGGCATTTTAAACATTGAAAATGTTAACGACGGATTAGGGGAGTAAATTGGACCAAACTAGGCAGGGCTTGGTAGAGTTAGACATGAATGGTAATGGTTTGGAATAGGTACTCGAATGAGTACCTATCTACCTTAAATTGCTATTCTCTCGGCGGTAGAGAACTTAATTACCAAGGACGCCAGTCTTCTGGCGGAAAAAACTTAACGCCACTAATATCTTCTTTCATTATCGCTGCTGCAACTTCTTCGCGGACAAGTAAGATGTAGTCATCAACGTCCAAGAAGCAGACATTTGAGGCTGAATCACTTTCTACTAGCCGAAGAGAAGATATGTCCTCAATTTCGCCATCAGACTCCTCATAAACTGAATTGTCACGGTCTAGGATATCTTCGCTGACAACATATTAATTGGTCAGTTTCACCCGATAGTGCTTTTGGGCTCAAAGACAGCTCTCCAAGATGAATACAGAGTCGTTGAACGATATGATCCCCGTATTGTTCAACGACTCGTTACCAATATCTCAATAACTAAAGCCCGCTCATCCCTCAAGCGTTGCTTGATGAAAAAGCCCTTGCTGCAGCCATGGCCTACGTAGATTTAAACCCAGTGCGAGCTGCGATAGCGGAAACGCCTGAAGCTTCAGAACATACGTCCGTCAAGGCGCGTATAGCGTCATTAAGGAAAGAACAAAGCACTGCGTCTCATCTCTTTCCTTTTGCGGGAAACCCTAGAGAGCCGATGCCAGAGGGGCTGCCTTTTCGTTTGATGGATTACCTAGAACTCGTTGATTGGACAGGTCGTCAAAGCCGAGAAGATAAACGGGGTAAGATTGATGGCCGAACACCTGAGATACTTAATCGGCTCGGGTTTGACTCTGACGAGTGGCTTGACATTTATGCGCAGGTTGAAAAAGGAACTCTGGTGGGCACTGAAACCTCTATCAAAGATGCTTTACCGCTGCTAGGGCGAAAGCGATTATGCGGATTTCGTATACCTGTTAGCTAGCATCACCCAGTCGTTACTCGTTTTCTTCGAATAACCAAAGTCTTGGTGGTTTTCGTGTGCCTGTTATCTCCCGGTATAACCAGATTTAGTCTTTTCTTGTGCTGAAGAGCGCTAAGCCAATCTAAAATCGCGCATTATTCCGCAAAACTGAAAAGGCGTTCATGCCGATTTTTGGTCTCCTCTAAAGGCGACTGTCCCAGTTACTATTTCTCCCAGTTACTATTTCTCTATATCCCTTAACTGCAATCAACTTTTTAGAGAGTGTAGTGGTCAACTAAGATTGGTCATTGTGGTATCAACTGTCTCAAAGATTCGGTATCGTCACGACGATTTAATGAAAACAGCCCTCTGCATCATCAAGAATATCTAACATTACTGAGGTTGATACTCTGTTAGATTCATTGAATGCACCTTCCCAATCCACATCGCTGTCAACCTCCACAATGAAAAGCTCAATATTGAGTGTGTCAAAAAAAGATATGATCTTTCTAATCTTCGCTGCTATCTCATTGTGATCATTTAAAAAAAGCTCTCCACTAAAAAACGCTCCATTGTTGCCATTATTTAGGCAAGATTTTGCTGTGGAAAGAGACATGCCGAGTAGTTTGTGTAGAAACTTTGTTGCTTCTAAACTGTCAACGGAATCAGCGACAGATATCGAAATTTTTGACATTAAAATTCCTCAGGTATATTCGGGTTTAAGGGCTTTCCATGTGTGGAGTTTTGGAAGTTTCGGTAATAAACGGGACACACACTTTAAGAAACATATTAATCGGTCAGTTTCATCCGATAGTGCTTTCGGGCTCAAAGCCAGGTCTACGAGATGAATCCAGAGTCGTTGAACGATATGATCCCCGTATTGTTCAACGACTCGTTACTAATATCTCAATGACTAAAGCCCGCTCATCCCTCATTAGTATTGACGCTACACCTTACTATCACTGCGTCTCGCGTTGTGTGCGTCGTTCATTTCTTTGTGGATATGACGAACTTGCGCAGCAAAGTTATGAACATCGTCGTGGTTGGATTGAAGAGCGGCTACTCGCGTTAGCAGGCGCATTTTGTATTGATGTTTGTGCCTACGCCATCATGAGTAATCACTATCACGTCGTGCTCCATATCGATGCAAATAAAGCCAAGCGATTAACGCAATATGAAGTTGTAGAGCGATGGTTAGCGTTTCATCAAGGGTCATCTTTGATGAAACGCTTTGTACAAGGTGATGAACTCTCTGAGGTAGAAGTCGAACGATGCAGCGATATAATTGAAGCATGGCGAGAGAGGCTAACGTCAATAAGTTGGTTCATGCGCTTGCTTAATCAGCACATAGCCTCGCAAGCGAACCGAGAAGATAAATGCACCGGACATTTCTGGGAAAGCCGTTTTAAAAGCCAAGCGTTGCTTGATGAAAAAGCCCTTGCGGCAGCGATGGCCTATGTGGATTTGAATCCAATAAGAGCCGCGATAGCGGAAACGCCTGAAACTTCAGAACATACGTCCGTCAAGGCGCGTATAGCGTCATTAAGGAAAGAACAAAGCACTGCGCCTCATCTCTTTCCTTTTGCGGGAAACCCTAGAGAGCCGATGCCAGAGGGGCTGCCTTTTCGTTTGATGGATTACCTAGAACTCGTTGATTGGACAGGTCGTCAAAGCCGAGAAGATAAACGGGGTAAGATTGATACCCGAACACCTGAGATACTTAATCGGCTCGGGTTTGACTCTGACGAGTGGCTTGACATTTATGCCCAGGTTGAAAAAGGAACCCTCGTGGGCACTGAAACCTCTATCAAAGATGCTTTACCGCTGCTTGGGCGAAAACGATTATGCGGATTGCGTATACCTGTTAGCTAGCATCACCCAGTCGTTACTCGTTTTCTTCGAATAACCTACGTCTTGGTGGTTTTCGTGTGCCTGTTATCTCCCGGTATAACCAGATTTAGTCTTTTCTTGTGCAGAAGAGCGCTAAGCCAATCTAAAATCGCTCACTATTCCGCAAAACTAAAAAGGCGTTCATGCCGATTTTTCGTCTCTTCTAAAGACGACTGTCCCAGTTGTTTTGTGCACATAATGTTTCATGTCGGCCAGCTCTTGGTCGGTCCATTCACCTCTTTTTGCTATGGCGTAGTAGTGTCCAAGAGCCACTCTGACACTTCCTGCTTCTACGCCTTCATTGCTTATCTTCTCTCCTTCAGGGGTGAATGTGTTGTGCCATTGATCCGTAAAGCCAGAATTAGGCATATACCATAGTGCCCAGAAGAACATACCAGGCACTAATGGATCTTTTCTCGCCCAATCAAGAAAAGCGTTTTTCATCACGCCATATCGGTACCCTTCTTCATCACAGAGGTCCTCATACTTTTCCAGCGCACACACCCTTTCTTCACCATAGGTCTCCAATGCGTACGGGTAGCCTTCAAGGCTGAGCTCCTCGAGTAGCGCGAGAGACTGAGGGATTTGCATCCAACTTGCGAGCGCAAGGGCATAGCGATACCGTACTTCGACATTGCGTTTGTTCTGCGAATATTTTTCCAACAAGGCCAAGGGTTCAGGCCCCCAGTGTCGGCCATTATCTTTCATCGCCCGGCGAAGCTGTCGAATTTCGTCTTTGGTCAGGTCGGGGGACCAGGCGGCAGAGCGAAGTTCTGGTAAGTAACGGATGTCTTCTTCCGTCATTTCGGCTTGAGCAAAAAGGCACAGAAAACTGAAGAGTAAGGGAATCAGTCTCTTCGGCATGGTTGTGTTATGACTTGCTTTCACCGCCATCACTTGACTAAATCATTCACCTTGTCAAAAAAGCCGCGGGTTTCTTCAGAGTTATAGAGTTTTTCCCAGTGTTTAATACTCGTTGAGGAGCCCCGGCTTTGCACCCAGCCTCTTCCATTGTTCAACTGTGCTGCTTTATCGTAAATGGCCTGTAAACGTTCGGGAGTGCGATCACTTTTCCCGTGGCGGACAAAATCCTTAAAACTGAAATCTATCATTGCATCTATCATGGTTTGGTCATGATCGTAAGTTCTAAATAGGAAATTGCTCAAGCCTATGGCGAACCCATTACGCGCAAGGTTTTCAAAAGACATCTGTAATTCTTGGTCGTTCAGGCAAACCTCACCTCTTTCAATGGCATCTTTACGATCTTCAAAGCAGTCCTTAATGGGAACGGAGTAGGCTGAATTACCCGCTATCATCGCGTTTTTCGCTGCCTGCACATAATACTTCATGTCGGCCAGTTGTTGGTCGGTCCAAGAATCTCTGGCGGCAATGGCGTAGTAGTGTTCGAGTGCCGCCCTTACACTTCCTGCTTCTACTGCTTCTTTGCTTAATTGTTCTCCCTCCGGAGTAAAGGTATTTCGGTAATTATCCGTAAAACCAAATTTAGGCATATACCAACGCACCCGATGGTACATATCGGGCACTAGTGGGTCTTTTCTCGCCCAATTGAGAAAGGCGTTTTTCATCACGCCAAATTCGTACCCTTCTGCGTCACAGAGGTCTTCATATTTTTCCAAATCACAAACCCTTTCTTCACCGTATGTCTCCATGGCATAGGGATAACCTTCTAGGCTGAGTTCTTTCAGTAGGGCGAGAGACTGAGGGATTTGCATCCAACTTGCGAGCGCAAGGGCATAACGGTAGCGTACCTCAACGTTGCGTTTGTCCTGCGAATATTTTTCCAACAAGGCCAAGGGTTCAGGCCCCCAGTGTCGGCCATTATCTTTCATCGCCCGGCGAAGCTGTCGAATTTCGTCTTTGGTCAGGTCGGGAGACCAGGCAGCCGAGCGTAGCTCGGGTAAGTAACGGATGTCTTCTTCCGTCATTTCAGCTTGAGCAGAAAGGCTCAGAAACCCTAGCAGTAAGGCGTATACACTTTTCTTCATTGTTATTGTGTTCCCAGTAGTTTGAACAATGCTTCGTAATCCCCGTTTTCTGCGGCCGTTTTCATGTTATCAAGGGTCTCCACTTTGCCAAAACTGTCTTCAATGCCGGTCACGGCTTCTATCCACACATTCAACTCGGCTTTCACATCCTTCCAGGTTTGCTCCCGCCATGCAGCGTTGTCATTAAAAAAGTTGGACTCATTTTCATAATCTTCTGGGAATATCTCTTTTCTTGCCAGATGGTAATAACCAAACCGCATGGCTTCATCAGAAAGCTCGCTGTCGCCAAACTCATTGCGGTAGTCACCGTTAAACACGATGTAGGTGAGTGTGCGGCTTTTCCCCGTAAAAGTACGTGTCTCGTATTTGGGAGCTGGCTTGCCGTTTGCGCCAGCAGGCAGGTAGGAAGAGAAGTAATTATCTAATCGCACTATACTGGAGCGGATAATCTTAATCACGTCGTCATCAAACATAGTAGTATCTACAAACTGATTGTTTTGCCCTGTCGCCCCGCACTCATCCATCCGCTGCATAAACCCTTTCAAACGCTCCCACACCACAATCGGGAGGATGCGGTTACCATAATGGCTGGCCAAGTGTTTGGTGCCATTAACATTATAGCGGGCAAAGGTTTTCTCTATCTGGCGGTTCACGTCGCGTTGAATATCAATATTTGCCACTGACCAGCTTTCCAACAGGCGGGCCATCGCCAGCCAGCGGGGCGCTTCTTCTGATACACCCTGTGAAAGCTGCTTTTCTTCAGCTCGACTTAATTTCGGCTCTTTTTCGCCAAAACGTTTTTTTCGGCTTTCTTCAATGCGTTTTATCCGTCCCATCAGCTCAGGTGACAACAGGTCACTTTCTTGGGTCAGGGTAAACAGGAGGCGGGCACGGGCATCCGGTGGCAGGTTTTTAAACCATGGCGTTGCATTTTTTTTATCTGTTTTAGAAAAGAAAACGTTAACCTGTTCCGCAACCGTACCGGCATGCTCCCGCACCAATATCTTTTTCTCCTCGGCTATCACCTCCGTCATTGGCAGCAGGGCGAGGTTCGCCAGGTCAATACCCGTGACCATGCTCATGGTGAGTAAGGTGTTGAGCAGTCGGTAGCCGCCGGTATCATTATTATCATCACTGCCTTCGGCAAACATCTCCACACGGCGGAATTCTTCGCATGCCAGGGTATCCGTCAGGGCGGTGACGATGTCGAGCAAGGATTCGGGATACAAGGCCACCATCATGTCCATTCCGCCTCCCACTTTGAAGGTAAGGCCGCCCCCGCATTTGACGACAAATTTGTTACGCACATAGCCGAACAGGAAGTTGTAGCGGGCGCCGATACCGAAACTTAACTCGCGACTGCGCATAAATGTGCCCAGAGGCACCCAGCCTTCGTTTGGTGTCGTTTTATAGCGTCGCTCACTCTCGAGTGTTTTGACCTGACCTTCATTCAAGTGGGCGATAAAGTTGCGGGCTTTAGGTTCGCCACCCGGCTTGCACCATTTCGCGGTGGTCGCGACGGAAATACCGGTGCGTGCACCGGCGAACAGATCGACTTCTCCGCGGATGCTTCCGATTGACGGCAGTCTCAGGGTGGTCTCAGCAGGGATAACCGGATCTAAGCGCAACCCCGTGTCTTTTGACGTGATCTTTGCGCTTGCGGCAAAGGCAAATCCGACGCCCACGCTGCCATAACACAGTGCCTCGACGTCGGCGCGTAACTGGCCAAGGTGGTAGTACTGGGAAGTCTCTTTTCCTTCACGTTCAACCACTGCGGGTAACAACATGGCATAACCATTGCGGTCGGGCATCATTGCCGTGGTTTTCAGTGAGCCGGCCGCGAGGTCAATAAACCCCTCAGCTTGGAGGCTGAGCACTTCCGTTTTTGCCTGCTGTGAGGCCTGTTTTGCCAATTCGGTAAAATCTTCGGGGTAGTTCGCCTCAAAGCGGAACTTGTCACTGCAAAAGCGAAATAGCTCCACCTGTGCGTTCACTACATAGGTTAGGTCTTCCCCGCCAGCATGGGTAAACGAGGCTTGTATCAATGAGGTGTATTGCGAAAACGCGTTCAAATCACTGTCTGGCACGGTCGCACTCAGTGAGACGGTGCGGTTTGAATTCGCCTTGGCCGCTTTGCTGGCATCACTGATGGCTGTGCGTAACCGTTTTTTGATTTGTGAAGAAGGGGCTTTTTTAAGATCTGCGACGTCAACCTGAGCACTCGCAACATGCACCTGCTCTTTAAGATCGAGCAGGGTCGCTTTGCCAGTTGAGATAGCATGATCCAGTTTTTCTAGTTGTATACTATGCATGTAACGCGGTTTGTTTTTTTCGCTGAGCAAGAAGAACTCAACAATGTGAGTGTCACTTTCCTTCCATGCAAAGCGGTACTCTTCAAGGTCGATGTCCTCGGCTGACCAATACACATCTTCCAAGGGGAACATTGCCATTTTTTGGGTGAGCCGCTCCGAAAGGTTGTAAGGCGCATCTTTGATGGTATACGCCACTTTGCCTTCTGAAAGGGCATCTCGACCTAGGTGTTTGAGGTAGTCGAGGTGATAGCGTAGTGCCAACAGAAAATACATCCCTCCGTCAGCATAGCCACTAGCAGGAGCGGAGCCCCCAAGAATGTCATCGATGTAGGCTTTGATATAGGCGACCAGTTCACTGTCCCATACCCCAATCAGCGCCAACACATCGTCGTAGCCCAGCTTTTTGATAAAGATAACGCCTTTTCCTTTACACCTATCATCAAGTGGCACAGGAGCGTTGTCATCAACCGCGTAGGATAACGAGCTGTTGAGTGAATGCTTTATTTCGTTCCCCCATTTTATAAACCGTTGGCGATCAGTCGCACTCATTCCGCCAATCGCTTCGTTTAACGTGGTTTTTACGTCTTCATCTGATGTGTAGAGTTGGTCTCGTGTCAAAATCTGTTCAGGGACCACGATACCAAGGCTGTTCAGGTGCATGAACCGATGAAATAAAGGGCCGACACGATAATCTGGTCTATTTGTCAGCGAGAATTCACAGTATTTTTTAAATTCAACTTCCATCTCATCTGGTGATTCAAAGTTTTCATATACATGTCGGAAATGATGTTTGCTGGTTAGGTATTTCTGATAGTGATTCTCTATGTGCCGATTCTCACTTTTCACAAATCGAAAGCTCTGGTCTTGCTGACTCTTATACCAGTCAAAACCTTTTTCTTTGGCAATATCTTGAGCCTTCTTTTCCAGTGTTTTTATGTGTTTCTCGATTTGCCTGATGACTGCGTCTATTTTTTGGCGGTTTCGTGAAGCCATACGCGGTGAAAGGCTGGAGGATTTTGGCGTAAAGACCATCTTCCGCTCCACGGAGCGAATCGCCTGTGCTGCAATCGTGCCCTCCGTCAAGTCGGCGGTGGTTAAACCTAACTGGCTGGAATACTGAGATATCTGCGCGTCCAAGTTGTCTTTGATTGCTTCCAAATTAGGCATTCTTGCTGCGGATTTGATCAGGTTGGCATAGCTGTTGAGTAAAGCTCGGGTATACAAAGCTTGTGCGTAAGCCTTTTTATCTTCAGGTTTTTCTAGGAAGTGGAGGTGTGAACGTGATTTGTAGTTTTCCAGTACGCCTTTTTGGTTGAGGTTTTGCAACACCGCATTTTTAACGTTTTGGGCGTCTTCAGGCTTTTTACTTTTGCTGTAGAGCTTGTCGATAAGGGGCTTAACCATCGCATCGAGATCATCGGCTTCATCTTTTAAGGCTTTAGCATCTTTAGCAGAGATGAGGTACCAACACTTTCTTTGAGGGATGTACAACACGTCATCAAACTGTTTAGCCGCGCAGGGAGAGTCAGACACACCGTCGCTTTCAAACACTGTGCAAAGCGTATCGTCGGTATTGGTCATGTCGATATTTTTTAATGTCATGTTGTCGCCTGCGGTCTTGACTGTTCTGGATGTGAATTACGGTTTTGATAGGCATCTTTTAGTAGGGCCCACTCCTGTTCATCAAGCGCGAACCAGCCAAGAGTGGTGTTCACCTCAAATCTTTTGACGCTTTGAGCGTCATCAGGAAGAGACAGCTGATGGCCTTGCCATTGAATGTGCTCGATACACCCCATCAGTGTTTCCTGACGGGGAATAGGCAATTTACTGAGCCAGAAGGTGAGATAAGTCGGCACATAAAACCTGACCGTTACGGGCTTATCCGCCGGGGAGCGCATGATAACCAGACTGCGTAAGTGGGCGATAAAAACATCGGAGGATGCCCGGGTCTGAAAGGTTGGTGCGTGAACAATCTGCTCTGGCATTGCCCCTTCTCGGGGCTCAGAGACATCAATAAGTAACGGGGAGGCCTCCATCGACACATTAAGCGGTGTATTTGTATAGAGCCAGTGATAATCACCTTGCGTTGCCCATGTGAGGGTGTCTTGTTCATGAGGTATATCGACCAACTTCCATTTGCTTACTGACATGACGACTCTCCACAGAACTGGCAATTCTCGGTATTTTCTCCCTGAAGACAAACCCCAACAACGGCAAGGTTGAGCTTGGCGGCTGTCTTGAGCGCCTCTGTGGGCGTATATCTGACAGGAATGATTTCCTCTGGTGCTTTCGGGGCGGTAACTCCACCCGGCAACGTCGGCGCTATTCCCCCAAACCCTGAACCACTGCCTGCACCGCCGCCTGCGTTGAGGTCGATCACTGGGCCAGAAATGTGAACACCTGCGGTATCCACGGTGACGAAACACCCGCCTGCTTTTAGGGTGATTTGACTGCCAGCTTCGATAACGAGCTTCGCACCAGATTTTTGATGAACTTCAGAGCCAGCATCGACGAGTTGGCTGGTTGCTTGTTTGATGTGTATTGAGCTGTCAGTGGTGAGTGTTTTGTCACCTTTGATGTGCTCTTTGCTTTGCCCATCGACTGTCAGGTGGTCATCCACCTTGATGTGCGAGAAGCGCTCGTTCTCCACATCCAAATGCAAATCATGTTTGATGTTGTCTTTGCGGTCATTCTCGACCAGCAGGTTCATGTCCTTTTGGGCATGCACATAGATTTCTTCTTGCCCTGCTTCATCCTCAAAACGCAATTCGTTGAAGCCTTCTCCCTGATGGGTTTCGGTTCGAAGTACCGTGCGGGTTTTGTTGGCTGGCAGCGGGTAGGGCGGCACATTGGTCGCGTGATACGTGCGGCCCGTGATAATCGGTTGGTCAGGGTCACCTTCAAGGAAAGAGACAATCACTTCATGGCCGATACGCGGTATCGCCATCATGCCGTATTGACCGCCCGCCCAGCCTTGGGAGACACGCACCCAACAACTTGATGCTTCATCACTGTTGCCGTAACGGTCCCACGGGAACTGCACTTTCACCCGCCCGTGTTCATCACAGAAGATTTCTTCCCCAGCAGGGCCCGTGACAATGGCAATTTGAGGGCCGTGCACACAAGGTTTGGCTTCCGGAACAGGTCGCCAAGGGCGATGGCCAGGGATAACCGAGAAGGTATTGTGGAACGAGGTCATGCCTTCGCCACCATGCTCTTCCAGTGCTTGCGGCTGGGTGCCTTCGCTGTGCATCGTCACCACAATCCAATCACGGTTGGTCGTGTCATCAGGGTGACCTTCTAAGTCAAACACCATCCCCGCATCCACCTGCATGATGGTGCTGGACGCGGTCGCCGTTAACGCATCACTGCGCAAGTGCTCGAGTCGGTATTGGGTAAAGGGCTTACCTGCCGCATCGCTTTTGAAGCGGCCCGGGTAATCGTAGTGTTCATAGGTGCCGCGTTGTTG
>NZ_SCHN01000031.1 GCF_004120195.1 Enterovibrio baiacu | reverse complement strand
CGGCATGGCTGCATCAGGCTTGCGCCCATTGTGCAATATTCCCCACTGCTGCCTCCCGTAGGAGTCTGGACCGTGTCTCAGTTCCAGTGTGGCTGATCATCCTCTCAAACCAGCTAGGGATCGTCGCCTTGGTGAGCCATTACCTCACCAACTAGCTAATCCCAACTGGGCCCATCCCGACGCGAGAAGCCCGAAGGTCCTCCTCTTTGGTCCRAAGACATCATGCGGTATTAGCAGTCGTTTCCAACTGTTATCCCCCACGTCAGGGCAGGTTCCCAGCCATTACTCACCCGTCCGCCGCTCGCCGCCCAACAAATCACCCGAAGGGTCAATGTTGTCGCTGCCGCTCGACTTGCATGTGTTAGGCCTGCCGCCAGCGTTCAATCTGAGCCATGATCAAACTCTTCAATTAGAATTTTGTTGTTATCCCCATCTCCGAAGAGACAGTTCWAACGCTCAATGAATACTGAATTACTTTTTTGCCCGTAGGCAAAACTGCATTGCTGTGTTGATAGCATCACTTCGAAAAGTTCCACCATCTTGGTCACTCAGTGCATTGATAAATCTTTATGTCTATCAAGTACGAGTGCCCACACAGATTGTATAGGTCAAATTGTTAAAGAACGTTGACTTGGTCACCAGCTTAACTCGCCGTGTTCCGTGTCGATGAGGCGCATTATAGAGACTTCGAACTGCTTGGCAATAGCTAATTTCAAAAAACTTAATAAAATGGAGTTAAGCGTTCGTTAATCGTACAAAATCCACTTTTTCGGGTGTTTATTAAGCACAAATCCCCTCTCTTCACCCTCTATTTACCGCATGTGGCACACCATAAACACCCTCTACCAATATCAAGCTTGAGGACGCAACACTCACAAACGGTCTTTCCTTCCTATATATAGAGAAGGTTCAGACCATATAGAACAAGGCATGAATGCAACTCTCCTGTAAGGACTGATTGCGCCTCAAACATCCCTCCTTGGGACGGCGTTCTATATAGAGGAGGAAAAGTGCCAGTATCAGCCCCTTCCTTATAAAGGAACAAGAAAATCCAAAAAAAGAGACTTTGTAAAAGAGGTGACTTGTTTAGTTGCTTTTCGCCTGCCATCGCGCAGCGCCACGAAAATCTAGGCGTTTACGCGCAAAAGACACGAATATAGGTATAGCGATCAAGGCTTAGGAATATAGAAGGGAGTTTTTGTTTTTCTGAATACCTAGAACGAAAAAAGCCCCAGTCTTTCGACTGGGGCTTTTCCGGAAATTGGTGCCCGGGGCCGGACTTGAACCGGCACAGTTATTCACCGGCGGATTTTGAATCCGCTGCGTCTACCAATTTCGCCACCCGGGCAAGTGAGGCTGATTATACGCAAGCCGAACTGCAGCGCAAGCCCCTAATTCATTATTTTTGTTCAACCGTTTCTTTTTTCGCCACCTTGCTATAAATGCACTCAATTAGAGGCATTTTTACACATTCAACAACACGGCTAACGCTGGTAAACTCTACCCATACTCATTTTTTGGACAAAGGCATGTCTCAATCTTCTGTTTCTTATAGCGTACCGAAAGGTGCGGGCTTTTTTAGGCGCATGGGCGCATGGTTATATGACTTATTAGTGCTTGCAGCCGTTGAGATGCTGGCTATTGGTGTTGTGGTGGGCGGCATTGCGCTCGCAGTACAGTTTGGGTTTTCCATTGAAGGGTATGTTGATGTCAGTGATTACCTCGCCAGGGATCCTTTCGTTAGCCCACTCTTCACCGTTTATGTGTTTGCTGTCGCCGCCCTTTTCTATGCCTTCTTCTGGACTCGAGCTGGACAGACTGTTGGTATGAAAGCATGGAAGCTAAGAGTCGTCAGCGAGTTTGGTGGAAACATCACCTTTACCCAGTCTTTGATTCGCATGGCGACGTCTTGCTTGGGTATTGGCAACCTTCTTACGTTGTTTGATCGAAACAACCGCGCTTTCCAAGATCACTTCTCTCACAGCCAAGTGATTAAAATAGAAAAGTAATGCTTGGGATAAAGAGCGACGTGTTAACTACGCTTATCCCAACCATGCAAACGCAAAAGAGGGAGCACATGTGCTCCCTCTTTTTATACGTTCAATGTCTCGCGCGCCTATCTTAACAGGGCGACGTTAACTCATAGCTTTCTGTTCAACAGATACAAGGTCACACCAATGAAGGCCAAACTCGGTGCAACCGCACCAAAGAACGGTGGGAGCTGGTAAACCAGGGTTAGCGGACCAAACACCTCATTTGAGATATAGAAGCCGAAACCAAAGATCACGCCAGACAATACCCTTGCCCCCATGGTCACAGAACGAAGTGGGCCAAAGACAAAGCTCAAGGCCAACAGCATCATGACACCGATAGAAAGCGGTTGAAGTACTTTACGCCACAAAGCGAGTTCATAGCGGGAAGCATCTTGTTCAGACGCTTTCAAATACTCTACATAGCTATAGACACCTGATAGCGATAATTCTTCCGGTTTCACCGTCACAATCGAAAGCTTCTCTGGTGTTAGCGTGGTACGCCAAGCCAATTCATCTTGCTTCGTCTCATCAATTTTAACGGCACCGTTAAAATGCGTGATGGTCACGTTGTTCAGTAGCCAGCTATCTTGATCCAGAAAATCACCGCTTTGCGCAAACACCATTTCTTTTAGGTGCTGCTGTTCATCAAACTTCCAGATGTTGACGCCTGTTAGCGATTCTTTCTGGTCAGTACGCGCAATATAGATAAAGTCGCCACCGTCTTTCGCCCATACACCACTTCGTACCGACATGACGTTACCGCCAGACTTCGCAAAAGCTCTCAGCTCACGCGCGGCTTTTTGCGCATCCGGTGCACCCCATTGTCCTAGTGCCAAGACAATCAGCATCAGCGGCATCGCCGTCTTCAATACAGAAAGGCCGATATCTAGCTTCGAAAAGCCAGAGGCCTGCATCACCACCAGTTCAGAACTGGATGCCAATGTTCCAAGGCCAATCAACGCCCCCAGCAACACTGCCATAGGGAAAAACATCTCGATATCACGCGGCATACTCAACAAGACATATTGCACCGCGGTCATCATGGTAAAGATGCCATCACCCACAGAGCGCAGTTGCTCAACGAATTTGATAATGGCTGAAAGCCCCACCAAGGTCGCGAGACACAAGGTTGTCGTCGCGATGATGGTTCGCCCGATGTAGAGATCGAGAATTTTAAACATTAGGCTGCTCTCCGCAGTCGATATTTAAGCTTGCGCATCGGTAAGCTATCCCAGCTTATGAGAACAAATGCCACGAGCAAGGCAATGATATTGACGCTCCAAAGCCCAATTTCAGGTGCAAGGTTCCCCTCCTCTATCGCCGATTTCGCAGCGCTGATTGCTAAGAAGTAAGCAAGATAGAGCAACACGGCAGGGAACAGCTTTGCAAACCGCCCTTGACGCGGGTTAACCGAAGACAACGGCACCACAATCATGGTCATCAAGGGAATACACAGCACCAGTGAAATACGCCATTGCAGTTCAGCTTGTGCCCGTTCTGACGGCTCATTCAATAGTTGCTGTGTCGGCACCGCATCCCAATCTCGGTGTTTTTGTCTAACCTCACGTTGACCGATCAACACCTGATAATTTTCATATTCGGTGACGGTATAATCTAAACGTGTTGGAACACCTTCGTATCGCGTTCCCGTATTCAGGTCTAACACCTGACGACCATCCGGCAGTTCAGAGACAAAGCCTTTTTCTGCAACCACAACGTTTGGACGCATGGTTCCCCGAGGAACAGGCTGCGCAATAAACACTTTATGTAAATCTTTGCCGCTGCCCGTGATATCGCCTACATACACCACCGCCTCGCCATCAGGAGACGGTTGTATTTGACCTTTCACAAGCAACTCAAGGCCACTTTCCGCCTCGAGACTTTCCATGACTTTGATTTCTTTGTCATTTGCCCATGGCGTCAGCCAAAGAGCATTGAATGCGGCCACAGCCCCCGTAATCAGTGCGAGATACAAGGCTGCACGGATCAAAAACTTGTTTCCGATCCCCGTCGCATTCATGACAGTGATTTCACTTTCAGCGTATAGACGCCCGAAAGTAATCAAAATACCTATATATAGACTCAAGGGCAGCATCAGCATGGCCATCGACGGCATATAAAGTCCTACTAATGTCAGGACCTCATTCCCCGGAATTGAGCCATCTGTAGCATTTGCCAGCACTCGGATAAATTTCTGACTAAAAAAGACCAGAAATAGTACAAACAGCACCGCAAGTTGCGTTTTCACTGTCTCTCGGATCAAATACCGAACAATAATCACGGCGTTTTACCTTTAGAAAACTTGTTTTTTTACTCGAATCGCTATAGTTTTTCGGTAAATCAGTTGTTTTTTAATCTTTCGGCCAAGTGTTGACCTGCTTGTTTCAATTTACCTCGAACATGGATTCGAGTTCCGATAAAGCGGGCATTATCCAACATTTAGCCCCACTTGTCTTTAGGATGTAGGAGTACGCATGGAGTTCAGTGTAAAAAGCGGGAGTCCCGAAAAGCAGCGCAGTGCTTGTATCGTAGTCGGTGTATTTGAACCACGCCGTCTGTCTCCGGTTGCAGAACAACTCGACAAGATCAGCGATGGATACATCAGCAGCCTGCTGCGTCGTGGTGATCTTGAAGGCAAGCCAGGCCAAATGCTGTTATTGCATCATGTGCCTAACGTGCTGTCTGAACGCGTATTGTTAGTCGGTTGTGGTAAAGAGCGTGAACTTGGTGAGCGTCAATATAAAGAAATCATCAAAAACACCATCAACACTCTCAACGAAACAGGTTCAATGGAAGCCGTTTGCTTCCTGACTGAGCTGCACGTTAAAGGCCGTGACACCTACTGGAAAGTCCGCCAAGCCGTTGAAAGCACCAAAGACAGCCTCTACACCTTTAATCAATTCAAAAGCGTTAAACCAGAAACTCGCCGTCCACTTCGCAAATTGGTGTTCAACGTACCAACACGTCGTGAATTGAACCTTGGCGAGCGCGCCATTGCCCACGGCCTTGCGGTTGCTTCTGGTGTGAACGCCTGTAAAGACCTTGGCAACATGCCGCCAAACGTCGCCAACCCAGCTTACCTTGCTTCTCAAGCACGTCGACTTGCCGATGACTTTGAAAAAGTCACCACCAAAATCATTGGTGAGCAAGAGATGAAAGAGCTTGGCATGACGTCTTACCTTGCCGTAGGCCAGGGCTCGAAGAATGAATCATTCATGTCGATCATGGAATACAAAGGCCACCCAGATCCAGATGCGAAACCTATCGTTCTGGTCGGTAAAGGTTTGACCTTTGATGCCGGCGGTATCTCATTGAAGCCACCAGCAAACATGGACGAAATGAAGTACGACATGTGTGGTGCAGCTTCCGTCTTTGGCACCATGAAGTCGCTCGCGAAACTTGATTTACCGATCAACGTTGTCGGCGTGCTTGCAGGCTGTGAAAACATGCCTGATGGCAATGCATACCGCCCAGGCGACATCGTCACCACCATGTCAGGTCAAACCGTTGAAGTATTGAATACCGATGCTGAAGGCCGTTTGGTACTGTGTGATGCGCTGACATATGTAGAACGTTACGAACCAGAATGTGTGGTTGACGTTGCGACGCTGACTGGCGCGTGTATTGTGGCATTGAGCCATCACATCAGTGGCTTGATCTCTAACCACAACCCACTGGCACACGAAATCGTGAATGCGTCTGAGCAAGCGGGTGACCGCGCGTGGCGTCTGCCGATGACCGAAGAGTACCAAGAGCAGCTGAAGAGCCCGTTTGCTGACATGGCAAACATCGGTGGCCCTGGCGGCGGTACCATCACAGCAGGTTGCTTCCTTTCTCGCTTTGCGAAGAAATACAACTGGGCACACCTTGATGTTGCTGGCACCTCATTCCGTGGTGGCGCCAACAAAGGTGCAACCGGTCGCCCTGTCCCATTGCTTGTCCAGTTCCTTCTGAACCGTTCTGGCCTAGAGACAGTGGAATAAAAAATACCGCTGAACAGAAAAGGAGGCCAAGGCCTCCTTTTTTCATGTCTCGGTTTTTATGATCTGGTTTGGTCGAAAGGATTGCATAAAGCGATGGCTTTTCACGCAATCTCACCGCACACTGAGCCACGAGAATACGCGCTATAAAGGACAAAGAAATGGCAGTGGCAACCTTTTATCTTGTGGATGAATCCGATACTCACCCTCAGCAGAGTATGTTGGAAAAAGTCTGCCAGCTTTCTGCCCTTTATAGCGAGCAAGGTATGAAGGTGTACATTTCGGCGAATGACAAACCTCAGGCCGAAAACATCGATGAACAACTTTGGCAGCTTTCTCCTGATCACTTCGTTCCGCACAATTTAGTGGGCGAAGGGCCACGAGGCGGCGCGCAAGTCGAAATCGGTTGGTCAGGCGTTAGGCCTTCAGGACACCGAAATGTCCTGATAAACTTGGCCGAAGAAGCAGCAATTTTTGCGCCTTCCTTTGCACAAGTGGTAGACTTCGTGCCTTGCGAAGAGGCTCTCAAGCAACAAGCAAGAGAGCGCTACAAAATTTATCGCATGGCGGGGCGACAAATGCGAACCCTCGCCATGAACGAAATGTCCGATACCTCAAGTAATTGACGCACTTTCTGCCAAACACTGACTGATTGGCAATAAAGGAAATCGACGAAAAAGGGTTACATCACACTGAGCCATCAAGAGCGCTATGGAAAAGACATACAACCCAACATCAATTGAAACGGCGCTGTACCAGCGCTGGGAAGAGGCTGGTTACTTTAAGCCTCACGGTGACACATCAAAAGATGCATACAGCATCATGATCCCACCACCAAATGTCACTGGTAGCCTTCACATGGGCCACGCGTTCCAAGATACCATTATGGATACCTTGATCCGCTGTGAGCGCATGAAAGGTAAAAACACCTTGTGGCAAGTGGGTACTGACCACGCTGGTATCGCGACACAAATGGTTGTTGAACGCAAAATTGCCGCAGAAGAAGGCAAAACGAAACACGATTACGGTCGTGACGCGTTCATCGACAAGATTTGGGAATGGAAAGGCGAATCCGGTGGCACTATCACCAAGCAGCTTCGTCGTCTTGGCGCATCTGTTGATTGGGATCGCGAGCGATTCACCATGGATGACGGCCTGTCTAATGCCGTTCAAGAAGTGTTTGTTCGCCTTTTCCAAGAAGATCTTATCTACCGTGGTAAGCGCCTGGTTAACTGGGACCCGAAACTGCACACCGCAATTTCTGACCTAGAAGTCGAAAACAAAGATGTGAAAGGCCACATGTGGCACTTCCGTTACCCACTGGCTGACGGCGTAAAAACCGCAGACGGCAAAGACTACATTGTGGTTGCAACCACGCGTCCTGAAACCATGCTGGGCGACACCGGTGTTGCAGTAAACCCTGAAGATCCTCGCTACAAAGCGCTGATCGGCAAAGAAATCATGCTGCCAATCGTGAATCGTCGCATCCCTATCGTGGGCGATGAGCACGCAGACATGGAAAAAGGCACAGGTTGTGTGAAGATCACCCCTGCGCACGACTTCAATGACTATGAAGTCGGCAAACGCCACCAATTGCCAATGATCAACATCCTGACCTTCAATGCAGACATCCGTGACAGTGCTGAAGTGTTCAACACCAACGGTGAAGCAAGCGACGTATACGGCACTGAACTTCCAGAAGCTTACCGCGGCATGGAACGTTTCGCTGCACGTAAAGCGATCGTTGCAGAGTTCGACACATTAGGTCTACTTGAAGAAATCAAAGATCACGACCTCACCGTGCCTTACGGCGATCGTGGTGGCGTGGTTATCGAACCCATGCTGACCGACCAATGGTACGTGCGTGCTGCAACACTGGCGAAACCAGCGGTTGAAGCCGTAGAGAATGGCGACATTCAATTCGTGCCTAAGCAATACGAAAACATGTACTTCTCTTGGATGCGTGACATTCAAGATTGGTGTATCTCTCGCCAACTTTGGTGGGGTCACCGCATTCCTGCATGGTACGACAACGACGGTAACGTCTATGTTGGCCGTAGCGAAGAAGAAGTGCGTGAGCAAAACAACCTTGCTCCTGTTGTTGTACTTCGCCAAGACGACGATGTACTGGATACCTGGTTCTCATCTGCGTTGTGGACCTTTGGCACACAAGGCTGGCCTGAGCAAACCCCAGATCTGAAAACCTTCCACCCATCTGATGTGTTGGTCACAGGTTTTGACATCATCTTCTTCTGGGTTGCGCGCATGATCATGATGACCATGCACTTCTGTAAAGATGAAGACGGCAAAGCACAAGTACCATTCAAAACCGTTTACGTTACCGGTCTTATCCGTGATGAGAACGGCGACAAGATGTCGAAATCTAAGGGCAACGTGCTTGACCCAATTGACATGATTGACGGTATCGATCTGGAATCTCTGGTTGAGAAACGTTGTGGCAACATGATGCAGCCTCAACTGGCCGCTAAGATTGAGAAAAACACACGCAAGACCTTCGAAAATGGCATCGAACCTTACGGTACTGATGCACTGCGTTTCACCCTAGCAGCCATGGCTTCAACCGGCCGTGACATCAACTGGGACATGAAGCGTCTTGAAGGTTACCGCAACTTCTGCAACAAGCTATGGAACGCAAGCCGTTACGTGCTGATGAATGCAGAAAACCAAGACTGTGGTACCTCTCTGTCTCAAGAGCAGCGCGCCGCAATGGAGTTCTCACTCGCAGACAAGTGGATTGAATCTCAGTTCCAACTGGCAGCAAAAGACTTCAACGCACACATCGAAAACTTCCGTCTGGATATGGCAGCAAACACGCTGTACGAATTCATCTGGAACCAATTCTGTGACTGGTACTTAGAACTGACCAAACCTGTTCTTTGGAAAGGCACTGAAGCGCAGCAGCAAGCAACCCGCTACACGCTGATCACTGTGCTTGAGAAGACGCTACGTCTTGCTCACCCAGTGTTGCCATACATCACCGAATCTATCTGGCAGAGCGTTAAGCCATTGGTTGAAGGTATTGATGCGGCTGACTTTGATGAAACCATCATGCTGCAAGTATTGCCTCAATACGATGAAGCACAGTTCGATGCCAATGCACTGGCTGACATCGAGTGGGTGAAAGCGTTTATCACTTCTATCCGTAACCTGCGTGCAGAGTACGACATCGCGCCAAGTAAAGCGCTTGATGTGATGCTGAAAGCCGCAGACGAGAAAGACGTGGCGCGTCTAGAAGCAAACACCAAAGTCTTGGCATCACTGGCTAAGCTTGAAGGCGTTCGTGTACTGACTGCAGACGAAGAAACGCCAGCGTGCGCAACTGCACTGGTTGGTAAGTCTACGCTGATGATCCCAATGGCAGGCCTTATCGACAAAGATGCAGAGCTTGCGCGTCTAGATAAAGAAATCGCGAAAACTGAAGGCGAAATCAAGCGTATCGCTGGCAAGCTAGGCAACCAAGGTTTTGTTGCGAAAGCACCAGAAGCGGTTGTTGAAGCTGAGCGCGCGAAGCTAGACGGTTACAACGAAACGCTAGTGAAATTGGAAGAGCAGAAAGCGACCATCGCAGCCCTGTAATACCGATAGCACAGAGTGTTTGATACGAAAGCCGACGAGAAATCGTCGGCTTTTTGCGTTTGATATACAGACCTATCAGGCTCTTCCATATTCGCCTTTCACGACAAGATGCCAATGCACAGCCACAACATTGCGTTGATAACCCCCACCTATTGAATCAATAACAACAACCAAATGTAGTTGTTGAGAATAATTCGCAATAATCAGTTCATACCGATGAGGAACTGATTATGAAAAAGACCCTAAGTTTTGCTGTGATTCACTTTACCGTTGCATTCACTGTCGCATTTATCCTGACAGGCGATATTCTGCTGGGTAGTTTGATTGCCATGGTAGAGCCTATGGTCAACACCGTTGCCTTTTACTTCCATGAGAAAGCATGGGAAAGCAAAGTGTTGAAAAATACACTGCGCGGTAACCCAGGCCGTAAAACCGCGAGCTTCGCCGTTGTTCACTTCAGTGTCGCATTTACCGTCGTGTATTTGCTAACAGGTGACATCTTGGTAGGCAGCCTCATGGCAATGATTGAACCCTGTATCAACACCATGGCGTACTATTTCCATGAGAAGGTATGGCAAAAGAGAGCAACACTGAATGCTTGGTATTGTCACCATGATTCAATAATCGCATAGCGCACAATCCGTTCCCGACCAACCACCTTACCAAATAATGAAAAAGCAGCCTTTTGGCTGCTTTTTTGTCACCGTGATATGCCGCACCTGCACGTATGCCGCACCTGCACGTATGCTTCCCTACGGATTGAACTGTCTTGCCGCCTCTATACGCGAATGGGTATCAGGGTGAGAGCTCAACCACTCCATCGACATTGCAGCATGAGATGCGCTAAGTTTCTCAAACATTTCAGCAAGCGCGGTGGTATCGCCATACTTTGCCATCAAGTGCGTTGCGGAAAAGGCATCAGATGCTTCTTCGTTTTCACGCGAGTACCCTGCAGTGACAAACAGCACGCCTAGCCCCGTCAACGTATCGATCACGCCCGTGCTTTCCCCTGTTATCACCGCGACAGACACCGATACCAAGGTTGATTGCACCAGTGATGTCATCACATGCTGATAGTAAACGTGCCCGAGTTCATGAAGCAAAATGGCATTCAGTTGGCGGTCGGTATCGGCAATCGAGACTAAAGAATCCATCAAAATCACCGTGCCATCACTCAATGCAAACGCATTTGGCCCTCGATCCCAAGAGCGAAAAACCAAGCGAGGAGGTACTGGCATAGGCGGTAAATCAGCGACGAGTTGATCAAATTCCGCCTGAATATGCGCTTGCTGTTCTGCGGGAAGTTCGGAGGGTTTTAGCAAGCGCTCATCTAGCTGCGAGAGCACATGCTCGCCAACAGCCATAGGCACTTCCTCCGGCAAAAGATTCACGATCCCTTTGCTCACAGCAGGCAACCCAACGTAGAAGAATGCCCCAATAAGCAAGACGGCCATAAACACGCAAGCAAGGATCGCCCGCTTACTGCTTTCAAGCCACGATAAGCGGCTTTTTGGCGCTTGTTGAAAGTATGCAGGCAGTGCACTTTCGTTGTCAGGAATGAAAAGATCACCATCAGGAAAGCGCAGTTTAATGGGAATACTCCCCATCTTCTCAGTGCATTCAATCTCTTCTAAGCGGCAATCAATACGGTGGTCTGCGTATTGCAGCACAGCGCGCGTCTCACCCAATACCATCAAGGTTGCACGCATTCGGCTCGATTGCCGCGGGGGATACGCATATCCTTCCGTCATTATCCGATCCCGATTTCCAAATCAAAGGCTTGAGAGACTTCATCACCAATGGAGGAATTGGCATCCGATTGATCATCAAATGCGGTCAGCTCATTCAAGTCGCCATACACTGAGGTCATACCTAACACATAACGAGCGGTTCTCACCTTCACCCAAGGTCGAGCAAGACCCAAGGTAAACACCTGCAAGAAGAAGTTGGTAATGATCAGTAAGGCATAACTCGTGGTGTCCATGTACGACCCCAAGCGATAGTCCGGCATGCCTTCAATCTGCATTTGGTTAAACACATGGTTACGGGTTCGGCAGGCAATAAATGCCGTCACCACCAACATGGCCGCAAAAAACAAGCCATAGCCAACCATGACCATCACGAAAATACCGGCAAACGCAAACAGGTTATCGAGCGTTAGATTCTCTGGGTCGAAATTGTCAGGGAAACCGTCCATCCCCGCCCAAGACGACGGATCACTGAACACCACGAAAATCCCCGTCACCAACGCCGACGCAATACTCACCGCAATCATGGTGATCGCACCAATCAAAATCGCCCATAAATAGGTGCGGACGAAAAAGCCCGTTGAAAGCTCCGCCTTAAATTTTAATTTCCCATAACCATAACCGTTGGCGAAATAGCTCGAGATGCCTTTAATGATCCATGCATAGGTGACAAACAGCACCGCCATGCCCACTAAGACTGCTCCTATTGTGACGCCATCACTGATGTGCGCAGACGCAATCATGGCGATAACAAAGACGATGAAACAGAAAACTGCGCCCCGCCCCAAAATGTTGCCGTAAGCGCCTAACAACGTGCCCGTAAAATTCAGCCTCACGTTTCTAAAGCTGGTCATTTTGGCATTGAAGCGCGCATTGTTTCGCAGCAGCCAAGGCATCACCAACAAACCAAAGACTAAAAGAAACATCGAGGCGATTGGAAAGAACTGTCCAACTGCAAACCAGATAATGACGGCAATGGTTGCAACAATGCGGCCAATCAGAATTTGAATTGGCGTTGCGTGATATTCGAAACGATCACCCGCCAATTCCGTGTTTCCATAGAAGTAGCGCTTGGTGCGCACCTTCGCCCACGCCGAATAGATCCCGAGCGTTAACACGCTCAGCAAAATGTTCACGATCCATATGCCGAAGTACTCACGACCCGAGCCGTGAAACGTCATTTTGTTTTCCATAATAGGCACTCCTTGCCAACACCTTGTCCTACCCGAGTGCATCGGGTTTATTTATTTTTTTTGATTTCATATTCTAATTATCATCAAGGCATTACGCAGTCCAGACCTCACCAAGTGCGAACTAACCGACTCTTTGTATTGCAACAACCGTACAACTTATCTCCACATGTCACCAACGCGCAGCTTTCACGGTTTCTCATTGCTTTCAATCAGAGAAAGGGCATCGAAGTGGACGTGATGGGTGCAATTCCCTTATTTTCAGGCACAATCATAACGGCAGTATTTTTAAGGAAATGAGAGGATTAAGGATGAACACTGGACCCATTGAAATTCGACAGTTAGTGCGTCAATTGCTTAGGCATAGAGGGCTACTGGACAATATCTATGGCACCAGCGGACTCACCACCATTCAATGCCATGTGCTGATTGAGTTAGAGCAAGAAAACCTGAATGCTGATCAGCTCGCATCACGCCTCAATATTGATGTCGCGAACGCCAACCGCACCTTGGCGATCTTAATCAACAATAACAACATTGCCTATCACGTCGAATCTGCCCACGCACAACCCAGCTACCAGCTGACCGACACCGGGCGAACACGCTTAAATGCGCACCATCAAGGCATCAACCAAGAAATTGCGTTGTACCTAGAGCAGTTAGACAGCGATGAAATTGATGTTCTTTCTTCTTCCCTTTCGCGATACAACCGCGCCATGGAACAAAGCGAGAAGCAAAAAGGGTTTACCTTTCGCCTGTTAGAACCTGCGGACAACGCGGCCATTGCAGCGGTTATTCGCAAAGTATCCGCCGAATATGGCTTAACCGAAGACAAAGGCTACAGTGTGGCAGACCCACAACTCGACACGCTCAGTGAAAGTTACAAAGCAGAGAACGCGGCTTACTGGGTGATTGAAAAAGATGGAAAGATATTCGGTGGCGGCGGCATCGCCCCTTTGCTTGGGCAAGACAACACCTGCGAGCTTCAGAAAATGTATTTTCGCCCCGTGTTACGCGGGAAAGGATTCGCCCGAAGAATGGTGGCGCACGCATTAAAATTTGCAAGAGAACAAGGCTATAACGCCTGCTACCTCGAAACCACCGCTTGCCTCAAAGAAGCGATAGGCCTTTATACGTCGATGGGCTTTAAGCAGCTTGATGGCCCATTGGGAAATACAGGGCACAGCGATTGCGAAGTCTGCATGCTGAAAACACTGAAATAAGCGTTTTGTCGCGACAAAAAAAGCCGGCAAGCCGGCTTTTCTCTCAACGACGGTGAATTACTTCTCGTCTTCTTCCTCGAGATCACCCTCTTCTTCGTCATCTTCTTCATCAGACTCAAAGTAGGTGCCCCAACCGTCATAATCGATCTTGTTCTTTTCTGCCAGAGCAACAAGCTTTTCTACTTGCTCATCGATGCGATCAGCGTCCAATGCAGTTTCCATTACCGCGTCAAAGCAAACAACCGTGCTGCCGTCTTCAAGCTCAAGTTCTTCCGCTTCAAACACTTCAAAACCCAACTTAAACGCTTCCACTGCAGCCGTTTCCAATTCAGCAAAGCTGTCAGCAGACAGGTGGTGCTCAATGGTGTAAAGCGCATCTGGATCGCTGCCGTCGTCTAGCAGTGCAGCAATGATTTCGCGTGTTTCGGCTTTTTGTTCTTCAATAATGTCAGCGTAAGACATTGGATAACTCCAGACTGAGAAAATACGGGGGAACTATGGCACGGATTGATGCGCTTTTCCATGACGATTTTAGGTCAATTTTTCGTACCCAAATCCACTCTATGCAACAGCAACGAATCACATCTCGACCTGTTAATTAAAAGTAAAATTGACCTTAAGGAACAAGGTTGTCATTATTTGAGAACAGGGCAATAACAAGAGAAGATGCTAAACAATCCCATCATTGACCGTATCTTGCTCTGACAAATGACCCAATTATGGAATAGTGTGCAGTTATTTCGCATAAGTACGCACACAGGATGAGAAAACGGAACGATGCACCCTTTGCGCTGTTGCGATAACACGCACCGTAAAGGCAGTGTTTCACCGTCTTCGCATTCATTAAGGTAAATGGATTTACGACACGTATTCAGGCGTCTTTGCCAAATTACGCCCCTCTTTTGGAATTCTGTCGCTCAATCTCCATTTTTTCCCATCAAAACGTTCATTAACTCCGTTTGCTATCACAGTCAGAGAGAAAACCGATTTTTCTTCTCAGAACAAAAGGCAAACGCAGACATGGCGCAAGGTGGGGTAAATAAAAATTCAAGAGAGAAACGATCATGAGTCAGCTATATGTGGGTTCAGAAGTTGGAAAATTGAAGCGTGTAATGCTTCATCGTCCAGAGCGCGCGCTAAATCACCTTACGCCATCAAACTACAAAGATTTACTATTTGATGATGTGTTGGCCGTCGAACGTGCCGGCGAAGAACATGATGAATTCGCAAAAACACTCCGAGGCGAAGGCGTAGAAGTCCTTCTGCTGCATGACCTGCTGGCTGAAACCTTGGCCATTCCGGAAGCAAAAAATTGGCTACTTGACGTGCAAGTCGGCGAATACCGCTTGGGTTACCAATTTGCCCAAGATGTACGTGGCTACTTGCAAACCCTTAGCGACGAAGAGCTGGCGCATATTCTACTGGGCGGCTTGAGTTACATTGACTTCCCCGTGCAATCGTCTTCTATGATGCAAGCGATGCATGAGCGCACCGATTTTATCATCGACCCACTCCCTAACCATTTATTCACACGCGACACATCATGCTGGGTGTATGGTGGCGTGTCGCTGAACCCAATGGCGAAGCCTGCACGTCAGCGCGAAACCAACCACCTACGCGCCATTTATCGTTGGCACCCGACATTCGCCTCTTCACGTTTCCACACCTATCTCGGTGCAGAGCAACGCGACTATGACAATGCCATGGTTGAAGGTGGTGATGTACTGGTCATCGGTAACGGTGCCGTGCTTGTGGGCATGTCTGAACGTACAACACCTCAAGGGGTTGAAGCTCTGGCACGCAGCCTATTCAAACATGGCCAAGCAAAAGAAGTGATCGCGATTAACCTGCCGAAGCACCGTTCTTGCATGCACTTGGACACGGTCATGACACACATGGATCTCGACACCTTCTCGGTTTACCCAGAAGTGATGCGCAAAGATCTTCAATGCTGGCGCTTGGCGGATGCAGGAAAAGGCGATGTGAAAGTGACGGAAGTGGATTACTTCCTACATGCGATCGAAAAGGCGCTCAACATCCCTCAGCTCAATATCATCACTACGGGCGGCGACAGCTTCGAGGCAGAGCGCGAACAGTGGAATGACGCCAACAACGTCCTCACCGTTCGTCCCGGTGTTGTCATTGGCTATGAAGGCAATGTTTACACCAACGAGAAATACGACAAAGCAGGCATCAAAGTGTTGCCGATCCCTGGCGACCAATTAGGACGAGGTCGCGGCGGCGCACGTTGCATGAGCTGCCCAATTGAGCGCGAAGGCTTATAAACACGGACCTGCTCCCATCGCCACTTGCGCAGAGAAAAAAGCCACCGACAGGTGGCTTTTTTGTTACACGCCGATCACCCAGTTACGAATAGTGACGCGCGATTTATAAATATTTATTCAAAAATGTTGCATTTATGTGCTCAACTGCGTAAAAATCGTGCTTAGTGTCTACAGTGGCGACTAAGCCGCTGTTAAGAAGTACAAAGAACTTTGAAAGGGATCTCATCATGGCTTTTAATCTGCGTAACCGGAATTTTCTCAAACTTCTGGATTTCACTCCTCGCGAGATTGAACACCTATTGTCTTTGTCTGCCGATCTCAAGAAAGCAAAATACAACGGGTATGAACAACAAAAACTAAAGGGTAAAAACATTGCCCTTATCTTTGAGAAAGCCTCTACCCGCACGCGCTGCGCCTTTGAAGTCGCCGCATTCGATCAGGGTGCTCAAGTGTCTTATATTGGCCCTTCAGGCTCGCAAATCGGCCACAAAGAATCAATGAAAGACACGGCACGTGTACTTGGCCGTATGTACGATGGCATCGAGTATCGTGGTCATGGGCAGGCTATTGTTGAGGAATTGGGTAAATATGCAGGTGTGCCGGTTTGGAATGGACTGACTGACGAGTTCCACCCAACCCAGATCCTTGCCGACTTCCTTACGATGCAAGAACACGGCCGTGGTAAGCAATTACACGAAATGGCCTTTGCCTATTTGGGCGACGCGCGCAACAACATGGGTAATTCCCTCATGGTCGGTGCAGCAAAAATGGGCATGGACATCCGCCTCGTAGCGCCAAAGCAATTTTGGCCGGAAGAAAGCTTGGTGGAGCAATGTAAAAGCATCGCCACGGAAACAGGCGCGCAAATCACTCTGACGGAAAACGTCGAAGAAGGCGTGAAAGGCTGTGATTTCCTTTATACCGATGTCTGGGTTTCCATGGGTGAATCAAAAGAAGCATGGGATGAGCGTGTTGCTATCATGACGCCGTATCAAGTGAACATGGATATGGTGAAGAGCACGGGTAACCCACACGTGAAGTTCATGCACTGCTTGCCGGCGTTCCATAATGATGAAACCACCATTGGTGCAGAAGTGGCAGAGAAATACGGCATGAAAGGCTTAGAAGTCACCGAAGACGTGTTCGAGTCTGATTTCTCGATCGTCTTTGATGAAGCAGAAAACCGTATGCACACTATCAAAGCCGTGATGGTTGCCACGCTCGGTAGCTAA
This sequence comes from Enterovibrio baiacu, assembly GCF_004120195.1. Lineage (GTDB taxonomy): Bacteria > Pseudomonadota > Gammaproteobacteria > Enterobacterales > Vibrionaceae > Enterovibrio > Enterovibrio baiacui. Next base: position 25,539 of record NZ_SCHN01000031.1, on the reverse strand, counting down.
TCCAATAGCGCTCGGTAGCAAAGCGTTCAGTCCGCTTTGATATAAACCAAGCACGCATTCTCTGCGTGCTTTTTTGTGTCTAACACGCTGTCGTTACATCAATTATTCTCCGTGCTCGCTCAGGCAACGCCGATAAAGAAGGCTTAAAAAAAACAATACGCCTCCCCTTCTTCGCACGCTTTCCACCCCTTGCGCCGACCGAAAATGGGCGTATAATTCTCCGCAATTTGTCGAAAAAATGAATCGGAATGCCACATTTAGCACAAAAGAACACCGCTAAAACCTGCCATTACATGGCATCGGTATCCTATTTTGTTTTTCCCGTATTTTTAGAAAAAGCCTCCTGATCGGGAGGCTTTTTTTTAGCCAAAATTTAGCAAACCTTAGTTAGCAACCTTAGTTAGCATCCATAGAGGGAAGAGAAGACATGGCGACCTCGCTGTACAATAAACACATTATCTCCATCCCGGAGTTGTCCCGCGAAGAATTGGAACTTATCGTCGAAACGGCGGGGACGTTGAAGGCAGAGCCAAACCCTACACTGCTGAAAAATAAAGTGGTCGCAAGCTGCTTCTTTGAAGCCTCAACCCGCACACGCCTCTCGTTTGAAACTGCAGTTCAACGCCTGGGTGGCACCGTGATTGGCTTCCCTGACGGCGGTAACACCTCTTCAGGCAAAAAAGGCGAAACGCTCTCAGACACAGTGCAAGTCATCTCTTCATACGTTGATGCATTCGTAATGCGCCATCCTAAGGAAGGCGCAGCACGCTTAGCGTCTGAGTTTTCTAAAGGCGTTCCCGTCATTAACGGCGGCGACGGTGCAAACCAGCACCCTTCTCAAACGCTGTTGGATTTGTTCAGCATTCACGAGACGCAAGGCCGCTTGGATAACCTGAACATCGCGATGGTCGGAGATTTGAAATACGGTCGCACCGTGCACTCTCTCACGCAGGCGCTTTCTAAGTTCAACAACAACCGCTTCTACTTTATCGCCCCTGAAGCATTAGCAATGCCAGACTACATCTTGGAAGAGCTTGAAGCTGCAGGCATTGAATACAGCTTGCACGCAACCATCGAAGAAGTGGTTCCAGAGCTTGATATCCTCTATATGACGCGCGTTCAGAAAGAGCGTTTCGACGAATCAGAATACGCGCACATCAAAGCCGCCTTTATTCTCGATACACCAGAGCTTGAAAAAGCACGCGACAACCTGAAAGTGCTTCACCCACTGCCACGTGTTGATGAAATCACCGTCGCTGTTGATAAAACACCGTACGCCTACTATTTCCAGCAGGCTGAAAACGGGGTATATGCGCGCCAAGCATTGCTGGCACTTGTGATTAACGAAGAACTATAAGGCAGGAGTGAGCAAAATGGGTAAAGAGTACAAACTGCAGGTTGAAGCCATCAAGAACGGCACCGTCATCGACCACATTCCTGCACATGTCGGCTTTAAGGTCATGAAGCTGTTCAAATTGCACAAGACCAACGAGCGCGTAACGGTGGGTTTGAACCTTCCTTCATCCGCCGTGGGCGCAAAAGACCTTATCAAGATAGAAAACATCTTCATCAGCGAAGAACAAGCGAAGCAACTTGCGCTTTATGCACCGCAAGCCACCGTGAACCAAATTGAAAACTATGAAGTGGTCGCGAAGCTGCCGCTCACCTTGCCAGATGTGATTCTTGGTGTGTTCCGTTGCCCGAATACCAACTGCATTACGCATGACGAAAAAGCCGTTGAAAGTAGCTTCAACGTGGTGAAAAAAGCAGACGATTTAAATTTGAAATGTAAGTACTGCGAGAAAGTGTTCTCGCGTGAAATCATGACTGAAAGCAACTAATACGCTGCGTTTACGCACAAAAAAAGAGCCGACAAATTACGTCGGCTTTTTTCTTGTCACTGAGGCACGCAAAACGGCGCGCACAACCTAAATTTGTGAACACGCGGGCTTTACCTGCACGCAAGCAAGATGCAGACTAAGTGCCAGCTCAATTTCCGCTATGTATAAATTAAGGAAAGGTAATGACTAAAGTACTTCACACTGAACATGCTCCTGCCGCGATTGGTCCATACGTACAAGGTGTAGACCTTGGCAACATGGTACTGACTTCGGGTCAAATTCCAGTAAACCCAGTAACGGGTGAAGTATCTGCTGACATCGCAGTACAGGCACGTCAGTCTCTTGAGAACGTAAAAGCAGTGGTTGAGTCTTCAGGCCTCACCGTTAGCGACATCGTAAAAATGACCGTATTCGTTAAAGATCTGAACGATTTCGGCACCGTTAACGAAGTGTACGGTAAGTTTTTCGACGAAAATGGCGTTGCTCACTACCCAGCACGCTCTTGCGTAGAAGTTGCGCGTCTTCCTAAAGATGTGGGCATTGAAATCGAAGCTATCGCAGTCCGCAAATAAGCGCGAACTGAGCACATAGCACGATCAAAAAAAGCGGTCATGGCCGCTTTTTTGCCATCGCATTGCTCACGCCGCTAATTGGCCTTCGACATGCCCCACCACTTGCTCAAACCAAGCCGTAAATTGCTCCGGTGATTGCGCCATTGCCGCACTCATTTCTTGCTGAGGCCACCAGCGCCAATCCATGATCTCATCCGGGTTAGGCACCAACTCCACCTCATCCACTTTGCATAAAATGATCTGATCAAGTTCGTGTTCGGTCAGATTGTTATCAAGCTCTGCGCGATAACAAAAAGACACGCCCATCTCGAACGCTAAGGGCGCAACGATACCCAGCTCTTCGTTCAATCGACGTGTTGCAGCCTTCTCAAAGCTTTCGCCCTGCATTGGGTGTGAACAGCAGGTATTCGTCCAAAGGCCACCACTGTGGTATTTGCTCTGTGCACGCTGCTGAAGCAAATACTCGCGCCCCTTGGTGGTCTCACGATAGATCATCACAGAGAACGCGAGATGGAGTAATCCTTGTTCATGCGCCGCCATTTTGTCAGCAAGACCTGTTTGCTGACCACATTCAGTGACCAGAACAACCTGATTTTTCAGCATATTCGCTTTACTTCTTTACTTGCGTTTACAACCAGAAAATACAAAAAGGATACGCAATGCGTATCCTTTCATTCGTTCAATCCTTTCAGTTTATTACGCAAGATAGCACTTCGCTACTCGCGTTCACCTCAAGATTTTTTGTTTCGCTCAGCCACTTCGGCGTCCAATTCTGCCAATTTAGCAGACATTACCTCATGGCAATGCTTCGAAAGCTCACGCACGTTATCTTTGTTGTAGCCTTCGATTGAAATCGGATCCATCACTTCCACAATGATATGACCGTTGTTGCCGCGGGATGCTTTCAAATGGCTCGTTGAACTACACACGATAGGCACAATCGGTACGCCTGCACCAATCGCGGCGTGGAATGCACCGGTTTTAAATGGCAATAAACCGCGACCGCGTGAACGCGTGCCTTCAGGGAACAGCCACACTGACACATCGCGCTCTTTAATTTTATCGATAACCTGACCGATGGTTCCCATCGCTTTGCTGCGGTTGTTACGGTCAATCAGGATGTTACCCGTTAGCCAGTACAAGGTCCCGAAGATAGGGATGTACGCTAGGCTCTTTTTACCCACGGTGACAGCGCCAGGACGAACCGCATTCGATACGGTGATCAAATCCCAGTTGCTCTGGTGGTTAGCAATGTACACACAGGTACCCGCAGTTTTAGAGGCTTCAGATTGGCGCAGCTCGAGTTTAATACCAAAAATCGACGACATTTTGCCGAACCAGCGGCCAACGGTATAGACGTTTCTTGGGTTTCTAGGACTTAGGAGGCAGTAACCACAACCAAAGATGAGCATGACAATCGCAAATAACGCGACAGCCAGAAGTCGCAGTATGAAATACATTCTTTTCTCCTAAAACCAATACATCGCCAAACTGAAAGAAGAGAGGAAGTGTCGGCGAATTATAGCGTACACGTGTACGCTTAAATTAAACTCTGAGTAGTATACGTATCCAGCAGCAAAATTCACCTGTCTAGCTAACATTTAACCAATGAAAAAAAGCCCTCCAGGTGGAGGGCTTCCTTATTATGCGTCTGGTGAATCGGTCTCATCACTTGGTGCCGAACCTGGCGCGGCGATTTCTATCGCCGTGACACGCTGCAAACCTCGCGGCAGCATAGAGCCTCGACGGCCTCGTTCACCACGGAAATTATCCATATCTGTCGGTTTCAGAGACAACTTACGCTTACCCGCATGCAGTGTGACCGTTGAACCTTGAGGAACAACAAACAATTGCGCGAGTAATTCTTCACGCGCTTTCGCTCGGGCTGCAGGAATATTGATGATCTTATTCCCTTTACCTTTACCCAGCTGCGGTAGCTCTTTCACCGGGAAGACCAACATACGACCTTCGTTGGTGATCGCCACAATGTCATCGTTTTCAATGTCAGACACTTTTTGTGGTGGCATCACTTCTGCAGCTTGCGGCAAACTCAGTAGCGCTTTACCACTGCGGTTTTTCGACAGCAGGTCATCATGCTTACACACGAAACCGTAGCCCGCATCCGACGCCATTAGCATCAGGTTGTCATTATCGCCCATCAATACATGGCGAATCGTCGTCCCTGCAGTAATGTTCAAGCGACCCGTAATTGGCTCACCTTGGCTTCGCGCCGATGGCAAGCTGTGCGACTCAAGCGCATAGCTTCGCCCGTCCGTTCCCACGAACACCGCGGGCTGGTTACTCTTGCCGCGCGCAGCAGCGAGATACCCATCACCGGATTTGTAGCTCAAGGTCGTTGGGTCAACATCATGGCCTTTCGCATGACGGATCCAACCTTTGTCAGACAGCACAACAGTGATCGGCTCGCTTGGGATCAAGTCGCGTTCCGTCATTGCTTTTGCTTCTTCGCGCTCAACCAATGGAGAGCGGCGATCATCGCCATACTTTTCAGCATCGGCAGCGATTTCTTTCTTCAATAACGTGTTGAGGCGACGATCTGAGCCCAACAGTTTTTCCAACTGCTCGCGCTCTTTGTTCAACTCGTCTTGCTCACCACGGATCTTGATCTCTTCCAGTTTGGCTAACTGGCGGAGTTTAATTTCAAGGATCGCTTCAGCTTGACGCTCGCTCAACTCGAAGCGCTGCATCAATTCCGCTTTCGGATTGTCTTCCGTACGGATGATTTCAATCACTTCATCGATGTTGAGGTAAGCTGCCAACAAACCATCAAGGATGTGCAAGCGTGCCAGTACTTTGTCTAAGCGGTACTGCAAACGACGGCGCACTGTCGCACGGCGGAATTCAATCCATTCAGACAGGATTTGAACGAGGCCTTTCACTTGAGGACGACCATCAAGGCCAATCATGTTCAAGTTTGCACGGTAACTACGTTCTAGATCCGTAGACGCGAACAGGTGATTCATCAGCTGATCACAGTCAACACGGTTAGAGCGCGGCACGATCACGATACGCGTCGGGTTTTCATGATCGGATTCATCACGAAGATCTTCTACCATCGGCAGTTTCTTCGCGCGCATTTGGTTAGCGATTTGCTCAAGCAATTTCGCACCAGACACTTGATGAGGTAGCGCCGTGATCACGATGTCGCCGTTCTCTTTGTGCCAGCAAGCACGCATGCGAACAGAGCCTTTACCGCTGCGGTACAGCTTTTTAAGCTCCACTTGCGGGGTAATGATTTCGGCTTCCGTCGGGTAGTCTGGGCCTTTGACGTATTCCAGCACCCCCTCTAGATCCAGCTTGGGAGTGTCGATGAGCGCGATGACCGCATTCGCAATTTCACGCACGTTATGCGGTGGAATGTCCGTCGCCATACCAACAGCAATACCTGTCACGCCATTCAACAGAATGTGTGGCAGACGCGCAGGCATGGTTTTCGGCTCTTTCATGGTGCCGTCAAAGTTCGGCTGCCAATCTACTGTGCCTTGGCTAATTTCACCCAAGAGCACTTCAGAGAAGCGAGAAAGGCGCGATTCGGTATAACGCATCGCAGCGAATGATTTCGGATCATCCGGCGCACCCCAGTTACCTTGACCATCCACCAATGGGTAGCGGTAAGAGAATGGCTGCGCCATCAATACCATGGCTTCGTAACACGCAGAGTCACCGTGTGGGTGATACTTACCGAGCACGTCACCCACAGTACGGGCAGATTTCTTGTATTTTGCCGTTGCCGACAAGCCCAGCTCTGACATCGCATAAATGATGCGACGCTGAACTGGCTTAAGACCGTCGCCAATAAATGGCAAAGCACGGTCCATGATGACGTACATCGAGTAGTTGAGGTATGCATCCTCGGTAAACTTCCTCAGTGGAAGTTGCTCGACACCGTCATAAGTAATATCAGTCATTGAAAACGTCCGACCCTAAAATCCAGTTAAATTTCTGCTAACTCAGCCATGTCGCCTTTATCTTGTAGCCAATGGCGACGATCTTCAGCGCGCTTCTTACCCAGTAACATGTCCATCATGCGGTCAGTCTCTTCATTATCATCAATGGTGAGCTGTACCAGACGGCGCGTGTTAGGGTCCATGGTGGTTTCGCGCAGCTGAAGCGGGTTCATTTCACCCAGACCTTTGAATCGCTGAACGTCAATTTTGGCGCGTTTTTGGCTAAGGCTTTCCAAAATACCGGCTTTCTCTGCATCATCGAGTGCATAGAACACTTCTTTACCGCAGTCGATACGGTACAAAGGCGGCATTGCCACATAAACGTGACCCGCTCTTACCAATGCGCGGAAGTGTTTAACAAACAGCGCACACAGTAATGTAGCGATGTGAAGGCCGTCCGAGTCCGCATCGGCGAGGATACAGATTTTCCCGTATCGCAAACCTGAAAGATCTTCGCTGTCAGGGTCGATACCCAATGCAACAGAAATATCGTGCACTTCCTGAGACGCCAAGACTTGGTCAGCAGACACTTCCCACGTGTTAAGGATCTTACCGCGCAGCGGCATGATGGCTTGGAATTCACGATCGCGCGCCTGTTTCGCAGAACCGCCTGCCGAGTCACCCTCGACCAAGAACAGTTCAGTGCGCGCTAAATCTTGCATGGAACAGTCTGTCAGCTTACCTGGCAGTGCAGGGCCAGAGGCCACTTTCTTACGCACCACCTTCTTGGCAGCACGCATACGCTTGTGTGCATTGGCGATACACACTTCTGCCAGTTGTTCTGCCAGTTGTGGACGCTCATTGAGCCACAAGCTGAAGGAGTCTTTCACTACGCCAGAGACAAAGGCTGCACATTGGCGTGAGGACAAACGCTCTTTGGTTTGACCGGCGAATTGAGGATCTTGCATCTTCACTGACAAGACGTAGGCACAACGGTCCCAGATATCATCAGCCGTCAGCTTCACACCACGTGGTAGCAAGTTGCGGAATTCACAGAATTCACGCATGGCATCCAGCAAGCCTTGGCGCAAACCGTTAACGTGTGTACCGCCTTGGGCCGTCGGGATCAGGTTAACGTAACTTTCAGTGATGAGCTCACCACCTTCAGGTAACCAGATAATCGCCCAATCAGCCGCTTCATGTGGCGCGTTGAACTCGCCAACAAACGGTTCTGCTGGCAAGAGTTCATACCCTTTAACGCCTTCCGCCAAGTAGTCTTTCAGGCCACTTTCGTAACACCATTTAATGGTTTCATTGGTGTTTTTATCGGTAAAAACAATCTCAAGGCCAGGGCAAAGTACCGCTTTGGCTTTCAGGTTGTTTTTCAGGCGAGAAACGGAGAATTTTGGAGAATCAAAGTACTTAGCGTCAGGCCAGAAGTGCACGCGCGTGCCTTTTGCACGACGCCCGCAAGTGCCTGTCACCGTCAATTCTTGTACTTTATCACCATGCTCAAATGCAATTTCATACACTTGACCATCGCGTTTGACAGAGACTTCGACGCGGTTCGATAGCGCATTCACTACCGAAATACCCACACCGTGCAAACCGCCACTGAATTGGTAGTTATTGTTGGAGAACTTACCACCCGCGTGCAGTTTACAGAGAATCAGTTCGACACCTGACACCCCTTCTTCAGGGTGAATATCGACGGGCATACCACGGCCGTCATCAATGACTTCAAGGGATTGATCCGCATGAAGGATGACTTCTACTTTGCGTGCATGTCCTGCCAACGCTTCGTCGACACTGTTATCGATGACTTCCTGACCAAGATGGTTTGGACGGGTCGTATCTGTATACATGCCGGGACGACGACGAACCGGCTCAAGACCATTGAGAACTTCAATGGATCCCGCGTTATAAACTTGCTCTGTCATAAATGATTGGCTTTCTAAATTTTTCACATGGTCTGTGATGGCCCGTTACCTTGTCAAATAATGACACAGCTAACGAGGACAATCTGTGAGGAACACTCACAGTCCCAGGAATTGAATGATTTCAGCGGGGTATCTTTCGAAGCCTACAAAGGCATGATCGCCCCCAGCTTCAACAGTTTGCTTACATCCCTGGTACTTTGCGACGGCCTGACGGTAATCAAGCACTTCGTCCCCTTCCTGCTGTAACAGCCAAATTGACTCGGGATGAGTAATGGATTCAGTATCCAATGCTTTCAGTTCATCCATATGATGAGTTTCCAGCAGGTATTGCTCCCCAGTATAGGGGTTTTTCTGCGGACCTAAGTAATCGGCAAGCAATTCGTAAGGCTTAACCGCAGGGTTGATCACAACAGCAGGGAATCCATATTGGCTATTTAGCCACGCAGAAAGGTAGCCACCTAAAGAACTACCTACTAACCCAATGCGATAGTCACCTTTATAACGCTCAACCAATGCATTGAGTTGCGCTGCAGCGGCGGCAGGGTAGCAAGCCAGCCTTGGAACTTCCAGCTTTATGTCGGGACGGTGGATCTCGCACCATTGCTGCATTTGCTGCGCTTTGAGTGAAAGCGGTGAGCTGTTAAATCCGTGAATGTAGATCAACAAAACCGGCATGATCAGTAGCCTGCCGAATTCATGTCTGGATGGAATCCCATGCCTTTTAAGCGCCCAACTTCACTGGAAATGGTGCCATCTTGATGCAAGGAAATTTCACGCCATCCCGGATTCGTCGAATCCAACGCGAAATCATCAGAATCGGGAAGGAATTGAATACACGTAGAAGGGGCTGCCATCACTCGACGCCCTGCATGTTCAGTATCCAGCGCTTGGTGAATGTGTCCGCACACCACACCTTTCACGTTGTTGTGCTTTTCCACACATAACCAAAACGCGTCTTGGTTATGAAGTTGGTGCTGATCAAGCCATGCACTGCCTGCAGGCAAAGGATGATGATGAAGCAAAATAAGGGCATGTCGTTCAGGGTGGGACGTGAGCGCTTGCTCTAACAAGGCCAATTGCTCGTTCGTCAGTCGACCATGTGGCACGCCTTTTACCTGACTGTCTAAGATGACCATCTGCCAGTGCTCACCGAGCAACACCTGATCGCATCGCACCAAGGTGGATTGCTCAAGCACGGCGCTCATTTCAGGTTGGTAATCATGGTTACCGGGCAACCAATAACAAGGTTGCGACCAATGCGCGATACCATCAACAAAGCGTTGATAAGATTCTGCGGTGTGATCTTGTGACAAGTCACCCGTGGCAATAATGGCGTCAAAGTGAATGTCTTGCGCTTGGATCTCTTCCACCACGGCTTTGTAACTTGCAGCCGTGTTTACCCCTAACAAACTGCCATGCGGGTCTGCGAAAAGGTGAGTATCTGTAATTTGCAACAACCGAACGGTTTGGCTGTGTTGACTTGGTAGATGGCAAATCCGCAACGTCTTGAAAATCCTGATCGTAAATGAGCTTAAATGTGTATCACACTGACGACGTACTGCGAAGAAGTACGCGATCAGTGCTTAATATATTGCGTCGTGTTTCGTAATTCCGTTTCTCAGGCAGTGCCCCAACCAATCAGAAAGAAAGGCGTTAATTTGATGCTTCTCATCTTGCTGAAGCATACGCGGGTTGGGGTAATCATAGCGCGGCTGAATTTGGGAAATCCGCTGACTGGTACACACTTCAGCGACACGCGCATCGTGGTACATACGCACCACTAATCGTGGTCTTAGGTACTCAGGGCCATCCCCACGCTGCCATATGTCCAACAAGGTGGTGTAACGCGTTGATTCTACGATATCAACTTGGAATTCGTTACCTTGTATTTCATACACGCAGAATTCGCCAACATCATCCTGACGCGGCATCAGCCTTAGTAACTTGGCATAATTGGTCTCATACATTCGCATCAGGGCGTTTAAATCGACCCGATACCCTTGTTTCAACATCTTATATCCTACGTGATCTTGCTAATACTGCAGTCGAAATGCAGCAAAAATGCTTACTCGCGCAAAGTCTCAACATTTAACATCAACCACTGCAACGCAATAATTGATGCTGCGTTTTCAATTTTGCCACTTTGTACCCACTGGTATGCCGTTTCTCGTGGCACGACATGAACCAAAATGTCTTCACCTTCTTCCGGTAAGCCGTGAATGCCTTTCGCCTTCGATGCATCCACCTTACCGAGGTATAAATGAATACGCTCCGAGCATCCTCCCGACGTGGAAAGGTAGCTGGTAATAGGAATCAAATCTTGAACGGACAGCCCCGCTTCTTCTTCTGACTCCCGAATCGCCACTTCATCAGGCGATTCATCTTTATCAATGATCCCTGCAACAATTTCCAATTGCCATGGTTCATCACTGGCCACCATGGCACCAATACGGATTTGCTCAACCAATACAACACTGTCTGTCATAGGGTCATAAGGGAGCATGGCAACCGCCTGACCGCGCTCAAACAACTCTCTTTCAATGGTGTCACTCCACCCACCAGCAAACAAACGGTGGCGGAAGCGATATTTCACCATCTTAAAGTAACCATTATAGACAAGGTCACTTTCATCAATCTGTACGTCTTCTGGTCCAAACTGATTAGGCTGTATTTTCTGTGGCACGGACTTTTCCATATTGTCGCCGTATAAGGGGGCAAATGATAACTACGCCTTCTGGGAAGCTGCAATCGGAAACCTTTACTTTTTTGTTATACATTACAGAATTATTTGAATCCCATTAGAAGACAGATTGTTTTACAATCAATTTTTCTCAATAAACCATCACATTGTCAGTTCCAAGTAAGATTGCATGGTTTACACTAGGGTCGGATACCCTTTTGGCAATTTATTAGAATACGACAAGTTCAGGGACTACTTATTATGAAGAAATTGCTCCCCTTATTTATCGGGGTTGCGCTTGGCACCGTCGCTCCCCTGGCTAGCGCAGACGACCTTATTCAGGTTTATGAACAAGCGAAACAAAGTGATCCTCAATTGCTGCAAGCTGCGGCGACAAAAGATGCTGCTTTCGCTGCTGTTGACACAAACCGCGGTACGTTGCTGCCTCAGATCGATTTATCAGCGGGCTATAACCTCACTCGTTACGATGATGATGATGCGAACACAGGGCCATTTGATACTAACGTGCTAACAGCAGGTGTAGATTTCAGCCAACAACTGTTTAATCAAAATAGTTGGATTAACTTAGACATCGCTGAAATTACAGCACGTCAAGCTGACGCTACCTACGCCGCCGAACAACAATCTCTGATCCTTCGAGTTTCAACGGCCTATTTTGATGTTTTGCGCGCCATTGATGATTTGGTGTTTGTTCGCGCAGAAAAAGCCGCCGTTGGCCGTCAATTAGAACAAACCAAGCAACGTTTTGAAGTTGGTTTGTCGGCGATCACTGACGTGCATGATGCACAGGCTCAGTATGACTCAGTGCTTGCTCAAGAAATTCAAGCAAAGAACGTTGTGACCAATAGCTATGAAGAGCTGCGTGAAATCACGGGCCAAAGCCATGCTGAACTAAGCGTGTTGAACACCCGCACCTTCTCGGCAAGCAGCCCAGAACAAACGCAAGATGCTCTGGTTAAGCAAGCAGAAGAAACCAACCTTAGCTTGCTCGCGCAGCGCATCACACGTGACGCATCGAAAGAGCGTATTAGCTTGGCCGAAGCAGGCCACATGCCGTCGCTGACATTAGATTTGGGTTATGGCTACACCGATAGCAGCAACAAAACTGACTCAGCTCGTGACACAAGCGCTCATGATTTGACAGGTGGCATTAATTTCAACATGCCTCTCTATACTGGTGGTAGCACCACGGCCCAAGTGAAAGAAGCACAGTTCAACTATGTTGCTGCGTCTGAAGCACTTGAAGCGCGTTACCGCAGTACAGTGAAAGATGTGCGTGCCTTCTACAACAACATCAATGCAAGCATTGGTTCTCTTCGTGCGTTTGAGCAAACCGTCGTGTCTGCACGTTCAGCACTTGAAGCGACAGAAGCGGGCTTTGAAGTGGGTACACGTACCATTGTTGATGTACTTGATTCAACACGTCGTCTTTACGATGCAAACCGTAGCTTGTCTGATGCACGTTACGATTACATCTTAAGCGTACTGCAACTGCGTCAAGCAGTCGGTACCTTGAACGAAGATGATTTGGTAGAGATCAACCAAGGTTTGGTGCCACCGAAGAAATAATCGGTCACGAATCTTAAGCGATCAAAAAAGGCACCCTAGGTGCCTTTTCTTATACTGCGGTAACGCTAAAAGTAGAGGCGCTAAAACAAGCCCCTCTAACAGCGAATCACAAGCCGGATCAGTTATGACCACTCAAGATAGAGTTGATGATCTCTGTGGTTGAGCAGCCATCTTCGAAGTTCAGCACAAGCACTTTACCGCCTGCTGCAATCACTTCTTTACCACCCGCAATGTCTTCGGGTTTGTAGTCGCCGCCTTTTACCAGCAAGCTTGGCAGCACTTCGCTGATCAAGCGTTGCGGTGTTTCTTCCGCGAAAGGTACAACCCAATCCACCGCGCTCAAACCCGCTAATACTGCCATACGGCGATCGGTTGGGTTAACAGGACGACCCGGGCCTTTCAAGCCGCGTACAGATTCATCAGTGTTCACTGCAACGATCAGACGGTCACCCAGTTTTGCTGCTTCATTCAAGTAAGCCACATGGCCAGCATGAAGAATGTCGAAACAACCATTTGTCATAACGACCGTTTCACCACGGGATTTCGCCATTTGAACAGCTGCAATCAGTTGATTCTCAGCAACCACACCAAAACCAGACTGGTGGCTTCCGTGTACCGCTTCGGTCAATTCGATGGTCGACAGCGTAGACGTACCCAATTTACCAACAACGACACCTGCCGCCGCATTCGCAAGGGCACACGCATCAGCCAGTGATTTACCCGCAGCCAGCGATGACGCCAACACAGAAATCACAGTATCGCCTGCACCGGTCACGTCATACACTTCTTTTGCCAACGTAGGCAGACTCAAAGGGTCTTGGCCTTCTTGAAGAAGCATCATGCCATGCTCACTGCGCGTAACAAGTAGCGCGTCAAACTCAAACTGACGAATAAGTTCTAAGCCTTTCTCAACGATGTTTTCTTCCGTTGGGCAAGCGCCCACCACGGCCTCAAACTCGCTCATGTTTGGCGTTAGCAGTGTTGCACCACGGTAACGTTCAAAGTCAGCACCCTTTGGATCAACCAAAGTAGGAATGCCCGCTTTACGCGCCAACTGGATCATCGGCTGCACGTTCTCGAGCGCACCTTTGGCGTAATCAGATAAGATCATCGCTTTGGTGTGCGGCAACGAGGCTTCGATACGCTCAAGGATTGGCGCAACATCCACATTGTGGAAGCCTTCTTCGAAATCAAGGCGAATCAATTGCTGGTTTCGGCTCATCACACGCAATTTAGTGATGGTTGGGTAATCCGCTAAACCAACAAAATTACAATCTACTTTCAGTGAACTGAGGGTTTCATTCAGCACACTTGCTTGCTCGTCTTGACCCACGAGACCAATCAATCTCGCTTTACCACCCAACGCTGCAATGTTCATTGCCACGTTAGCTGCACCACCAGGACGCTCTTCGGTTTGATTAATCTTCACCACTGGCACAGGGGCTTCTGGCGAAATACGACCTGTAGGACCGTACCAGTAACGGTCAAGCATTACGTCACCAACAACCAAGACATCGGCTTGTTGGTAGTCAGGTAAAGTCAGTTTCATTGTTATCTCCAGGGACAAAGGAACGCGTGCGATATTACCACAATGCCTTCAAAGCAACAGCTTCCCAACAAAGAAGCACATTGAAACCTGCAACTTATACCCAAATACGGTTAGAATATTGCTCTTAATATCGAGCTTTATTTAGGAAGCGCAATTCAGCCATGAGCAACAAACACGAAGCACCAACATTCCAATGGTCTTTCCTCCATCCAAAGTATCTTCATACTTGGCTTGGGGTTGGATTGATGTTTCTTATCAGTTGGCTGCCTTATCGCGTGCAACGCTTTTTAGGATTTAAGATCGGTCTGCTGATCATGAAGTTCTTTAAAAGCCGCAAAAAGATTGCCGATCGCAACTTGCAGCTGTGCTTTCCAGAAATGACAGGCGGCGAACGTGAAGCCATGCTCAAAGAAAACTTTGAGCATATGGGCATGGCGTTATTCGAAACCTGCATGGCATGGTTTTGGCCACAATGGCGCATTAAGAAGCACATGAAATTCGTCGGCTTTGAGCACCTAGAACAACTCAAAGCCAGTAAGAAAGGTGGCCTTGTGCTTGCGGTGCATTCGTTCAACCTTGAACTTGGCGCACGCGCCTTTGGCACACACACATCAGGCTACGGCGTATACCGTCCTAACACCAACCCTGTTTACGATTGGTTTCAATACCGTGGACGCACCCGTGAAAACAACGCGATCGATCGTCGCGATGTAAAGCGCATGGTCAAAGAGCTTCGTCAGGGGGAACTGCTTTGGTATGCACCAGACCATGATTATGGCCGCCACCGCTACGCTTGGGCGCCGTTGTTCGCCGTAGAAAAAGCATGTACCACCACAGGCACGCATTTGCTGGCCTCAGCAGGTAAAGCCACCGTATTTACCTTCACCATCACGCGTGATCGTGAAGGCACGGGTTACACCATGACGCTTGATCCGCCGCTAGAGGACTTCCCGTATGACGACGAGGAAGCCGCGGCCATCTACACCAACAAGTTTGTAGAACGTTCGATCCTGCGCGCGCCTGAGCAATATATGTGGTTGCACCGTCGATTTAAGAGTCGACCAGACGGCGAGCCGTCGTTGTACGATTGAGATTCGAGATTCGAGATTCGAGATTCGAGATTCGAGATTCGAGATTCGAGATTCGAAGAATGATGTAGCTCATACACAGAAAAGCCAGCATTTATGCTGGCTTTTCGTTTTTTGATATTGCTCTTACTCGAGACTGCTCTTTCTCGCCTCTCGTACCTGTTTATTCCATCCACACCTTCCATGCATCACGCACAACCTCGCGCTCTTCAAGGAAGCTGTCATCGGCAATCTCGACTGACGCATCGAGCAGGTTTAGGCGGTGAATTTCATCACGCATCGTCGTGTAAGCATCACGCAGTTTAAGCGCTTGCGCCGTATCGAGAATGCCAACCTGTGCCATGTCTTCAAGGATCCGAACATTGTCACTCCAACGCGTGAGTGCTCCCTCATCATGGCTGTTTGCGAGCACCAGATATTGGGTTAGAAACTCGATGTCTGTGATGCCACCTGGGTCTTGCTTGATGTGGAACTTGTCTTTTTCTTTGCTGCCGAGGTGATCGCGCATTTTGATACGCATGTCTGCGACCTCTTTGCGTAGCGCATCCCGATCCCTTTCTTTGGTCAGCACTTTCTTACGCACATCCGCAAAGCCTTTCGCCAACAAAGCATCGCCGTAAATCATACGCGTGCGCACCAAGGCTTGATGCTCCCACGTCCACGCTTCTGTGTTTTGATAGTCGAGGAACGATTCTAACGTTGTCACCAACATGCCCGATGCACCCGATGGGCGAAGACGCGTGTCGATGTCATATAACACGCCCGAGGCCGTGCGGGTTGAAAACAGGTGAACAATGCGCTGCGCCAAGCGCAGATAGAACTGGCGACCGTCGATTTCTTTCGGCCCGTCGGTATACACGTTATCAGGACAATCATGCAGGAACACCACATCCAAGTCCGAGTTATACCCGAGCTCAATGCCACCCACTTTGCCATAACCAATCACAGCAAAACCGCGACCATTGCGATCAGCAAGGTGCGAAGGCTGACCGTATTTTTCAGCCATCTGATACCACGCCTGATTTACCACCGCCTCCACGATCGCTTCGGCTAGGTACGTCAGGTGATCACTCACCTCCATCACAGGTAATACATCTGCAATGTCAGCCGCCGCAATACGCAGCAATTGGGTTTGCTTGTATTGGCGGATCATTTCCATTTGCTGTTCCATATCCTCCTCGGGGATCCGAGCAAGGAATTCGAACAGCTCATTGCGGTATTGATCTAAAGGCGTTGGATTATAGAGGTGTTGAAGATCCAACAGCTCATCCAGCAAGATCGGGAAAGTCGACAGTTGCTCTGCCACCATCGGGCTTGCGCCACACAGTCTCACCAACTGCGCGATGGCACTGTGGTGCTCATCCAGCAACTCAAGGTACGTAGTACGCGTAGCGATACTCACCAACAGCTTGAGCACACGTTCAAGCACTGCTAGCCCGTCATCACGACACAAAATTTGGCTCAGTACGACAGGCATCAAACGGTTGAGCACTTCTCGGCCTCGCGGCCCTAGTGTGCGCTTCGCAAGCTCTTGTTTAAAGTGAAGCAGTGCGTTGGCTTTCTCCGTCGGCGATTTGGCATGCATGTCTTGCAGGATTTTCTCAACCAACTCGGTATCGCGCGCGGCGTCCCACACTTCCCCAAAGACGTCATCAACCTTAGCGTCTTCGTTGTCTTCTTCCTCACCAATCAGATCATCAAACACATCATGCACGCCCTTCATGTGCGCGAGGATCTTGGTGTGTAAATCATCCCAGCACGTTTCGCCCATCGCGATCGCAAGGCGCAATTGATCCACGCTGTCATCTGGCAAGGTTTGGGTTTGCTTATCACCGATGGCTTGCAGTAAATTTTCAACACGACGAAGGTAACGGTAAGACACCTCAAGGGTATCCACGTCTTCAGGTGGCAACATGTTGAGGGTGCGAATGGCATCCAACGTGATAAAAAGGCCACGCTGACGCAAAGAGGGATCACGACCGCCACGGATCAATTGAAAAGATTGCGCGATAAACTCAACCTCGCGGATGCCGCCAGCCCCCAACTTAATGTTGTTGGTTAACCCCCGGCGACGCACTTCACTGCGGATCATGGCTTTCATACGGCGCAGAGATTGGATCGCACTGAAATCGATATAGCGACGGAACACGAACGGGCGCAGCATTTGGCGTAACGTTTGGTAGCAGTCAAATTGCTCCTTCCCCATCACCCGCGCTTTGATCATCGCGTAGCGTTCCCAATCTCGACCTTGTTCTTGGTAATAATCTTCAAGCGCAGCAAAACTCATGACTAACGGCCCACTGTCACCGAAAGGACGAAGTCGCATATCTACACGGTAACAAAAGCCGTCGAAAGTTTGCTGATCCAGCGCTTTGATCAAACGCTGACCGAGACGGGTAAAGAACTGCGCGTTAGAAATACTGCGGCGCGCACCTTCCGTTTCACCGTTCTCAGGGTAAGTAAAAATTAGGTCGATATCGGAAGAAAAGTTAAGCTCGCCACCGCCCAATTTCCCCATGCCGAGGATCAACATGGGCTGCGCATTGCCCGCATCGTCGCGAGGCGTTCCCCACTCTTTACAGCAATAACGATAAAGCCAACCGTAGGCTTCCATGATCATGGATTCTGCCAGCTTAGACAGATGGGCGAGGCTGTCATCCAGACTCATCGTGTCGTTAAAATCATGCCACGCGAGCCACACCATTTCTTGGCGGCGAAAACGGCGCAGTTCACGCATGACGCCGTTTTCATCCATTTGGCTATCCAGCCTTTCTTTTAAACGCTGGCGATATGTTTTTCGACGATGCCCAGAGGCGAGGTTGTCTTTCAGCCAAGGAAGCAGCATTGCATCGTGCTGCATCGACTCAGAAATGAAGTCACTCAGGGCCAAGGTACGATGCAGCAATTCACGCTGCTCACCTTGCCATTGTTCGAGGTTTTCCGCTTGCGTGTCAGACAACGCATCCAATGCGCGAGTTGCGCGATGTTCAAGTTCAGAAGGCAGTGACATGTGTTCCTTTCCTATCAGCCACGAGTCCAAGACATTACTCACCACAGTACCATAAAAAAGCCCACACAATCGGTGGGCTTCTTCAAACACTCAGACATGTTTAGTCATGCCTTGAGCAAAGATTTCCTGCGCGCAGAGAAAACACAATGCTGGCTCACTACACCGCAAACTCTTTGATTTTTAGATCAAGTTGGGTGGCATTGTTTTGCATGCTACCTGATGTTTCCGCAAGTTCAGTCACCACGGTCACCGACGCCTCCACCAGCTCTCTCACATTGGTCAGGTTCAAGTTCATTTCGTCCGCCACCGAGGCTTGCTGCTCTGCCGCTGAGGCAATGTGGAAGTTCATGTCATTGATTTGGCCGATCTGCTCAACGATAAGGTTGAGTTCCTCACCCGCTTTACTCACCGATTCCACACTCTCAACCGCTTCAATCACGCTTTGCTCCATTAAGCCAACGGCTTGCTGCGCAGAAGATTGCAACTGAGTGATCATGTCTTGAATCTCGACCGTCGCTTTTTGCGTGTTTTGAGCCAAGTTGCGCACTTCATCGGCAACAACGGCAAAGCCTCGACCCGCTTCACCCGCACGCGCGGCTTCGATCGCCGCATTCAACGCGAGCAAGTTTGTTTGCTCCGAAATACCTTGAATGGTGACCACCACCGAGCTGATGCGCTCGACACGCTCTTCCACTTGGTTCACGGCGCTCGCCGATTCACGAATGTCGTCAGACAGCTTGTTAATCGTACTAATGGTATTGCTGACATAGCGTTGACCGCTGATCGCTTGTTCCCGAGAATTTTCCGTTGCTTGGGATGCTGCTCGTGCATGCCCTGCAACGCTTTGAACCGTGGACGTCATTTCGCTCATGGCAGATGCCAACAAGTCAATTTCACCGAACTGTTCTTTTGCAGACTCACGGGTTTCATCCATGCTGATGGTCATCACTTCCGTCATGCCCGATAGCTCTTCTGAAGAATCGCGCTGCGCTTTAATCACACTCGCCAATTGTGCGCGTGTTGATTCCAGTTCACGGGCAAGTTCACCGAACTCATCCTTACAATTCATGATCACAGGTTGACTTAAATTCTTACGCGCCATGCCACGGATACATTCTGTGAGGTAGTTGATCTGACGAAGCATCAAGCGGCTACCGCCGAGTAAAATCACCATGAAGGCCACAATCATCAAGGCCGTCTGCCAAACAACTTGCACTAAATAAGCCTGATAGTAGTGGCTTGCCGCTGAATCAGGCTGCGATGCAATGGCCACCCAATCCGTGCCAGACACAGGAATAACAATGCCGTGGCGGTCATCATTCGCAAGGTGGTAAACAAACTCTGTGCGCGTATTTTTTAATTGTTCAGCCAAGCTTGTGCCATTTTCTAAGCGCAGGTTCAAACCGTTAAAATCAGAAATACTCGGGTGCGCGAACACCTTTCCTGAACGGGCATTCGCAAGGTAGACATATTCTTGCTCTGAACTGGTGGCATTTTCTCGGGTTAACACGCGTTCGAGTAACGCCGTGCCATCAGGTAGCGCCAATAACTCCTTGGTTAGCTCTGCACTGCGGATCGCCTGCGTGCGGCTTTGGCTTTCAGTGATCTCAGTGACCGATTCACGAAACGCATTCGCATCCCAAAGCTGTTTTGCGATAAGCAGTATCGTGCTGAAAACCATCAGCAGAATGAGTTTAGGGACGAGTTTGATGTTACTGACAGCCTTTTCCCAAGGCTTGAATATCATCTGAGACATTCTTTTGGCTCCTTGATGTGCAAATCCGCCACACTGATAGACAGCATGGTGATACAGAAGATGGCGCAAGCGTGCTAGATTCACATTCTGTAGCGGCGTTCAACAAAAGGAATTGAGCAATGGCAGATAGCCAAGCGCAAAATTTAGATCTGAATCCAATGAGTTTGCTGAGCTTGCTGCTCTCTTTCGTTTCATTGTGCGTAGTGAGCACAATTTTATTGATACCGAACGACGATCCCCTTTATACCCTACTGTTGGGCATTGACACGTTAATTTGTATGGTTTTTCTGCTTCAAATCGCCATACATCTTCTCAAAACTGATAACAAAGTCACTTATCTAAAAAAACATTGGGTCGATATTCTCGCCAGTATTCCGGTGATAGAAGCGCTCCGTTTCGCGCGCATCTTCCAGATTTTCCGCGTGCTGCGTTTACTCAAAGCCAGCCAGCCCCTTTTCACCTACATGAACGAAAACCGAAGCGAGACCACACTCGCCAGCATCCTTTTGCTTTTGACGGTGCTTATATCCGCGGGATCTGCCTCGATTTTCGCCTTTGAAAGCCACTCTCCCGACGCCAATATCGACAACTTTACCGACGCGATTTGGTGGATGTTCGTGACCATTTCCACCGTGGGTTATGGTGATTATTACCCTGTGACGCCAGCTGGTCGTGCCGTCGCCATCATAGTGATCATGTGTGGAGTGGGGATCTTTGGTGCAATCACGGGTTTGGTAACGTCTTACGTCACCAAGCCTGAGCAAAAAGAACGAGAAAGGGAGCAGCATCGTCGCGCAGCGCTCGAGTTGCTTGTCACTCAGCAAGAAGAAATATTGCGCCGATTGGCGGTGATTGAAACGCAACTCGATAAGACAAAAGGCGACTCTCAGGCGCCCCCAAACAAAGACATGTCCAACAGGCCCTAGAAACAAAAATAGCGCCGAGAAGGCGCTATTTCATCTGCATGTGCTTACTTAGCCAGTGCGTTCTAAAGGAAGGTGATTACACTTCCCAGTATGGCGTTAACGCGACACCGATTTGGCGGCTTTGCATCATGGCATGAAGCAAAGACTCCTCCTTACGGGTCAGCCATTTTTCAATTTGCGTACTGTCATCTTCATCAAACTCGCTCGCCAATTTACGAACAGGCTCAAGCAACTGGATGTCTTCGATGCCTTGCATCAAATCCAGCCAAGGTAGACGGAAGGTCTCGCGATCTTCTTCGTCATAAAGTGACGCAACACAACAGCCTGACAGCAAATTACGCAACAAGCGTGGCAACTGATCCAGATAGCCAAAGCGATCCAATTCGTTTTCAAGCGCGAAAACGCTCAATAACTCATCCCAAGATAAGGTCAGCGAACGGTTCGCAAAACTGCGGACAGGTTCAGCCAATTTATCGCGCACTTTGTCATCCACAAAAGGCTGCCAACCGCGCGTTAGGATCCAACGGCTGAGGTCGAGTAGCAAGTTGCAGTAGCGCGATGAATGGAAGAGCTCCAACATTTCACTGCGCTCTGGTAAGGCTTCATAACGTTCGCCCAGTTTCACCAACAGCGGTTTCTGGCTGTTAAGCTTTCTGAGGAAGTAGCCTTTGTCGCTTTGTAAACGTGCAATCGCACGCGCTTCAAACACCCAATCCAGCTCGCCTTCAAGCCATTGCAGCTCTTGACGCAACAGCGCGCTCGCGCGACGTGGAATCAAACCACCGTAGAGCGTCAGTGCTTGTCGCACCAGCCCCACCGCGTTGCAAATCTCTAAAATCGCGTCTTCTTCAGGGCGTTCAACGTAGATTTGCTCATGATAGTGCCAATGTTCCAACGCATGTTCGAGCGCTTTAACAAATGCTTGTTCGGTAGACTGCATGCCGTCAATCGGGACTAAGCCCAACGCTTTGACATGATCCCCTTGATAATCAGTGGCTAATCGATAGCCACGCGCAGCCTTACTCAAGTTCCCCAAACGCAATCCCCCTTTTTCTGCTAGCTCACGCGCTAACACAAACAAGGCATCGGTCTGGCCGGATTTGAGTTCGATCTCAACTTCACAAATCGGGTCGTAACCACCGTTCTCGGTCGTGACATCACCGCTATCAAACGCGAGTTCAACTTGGCTACTATCTGGCATCGCCACAAGCCATTGTTGGCGTTCAAAATCTGTAGAGAACAAAGGATTAATGTTGGCACTCAGTGCTTCAACATCGAAGCCTTCAGGCCACGCATCTGCGGGAATAAGGGAAAGTTCGGGAGCCGGAGAATCAAGTTCTGCATTATACTCTGGACGCTGATGTAGACCAGCCACTACACGGCCTGCAGTCTTCAGCGTTTGCACATACACGTCATCATAACGTCGGACTCGAAGACCGATATCATGCTGGCGTAGCAAGTAATCCGGGGTGTCGTAATAGATGTTGCCTAGGTTTCGCTGGCGTTGCTGCAAGACCTTTAAATCGGCAACTTTGTCTCGAATTTGGCGTGAAAAATCGGATGAGACAAAAAACTTTAACTCTATCTCAGTTTCCATAAAGGGACCCATAACCAATAGCAGAACAAGGATATGGGCAATTGCTTAGACGAGCAAGAACCTTTCATTGATCTGAACCAGTTTCATTGCAATTGTGATTGCGCTAACATTCGCCGCTCGATTTATCATCGTTTGAAATTTAGTCTCTGTGCAGACTATAAAGGTAGATACGGCTATGCCAGTAAATACAATTATGGGGCTATTTGCGAAAAGCCCGCTGAAACCACTACAGTCCCACATGAGCCGCGTTAGCGAATGTTGCTCACAGTTGGTGCCTTTCTTTGACGCCTGTGAAAATGGGGATTGGGAAAAGGCGGCTGAAATTCGCCACCAAATTTCTACCCTCGAAAAAGAGGCTGATAACCTGAAGCGAGAAATTCGCCTCAAACTCCCTCGCGGTCTGTTCCTTCCTGTAGACCGTACCGACATGTTGGATCTTGTGACTCAGCAAGACAAACTCGCCAACCTTGCTAAAGACATCTCAGGCCGTGTTATCGGTCGTCAACTGCAGATGCCTTCTCCTATTTACACCGATTTTGTTGCGTATGTGCAAAGGTGTCTCGATGCTGCCGATCAAGCGCGTCGTGTCATAAACGAGCTAGACGAACTACTCGAAACAGGCTTTAAAGGACGTGAAGTCACACTGGTCGAAGAAATGATCAATCAACTGGATACCATCGAAGACGATACTGATTCGATGCAAATCCATCTTCGTCAGAAACTGATGTCCATCGAACACCAATACAACCCGGTTGACGTCATGTTCCTGTACAAAATTCTCGAATGGGTTGGCGAAATTGCTGACCAAGCACAACGTGTTGGCTCGCGTCTCGAGCTCATGCTTTCGCGTTCTTAGTGCAACAATCAACGAATTAATAACAAGGTATAACAATGGAAATCCTGGCGAATTACGGCACCATTATTATTTTGGTGGCCGCGGCTTTTGGTTTCATGATGGCAATTGGTATTGGTGCAAATGACGTTGCCAATGCGATGGGTACGTCGGTGGGTTCTAAAGCACTGACCGTTAAACAAGCCATTATCATTGCAATGATTTTTGAATTCGCTGGCGCATACTTAGCTGGCGGTGAAGTCACCGACACAATCCGAAAAGGTGTTATTGAAACATCGCTCTACGCGAATCAACCCGAAATTCTCGTTTACGGCATGATGTCTGCGCTTCTTGCGGCAGGTACATGGCTATTGGTGGCGTCCTTCATGGGCTGGCCTGTTTCAACCACCCACTCCATCATCGGTGCAATCATCGGTTTTGCGTGTGTGTCTGTGGGCACAGAAGCGGTTGACTGGAGCTCAGTGCAAGGCATCGTGGGAAGCTGGATTGTCACCCCGCTGATATCTGGTCTGTTCGCTTACGTTATCTTTATCAGCGCCCAACGCCTGATTTTTGATACCGACAAACCACTGATCAATGCAAAGCGTTTTGTCCCTGTGTACATGTTCCTGACGGCGCTCATCATCGCGATGGTGACCATCAAGAAAGGCCTTAAACATGTGGGTCTGCACCTAACAACGGGTGAAGCCGTGATGGTATCAGTGGCGGTATCCGCCTTGGTCATGCTCTTCGGCTACTTCTACATTGCCCGCAAATACGCAGACAACTCTGCAGCATCTGCGAACGGCTACGAAGGTGTAGAGCGCGTGTTCAGCTTGCTGATGGTGGTTACCGCATGTGCCATGGCATTCGCACACGGTTCAAACGACGTAGCAAACGCGATTGGCCCACTGTCGGCTATCGTATCTACCGTTGAGAACATGGGTGCAATCACCGAGAAAGCACACATCGCATGGTGGATTTTGCCACTGGGTGGTGCGGGTATTGTTGTTGGTCTTGCTACCTTGGGCCACAAGGTCATGGCGACCGTGGGCACAGGCATTACTGAGCTGACACCAAGCCGTGGTTTTGCCGCACAGCTAGCAACCGCGTCTACCGTTGTATTGGCGTCAGGCACAGGCCTTCCAATCTCAACCACGCAAACACTGGTGGGTGCAGTATTAGGTGTTGGTTTTGCTCGCGGCATTGGCGCATTGAACCTCGGCGTTGTGCGTAACATCGTGGCATCTTGGGTCGTTACCCTACCAGCAGGTGCGTTACTTGCCGTTATCTTCTTCTACGTGATGCGCGCAGCGTTCGGCGTATAAGAAGGCCATTTCCGTCACGTTTTTGTGCGGTGATGTCAGTCTTCGGTCAAAAAAGGGAGGTTATGCCTCCCTTTTGTTGTACCTGAGGGGCAAAATTTTTTAGTATCTGACACAAACAGATATTCGCGACCAACCAAAGGAATAAACCGTGAAGCAACTTTTTTCTGCTCTGGCTGTGATTTTGATGCTTGTAGTACCAGCCGCCCATGCGCAGGACAACTACATTTCAGATGAACTATTCACCTACATGCATTCAGGTCCGGGTACTCAATTCCGTATTATCGGCAGTGTCGATGCGGGCACGAAAGTTACCGTTGTAGATAGAAACCGCAACGCGGGTTACACCCAAGTGCTGGATGAGCGCGGTCGTAAAGGTTGGGTTGAAAGTAAATACGTGTCTAACCAACCGGGTCTAAAAACGCGTATGCCTGCGCTTGAGAAAGAACTAACGCAAGTGAAATCAGCACTGGCGAACGCACAAGGCGATTCAGAAGCAAAAACCAAAGGCTTGATTGAATCTCTTGAGCAGCGTAATGCACAACTAAAAGAACTCGAAACACACACCAGCGAGCTGAACCAAAAGCTGATCGACGCTCAAAGCGAAATTCGCGAACTGCGCGCGCGCATTGATACGCAAAAAGATGATCTTCTAATGCGTTGGTTCACCTACGGCGCAATGGTTGCTGGCGCAGGTCTGCTGTTTGGTTTGATTCTTCCGCACCTGATCCCACGTCGTAAGAAGCGTAATAACGGTTGGGCGTAAGCATCTCCCTTTAAAGACGAAAAAAGCCGCTGATGCGGCTTTTTTGGTTTTAGGGGAAAGATCTGGGTCCTGGGTCCTGGGTCCTGGGTCCTGGGTCCTGGGTCCTGGGTCCTGGGTCCTGGGTCCTGGGTCCTGGGTCCTGGGTCCTGGGTCCTGGGT
>NZ_SCHN01000030.1 GCF_004120195.1 Enterovibrio baiacu | reverse complement strand
ACTCAGTAGTGAAACGTAACAGCGCCGATGGTAGTGTGGGGCTTCCCCATGTGAGAGTAGGACATCGCCAGGCTTCCAATTTAGATATGTGTATTGAACGACATGTATCGGATGAACAGGAGACTGTTTATCACCGTGTGGAGCGGTAGTTCAGTTGGTTAGAATACCGGCCTGTCACGCCGGGGGTCGCGGGTTCGAGTCCCGTCCGCTCCGCCATTTATTAAGAAGCCTCGCTAGCAATAGCGGGGCTTTTTATCGTCTGCGGGTTTTGTAAATGGACTCTCACGCGCCTCTGGCTTGACTCTCGGAGGTAATCTGCCAACCCGACCGCTCCGCTATTTATCAAGAAGCCCCGCTAGATTAGCGGGGCTTTTGTCGTTTAGGGGATCAAGCATAGACAGGATCTGTTGGGGTCTGTCGCTTTTGGTTGATAACAAACAAAGTGCTCGCCATAGCGAATGTAATAAATTCAGCGATGGGTAGGGCTGCAAGGAAGTGAATTTGTTTCACATAGGTAGATAATGCGATGAGTAATATCACTGGAAGCAATAATCCTCTGCTCAATGCGATAACCGTAGATTGCAGTGGTTCTTGTATCGCGGTGAAATACGCAGAGATTAAAACGTTTAGGCCGCTGAACATCAGACATGGCCAAAGGATACTTAGATAAAGCAAAGCACTTTGCTGTGATGCATTTTCGATATCTGAAAGGAACAACTGAGAAAGATAATGAGGGTACAGAGTACAGGTCAATACCAGTACAGTACTCATGCTTAGAATAGTTACCGCTGCTAACAGCATGAAGTATCTAATACGACGGATGTTCCCAGCTCCGAGATTTTGACTCACGAGTATATGGATAGCATCCACGATGCCGTAGTAAGTCATCATGCTGATAAACAATACATAATTTGCGATTGAGAAGCCGGCAATTGCCGTATCGTCACCCTCCAAAAGTAATAACCAGTGAACAGTGAATATCACGGTCCCGACCGATATTTCATTGATGAATTCCGAGAAGCCATTGATGAGTGCTCGGGCTGACTCTCTAACGTTTAATCCTTTTAGCGTGAACTTTAAGGCTCTTTGCTTTTTTACAAAAAAGGAAAGCAAGATGGTGAGTTGGAGACTTTGAGCAATAGTGGTCGCCCATGCCGCCCATTCAATGCCTAATCCTAAGTACCCGAGGAAAAGCACATCGAGTGCAATATTGGTGATAGAGCCGAAGATGAGTGCCGTTGTGGCCAATACTGGAAACCCATCCGCTCGAACAAAGTAATAAAGCACCATGGTGGTTAATTGGATGATCAGACAGTAAGACATAATGCCAAAATAGCTATCCATGGTCTCATGTATGTCTTGTGGTGCATTGAGTGCATTGAACAAATACTCGCTATTGGGTGTTACGAGAGTCGCCATAGCTGTCGTGAACAATACTGCGCTAATGAGAGATTGGGAAAATATCGCGTCTGCATTTTTCTGCTTCTTTTCACCGATGTACCTTCCCGCTAATACCGTGCCTCCAATCGCTATCATCAAGCAGACAGAAAACATAAACGTAAAGTAAGGAATGAGCAGGTTAATTGATGCAAGAGGCCCTGCGCCTAAATAGCGTCCAACAAATATGCCGTCAACAATACTCGCACTTGATATGGCCAACAATCCCGCGAGAGAAGGTAAGGCAAAGTAGAAGAATGTTGGAATGATTGGCGCGTCGGTAATGCGGTTTTTGGAGGTCATGAACGTCATGCTTTTGCGTAAAAGCATTATCTTGTGCGAGTGAGCGAGTTATCACTAGGGACGGGGTGTTAATTTGAGACCTTTCTGGAGGGGCGCTGTAACAAAAGTAACAGTTGGTGAAATGATAATTAATATCAATTAGGATTCTCAGCCTTGTTGGATGTAGCACTTACACAGAGTGTTGCTCGCTTTGAAGGTGAGGTTATTTTGAGCCAGAACGCAAAGGAAATTGCAGACATTGCATCATTTCAGGCTTTCTTCAACTGCTACTTAAAAGAGATAGATGAAGGACATTGGCATACCGCGAAACAATGGCAAGACGCGGAGAATTCGATGTCATTGGAAAACTGTGCATGGGTAGTTGAAACGCCGCTTGCAACCCAAAGCACTAGACTTGCTGTTACCGTCAGCTACCGCACCTTAGTTGGGTGTCACCGATTTTCTCGCGCTTATCTGTTTCACCCTTCCAGTCGCAGATGGCAAGAAGTGCCTTTTTCGAGTGTGTTACAGCTTCTAATCGAAACCATTTTCTCGTCCAATATCTTTTCGACCTTTAATGTTCAGCGTGAGAACAACAAACAAGAGTTGCTCTCTAGAGTGACTGAAAGCCGCTCGTTAATGGAAACGTATATTTCGCAGAGACTTGGCGATCCTAAATTGGCAAGCTCCGATTTTATCGATGCAGAACAGTCTCTACTCTTTGGACATTGGCAACACCCAACCCCTAAAAGTCGTCAAGGCATGCTGGACTATCATCACGTCTATTATGCGCCAGAAACGAAGGGGAGTTTCTCTCTACATTACTTCAGCATTGCTCGAAACCTAATATGTCAGCGTTCCGCGCTGACCATTTCAGCAGAAGAGATCATCGCGTCTTCATTACCAATATCATCCTCGATAGCAGATGATCATTTGGTTCTGCCCATGCATCCGCTTCAAGCCCAATGGTTGATTCATCAACCGAGTGTTCGTCATTTAATGGCGGATGGTTTAGTCATCGACTTGGGTATTCAAGGCGTTGAATTCACTGCAACGTCTTCGGTTCGTTCTCTCTATAACGCGCATTTAGCGTGGATGTATAAATTCTCACTGCCCGTAAAAATAACGAACTCTCTGCGCGTGAATAAAAGGCATGAGCTTGATGCGGGTGTAGTGATGGCGACGCTCTATCGAAAAGCAGGATTCAGCGAAGCTTATCCCCAATTCAAAATTATCACTGACCCTGCTTACATTACGGTTGTCTTGCCAGAGCAAAGCGAAACAGGGTTTGAAGTCATCATCCGAGAAAACCCATTTTTGGAAGGAAAAGATACCGATGTTGTCACCATCGCGGCCCTGACCCAAGACGCTCTTCCCGAGGAGACGTCAATGCTGTCTCGCTTCGTTCAAACCATCGCATTGAGAGAAAACACCTCGCTCTCTCAAGCCTCCATAAAGTGGTTTGCGAAGTATTGGGAATGCAGTATCGAACCCATGTTAAAGCTCTACGATGAGCATGGCATCGCCCTGGAAGCGCACCAGCAAAATAGCGTGCTTCAGCTTGAGGAAGGCTATCCAACAATTTACTACTTCAGAGATAACCAAGGCTTCTACTTATCGAACGCCTACAGAAACCACCTCGCGGCTATGGAGCCTGAGTCAGTCACGGTTGATGCTTTGTACTTTGACGATGACGTTATTTGTGATCGGTTTGCCTACTACTTACTGATTAATAATCTGTTCTCCATTATTGGGCGCTTAGGCGCTGACAGCTTGGTTGAAGAAAGAATATTGGTCAGCTTCGTCCAGCAGCGCCTTTTGGCATTGCGCCATGTTCTCACAGGCGCTGGAACCTTGTTTGTTGATCAACTGCTCTCTCAATCCAGTATCCCAGCCAAAGGGAATCTATTAACGCGCGTTCATGACGTTGACGAACTGACGGTCGAAAATGAGCAAGCTATCTACTGCCATATTCCCAACCCGCTAGTGATGACCTGCTTAGAAGAAGCAACGGAGGCTAGCTATGCCTCTGCCTAATTGTGAACAACTGCCACCAGAAGCAAGAGTGATTAAGCAATTACTTGAAGCTTTGCTGTTCGAAAAGTTAGTGGAACCTTCAGCCTCATCAAGTGCGGACGAGTTCTTCTGGCTGATGGGCCAGCGCGAATACAGTGTGGAGGGGCACATTGGTGCGTTTGGTCGGTATCGATTGGCGATTTATAGTCTGAAAATCAACGGACGATCTGTCGATATTCGCAGTGAGTGGCTAACGATCATTGATGATCTTCCAACAACGGCGAACATCAAGAAAGCGCTGACCGAAGAGTTTCTTCAAACGGTACAGCTCAGTCGTTGGAATATGCAGCATTTACCGAAGCGGTTATCACGACGTTTATCCCGTTATTCAGCGCTGGAACATCAACTGGATGAAGGGCATCCCTATCATCCTTCTTTTAAAGCGCGAACAGGTTTTACTGAATCGGATCATCGATCGTTTGGGCCCGAAACGGGGAATACCTTCAACCTGTATTGGCTGGCGGTTCGGCACTCTCACTTCAAGCAAACCTTACCGGTAGAGCAAACAAACTTTTGGCTGAATGAACTTGGACACGCGCAATGGAGTCGACTGTCTGGCGCACTAAATGCTCACGAGGGGACGTGGGAGGACTATGGCCTACTGCCTATCCACCCTTGGCAGTGGCAGCAATTGAAAGAGGGTTGGTTAGCCAAATACCTCGCAACGAAAGCCATCATATTTCTTGGTATCGGCTCGGATAAATACGCAGCAACCCAATCCGTCAGAACGTTATTGAACAAAGACGCGTCCCTGCACCCGAACATAAAGCTACCAATGAATATGGTGAATACCTCTTCTCATCGAAACCTAGCGACACATTCCGTTTGCCTTGCTCCATTGGTATCTCAATGGCTTGAAAACACCCTGATTGGTGATGCTGAGTTAGAAGGGGTGAGCATCTTGAACGAATATGCTGGCGCACGGTTTGCCGATGATTCATTGGACGTGAGGACATCGCCTGAGTTAGGTCAGTTGGCGGTTATTTTTAGAGAAAGTGTAGAGCTTCATTTGAAGGCCGGTGAGGAAGCTGTTCCGTTTAACGCCATCATGATGGTGGAAAATGACGGCTTACCCTTCATTACGGGGTGGGTCGAACGCTATGGACTAGATGCATGGTTAGCGCAGCTTATCGAGGTCACAGTGACACCCATCTGGCATCTGTTGGTGAAGCACGGCATTGGCATTGAGCCTCATGGTCAGAACATGGTGTTAGTGCACCGTGATGGATGGCCTGAGCGCATTATCGTTCGAGATTTTCACGAGAGCGTCGAATACAACGCAGCATTTATTCGTGATGCCAAGGCGGTGCCGAATTTTGCAGCAATTGAACCTTCGCTCATTGATGCGCCGCTTGATGATTACTACGCAATGAGTTCGATTGAACTGTTGCGTGAGCTGGTTATGGATACCTTGTTTATCTACAACCTTGCGGACGTTTCGCACCTTATCAGCACTTTCTACCCTCTTCCCGAGCACGAATTTTGGCGCCGTGTTTCTCGAAAACTCGATGATTACGAAAAGAGTCATCCTGAGCTTGCCGAGCGTTTGTCACTGCTTGGATACCGAGCCCCCGACATTCTCACTGAATCTCTGATGACAAGAAAGCTGAAGGCGAGCAGCGCCGAGTGTCACCACCTCATTCCAAACCCACTGTCTATTTAGCATATCGAATAATAGGGACGTTATGATTTTCGTTAACGATGAATTCTATGGTCATGAGTATTTTTATAACGCTTATGAGGCATTTAAAGCCGACCCCATCCTTGGAGACTGTGCGGGAAAACGCTTTGCGATCTGCAGTGAGGACCCTGCATATGTGTTGTCTGTGTGTTTGTATCTACGTCAACACGGTGGGTCCTTCTACCCGATATTTGCGCCTACTCCTCGGCTTGCGGCAAAGCGCTTAGCGAACCGTGCACAGTGCCATTTCTTGCTGTTTGATAAGCATCAACCTGCGATGACACTGCAAAATAGCACGCGAGATAATGACGCAGTGCTCGTTCAAACCAGTTCAGGAACAACGGGCGAGCCCAAAGTGATTACCCGTACTTGGCAATCAATTGCGGAAGAAGTCGACAGTTACGTCGCTTTCTTTACTGCCCCTCAAACCATGACGCCACTTATCGCCTGTCCAATCACGCACTCTTATGGATTGATAGCCGGTGTACTCGTCGCGTTAAAGCGAGGGTTAACGCCCGTCATCATCAATAACATCAACCCCAAATACTTGTTAAAAAACCTGCTGAGTACACCCAACCACCTGTTGTATTCCTCCCCCGCGTTGATTAATTCCGTGGTTCAGCTCTATCCAAAAGATCAGATGCTACATGCCGTAATGACGTCAGGTACCGTGCTGCCTAGGGCTTGGTTTGATGCATTACGAAAGAAAACAAAACATGTCTTTCAGCAGTACGGTTGTTCAGAGGCTGGTTGTATTGCCATTAACACGAACACGATAGCCGCAAACCAAGTAGGGCTGCCATTACCGCACCTGCATGTTTTTGCGGGAAAGGATGCGTCTTCTCCAGATGAAATTGTGATCACAAAAGGCGACGTCATCATTCATACCCAAGACCTTGGGTATACCGATGATAAAGGTGGGCTTTATTTTGTGTCTCGGTGCGATGACATGATCAACGTATCTGGGCTCAACGTCTATCCACAAGACATCGAAAATGTGGTGCTTGAAATCCCTGATGTCACGGAGGCGATCGTTTTTAAGCGTCCAGACCCTTTTTCTGGCGAGCGTGTTTGTCTGCAATTCATTGCCACGAGCCAGTTGGAACCGAGTCGAATTCGTCATTGGTGTGGAACGAGGTTGGCGTCTTATCAGCTACCCGTCGATATCGAGCAATGCGAAGAAATTGAAAAAATGGCGAACGGCAAAATTAATCGCAAAGCGCTATCTCAAAGCACAATTTCAATTCCGGCGTTAGGGTAAGGAGGCACCATGCAGCGCGAAGACATTATCAAATCTATCCGACAAGTGTTGGCTGAAAACATGCAAAGCCGACATATGGACAGCTTCAGTGAATCGGCAAAGTTAAATGAAGATTTGTATCTCGACTCCGTGCTGATTCTTCAGCTGATTCTGCATTTAGAACTCGATTTAGGATTGAGCGTGCCGGAGCAAAACATCACAGCAGCAGACTATGCAACCGTGTCGAGCTTGGCGGATTTTCTGTGCCGAGTGAACAGCAAAGCAGTGGTGGTTGATGAGGTCGCAACGGAAGAGTTTGAAGATGTAAAAGTGCATTGCTTTGTCAGCTGTGTATGTGAGTCTCTCAAACGTAAAGGGATCGATCATCGTCCATTTTATTTCGGTGTGTGGGATGCCACTTTCACCATCAGTGAAGACTTCCAACTTCAATACCATTCCGATGACATCAATCATGAGCAGTTCCTTTCTTGGTATCATCGCCTTTACGGCGTTCGCCTAGATTCTTGGTATAAGGAAAATGCGTCTAAGCAAGAAAATATTCAAGAAATGAATAGGTTGCTGGTTAAAAAACCAAAGACGACGAACCTGATGGTCATGTTGGATATGTATCAACTGCCTGAAAGAGAGAATAAATTTAGCCAAAACCCCTTCCCACATTACGTCATGTTAGAAAACTCAGACGATCCAGAAAAACTCATGATGCTGGATCCTGACTTTCGCTGGGAAGGCTTGCTTGATCGTGAGCGTATTTTCAATGCCATTGCCCAACCAAGTGTCGCTGGCGGGTATGTGTTTGATGAGCAGGGTTTAAAACATGCTATTCCCGAAGATGTGAAAGCCTATTTTGATGCCTGCTTTATCGCGACATCAAACCCACTGACCGATGCTATTCGCACCATATTGAATGCCCATCTATCCGGTTCGCATGGCGTTTCTTTATCTGCATTAAATCTCGCATTGCGTGAGATTCGAGTGATTGCCGTCCGTAAATATGCGTATGAGCACGGCTTTGCTTATTTCTGGCGAGCGTTAGGGTTGGCGGATGATGATTTCGAACACTGGTGTGATGTGATTGAAGATCTGATTCAAACGTATACCTCAATTCAGTATCAAATCATGAAGCTTGCTGAGACGAAAGATCTGTCTCTGCAGGTGGGGATTTATGCGCTGTTAAACAAGCAAGATAAAACCGAAATGCGCATCAAAAATCGATTGTACGAAGTGTACAAAGATTGGTGTGAACTCAATGATTTGATCGTTGAAAGCTGTGCTGAGGCTGTGTGATATGCAGTTGTCTATTTGTACGATCTCGTTTCGACACCATCTGGTTTCTTTAGAGAACATTGCCGAGTGGGCGAGGTGTCATGATTTCCAAGGTATCGAGCTTTGGGGAGTACATGCGCGCGGTTTAGAAACGCAGCCTCAATATGATGCCCAGTGGATCAATGATATGGGGCTGTCTATTTCCATGCTCAGTGATTACCTTCCCATCGTGGGAGATGCACGAGATGCTCAAGAAAAATGTCAGCATATCTGCCGTCTTGCGAACTACTGGGAAACCTCAAAAGTTCGCACTTTTGCTGGGCATCAGGCCAGCGAAAATGTGGATGTTCATCAGCGAAAAGCAATGACACGCCGCCTACATCACATCTGTTGTTATGCTGCTGATTTAGGGTTGGATGTGCTTGTCGAAACGCACCCAGGGACGTTGGCGGACACGCCAAATTCGATCATTCAATTGTTGGAAGAAGTGAATCATCCGGCATTGAAATTGAATTTTGATACCTTGCACGTGTGGGAGGCAGGGGAAGATCCTGTCGCTTTCCATCGGCGCGTGGCGCATTGCATCGGGCACTACCATCTGAAAAATGTGCGTTCGAGAGAGCAACTAAACGTCTTCTCGCCAGACAATGTTTACTCCCCTGCGGGGTGCCGTCATGGCATGGTGCCTCTCTTAGAAGGGGCGATGGACTACCACCGATTCTTACCCGAAGTGTTGAAAAACGATCATGCAACAGCCTCGTTGGAGTGGTTTGGCAATGACGTTAAGCAAACCTTATTGGGGGATAAAGCCGCACTTGACTCCGTTCAGCAACACATTCGCATGCATTCATAATGAAAATGAATGTATCGCCTAACTTATTGGACTCTATTTATGTGATCTTGATCCTATATGTGAGGTGCTAGGCTTTTATAAAACGTAATGATATTGATAATCGATCGCATTTATTGGCTCTGAAACAATGTGGGTGAAGTAATGAATGCACGAGGAGCACAGCATGGAAATATGTTGCTGGTTGTAGAGCCTGATAAAAAATACGGACAGATGCTTGTTGAACAACTTCAACGTAAAGGCTTTATGGTTCGCTGGTGTTTAACATCCGATGAAGCGCTCACATTGCATGAGCAATTGGCGATTGAATTTGTCATGTTATCAACGTCACTTCCAGAAATGAAAGGTCATTGCTTGCTCAAGCAATTGCGTCAAAAGACCTCAGTCCCCATCGTTTTATTGGCCGAAACATATTGTCAGCGAACGTGTATTAACAGCTTCCTTTATGGCGCGGATGACTACATCACGCGCCAACAGCCCTTCAGTGAAATTGTTTGCCGAACGGCGGCTATTTTGAGGCGCACGGGACAACAACCTACGCCTTCCCATCATTCGCTGATGACCGTTGATCAGCTGGTCATGGATAAAAAACAGCAGATCGTAACCTATGATGGGCAAACAATCTCAGTGACACCGATTCAATTTAAATTGCTTTGGACATTGGTGGTTCAGCAGCATCAGATACTGAGTAAAGACTATTTGTATCAACGTGTTCTTTCTCGAGATTTCCAAAAATACGATCGAAGTTTAGACATGCATTTGAGTCGAGTACGTAAAAAACTCATGGCGGCAGGAATGGATGCGGAGCGTCTACAAACAGCACATGGCGTAGGGTATTGTTTTTCCTAACCAAGGAGAATGCGTTTACTCTAAGTGAATTAAAGTGTTTTAAATCATTGACTTAATCTGATTGTAACAGTTGTAAAATGCATTTACAGAACGGTACTTCTTTTTGATAATAATGAAAATCATTATCGTTATCATTGATGGAAGTAAATAAGATGTTCCAAGGAAGTAGCTTCAAAATATCCCCGCTCAATATTGCTGTATGTACCGCACTTTTCAGTCATGTAGCTATCGCGAACACCGACGAAACCGTCGTTGTGACAGGTAATCCGCTCCAAGCTGCAGACGTCACGATTGACGCGAGCCAGTTGGAGAAAAGCCAAGCGAGTGACCTCAACGACATTTTCCGTACCAGTTCCGAAGTCACGGTAGGTGGGGGAACGGACTACTCACAGAAAGTGTATGTGCGTGGCCTTGAAGATACGATGCTGAACGTTACGATTGATGGTGCTGTTCAAGCTGGCTCGCTATTCCACCACCAAGGCAGCTTGTTCATAGAGCCAGAGCTTCTGGAGCAAGTTGAAGTCTCTGCCGGCGCAGGACGTGCGACCGACGGTGCAGGCGCTCTCGGTGGTGCGATCAAAATGAAAACCAAAGATCCGCGCGCGTTACTCGAGGCGGGTGATCAATTTGGTGGGCGTGTTAAAACCACGTATTCCGACAATACCGATGGCTTTAAAACATCAGCGACAGGTTATGGCGCGCTGAGTGATAAAGTCACTGTATTGGCGTCTTTGGGTTATACAGACCAAGACGATTATGAAGATGGAAACGGCGACACGGCTGAGTACACAGGGTTCCGCAATAAGTTCGGCTTCGCAAAGATCGTCGGCGAGCTAACCGATTCTCAGACGCTCACCTTTAGTTACGAGCGTAAAGAGGACGATGCGACCCGCTACGCCCGCCCGCACATGGGGGATTTCAGCCGAAACTACCCATTATTGCAGAGCACTTTCCGCGATACAGCAACGCTAAACTACCTTTTTGATTCTGGCAGCTCTTGGCTGAACCTAGATACCACATTTTATTACACCGATTTGAACCTTGAACGTTTCAACGACCCGAGATTCGGGACCTATGTGGGTAATACTGAGTCAATCGGCGGTGACATTCGCAACACATCTAAATTTGAACAACTCACACTGATTTACGGTACGGATTTCCGCAGAGATGAATCAACGTTTAGCGGTGGAAGCCAGACCTTTGTAGACAAAGGCGATCAGGTCGGTGTGTACCTACAAGGTGATTACAACTTAACGCAATCGGTGATGCTCAGTGCGGGTGCACGATATGACCACTATGCCCTAGATGAAGATCTGCGAGATGGCGATTCTCGCTCGGAAGGTACTGATATTTCCGACAGTGGTTTTAGCCCTAATGTCGCTGCAACCTATTTCATCACGGAAGATTTGAACGTCATTCTTGGTTATGCAGAAGCGTTCCGTGGTCCTCAAGTGAGTGAGTTGTGGCTATTGGATTACGTCTATAGTTCAAGCGACCGAAAAGGCGAAACGGCGAAAAATACTGAATTGACCGTGAACTGGAATTTCAACAACGGGTATTTGTCTGCCACCGTTTTCGACAGCAAAATTGAAGATGTGATCGACCGTGAAAGCGCCATTTACGAGAACGTCGGAACATTGGATAACCAAGGCTTTACCGTTTCGGCAGGCTACCAGTTGGAAAGTGTTGCTGCGACCATTAGCTACAGCCGAGCTGAACCAGAGCTAAATGGTGTACCTTTGAGTGACGGTAACATGAACATCGGCACTGCAAGTGGCGATACGGTTGTCACCACTGTGAATTACTTCGCGACCGATGATTTGGAATTTGGTTGGACTGGCCGTTTCGTACAACGTCTGACGGATGTGCCTGATGGTTCGGAAGAAAAACCAGGTTACGGTGTACATGATTTGTATGCGCAGTGGATGCCAATCAGCGGCGAAGATCTCGCGCTGACGGCTTCAGTGAAGAACGTGTTTGATAAAACGTATCGAGATCATGCGAGCTTGAGCGGAGATTTCAATGGCACGTATGAACCAGGCCGTAATATCAAACTGGGTGTTAACTGGGGCTTCTAGCACCAAGAGTAAGAGGGGCGGGCGTTCCTCTTACAGCATGTCTTGAAACATGAATATGTTTCTGTAAAAAGAGGAGCTTGGCTCCTCTTTTTTAATCCCTGTTACAAATATCTTTATACCTAAGTAACCTATTGCCGCTTGCGCAAGTCTAGCCTGCTAAGATCGTAGAGAAACGTATTCTTGTGGGGACGAGATGAAGAAAACTCTATTCATGCTTTTTCTGATGGCCTTGTTCTTTTGGGGCGTCGACATGGCATTTGCAAATCCGTGGGAGCGTGCGGGTGTGCCCGCAAGTGGCCAAGAGCAATCAATCGGGAGCTATGCCAATGGCTGCCTCCAAGGCGGAGAAGCCATGCCGCTGGTGGGGGAAGGCTATCAAGTTATTCGCCCATCAAGAAACCGATACTATGGGCACCCAGATATGATCGCCTACCTGACGGAACTTGCGGGGAAAACCAAAGGGTTTGGTTTGGATGATTTATTGATTGCCGACATTTCAATGCCGCGCGGTGGGAATTTCACCCGCGGGCATTCCAGTCATCAAACCGGTCTTGATGCGGACATTTGGCTGAGCTTTGCACCGGAAAGGCTCAAAAAAAACATCGTAGAAAAACCGACAGCAATCAGCATGGTTGATTTGAAGTCCTACTCGTTGCGTCGAGATAATTGGCTTGAGGAACATGCTGTTCTTTTCCAAGTGGCAGCATCGGAGCCTGAAGTCGCCCGCATCTTCGTTCACCCTGTCATTAAAGAGACCTTATGTGAAATGACATGGGAAGACAGAACATGGCTACGCAAGGTCAGGCCGTGGTGGGGACACCATTATCACATGCATGTTCGATTACGTTGCCCCGAGGGAAGTGCTTCTTGTGTTGATCAAGCTGCGCCACCGCAAGGTGATGGTTGTGGCAGTGAGCTCATCAGTTGGCGACCTAAGCCCAAGAATGAACAGGAAAAAGTCGTCACGACGAAGAAGAAAAAGCGGGTAAAAGTAAAACCAGAACAGTGCTTGGTGGTGCTTCGCCAGTGATGTGAACGCTTTGCGCGGAAACATCTCGGACAATAAAAAAGCGCCTTTCGGCGCTTTTCTTATGCAAGACCCTGAAGGGTGACGAACTTCTCTAAGAGTTCATCGTTCGTTTCACGACGTTCAGGATCGATAATGATGCAGTTCGTGATAGGGCAAACTGACTGACACGTTGGCTTTTCATAGTGACCCACGCATTCCGTGCATTTGTCTGGATCAATTTCGTAGATCTCAGCCCCGAACGTAATCGCTTCGTTCGGGCACTCTGGATCGCACATGTCGCAGTTAATGCACTTCTCAGTGATCAGTAACGCCATGGATTATGCGCTCGCAGTTTGAACTGTGTTTGGGTTACGGGTGTTCGTACCCTCAACCAAGTTGCGCATCAAGAGGCCAAAAGCAAGATCCATGTCCGCAGGCACAGGGATAAACACAAAGTGTCCGTTACCTTTCGCGTCGTCAATCACTTCGCTCTTGCGGTTTTCCATGGTTTCTAGCGTGAAGGTCACGTTGCCGTTTGGTGTCATCACTTCCAGTGAATCACCCACAACAAATTTGTTCTTCACTTCAACTTCAGCTAAATCACCACGGCGTTTACCGGTGAATTCACCCACAAACTGCTGCGCGTCTGATACAGAGTAGCCGTAGTCGTAGTTTTGGTATTCGCTGTGATTATGACGACGAAGGAAACCTTCTGTGTAACCACGGTGTGCAAGGCTTTCCAGCGTGCTCATCAAGGTTTCGTCAAACGGTTTACCCGCTACCGCGTCGTCGATTGCTTTACGATACACTTGCGCAGTACGCGCACAGTAGTAGAAAGACTTCGTACGACCTTCGATTTTCAGCGAGTGCACACCCATCTTAGTCAAACGGTCTACGTGCTGGATCGCGCGCAAATCTTTTGAGTTCATGATGTAGGTGCCATGCTCGTCTTCAAACGCGGCCATTTTCTCTTCTGGGCGGTGTGCTTCGCTCAGCAGTACGACTTCGTCGGTTGGTTTACCAAGACCCAAAGTGTTGTTAGGACGTTCTTCAACCTCCTGAACCTGCACAGCGTCTTGCACTTCAACGATTTGGCCGGCGTCGTTTTCTGTCGCTTTCTCGGCTTTATATTCCCAGCGGCAAGCGTTGGTGCAGGTACCTTGGTTCGGGTCACGTTTGTTGATGTAACCAGAAAGCAGACAACGGCCTGAATACGCCATGCAAAGTGCACCGTGAACGAAGATTTCAATCTCCATTTCAGGCACTTCTTTACGCACTTCTTCGATTTCTTCCAAAGACAGTTCACGTGAAAGGATCACGCGCTCAATGCCTTGGGTTTGCCAGAACTTCACTGTCGCCCAGTTAACGGCATTCGCTTGAACAGATAAGTGAATCGCCATATCAGGGAACGCTTCGCGAACCATCATGATCAAACCAGGGTCTGACATGATCAGCGCATCGGGGCCCATATCAACAACAGGCTTTAGATCGCGGATAAAGGTTTTTAGCTTAGAGTTGTGCGGTTGGATATTGCACACCACGTAGAACTTCTTACCCAATGCGTGGGCTTCATCGATACCGATTTGAAGGTTCTCATGGTTAAACTCATTGTTACGTACGCGAAGGCTGTAACGTGGTTGGCCTGCATAAACTGCATCTGCACCGTAAGCAAACGCATAACGCATGTTTTTTAAGCTGCCAGCAGGCGAGAGAAGTTCTGGTACAAACATATTCAATGCTTCTTATTTCTGAGTGTAAGTCAGGCGCATCAGACGCTGATGCGAAGGAGCGGCGATTTTACTGTGATCTTGTTAACATAGCCAGTTCGATTCTGGAAACCTTTCGAAGAAAATAATGTCATTCTTACAGCCCAAGGGTTTATGCGCAGTGTGCGCATAAAATGACGGAATCGCTTGGCATGAATTGCCAGTAATGGAAGGCGATAAATTGAAACACGCGGCGTGTGTCTATACTCTTGTCAGGCCGTGATGAATAAATACTGCGTAATTGAGAAGTCGTTTAATGTACGAAAAGAAAACCAAGACGATGAGTAAGTTGTCTAAATCGATGCTTGGCTTAATGGGACTGTCGCTTGTGACGGTTGCCGTGTCCGTCAATTTCTTAAGCTCTGACGCGTCTCGAATCATACCTTTAACGATTTCGAATTCTTTGCTCCCCGCTTTCCCTGCGAATGATGCTGTCGTGACTGACACTGCCGTCATTGAAAAGCTCTTGCTCCCAGATTATGAATACACCATTCAATCCGGTGATAGCCTCAGTCAGATTTTCATGAAGTTAGGTATCCCCTATAGCGATTTGCTTAACTTGATGGAAACCGACCTTAACCATTTACGCATTGATACCCTTCAACCGGGGGATATTTTGCGCTTTTGGGTTGATGGCTCCGCGAAGCACCTCGACAAGCTCGAACTCGAATTTAACGTTGCATCTAAAGTGATGTATCAACGTGAAGATGATGGCACATTCGTGTTTCAGGAAATCGATATTCCCGGTGAGTGGGTGCAATCCGTCTCTGCGGGGGATATCAAAGGCAGCTTCTCAGTGTCGGCGCGAAAAGCCGGGCTGAGCTACAACGATGTAGATACCGTTACTAATCTGCTCAAAGACAAAATCAACTTCTCACGAGATTTACGCGCAGGCGATCGCTTTGAAGTGGTGCGAGCGGAGCAATTTGTTGATGGCGTGCCGAGTGGACAACGAGAAATTCAAGCCATTCGCATTGAGCGTCGTGGTGCACCGATTACCGCGTACTTGCATACAGACGGAAATTACTACGATAAGAGCGGCAATAGCTTACAGCGTGCTTTCCAGCGGTATCCAACGGTAAGCAAAAAGCGAATCAGTTCGAGTTTTAACCCCAAACGTAAGCACCCTGTGACGGGACGCGTTTCTCCGCATAACGGTACTGACTTTGCTGTACCAACCGGAACACCGGTTGTTTCGACGGGTGATGGTGTGGTTGTGATGGTGAG
The DNA here is from genome assembly GCF_004120195.1 of Enterovibrio baiacu. Classification (GTDB taxonomy): domain Bacteria; phylum Pseudomonadota; class Gammaproteobacteria; order Enterobacterales; family Vibrionaceae; genus Enterovibrio; species Enterovibrio baiacui. The sequence goes on along the minus strand of NZ_SCHN01000030.1, from coordinate 30,789 downwards.
AAATCATCCTTATGCCGGCAAATATGTGGTGGTGGATCACGGGAATCAATTCCGAACCCGCTACCTGCACAACAGTAAAATTTTGGTGCGTAAAGGCCAACGTGTAACGCGTGGTCAGCGCATTGCCTTGTCTGGTCGCAGTGGCCGTGTAACTGGGCCGCATATCCATTATGAACTTCTGATCCGTGGTCGTGCGGTTAACCCAATGACTGCGAAAATCCCGATGGCTACCTCTGTGCCTCGCAGCGAAATGACCGATTTCAAAAAGTCAGTGGCAGCCTACGACAAGATGATGTTTGCCAAGATGTAGCGGATTTTGAACATAAAAAAACAGCGCCGATTGGCGCTGTTTTTTTATGAGGAGATTCACCCAATACGGCTTAGTTGCTTCCCGTATCAATTCCTTCAAGTTCTTCATACAGGTTTGGCAAGAATGCGCCAAGCTCACCGCACATCAGAGACAAATCTGCATCAAGGCGTTGAGCGATGTCTTCACGGTCGATGTCTGCATTTTGATCGCGCAGCTCTTCAGAGAACTTAATGCGCTTGATAGACATGTCTTCGCAAAGCATCAGTTCTATGCGGTCTTGCCAGTTTAGCGCCAGTTTGGTCACCAACTTTTCTGCTTCAATGTGCGCGAGAATTTCGTCACTCGAGAGATCTTGTTGCTTACAGCGGATCACGCCACCTTGCTCCAAAATCGCTTTCAGTTCAGCTTCATCACCAATGGTGAAACCTTTAGGCGCGGCATTTGAGCGAACCCATTCGGTCATGGCCAGCTCGACTGGTTTGTTGGTTTCAACAGGCACGACAGGCAGGCTACCGAGTGATTTACGCAGCAGGGCCAAAATGTCTTCTGCTTTTTTGGCGCTACCTGCATCAACAATCACGAGGCCCGTTTTTGGCATGATCAACGCGTAGGTTTGGCTCAAGCGGCTGAATGCACGCGGCAGCAAATCCATCACGATGTCATCTTTAATGCTGTCTTTTTCTTTCTTCTTCAATGGGCGGCCTTGCTCAGTTTCCATCGCCTCAACACGCGCGTTTAGCGAGTCTTTGATGACAGAAGCCGGAAGCATTTTCTCTTCTTTGCGCGCACAGATCAGAATGTTGCCATCACTTACGTGGGTCATCATATCGCCATGTTTACCTAGCGCAGTGGTCCAGCCAAATTTTTGCATGTCTTGGCTGCCACAAGGCGTGAAGCGAAACTCAGACAATTGCTTCTCAATGTGGTCTGGGTCGAGGTCGATATCGCGCGAAAGGCGGTAGGTGAAAATGTTCTTGAACCAAATCATGGCGAGGCTTTATCCATCCAGTAATGACAAAGGCCACATGGTATTGCATTCAAGGGAGAATGTCGCTTCAAATGGGGTACAATTTGGCACTGAGCACAAGAACGAGCACACAACTTGCGATGAAAATACTTCACACCTCTGACTGGCATTTAGGACAAAATTTCTTCACGAAAAGTCGCCGAAGCGAGCACCAAGCGTTTCTAGACTGGTTGTTAAGCCAAATTGATGAACACCAAATCGATGCTGTCATTGTCGCGGGAGATGTGTTTGATACCGGCGCGCCGCCAAGCTATGCACGTGAACTGTATAACCAGTTTGTGGTGTCCATCAGTCAGCGTCATTGTTCCTTGATTGTCTTAGGTGGAAACCACGATTCGGTGTCCACGCTAAAAGAATCTAAATCCTTGCTGGCCTGCCTTCATACCCAAGTGGTGGCCAACACCAGTGATGACCTTCAAGACCAATTACTGACGCTGAAAACCAAATCGGGTGATGTTGGCGCGATTGTTTGTGCGGTGCCTTTTGTGCGCCCTCGCGATGTCATGACCAGCCGCGCTGGCGAATCTGGCACTGAAAAACGCCAAGCCTTGGGCGATGCCATCAAAGCCCACTATCACGCCTTGTATCAAGCCGCGGTTGAACTGCGTAGCGAACACCAATGGAAAGTGCCCATTATCACCACCGGGCATTTAACGGCATTGGGTGTTAGTCCGTCTAAATCGGTACGTGATATTTATATCGGATCGCTCGATGGTTTTGCGGCTGATGGTTTTCCCCCAGCGGATTATATCGCCTTAGGGCACATTCACCGTCCTCAAATTGTCGCTAAATCAGAGCATATTCGTTACAGCGGATCGCCGATTCCCCTTAGCTTCGATGAACTCAAATTCAGCAAGCAAGTGGTGCTGGTGGAATTCGACGGTGAGCAGCGTATTAGCATCGAGCCTATCAGCGTGCCGAGCTTTCAGCCTATGGCTGTCCTAAAAGGGTCGTTGGAAGAGATAGAGGTACAGCTTTCCGAGTTAAAAGATCATGATGATCCAAAACCTATTTGGCTGCACATCGAAGTCGCGGTTCAAGACTATCTGTCCGATTTACAGCAGCGCATTCAGCTGCTTACCGAAGACCTCAATGTGGAAGTGCTTCAGTTGCAACGTGCTCGCACACAAAAATCGCAAGCGTTGACCCAAGAGGCAAAAGAAACCTTAGCGGAATTAACCCCGCAGGATGTTTTTCAAAAACGCCTCGACCTTGAAGTGTTTGACGGCGAAGTAGAAGAAGCCCGTAAAGCCCGCATTCAAACGCAGTTCGCGCAAATCGTCGCGGAAGTTGAGCATGTGGAGGCGGGCGAATGAAAATCCTCAGCTTACGCTTTAAAAATTTGAACTCGCTGAAAGGCGAATGGAAGATTGATTTCACCCAAACACCGTTTTCAGACAATGGCTTATTTGCCATTACTGGTGCAACGGGGGCAGGTAAAACGACCTTGTTGGATGCGATCTGCTTGGCGCTTTATCACCAAACACCGCGATTGGGGCTTATCTCTACATCAAGCAACGAAATCATGACGCGGGGCACGGCGGAGTGTGCCGCAGAGGTTGAGTTTGAAGTGAAAGGCCATCCGTACCGCGCGTTTTGGAGCATGCGACGTTCTCGCGGTAAAGTTGATGGTAACTTACAGCAGGCTGATGTTGAGCTGGTCGATGCGAAATCGGACAAGGTGCTGGCAACACAAGTGAAGCAGAAAAATGAACTGGTGGAATACATCACTGGCCTCGATTTCTCGCGATTCACCAAATCCATGATGTTGTCGCAAGGTGATTTCGCCGCTTTCCTAAATGCCAAGGAAAACGAACGCGCGGAGTTGTTAGAAGAACTCACGGGCACGGAGATCTACGGCAGAATTTCTGAGAAAGTGCATGAGCATTTTGCGGCTGCGAAGCTACAACTGAGCCAAAAAGAGGCGGAAGCCAAAGGCGTACAACTGCTGAATGCCGAAGAGATTGACGCCATCGAAGCCGCATTGGCAGAGGTGGATGCTAACCACAAAGCGCAGCAAGGACGGCAAGCCGAACTCACGGCTCATCTTGCGTGGTGGAAAGAATGTCAAAAAAGCCAACAGGAACAGTCACAGGCAGAACAGCAGCAGCACCTTGCGAAATCAAACTGGGACGCTGCCCTGCCGCGCATTGAAAAATTAGAAAACAGTGAGCCAGCTGAGAAGCTGCGTATGCCTTACGAGTTATGGCAAACCGCGGTGCAGAAAAGCGCATCCAGCGAAGAAGCATTGGCGGCGAAGCAGCACATGCTGACAACCAGCACAGCCCAAAGTCAGACGGCAGATAAAGCGTTGAAACTGGCGCAGGAAACCTTCGCCCAAACGAAAGCGCAGCATCAAGCCCTTGATGTGTTGATCACCGAAAAAGTCATGCCGCTCGATAACGAGATCAAACACAGTACTCAGCGTCATCAGGAAGTCGCTGCGCAATACATTGCATTACAAGCCAAGTGTACAGAGCAAACCTCGGTGCGTGATGAAAAAACGCGTGCGCTTGAGGAGCAAACCCAAACGCTAGGTGCGGTCACTGCATTCCTTACTGAGCATCAATCGGCGGGGACGCTCAAGCAATACCTTGGTCAGTGGGCGCAAATGGGTCTGCAGATCCAACAAGAACACGCCGCCATGGCGGGCTTACATGAGCAAGAAAAAACGCTCACGGCCTCACTCAATGCCGACAAAGCCCGTGCGGAGAAAGACCAAAAAGAACAACTTGCTGCAGTAGCAACCAGTGATGCGGCGAAACGCCATTGGGAAACATTGCAACATGCCTTTGTTGAAGCGACAGAAAAGGGCGATGTGGATGCCATTGATAAGCAGCGTGAGCAGCTAAACGCTCAGCTTGCAACGTACTTTCAGTTGAGCCAGTGGCAGCAGCAATGGATTGATATTGATAAAGACAAGGTCGAGAAACAGGCGCTACGAGAGCAGCAAACAGTTTTGGCGACATCCCTAGAACAAGAGTTGGTGGCACTTCGCGGTCAGTTCAAAGACAAGAAGCAGCTTATTGACGCGCTAGGCAAACTCGTTAGTCAAGAAGAGCACCTTGCTCAGTATCGCGCTGCACTTCACCCCGAAGAGGCATGTCCACTGTGTGGCTCGACGGAACACCCCGCGTTGACTGGTGCAGTTCTGAATGTGTCGGAAACCGTTCAAGAGAAAATAGATGCTGAGACAGCACTGAGTCAGTTGGAAGTTACTGGCAAAGAAACCGGCGTGAAGTTGGAAACATGCAAGCGTTACGTCACTGAACTTGAACAGCAATTAACGCGCATGCAATCGCAGCAAGCAGCACTAGAACACCAATGGGCCGAAACCTCTTCAGCACTGGGTATGGCGTTGTCGATACAGCAGCAAGATGCGTTTACGGCCTTCACGGATGAGCAAAAACAAGCGCGAGATACATTGACGCAAACGCTGGCTCAACTGAAAGACCAAGACAAGCATCTTCAAAGAGCGAAACAGCAGTGGGATGACGCAGCCCGTGCTCAAGCAGGTTTTGAACAGGCGCTGTCATTGTTGATGCTAACCATTGAAAACAATGAACGACAGTTACACGGTTTGCTCGAAGACAAGCGTTTGCGTTTAGACAAGCTCGATACGTTACAAACCGCCCTGAACACGCAAATTGCAGACAGCGGTTACACCGCACCTCATGCCGACACGCTATTAATCTGGCTTGAGGAAAGAAAGCAAGATGCTGAGTTGTGGGAGCAAAACACGCAGCGTAAAGACGCGCTTGGAAAAGCGATTGCGCTGCTGGAGTCAGAACTGGCGAGTATCTCTCGTGAGCTGACTGCGCTGAATGAACAACGGTTAGCGGTGCAAAAGGACAGTGAGAAACTGCTTGGCGCATTGAATGCTGCGAAAGCGCAACGCGATGCGCTCTTTGGCGACAAGGTGGTAGAGCAAGAAAGACAACAAAGTGCAGCGAAACTGGTGAGCGCCGAAGAAGCTTTGACGGTATCGCAACAGCAAGCCCAGCAGTGCCAAGGTGATTTGCGAGCGATTCAAGCAGAAACGAGCAGCTTGGAGCAGGCCCTTAGTAGTCAAAAAGAAGATACAGCAAGCAAAGAAGCCACATGGAATGAACGCTTGCTAGCATCTCCTTTCACGTCACTTGATGCCTTCCAGTCTGCCTTGTTGCCGGAAGAAGAAAAGCAGCAACTGTTGGCAGAAAAGCGCCAGCTAGAAAATGCGTTAGAAGGCGCGAAAGTGTTGCTTCAAAAAGCGCAACGTCATGTGGCAGAGGTGCTGGCGCATGAGAATGCCGAGCAATTGCAGCAAACACCATTGGATGAGGTCGAAACGGCGCTTCAAGCGCAAACGGACGTGTTGAACCAATTGTCAAAACGCAGCGGTGAACTCAGCAATGAATTGTCATCAGACAAGCAACGCCGAGAGAATCAGCAAGCCTTGTTTGAAGAGATTGAACGCCTTCGTGCTGACTATGATGATATCCAGTATTTGCACGCATTGATCGGTTCGCAAAAGGGCGATAAATTCCGCAAATTCGCTCAAGGTTTAACGTTGGATAATCTGGTCTACCTTGCCAACAAACAGTTGGAACGCATTCATGGTCGTTATCAGCTGAACCGTAAACAGGGTGAGGGCTTAGAACTGAGTGTGCTTGATACCTGGCAAGGCGACATTGAACGTGACACGAAAACCTTATCCGGCGGTGAAAGCTTCTTGGTCAGCTTGGCGCTTGCACTGGCGCTGTCTGATCTCGTGAGCCACAAGACCAGCATTGATTCGCTTTTCCTTGATGAAGGGTTTGGCACGCTGGACAGCGAAACCTTAGACATTGCGCTGGACGCGCTCGACAGCTTGAATGCCTCTGGCAAGATGATTGGCGTGATCAGTCATATCGAAGCCATGAAAGAACGTATTCCGACACAACTGCGTGTGACGAAGAAGACCGGGTTAGGGATCAGTGAGTTAGAAAATTACTATCGCGTTACTTCATCGTCATCTTGCTGAAGGCGACATTTTTCGTGGCCTGTCGTGAAAAGTCGACAGTGAAGCGGTTTTTCTGTGCTGTGATTGCTCGTGATGGGTCACAAAAATGTCATAATATAATCACATAATGGCGTCAAAGAAATGAACGTTAACTGGATTATTAAATAATGGTAAGACGGATTCTTGTTGTAGAAGACGAAGCACCGATTCGTGAGATGTTGTGTTTTGTACTAGAGCAAAAAGGCTATCAGGCCGTAGAAGCAGAAGACTATGACAGCGCGCTGGAAAAGATCTGCGAGCCGTACCCGGAATTAATCCTCATGGATTGGATGTTGCCAGGCGGTTCAGGGATTAACCTGATTAAGCACCTTAAACGCGACGAGCTTACACGTCAGATCCCCGTTGTTATGCTGACAGCGCGCGGTGAAGAAGAAGATAAAGTGCGCGGTTTGGAAGTGGGCGCAGATGATTACATCACCAAGCCATTCTCACCGAAAGAACTGATGGCCCGTCTAAAAGCGGTCATGCGTCGCGTGTCACCCACCTCATTGGATGACGTTATCGATGTACAAGGTTTGAAATTAGATCCCGTATCGCACCGTGTAACGGCAAATGATAAGCCGCTCGATATGGGCCCGACTGAATTTAAAATGCTGCACTTCTTCATGACGCACCAAGAACGTGTTTATAGCCGTGAACAACTGCTAAACAACGTGTGGGGTACTAACGTTTATGTTGAAGATCGTACAGTAGACGTGCATATTCGTCGTTTACGCAAAGCGCTCGAAGAAGAAGGCCACGACAAACTGGTTCAAACCGTCCGTGGCGCTGGTTACCGCTTCTCGACACGCTCTTAATCCTCACGGATACGCTTTCATATTGTCATCCAATGGCCACTGGGTGACAGGTTGGAGACATAGATGGTCGAAAGACTCACTTGGAAGAAGCTGGCTCTTGAGCTGGCTTTTTTTTATTTACCTTGGTTCATCATCGGATGGTTCTTTGGCGGTTTGCCTTGGCTGCTGCTTCTCGCCACCGTGCTTGTTTTGCTGTGGAACTTTTACCATCAGCTAAAGCTCTCTGATTGGCTTTGGAAAGAGCGAAGCCTCACACCGCCTTCCGGCTCAGGCAGTTGGACGCCGCTGTTTAACGGCATTTACCGCCTTCAAAAACGTAACCGTCGTCGCCGGAAAGAGTTGGCTAACCTGATCCGCCGATTTAGAAACGGTGCCGAATCTTTGCCCGATGCCGTTGTCGTGTTTGAGCATGATGGCTCTATTGTGTGGTGTAACAAGCTGGCTCAAGAGTTGTTGGGTTTTCGTATGCCTGATGATGCGGGGCAATACATTGCAAACCTGATTCGTACGCCAGAATTTATCGACTACCTTTCACGCGCTGAATTTGGTGATGCGTTCGAAATGCGTTCGCCGTTGCTTGCCTCTAAAACCCTCGAGTTTCGAACCATGCCCTACGCCGAAGGTGAATACTTGATGGTGGTGCGTGACATCACGCAGTTGAAACAACTCGAAGGCATGCGCAGAAACTTCTTTGCTAACGTTTCCCATGAACTGCGTACGCCAATGACGGTATTGCGCGGCTATTTGGAGATGTCTGAAGACCCTGACATGTTGCAAGGCCCTATGTGGGATAAAGCCCATGGGGTGATGACTGAACAATTGTCTCGCATGGAAGGGCTGGTGGAGCAATTGCTGACGCTCTCTAAAATCGAAGCCAGCGTGAAGATTGCCCTCGACCAGAAAGTGAATGTTCCCGCGATGTTGGATGTGCTTGAAAAAGAGGCGCAAACATTGAGCGGCGATCAAGCTCATACTTTTGAGTTCGATGTCGATCATTCCCTTCAAGTGCTAGGAGATGATGATCAGTTACGAAGCGCCATTTCCAACTTGGTGTACAACGCCGTGAAGCACACACCCGAAGGGGCTGCCATTAAAGTGCGCTGGTTCCGAGCATCGAAAGGTGCGCGTCTGGAAGTCATAGACAGCGGTGAGGGTATTGCACCGCAGCATATTGACCGCCTGACGGAGCGTTTCTATCGGGTTGATAAAGCACGTTCGCGCCAAACCGGTGGCAGTGGCTTGGGATTAGCTATCGTGAAGCATGCCTTGAACCACCATGAATCGGAACTTGAGATCCGAAGCCAAGTAGGCAAAGGCAGTGTGTTCTCCTTCACCTTACCGGAGCGTTTGTCATGCTAAGGCGCGTTGCGAGTATTCTGTTAGCCGTGAGCACATTGGTGACAGGTGCGCTTGCGACAAGCTCTGTGGCTAACGCGGACGATCATTTGCCGCTGTATTACCGCACTGACGACATTTCGGGAAACCTGTCGACGGTAGGTTCTGACACCTTGGCCAACCTTGTCACGCAGTGGGGCGCGCTGTTTAAGCAATACTACCCCAATGTGAACATGCAGATTCAAACAGCAGGCTCTTCCACAGCAGTACCGGCGTTGATTGAATCAACGGCGCAATTCGGCACCATGAGCCGCAAAATGCGCGCGAAAGAAATCGAGCTGTTTGAGCGTCGGTATGGCTATCCGCCGACTGCGATAAAAGTGGCGATTGATGCCATGGCGATTTTCGTTCACCAAGATAACCCTGTCGAAAGCGTGTCTCTTGATGATGTGGATGCATTATTTTCAGAAACCCTGCGCTGTGGTTCGACACAGCGTATTACTCGTTGGGGACAAATGGGGCTGGAAGGCAGCTGGGAAAAACGCAGCATTCAGCTTTTTGGTCGAAACTCCGTATCAGGCACTTATGGTTTTTTCAAAGATGAAGCCCTATGTGACGGGGATTTCCGTGCCGATGTCAATGAGCAACCCGGCTCTGCGTCTGTGGTGCAGTCGGTGAGCTCTTCGCTCAATGCTATTGGCTATGCTGGCGTCGGCTATCGCACAGCAGGGGCAAAAATGTTACCGCTGAGTGTAGATGGGTCATCCATCTATACGACGGCAGACAATGTCACCTCTGGCGTGTACCCACTTTCCAGGTATCTTTATGTGTACGTAAACAAAGTGCCGAATAAACCTTTGCAAGCGATGGAAGCAGAATTCATTAAGATGATGCTTTCTCGCCAGGGGCAGGCGTTGGTGACATCTGAAGGGTTCGTTGCCCTCCCAGAAGTGGTGATTAAAGAGCAGCTTGAGCTGGTGGGGCTGGACTGATTCCTAGAGCTATCATTTATGCGTCATGAACATCAAAAAGCCGAAGCAACTTGCTTCGGCTTTTTATTTTTTTCTAGAGGTGGTTGGCGTCATTTACTCTGCAATATCCAGCGTCCAACCTGCGTTTTTCCATAGCGTTTGCTCAACAATCAAATCGGCTTCGAGCAACCTGTTTTGGCTCAGCCATTCTTTGGGAAAACACAGTGTCCAAGCGTCATCGCTCACCGTCAGTTTAACGTCGGGTAGCGGATCGTCAGAGCGTTGAACATTCAATACACACGCCAACCGAAGTGACCTGATGAGGGGGAAGATATGCTTGGATTTAAACAAAGTAAAATCAGGCATGTCACCAAGCTTCAGTGCTTTCCGATGGAAGCGTGCAAGGGTAGCAAGCACGGTTTGCTGTTCTTGGTTAAAGCCCGGAAGGTTGGTGTTCTGCAATATGTAGGCAGAGTGCTTGTGAAAGCCAGAGTGCGAGATACTTAGCCCCACCTCATGAAGCTGCGCAGCCCAACTTAGCAGTACTGACAACTCTGTTTTCTTCGGACCTAACTGCGGCTCTGCTTGGTGATATAAACTGGATGCGACTTGCTGGACGCGGTCGGCATGTTGACTATCAATATGGTATCGCTCTGCCAAATCGGCGGCAGTGCGGCTTCGAATGTCGCTGTGTTGGAAGCGATCCTCCATTTCATACAGCAAGCCTTCGCGCAGTGCGCCATCAGAAAACACCATCTTCTCTATTTTCAATGCACGGAAAACGCCAGACAAGATGGCGAGCCCTGCGGCAAACACGGGTTGTCTGTCGGGTGACAGCCCCGGCAAGTCGATGTCGTCGCTGTGTTTGAACGTGAGTAAGGCTTCAATTAGGGTATCAAGGCGTTTACGTGTGATATGCCCATCTTCATGCCCAGACGCAATCAGCACTTCACGAATGGACTTAATGCTGCCCGATGAACCCACGGCTTCGTTCCAACCGAATTGAATGTATTGCCTTGCAATGCTTTCGAGCTTCAATTCAGCCGCAAGCTGTGCCGACGCAAATCGTTTCGCTGAGAGTTGCCCGTCTTTAAAAAAGCGGGCATTAAAGCTGACGCACCCCATGTGCTTACTGTTTGTGAGAGCTGCATAGAAATCGCGTCCAATGACCAACTCGGTGCTGCCACCGCCGATATCTACCACCAGTTTCTTCCCTTCGCCTGGTTGTGTGTGGCTGACACCCATGTAGATCAAGCGTGCTTCTTCAATACCAGGGATGATCTCAATAGGGTAGGGGAACACGCTAGCTGCACGTTGTAAGAACACATGGCTGTTCTTTGCTTCTCGAAGTGTGAAGGTGGCAGCGACACGCACGTTTGCTTCATCAAACCCTTGCAGGCGTTCTGCAAACATCCCCAAGCATTCAATGCCGCGTGTGATGGCGGCATTGTCTATGTTTTGATGACTGTCTAATCCAGACGCTAATCTGACACGCTGTTTGTGTCGGCTGACGATTTGCAGCCCTTGCCCGACGACACGGGCAACAACCATGTGGAAGCTGTTGGAGCCGATATCAATGGCTGCAATTTCTCTTGGCTTTTCTGCGCTAACGTCGTCATTCATTCTTTTGTTTATCCGCTTGCCGTTTTTCTGCTCGTTCTACTTGTTTAAGGTAATCGTAAATGGCAGTTTGCGAGCGAACTTTTTTGCGATTTCCGCGTTTTACATACGCATTTGACATGTCTTTGTCTAAAACACGCGCTTTCGCACGGTCGAGGAATTGAATTTCAAGAATATCCATGATGCGTTGCTTTAAGCGTTCATCTTTGATCGGCGTAGCAACTTCGATGCGATTATCGATGTTGCGTGTCATCCAATCGGCAGAAGATATGTAAACATCGCGCTCGCCGCCGTTTTCAAAGGCGAAGACACGCGGGTGTTCAAGGAAACGATCGACAATACTGATGGCGCGAATATTTTGGCTTAGGCCTTTCACTCCCGGGATCAGCGAACACATGCCGCGAATGATCATGCGTATTTTCACGCCTTCACTGCTGGCTTTGTAGAGCAAATTTATCAACCCCGGATCCACAAGGTTATTGACCTTGAGTGTGATCCCCGATTTGCGTTTGGCACGGGCATGTTCAATTTCTCGCTCGATGAGTTTGTAAAGACGACTGCGCGAATTGCGTGGTGAAACGATAAGGTTGGAAAACTTCACGGGCTTGTAGGGGTTTTCAATGAAGTTGAAGACTTTACGCACTTCGGTGGTCAGTGTTTTATCGGCAGTAAATAAGGAAAAGTCCGTGTAGATACGGGCGGTTTTCTCATGGAAGTTACCTGTACCTATGTGTGCATATTCCTGAACGCCCTCTTCTTCGCGGCGAGAAATGAGACACAGCTTTGAGTGAATTTTTAAGCCGGGTGTACCGAAGACGACTTTGACGCCGGCATCTGTTAATACGCGTGCCCATTCGATGTTTGCTTCTTCATCAAAACGGGCTTGAAGTTCTACAACTACAGTGACGCGTTTACCGTTGTTTGCCGCATCGATCATTGAGCTAATGATTCGGCTGTTTTTTGCAACACGGTAGATGTTGATGCGAATGCTGCGCACTTTCGGATCGAATGAGGCTTGGCGAACCAATTCCGTCATGTGTCGGAAGGTATGATACGGATAATACAAAAGTACATCACGCTCTCTAATGGCATCAAAAGCGTTGTTGTGACGCATGAAGTCCGTTGATTCGATGGCAGGTAGCGCAGGGTTTTCAAGGTACTTCATGCCTACATTTGGGAAGCCGATGAAGTCTTTAAAATTGTGGTAGCGGGCGCCAGGCAGGACACTGTCGTAATCAGAGATTTTCAGCATTTTGATGATGCGCTCAACCATCTCTTCCGGCATGTCTCTTTGATAAACGAAACGCACAGGAAGGGCGGTTAAGCGTTGATCGAGACTGTCTGACATGTTTTCGAGCAAGCTGTGGTCGACTTCATGTGTTAAATCGTATTCCGCATCTCTCGTCATTTTCATGGCATAAGCTTCGATGCTGTCGTAGTCGAAGAAACCGCGGAAGATTTCATCAAGACAAAGACGAATGATGTTGTCGAGTAAGATGATGGTTTTACGGCGACGCTTGCCTTTGGGTTCTGGCACTTTGATGAAGCGCTCGACTTCATCTGTTGGGATTTCAATTAACGCGTAGCGCGTAGGCTGTCCTTCTTTTTTGAGTTCAACAGCAAGGTAGGAGTAGGCGTCTTTCAAGAAAGCAAGCACATCCATTTTCTCTGTGAGAATGATGGGCGTGATATGGGGAAGAAGACTGCTGACGAAAAAGCGTTTTAGCCAGTTTTGCTGGTACTCCGTCAACTGTCGTTCATTGACTAAGAAAATATGGCGACGTGCCATCTCCAACAAAATATCGTTATAAAGGTGGTCAAAATCTTGATTGAGTTTAAGCACCTTTTCTTGGATTTTACTCATCAGCTCACGAACGTCCGCGTCGCCGCGTTGCTCTTCGCTAATAATGAGTCGGCGTTTTACATCGGCAAACCTGACCTGATAAAACTCATCAAGGTTGCTTGAGAAAATACCGAGAAAGCGGACACGCTCAATGATTGGAACGCTTTTGTCCGCAGCTTCTTGTAATACCCTTTCGTTAAACGATAACCAGCTTAGTTCTTTATCTATGAAAAGCTTGTCAGCACTCATCCTTCCCTTTCCTACTCATTCAGATATCGCTGACGTCAAACTCCACGATGAGATCATCAGACAAGCCTTCCAATGCTTCTCCGAGATCCGATAAAGGAATTGAATTGGCGATATCAAGATCGAAATCTGCCGTGAAAATCATGCCACCAGAATTGGCAGCACTTTGCGCGTGGCTTTTCAGTTTGTTGATATTAATACCAAATTTCGCAATTTCTCGCGTAACCTCTTGAATAATGCCCGAGCGGTCATTGCCTGTCACGGTGAGAGAGTGTGTAGTGCTATCTGGTTCGGATTGACGCGGCGTATCCGCTATCAGCACGTCGAGTTCAGGAATGCTGTTCAGCGCTTTTGCGAGCGACTCTGCATCTTCATTTTTTATGTCGACTTGTATGATTCCGGCGAACTTACCTGCGAGTTTACTCAGGCTACTCGCTTGCCAGCTGCCGTGATGCTGAAATACGGTATCGGAGAGTGTTTCGACAAGCCCTGGTCTATCTGTGCCGATCAGGGTGATCACTAGCTGCTTCATGGTTAATCCTTAACATCTGCATCGGTGGGTCTTCCATTATTAAAGCAGGTCTATGGCATGTCCACTGACGCGTTATTGAGCCATTAGGAAGTGTGCCTTGAGTCAATGTTAACAAAGGTCTCGAGACCTTTTATCGTTGCCTTGTTTCACTTGCTACACGGCTTACATATTTATGCACTGTCACATTTATGTCATCAAAAAGACATAATATGAGCCACTAAATTCAGATTCAGAGGTACCAATGGCAAACGCCGCCAATGTGCTGACACAAGGTGATCCTCGTCGGCGCTTGAAAGACAAACTTGCTCGCTTATCCGTTATCGGTGGCGGGTTAGTCGTGCTTTTTGCGTTGCTATTGATTTTCTTCTATCTCGCATATGTCGTGTTTCCGCTTTTCAAAAACCCAGATGTAACGATTGATACGCGTCTGGAATTGCCTCTTTCCGGTGCGCCTGCACAGCTTGGCATTGATGAAAACAACCAGTTTGGTTTTCGCTACTCAGATTCTGGTGAGTTGATCGTTTTTTCGTTAAACGAGAAACCTGTAACACTTCTTCAGCAGCAACTCGCGTTTTCGCCAACCAGCTTTTTTGCCACATCGACGGCAGCAGGCAAAGTGGCCTATGGGCTGAAAAATGGTGAAGTGTCGTTACACCGACTTCGCTTTCTCTCCCATTACCAAGATGGTGCTCGCCAGTTCACGCCAGATATTCAGCCGCTTCGAACGGTAGATCTCAGTGATGGTGAAGCTCCCGTCTCATCGGTGTCTTTCTCGATGGAAGGCGATCATTTGCTCGTGGCGGGCATTGTTGACGATGCGCTAGTCATTTCAGTCCAAGAGCAAGGGAAAGAAACACGTCGCGCTGTTTTTCCAGCATCGCCGGACGCAACCGTGCTAGCTGCCCATGATGGCCGAAAAGTGTATGTGCTGTCGGGCGCTAAGTTGAAAGTCTACAGTGTGCTTCGCCGCGATATTACGTTAAGAGAAACGGTTGATATCGAAGCGGTGACGAACCAAAAGCCACTTTCAATGACGGCATTGGCGGGCGGGCATTCGTTACTGATTCGCATGGAGAACGGTCAAATCGGGCAATGGTTTGATGTTGTGAAAGCCAATGCGAGATCGCTGACGTTAGCGCGAAGCTTTGACACACAGCCCGGCATGATGGCGGCGGAACTGCATCGAAATGTGTTCGCGAACTTATCAGATTTCGGAAAGTTAACCTTATGGCATGCGCCGAGTGAAACCGATGACCGCTTTTCGTTCTCAGAGTTAGCGAAAGGTGTTGAAGCATTTTCTTTCTCGCCGCGTGCTGATCGCCTGATCGTAGAGCAAGGTAATGTGCTGACCTTGTTGGATGTTGAGAATCCTCACCCCGACGTGAGCATCAGATCGCTGTGGAGCAAGATCTGGTATGAAGGCTACAGCGAGCCTGATTATGTGTGGCAATCGACATCTGGCGACGAGTCTTTTGAAGGTAAGCTGAGTGCTGTACCTGTCGTATTCGGGACGATAAAAGTGGCGGCGTTTGCCCTTCTTTTTGCAGTGCCTTTGGCGGTGGGCGGTGCGATTTATACGGCCTATTTCATGCCATCTGGCTTACGTAAAGTTGTGAAGCCGACGATTGAAATCATGGAGGCTCTGCCGACTGTGATTCTCGGTTTTCTTGCTGGGCTTTGGCTCGCGCCTATTGTTGAAACCCATTTGCCCGCTGTCTTGCTCATCTTCTTCGCGTTGCCAATTGCATTCCTCGTCACAGCGTTTGCTTGGGCTGAATTACCACGATCAGTGAGAAAACACCTGCCAAGTGGTGGACACCTGTTTGTACTTATCCCGCTCATTTTATTGCTAGGGTACGGGGCGTTTGCGATAGGACCATACATTGAAGCGCATTATCTCGGTGGCGATAGCCGCGTATTTGTCACGGATGTGCTTGGCGTGAACTTTGATCAACGTAATGCCATTGTCGTGGGATTGGCGATGGGCTTTGCGGTTGTTCCAACGATTTTCACCATCGCGGAAGATGCGATTTTCTCTGTGCCTAGCCACCTGACGAATGGCTCTCTTGCATTGGGTGCAACCCATTGGCAAACCCTCACACGTGTGGTGTTGCTCACGGCAAGTCCGGGTATTTTCTCCGCTGTGATGATGGGATTAGGCCGTGCGGTTGGTGAAACCATGATTGTGTTGATGGCAACAGGTAATACACCGTTGATGGAGTGGAATCCCTTTGAAGGGCTGCGTACCTTGTCGGCCAACATTGCGGTTGAAATGCCTGAGTCTGAAGTCGGCAGTTCCCACTACCGTGTATTGTTCCTTACCGCGTTTATATTGTTTAGCTTCACCTTCCTATTTAATACGATCGCTGAGTTTGTTCGTCAGCGCTTGCGGGAGAAATACCGTGCGTTGTAATGGTTTTATTTCCCCATCAAAGCGTTTGCTAGTGGGGCGCGACGATGTTTAAGCGCCTGAATCGAAGCTCCCCTTGGGTATGGATGTCTGCTGGCATGGTCAGCTTATGTCTTATTGCCGTGTTGGGTGTCATGCTGCTGATTGGCTGGAAGGGGCTTGCCTATTTTTGGCCATCGCCGGTTTACCAATTTGAAATCGATACACCGAATGGTGTTGAAACATTCATTGGTGAAATTTATGGCACTGAAAATGTCTCGTCAAACCAACTTCAAGAAGCCGGGATTGCACTGAAAAACCCTGCACAGCTAGACCATACACGCTTGCTGATTAAGATTGCGAACCGTGAGCGCGAGGCCCATGATTTTATCTCAGTGCTGGAGCAAAACCTGCTATCGCAAAAAGCCTTGCCAGATATCGCGGTGGTTGAGCGCGTTGAAAACGGCGCATTTTTCGGTATTCCAAGCGGTTATATGCAAGACGGGAAATTGGTCGATAAAACGCTTACGCCAAGTCTGATCGAACAAAAGGTCATGTTGGCAAGTGAACATCGTGACGAAATTTCGCTGATTGAACATACTGAAATCGGCAAGGTTAGCTATGCGCTAAATGCCCTTCGTAAAGAGGAACGTGTGTTCCTTAAAGCGGGTGAGGCTGTGCCTGAAAACGTGCAAGATGAAATGGCAGCGCTTAAATCTCGTTACGCGGGGTTGGAAGTAACGCTCGCGTCATTGCGCACTGAGATGTCGTTAGATAGCCTAATCTTAAAAGACCGCCATGGTCAGTCTGTCATGATACCCATCAATGACGTGCTTTCTGTCTGGTATCCCAATGCGATGGGGTGGCATGAAAAGTTAGGACACTGGCTGGTTCATATCGGGCGATTTGTCACCGAAGACCCGCGCGAAGCAAACTCTGAAGGCGGTGTGTTTCCTGCCATTTTTGGTACCGTGTTGATGGTGCTGTTGATGTCAGTCATGGTGACGCCACTTGGCGTGCTATCTGCGGTATACCTGCATGAATATGCCAGCAAGAATGCATTTACTCGCATGATCCGAATTGCGGTTGTGAACTTGGCGGGTGTGCCGTCGATTGTCTATGGCGTGTTTGGGTTGGGCTTCTTCGTCTATTTCGTGGGCGGCAACATTGATGCCCTGTTTTATTCGGATGATTTACCCAACCCAACATTTGGTACCCCCGGTATTCTTTGGTCTTCATTAACTTTGGCGATTTTGACCTTGCCGGTTGTGATTGTATCGACTGAAGAAGGGCTAGCGCGTATTCCTTCGTCTGTACGTCATGGCTCAATGGCGCTAGGCGCTACACAATCAGAAACCTTGTGGCGAATCGTTTTGCCTATGGCAAGTCCTGCGATTATGACGGGCTTGATTCTGGCTATTGCACGAGCGGCAGGGGAAGTTGCACCATTGATGTTGGTAGGGGTGGTGAAAGTGGCACCGAGTCTACCGCTTGATGGTAACTTCCCGTTTCTTCACCTAGATAGAAAGTTCATGCATCTGGGTTACCATGTATATGACGTGGGCTTCCAAAGTCCGAACATTGAGTCGGCAAGACCGTTGGTATACGCGACATCGTTTTTATTGGTTACCGTGATTGTGAGTCTGAACTTAGCAGCGATTACCATTCGTAACCATCTGCGCGAGAAATATCGTGCGCTTGAACAAGAAGTGTAATTCTTCATGAGGAACCGATAGCGAAATGATCTCTATCAATGCCAACATTGGATTACCTGGCCCAGTTGATCTGTCATCACTGCCTGATGAACAGACGGCATTGGTGATCAAACATCTCAACCTGCACTATGGCAATACTCAGGCATTGTTCGATATCAACATGCGTATTCCTAAAGGGAAAGTCACCGCATTTATCGGTCCGTCAGGGTGCGGCAAATCGACGCTGCTTCGTTGTATTAACCGCATGAATGATTTGGTTGATGGTTGCCGTGTAAACGGCGAAATATCGCTGAACGGGATGAACATCTACAATGAAGACGTGGATGTACCCGCATTGCGTCGACAAGTCGGCATGGTGTTTCAACGCCCAAATCCTTTCCCTAAATCTATTTACGAAAACGTGATTTATGGTCTTCGTCTTCAAGGCGTAAAAAATGCGCGTACATTGGATGATGCGGTTGAACGTTCTCTGCGTGGTGCGGCATTGTGGGATGAGGTGAAAGACCGCCTTCATGAAAATGCCTTTGGTTTGTCTGGTGGTCAGCAACAACGCTTGGTGATTGCGAGAGCGATTGCTATTGAACCTGAAGTTCTGCTCCTTGATGAACCAACATCGGCACTCGACCCCATTTCCACACTTACCATTGAAGAGTTGATCAATGATTTAAAGCGTGAATTCACCGTGGTTATTGTTACGCATAATATGCAGCAAGCAGCACGTGTTTCTGATCAAACCGCGTTTATCAATTTAGGGAAATTGGTAGAATATGCGGATACAGATACGCTGTTCACCACACCGAAGAACAAGCAAACAGAAGATTATATTACTGGCCGTTACGGCTAAGGATTTTACGTAGATGGATAACCTCAACATCAGCCGTCATATTTCAGGTCAGTTCAATGCTGAGCTTGAATCTATTCGCACGCATGTTTTAGCGATGGGAGGGCTGGTGGAGCGTCAGTTAACGGATGCGCTGCGCGCGATGCATTACCAAGATGCTGATCTTGCTAAGCAGGTGATCAAAGAAGATCACAAGGTTAACTCGATGGAAGTGGCGATCGATGAAGCCTGCACGAGGATCATCGCAAAGCGTCAGCCAACGGCGGGTGATCTGCGATTGGTGATTGCTATCATCAAAACCATCACGGATTTAGAGCGCATTGGTGATGTCGCTGACAGCATTGCGAAAATGGCACTGGATAACTTTTCAAACCATCAGCAGCCGTTCTTAGTATCCCTTGAGAACCTTGGGCAGAAAGCCGCACGAATGCTGCATGATGTGCTGGATGCATTTGCGCGCATGGACGTTGATGCGGCCATGAAAGTTTACCACTCGGACGACCAACTCGATAAAGAATACGAAGCGATTATTCGTCAGCTTATGACCTACATGATGGAAGACCCGCGTTCTATTCCTAACGTATTGAAAGTGATGTGGTCTGCTCGTGCGATTGAACGTGTAGGGGATCGTTGCCAGAACATTTGCGAATACATTATTTACTTCGTAAAAGGCAAAGACATCCGACACACGAACAAAGAGCAGCTCGAAAAAATGCTCAAGTAGGTTGCTACTTCACATCGCCCTGATAGAAAAAAACCCGCAGTAGCGGGTTTTTTCGTAAAGGGGAACGCGTTAGCGAATGGCTTCAAAGAAACGGGTGCCGGGTTGATAATCGCCTTTCATGCCGACCAATTGGTTGCTGTCGTCGAATGACAAAATCAATTCCTTTTGCTCTGGCGCATCATGTCCAGGTTTTAGGTATTGCACAAAATACCAAGTATTTGGATAGCCTGATTCTACTAACATTGGAGGACCAAGTAAGAATTTTACTTGTTCCTTGGTCATGCCAAACTTGAGTTCTTCAACTGCATTTTGGTCGATGTAGTTTCCCTGATTAATATCTATGCGGTAAACCAACTTGTTAGCAAGAGAACAGCCAGTAAGGCTGGCTAAAACAAGTGATACCACAGCGATGTTTTTCCAACGCATGACTTCTTACTTCATTTCCAAAATAGGGGTCGATGATAAACAAGCTATTACGAGAAGTAAAAATCTCTTGCTTGAACTTGTCAGTTCGACCGTGCTATTTCCAAAAAGTTTCTTATCTTAGACCGCGAAAACCTATAAATCTGAAAATCATGCAGCGATCAGTAGCTCGCGTGCATTGGCCAGCGTGTGCTCTGTGATTTCACTGCCACCAAGTAAGCGTGCGAGTTCTTGAACGCGTGATGACACGTCCAGCGGCACCATGCTTGTTGTGGTGTTGCCTTTGTTGCTGGTCTTGGTGACAAACATTTGTTGATGGCCACAACCCGCCACTTGCGGCAAGTGGGTAACACACATTACCTGTGTGGATTCGCCAAGCTTTCTGAGTAATCGGCCTACGATAGCAGCTGTTGGGCCACTAATGCCGACATCGACCTCATCGAAAATCAAACTTGGGGTGTCGACTTTCTGAGCTGTGATCACTTGGATCGCGAGAGAGATACGCGACAATTCACCACCCGATGCCACTTTTCCAAGCGCGTGCATAGGCTGTCCTGGGTTGGTGGAAACCAGCAATTCAATGCTATCCACACCCAGAGGTGACAAATTGTTATCAGGGTGACTTTCTAATGCGATATGGAATTTACCGTGCTCCATGCTTAATTCATGCATGCTGGAAGAAATCAGTTTGTCTAATTCCTTCGCGTAACGTTTGCGACTCTTACTGAGTTTTTCCGCAGCAACCAAACACGCCTGATATTTAGCATCAACGTCTGCAGCCATTTGCTCAATTTTTTCATCGCTGCTGTTAAAGGTTTCTAGCTCAGCCACCAGAGATTGGTGGGCGGCAAACAGTGCATCAGGGGCAACTTGGTGTTTGCGCGACAAACGAAGGATGGTTGCCATGCGTTCATCGAGGTAGCTAAGGCGTGATGGATCCATGTCGAGTCGATCCATGTAGCTGGAAATCTCGTGCGTTGTTTCCTGAACCTGAATATAGGCTTCATCTAACATTTGGGTCAGTTCAGAAAAGCGTGAATCCATCGCCGCAAGTTCAGCGAGCTTATGCTGTGCAAACTGCAGCAACGACATGGCATTGTTATTGTCATCTTCGCTGAGCGCTTGAAGCACACTTTGGCTACAAATGGCGATGTCACCACAATTGGAAAGGCGTTTGTGTTCTTCTTCTAATTCTGGGTATTCATTTTCACCCAGTGCTAACTCGTTAAGCTCATTCACTTGGTATTCAAGAAGCTGCTTTTGCGCTTCGAAGGCATCTTTGTTTTTTTCGAGTTGCTTGAGCTCATTTCTTGCCGCGCGCCACGCTTGATAGCGCTGTCGCATGGTATGAAGTAGGTTTTGATGGCCAGCGTACTGATCGAGCAAAGTGAGCTGATAGTCGTTACGCATTAACAGTTGGTGTGCATGCTGACCATGGATATTGATTAGATGCTGACCAAGTGATTTTTGCTGAGACGCTGGCACCGGGCTGCCATTGATGAATGCGCGAGAGCGTCCTTCTTTGGTGATGACACGGCGAAGAATGCACTCATCGCCATCGACAAGCTCGTTGTCTTCGAGCCAGCGTCGAGCTGCAGGGTTATTCTGCAAATTAAACAGGGCCACAATTTCAGCTTTCTCTTCACCGGGGCGTACCATTGAAGGGTCTGAGCGATCGCCCAGGCATAGGCCAAGTGCATCAATCGCAATAGATTTACCTGCACCTGTTTCACCCGTGATGGTGGTCATTCCTTTGTGAAAGTCGAGTTCCAACGCTTTAACAATGGCAAAGTTCTGAATCGTAATGTGCGCCAGCATGTATGAATACCTGTATTAATCATCACCTGTTGATATGTACAGTATATACTGTGATTACATACAGTAAAGTTGTTCAGTGTGCTGTGAATGAGAAAAATGTGACTCTGATAACAAAAAGAGCAGGCTAAGCCTGCTCTTTTTGTGCGAATGGTGGGGTACTAAAACAGTTTATTTGACCATCCGAGTTTTGTTCGCAGTGTTTTGTAATAGCTGTAATTTTTAGGGTGAATCAGCTGCAAAAACGATGGGCTGCGATAGATGTGAACTTCATCTCCAGGATTGACGGGCAAAGAAACTTGGCTGTCACAGCTGACTTCCAACGTGCTTCCATTGTCCGGAGAAACCACCAATTTAATGTGGCGGTTTGCATCGACAACCAGTGGTCGGCTTGAGAGCGTATGCGGAAACATAGGAACCAATGAAATTGCATCAAGACTTGGCGAGAGAATCGGCCCACCACCGGACAGGCTATATGCAGTCGACCCTGTTGGTGTTGAAATGATCAAGCCATCTGAACGCTGAGAGAAGGCGAAGTTATCATCGATATACACTTCAAACTCAATCATGTGTGCAACTTGGCCGGGGTGAAGCACGGCTTCATTAAGGGCTGCGTTATGGCTCTTAATCTGCCCATGACGGTGCACTTCCGCTTCTAACAAGAAACGATGTTCCTCGACAAAGTCACCTTCCAAAACAGACGTTAGCGCTTCTTCGTAATCATCAGGATCAATGTCGGTCAGGAAGCCAAGGTTGCCGCGGTTAATACCAATAACAGAAATATCGAAACGCGATAAAACGCGCGCTGCGCCCAGCATGTTGCCATCACCACCAATGACAATCGCAAGATCGGCTTTTTCGCCTAGGGAAAGTAAATCATGAAAATCTTGCGCGGGAATATTTAAGTAATTATCGAGCCGGTTGTCGACCAATGTGCGATAACCTTGCTCAGTAAGCCACTGGTAAAGACTCTCGTGAGTCGCTACCGCCTCCGGATTTCTTGGCTTACCAACCAGAGCGATAGTATTGAAACGCTTTGACATCTTATTGATCCTGCGCCATTTAGAGGCTCGATTATAAGTTATTGATAAAAGCTTGTCGTGCTTTGCCACGAATGACACCTTGAAACACAGGCATACATCCCCATAATAAGCAAAACTGTCGAGATTGATTTCCCAATATCGGTTTTTTGGGGAGTTAACACAGAGTATTGTGTCGGAGAGAGCATGAGCAAAGAAGAAAATAAGATCCAGGAAGAAGAATTGCAAAACGACGCGGTTGCGTCAGAGGACGAAAACGCCCTTGATGCAGAGACGGATGCAATGATTAGCAGGATCACCGAACTTGAAGCGGCGCTTGAAGCAAGCGAGGCGACGGTAAAAGAACAGCAAGATAGCGTACTGCGTGCGCGCGCTGATGTTGAAAACATTCGTCGTCGTACCGAGCAAGAGATCGATAAAGCGCGTAAGTTCGCGTTGGAACGTTTTGCGAATGAACTGCTTCCAGTTATCGACAACATGGAACGCGCGCTAGAAATGGCAGACAAAGAAAACGAAGCACTGAAGCCTATGCTTGAAGGTGTTGAGTTGACCTTGAAAACCATGAAAGACTCTGTGGCGAAATTTGGCCTTGTTGAGCTAAACCCTGAAGGTGAAGCGTTCAACCCTGAATTCCACCAAGCGATGTCTATCCAAGAAAGTGCTGAGCATGCACCAAACACTGTGATGTTGGTGATGCAAAAAGGCTACGCACTGAATGGTCGTGTTGTACGTCCAGCGATGGTGATGGTTTCAAAAGCAGCATCAGGCAACGTTAACGAACAAGCCTAATATTGCCAGTTTTGAAGAAAACCCGTTTTTAAGCGGGTTTTTTTTCGTTTGAAGCCTTGAAAGCAAAAAAGCAGCCCTCATTTACCTGTCATCGGGAAAGAAAATAAAAAATTTTCTTTATTAGGGTTGAACCCTGAATAGCGAACCCCATATAGGGTTTACGCAATATATAAGATGAATTTTCGGAGAAAACCAAATGGGTAAGATCATTGGTATCGACTTGGGTACTACCAACTCATGTGTAGCAGTACTAGACGGTGACAAGCCACGCGTAATCGAAAACGCCGAAGGCGATCGCACAACGCCATCGATCATCGCTTACACCCAGGACGGTGAAACATTAGTAGGTCAGCCAGCAAAACGCCAAGCTGTTACTAACCCAGAAAACACTGTGTACGCGATCAAACGTCTGATCGGTCGTCGTTTTGAAGACGAAGAAGTACAACGTGATATCGAAATCATGCCGTTCAAAATTGTTAAAGCTGACAATGGCGACGCTTGGGTAGAAGCGAAAGGCGAGAAAATGGCTGCGCCTCAGATTTCTGCTGAAGTTCTGAAGAAAATGAAGAAAACTGCAGAAGACTTCCTTGGTGAGGAAGTAACTGGCGCGGTTATCACTGTTCCTGCGTACTTTAACGATGCTCAGCGTCAAGCAACCAAAGATGCTGGCCGTATCGCAGGTCTAGAAGTTAAACGTATCATCAACGAACCAACCGCAGCTGCACTAGCATACGGTCTGGACAAAGAAGGCGGCGACCGCACTATCGCGGTATACGACCTTGGTGGTGGTACTTTCGATATCTCAATCATCGAGATTGATGAAGTCGAAGGCGAGAAGACGTTCGAAGTACTAGCAACCAATGGTGACACTCACCTAGGTGGTGAAGACTTTGATAACCGCATGATCAACTACTTGGTTGAAGAGTTCAAAAAAGACCAAGGCATTGACCTGCGTAAAGATCCGCTAGCAATGCAGCGTCTAAAAGAAGCAGCAGAAAAAGCGAAAATCGAACTGTCTTCTGCACAACAAACTGACGTTAACCTGCCGTACATCACTGCTGATGCGACAGGCCCTAAACACATGAACATCAAAGTGACTCGTGCGAAGCTTGAGTCTCTGGTTGAAGATCTGGTTCAACGTTCACTAGAGCCATTGAAAGTTGCTCTTGCGGATGCAGACCTGTCTGTTAGCGACATCAACGACGTTATCCTTGTTGGTGGTCAAACTCGTATGCCAATGGTTCAAGCAAAAGTTGCTGAATTCTTTGGTAAAGAAGCACGTAAAGACGTGAACCCTGATGAAGCAGTTGCTGTTGGTGCTGCGGTTCAAGGTGGTGTTCTTGCGGGTGACGTGAAAGACGTACTTCTACTAGACGTGACTCCACTGTCTCTTGGTATCGAAACCATGGGCGGCGTGATGACGAAACTGATTGAGAAAAACACCACGATCCCTACTAAGGCGAATCAAGTGTTCTCAACAGCTGACGACAACCAAAGCGCTGTAACTATCCATGTTCTGCAAGGTGAGCGTAAGCAATCCATGCACAACAAATCTCTAGGTCAATTTAACCTAGAAGGTATCCAAGCGGCGCCACGTGGTATGCCACAAATCGAAGTAACCTTCGACCTGGATGCGGATGGTATCTTGCACGTGTCTGCAAAAGACAAGAGCACAGGTAAAGAGCAGAAGATCACTATCCAAGCATCTGGTGGTCTGAGCGACGACGAAATCGAGAAAATGGTTCAGGAAGCGGAAGCGAACAAAGAAGCAGATAAGAAGTTCGAAGAACTTGTGACTGCTCGCAACCAAGCTGACCAAATGGTTCACGGCACTCGCAAGCAAATTGAAGAAGCTGGCGACGCTCTACCTGCTGACGAGAAAGCAAAAATTGAAGCTGCTATCTCTGAGCTAGAAGAAGCGCGTAAAGGCGAAGACAAAGCAGCAATCGACGAGAAAGTACAAGCGCTTATCGCTGCTTCTCAGAAATTGATGGAAGTTGCACAGCAACAAGCCCAGTCTGCTCAAGCTCAAGACGCCGGTGCAGAATCTAAGCAAGACGACGATGTTGTTGATGCTGAGTTCGAAGAAGTTAAAGACGACAAAAAATAAAACCAGCTAATTTTTAGCTAGCCGTTTTATTTCGCACGGGCGTAGGAGGATTCTCCTCCGCCCGTAGTTGTATGATGCGAAGCGGATTTATGTCCGCCTAGTATAAAAACAGGTGACAACTGAAAAATGTCAAAACGTGATTTTTATGAAGTACTTGGCGTAAGCCGTGACGCCAGCGAACGCGACATTAAAAAAGCGTACAAGCGCCTGGCGATGAAATATCACCCTGATAAAAATCCAGGTGATGAATCAGCCACAGACAAGTTTAAAGAAGTTAAACTTGCCTATGAAATCTTAACTGACGATCAGAAACGTGCTGCTTACGATCAGTACGGTCATGCTGCATTTGAACAAGGTGGCATGGGTGGCGGCGGTTTCGGTGGCGGAAGCGCAGACTTCAGTGACATCTTTGGTGATGTCTTCGGTGACATTTTTGGCGGCGGTCGTCGTGGCGGTGGTGCACAACGTGCGCAACGCGGCGCGGATCTTCGTTACAACATGGAATTGTCTCTCGAAGAGGCGGTTCGCGGTATTACACGCGAAATCGATGTTCCTACCTATGTAAGCTGTGACCCATGTGGTGGCAGTGGCGCGAAAGCGGGCTCATCACCACAAACATGTGGTACGTGTCATGGCCAAGGCCAAGTACAGATGCGTCAAGGCTTCTTCGCGGTTCAGCAAACCTGTCCTACCTGTCATGGTCGTGGGAAAATCATCAAAGATCCTTGTGATTCCTGCCATGGTCAAGGCCGAGTTCAGAAAACCAAAACCCTCAGCGTTAAGATCCCAGCGGGTGTCGACACGGGTGATCGTATCCGTTTGACCGGCGAAGGTGAAGCAGGAGAGTTTGGTGCACCAGCAGGTGACTTGTACGTACAAGTTCACGTTCGCGACCACCACATCTTTACGCGTGATGCCAACAACCTCTATTGCGAAGTGCCAGTAAGCTTTACGATGGCTGCGCTAGGTGGTGAAGTTGAAGTCCCAACACTTGATGGCCGTGTTAGCTTGAAAGTACCGTCTGAAACACAAACCGGTCGTATGTTCCGCATGCGCGGTAAAGGTGTTCAGTCTGTTCGTGGCGGCGGCGTTGGTGATTTGATTTGTAAGCTTGTGGTAGAAACGCCAGTTAACCTAAGCAGCAAACAAAAAGAATTGCTAAAAGAGTTTGAAGAGTCTTTAGGTGGAAGTGCAGCGAAAAAGCACAAGCCTAAATCTGAAGGCTTCTTTGATGGCGTCAAAAAATTCTTTGATGACCTGACAAGCTAAGACACAAAGTGAATACAAAAAAACCGGCCTGATGGCTGGTTTTTTATACCCAGCATTTGCTGCTGTCTAATGTAGTTCCATCTTTACTTTTGTTTGATTGCTCCGATGCAGCATTAATGATCATTGTGTAGCAGTCGGTATCATTCTTCTGATTTGACGTTGACTTTGGCGTGGCCTTAATTTTGTAAACGTCATTGCCTGTCCCTGATTTGTCGATGTCGATAGTAAATGTATATTCGTCGGAAACTTGGCACCTCGTGCATTTTATTTCAGAAGGGTAAACGCTTTTAGCTGTGTATTGTTGTTCAACCCAGACTTGCAATTGATAAAGGTCGGTTTGCACACGGCTTCTTTCTGCCTGGATCAAATAGTTGCTGAATGCGGGGACCGCTATAGATGTCAGCGCACCAATAATAGCGATAGCCACTAAGATTTCGATCAATGTCATACCCAGCTGTAACGTTTTGATTCCTCGGTCCATTTTTATCTTCGCTATGCAGTAAATCTTTATTGATTCCAAAGGCATAAGTTATCTTCGTGATAATATCCAGACAAGTTATGTTGGAAAGATTGGACGTCAGCAGTGAGTTATTGGAATCGACTACGCGGATTTAGCTTAATTGAAATGATAACAACCTTGTCAGTACTGGCAGTGGTCACAGCGGTAGCCGTCCCTACATATGTTTCCTCACACAAAACTGCGAAGGTTGAAAGCACTGCTATGCAGTTGCTTTCGGTTTTGGAAGTTGGGCAATCAGAGTCGCTAAAACGTCATCGTAATGTCTATGTGCATTACATCCCAGCCTCTAATGATTCTGATGGTTGTATTGGTTTAAGCGAAATATCTGAAGCTGACGATTTTTCCTGTTCGGAAAATGAAGGCTTACAAAAAGTGCTTCTCAACATTGACGATTTGGTTGCCGTTCAATTTCCAGTGAAAACTGAACCAGTAAAACTCTTTCACTTCTCACATATGACTGGCCTTCCTTCTACGAATACCACACTTAAACTTGCTGCAGGTTCTGAAACGGGAAAAGAGTCTGGCATTATGATCCGACAATATTCCGGTCTAAAAGGATGCAGTAACACAGCGGTGAGTGATTGGGATGCTTGTCCATCATGAAAAAAGCATGGCTGTACGGTTACACCCTTATAGAAATGATGATTGGCTTGACCGTCAGTCTTATCGTTCTCGCCTCCGCTCTCGCCTTGTTTTCAGTTAATGCCAGCATGGGTACGCAACAACTCCAAAGAGATTTTCTCAATACTCAGCTAAATATGTTAGCGACAACAATAAGCAATGAGATTAAAAGAGCAGGTTTTTGCTTTGATTGCGTGTCGACGAATGTCTTTATGTTGTCAGATGCGCTAGGTAATTCTTCTTCAATTTTAATCGATGATAGCGCGACTGAAACGAAGAAAGGGGCATGTATCCTATTTGCCTATAACCATGACAAGCGTTCAGGAGCCTTATCGCTTGATAAAGATGATGCGAAGGGATACAGGTTAGGCGCAGACAGTAAGAATAACCCTGTCATTGAAGTTTATGAAAACTGGAAAGGGCTTACAAATTGGAACTGTGCCAGTGATAGTTCTGATGGCGGTACAAGTGGATATTGGCGAGATATGACTTTTGACAGGATTGTTATTAATACGCTGACTTTCCAAAGAAGCAGCTACCACTCAGTTGGTACCAATACGAATCGACTTCAATCTATTGACATAGAGATCAAAGCTTCATTGAAAGCAGATAGCTCGGTAACTGATTCGGTAAATTTTTCCGTTGTTGTACCCAATGTGGATGGTTAATGCATGAACAACCAAAAAGGAATGGCTACGTTAGCTGTAGTTAGCGGTGTTGTTTTAATCATCGCTTTGTTTGCTATCTCAGTTGGAAGCTCCGGGATATCAGACATTAAAAAATCACAAAACGTAGTGATAGATACTCAGCAAAGAGCAAACGCGAAAGCCGGACTAGATTGCGCCATCGCTGTGTTTGAGGAAAAGGGGCTCAATCCCAAAGATGCTGATTTTAGCCAATCAGTTTTTGATGTTTGTAAATCGCCAACAAACAGCAGAATCACATTGATTGATAACAAGACTCACTGGACATTGAGTGCTACGTCAGGCTATGCCGTTCAGAGTGTTTTGGTTAAATCTGGTGGAGCGACAGCTGCAGCATTCAAGACCTCTGGCAGTTTGGTTATTGATGGTGGTAATGCTTGGATACCAGCGAAAGGCGACAAAGTCGGTACCGATGGTGATATTGGTATATATGAGTGCATTGCCATCATTGCAGGAGGGGATGTCACTATCGATGTCGGCAATAGTACAGCAGAGTTTAAGTCGGCATTGACCGGAACAAATGAGCAATGCCATGAAAATTTCAGTACTCACATACCTGCGAAGTCTGAGCCTGTAACAAACAAATTCGAATCAGATATATTAGATAATCAAGAAAATGTCGATGTATTCCAAGACTTGTTTGATACACCCAAAGAGAATTGGGAAAGTGTAAAAAAGACGTTTGACGTTAAGATAACCACAGGATCTGCGATTGCAAACAAAGAAGCAGTTAGCAGTTGCGGCAGTACTGTTAAGTCTGAAATCGATGCAGGTAAAAAGAAGATTTGGGTTGATGGCGACTGTTTTATAGCAGGGCTATCCGGTGCAGGAAGTAGTGAAAATCCACCGCTTGTAGTGATAAAGAATGGTGTAGTCGGCGCTAAAGACGCCTTCACATTTCATGGAACCATTTTTCAGTTTACAGTCGATTACTCAGAAAGCAGCCTCGCAGATTCTTGGGGAGCATATCAAAAGACAGACGGGACGGGTCACAATCTATGTGAAGACGGAGCGATGTCTTCTCTTTGTGCTGAGTTGATTCTTGAGTACAAAAATGATTCGAGTAAATGGGGTAAATTACCGTTTTACTTTCATGGTTCCTATGAGAGTAAGGGAAGCTATCTCGTCGATGTTCCCGGTTCAATATCACTCGTGAAAGGATCGTTTAAGCCAGGGTATGACGAAGGTAAAGACCCCTCACCAGGAGGTTCTGGTATACCCAGGATATTAAAAGGTAGCATTCATGACTTCTAATCGTGGGTTTTCATTGGCAGAGATTCTGATATCTATCTTTATTGTTGTGCTATCAGGCGTCGGAACACTGAAGTTATATAGCTATATAGAGGTAGAAAAAGCGAATGCAGGTCTATTTGTTAAAGCGACCTATATTGCTGAAAAGCAAATTGCCATGCTTCAAAGCTTTAATGCGATAGGTTCTAGCTGCGCCGATAGAACGTTAGCTGACATAACGGATTGTAAGTTATCGCTCGAGAGTGGTAGTCCTTTCTCTATAGTGTTAAATACGGCATCTGGAGGAGTATTAAATAGTAACAATGATACTGGTGCCGAAGTAACTTACGCGAAGGTACTTACTGTTAGCGTATCCTGGAATGACCGTTCAGGAGGCCTCAAAAACCTATCGATACCTGTTTCCGTATCAAAATACACCAACTTGCTCAATTAGCGCTCGATTGGACGCTTTTCGTGATGTTTTTCACAAAAAGCCCTTGCCAAGATCTGAACCGTCCCTATAATGCGACCTCACTGACACGGCGACCTGCTCCACACGGAACTGGCCACTGAATCAGGATGGCGAAACGGCTTCAAAATTGATTGAAAATAAACGCTTGACGTGACCTTCTCAATCAGTAGAATGCCCGCCTGCTTCAACGGAAAAGCCCAGTGCTTATCGCGGTTGAAGGGAGTCAACAAGACGTTTTGGATGTGGTGAACACCACGCTGAAAAATCTCAAAATTTCTTCTTGACTTCATCGCCCGGCAGCGTAAAATTCGCAGCCCTGACGATGAGAAGCGAACGCTTCTATAGTCAACGTTCTTTAACAATTTGACCTATACAATCTGTGTGGGCATCTGTGTGGGCACTCGT
>NZ_SCHN01000029.1 GCF_004120195.1 Enterovibrio baiacu | reverse complement strand
CGTAATGGTCGTTCTTGAGGGTGATGTAATGTGTCAGGTGTGGCAGGTGCTCGGTGATAACACTGGGCTCGGCATAAGCATGCACTGCTAATGTTGTGCGTTCTTTCTCAGCCAAGGCGTTATCGTAAACATGCTGGGCGCGTGTGTGTGCTAGCTTAATGTCAATCAACGCAAACTCTGCATCAACACGCTCTGGAGACAGTAACTTTGATAGGTACGTTTTACTCCAGTTCACTGTAGTTGCGACCGCTTTTTCGTAGGCTTGCTCTACCGTGATATCAGGAATGAGGGCATCGAGGCGGTCAACCTCGGCTTGAGCGATTGCGGTAGCCTCTCTTGCCTCCTCCAGCGCTTGTAAATGCTGGTAAACCTCCCGAATATCGTCCAGCACACCGGCTCCAATGCCCCTTAGATAATCAGCATCATCGCGTACCTGCGCCAAGGTGGCATCCAGTGCTTGCTGTGTCGTGAACTGACTGGTGTAGTAAAACACGTTCATGTACACGTAACTGTCGGTATAGGTGTTCCCGACATTGTTGTCTCTTCGAGTCTGCGCGTCTTCAAGCGTCAAAAAGTCGTGCGGCAAAGTTTCCAATACTGTGTCCAACGAGCTCAACATCTCTATCCACGACCGCGATAACGCAAGCCCTTGTTCGAGTCGGGCATCATCCAAATCCTTTGAGGCCATCAGTCCAACAAGCTGCTGTCTTTCCGCTGACAAATCACGACCGCTCATGTCAACGACAGCTGACAGACGAGCCGTTACCTCCTGCTCAAAATGCGTGTTGTAACCCTGCAGCTGATTAGCGCTGTTCGCATTCGTGCCATCAAAGTAATACGCATACAGCGCCCGCATCGCGGTGTTGGCTTCATTAGCGAT
Source organism: Enterovibrio baiacu (assembly GCF_004120195.1). GTDB lineage: Bacteria > Pseudomonadota > Gammaproteobacteria > Enterobacterales > Vibrionaceae > Enterovibrio > Enterovibrio baiacui. The sequence continues at coordinate 46,110 of NZ_SCHN01000029.1, read as the reverse complement.
ATCGACTCTCTGGCTAGGGTCAAAATCGGTCGCATAGCCCCCACCATAATGAACGCCATAACGGTTCGCATACAGGTGCGACTCCGCTTCCTCTCGCGTGGTTTGCTCTGCCTCTAACGCCATTTGGTGTGCAGATTTGGCCGCGGATAATGCCGCTAGATTGGCCTCATAGTCAGGGTGCCTCTCATTGAAACGCTGCGCCGCTTCTTCGGGTGTGAGGAGTTGCTCCGGCATTGCCAGCAGCGCGTCAGTCAACGCCTCCATCCCCGTCAATAAGGTCTGCCCTTGTTGCAGCAAGCCGCTAAATACTGCGTTATCTCCTGCTGATATCGCCGTATTCACAGCCTCCAAGTAGCCTCCCAGTTGCGTGGGGTAACTGGTCAGAAAATCCGGCGACACGGACGGCGCCAGTAAGGACTCAAGCGTGGCCGTAAAGTGGTCGGTATACCCGGAAACAAAACTCCCCCGACCATCAAACAGCGTCAGCAAATCGGAATAAGAGCCRTAATGGTTGTATACGTTGGGGCTAAAATCACGAGGCATTCTACTCAGCGCATCCGTGAGGGTCTGTTCATTATCCGCAAGGTATGTGCTGAGGGTGTCTTTCAGGGTCTGTAAGGCATCCTGCTGATTCTGTGATACCAACTCAGATAGCAATGCATCCTCAATGCCAGCCGTGGCCAAGTATTCTGTCAGCGCACTCTCGCCAAGCAGTGCCCTGACTTTCTCCTGTGTTTGTGCCTTTTTCGACAGGGCAATGTCATAGGCAACGTCTGCCGCATTCAGCGCGGATTTGGCAGCCGCCAGTTCATTCGCGTATTGGGCACTCAGCGTCCCTTCCTTGTTTTCAATCTCCTCACGAAGTGCATCGATGTCTTCTTTGAGGTTTTCCTGATGCGCCGCTTCCTCTTTTATCTCGAGGTAGAGATTGTCCAGACGCACTGCGGCCTGGTTGATGTTAATGCCCAGCGTCGCATTCTCAGCATCTGTGCTCGCAATTTGGATTTCCAGCGCTGACAACTCCGCACTCAGGGCATCGATACGTCCCTGCTGGGCATTGAGTTCATCCAGTTTTGCTTTGAGCTCTTCTGACGCTGTTTCTATCCCTGACAGGTCATACAAGGCTTGTTGGAACAAGGCATAATCACTGACGTCGCTGTCGCCATTGCGCACCTCAATGATGGCGTTTTTGATGGCGGTGTTGTTGACGTACTCTTTCTTGGTTGCGACCTCTGAGTGGCGGTTGTATTGGTATTCAACAAGGTAACCGTCACCGTCGAGCGTAAAGCGTTTGCGGCCCAGTACGTCATAGACGGTCATATCACTGCGCACCGTCTCGTTAGCAAGCTGCGTTTTAAGGTGCTCACTGAGCGCCTCTGTGTCCGTCAGGGCAGCGGTGAGGTTAACGGTTTCGCCGTAGCGCAAGGTTTGGGTGACACGTCCTTCGCCGTCGTAGCGGCGCTCGCTCACCTGCCCGTTCGGGCTCACGGTAAAACGCAGTTGCCCTTTGCCGTCATACAGGCTGTGGGTGGTGCGGTTGGCGGCGGAGGCCTGGCTCCAGACCGCGTCTGTGGTCGGCAGATGGTATTGCGTGGTCTGGGTCACCTGCCCGTTGGCGTTGTAGGTGTAACCAATCGCATACCCTGCCCCATCAATCTCATAGTGCACGCGCCCTTCATCGTCATAGCGCGTTTGGGTGATGCGGTCTTGTGCTGAGGGGGTTAACGCGGCCGTAATGTTCTCCACGGAAAGTGGCGTGTTCGGCAAGGTGATGGCCGTGATATATCGGGTTGTGCGCTCAACGCGGTTATTCTCGTCATACGCGTAAGCGGTGACGTAATTCAGGCCGTTGATGTCATAAGCTACACGCCCAAGTTTGTCATACACAGTCCGAGCAGTCGCTCCATTGCCCGTGATTTTCTCGGTCACCTGACCAGCCCCGTTGTAACGGTATTCCGTGGTACGGTAGCTTTTATTTTCACTCAGGTTTTCATTCAGGTTTTGACTCAGGCTTTGCCCCCAGTCTGCCCCAGACTTGACCACCTTGTGGGTCATGCTGCCCTGGGCATCGTAACCGTACTCGGTGACACGCTCTTCCAGCACCCGCTCATCGGCCTTATCAAAGGCAATGAACTGGCCTTCCACGCTGCGAAGCACCTGCCCATTGGCATCATATTGGTACGTCGTGGCCACATCGTGCTGACGTTGCATCACGTTGCCGTCTGTATCTGTCTCTTGCCAACGGTTTTCTTCTGTCACCTGAAGTTGGCGGTTGTGGCTGTCGTAGCTGAACGCTGTCTTACGTCCTTCGCTTAGGGTCCAGATACGACGGTTTTGGCTATCATAGCCGTATTCGGTGGTGAGCGTGATGTCATCCACGTGTTGAATGACTTTCCATTGCAAACCGTTGGCTGTGTAGCGGTATTCAGTCTTGGCGCCTTCGCTGTCAACGGTGAAGTCTAGTAGGCCGGTGCGGGTATCGTAGCTATTGGTGGTGAGCACCTCGAGCGTGTCGCTGCCCGCGACTTTAAATGCGGTGTGGGTCACCTGACCTCGGTGGTCATAATGAAATTGGCGTTCGTTGCCTTCCCCGTCGGTGACAATGGCCGTTTCCCCGTGGGCGTTGCTTTCTGTGACCGTCCTTATTCCGCTCGGGGTCACCATGGCAATGGTGCGACGCTGGTCGTCATAGGTATACGTCGTTGTGCGTCCTGCGCTGTCTTTCTCCGTCAAGGTACGTCCTAACGCATCAAGCGTAATACGGGTCTGTACATGATCACTTATCTTATTGACCTGTTGACGGCCTCCGTAAAGGTAAGACGTCTTCGAGACAACACCTGCGCCATTCTTTTCTTCGGTTACGCGTCCCGCATGGTCGTACTTGCGCGTCCACTGGGACACGTACTTGAGCTTGGCAGAAGGGGCAATGTCAGTCAGGGTATCGCCCCCGGTGAGGCTGCTGCCTTCGCGGGTGTCTTTCGCCACCGATTGGGCAATCACATTGCCACGGGCATCGTAGGCGTATTGGGTCACATAGCGGGCAATCAGGTCACCACGGGCGTCTCCTTCCGTGGTGTTGAACGCTTGATAGGCGTCCGACACGTGCTGGCGCACCGTGTGGCTGACATGGCCTTGATTGTTGTAGTGGTACGCGGTCGTGATGCCTTCCCCATCCACGGTGCGGGCAAGGCGCCCGGCGTTGTCATAGGTGAAGGCCTCTTTGAGCTCGCCCCCGGCCGTCCGGGTTTGGGTCTCCCCGAAGGCGTTGTAGGTGGTGGACGTGGTACTGCCTTTTGCGTCGGTGGTCGAGAGCAAGCGCCCTGCGTTGTCATACGCGTAGTGGGTGGTGCCGGTGGCCGGATGGGTCGTGGTGTCGGTCCAGCCCATGATGTTATAGGTGGTTTGGCGGCCTTGCTGTGTGACAAGGTCGGTCAGATTCAGCGATTGCCATTCCTGTTTGCCCGCGAGGGCCACTTGGCCTTCAAGCGCGTTAAAGCCGGTGTAGGTCTGGTACACGCTGCGGCTGTCATCGGTATTGGCAGCCGCCGTTTGCTGGCGCAGCAAGCCCGTGACATCATCATAGTGGTAGCGGGTTTCAATGCCGTGTTGGTTGATGCTGCTGACAAGACGCCCTGCCTTGTCGTTGCGCACACGGCTAAGCAGCTGCGCATCGCCGGCTTTGTTCAAGATACTGGTGATACCCCCGTCGCGGTGGGTCACGGGTTTCTCATAGCGATACGTCGCCACTTCACGCCCCGCGTCCAAGTAGCGGGTCTCGGTCACAAAGCCTTGAGCATTGACCGTGTATTGCTGACGCCCTTTGGCATCATAAAACGTTTGGACACGGTCAACGAAGCCGCTGGTCTTTGCCACATTGGCACGTTGGTATGATTTAGTTTCCACCAAGCGGCCCGCTGCATCATACAAGTAGCTAATGCGGTAGCCATCAGTATCAACCTGACTTTCCAGTCTGCCCGCCGCGTCATACGTCTGGGTCGCTGACACCGCATTGGCCTTGTCGCCCTCGGTGTAACTCAATACCCCCACTTGGCGGTCTTGGTGGTCGTACTGGGTCTCGGCCACACGCCCTGCCCCGTCTATCACGCGGTGCAGGCGGCCTCGGGCATCATACTCGGTGGTGATAATGCGGTGCGTGGTTTTCTCACTGACCTGAGACAGGATATCGTCGGCGGTGACCGAGAGCGTGTTGCTCTGGCTGTCGAGCCACGCCGTCATGTCCAGCGCACTGTCATAACGGATTTCTTGTAACACCCGCCCTTCGCTGTCGCGGCGGTACTCGGTCACTTGCCCGGTGGCGGACACACTCACCCACAGACGCCCTGCCGCATCGTACTGTTGCACGCTCAGGCTGCCGTTCGGGTAGGTCGTTGCAACCAACTGACCCCGGGCGTCATACACAAATCCGCGGGTGCGGGTCTCTTCGCCCGTCGCCTGTTGGCTTTCGGTCAACAGCTCCCCGCGCACACTGAAGGTACGCTCCGTCACCAGACCGCTTTCTTGGGTCACCAACACCTGACGGCTGGCGTCCAGGTATTGGGTGCTGACGGTGTTGCCCGCCGCGTCCGTCACACTGGTGACGCGGTTGAGGCCGTCCACCACTTGGCTGGTCTGGGACAGCACTCGCACCTCACCGGTGGCAAAGTTGCCACTCAAGGTCTGGGTGCCCAGCAGGTTGCCGAAGGCATCGTAGGTCATGTGCACATGCTCGGTCCCCGTCACTGACAAGGTCAGTGCCTCGTCAGCCGCGCGCACACTTTGGTCAACCAGCGACCATTGACCGTCTTTGACTTCGCTGACCGCCACAAGCAGGACTGCTGGGTCAGGATTTTCACGCCATTCCTTGCCCAACACAGCATGGTCAATACCGAGGCTGTTCAATGATCCCACGGCTCTGTCGCTGAGGTGAGTCACCCAACCGGCTGACGTGGTTATCACCACTTTGCTCCCTTCTGGGAACGCGCCCCACTGTTCAATATGTTCAGCTAAAACAGTACCGGTAAACTTCACGTTCGCCGTGTCGATGGTCTCGCTCGACACCACCTGATGTTGCGCATTCAGCACCGTGAGGGTAATACCGGTGCCAAGGTCACTCACCACAGGCGTGTTACCCACGGTCACACTGCGCCCACTGGCATCAGTCGACGCCGACACCGTCACGTCCGACACCACGATACCCTGACCGTTAGCATCAAGACGGGTGTAGCGGGTCTGGCTCGCCACTTCCCCGCGGGCATAGGTGTAATCAGTGAGCACACTCTGTTGCTTGTTCTGGGTCAATGCCCAACCCTCAACAGAGGTCAGGTCTGGCGACGAGGCGGTCTCAAATTCCGCGCCGGTGTACACMCGGGTTGAAACCCGCTCACCCACACTGTTGTACGTATGCTCGGTCACACTCCCCGTCGCTGACACGGTAAAGCGCAGTAAACGCCCGTCATACACGGCGTGGCTGATGCCGTCGACACTGCCGTCCGCCGCATAGCGGGTGCTGTGAATACGTTGGTTGTTGCTGTCATACGCATGGGACAGGGTTAACGCCCCGTTGCGATAGACCTCGGTCAGGTTGCCGTTATCGTCATAATCATTGCGCACCACCGCCCCACTGGCGTCAGTCACTGTTTCCAGGTTATCCGCATCGTCATAGGTATACGTGATGCTGCCTTGCACCGCGGCAGCCTCTGCCCCCGGGCTGTCGGCATACGCCACCGCCGGTGACAACACCGAGGYCAAGCGCCCTTGTGCATCGTGTTGGTAGTAGCGCACCGCACCGCTGGCATCGGTTACTGCCAACTGGTGCCCGTTCGCACGGGCATTGTCCCAGTCAAAGGCTGTCACCTGACCGTTGTCATTGATGTTACTTAGACGCGATTGCCCATCAACCGTCTGGTACGCCAGTGTCACCACACTGCCGTTACTTTGAGAGACKGTCTCTATCAGAGAAGAGGTGCCATGGTAGGTGTAYGATGTCGTGAAGACATGCCCGTCTTCGAGGGTTTTATCCGCAGGGCTTAAATCCACGGTCACGCTCGACAAGCGRCCAGCATCATCGTAACCGTAATAGACTTTGCTGTGGCTGTGGGTCAGGTCACCGTCTGCCCCCACCACATGGGTATCGAGCCGTGACACACGGCCGGCGTCATCATAGACCACACGCAAGGTCTCGCCACCCGCGCTGTCCAGTGAGGTCAATACCCCGCTCTCGTACCCRTARGTYACSCGGTTGCCATCRCTGTCTTCGGTGTACTGAAGCTGACCGTCACCCACACGGTAAACYTCACGCAGGCCCGTTGACCCTTCGGTGTACACCCAGTTATCCCCGTCRCGCRTCARCACATCATGGGCACCGSTGCCRGCGGTCGACAGGTACGAMCCATCCGCTTGCAATCGGAACACRCTRCGATGRCCATCCCCGGTCACACGCTCRAGYACATCCCCGGCCGCCARCACTGAACGCTCAAACGAGAAACGCCATGCTTCCCCGCTGGCGCCYTGRCTGTTGTAGGTGCGCGCCAGCGACAGGTCCAACCCTTGACTGATGAGGCGTTGGTCTGCCCCGCCCGCCACGACATTGCCCGTAAAGGCATTGACGGACAGCCCACTGGCTGACCCCACGCTGCCTTGTCCGTGAACATCAAATTGACCAAGTCCTGCGCCGCCGATGATGACTGCCATGTTGTGCTTCCTTTTACATTGAATGGGGTGACGGGGGTATATGGAGAGAAACGCGGAAAAAACTGAGCGGGAAAATGAAAAAAGGCCCGTTAGTGTGAATCAAATCACACTAACGGGCCTTTTAAGTAAGAAAACAAATCAGTTATTGCATCACAGCTAATAGCTCACCTTTTCCTTAAACTAGGATAAATCAGTTACTCTTTGTATATAGATAATAACGCTGAGACGTTCTTTTGACTTGTCTCAGTACTACCTGTCGAATTCGGGCTTGGCTCGCTATCAATCCGCTCGTTCGTATCAAGAGTTTCAACACTGCTAGGTTCTTGCTCAGTACTTGAACGCGCCAATTTATCTTCAAACGCTTTTAGCAAATTGCTAGCATCCCCATTCAAAGCAGGATATTGCTCATTATTGGCTATAAACAGCGAAAGGTGTTTTATTGCTTGTTCAAAGTCACCTGATTTCGCCGATAAAAAACCCTCTGCAAAATGCGCGAAATAATCCAACCCTTGCCAGTAAGTTTCTGCATTACCGATATCATTACTGAAAAAGTAAGCAACACCGAGTTGAAACTTAGCCAATTCATTATCAGGGTCTTTTTCCACAACAACATTATAGATACCAATCGATTCTTGATGCATACCGAGTTGATTTAAAATAGCTGCATGGATGAGGTTTAATCGCTGATCTGGCGTTGCTTCAATATCTATTTTTTTACATAGGGTTAGTGCATTTGCTAGATCACCATTATTTACCGCGTATGCAGCCAAATGCAGTATTTCTTCGTAGCTGAGTTCATTATCCATTCTTTTCTCTACCACTCGCCTTGTCCTGTAACTCTTTTATAGCCAACCGATGAATTTGAGACACTCTCGACGGGTCTTTGCCCATGTAGAATGCGATATCCTTAATTTTTACGTCTCTAAAGTAGTGATCTATCACAACACGCTTTCTGTCTACGCAGAGAGAAACAATTAAACTCTCCGCAGCCAATATATCAGAGTATTCATAATGACTTGTCAAAGAACCATCTAATCCACAGTAGAGTTTCTCACTGGGAAAGTGCGGTAGCGACAAATCACCAAATGACTCACCAAACTCACCTAAGCTGATTTTCTTTAGCTGATATGAATTTGAACTAATAAGAACCCTATTCATTTCAAGATACATGTATCTAAAACAATATGGTTTCACTTCACCTTTATTCGAGTCATAATTCCTATATGCATCAAAAAGACCAAGAACGCCACTATTTACGTAGTCGCCAATTTCATTTTCTTTGTTATAGTAGTGCTTACGCAAAAAGCCTTTCGCAATGACTTCACACCACGGCAGCATTTCTAGCACTAATGAAGAATAGGTTATGTCTTTCATATTAAGAAATGCAGCTAAAATCCACTAATTAAACTACCCACTAATAGTGTCCAACCATCAATGAGAACAAAAACAAGTAGTTTAACAGGAAGTGAAATTGATATTGGCGGAAGCATAATCATACCTAACGCCATCAACACACTCGCAACGATCAAATCAATTAATACAAATGGGAGAAAAATGATAAAAGCAAACTGAAACGCAGCCTTCAATTCCGTCAGCATAAATGCAGGTATGAGCACAGCAAGTTCATTAGGGAGAATACTCTGAGCACTATTGTCCTCACTCTGGCCTAGACTTTTAACGAAATAGTAATCTTTTTCTGTGGTTTTACTCGTGAGGTACTCTGAAAAAGCTGATACTCCGTTATCTATAGCGACATCCTGAGAGACTATACCTTCATTATATTTATCATAACTCTCACTCTTTATATCCATATAAACAGGCGCCATTGTAAACACACTCATAAAAAGTGCCAATGAAATAACAACTATATTTGGGGGCGTTTGTTGTAACCCTAATGCAGTTCTAAGTAGTGAAAGAACAATCAAATACCGAGTAAAACTGGTCACAGATACAAGCAATAAAGGGACAAATGCTGATGCTGTAACAAAGATAAATGACTGTACTATTGGATGCGTTAGATCTATATCCATAAAAATTTAACTTATACAAAGAAGTTTATATTTCTTTTTTATCTATTTTTTCGCTAATCGACACTGAATTTGCGTTACTAACTACAAAGAATTCATTACCATGGCACTTAACAACAAAAAGTTTTGTTTTGTTATCAAGATAGATTTTATCTAGCACTTCAACTTTAGATTCAACATTCAGTATCTTATTGTCTTTAGATGTTTTTTTCTTGAAATATACTGCGATAAAAAATACAACAATAAGTATCGAAATCAGTATAATATATTCAAAACTAAAAACATTAGTCTCCGGCTTAAAAGGCATTAGATTACTTCAGCAACTTCGACAGCAAAGAAACCGTCCTCTTCAACAAGAATCCCTTTAGCAATAGTTTTACCATCCATCAATAGTTCGACCTTTTCATACAGCTTTACATTGGTGCTAATAACACTCCCTGGAGACAACTTCATAATATCACCAAGGGTACACGCTACGTCGCCGATCTTAACCTCTAACGAAACAGGTACATCAGAGAATGTATTTAGACGTTTATTTTCAACTTCTGTAGTCACTTTCCACACTTCCTAGAGTTAACAATGGTCCACCTTCTTCAAGTGTCACGAAGGTATTTTTTGATATAACAGTGCTTCGATGCTCGATCATCAAGCCATTTTCTAGTTTCTGATTGGTTTTTATTTTCATTCCCGGTTCAATATTACCCAAGACACCAACCGTCGAACTTACATTGTTTATTTTTATATTTAACGTTACTAACATTGATTTTATACTATCAGAAACTTCTTTTACCGACAGTTTCCGAGAGGTTGAAAAACCTATTTTTTGATTAATAGTCTCAATAAAATCCGAGTTAATTGAGACATGAATAACCCCATCCTCGCTATTGAGATATATCTCTTTGAAGTCAGATTTTTCATCTAACTTCCTATCCTTATCTAAACCAGACTCACTGAACCATTGCTTAATTTTCTTATTTAGAAAAAAAGCCTCAAAATCTCTGTTTTGTTGCTGATAAGTATCACCAAAGAAATACTTCATCAGATTCTGAACCATTGCGCGGTCAAAATCGAACCGAATGGCGTTTCCTAAAGAGATTTGGATGCTTCCTTCGAAATGCCGTAATGCTTCACTGCTCACGCCTTCAGTGATGGTTACTGTCTCGTTGGAAAGGGAAGGAAAACAACACACCATTTCATCTAGGATGAATGAGACAAATCGCTTTTTACTTAGTTGAATGATTTCGGTGCCAGACATTAACCACCCGTACTATTGTAGAGTTGTTCGAGAAGCTGATTGGACACCGTCATTACACGAGAACTCGCTTGATAAGTTCTCTGAATAACCATCATATCGCCGAACTCCTCCGCCAGATCGACATTAGACAGTTCAAGAGAGCCAGAGATAATGCTCGCGTCTACGCCTCGACCTATTGCAGTGATCTCCGGTTTTTTTTCAGCAACAAGAAGATGACCATCTTTGACACTAAAATCATCAAAGTTGTCGACTTTAGCTACCGCAACCCTGCCAATTGACGCTTCATCACCGTTGCCATAGATCAAAACGACATTGCCATCATCTTCAAAACGGAGCTCTGTATACGGTGATTCTGCCGAACCGTCGATTTCTGTTAGTTCTAGGGTTGATGTTTCGTTTTCTTCTCGCAGTGTCAGTCCTGTCAGGGACCCTGGTTCACCAAAGCTCACCGTAATAAGTTGCCCACCTTCAAGCGTGGCAACAACCTCATTGCTTCCAACTGTAAGTGTGCCTGCTAAATCAAATTCCAGCGTTCCCTGACCAACTTCGTTACCGTCAATATCTGTAATACTGACACCCCAAGTTTCGTCATCGGCGTTGTACTCTAAAAACGTAGAAAGCTCTTTATACTCCCCCTCGCTATCAAAATAGCCCATCCCCTCTAATGAAACGTTGGGATCTTTGGTGGATATTTCTCCCGTCAATGTTGCTTCTGTGCTCGCCACAGCAGCAATTGCGGCTTTGTCACCAATTTTGATGTCTGTTATAGCACCACGATTGTCGATACCCGCGACTTCATAACCAGAGAGACGATCCACCAGCACATTGTCATCATTCAGGGTAAAAGTGCCCGCTCGCGTGTAATACTGGTTCGTGCCATCCCTCAAAACAAACATTGCACGCCCATCTAAATAGAGGTCCGTAACATTGCCCGTTTGTGATACCTCACCATCAGTATATTTAACAGATTCAGATGCAACACGGGCTCCTAGCCCTTTGTCGCCGGATTCAACATTTGAAAAGAAGACTTCTTTTGACTTAAAGCCAGGCGTTTGCATGTTAGCCACATTGTCACTGACAATGTCCAAAGCCTCTGAGCTTGTTTTCATCCCCGACAAGCCGTTATAGAAAGACTGAAACATAGCCGCTCCTTAATTTTCTTCGTTGTAAACGCGGGTAAGCTGGGAAACGGGCAATTCGTTCAGAAAAAATTCTTCACCACTCGCATCTGTCACCTTCATAGACACGACGGTGCCTGTGGTGTTAAAGCCAACCGAGATCACCTCACCAACAACCAATTGACCAGCAGATTGGGTCTCTGCCACTTTGCCAATCAAACCTATTCCTTGATTGGCTTCAACAAGAGAGCGGAGGCTTGCCAATTCCTCATTTGCCACTCGGTTTGACTCGAGCAACGAAAATTGAGCCATTTGAGCAAGAAAGTCTTGGTTGTTAACAGGTTCAAGAGGGTCTTGCGCCCTTAACTGGGTCAAAAACAGCTCAATAAAATCATCCTGCCCCAATGCATTATTGAGTTGGCTGGTTTGGGTTGCAGCACTACCTACTGGCGGGATATCCATTGAATACCTCCGTTTTGCCATTAATTGTCAATGAAAGTGGAACGTGTGGAAGAGAAGAATCTGAATTGAAGAGCTGTTGTTTCAGAGATACCCCTTCAACATCTTCAAAATTCCTGTACATGATTTTTAGATTCTTGCCATGCTCGACGACTTTGATAAATACCTTTGCGTAATCATCGATAGGTCTGTATGGGAGCAAAACCTGTTGTCTGTGAGTTTCGGAACGATTGATGCTGGCATTTTCAACGTTGCGTTCAGTGTTAATGTGAACACCAGCAGTAAACGATCGATGAATGCTATTTGATGACATCGCAGATGCGTTCTTTACCCATGTGATATTGCCGTCTTTAACACCCGCCGTTTGCGTGTTCGTCCCCACCAGATTTGGTGAAAAAGTGCCGGAGTCAAATTCAGAAGATGAGATCGTTTTGTACTGACCAGTGGCAAAAGCGCTTTGAATGAATGCTTGATTAAGCAGCGTTGCAATTTCAACGTTTACATCAATATTTTTCTCATCCAGTGTCTTAGAAAAATCCTGTTCAAGAAGAGAAATATAAATGTCATCAGATACATATTCCTCTATTTCCGTAAATTCAGGTTCGCTGACAGTTTCCCGCTCTAAGTACTGCTTAAATGAGTCATGATTGTCTTTATTGGTTGCAACATCTCTTCTTTCTGGCTCAACCAATGTTCCAAAATCGCTATGAATTTCCATGTTGAATCATCCCCGCCTGCTGCGTTACCAGTTCGTCAACCTGTTCGCTAGAAACAGAAGGTTGAAGGCTTTGCTCAACCTTGCTTTCCAGTTCTTTGAGAGATTCTTTAATCGCCCTCTCTCTTCTGAGTCTCTCTTGTGATCTTTCTATCAATTTTTCCAAATCACTAGACTCTGCTTCGAGCGTGTTGATGGTCGTCATGACTTCATCAATCTGGTCTAACGAAAGCTCATGTAAACGCGGGTTGGCATAGCATTCAGACGAGATATCGCTTAGCAATGGAATGTGTTGTTTTAGGTCATTCAATTCGGCATCAACACTCGAACGTTTCTCTAACAGGGATTGCTGCGATTTCATCCTTTTCTGGATCTCAACATCCTGCTGTAAGCGCTTAATCTTGATGATTCTGGGTAAAGGCATCAACTTTCTCTCTTAGCGCTTTGCTTACGCTTCCAGGCCAGGTATAGAGTTCATTATCAAGCGATTTCTTCAAATCAATCACTTCGTCTATACCCGCATTTGAACCCTTCTGATAGATCCCCGTTTTGACAATATCCTCAACCTCATGATATTCGCCGTATATCTCTCTCACTCTTCGCTCAAACTCGAGCTCAGTGCGATTGAATACATCCCCCATTGTGCGAGAGCGACTCTTCAAAATATTGATAGAAGGGTAGTAACCAAGGTTTGCCAATTTCCGATCCAACACATAGTGACCATCCAATACACCTCTCAAGTAGTCAGAGATAGGTTCATTGACATCATCACCATCAACAAGAATGGACATCACGGTGGTAATACTGCCTTGGTTCTTGAAGTTGCCCCCGAGCTCAACTAAACGAGAAAGCTCAGAAAAAACGGAAGGTGGGTAGCCTCGCGCAACAGGTAACTCACCGCGAGAAATGCCAATCTCTCGCATGGCATGAGCCAAACGTGTGATCGAGTCAATCACCACAGCCACTGATTTGCCCGCCTGAGAAAAGCGGCGAGCATAAGCCATCGCGATATATACGGCTCGTTTCTTGAGCACGGGTGAATCTTCCGTACTGGACGCGATTAAAATGGTTTTCTTGTTTTGATCTTTCGACGCCATTTCTGATTGGTAAAAATCAACGATTTCGCGGCTCCGTTCACCAATCATTACGTAGATTTTTACATCCGCATCCACATTGGTGTAGAGCTTGTTCAACAAGGTAGATTTACCCACACCTGACCCCGCAAACACCCCAACCTTCTGGCCTTTACACAAAGGTAGAATGTTATCGATGATCGGCGAACCAGTCGTCAGTTGCTCAGAAAGGCTTTCCTTATAAATGGGTGATACTGGCTCTTGAAATAATGTTTGGCTCTCGCCGAATGACGATTCTTCATCCGATACCACATCTCCAAACCCATCAAGGACTTTCCCAAAGGGTTGATGCAATAATGTCAGTTGAGGGCGCTTTCCGCTGAAAGAAACAGGATCATTAATAGATAAACCGTCAATACTTCTAAGCGGGGCAAGAAGACAATATTTCTCATCCACCGAGATCACTTCGCATTCAATACTTCTATCCGCTTTGCCAACTCGAACTGATTCACCAAACGAACAGTTGTGATGCGTTGATTGAATGTATCCGCCTTTAATAGAGGTGACTTTTCCAAAAGCACTTGAAAGGTGAGTGTCACTCACTCCAAGTGTCAACTCTGAAAGCAATTGCTCAAATTGCATCGACACTATCCTGCAGGTTTGCCTTAATCACCTTTATTTTTTCTTCAGCAGATAAGTGATAACAAAGCGAAGGTGTTTTCAGGTTGATCTCGCCAGCCTTAAGCGATTTGTTTACACCGACAACGTAATTCAACGTCTCGAAATAGCGTTTTAATGCGGCATTGCCATAATCTTCTCTCGAGAGATCCAAAGCCACACGCTCGCCTTGAGCTTCTTGAGATAAATTCGACAGTTCATCTTCAAAAAGAGAAGGTAATGAGGAAAGAGAAAATACCTTTTTGACCAACATCGCAGCAAATGCCAGCTTTTCGGCTTCACACGCTTTGTGTGTATCATCAATCGCTTTATTGAGTGTTTGGATTGATACGGCGAACTGCGACAGAGCTTCACTTAATGCCTGGTTTTCTTCAATGAACGCGTTTTTTTCCTTCGTCAGTGATTCAGACAATGCATTGCACTCTTTTTGCTGCAGTGCAATAGCTTCCTCACGCGATTGCAGTTCTAACTCAAGCTCTTCTTTAGCCTTGGCGTAGGCTTTTTCTTTTTGGTCATTGAATGCTTGCTTGAGCGCATCAGCATAGTTCTTTTCTATAAATCTTTTGATGTTATCACCGTCAACTTCACGAACGTTGAGCTGATTTTGGGAAGACTCATTCATTATCTAGTTCTGCGTATTCAGTGAGGGTTTTCAACGCGAAGCTATCAAGTCCATCCAGATACTCTGAAGCAGCATCTCTATCATTGATACTGAGCCAAGTGCTGTTTATGACCCAATCAAGCAACGTTGACCTGTTGTTTTGTGGTTCTTCGGGAGCTTTGCTCTCTAGTTTGTGAATAAGCGCAGGTTTGTTGCTTTCTTCCACAATCGCGCTTTGCATAGATCGAAGGAGATCCGCAGAGTAAAGAGGTGTGACTTCAAGCTCCTTCATGACCAGATCTTTCTCTTCTGCATTAAAACGCGCGAGTACTTTTTCACGAACTTTTGCTGAAGATTTAAGCATCAAGAAACTATAGATTAAGGTTTTGCTCAACTTTCCTCTCCTCAATCCATACTTTCAGGTCAGCCGTAATCTGTTTAACTTCTTCTTCTGTCGTACGTTGTCGATACGAGAAAAAAGCGGCAAAAGAAAGCGTTAATAACGCTAACAGCGCGAGAAACAGATAAAATACGTTGGATGAAAACCAATCGATAACTTCATTTCCGGTTTGTACCGGAGGAGTGATCTCCTGCTTTTCAGTTTGTTCAGCGTTTGCTATTTGCTCAGCATTAACCATCGATTGGTTTGAAATTGCAGTGTCGGATTTCGTCTCAGGTGTATATTGCAACACCGACAACTTATCTCCTCGAGCTTCATCCAAACCCACAGCCGATTTGATGAGTGCGATAAGCTCTGATTCACTGAAATGATGACTCCGCGGAAGCAATACACTGACAGTTAATCGACTAATGTTGCCACTTTCATATTCGATTTCACGCGTTAGTGTTTGATAGCCAAACTCTTCGTTAAGCACGGTAGATTTCGATTTACTTTTAGAACCTTGTATCGTCTCAGTAGTGCGTTTCAAAACAGCAGGTTCTTTAGACGCATCTAAACCTTGAGCACGTTCAGAGACTTTATCGTTGTTTACCTCAACCCATGCGGAAACACCAACCTCATCGTTACCATAAAATGGGGCAAGTAGACGCTTAATCTTGCCTTCAACATTGCTCTCAACTGCGCTTTTTTGTCGAGTTCCACCGGCGCTAGACATGCCTTCATCTGCACTCGTAAATGCCCTTCCCTGACTGTCCAACACTGACACTTTTTCTTCTGTCAATTCTGGAACTGCATTGGCGACTAGGCTTACAACCGCGCTGACAATGTCTCCTTCATTTGCTCTTCCTTGTGGGGTAAGTTCAATCGTGACTGCAGCCTTAATGTCGGCCTTCTTAACCGAAAAAGACTTTTCTCTTGGAATCGCAAGGTGAACGCGAGCAGAGTTAACACCTTCTATCAGGATGAGAGAGCGTTCTAATTCTCCTTGGAGTGCGCGCTGGTAGTTCACTTTTTGATAGAAATCAGACATCGCATGTTGTGACTCAGAGAAAAACTCTAGCCCCACAACCTCACTATCAAAGACAGCATCTTTTGAAAGTTGAATTCGAGCCTGCGACAGTGTTTTATTTTCTATCAAAATACCCGAACCAGCCTCTGGATACTCAAATGCAATTCCCGCTTGCTCAAGACTATCGACAATTTTTGCTAATTTCTCGGAGCTTTGGTCAGTAAATACTCGTGTATAATTTTTATTAAGGAAAGCGACACTTAAATACGCAGCCAAACCCAATATAAAAACAAAACCTACTACCAGTAAGATTTTCCCATTCTTACTAAATTCCATGTCTAAACCTGCATCCTTGTTACTTCTTTATATGCATCAATAATGCTATCTTTCATTTTGACTGTGTACTCGATATTTAACTTTGCCTTTTCAATATCGATTAACAGAGAATGCAGTTCGACATGCTCACCTTTCGCCATTTTATCAATGCGAGAATCAATACTTTTCAACATCTCTGAAAAGTTATTATCATCAACCTTCACTGTTGGCACTTCATTAGTTATCTGAAGAAGGTTAACAACTTCAGACTGAATAGCGTCTATTTTCATTATGAGTTCCCTCCTAAAGAAAGTACCCTTCCATTCATTTCTTTCTGTAAATTAAACAAACGAATACTGGCTTCATAAGCGCGTGTTGCTTCATTGAGAAACATCATTTGTTCTTCAAGCTTTATAGCGGTTTTAAACTTAGTGATTGTTTCAGAGCCACTCACATCTAATACGCTATCCACACGGTTGAAATTATTCCGTATCTCAGCTGATGGCGCATCTACACTGCCACCAAGTACAGCCTCTTTGATATCAGGAAAATTTTGTACTTTTATATACTTCGCACCGGGCACGTCAGATTTGCTGCTATAAGTCTCATTGATCATGGCTAAGTTGAAAGCAACAGCTTCGAGGCGGTTTCCTTCTGCGCTCAACGATGTCGATAAGATGTTGTATGTACTGAGATCATTCATTACGCACTTCCTTTAATCACCATTCTTTCCAGCTGCAATCTCGCATTGGTCACTGAAATTAATTTACCCTGCTGGCTCGACAGATCGATGGCATTGAGCAGCAGTTCATCAATTGAATAATCTTCTTCTTTCAGTACAACGTGATCTTCCAAAGATGAAGCAGAAAGAGTCTCCAAATTAAAGCTCTCATTAAAAGAAACTGAAAACTGAGGCTTATTGGCCCTTTGAGCAAGAAGGTTATACGCATTCACTCTTGATTCGACAGATATTTTGTCCAATGCTTTTGATACTTTATTTAAAATCAACTCAACTTCCATGTCTTACCTCTTTTATTGGAGAACAAGCTCTGCATTAATAGCACCCGCCTTATCAGCCGCTTGTAAAACAACAATAATATCGCGCGTAGAAAGGCCTAAACGCCTCAATTCCTTGACCAAAGAAAATACGGTCGTTTCATTTCTAAAGTTAACGGCAATATTTTTCTTATTGTCGTTCACCTTTATATCAACATCTGGCACCACGACAGTTCGGCCATTAGTTGTATTATTTCGTCCAATGATCGTATTATTCGGCTGGCTAACATTATATTGAGTTTTTATACTCAGCTCTAAATTGCCATGAGCAACCGTCATCGCATTTACTTTCACATCACCGCCAGACACTATCGTTCCTGTTCTTTCATTGACCACTATGACGGCTTTTTGGTCGATGAGGACATCGATAGACTGGATACGCGCGATGGTTCGTATAACATTGCTAGAATTCTGGTTACCAACAACAACCTCGACCTTCCCAGAATGAACTGCTTCAGCGTTAAAGCCATTGGCACGGATTGCATCGGCAATGTTAATGGCGGAGTTGAAGTCTGGTTCGCGGAGAATAATGCCAATCCTGCCATTTTCATTAATCATCGTTCCCATGTTACTCCGCTCTATTGAGCCGCCTTTAGGAACGATACCAACGGTAGGATGATTCTTTTGTTGTGTGTTGCCAAACTGCTCAAACTTATAGCCACCGACAGATATTTGGCCTTGTGCGATGGCATAGTTTCTTCCATCTGCAGCTTCAAGTGGCGTCATTAGCAATGTTCCGCCTACGAGGCTTCTAGCATCACCTAACGCTGACACAGTCACATCAATCTTGTCTCCCTTTTCAGAGAAACTGCCCACCGTACCAGTAACGATAACAGCAGCAACATTACGGCTATTTACGTCGCTATCAGAAACGACTAAACCAAAATGCTCAAGTGTGTTAGCAATACTTCTAATCGTTGACTTACTTCTGCGGGAATCACCGCTGCCAGCTAAACCAACAACCAAACCGTAACCAATGAGCGCGTCTTCCCTATCCCCTTCAACGCGGGCAACATCCTTGAGCCGAACATAAGATTCTGCGGCGGAGACGAGTGGCGAGACAAGCAATGTAAGCAGAAAGAATAAAAATTTGGTTTTCATCATTTAAAACCCTAACCATCTGAAAAGAGAGCGGATAATTCCTGGCTTTCTGTTGTCATTCACTTCACCTATCCCACTCAATTCAATGCGCGCCGATTCGATTCTGGAAGAGATAACAGCACTATCTGGCGATAGATCTTTTTCTCGCACAAATCCGCTCAACGTAATCTTCTGCTCCTCGCCATTAACAGTCACAAACTGAGTACCCTCAATTTTCAGAAGCCCAAAGTCATCGATATCAATAACACGGGTAGTGATCGTAGCGCTGATGCTACCGTTTCTAGCGGTGCTGGCATCGTTGTTCATGCGGCTATCTAAACCCGCGTCCAGATTGAAAGCGCTGCCTTTATAGTTGCTTGAAATTCCAATACTGTGGGCGTTGTCCGCATCAATCCCAGCCGATGAAACCGCTTTGGCTTTCTCTTGAACCAAAACAGTGACGATGTCGCCAATAGAGGAAGCTCTTTGGTCTGCCCACGTCGATGTATAACTATCAATATCAAATTCAATGGCGTGGGCAGCGTTAGCACATAGCAAAAGACCCAAAGCCAGTAATATTGCTCTCATGTTTACTTGATCTCCGATTCAACCAGTTCAGAAGACACCACTTTGCCCTGAAGAATGTTGCCTGAGCTTGGAATTCGCACCCTGATAGTGTCTCCAACATTGCCAGAGTCCAGGGCCTTTACTTCAATCATCAATTGAAGCATTTCAGTGGTAGAGGTGAGAGAAACTGTATCCCCAGCTGCAATACCGTCTGATTTCAATATGTGTAAGTCACACAGCGTTGAGCCCTTCTTTATGCGCTGAGCAGCAATCACTCCAGTGTCAATCTCGTCTCTGCCAGCCAGCTTATTTGCGCATAAAAAGCCATCCGTCATCACCCACTCAAAGTCAGATTGTTGGATGCGCGCATGTTTACGAATGGACTTCTTCGCTTGCCAACCTAGCTGTTGACTGTAGACACGGAACCAGGAAGAGAGGCGTTTTCCCTCAGAGTCTTCGCCCATCACTCTGCAGCGATTAATCTTGTAAGTGCATTCCACAGCGAAGTAGCGCGTCTTTTGAAGCGCCTCTCCATTTTTCTTACCGACCGCTCCAATCACCAAGTCAGTGAAGCCTTTTGAAAGCAGATGTGCTGATAGGAATTGAGTCGCATCCGTGTTTTCTTCATTTGCATGCACACTGCTCACGCCGAGCAAACACATAAACCAAAGAGCCACTGCAACTTTATTTATCGTGACTATCATTTACCGCGTTAGGTTATTGATGGTTTCGAGGATCTGATCACTGGTTTGAATAACACGCGAGTTAAGTTGATAAGCGCGCTGAGCTGCCATTAAGGAGACCATTTCTTCAATCATGTTCACGTTAGACATCTCAGTGAAGCCCTGAAGAATCGTTCCTGCACCTTCTTCGCTTGGTAAGAGATACTGCATCTGTCCTGCACTCTCGGTGCGGTACCACAATCCACCGTCTCTCGCTTCCAACGACTCATAAGAATCAAATAAAGCGAGTTCAAGCTGCCCTAATTCAAGAGGTTCAGGTTCTCCCTGAATCACTCCGTTAACGATGCCATCACTCGAAATCTGAATTTCAGAGACATCTGGTGGCACAACAATACCTGCTGCTAGCTTGTGCCCATGCACTGTGGCCAAAGAACCATCTTCGAGTTTTCTAAGAGAAGTGACTCGCGTGTAGGCGTAGTCTCCATTATCTAGCTCGACTTCAAGCAAGCCATTGCCTTGAATAGCGAGATCAAGCGAAGAGCCAGTGAATTTAAACTCACCGTTGTCGAATCGATAGATTTCATCGCTGATTTCAACACCACTTCCACTGG
This sequence comes from Enterovibrio baiacu, assembly GCF_004120195.1. GTDB lineage: Bacteria > Pseudomonadota > Gammaproteobacteria > Enterobacterales > Vibrionaceae > Enterovibrio > Enterovibrio baiacui. The sequence continues at coordinate 25,773 of NZ_SCHN01000029.1, read as the reverse complement.
TCGCTGATGTTGCCGCGTTTGGATTAGCACCTTCAGAAACAAGGCTATTGAAGACCGGTGTACTTGCTTTGTATCCCGGCGTATTAATGTTCGACACGTTATTTGAAATCATGTCGATATGCTTTTGGTGCGTTCTTAACGCTAGCTCCGCATTTGCTAGTGCATCAATCATCTTATTTACCTAATTCTGAGATCGCTTTACCGAGGGTTTCGTTATAAGCAACGATTGTTTTTTGCATCGTTTCCACATGTCGTCTCGCTGACATCATTTCGAGAACTTCTGTTGAAGGATCAACGTTTGATTGTTCTAAATATCCCTGGAGAACCGTACTAGAAGCGTCAAAGTCCAATGTGGTAGAAGGATTAACATGCCATTCTCCGCCGATGTATTGACCCTTTGTCATGGCGGAAGGAGACACCAGTAATAGTTGATCAAGCGCGCCGTTAAGGTCCGAAATTTCTCCACTGCCAGAGATTGAAACATTGGAAGAGTCAAGAAAGACATCACCATTTTGGCCCTGCAAAATACGCCCTTTACCATCAATCACCTGCCCATTTCCCGTCAGGCGGAACTGACCATTCCTGCTAAGGTAAAGGCTGTCACCTTGTTTGAGCACAAACCAGGCTGAACCATTAATTGCCAAATCAAGAGAACGGTTGGTCTGTCTTAACTCGCCTTGAGACATATCGATGGATGTTGCCATTGAAGTACTTTCGGATGATTGACCATGTAACCGCGATTTAAACCCGACGGTTGTCACGTTTTGCGTATTGTTGCTAATTCGCTCCAACGCATCTAAATTACGGGTGATCGACGAAGCAACAATTTCAGACACATTTTCCACTACGCGTTCTCCTCATACGTGAGCTTTCCAATAGTTTGGACTGATTTCACACCACGGACTTCCTGAGCTGAGATCACCGCGAGTTTAGGAACCACTCTCTCCGTGATCTTCCTAAGTGGCGAACGGATAGCTCCCGAACATAGCAGTACGGGTTCCATTCCTTTTGAAAGAATCTCTTCACAGTGAGAGACCAGCTGTTTCAGTACACTATCTATGTTGAATGCGCCTGACGCCTCGCCACGCAGCGTACGTTTAAGCATGGCCTCCAGCTGAGGGGACATAGTGATAACATTCAGCTGTTCGTTTTCATCGAGATAACGTTCACAAAGTCGCAACGCTAAGCGCTCGCGTACCTTCTCGACTAACTTATCAATGTCTTTGTTTTCCTGAGCCGCATGCTCGGCCAGTGTCTCGAGGATCAGCTCCATATAACGGATGCTGACTTTCTCAGTCAGCAGCATGCGACAGATACGGTGAATATCCGAGATCGTGAGCAAGTTAGGCACGATCTCATCCACGATTGATATCTTGTCCTGCCTCAAAGAGATAAGGATCTGCTCGATATCTTTACGGGAAATAATTTCATGAAGGTTATTCTTCACGGTTTCAGAAATATGCGTGAAAACGACCATTTCAGGCTCAACAAGCGTACAGGATTGACTTTGTGCCAAGTCCCGCGCAGCACTATCGATCCAAAGAGCGGGTAATCCATAGGCTGGCTCTTTGGTCGTTTCACCTTCAAGTTGAGAAAGAACGTCGGTATGGCCAATCGCCAGCACCTTGTCTGTTTTTAACGTGCCTTTGCCAACACGAGAACCATGAATATGGATTTCATAATCATCAGTCCTCAGCAATTCATCTTCGGTAAATTTGATCTCTGGACAAATAAAACCAAACTCTTTAGCAACAACCTTTTTCAAAGCTTCCAGACGTTTTCCTAGGTTCCATTGATGCGAGGTGCTTAGGGATTTGAGGGACGCACCCAGTCGCACCTCGAGTGGATACACTTTGATGATGTCCGCAAGATCTTCTTTCTCCGCGCTTTCAATCTCAATATCGGTTTCATGTTCTTTGCTTCTGATTGCCCACCAAACACAAACTGCAAAGAAGACAGCGACAACAAGGATTGGAATGGTAGGAAGACCATCCAAAAATAGTGCGCCTATTAACGCAAGAGTGACCAAAATCAGTGTGCGAGGATGAGAGGAAATTTGACGCCCTATCTCTCGGCTAAGTTCAGTGTCAGTCGCCGCGCGCGTAATGATGATACCTGTCGCAACTGCGATGATGAGCGATGGTATCTGGGTGACAATGCCATCACCAATTGTTAGCAACGAATACTTAGTTAGAGACTCACCCCACGTAAGATCGTGTTGCATCACGCCGATAGTGACACCACCGATAATGTCGATCAGGATGATGATGATGCCTGCAATCGCATCACCTTTTACAAACTTTGTGGCACCATCCATCGCACCATAGAAACTGGCTTCTCTTTCAATATTCGAGCGGCGCGTCCGAGCTTCTTCCGCATCAATGAGACCCATATTCATATCGGCATCAATGGCCATTTGTTTGCCCGGCATACTGTCTAACGTAAATCTGGCAGCAACCTCTGCCACACGCTGGGCACCGTTAGTAACAACCACATACTGAACAACAACAAGAATGATAAAAACGATAAACCCGATCACATAGTTGCCGGATACAACAAACTCACCAATAGCGCCTATCACTTCCCCTGCATCACCCTCGCCTAAAATAAGTCGCGTTGCAGAGATGTTGAGCGCGAGCCGAAATAATGTCGCAATCAATATAATGGAAGGAAATGTAGAAAAGCTCAGTGGCTTATCTGTACTGAATGTCAGCAAAAGAATGAGCAAAGCGACACTGAAGTTGATGATTTGAAGAAAATCCAACAACGACGGCGGAATCGGCAGAAAAATCACCATCAAGATCAGTACAACACCGATGATGAATAAATTACTATGCCAATCTTTTAGAAAATACTGCTTAAACAAATGACTACCTTACTTCACAAATTGGCATTTTTACTTTTCAATAACCACTTATAGATTTCCGACACCTCGTCATAAAACTCAGGTGGAATCTCCCTTCCTATCCGGATTTTTCTATAAATCGCTCTGGCTAGCGGAATGTTCGTTTTCGTATGAATACGATGTTCTCTTGCTATTTCTTTTATTGCCTCTGCTATCGGCCCTTTCCCTTTAGAAATAACTTTCGGCGCTGTCATTGTTTCTTCGTCATACTTTAGTGCAATAGCAATATGTGTTGGATTGGTAATAACCACATCCGCATTAGACACATTGGTGAGAGAACCAACTTTAGAACCGAGTTCTTTTTGGAGCTGCCTTCTTTTTTGCTTTATCTCCTGATCGCCATCTTGGCTTTTATACTGATCTTTAAGTTCTTTCTTTGTCATTCGCATTTCTTTTGCAAATGACCAATTTTGAAAAATCAAATCAAACAAAGTGAAAGGTAAAATAGTCAGGATAAAAAGAGCCACAGTCTTACCAAATAAAACCTGCGTTCTTTCGAGTATCAACCAAGCTGAAAGCCCAGAATTATCTGGGATATAGAGAACCTCGTCATAAAACAAATACCAAGCCATAACAGAGATAAAACTTAAACGAAGAATATTCTTTGCCAATTCAAAAAGCGACTTTATCGAAAAGAGTTTTTTTAGTCCCTTAATAGGATTAAGCTTTCCAATATTTGGCTTTAAAGGATGAAAACTGAAAACGCCCTTAGTTTGTAGCAAGTTGATGAGTACACCAAAAATAATCGCGGTGAGAAAAACTGGCATTAACGCCGACAAGTAGGCGTTAAAAAGTTTGTTGAGTAACCAATCGAGACTACTGGTCACATCCAGATTCGCTGCCAACAAAAAAACGTCCGATGTCGTTGCAAGAACGACGATACCGACATGGGAAATCATTGCCATAACCATGATCAACGTCACCAGTAAACTGGCTGTGGATGTTACATCCATGCTCTTGGATACTTGACCTTTTTCTCTGGCTTTACGGAGTTTATAGTCTGTTGCTTTTTCTGTTTTTTCTTCCGTAGCCAACGACATGCCCCTTCTATAAATTTGTCAGTACAAGGCCTGCCAATACCTTACGACGTTATCAAATAGCTCCTCAGACACATTAGTGATATGTCGTGATGCAAGGCCTAGAATAATGAATGCCACAGCAATTTTTAACGGCAAACCCACAAAATATATGTTCACTTGTGGCATAACCCGGCTACACATGCCTAACACTAAATCAACCCAAAAAATAGAAACCATAATGGGTAAAACCAAAATCAAACAAAGCATAAACTGGGAAGAGAACAGTGCAATCAACATATCCAAATCCGGCTCACCAAACCCACTTAAAATTGGAAAAACGCTTAACGATTGAGTCAATGAAAGAAGAATAAAATAATGCATATCTGTTATAAAAAACAACAGAAAAACAAACACAAGGACAACGCGGGTCAATATAGGATCAGACTCGCTCATCGACGGGTTAAATATACCCATGGGGTTGAAGCCCACTTGCATATCTAACACGCGCAAAAATGTATAAATCGCGCCATACGTCGCAAGCAATGCAAACCATAATATTAATCCAATTCCAAACTCGATTAGACACGCTACCGCCAATGCCGTACCATCTAGCTGTACAGCGCGCATAATCATATTGTCATCACCCACTCTGAATAAAATAACCAGAGAGAAAACAATCGTTACCAATACTTTTATATAAGGCGGCAACATTGAAAGTGGATTTATACTCCTAAATACAAGAGGAGGTGTGACCCTACAGAGGATCAAAAAGAAGACACTAATATAGTTTTGCCAGTCAATGGCTACTTCATTATCAATCACAAACTCGAAGCATACTTAAAAAGCGAAATGGTAAACTCTGTTAATACACCAAGCATCCAACCGGACATCACCATAATAATAAGCGCCACAGCAAACATTTTTGGAACAAAGGTTAATGTCATTTCCTGTATTTGCGTTACTACTTGAATAATACTCACTGCCAATCCAACGACGAGAGCCACCAATAAAATAGGGCCACAAACAAGAAATGCTGTACTCATCATTTCACTGAGTAGAAAGCTCGCAGCGTCTTTATCCATTTAGCTTTTGCTTGGTTAAAAAGTTAAGAGTGATCGTTTCACTCAGGTTTTGCTCAGCCAGCTCTGATTGGAAAGACATAACACTATTCATGATCGCCTCCGCTTGCTCATCCATCCCCTTCACTTTTAGATAAAGCGAACGCGCAAAAAGAGCAGAAGCACATTGAGCATCAAGTTTTAACGCTTTCTTAGCTAACTGCTTAGAAGCACTCCAGTCTTCACGATAGGCTTTCACAACGGCTAAACCACCATGGCACTCAGCAAAGTTATGTTCTATTTCAACCGCTTCATTAAACGTTTTCTCCGCAGTATCCAAATCACCCGTCGCGAAAAAACACCACGCGAGGTTGACTCGGCTACCAACATGATCCGGCATTTCTTTGCATGCTAGCTCGTAAGTAGAAATCGCTTCTACCAATTCTTGACGATACATATGGATGAGCGCTTTCATCGCCAAAACTCGGCCACTCGTTGGCATCATCAACAGCAAGCGAGAAACTTTCTGCTCTGCAGTGTTCATATCGAGCCTATAAAGAGCCAAACTGGCAGCAGTCACCAGAGCATCGGTTTGTTCAGCATCGATCTCTAACGCTAACGCTTGGTATTTATCAGCCTCTTCGTACAATGCATCGTCAACATAAAATAGACTTAAAGCACCAAGCACATCTGCTTCTTCTGTTGAGTCACACTGAGTCAAAAGATCTCGAGTTAGCGTAATGGCTTCAGGAATATGCTCCATGTGTGCTAAACATCTTGCCTTCATCAAACCATTTTTTACGTCGAGCCCTTCAATGTCATCAAGTAGCTCATTTGCCTCTGCAAACGCTTTCTTTTGGAAATGAGCAAGTGCGCAATTTATCTTCAAGCCTGACTGGTCATAACCTTCAGAAAACAAATCACCGTAGGCTGAGATAGCCTCATCATAGTCTTTCAACGCAAGAGAAATATGCCCTTTCCAACTGAGTAGATGAGCATCTTTATTGTTATGTGTGAGAGCTGTATTTAATGCTTCCTTCGCCCCCTCGAAGTCACCCATTTTCGCCAATGCTTCAACAACATCACAGGCTAACAATGAGTTACCAGGGTCGAGCGCCAAATACTGCTGCATACGCTCTATCGACATAGTCAAACGTGAACCTTTAGTGAACCTGGTCGATAGACGTTGTTGGCTTAGGCTCACTCTCTGACAAATTAATGTCTTCAAGCACATTGCGCGCACGCTCAACGTAGTAGTTATCTGAGTCTGCTGACGCTATCAATTTGTTTAGCAGCGTTTTAGATTCAGACACGTCTTCTATCGTCAGATGCAATAGAGCCTTGTGAAACAAAACTGGAGGATAAGTGCCATCTTCTTTCAACACGACGTCCCAGCATTCGGCGGCTTTCTCGAGTTCATTCATTTCTCGATAAACCATCCCAAGTTGAAACCTTTCATGAAGGCGAGAAGGCGTCCTATCTAAGAGAAGAGCGTAATGTTCTGCCGCAGAATCAAACAACCGAAGCTTGGCATATACACTACCGAGCATTGAGTCTAACTCATCAGAAACAACACTCTGTTTTGTGAGGTATTTTAATTTTTGCAAGCCCTGATCAAGCTGTTCTTTCTCTAGATCAAGTGCTGCTAATGCTAAAAGTTCTTCCGTAGAAAACAATTCAAGATACTGCATAGTTCTTTGTCCAACCGACTGCTTTATTGTTTGCCCGACTTATCTTACAGAACGAAGGGCTTTTGTAATTTGGTTATACAAACCTTAACGCATTTCATCTCTTTTAGAATAGTTATTCTCAGTGCATGTCAGCTTTTTTAACAGATTGAACAGAATTACAGATAGTGAGAGAGAGAAATATATGAGAGAAGGAAAAAGCGGAAATGGGAATCTCGATGTAAATAAAGCCATACATTACATTGTTATATGACTTTCATCACCAAGCGATAGATTTGGATAGACTTACAACTAGGGGGACACAGCATCAGGCAAAGCCGTATTTAAACAATAATACACTTCTGATATGTTTCAATGAGTCGACAGGTTTTTTGACACAATCCTGACAAAAACAAGCGCACAGGTTATGTTTAATGGTACTGCCCTGTTATTCATCCATTCATCTTCCGCATCTATCTGGCACAGAGTTTTGTTTAAAACACCTGCTGCCAAAGCTGCTCTCAAGAAAACCTCTGTACCGACTACTGGGCCCTTTTCAACGCACGCATATGCTTCAGCCTTTCCGCTGAAACAAACCCCAAACGTTTTAGTATGTCAGGTCCACCATCATCGATGTGTCGCGTTTACTTTCGAGGCATTGACGCCCCGACCAATCAACAAGTTCGAGATAATCCATCAAGCGAATAAGCAACCCTTCTGGCATCTATGCTCGGGGGGGGCCCGCAAAGGGGAATAAGAGAAACAAGAAACAAGATAGACAGACACTTTAAGAAAACAACAAAAATGTCAGTTTCAACATTTCTTGCTCATCCGCCCACCTTGAATACGTCAAGATGAAAGGGGTATCTCGCTGAGGTACTTTCAATGCACCATCATTGCTTATCAAAGTTTCCAACAATGGCTCAAGCGCGTTCTTCTCTCATCAGTATTGACGCAACACCCTACTATCACTGTGTTTCGCGTTGCGTTCGTCGCTCCTTTCTATGCGGTCGTGATGAAACAACTGACAAGTGCTATGAACATCGTCGAGGTTGGATTGAGAAGCGGTTATTAGCTCTCTCCCAAGCCTTTTGCATTGATGTTTGTGCCTACGCCATCATGAACAATCACTATCACGTCGTCCTACACATCAACGCAGACGAGGCTAAGACGTTATCTCCAACTGACATAGCTGAACGTTGGCTAGCTTTCCATCAAGGTCCTTTGCTTATCCAGCGATTTATACGAGGGGACAAGCTATCAGAGGCAGAATCAGAACGTTGTCTGGCTATCATTGAAGTTTGGCGGAAGCGTTTAACGTCAATCAGTTGGTTTATGCGCCTTATCAATCAACATATTGCAGCTGAAGCAAACCGTGAAGACAAATGCACAGGGCATTTCTGGGAAGGGCGATTTAAGAGTCAGGCACTGCTGGACGAAAAAGCGTTAGCGGCTGCGATGACTTATGTCGATCTAAACCCTGTGCGAGCGGCAATTGCGGATACACCCGAACAGTCTGACCATACGTCAGTAAAAGCGAGAATTGAGTCGATAAAAAGTGATGAGATGACAGCTCCGAATTTGTTCCCGTTTGCCGGCAACCCGCGCGAAGAGATGCCTGATGGGATCCCTTTTCGCCTGTTGGATTATTTGGATCTGGTTGATTGGACTGGGCGCCAGATACGCAATGACAAACGCGGCTATATTCGCAGCACTTTACCACCCATTCTTTCAAGGTTGGGGTTTGACAAAGCCGATTGGCTGAACGCCTGCACCCAAGTAGAAAGAGGCAGGTTAGTCGGCAGCAGCCAAGCCATTAAGACCGCGCTGCCCCACCTAAACCGAAAGCGACTTTCAGGGTTCAGATTGCCTGATAGCTAAACCTTCTCCTCGCACAACTTTACAAAGCTAACAGGCCATCGCCTGTTTTCGTGCTGCCTGAAACTTATAAATTTAGCGTGATTTGAAAAAATCTCTTCCTAACAACCCACTCTGAGCACCTTTCCTTAAAGTTAGACAATAAATCAGTCACTTACTAACAGACTAGTCATCATCTTTATCTAAAAGTGCCTGTCTCTATTTTTACGCGCGAAACGACAAGAGCGTATTGACTTGACGTTCGGGGAGCGCCCATATATACCTCTGTTTAGTAACCGTTTTTTAAGTCACCACACGACCTAGTCGACCATTTCCTCCAAACTTACATGTATTGTTGGGTCCATTCTAACTATCAAAGAACGACTTAGCGCATCCTCATCAAAGGAAATAATTAAGGTTTTACCCTTAGGACTATTTTCAATACACAGATTTAAAACAGCCTCTTGGTAAATATTTACTATCTCTTCCTGATTGAATTCAAGCCTCATTAGGACTGAGCTTTGAAATATGTTTAATGAAAACTCAAAAGCTAACCCGGCTTCTGTATTTAATTCATAACAATGAAAACCATCTTCCGGTTTTGACTTATATTTAGAAGACCCAAAAAAATCTATGAGCTCCCACTCCTCAGGTATATCCACCATTAAACTCCTTTATTTCTTATCATTAACTACTTTATGTGGCCACCATTCTGGTGGCTCACCATCACTTCGAAGATTATCTACACCTCCTTTACCAAACTTCCTCCAATCTGCTTTGGGAATAGCTGAGGTGAACCTACGGGTTCCATTTTCATGAACCATGAATCCAGTTTCAAATTTTACTGCCTTCCCTGATGGGCCGAAAAATATAGACTCTCTAATCTCAAACGTCCCAAATTTATCTGTCCAAGTCGTGACTATGTTTCCCTCTTGCTGAGCCACTGATCTAAAATGGTCTTCAAGCAACTGGCGCCCTTTCGCATTGTCATGCACGCCTAATCGCTCCATGTATAAATATAGTTGTTTTGTTCTGGGTGTATTGTGTTCATCTTTTCTTGCTCGACCAAAAAGATAATTGAACTTATTAGGATCTACTTCAACTAGAAATTTATCAACAAAATTGTTGTTACCTATAACATCATCAACCAAGCCAATCGTCGCCTTCGCAGTTCGGCTTTCTAATGTTGCCACACCAAACGTAAGTATATCCATCGCTGCCGTTTGCAGGTCGTTGATACCCATTGAATAACCAGTAAAAGCATTGAACTTCACGCCATCTTGAGAATTGATTCCAGTAAGACCAACAACACCACCAATAGCATCTAGCGGAGCTAAACCAATATCAACCATCAGACCTAAAACTGGATAATTGTCTCTAAAATAGCGTCTTCCTTCATTAACCCAACCTTCATTCGATTGATACGAGCCATCTTCACCATAGGCAATTGCGCCACTGCTGAGGACTATACCGTTAGATGGAGCCCATGTTGATTCGATAGGGAGCCCCGCTTCATGATAATTCTCATACCCTTTAAGGCTATATACCTCGGAATCAAAAATCTCACCCGCTTGTTGCTCAAGTACTTCTGTGTTGACGAATGCTTGAGGCTCGTCACTGTCGTCCAAAAGTATCTCTACACCATAACGCTTGGCTTCTTCTTCAAAGCTAAAGCTGTCGTTTATCGCACCACCAAAATATACACCCACGCCATTAGTGGATGCTGTTCCTCCTATTCGGGTTCTTTCCCTTGGTTTATCAATTACCTTGGCAGCCGCTGTGTTACTTGCGTTCTGTCTTTCAATTTCACCAACAACTGCATTCCCCAACACATTCCCAAACGCATCAACTGCCAATGCCCCTGCATTGTCTCGGAATGAATCTCCTCGTAAAACAGAAGTCGTTGCGCTACCTACAAACCCACTGATGTAGTCATTAGCCAGAGTATTTGTTAATCCCCAGTCACTGAGATAACCACTCTCACCTCCTAAAGAGCTTCCAACCAAAGAGCCCACCGTTGATGCAACAAGGCCTTCCCAACTGAATGAAACATCTTGTCCCAACACTTTGCTACCAGCATAGTTAACACCGTATGAAATCGCGGCTTTTGAAAAACCTGTAACCCCAGCGGTATTTAGCCCAGCCGTAACTGCGCCAGCCAAAGCACCGGTTGCTACTTGTTTCCATGAGAAACTTTCAACCTCCCCTAGAGCTATACCTACAAGTTGTGATGCAGCTGAGCCTGCTGCACCACCTACAGCTCCACCTACAACGGCAGAACCAGCCAAATTACCGATGTATACACCTGTGTAATAAGCAACTACGACTGCTATAACTACCATCACTATCTGTGCAATCGGGTTACAGCTCTTCTTCGGTGGCGGCGGCGCAATCGGGTCTGGGTTTACATTGCCCAGCACCTCGCTTTCGTTATACGGTTTGAAGCTCTCCGCACCATTGAAGGTTTGAGTATGCTGGTTAGGAATAACCAGCACCTTGCCTTCGATCAGTGGCTCCGTTGGTGATAGGCCATTGGCATCGGCAATCAAATACCAGTAGCGACTGTCGCCGTAAACGAGTTGCGAGATGCGTTGTAAGGTGTCGTTGGCAGCGACCGTGTAGGTGCCCGGCTGTTGGCCTGCGCTAGCCCCGCTGTCACTCAATAGGTCTGCATTCACACTGTCTATTGCAATATTTGCTAACGGGTTACCCCCATTGGTCAGCTCAGCACTGAGTTTGCCGTCCGCCACTTGCAACGCAATTTGACCATTAAAGTCCGTCAGTATTTGTCGCTCACTTTCCTCTTTGGTGCTGGTTACCTTTGTGAGATGCCCAACGTTGTTGTAATGGAAGGTCGTCGTGCCTGGGGTGAAGTTTTTGCTGTATACCCGGCGAGTTGTGTTCGCTGTAATACTCTCTTTCTGGAAGTTTTCTCTGCCTTGATAGGCGTAGGTTTGGGTATCGACGACCGATTGCCCATCGATCGTGTGGAAGGTGCGCTGCACCGCCAGTTGCCCACTGAAGTGATAATCCATCCACACCGAAACTTCTTGCTCACCGGTGGTGTTGACCACTTGGCTGTATGCGCGACCATCTGCGGAATACAAGATGTCTGTCGTGGACGTTTTGCTTGACTTCAGTTCAGCGGTCGTCGGCGATGTCTCTATGTTGTCGCGCGAATACGTATAAGTGCGTGTCACATCGGTACTACGCTCAGCATGACCCGTCATGCTGTTTGTCTGCGTCATTGCCCGTGTGTTGTAACGTGTTCCGTTGACGTATTCGTATTCGTTTATACCGGCAATATGCCCGTTTTTGTCATAGCTTAGGTGGGTTTCATTTTTCACCGTCTCGGACAGTGTCTTTTTCGCTGTGAATTCATATTGACCGCTCCAACGGCTGAAACCAAAGGCCGTATATTCAACTTCCCGTTGCTCAGTCTCCCAACTCAGCTCGGTGATTTTCTGGCCCAGCGCGTTATAGGTGATACGTCGGTCACCTGCCTGTCCCTGGATGCTGTTTAACGCCACATCTGTGCTTCGGGTATGCGACCCCACCGTGCGATTGTCATCGTCATAGTGATACCAGCGAGTACCGGACTGCTCGCCCGACGTCACCACTTTACGGCGGTTACCCACGGCATCGTAGAAGTACTGTACCGACGAGTCAGCCAGCGTATGTACCACATCTGGTTTCTTTACGTCCTCCCAGGTGCGATAAGAGTCACCGTCCTCGTCGTAATGGATTGTCCATACACGCTCATACTCATCAATGGCCTCGGTCTGTTGTATCTCACTGGCCGTCACACCTTGAATCCGCCCCAGCGCATCCCACTCTGTGCGCGTTACAAGCTTATGACCATTGTCCGTCAATGTACGTGTGGTTTCCTGCCCGCTGGCGTTATAGGCATAAGACTCTTTTTTGCTGCCCGCCGTTTGGGTTTTCAGTAACCCGTTGTCCCAATAATCGTAGTTTTGGGTAATGGCACCCGATTTCGTTTTCAACTGACCAAATTCGTCATAGCCATAGCTGACCGAATCACCGCTATACAGCGTTTGGGTTTTCAACCTGCCGTGCGTGTCGTAATGCGAGGTTTTGGTGGCTTTAATCGCACCGGACGCTAACCAAGATTCGGTTTTACGGTTGCCAAAGCTGTCGTAGGTATAGCGCTTGTGTTGCCCTGCCCCTTGGGTTTCCAGCACCCGTCCTGCCGCGTCATAGCGGGTGAAAATTTCATAGCCTGACGCCCCCTGCCACTGCTCATGGTAGCGCTGCCCTGCCTGGTCATAGGCGTACGTTGCATACACTTCCAAGTACCCTTTACTCTTACTCACTTTGGCGCGGGTCAGCAGCTGGCTGTTATTGTCATAAGTGAACACTTCCCCCTGACCGGCAGCATTCACGCGCGCTATCTCGTCCCCGAACGCATTGTGGTAGTAATGGGTTGTTCCCCCAACCCCATTCACATCCATCAGTTTTTGACCGGTAAGGTCGTAGTAACTTTTCTGCCAGTGGCCATTGCCATCTTGCACCGCGATACGATTGCCATGGCGGTCGTAATACATCAGCGTCATGACGCGGGTTGATGTGTCGATGCTGCCGTCGGCACGCACCACGTCAACACTGGGGCCAACCTGCTTAGTCACCTGATTAGCATGATTGTAGCTAAGGGTATGGGTGTGGCCATTGACTGTCTGTGTGAGCACATTGCCCCAACGGTCATGGACCATCTTGGTCACAGAGCGCAACGAGGTCGCCACATTCACGTCCTGGGCAGGGCCTGTTTCTTGGGTGAGATTCCCCACTTGGTCGTACGCACGTGTGGTGGTACGGGTGCCTTCAACGGTTTCCGCCGTGACCTTGTCTAGCCAGTTGTAGCGGTAGCCGGTGGTCACGCCTTTCACGGTGTTCTGTGTGACACGGCCTAGGCCGTCATAACCGTAGCTTTCTTGCACCGTGCCATTGTGTTGCTTCGCCGTCACTTCACCGTACGCGTTATAGATAACCGTATCGATGATGTCATCTGCATTGTTGACCGAGACCGTAGTCCCTGTCTGACGGCCGGTGACGTCATAGTGGTACGTCACGTCGCGGGTATGTTGATAGCCGTTGCCGTTGACCTCGGTACGCTCACTGATGACACGGTTCATCGCATCCGTTGTGATGGCGGTATAATTCCCTTCCGCATCCCGGCGGCCGATAAGACGGCCTTCATCATCAAAGTACTGTTGCGTCACCCGGCCAATCGGGCCATCGACACGGGTCGCGACCTGGTTGCCTTGCGCGTCATAGAAGTAGTCCGTGCGCTGATTGGCGATGAGTCTCTCAGGAAGTGCGCCCTTAAAGCCAAGCTCTAAGCCATCAACCAAGTATTCACGCGTTTTACCCCAGCTCGCGACTAGACGGCCTAGCGCATCGTATTCGAGAAGGGTCCGGTCTGCCGCGGTAAAGTGGCTGTCTGGGTCAGTGGTGCCTTCTTCTGTCACCGTCAGGTACATACGGCCTGCATGGTCGTGGTAGGTGGTGGTGATAAGGTCGTTGGTGACGTCCTCGACAAGGGCGCCATTATGACGGTGGTAGGTAACGTTGTGCAGAGTCGTTTGTTGGCGGTTACCGCGGTTATCGTAGCTAAAGCTCTGTTCGCGCGCTGTGGTGTCAGCATCCGCTAGCCAAGCGTTAAGCGCATCCAGCGTCCAATCACCGTCGTAACGCGCGGTCAGTTCACGTTGTGTGACCACTTCCCCATGACCGTTATAGCCATATAGGGTAACGTAATGTTCAGCGTCACGGGTGGCCAACAATTGCCCAGCCACAGAATAAAGGTGCGCTTGGGTGGTCACGTCGGATTCAATCACGCCATCGTTTGATGCACGCACGGTGACAGACAGGGTCTCACCAAAGGCGCTCAGCGCCACTTGGGTGTCGCGAGACAATGTGTCCACCGAGCTGCTTTGCGTGGTAGACACACTCTGGCCACGTTGGTCATAGCCATAGCGAAGAAGACGGTATTCCCCCGCGCTCGCGGTGAAGGCATCGAGTGTTTCTACCGTCAGGGCTTCACCTGGGGTGCGCACACCACCAAAGGCGGCGCCGTAGCGCCGTTGCGCCACTTTTTGATTCAGACCGTCATAGCGGTGTTCGGTCACATACCCCAGCTCATCCACTTCAAAGCGTAAGCGCCCCATTGCGTCATACACGTTGTCGCGGCGTTGCCCGTCCGCGTTGATGTTGATGATAGCCTGATGAGTGGCATCAAACGTGACGGTACTGCCCGCAATCCCAATTGACTGGGTCTGATTGCCGTCCACATCGTAAACAAAGGTATTGGACGTCTCATCCGCCGTTCCCTTGGCCGTGATGGTGCCCACCACATTACCGAGACTGTCGTACTGATGTTCACTCCGTAGGCGACCAATGTATTGGGTTAGACCGCCTTGCTCTGCGCGCTCTGAATAGCTGACCAAGGCGGACACTTCACCAATAAGCTGACCACGGTCATCATATTCATACGAGGTATCATTACTGGCCGTCTCTGCATTCATTTGGCGTTTAAGCAGGTACTGGCTGAACTGCACCACTTTCTCAGCATCGGACAAGGTGCCCGACGCACTCAGTTTGGCCATGTCAGCATCATGAATATATTGCTCTGCTTGCAGGTGCAGGTTCATCGCGACGTTGAGGTTGCTTTGGGCTGAGCCAAGCTCTGTGGTGGCTTCCAGAAGAGAGGCCTGCGCAGCATTGTAATGCCCCCCGGCCACGTTGATTTCTTGGCGAGCGGCCAATACCAACCCTTCCGCGTTCGCTTTGTCAATTTCTGCCTGTGCCAGTAGCGAGCGGGTGGCGCTCACCGACGCCTCCGCTTCTTTACGTGAAGCAACCGACGTCGCCAAAGCCGCTTCCGCTTCAGCAATGTCCACATTCACCCGTGCAAGCGCCGCTTCACCATCAGTGATAGCCGCTTGGGCGGTATCCAGTGCCAACTGCGCATCGGCTATCTGTTTCTCCGCGGTGGCGATTTCGTTCTGTTTGGTGTGGTAAGGGTCTAGCCAGGCTTCTATGCCTGCGATGTTGGCTTTGGCGGTGTTAACGGCGTTAATGGCATTTTGGTAGTTCACCAAAGCGGTTCTAATAGTTTTAAGACCACTTATCGCCCTACTGGCCCAGGTTTTTATTTGGTTTTTGGACTGGTTGTAAAGTGAGTCCAATTTTTCAATGAATCTCCTATCATAACCTTCTATACCTGACCACCACAAAAAGCCATAAGAGCCCTGTTTCGTAACCTTGTAAGGGCCATCAATTGTTCGGTTTAGCTGGTTTGCACTCCTGTATACTGAACTTAATAAATTTATGTAATCATTAACCCCGCCAATCTTTGCGCCAACGGTATTTGGCTCATTGATTACCCCGGATATGGAACGTGAGAAACTGACATATGAAGATGCACTTGATGAATCAACGTATGGCAACTTACGCATAAACATTGATTGAAATTGTGCCTCGAATTCATTTGGCAAAAACGTGCGCACCTCAAAGGGTCCAAAAATAAAGTTATCGGTTCTCTTGTAGTAGTAGAAGTAATTAAAGGAGTTATTACCTATCTCAGGCCGAAGGTTTAACGCACTAAAGCCAGATGACTCCAATACACTCCCCCTACGATGAACAACACCTCTACTCCCAAAGCGAATAATATTGCGCCCGCCGAGTTGGCGACTAAGTTCCAGCTTTGCATTGGAAAATGCCTTATTCGCTTTTTCCAATACCTTATTCGCCGCAACCAACTCATTTTCTTTATTCGTAATATCCTGGGCATGTTGAGTTAACACAGCCTCATTGGTACTGATTAAGTCACTCGCATTTCTAATGATGGTCTGGCTATTAACCTCAATCGCCTCCCTCTCCACCTGAGAAGATGTCAGGATAGTTTTCTGAGTATACAGCGAGGTCAGTGCGCCCACTTTGGCAGCCTCAACGGCCAAGGCATCAGCTTGCGTGGACTCTTCACCGGCTAAGGTATCCCTAAGTTCATTTTCCTGCTGGCGCAGACGCTCAGCCTCTTCTTCCAAGGCTTCATACTCAGCGCGCTTATCGGCCATAGCTGAAAGCTGCGCTTCGATTTCTTCTGACAGCACAGCCACTTCTTGCTTGAGGTCTGCCACCTGCTGCTTGTTAGCTTCGACGTCTTCCTCAGCCTGGGCTCTTGTGGCAGTTGCTTCTTCAAGATTACGCAGGGAGTTGGTGACCAGCAGACCTTGCGCGCCATCGTCTGTCAACGCGGTCAGGGTTGATTGTTGCTCGGCCAATAAGGCCTGTTGCTGATGGATGAGCGCGGCGAGTTCATCCTGCAGGGTTAGGTTGGAAGTGTCTTCCGCCAGTTGGGATTGCACCACTTCGATGGACGCTGCCAGTGCCTGCAGGTCTTGCAACGTGCTGTTGGAGGTTGCCTGAAGTTCTGCTTGTGCTAATGCCCGCGCTTCTTCTTCGATGCGGGTCTGTAAGCCCGCCAAGGCATGGTCGCTTCTGTCACGCTCTGACAACAAGTACTCAAGGGTACGCAGCCTGTCTCCCAGAGTCGCAACCCCTTCGATTGTGCTTTCTAGCGAGCTTGCCAAGTGCGCTGATATCGCCTCGCCACTTGCAATGATACCCTGTCGAATGTCTTCTATTGATAGCCCTGAAGGCTCGCCCGTTCTAAAATCAATGCGTTCAGGATTTTTATGTACCAACGCGTACGCAAAACTCGACCGTGGGCTGTAAGGAATTTGTGGCGCCAAACTACCTGGCACGTAATCAAGAGTCTCAGTAATAATATCAGCCGCATCCAACACCTGTTCGAGCTTCTGGTTCGCTTTAATGTAGCTGCTGATATTCGACTGCGTGATAGGGCTCGAACGCAGGCTTAACACAACACCATAGCTATACGACCTCATAGTGCCACGGAGAGAATCCCAGTCTTGCTGAATACTCTTCGCTCTACCATCAACCGATTGCCCCAATTTATTCAGGTAGTGTTCTGTTACCCCGCGTGAGCCATCGGTATAATAGGTGTACAGCGCGTTTTCATATTCATTCAAGAATGAAATTTCGTTATAAAGTCTGTTGTTCGCGGTATGTCCATTGGTTGGGGCGACGCTGGAAAAGTATTGCAGGTCCGTAAACAAGGTCGACTGCGCTTGCGCCGCAGTGTTTAACGCCGCCATTTCGGCTTCTATTGCCGCATCCAGTCCTGCACGTTGCGTGGTCAGCTTGTCCACCGCCACGGCTGCTGACAGCTGGGTTTTTGCGAGGTAGGCATCGGCTTCAATACTGTTGAGGCGGGTCTGAGCATCCTCGACCAACAACGCCTTGTCCAAGGCCTCTTGGACTGATTGTAACTCTTCGAGGGCGTCATCCAGCTTGGCAACATATCTCGCACTCTCTGATGCAGCCTGTGCTCTGGCTGCAGTCAGCCCTTGTTCTGCACTTAAGATAGCGCCCGTGGCAGGGTCAGCCACTTTTGTGCGTCCCTGCCAAAGCGTCTCTGCCTCCTCCAGCGTCATAAAGTGCGCGGGCACGGCCGTGACGGCCTCTCTCATCTCATTGAGACGCTGAATAAACGCCGCATTGTCTTCGCGGTAGCGAAGCAGTTCAGCATTTTCCGTACTCATGCTGGCCGTTTCAGATAAGCGGCCAATGTGCGAGGCAATCGCCTCATTCATTGCAGCCACATTGGTTGGTGCAGCTTCTGGTGACAATGACGCTAATACCTGCTCATAGCGCGCAGTGAAATCGTCAAAGCGTGTTCCTTCTCCAAATAAAACACGTAATCGGGTACGCTGCCTGTCTTGTTCTAGGGCCTCAAAATACGCCTGCATCGACTCTACCGACGCCAGTCTTTGCGCAATATCATTACGCTTTACCTCTGCATCTAAAGCAGCCCATGAAAGCGCTGTATCCAATAGCTCTTGCGTTGAATGCTCTTCTGATGAGGGCAAATCCATGGGACGTAGATAGTCACTTTCAGAAACATAGGTATTTCCGGGATTACTCTCCCGCAATGCTTGAGCTTCCTCCAGCGTGAGGAAGTGTTCAGGCAGTGTTGATAACACACTGTCAATGCTTTCTAAGTCAGACGCCCACTGTGCGGTCAGTGCCAACCCCTGTGCAATGTCATTGTCAGTCCATTGGGATTGACTGAGCAGTGCCCGCAACCCTGACGCATGATTGCCGAAGGCTTCAGTATCAACGCTTGCCTGCAACTGCGCTTCGACACGTGTTTCGAAATACTCCACATACCCGGAGTGCAAACCATAATGCTGGTGCTGCCAATAGGGGAAAAGTGCACCGATAAGAGGATAATCACCTCTCGTATACATGGCACCAGAAGGCCTTGCATACCGTGTTGCGAAAGTATCAAAATTCGCGGTTTCACCACCAAACAGGGCCAACATTTTGGCTCGCTGTCTGGCGTCTGCTATTTCCTGGAAGGAGCGTTGAAGGGACTGAACATCTGAGACCTCTCGAGAAACATTGCTGCGCGAACCCTGAGAATTAGTTTCAACAGCGGCCAATATTTCATCCAATATTTCCTGCGTGGAATACCCCTCCATCGAAGGGAAATCAACTGCATCAAGACCTTGATATGTATTCCCAGGGTTATTTTCCCGTAGCGATTGCGCCTCTTCCAGTGTCAAGAAATCGTCTGCCAGTGTCGACAGTTCGTCGTAAATGAGGGAATAGTTTGTCATTACCTTTTCGGTCAAGGCTATTGCTTCGACCACATCACTGTCACTCCATTCCACCTGTCTCTTCAACGTGTTTAAGCGAGATACATCACCAGAAAACGAGTCAAAATCAACCACGGAAGAGACGCGTTCATTTAGATGTGCTCTGTAATGGCTGTAGTAACCATGTAAATAGCCATAGTTCTGACTTTGATGGTAAGGGAACACTGCGCCGATAAAGCGTGATGTGTCTCCAGACAAACCCACGCCTGAATGAGCCTCACTAGAAATGTTTCCTACCTTATCCATCTCAGCTTTAATCGCTGAGCTCTCCTGTCGGTAACTGTATAGTTCCTGCGGGTCGGCAACATCCAGCGTTGCCTGGGCAGCGTTGAGGACTTGTTGCGCCTCATCAAAGTTCAGTGCCGGCAAGTAACTGGCCGACAAAGCCTCAATATCCTGCAATATCCCCGGTTGGGCATACTCTCCAAAGTAGCGCAGCGACAGTCGATGATTTTTCTCGCTTTCGGTCTCAACCGCATCTTCGTAAGTCTGACGAGCAACGGCAACCGCCTCTTCCCATTGCGCCGTTGTCATCATGGAGGCATTGCCATTCTCTGCTTCAACAGAAGCGGCATCTGCTAACAGCTCATGGACATTGTGGGTCTGAAGCTGCACCAACAGCTCTGCCTGTTGGGTAAGTAGGGTGTTCTGATCGCTCACCAGCGCGGCTAACTCATCGAGCAGTACATTGTTACTTGGGTCTGATGCGATCCGAGCCTGTTGGTCTCGTATCTGTGTAGATAAGGCTTGAAGCTCAGCTGACACCTGTCTCAGTGACAAGGTCAGGGCTTCTGTTTGCGCTTCTTGCTCTTTCATTTCGATCTGAAACTGCAGCTCAAACATTGCGTCTTGGGCCGCATCAAGCGCTTTTTTTGCCTCCACAACTGACGAGAGATTTTCACGATACGCTGCAAGCAATTCCAACCCTTGCTCGGTTAACGCGACATAGCTATCAACGTCACTTTGCACCTTCACATTGGTTGCACCCAATGCTTCGCCCAAGGTGTAGTCGGGTTCCTGATGGTATCGCTCTTCCCCTGTGACAGGATCGATATAAGTGGGGTGTCGCGACTGCCAGAGTTCTTCAGGGCTTTGTTGTGACCAAAAATGGGCGGGGATTTCCGAACGTATCTGACCCAGCGTGTCCAACCGTGCAATGTAGTCGTCAAGCTCAGACAGCATGTCGGCCAAGGAACTGTGTTGCAACGAGCCTTCTAGCTCCACCGCCATCAGTTCAATGTGTGTCTGCACCCCTTCGGATAATCCTTGGTTTGGATACCCAGCTTCTTCTAACAAGCTGTAATACACATCTTCATAATGTTCAGCATATCCGTGCACCACAGACCCCGAGTCAAACAATGCGCTGAGCGCCGGATAGGAACTCGTCACAGGGAGAGACACTTGGCTACGTAGCGCGAGCCTAACCGACAACTCTGAGAGCTCGCCGCTATTTAGATAAGTACTAAAATCAGCCTGTCTCCGCGTCGCCGTGGCCTGCGCGATACCATACTCTGCCTGCGCTAACTCGAGAGCCGCATTAAGCTCATCCAGCGTACGGGTGTCTTCTACATCCCGTTGTCCTGCCTGCGGTGCAACATCCACGTTCACCACAGACCCCAACGCGATAAACGCGTTCTGCGCTATCTGTGCCTCCATGTTGTTCAGGCGCATCTGTACGTCTAGCAAGGTGGCTGCCGCCTGGGTGTTGGAGGCGTCAGTGTAAGCGCGAGTCAAGCTTGCTTCACCGTCGCGTCGCACAGCCGCTTCCACATCGGCAAGACGCGCTAACGCCGATGCCAACGCCTGTTTGACTGAGACGTCTGTTTCACTCGCAAAGCGCGCGTCCAGTGTGTTTCGTGCATCATGAATAACCGCCAGTGCCGCCTCGGCACGGACACTTGACTCAGTAGCGCGCGCTATCGCCCCGCTTTGCGACGCAAAGTCATCGTGAGTCTCTGGCATCAACTCTGTGATGATGCTCTCTGTCACCAACGCCTGCACCGCCGCGTCAGTGATAGCCTTTTGAGTGAGGGCCACTTCATAGGCAGCGCTGGCAGTATCTGCCGCTGTCTGCGCCGCCGACAACTCTTCATGGTATTGCACGCGCAGTGCGTCTTCTTTCGTCTCTATCTCCGCACGCAGTTCGAGGATGTCTTGTTTGAGGTTCTCTTGATACGCCGCCTCTTCTTTGACGTCCAGGTACAGGTTATCAATGCGGGTCGCCGCGGTATTAATGTCCACGCCCAGGGCATGGTTAGCCGCATCGGTGCTGGCAATGTCCTGCTCAAGCTGTGCAAGCTCTGCATTAAGACTGTCTATGCGCGCCTGTTGGGTATTGAGCGCCGTCAGTTTGGCGTTGAGTTCAACCGATGCCTCTTCAATCCCACCCAGGTTGTCCAACGCCTGCTGGAACACGGCGTAGTCTTTGATGTCACTGTCGCCATCGCGCACTGTAATGATGGCGTTTTTGATGGCGGTGTTGTTGACGTACGCTTTCTTGGTCGCGACCTCTGAGTGGCGGTTGTATTGGTATTCAACAAGGTAACCGTCACCGTCGAGCGTAAAGCGTTTGCGGCCGAGGGTGTCGTAGACGGTCATCTCGCTGCGCACGTCGTTAGCGAGCTGCGTTTTAAGGTGCTGACTGAGCGCCTCTGTGTCCATCAGGGCTGCGGTGAGGTGAACGGTCTCGCCGTAGCGCAAGGTTTGGGTGACGCGTCCTTCGCCGTCGTAGCGGCGCTCGCTCACCTGCCCGTTCGGGCTCACGGTAAAACGCAGTTGCCCTTTGCCGTCATACAGGCTGTGGGTGGTGCGGTTGGCGGCGGACGTCTGGCTCCAACCCGCTTCGGTGGTCGGTTGATGGTATTGCGTGGTCTGGGTCACCTGCCCGTTGGCGTTGTAGGTGTAGCCCGTCGCATACCCCGCCCCGTCGATTTCGTAGGTAACACGCCCGTCTTTGTCGTATTGAGTGCGGGTGACGCGGTCTTGCGTGCTGTCCGCGACTTTCTTGATTTCCTGCCCCATCAAGAATGCGGTCATTTTGCGCGGTAAGTCTATGGCATTGGCATAGCGTGTGGTTTTCACCACTTGGCCTGCGTTGTCATAGGTATATTCCGTCACATAACGCAGGGCATTGACCTCATGCACCACCCGGCCACGGCCGTCATAGGTGTAGCGGGTCACGGCCCCGTTGCCGGTGATTTTTTCCGTGACTTGCCCCGCGTCGTTGTAGCGGTATTCCGTGGTGCGCACACTCTGGGTTTGGTCCCAGTCGGCCCCTGACTTGACCACCTTGTGGGTCATGCTCCCCTGCGCGTCATAGCCGTATTCGGTGACACGCTCTTCCAAAACCCGTGCAGGGGCAGTCTCTGTGCTGTCGATGACCTTGCCGTCCACACTGCGAAGCACCTGGCCGTTGGCGTCGTACTGGTAGGTGGTGGCAATGCCGCCCAGCTCGGTGTGGATTTGGCGGTTGTGGCTGTCGTAGCGGACCGTGGTCACCCGCCCTTCGCTGTTGGTCCAGACTCGGCGGTGTTGGCTGTCATAGCCGTATTCGGTGGTGAGCGTGATGTCATCCACGTGTTGAATGACTTTCCATTGCAGGCCGTTGGCTGTGTAGCGGTATTCGGTCTTGGCGCCTTCGCTGTCAACAGTGAAGGCAAGCTGACCGGTGCGGGTATCGTAGCTGTTGGTGGTGAGCACCTCGAGTGTGTCGCTGCCCGCGGCCTTAAAGGCGGTGTGGGTCACCTGACCTCGGTGGTCATAATGAACATGGCGTTCGTTGCCTTCCCCGTCGGTGACGATGGTCGTTTCCCCGTGGGCGTTACTTTCGGTCACCGTCCGCACCCCGCCTGGGGTCAGCATAACGACAGCATTGAGATGGTCATCATAGGTATAGTGGGTCACCAGTCCCTTGGCGTCCGCCTGTTTCAACGTGCGGCCAAGGGCATCAAGCTCGATGCGCTCTTGCAGCGCGCCACTCAAGCGGGTAATGCGTTTACGTCCCCATTCTGCATACGTCTGGGTGGTCACCCTCCCGACACCGTCAGTCTCTTCAACAACACGGCCCGCATGGTCGTACTTGCGCGTCCACTGGGACACGTATTTGAGCTTGGCGGACGGGACAATGTCAGTCAGGGTATCGCCCCCGGTGAGGCTGCTGCCTTCGCGGGTGTCTTTCGCCACCGATTGGGCAATCACATTGCCACGGGCATCGTAGCCGTATTGGGTCACATAGCGGGCAATCAGGTCACCACGGGCTTCTCCTTCCGTGGTGTTGAACGCTTGATAGGCATCCGACACGTGCTGGCGCACCGTGTGGCTGACATGGCCTTGGTGGTTGTAGTGGTACGCGGTCGTGATGCCTTCCCCGTCCACGGTGCGGGCAAGGCGCCCGGCGTTGTCATAAGTGAAGGCCTCTTTGAGCTCGCCCCCGGCCGTCCGGGTCTCTGTCTCCCCGAAGGCGTTGTAGGTGGTGGACGTGGTACTGCCTTTTGCGTCGGTGGTCGAGAGCAAGCGCCCTGCGTTGTCATACGCGTAGTGGGTGGTGCCGGTCGCCGGGTGGGTGGTGCTTTCTGTCCAGCCCATGATGTTGTAGGTGGTCTGGCTGCCTTGCTGCGTAACAAGGTCGGTCAGATTCAGCGATTGCCATTCCTGTTTGCCCGCGAGGGCCACTTGGCCTTCAAGCTCGTTAAAGTCGGTGTAGGTGTGGTAGACGCTGCGGCTGTCATCGGTATTGGCCGCCGCCGTTTGCTGGCGCAGCAAGCCCGTGACATCATCATAGTGGTAGCGGGTTTCAATGCCGTGTTGGTTGATGCTGCTGACAAGACGCCCTGCCTTGTCGTTGCGCACACGGCTAAGTAGCTGCGCATCCCCGGCTTTGTTTAAGATGCTGGTGATACCCCCATCGCGGTGGGTCACGGATTTCGCATAGCGATAAGTCGCCACCTCACGCCCCGCATCCAAGTAGCGGGTCTCGGTCACAAAGCCTTGAGCATTGACCGTGTATTGCTGACGCCCTTTGGCATCATAAAACGTTTGGACACGGTCAACGAGGCCACTGGTCTCAGCAGCATTCGCCACATGATACGTTTTGGTCTCGATAAGGCGTCCCGCCTCATCGTATACGTGGCGCGTGATGAACCCGTCGGCATCAGTCTGGCTGTCAAGACGCCCTGCCGCATCATACGTCTGGGTAGCTGACACCGCATTGGCCTTGTCGCCCTCGGTGTAACTCAACACACCCACTTGGCGGTCTTGGTGGTCGTACTGAGTCTCGGCCACGCGCCCTTCCCCGTCTATCACACGGTGCAGGCGGCCTCGGGCATCGTACTCGGTAATGATAATACGGTGCGTGGTTTTCTCACTGACCTGAGACAAGATATCGTCGGCGGTGACCGAGAGTGTGTTGCTCTGGCTGTCGAGCCACGCTGTCATGTCCAGCGCACTGTCATAACGGATTTCTTGTAACACACGTCCTTCGCTGTCGCGGCGGTACTCGGTCACTTGCCCGGTGGCAGACACAGTCACCCACAGACGCCCTGCCGCATCGTACTGCTGCACGCTCAGGCTGCCGTTCGGGTAAGTCGTTGCAACCAACTGGCCACGCGCGTCATACACAAACCCGCGGGTGCGGGTCTCTTCGCCCGTCGCCTGTTGGCTTTCGGTCAACAGCTCCCCGCGCACACTGAAGGTGCGTTCGGTCACCAGACCACTTTCTTGGGTCACCAATACCTGACGGCTGGCGTCCAGGTATTGGGTGCTGACGGTGTTGCCCGCCGCGTCCGTCACACTGGTAACACGGTTGAGCCCATCCACCACTTGGCGAGTCTGAGACAGCACGCGCACCTCGCCCGTGGCAAGGTTGCCGCTCAAGGTCTGGGTGCCCAGCAGGTTCCCGAAGGCATCGTAGGTCATGTGCACATGCTCGGTCCCCGTCACTGACAAGGTCAGTGCCTCGTCGGCGGCGCGCACACTTTGGTCAACCAGCGACCATTGACCGTCTTTGACTTCGCTGACCGCCACCAACAGGGTGCCCGAGGCACGGCGCTCTTGCGCTGTCTCAGTGAACAACGGGTGACTCAGTCCGAGTGCTTTCAGGGCGTTCGCGGCCCTGCCACTGATGTTGTTGGCCCAACCGTCTGAGCCTGTCACCACCACCTTGCCGCCTTCTTCTGGCATGACCAAGGCGTCCAAAGCATTGGCCAACAAGGTGCCGCCATTGGCGGCGTTTTGCGTATCGATGGTCTCGCTCGACACCACCTGATGGTGTGCATTCAGCACCGTGAGGGTAATGCCGGTGCCAAGGTCACTCACCACAGGCGTATTCCCCACGGTCACACTGCGCCCACTGGCATCAGTCGACGCCGACACCGTCACGTCCGACACCACGATACCCTGACCGTTAGCATCAAGACGGGTGTAGCGGGTCTGGCTCGCCACTTCCCCGCGGGCATAGGTGTAATCAGTGAGCACACTCTGTTGCTTGTTCTGGGTCAATGCAATGCC
>NZ_SCHN01000028.1 GCF_004120195.1 Enterovibrio baiacu | reverse complement strand
GTACCCAGTACCCAGTACCCAGTACCCAGTACCCAGTACCCAGTACCCAGTACCCAGTACCCAGTACCCAGTACCGCTCTTCGTTCTTATCCCCTAAAACCGCGCGATGTTAAATGTCTGACCGGCAAGTGCGGCTTCCAGCATTAACCCGCCTTTGGCTTGTGTGAAAATGGCGACGCCATTGATGTAATACGCTTTTGATTGAACGTTTCCAGCGCTGGCGGAGGTGCCTGTTGTGCCGACATGTGCGGCTGCACCTTCCGTTAACGCGGTGGCTGAGGCTTGTGCGCCGAGTTCAAAACTTCCCGACATGAAGCTGTCGAATGTTTCTTTATCTTCGAAAAACAAAATCTCGCTAAAGGCCTGTCCGCCGAAGGTTAAGCCAATCGACACCTGAATAAGCTCAGCTTCCGCAACGGTTTGGTTGCCTTGGTAGACAAGGCCATTGCCATAAGCCCCACCAATCCAGAACCCGCCTTTGCCCACAGACGGAAAGACCGCGTATCCATAGGCTTTTTCGAAAAACGGTTTAACAGGATCGAAGCGATGGAAGTTCGCGAGAGCCGCGCGGGTGTCTGCAAATAACTCAGCCGACGGTTCCGCAGCCTGCGCAGGCGTGAAGAAGATGGTGGTGAAAAGCAGTGAGAAAAGTGAAACGTATCGAGCTAAGGCGCGCATGAGAATCTCCGTGTCTGGTGCTAAAAAGCCGCTCAAAGAAGACTGAGGTTGCCTTTCAACCTCAGCATCAATGTAACGTAGGACACGGTAATTTCAGGGATGTTTGCTCTTATTTTTGCGACTCGCCAACAGTTGTTGCGTGTTGAGCTCGGCGCATCACAAGAAGTGCAATACCAGAAAGCACAATCCACAGGTACAGCGGCCAATCGCCGAAGCGGGTATAAGGCGTTTGTCCATTCGTTGTGGCGATGTCGGTGCGCAGGACGACCGTTTCGAACTGCGGGATCTGCTCAATGATTTGACCTTTGTAGTCAATCGCAGCAGTCAGCCCTGTGTTGGTAGCACGAAGCACGGGCTTGCCGTTCTCAAGTGCTCGCATCTGCGCGATTTCTAGGTGCTGGTGAGGGCCAATGGAGGTGCCAAACCATGTGTCGTTTGAGAGCGTTAGAATGAAATCGGAATCTGGCGTCAGGCTGTGACGAACCTGATCGCTAAAGGCAATTTCATAACAAATGGCAGGTGCCAGTTGGTAGCCCTTGGCATCAATGTTTGGCTGTGTGTACTCACCACGGCTAAAGGATGACATCGGCAAATTAAACAATGGCGCAAGCGGGCGCAGAATGTCAGCAAACGGCACAAACTCCCCGAACACCAGTAAGTGGTGTTTACTGTAGCTCTCGGCAGCCGGATAGCTGTAACCTTCCGTGCCGTTATCACCCAAGGTGATCACGTTGTTGTAGAACTGCCCTTGTGAGTTTTGATCTAAAACGCCAGCGATGATGGCAGAATCATTGTTCCGTGCGGCAGCATCAAGCCTTGCCAAGAAATCAGGAAGATCGCGCTCAAGGGCTGGAATCGCCGCTTCAGGCCAGATCACAATGTCTGCATCCCAGTTTTGGCGCGTCATGTCTTGGTAGCTCAATAAGGTCGGCCAGCGTTGGCTTGGCAACCATTTCAGCTCTTGAGGGACATTTCCTTGCACCATGGCCACATCTACCGTTTTTCCGGTTTCTTGCACCCATTGTATTTGGCCTGAAACAACAGCAACCACTGCCACGACAAGTGCGGGGAGTAGCATGGTCGCTTTTCGACTCAGCAAGGTGAGGGCAATTGCAGCCGCAATGACCACAACAGCCAATGTAATGCCCTGTACGCCAAACATAGGGGCAAAGGCGGCGAGTGGACTGTCTATTTGGCTGTAACCCGGCCAGAGCCACGGGAAGCCCGTTAAGAACCATCCTCTGAACCAATCGATGAGTAGCCACAGCGAAGGGGCAAGCAACAAGTACGATTGTGCCAAAGGAAGTTGAATACGTTGGAGTAAGTAGCCAAAGAGCGCGGGGAAAAGCGCAAGATAGGCGATGAGTAAGCCGATGAGAATCAATCCGACGGCGGTAGGTAGCCCACCGAATTGCTCGATGACCACATATACCCAACCGATGCCCGTTGAGAATTGCCCCATCCCCCAGCTGAATCCAATGAGCGCAGCACTTTTAGGCGATTGCTTATGGAGAAGCAGGAACAACAGAACCAAAGAAACCAGCATGGCTGGCCAAAATGAATACGGGGCGAATGCCAGTGTCGCGAGCGCACCAGAAAAAGCGGCCCCGAAGATCCGCTTGAATGCTTGGGGCCGCTTAAAAGTTTGAACGTTTAGCATGTGACGATTATGCCGTTTCCTCTGCAGTAGTGTCTGGAATAGTAACCTGCAATTGGATAACGCGTCGACTGTCGGCTGCTGTCACTTTGAAGTGGAAGTTTTCGATGTCGACTTCTTCACCACGTGTTGGCAGGTGACCAAAGCTGGTCATCACCAATCCACCAATGGTGTCGATGTCATCGTCATTAAATTGAGAGCCAAATTTCTCGTTAAAATCTTCCAGTGTTGTGAGCGCCTTCACCGCAAAGGTGTGTTTGCTCAACTGGCGGATTTCTTGCTCTTCATCGTCGTCATATTCATCTTCAATATCGCCGACGATTTCTTCGAGAATATCTTCAATGGTTACAACGCCAGATACACCACCGAATTCATCGACAACAATGGCCATGTGGTAGCGTTCTTCCTGAAACTCTTTGAGGAGTCGGTCAACACGCTTGCTTTCCGGGACAACAACGGCAGGGCGGATCACCTTGTCGATGTCGAACGGTTCGCTGTCACGGATCAAGTAGCGAAGTAAATCTTTCGCTAGCAAAATGCCTTCAACATGGTCTTTGTCATCACTGATTACCGGGTAGCGAGAATGCTGGGCATCGTTGATAACGTTAATGATTTCCTCGAGAGGTTGTGCGCGTTCGATGGTCACCATCTGCGAACGTGGAATCATGATATCGCGAATGCGCATCTCAGAGATTTGCATTACGCCTTCTAGCATGTCCCGTGTTTCGTGATCGATTAGATCGTTCTGTTCCGAATCACGGAATACATCTACTAATTCCTGGCGGTCTTTCGGGTCTCCCTGAAAGATTTGACCAAGGCGTTCGAAGAAGGTCTTTCTACTCGGACCGTCAGAGCTTTGTGAGTTGTCTTCGTTCATTGTCTCAATATTTACAACGTTAAATTAGATGAAGTCGGCTGCGTATGGGTTCGGAAACTCAAGCGCATTCATAATCGAAATCTCGAGAGATTCCATTTCTTCCGCTTCTTCATCATCAATATGGTCATAACCTAGCAGATGGAGACTGCCGTGTACAACCATGTGGGCCCAGTGGGCAAACAGGTCTTTATTCTGTTCTTTTGCTTCTTCTTCTACAACCTGACGGCAAATAATCAGGTCGCCTAGCAGATCTAACTCTACACCAGGAGGAGCTTCAAAAGGAAATGACAATACATTCGTTGGTTTGTCCTTGCCGCGATAGTCACGGTTTAGACTTTGGCTTTCAAACTCATCAACGATACGAATGGTCACTTCCGCTTGTTCGCGAAAAGATTTCACCGCTTGTTGAAACCAGGTCTGAAGTTGTTCTTCCGACGGCAGTTTTTCTTCGTTTTGCGTTGCGACTTGTAGGTCGACATAGTATTGCATTTAAGGTTGCTTCTCTTCTGATGGCTTTTCATCTGAGTGTGACACTGCGCTAAGTGCAGCTTCACGCTCTAGTCGACGACGCTCTTCGGCATGTTTACGCGCTTTTGCGTCTTCCGCTTCCCAAGCCTCATAAGCGAGAACAATGCGCGCTACGACTGGGTGGCGAACAACATCATCGGCTTGGAAAAAGTTAAAGCTAATTTCGTTCACGTCGGCCAATACCTCAATGGCGTGGCGAAGACCTGAACGGGTATTTCGTGGTAAATCGATTTGCGTCACGTCACCCGTAATGACCGCGCGGCTGTTAAAGCCAATGCGCGTGAGGAACATTTTCATTTGTTCTACGGTGGTGTTCTGGCTTTCATCCAGAATGATGAACGCATCGTTCAGTGTGCGCCCACGCATGTAAGCCAGTGGTGCTACTTCAATGACATTACGCTCGATCAGCTTCTCTACGCGCTCAAAACCCAGCATTTCAAACAGGGCATCGTAAAGTGGGCGCAGATAAGGGTCGACCTTTTGGCTCAAATCACCCGGTAAGAAACCCAGTTTTTCACCCGCTTCAACCGCTGGGCGTGTCAGCAAGATTCGACGGATTTCTTGGCGCTCAAGTGCATCAACCGCAGCAGCGACCGCAAGGTAAGTTTTACCTGTACCGGCAGGGCCAACACCAAAGGTGATGTCGTGCGTCACCATGTTCGCAATGTATTGCGCTTGGTTGGGTGTACGCGGCTTAATCACGCCTTTTTTGGTCTTGATGTTGATTTCTTTTCCGTAAGGAATCGACGATTCAACGGTTTGTTCGAGCACGCCACTTTCTTTGATCGCTAAGTGAACTTGCTCTGGCTCTAAATCCGGCGTTCGGTTTTTGACGGGTGCAGTTTCAACGTAAAGCGTTTTCAGAATATCAATAGCGGCAGTGGCGGTGTGTTCTTTGCCAACGACGGAGAATTGATGGCTTCGGCGATTAATTTCGACACCTAGGCGGCGTTCTAGTTGCTTGATGTTGTCATCGAATGGGCCGCAAAGGCTGGCTAGGCGTGAATTATCAGCTGGTTCCAGCGATACTTCTAGGGTAATGACTTTGTTCAATGCTGTCCTCGCAAGCTTAATATCTCTATCAATAGAAGCTGCGTAGGGATGGAAGCTTCTCGCAGCTTGTCTTGACGGTGATATGGCGGCGCGCACTCGCGCCTAAAACCAGTGATTACCCCCGCCGTGACAGCGGGGTGTCGAATGGCCGTGTGGCTACCGTGTTATTACGGAGTATACACGCCCACGCCAAGATCATCTTCTTTGCGCGTCTTTGCCATCATCTCAGAAGGAGAGATAGCGATACGCAAGTTCATGTCTTTTTCAGTACGAATCAATTCACCACGTAGTGAGTTGGTCAATACGTCTGTGATCTTCACGTCTACAAATTGACCGATCAAATCTACAGAACCTTCAAAATTCACCACGCGGTTGTTTTCAGTACGGCCGCGAAGCTCCATGAGATTCTTACGAGATGGACCTTCAACCAAGATACGTTGCTCTGTGTCCAGCATTTGGCGCGCAAAGATCATGGTCTGTGCGTTGATTTGCTGTTGCAGCTCGTACAAGCGCTCTTTCTTCACTTGTTCAGGCGTGTCATCTGGCATGTCTGCCGCTGGTGTGCCTGGGCGTGGTGAGTACACGAAGCTAAAGCTCATGTCGAAGTTAATGTCGCGGATAAGCTTCATGGTCGCTTGGAAATCTGCGTCTTCTTCACCAGGGAAACCAACGATGAAGTCAGAACTCATGGCGATGTCAGGGCGCGCTTCACGCAACTTACGGATCTTCGATTTATATTCGATCGCAGTATGTGGACGCTTCATCATGGTCAGAATACGGTCTGAACCACTTTGCACTGGCAAGTGCAGGTGGCTAACCACTTCAGGTGTATCGCGGTACACGTCAATGATGTCGTCAGTAAACTCGATTGGGTGGCTGGTGGTGTAGCGAATACGGTCGATACCGTCGATCGCCGCCACATAGCGTAGCAATTCTGCAAATGAACAAATCTCACCATCGTGCATTTCGCCGCGGTAAGCATTCACGTTTTGACCCAATAGGTTAACTTCACGCACGCCTTGCTCTGCAAGCTGTGCGATTTCGTAAAGTACGTCGTCAAGTGGACGGCTGACTTCTTCACCGCGGGTGTAAGGTACAACACAGAATGTGCAGTACTTTGAACAACCTTCCATGATGGAAACGAATGCGGTTGGGCCTTCTGCACGGGGCTCTGGCAAGTTATCGAACTTTTCGATCTCTGGGAAAGAAATGTCCATCACTGGGCCATGGTCTGCGCGAGATTGTTTAATCATCTCAGGCAAACGGTGCAGCGTTTGAGGGCCAAAAATCACATCAACATAAGGTGCGCGTTCGCGAATGTGGTCGCCTTCTTGCGTTGCCACACAACCGCCAACACCGATCACAAGATCAGGGTTCTGATCTTTTAAGTTTTTCCAGCGTCCCAATTGGTGGAACACTTTCTCCTGAGCTTTCTCACGGATCGAACAGGTATTAAGCAGCAGTACGTCTGCTTCTTCCGGCTCTTCGGTCAACTCGTAGCCGCCGGCCGCATTGAGAAGATCTGCCATTTTTGATGAATCGTATTCATTCATCTGACAGCCCCAGGTTTTGATCAGCAGTTTCTTAGCCATGTAACTCATTGCTCATGTTGATGTTTCTACGTCTTTCGGCTGAGAGGTCTACACACGATGCAATTTCAGGGTGTTTAGTGTCAGCCGAAAATGTTTATTCTGTTTTTGGTTAACCCGCAGAGAAACTGCGCTGGTTAACAGCAAGCCGCGTATTGTACTGCTTTAGACATTCTGTGACCAGATCACCTTCTCCCCAAATTTAATGGTGGATTTCACGCGGAGATAAGCCCCTGAATGTCGCATTTAATCTGGTTGTCAGTAGAATGCAGGAAGGATTTAAAGAGATTGTCTTATGAAACAATTCGATATTATCGTGGTTGGCGGCGGCATGGTGGGCGCCGCAACGGCACTTGGCCTTGCTAAGCAGGGAAAGCGTGTTGCCATGGTGGAAAGAGAAGCGCCCAAGCCTTTTTCCGCTGAGCAGCCTATGGATTTGAGGGTTTCCGCGATTTCACCGTCTTCGGTTTCTTTGCTCAAATCGCTCAAAGTGTGGGATGCCGTGCTTAAGATGCGGCTTTGCCCTTACCGTCGATTGGAAACGTGGGATCACCCAGATTGTCGGATCCGCTTTAGCAGTGACAGCATGGATTTGATGGAGTTGGGTTTTATTGTCGAAAACCGCATTCTCCAATTGGCACTGTGGGAAGCGTGTGAAGCCCATGAGAATTTAACCTTGTTCTGTCCGAATACAATCAAAACCCTATGGGCGGAACAAGACGGGCATGCTGTTGAACTGGATAACGGTGAGCAGCTACTCGGTCTCTGGCTCGTCGGTGCAGACGGTGCAAACTCTCGCGTTCGTGATTATGCCAACATTGGCGTAACGGCATGGGATTATCGACAACACTGCATGCTGGTGAACGTAAGCACCGAACTGCCGCAGCAAGACATTACGTGGCAGTGGTTTACGCCAGAAGGCCCGCGCTCATTTTTGCCGCTACCGGGTCATCAAGGTTCGCTGGTGTGGTATGACAATCCCACACGCATCAAGCAGCTTGGTGCGATGTCGCCAGACGCGCTAAAACAAGAAATTGTGTCGCATTTCCCACCAGAGCTTGGCGAGATTGAGGTTATCGCGCAAGGCGCATTCCCACTCACCCGTCGTCATGCTCAGCGTTATTACAGCAAAGGCGTTGTGCTCTTGGGGGATGCAGCGCATACCATCAACCCACTTGCAGGGCAGGGGGTTAACCTCGGGTTCAAAGATGTCGATGCCTTGCTCGATGTGGTTGCGGATGCTGGCACTGAGTGGGCTGATAGCGCTGTTTTTGCTGCTTATGAGCGAAAACGTAAGCCTGATAATCTCTTGATGCAGGCGGGCATGGATGTGTTTTACGGTGGGTTCAGTAACGATATTGCGCCGTTGAAGCTGCTGCGCAATATAGGTTTAAAGGTTGCCGAAAACAGTGGGCCGATAAAAACGCAGGTGCTGAAATATGCCATGGGCCTTTAGCCCTTAAGGGTTACCGTTGTGCAATTGAAAATGGAGCGATGATGCCCCATTTTTTATGGATATGGGTTAGCGCTATGCCTCAAGGCGGTATTAGGTTCCACAGAAGGTACGCAATACACATTGCTCTGGTCGCGGTGCGTCTTGAAGGTCGGTGTTTTGATCGCTGACCACGTAAGGGTTTTTCAAAGCATGACTGAGTCGATGAAATAACGTGAAGTCATTGCGTTCTGTGGCGTCTTCAATGGCTTTCTCCACCTGGTGGTTCCTTGCAATCAATGCAGGATTAGCGTTTCTCATGGCGGATAACGTTGCTTGGTCTCGGGCGCTAAATTGTTGCCATTTCGCCAGCCATTCCTTTCCTTTTTCTGCATGATCGAAATAACGCAGCAGGGTATCTTCTGCGCTGCCTTCTGCCACTTTGGTGAGCGCATCAAAGAACAAGGTAAAGTCGATACGTTCGTCCTCGAGCATTGGCAGCACGTCATCAACAAATGCCTCTGCGGCATCTGAATCACTGGTTATCCCAAGCTTTCGCTTTAGTCCTTCTTGGAACGCCAATTGGAAGCGTGGAACGAACGCGCCAATGTGTGCCTCGGCAATGTTCACTGCCTTGTCAGTGTCTTCATCAAACAGCGGCAATAAGGTTTCTGCGAGTCGCTGTAAATTCCAATAGCCAATGGAGGCTTGTTGCTTCCACGCATAGCGACTGTCTCGGTCGATGGAGCTGAAGACTTGATTGGCTTTGAAATCATCCATAAAGGCACAGGGGCCGAAATCGATAGACTCACCAACAATGGCGGCGTTATCGGTGTTCATGACACCATGAATAAAGCCCACAAGCATCCATTGTGAAATCAAATCAGCTTGGCGAAGAGAAACGGCTTCGAGGAAAGCAGGGTATTTGTCATCTCTGTCTTTGATGTCGGGGAAATGCGCTTCAATCGCGAAATCAGCAAGTGCCTGTACGCCTTCTTTTCCCAGTTTCGAATAGGCGTATTGGAACGAACCGACACGCAAATGGCTTTCAGCTGTTCTCACCTGAATCGCACCGGGTACCATTTGGTAATCACGCATGATGCTGTCACCCGTTGTCACCAAGGCCAATGTGCGTGTCGTAGGAATGCCAAGACCTGCCATGGCTTCGCTGATGAGGTATTCGCGGATAACTGCACCGAGCGTGGCTCTACCATCACCGCCGCGAGAAAAAGGGGTTCGCCCTGAGCCTTTAAGTTGCACATCCACGCGTTTGCCGTCAGCCGTTGTCAGTTGGCCGAGCATGTGCGCGCGACCATCGCCAAGCAGGGGAGAAAAATGCCCAAACTGGTGGCCGGAATACGCCATGGCAATCGGAGAAGCACCGTCATAATCGTGATTGCCCGATAAGAA
Source organism: Enterovibrio baiacu (assembly GCF_004120195.1). Lineage (GTDB taxonomy): Bacteria > Pseudomonadota > Gammaproteobacteria > Enterobacterales > Vibrionaceae > Enterovibrio > Enterovibrio baiacui. The sequence continues at coordinate 52,373 of NZ_SCHN01000028.1, read as the reverse complement.
ACCGAGCGCATCTTCACTGTCGAACCATTCAGTAGAAAGGCCATATTCTTCAATCAGCCCTTTGTTGAGGGTGAGCATTGTTGGGCTTTCACTACGCTTGGGTGCTAAAGCGACATACATATCGTCAGGCAGGCTGGTATAGCGCTGCGTGGAAATAGGGTTAGTGTTTGGAAAATGGGTGCGATTCGTCATACTGCTGCTTCCCTGCGTAAATGCGTAGGTCGATAAGCGTTGAGAAGTAAGACTACAGCGTATGTGAAATGATTCAACCATACGAATAAAAAGGAAAAACGAGAGAAGGAACAAGAAGAGGGGGGCTAAAACAAAAAAAGCCCACCCGAAGGTGAGCTTTTAAATGTTGTGGCTGGGGTACCTGGATTCGAACCAGGGAATGGCGGCATCAAAAGCCGCTGCCTTACCGCTTGGCGATACCCCAACAGAATTCACGCATTGAAGCATGACTCTTAAAATATGGTGCGGAAGGAGAGACTTGAACTCTCACACCTTGCGGCGCCAGAACCTAAATCTGGTGCGTCTACCAATTTCGCCACTTCCGCATTGTTATCAGAATTTTTACTTGCCTGATTTCTTTATTCTGCCAGAAAGCAGCTATAAAGAGCAAGAGGATTGGTGCGGAAGGAGAGACTTGAACTCTCACACCTCGCGGCGCCAGAACCTAAATCTGGTGCGTCTACCAATTTCGCCACTTCCGCAATCCTAGTAGTTTCAGTTTTTTAGTCTTGTCTGAAACCTTCTCTTCACCGTTGAAGGCTGAGAGGAACAAGATATATGGTGCGGAAGGAGAGACTTGAACTCTCACACCTTGCGGCGCCAGAACCTAAATCTGGTGCGTCTACCAATTTCGCCACTTCCGCAAATTTTTCAGACTAAAGCTAACGCTTCGGAACACGTGACAGTGTCAGTCTGTTTTGAAAGCCAAAGGCCTTCGAATTAATGGTGGCTACGACGGGATTCGAACCTGTGACCCCATCATTATGAGTGATGTGCTCTAACCAACTGAGCTACGTAGCCAAGCCAGAATATGGCTGGGGTACCTGGATTCGAACCAGGGAATGGCGGCATCAAAAGCCGCTGCCTTACCGCTTGGCGATACCCCAACAGCAATCACGCTATAAGCGTGATCCTTTAAATATGGTGCGGAAGGAGAGACTTGAACTCTCACACCTTGCGGCGCCAGAACCTAAATCTGGTGCGTCTACCAATTTCGCCACTTCCGCATATTGTTGCTTTCATTAAGAAAGCGTCGCACGTTGAAAAGATGGTGGCTACGACGGGATTCGAACCTGTGACCCCATCATTATGAGTGATGTGCTCTAACCAACTGAGCTACGTAGCCATCTTTTTCGTTCAGGGACATGCCCTGAGTGCGGGGCGCATTATGCGAAGAACCTCGGGTGTCGTCAACCTTTTTTCCATGCTTTTTTTATCATATTGGTGACTTCGCTGTGATTTTGAGCAGGGGGAGGTGTTTTCTTATTCATTTGGTCTGCAAATGGCGAAACTAGGGAGATCTAAAACGAAAAAAGCTGGCAAAAGCCAGCTTTTAAAATCGCGTTAACGATGGGAATTAAACGTTAAAGCGGAAGTGGATAACATCGCCATCTTTAACAATGTATTCTTTACCTTCCAAACGCCATTTACCAGCGACTTTCGCGCCAGCTTCACCGTTGTTGTCGATGAAATCGTTGTAGCCAATGATTTCAGCACGGATAAAGCCTTTTTCGAAGTCGGTGTGGATTTTACCAGCAGCTTGCGGCGCAGTCGCACCCACTGGAACAGTCCATGCACGCACTTCTTTCACGCCAGCGGTGAAGTAAGTCTGTAGCGTGAGTAGTTCATAGCCTGAACGGATAACACGGTTAAGACCTGGCTCTTCCAGACCCATTTCTTCAAGGAAAACAGCCGCTTCATCAGCATCTAGCTCTGAAAGCTCGCCTTCAATCTCCGCACAAACAGCAACAACGGTTGCGTTCTCAGCAGCAGCGATTTCGCGCACTTTGTCGAGGTATGGGTTGTTTTCAAAGCCGTCATCGTTCACGTTCGCGATGTACATGGTTGGCTTCATGGTCAAGAAGTTCAGGTAATCAACCGCTGCTTTTTCTTCTTTGGTCAGCTCAACTGAACGCAGCATGTTGCCTTCTTCCAGTACAGGAAGTAGCTTTTCAAGCACTGCAATTTCAATTTTCGCATCACGGTCGCCGCCTTTTGCCTTCTTCGCTTGGCGTTGCATTGCACGCTCACACGCTTCAAGGTCAGCCAGTGCTAGCTCTGTGTTGATGACTTCGATGTCATCTGCTGGATCAACTTTACCCGCTACGTGGATAATGTTGTCGTTTTCAAAACAACGAACAACGTGACCAATCGCATCGGTTTCACGGATGTTTGCTAGGAATTTGTTACCTAGACCTTCACCTTTTGACGCGCCTGCAACCAGACCTGCGATGTCTACGAATTCCATCGTGGTTGGCAGAATACGTTGAGGGTTAACGATTTTTGCCAGTGCATCCAAGCGAAGATCCGGCACAGGTACCACACCCGTGTTTGGTTCAATGGTACAGAACGGGAAGTTTGCCGCTTCGATACCGGCTTTCGTCAGAGCGTTGAACAGAGTTGATTTACCTACGTTTGGCAAGCCAACGATACCGCATTTAAAACCCATGAGATGGTAACCTTTCGTTTATGGCGCTATTGCGCTTTAAATGTATGAAGGCGGTTTTGCGCCTTGGCCAAATCGTCTTTGAGCAAAATGTCGATACAGCGTACCGCTTCATCAACTGCTTGTTCGATTTGGCTTTGTTCGTTTGCAGGCGCTTTGGTTAATACAAACCCTGCAACTTTGTCTTTGTGACCGGGATGCCCGATCCCAATTCGAAGACGGTAGAATTCTTTGTTGTTGCCCATTTTACTGATGATGTCGCGAAGACCATTGTGACCGCCATGGCCACCGCCTTTCTTAAATTTAGCGACACCCGGAGGCAAGTCTAGCTCGTCATGGGCAACCATAATTTCTTCTGGCTTAATCTGGAAGAATTTTGCCAGTGGTGCCACGGCCTTGCCCGATAGGTTCATAAAGGTTGTCGGGATCAACAAGCGGAGATCTTCACCACCGATGCTGATTCTGGCAGTCAGCCCAAAGTACTTTTTGTCTTCTTTGAGTTGCACGTTATGAATACGGGCTAACTCTTCGACTACCCAAGCGCCCGCATTGTGGCGGGTTTTTGCATATTCTGGCCCTGGATTAGCCAGCCCCACTAAAAGGCGAATTTGGTCGCTCACGATGAGATTCTCGTTGTTATTGTTTAACACGTCAGGCGCGAGGAAGTCCCGAGAGGCTCACTCGTCAGCGCTAAAGGCGGCATATCCTACCACTATACCCAAGCAACTTGAAGATGCAGGACATGGCGAGATGGACTGCGGATAACGCCAGAAACAAAAACGCCCTGCATGAGCAGGGCGTTTTTTCTCGTAAGTATTCGATTAATCGAACATTGCTGAGATTGATTCTTCGTTGCTGATACGGCGAATAGCTTCAGCCAGCATGCCAGACAGGGTCAGTTGAGAAACACGACCTGTTGCTTGCATTTCAGCAGTCAGTGGGATGGAGTCGGTTACGATAACTTCGTCAATCACTGATTCTTTGATGTTTTGTGGCGCGTTGCCAGAGAACACTGCGTGGGTTGCGTATGCGAATACACGCTTCGCGCCACGGTTTTTCAGTGCTTCTGCAGCTTTACACAGTGTGCCACCGGTGTCGATCATGTCATCAACGATGATGCAGTCACGGCCTTCAACGTCACCGATAAGGTGCATAACCTGAGAAACGTTCGCACGTGGACGGCGTTTGTCGATGATCGCGATGTCTGTGTCATCCAGAAGTTTTGCCGTTGCACGCGCACGTACAACACCACCGATGTCTGGAGAAACAACAACAGGATCTTCCAGTTTCTTCGCCAGCATGTCTTCCAACAGAACAGGTGTACCGAAGATGTTGTCTACTGGTACGTCGAAGAAGCCTTGGATTTGCTCTGCATGCAGGTCAACCGTCAATACGCGGTCAACACCTACGTTTGACAGGAAGTCTGCGATAACTTTAGCAGTGATTGGCACACGCGCTGAACGAACACGACGGTCCTGACGAGCGTAACCAAAGTAAGGAATAACAGCAGTGATTCGGCCAGCTGATGCTCGACGCAGTGCGTCGATCATCACAACCAATTCCATTAGGTTGTCATTGGTTGGCGCACATGTCGACTGGATAACGAATACGTCGCTACCCCGTACGTTTTCATTGATTTGTACACACACTTCTCCGTCAGAAAAACGGCTAACGGTTGCGTCACCTAGTGACATATATAGGCGATTCGCGATGCGTTGGGCGAGTACAGGCGTTGCATTACCAGCAAACAGCTTCATATCAGGCACGGTGGAAAACCTCGGGGTTGTATCCATTGATTTTTGTCTGTCTCACTGGGTTTGTTCGTTCAGCGTGGTTACAAGCGGTGATGTATTCACACCTCTCGCGACGAATCCAGAAAGCCAGTCGGGCAATTTGTTTAATGTTGAACGAGCCGCTGCTTCATTTTCGAATTCCGCGAAGACGCAGGCGCCCGTTCCGGTCAATCTTGACGGCGCGTATTCTAGCAGCCACGAAATAGCCTTATCAACCTCTGGAAACAACTCTCTCACTATCTTTTCGCAATCGTTTTCGTAATTTCCCGCCAATAGCGCATTTAGTGAGCGCTTTGGCGTGTCGCGAGTCAGGTGAGGGTGACCAAAAATTTTTGCTGTTTCGATGCTTACGTCCGGTTTAGCAACTATATACCATTTCTCTTCAGCGTAGGCAGGTTGAAGCAATTCGCCAACCCCTTCTGCGAAAGCAGTCACGCCACGAACGAACACGGGTACATCAGCGCCTAGCGCCAAGCCCATCTCTGCCAGTTCGTCAGTTGAGCGACCTGTGTTCCAAAGGTGGTTGAGTGCAACGAGGGTGGTGGCGGCATTCGATGAGCCGCCACCTAAGCCACCGCCCATTGGCAGCACTTTATTGACATGAATATGCGCACCGAGTGAGTGTGATGCGTTACTTTTCAATGCCATGGCGGCGCGGTAAATCAAATTGCTTTCTACCGGAACGCCTTCAATGTCTGGTGATAGGGTCACTTTGCCTGTTTCATTGGGCGTGATGGTGAGTGTGTCGCCGTAATCGAGGAATTGGAACAGGGTTTGCAAATCGTGGTAGCCGTTTTCTCGTTGACCCGTGATGTAGAGAAAAAGGTTGAGTTTGGCAGGTGATGGCCATACCGAACGTGTTTGACTCATTGTGTGTATTTCCAATTGGAGATCACCAGATTCACTTTTTGATCGTTCTGGTTCATTTTGATTTTTGCAGGTAGCAAGCTGTCGGTTGCCGCGTCATAAGCTTGGTAATCCAGCTGCCAACCCGGTTTATTGGTGGAGGCATCGTTTTCTGATAAGAAAGCAAGACGGTTGTCTGCACCGAGTGTGAAATCGTTCGTGTCGGCGGGCAGACCTTTAATCCACTGCGTCATGTCATTCACTGGCAACGCAATGCCCGTGAGTTTTTGTAATAGGCTTGCGGCATCGCGTCCGATATAACGTTGCCCCTCATTGTCGACCAAAATGGCGCCCTTTGGGGTGGCATCAAGTTTTAATAAGGTCGAGCCGAGAAAATTAGTGAGACGTAATGACATGGAATCACCATTTTGCTCCCAGACAAAATTCGCGGAGACACGCTGGGCAGGGCTGATGAAGGCCACTTTTCCTTTTGCGGTGAACTGGGTAATGTCCAACAGGGTTTGTTCGTGTGTTTCCCATTCCGTCATTGGCGCGGGTTTGGTCGCACATGCGGATAGCCCTAAAACGCTTACAATGAGCAATAAAGTGTGGAATAAATGCTTGACGTTTCGGGTCATAATTATGCTCCGCGTACCTTTATCATCATGAAAATAGTGGCCTAGTATATCTCAAGATGCAGTGTGTAAGCAGCTTTGCTTATAGGAAGACTTCATCATTCTTAGATGTGGGTTAGTCATGATTTAGACCAAATCTTCATAGGCTTAACGATGACGTGAGCGCAAAAAGCCAAGTATCTTTGTATAGAGGGGAATGTTAGGGTCAAACGCGCGGATTTGAAAAGCATAACTGCTGAAAAAGTCGGCAAAAAATAAACATGAATGCTAAGTATTCTCACTTGGCTAGAGATATAGTCAGGTTCGCGACGGTGAGGAAGTAATGTTATCTTTTAATCGAAGAGCCCATAAAGTAAAATCCTCGGCTCGGATTTCATCTGGTGCTGTCGGTAACCCTGCTTAATGAGCTTGTTAGTTCTCGGAATCAATCACAAGACCGCTACGGTCGACTTGCGTGAAAAAGTCGCTTTTTCACCGCAACAACTTCGCGATGCATTATCCCAGCTGAAAAATCAGCAGGTCGTGCAGAGTGGGGTCATTGTGTCTACCTGTAACCGAACCGAGATTTACTGCGAAACCGATCACCCAAGCCCAGGCAACGTTGTTGATTGGTTGCAACAATTCCACAATCTCGACAGCGAAGCACTGTTGTCTTGCCTTTATACCTATCATGACCAAGCAGCGGCACAGCATTTAATGCGGGTTGCCAGCGGCCTTGATTCTTTGGTGTTGGGGGAGCCCCAAATCCTTGGGCAAGTGAAACAAGCGTATGCCGAATCGGTCGATCTCGACGTCATTAACGGCCCACTTGAGCGCTTGTTCCACAAAACCTTTACGGTGGCTAAGCGTGTGCGTACTGAAACCGACATTGGTGGCAATGCTGTCTCTGTTGCGTTTGCAGCCTGTTCGCTGGCACGTCAGATATTTGAGTCATTGGAAACCACAACCGCCTTGCTTGTCGGTGCAGGTGAAACCATTGAGCTCGTCGCCAAACATCTTTATGAGCACAACTGCCGTAAGATTATCGTGGCAAACCGAACCCGTGAACGTGCAAAACCGTTTGCTGACGCGTTCGGCGCAGAAATTATTTCTCTGGAAGAAATCCCAGAGCACATGCACCGTGCTGACATTGTGATCAGTTCAACCGCTGCCCCTTTGCCTATTATCGGCAAAGGCATGGTTGAGAAAGCACTGAAAGCACGTCGTCATCAACCCATGTTGTTGATTGACATTGCTGTGCCACGTGACATTGAAGAAGGGGTAGGTCAGTTGAATGATGCCTACCTGTATACGGTTGATGATCTCCAATCAATCGTTGAACGCAATCGAGAACAACGAAAAGCCGCTGCCGTTCAAGCGGAGTCCATTGTTGATGAGGAAAGCCTTGGGTTCATGACCTGGATGCGTTCTCGTGATGCGGTGGACAGTATCAAGCAGTACCGTGCGGATTCTGAAGCACTCAAAGATGAATTGCTTAGCCGAAGCCTTCAAGCCCTTGCGAATGGGACTGACCCTGAAAAAGTGCTCAAAGAGCTAAGCAATAAATTGACCAATAAACTGATCCATGCGCCCACTCAGGCCATGCAAGAAGCCGCCAGAAATGGTGACGAACGCACATTAGACACGCTTCGTCAGAGCCTAGGTCTGGATCCTCAAAAGTAGTTAAAAGAATTCACTATGAAACCATCTATTCTCGCCAAATTAGAAGCGCTGAGCGAGCGCTACGAAGAAGTGCAACACCTTCTGAGTGATCCCGGCATTATTGGCGATCAGGATAAATTCCGTGCGTTGTCGAAAGAGTACAGCCAGCTTGAAGAAGTCACCAAGTGCTTCACGTCATACAAGCAAGCGGAAGATGATCTTGAAGCGGCGCTAGAAATGGCGAACGAAGACGATCCGGAAATGCGCGAAATGGCGCAAGAAGAAGTGAAAGCAGCGAAAGAAGAAATCGAACGCCTGACTGATGAACTTCAAGTGTTGTTATTGCCAAAAGATCCTAACGACGAACGTAACTGTTTCATTGAAATCCGCGCCGGTGCGGGCGGCGATGAAGCGGGTATTTTTGCCGGTGATTTGTTCCGTATGTACAGCCGTTTTGCCGAATCAAAAGGCTGGCGTGTGGAAGTGATCAACGCCAACAACTCTGAGCAAGGCGGTTACAAAGAGATGGTTGCACGCATCTCTGGTGACGGCGCTTACGGCGTATTGAAATTCGAATCAGGTGGTCACCGCGTTCAACGTGTTCCAGCAACTGAATCGCAAGGCCGCGTCCACACATCAGCGTGTACCGTTGCGATCTTGCCTGAAATTCCTGAAGCAGAAATTCCAGACATCAACCCGTCTGATCTGAAAATTGATACCTTCCGTTCATCGGGCGCGGGTGGTCAGCACGTTAACACCACCGACTCTGCTATTCGTATTACCCACTTGCCAACGGGCACTGTGGTTGAGTGTCAGGACGAGCGTTCACAGCACAAAAACAAAGCGAAAGCGATGTCAGTACTGGCTGCACGTTTGATCAAAGCCGAGGAAGAAAAACGCGCGGCTGAACAAGCAAGCACACGCCGTAACCTGCTAGGTTCTGGTGATCGCTCTGACCGTATTCGTACTTACAACTACCCACAAGGCCGTGTGTCTGACCACCGCATCACCCTGACGATTTATCGTTTGGATGAAGTGATGGAAGGTGACTTGAACTGCCTTGTTGAGCCAATCATGCAAGAGTTCCAAGCGGACCAATTGGCAGCGTTGGCAGAGCAACACTAATGCCCATCAGCATTGAAAATGCGCTGCGTGATGCAGCGCTTTTGCTAAGTGAAAATCATAGCCCTTCTCCCAAGATTGATGCGTCAGTCCTGCTTTGCCATGTGTTAGATAAGCCAAGCAGCTATCTCTATACATGGTCAGACAAGATGTTGTCTGAGGAAGAAGAAAGTGGCTTCAATACGTTACTGGCTCGCCGTGTAAAGGGCGAACCTGTGGCGTATATCATCGGCTATCGTGATTTTTGGTCGTTAAGACTCAACGTTGAGCCAAGCACGCTCATCCCTCGTCCTGATACTGAACGCTTGGTCGAACTTGCGCTCGCGCGTTTACCTGCGGGCGAAGGGCGAGTGTTGGATTTAGGTACAGGCACGGGCGCAATTGCATTGTCATTGGCAAGCGAACGCCAAGACATGCGTGTCGTGGGTGTTGATCTTCGTCCTGAAGCCGTTGCACTTGCTGTGCGTAATCAGCAAGACAATGCCATCAGTAATGCAGAGTTTCTGCAAAGCAGTTGGTTTGACAACCTTGCGGACCAAACCTTCACCATGATCGTGAGCAATCCGCCGTATATCGATCCAGAAGACCCGCATTTGTCGCAAGGCGATGTGAGGTTTGAGCCTAAAACAGCGCTGATTGCTGATGACCATGGTTTGGCGGATATTCGCCATATTTGCCAGAAAAGCCCTCAGCATTTGGTGACAGATGGCTGGCTTTTAATTGAACACGGTTATGACCAAGGCGATGTGGTTCGCACCATTTTTTCTGACGCTGGATTCTGCAATGTGGAAACGGTGCAAGATTACGCAGGACAAGATCGTGTTACGCTGGGGCGCTATTCGCGCTGACGCCACCTTATAAAACAATAAAGAGATAGACGGACTATGTACGTTGCATTGAAGCATATACACCTTTTTACCATCGCGCTTAGCGTGACGTTATTCATCATTCGTTTTGTATGGCGCATGATGGACAGCAAAATGCTCGAGAAGAAGTGGGTGAAAGTCGTTCCTCATGTTATCGACACGGCACTGTTACTAACGGGTATCTCTCTCGTGGTGATTACAGGCTTCACACCGTTTACGCCGGGTGCAGTATGGATGACCGAAAAACTGACCTGCGTTATTGCGTATATTGCCTTGGGCTTTGTGGCACTCAATTACAGCCAAGGCACCTTGTTCAGACTGTTTGCTTTCTTTGGTGCTTTAGGTTGGGTCTATGCTGCCGCTAACCTAGCTATCACCAAAACGCCGCAGTTGTTGGGGTAAGAATGAAAGCGTTTACGGATCAAGAATTAGATACGCTGACTCTGGTTGAAGGTGCATTGGCACTGAATGCCGCCATTGAGCCAGCGACATCCTTGCATTGGGTTCGTGCTGAACTTGAGCTACTAGCCAAAGAAGCGGATCACCTTTTAGCGGGTGAAACCAATGACGAACTCCGTCTTGATGGCCTACTTCGTTTGTTTTACAAAGAGTGGGGTTTCAAAGGGGATTTCGAGCAATACTTCTCTTCTGACAATGCGTTTGTCGAGAAAGTACTTCGCCGCCGAAAAGGCATTCCTGTCAGCCTTGGTGCTGTGTTTCTTTTCTTTGCGCACCGTTTAGATTTGCCTTTGCAACCGGTGGGGTATCCCACTCAGTTAATTTTGAAAGTAAACTGGCTCGACAGGGAAGCGCAATACATCAATCCTTTTGATGGTGAATACCTTTCACAGCGTGTACTTCGCGGCTGGCTGGTCGGGAAAGAAGGCCCAAGTGCTGAGGTGAAACCTGAGTATTTGGAATCGTCAGACAATGCAACCCTGATAGGCCGCTGGTTAGCGGTTGTAAAAAGTGCATTGTTACGTGAAGAAAACTACGCAATGGCGCTGCGTTGCAGCGAATTGGCGCTGACATTCAGCCCAGATGACCCTTACGAAATTCGTGACCGTGGCTATATTTTCCAACAGCTCAAATGCGATTGGGTTGCCGCGGAAGACTATGAATATTTTATTGCTCAGTGCCCTGATGATCCGGCCGCTGAGTTGCTTAAACTGCAGGTCAAAGTGTTGACCGCAGAAGCCCCAATTTTCCACTAATCAGGAAACTACCATGACAGCACAAAAAACGGTTCAGATTGGCGATATTCAAGTTGCTAACGACAAACCATTTGTTCTTTTTGCAGGAATGAATGTGTTGGAGTCTCGTGATCTGGCGATGCAGATTTGTGAGCATTACGCTGAAGTGACCCAGAGACTGGGCATTCCTTACGTTTTTAAAGCGTCTTTCGATAAAGCAAACCGCTCATCCGTGCATTCGTATCGTGGCCCTGGCCTTGATGAAGGCATGAAGATCTTTCAAGAACTGAAAGACACCTTCGGCGTAAAAATCATCACTGACATCCATAACGAAGCACAGGCTCAGCCTGTTTCTGAAGTGGTTGACGTTATCCAGTTGCCTGCGTTTTTGGCTCGTCAAACTGATTTGGTTGAAGCGATGGCAAAGACCGGCTCGGTGATCAACGTGAAGAAACCGCAATTCATGAGCCCGGGTCAAGTTGGCAACATCGTGGATAAATTCGCTGAGTGCGGTAACGACAAGATCATCCTGTGTGAGCGTGGCGCATGCATGGGTTACGACAACCTTGTGGTTGATATGCTGGGCTTTGACGTGATGAAGAAGGCGAGCAACGGCAGCCCAATCATTTTCGACGTCACGCATTCTCTACAATGTCGCGATCCTCTGGGTGCAGCATCTGGCGGTCGTCGTGAGCAAACGGTTGATTTGGCACGCGCTGGTTTGGGTACCAAGATTGCAGGTCTGTTCATTGAAGCGCACCCAGATCCAGACAACGCGCGTTGTGATGGCCCTTCTGCGTTGCCACTCGACAAACTTGAGCCGTTCTTGAAGCAAATGAAAGCGCTGGACGATCTTGTGAAGAGCTTTGAAGACTTAGATATTCGCTAAGTCTTGCTCCAACTGACGTGTTCCGTTTTGAATTAGCAAACTGAACAGCATCGAATAAAAAAGCCGGCTTATGCCGGCTTTTCTCGTTTTCATCTCGCTGGTTTTGCAGCGATGCGTTACAACCTGAAGCGTGAAATTTCCGCATTCAGTTGCTGAGACAGACCAGATAGCTCGCTGGCCTGAATGCTGGCTTGATTCGCCTCTGCTGCCAACTGATCGGACGCTGTGCGAACGGCTTCGGTATTGCGGGTGATTTCAGACGTTACCAAGGATTGCTCTTCCGCCGCTGACGCGATCTGGGTCGCCATGTCACTGATAGTGGAAACCGACGTGGTGATTTGCGACAAGCTCACGGTTGCAGAGTTAGCATCATCAACGCTGGTGGTTGCCAAATGACGGCTGTCTTCCATGATTTGAACCGCGGAATGTGTCGTGGTTTGCAGTGTCTCGATGGTCGCCTGAATCTCACGGGTTGAATCGTGCGTACGTTGACTCAATACGCGAACTTCATCCGCTACCACGGCAAAGCCGCGACCTTGTTCACCCGCACGGGCAGCTTCGATTGCCGCGTTCAATGCCAGCAAGTTGGTTTGCTCTGCAATACCTTGGATCGTAGAAAGAATCGAGTTGATGCTCTGCGTATGCGCATGCAGTTCAGCGATAACTGCCGTGGCAGATTCGACTTCTGTCGATAAATTACCGATCGACACCTGACTTTGGTTTACCTGAGAGGCACCGGTAGACGAGCAATCAACGGCTTCTTTTGACAGTTGTGCCGTGTTTTCCGCGCTGCCTGCAATTTCATGGGTGGCTGCGGTCATTTGATGGATGGCGGTTGCCACCATATTGATTTCATCCTGCTGACCACGAATTCTCGCGCTGCGTTCACTGGCTTGCTCGGCTGATGTGTTCGCCTGAACCGCGAGTGCTTCACCCACGTTTTTCAGGTGTGTCACCATGGTGTGCATGTTAGCCACGAAGGTGTTGAAGTTCTGCGCGAGCTGACCCACTTCGTCGTTGCTGTGCGGTGTGAGGCGCTGAGTCAAATCAGCATCGCCACTGGCGATTTCAGCCATCGCGGTGGAAACGCGTTTCAAATCGCGGAACAAGAAACTCACTACCCAAGCTGCCATTGCTAGCACCAACAAGGTAATGGCGACACTGGTGATGATGAGTGTTGTGACAGCGCGGTTATGGCTCGCTAACTCGGTTGCCATATCGAGTTCAATACCGATAATCCAGTTCGTGTTAGGCAGCATCGCGAAGTAATACGCTTTGTCTTCACCGTTTAGGGAAAGTGACAACATATCACCGTTGAACGCGGCGTCTTTCACGGTCGAAATATCAAGTGCTGCGTTGTATTGCGAAAGCTGTTTCCCGCGAAGTGCTGCATCCTTGTGGGCAATTAACGTACCTTTGTCGGTCAACAGCATGCCATAGGCATTGTCGCCGAAACGGAACTGGGCCAAGTCATTCACGATTTTACGAAGGCTAATATCGCCACCGATGACACCGCTCAACTTGCCATTTGTGTAGGTCGGCGTGGCAACCGTCACCATGGTGTCGCCAGTCAGTGCGTCTTGATAAGGCTCAGTGCTGATGTTGTCGCCTTTCTTAACCGCATCGACGTACCAAGGGCGTTGTCGAGGATCAATATCCACGTTTGCGCCGTTAGCGAGGTACAAGGTGCCGTCGGCCTTTGCATAGAAGGTCATGGCAAATTCACCTGCAATTTGGAGCATTTTCAATGCTTGCTCCGGGTTGCTGTGAGGTTGTGTTTTGATAAACCCAGATAATTCCGTTTCATGTGCGACGAGCCAGTCGGAAATCCCCGCCTTGGCAACGTCAGACATACTCGTGACGCGATCCTCAAGGTTGTGTTGGGTCTGTGTAGACAGTTGATTGGCGGCAAGCATAGAAAGGACCATCGCCATTGCCGTGACGGCCAAAAGACAGGTACCTATCAACTTCTGTTTGAGTGTCAGCGTCATTGTTAACTTCCTTGCATCGAACTCATGATAAAAACAGATCCCGAACAGTCAGGATCAGAGCGCTATATTTATTATTGGTACGGCGTAATGTATCGGCGCGGTGTGAAGCGGCTTTAGGGGGAATGTGCAACTATTTTACTTTACTTGAAATTCCGATAAGCACCTCAGGGGCGAGCGCACTCGCATCATAGAGTGTTTTCTTTTAACGCTATGAAATTAATTGATTTTTATGGCAGGAGTTCAAGTTTTTACATAACGAAACCTTTTCATTTTAATACGTTGTAATAAACCGTACTGAAATGATTCAGACGTTTAGACGTCTATATGTTGACGCGTTGATGGTTTCATTTTACTCTTCGTTCCAAATCACAAAAACGATGTAACACAACATGACAGAGAAGCAAATTTCCCCAACACCTTCAGCTAAAGCGCTTTTGCCGTTTGGGCTGTTTTTGTGTTTGTTCATTGGCACTGGCATCTATTTCTCGACGCAAAATGTCGATTTCGCCTTTTACCAATTACCTGCTCCGATTGCCGTTTTGCCGGCGATAGTGCTTGCGGTATTGATGAGTAAAGAAAAGCTCAACGATGCCATTGGTCAGTTTATTGAGGGCGTATCTCACCGTGATATCACGGCGATGTGCTTGATCTATCTGCTAGCCGGTGCTTTTTCCGCGGTTGCAAAAGCTACGGGCGGCGTCGATGCGACGGTAAACTTGGGCTTGGCGGTATTACCATCAAGCATGATTTTGCCAGGACTGTTCCTCATTTCAGCGTTCATCGCAACGGCGATGGGTACGTCAATGGGCACGATTGCTGCCGTTGCACCAGTTGCATTGGGCATTGCGCAAAGTACGGGTATCGATGCCACGTTGATGGCAGGTGTGGTGCTGAGCGGTGCAATGTTTGGTGACAACCTTTCTATTATTTCAGATACCACCATTGCTGCGACGCGCTCTCAAGGTTGTCACATGAAAGACAAGTTCCGAGAGAACGTGAAAATTGCAGTCCCTGCGGCGCTTGTGACGCTGGTTATTTTCTTCTTTTCAAACGAAGTGACGCAGGCGCCAGCCTCGGGCGCAATTGATTGGCTGGCAGTATTGCCGTATTTGACCATCTTAGGTCTGGCTGTTTATGGCGTGAATGTGTTCGTGGTGCTCGCGTTGGGCATCGTGTTTGCGGGTGCTGTGGGCATTGCGCGCATTGAAGATTACAGCGTGATGTCCTTCAGCCAGGATATCTACGCGGGCTTTGGCAACATGCAAGAGATCTTCTTGTTATCCTTGTTGATTGGCGGCTTGGCAGAGTTGATGCGCCAACAAGGTGGCCTTGCCTTTGTCACCGAAAAGCTGAGCCGTTTGATTCTATCCCGCGCTGACAAAGCGGCAGAGAAAGGATCATCACGCGCCAGTGAAGCCGGTATCGCTATCTTGGTGAGCATCAGCAACCTTTGTACTGCAAACAATACCGTGGCCATTATCGTGTCTGGTGGCGTAGCGAAAGAGCTGGCGACACAGCATGGCGTTGAACCTAAACGCAGTGCGAGCTTGTTGGATATCTTCTCTTGCGTCGTACAAGGTTTGTTGCCATATGGCGCTCAGGCTCTGCTATTGGGTTCGATTTTTGAGCTGTCGCCGTTGTCTGTGGTGAGCCAATCCTACTACTGTTTCCTACTGGCGTTGGCGGCGGCATTTGCCATTGCTCGCTCCAAAGGCAAGCTGCAGAAAAAATAATCGCTCGTAACTTATATGCCGTCTAAATCCTGAACGTTCACGCCCGTAAGTGTGTTTTTCAGTGATCTAGGCGGCACTTTGTTTAGAGAAGAATGTGCTGGTTAACTTATATATTTAGACTACCTCATGAAAACGACATAAATGTCGACGTTAACACAGTGCATAGGGCGCGATGTTGTGCGCCCTGACCGCAAGGTTTTCAACAAACAAATAGGTAACACCATGACGGATCGCCTTTCTCTCAAAGCAGCTATCAGCGCTGCGTTGCTTGCGTCACTCGCAGGCTGTTCTGCCACTACTGAAACAAAGGAAATTGTGCCAGGCTGGCAACCGGATACCACCTATAACGTCACCATTCTTCATACCAACGACAACCATGGCCGCTTTTGGCATAACCGCCACGGCGAGTATGGTATGGCTGCACGTAAAACACTGATCGACAAACTTCGCGCGGAAGCTGAAGCAGAGGGTGCGGCAGTACTTTTGCTTTCTGGTGGTGACATCAACACGGGTGTTCCTGAATCTGATCTGCAAGATGCAGAACCAGACTTTAAAGGCATGACCATGATCGGTTATGACGCAATGGCGCTGGGTAACCACGAGTTTGATAACCCGCTAGATGTCCTTGAAAAGCAAATGAACTGGGCTGACTTCCCAATGCTTTCTGCCAACATCTATGACAAAGCAACGGGCGAGCGTAAATACCAAGCGTACGAAATGTTTGAAAAGAACGGTTTGCGCATTGCTGTCATGGGTCTGACGACTGAAGACACAGCAAAAATTGGTAACCCAGAATTCATCGGTGGGTTGGAATTCCGTGACCCGAAAGAAGAAGCGAAGAAACTGATCGCTGAGCTGGAAAAAACTGAAAACCCAGACATCATTATTGCAGCGACGCACATGGGCCACTATGAAGACGGTCGCCGTGGCATCAATGCACCTGGCGATGTTGCACTTGCGCGCTACTTGGACGAAGGTTCACTGGACATGATTGTGGGTGGTCACTCACAAGAGCCTGTTTGTATGGAAGGCCCGAATGTTGCGAGCAAAACCTTCAAGCCTGGCGACGAGTGTAAGCCTGATAACCAAAACGGCACATACATTGTTCAAGCGCACGAGTGGGGCAAATACGTCGGTAAAGCGGACTTCGAATTCCGTAATGGCGAGCTGAACTTGGTGTCTTACGATTTGATCCCAGTGAACCTTAAAAAGAAAATTAAGGTGAATGGCGAGAAGAAACGTGTCTTTATTCAAAATGAAATTCCAAAAGACAAAGGCATTTACGACTTCCTGAAACCTTACCAAGAGAAAGGTCAGGATCAGTTGAATGTGAAGATTGCAGAAACCAACGACAAGCTCGAAGGTGATCGCAACGTGGTGCGTTTCCAACAAACCAACCTGGGTCGTATGATCGCAGCTGCGCACAAAGAGCGTGCGAAAGCAGACTTCTCTGTGATGAACTCTGGCGGTGTGCGTGATTCTATCGAAGCTGGCGAAGTCACTTACAAAGACGTGCTGACAGTTCAACCGTTTGCGAACATGGTGACTTACACCGACATGAGTGGCGCAGAAGTGTTGGATTACCTAAACGTTGTTGCAACCAAGCCAGTAGATTCAGGCGCATACGCGCAGTTCTATGGCATCTCAATGGTTGTTGACGGTGACAGTGTCAGTGATGTGAAGATCGGCGGTGAAGCCCTTGATCCAAACAAAACCTACCGTTTCACTGTACCAAGCTACAACGCTGCGGGCGGTGATGGTTACCCGAAAATCACAGACCACCCAGGCAACGTAAACACAGGTTTTGTTGACGCAGAAGTATTGAAGGACTTCCTTGAGAAGAACACGCCGATTGATGTGAACAAATATGCGCCAAATGGCGAAATGGTTTACAAATAAGGCGCGATGCTTTCGCAATTAAAACAACGTAGCGGCATGCGTATGAGCACGCTGTTACCTTGATTGCGTATAAGTAGAGAGCAAGTGATGGTTCTCTAAGACTTCTCAAAAAGGCACTGTTATCAGTGCCTTTTTTTATGTCATTATCAGGAGGTTCTCACGTTGGTTTATCAAGCGCCAACAGACCCTAATAACCAGAGATAAGAGTTATGACGCCTGCAATCACCCTCGCGGAAAAGTCCGGCATTTCTTTTCATGTACACAGCTATGAGCATGATCCGAATAACACCCATTTTGGCTTAGAAGCCGCAAGTGTGTTGGGACAAGATGCCAGTCGTGTATTCAAAACTTTGTTGTTTGCGATGAATGGCGATCCAAAAAAACTGGCAGTCGCCATTGTGCCTGTTGCAGGGCAACTTGACTTAAAAGCCGCGGCGAAAGCGGCAGGCGCAAAAAAAGCGGAAATGGCGAACCCTGTTATCGCTGAGAAAACAACAGGGTATGTGGTGGGCGGCATCAGTCCATTAGGGCAAAAGAAGCGTTTACCCACGTTATTGGATAAAAGTGCTGAACAGTTTGAAACGATATATGTCAGCGCAGGTCGAAGAGGATTAGAGATAGAACTAACGCCCTCTGATTTGCTGACTTTAACGCAAGGGAAGATGGCGGAGATAGGTAAGGAAGGTAAATGAAGTATATCGGTGTGCTGATGTTGTCGCTAATGAGCCTCCCCGCGATGGCGAGTAAAAGCAGTGACGCTGTCCTCATGCACTGTTACACGGCACATGAAACGCAGGTTGAAGTGGCTGCATGCCTTGATAACCACTGGCAGATTGCAGAAGCTGAGCTCATTGCCAAAGAAAAAGCGCTGACGGAACATTTCGCCAAGCTTGATGCCGTGTCTTCAATGAAAACGGCGGTGATGTCAGCGAAAGCCACGCAAGAAAGTTTCAATGCATGGCGTGATAAGCAATGCAAAATGGTGGAAGCGAGCTTTGCGTCAGGATCCGGTAGCGGCTTGGGGTATTTGAGCTGTAAGATTGAACTCACGAATGAACAAATCGACCGCATCAATCATTTGATGGGGGGTAAGGACAACGAAAAATGACGGTTTCTGTTTGGCTAAGCCTTGTTTTAGTCTGCATGTTGGGCGCAATGTCCCCAGGCCCAAGTCTTGTAGTGATGGTGAGGCACAGCTTAGCGGGAGGCCGTTTGCACGGTATCGTTGCCGCGTGGGCACACGCCCTGGGTGTGGGCTTATACGCCGTGATTACCTTGCTTGGGCTCGCGGTGATATTGAAAGAATCTCCGATGGCGTTTCAGATCATCGCCTATGCGGGCGCCGGTTACTTAGCGTGGCTGGGCATCAAATCTCTGCAATCAAAAGGCGGTGTTGCCGCTAAGCTTGAATCCGGGGACAAAACGACCCTACTTGAAGCGGCGCGTGACGGTGCCATGATTTCTGTACTGAACCCTAAACTCGCCCTGTTCTTCTTGGCATTGTTTAGTCAATTTGTTGCCGTGGGTACCGATGTGTTTAGTCGCTCTGTGATTGTCGCGACACCGTTGGTTATTGATGGACTTTGGTACACCCTTGTCGCGCTAGTGTTGTCGTCCAGCCGAATGCTCGACACGCTCAAACGTCGCGCGGTGTGGATTGATAAATTCTGCGGTATCGTGCTTATTGGCTTGGCGGTTCGCGTTGTCGTGACGCTCTAAAAAGCCAGTAAATAGCCAATAAAAAAGGAGCCACACAGGCTCCTTTTTACGTTTCTTTTCAGCTATGCGCGTCGGTTTAAATGACGCTCACGCGTTTCCAATTTCTTGTCTTGGCTCTTCTTCAACAGAACATATACCGCGCCTGTGCCGCCATGATGACGCTGTGCTGAGTGCACACACATTACATCGCTGATCTGTTCAAGCCACTGGCAAACAAAGCTTTTCATTCGCGCTGGTGGGTTGCTGCGCTCGCCTTTGCCATGAACAATGATGACGGTTCTTACGTCCATGCGTTGGCATTGTTTCAAAAAGGTAAGGATTTCTTCTCGTGCATCTTTAAGGGTGTACTTGTGCAAATCGAGGCGCGCGTGAATGTCATACTTGCCTAAGCGAAGCTTTCTAAACACGCCATCTTGCACGCCTGGTCGCTTAAAGGTGACGATATCGTCAGGCTTGAGCATCTCTGCGTAATCGAGAGACAGGTAATCAGGATTACTGTCCGACAACTTTTGTGCCGCAGTTTGTCTCGCAAGCTGAGCGTCAGTAGGCTTGTGTGACTGGCTGACTTTCTCCACCGTATCGTGCGCGATAGGGGCGACATCTGCCATCATTTCCCGGAATAAATCCGACTCATTATTGCCGTTCATAGTCATTACGGATTGGTGAAGCGTCGCTTGAGTATAATGACAATTTACGCAGAGATCTTGTAGGAAGCAAACTGACTGCTTAGAAAATGTTCAATCCGCACTCGTTGTCGCTCGCAAAAAGTAAGGACAAAAAAACCAGAGTACCGCATATAGCGAGTACCCTGGTGTAAGCAACTCAACCGAAGTACGTTAGTCGAACAGAGCGTTTGGCGCGCTATTTTACTGTTCGATACTCGCGTTTGGTTTAAACATATCGCTTAAGGGATTCAGTTCGTTTCCGGATCTTTGAATGCCTTATAGACAAAGAAGCCTCCCATGAAACTGATCATGCCGAGTGCGACAAAAATGACGATCATTGAGGAGAGGCCAATTGCGTTTCCGAAAAGTAGGTCTAACCAGAAGTCCATCTTTGTATTCCTTTGTCTGTTAACGTTAAAGCCAGGTTGCCAATTGGTAAAACAATCCGTGATGATCCAGATCAAGTGAAGTTCGGGTTAGTAGCACGTGCTTTTCTAACTGTGTTTGTGGTCGCAATTTGTCCGCATTTGGTGATCCTTTAAGCGATCGGTCCGTAACGAGTGAAAATCATCATAAAACACTTGAGTCTGCGGCGAGGATGAGTAATATAAGCCACCTCCGCAGCGCACAGCGTAGCGGGGATTTTCGGAGAAGAAGCGCAGTTTTGTGGCGCATCCGGATCTTGGGAATAGCGGACCAGAGGGTGACCCTCTGAGAGTATTCTGAAGAAACACAAAAAAGATCGGTGAATAGCGCAGCTTGGTAGCGCATCTGGTTTGGGACCAGAGGGTCGGGGGTTCGAATCCCTCTTCACCGACCATATTTGGGTAGACATCCACCTCTGTTAATTCAGTAAGCGGTGTGAATAGTGCAGGTTGGTAGCGCATCCATCTTTTGGTGAAAAGCGGACCAGAGGGTTGGGGGCTTGACGGCAAGTCCCATCGAATCCCTCTTCACCGACCACTATTTAGGTTAACAGCCGCCTCTGAGAAATCAGAAAGCGTTGTATCTCGGTGAATAGCGCAGCTTGGTAGCGCATCTGGTTTGGGACCAGAGGGTCGGGGGTTCGAATCCCTCTTCACCGACCACTATTTAAGTGGCGAGATGACGAGACGCGAGTTTCGAAAAGCAATCTTGTTACTAGCTGAACATAGAGTCAGCATCAGGAACTAGAGCTATAAGCTTTGGAACCAAATACTCGGTGAATAGCGCAGCTTTGTGGCGCATCCGGCTCTTGTGAGTAGCGGACCAGAGGGTGACCCTCTGAGAGCACTCTGAAGAAACACAAAGAATATCGGTGAATAGCGCAGCTTGGTAGCGCATCTGGTTTGGGACCAGAGGGTCGGGGGTTCGAATCCCTCTTCACCGACCACCTTCGAAAGGCTCTGCAGAAATGCAGAGCCTTTTTTGCGTCTGTGGGGTTGGTTATCAAAATAGAAGATAGCGAGTAAGAACAGATTCGCGTGGCGAGAAAAGCGAGAGCGTATAGACGAAAAGCGAGCTGGTGGTATTCATGTAGAGTAGGCTATTCCGAAACTCGAAATCTCACTACCACAGCCACCACATTGCGGTAAAATACCCACCATCAAAGAATCCAATCAGCACCAACAGGGTAGTTCTATGCGCAAGTCATTCATTATTTGGTTTATTTTGCTTTTCTTCGTATCAATGATTGTGACCAAAGTGGTGGTCGGCAGCTAAGGCCGACCTTTTTATCGCTAAGGTAATTCTGGCAGTTCGCAGCCCGCTTTTTGGCCTTGATTCAACTGCGTGATAGTAAACCCTTTATTTTTCAATAAGGTTAGTAGCCCCTCTTCTCCCGGCAAATGTAACGCCCCTACAATCACCACATAATCTCCGTTCGGTATTTGTGCTGAGTCGGTCAGCATTTCAATCCAGTTTAGATTTCTATCAACAAGAATCTTACGTTCAAAATTGTTCGTATCACTCATGTCATCGGCAATGGTGGCCATTTTTTCATTATCACCAAGGTGCCACGCCTCAATCATACAAGGCAGAAAACTCTTCGATAACTCCCAATGCAGCAAGGTGTCGTCGAGCAGTTCAATACCATCATCGCGGGCGTTAGCGAGCAAATCTATTTGTTCTTGCACGGATTCTAAGCTGATGACAGGAAGATTAAGGCTGTCCGTTCGGGATAGAAAATGTAGGTCGACCCCCAGCATTTGGTGAAATTGTAGCTTCTTGGTTTGCGCTATCTGCAAGACCATTGCTGTTTGCCATGGTGGCATGTTGAGAAGCAGGGAATCTTGATAGCCGAGTTCTTTCGCTATTTCAGCAAGTTGAGCGCGCTGCTTTGACGTTATCACATCGCCTGATGGTTTGCCTTTGGGAATATTTAGCTGGGTGTCGTTGATGACATCGGCTTCAACAATCAGGGCGTCAGCTGCCACAAAGCGAGATTCAATAATGTCGGGAAGTGGGTAAAACTCTGGCTTACCGACATGGACTGAGCCCATGAGGGTATAAGTGAGGTCACCTTTTTGTGCTTGCCAAACCAAAGGTTCGGCTGTCACTGCTTGCGCGAAGAAAAGTGAGAATAATGCGGGGAAAAAACGTTTCATTAAGCCTCCATAACCGTGGTTTTCAGTATGGAGGCTACGGGTGTAAAAGTCAGCTTTAGTTGTGCTTGTTATACACCATGGTCATGCCTGTATGAGAAAAGGCGACAACGTTATATGCATCTTTCTGGTTGCCATATTCCATACCTGGAGAGCCCATCGGCATGCCAGGCACGGCAAGGCCCGCCAGTTTAGGTTTCTTCTCTAAGAAGCTTTTTACGTCGCTGGCAGGAATGTGGCCTTCGAAAACATACCCATCAATAACGGTTGTGTGGCAAGACGCCAATTGAGGCTTGATGCCGAATTTTACTTTGATTGGGTCCATGTTGACGTGATCTTCAGAGACCATGTCGAAGCCATTGTCTTCCATGTGCTTTACCCACTCTTTACAACAGCCGCAGTATGGGGATTTATAGGTTGTACCTGTTGCAGCCAGTGTGCTTGTTGAAAGCAGAACTAGGGATAATGCGGCGAACTTCGGCAGGTTTTTCATTGTTTTCTCCTCAATGCGTCGAGACTTTATTGCAGCAGTACGGCGAGTGTTGCGCGCCGTCTGTCACGTTTTTATCGCTAGGTGGCACAGCCGCATTTGAAACGACTGCGACCACGAAAGCGTTTTTACTACTGGTTATCATTTTTGTCTGATAGCCAAAACCACCAGATGATTAGCCCAATCAGGCCAATGCCTATGAAGTTAATGATCATGCGTTACCTCGTTTGGGGGTAAACCAACGCAGTCGATTGGCGTTCATCACAACCGTAATGGAAGACAAAGCCATGGCTGCGCCCGCAACGACCGGACTCAGTAACGTGCCGGTGAGGGGATATAGCACACCCGCGGCAATGGGAATACCCAGTGAATTGTAAACAAATGCGCCAAACAGGTTTTCCTTCATGTTTCTGAGCGTCGCTTTGGAAAGCAAAAGACCGTCCGTTGCCGCATCAATGGAGTGGCGCATTAGCGTCATTTGCGCGCTTTCGATGGCCACGTCGCTGCCGCTACCTATTGCAATCCCCACTTCTGCTTTTGCTAACGCAGGTGCATCGTTGATGCCATCACCAATCATGGCAACACGACGCCCTTGCGCTTGAAGGCGCGTGATTTCATCGGCTTTACCGTCAGGCAGAACGCCTGCAACCACCTCTTCGATTCCTGCTAAAGCAGCAATGGCGTTCGCGGTATCGGGATGGTCTCCCGTCAGCAGCATCACCTTATAACCGAGCGCATTTAAGCGAGTAACGGCGGCTTTGGAATCATGACGCAGTGGGTCACTAATACCGATGATGCCAAGCAATTGGCCGTCCGTAGCGAGATAGACTGCCGTTTCACCTTGCATGGCGACGTTTTTGGCCGCGTTCGCATGTGCTGAGAGAACGATATGGTTCTCTTCTAACAAACGCGCATTGCCGAGTAAGTAGGATTGACCATCGATGACGGCTTTTAGCCCCTTACCGGGAATGCCTTCAAACTGGCTGACAGCCGATAGAGAGAGGGCACGGTCATTTGCAGCATCAATCACGGCCTTAGCAAGTGGATGCTCAGAGCCTTGTTCAAGGCTTGCGGCAATGCGCAGCAAATCATCATCCGTTCCGTGCATGGCAAGGATAGATGTCACCTGCGGCTTGCCTTCGGTGAGCGTGCCCGTTTTGTCGAGCACAACGGTATCGATGCGTGACGCGTGTTGAAGCGCTTCTGCATCACGGATCAGAACGCCCAGCTCTGCCGCTCGGCCAACGCCTGTTGTGACAGACATCGGTGTGGCTAATCCCAATGCGCAAGGGCAGGCGATGATGAGCACCGTGGTGGCTGTGACAAGCATGAAGCTCAGTTTTGGGTCTGGCCCAAAGTTGTACCAGCCGAGCGCCGTTAAAATCGCGATGATCATGACGGTCGGGACGAAAATGGCAGACACGGTATCCGCCATTCGCGCCAAAGCGGGTTTACTGCTTTGTGCCTGACGCACCAATTGGATGATGCGTGACAACATGGTATCGCTGCCAATGCCAGTCGCTTTAAATAACAAACTGCCATGTTGGTTAATGGTGCCCGCGTGCAAGGTATCACCTTGGGTTTTGCGCACGGCAAGCGGTTCACCCGTCAACATGGATTCATCAACAAAGGTGTCACCCTCTTCAACAATGCCATCGACGGCAATTTTGCTGCCCGGTTTAACGCGTAGCGTCATGCCAGCTTGAACATCGGCCAAGGCCACTTCGCGTTCTTGGCCATTTTCAACAATGATGGCGGTCGCAGGTTGGAGATCGAGCAAGCGATCTAACGCCTTGGACGTGGATGCGCGCGCCTTGGCTTCCAGCGCATGCCCCAATGTCACGAGGCCGAGAATCATGGCTGTTGCTTCGAAATACACATGGCGAGCCTGTTCAGGGAAAAGCGCAGGTGCGAGAACAACTGCCGTGGAGTAAAGCCACGCAGAGCCTGTCCCCAATGCGACAAGCGTGTCCATGCTGGCACGATGATGTCGTGCTGCCTTAAACGCATTCGCGAAGAAGTGTTTCCCCGCAGTGCAAAGCAACAGCAAGGTCACGACGGCAATGATGCCCCAGCCGATTTGGCTGGCGGTGCTTTCCACACTCATGGTGCCGCCGAGCATGCCCCACAACATCAAAGGCGCACCGAGGCCTAGGGCGAGCCATGTATTGCGTTTATGTTCGGCAAATTGCGCGGTATGAAGTGCCGCTTGGCGTTCTCGACGTGTCGCTTCATCTTCGCTGAGTTCAGCGCCATAGCCTGCTTGCTCAATCGCGGTAATTAACAGATTCGCATCCACATCGCCTGAGACGAGTGCAGTGCGCTCCGCTAAATTCACGTTGACGGTATTGACGCCCTCAACAGCCCTGACTGCTTTTTCTATCGAAGAAACACAACTCGCGCAGCTCATGCCGGAAAGAATCAGTTGCTGAGTGTGCGTGGAAGTACGAGGCGCTTCTTCGTATTCAGCCTTGGTTTCTGCATGGGGCTCAGATGTTGCTTCATCAGATGACGTGCCTTTGATATCGGAGGGCGCGGGGACGTGATACCCCGTCGCTTCGACAACACGAATCACCGCGTCTTTATCGAGCAACCCTGTAATGCTGGCTTCTGTTTTACTGACCGCCTGAGAAAAGACGTGTGGGTTTGATGCAAACGCACGCGTCAGTTTTGCAACGCACTTGCCACAACTCAGCCCTGTGAGTGGAACTGTAACGGTGTTACCCACTTGATAACCCAGCACATTAACGGCTTCTACAATCGCATCAAGCGGCGCATCAGCATTCACTGTGAGTGAGTGGGGGTCTGCATCAATAAACGTAACGCCTTCAATGGCTTCTGTTGCACTTTTTACTTTTCGTGCGCAACCCATGCAGCGCAATCCTAAAAGGGGAAGCGTGATCAGCGATGTGTCTGATGTCGGCGTCGATGCGACAACAGTGTTTGAATCAGCCATGAGCGGTACCTTTTACTTAGCATGCCTTGCTTGCGATGAAGCAGGTCTTTTGTTCATAATATAAAGCATAAACCTTCCAGTAGATGTAAGGTCAAGCGCGGTGTTAATGCTGTGATATTGAGTCAGTAGGAGTGAGCCATGAAGATCAATGAGGTGTCCCGCATTACGGGGTTAAACGCCAAAACCATTCGCTTTTACGAACAAAAAGGCGTGATCAGCGAACCATCGCGCAGTGAAAACGGCTATCGCGACTACAGCGAACGTCAGGTGAATGAGTTGCAAATGATCCGCCGCTCTCGCCTCGTGGGTTTTAGCCTTGATGAATGTCAGGCGTTACTCGAATTGTCGAGAAATCCAAAGCGAAGAAGTGCCGATGTAAAGAAAAAGGCACTCGAAAAAATTGAAGAAATTGATGAGAAAATCAAAGAGCTTCAAGCCATGAAAACGAGCTTGAAAACGCTGGCAAGTGCGTGTCCTGGCGATAATGGTGCTTGTTGTCCCATTATTAATGCGCTGTCTTCTTCT
Organism: Enterovibrio baiacu; assembly: GCF_004120195.1. GTDB lineage: Bacteria > Pseudomonadota > Gammaproteobacteria > Enterobacterales > Vibrionaceae > Enterovibrio > Enterovibrio baiacui. The sequence continues at coordinate 26,151 of NZ_SCHN01000028.1, read as the reverse complement.
GATGACGAGTCAAAACCGGAATAATAACCTTCGTTTGGCGATGTGACGTATTTGTTGGAATAACATGTTTGTATTTATTTTCGGGCATTTCTGGGGTTAACCATTCTACGTGTTGGTGAGAATATGAATGGAACGTCATATTCAAACAGGTACGTAATGAAATTCTTAAAATATATTGGCTACGCCTTTTTATCTCTTCTTGCCCTTCTCGTTACCGCATTTTTTTTAATTCCGCAGCCAGATAAACCCGCACCAACAGGTGTGCACGCAGTTGGTGTCACTGAGTTCGAAGTGACCGAGGGTGGACAGTGGGTCGTCGTGACAGCGTGGTATCCTGCGCAGCCTTCCGTGAGTAATAATTTCTTGCCTTACATGGCCTCTTATATTGCTGAGGCCATCAGTGAAAAGCAGAAAATCCCCGCGTCATTGTTGGAAGATGAGCGTCCTTCTTTTGCGCATATCGACGCCGAGGTATTTTCGGGGCGTCATCCGGTTTTATTGTTTAACCATGGCTTCAGTTCACACGCCTATCAAAACCTCACTCAGATGGAAGAGTTGGCAAGTCATGGGTATGTTGTTCTCTCACTCAGTCACCCCGGCCATAGCGTGGTAACGAAGCGCGTAAACGGCGCTCTTGTTTACCAGTCAATACCTCTCGACCCTCAGCATGCCCCTGAACGGATCGCCGCGATGGATCGCGCCGCGGTGTCTATGCGAACAAGCGCGACGATCAATGATTGGATCGATGCGACGTCAACGCTTGAAGAAGGGCTGTTTCGAAATATTCCTGGCTACGTGGACGAATGGTCTGAGAACAATCGACGTGTCATCCGCGCGCTGACGCGTGTTAACTTGGGGGCTATCCCAACGCCACTACAAGGGCACCTTGACGCTGAATCTGTGGGTGTGTTCGGGCATTCTTTCGGCGGCAGTGTTGCTGCGGATCTCGCCTTTAGTGAGCCCAATATAAAGGCTGCACTGAGCTTGGACAGCTACGTGTACACAAACTCATTGCAAGAAACGATGAAGGTGCCACTTTGTGTTGCCTATGGTGATGTTGCGGAACCACCGTCTGATGAAAGCATGGCGTGGATAAATCAGACGCTGTTTGAGACGAAAGCGGTGTCAGGAAGTTGTGAAGCGTTGTTTGTCGGGGCGGCCCACCTGAATTTTTCTGACCTCAACCATCTCCCCATCGGCAAGTTTCTTGGGCTTACGGGGTCGATTGATGCGGAATTAATGCACCAATCATCGAATCAGTTGTTGCTTAGTTATTTTGGTCATCACCTAAAAGGCACGCCGGAGGTCAGTGACATAGAAGGGGTGAAAATGGTGGTGTATTGAACATGACTTCGTCGTTGGCTTTGCAATAAAAAAGGCCGTGAAATGACGGCCTTCGTTTTATCTATGATCTGCGTCGATCAGTACAGAAGAGAGTAAAGCTGACGACGGTAGCGTCCAGCAACTTCGTTGCCTTGCCCCAATGCGGCGAGAATATCCATCATGGTTTTCTTCGCTTCGCCATCTTGCGCATTCAAATCTTTACGCAGTAAACCAATCAAAAGCTCTAGCGCTTCTTCTTGTTTGTTCACTTGGCTCAATTGAATCGCAAGTTCAAACGCCAACGATGTATTGGTTGGATCTGCATCGTAAGCGTTTTGCAGTTCACGGATCTCAGGAGTATCAGCGGCTTGTTTATGAAGCTCTACTTTGGCCATCAAGGTTTTGTATTGCGCGTCTTGATCTTGCATGAGCACGGTCGCAAGCAAGGCTTCCGCAGCATCGTATTGCTGGGTGCCTACATAGCATTCCGCCATGGCCAATTTAAACAAACCCGCTTCACCCAGCACGGCTTCAAGGGGTTTTAAGATTGCCTGTGCCTCTGTGTATTGCTCGTTGGCTATTAAAGCCTGTGCCTGTTTTAAGGCCATTTCTTCTTGGCTAGGCAGGTGACGCGTCAACATCTCGCGAACGCTTTGCTCCGTCTGTGGCCCACCTAGGCCATCAACCGGTTGTCCATTGCTAAACAGTGCGATGGTGGGCAATGCGCGCACGCCAAATTGAGACGCTAGCATTTGTTGTTGTTCACAATCCAGCAAGGCAAGGGTGAATGCGCCGCCGTATTCATGAGCCAGTTTTTCAAGAACAGGCGTAATTTCAGTGCTTTCTGGGCTCATTTGTGCCCAAAAGTGGATCAGTACAGGTGCGGAGGCAGAGGCTTCCAACACTTGCTGAAAGTTCTGCTCGGTAAGTTCAACAATGTAGTTTGGGTGCATGGATAGGCCTGATCATTTAAGTAATGCTGTAAAGGTGGGGCGGCAGCGTTGAAAATTCAAGGCATTAAGCCGTGAATTTATGCCTAGATAACAAAGTTTGGGGTAATCGCCTGAATTGATGACACCGGCAGCACATTAGGCAAGATCGAAAAAGGCCACTGTAATCACAGTGGCCTTCTCTTTGGCGCTTGTCGAATAGTTCGCTGACTTAAAGCACAAGCAAAACCGCCAGCGTCACACTCAAACAGAGCCAGTTCAATTGACTTAGGGACATAGCCCGGCTCCTTTGGGGAATTTATAATTTTTTGTTGTCCCCGTTCACGGCCTGATCCGACACTCATCACATTAATTTGGTTGTAGGGGGCAGGTGTTTCACGGTACAGGAGCTATATTACCCAGCATTTATGACAAGAATGTGACGGTGAAGTCATGATCTTTCGATTTTTTTCTGGGATCAAAATCTCACTAGCCACCTTTCGCCAAGATCTTGTCGAGCATTCTTGCCGGCAATAGGCGTTTGCAGACGGCCATGTACTGCGTGGGTTTGGTGACGCGATAACGAATTTTAGGTGTCGTTGCCGTCAATGCGTGAAGCAATGGCGGTACGATCGCGTCAGCAGGCAAGGTGTATTTGTTGGTCGAATGTTCGCTTTCAAGGCGGTCTTTTTGCGAGAGATACGCGTTGGTGAAGCGGCTTGTATCAATGTTTATTGCACGATGGAAAGCCGCGAGGGCATTGGCGCGAAAACGACTTTCGATTGGGCCTGGCTCAATCAAGCTGATTTGAATGGGCGTGTCGGCAAGTTCGAGGCGGATGGTATCCGTCCAGCCTTCAATTGCAAATTTGCTGGCGTTGTATGCGCCGCGAAATTTCAACGCGATGATGCCAAGCACGGAGCTGTTTTGAATGATCCGCCCTTTGCCATTGGCACGCATCATTGGGATCACCGCTTGCGTGAGTGTGTGCCAGCCGAAGAAGTTGGCTTCAAATTGCTCGCGCAAGGCATCGGTCGGAAGATCTTCCAATGCACCGGGCTGACCATACGCCCCGTTATTGAATAACCCATACAGTTTTCCGCCAGTGTGAGCTTTTACGGTTTCAACCGCAGAAAGAATGCTGGCCGTGTCTGCAAGATCGAGTTTGATGCAATGCAACCCTTCTTGTTGGAGGCGTGCAACGTCTTCGTCTTTTCGGCAAGATGCGATGACATCAAAGCCTTCTTTTACCAATGCATGTGCACATACATAGCCAATACCCGTTGAACATCCTGTGATGAGAACCGTGTTATTCATTCTTATGTATTTCCTTGTTTTTACAGGTTTGGCGTAATGTGTTCTTGCATGAAATCAGCAATCCACGGTTGAGCAATGGCTTTAGGATGAAGGCCGTCTTGCATCATCCATCCTTCCGTCATCACGACTTTTTCCATAAAGAAGGGAATAAGTGGGATTTGCATTTCTTTACTTAACTCTGGATAGATATCTGCAAAAGCATTGCTGTATCGTTGACCATAATTAGGTGGGATTTGAATTTGCATGAGCATGACTTTAGCGCCACTTTCTTGGCTCAAAGTGATCAGTTTTGTCAGGTTCTCGCGTATTTTCTTTGGCGGAAATCCGCGTAATCCGTCGTTAGCACCAAGTTCAATCACTACCCAGGCAGGGGCATGCTGTTCCAGTAAGGCTGGGAGACGGTCAAGGCTGTTGCCGCTGGTGTCGCCTGAGATACTGGCATTGACGACCTTCGTCACTGTGCCTTGCTCGACCAATTGAGGCTCCAGCAAGCTAGGCCAGCTTTTTTCAATCGCCATTTGATAGCCTGCACTCAAGCTATCTCCAAGTACAAGCAGCGTCTGTCCGACGGCGCTTTGACTGATAATCAAAAGACAAAAAGAAAGGATGCGAATCATGACAACTCCAGTGATCAGGGCGAAGAACGTCACGAAAACAGTGACAACGAATGCACAGACTCTGACCATTCTGCAGGATGTTTCCCTTCAGGTCGAGCAGGGCGAAAGTATTGCTTTGGTTGGGGTTTCTGGCGCGGGTAAATCCACCTTGATGACATTGCTCGCCGGATTAGACACCCCAAGCACCGGAGAAATCGAGCTTCTCGGCAAGCCGCTTAGTCAACTAGATGATGATGGGCGCGCCGCGCTTCGCGCCGAATCCATTGGGTTTGTTTTCCAAAGCTTCTTGCTCGTTCCTTCTTTGAACGCACTTGAAAACGTCATGCTCCCTTGCACGATCCGCGGCGATGATGAAGACGAAGACCGTGCACTCGAACTGCTCGCTTCCGTGGGATTGAAAGGCCGTGAAACACACCTTCCTTCCCAACTTTCTGGCGGTGAGCAACAGCGTGTCGCCATTGCGCGCGCGTTCATGACTCGCCCTCGCGTGCTGTTTGCGGATGAGCCGACAGGTAACCTTGACCAACACACTGCGGCGACTGTGATTGATCTTCTGTTCTCGCTTAACCGCGATCACGGCACCACTTTGATTCTTGTTACGCACGATCCCGCGTTAGCCGATCGCTGCACGCGCACATTACACATCAATGCAGGTACGTTGGCGGGGGCGGCATGAGCGAATCTCGACATGGAAAGAAAGGCACCTTAGTTTGGCGCTGGGCGTGGCGTGAATTGTTTCATGGTCAGCTCTGGCCCGTTGTTGCGGCGCTGGCGCTGATCATCGCGTGTGTGTTTGCCTTGTCGGCATTAGCAGGGCGCATTGAGTCTGTGCTGACACAGCAAGGTCGCTCGATGCTGGCTGCTGACCTTGTGCTAAGAAGCAACCAGCCTCTCACCGAACAAACTCTCGCAAATTTCGAAACCCTTGATGTTGAAGTGTCTGATCAAACACGATTTGGCACCATGGCGTTTAGCCAAGACAACATGCAACTCATCAGCGTGAAGGCGGTTGAAAGTAACTATCCGCTGCGTGGAAACCTTGAACTGCAAGGTGATTCCAGCATGCATGACAGCGTTAAACCCGGCGAACTTTGGCTGGAAGAGCGTTTGTTTACCTTACTGGATGTGCAAGTGGGTGACAGCGTGGACGTGGGGGATGTCAGCCTGCAAGTGTCAGGCTTGATCGTGTCTGAGCCGGAACTGTCATTTAACCCATTTAGCCAAATGCCCGCCGCCATGATGCACCAAAGCGATGTGGCAGCTGCTGGGGTCGTCCGTCCGGGAAGCCGTGTTAATTATCGCTACTTTTTTAGCGGTAACAACAGCGAACTTGAAGCCGTAAAAGCCGTGTATCCGGTTGCTGAAGGGCAGCGTTGGATTGATGAAAATACCGGGGATCGCACCGGCGACATGTTGGATCGCAGCCGCGGCTATTTGTCGCTGACGGTGGTGCTGGTCATCATCATGGCAGCCGCGACCTTGCTGCTTACTTGCCAGCATTATGTGGATAGCCGCACCCAAACCCTTGCCATGGTGAAAAGCCTTGGGGCGCAGCGAAGCTGGGTCAGGCGTTGGCTGGGCCGACAGCTTGTGATGTTAATGATCATGGCGACCGTGTTGGGGTTGTCGTTCGGTGCTGCGCTGGAATATTTGCTTCGTCTGCCTCTGGCGGATGTATTGCCATCGCCGCTACCTAGTTATGGCTTGTTACCTTGGTTCTTAGGGCCATTGGTCGCTTTGCTGGTGGCGTTACCTGCGCTGGGCATTCCGCTCATTCGTTTGATCGACGCGCCTGCATTGAGCGTGTTGCAATCCCAAGGTGCGGTGAAAGCGAGAAAGAATCCTTGGAGTTGGTTGTTGGCATCTGTGCCTATCTTCGCATTGGTCGCGTGGTCTTATGACAACCGCTTGTTGTGGCTAGTGTTGGCAGCGCTGGTGGTGATGTTGAGCTTACTTGCTGCCATTGGCGTCATGGTGCTGCGTTTTGCTCAAAAACGCGTGACGCAACCTGCGTTCAAATTGGCATTGAGCCGCATTACCCGTAACCCTGCATCAAGTGGTGCGCAGCTTGGGGCGCTTGCGACCTCGTTTATGCTGCTGTCGATCATCTGGCTGCTTCGTACTGATTTGTTGGAAGATTGGCAACAAACGCTGCCGCCTAACGCACCGAATGTGTTCGCGTTAAATATCGCGAAGTCTGAATTGGACGACTATGTCGGGCGTTTGGATGAGAACAACCTTGAGCGCTCAGAAGCGTACCCCATCATTCGTGGCCGCTTGGTTGCAAACAATGGCAACCGTTACGCAGACATGGAACCAAACCGTGAAGAGCGTGACGAAGCCTTACGCCGCGAATTGAACTTCACATGGCGTGATGAACTGCCAACGCACAATGAATTGCTAGAAGGCACATGGCCCACAGAAGGTGGCGTGTCGGTAGAAAGCGGCATTGCAGAGCGACTTGGGTTACGAATGGGCGATGAGCTGACCTTTAGTGTGAACAGCCAAGAGTTCAACGCCACCATTAACTCCGTACGAGACGTGGAATGGCGAAACATGAAGCCGAATTTCTATTTCATTTTTGACCCTCAACTGGTTGAGAGTTTGCCTGCCAACTGGCTAGTGAGCTTCCGCCTCGAGAGCGAGCAGAGTGACATCGTAAATCAACTGGGGCGCGACTACCCAACGGTCACCTTATTGGATCTGCGTACCATGAGTGGACGAATCCAGGTCATGTTGCGTCAGGTGAGTTTGTCGCTATCTGTGTTGGCGGGGCTTGCTGTGGTCAGCGGTTTGTTGTTACTGCTCACGCTGCTGCGGATAACGCTCTCAGAAAGACAACGTGAAATCATGCTCTACCGCACCTTGGGCGCGAGTAAGAAACGCATCAACACCACGCTTTGGGCGGAGTACGGCATCATGGCGCTGGTATCTGGCTGCATGGCGGTAGGGGGGGCAGAACTTGCGATGGCGGCATTGCTCAAATGGGGCGTAGAACTGCCTGTTCGTTTGCACCCTGAAGTGTGGTTGAGTCTGCCTATGATTGCGGTCGGCCTCGTGTTTATGACGGTCGCGTGGATGCTGCGTGGGTTGCTGGAACCCTTGAAGCGTTAAATTCTAGGTATCATTAAAAATGACAAAGGCACGCATTTGCGTGCCTTTTTGTTTCTTGAATTGTCTGATGTGAAGCCTCTCTCGCTGCGTATGCCAGAAAGGGCGCTTACTGGCGAAGCAAGTTGTCGAGCGCTGGGCGAATTTCTGTGTAGGTAAATTCGAACCCATCTGTTTCCAATGCTTTTGGGATGGCGCGTTGTCCTTCTAACAGCAATTGCCCTGCTTCGCCCAGCATCAATTTGATGGCAAACGCGGGTGTAAACAGAATGTGTGGTCGCCCAAGAGAGGCCGCCAGACTTTGGCTGAACTCGCGGTTAGTGACGGGGTTTGGCGCTGTGAGGTTAAATGCCCCATTCGCTTCACTGTTAGTGAGAAGATGCACGATGGCATTGGCCATGTCTTCGATATGAATCCAAGGGAAGTACTGAGTCCCATCGGCGATTGGGCCACCCAAACCCAATTGATAAGGCAGAAGCATCTTCTTCAGAGCTCCACCTTCTTTGCTAAGAACAATGCCCGTTCTTAGCAAACAGACACGGGTTTTAGCGGGTTTGGCGCGTAAGGCGATTTTTTCCCAATTTGCGCACACAGCATGGGCGAAATCCGTGGCATCCACCACCAGAGACTCATCGACAATCGCGCCTTTCTGGTCGCTGTAATAGCCCACCGCCGAGCCGCTTATCAGCGTTTTAGGCGGATTGTCAGCGGTGAGAATGCGGCTAACGATTTTTTCTGTGATGCCCCATCGGCTTGAGCAAATGATGCCTTTTTGCTGATCTGACCAACGCTTATCGACAATGGGTTCGCCTGCCAAATTAATCACTGCATCGATGTTGTTGAAGTCCGTGAGTTCATCGAGATCTGCAATGGTGGTGACGGTTGAAGGCAGCACGCTTTTCGCTTTTTGAGGCGAGCGCGTAAGCACGGTGATTTCGTGGTCACCGAGTTTGCTGATCAAAGTGCGGCCAATGAGACCTGTCCCACCAGTAATTAGAATGTGCATTGTTAACCTTTTGCGCTGGGCTGTTGTATTGAGTATGCATTCAAATGGTTAAATGATCATTCCAGACGTGCCTTTCGTTCAGGTTTTAAACGAAACCTTGCTAGCTTAATCACCCTATTCAATCTGTGGTCTGGAAAACTTTGTTACATCTGGTTACGTTTGTAGACAATTAAGCGACACCAAAATGGAGCGAGTGTGAAGGGAATCACTGCATTGCTATCCGCTATGTTGGGAAGTTTTAAAGACTTGCTTCCGATTATTTTGGTGATCGGCTTCTTCCAAGTGTTTGTGCTTCAACAACCCATGCCTGATCTTGCGTCTATCCTCGTTGGCCTCGTGCTGGTGGTGATGGGGCTTACCTTCTTTGTCTTTGGCCTCGAAATGGGCCTGTTTCCGATTGGCGAATCCATGGCGCACGCACTCGCTCGAAAAGGCAGTGTTTTTTGGCTGATGGTGTTTGCGTTCCTGCTCGGTTTTGGCACGACTATCGCTGAACCTGCGCTCACTGCTGTGGCTGCGGAAGCGGCAGAAGTCGCGGCGGAAGGGGGAATGATCCCCATGGCGATGGAAGCGCAGGACAGCTACGCCAATGGCCTAAGGATCACGGTCGCGCTCTCTGTGGGTTTTGCCATCATGCTGGGTGTATTGCGTATCCTTAAAGGCTGGCCAATTCATCGCATCATCATTGGTGGTTATCTCTTGGTGGTTGCGATGACGATGATCGCGCCGCGCTATATCATCGGTATCGCCTACGATTCTGGCGGCGTCACCACATCGACCATTACCGTGCCTTTAGTGACGGCGCTGGGGGTCGGGCTCGCCACGGTGATCAAAGGGCGAAACCCCATGGTTGACGGCTTTGGCCTGATTGCGTTTGCCTCACTTTCTCCGATGATTTTCGTCATGGTTTACGGCATGGTGGCGATATGACCTTGTTGCAATCCCTTATTCCTACCTTCATTGATACCTTCCTCTCGACCGTACGCGATGTGTTTCCCATCGTGTGTATTTTGTTTGGTTTCCAATTTGCGGTGTTACGTCAGCCCATCGCCAACCTCAAACGGATCGCGTTTGGTTTTGCGTACGTGTTGTTTGGGTTAACGCTGTTTTTGATGGGGCTGGAAATGGCGCTGTTCCCGCTTGGTGAGTCCATGGCAATTCAGCTCACGGCACCCGAATTTCTCTTTGGGGAAGGCGGCATCATGCCTGCGGAAGTGCAATGGCAGCACTATTACTGGGTTTACATTTTCGCGGCAGCCATCGGCTTCAGTACCACGGTGGCAGAGCCTTCTTTGATAGCCGTCGCCATTAAAGCAGCGCAAGTCTCTGGCGGTGCTATCAGCGTCAATGGCTTGCGTTTTTCTGTCGCCCTTGGCGTATCGATGGGGATAGCGCTCGGCTGCTACCGCATCGTGGAAGGTGATCCGATTCATTACTACATCATTGCTGGCTATGTGCTGGTGGTGATCCAAACCTTTTATGCGCCGAAGTTTATTGTGCCACTGGCCTATGACTCCGGTGGCGTGACGACTTCGACAGTCACCGTACCGTTAGTGACAGCACTCGGCCTTGGCCTTGCGTCTACGGTACCAGGGAGAAATCCCATGATTGATGGTTTTGGGTTAATAGCATTCGCCAGTCTCTTTCCGATGATCACCGTCATGGGCTATGCCCAAATCACGGAGTGGGTCGCCCGGCGTCAACGCGTCAGTAACGAAACGAGGGAATCCTAATGCGGTTTAAATTGATCGTCGCTTTTATTGAAGATTCAAAAACAGATGCTGTGCTTGATGCAGCACGTAAAGCGGGGGCAACTGGGGCAACGGTCATCAACAATGCGCGCGGTGAAGGGCTGACAAAAAAGAAAACCTTCTTTGGCCTGACGCTGGATGTTCAACGCGATGTTGTCCTGTTTTTGGTTGAGGAACACCTAGCACGCAGCATTCTTGAAACCGTGAATGAAGTCGGGGAGTTTGATGCCAGTTCAGGGAAAGGGATCGCGGTACAGCTCGACGTGGAAGATGCTGTCGGCGTGGCACACCAAGTACAAGAACTCAGTACTGTGATTGAGGACGAGCTATGAAAGAGAGCAAATGCGTGAGAGAAGTGATGAAAGACGATTTCGCGCTTATTGATGGTTTAACGACGGTTGCCGAGGCCATTCGCATCGCGAGAAGCAAAGAAATCAAATGCCTGATCGTGAAAAAACGCGATGAGAATGACGAGTATGGTTTGGTATTGATGAACGACATCGCCAAGAAAGTGTTGTCACAGAACAAGTCGCCAGAACGCGTGAATGTGTATGAAATCATGACCAAACCTGCGCTGGGTGTGTCCCCAGACATGAACGTGAAATACTGCGCGCGTTTGTTCGAACGTTTTGGCATAAGCCGTGCGCCCGTGGTCGAAAATGGTGAGATTAAAGGCATCGTCAGTTATAACAGTATTGTTATGTTTGGCATGTTGGCAGACTGATTGCGCTCAGTCTGCTGGTGGCGTCTTTCTCCTGCGTTCTTCGCTTCTCTTGTAGACAAACTACAGCTTGAAGTCTTGGCCTTGCATAAAGTCGCCACACACTGGTGCAAAAATCATCACCAAAGGTCAACAGACCCTAGCCGTTAGCTGTCAACGTGGCCAAGGTTGCGTGTCGGATCGATCACGTCGCGCACCCGTTGCTTTAGCTGTTTTGCATCAGGGAAGCCACCATCACGCTTTCTTTCCCAGATCATTTCATCGTTACAATGCACTTCAAAACGCCCACCAGTGTCGGGGTGTAGGGTGAGGCTTTCAATTTCCTCACTGAACGTCGTTAGAAGCTCTTGGCTCATCCAGGTTGAGCGCAACATCCAGTTGCATTGACGACAATAGTAAATCTTAATCTGCGCTTTCATTCTTCTTCCTTAAAGCACGCCCACGAGCAATTTAATGCCGACGGCAAAGGTCAGCAGCTCAAAGGCAATTTTGATCAGTTTGTTGCTGTATTTGTCCGCCATGTAGGCACCGAGATAGCCTCCCAGCAAAGAGCCGACAAGCAGGGCGGGTATCCATGGCCAGTAAATCTCTGCACCCGCAATGGCTAAGGTGATAGCCCCTAATCCATTCCAAAATAGGCCAACACTGACCAGTGTGAGTGCGACGGCTTGTTTGTAATCCAGTCCAAACCATCGAACCAAAAAGAGGGTGACGAACAAGCCTGTGCCTGCGGTGAGCGAGCCATTCAGTATGCCGATGGCACTTAAGCCGGCACAGCCGATGATCATGCCTACAGTATCGCGATGCTTAGGGTCTGCTTCATGCCCCAAGGTTTTTCGGGCGCGGGAATACAGCCCCAACAAGATGATGAAAACACCGAGCAACCCTTCCGCCGTTGGGCCTGGAATGAACAGAATGAGGTTTGCCCCTGCAATGACACCCGCAGCGCCGGCGAGTGTGACGTAAACGGTTAAGGCGAGACTGAGATTACCGCTTCGACAGTGACGAATCGCTGCGCCTAAACCAAGCGCAACGGAGGCGACTTTATGGGTCGCGAGGGCGACAGAAAAAGCGAGCCCGAGAAAAATAAGCAGGGGGAGTTGCAGCAAGCCCGCACCGCCACCTGCAAGTGATGCAAGGGTGTTTGCGATCAGCGAGCCGACAAAAAGACCGAGTGTGGCGAGAATATCCATATGCGCCCGAAAATCATCCTTTGAGAAAACATCGCGCATGATGACATGCACAAAAAGAAAAAGCCTGTGTTTTACACAGGCTTTTGGCATTGGGGGAGAAAAAGGAATCAGGTTATGGGCAAATTACCAGCCTTTCACCACACCACCTTGGAAGGTGTCTACCGCTGCGGTGTAAACCGCATCTGACTGGTAAGCAGAAACAAACTGCTTCACGTTTTCTGCATTCACGTTATCTGCGCGCGCAACAATCAGGTTCACGTAAGGGGATTCTTTGTCTTCAACAAACACGCCATCTTTTTCTTGTGAAAGGCCAATGGTTGCAGCGTAAGTGTTGTTAATGATCGCCAGTGTTACGTCATCCAGTGAGCGAGGAAGTTGCGCTGCTTCTAGCTCAACAATGTCCAAGTTCTTCGGGTTGCCCACGATATCCAACACGGTTGCTTGAAGGCCAACACCGTCTTTCAGTGTTAGCAGACCTTGCTGTTCAAGAAGCAGCAAAGAGCGGCCTAGGTTTGTTGGGTCGTTAGGCACGGCGATTTGTGCGCCATCTTGAATTTGGTCAACCGAGGTCACTGTGTTTGAGTAGCCTGCAATTGGGTAAACCAAGGTATTGCCTGCGATTTCGAATTTGTAGCCACGGTCAGAAATTTGCTGATCCAAGTAAGGTTTGTGCTGGAAGGCGTTGGCATCAATCGAGCCTTCTTCCAATGCCGCATTGGGGGATACGTAATCTGTAAAGGTGATCAGCTCTACGTCTAGGCCGTATTTTTCTTTCGCCACTTTTACTGCGATTTCTGCAACTTGCTCTTCTGCACCTGCCATTACGCCGATTTTTACTTTGGTGAGATCAACCGCTTTTTCTTCCCCGCAACCCGTCAATGCAAGCGCGGAAGCCAGACCAAGTACCGTCGCGATTTTTTTTAGATTAAACGTCATTTGCGCATCTCCTATGAGCTTAAATTTCCATTTTTTTGATTTTCTATGGCACAGAAGGAATGGGTATATCGCCTTTCTGCGCCATCGTTTTCTTTTCTGTTGTTCTGCTTTATCTGTGGTCGACGCGTTTAACGAAGTAGTCACCCGCCGACTGAATGAGTTGAACCAAAATAACGAGCATGACAATGGTGATCATCATGACGGTGCCATCAAAGCGTTGGTATCCGTAGCGAATCCCCACATCACCCAAACCACCACCGCCAACCGCTCCCGCCATGGCGGAATAGCTCACCAGCGTGACCAAGGTAATGGTCGCGCCGTTGACGATGCCCGGTAGAGCCTCGGGTAGCAGCACCTTACGGATGATTTGTAATGGGGTAGCCCCCATGGCTTGCGCGGCTTCTACTAAGCCCGATGGCACTTCAATCAGCGCACCTTCAACAAGGCGAGCAATGAAAGGAATCGCCCCCACAATCAAAGGCACAATCGCCGCTGCTGTGCCGATCGAACTGCCCACGACGAGGCGAGTGAATGGAATGATGGCAACCAGCAAAATGATGAAAGGAATCGAGCGCCCAATGTTCACGATCGCGCCTAGGCTGCGGTTTAGAAGCTTGTTTTCAAGCAATCCGCGCGGCTTGGAAAGGTGCAGTAAAACACCCAAAGGGATACCAAATACAAAGCCAACAAAGCCAGAGACAAACACCATGGTGAGGGTTTGGCCGAGGGCATCAATCAAGAGGCTGACAAGGCGTTCGTTTTCAGCGAACCAGCCAGAAACGGCAGCAATACTAAGCGACATAACCAAGTACCTCGATGTTGACGTTGTTTTCTTTTAAATACGCTAAGGCGTTGGTGACGTCCGACGCATCGCCGAAAAACTCGGCGAGCATAAGGCCGAATTTCACGCCGCCTGCGTAATCCATGTCAGCGCTCAGAATGCTCACATCGATATTGAACTTACGGGAAACTTGGCTCACGAGCGGCGCATCCACACTGGTACCCGTAAATTCAAGGCGTACCAAAGGAGGAAGCGTACCGGTGTTTTCGGTTTGAAGGCGTTCTGCGTAATCTTGAGGAATCGACAAGTTCAAGGTGGCACGAATGAAGTCACGCGCCAGTTCCGTTTTAGGGTGGGCGAAGATGTCGCCGACCGTGCCTTTTTCCACCAATTTCCCGTCGCCAATGATCGCCACTTCATGACAAATGCGCTTCACCACATCCATTTCATGGGTGATCAGCAAAATGGTGAGCCCCAATTTCTGATTGATGGTTTGCAGCAGATTCAAAATAGAGTGGGTAGTGGCTGGGTCCAAGGCGCTGGTGGCTTCGTCGCAAAGCAGGACTTTAGGGTCACTGGCAAGTGCGCGTGCAATGGCGACGCGTTGTTTTTGTCCACCACTTAGGTTCGAAGGGTAGCTAGTATGTTTGTCTTCAAGGCCAACCAGCTCCAGTAATTCGGTGACTTTGGTTTGGATGTGTGCGTGTTCTTTGCCTGCGAGTTCGAGGGGCAACGCCACGTTATCAAACACTGTGCGAGACGAAAGAAGATTAAAGTGCTGGAAGATCATGCCGATCTTCTGACGTTCACGGGTCAGTTCTGACGCTGAAAGGGTGGTGAGTTCTACGCCATCGACGTTCACAGTCCCGCTTGTTGGGCGTTCCAACAAGTTAACAATGCGAATCAGGGTGCTCTTACCTGCGCCCGATGCGCCGATAACCCCAAAAATCCTGCCCTTTGGAATGTGAAGGTCAATATCACGCAAAGCATGAATCGTTTTCACACCTTGCTTGAATTCTTTATTAACCTGACTAATTTCGATCATAAGCCATCCTGGACAAAATCGTGTTAAATAATCGTTAAAATGTAGTGATAGTTGTTGCTTTTGTTCTTTAACCTAGAATTTGATGCTATTTATAGTCGAGCGACAAGTCAATAGATATTTTTACGGCTAGACGTCTATACGTTCGTTTGCGTTTTTTCGTGGCTTTTTGAGGAAGGGCTCAGAGGGTTTTACGAAGCGATGCGCGAGGGCCGAGCAATGATGATGTGCTCACCTATACAAATACCCAAACCCGCGCGGTTTGTAATTATATTTCTGTTGTTCGTGAACCGAATGCTTAGTTTTTGCACTGAAGCACGTCGTTAACGTCATTTTTACAGTAAAGTATCTGGTTAATTAGATACATATGGTGAATATGACATTAACTGCTTCTTTGACGTGTAATACGTTGTTCAGACATGTCATGCTTTGTGCGAGTGCCTTAAGCTGGTTGCTCGTTTCCTTGATGCCAGTGATTAATGCGCATGGCAGCAGCGCAGGCGTGTGGGCAACGCTTTGTACCGTCAATGGCTTTGAGCGGGTGCAGATAGAAGAAGGTGAGCCGTCTAAAACCCACAGCAGCAAACCTTGTCCTTTTAGTCATTTTTCTTCCTTTCACCATCACTCCCTTTCTTTGGAACCGATTTACACCCTCAACACGGATACCGTGCTTGAGCCTTATGCTTATCTCGTAAAAAGGGTTCGGTTTGAGCAACCCGTTACCCGTGCACCACCGTCATTCCTTCCTGTTTAAACACCGCATAAAAACAACAAGGGCATCGACCCAAACGTACAATCAACATGCAATGTCACTGCGTTTATCCGCGTATCTCAATGATGCCAAGGAAGCGCGGTGGGGTTGTACATGAAAAAAGGAATGATTCATGGTGAGTTCTAACCCCACCCCCCCTCTGGCAGGCACCCAGGCGACGCAAAAGTCTCGCTACTTTCTCACGTGGCGCTGGCATTTCTATGCAGGCTTATTTGTCGTCCCCTTTATGCTGATGCTCAGTATTACCGGTCTCATCATGCTGTTTGATGATGAGATTGAGTCTGCGCGGTATGGCGAGGTGCTTTCGATTAATCCCGACGCCTATTCATCGCAAGCACTTTTGCCCATTTCAGTCCAATTAAAGGCTGTGCAGCAGGCATACCCTGAGGGCACGGTGACGCAGTTTGTTCCTGCAACCTCTTCGGATGTTGCTAATCGCTTTTCTGTCACCATGGCTGATGAATCGACGCAGTTTGTGTTGGTTAACCCGTACACGGCAGACATCACTGGTACCATTGATCGCAGCGACAGTTGGTATCAGTTAGCAAACGACATTCATGGCACCTTATTGATCGGTGATGTCGGCGACTATCTGATTGAGATTGCCGCCAGTCTTACCGTTATTTTGTTGGTGTCAGGGATCTATCTTTGGTTACCGAATGACAATGCGCGCCGCGCGGGATTTTTGAAAATTCGAACAAACAGCGGAACACGGACGTTGCTTCGTGACCTTCATGCGAATATCGGTGGCGTCCTGTCTATTGTGCTTCTTTTTTTCGTGCTGAGTGGTTTGGCGTGGGCGGGTATTTGGGGCGCGAAAATCGTGCAACCTTGGGGCAGTTTCCCCGCCCAAAAATGGGATGATGTGCCTGTGTCATCCCTAAACCACAAATCGCTCAATCATGGTGCAGAAGAAGAGATACCGTGGAACCTTGAGTTGACGCCACTTCCTGAATCTAAGGGGAACGTGCATGGCGAGGAGACGGCTTCAGGTTCAGCGTCAGGGAAAGGTGAAAAAGTAGGGTTGGTGGCCCAGCCAATCGGTATCGATCGTGTTGTGAACGAAGCGAAAGCGCTGGGTTTTACGCAATACAAACTCAACTTCCCGCGTTCTGAATCGGGGGTGTTTACGGTGTCAGCCAACACCATGAGTGGCGATATTACCGACCCTACGCAGGACAGAACCACCCACATTGATCAGTATTCTGGAAAAGTGCTCGCTGATGTCACCTGGCGTGATTACAACACTGTTGCGAAAGCCATGGCGGCGGGGATTGCCTTGCATCAGGGCGATATCAGCATCATCAATAAAATCGCCAACGTACTTTTCTGTTTGGCGTTTATTTTGATTGCGGTAACGGGTGCGGTGATGTGGTGGCAACGTCGTCCTGCAGGACAGCGCAAACTCGGTGCACCGCCAAAAGCCGTGGATTCAGGGCTTTGGAAAGTGGGTGTTGTCAGCGTCGTTTTGGTGTGTGTCGCGTTCCCCATGGCAGGGTTAACCATCGTGGCTTTGATGGCGATGGATGCGTTGATTTGCCGATATATGGCGACATTCAAAGACGCCCTCAGTTAACGCAAAAGGCTTGATGACCTTGATGTGAAAACAGGATGAAACGCCTTCCTTGAGGAAGGCGTTTTTGTCTCTGCGTGAAAATTCAAACAAAAATGAAGAAGCGCGTATCGCTGCGGCGTAGCACGTTATTGGTCGGTCACAGAGGCCGTTATCTATCAGATGTTTAGATTTCTAGCGATCATTGTTTGACCAACTTCAAACAACCTCGCCCTTTCGCTATTTGCGGGTGACGATAATGGGTAAAGTTATTGCAACAAACCATTAACTCATCGAGAGCCATTGATGAGCGTCGTGTTAGTTAGGCAGTACCTACTTTTAGATGTAAACCTTCAGTACTGCTAAATCTTTCGCCTTTCCCAAGCAAGGAGATCACTCTCATGTACAAACGTCGTTCGTTTCTTGCCGCAACAGCAGTCGCACTGAGTGTGCTGTTATCTGGTTGTGGTGAAGAAAAGCAGGAAGCGAGTGCGCAGGCGCAGCCAGCAGCACAAGAAAAAATCAGTTGGAAAATGGTAACGACTTGGCCGAAAAACTTCCCAGGGCTAGGCACAGGGGCAAACAACCTTGCTGAGCTGATCACTGAGATGAGTGATGGGCGTTTGGACGTGAAAGTATACGGTGCAGGTGAGCTTGTTGGCGCACTGGATGTGTTTGATGCCGTGTCTCGTGGTACCGCCGAAATGGGCCACGGTGCAGGTTACTACTGGAAAGGTAAAGCGCCAGCGGGTCAATTCTTCGCGGCAGTGCCTTTTGGTCTGACAGCACAAGAAATGAATGGCTGGATCTACAGCGGTGGTGGTCTTGAGCTTTGGGCTGAAGCGTACGAACCGTTTGGCATTATCCCAATGCCTGCAGGTAACACTGGCGTGCAAATGGGTGGCTGGTTTAACAAAGAAATCAACACGATCAGCGACCTTGAAGGTCTGAAAATGCGTATCCCAGGTTTGGGTGGCGAAGTGTTGAAACGTGCGGGCGGTACGCCAGTACTGTTGCCGGGTGGTGAAATCTTCCCATCACTGCAATCTGGTGCCATTGACGCAACTGAGTGGGTAGGTCCTTACAACGACCTTGCTTTCGGCCTGCATAAAGCCTCGAAGTACTACTACTACCCAGGTTGGCACGAGCCAGGCACAACGCTGGAAGCGCTGATCAACAAAAAAGCTTTCGATGCGTTGCCAAAAGATCTGCAGTCTATCGTTCTAGCGGCGACCCGCGTGGCGAATGCTGACATGATTGCTGAGTTTACCGCGCGTAACAATGCAGCGTTGGAAAGCTTGGTGAACGAGCACAAGGTTGATTTGCGTCCATACCCGAAAGAAGTGCTGTCTCAGCTACAAGCGCTGTCTGATGAAGTGGTTGCCGAGCAAGCACAGGTAGACGAAATCAGTAAGAAAGTTTACGAGTCTTACAAAGGCTTCCGTGACCAAGCGATCGATTGGCATGCCATTTCTGAGCAAGCCATGTTGAACGCACGTAACCCGCAATAACCTTTTAAGAGGCGATCCTAGATCGCCTCTTTTTCTTTCCAATTTTAGCCAATAGGCTGATGTTAGAGTAGTTCTATGAATACCGCCTCGCCCCAATTGATCGCGCTTATCAAGGGCATCAACCGTTTTAGTGATTGGACGGGACGCATTGTTTCCTGGTTCGTCTTAGCCATCGTGCTTATCACCTTTGTGGTGGTCGTTATGCGCTATGTGCTCAATTCCGGATCCGTGTTTTTGCAAGAATCTGTCCTGTATTTCCATAACTACGTCATCATGCTCGGAGCTGCTTATGCCTTGTTGAAAGGCGCTCACGTTCGCGTTGATATTTTTTACCGCCCCATGTCAGAAAAGAAAAAGGCATGGGTCGATTTACTCGGCTTTATCTTTTTATTGCTTCCTACGTGCAGCTTTATTTTCTACATCGCGTGGGATTACGTCATGGCTTCTTGGCAGATCATGGAAGGCTCGCAAGAAGCGGGCGGCGTAGAAGCAAAGTACCTGTTCAAAACCAGTATCTTATTGATGCCTGTCCTTATGATCATTCAAGGCGTGGCTGAAGCCTTGAAGTCTGTGCTGACCATTACAGGTCACCAAGACATTGCCAAGCAACTTGAAGATCACGATGAGGAGCACGCGCTATGAGTGAATTCCTCGCCCTGTTCCTTTTCCTGTTTACCTTTGGCGTCTTGCTGGTTGGTTACCCTGTCGCGTTCACCCTTGGTGGTTCTGCACTTCTGTTTGCGTTGATTGGCGGTGTAACGGGCACGTTTGATCCTGCGTTTTTGGAAGCCATTCCAAACCGTATTCAAGGCACCTTGTCGAATGAGCTATTGGTGGCGATTCCCTTGTTTATCTTCATGGGGGTCATGCTTGAGAAATCGCGCATCGCGGAAGACTTGCTCGATACCATGGGGCAAGTGTTTGGCGGGCTTGCGGGCGGCTTAGGCATTTCAGTGACCATCGTGGGCATGTTGCTAGCAGCAAGTACCGGCATTGTAGGTGCAACCGTGGTGACCATGGGGTTACTGTCTTTGCCTTCAATGATGAAACGTGGCTATTGCCCAAGGCTTTCGACGGGCATCATTTGTGCGTCCGGCACGTTAGGGCAAATCATTCCGCCGTCTATCGTGTTGGTATTGCTGGGCGATGTCATCTCTTCGGCTTATCAACAAGCCCAGCTTGATCAAGGTATTTTCTCGCCAGAGAGCGTCACTGTCGGTGACCTCTTTTTAGGTGCGTTGATCCCCGGTTTTATGCTGGTGGGCATGTACATCGTTTATTTGATCGTGATTGCGATTACCCAACCACACCGTGTTCCGCCTATTCCTGCTGAAGAAAGAAAAGTCAGCAAAGAGTTGTGGATGCAGGTGCTTACCGTATTGTTCCCGCCAGTGCTGTTGATTGTGCTGGTGTTGGGCTCGATCCTTGGTGGTATAGCAACACCAACGGAAGCAGCATCTGTTGGCTCGGTTGGCGCAATTATTCTGGCTGTCAGCAAACGTATGTTTAGCCTGTCGATCTTGCGCGACGTCTTAAGAAGCACGACCGAAGTGACGGCCATGGTCTTCCTGATCTTGATTGGCGCATCCCTGTTTGCTTTGGTGTTCCGAGGGTTCGGTGGTGATGACATTGTTCGTGACTTCTTGATGAGCCTGCCGGGTGGTGTGTTCGGTGCCATGTTACTCGTGATGCTGGTGCTGTTCCTCTTGGGCTTCTTCCTCGACTTCATTGAGATCACCTTCGTGGTTATCCCGATTGTCGCGCCGATATTGCTGACCATGGGTGTTGACCCTGTGTGGCTTGGGATCATGATTGCGCTGAACTTGCAGACGTCATTCCTGACGCCGCCATTTGGCTTTTCGCTGTTTTACTTACGCGGTGTGGCGCCAGATTCCATTTCCACCATGGACATCTACCGTGGCGTACTGCCGTTTATCTTGATTCAGTTAGTGATGCTGGCGTTGCTCGCGTACTGGCCAACACTGGCGACTTGGTTGCCCGATGCAGTCTACGGATAGCGAATAAAAACAAAGCCTCCAAATTTGGGGGCTTTTTTATAGCAACATTCGGACGGGGCTAATAATTGAGCTTGACGCTTGTGCAGACTCGGTTTTTACTACACTTCTTTTGCCTCATTTTGTCCGGAGTTAACGTGGCATCTGCAGTTGATATCGCTATGCTGGCGGTATTTATTCCCACTTTCTTTTTCGTATCCGTCACGCCGGGTATGTGCATGACACTAGCGATGACGCTAGGCATGAGCATTGGCGTGCGTCGTAGCCTTCACATGATGTGGGGAGAGTTGATTGGCGTTGCGCTGGTTTCCATTTCTTCCGTGATTGGCGTGGCAGCCATCATGTTGAACTACCCGAGTCTGTTCAGCGTGCTGAAATATGTAGGCGGGGCGTATCTGTTCTATCTCGGCCTACAAATGTGGATGTCTCGTGGCAAAATGGCGATTCCGTCAGATTTGTCAGCGGGCACTGACACTTCACCGATGACACTTGCGATGCAAGGCTTCGTCACCGCTATCGCGAACCCGAAAGGGTGGGCGTTCATGATTTCGTTGCTGCCTCCTTTCATCAATCCATCACTCGCGATGCCACCGCAATTGGCCGTATTGATAGGCATCATCCTGATGACGGAATTCGGCTGTTTGCTGTTGTACGCAAGTGGTGGTCGCACACTGCGCCATTTTCTGCAGAAAAGCGGCAACGTGCGTTTGATGAATAGAATCGCGGGTACCCTAATGATGGGGGTTGGGGTTTGGTTAGCTGTGGGCTAAACGGCTTTGTTACCGCACTTTCTATGGGATATTGAAACTGAAGAAGGTGCGGTAATGCGCAGTAAGTTTAAGCGCCTGTGGATCACTGAATCGCTGATCAATCTTTGTAAGTTTCAGCGATCTTTATGAACTCGTCTTTCATATCAAACATCAAATCGACAAGCATTGGGTCAAAGTGCGAACCTTTGCCTTCTCGAATGATTTCAAACGCTTCATCATGGGACATTGCGGATTTGTACACGCGCTTACTGACTAGCGCATCGAAGACGTCGGCAACAGCCATTAAACGCGCACTGAGCGGAATGTCTTCCCCCATCAACCCTTGCGGATACCCCGAGCCATCCCACTTTTCATGGTGACCAAAGGCAATTTCTTTGGCGGCATTCAGAAACGGGTATTCAGCGTCGACTTCTTTTTCGGCCTTCATAATGGCATCGTACCCGAGCTTGGCGTGCGACTTCATGACATCAAATTCGTCGGCGGTCAGCTTGCCCGGCTTGAGCAAAATGGCGTCTGGAATCCCCACTTTGCCGATGTCGTGCAACGGCGCAGTCTTGAACACCATGGTGATGTACTCAGGGGTGACAACGTCTGGAAACTTCCCGCGCAAATAGAGCTGATCAGCCAGAATTTTCACATAGTATTGCGTTCGGAGAATGTGATTACCGGTTTCTTGGTCACGTGTTTCGGCGAGGCTCGCCAAGGCGTTAATCGTCACGTCTTGAATCACGCTGAGCTCTTTGACACGACGCTGAACTTCGGCTTCCAAGAATTCGTTCTGATTGGAAAGAAAATCTTGAGACGCCTTGTTTTCAAGATGGATTTTGATGCGCGCCATTGTAATTGGCGGGCTCATGGGTTTCATGATGTAGTCAGCAGCACCCACCGAAAAACCGTATTCCTGATCCTCTGATTTCGACTTTGACGTAAGGAAAATGACCGGAATATCGTGCGCAGACTTTTTGGCCTTAATTTGACGACAAACTTCGTAGCCATCCATGCCGGGCATTACAACGTCTAACAAAATCAGGTCGATAGAGAACTTTTCAACAATGGCGAGCGCCGTTTGTCCGTTTGTTGCTGCTTTCACTTCATATTTGTCTCGCAACATCTCACTGACAAACACGAGATTCTCCGGGGTGTCGTCGACAACCAGGACGGTAGCGCGTTTATTTGTCTTGATTTCCGGTGACAGCATCAAAGGGATCCTGAATGACTTTCCACTTATACAATCCTAGGTCTACTCTTAATAATGTTCCAATTATGAGTTATATTTATTTTAATTGAGACATGAGCTTAGCGTACAGGCGCTGCTTATTTTCTCGATTGTTTTCACCCACCATTGATGTCACTGGAGGCCAGTACGTTGAATGTGAATGCGGTGCTCGAAGACCCAAAACGTGCGATGAGAAAAATAATCAATAGGATGAGCCTCTTAACCACACGCTTCCTTGCAGCGTTCTCTGTGATGTTGATGCTCATGCATTCCACAGTGACATTGGCGAGAGAAGAGAGTGGCTACCTCTCAAGCACTGCACTTCCCCCAACCAGTGGGGGCGGTGTATTAACAGCAGTGCCGCTTTTGGTTGGTTTATTGTTGGTGCTGATCGCGCTCTTGGTCTGGGGGGCAATTACGCTTCAACAGACCAAAGATGCCCTTAAAGAGCAAAGGCAAGCCTACCTCCAAAAACTCAATGAGTTGGATACGGCGAAACGCTCCGCGCGTTCCGCATATCAAGCCAAGAAAGACTTCTTGTCCAACATGTCTCATGAATTTAGAACGCCACTCAATGCGATTTTGGGTATGTCTCAATTGGCATTGGATAGCGGGCTAGAAGGTAAGCAAAAACGCTACATTAAGCGTGTGATTTCATCGGGGCACACCTTATTAGAAGCGCTAAATACGGTATTGGCGTTTACTAACGTGAGAGCGGGTAATCTCGAAATTGAATGGGTGGAATGCAACATCGAAACCTTGCTTTCTCCCGTTGCTAAAAGTCTCGGCGAACAAGCTTATGAGAAAAACCTCCAGTTCCATGTTCTGATGGACATGGCCATACCCAAAATCATTGATGCGGATTCAGTACGCATCACGCAAGTCTTGATGGCGCTGGGTAACAATGCCGTGAAGTTTACGGAAGTGGGTGAAGTCACCCTATCTGTTGCGCTCGAATCTCGCCGTGAAGATGACGTGAACATTCGTTTCTCTGTGCATGACACCGGGTTAGGTATTCGCCGAAAAGATCTCGATGGGCTTTTTCAACCGTTTAATCAGGCTGACAACTCCACGTCGCGTCGCTATGGCGGTAAAGGGCTTGGCTTAAGTTTGTCGCGAGAATTGGTCGCGTTGATGGGCGGAGAACTGTTCGCTGACAGTCGGTGGGGAGAGGGCAGTGTGTTTTCTTTCACCTTGCCTTGTCAGTCAGGTGTGAATGAAACATCTCGCTTAGGCGATACGTGGTCAGGTGAGCTCTCTGCGAAGAACGTATTGCTCGTCTCTTCAAACATGTCTCAACTCTCTGCGATCAGCGACATCTTCATTTACGCGGGTGCAACCATCAGCCAGTGTCGGTCGATTGAAGAACTTCGAGAGAAAGAATCCAGTCTACAAAATGGCTCGTTAGATTATGTGGTGGCGGATTGGGACAGCCTAGAACATGACATGGTGTCCTTCCTGACGTCGGCATTGACCCGAAGTGGCAAAACCCCGTCCACCATCATTGTTTGTGGGCCTGATAATGGCTTTGATGTTGATGAAACACGTCCCTCGTTCTCCTTTAAGTGGGTACAGAAACCCATATTGCCATCAGCCCTCATGGATGCTGTCAGCGCGAGTGATAACAAGACTGTAGAAAGTCCAGAGAGCAAACCAGAAAGCCAGCCGAGTCACATGAGCGGAAACAGCGCAGCATCGGCGGAACTTCGCTTTTTAGGGGGGGGATCTGCACCTAAAAAGGCACCAGAACCTGAACTTGAAGTCGAAGATGTTTTCGATCAAGAAGCGATGAAAGTGGACGGCAAAGTGGTTCTCCTGGTGGAAGACAACTTGGTCAATCAGGAAGTGGCAATTGGCGCGATGGAAGTGTTACCGCTGGAGGTGCTTGTCGCCAACAACGGCGGTGAAGCGGTAGACATGCTCAAAGAGCACACTGTCGACTTAGTGTTAATGGACATGCAAATGCCTGTTGTCGACGGGGTCACGGCCACCAAAATGATCCGTCAGGATCTCCAACTCACTGAATTACCCATCCTTGCGATGACAGCAAACACAGAATCCCATGATGTTGCTGCATGCCGAGAGGCGGGCATGAACGGCCATATTGCTAAGCCCATTGATTTTAATTTACTCAAAAACACCCTGATCGAGTGGTTATCGAAACCGGCGGCGGAAAGCGCTGATGCCAATGTTTCTGAGAAAAAAGCTGTTATTGAGCAACAAGATGTCGTTGTCGCGCCAGCGTCGCTTGAAAAAGAAATGGTGTTCGCAACAGAAAATGGCGCGATAGATAACGCGAAAGCAGCGGTTGTTGAGATCGAAGAAACCCCGATAGTGGAGGCCTCGATAGTAGAAGCCCCAGGGGGGACGCCACCAGAGCCGCTAGTCGCGCACGCAGAGGTGACACCTGACACCGAGACCACGAACGACAAAGAGAGTGAACAGGCGGCGTCTTTAAGCTCTGAGGTGCCCTCAGCCGAAGCGGCTGAGTCAGCGATCTCATTGATGACGGACGAAGAAAGAACCCGAAGGAGAGTGGGAATGGAATACGATGACACCATGTTCGACATGATGCTTGATAAGATCCCAGGCATCAATCTCAGTGAAGGGGTTCAGCGCTTGGGGGGCAACAAAGCGAAATACCTCAAGATATTGTCTCTGTTCCTCACGTCTCAAGCGACGGCCATGGAGCAGCTACTCACCTCAGAAGATACGGCAGAAAAAGCCATTCTTGCCCACTCCTGCAAAGGGGCGGGAAGCAATATCGGCGCGACGGAAATTGCAGACTACGCGTGTGGCTTAGAGGAAAAATACAATACTGGTGAGGAAGTCAGTGAAAGCGACGTGTTGGCGTTGAAAAGCATGATTGTCTCTGCGATAGATGTGTTCGATGAAATCATTAGCCAGACTGCCGTGGCTGAAACGCCAGTGGTTGAAGAAGAAATTAAGCCGTTAGACGGTTACTTGATTGAACAGCTCAACTCGCTTCAAGTTAGCCTTCAAGAGTTTGATATTGAGGTGCAGGACAAGATTGGCGTACTGTCAAAAGCCTTGCCGCAATGGTGTCACCAAATGGAAGAGTTCAAGCGTCTGCAAGATGCCATCAACCAGTTTGATTTCATTACCGCGGAAGAGCACTTGAAAGATTTGAAAAAGAAAACGGGCTAACCATTTAGTAAGAGTAACTATTTAGCAATAGTAAGCACTTGGCAACAGTAAGTGCTTGGTAACAATAAGCAAACAGCAGACACAAAAAAGCCGATGCAGTTGCATCGGCTTTTTTCATCAATATGTCTCGTCCTGGAATAAGTTGACACTTTGGAGACTTATTCATGAAAGAGTCAAACTCCAAGCGTATCCGCCGAACTTCCCGTGATTATTCAATGGGCTTTAAATTGTCCGTTGTCGAACGGGTTGAAAACGGCGAACTGACATACAAACAAGCTCAGGAACGTTATGGTATCCAAGGGAGAAGCACTGTTCTGGTGTGGCTCAGAAAACATGGTAGATTAGATTGGTCCAAGCCAATGAGGCTACCCAACATGACGCAGTCGAAAGAAACACCCGCCCAAGAGATCAAACGACTCA
>NZ_SCHN01000027.1 GCF_004120195.1 Enterovibrio baiacu | reverse complement strand
GGGTACTTAGATGTTTCAGTTCCCCGAGTTCGCCTCCACACACCTATGTATTCAGTGTGGGATACGTGCTTATGCACGTGGGTTTCCCCATTCGGAAATCCCAGATTCAAATGGCTGTTACTGCCTTATCTGGGCTTATCGCAAGTTACTACGTCCTTCATCGCCTCTGACTGCCAAGGCATCCACCGTGTACGCTTAGTCACTTAACCATACAACCCCAAGAGGTCTTTATGTATGGACAAACAACCAAGGTGTTCTCGTTAAAGAACATACTCAAATTAATGAGTGGTTTTTCGCCGGACTCAAATATGTTCATCACTTCCGAAGAAGGATGAAACCAAGAACACTTGAATGTGTTTGGTGTTAATTCAAAAGAATTAACGTTTTGAGAACTTTTGTTTCATTACCTCTCGGGTAGAGAGATAAGAAACAGATTTCAATTTAATCGTTCGATTAAATTTACTAGTCAGCTTTCCAGATTTTTAAAGAGCAAAGTGATGTTTCTCTGTGAAGAGAATGTCCACTGTCTAAATACACTCGTGAGAATGTTTTTAGAGAGTGGTGGAGCTATGCGGGATCGAACCGCAGACCTCTTGAATGCAAATCAAGCGCTCTCCCAGCTGAGCTATAGCCCCATCAATGGTACTTAGTGAGTACACCAACATCSCCTGGGAGGAGATATTGGTGGGTCTGAGTGGACTTGAACCACCGACCTCACCCTTATCAGGGGTGCGCTCTAACCACCTGAGCTACAGACCCACTAAGTCTTTACTTTTCAACCTATACAATCTGTGTGGACACTTGCATCAATAGTATCGTTAAGGAGGTGATCCAGCCCCAGGTTCCCCTAGGGCTACCTTGTTACGACTTCACCCCAGTCATGAACCACACCGTGGTAAACGCCCTCCCGAAGGTTAAGCTATCTACTTCTGGTGCAGCCCACTCCCATGGTGTGACGGGCGGTGTGTACAAGGCCCGGGAACGTATTCACCGTAGCATTCTGATCTACGATTACTAGCGATTCCGACTTCATGGAGTCGAGTTGCAGACTCCAATCCGGACTACGACATACTTTCTGGGATTCGCTCCACATCGCTGCCTCGCTGCCCTCTGTATATGCCATTGTAGCACGTGTGTAGCCCTACTCGTAAGGGCCATGATGACTTGACGTCGTCCCCACCTTCCTCCGGTTTATCACCGGCAGTCTCCCTGGAGTTCCCGACATTACTCGCTGGCAAACAAGGATAAGGGTTGCGCTCGTTGCGGGACTTAACCCAACATTTCACAACACGAGCTGACGACAGCCATGCAGCACCTGTCTCACAGTTCCCGAAGGCACACCAGAATCTCTTCCGGCTTCTGTGGATGTCAAGAGTAGGTAAGGTTCTTCGCGTTGCATCGAATTAAACCACATGCTCCACCGCTTGTGCGGGCCCCCGTCAATTCATTTGAGTTTTAATCTTGCGACCGTACTCCCCAGGCGGTCTACTTAACGCGTTAGCTCCGAAAGCCACAGTTCAAGACCGCAACCTCCAAGTAGACATCGTTTACAGCGTGGACTACCAGGGTATCTAATCCTGTTTGCTCCCCACGCTTTCGCATCTGAGCGTCAGTCTTTGTCCAGGGGGCCGCCTTCGCCACCGGTATTCCTTCAGATCTCTACGCATTTCACCGCTACACCTGAAATTCTACCCCCCTCTACAAGACTCTAGCCTGCCAGTTCAAAATGCGGTTCCCAGGTTGAGCCCGGGGCTTTCACATCTTGCTTAACAAACCGCCTGCATGCGCTTTACGCCCAGTAATTCCGATTAACGCTCGCACCCTCCGTATTACCGCGGCTGCTGGCACGGAGTTAGCCGGTGCTTCTTCTGCAGCTAACGTCAAACGTAATGGGTATTAACCATCACGCCTTCCTCACTGCTGAAAGTGCTTTACAACCCGAAGGCCTTCTTCACACACGCGGCATGGCTGCATCAGGCTTGCGCCCATTGTGCAATATTCCCCACTGCTGCCTCCCGTAGGAGTCTGGACCGTGTCTCAGTTCCAGTGTGGCTGATCATCCTCTCAAACCAGCTAGGGATCGTCGCCTTGGTGAGCCATTACCTCACCAACTAGCTAATCCCAACTGGGCCCATCCCGACGCGAGAAGCCCGAAGGTCCTCCTCTTTGGTCCGTAGACATCATGCGGTATTAGCAGTCGTTTCCAACTGTTATCCCCCACGTCAGGGCAGGTTCCCAGCCATTACTCACCCGTCCGCCGCTCGCCGCCCAACAAATCACCCGAAGGGTCAATGTTGTCGCTGCCGCTCGACTTGCATGTGTTAGGCCTGCCGCCAGCGTTCAATCTGAGCCATGATCAAACTCTTCAATTAGAATTTTGTTGTTATCCCCATCTCCGAAGAAACAGTTCTAACGCTCAATGAATACTGAATTACTTTTTTGCCCGTAGGCAAAACTGCATTGCTGTGTTGAYAGTTCACTCCGAAGAGATTCACCATCTTGGTCACTCARTTCATTGATAAATCTTTATGTCTATCAAGTACGAGTGCCCACACAGATTGTATAGGTCAAATTGTTAAAGAACGTTGACTTGGTCACCGGCTTAACTCGCCGTGTTCCGTGTCGATGGGGCGCAGTATAGGGACTTCAGAAAATGGCGCAAGTGGTTTTTTGAAAAAAATCACACTTTCGCACTCAAATGTTCACAAAACACCCAAAAACCACGTTTTTGATTAAAAAACACACAGCAATGCATACAATCTTGATAGATCCGGTTCTAAAAATATGATCATTACTTCAATCAGGTTTCGTTTAAATGACGAGTTAGTGACCAGAAGAGTATTGAGTAAAGCACAGTTCGCGGGTTCTGCACGGAAATATTTTTGAGACAGATGCCTTTCAACGTCAGTAAAAATGCGGATCTTCGATATTTCGTTTGAAAAGCACTCAATAACCTTTTCTTTATATAGAAAAAAGCCCGCTTTCGCGGGCTTTCTCTATTTTTAGCTTAAACGGGATGATTACATCATGCCGCCCATGCCACCCATACCGCCCATATCAGGCATTGCTGGGCCATCTTGCTTAGGCAGCTCAGTCACCATTGCTTCAGTGGTGATCATCAGGCCAGCTACAGATGCTGCAAATTGCAGAGCTGAACGAGTTACCTTAGTTGGATCCAAGATACCCATATCAATCATGTCGCCATATTCGCCAGTTGCTGCGTTGTAACCGTAGCTACCTTCGCCAGCTTTAACGTTGTTAGCAACAACTGAGTCTTCGTCACCTGCGTTCAACGCGATTTGACGAATAGGTGCTTCCATCGCACGAAGTGCTACACGGATACCTACGTTTTGTTCTTCGTTGTCACCTTGAAGGTCAACAACTTTGCTCGCTGCGCGGATAAGTGCAACACCACCACCAGCAACCACGCCTTCTTCAACAGCAGCACGGGTTGCGTGCAGTGCATCTTCAACGCGGTCTTTCTTCTCTTTCATTTCAACTTCGGTTGCTGCACCCACTTTGATAACTGCAACGCCGCCTGCCAATTTAGCAACACGCTCTTGCAGTTTCTCTTTGTCGTAGTCAGACGTTGCATCTTCGATTTGCTGACGGATTTGAGAAACACGGCCTTGGATAGACACTTCATCACCTGCACCATCAATGATAGTGGTGGTTTCTTTAGTGATAGTGATGCGCTTCGCTTGACCTAGGTCTTCTAGCGTCACTTTCTCTAGTTCCATACCGATTTCTTCAGAAATCACAGTACCAGCAGTCAGTGTTGCGATGTCTTGCAGCATTGCTTTACGACGGTCGCCAAAACCAGGTGCTTTAACAGCAGCCACTTTCACGATACCGCGCATGTTGTTCACAACCAACGTTGCTAGTGCTTCACCTTCTACGTCTTCAGCAATGATCAGAAGAGGACGTGAAGATTTCGCGACTGCTTCTAGCGTAGGTAGCAGTTCACGGATGTTTGATACTTTCTTATCAACCAAAAGGATGAATGGGCTATCTAGATCAACAGAAC
The DNA here is from genome assembly GCF_004120195.1 of Enterovibrio baiacu. Lineage (GTDB taxonomy): Bacteria > Pseudomonadota > Gammaproteobacteria > Enterobacterales > Vibrionaceae > Enterovibrio > Enterovibrio baiacui. Next base: position 70,487 of record NZ_SCHN01000027.1, on the reverse strand, counting down.
CCGACTCTTGGTTGTTGATGAAGTAAGGAGACAGGTAACCGCGGTCAAACTGCATACCTTCTACTACATCAAGTTCATCTTGTAATGATTGACCTTCTTCAACAGTAATAACACCGTCGCGGCCCACTTTTTCCATCGCTTCTGCAATCAAAGTACCTACAGTCTCATCAGAGTTAGCTGAGATAGTACCTACTTGAGCGATAGCTTTAGTGTCTGCACATGGAACAGACAACGCTTTGAGTTCTTCAACAGCAGCAACAACCGCTTTGTCGATGCCGCGCTTCAGATCCATAGGGTTCATGCCCGCAGCAACAGCTTTCAAACCTTCAGCGATGATGGCTTGAGCAAGAACAGTTGCAGTCGTTGTACCGTCACCCGCAGCATCGTTAGCTTGAGAAGCAACTTCTTTCACCATTTGTGCGCCCATGTTCTGGAATTTGTCTTCCAGCTCAATTTCACGCGCGACAGATACGCCATCTTTAGTGATGACTGGTGCACCGAACGATTTGTCCAGAACCACGTTACGGCCTTTAGGACCTAGGGTTACTTTTACTGCGTTTGCTAGAACGTTTACGCCTTCTAGCATTTTAGTGCGTGCATCATTGCCAAATTTAACGTCTTTAGCTGCCATTTCTCTCTTCCTTTTTAAATCTGTTCTTCAGTGATGAAATAGTAATTACTCAACGATAGCCATGATGTCGTTTTCAGACAGGATCAAGACTTCTTTACCGTCAATTTTCTCCGTCTTTGTGCCGTAGCCTTCAGAGAAAATAACAGTGTCGCCAACTTTAACGTCCAGTGCTTGTACAGTACCGTTTTCAAGAATACGGCCTTTACCTACAGCAAGAACAACGCCGCGGGTAGATTTCTCAGCAGCAGAGCCAGTTAAAACAATGCCACCAGCAGATTTTGACTCAACTTCTTGGCGTTCAACGATTACTCGATCATGTAGTGGACGAATGTTCATTGGTCGTCTCCTGAATTAATGTAGTGATCCATAGGGGGAAATAAATGAGGAAACCACAGTCAGTGTTGTTTCCAAAGTACCTCATAAGTGGGGATGGGTTATCTCAATCCCAAGGGGGAAATTGCAAATTTTTTCCGTTTTTTTGCCTAATACCTTTTGCGGCATCACATTCTATCGATTAGGGTAGCCCTGCCTTTGACATAAGAAGGTGGAACAACTCTTTATCGACATTCCCGCTTTTCTTCATAAATAAAGAGAAGCAACTATCCGAGAGCGGTATGAAGGATAAACACGGACTTCTCACAGGCCCGATAGATCAAACCTTGAAAAATATGACCATCCCAATGGTGTTTGGTCTTGTTGCGATCTTGGCATTCAGCCTTGTCGATACCTTCTTTATCTCTTTGCTCGGTACCGATGCCTTAGCCGCTGTTAGTTTTACCTTCCCGATTACCTTTGCGGTGAATTGCATCACCATGGGGATCAGCGTTGGCGTCTCAACGAGCGTTGCACGACTTCTTGGAAAAAACTCGCTTAAAGAAGCAGCGCGTGTTTCAGGGCATGGGTTACTGCTGGCCATTCTTTTGGTTTTCGCCGCAAGTATGTTGGGTTTAGCCAACATCAATCCATTGTTCCAATTGCTCGGTGCGAAGGCGTCGCTCCTCCCACTGATACATGACTACATGCAAGTCTGGTATCTCACCATTCCATTGCTGGTCATTCCGATGGCTGGTAACTCTGCAATTCGGGCGACGGGAGATACCAAAACCCCCGCCAAGATCATGATAGTGGCAGGCATTATCAATGGTGTGCTCGATCCACTGTTAATATTTGGCCTTGGCCCTTTCCCTGAATTGGGCGTACAAGGAGCCGCCATTGCGAGTGCAATCAGCTGGGCAGGCGCCTTACTTTGCTCGTTGTACGTCTTAATAAAGAGGGAGAAACTGCTGGCCTGGCCGTCGCCGACAAAAATTTGGCAAGATTGGAAAGACATTCTGGCCATCGGTACACCTGCCGCCTTGTCGAATGCACTCAACCCTATCTTCGGTGCCATTTTGATGGCAATGCTTGCTAGCCAAGGGACGGCCAGTGTGGCGGCCTATGGTGCGGCACAACGCATCGAATCATTGCTACTTATTGTCATGATGGCGCTCACCTCGTCACTCACGCCTTTAATGGCGCAAAATTTTGGTGCTGGAAACCCATCGCGTGCCTTCGAAGGGTTGTTTCGTGCGATGCGGTTTTCCATCTTGTTTCAGTTGATCGTGTTTATCGCCATGGTGCCGCTCAGTCATCCTATCGCCACCTTATTTAGCCAAGAACCCGCGGTACAAGAAAAGCTCTGGCATTACCTATTGATTGTCCCTGCAAGCTACGGTTTGCAAGGCATCATGATGATGTTAGTAAGTGCATTGAACGCACTGAAAAAAACCGTATTGGCGTTTATTATGAACCTTATGCGTTTGTTCGTGTTGCTCTTACCACTGGCGTGGTTAGGCGGCGTGCTAGATCAAACCGAAGGGATGTTTATTGGCATCGCAATTGCCAATGCCATTTCGGGTATCATCGCCTATTTTGCAGCATTGGCGCTTCGCAAAAATACGCTCACGTCAGAGGCTACTGCGTTGGCGAGCAGCAAGTGAAACCAACTTATATCTGCCACTTCAAGGCTCACGGATAACGCAGTCTTCGCTTTGTTGCGTTTTGGCTGACAAGCTATCCAACATCGCCAGAAACGTTTGATAATGTTCTGGCGATAGTTCCGCGAGTAACTCTTTTTCCCATGCCTTCGCCCTAGGCACAACTTTGTCGTATAGCGCGCGGCCTTTTTCTGTCAGATGTAGGTATGCGGCACGCTGATCTCGATCATCTCGGGTCTTACACACTAACTCCCGCTTCTCCAACCCCACGAGCGTGCGAGAGACTTTGACTTTATCCAGGCTCGTTTCAACCGCTAACGCTTTTGCTTTAATGCCGTCTCGCGCACCCAATGACGCCAGTATTCGCCATTCAGGCCGAGTGATCCCAAATTCCTTCTCATAGATATGCGAAAGCGCATCCGCGACATGCGATGCCGTCTTCACCAACTTGTACGGTAAAAAGTCATCCAATAGAAAAGGTTGCGATACGCCCATGTTCATTTCTCCCTTCTTCATTGCGATCACTTATCCACTGTTGCCCCAAATAATTGCTCTACAGCCCTTGCCAATTGTTCAAAATTCGCACTATGCTGATTATAGTTTCAAATGAAACTATGTGGCAACCTTTCATCGCAGCAGTATCAGGAGGACGCATGCGAAAGTGGTTTTCATTTCCTCTCAAGGAAGGCGTGACCTCTCATCAAGCACATTGTGACTTGCCAGAAGGCACGTTTGAGCGAGAGTGCGGAAAAGAAGGATTCTTTGGTCCTGCAACGCACATGTACCACCAGCATGCGCCAACAGGATGGAGTGAATGGGAAGGTGATCTGCGTCCTCATGCGTTTGACACCAACAAGGTAGAAGAGGTGGGTGATAACCCAATGACTGCCCCTCTGCTGATGAGCAACCCCAATGTAAAGGTGCGACTCTGGCGTTGTGATACGGCCATGAAGTATTTAGCCCGAAACGGGGATGGCGATGATTGCCTCTTTATTCATGAAGGCTCGGGCTCTTTGTATTGCGATTATGGTCATCTCACTTTCACCGACGGGGATTACATCATCATTCCTCGTTCGACCAACTGGCGAATTGAACCTGACGCGCCGGTTACCATGCTGATGATCGAAGCCACACACGGCTCTTACCTCAATAGCGATCGCGGGATTGTTGGCGAACATGCCATTTTTGACCCTGCCATGCTCGAACATGCCACCATTGATGAGCGCTTTATTGCGCAGCGAAGTGACACTGAAACATGGCAAGTTCTCCTTAAATCACGGGATAGCATGAACCGTATCACCTACCCTTTTAATCCGCTCGATGCCGTGGGTTGGAAAGGTAACCTCACCGTATTTCGCTTGAACTGGCGAGACATTCGCCCACTCATGAGTCATCGCTATCACTTGCCCCCTTCCGCGCACACTACGTTTGTCGCAGATGGTTTCGTGATTTGTACGTTCGTGCCACGCCCTATCGAGTCCGACCCGGGGGCGCTAAAAGTGCCGTTCTACCATAACAATGATGATTACGATGAAGTCATCTTCTATCACCGTGGCGAGTTTTTTAGTCGAGACAATATTCACCCTGGCATGGTGACACATCACCCTTGCGGCTTTCCTCACGGCCCTCATCCCAAAGCGTTCGCCGCCGGAGCAAAACACGCTAAGACGGAAACGGATGAAGTCGCCGTCATGATCGACACACGCATGCCATTGGACATGGCAGAAGCCGCCAAACAAACCGAACTCGACGACTATGTTTTGTCATGGCGTACACCGCCACGTAACGCATAATGCCAAAGGAATGAAGGAGTAAATAATGAAACTGGCCTCCCTAAAACATCGCCGAGATGGAAAACTCATCATCGTCTCTCGCGATCTTCGCCAAGCCGTGGATGCATCTGATATCGCCAAAACATTGCAAGATGCTTTAGATGATTGGGATACCTTATCCCCACTATTACGCGCTCGTTATGATGCACTCAATGCTGACGATGTCTCAGGCCGTTTTCCTTTCGACCCCACCGCCTGCGCCTCGCCGCTCCCGCGTGCATTCCAATGGGCAGATGGCAGTGCATACGTGAATCACGTTGAACTCGTACGAAAAGCGCGAGGGGCCACCATGCCAGAGAGCTTTTGGACAGATCCGCTGATGTACCAAGGCATGTCCGATAAGTTCTTAGGCCCACGAGAAGACATCGCCTTATGCGATGAAGCATGGGGATGCGATTTCGAAGCCGAAGTTGCCGTGATCACCGATGACGTGCCAATGGCAGTATCACCCCAAGACGCATCACAGCATATAAAGTTGCTGATGCTGGTGAATGATGTGTCTTTGAGAAACCTGATCCCATCAGAACTCGCCAAAGGGTTTGGCTTCTTCCAATCGAAACCGGCTTCTGCTTTTTCGCCCGTCGCCGTCACACCGGATGAACTCACAGAACACTGGCAAGATGACAAAGTGCACCTGCCTTTAGAGGTGAATTTGAACGGCGAACAATTCGGCGCACCCGATGCCGGCGTAGACATGACATTCAACTTCTCAGAGCTTGTTGCTCACGCTGCGAAAAGCCGACATTTGGGATCGGGAACGATCATCGGTTCCGGCACAGTGTCGAATCTTGATCGTTCGAAAGGATCGTGTTGCATCGCAGAGAGACGAATGTTGGAAATTCTGGATCTTGGAGCACCTCAAACCCCGTTTTTACTCTATGGTGATAGGGTTAGCATCGAGATGCACGACAAGGAAGGTCGCTCAATTTTTGGAAAGATTGAGCAAGAGGTTGTCTCGTATGGGTAATAAAGGAAGAACAAACCGTGAAGCTCTATGACTACAATAAATCGTCAGCTTCGTACCGTGTTCGTATTGCTCTGAATCTAAAAGGCCTGAGTTACCACACTCAGGTCGTTTCTCTGTTGGATGGCGACCAAAAAGGCGATGCCTATTTGGCACTGAATCCGGCGGGATTGGTACCAACCTTGGTAGATAATGGCCAAGTGTTGACGCAATCATTAGCAATTATCGAGTACCTTGAAGAAACGTACCCGTCTCCCTCTTTATTACCCGCAGACCGAAGCATGCGCGCCAAGTGCCGAGCACTGGCTTACGATATTGCTTGCGATGTCCACCCTCTCAATAACCTACGCGTGTTAAAGCACCTTACCGGCCCTTTAGGGCACAGTGAGGATGAGAAATTAGAATGGTATTTGCATTGGCTTCGTGAAGGCCTAGGCGCACTGGAAAAGAAACTACAACACAGCCAAACCGCGTTCTGTTGTGATGACATTCCAACCCTCGCAGATATTTGCTTGGTTCCTCAATTGTTTAATGCCCGCCGTTTCGCGCTCGACCTGACACTCTACCCAACCTTGAAAGAGATAGAACAGCGTTGTCAGGCCCTACCTGCTTTTGACAGTGCGCACCCCGACAATGTGTAGGAGAAAGCATGTCACAACATCCACTATGGCGCCCAAGCACCACAAGAGTCGCTAACGCCAACCTCACCGAATTCATGGATACGGTCAATCGACAGTATTCCTTGAAGCTGACCAATTACGATCAGCTTTATCAATGGTCTATCGATCAAAGCGACGCGTTTTGGCAAACCCTATGGACCTTTGCCAGTGTGGTTGGCGACATGGGCGAGCGAATTGTTGAACGCTCACCCGACTTTCCAAATAAAGACAGCCGCTGGTTCCCTGATGCAAAAATCAACTTTGCGGAAAACGTGCTGCAATGGGCGAAGGACATGCCCAACAGCGATGCGATTGTCTTTTCAGGAGAAGATGAGCAAGCCACCTCGATATCGTGGGCAGAGCTTGTGCAACAAACCCGTTGCGTCGCTGCATACCTAAAAGCGTGCGGGGTTGAGCAAGGGGATGTTGTTGCAGGATACCTTCCAAATATTTCACAGGCCGTTGTCGCCATGCTTGCCACGGCATCACTCGGGGCGATTTGGACATCCACCTCTCCTGACTTTGGCGTAGACAGCGTGCTCGATCGCTTTGGACAAACCAAACCGAAAGTCTTGTTCACAACCGATGGCTACCACTACAACGGCAAGACACACGATAACCTCGCCAAAGCACGTGAAGTGCGCGAAGGCGTCGACAGCATTGCGCACCTTGTGGTGATCCCGTTTGTCGGTGGTGCAACACTCAATGCCGATGACACCTGCTTTAACGCCATCTTAAAAGAGCCAGCGCCCGAACTCACCTTCACCCGCGTCGATTTCAATTCGCCGCTGTATGTGCTGTATTCTTCCGGCACCACAGGCAAGCCGAAATGCATCATGCATAGCGTCGGCGGCATCCTGCTCAACCACCTTAAAGAGCATCAACTGCATTCCGATGTAAAAGCAGGGGATCGCGTTTTCTATTTCACCACCTGTGGCTGGATGATGTGGAACTGGATGGCAAGCGCCCTAGCAAGCGGCGCAACACTCGTCTTATTCGATGGCTCTCCGTTTTACCCTGATGCCGGTGTGCTGTGGCGTTTGACCGACAACCAACGCGTCACCTTATTTGGCACCTCTGCGAAATACCTCGAAGCACAGGAAAAACAAGAATACTTGCCGATGGATAAACACAATCTATCGACACTAAGAACGTTATGCTCGACAGGGTCAGTGCTCGCACCAGAGCAATTCGACTTTGTGTATGACAACATCAAAAAAGACGTACAGCTAAGTTCCATTGCGGGCGGCACCGACATTTGTGGTTGCTTCGTGTTGGGTAGCCCGATTTCGCCAGTCTATCGCGGTCAAAGTCAGGTTCGCGGTTTAGCGTTAGATGTGGAAGTCTTTAATAATGAAGGCAAACCCGTTCAAGCAGAGAAAGGGGAATTGGTCTGTTGTAACAGCTTCCCCAACCAACCCGTTGGTTTTTGGAATGACACGGATGGGCAACGCTACCACGACGCTTATTGGGGCAAGATCGATGATATTTGGTTCCACGGCGACTACGTGGAGCTCACCAAGCAAAACGGTATGGTCTTTTTTGGTCGTTCAGACGCGATCCTTAACCCCGGCGGTGTGCGTATCGGCACGGCGGAAATCTACCGCCATGTGAACCAGCTAGAAGAAATTATCGATTCCGTTGTGATCGGCCAAGAATGGCAAAATGATGTGCGTGTGGTGTTATTCGTGAAACTCAAACCCGGTATTGATCTGAACGATAACCTCGAACGCAAAATTCGTACGACCATTCGCACCAGTTGCACGCCAAGGCACGTTCCCGCAAAGATCATCCCTATCACGGACATTCCGCGGACTAAATCAGGAAAGCTGGCAGAGATCGCCGTACGTGATGTCGTGCATGGTCGCGCTGTCGCGCAGCTCAGTGCGTTGGATAATCCAGAATCACTCGACCAATACAATCACCGTCCAGAGTTGCAAGAATAACGGTTTCGTACTTCTTTAAGATAAAGACAACAAAGCCAACCCTAGGGTTGGCTTTTCGCTTCTCATCCATTCACAACAACGTGAATCTCTTCGCGATATCTCAGTTCAGGCGATCTTGGTCATCATGCTTGCGCTCATATTCCCCTTCAAAAGTACTGCCGCCTTGCTGGTTGTTACGCGGGTCTTGTTGAAAAGGGTCTTGGCCAAAAGGCCTCTGTTGATGATTAAAACCACTTTGGAAGTTTGCCACCTTCACACGGCTCATGATCTGTTGAGCCAACCAAGCACGCGGCCAAGGAAGCAAAACTGCCATACCCATGGCATCGGTCATAAAGCCAGGGGTTAATAGCAGCACACCCGCTACCGCGAGCATCACGCCTTCAACGATTTGCTGGGCAGGTAATTCGCCTTGTTGCAAACGCTGTTGAACAGAAAGTAACGTCTGAATGCCTTGGCTTCGCACCAAAGAAGCGCCCACAAACGCTGTAAGCAAAATCAATGCAACGGTTGGCCACAATCCCAACACGCCACCAACTTGAATGAAAAGTGCAATCTCGATGATAGGCACAGTAATAAACATCAAAAGCAAAATAGGAAACACGGTGAAACCTCTCATTCAGTGCAGACGTGCATCCTAGCATTCTGCCGCAATGTTTACCGATTGGTAAACGGCAATTGTTAGCTTGCCCACGTCTGTTTTAGATTCTGTCTTCATTTATTAAATACGCTAACAGTTTTTAACGGTATCAATACATTTCCGCCTCTTGAACAGCTGCCTAAAAGACAATACATAGCGATCGAGATCACATAATAATGCAATTAAATTCACTTCGTTGCGAATGGTGATCTCACGCATGTTTTTGCTGTAATTGCTGAGTAAAATCACCCCATATTAAACGGATACAAAAGCTTTCGTATCCAGCCAAAATCTCTGATGAACGGACTCTACAGCGAAATTTGTGGCTACAGAATAACCAATTATAAGTTCATTAGGGCCAAATCATGTCTCAGACGATTGATCTCGAAAACAACCTGACTATCCCTCACCTTGCTACACGTATCGAAGAAGATTTACTTGGCGAACGCCACGTACCTGCTGATGCGTATTACGGCATTCATACTTTGCGCGCTGTCGAAAACTTTAACATTTCACGCACCACTATCTCTGACGTACCAGAGTTCGTTCGCGGTATGGTTTTCACCAAGAAAGCAGCAGCAATGGCGAACAAAGAGCTGGGTGTTATTCCAGCGGATGTGGGCGACTACATCATCAAAGCGTGTGACCTGATCCTGGACACAGGCAAGTGCATGGACCAATTCCCTTCAGATGTTTACCAAGGCGGCGCAGGCACCTCAGTAAACATGAACGCTAACGAAGTGATTGCAAACCTAGCACTTGAGCTGATGGGTAAAGAAAAAGGCGAATACGACGTTGTTAACCCTAACGACCACGTCAACAAGAGCCAATCGACTAACTGTGCATACCCTACCGGTTTCCGTGTTGCGGTATACAACAGCATCCTGACACTGGTTGACTCTATCCAGTACCTACAAAGCGAATTCGACGCGAAAGCAACAGAGAACGCTGGCGTTCTGAAAATGGGCCGTACCCAGCTTCAAGACGCGGTGCCAATGACCGTGGGTCAAGAGTTCCGTGCATTCGCTACCCTTCTAAAAGAAGAAGTGAAAAACCTGAAGTACACAGCAGAGCTTCTGCTAGAAGTGAACTTGGGTGCAACGGCTATCGGTACAGGCTTGAACGCTGCGGCTGGCTACCAGCAACTTGCTGTTCAACGTCTTGCTGAAGTGACCGGTCTGAACTGCACACCAGCAGAAGACTTGATCGAAGCAACGTCTGACTGTGGCGCATACGTGATGGTTCACAGCGCACTGAAACGTCTTGCGGTTAAACTGTCGAAGATCTGTAACGACCTTCGTCTACTTTCATCTGGTCCTCGTGCTGGTTTGAACGAAATCAACCTACCAGAAATGCAGGCAGGTTCTTCAATCATGCCAGCGAAAGTAAACCCAGTTATCCCTGAAGTGGTTAACCAAGTTTGCTTCAAAGTGATTGGTAACGACACCACAGTGACATTCGCAGCAGAAGCGGGTCAGCTTCAGTTGAACGTTATGGAACCTGTTATCGGTCAAGCGCTGTTTGAATCTATCGAGATTCTGTCAAACGCGTGTGTCAACCTTGGCGAGAAGTGTGTAAACGGCATCACCGTTAACAAAGAAGTGTGTGAAAGCTACGTTTACAACTCTATCGGTATCGTCACCTACTTGAACCCGTTCATCGGTCACCATGAAGGCGACATCGTCGGTAAGATTTGTGCAGAAACAGGCAAAAACGTTCGTGACGTCGTGCTTGAGCGCGGTCTTCTGACGGAAGAACAGTTAGACGATATCTTCTCTGTTGAAAACTTGATGCACCCGCAGTATAAAGCGAAGCGCTATAACTAAGATGTAAACAACAATGGGTATCGGTAATCGATACCCATTTTTTGTCATAGCGACTAAACGAAGTGACTCTTCACCACGCTAGAAAACCCCTTTAACACAGCAAATCAACGCAATGGAACGCTTGGCAGGAAGCCTTCAACACGATAATTCGTGGGATGCGTGTTGTCTGGGGAGAGAGTAACTCCGTTTGGTCTTTATATTTAAAAATTAAAACAGGAGTCATCCATGATTGCAGTGGAGTTGTTTGTCGTACTCGCCTTTATTTTCTTAGGCGCACGTATCGGCGGTATCGGTATCGGCTTAGCCGGTGGAGCAGGTGTGATTGTGTTGTCATTGCTACTTGGCATGCCAACGAGTCAAAGCTACATCCCTATCGACGTTATCTTAATTATCATGTCTGTGATCACCGCAATTGCAGCGATGCAAGTGGCTGGCGGCATGGATTGGCTGGTTGAACTGGCTGAAAACTTCCTGAGAAAGAACCCAAAACAAATCACTTTCTACGCGCCAATCGTTACCTACATGATGACCATGATGGCGGGTACTGGCCACACTGCGTTCTCAACCCTTCCTGTGATTGCTGAAGTGGCAAAAGAGCAAGGCATTCGCCCATCTCGCCCACTTTCTATCGCTGTTATCGCCTCTCAAATCGCCATCACAGCGTCTCCAATTTCAGCGGCAGTGGTGTTCTTCTCTGGCATCCTTGAACCAATGGGTGTGGGTTACCTCACTCTGCTTGGCATTTGTATTCCAACCACCTTCATCGCCTGTATGGTAGGTGCATTCGTTGCTAACTTCATGGGCTGCGAACTGAAAGACGATCCGGTTTACCAAGAGCGTCTTGAGAAAGGTTTGATCAAAATCCAAGGTACGCAGAAGCGCGAAATCGCACCAAGTGCGAAGAAAGCCACCTTCATCTTCCTGGCCGCCATCGTATTGGTGGTTGGCTATGCGGCAGCAATCTCAAGCTCCATTGGCTTGATTGAAAACCCAACATTGGGTCGTAACGAAGCCATCATGACCTTCATGCTTGCTGCTGCAACGGCGATTGTTTTCACCACGGGTATCGACGCATCGAAAATTGCTGCTGCACCAACGTTCCGTTCAGGCATGACAGCATGTGTGTGTGTTCTGGGTGTTGCATGGTTGGGTTCGACCTTCGTTAACGCACACGTTGAAGGCATCAAAGAAGTCGCGGGCACATTGCTGGCTGACTACCCTTGGATGCTGGCGATGATCCTTTTCTTCGCGTCTATGCTGCTTTACTCACAAGGTGCAACTACCACCGCCCTGATGCCTGCGGCACTGGCCATTGGCGTTGCGCCACTGACCGCCATTGCATCGTTCGCAGCCGTGAGTGCGCTGTTCGTTCTGCCAACGTACCCAACGCTGTTGGCGGCGGTTGAAATGGATGATACAGGTTCAACCCGTATCGGTAATTTGGTCTTCAACCACCCGTTCTTTATTCCAGGTGTTGTTACCATTGCGACGTCTGTAGCGCTTGGTTTCGTTGTGGGCGGTATCGTACTGTAATCCAACGCGATACAATCAATATGCAAAGAAAAGGGCTCTTCGGAGCCCTTTTTTATTGCCTGAAGGGAATGAGCAGACAAGCAAAAACCAAAGATACCGACGAATCTTTACGAATCGGGAAACGAATTCGGCCTTTTCCGGTCTCAGTGATATAGTGAAATTAACTCTAGGAATAACCCATCCCGATGAAGGTCATGTCGACAATAGGTTCCCGAATATTCGCCCTTTTTGCGCTCTCACTGTGCAGCGTATTACCTGCACACGCCGAGTTCTCTCTTTTTAATTCACCGTCTCCTATTGCGAGTAATGCCCCCGCATTTGTGCCCGTTGATCAGGCGTTCCCATTTAATTTCACCCAGCAAGGCGACAGGGTTTACCTCGATTGGCAGGTCACGCCGGGCTACTATTTGTATCAAGATAAGATTGGCGTAACACCCAGTAGTGATGCGCAAATTGGCGCACTCGACATGCGCCAAGGGCAGCCTTACGAAGATGAATTCTTCGGTGAAGTGAACATCTACAAGCAGCCGCTCACCGTCTCTGTGCCTGTGATCTCAGCGACCGATTCGTCAATGCTCACGGTGACCTACCAAGGTTGTGCCGAAGCCGGATTTTGTTACCCCCCAGAAACCGTGAATGTGCCGCTTTATGCCGTCACGGGAAGCACTGCCACCCCACCAGCCGACAGTGCTCAGGAAGCCCCAACAGATGCTTCAGAACAGGTAACGGCGAACCAAACAACACCTAGCCAACAAACCGATGTCAGCAGCCTTGCCGACAATTGGTGGCAACCTTTGCTCTTCCTTGGTTTGGGAATCGGCTTGGCATTTACACCGTGTGTGTTACCGATGTACCCAATATTGACGGGCATAGTGCTGGGCGGCGGGAAGAAAACCCACGGTCAAACATTCCGACTCTCCATGCTGTATGTACAAGGCATGGCGCTTACCTATACCTTACTCGGGCTTGTTGTTGCATCGGCAGGGTTGCAGTTCCAAGCGGCGTTCCAACACCCGTATGTGTTGATGGGATTAAGCACACTGTTCATCTTGTTGGCCATGTCGATGTTTGGCGTATTTAACCTTCAGCTCCCTTCGGGTCTACAAACCCGTTTGAGCCAAATGAGCAATCAACAAACCGGTGGCAGCAACCTCGGCGTGTTCAGCATGGGGGCAATCTCAGGCTTAATTTGCTCACCGTGTACCACGGCGCCTCTGTCGGGCGCACTGCTTTACGTGGCGCAAAGTGGTGACTTGCTCACGGGCGCCATCACCCTTTACGCCTTGGCATTAGGCATGGGTATCCCACTTATTCTGGCGGCAATGTTCGGCAACAAACTGCTGCCAAAAGCCGGCGACTGGATGAACACGGTGAAAGTCTTCTTCGGGTTCGTGTTGTTGGCTGTGCCCCTATTCTTGCTCGAACGTTTGTTACCAGAACAAGCCAGCATCGGACTTTGGATGGGCTGGCTTATCGCCGCGCTAGGTTGGCTTTACCATATCAGCCGTTCAATCAAGCCTGGCAAGCTGGCGAGCACCCTCGCTATCATCTCCATTCTGGGATTAAGCACAGGCGCGGCTTACACCTATAACGCGCTCAATTCAACCGTGAAAGCAGATGTCCCTGACGTGAGTTTTGTTCGAATCGAGAGTATTGACGATCTGAACCGAGAACTTGCTGCAGCGAAACAAGCGGGCAAACCTGTGATGGTCGATTTCTACGCCGATTGGTGTCTGGCGTGCAAAGAGTTTGAGAAGTACACCTTCCACGATCCGAAGGTGGCGACGGAGCTGCAAAACTTCGTGTTACTTCAGGCAGATGTCACGGCGAACCGTCCTCAAGACATCAAATTGCTGATGTCGCTTAATGTGCTTGGATTGCCAACACTGGACTTTTGGGATGCCAATGGCAACCCCATGCCTGAGGCGCGCCTAACCGGATTCATGAAAGCCTCTCCGTTTCTCTCGCATCTTGTTCAAAATCAGCTGATTAAACAATAACGCTGGTTTGCAACCAAACTTGATCTCCCTTACATTGCCACAAATCTAGGGGGATCAGGCTCTTACTTCGCGTCCATCGAAATTGATCTAACCGATCCCGAGTGTTAGCGTGGTTGTTAACGAGGTATTAAATATTTCCTATGGACGCACAATACACAATTATCATCGCAGATGATCATCCACTGTTTCGTAATGCGCTATTTCAATCCGTTCATATGGCGATTAGCGGCGCGAACCTGTTGGAAGCAGACTCGCTCGACAGCCTCACCGCATTACTCGAGAAAGAACCTGACATCGACTTACTGTTGCTGGATTTAAAAATGCCCGGTGCTAATGGTATGTCTGGATTGATCCACCTTCGCGTCCAATACCCCGAACTCCCCATCGTTGTCATTTCTGCCAGTGAAGAAGCGAGTGTCGTACGCCAAGTGCACAGCCATGGCGCATTTGGGTTTATCCCTAAATCCAGCGACATGCGTGAACTGATCGGCTCACTGAACAAGGTCCTAGACGGTGAACCTTGCTTCCCTAGCGGTATCGATTTCAGCGACGCAGGTGAAGAAGAGTCCTTGATGGATAAAATCGCGTCGCTCACGCCTCAGCAGTACAAAGTGCTCAGCATGTTGTCTGATGGTTTGCTCAACAAGCAAATTGCGTATGAGCTTGATGTATCGGAAGCCACCATCAAAGCGCACATGACGGCGATATTCAGAAAGCTCGGCGTGAAAAACCGCACTCAAGCCGTTATTCTGCTTCAACAAACGGACCCTGACGCGTAACTTGTGTCGTACCTAAGCGAATATTCGCACGCTTCATGAATCGGCGCAGGTTACTGTCAGTCTTTCCTACCCGATGGCGCTTTCATCCCCCACAGCAATACCCTGAATCTAAAAAGAAACCCGACTTCCACACCCTCCTTGCGCACTGCTCCCCTTAGGAAAAAACACTTACATTCTTTGCAACAGAGAATTTGCAGTCGTACGGTATCCCCCTGCTCAACTTAGCCTAAAGCCTATTAGACCTTTGGCGTAGTTAACATCTTGTTAACCCCACCAAATGCATGCCCTGAATCACACAAACCCAGTTTTGACAGCCAGTTATCACGCTTTCTCGCTCGACTAAAGTTGCAGTGTTCCCGTGTCTTTAGGCTGCTATTGTCGAAAAGTAACAATCCATTAACGTGTCAATTAAGGAGATGGCAATGGCGTTCGAAAACAAGGAACAGTCACAAGCCTACTGGAATAAAAATCTACGACTGATGGTGATACTTATTTCCATCTGGTTCGTGGTTTCGTTCGGTTGTGGAATCTTATTCGTCGATGCTTTGAATACGATTCAGATTGGTGGTTACAAACTCGGGTTCTGGTTTGCTCAGCAAGGCTCAATTTACGTCTTCCTCGGCATTATTTTCGTTTACGCGCGTCAAATGCGAAAGCTTGACCGCGAATTCGGCGTAGACGACGAGTAAGGGGTTTTAGAAATGGATTTGAAAACAATTACCTACCTCGTCGTAGGGGCGACATTTGTCCTGTACATCGCGATTGCAATTTGGGCGCGCGCAGGGTCGACAAAAGAATTCTATGTTGCAGGCGGTGGCGTTAACCCTATCGCAAACGGCATGGCGACAGCAGCAGACTGGATGTCTGCAGCATCATTTATCTCCATGGCAGGTTTGATTGCCTTCATGGGCTACGGCGGCTCGGTCTTCCTGATGGGTTGGACTGGCGGCTACGTGCTTCTTGCACTCCTTCTTGCGCCTTACCTTCGTAAATTCGGCAAATTTACCGTGCCCGAGTTTATCGGAGAGCGCTTTTACTCCAACACGGCACGCATCGTTGCGGTTGCCTGTCTGATCATCGCTTCTATTACCTACGTTATCGGTCAGATGAAAGGCGTTGGTGTTGCATTCGGTCGCTTCCTTGAAGTGGACTACGCAACAGGTCTTGGTATCGGTATGTGTATCGTATTCATCTACGCCGTGATGGGTGGTATGAAAGGGATCACCTACACCCAGATCGCACAGTACTGTGTTCTGATTTTGGCATACACCATTCCTGCTGTATTTATCTCTCTGCAACTTACAGGCAACCCACTGCCACAGATTGGTTTGGGCAGCACAATGGTAGGGACGGATCAGTATCTGCTCGACCGGCTTGATCAGGTGGTGACCGAACTCGGGTTTACGGAATACACCACCACCTCTCGGGGCGACACGTTAAACATGTTTGTTTACACCATGTCCCTGATGATTGGTACGGCGGGTCTACCACACGTTATCATCCGCTTCTTCACCGTACCGAAAGTGCGTGATGCGCGTACTTCTGCAGGTTGGGCACTGTTCTTCATCGCGATTTTGTACACCACGGCTCCCGCGGTTGCAGCAATGGCGCGTATCAACCTGATGGACACCGTTAACCCTGCACCAGGTCAGCACCTTGCCTATGACGAGCGTCCTGATTGGTTTAAAAACTGGGAGAAAACGGGCCTTCTTGGTTTTGATGATAAAAACAACGACGGCAAAATCCAGTACACCTCAAGCGCAGAAACAAATGAGCTGAAAGTTGACCGTGACATCATGGTGCTTGCGAACCCTGAAATCTCGAAACTTCCAAACTGGGTGATTGCACTGGTTGCAGCAGGTGGTCTGGCAGCAGCACTGTCTACCGCAGCAGGCCTTCTGCTCGCCATCTCGTCAGCGGTATCGCATGACTTGATAAAAGGGGTTATCAACCCATCGATATCCGAAAAAGCAGAACTACGGGCAAGTCGAATAGCCATGATATTCGCCATCTTGGTGGCCGGTTACCTCGGGCTCAATCCGCCTGGCTTTGCCGCCGGTACGGTCGCACTCGCCTTCGGCCTCGCAGGGTCTTCTATCTTCCCTGCCTTGATGATGGGGATCTTCTCGAAGAGCATCAACAAAGAAGGCGCGATTGCGGGCATGATCGCCGGTATCAGTGTCACGCTGTTCTATGTATTCCAACACAAAGGCATCTTGTTTGTTGCTGATTGGACATACTTAAAAGACTGGGGCAGCAACTGGTTCTTCGGTATCGAACCAAACGCATTTGGTGCTATCGGCGCAATCTTCAACTTCGCTGTCGCTATCTTGGTGTCTCGCGTAACCGCAGAAACGCCAGAAGAAGTGAAAGAGTTGGTAGAAAGTGTTCGTGTACCAACAGGTGCTGGTGACGCGCAGTCTCACTAAGCACGAAGACAATGTTCATGGTGGTTCTCTTTGGATTAACACCACAGAGAACCCATTGAACAGACTCTCCAACCTCTCTTGCTACAGGGCGATGACGCAGCAAGAGACAAAAGAGAGATAGGAGCATCACGTAACGATTAAAAAGCCCCGCCTTGGGGCTTTTTTTATCACTCGGGTACGGTATGTTGAGCCTTACTCAAGGATGAATGTGGAAAAGTCTCATTATTATGTTTAAAAACAAACACATTGTACTTGCGATGATTGTCGCCCCCATCTTAGCCATCATTGCGTATTTTGGGGTTGATTTAGCCGTCAGTGAAAAAGCACTTGTCGCGAAAGAAGGCGAAGCCTACAAGCTCGCCGCACGCTCGAATTGTCGATACACCAGCGGCCTTTGCACACTCGCCAATGGCGATTTTAAGATTCAATTACGCTCAGAACGCCTCACGGACAGTGAAGTCGTTATCAAACTTACATCAGATTTTGTTCTTGATGGTGCGAAGATCAGCATCATGCAGAATAAGGAACAACAGCCTCTTCCATCCCCTGTCGACATGGAAAGCAACAGCACCAACGGCACGGAGTGGATGGTTGACTTGCCTGCGCCGACCAGCGAAGAAAGTGCCATTCAATTGGTGGTGAAATCAGAAGGGACGTTCTATTACGGCGAAACGCCTACAACGTTCGTGGAATACAAAACTTACTTTTCAGACGATGAAAAAAGCCAGTAAACATACTGGCTCTGACTTTCTCACCCTGACCTGCTGTTCACGCTTAAAATTGGCGATAAGCAGCATTGAGGAAAGGGATTATCCTTATCGGCGCGCTTTTTAGCGCGCATTTTTTTCTGCGTTTGACGACCTCGCTAGGCGCAGAAATACATCGTCAGCAGCATCGGTCACACCAAGTACAACTTGGCAGCTGCAATCACCGCTGCAATGCGTGATTCATGCTCTTGCTCGGTCATCCAAAATGTCACATCCATCCAGCCGTCGGTCCCCATAAGGGCTAACTCTGTCAGTTGAATGTCTGCAGTCACCGGATCCCATTGACCTTCGGCGCGGATCAGGCCGACTTCGGTATCTAATCGAGGGATCGAAAACACTTCCATTCTAGCTCACTCCTTGTTGAAGCAATGCGCGTAACTTCAGCGGCTTCACGGGTTTAGCAATGTATCCAAAGCCTTTTTCTCGAATACATTGCTGCGTTTCTTGCGTTCTGTCTGCGGTAATGATCGCCCCATAAAAAGCATCCCCCAGCAAACGTCGACATTCTTGCAATACATCCAGCCCGGTCAAGGACGGCGCTAAATGGTAGTCACTCAAGATAAAATCGGGCAACCAATCTTGCTGGAAACACGCGACGACCTCATCCAGATCTTCTGCGACTTTCACTTCACAACCCCAGCGAGATAACAGGCTTTCCATGCCTGCCAAGATGTCCCTTTCATTATCCACACACAGCACACGAACCCCAGCCAGTTGCATACTATTTTTCGGTGCCGCATCAGCCTCAACCCCAGTGTCACACACCTGAGGCATCACTGTTGTCACGGACGCAGTGATGGAAAAAACCGTGCCTTTTCCCGGCCAAGAGCGAAGATCCAAAGATTGATTTAAGATCCGGCTGATCCCGCGCGCAATCGCAAGGCCGAGCCCTAAACCCAACTCAGCGCCCTTTCGATCAATACGCGTAAATTCATCGAAGATATCTTGCTGTCTGTCTTCAGGGATCCCAGGCCCGTTATCCCACACTTCAATGCTGCACTCATCGCCACGACGACGCACACCCAACAGCACACGTCCATCGGGGTTGTACCTAAACGCATTCGTCAGGAAGTTTTGCAGCACTCGACGCAGAAGGCGGCGATCGGAGCGAATACGCAGCCCTGTGGGTAACACCTTGAACTGCACGCCTTGTTCATTAGCAATCATGCCAAATTCCGCCGCGAGAGTTGAAAACACCTCATCCAAATCAAAGTCAGTAATTTGGGCCTTCATTTTTCCCGATTCCAAACGAGAAATATCCAACAAATCCCCGATCAAATCTTCCGCCGCGCCAAGGGCACTTTCAATGTGTCCCGACATGTTCTGCACATCTTGGTCTTGTGCCATTTCATTGAGCGAAGAGGCAAACAAGCGCGCGGCGTTCAGCGGTTGCATTAAGTCGTGACTTACAGCGGCTAACAAACGGCTTTTCGATTGCGAGGCATGTTCTGCTTTGTTGGTTGCACTGATCAGGCGACGGTTTAGCGATTCCAACTCCTGAGTACGTGCAATAACACGCGCTTCCAGCGTTTCGTTGGATTGCTTCAACGCTTCTTCTGCATCACGGAACGCCGTGATGTCAGTAAAACTCATGACGAACCCGCCGCCCGGCATCGGGTTCCCCTGCACCTCAATAACCCGTCCATCCGGGTGAACACGAGATGACGTATGGGGTGAGCCTTGGCGTAAATACGACACGCGCTTCGCCACGTGCGCTTCTATCTCACCAGGGCCACAAAGCCCACGCTCAGCGTTATAACGCACCACATCTGCGATGGGCCTGCCGACTTGAATCAGATCCGGTGGGAATTTGAAAAGCTCAACATAACGCTGGTTCCACGCCACCAGCCGCAGTTGTTTGTCCACCACCGAAATGCCTTGGCTGATGTGTTCGATCGCACCTTGCAACAAGCCCCGGCTAAAATCGAAAAGCTCCGAGGCTTCATCAACGATGGTCGCGATTTCTTCCAATTGCATGTTGCGGCCTTGCAGCGCGGAGGTCAGTACCAACTTCGCTGACGATGCCCCAAACACACCCGCAAGCACACGCTCAGTGTGACGGATCAAGGCCGCACTGGCTTGCTGCTGTGGCAGCAAGGTTTCACCACGTTGTTCGCCGAAAGTGCGAAAGGTTTGTCGCATCCGCGTGCGGCCAACAAATCGTGCTGCGAGCATTTCCAGTTCCGCCACGGTGACACGGCTTTGGTACAGGCTGCTGTCATCGCCTTCCGGCAAAGGGGTTCCCACAAAACTCGCCGCTTGTAAGCGCTCACTGAGTGACGGACGCGTTGCCATCGATACGCCCACAAAGCAGGCGGTATTGACCATCAAACTCAGCACCATCCCCCAATCCACCGCGCTTAATTCACGGAAAAAGGGCAGCGCTGGCGGCGCTAAAAGCCAGAGCACGAGATTGGTATCTGCCGTGCCTGCCAGCATGCCGGTTTGAGTCATGAGGGTCATCAACCAGACGATGAACCCTGACACTAAGCCTGCATACACGCCCTTCTTATTGGCCTGACGCCAATAGATGCCTGCCACCAAAGGCGGGGCAAATTGCGCAATCGCTGCGAACGATAAAAAGCCAATGGCAGAGAGTGAAGGCACTTCAAGAATGAGCTGATAGAAGCCCCAGGCGGCAATCAGCAATAGGAAAATCAGGGCGCGACGAACATTGAGCAATAGGCCGGAAAACTGAGTGAAGTTACGGTTCGAAATACGCATTCTTCGCAGTAACTGCGGCAGAACAAGGTCATTCGATACCATGATCGCCAGTGCAATCGTCGAGACGATGACCATGCCGCTCGCGGCGGATGCCCCACCTAAAAAGGCCAGCAATGCAATGCCGTCATTGCCCGTCGATAAAGGGAGTTGAATCACGTGGGTATCTGCCGAGAATTGCGGCAAGAAAACCTGTCCCGCATAGGCCAACGGCAGAACAAAGATGCCCATCAGCAGCAGATACAAAGGGAAAACCCAGCGCGCCGTATGCAAATCTTGGGCGCGTGAATTCTCCACCACCATGGTGTGAAACTGCCGAGGAAGACAGATAATGGCCGCCATGGTGAGCAGAGTATGCACCAGCAATGCCCCCCAATTGGGTGGCCCCACAACGCCCGTTTCTGCCAGTGACGGTAACGCAATGTCTGTTTCAAGCAGCATACTGACGGCAAACAACCCCACCACCAAAAACGCCACCAGCTTGACGATAGATTCAAACGCCACCGCCATCATCATGCCGCGGTGATGCTCGGTAGAGTCAATGTGTCTTGTACCGAACAGTACGGTAAACATGGCCAAGGACACGCACACGAGCCACGTGATCTGCCCTTGGTCTAGCCCTGCATCTTTCCCGATATTCGGGGCAATAACATCCAGCCCCATGGTGATACCACGCAGTTGAAGCGCGATATACGGCAAAATACCCACAACGGCGATCACTGTGACAAGCACCGCTAAGCCTTGTGATTTCCCGTATCGTGCCGCGATAAAGTCAGCAATAGAGGTAATGTGTTCGCGTTTAGCAATCAATATGATCCGCGCGAGAAAGCGCCAACCAATGGTGAACACCAAGATGGGGGCAAGATAGATAGGAAGGAATGACCAAGGCTGACTGGATGCCTGCCCCACCGTGCCAAAAAAGGTCCACGAGGTACAATAGACCGCAATAGAAAGGCTATAAATCCATGGTCGCCAACCGCGAAGCCAGCGCGGGCGATTATCGCCGTACCATGCGATTAAGAATAAAACCCCGAGGTAAGCCAGCGCCACGGGCACCACAATCCATCCAGCTGACATAATCCCTTCCATGAGATGTCGTTATTTCAAGATGTTGTTTACCACGCCGACATCGCGACAACAACGTGCCGCTTTATCCCCGTGAGCCAGCTCTCCTAAGTAGTGCGACAAGCCATCTTTATTCATCTAAGTGCACTTACTACTGCCTTTTAGTGAACATGTCCACCCTCAATAGTTCAGCGCCGAGCATGGAAAAATCAGCCTGTCGCTTCTTCTGGCGGGGTCTCTTGTTGAGATGAAGGAAGTGATAAAAACAGCACAGGCAAACCAAAAGCGGCCATCACGAAAAAGCTGCTGCCAGAGAAGGATGTATACAGCTCGCCGCTTAACATTGTCACCAGAGCCATCACAGCGCCAAGCGCTAGCGCATTGTATAACGCCTGTAATGCCATAATACGTTCTGCAGGTTGCTGCTGTATGTAACGCATCGCCGCAATATGGGTAAGACCAAATGTAAACCCATGGAGCGATTGCGCCAAAATGAGCACGTTAATGTCTGTCGACCACGCTGTCAGTGTCCAACGAATGATGACGGAAAGCGCCGAGAGTCGAAATAACGTTTGCACTGACCCGTCGCTAAAAAAGCGAGAGCCAACCGCAAACATCAACACTTCAACACCAACCCCTAAGCTCCACAAATACCCTACGGTTGAATCGGCCAAGCCTGATTGCGTCCAATGGATGGAGCTAAACGCGTAATAGGCCGCATGGCTACTTTGCAGCAAAGACACGATCACCATGAAAGTGATGACGTTTGGCGCTTTTAGTACGCTCAATAGCGGTGGGCGGTGGGATGCATCGGCGTCGTCCCCTCTTGGCAAAGGCGATGGACTCATCAAACTCAATCCCCAGCCAATCAACATCGCCGTTGCAGCAACAGGCACAATGATACCCGCACCAAATTCCTCCACTAACCATCCCGTCACGGTCGACCCCACGATAAATGCGATTGAGCCCCAAACGCGAGCACGGCCATAGTCCAGTAACTTCCGGCGGTGATAGTGGTTTGCAATGGCGTCACTCACAGGAATGGATGGGCCAATGACACAGTTGATAAACACTGACAGTGCAGACAGCACAAACAAGTTGGGGGACGCTGCAAGGTGAATAAAACCCACAACCGCGCCAAGGAATGACAACCAACGAATGGCGGGAAGCAAATGTCTAGGCAAATGAAAACGCGGCGTGACCGTCAGATTCACCACAAAGCGGGCCATGACCCCCGCCCCAATCACAATGCCAATGTCATCTGCCGACAACCCTAACCATGCCAACCACAGCGACCAGAAAGGCAAATACACGCCAAAAGAGAAGAAGAATGCGCTGTAGTAAAAAGAAAGCCAGCGATACGGCGAAGGTCGGAGAAAAGACAAAACGGCAAATCCTTAGTGCCAACGAGGTGGTGGCTATTTTGACAGCGAACCGCCTAAGTTAACAGCGACTTTCTGGCTTAATATCTAGACTAAAGTCTGCTGGCGAGCCTCTCACCACTCAGACACACTGTGACTATATGCTCGACGTAAGACCTCTGTTTTTGCGTGAAAAATACTGTCTCGCACCTTGGGAGTCTCTATGCCACAACCGTTCGACACCACCTCGCCGCCGTTCAATCGGCTCACCCCAAAACAAGTGAAGCTGCTTGTTTCTTCTCTCGACGTTTCCTATTTCCGTCGCGGCGACAGCGTCATCGAACAAGAAGCCGACACGACCCACCTTTTCATCGTACTGAAAGGCCGCGTTGAACAGAGTGACAGTGAAACGAAAGAAGTCTTCGCGCAATACATCAAAGATGACCTGTTCGATGCTCACGCCGTATTGAGTGGCACCGCCAAACACAGATACAAGGCGCTGGAAGACACGCTTTGCTATGTGCTGCCTAAATCGGTGTTTTTGTCACTGTACGAAAACAACCCGTCATTTGCGGACTATTTTACGGCGAGTTTCAGCCAGCGAAAAAAATTGCTCGAGCACGCGCAAAAACAAAAGAACCTCGCTGAATTCATTCTGACGCAGGTTGATGAAACCAACATTCAGCCAATACTGACCTTGCCGCACAGCACCTCGATTCACGAAGCGACCTTGGTACTGAAAAAGCAGCAACAAGATTGCGCCTTGGTGTCGTTGACGGACAACCCCAAGGATATCGGCATCATTACACGCACCAACCTTTTACATGCCATCGTCGAAAACGGCCTTCCGACGTCACACCCTATTGGCGACGTCGCCAGCTCCCCCGTGATCAGCGTGAAGTTGGGAGATTACCTTTTCAATGCCATGATTTTAATGACGCGCGACAGAGTAAAGCGCGTCCGTGTCACCCATGAAGATCAAACCGTCGGCATGCTCGACATGACACAAGTGCTGAGTTTGTTCTCGACCCACTCACACGTGCTATCGCTACAAATCAATCGCGCATCGTCCATTGAAGAGCTTGCTCAAGCCGCAAACAGCCAGCAGCAACTCGTCGAAACCCTCAGTAACAACGGCATACACACACAGTTTGTGATGGAGCTTATCTCTGCGGTGAACGAGAAAATCATCGAGAAAGCCTTTCAACTCACCATTCCAGCACATCGCCATGCACAATGTTGTCTTTTCGTCATGGGGTCAGAAGGCCGTGGAGAGCAAATTCTGAAAACAGACCAAGATAACGGACTCATCGTGCAAGACGCTGTTGACTGGCCAAGTGTTCATGACGACATGCAAGCATTCAGCAACGTGCTTTCAAGATTGGGATACCCCGCATGCCCAGGCAAAGTCATGGTCAGCAACCCCAAATGGGTGAACACAGAGTCAGAATGGGAGAAAAGGGTCCGTCATCTTTCGAAGGTCTCCGACGAAAGTAGCCTCATGGATCTCGCTATCCTTGCAGATAGCCATGCTGTCGCAGGAAATTCCACATTATTGACCGCCATAACCTCGACCTTGGTCGACACTCTGAAAGGGAACATGCTGGCACTCAATACCTTCATTCGTCCAAGTCTGGCGTTTCGAGTGCCTCTCACTTTGTTCGGCAGCTTGAAAGCAGACAAAGAAGGGCTAGACGTGAAAAAAGGCGGCATATTCCCCTTGGTTCACGGGGTGCGAACGCTTGCATTGGAATACGGCTTACCTCAAACCAACACCTTCGAACGCTTAACGCAACTGGTGCAGAACAACGCCATCGATGAAGAAACCGCGAATAACCTGACAGAAGCATTGAAACTGTTCGTGAAAACGCGCTTACGCCAGCAACTCGATGACGATGAAACCCACAATTTGCTCGACGTATCAGCCTTACCAAGAACGGAGAGAGACTTGCTGCGTCATAGCTTGAGCGAAGTTAAGGCATTCAAAGAACGCTTAGCGGCGCACTATCAAGTGAGGGATTAACATGAACCTGCTGCTGCGTCATTGGTATCGTCATCGATTTAAGCACACCGCCTACGCGCACCTCTTTGACAAGCCTACAAGCGATGAAGTGGTCTCACTGGATTGTGAAACTACCAGCCTCGATCCGCATAAAGCCGATCTCATCACCATCGCCGCCACAGTGATACGCGGGAATACCATCGTCACCAGCCACCCTTTGTCCATCTCATTGCGTGCACCACAAAGCCTTACCGCACAATCGATCGCCATTCATCGCATTCGCCATCAGGACTTAGACAATGGATTGAGCGATCAAGAGGCCATGACGAGATTGATCGATTTCATCGGTAACCGTCCCTTGGTGGGGTATCACATCCGTTACGACAAATCGATTTTGGATCGCTATGCACGCCGTTTATTTGGCTTTCCATTGCCGAATCAATTGATAGAAGTTAGCCATCTTTATCGAAAACGACTCGAACATATTTTGCCCAATGCCTACTATGATCTGAGTATGGAGGCGATAGGACACCATCTCGACCTGCCACTGTCTGGTCGGCATGATGCACTTGAGGATGCCATCAGTGCAGCCCTCATCTATGTGAGGCTGAAGTATGGTGATGTACCAATGCCCAAATCCGTTTGAATAGAACGCAAAATGTCGCATTGAAATGAGAGCGATGCCTCATGGCCCAAAGTGCCACATCACAGTTTTCATAGAAAACACAGTCCTCATCCTAAAGTCTAATTGTCGAGAAACCTGAACTAACCGACCTTATTGGAACTAGACCACAATACCGCATCCTATTCTTATTTTTCGTGGTCGATAAATGGACATGCCAAAGGCATAACGCAGGAACACAAGGAGAAAGATAATGAGTGAGATCCACCTGCACCCGGTAATGCCGGAAATCGAAGCAAACGCACACGTTAACGATGATAAATACCGCGAGATGTATCAGCAGTCAGTCGTTAACCCAGAAGGATTCTGGCGTGAGCACGGCAAGATTGTTGATTGGATCAAGCCTTTCACCAAGGTTAAGCAAACCTCTTTTGATACTGGCCACGTCAACATCAAGTGGTTTGAAGACGGCACGCTGAATGTTTCTGCCAACTGTATTGACCGTCACCTTGAAACCAAAGGCGATCAAGTCGCGCTGATTTGGGAAGGCGACGATCCGGCCGATGATAAAACCCTGACATACAAAGAACTTCACAAAGAAGTGTGTAAGTTCT
Source organism: Enterovibrio baiacu (assembly GCF_004120195.1). Classification (GTDB taxonomy): domain Bacteria; phylum Pseudomonadota; class Gammaproteobacteria; order Enterobacterales; family Vibrionaceae; genus Enterovibrio; species Enterovibrio baiacui. Next base: position 44,123 of record NZ_SCHN01000027.1, on the reverse strand, counting down.
CCAACGCCCTAAAAAGCCAAGGTGTTCGTAAAGGCGACGTCGTGTGTCTTTACATGCCAATGGTCATGGAAGCGGCGGTTGCCATGCTTGCCTGTACCCGCATTGGCGCAGTTCACACCATCGTTTTCGGTGGTTTCTCACCAGAAGCACTTGCAGGCCGAATCGTTGATTCAAACGCAAAAGTGGTGATCACTGCCGATGAAGGTGTACGTGGCGGTCGCGCTGTTCCACTCAAACAGAACGTGGATGCTGCACTGAAAAACCCAGCAGTAACAAGCGTTGAGAAAGTCGTTGTTTACCAACGCACTGGCAACGCTGTTGAGTGGCAATCAGATCGCGATGTGTGGTGGCATGAAGCAACGGCAGTCGTTTCAGACAACTGCGAGCCAGAAGAAATGAACGCGGAAGATCCGTTGTTCATCCTTTACACCTCAGGCTCAACAGGCACACCAAAAGGCGTTCTACACACCACAGGCGGCTACTTGGTGTATGCCACCATGACGTTCAAGTACGTTTTCGATTATCAAGACGGCGAAGTGTTCTGGTGTACCGCGGATGTGGGTTGGATCACCGGTCACAGCTACCTGATCTACGGACCACTGGCAAACGGTGCGAAGACCATCTTGTTTGAAGGCGTACCAAACTACCCATCAACCGCGCGCATGAGTGAAGTGGTTGATAAGCACCAAGTAAACATCCTTTACACTGCACCCACCGCTATTCGTGCATTGATGGCGAAAGGTAACGAAGCGGTTGAAGGTACCAAGCGTGACTCTCTGCGTATTATGGGTTCGGTGGGCGAGCCGATTAACCCTGAAGCGTGGGAGTGGTATTACAAAACGATCGGCGACAGCAAATGTCCGATCGTGGATACCTGGTGGCAGACAGAAACAGGCGGTATCTTGATTTCACCGCTGCCTGGTGCAACCGCGTTGAAGCCAGGCTCGGCAACCCGTCCATTCTTCGGCGTACAACCTGCATTGGTCGACAACATGGGTAACATTGTTGAAGGCGCGACAGAAGGTAACTTGGTGATGCTGGATTCATGGCCGGGTCAAATGCGTACGGTATTTGGCGACCATGAGCGTTTCGAGCAAACCTACTTCTCAACCTTCAAAGGCATGTACTTTACCGGTGATGGTGCGCGTCGTGATGAAGACGGTTACTACTGGATCACAGGCCGTGTCGATGACGTATTGAACGTCTCTGGTCACCGCATGGGCACAGCAGAAATCGAATCCGCGTTGGTTGCATTCGACAAGATCGCAGAAGCTGCGATTGTCGGTGTACCGCACGACATCAAAGGTCAGGCTATTTACGCTTATATCACGCTAAACTCGGGCGAAATCCCAAGTGCTGAACTGACCAAAGAAGTGAAAAATTGGGTTCGTAAGGAAATCGGTCCTATTGCGTCACCTGACTTCATTCACTGGACAGATGCGCTGCCGAAAACCCGTTCAGGTAAAATCATGCGCCGTATTCTGCGTAAGATTGCAACGGGCGATACGGGCAGTCTTGGTGATACATCAACGCTTGCCGATCCTGGTGTTGTCGATAAACTCATCGCAGAAAAATCTACCGTGGTGTAAACCAAACATCGGCAAGTTACTTACCATTCAAGGGTCGCTAAATGCGGCCCTTTTTATGCTTAAACGTCAACGCCACACCTTTTGGCGGCAACAGCCTTTCTATGATGTTATCCCGCATCCAGTACTGGTGATAAAGCACAGCCGCAACGTGCACAACAACAGTAAAAGCCAGCAATGCACAACTCACTCTATGCAACGTAAAGAAATAGGCGTTGATCGCGGGATCGCTGACGATATTGGGGATTTTAAACATCCAGAAAAACCAGAACGGCTCTTTGAGCATCAAAAAGCCCGTCGCGAACACAAAAAACATCAGGCTATATAAAACGCCGTGAACAAACTTGGCGATGTTTCTATCTAGCGCAGTGCCAGAAGGAATCGCTTTTACTGGAGGGCGAAATGAGCGCCATACCCAACGCACGACGAACAATCCCGCCGCGATGGTCGACAGGGACATATTGATAACAGAAAGAACATGGAAGATCGTAGGGTGCGAATCGATAACCAAGTGCATGGCGTAGCCTGCAAGGGTCGCATAAATAATGATGATAGCCATGCTCCAGTGCAGCACTTGGCTAAGGGCATCGTAGCGTTTTTGTATCATAAAGCCTCCTAAGATGGCTCGTCGTAAGTTCAAACCCTGTGCAGAAGACATCACTGCACCATTGTCTGAATTAGCGGGCAATTTAGAAAAAGCTTGATAAGCATGTTGTTCGAACCTTGCGGTTCTGGGTGATGGGTTCAAAACTGAAGCACAAAGAATACACATTACAGAAAGCCCTGTGATGTTGTGCCAAAGTTGAGATGCGCAATGAGAAAGCCCACGATACAGGGCACCTCATACGCAACAGAGCAAGCACCTCTGCTGTTTTAAACAACAAACACGTCAGTGTCTTAATTAAAAGACATAAAATGTAACGCCTTTGCGAGTCAGATAGATGACATCTTCGGCATAGCCCTTAATATGTGGGAGCTATCTAACAATTTGATGCTTAAGCGTGATTAAATCGTGAACTACTGCGCCGAAACGTTTGTCAGAATCACGTAATCTGTAACGTTGAATGTCAAATTATGTCTGATTAGACCAGTATTTTGCTGCCATTTGCGGTGATTTCTCTATAATTGCGTTTTAGTGTGTAGCCGAAGAGCTAAATGTCAGGGATTTATCCCTCACTCATACGAAAGCGAAAGATACGGTCTTTTAGCAACAAGAACAGGAACAAAGCGATCAACATGACGACAAATCGCAAAGTTTTACTCATAAACGGCCCTAACCTAAATATGTTAGGCGTTCGAGAGCCTGGACACTACGGACAGCAAACGCTAAAAAGCATTGTCGAGGACATGACAACGCTAGCATCGCAACTCAATATCCAGCTTGATCATGTGCAATCAAACGCCGAGCACGTCCTGATCGATACCATTCATCAGGCGATGGGCAACACTGATTTCATCATCATCAACCCAGCTGCATTTACGCACACCAGCGTAGCCCTGAGAGATGCCATTCTCTCGGTAGGCATTCCTTTTATTGAGGTACACCTGTCCAACGTGCATGCACGTGAACCTTTCCGTCACCATTCCTACCTATCGGATAAAGCCGTGGGCGTTATTTGCGGATTGGGAGCAGACGGATACGAATTTGCCCTGAAGGCAGCGGCTCGCCGCCTGCAGTCAGATGCCAACTGAACAACAATTTTGAAGAGATAAGACACCATGGATATTCGTAAAATCAAAAAACTGATTGAGCTGGTAGAAGAGTCTGGTATTGCTGAACTGGAAATCTCAGAAGGTGAAGAATCAGTGCGCATCAGCCGTGCAATGGCACCCGTTGCAGCACCTGTACAATATGCAGCAGCGCCTGCTCCAGCACCTGTAGCACCTGCTCCAGCGGCGACTGCACCTGCAGCGCCAGTTGAAGCAGCACCAGCAGAAGCCTCTGGTCACAAAGTGCTTTCTCCTATGGTAGGTACGTTCTACCGTTCGCCAAGCCCTGAAGCGAGTGCATTCGTTGAAGTGGGTCAGCAAGTGAATGTTGGCGATACCCTTTGCATCATCGAAGCGATGAAAATGATGAACCAAATCCAATCTGATAAAGCGGGTGTGGTTAAAGCGATTTTGTTTGAAGACGGTCAAACCGTTGAATTCGACGAAGCACTTATCATCATCGAGTAATCGAGGACTGCTATGTTAGATAAAATTGTCATCGCTAACCGCGGTGAAATTGCACTTCGCATTCTGCGTGCGTGTAAAGAGTTAGGTATTAAAACCGTCGCGATCCACTCAACAGCGGACCGCGATCTAAAACACGTATTGTTAGCCGATGAGTCAGTCTGTATTGGCCCTGCATCCAGTGTTGAAAGTTACCTAAACATCCCGCGTATCATTAGTGCTGCGGAAGTGACGGGTGCGATTGCGATTCACCCTGGCTACGGTTTCCTTTCGGAAAACGCAGACTTTGCTGAACAAGTTGAGCAATCAGGCTTCATTTTCGTAGGACCACGCGCAGAAACCATTCGTTTGATGGGCGACAAAGTGTCGGCTATCAATGCAATGAAAAAAGCAGGCGTCCCTTGTGTTCCGGGTTCTGACGGTCCTTTGGACGATGATGAATCGAAGAACAAAGCCTTCGCCAAACGCATCGGTTACCCTGTGATCATCAAAGCCTCTGGTGGCGGTGGCGGTCGCGGTATGCGCGTTGTTCGCTCTGAAGAAGAGCTAACCAGCTCTATCGCCATGACCCGTGCAGAAGCGAAAGCGGCATTCAACAACGACATCGTTTACATGGAGAAATTCCTAGAAAACCCACGTCACGTTGAAGTGCAAATTCTGGCAGATGGTCAAGGCGGTGCAATCCACCTTGGTGAGCGTGACTGTTCAATGCAGCGTCGCCACCAGAAAGTGGTTGAAGAAGCACCCGCACCAGGTATTACTGCAGAAATGCGTAAGTACATTGGTGAGCGTTGCTGCCGTGCATGTATCGAAATCGGTTACCGCGGTGCAGGTACGTTTGAATTCTTGTATGAAAACGGTGAGTTCTACTTCATTGAAATGAACACCCGTATTCAGGTTGAACACCCAGTCACAGAAATGGTGACCGGCGTTGACCTGATCAAAGAGCAACTGCGCATTGCCGCAGGCCAGCCTTTGTCATTCACGCAAGACGACATCGTTATTCGTGGCCATGCTATCGAGTGTCGTATTAATGCGGAAGATCCAGAGCGCTTCCTTCCTTGCCCAGGCAAGATTGAACGCTTCCATGCGCCAGGCGGCATGGGCGTGCGTTGGGAATCGCACATTTACTCTGGCTACACCGTACCGCCTCACTACGATTCAATGATCGGTAAGCTGATTTGTTTTGGTGAAAACCGCGATGTTGCTATCGCGCGCATGCGTAACGCATTGCAAGAAACCATCATTGATGGCATCAAAACCAACATTCCACTTCAGCTGGAAATCATGAAAGACGAGAACTTCCAACACGGTGGCGCGAACATCCACTACTTGGAAAAGAAATTGGGTATTCATAAGTAATCACGTTTTACTGTGACGTCCTAATATCTCGAAAGGCTGCAGCAATGCAGCCTTTTCTTTTTGTCTTCATATCAGAAACAGACGAGCCCCCTCACCTCGCCATTAAACATACCCTGTCTCCATGGCTCAACATCAACACATTCACCCCGTTAGCGCTTCTCGGTGCCGCTTGGTGGATAAAAACAGACACGCATCTTAACCCCTGCACCTGATAAGGGATTGGGAGTACAATGTGCCCCTTTTCTTCACACTGTATTGTTGCAAACAGACACTGGGACCCACCATTTCTGTTTTGGAGACGTCTTATGAAGACACTTAGCAGCCGATACCACCAAGCACATAAAGAAGCAAAATGGGCCATTGCGCTCGCCATTGCTTATTTCGTTTGGTGGTATGCCTCCGCTTATGGACTGGCCCCTGAAGGCATTGAACAAACACTTCCTACGCTGTATTTCGGCATGCCACTTTGGTTTCTCATGGCATGTGTTATCGGCCCTCTACTCTTTACCGTACTGTGCGCCCTCATGGTGAAGTACCTCTATAAAGATATGCCTCTCGATATCGAACAGGACACCTCCAATGAATAGCCAGTTACTCATTCCCATGGCGTTGTATTTGGTGGCCGTGTTCGCATTGGCGATTTATTCGCGCCGAGAAGGCAAAAAGAGCCAAGGTTTTCTTAACGAGTACTTACTCGGCAATCGCAGCATGGGCGGTTTTGTGCTCGCCATGACCTTAGCGGCCACCTATGCCAGCGCCAGTTCGTTCATTGGCGGCCCTGGTGCTGCTTACAAAATGGGGCTCGGCTGGGTATTGCTGGCGATGATCCAACTGCCAGCCGCTTGGCTCACCTTGGGCGTGCTTGGTAAAAAGTTCGCCATTGAATCTCGCCGTCACAACGCATTGACCCTCAATGACATGCTCTATGCGCGATATAAAAACCGTGCAGTGGTCATTTTTGCCTCCCTTGCACTGCTGCTGGCCTTTTTTGGCACCATGGTGGTTCAATTCGTCGGCGGCGCACGCTTACTGCAAACCGTCACCGGGTTGTCTTACATGCATGGGTTGATGCTCTTTGCCTTGACGGTCGGCATATACACCACCATTGGTGGCTTCCGCGCAGTGGTCATGACCGACACCGTGCAAGGCATCATGATGATCATCGGCACCATTGCGCTCTTGGTTGGTCTCGTGCATGCCGGCGGCAGCATTGGCGAAATGATGACAGAGCTTCACGCCATCGACCCTGCACTGATCACGCCATATGGCCCTGATGAATTCCTCTCGCAACCTTTTATGCTCAGTTTCTGGGTGCTGGTCTGCTTTGGGGTGATCGGACTGCCTCACGCCGCGGTGCGCTGCATGTCGTATAAATCCAGCGGCTCACTGCACAAAGGCATGGTGATCAGCACCGCCATGGTGGCGTTCTTAATGCTCGGGATGCACCTTGCTGGCGCGCTCGGCAGAGCCATCGTGCCCGATGTGGCAAACCCAGACCAAATCATGCCCACCTTGATGATGACGGTACTTCCACCCGTGGTTGCAGGGGTGTTCCTGGCGGGTCCCATGGCAGCGATCATGTCCACCATCGATTCACAGCTGATTCAAGCATCGGCAACCCTGCTGAAAGATTTGTACCTGAACTACATCAACCCGAACGCCGATCGTCAGCCTGAAATAGAACGTAAACTGCCAACCCTGTCTCTGTGGGTCACAGGTATTTTCTCTCTACTGGTCTTCGTCGCAGCCACCAATCCCCCAGACATGATCATATGGCTCAACCTGCTTGCTTTTGGTGGTATGCAGGCTGTGTTCTTATGGCCACTTGTTCTGGGATTATATTGGAAAGGAGCAACGTCAGGCGGCGCAATGGCATCGATGATAACGGGCCTTGGAAGTTATGCGGCACTCTCAACGTTTACACCGGATATGGCTGGCGTACACGCCATCGTACCCTCGCTACTCATAAGCCTTACAGCATTTGTAGCGGTCAGTCTTGCTCAAACAAAGAGACCTCAAGTCACCGCCGCTTAGCGACACTTATCGCCCAAGATACCAAGTGCATACATGGGCATAAGGGTAAAAACAGACAACGGGTAGCCTGGCTACCCGTTTTTTTATGGTTTTCTTATCCGTGACGAATATCTTGCCTATCCCGAGTGACTACTTTTTATGCTAGACTCCGCCCCCTAAAAATGTAGCTAAACGATAAGCGAAGAAACCATGCCTTGGATTCAAATCAAACTGAATGCAACCATCGAGAACGCAGAAACTATCGGTGACATGCTGATGGAAGAAGCGGGCGCGTTGTCTGTCACTTTCCTCGACGCGAAAGACACGCCTGTTTTTGAACCTCTCCCAGGTGAAACTCGCCTGTGGGGTGAAACCGACATTCTGGCGCTTTACGATGCAGAAACGGATATGGACGCAGTACTGGCGATCCTAAAAGCGAGCCCACTTCTGGCTGATGACTTTGCCTACAAGGTAGAGCAGTTAGAAGATAAAGACTGGGAGCGCGCTTGGATGGATAACTTCAAGCCAATGCAATTTGGTCAGCGTCTTTGGGTTTGCCCAAGCTGGTGTGATACACCCGATCCAAATGCCGTGAACATCATGCTCGATCCGGGTCTTGCGTTTGGTACGGGTACACACCCAACCACCGCACTTTGCCTAGAGTGGCTAGATGGCCAAGATCTTGCTGGCAAAACCGTGATCGACTTCGGTTGTGGTTCAGGCATTTTGTCATTGGCTGCACTGCTTCTTGGTGCAGAGAAAGTGATCGGTATCGATATCGACCCGCAAGCGCTTCAAGCTTCGAAAGACAACGCAGAGCGCAATGGCGTGGCAGACCGTCTTGAGTTGTATCTTCCGAAAGATCAGCCAGACAACCTACAAGCCGAAATCGTGGTAGCAAACATCCTAGCGGGTCCATTACGCGAGCTATCGCCAGTGATCAAAAGCTTGATGATGCCAAACGGTAAACTGGCCATGTCAGGCGTTTTGGATACGCAAGCAGAGTCAGTAGCCGACTGTTATCGCGATGAATTGACCATTGACGACATCATTGTGAAAGAAGAATGGTGCCGTATTACGGGTCAAAAGGCCTAACTCGGTGATAACTGAGCAATTTTTGTACTAAAAAATTGAATTACATGGCTTTTTATAAAATCAAGATAAAACGCTCAAATATTGGCCTTTTCAGACTGGGAAAAAATGCGTAAAATGCGCGCCCTTGCTGACATAGAAGGTAATCCCTTGCAGATCGGACCATACAAACTGGAAAACACCCTTATCGTCGCGCCTATGGCTGGCGTAACTGATAGGCCATTTCGCGAGCTATGCCTTAGCCACGGCGCAGGTATGGCTGTGAGTGAAATGATGTCTTCCAACCCAGCGATGTGGCACACAGCCAAATCGATGAATCGGATGGTTCATCTCGATGAAAAAGGGATTCGTTCTGTTCAGATTGCTGGTGCAGAACCTGCATTGATGGCAGATGCCGCGCGTTACTGTGTTGAGAATGGCGCTCAGATCGTCGATATCAACATGGGTTGCCCGGCAAAAAAGGTCAATAAGAAACTGGCTGGTTCAGCATTGCTGACCCGACCTGACATCATTGAGCAAATCCTGAAAGCAGTTGTTGCAGCGGTTGATGTTCCCGTCACCCTGAAAACACGGACAGGATGGGATCCGGAGAACAAAAACTGCCTCCAGATTGCCAAACTGGCGGAAGACTGCGGCATTCAAGCGTTGGCCCTACACGGTCGTACACGCGCTTGTATGTATAAAGGGGAAGCTGAGTACGACAGCATTCGTGCCGTTAAAGAGGCTATTTCTATTCCCGTTATCGCCAACGGAGATATTGATACCCCTCAGAAAGCGAAACACGTGCTGGAATACACAGGTGCAGATGCCTTAATGATCGGTCGCCCTGCACAAGGGCGTCCATGGATTTTCAGAGAAATCCAACACTACCTCGACACAGGCGAAGAGCTTGCTGCTCCGCCAATGGAAGAGGTAAAAGCAATTTTGTTAGGTCATGTACAAGAGCTACACCAGTTTTATGGTGAACTCAAAGGGCTGCGTATCGCACGTAAACACGTGGGATGGTACCTGAAAGAACATGACGTAATTGGCGATTTTCGCCGGACTTTCAACGCAATCGAAGACGCCAACCAGCAGATCGATGCGCTGCAAGATTATTTCGTAAACGTTGCATAAAATACGAGAAGAGCTGACAGAGTATGTTCGAACAAAACCTGACTTCAGAAGCATTGACAGTGACTACTGTGACTTCACAAGATCAAATCACCCAGAAGCCACTGCGTGACTCAGTAAAAGCCTCCCTGAAAAACTACCTAGCGCAGTTGAATGGCCAGGAAGTCAATGACCTGTACGAGCTGGTACTGGCAGAAGTTGAGCAGCCACTGCTAGACACCATCATGCAATACACGCGCGGTAACCAAACTCGCGCAGCAACCATGATGGGTATCAACCGTGGTACTCTGCGTAAGAAACTGAAAAAATACGGCATGAACTAAGTTCGGCTATATAAACAGTTTTAAAACAAAGGCCAAGCTTCTAAAGCTTGGCCTTTGTTGTTTCTCCCACCTCAAAATACATCCCCTTCTTCCTTCGATTTTTCTCTTCTAATTGAACGTGATGAGAAGCGCTGAACCCTGCATTTTGATGTAGTTTGGGTATATACTCTTCCCCTAAATCGCTCGGCCTTTACGCATGATTGGAGAGACACAAATGGGGCACACCAACGCCACCAGCGACACCCAAAAGATGAGCAACCAAGATAAACCTGCCATCTTGCATATCTGTCTTTCCACTGGCTGGGGCGGCCTCGAAATGTACCCCTCACGCATGGGTAAAGAGTTCATCGATAAAGGTTATCGCGTGTTTGGGCTAGCATCAGAAAACTCCCGCGTAGCCCATGCCATGAAAGAGGCAGGCATGGATGTGTTTACCGTGCCGAAAAAAGCAGCCCTGTTTGGCCCAACGCTTTTCGCGCTCAACACTTGGCTCAAAGCCAACCATGTTCAGATCGTTCATTGCCATAAGTCTGGCGATATTCTGATTTCAGCCTTGCTGAGCCTTCTAACCCGTCGATATACCTTATTTACTGAGCACATGGGTGTTAAACGCCCGAAAAAAGACATCTACCACCGTTGGGTCTATGGGCACGTAGATCAGGTACTTTCAATCAGTAATGAAACCTACCAGCGTAATATCAAGGCACTGCCCGTCGCCGAAAACAAAATCGAACGGTTATGGCTGGGCACCTACATTGAAAAGAAAACCTTCAGTGAGGAACGTCGCCCTCACCTGTTAGCCGACGAATACGGTCTTTCTCACGACACCACTTTTATCGGCTCCGTCGGTCGTATTTGTGATGGCAAAGGTCAGGCTGATTTACTGGCAGGGTTTGAATTGATCGCGGCTGATTACCCCGATACACACTTAGTGTTGATTGGTGGCCTTAGCCCTGATGAAGGCGCAGATGAAGATTTTTCTAACAAGCTGCAAGAGAAAGCCAGCTCTTCAATGTTTGCAGATCGCGTTCATCTTGCTGGGTATCGCAAGAATGTGCCGACACTGTTAGAAGAAATTCAGGTTGTTTGCCTGCCCTATTGGAACGAGGCTTTTGGCTTAACGGCCATTGAAGCCATGGCACAGCATTGCGCCATCGTGGCATCAAACACAGGGGCATTGCCTGAGATATTGGAAGAAACCGGTGTGTATTGCGCGCCCCAAGATCCGCAATCTATTGCTGCTGGCCTTAAACTGTACTTAGATAACCCTGCGCTGATTGAGAAAAACGCACAAGAGGGTTATTTGCGCGCTGTTGAGCACTTTTCAATGCAAGGGCACGCAGACAAGCTTGAAGAGATCTATTTGAGAGCTCTTTAACCTTTCGCGTTTATGGTCGGATAACACAGTCCAACCCGCCGAGCACAAAAAAAGCGCCAACAATGGCGCTTTTTTTCATCGTAAATACCTATAAGTCATCAAGCAATTAGCGCTTACAGGTACTCACACAGGTATGCCGTGGTTTGCTCTACTTTCACTTGGAAAGACGACTCACCAGGTACTTCAAAGTCATCGCCTGCGCCGAAGGTTTCCCATTCGATGTGGCCAGGAAGCTTCACGGTAAGCTCGCCTTTAACCACTTTCATGCGTTCAGGTGCAGCCGTACCAAAGGTGTACTCGCCCACTTCCATCACGCCCACGCTCAATGGGCCTTTGTTTTCAAAGCTGATGGACTTCACGCCACCATCAAAATATTCGTTTACCTTTAACATCTTTGTCCTTACTTCTCTTGTGATGTACCCATTCGATGGCAAGGTGTGTGTTTGTCACTGCGCTATATTCGGGGTACGTATCCTTTCGGTTTACCCTGACGCTACCACACTCTTTTTACGTTCCCAAACACTATTTATATCTCGTGACGAAGAGAACCAAATCAGAGTCTTAGGCCGTATCACGTATTTTATACACTTGGTATTCGCTGCATGTGCCAGACTTACCAATCATTCGCGTTTTCATTAACAAGGAACCCACCATGTCACACGTTACCTTTCACGGACAGCCTCTTCCACTTTCTGGTTCACTCCCCGCGACAGGTGCCCCTGCTCCTGCGTTCTCTCTGACTGCTGCCGATCTGTCTGATCTCACACTGGAAAGTCTGCGTGGCAACAAAGTCGTGCTCAACATTTTCCCAAGCATTGATACGCCAACCTGTGCAAGCAGCGTACGCGCATTCAATGAAAAAGCCGCTTCCACCAGTAACACCAAAGTGGTGTGTGTTTCTGCGGATCTGCCTTTTGCTGTAAGCCGTTTTTGCGAGCTAGAAGGCCTTAATAACGTTCAACACGCTTCGACGTTCCGCAGCCCTGCGTTTTTAAAAGACTATGGCCTATTGATTGCTGAAGGGCCGCTGCGCGATTTAGCAGCACGTGCCGTTGTGGTGTTAAATGAAGGCGGTGTTGTCACGTATGTTGAGCTGGTCGGTGAGTTGGGTGATGAACCAAACTATGACGCAGCACTCGCAGCCTTGTCTGCATAACGTAAGTTTTGGCATGTTCTACATAAAAGCGAGCCTTCTGAGCTCGCTTTTTTATTACAGCTACAAATACCTTCAAAGTTTTGGACAGAGAAACCCGTTAATCATCCGCTAACGCTTCAAGTATTGAGCAATGGCTCGCGTCATCATCCACGTGACCGCAACATGCATCATTGAGTTTTTTCAATGCAATGCGAATTTGCGTAAGTTCGGCAATTTTCTGGTCGATTTCGTTCAGTTTCTTTTGCGTGATGCCTTTGACTTCCGCACAGCTGTGTTGGCTGGCTTCAAGGCGAATATCCAGTAACTCTTGAATCTCTTCAAGGGTGAGGCCGATGCGTTTTGCTTTCAATATGAAGTGAATACGCGACACAGCATCTTCATCATAAAGGCGGTAGCCGCTTTCACTGCGCGAAGCGGGTTGGAGGAGCCCCACTTTCTCATAAAAACGCAACGTATCCCCTGACACGCCAGCCCGTTTAGCGAGCTGCCCAATCTGCAACATTTTCATGAATCATTTCTTCCGTATTCTGTGACAAAACCATAAAAGCAATCGATTGCGTCACTAAATTAGGTTAGAATGTGCGCCATTCCAACATGAGACACCGCGGTGTCTGGGTCTTTGGCAAAATGGTCTCACATTGACCATTTTGCCAAATATCCTATCCCCACAGTTAAAGAGATGGTAGCAATGGAAAACGCTCGTCCTATTCGTCGCGCATTGATTAGCGTATCTGACAAAACTGGCATTGTTGAATTTGCCAAGGCCCTCGCGGAAAAAGGTGTAGATATCCTCTCCACCGGCGGTACTGCTCGCTTACTGGCAGAGCAAGGTCTCGCGGTGACTGAAGTTTCAGATTATACCGGTTTTCCAGAAATGATGGACGGACGCGTTAAGACCCTGCATCCGAAAGTACACGGTGGCATTTTGGGCCGTCGTGACACCGATGACAACATCATGAACGAGCACGGTATCGCACCTATCGACATGGTGGTCGTCAACCTTTATCCATTCGCAGAAACTGTCGCAAAAGAAGGCTGTACGCTAGAAGATGCGGTTGAGAACATCGACATCGGTGGCCCTACCATGGTGCGCTCTGCTGCTAAAAACCACAAAGATGTCACCATCGTGGTTAACGCTTCTGATTATGGTCGCGTGCTGACTGAATTGGACGCGAACGGTGGCTCGCTTACGCTGAAAACGCGCTTTGATTTAGCGATTTCTGCGTTCGAACACACTGCAGCCTACGATGGCATGATCGCGAACTACTTCGGCACCATGGTGCCTTCGTATGGCGATAACAAAGAAGGCGATGAAGAATCAGCATTCCCACGCACCTTCAACCAGCAGTTCATTAAAAAACAAGACATGCGCTATGGCGAGAACAGCCACCAAGCTGCCGCCTTCTACACAGAAGCGAACCCAGAAGAAGCATCCGTTTCTACTGCGACCCAGCTTCAAGGTAAAGCGCTGTCTTACAACAACATCGCTGATACCGACGCGGCACTTGAGTGTGTGAAAGAGTTCGTTGAGCCAGCATGCGTTATCGTTAAGCACGCCAACCCATGTGGCGTGGCGCTCGGCGACAACCTGCTTGAAGCGTACGATCGCGCTTACAAAACCGACCCTACGTCGGCATTTGGCGGCATCATCGCCTTTAACCGTGAGCTGGATGCGGAAACTGCACAAGCGATTGTTGACCGTCAGTTCGTGGAAGTCATCATTGCACCGTCTGTTTCAGCAGCCGCTTCTGACGTTGTCAGCGCGAAGAAAAACGTTCGCCTGTTGGTATGTGGCCAATGGAGCACACAAACCACGGGCTTCGACGTGAAACGCGTTAACGGTGGTTTGTTGGTGCAAGACCGCGACCAAGGCATGGTGTCACTGGATGACTTGAAAGTGGTCTCTAAGCGTCAGCCGACGGAAGAAGAACTTCGCGATGCACTGTTCTGCTGGAAAGTGGCGAAGTACGTGAAATCAAACGCCATCGTCTACGCAAAAGGCAACATGACCATCGGCGTAGGTGCAGGCCAAATGAGCCGCGTTTACTCGGCGAAAATTGCAGGCATTAAAGCGGCTGATGAGAATTTGGAAGTTGCGGGTAGCGTGATGGCATCAGATGCCTTCTTCCCATTCCGCGATGGCATCGATGCTGCCGCTGAAGCCGGTATCACCTGTGTGATTCAACCAGGCGGCTCTATGCGTGATGACGAAGTGGTGGCAGCCGCTGACGAGCACGGCATGGCAATGGTCTTCACGGGCATGCGTCACTTCCGTCACTAAGAGACAGTCGCACACAAATAGCCCATGATGTGCAGTGTCACGAAGAGACTGCACATCTATCCACACTTACGTTTTTGCCTTTTTAAGCGCGCTACGCCTTAAAAGAAAGAGGGAACGCAAAAATATGAACATCCTTGTTATTGGTGGCGGTGGTCGTGAGCATGCACTTGCATGGAAAGCCGCTCAATCTGCAAATGTTGAAACGGTTTTTGTTGCACCAGGAAACGCAGGCACTGCGCTAGAACCAAAACTTGAAAATGTCGCTATCGACGTTGAAGACATTGCAGGTCTTGTTGATTTTGCTAAGTCAAAAAACGTGGCATTGACGATCGTTGGCCCTGAAGTACCTTTGGTGCTGGGTGTGGTTGATGCCTTCCAAGCAGACAACCTCGCCATCTTTGGCCCAACACAAGCCGCTGCTCAGCTTGAAGGCTCAAAAGCTTTCACCAAGGATTTCTTGGCTCGCCATGCCATCCCGTCTGCGGATTACCAAAACTTCACCGAGATTGAGCCCGCATTGGCGTACGTCCGTGAAAAAGGCGCACCTATTGTCGTTAAAGCTGACGGCCTTGCCGCAGGTAAAGGCGTTATCGTTGCGATGACCTTGGAAGAAGCGGAAGACGCGATCCGCGACATGCTGGCGGGCAATGCATTTGGTGAAGCCGGTCACCGTGTGGTGGTTGAAGAGTTCCTTGATGGCGAAGAAGCCAGCTTCATCGTGATGGTTGATGGTGAGAACGTGTTGCCAATGGCCACCAGCCAAGACCACAAACGCGTGGGCAATGGCGACACAGGACCAAACACTGGCGGCATGGGCGCGTATAGCCCAGCACCGGTTGTTACCCCTGAAATTCACGAGCGTGTGATGAACGAAGTGATCTTCCCTACCGTTCGCGGTATGGCAGCCGAAGGTAACCCGTACACGGGCTTCCTTTACGCAGGCTTGATGATCATGGCTGACGGTACACCAAAAGTGATTGAATACAACTGCCGCTTTGGTGACCCAGAAACCCAACCTATCATGTTGCGTCTTCAATCCGACTTGGTTGCACTTTGCCAAGCAGCAGTTGCAGGCAAGCTTGATACGGTTGAATCTAAGTGGGATCCACGCGCGTCGATCGGTGTTGTACTCGCAGCAGGTGGATACCCAGCGTCTTACAACAAAGGCGACGTGATTTCCGGTCTGTCTACTGAATCCTCCGACAGTGCGAAAGTCTTCCATGCTGGAACGGCAGAGAAAGACGGTAACGTCGTGACGGCAGGCGGTCGTGTATTGTGCGCCACCGCCATGGGCGACAGCGTATCAGACGCTCAGCAGCGCGCTTATGCACTTGCATCGCAAATTAGCTGGAATGGTATGTTCCACCGCGATGACATCGGCTACCGCGCTATAGCA
This sequence comes from Enterovibrio baiacu, assembly GCF_004120195.1. GTDB lineage: Bacteria > Pseudomonadota > Gammaproteobacteria > Enterobacterales > Vibrionaceae > Enterovibrio > Enterovibrio baiacui. Next base: position 28,248 of record NZ_SCHN01000027.1, on the reverse strand, counting down.
CGCGAGAAACAGTAGTTTCTCGCGCCACTCGCAGAATTGCTCTGCGAGAAAAGCAAAAACGCGCCAATGGGCGCGTTTTTTAATGCTTCTGTTTGGCCTCATCGAGGCTCACAGCCATCAGTGCATGTTCCGTTAATTAAAGCTCGGACGCTCAAAGCAATCTGCACTGTCTTTATCTAACATGATGATTGTGTCGACCGTGTTCTCTTTTCGTCCGACGTTACCCACAGCGGCAAGGAAGTTGTCTTCCTTATTTAAGCGCTCAAAAAGGTAATCAGGGAAAGAGACGTTAAACGTCAATGTCTTCTCTTTACCCGTGCTACACGTTTCCAACACACCTTCACTCCAATAACCTTGGAAGAACGTCTGCTTTTTCTTCACTTGCTCACGCGTGTTCGCCAGCGCTTGCTCGGCCTCGCGCGCGTAACGCACAAGTTCTGTTGTTCTTAGAGGCAGCAAATCACCATCAACACGATACTGCTGATACACCGCTTCGCCTTCTGAGTCGTAACGAATGAGCACAGCTTGATGTTTTAGCTTGCCATCAATCAGCACATCGCCTTCACGCTGGATCTCACGTACGACCCCTTTTCGCCAACGGTATTCTGAACTGTATTGGCCATAATCACCCAGTAGGACTTTTTCTGTCAGGGTTTCTGGAAAACTTTGTCGCTCATCCAACCAATAAATACTGGTGGCATCACCTTGGACAATGGCAGTTTGGGAAAGCGTAGGAGGCTGAATACTCTCTGTCGAGCCACAGCCCGTCAAAGCAACAGTGAGGAGAATGAAGAGAGGTTTTACTGATCGGTGCATAAATATCCGCCAAAACAAGGAATTTGTTTTGGCGGAGTATAACTTACTTAACTGCGTCTTTAAGCGCTTTGCCCGCAACAAACGCAGGAACGTTTGCAGCTGCAATTTGAATTTCCTGACCAGTTTGTGGGTTACGGCCAGTGCGCGCAGCACGGTGGTTAACTTTAAACGTACCGAAACCGATCAGTTGAACCTGGTCACCATCTTTCAGTGCACCTTCGATGCCTGCAAGAGTCGCTTCCAGTGCAGCTTTTGCTTGAGCTTTAGACAGGTCCGCTTTTTCAGCAATCAGGTCGATCAAGTTGGTTTTGTTCATTAGGTCTTCCCTTCTTAGGTTTTCTTGAGACAAGGCAACTCTAATTCAAAAGAAGCCCGACTGGCAAAGGTTTGTGGCGCTTCAAGTGACTGTATGCAGAGTCTTTAACCACAAACTGAGCGCATCCTCACAAAATATTGGGTATATTTTAACTCCAACTCTTGTATTTACGGCGCTTAGACCTGATCTTTGGCGCTACTATTACCCCCAATTACTACTATTACGCTGGAATATAATGATTCTGCTAATCATGTTTGTTGCACTGTCTATCGGTGTTTCATTTATTTGCTCGGTGCTCGAAGCGGTTCTTTTGAGTATCACTCCCAGTTACTTGGCCCAAATGCGACAACAAGGTCATCCTGCCGCGGCGCGCTTACAAGAACTCAAAGATGACATTGATCGCCCACTTGCTTCTATCCTGACACTGAACACCATTGCACACACCGTCGGTGCGGCAGCGTCTGGTGCACAAGCCACCAAAGTATTTGGTGATGCATGGTTAGGCGCATTCTCTGCATTCTTAACACTCGCTATTTTACTGCTGTCTGAAATTGTGCCAAAAACCATCGGGGCGACTTACTGGCGTCAAATGGCACCAGGCGCTGCGTCTATCCTTCGTTGGATGGTATGGGCGCTTACCCCAATCGTTTGGGCATCAGAACAACTGACGCGTCGTTTGTCTCGTGGCAAAGAACAACCAAAACTGCGTGATGAGATTTCTGCGATGGCGCTGCTCGCAAAGGAAAATGGCGAACTGGCAGACGACGAGTCAACCATGTTGACCAACCTGCTTAGCTTGCGTGATGTCTCAGTGACCAAACTCATGACACCTCGCCCAGTGTTGTTCCGCGTTGATGCAGACATGACAATTGAAGCGTTTCTAGACCAACACCATGACACGCCGTTCTCTCGCCCGCTGGTTTATACCGAGCAGCGCGACAACATCATGGGCTTTGTTCACCGTTTAGAACTGTTCTCTGCACGCCAACATGGCCGTGGTGCGGATAAATTGGGCTCGTTGATGCGTCCTATTCCTGTTGTTCACGATTCGACTCACGTGCCAAAAGCATTTGACCGCTTGATGGCGCAGCGCTCACAGCTCGCGCTGATCGTTGACGAATACGGTGACGTTCAAGGCATCATCACACTGGAAGACATCTTTGAGCACTTGATGGGCAAAGAGATCGTGGATGAAGCGGACAAAACCATGAACATGCAAACGCTCGCTCAAGAGCGCTGGGCTGACTGGAAAGAAACCCACGGCGTGATCGAAAGCAAAGATGATGACGAGGAAGAAGCAAAGCAAGCGGCGCTTGATGCGGCGGCGGCTTCTGAGGCGAACATGACTGACGCTGAAAAAAATGCGGTTGAAGATGCGAAGGAAAAAGCCGATGCATCAAGCAATGAAGAAGGCATAAAAGCTTCAAAATAAAAAAACGGGCGAAAGCCCGTTTTTTTTCATCTATTGTTCACGGTTTCTTACAGCGATAAACCAAGGTTGCTCACGCCTTCTTCGCGAAGTTCATTGCGAATGCCACGGATCATTTCGATGTCGCGCGACTCAGCGTCTTTAAGTACGCGGAATATTTCCCACTGTACATCCCACTCAGCGCACACCGCTTCATTCTCTTTTTGGTTCTCATTGGTTACTTCAACGCCCGTCTGCGCTTCTTCCAACTGAGCAACGCTGGCAACCGACTGCTGACTGATTTTCAGCACAGATTCCATCATCAGATCGCGATCAAGCAGTGTATGAAGTAGCGTCGACATTGATATGCAGGCATCAACAGCGGGGTAAATCATATAGATGTCATAATCTTCAGTGTTAGGGATCAACTCTTCCAGCTTCTCGAGCTGGTTTTCAAAGTTAATCTTGGCCGTTTTCACGGTCATGATTTCCCACACTGCGTCCAACAGGTTTCGAAAAGCCTGCGGTTCAGCAAAGTCCGTCTGCTGGCAAAATGCTGCATAATTGGGATACATGCGCTCCACCAGCGCTGCCATAAAAGTGATATGCTGCCAAGGTTCAAGTTTTTCGAGTCGCAGCTGGATCGGATTTTGTAACATGGTCTGCCGTCTATCTTATGGCACAGCATGTGCTGGCCAGAAAGGAATGTGAGGCAAGTTTACTTGATAACCACGAACTACCTCAAGAAACATGCTTCATAGGCGTTTCAAGGATGATTCAAAATAAAAGGAAGTGATGTTGAACCGACTTTATCTTTGTTCAGAAAACCATGACCAATACGCAGATTTGCTCGCTAAAGCGAATCTTCCCAACGTTATCCTTACCACGCATATTGAAGAAGCCAATCTGGTTCTCGCTGATCCTCCAGCCTTTGCACATCAACTTGAACACGCCCACCAGCTTGCTTGGCTGCAGTCGACGTTTGCGGGTTGTGATGCCCTACTTGCCAACCCCAAGCGGGATTACCAACTCACCAACGTGCGAGGTATTTTTGGGCCCTTGATGTCAGAATATGTTTTTGGACAACTGCTTTCAGTCACCCGCCATTTACGCCAATACCAAGCCCAACAAGTTGAACGTCTTTGGTCACCCATTTCCTACAGCAGCCTTCAAGGCATGCACATGGTGGTATTAGGAACAGGATCCATTGGTGCGCACGTCGCGGCTACCGCTAAACATTTTGGTATGACGGTGACAGGCGTGAGCCGAAGCGGCACCCCAACAGCCCCATTTGACGATGTCGTATCAAACGCCGACTTACGCACTGCATTGTCATCGGCAGATGTGATTGTGTCGACGCTGCCTTCCACGCCGCAAACCAAACACCTGTTAAATGCAGATTCTCTGTCTCACTGCCATCAAGCGTTGCTGTTTAATGTTGGTAGAGGGCCCGTATTGGAAGAGCAAGGGCTGTTAACCGCGATTGAAAAGCAACACATCAGGCACGCTTTTCTGGATGTGTTCGTAACTGAACCACTGGGTAGCGAGCACCCATTTTGGACGCATCCTGCCATTTCAGTTACACCCCATATCTCGGCGATAAGCGTTCCAGAGCAAGTCATGATGATCTTCAAAGAGAACTACCTGCGATGGATTAAAGGACAGCCTCTTCAACATACTGTCGACTTTGAATCAGGTTACTGAGCATGCCAAAAACCCTGCCTTCACTTCTTGAAGACATTAAACGGTGCAAAATCTGTGCAGAGCATTTACCGCTAGGCCCCCGCCCCGTCGTGCAAGCAGCATCATCTGCAAAAATATTGATCATTGGCCAAGCGCCGGGAACGCGTGTTCATGAAACAGGCATTCCGTGGAATGACCCTAGCGGCGACCGCCTCAGAGAATGGATCCAAATAGAGAAAACTCGATTCTACGATCCCAATATCATTGCGATCATGCCGATGGGGTTCTGTTATCCGGGAAAAGGAAACTCTGGGGATTTACCGCCGCGCCCCGAATGTGCGCCAACATGGCACGCTGATGTTAAACAGCACCTTCCAAACGTCGCGTTGACTTTGCTGATTGGCGATTATGCACAGCGCTACTATTTAGAAAATAAGCCACGAACTCTGACAGAGACAGTCAAAGCCAACACACAGTGGTCGCCAGATTTTATTGCGTTGCCGCACCCATCACCGCGAAACAACATCTGGCTGAGAAAGAACCCTTGGTTTGAGAGAGATGTGCTTCCTTACCTGCGAGAAAGAATTAAACAGCTTTTATAAGCTTGAACTGCTTTTTGCTGTACAACAATTTCAAACTCAAACACTAAATCACATAACATATTGATATTTAAAACATAAAATACTGCGTACAGCTTTCTTAGCAAATTTCCTGATGAACCTTGAAGAGCTAAACTCTGTCCGAAATCACCAAAAAAGCAGCTATCACTCACCCGTTCAGCTTTTAGTTAAAATATCAGCTTTTTTGTTCACAAGAATAAACACAAAAAGACACCGCCATCTATTTCATTGATAATTATAAATTAAATGAGATGTGCAGCTTTTCGAGGAATTTTCCAAGTGAACCTTCACGCGACCGATTCGAGTGCAAGCCCAAAAACAAAAATGGCCAGCAAACGCTGACCATTTTCAAACAACACCGCTAGGTGCTTACTTGTGGTATGGCTTTGAAAGCTCATGCACGGCATCAACGAACACACCGGCATTTTCAGGTGGCACGTCCAAGTGAATACCGTGCCCCAAGTTGAATACGTGGCCAGTATTGCTGTTGCCAAAGCCTTCAAGGATGGTGCCCACTTCCTGACGAATACGCTCTGGTGATGCATACAGCATCGAAGGATCCATGTTGCCTTGCAGCGCGACTTTGTCTCCAATACGGCGTTTCGCTTCTGCAATATCGATGGTCCAATCCAGACCGACGCCATCACAGCCCGTCGCTGCAATTTTCTCGAGCCACATGCCACCGTTTTTGGTGAACAGGGTAACAGGCACACGGCGACCGTCATTTTCACAGATCAAGCCATCAACGATTTTGTGCATGTATTGTAAAGAGAAATCGTTGTAATCACGTGGCGTCAGTACACCGCCCCACGTGTCAAATACCATCACAGATTGTGCGCCCGCTTTAATTTGCGCGTTCAGATACTCAATCACGCTGTCTGCAAGCTTATCAAGCAGAAGGTGCAACGTTTGAGGATCGGCGTACATCATCTTTTTGATTTTGGTGAAGGCTTTAGAACTGCCCCCTTCAACCATATACGTTGCAAGGGTCCACGGGCTTCCAGAGAAACCAATCAGCGGCACCTGACCGTCAAGGCCTTTACGGATCGTGCGAACCGCGTTCATCACGTATTGCAATTCACCTTCAGGATCAGGCAAACCAATCTTTTCTACGTCTGCTTTGCATGTAATCGGACGTTCGAATTTAGGGCCTTCACCCGTTTCAAAATAAAGGCCTAGACCCATTGCATCAGGGATCGTGAGGATATCTGAAAACAAGATCGCGGCATCAAGGTCAAAACGACGAAGCGGCTGAAGTGTTACTTCACACGCTAGCTCTGCATTTTTACACAATGACATAAAGTCGCCAGCTTCTGCTCGCGTCGCCTTATATTCAGGCAAGTAACGGCCAGCCTGACGCATCATCCATACCGGCGTGTAATCAACCGGCTCTTTTAACAGAGCGCGCAAATAGCGATCGTTCTTTAGTTCTGTCATTGTTTACATCCTGCAAATTAAGTAGCGCTATTGTATCACTCTATATTCTCAACAAAAGCCACCCTTTGTGGACGCGATCATAAATACAGCTTCTAAGGCTGCGGGGAGTTTGAAGGATGTTTAATGGCATGTTAAAAAATTGCTTCTAATAACAGTTGTCAGACAGGCAACACCCAAAAAATCGCATCTTACTCCCGCCCCCTACGGCGGGTTTTTTTTGGCCTTTTTCAGGCCTCGGGCGTCTCTTTATTTTGTGAACATACAGTGTCGATGAGCTTTCTTGCAATAGTGCCTTTAGGCGCCACCAGCGGCAATGCGTGAGGTTCAAACCATTGCGCATCACTTAGCTCTTCATAGTCAGGATGAATATCTCCACGCTCGTATTCAGCGAAAAAGCCCATCATTAAATTAGATGGGAAAGCCCAAGGCTGGCTTTCAAAGTAACGGATATTTTTTACTTTTATGCCCGTTTCCTCTTCGACTTCTCGCGCAACACACTGCTCAAGGGTTTCTCCGGCTTCAACAAAACCTGCCAGCACGGTGTACATGCCGTCTTTATGCCTAGGATGATGTGCAAGCAAGATCTGATTGCCTCGTGTCACTGCGACAATGATGCAAGGCGACACCCTCGGGTAATGCACGGTCTGACATGATGAACACACCATGGCGGGATGCGTTGCATCAAAGTGGTTCTCGCTGCCGCAAGACGCACAGAATCGCTGAGAGTTGCGCATATATTCGAGCTGAACCGCCTTGCCCGCCAAGGCAAACAATTCCGCCGGCATACTCAACAATGCGCGTAACGTCTCATAGTCTTTTGAATCAAAGACATCAGCACCAAAAACGACATGAACTGCATGGTTGTTATAGTGTCCGATCTCGTAGCTTGTAAGTCCTAATTCTTCAATTTTTCTTTTTGAGATCAATGGCAAGCTGTGATCGGGCTGCCACAACTTCCCCCCTGTTACACAACATAAATACACAACATCATTCTGATTAGACATAACAATACTTCGATCCTTGATAAGCGTGACGATTACTGGCACTCTAATTTTCAGCAACTAAATGTTAGTAAATTGATGGCCTGAAAGATATGGCTGTAATCCGATAAGCGCGCAGTAGCGCTGATCATGAGGAACGTGGTCATGCTAAATAAACTCGAAAAAGCACAGCAACAGTGGGGCGGTTACAGTGACGTAATCGACTACTGGTTGACCCTTAGACAAGAGCTACTTGTTGAATATTCCAAGATGGCTGGATTGTCAGGCGGCAGTAAGACATGTTTACCGACAGAAGAGAAGTTGAATCAATTCTGTGGTGCCTTGGTGGATTACATCTCGGCAGGGCATTTCAAGATCTATGACATGGTAATGGAACGCTGGAAATCAACAGGCTTTTCATCCAATGCGGAGATCGACACCCTGTATGCGCGCATTGTAGAAACCACAGAGCCACTGTTGAACTTCAACGACAAGTACAGCAGCTTTGTACTCGATGAAGACAACTTTGCGGGTTTTGATAATGACATCTCTGCCGTGGGTGAAATTATGGAAATGCGATTTGAGCAAGAAGACATGCTCATCCAGCTCATAGCAGACAGTCTGGCGATACCACCAGGCGCATAGTAACGCACGCATTCTGATGGACTCCGGTTGATCGACATATCGACCGGGGTTTGCTTCGCTTCTCGCTTCTCGCTTCTCGCTTCTCGCTTCTCAAGACAACGCTACCAACGGCAAACGAAATACACCAGTTTCCCCTCTCCGTACTTTCTCTTTTCTCCCAACGAAAGAATCATCCAATCTATCTCCCAGCCGCACCTTCTGAGGAAGACACCAGTGTCATGGCGCTTCATTACCGCTGAGACAAACAAAAAAGGCACCCCGAAGGATGCCTTTCATTTAAATCAACGAAGAATCGTTAATTAATCGTCGCTTAGACCAGCGTTAAGCAATGCAGCCAGATCGTGTGATGCTTGTTCAGCATCGATCTGAGGTGCAACAGGCTCTTCAGCTACAACACGCTTAACTTGACGTGTTTTGTGGTATGCGAAACCGGTACCCGCTGGGATCAAACGACCCACGATAACGTTCTCTTTCAGACCACGTAGCTCATCACGCTTACCAGAAACCGCAGCTTCGGTTAGAACGCGAGTCGTTTCCTGGAACGATGCAGCTGAGATGAATGACTCAGTCGCAAGAGATGCTTTGGTGATACCTAGCAAATCACGTTCGAAGGTAGCAACTTGCTTGCCTTCGTCTTCCAGTTTACGGTTCGCAATCGTTACGCGTGAGAATTCTACCTGCTCGCCTTCTAGGAACTCAGAGTCACCAGATTTCGAGATAGTTACTTTGCGTAGCATCTGACGAACGATCGTTTCGATGTGCTTATCGTTAATCTTAACGCCTTGCAGACGGTAAACGTCTTGCACTTCGTTAGTGATGTACTCAGTAACCGCACGTACGCCACGTAGACGTAGAATATCGTGTGGAGACTCAGGACCATCGGCGATTACATCACCTTTCTCAACTTTCTCGCCTTCGAATACGTTTAGCTGACGCCACTTAGGAATCATCTCTTCGTATGGACTGCCTTCAGTTGGAGTAATAATCAAACGACGCTTACCTTTGGTTTCTTTACCGAAGGATACAGCACCCGTGATCTCAGCAAGAATCGCAGGCTCTTTAGGCTTACGTGCTTCGAACAGGTCTGCTACGCGTGGTAGACCACCGGTGATATCTTTCGTACCACTTGCAGCTTGCGGGATACGAGATAGCACTTCACCGATACCAACCGTTGCGCCATCTTCCAACTGGACAATTGCTTTACCAGGTAGGAAGTATTGTGCTGGCATTTCAGTACCAGGGATCATCACAGCGTTGCCAGATGCATCAAGCAACTTCACGGTAGGACGCATGTCTTTACCTGCAGAAGTACGCTCAGCTGCGTCCAGGATAACCATTGAAGATAGACCGGTCAGTTCATCCGTTTGACGCTGAACAGTTACACCGTCCACCATGTCTACGAATTCAATGCGACCTTCTACTTCAGTGATGATTGGCATTGTGTGCGGGTCCCAGTTTGCTACGGTTTCACCGATAGCCACTGCGTCACCGTCAGCTTTCGCCAAGATGGTACCGTAAGGAAGCTTATAGCTTTCCTTAGTACGACCAAACTCATCAACGATAGTCAGCTCAGAAGCACGAGACGTGATAACCAGCTTGCCTGCGTTGTTCGTAACGAACTTCGCATTGTGCAGGTGCAACGAACCGTTGTTCTTCACTTGAATGCTGTTTTCTGCTGCCGCACGAGATGCCGCACCACCGATGTGGAACGTACGCATCGTCAGCTGTGTACCCGGCTCACCGATTGACTGAGCAGCGATAACACCCACTGCTTCACCGTGGTTCACAATGTGACCACGCGCCAAGTCACGACCGTAACAGTTTGCACAACAACCGAAGTCAGTTTCACAGCTTACTACAGAGCGCACTTTTACTTGGTCAACAGAGTTCTGTTCTAGAATCTCACACCATTTCTCATCAAGAAGGGTGTTACGAGGTGCAAGAACTTCTTCTGTACCAGGCTTCATCACGTCTTCAGCAACAACACGACCAAGAACACGCTCACGCAGTGCTTCTTTAACGTCGCCGCCTTCGATAACTGCCATCATGTGGATACCTTCGCTGGTACCACAATCGGTTTCAGTAACTACAACGTCTTGTGCAACATCTACTAGACGACGAGTCAGGTAACCTGAGTTCGCAGTCTTAAGTGCTGTATCCGCTAGACCCTTACGAGCACCGTGCGTCGAGATAAAGTACTGAAGTACGTTCAGACCTTCACGGAAGTTCGCGGTGATTGGCGTTTCGATGATTGAGCCATCTGGCTTAGCCATCAGACCACGCATACCCGCCAACTGACGAATCTGAGCAGCAGAACCACGAGCACCTGAGTCGGCCATCATGTAAACGCTGTTGAACGATTTCTGTTCTTCAGGCTCGCCATCACGGTTGATAACAGTGTCATGCGACAAGTTATCCATCATCGCTTTAGCAACTTGTTCGTTGGCTGCAGCCCAGATATCGATAACTTTGTTGTAACGTTCGCCCGCAGTAACAAGACCAGACTGGAACTGTTCCTGAATCTCAGCAACTTCAGCTTCTGCTGCTTCGATCAGGTCGTATTTCGCCTGTGGGATAACCATGTCATCGATACCAACAGATACACCAGACAGTGCCGCGTATGCGAAACCGGTGTACATGATTTGGTCAGCGAAGATTACAGTGTCTTTCAGACCCAGCTTACGGTAACAGGTGTTAAGCAGGTTCGAAATTTGCTTCTTGCCTAGCGCTTGGTTAACGATGTCGTATGGCAGGCCTTCAGGCACGATTTGCCACAACATTGCACGACCAACGGTGGTGTCACGCAGCTCTACTGATTCAGAGCGGTTACCCATCTCGTCAAACAGCACTTCTTTCAAGCGTACTTTAACGCGAGCGTGCAGTTCAGCGTTGCCAGTACGGTAAGCTTTTTCAGCTTCCGCAGGGCCAGATAGGTAAAGACCTTCACCTTTCGCATTCACTTTTTCGCGGGTCATGTAGTACAGACCCAAAACAACGTCCTGAGAAGGTACGATGATTGGATCACCGGACGCAGGAGACAGGATGTTGTTCGTCGACATCATCAGAGCACGTGCTTCAAGCTGCGCTTCCAGTGTCAGCGGTACGTGTACCGCCATCTGGTCACCATCGAAGTCGGCGTTGTATGCCGCACAAACGAGTGGGTGCAGTTGAATTGCTTTACCTTCGATCAACACTGGTTCAAACGCTTGGATACCCAAACGGTGAAGTGTTGGTGCACGGTTTAGCAGTACTGGGTGTTCACGGATAACTTCATCCAAGATATCCCAAACAACAGCTTCTTCGCGCTCAACCATTTTCTTAGCAGCTTTGATCGTCGTCGCAAGACCACGCGCTTCTAGCTTGCCGTAGATAAATGGTTTGAATAGCTCAAGTGCCATCTTCTTAGGAAGACCACACTGGTGTAGACGAAGGTATGGACCTACGGTGATTACCGAACGACCAGAGTAATCTACACGCTTACCAAGCAAGTTCTGACGGAAACGACCTTGCTTACCTTTGATCATGTCAGCCAGAGACTTAAGCGGACGCTTGTTCGAACCAGTGATGGCACGACCACGACGACCGTTGTCTAGCAGGGCGTCAACTGACTCTTGCAGCATACGTTTTTCGTTACGTACGATGATGTCAGGTGCAGCCAGATCCAGTAGGCGTTTCAGACGGTTGTTACGGTTGATTACACGACGGTACAGATCATTAAGATCTGACGTTGCGAAACGACCGCCATCCAGTGGTACCAGAGGACGTAGATCCGGTGGCAGAACTGGAAGTACAGTCAGGATCATCCACTCAGGGTTGTTTCCAGACTGTAGGAATGCTTCAACAAGCTTCAAACGCTTGGTGATTTTCTTACGCTTGGTTTCAGAGTTAGTTTCTTCCAACTCTTCGCGCATAAGTTCAGTTTCAGCTTGAAGGTCCATGTTGGCCAGCAATGCTTTAACTGCTTCAGCACCCATACGAGCATCGAATTCGTCACCCCATTGCTCAAGCGCGTCAAGATACTGTTCTTCTGACAGCATTTGGCTACGCTCAAGATCGGTCATGCCTGGTTCGATCACAACATATGATTCGAAGTACAGAACACGCTCGATGTCACGCAAAGGCATGTCCATCAGCAAACCGATACGAGATGGTAGTGATTTTAGGAACCAGATGTGGGCAACAGGTGAAGCCAGCTCAATGTGACCCATACGCTCACGGCGTACTTTAGTCTGAGTAACTTCAACACCACATTTTTCACAGATCACACCACGGTGCTTAAGGCGCTTGTATTTACCGCAAAGACATTCGTAGTCTTTTACTGGGCCAAAGATACGTGCACAGAATAGACCGTCACGTTCAGGCTTAAAGGTACGGTAGTTAATTGTTTCTGGCTTTTTAACTTCACCAAAAGACCATGAACGGATCATGTCTGGAGAAGCTAGACCGATTTTGATTGCATCAAATTCTTCGGTCTTATGCTGTGCTTTCAGAAACTTAAGTAAGTCTTTCACATTTGGCTCCTGTGAGGAGTTGACCCATAAAGGCGCTGGCAGGCAGCGCCTTCATATTGATACCGGAAATAACGTTCAAGCCTTGGCTTATTCGTCTTCCAGCTCGATGTTGATACCCAACGAGCGGATTTCTTTCAGCAATACGTTGAAAGATTCCGGCATACCCGGCTCCATGCGGTGATCGCCGTCGACGATGTTCTTATACATCTTCGTACGACCATTCACGTCATCCGACTTAACAGTCAGCATTTCTTGAAGGGTGTATGCTGCGCCGTATGCTTCAAGCGCCCACACTTCCATCTCACCGAAACGCTGGCCACCGAACTGAGCTTTACCACCCAGCGGCTGCTGAGTAACAAGGCTGTAAGAACCGGTAGAACGGGCGTGCATCTTGTCATCAACCAAGTGGTTCAGTTTCAGCATGTACATGTAACCCACGGTTACAGGACGCTCAAACTTCTCACCAGTACGACCATCGAACAAGTTCAATTGGCCAGATTCTGGTAGGTCACCCAATTTCAGTAGCTCTTTGATTGACGGCTCAGGCGCACCATCAAATACTGGCGTTGCGATCGGTAGACCTGCACGCAAGTTTTGAATCAGAGTACGCACTTCGTCATCAGTCATCGTGCTGATATCGACTTTTTGACGTGTATCACCCAGGCTGTAAACCTTCTGCAGGAATTCGCGGAATTTCGCCAATTCTTGCTGCTCTTTAAGCATCTTGTTGATCTTGTTACCGATACCTTTTGCCGCGAGGCCAAGGTGGGTTTCAAGGATCTGACCGATGTTCATACGAGACGGTACACCCAGTGGGTTTAGAACGATGTCTACTGGCTCACCAGTTTCGTCGTACGGCATATCTTCAACAGGGTTGATCTTAGAGATAACACCCTTGTTACCGTGACGACCTGCCATCTTATCACCAGGTTGGATACGACGTTTAACAGCCAGGTAAACCTTAACAATCTTAAGGACGCCCGGTGCCAAGTCATCACCCTGAGTGATCTTACGGCGTTTGGTGTCGAACTTCTTATCGAAGTCAGCTTTCAATTCGTCGTACTGCTCAGCCAATTGCTCAAGCTGAGTTTGCAGCGCTTCGTCATCAAGAGTTTGCGTTAGCATGCTCTGACGATCCATGTTCGCCAACTTCTCTTGGCTGTAACCGGCATGACCCAGTACATTGCGAACACGTGCCACCAAACCACCTTCAAGAATAGAGAACTCTTCTGTCAGGTCTTTTTTGGCTTCTTTCAGCTGCATTTCTTCGATTTCTAGCGCACGCTTGTCTTTCTCTACACCATCACGGGTAAATACTTGTACGTCGATAACCGTACCAGATACACCGTTAGGAACACGTAGAGAAGAGTCTTTCACGTCAGACGCTTTCTCACCGAAGATTGCACGTAGTAGTTTCTCTTCTGGTGTCAGCTGAGTTTCACCTTTAGGTGTCACTTTACCTACCAGAATGTCACCGCCTTTCACTTCCGCACCGATGTAAACAACACCTGATTCGTCAAGCTTAGACAGCGCCGCTTCACCCACGTTAGGGATATCAGCAGTAATTTCTTCGCTACCCAGTTTAGTATCGCGTGCCACACAAGAAAGCTCTTGAATGTGGATAGTGGTCAGGCGGTCTTCCTGCACTACACGCTCAGATACAAGGATGGAGTCCTCGAAGTTGTAACCGTTCCAAGGCATGAACGCGATACGCATGTTCTGGCCAAGTGCAAGTTCACCTAGGTCTGTTGAAGGACCGTCAGCCAACACGTCACCACGTGCAACTGGTTCACCAGGCATCACGGTAGGACGCTGGTTGATACAGGTGTTCTGGTTAGAACGGGTGTACTTCGTTAGGTTGTAGATGTCGATACCAGCTTCACCAGAAACCAGCTCTTCTTCGTTAACCTTGATAACGATACGAGATGCATCAACTGACTGAACCATACCGCCGCGCTTAGCAACAGCAGTTACACCCGAGTCAACCGCTACTGCACGCTCAATACCAGTACCAACCAACGGCTTATCAGCACGTAGCGTTGGAACTGCCTGACGTTGCATGTTCGCACCCATAAGTGCACGGTTAGCATCATCGTGCTCTAGGAACGGGATTAGGGATGCCGCCACCGATACAACCTGGTTGGTTGCAACGTCCATGTACTGAACGTGATCGCTTGGGTGCAAACCTGAATCGCCTTTCTGGCGAGCAGTAATGAGTTCTTCACCGAATGAGCCATCGTCATTCAACACGGCATTTGCCTGTGCAATAACGAATTGACCTTCTTCGATAGCAGAAAGGTAATCAATCTGGTCCGTTACTTTACCGTCAACAACTTTACGGTAAGGCGTTTCTAAGAAGCCGTACGGGTTAGTACGTGCATACGCAGAAAGCGAGTTAATCAGACCGATGTTTGGACCTTCAGGCGTTTCGATAGGACATAGGCGACCGTAGTGGGTTGCGTGTACGTCTCGAACTTCAAAGCCTGCGCGCTCACGCGTCAGACCGCCTGGACCCAATGCAGAAATACGACGCTTGTGCGTCACTTCTGACAACGGGTTGTTCTGGTCCATAAACTGTGACAACTGAGAAGAGCCAAAGAACTCTTTCACTGCCGCAGAGATAGGTTTAGCGTTGATCAGATCTTGAGGCATGATTGCATCAAGGTCGCCAAGGCTTAGACGTTCTTTAACTGCACGTTCAACACGAACCAGACCTACACGGAATTGGTTCTCTGCCATTTCGCCAACAGAACGAATACGACGGTTACCCAAGTGGTCAATGTCATCCACTTCACCGATACCGTTACGGATATCGATAAGCTTGCGCATTACCTGAATAATATCGTCGTGGCTAAGTACACCAGAACCGGTCATCTCTTCGCGGCACAGTGAACTGTTGAACTTCATGCGACCTACCGCAGAAAGATCGTAACGATCTTCTGAGAAGAACAGGCTTTCGAAAAGCTGCTCTGCTGCTTCGCGCGTTGGTGGCTCACCAGGGCGCATCATGCGGTAGATTTCTACCAATGCAGACAGACGGTCAGTTGTGCTGTCGATACGCAAGGTATCAGACATGTATGGACCGTGGTCTAGATCATTGGTGAATAGGGTTTCGATCTTCTTGTGGCCAGCCTGAGAAAGAAGCGCTAGAGACTCTAGGCTTAGTTCTTGGTTAGCAGCAGCAATGATCTCACCAGTTTCCTCGTTGATATAGTCACGTGCAGCAATTTTGCCCACGATGTATTCAACAGGAACATCAATTTGTTTGATGCCGTCTTTTTCTAGCTGACGGATTTGGCGCGCAGTGATGCGACGGCCTGTTTCTACGTAAACTTGACCGTTAGCTTCAATATCGAAGCTTGCAGTTTCGCCACGTAGACGATCCGGTACCAGTTCCATCACCAGAGATTTGCCTTGTACTTCGAACACTACTTTGTCGAAGAACAGGTCAAGAATTTGCTCGGTGGTGTATTCCAGCGCACGCAGAATGATCGAAGCAGGTAGCTTACGACGACGGTCAATACGTACGTAGACAGCATCCTTAGGATCGAATTCGAAATCCAACCACGAACCGCGGTAAGGAATGATACGTGCGTTGTACAGCACTTTACCTGAGGAATGGGTTTTACCCTTATCGCTGTCGAAGAAGACGCCCGGGCTACGATGCAGCTGGGATACGATAACCCTCTCAGTACCGTTAATTACGAAGGTACCATTGTCGGTCATGAGTGGAATTTCACCCATGTAGACTTCTTGTTCTTTAATGTCTTTTACGGTGCCAGCAGGTGCGTCTTTGTCAAACATCACTAGACGCAGTTTCACGCGAAGCGGTGCAGAATAAGTTACGCCACGAATTTGGCATTCTTTAACATCAAAAACTGGCTCACCGAGACGATAGCTAACGTATTGCAGCTCGGAATTGCCATTGTAGCTCTGAATCGGAAAAACAGAGCGAAAGGCAGCTTCAAGACCGTATTGCCCTTCTGGATCCTGCTCGATAAATTTTTCGAAAGAATCAAGCTGGATAGACAGTAAGTATGGTACGTCCAAGACTTGCGGACGCTTACCAAAATCCTTACGGATACGCTTTTTCTCGGTATAAGAGTAAACCATAGGGTTCCTCAGCTCGCTGATAAGTGACCCAAACTGTCCAGACTGAGGGACAGTAACTAAACAACCGCCGTTTACTGTAGGAACATCAGGGAGTTATCCCGATGTTTTTTTGCATGAACGGTAGTGACTAAACGGGGTGTAAAATTCACTACTGCCCTACAGCGCAAAAAGGCCGGTGGCTATTTAGCCACCAGCCGTTAGCCTAAACAGGCTAAGAAGTTAAGTATAAATTACTTAACTTCAACAGAAGCACCAGCTTCTTCTAGATCTTTCTTCAGAGCTTCAGCTTCTTCTTTAGAAACAGCTTCTTTCAACGGAGCTGGAGCACCGTCAACTACAGCTTTCGCTTCTTTCAGGCCAAGACCAGTTGCGCTACGTACTGCTTTGATTACAGCAACTTTGTTTGCGCCAGCAGCAGTTAGAATTACGTCGAATTCAGTTTGCTCTTCAGCAGCTTCAGCAGCAGCGCCGCCAGCTACAACTGCAGCAGCTGCAGATACGCCGAACTTCTCTTCCATTGCTTCGATTAGTTCAACAACTTGCATTACAGACATTTCTGCAACTGCGTCTAGGATTTGCTCGTTAGTGATAGACATAACAATTCTCTTTAAAGTCAACAATTAGTTTAAATAGCAACCAGTTAAAAGCAAGGCAAATTATGCCGCTGCTTCTTCTTTTTGGTCGCGAACAGCTGCGATAGTACGTACCAGCTTGCCAGCAGACGCTTCTTTCATGCACATCATTAGGCGTGCAATCGCTTCGTCGTAAGTTGGCAGTGTTGCAAGTACATCAGCGTCAGTAATAGCGCCTTCGAATGCAGCAGCTTTGATCTCAAAATCTTTATTCTCTTTCGCGAAGTCTTTAAAAAGACGCGCAGCAGCACCAGGGTGCTCGTTAGAGAAACCGATCAGAGTAGGACCAACGAAAGTATCTTGAAGACACTCATAGTCAGTACCTTGAACCGCACGACGTGCAAGGGTGTTACGAACAACTTTCAGGTAAACGCCCGCTTCACGCGCTTGTTTACGTAGAGAAGTCATTGCACCAACCGCGACACCGCGAGAATCAGCTACAACTGCAGACAGGGCACCACTGGCAGCTTCGTTGACTTCAGCAACAATTGCTTTTTTGTCTTGAAGATTTAATGCCATTTGGATTTGCTCCTGGATTATATATACACCACTCGCTGCTTCTCAGCAGGAGAGTAATTACGGCGCAGATCCAAGAAAGAAAAATATCTATCATGTCCTGGCACCGTCTACGTAGGGCTTATTAAGCTTCTATCCGAGGATAAAAACGCCTACGGTCTTGGACGAAGTCCGACTAGCGGACATCAGCCATTATTTTAAAGCGGGAAATTGTACAGTAACTCCCCGCTTTAAGCAAATTAGATTGCTTGTGCGTCCAGAGTATTCTGGTCAACCGCAACACCTGCACCCATAGTGGTAGAGATGCTTACTTTCTTGATGAAAGTACCTTTCGCTGAAGAAGGCTTCGCTTTCTTCAGAGCTACCAACAATGCTTCAAGGTTACCCTTAAGTTTGTCAGCATCGAAATCAACCTTACCGATAGTGGTGTGGATGATACCGTTTTTGTCGTTACGGTAACGAACCTGACCCGCTTTCGCGTTTTGAACCGCTTCAGCAACGTTAGGAGTTACAGTACCAACTTTAGGGTTTGGCATTAGACCGCGTGGACCCAAGATAGTACCCAATTGACCTACAACGCGCATTGCATCTGGAGATGCGATAACTACGTCGAAGTTCATTTCGCCTTTCTTGATTTGGTCAGCAAGGTCTTCCATACCAACGATGTCAGCACCAGCTTCTTTAGCAGCTTCAGCGTTCGCACCTTGAGTGAATACCGCTACGCGGATGTCACGGCCAGTACCGTGTGGCAATACAGTTGCGCCACGAACGTTTTGGTCTGATTTACGTGCATCGATGCCCAAGTTTACTGAAACATCAACACTTTCAACGAATTTAGCAGTAGCTAGTTCTTTCAGAAGAGCAACAGCTTCGTTGATGTCGTACTCACGAGTACCATCAACTTTTTCGCGAATAACGCGCATGCGTTTAGTCAATTTTGCCATTGTCTTATCCCTCTACCACTAGGCCCATTGAACGAGCAGTACCAGCGATTGAGCGTTTCATCGCTTCAATGTCAGCGCCAGTCATGTCTTTCGCTTTAGTTTCAGCGATTTCCTGAATCTGAGCGTCGGTAACAGTACCTACTTTCTCAGTGTTCGGACGACCTGAACCAGACTTGATGCCAGCTGCTTTCTTAAGAAGAACTGCAGCAGGTGGAGTCTTAGTTTCGAAAGTGAAAGAACGGTCTGCGTATACAGTGATAACAACTGGAGTAGGAAGACCTTTCTCCATTGATTCTGTACGTGCGTTGAACGCTTTACAGAATTCCATGATGTTAACACCGTGTTGACCTAGAGCTGGACCAACTGGTGGACTTGGGTTAGCCATACCAGCTGCAACTTGCAGCTTGATGTAAGCTTCTACTTTTTTAGCCATTACTAAATACCTAAATTTGGGTTCTAACGTCTGTTTTGTACAAACAAACTCCCCGTTTAACAAAAGGGCGCGAAATTGTATTCAAATTTCGCGCCCCTCGCAATACTTTCCGAGCAAAAAACGATCAGCTTTTTTCTACTTGGCTGAACTCTAGCTCTACTGGTGTTGCACGACCGAAGATCGAGACAGAAACCTTCACGCGGCTCTTCTCATAGTCAACTTCTTCAACCACACCATTGAAGTCCGCAAACGGGCCTTCAGTAACACGAACAACTTCACCCGCTTCGTACACAGTTTTATGCACTGGGGATTCGCTCGCTTTTTCCAGACGGTTCAAAATCGCGTCCGCTTCTTTATCAGAAATCGGCGCTGGGCGATCAGGTGTACCACCAATGAAGCCCATTACACGCGGTACGCTGCGTACCAAGTGCCATGATTCATCATTCATGATCATTTGAACAAGCACGTAGCCTGGGAAAAACTTACGTTCACTTTTACGACGCTGTCCTGCGCGCATTTCTACAACTTCTTCGGTAGGTACAAGTACTTCACCAAAGAAATCTTCCATCTCGTGGATCTTGATATATTCGTTCAAAGACTTAGATACACGGCCTTCAAAACCGGAAAAAGCTTGAACTACATACCAACGTTTTTTCGGAGCTTCGCTCATGAATTTATCCTCACACGCCAGTGAATAGGCGGACCAGACGGACCATGATACCGTCGATGCCCCACAGGATGAGCGCCATGACGACAGTGACAGCCAGAACGATGAGAGTGGTCTGCAAAGTTTCTTGGCGTGTAGGCCAAACAACTTTACGCACTTCCATACGCGATTCTTGTGCAAAAGTGATTGCGGCTTTACCTTTAGCAGTCAGGGCAGCAACACCACCCGCAGCAGCAACTAGCACAATTACAGCAGCAGCTCGTAGCACAACAGACATATCACCGTACAGGCTATTTCCCACTACCGCAGTCGCTAGTAAGGCAAAGACTACTACCCATTTCAGGGTGTCCATTGACCCGGTTGGGGTTTCAGCATTCGCTTTCATACATTCTACCTGTAACTTATCTATTTCATAGACGACAACAACCTCGCGTTAGCGAGGTAAAAAGAACAAGAAATATAAATCTGACACGTTTTCACTGTCTACTTTCTTATCCCATAAACGTTTACTTCTGCGCCAGATAGGCGAAAAAAAGTCCAATTCGATAATTTGGCGCAGAAAAAGGGCATCAAATGATGCCCTTTTTGCTAGTGTGTCGTCAAATCTTATTCGATGATTTTAGCAACAACACCCGCACCAACTGTACGGCCACCTTCGCGGATTGCGAAGCGTAGACCTTCGTCCATCGCGATTGGCGCGATCAGAGTAACAGTCATAGAAACGTTATCACCAGGCATTACCATCTCAACGCCTTCTGGCAGTTCGATAGTACCGGTCACGTCAGTTGTACGGAAGTAGAACTGTGGACGGTAGCCTTTGAAGAACGGAGTATGACGGCCGCCTTCRTCTTTCGACAGAACGTAGATTTCTGAAGTGAAAGTAGTGTGTGGAGTGATTGAACCTGGCTTAGCAAGTACTTGACCACGTTGAACTTCGTCACGCTTAGTACCACGTAGAAGAACACCAACGTTCTCACCAGCACGGCCTTCGTCAAGAAGTTTACGGAACATCTCAACACCAGTACAAGTAGTGGTGATGGTGTCTACGATACCAACGATAGCAACTTCGTCACCTACACGTACGATACCTTGCTCAACACGACCAGTTACAACAGTACCACGGCCTTGGATTGAGAATACGTCTTCGATTGGAAGGATGAATGGCTTGTCGATAGCACGCTCTGGCTCTGGRATGTAAGAATCCAGTGCTTCAGCTAGCTCAACGATTTTCGCTTCCCACTGCTCTTCGCCGTTCAGTGCACCTAGTGCAGAACCTTGAATTACTGGGCAATCGTCGCCTGGGAAGTCGTACTCAGAAAGAAGTTCACGAACTTCCATCTCAACCAACTCTAGAAGCTCTTCGTCGTCAACCATGTCACACTTGTTCATGAAAACAAGGATGTAAGGAATACCAACTTGGCGACCTAGAAGGATGTGCTCACGAGTTTGTGGCATAGGACCATCAGTTGCCGCAACAACTAGGATACCACCGTCCATTTGCGCAGCACCGGTGATCATGTTTTTAACATAATCGGCGTGTCCTGGGCAGTCTACGTGTGCGTAGTGACGWGWAGGAGTATCGTATTCTACGTGTGAAGTAGAGATGGTGATACCGCGCTCGCGCTCTTCTGGAGCGTTATCGATAGATGCGAAGTCACGTGCAGCACCGCCGTATACTTTAGAAAGTACAGTACAGATTGCTGCAGTTAGAGTGGTTTTACCGTGGTCAACGTGGCCGATAGTACCAACGTTAACGTGCGGTTTCGTACGTTCAAATTTTTCTTTAGACATGACAGTCCCTCTAAGCACGGTATTTTGGTGGTACGACGACCACACAACCAACAATTGGATTTTGTTGAGAATAAATCAAACGGCTTGAGTAACTTGTAAGAGAAAGATGGTGCTGATACCCAGATTCGAACTGGGGACCTCACCCTTACCAAGGGTGCACTCTACCAACTGAGCTATATCAGCACTTTAGAATTGGAGCGGGCAGCGGGAATCGAACCCGCATCATCAGCTTGGAAGGCTGAGGTAATAGCCATTATACGATGCCCGCTTTCAGTTTCTCGTAGAGCTATTCAAACTATTTGAAATATGGTGGTGGGAGAAGGATTCGAACCTTCGAAGGCTGAGCCGTCAGATTTACAGTCTGATCCCTTTGGCCACTCGGGAATCCCACCAAATTGTTTTGTATTGTCTTAATGGTGCCGGCTGCCGGAATCGAACTGGCGACCTACTGATTACAAGTCAGTTGCTCTACCAACTGAGCTAAGCCGGCGACAAGTGCTGCGCATTCTATGCAATGATTTTTGACGTTGCAACCGCTATTTTAAAAATTTCCTTCAATTCAGTTCTTGTGGGACATATTTTCACCAATTCATGTGCATTTTTAGCAGTATGAACGCATGCTAGGTGCCCATCGTGCTTTAACAATTCGTGGGGATAATGTATTGTCGCTTTCCTTAGTTAAAACAGATTCATTTGTATCATGAGCGACTTGTTAACGCCTTATTTGTCATTTAATCGCCAGCAATGGTCAGAACTCAGAGATTCAGTGCCGATGACACTGGATGAGGCTGATCTCGAAAAGCTGCGCGGGATAAATGAGCATTTGACGATGAATGAGGTGCGAGACATCTATTTACCTCTCTCTCGTCTTTTGAATCTGTATGTCAAAGCTAGGAAGGGTCGTACTCAAGTCCTCGAGCACTTCCTTGGGCAAAAAGACAATTCTGTGCCTTACGTCATTGGTATTGCAGGCAGTGTAGCAGTGGGTAAAAGTACCACGGCACGTCTGCTCAAAGCGCTGCTTGAACGCTGGCCTGAACACCCGAAAGTCGCTCTCGTCACAACCGATGGTTTTCTTCACCCTAATGATGTTCTAAGAGAACGCAACTTGATGAAGAAGAAAGGCTTTCCCGAATCTTACGATATCCGTAAGCTCGTGCAGTTTGTCGCCGATGTGAAATCAGGAAAGTCTCGTGTAGCCGCGCCTGTTTATTCGCACCTGGTTTATGACATCACTGACCAAATTAAGGTTGTCGAACAACCTGACATCCTTATCGTTGAAGGCCTCAATGTTCTTCAATCTGGTATGGACTACCCTCACGATCCGCACCGTGTCTTTATTTCAGACTTTCTCGACTTTTCAATTTATGTCGATGCCGATAATTCACTATTGAAGAATTGGTATATCGAACGCTTCATGGCGTTTAGAGAAGGCGCATTTAAAGATCCCTCTTCCTATTTCCACCACTACACGAAGTTATCACATGACGAAGCGCGTGAAACGGCATCAGGTATATGGGAAGAGATCAATGGCAAGAACTTGGTTGAGAATATCTTGCCAACTCGAGAGCGTGCAGGGTTGATACTCCAGAAGAGCAACAACCATGCAGTACAGACAGTGATGGTAAGAAAGTAATCGCGATATCGTATTGGCTTTAATTACACATCGGCACGAAGGCTGATTTCACCACCCAGGTAAGGCGTAATTCCCGCTTCTGTTTCAAGCATCAACGCGCCTTGCTCGTTAATTCCTCTCGCTATACCTCTGACTTCACGTTCGCCAAGTATCAACTTCACTGCTCGG
Organism: Enterovibrio baiacu; assembly: GCF_004120195.1. Lineage (GTDB taxonomy): Bacteria > Pseudomonadota > Gammaproteobacteria > Enterobacterales > Vibrionaceae > Enterovibrio > Enterovibrio baiacui. The sequence continues at coordinate 4,932 of NZ_SCHN01000027.1, read as the reverse complement.
CCTTTGAAGTTGTCATACCTATCCCAGCGTTCGACAAAACCATTCATGCCAGAGATTTCATACTCTTTGAGCGCATCAATCACACCATTGATGAGCGCGGCGGCCAATGTGTTTTTATCAGGCAATGTAGACGACGTATCTTTTAGGTTTGCCCATTGCTGATCGACAGAATCGGTTTCAGGCATCGCAACGTTTAAACCCATTCCAATGACCAAATGGGCGGCATCACCGGCTTGACCAGTCATTTCAACCAAAATACCCGCCAGCTTTTTGTCTTGCCAATACAGGTCATTAGGCCATTTCACTTTTACGCCCTCAGCACCAAGCGTGTTCAATGTTTCAGCCATGGATACGCCAACCACCAAACTCAGTCCCATGGCGGCAGCCATACCTGCATCTAAACGCCAATACATAGAAAGGTATAAATTCGCACCATAGGGAGAAAACCAAACACGCCCACGTCGCCCGCGTCCTGCTTGCTGATACTCGGCCAAACAACTTGTACCAGAGGTCAGTTGACCGACGCGATCGAGCAAATACTGATTGGTCGAGTCAATGACAGGAACAAGGGAGAACGTCGGCACATTCAATTTCGATTGCAATGAAGCTTCATCAAGAAGGTCTAAAGGCGCCGGAAGGCAATACCCTTTCCCTTGAACACGAAACACATCCACGCCCCATTGTTGAAGTACTTTGATGTGCTTACTGATTGCAGCTCGGCTCATGCCAAGTTCTTGGCCCAGTATCTCACCTGAGTGAAACTGTCCATCTGACAGCTTCTTGATGAGAGCAAGCCTTGGGGAATTATCTAGCGCTGGCATACTGTCTCCAGTGAGGTTTCTTCTTCCGCGCCCATGAAACGCACTTCATGTTCGAGTTCAACGCCAAAAGACTGATAAACCGTATCAACCACATGTTTGGCCAACTGAACGACATCCTGCGCAGACGCGTCTCCAGTATTGATCAGCACAAGCGCTTGTTTCTCATGAACAGCAGCACCGCCGAGTTTGTGGCCTTTTAGACCGGCTTTTTCTATTAACCAGCCTGCAGCAAGCTTCATTTGATGATCACCCGCTGGGTAGGCAGGCATCGCTGGGTATTTTGCTTTGATCTTGTTACCCAATGACGCAGCAACAACAGGGTTCTTAAAGAAGCTTCCAGCATTGCCTAATACGTAAGGATCTGGAAGTTTTGCGCGGCGAATTTCGCAGACTTTGTCAAAGATGGCTTGAGCAGAAACGGAGGGTTTCGCAGCAAGATCAGACAAGGCGCCATAGCCAAGAACAGGCTCCCAAGCTTTTTCTAATTGAAGCCCAACAGCCACAATTACGTGGCCGTGTTTTAACGATTGTTTGAATACGGAATCACGATAACCGAAGGCACACTCTTTTGCTGACAGCCTCAGAATATCGCCCGAGTCCAAATGCAACACATCGACATATTCACAGCGGTCATTCAACTCAACACCATAAGCACCGATGTTTTGTATCGGTGCGGAGCCAACAAGGCCAGGAATAAGCGCGAGATTCTCTAGCCCTGGCATGTTGTGTTCAACCGTCCAGCGAACCAACTCATGCCAATTTTCGCCACTCGCAACATGTAAATGCCAATGGGTGTCTGTTTCTGAAACCGAAATACCTTTTAGGCGATTGAGTACGACTAAGCCTTTAAAGTCTTCGCAAAAAAGCAAATTACTTCCTTCGCCCACGATCAGCTTTGGAAGGGTTTTATACCTATCGTCACGCCAGATTGCTAAGAAGTCCTCGGGGCTTTGCGCATCGATAATTTCTTTAGCATGCACATCCAAGCCAAAAGTATGAAAGGGTTTGAGTGATGTATTGCTGTGTGCTTTCATTCGCTTATCGGTTTCGTTTTCATGAGGTCTTAGCCGTGTATACTACCCCATCCACCCTGAATTCACAGTGATTTGATAGCCGTGGCAGATTACACATACTCTCTTTTAAACCCAATGCGATTCCCTCTTGTGGCGCGCTTTTACAAAGCCTATTACCCATCGGGAAAACCCAAAAAAGATGAAATCATTTGGACGATAGAAAGTCACAAAGGGATATGTGGCGCTGTGAGGTTCAAGCAGTTTGAAGCGTTTCAATTGCTCACGGGCATGCTTGTCACTCCAGCACTTAGAAGACAAAAGCTCGGAGACGCACTACTCGTCGCTTGCAAAGAACAAATCGACGCTATGCAGTGTTACTGTTTGGCCTTTAGCTACCTTACGCCACTCTACGAAGCACAAGGTTTTGAAATTATCGAGGCCAGTCAGCTTCCAGAACAACTACGCGGTCGCTATGCGAGCTATTGCAACAGTGGTAAAGATCTTATTCCTATGAAGCATCTTTCTTCGTCACAATGCTAAATCGAGAGAACAGACACATCAGGATGGCTTGAAATCACGCAATATCTGGTACAATACAAGGTTTGACTTTCGTTATCCCGACATGTCGTCGAACTGAATGAGGCAACAATGGATTCAGCTACTGCAAACAAGCAGTTGATCGATCAGCTTCCAAGAATTGCGCATCGTCCTGACCAGCTAGAAACGCTGTTGGACGCGGCTTCGTTTAGAGAGCGCTTGCTGCACGAAATCGCACAAGCCAAACATCGTATCTACCTCGTTGCGCTTTATCTTCAAGATGATGAGGCAGGACGAAGCATTCTTGATGCGCTGTATGAAGCCAAGCAAAAGAACCCTGTACTCGATATCAAAGTATTGGTTGATTGGCATCGCGCTCAACGCGGGCTAATCGGTGCTGATAAATCAGATGGCAATGCCGCGCTTTATCGTCATTATGCGGAAAACTACACGCACAAGATTGACGTCCTCGGCGTACCTGTCAGAAACCGCGAAGTATTTGGCGTCCTTCACCTTAAAGGGTTCGTCATTGACGATAACGTCATCTATAGCGGTGCGAGCCTCAACGATGTTTATCTTGCTCAGCATGATCGTTATCGCTATGACCGCTACCATGTCATTAAGAACAAAGCTCTTGCTGACTGCATGGCGAGCTTTATTGGCAATACACTCGTTGCAAGTGATGCGGTAAATTGCCTCGCGCAACCAAATCGCCCTGAGACAAAAGTATTGAAGTCGGCGATTCGAGATCTTCGCGCTCGCTTACAATCTGCAAGTTATAGCTTTATTTCTCAGCACATCAACGAAGAACAAATTGGCCTTACGCCAATGGTCGGTTTAGGTAAACGTAAAAACTATCTAAACACGCAAATCTGCACGTTGATTGCGAGTGCTCATGAAGAGCTCATCATTTGTACCCCTTATTTCAATCCGCCACGAAGCGTTATGCGCGAAATTCGCCGTGCATTGCGTCGTGGTGTTGTTGTCACGATCATCGTTGGCGATAAAACAGCGAATGACTTCTATATTCCACCGAGTGAACCATTCAAGACGATCGCGGGTTTACCTTATCTCTATGAGATTAACCTTCGTAACTTTGCTCGGAAAAATGAGGCTGCCATCGCCAAGCGTCAACTGCGCATCAACCTTTGGAAGCATGATGACAACAGCTTCCACCTAAAAGGTATTTGGGTCGATAGATCATACATGCTCCTTACGGGCAACAATCTAAACCCTCGTGCTTGGAAGCTAGACTTGGAGAATGCGATTCTGGTTCATGACCGCCATCGCCTTCTCGAAGAGCAAATGCAAAGTGAGATCGATACGATCCTAGAGCACACACAACTCATTGGTAGCTACAAGCAAATAGAAAAGCTTGAGCACTACCCACCCCAAGTGAGAAAGCTCCTAAAGCGCATCCGTCGTGTTCGAGCTGACCATTTACTGAATCAGATCCTTTAAGGAGAAAGGTGTGATTGCGTCAATTGATGTCGACCCTCAAAAAACATTTACGCCACTTTGTCCTAGTGAGCTTCCTGTGGTTGAAGGCGATAAAATTGGGCCTGCATTAAACAAGCAGGCTGAAAAAGCAGTGCTTCGTGTGTTAACAAAAGATGCTCACCCTGCAAATGCAGTATGGGTTGTCGACACGCCAGAAAAAATGCTCGCGCCTTTAGATCACCCCAATGCCGACCTCACTTGGGTCTCTCACGCAGTGCCAGGAACGGAAGGGTTTGAAACCATACCAAGCCTTCCAGCCGTCACTGAATATGATCATGTTATCTGGAAAGGCGTAGAGCCAGATCTCCACCCTTATGGTGCATGTTTCCACGATATCCAAGAGAAGCTGAGCACAGGCTTAATCGAGTGGCTTACGATTAAAGGAGTAACGACGGTCTTGGTCGGCGGTCTCGCAACAGATTACTGTGTGAAAACGACTGCTCTCCAGCTCAAGCAACACGGGCACTTTGATGTTTGGGTTAACCTAGAAGCGTGTCGAGGCATCGCAGAAGAAACGACGATAGCAGCTTGTCATGAAATGTCAGAGGTTGGCATCCATGTCATCCAATCTTTAGATGAATTCCCTGTGTAGTATCTAAATAGTCTCGTGACTCCAAAAGCACTGCGTAAGCGGTGCTTTTTTGTATCTGGGAAACGAGAGTGCGAGAGTGCGAGAGTGCGAGAGTGCGATCCAGTGTGTCTTTGGACTCATTCAGATGAAGATATATGTGCGCGTTTTTCTTCGCTTTTCCCAGGTTTCAGGACCCGCTCTTTCTGCTCTTCCTGCTCTTTCTCGTCCCTCGCCTTCTCAAGTCTCGTTTCTGCTTTTCTCCAGACGCAAAAAAGCCCTGACCATAAGGTCAGGGCTTTCTTAAATTCAAGCCTGGCGATGTCCTACTCTCACATGGGGAAGCCCCACACTACCATCGGCGCTGTTACGTTTCACTACTGAGTTCGGCATGGAGTCAGGTGGGTCCATAACGCTATGGTCGCCAAGCAAATTTGTTAAAATCTGGGAAAATTCTGACTAGCTTTGTGTCTCAACACACATTCAATGAATG
>NZ_SCHN01000026.1 GCF_004120195.1 Enterovibrio baiacu | reverse complement strand
AGGACCCAGGACCCAGGACCCAGGACCCAGGACCCAGGACCCAGGACCCAGGACCCAGGACCCAGGACCCAGGACCCAGGACCCAGGACCCAGGACCCAGGACCCAGGACCCAGCTCTATTCCCCCTTTTCTGTCTTTTTCTCCGAAAATTTCCTGTTTGATCCCCATCACACTCTGTTTATTCTGCCCGCAATTCGATAGAATTCGGCGGTTAAAACTCATTCTGAATTTAGAAGTGACCATGTTTGAAATCAATCCGATCAAAAACCGCCTAGCGGACATTGCCGAACGCGCAAATGTCCTTAGGGGGTATCTTTGACTATGACGCCAAGAAAGAGCGTCTAGAAGAAGTTAATGCTGAACTTGAACAACCTGATGTGTGGAACGAACCTGAGCGCGCACAAGCGCTAGGTCGCGAGCGTTCTGCGCTTGAAGCGGTAGTAGAAACTATCGACCAACTTGATCAGGGTGGCGTGTACATCAACGATTTGTTGGAGCTGGCCGTCGAAGAAAGCGACCAAGACACGTTCGACGAAATCGACCCAGAGCTGAGTGATTTGGAAGACAAGCTGGTGAAGCTTGAATTCCGTCGTATGTTCTCTGGCGACCACGATGGTTCTGATTGTTATATCGACCTGCAAGCAGGCTCGGGCGGTACGGAAGCGCAAGATTGGACATCCATGATGTTGCGTATGTATCTGCGTTGGGCGGATGCTAAGGGCTTCAAGTCAGAAGTGATTGAAGTGTCTGAAGGCGATGTGGCCGGATTGAAATCTGCGACTGTGCGCGTGAGCGGTGAATATGCTTACGGTTGGTTGCGTACTGAAACCGGTGTTCACCGTTTGGTACGTAAATCGCCGTTCGATTCAGGCGGTCGTCGTCACACCTCGTTTGCTTCTGCGTTTATCTACCCAGAAGTTGACGACAACATCGAAATCGATATCAACCCATCTGATCTGCGTATTGACGTTTACCGTGCTTCGGGCGCGGGTGGTCAGCACGTAAACACCACCGAATCCGCGGTACGTATTACTCACGTTCCGACGAACACCGTGGTGCAGTGCCAGAACGACCGTAGTCAGCACAAAAACAAAGATCAGGCGATGAAGCAGCTTCGCGCAAAACTGTTTGAGCTAGAAATGCACAAGCAAAATGCCGAGAAGCAAGCGAACGAAGACTCGAAGTCTGACATCGGTTGGGGTAGCCAGATCCGTTCATACGTGTTGGATGACTCACGTATCAAAGACCTGCGCACAGGCATTGAAAACCGTAATACCCAAGCGGTACTTGACGGTGATCTCGACAAGTTTATTGAAGCCAGCCTGAAATCTGGTTTGTGATTTTTTACGTTAATTTCAAAGGTTCACTATGACTGACCAGTTACAAGACGAAAACAAGCTAATTGCGGAGCGTCGTGCAAAACTGAACCACATTCGTCAAAACTGCAAAGCGAATGGCCACCCGAATGATTTTCGTCGTGAGCACACAGCGGCAGACCTTCAGGCTGAATTTGGCGAAAAGAGCAAGGAAGAGCTAGAAGCATTGGATCACAAAGTGACCGTTGCTGGCCGTATCATGGCAAAACGTGGTCCATTCCTTGCGCTACAAGACGTGAATGGTCGTATTCAGGCGTATGCAGCGAAAGACGTGCAAAACGTACTGAAAGAACAATACCAAGGCCTTGATATTGGTGACATCATCGGTGTGACAGGTGCGCTGCACAAATCAGGTAAAGGTGACCTTTACGTGAACATGGAAGCGTACCAACTGCTGACGAAAGCGTTGCGTCCACTTCCAGAAAAATTCCACGGTCTGACTGACCAAGAGACGCGTTACCGTCAACGTTACGTTGACCTTATCGTGAACGAAGAATCACGCAATGCGTTTAAAGTGCGTTCTAAGCTGATCTCTGCGATCCGCCGTTACATGGAGTCGAAAGACTTTATGGAAGTGGAAACGCCGATGATGCAAGTGATCCCTGGCGGTGCATCAGCACGTCCATTCATCACGCACCACAACGCGCTTGATCAAGAAATGTACCTGCGTATCGCGCCTGAGCTTTACCTGAAGCGTTTGGTTGTGGGTGGTTTTGAGCGTGTGTTCGAAATTAACCGTAACTTCCGTAACGAAGGGTTGTCTCCGCGTCATAACCCAGAATTCACCATGATTGAATTCTACATGGCGTATGCAGATTACAACGACCTGATCGACCTGACTGAAGACATGCTGCGTACCGTGGCTATTGAAGTGTTGGGTAACTCAGCAATGCCTTACGGCGAGCACACGGTTGAGTTTGGCGGTAAATACGCACGCATGACCATGCTAGAAGCCATCAAGCAATACAACCCTGACCACGCTGACATCCAAGCATTGGACGATGAAGGCGTTCAGAACCGTGATTTGATGGTATCTATCGCGAAATCTCTAGACATCTATGTTGAGAAATTCTGGACCTGTGGTCAGCTACTTGAAGAAATCTTCGGTGAAACCGCTGAGCCTAAACTGATCCAGCCAACGTTCATCACGGGTTACCCAGCAGACATTTCTCCGCTGGCACGTCGTAGCGATGACAATCCGTTCTTCACCGATCGTTTTGAGTTCTTTATCGGCGGCCGTGAAGTGGCGAATGGTTTCTCTGAGCTTAACGACGCAGAAGACCAAGACAACCGCTTCAAAGCGCAAGTTGATGCGAAAGAATCGGGTGATGACGAAGCGATGTTCTACGACGCTGACTACATTACAGCACTGGAGCACGGCTTGCCACCAACGGCGGGTCAAGGTATCGGTATCGACCGTCTGGCGATGCTGTTTACGAACACGCACACGATTCGTGACGTGATTTTGTTCCCAGCTATGCGTCCACAAAACAAAGGCTAATTGCCAAGTTTATCGGCTGATAGGGCGGATAAACCACACCGTTTTGTACGTTGAAAAACACCGGATAAATCCGGTGTTTTTTTATGCCTGAAAATCGGCAATCTATGGATATGCAACCGTATGGCATAGCTCACACTTTTGCGAGCGATGTTGCTCTTTTTATTTCTCTTTGTAGCACGTCAGCCCATTATTCACGCGAATTTCCTTGCTGTGTGAAGATGAAGAAATGATGTTCAAGAAAACCCTGCTTTCCGCCAGTGTTGCTATCGCAACCATGGTTTCCTCCGCTGCACTTTCGTCGGCTGCGTTTGCTGCTGAGAATGTCGACCTGCTGATCAAAGATGCGACCGTTTTGACCATGAACACGGAGAAATCGGTGTTGGAAAATGGCGTGGTGGCTGTGAAAGGCAACAAGATTGTGGCGGTAGGTCGTGCAGATCTGGCTGATGATTACATTGCCAAGACCGTGCTCGATGTGGATGGCGACATTGTGATGCCTAGTTTGATAAACACCCACACCCATGCCTCCATGACGGTATTTCGCTCATTGGCTGACGATGTGCCTGATCGCTTACACCGCTATATCTTCCCGTTAGAGAAGGCCTTGGTGAGCCGTGACATGGTGCGTATTGGCGCGCAATTAGGGAACGTTGAAATGCTGAAAGGCGGCGTGACAACGTATGCGGACATGTACTACTTCGAAGATGAAGTGGCGAAAACCGTTGATGAAATCGGCATGCGCGCCATTTTGGGCGAAACCGTCATTAAGTATCCGGGGGCGGATGCGGCCAATGCACAAGAGGGCATTCAATATGCCGTGAACTTCATTAAGCAATACAAAGATCACCCACGTATTACGCCAGCATTTGCCCCTCACGCCCCGTATACAAACACCACGGAAGTGCTTCAAAAAATCACTGAGCTGTCGCTAGCGCTTGATGTGCCTGTGATGATTCACCTTGCAGAATCTGATCGCGAAAACGAAGTGATTGCTGAGCGCAGTGGCGGTAAAAGCCCGGTGCAGTACATGGCTGATATTGGTGCGCTGACGCCAAACCTTATCGGTGCTCACGTCATTAATGTGAACGATGACGACATTGCGCTACTGAAAAAGCACGATGTGGGTGTGGCACACAATATGAGTGCTAATATCAAATCGGCCAAAGGCGTGTCTCCGGCATTGAAGATGTTTGACGACGGCTTGCGTATTGGGTTGGGTACCGATGGCCCAATGTCAGGTAACACACTGAGCACCATTGATGAGTTCAATCAGGTGGCGAAAGTGCATAAGCTCGTGAATCAAGATCGCGCAGCAATGCCTCCCGTGAAGGTGATTGAAATGGCGACCATGGGCGCAGCCCGCGCGCTACACATGGAAGATAAGATTGGTTCACTTGAGGTGGGCAAGTTTGCGGACATCATCGTAGTCGATACAAAAGCCCCGAATATGGTGCCAATGTACAACCCTTACTCCGCCTTGGTGTATTCCGCCTATGCGACGAATGTGAGACATGCCATCGTAGATGGCCGATTGTTGATGCAAGACAGAGACATTTCTACGGTCGACGAGCGCTCAATTCGTGATCAGGCGTTGCAGTTTGCAGACAAAGTACGAGAAAGTGTCATTGCAAGCGGCGAACAAGTCCAATAAATCCTACTATTAAAAAGACCGCGTCTGATCTATGACGCGGTTTTTATTTCTATTTCTCCTGATGCACTCATGAATGCGGGTCATAGTCTATGATCTAAGAAATTTTAGAGAGATGTGCATTTTTCTCTAAATTGAGACATGTGCATTTGTGAGTCGCGATGAATAGTCATCTTGGTGCAATGTTTTTCATGTAGTTCATTGTTTTTAAATGACTATTTTGATTTTGAATCTGGATCGTCTGTCAGGAATCGCAACAGCAAAAGTGTCTATTTTGGGAAGTCTGGAGAATTGAGATCTACATTGTATCCACAATGAGACAAACCTCTTTGTCTTACAAAATATAATGATACTCACAACATTTTGAACACATGTCGTTAATGGATGACTAAAGGCAGGCGTTATGGGTATGCAATTCAGATCTGAGGCAGTTCCAAGTTCACTCGTCGTAGTGGGCGGAACATACGAACCATGGTTGGCAACATTGGAGCAAGCAGGGTGGCGTTGTCACCGTTGTTACGACCTCAGAGCAGCACAAGCACTTCTTCAGGACATTGGTCCTTGCATTGGGATCGTGGATATTAGCCACGATGATTTCAGCTTGAACGGTGTAGCGTCACTGGTTAACCGCAACAAACAAGTTCGCTGGTTGGCACTGATCCGTGAAGACCAACTCAACAACGATGCAATCTGTCAGTTCATTGTCAGCTTCTGCATTGACTACTTCACTTCTCCAATTCCAGATAGCCAGTTGATGAGCACCATTGGTCACCAATTGGGTATGTTGAAACTTGAGCGCCATGTTTGGCCTCAGCTTGGCGATCACAGCGACATGGGTTTGCTTGGCAAAACCTCTGTGATGAAAAAGCTGCGTGACCAAGTTCGTCGTGTAGCACCTACCGATGTGTCAGTGCTTATTCACGGTGAAAGCGGTACGGGTAAAGAGTTGGTGGGCATGGCGATTCATAACGCCTCTACGCGCGCTAAAGGGCCTTTCGTTTCTGTGAAATGCAGTGCGTTACCTGAAAAATTGATTTCATCAGAATTGTTCGGTGATGGCACCACAGAAGGTAAAGTGCAGCAAGCGCACCAAGGCACTTTGTTCTTGGATGAAATCGGTGATTTGCCACTTAATCTTCAGGCGAACTTGCTTCACCTTCTTCAAGACGGCACGGTTGAATCTCATGATGACAAGTACGCGAAAGAAATCGATGTTCGCGTGATTGCTGCAACCCACATGGATTTAGAGAAAGCGGTTGCGGAAGGTCTGTTCCGTGAAGATCTCTACTACCGTTTGAACGTTCTGCGTATTTCTGTGCCTTCATTGAAAGAGCGCGGCGCGGATATTCCTGAATTGGCTGAACACTTCCTGCTCAAGTTTGCGCGTCAATACAACACGCAAGCACGCACTTTCTCAGAAGAAGCCAACAAAATCTTGGTTAACTACAGCTGGCCAGGTAACGTACGTGAACTGATCAACCAAGTGAAACGTGCTGTGTTGCTTGCTGACAACTTGGTGATTGAAGCCGAGCACTTGGATTTACCGCGTCAAGGCGATTACAAGCAGAGCCTTCGTAAGATCCGTGAAGAATCAGAGCGTGATGCATTGCTAGCGGTACTTGAAAGCAACAATGGTCAAGTTTCTGCAGCAGCGAAAGAGCTGGGTGTTTCTCGTGCGACCATGTATCGCCTGTTGAACAAACACAGCTTGATCCCTGCACCGCGCAGCTTTCGTTAATTAAGGCATCTTAGTTATCGAAACCCGCTGAACCTGCATCAGCGCGCTGTTAGTGAAAGGCTAACAACAAAAAACCGCCCGAGGGCGGTTTTTTTATGCGTGTACGTGAGTGGATTTCACTGGGAACAATTTGTCATACGCTAAATTGTAGACGTAGGCATAAACCAGATAGAAAAGCACAAGGCCAATATCCATCAAGAAAGCATTCCACAAGCTTAGGTTTAGCCACCAAGCGATCACGGGAATGGTTACCCAAAGCAAACCTAACTCAAAGAGCAGTGCATGCAATATGCGATGCTTCTGTTTCTTGTCTGTTGTGCCAGTCCATTTCTGCATGGCTTTGTCGAACCATACGTTATAGATATAGTTCCAACCGGTTGCTAACAGTGAAAACGCAATACCGAGTACACCCGTGTGGGCGGCATCAAAACCAAATTGTGTCATGATCCCTACGATCAAGATCAATCCAATCAGTTCGAAGGCTATGGCATGTCTAATACGATCTGCGGCGGTTCTCATTATTCTCTCTCCTGTTGATGGGAAGAATAATATCCATAAATTAGATTGGTTGTAGTTATGTACTATCCGATAAAGAGATAGGTGGTTAAGCAGGAAGGTGTGAATGGTTTCAATGTATGCCTTTATGGTCATTTTGCATTAAATCTGGGAGGGAAATAACAAACAGAGATATGTACCAATTTATAGGCGAATGACTGACTATGTTGCGGTTATGTTTTGTACAGCCATAGAACAGAAGAGGATGCGGCTAAATTCATTGTTATAAGAAATAACTCGTTGATATATTGATCCATATCATTAGTATTAACAATGAATTTACAAGTGCGATTTTACTGAAATGAAAAGGTTAAGGAGGCGAGCGATGACTTTAAATACATTTACATCTGTCATGATTTGTTCTGTCTCTTCGCATACCGATATGCGAAAACCTGTACAGTAATTTCCGCACCGTAAAATCGGGCCGCGGGAATGATTGCGGCTTTGAAAATACGATATTTTTCTCTTTTTCCTGCCGTAACATTCTCTAAGGCCTCCTTAAACCTCAATAGGAGACCATCATGAATCAATCTGTATACCTTCGTTTAGCCACTTTGTTCGTTCAACTTGATATCAAGCGTGAAGAAAAAGCGTGGCGAAAAGCCCATCGACGCATCCGATATATTGGTGAGCCTTTGTCTGAGCACATGCTGAAAGATATTGGTTTTGAAAAAGACGGGTTGTCTATTGGACATACTGTTGCTCCTCAATATAAGGCACTTCGCGAAGTGGCGCGTATCCGTCGTCGGTTGAGGGTGAACGTAATCACGTAACGTGACGGGAACCTTTACGATTAAGGTTCCCGTAGATTGCTTTGACAGCGAGAAAATGAAAGAAAAGCGCCAGTTGGCGCTTTTTTGCTGTGTTGATATACGCACGGAGCGAGCGACTACGGACAAGGGTTTGAGTATGTCGCGCCAATCTCTTCAATACGCGTAAGCAATGCCTCAGGCAGTTGCACATCTACCGATTCGATGTTGGTTTTTAATTGTTCAAGCGTGGTTGCACCGATGATATTGCTACCAATGAATGATCTGCTGTTCACGAATGCGAGGGCCATTTGAGCAGGATCTAACGAGTATTCATGCGCCAAGTCCACGTAAGCGCGTGTGGCTGCTTGCCCTTGCTCGGTGAAGTAGCGGCTAAAACGACTCCAACGCGTACAGCGAGCACCGTCTGGGCGCGCACCATCGAGGTATTTACCTGTTAATGCGCCAAAGGCGAGGGGAGAGTATGCGAGAAGCTCAACGCCTTCGTGGTGACTGATTTCCGACAAACCGACTTCGAAACTTCTGTTCAACAGGTTGTAGGGATTTTGAATGGAGACGATACGGCTCAAGCTGTGCTTTTCTGCCAACTTTAAGTAATTCATCACGCCCCAAGGGGTTTCGTTAGACACGCCGATGTACCGAATCTTTCCTTCACGTACCAGTTCAGTCAAGGCATCCAGCGTTTCTAAAATGCTGACACCTGAGTTTTCGTCTTCATGCTTGTAGTTGAGCTGACCAAAGCTGTTCACGTGGCGTTGAGGCCAATGTACTTGGTACAAATCGATGTAGTCGGTTTGCAATCGGGCAAGGCTGTCTTCAACGGCTTGGCGAATGTTGCGACGATCCAACGCCATGTTTTCGCGGATGTAAGGAACACCGCGCGGCCCCGCAACTTTGGTAGCAATAATGCGCTTGTCACGCTGGCCTGATTTCTTTAACCAAGAGCCGATATAAGATTCGGTGAGCCCTTGCGTTTCTGGGGTCGGCGGAACGGCATACATCTCGGCAGTATCAATAAAATTGACACCGAGATCGGTGGCGAGGGCGAGCTGCTCGTGAGCTTCAGCTTCCGTGTTCTGTTGGCCATATGTCATGGTGCCTAAACAAATCTTGCTGACGTCTAAGCTGGTATGAGGAAGGGTATGGTATTGCATCCGATCTCCTTGGATTGCGAGCGTAGTCAGTGAAAAACAATGCGTTACAACAGGACATGCTCAATGGCGTTATTGAGCGAAGAACTACGATAAACACTTCCATCTTAGGAGATTTTATAAGAGGTACAAACCCCTTTGTGAATGTTGAACGCGAGGCAGCCTCGGACGCCACTATTCTCGTTGGATCGGCAGAGATCTTCCCTCATCATTTGTGTGTTTAATTCTTGAAACTGATTCGAATTAACGCCTGTTTTCATCATGGGAAGTGTTTGTTTTTCGGCGAAATGCACTATAGTTAACATATGGTTAACAATGTGGTAACGATATGAAATTAAAGCAATTGAAGAACTGGATTCTTTCTCACCCAGATAATGTACCTCATTGTTACGTTGTGGCGCACGCGGGTGGCGCTCAGTACATTGTGGAAGTGGAAGTTAGGCACCAGCTTGAACCACTTAAAGATGACAAACATGATGAAGTGATGCACTTCGATAGCATTGAGCAGGTGAGTGATAAGCTGCGAAAAATAGGGGTAAAGAAAGTGACGCTAAGGCTGCTTGATCCCTACGACGAGTTTGGCCCTGCTGACACCTCCTGCAAAGAAGACATGGAAATTACGCTTTAAAAGGTATCTTCCGCTGGCAGCATAAAGTGTGCTGCCAGTATCCTGCTTGTAAACTGCTTCCTGAGATAAAATCCCCTTGGCAGTGTCTTTATAGGTTGTCCGTTTGCGCCGTATGCTTCCGTCACGGCTTTGCTGTTGGCTGCCTTAGGGCGCAATTGAAGATACTCACCATGCTTGGCGGTAATTTGGTGCACTTTCCCAAGGACAATAAATTCCATCAACTCTTCCCAATCTGCTTTTAGCTGGGCTTCTTCTTCATCTGATGGTTGCCAAATGAGTGGCATGCCAACATGCCGTTCGCACACGGGGATTTCACGCTCGCCTTCTACAGGTATCCACAGCACTTTCGACAGTTTATTGCGGATATGGCTGTTTTCCCATGTTAGGCCATGCACATTGGTGAGCGGTGCGACACAGACAAAAGTGGTTTCAAGCGGCTTTCCTGTGTGGCTGATGGGGATCGATTTGAGCTCGATGCCCAAGTCTTGAAAATCTTGTTCTGGCTTGCTTCCTGCGGTTGCGCCTAAACAGGTTTCAAGCAGCATACCCACCCAACCTTTTTCCCGACGAAGATCAGCAGGGCATACCAAACCATACTGCTCTGCCAATTCACCAAGTGTAAACCCAGCCAAGGCTGTCGCTCGCTCGAGCAATTCGTTTTCAGAGGTAGGCGCTGGGATCATGGTCTCTTCCGTTCAAGATTCTTCGCTGAGCACGCTACCAGCCTCGCTGAGAAAAAACCAGTGTCGAGAAGTTGATCATACGGATTACCATCGAAATGCAGTTATCCACAGCGAAAAGTGATGATTTAGCGCCGAGTGATAACATGTATGCTTATACAGTGTTTTTTCTGGTTGATTTTGAAGGTTTTGCAGGTTTAAGGCGATAATTTGCGCAACTGGTGTGGGTAACTCTCGCTTTGATGGATCTTTGACCAGTTTAAGATCTTGTCGTTTTTACGCTGTATGATCTTTGCTTTTTTCTGATGCTGGTTGGGTGTAAATTACTGTTATTTATAAATATAGTTATGTTGAGTGAAGGTTTTTATTCCGAGATTCGCGTGGTGAAGAAAAATAAAAACAGATGTTTAAGACCTTTCTGCACAAATCTATCCACAGAAAGCGTGAATAAATGTGCGCTTGGTCTCACCGAACTGTTTATAACTCTAGATCTGATGCCTTTTCAGCACAGAAGGCGGTTGAAGCCCCCAAAAAATGCGTTTCATACGCAATGTTTGTTTACCACTGTGCACATAGTGTGAAAAAATCACTGTTAATAGAGATTTATATTTGAGGTCGTCCAGTGATAGATGGCGATGGCTACCGTCCCAATGTAGGGATTGTTATATGTAATAGCCACGGTCAGGTTCTCTGGGCTCGTCGATACGGACAGCACTCTTGGCAGTTTCCACAAGGTGGCATTGATGAAGGAGAAACCCCTGAACAAGCCATGTTTCGAGAGTTATACGAAGAAGTCGGATTAACCAAAAAGGATGTCCGAATTCTGGCAACAAGCCGACATTGGCTACGCTATAAGTTGCCTAAACGTTTAGTTCGTTGGGATTCAAAGCCTGTGTGTATCGGACAAAAACAGAAATGGTTTTTGCTGAAACTGGAATGTGACGAGTCTAAGGTGAACATGCAACGCGGGGGTACGCCTGAATTCGACGGTTGGCGTTGGGTGAGTTATTGGTATCCTGTGAGGCAAGTGGTGTCATTCAAGCGCGACGTATATCGCCGTGCGATGAAGGAGTTCGCGGCCATTGCGATGCCTTTTCGTGAACGAAAAGTGAAGCGCAAAGGAAAGCGAGGTGCTTCAAAAAACTAGAACAGTAAATTGCGCGTTCGGTAGAAGCTAGGTCTACGAAAGCAAAGGAAAAGAAAGAGGGTGCTGATGCTAACGAAACTGCGAGACATCGTGCACAACGTTGCGTCATCAAGCGACGTGAAGCAAGCCCTCAATACTTTGGTGGGAGAGACCTGCACTGCAATGGAAACAGAGTGCTGCTCTGTTTATATTGCGGATCATGAACGACAAGTTTACGAACTGATGGCGACGAAGGGATTGAACTCCCGTGCTCGCCGCGTTTCGCTCTCTTTTAAAGAAGGGTTAGTCGGGCTAGTTGGCCGTCGTGCTGAACCCATCAACCTTGCCAATGCCGCAACCCATGCGGACTTCAAACACTTTCCTGACATCGGCGAAGATCATTTCAACTCCTTTCTCGGGACGCCCATTATTTATCGTCGACAAGTGCTCGGTGTGCTGGTGGTTCAGCAACGCGCACCCCGTCAGTTTGATGAAAGTGAAGAATCGTTTCTTATTACACTCGCCGCGCAACTGGCTGTTGTATTTGCTCACTCGAAAGCACAGGGTGTGTGGCCAAGTGACGGCAGTGGTTCCATGTTATTGCAAGGTGCTGCGGCGTCGCCGGGCGTTGCCATTGCAGAAGCCTGGTGTGATGTCTCTCAGCCGCGCCTCGATCTTGTTCTCCCTGCCTCGTGTCTTGATATCCAACAAGAACGCGACCGTTTTGATGGGGCCGTCAGTGCTGCCATCATAGAGTTTGGGCGTCTTCGAAAGCGTTTCGACAGCGAACTCAATCAAGACACCTTGGCGATCTTCGATCTCTTTATCCACTTGTTGAATGATCCTGTGCTTAGAAAAGCCATGAAGGAGCGTATTCACAGTGGTGACATGGCAGAGTGGGCAGTAAAGCAAACCATAGATGAGTTTGCTGAGCGCTTTAATAACATGTCTGATCCCTACCTTCGTGAACGTGCGAACGACGTGAAGGAGCTGGGTCAGCGCCTGCTCTATTTCCTCGAAAACCAAGAAACCAAGCAGTGGCAGTTTGATAAACCCATCGTGCTGTTTGCCCGTGAATTGACGGCTGGCATGTTAGCGGCGATTCCTCGCGATCAACTTGCGGGTGTTGTCGCCGAAGAGGGTGCAGTCAACGCCCATGCGGCGATCTTAGCGCGTGCGCTAGGCATTCCGGCGGTGATGGGAGTGGAGTTCCGCCCTGAGCTTGTTCACTGTAAGAAAGTGGTGCTGGATGGATTTAAAGGACGCTTGCTGGTTGAGCCTGCGCCACAGGTACTGAAAGAATATAAACGTCTGCGGGACGAAGAGCTTGAGCTTCAAAAAGAAGTGGATAATGCCTTCACCAAACAAACCAAAACGGCAGACGGTGTTCGCGTCCAAATACACCTCAATGCGGGGTTGAGTGCAGACACCAGCATTGCCATTAACCGCGGGGTTGATGGGGTGGGGCTTTACCGTACTGAAGTGCCGTTTTTGATGCAGCGTAGCTTCCCTTCCGAAGACGATCAGGTCAATCAATACCGATCCATTTTGGACTGTTACCCGGGACAACCCGTGGTCATGCGTACCCTGGACATTGGCGGAGATAAGCCGCTTCCTTACTTGAAGATTGAAGAAGATAACCCGTTCTTGGGTTGGCGAGGCATTCGTTTCACGCTCGATCACCCTGATATCTTTTTAATTCAAGTTCGCGCCATGCTTCGCGCAAGCATAGGCCGAGATAACCTTGCCATTCTTTTGCCCATGATCTCTGGTTTGTCCGAGCTATTGGAAGCGAAAACACTGATTGAACGTGCGTTTGCGGAGGTCACGGAAATCGCAGAAGCGGAAGGCGAGGTGCTTCATCGTCCGCGCTTGGGGATCATGGTGGAAGTGCCGTCAGTCCTGTATCAATTTGATGCGGTCGCGCCCCATATCGATTTTCTTTCCGTCGGGACGAATGACTTAACCCAATACCTGTTGGCCGTGGATAGAAATAACGCCCGAGTCGCAGATGTCTATGATACATTTCATCCGTCGGTGTTAGCAGTGCTCGTTCAAATACTCAATCAAGCCAAACGGTTAACATTGCCTGTCAGTGTTTGTGGTGAGTTTGCTGGTGATCCGATAGGCGCAACCTTGCTTGTTGGCATGGGTTATCGCCAATTAAGTATGAACACGCGCAGTGTTGCAAAAATTAAATACGTACTTCGTCATATCCCTTCTGACGCGTTGCAAAACCACGTCAACGCGATGCTCGGTCTTTCTCTGGCGAGCGATATTCGCTCAGCGTCAGAAGACTTTCTCGAGCAGTACAACCTGGGTGGTCTCATTCGGGTCGGTAAATAGGAATACATTCATGTTAGATGCCACCTTGTGGCTGTTCGCAGTGTGCCTCATGTTAGGCTGCTGCGTGGGGTTATTGGCGGGCTTGCTGGGTATTGGTGGCGGCTTGTTGATTGTTCCTGCTTTGTCGGTGCTGTTGCCGTGGGCGGAAATATCGCCTTCTTTGATCATGCCAATGGCGTTAGCTACATCGTTAGCCAGTATTGTTGTGACTTCTTCCTCTTCTGCGCTCTCTCATTATCGGCTCGGTAATGTTCAGCCTTCCGTCATCAAAACGTTGTTGCCAGGAATTTTGGTCGGTGGACTGATGGGAAGTGGCATTGCAGATAAAATGCCAACAGAGTATTTACCCCGTATTTTCGGTGTGATTGTACTGTTGCTTGCGCTGCAAATGGTGTTTTCGTTGCGCGTTAGGGCTGAAAAACCCTTACCTTCTGTGGGCAAGAATGTGTTGAGCGGCGGTCTTATTGGTGTGACATCAAGCCTTGCCGGTATTGGTGGGGGGTCGCTAACCGTGCCGTATTTGAATTATCATGGCGTTGAAATGCGCAAAGCCATCGGTACGGCATCCTTATGTGGTGTGTTTTTAGCGCTGTCAGGGATGACGGGTTTTATCTTTTTTGGTCTATCGCAACCGGAATCTTTGCCAGAATACAGTGTCGGATATGTTTACTTACCTGCATTGATTGGTATCGTAAGCACCTCTGTGTTCACAACACGTTATGGTGCCAAGTTAGTATCGCGGTTACCCACACCGATCATAAAGCGCGTATTTGCAGTATTTTTGCTCCTTGTTGGGGCGAGTATGTTTTTAAGCTAAGGAAGACAAGCTAATGTCACTGACATTTCCCCAAATAGATCCTGTTTTGATTGAAATCGGCCCTGTTGCCGTGCGCTGGTATGGTTTGATGTACCTCGCGGGCTTTGCGTTTGCATTATGGCTAGCAAACCGTCGCGCCGATAAGCCGGGAAGTGGTTGGACGCGCGATGAAGTGAGTGACTTACTTTTCGCAGGCTTTCTTGGCGTAATACTTGGCGGCCGCATTGGCTACGTTTTGTTCTACCAGTTTGATACCTTCTTGGCTGATCCACTCTTCCTATTTAAAGTGTGGACAGGTGGCATGTCTTTCCATGGCGGCTTGTTGGGCGTGATCACGGCGATGGCGTGGTATGCATACCGCACTAAGCGCACCTTCTTTACTGTTTCCGATTTCATCGCGCCGCTTGTGCCGTTTGGCCTTGGTGCCGGTCGCCTCGGTAACTTCATGAATGGTGAGCTGTGGGGACGTTCGACGGATGTTGCATGGGGCATGGTGTTCCCAACTGGCGGGCCACTGGCTCGTCACCCTTCTCAGCTTTATGAATTTGCCCTTGAGGGCGTTGTGCTCTTCTTTATTCTTAACTGGTTCATCAAGAAGCCACGTCCTGCGGGAGCGGTATCTGGCTTGTTCCTGATGGGGTACGGAATATTCCGTTTCATCGTGGAATTCTATCGTGAGCCAGATGCACACCTAGGGCTGTTCGGAGATTGGATCAGCATGGGGCAGATTTTGTCGTCGCCAATGATCATCCTTGGTGCGCTAATGATACTGTGGGCGTACCGTCGTCAGAGCGTTTCTCAGTCTGCATAATGTCAAAATTTAAGCCGCAGCCCTGTCTGCGGTTTTCTTTATTTTATAAATCATAATTGTCACGCCGGAAGGCGTGCGGGGTAACGAAAGGAAATTCCATGAAGCAATATCTTGATTTAATGCAGGATATCATCGACAACGGGAGTGATAGAGGCGATCGCACGGGTGTGGGAACGCGTTCTGTATTTGGTCGTCAATTGCGCTTTGACCTTAGTGAAGGTTTTCCGCTTCTTACGACAAAGAAACTGTATACCCGCGCCATCATTCATGAACTGCTTTGGTTTTTGAATGGCGAAACCAATATCAAATACCTGCAAGACAACAAGGTTTCGATTTGGGATGAATGGGCAACAGAAGCCGGCGATCTTGGTCCTGTATACGGTGCGCAATGGCGTTCATGGGCATGCCCAGATGGCTCTACGGTTGATCAAATCGCTGAGCTTATCGAGCAAATCAAAACCAAACCAAACTCTCGTAGGCACATCATTACGGCTTGGAACCCTGCTGACTTGCCTGATGAAAGCATCGCGCCGCAAGCAAACGTCGAGCAAGGCCGCATGGCATTGGCACCTTGCCACTGTTTGTTCCAATTCTATGTTGCTGATGGAAAGCTTTCTTGTCAGCTTTACCAGCGCAGTGCGGATTACTTCCTTGGTGTGCCGTTTAACATTGCAAGCTACGCGCTGCTCACGCACATGATCGCGCAGCAGTGTGATTTGGACGTGGGTGACTTCGTACACACCTTTGGTGACGTTCACCTTTACGGTAACCATCTAACGGATGATATCGTCTACGAGCAGCTTAAGCGTACGCCAGGGACGATTCCAACATTGACCATCAAGCGCAAGCCTGACTCTATCTTCGATTACAAACTGGAAGACTTTGAGATTGATGGTTATGACGCGCAAGCGGCTATCAGAGCACCTATCGCGATTTAATTGTTGCGTGTGATAGCAGTGATATAGAAGCCGGGATTTTCCCCGGTTTTTTTATGGGCAAAGATAATCAAGGCGAGTTAGGAAAGCGGGCTCTGTTTGGTGAGATGCTTGGAGACGAGAGAGTTGAGAACGCAACGCGAAAGCGTTCCGCTAGAAACAAAAACGCCCGCTAAATGCGGGCGTTTTTCATATCTGTCTGAGTGCTTATTGTGTTGCTAGCATCACAACAGATGGAATCGCAATGAACACAAGACCAAGGTATGCAACCACAGCAAGCTTCGTCTTCGCTGCAGCTTCACCCAGCATCTCTGCACACTTCAATGGAATTTCGCGCAGGAACGGCGTACCAAAGATGAGCAGTGTCGCTAGAACGTTGAACGTTAGGTGAACCAATGCAATTTGCAGAGCAAATACTGCGTTTGGACCTGTTACCGCTGTCGCTGCAAGCAGTGCAGTGATACAGGTACCGATGTTTGCGCCAAGTGTGAACGGGTAAACATCGCGTACTTTCAATACGTTTGTACCTACCAGTGGAACCATCAGGCTTGTTGTCGTAGAAGAAGACTGAACCAGAATCGTTACCAAAGTACCTGATGCAATACCATGGATTGGGCCACGACCGATTGCATTGTGTAGAAGCTCTTTTGCACGACCAACCATCAGTTTACGCATTAGTTTGCCCATCATAGTGATAGAAGCAAAAATCAGTGCGATACCCAAGATAATCAATGCAACGCCACCCCAGTTGCCTGGCAGAATTGATAGTGCGTCTTTGGTGCTGGCAACAAGAGGCTTCGTCAATGGACCCATGAAGTCCATGCCTTTCATGCTTAGGCTGCCATCGAACATCAATGGAGCAACAAGCCAGCTAGAAATTTTATCAAGAAGGCCAAACATCATTTCCAAAGGAAGGAAGATAGAAACGGCCATTAAGTTAAAGAAGTCATGAACGGTTGCACAGGTAAATGCACGACGGAATTCGTCTTTGCAACGTGCGTGCCCTAGGCTTACCAAGGTGTTGGTAACAGTGGTACCAATATTAGCACCCATAACCATAGGGATTGCGGTCTCTACAGGTAAGCCACCAGCTACCAGACCAACGATAATAGACGTTACTGTACTTGAAGATTGAATCAGTGCAGTCGCAACGATACCAATCATCAAACCAGCAACAGGGTGAGACGCGAATGCGAATAAGGTTTTAGCCTCTTCGCCTGCAGCCCACTTGAAACCACTACCAACCATAGACACTGCTAAAAGCAGAACATAAAGCATTAGCGCCAGGTTAGCCCAACGTACCCAATTCTTAGAGCTGTTAATCGGTGCAGCAGTAGAAGCTTGGGAGGTCATAAAGAAATCTCCGTGACAGTTGTATGTCAGATTTATGTCAATGAAAGAATCTGAGGGCGATAGTAGGCATGAAATATTTCACTAATATTACAGTTTCGCGCCTTACCCATAATCAATCATTCTCATAGGGGGTGAGGTAGGGGTGGGAAGTGCATTTATGCTTTTATAAACAGCGGTTTAAATGTGTTTTCGGATAGGGTGTTAGATCGGTTATTTTTCGCGCATTCGCGCTAAATTAGGCTCACATCACAACAAAAAAATCAGCGTTTATGACAATAGGTAAAATCATATTGCGAAAAAATCATCAATAATTATTGAATTGCTCGGGAATTCCGAGGTTTAATCTCCGAAGAACCGATTTTTCATATTTGCTGGTCGGCGCCTAGACTAGTATCGAATAACTATTTTATGGAGTGCTTTAAATGACTGATGCCATTCGTCAGTTTATGAAGATGGAATCAGCCGGTGGTTTAGTGCTGATCATTGCTGCTATTTTAGCAATCATCATCGCGAACTCACCGCTGCAACCTGTATACGAAAGCGTGCTTCACAGCTACGTCGCAGGTCTGTCTGTCGAGCATTGGGTCAATGATGGCTTGATGGCTATCTTCTTCCTTTTAATAGGACTGGAAGTCAAACGAGAGCTTATCGAGGGCGCACTTAATACTAAAGAGAAAGCGATCTTCCCTGCCATTGCCGCTGTTGGTGGTATGGTTGCACCTGCTCTGGTTTACCTTGCGTTCAATGCTAACGACCCAGTTACCGCAAGTGGTTGGGCTATTCCTGCTGCTACCGATATCGCTTTTGCGCTAGGTGTGATGGCGCTGCTTGGCAAGCGTGTCCCTCTTTCTCTGAAAGTGTTCTTGCTGGCTCTGGCCATCATTGATGACTTAGGCGTCATCGTGATCATTGCATTGTTCTATAGCAGTGACCTTTCTGTTACTGCCTTGACCGTCGCCTTCCTATCAACCATGGCACTGTTCTTAATGAACAGTAAAAATGTGTCAGGGGTGAAATGGTACATGCTGGTGGGCGCAATCTTGTGGTTCAGCGTGTTGAAATCTGGCGTGCATGCCACCCTTGCAGGTGTGGTACTTGGCTTTGCTATCCCACTCGAAGGGGGCAAGGACGGCAAATCACCGCTTAAGACGCTTGAACATGCGATTCACCCGTATGCCGCGTTTCTTATCCTGCCGCTATTTGCTTTTGCAAATGCAGGTGTGTCGCTTGAAGGCGTCTCTTTTGAGAGCTTAACGAACACATTGCCATTGGGTATTGCACTGGGTCTGCTTGTTGGTAAACCACTGGGTATTTTCACCTTCAGTTGGTTGTCGGTGAAAATGGGAGTTGCGCGTCTTCCTGAAAGCGTGAATTTCAAACAGATTTTTGCTGTGTCCCTGCTGTGCGGGATTGGCTTTACGATGTCGATATTTATCTCGTCGTTGGCGTTTGTTGGCGTCGATCAAAGCTACATTACGTTCTCTCGACTGGGTATTTTGATTGGTTCAACGCTCTCGGCCGTAGCAGGTTATGCCTTATTGAATGCTGTATTGCCGAAATCGAGTCAGGTGGAGGAAGAAAGCGATGAAAAGAAAGTGGGTATTGATTATTAGTGGTGCGCTACTCGCCATACCAGCGTTAGCGTCTGAAGACTATTCGCATTGCTTTGACGATAACACAACCGATGTTTGCCAAGCGTTTATCGCAGGCATGGAAAGTGGATACCTCGAAAGCAGTGAGACAGAGAAGGCAGTATTTGTTGAACGCAGTGCTGACAAAGACAGCTGGTTTAGTCGAGCGCTAGAACAAAGAGCCGGTGGGCGTTACCGCACACCTATTTCTCTCGAGAAAGGCTAAATTTTCCACTCATTACATTCAAAGACGTCAGAATCCCACCTTGGGGCAACTCTGGCGTCTTTTTCGTTGAAGTCATATGTCACATTTAAACTATAACCATTTGTACTATTTCTGGATGGTCTGCAAGCAAGGCTCTGTCACTAAAGCTGCTGAAGCCTTGTTTCTTACGCCTCAAACCGTGACTGGCCAAATTCGCGCGTTAGAAGAACGCCTGAAAGGGCGACTCACCAAGCGGGTTGGACGCAATGTCGAGCCCACAGAGCTTGGGCAGTTAGTTTACAAATACGCCGACAAGATGTTCGGCCTGAGCTACGAGATGCTGGATATCGTGAACTATAGCCAGCAAGAGAACGTTTTGTTCGATGTAGGTGTCGCTGACGCGCTATCGAAGAGTCTTGTCAGTAGGGTGCTGTTGAAGGCCGTTCCTGAGGACAACAGCATTCACTTACGTTGTTTTGAATCCACCCACGAGCTTCTGCTTGAACAACTCAGCCAGCACAAACTCGACATGATTTTGTCAGACTGTCCTGTGGACTCCACCCAGAGTCCGGGGTTGTTTAGTGTGAAGTTGGGTGAAAGTGTGATGAGTTTCTTCTGTTCTGATTCACTGATTGACGCGACATTTCCAGCTGTCATCGAAGAGTACAAATTGTTAATCCCGGGCACGAGAACAGCCATGGGACGCAAACTGATGCATTGGTTTGATAGCCAAGGCATCACACCAAACATTTTGGGTGAGTTCGACGATGCAGCGCTGATGAAGGCGTTTGGATCGAATCATCGCGCCATGTTTGTGGCCCCGACTTTTTACTCTGCAGATGTACTTGAGCTGCCAAATGTGCAAGAAGTTGCAAAAGTGAAAGAGTTGAAGGAGGAGTATTACGTTATTTTTGCAGAGCGCATGATCCAGCATCCTGCAGTAAAAAGAATATGTGAAGCAGATTTTAGCAAGTTGTTTCATTAGTTTTTAACGCCTTTCTTAAACGCTAGGCATTGTTAACAAAATGATCAGTGTTAAACTTAAGCGAAATCAAACAACCCGTTAGATGGAAGATAGTAGGCAGTAAGTATGGATTTGAAACAGATGCAAGAACAGGGGCCAAAAGCGGTACAGTTGTTAAAAGCAATGGCCAATGAGCGTCGACTTTTCATTCTATGCTATTTGTTGGAAGGTGAGTTGTCAGTGGGGATGCTCAGTGACAAATTACAACTCAGTCAATCAGCGTTGTCGCAACACCTTGCTTGGCTTCGTCGTGACGGGCTCGTTGCAACACGCAAAGAGGCGCAAACCGTGTACTACTCACTGAAAAGTGTTGAAGTTCAAACGATTATGTCAACGCTTCATCAACTATATTGCAAATAGCCACTCGTAGAACAAAGCAAAGTATCTATACCTGATCAGTCATTGCGTGAACACGATGCTCAGTCATTCGTGACTGTCTTCTTATTGAATTAATCAATGGGAATCATGAGCGAGTTGTGGTGCGAAGATAAGTTGGCGCTGATGAGTGATGAGGTGTGGAGATTCGTTTAGTTAGCTCTCATGTCTAAATAACACGCATAAAAAAACCGGCCTTAAGCCGGTTTTTTTATTTCAAATCGAAGCGCTATTAAAGAGCTTTGATTTGAGCAACTAGGTTCGCTTTATGACGAGCAGCCTTGTTCTTGTGGATCAGGCCTTTAGTAGCCATGCGATCCAAGATAGGTTGCATTTCGCCAAACGCTTTAGTAGCGGCTTCTTTATCACCAGCTACGATAGCTGCGATAGTTTTTTTCATGTAAGTGCGCATCATTGAGCGACGGCTTGCATTGTGCTGGCGGCGCTTCTCAGATTGGATTGCACGCTTCTTAGCAGATTTGATATTCGCCAAGGGTCTAACTCCCAAATCTTATATTCGGTGACAATTTAAGGCCGAGGAATATGCCTCGTTTTACCGGAGTTGTCAATTCATTTGTGCAAATATCCGCCGCACTAACACTAGACTCGCTAGGGTTGGCGTGTTGCGAACTTCGCGGTTAATATGGCGGAAAATTCTATCAGCATTCTTATCGTTAAGTAAGCACTTTATGCGCGATAATCACAGGGCTAGCGTTTTTCGCTCGCAGATTATTGCCGGTTTTGCTGCAAAGCATGGCTAAACCGTTTACAGAGCGAGATTTTTAAGGGGATATACGTGTCAAAGCGATTGCTTCGCTCGGGAATGATTGTCAGCTTTATGACGATGGTGTCTCGCGTGATGGGGCTGATGCGCGATGTGGTTATCGCAAATCTAATGGGGGCGGGCGCCGCCGCTGACGTTTTCTTTTTCGCCAATAAAATCCCTAACTTTTTACGTCGTCTGTTTGCAGAAGGTGCGTTTTCACAGGCGTTTGTGCCTGTTTTAGCCGAATACCAAGCCAGTGATGATAAAAACAAAACCCGTGAGCTAATTGCTTACGTATCAGGCACCTTGGGAGTGTTAGTGACCATTGTGACCTTGGTGGGGGTGATTGCTTCGCCTGTGATCACAGCATTATTTGGTGCTGGCTGGTTTTTAGATTGGGTCAACGATGGCCCGTCTGCGCACAAGTTTGAATTAGCCTCGTTGATATTGAAAATCACGTTTCCTTATCTTTGGTTTATTTCCTTTGTGGCGTTGGCAGGATCCATCCTGAACACGCTCGGGCGATTTGCGGTTTCTTCTTTTACGCCGGTATTTCTCAATATTGCGATGATTTCGGCGGCCATTTGGATAGCCCCTAATTTAGAGCAGCCAGAAATTGGGCTCGGTATTGGTGTCTTCCTCGGTGGTTTGATCCAGTTTGCGTTCCAGCTTCCTTTTCTCTATCGCGAAGGCATGTTGGTTAAACCCAAATGGGGTTGGTCTCACCCTGGTGTGGTGAAAATTCGCACATTGATGATTCCCGCACTGTTTGGTGTGTCCGTCAGCCAAATTAACTTGTTGCTTGATACCTTTATCGCGAGCTTCCTTGCGACGGGGTCCATCAGTTGGTTGTATTACTCTGACCGCCTCTTAGAGTTCCCGCTGGGTTTGTTTGGCATTGCGATTGCCACTGTGATATTGCCTGCGTTGTCGAAAAAGCACGTTGAGCAATCATCCGGTCAATTCGCCAGTACGATGGATTGGGGTATTCGCATGGTGCTGTTACTGGGATTACCCGCGATGGTGGGCATGATGGTATTAGCGAAACCTATGCTGATGGTGCTCTTCATGCGTGGCGAGTTTAGTCCGTCAGACGTGGATGCTGCGGCGCTGTCGCTAATGGCTTACGCGTCAGGCTTGCTGAACTTCATGCTTATTAAAGTGCTTGCGCCAGGCTATTACGCCCGCCAAGACACGAAAACCCCTGTGCGCTATGGCATCATTGCTATGGTTAGCAATATGGTGTTCAACCTTATCTTCGCGTCATTTTATGGTTATGTTGGTCTGGCTATGGCAACGGCGTTGTCAGCGTTGGTCAATGCGGGCTTGCTGTACAGAGGCCTTCATAAGCAAGGTGTGTATCGCGTGAGTCGGGAAACACTCTTTTTTACGTTGCGCCTCGTGATTGGTGCGTCACTGATGGGCGGCTTGGTGTTTTGGCTGATGCCAGAAAATACTGACTGGCTCGCGATGGGGCTTTGGGAACGTATCTACATTCTATTTGGCTTAATTGCTTTAGGTGCAGTGACTTACCTTGTGTCTTTGGCCGTTTCTGGTGTGAGACCGCGTCAACTTCGAGCAGAAAGCTGATTGCTACGCATAACTAGTATATAATCCGTCGGTTTTTTTAGGGGAAAGCAGTTTTACCATTATGGAATTGATCCGAGGCATTCATAACATCCGAGACAGACACCGAGGGTGCGTACTGACGATCGGTAACTTTGATGGTGTGCATTTAGGCCACCAACAAGTGCTTATTCAAGTGGTAAAGAAGGCCCGTGAGTTGGGCGTTCCGTCCACGGTCATGCTGTTTGAACCCCAGCCAAGAGAATTGTTTGCTGCCGATCGCGCGCCTGCACGCTTGACTCGCTTGCGTGATAAATACACGCAGTTGGCGAAATTAGGTGTTGAGCGATTACTTGTGGTGAATTTTAATGCAAAATTCGCTGCCATTACTCCCTATGACTTTGTTCATCGCTTGTTGGCTGAACAATTGGGTGTTAAGTTTCTCGTGGTCGGCGATGACTTCCGCTTTGGCGCTAAGCGTCAGGGCGATTTTGTCTATCTGCAGCAAGAAGCAAAATCTGCACATTTTGATGTGGTGAGTACGCAAAGTTTTTGTGTCTCCGAGCAGCGTGTTAGCAGTACTGCCATTCGTGATGAATTGTCGCGAGGCGAGCAAGACGCAGTGGAGCAGATGCTAGGGCGACCTTATAGCATCAGTGGGCGTGTTTCCCACGGTAAGAAGCTAGGTCGTACCATCGGATTCCCTACCGCAAACGTCCCGTTAAAACGACGTGTTACGCCTGTGTCTGGTGTGTATGTCGTTAAGGTCGGCGGTATTGATGAGAACACTTGGTTAGGTGGTGTTGCTAATGTAGGCACGCGACCAACTGTTAACGGTGTACGCCAACAATTGGAAGTGCACCTTTTTGACTTCGCTGGCGATCTTTATGGTCGGCATGTTGAAGTGCAGCTTCTTCATAAGCTGCGAGATGAGAAAAAATTTGGTTCGCTAGACGAACTAAAAGCCCAAATTGAACTTGATGCCCAGACAGCGCGTGCGTGGCTGGCTGGTCAAGATAATGTCGAAAACGTCCATACGGAATGAACAATCAATGAGTGACTTTAAAGATACCTTAAACCTGCCGGAAACCGCGTTTCCGATGCGAGGTAATCTTGCACAACGTGAGCCGCAAATGCTCAAGCGTTGGTACGATGAAGATCTTTACGGCGAGATCCGTAAAGCGAAAAAAGGCAAGAAATCTTTCATCCTGCATGACGGCCCTCCGTATGCAAACGGCAACATCCATATTGGTCACTCAGTAAACAAGATTCTTAAAGACATTATTATTAAGTCCAAAACATTGTCGGACTTTGACGCACCTTACGTACCTGGTTGGGACTGTCATGGTCTGCCAATCGAACTGATGGTTGAGAAGAAAGTCGGCAAGCCAGGCAAAAAAGTGTCTGCTGCTGAATTCCGTCAGAAGTGTCGTGAGTACGCAGCAAAACAAGTTGAAGGCCAAAAGGCGGATTTCAAACGTCTTGGTGTGTTGGGTGAGTGGGATAAGCCATACCTGACCATGGACTTCAACACCGAAGCGAACATCATCCGTGCGCTAGGCAAAATTGCAGACAACGGTCACCTTCACAAAGGCTTTAAGCCTGTTCACTGGTGTACTGACTGTGGTTCAGCACTGGCCGAAGCAGAAGTAGAGTACGAGAACAAAGTATCGCCTTCTATTGATGTGATGTTCCGCGCGACAGACGAAGCGGCCGTTCTGGCCAAATTCGGTTTGGCGGAAGGCCATGAAGGTCACGGTGACGTGTCTATCGTTATCTGGACCACCACGCCTTGGACATTGCCTGCAAACCGTGCAGTGGCTGTTTCTGATGCACTGGAATATGTACTTGTTCAAGTGGAAGGCGAAACCCCTCGTCGTTTGATTATGGCATCAGAGCTTGCGAAGCAAGTGATGGATCGCGCGGGTATTGAACACTTCCATAACCTTGGTTTCTGCCAAGGTGACGCGTTGGAGCTATTGCGCTTCAACCATCCGTTTTACAGCTTCGATGTGCCAGTAATCTGTGGCGATCACGTCACGACTGAATCAGGTACAGGTGTTGTTCACACGGCACCGGGCCATGGTCAAGAAGACTTCGTGGTGGGTCAAAAGTACGGCCTAGAAGTGGCAAACCCAGTGGGTAGCAACGGCGTTTACTTGCCTGATACTGAACTGTTTGCCGGTCAACATGTATTGAAAGCAAACGACAACGTGATTGACGTGCTGAAAGAACACGGTTCTTTATTGCACCACCACGCGTATGAGCACAGCTACCCGCATTGCTGGCGTCATAAAACGCCGATCATTTTCCGTGCAACGCCACAGTGGTTTATCTCTATGGAGAAAGCTGGCCTGCGTGCGAAAGCACTGGAAGAGATCAAAAACGTACAATGGATCCCTGAGTGGGGTCAAAACCGCATCGAGTCGATGGTTGAAGGTCGCCCTGATTGGTGTATCTCCCGTCAACGTACGTGGGGCGTGCCAATTGCGTTGTTCGTTCACAAAGAAACCTCAGATCTTCACCCGAACACGGTTGAACTGATCGAACAAGTGGCGCAGAAAGTTGAACAATCAGGCATTCAAGCGTGGTGGGATCTCGACACCGCTGAGTTGCTTGGTGACGATGCTGAAAACTACGAAAAAGTGCTGGATACCCTAGACGTATGGTTTGACTCAGGTGCTACGCACTATGCAGTTGTAAATCAACGCGCGGAATTCAACGGCAATGAAGCTGACATGTACTTGGAAGGCTCGGATCAACACCGTGGCTGGTTCCAGTCATCGCTAATGACATCTGTTGCAATCAAGAATGCCGCACCTTACAAGCAAGTGTTGACCCACGGTTTCACCGTTGATGGTCAAGGCCGTAAGATGTCTAAGTCGATTGGTAACGTTGTGTCTCCACAAGACGTAATGAACAAGCTGGGTGGCGACATCCTGCGTTTGTGGGTGGCATCGACTGATTACACGGGTGAAATGACCGTGTCTGATCAAATTCTGAACCGCAGTGCTGATGCGTATCGCCGCATTCGTAACACCGCGCGCTTCTTGCTTGCTAACTTGAATGGCTTCAACCCTGAAACTGACATGGTTGCAGCTCAAGACATGGTGATTGCAGACCGTTGGGCGGTGGGCAAAGCACTTGAAGCACAAGAAGAAATTCTGAAGGCGTTCGAAGAGTGTAACTTTCACCAAGTGACTCAGCGTTTGATGCAGTTCTGTTCTGTTGAGATGGGTTCATTCTACTTGGACATCATCAAAGACCGCCAATACACCGCGAAAGCCGGTGGCCTTGCGCACCGCAGCTGTCAAACGGCTCTGTTCCATATCATGGAAGCGTTGGTGCGTTGGATGGCGCCGATCATGTCGTTTACTGCAGATGAAATCTGGAACGAAATGCCGGGTTCACGTAACAAATACGTATTCACTGAAGTGTGGTACGACGGTTTGTTTGGCCTGAATGACGACGAGACGCTGAACAACGCATTCTGGTCTGAATTGCTGCGTGTTCGTGGTGCCGTTAACAAGGTTCTAGAACAAGCACGTAACGATAAGAAAATCGGTGGTTCACTCGAAGCTGAAATCACTCTATATGCGAAACCTGAGTTTGCTGCCAAGCTAGAAGCGATGGGCAATGAGCTACGTTTTGTGTTGCTGACGTCTAAAGCAGAGGTTGTTGCGACAGACGCAGCGCCTGAAGCTGCAGTTGCAACGGAAATCGAAGGTTTGTCTGTCGTTGTTGCAAAATCAGATGCAGAGAAGTGTGAGCGTTGCTGGCACCATGTTGCAGATGTAGGCACAATCGACGCACATCCAACCCTTTGTGGTCGTTGTGTAAGTAACATTGATGGTGAAGGCGAAACGCGTCAATTCGCGTAATCGTCGCCACGCATAAAGAGAGTAGGAAGGCTGGATGAAAGATCTGACAGCAAAACAATCGGGTGTGCGCTGGCTGTGGTTAGCGTTGCTGGTGTTCGTGTTGGATATTGGCAGTAAACTGCTTGTTATGGATACCATGGGGTATGGTTGGGCAAACCGCATTGAAGTGCTGCCTTTCTTTAACCTTTTGTATGTTCACAACTACGGCGCTGCGTTCAGTTTCTTGAGCGATGCGGGTGGCTGGCAGCGATGGTTCTTTGCTGCCATTGCGCTGACCGTATCAGGCATGTTGGCGTACTGGATGCGCCAAACACCTGCGAGCAACAAGATCTTGAACATTGCCTATGCCTTGGTCATTGGCGGTGCGATTGGTAACTTGTTTGATCGTCTCGTTCATGGCTACGTGATCGATTTCCTCGATTTCTTTATTGGAAAGAGTCACTGGCCAGCCTTTAACTTGGCGGATACAGCAATTTGTATCGGTGCAGGTTTGATTGTGCTGGAAAGTATTTTGTCGTCAAAAAAACAGGCCGCTGAAACTGAGTAAACGGTTTGTGGTGAGACATAAGAAATAACACTATGGCGCTGGTCGTTTTACGGGCAGCGCCGTATTGTATTCAAAAATACATAACCCAATGAGAATTGGGGTTTATACCCAACATGAAGATGTTGCTGGGTACTATTAGACGGTTTACGTCTTCATCGAATTCAAGGATGGTTGAATGGCAAACGTTAGCGCTAACAGTGAAGTGGTGATGCACTTCACCATTAAACTGGAAGACGGTTCTGTCGCAGACAGCACCCAGACATCAGGTAAACCTGCGAAGCTTGTGATGGGCGACGGCAGTTTGACGGATAACTTTGAAAAGTGTTTGTTAGGATTGTCCGAAGGTGAAAAAGCCAGTTTTACATTGGGGCCTGATGATGCGTTTGGCCAATCTAACCCTGACAACATCCAACATATGGATCGCAGTCAATTTGCTGGTGATATTCCTTTAGAAGAAGGGACAATCGTCGCGTTTGCAGGTCCCGGTGGTCAGGAAATTCCAGGTGTCATTACGGAAGTGTCGGGCGAGTCTGTTACTGTGGACTTTAACCACCCACTCGCCGGCCAAAATGTCATCTTTGATGTAGAAATAGTGAGTGTCGGTTAAAAGGCGTTGTAATGAAGATTTTGCTAGCTAACCCTCGTGGGTTTTGTGCCGGTGTCGATCGTGCTATCAGCATTGTTGAGCGTGCACTAGAAATGTATCAGCCTCCCATCTATGTGCGTCATGAAGTCGTGCACAACCGCTTTGTCGTGGAAGGCTTAAAGTCACGTGGCGCCGTGTTCGTTGAAGAACTCAGTGAGGTGCCTGATGACAGCATTGTTATTTTTTCAGCCCACGGCGTGTCACAAGCGGTGCGTAATGAAGCAAAATCTCGCAGTTTGACCGTGTTCGATGCAACGTGTCCATTGGTGACTAAAGTTCACATGGAAGTTGCGCGTGCGAGTCGCAAAAATATGGAAGTGGTGCTGATTGGCCATGCCGGACATCCAGAAGTGGAAGGCACCATGGGACAATATGCTAGCGAAACCGGTGGTATGTACTTGGTGGAAACACCGGCAGATGTTCATACCATTGACGTGAAAGATCCATCTAACTTGCATTACGTTAGTCAAACCACCTTGTCTGTGGATGAAACGGCAGACGTGATCGACAAATTGCGTGAAGTGTTTCCTGAGATCCAAGGTCCGCGTAAAGATGACATTTGCTACGCAACCCAAAACCGCCAAGATGCAGTGCGTGAACTTGCGACGCAATGTGATGTGATGGTGGTGGTGGGTTCGAAGAACAGTTCAAATTCGAATCGTTTGCGTGAATTGAGTGAAAAGTTAGGTACGCCAGCGTACCTGACAGATTGCGCAGAAGACGTGAAAGCAGAGTGGTTTGAAAGCAAAGTAAAAGTCGGCGTTACAGCGGGCGCGTCTGCACCTGAAGAGCTCGTGAACCTTATCATTGCACAGATTGAAGCATATGGCGGCACGGCGGTAGAAGAGCTTAAAGGACGTGAAGAAAACATGTTCTTTGAAGTGCCACGTGAGCTTCAAGTGAAGCATATCGACTAGGGGCATCAAAACATAACAAAAACGCGACGATGTCTGATTGTATAAAAGGAGCCTATGGCTCCTTTTGGCGTTATAGCGCGAGAAGTATTTCGTCGACGATACAGAGCGTCATTCCAAGTATTGCTCGGATATACATCACTGTTTGAAAAAGGTAGAGTGACAAACGAATGATTTTATTGCGCCGCGTTGACGCGGCGCTGACCGAAAGTGAAAAGGGGATTTACATGGTTCGCATCGCAATTGCGGGCGCTGCCGGTCGTATGGGCCGACAGCTAATTCAAGCCACGGATGGAATGGAAGGCGCAATACTGGCAGCTGCAAGTGAACGTCCTGAATCGAGTCTTATTGGCACTGACGCGGGCGAACTCGCGGGCATCGGTAAGCGCGACGTTACCATCGTGGATGATCTCGCGAAGGTAGCCGATGATTTTGATGTCATTATTGATTTTACTGCGCCTGCAGTGACCTTAGCGAACCTTGCGCTTTGCCAAGCGCATGGGAAGAAACTGATCATTGGTACGACAGGCTTTACTGAAGAACAGCGCGCTCAGATTGATGCCGCAGCTTCTGATACTGGCATTGTGATGGCACCAAACTATAGCGTCGGCGTAAACCTCGTGTTTAAACTGCTTGAGAAAGCAGCGAAAGTCATGGGCGACTACTGCGACATTGAGATCGTTGAAGCGCACCATCGCCACAAAGTGGATGCACCTTCTGGCACGGCGATTGGTATGGGTGAAGCCATTGCGGGTGCGATGGGCAACAAACTGAGTGATGTTGCTGTGTATGCACGTGAAGGCATCACGGGTGAGCGAAGCCGTGATGAGATTGGTTTTGCGACCATTCGCGCTGGCGATATTGTGGGTGAACACACCGCGATGTTTGCTGATATCGGTGAGCGTGTGGAAATTACACATAAAGCGACCAACCGAATGACATTTGCAAATGGTGCAGTGCGTGCAGCGATTTGGTTGAATGCAAAAGGCGCTGGCTTCTTCACAATGCAAGATGTGCTGGACCTCGATGCACTCTAAATGAAAACCGATTAACTATGCAATTGGCGCTTGCCAATTGCATGGTCTTCCCTCCTTCAATCTCTCTCACACTTCTGCATAAATATTGCAATCTCGACCTGAGTTAACGTGTGCTTTCAAGGCTTAGTGGGGCTAATTGATCTCATGGGCCTTAAATGTTGCCATAACTGCGCATTGGGAAACGGTTGCGTATTGCGCTGATTGTTTTTGTGTGGCTTTCTTCTCTTCTTGCCGCAGAATGATTTGTCTTATGCCTAAAATTGCGGCTAGCGCCTAGGTTTAGTGGGGTTTTTATGCGCTTGATGATGAAAATTATATAGGCTGGCTAAAAGTTATATTCTTTTTCACCTGTCCTGTTGACACTTTCCGCGCCGATCTCTAGAATGCGCGCAATTTGTCAAATTTCGGCTTGACGTCGAACTGGCAATTGTATGGAATGACTTAATGCGAATTTATCTATTTATTTTGCATTTTTATTGATTTGGAGGTTGTCTTGAGCAAGTCTGCGCTCTTAGTCCTAGAAGATGGGACTGTATTCCACGGTGTGTCCATTGGTGCTGATGGTTCCGCTGTTGGTGAAGTTGTTTTTAATACCTCGATGACGGGGTACCAAGAAATTCTCACTGACCCTTCCTACTCTCAGCAAATTGTTACTCTTACTTATCCCCACATTGGCAACACCGGTACTAATACCGAAGACGAAGAATCCTCAAGAATCCACGCGCAAGGCTTGGTAATTCGTGACCTTCCCCTTATTGCTTCAAACTTCCGCAGTCAACAAACACTTTCCGATTACCTCAAATCTCAAAACATCGTTGGTATCGCCGACATCGACACCCGTAAGCTGACACGCCTCTTGCGTGAAAAAGGCGCACAAAACGGTTGTATCGTTGCAGGTGACAACCTTGACGAAGCCTTGGCACTTGCGAAAGCGAAAGCATTCCCAGGTCTGAAAGGTATGGATTTGGCGAAAGAAGTGACCACAGCAGAAGCTTACGAGTGGAAGCAAGGCTCTTGGACGCTTGAAGGTGGCCTGCCAGAAGCAAAAGACAGCAGCGAACTGCCGTATCACGTTGTCGCGTACGACTTTGGCGCGAAGCGCAACATCCTGCGTATGCTGGTGGACCGCGGTTGTCGTTTGACTGTTGTGCCTGCACAAACGTCTGCTGAAGAGGTATTGGCGCTTAACCCTGATGGTGTATTCCTGTCGAATGGCCCAGGTGACCCAGAGCCATGTACTTACGCGATTGAAGCAACAAAAGTATTCCTAGACAAAGGCTTGCCTATTTTTGGTATCTGTCTTGGTCACCAAATTCTGGCTCTGGCATCTGGCGCTCAAACGGTAAAAATGAAGTTTGGTCACCACGGTGCAAACCACCCAGTAAAAGATTTGGATCGCAGCGTTGTGATGATTACATCGCAAAACCACGGTTTTGCTGCTGACGAAGCCACGCTTCCTGAAAACTTACGTGCTACTCACGTATCGCTATTTGATGGCTCTTTGCAAGGTATCCACCGCACAGACAAGCCAGCCTTTAGCTTCCAAGGGCACCCTGAAGCGAGCCCTGGTCCGCACGATGCGGCACCACTTTTCGACCACTTCATTGAACTTATTAAGCAACACAGCGCGTAATCCGGAGTAGCAGAGAATGCCAAAACGTACAGACATAAAAAGTATTCTTATTCTAGGCGCAGGCCCAATTGTTATTGGACAGGCGTGTGAGTTCGACTATTCAGGTGCGCAAGCTTGTAAAGCGCTGCGTGAAGAGGGTTACCGCGTTATTTTGGTTAACTCCAACCCAGCCACCATCATGACTGACCCAGAAATGGCGGATGCAACGTACATCGAGCCAATACAGTGGGAGGTTGTGCGCAACATCATTGAGAAAGAGCGCCCTGATGCGGTTCTACCGACCATGGGTGGTCAAACAGCGTTGAACTGTGCGCTTGAGCTTGAAAAGCATGGCGTACTGGCTGAATTTGGCGTAGAAATGATTGGTGCAACGGCGGATGCGATTGATAAAGCAGAAGACCGTTCACGCTTCGACAAAGCAATGAAATCTATCGGCCTTGAATGCCCACGTGCAGACACGGCGAAAACCATGGAAGAAGCATACGGCGTTCTCGATATGGTGGGTTTCCCTTGTATCATTCGTCCTTCTTTCACCATGGGTGGTACCGGTGGCGGTATTGCGTACAACAAAGAAGAGTTTGAAGAAATTTGTCGTCGCGGTTTGGACTTGTCGCCAACCAACGAGCTGTTGATTGATGAATCTCTTATCGGCTGGAAAGAATACGAAATGGAAGTTGTTCGTGACAAAAACGACAACTGTATCATCGTATGTGCCATTGAAAACTTCGACGCAATGGGCATCCACACGGGTGACTCCATCACGGTTGCACCAGCACAAACACTGACCGACAAAGAATACCAATTGATGCGTAATGCATCGCTAGCGGTTTTGCGTGAAATCGGCGTTGAAACGGGCGGTTCAAACGTACAGTTTGGTATCAACCCGAAAGATGGCCGTATGGTTATCATTGAGATGAACCCTCGTGTCTCTCGTTCGTCTGCGTTGGCGTCGAAAGCAACGGGCTTCCCGATTGCAAAAGTGGCAGCGAAACTGGCGGTTGGCTTCACCCTTGATGAGTTGATGAATGACATCACTGGCGGTGCGACACCAGCATCGTTCGAACCAACCATCGACTACGTTGTGACTAAGATCCCTCGCTTCAACTTCGAAAAATTTGCCGGTGCAAATGACCGTCTAACCACACAGATGAAGTCTGTGGGTGAAGTGATGGCAATTGGTCGTAACCAACAAGAATCGCTACATAAAGCACTGCGCGGCCTAGAAGTTGGCGCGACAGGTTTCGACGAGATGGTTGACTTGGATGCGCCCGATGCACTGACCAAAATTCGCCATGAGTTGAAAGACGCAGGTGCAGAGCGCATTTGGTACATCGCCGATGCTTTCCGTGCGGGTATGTCAGTGGAAGGCGTTTTCAAGCTGACAAACGTTGACCGTTGGTTCCTTGTTCAGATTGAAGATATCGTCAATCTAGAAGCTGAAGTGAAAGAAAATGGCTTTGCAGGATTGAGCAAAGACATGCTTCGTAAGCTGAAACGCAAAGGTTTTGCTGATGCACGTTTGAGCAAGCTATTGGGCGTGAGCGAAAGTGAAATCCGCAAGCTTCGCGACCAGTACGACATCCACCCTGTTTACAAGCGTGTTGATACCTGTGCGGCAGAGTTCTCTTCTGATACCGCGTACATGTACAGCTCTTACGATGAAGAGTGTGAAGCGAACCCAACAGACAAAGACAAGATCATGGTATTGGGCGGTGGTCCAAACCGTATCGGCCAAGGCATTGAGTTTGACTACTGTTGTGTACACGCATCATTAGCGCTTCGTGAAGATGGCTATGAAACCATCATGGTTAACTGTAACCCTGAAACTGTTTCTACCGATTACGACACCTCTGACCGTCTGTACTTCGAACCTGTCACGCTTGAAGACGTGCTAGCGATTGCGCGTGTAGAGAAGCCTAAAGGCGTTATCGTGCAATACGGTGGTCAAACACCATTGAAATTGGCGCGTGCGCTAGAAGCGGCAGGTGTGCCAATCATTGGTACCAGTCCTGATGCGATTGACCGTGCGGAAGACCGCGAGCGTTTCCAAGCGGCCGTTGACCGCCTTGGCCTTAAGCAGCCAGAAAACGCCACCGTGACTGCACTAGAGCAAGCGGTAGAAAAAGCGCGTGATATTGGCTACCCATTGGTTGTTCGCCCATCGTACGTTCTTGGTGGCCGTGCAATGGAAATCGTTTACGACGAAAGCGACCTACGCCGTTACTTTACTGAAGCGGTAAGCGTGTCTAACGAATCGCCAGTACTGCTTGACCGCTTCCTTGATGATGCGACCGAAGTGGATGTGGATGCTATCTGTGACGGCGAGCGCGTCGTGATTGGCGGTATCATGGAGCACATCGAACAAGCGGGTGTTCACTCGGGTGACTCTGCATGTTCATTGCCTGCTTACACCTTGAGCCAAGACATTCAGGATGAAATGCGTCGCCAAGTTGAAAAGCTGGCGTTTGAGCTGGGTGTTCGCGGTTTGATGAATACGCAGTTTGCAGTAAAAGATGGCGAAGTTTACCTGATTGAGGTTAACCCGCGTGCTGCACGTACGGTGCCATTTGTGTCTAAAGCCACCGGTGCACCGCTCGCGAAGATTGCTGCGCGTGTTATGGCTGGACAATCGCTTGAATCACAAGGTTTCACACAAGAAATCATTCCACCGTACTATTCGGTGAAAGAAGTGGTATTGCCGTTCAACAAGTTCCCAGGTGTTGACCCATTGTTGGGCCCAGAAATGCGCTCTACCGGTGAAGTCATGGGTGTGGGTGATACATTTGCTGAAGCGTTTGCGAAAGCGGATCTTGGTTGCGGTAAGCAATACAGCGAGAAAGGCCGTGCACTTCTGTCTGTTCGTAACAACGACAAACAGCGTGTTGTAGACCTTGCAGCGAAGCTCATCAAGCTTGGTTTCGAGCTGGATGCGACACACGGTACTGCAGTTGTTCTTGGCGAAGCGGGCATTAACCCTCGTCTAGTGAACAAGGTACATGAAGGTCGTCCTCACATCCTTGACCGTATCAAGAATGGCGAATACAGCTACATTGTTAACACCACTGAAGGCCGCCAAGCGATTGAAGATTCGAAAGTCCTTCGTCGTGGCGCACTGGCTGAGAAAGTAAGTTACACCACAACGCTGAACGCGGCGTTTGCTACCTGTATGGCGCATGCCGCAGTAGATATGTCGAAAGTGAACTCAGTACAAGAGCTTCACGCACGCGTTGCAGAGAAATACAGTAAAGCGTAATTTCTCAAGAAAGGCAAAAACATAATCAATGAGTCGGCAGGAAGCCGACCTAGATAACAACCTCCTTGCCCGCCTTTATGGCGGGCTTTTTTGTGCCTTTTTATTGGCTAGGGCAATGTAAGGTTCGTGCGTTATTGTTCGAATTAATCAGCATGTGGTGTGTCATTAAATCTTCATGATCTAACGCCTACGGAGTGTTTTCTCTCAGACAAAAGAAGCGTAATATTGCCCCGTCGCAATACTGCGGCACTTTTGGAGAAAACCATGAACGTTATCGACCATCCTCCGAGTTGTCAGGGAGGCCAGTAAACCCGGCGGTAACCTAAGTGTGTCTTCACATTTCGACTGCCAGGTCGGAATGCTCCCTCGTTTTTCTATTCCCTGCGCTTCCCCAACACTCTGAGTAAACATACGCAAAGAAACTTTTATGTTTCACTTTCGCATGGTGAGTACTCGCTTCGCGCGAATAATCGTTGTTTTGTTATAAAAACAAAATCCTGCTGGATTGCGTATTTTCATGGTCGTTACCCATCACCAGATGATCTCTGGGACTAGCCAATCGGGAGGTTCGCTATGGCGGTAATGAATGCCACCTTGCTGGAAAACCAGCACCATCATGTCGCTGCGCATGAAATTGAAGCAGCAAAAAATGCGTTTCTTGTTCACGGTGGAGAAGACCGAATTCGGTTGTTGTCTGTCATGCCTGTTCCGGAAGTCATTGGCGTACTAAATTGCTGCCCATTAGGGTTGGTCAGAAAACTACTTGATGATCTTGCGGAAACAGGAGACACGGTAAGAGTGAGGCAAATTGCGACAGGGCTGGGTCTTATCAATTCTGAAGTTGAGCCTGATGGGGATTATTTGTCGAATTCAGTCATGTCACATGTTCGGCAACGCATTGGTTGGATCATTGGTCTTGCGTTACTGGGCGTTGTCTCTGGGCTGATCATTTCGCATTACGAGGCGTCGATCAGCCAGCTGATTTTATTGGCGATTTATATGCCCGTGGTTGCGGCGGCGGGGGGGAATGCTGGCTCACA
The DNA here is from genome assembly GCF_004120195.1 of Enterovibrio baiacu. Taxonomy (GTDB): domain Bacteria; phylum Pseudomonadota; class Gammaproteobacteria; order Enterobacterales; family Vibrionaceae; genus Enterovibrio; species Enterovibrio baiacui. Next base: position 42,072 of record NZ_SCHN01000026.1, on the reverse strand, counting down.
AGCAGCCACGCTAGTTGTTCGCGCCATGGCAATGAACGAAGTGCGCCCGTCTCACTGGCTACGCGTCATGTGGAAGGAAGTACGCGTGGCGGTGGTCATCGCGTTTGCACTGGCTGCCGTCATCATGGCGAGGGTGATGCTCTTCAGTGATAGCGCAGCACTCCCGTTGGGTTTTTCATTAGATGACATTGCTGTAGCGATTGGTATGGCGCTGATCATTCAAGTGCTGTTGTCTACCACAATAGGCGGCGTTCTCCCGCTTGTGGCGACAACGTTTCGCCTCGACCCTGCTGTGCTCGTGAGTCCCGTTTTGGCTTCCGTTGTCGACATCAGCGGGATGGCGATTTATTTCATGACAGTTAACGCGTGGTTAGACTTGATGTAAGCAAGGCCTGATACAATTCGCGCTCAAATTGCGTAATGGGGCTGGCGAGGTTCGTCGGGCGCTCATCCGTTCTAGGGATGTGGTAGTTGGTGACCAATTGCACCACTAGCACATCCTGTCCTTTATCATTTCTTATCACGCCAGCTAAGTTATAACTGCCATAGAGCGAACCAGACTTGGCTTTCAGTTTCTGCTTTAAAGGCGCGTGTCTTACGCTACTGCGATACTTTAACGTGCCATCTACCCCAGAGATTGGCAGCATTGCCAATACGCCCAAGTCTTGATGGGAATAGGTGTAGTGGATGATGTCCATCAGTTGCTTTGCGGACATGCGATTGTTTCTTGAAAGCCCAGAGCCATCCACAATAACCGCTTGGGTTAAATCAATGTCTGCACGTTCTTGCATGATGGCTTTGATGGCTGCTGCGCCGTTAGAGAACGACCCTGGTTGGCCGTAGTACTGGTGCCCCAGTGTTTTTAGTAAGTTATCAGCGATCAGGTTGTCTGAACGTTTGAGCATTTTTTTAAGCAGTGCATCGCGAGGTGCAGATAAGTGCGTGGCGATGAGTTGCTTTGGTGCATTGCTGATAGGGTTGCCAATGCGGATTTGTCCTGCGAGACGTATCCCTACTTTTTTGAGTTCAGCTGAAAGCACATCTTGCATGTATTTCTCTGGGTTTTGCACTGCAAACTTAAGCGGTAATGGCTTGCTTCTGTGTGGCAAGCAGCCACTCAGTCGGTAACTGTTGTTGTTTTCGTAGTGCAGTTCTAGGTCGCAATGCTTGGCTTTCATTTCGTCTTTCGTCACAGCGAGTGCGTCGGTGGTGACAGAAACAGGCTGATGTTCGGGAACAAAAATGCGCGTCGTTGTTTTTCCTTTTTCGCTGTAAATCGAACCCTGAACACAGTTTCGCTCTAGGGCAATAGAGGTTGAGGGAGCGCTATAACATACCCCTAGGATATCCCATGGCCAGCCGACTGCGCGTTCATAGCCTGTAAAAATGCTGCCATCCAGCCACACATCACCATTGATACGGGTAACCCCTGCTGCCTTGATGTCTTTCAGTAAGGATTGGATGTTTTTACGCGTTAATGTTGGGTCGCCAGAGAATGAAAAAATAACGTCTTTACCGGAGCGATATGCGCGTGTAGTGAAGGTGAAGTCTTTAGGTAGATAAAGCGCAGAGGCGAGTGCGGTGACGACTTTTTGAGTGCTGGCAGGGGGAAGTAGAATCTGATCATCCAGCGCAACCATCTGCTGTTTACTGTCGATGTTGTAAACCGAGAGGGCGAGTTGGCTGCCCGCAGGAAGCATGGCTTCAAGCGTATTCACGGGCACCGCTGATGCACGAAAAGAGAAACAAAGAGAAAGAATGAGAAGGCAATAACGCACCATATTAGGCTCCAGCGTAGACGGCAGATCCAGTATGGTACAAAAAACGCCTACATGGAGGTAGGCGTTTGTCTCTGTATTCAGTGTTTAGCTGAAATCAGATTAGAAATCGTAGCGTAGACCGAATACTAGCTCGTCTTCTGCTTTTTCTTTGCCAACTTTGTCTGCATCAAGCAGGTTGAAGTTGTAAGACGCGTAAGTGCGGAAGTTGCTGTTGAAGTAGTGAGTCGCGTCGATTGCGATAGAGTCTGCTGTGTCGTCTGACTCAGTTTCAGCTTTACCGTAAGTGGTTGTGAATTTGGTTTGGCCCATGGTGTAAGCCGCTGCCAATTCGTAGCCAGTTAGGTCTTTGTCAGAACCAGATACGTTGCTCTCGCCGTCTTTGTAAAGTGCAGCAACGTAGATGTCGCCCATGGTGTAAGAAACAGCTGCTTCGATTTGGCTTTCAGTGGTTTTGGTTAGGTTGTCTTGGTCAGCGTAACCTAGACCCATTGCAAGACCGTTCTCCATCGCGTAAACCGCACCTAGAGAGTAACCTTTGTCGATAGTTTCGTTGTTACCAACGTAGTTAGCTTTAACCGTTAGGCCACCGAACTCGCCTTTGTACGCGATGTTGTTACTTGTGCGGTCTGCAACGTCGATTTTTGCGCTTGCAGCAGCGCCGTGGAAAGACATGATATCAGTGAAGTCAGTGATCATGCCCAGAGAACCATCGTTTAGACCGTAAGTTACTAGGCCAAACTCAGTACCGATACCAGCGTAGATGTAACGGTTTTGGTTAGCGCTCTCTGCTTTACCTTCATCGTTGATTACAGTGTCTGAACCCGCAGTGAATTCACGTTCGAAGAAACCTACACCGTATGCTTCTTCTGAGATTTGAGTGGTACCCAGAACATTGATACGTACGCGGCTTTTATCTGCCATGTCGCCATCTTTGATAGACGCACGTGCTTCTGCACGACCGCCGATAGCCATAGAAGAAGTACCGTCATTGAAAATTTCAGCAGCAGAAACAGAGGTAGACGCTAGAGCAGCTACAGCAAGTGCGATAAACGTTTTATTCATTACGTTGTCCTTTTATAAGGTTTTGAGTTTCTTGATGGCATCTCAAACCATCTCGATGACTTGTTTGTACCCGCTGACGATTTGCAACCGCTAGTAAAACAATCAAAAAACACATTTAAAACACTGTTTTTTATGTTGCTATTTTTGTTTTTGATCAATAAAAACAGTGGTTTGCATTTTTTCATTAAAGTTCCGTTACATTCGTCGCATTTATGTTTTTTTATCTTTTTGTGCGAGCTAAATCTCTTGTTAAGTATCTGTTTATGTGAACTTTGATTGGTTTTTTGGGTTCGATTTGTGCATCTGTTTCTAGCTTGTGGAGTGGTAACTCGGTGTGCTCTGAGGAGGCGAAAAATGATTGGTGACCTTCAGGGATAAGTTGTTTACACTGAAAACACAGATATTCGTTTGCTGCGCTCATCATTGTTTATGGGCGTGGCTTTGTTATTCCCAAAACCAAGGGTTTTGGAGACAGAGGTAATGTCATTTATGGATAAAGTACCCATGACTGTTCGTGGCGAACAGCAGCTTCGTGTAGAGTTAGACCGCCTGCTGAAACGTCGTCCAATTATTACTCAGGCGATCGGTGAAGCTCGTGAGTTGGGCGATCTTAAAGAAAATGCTGAATACCACGCAGCGCGTGAAGAGCAAGGCATTTGTGAAGCGCAGATTCGTGATATTGAATACAAGCTTTCTGTTGCTCAAGTTATCGACATTGCAAAGATGCCAAACAATGGCAAAGTGATCTTTGGTTCAACGGTTGGCTTGATTGATATCAATACCGATGAAGAGTTGTCTTACCAAATCGTTGGTGATGACGAGTCTGATATTAAGAAGAACCTGATTTCCATCAACTCACCGATTGCACGTGGGTTAATCGGTAAAGAAGCTGGCGATGAAGTGTCAATCACTACGCCTGGCGGCGTGAAAGAATTCGAAATCGATAGCGTTGAATACGTTTGAACGAAAAAAATGTTAGCGGTTGTTACTATCGCAGATACAAAAAAGGCCGCTAAGCGGCCTTTTCTTATTTGCGCGGGATTTCAATCTTGCGCTCTTCGCTCTGGCGGTACAGCACAAGCACTTTGCCGATGACTTGCACTTTTTCTGCCTTGGTTTCACGAACAATTGCTTCAACAATCAGGTTCTTAGTGTCGCGATCTTCAGACGCAACTTTTACCTTGATCAGTTCGTGGTGATCGAGAGCGATTTCAATCTCAGCAAGCACGGCTTCTGTAAGACCATTGGCGCCCATCAAAACGACAGGTTTAAGTGAGTGTGCCAGACCTTTTAGATGCTGCTTTTGTTTTGTGCTTAGATTCATGTTGACTCGATTTGTTGTTTTATCGGGGTTGAAAACGTGACATTCTACCGCCATATCTATCCAAACTGAACAAATATCCCCCTAAGCAGTCCGTTAACATTTAACGGCCGGAAATGTGGGCTAGGTAAAACATGAGCAAAAAGAAACACTCAGCGAGTTCTGGCCGCTGGTTGAAAGAGCATTTTGATGATAAATATGTTCAAGAGGCCCAGAAAAAAGGCTTTCGTTCACGTGCAATTTTCAAGCTGGATGAAATTCAAGGTAAGGACAAACTGCTAAAACCTGGCATGACTGTGGTCGATTTGGGTGCTGCCCCTGGTGGTTGGTCTCAATACGCTGCAGAACAAGTTGGTGACAACGGTCAAGTTATTGCGTGTGACATCCTTCCTATGGATTCCTTGCCGGGTGTAAGTTTCTTGCAAGGTGATTTCCGTGAAGAAGCTGTATTGAACGCATTGTTGGACCGCATTCAACCAGACATGGTTGATGTGGTGATGTCGGACATGGCGCCAAATATGAGCGGTAATTTGGCATCAGATCAACCCAAAGCAATGTACTTAGTTGAACTTGCTATGGAAATGTGTCGAGAAGTTCTTGCACCAAATGGCGCATTTATTGTTAAAGTTTTCCAAGGGGAAGGGTTTGATCAATATTTGGCTGAAGTGCGTAAAATGTTCAAAGCAGTAAAAATTCGTAAACCCGATTCCTCTCGTGCTCGCTCACGTGAGGTCTACATTGTGGCTACAGGCTATAAACTGTAGTACTCTACCTTTATCATTATAGTTTTCGCGGGGCTAACACCTTGAGTGACATGGCAAAAAACTTGATTTTATGGCTGGTCATCGCTGTTGTGCTGATGTCTGTGTTCCAAAGCTTTGGACCAGGCGATAGTGCTGGCCGTCAAGTCGACTACACAACGTTTGTCCAAGAAATAGGGCAAGATAAATTACAGGAAGTACAGTTCGACAATCGCGAGCTGAAAGTCACGCGTCGTGATGGCACGAGCTACGTCTCGTACATGCCTGTTCTTCAAGACCCTAAGTTGCTGGACGATCTGATTAATCACAAAGTGCAAGTGCGTGGCACGCCTCCTGAAGAGCCAAGCATCCTTGCATCTATCTTCATCTCTTGGTTCCCAATGCTTCTGCTTATCGGTGTATGGATTTTCTTCATGCGTCAGATGCAAGGCGGCGGTGGCAAAGGTGCGATGTCTTTCGGTAAATCGAAAGCGCGCATGATGAGTGAAGAGCAAATCAAAACCACGTTCGCAGATGTCGCAGGTTGTGACGAAGCGAAAGAAGACGTTAAAGAGCTGGTTGATTACCTACGCGACCCAAGTCGCTTCCAAAAACTCGGTGGTAAAATCCCAACGGGTGTTTTGATGGTGGGTCCTCCTGGTACAGGTAAAACCTTGCTGGCGAAAGCCATCGCGGGTGAAGCGAAAGTACCGTTCTTTACGATTTCTGGTTCTGACTTCGTTGAAATGTTCGTGGGTGTGGGTGCATCTCGTGTCCGTGATATGTTTGAACAAGCCAAGAAAGCTTCGCCTTGTATCATCTTCATCGATGAGATCGATGCCGTAGGTCGCCAACGTGGCGCAGGTCTTGGCGGTGGCCACGACGAACGTGAACAAACATTGAACCAAATGCTGGTTGAAATGGATGGCTTTGAAGGTAACGAAGGTATCATCGTTATTGCAGCGACAAACCGTCCTGACGTTCTAGACCCTGCACTGTTGCGTCCTGGTCGTTTTGACCGTCAAGTCGTTGTTGGCTTGCCTGACGTACGTGGTCGTGAGCAAATCCTTAAAGTTCACATGCGTAAAGTGCCTTTGGGCGGTGACGTTGAAGCGTCTCTTATCGCACGTGGTACGCCAGGTTTCTCTGGTGCAGACCTCGCAAACTTGGTAAACGAAGCGGCACTGTTTGCGGCTCGTGGTAACAAGCGCGTAGTGTCTATGGTTGAATTTGAGCTGGCGAAAGACAAAATCATGATGGGTGCTGAGCGCAAATCCATGGTTATGTCTGAAGACATCAAAGCATCAACTGCATACCACGAAGCTGGCCATGCCGTTGTTGGTCGCCTAGTGCCTGAGCATGATCCTGTTTACAAAGTGTCAATCATCCCGCGTGGACGCGCATTGGGTGTGACCATGTACTTACCAGAACAAGATCGCGTGAGCATGTCTCGCCTACACCTTGAGTCGATGATTTCGAGTCTCTACGGTGGCCGTTTGGCGGAAGAGATTGTTTACGGTGTAGAAAACGTGTCTACAGGCGCATCGAACGACATCGAGCGTGCAACAGATATCGCACGTAAGATGGTGACGCAATGGGGCTTCTCGGAAAAACTGGGACCACTATTGTATGCCGACGATGAGGGCGAAGTGTTCTTGGGGCGTTCAGTGACCAAAACCAAGCATGTTTCCGATGAAACAGCGCGCCTTATCGACAGCGAGATCCGCGAAATCATCGATCGCAACTACAAGCGTGCTCGCACGTTAATCGAAGACAACATGGACATCATGCATGCAATGAAAGATGCATTGATGAAATATGAGACTATCGATGCAGCGCAGATTGATGACTTGATGGAACGCCGCCCTGTGCGCGAACCTGCAGGTTGGACAACAGATTCAGACAGTTCAGATAACACGCCGAAGAAACCTGACGCAGAAGCGAAATCAGAATCTTCTTCGGACGATACGGGATCTAAACCCGTCGACCCTGACAACCAACCAGAAGCGTAATCGCCTCGTCACTATTACAAACCCCGGGATTACTCGGGGTTTTTCTTTTGCTAGTGATAAATTCTCGCCTAAAACAAAGTCCAACTATGATACTGACCAGCAAAGAATTCGTTCTCGATCTATCATCCCCGAAAGTTATGGGTATCCTCAACGTCACGCCTGATTCTTTTTCCGATGGCGGTAAGTTCAATCACCTCGATACGGCGCTTTATCATGCGGAAAACATGCTCAGCACAGGTGCGTCTGTATTGGATATAGGCGGAGAATCTACGAGGCCTGGTGCGGCAGATGTGTCGTTGGATGAAGAGCTTTCTAGGGTTATTCCTGCAATAGAAGCAATTCGAGAAAGGTTTGATTGCTGGATCTCAATTGATACCAGTAAAGCGGCGGTCATGACGGCAGCAGTGAATGCAGGTGCTAATCTGATCAATGATGTGCGTGCACTTCAAGAACCTGGCGCGCTTAACGCAGCAGCCAAGGCGGATGTGCCAGTATGCATTATGCACATGCAAGGACAGCCTCGCTCGATGCAGGTTGATCCAACCTATGACGATATCATCGAAGATATCCACGGTTTCTTCGATGAAAGAATAGCGGCGTGTGCGGCAATGGGGATTGCCAAGGAAAAACTGATTTTAGACCCGGGGTTTGGGTTCGGTAAGACACTAACACATAACTACCAGTTGCTTGCAAAACTGGAATCGTTTCACCGTCATGGGCTGCCAATACTTGCGGGTATGTCTCGGAAGTCTATGATTTTTAAATTATTGGATAAATCCCCCGCCGATGTTTTAGGGGGGAGTTTAGCTTGCGCCACCATTGCTGCTTCGAAAGGGGCTCAGCTCATTCGCGTGCATGACGTAAAAGAAACCGCAGACGTGGTTCGCGTTGTCAGCATGATGCAGGAAGCAGCAGATCTACTTGGAGATACACAATGACAGAACGTAAATACTTCGGCACCGATGGTGTACGCGGTAAAGTTGGCCAATTCCCAATCACTCCTGATTTTATGTTGAAACTGGGGTGGGCGGCAGGTCGCGTCCTAAGCCAACAAGGCACGAAAAAAGTATTGATAGGAAAAGATACGCGTATCTCTGGCTATATGCTTGAATCTGCGTTGGAAGCAGGCCTATCTGCAGCAGGTCTTCAAGCTGCATTTACGGGTCCTATGCCAACACCTGCCATTGCGTATTTAACGCAAACCTTCCGTGCAGAGGCGGGGATCGTGATCTCTGCTTCACACAACCCTTATTATGACAACGGCATCAAATTCTTCTCATCGGAAGGCACGAAACTGCCTGATGCAGTTGAGCTTGCGATTGAAGCCGAACTTGAAAAGCCATTGACGTGTGTTGAGTCTGCAGAGCTTGGTAAAGCAAAACGTATCGTTGATGCAGCTGGTCGTTACATCGAGTTTTGTAAAGGCACTTTCCCATCAGAAATGAACCTGAAAGGCCTTAAAATCGTTATCGATTGTGCGCATGGAGCAACGTACCACATTGCACCTTCCGTGTTCTCTGAACTGGGCGCTGATGTGATTGCTATGGGTGTTGAACCAAACGGCACAAACATCAATGCAGAAGTGGGGGCGACAGACGTTCGTGCACTGCAAAAGCGTGTTGTTGAAGAAGACGCCGTATTGGGTATTGCTTTTGATGGTGATGGTGACCGTATCATCATGGTTGACCATGAAGGCAACAAAGTAGACGGCGACCAAATCGCTTACATCATCGCCCGTGAGTCGCTGCGTCGCGGCGAACTAAAAGGTGGCGTGGTAGGTACGTTAATGACCAATATGGGCATGGAAGTCGCACTTAAAAAACTCGGCATTCCGTTTACTCGTGCAAAAGTTGGCGACCGTTACGTGATGGAAAAACTGCTTGAGAACGATTGGAAAATCGGCGCAGAAAACTCAGGTCATGTGATCCTTCTTGATAAAGTGACCACGGGTGATGCCATCGTTGCAGCACTGCAAGTGCTGGCCAGTGTTGTTGGTACTGGGTTGACGCTCAAAGAACTGTGTGATGGCATGAGCATGTTCCCACAAGTGCTAGAGAATGTGCGTTTTAGTGGTGATAGTGACCCACTGCAATCAGACGCTGTGATGACCGCGACCGCAGCGGTTGAAGCCAAACTGGGTGACACAGGTCGTGTATTGTTACGTAAGTCTGGCACTGAGCCGCTTATCCGTGTCATGGTTGAAGGTGAAAACGCTGACGAAGTGCAAGCATATGCGCTTGAAATTGCAGATGCTGTAAAAGCAAACTGCTAATAAACAAGGAAAGCGGAAGGGTCGCGAGGCTGTTTGGTTATAAGATGCGCAAACGGGATGAAAAGTACCGCTTTTTTGTATTTTTCTCTTGTTTCGCCTGCCGGCTTTCGTTAGTATTCTTCCGCTCCCAATGATGGGAGTTGCGCTAGTGAACTGAATAGTCAGCTGGCTCAACAATTTGGAACATAGGTGGAACCCATGTACGAAATTCTACTTGTGATTTATCTGTTGGCCGCGCTTGGTGTAATTGGCCTAGTTCTGGTTCAACAAGGTAAAGGCGCAGATATGGGAGCCTCTTTCGGGGCTGGGGCATCAAATACAGTATTTGGCTCTGGCGGCTCTGGAAACTTTCTGACCCGAATGACCGCGATTTTCGCGACAATATTTTTTGTTCTTAGCCTAGTGCTGGGTAACATGAGTACTCACAACGCAACCGTTGGTAGCGAGTACGAAGACCTGAGTCTACCTGCCAGTGAGCAAGTAACTCCGGCGAGTGATGTCCCTGCTGAAAGCAATAGCGACATTCCTCAGTAAAAGATTTAAGCAGTAATGCTTGCCGAGGTGGTGAAATTGGTAGACACGCTATCTTGAGGGGGTAGTGCCTGTATAGGCATGCGGGTTCAAGTCCCGCTCTCGGCACCATTTTAAAATCCTTACTTAGTAAGGTCACGGCACTTGAAAAAGGGCGTGAGGCGACGATATAATAATCGCCATTCGGACGCGGGGTGGAGCAGCTTGGTAGCTCGTCGGGCTCATAACCCGAAGGTCGTCGGTTCAAATCCGGCCCCCGCAACCACTTATCGGTAATTGTTTAGAGAGACCAAAACAGTTGCTGGTCATGGGAAACCATGGCATCAGGGTCCAGTTGCATTAAACCCCGAAATTCGGGGTTTTTTGTTATCTGAAGATGACCATTCGGATGGATAACTGGGCTTTTAGGCCCTTTTTTTATTTCTGGGGTTTGTATGACCGGACTAGAAAAACAGCTTGTAGCTTTGCTAGAAGCGCCTGTTGAAGCACTTGACTACGAGCTTGTAGGGCTTGAGTTTGTGCGCGCAGGACAACATTCAACCCTGCGGATCTTTATCGATCACGAAAACGGTATCACAGTTGACGCTTGTGCCGAAGTGAGCCGCCAAGTCAGTGCAGTGATGGACGTCGAAGACCCAATCACTGTTGCTTACAATTTGGAGGTGTCATCTCCTGGGTTGGAAAGACCATTATTTAAAGCAGCGCATTATCAGCAATTCATCGGTCACGAAGTGAACGTAGTGCTGAAAATGGCGATGCAAAACCGTCGCAAATGGAAAGGGCTGATTCTTTCTGTTGACGGCGAGACCGTCACCATCAACGTGGATGGAAACGAAGAAGCGTTCGCCCTGAGCAATATCGCCAAGGCTAACCTGGTTCCTTCATTTTAAATTTAAATGAGGCATTAGTTCATGAACAAAGAAATCTTGGCTGTCGTAGAAGCGGTGTCGAACGAAAAAGCCGTTCCACGTGAGCGCATTTTTGAAGCGTTGGAAACAGCGCTGGCGACGGCAACAAAGAAAAAATACGAAGCTGAAATTGAAGTACGCGTAGAAATCGACCGTAAAACGGGCGAATTCGAAACGTTCCGTCGTTGGGAAGTTGTTGAAGAAGTGACGCAACCAACGCGTGAAATCACGCTTGAAGCTGCACAGTTTGAAGATGAATCAATGGTAATTGGTAGCTACGTAGAAGACGATATCGAGTCTGTTACGTTTGACCGTATTACCACGCAAACTGCAAAACAAGTTATCGTACAAAAAGTACGTGAAGCTGAACGTGCACAAGTTGTAGAACAGTTCATGGACAACGAAGGTGAGCTAATCACTGGTGTTGTTAAAAAAGTGAACCGTGAAGTGGTTATCGTTGATTTGGGTAGCAACGCGGAAGCGGCAATCCAACGTGACGATCAATTGCCACGTGAAAACCTACGCCCAGGCGACCGCGTGCGCGGTTTGCTGTATGCTGTGCGTCCAGAAGCGCGTGGATTCCAATTATTCATGACCCGTTCTAAGCCTGAAATGCTGATCGAATTGTTCCGCATTGAAGTGCCAGAAATCGGCGAAGAAATGATTGAAGTCATGGGTGCGGCTCGTGATCCGGGCTCTCGCGCTAAGATTGCTGTGAAAACAAACGACAAACGTATCGACCCTGTAGGTGCGTGTGTTGGTATGCGTGGCGCACGTGTACAAGCGGTTTCTGGCGAGCTTGGTGGTGAGCGTATCGATATCGTGCTTTGGGACGATAACCCAGCGCAATTCGTTATCAACGCGATGGCGCCTGCAGATGTAGCCTCTATCATCGTTGACGAAGATACCCACACCATGGATATCGCTGTTGAAGCCGATAACCTGGCTCAAGCAATCGGCCGTAACGGTCAGAACGTTCGCCTAGCTTCTCAGCTAACGGGTTGGACACTGAACGTCATGACGGTTCAAGATCTACAGAAGAAACACCAAGAAGAAGCTGGTCAGTCAATTGAGCTGTTCAGCAAGCACTTGGACATTGAAGAAGATTTTGCCGCACTGCTTGTTGAAGAAGGTTTCACCACACTGGAAGAAGTTGCTTACGTACCAGCAGCTGAACTTCTAGAAGTGGATGGCCTTGACGAAGACACAGTTGAAGAACTGCGTAGCCGTGCGAAAGAAGCGCTGACTACAATCGCGCTAGCGAAAGAAGAAATCCTTGACGGTGCTGAGCCGGCTGAAGACCTGCTTGGTCTTGAAGGTTTGGATCGCGATATGGCGTTCCGCCTTGCAGCAAAAGGCATCTGCACGTTGGAAGATCTTGCTGACCAAGGCACTGATGATCTTCTAGATATCGAGGGAATGGATGAAGTTAAAGCGGGTGAGCTTATTATGGCCGCGCGCAATATTTGCTGGTTCAGCGACGAAGCTTAAACGCAGCAAAGGAGGAGCAGAATGTCAGAGGTTACAGTTAAAGCACTGGCGAGCGAGATTGATACGCCGGTAGAACGTTTGCTGAAGCAATTTCAGGATGCAGGCATTCAAAAGTCGGCAGACGACAGCGTAAGCCAGGATGAGAAACAAACCTTACTGTCTCACTTAAAACGTGAGCACGGTGACGATGGTAGCGCTCCAACTCGACTGACGTTACAGCGCAAAAAACGCAGCACCCTAAGTGTTTCTGGTGCTGGCGGAAAGAGTAAGGATGTTCAAGTAGAAGTGCGCAAAAAGCGCACCTACGTGAAGCGCAGCGAACTAGAAGAACAACGCGTGGCTCAAGAAGCCGCGCAGCGTGAAGCTGAAGAAGCAGCACAACGCGAGGCTGAGGAAAAAGCCCGCCGTGAAGCTGAAGAAGCAGCGAAGCGTGAAGCTCAAGAAAAAGCGAAACGTGAGGCACAAGAAAAAGCCCAACGTGACGCCGAAGAAAAAGCACGCATTGCCGCTGAGAAAGCGCAGCAATCACAAGAAACAGCAGAAGAAACATCTGCTCGTGAAGCTGCAGAAGCGCAAGCGAAGAATGAAGCTGATGAACTCAAGCGTCGCCAGGAAGAGGAAGCCAAGCGTAAAGCTGAAGAAGAAAGTCAGCGCCAGCTAGAAGAGGCACGCAAAATGGCAGAATTAAACGAAGAGCGCTGGAGTCAACAAGAAGCAGTGCCAAATGTGATGGAAACTGCAGACCATCACACAGTGACATCTGCGTATGCACGTGAAGCAGAAGATGAGGCGGATCGTCGCCAAGAAGCTGCGCCACGTCGTCGCAAGAAGAAAAAATCAGCACAAGATAAAGACGATAGCCGCAACCGTGGTAATCGTTCTAAAGGTAAAGGCCGTTTGGCTAAGCCAACGTCTATGCAGCATGGTTTCCAGAAACCAGCACAAAAAGTTAACCGTGACGTAGAAATCGGTGAGACCGTTACTGTTGCTGAACTTGCTAACAAAATGGCCGTTAAAGCCACTGAAGTTATCAAAGTGATGATGAAGATGGGTGCTATGGCAACCATCAACCAAGTGATTGACCAAGAAACTGCAGCACTTGTTGCAGAAGAAATGGGTCACAAGGTTGTTCTTCGCAAAGAAAACGAGCTTGAAGAAGCGGTAATGCTGGATCGTGACGACAGCGCTTCACGTGAACCACGTGCGCCAGTTGTTACTATCATGGGTCACGTTGACCACGGTAAAACCTCGCTACTTGACTACATCCGTAAAGCACACGTTGCATCGGGTGAAGCGGGTGGTATTACCCAGCACATCGGTGCTTACCACGTTGAAACTGACAACGGTATGATCACCTTCCTGGATACTCCAGGACACGCAGCGTTTACGTCTATGCGTGCACGTGGTGCGAAAGCGACAGATATCGTTGTTTTGGTTGTTGCAGCTGACGATGGCGTAATGCCACAGACTATCGAAGCTATCCAGCACGCAAAAGCGGCAGAAGTGCCACTGATTGTTGCTGTGAACAAGATCGATAAAGAAGCTGCAAACCCAGACCAAGTTAAAAACGAACTGGCTCAATACGATGTTATTCCAGAAGAGTGGGGCGGTGAGAACATCTTCGTTCACGTTTCAGCGAAACAAGGCATCAATATTGACAGCCTACTAGAGTCAATTCTTCTTCAATCAGAAGTACTTGAACTTGATGCTGTTCGTGACGGCATGGCAAGCGGTGTGGTTATCGAATCTCGCCTAGATAAAGGCCGTGGTCCAGTTGCTACCGTTCTTGTACAAGAAGGTACGCTGAAGCGTGGCGATATCGTTCTTTGTGGTCTGGAATATGGCCGTGTTCGCGCAATGCGTGATGAGAACGGTAAAGACGTTGAAGAAGCAGGTCCATCTATCCCTGTAGAGATCTTGGGTCTTTCAGGTGTGCCTTCAGCGGGTGACGAAGCGACGGTTGTTCGTGATGAGCGTAAAGCGCGTGAAGTTGCACTTTACCGCCAAGGCAAGTTCCGTGACGTTAAACTGGCTCGCCAGCAGAAAGCGAAACTGGAAAACATGTTCTCTAACATGGCTGAAGGTGAAGTGTCTGAACTGAACATCGTACTGAAAGCTGACGTACAAGGTTCTGTTGAAGCGATTGCTGACTCACTGGTTAAACTGTCTACTGACGAAGTGAAAGTGAAGATCATCGGTTCAGGTGTAGGTGCTATCACCGAAACTGACGCGGTTCTTGCTGCTGCTTCTAACGCGATTCTGGTTGGCTTTAACGTTCGTGCTGATGCGTCTGCACGTAAGACGATTGATGCTGAAAGCCTAGATCTACGTTACTACTCAGTAATCTACGCCCTGATTGACGAAGTGAAGCAAGCGATGAGCGGTATGCTTGCGCCTGAGTTCAAACAAGAAATCATGGGTCTGGCTGAAGTTCGTGAAGTCTTCAAATCACCTAAGATTGGTGCAATTGCAGGCTGTATCGTTTCTGAAGGCACCATCAAGCGTAACAACCCAATCCGCGTACTGCGTGACAATGTTGTTATCTATGAAGGTGAGCTTGAGTCTCTACGTCGCTTTAAAGACGACGTGAACGAAGTAGCGAAAGGTTACGAGTGTGGTATCGGCGTTAAGAACTACAACGATGTTCGCGTAGGCGACCAAATCGAAGTATTCGAAATCGTTGAAGTGAAACGCACCATCGATTAATAGCTGCCTGTAACAGGTTGTTTATAAACACCATGGGGGGAAGCGCTTTGCGCTTTCCCCCCATTTCTTATGAGAGAAGAGCGTTATGGCAAAAGAATTTAGCCGTACTCAACGCGTATCGCAGCAAGTGCAAAAAGAAATTGCACTGATCCTGCAACGCGAAATCAAAGACCCACGTATCGGCATGGTGACGGTATCTGGCGTTGATGTTTCTCGTGACCTTGCTTATGCAAAAGTTCACGTGACCTTCCTGACCACGGGTGATCAAACCGCAGAAGAAGGCCTAGAAGCATTGAACGAACAAGCGTGGTACGTACGTACTTTGCTTGGCAAAGCGATTCGTCTTCGTATTACTCCAGAAGTGATTTTCATTTTTGACCAATCACTGACCGAAGGCATGCGCATCTCCAACTTGGTCAGTCAAGCGGTTAAGTCTGATGAAGAACGCCATGTTGAAGATGACAAAGATGGAGAGGCCGAATAATGGGCCGCCGTCCACGTCGTCAAGGACGTCCTGTTGACGGGATTGTTCTACTAGATAAGCCAAGTGGCATCACGTCAAACGGTGCTTTGCAGCAAGTGAAGCGCATTTTCTTCGCAGAAAAAGCGGGTCACACTGGCGCACTGGATCCTTTAGCAACTGGCATGCTGCCAATCTGCTTTGGTGAAGCGACGAAGTTCTCTCAATTTTTGCTAGATTCTGACAAACGCTACCGTGTTGTGGCGAAGTTGGGTGAGCGAACCAATACATCAGATTCTGATGGTGAAGTGGTTGAAACGCGTGACGTGAACGTCAACCTTGAGCAACTTGAAGGTTTTGTTGCGGGTTTCCGCGGTGAAACCATGCAAGTACCTTCGATGTTTTCAGCATTGAAATACGAAGGTAAGCCACTTTACGAATACGCACGTGCGGGTATCGAAGTACCGCGCGAAGCACGTAAAATCACGGTTTACGAAATCTCTCTATTGCGCTTTGAAGGCGATGAAATTGAGATGGAAGTGCACTGTTCGAAAGGCACATACATTCGTACGATCGTTGATGACCTTGGCGAAATGCTAGGTTGTGGTGCGCACGTAACGGCACTTCGCCGTATCGGTGTTTCTCACTACCCTGTTGAGAGAATGGTAACGCTGGAACAACTGGAAGAATTGCTAGAGCAAGCGCGTGAACAAGGCATTCAGCCTCGTGAACTCCTTGATCCACTGTTGCTTCCTCTTGATTCTGCCGTACAAGATCTTGAAGAAGTTAACCTTCTACCTGCCGTCGCAAGCTACGTCTTGCAAGGCCAGGCTGTTCAGGCCGCGAACGCGCCGTCTGAAGGTCAGGTACGTATGACGATGGGTGAAGAGCGCACCTTTATTGGTGTGGGTGAAATTGATGCCGATGGCATGATAGCACCAAAGCGTTTGGTGAAGATCCGTCAGCAATAAGTTGCTTAGACGGATATTCGTCATCGGCGGGGACTATATCGATTGCCTTATTGAAGCAAGCGCTGTAGAATCCGCCGCTCGGGTGTTGGCTGAATCAGAGATTGGCTGACACAAATATAACCTTTTACATTTAGGAAAAGACTATGTCTCTGAATGCAGAAACTAAAGCAGCAATCGTTGCTGAATACGCACAAGGCACTAACGACACTGGTTCTCCAGAAGTTCAAGTAGCGCTTTTGACTGCTTCTATCAATCACCTGCAAGGCCACTTCGCTGAGCACAAAGGTGATCACCACAGCCGTCGCGGTCTACTGCGCATGGTTTCGCGTCGTCGTAAACTGCTTGACTACTTGAAAGGCAAAAACGCTGACCGTTACCTTGAGCTGATCAAGCGTCTGGGTCTGCGTCGCTAATAAGCCATTGGCTTATAAGTACCGCATACCGAAAAGGAGCCTTTATGGCTCCTTTTCTCGTTTTTGTTCCCGCCCAATTTAACGTATTAACTAGGCTTAAGCGTCAAGGATTGCTGGTGAAGGATCGACGTGAGGTCATTTTTGATTCCGTCTTATCGCGTTGCAACCCCAAGCCTTGAGCATAACCCCAGTTATTCATGCCGAAACATGCAACTTACGCCCGTTTGGGTATATAATATTGGCGCTTTCATTGGCTTCGCAGTCTACGAAGTCGACCATCAGGTCGCGACTATTGAGAGTACTCCGCTAATTGCTTACGTATCAATAAGGTAAGAAGGTAGAGTGTTGTCATTAGTCGCGATTGGTGAAGCCTTTGAACAAAAAGTGACTCGCACTAAGTAAGTGCACATAAAACAAGGAATTTCTCGTGAATCCAATCGTAAAAACATTCCAGTATGGCAACCACACCGTTACGCTAGAAACCGGTGTTATGGCTCGCCAAGCGACTGCTGCTGTTATGGCTAGCATGGACGACACTTCCGTATTCGTAAGTGTTGTTGGTAAGAAAGACGCTGTTGAAGGTCAAGATTTCTTCCCGTTGACTGTTAACTACCAAGAGCGTACTTACGCTGCAGGTAAAATCCCTGGTGGTTTCTTCAAGCGTGAAGGCCGTCCTTCTGAAGGTGAAACGCTAACGTCTCGCCTGATCGACCGTCCAATTCGTCCACTGTTCCCAGATGGTTTCAAAAACGAAGTTCAAGTTATCGCTACTGTGGTTTCTGTAAACCCAGACGTTAACCCTGATATCGTAGCAATGCTTGCAACCTCTGCAGCATTGGCGATCTCTGGCCTTCCGTTCAATGGCCCTATCGGTGCTGCACGTGTTGGTTTCATCAACGATCAGTTGGTGCTGAACCCAAGCAACACTGAACTTGAAAGCAGCCGTTTGGACCTGGTTATTGCAGGTACTGAAGGCGCAGTTCTGATGGTTGAATCAGAAGCTGACCGTCTAAGCGAAGAGCAAATGCTACAAGCTGTTGTGTTTGGTCACGACCAACAACAAGTTGCGATTAAAGCAATCAACGAGTTTGCAGCTGAAGTTGCAACACCAGCTTGGGATTGGACTGCACCAGAAGTTAACGCTGAGCTTAAAGCGCGCGTTGCTGAACTGGCTGAGTCTCGTTTCGTTGAAGCGTACCAAATCACTGAGAAGATGGCGCGTTACGCACAAGTTGGCGACATCAAGCAAAGCGTTATTGCTCAACTGAGCGAAGAAAACGAAGATCTTAACGTTCGTGAAATTCAAGGCATGCTAGGCAGCCTTGAGAAGAACGTTGTTCGTGGTCGCATCATTGCGGGCAACCCACGTATCGATGGTCGTGAAAAAGACATGGTTCGTGCGCTAGACGTGCGTACTGGTGTACTTCCACGTACCCACGGTTCATCTTTGTTCACTCGTGGCGAAACTCAGGCATTGGTTACTGCAACATTGGGTACTAAGCGTGATGCGCAGATCATTGATTCAATCACTGGCGAGCGTACTGACCACTTCCTACTGCACTACAACTTCCCTCCATACTGTGTAGGTGAAACCGGTTTTGTTGGTTCACCTAAGCGCCGTGAAATCGGCCACGGTAAACTGGCTAAGCGTGGTATTGCAGCAGTAATGCCAAGCCAAGATGAATTCCCATACACCATCCGTGTTGTTTCAGAAATTACTGAATCAAACGGTTCGTCTTCTATGGCGTCTGTATGTGGTACTTCTCTTGCGCTGATGGACGCGGGTGTTCCAATCAAGAAATCTGTTGCGGGTATTGCAATGGGTCTTGTGAAAGAAGACAACGACTTCGTTGTTCTTTCTGACATCTTGGGTGACGAAGACCACCTAGGTGACATGGACTTTAAAGTAGCGGGTACTGATGACGGTGTTACTGCACTGCAGATGGACATCAAGATCGAAGGTATCACCAAAGAGATCATGGAAATTGCTCTGAACCAAGCGAAAGGTGCGCGTCTGCACATCCTTACCGTGATGGACGAAGCAATTGGTTCTGCGCGTGAAGACATTTCTCAGTTCGCGCCACGTATCCACACTATCAAGATCAACCCAGAGAAGATCAAAGATGTGATCGGTAAAGGCGGTGCGGTAATCCGTGCACTGACTGAAGAAACTGAAACCACCATCGAAATCGAAGATGACGGTACAGTGAAGATCGCTGCAACTGACGGCGACAAAGCAAAAGCAGCTATCGACCGTATCGAAGCGCTGACTGCTGAAGTTGAAGTTGGTCGTATCTACACAGGTAAAGTAACGCGCATCGTTGACTTCGGTTGCTTTGTGTCTGTTATCGGTACCAAAGAAGGTCTAGTACACATTTCTCAAGTTGCTGATAAGCGCATCGAGAAAGTGTCTGACTACGTAGAGCAAGGTCAAGAAGTACAAGTTAAGGTTCTGGAAATCGACCGTCAAGGCCGTATTCGTCTGAGCATGAAAGAAGCTGTAGAAGCGCCAGCAGGCGAAGCTGCAGCGTCTGATGCACAGCCAGAAGCTGACGCATAAGATAACCTGACTCTGCCACTGGGTGGTGTTGAACGGCATTTAGCCCACACAACGTCACTTGGGTAAGGCATAGAGGTTTACGCCACACGCGTAAACAAGGTATAAGAAGGGGGCTATGCCCCCTTTTTTAATGGTAGGAGATTGGTGCGAATGCGAAAAAATAGATGGCTAACGTTCACCCTTGTGGGCTCGTTGTTAATGCTTTCAGGGTGTGCGTCGACGTCGTCAGTCAGTAGTACTCAACCTTGGCTCTTGTTGCCAATGGCTGTGCCTCTGCAACCTACCACCCAGCAAGAAGTGCAATTGGCACGTATCGATCAGATCCTCACGCGTTCTGATTTAAGCGAAAAAGACAGAGCGCAGATATACTACGAGCGCGGCTTAATTAACGACAGTTTGGGCTTACGCGATCTTGCGCGCCTCGACTTCAATCGTTCCCTTTCTTTTAATCCTGCTCAACCGGATGTGTTTAACATCCTGGGTGTGTATTTCACGCAAAGCGGGCTTTACGATGCGGCTTATGAAGCCTTTGACTCCACATTAGAGCTAGATGAAGCGCATCAGTTTGCTGAGCGCAATCGCGGCATTGCACTGTATTATGGCGGTCGCTATGAACTTGCAGAGCGTGATTTACTCAAACATTACAAAGACAACCCTCATGATGCTTATCGTGCATTGTGGCTGTATCTGGTCGAAGTTGAAAAAGACGGCGATGTGCTTGCAAGGGAGCGTTTAGCGTCTCGTTATCAGGCATCTGACAAGCAAGATTGGGGATGGCAGATTGCGCGTCTTTATATCCGTGATGTCAGCGAAAGTGCGTTTTTTGAAAACATCATGCGTACAAGCCAGGATAATGCGCAACTGGCAGAAAGACTGTGCGAAGGGTATTTCTATTTAGCGAAGCGCTACCAAACCCTCGGTGATTACCGTTCGGCAGTGGCCCTTTATAAACTGGCGATGTCAGGCAATGTGTACGACTTTGTTGAGCACCGCTATGCCATGTTAGAGCTGGGTCTTATCGCGCAGAAGATGAGACAAGCGCCATCGTCATGATGATGGATTCAACGTTGGGACAGCTCATGATTTAGTCAGGGTTGGATGCAGAAAAAAGCCGCTTAAGCGGCTTTTTTGTTTTTACTGTTCACCAGCGTTAACCTGCTAGCGCTCGATGCATTTAACCGTGTATCGCCATGCCTTCGATGCTGTGCCAGTAGCCGTTACAGTGATGGCTACGCGGCGCGAGATCCGATTGACCTGATTTAAAGCCAGCAAGGATATCTAGCGTATCTTTACCTTGCGGGCTAATACGAACGACATCCACCACACCCTCCATTGACGCAAGGTCACCACTCAGATCGTAGCAATAGCCAGATTGTGTCTGAATGCCATTCAACGTGAAGACGGGTTGGCCTTCTTGGCTTTTTACTTCAATGCCTTGTGGGTAGCTAATGCAGCAGGTTTCGCATTTGTCTTTGGGTTTATCTTCAGCACGTGCGGTGAAACAGCGCGCCGAATAGGCCAAAGGCAAATGTCCGTAGCTGAAGACTTCAACATCGAACTTGTCTCGAATACCTAAAATTTCTGCTTCAGTAAGCACCTTTTGCAGCCAATCGCGTGATAATTCAACGGGCATGCACCAGCGAATCATGCCTTTTTTCAACATCACATTTAACGCTTGTGCGTTGTACAGGTTGAGCGCGGGGCCTGCGACAAAAGGAACACTTTTTTCGTGGGCAAGTTGAATGGCTGACACATCGTTGGCTTCAACAATGAACTCGCCATTGTCGATCAGTGTTTTCATGATGTTGACTTCAGACGGCGCTTCGAGCAAAGCCATGGTGGAAAGCACCACTTGCTTGCCGCTGTTCGCGAGCTCTCGTGCCACATCAAGCCAATCGTTGGTGCGCATTTCTCGGCGCTTGGAGCACACGGTTTCACCAAGGTAAACAATGTCAGCTTGGCTAGTGACGGCTTGATGATAGAAATCTTCAACGTCGTTTTTCGGCCAAAAGTACAGTAGCGGGCCAAGAGAGTATTTCATAGGTGGTGAGCTCCTACTGCCATTTGCGGTGGTATGCGCCAAGGGTGGTTTGTGCCCCTTCAGATACGCTGTCTAAGCATTGATTCCATTGAGGCAGAACGTGGTAGTCCTCAGGGTTTGCTTTGTAACTATCAATGGCTTGTCGCCATGTGCGTGTTACTTGTTCGACATACGCCGGGCTGCGCTGGCGACCTTCAATCTTGACGGAAGCAATGTTTGCTTCAAACAGCTCGGGCAGGATAGACAGGGTATTCAGACTCGTTGGCTCTTCCAGTGCGTGGTATGCCTCACCATCGGTGATGAAACGGCCTTTACACAGGGTAGGGTAGCCAGCGTTTTCACCTGTTTTGTATCGGTCGATCAAAATCTCGTTCAAGCGAGACTCTAGCCCTTCGTTGGTTTCTTTCCAGCGGACATATTTTGCAGGTGAGCACGCACCGACAGTGTTCGGTGATTCCCCTGTGAGGTACGACGACAAGTAACAACGCCCCTCTGACATGATGCAAAGGCTGCCGAACGCAAACACTTCGAGATCGACATCCGTCGTGCGAGAAAGCTGCTTTACTTGATGCATCGACAATACGCGAGGCAGAACCACACGTTTAACGTTGAAATGGTCGCGGTAGAAATCAATGGCCGCACTGTTCGTGGCTGATGCTTGCACAGACAGGTGAATTTCCATGTCTGGGTGCTTGGTTGCAGCATAATCCAGCACGGCGAGATCGGCCACGATCAGCGCATCAACGCCCAGATCAATCGCAGCATCAACCGCATCTGTCCAACGGTGAAAGCCGTCAGGGTGGGCAAAGGTGTTGAGTGCTACATGCAGTTTTTTATTGCGATCGTGCACATAACTTGCTGCTTTTTGAAGCTTCTTGCCGTCGAAGTTTAATCCAGCGAAATGACGGGCGTTAGTGCCATCTTTAAAGCCGATGTAAACGGCGTCTGCACCATTGTCGATGGCGGTTTTTAGGGCGGGTAGATTCCCTGCCGGGCAAAGTAATTCCATATAATTCCCCACGTCAAAGAAAATGACGTGTTGTGTTAATGAACCTAATGAGGCGATTTTAGGGAGTCACTTCTGACGGGGCATTGATATAAGGCAGGTTTACGCGTCATACGCCGCGTTTCGTCTCTGAAAGCCATGAAGAAAGCGGTCGGGTTGGTGACATTTTCGTGTCGCAACCCGACGCAATGTGGCTTATGACGCTTTTGCTTTGACTTTTCTATTGCTCACCAAGATGGCTTCAAACTCTGCACGAGGCATGGGTTTGTAGAAGTGGAAGCCCTGAATGGTGTCGCACTTTAGGTTGGCTAACACGCTGGCCTGCTTGCCGGTTTCGACGCCTTCGGCCACTAACGACATGTTTAATGAGCGACCAAGATTGATGATGTTTTCAATCAAGGTGACCTGTTTAGGAAAGGTCTCCATGTCGCAGATAAATGCGCGGTCGATCTTTAATTCATCCAGCGGGAATTTAGCCAAGTAAGACAGTGAGGAATACCCCGTTCCAAAATCGTCAATCGACAAGGAAAAGCCGAGATCTTTTATGGCATTGAGCATTTGGATGGCGTGTTCACCGTCATTCATCACCGCACTTTCCGTTAGCTCAAAGGTAATGAGTGATGGGTCGGTTTGCGTTGCGACCTGCAGTTTTTTCATGTGCGAGGTGAGGTTCGGGTTTTTGAACTGCTGGGGCGAGAGGTTTATTGCCACACGACCCGGCAACACCTGCATGTTTTGCCAGCGCCTCACGGTTTGGAACACCTCACGCATGACATTACGGCCCAGCAATTCAATCATGCCGGAACGCTCAGCCACAGGAATAAAACGCGCAGGGCTGATGTAGCCTTCAACCGGGTGCTTCCAACGCACGAGCGCCTCTGCACCATTGATGGTGTAATCTTTGGCACTCACCTTAGGCTGATACCACACTTCCAACCCATTATTCTGCAGCGCTTTTTGAAGTTCTATTTCCAGCCATAAACGCATCCGCGCTTCTTTGTTCATGTGTTGGCTGTAATTCACCACACGGTTGCGGCCTTGCTCTTTGGCTTCGTACATCGCGGTATCAGCGTTTTGCAGCAAGCTGCGTGCGTCTTTGCCGTCGCCAGGGTATTTCACCAATCCAATGGAACACGCGAGGAATTTACTGAAGTGGTAAAGATCAAAAGGCTGGCTGATCACGTTCACAATGCGGTTAGCAAGGTCTGTGGCCAACGCTTCATCGCTTTGTTCTGGCATCAATACCGCGAACTCATCACCGCCAAGGTGGCCAAGGATGGTTTCAGGCGGTAATTGTTTTCTCAGGCGTTGAGCGATGTCTTGAAGAACACGATCGCCAATGTGGTGGCCTAGAGAGTCATTGATGTTTTTGAAGTTATCGACATCTAGGTAGAACATGACCAATGGCGTTTTATTGGCAATGAGTTGCTCTAAACGACGGGAAAACCCGTGACGGTTATACAGGCCTGTTAACGCATCAAACTGTGCCAATTTTTCAATGGTTTGCTTGTGGTTCTCGGGTTCTGAAACGGAGCGTGAAAGGGTGATGATTGACCCTTCTCCGCCTAATACATTGATGGCGCTGAAGGCGATATTGATCGGGCTGCTATCGGCTGCAGCACAAACCGCTTGGCAAGCAAGTTGTTGCCCTGGTTTTAATGATGTTAACGATGCCACAATAGAGCGCCCTTTGACGGGGCTTATCAGTAGCTTTTCGATGTCTTCACCAAGAATTTCATTAACGCTGTCATAGCCAAGCAGGGCCACGGCGCGTTCGTTCGCGCTCAGTACAATGCCATCATCCAACACGCAGCAACCATCGCTAACAAGTTGGCTTAGGTGTTTAAATCTGTGCTCTGATGATTCAAGTGCGCTGGTGAGTATTTGACGCTCAGAGGTGTCGACAGCATGGAAAATGATGGCACCTTCAGGCAACTCTTCATGCTGAGAAGGGCCAAGCGTGGAAACGCTGAAATGAAAGCTAGAATCATGCACGCCATCGTTGAGAACGATTTCGCCTTCGGAGTTTTCTCCATTAATGGCACGTAAATAATGGGGTTTTAATGCCTCGTAGAAAGTCGAACCCAATATGTCCTTATCGTGTTTTCCAACTAACTCATCCTGATTCAATCCACTGATTTCACAATAACGCTGACTGACCCATAGGTACTGGTGGTTTTTGTCGAGAACGGCGAAGAGAAAAGGGCTGTTATGAGTGAGACGGGAGAACCAATATGTTAACTGCTTCATTGGCATTAAGGCACCACACATCCTAACTGGCGGAGTATTTCCAAATACAACTCCGAATTAATCCAACACTATATAACGTTGAGATAGCAGAGATAAACCTTTATAGCGATGAGCACTGTTTTTTTGACTCAAGGCATAATAGTAAGGTGATCCACTGGCATACAATACACGTTCATTTCGACTGACCTTAAATTGGATGGCTATTTTGCTCGACAAGATTCACACTAAGTTAGTACAGCAAGCTCCTGCTTTTCTTCGCTTACCTGTTAAGCTTGTTCCAGCATCAGTTCAACAATCATTGATGCTTGAAACATTGAAACGTGTATTTCAAGAAGCGTTAGATGATGGTGAGTTTGAGTTCCTTGAAAGCCGTTGGTTGGAAGTGCATGTTCGCGATGTTGGCTTCAAAAGCTACATCAGCTTTGAAAATGAAAAGCTGGTGGTTCGCAGTGACATTGAAAATGCCGATGTGCGCTTCAGTGGCGATCTGAATGATTTGATTTTAATTGCCGCACGTAAAGAAGATCCTGATACCTTGTTCTTTCAGCGTCGATTGATTATTGAAGGCGATACAGAATTAGGCTTAGAAGTGAAGAATTTGATGGACAGTGTGGATCTGGACTCGTTACCCTCCATGCTTCGACAGGCATTGTTCTCCTTGGCTGATTTTGTTCAGAAAGGCTTACAAGCCCCAACCTCTTTGGAAGAAGCACACTATGCTCCTAAGATCTGAAGCTCCAGCTGATCTCCTGCCTATTGATCGATTGGTGAAAAAAGCGTTCGAGACTGATGCAGAGGCCAATTTGGTCATGACATTGCGTGAGAACGGACATAACACCTTGTCTCTCGTTGCATGTAATGATGATGGCAAGGTTGTTGGTCACATCATGTTTAGCCCTGTGATTGTGGGCGGACAAGACACGGGTATTCAAGGTTTAGCACCCGTTTGTGTGCATCCGGATTACCGCAATCAAGGCTTGGCGTCAGAAATGATCCGTGAAGGCTTTGAAATTTTGCATGAGTTTGGTTATCCAGCCTGTGTTGTTCTGGGCGACCCTGCGTATTATTCGCGTGTGGGTTTCGTGCCAGCTTCTCAATATTCCTTGAACTGTAAATGGGATGTACCTGCCGATGCCTTTATGGCTATCGAGTTACTTGATGGTGCATTCAGTGACGCAAAAGGATTGGTGGAATACTGCGCGGAGTTTGACGCGCTATAATTGACTCTGCTTGTCAGCGTTTCACCGTTATGGCGTGCGCTGACATTCCTGCGTTACGTGTTTTTTGATAGCATGCCTTTCATTAACCTTACCTCGTTAAACGGGCACTCGCTTTTTATGAACGATGTTCAACGTCTGAAAGAAATGGGCATTCCCGTATGGGGATTGCGACGCCCTGAATTGTTCCCCAATGCCGCGTTAAATACGTTGACGTTACCGGACACCTGTAAGCTGCTGTTCGTGTCTGACGTGACGCCCAATGAACATGATGCATGGCTGTTTGGTAAGATCCTAGCCAGTATGAAGCTTACGCCGGATCAAGCATTGCGTTTGCCGAGAGAAGCGCTTTCAAACCTAAAATCACATTCTCTGGAATGGTGTTGGTTTGCCGGTGTCGATGCCATCACGATGGCAGATGTAAAGCAACTTACGTCGCCGTCACTTTCACTTCTTCAAGATAATCCTGATGCGAAAAAAGCATTGTGGGTACAGATCCGACAATATGAACGCTGAACTTCTCACGCTCGACGAGCAGTGGTTTAACGCTGTGATTAGCATTGAGCGCGCTGCACATACGCATCCTTGGGCCGAATCGATGTTGGCTCAAGCCGAAACCAAGTTTGCTTGTAACCGTGTCCTTGTCGTTGATGGCGATGTGGTAGGGTATTTCTATGGGCAATGTGTGGCGGGTGAAGCCTCGTTATTGAACATAGCAGTCGCGCCGACGCAACAAGGAAAGGGCTATGGGAAGCAACTTCTCTTGGCGTTTATTGATTGTATGCAGTCTGCAGGAGCTCAAGAAGCCTGGCTTGAGGTGCGTGAAAGCAACGTAAACGCTATCAGGCTTTATGAATCTCAAGGTTTTAATGAATTCGATCGTCGCTTCGATTACTACCCTATAGCGGGTGGACGAGAGGATGCGTTGATCATGAGTTACTGGTTTGAGTAACCGTGACTTGATGAAAAGAAGCCCGCGCTGTGCGGGCTTTTTTGTGTCGTTATCTCTGAGGCTGAAGCTCGTCTTCGATGATCAGCGTTGGTGGATGAATAAAACCTTGGTAAGCATGAATGAGCATAGGATCAAGGCGCTCTAGCAATGCTGTGTTTTTCACTCCCGTGGCAATCACCGTGATGTTGAGTGATTCAGCAATGTTTGCCAACGTGATGGTGAAAAGCTGGTTAGTGCTGCATTGTGTTTGGGTAAATGCTTGATCGAGCTTAACGTAATGCGGCTTTATTGCAGCGAGGTACTCGACGCTCTCCAAGTATCGACCAAAGTGATCGATGCCGATTGAAACCCCACAGGCTTTCATTTTCTTCGAAAACAATAAGCACGCATTGAGGTCTGCACGCGCACTTGCTTCACTGATTTCGAAATGAAGATACTCTGAAGGCAATTCATTGCGAACAACGTTGCACAGCCAATCAATGAACGTACCATCACGAAGGCTTGTGGTTGATAGGTTGAGGGCAATTTTCCCTTGAATTGGACGCTGGTGATGCTGCTGTATCAGGGTTTCAATAATGGCGCGGTCGAGCTCTGCCCCTTTAGAGAAGAAATTGACATAAGGCATGATGCGCCCAGCAGAATGCCATGTGTGCTCAATCAAAGTCTGAGTAAACACTTCGCGATGGAAAATACTCGCGCTTTCTCCCAGCGTATAGACGGGTTGAGACTTTAGCCTGAGTAAACGTTTGTCGATGGCCTCAGACAACAGTTCTCGCCACGCTTCTCGCGCAATGACATGCTCATTGGTGCCTTGGTGAAAAATAAAAACCTCATTTTTCTCAATGGCGTGCTGAAGTGCGTTGTCGGCAAATGACAGCATGTCCGAGCTGGATTTTCCGTGCGCATGCACAACCCCAATATGAACGTCCTTATTGGCGCAAAACCCTGCCATCACAGCTTCATTGTTCAGTGCGCTGATAACAGCATGTAGCACTTTACGGCTTTCTTCGTCGTTATATTCAGGCAGGAAAATGGCCAATTCTTTTTCACCAAAGCGGGCTAAGCACGCATTGCTGTCTTGAATTGCGATGTCTTGCAATGAATGTGAAAGCAGTCTCCATGTCTCGTCTCTGACGGAGTACCCATATTGTCGGTATACATGCTCAAGCCAATCGACCTGGATGATAAAGACTGCGCCTTGGGCATCCTCGCCTTCATCCATCCAACTGTTGAGTTGATGAATAAAATACTGTTTGTTGTACAGCCCTGACACAGCATCAAACATCATACTCTGACGTAAACGTTTTAATTCACTGTTGCTTGATTGCAGCAAGCGTTGGGCGTGTCGACCAAAATGATCCATCGCATGATCAAGGGTTGCAATGCCTGAACGCTTTGAGGTTTCAAGAGGAAGGAATCCATTGTTAGACATTGCGGTCAGTGTTTGTGCTGCATCGAGAATGGCGCGACGTTGTCGACCAATGAAAAAGGCGGCAATGGATAAGGTTATAAACAAGTATGCGGCGTGTATGCCCAGTGTTTTGATGGCATTGAACCCAGCGATTTGTACTTCTTTATTCGGCGCCACAGTGATGGCTAATGAGGCGATAGGGATGCCTTCATGCTGCAATTCAACCTGCCTTTCTATGGATGAAATATGCGCAAAAGGCAGCGACGATGTGGGAGTGTTGACTGTCTCTCCTGACCATGTCGCTTGTTCTGATGTGATCAAGTCAACCAAAGTAAGGGACGTTACGTTGGGTGTCAATGAGGCTTCAACGATACGGACAATGGCTTCTCTGTCATTGTATGAGATGAACACGGGAAGCGTACTTGAAAGCTGAGACGTGAGGTCGTCAGCGTACTGTACTAACTGATTTCTCTGCTGCTGTACATTCCAATGGAGCTGAAGAGAAAAAGAGAAGAACAGTGCGAGAATAGCCAGTGTGAATGCTAAAAAAAGAGAAAAGCGATTCGCAATCATAGTTGATAGGGTTTCTGTCTAATGGACGAAAAAGCGCCAACCTCATCGGTGAATGAGGTTGGCTTTGCGTTTACTCTGACGTGAAAATGGTCCATCGCATGTCAGTGGTGCTGTAGCTTCCGCTCAGCGTTGCCATGACGCGGCGATTGGTTTCATGAGCAAAGTCAGAATCATCATCAATCAATGGTTCTGCATCGCCGTGGCCAATCGCTTCAACACGGGAGGCTGAGATGCCAAAGTCTTTTACCAATGCCTCGGCAACGGCATCTGCGCGCTGCTGTGACAACACCAAATTATGGGCAGGATTGCCCACTTTACTCGCATGGCCTTCGATGGTGACAGTGGCCTCTTTTTGTTCTTCCATAAACGCCACCAATTGCTCCAACTTTGCATAATAGCGCGGAAGTAACTCTGCGGAGTTATTCGGGAATTTCACGTCAAGTTTGAAACTTTGTTTGACGCTCTTGTCTTTCGGACAACCATCGTTGTTTACGGCGGCGCCAGCGATGGTTTCAACGCATTTTTCTCGGGATTTGATGACACCATCAAAGTCGAGATCGCGCAGGTCGTTTTCTTGAGGTGACACATCTTGCATGGTGATGACGTCTTGTGGCGCGCAGCCAGCAAGAAAGATCAGAGGAAGTAAGGCCGCATAGATTTTCATTATTGAACGCCTCCTTGGTAGCTATCTTCACCTAACCACACATCTGGGGTTGTAATGCGAAGTGATTGAAGCAGTTGCCCTGTGGCATTGAGCAATCGATATTGGGCAATGAGATCGTCATATTCTGCGGTGAGGTACTCTCTTCGGGCTTGAAAGAGCTCATTTTCAGCATCCAAAACGTCTATCAAGGTACGTTGACCAAGTTTGAATTGATCCTCATAGGCATTGCGCGTTTCTATGGCAGATTCAACGTGCTGACGCAAATACGTCATTTGCTGAGCAAGAAAATCTCGTGCATTCCACGCTAACGTTGTTCCTTCAACAATGTCGCGATAAACCTCTTGTTGAATGGCTTTAGATTCATTGATGTTGTAAGCCGCCTCACGCTCTCGAGCGCGATCTGAACCGCCTGAGAACAGGTTGTAGCTCACGCGCACCATCGCGAGTACTTCATCGTTGTTGCCGCCAACATCCGCGCCAGTCGGGCTGGTTCCGTCTGTACCGTCTAAGTTGTCATCCCAACCTGCCGAGAGGTCGAAAGTCACTTCAGGGTAGTAGTTACCTTGGGCGGAATCGCGTTGTGCGGTCGCGGCGTTGATGTCATTTCCGGCCACTTTTAGGGTTGGGTGGTAAGCCGTAGAAATATCAAGCGCTTGCTCTAGGCTTTCTGGCAGTAAAAGCGCATCGGGTACAGGAATGCGCGTGTTTTGCGGCGCAACATTGACAAGCTTTTTATACGTAATGTACGCATCTGACAGGTTGTTCTTTGAAGAAATCAAGTTTGAATGGGCGCGGGCAAGGCGGCCAGTAACTTGAGAAAGATCGGCGGTTGAACCCAGTCCTGAATCTGTTTTTTGTTTCACTGCATCGTAAATGGCCTGGTGACTGTCGAGGTTACGTTGGGACAAAATAACGATTTTTTCAGCACGTAAATACTCGAGATAAGCGCGAGAGACTTCCAAGGCAATGTCTTCGGCAGAGGCAAAAAGCGCCCATTGTTCTGCGCTTGCTTCAAACTCTGTTCTGTTGATTTCATTAGCCGTTTGAAAGCCATTAAAAATGACTTGGCGAAGTGATAAGCCAATCTCTCGGCGTGTCAGCTCTTTATCGTCACCATCACGACGTGTTGATGGGCTGTCTGTCCATTCTCGGCCGAGCCCAGCATCGAAGTCGATGCTTGGGTAGTATCCCGATTCGGCTTGATTCACTTGCTCTTCAGAGGCTTTGAATCGATTAAAGGCTTGTCGAATGGTGGGATGCGTATCCAACGCCGTTGCAACGGCTTGCTCAAGTGACTGTGCAAAGGATGTCGATGGAATCAGTGCGGCCGCTACTGCCAATGCAGCCACGCTCCTTTTTAATGACAGACTGACGCTGTTCTTCATGGGTCTCTCCTTGATTATTATCATCAGCGTTCTCTGAGCGCTGATTCTTTTGCTCTGAGTATTGGGTTTAGCAAGTACTCAAGTACTGTTCGCTTCCCTGTAATAATGTCGACAGAGGTCAACATGCCCGGAATGATCGGGAGCTCACCGCCGTCTTTTTTCGTGAGATTGGATTTTTCAGTGCGGATCCTGACGAGATAGAAGCTGTTTCCTTCCTCGTCTTGTGTGGTGTCGGCACTGATATGCTCAAGCTCGCCATTGAGTCCGCCATAACGGGTAAAATCATAGGCGCTGACTTTGACCACTGAGGGCAACCCGGGATGGAGGAAGGCGATGTCTTTTGGTGATATTTTGGCTTCAATCAACAATTGGTCTTCAGCAGGAACAATCTCGATCAAGTCGATGCCCGGCTGAACGACGCCGCCGAGTGTGTTGATATGAATGGTTTTAATGGTGCCAGTGACAGGGGAGGTGATGACTGCCTTATCGACTTTATCCTGGGAACCCACCTGCGCTTGTGTCAGTCGAGATAAGCGTGTTTCTAACTCACTCATTTTCGCGCGCGTGTCATTACTAAACGCCAAAACCGCTTCTCGGCGCTTGAGTATCGCTTCGTCCACTGTGGCTTTTAATTTCGGCTGCATGAGCTTGAGAGAGTCAAGCTCACCTTTGATGTCGTTCACTTGTCGTTCAAGACGAAGTAGGTCAACTTCAGAGACGATGCCGCGTTTTGCCAGAGGGATGGTGATTTTCAACTCGCGGCTTATCAATCCGTAACTGTTCGAGAGGGTGCGGATCTTTGATTCAATTTCTCGGCTTTCTTGCTGTTTTTGCAAAATTTGACGCGCCAAGATCTCCAGCTTGTTTTTCACATCCAGCAAGCGACCTTGGTATTCTAACTCCTGACGAGCAACCAACTCTGGTTCAGCGGCAATGAGGGTGTCAGGGAAGACTAACGGCTGAATGTTGATTTGCACTTTATCGTGCCAATTCGGCGCATCTGGCGATAACGTGATGCTTTGCAGTTCTTTACGCATCCGAATGATATTGGCGCGCAGGCTGGCATCTTCTTCCTCTTGTTGTGCAAGGTCAGAGCGAAAACGGGTATCGTCGATACGGGCGAGCGGTTCACCTTGCTGAACAAGCTGACCTTCAGAGACATACATGGCTTGAAGAATGCCGCCATCCAAACTTTGAATGAGCTGTACTTGCGAGGAGGGGATGACCTTTCCTTCACCGCGCGTCATGCGATCTAGTGAAGCAAAGTTTGACCAAACCAACATCACAGCAAAAAAGGCAAACACGCCCCAGATAACCATGCGATATCGAAGCGGTGCATCTGTCAGCATCGCGCCATACACATCGTCAGTCATTTCGAGGTCATCGTGTTTTAACGCATTAGTCATTTTTCTCTCCAGCGTTACTGCTATTTAAACGCGCGAGAACCTTGTCACGTGGGCCATCCATCACGATGCGGCCTTTATCCATAACAATGACGCGATCCACGAGTTGGAGCAGCGCCATCTTGTGTGTGATCATCACCAAAGTGCGCTCTTTTGCGGCGAACTTCATTGAATGAATAAATTGATTTTCCGCGTGAGCATCTAAACTTGCGGTGGGCTCATCCATGATCAAAAGGGGAGGGTCGTTCAGTAGTGCTCGTGCTAGCGCCACGGATTGTCGTTGTCCGCGAGATAAGGCCTCGCCGCGCTCGCCAACTTGTTTGTCTAAGCCTTCACTGTCTTGTGACGTGAAGATGCCAACACCAGAGAGTTGGGTTGCTCGGATTAATTGGTGCTCTGTTACCTGGCGCGTACCAAACATAATATTTTCACGAATAGTACCGTGAAAAAGCGTGACATCTTGCGCTAGATAACCCACGTTGCGGCGCAGATCTGCTGGGTGTATTTGCTTTGCATCAACGCCATCAAAACGCAGGCTGCCTTGTGATGGTTGGTAGAGGCCTGCAAGCATTCGAATGAGCGTACTTTTACCCGTCCCGTTTTTGCCTAAGATGGCAACCTTGTCTCCGGCTTTTATGGTGAAGCTGGTGGCGTGAAGGGCAGGTTTGTCGGTGTCGGGGTAAAGAAAGCTGACATTGTCGGCATAAATGTCACCGTTTAACCGCTTACGACTAATCAAATGCCCTTTTTCCGCGAACTCGTCTTCTTGTTCCATCATGGCATTGAGTTGACGCATGCCTGATTGTGTCTGGTTCCAGCGGCTCATTAACCCGGCAAGTTGCGCCATGGGTGACACGGCACGGCTTGAGAGCATCACTGCCGCGATGATTCCGCCCATGGTAATGGCTGCATCAGCAACACGATAAACACCAAACACGACGACGGCCACCGAGGTTACTTGCACGATAAATGCGGCAAAGTAGGACACCGAATTGGTGATTTTTTTTACCTTTAGGTTCCAGTTAGCGGTGTGTGCCGTCATCTGTTGCCAGCTTTTTTGAACGATACCTTCAGCCACGTTCGCTTTAATGCTTTCCATCGCCGAGAGGCTTTCGATCAAATGACCATGTTTTTGACTTGCGTACTTATTGGACTCTTCAATGGCCGCTTTAAGTCGAGGCTGGACGAGTAAGGCGTACCCGATAATGGCAATACCTGCGACAACAGGCACTACCGCAAGATCGCCTGCAACCAAGTAGATTATAAAAATGAAGAAAGCTGCAAAAGGCAGATCGACCAAGGTCGTGATAGTGGCAGACGTCAACATGTCACGAATGCCATCGAACTCGCCAAGCTGCTTCGCCATGCCCCCGACGCTCTTGGCTCTTTTTTCTAGCGGTATACCCATTAAGCGCGCGAACAGTCTCGAGGACACGATGATGTCGACTTTTTTACCCGCCACATCAATCAAGTAGGAGCGCATTTTCTTCATCAGAAAATCAAAGCTGAACGCGATAAGTGCGCCTGATGCGAGTACCCACAAGGATTCAAAAGCCAAGTTAGGCAGGACTTTGTCATAGACATTCATGACAAAGAGTGGAGAAACCAGGGCGAACAGATTGACCAATATCGACGCAATGATTGCATCACGGTAGATAGGAGAGGCATCTTTTACCGTCTGCCAAAACCAATGAATTTTGGTGTCATGAAGATGAAGGTCGACACTGTTATCGCCTCGGTATTGGCGCTTAACCAAAAACGCGTAACCGACATACATGGCTTCGAGTTCAGCCAAAGATATCTCTTCTTCGCCGCCAGTTTCAGACGTTTGGATCAGAGCGAGCCCTTTGTCCTCATCAAGGTGGCGAAGAATGCAGGCTTTTTCGTTATTCAAAAGAAGTATGCAAGGCAGCAAAAGCTTAGGAAGAGCATGTAACTGCCGACGAGATAGCTTTGCGGTCAATCCAGCGCGCGCTGCTGCCTGCGGAAATAAATCCGGCTTGAGCAACGCGTCTGTCATTGGTAAACCAGCCGTTAAGGCATCGCCAGAGCACGGTGAACCATAGTGTTCGGTGAGTAATACCAAACAATCTAACAACGGGTCGTCAACCGCCTTTGTGGACGCACTAATGCGCCACTGCGACGGTTTGCGTTCGGCGATACTGACTTCGGTCACCTAGTTCTCTCTATAAATAATTAAAAATACATACGTATAAAAACGAAAAGGGCATGACCAAATGGCCAGTGCCCTAGACGTTAATCGTTTTCAAAATCAATAGTTACAGTTGGTGCATTGACCCCTGCATATCCATCGCTGTCTGTAATTGTGAGCTTAGCTTCTTCTCCATTAATGATGGTATTGACAACGATCCCCCCATCAACGGATGGGTCTAGCCCTTCATTGTCCACTTGTGATTGACTTTTTTTCTGTAGAACAATGTGTTGAGTGACATTGCCATCACTGTCATTTTCTACACCCGTGACGTTAATGGATAACTTAAGCTGGCCATGCTCGTCATAGCCTACTGATAAATTATCTAGGTCACCATTTGATACAGAAACGAGGTCTGATAAATCTAATTTATCTTCATTGACATTAAAATCACCAATGAAGTCAGTGATATGGTCGTATCCGTTGACAGTGCCGAGGTTGACTAAGTCTTCTTTCATCCAAAGGAATGTATCTGCCCCCGCACCGCCTTCAAGCGTGTCTCCTGATTCTCCATTTGCACTAAGGCCTGAACTACCGTGCCCGTTGGCGCCACCTCTAATGGTGTCAGCGCCTGCGCCACCAATGATGTTGTCATTCCCTAAGTCACCAAACAGGTAGGCTCCTTCATTTGCGTCGTACGGGTTTTCGAGCTCGAGTTCAAAGTTGCCGTACTTACCTGAAGCATGGTTCAAGTTGTTTTCGTCAGCGCTGGTGACAATATAACCGGCATCTTCAAATTGTTCTTTGGTGTAGTAATCGCCGGGCTGCTCTTCCCAAGCGTGCTTTTGTTCTAATCCTCCGGTTTTCAGAATTTTCACGATATTCGCATTGATTGCGTCATCGCCACCAAAACCTAATACGACCATTTTATCTTGAGGATTAGGATTAGGATTAGGGTTTAGGGCTGCGTCCTTACCAACAATATCGATATGAACTGTCGCAGAGTCAGTGTCACCTTTTTCATCTTGGATGGTGTATTC
Organism: Enterovibrio baiacu; assembly: GCF_004120195.1. Classification (GTDB taxonomy): domain Bacteria; phylum Pseudomonadota; class Gammaproteobacteria; order Enterobacterales; family Vibrionaceae; genus Enterovibrio; species Enterovibrio baiacui. The sequence continues at coordinate 6,750 of NZ_SCHN01000026.1, read as the reverse complement.
GAAGTCAAAGTCTTGCTGCTCGCCAGCCTTGAGGTTGTCACCTTGATCAGCGGCTTCGAAAGTGAATCGGCCGTCTTTCCAAATGGTCAACGAACCTTCGTTAAAGTCAACCGTCGCTTTGCCATCGTCAGTAAACGTCAATGCTTCGCCATTCACTTTGGTGATCGAGAAGGCATGGCCTTCAGGGTCCGAGTCATTGTCGAATAGTGAGCCGCTGATAGTATCGGCATCTGAATTATCGGGTGTTAAACCTTCTTCAACGATGAAGGCGTCGTTCAGAATGGTAATTTCAGTAATGACAAAATCAGACGCATCGCCACTGGTTTGTGATTCACCGTCTTTTGTTCGTGGAAGGGCTTCAAACACAACATAAGAAAACGGCGTGTTTGAGAAGATGGTAAATGCCCCTTTGTCACCCGAATCTAACGAGAATGATTGGGTCTTGATGAGATTGCCATCGGCATCGTAAAGCTTATATTGACCGACTTCTGTACCATTCTCTTCGGCAAACAACCGCGAAACACCAAACGCTAATGCCTTAATAGGATTGGTTAAATCAATGCGCAAAGCTTCGGACGAGTCTGTCTCATGGTCGTATTCCACTTGATACGGAACATCTCCCGCGCCATCATCACGCGCATTGTCAGCCACACCCATACCGTATTTGTTGTCTAGGTGCTTGGAATTTTCGCTTACTGTATCCCCAGCCCCGCTTAGTGAGCCATCGGCATTAAAGGCTTCCCCTTTTTTGAATGCTTTGACGGTGAAAAAGCCATTGCCGTCCAAGTTTGCCCATCCATCCGCTTTGGATGTGGTGAACAACACGTCACCGCCATCGTCATTGGCATTCACTTCATTAACGTAAATATGAATATTTGCCGACTCGAGAGATTTATTTGTACCGTCGGTGGCGAAGTATTCAATCTGAACGGGGCCATTGTAGTCAGGGCTTGGTTTGAAGGTGATGCCGTTTTGCCCCAATGCTAAAGAGCCGGCATCGCTTGGCACTAATACAAAGCTGCTTAGATCATCTTTGTTCCAAATACTGACTGTGTCGCCAGTATCTGGGTCGGTGTCGTTTTTGGTGATGTCAGTGAAAGCAATGAAAATACCATCAGCATCACTGTTGTTAACCCAATAGGGATGAGGGCCGCCCACTTCAATGTTACCTTCGTCGTAATCGTCTTTTGCGACTGGTGGGTTGTCGTTATCGATGACTGTTGAGGATACTGTTGCGCTTCCTTCAACGATCTTTCCTGATAGGTCTTTGATCCCTTGAGCGACACTTTCGAAACTTTCACTGGTTACTTGGGTGATGTTACCAACGATGGTTTCCAGCCCCTCAACGTGCGCGTCATTTTCGACGGTGAGCGAGATCGTTTGAAGCTCTGTTCCTGCTTCCAATACGTAGCTGTTATTGAGGTTGTTGGTTGAGGAGAAATCATCGAGCGATAGCTGCCCGTCGCGGCCTAAAGACCAATCAACGTTAACTGAAACCGTCTGTCCCGCTTCCAATTGTACTTTGTCACCGTTTTCATCAACCAGTGACAACGTGAACTCGAGAGTGGGCTCTCCTTCTTCGTTTACTTGTGTTTGTGCTGCTGTAAAAGTAACGAAGAGTGATTCTGTAGAACTTGAGACATCTTCATCCTCGATGACATGCGTAACATCGCCAGAGGTAACGACATTTTCATAACTGTTGACGATTTTTCCTTGCACATCGCCCAGCGAAATGGAGATAGTTTCGCCACTGTCTTTGAAGTTGTCATTGGTCGCCGTTACGTCAAAAGGTTTGCCCAGAACAACGGAACCATTTTTGGATATGCCAGACGTTTCGATATCGCTGTTGTTGCTGTGATTCAAATCAACGCCTTCAGAGAGGGTGACTATCACTTTTCCGCGATTCGCATCAGAGAGCGTCACGTTCCCGCCATCATCAATGTCTGCGAGGATTTCACCGTTAGGCGCAACAGGGAGCGCGATGTACTGGATGGTATCGCTTTCAGCTTCGGTCAGTATTTGGCTGCCATCAGCTTCGACTGGGGAACCGTTCTCTAAAACAAGCTTGCCAGAACCATCTGCGACGAAGAGTTTCACGGTGACTGACTCACTGCCAGAAACGATTTCATCGAGGATGTTTGCTTCTGCGATAGCTTGCGCTTCTTGAGGCTTTCCGTTGCTATCTAGTTCACCTTCTCGAACGATTTCAAAGCTCGACTGGCTGATTTGCGTCACATGCGCTTTTAAGCTTTCAGACCCCTCTTTCAAAGAGTCATCTTTAACGTGAACAGTTAAACCTTCAGAAGTACTGCTCTCTCCACCGTTGATGGTGACGAACGTTGGCAAGCCGTTATGGTTGGCGAAATCAGAGACTTCACTTGACCCATTCCAGCTAATTCGAACATCAACGGACTCACCAGCAGGGACGTTAACAGGATTTCCATTTACGTCGACCAAGGTGACTGTGTAAGTGATCGTTGCATCATCTGACTCTGTTACATCGCCAGAACTTTCGATGACGACATAAACGGTGTCATTTGTGTCTCTGTCACTGTGGTGTTCATCTCGGATGGTGGTCGTGACCTTGTCATCGCTACTGACGACTTTTTCATAGGTTTGTTCTAAAGAGGCGATTTGATCATCAGTGAGCTCAGCTTTAACAGTGAATTCTTCTTTTACTTCTCGGTAGAGATCATCGAGCGCCTTGGCTGAAAACGCGTCGTTTAACTTTACAGTGATGGTTTGACCATTGAGATCAAAATCCGCAGACCCGTTTTGATTCAGACCAAGATCCGAGAAGGAAACATTGATTTCAGATTGATTTCCTTCGTCGATGATATTGCCATTGCTGTCTACAAGAACCGCTTTGTAAACCGCCTCATTGGTGCCTTCTTCGACATTTTCATTGATGGTATTCGTGCTGACGAGCTTACCATTAACCACTGCGAAAATTTTCACGGAGACGGTGTCTTCAGCGTTAGACGTTGATTCGTCTTCAATTGTTACGACAGCTTTGGCTTTTCCTTTTGATGGAATGCCATTGTTATCTAACTTGCCTTCAACGACCTTTTCGAATGAATCTTGCTTGATGTTCTTAATGTGGGCGACGAGTTTCTCTGTGCCTTCATTGAGGTTGTCATCTTTGATCTCAATGTCGAATGAGGCGTGACTTTCACCGCCCTCAATGATTATCGATTTCGGGAGATCAGTGCCTTCGGCAAAGTCTTCCTTCTCGGTTGAGCCTTTCCATTTTAAGTTGATGGTAACGGATTCATTGTTTGGAACGCTGACTTCATTTCCGTTTTGGTCAACAAGTGTGACGGTGTAGGTGATTGTTTCACCGTCGGATTCTTCAACTTTCTTATCACCATTTATTTCGATGATGGCAAAAATGGTATCAATGTCATCTTCGACTAGTGTTGTCACCGTCGAATTATCTGTTGTGAGGTCTTCAAACTCAGTGCCACCTGAAATGCCAGTAATTGATGCCTCGGCAGTATCCGACTCTGTAAAGATATCGTCCCTATTCACAATAAATTCAACGTCTTTTGTGCTCTCACCTTCTTTGAACGTAACGTCTTTCGATGAGCCGTCTGGCAGCTGAATTGTTACGATGACATTGTCATCATTAGCCACTTCAACCGCATCGCCATCAGCATCTTGTAATTCGATGGTGTAGGTAATCTTGCCGCCATCTTCCGAGACGGAACTTGAACCTGATAGCTTGGCTGTAATGACATCGCCATCATCAGTAATGTCTGTATTTACATCTTTGCCACCTTTCTGCAGATTTTCCAGCTTGGCGTTGTTGCCGGTCTCTTGTACCGAAGCAATGCTGTTGGTGATGTCAGCGGAGTCGTAAATGTCGTTGGCAACATCCGTGAAGGCAGAGCCTGCTGTTTGACCTGCTTTGATAGTGATTTTTTCACCGTTGGCTAATGTCACTGTGATGTCGTTCTGAGCCACGCCGCCTTCTAATGTGGCGGTGTAAGTAATCTGGCCACCTTCGTTGACTTTGTCAGACGCAGTGAGTTTGACAGTGACGGTATCCATGGTGTCATCGACAGAGACAGTGACGCTGTCTGGTGAGGTCAGAGATTCAAATTCACCGCCCGTGACGGTCACGTCATAGGTGGTGTCAGATGCATCAACCACGACATCTTCGCCGTTGTTGATATCGAATGGCGTGGAGGTCACCAAGGTACCCGGCGTGTAGTCGGTGCCGAAGGTGAGGGTAGCCCCGTTGCTTAGGGTGACCGTCACATCAGTCTTTGGTGTGTGGTCGAGCGAGCCCGTGATGGTGGCTTTGTCTGTGCCTTCTTCAACCGTGACATTGTTCAGTGTTAGGGTCGCAGCATCGCCGTTTTCGATGATATCAGCCACAGTCGTGGTGACGGTTGCACCATCTGCTTGCAGGCCTTCCAGCTTAGCGTTGTCACCCGCCTCGGTGACATTGGCAATGCTGTTGGTGATGTTATCGGAGTTGTAAATGTCGTTGGCCACGTTCGTGGTGACAGTGCCTTCGGTTTGACCTGCGGTGATGGTGATAGTCTCACCGTTCGCCAAGGTCACTGTGATGTTGTTTTTCGCAACGCCGCCTTCCAATGTGGCGGTGTAAGTAATCTGGCCACCTTCGTTGACCTTGTCAGATGCAGTGAGTTTGACGGTGACGGTGTCCATGGTGTCATCGACAGAGACAGTGACGCTGTCTGGTGAGGTCAGAGATTCAAAGTCACCGCCCGTGACAGTCACGTCATAGGTGGTGTCAGACGCATCAACCACGACATCTTCGCCGTTGTTGATATCGAATGGCGTGGAAGTCACCAAGGTGCCTGGCGTGTAGTCGGGGCCGAAAGTGAGGGTGGCCCCGTTGCTTAGGGTTACTGTTACATCAGTCTTTGGCGTGTGGTCGAGCGAGCCTGTGATGGTGGCTTTGTCTGTGCCTTCTTCAACCGTGACATTGTTCAGCGTCAGGGTGGCCGCATCGCCGTTTTCGATGATATCAGCCACTGTAGTGGTGACGGTGGCGCCATCTGCTTGCAGATCTTCCAGCTTAGCGTTGTCACCCGTTTCGGTGATGCTTGCAATGCTGTTGGTGATGTTAGCGGAGTCGTAAATGTCGTTGGCAACATCCGTGAAGGCAGAGCCTGCTGTTTGACCTGCTTTGATAGTGATTTTTTCACCGTTGGCTAATGTCACTGTGATGTCGTTCTGAGCCACGCCGCCTTCTAATGTGGCGGTGTAAGTAATCTGGCCACCTTCGTTGACTTTGTCAGACGCAGTGAGCTTGACAGTGACGGTATCCATGGTGTCATCGACAGAGACAGTGACGCTGTCTGGTGAGGTCAGAGATTCAAAGTCACCGCCCGTGACGGTTACGTCATAGGTGGTGTCAGACGCATCGACTACAACGTCTTCACCGTTGTTGATATCAAATGGCGTGGAGGTCACCAAGGTACCCGGCGTGTAATCGGTGCCGAAGGTGAGGGTGGCCCCGTTGCTTAATGTCACCGTGACTTCAGTCTTTGGTGTGTGGTCGAGCGAGCCCGTGATGGTGGCTTTATCTGTGCCTTCTTTTACGGTGACATTGTTCAGGGTCAGGGTGGCCGCATCACCGTTTTCGACGATATCTTCCACAGTCGTGGTGACGGTTGCACCATCTGCTTGCAGGTCTTCCAGCTTAGCGTTGTCACCCGCCTCGGTGACATTGGCAATGCTGTTGGTGATGTTATCGGAGTGGTAAATATCGTTGGCAACATCTGCGGTGACAGTGCCTTCGGTCTGACCTGCTTTGATAGTGATTTCTTCACCGTTCGCCAGTGTGACGGTAATGTCGTTTTGGGCTTCACCGCCCACGAGGGTTGCGGTGTAAGTAATCTGGCCACCTTCGTTGACCTTGTCAGACGCAGTGAGTTTTACGGTCACGGTGTCGATGGTGTCTTTGACAGAGACAGTGACGTTGTCTGGTGAAGTCAGAGATTCAAAGTCACCGCCCGTGACGGTCACGTCATAGGTGGTGTCAGACGCATCAACCACGACATCTTCACCGTTGTTGATATCAAATGGCGTGGAGGTCACCAAGGTACCCGGCGTGTAGTCGGTGTCGAAGGTCAAGGTGGCACCGTTACTTAGGGTTACCGTGACATCAGTCTTTGGTGTGTGGTCGAGCGAACCCGTGATGGTAGCTTTATCTGTGCCTTCTTTGACCGTGACATTGTTCAGCGTCAGGGTGGCCGCATCGCCGTTTTCGATGATATCAACCACAGCAGTGGTGACGGTTGCGCCATCTGCTTGAAGGTCTTCTAACTTAGCGTTGCTGCTAGCTTCTTGTACTGACGCAATGCTGTTGGAGATGTTAGCAGAGTCGTAAATGTCGTTGGCCACGTTCGTGGTGACAGTACCTTCGGTCTGACCTGCGTTGATGGTGATAGTCTCGCCATTCGCCAGTTTGACAGTAATGTCGTTTTGGGCTTCACCGCCCACGAGGGTTGCGGTGTAAGTAATCTGGCCGCCTTCATTGACCTTGTCAGACGCAGTGAGTTTGACGGTCACGGTGTCCATGGTGTCTTCAACAGAGACGGTGACGCTGTCTGGTGAGGTCAGAGATTCAAAGTCACCGCCCGTGAYGGTTACGTCATAGGTGGTGTCAGACGCATCRACYACAACGTCTTCACCGTTGTTGATATCRAATGGCGTGGAGGTCACCAAGGTACCCGGCGTGTAATCGGTGCCGAAGGTGAGGGTGGCCCC
>NZ_SCHN01000025.1 GCF_004120195.1 Enterovibrio baiacu | reverse complement strand
GGTCAAATTGTTAAAGAACATTGACTGTAGAAGCGTTCGCTTCTCATCGTCAGGGCTGCGAATTTTACGCTGCCGGGCGATGAAGTCAAGAAGAAATTTTGAGATTTTTCAGCGTGGTGTTCACCGCATCCAAAACGTCTTGTTGACTCCCTTCAACCGCGATAAGCACTGGGCTTTTCCGTTGAAGCAGGCGGGCATTCTACTGATTGAGAAGGTCACGTCAAGCGTTTATTTTCAATCAATTTTGAAGCCGTTTCGCCATCCTGATTTGGTGGCCAGTTCCGTTTGGAGCGGGTCGCCGTGTCAGTGAGGCGGCATTATAGGGATGTCTCAGATCTTGGCAAGAGCTTTTGCATGGTTTTTTATGAAAAACGGCGCGTTCGCTCAGCAATTAACCAAACAGGGGTACTAAGACGAAACATTGGCGATGAATTGCACTATTTTTCGCATCCATATAGGCTGGAATGCTAATAATCCTTTAGGACATAACAAATGCAAACAGTACTTCGAAGCTATAAGGGCATCTTCCCTAACGTTGGTGAGCGCGTATATCTAGACCCAACATCTGTGATGGTGGGAGACATTACCCTTGGTGATGATGTCAGTATTTGGCCTTTAGTTGCTGCACGTGGCGATGTAAACCACATCATTATTGGTGACCGCTCTAACATTCAAGATGGCTCAGTGCTGCATGTCACCCATAAAAATAAAGACAACCCTGAAGGTTACCCGCTCATTATTGGTAAAGACGTCACCGTTGGGCACAAGGTGATGCTGCATGGCTGCGTGATTGGTGATCGCGTATTGGTTGGAATGGGGGCCATCGTTTTGGACGGTGCGGTTATTGAAAACGATGTAATGATTGGCGCAGGCAGTCTCGTTCCGCCAGGTAAGCGACTCGAATCAGGTTTTCTCTATGTGGGAAGCCCTGTAAAGCAAGCCCGCCCACTTAAAGAAGCAGAGCGAGCATTTTTGCAAAAATCGTCTGACAACTATGTCGCGACAAAGAATGACTACATTGCTGAGGGTTAACGCACCCAGATCTCCCCCTGCTCATTGAAGTTCTCTTCCTCAATGGCTTCTTCTGCAAGGTCTTCGAAGTCAAAGCGATGCTGGTCAAACGCTGCCAGTATCGCTCCATCTTCTATTAGTGCTTCATGTTGACGCTTTCGAATATCATCTATCGATACATAGCAAACAATCAGCGCCCCTGACTGCTGGGCGTGAAAACAAACGGCATGTTTGTCTTTATCTATGTCTTGATGATCAGGAAATAAAATATGTTGGTTCATGGTTATTCGGCAAGGTTACGGCGAAGTTCCCTTAGCACCTGACCGGTTCCCGGTTTGATGCCACGCCAAATAGTAAAACTTTCCGCTGCTTGTCCCACCAGCATACCTAACCCATCAATCACACGGGCAGCGCCCTGCTCTTTCGCCCATTGATTACTGCTGGTGAGGCCAGAACCATACACCATGTCGTATACCGTACTTTTCTGGTGGATGACTGTCGCTGGAATATTGGGATGCTCGCCGGACAAACTGGCGGACGTTGAATTGATAATGATATCAAATTCACTCTCCCCCAAAGCATCAAAGGACGCTGCGGCAACATTTCCGTGTTCCGCAAACAAAGCAGCCAAAGTTTCAGCTTTGCTAACCGTTCGATTGGCAATCACTAACGAGCGAGGGTTGTGCTTGAGCAAAGGGAGAACCACGCCGCGCGCAGCACCACCCGCACCTAGTAGGAGGACATTCGCATCCTCCAACTGCACATGATGATTAAGAAGATCCTGAACGAGCCCCTCTCCATCCGTGTTGTCGCCAAGAATGCCGCCATCATCCAGCTTCTTAAGCGTATTAACAGCACCTGCTAAGCGAGCACGCTCGGTAAGCATGGTCGCCATCGCATATGCATCTTCTTTAAATGGCACAGTGACATTACAGCCTCGCCCACCATTTTCGAAAAATACATCCATGGCTTCATTGAACCCGCCAATGGGTGCTTGCAAGGTTTCATATGACATAACCTGCCCTGTCTGACGCGCAAACAAGGTGTGTATAAAAGGGGACTTGCTATGTGAAATCGGATTCCCGACAACGACGTATTTATCCATTGACCTGCTGAACCTTACCAATCCCTTGGCGTTAAATAATCTTTATAGAGTCTTGCTTCAGGAGAGCCTGCTTCAGGCTCGAATCCATATTCCCATCTCACCAGTGGCGGCATGGACATTAAAATTGACTCTGTTCGACCACCGCTTTGAAGGCCAAACAAGGTGCCGCGATCATACACCAAGTTAAACTCGACATACCGACCGCGACGATAAAGCTGGAACTGACGCTCATGCTCTGAGAACGCCTTGCCCTTCCGTTTTTGAACAATAGGCAGGTAAGCATCTAGAAACCCTTCACCGACAGCCTTTATGTAGTTAAAGCATGTGTCGAATCCCCATGCATTAAGATCATCAAAGAACAGGCCACCAACGCCACGGGTTTCATTTCGATGCGGAAGGAAGAAATAGCGATCACACCATGCTTTGTGCTCCGCATAAACGGCGTCACCGAACGGCTGACAAATCGCCTTCGCAGTATTGTGCCAATGAAGGCAATCTTCTTCGACAGGATAGAAAGGGGTGAGGTCAAACCCGCCACCAAACCACCAAACTGGGGCTTCACCTTCTTTTTCAGCAATGAAGAAACGAACATTGGCATGAGACGTTGGAATGTGTGGGTTTTTCGGGTGAACCACCAAAGACACCCCCATGGCTTCAAAGCTGCGTCCAGCAAGCTCAGGTCGATGCGCCGTTGCCGAGCCCGGCATCTTATCGCCAAACACGTGCGAGAAATTCACACCAGCTTGTTCAAAGACGGCACCATCACGCAAAACACGGCTGCGACCACCGCCACCCGCCTCTCGCTCCCATGCATCTTCCACAAACGCAGCAGCGCCGTCTTCATGCGATAACGCATCACAAATACGGTCTTGCAACGAAAGGAGGAAACGTTTTACGGCATCTTTATCGACTGGCTGGGTGTGGTCTTGCACAGGAGTTCCTTCTAATTCCAACGATTTTACTTAACCTTGTCGAAGCACCTTACCAGAACGTGCATCGCGGATCTCGGTTGGTCTCTCAAGACCACCCGTTTTTCCTTCTAAAATACAGGCAACACGATCGCCAAGTTGTGCATCAACCTCTTCAACTGAACGGCACGGCGCTTCACCACTCAAATTTGCACTGGTTGAGGTGATAGGCTTACCAAACGCGTTACACAGCGATTGAACATCAGGGTGGTCAGACACGCGCACCGCAACCGTATCAAACTGTCCGGTGACCCAATCCGTGATTTTCTGGCCGGCAGGCATCACCCACGTCACAGGACCTGGCCAACTCGCCAACACGTCTGCTTTCGTTTCTTCACTCAATAAGCGCATGTCGATGTACCCTTCAAGTTGGGCAAGGTCGGCAGCAATTAAGATCAGCCCTTTTGCGCGATCACGCTCTTTTACATCCAGTAGGGCTTGAATAGCCTGGGCATTATCAGGATCACACCCGACACCAAACACACCTTCCGTTGGGTAGGCAATTACACCCCCCTGAGACAGGGCTTTTACACATTGCTCAACGTTGGCCAATGTTCTTCTCCGCATTTTCTTCTTACGCTTTCGCATACTATGACGAATTAAGCGTGGCTGACTCAACAATTTTGTCACACTTAGAAACACACTGGATAGTTTTCGCAAGAAAGTAAAAACACCCTGTTTCGCGAGAAATGCATCGACGCAAACGTTTTCCTTGTGATTTTTTACCGATATAATGGCGCGCAATTTCACGTCATAAAGACGACAGTGAGTACATGGCAGTTACAGGAGCAGTTATGAAAGTCGGCATCATCATGGGTTCAAAATCAGATTGGCCAACCATGAAAAACGCAGCGGATATGCTTGAGCATTTCGGCATCGCGTACGAAACAAAAGTGGTTTCCGCACACCGCACTCCTCAACTGCTTGCAGAATATGCCAGCAACGCTGCATCTCAAGGCATCAAAGTGATCATCGCGGGCGCAGGTGGTGCTGCGCACCTTCCTGGCATGACAGCCGCATTCACCAGCCTGCCTGTGTTAGGTGTTCCAGTGCAATCTAAAGCCCTTAAAGGCATGGATTCCTTACTGTCTATCGTACAAATGCCAAAAGGTGTTGCGGTCGGCACCCTTGCCATTGGCGATGCTGGCGCTGCAAATGCTGGCCTACTTGCCGCACAGATTCTTGCGACGGGAGATGACGAACTACTGACTAAGATCGACACTTTCCGTCAGAACCAAACCGACACAGTATTGGCACACCCAGACCCATCGGTAGAGTAATCATGAATGTATTGGTACTTGGCGCAGGGCAGCTAGCGCGCATGATGGCGCTTGCGGGCGCACCATTAAATCTCACTATCAGTGCGTATGATGTTCGTTCAGGCAACGTCGTTCACCCTGTGACGTTAGAAGTGCTTGGCCATGGATTAGAAAACGGAATCGTAAACGCAGACGTCATTACCGCAGAATTTGAACACATTGCCCCTGATGTACTTCGTCTTTGCCAAGAAAGCGGAAAGTTCTACCCAGGTGAAGAGGCCATTTTAACCGGTGGTGATCGCCGCAAAGAAAAAGCCTTATTGGACAAAGCGGGCGTTAATAACGCCCGTTACCAAGTCATCGAAACCCGCGCGGACTTTGACAATGCCGTTGAGCGTATTGGTTTGCCGATGATCTTGAAAAGCGCATTGGATGGGTACGACGGAAAAGGCCAATGGCGACTAAAATCCGCCGACCAAGCCGATGACGTATGGCAGGACATCGAAGCCTTCCTGACTACGTCTCATCAAGCAGACCGCCAATGCGTTATCGCCGAAGAGTTTGTTCGCTTTGATCGCGAGGTATCACTGATTGGTGCTCGCGGACAAGATGGTAGCCTTGCCATTTATCCCCTCACAGAAAACATTCACACCGATGGTATCCTGAGTGTGTCCGTTTCTGCCAATGAGAACGCTGCACTGCAAGCACAAGCTGAATCGATGTTTGACGCAGTTGCATCCGCGCTCGACTACATCGGCGTGCTGGCCATCGAATTCTTTGACGTGAATGGCACACTGATGGTGAATGAAATCGCACCACGCGTACATAACTCAGGCCATTGGACACAACAAGGCGCCGATGTTTGCCAATTTGAAAATCACCTTCGCGCCGTATGTGGGTTGCCATTAGGCAGCGCAAAACGCGTTCGTCCGACAGCAATGATTAATATTATTGGTGACGTGACAGTGCCAAATAGCATCATGCCTTTGGCTCACGTACATTGGTACGACAAAGCGCCACGACCTGGCCGAAAGATTGGTCATATCAACGTGTGTGCCAATTCGCAGAGTGCATTGGGTGAACACCTTAAAACGCTGTCTGCCTACTTGTCAGGTGATGAATTCCCTGCATTGTTAGAAGCGGCTGAAAAACTAAATCAGCAGGCATAATCCCCACCTATCACGCACAAAAAAAGCCGCGAAAGCGGCTTTTCTTTTATCTTAGCGCCCTCTCTGGGCAAAAAGTCATCAACCTTGTTTATGCTGACATTTTTTGCTCGCGCACACTTTCACCACGCCCGAAACAGTTTGCTTTTCAAGCAATAGCGCGAAACCACACACTTCACAGCACCCTTTGACGGGTTTAAGGTTCACCGCGAACTTACACTTAGGGTAAGCGTCACATGCATAAAACGCTTTGCCAAAACGCGATTTTTTCTCGTGAAGTTTGCCTTTGCCACACTCGGGGCAAGCCACATCAACCCCTTCAGTGACTGGCTCTTGATCGCGCTTTTCAATGTGCTGGCATTCAGGGTACGCCGAACAGCCAATGAACATGCCAAAACGCCCTTGCCGAAGCACCAATTCATTGCCGCATTCGGGGCAAGGTAGCCCCAGCTCTTTTACGACATGACCATCATTGTGATGCAGTGATTCAACAAAATCACAGGCAGGGTAGCCCGTGCACGCCTTAAATGGCCCGCGTTTGCTGTGCTTAATAACAAGAACGCTGCCACATTTAGGGCAGCGTTCTTCTTTCTCTAGTGCGTGCTCATGCGCACTAAACAGTGATTCGTCTATTTTTCCAGCCAAAACAGCTTCGCCTCAAACGGACTGACAGTGAAAATATTAATGAAGATATTCATCTTCGGCTGTGCAGTAGAGTAGCTCTTCCATTTGGTCATACGCACGTTCATTGCCCGGCACATTAAAGAGCACCATCAAGATCACCCACTTGAGGTCATCTAACGCGAACTCGTGTGTTTCAAGCTCCATCACACGATCAATCACCATCTCACGCGTTTCTGGGTTCAATACACTAATTTGCTCAAGGAAAATCAAAAAGCCGCGGCTCTCTGTATCCAAACGATCCATTTCTTGCGGCGTAAAAATACGCACCGACGTCAACGCGCTTCCTGTTAGGTAAGGCGTTTTATCTGCATCTTGCAATAGCGCCAGCTTTTCGAGCCAATCTAACGCTTTGTAGATATCTTCCTGATGAAAACCTGCTCGTAGAAGCTCATCAGCCAATTCGTCCTGATCTACCATCAATTCCGCATCGCTGTGGATATAGGTTTCGAACAGATACATTAGGATGTCCATCATGGCTAGCCCCTCCTCGTTCTAACATAGCCACCGGGCACTGCTGTAACCAGCCCCTGAAGCTCCAGTTCTAATAACTTCATCATTATTTCGTGAACGGGTTGATCGCAGATTTCTGCAAGCACATCGACACATCTTATCTCATTTCCTACGTTAGCCAACACTTCCGGAAATGGCAATTCTTCTTGCAAAACTTGAGCCTGCTCGATGTCCAACTGGTGATTAATTGCACAGCCTGCCAATGCCGTAACTTGTTCGAGAATATCCTCGACCGTTTCGACCAATAATGCGCCTTGCTTAATCAACCCATTGCTACCGCGGGCATTGGGGTTATGTATTGATCCCGGTAAGGCAAAAACCTCTCTGCCTTGCTCAAGTGCAAGACGTGCCGTGATTAACGAGCCGCTTTTCAACGCAGCTTCCACCACCAGCACACCTGTAGAGAGACCGCTAATAATGCGATTTCGTCTCGGGAAAAATGCAGGTTTTGGGGGTGACCATGGCCAAAGCTCTGAAACCAAAGCACCATTTTCTTTAACGTCTTTGGCTAAATCACGATGACGAGAGGGGTAAACCTTCTCTAAACCCGAACCGAGTACCGCGACCGTTTTACCTTGTCCGTCCAGCGCACCTCGATGTGCACGACCATCAATACCCAATGCTAATCCACTGGTCACCACCACATCATGCTTGGCAAGTTCTTCGGCGAACTCCCGCGCCAACGCTAACCCTTCTTGGCTAGCGTGACGACTTCCCACCATCGCAATCTGCGGTGCTGTGAGTATATGGGGATCCCCTTCCACGAATAAAAGAGGCGGCGCAGAAGCGATCTGTTTAAGTAAGAAAGGATAGTGCGGGTCGGACAAAGACAAGATGTGTCTATCTGGTGCATCACACCATGCTAAACATCTGTCGATAATAGAAAAATCAGGATGGCGCAATGCCGTTATTTGATCGGGTTTAAACCCAATCGAGGAGAGTTCTAGATCTGTTAATTCAAGCAGTTTCTGTGGCGGATATTTACTGATGATTTTGCTTACTGCGCTGCCGCCCAATTTCGGGACGGCAGCCAGTCGAAGCCAAGATTCAAGCACTTTGCTCATCAGATCCGTTATGACCCGCCAGCAGAAATGATGTTCATGTTTGAGGACAACGGCTGCTCAGCATCAACCACCATTGCCAAACTAAAGTGCGGATAGCTTCGGATCACCAATAGTGTACCGGCATGCTGATCGGGCAATATCGTCACGATAGAACCAGCAGCGTTATCAATATCAGAGTCGTATCTCATGTTGCCTTTGGTGCCTTTCAAAGCCGCTCCTGGCATCAATACAGACAACGCATGTCCCGCATCCAACCCGTCAGTTTCCCCTCTGTCGACCACCACGATTTGGCGAAGGCCAACATATTTGCTGCCGTAAAGGTGCCCTACCAAACTACCCGCGATATCAGCAGGTGCAGCATGAGGCTGGAATATCTCGCCAGTTCGCGCACCGAGTGAAGGAAGAAGGATGTCGTTTGGTTTTACCTCTTGAGATTGACGAACCAGTTTCAGCTCGGCGATCTCATCAAGGTTTCTCACTAAACGCGCTTCAGCCACTTTCTTCAAACTGATCATGGTGGCGGTCTGTTCACCCACTTGGCGATCAAACGTCGTGACAGGTCGGTAAATAAACCATTCATCATGGTCGAGGGCTGTATCAACATAGAAAGGCGTTTTGGTGGTGAGATAACTCCACCCTTTCTGGCTGCCAAGCACACGCGGTGCCATCTTCACTTCCGCCGCCCCCATGAGGGTGTCATACGTTAAGTGTTGTTTGAGAATATTGGTAGAAACACCGCTGATCGGCGTTGTATCGCCATTGTTCACGCCCTTTCGCGTCAATATAGGTTGGCCATCTTGCCATGAAAGACGAAGCTCATCCCCCGGATAAATCAGGTGGGGATTTTCAATATCAGGGTTTTGCTGCCAGAGTGCAGGCCAGTGCCAAGGTTTGTCTAAATACAACCCCGCAATGTCCCACAAGGTATCACCTTTGCGCACCGTATAAGCATCGGGCGCACCCTCTGAAAGGCTGATCACATTCGCCATGGATGTCGCAGACAACATGCCTGTGACACAGACTATGATTAGCTTTTTAAACATCCTATGTCTCCAAAAGCGTACTTTACGTTTGGATGCTGTCATTTGAATTGCAAAATGTCTAGAATTAGCCCAATTACCGAAGCCGGATACGGCGCAGTTCAACATATTTAAGAGACGTTTATGAGTGTATTACAGGTTTTGACCTTCCCGGACGATCGCCTACGCACGGTGGCGAAGCCGGTAGAGAGCGTCACACCAGAGATCCAAACGATTGTCGATGACATGCTAGAAACCATGTACGACGAAGAAGGCATTGGTCTGGCAGCGACGCAAGTCGACATTCACCAACGTATTGTCGTGATTGATATTTCTGATAGCCGTGAAGAGCCGATGGTTCTGATCAACCCAGAAATTATCGAAAAGCGTGGCGAAGATGGCATCGAAGAAGGTTGTCTATCTGTCCCTGGCGCGCGTGCGCTTGTACCGCGTGCATCAGAAGTGACCGTGAAGGCACTTGACCGTGATGGCAACGCATACCAATTCGACGCTGATGACCTTCTGGCAATCTGTGTACAACACGAACTTGACCACCTAGAAGGCAAATTGTTCGTTGATTACCTGTCGCCTTTGAAGCAGCAGCGCATCAAACAGAAGCTCGAAAAAATCAAACGCGCCAACCAAAAAACCAGCTGAGGTTTCCTTGAGCCAATCACTACGTATTGTATTTGCCGGTACGCCGGATTTCGCCGCCCGTCATATGGCGGCGTTGTTGTCTTCACACCATGACGTGGTTGCGGTTTACACCCAACCTGACCGCCCTGCAGGGCGTGGCAAGAAGCTAACAGCAAGCCCAGTGAAAATGCTGGCGCTTGAAAATGATATTCCGGTTTATCAGCCAGCCAGCTTGAAGTCAGAAGACGCACAGCAAGAATTGGCCGCCATTGATGCTGACATCATGGTGGTGGTGGCGTATGGCCTTCTGTTGCCAAAAGCGGTATTGGATACGCCGCGCTTAGGTTGTATCAACGTGCATGGTTCTATCCTTCCTCGCTGGCGCGGTGCTGCGCCTATTCAACGTGCAATTTGGGCGGGCGATGAGGAAACAGGCGTCACCATCATGCAGATGGATGAAGGCTTGGATACCGGCGATATGCTAAAAATCGCAACCCTGAGCATTGATGCGAAAGAAACCAGTGCCACGCTATATGAGCGTCTTGCTGAACTGGGGCCTGATGCATTGGTAGATTGCCTAGATGATATCGCTGCAGGTCGTGCCGTCGCTGAAAAGCAAGATGACGCACTGGCTAACTATGCGAAAAAGCTAAGCAAAGAAGAAGCCTTGATTGATTGGCGCTTAACGGCGGTTGAACTTGAGCGCTGCATTCGCGCGTTTAACCCATGGCCAATGAGCTACTTCACGCTGACCGCGAACGACACCGAGCACAACATCAAAGTATGGGATGCCGAGGTCGACGCAGAACAAAGCGACAAAGCCCCTGGCACCATTTTATCTGCGGATAAAACGGGCATTCGCGTGGCAACAGGTGAGGGCGTATTACGCCTAACCTCGATTCAGCCTCCAGGCAAAAAAGCCATGGGGGCGGCGGACATTCTAAACTCCCGCCGAGAATGGTTTGAACCTGGCAAAACCCTGTAATCGAGAGGCCAGCTTGCTGGCCTTTTTTAGTCGCAAGAAACACAATTTCGTTGTTCGCCACATACCGCGCACAACCCCCTGACGAAGGTACCTTCATGAACGTAAGAGCTGTCGCTGCACAGGTTATCTATCAGGTAGTTGACCAAGGACAATCATTGTCTGCGGCTCTGCCACCGGCTCAGCAAAAAGTCGCCCCGCGCGATGGCGCGCTGCTGCAAGAGATCTGCTACGGCGTCCTGCGCTGGTTGCCTCGCCTTGAATCCATCACCCAAAGCCTGATGGACAAGCCGCTGAAAGGCAAACAACGCGTCTTTCACCATTTGATTTTGGTGGGTCTTTACCAAATTGCGTTCATGCGAATTCCTCCGCACGCCGCCGTTGCTGAAACTGTTGATGCCACCAAAGTGCTGAAAAAACCGCAACTGCGTGGGTTGGTAAATGCCGTGCTTCGCAGCTACCAGCGCAACCAAGAAAATCTCGATGCAGCTGCTGTGTCTCACGATGCAGGAAAATACGGTCATCCGGGTTGGTTGTTGAAATTGCTGCAAAACGCGTATCCCGATCAATGGGAACAGGTTGTCGATGCGAACCACCAGAAAGCACCAATGTGGCTGCGCGTAAACCGCACGCACCATACCCGCGACAGCTACCGCGCCCTGTTGACAGAGAACGGCATAGAAACAGAGATCCATTCAGAAGCACAAGATGCCCTCAAGCTTGCGTCACCTTGTGATGTGACGGCATTGCCGGGGTTTGCTGACGGTTGGGTGTCCGTTCAAGACGCTGCTGCGCAACTTTCTGTGGATTATCTGCAGCCGCAATCAGGCGAACTGATTCTGGATTGCTGCGCCGCGCCAGGCGGGAAAACTTGCCATATCCTTGAACACAAAGCAGATGCAAACGTGGTGGCCATGGATGTGGATGCAACGCGTTTAACCCGCGTGGAAGAAAACCTCGCGCGTTTGAACCTCAACGCAAAGGTGATTTGCGGCGATGCGCGTCATCCGAGCGAATGGTGGCAGGGCGAACAGTTTGATCGTATTCTGCTCGACGCCCCGTGCTCTGCAACAGGTGTGATTCGTCGTCACCCAGATATCAAATGGTTACGCCGCGCCGACGACATCGCGCAGCTTGTGTCACTTCAGTCAGAAATTATTGATGCAATGTGGGCACAACTGAAACCGGGTGGTACGCTGGTGTATGCGACATGTTCAATTACGCCACAGGAAAATGGCCAGCAAGTGGCAGCATTCCTCGCACGCACAAGCGATGCAACATTGGAGACAGGCACACCGGACGCACCGGGTCGCCAGATTCTTCCAGGGCAAGAAAACATGGACGGTTTCTACTACGCCGTGATCAAAAAATCAGCCTGATATCCACGCTGAAGCATCACATCGAGTAGTGCCAAATTGTTGGTGGCCGTTGTGCCACCAACCATAACAAGTAGAAACGAACCGAGGTTCACGCAGACGTTATGAAAATTATCATCTTGGGGGCTGGACAGGTCGGCGGCACATTGGCCGAAAATCTGGTTGGCGAAAACAATGACATTACCATCGTCGATAAGAACCCCGAGCGCCTCAGAGAGCTGCAAGACAAATACGATTTACGGGTGGTAACCGGTTACGCCAGTCACCCCTCCACACTTCTCGAAGCCGGCGCTCAAGACGCCGACATGCTGGTTGCCGTTACCAACTCTGACGAAACCAACATGATTGCTTGCCAAGTTGCCTTCACGCTTTATAACACCCCAAACCGCGTCGCGCGGATCCGAAGCCCTGAATATCTCGCAGCCAAAGAACAATTGTTCCAGACCGATGCCTGTCCGGTCGATCACCTGATCGCCCCAGAAGAGCTGGTCACGCGCTATATCCATCGCTTGATTGAATACCCGGGTGCATTGCAGGTGGTTAACTTCGCCGACAATAAAGTCGGTCTGGTTGCGGTTAAGGCCTACTACGGCGGGCCTTTGGTGGGGAACGCGCTGTCCGCATTGCGTGAGCACATGCCGCATGTCGACACACGCGTGGCAGCCATCTTCCGTCGCGACCGTCCCATTCGCCCACAAGGCACCACCATCATCGAAGCCGATGATGAAGTGTTTTTCGTGGCCGCC
This sequence comes from Enterovibrio baiacu, assembly GCF_004120195.1. Taxonomy (GTDB): domain Bacteria; phylum Pseudomonadota; class Gammaproteobacteria; order Enterobacterales; family Vibrionaceae; genus Enterovibrio; species Enterovibrio baiacui. The sequence continues at coordinate 66,249 of NZ_SCHN01000025.1, read as the reverse complement.
AGCAACCACATTCGCTCGGTGATGAGTGAGCTACAACGTCTTGAGAAGCCTTACAAGCGCATCATGATTGTCGGCGGCGGTAACATCGGTGCAGGTCTTGCGAGAAGCCTTGAGCGCTCATACAGCGTGAAACTGATAGAACGTAACCCACGACGTGCTGAGCAATTGTCTGAAATCCTCGAGAACACCATCGTGTTCTGTGGTGACGCTGCAGACCAGGAGCTGCTGAGTGAAGAACATATCGATCAAATTGATGTGTTCATTGCCGTGACCAACGAAGATGAAGCCAACATCATGTCCGCCATGCTGGCAAAACGCCTTGGTGCGAAAAAAGCCATGGTGTTGATCCAACGCGGCGCATACGTTGACCTAGTGCAGGGGGGTGTGATTGATGTGGCGATTTCGCCGCAGCAAGCCACGATCTCCGCGCTACTGACCCACGTGCGTAAAGCTGACATCGTCAACGTATCATCGCTACGTCGCGGGGCTGCAGAGGCCATTGAAGCAATCGCACACGGGGATGCCAGCACATCCAAAGTGGTTGGACGCGCCATTGGGGACATTAAGTTACCTGCCGGCACCACCATTGGCGCAATCGTAAGGGAAGAGGAAGTCCTGATTGCACACGATAAAACCGTTATTCAGCAAGATGACCACGTGGTGATGTTCTTGGTGGATAAGAAATACATCCCTGATGTCGAGCGACTCTTCCAACCGAGTCCTTTCTTCCTCTAAGCCGAACCGTGTCTTATGGTCAATTTACAACCTGTACTGTTCGTGATTGGGCTGGTCTTATCTAAGATCGCCCTTTTCATGTACATCCCAACGCTCACCGCGTTTTTCACGGGCACACCGGGATTTCTCGATTTTGGCTTGTCCGTCATTATCACGCATGTTGCCGCGTTTCTTTGTTTGTCCCTTGGCAAGACGGATAACTTCCGCCTCAATGCGAGGGACATGTTCGTCATCACCACCATGGTGTGGTTGATTGCCAGTGCATTCGCCGCGTTGCCCTTCGTGTTCATCAATCACATCAGCTTCACCGATGCGTACTTTGAAACCATGTCCGGCATCACCACGACAGGATCTACCGTGCTCAGTGGGCTTGATCAAATGGCGCCTGCCATCTTGTTCTGGCGATCCATATTGCAATGGTTGGGGGGCGTAGGCTTTATCGTGATGGGCGTAGCCATTTTGCCGTTCTTGAACGTCGGCGGGATGAAACTGTTCCAAACAGAATCCTCAGATTGGTCAGCAAAATCGAGCCCACGCACCAAGAACGTCGCTATCAGCATCATGAAGGTGTACCTGATCCTGTCGGGGCTTTGCTTTATCGCCTATTGGGCAACGGGCATGACGCCATTTGAAGCGGTAAACCATGCGATGACCACGCTGTCTACGGGTGGGTTCTCCACATCTGACAGTTCCATGAACCGCTTCAGTCATTCCGCACAATGGGTCGGCACAATATTCATGTTTGCAGGCGGTTTACCGTTTCTGCTGTTGATGCAAGCACTCAGACGCAAAAGCCCGCACATGATTTTCGATGATGCACAGGTACGAGGCTTTACCTACTTGGTGCTCGCCACCTCTGCCATGGTAGCGATTTGGTTGGTGCTCACCAAAGACTACGCCACCAGCGATGCCATTCGCGTGTCCATGTTCAACATTGTCTCCGTGGTGACAACGACAGGCTTTGGTTTGGATGACTTCACGGCGTGGGGGCCTTTTGCCTCTGTGATTTTTGCGTTCATGCTGATTGTTGGCGGTTGCTCTGGCTCAACGGCAGGCGGCGCGAAAATCTTCCGATTCCAAGTCGCACTCGCTCTGCTTCGGAAACACATACAGCAATTGGTTCACCCGTCAGGCGTGTTTATTCAGCGCTATAACGGCAGACCAGTAAACGAAGATATCGTCCGTTCCGTGGTGGCATTTGCCATCACCTACTTGATGACGATTTTAGTGGTTGCGATGATTTTGGCCGCAACAGGATTGGACGGCATTACCAGTTTGAGTGGTGCGATGACGGCTGTCGCCAACGTCGGCCCCGGCATGGGTACCATCATTGGCCCGACAGGCAATTTTTCCAGCCTGTCAGACACGGCAAAGTGGGCATTGAGTATTGGTATGCTCATGGGACGCTTGGAAATACTGACGGTGTTGGTCTTGCTTTTCCCCGCTTTCTGGCGAGATTGATCCGGCGTGATAAAAACAAGGAAAGCGAGCGGGTTTCACTACTCGCTTTCTCGCTTTCTCGCTTTCTCGCTTTCTCGCTTTCTCGCTTTCTCGCTTTCTAAGAAGTCTATGCAGGCTGGACGTAGAAATAAATCGCCAAGAAATGCAGTACCGTGCCGCCTAAAACGAACAGGTGCCAAATCGCATGGTTGTAGGGAATCGAGCGTTTCACATAGAAGATCACGCCGAGCGAATACACCAAGCCCCCCGCCAGCAGCAACAGGAGTCCAGGTAGAGCAACCACTTGCGCCAGCTGATAAATCACCGCCAGTGATAACCACCCCATGGCGAGGTAAATCACCAAAGACAGCTTCTTAAAGCGATAAACAAACGCGATTTTCAGCACCACGCCCACCAGCGCAATGCCCCAAATCAGCGCCATCAAGCCCGTCGCCAATGGCGTTCGTAGGCTGATCAACATAAAGGGAGTATAAGTGCCCGCGATCAGCAAGTAGATGGCGCAATGATCGAAGGTTTTTAGCGCGCGTTTGGCACTAGGATAAGGAATCGCGTGATAAAGGGTAGAGGCGAGATACAGCAAAATTATGCTCGCGCCATACACGCTATAGCTGGCGATCGTCATGGCATCCGCATTCGCGCTGAATGCTTTGAGAAGCAAAAGCACCAAGGCCACAATACCAAACACCACACCTAGCCCATGGCTAACGCTGCTTGCTATCTCTTCTTTGACGGAGTAATCAGGCCCTGCTGTCGTGCACGCTGTCATCGTAGAGTCATCCTTCTAAATCACTAACACGGCGAGTATGACACATTTCAGCTTACACGTGTACGCTTAAAATCACGTTATCTTTTGCAGCACATTGTTCAGCGCGTCTTGCACGAGCTCAACGCTGTCATCAAGTGAAATCACCAATGAACGCTCAAGCTTGTTTGATCCCACAAAATGTCCAACCATGTCTCCAAGCCCTTCACCTTGTCGATGTACCGTCATGCCAATATCCAAGGCATTGTCCTTGTGCGTCACCACCACGTCGAGCTTCCGCCAAACGCCCTCATACGCGCCAGAAATGGGCACCCAAGAAAACACCTGCTCAAACGATCGAGGGTGTCGCTCGTCTTGCTCGCAATCGGCTTTTTCAATGCGAAGTCCATGCGCTTCAAGTACATCAAAGACCGTGTCGATATGACCAGACGGTTTGATGGTTAACGGCGTTTTAGTTGAAGGGTCTTTCGCCATGGGAATATCAAGACGGGTTTCTAGCCATACATTGCAATCTCCCATCGACAGCGGCGTCTCGATCGGGACATTCAATTCGGTTTCAAAACGGCGAGATTCTCCAGCTGGAAGTGCAAACGCATCAGGTAACGACCAGGATAAAAGCGTATGCGTAATGCGTCTTCGCTGTTTCTTTCTGCCCTGCTCCCCTGTTCCACGCACCTCTTCCCACCCCATAAAATCACAGCAGAGATCGAACGTGATGTTATCCACCTGCTGTGTTGACTCGCCACCATTAACGATCAGAGAGACAGCCACAGATTGGCCTTGTTGGATATTGTCTTGCTCGACAGACACCTCTGCTTTCGCACTCCCCACACCCACACGAGCTAACGTTTTTTTCAGCCATCCCATAGCCAATCCTCCTTGTTAAGCGCCTAAATATGCCGCACGTCTAATTTACCGCAGTGTAGACGGTAATGACGGGTTCAGTAGTCACAGCATTTTGATAATTTCTACTAAGATTAGAAGACTGGTGACACGTGGAAAGACACATTCCACACTATATAACGGAGAATAAGCCAGCTATGTCTAAGGATTCATTTGCGCTATCCGCTGGATATTTAAAGAAACTCGTACCACTCATGATGAAATACCAAGTGCCTGCAAATCCTAAAAACTATGCACTTTGGTATACCTATATTGCTAACACTGACGAAGCACTCACCAAAGCAATGAACGAGTCGCTTCAATCGTCGGGTTCCGTCAGTCTAGAACAATGCACTGAGCTCTATGAAGCGCATATTGCTGATGGGCAAAATGAAGGTATTCAAGCAGCACAGGAAGGTTTTGAGGCGCTAGCCCTTGAAATCAGCAACACCATGGTTGATACCATGAAAGACACCGATGTGTTTCAAGGCACATTGGAGAAGACCTTTTCGCAATTGGCTCGTCTTGATGAAGAAGCCATGAGCACAGAAGAAACCATTGCGGTGGTGCGAAAAGCATTAAAAGGCTCAAAGGAAATTCGGCAGTCCACCAGCTTCTTTAAAAACCAGCTGGCGGATGCCCAAAAAGAAATTGAGCGTTTAAAAGAAACGCTGGCAGAGGCGAACGAGCAAGCCTTTAACGATGCACTGACTGGCATCTTAAACCGCCGCTCCTTCGACAAGCATCTCGACAAACTTATCGCCTCGCCTCCTCAACGCGGGTTTTGTTTGCTGATTTGCGATCTCGACCATTTCAAAAGTTTTAATGACACCTATGGGCACTTGATGGGTGATCAGGTGCTCAAACTCACCGCGAAACGCCTCGCGGAGTTTTGCCGAGAAGGGATTGAAGCGTTCCGATATGGCGGGGAAGAATTTGCATTGCTGGTGCCTAATCGTCCGCTTGGTGGTGGCTGCCGTGTTGCGGAAACCATTCGTGCCAGCATCGACAAGCTGGCCATTAAAGACAAAAAGACAGGCTCCAAGCTCGACAACATCACCGTTTCTATTGGTGTTGCGCAGTTTGAAAAAGGGGAAAGCCCACGCAATTTGATCAGCCGCGCTGATGCCCAATTATATGAGGCGAAAAACTTGGGAAGAAACCGCGTAATGCCGATTGCATAACTCGCCAAAAACCGTAAAGAAAAAGCCGCGAATGCGGCTTTTTTTATTTTTTTAACTTGATGCTTTTTTAAACGATTTATTTTTGTTATGCTCCGCGCGAAATTTCATTTCAGAGTGAAAAAACAGCAAGGCTATCAGCCATCGGAACCCCTGAATCACTCTGCTATTAACCCCGTCATGGATGCGCGAAAACTGAGAAACTTAAATGCGCCCTGTCACTGTTCGCACCGTCCGCGTTACTCGTACACCAGCACGTATGCGTTCTACTTCGTTTGCTCCAACGTTCAAAGCGTCATCAAAAACATCAACACCTGATTTGACGTTGATCCGTCCAAATCCAGTGTTAAACACCGAAACGCCAACAGGCGAAGCGGCATAAGACGACATAGCTTGCACATAGTGATTCTGGTACTGTATGGCGAATAAGCCATATAAAAACCAAGGCTATTTTTTAACACTGTGTTAGCCCAATTTGGAGTCTTCAATGAAATGTCATCGCGTTAACGAACTGATCGAACTGCTTCACCCTGAGTGGCAGAAAGAACCTGAGCTGAATCTGATGCAAATGATCAGCAAACTCGCCGAAGAAGCAGGCTATGAAGGTCAACTCGACGCACTCACCGATGATGTGCTGATTTACCATCTAAAAATGCGTAACAGCGGCAAAGATGAAATGATCCCCGGTCTTGCGAAAGACTGCGAAAACGACTTCAAAACTGCCATTTTGCGCGCTCGCGGAATTATTGACTAAACGCAGCGTATAAAATTGCCAAGAAAAGCGAAACCATGGGTTTCGCTTTTTTATTTTAAAACAATCATCTGTTCCCCAAGCCTTGTCTTGGCGTTCAAGCATTATCCCACCACCCGCACAGAATGTCGGCAGTCTGCTACGGTATAATCTTCGGTCTATGATTAAAGAACACCGACAACGTATCGGTGTGAAGCATTGTCGGGATAGCCCGTTTGACCCAAGGAAAGCAGGTGTCATGAGCAAGGAAAAAATCGACATCAAAGATGTCACGCCCAAAGAATTTAATCCCAAAACCCATAAAGGTAGCGGTGATCGTTTCAACCCAAGCAACCGCATTTATGTTCGTGCGGCGAAAGGGATCTACCAGAAACTGCGCCAAAAAATGGGGTGGTTTTTCATGCTGCTCTTCTTGCTCACCCCATGGATTTCCTTCGGTGATCGACAAGCCATTCTGATCGACATCGGCAAACAGCAGTTCAATTTCTTCGGCACCACCTTGTGGCCACAAGATCTGACCTTGCTTGCGGTGGTGCTGATGGTGGCCGCCTTTGGCCTCTTTTTTGTCACCACCTTCCTCGGTCGAGTCTGGTGTGGATACCTCTGCCCACAAACGGTATGGACCTTTATCTATATTTGGTTTGAAGAAAAGCTCGAAGGCCCTGCCAATAAACGCCGCTCACAAGACAAAAAGCCCATGACGCGAGATTTATTGGCCCGAAAAACCCTAAAGCACCTTTGCTGGTTCGCGGTGGCGTTGATAACAGGCCTCACGTTTGTTGGGTATTTCGTCCCAGTGAAAACACTCTTCCTTGAGTTTTTCACCTTCTCAAGCAGTTTCTGGATTGTGTTTTGGGTGCTCTTCTTCAGTTTTTGTACCTACGGCAATGCAGGTTGGATGCGCTCTATCATGTGTATTCATATTTGCCCTTATGCTCGCTTCCAATCCGCGATGTTCGACAAAGACACCTTCATTGTGGGTTATGACAAAGCGCGCGGTGAAGCGCGTGGCCCAAGACCTCGCAAAAAAGACCCTAAAGATTTGGGATTGGGAGATTGCGTTGACTGTAACCTCTGTGTGCAGGTGTGCCCGACGGGTATCGACATTCGCGACGGCCTTCAATACGAATGCATCAACTGTGGTGCGTGTATCGATGCCTGTGACGACACCATGGATCGCATGAACTATTCGCATGGCCTCATCAGCTACACCACCGAACACAAACTCGCTGGCCATGCCGTGGATGTCATGCGTCCTAAATTGATCGGCTATGGCGTCGTGATGATCGCCATGTTCGTTATGTTCTTTTACTTCCTCAATGCCGTTCAACCGATGGGGTTAGACGTTATTCGTGATAGAACACAGCTGTTTAAGACCAATACGGATGGGCTGATTGAAAACACCTATACCTTGAAGATTCTGAATAAAACGCAAGCTTCAGAGACGTATAATTTATCGGTGACAGGGCTTGAAGGTATTGAGTGGTACGGCAAACAACAAGTGACGCTCAGCGCAGGGGAAATTTACACCTTGCCAGTCAGCCTTGGGGTTGACCCGTACGAGCTAGAAAAACCTATCGCCAACATTGTGTTTACGCTTGAACGCCAATCAGGGGATGACAAAAAAACCTTGTCTACCGAAAGCCGCTTTATCAGCAAGCTCTAAGCGCGGTGAGCACATCGACGAACAAAGGGCGCATCTCGCGCCCTTTTGTTTAGGTATAAGCCGCACAGTCATACCAATCTCTGATACCATCAAACACTCTCTTATCACAAAACAAGTGACCTTATGAGCGACGCGCAATTTAGCTTCGAGCACCTCACCCCTGACACCTTGATTGATGCATTAGAATCCGTCGGTGTTCGCCCTGAATCTGGGCTTTTAGCGCTTAACAGTTACGAAAACCGCGTATACCAATTTCAAGATGAAGATCGAAAACGCTTTGTCACTAAGTTCTATCGCCCACAGCGCTGGACCAATGCTCAAATATTGGAAGAACACCAGTTCACCAAAGAACTTGAAGAGTCTGAAATCCCCCTTGCCGTGCCCGTTGAAATCGATGGTACGACACTATTTGAACATGCTGGCTATCGGTTCGCGCTGTTTCCGAGCGTGGGAGGCCGCACCTTTGAAGTCGACAATTGGGATCAACTCGAGATGGTTGGCCGTTTCATGGGCCGCATTCATCAAGTCGGCGCACGAGAGGCCTTCACGGCACGCCCAACCATTGGCCTTGATGAATACCTGCACCAGCCGCGAAAAATCTTAGAGCACAGCGAATTCATTCCCATGCACCTCGAGAACGCGTTCTTTTCCGATCTCGATCGCCTCATCAATGTACTGGAAGCCCGCTGGACAACAGATTGGCAACCGATTCGCCTGCACGGCGATTGCCACCCAAGCAATATCTTGTGGCGCGATGGGCCAATGTTTGTCGACTTGGACGATTCGCGCAATGGCCCAGCGATCCAAGATATTTGGATGCTACTCAACGGCGATCAGCATGATCGCTTGGCGCAGCTGGACACCATTGCAGAGGCCTATGAGGAGTTTCACGATTTTCCTCATCATCAATTGCAACTAATCGAGCCTTTACGTGGTCTCAGAATGGTTCACTATATGGCATGGCTGGCAAAACGTTGGCAAGATCCGGCTTTTCCTCGTGCATTCCCTTGGTTTGCTGAGGCAAAATACTGGGAAAATCAGGTGCTCGCCTTTAAAGAACAATTAGCTGCTCTTGAGGAAACGCCTCTGTCGCTGTCGCCGCAGTGGTAAGCAGCATTATAACTATCAGGGAGAAAGACATTTATGTTGAAAAAATTGTTTGCGATGGCCGCTGTTGCCATGCTGGCCTTCTCTGCGCACGCAGCGCGTTTTAATGCAGGTGAGGACTATCAAGTACTTGACCTGCCAAAAACACAATCACCAACAGTGACCGAATTTTTCTCTTTCTACTGCCCTCATTGCTACAAGAGTGAAGGCTTGATGGAAGAGCTGAAAAAGAAAATCCCTGAGAATGCGACCTTCCAAAAGAGCCATGTTTCTTTCATGGGTGGCAACATGGGTAAGGCACTGAGCAAAGCGTATGCAACCGCCGTCATGCTGGACGTTGAAGACACCATGGTACCGGTCATTTTCAACCGTATTCACCTGCTTCAAAAGCCACCACGTGATGAAGCAGAAGTGCGTCAGATGTTCATCGATGAAGGTGTGGATGCGAAGAAATTCGACGGCACGTACAACAGCTTTGCTGTCAATGCGATGGCTAACCGTTTTGACAAAGGCTTCAACGATTCAGGCCTTCGCGGTGTACCTGCGGTGATTGTTAACGGCAAATACCACGTGACGCCAAAAACCATCAAATCAACAGATGACTACTTCGCATTGGTTAATTTCCTGCTGACCCAATAAGTCGCAGCGAATATCCAAATGCAAAAAAGGGGCCTTGAGCCCCTTTTTTATTTCCACTGTCTACGTGTCATGCCACCGTATCTGCCTGTCGTTTTTCTACCTGCGTCTGTGCGGGCGGCTCACCGTAGAGCACTGACAACTCATCGTCTTTCTCTTCCCAACGCTGATGAAGCCATTGCTGAAATTGGCGCTTGAACGTTTTGTCATTGAAGTAATCCCCTTTTACCTCGCTATCAAGTGGCAAGGTATAAATACGTACAACGACTTTTTTCATCTTTCCTGAAAGCAAGGCTTTAAAAGGGACATCTCGGTTTTCAGGGTAAGCCAAGGTGACGTTAATGATCGCATCAAACTGCTCGCCCATCGCCCCGAGTGTGTAGGCAATCCCACCGGTTTTAGGCGGCAGTAAGTGGCGAAAAGGTGAGTGTGTGGCATCCCTTTTTTCTTCGGTGAATCGCGTGCCCTCCACAAAATTCACCACGGTGGTGGGGGTGTGGCGGAAACGCTCACAGGATTTTCGCGTGGTTTTGAGGTCACAACCTCGTTTTTCAGGGTGCTTGAGCAAGTACTGGCGGGAATAGCGCTTCATAAAAGGCATATCCACGGCCCAACACGCGAGCCCCAAGAAAGGCACATACAGTAATTGCTGTTTGAGAAAAAACTTCGCCATGGGAATACGATTTCTGAACACAGAGAAAACAACGACGATGTCCGTCCAACTCATGTGATTGGCGATCAATAAATACCATTGGTCTTTGCTCAGTGACTCGCCGCCTTGTATGTCCCATTCCACCTTTGACGTGAGGTTGACCAACCCATGATTAAGTGTCGCCCATACCCACATAATGCCATTGCATGCACGCGTAATGGCGCGCTGCAATGCAGGCACAGGAAGCAGCATTTTGAACAACGCGAGACAGCAGATCAGAACAGATGCCACCGCGGTGTTTAAGCACACAAATAGAACGTTAAAGAAAAGTATCAAAGCGACGTGCCCACACACAGACTGGTAATGTTTATCAGGCGTAATAATACGTCGACAGAATAAAAAACACCATTCAGTGAGAGGTGGTCAAATGAGTGCATAAGCACCCACTTCACCGCTAACTCGCCAAGGCGGTAAGTTGTTTCAATAACCTATCCATCGAACGATAGCCCAAAGCTTCAGCAAGGTGTCCGCGCTGTATATTGGGCTCCCCCGCTAAATCCGCGATGGTTCGCGCCACTTTAATGATGCGGTGATACGCACGAATCGACAGCCCTAAACGGTGCAACGCTGTCTCTAGAAAATCCGCGTCTTCTTTTGCCAGCGGGCAATAGGTTTCAATCTCTCGGCTTGAAAGCAGACAGTTAGGCTTGCCTGCTCTGGCTAACATCACGGCACGCGCATTTTCCACTCGCGCTTTCACGACCTCCGTCGTTTCACCGCGATCGCCCCCTTCAGCTAATGTACCCCGTGGCAGCGCAGGGATTTCAATCGACAAATCAAAGCGATCTAAAAACGGCCCTGAAAGACGGTTTAAGTACTTCAAGGTTGCCTGCGGGTTAGAGCGAGAGAGTTTGCCTTCATAATGGCCTGTGGGGCTGGGATTAAGCGCACCAATCAATTGAAAACGGGCGGGAAAGCAGGTTTTGCTGTTTGCTCGGGAAATAACAATTTCCCCTGACTCCAAGGGCTCTCGAAGTGAATCGAGTACCTTACGCTCAAACTCGGGCATCTCATCAAGAAACAGTAAGCCGTTGTGGGCGAGGGATATTTCACCTGGCTTTGGGGTTGTACCACCGCCAACAAGGGCGGGCATTGAACTCGAGTGATGAGGGGTTCGAAAGGGGCGCTTTTTCCAATTCCCTTCGTGTAGCGGTCGTTCCGTCAACGACGTGATCGCCGCCGTTTCTAATGCCTCTGCATCACTCATGGGCGGCAGCAAATCTGCCATGCGTGATGCCAACATGGTCTTGCCTGTGCCTGGCGGGCCAAGAAACAGCAAATTGTGCGACCCCGCAGCAGCAATTTCCAACGCCCGCTTTCCTTGCTGCTGACCAATGATGTCTTGCATGCAGCGAGAATTGGTGACGTGCTCAACATCGGTGTTTTCGGGCTCTTTGAGCATCAATGCCCCCTGCCCGCTCAAATGACGGCACACTGACATCAAATCTGGCGCGGACACATGAATATCTCGCCCCACCAGCGCCACCTGCCCACCATTATCATCAGGTACAACAAGGCTTCTGTTTGCATCAATACTGGCGACAGCCGCAGGCAATGCGCCTTTCACCGAGCGAAGTTGACCCGACAGCGCTAATTCACCCACAAATTCATGGCCGTTCAATTTTGTCATCGGGATTTGAGAGGACGCCGCGAGAATGCCAAGCGCAATCGGTAAATCAAAACGCCCCCCTTCTTTAGGCAAATCCGCAGGGGCGAGATTGACGGTGATCCGTCTCGCAGGGAATTCGAAACCCGAATTCACGATGGCGCTACGCACACGATCGCGGGCTTCTTTTACGGTGGTTTCTGCTAGGCCAACAAGACTAAATCCGGGCAGTCCGTTGCTGATATGTACTTCAACAGTAACAAGTGGTGCACTGACGCCGACACACGCTCGGCTTTGAATAATCGCAAGACTCATAAGGTTAAATGCTTAATTAGTTATTTATCATAAAGTTAAATGCATAAACCAATAGTATTGCTGCATTACAACGCGAAAATCCTGAAAACCGCTCACTTTTTACTTGTCATGCGACGAACGTCTGTGATACCACTAAGGGCAGACAACAAGTATGCAAACAAACGTTGACATAAACGATCACCACCTAACATTTGGTGGTTAACGTAAGAGAAAAAATGAATTTATCAACTCGCGCCCTCGTCATTATTATTTCAATTATCGTGGTGGTACTACCGCGAGGGGCAGCGACGTTTAGAAAGTAACAACAACATCGCAACCAGCCCCCGCATCGAAAGGTTCGGGGGCTTTTTAACATTGGAAGTCCGGTTGTAAACGCAGAAGGAAAACGCGGTATGGAAACACCACAGGAAGCAGAGCAGCAGCTTTTCTCTCCAATGCCGACAGGGAGGAAGCAAGGATGACAGGTGCACAATTAGTTGTCAGCGCATTGCGCGAGCAAGGCGTTGAAACCATTTTCGGGTACCCAGGTGGGGCGATCATGCCCGTCTATGATGCCCTGTATGATGGCGGTGTCGACCATGTCCTATGTCGACACGAACAAGGTGCCGCTATGGCTGCCATCGGGTATGCACGTTCGACTGGCGGTGTAGGCGTTTGTCTTGCAACCTCCGGCCCTGGTGCAACCAACCTGATCACGGGCCTTGCAGATGCCATGATGGACTCTGTGCCCATCGTCGCCATCACAGGCCAAGTCGCCAGCCCCCTTATCGGTACCGATGCGTTTCAAGAAGTCGACGTGCTCGGCCTTTCCCTTGCGTGTACCAAACACAGCTTTCTGGTGACTGACCAACGTGATTTAGCCAAAACCCTTGCAGAAGCTTTCGTGGTAGCGAAAGAAGGCCGTCCGGGCCCAGTGCTGGTGGATATCGCAAAAGATGTCCAACTCAGTCAGATTGACGAAACAGTCGCGCCGACGACGACGCTACCCTCCCCGCCAGAGGTGTCCATCACATCACTGCAAGAAGCCAACACACTGATTGCAGCAAGCAAACAGCCTATCGTGTATGTCGGTGGCGGTGTTCAATTGGCACACGCGACAGACACCTTGCGCCAATTCCTTAATCACAGCCAAATTCCGGCGACCTGCACCCTAAAAGGTCTAGGGTCGGTCCATCGCGATTATCCGTACTACTTGGGTATGTTGGGCATGCACGGCACAAAAGCGGCCAACCTTGCAGTTCAACAATCCGATCTACTGATCGCGATTGGCGCGCGCTTTGATGACCGCGTGACAGGTAAACTCGATACTTTCGCCCCGAATGCGACCGTGGTTCATATCGATATTGATGCCGCAGAGTTTAATAAACTGCGCCGCGCCAATGTACCTCTTCGCGGTGAGCTGAATGCCATCTTGCCCCAGCTAGGCGAGCCAGCAGATATCTCTGAGTGGCAGCAAAACATCAACACCATGATGAACGACTTCGGCTGGCGCTATGATCACCCGGGCGACGCCATCTATGCACCGCTGCTGTTAAAGCAACTTTCAGACATGATGCCAGATTCAACCGTGGTCGCGACCGATGTCGGCCAACACCAAATGTGGGTGGCACAACACGTCGCCCCTCGTCGTCCTGAAAACCTGCTGACATCTGCGGGCTTGGGGACGATGGGATTTGGCTTACCCGCCGCCATGGGGGCAAAAATGGCAAGGCCTGAAGATGAGGTTGTATTAGTTTCGGGAGATGGTTCATTTATGATGAACGTTCAGGAGCTAGGAACTTTAAAACGACGTAATATACCCGTCAAAATGGTGCTATTGGATAATCAGCGCCTAGGGATGGTTCGTCAGTGGCAGGAGCTATTTTTCGACAAACGCTTCAGCGAAACCAATTTGTCTGACAACCCGGATTTTGTCACGCTCGCAAGCGCATTTAATATTCCCGGCAAGACCATCACCTGTAAAGAAGAGGTCATCCCTGCCCTGCAAGAGATGATGGCCAGTGACACAGCCTACCTGCTGCATGTTGCTATCTCAGAGGAAGAGAACGTATGGCCGCTGGTTCCACCCGGCGCCGCCAACCAGGATATGTTGGAGAGAACATGAGCCAATCACATACCCTACTTATTGAAGCGGACGATAAGCCTGAATTGTTGGAGCGATTGCTTCGCATCGTGCGTCACCGTGGCTTTCGCCTCACCCGCTTAGACATGCATCATACTGACAGTAATGATGTGGTTGAAATTACCTTGAAGGTGGAGAGCACGCGACCTGTTGCCAACCTTCACAGCCAATTAGACAAATTATGGGATGTCTCACACGTACGTCTGCTCCCGCAAGAATAACAGTAGTGCGTTACTAAAAAGGATGAATACATGGCAAACACAGCGGATTATATTTGGTCTAACGGTGAACTCATTCCTTGGCAAGATGCCACGGTTCACGTTCTGACTCACGCGATGCATTATGGGACATCGGTGTTCGAAGGCATTCGTTGCTACGACACGCCGAACGGCCCTATCGTTTTCCGCCATCGTGAGCACATGCAACGTCTGAAAGACAGTGCAAAAATCTACCGTTTCCCGATCCCATACAGCGTCGATGAGCTGATGGAAGCCTGTCGTGAAACCCTTCGCGCCAACAAACTCAACTCGGCTTACATTCGCCCGTTGGGTTTTGTCGGTAACGTCGGTTTGGGCGTTTGCCCACCACCAGAAACCAAAATGGACCTCATCATTGCCGCTTTCGGCTGGGGTTCATACCTCGGTGAAGAAGCGCTGGCAAACGGCGTGGATGCGATGATTTCAAGCTGGAACCGCGCTGCACCAAACACCATTCCAACCGCAGCTAAAGCAGGTGGTAACTACCTTTCTAGCTTGCTCGTCGGTGGTGAAGCTCGCCGCCATGGCTATGCTGAAGGTATTGCATTGAGCGTGGATGGTTACCTCTCAGAAGGTGCTGGCGAAAACTTGTTTGTGGTGAAAAACGGTGTGATATCAACACCACCTGCCACCAGCGCAATTTTGCCGGGCATCACGCGTGACTCCATCATGATCCTTGCTCGTGACATGGGTTATGAAGTGCGCGAAGAAAACATCGCACGAGAAGCGCTGTACCTCGCGGATGAAGTCTTCATGACAGGTACCGCCGCAGAAATCGTGCCGGTTCGCAGCGTTGACCAAATCACCGTCGGTGAAGGCGCGCGCGGCCCAATCACAGAAAAAGTGCAATCCGCATTCTTTGGCCTGTTTAACGGCCAAACAGAAGATAAGTGGGGATGGCTCGATCCGGTCTCTCCGGAAGCCAAATAAGCAGTAAAAGAGGACAAGGAAATGCCTAAGTATCGTTCAGCCACTACCACTCACGGCCGTAACATGGCCGGCGCACGCGCCCTTTGGCGTGCCACTGGCGTGAAAGATGAAGATTTCGGAAAACCCATCATTGCCGTAGTGAACTCTTTTACCCAGTTCGTACCGGGACACGTTCACTTAAAAGACATGGGCCAACTGGTTGCTCGTGAGATTGAAGAAGCTGGCGGTATCGCCAAAGAATTCAATACCATCGCCGTGGATGACGGCATCGCAATGGGTCACGGCGGCATGCTTTACAGCTTGCCATCACGTGAACTGATCGCCGACTCCGTCGAATACATGGTGAATGCACACTGTGCAGATGCCATGGTCTGTATCTCTAACTGTGACAAAATCACCCCTGGGATGCTGATGGCTGCGATGCGCATCAACATCCCAGTGATCTTTGTTTCAGGCGGCCCAATGGAAGCCGGTAAAACCAAGCTTTCTGATCAGATCCTAAAGCTGGATTTGGTGGATGCCATGATCCAAGGTGCCGATCCAAAAGTGTCGGACGAGCAAAGTGAGCAGATTGAACGTTCAGCCTGCCCAACCTGTGGCTCATGTTCAGGCATGTTCACCGCCAACTCAATGAACTGTTTGACCGAAGCGCTGGGCCTTAGCCAGCCAGGTAACGGCTCTATGCTGGCAACACACGCCGATCGCGAGCAATTGTTCCTGAAAGCAGGCCAACGTATCGTTGATTTGACCAAGCGTTACTACCAGCAAGATGACGAATCCGTCCTTCCACGTAACATTGCGAGCCGCGCAGCTTTTGAAAACGCCATGGCGCTAGATATCGCCATGGGCGGTTCGAGCAATACAGTGCTTCACCTACTCGCCGCGGCGCAAGAAGGTGAAATCGAGTTTGATATGGCCGATATCGACCGTATGTCTCGTCGTGTTCCTCACCTTTGTAAAGTGGCGCCATCTACCCAGCAATATCACATGGAAGACGTTCACCGTGCTGGTGGCGTGATCGGTATTTTGGGTGAGCTTGCCCGTGCAGATCTTCTCAACACAGACGTACCAAATGTGTTGGGACAAACGCTGGCAGAGACCATCGCACAATACGACATCACAGTGACCGAAGATGAAGAAGTTAAAACCTTCTTCCGTGCAGGCCCTGCGGGTATTCGCACCACAAAAGCCTTTTCTCAAGATTGTCGCTGGGACACCGTTGATGATGACCGCGTAAATGGGTGTATTCGTACCCGTGAAAACGCGTTTAGCCAAGAAGGTGGCCTTGCCGTGCTTAGCGGTAACATTGCTGTCGACGGATGTATTGTTAAAACCGCAGGCGTAGACGAAGAGAACCTAGTGTTCCGAGGCCCTGCACATGTCTTTGAAGCGCAAGAAGATGCCGTTAACGGTATTTTGTCTGGCGCAGTAAAAGCAGGTGAAGTGGTTGTTATCCGCTACGAAGGCCCGAAAGGCGGTCCGGGAATGCAAGAAATGCTTTACCCAACCACGTACTTGAAGTCGATGGGCTTAGGGAAAGCGTGTGCGCTGATCACTGATGGTCGCTTCTCTGGCGGTACCAGTGGTTTGTCTATCGGTCACGTTTCTCCAGAAGCGGCGAGCGGCGGCACAATCGGTTTGGTGAAGCAAGGCGACATCATCGCAATTGATATCCCTAATCGCTCTATTGTGCTGGAAGTGGATGATGCTGAGCTGGCGACACGTCGTGCTGAAGCAGATGCACGTGGCTGGAAACCAGTATCTCGTGAACGTGTTGTGTCTTTGGCATTGAAAGCCTACGCAAGCCTCGCAACCAGTGCTGACAAAGGTGCTGTTCGCGATAAAAGCAAACTGGAGGGGTAATCATGACGCAGGCCCACCAACAGACTCAAGACGTTGCACCGCTCAGTAATGCCGATTACCTGCGCGATATTTTACGCGCACCTGTGTATGAAGTGGCGATTGTCAGTCCTTTGCAGGACATGCCGCGAATTTCCCAGCGATTGGGTAATACGATTCAACTGAAGCGTGAAGACCGCCAACCGGTGCATTCGTTTAAGTTGCGTGGCGCTTACAACATGATGGCTCAACTGACCGACACGCAGAAAAAAGCCGGTGTTATTGCCGCTTCTGCGGGAAATCACGCTCAGGGTGTTGCAATGTCTAGCAGCAAACTGGGCGTGAAAGCCACGATCGTGATGCCAAGAACCACCCCTGACATCAAAGTCGCCGCTGTGCGAAGCTTTGGTGGCAATGTGGTGCTGCATGGCAATAACTTTGATGAAGCCAAAGCCAAGGCCGTAGAACTTGCTGAAGCACATGGCTACACCTTTGTTCCGCCGTTTGATCACCCGTCTATCATTGCGGGGCAAGGCACCATCGGCATGGAAATGCTGCAGCAAAATGGTCACCTTGATTACATCTTCTTGCCCGTTGGCGGCGGCGGCATCGCGGCAGGTGTTGCTGTCATCATCAAACAGCTCATGCCCCACGTAAAACTCATTGCTGTGGAAGCAGAAGACTCAGCCTGTTTGAAAGCTGCGCTCGACGCGGGAGAACCCGTTACTTTGGAGAATGTCGGTACCTTTGCAGATGGTGTCGCTGTTAAGCGCATTGGTGATGAATCCTTCCGTGTTTGCCAAGAACACCTTGATGACATCATTACTGTGTCTAGCGACGAGATTTGTGCAGCGGTGAAAGACATATTCGAAGACACACGTGCCATCTCAGAGCCTGCGGGTGCATTGTCGCTGGCTGGCCTGAAGCGTTATGTCGAGCAGCACCAGCTTAACGATAAAAACCTTGCCGCTATCCTGTCTGGCGCGAATACAAACTTCCACAGTTTGCGCTATGTCTCTGAACGTGCGGAGTTGGGCGAGAAGCGTGAAGGTTTGCTTGCGGTGACGATCCCAGAACGTACTGGCGCATTTTTGGATTTTTGCAAAGTGCTAGGCGGCCGCGCGGTGACCGAGTTTAACTATCGCCATAGCGATGACGCAGAAGCGAACATCTTTGTCGGTGTGCGTTTGCTTAATGGCCAAGAAGAGCTTGATAGCATCATTGCTGATTTACGCGAAGGTGGATATGCGGTCGAAGATTTATCCGACGACGAAATGGCCAAGGTTCACGTACGCTACATGATTGGCGGACGACCAACCAAAGCCATGAAGGAACGTTTGTACAGCTTCGAGTTTCCAGAGTACCCCGGTGCCTTGCTGCGTTTTCTCAACACATTGGGCACACATTGGAACATCAGCATCTTTAACTACCGTAACCACGGTGCCGACTATGGACGCGTACTGTGTGGTTTCGAACTTGAAGAAGCGGACCTGCTGTCATTTACCACTCATCTGCGTGAGCTTGGGTATTCGTGGAAAGATGAAACGGAAAATCCGTCCTATCGATTCTTCCTCGCGAAGCAATAAGGACAGAAACAGAAATAAAAAAACCGGCGTCAGCCGGTTTTTTTTCACGTTATTCATTGTTTGGTGACGAGCCGATATCAACCATGTACGCCGCCAACAATAAAGCTTGCTCCATCACGAGGTGACGCGCGGACAGAGGTAATTTGTTAAACAACATTAATAATGTGTTTAACTCATCTCTGTGCGTAAACGCGATATCACTGCGTGTACTTTCACCGTATAACAACCAATTTAATGGTCGGCCAGTAACGTCAGCAATTACCGCAAGCGACGATATTTTTGGCTCAGTCTTTCCCGACTCGATATCCAAATACGTCTGACGTGCAACATCAAGATGTTGCGCCATTTCTACTTGCGTAATTTCGCGATATTCGCGCGCTTCTCGAATGCGCTGCGCAACGTGAGCTTTGACAATCAACATCACTTCTTGCCCCACAACTCGACGCTAAAGCGTTGTAGCGAAATTGCCACACCACCGTAAAGCGCTTAACAGCTAGATCCTGCATTATGCACAGCGGCGTTGGCTTCACATGTAAAGCGTCATTGAATTGTGAATCTAGGCCGTTGTTGCCTAAGCCAGATGACAAGCAAATAGTGCAATACCTATTTTGGCAGGCAAGGTCTGACCTAGCCTGCCGCGTAAGTAAGTGCTCAACCTCTTTGGGCTGATTTAGAGTAGTTAACTAAAAAAGATGCCATGTTTACGCTTTGATTTAGGATGGCTGTACGTGCCTCGTGAGGCAGTTTTGAGAAGTGTTCAAGCAGACGATTTACATCTTGCTTATATTGAACATCGTGCAGTTCTACATCTGCATCACCGTAAACAAACCAAACCAATGGGCGTTCTGTGATTTCTGCAATCTCAGACAGCATTCGAACGCGAGGTTCGGTTTTACCGGTTTCGATGTCTAAATACGTTTGGCGCGCTACTTCGAGTAGTTTTGCCATTTTTACCTGAGTGATACCTTTCCACTCACGTGCTTCTTTGATGCGTTTCGCTACTTGTGATTTTGAGTCAATCATACTTCACCTTCACTCCCTACGACGTGCAGCTCGTTTTTAATTTTTGCTGCTTTATCGACAATATGCACAATACGCGCCAACTATTTAGACAAGGCTTTAATTAATTAAAATCATATAGTTACGGATACAGAATGGTGTTGTGTTTATCTTTCTAGGCGTGATGTCTTGTTATCACTGCGAAATGATTTGCAAAATGCAAATATCAGCCAATATTTCGAAGTTGCAAATAGCAAAGAGCAAATTTCGTGTCTTATTTACGATACAAAAAAGGCGCTCCAAGCGCCTTTCAATGTATTTAACGAGCGGTAGATCTACATCTATACAATTGAAATATAAATTATTCTACCGTTACTGCTTTCGCGAGGTTACGTGGCTGGTCGACATCCGTACCTTTGATAAGGGCAACGTGATACGAAAGAAGCTGCATGGGCACCGTGTAGAAAATCGGCGCACTGACTTCATCAACATGTGGCATAGCAATGATCGTCATCCCTTCGCTTTCCTGGAATCCTGCCGATTCATCTGCAAACACATACAACTGACCACCACGTGCGCGCACTTCTTCGATGTTCGACTTAAGCTTCTCGAGCAGTTCATTGTTTGGTGCAATCACAATGACAGGCATATCCGCATCAATAAGCGCCAGAGGACCGTGCTTGAGCTCGCCAGCGGCATACGCTTCAGCATGGATGTAAGAAATCTCTTTGAGCTTTAGCGACGCTTCCATGGCGATAGGGTAAAACTCACCACGGCCAAGGAATAAGGCGTGATGCTTATCAGCAAACCCTTCGGCAAGCGCCTCAATCTGCTTATCAAACGTGAGTGCTTTTTCAATATTCGCCGGCAAGCGGTGCAACGCTTTTACGATCTCCGCTTCTTTCTCTGCACTCACCGTGCCTTTTTGCTTACCAAGCGCCGTCACCATCATCAGAAGAGATGTTAGCTGTGTCGTGAAGGCTTTGGTGGATGCCACACCAATTTCGGTTCCAGCACGCGTCATGATCGCAATATCAGATTCACGCACCAAGGATGAGCCCGCCACATTACACACTGTCATGGCAGCCATAAAGCCGCGCTCTTTCGCCAAACGCAATGCTGCCAGCGTATCCGCGGTTTCGCCCGACTGTGACAAGGTGATAAGCACACTGTTTGGACGTGTGACAAAGTTGCGGTAACGGAATTCAGATGCAATTTCGACATCACAGCTCACACCTGCAATTGATTCAAACCAGTAGCGCGCCACCATACCAGCGTTATAGGACGTACCACAGGCAATGATTTGGATATGCTCTGCTTTTTGCAAAATATCCTTTGCGCCATGGCCCAATGCGTCCACCAGCACGGTTTCAGCGTCGATTCGCCCTTCAAGTGTGTTGATGATTGCTGAAGGCTGTTCAAAGGTTTCTTTTTGCATGTAGTGGCGGTATTGACCTTTGTCCGCCGCATCATGCTCTGCGGTTGATTCATGAACAGTGCGCTCTACCGCATTGCCATCAACATCAAAAATGTCCACATTGCGGCGGGTAATTTCTGCAACATCGCCTTCTTCAAGGAACAAGAAACGACGCGTCACGTTTAACAGCGCTAACTGATCAGAAGCCAGGAAGTTCTCGCCGATCCCCAAACCGATCACCAATGGGCTTCCAGAACGCGCAGCGATCAGTCTTTCAGGATCTCGGCGATCCATCGCTACCGCGCCGTAAGCACCTTCAAGTTGTGAGACGGTGCGTTTGAATGCGTCAAGCAGCGAACCGCCTTGCTCAAGCTCCCAGTGCACAAGGTGTGCGATCACCTCAGTATCGGTCTGAGAGGTGAAAACATAGCCTCGACCAATAAGCAACTCTCTCAGTGGCTCGTGGTTTTCGATAATGCCGTTATGAACCACGGCAATGTTTTCACCCGACATGTGTGGGTGAGCATTTGCTTCACTTGGTTCGCCATGTGTAGCCCAGCGGGTGTGCGCAATCCCTGTACCACCCGCAATCGGCTGTTCGTCGAGCGCATCAGACAACATTTTTACTTTGCCCAATCGGCGTAAGCGGCTCAGTTGAGCGTCGGTGTCTACCACCGCTAACCCAGCGGAGTCATACCCGCGATACTCCAATCGACGTAATCCTTCTACCAGAATTTCCGCCACATCCCTTTGCGCCACCGCGCCAACTATTCCACACATAGCAAATCCCCGTAATCAATCAGGGGCGCAGATAACCTCTGTGCCCGTCTTTTCAATGGCCAGTTTTGTGGTACTGTCGATGTTGTTATCTGTAATCACGGTTGTGATAACTTGCCAAGGCAACTCCAGATTGGGGATTTTCCGTCCAATCTTTTCTGATTCGATCATCACGACAATTTCTCTGGAAACCTCAGCCATTACCTGGCTAAGCCCTACGAGTTCATTAAACGTCGTGGTGCCTCGAATGACATCTAAACCGTCAGCACCGATAAACAGTTGGTCAAAGTCATATGCGCGCAGCGCTTGTTCCGCCATTTGCCCCTGAAACGCTTCAGAGTGCGGGTCCCATGTCCCCCCCGTCATCAACAAGGTTGGTTCGTTCTCCAATTCTTTGATTGCTTGAGCAACACTCAAAGAATTTGTCATGACAACCAAGCCACGTTTTTGATTCAGAAGGGGAATTAACGCTGCCGTTGTTGAACCGCTATCCACCACAATACGATTATGGTCTCGAATACGGCTCGCCGCCATTTTCGCTATCGATAACTTTTGTTCCGAAACTTTAACTGCATTATCCGAAACCATTTCGTGCGGTACAGGTACAGCGCCCCCATAGCGACGAAGCAATATTCCGTTTTTCTCAAGCTCAGCAAGGTCTTTACGGATAGTAACTTCTGATGTTTCAAATAAGCCCGAGAGTTCATCTACGCTGACTTTTCCTTTCTCACTCAACATTGCCACGATAGCGTGACGCCGTTGTTGAGTATTACGTTTCGACATGTAACCACCAAACTTTCGTTTCGAAAGATAATATTCACTTTAACCTAAAGATCAAGAATCAAATGCGAGAAAACTCACAGCAATTTTGTTAAAGCGTGAAGATAGACATTATACAAGGGACTGGAATAACAGGGAGATTGAACATGAAGGGCAAAATATAGACGAAAAAAAGCAGGCTAATCAGCCTGCTTTTTTTATATGGTGCGGAAGGAGAGACTTGAACTCTCACACCTTGCGGCGCCAGAACCTAAATCTGGTGCGTCTACCAATTTCGCCACTTCCGCGTATTTCTTTTGTCTATCCCTTGAAGGGAAAGTAAATCTGGTGCGGAGGGAGGGACTTGAACCCTCACATCCGTTAGGACACTAGCACCTGAAGCTAGCGCGTCTACCAATTCCGCCACCACCGCATGTTTTGCTCAGACTCTGAGTTTGTCACTCTAGACACTTGGTAGTGCGTCAGTCTGTTTGAAAGCCAAAGACTTTCGGAATAAATGGTGGCTACGACGGGATTCGAACCTGTGACCCCATCATTATGAGTGATGTGCTCTAACCAACTGAGCTACGTAGCCAAACCAAAATATGGCTGGGGTACCTGGATTCGAACCAGGGAATGGCGGCATCAAAAGCCGCTGCCTTACCGCTTGGCGATACCCCAACAGCAATCACGCGATAAGCATGATCCTTTAAATATGGTGCGGAAGGAGAGACTTGAACTCTCACACCTTGCGGCGCCAGAACCTAAATCTGGTGCGTCTACCAATTTCGCCACTTCCGCATTTTGTCTCTATCATCTAAACCCCTGGAAGGGAGAAGATGGCGCGTCCGGGAGGATTCGAACCTCCGACCGCCTGGTTCGTAGCCAGGTACTCTATCCAGCTGAGCTACGGACGCGTTGTTGGCTGGGGTACCTGGATTCGAACCAGGGAATGGCGGCATCAAAAGCCGCTGCCTTACCGCTTGGCGATACCCCAACAGAGGCGCGTATAATATTGCGGATTCAGAGGGGCGTCAACCCCCTATTTTTCGTTTGATGGCGATTTAATCGCTTCAATAAAAAAACACCGCTTTTGCGGTGTTTTTTTATGCATAACAAGTGTTATTTCTTCTTAACGGGGCGGTTCCAACCGTCAAACGCACGCGCTTTGGCGCGAGTGATCACAAGCTGTCCTTCCGCTACATCACTGGTTAGCGTTGTGCCCGCACCGATTGTCGCCCCTTTCTTCACAGTAACTGGCGCGACAAGCTGAGTATCAGACCCGACAAAGACATCGTCTTCAATGATGGTTTTGTGTTTATTCGCACCATCGTAGTTACAGGTAATCGCACCCGCACCGATATTCACACGATCACCAATCTCAGCATCACCAAGGTATGTCAGGTGATTTGCTTTCGACCCTTTACCTAGACGGGCATTTTTCACTTCGACGAAGTTGCCTACGTGAGAGTCACCCACCAGCTCCGCACCAGGGCGTAAACGTGTAAATGGACCTACGGTGCAGTCTTCACCCACAGACGCTCCTTCAATCACGCTGTAAGGACGAACAACGGTGTTGTCATCGATTTCACAATCTTTCAGCACACAACCCGCACCGATAACCACGTTATCACCTAACGTCACAGTACCTTCAATCACGACGTTCACGTCGATTTCGACATCGGTACCGCATTGCAGTTGACCACGAAGATCGAAACGCGCTGGGTCACGCAGCATCACGCCGCTTTCTAACAATTTTTCCGCCTGAGCCGCTTGGAAAGCACGCTCAAGACGCGCCAATTGAATACGGTTATTAACACCTTCAACTTCAATCGCACTTTCTGGGTGTACAGCTTCAACCGCACGACCTTCATTGTGAGCAATAGCAATCACGTCTGTAAGGTAATATTCGCCCTGCGCATTTTCATTGTTAAGCGCAGACAACCAACGACGCAGGTCTCGGCCCGTTGCAACCATCACACCGGTATTGATTTCTTTGATCAGCTTTTGCTCTTGTGACGCATCTTTGTCTTCGACAATGGCCACAACAGGACCATTGCGACGAACGATACGACCGTAACCTGATGGGTCGTCAAGCACGACGGTCAAAAGCGCGATACCACCGTCAGGCTGCGCATCGAGCAAGTTCTCAATCGTTTGCTCGCTGATAAGCGGAACATCACCGTACAGCACCAAGACTTGCTCATCATCTCTGAATTCACTAGACGCCTGATCAACCGCGTGCCCAGTTCCCAGCTGCTCTGCCTGCAACACCCAATTTACAGGCTCTTGAGACAGCGCCGCTTTCATGTCATCGCCGCCATGTCCGTAGACTAAGTGAAGCTGCTGGGCACCCAATGAACAACAGGTATCGATAACGTGTTTCACCATAGGCTTGCCCGCAAGGGTATGAAGCACCTTTGGTAAATTTGAATACATACGGGTGCCTTTACCCGCGGCCAGAATGACGGCACTGAAATTCATGAGAAGAGGTATCCTTATTGCTCAGTATCAACTTCAACTATAATTGTTGTGTATTGTAGCGATTTCGATCAGGGAACGGGATTCAAATTATTAAGAATAAGAAAGATTTCCGTCACCCTGTCTCAATAAATCGACGAAGTGAGAATTTTTAGTGATAAAAAAGGCGACCTACTTGGTCGCCTTTTACTTTTGGCTGTTTATCCGGCCGGATATTAGCGCGCCTTTTTCGTCAGCTCGATAACTCGTAGCTGGGCAATCGCTTTGGCCAGGTCACTGGCCGCCTGAGCGAAGTCCATATCACCGTGCTTGTTGAGGATTCGATCCTCAGCACGTCGCTTCGCTTCTTCCGCCTTAGCTTGGTCCAAATCAACACCGCGAATCGCGGTATCAGCAAGCACAGTCACTGCGCTTGGTTGTACTTCCAACGTACCACCAGAAAGATAAATCACTTCCTCATGGCCATGTTGTTTAGTAATTCGGATCATGCCAGGCGTAATGGCGGTCAGCAGCGGGGTGTGACTTGGGAAAATACCAAGCTCACCTTCGCTACCAGTTACCTGAATAGATTCAGCACGGCCAGAAAACAATTGTTTCTCCGCACTTACTACATCCAGATGGAAGGTCATCGCTGCCATATCGCCTCCTAAAAAACCTTACAGGTTCTTCGCTTTTTCGAGGACTTCTTCGATACCACCACAGTACAGGAATGCCTGCTCTGGGATATCGTCGTACTCGCCACTCATCAGGCCTTTAAAGCCAGCGATGGTTTCTTTCAGCGAAACGTATACACCAGGTTGACCAGTGAATACTTCAGCAACGTGGTATGGCTGCGTCAAGAAACGCTCAATCTTACGTGCACGAGATACAGCAAGTTTGTCGTCTTCTGACAGTTCATCCATACCCAAGATAGCGATGATGTCTTTCAGTTCTTTGTAACGCTGCAGTACAGACTGAACGCCACGCGCAACATCATAGTGCTCTTGACCGATAACCAATGGATCTAGCTGACGAGAGGTCGAATCCAATGGGTCGATTGCTGGGTATAGACCCAAAGAAGCGATGTTACGTGAAAGTACAACTGTCGCATCCAAGTGAGCAAACGTGGTTGCTGGAGATGGGTCAGTCAAGTCATCCGCAGGGACGTAAACGGCCTGTACAGATGTGATAGAGCCACTCTTGGTAGACGTGATACGTTCTTGAAGAACACCCATCTCTTCCGCTAGCGTAGGCTGGTAACCTACCGCAGAAGGCATACGACCTAGCAGTGCTGATACTTCAGTACCTGCCAAGGTGTAACGGTAGATGTTATCGATGAACAGAAGTACGTCACGGCCTTCGTCACGGAACTTTTCAGCCATAGTTAGACCGGTCAACGCTACGCGTAGACGGTTACCTGGTGGCTCGTTCATCTGACCATAAACCATGGCTACTTTTGATTCTGCTGGGTTTTCGATGTTAACAACACCGGCTTCCTGCATTTCGAAGTAGAAGTCGTTACCCTCACGAGTACGCTCACCAACACCTGCGAATACTGATAGACCCGAGTGTTGCAGTGCGATGTTGTTGATAAGTTCCATCATGTTAACGGTCTTACCTACACCTGCACCACCGAATAGACCGATTTTACCACCCTTCGCAAATGGGCAAACCAAGTCGATTACTTTTACACCGGTTTCTAGCAGTTCAGTCGCGTTTGACTGTTCTTCATAGCTTGGTGCTGCACGGTGGATAGAGTAGCGCTCTTCTTCACCGATATCGCCACGCTCGTCGATTGAGTCACCCAGTACGTTCATGATACGACCTAGGGTTGCAGTACCTACTGGCACTTCAATCGGCTTGCCTGTGTTCTCTATTTCTAGTCCACGACGCAGACCATCAGACGAACCCATCGCGATGGTACGGACAATACCACCACCCAGCTGTTGCTGAACTTCCAGCACCAGACGCTCGCCTTCACGTTTCACGTTCAGGGCATCATATACCTGAGGTACTGATTCCTGTGGAAACTCCACGTCGACTACCGCACCGATGATCTGAACGATCTTACCTGTAGCCATCGTTATTCCTCTAAAATAGTTCGTTGGCCCTTGCCTTACACAGCCGCTGCACCGGAGACAATCTCCGAGAGCTCTTGTGTAATTGCAGTCTGACGGGCTTTGTTATACACCAGTTGCAGTTCATCAATGATGTCACCTGCATTATCTGTTGCAGCCTTCATCGCAACCATTCTCGCTGCTTGTTCGCACGCGAGGTTTTCCACCACACCTTGATAAACCTGTGATTCAACATAGCGAACCAACAAGGTATCTAGCAGTGGTTTAGGCTCAGGTTCATAAATGTAATCCCAAGCATGGCTGCGTTTCATTTCTTCGTCTTCTGACTTAGGCAAAGGCAGCAATTGATCGATCACTGGTTCTTGCGTCATGGTGTTTACAAACTTGTTGTACACCAGATACAGACGATCCAGTTGGCCGTCATCGTATTTCTTCAGCATCACACCGACCGTACCGATCAGATCTTCCAGTGATGGGTTATCACCCAAACCAGAAACTTGTGCTGAAACATTTCCGCCGTAGCTGTTAAAAAATGCCGTTGCTTTAGCACCAATAAGGGCAGTTTCAACCTCTGCACCTTTTTGAGTCCACGCTTGCATTTCAGTGATAGCACGCTTAAACACGTTAATGTTCAAACCGCCACACAGACCACGATCAGACGATACGATGATATAACCGACGCGCTTGGCTTCACGCTCTTCCAAATAAGGATGGCGATACTCTAATTTACCAAGGGCGACATGACCGATCACTTTGCGCATAGTAGTCGCGTATGGACGAGAAGATTCCATTGCGTCTTGCGAACGACGCATTTTAGAAGCTGCTACCATTTCCATCGCTTTGGTGATCTTCTGTGTGCTTTTCACACTTCCGATCTTGTTACGAATTTCTTTTGCGCCGGCCATCGTTACTCTCCGTTGTCAGAAGGCCGCATAAGCGGCCTTCTACGCATTACCAGGTTTGCGTTGCCTTGAAATCTTCAACCAACTTAGCAAGTTGCGTTTCGATTTCGCCGTTGTAATTACCCGACTCTTCAATCTGGGCAACCAACTCAGCATATTGCGCCTTAGCAAATGCAAGCAGAGCAGCTTCGAAGTCAGCCAGTTTCACCAACTCAACGTCAGTCAAATAGCCTTTTTCAGCTGCAAAAATTACCAAGCCCTGCTCAAACACAGACATTGGTGCATATTGCTTCTGCTTCATCAGCTCGGTCACTTTTTGACCATGATCCAGCTGCTTCTTCGTTGCTTCATCAAGATCTGATGAGAACTGAGCAAACGCCGCAAGTTCACGATATTGCGCCAGTGCGGTACGGATACCACCAGACAACTTCTTCATGATCTTGGTTTGTGCTGAACCACCTACACGAGATACCGAAATACCTGGGTCAACCGCTGGGCGAATACCCGCGTTGAACAGTTCGGACTGTAGGAAGATCTGACCATCGGTAATGGAGATAACGTTGGTTGGAACGAACGCAGATACGTCACCCGCTTGGGTTTCGATGATAGGCAGTGCGGTCAAAGAACCTGTTTTGCCTGTCACTTCACCGTTGGTGAATTTCTCAACGTAGTCAGCATTAACACGCGCAGCGCGTTCTAGAAGACGTGAGTGGAGATAGAAAACATCACCTGGGAATGCTTCACGACCTGGCGGACGGCGTAGCAATAGAGAAATCTGACGGTAAGCAACTGCTTGCTTAGACAAATCATCGTATACGATCAGCGCATCTTCACCACGGTCACGGAAGTACTCACCCATCGCACAACCTGCATAAGGCGCAAGGTATTGCAGTGCCGCTGCTTCAGAAGCAGATGCAACAACAACGACAGTGTTCTTCAGTGCGTCGTGCTCTTCCAGTTTACGAACCACGTTAGCAATGGTTGACGCTTTCTGGCCGATAGCAACATAGATAGAGTAGATACCAGAGTTCTTCTGGTTGATGATCGCATCGATAGCCATCGCAGTTTTACCTGTCTGGCGGTCACCGATGATCAGCTCACGCTGACCACGGCCGATTGGGATCATGGCATCAACTGCCTTGTAACCGGTCTGTACTGGTTGGTCAACAGATTGACGAGCGATAACGCCCGGTGCAATCACTTCTACAGGAGAAGTCAGTTTTGCTTCAATCGGACCTTTACCGTCGATTGGCTCACCCAAGGTGTTAACCACGCGACCCAGTAGCTCAGGACCTACTGGCACTTCAAGAATGCGACCAGTACCCGTTACTTTCATGCCTTCCTGAAGGTCGGCATATGGACCCATAACAACCGCACCTACAGAGTCGCGCTCAAGGTTAAGCGCCAACGCGAAGCGGTTGCCTGGTAGTTCAATCATTTCACCTTGCATCGCATCAGCAAGGCCATGGATACGAATGATACCGTCACTGACTGACACGATGGTACCTTCGTTGCGAGCTTCACTAACAACGTTAAAATTTTCGATACGTTGTTTGATTAGTTCGCTAATTTCCGTGGAATTAAGTTGCATGCTCCAATTCCCCAAATCAAGACTGCAATGCATCGCTCAGTCGACGGACACGGCCGCTTACTGAGTTATCAATGATCAAGTCTCCAGCTCGAATCACAACCCCGGCAACCAGGGTCTCGTCTACACTACAGTTCAGCTTCACTTTGCGCTCAAGGCGCGCTTCCAGTTTGCTGGCAATAGCATCTATTTGCGCTTGGTTAAGCGCGACAGCTGATAGGACTTCAACATCCACAAGCTTTTCAAGTTCACGGCGCAGAGCCAAAAACTGGATAGATACATCCGGCAACGCTGCAAGGCGTCCATTCTCAGCCATTACCTTAATCAGGTTCTGGCCTTGTTCATTGAGCTGTTCGCCACATACAGAAACAAAAATTTCTGTCAGCTTTTCCGCTGAATTCATACCACTGAGAAAATCTGCAATGGTTTCGTTACGGGCGACTTCAGCAGCAAAGGCAAGCATTTCAGACCATTGGTCTAACTCGCCTTTCTCTACTGCAAGATCGAAGGCTGCTTTAGCGTAGGGGCGTGCGATGGTAGTCAGTTCAGACATATCTGCCCCTCCTTCTTAAAGTTCTGCAGTGATTTTATCGAGAATATCTCGGTGAGCGTTTTCATCGATTGAACGCTCAAGGATTTTCTCTGCACCGATCACGGCTAGAGTTGCAACTTGTTTGCGCAGTTCATCGCGGGCACGGTTGCGTTCAGCCTCGAGTTCAGCCTGTCCTTGATTAAGGATATTTTCACGTTCAGCGTTAGCTTCTTCGCGGGCTTGGTCGATAATTTGTGCTTTACGCTTGTTTGCTTGCTCGATGATCTCAGTTGCAGAGCGCTTTGCTTCTTTAAGTTGATCTGAAGCATTAGCCTGGGCCAAATCCAGGTCTTTTGCGGCACGCTCAGCTGCCGCTAGACCGTCAGCGATTTTCTTCTGACGTTCCTCAATCGCTTGCATGATTGGTGGCCATACATATTTCATGCAGAACACAACAAACATGCTGAATGCGATCGCCTGGCCGATTAGAGTTGCGTTGATATTCACAACACCGCCTCCATTAGTTGGCTAAAGGTACGATTCAGACGACTTAACCCAGCTGACCGACGAATGGGTTCGCGAAGGTGAACAGCAATGCGATTACGATACCGATCATTGGAACAGCATCTAGCAGACCAGCGATGATGAACATCTTAACTTGCAGCATAGGAGCCATCTCTGGTTGACGCGCAGCGCCTTCAAGGAATTTACCGCCAAGCAATGCGAAACCAATCGCAGTACCCAGGGAAGCAAGACCTACAATGATGCCCACGGCAATTGCAGAAAAGCTCAATAAAGTTTCCATCACTATCTCCAGTTTCTTGTTGTCGGCCTAATATGCCGGAAGGTCTAACAAAAGTTGCTTACTTAAAAACGTATTAATGATCTGAATCTTCATGTGCCTGAGACAGGTACACGATAGTCAACATCATAAAGACGAACGCTTGGATGGTAATAACCAAAATGTGGAATATTGCCCACGGTAGTGACCCCAACCATTGCGCCCACCACGGCAGTAGTGCCGCAATCAGGATAAATACCACTTCACCTGCAAACATGTTACCGAACAAACGCATACCCAATGAAATTGGTTTCGCCAGTAGCGAGACCACTTCAAGAAGCAGGTTGAAAGGAATCATAACAGGGTGATTGAACGGGTGAAGAGCCAGTTCTTTAGCAAAGCCGCCAATGCCTTTCACTTTGATGCTGTAATAAATCATCAAGAAGAAGACACCCAGCGCCATCGCCAGCGTGATATTTACGTCTGCTGTTGGTACCACTTTAAGGTAAGGGATACCGAACCAATGTTCCGCCGGATAAGGAAGAAAATCGATAGGAATTAAATCCATCGTATTCATCAAGAATATCCAGACGAAAATGGTCAGAGCCAGTGGAGCAATCAGTGGGTTTTTTCCATGGAAGGTTTCGCGAACGTTCTCATCAACGAACTCGACTAGTATTTCCACAAAACACTGAAGCTTACCAGGGACTCCGGTGGTTGCTTTCTTCGCCACAGAGCGGAATAGCCACAAAAAGCCAAAACCGATCAAGACTGAGAAAAACAGGCTATCAATGTGCACGGCCCAGAAACTACCATCCTCAACCAGTCCTAACTTGTCAGTAGACAGATTAGACAGGTGGTGGGAGATATAACTAGACGGTGTAAGCGCTTCACCTGGCGCAGCCATAACTCATCCTATTTGTTGTTGTTAATGAATAAAACTGGCGCGAGGATGTTGATTCCAAGTACCAGCAAATAGGTCAGTTTGAGGGGAACAAGTTCCACCTCGGCATACAGGTAAACAACGGAGAATAAAACGACAGTTAGTAGAATTTTGAGTACTTCACCGCTGTAGAAAGACGCTACAACCAGCTTGGCCGCTCTTGCTCCACTAAACAGGAATGCACACAATGCAAAGGCTGCGTTGGCTACCACAAAGATGCCACCGCCAATGAGTGCGGAAATTCCCCAGTCGACATTGATGGTGGTCACCATCAAGATTGCCGTTGCTAACACGACGCACACCTGTAACAGCAGCAACCTTTTCGCAAGCTTGCGACCTGGTCGCGTGAGCGTCGATACCATGTATTCGTTCCTCGATTCCTTTCCTCGTAGCACTTTGTCGTGCTGGGAAAACTGCGAAAATTATACGGGTCACCCTTTTGAATGCAATCTCATCACCCCAAAAAGCGAGGCTAAATTTTACAACAGGGTAACCTGATCACAGTAAGCAAAAATATGTAACAAAATCTCAACGCGTGAAATCACACTTCTTTATCGAGAATTGCAAGAATTTGCATAAGTTTTTCGTTTTGATCAAAACTGATGACTAACTTTCCGCTGCCACTTTGGCTTTGTGAAAGTGTCACCTTGGTGCCAAGTTTATCTGCCAATCTGTCTTGCACTTCCAATATCTGAGGTGAAGGCTGATTTGCTGCAGACTCTACTGCTGGCGCTTGCATCTTTTTCACCAAAGCTTCGGTCTGTCTCACAGTGAATTTTTTATTCACCGCTAACACCGCCGCTTCGATTTGCGACTCACCTTCCAATGAAAGGAGTGCGCGCGCATGGCCCATTTCTAATTGGCGGCCAAGTAAGAGCTTTTTCACGCCGGCTTCGAGGCCGTTTAAACGTAATAAATTGCTGATTGTTGTACGCGATTTACCCAATGCCTCAGCCAATTGTTGGTGAGTCAGAGAAAAATCGTGCACTAATCGGTTGAGGGCTTCTGCCTCTTCCATGGCATTGAGGTCTTCGCGTTGAATGTTCTCTATCAACGCGATGGCGCTAGCGGCTTTGTCATTCAATTCACGTACTAAGCACGGTACGTGGGTCAAACCCGCTTTTTTCGATGCTCTCCAGCGACGCTCACCAGCAATGATTTCGTATTGCTGTGCGTCCACTTTACGAACAACAAGCGGCTGAATAACGCCTTGTGCGCGTATTGATTCAGCCAATTCGTCTAAGGCTTCAGGTTCCATTTCTTGTCGAGGTTGATACATACCAGGACGAAGAACAGCCAAAGGCAATTGTTGTAACTCACTATGATTAACGGCTTCCTGGCGTTCAACATTCATGTCGACGCGTGCTTGTGCTTTCGCACTCGTCGCAAGGAGGGCATCAAGCCCTTTGCCCAATCCACGTTTGGGAGTGTTCATTTAATTCCTTAAGAAGCGTTCGCTGCGTTTGCCGTAAATCTTGCTTGTTCTTCTCGGCGAAGCATTTCACCTGCGAGGGCAAGGTATGCTTTAGCTCCGCTTGAATATTTATCATAATACATGGCAGGTCGCCCATGGCTCGGCGCTTCTGCAAGGCGCACATTGCGCGGTATTACTGTGCGATACACTTTATCACCAAAGTGTTTCTTAATCTGATCGGACACTTCCGTGGCCAATCGATTTCTTGGATCGTACATGGTTCTGAGCAAACCTTCGACATGTAAATCCGCATTCACCACACTTGCTAGCTTGCTGATGGTATCCATCAACGCTGTTAACCCTTCCAGTGCAAAATATTCACACTGCATCGGCACAAGCACAGAGTTTGATGCTGTCATGGCATTGATTGTAAGAAGGTTTAACGAAGGGGGACAATCTATGAAGATGAAATCATAGTTTTCACGCACTTCCGCTAGCGCATTGCGCAATCTTACTTCTCGCGCAAACACTTCCATGAGTTTTATTTCGGCAGCGGTCACATCGCCATTTGCCGCGATAAGATGATACCCACCGGTTGTTTCCGTCACCACCACATCATTGAAAGGGGTTTCTTCCACAAGTAAATCATAGGCCGTGGCATCGACATCATATTTATCGACACCACTGGCCATTGTCGCGTTTCCCTGCGGGTCTAGGTCTATAACAAGCACCTTGCGCTGGGTTGCGGCCAAAGACGCAGCCAGATTAATACAGGTCGTTGTTTTACCAACGCCCCCTTTTTGGTTCGCAATTGCTATGACTTTTCCCACAAGTAAACCTCGCCAGACAATCCTATTTAGCCAAGATTACTAGATGACGTTGCCCTTCCAATCCGGGAACAGTCAAAGGTTTGATATCGGTCACAGAACAATCAGCAGGTAGGGCATCAATCTCAGCTTGGTCGACTTGTCCTTTCAATGCGAGGAAGTGACCATCCGCTGCAGGTAAATGGTGACACCAACTGATCATATCGTTCATTGAGGCAAATGCACGACTTAATACACCATCAAAACCTGCTTCCGGTTGGAAGTCTTCAACACGGCTTTGGACAGGGGTGACATTGTCAATTTTCAGCTCATGAATGACCTGACGAATAAAACGAATACGTTTCCCCAAGCTATCAAGCAAGGTAAATGATTTATCAGGGTTTACGATCGCGAGCGGGATCCCAGGAAGGCCTGGTCCAGTGCCAACATCAATAAACGTTGATCCTTCCAAATGCTGACTCACGACAATGCTGTCCATGATGTGTTTGATGATCATTTCTTGAGGATCGCGTACTGACGTCAGGTTATACGCCTTATTCCATTTGTGAAGCATTTCAACATAGCCGATCAATTGATCTTGTTGATGAGCAGGGATCTCCATCCCTGCCTGTTCAATGAGTTGCGCTAGACGTTGTTTCACAGCCCGTTAGGCTCCTTTTTTCAGCATGCCTTGTTTTTTCAAGTGCACCAAAAGAATAGAAATTGCCGCAGGTGTAATACCTGAAATACGCGACGCTTTACCGATAGTTTCAGGGCGCGTATCTTGCAATTTCGCAATCACCTCATTAGATAAACCTTTGATTTGTTTATAATCAAGTTCAATCGGCAATTGTGTGTTCTCATGGCGAATCGATTTCTCAATCTCGTCTTTTTGACGATTGATATACCCTTCGTATTTCACTTGAATTTCAACTTGTTCGCGCGCCTGCTGATCGTCATGAGCGGGGGCGAAAGCCGCTTGAGCAACAAGCTGATCGTACGTTACTTCAGGACGACGAAGCAGATCTTCACCGTTTGCTTCTCGCGTCATCGGCGCTTTTAGAATGCCATTGATCGCGTCTGCGTGTTCAGAGGTAGGGTTTACCCAAATACCGCGAAGACGTTGTGCTTCTTGCTCGATATTTTCCAGCTTCTGGTTAAAACGGGCCCAGCGCTCATCATCAACCAAGCCCAATTGACGACCCATTTCAGTCAGGCGCAAATCGGCATTGTCTTCACGTAGCAA
Organism: Enterovibrio baiacu; assembly: GCF_004120195.1. Lineage (GTDB taxonomy): Bacteria > Pseudomonadota > Gammaproteobacteria > Enterobacterales > Vibrionaceae > Enterovibrio > Enterovibrio baiacui. The sequence goes on along the minus strand of NZ_SCHN01000025.1, from coordinate 30,998 downwards.
CAAACGGTATTCCGCACGGGAGGTGAACATACGGTACGGTTCTTTCGTACCCATGGTCGACAAATCGTCAATCAACACGCCCATGTAAGCCTGGTCGCGACGAGGACACCAACCTTCTTTGTCCTGCGCATACAACGCAGCGTTAGCGCCCGCTAACAAACCTTGAGCAGCCGCTTCTTCATAACCGGTCGTACCGTTGATTTGGCCAGCAAAGAATAAGCCTTGCATGTGTTTTGTTTCAAAGGTTTGCTTCAGATCGCGGGGATCGAAGAAATCGTATTCGATCGCGTAACCAGGGCGGATCACACGTGCATTTTCAAAGCCCTTGATCGAATGAATGATCCCCATCTGCACATCAAAAGGCAGGCTGGTGGAGATGCCGTTCGGGTAAAGCTCGTGGGTAGTTAAACCTTCGGGTTCAACGAAAATTTGGTGTTTGTCTTTGTCCGCAAAGCGCATCACCTTGTCTTCAATCGATGGGCAATAGCGAGGACCAATACCTTCAATCACACCTGCATACATCGGGCTGCGATCAAGGTTATTGCGAATCACATCATGTGTTTTTTCATTGGTGTAGGTGATGTAACACGGCACCTGACGCGGATGGTCAGCAGTGCTACCCATGAAAGAAAACACAGGGCGTGGGTTATCACCATGTTGCTCTTGCATCACACTAAAATCGACAGTGCGCGCATCAATACGAGGTGGTGTACCGGTTTTAAGTCGGTCAACACGGAATGGCAACTCACGAAGGCGATCAGCCAAGGCGATCGATGGAGGATCCCCCGCACGACCACCAGAATAATTCTCTAGACCAATATGGATTTTACCGCCGAGAAATGTTCCAACGGTCAAAACAACCGCTTTTGCACGGAATTTAAGACCCATTTCCGTCACAACACCTGTTACGCGATCTTTATCAACGATCACATCGATAACAGCTTGTTGGAAAAGCATTAGGTTGGGTTGATTCTCAAGCGTTTCACGAACAGCCGCTTTGTACAATGCACGGTCAGCTTGTGCGCGAGTCGCACGAACAGCTGGGCCTTTTGATGCATTAAGCGTGCGGAACTGAATTCCACCTTTGTCGATTGCACGGGCCATCAAGCCGCCAAGCGCATCGACTTCTTTCACCAGATGTCCTTTTCCGATCCCGCCAATGGCTGGGTTACATGACATTTGCCCCAATGTATCAATGTTGTGCGTCAGTAGCAGGGTTTGTTGACCCATACGTGCAGCAGCCAGTGCAGCTTCCGTACCTGCATGACCACCACCAACAACGATGACATCAAAGTTATCTTGGTAAAACATGGTGTGACCTCGAAAAAGGAAAGGTTGATCGATTGGTTGAGCAAAGGAGGATCATTCTACCGCTTTTCCTTAGGGGAGAGAACCAAAAGTGTGATCTTAGATCGCAGGGGTGCTCTTTAAAATATATAAAGATCTTTTATATAGATCTTCTATTGGATCTTTTATTAAGGAAGGCGATCTGTGTGGATAAGTGATAAATGATCAACATGATCATGCAGTTATTGAGGATCATTAACTGTGTGATAGCTTGGATCAATTACGGTACTTCTTGGGATCAAAATGGCTAGTTATCAACAGGTGAGGAAAGTGGGAAAAGTTATTATTGGGATAACTATAGGTTGATCACCGTTTAGATCTATAGTTATCCACAATGGGGAGGTCACATTTTTGAATGTTTTTTGGTGAGTGAAGAGGCTTATTTATTCACAGAACGACTTTTTCCACGTGGATAACCACGCTTCAGCAGGTTCTTCAGGAAGAGGATCGTGAAGGATATCTATCTCTAAACGCGTCGCATCACGTTGCGCACCCAATGAAGAAAGCAGGTTATCGGCATGCTGGCCAGCCCCACAAAACGTGTCATAGCTGGAGTCTCCAATCGCGATGACAGCGAAGCGGAGATGACTTAAGTCCGGGGCTTGCTGCTCAAGTTCTTCCATCACTGGTGCGATGTTTTCAGGATAATCACCGGCGCCGTGTGTAGAGGTGATAAGTAAAAGTCTTTTACTATCAATGATATCAGACAGCTCACCTTCATTGACGACAGTGACATTGTGTCCTTCATTAGAGAGCAAATCTGCAAGATGATCGCCAACGTATTCTGCGCCACCTAAGGTGCTGCCTGTTAGCAAAGTGATTGTTGTCATGTGTTGTCTTCATCTGATTGTCTTAGGTGGAATCAGTATTGAAGGGATAAGAAGGGCAAGTCAAGCTAACTCGTTTTATCGTAGTCCTTGTAATTCAAACCGTTTGTTTTTCTTGATGCTAGCGATAAGATTTTGTTTTTACCGCGTTTTTTTGCATTTTTGGTAGCAAGATAAGCGTCGTCGATAAGCTGAGACCCTGACGAACAACCGTCATACCGAGCGGAAACGCCAAGGCTAGCTGTGCGTTTTACTGCGGTATGTTCAAGCAAAACAACACTGCGACAGACAGCAATCTTTAGCTGTTCGGCCGCCAGCATGGCATCTGTTTGCGCGGTCTCTTTTAGCAAAATGACAAACACATCGGCATGAAGTCGACCGATAGGTGTGCCTTGTGGAAGGTTTTCTTTTAATAGTTTTGCGATGTGGATAAGCACATGATCGCCTGTTGTTCTTCCATGCATCTCATTGATTTGTCTGAAATCATCAATGTCTATGACGACCGCTGATAGAGGTGCATCTTTTCGAAGGGCTTGATAGTAAAGCTCATCAGCTTGCTTATAGATGGTCTGACTGTTGGTGGTTTCGGTGAGTAAATCTTCGTGGATAAGTTTTCGCGAAGATTTATCAATGCTATGTAAATCAACGAGATAAAAATCAGTTAGCGCCACGGATGCGAGTACAAGCACGAGTACAACACACAAGTATGCCGCTCGCGCGTTAGCATCGGTCAGCGCCAAGATAGGATCTTGTGCGGGTACAGTTTTGGCGAGAAAAAGCAGAACGATGGCAATTAAAGACAGAATATATCTCGGCATTCTGTCGTTAGGATCGAAGACCAAAACAACGGCAGTTGGCACCACCAGCAAGAGCAGTTCGGTTTCGAAATTATCAGATAAGACAAACAAGGGCAGCGTGAATTGTTGGATGAAAAACACCACAAAAATCCAATATTTTGCCAGCCAGAGCATGCCTTCTCGGGTGAGGACGAAAGTGATGGCAAAGATAAGTGCAAAAAGACCGTTGAAGAGCGCTGCAGAAGCACTGCCAAACGCAAACCAAAACAACGCAGAGAACAGAAGTGTGCCGCCCGCACACAGGCAAGCCAGAAGGTTCACCATACGTAGGTGATGTATCTGAAGCTTGTCGCAGCGCGCTATGCCCAAATTAAGCATAGGGTTAAGGCTATTTATCATTCACGGTTGTCTTCGGTGGGATGTGTAGATAAGTGTAGCAAAGACGAGACAATGTCGAGGGCAGAAAAAAGCTGCCCAGAGGCAGCTTTAAGGGATTATTTACCGATACAAAAGGAGCTGAAGATCCTGCCAAGCAGATCGTCTGAGCTGAACTCACCCGTGATCTCGCTGAGGTGTTGCTGTGCGATCCTAAGCTCTTCGGCCAAGATTTCGCCAGCCATATACCCTTCAAGCTGATCTTTACCCGTGTCCAAATGACGCGATGCGGCATCAAGCGCGGCAAGGTGACGTCGACGCGCCATAAAGCCGCCTTCAGTGGCGCCCGAAAAGCCCATGCAAGCTTTCAAATGTTCACGCAGTGCATCGACCCCTGTGCCTGTTTTCGCACTTAGGCGGATTAAGGTAGGCTGGCTTGCATGACAGATACCCAATAATTCGCCAGTCACATCGGCTTTATTACGGATCACCGTCATGCCAATGTTTTCTGGTAGACGGTCGATAAACTCAGGCCAAATGTCTTCAGGCGACGTCGCATCCGTTGTGGTGCCATCCACCATAAACAGTACGCGGTCTGCTTGTGCAATTTCATCCCACGCGCGCTCAATACCAATGCGTTCTACTTCGTCAGAAGCATCGCGAAGGCCCGCGGTATCAATGATGTGAAGTGGCATACCATCAATGTGAATGTGTTCACGCAATACGTCACGCGTTGTGCCGGCGATATCGGTCACGATGGCGCTGTCTTTACCAGATAGGGCATTCAGTAGGCTGGATTTCCCCGCATTTGGACGACCTGCAATCACCACTTTCATGCCTTCACGCATGATGGCACCTTGGTTCGCTTCTTTGCGCACATCATTCAGTGAATCGATGATACCGTTAAGATCCGCGGCCACTTTGCCATCAGACAAGAAGTCGATTTCTTCGTCGGGGAAATCGATGGCTGCTTCCACGTAGATACGAAGATGAATCAGTGCTTCAACAAGGTGGTTAATTTTATGCGAAAACGCCCCTTGAAGGCTTTGAAGTGCACTTTTCGCGGCTTGTTCTGAACTCGCATCAATCAGATCAGCAATGGCCTCTGCTTGTGCTAAATCCAGTTTGTCGTTCAAGAAGGCACGCTCTGAAAACTCACCAGGCTTGGCGGTGCGCACACCCTCAATCGCCACAATGCGTTTTATCAGCATGTCCATGATCACCGGCCCGCCGTGACCTTGAAGCTCTAGTACGTCTTCACCAGTGAAAGAATTTGGCGCTTGGAAGTACAAGGCGATACCTTGGTCTAGTGCCGCACCCTGTTCATCTTTAAACGGCAAATATTCAGCACGACGAACAGGCAATTCTCGGCCTGTGACTGCCATGGCGACTTCTCTCGCTTTCGGTCCTGAAACGCGAACGATACCCACACCGCCGCGTCCTGGCGGGGTAGCTTGTGCGACGATAGTGTCTGTGTAACTCATGGTAGCTAAAACCTACTGATGGAAATTGCTGCTAGTGTAACCTCAAACTTTATCAATATGCAGACTTAAGCGTCATAGCAGACTGAAGACATTCGCCTAAAAAGCGTGAGGTTGGGAAAGTTGATGGGGTATAAACGAAGAAAGGCGGCCAATGGCCGCCTTGTCTTTATTCGTTACCACTTACTTACGGCTGTGAAGGCCTTTCTTCTCCAGCGCGCGGTAAATCAACGTTTGCTGGATAAGTGTGACGATGTTCGATACCAACCAGTAAAGTACTAGGCCAGCAGGGAACCACAGGAAGAACACGGTGAACATCACAGGCATGAAGTTCATGATCTTCTGCTGCATTGGATCAGTCACTGTGCTTGGGCTCATCTTCTGGATAAGGAACATTGATGCACCCATCAGAAGTGGCAGCACGTAGTATGGATCCGGTGCTGACAAGTCTTGAATCCAAAGCATGAACGGCGCGTGGCGCAGTTCTACCGATTCCATCAATGCCCAGTAAAGCGCAATGAAGATTGGCATTTGAAGGATAAGAGGAAGACACCCACCCAGAGGGTTCACTTTCTCTTTCTTATACAGCTCCATCATTTCTTGGCTCATGCGCTGGCGGTCATCGCCAATACGCTCACGCATTTCCGCCAATTTAGGCTGCAGCATGCGCATTTTTGCCATTGAGGTGTACTGCGCTTTAGTCAGCGGGTACATCGCACCACGAACGATGAAGGTCAATAGGATGATTGCGACACCCCAGTTGCCAACGAAGCCATGAATGGTTGCTAGCAACCAATGCAGTGGGCTTGCGATGAACCACAACCAACCGTAATCAACCGTCAGGTTAAGGTTAGGTGCAGTCGCTTCCATTTGGTCTTGTAGCTTAGGACCTACCCACAAGGTTGAATCCAAGGTGGTTTCAGTACCTGCAGCAACGGTGGTTGTTGGGTAGCGAACACCGATGAAACCTTGGCCATTGCTGGTGCGGGTATACAGATTTGCTTCACCTTCAGCGTGTGGGATCCAAGCAGCAACAAAGTAGTGTTGCATCATGGCAGCCCAGCCGTCGTTGGCGATAGTCAGGTTAAGGTTCTTATCCTGCATGTCGTCAAAGCTGTATTTTTTGTATTTCGTGTCATCTGCTGAGTATGCACCACCACGGTAGGTAGGCATGGTCAAGCTGCCGCCATCATCAAGCAGGTTTTGCTTAAGTTGCGCGTACATTTGTACAGATGCTGGCTTGTCCGTTTCGTTATCAATGGTGTAATCCACGCCAACGGCGTAGTTACCACGTTTCAGAACGAACACTTTGGTGTAGTTGATGCCATCTTTTGACAACGTCAATGGTACACGAAGCTCATCTTGGCCATCAGCAAGGGTAAATTCAGTTGCTGTGGTTGAGAATTGAGCACGGCCATTTAGCGTATCGATGCCGTTAGGGCCAATCAGACCACTTTGTGCAACGAATGCATGATCGGGTTGGTTCTTCAGCAGAACAAATTTGTCCTCAGAGCCGAATTCCGCGTCATAGTTTTCCAATTCCGCACGAATGACATCACCGCCAAGCGTATCAACAGTCAGTGTCAATACATCGGTATGGATAGTGATCAGCTTGTTAGAGGCTGAATCCTGGGTCAGAGGCTGAGAAGCGTCTGTGCTGGCAGGTACATCACCACTGTGTTGTGCTTGCTGTGTTACGCCCGGTCCCTGTGGTTGAGGGGAGTTTGCTTCATTCCAGTTGAGGTACAACATGAAAGAAACGAACATTAGGGCAATCAACAGGATATTGCGTTGAGAATCCATTGCTAATTGTCTCGATTATGAGTATGACGCGGGGGCACAGGATCGTACCCACCATGATTAAGAGGATGGCATTTTAATAGACGTTTGCTAGCGAACCAACACCCTTTTACAACACCGTGACGGTTGACCGCTTCTATGGCGTATTGGGAGCATGTCGGTGTGAAACGACATCGTGGCCCTAGAAGGGGGCTGATGAAGAGTTGGTATCCGCGAAACAGTCCAGTGACTATTTTTTTCGCGGCGGTCGAGATAAACGTTGCCATAATTTATCGAGCAGCACACTCAGTTCTTCGTTACTGAGCTCATTGGCACTTTTCTTTGCAATCACAACAAAATCTTTCGCAGGCAACGAATGTTGATGCAAGCGAAAACTTTCGCGAACTAAACGCTTAAAGCGGTTGCGGTCGACAGCAAGTTTGATTTGTTTTTTTGGCACTGCCTGTCCCATGCGTGGATGGTCAAGCGTGTTATTGCGCGCAAGAATGGTTAAGTGTGGTGAGCCAGCGCGATGAGGTTGCTGGAAGACAGAGTTGAAATGTGCGGGAGTTAACAGACGTAACTCCCGACAAAAAGCGAACTTATTCACAAATCACTAGTGATTATTTAGAAAGTTGCTTACGGCCTTTCGCACGGCGAGCGGCAATAACCTTGCGGCCATTCTTAGTTGCCATGCGCGCACGGAAACCGTGAGTGCGCTTACGCTTTAGAACGGAAGGTTGAAAAGTGCGTTTCATGGTTTCTACCTTAATTACTGATCAGTTTTTAGGTTTGTTAACCCGACGTGGGACAAAGTCCGACGCCTCTCAACAAAGAGGGCGGATTGTAATCACTGACCGAGTTATAGTCAATGTTAAAACCAGAAATGGCCACAATCCGAACTCTATGGGCGCGGAATTATACGGATTTGAAAAGTTAGCGCAAGGATCCTTCACCGATCTTATCCACTTTTCGTTGTGTGAAGCCTGTTATTTTTCGTGGGGTAAAGAAGGTATAAAAAGTGGAAACGCGATCTTTCCTGCAAATCAGGTCATTTTGATCGCATGTGACTTTTTGTGGAGTAAACGAATAACTAATGTGATCAGTTCTACGTTTTTATCCCGGTTAATGGGCCTAATCTGTGAGTAACTGGGGTGAAACCGGTGCAGATCGGCAAGATAATTGTGCGATCTGTGTGTATAACTTCGATCTTATTCACTGCAAAAGGGATCTTCTCTCTAGCGATCCTTGTCGTAGAAGTATAAAATTGCTTCCCTTTTCATTTATCGAGTGTGGAGTCAGACGTGTCATCTTCGCTTTGGTTGCAGTGCCTTCAGCGCCTTCAAGAGGATCTTCCTGCAACAGAATTCAGCATGTGGGTTCGACCGCTTCAGGCGGAGTTAAATGACAACACCTTGACTTTGTTTGCACCAAACCGTTTTGTGCTGGACTGGGTGAGAGATAAGTATCTCAACAGTATCAACCAGTTACTCAACGAGTTTTGTGGTGCAGATATGCCAGTGTTGCGTTTCGAAGTCGGCAGTAAACCTGTCGCCCCTGTTGCACCACCGAGTCAACCTGCAGCACCTGCGCCGTCTGCCCCTGTTGCGAAACCGAGTGTCGGTCGTACATGGGAACCTGCGCCTTCACCGGTTCAGTCAGACGTTAACCACAGATCAAATGTTAACCCTAAACATAAGTTCACTAACTTTGTTGAAGGTAAATCTAACCAATTGGCGTTAGCGGCAGCAAGACAGGTCGCCGATAACCCAGGGGCGGCTTATAACCCTCTTTTCTTATATGGCGGAACAGGTTTAGGTAAAACGCACCTGTTACATGCTGTGGGGAATGCGATCAGCGATCGTAAAGTAGACGCCCGTGTGGTGTACATGCACTCTGAACGTTTTGTTCAGGACATGGTAAAAGCACTGCAGAATAACCAAATTGAAGAATTCAAACGCTATTACCGCAGCGTTGATGCTTTGCTTATCGATGACATTCAATTTTTTGCGAACAAAGAACGCTCGCAGGAAGAGTTCTTCCATACCTTTAATGCCTTGTTAGAAGGCAATCAGCAGATCATTTTGACCTCTGACCGTTATCCGAAAGAGATTAACGGGGTAGAAGATCGCCTCAAATCGCGTTTTGGTTGGGGTTTGACGGTAGCGATCGAGCCACCTGAGCTTGAAACGCGCGTCGCGATCTTGATGAAAAAGGCGGAAGACCACAACATTCGCTTGCCCGATGAAGTGGCGTTTTTCATTGCAAAACGTCTTCGCTCAAATGTTCGAGAGCTCGAAGGGGCGCTTAATCGCGTGATAGCGAATGCTAACTTCACAGGCCGAGCGATCACCATTGATTTCGTGCGTGAAGCGTTACGTGACTTGCTCGCACTTCAAGAAAAACTGGTTACCATTGATAACATTCAGAAGACTGTTGCTGAATATTATAAAATTAAGATGGCTGACCTATTATCTAAGCGTCGTAGCCGTTCAGTTGCTCGTCCTCGCCAAGTGGCGATGGCGTTATCAAAAGAGCTGACAAACCATAGCTTGCCGGAAATTGGTGATGCATTTGGTGGGCGCGATCATACTACGGTACTTCATGCGTGCCGAAAGATTGAACAGTTGCGCGAAGAAAGCCACGATATAAAAGAAGATTATTCAAACCTGATCCGGACTCTGTCGTCATAATATGAAATTTACACTTACTCGCGACGTATTCTTAAAGCCATTGCAGCAGGTTTCTGGTGCGCTTGGCGGCCGACCAACACTGCCGATTCTTGGCAACATTCTTCTTAAAGTAGATGCGGGTCAACTTACGATGACGTGCACCGATCTCGAAGTAGAATTGATTGCGTCTTTGCCACTTGAAGGCGAAGCAGAAGACGGTGCGGTGACAGTTCCTTCTCGTAAGTTCCTCGACATCTGTCGTGGTCTTCCAGACAGCGCGCCGATTAATTTCACGGCGGAAGGTGATCGTGCGGTTATCCGTTCTGGTCGTAGCCGTTTCACGCTGTCTACGTTGCCAGCGGCTGATTTCCCGAATATCGAAGATTGGCAAAGCACGGTCGAATTTACCTTGTCTCAAGGTAAGTTGCGTCAGCTAATTGAGAGCACCGCGTTCTCTATGGCTAACCAAGATGTACGTTATTTCCTAAACGGTATGTTGCTAGAAACCGACGGCACAACGCTTCGCAGCGTAGCGACCGACGGTCACCGTATGGCGGTGGGGATAACAGCATTAGAAAGCAGTCTCGAGAACCAACAAGTCATTGTGCCACGCAAAGGTGTGACGGAATTGATGCGCTTGCTGGATCAGCAAGATGCACCCGTTACGATCCAAATCGGCAGTGCGAACATCCGCGCACAAGTGAACCAGTTTATTTTCACGTCTAAACTGGTTGATGGCCGTTTTCCCGACTATCGCCGCGTGATGCCTCAGTCTTCTAATAAAACAATGGAAGCGGGCTGCGATGAACTGCGTCAGGCGTTTTCTCGTGCAGCCATCTTGTCTAATGAAAAATTCCGCGGTGTGCGCCTGAACGTCAGCAATGGCCAACTGCGTATTTCTGCACATAACCCTGAACAAGAAGAAGCTGAAGAATTTGTTGATGTCGATTACCAAGGTGAAGAATTGGAAATCGGTTTCAACGTCAGTTATGTGCTCGACGTACTGAATACGCTCAAGTGTGATCAAGTGCGTTTCTCTATGACGGATGGTACGGCAAGTACCTTGGTGGAAGACTGTAACAGTGATGACGCCATGTACGTGGTAATGCCAATCCGTCTATAACATGGCACTAACCCGATTATCCGTACACGATTTACGAAACATTGAAGCCTGTGACCTTAGCCTGTCATCAGGCTTCAATTTTCTTGTCGGACCGAATGGCAGCGGTAAAACCAGTGTCTTAGAAGCCGTTTATTACTTAGGGCACGGGCGCTCGTTTCGAAGTCAGCTAACGGGCCGTGTGATCAGACATCAACAAGAGAGATTGGTGGTGCATGGTCGCGTGATTTCAAGTGACTCTGATAGCTTCTTGCCAGTCGGTTTACAAAAGAACAGAGATGGCTCTACCGACGTAAAAATCGGTGTAGAAAAGGGGCAGAAACTGGTGCAACTGGCGGAAGTGCTGCCCATGCAACTGATAACCCCTGAAGGGTTTGAATTGCTGACTGGTGGCCCTAAATTCCGTCGTGCCTTTATCGACTGGGGTGTGTTCCATGTGGAACCTCAGTTTTTTCCTGTTTGGTCACGCGTGAAGCGATTGACCAAGCAACGCAATGCGTTATTGAAAACGGCGCGAAGCTATCGAGAGCTGAGCTATTGGGATGCAGAATTGGCACCGTTAGCGAATCAAATCGATCAGTGGCGACGTGAATACATCAACAAGCTTGCGGAGAGAGCCTCTGCATTGTGCCAGGCATTTTTGCCTGAATACGACATTAAGCTCAGCTATTCACGTGGCTGGGAGAAAGACACAGATTATGCCGAATTGCTGCGTGATAATTTTCTTCGCGATCAGCAATTAGGTTATACCGTCAGTGGCCCACACAAATCTGATTTGCGCTTGCGTATTAACAATACGCCGGTCGAAGATGTTCTGTCTCGTGGCCAACTCAAACTGATGGTGTGTGCACTGCGTTTGGCGCAGGGCCAACAGCTTACTGAAGACAAAGGTAAGCAATGTATCTATCTGATAGATGATTTTGCGTCTGAGCTGGATAGCCAGCGTCGGGCGCTCTTGGCTGAGCAGTTAAAAGCCACCGGTGCGCAAGTATTTGTAAGTGCCATTAGTGCCGATCAGGTCGCTGAAATGTCCGACGAAAATAGTAAGATGTTTCATGTGGAACACGGTAAAATAGCCGCAGAATAAATTAAGCGAGAGTAACTCAATGTCCAACAATTACGATTCATCGAGTATCAAGGTACTCAAGGGTCTGGATGCAGTACGAAAGCGTCCGGGGATGTACATCGGTGATACTGACGACGGTACCGGTTTGCACCACATGGTCTTTGAGGTCGTCGATAACTCAATCGATGAGGCTCTTGCTGGTCATTGTAATGATATCGTGGTGACCATCCACGAAGACGGCTCTGTTTCAGTGAAAGATGATGGTCGTGGTATCCCAGTTGATATCCACGAAGAAGAAGGTGTATCAGCTGCTGAAGTTATCATGACGGTACTTCACGCAGGCGGTAAGTTCGATGATAACTCATACAAAGTATCGGGTGGTCTTCACGGCGTAGGTGTTTCAGTAGTAAACGCCCTGTCTGAGAAGCTTGAACTGACGATCTGGCGTCACGGTCAAATCCACCAACAAGTGTATGTACACGGTGTTCCTGAAGCGCCACTTGCGCCGATTGGCGACACTGAAGAGACGGGCACTCGCATCCGTTTCTGGCCGTCTGCCGAGACGTTTACTGATCTTCTTTTCCATTACGACATTCTGGCTAAACGCCTGCGTGAGTTGTCGTTCCTAAACTCTGGCGTGTCTATTCGTCTTTCTGACGAACGCGAAGAAGACAAGCATGACCACTTCACGTACGAAGGCGGTATTCGCGCGTTCGTAGAGCACTTGAACCGTAACAAAAACCCAATCCACCCATCTGTGTTCCATTTCGAACACGAGCGTGAAGACGGTGTGACGGTAGAAGTGTCTATGCAGTGGAACGATGGTTTCCAGGAAAACATCTACTGCTTTACCAACAACATCCCTCAGCGTGATGGTGGTACTCACCTGGCTGGTTTCCGTGCTGCTCTTACTCGTACCTTGAATACCTTCATGGAAAAAGAAGGCTATTCGAAGAAAGCAAATGCAGCAACTTCTGGTGATGATGCGCGTGAAGGCCTGACTGCTGTTGTGTCGGTAAAAGTGCCTGATCCAAAGTTCTCAAGCCAAACAAAAGACAAACTCGTGTCTTCAGAAGTGAAGTCAGCGGTTGAGTCTGCGATGAATGAGAAATTGAGCGAGTTCCTGATTGAGAACCCTCAAGATTCTAAGATCGTTTGTACCAAGATTATTGATGCCGCACGTGCGCGTGAAGCAGCGCGTAAAGCACGTGAAATGACCCGTCGTAAAGGCGCGCTAGATTTGGGAGGTTTGCCAGGCAAGCTCGCAGACTGCCAAGAAAAAGATCCAGCGCTGTCCGAACTTTACATAGTGGAAGGGGACTCTGCTGGCGGTTCAGCCAAGCAGGGTCGTAACCGTAAGAACCAAGCGATTCTTCCACTGAAAGGTAAAATCCTTAACGTAGAAAAAGCGCGCTTCGACAAAATGCTGTCTTCTCAAGAAGTGACCACACTGATCACTGCGATGGGTTGTGGTATCGGTCGCGATGAGTACAACCCGGATAAACTGCGCTACCACAGCATCATCATCATGACCGATGCTGATGTCGATGGTTCGCACATCCGTACGTTACTGTTGACCTTCTTCTACCGTCAAATGCCAGAGCTTATTGAGCGTGGTTACATCTACATCGCTCAGCCACCACTTTATAAAGTGAAGAAAGGCAAGCAAGAGCAATACATCAAAGATGACGAAGCGATGGAGCAATACCAAGTATCGCTAGCGCTAGAAAACGCCTCTTTATTTGTAAACCAAGATGCGCCTGCGCTAAGCGGTCTTGCGCTTGAAGAGTTGATTCAGAAGTACAACGGCGTCATGAAATTGATTAGCCGTATGGAGCGCCGTTATCCTTCCGCGCTGCTAAACGAACTTGTTTACCAACCTCGTCTGTCTGTTGATACGCTTCAAAATGAAGCCAACGTACAAGCATGGATTGATAACATTGTTGCGGTTCTAAATAAGAACTCCTCTGGTGAAAGTCAGTACAGTTCAATCATCAAATTTGATGAAGAGCACAACGCTTATCAACCTGAGCTTATCGTACGTACTCACGGCGTCGACCATGAATACCTCATCAGCTACGACTTGTTGAATTCGAAAGAGTACGCGCGTATCGCGGATCTTTCTGAAGCACTTGATGGCTTGCTCGATGATACTGCATACATCCAGCGTGGCGAGCGTAAGCAACCCGTTAAGAGCTTTGCTGATGCATTGGCTTGGCTGATTAAAGAATCGAACCGTGGTCTTTCTCGTCAACGCTATAAAGGTCTTGGTGAGATGAACCCTGAGCAGCTTTGGGAAACCACCATGGATCCAGAATCACGTCGCATGCTTCGTGTCACCATCCAAGATGCGGTTGCTGCAGATGAGTTGTTCACCACCTTGATGGGTGATCACGTTGAACCCCGTCGTGCCTTCATTGAAGACAACGCACTGAAAGTGGCTAACCTCGACGTCTAGTCTGCTGTTTTTCAGCGTTCGCTGCTTAAAATCTGTGTATCAAACGCCGCGTTAGCGGCGTTTTTTTTACGTAGCGTCATCTGCATGATTAACTTGTTGATATATATGGCTAAAGCGCTTCAAAAAGTGCACGTTGAAGCTTGGTGTGTATTGGGAGACTGGGATCATTGTATGTATCGACGTTTTGGACCTTATCTTTGGATGCATCTACTAGCACGTGATTCATGCCTTCACAAATTGTTAGCTTCACATGATTTCCCCCAAAACCTCTTCAAACTTTATCCCATTGGTTACTCCCACCTGAAGATCGTTATCACCTTGTATGACATGTATAGATCGGTTTAACGTCGGTGCTATTGCCTACGGGTCGATAAAAAAGCATGACTTGATATAAGGAATAGCGGAACGTCGGAATACGACGTCTACATGCTCATCACCATATTGAATGTCCTTACCCTGTTTGATGGACTCAAAGATAGCCTTAACGTGTTCGGTATATTGCGGTGCGCGTAATTGATATTGCTTGACGAGGTTTTCAGCAAATGAGAGGGCAGGCGTTGCGATCAGTACTAACGAATGTATACATGCCGTCTGTGCGACGAGCAAAGCAATGAGCTCACCTTCACTATGCCCGATAAGATTAAATATTCTAAAGCCGTGTGCATCTGAAAGTGTTTGAATGATGGAATGTACATCTTTCACATACACATCAATGGTGAGATCAGACTCTAATAGTGATGGAAAATATGATCTGCCAACGCCCTTTTATCGAAGCGAAAACTGGCATATTGGTGGCTTAGAAGGCTGGTGGATATCTTTTCTAAACTGTGATTTTGCAAAGCCTCTTGATTGCCGTTTCTATCTGTAGGGCCTGATCCCGCGATGATGATTGAAACAGTGTTGCTGAGGAATTGTTCGTCAGTGACGAGAGTCCCTGATATCACTCCATCCTCTACCTCAATGTCGATCTCTAATTCAGCCATAGCAAACCACCCTGATACGAGGACACGGAATGTTTCACGTGGAACACGCAATCCGATTGCTCATTACTACAAATGAACAACGTCTTAGGCGCTCACTCTATCTTAATCTTGATCAAGAAAGAGAGTGTTGGTGCGAGAACTGAGATTAACGTCGAATAGATTTCAGTGTGAATATTGCGAGTAACAACAGCGAGCTCTGAGGAGGATACTTGAATTAAAAAGCCAGTTAATGAATAACTGGCTCGGAAATAATTAGGCCTTATCGCTCAACGTTTCACGTGAAACATTACTTTTCACCATACGCTTTCTCGACTTCTTCAGCGAGTATTTCTATCCCTCTTTGGATCTTCTCATCATCCTGAACATAGTTCATTCGCAAGCACTGACGTGTATGGTCCCACTCACTGTCGGAACCAATAAAGAAGTACTCTCCTGGCACGATGAGCAAACCTCTGGCTTTCAAACGCTGGTAGAGCTCTTTGGTGGTGATAGGGAGTTCGTCAAACCAAAGCCATAGGAAAATGGCACCCTCAGGTTTGTGAATCTTAAAACGAGGATCTGGAATCGCATCTTGGAGTAACGCCACGCTTCGGTGCGCTTTCTTCTGATAGAAAGGCTTTATGACATCCTCACTCAAGCGGAGCAAATCACCATTATTTAGCATTTGGTTTGCAATGGCTGGGCCTACGCCGCAAGGCGATAAACTCACGATACCGTTAATGTTAGTCAGTGCGGAAATGGTTTCCTCAGCCGCCACAATGATACCGCAACGAACACCAGGTAGACCTAGCTTGGATAGGCTAGAGCAGAGAATGGTATTTTCATTCCAGAAGGGTTTTACGTCTTCAAAAATGATATTTGGGAAGGGCACGCCGTAAGCATTGTCGATGATGAGGGGGATATTGTGCTTACGCGCCAACACATCGAGTTGCGCTATTTCATCATCCGTTAAAACGTTGCCGGTAGGGTTTGTTGGTCTGGAAGCACAGATGGCGCTGACTGACTCATCAACCTCTAATGTCGAGAAGTCGACGTGGTATTTAAACTGACGGTTATCTAAATACTCAATGGTCGGTTTGAAACTGGTGAACATATCGGGTGACAATCCTGAATCGGCATACCCAATGTACTCTGGCGTTAGCGGAAGTAGAATCTTCTTAAAGCTTTCATCATCGTAGTGTCCTGCAAAAAGATTAAACAGGTAGAAGAACGCACACTGACTGCCGTTGGTTAGCATGATGTTCTTGCTGGAGATGGACCAACCGTAAGTGTCACTGAGCATGGTCGCGAGTGATTCAATAAACGCAGTTTTACCTTGTGGGCCATCATAATTTGATAGCGCGGCAACCAAGGTTCCATCATTTAGCATTTGTTGGCTAAGTTCGGAGAAGTGATTGGTCATAGCTGGAATGGCGGCGGGGTTACCACCACCAAGCATGATGGCATCTGGGTTTCTTAAGCCATCATTCAAGTCGTCCATTAATTGGGTGATACCGGAGTGCTGGGAAAACTTTGTCCCAAATTTCGAAAACTGCATACGTGCGAGACCTTAATCCTTTATTTATTGTGCGTCGCGATCCGTCAAACCATACCGCAAACATTGGTCAAATTGAACGCAGATTTTGGGCTTTTTCTTAGAAGCTTAGACTTTAGATTCTTCTTATGAAGTGTTCTTTAATTATGGGGAGGTGAGGTTAGGCGGGAATGATGTTTCACGTGGAACAATTCTCTTGAGAAGCGAGAAGCAGGCAAAAAAAAGCCCCGCATTAATGCGAGGCTCTTTCTTCGTTTCTACGTTTATTTCTGAAGTAGAGAAATGTCTGCAACGTTCATAAACTGGCTACGAAGGGTATTCAGCAGTGCTAGACGGTTCGCCTTTAGGGCTTCATCTTCTGCCATTACCATGACGTTATCGAAGAAACTGTCTACTGGCTCACGAAGGTCAGCAAGTTGCGTCAGTGCGGTTTGGTAATCGCCTTCTGCAAATAGCGGTGCAAGGCTTTCAACCAAAGACGTCACTTTGTCTGCCAATGCTTTCTCTGCGTCTTCAACCAGAAGGTTCGCATCGATAGCTGCAGGTAGTTGACCTTCGAACTTCGCCAAAATGTTACCCACACGTTTGTTCGCCGCCGCTAGCGACTCTGCTGCGTCCAGTGAACGGAAATGGGTAACGGCTTTAACGCGCTGGTCGAAGTCTGCTGGTTGAGTAGGGCGACGAGCAAGTACCGCTTGAATAACGTCTACGCTATGGCCTTCATCTTGATACCAAGCACGGAAGCGACCCAACATGAATTCGATAACATCGCTTTCAACGTTGTCGTTGGTGAGTCGGCTTGAACCATCAGCTTGCGCAAACAGTGATTTTGCCTTGGCAACGAGGTCTACCAAATCCAGATCGTAACCGTATTCAACGATGATACGAAGCACACCCAAAGATGCACGACGAAGCGCGAACGGGTCAGAGCCTTTCGGTGCTTGGCCAATGCCAAAGATACCGACGATAGTATCAAGCTTGTCAGCCATCGACAGTGCAGATGAAACTCCATTGCTAGGCAAATCATCGCCCGCAAAGCGTGGCATGTATTGCTCGTTAAGCGCGACGGCGACTTCTTCAACTTCACCGTCGTGACGTGCGTAGTGCATGCCCATCACACCTTGGGTGTCAGTGAATTCGAAAACCATGGAGGTCATCAGGTCACATTTAGCAAGCAGGCCAGCACGTTTTGCGTTATCAACGTCAGTACCAATCTTGTCAGCAATGTAGCCGGCAAGCTCAGTAATACGATCGGTTTTGTCTTTGATGGTGCCCAATTGCTTTTGGAAAATCGCGGTTTCCAATTGCGGCAAACGATCAATCAATGGACGCTTACGGTCGGTGTTGAAGAAGAATTCCGCATCCGCAAGGCGAGGGCGAACCACTTTCTCGTTACCTTCGATAACGTGGCGTGGCTCTTTTGATTCGATGTTTGAAACGAAGATGAAGTTAGGCAGAAGTTGCTTGTCTTCGCTGTAAACAGGGAAGTACTTCTGGTCACCTTTCATGGTGTAAACCAAGGCTTCAGCAGGTACCTTCAAGAATTCTTCTTCGAAGGTTGCGGTGAGTACCACTGGCCATTCAACCAAAGAGGTAACTTCTTCGACCAAGTCATCTTCTAGATCAGCGATACCGCCAACCAATTCAGCTGCTTTTTTCGCATCAGCGATGATGATGGCTTTACGCGCTTCATAATCTGCCATGACTTTACCGCGCTCTTCCAGAATGGCTGGATACTGATCGGCATTGTCGATGGTAAATTCTGGTTCGCCCATAAAGCGGTGACCGCGAATGGTGCGAGCAGATGCGACGCCCATGATGGTGCCTTCGATCAGGTCTTCGCCCATCAGGATGGTCAGGGTTTTTACCGGACGGATGAATTGGGTATCTTTATCACCCCAACGCATCGGCTTCGCAATAGGCAGGTTAGCTAGCGCTTTATCTGCCAGTGACACAATGATTTCTTTCGCGTCTTGGCCTTTGACTTCTTGTTTAAACAGAAGCCATTCGCCTTTGTCTGTTGCGATACGGTCGGCTTGTTCAACGGTAATACCGTTACCACGTGCCCAGCCTTGTGCTGCTTTGGTTGGGTTACCGTCAGCATCAAATGCCACAGAGACCGCGGGTCCGCGCTTCTCAACCAGCTTGTCAGCTTGCTGCTCATCCAGCGATGCAACTTTCAGTGCAAGGCGGCGAGGTGTCGCGTACCAAGTAATACCATCATGCGTTAGCTCTGCGTCTTTTAATTCTTTTTCAAAGTTCGCTGCGAACGCTTCTGCAAGAGTACGAAGTTGCGTTGGTGGCAATTCTTCTGTACCTAGCTCAATCAGAAAATTCTTTGCCATCTTACTTCTCCTCACCCTTTTTACACATTGGGAAGCCGAGTGCTTCACGTGATGCGTAGTACGCTTCAGCAACTGACTTTGTCAGGTTACGAATGCGAAGGATGTAGCGTTGACGCTCAGTCACAGAAATTGCCTTACGCGCATCCAATAGGTTGAATGCATGGCCTGCTTTTAGAATGCGCTCGTACGCTGGAAGAGGCAGTGGTTTTTCAAGTTCAAGAAGGTGCTTACACTCTTTCTCGCACTGATCGAAGTACGTGAACAAGAAGTCTACATCTGCGTGCTCAAAGTTGTAGGTCGACTGCTCAACTTCGTTTTGGTGGAAGATATCGCCGTACGTTACTTTGCCGAACGGGCCATCCGTCCATACCAAGTCATAAACAGAATCTACCGCTTGGATGTACATCGCAAGACGTTCGATACCGTAAGTGATTTCGCCGGTCACAGGCTTACACTCAAGACCGCCTACTTGCTGGAAGTAAGTGAATTGCGTCACTTCCATGCCGTTTAGCCAAACTTCCCAGCCAAGACCCCATGCACCCAATGTTGGGTTTTCCCAGTTGTCTTCTACGAAGCGAATGTCATGCACTTCTGGGTCGATACCAAGAACACGTAGCGAACCTAAGTACAGTTCCTGAATGTTGTCAGGAGAAGGCTTCATGATGGTCTGGAACTGATAGTAGTGTTGTAGACGGTTAGGGTTTTCACCGTAACGGCCATCAGTCGGGCGACGTGAAGGTTGAACATAAGCGGCTGCAATTGGCTCGGGGCCGATTGCACGCAGACATGTCATTGGGTGAGAGGTGCCTGCACCTACTTCCATGTCGAGTGGTTGCACGATGGTGCAACCTTGTTGGGCCCAGTAATCCTGCAGCGCGAGGATCATGCCCTGAAAAGTTTTAACGTCGAATTTTTGCATCGTCAGGTTCGCGCGATTAGTGAATGGAAAATAACACGCGATTATAGCGCGCTAGGCGTGGGATAAGTAGCGTTGATGGCGGTTTTTTGTCCGTCGAACATGAGACAAGCGATGTTTGTCGGAACTCTTGAATTGAGACTATTGAGCCAATGCTGCAGATAATCGTAGAATGCAGGTCGTTTTTGGGGAGTAGTCTCTCGCGCCAGCGAGGTCATTATCAACATAGTTGAAGCCACATGCTTCATGGTAATGACGACTTACATTGTGAGTTTGACGAGACCAATGACATTTCACATGAACCGGGCGGGGCATGGGATTTGTCATTGCTGTCGAATCAATCACCCGCCCTGGAAAACAATAATGAGCATACTTGTCGTCTCCATCACTACCGTCGCTTTGGCGGAAATCGGTGATAAAACCCAACTCTTGTCTTTGCTGTTAGCAAGTCGATACCGCAAACCCGTACCTATCATTTTGGCCATCTTTTTCGCGACGTTATTGAATCATGCCTTAGCTGCTTGGTTAGGTGTCGTGGTCGCTGATTATCTTTCTCCTGAGATTTTAAATTGGGTGTTGGTATTGAGCTTTGTCGCGATGGCGGGCTGGATATTGATCCCTGATAAATTTGATGAAGAATCGAAATCGAAGCATGGACCGTTTGTGGCAAGCTTTATTGCGTTTTTCGTTGCTGAGATAGGGGATAAGACGCAAGTGGCAACCACCATGCTAGGCGCGCAATATCATGATGCATTGTGGGTGGTGATCATCGGCACAACGATAGGCATGTTGCTGGCCAATGTACCTGTGGTGTTGTTTGGTAAGAAAGCAGCGAATGCATTGCCTTTGGACACCATGAGGTACATAACTGCGACAGTATTTTTGGTTCTTGCTGTGGTGGTGCTACTGAAACTGTAATGTCATATTCTGGCGTATAAATGTGTGATTATCTCGACACTCCCGATTCGAACTTCATGGTAGCGTGAGGGGAGTTAGGTTGATGTAAGGAGCACGTTATGGAGCGGTTTCTCGCGATCAGTCCACGTAGTCAACTGTGGTTGTTTCACACGGCGTTAGCACTCAATATTTTGGGTATGATGCTTACCGATATGTGGATACCTATGGTGGTTGGCGCAATAGTGACCACTTACTTATCTATCGATGCGCTTATTCGTGTTCGGTATATCTTGCCGCTGAAAAAAACGTTGCTGGAACTAGAGCGTGAAAATGCAGTGTTGCGTAAGAAGATAAGTGATGTTGAGCAGTCGTCAGCGTTTGAGTATTGAACATTAAAAAAGGCAGTCTCGGCTGCCTTTTCTAGTTTTATTTGTCGCTTATTATACCGACAGCGTTGTTCAAACGCCTTTGCGGATCAGGTAGCGATAAGGTGCTGACTCTGATTCTTGTGCAACGAGCGTGTGATCCATAAATCTGCAGAAGCTTGGAATGTCGCGTGTCGTCGATGGGTCATCGGCAACAATCAGCAACGATTCGCCTTCTTTCATGTTGCGGATAGTTTTTCTCACCATCATCACTGGCTCAGGACAACGCAGACCTTCTGCGTCTAAATAGTGATCCGGTTTTTCAAATTCTGAACTCATATTCTTTCGTCGCATTAAAAACGTCGACCTGATCATACTTATGACGACTAAATATTCAACAGGGCTTGGATTTGTAAAATATCTGTGTAATTTAATTAACAAGCTGTTAACGATTGTGTTGTGAACCCCTAAGCAGACAGACTTCTCCTTCTGTCGCGATACGGATAATAGGTTGGTTCAGCAGCTAGGCTACTCACTCATCGACTACACTCACACCCAGTTTCTTGGGCTTCCCCGCTATATGCGGGATTTTTTTTATCTAAAATTCAGTTATCTCAGTCGTGCCAGACGCATAAGCATAATGGTTGCGCTTGAGTATAATGACCGCACATTACCTTGTTTGAGCTATCTATGGAACTTGAAGATATTTATCGCCGTGATCTCAACTTGCTCATCGCATTGCGGGTTCTGCTCGAAGAAGGCAGTGTCAGTAAAGCGGCAGTGCGGTTAAGCCTGAGCCAGTCAGCGATGAGTCGTGTGCTGGGGCGTCTTCGTCGATTAACGGGCGATCCGTTGTTCACACGCCATGGTCAGCAGTTGATTCCAACGCAACGCGCATTGGAACTCAACACCTCGCTAACTGCGCCGCTGGATTCACTTCGGACGATTCTCTCTCCCGAGGAGTTTGACCCTGCGAATTGCGATCAGTTGTTCAAGATAGCGACGACGGATTATGCCATGCAAACCATTTTGCCGTTTGCTCTTCCGCGTATCTATGAAGAAGCGCCGAATGTGTCGCTCGAGTTTGCGCCGCTGCAACACGATCAGTTGTTGCGTCAGTTAGCATCTGAAGGGTGTGACATGGCGATATGTCGATCGACAGGTGCCATTGACCCATTAGAGTATGACAAGCTTGGCTTGGTCAGCGTATTTTGTTTATTGGCGAAGCATCACCCATTGGCGGATGAAACCCTAACGTTAGACGACTACCTTTCTTATCCTCATGCTGTGATAGCCATCAGTGATGGTGTTAAAACCCTGATTGATGATGCGCTCAGAGGGTACCCCAAACCAAAGTTGGCATTGCGCGCTTATCATCTAGAAGCGGCGCTTGCGATGGTCGATTCGATTCCTTTGATCATTACAGTGCCCGCTGATCTCGCCTATTTAGTGGCGGAGAAATACGATTTGGTGATCAAGCCGCTGCCATTTGATTTTAAGCCGTTTGATTATTCGCTCATTTGGCACCCGCGCACTGAGCATTCAACGGCACAAGTTTGGCTGCGCAATTTGATCAAAGAAGAGTGCGGACGATTGATAGCGAGCCGAACGAAAGACATGGGGCTGGTGTAGTGATCTTGCAGACAACAGCATAGTTGCTCAAGGTCTTAGGATAAGATCAAAAAACGGAGCGCAAGGCTCCGTTTTCTATTGGGCGCTCACTTTGCTTACAGCTTGATCAACACGCGGCCTTTGATTTGACCGTTAGTGATGGCTTCAGCGGCATCAGCTACTTCTTCTAGGCTGATTTCAGAACAGCCGTGCTCGAAGTAGCTTGCCGGTAGAAGTTCTGAAATACGTTTCCATGCTTTTTGACGACGCTCGAACGGTGCGTAGACGGAGTCAACACCCAGCAACTTAACGCCGCGCAAAATGAAAGGCATCACGGTGGTTGGCAGGTCAAAACCGCCCGCCAAACCGCAAGCGGCTACAGCACCGTCGTAATCTGTTTGTGCGAGTACACGTGCCAGCATTTTGCTGCCCACGGTATCAACCGCACCGGCCCACAGTTGTTTTTCTAACGGGCGGCCAGCGTCATCGAATTCACTGCGCTCTACAATGCGAGATGCACCTAGTTCTTTCAGCCACTCACCGTTTTCGCTTGCACGGCCCGTCACGGCAACCACTTGGTAACCCAGTTTCGAAAGAAGCGTAACGGCCACAGAGCCCACACCACCACTTGCGCCCGTGACAAGGATTTCACCTTTCTCTGGTGTAATGCCAGCATCTTGAAGTGCTTGCACACATAGCATTGCGGTTAGGCCTGCAGTACCAATTTTCATTGCTTGGGCGCCAGATAGCGCTTCTGGTAGTGGAACAAGCCAATCGGCTTCTAGGCGCGCTTTTTGCGCCATGCCACCCCAGTGACCTTCGCCAACACCCCAACCAGTCAACACAACTTTTTGGCCCGTGGTGTAACGTGAATCTGAAGATTCAACAACGGTGCCTGTTAGGTCGATGCCTGGAACCATTGGGAAATCACGCACGATACGACCTTTGCCTGTGATCGCGAGGCCATCTTTGTAGTTCAATGATGAGTAATCAACATCAATCAAAACATCGCCGTCTGGCAATTGGCTAACGTCCAATTCTTGGATGCTTGAAGTGGTGATTTTGTCTGCTTGATCCAGCACGAGAGCTTTAAACATGCCGTATTCTCCGGAAAGGGCAAGAAATGATGAATAGAGTGTAGAACCAAATTCGCCATGAAAATAATGAATCTAATTCATTTATCCTATGCATTAAAGACATAGTCTGTTTTGATTCGGATAGTTAGGCGCGATGTTGAGTTGTTGTGAGGTGGTATTTGGTCGATATGACGCGACATTTTTAGGCGCTTTTCGGTTTTGAAACAGTGTTGAGTAGGCTATTACACGCTGATATAAAGAAAAAGCCGGACGTGGTATGCATCCGGCTTTCAATGACGAATATTGCTACTTACTCAACACGTTCAAAGACGGTTGCGATACCTTGGCCAAGGCCGATACACATGGTAGCAAGACCAAATTCAACATCGTTCGCTTCCATCAAGTTAATGAGCGTTGTTGAAATTCGCGCACCAGAACAACCCAATGGGTGACCCAGTGCAATCGCGCCGCCATTGAGATTAACTTTTTCGTCAACCTTATCGAGTAAACCGAGGTCTTTAGCACACGGCAGTGATTGCGCGGCAAAGGCTTCATTCAACTCAACCATGCCGATGTCATCGATGCTGAGGCCCGCGCGCTTCAGTGCCTTGTGGCTTGCAGGAACAGGGCCGTAACCCATGATGGATGGATCGCAACCTGCCACCGCCATAGAGCGGATACGTGCGCGGATAGGAAGGCCGAGAGATTTGGCCTTTTCCTCGCTCATGACCAGCATGGCCGCCGCGCCATCGGAAAGGGCTGATGATGTGCCCGCGGTAACCGTTCCGTTTGCTGGGTCAAACACTGGGCGCAGTCCCGCTAAGCCTTCAACCGTCGTTTCTGGGCGAATCACTTCATCGTTCTCTAGAAGGATTAATCCGCCTTTCTCATCATGGCCTTCGGTTGGCATGATTTCGTTTTTGAAGCGACCTTCAATGGTGGCAGCATGAGCGCGTTGGTGTGAGCGAGCAGCAAAGGCATCTTGTTGTTCGCGACTAATGCCGTGAATGCGGCCAAGCATTTCCGCCGTCAGTCCCATCATTCCAGCGGCTTTCGCGACCGATTTTGAAAGACCAGGGTGGAAATCAACGCCGTGGGTCATCGGAACGTGTCCCATGTGTTCCACACCACCAATCAGGCATACATCAGCATCGCCTATCATGATGGCACGGCTTGCATCATGCAGCGCCTGCATGGATGAACCACAAAGACGGTTCACTGTGGTCGCAGCCACCGAATGCGGAATACCTGCGAGTAGCGAGGCGTTACGCGCGACGTTGAAACCTTGTTCTAGGGTTTGTTGCACACAGCCCCAGTAAATATCTTCAATGTCTGCTGGGTCGAGTTGTGGGTTTCGTGCCAGCAAAGATTGCATCAAGTGTGCAGACAAATCTTCCGCACGGACGTTTCGATACGCACCGGCTTTGGAGCGTCCCATTGGGGTTCGAATGCAATCGACAATCACTACGTTGTTCATTGTGTTTTCCCTCTTATTCTTAATCCGTGTGGTTAGGCAGACTGTCGTTGGGCATCGAAGTACCCTTCGCCTTTGGCTGCTTTATCGCGCAGACCTTGTGGTACGTGATAAACCGCACCGAGGTCAGCAAGCTTGTCAGCCATTTCTACATAATTCGCCAATCCGATGGTGTCGAGATAGCGGAAAACGCCACCACGGAAAGGAGGGAAACCAAGACCATATACCAACGCCATGTCCGCTTCTTGCGGTGTGGCGATGATGCCTTCTTCTAAACAACGCACCACTTCGTTGATCATCGGTACCATCATTCGGTTGATGATATCGCTATCACTGAATTCAGTGCTGTTGCCAACAACCGGTGCCAATAGTGCTTCCGCATCTGCATCCACGTCTTTCTTTGGCTTACCTTTGCGGTCGATGGAGTAGCGGTAGAAGCCAGAACCATTTTTCTGACCGAAACGCTGATTTTCAAACATGACATCAACGCCATCTTTGTAGTCTTTTGCCATGCGCTCAGGGAAACCTTCCGCCATCACGGCTTGTGCATGGTGCGCGGTATCGATGCCCACCACATCCAGCAAGTAAGCAGGGCCCATTGGCCAGCCAAATTGCTTCTCCATGATCTTATCGACCGCTTTGAAGTCTGCACCATCGCGCAGTAACAAGCTAAAGCCAGCAAAGTAAGGGAAAAGAACACGGTTAACGAAAAAACCAGGGCAGTCGTTAACAACGACAGGGCTTTTACCCATTTTGGCGGCGTAAGCCACAACGCGAGACACTGTTTCATCAGAGGTATCTTTACCGCGAATCACTTCCACCAGCGGCATACGGTGCACAGGGTTGAAGAAGTGCATGCCACAGAAGTTCTCTGGGCGTTTGAGGGATTTCGCCAGCAAGTCGATAGGAATGGTGGATGTGTTCGACGCAAGTACTGCATCTTCACTGATCATGCCTTCTACTTCACTGAGCACTGCCGCTTTGACTTTCGGGTTTTCAACCACGGCTTCAACAATCACGTCAGCTTGTTCAATACCTGCGTAATGAAGGCTTGGTGTGATTGAGGCCAATACATCTGCCATTTTCAAGCCGTTGATTCGACCACGCTCAAGTTGCTTGTTCAGCAGCTTCGAGGCTTCTTTCATGCCCGTTTCTAGGGATGCTTGGCTGATGTCTTTCATCAACACTGGCACGCCTTTACTGGCTGATTGGTAAGCGATACCGCCACCCATAATGCCTGCACCCAATACAGAAGCGCGCTCTGTCGCTTTTCCGGCTTTGGCTGCTTTCTTGGCCTCTGCTTTTAGGTACTGGTCATTGAGGAAGATACCGACTAAGGCTTGGGTGACTTCGTTTTTCGCGAGCTTAACGAAATATTTGTTTTCAACGAGCAATGCTTCGTCGCGACCGCCTCTTGCTGCTTCTTCAATCGCGATGACAGCGGTCATCGGTGCTGGGTAATGCTTACCCGCGACACGTGCAACCATGCCTTTCGCCATGGTGAAGCTCATGGTGGCTTCCATTTTGTTCAGCTGCAGTGGCGCTTTTTTCTGTGCGCGACGTGATTGCCAATCAAGTTTTCCTTCAATGGCTTGTGTTGCCAACTGAATGGCAGCATCACGAAGGTCGTCAGGGGCCGTCACTGCATCAACCAAACCGAGTTTCAGCGCTGCTGGCGCTTTGCTTTCTTTACCCGCGGTGATGAGCTCCATCGCGGTATCAGCACCTAACAGGCGCGGCATACGAACCGTTCCGCCAAAGCCAGGCATGATGCCGAGTTTCGTTTCTGGCAAACCAATGCGTGCTGTTGAATCTGCAATACGGAAATCTGTCGCTAAAATACACTCACAGCCACCTCCTAGCGCGTACCCAGTGATCACTGAGATGGTTGGGAAGGGCAGATCTTCAAGTTTGTTGAAGATGTTGTTCGCGTGTGTGACCCATTCAGAGAGTTCATTTTCAGGTTTGGCAAACAAACCTAAAAATTCAGTGATGTCGGCACCGACAACAAAGGCACTTTTTGCAGAAGTAAGAAGCAGGGCTTTTACATCCGTCTCTTTTGCTATTGCGTCTAGGGCTTCGTTGAGGCTTTCCAGCGTTGCAAGGTCAAATTTGTTAACAGAACCTGGTGCGTCGAGGTTGAGTTCCGCAAGGCCATTTTCCAAATAGCGTACGGACAGCGTGTCACCTTGGTAAATCATGTTCTATCTCCGTATTGCCAGCTCTGTGTCTGGTTTTTGGTTTACCGTAAATAGGGTTAGTCTGGTAAGACCAGTTAATTCAGTCTGAACTTCACAAATCAAAAAGGCAACCAAAATGTTAAACGATTGTTTAAATCTAGTGTTTGATCTATATCCCAACGTGTTGGAGACATTGTGAAACCCGTAAACGCGGTTCGTCGTGAAAAGGTGTTACTGTGTTAACATCCCGCGCCTTTTACATGATAGGTCGATGAAATGAATATCACCCCTTATCTGATCCCGGCAGAGGCTGTTGTGTCAGAAGAGGAAATTAAAAAGAGCCGCTTTATTACTTACCTAGCTCACACGCCGGGTATCGAAAGCGCTAAAGCGTTTGTTGCGGATATCAAGGCGCGACATAGCGATGCACGCCATAACTGCTGGGCATTCGTGGCTGGACGTCCTGATGATTCGATGTCTTGGGGCTTTAGTGACGATGGAGAACCTTCAGGCACAGCAGGGAAACCAATCCTTGCGCAGCTCACAGGTTCAGGTGTCGGTGAGATAACGGCAGTCGTTACTCGCTACTATGGTGGTATTCGATTGGGTACAGGTGGCTTGGTAAAAGCTTACGGCGGAGGGGTCCAACAAGCACTGACAAAACTTGCAACAAACGAAAAGGCAATTACGGTCCAGTTCACACTAAGCTGTGAATATCCTCACATTGCCTTGATTGAATCCATCTTGGCGTCTCACAACGCGGTTCAGGTTAATACTGAATTCAGCCATAATGTGTTGATGACAGTGGAAGTGGATGCACGGAGCGCCGACCAGATCGCCAGTGAGATATTCAATCGAACGCGGGGTCAGGTGAGTGTTACCGGGCTAGATAATAAATCATGATTCAGGGCAACCCCTGGATACAAGGAATGCGCCGTCTCAGGCTATGCAGTTTCGTTCAATAATTCGAATTGTCGGGTTACTCCTGGCACTATTTAGTATCACCATGCTGGCGCCAGCGGTGGTGGCATTTATCTATCGAGACGGTGAGGGTTTCCCTTTCGTTCTCACTTTCTTCCTCCTACTCGCGGGTGGTGGCATGCTGTGGTTTCCGAACCGCCGCTATCGCCATGAACTCAAAGCCAGAGATGGCTTCCTTATTGTTGTATTGTTTTGGACGGTAATCGGGAGTGCGGGGTCAATCCCGTTCATGCTCTCCGAGCAGCCTTCGATGTCAGTGACTGATGCCTTTTTTGAATCCTTTTCTGGGCTGACAACGACAGGTGCAACAGTGATGGTAGGTCTTGATGACTTACCTAAAGCAGTATTGTTCTATCGCCAGCTTCTACAGTGGTTCGGCGGTATGGGTATCATTGTATTGGCCGTCGCGATTTTGCCCGTGCTCGGTATCGGTGGTATGCAGCTTTATCGCGCCGAAATTCCCGGCCCAGTAAAAGACAGTAAGATGACACCAAGGATTGCAGAAACCGCAAAAGCGCTTTGGTACATCTACCTCGCGTTGACTTTGTCATGTGCATTCGCTTATTGGTTGGCTGGCATGAGCGTCTTTGATGCAATCAGTCATAGCTTTTCAACTGTCGCGATTGGAGGGTTCTCGACCCATGATGCGAGCATCGGCTATTTCAATAGTCCGGCGATTAACTTCATCACGGTCTTTTTCCTCTTTATATCGGCATGTAACTTTTCGCTGCACTTTGCCGCATTCTCGAGTGGCAAATTACACCCAGGGTACTATTTCAAAGATCCCGAATTTCGCGCGTTTATCGTGATTCAGGTGATTTTGCTTTCTATCGTCTTTTGGATGTTGTTAAGTCACAGTACTTACGATTCTGAGTTTGAAGCCTTTAACCAAGCCATTTTCCAAACCGTTTCGATCAGTACAACCGCAGGCTATACCACAACAGGGTTTTCCGAGTGGCCATTGTTCTTGCCCGTGCTTTTGCTTTTCTCTTCCTTTATTGGCGGGTGTGCGGGTTCAACAGGTGGCGGGATGAAAGTGATCCGAATCTTGCTACTTTCTCTACAAGGTTCTCGTGAGTTAAAACGTCTTGTTCACCCGAGGGCGGTTTACACCATTAAAATCGGCAACAAAGCACTGCCTCATCAAGTTGTTGATGCGGTGTGGGGATTTTTCTCTGCGTATGCTTTGGTCTTTGTTCTTTGTATGTTGGCGTTGATAGCGACTGGTCTTGATGAGTTGAGTGCATTCTCAGCCGTGACTGCAACGCTTAATAACTTGGGCCCTGGCTTAGGCGAAGTTGCGGTGCATTTTGGTGATATTAATGACAGCGCGAAGTGGGTGCTGATCGTTTCAATGCTTTTTGGGCGATTAGAAGTTTTCACCTTACTGGTATTATTTACCCCAACTTTCTGGCGCAGTTAGTCAGCAAACGCCTTTTAGCTATATAAGGATAATTCGTGAAAAAAGCGCTTTTACTTCACTCGAGCCGTGAAGGGCAAACCGTCAAAATTCTTCGTTATATAGAGAAGGAGCTGGTCGATACGCATCAATGTGAGCTGGTGGATCTCCATGAGACACCAAACGTCGACTTCGCGCACTACGATAAAGTTATGATTGGCGCCTCAATTCGCTATGGTCATCTAAACAAGAAGCTTTATACGTTCATTGAAAAGAACCTTGCTGAATTAAACAACGCGAAGGCTGCTTTCTTCTGCGTGAACCTAACCGCGAGAAAGCCAGAGAAGGATACGCCAGAAACCAGTGTCTATATGAAGAAGTTCTTAACGCTCTCTCCTTGGCAGCCTCAATTACTCGATGTGTTCGCCGGTGCGCTCTATTACCCTCGTTATAAATTCTTCGATCGTGTGATGATTCAGTTCATCATGAAGATGACAGGAGGGGAAACTGACCCGACAAAAGAAATTGAGTACACCAATTGGGACCGCGTTAAGCTGCTTTCAGAGCGATTCGGCTCGCTTTAACATCACATTGATTGAAAAATGGCCGAACAGGCCATTTTTCATAAAAAACCACCCAAAAGCCCTTGCCAAGATCTGAACCGTCCCTATAATGCGACCTCACTGACACGGCGACCCGCTCCACACGGAACTGGCCACCAAATCAGGATGGCGAAACGGCTTCAAAATTGATTGAAAATAAACGCTTGACGTGACCTTCTCAATCAGTAGAATGCCCGCCTGCTTCAACGGAAAAGCCCAGTGCTTATCGCGGTTGAAGGGAGTCAACAAGACGTTTTGGATGCGGTGAACACCACGCTGAAAAATCTCAAAATTTCTTCTTGACTTCATCGCCCGGCAGCGTAAAATTCGCAGCCCTGACGATGAGAAGCGAACGCTTCTACAGTCAATGTTCTTTAACAATTTGACCTATACAATCTGTGTGGGCACTCGTACTTGATAGACATAAAGATTTATCAATGCACTGAGTGACCAAGATGGTGGAGCTTTTCGGAGTGATGCTATCAACACAGCAATGCAGTTTTGCCTACGGGCAAAAAAGTAATTCAGTATTCATTGAGCGTTAGAACTGTCTCTTCGGAGATGGGRATAACAACAAAATTCTAATTGAAGAGTTTGATCATGGCTCAGATTGAACGCTGGCGGCAGGCCTAACACATGCAAGTCGAGCGGCAGCGACAACATTGATTCTTCGGAGGATTTGTTGGGCGGCGAGCGGCGGACGGGTGAGTAAT
>NZ_SCHN01000007.1 GCF_004120195.1 Enterovibrio baiacu | reverse complement strand
CGGCATAACCGAACGCGTTGTATCAAGCGCCTCAACGTCTTGTTATTGATTGCGCTGCTGGCAGAGCTACTCATGTGGTGGAATGGCCTCATTGCAACAAAAGCGAAATGGCAATACGACTTTCAAGCCAACACCATTAAACATCGTCGCGTTCTCTCCATTCCTCGTTTAGGTAGAGAGGTGAGAAACCACCGACGATATTGCATCAATGAACAGCAATATCAGTGGGCTATGCTCGAGTATCAGAGGCTGACACATTCTTCTGGGTTGGGAGAATTATGAGGGGATCCTTCAGCGCCTAAATAACAGGCTAAAAATAGTGGGATAAAATGGAGCGGAGCGAACAGCCCGCTGTTTTTAGTCCTTGTTGATTTTCTTGTTAGGCAATTTTTCACCAGCCTGTTTTTCAATTGAGGCAACAACTTTCTCTAGTTGAGAACCTCTTGTAGATTCATATGGTATTGATGAGGCGGCTAACACAGCCACTTTATAATCACCTGCTTTGATTGCAAAATCAGATACTTTTTCTAACGCGGAACCTCTAGGTGAATCATATGGGATCTGAGATGCTGCAATTAACATAAGCTCTGTTTGGGTAGGTGTTTTACTAACTTCATATGGAATTGTGTATTGAACTGCTTCACTTCTACTTGACGATGAACCTATATTTGATGTGATTGCTGTAAAAGCCCAGATAAAAGCAGGCATTGCTAACATAAATGCGAATATGCCTACAAAGTTTAAAAGTCCTGCGACTGCTTCTGAAACGGGACTAGGTTCAGCTTTGCCATCAGAGGAACTCTCC
Source organism: Enterovibrio baiacu (assembly GCF_004120195.1). GTDB lineage: Bacteria > Pseudomonadota > Gammaproteobacteria > Enterobacterales > Vibrionaceae > Enterovibrio > Enterovibrio baiacui. The sequence goes on along the minus strand of NZ_SCHN01000007.1, from coordinate 477,756 downwards.
GCAGATTTAAACGTTGCAGCTTTATACAAACCAACAAGGGCTGTAGCTAAAATGATTAATTGAGTTACTAATTCTGTGCTCATACTCTTGAATTGCCTAACAACTTATTAGCGGGCAACTTGCCCGTTTAGTCCAACATCGGGACGCCCGACTAGTCCGCTTACAGCAGTACAGACTTTAAATCTAGTGATTGAAATCAGCCAAATAACCATTTATGCCAAACTAGCAATTGTAGAAATCGGGTGTCCCGATCTAAAAATGTGATGTTTTCACTCTACCCATCACGATCTCTATTGAAACAGTATCGCATACTGTGCATTGACACTGTTGATAGTACAGTAAATTAAGCAATTTGATGCCTAAAAATTCAGTTCCCCAACACACTTTTGACCAAAATCACTGTGCTTTCAGCACCTACAAAAACGCCACGTGATCACGTGGCGTTTTGCTTTCTACTTTTCAGCTCTAGCGCTTAAACCGTTTCCACCTTCACCCTAAAGAAAATCGCATAAAACAGCGGGATCACCACCAAGGTCAGGATGGTTGCGAACAGCAGACCAAACATGATGGTGACGGCCATACTCTTGAAGAATGGGTCTACCAAGAGAGGAGCGACACCTAAGATGGTGGTCAATGCGCCCAGCAATACTGGTCTTGCGCGGCTGAGTGCGGCGTCGATAATTGCGTGGTAAGCAGTTTTACCGTCTTTGATTTCTACGTCGGCTTGGTCGACCAATACAATGGCGTTTTTCACCATCATCCCGATCAGGCTCAAGAAGCCGAGTATCGCCATAAATTCAAACGGCGTTTGGAAGATGATTAAACCGACTGTCACACCAATGATGGCGAGCGGGGCAGTTAGCCAAATCACTAACGGCTGACGGATCGCGTTGAACATAAAGATGACCGACAAAATCATCGCGGCAAAACCGTAAGGCGCTGAAATCACCAAGCCTTCGTTCGCGTCTTTTGATGCCTTGTATTCGCCGTACCATTTCAGGGTATAACCCGGTGGCAATTCAAGGGCTTCAATTTCCGTGCGAACTTTGTTGAACGCATCCGCCGTTAACACACCTGGGGCAGGGTCAGCTTGCACCAGAATGGTTGGGGTGCGGTCAATACGACGAAGCATGTCATCCTGATACACCACGTCGACAGATTCGACGACTTGGCTGACAGGAATGAAACCGCCGACGGTATGGCTAAACACTTCGGTGTTTTCAATCGCGCGCTGGTGGTTACGTTCCGCTTCTGGCGAGCGCACCACGATTGGAATCAAATCGTCGCCTTCGCGGTACACACCTACACTGCGACCAGACAAGGTTTGCGCAATCGCTTGGTTGATCTCTTGTGTGGTCAACCCATAGCGTTGTGCGTCTTCCGCGGAATACACGGGGCGGAGCACAGGCACTTGCTGACGCCAATCGTCTTGCACGGCAATCAAGTTTGGGTCGTTCAGCATGATGACTTTGGCTTTTTCCGCCAATTCACGCAGCACGGCGCTGTCTGGGCCTTTAAAGCCCGCTTCAATTTTCTTGCCGCCCCCGCGACCGAGCATGAACTTCCATACCTTGATAGATGCATCAGGGTATTTCTCTGACAGTTCATCTTGCAGCTCGCTAAGCAGCGGCGCGATCTTCTTGTAATCGTCGATGTCGATCAGCAACTGGCCGTAGCTTGGGTTACGCGCTTCGGGTGCGTAGGTCAGCATGAAACGCAAACCACCGCCGCCAATGAAGCTAGAAATATTGGTGATGCCTTCTTTGGCTTGCACGTCTTTTTCAATGTTCGCGACTAATGCTTCGGTGCGTTTGATGTCAGAGCCTTGCGGCAAGTAAACATCCACAACAAACTGCGCACGTTGCGATTCAGGCATGAAGCCCGGCGGCACGAACTGCACGCTCCACATGGCGGTGGCGAGTGTGCCAAGTAGCATGAGTGAACTCAGTGCGCGGTGCGCCAATACCCATTGCAACAAGCCTTTGTAGGCGGTGACGACGCGGCCCGGTTTTTGGTCGGCTTTTGCCGCTTTCACTTTGAGGAAATCCAAGCAAAGCATCGGCGTGATGGTGACGGCAAACACCCAACTTAGGAACATGGAATACAAGATCACCCAGAACAGGGAACCCGCATATTCGCCCATGTCGGAAGGGGACAAACCAATTGCGCTAAACGCACAGATACCAACGACCGTGCCGCCAAGCAATGGCCATTTGGTGGCATTCACCACGTCTGAGACGATGGTTTCACGGTCTTCATCTGGGTTTTGCTGGAAGCGCACCAGAATACCGTCGGTCACCACGATGGCGTTATCGACCAACATGCCCAGCGCGATGATCAACGCACCCAATGAAATGCGCTGCATGGCGATGTCTTCAATTAACATCACGCACAGTGTACCTGCGACGGTCAGCAGCAGAACAAAACCGATGATCACGCCAGAGCGCACGCCCATGAACAGCAGCAAAACGACAAAGACGATGGCGACAGCGGCAATCAGGTTATCAATGAAGTTGGTGACAGAATCACGCACCGAGTCGGATTGCATGGAAATGACATGCAGTTCCATGCCCAAGGGGCGTTGGTCATCCAATTCTGCAATGCGTGCTTTTACCGCATCGCCCATGTCGACGACGTTACCGCCGGTGACATTGGAGATACCAAAGCCAATCGCACGTTCACCGTTGTAGCGCATCAGCATGGATGCCGGTTCTTTGTAGCCGCGTGTCACATCAGCAATGTCGCCCAAACGCAGCACGGTATTGTTGTTGCCAACGGCGATTTGCAGGTTCTTCAAGTCAGCGAACGAATCAATGCTTGAGCTTGGAATTACCGGAATACGCATGGCGTCGGTTTCGATACTGCCTGCGACGGTCACCATGTTCTGCTTTTGCAGCACTTGGTAGACTTTTTCCGCAGATACGCCGAATTTCGCTAAACGTTCGCTGGAGATTTCAACAAAGATGGTTTCTTGCTGTTCGGCTAACGTGGCGGTTTTTGCAACCCCTGGCACCAGCACTAAGTCACGACGTAACGTATCGACGTAGTCTTGCAGTTGCTTGTCGGTAAACCCTTCACCGGTGACGGCAAAGAAGAGGGCATACACGTCGGCGAAATCATCGTTGACGATAGAAGGACCAGCGCCGGGAGGGAGCTGTCGCTGCACATCGGAAATCTTGCGGCGAAGTTTGTCCCACACTTGCTGTAAATCCGCCGCGCTGTTGGCGAACTCGAGTTTGATTTCGACCGTGACTTCGGACATGCCTTGTTTCGACACGGATTTCACTTCTTTAAGTTCTTGAAGCGATTGGACCGCGCCTTCAATCACGTCCGTGACTTCGTCTGACACTTCTTGTGCCGTTGCACCTGAATATGGCGTATTGATAACAGCCTGACGGATAACGAACTCAGGGTCTTCAAAGCGCCCGAGCTTCAAATAACTGATGTAGCCACCCAGCAGCGTGAGGGCAATCAATACCCAAACACTGGTGCGTTTGGCGATGGTAATGCGTGCTAAGTCCATCGGTTACGCTCCGCCATTATTTTTAGCAGACGCTTTGTCTGTGTAAGGACGCACTTCCAACCCTTCGCGAATGCTTGACACACCTGCGATTACCACACGCTCTCCTTGCGCGAGGTGACTTTTGACGACGATGCGGTTTTTGCTTAGCGCGCCGACCTCGATAAAGCGTTTCTCAGCTTTGTTGTCTGCGTTGATCACCCACACAAACTGTTTGCCTTGGTTGTCAGGAACGACCGCGGTGAGAGGCACGGTTAGAACTTGCGCTTGTTCTTGACCATCGCTTGCGTCAGCAGGGACGACTTTCACTGCCATGCCCGGCAAGGCGCGGAAGCCTTTCATGTCATCAAAGCCCAACACTACTGGGTAGGTTTGAGAAACAGGGTCAGCTTCGGTGGCATAAGTACGCAAAACCAGCGGGAATTGTTGACCCGGAATCGCGGACAGTTCTGCCAAGGCTTTGGTTTGATTGAGGCCAGACAACATCACTTTGTGAGGAATGTTGATCACCACTTCCAAATCACTCAGATCCTGCAACGCCACGATGGTTTCGTTCGCTTGAATTTGAACGTGGTTATCGACGAATTTACGGCCAATGATGCCGTCAAAAGGGGCTTTTAATTCGGTGTATTCAAGCTGACGCGTTGCATCGTCCACACGGTTCTTGGCTAAGTCGTAGCGCGTGGTGATGGCGTCCAAATCACTTTTAGAAATGGCTTGGCTCTTGTCGAAAATCGCCTTCGCACGGCGGTATTCCACTTCGGTGTTTTTCAGTTCTAGCTTGGCGGATTCCAACGCGGTTTTCGCATCACGCGCATCAAGCACTGCCAACACTTGGCCTTCTTTGACTTGATCACCTTCTTTCACAAACACATCGGTGAGACGGCCGCCAACACGAAATGCGAGATCAGCACGTTCAGCCGCACGGATCACGCCATTGAAACTCAGTTCATCACTGCCACGTGCGGACACAAGTTCGGTAAGGGCTGGTTTAACTACGGGGGCGGCAACTTGCTGAACCTCTTTCTCGCCACAGCCACTCAATAGAAGGACAGACACCGCGATGCTCGCAGCGAGGGTATTGGCTTTGAATGTTGCCAATGCTGACTTTTTAGAAACCATGTTCACCTTTTTCTCCTTAGAAAGAAGGGTCAGGCGCGACCGCTGTTTGAAGGTTTATGTGTTTATTGGTTATTTCTAAGCCGTTCTATCGGCAAGAAGTAAACTCTGGAGTTTATTTTAGGTGTGTTTTTGTCAAAGGTAAACTCAAAAGTATACTTTGGTGATCTGCCTTGCTAAAGTTGGTGTGTCGGTAAACGGAGAAATGTAATGACACGCTCGGAACAAAAACGTCTGGCCATCATCAACGCGGCGAGAGAAGAATTTATTCAACATGGTTTTATCGCTGCAAACATGGACAGAGTCTGCACCTCAGCAGAAGTGTCGAAGCGCACGCTGTATCGCCATTTTGAAAGCAAAGAGGTGTTGTTTGAGTCGGTACTGACCATCATTCAAGCGTCGATCGATGAAACCGTCAGCTATCCGTTTGACCCAGAAATCAGCGCGTATGAGCAGCTAAAAGCGATTAGCCGAAAGGAGGTCGATATTCTTTATCACTCCTACGGCATTCCGCTCACGCGCGTCATCCTGATCGAGTTTCTGCGCCAACCGGACATGGCACACTCCATCATTTCCAAGCTCTACAATGCCAAAGCACTGTCTGCATGGTTTGCTGAAGGGCTAGAAGCGGGCAAACTTAAAAACATGACCCCCGAGCTTTTCACGAACACCTACTCGAGCCTGTTCAACGGTATGTTCCTGTGGCCGCAAGTCTTCGAAATGCGCGCTATCCCAGAAGGGAAGGACATCGACGATAAGATCGAACATGTTGTCAATGTGGTGTTAGGGGCGTGTGGGGTGGAGTAGGCACACCTCATTGATTTCAAGAGCAAGGAGTGAGTGACGCAATGGAACATGTATTCTGGGTAGAAGATAACGCAGTGGGTGGTCGTTCTGGTCCCGATAAAGAACCCTGGGATATCGTTCAACTCGCTGATGCTGGTATCACTGCAATTTTGTCCGTGAATGATGGAGAAGGCGTGCATATCGCGCGCCTTAAAGAGTGTGGAATCGACTACGCACATATCCCTCTATCAAGCAGCGCGCCACCGCTTGAGGGTGATGTCAGTTTCTGCCTTGACGCTTTACCTCGCATTGTTGAATTCATCGCTCGCCATCGCTCATCTGGAAAAGTCATCGTACATTGTCGCTCTGGAAAAGATCGAACAGGCATTGCGCTCGCCGCCTATCTGATGCATTCGCAAAAGATGAGCGCTAATGACGCTTACCATCAAATCAAAGGCATTCGAGATATCGCATTTACCGCCCCGGGTTGGGATGTGTTTTCGTTGAAAGTGTTGGCGGCTTTTGAGCAAGGAGCATGAAATGACAATCATTGAACAAATTGTGGCGAGAGAATTAGACGCGGTGATTGTGTACGAATCTCCAGATGTGATCGCTTTCGCAGATCATGAGCCAATCAACGTGGGTCATCTTTTGATTGCCCCAACGCGACCTTACCAAACGTTTATTGAATTACCTGAACAGATAAACGAAGAAATTCAACGAGTGGCAAAAGATCTCTATCAGCGTATTGAAAATACGTTTAAGCCGGATGGAATCTCCTTTATGCAAAACAATGGGATGTTTAACGATCTTGGGCATTATCACTTACACATTTTCCCTCGATTCGAAGGTGATAAATTCGGATGGGTGAGCGATGGCGGAGACATTCAGTCAATCAGTGTATTGAGGGGCGTTTTCGAGGAGTTTTGAGCTGATTAGCTTTGTAGAGTAATCAGCGCATTGGCCGCAATGCGCTGGCGTGGATTTAGGCTTTTTCTTTTTCGAGTTTTTCTATTTCTTGCCAAATTTGTTCGGCTTCTTCGGTGATGGTGGAGTATGACCTAATATCCCCTTTACGTTGGGCTTTCATGGCTAGTTCTAGCTTTGCGTTATACGTTTTTCTGAGTTTTTTCGTCGGGTCATTGTTGAAAAATGAAAACATGCGCAATCCCTGTGTGATGGTTTCAGATGATTACGCAGTGACTTTGAACCAAGATCAGTGAGTAGGTCGTTTTCTTGGTTCGAAAGCCTTTTTATCTACGTTGAACACGCAGACGCTAAAACTTGCCGTTTTCATTGTTCCATTCCGAGCGTGGGGGAACCGTTTCAACGGTGTCCCAATGCTCTACAATCTTTCCATTTTTGATGCGGTACAAATCATAAAAGGCGGTGTGCTCGCCCATTCTAAAACCTTCACAGACACTCAAAACAAAATTGCCTTCGGCAAGCGTACGGTGATGGGTTTCATAGAGCAGGGTGGCGGGTTGGTCTGCCGTACCCAGCGCTGCAATCAATGAATCGATGTCATCGCTGAGTTGGGGGTTGTGTTCGCTGTAGTTGTTTGCATCCATGTAATCAAGCATGAGATGCACTTGTTTGTTGATGAGTACATCGTTAACAAACGCATTAATGGTGGCTCTGTTGCTTTCCGTCAGGTCGATATCTTCGAGCTGTGTCGCACCGTCTGTCATTGAGCGTCCCGAAGCATTCGGCGCTTGTTTTGCTTGCAGGTTATCCCAATGCTCAACCGTTTTGTCGCCTTCAAAACGGAAGACTTCAAAGCAGATTTTCTCGCTGCTGAAGTCATACTCGGTGTGGGCAAAGATGTAATCGCCATCGGAAAAAATCCGGATGATCTCTACATGAGGATTGGTCGTCGAAAGGCGGGCAAACAGCTCTGCAAGCCCAATGCCGCCTTCTTTGGTCATGGGGTTGTGTTGTACATATTGTGATTCATCCACCACAGCCACAGCGTTTGCGTCGCCGTTTTCTATCCCTTTTTTGAGGAGATCGTGGATCCATTGCTTCCTTTCTGCACTCATATATTTCATTCCCTTGATACTGCTTGAAAACGAGTGTAGCGGATTGTAGGCATGAGGAGCGTCTCGGATTTCAGTCAGAGAAAGTATCCTTTGAATCAATGTCTCAAGATTCTCTGTTTCATGGCTAAATGCCTTACAAAGCCGTGTTTTTCAAGCCCAGTCTCTGAAGAGAAAATGGGTATGTTCTGCTGCCTGTTTAAGTTTGTAGCACTAAATTTCCGCCATTTCTTTTCAATTTATGTAAACCCCTAAAAAGTAGATATGAGTCCAAACTATTGAAAGCATGATATTTCATTCTAATTGGTTGCAACCTATCTGTGATGTAAACCTAATATTTCGCGATGCCAAATAACTATGATGCGCGAGTTCATTATTAACGTTGTCATCAAGGAGATTGATGTGTTTTTCATCGAGTTTTTCATAGTTCTCGGCTGTATTCTTATAGGAGCTCGCATCGGCGGGATTGGGTTAGGTGTTCTGGGTGGAGTCGGTCTTGCCATTCTGAGTTTCGGTTTTGGTCTTCAACCTACCAGCCCACCGATTGATGTGATGCTTATGATCATGGCGGTTGTTGCTGCGGCTGCGGCAATGCAAGCGTCAGGCGGTTTGGATTACCTCATCAAGATCGCTTCAAGCATTTTGCGCAAAAATCCTCGTCACATCACTTTTATCGCACCGCTTGTTACATACCTCTTTACTTTCCTCGCGGGTACTGGCCACGTGGCGTATTCGGTGCTTCCTGTTATTGCGGAAGTGAGCCGTCGCAGTGGTGTACGTCCTGAGCGTCCAATGGGTATGGCTGTTATTGCTTCACAGTTTGCTATCGTGGCGAGCCCAATCGCCGCAGCGGTCGTTGCTTTGGTTGCGTTCCTTGAGCCGCAAGGCATTACGCTGGCGCAAGTTTTGGCAATCACCATTCCTGGTACATTCCTTGGTTTGGCCGCAGCATGTGTCATTGTGAACAAGCTGGGTAAAGAGCTGAAAGACGATCCTGAATACCAACGTCGCATGCAAGATCCTGCGTTCCGTCAAGAGATGGAACAAGAATTGGAAGTGGCGGAAATCGTGGTTAAACCACAAGCGAAAACGGCGGTTGGCCTGTTCTTGTTTGGTGCGTTGGCGGTAGTCATCATGGGTGCATTCCCAGCACTTCGTCCTCAGTTTGACGGTTCTGCCATGGGCATGGCACACACCATTGAAATCATTATGCTATCAATGGGTGCGTTGATCATTTTGATTTGTAAGCCTGATGGTAATGAAATCACGCAAGGTTCAGTGTTCCATGCAGGTATGCGCGCTATCGTAGCAATCTTTGGTATTGCGTGGTTGGGTGACACCTTCATCGCAGGTCACGGAGACATCGTGAAAGAAACCGTGTCTGGGCTTGTAGAAGTGGCGCCGTGGACGTTTGCATTTGCGCTGTTCGGTTTGTCTGTCATGGTAAACAGCCAAGGTGCGACCACGGCAGTATTGGTGCCAGTCGCCATTGCACTTGAGTTACCGGTGGAAGTGATTATTGCGACGTTCGTTGCGGTGAACGGTTACTTCTTCATTCCTAACTACGGTCCAATCATTGCGTCAATCGACTTTGACCGCACAGGCACCACCAAAATTGGTAAGTACATCTTCAACCACAGCTTTATGATCCCTGGTCTGTTGAGCATGGTGTTCAGTATTATCTTCGGCTTTATCTTTGCAGGTTTTGTTTTGTAATTACTGACGCTGAAACTAGCGATACAAAAAGCCGCCCTTCGAGGCGGTTTTTTTATTGTTCACTGTCATAAAAATGCTAGTTGCAAATGCATTCAGTTCAATATTTGAAGTCGGCGCGGAAATCTAGAATCGAATTTTAAATCAATATGTTGTGGTGTAAATATAGCGCGCGTTGAAGAGTGACTGTTGGCAAAATGTTACCTGAAACTTGAGTTAAACATGGATAGTTTACATGCCAAATACAGCGAGAAAACACCGTGTGATCTTAGCCATTGCTAGATGATGCTCCGATCGCCTTTGTTGTCCCCACCTACTTACGGTTTTATTTGTTTTGGAATAGATGGATGCACCAGAATAATTGTTTTAGAACTCTTTTTTTACCAATCGTTTTATTCCTTACAGCTTGTGGTGAGTCTGTCACTTTCTCCCCAGAGATAGGTGATGAAAAACGCTACTGGGCGTACGCCCATACCACCCGTGATCTGGCAACTCATCCTGAAACGGTGATGCTCAGCGAGAGTCTGCTTCATTATAAAGTGGAACAAGCGGGTGGCGCGCTGAGCTTGCATGTTACACCTGAGCACTTGCAATTTGCGATAGGGCGTTCTGGCTTTTCAAGTGTGGATTCGTCCAGAAGTAACCAGCAGATACAGAACATATTTAGCGCTGGCTTTGATGTTTCTCTGAATTCGGAAAGCGGCGAGCTATCCGAGTTTACGGCAAGAAATAAAGACCAATGGGAGACGTTTGTCGATCGAGGTGGTCAGATCTTGATTAACGGCTTGCAATCAACAATTACCGCACCAGGATTCATTCAATCTATTCCAGTGAAGGAAGGCAGCCAAGTTCAATTGACGAATTTTAAAGGCGTTCCAGTCACTTTAACGCTTAAGTCTGTTTCTGAAAGCACCGTGTATGCAACGATGTCTTCGCAAGACAAAGAAGCTTCTTCTCAGGTCTCGGGAACTTCTTCGGCAGAAACACCTTCTTTAGACAAACAGCTATTTGGCCAAATAGAAATCAATCGTGCGACGGGTTGGTTAGAAAAAATGCTGCTTGTGATGAATCTTCCCGTTGAGGTTTACGGCCAAACCAAGATGACGCAATTTGCTTTTGCCATGCTTCCTGAAGAAGAAGCCATCGGCACGTACGCTGAAATATTTAACAACACCTTCTATGACGAAGAGGAGCATTGGTTTGATATGTCCCCCTTACCAGATAGCAATCCATCAAACGTTTTGCTAACTGCTGAGGATGTTCTGCCTTATGAGCGTGGGATGATGCTTGAACAAGAGGCGGGCTTTTTGCTTTCTTACCCTACGGATATCGCTCGGGAACAACCGTTAGGCCGTATAGCTTTTCGTGATGTGACAGCGTTTAGCAATGGTCAGCCTCTCGATGTGATGTTTGCTTCACCGCTAGATCAGCAATTCATCGATCAAGGGATGAATATTTCCGCGGACGTTCAGCCCTTAGGCTGGAATATCGGCAGCAAGCTCGAAGAACTGGAAACCCTTGCTGCGCATATTGATTACTTCGATGCGTCAGAAACGCGTTACAACCTGCCTTGGAAGGGCGGGAAAACACAAACATTCCAGTTGGGAGACATTACGCTCACCGCCACCTTGGTTGCAGGAACACAAAACGAATACCGACTTGAATATGCCAATACCTCCCATAGCCGTCTCGCGCCCGTTGTTGGTGGTATGCAAGGACAAATCAGTTTCCCATCAGATCAAACCATCCCGCAATGGCTGGTTCCTAGCTCGAAGCAAATGTTTAGCTTTTTGGGGAACCCAGTGCTTCAACCGCAGACAATGGTCGTCAGGCTATTAGCGGCACCGACTGAAGTGACGTTCATTGTGCATCGTCTAAGTGACGCTCCAAGCTTTACTCGTGAAGTTGTGTTCTGGGACAAAGCGTTGTTCTTGTCCAGTGCTGAAATGCCGCCGATGGGCCTAGTGCCGCAAAATGATTCTTTCTTCGATGGTGAAGACGAGACAACACCTAGCGAGCAAGCATCGACGTTTGATTTCAATAATGACTTGGCTATTGCTACCGAATCATTTCACAACGCGGTTATCGCTCTACCGCATGAATGGGAGAACGTGTGTCAATTTAGCATTGATAACGCGCCAGAAATTAACGGTCATTCTTTGGTATGGAAACCGCAATCGAAAACCAGCAACGACGTCGCGGGTGGGCCGACAAAAATTGAAGACAATACGTCGGCCTATCAACTCACAACACCAGATGGCATACGACGCTATTTCTACGACTTAGAAATCACCACGCGCTTTGCGTGTGAAGGTAAACCTTCTTGGGATGAAGTCGCCATTAACCCAAGCCCACTTCCGTGGCTGATCGATGTGAGTACGGTGGTCGATTTCGACCATGAGCAAACTGTGAAACAGTTTATCAGCGGCTATCGAATATTCGATAAGCATGGCGAAAAACTGTTGCCGGTCGATCGTTACGGTAATGCGCTAACTGCCCTTGATAGCCCGCTTTCAGAGACGCTCTTTGAGCGCAAATATATCAAAATGTCGGGCAAGATTTCTCGTGTCGAACACTACAGTATTGAAGGTGACCCGCTAGAAAGAACCTTTGTTACCAAGCTCCCACCGATCAAGAAGGGGTAAGGTGATGCAATCGATACTGAAGCATATATTTCCTCTCGCATCGTTGTTAAGCGTGTCGGTAGCTTGGGCTGCTCCCATTTGGTTAGATGACGACTGGAATATTGTTAAAACCGAATCTCAAGCCAGTTATTACCTCGCAGAACCTCTGGTTGAACGAGATGGCGTATGGCCTGTTAACGTCTACTTTCAGGGTGGGGAAATACTCAATTTTGAGGGTACGTTTAACAGCGCGGATATCTCCACAGGGAAATCTGTCGGCGATTACAAAATTTATCATGACAACGGCAACTTGCTGTCTACCGGTAGACGGAACGAGAAAGGGCAGTATGAAGGGTTAACGCGCTTATATAACGAAGATGGTGTGTTAATTGAAGAAGCTGAGTTTGTTGCGGGCAAAAGGCACGGAATCAATCGAAGCTTCTATCTAGATGGTAGCGTTGAAGAAGAATACACCAACCGAAACGGTAACAAAGAGGGGGAGAACATCCATTACTTTGAAGATGGAACGGTGTCGCACCGTTTTCACTTCGTTGATGGAATGTCAGATGGCCTTCAATTGTACTACTACCCAAATGGTGCGAAGCGTTACAGCGTCAACTACAAGATGGACAAAGTGCATGGTGAATACGCCAGTTTCTATAAAAACGGGCAAGTTTCGCATCGCGTCAATTACGTTGATGATAAGACAGACGGGCTCGGCTACTCCTACAACGAGAATGGCTTTTTGTACCTAGAAACCCCATACAAGAGGGGAAAGAAACACGGTGTTGTCCGTGGGTGGCATATAGGAGGAAAGCTGCGCTTTGAGGAGCACTACCGCGATGGAAAACAACATGGCGCAGTGACGCACTATTATGAATCCGGCAACTTAGAACGCACCAACAACCTCGTTAAAGGAAAACAAAGAGGCGCACAGCGAACGTATTTCGACCAAGTTGATGCGGTGCAAGAAGAAACCATTATCAACAATAACGGCAAAGTTAGGTCTAAAACGCGATTCAATAAGAAGGGTGAATTGACCTACGAATATGTTGCCTCTTACCCCAACCAAAGAAAAATCAGCGATGAGAAGACATATCGTGACGGTGTGCTGATCTCGCGTATTCAAACAAATGCTCAGAAGAAATGGGAATTGGAAGAGCGCTTCGACAACAGTGGCCAGCTGACACGCCGTTCAGAAGAAGTTAACGGGAAGCGAAACAAGGCTTTTATCCAATTGGATGTCTATACAAACAACATGGAAACGACCCACTACCAACATGGGGTCCGACATGGCAAGCGCCTTGTTGTTTCGTCGACGGGTGAACCAGTAGAAAGTGGCACTTACCATCAAGGTAAGAAAAGCGGTACTTGGGTCATGCACTTCGATGGCACCGTCCGCACTGAGAACTATAACCGCAAAGGCCAACTGCATGGCGAACTGACTCAGGTGAACGCGGGTGGTCAGCGAACCACGTCGGAGCATTACCTCAATGGTAAACGTCATGGCTTTACCGAAAACTACAACCACCACGGCATGTTACTCGCTAAGGGTAACTATGTTGATGGCGAAAGAGACGGGCAATGGCAACATCAAGAAGACCATGAATACGATGTTGTGCTTTGGTCTGGCAGCTATCAACAAGGCAAAAAAAACGGGAAGTGGTATGCGCAATCAGCGGCAGGTTATGAGCTGGGTCGCGAGCAATATGACCTTCAAGGCCGCAAGCAAGGCACCTTCTATTACTTTGGTGAAAGCGGCGATTTAAAACGCGTTGAACGTTATGTCGATGATGAGTTGGATGGCGATATCGATACCTATGGAACTGATGGCCGTATTTATCAGACACAAAGCTATGACATGGGGAAATATGTAAAGAGCAGTGATGAGGACGATGCGTCGTCGTTCCTGTTTGGTGATGACAAATAGCCCTATTTATAACCAAAGCTATAACCAGGCAATATCTAGGCACCCAGAAGGGTGCCGTTTCTTATTGAGAAATAATTTTATCCAAAAGCATTTAGCGAGGGATTGATGCGCTTTTTTACGCTAGCCACACTCATGATATGTTCACTATTGATGACGTCATCGGTTTTTGCGGAACGAATATTACTTGATGCCAGTTTAAAGCTGGTTACCGGTGATAAGAAGGCCAAGTACTACATAACGGAGCCTCTTGCGGAGCAAGACAGAAAGTGGCCGGTGGTTGTCTATTTTGTTGAGTACGACACTGTCTACTTTAAAGGTGGGTTTAACGCCAAAGAGCCTGCGAGAGGGAACATCGTTGGGGACTATGAGTACTATACGTGGAAAGGGGTGATTAAATCTAAGGGACACAAAAATAGTGAAGGCAAAGAACACGGATTGAAGCAGACATACTCTTCTGGCGATTTGAAAAAAGAACAACATTATGTGGACGGTGTTTTGAATGGGGCGCAAAAGGTCTTCTATTCAAATGGTCACGTGTCTGAAGAATTTGAAATGTTGGATGGAAAACAGACGGGTGAAAGCATCAGCTATCAGCATGATGGTTCCGTCAGGTCTTTAACCACTTGGCTTGATGGAGAGATGCATGGGCCGATGTTTAACTACTACCCAAATGGCAATATAAATTACGAGATGAACTTTCAACATGGTCAGCGCCATGGGAAATACCGAGCGTACTATGTTGACGGGCAGCTAAAGAGTGACGGTCAATCCGCGTTTAATCAGTATGAAGGTGTGTTTAATCGGTACGACAAAGCCGGCAACAAAATTCAACAGCAAAACTACAAGAACAATGAAGAGCATGGCGTGACGCTGAATTGGTATGGCGATGGCCAACTGTCGTCTGAACAACACTTTGTTGCTGGCGAGCTGCATGGCGTTTCAACTGAGTATGACGAAGTCGGAAATACCACGAAAATCTATCATTATATGGATGGAAAGAAAGTGGGTGAGCAGCGCGTATTTCATCAGCAGAGTGATGTTGTTGAGACCCTTTATGAATACGACGCTGACAGTCGTTTGATCGCGAAAAAAGAATTCAATCAACAAGGCGAGAAAACCTTCGATCTCTCTGTGAGTTTCAATGAAAACGGCGAACGTACCAGTGATGAATATCGATATCGAAAGGGTGTTGTCACGTCAAGGCTTCAGGAAGATGAAAGTAAGGCTTGGAAGCTGACTGAGTTTTTTGACGAAGGCGAACTATCGCATCGTACGGAAACCATTGATGGAGAATATCATAACCTGTATTTCACTCAACTCGTGGATCATAAAGCAAGGAAACAGCACTATAAACATGGTGTTAAGCATGGCAAATTTTCGGTGACACAGTTTGGTGAAATCATCGAGCAGGGCGAGTATTTTGAGGGTGAGAAATACGGTTATTGGGAGTATGACTGGGATGGTAAGCGCGTCTTTAACTATAACAAGAAGGGCGAATACCATGGTGAAGTTAAAAAATACTACCGTTTGGGAGGGTTAGATCGGTTGGACACCTATGACAACGGTATTCAGCATGGCCTTTCAGAATCATACAGGGATGACGGTACGCTTTGGTCAAAAGGCAACTTTGTGGACGGCAAGGAAGAGGGAGAATGGCAAACCGTTATTCCTGAAAAAAGTAAAACCGCAATGTGGTCGGGTGTTTATCGCGCAGGGGAGAAAGTGGGTATGTGGACCGGACAATATCCTGATGGTAGTGATGCTGGACAGTTGCAGTTTGAAAATTAGCTGCAGTTTAATGATTGATATTTCGTCGTATCTCAGCGCCTTTGAAACGGAGCGAAGCTAGATTCGCAAAAAGCCTCACACTTTTGTGAGGCTTTTTCGTTTGCGATATCTGCAGTTAGCAGGCGGACTTAAACCCGTTCAACACAGCAACGGTGTTGTGGCCGAGGTCGTCAACCGCGTAACCACCTTCAAACACAAACAGCGTTGGCAGGCCAAGCTCGCCAACCATCTTCCCGATGTTCAGGTAGTCTTCAAGCTTGAGTTTGAAGTGGCTGATTGGATCGTGCTCATACGTGTCCATACCCAATGAAACCACCAGAGACTCAGCACCAAAGCTGCGAATTCGCGCGATGGCGGTTTCAAGGGCTGGGCGATACAGCGACCAATCGGTTTTGCCTTGTGGCAATGGCAGGTTGAGGTTGAAGCCTTCGCCTTTGCCTTCACCGTGTTCATCATCAAACCCCAAATAGTGCGGGTAATCGTAATCTGGGTCGCCGTGAATCGAGACAAAAAGCACATCGTCACGGTCGTAGAAAATGCTCTGGGTGCCGTTGCCGTGGTGGTAGTCGATATCTAGGATCGCGACTTTCTCGTGGCCTTGGCGGCGCAAGCCTTCGGCGGCGATGGCGGCATTGTTGATGTAGCAGTAACCGCCCATCAAATCTGGCGCAGCGTGGTGACCTGGCGGACGGCACAATGCGAATGCGGCGTTTTCGCCATTCATCAGCACATCAACACCTGTAAGAGCGCAATCGACGGCAGATGAAATGGCGTCAAAGCTGGTTTTGGTTATCGCTGCAGTCATGTCGAAACTGTAGTACCCCAGTTTGCCTTCAATGTCTTTAGGCACGCGGTTACGAAGGTGGCGAGCTGGGGCAAAGCAGTACGGTGACGCATCATGTTCAGGGCCGTAAGTGGCTTCCCACTCGTTCCATGCGTTTTGCAGGAATTCTACGTAATCTGGGGTATGCACCCACAACATTGGGTCGGTGCCGAACGTTTGTGGTTCAATAACCTGATAGCCGCCATCGCTATTAATGGCGTTAAGCACCATGTCTGCGCGTTCTGGTTTTTCAAAACACGCCGTTGGCTCGCCGCCAAGGAATTCGTATTTTACTTGGTGAAGCTTTTGCTTCTCGCTGTAGATAACCTTCATTATTTCTTTAGCTCCAGCCAGTATTGGTTGTAGATAGACACGGCATCACCGATGTCTGACAGGAATTGACCTTTCTGCTTCACCTCTGTGGGAGGGAAGATAACGTCGCTGTTTCTCAGCGCATCAGGAAGGTGTTTTAGCGCGCCTAGGTTTGGCACGGCATAACCAATTTCTTCCACCAATACCGCTTGGTTTTCCGGTTTCATCAAGAAGTTGATGAAGGCATAAGCGGCATCTTTGTTCTCTGCATGCTTTGGAATGACGATGTTGTCCATCCAGAAAATCGTGCCTTCTTCTGGGTAAACATAGTGGATGGCTGGGTTTTCAACCGTTGCGCGATACGCGGTGCCGTTCCACTGCATACCGACGTTTACTTCGCCCATGATCAGTGGGGTATGCGGCGCGTCTGAATTGAACAGGGTCACGTTCGGTTTGAGCGTTTTCAGCTTTTCATAGGCTTGGCGAATTTCATTCTCATCGCGGCTGTTAACGCTGTGTCCATTCATGATGAGCGCCATACCGAACACGTCACGTACGTCATCGGTCAGGAGCAATTGGCCTGCGAAATCATCGTTCCAAAGATCTGCCCAACGCTTAACATCTTTACCGTCAACCATGTCTGCGTTGTAACCCATGCCGGTGCTGCCCCACATGTATGGCAGGGAGTAGCGGTTTTC
Organism: Enterovibrio baiacu; assembly: GCF_004120195.1. Taxonomy (GTDB): domain Bacteria; phylum Pseudomonadota; class Gammaproteobacteria; order Enterobacterales; family Vibrionaceae; genus Enterovibrio; species Enterovibrio baiacui. The sequence continues at coordinate 460,404 of NZ_SCHN01000007.1, read as the reverse complement.
TGGGTCAAACGGTTGATTAAGGATAGACGCATCAAGGTTGGCAAAGGCAGCAATTTTGCTTTTGTCCAATGCGTGCAGCAAGTCTTCTTGTGCCAGCAAAGAAACGTAGTACGTCGAAGGCACCACCAAATCGTAGCCCTTTGCGTTGAGCAGTTTCAACTTGGCGTACATGGTTTCGTTACTCTCGAACGTGGAGTAATTCACTTTGATGTTGGTTTCTTTGGTGAACTGTTCGATCAGTTGTTGAGGAAGGTATTCTGACCAGTTGTAGATGTTCAAGAATTGTTCGGCGTGCACTGAGGCGGAGAAAAGCAGGCTAGACGTCGCTGCGATAACAAAGGATTTTTTCATTTATGTACTGTTTTCCGAAAACATGATTTCTATTAATAACACGCAATATTGCGCGCGCGAATTACATAGGAAAACGAACTGACTCGCAATAAATCCCTTGAATTTATGGGTTTTTACGTCATTTCAATTGATCTCACCCCGACAATGTATTGGTCTCATTACTCAGGAGAATAATAAGCCAGACATTACGTTGACGACGTGCCGTGTCCATCTTGAGCTACGGGAGAGGAAGGCATAAAAAAACCTCCCCGAGATGAGGAGGTTTTGTCGAATCAGGCGTGATAAAAACCTGTTTTCATGTCTAGCGTGTGATGATTACTTCTTTGGTTCGATGATGTTGAACCAGAAGTCGAAGTTATCCATTGTGCTAGCAATGTCACTCAACGCTTTGCCATTACCTTCAACCTTGGCGTTGCCAGATTTCACGAGGTCAGCAATGCTTGCTTGTCCCATCAAGACTTTGTTCAATTCTGAACGGTTCATCGTCAGTGTCATGTCTGGGTTGTCAGATTGAATACCTTTAAGGTTGTTCAAGTGCGCGTTTTCCAGTTCCACCAGGAAGGTTTCGTTCACGTCTGGCAGTACGAAGTTAATGGTGTAATCTATGCCTGCCGCTTTAGTGCCGTTCAAACGCACGCCGAGGTAATCCAAGAACAACTCGGTGTCCATGGCAACAACCATATCAGCGCCTGCTGTTTTGGTCGCATCGCCTTTTGGTGTGCCGTTACGAAGCTCAAACGCACCCATTAGGTAGGTATTACGCTCGCCCGCAGATTCACTTTGGTAACCCAATTGTTCCAAGCAGTCGGCTTGTAGGTAACGCGCTTTCTGATTGGTTGGTTCGGCAAATACCGCTTTGTCGACGATTTCCGCACACCAGCGGTACTCGCCGTTATTAAAGGCTTTTTGACCGACGCTTAGCACGTTGTCTATACCGCCCATGGCTTCGACGTATTTTGGTGCAGCATCTGCAGGCGCAAGAGGGCGCAGTGTGGCTGGGTTCATGTCGAAGTAACCCAAGTACTTGTTGATCACGGCTTTGGCATTACGGTGGTAACTGCCGTGGTAGCCGCGGTTGTACCATTCATTTGCAAGCACATCTGGCACGTGGAACTCATCTTGAATTTCATTGATGGTCACGCCGTGGTTTGCCATGCGTAGTGCTTGGTCGTGAATGTAGCCGTACATGTCACGTTGCTTACGAAGGAAGTGATTGATCTCTTCCTTGCCCCAGCGAGGCCAACTGTGAGAGGCGAACATCACGTCAGATTTGTTGGCGTACATGTGAATAGATTCATTGATGTACTTGCTCCACGCTTTTGCGTCACGCACTTCTGCGCCGCGAAGGGTGTATACATTGTGCAGGCCACCAACGGTATTTTCTGCCATCCAGAGCGCATCGAACTGCGGGAAGAAGGTGTTCATTTCCGCCGGTGCTTCTGTACCTGGGGTGTTTTGGAATTCCATGGTGATGCCGTCGATCACTTTGGTTTCCGTTTCTTCATTGATCACCGTGGTAGGCGCGATAAGGCTGACTTCCCCTTGCGCGACGCCTTTACCAATTGCCGCATCGACTTGGCCTGTGGCCGCTTTTTCAAGTGCGTTGCCGTATTGGTAGGTCACGCGACGCGACATGGCATTGCCCGCAAGGACGTTTTCTGCCACAGCGTGATGCAAGAAACCACGTGGGGCGATGATGTCTACTTCACCGCTGTCAGCTTGTTCTTGGGTCACGATGCCTTTTACGCCGCCGAAGTGGTCAGCGTGTGCATGGCTATATACCACGGCTTTCACAGGGCGCTCGCCAAGTTCTTTGTTCACAAAATCTAGCGCTGCTTTCGCGGTTGCAGGCACGGTTAGCGGGTCAAAGACGATCCAACCTGTGTCACCTTTAACAAAGGTGATGTTTGCAAGGTCGTAACCGCGCACTTGATAAATGCGGTCGGTGACTTTGTACAAACCGTGGTGCATGTTCAATTGGGCTTGGCGCTGAAGGCTTGGATGAATACTGTCGTAGTCTTTGCCGTCCAGCAGGAATTCATAGTTACCGAGTTCCCATACCACTTTGCCGTTGGCATCTTTGATTTCGAGGTTGTCTTGTTGTGCGATAAGCCCTTTTTCAACTAATTCAAAATCTTTTTTATCTGAGAAAGGAAGCGTGGCGCGTTGCTCTGCGGCGAAGGCTTGGGTTGTTGCCGTCGGCGCTTTGGTGTTTGGTGTGTAAGTGTGCGCAATGGCTGGCACGCTGACTGATGCAATCAATACTGCGATTAACGTAGGCTGGAATATTGTTTTCATAGTGATCTCGCTTTCTTCGTTAATAGAACAGGAAACGAGCGTCACTATAAGGAAGCAGCGTGTGGAGAACGATACGTGCTGCAATAATCCATTATTAAGCAGGGCTTAACTATATGAGAGGATTTCTTCTATCTGCTGACGAAGCCATGTGATGCCTTCGTCATGCTGTTTCGCTTTATGCCAACAGACAAATGTGGGGATAGGGCGGATTTCAAAAGGCAAAGGTTGCACGCTTAATCCGAGCTTTTCTGCCCACAAATCCGCGAGGCGCTTCGGCGTAAAACACAGCAAATCTGTTATGGCTGCGGTGGCCATCAAATTGAGCATGGAATCACTTTGATAATGCACTTTACGCGTAGGCAGGGGTTTCTCAATCAGATTAGAAAACATAAAGCTACCGAAACGTCGGCTTGTGAGTGCGGTGTGTTTCTCCGAAAAAAACTGCTGAAGGCTGATTTTTCCTTTTATCCGCGGGTGATCTTTTGCGTAGGTCACCACAAGGGTTTCGTCAGACACTTTCGCGGTAATAACGGAAGGGTGACTAATAGGCAACGATGAAAGGAATAAATCCACGCCACGTTCACTAAGCACCTGACTTGGCGTGAAATGGTTGTCTTCGTAGGGCGTTAAATTCACGGTGACATTTGGCGCTATCTCGCTGAGTCGGCGCAATAATTGCGGTAGCACGGCAAGATCAAAATAGGCATGTCCGCCCAGCATAAATTCCCTTGTGCTGGTGGCCGGATCAAACGAGGTGTTTGCTTCTAAGCCAAATCGAATGGCGCTGAGGCCCTCAGCTATGTGTTTGTGCATGTTGATGGCTTGCTGAGTGGGCTGAATGCCGCGGCCTTGTCGAACAAAAAGCGGTTCGCCAACATGATCGCGAAGCCGAGAAAGATTTTGGCTGACGGCTGCTGAGGTCATGTTGAGTTTATCGGCGGCTTTTGCCACAGAGCCTAATGTCATGACGGCATCGAAAACCGTCAAAAGGTTCAAATCGTAATTGCGTAGCATGGATTTCATTAAGCAATGGTTAAGAATGTAAGCTTATCACGGTAAAGATGTGCTGGCGAGATGGCGTGAGCGACAAAAGGAAAAGCCATTGAAAGAATCAATGGCTTTTAAGTTGGATATCGGCTGATAGGGTAATGTGAAAAGGTTATTTGGCGCCGTTCTCGATACGTTCGATTTCTCGCCAAAGATCTTCAGCCTCTGCGTGGATAAATGAGTAAGAACTGATATCACCATTGCGTTGCGCCTGCATCGCGCGTTCTAGCTTGGCGTTATATTGTTCACGCAGTTTTTTCGTTGGGTCTTTCTTGAACAGTGAAAACATACGACACCTCTCTAATACTAGATGTACTAATCACTACGCAAAGTATTGCATAAATGATCATGGATGTCGTCATAGTACCCCCGTTATTGCGACGAATTCATGACGCTTGCTTGACAGATTGTGTGCGTGCCTTTTGCACGAACCACACGCCAACCATGATAAACGCCATTGCGCCAAGGTCGATCCCGCTAATCGGTTCATTGACTAACAGTGCCCCAATAAGCAGCGCGACGACAGGCGGAATGTAGGTCACGCCTGATGCCACTATGGCGCCCATCTGATCGACCAAGTAGTAGTAAATGATGTAAGCCAAGCCTGTACCTAAAATGCCTAGACCGAAAACCAACCCCAGTGATGCTTTTGTGTCTTCAAACACAAGGGTCATGCCAGACATGTCGGTAACGAAGAACAAGAACACCATGGCAAACCCCGTTTGGTACGTGGCGAGTGCGAGGGGTTTCAACCCTAAAGGTTTAATGAAGTGTTTCGCGTACACAAACGAAATGCCAACGCTAAATGCCCCTGCAATCATGTAGAGCGTACCAAGGCCATTCACGCTTCCAACATCACTTTGCCAAGGTTGTGCAATCAACAATACGCCGAGAAAGCCCATCACCGTGCCTGCAATGGAACCGAGAGTAATCGGTTCGTCACGCAATAGCAGCGCCGCTGACACGAAGGTGAATAGGGGGATTGCGCCACTTAACATGCCTGCGATGCTTGAAGGCAATAAGGCCGTCCCTTCCGCAAAGGCGATGTAATAAAGTGACGTTGCGATGAGTGACATCACCACAAAATGTTTCCAGTGCTTTAAATCTTCCCAGCGCAATACTCGTTTATACAGGGCATAGAAAAACAGCGGTAGGAAGCCAAATACCACGCGTAGAAAGACGATTTGCACGGGGGTGATGAACTCAGCAGCCCATTTGGTGAAGAGAAACATGGTTCCCCAAACGACCCCTAAGGCAATGAAAGCAATGGCGGCTAAAGATGGCATGAAACACCTCTGATGATTTCCGTTGTCGACGCACCTTACTACGGCGCGTCAGTGTGATCTTTTATTGAGAAAAATTTTATCCGTCTCAGCGCGACGGGAACAAGCGCGAAAAAATTGTGCTAGTGTGAAGAAAAACTACAGTCTGGATGATTGATGCGACTCCCGAATCTCAACAGCTTGCGAATTTTTGAAACGGTTGCACGTCATGGCAATGTAAGAATCGCCGCTGAGGAACTAAACCTCACACCCAGTGCGGTGGCGCAACGTATTCGACGACTTGAGGAGGAGCTCGATCATGTGCTGTTTCTCAGGGAGGCACGAGGTGTCAGTTTGACGGAAGGCGGAAAGGTGCTTTTTGGCGAAGTATCGAGAAGCTTATCAATACTCAATCATGCCGTAAAAACGCTGAGCGATGTTGGTCAATCCGTGTTGATGAGCGTGCCGCCATCCTTTGGTGTGAAATGGTTGATTCCGCGTCTTGGGCAATTTCAGGAACGTCATCCCGACATCGATCTTCGGCTTTCCTCTTCCGAAGCCGTCAGTAACTTCTTTGCGGATGACGTGGATTTTGTGGTGCGCTTTGGCGTTCCTCCATTCGGAGATGAACTTGAATGGCATCTCTTATCACCCGTTAACCTCAAGATTGTTTATAACCCGCTGTATCTTGAATCGCATCCCCCCTTGACTGGGAACAATGATTTTACCGGTCATCAATTGATTGATGATTCGCATCAGAATTGGACAAAAGTGATCGGTAAACAAAACGGCGCTAAGCTCGGAAAGACACTCAATATGTATCAAACTGGCTTGGCCATCGATGCGGCACTGTGCGGGCAGGGATTGTGTATTTCGCCTTTTGTGCTGGTGTCGAGCTATGTCTCGCAAGGGGATATGGTCGTGCTTGGCGATGTTCCCGCCCCAGAGCATCAAGGCTTCTACCTTGTGTACCCAAAGGGCAGGCAATTCAGTGCAGAAAAACGATGTGTCATGGAATGGTTGCGGCAGGAGATCACTGCGGGGGCGTAATTTCCGTGTCATGCGCCATCTTTTGCTGGCTATGCTTTCCCATCAACGTAACGCGCAATCATGATCACTTCATCCGCAGAATAGAGGTCTGGGATCGTGACTTCTACCTCTGCGCCCAATGTCTTTTTATAAAGTGCTTGCGCAAAATTGTCAGCGCGGGTGTTCACCATTATGTGCTTTAAGGTTGAACCCTGTTCAGCAAGCGATGCTCTGACGTGAGGGAGTGACTCTTCAATCAATGCGCGTCCTACGCCTTTGCCTTGTGCCCTTGACGCGACCGCCAGTAACTCGAGATCCAGCACAGCTTCAGCGCGAAATCCGCTCTTTTGCGTCCACGTGATGAAGCCCAGAATGTCTCCATCAGATTCAGCGACAAAGTTGAGGAAGCGCGGGGTGGCATTGAGGTTACATTCGAGCCATTCATAAGAGCGTTGCTGGCGAACGAATGCTTCTTGATGAATGGCTGCGGCGTTAGGCAAGTCAGCGTGAGTCATAGGGCGGATAAGCATAGTGACTTTCTCATAAGGGAATGGCGAGTTTTGTTGAGATTACAGCGCATTATCGGCCGTGTCTTTTCCTTTTTCAGCCTTTTATCGATAGGGATAGGAGCGCAACTGCGGTTGTTGCTTTACAAGTGTCGATTCGCGCTCTATTGTGCCGGAATCTTTACGGCTATTGGCTAAAATAAGCAGGTAGCAAAGTATTGTTGCGTTATTCACATACGAAGGTGAAATGAAGATACCAGCGAGATTATTGCCATTGGTTGAAGATGGCATGGTTGATGAAGTGATTTCTCAGTTGATGAGTGGCAAAGAGGCCTCGGTATACGTTGTATCGAGTGGCGGCCGTATCTGCTGTGCGAAAGTGTACAAAGAAATCGATCAACGTAGCTTTAAACAAGCGGTGGCGTACCGCGAAGGGCGCAAAGTAAAAGACAGTCGCCGTGCACGTGCAATGGCGAAAGGCTCGAAATTCGGCCGTGATGAACAAGAAAAAGTGTGGCAGAACGCAGAGGTGGATGCCTTATACGCGTTGTCTGAAGCGGGGGTTCGTGTTCCTCAGCCCTATGGTTGCTTTGATGGCGTGCTCTTGATGGAACTTGTCACTGACGATAACGACTCCGTTGCATCACGTTTGAACGATGTGACCCTCACGCGCGAGCAAGCATTGCGAGACCATGCTCAGATCATTAAAGACGTCACGCGCATGCTATGTGCGGGTATCGTCCATGGCGATTTGTCAGAATTTAACGTGCTGGTGGATCACCTCGGCCCTGTGATCATCGATTTACCACAAGCGGTTGATGCCTCAGCAAACAACAATGCGAAGTGGATGCTTGAGCGTGATGTGAACAACATGACCAACTACTATGGGCAATACGCGCCAGAGTTGATTGGCACACAATACGCCAAAGAAATGTGGGCGCTTTACGAGGCGGGCGACTTAACGCCAAACACAGAACTCACGGGCGTGTTTGTCGATGATGGCAGCGATGCCGACGTTGATGGCCTGATGGCAGAAATCAACGCCGTCATGGAAGAAGCGCGTTTACGCAAAGAGCGTCGCTTGCAGGCGGAATCTGGCGAAGAATAATCTTCCAGTCTTCTATCACTTTTCTGAATGCATACCTTTTGAAGCCAGTCTTATGACTGGCTTTTTGCGTTCAGGGCTTTGTTCAAACCCTTTGCGATCCAAATATGCGGGTGATGAGCGCGTATCGCTCTGTCCGTTTCATTATTTCTTCTACCGACAAACAATTTCTTCTACCGACAAACAATTTCTTCTTAGCCCGCCAATTTATGCTGCGTTGTTTGTGCCCTAACGGCTGTTTATGCTCGAGGAAGGTTAAGTCAGTGGCTAACGCGTCTTCATCAAAAAGCACTAAAGCAGAGGACGAAAAGATAGGGAGATAACTATGAACAAAGACAGTCGAGGTCTTTCTTATTCCGGAACAGATCAAGCAGGTATCGCGAAATTTGAAGAAGCAATGGCGTGGAATTTTGATTACCTACCCAACGGGTTGGAAAAAGTAGATGCGCTGTTGGCGGAGTATCCGGACTTTCTTATGGCATGGGTGCTCAAGGGTTACAGCATTGCAAGTGAAGGTCGCTTTGGGGCACTGAGCAATATTCCACTCACGTTTATTGAAAATAGCACGATCAGGATCGCTTCGACGCCGAGGGAAAGAAAACATGTGCTGGCGTTGTCCGCTTATGCGCAAGGCGATACGAAGAAAGCTGTAGAAATTTGGGCTGATATTTTGAACGAATGGCCATTGGATCTGCTTGCGTTCCGTCAATCGACAGGGAATTTATTTTGGATGGGAGAGCGCCAGCGTTTGGTGGACACCGCTGCGAAAATCGCACCGCATTGGACTGAGAATACGCCAGGGTATGGCTATTTTATTGGTGCGTTCAGTTTTGCGTTGGAAGAGGTGGGGGAATATTCGCTCGCTGAGAAATATGCGCGCCGCGCTGTTGAAATAAACCCATCTGATATGTGGGCAGTACACTCGATGGCACATGTGCTGGAAATGAATGCAAGAACAGATGAAGGCATCGCCTGGATTGAAGAGAGGCATGAACGTTTGCCAAAGCATAATGCCTTCGTCGGTCACATTTGGTGGCATCTGGGTTTGTTTCATTTAGAGCAAGGTCATATCGAAAAAGTGCTGTCTTTGTTTGATGAATACATCTACCCGGAAGCCTCATCGTTTTATCTCAACATACAAAACGGGGCGTCTTTGCTTAAAAGGCTTGAATTCGTAGGCGTTGATGTAGGCAACCGATGGGAACGCCTTTATCAAGGGGTAAAAGATTCCGTTGGCGATTACCTCTATCTTTTCACTGAACTGCATACCGCGATGATACTGAATCGGTCGGGGAGTACTTATCAACTTCCACAACTTCACGCTTCGTTGTCAGATTGGAGCAAAACCCGGTACACCAATGAAACGTCGATTGCTCAAGAGTTAATCTCAGGTATTTCGGCTTATGAGGCTAAGGATTACGACATCGCAGCAAAGATGTTGCATCCTCAGCGATACAGCCTTTCTGTTCTTGGGGGCAGCCATGCGCAACAAGATATTCTTATCCAGTATCTCATCAATGCACAGCACAAAAACAGTAACGTGAGTGCGGTGACGGGGTTAATGAAAGAGCGGGTATCCCGTCGTACGCAATGGGATGAAAAACCTCAACAGTTTATGCAAATGTGGCAGCAAATTGATGCGATGAAAGACGGTATGTCAGAGGATGTTTTCCGTCAGCTGTTGAGAAAAGTTCAGTAAAAAATGGGCAAACCAAAGCCATTGGATAATTAGAGCACTTCGAAGCAAGTACGCAATGAAAAGGACGGATTAAACATGACGGTAACTATCGATTTTTATAGCGACTTGCTTTGTTTTTGGGGTTGGGTCGGCCAACAACATAACGATCGAGTGATGCCACTTTGTGATGACGATGTGGAATGGAAACACCATTGTTTAGCTTTATACGGAAACGTGCCGGAGCGAATGCGCGCGTTAGGTGAGGGTGACAAAGGCTACATGAAATACGCTGAAATCACTGAGCGATTAATGGCACGTTTTGATGGTTTAGATGTTCACCCTGACCTTTGGCGTAAAGTGCGTCCAACCAGTTCACTGATGCCACACCAAGCCGTTAAAGCGGTTGCGTATGTTGCAGGGGAGAAAGAGGCGCATGATGTTGAACGTGCGCTGCGTGAAGCGTTATTTTGCGATGCGAGAGACATTAGCCACTTTGGTGTGATGAAAGATGTGCTTTCTGACCTGCATTTGGCGGTGCCTGACGTGATTGAATGTCTGCAAAGTGGGTATGCATTGGCTTCTGTTTATGGCGACATTAAGCGTGCTGAAACGGATAAAGTACCGGGCAGCCCAGCGTGGATATTTGACGATGGACGCTATCGTTTCTTTGGTCAAGTGGATGTCGAGTCGCTGGCATTTGCCATTAATAGGGTTGTAGCAAAGCAGGTGTAGTGTTGTTCGCACTGAGCATCAAAACAAACAGGCTGCGGGTGCGAACTACTATCAAAGGGTTTGTTTGGTTCTTTTTTAAGCGTTTTGCTTGATTATTTGTCGCTGTTTTCCACGTTCAATGTTTGATAACCCGCCCAGACGCGTGTTGCTGTCGTCACCCAACAAAGCGCCCCAAAGGTCCATGCAATTTCTGCAAAATACCCCGGGAACAAACAAAACAGCACGAAACACGCAATGGTTTCTGTGCCTTCGGTTAATCCACCGATGTAGTACAACGACTTGTTCTGATAGACAGGGTTTTCAATGTCTCGTTTGCTCGCCATCACGGCAAAGGCCAAAAAGCTCGATCCGGTACCCATGAAGGAAAACACCAAGAACGTTGCCGCCACGGCATTTTGATCGGGGTTCGCCAACGCAAAGGCAAAGGGGATCATGGAATAGAACAAAAAATCCAAGGTGATATCGAGGAAACCGCCGGCATCGGTGATCCCTTGCCGCCGCGCCAATGCACCATCCAGCCCGTCGAAAATCCGATTAATCGCAATAAACAACAGGCCCAATCCGTAATGTTCGGTAGCGATAGCGGGGAGGGCGAGCAACCCGATGAGAAAGCCCGCAACCGTGACTTGGTTGGCGGAACAACCAATGGTGTCGGGCAGTTTTGCTGCTTGTTTTAGCGGCCAGCGAATAACCGCAATGGCATAACGATCAAGCATGTTTTTCCTCTGGCTTTATCAAGGTTGCGGTCGGTGACATATCCGATGCCGAGGGCATTGGCCATTGTAAACAGGTGCTTTCTTCCGGCACGTCGTCTTCATCATGAGTCACCATCACAGCGGCGATATTACGGTATTTAATCTGCTGAAAGACGAAGGCGCGAAATGCTTTTCGTAGTGGTTTGTCGAGCTTACTGAACGGTTCATCGAGCAAGATGACATTAGGGTGCGAGAGTAGGGTACGCATAAGGCTGACACGTGCACGTTGACCGCCCGAAATTTGCTGCGGCGCTTTGAATGCAATGTCAGCGAGATCGATGTCTTCCAACGTTTGCAGCGAACGGGATTTTTTCTCTGAGGCCGTCATGGTATCTGGCAAACCAAAGGCGAGGTTTTGCCAAACATTCAAATGTGGGAAGAGCAAATCGTCCTGAAACAAGATCCCTACCGCGCGTTTCTCGGCGGGCAGCGCCAAAATACTTTTCCCGTTCACATGAATGTCGCCCAAGCATTCGAATTCTGGCGACAGGTGGCCGGCAATGGCACTCAGCAGCGTCGATTTTCCGCAGCCACTTGGCCCCATCACTGACAGGATATGTCCATTTTCAATCGTGAATGACATGCCATGAAGCAGCGTCATTTGTGGCGATCTAATGGTTAGGTTTTGTACTGATAAGCTCATTGGAACTCACTTTTGTGTCAGCGTGACGTGCTAAACGACGCTGTGGATCAGCGATTCGGCTGGCAGCAAGGGCGATGCCGAAAAAGACCAAAGGTAAAAACGCCTGTATCAGGCCATATATCGCGCTAATGCGTCTGTCTTGCCCACTGGCGAGACTCACCGCTTCCGTGGTGAGTGTGGTTATTCTGCCCGCACCGAGAAGCTGTGTGGGTAAGTATTGCGCAAAGCTCACGCTCAGCCCAACCGCCCACGCCAGCAAGATCGCAGGTAAGACAATCGGCAATTTTACGGATAACCATGCTTTCCAAGCGCTGTGGCCGAGACTGCGAGCTGTTTGGGTAAGGCGCTGGTCAAAGGAATGCCAAGGCCCATCGAGGGCGAGATAGACATACGGGAAGGCAAACAGGATGTGCGCCCAAATGGTAGCTGGCACGTGCCATTGGCCTGGGAGCATATAAATGGCGATTTGGATACCAAACAAAATAGAAAGCTGCGGGATCAGCATTGGAATGGCGATAACCAGCTGCGGTACGGATTTATGGTATTTGTCTCGGTATTCCAAACAACCAATGGCAAAAACAAGGGCGACGCTCGCGGATACCAATCCCAGAATAAGGCTGTTGGCCGCCAACTCAAGCAAGTTGCCCACTTCTTGTTCCCAAAAGCGTGTGGTGGTGCGTGTTGGCAAAAGCGAAGGAAAGCGCCAGCGCAGGGCGAACGACCAAACCAGCAAGATAGGAATGATGATAATAGGCAGTAGGGCGATAAAGCCAAACAGATATTTACCGGGCAGTGAGTAGGTTTTACTGCCGCTGAATTGCCAAGTCTGCCAGCCATTAACCAGAAGGTATTCTGCGAGTCTGTAAAGCAATAACACGCCAAAACAGGCAATAAACAAGGCGATGGCACCAGCGGCGGCGCGTGGTACTTGGGTTAAATCGGGGTCGTTAAACCATTGCCAAACCAACACGGCAAAGGTAGACGGCGATGACGGCCCCAGAATCATTGCTACATCAACCACTGATAAACCGTAGGCCAGCACGGCATAAATGGGGAAGCGCATTTTGGTGAGCCATTGAGGAAAAACGACCTTTAGCCAAGACGCGCTGGTGTTATATCCAAGGCTTCGTGAGGCGGTGAGCAGTCGATCAACCTGCATCTGCTTTAACACAGATAAGCTCATTAGAAGCAAAAACGGGGTTTCTTTAATCGCCAACGCGAGTATTAGGCCAAACCCTTGGCTGTCTTGTACCAGTGACCATAAATACGGCTCTGTTTCGCCTGTCAGCGAGGCAAACAAACGGAATAGCCAACCTGATGGTGAAAAGGTGAGAGCAAAACCGATAGCGAAAGCGACATGTGGCATGGCAAGAAGGGGAGAGAGCCATTTTTCAATGCGAATCCAGCCTTGTGTGCCCCAACAGCGTTGGAGGATCAGAAAGGTCATCAATATGGCGAGAAGTGTGGCGGTTACGCCAGTGAATATGCTGAGTTGAAGTGCTGTTCCACTGCCTGGCCACGAGGTCATCGCGTGCCAGCCATCTAAATTTGGTTCGTTTAATCCAAGGGCTGGGAGGTAACTGGCTGCGGAAAGCAAAACACCGCCAAGCCCCGGGATGAGGGGTAAACAACACACTGTCAGCGTCATGACATACAGCAGACGTAACATGTTTACCCCTTGTGAGTCTTCATTGTGTGTTTACTCACTGCTGCGCGTAGCGTTCAAGCCATGCGTTTTCCAACGCCACTTGCCAGCTTGGGTGCGGTTCAGGCTGTGATTTGAATAATGGCTTGCTACCCACACTGTTCAGTTTCACCACGGCAGGGTCGCCCCATACGGTGCTTTTCGATTTACGCGCTTGCGCTTCTTCGCTCAACAAGAAGTTGATGGCTACCAATGCGCCTTCTTTTGCATTCGCATTCCAAGGGATCCCCATAAAGTGAATATTGGACAGCGCGCCTTTATCAAAAGCAAAGGCTTTAGCCGTTGGTGCCAATGTGCCGTTTTCAATGGCGGTATCAGCAGCATTCGGGTTAAACGTTATGGCAAGCAGTAATTCTCCGTCATCAAGTAACTGCAGCGTTTCTGCGCTGGCTGCAGGGAATTGTTTTCCTTCACGCCATGCAACGGCATTCAATTGGTCGAGATAAGCCCAAAGCGGCGCGCTGATGGCGTCAAATTGTGCGTCATCGACGGGTTTATAAAGTGGCGCTGTATCCGACGCTAATTCCAACAACGCGGCTTTTAAGAAGCTGGTGCCGTGGAATTGCGGCGGTTTCGGATACGTGATTTTCCCCGGAAATGCTTTAGCGAGACTCAGTAGCTCATTGAACGACTTCGGCGGGTTCGCCAGTGTTTTTTCATCATGAATAAACACCAACTGTCCCACACCCCACGGGGCTTCTAAACCTTCAGTCGGCTCAGTGAAATCGGCCGTCACGGGCAGGGTTTTATCAACGATTGCCCAGTTAGGAAGCTGTTCGACAAAAGGGCCGAACAGCAAGCCGTTTGATTTCATTGATTTGAAGTTTTCACCATTGATCCAAACCATATCAACACTGCCACCAGACTGTTTGCCTGCGGCTTTCTCTGCGACTAAGCGGTTGATGGTCTCAGAGATGTCAGACACTTTGACGTGTTTTAGCGTGACGCCGTAACGATCATCAAGCTGGTCACCTGCCCAACGCAAGTAAGCATTGATCTCAGGGCTGCCACCCCATGCATTGAAATACACGGTTTGGCCTTTGGCGTTTGTTTCAATCTCTTCCCAGTTGGACGGGTCCGCGGCAATACTGGCGGTACTGAAAGCCAGTGCACAGGCTGTGACGATTGATTTGACATTCATGGTGTTTAATCTTCCTTAATCATCGGTTGAATCAGTTTGTTCATAGAACCCAAGCGTGGAGACTTATGAACGCTTTGGCTCTTTACGCATCCATGTGTGGAACTTCTCTACCCAAACCAACAGACCTTGAGGCGCGTTATTTTGTTTCCAAACGCCCGCGGTGTATTTGGTGGCTTCACTCATTGTTGGGTAAGGGTGAACCGTACCAAGAATTTTATTCAGGCCAAGGCCGTGACGCATGGCGAGGGTGAATTCTGCGAGCAAGTCACCAGCATGTGAACCCACAATGGTCGCACCAAGAATTTTGTCTTTGCCTTTTGGCGTGATCACTTTGATAAAGCCGTGGTCTTCGCCGTCGGCAATCGCGCGGTCTAAGTCATCAATGCCGTAGTGTGCCACTTCGTAATCGATGCCTTGTGCAATGGCTTCTTTTTCGTTGATGCCAACGCGTGCCACTTCAGGTGCTGTGTACGTTGCAGCAGGCATGACGGAGTAGTCGGCTTTGAACTTCTTGAAATCGCCAAACAGGGCATTAACAGCGGCGTACCATGCTTGGTGACCTGCTGCGTGCGTTAACTGGAATGGGCCAGCCACATCGCCTACTGCAAAGATGTTCGGGTAGTTGGTTTGCAGGTAATCGTTCACCTTCACTGTGCCGCGCTCGGTCAACTCAACACCGATGTCCTCAAGGCCGAAACCTTTGGTATTTGCCACGCGACCTAGCGCCAGCATGACATGGTCGAACTCAACCACGACGTCTTCACCGTTGTTGTCGAGGTAAACGCGTTGCGTGTCGCCGTCTTTCTCAAAGCGTGTCGCTTTGTGGCCAAGCAAGATGTTTACGCCATCTTCTTTCAGGCCTTTTACAACTAACTCAGCGGCATCTGCATCTTCGCGGATAAGCAGTTGGTCTGCCATCTCTACCAAGGTGACATCTGAACCTAAACGAGAGAAGCTTTGCGCAAGTTCTGCACCGATTGGGCCACCGCCCAGTACAAGTAGCTTCTTCGGTAATTCCTGCAGTTCCCACACGTTATCAGAGGTGAGGTAGCTGACGTCTGCAAGGCCTGGAATGCCCGGAACCAATGGGCGAGCACCGGTCGCAATGACGATGTTTCGGGTGGTCAAGCGTTGGCCGTTCACTTCTACTTCCCAAGGCGAGAGGATCTTCGCTTCACCTTCGATACACTCAACGCCGAGCTTGGTGTAACGCTCGACTGAATCATGAGGTTCAATGTCGGCAATCACTTGATGAACACGCCCCATCACTTGTTTGAAATCGACAGTGGGTTCACCCGCAGTCACACCAAATTCTTTGGCGCGGTTAATTTCATGTACGGAATGACCTGCGCGGATCAGCGCTTTGGAAGGGACACAGCCTGTGTTTAGGCAGTCACCGCCCATTTTGTGTTTTTCGATAAGCGTGACTTTTGCTTTAACCGCAGCACCAATGTATGTCGTGACCAAACCACCTGCACCCGCACCGATAGCAATAAGGTTGCGATCGAACACGACAGGCTTTTGCCACTTCTTATACACACGGCGTTTTTCGATGCCGTTCATGATGAACTTAGCAATGATCGGGAACACGCCAAGAAGCACGAGAGAAATCAGCACGCCAGGAGAAACGATGCCACTCAAGGAATCTATTTGTGCTAACTGTGTACCTGCATTGAGGAAAACCATGGTGCCCGGCAACATACCGATTTGGCTAACAATGTAAAAAGTTGCCGTTGAGATAGGCGTTAAACCCATCAACAAGTTAATGAGGAAGAAAGGGAAAACAGGGATGAGGCGCAGCGTCACAAGGTAGAAAGGACCGTCTTTCTCTACGCCTTGGTTAATGGTCGCCAGTTTGTTGCCAAACTTGCCTTGTACCCAGTCTTTCAATAGGAATCGACTGACCAAAAACGCAATGGTTGCGCCGATACTGCTGGCAAATGACACCAACAACAAACTCCACCAGAACCCAAACAGGGCTGCACCCAGCAGTGTTGCGATTGCAGCCCCTGGCAGAGAAAGGGCTGTCATTGCGATGTAAGCCACGAAGAAAACAACGCTCGCGGTAACAAAATTATCAGAAATAGTCTGTTGTAAGGCTTCATGCTGCGCTTTCGCATTTTCTAGCGTAAATAGCGCACCTAAATCGAAGGCAAACCACGTGACAAAAATCGCGGCTATCACTATGACTATGGATATTTTTTTCTTGTCCATCTTGCTTCCTTTTCGACGACGTTGTCTTGGCGTTAACTATGGCAAAAGCTTCACGACTCTTCACAAAAATCAAAGCGAAACCAGAGGGTTAAATTTGCTTTTATTGATAATTGTGATTTGCAACCAATACTGAGCAGCGTAATACGCCGTGATACCCCGTTTTAACCACTTTTTATGGATTGTGCTTCTGACTAAAAGACCTGAATGCACACGGAATAATTACAGTCATCCTCAAATTTTTCGAACATAACGTGATAAACGTGAATGTTTGGCAACTTTTCGTTGATTTAACGTGTTGATTTGATTGACCGTTATGACATTCAGTATACGTGGATTTTGCAGATACAGAGGGGGAGGAGGTGAAATACGTGTTACAGGTGCTGCTTTAATGCGCGCAGAGGCATAACAGGTGAGCCTTTATCTCGTACATGCTATTCAGGTATGACGTTTAGAGACAATAAACCGTGTATTGAAAAACGAGTGTTGATAGAGGGAGCAATGAGAGTATGACTGTACCGGAAATATGGTAATTGCGATGCCAATAACGTTGCGCGAAGCTATTCAGCCTCAGTCCCCAAAGTACAACGAGCGTATTAAACGTGCTCAGTGACAATACCATCATGGTGACAAAAGAAGGGGCAAAGGTGCCTTGGGTCAGGGCGAAATACACTGTGATGGGGAAGCAAAAACAAAAGAAGACCGTCCACTTAAATCGACGTGGCCACTTGCTGAAATGATCTCTAAAGATGCAATCAATCTGATCTGGAAACGGTTTAGTGTGGTGCATCGCTCTATTGCCATTTTGCTGCCTATATCTTCGGCTTAGTTCAAAATTTCGCCAGATGATAATCAAAGTCCGAAATTTAGTATTATATATGTGACATATGTCACATAAAGTATTCAATGTGAAATTTTGGAGGGTAGGAGCAATATAGTGAATTTAACGACGATTTTTACTTGGTTTTATAGAGAGAAGCCCGTCACATGGGCATCGGTTTAGGGGGTTACTTTTGCTATAACAATGCCAGAAACGACAAAATAGAGGCACTAAATTGTGCTGTCGTTAGTTTTACCAGATAGAGTGCGTCAAAGCTGATATCGCTGTCGGTTAAGGCAGATTCTTGGCTAGGAGAGCGACTTGGCTAATAGAGGCTTTCGGTAAAAAAGAAAGTGACATGCCCTGAATACACAAAGTGCGAAAAAGGTATGTTGAACGAGGGCTGGAGTGAAGAAACGGTATACCCAAGCAATCTCATGGTTCTTATTAAAGATGAGGCTGATTGGGTATAGAGCGTTTAATAGCGCGGCGATCTATTGCTGTAAGGTGTTTAACAGTTCATCACGTCGTTGTGGCGTGATCACTGACCAGTGCTTACCTTCAATGGCACCTTCCAATGCCCATAACAGCTCAAGGCTTAGTGCGTCGTTATGTGACTTCTGAAGCGCCTGATACGCGCGCACTGCGCCTTCTTGTTGAAGTTGCTCCACACTGTCTATTCCTGCTTTTTTCAACATGCGTTCGGTTGCAAGGCGCAGGTTAGGCAAGTCTTTAATGCGGTTAGGCGTCGCGGTTTTCTTTTCTTCCTGATCATCACGTGCAATGGCAAGCGCTTGCTTGGCAAAGTCCATCATGGTGTCTGATTGTTCCCACCAATCATCGGGTACGCTGTAGTACTTAGTGACAACGGGGAAGCCGCGCTTTTTATAAATATAAGGCTGCATGTCGAGACGTTTAAACTCACGCTCATTTTGCTGGCCTGCGCGAAGGTGAAGGCGGTCATTCACCACCAACGCAAACATGGTCTGATCGCAGAAAACACCAAAGCCGCCGAACATAGATCGAGACTTGATAGTGCCCAGACATTCGAAGAACTTTAGTGTGTTTTTAAGAGTAGGTTTGTCCATGTGACTAATTCTCAATCAATACGTTCCTGGATGAATGGTCAAGGGGTAACGTAGCAAAGCTAATTCAGAGAATTGTCAGCGATCCGGGCTGGCCGGAAGTGAAATGCTAGCGTCATCGGTAGCTCCGCTGCCATCCATCATTATCGATGTTAGGCCGGTGGCTTTGCGTCCCACGCTTTCGCGAGGTTTGCCTTTTTCTTGACAACATTTAGCTTAACCGAAACCTCTGAACTTGTCCTTATTGCTAGTCTGTAAAAATGTGATCTTACTTCAAAAAGAGTGTTATTGATGACTTTAAAAGTATGCTCTTGTCTTTGTAATTGAAGCAATTTTGAACAGACTGCCGAAATACCATTTGAGAGGAAGATTAGCACCAGAAAACTAGACAAAAAGTTAAATATGAGTTCTGTCGCATAAAAGAGGCAAGGGTAGTAAGAGTTCTTGTCAAAAAACAAAAAGCTCGAGATCTAATCTCGAGCTTTAGGTTATTGATGTTGCTGATGTGTTGCCTGAAATGATTAATCGTTAAGATTTTTCACCGAACGGCGAACGACAAGTTCAGGCTGCATTTCGAAGATCTGTTGTTTACTCTCTTTGTTCGCTAAACGCTCCATTAACAGCTTGATCGCGGTTTTACCCAAACGGTTTTTAGGCTGGTGGATCGTTGTGAGCGGTGGAGAGAAGAAACCGGCCAAATCGATGTTGTCGTAACCAATGATCGAAATGTCGTTAGGAACATCCAGACCGTTCTGACGGAAAGTACTGATCGCGGCCAATGCCATGATGTCGTTGAAACAGAATAGGGCAGTCGGCAATTCGTCTTGTGCTAACAGCTTTTCGGTTGCCTCTACTGCAGAATCACATTCAAAGTCCGCTTCGACGATCCAATTTAGATTTTCCTTTAACCCTGCTTCTGCCAATGCTTTGCGGTAACCCGTCAATCGTGCCTGACAGGTTAGCTTATCAAGTTGACCTGACATACAGCCGATCTTGGTGTGACCATTATCGATGAAATGCTTGGTCGCGATGTAGCCACCCAGTTCCGCATTGTCTTGAATACAGTCGGTATTAACATGCTGTGTGCCCCAGTCCATCACGACCATTGGCAGATCTTTTTTCTTCTCGAGCAGCATCAGCAGCTCTTCATTCAGATCTGAACACATCACCAACAAACCATCGACGCGTTTTTCTGCCAGCATACGTAAATAATCACGTTGCTTTGCAAGGTTACCTTCGGTATTACACAGAATAAGTGTGTAACCCTCTTTGTAACAATACTCCTCAACACCATGAACCACTTCGGCAAAAAATGGGTTGGTAGATTTAGTCACAAGCATGCCGATGGTACGGGTCGTGTTGCATTTCAAGCTGCGCGCAACGGCACTTGGCGCATAGTTAAGGTCGTCGACGGCAGCCCATACTTTTTTCGTGGTCGATTCTGCGACAAAGCGTGTCTTGTTGATCACGTGAGAAACCGTGGTTGTTGAAACTCCGGCCATGCGCGCGACGTCTTTGATCGTTGCCATTTGTTATCTTCTTATCATTTTCAAAGGCAGCATGAGAAATGCTGGCTGCCTTACATGTTTACGCCGCTTACTGAAAGCGGCGTACTGGATTCGACGAAACGGGTATCCGTTTTCTCTACCGTTTCGTATCAATGAGTGAATGCATGAAGCCAACATCATGCGTTCAACGTTTTCTGCAAAGCGAAATGGGCGCTGTTTATGGAGAATCAACTTACATCGTGATTCGTCACGGTTGAGCGCGGATTTTCGTCTTGAGCTGCGTTAAGCATCCCGATTATTCGCTGACGTCATGTTTGCTGTTTGTCTGACGCAGTGTGCTGCATACGGCAAAACAACCATCGGGAATAACCTAAATATCCAATTTTCTGTTTAAAAACGGATGATTGAGAAAATGCTCAAAGCACTGACGCGATGTTTGAGGTTTGCTACCTCGTTGTTGTCAGTGAAATTTTTCAAATATTTCTCAATGCCAATCGCTTGCGTTCACAGTTTACTGTCAGTTGCAGATTGCCGCAATTATTGAATTGAGACTACTCGCATAAGCTTGACGTGTATCATGGTTGTTATTTGTCTGTAGCCAGCGAATAACAAGCGCTGCAGACGATTGGTTGGTTGTGCTTTATGTGTGCTCAACGGGTTTGTTGAAACTGTTCGCTTCTTTTCAGTGTTGAGTAAAAACACAGAATGATAGAAACAAAAAAACCGGGGCGATCCCCGGTTTTTCGATGAATCAGTGAATGGAATTACTCGCCTTTTAAGAAGGCCAAATCTAACGCGATAAAGGCGTGCAGCAAATCACCGGATGCTTTATAGAAGCCAAAGGCATCATATTTATGAAGCGCTTGGCGGAACATATCAATCCAAGGCATCACCATGGTTTCAAGAAACGCTTGTTGTTCTTGCATCAAGGCTTCTTGCTTCACTTCGTCCTGTTCGGCATTCGCCATGACGATCAAATTGCCCATAAAATCGAGAACGACCGCGAGGTGATCAAACGGTTCGTTAAAGTCTTTACGTTGAGCGATCGCGTATTTTTCCATCCATTGGCCCATCTCTTGCGCAGGTTTGTCGTTCAACAAACCACTTTCGCCGATGTACATGGAGGCATAAGGCAGGGCGCCGGTTTTCGGTGTGCTAAGGAACAAACCACAGAAATCCGCAGCCAATTCTAACTGTGCATCCTCACGCGATTTCAATGATGTTAATGCTTCACGAAACGACGCAATCGGTGCTTTGAGTTCGTCGGTCATGGCGAGCACGGAATAATAGTTATCCATGTCTCCGCCGTGATAGTTATTGAGATCTTCTTGCGTTAGCTCGGTTGCGAACAGAGAAGACATCCACCAATAAAATTCGGCGCGTTGTTCGTTGATGGCGATAAATTCTTGCATTGTCATTCCGTTGTTAGGGAAGGGCAGAGAGACTATGAGTGTTTACGAAGACAAGTGTATATAAGTTCGAGTAAAAAAGGGCAGCTAAGCTGCCCTTTTTCTTCACACTGTCTCTTATGCGATATCCATCGCTGGGAACAGTGGGTTCACGTCGTCTATCGCGATTGGGCCGCTAAAGCCCGTTACTGCTGGGACTTTACCCGTGAACTTCTCGATCTCAACCAATGCAGTGTGTGCAGACGTTGCTTGCGCCAGTTTAGACGTGCCGATATCAACCGTCAGTACGTTTGGATCGCCGTAAGTACACAGTGTACCCGGCTTACCGCCTTCTAGAGGACCATACCATGCGCCTTCGTGGATACGACAAACGCCTGATTTGTAGTCGTCAGTCACAACAGCGCCAGCCAGTACTTGGCCGCGGTCGTTAAATACGCGAACGATGTCGCCAGACACAATGCCGCGTGCTTTCGCATCTGCAGTGCTGATGTAACAAGGTTCGCGACCCGCTACCGCGTAAGTACTACGGTGATCGTCAGACGAACACAGCTGCGAGTGCAGGCGGTGGTTCGGGTGACAGCTCTGTAGGTGGATCGGGAAAGTCTTCGACTTAGGACCACCATGGCTACGCTCAACTTTTTCGAACCACATTGGGTGGCCCTGACAGTCGTCGTATCCCATGTCAGCGATAGTCTTACAGTAAATCTCGATCAAACCTGTTGCTGTGCCGAGTGGCTCAAGGTCTGGCTCGTTACGGAACGCTTGGTGACGAACCCACTCAGATCCTTCAGGGAAACCGATGAATTGCTCTTCTTCCCAGAATTTAACGAAGTTAGGCATACGCACACCGATACCACGGCCTTGTAGGCGTGCACCGTTGTAGATTTCTTCAATCCATTCCATCTTGGTCTTGCCGCCAGTGAAGGCTTCTTCACGGTCGAAGCGCGTACACAATTCACGGAAGATGTCGAAGTCATCTTTTGATTCAAACATAGGCTCAACGATTTGTTTCATCGCGATGATGCCTTTGTTCGAGTGGTTACCAAACTGCTCGATGTCGTTACGTTCGTAAGTGGTGGTCGCAGGCAGAACGATATCTGCGAAGCGACATGTCGCTGTCCACTGGTGTTCAACGCTAACCACGGTTTCCAGATTACGCCACGCTTTGATCATACGGTTACGATCTTGGTGGTGGTGGAACGGGTTGTTACCACAGAAGATAGCCATCTTCATGTGTGGGAACTTCACGGTGTGACCGTTGAAATCAATGCTAGTGCCAGGGTTCTCAATACAGTCAACAAAACGTGCTACTGGGATGTAGGTTGAGTAACCGTTGTAGCTACCGTTGTGAATAGGATCAACGCCAGTCACTGAGCTGAAACCAGACATCAATGGGCCTGCAGACGTAACGGTACCCGCATCGTTGTAGTGCCAACCGAAGCCGAATCCGCCACCTGGAAGACCGATTTGGCCCAGCATTGCCGCCAGAACAACGATCATCCATGCGTACTGTTCGCCGTGCTGCATACGCTGCAAACACCAGCCCGCGATGATTTGGGTACGACCATTTGCCATGGTGCGCGCCAATTCGCGAATTTGGTCCGCAGGGATGCCACAGATTCCAGCCGCCCACTCAGGGGTTTTCGCAACGCCATCTTTCTCACCCAATAGGTAAGGCAGGAATTGATCGAAACCTGTGGTGTAGTCAGCAAGGAATTGCTCATCGTGCAATTTCTCTGTGTACAGCGTGTGCGCGATAGCCAGCATCAACGGCACGTCAGTTTGTGGGTTAACCGCAACCTGATTGCCCCCGAAGAACTTGTAAGATTCGTTCTTCACTGGGTCAACGTGGATAACGTTGATTTCGCCTTTCTTCACTTTCTCAGCAAGCTGCTGGTAGTAACCGTAAACGCTGTGATCTGGGATCAACCAACCTACTTGTAGGTTTTTGATTGGGTCAGAGCCCCAAATAACGATGTTCTTCGCATTCTCTAGCACTAAAGGCCAAGAGGTTTGCTGTTCGTACACTTCCATTGCGCCTGCAACGTAAGGAAGAACAACTTGCGCAGAACCGGTTGAGTAGTCACCCATTTTTGCTAGGTAAGTACCGTGCAGGCTGATTGCGCGCTGCATCATCGTACCTGCGGTGTTTAGCTTACCGCATGACTGCCAACCAGAGTGGCCTGCGTACAATGCGCTTGGGCCGTAAGAGGTTTGAACACGCTCTAGCTCGTGGTGGAAGAAGTCCAGTGCTTGCGACCATGGCACGCGTACAAAACGGTTATCACCGCGTTGTGTGGTGTCAGATTTCCAACCGTGCTTTAGCCAGTCGATACGTACCATTGGATACTTAACGCGAGAAGGGTTGTATACCACTTCGCGAACGCCATTCAGCATAGAGGTTGGGTGTGGGTCGTTTTCGAACGCGACAGTGTCGATCCAAATGCCGTTTTCTACTTTCGCGCGGAATGCACCCCAGTGTGAACCGTGGATCACGTCACCAGAGAAGGTGTTTTTCGCGTCGGTCGCTGCCATCGCTGAGCGTGGTGCAAGCAAGCTGCTGCCGATCACAACGCCCGCACTTGCGGTTAGCATGCCTGATAGAAAGCGACGGCGAGAAATGCCCTGAACTTGTTTTTCAGTCGCCATGTAGGAATCCTTATTCTTCAATCTTTGTTGGGCAGGTGCTTGCGCACCCGCCGCGATAATCGTTAACGCGAGTCAGCAATGGCTGATCAGTGCGCGCCTGCACCGCCAGTGTCACTACCGTGGTTCTGCAGATATTTCAGCAGAGTACGTTCTTCTGTTTTATTCAGACGGTAGTAAGCGCTCATCGCTTTCAGGCTTGAAATCCAGCCGTTTGCAGTGAAGTGACCCGGTGCTGGTGCTGCGTGGCACGAGTTACAAGAAGACGCGTACATTTCTGATGCGTAATCCCATACAGGATCGATGCTGTCGAGCAGGCCGTCTTTGGTCACCCATGCTTCAACGGCCACGTTTTTCCATGACATGTTGGTTGCAGGGTCAACTTGCTCAGCCATCACCACTTCGGTTGCTTTCACATCGCCACGAACGGTTGCCTTGAATACACGTTTGCCCATGTACTCTGTCATCACGCGGCCTTTACCGTTGGTTTCGATCCAACCTTCAACGCGGATTTTCAGCATGTCGCCTTGTTCTTCAAGCACGATAACTTCAGACGCAGGCAGCAATTGGCCTTCGACTTTGCCTGTTGCGTCAGCGCTAGCAAATAGGCTCTTCTCATTCAGCGAGTAAAGCTTCTTCGCACCAGCAGGTGCAACGGCAGAGGCGGTGAGGGTTTCGAAGGTTTTACGGAAACCACCCGCCATGTTTGGCAATTCGTGCGCGATACCTTTATGACATTCAACACATGCCATGTTTTCTTTCGCAGCAGGGATCATCTCTTTCATTGCTTGCACAGATTGCTTGCTGTGATCCATTGCGTCGTATGAGTGACAGGTCGTACAGGTTTTGTAGTTCTCGTCAGCCATGCGATCCCACACTTTCTGTGCGAGCTCTAATCGGTGCTCTTCAAACTTCTCAGGCGTATCAATTTTGCCAGTGATGAAGTGGTGGTATAGGTCGGTAGCAGCGCCCATTTTGCGCCACACTTTACCCACGAAGTCTTTTGGTTGGTGACAATCCACACACTCAGCACGGATGCCTTTCGCATTGCTGTAGTGAATAGACTGCTTATATTCCTCGTAGTTTTGCTGCATCGTGTGGCACGACGTACAGAACTCAGTCGTAGAGAAAACTTCGAAGGTTTTGTTCATTGCAATTACACCAGAGATTGCAATAACGACCCCGACCAGTACCAGCGCAATAATTGGGTACTTGCGGCTAGGTTTCATCAGCTTTTGAAATAGCTTTTTCATAAAAATGGATACACCCATAGAGTTTTGCGCAGCCAAACAGTGGAGAGTCCTTTCCTCTAGGTCTTGAGAAACAGCCTGCTCACTTTAGCTACATGTTTTTGATGCGTTATTTCGTGTCGCGCATGTTAACGATCGGATGTGAATATGGTTACGCGCATAAATGAACGGAATGGGTTGGGTTGTGAAAGAATGTGAACAGGAATTCTTGAAAAGTCGTTGCGTGGTGTTTACGTGCTTCTAAAAGTGCCGAAAATGTTGCTATCTGACACAAATAGCAAACTTACGTGTGACCGTACTCACGAATATCGCGTGACCTTCATCATAAATAAATGCAATAACCATGATAAATATCAAAAAAAGCGACACTTTAGGTGGTACAGTGCGCACCTTCGTGACGATTTGTGAACAGGGGCGACGTGAGCTATCACATTCTGGTCGTAGATGATGAAGTAGTAACCCGCACTATGGTGAGCGGATACTTCGAGAATCAGGGATATAAGGTCAGTCAGGCTGCTGACGATAAGGGACTGCACAACATAATGAAAGAGCACCATGTTGATGTGGTGCTGTTAGATATTAACCTCCCTGGTGCTGACGGCTTGATGTTAACAAGAGAGCTGAGAAGCCAATCAGATGTAGGCATTATTCTGGTAACCAGTCGTACTGACGCCATAGACCGCATTGTCGGGCTAGAAATGGGTGCAGATGACTACGTCACCAAACCCATTGAATTGCGAGAGCTTCTTGTTCGCGTGAAAAACTTGCTTTGGCGCATCTCTCGTAGCCATAAAGTGGCCAATGTCGAGAGTTTGAAGAAAGAAGATGATAAAATCATGACCTTCAGTGGTTGGACGTTCGACATTAACCGTCGTGCGCTGACAAGCAGCACCGATGCCGTCAAACTCACTAAAGCTGAATATGAAATGCTGGTCGCGTTCACTGCGAACCCAAACCGGGTGCTCAGTCGAGAACGCATATTGAATTTGATCAGTCACCGTGTCGATGCACCCAATGACCGTACTGTCGATGTCTTAGTGCGTCGCTTACGCAACAAAATAGAAGCAGATCCTAAGAAGCCTCAGGTGTTTATTACAGTGCACGGTGAAGGATACATGTTTGCGGGCATCTAATGACGCTGCAAGCAATGAGAGAACTATGAATTACATACCCTTTGAAGACTACAAACGTAAGTGGATTTTTACTCACCAATCTATGCCCGTGGCGGAAGAAGACCGTGCTGAAATTAAGCCCATGTCTGAAGAACGCGGCGCACAAGCATGGCGCGATTTTGTGAGCAACCAAAGCCCAACGCCTGATCATTTTGGGAAAGGCGATTGGGCGATCATGAGCAGCGTTTGGGAAATCGAAGATAACTGGATGAATCCTTGGGAAGAAGAAACCGATCTTCCTGAAAGCGTGACGTCGTTTTTCAATATGGAAGACAATGGTGTTGTGTATTTTTGTTATGACAAAAACAACGTCATCGAAACCCGTTGGGGCATGTTCAAGAAATACTGGAAGAACTTCCTGTTCTACGATGACAAGCCGCTGTTGATTGCGAAGAAGAAAAAAGAAGTGGCGATGTTTGAGCAAAATGGTGTGGTGAAGCTGGGTAAGAGACCGTAGTCGACGAGCAGATTGCGAGATTACGAGATTACGAGATTGCGAGATTGCGAGATTGCGAGATTACGAGATTACGAGATTACGAGATTGTAAGATACGAGATTGTAAGATTCGAGACTAGAGACTAGAGACTAGAGACTAGAGACTAGAGACTAGAGACTAGAGACTAGAGACTAGAGACTAGAGACTAGAGACTCGAAACTCGAAACTCGAAACTCAAAACTCAAAACTCAAAACTCAAAACTCAAAACTCAAAACTCAAAACTCAAAACAAAAAGGCAGGAAGTGTTCACTTCCTGCCTTTTTTAATTCATACGGTTATCTTGTTGATGCGGCTTATTTGTAAAACGCTTCAACAGTACCTTTTAGCGTGATCAGAAGCGGTTGGCCGCGACGGTCTAGTGCTTTAGGTGACGGGATCTTCACCCAACCTTCGCTGATGCAGTACTCTTCAACGTCGAAACGCTCTTTGCCGTTCAGCAGAATACCGATGTTGTATTCAAAGCACTCAGCAACGTGGTGTGGGCTGCGTGGGTTGCCTGATAGGCGATCTGGTA
The DNA here is from genome assembly GCF_004120195.1 of Enterovibrio baiacu. GTDB lineage: Bacteria > Pseudomonadota > Gammaproteobacteria > Enterobacterales > Vibrionaceae > Enterovibrio > Enterovibrio baiacui. The sequence continues at coordinate 433,040 of NZ_SCHN01000007.1, read as the reverse complement.
GCGTTGGTTGTGAAGTAGCGTCGTTCATAATCATGACCTGTAAATAAAATAAAAAAGCGCGTTATTGTAAGCAATATCCAGAACTAATAAAGCACAAATAGCACTATACCCAAACAACGTGAAGATGCAGAACTCAGCGAGCTTTACTGACGTTATGATCAAGGCGTCCTTTTGCCGATGAAGTGAGCCCCTTCAAAAAAGGGACAACACCGAGCATAGCGTCAGTAAACTCGCCCGAAGGGAGACCATCAGATATCTAGCATCTTCAGGTTGCTTGGGTATACATCCAAGCACTCGAAGCGAAAATGACCCGTTCAATGTGCATGTTGTGGTGATTTTTACGTCCTTTTCCGTCGGCATTTTTCCTTGTTCGCCAACCCGAGATCAGAACACCTCATTGCCTGTGCGCTCGCCTTGTTCAAACGCCGTGAGGTTGGAGAGGGTGGTTTCAGCAATATTTCCCAATGCTTCTTCCGTCAAAAACGCCTGATGTCCTGTAAACAGCACGTTGTGGCACGCAGACAAACGGCGGAACACATCATCTTGAATGACATCATTCGATTTATCTTCAAAGAACAGATCTTGTTCGTTCTCATACACGTCTACGCCTAGCGATCCGATTCTGCGACTTTTTAATGCATCGATGGCGTCTTGGGAGTTGATCAATCCCCCGCGGCTGGTGTTGATGATCATCACGCCATCCTTCATTTTCGCAAAGGCGTCCTTATCCAGCATGTGATAGTTTTCGCGCATGAGCGGGCAGTGAAGCGTAATGACGTCTGATTGCGCGTAGAGCGCGTCCAAGGTGACATAGCTCGCCCCCAATGCAATCGCATCTGGGTTTTCGAAGGGGTCGTGAACCAACACATTCATTCCGAGCCCTTTGAGAATACGGATCGTCGCCACACCAATGCGTCCAGTGCCGACAACGCCAACCGTTTTGCCGTGGAAATTAAACCCCGTTAACCCTTCAAGATTGAAGTTTGCATCACGCGTGCGTTGGTAGGCGCGGTGAACATGGCGATTCAAACTCAACATTAATGCCAAGGTATGTTCTGCAATGGATTCCGGCGAGTAGGCAGGAACACGCACGATTTGCAATCCGAGGGATTTCGCAGCGTCTAAGTCAACTTTGTCATAGCCTGCACATCGCATGGCGATGACTTTCACGTCGTGGGTCGCTAATTCCGCGAGCACCTCTGCGTCTAAGTCGTCATTCACAAACGCACAGATAGCATCAAAATCTGATAACAGTTTTGCGGTTTGTGCGGTGAGGCGAAAATCGAAATAGGTGAGATCGTGCTTGTAATTGGCGTTGTATTTGTCGAGGGATTGTTTGTCGTAAGACTTGGTACTGAAAACGGCAACCTTCATGATGACTCCCTTTGAGGGTTTGAATGCGACTGAGTATTACGTCGTGACGAATGGAAATAGTTTCATTACGAGAAAGATGGGCGAAGCAAAAGGCGTTTTCAACCTTACGAAGAAAGAAAAGGGCAGAACGCGTGCTACATGATGAATGTTTGTACAATTTCAACGAGGGGTTCTAAACAGCGGTTCTAAACAGAAGTGCTATCCCGCAACTATTTCATATGGCATGCAATTTGCTGCTATTTTTGTTATTGCCGCCTCGACATTGCCGCTTTTCCGTGGCGATGGCGAGCGTTTCATAAACAAAAGGATTTAGCATGAAAGCGCTAAAGATTGTTGCTGTTACCACTGTCTTGCTCTCTGGCTGTAGTTACGTGTCAACATACGGTGTTCACGCAAAGTTGTTGGGGGCAGAGCACCAAATCATTGAGTGTCAGTATGAAGCCGCACTGGATACCTTGCAGCGATTTACCGTCGTGGGTTCGAGTAAAGAAAAACAACGCGCCTTTGAATACATGGGCGTCATCTATCAAGAAAAGATGGATCTTGAAGCCTTTAATCACACGGTTGATCGATATTTATTCAGTGACATGGGGCGAGGCAAAGATCGCGCAATGGTGATCACAGAATGGAACGAAACCCGTCGTATCCTTAAAGAACAACGTGTTATGGCCATCGGCCAAGCGGAATGCGCGACGAACTTTGCGAACGCATGACGTCGGCATCACAAAAAAAGGCGTGATCCTGTTTCCATCCTTTTAGATGAGTCGCATTTTTTTGCATGCTGATAATAGATAAGGAAACTTTCCTGTTTACCTCACAGTTTTCCTATTCATCAAGTACTAAATTAGCTCCGTGTTCAAAATCAGTCAGTAATGCAAGGCCGCCACTTACCGACTGATTCTGAACCAAAAGACTTTCATTTCTTTCTGTTTGGTTCTATCAACTGAAAGAAATAAATGAGAGGGCAACCATCGGGTTGTCAACTTAAAACACGAGAGAAACCAGCGTCGGTATTGGCCTACCGTGCTGGTTTTTTTCATTTCAGACTCCCGCGTTTTTTACGGCTTTCTGCCAGTATCTTTTCTTATGTTCATCACCTTCACGTCATTACGCCATTTTCTGTTAATAAAGTGCCCTAACCACTCACTAAGGCGGGCAACCAAAGCGTCAATGAAGGAAAGAACGCGATGATGAACACACCAATCACAGACGCCAACACAAAGGGGTGAATACGTGCGGTGATTTGTTCAACGGTTGAGCCGCCAATCCCTGAGGCCACAAAGATGTTCTCCCCTAAGGGCGGTGTGGCAAAACCAATTGAAAGCGTACATACAATCACGATACCGACATGGGTTGGGTCTGCGCCAAGCATATACATGATGGGCAACAGCACTGGCACAATGATCATGATCGCGGCAAGGGTTTCCATGAACATGCCAATAAACAGTAACAGCATGATGGTTAACGCCCACACCAAATACATATTGTCCGTCACGCTGAGCAGCGCATCGGCCACATGAACAGGAATACGCTGTTCGATCAAGAGGCGACCAAACACCGTGGCAGCAAACAAAATCAGTAATACACGGCCTGTTATCCATGTGGTGGTGGTGAGGGATTTCAGCACGTTTTTGAACGTCAATTCCTTGTGCAGGCAGAACCCAACAAACAACGAATAGAAAATGGCCACCACGGCGGATTCTGTCGGCGTAAATATGCCGCTGTAGATGCCGCCCAGGATAAGAAAGGGCGCGAGAATCGACCAAATGCCGCGTCGAAGCGAGTTGTTAATGTCATCCGTCGACCATGCTTCGAGCAATCCTTTGTAGCCGCGTTTTTTTGAGATGACGTAATTGGTAATGAGCAAGGTGGACGCCATGATCAGGCCAGGGATCACGCCAGCAATAAAGAGTTTGGGAATAGACACAGTATCAAACTGCCCATGCAAGGCGATGGCCTCTGGCGGTGCCATTAAACCCATGGCGGCGATGCCGAAAATGACGATAGGAATCGAGGGCGGAATAATAATGCCCAAGCCGCCACTGGCGGCGGTGACGGCAGAGGCATAGCTCGGCTCGTATTCGCGTTTCACCATGGCAGGGATCATTAACATGCCTACGGCGGCGGTGGTTGCGGGGCCAGAGCCTGAAATAGCGCCGAAGAACAGACACGCAAAGACCGTTGCAGCCCCAAGGCCACCAGTGACTGGGCCAGCCATGTTTTCGGCAATGTCCACGAGCCGCTTGGAAATACCAGACGCTTCCATGAGCGCACCAGCAAGCACAAACGATGGCAGAGCCATGAGCGGGAAGTTACCCACCGAGGTAAAGGCAATTTGAACAAGGGCGATGGGGTTTTTATCCAAGATCAAATAGGCTGCCATCGCTGCGCCAGCCAATGACACGGTAATGGGAGCACCGAGTACCAATAGTGCTAAGAAACCGCCAAATAAAATGAGCGTTAAATAGGCTTCCATGGCAATTTCCTCCTTGTTTTATGGCTATGAGTGGGATTCACCGGCTTTGGCGTCGCGTTCATTTCTTTCACGCTGAAGCTTCCTGATTTCTTCTGCTTCAGGATCGTCATGTTCAACGCCTTTGATGCGGTCAATCATGTTCCAAAGAATGCGAATGGACATAAGGAAGAAGGCGATCGGCAAAATGAGGTAGAAATACTTCATCGGAATCCCCGTCGTTTGTGACTTCCAGAACAGGTTCATTTTGTTGAAAACGAAGTCATAGCTCAGATACACAAAGTAGAGGTTAAACGCTATCCATAGGAGGTCAGCGAAGGTTTCGCACACGGTTTTCACGATGGGCGGAAAGAATTTGAAGTGAAAACTCACGCGATTGTGGGCTGACATTTTTGCGGCAACCACTGCGCCTAAATAGGTAAACCAAACGAACAGATATGTCGCGACTTCATCCCCCCAGGGGATCGAATATTGGAAGAACTGACGTAACAGGATTTGAGAGAACAGAAGCGTGACAAACACGGCCAACAGCAAACAACAGGTGTATTCCTCGATTCTGTTTAGGTGGCGTCGCACCTTAACGATCACAGACATGGCTTTCTCGAACTTCAAGTAATGAATAGTGACCCGCCCCAAGAGGTTGGCGCGGGTTTAGGTAGACATGAGCAGTTGTCGATAACATGCTCGAACAGCCGTGACAGTATCAGCAGCGTACTTGGCTGCTGATGCTCGCCAACGTGGTTATCTGCCTAGCAGGGTTAAGGCGTTATCCAGCTTTTCTTTACCGCCAATGCTCTCGTAGAACTTCGGCCATACGACGGTTGTGATGCTGTCTATCCACTCTTTTTCATTGTTTGCAGGCTCTGTGATCTCCATGCCTTTGGCCGCAAGGTCTTTCTTGATGCGGTCTTCGGTGGCGAGTAAGAACTCATAGCTGTGCTCTGTGGCGACTTGGCCTGCTTCCAAAATGGCGTTTTGAATCTCGGGAGATTGCTCTTGGAAAACGGCTTCGCTAATGATGAGAGGTTCAAGGGAGAAGATGTAGCGAATGTTAGTGACGTATTTTTGCACCTCGTTGAATTTCATTGCCGCGATGGTGATGTATGGGTTGTCTTGGCCGTCTACCACGCCTTGCTGAAGCCCAGTGAAGGTTTCAGACCATGCCATCGGCGTTGGGTTAACGCCCAGCGCTTGATAAGAGGCAATCATGATTTCATTGCGGGGGACGCGAATGACCATGCCTTTCAAGTCTTCAGGGGTTCTGACGGGACGTTTGGAATTGGTCAGTACGCGAAAACCAGAATACGCCCAACCAACAATGCGCACACCCGCATCACGCAGGGTGTTGTCCACCAACTCCTTGCCGATGTCTCCTTGCGTGAGCATCTTAGCCTCTGCTGCTGATTGGATGACATAAGGCATGGTGAGTAAGCCGACTGTCGGCGAAAACGGGGTGACGTTGTTGATCGCCAATACAGAGAAATCCAATAAGCCAATAGCGGCGTTGTTCACTGTGTCTTGTTCGGTGCCGAGTTGCCCGTTGGGGAACAAATCGACAGTCACCTGACCGTTGGTTTTTTCATTGAGTGTTTTGGCGAAGGTTTCGCCGAGCTCCCATTGGGTGCCACCTGCAGCGTCACCCAATGCCATTTTAAATGTCTTCGCCGCGAGTTGCGGAGAAAGAAGTGCTACGCAAACGGTCGAGATGATTGCGAGTGCATTGCGTCTAATAAGTTTCATGATTACAACCTCTTGAGTGAATGAAATGTGTTTCATTTTCTAGCGCGTTGCAGTCCGAAATGTGTCGGCCTGAATCTTACTTTCTCGGGGTGTTTCAGCTCTTTTGGCCACACTGAAGTTGGCCTTTTTGGCTTTACTGTTATTAGCGCAATGAGATGGAAAAATGTCGCAAAAACTGATGGTTAACATCAGGAATAACTAAAAATACGTCGCGAATTCCGGGTGCTTTTCTCGTCGATTTACGGCTTAAATAATTTCGTCTTTCAAGTGATACCAACGATATAAAAACCGCTGACCCATTCGACGGAATGGAGCAAGGTATTCGGATTCGATGATTTGTTGAACATTGGGATAGGGCAGTCGAGATTGGAAAATCGGTAAGTTCAACTCGGATTTATCGCCTGCAATCCATTGGGCTAAACGCTTGCCTGCTTGCGCGGAATACATCACGCCATTGCCGCCGTAACCGAGTGCGTAGTAGATGCTTTCATTTTCGTTCGGTTGAACGATTCTTGGCATCATGTCATGACTGACATCCACCCAGCCCCACCAGGAATAATCCAATGTGATGCCTTTCAGTGCGGGAAACTTCCGCACCATATCGGCATAGAGTTTGTTCTCGTATTGCTTCTGAGGAGCGTCAGCCCCGGTGATTGCACTGCGTGAGCCAATTTGTAAGCGGTTATCAGGTAACAATCGATAGTAGTGTCGAAGCACCCGTGTGTCTGTCAGCACTTGGGTGGTTTTGAAGTTACAGGCGTCAATTTCGGCCGGTGTCAGCGGTCTTGTCACGATGGAATTGGACAAGATAGGCAGTAAGCGGTTCTTTACTTCCGTGTGCAAGCCCTGTGATGTGTAGCCACCTGTGGCTAAGCCGACCGATCGCGCTTTTACCACGCCGTTGGGCGTGTTGAGGTAATGAATACCTTGCTGAGTCTTCCAACTGATTACTGGGCTAGAAGGGTGGACTTTCACGCCTAACGCGCGCGCTTTCTTTAAGTAGCCGAACGCGAGTTTCGCAGGGTGAACGCCAATGCCTTCTGGTTCATGCATTGCGCCTGCAGCCTCACTGTCATTGACGAATTGATTTTTGAGGGTGTCGGCATCGATGATCTGTGCGTCATAGTTGAAGGTATCACGAAGCAATTTGGCTTCTTTTTCTAGCGAGGGCATCACTTTGCTGCGATGCGCGATATAGAAGTGGCCGCCCGGCTGAGGATCGCAATCAATGTCTTTGATCAGCGATTTAAAGGTTGCCATGCCATCCATGCACTCTTCATGCATTTTAATGGCGGTTTCGACACCCCAGCGTTGGATCCATTGCGAGCGCTTTAATCGCCCTGACGCGCACTGAGCTTGTCCGCCGTTTCGGGTACTGCAACCCCAACTGGTGCGGTTTGCCTCGAGCACAGTGGCTTTAATGCCGTAGTTTTCAGCCAAAAAAATCGCGGCGGTCAAGCCAGTAAATCCAGAACCTACAATCACAACATCGACATCCATGTCGCCCGTGATTGGGCCATCATCTTCGGGAGCAGGGCCCGCTGTACCAATCCAATATGTCGGGGCATATTCGCGGCCATTTCCCGGCGTCTGGTCAACAAGGGGATCATATGCGGGGTCATAGGCGCGGGACGCTGGGGTAGCGAGAAAGGCATTCTCGGTGTCGACAGCTGATTGTTTGGTGATGGCTGAATCCATGACTCGCTCCTTGTTCATTCTTCAGATTAAGAGTTTGGTGTTCTATCGGTAGCCGCCAGCTTCCGATGGCTTACAACGCTGGGCGATCTTTTCTAAATGCGTTTTTGACGAGGATCTTTCCGTCTTGCAGCGTGAAGACATCCACCATTCGTGCTTCGATCCGGCTTCCATCGGGTTTCGTGGCGCAAAACGTCGATTCAGTGATGGCCTTATTCCCGTTCATTATTGTGTGTTCTGCATCCTTCCATGCGACATCTGGGAAGGTTTTCCACACTTGTTCAAAGGCTTCACGCACGGCATCTTGACCCGAAATGGTATTGCCTTGAAGGCCACTGCCTGCAGCGGTAAGGAAGACGCAGTCCGGCGCCATGAAAGACATGAGAGCATCGACATCATGGTTGTTCCATGCAGCAGAAAAGGCGTCGAGAAATTCAAGCGTCGTGGCGGGTTGAGCGTGTGGGGTCGCGACGTTAGTCATGCTAAAACTCCTTTTTTAGAGAGGGTGAAATAGCGATTACATAGCCAGAAAAAGCGTGTCGAGGCGATGCCGTAAGATGCCATCGCCCTCGACGCGCTTAGGTGGCCTGAGCTTTACACGTAATCTTTGTACTTATCGAGGAAACGCACCGGCGTTGACAGTGCATCACGGCGGAACGGGTCGCCCAGCTCTTGGGTACACATGATTTCAATGACCGTTGTTTTGCCTTCGTTCATTTGTTTGTCGATAGCAGATTGAAGGGCTGGGCCGACATCTTCTAAGCGATCAACCGTCACGCCCTCTGCACCCATTGCGCGTGCAATTTCAGCAAAGCTTTGGTTATCCAGCTCGCCAGCCACAAAACGGCGGTTGTAGAAATCGACCTGATTTTTCTTCTCCGCGCCCCATTGGCGGTTATGGAACACAACGGCAGTCACGGGAATGTTGTGACGTACACAGGTCATGGTTTCCATCAAGCTCATGCCCCACGCACCATCGCCCGCATAAGAGACGGCTGGGCGCTCTGGCGCTGCCATTTTCGCGCCAATGATGGTCGGGAAGGCGTAGCCACAGTTACCAAAGCTCATGGCTGCGAAGAAGCTGCGTGGTTTTTCAAAGCGCAGATAGCTATTGGCAATGGAGTTGATGTTACCGATGTCGGTTGAGACCATAACGTCTTCTGGCATGGCTTTTTCAAGCTCACGCAGTACTTGGCGCGGGTGAAGGTATTCGCCGCCAGAGAACGGCTTCTCTTTCGCGTTTTGATCAATCATGTCGAGGCTGAAGGCATCTTTTTCATGCGTCCACTCGTCCAATTCTTTTTCCCACGCATCCTGTTCTTGTTTCATCACTGCGATACGTTCTTCGGTATTGGCATCACAGGCGAGAGTGCGTCCGTTTAGGCGCTCAGTCAGTGCAATGGCAGCCGCTTTGGCATCGCCACAAATACCGACCGAAATCTTCTTCACAAGGCCAAGCATTTTGTGGTCAGCATCGATTTGAATGATCTTGGCGGTTTTCGGCCAGTAATCGAGACCATGTTGCGGCAAGGTGCCGAACGGCCCCAAGCGAGAGCCAAGTGCAATCACCACATCGGCTTGTGCTAAAAGTTTCATCGCCGCTTTTGACCCTTGGTAGCCGAGCGGGCCACACCAGTGTGGGTGAGAGGCGGGGAATGAATCATTGTGGAGGTAGCTGTTCACGACTGGCGCACCAAGGCGTTCTGCGAGCGCCTTACATTCCTCAAGGCCGTCAGCCATGACAACACCACCACCGGAAATGATGACGGGGAATTTGGCTTCGGCAAGAATGTCTGCCGCTTCATTCAAGCTGTTTTCACCGCCTGGGCCGCGATCGAGTCGCGCAGGCTTTGGAATTTCACAGGTCACCTCGCCGTAGAAGTAATCGCGAGGGATGTTCAATTGGGTGGGACCCATTTCACTCATGGCGCGGTCAAAGCATCGGCCTGTGTATTCCGCCATACGAGAAGGGTGCGTCACGTGCCCTTGGTATTTGGTGAACTCTTGGAACATCGGGAGTTGGTTACATTCTTGGAAGCCACCGAGTCCCATTGTGGTGGTGCCTGTTTCGGGGGTCACGATAACAACAGGGCTGTGCGCCCAATATGCCGCCGCAATCGCGGTCACACAGTTACTGATGCCTGGACCGTTCTGTCCAATGACAACACCATGATTACCTGAAACACGCGAGTAGCCATCGGCCATGTGCGCAGCACCTTGCTCATGCACAACCGGGATCATGCGAATACCCGCAGGCGCAAAGATGTCCATGGCATCCATAAATGCAGAACCCATGATGCCAAACATGGTCGTGACGTTGTTCGCGACTAAGGTTTCTACGAACGCCTCAGACGGGGTCATCTTGGTTGGTCCTTCAACGACGGTACGCATCGCTTTCTCACTCATAGTTCTCTCCTTGAAATATTTCGTTAAATGGAATTAAATGTTTCGTATAACGGAATATTGATAAAAACTAGTCTTAAGAAAACCTGTCGTCAACATGAAATTAACAAAGTGGAATGCTTTATTTGATTCGTCGGATTTTTGAGAAAATGCTGACAGTGGTGTTCAGAGAGAGTAACTCTTTCCCTCTGTTGAGGAAGAAAAGCACGCACTATCAATGGTTTTGCTGAGTGTGATTTCGGTGAAAAGTCGCAATGAGGGAGAAGAGAATGGAAGCGGAAAAGAGCGGGATGGCAGACATAGAGGTAAATGTTCGAGAAACGTTTGGCATCGACAGTCATCTGCGCGTGCCGGCTTATTCGACGGCCAGTGAGCTGGTTCCGGAGATTGATCCGAAATATGTCTTCGATCCTGAAGTGACATTGGCGATTTTGGCGGGTTTTTCACACAACCGACGAACGCTGGTGCAAGGCATGCATGGTACGGGTAAATCAACCCACATTGAGCAAGTGGCAGCACGATTAAACTGGCCGTGTTTGCGGATAAACCTGGATGGTCATATCAGTCGGCTCGATCTGGTGGGGAAAGATACTTTGGTACTCCGCGACGGCAAACAAGTGACCGAGTTTCAAGACGGTTTGTTGCCGTGGTCGGTGACGCGTCCGATAGCCCTTGTTTTAGATGAATATGATGCGGGTCGACCTGATGTGATGTTTGTCATTCAACGTTTGTTGGAGAAAGAGGGCAAGCTCACCTTGAGTGATAAAAACCGCGTGCTGACACCACATGCGGCGTTTCGCTTGTTCGCGACGGCGAACACCGTTGGGTTAGGCAATCTGCAAGGGTTGTATCATGGGACGCACGCTTTAAACCACGCGCAAGTAGACCGCTGGAACCTTGTGGTGACCTTGAATTATCTCGCGCCTGAACGAGAAGCGGCCATCGTATTATCGCGCGTGCCAGAAAAGAACACGGAGCAAGGGAGGCGACTGGTGGCTCAAATGGTTGCCCTTGCGAATCTCACGCGTCGTGCTTTTGCTAGCGGTGATACCTCCACGTTAATGTCACCCAGAACGGTGATCATGTGGGCTGAAAATCACGTGCTTTTCCCAGATGTTCGCCTCGCTTTTCGTCTCACGTTTCTGAACAAATGCGATGAATCGGAATGGCCTGTGTTTAATGAGCTTTACCAACGCTGTTTTGATGAAGAAATTATCACCCAAAGCGCGTTATTTGAATCCGTACCTTCTGATACTGGAACGTAGAGATGGCAGAGACTAACGCTTCAGCATTCCCACGGTTTTCGGTGCTTCAACAGCGCATGCATATGTTGTCATCTGCGGCTTTGCGTGCGGAAGTGGGCGACGGTGCGTTGCACCTCAAAGCGGGTCAAGTGTATCGCGATACGACCTTCATACCTGTCTCGGCTTCTCATCTCCAAGCACAAGATCTGGATTCTGACTTCAAGGCTGAACGAGGACGCATTGATGCTATCGCATCACGATTGATGCTTAGTGATCCGGTATTGCATCAGTCACTTAGCCCCGAGGATTCTCTTGCTCGCATGCTGTTTGATTTGCTTGAACAGTATCGAACCGAGGCCTTGTCCAGTGCCACCTCTCACATTGGCGTGCAGCGAAATATTCGATATCGATTTGATGCGTGGTGTGCGCTTTCAAAAAACGCAGAGCTAGTGGAGTCTCGGCTGGGTATTTTGCTATTCACTGTCATTCAAATGGTGCGAACACGTCTGTTTGCCACGCCCATTGATGAAGATTATGAAGACCTGATTGAAGCGACGCGTGCTGGCATTGCACCCATGATTGGTGAAAGTCTGCTGGGTCTTCGTCGATGCACATCATCGCAGTCAGACTACGCCGTTCACGCGCTCAAGTTGGCGCAAACCATCGCTGACATGATCCATCAGAGCCAAGACGAGCATGACGAAGAATCTGATGCTGAGCGTGTCATCAATACGTTTGCGTTGTTGCTCGAAGACGAGGCTGCGTTATCAGAAGACACAGCGATTGCATCAGGGAAAAAAAGCACGGCATTTGAACAGCATAATGGCGAGTATCAGGTCTTTACGCGGGAATTCGATACGGAAGTCGATGCGTCGGGCTTAGTGCGTGTGGCACAACTTGATGCATTTCGTATCCAGCTCGATAAGCAATTTCAAACCTTGGGTATTAATTGTCGCGACATTGCGCGAAAACTGGCTCGGTATCTCAGTCAGCCTCAGCGAGATGGGTGGCAGTTTGGGGAGGAAGAGGGCTATATCGATGGTCGACGATTGGCGCAGATTGTCACGTCGCCGATGGAAACACGCTTGTTCATGAAAGAGCGATACGTCACCAAGCCTGACAGCATGGTTACCTTGCTGATTGATTGTTCTGGCTCCATGCGGCAACACATCGAACACATTACGTTGCTGGTGGATGGCTTGGTGCGATCCCTTGGTTTAGCCGGTATTCCTAGTGAGGTGCTTGGTTTCACCACGAATGCATGGAATGGTGGCAAATCTCACCAACAATGGATGGCGAGGGGTAGACCCGCATTGCCGGGTCGGTTGAATGATGTGTGCCACTTGGTGTTTAAGGATGCCGACATGCATTGGCGTCAGGGGCGAAAGAACATTGCTGCATTGATGAAAGCGGATCTTTTCCGCGAAGGCATTGATGGCGAGGCTGTTGAATGGGCATGTCAACGAATGCAAAGGGTTGATGTGTCTCGTCGCGTGCTGCTCGTGCTATCAGACGGTTGCCCCATGGATACCGCAACGAACCTCATGAACGATGCGTTTTATCTCGATAATCATCTAAGAAGCGTGGTTGAGCAGCGAGAAAAGTGTGGAGATATCATCATGGGGCTTGGTATCGGGTTGGATTTAAGCCGTTATTACCGCAATAGCCTTGCCTTAGACATTGCACAGCCTCTGCATCATCGGGTGTTTGTCGACATTGTGGCGCTAATGGCCTCATCAATTAAGCGAGCTTCAATGCGGTAAAGCGCCAATGTACCGTCCTCTTTGCGTCGGTTAATGTTCTCCTTATGGTGTATCTACGATGTTTTCATTAAAATAACGGAACGAAATGTTCTATTATTATGAGCATGGTTGCAACAAGGGCGGCTTTTAACAACTCTGTTTCAGTTTTTAACAGCGGAAGTTGTTATTTACTTTGATTTTGATATACAGAGGTATACCGCAGAGGAAATCATAAGAATGAAGAACATAGAACAGCCTGATTTGGCGAAGGTAGATGGAGATACGCCAACATTGCGTTTGTTTGCTTTGTTGGAATTGATCGCTGGGAAGGATGAGTTTTTCTCTTTGCAAGGGTTAGCCGAAGAAACGGGCATTCCAAAACCGACACTTCACCGTATGCTGCAACAGTTAGAAAGTGCCGCCATTGTGCAGCGTGATGGCGATGAACGCCATTACAGCACGGGCACACGTTTACGCCGTTTAGCCGAAAATGTGTTACTGAATTCCACCACGCACAGTGCAAGACACCAAGTGCTCAATCAACTGCGAGAAGAAGTCGGGGAGAGTTGTAACCTCACGTCTTTGTCTGGTGGTGAGATTGTTTACGTGGATCGCGTAGAAACGGAAGCGCCGCTGCGTTTCCACTTGCATGCGGGTTCTCGTGTGCCTGTTCACTGCTCAGCGACGGGAAAACTGTTTCTCGCAAGCATGACGCCGTCACAGCGTCGCCGAATTCTGGATAACGTAGAGCTGAGCGCCTTTACGGAGAAAACACTCACGGACCTTGAGGCGCTTGAAACCGAGCTAGAAAATGTGCGCTTGTGTGGCTATGCCATCGATAACGAAGAGTTTCTGCCGGGGCTGCTCTGTGTGGCGGTGTTGGTGCCGTCTCCGCGCGGGCGCTCAAACCTTGCTGTTGCCATTCAAGCACCGATCATGCGCTTGAAGGCAGAACAAGCATTACATTTCCTTCCAGCACTCCAGCGTGCTTCACACGCGTTGGCAAAAATCGAAGCAGACAGTTGGGAAAACGCCGACTGAGTGTTGAACTGAACGTGTTCAAAACACGATAAAAAATGGCCCTGAATGGGCCATTTTTTATGACTGAACCTTGGGCTTTGCTGCGTCATCGAAGCAGAGAGTCTGCAAGCGAAAGCAACTTAGGCAGGGCGATGCTGCTGGTTGAGGCGATGTCTCGTTGCTCTTCCAATACCGCTTGTAGGATTTCTTTTGTGGTCAGTGGATTGGCTAACACCACACGGAAAACGTTGGTGGCGCGTCTATCCCATTGGCTTGGCGTTAAGCAGGTGCGGGAAACAAAGGAATATCCCGCTTCGCGCTGACGCTTTTGAATAAAGACGGTTAAATCATTTAACAGCGCATGAATAGCATCCACCTGCTCGGGAGAAGCAACCTTCAATGCCGCTTTTACCGACGGCGGCACAAAGCGGTAGGTCATCAAACACAGCTCTGGGGCGCTCACCAATTCAAAATCACTCTGCGCTTCCACAAGGTCGGCAAAGTACGCCGCTTTTTCAACGCTTTGATCAATCAAAAGCTCATAGCCTTGACGTCCAATGATGTTGAAGCTGGCAAACAACAACATTGCCATACCACTTCGAGAGCCTTCAAGCGTGTGGCTGCCGAGGTCTTTCGATCCTTTACGCAAGATGTAATCAGCGTGATGTTCAATCGCAGACACCAGCGCAGGGTCTTTGAACAACACCATGCCCGCGCCCATCGGCACATACAGTTGTTTGTGGGCATCTATCGTGACCGAGTCAGCCCGTTCAATGCCTTTCAGCTTGGGTCGCTGATTTTCTGACATTAAACTCGCACCGCCCCAAGCCGCATCAACATGAAAATGAATACCTTCACGTTCGGCAATGTCAGCGATTTTATCAAGCGGGTCGATGTTGCCTGTTTCTGTCGTGCCTGCCACGCCGATAAGGGCGAAAGGCTTGATGTTCTTCGCCATGAGTTCAGCGATTTTCTCACTCAGCGCATCAAGACAAATTCGGTTGTTTTCATCGGTTGGAATGGCCACCAAGGCTTCGCGACCTATGCCTAACACATCTGCTGACTTTTTGAGTGAATAGTGACCGCGTTCGGACACCAGAATCACCAAATCGTCATAGCCGTAGTGACGCATTGCGCGGAAGAGGCCTTCTTCCGCTACACCTTTGAAATCGCCTTCCGGTTTTAACGCGCTGTTTCTTGCTACCCAAAGGGCAGTGATATTGGCGATGGTGCCGCCAGAACAAAATGCGCCAAGCGAGTGGGCGGCACTGTGCATCCAATTTTGGTAGAAATCGTCGCTACGTTGGTAAATCAGATTGTGCAACATGCCCAGGACTTGTCGTTCAAGCGGTGTGAAGGCTTTTGAGGTTTCTATTTTCACCGTGTTCTGATTCAGCGCAATCATGATTTTTGAAAGCGGCATCAGGAAATAGGGCAGTGCTGACGTCATGTGGCCGATAAAGCGCGGTGACGACGTATGCACAGATTGCGCGACCAACTTTTCAAGCAAAAACTCAGTGTGGTCAGAAACAAAGGTGGGCGCGTCGGGGATCGTTGGGTTATTAAAATCCTTTTCGATCTCCGTGAGGGAGCAATCTGTGGCTGCTATGTGGTCTTGCAGGAATCGATTTAGGTTTTGAGAGATGGCGCGCTCGATCTCGCCGAGGGTCGAATTCGGTGCTTCAGGCACTGTAAAAATACGGTGTAGGCTTTCCAGTGTTGCTTCTGCCTGTTTAATCTTAACCATCCGGGTACTTTTCTGAAGATTGATGTGCATGATTTACACGATGTTTTCGCAAGATACAACATCGAAGTTGGACAATGCCAGACTGGCGGGGCACATCGAGGGGTTATTGAAGTGTTTTGTCTGCAATAAACGAAATGAAGAGGCAGAGCGGTTTCACTCTACCTCATACAGAATGGCTTTTATGACTTATCGCATGTCGTTTCAGCAAGCGACAGCATTTCTGCGTTGTATTTTTGAAGCGGCACGTCGATTTCTTTCGGGTTGCTCAGCAAGTCAGCCAGCGCTGAACGCAGGTCATAGTTGCCTTCGTGCGCTTTACCTTGTCGGAAGGAGAATACGGATTTTGCGGAGTCTGCCAGCTCACCGTTTGAAGCGCTCAGTGCTTTCACATCTTCTTGACTCAGGCTTAGCCACGATTCAACAGGGGCATCAAAATTCAGTTTGCTTGGGTCGTTTGCGAGGTAGTAGTCGAACGCTTTCTGGTTCAACGTGAAGTGGCTACGACGGCCTTCGAGAAACCATTTGGCAACGCTTTCCAGTTTTTGGTCTTTCTGAATGGTCAAATCAACCAAACTTTCGTACCACGATATCGAGGCATCAACGTAATTATGGTATTTCTCAGTGGCGCAAGCCATGTCCATATCATTGATGTCTTTCGCGACAGCAATGCCAGGGATCATAGTGGCTAAAAAAATCAGGGCTGAACGACGCATTACGCAAATCCTTTTTGGTCGAGAGTTATCGTCAAAGAAGTTGCTGACGAATTTATTTTTATGGTTGCAATGGTAATGGTAGTGATAACTGATTGAAAACGAAAATTTCACGAATAGAAAGGTGAGCGTCACAATCCCTGTGATTTTACTGCTATCTCAGTAAGAATGAGCGCTAGCGAAGAAAATATGGCTACAAAACGGTAACATGGGAGATCGGGAAAACGTAGCCATGTAGGGGTTTTGCTGCGAAACCTGAGGCACTGATCTCGGCGTTACACTAATAAAAAACGCCTTACTGCAAAAACAGAAAGGCGTTTGTTGTGTTTATGGCTGTTGGCTACTGAGCAGGCAGACGTTTTTCAGTGTCCTTGTCGAACAGGTGAATGTTGTTTTCTGAAATGGTCAATGGCAGCGTGGCGTTGTCGTCCACTTTCACGTGGCCTTCAACGCGTAACGTCATTTCATGTGTGGTACCCACCAAAACGCCGTAGATGAGGAGATCAGCACCGAGTGATTCTGTGAGGGTCACTGTCATGCTGATCATCTTGTCATCTGGGTTTTCCGCAATTTGAAGATGTTCAGGGCGAAGACCAACAACCACATCTCTCACTGCTGTGTTGGTG
Organism: Enterovibrio baiacu; assembly: GCF_004120195.1. Classification (GTDB taxonomy): domain Bacteria; phylum Pseudomonadota; class Gammaproteobacteria; order Enterobacterales; family Vibrionaceae; genus Enterovibrio; species Enterovibrio baiacui. The sequence continues at coordinate 416,266 of NZ_SCHN01000007.1, read as the reverse complement.
GTGGGTAAGGTTTCGCCGTTATCGAACACAATTTGATTGCCATCCAGTTGAGCGGGAATGATGTTCATGGATGGGCTGCCAATGAAGGTCGCGACGAACAGAGATTGGGGTTCGTCATATACTTCAAGCGGCGAGCCAATTTGTTCAACATCACCGCCATTGAGCACTACAAGGCGATCCGCCAATGTCATGGCTTCCACCTGATCGTGTGTCACGTACACCGCGGTGGTATTGAGGTTGCGTTGCAGCTTTTTGATCTCAAGGCGCATTTGAACACGCAGCTTGGCATCAAGGTTCGATAGCGGCTCATCAAAGAGAAACGCTTTAGGACGACGAACGATCGCGCGACCCATTGCAACGCGCTGACGTTGACCGCCAGAGAGCTGTGACGGGCGACGTTTCAGCAAATGGTCGAGTTCGAGCATTTGCGCCACATCGTTGACCGTTTTTTCGATTTCGTCTTTTGGAACGCCTCGGTTACGCAAACCGTAGGCCATATTATTGAACACAGTCATGTGCGGATACAGTGCGTAGTTCTGGAACACCATCGCGATATCACGCTCGCCGGGTTCGCGTTCATTGACGCGCTGTTCATCAATAGAAAGTGTCCCGCCTGAAATGGTTTCCAAGCCTGCAATCATGCGTAATAAGGTGGATTTTCCGCAGCCACTTGGGCCCACGAGTACAATCATTTCACCATCATTGATGGCGAGATCGACGCCATGAATTGCTTTAAACCCATTGGGGTACACTTTGCTGATCTGATTGAGTGTTACTGTTGCCATTCACGCATCCTCTGTGTGAAAGTTTTCTATCTATCGGATAATTGGTGTTTATTTTTCTGTTTCGACAAGACCTTTCACGAAGAGTCTTTGCATACCAAGTACCACGAGTACGGGGGGCACCATTGCCATTAGGGTGGTTGCCATCACTCTGTTCCATTCGACTTCGCCATCGCCAACGGCCAACATCCGCTGAATACTCATGACGATGGTGTAGTAGTTGTCATCTGTGGTGATCAACAGTGGCCAAAGGTATTGGTTCCAACCGTAGATAAAGGTGATGACAAACAAGGCGGCAATGTTCGTGCGCGAGAGCGGAAGCAAAATATCAAAGAAGAATTTGATCGGGCCTGCGCCGTCAATACGCGCCGCTTCGAGCAGTTCACCAGGCACGGTTAAGAAGAACTGGCGGAACAAGAAGGTGGCGGTTGCACTTGCTATTAAGGGAATGGTTAAGCCGGACATGGTGTTAAGCATGCTGAGATCCGCAATAACCTGAAACGTCGGCATGATCCGCACTTCTACGGGTAGCATCAGGGTCATGAAAATGACCCAAAACGCCAACATGCGTCCAGGGAAGCGGAAATACACCACGGCATAGGCTGACAGGATGGAAATTGACAGCTTGCCAAAGGCAATGCCTAGCGCCATTAAGGTCGAGTTCCACAGCATGCCCGCCACCGTGATATCAAGCTCACGTGATGTGCCTTCGGTGAAAACTTCAATGAAGACATCAAGGCCGCGATCGCCAAACCACAGCGGTGTCATGCCACTGACGAATTCTTTACTGTCATGCGTCGCGGCGGTTAACGCCAACCACACCGGCAGTGCGACAATCAGCACGCCAGCAATCAGCACAAAGTGGCTGAAAAAGGTGAGTAGGGGTCGTCTTTCTACCATCAGTAAGCCACCTTCTTCTCAACGTAACGGAACTGAATCACGGTCAGAATACCCACTAAGATCATGAGTAAAACCGACTGTGCCGCAGAAGAACCTAAGTTCAAACCAACAAAGCCATCGGAGTACACTTTGTACACCAAGGTGGTGGTGGAGCTGCCTGGGCCGCCTTGTGTCATGGCATGGATAACGCCAAAGGTGTCGAAGAAGGCGTAAACCAAGTTGATGACCAACAAGAAGAACGATGTGGGTGACAGCAGCGGGAAAATAATGGTGAAGAAGCGTTTTGCAGGGCCTGCTCCATCAATGGCACCCGCTTCAATCAATGAGCGTGGAATAGATTGAAGGCCTGCCAAGAAAAATAAAAAGTTATAACTGATCTGCTTCCATGTGGCCGCGATAACCACCATGGTCATGCCGTGGCTGCCATTGATGAAGGGGTTCCAATCCACCCCCATTGCAGACAGCGCATGGGCAAGCACACCAACGGTCGGGTTGAACATGAACAACCAAAGCACGCCGGCCACCGCAGGGGCGACGGCATAAGGCCAAATCAACAAGGTTTTATAGGTCGTTGCGCCTTTGATGACATGGTCCGCCATCACGGCCAGTAACAGTGAAACACTGAGAGCGAGCACGGCAACAGCGAAGCTGAAGAAAATGGTGGTGCTAAAGGTTTCAAAGTACGAACTGTCTTCAAACAATTCGAAGAAATTGCTCAGGCCAACAAATTCAGTGTTTAAACCGAAAGGGTCTTCTAGCAAGGTTGATTGCCAAACTGCTTGTCCTGCAGGCCACAAAAAGAACACAAAGGTGATGATTAATTGCGGAGCGAGGAGCATGAGTGGCAGTAAGGTATTGTGGAAAACGGGTTTGTTATCCATAAGCTATCTGCATCTCTTCCATGAAGGAGGGGGGCAAGCCCACCCTCCGTATGATTACGTGTTTTTAGCCAACTAGAACTGACGCTGTTATGAATTCAACGTTGCGTTCGAGGGGTTATTTGTTTGCTTTAGCAAACTTAGCAAGCAAGACGTTGCTGCGTTCTACCGCTTTGTCTAGGGCTTCTTGCGCCGTAGCATCACCAGACCAAACGTTCTCAAGTTCTTCGTTGATCACGTCGCGGATCTGCACGAAGTTACCAAGACGAATGCCTTTTGATGCGGGTGTAGGTTCTACGGAGGTCATCTGTGTAATCGCAACGTCAGTACCTGGGTTTTTGTCGTAGAAACCTTCTTTCTTGCTTTGCTCGTAAGCGGCATGCGTGATCGGCAGGTAACCCGTGAACTGGTGCCAATCTGCTTGAATGTCACTGCTGGACATGAACTTGAAGAACTCTGCAACGCCTTCATAGTCTTTCTTATCGTGGCCTTGCAGTACCCACAAGGTTGCGCCACCGATGATGGAATTTTGAGGGTTTTTGATTTCAGATTCGTAGTACGGCAGTTGCGCTACGCCGAACTCAAAGCCGTCAACATTGCCTTTGATACCTGCGTATGATGCTGACGAGTTCATGTACATTGCACATTCACCGCTATAGAAGAGGGGGGCGCTGTCTGAACGGCGGCCACCGTATTTAAACGTACCGTCTTTCTGCCATTCAGCCAGTTGGTTAATGTGTTTAACAAACGGTTTGTTGTTGATGAGTAGTTTTGCGTCTGTGCTGCCAAAGCCATTGTCAGCAGTGGCGATCGGTTGGTTGTGGCGCGCACCAAAGTTTTCGATTTGAACCCAAGACTGCCAACCTGTGGTGAAACCACATGTTACGCCGTTGTCGCGCAGCTTTTTCGCCACGTCACCCATTTCTTCCCATGTTTTGGGTGGAGTGACACCGGCTTTCGCAAACAGATCTTTGTTGTAGTACAGCACTGGGGTTGAGCTGTTAAAAGGCATGGATAACATGTTGCCGTCGGTATCAGTGTAATAACCTGTTACTGATGACAGGTATTCTGATGAATCAAACGGTGTACCTGTGTCTTTCATCAATTCGTAGACAGGGTAGATCGCACCTTTCGCCGACATCATTGTGGCCGTGCCCACTTCAAATACTTGGACAATCTCGGGTTGCTGTTTGGCACGAAATGCAGCAACAGCGCCAGTCATGGTTTCTGTGTAGTTACCTTTGTAAACGGGCTTAACCACGAATTCCGTTTGGCTTGCGTTAAACTTGTCAGCAATTTCATTCACTTTCTCGCCCAAGTTTCCGCCCATAGCATGCCACCATTCAATCTCGGTAGCGGCTTGTGCATATCCTGAGCACAGCAGTAGAAGTGAAGATACGCCTGCTAGTTTGTTCAACTTCATTGTTAACTCCTTTTAGGACCGAATTGCTTTTTTCTCTAGGATGGGGACTTTCTTTCGAGTTCTTTCATGCTCGTTAGAGCATTCTTTATGGTTATATGAGCGAAGTGTTACAAAGTTGTTATAGCACCGCGCTATGTTTCTGTCATCTATGTATAGACCCTTGTATAAAAAGTCGCTTTATTGAGAGAGAACTTAATGATGTGGTGCGTTTGATGCTGTTGTTTACGTGAATTTACGCACAAAAAAACACCGCATCACTGAAGCGCTGCGGTGTTATAAAACCATGAAGGGATGACAGAAATACGTCAGATTATTTACAGATTTGCTGCCATGACGGCGGCGCGGAGTTGGCGTAGCGTTTCGTCGATGGATTGGTTGTTGTTATTGAAGAACTGGGACAATACATCGAACATTGCGCGTTGTGATGCTCTGCCGACAGCCATGTCATGAGAGAAGCTTGGTACCAGTTGATCTGATGCTGCGGCGCGCGTGAACGCGTTGAAAGAGTTTTGTGCACAACTGTCAAAATCTGACAGATTCATGTCCAATCGAACAGGGATCGATCCTTTGTCTTTGTTAAAAATACGTTGGAAATCTGGCGTCATGATCAACGTTGCTAACGCTTCTTGAGAATCCACCTTGCGTTTGTCGCTGGATTTGAAAAAGACAAAGCTGTCGATGTTAAACGCAAACTGATGTTGGGTGCCCGGCGCGGGAACACAAATAAAATCGCGCCCTGGGATTTTGCCTTCTGCGGCAAACTCACCCTTGGCCCAATCACCCATAACCTGCATGGCGGCTTTGCCTTCAATGACTAATGATGTGGTGTCATTCCAGCTTCGCCCCGGTGCTTCGGCATCGGTAAAGGCCTTCATCTTTCGAAATATCACCAGCGCTTCACGCATTTTTTCGCTGGAGAGCGTCTCGCTGTCTTGTTCGACAAAAGCGCGTCGATAATCTGCTGCGCCCAATGTCGCGAGCGCAATGGAATCGAACAGGGTGGCTTCTTGCCAAGGCTCTTCACCCAAGGCGAGCGGGATGTAGCCGGCTTTCTTTATTTTCTCAGCCGCGATGAAAAAATCGTCCAAGGTTGTTGGGACGGCAACGCCTACGTCTTTGAAAATAGACGGGTTTGCCCATAGCCAGTTAACGCGGTGAATATTGAACGGAACGGCGACGTAGTGTCCGTTGGCTTTGAGAATGTCAGAGATTCGCTTAGGCAGCAGATTGTCCCAACCTTGCTCTTTGGCGATGCGGTCAAGGTTGGTGAGAAAACCAAAGTTTCCCCAATCTTTGATGTCAGGCCCTTTAATCTGCGCAGCATCGGGTAGATTCCCAGAAAGCGCCCGGATACGAAGCGTGTTGATGGCGCTTTCGCCCGCGCGTCCTGGTACTGCAAAATCTCTCCACTCGTGCCCTTGCTCGTTCATCATCTGTTTCAAAGAATCAACAGAGCGCGCTTCTCCGCCACTGGTCCACCAATGCAACACTTCAACATTACCGGCGCTTGCAGGTAACGCTGACGCAAGCACCAAGCTGGTGGCAAGGTATTTTACGGCGCGAGAAAGCATCATTGTTCGACCTTAGGGAATGCGATGTCTATCTGCAAACCGCCATTTGGTCGGTTTGAAAGAATGATTTCACCGCCGTGGGCGCGAATGATGTTTTTGGCGATACCTAGACCCAACCCTGTGCCGTGCACATCTGTATGAAGACGGAAGTAGGGGTCGAACACCTTTTTCAGAAGTTCTTCTGGAATGCCGGGGCCATTGTCGATCAGGGTAATGTCGAGAGACTTTTCGCTGTCTTGCACATACACCGTCACTTCGTCGCCGTATTTCACGCTGTTATCAATAAGGTTGGTCAAACAGCGTTTGAAGGCGAGAGGTTTACAACTGAACGGCAGATCTTGCGCGCCTCGAATGAAAACACGTTGGCGTTGTTGATTGTGTACTTCCGCCACGGAATTCAGAATATTGAGCACATCAATGTTGGTCACGTTCTCGTGAATATCGGTGTCTTTCACCGTTTGAAGTGCACCTTTCACCATGATCTCAAGTTCATCGAGATCTTTGTTGATCTTGGCGGCTTGCACTTCGTTATCAATCAGCTCTGCCCGCAAGCGTAAACGCGTGATGGGTGTTTTTAAATCGTGTGAGATCGAACCAAACAGTTTTTCTCGGTCGTGCATGTAACGCTGCATCCGTTTCTGCATCAGGTTAAACGCGCGGGTCACTGTGGTGATTTCGCTTGCGCCTTCCTCAACCAATTCTGGCTGTTCGATATCAGTACTTAATCGGTTTGCCGCCATGGCTAAGCGTTTAAGTGGGCGTGTCTGATTACGAATCAATGTAAAAGTAAAGATGAGCAACAATATGGTGATCGCAACGAGGAACACCAATTGGTCTGCATTGACTAAGTCATTTTCTAACGTGACGTAAGGTGCGGGCAATAGGGCGGCAATATACACCCATTGATCGGCATCTAACTCAATTTGCACCACAAGCACTGGTGGATTTAAGGGCTCTAGCGTGAGGGTATGGTGCGCCCAAGATTTGGGTAAATCCGACAAAAGCAGGTTGTTGTTCAGCACGCGCAGTGTTTCGGGACGCGAGAAATTGATCAGTATGTTTTCGACATTCGGCAGTTTTTGTTCCATCACGCCTTGAATCGTCTCCACGGCCTCCCGCTTAGAAAGGGTGTCTGGAATCGGATCGATTCGGATTTCTTCTGTATTGAATGACACGAAGAAGCGCGCACCGCCCATGTTCCTTAATTGTTCAAGGGCGATATGGCGATATTCAACGGGCAAGGATTGAAAGAATGAGGTGGTAGATGCAAACACCTGCGCCATGCTTTCCGACGCGGCTTTAAGGCCTTCAACTTCACGCTGTTTAGATTGGGTATACCAAAAGAGGCTGGCAACTGCCTGTGCGATAAACACAGACAGTATGGTAAGCACCAGTGTGCGAGAAAGCAGCGAGCGCGGCCAAAAATACTGTTTAAGATTCATAGGTGATGTCTGCAACGAACATATAGCCGTTGCCGCGCACGGTCTTAATGATGGTTGATTGACGGCCATTGTCTTTCAAGCGTTGACGTAGACGGCTGACTTGTACATCTATCCCACGTTCTTGTGGTGTTGCATCGCGGCCACGCGTGGCATGGGAAATGGCGTTTCTGTCCATCAATTGTTGCGGATGCTCAATGAACAACATCAAAAGCGCAAAGTCGGACGATGTCATTTCCACGTCTTGCCCTGTAACTTGATGATTCAAGCGCTGAGTCACCGGGTCTAGCCGCCATTGGGCAAAGCGAATGGCTTTTTGCTTCGACATGGTGGTTTCTTGTAACTGCTGCGTGCGACGAAGCAGGGCGCGAATACGCGCAACAAGTTGGCGAGGACTAAAAGGTTTCGCGATGTAATCATCGGCCCCCAATTCCAAGCCAATGATTTGATCAGTCTCGTCTGACACCGCAGTCAGCATAATGATAGGTACACTGGAATCTTGGCGAACGTATTTACACAAAGTAAAGCCGTCGTCACCGGGCAACATGATGTCCAGCAGAATGAGGTCTGGGTATTGCACAGCTAATTTTGCTTTCATTTCTTGTCCGTTCTGCGCGGTCGTTACGTCGTAACCGGCCTTAGACAAGTATTCTTGAAGCAGTTCGCGGATTTCGAAATCGTCATCCACCACTAGGATCCGCTTCTGATTAACCATGCAAGGGTGTCCTCTTATTCTTGAGATTAAGGTCAATATTATCTTAGAGATATGGGTTCAGTGCTAGCAGTAGGGAGGGATTTTGTCGTTTAGGGCAGAATCAGTGTTCGAATTGTTGATTTCGTATACAAAAAAACGCCCCGACATGTGTTGAGGCGTTTTTGCGTTAGGGGGAATGTAAGGGCTTAGTTGCCAGAATGCATTGCTTTGTTAATACACCATGCTGCGCCGCCCCAAGTGATACCAAAACCAATGAGCATCATGATGATTGCACCTGTTGTCATGCCGCACCTTCCTGTTCGTTTGATGTTTCACGTGCTGGGCGCGAAACAAGGTTAATGATAATGCCAACAACCAAGAGGGCTGCCGTCAGGCCCCAGCCAAGAAGAAGCAATTCGTCTTGCGCATAACCGCCATAGCCGTTCTCGAATGTGTTTAGCAAGTTTGAACCGACAATCCATGCCAACATCAGAGGGCTAACGAATCGGATACACACTTCAAGCCAAACACCCACGTTGAATTCAGATACTTTGTTAACGTGTGCGCGAATGTCTGAGATCTTAATGAGCCAACCAAGGATAACCAATTCAATCAAGCAGCTCGCTAAGAGGGCAACGTTGTTAATGAAGTAGTCGACCAAGTCAAGGAGCAGGAGTCCGCCGTTAGTTGCAAACGCCATGGAAACTGCAAAACCGATACCACACACCAAAGATGCTGCTTTCTTACGGCTGATGCCGAGCTTGTCGATGATTGAAGAGGTTACTGCTTCAATGATCGAAATGTGTGAGCTCAAGCCCGCAACAACAAGCGCTAAGAAGAACACTGGACCCAAGATATAGGGGGCTGGCAGTAGGTTAATCGCTGCTGGAAGGGTAACAAATGCGAGACCAACGCCACCACTTACGACCTCAGTAATGGCTTTACCTTGCTCGCCTGCCATGTAACCCAGGATAGAGAAGATAAGTACACCTGCCATGATGGAGAAACCACAGTTGATCAGTACCGTCATGAAGGCGTTATTGCTGACATCGGATTTCTCTGGCAAGTAGCTAGAGTAGGCAAGCATGATGGCAAAGCCGACCGACAGTGTGAAGAAGATTTGCCCATACGCTGCAGACCACACTTTTGTATCGCTGAGCTTGCTGAAGTCAGGAGTGAATAGGTAGTTCAATCCATCCACCGCTCCTGGAAGGAATACCATGCGAGCGATAAGTAGCAGCACCATGATGAATAAAAGAGGCATCATGATTTTACTTGCACGTTCAATGCCGCCTTTAACACCCGTAAATACCGCGGCAAAGGTGATGGCCCATGCGAGTGCCATCGGGATGGCAATATGTAACTGCCAATTACCTAAATTAGTGGGGGAGTTTTCGCCTAGCTTCAAATACTCGCCAAAGAAGAAAGCATTGGTATCCGTGCCCCAGCTTTGATCGATAGCGAAGCCAACGTAAGACATTGCCCAGCCAATAACGGCAACATAATAGACCGCAATGGTTGCAGCGATGCCTACTTGGAACCAGCCCAACCATTCAAACTTTGTATTCAGTTTTGAAAATACAACCGGCGCAGAACCACGCAGTTTATGACCAAGACCAAACTCCATGATCATGAATGGAATACCTGCGGTGATCATGGCGAAAAGGTAAGGAATAAAAAATGCGCCGCCGCCGTTTTCATAAGCCATATAAGGGAAACGCCAAATGTTTCCTAGCCCGATTGCAGAACCCACCGCCGCTAAAATAAAGCCGGCGCGAGAGCCCCATTGTTCTCTTTTCATAACTTCTCCTTGTCGAAGTTTTTACGCATTATTCACGTCACAAATGACGTTATAGGTCGCTGATATTCTTGGGTAAGCAGCGTAAACCTCTGCGTTTTAAGGTGTTCCAACCACCTTTGTTCTCGTTCTTTGGTTTTCCCATCGTCAAAAGCAAAATAAAAAACTGCTCACGAGGTTAAATGCAGACTAAGCATTGGAATTAGGTAAATCAATAGCGCATAAGTCTTCATTGATTGGTTTGATATTCGTAAATATCCTGTTAAATAATCATGATTCAGTGTGATGTAAGGGTTTACAGGGCTTGTTGGAGTAATGAACTAACTAGCGATAGGTCTGTTAGTGAAAAGTTGTGAATTGGTAAAGCTGTTCGTTTGTTGGAAAAATGAACAAAATTGCGTCTTATCTCTGAAATTAAATGCTTGTGGTCACTAATAGGTGGTTTTGTTGTGCTTGAAATTCATTGATAACTCTTTCCAGAACGAGCGGGTAAGCGATGTTGAATGTATAACATGCTGAAATGGTGACATTAAAATGAATGATTGAGGTTGGGTGATAAAATTATCGTTAACGCAATGTTAAATTCATTGGGTGTTTATAAATACACATTAAGTGCCAGTTTATTGAGGTTGTGAGGGGAGTTTATCTGTATTTATGGAATAGTTATGCGCAAGGCTTATGCGGGGTATTGATGTTATTTCCATGTGTTATCAGACAGCAATATATTCTGTGGAAGCCTGTAATGATAGGTGGTTGCAGTGTGTCACATTTTGAAACATTCGAATCAGTAGATAGACGATCAGGCATTCGAAAGTGAATAATCTAGCTTGCACCGCTCTTTTCACTGCATTATTTATATGTAACAAGCTTGTTAGTCAGATTGTTTGCAGAAGGAAAGTAAATATGGACACGAACTTACGCATTGCACTGGTTACTGTTGGCTTCGCGCTGGCGATGATCTTTACCTACGCGACAGTCGCGATTGTTTTTTCTTGATCAGATAAAACGCATTGATTTTGCAGTACCTTGGATCTAACCCTCTCCATTCGTCACAAATTTAATGGCTCTGCTGCCTTTGCTACAGGTAGAATGCGGTAATTGATAACCCACATGTTTTGAGGTTAGCGTGCAGAGTCATAAAGACGGTTTCTCTTTTGACATTTTGTTGTCCGACGCCGAAAAGAATCATATCTCAACCACATACCCAACCCGCAAAAAACGCATCGCTTTGGTTGCTCAGGGCGGTGGTCAGCGCGGGATTTTTACCTCTGGTGTGCTTGATAGCTTCCTTGATGCAGGGTTTGATCCCTTCGAGCTCTTTATTGGTACTTCTGCGGGTGCGTTAAACCTATCTGCGTTTATTTGTCGCCAGAAAGGGTTCGGTCACCAATTCATTACTGAATTCACAACAGACGATCGTTTTTTCAATCTCATGAAATACGTGCGCCGTCAGCAATTTATGGATTTGGATTGGGCGCTCGAACTTGCAGAACCAACGCATCCAAATGGGTTGTGCTTTGAAACTGCGAGACAGACATTAAAAAATCGCTACGCCTACGCCTGTGCTACAAACTCACACACGCTTGAACCAGAATTTTTCCATATGTTCAAAGAGGATTGGCGCTCGGTGTTGAAAGCAACTTGCGCAATCCCATTGCTCTATGAGTCTACCGTGGAACTTAAAGGCCAACACTATGTTGATGGTGGGGTGAGTGGGGCGATTCCGGCGCGCGAAGCCTTCAATCGGGGGGCTGACATCATTGTGGTCATTCGTACAGAACCTGTGGTTCAAGAGGAGCAGCACACGAGTTCACCGTTTGTTGAGAATCTTCGCCACAAAGTGGAGGCGAGACTGCCCGAGTACGCCGCACGATTTAACATCGAGCATCGACTTGAAAAGCTGTCAGATCTCCATCATCAAGTGTCTACACGCCTCAATGAATTGAAGTTTCGCTACGCAGAGAAAAACCATGAAAACGTGTGGTTGAAGCTGAAAGAGATTGTGCCTGAGCGCATGCAAAGAAACGGTGAAAGGTGGTTATTCGGTGGTGATGTCATCTATCGGCTTCACGAGATGTCTGGACATAAAATCAACGCCGACATGCTTGAAATGCTGACGAAGCATTATCATACCTACCAAGATTCAATCGAATTTTTATCGAATCCTCCCGCGCGCACTGCGCTTATTCAGATTGCGCCTGAAACGCCTCTTACAAGCAGCGCGTTGTTAAGCAAACCTCATCAACTCGAACATGATTATCAGGATGGGGTAAAGGCTGGTAAGCAATTCTTATTAAAATACGCTGATGTGTTAAAAAATGCGTCTACGATTACAGTGTAACTTACTGTAACCAATTGGGAATAAACGCATTATATCAAGGATGAGTTGTGACAGAATTTGAGAAGATGCAGCAGGGCAAGCCATACAGCCCTGCTGATCCCGAATTGACCCAATTTCGATTTGCTTCACGCAGATTGTGTCAAACCTTTAATGCCCTCGACCCCGCTGCGACAGAACAGCAGGACATGGTGGTGACCAAGTTGTTTGCACGGCGTGGCAAAGAAGTGGCGATTGAAGCGCCATTCACCTGCACGTATGGCATGAACGTTCACCTCGGCACCAATGTCGCCATTGGCCCAAACTGCACCATTATTGACAGTGGGCATGTGGAGATTGGTAATAACGTGCACATCGGCCCAAGTGTGGGCATTTACACTAACTCCCAATGCTTGCTTCCTCTTGATATTTTACGCGGAGAGCAAGAGATTTCTCTGCCTATTATCATTGGTAATAATGTTGTTATTGGTGGCAGTAGTGCAATTAAAGCAGGGGTTTGCATTGGTGAAGGTGCAGTGATTGATATTGGTGCCGTGGTTGAAGATGATGTGGAACCGTTTGCAGTAGTTGCTGGAAATCCGGCGGTAGTGGTCAGGCGACTAAGATAACCACATTTAATATGTAACTAGTCGCGCTAAATTCCCCAAGATTTGGTACATTGTCTGTAAGTTGCATATTGCGGTATATCACTGTTTATTTGATTGGTTGGCGGTAAGGTTATAGTTCTGCTAGGCTTGACCGAAAGATGACCAAAAAACTATATAAATAGCATTTTTTGTACGGTTTTTCAGTTGTGTAGGGCAGTTCACTTTGGCGCAAGCTAGGTGATAAAAAGAGAAAGAGACGATGGCAAAAGTAAGAGCAAGAGTTCCTTTAAAAGTAGGAGTTGGCAGCAAGATTTCTGCAGAAATCCTGTCATTTGAAGGTTTGAACTCGGACAAAGAGCACGTCGCGATCATCTTCAAAAGTGTTGATCAACAAAGTGGCTATTCACCACTGGTTCGTATGCATTCAGAATGCTTAACGGGAGATGTTTTTAACTCGTCACGTTGTGACTGTGGTGAGCAGCTTGAAGAAACCATTCAAAAAATGGGGACTGAAGGCGGCATTATTCTATACCTACGCCAAGAGGGAAGAGGTATAGGCTTATATAATAAGCTCGATGCCTATGAACTTCAGAGCGAAGGCATGGACACTTATCAAGCGAATAACCACCTAGGTTTTCCTGATGATCTTCGTACCTTTGAAGACGCTGCCGATATGTTAAAAGCCTTGGGTGTTCCTAGCATCCGCTTGGTGACCAACAACCCTAAAAAAATTCGCGAAATTCAGGAACTGGGCATCAGACTTGAAGAAGTGGTGGGCACGAAAGCTCACGTTAAAGATGGCAACGAGAACTACTTGAAAGCAAAAGTCTCTCACGGTAATCATAAACTCACGATTGAGTAACTATTACACCAAGCTATTTTCACTAGAATCTATTTTTAGACGAACTCACTGTCGCATTCATCCAATATGCACTTAATCAGGTCGAGATGTCTTGAACGAAAAAGCAGCGTTAAAAGCGCTGCTTTTTTTGTGCCTGACAAATTAGCGGCTACTTTACGTGCACAATTGGGCTGGCATTATAAAAACTAATCCGAACTATGATTTCTTATCGTGTGTAAAACACGTTGTTTCTATTGTTTCCCGCCTAAGCTATCACTAATATCTGCAAAAAATTGGCTGGTGTATCGTTTCGAACGACTTTTCTTCGTTTTTCACTTCTTCATCTCGCCTTCATTCATAAAAGAAACTTACGCATTATTTGCTTGTTGTATAAGGAATATGGTGATGCCGTCGGCGAAGCCTTTGTCTAACATTCTTCTGATGATCATTATTTTGGCCGCTGTTGGTCAAATGACACAAACCATGTATGTGCCGTCGATGGCGCTAATGGCTGCGGATTTCAACGTGACGCCTGCGCTTCTTCAAGCGGTGATGGCGTGCTACCTCATCCCTTACGGACTCTCTCAGTTTATATACGGGCCGCTATCTGATCGCTTTGGCCGTAAACAGATCATTTTGGTGGGCTTGGCGATTTATGTCGTGGGTACTGTTGTCGCGCTGTTCGCGACAACGTTTGACGGCTTTCTTATTGGTAGCGTGATTCAAGGTGCTGGTATTGGTTGTGGTGGTGCAATGGCACGTACGTTGACCCGTGATTGTTTCGAAGGAAGCCGTCTTCACAAAGCGAACAGCCTTGTGAGCATGGGGTTGATCTTTTCACCATTGATTGCACCGGTATTGGGTGGCTACTTGAGCACCTTGTTTCAATGGCAGGCGAGTTACTTCTTCCTGTTGGTGTTAGCGGGTGTGGTGTTTCTTATTATGTCCGTCGGATTTCGTGAGACTTTGCCAAAGGAATCTCGCCGTCATGATCGCGTCATCACGAGTTACCAGTACGTATTGAGTAACCGCCAGTTCCAAGGTTACTTACTGTGTTTGATTGCGATTTTCTCGGGAATTTCCGTGTTTGAAGCGGCGGCGGGTGTCTTGCTAGGCAGTACCTTAGGGCTTGAAGCCACTACCGTGAGTTGGTTGTTTGTTCTGCCATTACCGGGTTTCATGTTGGGATCGTGGTTATCGAGTGTGATTGAATCACGTTATACCAATGCGACGACCATTGTTGTGGGGTCTGTTTCTCTGGTAATTGGTGCGTTGACCATCTTTGTTCCTGGTGTGCAAGGTGTCGTGACCGTTGAATCCTTAATCGGTGGGGCGTTTATCTATTTCTTGGGCGCAGGTGTATTGTTCCCCGCTGCGACAACAGGTGCACTTACGCCGTTTCCTCGCCATGCAGGTACAGCAGGCGCTGTGCTGGGTGGCGTACAGAATATGGCGGCGGGTGGCTTCACCTTGGTCGCCGCTAAAATGAGCATGGCCGATCAGTTCGCGCTGGGTTTGATTCTTCTTATCATGGCGTTGATTTCAAGCGTTGGTTTACTGCTTTGTAAGAAGCAAACCGACGTCTCTGAATTGCCAATGGCAGCATAAACGAGGGAATGAGTGGCTAGGGTAGTGGTTAATTCGCCAGATACTGCAGTCTAGCCAGCGCATTCCATCGACAAAATCTCAAAGAACGGGCAGGAAAACATGTAAGTTTCCCTGCCACGTCTAACTCTTATCCCGTCTGATTTAGATCAATGTAATTATGTATATGTAATTTTATTTCACTAATTATTTGCGACATTCGTCAAATTGGTGCAGTCTGTACGGCCTGTGGCGGAGACAAACAGGACAAGGAGGCCCTCAAAAACGCTCCCGCCGAGATAATCAGAAAGGCGGTAAACACGACAATGAACGCAAACACTCAGTCAAGCTGGCTTGGTCATCCTCGCGGTTTGTTCCTACTGTGCGGTACCGAACTATGGGAACGCTTCTCCTTCTATGCAATGCGCGCCATCTTGGTGCTCTATCTCACAGATCAAACCATTAACGGTGGCTTGGGTTGGACAACACAAGACGCGTTGAACCTGTATGGTATTTACACCGGCTTGGTTTACCTCACCCCTGTATTCGGTGGCTGGTTAGCAGATAATTTCCTCGGTCAACGCCGTTCCATCATCATTGGTGGCGCATTGATGGCGATTGGTCAATTTACCCTTGCATTACCCAATAGCTTTATCGACCCGTATGAACTGCATGCGTTCTATGTTGGTCTTGGCTTCCTTATTATTGGTAATGGCCTCTTTAAACCAAACATTTCCACCATGGTTGGCGAGCTCTATGGTGAAGGCGATAACCGCCGCGATGGTGCATTCACCATCTTCTACATGGGCATTAACCTTGGCTCACTGCTAGCAGGTCTGATTGCGGGCACAGCGTCCACGCATTACGGCTGGAAAGCAGGCTTCCTTTGTGCCGGTATCGGTATGCTGATGTCACTGGTGATTCAGTTATTCTTTGCTCAGCGATTTCTTGGTTCAATCGGTATTGAACCGGCTGCGAAGAAACAACTTCGTGAATCTGGCAGCAATGAAAAACAACCACTTACTGCGATTGAACGCGACCGTCTGAAAGTCATCGTGGTGATGAGCTTGTTTGTCATCATCTTCTGGGCAGGCTTTGAGCAAGCAGGCGGATTGATGAACATTTACTCGCAGCAATACACAGATCGAATGATCGGTGCGTTTGAAGTGCCTGCGGCGTGGTTCCAATCTCTTAACCCGATGTTCATTATTATCATGGCACCGTTGCTTGCTGTCGTATGGCGACGCCTTGATGACAATGAGCCAAGTTCACCGATCAAATTTGCGATGGCGATGGGCTTTCTCGCGCTGGGATTTGTTTGTATGGTGGGCGCCGCGATGCAGCAGGGCGGCGATATGTCAGTCAAAGCCTCCATGTGGTGGCTAGTCGGCGCGTATTTCTTCCATACATTGGGGGAACTGTGCTTATCTCCGATTGGTCTGTCACTTATCACAAAACTTGCCCCGTTACGTCTGATGTCTGTCATGATGGGGACATGGTTCTGTGCGAATGCTGTTGCTAACTATGTGGCAGGCTTTATCGGTAGCCATGTAGGTGATGCAGGTCCACTGGCTATTTTCGGTGGAATCGCCGTCACAGCAGCTGTTGCGGGCGTTTTGCTTGTGCTTTGTTCGTCAAAATTGGTCGAATGGATGCATGGTGCGGAAGGCAATGGCGTGAGCACACGTCAAAAGTCTGAAGAAAAACCGTCACCTGCTGTATAACATTAGTAAACGCTTATAAATATTAACAAAAGCCATCACTATGATGGCTTTTGGTTTTAATTAAGAAGGATATTTTACTAGTCACTAACTTTCTAGACTTTCATACTTATTCCATTCAACAGTATTGCATCCCGTATAATTACGTCTAATGGCTCATTAATCCTTTCATCATTCTTGACTAAAAACTTTCCCGCACTTGTCCTTAAATTCACATTAAAAGCCCCAGATATGCTTGCTGGGAGTAACTCAATCTACGAACCTGTGTGTCATATGAACAGCGGCGCAAAACGTTTTTCCGGGTTGTATAGCGTTCCAATAGTGCCCAAAGCAACACTCACCAATAGGACAATATCTAGGAGTAAAAGCCAAACCCATCGCGAGTTGGGGACGGAAAGTGTCGGGTCTCTTTGATGGCTTCGTTGATGAATTGACGTTGCTTCATCGGGAGATGGCCGGGCTGCCTCTTGCTTTGTTAGCATAAAAGAGGGAAATGAAATGGCGGATATCAATGGAACCAATTCTGCGGATACGTTGAATGGTACGACGGGAAAAGACACGATCAACGGTTTTGATGGCAACGATGTTATCTACGGTGATACGTCAGGTTCTTCGTCTGACAATAAAACGGCTGCAGTCTTTGTGATGGGAGCTGACTTCTCTGCAGACTGCGGTAACTTCAACACTTGGAACTTTCCACCAACACTGAACTTTTCGGGCAGCACGACCAACGTTAGTTTCAATGATGACGATGACCAATTGAATGGTGACGATCGTTGCAACGAGTATTCTGATGACAAGAGCCAAACGGTAACGCTTAACGGCCAAGAGTGCGATGTGAACGTTGATTTCCAACTTCAGTACTGCGACGCCGCAGGCAACGTGTATACCTTTGTCGTCGTAGACGTTGATTCTGATGGAAATGGCCATCACTACAACAACGCGGGCGAAAATGGCAAAATTCTTGTTCAGACTGACGGCCCAGAAATTACGTCAGACACGGATTTGAGCCTTGTTCCTAACTCTTACCAAAACGTAAGCAGCCTTGATTACGATGACATTGTTACACCTGCTTCACCGGAGATTGATCATGGGATTGGCGATGATGATGTGATTTCTGCAGGCAATGGTGATGACGTTGTATACGGCCAGGGCGGCGATGATTTCATCGAAGGCAATAATGGCCAAGATGAGCTGTATGGTGGCGACGGTGATGACGTTATCTACGGCAACACTGCAAGCCCGAACTTTGGCAATGACGGGTCAATCAAAGCATTCGTATTGAACGAAAGCTTCTCTATCACCAACGGTGGTAATTTCCACCAATCGTGTTTGCCACCGAAGTTGAGCTTCAATGGCACGCACGAACAAATCACGTTTAACGATGATGATGACCAGTTAAATGGCGATGACCGTTGCAATGAGTACTCTGACGATAAAACACAGTCAGTCAACCTTGACGGTCAAACCTACGATGCCAACGTCGACTACAAACTGTCTTACTGTGACTCTGATGGCAACATCTATACCTTTGCGGTCATTGACATTGATGCAGACGGTAACGGCCATCACTACCACAATATAGGCGAAAACGGAAAAATCCTGATTCAAATCGATGGCCCAGAAATCACAGCCGATACCGATTTGAGCCTTGTGCCTAATTCGCTCACCAATGTCTCTTCGCTTGACTATGAGGCGCTGCAAGCCAACAACGGTGATCTCACTGAAATCGCAAACGATGAAGATTACATCGACGGCGGTAAAGGTAACGACACCATTTATGGCCAGTGGGGCGATGATGAAATTCGTGGCGGTGAAGGTGATGACCTTATTTACGGCGGCCAGTACGGCAGACAAACCACAGAGTTAGTGCGTAAAGCAGATGGCACGTGGGACATCAGTGGTGGTGGCGAAGTGACACTTGATCTGTCTAACTTCTCTTCAAGCGCGACTTACAACAACAGTGTGGGTTGGTATGCACTCGATGAAGATGGCAACGTACTGAAAGCTTACATCTTGGAAGATAATGTAAAAGGTGCTGCCGACATTACTGCCAACATTGATGTTGAAGGTGCAGTAACACTGAGCTTGTTCATTATTCCTGATGGCGACCGCAAGCACTTCGATGCGGGCGAAGCCACATTGAGCTTTAGCGGCTCTAGCCCAACCATCACGCAAGGTTCTGCATCGTCAATGGTGTACGTGTCTGAAGCCGGTAAAAACGGCGACAACCGTGACCACGAAATCAACTCTGGCGACGCTTCTTGCTGGGAAGATCTATGGTGCCTGGGCGACAAAGACTTTAACGACGTTGTATTTAACGTTGAAGCGAGCCAATCTACCCGCACGACAGATGCAGACACCATTTACGGTGAAGAAGGTAATGACACCATTTACGGTGGTGACGATGCTGACCACATCATGGGTGGCGTAGGCGACGATGTTATCTATGGCCAAGAAGGTGACGATGTCATCGAAGGTGGCGACGGTAACGATGAAATCTACGGTGGTACAGGTCAAGATGTCCTTCTTGGCGGCGCTGGCAATGATTACCTCGACGGTGGTCCTGGTAGCGACGTTGAAATTGACGGTGGCACGGGTGTTGATGAGTATCGCGGTAGCGCGGGTGACGATGTGTTCATCTTCGGTCAAGACGATTTCGTGGGTACCACGGTTACAAACCAAGCGGGTCGTGTGATCAACAAATCTATGTATAACGCTGATAACGGCTTTGACAAGATGTTGGTTGAAGGCGATGCGATTGTCGATTTTACCGGTGAAAGCTACCAGTCAGATCCGACGATCACAGGTAACGTGATGGCACAAATCGAAGCCGTTATTGGTGACGAAGGTGACCAAGAAGTGACGATTAACCCGAACGAAATCTGGGCGCAGTCTGATTCACCATTTGGTGAAGATTTCGGTACACCAGATGACTGGGATGGTTTTGTTGCTTACCTTGGTGAAGGCGATGACACCCTTAACATGTCTGGTACACCTTGGAGCTTCGATGCAGATGGTGCGGTAAATGCTCCATTGTCAGCAGAAATGATCAGCATCATGGGTCTGAACAACACCCAAGTAGGTGAGTTGAATGCTTACGTGTTCACGCACGACACGCAAGATCGCACCATCACGGTATGGACAGATGCAGAAACCGTTACGTTGAACGACGATAGTCTTATCTAAGTCAGTTGCTCACAATGCGTAAGTTTGTTCTTTGAGAAAACACTGAATAAACCGCGGTAAGCACTAAAAAAGGAGGCTTTTATGCCTCCTTTTTCTATCGTTTTTTTGGTGAGTTACAGCGCCGTCGGCTCGTTTTCGAGGTAAAGCACGGTGGCGGCCACCCTTGAATCTACACCCAGTTTCTTCAGCAGGTTTTTTAAATGCACTTTCACTGTCGCTTCTGAAATATAGAGGTTTTCCGCAATCTGCTTGTTACGAAACCCCTTGGCAACTTGTTGTAAAATTTGCATCTCCCGCTCCGTCAATACACTCAACGGCGATATCTGGTTCGCGCCTTGGTTAATGTATTCCTTCACTTCGTCGCTGTAGGCTTTTTCACCCGTCATGGCGATTTTTAGCTTCTCAATTAGCTCTTCGGGTTCGCAGTCTTTGAGCAGGTAGCCATCGGCACCAGACTGCACAATCGCACTGATATCACTCGGACTGTCAGAAACCGTGAGGATCACGATTGTCGACGTGCATCCATCGTTACGGAGTGCCCGCAGAGTATCTAATCCCGACATGCCTTTCATGTTGAGGTCGAGCACGATTAAATCAGGCTCCTGCCTTGCCACCGCTGCAATAGCATCTGTGCCGTTACTGGCTTCATTGACCGTTTCAAACTCAGGTTCAAAACGCAGTAATTGGGACAGCCCTTTACGCATTAACGGATGATCATCAACAAGGAGTACATTCCATTGATCCATCATTTTCTCCTGATTGAACTATTTGAGTGGAAAGGTGAGGGAGACGCGACAGCCTTCAGACGGGGCGGAGACGATATCAACTTGTCCGCCAAGCATCAATGCGCGCTCATTCATTATATTCAACCCATAATGATCGGGCTTATCTTGATCCAATGAGAACCCGATACCGTCATCGACGATTTCAACATACCCTTTGTCTTCCTCTTGCCCACATTGGATACGTAACGATTTCGCGTTAGCGTGCTTGATCGCATTACTGCAGGCTTCACGGATGATTTGGAGGATGTGCATTTGGCGTTGGGCATCAATGGACAAGGTATCTAAGGTTGATTCCACCGTAATGTTTGTGGGTGTTTGCCCTTGCAGCGCTTCGATCATTTCTTCGAGTGCCAAGCCAAAGTCACTATTGGTTAAAGACAGACGAAATGCATTCAGCAATTCGCGTAACTGGTCGTAAGCCGTTTTTAGTTGTTCACTGATTTCATCAGCAATAGATTTGCATTCATCTGAATCGATGGTTTTTAAGTGGCGTTTGAGCAGGCTGGTTTGAATTTTCAGATAAGACAGCGACTGTGCAATGGAATCGTGCAGTTCACGCGCCAACGTTGCCCGTTCTTCCATCACAGCAAGGTGCATGGCTTGTTTCTGTGCGTGGCTGTAGTAGATACCGCGGGAAAGGATGAAGGCAAGGTTCGACAACATCATGTCATCCACAACGTTCTTGTTGCCTTGCCATTCCAACGTACCTAGCGCATCGCCATCCACACTCAACGGAAGGGAGTGCCACTTTGCGTTTTGGGGAATGTCATTTGCAATGGCATTAAGTTGCCATTCTGTTTGGTTTGCATGTTGCACGTTTAAACGCAGTGCATTGACACCGTCAGCATTAAGCGTGACGGCGAGGATATTTTCAAAGGTTTCTCGGGTTAAAAAGCTTGAAGAGAGTTGCGTTGAGCATTCATACAGAACGTTTAACGAGCGGTTCGCTTTGGTGAGCTTCAGTGTTTTTGATTCGATTTTCGACTCGAGGTTGAAGTAGAGCTCTTTGAGCTCTTTTGCCATCACGGAGAAGTTGTTTGAAAGCACGCCAAGTTCGTTGTTTCGACAAGGTGGAAGATCGACATCAAACACCTTGTTTTGAATGTTTTGACTGGCTGACACCAACATGTTGAGTGGGTTCACGATACGTTTTTGTGTGTAATGGATCAGGAAAAGCACAACGGCAAGAATGAGCCCTAACCCTACGCTGCCAACCAGGGCGAGCACTTGTAATTTGTTTTCAGAATGGCGTTGAAGCGCAAACACGAATTGGTCGATATCGTTCACGAATCGGGCGACTTGTTCTAGGTAAAACGCGCGATCTGGCCCTTCAAGTTCAGGTCGTAACCGTGTCCAATTGATGATCAGTGCATCGTATCGTTGACGGATTTCTTCCGGCACTGCGAGGTTGTTTAAGAGCTGAAGTTCTTGCGACAACAGTGAATCTTGAAACGACCCTACGTGGGCGCGAAGGCGAGGGGAGTCCACGGTAATGTCATAGGCGATGCGATAGCTTTGCATACGCAACGAGCCAGACGTGTTTATTGCCGCCGCATCGTTCAGGCTAGACGCCAAGGTAATAATAGAAAACCCCGTGATAATGACGGCTAACAAAAGGATGGCAATGAGGGAACGGGCCACCGTGGTGGTGACTGATCGTTTCACTGAAATAGCTTGATGCGGTTCCGTCATATTGTCTGTTCACTGACCACTAAAATGATTGAATAATAAAAACTAACCAGGGTGTTCCTAAAATGTGGATCTGAGAGATTAGGGTTACGCCTTCCATAATGTGAGCCATTTCAACCCAATTAATTGATCTAGCGCAATACTACCCCCTATATACCCCTTAAGGGTTATATAACTACTTCCGTAATCCCTCTACTGTTTTCTCAAGATTTAAACATCTTCTTTGCATTCGCTATCAACCTAAGTGTTTATCTACTAGGTTCATAATTTGCGAGAAGTCTGAAGGAAAACATGGTAGACAATCGACGTCGCGCGTTTATGCGAACACCTTTTAAACACATCGCAAAGGCAAGCATTCAGCCGCTGCCTTGGATTAAAGACGTGTCGACGTTTACTGATGACTGCTCGCGTTGCGGCGAATGCATCAAAGCCTGTGAAACACAAATCATTAAGCAAGGTGATGGTGGCTTCCCTACAGTGGATTTCACGTCAGGAGAATGCACCTTCTGTTACGCCTGTGCAGATGCCTGCCCAGAACCTCTCTTTCTCGAAGAGCACGCCCAGCCTTGGCAACAAGCCATTTCTATTGACGATGCGTGTCTTGCCAAAAAATCCGTTGAATGCCGCAGTTGTGCAGACGCATGTGAAACACAAGCGATTCGATTTCGCTTGTCTGTGGGCTCAGTCGCTCAACCTCAATTTAACAGTGATGATTGTACGGGATGTGGCGCATGTCTTTCGCCTTGCCCTGTCGATGCCATCACGATGCAAACCAATACAAAAACAATAACGGAGCAACAGCTATGAGTGAGGAATATCACGTCAGCAGCCTTGTCGTTCACGCCGCCGCCGATCAAACGGAACAGGTGAAAGAACGTATCGAAGCACTACCAGGCACGGAAGTGCCCGCAACCAATCAAACGGGGAAGTTGGTGGTGGTGGTAGAAGGTGACAGTCGCGGCGAGTTGCTCGATATCTTTGAACAAATTAAAGCGTTGCCGGGTGTACTGGCGGCGACGCTTGTGTTTCATCAGGTCGAAAACGAAAACATAGAACCTGAAAGCAATCTGGAAGGAGTGAGGCTATGACCCTGACACGTAGAAAGTTTCTCAAAGCAAATGCAGCTGCTGCGGCGGCCGGTGCGGCGGGTATTACACTTCCCGTGTCTGTTGCGCAGGCAGCGGGAACCGACGAAGAAGTAAAATGGGATAAAGCACCGTGCCGATTTTGTGGTACTGGCTGTGGCGTTCTTGTAGGGACACAAAATGGGCGTGTTGTAGCAACACAAGGCGACCCAGAAGCACCGGTTAACCGCGGTCTGAACTGTGTTAAAGGCTATTTCCTACCGAAAATCATGTACGGAAAAGACCGTCTTACACAGCCAATGCTACGTAAGAAAAACGGTGTTTACGACAAAGAAGGCGAATTCGAAGCAATCAGTTGGGACGAAGCGCTGGATTTGATGGCGGAGAAATTCACTAAAGCGATCCAAGAAAACGGCCCAACGACCGTTGGCATGTTTGGCTCAGGCCAATGGACCGTTTGGGAGGGATATGCTGCATCGAAACTAATGAAGGCAGGCTTCCTAACCAATAATATTGACCCGAATGCACGTCACTGTATGGCCTCTGCGGTTGTAGGTTTCATGCGTACCTTTGGTATGGATGAACCCATGGGCTGTTATGACGACCTTGAGCAAGCGGATGCGTTTGTGCTTTGGGGATCTAACATGGCAGAGATGCACCCCATTTTGTGGTCGCGTTTGGCTGACCGCCGATTATCGGCAGATCACGTAAAAGTGGCGGTACTGTCTACGTACGAACACCGCAGTTTCGAGTTAGCAGATAACGGCATGATCTTCACGCCACAAACTGATCTCGCGATTCTGAACTACATTGCCAACTACATCATTCAAAACGACAAAGTCGACAAAGACTTCATCGCAAAACACGTTAATTTCCGTAAAGGTGCAACCGACATTGGTTATGGTTTGCGCCCAACGAACCCACTTGAGCAGAATGCGAAAAACGCAGGTAGCGGTGCGTCAGACCCTATCGATTTCGACGCGTTTGCGAAGTTTGTCGCGGACTACGATGTTGAATCTGTATCAAAACTCTCTGGTGTACCAGAAGATCAACTCGTTGCGTTGGCCGAGCTTTATGCTGACCCGAAAGTGAATGTAGTCTCTTACTGGACAATGGGTTTCAACCAGCATACTCGCGGCGTGTGGGCGAATAACCTTTGTTACAACATCCACCTATTGACGGGCAAAATTTCGAAGCCAGGTTGCGGCCCATTCTCGTTAACAGGCCAACCTTCAGCGTGCGGTACAGCACGTGAAGTGGGTACATTTGCACACCGTCTGCCAGCAGACATGGTGGTGAACAATCCAAAACACCGCGCGTTTGCGGAAGCGAAATGGAAATTGCCAGAAGGCACTATCCCGCCGAAACCCGGTTACCACGCTGTATTGCAAGATCGCATGCTGAAAGACGGCAAGCTGAATGTGTACTGGGTAATGTGTAACAACAACATGCAAGCCGGCCCTAACATCAATGAAGAGCGCTTACCGGGTTACCGCGATCCGCGTAACTTCATTATCACGTCTGACCCTTACCCAACGGTCACAGCGATGGCCTCGGACCTGATTCTTCCGACAGCGATGTGGGTAGAGAAAGAAGGGGCTTACGGTAATGCTGAGCGTCGTACCCAGTTCTGGTATCAGCAAGTGAAAGCGCCAGGTGAAGCGAAGTCAGATCTTTGGCAAATCGTTGAGCTGTCTAAACGCATCAAAGTCAAAGATGTGTGGCCTGCGGATTTGGTGGCGAAGAAGCCTGAATTTGCTGACAAGACCTTGTTCGACATCTTGTATGCCAACGGACAAGTTAACCAATACGGCCTCGATCAAGTGCCAGAAGATCGCTTGAATGATGATGCACGCGCGGCGGGTTTCTACATTCAGAAAGGCTTGTTCGAAGAGTATGCAGCGTTTGGTCGCGGCAAAGCGCACGACCTCGCACCGTTCGAAGAGTACCACCAAGCACGTGGTTTACGCTGGCCTGTGGTTGACGGCAAAGAAACCCTGTGGCGTTACGCAGAAGGGCATGACCCTTATGTGAAAGCCGGTGAAGCGTTTGCGTTCTACGGTAAGCCTGACAAAAAAGCCGTGATCTTTGCCTTGCCTTATGAGCCAGCGGCGGAAGCCCCGGACGAAGAGTACGATCTGTGGCTATCAACGGGTCGAGTGCTTGAGCATTGGCACACAGGCACCATGACGCGACGTGTTCCTGAGCTTTATAAAGCCTTCCCAGATGCGGTGGTGTACATGCACCCATTGGATGCGAAGAAGCGAGGCTTACGCCGTGGCGATGCGATCAAGCTTATTTCTCGTCGAGGTGAAGTCACGTCACACGTTGAGACGCGTGGACGTAATCGCGTACCACAAGGGCTGATCTTTATGCCGTTTTTTGATGCAGGGCAACTGGTGAACAAGCTTACGCTTGATGCTACTGACCCGCTTTCTAAAGAGACGGATTACAAGAAATGTGCCGTTAAAGTAGTGAAAGCCTAAGCATGAATACGGTTTGGGTGAACGCTGGTCGCCACCCAAACCGACAATGATTATTAAAGATTCCGAAAGGAGCCGAGAATGAAAATGAAATACACGGTTTCTCTATTGCTGGCGGCATTAATTAGCTCAGTGGCAATGGCGCAAGTGACGTCGCTACGTGGTGACCAAGAGATTGGTGAAAACAACGAAGTGCCAAAAATAAAAGCAGTACCGAAAAACCAAGAACGCTTGTCATTGAACTATGTTAACCAACCGCCAATGGTACCGCATGCGGTCGATGGCTATCAGGTTAACCAATCAAACAATGCGTGTTTGCAGTGTCATGATGTGGATGTTTACCGTAAAACCGGCGCACCACGCGTGAGCCCAACACACTACCTAGACCGTGATAACAAAGTGCTGACAGATGTCGCCCCACGCCGTTATTTCTGTCTGCAATGCCATGTTCCTCAGATCCAAGGCGAGCCTATCGTAGAGAACGATTTTGTTCCAGCGGGCAAGTTTGGTCAGTAAGGAGTGATGATGAAAATACCCGGGTTTATCAAAAAAGGCTGGTCATGGTTTCGTAAACCTAGCCACTTAGCGATTGGCACAGTACTCATCATTGGCTTTGCCGCAGGCATTATTTTCTGGGGTGGGTTTAACACCGGCATGGAAATGACGAACCGAGAAGAGTTCTGTATCGGTTGTCATGAAATGCAAGACAATGTGTACCAAGAATACGTCGGCACGATTCACTACAGCAACCGCAGTGGTGTGCGTGCGACGTGTCCTGACTGTCACGTGCCTAAAGAATGGGGTCCTAAGATGATCCGTAAGATCCAAGCGAGTAAAGAACTGTATGCGAAAGCATTTGGCATTGTCGCCACGCCGCAGAAGTTCGAAGATCACCGTTTGGAAATGGCTACGCGTGAGTGGAGCCGGATGAAAGCGAACGACTCACAAGAGTGCCGTAACTGTCATAACTTTGAATACATGGATTTTAGCGCACAGAAGAATGTCGCAGCGAGCGTTCATGATCGTGCAGAAGAAGCAGGGCAGACCTGTATCGACTGTCACAAAGGTATTGCGCATAAACTGCCGCGCAACCACGACGCATCGAAAGAATTCAAATTTGATTGATGTATAGCAGTGAGTGTTAAAAATAAAAAGGCCAGCGACATAGCTGGCCTTTTTTTATGTGTTGTGCGGGCGCTTGCGCGTCATGCGCTTACTCGGCGCGTTTCCACAGCAAGTGACAGAATTTCTGCTCAGGATCGCGGCTTACTAACATGCGCACAAGCACATCGTTCAAGGTGTCTTCAGACGTGAGACCGATACGCACTTCAACGAATGTCTCACGGTCAACCTCAAACCCAACATGCTCTTCCCAATCACTTTCGGCATCCACGGCGATGCCAGCACCTTCTTCATCGAAACGGGCTTGAAACGCAAGAAGGTCATCGTAGTCGAGGTTGTCTTCTGCCATTTCATAGAAAATATCAAACGCCGTATCGAGGGTGTCATCAATTGAAAGTAGGCGGGTTTCCATAATCATTCACTCTTAGGTTTCTAACAGGTCTATTAAAGCATGTTAAAGATGGTTTCCCAAAGTGCGTTCTTGCCTCTCGTCGCGCAGAGAGTGCGCAAACAGACGGTTGGCGCACACACTATTGCTGGTCTGAATACGCTTTCTACTTCTAAAATAGAAGAGCAACTCAAGCATTTTGAACGCGATACGTTCAGCGCATTCCAAAGACATTGATTCTCGTCGCCAGAAAGGAGCGAAGTTTGTACAAAGCCAGCCCACGCCAAGGGTTACTGCCTGAGCTCGATAGCGAGCGTCCATTACAAGCACAGTTTGTTGAACCCGTTGCGACCGCTGTGCGTCAGCTTAAAGGTGCGTTAGGCGACACACTTCATAGTGCCTACCTATCTGGCGATATAGCGCATCGAATCGCAGCAGACAAAGCGACCATGAACCTGACGTTGGTGACACAACGTACGTTAAACGTGAATGAATATTCCATGTTGAATACAGTGCGCTTTCGTGTCGAGCAGGGCAATGATGCCATTAGTCGGGTTGCGATTGACGTCGTGCCAATCAACGATGTGAGGGATCTTGGCAATATCTTTAAATGGGGCTTTTTCTTAAAGCACTGCACGCAGTGCATTCAGGGCGATAACCTCGCACAAAGCTTTGGTCACTTTGAGGTGAGCTGGGAAGTGTGTAAAGCCATGAATGATGACTTGTCGGTGCGTTTACGCGAACTGAGGAATAAAGTCGCGATAGCAACCAAATGGGGCACTCAGTTGGATGCCGCAGAAGAAGCTGCATCAAGGTTGATCAAAGCCAGTTTTGGTTTGGTGGCTTACAAAGCCAATTGCTGGGAAGAAGAGTTAGAAGCGTGTTCGCGTGTGTTTTTAGAGTTTTACCCCGATAAAGCCTTGGAAATGGAACGTCTTTTCTACCTGATCCAACGAAAGCCTGTAAAAAAGCGTGCCGTGGTTGCCTTGTTGGACGCGCATTGGAAATGGGTGGTGGATGAGTACGAAAAAACCGATAGAAAGATTGGGTAGTTATGCAATACATGAATTGCGGGTTTCAGTGATAAACAATCGATTATATGGGCAATTAATCGTCTCGTGGCAAGAGTTAATATAACAACCGATTAACAATTAATGCGTGAAAAATAAACAGTATTTGCTTCCTAAGTGGTCAATAACATCGCTTTCGCTAATTTATTCAAAATAAGTGACTATTTATTATTTACAAGAGAAAAGAGTTAAATTAATCTTCGCTCAGTTAGTCACATTTAGTGAATATATATTTAGCAGCGCATTGCTCAGGAAGTCACGCCATGCAAAACACTCAGAAGATAGCAAAAGCATCATCATCGACACGGAATGTGTTGATGTTCCTCATTCCATCGCTACTCGGCATCTTGCTGTTCATGACGCCTGTCATGATCAACGGTGGGTTTACGATTCCTATTGCCGTTCTTGCAAAATCTTTGCTAGGGGTTTTGGGTAATTCTGCACCCGTTGTCGTTACCACCATCATTTTGGTCAGTGCCATCGGTTCTGTATTCGCGTTGGCATTCAAACCACGCTTCATTATGAACTCAACGTTTCTGTCAGGTCTTCTTTTAGCGACGCCAGTTTGGCTGACAGTGCGCATGTTGGGTGCCGCTTTTGTGTTAATGGCCTTCTTCGGCTTTGGTCCTGAGCACGTGATTGGTGGAGCAACCGGTGGTTTTGTGCTGGGTGACTTGCTACCAACCTTGCTTTCAGTGTTTGTGTTCGCGGGTTTGTTCCTGCCACTGCTGACCAACTTTGGTTTGCTTGAACTGATTGGTACCTTCATGACGCGCATCATGCGTCCGCTGTTTGGCTTACCAGGTCGTTCAGCTGTTG
Organism: Enterovibrio baiacu; assembly: GCF_004120195.1. Lineage (GTDB taxonomy): Bacteria > Pseudomonadota > Gammaproteobacteria > Enterobacterales > Vibrionaceae > Enterovibrio > Enterovibrio baiacui. Next base: position 387,080 of record NZ_SCHN01000007.1, on the reverse strand, counting down.
ACTGTGCAAGTTCATGGTTAGGCGATGGCAGTGTTGCAATCCTGATGTCGAGCAAGCAATACGAGCAAGGTTACTACACAGAGCGTGAAGCAGCCGTTGTGGGCACGACCTTCTCAGTGGTTTCAATCAGCTTTAGCTTGGTGGTTATCGCGCAGGTAGGTTTGGAGCACATGTTCGTGCCATTTTACCTGACTGTGTGTTTGGCGGGTTTTGTTGCTGCTGTTGTCGTGCCACGTTTGCCACCACTTTGCTGGAAGAAAAACACCTTAGTGAATGGCGAAGAGAAAAGCCTAGAGCATGAAGCGTTGCCAGAAGGTGAAACGTTATTCAGTCACGGTGTGAAAACGGCGATTAATCGCGCATCAAAAATCCGTTCTTTGAGCGATGTGCTGAAAGAAGGCCTAGAGAACGCGGCTGACATGGTTTTTGGTGTGCTGCCTGTTGTCATGGCAATCGGTACTTCTGCACTGATCATTGCAGAATACACGCCAATCTTTACGATTCTGGGCATGCCATTCGTACCATTGCTTGAGTTACTACAGATCCCTGAAGCGGTTGCGGCGTCTGAAACCATGCTAGTGGGTATCGCAGACATGTTTATCCCAGCGGTACTGGCGGCAAACATTGATAACGAGATGACTCGTTTTGTGGTTGCAACCTTGTCGGTCACGCAATTGATTTACATGTCAGAAGTTGGCGCATTGCTACTGGGCAGCAAAATTCCGGTGAAAGCATGGGAACTGGTGATGATCTTCATCCTGCGTACCTTGGTGACACTGCCAGTTATCGCGGGCGTGGCTCACCTGATTTTCTAATCACTGTGTGAGCACCCTGAGTGAAGGAAGCGGCCATTGGCCGCTTTTTTTATATTTAGTGCTTCACGCTGAATGCGCGTAGAAAAGCATTCATTGGCTGGTGGTAGTATCTATCACGTCATCCACTTTCGCTTCCGCAGCCTGTTCCATTTTGCTCGCAGTCGCTTTGGTGTCGACCAACGCTGAATCTGCGCCGTCTTTGGCTTCTTTCATGGCTTGTTCGGATTGCACTTCTGCTTCTTTCGCCATCATATCAACATCTGTTTCAACGTTATTCACGACGGCTTTGATTTCTTCAACACGTTCTTCGGCAGTCATTTCAGCCACGCTTGCTTCGTCATCTGCGAGGGTAGAAAAAGGCAATATTGAAAATACCGTTGCGAGAATAGCGAGATTGCGATTTTTCATGGGTTGGCTCCTTAGTTAAATGTCCTCAAACAACCTGAAGATGAAGGGTTGAAAGGTTGTTTGGGTATCGTGCGCGTGACGATTAAGCATCACGATAAAGATACTCATCGGGTCACCTGTTTTGGTGTATTAAATGCGATACACCGAGCTCGAATAAATAGGCAAGCACGACGAGGTTCTTTTTTCGGTGTGTGTGTAACTGTGACGGCTGCCTAGCTACAAATTTTTTAATTGCTGCGACAATGGCTTATTCACTATCAGGTGTTTTTGTCGTTGAAGAGTGAAGGAGAGTGACAACAGCATTGTGTCTGATTGTCTAAAGAAAAACAGAAGGATGAACCGATGAAAATTATCCTGCTTCACGGCTTATATATGCATGGCATTGCCATGATCCCTTTGTGCAACCGCTTAAAAGAAGCGGGGCACGAAGTGCTTAATTTGTCTTACAACACCATTTCACCTGATACCCAAACCCTGTTCGGGGAAATGGATGCATTTATTGATGGTGATATCACCGCGATCGTTGCTCATTCCATGGGGGGCGTGATAACCCGCGCTTACATGGAAGCAGACAGCGAAATGAGTCACTTCGTTAAAACCGTCATCACCTTGGGGACGCCGCACCAAGGCTCAAAAATTGCGGAATACTTTAAAGAGGTGGGTATTGGCGACTGGATGTTTCAATCTGCCAGTGAATACCTCTTGCCAAAAGAAACGCCAACATGGCCGAAAGGGGCAGAGCTATACAGTATTGCGGGTGACATGCCTATTGGCCCAGCAAGGGTGTTGCTCAATGCAGAGCAAGGTGAAGCCTCTGATGGCACCGTTTTACTCAAAGAAACAGAGATTAAAGGCATGACGAGCCATGAAACCTTTCCTCTGACCCACACGGCGCTGATTTATGCCAAGCGCGTGAGCAATCGGATACTCGATATTCTGGCGTAGATAGACGCCACTGTCTTCTTCGTCTCACAGTGATTAATGAGGCTGGAGCGAAATAAGAAAAGGGCGATGAATGCATATTCATCGCCCTTCAGTTTATGGTTGCTATGTGCGTGTCAGTATTTCAGTAAGCTTTCAGGTGACGTCGCTTCTGCCCATTTATCAACAAACACGCCCTCAGGGTCGTATTCTTTTGCTAACGTGTTCACATCAAAGTGAGGGTGTCCATCGGGGTCTGCATCAACGCCTGCAACGACCTGCCAATTGCCATAGTTGGACGACACATCAAAGTCGATGAGTTGTTGTTCAAAGTAAGCCGCACCAAATCGCCAATCGACACCCAATTCGTTCACCAAGCAACTTGCCGCAATATGACGGCCACGATTCGACATCCAACCTGTTTGATTGAGCTGCCGCATGCAGGCATTCACAATAGGGAATTCCGTCGTGCCTTGTTCCCATGCTTTAAATTTTTCACTGTAGAAGCTGGTGAGAGGGCGCTTTTGTTTGAGGCCGTCAAAAGCAAACATTCTTGGGCCTTGAACATGCATCATCCATTGGTAATATTCACGCCACAGGAGCTCCGCTAAAATGGTACGGGTAGATTCGTCGCGCCCATGGCGATATTCATAGTTATCAAGTTCTGCCGCCACCATACGGGCTGACAACGAACCGTTCGCTAACCACGCTGAAAGACGCGATGAGAAGCGCCATCCGTCCAAGCAGTTGCGTGTGTCTTTGTAGTGTTTTAATCCCTGTGTTTTCCAGAAAAACTGGTTTAACTGTAAAGAGCCAGAATCTTCACCCCCGTGGTATGGCGTCAAATCGTACACAAACTCCTGTCCGTCCCAAAAGTCTCTACGCTCGTCCAGCGCGCTTGGTAAGGACTCAGGTGCGCTAATAGGAATGCATGGCAACAGGTTTTGATGATCGACATGACGTCGAAACTGGGTGAAGGTTTTTGGGAAATTGTCTTTGGTAAAATTGATTTGGTTTTGCAAATAGAGCGTAAAGCTTTCGCTGACACTCACTTCGCTCGGCAGCACGCGTTTAAGGTACGCGACTTGTTGTTGTTCGTTAACGCCGGGATGATCCGTCACGGTAACGAGGTCAATGCCATGGCGCTGGCAAATATCAGGAATGATCTCGAGTGGGTTACCGACTTTTACGACCAGCCGTTGCTTCCGTTTCTTGAGTTCGCATTCGAGCGAACGCAACGACTGATAAAGGAATTCTTCGCGGAAACGTCCCATATGTTTTGATTGAAAGTGGGTAGGACGAAACCACTCTGGATCGATGACAAAAAGCATAATGGCTTTTTCACAACGCCGTGTCAGCGTCACTAAAGCAGGGTTATCACCCAGCCTTAAATCATTCCTAAACCAAATTAGCCCTTTCATGTCGCCTCTCCTTCAATGTTGGTGAATTGGTGAGCGTCGCACGTGGTATTTTGGTTGTGTAATCTCCTTCCTTGGTGACATATTTCGAGGTTATTCAATTGAATACACCTCTATCTGTTTAACTTTAAAGAGATGATTCTTATTTACTAGAAGCTTAGCGCAAACGAGACAAAAGCAAGGTTAAGACAAATCGAATTGTGTGCCGGATCAAGCACTAAATCCCTACTCTATGGAGAAGTATCGTCAGTCCACAGCCTTAGTGAAGTATGAGTTTTTGGCGTTTCTGTAGGTTTAAACCGCTTGTTTACTACGTTTGTCGGCTTGATCTGAATAATTATTAGTTAGCGCTATTAGACACTTGGTGGATATGTCAGCCTTTTTTACGGTTTTAGATGGAATATGAATCATCGATGATTATTTGCGAGCGTTGTTTCTCTATATTTGGCTAAACGAGAAAAATAGAGAGAACGCTGTGACTGACAAACACCTTTCTGAGTCAGTGCGAAACGCACTGATCGGTATATCCGGAATTCGCGAAGAAATCGACAACCAGCGCGTGTACTTTTATCAACATGAACGCCTGTTCAGCATCATCGATGAAGACGGCCTTCAGTTCGTTGTTGGGGAAGAGTGCTTGAAGGAAGCGCTGCGGCGTCCAGGTGCGAAATTAGAGCAACCTGGCGGTAAACGCTGTAAAGGTGTCATCCGCGTTGCGCCAGACCAATGCACAGAGACAGAGCTCGATTTTTGGTTGTTGTTGGCACTGCCAACCAATCAAGGGACGATTGATCCCATCATTTTCCATTGAGCCGCCAAACCATCGTCTTTGCGTAATGGCTGTCGTCTGCGCGTGCCTGTGTCGCGATCAGCCCTAAAAATAGCGACTTGATGGAAATACCGGGGCAGGTGACGGGCAGGTGGTATTGATGCGTTCTGTGTTGTGCTCGCAAGCATGATGTGCAGACGCAATGATTCGGCGCTGTTCAATGTTGGTTTTTCTCGTTCGGTTTAAAAAAGCGCGTTATTTCGTATAAATACAAAAGAAAAGGGACTGATTAAATCAGTCCCTTTTTTTCGTTGCTTTTTGTAGTGATGTAGAACGGTTATTTGGACGTGTAGATAGTCCATTCCATCACGACACTTTCTTCTGTCGCTTTCACACCTGCCGTCACTCGACGGCTTAAGATTTCTGTACGCGATGCTGAATCTGCAATCACAGGGTCGCTTTCACCGTAGCCAATGATCTTTATACGACTTTTTTGAATACCTTGTCGTGTCAGCGCATCTCTCACAGAGCCCGCACGCGCTTGCGACAGCGCAATGTTGTGTGCATCTGACCCCGTTGGGCTTGCATAGCCTTTTAGCTCAACACGGGTTGCTGGGAAGGTTTTCATGAAGGTCGCCAGTTGACGGACTTCACCATTAAAGCTTGGTGGAATGACAGAAGAGTTATTTGCGAACAAGATGTGCAATTCATTCATCGCATTGAGCGCGACGATTTCCGCACATCCATCATTGTTCACTTCCGCGCCTAATGCCGTCGTGGTGCACAAATCACGGGCGTTGATCACGCCGTCTTTGTCATCATCTAACAGGCTGGCCGTTTGATCAGCCACGGGCGGGTTTGAAACTGTCGTGGAACATCCGGCGAGGCCGAACGTGCCTAGTAGTACAAAGGTTGAAAGTGTCAGTGTGAACTTGGTTGTTCCCAACCTTACTGCGTTCTTCATTGACTGTCTCCTTGATCGTCATAGACCGAGGTTTGCCATTCTTCTGGTGTATCTACACGCAGTTCAGAGAGCAGCAACCCCGTCGCGTTTAATACACGGTAGCGAGCGAGAATGCCTTCGAAGTGCGCATCGAGGTATGAGCGGCGCGCGTCGAACAGTTCATTTTCAGTGTTGAGTAGGTCAAGCAGGGTGCGTCGACCAATCAGGTATTGCTTCTCATACGCCGTCAGTGTTTTCGCCGAGGCATCAACATGTTGTTGTAAGAAGGTTGTTTGCTTCTCAGACAGTTCTTTCGCTGTCCACGCTAGGCGTGTACTTTCATTCAACATGCGGTGCGCATTGTTGCGAATGTTCTTCGCCTTGTTGATTTGATAGGCAGCGCTGCGAGCTTCTGCCGCATCTGTACCGCCACTGAACAGGTTGTAGCGCATGCGAAGCATGGCTTGGAACTCGTCAGTGTCGCCAGGTGAGCCGTCTAACTCTTCGCCCCATTCTTGTGAAGCTTCAATGGTGAACGTAGGGTAGAAATCACCTTTTGCCTGCTCGTATTGATAACGCGCAGCTTCAACATCGTTACTTGCAACATGAACAACAGGGTTGTTTTCTTTTGCTGCTGCGAGGGCATCAACCAGAGATTGTGGAATAAAAAGCGCATCGACTTCTGGTTTTACCAAGGCAGTAGGGCTTCGACCGACTACACGTTCAAACTCGGTGGTTTCGTCATCGAGGTTACTGCGCGCAGCGAGAAGGTTAGTGTGAGCTTGGGCCAAACGGCCTTCTACTTGAGAAAGGTCTGCCGTTGAACTGATGCCTGAGTCCGTGCGGCGTTTAATGTCTTTGTAGATGCGCTCATGGGTTTCAAGGTTTTTCACCGACAAATCCATAATAGATTCGGCTTTTAACACATTCAGGTAAACCTCGGCCACGCTCAGCGCTGTGTCTTGCGCCTCAGAAAGAAGTTGGAAACGCTGCGCTTCGGCTTCTGACTTAGTGCGTTTGATGTCGTTGTAGGTAATTGCTCCATCCCAAATAAGTTGGCGCAAACTGATGCGAACATCTCTGGGTTTGTAGTGGCCTTGGTTACTGTCGTTGTCATAGTCGGAATAACCGATGCCGGCTTCTAAATCGACAGATGGCAAATAACCGCCTTGTGATGCATCAATTTGCTCTTCTTGACTCTTGAATTGGTTATACGCTTCTCGAATGACTGGATTTTGAGACAGTGTCTCTGCTACAGCTTGCTCAAGCGACTGGGCAGCCACTGATGGAATGTACACAGAAACTGTTGCCGCGAGCATCATAATGCTCACTTTTGATTGTATGCTTTCGGTAAGTGAAGTCATTTTTTTAACTTGTTGGTTTTTTGGGTTAAATTCCGATTTAAAGCAAGTTGTACCAGTATTCGTCTGCGAGAATCGCTGTCTCTTTCGGGTATAGAACGGTTTCATGAATGCTCCCTCAAAGCGTTTTGATACTACGTTAAACGATAAATCTGTTCGTTTTTTACATGAATGAACGCAGGATATGTTGTCTAGAAGACCTGCCAAAATGGTCTTTTTTTCACGTTTTCAACAGGGCGTTCATCCCTATAAACCGCGAGAAATCACGTATTTGCTCGCGCCCATGTAAAAATAGGGCAAGTTAAACCCCTAATGACACCCCTAAAGTGGTTTATATCGCTCCGCTATCGTAAATGAGACAGGTCGAGACAAGATAAAAGCGACCAAACTGACTCCTGAGGGGTATATATGCGTTTTGTTTCGTTTGTCTGGCTGACAATTTTCATCGGTGCTGCCTTTTTCGCATTCACTCCTTTTTCTACCCATTTCTAACAAAATCAATTTGGCTTGAGGCTACTCACACGCTTTAGCTTTTTGATTAAGAAAAGTGAGGAGAAGAGCGTATGGCTGGCGAAGTGTTCGGTAATGGCGAGGGCAAAAGGGAGCAATCTAATGAACAGATTCAAACACCGTCTGCGGCGTTAACCTACGATGCGCAGCTCACTGTCATTGGTGGTCAGCTTTATGTCATCAGAGACGGTGTCGCAGAGCCTGTCCCGTTTGCTAACGGTGTATTAATTGGCGACACGATTGTCGCGAGGCCAAACGCCGAATACGTCGTGATGAAAAATGGCATTCCTGTGCGCGTCAATGAGCCTTGTGCAACCTGCATTCGTATTAACGAAGATGAAATTGAAGCGATTGCATTGGCGGAGAATTTTGATTTTAGAGAGTCCTCTCAGGCAGTTACCTTACTGAATGATGATATCAGTGCCTTGCAGGCTGCCATTTTGGCGGGGGGTGATCCAACCGATGAATTCGAACCGCCAGCCGCTGGTGGTGTGCTGAGTTCATCCATTAGTGGCTTTGCCATCATCGAATATAACTTCACCAGTGTATTAGCTGAGGCAGGTTTTTCGACCAGCTATTCACCTGAAACTGTCACGACGGTTGATGATGATGTCGCAATCATTCCTGCGTCTGGTGGCGAGTCGTTTGGGCTGTCAATCACGGAAGGTGATCTTGATGCGTTGAATGCAAGCGACGGATACCCGGTTACGGTCGATGCCTCACTGCTCGTTGCTTCTGGCTCTTTGCCCATTGACCCAAACAGCTTTGTATTCGACACCCTAGGGCTATCATCACTGCTTGCTGAACTCGCGTCTGAAACGAAGAGTGACGGCAATGCGGTGACGTATGCCATTAGCGATGACGGTAAAACCCTGACGGGAAGCGTTAACGGTGAAGCCGTGCTTACCCTTGCTTTATCGGGTGAGCCATCAGGAAGAGATGCCACCCTCAATGCCTCTATTACTTTGTATCAACCGCTCGATCATATTGCCGATGATGGAACAGGCTTGGTGCGTGTGGTCGGGGATGCCATCCTGTTTTCATTGCCGATTCAGGCGCTTGATGCGAGTGGAAATGCGTTGCGGGAAGCGATAGAGATGAACGTTGCCATCATTGATGGCAGCGACCCGTCAGTAAATCCAAACAGCCATGTCCACAATGAAAATGAACTCGAGTACGTATCAGAGCCCATCCCACTCAATATTGATATTAACAGTGATGCGCTCGCAAACGTGCGATTTAGCGCAACACCCGCGTTGGCCAGTGTGCTTGAGACAATCACCAGTAATGGTGAATCTACCCAATACACCATCACCGACAATGCAATCACGGTGACCTTGGCGTCAGACCCCTCTGTTACCGTGTTTTCTTTGACTCTCGTACCACAATCAGACGGAGCTTATGCGTATGTCGTGACGCAAAACGCGGCGTTGGATAATACCGACGACAAAGACAATATTCTTGTTCCCGTCACTGTCGATGTGACCGATAAAGATGGCGACACGGTGCAAGGCGCGTTCACTGTCTCATTGGAAGACGGCGACAATGCCTCCGGTTCGGCGGCAATTGTTTCCGGCGACTTTGGCATTGAAGAAAACATCCCGGGCACACCTGATGTGCCGGCTGTGGGAGAAATTACGCTTGATGCTGCGGCCGACAGATTACTGCCCGATACGCTCTTCATTTCCAATTTCAATGAAGAGCGGGGTGTGCCGGGGCTGGTGAGTGAACTTAATACGCTCAGTTCCGATGGAGAGGGGCTGACGTTCTCCATCGCATCAGGATCACCGTCAGGTACCATAGTGTTAAACGGTGTTAAGCCTGACGGTTCTGTTGTCGCGACATTAACGCTGACCTCGTCCCAAGCCGCTGACGGGAAGGGCATTGCAATTTCTTCTAATTGGACGCTTTCTGAACCGTTAGACCATGAAAATGGATCTACTTATAGCGCTAATCAGTGGGTTAAATTCATTCAAACCGTCGATGGGCAGGGAAGGACAGTTGAAACCTTTGTCATCGACGTTCAACTGCAAGCGCGTGATTCTGATGGTGACTTGCTCGATGCGCCGATCAACGTTTCATATTCTGTGATTGATGGGTTAACGCCCACCATTCAAGCGTCAGATTCCGACGTCACAGATCCTGCATTCAATGCTCAGCCTTCTGAAGTGACAACTACCCTAGGAGTTGTGGTGGGGAGTGATCGCATTGAATCCATTGTATGGAATGTTTCCCCTTCATTGACGACACAACTCGAGTCGTTGACCAGCAATGGCAATGCCTTGGCGTTGATTCCGGCTGGCATGGAAATTAATGGGTCGTCTGACCCGATAACCTTGGGGTATACCGCTGCAGATGGCACCGTCATCACTGTGCTTACGGTGACATTGCTACCTGAAACGGGGCGATACAAAGTGGTGTTATCTGAAGCCCTCGACCAATCAGACTCCGTGACCTTACCACTCGGTGTGCGCGTAACAGACGTGGATGGTGATTTCGATACCAGTGATTTCGACGTGGTGGTGCGAGATGGTGCGCCACCAAGCGTGAACCCTGTTGACGTTGATATTTCAGATCCCAAAACGGATTTGGTTAATCAAAAAGAAAGTATCAGCTTGGGGTTAACACAAGGGTCTGATGCGATTGAAAGTATCGTCTTTACGATTCCCTCCGGGTTAGAAGCCGCCTTAGATGCGCTCACCAGTAACGGTTATCAAACACGTGTTGAACCCGATCCGCTCTCAAGTGTAACCGATGAAATTCGCGTAGTGATTGACGACCCGTCTGCGCCGAATAACGGCGCAAATGTCCTGACCATATCGCTCGATGTCGACAGTGTTAACAAACCCACGGGGACCTATTCGGTCACTCAAGCGTTACCCATCGATCAACCTTCAGACACCATTGAACTGCCGATTGGCGTAAAAGTGACAGACACTGATGGTGATACTGCTAACGGAGAATTCACCATCACGCTCAACGATGTGGATCCTTTGGTTACACCGTCTGAAGATATTGTTGTTTCTGTGGATGAGCCAGATTTGACCCCTGAAGGTGCTGATACGGGGTATCCCGATTCGTCATCAACCCAATTTAATATCGGCGCGGTAACCGACAGGTTGTTACCAAGCAGTATTGGCATCGCCGCCGATGCGGTATCTGATGTGCTCACCGCCCTGAATGCGAGCCTCACCAGTGCAGGGCAGGCACTTAGTTTCATCTATGACGATGCCAGTGCAACACTCACGGGCACAGTGAATGGCAATGAAGCCATAGTGATCAGTTTTCGAGCTGACCAATCGGTTGGAGGCCTGGGTTTAGCGGTAACAGCATCTGTAAAAATTTCGATGCCCATTGATCATCTCGACAATGCAAACACGACTGGCATTGTCGTGATAGACGGTGATCAGATTCAAATCCAGATCCCCGTTCAGGCGAAAGACAGCGATGGAGATGTGTTGGCTGCGCCCATTGACGTGCGTGTGAACATTATTGACGGTGTGCCGCCTGTTATCGCGAGCGCGCCAGCGTTAACGGTTGAAGAAAGCGATATTAACGCGAATGGCAGCGGTTCAAACGCAAACCGTGCGGGCACAACCCCGGGCGGTACCGGGACTGATGGCGATACGGCACGCGGCAAATTGGTTGTGGATAGTGGAAGTGACACTGTCACTGACTATGCGCTAGACGTAGACTTATTTGCTGCGAATAACACGATTACCTCTCATGGTGTCGCGGTGACGTTGTCGGAGCCTGTCCAATCGGGCGACTCGAAAGTGTATACCGGATACGCAGGCACACGCCCTGTGTTTACGGTGACCTTGAGTAGCCAAGGCGTTTACACCTTTACCTTGACCGGTGCGCTTGATCACTCGGTTCAAGGCAAAGATACCGTGTCTGTGCAACTGCCTATTCGCGTGACGGATGCCGATGGTGATGTCAGTGAGGCGAAAAATATTCTCGTCAATGTTGTGGATGATGTGCCGTTCTCACTTGAAACGGATGGCGTAGGTGTTGGCGGCGGTAGTTTAGTCACCGAAGAAGGTGAGTCTTCTTCTCGCGTCACCATTTTGCCCAGCCGAAACCGAGGGGCAGACGATGCCGTGATCAAATCTGTCACCATCAATGGCGAGCAGCATGAGTTGGTTCAAGGGGTAAACAACCGTTTTACCGTCACCGAAGGTGTGGGTGGACAAGCATTAGGGATTTTGGTTATTCAAAGTAGCGGTAACGTTCAGTTTATCGCGAACCCAGACATTGACCATTTGGGGACGACGGAAAGCCGGATTGAAGAGAGTTTTAGCTACGAGATCCTGGATGGAGACGGCGACATCGTTGTTGGCACCACCCAAATTGTGGTGGTGGATAATGAACCGCAATTGATTGTGGTGAATACGAGTGGCATTGAAGATCAAGGTCGAGACCAAGATCCGAATGATGAAAACGTGCTGAATCCTGAAAATGGCATCGAGGTCAGCATCACGGTTGATGTGGGGGACAGCGACCAAGGTGAACATGTTGACCATGTACTCATTACCTTGCCGAATGACGCTCATGGCACGTTTTACGCAAACGGCACGGCGATTCCTATCTCAGGCGGTCAAGTCAGGCTAGACGGCGCGCTGTTTTCTCCCGATGATCAAAATGAATTGTGGACGCTGCAAAACGTCACCTTCGTGCCTGACCAAGATTACTCGGCCGCCAGTGGTGTGCCGTCGTTTACCGTGACAGGGTTTGTAGAAGACAACCAAGGCAATCAGCGACAACTTGCCGATCAAACGTTCACCATCACTGTTGATGGCATCGCGGATACGCCGCAATGGAATGACGCGGACTCCGTGCTGTTTTACAGCATTGCAGAAGACAGCGACGGCGCTACCTTGAATCTTGTCGCCGATCTGCAAGATGCGGACAACTCTGAAACGCTTCAGTATTTCGTCACCTTACAGAGCGGCGAGGGAACCTTGTTGCTCAATGGGCAAACATTGTCGCCCGTGAATGGCCAGTATGAAATTGCTGCAGCCGATATCAATAACATCGTGGTAAAACCGAATGAGCACTTTGCGGGCGACATTACCTTGTCTGTGATTGCGCAGAGTAAAGAATCTTCGCCCTTTGTATCGGGTCAACAAACGGCAGACTCAGACGCGAGAACCATCACCGTGGCCGTTGATCCGGTGGCTGATACCACCACCTTGAAAGTCAATCGTGCAACCGGTTTGGAAGATACCGCCATCGATCTCGCCCCGCTTATCAGTCTGACGGATTCTGCGGATATGGATGGCTCGGAAGCGTTGTATGTGTGGATTTCAGACATCCCAGAAGGCGCGACCTTATTACTGGCTGACGGTTCTGAGGTGACAGACATCAACGGTGTTTACGAAATCGCTTATACGGAAGTGCCAGGTTTAACCTTCTTGCCGCCACCTGAAGCCAACGGCAACTTTTCCATTAACGTTCGAGGTGTGGTGAAAGACACCGTAACGATCACGAATGCCGCTGGCGTGGCGTCGAGTGTCACTTCCATCAGCGAAACAGCATCAAAAGTGCTAAATATTGCGGTGAAAGGTGTCGCCGACGAACCGGTTATCACGGCTGACACAGGCAATGTGTGGACACCCATTATTGAAAGCGGCATAGAAACTGGCATCGAAACCACGATTAAAGAAGACGGTTCGGTATCACTGTCGTTCCAAATCAAATCGGGTGAAGACGGTAAAGCACTCGCGGGAGATAACTCTGAAACGTTAACCACACTGGTCACCAATATCCCATCCGGTGTGACGCTTTACGATAGCAATGAGCAGGAAATAAACCTGGTTTATGCCGGGGTGGATGCGCAAGGTGAACCTCAGTATCAGGCTAAGGTAGATGGCTTAGAAGACGTTGAGTTGGTTCCTCCTCTAGGGAGCACAGAAGACATCACTTTGGACGTGATCATCGTGGTCACGGAAGACGATGGTGACACGCTGACAGTGCGTAAAGAAGTGGTCGTGCACATTGAGCCAAGCATTGATGCGTCGGATTTCACCTTGGGGTCACAAGGCAACGAAGATGCGAACATTGCCATAAATTGGCGTCCTTCTACCGACCAAGGATTCACGGATAACAACGAATCCATTATCGCAATCGCATTCAACATGTCGGCATCAGCCATTGCTGCTGGATACACCTTGACGATTCAGGGCGAGACCACGCCGTTAACCTTTGTGAATGGTGAGGTCGTGTTGACCAATGCACAAGTCGCGGCATTAAACGGTGGCAGTAACGTACTGCTCAACGCACCAGACAACTCGGATGCTGACCGTGATCTGGGGCTGAGCGTCGCGCTGACGGTGCAACAAACGGACGCTGATTCCTCTGTGATTGATTCAAAAGTTATCACGGGTGATCTTGATGTCGTGATCCGCGCTGTGGTTGAAGATGGCACCATCGCACTCCTTAATGGCAGTGATGCGCCAGTGACCACGGTGAGTGACAACGGAACAGGGACGATTTCACTGTCTGCCTCAGATCAACGCTTAGCGTTTGTCACGGATGAAGGTATCAACACCGACGGTTCGAGTGAGGAAGTGATCGATTCGGTGGTGATTTCCATTGTGAAAGATGCGGCAGGTACCGCGTTCGATCCGCCAGACCAAGCCTTCTTCGATAATTTCTTCATTGAAGGCGGCATTAATAATGGTGATGGCAGTTGGACGGTGCCGAAAAGTGGATTAGCGCAACTGGAAATATCCACGTCGAACCCCGTGAGTGAGCCTGTTTTTATTAAAGTGGTTGCAGAAGTGCAAGACCAAGGCGACAACAATGAAGGCGATGTGAGCGCCATTGATGAACAAGCGCCCGTTGTACTTACGCTTAACTTCACCGGTTCAACGGACAACATCCAAGAAGCCGGTGCCGTGACCTTAGTGGATGTACAAAACATCACTGGAGTTGAAGACACCAGTGTTGATTTGGGCACTCAGTTGAACGGGCGTATCGTTATCGACAGTGCAGACGCAGCGGATGATGAACTCAGTTTGATCATCAAAGCCGGTGACTTACCCGCTAATGTGTCTGTGACAGGCATGGAGTTTAATTACGAAACCAGTGAATACGTGGCGAAAGTCACCGTGGGAAGTGGCGGCGAATACGATCTTTCGAGCATAGGGTTAGGGCTGCCGACGCATTTCGCAGGGGATTTCGTGATTCCTATAAAATGGGTAACGACGGACACCGTGAGCGGTAATACAAAAGAAACTGACGACAGCTTGACCGTGGTTGTCGCGCCAGAAGTTGATGGTGTGTCTGTCAACGTTACTGTGCTGGAAACGGATGGGTTAGGGGCAGACAAACAACCCGTTACCGATCCCGCCGATGTGGTGCCTATTGCCGGAAAAGCGTTCGAAGATGGGATTGTAAAACTGGCGTTTACGACGGTATTGGACGATCCGGATACCGACATTAAACAAGGCGTAGAAACCGTTACACAGATTGTCCTGACCGTAGACAGTGACATGGGGCAGTTTGTGGATGAAAACGGTTTAAATGGCGCACAAAGCATTACCGTGACGGAAGCTGAACTCTCTTCTCTCTATTTCAAGCCTGCTGAGAATTACAGTGGCCCGGTGACGGTGTCCGTGAAAACGACGGTGACAGACACGGCTCAAAACGATGACGCTGGTTTACCCGATGCCACTTCAACGCAGGAAGTGACCAATCAAGTCTCGTTCAATGTGGTTGCTGTGCATGATCCCGTCGACTTTTCTGGTAATACGTCTCCGATTGAAGGTAACGAAGACGAAACCGGCGGCATTCGGTTGACAGGATTAGAAGCAAAACTCACCGATCTGGATGGGTCTGAGCACATCGTCTCCGTCAAACTTACTGGCTTACCAGATGATTTTCAAGTATCAACGCTTGGCAGTCACTTAGTGCAAAACAGCGGGGGCGGAGAATGGACAATCAGTGTTCCCGCGAACAGCACGACCATTGATTTCAGCGATATCGTGGTGATCCCGCCGAATAACTTTAGCGGCACCTTCAATGTCGGGCTCGTTGTTTACACTGACGAGGCAACCTTGTCCTCGCCAGAAGCCCATTCTACGTCCGTTGATATTCAAGTTAACCCCATTGGCGATGGCGTTGATACAGACATCACCACGTCTGTCGAAGGGGCGGAAGATGAAACCATCACGCTGCCGCTCGATATTCAGGTAATAGACAAATCACAAAGTTACAACGGCGGAATCAGCGCGATTTCTGAAAACCCTGCAGAGACGATAAAAATTGTTGTCACCAATGTGCCGGATTCGGCCACGCTGAATTTACCAAGCGATGTGGCACCTGGCAGCAGTGCGGTCAAACAGCCCGATGGAAGCTGGATCATTATTGCCAATCAAACGGCATTGTCATCGTTACTTTTCACACCGGGAGATGCTAACGAACTCAATTGGGATGGGCAGTTGTCTGTGTCTATTCGCGCTGTCGATAACGGCGTAGAAGCGGAAAGCACGCTATGGGTGAATCAAACGATAGATGTGACGGTGTCACCTGTTAATGACTCCCCTGAACTGACAGTGCCTGCGACGGCATTAACGGTCGATGAAGACACGCCTCTCTTGATTGAATCGATTCGCGTTAAAGACATCGATGCCAATGAAAGCAGTGGTCACTCGATAACCGTTGAAATCGCCGCAGTGGACGGTGTCTTGTCCATTCCAACCTCTGCCGATACCACAGGCATAACGATCACCGGCGCAGGAACGGCAACCCTCAAGCTGGAAGGCGCGTTGGATGCCATCAATGCATTGCTGGGGGAATCCGGCAGTGGTGGGGTTTTGTATACCGGGGATCTGAACTTCGCTGGTGAAGACACGTTAACCGTGTCTGTTAACGACAATGGCAACACAGGAACGGGCGGAGAACACACGGACGCTGATACGTTCATGGTGAACGTCACGCCAAAACCTGATGCACCCACCTTGGTGTTGAACAATGCACAATCTGCATCTGTGGGTGGTGCGACCGCAGCGATCATTCCACTTCTGGGCTTGGTGGCAGCACTGACCGATGCGGCTGAAACCCTGAGTGTGGAAATTCGTGGTATTCCTAACGATATGACGTTTGTTAATTCACAAGGCGTCGCGATTGGCACGGGGCCGGTTGGTGGTGTTCTAACGCTCACGCCTTCAGAACTTGCACAGCTTCATGTCACTGGGAATACAGTGCAATCGACAACCGTACAGGTCGTGGCTATTTCTTCGACAGACGCTGAGCGTGCAGAATCGTCTGCCATTGATCTCAACATTTCCTTCAGCAACCCAAGCCAAGGTGCACTTGCTGCGCAAGATGCGTCTGCCGAAAACATTGTTGTATCAGGCTCGGAAGCCGCGACGTTAGAGGGGGGCGCGAAAAACGACACCTTGATTGGTGGCTTGGGCGAAGACATTTTAACGGGTGGACAAGGAAACGATACGCTGTGGGGCGGCGATCAGAGTGGAAGCGGTGATAGTGCCAAAGATCGCTTCGTATGGACGGCGTCCGATCTGGGCTCAAGCACTGCGCCTTCTACAGATACCATCATGGATTTCGAGCCGAATCTCGATGTCATTGATTTGAGTGCTGCGGTTGATGTGGCGCAACTCGCGAGCTTCGATGCACTCGCACAATCTTTGTCATTGTCCGAATCAAACGGTGATGCGCAATTAAGCATCATTAACGGCGGGAATGAGGTTCAGCACATTGTGTTTTCTGGCGTGGATCTGGATGCGCTAGTCGGAAGCGCGTCATCAGGGCTTTCTCAGTCTGCATTGTTAGCCGCGGTAGTGAATAACGGCAGTTTGTACCTAGGCGACACGATGGGAAGCGCTGCCGATGACATGCTGTCTGCGCAAGCGGGAGGCCAAAGTCTGTTTGGATTCGATGGCAATGACACGCTTCAAGCGGGCACGGGCAACGATATCTTGACGGGGGGAGCGGGAAGTGACGTGTTTACTTGGCTGGAATCATCGCTAAGCACTCCTGTAAGTAGTGACACCGTCACAGATTTTTCATTGGGAGAGGATGTGTTAGACATCAGTGGCTTACTCCCAGACTTAGGCGTTAATCCTGATGTGAACGATTTACTGCCTTACGTTGATGAAGCGACTGTGGATGCCCAAGGCACTATCGCGTTAGCGCTTATCTCTGGCAACCAGCAGCAAGACATTGTATTGCAACACATGGACATCTCTAGCTCGGGTTTGAACCTTGCTGCGGGCGCGGAAACCAGCGCGATTATCAATGCATTGATTGAGCAACAAGCCTTAAAAGTAGACTGAGCAATTCGTGTTGATTTGAGATGGGGCGCGATAAAATTCGATTAATGAGGCATTTGTTTATAGATCGTGACTATGCTGTAAAAGTGCATTTTTTCATTTCCGCTTCATAAACCCATCGAGATTTGGCATGAGTACAGAACCAAAAAGTTCAATCTTGACAGAGAGTGGAACCAACGAGCTCGAAATTATCGAGTTTAGCTTGCTAAAGAAACAGCCAGACGGTTCCAAGAAAATTTGTTATTACGGCATTAACGTAGCGAAAGTTAGAGAAGTTATACGCGTGCCAGACACAACGGATTACCCCAACGCGCAACCCAATGTGCTTGGTGTGTTTTCGTTGCGAGGAAAACTCATTCCTCTGGTCGATCTCGCCAGTTGGTTGGGTGTGCCTACCGAGAACGATCTCGAAAACAAAGTCGTTATCGTGACCGATTTTAACCGAATGGCGAACGGCTTTTTAGTGGATACCGTGAGTCGTATACACCGCATTTCTTGGGAAGAGGTGGAGTCGCCATCCCAGTTCCTAGAGGCATCAGAGCAAGATTGTGTGGTGGCGGTTGTTCGACAGAACACCAACCTCATCATGATCCTCGACTTCGAGAAAGTCATTGCAGACATCAATCCTGAATTGAGTATGGAAAAATACGATGTCACCAAAGACAAACGTGTTGTCATTGATGATGCCATGGTGGCGAAGCGTGAAGCGAAAACCATTATGGTGGTGGATGACTCCGCCTTCATACGTCGCTTGATTGAAAATACGCTGCGCTCTGCGGGGTACAATGTCATTACAGCCAAAGACGGTGGGCAGGCGTTAGATTCTCTTACCGAGTTTGTTCGCTTGTGTAGCGAAGAAAACCTGCCGATTTCAGAGTTCGTCGACGGTATTGTTACCGATGTGGAAATGCCGAAGATGGACGGTATGCACTTGGTGAAACGTCTTCGCGAAATTGAAGAATACAAAACGATTCCCATCGTGATGTTCTCGTCATTAATGAGTGATGATAACCGCCGTAAAGCGATTGAACTCGGTGCGAATGACACGATCACCAAACCAGAAATTGGTCGCATGGTAGGCTTGATGGACAGTTTTGTGCTGAATATCGAACCGCCTCCCGTGTCAGGCATTAAACCCAAGTCAGAAGGCGAAGAATAAGCGTCTGAGGTTCGAAACACTGAAAAAGAAAAGCGCCGTAAAGGCGCTTTTTTAGCTTTATCAGTTTTGTTTTCCGGTAAACAAAACTTATGCCATCGCAACAGGTGATTGCTTTCGGCTGTAAATAAGCAGTGCGATAAACAACGCAGCGCCAACGACACGGAAGGTCACGTCCAAACCCGGCCACATCATGGCGGTTGCCAATCCGGCGGCTACAGCACGAAGGGCAATGTTAATCGGCCCCTCTAAATAACCTTCCAAACACGCGATCAATGACCATGTGCCTAAAATGGAAAATCCGGTCACCACGAGCACTTGCTGGAAATCTCCTGACACCAATGGCGTGTAAGCCATCAATAGCGGCACAATGTACAAGCCTTTTGCTATCTTCCAAGCCGTAAAGCCCGTTGCCATTGGCGGCGTCTTCGCGATGGTTGCCGCCGCAAAGGCGGTTAAACACACTGGCGGTGTGACGTTACTGTCTTGCGATAGCCAGAAAATGATCAAATGCGCGGATAGCAAAGCCAGACCGACGGTGACAGGGCCTAAGCTCTGTTCAAGCAAGGTGGCTTTGAAATCGTCGGGTACCAAACCCACAAGCGCAATGGCGCTCTCAAATGACATTGGCGCGCCCAGTGCAGCGAGTTGTTCGGGAGCGATCAACATGAAGATGGTTTTCGCTTCCTCCGGCAGCTGTCCCGTGGTGAGAAGTTCGAGAAGTTGCTGCTCGGCAATCAGCCCATAAATTGCGGGAGCGGAAAGGGTACCGAGAACGATATAACTTGCCGTTACAGGTAAGCCCATCCCCAATATCAACGAAGCAACGGCGACCAAAACCAGCATCATAAACAAGCTGCCGCTTGCCCAATCGTTGATCATCAAAGAGAAGGTATTCCCGATCCCTGTTGTACTGATGACATTCACAACAAGGCCAATGCCGGTCAGCAATACCGCCGTGGTTGCCATGTTGCGCGCGCCTTGTGCCAGCGCATCAAAAATGTCAGCCACACCCATGCGATTCGGAGATAGCCATGAGGCAACAACGACAGAAATGATAGAAATGCCCGCTGCGTACGTTGGCGTAAAGTCCATGACCAGCAAGGTAACAAGCACCGCCAACGGGATGAGGTAATGCCAACCCGAGGCGAGCACGGAAAGCATGGATTGGGTTTCCGTTTCGACATGATGAACGCCAGAACGTTTTGCTTCGATGCGAACGAAAAAAGCCACTGACAAGAAGTAAATCAACGCCGGCGCGAATGACACGGCAATGATTTCCACATAAGGAATTTGCGTATACGACGCCATGATGAAGGCGCCTGCCCCCATAACGGGCGGCATGAGTTGCCCGCCCGTGGATGCAGCCGCTTCAACACCTGCGGCAAATCGTGGTGGGAAGCCTGCTTTCTTCATGAGAGGGATGGTAATCACACCGGTTGATACGGTATTCGCCACACTGGAACCTGATACCGACCCCATTAAGCCTGAACCGAGGACTGCCACAAAACCGGGTCCGCCAATGATTTTGCCCGCGGCAGCACGCGATACATTGATGATGTAATCGCCTGCACCGGATTTCACCAAGAACGCACCAAACAGAATAAACATGAAGACATAGCTCCATGATATTCGGGAGATAGGGCCAAACATGCCTTCAGAGCTGTAAAAGGCACGATAAAGCATGGTTTCTGCAGAAAGGCCAGGGAAGGAGAAAATGCCGTCGATCCAGCTTCCCCACCACACGACATAGGTTAATGCGACGAGTATTAGACAAGGAATGAACCAGCCCATGGTGCGTCGAATGAGCTCGATCGCAATGAGGATCGCGATGATCGAGAAGACCCAATCTGAGGTGACGAATTTAACGCCACGCTCATACAGCGCATCCTCTCCGAATATGATGTAAACAAAGCATGCAACCGCGGCAATAGCGATGCCAATATCGATGGATAGCGCGACCTTGCTCTTTCGCAATTTGGCGGCAGCGGGGTAGGTCAACGCGACCATCACCGCAAAGCCTGCGAAGTGTGCGGAGGACACCCACAACTCTGAGAGTGTTGCGAGAGTGTTGAACCAAATATGAACAAGGGAAAGCAAGATACCGATAACGGTGACGATGCGGGTAAGCAAAGGAAAGTCTGTTCGTTGTGTCAATTCAAATTGAGACAGGGCGTTATCGGTGTCTGAAGAAGCCTTTGTTCCGTCAGGCGAATGATTTGTCATGTTTCCTTCTAACGTGCGATTGCTGCACGATGTCCTGATGAAGAAAGCGCTGACAGTGCGATGTCAGCGCTTTAACTTGCCTTCAATGTAACGAAGCGAATGAGTGTTAGTCCGCTATCAAGTGTGCAGGGATCTCAATGCCTTGTTCTTTGTAGTAACGCGCAGCACCCGGGTGCAGTGGTACTGGCAAACCATCAATCGCTTTTTGAAGAGACATGGCTTTGGTTGCCTTGTGAATGCCGTTCAAGAACGCGAGGTTTTCGTAAATGGTTTTGGTCAGCAGATAAACATCTTCTTCGTTGAGGTCGCTACGCGCCGCAAGGAAGTTGGGTTGTGCGATGGTGTTTACCGCTTCGGTTTGACCTGGGTAGGTGTTGGCATCAATCACAAAGCGCGTCCACAGGTTGTAGCCACCGTTAGCTTCTTTCATTTGCTCGTCGGTGAAATTCAGGATGCGGATTTTGTCGCCCATGGACGCGTAAGCGCGTGTTACCGCACTGACAGGCACACCAGCAGGAATATTCATGCCGTCAATGGTGCCGTTTTGCAGTGCGTCAGCACTCGCACCGTAGCCAAGGTAGGCAAGGTTGAAGGTGTCTGGGTCAACGCCCAAGCCGGACATTATCTGACGGCCAGATCCTTCGGTGCCCGAGTTTTTCTTACCGATGGAAAACTTCTTGTCCTTCATGGATTTCAAGTCATCGACGGTGCCTGTTTTAGCCATGTCACTCAAGATGACAAAGTGTTCAACGTTCTGCCAAAGCATGGATACGGAGCGCAGCTCTTTTTGCGCGCCGGCTTGTTTCAACTTACCTTCACCGTTCCATGCCCATGCGCCATACAAACCTTGAAGGATAGCGAATTGCGCTTCGTTCTCGCCAAGCAATTTTACGTTCTCACCAGAGCCCGCAGAGCTGATAGCAGACAGAGAAAACTTGTGCTTAGGTTCGAGCTTCACTTTACTCAGTGTCGCCAGCGCAACACCGACAGGGTAATACGTGCCGCCTGTTGATGCCGTAGCAAGAATGTAGTCGCGATCTGCCGCAGCGGTAGCGGCATTCGTGCCGGCCAGTGAGATAGCAGTAGCGATAGAGAGGGTTTTAAGCAGGGCTTTCAATTTCATACAACGCTCCAATGTTGGCGATTTCCATATGAGCAGTGTAGGGCCATGAATAACGAAAGGTCGTTAAAGCCCTGCACCAATGCGTTTGTACAGCGTTCCCATCGGTTCGAGTGAGAACGGAATAAGAAGAGAGGATAGCTGAGTTGTAAATGTGATGTTAAAGCGAAGCGCACAATTATAAGCGTCTTCTCACTTTTTTAAGTTAAGCGTGATAGATACCTAACTAATTGGATAACCGTCAGATCTTAAGTACTATTTCAGTTGAGAGGGAGAGTGAGTATGGCTAAACCGAACAAAAAAGGCCCCACACGCACGGTAGACATTCTCTGTGCAAAATGTAAAAGCCCCCTGTTTAAATACCGCAAAGGTGGAAAGGGGGCGCTGGTGAAGTGTTTTAAAGAGCGCATCGTGACAGACTTTACGACCACGCCTTGTGAATGCCCAAATTGTGGCGCTGTATTTGGTCGCGAAGCCCTTGTCCGGGGCACGCCTGCCTACAAAATCATTGGCGGAAAAGCCGTTATGAAATAGCCACGCGAAAGGAGGCGTAACAGTCGCTCGCACCCTTTAAACAAAACACGAGTAAACATTTAGGGAGAGAAAAATGGCGAACCCAAACATTAAAAACGTGGTGTTTGATGTGGGCAATGTGTTGGTGAGATGGAGTCCAGTTGAGATCATCCGTCTGACATTTGGTGACGATGTGAATGCCACCGAATTTGCGAAGCGCGTTTTCCAGCAAGAGCTGTGGTTGTCGCTCAACCGAGGGGAACTCACTGAGCAGGAAGCAAAACAACAGTACGTGAACACGCTTTCCTTATCACCCAATGAAGTAGAGCAGCTTTTCTACTACATCAAGCAAACACAAATCCCGTTATTTGGCACCGTGGCCCTCATGAAACAATTGAAAGCGGCCGGATACGCCACGTATGCATTGACCGACAATGTTCATGAAATCGTTTCGTTTCTCAAGCAAGAATACGCATTCTGGCCTCTGTTTGATGGGGCGATTGTGTCAGCAGAAGTCGGGTGCTTAAAACCGAACGCTGAGATCTTCCATCGCCTACTTGATACGTTTCATTTACAGGCAAACGAAACCGTGTTTCTCGATGATGTTATTAAGAACGTTGAAGGGGCACGTAAGGTGGGCTTGTCTGCGATTCAGTTTACGCAAGCATCACAGGCCGAGCGTGAATTGAAAGAATTGGGATTACGTTTCTAGTCTTTTGGTTCTGAGGAGCTTGGTTAAAAAGGGGCTAGATTTTTAGCCGTTTGGTATTTACACGTTTGGTTTTTAAGAGCACGTTTTTTGCGCGCTTGTCTTTATAGAAATGAGCTTCTCAGGATGTCGCCTATCGGCAAGGAATATTAGCAAGTTATAACTTTCAGGACACTCTCCACTAGCGCAAATCCATATAATTGCATTTCCATATAAATACTATGGTTTTAAGCGAACAATAATAAGGAGCGCTGTCGTGACACTGATGATCTTGGGTTTACTCGTATGGAGCGTCGTACATTTTGTGCCGACGCTTGGGCTATCTTTCAAAAACGACGTCATAGAGAAATATGGCGAGAAAACATACATGGCCGTGTTCTCAGTACTTGTCGTGTTATCGCTGGTCATGATTGTGTTTGGCTGGCGAAGTACCATTCCTGAATTCATTTACGTTCTGCCTTTAGCTACAAAACCTATCGCCATGCTGCTGATTGTTGTCGCTTTCATATTGTTTGGGGCGGCAAAACATGCGACACGCATTAAGCAGGTTGTACGACACCCACAATTAAGCAGTGTCATTGTCTGGGCTGTGGCGCATTTAATGTTAAATGGTGATTCGCGTTCGATTGTTTTGTTTGGCGGTCTAGCCATATGGGCGATGATAGAAATTGTGCTGATTAATCGACGAGAAGGGGCATGGGCAAAACCAGATGTGCCGAGTTGGAAGCAAGAATTTGTTGGATTGGGTATCAGTGCGGTGATGATCGTGGTGGTGGTGTTCTTACATCCTTACATAGCGGGTGTGCCGATCAGATAAGGAATAGTGCTCAGTGTTAGTCGGTGAATGCGCTAACACTGAGCAATCATGCGGTTAGATACCTGCGCGTTTAAGCAGACCAGACATCAGCTTAGAGCTTGATCTTACACCAGAAGATTTACCTTTAAACTCACCGGCTAGGCGGTTGTCACCAATTTCACGCGCGATGTGCTGCATGGTGAGATACATATCTTTTGCTGATTGCATGCGGTTTTTATCATTCAGCGGCGCAAGCAGTTTGATCATGTCTGAGCCAGACAGTTTGTTTTCAATGGCGTGACGTTCAATGGAAGACAGCAGTTTATCCAAATCAACGGTCGCTTCATTGCTTTCTACACCTTCTTTTTTCATCGCTTTCAGATTGCGTTTACGGATCTGATTGATGATAAAGGTAGGGCGGTTCATGCGTTTAAAACCAAAGTAGCCAGCCGCAACAACCAGTGCGATACCACCTACAACATATGGCCAGATTGCGCCAGAAGACTCGGCGGCGGTTTGTGCTGCACTTACAACTTCTACTGCGGCAGCAGGTACATCAGACATGTTCTTTCCTTCATTATTAATAGGGAATTTGGAATTGAGCGTAGTGTCGCACCGTTTCATTAAATTACGGTGTCACGCCTCACATTCACGCAAAGAAGTTAAGTCGAACAAGCGCGAATGCTGAATTTTTACACCAATGCTGATGGGAAAATCAACGACCAATACACGTGAGTTCATATAGACCCGATACCCATGATAAACATTTCCATGTTTTTACAGATGCCTACGTATGTCACACTCGTCGAAAAAGGCAGTGAGAAACTTTCTCAATTTCATCGTATTAGCACAATAATAGGGTTGTATGAACGCCTAAATAGGCAAAATAGGGTTGTTATAAGGCATAGAATTCGATGAAAAAAAGTACCGTTATTCTGTTACTCCTTTTAATTGTCTCAAACGTCACTTGGGGGGCTATGTACTTTTACAGCACGGTCGACTCAGGGATCAGTCTTACCCATCTTCAATCAAGCTATGAACGCAAATCATCTCAGTTAGATATCACGATGTTTGCTGCGAACCATGGTTTGATAGGCATGCCTGTGGAAGAGGCGTTCGAAGTGATCGTGACTGAAAGCAGTGAAGAAGATCCTTTCATTAAAAGTGGCTGTTTAAACGCGGGAAGCATGTGTTTAAAAATCGGCTCTGCGCGAACGATTATTAGCATTAAACAGTAACGCGACATCAAGCAAAGGAACGCGTGTGTTGACCGACGGTTTAAAGCCATTATTGGGAGCGGAACTCCCCATCATTCAAGCGCCAATGGCGGGTGTGCAAGGCAGCGAACTCGCGATTGCCGTATGTCGCGCTGGTGGCTTGGGCTCTCTGCCTTGTGGCATGTTGACCATCGAACAAATCCTCGACGAAACCCAGCGTATTCGTCAAGCTACATCTCGCCCCTATAACCTCAACTTCTTCTGCCACTCCATGCCTGCGTACAACACACAGATACATGCCCGATGGCAGCAATGTTTAGCGCCGTATTTTAACGAAGTGGGTGAGCAGTGTGTTCCAAATCCTCATGGTGCTAGCAGAATGCCGTTCAATCATGATATTGCGGACGTCATTGAACCGTTAAGGCCACCCGTCATCAGTTTTCATTTTGGTTTGCCAGAAAGGGGGCTTCTGAAACGTGTGAAAAGCTGGGGTACCAGGGTTCTTTCGTCTGCAACCACGGTTGAGGAAGCGCGTTGGCTTGAAGCAAATGGGGCAGATGCCGTCATTGCGCAAGGCAGTGAAGCGGGTGGGCACAGAGGCATGTTTCTCTCGACGGATTTGTCTCTTCAATCACCCATGTGCACGTTGGTTGAACGAATAGTAGAGTCGGTGTCGATTCCTGTGATTGCCGCGGGTGGCATCGGCAATCATCACGATGTGCAGCAGGCACAGGCGTTAGGCGCAAGTGCGGTGCAAATAGGAACAAGCTACATGCTTTGCACAGAAGCGAAAACGTCTGCTTTACACCGAGCGGCAATTCAAGGTTCAAAAGGTGGTGACACTGCTATCACGAACATTTTTTCGGGGCGTCCTGCGCGAGGTATCATGAACCGTGCGATGACCGAATTAGGATGCATTAATGATTTGGCGCCGACGTTTCCATACTCTTCTATCGAAATGGGGCAATTGCGCGGTTACTTTGAGAAGCTTGGCAAAAGTGATTTCTCACCCTTGTGGAGTGGAGAAAATACGACCGGGTGTAAAGAGGTTTCTGCGGAAACATTGACGCGAGAACTGGCAGGGTTGAGTTAATGCAGACTGATGACTGCATCACTTCGAATCATTAGCGCAGCGCGTAGAGAATAAAAAAACAGAGACGAAAGCCTCTGTTTTTGTTTGTGTCATTTATTTAGCCTACATGCCACCGATACAAATGTACTTGGTGTTGAGGTATTCATCGATGCCTTGTCGTGCGCCTTCTCGTCCGATGCCAGATTGTTTTACGCCGCCAAAGGGGGCCACTTCTGTCGAGATAACACCTTCGTTAACACCGACCATACCGTAATCCAGTGCCTCTGCGATCTTGAAGATACGGTTGATGTCTTTGCTGTAGAAGTAGCTGGCCAATCCATAAATGGTGTCGTTCGCCATTTCGATCAATTCTTCGTCATCACTGAAACGAATCACTGGCGCGATAGGGCCAAAGATCTCAGCTTGAACAATGTCCATGCTGTGCGAAACGTGGGTGAGCACGGTCGGTTCAAAGAATTGGCCGCCCAAATCATCACCGCCAGCCGACACTGTCGCGCCTTGCTGCAGCGCTTGGTCGAGCAATGATTTGATTTTGAGCTTTGCGTTGTCGTCGATCAGTGGGCCTATGACGACATCATTATCTAATCCGTTGCCGACGGTGAGTTCATCCACAGCTAACGAAAACTTATGAACGAATTCTTCGTATATTGCGTCGTGAACATAGAAGCGGTTTGCACAGACGCAGGTTTGCCCGGCATTGCGGAATTTTGAGGTGATAGCGCCTTTTACCGCTGAGTCGATGTCTGCATCATCAAACACGATAAACGGGGCATTGCCGCCTAGCTCCATGGATACGCGCTTCACTGATTCCGCGCTTTGCTTCATCAATATACGCCCAACATTGGTTGAGCCAGTAAATGAAACCTTTTGAATATGTGGGCTGTTACAAAACACATCGCCAATCATGGATGCATCTTCACTGGTCACGACTGCAAGAAGATCGTCTGGCAGCCCAGCTTGGCGAGCAAGCTCAACCACAGCATATGCGCTCAACGGCGTTTGTATGGCGGGTTTGGCAACGAAACTACAGCCTGCAGCAAGGGCTGGCGCGGCCTTTCGGGTAATCATGGCAATGGGGAAGTTCCACGGTGTTATCGCCGCAGCAACGCCCACAGGTTGTGTGACGGTCATGATTCGGCGGTCAGCCAAAGGTGTTGGAATCGTTTCGCCGTACGCGCGTTTGCCTTCTTCTGCAAACCATTGAACGAAAGATGCACCATAAGCCACTTCACCGCGAGATTCTGCCAACGGCTTCCCTTGCTCTAAGGTCATTATGCGGGCGAGATCTTCTTGGTTTTCCATCAGTAAGTCGTACCAACGCATTAAAATGGCGGCACGGTGTTTCGCTGTGGTTTTTGCCCATTCCTTCTGTGCATCACGGGCGCGAAGGATAATGGCCTCAACGTCTTCTCGTGAGTGTGCTTGAACATGCCCTATAAGGGTTTGGTCGGCAGGGTTAGTCACGGCAATGGTGCTGTCGAGGTTGTCGCACAGCGCTGAAAGCAGCGTATGGTTTTTGATCTGTTTCATTACGTCACAGTGTCCTTGTGGTGTCAGTTCATCGCTGGGTCAGCGAACGAAAAGCAAGAAAAACATTCTTGTCATGCTTGGGGCAGATTGCGCGTAAGCACCACGAACAGAAAGGTGTGGGAGGCTGCGCAATTCAGTCGCGTAGCATCGTGTAAAGCGTTCATACGGTGCGCTTTCAAAACGATAAAACTAGCGTAACGATGAAAATGGCATGCCGCAATGTCGTCAGTGTGAGCCAGTGCAGTGTTTGCAATTCGAAATAAGAAAAGGCCAGTGATTACTGGCCTTAAGACAAATTGGGAGGAAAACGTGAAGGAATACGCTGTGTATCGTTACTTCGCTACGTTCCCAGCAACGTTCATGATATCCCACGTGCGTGAGAAAGGAGGCGCGTAAGCGAAATCCATCATGCCAAGTTGTGTGGTTGTCACACCCATGGTGACGGCAACGGCCATGGCATCGATACGGTGTACTGCGCCTTTGTAACCTGCGATTTGTGCGCCCAGCACGCGTTTTGTGCCTGCTTCGTAAATCAGCTTCATGTGAAGATCAGATTGTCCGTCACAGTAGTTGGTATGGCATTTGTCTTTGATCACCAAGGTTTTCACATCAAAGCCTGCGTCAATTGCTTCACGCTCGGACAAGCCTGTACGACCTGCTTCCAATCCCATAACGCGAACACAGCTGGTGCCGAGTGAGCCAGGGAATTCGAACGCATCGCCGTCTGTTTGCGCGATGTTATCGCCAATCATTCGGCCCAATTTGTTTGCGCCGGTCGCCAAAGGAATGTAAACGTCTTTGTTTGAAATCGCGTTCCAAATCGTCGCACAGTCACCCGCAGACCATACGTCCGGCAATGACGTACGACCTTGACGATCGATGCGAATTGCGCCGTTTGGTAGAGTTTCAATGCCGGTTTCTTTTAAAAACGCGGTGTTAGGTTTTACGCCTGTACACACCACCACCAAATCTGCAGGATATGTGCCTTTGTCGGTCGTAATGTGCGTCACGTTTTCATCGCCTTCAATCGCGAGTAACGACTCGCTGGTCAGGATGTCAACGCCGGCTTTTTTCAGCTCATCATAGAAATGAATACTGATTTCTGGGTCGAACGCATCCGGGATTAAACGTTCTGCACGTTCGATGAGTCGGACGTTTTTACCTTGGTGCACCATGGCTTCAGCGACCTCTAGGCCAATAAAACCTGAGCCAATGATGGTGACATTCTTGCAGCTTTCTTGCGCGATGGCTTGTTTCAGTGCGATGCCATCATGCATGACGCGAAGTGTGAATACACCGTCTTTATCCAGCCCTGATACTGGCGGTAACACTTCTTTCGCTCCCGTGGCGATCATCAGTCGATCGTAATGGGTGACAAATACCTCGTCTTTGTGCGCTATTTCCAGCTTTTTGTTGTCAGCATCCACTTTGGTGACGCGATGCCCAATGTTGACTTGAATGCCGCGCTCAGCGAATTGGGCTGGTGTGAATTCAGACATGTACTCGTGGTTTTGGAATTCATCTGCCACATAGTAGGGCAGGCCACAGGCGCCGAATGAGATCACGTCTGACGCTTCATACACAATGATGTCAGCGTTCGGGTTTACACGGCGTGCTTTTGCAGCAGCGCTCATGCCTGCGGCTTCACCACCAATAATGATTATTTTCATGGGTTGTTTCCTAAAGAAAGTATCTAATGCTTCGTTATCTAAGCGCTCTCTAGGCGTGAGTTCAGCAGGAGAGTGATTAGGCATATCGAGCACAAAGTGGGGGCAAAAGCCCCCACGTTTATTTATTTGTGTTTGTGACGGTAAATCGGCGGATTGGTGACAGTGTTTTCATCAAACGCTTATGCCGTTGCGTCTTCGCCATCGAGGTTGACGGGTTGTCCATCGTTGAAGATGTCCATGTTGGTTTCACCCATCAGCTTGCTGGTTACTGAACCTGCCGTAATTGAGCCAGACACGTTGAGTGCGGTGCGGCCCATGTCGATCAAGGGTTCAATGGAAATCAATAGGCCGGCCAATGCAACCGGGAAATCAAGCGCTGACAGCACAATAAGTGCAGCGAACGTCGCGCCACCGCCAATGCCTGCAACACCGAATGAACTGATGGTGATGATGGCTACAAGCGTTACGATAAAGCCGATATCTAGCGGGTTGATGCCCATGGTTGGCGCGATCATCACTGCAAGCATGGCAGGGTAGATACCCGCACAGCCGTTTTGACCGATGGTTGAACCAAATGATGCGGCGAAGTTCGCGATACCGTTTGGAATGCCTAACGCTTTCTCTTGCGTCTGCACGTTCATTGGAATCGAAGCCGCGCTGCTGCGAGAAGTAAATGCAAACGTCAGCACTGGGATGATTTTCTTCAGGTGACGAACAGGGTTCAGGCCAATCATTGCGATAATCGCAAGGTGGATAGCAAACATGCTGAACAATGCACCGTAAGAGGCAAGAACGAAGTTCGCCAAGTTTACGATGTCTGCATAGTTTGAACCTGAAATGACTTTGGTCATCAGAGCCAATACACCGTATGGCGTAAGGCGCAGAACCAGTGTCACCATGCGCATGACGATAGCTTGCGCAACCTTAATGAACTGTTCGAATGACGCAAAAATCTCAGGTTTCTTGCTTGCGATACCTGTGGCAGAAATGCCCACAAAGATAGAGAAGATCACGACGGCGATGGTCGATGTTTTACGTGAGCCCGTCATGTCCAGGAATGGGTTAGCGGGGATGAACTCCAACAGCATGTTGGCGAAAGACATGGTTTCGACTTTGCCTAAATTGGTTTGAAGTGCTTCTGCACGCGCCATTTCTGCAGCGCCTGCAGTTAGGCCTTCAGCAGAAAGACCAAACATGACAGACCAAGCGATACCGACAAGCGCAGCAATCATCGTTGTAACGACCAAAACGCCAATCGTCATGCCACTGATTTTACCCAGTGATGAGCCGCCATTGAGCTTTAAAATCGCAGAAATGATAGACACCATCACCAATGGAATGATGATCATTTGAAGGAGTTTTACGTAGCCTTTACCAACAATGTCAAAATAATCAATGCTGGTTGCAATAATATCCGAGCCTGCACCGTAATACAGTTGTAATAAGCCACCAAATACAACCCCCAATCCCAAACCAGCAAATACACGTTTAGTAAATGCCACGTATTTTGATTGGAGTGTATAAAGGAAATAGATTAACGCAATGAATATCGCGAGGTTAAATATAACGCTTAGTGCCATTGTGTTTCCTTATTATTGTAAAAAGGCGCAGTGTTTAAATACTGGCCAAATGTAGGGAGGTAAGATCCATTTCCTCAAAATTACCGTTAATTCGCACACAGCGTATTAACATTCCATCTTTATTGTTCCTACATCTCCTTCCTGCCCACGCGAAGAGGGCTTAGGCAGTCTGCCTGCTTGAATGGCGGAGATGATAGTGCATGCGCTTATGCATCCATAACGAATCTATATGCCTAAAAGTTCTAAGTTATAAAATGCACAATAATTGCTTTATTTGTTCTCTGTTTGCTGATTATTAATTCAAAACAAAATTTATTGAGTTACCGGGTAAAGCATCAACGGATTTTACGTTATGGGTATTTATATTAATGCAATGTTAATAACTCTGATCTCATTGGTTTTGTTTTTTTGAATGCGCTAATTCTGTTTATGAATATACGTATAATTTTTGCGTAAAGAGTGAGCGCGTTCTCTTATTAAAAACAAGGCATAACTGGGATCCTGATTTCGTTGTGTACATCACTATTATTGAGCTTCTCAATGCGATTGATATCTCGGTGTGTTTTCGCAGAAAAATTTGGTCCTCGTTGGCGGTGTTTGATACCAGCTTTCATGCTGTATGTTTTGCGCCACCATGTGTGATTTCGATCACTTTATTCGCTGTCAGCTTTAAAGGTTTATTGAACTAGATTGAACAGTACTCAACGAAAAAATCGCAAAAGCGTATGCGGCGTTTTGCTATCCATTCAGTGGTTGCCGTGTCGAAAAGACGATTAAAGACAATAAAAAAGAACATGATGAAGGGGCTAGCGCTATGAACCGATTTACCAAACCTGCATTGGCAGTGTTGATCATTGCAAGCGTTAGCGCTTGCCAGTCGACCTCTGAACCTCGCCAAGCAGCCAGTGACACCAACAAACCCGCCATGCAAGAAAACCAAAATACACTTCAAGTTTATGAAAAAGCCAAAGCGGATTATTCGTCGTGGTTTGAAAAAGTGGCTGAGAGCAAAGAGCTGGTTATCTATAGCAAAAGCACAGTGAATACACTTTTTGATGCGTGGGATGATGCCGTCGATGTTTATGACGAGTTTGCATCAAACCCAGCAAAGACAATGGAGAGTTACTCTGTTTTTTCATCAGGGACGTATGCCGACAAGTTTAATGAATACCTTGCGACTGTCTTAGTTCAATATGACAAATTGCAGGGCTTGAAGAAGACAGCAGATTCCTTACTCGCAGATTCAATTGCTCAAATGGCGTACCTCAACGAGATGGATGCCAAATCTGTTTACGCAACCAAGTTTCGCAGTGTTGAGCGGGATTATTACAAGCTCTACAGCTATGTCGAAGACAACGAGATTGATGATGCGCAAGTCAAACAGGCTGAATTTCTTCATAAAGCCAAGCAGTTGGAAGCCTTGGTCGTGATGAAGCGCAACATTGCACCGCTGCAGACGGAAATCGCGACATTACGCAAACAGGGGTTTAAGACGGTTGCTCCGATTAGCTATACAAAAACCAGTGCCACACTTGAGCAGGCCCAAGCTGTCGTCAACCTTAATCCAAGAGATGTTGAAGCCATTGGCCATGCTGTTGCAGACGTGCAGTTTGAAATTGCTCACCTCAAACACATCGGGCAAGAGGTGAAGAAGTTTAAGAATGTGGAGGACGATAAGTTTGAACCGCTGATTTTGGAGCTCGAAAATCGACTACATGTGATCGCGCAAACGTTGGATGATCTCGATTTACGAAACACGCCAATGCAGCGTCAAGCGGATGTTCTCGCGGATAAAGTGGCGGCACTGAACGAGAAAGCCAATGTAGAGGCGAGCGATGATCCTCAATTGGCGGCGCTGATGGCGAGATTGGATGCGGTGAATGCTGATTTGTCGTCAAAGCAATCAAAAAACCAGGTGCTTACGGCGCAAGTGACTGCGCTTGAGCAGGCAAACGAAAGCCATGAAACGTTAATTGGTGATTTGAAATCGATAATTAGTACGATAAAGCCAGAGGCGTTGAACCCCTTTATTGAGCAAAAAGCGGGTAGCTTGCCCGAAACGTCTTTGGCTCCTGCATCATCCGGTGAGTCTGTGACGGCAACTGCGAATAATTAATTGCTCCCATACGCAATTCCAAAGCAAAGTGACTAACAAAAAAAGCGCCGATATCGGCGCTTTTCCTTTTCTTAACATGACGTTTCTTTTGAAGAAGGAACGATGTTAAGTTTGTTTCTATTGAGCAAGGTAATAATGGTGATTGGCTTTTTTCGCCATCACGCCAGCTTCCATCATCTGCTCAAACAAGGCATCGACGTCATCCGCTGCCAGCAAGAAATGTTTTGCCACCGCTTTTTTCGAACAGGTAATCACACCATCGCGAACGGCTTTCTCAACACTTTCAGTCAAGGTTAGCGGCGGCGCTTGGTCTTCGGTTTCTTGGTGGTTTTGGTTGTACACCACATCCTGTTCAGGTTTGTGCTCGATAAAACCCACTGGCACCGTCATGGTTTGCGGCGTTAACGTAATCTCACCGAAATGTTCATAGAAACGACGGAAACGAAGCTCTTCACCGATCACACCGACAAAGAAGGCGGCGAACAAATCAAGCAAAATAGAGAGGAATACCACTAAACCAAGCTGCGCGATTTGGGTTGAAACGTTGAATGCGTCCGCCAAGCTGTTGATCAAACCAATCGCAGACCCTTGAGCAACAGGCGGAAGGGCATCACGTTCTGCGGCCAAACGAATTTGTTGTTCGCGTAATTCATTGTTCTGTTTTTGAATACGCGTAACGCCTGTCGCGATGCGCTCCATCTCAATGTACTTTTCGGCCGCAAGGTTGTTCAGCTGAATCTGCTTCTCAATCGATTCGATCTGACGATCGTAGGCATCGACCTTCGATTGTTCGATAGCAATAACACTTTGCGCTTTATTGGTTGCACTGTTGATGCCACCCACGCTGCCGCCAATGGAGATTGCAGCAAGCACCAAGTAGAAAATCAAAGAAGTGATCGCGCCCGTGTAGTTCTTGTGTGCACGACGTTCGCCAAACTCATACCAAGCATAGAACTTGCCCGCTTCAAAAATGATAGCCAGCGTGCCAAAAAGGCCTTTCATGAGTGGACTGTCGTCTATCGAAAGGAAAAGCAGCAATGAAAAAACCGTCGACGTGATTACAGCAGCACCCGTGAAGGTGTATACGCTGATCATGGCAAACGGACCTTTAGGGTATCGATACCCCAGCATATTTTTATAGTGCATAAATGCGTCACAGATCACGTTACGAGAGCGCGGAGGATACAGCAAGCCTGCACTCAATACCTTATTGAACGAGGCTTTCGAGGGTTGATTGCTCGTTTTCACGTCGAGTCGTATAAATCTTCAACAAGTAAGATGGTTATAAATGCGGATTGCTTTGAAATGCATGAGGCTAACGAGGTCGAAACATGTCCGTTATTGTCGTTAATAAGCTTTCTCCTTATCCATCGCCCATAGGTGTGCGGCAACGAGGGCGCGCCAAGGGGCGAATTCGGCTAACCATTTTTGCGCTTCTTTCTCTGTCGGTTTTTCGTCGCTACCAAGCAAACGCTGTATGTTTCGTCTAACGGCCACATCTCCATGAAGCGAACCGTCTAGATACCCGAAACCACGCAGCAGGGTATAACTGACCGTCCAAGGTCCTATCCCTTTAATCGCGAGTAACTCTTTCCCCACATCCAATGGGTCTCTATCTGGTGATAAGTCTAATTCGTTAGCCATGATGGCCTGTGCAATTCGTTGTAGAGTAGTCGATTTGCTGTTCGAGTATCCACAGGCTCGGTAGGTGTCGATGTCGGTGTTTGCCAGAATATGTTCATCCGGCAAACACCAAATGCCGCTGCTATGTGGCTTTCCTGTCGCCTCAATCAATTTTCTGCGAATGGATATAGCAGCTTCCACACTGATCAGTTGCCCAGTAATCGCCCAGGAGATTGCTTCAAATGGGGTCGTTGTTTGGGGAATGCGTAAACCGTGTTGATGCGCAAGAAGGCGCGAGATATCAGGGTGATGTTGGTATTTGTTTTCGAAACCTGCGATGTCTTGCTGAAGCCCAAGCATACGGCTTGCTAGTAATGCGAACTCACGCTCACTCAATACATTTTCATCAGTGTCAGCACTGAGTGTCATGGTTGCGTTCTCTGAACCTAGAGACAGTGAAAGCCGACATGGAATAGTGTTCATCAACACACCTTTATGTATTTCCATTCCGTTCACCTGCTCTGAAAGTTCAGTCTTATCGCGCTGATGAAACACGATGAAGTCTTGGTGTCGAAAATTAGACGGCAAGGGCAGGGAAAGGCTTTGTGTTGAAGGCATGTTGGTTATCCATTGTTAGGTTAGCCACATCACCCTAAAACGCTTGGAAAGAGAATGCGAGTAAAAGGGCTTTAGTGCACTATAACTGAATGTGTTGGGTTCTAATTGTCTAGCAAAGATCACAGATGAAGCGAAATCTATTTTGGCTTAGCAAAGAAGCAGCGAGCGGGCTTTTTACCGTTTTTAGTGCGTCATACCCAAAGCCAAATACCGTCGTTCTGGCCTGCCCACGCTGCCGTAATTCACCTGTGCTTCGAGTTCTTGGGCGCTCACCATGTATTCCAGATAGCGTCGTGCGGTGGTGCGGCTTGCGCCGATCAATGTGCCGACTTCCTCTGCGTTGAGTGACTCATCGGCATCGCTGAAAACCGCGCGAATTTTGTCGAGGGTGATGACATCGATGCCTTTTGGTAGGCGTTGGTGTGAATGCGTTGTTTGTGGCTCTTGTTGAGGTGCCGCTGTGTTTGTTGCGCGTTGCGGGAGCAGGGTGTCGACATCGGTTTGTGCGAGGGATTCCATCGCTTTCAGTTTATCCAAGTGCGCGGCGTATTGGCTGAGCACTTCTTGAAGGCGTTCAAACACCAATGGCTTGAGAATATAGTAAAACACGCCACTGCGCAGTGCTTCTCTTAGCGTATCGACTTCTTTGGCGGCTGTGATCAAAATGACATCGGTGGCGCAGTTATTGGCGCGTAGTTTTCTCAGCAGATCGAGCCCTGTGCCATTTGGAAAATGGTTATCGAGCAGAATTAACTCTGGCTGAAAAACATCGACCAGATCTTCTGCATCTTCAAGAGTGTGCGCTATACCCACCAGTTCAAAACCGTCTATACGCTCAAGAAAACGCTTTTGAATTTCTGCGATTTGATGGTCATCTTCTGCAATGACGACTCGTATGTTTTGGGTCATAAATACTGCTTCTTCCGTGTTTTTTGCATAGTAAGTGTTACAGTGTAACTATTTACTTTCGATAATCTTTCCAATGGTTTACCAATAGCTTTCTATGTGTTTTCTGGTCTTTTCTTTATCGTTATCTGTTTTTAGGGATATAGACTGTAAAGCGACTTCCCGCCTTGTCACCCGGTTCTAACATAATGGTGCCACCGAGCTTTTGAAGCAATTTAGTGACCAAATGAAGCCCGAATCCATGGCCTTCTCCCTGTTTTGTTGTGACACCTTTGCGGAATATGTTTTCGTGCTGCTCTTCGGGAATTCCTGCGCCTTGATCTTCAATTTCGAAAATAAGGTCATTACCCAAGTCCGTCATCGAGAGCTTCACTTCGAATTTCTGGTTTTGGAGCGTGGCTTCGAGGGCGTTATCAATCAGGTTACCGAGAATGCTCACCAACTCCTCGCGAGGAATACGATCCGGGATCGCCTTCATGCTGCTTTCAGGATCGATATCAAGGTGTAAGCCAAGTTCTTTGGCGCGGTTGTACTTCCCGAGTAAACAGCCTGCGAGAATCGGGTCTGGCACGGCTTCCACCAGCAATTGAATCAAGGCTTGGTGGCTTAAGGTTTCTTGGCCAATAAGCGCCAAGGCTTCTTCGGTTGCACCGATCTGAATGAGTCCTGCGATGGTGTGAAGTTTGTTCGAGTACTCGTGAGATTGGCTACGTAATGTGTCTGCGTATTTTTGGATTTGGGTTAAGCGACGGCTCACCAAATCAAGTTCATCTTTTCGTCTGAAACTCGACACGACGCCCGTGATTTCGCTGTCTTGGACCATCGGCAGTCGGTTTACGATCAGGTTTCTGTCTTGCAACCATATCTCTTTATCAAACTGCGGTTTTCCAGAAAGCATCACGTTCATTAAACGGCTGTCGGGCAAGATTTCTTCAATCGGTTGTCCCGTGAGTTCGGTGTTTGCATCCAACCCCAGTGTTTCGATCGCGGCGCGGTTAAAGGTGGTGATATTACCTTGGCTGTTTACCGCAATGATCCCTTCGCGAATGGATTCCAAGGTGGCATTTCGCTCTTGGAACAATTGGCCGATTTGTTCTGGCTCTAAACCAAAAATGGCCTTTTTAAAGTGAGAGGCAAACCATAGTCCGGTGAGCACGCTCAAGCCGAAACTGAGTGAAATCACGAGATACAAGGTATTTCGATAGCGATCGATGATCGCTTCGACCGTATCGAGCATGAACCCCACAGAGATGATACCGACGACGTTTTCTTGGTTGGCGTCAAAGATGGGGGCTTTACCACGCACTGATGCCCCTAAGCTTCCTGTTGCCTTTTGAATATAAGGTTTGCCGTAGAGAAGGGCGGGTTCGTTGTAATCGCCATCGTCGTCGTACATGGGTTTTCCAACACGCTTCCAAGACGGGTGGGCAAGACGAATGCCGTTTCTGTCCCCAATCACGACAAAACGCGCACCATTGATGCTGGCGAGGTCGATCGTCAAGGGTTGAAGCAATTCGCTGTCTCGATTTTCTACAGCTTCAATGACTTCAGGAATCGAGGCAATGGTTTTGGCAACGTGAAGCGCACGTTGTCCTATCTGTTCATCTAGGGAGTGACTGAGGTACGCCAAGGCAAAAAAACCGATCAATCCGGTTTGTAACAACGCCATCATGCCGAGGATCAGCACCATGCGGGTTTTCAATTTAAATGAGCGAAGCGAAAGCAACATATGCTGATACATCCTTATATGTGTGGCTGACTGTACGCGTTATTTCGTGATGTGCGTCGTCAGGTTCCCATTTTTCAGCACTGGGTCACGTCTATGAACAAAATGAACTTAACGTTTTTTAAACACTAAAAAAACATTAAATACAGAAGCTTTCCAACACAAGTATGGAGAAATAGTTTGAAGGGGTAGGTCAACAAAATAAATGCGTCCTAAGGACAGAACGACACGAGGATATACACCTATGATTTCGAATCTTTTCACCAAAAAGCGTTCATTCGTTGCCGCAATTGCACTTACCTCTGCACTCACCGCAGGTATGGCATCGGCTGCTGTAGAAGAAGTGCACTTCCTCATCCCTGGTGGTGCAGGTGGTGGTTGGGATGGTACCGCACGTGGTACCGGTGAGGCCTTGTCAAAATCTGGCTTGGTGGAAACCGTCTCATACGAAAACATGTCTGGTGGTGGTGGCGGCAAAGCGATCGCGCACTTGATTGAAGTGGCTGAGCAATCAGAAAACACCTTGATGGTGAACTCCACGCCTATCGTCATTCGCTCCCTTTCTAAAGTGTTCCCTCAATCTTTCCGCGATTTGACGCCGATTGCTGCAACGATTGGTGACTATGCTGCGTTCGTTGTACCGAAAAACTCCAAGTACAACAGCTTCAAAGAAATCGTGGCTGACTACAACGAGAACCCGCGTTCTGTGTCGGTTGCTGGCGGTTCATCACGTGGCGGCATGGACCACCTCGTTGCCGCGATGGCATTTAAAGCGGCGGGTGGTGATCCTAAGCGTGTGAAATACGTGGCGTACGATGCGGGCGGTAAAGCCATGGCAGGTATGCTTTCGGGTGAAACCCAAGTGCTTTCAACGGGCTTTAGTGAAGCATTGGCGCTGAAAAATGCGGGTGAAGTACGCATTCTTGCTGTTACCAGCGATGAGCGCTCTCCTGCAGCGCCAGACGTTCCAACCCTGAAAGAGCAAGGTTACGACGCGAGCTTCGTTAACTGGCGTGGTTTCTTCGGTGCGCCGGGGCTGTCTGATGCACAAGCAGACGAATACGCGCAAACACTGGAAAAAATGTACTCAACCGACGAGTGGGTAGCAGTGCGTGACCGTAACGGTTGGACTGAGATCTTCAAACCACGCGCGGAGTTCGTGACCTTCCTTGAAGGCCAAGAGCAAGAAGTGGGTGCGTTGATGAAGGAACTTGGCTTCCTACGCTAATCATGAAAATCACGCCGAGTTCTTAGCACTAGGCTCAGGGCTCGGCGTTCTTATTTCTGACGGGCTTGCTCGTTTGTTGTTGTATCAAGGAGTGTCAGATGGTTGTCACTAAAGACCATATCGGTGGTCTCGTCTTTCTCTGTCTTTCAGTGGCCTATGGTTTTTACGCGCGTGAAATCCCTATGTTTCCCGGCGATGAATATGAACCGTTTAATGCGCAAACTCTGCCTATCTTCCTATCTTGGCTGGGTGGCATTCTCGGATTTTTAATGTTGGTAACAGCGCGCCGCGACGTTGCGAGCAAACTCTCTGTGGCTGGGCTCGATTTTCTGCTGGTTGCGAAACTTCTCGTTCTGATCATGATTTTTGCTTTCGCCCTTGAATGGGTGGGCTTTACGTTATCGACGATTCTATTTTTGGTGGGCGGTTATTGGATCCTCGGCGAACGCCGACCAAAAACGCTGTTCATAGCATCTGTGCCTTTTGCTGTTGGCATCTGGTTTGTACTTGCGAAGTTGTTGGATATCTATCTCGCACCGGGTCGCTTGTTTACACAAGTTTTAGGAGGTTAAGACGATGTGGGAAGGAATCTCAACCGGCTTAGGCACCGCCTTAATGCCGTTCAACTTGATGATGGTCGTCGTTGGTTGTTTTGCTGGCACCTTCATTGGCATGTTGCCAGGTCTTGGCCCTATTTCAGCCGTTGCGTTAATGATCCCGATTACCTACGGCCTTGATCCCGCGTCTGGCATCATCTTGATGGCGGGGGTGTATTACGGTGCGGTCTTTGGAGGCTCTACGTCGTCCATCCTGATCAACGCGCCGGGTTGTGCAAGTACTGTTGTTACCGCGTTTGATGGTTTCCCAATGGCGCAGCAACGCCAAGCAGGTAAAGCCCTTGCGTTGGCAGCGTACTCCTCATTCACTGGCGGTACGATTGGTGCCATCATTCTGCTTTTCGCCGCGCCGGCGTTGGCTTCGGTATCACTCAGTTTCCAGTCTTCTGATTACTTTGCACTGATGATTTTGGGCCTTACTGCAGTGTCTGCATTCGCAGGTAAAGGGCAAGTGCTGAAAGCCATGGCGATGACCGTCTTCGGCTTGATGATTGCCACGATCGGTACGGACGCCATCACAGGTGCACCGCGCTTTACTTTTAACAATATCGATTTGGTGGATGGCATTAGCTTCTTGCTGCTTGCGATGGCGACATTTGCATTGGCGGAAGTGGTGACCACAGTGATGAAAGGGCAGCACAAAGAAGAAGAGCAAGACATGGACATGGCTGCGCTAGGCAGCATGAAACTGTCAAAAGAAGAAGTGAAAGAAGTGGCACCCACCGTGGCGCGTTCTTCCATCTTCGGCTTTATCGTTGGCGTGTTGCCGGGCGCAGGCGCCACCATTGCTTCATTCCTTGCTTACGGCCTTGAGCGTAACCTTGCGCCAAAACGCTTGAAAGAGAAGTTTGGTAAAGGGGCACTGCGCGGCTTGGCAGCGCCAGAATCGGCAAATAACGCTGCATCAACGGGGTCATTTGTGCCTTTGCTTACCTTGGGCATTCCGGGGTCAGGTACAACGGCCATTATGTTGGGGGCATTGATTGCTTACGGTATTCAGCCGGGCCCACGTCTGTTTGTTGATAACCCTGACGTGTTCTGGTCGGTAATCATTTCGATGTACTTTGGCAACTTGGTGCTATTGATCCTGAACTTACCGCTGATCCCTTATATTTCGCGTTTGTTGGCCATTCCACGCCCAATTTTGATTCCGTTGATTTTGTTCTTCTCAATCACCGGCGTGTACTTGGTGAGTTTCAATACCTTCGACATCAACATGATGGTGTTAATTACCGTGGTGGCGATATTCCTCAAACTGCTCGATTTCCCGATGGCACCGATGCTGCTTGGTTTCATTTTGGGCGGCATTATGGAAAACAATCTCAGCCGCGCGCTGATTATCTCCGACGGTAGCTTGAGCTTCCTGTGGGACCGCCCGCTAACACTCACCATCATGTGTATTTCGATTTTTGTCTTGTTCTTGCCGCTGATTCGACGTGCACTGGACAAAATGGGGATCGGCATAAAAGTACAGCCGAACAAAGCACAACTGGATCGCAATGACGGCTAGGAGGAAACATGCACGATGCATTGTCATCCTATAGGGTGTTGGATTTAACCAATGTGTTGGCAGGCCCATTCGCTTGCCATCAATTGGCGCACCTCGGTGCGGAAGTGATCAAAGTGGAGGTCCCCCTTAGTGGGGACCTTGCTCGTCAATTAGGGGCCGATGTTGAGTTAAACCGAGAGAAAATGGGCATCTCCTTTCTGGCGCAAAATTCCGGTAAACGCTCTATCACCGTCAACCTTAAGCACCCAGACGGCAAAGCTGTGCTCAAAAAGCTGGTGGAATCTGCGGATGTGCTGGTGGAGAACTTTCGCCCAGGCGTCATGGCACGTTTGGGGCTGGATTACGAGGTGTTAAAAACCGTCAACCCTAAGCTGATTTACTGCGCGATTTCGGGTTACGGTGCTGACGGCCCGATGAAAAACCTGCCTGCCTATGACCAAATCATCCAAGGTATGTCCGGTGTCATGTCGATAACAGGCGCGCCGGACAATGCGCCGTACCGCGTTGGCTATCCCATTGCTGACACCATTGGCGGCATTACTGCAGCGTTTGCGATTTCCTCAGCGCTCGCGGGACGTGCCCACACGGGCAAAGGCTGTTTTATTGATGTTTCCATGCTGGAGTCAACGCTCGCGACGATGGGTTGGGCGGTATCTAACTTTCTTGTTGCAGGTCGAGAGCCTCAACCGATGGGTAACGACAATGTCACGGCCAGTCCTTCAGGGGCATTTAATACCGGTGATGGTCTTATCAATATCGCCGCCAATAAGCAGGAGCAGTTTGAAGCCATTTGTGATTTGTTAGGTCGTGGCGAGCTAAAAGCGGATCCACGGTTTAGTGAACGACAAGCAAGGCTTAAACATCGCACTGTGCTGACTGAGATCCTTGAAGATGCGTTTTCGGCAGAGTCTGCCGAGGTGTGGGAGCAAAAGCTGAATGCCATTGGCGTGCCTGCGGGGCGCGTGTTGTCTGTGCCTCAGGCATTGAACCTAGAACAAGTGAAGCAGCGCGACTTTGAAGGCACGTTTGATGATGTGGATGGTGTAGGGCGAGACGTTCACATCGTCAGAACGGGTTTTCTGGTGGATGGAAAGCGCCCGAAAGTGGAATCACCCCCACCTAAATTGGGCGAACACAGTCACGATATTCTCTCTGAGCTGGGTTTTAGTGATGAAGATATTGAGCGCCTGAAACAAGGAGGAGCCGTATGAGTATTCGACGACCCACAGAAGGCCCAGAAAAAGCAGTTGCTGACTGGTGGCGTACCGACATTATCGACATGACACCGGGGGAGATTGGCTACTACGGTTACCCGATAGAAGCACTCATCGGCAACGTCAGCTTCACCCAAATGATTTGGTTGATGACGCAGGGTTCGCTGCCATCGCCAGAAAAAGCCAGGTTGCTCGATGCCGCGTTAATGTCAGCGGTCGATCATGGCCCTCAAGCGCCCAGCATTGCAATTGCGCGCATGGCGGCAACCTGCGGCGTTGGACTCAATAATGCCATGGCATCAGCGGTTAACGTATTGGGCGATGTGCATGGTGGCGCGGGCGAACAGGCAATGGCCTTCTATCAAATGATTGATGACATTACGCAAAACGACGGTGTGGATGTTGTCGTTGCTACACAAAAAGGGCTGGAGAAACAGCGCGAACTGTTCGGCAAGTTCATTCCGGGTTTTGGGCATCGTTTTCATCCTGTTGATCCCCGCGCGCCGCGTTTAATGGCGGTGGTGGAAGAGGCGAAAACAGCAGGTGTGGTAGAAGGGCGTTTTCTTGCGATTGCTCAAGAGGTCGAAGTGCAGCTAGAAAAAGAGAAAGGCAAGAAAATCCCAATGAACATCGACGGGGCAACAGCGGTGATCTACGCAGAGCTCGGTGTCGCACCTGAATTGGCAAGAGGGCTGTTTTGTTTGTCCCGTTCGGTGGGAATACTGGCGCACGCATGGGAGCAGACCCAGCAAGGCGGCAGAAATAAAGGGCCAATTCCTCGAGATCTCCTTTGGACGTATGATGGCCCAGCAAAGCGCTCGGTGCCTGATTCAGACTAGTTCAACGTTGACGCATGTTCAGCATACCGCCTTGACGCCATCTCATCGATGGCGTTTCTATTTGTGATGCGTTGCACTTCCTCAGCACGGTTATGCTCTTGCATGATAATGAACGGTGTTTTATTGTTGTCATCATTGTGACGTTGATGAGTGTTATCTCTGTCTATATCCAAACAAGATGATGGTGCAGTATTCAGCGAGATTGACTAATGTGTAGGGAAATGCATCAGCATTCGGTACACCTCAGGGTTGTTTGGTTGGGTGTCACCCGCGAGAAGGAGCATTAAGATGCAAATGAAACCGATTTTACTGTCTTTGCTATTTTGTTTACCTGTTTTAGGTCTTTCAGGGGCCGCGCACGCAGAGCAAAGTAGTTGGGATAAAGCCAAAGAGTCTGCCGCCGAAGCGTGGGAATCTGCAAAAGAAGCGGGTGATAGCGCGTGGGATGCGACAAAAGAGAAAAGCAATGAGCTGTTAGAAGGCGCGCAAGAAGGCGGCGACAGCTTATGGGAAAGCACGAAAGAAAAGAGTGCAGACATTTGGGATAAGACCAAAGAGAAAAGTGGCGAGCTTGCCGAAGAAGCGAAAAAGAAAGCCGACGAAGTATTAACGCCTGAAGAAACAGAACCTGCGCCCGTGAAGCCTTTGGAATCCGAACCTGAGAGTGTGTTTAATCAAGAAGCGTAGCGTAACTGGTCATCCATCTAAATGGCGGAGAGTGTCTTCCTAACTCCGCCTTAGTTAACCTTTTACTGGTTATTATTGAGACGCAGTAGTGCCGACATCATTGCTGCGCCTATCCAGGTAAGAATCTTCGTGAACAACCATCTCTCGGCTATTTGGACACAACAACGGTAAAAATAGCACTTATCACGCTCCAGCTTTTGTCATGCGTACTGTTATTCTTGGCAAGTTTTTGTGCTAGTGCTTGCCTCTGAAAATACTCTCCTATCAGTTTCCTGTCAGACATATTCGCAACAACGCCATATCCTCATATTAATCATTACTATTAACTATATTATTAAAAACAACAGGTTGTTTTTATTTCGCCTCAATAGTTCGCATTCATCCATTTGATAATCCAATGCTTGGCATTCATCCTTTCGATTGAACAGTGAATGTTGTCAAACATAACCTTTTGGTAGCTCAGCGATAGACTGAGGTAAAGGCTAGGAAAACCATACTCACTGGACTAAAAGCAAAGGAGATTGCTAGTGGTAAGCATTGTGAGAGACCTGAGCTCCAAAAGTAAAACAGAGAAAATAATGTATTACCTCGG
This sequence comes from Enterovibrio baiacu, assembly GCF_004120195.1. Taxonomy (GTDB): domain Bacteria; phylum Pseudomonadota; class Gammaproteobacteria; order Enterobacterales; family Vibrionaceae; genus Enterovibrio; species Enterovibrio baiacui. Next base: position 342,348 of record NZ_SCHN01000007.1, on the reverse strand, counting down.
CCTACCATTGGCCATGGTTGTACTCATGATTTTCTATTCCATACCAACACCTGACGGCATTACGTTCGAAGGCAAGATGTCCCTTGGTATTTTTAGCTTTGCGCTAATCCTTTGGGTATCCGAATCACTGCCCAACTATGCGACCTCAATGATTTCGATCGCCTTGCTATCCATTCTTGGTGGGTGGGCCGAGAAGAATGCGCTAGGGACCATGGGTTACGGCGTGATTTGGCTAATGATCTCAGCCTTCATCATCACATCGGGCATGGAAAAGAGCGGATTGGCTAAACGTATCGCGCTAGCAATCATCACTCGCTTTGGTAAAACATGGAAGTCGATGTTGATGTCGCTGATGGCTGCAAACTTTACCATCGCTTTTATTGTGCCATCCACAACGGCGCGTGCTGCTATGTTGTTGCCGATCGTGCTTCTTATCGCCAAAGCATTCAGCGTTGAAAAGGGTAATAAGAATCTTGGCAAGTTACTGGCCATTCAGGGCCTGCAAGCAAACAACATTTCTACGTCAGCCATTGTGACCGCAACAGCACCTCAGATTCTTGCCATTGGTTTGATGAAAGAGCTAACTGGCTCTTCAGTATCTTGGGGGGAATGGTTCATTGCGTCAGCACCTATCGCTATCCTTACACTGATTGCATCATTCTTTATCGGTATTGCGCTATTTAAACCCTCAGGTTCGGCGAAATCTGGCGGCGAAGAGATACAAGAAATCAATCGACAATATCAGGAGTTGGGTTCTGTATCGTCAAATGAAAAGAAAGCCGCGTCCATCTTCATTCTCACCATCTGTTTATGGGCCACTGATAAATGGCACATGGATCTGTTTGGTTTTCAGATTAGCTTAGTGATGGTTGCTGTTATTTCTGCAGCGATATTCTTTATGCCTTATGTCGGCATTCTTTCTTGGAAAGAGGCAAAAATACCCTGGAACTTGATGGTGTTTGCCGCCGGTGCTTACGCCGTTGGTGTGTCATTGAGCGAAACCGGTGTTGCGTCATGGGCGTTGGGCAGTATCTTTGACCACCTTGGTGTGAAAGACATGAGCTTCACCACTCTCTATGGTGTGGTTATCGCGATATCCAGCTTCAGTCATTTCGTCTTCACCAGTAAAACGGTTCGGACCATTATCCTTATTCCCACCCTTATTGGTCTTGCAGAAAGTGCAGGGGTTCCGCCTCTGATGTTGGCGCTACCCGCCGCATTCACGATTGCAGATACCATCACGCTTCCTCCACACAGTAAAGCAAACTTGGTGTATTACAGCACAGGCTATTTCTCGGTAAATAACCAGTTGTTATATGGCGTTTTAACCTTGATGGCGAAGTGGTGCTTCATGTTTGGCGCGTCGTTCACATGGTTCGCATATCTCGGCATTACACCTTAAGGAGGCTACATGATGTTTAAGCCGTTATTTTCAACACGCGCAGTGCTTACACTGTTATTTCCACTCGGTATTGTGTTGTCGCCAACCCTTGCTGCTAAAGAATTTGGAGACATTCAGCAATACCACGAGAACATCCAACCGTCAGGTTCGGAAGGCATTATCAATACCTCCGTCACTGCGACCACCAATGCCGAGGGTGTTGTTTACTTACCTGCTTATGAAAAGGGTCAGTTAGCAAACTACGAAGTATTGTCGGGAACATTGATTGGCACGCCTGAGCGCGTCGACATTCATGGCCGTGAGGCATATCGATACCGTTTTGCGTCAAGTGATAGCGCAGTGACGTTGCAGCAAACGTTTCAAGTGAAAAAGCTCTACAAAGAAAAGAAAGCGAAGCTCAAGTACAGCCATCCTGCTGGCGTTACGCGTGTTTCTTACACCTTTACCAATACATCACCCTCTACAATTGATGATTTTTCTACCCAGCTTTCTGTGCCAAAAGGCACCGAGCTTTATGGTGTTGTAACACCGGAATGGTCGAAGAAAAAGAAAACATTCACCATCAGTAAACTGGATGATTGGAAAGTGGTAACGGTGAATCGAAGCGCGCTGGCTGCTGGACAGGAAGTTGAAACAAAAGTGCGTTTATACCGTCCAGCACCAAGCATCAAATGGGTGCTTTGGACGTTCGTCATCCTAATTTCCGGCGCGTTGCTTTGGAAACGAAGAGATGTACTTGTCGACGAAAAAGAAGCCGTTGAATCAGCGCCAATTGAGGAGCAAAAATGAGTAAACAAGCCCTATTAATTATTGCTGACGGTATGGGGGATAACCCTATACCTGACCTAAACGGTCTTACCCCGCTCGAGTATGCGTTAACACCAAACTTAACTGCGTTGGCGAAAAAGGGGCTATTCGGGAACGTGCACCCAGTACAACCGGGCGTTCCTGTCGGCACGGACGTAGGCCATTTAGCGATTTTTGGTTACGACCCTTATGAGGTTTACACAGGGCGTGGTCCTATTGAAGCATACGGTGCAGGGATCGAGTTGTTACCCTCCGACATTGCGTTTCGCGGTAACTTTGCGACGGTTGATGATGAATTCACCGTGCTTGACCGTCGAGCTGGGCGCATCAACGCGGGTACACATGAACTTGCAGAGGCGCTAGACGGGATTGTGCTTTCTAACGGTATTAAGGTGATTGTTCGTCCGCTGAGTGCCCACCGTGTTGCTGTCGTTTTACGTGGTGAGAATCTCTCTGAACATGTTAGTACGACAGATCCTGGTACAGCGAAAGAAGGGGAGACAGTCTGTAAGAGCATTGCATTGAATGAAGAAAGTGATGCGATAAACACTGCTGACGCCATTAATGAACTGACAGAGAAAATGTTTTCTGTCCTGAGTTTGCATCCAATCAATGCCGAACGTTCGTTACAAGGTATGCCGCCTGCAAATATGATTTTGCTGCGTGGCATCGGGCGAGAAATACAGGCACCAAAGATCACAACAACACTGGGTATTCGTGGTGCGTGCATCGCAGGTGATCGCACTGTGCTTGGAATCGCTAGAATGGCGGGCTTTGACGTGTATCACCGCGACAGCTTTACCGCTGGCCATGATACGGACTTTATCGCTAAAGCAGACCTTGCGATTGAACAATTGAAGAGCGGTTATGATTGGGTCGTGTTGCACATCAAGTCTCCTGATTTGGCGGGGCATGATTGCCAACCCATGATTAAAGTATCGTCTGCGATTAAGCTCGATATGATGCTAGGGCACATACTCAGACACATTGATTTGAATGAGTGTTTTGTTGGCTATACAAGCGATCATTCAACCCCTTGCATGAGACGGGATCATTCTGGTGATCCTGTGCCGTCGTTTTTTGCTGGCGGGAATGTAAGACGCCTGCCGATTGAAAACTTCGGTGAAAAGTACGTGACACATGGCAGTTTGAATAACCTCACGGCGCGGGATTTTTTCCGCATACAAATGGATCACTTAGGGGTCGTTGCTAAGCTTGGTGCTTAGGTCATAAAAGCACTGTCTAAGCAAGGTTATCTCTTATACTCAAAGCAGAAGTGACATCATGGTTGATGTGTCGCTTCTGCTTTTTTACAAGGAATGAAATGAGAATAGAGAACTTTGAGGCTTTCGTGAAAATCGCCCACCTGCGCAGTTTTACACAAGCCGCTGAAGAGTGCTTCTGTACGCAGGCGACGATCTCTCAACGCATTAAAAACTTAGAGAACTATTATAAAGCGCAGTTGCTCGATCGTGTTGGGAGAGATGTGAAACTGACGATGGCTGGACAGCGGGTGTTACCTCACTGTGAGGCGGTGATTAAAGCTATCCGTGATTCAAAGAACGAGTTAGTCACGTTAAACAAACTCTCCACAGGGGATTTAAAAGTGTGCAGTTCCAATACGCCTGGCACTTATATCCTTCCCCAAGCATTGTCTGATTTTCATCTCATGTACCCTAGCGTGAATCTAGAATCTCAAATCAAATATGCCAAAGATGTCATCAGTGAAGTGTCTTATGGGCGTGATTGTGAGTTGGGTTTTGTGTCACAACCAGCAGAAACAGGGCTGGATGATAAAAAGCTGCACTTTGAACCCTTGCTGCGCGATAGGCTAACGGTCGTTGTTTCACCGCAACATCCGATGGTGTTGACCAAGTGGGAAGGGAAAGCATCCATACCATTAAGTGAATTGCATGGGCTGTCGCTGCTGACATCAAACCGCAAAAGTACGACCGTCAAAAACGTCGAGAGAACAAGTGGCACGAAAGTAAACTTTAAACAGGTCGTTGCTCTTGGCAGTATGGAGGCGGTAAAGAAAGCCGTTGAGTTAAATACGGGGGTGGCCATTGCCTCTCATTTTTTGATTCAAGAAGAGGTGAAAAAAGGAAGCTTGCTGTCGCTCTCAATTGACGATGTTTCCATCAACCGTTACATCATGCTTGTGCATAGAAAGAATGTCAGCTTATCCCCCGTTGCCCGTGCATTTATAAAAAAGCTGAAAGAGGATTTGATCGCGAATTACTCCGAGTTGTATTGTGGCTTTAGTGGGCAAACGGGATCAAACAGTGACATCTGACGCCATGATGCCATGATGCCATGATGCCATGATGCCATGATGCCATGATGCCATGATGCCATGATGCCATGATGGCATTGGGTGCATACCTCTCCCTTTACGTACGCGTTTAAGGTGCACGTGATGGTGACGGCATCTTCAGGTTGTTGGTATAGCATTTTCCGCGAGGGGAGACATACATGCGCATTGCACTGATATCAGACATTCATAGCAATATTTACGCACTCGATGCGGTGCTTGATGATATTCGCCATCAAGGTGTCGATCTCGTCGTCAACTTGGGCGACATCCTCTACGGACCCATAGCGCCGCGCGCGACGTACGAGCGTTTGATGGAAGAGGATTTCCTCACCATTCGCGGTAATCAAGACCGACAAATCTACGAAGCAACGCAGAATGACATTGATGCCAATCCCACCATGGCATTTATACTCGAGGATCTGGGTGACGCGCCGTTGACCTGGATGCGAGGCTTACCTGCTACTTATGCGCTTAACGACGATGTGTTCTTTTGTCATGGCACGCCCGAAGATGACTTGATTTATCTGCTTGAAGATCTAAAAGTGGGTGCGCCTATTCTGCGTGACGAATCTGACATTCTTCGTCTGTTAGCAGGCAATAGCCATTCACTCATTTGTTGTGGTCACACGCATTTACCTCGGCTGGTGAAAACCTCCACGCGGCAATACATTGTTAACCCGGGTAGTGTAGGGCTGCCAGCTTACGCAGATGATGAGCCCGTATTTCATAAGATGCAAACGTTTAGCCATCATGCCTCATACGCCATAGTGGATGGAGAAGGGGCGGATTGGCATGTCGACCATAAACGCATCGACTACGACGTTCATCGCGCAGTGAAAGCGGCGAAAGAAAGGCATCGTTTGGATTGGGTGTCATTTTTGTCAACAGGTCGCGCATAAACATGTTGATTTAAGCGCGGTGAGCAGAGGGATCGCATGGCAACAAAATATCAGTTCTTCACCATTCCGAATTCGGATAGGAAAAAGTACACCTTCCTTGATATGGCATCGGAAACCTTCCTGATTGAAAAAGCGGGATTGTTAGAGCAAGGGTTTGAAATTGAAGATGATGTCATTCTCGCTGAATCAGCAGAAGAAGCGGTTGAAAAATACAAATCGAACTTCATCTATGTCATGGAAGATTATAACGCCTCCACAAATGTGTTCTATACCCTGTATATGACGTTCAAGTCCTTGTTTACGTCGAATAAAAACGGGTAACGAAAAGATGTAAAAAAAAGCGCCGAGTAAGGCGCTTTTTTTGTGGGTGTGACTTTGGCAATGAACGTCTTGTCGCTTGCTACAGTTCATTTTTAGGCAAGGGAGGAATGTCCGAAGATGCCATGTGCAGATGCACATCTTGTTGAGGGAAAGGAATGGAAATGCCTTCCTGATCAAAGCGGATTTTCACTTCTCGCGTCACATCCCAATACACATCCCAATAGTCATCCGTTTTCACCCAAGGGCGGACAATGAAATCGAGCGATGAGCTGTTCAACACATGCAGCTTGATCATTGGCTCTGGCGCACGAAGCACGGACGGGTGATTCACCACGATGTCTGTGAGTACTTTTTCAACTTTCTCCACGTCATCGCTATAACTGCACCCAAACACCATATCAACGCGTCGAACGCGCTCATGCGTAACGTTTTTGATTACATCTCCCCAAATTTTGCTGTTAGGCACAATGATGATCTGGTTATCAAAGGTCTTTATCGTGGTATTCACCAAGCTCATATGGCTAACCTTGCCTTCAACGCCACCTGCAGAAACAAAATCACCCACATCGAAAGGGCGGTAAATCAGCAGCATCATGCCCGCGGCGAAGTTAGACAGCGTATCTTGCAAAGCGAAACCAATGATGACACCAGCGATACCAAAACCGGTCAGGATTGGCGTGAGGTTCAAGCCTATTTGAGACAGGGCAATCAGGATACCGATGAACCATACCGCTTTGCCGGACATCGAAATGAAGAACTCTTGCATCAGCATGGACAGCTTGAAGTTCTTTGTTGCAACGGCGTGCTTCACCACGCGGCGTGTCACGTTGGCAATTTGTCGTGCGACCAGCAAGATGATCAAGAAAACGAACAGTTGGAAGATATGTTGCGGCGCGTTTTCAACGAACCAGTTGCCGAACTTGCTCGACCAAGTTTTGACAATGGCAAAGATAACGTCAGTGCTCAGTAAATCTTGTGTGACGCTGCCGGTGACTTCAAAGTACAAACGTTTGTATTCAGCGCTTGGAATGCCTTCCTCATCCGCCATCTCGATCATGGTGCGCAGGCTGGTGGTCGTGATGTCCATTCTGCGTTGGGTAATGAGCTTTCTCAGCTGAATGGCTGCCTTTTCGGATTCAGGGGCGACACTGAGTTGCGCGTTATCTCCGCTGAGTTGCTGCTTTAAATACTCGATGTTGGCGGCCAGTTGTTCAGTGCGTCTGATGATGTCTTTATCAAAGCTTTTCTGAACGGCAGGATCTAAGGCATCGAGTTTTTTTAGCCAGTCAATATTTTGCGATTGCTCCTCGTACAAACTGTCGAGGTACTTTCTTGCTTCACTGTAGTCACTCAGCAATGCGAACTTGTCTTCGTTGTTGGCTTTACTGATTTCTTCAGACAGTTTGGTTGAGCGCTCTGTCAGGTACGCAATCCCACCTTTGCTGTATTTCTGTTGCTGGTTGACCTGCGCGATGAGGAACTTGGCGTCAGTATTTTTCCCCTTTACTGCTTGAGCGATCAGCGATCGTAACTCTTCGTTTTTCTGAAACATTTGCAGCTGCATGGCGAGTTTATCTTCACCGACCGCTTTATCCTGAAGGACGAGGAGTTCGGCTAAATCACGGTTGAACGCTTTGATGCGTTGCTCAAGTGATTCAGAAGGTGCTGCAGCGGTGGCGGTGGGCGTTGCTGCTGGTGTTTCCGAGCTGGCAAGCGTGGCGTTGGAAAACAGTGCGAAGCATAAGAGAAACAGCGATAGGGCACCATTGAAGTGCTTTCTGACAATCATCGAGAGGCCTCATTAATATAGGACGGAAGCAGGTTGAAAACAGTATGGCATTTAGAACAGAGACGAGCACTGGAAGTTCTTCTCACTCTTGGTTTTTTCCTGAGCTCACCTACCAAAAATGAGAGAGAAAACCGTTTGTGAAACACCGTTTTCCAATGTGTGCCAAATACAGTCAATGGAATAAGTAAACATCAAATATTCCCCCATTAATTTTACGTAACTTTACACGCTGCTCATTGTTTAAGCGATTGGCTGGCGGTAAATTAGCCTTACTTAATATAATGATAATGGAGTGAGTGAAAATGAGTAATGTATCGTCTTTATCTAAACCGACGATCTTTTTTCATTGGTTAGTTGCAATCAGTTTTATCGGCGTGCTTGCATTTGGTCTGTATGTGGAAGATTTACCGCGCGGGCCTGAAAAAGGTGAGCTTATCGGTCTACATAAATCCTTTGGCGTATTAGTGCTCGTTTTGGCTGTCTCGCGTTTGTTGTGGCGCTTTAAGGAAGGGTCAATCTCTTCTATTCCTGGTTCACCAAGATGGCAGGAAAAGATCGCCGCTGGCGTTCATCACCTGTTATTACTTGCCACTTTATTGATGCCTGTTTCAGGTATCGCCATGTCGCTGGGTGGCGGCCATGATATCGGTGTATTTGGCGTTACGCTGATTACCGCAGGAGAAAAGAATGAACTGCTGGGTCAGATAGGCAGCACAACCCATGAGGTTCTTGCAAACATTGTGATGGTGACGCTGGCGCTGCATGTTCTCGGCGCACTCAAACATCACATTGTCGATAAAGATGCCACGCTGAAACGTATGTTAGGAAAGTCCTAACGCTGCGTGAGCCTCACTGAGAAAGCCACCTTCAAAGGTGGCTTTTTTCGTTTTCCTCGTTGAATTCTCACACTTTTATTCCATCCCCTTAAATCGAGAGCTTCCTTCATTTTTCTGCCTTAACAACCTGATATTGTTAATAGATATGCACAGTTCGTGGTCGTGCTTCTTCATCATTAATAAGGGCAGGGATCATGAGACGGATCATATTCAACCAAAAGGGCGGCGTCGGTAAATCAAGCATCACAGTTAACCTCGCTGCGCTAAGTGCCGCGAGCGGTAAGAAAACGCTTTTGATAGACCTCGATATACAAGGCAACAGCAGTCATTACTTGGGCGTTGATATCAACGCGAAAACGGAAAGAAGCATTGCGGATTTATTGGATCAAACCGTCTCATGGTTTTCAATGTCCACGCCGATAAAAGAATTTCCCCAAACCACGGCCTATGAGAACTTGGATATCATTCCTTCCAGCCCGCGATTGGCGGCGTTAGAACCTGAACTTGAACGCCGTTACAAAATCTACAAACTTCGAGATGCGCTTGATGAGCTAGAAGGCGAGTACGATCGCATCTACATAGATACGCCCCCAAACCTCAATTTCTACAGTAAAGCGGGGCTTATCGCTGCCCACAAATTGCTGATTCCTTTCGATTGCGACAGTTTCTCGCACCAAGCCTTGTTAACATTAATGGACAACCTTGCGGAACTACGTGAAGACCACAACCGAAAACTGATGTTGGAAGGGGTGGTGGTGAACATGTTTAACGCCCAAGCGAAGTTCCCTGCTCAAATTATCGACAATGTGCGCGAGCTTGGGTTGCCGTTGCTAGAACCCTTTATTCCTCAGTCTGTGAAGATGAAGGAATCGCACTATCAGCAAAAACCACTCGTGCATTTTGCACCGAAGCATAAGCTCTCTCAGAGCTTCGCCGCGTTATATGAAAACCTAGAAATGCAGATTGAAAACAAAAAAGCCTGTTAGTGACCTGATCAGTGCACAGTTGACAATGTTACGTATTGGCGTAACAATTTAAAGAGTTACATATATGTGTAACTCTTTTATTTTTAGTGCTTCTGATACAGCGGTGGAGACAGGATGAGTTTTGCAGGTGTGATAACAGGGGATATCGTGGATTCCACCAAAATGGATGAAGCAACACGTCGACAATGTTTAACCGCGATAGAGGGGTGTTTTACTGCTTTCGGTAACCACGCGAATGGCGACATTTACCGAGGGGATGCGTTCCAGATCTACACGTTAGCCCCCGAGCAACTCCTGTACATGGCAATCAAATTGCGATTAAGTTTGCTGCGTCTTGAACCTTCCGCAGATGTCAGGTTATCGCTGTCTATTGCCAAAGCGACACCGCGAGAACTGCCTGTGCGTATGTCGAACAACAGTGAGGCATTTCTGATGTCAGGTCGGCATCTTGATGCAATGAAAAGCGCGCGCTTAACGTTTAGCGCAGACGATGATGCTTTTGCTGATGATGGCAAAATCGTGTGTTCATTGCTTGATGATGTGATGAGCGGGCTAACCACAAAGATGGCCTTGGCACTCGATGTTTGGATTGAAAATACCACGCTTTCTCATGCAGAACTCGCTGAAAAGTTGGGACTTTCTCGTAGCGCGTTTACTCGCGTCATCAATCGCGCAAGCTACACAAAAGTAGAAGATGTGCTCGATTGGTATCAACGCCGATATAACCGCTATCTTGCTGGATAGTATTGCGGCAACTTATCGAATTTTGGTTCGCGATGCTTATCAATTCGTGTGGTAAATCAAAGAGAAGGAGAGGATAGAAGGAATGATACTCACCGTATTTCTGGTCATGGTGGCGATTCACTTATTTGTTGAGTTCTACGTTATTCCTGAAGATGGCGCGGGGCCGCGTTTCTTACGCACACCGAGCGGCGAGGAAAACAAAAAGAAAACGCTAAATCGTAGACTGATCATGTCAGTACTTTGCCAAAGCGTATTGATGCTCATCTCGCTTCTCTTTTTCACACAAACATTTCTGTATGCATTCGGTGCTGCGCTGTTCATCGGTTTGTTCGCTTTCATGATTGATGTTTGGGGTGTCGAACGCGTCGTCACACTTCGCTCCCTTGTCATCAAACAAAGTGCGCACCTTGCTTTGCTACTCTTCGTCGCGACAGCCATTGTGTCGCCGGATGCGAGAAGTGACGCGATTTCCGCGCTTCAACAGCAAAGTTGGTGGGGATTGTTTTGTGGCATTTTGGCGTATTTGCTTGCAATGAAGCCTTCTTCCGTCGCGATTTCGCTGCTCCTTCGAAATTGGACACAGGAACTGAACGACGCCTCTGATACCGAAAAGAACCGACCACTGAAAGATGCGGGTACCTACATTGGGTATTTTGAACGTGCGTTGATTGTCACCTTTGTACTTTGGGGGCAATTGCCAGGCGTGGCTTTGGTGTTGGCGGCCAAATCTGTCTTCCGCTTTGGTGATATGAAAGATCACGGTAGCCGAATGTTCACCGAATACGTGATGCTTGGTACGTTTGCGAGTGCGCTGTTCGCGATAGCGAGTGCAATGCTAGGGCTTTACCTCATCGCGCTTTAACGCCCGGTGCTGAACGTTTTATCTCGCGTGAGAACGGTAGGCGTGATGGCGTTTAAATTCGCCGCTCTATGATGACTCAAAAACAAAAAGGCACCGAAGTGCCTTTTTATTATCTTTATCTTTGCTGTTAAGCAGCAGCTTTCTCTAACTGGCGTTGTTTCCAAATCGACGCGCCAATACCGACCGCCAACGATGTCACAATCACCCCTAAAGAAACCGGCGTTGCAATCGCAAACGGCGTTTCGATAAGCAGCATTTTCACACCGATGAAGCACAGCATGAACGCAAGCGTGTGGTGCAAGTACGCAAACTTGTTCAGCATGCCACCCAATACGAAATACAGCGAACGCAAGCCAAGTAGGGCGAACACATTCGCAGCCAATACCAAGTAAGGTTCTTGTGTTACCGCAAAGATAGCTGGGATGGAATCCAGCGCGAACATCACGTCGGTCATTGCGATAACCAGTACAACCACCAGCATTGGCGTTGCAAGGATGCCCACAGCATCGCGGATCAGCAGTTTGTTGCCGTGATAATCCGGGCTTACGCGTAGGAATTTCTTCACCATGCGCACCGGCAAACCATCAGAGAAGGATTCGTCTTCTTCGCCGTGTTGACGCCACATTTGGATACCCGTCCAAATCAAGAAGAAGCCGAACAGGTAAAGCACTACGTGGAATTTCGCGATCAGAGGCGCACCCAACGAAATCATGATGCCACGCAGAATCAAGGCCCCCACGATACCTAGCATAAGAATGCGCGGGACGTTTTTTTCTGGCACTTTGAATTGGCTGAAGATCAGTGCGAACACGAAGAGGTTATCAACGCTCAGTGACTTCTCAAGCAAGTAACCCGTGATGAAAGCGGTCGCAGCTTCGCCGTTCGACAACAAACTTGTTGGCGACATGTCAGGCCAGAAGAAGAAAATCGCGCCAGCAAAGAGAAACGCGAGAGCAAACCAGAATACGCTCCAAATGGCAGCAGAACGGAAGCTAATACTGCCTCTCGTTAGCAGCAAGTCGATGCCTAGCATTAAAAGCGTAAGAATTAACAGGCCTTCATAACCTGAGAAGAGTTCACTTAAGAACATGATACCTCCGCGAGCGGAAGGTACAGGAAAGCAGGGTAGCCTGACCAACCGCAAAGCTAAAAAAAGAAAAGCAATACGTGGTGTTGGTCTTGTCAGAACCCAATACGATGAGTTCTCGCGTGCCGGAAGCATAAGCTACGGGATGACGACAGCGCGACGAAATGACTACTCCCCAAAACGCCGCCATAGTAGTGCTTTTCCACCTAATAGAAAACAAAAATCTTGTGAATTCGTACCAAATTTAACGCTGAATAAATACAAGCGCATTGCTGCTCGGTGGGGCGTGGGTTTTCGATAAAGCGCACCACGTTCGAGCGGAAAATGAGAATGACGGGAAAAGAAAATGCCCTGCCGATGGAAAGTCGGCAGGGCATTGGGGCTGTTGTTTCTTTCAGTGCTGAGCGATGTTAAATCTGGAACTTCGCAATCGCAGCGCTAAGTTGCTGATTAGACGCAGAGAGCTGCTGAACATTGCTTAGCGTCGCTTCGCCACTGACATTCAATTGCTCAACCATTTCACTGATAGCGTGGATGCTTTGGCTGATATCTTGTGATGCCTGGTTTTGCTTGTTAGTAATGTCGGTAATGTTGCTGTTCAGTTGATTGATTTCCTCAACGGATTCAGACATCACATCAAGGTTTGCATCCACCAAATTGGTTTGTTCAACCGACTGTAGGCAACTGCGCTTGGTGTTTTCGATCGACTTAACCGCGTTGTCTGTCCCTGCATTTAGGTTTTGCAGCATGTCGTTAATTTCAGAGGTGCTCTGTTGTGTACGGCTGGCTAGGGCGCGAACTTCATCCGCTACCACGGCGAAGCCACGGCCTTGTTCACCTGCTCGTGCCGCCTCAATGGCAGCATTCAAAGCAAGCAAGTTGGTTTGTTCTGCAATGTCACCAATAACCGTTAATACCGAGGCGATTTTTGCGGAATTCTCGCTCATGTTTTGAATGTCCGATTCCATGTCCGTGATTTCTTGGAGAAGGGAATTGACGCTCGTGACAGAATCTTTCACTTTCTGCTTTGACTCAACCGTTTGTGTGTTGGTTTTTTGCGTACAACTCAAGGCTTCTGACGCGCTTTCAGCAACCGTTTCCACTGTCGAATTCATGTTATCAATCTTGGACACAACGTCTTGCGTCACTTGGCTGTGATGGTGAAGAATGCCGTGATTTTCATCGGTTTTGGTCTTCACTTCATCCACTTCACGAGAAATGTTCTTCGTCGCTTCAGAAATACCACTCACGATATCTTGTAAGTTCTGCGCAACTTCATTCATCCCATTTGCGATTAAGCTGATTTCGTCGCGAGATGTCACGTTAACGCGCGCTGTCAGGTCACCACGTGCGAGGCGTTTCATCGCGCGGATAATATCGGATAGCGGTTTAAGCAACTTGTTAACTAGCAATATGGCGATCCCCGCGACCAAAACCACCTGAAGGATGGCAAAGGTGAGGGAGTCCACTCGGCTTGATGTGACGCTTGCGAAGGCAGCATCTTTATTCATTGCGATTGCAAGGAACCAAGGCGTGCCTTCTACCGCGTGAAGATTAAAGAGATAAGGCACATTCGCGATGCTCATTTCGCTGACATCAGGGTTTGAGGCTAGTGTATCTAGCGCTTCTGGCGTCAGTTGGGGCGTGAGTTCGGTTGCTGGCTGCAAGCTCACTGAAGGGTCAACACTGGCGAGAATTGTGGCGTTGTTGTCTAGGAGTATCGCTTGCGTATTATCGGTGCTGATACTGTTGATGTAGCTGATCAGCTGACCAATTTTAATGTCGCCTGCAATGACCGCCATTTCCCCATTACCGCGCGTGTATTTACGCGCAATCGTCACAACCGCTTCGCCAGTGGAAGAGTCTTTATAAGGCTTGGTGATGATAGGGCCGTTAGCCGCTGAAGCTGAAATGTACCAAGGCCTTTGTCTAGGGTCGTATCCTGCTTTTGATGGCTTCGCATTATAACGAATCATCTCACCCGCGCTTGTTCCGACGTACACAGATTGGAAACTGCCAGCGATACGGGCTTGATCAAGATAGGAATAGATTGGCGTGTTCTGCGCATTCACATCGCTGTTCATGGCGCTTTCAATGACTTCGATGCGAGGCTCAATCCAATTTTGGATGCCCTTAGCACTGGCAATGCCCACTGAGTCAATGAATTGTGCAACAGATTGCTCCGTGTATCCGACCAGTTGTTGGTCTTGTCGTTGAAACTGAACAGCAGCAACAACAATGATGATAGAAGCGATGGCGAGTGATATTTTATGTTTTATTGAGCGAGGTAGAATCATCATGACGTCTCTACATTGCGAAATTAATATTTAATTTAAGACACTCGATTAGCATAGAACATGACACTCAATTGATCCTTTCAAGTTCATGAGAGACATTAAGAAAATACTCAATAAGCACCGCTAAGATGACGGTGATACGTCTAACTCTGTGTTTTATTGGTGAGACGGAAAGGCGAGGGTGGAGACATTGACGGTGAGAAGACACAATGTCACGTTGTTACCCATGTTGCTAGCACTGCTTTCTGACAACGCCGCTTCTGAGGCTACATTAAATGCGCAAACTTTTAATTATAAAAGCAAAGAGATTATCGAGCGAACATACAAAGATTGGGGAATTCGCAATGCCTTTGGTGGCTACAATCTATTTTCAGAAGATAATCTATAGGGGCTTCAAGATGTTGATGGGCACTAGGCCGAGGGGCACTACCGTAATGGCTTTTGGGTTGAAGGCCATTACAGAAGGGCGCATGCCAGATATCGCTGAAGTCAGGAAAACTATCCCCTTTATTTATCCTTTTATTGTTCACTCTAAGCAGTTCAACTTTGTGATGCGAAACAATTAGATTTGCATACCCACCGATAAGCTAGAGTGTTTTTTTTGGAATGCATATGTAAATAAGTAGCCGCCACATGCCCGTTCTTCAGTAATTTGGGTAAGGTTTAGTCAGTTAGACCTTCAATTTTAGGAGAGCTGGTAATGACTTTAGAAAGTATTAAATTACTTATTTCTTTGGTTATGCTGCTTGGCTTAGCCATACCTTTGATAAAAATTAAAGAATACAGTTGGAGTAAATCCAAAAACTTGCATGAGATCTATCAGCAGATTAGGACACTCGTAGATGACGGAGTAGACAAGCACCATGCTGAGATTGTTGTGCTTTTCAACGCAGTTACCAAACGACAGTTGAGGAAAGATGAGATTACTTGGTTTATTGAGCAGCCGTATGCTTTTTGTCACTTAAGTGATTTCGGAAAAGCTGGGGCTCGGTATATAGAAGTCAACCTGGAAGGTAATCGACTTGAACTGACTTCTCGCTATAACTCCATGACAAAGCGGCTTGTTTTTCTGTCGGGAGTATTTATATGTGTACTTATCTTTGTAATGGTGCTTTCCGGATTGGCGGCTTACCTCCAATCAATTTCAGACTCGGTGGTCGCCACAGGTGTCAGTAGAGGCTATGTGTTTATAGTTACGCTTCTTGGGGTTGTTTTGTTTTTTATGTCGCAGTCATGTTTAGACAAGGCGGTGAAACTAAGCAAAGTGCACTTTGATAGAGAGCCGGACAACCTGAAGAACAGCAATTAGGCTAGGGGTGAGTTTGAACGCTTTCGAGTTATGCCCAAAAGCAAAAAGCCTGCTCAATGAGCAGGCTTTTTGCTTCTTACGAAAGTGGTGGGCGATACCGGGCTCGAACCAGTGACCCCCTCCTTGTAAGGGAGGTGCTCTCCCAACTGAGCTAATCGCCCGAATAAACGCTTGGGAGACCCATAAGGGTAGTGCGTTTATTGGAATTTGGTGGGTCTAGGCAGACTCGAACTGCCGACCCCTACCATGTCAAGGTAGTACTCTAACCAACTGAGCTATAGACCCAAATTCTGATTCCATCCTGGTTAGGGAAGGAATGGTGCGTCCGGGCAGACTCGAACTGCCGACCCCTGCCATGTCAAGGCAGTACTCTAACCAACTGAGCTACGGACGCATGTACAATTTCCAAGAAAACTTGGTGCGTCCAGGCAGACTCGAACTGCCGACCCCTACCATGTCAAGGTAGTACTCTAACCAACTGAGCTATGGACGCATTGTAGTGCTTTATAAAAACTTGGTACGACCGAGTGGATTCGAACCACCGACCCCCACCATGTCAAGGTGGTGCTCTAACCAACTGAGCTACGGTCGTACTGCATGTCTTTACCGGGCAGCTATCGCCCTGAAAGCGGGATGAATATTAGCGAGTAGGGGCAAGGCGCGCAAGCGTAAATCCGGACTTTTTTGTGTTTCGACGTCTGTTTGCTGTTTTGGTGCACAACTTGGCGCATCTGTGGTCATTATTTTGTGTTTTTAACGGGTTAAGCGACCATGTGCTTCACATTTGATATTGGCAAAAATGGGTTTACTGACGGCCGACAGTGATTTGGCAACGTGAGAATAACGATTGCCAATATTGAACATGGTGTCTTACTGCACGTTGAAATTCATCGTATCGCTCGCCTCTTAAATACGCATCTTGATAGGGCTGAAAGTCGGAAGGTGCGGCGTTTATTGATGCATTTAGTTGGTGGAGTGAGGGCTGTACGTCTAAATACAATCCATTGAGTTTTGAAACGTAAGGCTGAACAGCACCAATAAAGAAGGTATCAAAGACATTTCTGAGATAGTTCAGTCGGGTTGGGTCGCGGTTTTCACCACAAATGATGAGGTGATCATCACGCTCAAGCTGCTGGGTAATGGTGTTCAACCATCGCGTGCTTTCATCTAAAGAAAGGAATACCGCCCCCAAGTAATGCTGTTTTTCTATGGGCTCTTGCAGCGAGATAGCGTCGACCTCTTGGGGTTTCTGCCCGATGAGATTTGCATAGCGCGCTATCGCCAACAGCGCATCACTGTGAGGAAAGGGTTCGTCTGGCGGAATAAGGGCATTGCCGGCGGGAATAAGCTGCTTACGCCACGCCTCACTGGATGCAAACGTATTCCAATACACCGTCGTGAGCTGTTGGGATTTGTGTTCTTGCAACGCGGTAAGTTGTTCCGTCAGCGCTTCGTTTTCTATGTTCGACAGGCAGTAGGCAACCGTGTTTAACAGTTTGATTTCGTAATCGAGGTGGCGGAAGGCGTCTTGCACTTTGCCAAGGATAGAATTGCGATCCGCGATGAGTTGAAACAAGCCACACTCGCGAAGCTCATACGCATCGAGCAACCCCATGCGAATGTCTGCAAGCGGTAAAAGAAGATCGCGCTTACGTGGCAGAGGAATGGATATCGCTTCGGATAACGGCAGTGGGTCAGTCTCTACGACATTCGCTAGACGTTGTTGATAGGTTTCAAACTGAGCGATAGCAGGATCGTCACCAAAACACCCTGTTAGTGACAATAACAGCATTGCGACAGTGGCATGGCGAAGAGTGTTGGCGATCACGACGTATTCACAGCCTCTTTAAACGAGTAAGCCTAGGAATATACGAAGTATATGGAATAAGCGATCGATGTGCGCGGTAAGACCTTGAGAATAGATAAAACCGGGGAATATGGTCATTTGGATTTTTGATGTAGGGCTGAAAAAAACATCCCAGCACGTGCTGGGATGTTTGTATGTCGGGATTATTTTTCGGCCATCGCGAGTTGGAACTCGGCGGATTGCCCTCTGATCCACATCAAGCGCATACCCAGCATGATGGCGGCAGAAGAAAGACCAATAATGATGCCAATCCAGAAACCGTAAGCGCCCATTGGTTCAACAATCCAATCTGTCATGCCGAGAATGTATCCCATCGGCACGCCGAGGATCCAATACGCCACAAAGGTACGGTTGAAGATGGCCTTCATGTCTTTATAGCCACGCAATGCGCCTGCAGCGACAACCTGCACAGAGTCTGTACATTGGTAAAGTGCTGCCAGTAGCATCAAGTTCGCGGCAATCGAAACCACTTCTGGGTTGCTGTTATAAAGGTGAATGATAGGTTCGCGGAAAATGACCGTCAGCGTTGCTGTACAGAGCGCGGCAACCAAGCCAAGAATGATCCCGAGCTTTGCAGAGCGCGCAGCACTTTCGGTGGATTTCTCACCCAACAAATGGCTCACACGAATGCTCACTGCCGTACCTAGGCTCATGGGTAACATGAACACCATCGACGAGAAGTTAATGGCGATTTGGTGCGCAGCAACCACTGTTGAACCTAGCGGTGCAATCAGTAGGGCGACAACGGCAAATAGAGTGACTTCGAAGAACAGGGCAGCAGCCACTGGCAATCCCATTTTGAACAAACGCCATAGCGCAGGAATGTTCGGTTTTTCGAAGTTTTGAAATGCGTTGATTCGACGAAGACGTTTGTTCACCATGATGTAAACAAACATGGATGCGAACATTAGCCAGTAAACAATGGCCGTTGCGACACCACAGCCAACCCCGCCCATGGCAGGCATGCCAAACTTACCGTAAACGAAGATCCAGTTTAGTGGCACGTTTGCGGCTAGGCCGATAAACCCGATCACCATCGCGGGCACGGTCATTGAAATGCCTTCTGCAAGGTTACGCAGTACTTGGAACAACAAGAAAGCAGGAACAGCCCAGATAACCGCGTGCAGGTAGCCCACCGTTTTCTCTGCAAGTAACGGATCGACGTCCATGTAGTGGACGATCGAACCGGCATTATAGAGAACGAGCGCAATAGGCACTGACAGGGCGAGCGCCATGTATACGCCTTGCTGCACTTGGAAAGGGATCTTATGTTGGCGACCAGAGCCGTTAAGCTGCGCGACAATTGGGATCATGGCAATCAAAATACCGATGCCAAAAAGGATGGATGGAAGCCAAACACTGGATGCAACAGCAACCGCCGCCATGTCAGTGGCACTTACGCCACCAGCCATAACTGTGTCGACAAACCCCATTGAGGTTTGTGCTAGTTGCGCAATAAAAACAGGGATACCCAACTTAATGATGGATTTCGCTTCTAGGCGGTAGTTTTGCACCTATTACTCCGAAAATACGATAAAAGAGGTAGGAAAAAGGACAGCACATTATACGCCCGCGAAACAAAGCGACAATCAAAGTCTCTGATAAACTCATTCATAAATGAATATGTGATTGATTCGATGGGGATACATCGACAAATAATTTACGTCGCCAATGGCTACGGGAAGATTTTTTGTTTCTGTCTAACAGTTTGTTTACGCTATACCCGAGGTGTCAGAATAGGCACAATGAGAAGCCGTTGCGCGTGATGGCTTCTTTGCTATTGGCAGTCACGCGACATATCAACTTCATGAAATTTAAAAGGACTCTGCATGTTTACTGGTATCGTTCAAGGCATTGGCCATATTGCCAAGATTGAAAAGCAGAAAGACTTTCAAAGTCACGCTGTCGTGTTTCCTTCTGACATGCTTGAAGGACTGGCATTGGGCGCATCAGTGGCACACAACGGATGCTGTTTAACCGTGACGCGCATCGACCAAGACATTATTTGGTTTGATTTGATGCAGGCAACGCTTGCGCTGACGAACCTTGGTGAACTTGTTGTGGGCGAAAAATTTAACCTTGAACGCGCAGCAAAGTTCGGTGATGAAATTGGTGGGCATTCTATGTCAGGCCACATCATGTGCATGGCGCGCGTTGTTGATGTGATTGATTCGGCGAATAACCGTCAGGTGTGGATTGAAGTGCCAGAGAGCATCACCAAATATGTGTTTGATAAAGGCTACATTGGGATTGATGGCATCAGCCTGACCATTGGTGACGTGCGTGACAACCGCTTTTGCGTCAATTTAATTCCTGAAACGCTCAACCGCACGAACATGGGCTGGCGTAAAGTGGGTGATAACGTGAATATCGAAGTTGACCCGCAGACCCAAGCGGTGGTGGATACGGTAGAACGTGTCATGGCCGCAAGAGGGTAGCGTTATTGCCGACCAAAGAAAAAGCCAGCGCAGCGCTGGCTTTTTTATTTTCAGTCAAAAGTAAAAGGTGGAAGTTAACGGTTTAGAAGACCTGCTCGTCGTCTGCATCGACGTATAAGTTAATGGTTTGATGCTGCGAATCGATTTGGAAATTCAAATGAATAGCATTACAGCATGCCGGGCAATCATCATAAAAATCCTGATCGCCGCTGCTCATATCCAACGTAATACGAATGCTATGACCACAGTGCGGACAGGTGATCCCTCTTTCGGTGTAGTTTTGCATGTTCCACTCCTTATCTGAACTGCGAGCCAGTAACATGACAGTGGAAAACTAGTCGTTGACTGAACTGGCCATGTGTCACCATTCTAAGAACTCAAGAATGTTTGCTCAGTGAAATAAGGTGAAACTTTGAAGGGAAACGAGTTTCTATAAACTCAGATTCATTTGATGGATATTTGTGTTTCTAAGTATTTCTGCAGCGAGGTATCGGAATGCATTGTTCGAATTGTTGCAGAAAAAGTTGAGAGGATGCTTCCGTAAAAATGGGGAGGGGAGCCAGAAACGCGAAAATCCAGGCTCCATGAAAACGCTTACTTGGTGAAATGTTCCATTGTTAATTCGTCTAGCGACGTAAGTTTCGCATCACTGATCACCCAGCGCTCTTGCCCTGCTACGTGGGCCTCAGGAACAACAATTGCTTTCATTTGCGCTGACTTAGCGGCCATCAAACCTGCGAAAGAATCTTCAAATGCAACACAAGATTGAGGGTCAACACCGAGGCTTTCCGCTGTATTCAGGTAAACCTCTGGGTGGGGCTTGCCATATTTAAGATGCTCGGCGGAATGACATTGCTCAAACCAAGAAGACAGGTCAAGCGCATCCAATGTGGCTTGAATTAAACGCATGGGTGATGATGAGGCCAGCGCAATGCGCAGGTTCGCTTGCTTGCAGAGATTCAATGCATGCAAAACGCCAGGCATCATGGGTTTATGTTCGGAAACAAGTTCGATCACTTTCAACGTGATGCGCTCACAAACGTCATCACAGCTTGGGCCTTCCCAACCGCGGGTGTTGTAGTAATGTCGAACGATCTGATCAATGCGAATGCCCGTGGTGGCGATAGTGTCTTCGCGGGTAATCGTGACACCAAGGTCGCCAAAGACAGCGATTTGAGCATCTTGCCAAAACGGTTCAGAGTCGACCAGCAGGCCATCCATATCAAAAATTGCAGCTTGAATCATAACCAACTTCTATTCCAATCAATAAAAATTTGCGCGCTAAACATACAACAAACCCATCCGAACGGTGAGCGTGACGTTGAAGCTTCACTAAACGGAAGGCATTTTCGTTTGTTTAGATAAAAGAAAAGGGCGCCGAGGCGCCCATTTTGACTGCATAGTAATTCGCTGCCAATCGCTTTGTTACGCTAAATCCAGTTTGGTGATCAACGCCTCTGTTTCTTCGAGGTAATGTCCGCCAAACAGTAAACAATGATTGAGCATGTGGTAGAGATTGTAGATGTCTTTTCTCGATTCAAACTCAGGATCCAGCGGCCAAACCTCGTCGTAGCCTTCATAAAAGCGCTCAGGAAAACCGGAGAACAAGTGTGTGGCTGCGATATCCACTTCTCTGTCTCCCCAGTAACACGCGGGGTCATAGACGATGGGGCCGTTGATCGACATGGAGGCATTGCCTGTCCATAAGTCGCCATGGAGTAGCGAGGGTTTGGGTTGATGCCCTGTTAACCGTTCTTTGATGGATTCAACTATGGTTTCGACATCACCAAATGACATGCCGCGTTCTTCCGCCAATTTCAATTGAAGGCCAATGCGATGGTCTGCAAAGAAGTTGGCCCATTTACGGTGCCAGTTGTTTCGCTGTTCTGTGGTGCCAATGAAATTGTCGATGTCGAAGCCGTATTCAAGTTGTTCACCCCATTGATGAAGGTTCGCCATTTCACGCCCTAGCAAATAGGCACTTTCTTCATTGAGCGGCTTCATCGGGATGTAATCCAACACCAACACGGCTTTTTCTTTGATGACACCAATGTAAATGACTTGCGGTACTGAAACGACACCACTGTTGGCGAGGTGGCGCAAACCCTCAGCCTCAGCCTCATAAATGGCCAAGTTTTCGCGTGAGTTTACCTTGACGAAGAAGCGAATATTCCCGCTGCTGATGGCATAACATTCGTTGATGTCGCCACCATCTATGGGGGTTTTCTCATCAACCTCGAACTGCTGACCGAGCGTGAGAGAGAGCTGAACGGAAAGCGAGTGCCACATAGGGTTACCTCTGCGTGTCGGCAAACAAAATGGTGTGATAACAAAATAGTAGCGCAATCTTGCGAGAGTAAAGTGCGACTAGACCACAAACCATGTGGCCTTCATCACTTTTGGTACAAAATATGATAAGCCTCCAGATTCAAGAGGCTTATTCGTGTGAGGTTTAACGCGTTTGAGACAACATGCTAGGTAAATGCTTGTCTGGCAGATACTTATTGTGTGTCGCTTCTAAAAGGTAAGAATTCGCTTTTTCAATGTCTGGTGCGAAGTAGCGGTCTTTATCATAGAAAGGCACGTGGCCACGAAGCTCTGCCTTAATTTGTTCGAGTTTTGGCGATGTTTTATGAGGGATTCTGAAATCAATGCCCTGACAAGCAGCGAGCAATTCTACCGCCAGTATCCCGCGCGTATTTGCCGCCATTTCTGTCAAACGCCGCCCCGCAAATGTCGCCATCGAAACGTGGTCTTCTTGGTTTGCTGAGGTGGGGAGGCTGTCGACAGAAGCTGGGTGCGCGAGGGTTTTGTTTTCACTCGCCAATGCCGCCGCGGTGACTTGCGCGATCATGAAGCCACTGTTAACACCGCCGTTGTCCACCAAAAATGGCGGTAATTTACTGAGCCCGCTGTCAATGAGTAGCGCCATTCTTCGCTCAGACAGGCTGCCGATTTCTGCGATGGCTAACGCGAGGTTGTCGGCTGCCATCGCGACAGGTTCGGCATGGAAGTTGCCCCCGGAAATAATGTCGTCTGCATCGCTAAACACAAGCGGGTTATCTGACACCGCATTCGCTTCCACTTCGAGCACGTTTGCTGCTTGGCGGATTTGCTCAAGGCACGCGCCCATGACTTGAGGTTGGCAACGCAACGAGTAAGGGTCTTGCACCTTTTCACATTTTTGATGGCTGTCACCAATTTCACTCGATTCGCCAAGCAGGTGACGGTACGCGGCGGCTGCATCCATCTGTGTTTGATGACCACGCACTTGGTGAATGCGTGGGTCAAACGGGCGTCGACTTCCTAACGCGGCTTCGACAGACAACGAGCCACAGGCCACCGCTGAAGCATAAAGATCTTCCGCGTAGAACAATCCTTCTAACGCAAATGCGGTAGAGGCTTGTGTGCCGTTCAGTAAGGCCAGACCTTCTTTTGGCCCGAGTGTAATAGGTGCTAATCCGGCGATTTTGAGTGCCATCGCGCCGGAGATAATCTCGCCTTTATGGCGGGCTTGTCCTTCGCCAAGCAGCACTGTACTCATGTGCGCAAGTGGGGCGAGATCACCCGATGCACCCACCGAGCCTTTCTTTGGAATACACGGATAAACTTCTGCATTAACGAGTTTGGCGATGGCTTCGACCACGGAAAAACGGATGCCGGAAAACCCGCGCGCAAGTCCGTTGATTTTCAACACCATCATGAGTCGGACGGTTTTGTCTTCCATGAATTCGCCAATGCCTGCAGCGTGGGACAGCACAATGCTACGTTGTAACGTTTCCAAATCGTCTTTTTCAATGCGGGTGTTGGCGAGTAAGCCAAATCCCGTATTGATGCCGTACACCACGCGGCCTTCATCCAGCACCTTGGCAACGGTGTCGATGCTCGGTTGCATGGTTTGCTCAACGTGATCGGCAAACGTCAGGGTGACAGGTTCGCGGCTGATTTTCCGCAATTGGTTAAGCGTCAATTCGCCAGGTTGAAGGCAAAGTTCGACCATGTTTATCCTCACTTTTTCACCGGTACATTTGGAATATCTAGCAACGGCAAATCCAATTGCTGTTCTTTGGCACAATTGATGGCGATGCCGTACCCTGCGTCAGCGTGGCGCATGACGCCAGTGGCGGGGTCGTTATGCAGTACTCGTCCCACACGTCGTGCTGCGTCTTCTGTTCCGTCACAGACAATCACGACACCTGAATGCTGTGAAAAGCCCATGCCGACACCGCCACCATGATGCAGAGATACCCACGTCGCGCCGGATGCTGTGTTAAGCAGGGCATTTAACAACGGCCAATCGGACACGGCATCGGAGCCGTCCATCATGCCTTCGGTTTCACGGTTAGGGCTGGCAACTGATCCGGAATCTAAATGATCGCGTCCAATCACGATGGGGGCTTTGAGTTCGCCGTTTTTCACCATCTCATTAAAGGCTAGACCCAAACGCGCGCGATCTTTAAGGCCCACCCAGCAGATTCGCGCAGGTAACCCTTGGAATTGAATACGTTCGCGAGCCATGTCTAACCAATTGTGAAGATGAGGGTTATCTGGAATGAGCTCTTTGACTTTTTGGTCGGTTTTGTAGATGTCTTCCGGATCCCCCGACAAGGCAGCCCAGCGGAACGGGCCGATACCTTGGCAGAAAAGGGGGCGGATATACGCGGGCACGAACCCGGGGAAATCAAAGGCATTTTCTACGCCCATTTCCAGCGCCATTTGGCGGATGTTATTGCCATAGTCGAGGGTTGCTGCGCCGCGCGTTTGTAGCGTTAACATGGCCTTCACTTGCGTTGCCATGGAGGCTTTGGCCGCGCTGACAACAGACGCTTCGTCTTCTTTTCTTCGATCATTGGCGTCTTCAAGTGTCCAACCTTGTGGCAGGTAGCCATTGAGTGGATCGTGCGCTGAGGTTTGGTCTGTGACCACGTCGGGTGTGATACCGCGTTTCACCAATTCTGCAAATATGTCTGCGGCATTGCCAAGCAAGCCAATCGACACCGGTTTGCCTTCATCATTGGCAGCGTGCAGCATCGCTAATGCTTCATCGAGCCCTGTGGCTTTTTTGTCGACGTATCCCGTGCGTAATCGGTAATCGATGCGGCTTTCGTCGCATTCAACGGCGATCATTGAAAAGCCCGCCATGGTCGCGGCGAGGGGCTGTGCACCCCCCATTCCGCCAAGACCGCCTGTCAGTACCCAGCGATTCTTTGCTTCGCCATTAAAGTGCTTTTTGGCGACGGCAACAAAGGTTTCATACGTGCCTTGAACGATGCCCTGTGAGCCTATGTATATCCAGCTGCCAGCCGTCATCTGCCCGTACATCATCAGCCCTTGTTTATCGAGCTCGTTAAAGTGTTCCCAGTTTGCCCAATGTGGCACCAAGTTCGAGTTTGCGATCAACACACGCGGCGCATCTTTGTGTGTTGGGAATACGCCAACGGGCTTGCCCGATTGCACCAACAAGGTTTGGTCGTCTTCAAGGCGTTTAAGCACTTCGACAATCTTGTCAAAACACTGCCAGTTTCGCGCTGCACGACCAATGCCGCCATACACCACCAAGGCATGGGGATGTTCTGCCACATCAGGGTGTAGATTGTTCATCAACATGCGAAGCGGGGCTTCGGTAAGCCAAGATTTCGCGTTCAATGTTGTGCCTCTTGGGGCGGCAAGTTCGCGCGCTAAATCTAATCGAGGATCGGTCATCGCATGACTCCTTTTGCAATGTGGCGTGGGGGTTCTGATAGGCTGCGTGTTATGGTCCATACAAGGCGTGCAGCCAATCGTGCGGTATGGTTGTCTATATCAAAGAGAGGGTTTAACTCGGCAATGTCCGCGAGTTTGAGTTTTCGGTTTCCGTGTTCGTCACTGGCGTTGCAGATCAATCGAATAAGCCGCTCAACCAGCGCATAATCGACGCCATGTGTCGCGGGCGCGCTGACACCGGGAGCAATGCTGGCAGGGAACACATCCAGATCGATGGTTAGATACAGCGCATCTAGATCTGCCATAAACGCAGCGAGTGTTTCAGATATCTCGCTAAAGTGATCAGGCTGACAGGCAATGTCTTCAATGGTAAGCACATTGAGTGTTTCCGCTTTATTAAACAAAGCGTGGGTGTTGCTCGCTCGGCTTACGCCAATGCAGGCATAGTGAAAAGGCCAAGCATGGGTTTGGCAATATTCTGCAATTTGTGAAAAGGGTGTGCCCGAACTGCCGTTCAAAGACGAACCTGAGGGCGTCCTTAAGTCAAAATGCGCATCGAAGTTAATGATGCCAATACGTGGTGGGGTGCGTATTTCGCCCTTGGCATAGTGATTGGCTAAACCTTGGAAACTTCCCCACGCCACATCGTGACCGCCGCCGAGAACAACCGGAAAGTGATGGTTCACGAGTGCGTTTTGAACCAGTGCCGCAAGGCGTTCTTGCGCATGTGCGAGGTTGTTGTCGTGGCAACTTATATCGCCTGCATCAAAGAGATTCAGATTATTGTGATGCCACGGGAGGTTGGCGAGCATCTTTCTGATCGCTGAGGGGGCGTTTTTCGCGCCAATGCGGCCTTTATTGCGCATGACACCTTCATCACACGCATAGCCGATCAGCATAACGCCTGTTGTTTCGGCCTCTTCAATAGACTGTACTTTTTGGTGAAAGCGCAGACCCAGTTCGCCGTCTTCATCATCAATGCGGCCTTGCCATAGGTGTTTATCAATCATTGGCTTTCACCCCTTTCAGATAGCGCGCGTGAAGCGGGGAAAGGCCAATTTGGTAACTGAGCGCTGCGGGCGTTTGAACATCCCAAACGGCAAAGTCAGCATCAAATCCTGCTGCTATTTGTCCTTTCGTTAACATGCCAACGGCTTGCGCTGCGTGTCTTGTCACGCCATAGAGGGTCTCTTTGGTGGTTAGCCCAAATAAGGTAGAAGCCATGTTCATCATCAATGTAAGACGAGCAAAAGGGGACGTACCTGGATTGAAATCTGTCGCGACGGCCATAGGAACGTGATTGGCACGAAGTAAATCAATGGGCGGCATTTGTGTTTCTCGTAAGAAATAGAACGCGCCTGGAAGCAATGTGGCAACTGTGCCGTGTTCAGCCAGTGTTTTAACGCCGATGTCATCGAGGTACTCAATATGATCAACGGACACTGCGCCCATGCTGGCGGCCAATGCACTGCCGCCTTGGTTTGATAATTGTTCGGTATGACCTTTAATGCGCAGCCCATGTTTAAGGGCGGTATCAAATACACGTGCCATTTGTGCTGGCGTGAATGCCATGGTTTCACAAAATACATCGACGGCGTCAGCGAGGTTTTCCTCTGCTGCCGCAGGGATCATTTCGTTGCAGACAAGGTCGATATAGGCTTCGGCGTTATGTTGATATTCCGGTGGAAGCGCATGCGCCCCTAACAATGTGGTGGTGATATTAACGTCAACATGCTGTGAGATTGCATTGGCAGCACGTAGCATTTTCAGTTCATCAGCGACCGTGAGGCCATATCCACTCTTGACTTCAATGGTTGTGACACCGTCACTAACTAACGACTGTGCGCGAGGAACCGCGAGTTCGATAAGGTGTTCCATGGAGGCTTTGCGCGTTGCAGCAACGGTTGAAAGGATCCCTCCACCTTGTTTGGCGATATCTTGGTAAGACGCGCCGTTGAGTCGTTGTTCAAACTCTGTCGCGCGATCGCCTGCGAAGACTAGGTGGGTGTGTGAATCAATGAACCCTGGCGTAACGAGTCGGTGCGCCATAGAGAGGCATTCGAATCCGTCGGTAGGCAAATTTGTACCCACCGTCGAGATAACGCCGTTTTCTACCGCTATCATTGCGTTTTCAACAACCTGAAAACCACCTGTATGTTCGATGCTCGTGTGCATCGACACCAACCGACAGTCGGTGAACATCCTTTTCATAACACGCCTCTTTAATGTATATACAAATGTATAGTCAAATGAGCTGACGTTTTCAAGAGGCTAGATGATTGAGTTGTGAGCAAAGGTGTAAATTAACGTGGCCGCACCCGATTTTTGCCGTTTGGAAAGCACCAAAAAAAGGGATTGGCAGGGCGTGGCGCTAGTTACCAAAGTCCTCGTAAACGCACTAACGCACTAACGCACTAACGCAATGGTTAGATGTGCTTGAGGAAGGTGTGCTCGATCTGCCCGATGACGTTATAAGCTGGTGCGTGCGCTGAGCTTGTAGCGATTTGCTGGGTGGTAGAGTAACGCTGCGCTGATCAATTGGTCACCGCTCCATGTGCGTCGATGTAAGAGAAGGCAGGGCTGATCGACGGATATTTGTAATTGCTGCGCGATCACTTCATTGGGCATGATGGCTTCAACCGTGTGCTCAATGGCGGATAAAGGGCAGTTGTCGACCAGATATTGGTTAGGTGTTTTGTCGGTGAAGTCTTGCGCTAAGTAATCTGGCGCATAGTTAGGGTTTACCCAACGCACTTCCAATTGTAGCGGGGTGTTGTCGGCAAAATGTATGATGTCGCTTTTGTATACGTCACCTCCCAACATGATCCCAAGCCGCATTGCCACATCCTCTGGCGCTTTGATGGCTTTTAGGCTCAACACTTCGCTGTGATAAACCTGCCCACGCTCTTTTATCTCATCAGCGATATTTCGAATGTCCATCAATGGGGATTCGGCTTTCCGCTGGCATACAAATGTGCCAAGTCGTGGGGTGCGCTCGAGTAAACCGTCATTCACTAAATCTCGGACGGCTTTATTGACCGTCATTCGACTCACTGAAAACTGTTCGCAAAGCTCGGCTTCCGTTGGGATACGACGCCCAACAGGCCATGCTTTGCTTTCAATTTTATCCAGTAAATAGGTTTTGATCTGCATGAAGCGCGGGGACTTTGTCATAGGAGTGCTCTATGTATTCGTATATACAAATGTTGCGACAAAGCACTATGAAAATCAAGGCTCTCTATAATTACCTCATCAATTTGTGACGCTTTTCAGTTCGAGAGGCTGTTGGCGCTCAAACATTACGCGTCGTGCGTCTCATTGGTGAATAGACATCAGACCGACATAAAACAGTAAGATGAGAGACGCACTTTATCCGCACACTTCCTTTAACCGTGTTTTTTGCATGGCGTTTATAGTTGAAGTGATAGATTCAAGGAACTGGATTCATGAAATTGCTAAAACTCGTAGGTGTGATGGCTTTAATAACGTCTGGCACTGTTTCCGCTGAAAGTACCGCTCCCAATGCCTCTGTCGATGCGCACTTTGATACAAATCCCGTTATCACGTTAGGCCCAAGACCTGCATTTTTAGTGAATGACATGGATGAGGGCCCGCTGAAGGAAAAACTCAAGGCATGTATTGGTATGCCAATGCGCGCGAGTGACTTCTCAATTGGGCATCGGGGCGCATCACTGATGTTTCCAGAACATACGCGAGAATCTTACATTGCCGCTGCTCAAATGGGGGCGGGCATCGTTGAATGTGATGTGACATTCACGAAAGACAAAGCGCTCGTTTGTCGGCATTCCCAAAACGATTTACATATGACGACAGATATACTTGCGCACCCAGAACTTGCGGCAAAATGCACTGTACCATTCACGCCAGCTGTTCCCAGCAAAGGCAAAAAAGCAAACGTGGAATGCCGAACATCAGACTTAACGCTTAAAGAATTTAAGCAGTTAAAAGGGAAGATGGATGGTGCAAACCCAATGGCAACAACAGTAGAAGCCTATATGAAAGGTACGCCGGGTTGGAGAACAGACTTGTACGCCAGTCGTGGTACGTTGATGACGCATGCTGAGAGCATTGAACTGCTCAAATCATTGGGGGTAAAAATGACGCCTGAACTTAAAGTGCCAAAGGTCTCAATGCCGTTTGATGGGTTTAGCCAAGCGGATTATGCGCAGAAAATGATCGATGAATATAAAGCCGCGGGTGTCTCCGCTGAAAATGTCTTCCCACAATCATTTAATCTTGATGATGTTACCTACTGGATCGAGAATGAGCCCACATTTGGTGAGCAGGCTGTGTATTTGGATGCGCGCGTATACAAACAGCGGAATTGGAAATCGTCCTTAAAGGAAATGAAGGCGTTGTCAGAGAAGGGGGTGAAATACATTTCTCCACCGCAGTTTGCATTACTCAGTCTGAATAAAGCGGGGGACATTGTTGCCTCTGACTATGCGGAACATGCGAAGCAAGCAGATATAAACGTTATCAGTTGGACATTGGAGCGGTCGGGCTCTTTGGCAAACGGTGGTGGTTGGTATTATCAATCTGTTAAAGATGCGATTAACAATGACGGCGACGTGCTAACGGTTCTCGATGTGCTTGCAAATGATGTGGGTGTTGTCGGCGTGTTTTCGGATTGGCCAGCAACAACGACATTTTACGCGAATTGCGTGGGGCTTTGAGGTTACAACGATGTTCGATGTCGGGAAAAAGCAGGCCTATCGACGGGTGCCGATGAGGCCTGAACCTACAGCATTGCAACATCACTTCTTATTACGCCACCAGTTTCGCATTGGTTCACTTTTTTGTTGATGCAGGCTGAGAGTGGCGCCTTTTCATCCAACAGATGAACTACTCGCTAGCTGACAAACGAAAAATGCCGCAGAGAGACTCTGCGGCATTGTTTCATTTATTGCGTACAGTTAAAGGGTAGCGGGATTAAACCCACATAAACTCGTCAGCTGCTGGCATTGTTGTGTCGCCACAACCACAGGCTGTTCCATGGTCAGTGCCGTGGCCCATATCCGTACCATGACCTGAACCATGACCTGAACCATGACCGGTATCCGTACCATGGCCACCACCATGTTCAGTACCGTGGTCAGTTAGCCAACCCATGCCCATTTCTGCATGTGATAGGCCGTCTACTGTGTTGCCAAATACATGGTTGTTTGCTGTTTCCCACGCTTCCATTGCAGGATCAACGATGTGATCAGTTAGGTTATCGAACACAAAGCTTTGAGCATCATCTAAAAGTAGCGGAGCCTGAGAAATGTGATTGTGACCAATGATACCTGTGAGTAATTCACTCGACGCTTCAGAAACCATGTCAATTGGGATCTGTAGCAACTCAATGTCGTGCTCTAGGTGCATCGCGATATGTTCTTCCGCGGTTTCAACAATCTCGCCAACGCCTTCCTTGATGATATCTGGAATGCACTCAGCATGACCTTCGATTGCTGCATCAACCACTTCGCCAGTCGTTGATACAACAGTACCAACAGCTTGGCCAACTTGAGCAACGTTCATCATAAAGTGGTGAGTAACGATTTCAGCGGCGTCAGTGACACCGTCAACGACCGTGGCAACCGCTGCGGTAATGCCATTGATTATGGGGATGTCTGCCGTGACCTCGGCGATCTTATCACCCACGTCACTGATGAACTCATCCACAGCGCTCACTGCGGTGCTGACTGCATTTGCTACGGTTGTTACTGCGGTAGAAATTGCATCACCTACTGCGCTAATTGCATCGCCAATGCCTTTAAAGATATCTGTAAACCATCCCATGATGTTCTTCCTTTTTTTACTGTGAAGTTATTTCACTTTCCATAAATGTCTCGTACTGCTTTTTTCGAGACCGTTTGAATGCAATCCGTCAAAATGCGTCTATCCCACTGCCGTGAGATATCTAAACGTCTTGCAAACTCTTTTGATTGAGCGATGAACCTGTCCGTCGTTTCGCTCGTCAGCTTTGCTGCATAGAGCCGTACTGCGTATGTAACGCGCATGGCCTAGCTACTTAAAAAGATTTAGAGATTGCTAAATCACTGAGTTATATATCTATCTCGTGCTTTGTTGACTGAATGCCAAAACCTAATGTCACGCAAACTGTGCATCGAGGTAGCAAAATTAGACGTTGGTGCAATTCACGGAGGTTTAGTGTGTGAATGGGGTATGAAGCCAGAGGCATAAAGTGAATAGTCACTGGATAACTAAGACCGCCAGTGCGAGAAAGTATGGGTTTGATGCACCCTATATAAAGAAGAGGAGAGAGGTGCAGGGGTATGGCGTACGCATAACATGTAGCAATCAAAGTGATGGATGTTGCGTTCTCTATTAATGGGGGTACAATCCTTGTCTTCGCTTGGGTGCTCACATTTTGATTTGTAACAAAATCCGCACCAACGAGAGCGTATTTTTCAAGTGCAGCGGTAATGCCTTTTTCCGCGCACAGAATTCATGAACAAGTGCTACTTCGTGTGTAGCACCACTGTAATAGGACATAACAATGCCTGTAATTACTCTTCCTGACGGTAGTCAACGTTCTTTTGACAACCCTGTTTCTACTCTTGATGTCGCGCTAGATATCGGCCCAGGTCTTGCGAAAGCATGCATCGCTGGTCGTGTTGATGGTCAACGTGTTGATGCGTGCGATCTGATCGAACAAGACGCGAACTTGGAAATCATCACTGCGAAAGACGAAGACGGTCTTGAAATCATTCGCCACTCATGTGCTCACTTGCTCGGTCACGCGATCAAGCAATTGTTCCCTGACGTGAAAATGGCGATCGGTCCAACCATCGACAGCGGTTTCTACTACGACGTTGATCTTGACCGTTCTATTACGCAAGAAGACTTGGATGCGATTGAAAAGCGCATGAAGGAACTTGCTAAGACCAAATACCAGGTCATTAAGAAGAACGTAAGCTGGCAAGAAGCACGTGATACGTTTGAATCACGTGGCGAATCTTACAAGATTGAAATCCTTGACGAGAACGTGTCTCGCGATGACCGTCCAGGCTTGTACCACCACGAAGAATACATCGACATGTGTCGTGGTCCGCACGTACCAAACATGAGCTTCTGCCAAAACTTCAAAATTTTGAACGTGGCAGGTGCATACTGGCGTGGTAACAGCGACAACAAGATGCTTCAACGCATCTACGGCACCGCGTTCTACGACAAGAAAGAGCTGAAAGCTCACCTTGTTCGTCTAGAAGAAGCAGCAAAACGTGACCACCGTAAACTGGGTAAGCAACTTGATCTGTACCATATGCAGCAAGAAGCGCCAGGTATGGTGTTCTGGCACCACAATGGTTGGACGGTATTCCGCGAGCTGGAAGTGTTCATCCGTGAAAAACTGACTGAATACGAATATCAGGAAGTGAAAGGCCCGTTGATCATGGACCGCGTTCTTTGGGAGCGTTCTGGTCACTGGGACAAATATTCAGAGTATATGTTCACGACGCAATCTGAGAGCCGTGAATACGCACTGAAACCAATGAACTGTCCTGGTCACGTTCAGATTTTCAACCAAGGTTTGAAATCTTACCGTGATCTTCCGCTACGTATGGCGGAGTTTGGTAGCTGTCACCGTAACGAGCCATCAGGTGCATTGCACGGTCTGATGCGTGTTCGTGGCTTTACCCAAGATGATGCACACATCTTCTGTACGCCTGAACAGGTTCAGCAAGAAGTGACGTCATGT
Source organism: Enterovibrio baiacu (assembly GCF_004120195.1). Lineage (GTDB taxonomy): Bacteria > Pseudomonadota > Gammaproteobacteria > Enterobacterales > Vibrionaceae > Enterovibrio > Enterovibrio baiacui. Next base: position 308,958 of record NZ_SCHN01000007.1, on the reverse strand, counting down.
ATCTCTATGGTATATGACACATACAAAACGTTCGGTTTCGAAGAAATCGTCGTGAAACTGTCTACACGCCCTGAACAGCGTGTGGGTTCAGACGAAATGTGGGACCGTGCAGAGACTGCATTGGCTGAAGCGCTTGACGCTATGGGCATTAAATTTGAGATTCTGGACGGGGAAGGTGCTTTCTACGGTCCTAAGATTGAATTTACCCTACATGATTGTTTGGATCGCGCGTGGCAGTGTGGTACTGTGCAGCTCGATTTCGCTCTGCCTGAGCGTTTGGGCGCAACGTATGTTGGCGAAGACAACGAACGCCATACGCCTGTAATGATTCACCGTGCAATTCTCGGTTCTCTAGAACGTTTCATCGGTATTTTGATCGAAGAGTATGCAGGTCATTTTCCGAGCTGGTTAGCCCCTCAACAGGCTGTGGTTATGAATATCACAGACAACCAAGCCGATTATGTTCAGGAAGTAGCGAAAAAACTGCAAAAAGCAGGATTTAGAGCATCTGCGGACTTGAGAAACGAGAAGATTGGCTTTAAAATCCGAGAACATACTTTGAAGCGCGTACCTTACATGCTTGTTTGTGGTGACCAAGAGATGGAAGCCGGCGAAATCGCAGTACGTACGCGTAAAGGTAAAGATTTGGGTAAATTCAAGATTGAAGATTTTGTTTCTCTGCTCGAGAACGAAGTTCGCACCCGAACGCTCAATATTTTGGAGGAATAAGGTATTAAAGGCGCAAGAAAAGCCCCAGTTAAACAACATGCTCATCGCTTGAATGATGAAATTCGTGGTATTGACGAAGTTCGTCTTACAGGCCTTGATGGTGAAGCAATCGGCGTTGTATCTCTCCAAGAAGCGATGAGAATCGCTGAAGGTGAGGGCGTTGATCTGGTTGAAATCAGCCCTAATGCCGAGCCGCCTGTCTGTCGTGTGATGGACTACGGTAAGTTCATATTCGAAAAGAGCAAGGCTGCGAAAGAGCAGAAGAAAAAACAGAAGGTTATTCAGGTTAAGGAAATCAAATTCCGTCCTGGTACCGATATTGGCGACTATCAGGTAAAACTACGCAACCTGGTTCGCTTTATTGAAGAGGGTAACAAGGTCAAGGTCACTATCCGTTTCCGTGGTCGCGAAATGGCGCACCAAGAAATCGGTGTTGACGTTTTGAATCGTTTGAAGGAAGACACTGCTGAAATTTGTTTGGTAGAAAGCTTCCCGACGCGAATCGAAGGTCGTCAAATGATCATGGTTCTTGCCCCTAAAAAGAAGTAATTTCGGCATACAAGTAATACAAGAGGCTATGCCTTAGGGCATAGCCTCTTTATTCGCCAAATTACATAGTTATTAACATGCATACAATGCGGAGTTATTCATCATGCCTAAGATGAAATCAAACAAAGGTGCAGCTAAGCGTTTCAAGAAAACTGCTGGCGGCTTTAAGTACAAGCACGCAACTAAACGTCACATCCTGACTAAGCGTACTACTAAGAACAAACGTCAACTGCGTCCAAACGCGATTTTGCCTAAGTGCGAAGTAGCAGCAGTTGTTCGTATGCTTCCATACGCATAATTTTTCTTAGTATTATTAACAAATTAGTTTAGGAGAGAGTCCATGGCTCGCGTTAAACGTGGTGTACAAGCTCGTGCACGTCACAAGAAAGTTCTAAAACAAGCTAAAGGTTACTACGGTGCACGTTCACGTGTTTACCGCGTAGCTTTCCAAGCAGTTACCAAAGCTGGTCAATACGCTTACCGTGACCGTCGTCAGAAGAAACGTCAATTCCGTCAACTATGGATTGCACGTATCAACGCTGCGGCTCGTCAAAACGGTATGTCTTACAGCCGTTTCATCAACGGTCTTAAGAAAGCGTCTATCGAAATCGATCGTAAGATCCTTGCCGATATCGCTGTATTCGACAAAGCGGCATTTGCTGTACTTGTTGAGAAAGCAAAAGCTGCTCTGTAATTATTACAGAATAGATTTCGCGTGAAAGGGGAGCTTCGGCTCCCCTTTTTCTTTGCCTAAAATCCGAGGAGTCTAATCATTCAGTATGTGGCGTACAAATTGTGATTTCTTGCCAAGGTGAGCTCTCGTAAAGGGCAGGGATCTGTTGTGTCGTCCACCAACTTGCTTGGTATTTCTTTCCTTTATACGTGACAGTGTCACTCGCTTCGTATGTCTGGTACACATCCCATTCTTCATTAGGGCATAGGGTTAACGCATCTGGTGCTTTCATCCAATCAATCAACTGCTTATGGTTTACGAATCGAACCGACGATTTCGATAATGCATAATCAGTAAAGCGTTCCAATACCCGTCGTCTGTTCTCAACCGTTGTTTCAGGCATGCCGAAGTGCTCTTGACCATTCACATACCCATAAAATCCAGAATGCAGCCCCAAAACCAACGGCGCTTTGTTTCCGCGTAACCTTAGGTCGAGGTTGTATTTATAAATCGCCACAACGTCATCTTCATTTAAACCTGCAGCGCCCCAAGCGGGTTCCGAATACAAATTCCAATCAAAGTTGTCACCTTTTCCTGAAACCGCATCAAACCAAGGAACGCGTGAAGCGATCTTGTCTCTCAGTGAGTACGTCAGGCCATATTTCTCCGCTTCTGAATCAGGCGGAACAATCAGCGTGTGTAACGGTACTTCCCATAGCGATGGTTGCGCAGAAACAGGTGGCTTCCACCCACCGTTAACGGCGAGGTCATGTTCCTTACTGCCATCATGAAGCGTATGCGGCCAGTAATTATTTGTGCCGTCATGTTCTGGTGTGATGCCCGCAGGGAAGCTAACGTCATAAGTGATCTTATTGGCTGCAATGGCTGATAAGGTGTTTTCGTTATAGGTTAGAAACGGCGCCCGGAAACCGCTGACAGTCTCTAATCCAATGCCACCTTCATTTTCCGGAGCAAGCAGCAGGGCATTACAACGCGCGACTTCGTCTTGCCATTCTTCTGTAGTCATCCAGCTTTCGAGTGGATTCCAGTTCACTTTGTCATCAGGGTGCGTTTCGGTGTGATTACCAATGTCGTGACCCGCCTTATTCGCCTTTCGCCACAATGCTAAAACGTCTTCATTTGTTCTCGCAGGGCTGCAGTGCATGAAAAAGCTTGCGCTAAGCGGTGCGTTGGCGAATCGATCCGCGCCTTGCGGATTTTTCCGACTGTTTAAAAACGCCAAAGTCCATGTCATGCCATCGACGTCGAGGTTGTCATCGAAACCTAGGCTAATAAACATCGGTGTGATATCGACGGGAAGTGGGGAGTGTTGTGAGGCGTCCAATGCAATCGTTTCTGAAAAACTCGGTGCTGCTACGAATAGCATAGAAGACGACAAAATGGCGGTAATACCAACTGACTGTGTGAAGCGGCTTCTTCTAAACCGCATTTTCTTATTCATTTTTATTGCCTTATAGATAAGCATGTAAATAGGTGCTCGAACTGCGCACCAAGATTAAATTAGGTCTACGAGGCGAATAAAGGGGAGCATTTCCGCGTTTGGTGACGACTTTTTAGAGGCAATAAGAAGTTTCATGAACTTGTTACATGTATGGGAGAAAAGCCTTTGCTCTAGATCTCTCAACGCCCGCTGTGTGTTCGCGTTACTTCGTCTTTGTGTTGGATGAGAGGACAGTAAAAACGCCAATTATTCACTTCTCGCCTTCTCAACGTTAAAAATTGAAGATGAATTAGCCATGACGCTGACTTTAACGCACTTTCAGTTTGGCTTTGTCACGCGGTTTATTTACTATGTAGCGTTACGTCTATACCAATTCTCAGAGCAAAATTTAGTCGCTTGCTGGAAAGGCTTCGAATCCGAATTTTGTTACGAGAATTGGTATTTTACTCACCGTAGGACACTGCCCGATTGGGTAGATGAGGAAACGATGCAACAACTAGAAGACATTCTGTCCAACGCAACGGCAGCCATTGAAGCGGCTGACTCTGTTGTGGCTCTGGATGAGGTACGCGTAAAGTACCTGGGTAAGAAGGGCGAACTGACTTTGCAACTTCAGGCGCTAGGTAAATTACCCCCTGAAGAACGCCGCGAAGCGGGCGCAAGCATCAACAAAGCGAAGCAAGCCGTTCAAGCTGCAATTTCAGAGCGCAAAAACGCACTTGAAAGCGCTGAACTAGAAGCGAAGCTGGCTGCTGAAACCATCGATGTAACCTTGCCAGGTCGTCGTATTGAGAACGGTGGTATTCACCCAGTAACGCGCACCATCGAGCGTATTGAAAGCTTCTTTGGTGAGTTGGGTTTCGATGTGAAAACCGGTCCAGAAATCGAAGATGCATTCCATAACTTCGACGCACTGAACATCGCTGAAGATCACCCTGCACGTACTGACCACGATACGTTCTTCTTTAACCCAGACCTGATGCTACGCACGCACACGTCTGGTGTTCAGATCCGTACCATGGAAGAAAACCAGCCACCGTTGCGTTTCATTGCGCCTGGCCGTGTTTACCGTAACGATTACGACCAAACTCACACCCCAATGTTCCACCAAGTGGAAGGTATGCTGGTTGATGAGAACGTAAACTTTGCACAGCTGAAAGGTATCCTTCACGACTTCCTATGTAACTTCTTTGAAGAAGACTTGGAAGTGCGTTTCCGTCCTTCTTACTTCCCGTTCACAGAACCTTCTGCGGAAGTGGATGTTCGTCGTAAAGACGGCAAGTGGCTGGAAATCCTGGGTTGCGGTATGGTTCACCCGAACGTACTTCGCGCCGTGAACATCGACCCAGAGAAATACTCAGGTTTTGCCTTCGGTATGGGTGTAGAGCGTCTGACCATGCTGCGTTATGGCGTGAATGACCTGCGTGCGTTCTTCGAGAACGATTTGCGTTTCCTGAAACAATTCAAGTAAGCATTGGGGTAATTGATAAATGAAATTCAGTGAATCCTGGCTTCGCGAGTGGGTTAAACCTGCTGTAAATAGCGAAGAACTGGCACACCAAATCACCATGGCTGGTCTAGAAGTAGACGACGTAGAAGCTGTTGCTGGTGAGTTTACCGGCGTCGTTGTCGGTGAAGTTGTTGAGTGTGGTCAACACCCTGATGCTGACAAACTGCGTGTAACCAAAGTGAACGTTGGCGGCGAAGAGCTGCTAGACATCGTTTGTGGTGCATCTAACTGTCGCCTTGGTTTGAAAGTTGCAGTAGCAACGGTAGGTGCTGTGCTGCCTGGCGATTTCAAAATCAAGAAAGCGAAACTTCGCGGTCAGCCTTCACACGGCATGCTTTGCTCATTCACTGAGCTAGGTATTGATGTTGAGTCTGACGGCATCATGGAACTGCCTGCTGATGCGGTTATCGGTACTGATTTCCGTGAGTTCCTTGCACTGAACGACGTCACCATTGATGTAGACCTAACGGCAAACCGTGCTGACTGTCTGAGCATCAAAGGTCTGGCTCGTGAAGTCGGCGTGTTGAACCGCGCAGAAGTGACTGACCCAGCATTCGAAAAAGTTGCGCCGTCAATTGACGACAAAATTGCTGTTGCTATCGAAGCACCACAAGCGTGTCCTCGCTACCTAGGCCGTGTTGTTCGCAACGTAAACGTGAAAGCAGCAACGCCACTTTGGATGCAAGAGAAATTGCGTCGTAGCGGTGTGCGCTCTATCGACCCAATCGTTGATATCACAAACTACGTGATGCTAGAGCAAGGCCAACCAATGCACGCATTTGATCTTTCTAAGATCGAAGGTGGTATCGTTGCACGCATGGCGAAGCAAGGCGAGAAACTGGTTCTTCTGGACGGTAACGAAGCTGAGCTTAACGACAACACCCTTGTTATCGCTGACCACAATAAAGCACTGGCGATTGCCGGTATCTTTGGTGGCGAATTCTCTGGTGTGAATGACGAAACGACTGACGTATTGCTTGAAGCCGCATTCTTTGCGCCAGATGCAATTCGTGGTCGCGCACGTAGCTACGGCCTGCACACAGATTCATCTCACCGTTTTGAGCGTGGCGTAGATTCAAATCTTCAGTTCCATGCGATGGAACGTGCAACACAGCTACTGATTGAAATCTGTGGTGGTGAAGCAGGGGAGATCGTTGGTCAAGAGTCTGAAGAGAACCTACCAAAAGCGAAAACCATTTCTCTGCGTCGCACCAAGCTAGATAACTTGCTAGGCCACAGCATTTCAAACGACGACGTTGTAGAAATTCTGACTCGCCTGGGTTGTGACGTTGAAACCACAGATGCAGGTTGGACAGCGAAAGCACCTTCATGGCGTTTTGATATGGCCATTGAAGAAGATTTGGTTGAAGAAGTTGGCCGTATCTTCGGTTACGACAACATTCCAAACCAAGCGCCGGCAGCACACCTAACAATGAACCTACACAAAGAAGCGAACCAGCCTCTGAAACGTGTGCGTGATTTGTTGGTTGACCGTGGTTACCACGAAGCGATCACCTACAGCTTTGTAGAGCCTTCGCAACAAGCGTTGATCGTTCCAAACGTTGAGCCATTGATTCTGCCGCACCCAATTTCTGCGGACATGTCAGCAATGCGCTTGAGCCTGTGGACGGGTCTACTCAACACCGTTGCTTACAACCAAAAACGTCAGCAACCACGTGTGCGTTTGTTTGAAGCGGGTCTTCGCTTTATTCCTGAAGCGTCTGCTGAAAACGGCATGCGTCAAGAAATGATGCTTGCAGGCGTGATTGCAGGCCCACGCTCTGAAGAGCATTGGGACATCGCGACGAATGGCGTTGATTTCTTCGACATGAAGGGCGATTTGGAAGCGATTCTTGAGCTTACGGCTAACGAGCTGGCATACAGCTTTAAAGCCGCTAAGCACCCAGCACTGCACCCAGGTCAAAGCGCAGCTATAGAAGTTGACGGCAAAATCGTTGGTCACATCGGTACTGTTCACCCAGAACTAGAGCGCAAGTTTGGTCTTAACGGCCGTACTATCGTGTTCGAAATCGAGTGGGCTGCGATCAACCAACGTATTATCCCAGAAGCGGTAGTGATTTCTAAGTTCCCTGCGAACCGTCGCGACATCGCTGTGATTGTGGGTGATGAGGTTGAGTCAGAAGCGGTTGTTCGTGCTTGTTTGGATACAGACAATGCGCTAATCAAAGCGTCTAAGCTGTTCGACCTTTATAAAGGTAAAGGTGTTGAAGACGGTAAGAAGAGTTTGGCGATTGCGCTGACCCTTCAATCTGACGAACGCACACTCGAAGAAAGCGATATTTCTGAGTCAGTTGCGGCAGTAGTTTCACACCTTGGCGAAAAATTTGGCGCGAATCTTCGCGACTAAAATGAAAAATATCAATAAAAAAGCAGCCATTAGGCTGCTTTTTTTATGTCTAAAAGTTCTAACACCTATCACTCTGATAAATCAATGTTTTATCAGACGTGAAACAAATGACCTTACGCAAACGATAAAAGTTCAGTAAAAACAGATGATAATGAGAGAAGTGGAAAATAAGTGTATCACTTTTTATGCATGTCTCACGAATGAAAAACTCATAAACAGAGCACTGTTCTAAATAATGATATGGAAAAAAGTTGGCGCAAATCAGCCAGTTGGCTTACACTGTTGTTAAGTTGCTGCAGAGGAACTGACTGCTCGAATGAACAGTAAATGAATATTTCGATGCAGTGAAATATCGTGGTGTAGATACGACGTATCACATTTGTGTTTAACATTTCTTGAGGGAATGACCTATGGCGCTCACCAAGGCCGATTTGGCTGAGAACCTGTTTGAAAACGTCGGAATGAGCAAGCGGGACGCCAAGGAGACTGTTGAAGCCTTTTTTGAAGAAGTTCGAAAAGCGCTTGAAGCTGGCGAACAAGTAAAGCTGTCGGGATTCGGTAACTTCGATCTTCGAGACAAGAATGAACGTCCTGGCCGCAACCCGAAAACGGGTGAAGATATCCCAATTACTGCTCGACGTGTGGTGACGTTCCGTCCGGGACAGAAGCTAAAAGCACGCGTTGAAGATGCCAAGCTAGAAAAATAACAGTCCAGTGTGACGTTAGAAGAAACCGTAGCCCAATCGCTGCGGTTTTTTATTGCCTGAAATTCACCAAGATCTCGCTATGTAAACGGTTCTATGTGCTTTTAGGGTATGACTATCAAACGCCTATCTCTCAATTCAATCGTCCATTTAGGCGAAATCATTGTTGTCACATTGTTAGATTTGTATATTGTCTAAAAGATACGATCAACCACCGTCATGGCGACAAAAAGGTGGGTATAAATTAGGGACAATATAATGATTAATAGTTATCTCTCTGGTGGCTTCCTGCAACATACGCTATATCCTCCTGCTAACTTTGCACCCCAAGTGTTTACCTTAGACAATGGGGTAGAAGTGAAGCATCACGATATTGGTGTCGTTGAAATCTCACCGCCAAATCCGACGAAAGACATTGTTATCTCTTCGGGCATTCATGGTGACGAAACCGCGCCCATTGAATTAGTCGATAACTTGGTAAAAGACATCGTGGAAGGGCTGTTTGTGCCCACAGAACGCACGCTGTTTATCATCGCACATCCCACGGCTATTCACGCTTACACGCGCTTTATTGAAGAAAACCTAAATCGACTTTTTGCTGGTGAGAACGATCACCGAAACGCCGAGTGCGTATTGGCAAATAGGTTACAATGTCACGTTAAAAATTTCTTTTCGCTTTCGACAATGAATACCGGTGAAACATCCCGGGAGCGATGGCACTTTGATTTGCACAGCGCCATTCGAGATTCGAAGCACTACATGTTTGCGGTTATCCCAGCATCAAGCCACGCAACGGATATTCGCCCCTTGGCGTCGTTCCTACAATGCGCTGAAATGGATGCCATGCTGTTAAGCCGAACACCCTCTTCAACGTTTAGTTGGTGGAGTGGAGAAAAGTTTGGCGCACTGGCAGCAACATTTGAGATGGGTCGTGTCGCGCCATTGTATAAAAACGACATGACAGAGTTTGAGCCTCTGAAACAGGGCCTCATCGCCTTACTCAGTCACAAAACGTACGACGCTTCAGCAAACAGCAAACCGTTTGATATCTACAAGGTCAGCCGAACCATCACCAAAACGGACGATGCGTTTACGCTGGCATTCAGTAACGATGCGGCAAATTTTACCTTCTTTAAAGAAGGCGAGGCGTTAGCGGAAGAAAATGGTAAAGAGTACGTGTCAGAGGTTGGAGGAGAAGCCGTGGTGTTTCCCAATGCTAACGTCGCCGTGGGTCAGCGTGCATGCTTGCTCGTAAAACCGTTTACCCCAGACTTCTCGCGACCGCTCTATGTGAATGTAGAGCGCGATCCCGGGCCGATTGCCGCGAGTTAGCGCTTTTCATTTATGATGCTTCTCTGTATGGTTGGCGCCCATTGATGTTTAGATCGTAAAACCATGCATTTACTTCAACTTGTTGAGCGTCGAACGCGACGTTGGCACCTTTCTTTAGGCATTGCATCCGCACTCATGGTTTTGTGCGCGGTGTTATCACTTTCAGCGGGGGAGATATGGATTACACCGTTCTTCTATGACTCCCCGTTAGAACACCAATTACTGATGGAACTGCGTGTTCCTCGCGTGATTGCAGCCATTCTTATTGGTGCATCTCTTGCGGTCTCAGGGGCTGTGCTTCAAGTGCTTCTTGGTAATCCCTTAGCAGAACCTGGCGTGCTTGGTATTTCTGGTGGTGCAAGCCTCGCCTTGGTGATTGTGCTTTTCTTGTTTCCTTCATTAGCGAGTCAATATGGGCTGATGGCGGCTGCCATGCTAGGCGCGCTCGCCTTTACGGCCATACTGGTGTGGCTTGCCCGAAAACGCACCATGTCTACGGCAAGATTGCTTCTCATCGGTGTTGCCTTGGGGATCTTGTCGGGTGCAATTGTCACGTGGGCGTTTTATTTCAGTTCAGACCTTAACCTGCGTCAATTGCTTTACTGGTTGATGGGCAGCCTCTCGGGTGTTCACTGGGCGCAATTGACGCTTTCGGTGTTGGTTGTTCCTGCGGTGTTGTGGCTTTGCACGCAAGGCAATAACCTTGACTTGATGATGTTAGGAGAGACACCGGCAAAACAACTGGGGCTGAATATCCAAACGCTTCGCTGGCAGTTGATCCTCACGGTCAGCGTGTTAGTGGGTGCATCAGTCGCGATGGCGGGCGTCATCGGCTTTGTTGGGCTAGTGGTGCCACATTTTCTGCGTTTATGGTTAGGCACAGAAAATCGCTTCTTGCTTCCTCTGTCAGCGTTAGCGGGGGCTTCACTCTTGCTTGTCGCTGATACCATCGGTCGCATGGCCATTGTAGAAGCAGAATTGCCTGTCGGTTCGGTAACCACGACGATTGGTGCGCCGCTGTTCATTTGGATGTTGTTGAGGCGCGTATGATCGAAGCAAAAAATGTCGCGTTGTCGACCCGCTTAATGCCACTTAACTTACGTGTTGAACCTGGCGAAATTGTGCATCTACTCGGCGCGAACGGAAGCGGAAAAAGTACCTTGCTTGAACTTCTGTCTGGTTTAACTGAAGGACAGGGACATGTCTCCATTGATGCAAAACATCTGGATGATATTGACAGCAAACATTTGGCAAGACAGCGTGCCTATTTGAGCCAGCAGCAGCGCCCAGCGTTTGCTATTGGTGTCTATCAGTATCTCCGTTTAAGTTTGTCTGCGCTCAAAGCGATCGACCCGACATCGTTAGAAAAAGCGGTCAGCGACGTTTGTATGATGTTGGGCATTGAAGACAAACTTAACCGGAGCACAGACCAATTATCCGGGGGCGAATGGCAACGTGTTCGCTTAGCGGGCGTGTGTTTGCAGATTTGGCCGGATATTAATCCTGACGGGCGATTCTTACTTCTTGATGAGCCCGCGACGGCATTGGATATTGCTCAACAAAGTGTCATGTACAAAATGGTGCGTCAGATTGCCGAGAAGGGCATCGCGGTCGTCATGTCTAACCATGACATCAACAGAACGCTTACGGACGCAGATCGCGTGTTACTGCTGAAAAATGGGCATGTCGTGGCGCAAGGCAAACCGGAAAGTGTCATGGACGTGGAAACGTTAGAGCAGGTGTTTGGAACACGGCTTAAGCGCATTCATGTTGACGGGCAGATGTTGATGCTTAGCGAATAGTAAAAAGACTTGCTTCGGCAAGTCTTTTTGTTTGATAGCCATGATGAGTACGATATGCGGGTTACTCAGGTTGCGCGTCCAATTTCGCTTTAATGAACAGCGCATGATCCACATACAGTAGCTCGGCGGTTTTACGGATAACGGATTCTTCCAGCGGATCCAGCCGCCCATCAGCGTAAGCCACTTCCCACATCGCTTTGATCAATGCGAACCGTTGCTCAGGCTCTAGCTGACGCAATTTATCCGTGTAATCGTAAAGTGACACGGATTGTGATGACTCTACGCGGGCTTGTTCGACAAGACTTTTGGCTTTTTCATCGTCAATGTCGAGCAACACACTCAGCATCCTCGTTTTTGCGGTTTCTTCGCGTTCGTCGAGTTCATGATCTGCACTAGCAACTTCACACAGCAAGCCTGCCATCGCGCGTTGATAAAGATGTTCATGAGATGCTGCGCTGCCGCCATCTTCGGCAAAGACTTCTCTAAGAATGGATGACAGTTTTGAAAACATGCTTACTTCCCAATTTAATTCGTGTGACTGACTAACCTTATTGCAGCCTAGCACCGCTTAAACCTAAACAGCATCTTGAGGTTGTTTAGGTATACGTGTTTAACGTTAAGAGTGGCTAACAACACGAAAAGTTTCACGTTCTACAGATAAGAAAAAGCCAAACCCATGAAGGTTTGGCTTGTTTTGCTTCGTGCTATTCGACATTACGTGCGAAATGCATAACCGAATGTCGGTTAACGGCGGTTAAAGCGACCGCGTGAAGAACGCGCCTTATGTGCAGATGCCGCTTTTGCTTGTGAAAGCAAAATAGATTCAACCGTTAATTCCATTGGCTCACGGGGTTCAATGCCGTGTGCAAAAGTACGCGCACGCGGTGGCATTTGAAACTCTGCTTCGCTCGCTTTTGGCATACGTTTGAAGCGGTATAGATAGAAGTTTTCCAGCTTCTCACGTGCCCATTCGGTTTTCTTCAAATACTTCACACTGCTCGCAATCGTTGGTTTTGTGCTGAAGCAGTTAAAGCGCATGGCTGTATCAAGAATTTCCCAGCCGTAATGGTCAACCAATTGGCTCAACATGTCTTCAAGCTTGAGGCCATGAAGCGGGTTGTTTTGTTGTAGCTCAATGCGTTCTTGTTCTGTCATGAAGAGTGTCTCCATAAAAAGTTGTCGTGCGCTCAATGGCACACGACACGTTGCCTATTCTGACGACGGATAAACACCATCGCGATTGCTCATGTTTACTCTTTGCGCTTATGCCACGTTCAATATTTTTTGTTGGTGCGCCAAGTACTCGTCGTAAGTTCCTTGGAAATTAACCAACTTCTTGTCTTTTACATCAATGATTGATGTGGCAAGCGAAGAAACAAATTCGCGGTCATGACTCACGAAGATCAATGTACCAGTATAAACCTTCAGTGCGTTGTTCAATGCTTCAATGGCTTCTACATCCATGTGGTTCGTTGGTTCATCCATCACAAGCACATTGATGTCTTGCATCATGAGCTTGCCAAACAGTAGACGGTTCTTTTCACCACCTGAACAGTTTCGGGCTTTCTTGTTTGCATCGTCCGCCGTAAACAACAGGCGACCCAAGATACCGCGAACCATCAAATCATCATGTTTAACGGTGCGCCACTGTGAAATCCAATCAAAGATGGACAAGTCATTGTCGAAATCTGCTGTGCTGTCTTGTGGGCAATAACCGATAGACGCATTTTCAGACCACTTCACAATGCCTTGGGTTTGTTCTAATTCGTTCACCAGGCAGCGAAGTAGGGTAGTTTTGCCCACACCGTTCTCGCCAATAACCGCTAAGCGTGTGCCGGCTTCGAGTAACAAATTTCCTTTTTCGAATAACACTTCGTCGCCAAAGGCATGACCAAGATCTTGAATTTCTAGCGCTTGACGGTGCAATTTCTTGCCTTCACCAAAGTTGATAGAAGGGCTAATGCGGCTAGATGATTTCACTTCATCAAGCTTGATTTTGTCCATGCGTTTAGCGCGAGAGCTCGCTTGTTTTGCTTTCGATGCGTTTGCACCAAAGCGGTTAACAAACTCTTGCAGCTCGCTAATTTCAGCGGCTTTCTTGGCATTGCCCGCTAATAGCTGTTCGCGGATCATGCTCGATGCCTCTAAGAAGTAATCGTAGTTACCTGGATAGATGCGCAGTTCGCCGTAATCGATGTCCGCCATGTGTGTACACACTGAATTCAGGAAGTGGCGGTCATGCGAGATGATAATCATGGTGCATTTGCGCTGGCTTAACTCTTCTGCAAGCCAGTTGATCGTGTGAATGTCCAAGTTGTTTGTTGGTTCGTCCAACAACAAAATATCTGGGTTCGCAAACAGGGCTTGCGCCAAGAGAACACGCAGTTTCCAACCAGGCGCGACTTGCTGCATCAATCCAAAATGCAGTTCTTCATCAATACCCGCTTGAAGCAAGATATCACCCGCGCGGCTTTCCGCAGTGTAACCGTCCATTTCGGCGAACTCGCTTTCTAGCTCTGCCACTTTCATGCCGTCTTCTTCGGTCATTTCAGGTAGAGAGTAGATGCGGTCACGCTCTTGCTTCACTTCCCAAAGCTTGCGGTCGCCCATGATCACAACATCGATAACATTGAACTGCTCGAACGCAAACTGGTCCTGGCTCAGGACGCCGAGCTTCAACCCTGGCGTGATAGACACATTGCCAGAACTCGGCGTAAGCGCGCCGCTAAGAATCTTCATGAAGGTGGATTTACCACAGCCATTCGCGCCAATAAGGCCGTAACGGTTGCCGTTACCGAATTTCGCAGAGATGTTTTCAAATAAAGGTTCGGCACCAAACTGCATGGTGATGTTAGCGGTAGAGATCAAAGAAGTATTCCTAGGGTTAAGGTTGACAGTTCGAAGTGGGAAAGAGGTCAACCAGCAGAAATGTCATTACGAATAGATAGGCGGCGAATTATACAGATTTATTTAACAAACGACAGATATGAGACCTAAATCACGTTAGAAATCTGCATCTAAATGTCAACGAAGTCATTTGTGTGGTTAAGCGATATCGAGATTGATTTTGAACACATGAATACCGCATGACATACGTGTAACTTACGGAGCGACTCGGCAACACTAGGTCTCTCGACTGAATATACTTGTTGTTTGGGTATAGATGGCGTTATGAAAGAGTGACTATATTATTGGATTGCCAGTATGATTATATGGATGAAAAAATAATAGGCATAGCTATTGCGTGTATTGAAAAGCATATTAGCGAGGGTGGGATGTAAGTATTCTTATTCATATAAATATAAGATTAAAGTTATATATAAAACACGTTTCACCTTCATGTTTTAATACGTCGTGTATAATTTCTCATTTATGCGCTAGATCAACGTAAACATCCTTCTTTCTTTGAATTTAGTTCTATACTCGGTTTACGGCGGCACATCATTTAAACCTTTCTTAGTCAATGAGTTGAAGGTTTACGGTGTGCCTTCTGGCTTACCCGTCGAATATTTAAAATGACATGTATTTTTACATAGTGAATGTTTGATGGGTAATGAAAGGCAGTATTTAAGTCAAAGATGTGGCTCACAATTAATAAAAAGGGATTCCAATGTTGAGATGTATACTTTTTCTTGTTCTTAGTTGTTATTCGTTGGTTGGGTTAGCAGATGATAGAAAACTAGAGTTCGTATTAAAGCAAGGTGACACAGTTATATTTGATAAAACACTTAAGATAGCAGAGTTGGATAAGGCATCGAAAAACCATACGCTATCCTTTACATCACCTGTTTACCATCAAGATATGGTTTACAACGGCATGGACTTCATTGATGTGGCAACGTTTGCTGGCATCGACTTTGCGAAAGTTGAAGAAATTAAATTCCATGCATTGGATGGGTTCATTGCTACGTGGTCAAAAGGGGTGACCGAAAGCCCATTGGTTGTTGTTACCGGTGAAGAAGGGAATGACGCACTGTTTACGGATATCGGTGAAGGTAAGCAGGTATTGAACCCTGGCCCATTTTACGTGATGACGACAGAGCCCAGTGAATACAAAAAATGGACGTGGCCATTCCAAGTTTACAAAATTGAATTTAACTACGAGAAACCTAAATCCGACTACTTCCCTGTAGGGGCAAAAGAAGATTCAACGGTGATGTCGGGTTACACCACTTTCAATAACCTTTGTATCTCTTGCCACTCTGTCAACTTGGAGGGCGGGGATATCGGTCCAGAGCTCAACATTCCTCAAAACATTACAGAGTATCGAGACACGGAGTACTTAATGGCGTTCATTAAGAATCCGAATTCTTACCGCGCCAAGTCGCGTATGCTGATGTTCGAACATCTGTCAGATGCTGAATTGAGCGCCATCATTGATTATCTAGCGTTCATGAAAGACCACAAAATGCTGGATAAAATTGATCAGTAATAGGTGTCGTCTTCACAGGCAATACCATGTTGGCCAGTGAGCGAAAGTGAAAGGTTCTGGTACAAAAAAAGGCCCGTAATGGGCCTTTTCAGTGTTAACTGGCAACGTTCTCTTTCAAGTACGCGATAATATCATCGGATTCATACATCCATTCCGCCGTGCCATCTTCACTTTCGATGCGCAAACACGGCACCATGCTTTTACCACCTTCAGAGATGAGGCGATCACGCGCGTCTGAATCTGTACCTACGTTCACCAATTTGATGTCAATACCCATGTATGTCATTGCTGCACGTACTTTTAAGCAGTACGGGCAGTAGTCTTTATGGTAAAGGCTAAGAAGTGCTAAGTTTGACATAAATAATCCTTATACATCTGAGAGATTGGGTCTACTTACTTGCCTAAAGTAGACCTCACTGTTCTTAATTCCCTTTCATCTTAGTCCTCTTTATACCCTGATCACCATAGCTTTGCGCTGAACAGACCGTTTCTTGATACTTTGGGTGCCTGAATGCGCTTAATGTTTGCCCTATGTGTGCATTTGCTGTTTATATTTTGCACGGTGACGTCTTTGCCTGAATGGCTAATCCAACATGATCTTAAAAAAAAGAGCCTCCTAAACGCTGAAAGCGACGATGTTTATTCGTACACAAGTATCCAAATCATCATGCAGTGGGTGGGGTTTGGAAAGTGACGATAGAACAAGTCGAGGACATGATAATGAAGATGCGTAAATGGGGGATTGCATTACTGTTCAGTGCATTGACCTTGATGGGCTGTAAACATGAAAAAGTGACGGTGGCGTCGTTCAATCTTTCCTTTGATCGCGGAACGTTTGAGCAACTTGTCGATGAAATGAAAACATCGAGGAAACAACAAAGGCGACTGGTTGATGCCTATGTGAATGACAAAGACGGAATGAGTGACGAAGAGAGAGAACGTGCGGAGAAGATCATTCAAATTCGCAATGTTGCAGCGATCATTCAAACCACACGCCCAGATATTCTGATGATAGGCGAATTTAACAACGACGGAAATGGCATCAAGCTAAAGGCCTTAAAAGGCTTTCAGAAAAACTACCTTTCTCATGGTCAAAGCCCCAACAGTATCGATGGTGGAGACAGGCTAAAACCCATTAAGTATCCCTTTAAAGAAACCTACGCCACCAACACTGGCTTGAATAGCGGGCTGGATTTAGATAACAACGGTGATATCGGTCAATTGCCGGGGGATGCGTGGGGGTTTGGTTTTTATCACGGACAGTATGCGTTTGCATTGATGTCGACATTTGAGATTGATAAGAAACGTACCCGAACATTTCAAACCTTTAAATGGAAAGACCTCCCGAATGCAGAGAACCCGCGGGTTGTGAATTGCGATGATCCGAACAATCCCATTCCTGAGGGGCTGGGGTGTGGTGATGAGTGGTATTCAGAGCAAGAATGGCAACGCATGCGGCTTTCTTCTAAGAATCACGTTGATGTGCCCATTAAGATTTCAACTCCGTTTGGCGACGACGTTGTGCACTTATTGCTTTCACACCCAACGCCGCCCGTTTTTGATACGGTAACGGAAAACAACAAACTCCGGAATCGTGATGAAATTCAGTTCTGGATTGATTACATCGACGATGCAGGGTTCATTTATGACGACAAAGGCAAGATTGGCGGGCTTTCCAAGAAAGCGCACTTCGTCGTGATGGGCGATCTGAATGCTGATCCTTTGGAAGGTGACGGTTTTCAAGAAACCATCGGCGCTTTGCTGTCGCACCCTCGCGTGAATCAAACCGCAACAGAAGGGAATTTAACGCCCACCAGCACTGGGGCATTGGAGGCAAACAACCCAGGGCAATACCCTGAACGTGTTACCAGCACCTTTGGTTTGCGGGTTGATCATGTCATTCCATCTGCGGGCTTACACGTGATTGAGTCTGGTGTGTATTGGCCTGCAAGTGGTGAAAAAGGCCGATTACTGATGAACGACGAGCGGGTAGGACAGTATGGCGATGGTAAGGACATTTCGTCAGACCACCGATTAGTCTGGAACGTTGTCGAGCTCTACTAAACGCTTTTGGGCTATCTGGAAAAAAGAAACCGAGCGCAATGCTCGGTTTCTTTTTTGTGTGTGGTGATGCGTTTATCGGCGTGAGCGTTGTTGCTGTTTCAACGCTAATTTTTCTGCGCGACGCGCTTCTTTCTGTTTGATGGCGTCGGCACCCACGTGGGTTTCTCCGCGCGCTGCAGCCAATTGAACCTGTTTTTCTCGTTCGCGGAAATTCGCTAATTGTTCTTCAGTGTGTGTACCGAAACATTTTGGGCAGCTGACACCTTGTTCAAACTGCTGCGACTGTTTGTCTTCTTCCGTGATCGGTAAACGACATGCATTACACAAACTGTAATCACTTTGCTCTAGCTGGTGGTTCACGGCAACGCGACCATCAAACACATAGCAGTCACCATTCCAAAGGCTGTTTTCTTCAGGAACATCTTCAAGGTATTTAAGAATGCCGCCCTCAAGGTGGTACACCTCATCAAACCCTTGCTCTTTCATATAGGCAGTAGATTTTTCGCAACGAATGCCCCCCGTACAAAACATCGCAACTTTCTTGTGCTTCGCCGGATCCATGTTTTCCTTTACGTAATCAGGGAACTCGCGGAAGGTTTCTGTGTTTGGGTTTACCGCACCTTCAAATGTACCAAGTTCAATTTCATAGTCGTTACGGGTATCAACGACGAAAACCTCGGGGTCAGAAATCAGCGCATTCCACTCAGACGGTTTTACGTAGGTGCCGACCACATGACGAGGATCGATGCCTTCTACACCCATGGTGACGATTTCTTTTTTGAGTTTCACTTTGGTGCGATTGAACGGCTGTTCATCAGAGTAAGATTCTTTGAAATTAATGCCAGCCAATCGTGGGTCAGCATTCAAATAAGCGAGCAGGGCGTCAATGCTTTCGCGTTTGGCGGCCACAGTGCCATTGATGCCTTCTTGTGCGAGCAATAATGTTCCGCGAACTTCATGGTCATTCATCAACGCCGTTAGGGGCGCTTGAATGTCTTTATAGTCCTTTAATTCAACAAATTTATACAATGCACAAATGACAAACTGACTCACACGGTATCCTTTCACTACAGGTTTGATTAACGGCGAATAGTGTAACTGAAGGACGCAACGATAAACATGCAACAAAATTGTGGTTATTGCGATACAAATACGCAAAGTTTTAACAAAGAATAACGAATGAACACCGCGATGACGCAATTTAAAAAGCCGAGACGGACTCGGCTTTGGTTTTGGAATGGATCTACCGTTTAGATAATCACTTAGAAGTCCTCTTGGATTACCTTCTCAATGTTTCTTTCCGCCAGTGCAGCGATAGTCAACGAAGGGTTTGCGCCACCTGTATTGCCGGGGATCAACGCGCCATCCATGACATACATATTAGGCAGCCCTTTAACACGGCCATACATGTCTGTCGCCTTACCAATTTCCATACCGCCAACAGGGTGAGCACCGGTAAAAATGACATCATCAAAACCAGGTGCACCAAGACGCTGCCAGTTTCTGATGGCCATATTGGTGTTTACTTTTCGCATCGAGTTGGTTGCATCTGCTTCGAGGGATTTAGGGTAATGCAACACGGCGTCGTCTTTCGCTCCGTCGTAATAGAAGTAACCGCGGCTGTTAAAATCTGCAGTGACAGCAAGCGACATTGAAACGCCCACTTCAGCGATCGCGGCATTGGCCCAGTTCTCGGCGACAATCGGACTTTCCCCGTGATCTTTTACATAAATGGCTGACGGTGATGGCGATGCTTGAGGCCCGCCTTGAGGTAAACCAAACAGAGACTGCCTAAAGGCCATACGGTTGCCGTTGTCACCCCAGTTTTTACCGACATAATCATTCAGCTCAGGCAGCGTCCCTTTCGCTTTCGCACGCACCAGCATACGCGGGGTGTGATACGCGCCTGCCGCCATGATGAGCTTGTCGCATGTGACGGTTTTTCGATGAATGATCTCGCCATAGGGGTCGTATTCGACAATATCGAGTTCATACAAATCCCCATTCCGCGAGATTTCTTTCACCTCATGGTTGTGGTGAACCGTAATGTTGCCTGTCGCTTCCGCCATGGGAATGTAGTTTTGATCTAGGCTCTGTTTACAGCCATTACTGTTACCGAAATTGGTTAAACCAATGGTGCTCGAGGGCAGGGATTGTCCTGTCATTTCTTCTCTGACCACGTTCCAATCCCAGTTGCCGTCGATTTTGTAGGAGTTATAGCCCGTTTTGGCCGCTTCTCTGTCCCAATCTCGGCAATGTTTAAAGGAAAGGCTGTTGTAGATGTCATCCGGCATTTGGCTGTAATTCAACACTGACTTCACGCGCGGATAATAGGTATTCACCATTTCGCTAAAGGTAATCTCTGAAGGGAATAGGCGCTCGAAGTATTCCTGTTTAGGGACTGCCTTGACCCCAGTATAAATAACAGAACCCCCACCCACGGCGGTGCCGAGCAAAATATCAGACCCGCCACGGTAGTTTTCCCCTTGACGATCGATGATATCGAGCACACCGCAAAACTTATCAATGCTTTGGGTTTGGATGGAATTGAAGAAAGGAAGTCGGTAAGTGAGCGCAGGAAACGTTGTGGTTTCGCGGTGCCAGAACATACGCCCATCGGCGATCATGTCGTAAGCAAAGATTTTCCGAAACTTGCTCAACGGCCAGCGGTTACCACGCTCGATGATAGCGGCTTTTATTCCTGCTTGACCGAGTCTAAGCGCACTTACAGCACCACCAAACCCACTGCCAATAATAAGAACGGGATAGTGATAGGAGAGCCTCGGTGGTGTACTGAATAATTCAGGAACCAACAATTTATAATTGATCGGCAAAAGGGATGTTATGGCTTTTGTCTCACTGGAATAGGGCGCAACAGCCGCAGCGACTGAAACGCCAATGGTGGATTTTACAAATTGCCTTCTCTTTGGGCTTTCCATTTCCTTCTCCTTGATTGTTTTACACAGAGAAATGTATGACGTCGCATACAATCAACAGGATTAACAATGAAAGTGACTGCATAAGCATCAGTTTTATCGTGATAAATCAGCCATGAAGACATGAAATAATCAATGCTTCATTGGCTAGAATGATATACACAATGTTTATGTGCCTAATGCTCATGGTTGAGAATATAAGCAAATGTTAATGGACGTTAGGTCTTGGTCTGAAGGTGTTCACACGCTTTGCGCAGTGGAAGAAAATGAGCCAGCCTGTTTTGTCTACGCAGATGCTCATCACCACCGTGTTTACGTGTAAATAGTGACCAGAGGATAAGAGTAAAAAAGTGCTGTTTGGGGGTAAACAGCACAAAAGTCGCTAATGATTAAACGGTGTTAAACATGTAGCTCATCATCAGAAAAGACGTTGCATGGGGGATGGGATATTATTTTAAAGACAAAGATAAGGTGATGTCTGTGCCTGAAAACAGGCGAGAAACGGGGCACTTTTCTTTCGCAATAGCACCCAACTCCTGAAGTTCTTCGTTTGATAAACCCTCTGCTGATACCTCAGAGGCCAATTCAATCAGCGTTATTTTTGGTCCATCATCTTCGCCGAGATGCACTTTTGCCGACGTGCTGATCGTCGGAGAGTAGTTTTTTTCTGATAACAACGCAGAAAGAAACATGGAATAGCAACCTGAATGGGCTGCGCCAAGCAACTCTTCTGGGTTTGTGCCTTTACCTGTTTCGAAACGTGACGCGAAAGTGAATGGGCCCGTGACATCGCCATATTTCATGACACCATTACCGTTTTTTAATGTTCCTTCCCAAACTGCGCTCGCATGTTGAACTGGCATAATTCATTCCTTATTTTTTCAAAATCGTATTTTTAACGTAACCAACTGGGTGAACCGTAAACAGCACACGAAGACATTTGCATCATGGTGCTGAGTGACGTTCACAGCACAACTATGTGGCTTCTCTATTCGGTTCACAACAGAAGAGATATTTACGTGGAGCATAGAAATTCTTTACTGTTATACGGTTGAGAAACCATGAATAAAAATTAGATTTCTATAAGGCTGATGCTTTGGTGTAAGCCCTAGGGTTGCAAGGAAGGGGCAAAATCAGAATGGTGGGGCGTTTATCGTGGACTGTGATAGAATTAGGCCAATTTTGACATGGTATCTCCGCATTCATTATTGCCAAAAAGTTACCATCCTCAGCTATTCATCCATTTCAGCATTTCTTGGACAACGTTTTGACCGGTTCAAATCATCAAAATAACGCAAAAACACTGTTCGCCGCACTCGACGACTGCATGATCAAAGACAGATTTCGTCTGAGCAAACGTATCAAAGGGGCGCAACGCATTAAGAAAGACGAAGCCCGCCAGGCCGTCTTTGAAGAAATCGCCGTCGATATCGCGCGTTCAATGCAAATCAAGCTGCAACGCCAGTCAGCGACACCAAGGATTTCTTACCCAGAGCTATTGCCTGTTAGTCAGAAAAAAGACGACATCGCAGAGGCCATTGCCAATCACCAAGTGGTCATTGTTGCGGGTGAAACAGGTTCAGGTAAAACCACCCAGCTTCCTAAGATTTGTATGGAGCTTGGCCTAGGTGTTTCAGGCGTCATTGGCCATACACAACCACGTCGACTTGCCGCACGTACGGTTGCGACACGCATTGCCGAAGAGCTTGAAACCGAGCTGGGTAAAACCGTGGGTTACAAGGTTCGATTTAATGACCAAGTGTCAGATGAATCGAGAGTCAAACTGATGACCGACGGTATCTTGCTGGCAGAAATCCAGCACGACCGTTACCTCAATCAGTACGACTGCATCATCATCGATGAAGCCCACGAACGCAGTTTGAACATCGATTTCATTCTTGGCTACCTCAAGCAACTTCTGCCGAAACGCCCTGATTTAAAACTGGTGATCACGTCAGCCACCATCGACCCAGAGCGCTTCTCTAACCACTTCCGTGGTGCGCCAATCATTGAAGTGTCAGGTCGTACGTATCCCGTTGATGTCCGTTACCGTCCTATTGTGGAAGACAGTGACGATACAGATCGCGATCAGCTTCAAGCCATCTTTGATGCGGTGGATGAGCTTCATGCCGAAGGTCCCGGCGATATTCTGATTTTCATGAATGGCGAGCGAGAAATCCGTGATACCGCGGATGCGCTGACCAAACGCAACTTACGCGACACAGAAATTCTGCCGCTGTATGCGCGCTTGTCGTCTGCAGAACAAAACCGTGTGTTCCAAACACACGGCGGTCGCCGCATTGTCTTGGCAACCAACGTCGCGGAAACCTCGCTAACGGTTCCTGGCATCAAATACGTGATCGACCCAGGTACGGCGCGTATTTCGCGTTACAGTTACCGTACCAAGGTACAACGCCTGCCGATTGAAGCCATTTCGCAAGCGAGTGCGAACCAGCGTAAAGGTCGCTGTGGTCGTGTTTCTGACGGTATCTGTATTCGTTTGTTCTCTGAAGAGGATTTCCTTTCTCGTCCAGAATTTACGGATCCTGAAATTCTGCGCACCAATTTGGCCTCCGTTATTCTTCAAATGACGGCGATTGGCCTTGGTGACATCGCCGCATTCCCGTTTGTTCAGCCGCCGGATAGCCGCAACATTCAAGACGGCGTGCGTCTTCTTGAAGAGCTTGGCGCGCTTAAAGAGGGTGGCGGTAAGGATGACGCAAAACGTCTAACAGACACAGGACGTGCATTGGCACGTCTACCAATCGATCCGCGTTTAGCGCGTATGGTGTTGGAATCTGCCCGTTTAGGCGCATTGAAAGAAGTGATGGTGATTGCATCGGCGCTGTCGATTCAAGATCCGCGTGAACGCCCGTCAGACAAGAAACAAGCTTCTGACGAGAAGCACAGTCGCTTCAACGACAAAGAATCAGATTTCGTCGCGTTCGTGAACATGTGGGATTACATTGCCGAGCAACAAAAAGTATTGTCAGGCAATCAATTCCGTCGCCAGTGTAAGAAAGAGTATTTGAACTACCTGCGTGTTCGTGAGTGGCAAGATGTTCACTTCCAAATTCGTCAGGTGGTGCATGAGCTTGGGTATAAGATCAACCAAGAACCTGCAGATTACCAAGCGGTTCACACCGCGTTATTGGCGGGCTTGCTTTCTCACATTGGTTTGAAAGACCAAGAGAAGAACGAATACCAAGGTGCACGGAACGCGCGCTTTGGCATCTTCCCAGGCTCTGGCCTTTTCAAAAAGCAGCCGAAATGGGTCATGGTTGCTGAGTTGGTTGAAACCTCGAAATTGTGGGGCCGCGTTGCTGCGAAGATTCAACCTGAGTGGGTAGAGCCGCTCGCCAAGCATTTGATCAAGCGAAGCTACAGCGAACCGCATTGGGAGAAAAAACAAGCGGCCGTCTTTGCCCACGAGAAAGTGATGCTGTATGGCATTCCGATCGTGCCAAAGCGTAAGGTTAATTACAGCCATATTGATGCTGTCATCAGTCGTGAAATCTTCATCCGCTCTGCGCTAGTAGAAGGGGATTGGGAAACCAAGCACAAGTTCTACCACCAAAACCGCAAGTTGTTGGCGGAAGTGGAAGAGCTCGAGCTTAAATCTCGCCGCCGCGATATTTTGGTGGATGACGAGACGCTTTATGGTTTCTACGATCAGCGTATCGATCATACCGTGGTGTCTGGCCGTCATTTCGACACGTGGTGGAAGAAGGTCAGCAAGAATGAACCTGAAAAGCTGAACTTTGAAAAGAACATGCTGTTGGCGGGTGATGCCAGCCATGTGACTGATCTGGATTACCCGAACTTCTGGTTCCAAGGTAACTTGAAACTGCGTTTGAGTTACCAGTTCGAGCCGGGGGAAGATCATGATGGTGTAACGGTGCATGTGCCATTGCCTGTGCTTAACCAAGTTGACCCTGAAGGGTTCGATTGGCAAATACCAGGGTTACGCCATGAGTTGATTGTTGCCCTGATAAAGTCATTGCCAAAAACGTTACGACGTAACTTTGTGCCCGCGCCAAACTATGCCTCAGCCTTCCTACAGCGAGTTACGCCAATGGAAATGCCGCTGCTTGATGCGTTAGAGCGCGAATTGAAGCGCATGACGGGTGTGACAGTGCTGCGCGAGAACTGGCAACCCGATCAGTTGCCGGAACACTTAAAGATTTCTTTCCGCGCGGTTGACCATAAGAACCGCAAGCTAAAAGAAAACCAAGATCTTTATGCGTTAAAAGACAGCTTGAAGGAAAAGGTACAAGAAACCCTGTCTCAAGTGGCGGATGACGATATTGAACAGCAAGGCTTAACGACGTGGAGCTTTGGTGCATTGCCACAAATGTACACGCAAAAGCGCGGTGGTTTTGAAGTCAAAGCCTTCCCTGCGATTGTCGATAACAAAGACTCGGTAGGCATTAAGCTATTCGAAACGGAAGATGAACAGCAACAAGTCATGGCCCAAGGTCAACGTCGATTGATTCTGTTGAACGTGCCGTCACCGATTAAGTACCTTCACGATAACTTGCCGAACAAATCGAAGCTTGGCTTGTACTTTAATCCGTACGGGCGCGTGTTGGATCTGATTGATGACTGTATTGCCTGTGGTGTCGATAAGCTTGTCGAAGCGCAGGGCGGTTTGAAATGGCAGTCTGAAGACTTTAACGCGCTCAAAGAAGTCGTTCGCGGCGAATTGGGTGATACCGTGGTCGACATTGCTAAGCAAGTGGAGCAAATCCTGACGACGGCGTTCAACATCAATAAGAAGTTGAAAGGTAAAATCGACTTTACCATGGCATTTGCGATGTCGGACATTAAGGCGCAGGTCGACGGTTTGATCTTTAAAGGTTTTGCGACCGAATGCGGCTGGAAACGCTTGCCAGACATTCAGCGATACTTAAATGCCGTAGAGCGTCGATTAGATAAATTGCCGGTTGATCCTAACCGCGATCGTTTACACATGCTGAAAATTGAATCTGTCACCGGTGATTACAAAGAGTTGTTAAACAAGATCCCGAAAGGGCAAAAAGTGCCGACAGCCGTGAAAGACATTCGCTGGATGATAGAGGAGCTTCGCGTGAGTTTCTTCGCTCAACAACTCGGCACGCCTTACCCAATTTCAGATAAGCGCATCAAGAATGCCATTGACCAAATTTAATTACTTTACACCTCTGTATTAAAATGGAGTCACAAGTTTCGATAAATAGAAAGTCAGCGCCCGCGCTGGCTTTTTTGCGTATATCCCCTATGGCAAGATTCCGCATTCACAGGAAGCAAGGCGGCAAAGACAGGCCGTTCACGCTGTTTTCTTGTGTTTGTGGCCCAATGCGCAGAGAAGAATGGATCACCCTTCATTATCTAATTCATTGAATTTTTATATGTAATCCAAGTCACTCATCGCTCGCGCGCTGTTCTGGCACGGATTTTGGTACGCATTACAACAAAGCGGCAATCCTAAACCCCATCGGGTAAAGGCATTGCTTTGTTGGGTTAAGTATCATTTTTTAAGGGAATACCATGTTTAGGGCATTAAAAGCATTTTGTGCGCTGACGTTAATCGCATTTTCTACCTTGATGTATTCAAGCACTGCAGCAGCAACACCGCTGCCTGACGCTTATACCATGTACAACCAACTCGGCGTAAAACACGAACTGTCGTTTGAAAAATTTGCCGACGCTTACAATCACTTCAAATTCAGTCGAAGCGCACGACCTGTGTTTACACTGATCGACTACGGTAAACCATCGTCAGAGAAACGCTTTTGGGTGTTTGACGTGGCGAAACGTAAAACCTTGTTTTCGTCGTATGTCTCTCACGGCAAAAACAGCGGCCACCTGTATGCGAAGAAGTTTTCAAACCGTGTGAATTCACACCAAACGTCTCTCGGTGTTTTCCGTGCCAGCGAAACTTACTATGGCAAGCATGGTTATTCTTTGCGCTTAGACGGACTTTCGAAAGGGGTGAATGACAACGCCAGACGCCGAGCTATCGTGATTCATGGTGCTGCGTATGCTAATCCAAAAGTTATCTCTCAAACGGGTCAGCTTGGGCGCAGTTGGGGCTGCCCCGCGTTACCGAGCTACTTGTCTAAAAAGGTGATTAACACCATTAAAGACGGCACTTTTATCTATGCGTATGCATGAGTAGAAACGTAAGAAGTCAACGTTAAACAGAGTGTTAAGCATGAAAGGCGCGTATCGAGAGAACGCGCCTTTTTTCTGTATGAAAATGCAACCATCTATGTAGACCTACAAAGACAAT
The DNA here is from genome assembly GCF_004120195.1 of Enterovibrio baiacu. Classification (GTDB taxonomy): domain Bacteria; phylum Pseudomonadota; class Gammaproteobacteria; order Enterobacterales; family Vibrionaceae; genus Enterovibrio; species Enterovibrio baiacui. Next base: position 282,123 of record NZ_SCHN01000007.1, on the reverse strand, counting down.
CCCATTCACGGAGACCGAATTAGAGTCTCTATCGCTCGCAGATAACAATGCATTTCGATGAGTGTGTTAGGGATTTATCTACGTTGATAGGGATGGAAAGTTACAGTGAAACATAGTGTTAGCATTAATATTCTGAGCATTGCGTTATTGAGTACAAGCCATGCTCATGCTCTGGGGAAGCCTCAAAGCACAACCTACCTCCCACTGCTTGCAATGGACTATGAACACAGTGACTCGCGAGATTGGTCTCGGTACGTATATAGCGAAAAGCTTGATGGGATCCGCGCGTATTGGACAGGCGAGCGTCTGGTCACGCGCACGGGCCATGACATTCACGCACCTCGTTGGTTTACGGATGTGTTGCCTGCATTTCCCGTGGAAGGCGAATTGTGGGGCGGAAGAGGGAAGTTCGAACACACATTATCGGTGGTGATGGATGACATGCCGAACGAGCAACAATGGAAAACCATTCGCTTCATGTTGTTTGATGCGCCTAATCAGCAAGGAAACTTTTCCCAACGAACCCAAGCCATAGAAGAGTATTTAGCGTCTTTGTCTGATTCACTTACTGACGTTCCTGAGCATCTCTCACTGATTCCTCATTACCCTGCACAAAGCGATGTACACATTCAAACAGAACTGAACAGACTTCATCAATTAGGGGCGGAAGGCATCATGTTGCGCCATGTTGATGAAATCTATATTCAAGGCAGGGACATCAGCTTGCTTAAAGTAAAAATTGCGCAAGACGCAGAAGCCGAAGTGATTGGTTATGTTGAAGGCAAAGGCAAGTACATCAATATGATGGGCGCGATTGTTGTTCGTATGGCCAACGGGAAAACCTTCAAGATTGGGTCGGGGTTTAGCGACAAACAACGCGAGGCGCCACCACCGATAGGCAGCAAAGTGACATACCGCTACAACGGATACACCAAGTACGGCATTCCAAAGTTTGCGCGATTTGTGCGCATTGATAAAACCAAGCAGTAACTCGCTACCTAATACCTTCATCTCGCTTCATTGCGGCGTGGTTTATCCATCGACGCTTGTTGGCATGTAAGCAAGCGCGTTTCTCTCTACGTTACCCGTCACACTTCCATCATTGTTTGTGGCGAAAGCGGCTATCTGTTCAGAAACTTAAAGCAGAAAGCATTGAAGAAGCGCGTGTACAAGGAGTAGGTCGAATGCAAAAACCTCGTCGTCCCACCATGCAAGACATTGCCGACCACGTTGGCGTGACCAAAATGACAGTGAGCCGATACCTGCGTTCGCCTGAAAAGGTGGCACCTAAGACTAGCGAGAAAATTGCCGCCGCGTTGGAAGAGATCGGTTACATCCCTAATTGCCTGCCAAACATTCTTTCAAACCAATGCAGCCAAACCCTGGGGGTTATTCTGCCGTCGTTAAGTCATCCCGTATTCCAAGGTGTGATTCGTGGTATCGAGAGTGTGGCGGAAGAATCCGGGTATCAGTTGATGTATGCCCAATACGACTATGATCAAGCCGTTGAAGAAAAGCGGATTGAGACACTCTTGTCTTTCAATGTGGATGGCTTGATTTTAGCGGGATCAGATCACTCAGCGAGAATTCAGAAAATGCTCAAAACCGCCGGTGTGCCTGTGGTTGAGATGATGGAAGCAAGCGACGGCTCATCGACGCCGTCTGTGGGCGTCGACAACACGTTCGCCGCGCGCTCTATGGTCACTATGATGATTGAACGTGGTTATAAGCATATCGTTTGTTTGAGCGCGAAAAAGGGCATATTCACCCGAGAGAAGACACAAGGTTATGTCGAGGCGATGGACGAGCATTCGCTCACGCCTCGCAGTCTGTCAGCGAAGTCGATGTCATCGGTCTTTCTCGCGCGCCAGATGACACGAAAAGTGCTTGAGCGCTACCCAGAAACCGACGCCTTTTTCTGCACGGACGATGAGATCGCGGCAGGAGTATTACTTGAGTGTCAGCGACAATCCATCAACGTGCCTGAGGACATCGGTATTGCAGGCGTGCATGCACTCGACATAGGCCAATCCATGATGCCGCGATTAGCCAGTATTGTGACACCCGACCGCCAAACCGGAGAAAAAGCCATGCTCTCTTTACTTGCGCAAATACAAGGCGTACCGCACAGAACGGCACCGCTTGAATTTGAGTTGGATGAGGGAGAAAGCCTTCTCCCTGAATTTGTCTAATCGATGCCAAACGGAGACTTACACATCTTCTTCTAATGCTTCTCGCTCTTTCTGCTTTTTACGGCTGATAGAGGTGACGCCGGTCGTCGCTGCATCGAGTAAATAAAGGATAGAGCGATAGGGAATACCGCTGTGTCGCGTCAGGCCAATTTCACAGGTTCGGCTGTTGCTGAATCCCTTCGTACAACCCTCGGGAATTTGTTCTTTTAACGGTGCGGTAGCGGACGCATTCAGTTCGGGGGTGAAAAAGCCTTTATCGCCTGCAAAGCCACAGCATTCAATGTGTTCAGGCACGACGACATGCTTCGCGCATCGCTTTGCAACCTTTTCAAAATTATCCGCTAACCCCATGCGACGCGTGCTGCAGGTGATGTGCAGCATCACCGTGTCATCAATGGGTGTGATATCCAGATCATCAAACAAATACTGCATGATGAACTCTGAGGGTTCGAACACATCGAGCGGGAAAGTGAGCCCTTCATGGGTGAGTTTTTTGCAGGGACTTGTGTCCATGAGGATCGGCCATTTACCCAATTCACTCGCTTGCCACAGTGCCGCTTCAAGCCTGTAGTGCTTGTCCTTACTGATGTCTTTCATGCCTTTACTGTCATAGGGCATGCCGCAGCAAAGGTTGTTGACCTGTTTAGGAAGAATCACTTGATAGCCTGCGCGCTCAAGTAGTGACACTGTCACTTCCGTAAGGCTTCTTTCCTCCTCACTGCCAATCTCATTGCCCATGCTGCGGCTGGCACAAGACGGGAAATACACCACTTTCTTCTGACGGCGCTCTGCGCTCGCTTTCAATCGATACGCATTGGGCGAAGGAAAGGCGGCATGCCATTCTGGTGTGCGTTGATGCGTTATGTTTCTTAACCCGTTCACTGTCGAATCTAGCGCTTTCTCTCCTAACGTATGTTGAAGCACCTGATTGGTTTTGAGGCTTATCTTGGTCAAGGCGGTCACGGTTGAGAAGTGCTTTGCTGTCCAGCGCGCGATCGGTTGGTAGCGTTGGTACTTTTCAGTGCGGATTTGCTTGATCAAATCCCCTGTATTGATGCCAACCGGGCAGCGCTCTGCACATAAGCCAGTGGCGGCACAGGTATCAACGCCCAGATAATCAAATGTCTTCTTCAATTCCGCTTTACGTGATTCATCGGCATTGGGTGTTTTTTCAAGCCGTTGTAGCTCTCGATACAGCACAATGCGTTGTCTCGGTGACAGGGACAAGGTTCTAGAGGGGCACACCGCTTCACAGAACCCACACTCAATACAGCGGTCAATCAAGTCATCCGCTTTTGGCATGGGTTTTAAGTGGGTAATGTGGGCATTCGGATCGTCATTGATGATCACGCCAGAATTGAGCAATCCGTGCGGGTCAAAAAGGGTCTTAATGCGTTTCATCAAGGCGTACGCATCTGATCCCCATTCCAGCTCCACATAGGGCGCCATGTTACGCCCAGTGCCATGTTCAGCTTTCAATGACCCTTGGTATTTCACCGCAACAAGTTGTGCGACTGCATCCATGAAATCGCCATAACGTTTTATTTCACGTTGCTCATCGAACCCTTGGGTAAACACAAAGTGCAAATTCCCTTCGAGTGCATGACCAAAAATGATGGCTTCATGGTATTCGAATTCATCAAACAAGGACTGCAGTTCACGTATGCCGTTCGCGAGATGTTCAACCGGAAATGCCACGTCTTCAATGATAACGGTCGTACCTGCTTCTCTGACCGCGCCCACGGCGGGAAACATGCCTTTTCTGATTCCCCAAAGTGTCCCGACCGTGTGCGCATCGGCGGTAAATGCCACTTGATAGGGAATCCGATAGTCCGCCAAGGTCTCAATGATCTGTTGGCATTGGGTATTCAATGTGTGTTCATCACTGGCGCGCGATTCAATCAATAGGGCGCAATGTTCAAGATTCAACAGTGGCATGAAATCTGGCATGCCCGCTTTATCGGCGACAGAGCGAAGGGCGCGTCCATCCATCATTTCAACGGAAGAGACGGGGCAATGCGATAACGCGGTGACGGCCAGTGATGCAGATTCGATGTCTTCAAACACCATTAACGCGGATGCTTTATTCGGATGCTCAATCACGGTGTTGTAAGTAATGTCCGCGATAAACCCGAGTGTGCCTTCTGAACCCACCATCAAATGGGTCAACACGTCGATAGGATCGGTGAAATCAATCAGTGCATTGAGCGCATAGCCCGTGGTGTTTTTCAGTCGGTATTTGTGTGAAATTCGGGATTTAAGCTCAGCATTGTTAGAGACATCCGCACACAGCTGTTGAATCCCCTCAATTAAGTGCGCATGAGAGGCCTTGAATGCCTCCACAGATTCGGGGTTTTCAGTATCTAACAGCGTCCCGTCTTGAAACACGATCTTCATGGCTTGAACGGTGCGATACGTATTCTGTGCCGTGCCACAACACATGCCACTGGCATTGTTGGCCGCGATGCCACCGATTTTACAGCTGTTGATGGAGGCAGGATCCGGGCCGATCTTGCGTTGGAAAGGAGCAAGGTAGCGGTTCGCGTCTGCCCCGATCACGCCTGGCTGTAAACGAATCTGCTCTCCGTTATTGAGGATGTCATGATGTCGCCAGTTGTCCGTCAGCGTAATCAGTACGGAGTCTGTGACCGCTTGACCTGACAAACTGGTGCCTGCGGCGCGAAATGTAAAAGGAAAGGCAAAGTCGCTGCAGGTTTTGATGATAAACAGAATGTCACCAAGATCGTCAGCCTGGACAATCACTTGTGGTACGAGCCGATAAAAGCTCGCGTCTGTGCCGTACGCTAATCGCTTTGCTTCGTCAGTAATGACGCGAGATTCAGGTATACGTTGTCGTAACGTTGCAAGCAACGGCGTTAGGGCGCGTTTGCTTTGTTGTTTTTGTGCTTCTTGCGATTCTCGCGTGTTACTCATGGTTGCTCCTTCACCACAAAGACAATAAGGCGCTTAGGTCCATGCGCGCCGTAGGCCAGCGTTTGTTGTATGTCTGCGGTTTTTGATGGCCCAGAAATCAGTAAGAGGTTGGTCAATGGATCTTCTGACCAGTTTGCCCTTGTCCACGCGGCCGTTTCCATTAGCGCACCAAAATTTGCGACGATGTCACGTTCATGGATGATAGCAATGTGTATCGGCGGAACCAGTGATAAGGCTCTCGGTTCTTCTTCGCCTGTGAACAATGCCAAAGTCCCTGTATCTGCAATTGCGGCAGGGCAGACAGAGAAACCCGCGTCGATGTCATGAAACAAATCATGCTTAACGGCTTCAATGTCTTGATCGTATTTCGTCACACCCATTGCAGGTGAAGCTGCTTCGAGGGCGTCAGCATATGGGTTTGCTTTGCCGACCAACAATCGAGAAATGGACGCTGCGTGCAAACAATGAGCAAGTGCAGACTCGATGTTATCAGCCTCAATGTGATGGACTTCTGCATGACTGGCAGAGAGTGTGTCTCTCAAGCGTGCACTCAACACGTCTCGATTGTCTGAATGCCAAGGTTGCCAATTAGTCGCGTGTTCTGCGTGTTGAGATGCGTCTACAGCGGGATTATCCATCGATGCAGCCTTGCCAGCGTTTAAACGAGAAAAGATTCGCGCACGTGCTGTTGACGATGCTACAGAAAGTGCCGATTTTTGGGATGACGAATTCATTTCACTTCTCCTGCCTCTTTCTCTTTTGCCTTGTTCGCCAGTAAGGTTTTTAAGGAAGTTTTGGCGAGCGTGGGTTTAACGCGGCATTGGGTCCAATTCCCGATATGGTTGGGAATAAGGCCATTCATGTGACGTGCTGTGTCTAGTGCGCCGTGATAGAGAGAAGGGTGTGTTGCCGTAAAGGCGAACCCTTTCATTGCGGCTTTCTCCAAGGGTTGCTTTGCTTCTTCCTGCCCTTTGAGTGGTTCATGATTGGCTTGTACTTTGTTTTTCGATTCCTGACGTAACCGTTGGAGCAGCGCAGGGATGGGAATTCGAACTGGGCACACTTCTTCACATGCACCGCAAAGACTGGATGCGGTAATCAAAGATTGGGTTTCTTTGATACCTATCAGATGCGGCGAGATAATTTTACCAATGGGGCCTGGATATACGGTGCCATAGGCGTGACCGCCAATACGCGTATACACAGGGCAATGATTCATGCACGCCCCGCAACGGATGCACTGCAGCGTTTTACGTAACTCCTCGTCTTGATACGCCTGAGAGCGCCCATTGTCGAGTAGCACCAAATGCACTTGCCTTGGCCCGTCATGTTCATCGCTTTTGCGGGGGCCACTGATCATATTGAAATAGGTTGTGATGGCTTGGCCGGTTGCGCTGCGGGTTAACGCACTGTAGAGAGGTGGGATGTCACTCAAACACTCCACCACTTTTTCAATGCCAGTGATGGCGATATGAACATCAGGAATGGTGGTACACATTCGTCCGTTGCCTTCGTTCTCGACTAAACACAAGGTGCCGGTTTCTGCGATGGCAAAGTTAACGCCTGACACCCCAATTTCTGCCTCTTCAAACGCGTTACGTAGCATATTACGTCCCGTTTGGATGAGTGAATCAACGTCCGTAGTGGGCGCGAAATTGTCGATGTTGTGCTCGAACGTATCGGACACCTGTTGTTTGTTTTTATGGATGGCAGGCATGATGATGTGTGAAGGCGTATCACCATCAAGCTGAACGATATATTCACCCATGTCGCTTTCTAAGCAGCGGATGCCCCGGGTTTCCATGTCATGATTCAGGCCAATCTCTTCGCTCACCATGGACTTTCCTTTGACGAGCAGGTGAGCATCTTGTGCCTTGGCGATATCCGCGAAGATTTGATTAGCTTGTTCGGCATCTTCAGCCCAGTGCACTTGAATGCCATTTCGCATGCAGTTGGCTTCTAATTGCAATAACAGATCAGGCAGTTTGTTCAGGCAACGTTGCCGAATGGCTTCTGCCAGATCGCGCACCGCTTTTTCCTCGTCAGCATCAGGAAAAGCGTCTTTGCGTTTATGACGAAGGTAATCCATCGCACCGCGGAAATTCTGACGCAGCTCCTTGTCGGCAAGGGCATGCTTCGCTTGTGGGTGAAACATTTCCGGTTGAGTGTGACTCATGGGTTCACTCCAGCGTGGTTTGTGCTCTGGCTGCTCGCCTCTGTTAGAGCATCATGGCTTTTTAATCGCTCTGCGAGAAAACGGGCGATGTGTTTGCCTTTGAATGCTTGTCCCTGGTATTCGAGTGCGCCGTTGATGTTCAACATACAGCCCCAATCAGCACTGATCAGTTGGTCAGCGTCTGTGTTGAGAATATTGCGGGTTTTATCCTCCACCATGGCTTCACTGATATTGGGGTGCCTAATGGAAAACGTGCCACCAAATCCGCAGCATTCTTCTTCATAATCCGCGGATTTCACCTCAACATTGGTCAGTTGACTGAGTAAGTGTGCAGAATGTTTATGAACGTTCATTTCACGTCGCGCAGCGCAGGAAGTATGCACAACCACCGTTGTAGCATTGCCTTTGTCCGTTAACTGGACATGGCACACGCTGGTAAGAAACTCCGTAAGTTCAAAAACACGCTCTGAAAAGGCAATCGCCTGTTGGTGTAGGGGATGATCATTAAAGATCCTCGGGTAATGATGCACCATCATTCCGCCACAGGAACCAGAGAGAATGACGATCGGGATTGGCTCGGGAAACAACGACATTTGATGCTCAGCAATGGTTCGCGCTTCTGCGGTATACCCCGACGTGTAGGCTGGCTGGCCGCAACAGGTTTGTTTCGGTACGTATTCCACCTCAATGCCCAACTGCTCAAGGAGTGCAACGGCATCAACGCCGGTTTCGGGGTCAAACATATCCACTAAACACGTTGCGTAGAGATAGACCTTGTGAGGTTTGTGCGGATAGATCCGAGAAATGAGCATGTATCATCCTTAAACACTTGTATACCCAAACGACCTGAACATTCATTGTTCATGTTTGCCCATCATATGTTGTGACGGAGCGCGGCTTCGTACGATGAATTCAGCTTAGAAGATTGGCATTGGTGAATAAATGGCATTAAATGAATTTATTCTTTCCAAAAAGCGAATAATCAATGAAAGCAGATGACATGGTTTTGTTTGCCAACGTGGCTGAACTGGGTTCGTTCAAGTTAGCGGCGGAAAAGTATGATTTAGCGTATTCCGTGGTGAGTAAGCGTATTCGTCGATTGGAAGAAGATCTTAATGTTCAGTTATTGCATCGAACGACGCGAAAAGTCTCACTCACCGAGGCGGGTACAACACTGCTTCCAACCGCAAAGCAGATGGCGCTGCTGACTCAAGATGCTACGCACGCCGTCTCTGCGATTCGCGAGACAATGAAAGGGCACATGCAGGTGTCCGTACCGACCATTTCTGGCGATCTACTTTTGGCGGAATGCATTGCTGACTTTTGTCATCAGCATCAGGGATTGAACATCGATGTGATCCTGAGTAATCGCTTTGTGGATTTGATTGATGAAGGGTTCGACCTTGCCATTCGAACTGGCTATCTCGAAGACTCTAGCTTGATTGCGCGCCACCTTATCGATTCTCAATGGATTGTATGTGCATCACCCACCTATATAGAGCGGTGCGGACAACCTTCAACCCCTGACGCGCTGGTGGATCATAATTGTCTGCATTACACCTATCAATCGACAGGGGCGGCTGATTGGGAGTTTTACGCTGACGATGATATGGGGAGTGGGGCATCTAACACCGCGTATAAAAGCCAGAGCAAAGAGAAACGCATTGTGCGTGTGTCAGGCAACTTTTCAACGAACAACGCGGCTGCACTGCGAAAGGCTGCTTTAGCAGGGTATGGCATTGTGTATGTACCACGCTGTTTGGTGTATCACGATTTACAAAACGGCGCGTTAGTCGATATCTTCCCATCGCTGGTTGCGAAACGTTTGGGGATTTATGCGATTTATCCGTTTACTCGCCATCCGCCAAACAAAGTGAAAAAGCTGATCGAACATATTCGAGACAAGTACCTATCAATGTCGGAGTATTTCTTGTAACCCAAAGCGCCTGTTATTGATGATGTCACATGAAAAACCGCCGTGAAGGCGGTTTTTTAGGCTTATAACTGACAATTGACGACGCGCATTACAGCAGCTGATTGGCCATGTCTTTACCGATGCCACGGTTGTTGTTAATGAGTTCAATTAAGTCTTCATTCAACCCTAGCATGCTGTATTCAAGCTGGTGATTGAGCCATGTACGTTTATCATCACCTTCAGCAAGCTCATCCCACTCTTGATCAATCTTGCTGCACAGATTAATGATGGCGGCAAGTTGTGAGAAGTTATCACCTTGTACTGCACCAAACTGATTCTCAATGGCGTCTATCAAAGTGTCTGCAAACTTCCACGTTTTCGCGAGTTGACCACCAAGCTGCGCGCAATCAGTGTCTAACACAATTTGCTGCGCTTCTGGCTTGGTTTTACCGGCTTCCATGTGCAGTTCTACTTTCTGCGCTTTGTCTGGGTAAACCGTGTAAATAAGCAGATCACCGATGTTGTGCAACATGCCGGCAGTAAAGGCTTCGTTTTGGTCTGCTTTTAGCTCTTTGGCAATGACTTTGCTCAACGTGGCCACTTCAAACGTGGTGCCCCAAAAAGCATTCAAATCAAGCCCTTCAATTTTCGGGAAAGCACTCATCAATGCTGACGCTGTCACCAACGTACGGATAGGGCCAAGGCCTAATCGAACAACCGCATCGTCGACTGATGACACTGTTCTGCCTCGACCAAAGTGCGCAGAATTAGACATGCGCAACACGCGGGCACTGATAACTTGTTCGAGGGAAATTTTTTGGGCGATCTGGTTCATATCTGAACTGTCGCTGTTTACCAAGTCCATCAATTCTTGAACGACTTTGGGGATTTTAGGAAGCTTATCGACATGAGCGAGTAACGATTGGTTAGACATATTCAACTCCAGCACTGGTGACTTAAGTTAAATATAGAACATTGTCTTAGAAATGTTGGTTCGAATTCAAAAGTAAGACATTGAACAGTAAACAAAACCCCGCTTTATACGGGGCTGTATACGTTATAACAAAGACTTATGCAGGCAGTGCGGAGAGGAATTCTGATTTACGACTGTTAAATTTATTGACTAAACCTTCAACGGCGTCGGTTTCAAACGCCTTCAAACCGCTACACACCATTTTCTTTCTGCCTTGGCCAATGATGTCGCCATTCTCTTTAAAGCAAAAAGACAGGGTAACTGTGCCACGTTTGCCGTTCACATCCATACGAGAGTCAGTCAACTCCACCGTTGGAGAGTGAAAATCAAGATGGTGGAAGTTCAGTTCCATGCTTTCGTAAATCACGAGCGGACGATCTGGGTTAATCATCATGCCGGACTCTTCCATCAAAGGCACCATGATATGCGGGAAGTTCATGCCTGAAAACTTCACGTAATTTTCAGCAACCTGACTGGCAAGTGCTTCATTTTGAATGTTTTCGCCAGATCGCGCCATGGTGAGATAGCATTTCTCGTTGCTGTCGATCACTGACAGATTCCCACAGTCACCTTCTTTAATTTCAAGGCCGAGGTTATCTGAAATCATGCCAGCGAACGAAACATGCATATTCTGGCTAATGCCCGCTTTCGCGAGAAGTACAGAAAACAACAAATCACCCGGGACACAGAAGCGTTTTGAATCTTCATCGTGGATAGGGTTGAAGTCACCTGCAACCAACTTGGCGAAGTGGCTAGCTTGACGGCGAGTGAAAACAAATTGACCGTTTTCTACGTTGTAATAGTTATTTAGCTGCATGATAACGAGTTTAAATCTTCCCTTGTTAATCTTGTCGGGCATTGTAACTGAGTGTTCAGACATGAATGGTCTAGCCAGTTACGGATCCCCTTAGGCTGACGGTATTCTCCCTATAAATCTGTACATAATGTAAGAATTGAGAGGGTTGTTCACGACAGTTAGAGAATGTGGCCCTGATATATCCCGTTGAATTCCTTTTTCTGGAATGCAGGAACCATGGTTTTTGGAAAAAATAGCAGGTCTTGGAGTTTGTCTAAAGGCATCCAGACACTACCAATCTGATCTTTGTCTAATTGAGACGGCATTTCTATTCTTTGGAATCCTTTCGCTTCAACAAACAACTCTATTTGATGAAGATGATCAGGCAGGAACGTGGTCTCAAGTTTGTCAGCGATGACTTCACGTACAAAGAGAATGTCTCCCATTGTCGCTGTACCGCCTGTTTCTTCGAGAAGCTCTCTTGCGAATGCCTGATCCAGCGTTTCATTATGTTGAATACCACCACCGGGAATGATGTACCAAAGGCCGCGCTCATCTTTGTGCTCAGCCAATAAAATCTTATCGTCTTGATAGCAGACGGCTCTGACCGATACCCGCAGTGAATTCATCTTGTTGTCCTTTCCATTGCCTGTGTACATTGTCCTTACTGTTACATAAGAGCCATGCCGACACCAAACAAACGTCGTACCATTTTATAGTTAAGTGCATGTGTCGTAAGAGGGCATGTATTGTGTCGACCGCAGAGGTGAAAAGCCTTGTGACTTTCCAAATCTGCTTATGGCGTGGCCAAGAAGGGTAAGAGAAGAAACACACGCATGGCATTTAGCGCTAAAAAAACAGCAGCAACATCAAGCGAGGCTATTTCCCCGCTGGCGCAGTACTCTCTTCTTTCTGGTAAAAACGATAGAAATTCTTACCGTTATTTTTCACGTAGTACATGGATTCGTCCGCTTGCTCAATCAGCGCACTCACTGTCTGCTCGTCTTGAGGGTATAAGCTAATGCCGATACTCGACCCAACGGACGCTGTTTGCTCATGGCCAATATCAATCGGCAATTGAATTTGATGCTGCAAGTCAGAGGCAATATCGCTCACCGCAGTCTCGTACGTCGCGTTGTAGGAGAAACCAATCAAGAATTCATCCCCCCCCCAACGCGCGACCACATCCGACCCTCTAAAGAATTGTTTAATTCGGTTAGCGACTTCGATAATGACTTTGTCCCCCGCGTCATGCCCGTAGGTATCATTCACGCGCTTGAAGCCATCAAGGTCAATCATGAGTATCGCGAAGTAACGTTGCTTCTTGTCGGCATCGATTAGGGAGTTTTCGAGTTTGGTCATCCCTGCACGGCGGTTAAGCAGTTGGGTTATAGGGTCGTGCTCAGCTTCATAGATAATGTTCTGTTCGCGCTCTGCACGTTCAGTGATGTCATACAGCACTATCTCGACCAAGCTGTCATCTGGATTGTTAATGTCTTCAACTTTAGAGAACAGACAATGCACCCAGCGATCGGCGGCGCGAACTTTGTGCCTTAGCTGTATATCAATGGCAGAGAATTGATTACCCGGTTTCACCCAGAACTCTTCAATGAACTCTTGAATCTCTTGAGGATCATTAAAGTACGTCGTGAAGTCAGTTTTTGTGAACCTGTCGGTATCAACGATAAAGGTTTGACCCAGCAGCCGCAAAAGAGCAGGGTTGGCGACAATCAGTTGATTGTTCGCATCGAGTAGGCCGATACCCGCACTTGCGCGCTCAAAGATAAAGCGAAACTTTTTAGACAGGTTTTCCGTTTCTGCGCGAAGCTCTCTCTCATTGTCGATTTGATTATTCACGGCATCTAACAGCACGTTAATGTCATCGACCAAGGCTCCAATCTCATTACGTTTGTGCGCTGTAGGGACTTCAATTCGGCAAGAATCCCCGGGCGTAATTTGGTGAAAACGATTCGCAATGTTTTTCATCGGCTCGGTCAAAATGCGGTTGACGATGACCAAGGTAAGCAGGGCAATTAGCACCGAGTATATAACCAAGACTGTTGCTTGGATGTTTGCCAACGAGACCGCGGTATTTTCAATGTAATCTTGATTTGGATAAACGAGTAAGTCGCCCACAACATCCGTGGAATCAAACGGGGAGACGATAGGGAAGATAACGGCAGTTTCTGTGTGTGATTTTGTCGATGTGTCTTCAAATGACGCTGATAGGCCATCTTGGCTGGTTAAGCGTGCGGCAGAAATAATGTCATTCGCCTCAAGGCCACGAAGCACTTCTTCGGCAAGCTCTCTGTTTCCGAGATAAAGGGCAATAGACGCCGTTTGTTCGACGGTTGTGATGATTTGTCGAATTTGGCTACGTGAACGGTCAACTTCTTGATGATAAGAGAGATAAAACCATATCACCGAAGCAATCACGGCAAATATCATTGCACCGCCAGCCACACCTGCTGCGACGCGTATATGAATTTTCTTATTGAGGATCTTCAAATCGGTATACCACTTTAAGTCCTGGCGTTACGCTGTTTTCATACAAATAGGCGATAGCATTGGAATTTCCTTCCACATACATCACAACATCTTCGGAAGAAGATCTCGCCTTAGGAGGCTCAGCTTTGCCGGTAAATAACAATCTTGCCCAATACGCATTGATTTGGGCGACAGACTTGCCCACTAATTGTTGATAGAAATCTTCGCGCTCTTGGCTGTTGTCGGGGAGATCGGTGGTATTGACGGTGCGTCCATCAGGGTAAGAGGTATGCCTTCCCATATAGAGATCGATAACTTGTCGCGTTGAAAGTGATTCGACAGGGTTATCTTGATTTACAACCACAACTAACCCTGCGTGTGCTGAAGGAAGCCACGCTAGCCAATAAATTGTGAGTAGTGCTATTAGATATTTCTTCATATCAGAACACAAAGCTCAGGCTAACAGAGTAAGTATCAATGTAGTCAGGTACGGGAGCGGTTAAGCCCCTTACCGTTGTAGACCACCCGCCAATCCGGTCGTCGAGCAACCAGGTTCTTTCCATTTGTCCTTTCAATGCGACGTTTGCATTTACGTCATAACGTAAACCAATCCCTAGCGTTTCCTGATTAACGATCCTTGCTTTTAGGTTTTGATCAATCAGGTTAAATGCGCCGGCGATTTCTGGGATTGCTAGCGACGTCGCGGGAGGAAGGGGAGTTTCATAGTATTCGCCAACGGATTTAGCTTTAGATAAAAATCCGAATACGGTAAAGCGATTAAACACTCTTCCGACACTGGTGTAGCCTGCCGCAAGATCGGGGAAAAACGGCCAGTCTGTGTCGGTGTAACTGAGCTCTGCTTGGACATTCCAATTTCCCGACTCATACGCGGTACCCACTGAGTAATAGGAAATACGTGTATCCACAAACCCGAAGTCATCCAACATGGTTGGCAAGGTTGGCCATAAAAAATCGGGAATATCTGAGAGCTCCGATGTAATAGAAACTGACGGGTCGCCTTCTTTAACCTTTGTGGTGGTCGCTGATCCAGAAAAAAACCAATCATCGACTTCATACGTCACTTTGGTTCCGAACATGGGGCCAAGCGTGACTTCATAAGGGTCGTTAATCGTTTCAATGGAAATGTCGGTTTGCCCACCAAAAAAGCGGGTTTCTAATATGCCGTCCCCAAGTGAATAGCGATAAGCAACATCTGCGCCATTGATTGAAGAAACGGGAATCGCTGAATAGAAGTCTGTGATGGGCTTTGTCCAAAGATACGCAAAGCCAACATCTCGGTATTCCGAGAGCATGTAAAGAGGAGAAGCAATTCTTCCCACTCGGAAAGACAGGTTGGGCGAGAACTTGTAACGAAGAAACGCCCATGTGATCGATTTATCGAGGTCATTTTCTATGCGATCTTGCAGAATGCCTTGCACGACCGCATCAATGTTATCGATAATTGTTGCATTGAGTTGTAAACCCAATGCGGAGCCTGGCTTTAGACTCGACTCGCCATACTGGCCTTCTTTAGAAAGATCATACTTGAAACCGAAGTCTTCGGTGCCCGAGTCAATCACACTCACCGTACCAAATCCACTCACGCGCACAGCATCTTGCGCAACTGCGGGAGTTGCTAGCAATCCGACAAGCGCGCAATAAGGCAAAGTGAATTTGAGTTTTTGACTCGGCATAAAGTAATTATCGAAATTGATACACTTTTTAAATATAAGACATTTTTCGGTTTTTTCTCGTTAATTCACCGTGCGATTTAATGTTCGACTATTGTCTACTGCCTAGATCCTGTTTTGCTAAATCTAACAATGTTATAAAGGTTTTAAACGATAACGAGAAAGGAAGCTCAGGATGCAATTTCCACATCGAAACATTGTGGTGTTAACAGGCGCAGGGATTTCAGCAGAATCCGGCATTCGAACGTTTCGAGCGCAAGACGGACTTTGGGAAGAGCATAGAATTGAAGACGTTGCGACACCTGAAGGGTTTGCGCGTGATCCCGCTTTGGTTCAAGACTTCTACAACCAACGTCGTAAGCAATTGCAGTCTGGCGTATCGCCGAATCCTGCCCACGAAGCTCTCGCAAAGCTAGAAAGAGAGCTTGATGGCAATGTCACGATCGTGACGCAAAACATCGACAACCTTCACGAACGTGGCGGTAGCGAAAACGTGATTCACATGCATGGTGAGCTGCTAAAAGCGCGATGCAGTCACTCTAACCAAGTCTTGGAGTGGACAGGGGATATCACCGCAGACGAAATGTGTCATTGCTGCCAAATGCCTTCACCCATTCGTCCTCATGTTGTCTGGTTTGGCGAAATGCCGATTGCGATGGATCGCATTCACACGGCATTGGTGCAAGCTGACCTATTCATTTCCATCGGCACATCCGGTGCGGTGTATCCCGCAGCAGGATTTGTTCATGAAGCGGCGATTAATGGTGCAAGAACCATAGAGATCAACCTTGAACCGAGTGCCGTCGAGAGCGAGTTTGATGAAAAGCGTTACGGAAAGGCGAGTGTGCTTGTTCCAGCGCTGGTGGAAGAACTGCTCGCGATGAAAGACTGAGCAGCAACGGCTGTTTGGCGAATTTTAAGCAATAAAAAAGCGGCCTGAAGGCCGCTTTTTCTATTTTTGCTGGTGGCGTAATGACATTACTGACCGGCTTTTAGCTTTTGGAAGTACTCTTCGTAAAGCACGTTTGCTTCACCCACAGAACTTTGCCATTCGCCTTTTTCCATCACTTCTTGCGGTGGGTAAACGCTTGGATCGTCTTTAAACGATTTTGGCAGCAGAGGGTATGCTGCTTTGACAGGTGTTGGGTAACCAATCTCAATCGCGAGTTTTGCTGCGTTTTCTGGGCGCAACAAGAAGTCGATCATCTTGTGTGCGGCTTCAACGTTTTCTGCATTTGCTGGAATCGCAAGGTTATCCATCCAGAAAATCGCGCCTTCTTCAGGCCAAACGATGTCCACTGGTGCACCTTCACTGCGTGCGATATACGCTGAACCGTTCCACAGCATGCCAAGTGCTACTTCACCCGCCATATACGGGTTCGCAGGGAAGTCTGAGTTAAACACCAGCACGTTCGGCATGATTTTTTGAAGCTCTTTGTAAGCTGCTTCAATTTCTTTCGGGTCAGTGGTGTTGGCAGAGTAGCCCAGTTTGGTTAACGCGATATGGAAGAACTCACGCGCGTCATCCATCATCAGCAATTGACCTTCATACTCCGGATTCCAAAGATCAGCCCACGCGTGCACGCTGCTCTTTTCCATCACGTCAGTATTTACGCCGATACCCGTCGCACCCCAGATATACGGGATTGAGTATTCGTTGTTTGGATCAAAAGGCTTGTTCAAGTTGTTGGGATCAAGACCATCAAAGTGGCTTAGCTTCGTCTTATCAACTTTCTGAAGCATGCCTTCTTTGCGCATTTTCGCAACGTAGTAGGTTGAAGGGACAACAAGGTCATAGCCTTCAGGGTGGGTTTTGAGCTTGGCATACATGCTTTCATTTGACTCATAGGTTGAGTAAATGACTTTGATGCCTGTTTCTTCTGTGAATTCTTCGAGCACTTCGGTAGGGATGTACTCTGACCAGTTATAGAAATACAGCTCATTGTCTGCAGCAGACGCAGCACCAGAGATTAGAGAAACGGCCAGAGAGCTTCCTAGCACAAACTTAGACCAGGGTTTCATCGATAACTCCTGTAGTTTTACTTTGGATTGATTAACAAGAATAACGGGTGGAAAACTCCACCCGTGACTGAAAAATGCAAAAACAATGCTGAATCTTGAGGTTCAGTCGTTGTTATCGCACCTTATCGCGAGCCAGCAATTGCGAACAAATTACCAGCGCAAGAGAGACAACCAACATGAGGGTTGCGAGTGCGTTCACTTCTGGAGAAACACCAACTTTTACCATTGAGTAGATTTTCAACGGTAAAATTTCATAGCTTGGTCCAGTCACAAACGAACTAACGATCACGTCATCAAGAGAAAGGGTAAAGCTCAACAACCATCCCGCAGCAACCGCAGGCGCGGCCAAAGGTAGAATGATTTTCGTCAGAATAACCCATTCGCTTGCAGCTAAGTCTTTCGCAGCTTCAAGCATGCGAAGGTCGAAGCCATTCAATCGGCTGTAAACGGTCACCACAACAAACGGCAGACAGAAGGTGATGTGAGAAAGCAAAAGGGTAAGGAAGCCCAATTGCGCACCCAGCAACACGAACAGTGCCAGCAATGAAATCGCCATCACGATGTCAGGAGACATCATCACCACGAACAACATGCCATTCACAAAGCCTTTGCCACGGAAACGGTAGCGATAAAGCGCTACCGCTGTCAGGCTGCCAATAACCGCCGCTGCCGTTGCTGAGAAAATAGCAATGGTGAGCGAGTTACCCGCAGCTTGTACCAAACTGTCGTTGCTTAGAAGTTGGGTGTACCACTTGGTGGTAAACCCTTTCCATTCCATCCCAAACTTACTTTCGTTAAACGAGTTAACGATAAGAATGATGATAGGGATGTATAAGAACGCGTAGACCAGCGACATGAAGCCAGTCTTGAAAAAACGACTCATTCCAGCTCCACCTTCTTGTTAATCAGCTTACCAACACGCCAGTAGGCAAAGAGCATCAGACCCATCAATACCGTCAACGATATACTCGCCGCTGAACCAAATGGCCAGTCACGTACGTTGAGAATTTGGCTCTTAATGACGTTACCAATCAGCAGGTTCTTCGCGCCGCCCAATAGGTCCGACACATAGAACATGCCCAGTGCAGGCAATAGCACCAACAAACAACCCGCAATAATACCCGGCGTTGTTAGCGGAAGAATCACCTTCACAAACGATTGGAACTTGCTCGCGCCAAGATCTTTTGCCGCTTCTAGGTAGCTGTTGTCGAGTTTCTCAATGCTTGAGTACAACGGCAGGATCATGAACGGCAGCAGGATATAGACCAAACCAATCATCACTGCATATTCGGTGTACATAATGCGCAGAGGTTTGTCGATCAGACCAAGCGTTAGTAGCCCTTCGTTCAGTAAACCACGCGTACCAAGGAAGATTTTCAGGCCGTACGTTCGGATCAGGGAGTTGGTCCAAAATGGAACAATGACCATAAACAGCATGAACGGACGCATCTTCTCTGGCATACGCGCGATAAAATAGGCGAACGGATAACCAATTAACAAACAGAGCAGGGTGGCGATGGCAGCCATGTAGAACGAGTGCCAAACCACTTTTGCATAGAGAGGGTCCAACAGCTTGGCATAGTTGCTCAAGGTGAAGGTCATCTCGATCAAGTTTGCATCATCGCGCGTCAGGAAGCTGGTGATGATAATCATCAAGTTCGGAATAAACACGAACAACAGCAACCAACCTACAATGACGCCAATAATGGCGTTTTGGAGATTAAGCTTCTTCATCAGGCAGTACCACTTCCCAGCTTTCAACCCAGGTAATTGCAACTTTCTGATCCAATGAGTGGTCAACATCTGGATCGTCTTCGTTGAAGAATTCGCTCACCATGACAGATTTGCCAGATTCTAGCTCAAGCACTGAATCTAGCGTCATGCCTTTATAGTTACGTTCACGAACGTAACCCACGATACCGTTAACGGTTTCGCCAGCACTGTTGACAGATTCACCGCTGTTGATTTCTTCAATGCGAAGATCTTCAGGACGTAGAAGAACTTTAATTCGGTCACCTTTCGCTACATCAAGTTTGCAGTAAACCTGACATTCACGGCTTTCAACCATTGCGGTGATGCGCTGATCGTCAATACGCGCGATCACATCTGCATCAAACACGTTGATTTCACCGATGAAGCGCGCAACAAACAAGTTTGCTGGTTCTTCATAGATTTCACGCGGCGTTCCGTCTTGAACCACATTGCCTGATTGCATCACGATGATGCGATCTGACATGGACAAGGCTTCTTCCTGATCGTGAGTAACGAAGATGAACGTAATACCAAGCTTACGTTGAAGCTGTTTTAGCTCCATCTGCATTTGCTTACGCAGCTTGTAATCCAACGCTGAGAGAGACTCATCAAGCAGCAATACTTTTGGCTTGTTAACAACGGCGCGCGCGATTGCAACACGTTGTTGTTGACCACCAGACAGTTGATGCGGCTTGCGTGGAGCAAACTTCTCAAGTTGTACCATACGCAATGCTTCCATCACGCGCGGCTCGATTTCGCTTTCATTGACTTTCTGCATGCGCAGGCCAAATGCAACGTTTTCGAAAACTGTCATGTGTGGGAAAAGCGCATAGCTTTGGAATACGGTATTGACGTGACGATGCTCTGCGGGGATAGCAGTGACATCTTGTTCATCGAGGATAATTTGGCCATCGTCTGCATCTTCAAGACCAGCGATCAAGCGAAGTACTGTGGTCTTGCCACAACCTGACGGACCTAGGATTGTCAAAAACTCGCCGTTGTTAATCTCAAGATCAAATTTAGAAATGATCTCTTTACCGTCAAAGCTCTTACAAAGGCCTTTCAGTTGAACAACGGGTTTCTTGTTTGGTTGTGTTGCGTTCAATTCTACTCTCACTCCTTACACCACGGGCGATTAGCTAGAAAATTCCCCTAAAAAGTAGACGGCGCATGATAGACGTGCGAACCATGAAGTTAAAGCGTTTTTTTCCTTTTTAACGGCTTATTTTCATCAGAAAACCACTTGATGACGATGAGGGCGGAGATCGACGTTGGATTCCGCAGCCAGCCTCGCTTGTTCCCGTGTTCGACAAGCGAGCGCGGATCAGTATAGACCCTTTATTTGTTGGCTAAAAATACGCCTCTGTGAGACGTGCGCAAAAAATATCACCTATAACTTTATTTATGGGGAAATTTCGCAGCCAAAAGACAAAAGTTACTTAGATATGAATAAACAACAATTAAATAATGCCCTTCATGTCGGCGGTACATTAGAAAATGCGCTTACCGGCAAATATACGTTAAACGCGACCAGTGTGGTCGAAGAGGCCATGCAGCTAACAAAGAAGAACTTCTGGAGCTTTCTGCCTGCTGTCTTGTTTCTTGCCGCCGTGAACGTCGCACTCTTTATGGTCGTGCTCTCGGTCTTACTGGATTCTCCCAGAGAACTGATGGACGCGTTCGTCGGGAACACTGTCATGACAGACGATTTGCTCGCGTCTGGCCGTATTGCGCTGTTTGCTTCCACGGTGTTAAGCGCGCCTATTTACGCTGGGGCAAGTTTGATGGGGTTAAGTCATGCCATTGGCTTTAGAACCAAGCCGAGACACATAGTGAAAGGCATGGCCTTTGCGATGGCAGTGACGCTCGGCATGTGTTTTGTGTCGGCATTGCAAAGCATTGGTAACCAAATCCTGCCGTTACTCGGTATGTTTCTCGGCATTACTTTTTCGATGACTCCGCTGTTGATTTGCGAAAAGCGCCTGAGACCCGTTGAGGCCATGGTTGTTTCTTTTAGAGCGATCACAAAAAAGCTGATACCATTATTGCTGGTTTACATCGTCATCGCTGTGCTGTTTGTGTTCTCTTACGCAACGGCTGGTATCGCGCTCATTTGGGCGCTTCCTTTTATGTTCAACGTGAAAGGGGTGCTGTACCGCGAGATGTTCGGTGTAGGTATAGAAGTAACCGTCTCTGAAGAGGGCGATGATGATTCTTCTTCAGGTGACGGTAATAATGAGGTTTTCAACGCGTAATGAAGCTTTCCCGTGTAGTACTGGCTTCGGCTCTTTTTCTTTCAGCGTGTAGTGATGCACCACAATCCATTACCAACGTGAATCAACTCCAACCGGCATCGCCGCCTCCTTCGATGGAACAGGTGCCGGATTTCGCCTCGTATAAAATCGTAGATGAAAAGAAGAAGGCGTTTGTGGCCTTCTTAAAACCTGGCGTTACCTACATTAATGATTTGATCCTTAGTGCTCGCACGCGTTTAAAGACACTGTCTTCAACGACAACAATGACGTCCGACGATGAAGCGTTTTTGGCGAAAGTGGCGGAACTGTTTAAGTTACCGTTGCCAGAAGGCGGCGCCGATGCAAAGTGGTTCAATGAAGCCCTAAAACGCGTTGATATCATTCCTGCGGATCTTGTGCTGACCCAAGCTGCAAAAGAATCAGGGTGGGGCACATCACGCTTCGCTCGAGAAGGGAATAACTACTTTGGGCAGTGGTGTTACACTGCGGGCTGTGGCTTAGTGCCTAGCGCACGAGGCAAAGGACAGACGCATGAAGTTGCTGTGTTTAAAGATGCTTTCCAAGCAATTCGCGCTTACTTCTTGAATGTAAATCGCAATGCCGCTTACGCAGAATTGCGAAACATTCGTGCAGCACTTAGAAAGTCTGGACAACCTATTACGGGCGAAGCCCTCGCAAAAGGACTCCTCAGTTACTCTGAGCGTGGGCAAGCTTATGTCGATGAAGTGCAAAGCATGATTCGCTATAACGAGAAATATTGGAGCCAAGGATGATCAAAGGACTTACGGCTGCCCTCGTGGCAGCTGTAATTTCAATGCCTGCTGCCGCAGCGCAGGTTGAATTTACGTACAGCAAACTCTACAGCCAGCTAAAGCATAACGCCGGTGAGAATCACCCAGACGTTAAGGTTGGGTACTTTATGGTTTCACCCGCAACGGGAAAAACCTGCAAGATAACCAAAGCTTGGATGGCAAAGAAAAAGAACTACGAAGAGTTTGTTATTCCCGCTTCTCAAGAACTGCTATTGCCACTTGATAGCAACTTGCGCAAAGTGAATCCTGACGTGTTTATTCAAACCGAAGGGGATGATGTGTGTGATATTTCATTCCAAGTGCTTGCGAAAGAACACTTTGAAAATGAAATCTCTACCGATTCAGTGGCGACTTTAGTGCCACAAATGTCGGCGATGATGCAAGATCTTGGTGGCATGTTCGCATCTTGGTTCATGCCAGATGTTGAAGGTGTGATGGTGCATTTTGAGAAGCCCGTCTCTTCGCTATCCACATCAGAAGGACGCTCGATTCCCGTCGAGAACAGCATAGCCACACTTCGCCTTGCTGATTTGAAAGAAGGTGAGCGTGTTTTCTGGGAATCCCAACCACTGAAAGTGACGCCTTGGATACCACAAAGCTAACCTTCCATTGGGTTCTGATAGACAGATGAAACCAAAAAAAGCCCGCTGATAAACAGCGGGCTTTTTGTATTCATAACAGCAACATTGAGGTCGCTTAGCTAACTTGAACCACGTTCAGAGCAAGTGCAGGGTCGACTTCTACAACGTCGTCTTGTGACGGCGTAACATCTGTAAACTGTTCTTTATCAAACGCAGTGTCGCCGCCGTTGATCACGCCAGAGTCTTTATCAACACTCTTGAAATCAAAAAGCTCAAAGTCGGCAAGGTGTGAAGGCACAACGTTTTGCATGGCAGTGAACATGGTTTCAATACGGCCAGGGAAACGCTTATCCCAATCGCGCAGCATTTCTTTGATCACTTGGCGTTGTAGGTTAGGTTGTGAGCCACACAAGTTACAAGGAATGATCGGGAAATCTGACGCGTCAGCGTAACGCTCAATGTCTTTTTCGCGGCAGTAAGCAAGCGGGCGGATAACAACGTGTTCGCCGTTATCAGAAACCAACTTAGGCGGCATGCCTTTTAGTTTACCGCCATAGAACATGTTCAAAAACATGGTTTCTAGAATGTCATCACGGTGGTGACCCAGTGCAATCTTCGTCGCACCAAGCTCTTTCGCTGTACGGTACAAAATACCACGACGTAGGCGCGAGCAAAGTGAACATGTCGTTTTACCTTCTGGCACTTTGTCTTTCACGATAGAGTAGGTGTCTTCTTCTACGATCTTGTATTGAACACCTAGCTTCTCTAAGTACTCTGGCAGAATGTGCTCAGGGAAACCTGGTTGCTTCTGGTCAAGGTTGACAGCGATCAGCTCAAAAGAAACAGGTGCGCTCTTTTGAAGGCTTTGCAAGATTTCCAGCATGGTGTAGCTGTCTTTACCACCGCTCAGGCAAACCATGATGCGGTCGCCTTCTTCGATCATATTGAAATCTGCAATTGCTTGGCCAGTGTTGCGGCGAATGCGCTTTTGCAATTTATTCAGGTTGTACTTCTGTGATTTGGTCAGTTCTTGATTCGACATGTTTCTATTTGGTGCCTCTGAAATTTCTCAACGCAATCAATGCCAATCGATGGCGACTCTTAAATACCCAGCCTTTTGCGATGTTTTCGCTGTCAGCATTTGTTGGCGTATCTAGCACATCGATCCTCGATGCGAAGGTTTGGCGCGTATGATACGGATTTCGCGGCAGGATGCTAGTCTCGAACAAAGAAAGACGCACCTCAATCTATGCCAAACAGCGTTAGCACCCGCGGATTTTTGTGTCGTTGGGCTGTTTTACAATTCAGAAAAAAGAAAAGCGCCAAAAAGGCGCTTCTATCTATGCTGGCTTCGACTCATCAGTACGTACACCTCACAACATCGCGAGGCGTTACGCATTAGCTTGCGTTTGGCGCCAATGGGCTTACGTAGCCATCCGGCTTAATGGCCAACACATCGCAATCCAACTGGTCGATGGTGTGTTCAGCGGTATTGCCGATGAAAATAGCGGACAAGCCCACACGCCCCGTCGTCCCCAGAATCACAAGCTCAGCATCCAACTCTTTCGAAACGGCAGGTATGACATCTTCAGGCAAGCCTTCGCTGCAATAGGTTTGCGCTTCATCAATGGTGTGTTTTTGACGAAGTGCCTTCATTGCAAGCAGGTGATGCCCGCGGACCGCATCGGTGTAAGAGGCGGGATCGAACTCTGGCAGTTCAATCGTCACATTGACCGGTGTAGCCGGGTAGGCGTTAACCAAGTTCACTTCAGCGTTAAGCAACTTACTCATTGCCTTCGCTTCATCAATCAACTTGTCGTTTAAAGGAATGTGCTCTTCGTTTTCGGAAGACACATTCACTGCGGTGAGGATTTTTCCGTTTTCAGGCCAACCATGTTGCTTAACAAGCAACACGGGACAAGGGCACTTACGCAGTAAATGCCAATCGGTAGGCGTGAAAATAACCGAACCTAATTTATCGTGTTTGTGCGTGGCTTTGATCAGGAGATCATGCTCACCGTCAAATACCTGAGCAATCATGCTTTCGTATGGGCGGTTGTGCCAAACAACGTGCTTAACTATTTCCACGTCATTGGTGTCGTGCTGAGCCACCAGAGAGGCAATCCATTCTTCTCGCTGTCGTAATACGCCAGCGCGCATCGCTTGACGCTCTTCAGCGGAAAGCATGGATGTCATTTCATAGGAGAAATCGTATATGGCAAGGAAGAGAGTGATTTTGACCGATGCACTCGACTTATGCGCAATATCAAGGGCCCGCGTAAATGCAGGTTGATCTTCGTGGTCAGGATCGATTGCGACGAGCAAGTTTGTATATCTGTTCATGACAACCTCCAGCTGTGTATTGCTGATACTTTAATGTAACGCAAACTTGCGGGATGGGGCGATAATTTCAGGCAGATATATGTAAAAAAAGAGAAATGGCGCGTAAAGCGCCATTTCTCTTGATGAGGTTTCGGGCAGTAAGTTACTTACTCACACCAGCAAGACGGCTCAATTCTAGATGGTCAAGAATGGTAATGTATTTGCCTTTTACACTTAGCATGCCGCTTTTCTGGAAACGTCCTAACAAACGGCTGATGGTTTCAACGGTAAGGCCAAGGTAGTTACCGATGTCACCACGTGTCATGGTTAGACGAAACTCTTTTGGAGAAAAACCGCGCTGAGAAAAGCGAGTAGAAAGACTGTGTAGGAAGGCAGCAAGACGTTCCTCAGCATTTTTCTTCGACAAAAGAAGGATCATTTCTTGGTCGCCTTTAATCTCATTGCTCATAAGACGCATGATTTGCTGGCGAAGTTTTGGCATTTTACCTGATAGGTCATCCAAGATTTCAAATGGAATCTCACACACCATTGAGGTTTCAAGCGCTTGCGCAAAACTAGGGTGGGACATCTGATTGATGGCATCAAACCCGACCAAATCACCCGCTAGGTGGAAGGCCGTAATTTGCTCATCACCTTGCTCGGTAATGGTGTAGCTCTTAATGGTGCCTGAACGAATGGCATACAAAGAACGCAGTTGATCACCTGCTTGAAAAAGAGGCTGACCTTTTTGAATTGGCTTCTTACGCTCAATGATTTGATCAAGCTGATTCAGCTCACTCTCGCTCAACGTAAAAGGAATACAAAGCTGACTGATACTGCAATCTTGACAGTGAATTGCACAACCGCCTGATTGAACGCGTTTGGTGATGATTTTGTCTTGAATCATGAGCCTGCTTAACCAAATTGATTTGAGTCAATATTTTACCATTTCTGACGTAGAAATCGAGCCTTGTTAGAACTGATTGTATACAGAATAAGCGGTAACTAATCCGTACACTAAAATAATTACTGAAGATAAGCGTCGAAAAATCAGATTGTTAAGAAAATGCTTCATAGATTCTGCTGCGCCACCAATCAGTAACATAGCTGGCATAGTTCCTAAACCAAATGCGAGCATTATCAACATTCCATTTATCATGTCTCCAGCGACTGCTGACCACGTCAATGCCGAGTAAACTAGACCACAAGGTAGCCACCCCCAAAGCATGCCAAAAGGCAATGCTGCAATGGGGTGTTTTAACGGGAGTAATGAAGCACTTAGCGGGGATATTCGCTTCCAAAGCACATGCCCGAGACGCTCAATATGTGCCAATCCATTCCAAAACCTGCCGATATAAAGCGCTAAAAGGATCATCATGATTGCCGCGAGCAAACGCAGCCACAGTAAACCTTGAGAGACTTGGGCGACATCGGTAAGGCCAGAAACAATACCGCCAGCAATGCCGCCTATAAGGGTGTAGGAAAGAAGTCGGCCGCCATTGTAAAAAACGAGAAAGGGCCACTTCTTCTGGTGTTGAGGAGTACTTAAGGAAACGGCAGCAGCAACACCACCACACATACCTAAGCAATGGCCTGCTCCGAGCAGGCCAACAGTAAACGCGGCAAACACTTCAGCCGACAGCATGATTACTCTTCCGTTTTATCCGATGATGGAGATTTGCCTTGCGTTGAAGGTTTTTCGTCGTCATCAAGCAATATGTTCATTCCCTGACGTTCTAAATCTTCAAACTGCTCTGATTTTACCGCCCAAATAAAAACACCAACGGCAATACAGACAAGGCCAATGGCAATAGGGATGAGAATATAGAGACTTTCCATAACTAGGCATCCCTTAGCGTTTCAATGACGTCTTTTTTAAAGAGGCGTAGAGAGTTAGTGACCACGATAACGGAGCTTCCTGACATACCTGCTACAGCGATGTACGGCGCGACAAAACCCATTACCGCCAGCGGCAAAATAATGAGGTTGTATCCTAGCGCCCACGCAAGATTCTGCCGAATGATTTTTTGCGTAAATGCGGCGAGCTTGCGCGCTTCTAACAATTTACTCAAATCATCACCAAGCAGCACCATATCTGCTGACGCTTTTGCTACATCGGTTCCACTGCCCATGGCAACAGAAAGGTGAGCACCCGCCAAAACAGGGGCGTCATTGACACCGTCACCGATCATCATCGTCACTTCATCACTCGGACGTGATTGGAGGTACTCGAGCTTGCCTTGTGGCGACACATCAGACACAACGTCATCGATGCCAAGATGGTTGGCCACAGCCTGTGCGGAATGAAAGTTGTCGCCAGTCAGCATCGTCACTTTAATGCCGGCGTGGTGGAATTGCTCTACAAGCGCTTGGCTACTTTTACGAATGGGGTCAATCAAACGGAAAGACGCAATTTTCTCACCGTCACGCGATAACCAAATTTGGTGAAGTGATTCACCAATATCAGACGGGTCATCAAGCACAAATGCAGGTTTACCAATTCGCCACGCGGCGCCTTGATATTGGCCTTTCAGGCCTTCGCCGATGACATTCTCGACGTTGGTGACGCCGTCCATCTTTTCAAACGCACCAAATGCATCGGCAATGGGGTGGTTTGCGTAAGACTCTAACGAAGCCGCAATGGATAAAACATCTTGCTCAGAGTACGACGCATAGATACTTGTTTCTTTGAGTGAGATGTTGCCTTCCGTCAGCGTGCCCGTCTTATCAATGATCAATCGATTGATTTTGGTGAGTGCTTCGAAAACATGACCACGTCGAAGCAAAATACCAAGGCGTCCGAATGTCGTCGTTGAGCAGGTAAGGGCTGTTGGCGTTGCCAAGGACAACGCACACGGGCACGTTGCAACCAAAACAGACAGCATGATCCAAAAAGCATCATCAGGGCGATGGCTTTGCCAGTACCACCACGTGAAGGCAGAGATGATCAAAATGGCAGAAACAAAGTACCTCGCCACAATATCTGCAATTTCAGCAACACGCGGTTTTGCCAACTGTGCAGCATCTTGAAGTTGAACGATATGGGCGATCAGCGAGTCTTTCTTTTCGGCGGTAACTTTCACATCAACGTTTCCATCAATGTTAATGGTCCCCGCGTAAACGGCGTCATCGATATGGCGTGATTCAGGCATGGACTCACCGGTCAGCATGGATTCATCAACCGTCGTAACGCCTTGCAAAATGACACCATCCGCAGGGAAGGGCTCGCCAGGAAGCACGCGAACGATATGGCCAACGGTGAGAGACTTCGCGGGGATTTGTTCACCAGATTGCAAGGTGGCCAAACGGGGAATCAATTTAAGTAAGTTCGCACTGGCCGCGGCTGCTGTTCGTCTTGCGCGCATCTCAAGGAATCGCCCAAGAAGAAGAAAGAAGGTGAACATCGCAATGGATTCGAAGAACACTTCTCCCACGCCAGTCATAGTGGCGTACAAACTCGCAAAGTATGCAAACAGTAGTGCGATAGACACGGGAACATCCATGCCTAACGTGCGAGCTTTCAAATTTCGCCATGCGTTGATGTAAAAAGGCATCGCGGAATAAAGAAGCACTGGCGTTGCAAAGATTAAACTCACCCAGCGAAAGTAATCCCTGAATGATTCGTCCATGTCTCCAAAGACTTCAAAGTACATGGCGACTGCAAGCATCATAACTTGCATGGTTGCCAAACCCGCAATCCCCAATTTATAGAGATACTGCTTCATGGTTTGGTGGTATTGATGCTCTTGGCTGTCAGCTTCAAAAGGTGCCGCTTTATAACCCAACGCATGAATGCGACTCAGCAAGGTGCTTAGCTTTGCTTTAGACGGGTCCCAACGAAGTGTTGCACGGTTGGTAGTCGTGTTCACTTGAATGCGAGAAACACCGTCTTCTTTACCAAGTTGTTTTTCAATCAGCCAAGCGCACGCGGCACACGATACGCCATCTACCGACAACACCACTTCGTCTATGCCATTTTCATGGCGAACGAATTCTTGCTGAATGTCATCGTTATCGTAGAGCGAGAGGGATTGAAGTTCTTCTGGAATGAGAGAGGCTCTCTCTGCTGGGGCGGTGCGATATTCGTAATAAGAGGTAAGGCCGCTAGCGACGATGGTGGTTGCGACGGCTTCACAGCCCGGGCAACACATTGTTCTTACTTCGCCGAGGATCTCAACGTGAAAGGAGTCGCCAGTGAGGACTGGCTCTCCACAGTGGTAACAGTCTTTTTTGGTCATTCCTTGCTCTTGCCATACAACTTAACTGGGTCAGATGAAGGGAAGTTGATCTTGCGGTTTAACGCCCAACTGCCATCGAATGCATTCACCTCAACATACCATGGGCCTTGTAATGGCTCTACAAGGGCTATGCGGTAACGCCCCTTAGCGTCGGCATTCACAATGGTCTCAATGTCTTTGTCTGGAAGTGTACGGTGCTGAAACGTAATGTTCAGGGTAGGAAACTGCGGCAGTTTACCTTTCTCAAGCGTAAACATTGCGGTTTCTTCTGTGGTAGAAAGCATGGCAGATACGGACAATTCATCTGCTTTGCGAAGACGAGAAAAATCCTGATTAATGCCTTTGCCGTCCTTGTAATAATCTTCAGAAACCAAGGAAACCTTGTTTTCACTTAAAAGGCTGACGGTGAAGAAGCTGGCCACTACGACCGAGCCAGGCAGGGCAATCAGGAACCAAGGCCAGAACTGCTTATACCAAGGTTTGTTCATTTTGCTTTCCTGTTTTTACGGAGTTCTTGGGTAAAAAAGCCCCTGCAAGGCAGGGGCTTAAGTCTTACTGACTAATTATTGGTTTTCTGTGTTGCTTAGCTGCCATACATACGCAGAAAGGAGTTGGATTTTATCTTCGTCCAAAATGTCTTTCCATGCTGGCATCACACCTTGGCGACCGTAAAGAATGGTTTGTTGAACGGCTTTTCTTGAACCGCCAAACAGCCATACGTTATCCGTCAAATCAGGCGCACCAAATGCAGGGTTACCTTTACCGTCCGTACCATGACATGCGGCACAAACAACGAAGCGGGTTTTACCTTTCGCTGCTTCTTGCGCATTCACTTTACGGCCAGACAGGCTCAATGCATAGGTTGTTACTTCTTTCACGCCATCTTCGCCAAGTGCGTCCAACCATGCTGGCATGTTACCCACACGACCGTGCAGGATAGTTGCCTTAATGGTGTCAGGCTCGCCACCGTATAACCATGCCTTATCGGTAAGGTTAGGGAAGCCAGATTGACCGCGCGCATCTGAGCCGTGGCACTGAGCACAGTTTTGAATGAAGAGACGCTGACCCACTTTTACGGCCTCAGGGTTCTTCGCGATTTCTGGAATATCCAGAAGCTCGTCCGAACCAGGCTTGTAAGCAAGCTTGCGGTAGGTTTCACCAAAAATGGCATTGGCTTGTGCCAATTCACGCGCATATTGGTTAATCCCTGAATCATCACCAAACTGTTTGCGTGAATCTTCAACGTTGCTGATGTTCTGTGCTGAACTTTGCCATCCGAACAGACCTTTAAAGTTGCCAAGGCCAGGGTAGAGCGCCAAGTAAAGCAAACTAAAAATAATGGTTGCCCAGAACATATAGGACCACCACTTCGGCAGTGGGTTGTTCAGCTCACGGATACCATCGTATTCGTGACCCATATCTTCACCATCAGAAATGCCTTTCAGATCTTTGCTACACCAAATGACAAGTGCGGCACAACCAGCGAGGGTTCCGAGGGTAATGACAGTGATGAATAGACTCCAAAACGTAGTCATTTATTATCTTCTCCTGTCTTAACTTGGCTCTTTTCCTCATCGGCAAAGACAAGGTTTGCAGCTTCATCGAAATCCTTTTTACGACGACCGCTGTAAGCCCAAAGCGCAATAACAATGAAGCACACAAAAATAACGAGTGTCCAGATACTGTGGAACGATACAATTTCCATAACAGTCCCTTACTTCATTGCATGGCCGAGAGATTGTAGATATGCGATAAGCGCTTCAATCTCAGTTTTACCTTCCACGTCTGTTTTTGCGTTTGCAATTTGTTCATCCGTGTAAGGTACGCCAAACATATCTCTGAAAATCGTTAGCTTCTTCTCAGTGTCTCGGCCATCCAAAACATTCTCTGCCAACCAAGGGAAGCCAGGCATGTTTGATTCAGGAACAACGGCACGAGGGTCGATCAGGTGAACACGGTGCCATTCATCAGAATAACGACCACCAACACGCGCCAAATCTGGGCCTGTACGCTTAGAACCCCATAGGAATGGGTGTTCCCATACGCTTTCACCAGCGACTGAGTAGTGACCATAACGTTCAGTTTCAGCACGGAATGGGCGAATCATCTGGCTGTGACACACGTTACACCCTTCACGGATGTAGATATCGCGGCCTTCCATCTCCAACGCCGTGTAAGGGCGAAGGTTATCGACAGGTTCCGTTGTTTGCTTTTGGAACAACAGTGGTGTGATTTCCACCAAGGCTCCAAGACTGATCGCAATGACCGTTAAGATTGCAAAAAGACCAACGTTCTTCTCTACAATTTCATGACGACTAGAACTCATTAGTTGGTCTCCTTATGCTGCTTGTTCAACGGCTTTCAAACTTGCCTTCGGTGCTGAAATCGTTTTGTAAGCGTTGTACGCCAACAAAATCATGCCCGATAGGAAAATTGCGCCACCAACAAAGCGAACGAAGTAGAACGGGTAAGACGCTTCAAGAGACTCAACAAAGCTGTACGTTAACGTACCGTCTGTATTTACCGCGCGCCACATCAGGCCTTGCATAACACCTGAAATCCACATAGCAACGATGTAAAGCACAACGCCAACGGTCGCCAGCCAGAAGTGGATGTTGATCAAACGCAGCGAGTACATGCGTTCTTGACCAAACAGTTTCGGGATCAAGTGGTAAACCGCACCGATAGAAACCATCGCAACCCAACCAAGTGCACCGGAGTGAACGTGACCGATTGTCCAGTCTGTGTAGTGGGAGAGGGCGTTAACCGTTTTGATTGCCATCATCGGGCCTTCGAACGTCGACATACCGTAGAAGGACAATGAAACAATCAGGAATCGTAAGATTGGGTCGTAGCGCAGTTTGTGCCATGCGCCAGACAAGGTCATGATACCGTTGATCATGCCGCCCCAAGATGGCGCGAACAGAACAATAGACATCACCATACCAAGAGACTGCGTCCAATCAGGAAGTGCAGTGTAGTGGAGGTGGTGCGGACCCGCCCAGATGTAGAGGGAAACCAATGCCCAGAAGTGAACAATAGACAAACGGTAAGAGTAAACCGGGCGACCTGCTTGCTTCGGTACGAAGTAATACATCATACCCAAGAAGCCTGCGGTCAAAAGGAAACCTACGGCGTTATGTCCATACCACCACTGAATCATCGCATCGATGGCACCAGCATAAATGGAGTAAGACTTCATTCCACTAACAGGTATTGCCATGCTGTTAACGATGTGAAGAACAGCGACAGTAAGAATGAAGGCTCCAAAGAACCAGTTTGCGACATAGATATGGGAGGTCTTTCGCTTAATCATGGTTCCGAAGAACACCACGGCATAAGCTACCCACACTACGGCGATTGCGATATCGATTGGCCATTCCAACTCTGCGTATTCTTTACTGGTGGTATAACCCAACGGCAAAGAAATCGCTGCAGAAAGAATAACGGCTTGCCATCCCCAGAAGGTAAATTCAGCCAGCTTGCCCCCGAATAGACGCGTCTGACAAGTTCGCTGCACAACGTAATAAGACGTTGCGAAAAGCGCACTCGTACCGAAACCAAAAATCACCGCATTGGTATGCAGTGGTCTTAGTCGGCTATAAGTCAGATATGGAATATCGAAGTTTAGTGCGGGCCAAACCAACTGAGCGGCAATTAGAACACCAACACCCATGCCCACAATGCCCCACAAGATTGTTACTAGGGTAAATTGACGGACAACGCGGTAGTTGTAGTCCAGTTCAAGCTGCTTATCTTGGCTCATATTGCATGCTTCCACTTTTTGATTACTACACTCACGTATACATAGTGACAAAAATGTCACAATGCCACCCAGAAGCAATGCAATGCGAATAGTGCTTGTTTTCTGTCCACTTAATGCATTCCATTGCTATTTCATTGTAAAAGTGGCATTTTCGGCATCGATGATACTTCACTTAAACAGTGAAATACAGGGTTCTAACCACAGACGGTTTACCCTTGAGTAACATTTCTACTAAAACTTTGAGCTCTGTAACACGGGAATACCGAGTAAACTATGGCAGCAGAAAAATTAACCACAGGTCGACTTGTACAAATATTAGTCGTTATGTCTGTACTTATCACAGCTTTTATTTGGCGAACAATGAATTACTCTTCAAATGAGACTGTCTTGATTTGCCAGATGTCGGCAGGGGCATGCAGTGTTTCTGTAGATAGCGACACCGTAGATATTCGTCTTTTTAAACAAGGAGATGGAACTCAAGAGCTGGCCATCACTTCGCGCGTCGAGCCCACCCATTTACGCGTAGATTCGGAACAAAAAAATAACGAGTTAATGCAAAAAGAAATAGCACGTGATAATTCCGAGACGACTTATATTTATGTTTTGCCAGAGAGTGTTAAAACAGGGTCAAACCAAAAACTCATCCTGTTCGTTGATCGAGATCAAATAGCAATTAACTTTTAACTTTAAATTAATATTTATGCGAAAGGCATTAACATTTTAAGGTTTGAGATTGAATTGCGCATGAAAGTGAATAATTCAATAAAAAAGCAGCTATAGGCTGCTTTTTTATTGCGTTTTAATCCGTTCAGTTAGAAAAATAAAAGGCGTGTTGCTGCATCGCTTTGGCACGATTTGTTGACAGGAAATGAATCAAATCAGAAGCATCTTTCGCAATACCGGCACATACACTTTCTAAGGCTTCCTGAGCGGGAGACAGAACAACGTGATTGATTTTGATGCCTGCACGATGTTGGTCTTGATGCGCCAACTCGCATAGCTTTAAATGGAGAGCGGCTAACGAATCTGATGATTTTTCATTGTCTTTAGGGGAGATGACATAGGTCAGTGACAAGTTAGGCTGATTTTCGTCGAGACGAGAAGCATATCGCGAAAATATATCCTCAGAGATAGGCATTATTGCCTGATCGATATCTTCTTCATTCACCATCACCACAACGCTATTAATGGTAGAAATGTTCCTTTCAACCCAATAAAGCTCATGTTCGATGGCATTAAGATCACGAGGCGAACAGAAGCGATAGCGAACACGCGGTTCTTCTGCTGCAATGGCATAACCTTCCGATTCGTTGTCGGTCAAATAGACAATTGAGTTTCCTTTTTCCGCCAGATGCTTACTGATGATCTGACTCAAAGGGTCTTGAGAGGGTATGACAATATAAAGCTGGCTATCCATGGCAAGCGGTAATTTCATCTCGAATGTGATGATTCTATCGTCTATCAATAGAGAATTCAGTGATTAAACGTAAAGAAAACGGCTAAACGCTGGAGTTTGATAAAGAGAGAACGCTATTATTGAGGTCAGTGCAGTAAATTCGATAGCCAAACGCTAATGAGAATAGCAACATCTTCGTCATCACATTCTAACGCCATTACCGCCGTTGAAGAAATTGCGGTGGAAATCAGTGCGACCAATTCGTCGCCTGAACTTGTTTTGGCTTACTACACAGAAACGCAAGATGTTGACATCATCAAAGGCGAACTTAAAAAACACTTCCCGAATGCACACGTGCTTGGCTGCTCTTCTTGCCAAGGCACGATGACAGAGAAAGGGTATGTGAATGGGCATAACCTCGCCGTCTGGTCTATCCAAGACAAAGAGGGCGCTTATGGCAGCGCGGTCGTGCAACTCGACCCAAGTTTAGATGTGCTCACGCAAGCCAAAGCGGTGTTGCAAAAAGCCATTGATGACAGTGGCCGCCCAGGTGAACTCCCAGCACTCATTACCCTTCATACAACACCTGGTCATGAAGAAACCGTGCTTCGCGCCATTCGCAGCGAATTGGGTGTGAACGTTCCAATCATCGGTGGTACCGCTGCAGACGATGAAATCTGTGGCAATTGGTCTTTGTTCGATCGTGAAAGAATCACCTCTGACGGCATTGGCATGGCGGTGTATTTCCCATCAGGTCGCATTAGTTATTCGTTCCATAGCGGGTATGCCGCAATGGGGCCGCATGCCATCGCCACGAAAGTGGAAGGTCGTACCTTGGTTGAATTGAACGGAGAACCGGCCGCGAAGGTGTATTCCCGTTGGTATCAAGATGCCACAGGATTAGAAATCGACCCTGCACAATTGTTTGCGCAATCAACCCTGTTTCCACTCGGACGTCAAACTGGTGAGATTCATGGCATGCCGTATTACAGCCTGTCGCATCCGTCAAAGGTATCGGATGACGGCGGCATTCAAATGTTCTGTAGCATCTTCGAAGGTGAGACCGTACATTTTATGTCCGGAACCACGGAAATGCTGGTCTCCCGTGCGGGTCGAGTGGTGAACTCCGCCAACGAGCATGACAAAAACGCCGACGTTCCCGTTGGTGGTATCGCCATTTATTGTGCGGGTTGTATGCTTCACGTAAAACCGTCTTTGCATGACGTGGCAACAAACATGAGCCGCTCTATGCACGACGCACCGTTTATCTGCCCGTTCACCTTTGGTGAACAAGGCCAGTTTCTGGGCGGAGAAATCGCCCACGGCAACCTCATGATCTCTGCTGTTTTGTTCCACAAGGAAGAGCTATGACAAACGCGGTTTCGGAGAAACTTCAAGAAACGTTGTTTGAACTTAATCGTGTTGAAGAACGCGAACAGAAGTTCAAAGAAGAAAACCGCGCCATACTGTCTGCGATTTCAGCCATGTCCGGTGCGAGCAATAAAATTGAAGTCTTCAACACGCTGCTGAAAGTTATCGAACGCTATATCTCTTTTGATAACGCGCTCGTACTGATTCGAAACAAGGACACAGAAGAGAAGTTTTCTTGCTTGGTATCAACATCACAGCAAGTCGAAGAGCTCCAGTGGAAAGATGGGCAAACATTTTCACGTTGCGTAAATGGTCAGACAGTCATCCTTTATGCGCCAGAACGCGTCAGCGAATTTTCGTTGTTGGATGCAGTCGATTTTGAAAGCTGCCATTCCGCGTTGATCACCGGCATGACGGTAAACGCCAGCGAATCGATTCTTATGCTGTTCTCAGCCAGCAAAGGCGGCTTCGACACCAAAGCGCAGCAAGTTATCGAACGTTTTCGTCCGCTGATCGAACGTACCATCATCGATATTGATTACCGCGAACGTTTACAGTGTTTGGTTTCGGTAAAAACCCAAGAGCTCACAGCAAGCCGTCAACGCTTCCGCGACTTTGCGAAAACAGCAGGGGATTGGTTCTGGGAAATCGACAACAATCTACAATTCACTTATTTGTCATCGCCGTCTAACGAATCCTTGTCGACGGACCCAAGTGCCATCATTGCTCACCTCAACAAACAACCAGAGGTGAAGCATAAACTGCTCGACTTAATCCAACTTGAAGAGACCTTTTCGGAAGTTGAGTGGCAAATTTCTCGTGATGGCAAAGTAAAGTGGATCAGCTTATCGGGACGTCCGTATTACGATAAACGCGGCAATTGCCTTGGTTTCCGTGGCACAGCAAAAGACATCACGACGCGAAAGCAAAGATTGCAAGAACTGCAACAAGCTCGCCAACAGGCCGAATCAGCCAATGCTGCCAAATCCCAATTCTTGGCAATGATGAGCCATGAAATCAGAACGCCTCTCAATGCCGTCATGGGATTGCTTGATACCTTGGAGCAATCGCCTCTCGACAGTGAGCAAGAATCTTGGGTGTTGCAGATGGATAAATCTGCGCAATTGCTGCTGACCATCATCAACGATGTGCTTGATATTTCACGTATTGAGTCTGAGCGTTTCTCTTTGTCCCCTGAAAACATCAACCCGCGTGACAGTGTCACCATTGTATTTAATCAGTTAAAAGAAAACGCAGCGAAGAAAGACATTGAACTGCTAGCAGACATCGCGGAAAGCGTGCCTGACCTGATTTACCAAGACGGAAATCGCTTCACGCAGATTCTTCTGAATCTTGTTGGGAATTCCGTGAAGTTTACAGAATCTGGACGCGTCGAAGTGTCGATGTGGACCAATGGCGATTGGTTGGAACTTGCGGTTGAAGACACCGGAATTGGTATCCATCCAGATCGCCAGAAAGACATCTTCCAGCCGTTCACACAGGCGGATGGAAGCATAACAAGAAAGTATGGTGGAACAGGCTTA
The DNA here is from genome assembly GCF_004120195.1 of Enterovibrio baiacu. Taxonomy (GTDB): domain Bacteria; phylum Pseudomonadota; class Gammaproteobacteria; order Enterobacterales; family Vibrionaceae; genus Enterovibrio; species Enterovibrio baiacui. Next base: position 244,900 of record NZ_SCHN01000007.1, on the reverse strand, counting down.
GGGCTATCTATCTGTAAGAAACTCGTGTCCATGATGAATGGCACAATAGCATTTGAAAGTGAGCCTGACGTGGGTACCCGTTTTAGAATTAACATTCCGTTAATTAAACCTGCAGCCAATGAACTGGTTAAAAAAGACAAACCAAGTGATGACGTGATTCAGCCACTCAACGTACTGGTCGCCGAGGACAGCAAAGCCAACCAGATGGTGGTGAAACTCATGCTTGAAAAGGCAGGGCATCACGTTGTTGTCGCCAATAATGGCCAAGAAGCGATTGATATTATTGAGGCACAACAAGCGCCGTTTGATCTGATTTTGATGGATATGTCGATGCCCGTATTGTGTGGCATTGAAGCGACAAAGTATTTACGCGCTCACGGGCATGAACTCCCAATCATCGCATTGACGGCGAACGCCATGAATGAAGATAAAGAGAAGTGCCTTGATGCAGGAATGGATGACTTTGTCACTAAACCAATCCGAGCCGTGGTGTTAAAGCAAACGTTACAGCGTCACTCAAAATTCGTTGAGCACCAATAGAAATCACATGCAGTTTCTAATCAACAATAGCGAGTGAATAAAATGCCGAAGAGTGACAGGGTCACACTTCGGCATTTTATTTAACACCATGAAAATATGTATAAAAATATCGAACTCAGGGTGTTTGGCGCTGGGCACAAAAGCGATATTGATGAGGTGTGATCAAAACGAGCACTGAGCAACTCAAATCTAAAATGCGCTAGATAGTGGAAGCCAAAGAAGCAGCAGACAAAGCAATAGCTTGGAATATTCACCGCCTGGCTCTATAGAAACACAGCGCATTGATTGTCATCTAAACGCCGGGGGAACACGTTGCTCTCAGTTCAGCGCATGCACGTTGAGGGCTACCGAAAAACCGCCGCATGTTCGCCGGCGCTCTCAAAGATAATTGTTAGGGAATGAAGAAGTCAGTTGGAACGTATTCCAATAGACCTTCTTAAGAAACTAGCAATTATCTACTTTATGGTAAATAGCAATTACGTTCAATAGATTGAATTTAAAGGCATTAATGAACAGAAAGGGAGTAGTTACAGGCACCAAACCATCAGATTTCAATCTCCTGCATATATTATTTAACATAATATACATAAAGCGAACTAAGGTCGTGGGATGTTAACAAGGAAAACTACCGTATCTGACCGGTTCAATCTCTCCGTATTTAGCCTGCACGAACATTGTTTCTGTTAGCTACTCCAAACTGTGCCAATCACAAAACTTTAATTATCCTTTAGTCTCAACCAATGATGTCTTCTACATATCTACAACGTCTTGTGTTTTACCACGTCCACCGTTTTACGTTTACTCACCACCTCACGCTCAACACGCTTTGCTTTGTTGCTACGAAAAAGATCCAATCAATCGCTCACATGCATTTACCAGAAATCGCAGACCACCATTTTATCGCTTTCACTGTTCATCGAAATTCTTCTGTTCAACTTAATCTCTGATAAGTTGTTCACCCTCGAAGCTGGTTACCTGGTGAAGGATTCTCATTGTCCAAGGTTTCGAATCAACGCACACCGCGCGGTTGTCATCACCTCCGAATGCCGCGAATTTACTCCGCGTGAACATTGGATTGCTTCCCAATACGGAAAGCTGGATTATTCAGGGACGCTTTTCAGTGCTGTAAATCCTGCATCAACGTAAGCTCCTCAATCGTCGAAGACCAAAAAAAACGGGCTCATAAGAGCCCGCTTCATTATTTCGTTTAATCTAACGAAGACAACTACACCCGAAACTTCCCGAGTTCGTCGTCTTGCTTACCCGTGAGTTCTGCTACGCCGATGCAGCGTTGTTGCTGATCTCTTGCTTGGTTTGAGAGCGTTTCGCTGATGGCTCGTAGGTTTGCAGTGTTTTGATTTATCTCAGCGGCGGTGTTGCTTTGTTTGCTGGAAGAACCTGAAATGTCAGCGATAAGTGTGTTAATTTCGGTGATATGGTCGCGAATGTTCGTTAATGCTTCGTCAGCATCATGTGCGATGCTTTGTGCATTACTGGCAGTATTTCGACTTCCCAGTATCACGGTTTCCGCTTCACCGACACCAGCTTGAAGTTGATGGATCATGATCTTAATTTCTTCCGTGGAAGACTGTGTGCGTGACGCCAGTGCGCGAACTTCATCGGCAACCACAGCGAATCCGCGCCCCATTTCACCTGCCCTCGCCGCTTCTATCGCGGCGTTCAGCGCCAGCAGGTTTGTCTGTTCTGCAATGTCTGTAATCACCGTTAAGATCGATTCAATGTTTGCGCTGTACTCCGCCAGTTCTTTCACTTTATCGACGGACTGTTCCATTTCCACCATCAAGGTCGAAATGGAGCGCGCGGTTTTGTTGACGGCATCAACGCCTTTTTCTGCGACCTGGTCGGTTTCAATGACGGACTCCGATGCGCGTTGTGCGCTATTGGCGACAACCTCGGAAATGCTGGCCATTTCAGCCATCGCGCCTGATACCTGATTGAGCTCCTGCAATTGGTTTTCAAGGTCTGACGATGATGCAGTGGCATTGCTCACGGCAAGCTCACTGCTGTGACGTACTTCTGCCGACGTACTTTTAATCTCACTGATCAATGCCTGAAGGTAAGCGACGAAGCCATTGAAATCGGAAGAGAGACCGCCAAACTCATCCTTGCTATTAATCGCGACACGTTTCGTTAAGTCACCATCACCGCTGTTGATCTCTTGCAAGCTCTGACGAAGCGTATCGAGGGGTTTCAGTTGTTTCGCGATCACCATACTCAGTAACAGACCAATGAGCACCGCACAAAATGCAGTAGCGCCGGCGGCGGTATAAGCAAATGCATCGGTATGGGCCATGACTTTAGATTTATCCAATACCACGCCGATCAGCCAATCATTCCCACTTAGCCCATCCAGTTTATCGAATGATGTCAGCACGGGTATGCCCGCAGCCGTGGCTTCATTAAAGCGAGATTCAAGCGGTGGAATGTTTCCGCCAAACAGGGCTGACAAAGGCTGCCCATTCAGTTCAATGTTTGGATGGCTGATGATGTTGCCGTTACCGCTGAGTAGAAAAGCGTAACCGGTGTCGCGGAAGTTCAATGTATTCAGCGCATCAGACACACTCTTCAAGCTTAAATCCCCCCCGAATGCCCCTTTGAATTCGCCATTATCATTAAGATTAGCAACGGCTGAAATCAGAATCTCTTTGGTGGCAGCATCTGCATAGGGCTCTGTTAACGCAGCGGTTTGGCTTTGTTGTGCCACGGGATACCAAGGGCGTTGACGTGCATCCCACCCGACGGGATTCCATGAGGAATCGTTGGTGATTCTCTCGCCATTGGTGTCTAAACCACCAAAGATGAGAATGAATTCTTTCTTTAATAGAGGGAGGTCAAAGGTGTTTTGTATTGTCGATTGGCTGAAGTCTGCATTAATGGTTTCAGACATCATATTAATGATGGCGAGCTTGCCGTTTAGCCAATAAGTGATCTGGTCACCCATGACCGAGGTTGCTTCGTTTACGCTTTGTTCCTTGTTTTCAAGATGCTCCGTCCTTATGTTTACGTATTGAAACCATGACAAGCACGATAAGACGATTACAACAATCACCGTCGATACCAGTGCAACTCTGTGGGATACTTTCATTCTCGACACCTCTGCGAAACTTTTTGTCAACATTTCTGTATGTCATTTGAATGAAGCAGGTGTACCGTTTATTGCCAAGACATTCTCTGCCTTTATAAACCATACGTATTGTAAGTGAATCAGCACTGTAAAATTAACTGACACCTGTAATATTCGGCATTGATAATTATCCTATAGTATCAACAGGTTAATAATTATGAGATCTTGAGCACATAATGTTCGCTAAAGCGTAAAATTTTCTGACGGCTAACGCCCCGCCTTTCTCATTATCCCTTTCTCAGCTGACGACATATTGGGCGCATCTATATCAACGCGCACTAGAATGTGGCGAATCCCCCTCACCGGACAAGACGTCATGGCCGATAATTTGTGTGATTCCTGCCCTATTAGACTGCCAAAATCTGTAACTGAGTTGCCTCTCAATTAGAATGCTGTTGACCACTTTCTAATTACCACATGTCAACCATGCAGGCGCTCACTGTTGTACTAACCTTTTGATATGCCGTTAGTAAACGTGAGTGACATGCTAAACATCATTACCCGTCACTCACTCGCTCCAAACGCAACAAGGCACTGCATCAGTATTTCGCTGTTTGAGAAATGTTGGTCATTGCCTGCTTTAACAATAACAACACTGCCTCAAAACCTCCCTTCGGACGCTTATTAACTAAGCGTCCTTTTTTTACCCTTCGATTTTCAATCCTTTTCCATTGCATGGATTGCTCTCTAAATAGCCATTGGCGTCTGTTTTATCCCATTTTGTTTAAGGGCGTTCTCTTTATTTATTCTTCCACTTTGTTGGGTGACTTATCATGATACAACCATTAAGTTATAGTGCATTAGGGTGTGTTTAACTTAAAACACTATAACCAGTATCCTCTTGAATTCACGTCAGAATATAACACATCACCCGTTATATCCTTCAATGCTTCATTTTGTGTAGTCACCTGATTTTCTGCATCTTTTGGGGTTGCGATCACCACCAATCGAAGTGGACCGTTTACCGTTAATGCATTGAAGGGATAGCAGGTAATCAATGTTAAGCGGTCATCATCCGTATCTTGAATCCATTGCGTTTCCGATTCGTCGACAATGTTAAAATCACGAATCTGGTAAAGCCGCAGTTTCCCACTGGCATCCTCAATCGCAATATCATCACCGATCTCTACCTGGCTTAATCCTGCAAAATGTGTGTCATTGTGTCCATAGATCACCATGTTTCCTTGCTTGCCAGGCAGCGCGGTGTTCATTTGTAGCGTTGGACCAAACGCGAGATTTCGGGCGTTTGCGCCTGACAGCACCCATTGTGGGGGGTCATCATTCACGCCCATTTTAGCGATCGGGTATGTGTCGGCCCACGGCCAAGGACGATGAATCCCCCCTATTTGTTGTTGGCTCTCCCATGCATGTGCGATGAGCAATTGTGCCAGTTGAGCCTTAGCCTGAATGTAAACACCGTGACCAAAGAGAGCGAATCCCACCAGAAATGCTAAAAAGATGGCGGCACGGCGTTTGCCTAATTTACCTAAGACCCTGACGATTCGAGAGGTTCCCCAGTTCCGTTTGAATCGCATCATATCCCCATTCATGATAGCGACTCCCATACCTCTCGATCTTTGTTCATTCGAGCCGTCCAGCACCATGCAAACATACTCAACATCAAGATAAGGCCGCCGAACAGCATTGCCATCGTGCTTCCTAATCCACTTTGTAGCATCACACCATTAGACCCGTTTGCAGCGTTGTGAGGCTTATGCGGGTTGATGTTGAATGACGCAGCGTTTTCATCCAAAGGACGCGTGGGTGTTTGGTCAATCGCTATCAGACTGGTGTGCTTAGTGACGATATGATGGTTTAGCCCCAGTTGAGTAATGCGTTGCTCCTTTTGCTCAGCGCTCAGGGTTTGATCTAAGGTAATACTTTCAATTTGCTTGCGCGCCCAAAGCACATCAATGCCCGTCGCTTGTCCGGCGCCAACGTTTTCTAAATCGATGCTGTAATTCCACGTTTGTTGATTAAGCTTGCCTGACAGGTTGAGGGTTTTAGCGTCCGAAGGAATTTTGAAGGCTAACGTCAACGGTTGGTGCTTATACAAATCCGGCACTGGCGAAGGCCATGCATCGACAGGCGTGCCGTCTTGCCAGGTTACTTTGATGTCTTGCATCACAGGGCTTGAGAGCTTGTCGAAGAGCGGCTGCAAGGCGCTGACCACTTGGTTAAGTTGGCCAATGTGTGTGAATGTGCCCTTTCCGCTGATCGCGGCGCGCTGCATAAAGGCACTGTTTGGTGCAGAACCGATCCCTACCGTGAATAACCGACGGTTTCCCAACCCTTCTTGAATGAGTGCATAGAGTTCCGCTTCGTTACCAATTGCGCCATCAGTGATGAAAACGATTTGGTTCGCGAAGTTTTCTTTGGCTTCATAGCTATAGGCAAGTTCAAGCGCGCCAACCATTTCAGTGCCACCATCCGCTTTGAGTGATTCAACAACGGCAATGGTCTCTCCAATGTTTTTAAGTGACGCAATAAGGGGCGTGTCTGATAGATACGCGGCTTCATCATTAAAAATGATCAGGTTGAAATAATCGTTAGGGTCTAGTCGATTTAACGCGTAGATAACCGCCTCTTTGGCTTGTTCAATGGCGTCACCAAACATGGAGCCTGACACGTCCAACACAAAGGTGATGTTCTGTGGGATGCTGGTTCTTTCATTCGTTTGCGGTGGCATGGCCATGAGCAAGCCATAACGCGTTTCGCTTTCTAGTTCGACGCTCGAATTTGCACTGGTTTCCATTTCTGTTTCTTGAACAAACATGGCAGCAACAGGGCTGAACGCTGCTGTTGGACGCCAGGTCAGTTCGAAATCCTTGTTAGCGAGTTCCATTTGGCTCAGCGTGACGGCATAGCGTGTCAGAGAAATCTGTTGAACATTAATGGCGGCAGATGGGCTTTCGACGGCATCCAATTCCAGACCGGTATTTAAGTCAACGCTCAGGGTGAATTGAATGTCACCATCAATCAAGGGATCGCGATAATCTGGTGTCACTTCGTTGGCATCCGGCACTTGCGGTGTAGCAACCGCCCAACCATTGTGCATTTGCGCCAAGACAGGCGCTGCTTGCGATGTCGATCCGTTCGATGAGATTGTCGTAGCAGCATTCTCTACGCCGTTTGTTTCCCCATTGCTCTCACCACTATCACGACTCACCATGTGATTGTTTGCACTGTCACTTTGAATCGCTTGCTCTGCAGGGCTAAGTTCACCAACCGAAAGAACGGGCAAACCAGGAATGTATTTCCGCGTGAACGTCGTCGGGAAGCGCAGGCTAAACACCCCGTCTTCATACTTCACGGTTTCTTGGTATTCAATCTCGACAATGATGGTTTCTTCTGGCGCGACGTTCGCAATCTGTGTCGAAAACAAGTTTGAACGATGCTGTTCTACCAGCGAGGTTTTCTTTCCTTCTGCTGCTGCTTTGTTAAAGGCTTCTCGGGCTTTTTGTTTAGGTTGGATTTCACCCACAATGATGCGCTCGCCGACTCGAATGGTAAGTTGATCCACCGCTGCGTTTTGTGGCAATGGAAATAAATACCGCGCATTCACCCAACTGTCCGTTGGGTTGGTAAAGGTTTGTGTGACAGTGACGCGATTAATCAATCCATTCACTTCCATGTCAGCATCCGTTGAAAGCTGTGGCGCTTCACTCCATAAATTCTGATGGCTGTTCACCATTTGAAGGAATAATCCCCCTTCTTGTTCATTGGCCATCGTGACAAAAGGTGTCGCGATAAAAAGCAGCAGCGCCAATGTCCACAACTTGAATTGACGGGTGGTATCGACAACGTTTTTACGGCTGTTTTGCGTCTCTGAATCGGATGGTTTGACGTTGGGTAAGCATGCCATTGCTTCGTCCTCTCTGTGTTTTGAATGGCATCATTACATCAAATCAATCTGTCTGTTCTGGGGTTCAATTGTGGCCAATTAAGACCAATAATGGCGAAATTATGGCAAGGCGGCACAAATTAGTTATAGTGCATTAGAGTATTAACTTTGATGCCGGAAAGCAGATGACAACGCGAAAGAACATCGACCTCTGAACGCTGATATCCACCAGCATTCGCTTGTGGTTTTATATTCTTGTTTCACTATTTTTTGCTCTCAGTACACCTTATGATTTCCATGCTCAGGACGCGCTTCTTTCCTTGGGTTGTTGATGTATAACCAGAAAGAAGCGCGCGGTTTACGTTATTTTCACGACACCTTGCATCAAGCCATCTAACCCGCCGTACACTGTCAGGCTATCGATTTTCTCAGCGACTTTTTCCAGCGCTTCTAGCTCTTTAAGGCGCATTAATGTTGGGTTGTTTTCCATCACTTTGGCCGTGTTGTGCAAGCTTCGCGTTGCGGCTGTTTCTTCTCGACGTTTGATCACGTTGGCTTCAGCAGATTTCTGCGCCTCCACCACTTGGTTCAAGATCCCTTTGATATCGCCCGGCAGAATGATGTCTTTCATGCCTACATTACCCAGCGCGACGCCGATATCAGCGAGTTGTTCTGTCACCAGCTCTCTCACCGTTTCGCCGATGTAGAGTTTATCCAGTAAAAGATCATCCAGTGTCTTGGTGCCAATGGCTTCCCGAAGCGCAAGTTGAAGCAACTTGTACACATAATCTTCAAGCTTCTCGACGTTACTCGCGGCAGTTTTAGCATCAATAACGCGGATGCTCGCCGTTAAGTTAATCCGCAAGCTCACACGATCTTTCGTCATGATCTCTTGTCCGGAGATCTCGAGAATCTGAGTACGTGTATCGAACGTTTTAAGCGTCACGTCGCGATTGAATTGCCAATAGCCGTATTGCCCCGGTTCGAGTGTTTCCACCAGCTTGCCATCCACATAAAGCAATCCCACATGGTTGTTCTTCACCACTGCATTCATGATGGGCTTGATCGCGACGGTCTCTGCACTTCGAATCAGTCTTGAGGCCGTGTTTGCCCCCGCTTTGTTCACAAGAAACAAGGTTTGTTCGTTGAGTTGCAGTTGCGCGCTAATGTCGGTTCGCTCTACACGAATATCTCCCGCATCTTTCCAGAGAAAGAGTCGCTCACCCGGCGCCACCACACCTCTCAGCATGTCATTCACAAACAACAGACCAACTTCTGTGTCAGCCAGCTTTTCATGTGTGATCTGCTCACGTAACGCAACATTGCATTGATACAAGCGCTCACCGTTTACTGGAGAGAAATAGAGCGCATCAATGTCAAAGCGCTGAAAGCTAACTTCATCGGAAATATCCCACACCTTATGAGTGCCCGGCATGAGCACATCCGTGAGTTGTTGGTTTTTGAATACCAGTGCGCGTTCATTTTCTGCAATTTTAATGGTTTTTCTAAACATCATTTTCTTCCTTAAATTACCGTGCTAAATCATTCGTCAAATCACGAGCAATTTTGCCAAGGTGTTGAGCGTAAAAAGGACAAACATACCAATAAGGGGCAAGCGAAACTTGTGGTTCAGGTGGCGTCCTGCCTGCTGAATCTCGCTGTTTCATTTGCGTCTCACTGGCAGTGGCCAGCCCGTTTTACGCCGTGTTGCGATACATAAAGTGATTGGACGGGAATTGAACCCGCGACAAACGAAATTGCTTTCGCCGCTCTACCAACTGAGCTACCAATTGGGTACTAGAGTAGGAATCGAACCTACGCACACAAAATGTTGTTTCGTCGCTCTACCCCTGAGCTATCTAGTCATTAAACGGAATCGAACCCGTAACAGTGGAAACTGTTCCTCTCCAGAGGTGTGTGATCGGAATACACAGTCACAGTGTGACGTGCACCAGCGTGAACGTTTGAGTCACCACCGCTAATCACAGACTCAGTATTCCAAGTAACGTGCCAAACACGGTAAGAAACAGGAAAATAGTTTTATGTGGATGTTTATGTTTACTTTTTTAAACTAGGCGCCAAAAAGAGTGTTGCTTACCCTTCAAAAATAAACACACGATTTGATTAGTTTAGATATGCCTTCTATCCATATAGATAGGAATAAATGTCTGGGTGAAGGGAAAAATAAAAATGAAGACGATTGCGTTGAGCTTGTTGGGGACACAGCTAGACAGAATTGGGAAACACGTCGATCGCCTCCACCGTTGGCGTCCTAATGTGAGTCTCGTCAGCCAAGAAGATCTGCCGATAGATGAAGTGTACTTGCTTCATGACAATCACAACCTGCGTCTTGCCAAAACTGTCGCATCAGACATTAAAGCGGTGTCGAGCGACACCCAAGTGCATGTCTGTGAAATGAACTTTCTCGATCCTTGGGACTTCGAAGAGGTTTACGCCAAGCTCTACGATTTCTGTGATTCCATGGATTTTGATATCGAGAACAATGAGTACCTTTTCCATATCACGACGGGCACCCATGTCGCGCAGATCTGTAGTTATCTCTTAACGGAAAGTCGCCAATTCCCCGGAAAACTCATTCAAACGGCCCCTGACAACAGTAAGGAGGATAAATCCATAGGTCGTGTGCAACTCATCGATTTGGATTTATCGCGTTATGACCAACTCGCCACGCGCTTTGATAACGCGAGCCTGCAAGGTGAAACCTTTCTTAAATCGGGCATAGAAACCAAGAACACCGCTTTTAACCAATTGATTACCCAAATAGAGAAAGTGGCGATCCGTTCGACCGCCCCTATTTTACTTACCGGCCCTACCGGTGCAGGGAAAAGTCAGCTCGCTCAGCGTATTTATCAACTCAAGAAAATGCGCTCGATGTTGAAAGGACAGTTCGTTGTGGTGAACTGTGCGACATTGAAAGGCATGAATGCAATGGCTGCTTTGTTTGGGCACACCAAGGGCGCATTCACTGGCGCATCGTCAGCACGTGACGGCTTTCTCATGGCGGCTAACAATGGCTTATTGTTTCTCGATGAAATTGGCGAGCTGGGCTTGGAAGAACAAGCCATGCTGTTACACGCTATCGAATACAAGCGCTTCCACCCTGTAGGCAGTGACAGCGAAACCCAAAGTAATTTCCAACTGATAGCGGGCACAAATCGCAATCTGAAAGCCATGGTTGAGCGTGGTGAGTTTCGTGATGACTTACTGGCGCGCATTAATCTTTGGACGTATCAACTCCCGGCGCTGAAAGACAGAAAAGAAGATCTGGACGCCAATCTCGAGTATGAATTGGTCTCTTTCGCTGAGAAACACGGCCACCGCGTCAGGTTTAATAAAGAAGCGAGAAACGCGTTTCTCCAGTTTGCTCATTCAAGTAAGGCGACGTGGCAAGGTAACTTCCGCGATCTTAGCTCTGCCATCACACGATTAGGCACTCTGGCGGACTCTTCTCGGATCTCTGTCGAAGACGTGAATGACGAAGTGCAACGACTCACAGCGTCTTGGTCACCAAGCGATACTCCTTCACTGGCCTCTTCATCCTTAAACGTGTTGAGGGAAGATGTGCTCATGGACCTCGATGATTTCGATAAGCACCAATTGCAATTTGTACTCGATGTTTGCGCGCGACACGACTCTATGGCCGCAGCAGGACGTGAATTGTTCAATGTGAGTCGAACGAAGAAAACACAAGCCAATGATTCATCAAGACTGCAGAAGTACTTGGCCAAGTTCGGCCTTAACTGGAAGGCGCTAAAGAACGGATAGTGACGAATAAACACGTGAATCTTGAGGTGCTCGGCACGATCTCGTTGAGCGCTTCATTCACCTAACTGGCGAATTATGCACAATCTCTTGTACTCACCCCGAGATTTTTCACACCTTAATGCGTAATCAGTCACTAGGGTGAATAAACAGAATTAGTAACTATTAATCAGAATATTAGGCGTAATAACCCGTAGCGATAGTTAAGCAATAACAAATACATTCGCACGTCTAATTATTAATGCAAATAACCACACCTTTTATGAATATATTGATGACCACTTTCAACCTAAAAAGGCTCATCAATCATGCAAAAACGATCCTTACACCTTACAAGGATTTCAACAAGCTTGTCGATCGCACTGGCGTTTGCTTCTCCGTACGTGTTAGCTGAAACAAACACAGCCACCAGCCCTGTCGCGACCTTTAACAACAATTTCTATAACGATTTGGAAGGCGCGCTTTCTGGCTATGTCATGTTTGCGCAGCACGCCATTATTCCTGCCAAGCAACATATTCCAAACGATACTCAGCCTCACCTGACTGGTGCGCGCAACACCTTGGTGATGATGAAACTGTCTGAGCGCGATAAACATGCGAAACAAGTGCGCGTGTCTGTGTTCGACAAAGACAATACATTAAAAGCACAGTTTGATATGGCCTCTCCCGATGCGCTTCCTAGCATTGCAGGGAGCGGGCTTTCTGCGGGCCTAAACGCTGACGATTTCAAGATACCAAGCGCTTATGACCGCTCATTTTCGGGCACCAGTACGCTGAAGAAATTTGAAGACGCGTCGTTCTTTACTGAGCAGCTCAAGCAGTTCGGTGCTATTCAGCTTAAAACAGCCAATGGCGCATGGGTCAGCACGTTCACGCTTCCAGACTCAAACGTGGCTAATGGCCGAACGGTCGTTGTTTCCTCTGAGGCTGGATACCGCTCAACAGTGAAGTATTCGGGTAAACGCTTGTCCGTCAATCGTGGTGAAACACGCGTTTTTCGCTACCTCAACGGAAGCTGGTTCAGCGACGTGGATGCGAACGCCGGCCGTGTGAAGTACGGTGATTTTTGGTCTGTCGCTATCGATGCAACACTCATTGAACCTGGGGTGTCCTTTGCTTTTACCGCTAATGGCAAACAAGGCACATTGAACGGTGTAAGTGTCGGCGCGCCAACACAGGTTTTTCTGAACACCATCGATGTAGGTATGTTGACGCCTAACCGCGATCAATTTGAGATGCAAACGCAGCCTGAATTGATCCGCGAATACTTCCAACAAACGCCCACCAGCAAGCTCATCGTCAATAACTTCACGTCGCTCCACTTCAAAGAAGTGATGATGCCCGACGGCACCTTATTAACAGACTTCGCCCCAGACACAGGCGGTGTGCACAAAGGAAGCATGCGTGAAACCATCGGGAAGCGCTTGATATCGCTTGGTATTAACAACGCTAACTACGGCATTCATTCATCCGCCCCCGGAGGCAGCCATCCTTATGCCGCCGCTCAAATCAGTGCCCATAACACACTAGGTCGCTATGAAAACGGTGTTGTTGTGCATGGTCTCTCTGGTGGTGCTGGCATCGTGACACTGCGAAGCAGCAAAGGTAACGAATTTAGCCATGAATTAGGACATAACTACGGTATTGGTCATTATCCAGGCGGGTTTAACGGATCAGTGCATCGTCCACCCAATGCAGTGAACTCTACGTGGGGCTGGGATGCTGATACTAACGCCTTTATTCCAAACTTTTCCCGCGTAAAGACTGACAAAGCAACCTGCTTGAATGATGAATGCCAAGAGGCGTTTGAAGGCTTTGCATTCAATAAGGATGCGATGGCGGGTGGCGGCATTTACGATGCGACATATAACAACTACACACTCCATACGCCACATACTGCGCAGCGTATTCAGCGCTTCCTCGAAAACAAAGCGGTGTTTGATCCTTCATCGCCAACCGGTTTTTCGAAGTGGAATAACGACACGAAAACCATGGAGATGTGGTCATTAAAGGTAAACAATGCGCCAACTGCCTCTGCTGGCCCCTCTCAGGTGTCAAAGGCGCAGTTAGCCGATTTACTTTCCACCAACAAGCTGATCAATATTTCGTTTAGCAATGGCTATTGGACGCGCGATATCCACATCCCTGACGCCAATCGCGCGAACAAAGGAAAAGTGATCAGTATCGCCCACCGTGCAGGCTATCACTCCAATGTGCATGTAAACACTGCCGTTGAAACGATCAAAAATGGAAACACGTGGCATTTTGTTTCCAATGGCAAGACATGGAAGCGTACAAACAAGCCCGATCTCAGTGTTGCACGCGTACCAAAGAAACAAGGTGTGCCTATTACGACGCTCTTTGGTTACTACGATCCTGAGAACAAACTACGAAGTTATGTCTACCCAGCAACCCACGGTGCATATGGCATGACGTACGCCCAGGACGGCGCGAACGCGACTTGCCAGTTAAACGTTGAGACTCGCCGCAAAGGTACGTTGCATTTTGCTTTGTCAGATAAACGTTTCTCTACAAACCAAATGAACCAATTCAACGTTAACATCGAGCGCTCTGCCGAAGTGCTCAACGCGGAAGTGCGTTGTAATGGCAAAACGCTAAGCACCCGACAAATCGATGCAACAGACTTCAAGCCGACCGTCACCGTCATTGGAGGTGACAACGTCACCAAAGCAAAAGGCTGTATTGTGAGCCTGTCATCTGGCGCAAAGTACTGTTTATCGGTAGGAAAAAGTGCTGGCTATTCTTTGCCAAGCTGGATAAATCGCCATGAGGTCTATGTCCAAGCTGAGCCTGGCGCTAAGGTGGTGTTGTCTGATTACAATAACCTTTCGTACCGTCGCATTGCGTCATTTGAAGGGACGGTTGAGAACCGAAAACTCTCCAATGTACTCGCACAGAATGGCGAGTATATTGATTTCTCAACCCCTCGCTCTATGCGCGTAGAACAAAGCTCCACACCGCTTGGCTGCATCGTGAGCTTAACAACCCGAGAGCAATACTGCTTACCTGTCAATCAGCGTTCCGGTTATGCACTTCCAAGCTGGATTCGAAAACATGACGTATATGTCTATGCGGATGAAGGCGTGAAGGTGCGTTTGGGAGATTGGCCAAACCTTTCTTACAACCGAACAGCGACCTTTAGCCAAAGTGTGACAAATGAGGATCTGAAGTCTGTGAAGGCCCGAAATGGTAAGTACCTTGATTTTTCAAGGCCACAATCCATGGAAGTGAAATAACGCACTGCTCGACTGAAATAGCGGGATGATACGGGATAAGGCCTGATAAGTGGCCCCGTAAAACTAACAAGGGCGCGAGAAGCGCCCTTTTTAGTTGTTGCTCATGTTTCGCTTACTGTTCATACATTCCAGGTTGATAGCAACAGCAACAACTAGTTCACCACCAACTCGGTGTAACCCGTGTCCTCATCAAACGCACGCGTAAACGCCATGGCAGGAAAAGAAAGTAAGCACACTTCTGCCGTATGGCTGACAATGCTACCTTCCATGAGATGCCCTCCAATCATTTTCCCCTCACGATCTGCGGCAGAAAGATGAAGATGCACATGGTCAGGCGTTAACGTGCCTGAAACGGTGATGATTTCATATGCGCCCTCTAAGGTGACAACAGAGTGACCATCAGCCAAACGCAAAGAGAGCGTAGATAAACACCCCACTACTGAGGCGACACAACCCGCCTGAATAGCGTTAGCGTGTATGGACGCAAGAATGGATTGTTTTAGATCAGCCCCTCGCGTTAAGCGAAAGGCTATAGGAGATACTTGCGAATTCATTTGAAAGATTTATGCGGGAAAACATTACGGATGCGCTGTTGAACTTTGCTATCAATCCCTTTGGAAAGCACCAACTTAGCGGGTTTGAAGCGATTTCTGTATACCTTCACCGTTCCAGAGAACGGCGAACGTTTGCAGATTTCAGTGCAATCATGCAAGAAGCCGTGCGGGATCTTTCCCTTTGTTTTCGTCACCTCTCCATCTTTAAAGCGAATATAAACAATGGGACGATCGACGGCGATAAACGCAAACAAAGCAATGAAGCTAACGGCTAAGAAATACTCCATGGTCTCACCTTACATGTCTAACAAGCTGCTCAAGTCTTTCTTGAGTGCATCTACCTTTTTATTGGCGTTTTGAGAACGGTTAGCTTCACCTAACAAGTACTCAATCGTGTCTGACAGTGTCGCGTCTAGGTCTTGCGCCTTCATGGACAGCTTTTCCCAAACACGAAAATCAAGATCGATTGATTTCTTGCGCGTGTGTTCTTGTTCAGCATTGAAGTGACGCTTACGCTTCGCACGAATCGCTTGCTTCAACTTGTTATCAAGATCAGGAGACATGTGCTCAGCGATCCATTCGATCACTTTCGTTGGCTCGTGTTCGATTGACATCAAGCTATTAACAGCGGCTTGCGCCTCGCTCGTATCGATATATCGCGTAACGTTGGACCCTTCTTTATGCTTTTTGACCACATAGGCCCACTTCCATCCAGCTTCGAGGTTTTCAAGTTGTTGATATTTCATATTCTTAGTATGTTTTTAGTTGAGAGCAATAAAAGACATTAATACAGTGACAGCGTAACAGTAGATTATTTTTTAATCAAACGCATCTTGGTTTATCCCTTTGATTTCGGCGATATCATTTTCAAACTCGTGACGTTCAGCAACTTATTTCGCCGAACGTCCCTATAACCGTGTATCAGGAAGGATCTTATCTACTTTGCAGCGTCTTCTTCCTTTATACTCTCGGTACATAACACACCAAGAGTTGAATCCCAGACGTATGCAAGAAGTTACCTGGCAGTCCGTAGTTCCCCAGTTTTCGAATGTTGAACAACAGATTGAAAATTACCCAGCCTTAACCGCAATGACCCCTTGTGCATTGCAACCAAGGTTAACAAACAGCATTCAGCGTCTTGTGCATGAAGTGCACTTTCCGCGTTTGTTGCTCGTCACGGCGCCAGATGTCCATGACTACCTTTCCATTGTGAAAGATATCGTCGTCAACAAACTGCCATCGGCTGATATGCCTGTGGTTGTTGCTGAGAATTTCGATGAAACTCAATTGTTTGGCGCAGTGTATCCCACCAATGAAGATGTGACAATGTCACGCAGCGTTGAAGGGCTGCTTCATAAAGCAAATGGCGGTGTACTTCTTATTTCTCTTACAGGTGTCATTAGCCAACCCAATATCTGGAGTCGCCTCAAGCACGTGTTGTGCACAGGCAACCTGCCTTGGAAGAGTGCAAAGCCTGATACCTATTGCGAACTCCCTAACCCTTCAGAATTATCAGTGCGCGTGATTGTCATTGGTGATCGTTCGTTGATGAACGATTTTGAAGACGGCGAACCGGAGCTGCATGGTTTAGGTATTTATACCGAATACGAACCCGATATGCTGCTTACCCCAGAAAGCGTTGACGATTACCTTTCTGTGTTAAAAGGCTTTCAGGCTTTCTATGGCGTAAAACCTCTGACATCTGGCGCAGTAAAACGCGTGATGCAAGCCGGCGTGCGCTTCACAGAAGATCAAGACCGCATGCCACTGTGCCCGCTCTGGATTCAGTCGCTACTTCGTGAAGCTGACTACCAAGCAAAAGGTGACAGCGTCACTAAAGACGACGTAGAAAAAGCCATTAGCGAGAAATACTTCCGTGAATCTTACCTGCCACTTCGTGCTGTTGATGACATCCATAAAGGCCAAGTCTTTATTGATACTCGTGGCGAGCACATCGGTCAGGTTAACGGCCTCACCGTTGTTGAAATGCCAGGACACCCAATGGCGTATGGTGAACCGGCGCGTATCTCTTGTGTGGTTCACTTTGGTGATGGCGACATTTCTGACGTAGAGCGCAAAGTCGATTTGGCAGGCAACATTCACGCAAAAGGCATGATGATCATGCAAGCCTTTGTGAGCGCGGCATTGGACCTTGATGAACCCCTACCATACGCTGCATCTATCGTGTTTGAGCAATCTTACTGCGAAGTAGACGGCGACAGTGCCTCTCTTGCGGAATTGTGTGCGTTTGTCAGTGCATTGGCTCAGCAACCTATCAATCAAAGCATCGCCATCACAGGTGCCGTCGATCAGTTTGGCCGCGTTCAAGCAGTTGGCGGGATTAACGAGAAAATTGAAGGGTTCTACCACATTTGTGAAAACCGCGGCCTAACAGGTTCTCAGGGCGTGATCCTTCCTAAGACAAATCTCAATGCGTTATGCCTCAGTAATGACGTAGCAACGGCGATCCGTGACGGTCAATTCCACCTTTGGGCAATTGAAGATGTAGAGGAAGCTTTCCCGCTTATTACGGGTCTTCGTTTCAGTGGCGATAAAGAACAACCAGAAGAAAATCTTGCTCAAGAGGAGCAAGAAGAACAAGAAGAGACCTTGTTAGACAAAATTTCGGAGCGTATTGACGCTTTCCACCACGGTGAGCATCGTCACATATCATTAATTTCTAAGCTTAAAAGCTGGCTCCTTCACTGATCCGAGTTGTTTAGCGTACACGTGTACGCTAAAGTGCCTCTATCTTTTCGAAGGAACAGTATAATGCTAATGAAACGCCATTCTTACACTAGGGAAGACCTGCTAGCTTCAAGCCAAGGTGAACTTTTTGGTCCGGGTCGCCCACAGCTTCCAGCACCAAACATGCTAATGATGGATCGTATTGCCAACATCACTGACGAAGGTGGTGACTTTGGTAAAGGCTTCATCGTTGCTGAGTTAGATATCAGCCCTGATTTGTGGTTCTTTGATTGCCACTTCCCTGGCGACCCAGTAATGCCTGGTTGTTTGGGTCTTGATGCAATGTGGCAGCTTGTTGGTTTCTTCCTTGGTTGGATGGGCGGCGAAGGTAAAGGCCGTGCATTGGGTGTTGGCGAAGTGAAATTCACTGGCCAAGTGCTTCCAACCGCGAAGAAAGTGACCTACGAAATCCAAATGAAGCGCGTTATCAACCGTAAATTGGTAATGGGCGTGGCAGATGGTCGCGTATTGGTAGACGGTAAAGAAATCTACGTAGCAAAAGATTTGAAAGTTGGCCTTTTCCAAGATACTTCTTCTTTCTAAGCCGACGCCATCATGTTTTAAAAAACCGCCCTTGTGGCGGTTTTTTTATAGGCACGAGATACGAGATACGAGATACGAGATACGAGATACGAGATACGAGATACGAGATACGAGATACGAGATACGAGATACGAGATACGAGATACGAGATACGAGATACGAGATTTTGCCAGCCCACCATTCATAGACAAGCTCTACCTGCACTTTTCTTACCTCACCTAAACACTCTGTTCGCTCAATACCCAAGACCGCTCTTTTCCGTTTGTTATCCGCCCTAATCGATAAGTTATAGTGCGTTATATGAACAAGCAAAAGCCCCTATTCAAGGGGCTTGCTAAGATGTGGTTTAGGAGTGGGTTTACTTCATGTTGGTCGTTTTGCTATCTCGGCCATCGCGCCAGCCACCTAGCCATTGGCTGCGAGCGTCCGTGGCCTGATAAGGACACGTCTCAGAGGATCGACCGTTTATTCCAGCTTGGTAACCTTTCGATTGTGCACGCTCTAAACGATCTCGCTTCTGTCTTTTCATATTTCCGCCCTCTTATCCTTCGACGTTTTCATCTTTACTGCGCGGCGTTGGTCGTGTTGACGTTTTATTAACCGCACCCATTAAGATTTGTTCATGCACAAAGAATAATCAAGCATCGGGAGGCTCATCCTCGACATATTTGTGAGAGTGAGCCAGAAATGAAAATTACTTTTTACGACGCATTGCGCCAGCAAGCGCAAGAAGGCCCAAACCTAAGAAACCAACACTGCCGCCACTGCGTGATACTGTCTGATCATCGTAAGTACGTTGTGTAATGGTTCCACTGTTATCTCGTGTCAGTTTTACCGCAACCAGTTCTTCAGTGCCGTTACAAAGCGCGTTGTGTGCGGTTGAGCTGTAGCCACCAGCACAATAGAAAGCGGATGCAGCAATGTCGCCGTTATCCGCGATATCAAACGCCTCAGCAATACGGTATTGGTTATTCGTGTCTGAATCAGCACCACCGTTGGTCAAATCATCAAGCAACCAACCACGGGTATTTTGGAACGTGGCTAAGTTTGTTGCTGAACCATGAAGGTAAATGTAACCACGCTGACGACGAGCACGATCACGCGCAGACTCAGTATCAACCTTACCTACTAGCTCGTTATCGTTGTTAATTGATGCTGCTGTTGCGTTGTAGCCAGAGAAGAAAAGAGAACTCTGAGATGGACCTAATAGGGTTGTATCTCTACTGCTATCACCGGTATTTATAAACACGGTCTCAGCGTAAGCTCCACTAGAGCGACGAAGATTTTTAGCAACGCCTATAACAACACGACTGTCATTGATATCATTAGCAACAGAATAAGAGTAGATAATGTCTCCACTTTGACGAATGTCGATACCTGGGATTAATTCCATGTCCCAACAGCGTTTTGATGGTGTATTTTCAAGCTCAGTTAAACAAGTATCAAACCCTGTGCTGATTGGGGTAAATATCACAGCTCTCGCATAAAAATTGCTATCATCGTAAGTGTTATACCCGACCAGAGTAGGAGCTGTATCTCCTGTTTTAACAACAACAGCGCCTTTAACAGATGCTTGAGCTGTTTCTTCTCCACCGTCGTTTGCTCCATTGGGAAAGCTTGCGATAACACGTGCATTTTCAAAATCACCATATCCTGACATCCAAATAGATGCCTGATTGGCAAACTGAAAATACTGACAAGCACGCTCTGTGTAACTAGGGTTATTTACACAACTGTCCAAATTAACATTCGAGTTTTCAGGTGATTTGTTGCTATTACCTGGGTTTTCCATATTTTCTATCGAAGCCGACCCATAGACAATAGTTTTTGAGATACCCAAATGTTCAAACTCTACCGCTCCATTAGCATTAGTCTGGCCAATTAAAGAAATTAGTGGGTTTGACGAAGTTGGTGGGAGTAATTCTGTGGCATCGAAATATCCTCGACTTTTAAAGGCTCTGGCGTACTCCGATCCATTTCTAAAATACGGGCTACTTGAAGCACCAATGACTGTTCCTGTTTCCGAAATCTGATTGATCACAACATTGGTTGAGTTTTCATCAACAACACCGGTCGGACCACTCACAGCCTTAAAAGGGTTCGTTCTGTTGCGATCAACGGAGGCGGTGCTATTCGACGTGTAACCGTTGTTCCATGCGTCGATTTCTTTCTTCAGGCCGCCGTCACAGACTTGCTCACTGTCTTCGCTATCACAGACTTCGCCTGTGGCTTTGATGCCATACCATTGCTCATCCGCCCAAGATTCGCAGGTATTGTAACCAAGGTAATTATCACAATAGTTATCAAGATCCTCATAACTATTAATGAAATGCTCTTCATCTACCATGTAAGGCATTTCTTCTGAATAATTCAACCCAACAGGCCCAATGAGTTCTTCGACTGCAACTTTTCCACCTTGTGGCGAAATTGCCGTAGCCATTGAGCTCTTAACGTTAAACGTATCTAATGTATCTAGCTTCTCGACTTTATAAATCGCTGCACTTGCAAGCGTTGGTAATCCAGCAACCGCGAGTGCGATTGCTGACAATTTGAATTTGTTGAACTGCATTCCTAATCCTTTTGCATTTCTTCGAGCTCTTCCCAACGTTCAAAGGCAACTTCTAACTCTGCTTCAGCTTCACTTAAGCGTTGAAGCACAGTTTGTGTTTCATCATTACTACGTTGGAAGAACGCAGGGTCGTTAACCGACGCCTGAATTTGCGAAATTTCATTTTCTAAGTTTTCAAGTAGCTGTGGAAGCGCTTCAAGCTCTCTTTGCAACTTGTAAGACAGTTTTTTCGTTGTCTTTTTCGCTTCTGGTGCTTTTTTCGGCACTTCTGCTGATGTTTCTGGCTTTGCTTTCTGAGGTTTACTGGTCTCGGTTGCTTTCAAGTAGTTCTCACGTTGCTGCATTGCATCGTGATAGCCACCCACAAACTTACGAATCAAACCATCCCCTTCAAACACCCAGCTATGTGTCACTGTGTTATCAACAAATTGACGATCGTGACTCACTAACAGCAAGGTACCCTGATAATTGG
Source organism: Enterovibrio baiacu (assembly GCF_004120195.1). Classification (GTDB taxonomy): domain Bacteria; phylum Pseudomonadota; class Gammaproteobacteria; order Enterobacterales; family Vibrionaceae; genus Enterovibrio; species Enterovibrio baiacui. The sequence goes on along the minus strand of NZ_SCHN01000007.1, from coordinate 223,445 downwards.
CAAGCAATTCTTCCAAAAGTTCCAGAGTTTCGATATCCAAGTCATTGGTTGGCTCATCGAGTACCAATAAATTGGCAGGTTTCAAGAAAAGACGCGCCAACAATAGACGGTTCTTCTCACCACCAGACAGGGCTTTTACTGGTGTACGCGCGCGACGAGGATGGAACAAGAAATCTTGCAGGTAGCCAAGCACATGGCGCTTCTTGCCACCAACATCGACTTCTAGTTTGCCTTCGGCAAGGTTGTCGATCACTGTTTTCTCAGGATCCAGCTTTTCACGATACTGGTCGAAGTACGCCACATCGAGCTTAGTACCGACATGGAAAGAGCCTGAGTCAGCTTCAAGTTGCTGTAGCATCACTTTGAGCAAGGTACTCTTACCACAACCATTCGGGCCAATTAACGCGATGCGATCACCACGCATGACATTGAAGCTAAAGTCGTCAATGAGTCGCTTTTCGCCCCATTGGTAACCAATATTGTTCGCCTCAAACACAATCTTGCCTGAGCGCGCGGCATCATCCAGTTGGATGTTAGCCTTGCCCATCACATCCACACGTTCAGCACGTTCACGACGCAATTGTTTCAGCGCACGAACGCGGCCTTCATTGCGGGTACGACGTGCTTTAATGCCTTGACGGATCCACGTTTCTTCTTGCGCAAGTTTCTTGTCGAACAACGCATTTTGTTCAGCTTCAACGCGCAGTGCTTCTTCTTTACCTTCCAGGTACATTTCATAGTCACCAGGGAAAGATGACAGCATGCCACGATCCAAGTCCACAATGCGGGTTGCCATTGAACGAATGAATGCGCGGTCGTGCGAAATAAAGATGATTGAGCCTTTGAAATCTTTGAGGAAGTTTTCCAACCACATGATGGTGGCCACATCCAAGTGGTTGGTGGGCTCATCAAGAAGAAGAATGTCAGGATCACAGACCAACGCACGCGCCAGTGCGGCTTTACGCTGCCAACCACCCGACAGCTCAGAAAGCTTCTTGTTGCCATCAAGCTTCAAGGCGTCTAGCACTTGCGTGATTTGATTTTCAAAGTGCCATGCACCGTTGTGGTCGAGTTGCTCTTGAACACGAGCCAGACGGTTAATGTTTGTTTCGCTTGGGTCGGTTTCCATCAAGCCGAGAAGCTCGTGGTACTGCTTTAATAGCGCCCCTACTTCCGCCAAGCCCTCGGCAACATAATCAACCACAGTGCCTTCAGCGTCACGCGGTGGATCTTGCTCAAGGCGTGACACCTTCAGATCTGTTTGACGGTTAATGCTGCCATCATCAAGCTGTACCGTGCCATGAATCACTTTCATTAGCGTGGATTTGCCAGCGCCATTTCGGCCTACCAAACACACTCGTTCACCGGGTTGAAGAACGAACTCAGCTTTATCCAGCAATGGATTGTCGCCATAAGCGAGCTGAGCGTTGGTGATATTAATCAATGCCATGTGTATCTAACCATGTCTGTAGTAATGAAGAATCGAAAGGCCAGCCTAATTCGCTGAGCACTGTACCGTCTTCATTTTGAAGAGATAATACGGGAATAGTGACGCCGTAACGAGAGAAAAGCGTCTCATCGAACGCAATGTCGATAACGCGCAAAGCCGTGGTATTACCCACGGCTTGATAAAGTGCAAAAGCCTCTTCACAAAGGTGACAAGCTTCCGTGCTGTAGAGGACTAACGCCATTAACCTTCCTTGTGGGTCACGATCCAGCAATTATGAATGTGTTTGTTACGCTCAAAGTCGAGCGGAATAGAGCGATCGGTAATGTTGCGTGCAAACAAGCCCAACCCATTCAACGCATCAAAATCCATCTTGAAGTTACGCTTGTTGTTCGAGAACACGATTTCGCCGTTCGGACGAAGCAAACGCTTAAGATCGGTCATTAACTTGAGGTAGTCACGTTGAACATCAAACGTGTCTTCCATGCGTTTAGAGTTAGAGAACGTTGGCGGATCGATGAAGATAAGATCGTACTGGCCATCTGCCATTGATAACCACTTCAAGCAATCTGATTGGATGAACTCATACTGACGCCCCACTTTGCCGTTAAGCTTCATGTTACGTTCAGCCCACGCAAGGTAAGTTTTCGACATATCAACCGTGGTGGTTGAACGTGCACCGCCAACGGCTGCGTGCACAGTTGCTGTGCCTGTGTAAGCAAACAGGTTCAAGAAATCTTTACCCGCCGCCTTCTCACCCAACAACTTACGCGTATAACGGTGATCCAAGAACAAGCCAGTATCCAAGTAATCTTGAAGGTTCACTTCCAGCTTAACGCCATACTCTTGCACTTCCATGAAGCGTTTTGCTTCACCCAGTTTTTGATACTGATTGGTGCCCTTCTGTTTTTCACGGGTCTTCAGTACCACGTTGTTGGCATTCACGCCTGTCACGGTAATGGCAGCACGCACAACATCCAACAGGCGACGGCGTGCTGTTTCTTCAGGGATCTCTTTTGGCGCAGCGTATTCTTGAATGACGATATGATCTTTGTAGCGGTCAATCGCCACGTTGTAGTCAGGCAAGTCAGCGTCGTACAGGCGGTAGCATTCTAGGCCTTGTTGTTTCGCCCACTTCTCAAGCTTTTTGATGTTCTTACGAAGACGGTTAGAAAACTCAGGTGCCACGTCTGATGCAGGGGCTTTCTGGCCTTCTACAGGTGCAACTTCACCGCGCGCAGTAATCTGGTAAGTTTTCATGACACAATCAAGTGCACCGTTACGAAGCTTGTAGTTGCTCTCTGCGCGCATACGCAAACAGCTCAGCAATTCGTCTGAGCCAGAGTAGATAGAGGCAACCGACCCTTTAAATTCTGTTTTCAGCTGAACACCCAGTTGGGTATAAAGCGCGATCAAGCCAGGCGTGGTGCCTAGACGCTCACCGTATGGAGGGTTACAAATCACGTGGCCCGTTTCAAAGCCTTCTGGTCTGCTCAATGTCGCCGCATCACTCAACTCAAATTGAATCAAGTCATAGACGCCAGCACGACGAGCATTTGATTTCGCCGTTTCGAGCACGCGCGCATCATTATCGAAGCCGAAGAAACGTGTTTCACATTTCGCTGGGCCTTTCTTCGATTTGAAGGTCACTTCTGAATGCACTTCCATCCATTTCTCGCGGTCGAAAGATTTCAGTGATTCAAAGCCCCAGCGTTTGCGCTTTAGGCCTGGTGCAACTTGCGCCGCCATCATGGCTGCTTCAATAAGCAATGTGCCCGAACCACACATAGGATCGAGCAACGGCTGATCAAACGTCCAACCGCTTTTCATGACAAGTGCTGCTGCGTTCGTTTCACGAAGTGGTGCTGCGCCCGCTTCTGTGCGGTAACCACGTTGGTGCAAACCACTGCCGACCATGTCGATACCCAATAGGCCATTTTCACGCGACAAACGCATGTGGATACGCAAGTCTGGTTGTTCGCGGTCAATGCTTGGACGATCAAGATCCGCTTTTACAAAACGGTCAACGATGGCGTCTTTTACTTTTAACGCACCGTATTGGCTGTTACGGATTTCGCGGTTGGTACCGTTGAAGTCAACGGCAATGCGTTTTCTTTCACTGAAGTATTGTGGCCAGTTGATTGCTGACGCACCCAGATACAGGTCCATGTCATCACGTACATCAAACTCGCTCAGAACAAGAATGAAACGCGATGCAGTGCGGCTCCATAAACAACAGGTATAAAGCGTTTTTTCATCAGCACGAAAACGTACGCCAGCGTTAACCGCTTTCACGTTGCTTGCACCGAGTTGCTCTAATTCTTCTGCTAGAAGGTTCTCAAGACCGCGGGAGGTAATTGCTAAATATTGATTCATGGAAATGTATTCTGAGGAATGTTGCGCGCGATTATAACCGAATTAAATGGACTTCGCTCAACTCTGCATAAGACTTCGTTCGATTTAGCCAAAACAAACAGAACTGACGGTGTTATCGCTGCATAAATAGTCAATTTTCATTCAACGCAAAAAACGCCATGTGAGTGATGGGAATGCGCAAGGATGAAACGAAAACACAAAAAGCCGCTTAACAATGTTTCGCCCTAACCTTTGTTCATGTTCTTTTGGTGAGGCTTCACGTCCCAGGTGCAAACCCGCTTAATTTCACACCAATTTATCCACGACTCACACCCAAATTCATGTTTCCATCAGGAAACACTCTTACCTACAGCTCAGTCAACCCCTTTAACTAAATGCTATTCACGTTGAAACGCTCTATCCAAACCATGATTTCTTATCGTAGTAAGTACACACTTATCCACAGGATCAATTAAAATTTAGGGTGTTTGTCTTCTACTCATCATAACAGTTTCCTATTTGGAAACTAAAAGCACACCTTAAAACTGGTATATACCAGAGGTGTGTTTGGGTTAACTTCTCACTGAAAAAGGAGGAAGTTAATATGAATTTGTTTCTGTTAAATGCCTTATTTTTGCTCTTTCGAGCAAATGTACATGAACAAAAACCATACCAAATGATTAGAAATACGTGATAAGCATCACGTCAAGTGATTGGAAAATAAGCGAAGAAATCATGAGGTAAATACGGGCAATAGTATGTAACAAGCCCATAACAGTGAGAGATTGGTGCAAATACTCTGTACAGAAGACACGCATTCTTAGAGGGAGAGGTTTATGATTTTGTGAATGTTTAGGCGAAAGTTATTCATTTAAAGAAGACGATGGCTTTCCCCTACTTGGATACACCGAGCTGATGTATTTAACATCAAAATGGCCAAATGGCGTGCATATTCCGATCTCCCAACAGACAAAGACTCGCCTAGTTCGACATCAATTTACGTCAGCCAAGGCGTGAAATAGGACGCGTTTAAGAACCTTGAATGGACAAGAATAGGCCTTTATTGACCAACATGGATAAGCGACGAATTTGAGGGTTAAACGACAAGGCCGTGGGGAGGAACAGAGCGTACTGGAGGAGTGAAGAAAAGAAAGGCTGATAGGGAAACCCTATCAGCCTACTAACGCATAATGACCACTGCGGCTATCGTATTGCTGTTGATTTAGAGATAGTCGGTCATTCATTACTTTTATCGCTTCACAGAACCGCATTTGTTTTGTTTCGGTCAGCGCCAATGCTGATTCGCTTGCGTGCATACACAAAGATGCACAACCTGCGTTTTCAATCACCAGAAAGGCTTCGCTGCCGTATTCAGTCTTCAAATCCACAATAGAGCCTACAGCTGGCGTGGTATGCCCTGCTTGTGTTTCGAAAAACCAACTTTTAGGGAGTAGCGGTTTATGGAAGCGGTTCGCTGCCACTGCGTTTAATACCAATTCAGCCTGGCGAGGACCAGACAATGGTAGTTGACTTACTGCATCTGAGTAGGTCGAAAAGAGTGATGCGTCATCGACTGAAAATGGGGTATCAACAAACGCATCGGGGATCAGGTGCTTCTTTTCAATCGCCACTTTAAAAACCATATCGTCACCAAGGTCGAGCATCAGCGCGTTTGCGTCGGTATCGAAGTACCATTTCCATGCATTGTTTGGTTTCAACATCTTGTTCTCTCCTGCTTCGTGCAGAGAATCGGTCCGTGTAAAGTGCGATTTAATTTGAGCTTTCGGAGAAGTGTAATGGGGTTTAGATAAAAAAAAAGGGGAAAACTTCGTTCCCCCTTTCGTTAATTTCTTAATTTTCTAGGTTAAATATTGCGAACAATATTCTTCACGAGTTTAGGTCCGTGGTAAATGAAGCCAGAATAAACTTGAACCAGTTCAGCACCTGCCATCATTTTTTCTTTCGCCGCCATGACGGAGTCGATACCGCCTACGCCGATGATTGGTAATTTGCCATCCAGTTCTTGGTGAAGACGACGAATCACTTCAGTGCTTCGGTTTTGAACTGGGCGACCACTTAACCCACCCGCTTCGTGTGCATGTGGCATACCATCCACTAACGCACGATCAAGTGTTGTGTTCGTTGCGATAACACCATCGATGTTATGGCGAACCAATGCATCAGCAACTTGTACCAATTCATCTTCTGTCATGTCTGGCGCAATCTTCAATGCAACAGGCACATACTTACCACGAGATTCTGCCAATTCTGTTTGACGCACTTTCAGTGCTCCAAGCAGATCATCAAGTGCTTCTCCGTATTGCAGCGAACGAAGCCCAGGCGTGTTTGGCGAAGAAATGTTAACGGCGATGTACCCTGCATGGTCATAAACTTTATCCATACAAATGAGGTAATCGTCTTTACCCTTCTCTAGCGGTGTGTCTTTGTTTTTACCGATGTTAATGCCAATAATGCCGTCATATTTGGCTTTCTTAACATTCTCTACCAGTGCATCAACACCTGCATTGTTGAACCCCATGCGGTTGATGATCCCTTCTGCAGGAAGAACGCGGAAAAGACGTGGCTTGTCATTACCCGATTGAGGACGCGGCGTTACCGTCCCCACTTCAACAAAACCGAAACCCATTGCGCCAAAGGCATCAATACATTCACCGTTTTTGTCTAAGCCTGCAGCGAGGCCAACTGGGTTTTTGAAATGCAGTCCCATGACTTGAACAGGACGAGGAGGAAGGTTTTGACGATAAAAAATATCGAGAGGAGTACCAGTAAAGCGAGATAGATTCTTGATTGTCAGATCATGAGCATGCTCTGGGTCTAGCTGAAAAATTGCCGATCTGGCGAGGCGGTACATCATGTAACCTCCGAAAAAAAGCCCCGAATAAACGGGGCTGTATTATCAACACTTTCGATGCTTAATTCAAATTTAAAAGCGTAAGTTCCCGCAATGCAACGGAGAATTTCGCAAATTCATGAGCTGAGCCCACTTTAAATTCCGCAACGATGCTTTCCCAACGGCCTAGGCTAATTGCATGATCAATCATCCAAGATTCAAGACCCAGTTCTGCAGACTCGCCTTTTTTCATGCCTGACAAGATTTGTGCTGTCAGCAAGCGCTGCTGCCAATCCAGATCTTCTCGGAATGAAGCACGCGCCAATGCCTGCCAGTGGTTCTCGACCGGTTGGTTGGTGATTTGCTTGAGGAACCAATGCAATGACAAGGTATCGCCAAGTACAAAGTACAAACGCGCAACCACATCGAATGGCATCTTCATTTGATCCGACACTTGCGCCAAATCGAACCCAGCGAACAAGCTTGTTAAGCGAGCCACTTTATCTGCGATCTCTTTAGGCACACCATTTTTGATGTAACCTGCCGCTTGTTGCTCATGCTCTTTAATTTCTGCAGGCACCAAGTATTTCTCAAGGTTGTCTGACAGATTTTTAATGGCTGGTTTGTAGAACGCCAATTGCTCTTGGATGCCCTGACCTCTTGTGCGATTACGCAAGATCCAGCGTGTTGCTCGGCGAAGCATACGACGGCAGCGGAACAGAATCGCATATTGTGTTTGTGCAGACACCTTGTTATCCAATGCGCGAACATCTTCAAACGTAGAGCCGAAATCAAGCACATCACGCGCAACGGCATACGCTGAGGCAATCTCCCCCACACTTGCACCCGTTTCGTCCTGCATACGCGAAACAAAGTTGAAACCCATGCAGTTCGACATTTGGTTAGCAAGGCTGGTGGCAATAATCTCGCCACGCAGTGGGTGATTTTCCATAGAATCACGATAGTTACGTTGTAACTCACTTGGGAAGTAAGCAGGTAGCAAATCGCCGAAGTATGGATCTTTTGTGATTTCATCAATCACCAACAGCTCTTTGAGTACCATTTTCCCGTAAGCCACAAGCACGGCAATCTCAGGACGGGTCAAGCCCTTGCCGTGAAGCTGACGCTCCGCCAAGGTTTCGTCATCTGGAATGTGCTCAAGGCCGCGATCCAACTTACCGTCTTTCTCGAGGTAATGAATAAAACGGATCTGCTCTTTCAGCAAAGCGACCTGTTGTTCTGCCGTCACCGAAATGGATTCACTTTGGCAATAAGCATTATCCAGAACGATTTCAGACACTTCGTCTTCCATGCGCTCAAGCAATTCATTACGCTGCTTGTAGGTTAAGTCCCCTGCGGCAACGAGACCGTTCAGCAAGATCTTGATGTTAACTTCGTTATCCGAACAGTCCACACCACCTACGTTATCGATAAAGTCTGTGTTTGCACGACCACCATTCATGGCATATTCGATACGCGCTAACTGAGTCATCCCCAAGTTACCGCCTTCGCCCACGATTTTCGCGCCGATTTCATTACCGTTTAGACGAAGCGCATCATTCGCGCGGTCACCTACATCGGTATGTGTTTCAGATTCGGATTTAACGTAAGTACCGATACCACCGTTCCAAAGTAGATCCACATTGGTGCGGAGGATCTGTTTGATCAACTCGTTGGGTGTCATCGATTGCTTACGAATACCCAGCATTTTCTGAATTTCAGGCGACAGTTCGATCGACTTCGCTTTACGCGAGAAGATGCCACCGCCTTTCGAAATCAGTTTCTGGTTGTAATCTTCCCAGCTAGAACGCGGAAGCTTGAAGAGGCGATCACGCTCTACCCAAGATTTCGCTGAATCTGGCGTTGGGTCGATGAAGATGTGCATGTGGTTAAAGGCAGCTTGCAGACGAATATGTTTCGACAGCAACATACCGTTACCAAACACATCCCCCGCCATGTCACCGATGGCCACACAGGTGAAATCTGTTTCTTGGCAGTCGATACCGATTTCGCGGAAGTGACGCTTAACCGATTCCCACGCACCTTTCGCCGTAATACCCATCGCTTTGTGGTCATAACCGTTAGAACCACCCGATGCAAACGCATCGCCCAGCCAGAAGTTATATTCCTCAGACACAGAGTTCGCGAGATCCGAGAACGTCGCCGTTCCTTTATCTGCTGCAACAACCAAATACGGGTCATCTTCATCATGACGCACCACATTTGGTGGTGGCGTTAGTGCGCCTTCAACGATGTTGTCAGAAATATCCAACAGGCCACGAATGAAGATACGGTAACAACGCTGCCCTTCAGCAAAGATTTCATCTCGGCCGCTGAGTGAGTGTTGCTTCTTACAAACAAAGCCACCTTTTGCGCCAACCGGCACAATCACGGTGTTCTTCACTTGTTGCGCTTTTACCAAGCCCAATACTTCGGTACGGAAATCTTCTTGACGGTCAGACCAACGAAGACCACCACGGGCAACTTTGCCACCGCGCAAGTGAACACCTTCAATGTCTGGCGAGTAAACGAAGATCTCAAACGCTGGCACAGGTTTCGGAATCTCTGGGATCTTAGAAGGTTCCATTTTGAAGGAGAAGTAGTCCTTCAACTCACCCGTGTTTTTGTCTGTTTGGAAGTAGTTCGTACGTAACGTCGCAAGGATCATTTCCATGTAACGACGAATGATACGATCGTCATCCAAGCTTTCGACTTGCTCTAGCTCGTCTTCAATTTGCTGAATGATCTTGTCTTGTTCTTTCTCGCTGTTTGCTTTCGGATCAAAACGCTTGTTGAACAGAGCAACCAACAACTGCGCCAAGTCAGCATGTGAAGACAAGGTTTCTTCGATGTATGACTGACTAAACGGGAATGCAACTTGGCGCATGTAACGCGCATAACTACGAAGAATGGTCACTTCGCGGCCCGAAAGACCTGCATTCAACACCAAACGGTTGAAGCCGTCACTTTCCAAGCGCCCTTCCCAAATCGCAGCAAATGCATCTTGGAATTTAAGACGCGCGTCTGACAGATCCAACTCGGTGCTTGCACTGTGAAGCATAGAGAAATCGAGGATCCAGAACACTTCACCAGACGTTGTTTCCACTTTATATGGAGCTTCACCAATCACGCGCAGACCAAGGTTTTCCAACATTGGCATGACATCAGAAAGGTGAATCGCTTCGTCTTTTTGGAACAGCTTGAGGCGCACAGCACAAGACGTTGAAGGTTCTTCTTGCGGGCGATAGAACAGCATATCAAGTTTCTTGCTGTCGCTAAGCCCTTCAAGACGCTCAATATCCGCCACCGCTGAACCCGGAAGCATTGCCTCTTTATAAGAACGAGGGAAAGCACGGGAGAAACGTTTGGCAATCGGCGTACCGCTGTTTTCACCAAAGTTCGCAATCACCGATTCTTCTAGGCGATCATCCCATGTTGATGCTGCCTCAGTGAGGTTTTGTTCTAGCTTCTTAACGTCGATATCGAAGTTGTTGTTATCAACACGCACGATGTAATGGGTCCTTGCCAATGGGCTTTCAGAGAAGAAGGTCGTGAACTCGACCTCTTTTTCTGAACCAAAATACTGCTTCAGAATACGTTGTGTTGCTCGACGCAACTCGGTGTTGTAACGCTCTCTCGCCACATAAACCATGCACGAGAAGAAACGGCCAAATGGGTCACGACGTACAAAGATACGCAGCATGTCGCGATCTTGTACTTGAACAATCCCCATACCGATATCGAGCATTTCCGTTTCCGTTGCTTGGAAAAGTTCGTCACGTGGGAAGTTTTCAATGATGTTCGCCAACGCTTTCCATGAGTGTGATCCCGGGTAGTAACCGCTGATCTCAAGGATCCGCTGCACTTTGTTACGCAGAACAGGAATGCTGTTGGTCGCTTGGTTGTACGCTGAAGAAGCATAGAGTCCGTGGAAACGGTGCTCACCCACCACGTTACCCTTCTTATCGAAACATTTGATACCAATGTAATCGACATACGCTGGGCGGTGGACACGAGATTTACTATTGCCTTTATTGATAATGAGTAGCTCTTTGCGCAATGCGGTTGCTCGCGCAGATTCAGGCATGTCCGACAGCTTGATGCCAGGACGCGGCAAATCAAGCTTCTTCGCCAAACCCAAACCAACTTCATCAGCGGGTTTTAAAATGTGGTCGCCTTCAACGGCAGTCAGTTCATAGAACTGATAGCCCATAAAGGTAAAGTTGTGCTCGCTGATCCACTGAAGAAACTCGATGGCTTCTTGCTGGCGCTCTTTCTCTACTGGCGGTTTTTCTTTCTTCAAACCCGTAATGAGTGATGCCAACTTGTCACGCATTGGTTGCCAATCGTTCACAACGAGCGCGACATCAGTTAGTGATTCAGTCAGTTCTTTTTCGAGCGCCGCCATTTCCTTCTTGCTGGTTAACTTATCAATTTCGATATGGAAAACCGATTGGCGTGCGCCTTTCTCGTCACCAATTTCAATAACCTTCCCTTTTGCATCTTTAACAACATGCTGAGGGCCATTGAGCATAAGGTGAGCAGCAATGTCTAAACGATTCAGCGCCATACGGACTGAATCGACAAGAAAAGGTGCATCGGGAGTTAAAATTTCGACAATGGTATGGGTAGATTGCCATCCATCACCGCTGAGCGTTGGGTTGAATACTTTTACGAAGATTTTGGATTGTTCGAAGGTATTTAAATGATGCCAAAGGCTGATAACAGCACCATATAAATCGGACTCATTCCTCTCTTGCAAATCATCGTCGGAAATGGGACCCAAAATCCTTTTGGCTAACGTTTCAACAAGCGGTTGTTGTTTCTTGTCTAGTTTCTCGTCTATTAGATGGTAAACTTTTTCAAGTAACACCGGCACAATAGGGTCACGCGCGGTCATGGTTTACTCCATTTATTATTTGTGTAATCGCTATGAGTATAGAGGTTAATTAGTCTTTGCGACTTATGATGTAGTTTAAGCTCTAGGTTACGAAAGCGTTACACGAAAAAACGGTAATTGGAGCGCAGTTTTTAGATATGTGATTAACGTACGGTTTAAACAATCTGTTCTAACGATTTAAAACGATTGTTTACGTCTACAGTCAGCCGAAAACGCCCTTTTACACCCAGTTGACTCAAATATGGACGCAAGCGCGATGCAGGAAGTTGCAGTGTTAACCCATTGTCTGTTTTAACAACTACTGTCGACGCAGCACCGGAATAATGCTGTGAAAAAACTTGGTAAGAGATATCAAGTGAGAATAAATATACAGTCGAATTCATAAAAAAAGCCGTCATTGATTAGACGGCTTTTAAATTACTTATTATGGCGATTTTCGCAAGTGCCAGATTAAGCTTCTAAGGCTTTATTGATCTTTTCATACAGATCTTTTGCCAGTTTATCGAGCGCAGCCAAACGTTCGAGTTGTTCACGCATCAAACGCTGCCTTTCTTCGTCAAATCGTTTCAACTTGAGCAAAGGATCAAGTAATCGAGAAGCAACCTGAGGGTTTGATTCATTCAATTGAATAAGAATGTCAGACAGGAACTTATATCCTGAACCGTCTTTCGCATGGAAATGAACCGGGTTGTTATTACAAAACGCCCCGACCAAAGAACGTGTGCGGTTTGGATTTTTCAAACTGAATGCAGCGTGCTCCATTTGCGCCTTAACGTTTTCAAGCGCATTGCCCGCAGGATTAGTACCTTGCAGCATGAACCACTTGTCCATGACCAAACCGTCATGCGTCCATTTTTCACTGAATACGTTCATCAGAGGCGCACGACAATCCAGTTCGGCATGGTTGGCAGCAGCAAGCGCAGCCGCGGTATCAGTCATGTTGTTTGATTCATTAAAGTGTGCGGACACCAATGCATCTGCATTTTCATTCAACGCAAGGTAGCTCAAACAAACGTTTCTCAAACTACGTTTTCCCATTGCATCATGCTCAATGGCGTAATTTTCTTGACGAAGGGTGTGATAAATCGCACTGAGTTCTTCGCTAAATGCATCGGCGAACGCATGTTTGATCGCATCGCGAACATGGTGAATCGCATCCACGTCGACCACATCAAACCACCCACCAATCTCATTTTCGCTTGGCAGTGTCATCACTTCGGCAATCAAAGCAACATCAAGTTCCTTGCTCAGCAACACACCTCGGAATGCATCAAGCACATCCTCAGGCAATGAGAAGGTCTGCCCTTGCTGAACACGAGCAACGTTTGCTTTGATGTGTTTTGCCAGAAGCATCTGCCCGGCATCCCAACGTGCAAATTCATTTCTCGCGTGAACCATCAAGAAAGCGAGTTCTTCATCGCTGTAATCATAATTGAGTTTTACGGGCGCTGAAAACTCACGAAGCATTGAAATAACAGGCTTTTCAGACACATTCTCAAAAGTAAATGTTTGTTCATCTTGTGTAAGGTGAAGCACATTATCCAAAGATTTACCGTTACACTGTAACTCAATAACTGAGCCATCTGCTGCATACAGTTCAACATCAAACGGGATGAGCAGTGCTTGCTTCTCTTTTTGATCAGTCGTTGAAGGCGTGAACTGTTTCACCGTCAAAGAAAACGTCTGCTGCGTTTCATCGAATGTGCTCGTCACCGTCAACTCAGGTGTCCCCGATTGACTGTACCAAAGGCGGAATTGCGCTAAGTCAACGCCAGATGCATCTTCCATCGCTTTGACAAAGTCTTCGCACGTTGCCGCAGTGCCGTCATGACGTTGGAAGTACAACTTCATGCCTTTCTGGAAGTTGGTTTCACCCAATAAGGTATGCATCATACGGATCACTTCGCTGCCCTTCTCATACACTGTCAGTGTATAGAAGTTATTCATTTCAATAACTTTTTCAGGACGAATAGGATGCGCCATTGGACCACAATCCTCAGCAAACTGAGGGCCACGCATGATGCGAACATTTCCAATTCGGTTTACTGCGCGAGAGCCGAGATCCGAAGAAAACTCTTGGTCTCGGAAAACGGTTAACCCTTCTTTCAAACTGAGTTGGAACCAGTCACGACACGTTACTCGGTTACCGGTCCAGTTGTGGAAGTATTCATGACCGATAACCGCTTCAATGCCAAGGTAATCGGTGTCTGTTGCAGTATCAGAATTCGCCAACACGTACTTGGAGTTAAAGACGTTTAAGCCTTTGTTTTCCATTGCACCCATGTTGAAAAAATCGACGGCAACGATCATGTAGATATCAAGATCATATTCAAGATCAAAACGATCCTCGTCCCACTTCATTGAGTTCTTTAGCGAGGTCATGGCATGCGTAGCACGATCTAAATTGCCTTTATCAACGAAGATTTCCAATGCCACATCTCGGCCACTTCTGGTGGTGTAGCGATCAGACAGTAAATCGAAATCCCCTGCAACAAGTGCAAACAAGTAACTTGGTTTTGCGTGCGGGTCTTCCCATTTCACCCAATGACGATCGTTGTCAGCATCACCTTCTCCGACTTTGTTGCCGTTACTCAATAAATACGGATACGCCGATTTGTCAGCAGTAATGGTCGTCGTGAACTTAGCCAGTACGTCTGGACGGTCTAGGTAATACGTGATTCGACGGAAACCTTCCGCTTCACATTGCGTACAATATGCACCGTCTGACTTATATAAGCCTTCAAGTGATGTATTTCCCGCCGGATCGATGTCAGTTTCGATTAAAAGCTCAAATTCTTTCGGCAATTGCGATAAAATAAGCCCTTCTGTTGTTTCGCTGTAATGCGGCCACGCTTTTCCATCAATTTCGATTTTTTTCAGCGTGAGACTGTCACCGTCTAAGATCATGGAATCTGCGCCGGCAACCATCTGTTTAACTTGGCTTTTCGCAATCACTCGCGTATACGAGTCGAGTAAATCAAAGTCTAAGTCAATGTGGGTTATCGTGAAATCAGGAGCCGTATAATCTTTACGGTATTTAGCCTGAGGTTGTTGCGTCATGTCAGATTCCTTTTGTTGCATAACGAAAGCGTGTGAGCAGTCAATTTCACCGACGTCACACGATAATGAAGGCATAATCATCTAAGATACCCGCTAACATTCGGTTTTGCTACAGGTTGACTGTGCAACGAATGAGCAGTCGAACTTATTGATGACAAGAAGCCGACGCAGATCGACTACCACTAGGTTGACGAAACATGTAGGTTTGACGTTAAATTTGCTGCCGCAAATGGCGTAAACCCAATTATATAAACGTTCAGCGAAAATTTGAGCCACGAGGTACTTTTTAGGGCATGCATACGCCAATCATTTCGTCATTATTAGACACGGATGCCTACAAGTTAAATATGCAGCAAGCGATCTTCCACCACTACCCGGAAGTGAACGTCGCGGCTGAATTTCATTGCCGAAGCAATGAAAGTTTGACTCAACTCAAAGCCAGATTGGACGCTGAAATCCAATCACTTGCTTGTTTGACATTCACTGAAGAAGAACTTCAATTCTTGTCAGAGCTTGGCCTGTATAAAGCAGACTATCTCGCCTATCTTCGTGAATTTTCGCTTAACGCAGACCAAGTTACTGTGTCGATTGATGATGACCAACTCGCGATTCACATCGAAGGTAAATGGATTGATGTCATCCTATGGGAAGTGCCATTACTTGCAATAATTTGCGAGTTACGTTGTCACGTAAAATATCCCGATGCCACGGTCAACCAGGCCATTGATCTACTTACGTCCAAGCTGACGGCGCTGGACAATGCCGGCTCAGATTTTCATTTTGTCGATTTTGGTACGCGCCGCCGCTTTTCGAAAAAAGTGCACCATGCCATTGTTGAGCACTTGACCAAAGAATGTGCTCAGTTTGCCGGTACCTCTAACCTACTTCTGGCGAAAAAACACAATATTCCAGCCGTCGGCACCCAAGCACATGAATGGTTCCAAGCTCATCAACAATTGGCAGGCGATCTTGCTGATTCACAGTTGTTGGCACTAAATCGCTGGTTACAAGAGTACCCAGACAAGTTGGGGATCGCCCTCACCGACTGCATCAACATGGATGCTTTTTTGAATGACTTTACGTTGCACCTCAGTGAGCAATTTAATGGTCTTCGTCATGACAGTGGTGATCCTATTGCGTGGGGAGAAAAAGCCATCGCGCACTATGAAAGTCTTGGCATTTCACCGCAGGAGAAAACGTTGATTTTCTCTGACGGACTCACGTTAGATAAAGCGCTGAACATCCATCAACATTTTACCGGCCGCATAAACACATCATTTGGAATCGGTACCCAGTTAACCTGTCACCTGCCCGATGTTGAAACGCTGAACATCGTCATTAAGTTGGTGACGTGCAACGGAAAACCCGTTGCGAAAATTTCTGATGAACCAGGAAAATCTATCTGTAGAGATACGGAATATCTCAGTGAATTGAAAAAAGCATTCAACATCTGATCACGGGTTTATCTGACTCACAAAAAAGGGACACGCTTCAGTGTCCCTTTTTTATAACTTTCTAATTCGCCGTAATTAGCTTCTCGCTTCTCGCTTCTCGCTTCTCGCTTCTCGCTTCTCGCTTCTCGCTTCTCGCTTCTCGCTTCTCAAAAAGTTTAAGGCGACTGGCGTTGAAGTACGGCTTCCATTCCGAATTGGTTGTCGACTAACTTAAGTGTGTTCGAAGACAATTCAAATTGAGAATCTTGCTGACCACCACGATAGATAAGCACGAGATGATCATCTTCTAAAAAGTAAACGCCTCGATGGGTAATGGACTTCCCTTCTTTGCCAGAGATTCTTGCAGAGAAAAGAAAATCGGGACGAAGCATCAACGCGAGTTGCTCGACTTCCTCACCAACGTCTTTACCTCGAATGATGTCGCTGTACCACGCACCTGATAAATTGTTAGGCAGAATCTTCGTAAACTGCGCGCCTTTCAACATCAGTTGGTTGTGATTCAATTTGTACTCGTGATGCTGAGAATCGCCAAAGTCATCATTGAGCACGATGGTCGTTTCATCAATATCGTACTTTCCTGACGCCTCTTCCACCGAACCATCTCGATTCAGCAATTTCACATTGAAGCGGTAGTCAGATTTAAAAGAAATGTTGATGGCCTTGTACGCACCCTTTTCACCGGCAGGTTCGGATTGTTGATCAGGACTAAACCAATACCAATCGCCAAGCAGTAAGGGAAAATCAAACTGGGTTAAATCTTCTGCTTTTACGGCACTCGATAAGGAGAACAGTAGGCACATTAAGCTTATCCATTTCGTCATAGGTATCTCCTTACTCGTTTTGGTCTTAATTTAATCTTAGATACAAATCACACTATTGCTCACCTTAAACCTCGCTGATATCACATTAACTTTTTTTGAACGCATAAAAAAAGCAGGCTCTAAGCCTGCTTTTTCGTTTTCGTTAACTATTGATAAATCGGTAGTTAATTCACTATTGAGTGATAAATCAACTCTTCTTAGACCTTGCCATGTCTAGCGTGATGAGCGCCGCTTCATTCAAATAAGCATCTGGCTCTTCATAATCGTTTGGCACATCATCCAACGTCTTGAAGGCTTTCTTACCCAACATTTTTTGACGATCATTTAAACGTGCAAGTCGCTTGCTGTCTGCTTCTTCACGTTCTGCGATGCGCGATTTCTCATTCAAAGAGATCACATTATCGTCTTTGATCGCTTTGTACTCAGCAATGTCTTCAATGATAAAGCCAAACTCTTCATCATTTTTGATTCGAGACTGGTGCATTTTATCAAGTTCAACCACCAAGTTGTTGGTATTTCCTACCGTGCTATACACTGCAGGGTTAATGCTATCCCATGGCAATGCATTTTCTTCAACACTCTCACCTGTTTCTTCAGGGTCAACCGCTGTTGGGAATGCAATGTCAGGAACAACCCCTAAGTTCTGCGTACTGCCGCCATTAATTCGATAGAATTTTTGGATGGTGTACTGAACGTGGCCAAGTGGTTTGTCGAACAAATCATAGATATGGTTCAGTGAACGGTGTTGTTGCACTGTACCTTTACCAAAAGATTGCTCGCCCAAAATCACTGCGCGACCATAATCTTGCAATGCCGCAGCAAAAATTTCAGAAGCAGATGCCGAGTAACGGTTGATCAAAACCGTGACTGGACCGTCGTAGTAAATGGCATTATCACTGTCACTGTTCACTTTCACGCGACCATAACTGTCACGCACTTGAACAACAGGACCACCTTCAATAAACAAACCGGTCAGCGCAGACGCTTCACTTAGCGCACCACCGCCATTGTTACGAAGGTCGATAACAATACCGCTTACCTTATCCTTTTTGAGTTTGGCAATTTCTTTCTTGGTGTCTTCCGCCAAGCCTACATAGAAGCTAGGAACTGAAATAACACCCACTTTTGCCGAACCTTCTTTGATAAGCTCAGATTTTACTGCGCGATCTTCGAGTCGGATTTTGTCACGAACAATTGTTACCTTGTAACTTTTAGAGTTCGCGCCTTCAGGCAATATCTCAAGTTTTACCTTGCTCCCCTTCGGTCCTTTGATTAATTGAACAACGTCATCAAGACGCCAACCAATCACATCAACCACTTTGTTGTCATCCTGCGCTACGCCAATGATGCGGTCACCTGGAGACAATTTCTTCGAGTTAGATGCCGGGCCACCTGCAACCAAAGAACGAATGACGGTGAAATCATCTTCAACCTGTAACACAGCACCAATACCTTCCAAAGACAGGTTCATCTCTGATTGGAATTGTTCGGCATTTCTTGGTGACAAGTAGCTGGTGTGAGGATCGACTTCACGAGAGAAAGCATTCAGATAAATCTGAAAAACATCTTCGCTTTTTGTTTGGGTAAGGCGTTTGAGCGCATTGTTATAACGTTTTTTCAACGTATCCTGAATATCAGGCCATTCTTTACCGGCTAATTTCAAGTTCAATGCATCGTTCTTAACGCGAAGGCGCCACAACTCATTAAGTTCTGCATCGTTTTTCGCCCAAGGTTCTTCACTGCGATCAACCAACATCTCATCGTTTGCATCAAACGTGATTTCGTTGTCTAGCAAAGACAACGCATATTGGTAGCGTTCAAAACGCTTTTGCAGAGACACATTAAAAATGTCATATGCCGCCGTTGTTTCACCTGAGCGAAGTTGATCATCAAATTCAGCACGCCACTTGGATAGCGCCTCGACTTCTTCTTGCGTTAAGAACAAGCGGTTGAAATCAAGTGTTTCTAAATAGCGATCAAAGACTTCCGCGGAGAATGCATCATTAAGCTGAAACTGCTTGTAGTGAGATTTTTCAAAACGGCGGGTAATACGTTTGCTGGCTGTCTTGTGTTGAGGTTCAGACACCAGAGTAGGTAAGTCAGATGATTCGTACTTAGCCTCAATGGCATGAGCGGATGCTGCCAGCATTATACTGGCAGCGATCACAGAAAAGCGGATTCGACATGTCATGCGTCGAGGGTTCTCCCTTTATGAACTGAGGTGCTCCGCTTTAACGAGCATGGTTAGACCATTGCTTAAACGTACGCGAACCTCGTCCTTATTAAGTTCTACAATCGTAGCGGGCATGTTGCCATTACCCATATTAACGTTAACGTCCTTACCTACGACAATATCTTCGGCGTTGAGTTCACGACGTGGCTCAACTGGCTTCTTAGTAAGCTTAGTATTTTTTGCCTTGGCTGGTCGAGATTTTGCTTGGTTAGCCGTTGATTTATTTGCTTTTGGTGATTTTTTGTCTTTCGCGTTAGACTTTTTGTCACCTTGTTTCGCAGCTTGCTCTTTACGACGCTCAGCAGCTCTCGCTTTGCTTTCAGCCAACGCAGTTTGAGCATGCTCAATGTGCTCTTGCTCAAGTGCGCCACAATCACCACCGTCTAGATCAACGCGAACAGCACCTTCTTTTGCGCCATATAGGTAACGCCAGGAAGACGTGTATTGACGCAGCGCGGCACGAAGTTGGGTTTTACTGACCTTTGGATCATCAGCAAGACGTTCAGACAAGTCTTGGAAAATGCCGATTTTCAGAGGACGCGCTTCACCTTCAAGAGTGAAACAGTTCGGGAAACGCTCAGCGATATATGCAATAACTTGTTTGCTGTTGGCCAGTTTTTCAGTGTTTTCCATTTTTCTTCCTGTCTCTTTGCGCGATGGCGACAATAGAGATTGTGTACGAGTTAACAAAATAAGTGCTGCGTATTATAGATACCTGAGTGCGAAAAACCACAGAGAACCTTAAATTTAGAGGTGTTTTTGCAATTCATTGACCAATAAAGTGAGTCCGGTTTCATCATGCACATCAAATCTTGCTTTTTCTGGACTATCTATATCCAAAACACCAACAAGTTTACCCTTCACATATAACGGTAAAACAACTTCTGAATTACTGGCTGCATCACATGCGATATGCCCTTCAAATAAGTGCACATCTTCTATACGTAGGACAGAATCCTGACTGAACGCAGTACCGCAAACGCCTTTTCCATAAGGAATACGCACACAAGCTGGCTTACCTTGAAACGGACCCAACACCAATTCGTTGCCATCATCGAGGTAAAAACCTGCCCAGTTTATGCATTCGAGCTCTTGAAAAAGCAGTGCACTGACATTGGCAAGGTTTGCAATCAAGTTGGGTTCCCCTTCGATCAACGCGACAGCTTGACGAGTAAGAAGGTGGTAGAACGCGGTTTTGTTTTCCATTGATTTACAGCATCCGTATGAAGGAGGCGGTAACCGTATAATGTATTTATCTGAGGTTCAATAGTGAAATTGCCCAAAAAAGTCCAGACTGCTTCAAGATGGTTACGAATTTATCTTGATGAAATCATGAAAGTTATGTGGCTAAACGCCAGACGTTTGTATCTTTAGTGAAGATAATGAATTCAGCGTCATGCATTAACACTGAAAATGATCGCCCAAGAATTGAACAAATTCATTGAGATATCTGCGTTTTATGCATAATTTCATGTCCTGAGCGGGCGAGAAAGTTTATGATGCTTTCGCTTTTGAGATGATGCTGTCTTGAATATGAACACGCATCGGCGTCTGTCAGACTCAACACTTAGTATACTAAGCTGTACAGCTTGAATTCCCAATCAGGAAAAACTCGCAACCTTATGAGGTGGAATCAGCCATGCGCGTGCTGCGATGCACATCTTGTGACTTGATATTACATAACGTGTCTGTAGCACGAGGCTACAGCGCATGCTGCCCTGGGTGTGGCTCACGGGTGGCTAAAAATACGTCACTCAGTTTTTCTGGTGAAATCGCGCTAGCGCTTGCCGCACTAGCGCTGTTCTTTCCCGCGCAGTTATTTCCTTTGATCAGCATTGAACTGATTGGCGTTAACTTATCGACCACGGTTGGAAGTGGCGCTGTTATCCTGCTTTCCACCTTTCCATTTGTTGGTCTGTTGGTGCTGTTCTGCACCGTGTTTTCGCCGTTCGTCTTCCTTTTGTCGATTTTGCTATCAAATGTCGCACTTCACTATCAGCACGCGAAAAGTCTCTACTACACCACGTATGTGTTAAAGCTCATTAGACACTGGGTTATGGTTGATGTGTTTCTTGTCAGCCTTGGCATTGCAGGCTTCAAAGTCGCTGACATCGCCGAAATTTCGGTCGGCCGTGGCCTCTTTAGCTTTGTGCTACTTCAGATCCTAATGGCGGCTTTGCTTTCTCGCGTATCCCCCAAGCGTTATTGGGACGCCTATTCTGCCAAAGCAGAGTTGATGAATAATGCTAAAAGCCAACCCCAAACCACACTCACACTGGATGATGAGCACATGATTGGGTGCAAGCACTGCGGTCTCGCACAAGATGCAGCGCACACGCATTGCGCTCGCTGTGGTGCAAAGCTTGAAAGGCGTATCTTCCAAAGTATTCAGAAAACATGGGCATGTTTAATCGCTGCCACAATTTTCATCTTCCCCGCGAACTTTTTCGCTATTTCGATTTTGCTCACGAACGGCAAACGATTAGAAGACACCATTTTTTCCGGCGTTGCACACCTGATTAAAACAGGCATGTATGGCATCGCCATTATCATTTTTACCGCCAGTATCATTGTGCCGGTCGCGAAAATTGTCAGCCTTGCTTACATCCTCGTTTGCATTCACCTCAAAGTGGAGTCAGGCCGTAAGCAACGGATGAAAATGTACCGTTTCGTTAAATGGATTGGTAAATGGTCCGTCATGGATTTGTGCGTTATCGCCATCATGATGTCCCTTATCGACCGTGGACGCCTTCTCGATTTTACACCCGGCCCCGGTGCTATTGCCTTTGGCTTAGTTGTGGTGCTTACCATGATCGCAGCTGAAAGCCTCGATTCTCGTCTTATTTGGGATAAATATGAGCAACGTTGAACAACCTCAAATCAAAGAGCCGACGATTAAAAAAGACAGAGGGATCTCCCCTTTGTGGATTTTTACCGCCCTTGCTTTCTTGTTAGCGGGTTGGCTTCTCTATCGTTCGGTCAGTGAAGCTGGCGAACGCATTGAAATTCAATTTACCGATGCACAAGGGATTGAAGCAGGAAGAACCACCATCCGTTATCAAGGCTTGGAAGTAGGTATGATCCGCAAAATCAATCTGGCGGATGACCTGCAAAGCATCACAGCAGAAGCTGATATTTACCCCGAAGCGACGAAGATCCTTAAAGAGGACACGGTGTTTTGGGTGGTTAAACCCAAAGCCTCTATCACAGGTATAAGCGGACTCGATGCGCTGGTTTCAGGTAACTATATCGCGGTATTTCCGGGCGCTGGCGATTCGAGAACACGATTTGTTGCAGCGGAAGAAGCGCCACCTGTTGCCTTTGATGACGACAGCATGCACGTTGTGCTTGAAGCACCCGATTTAGGATCATTGAGCATCGGTTCTGGCGTGTATTACAAAAAAATACGCGTTGGCGAAGTCTATGACTACCGTTTAACCAAAGACAAAACCCGCGTGAAAGTGTCGCTCAAAGTGAAGAAAGAGCACGCGAGCTTGGTAACGGAAAAGTCGCGCTTTTGGAATGTGAGTGGCGTGAGTGCCGATGTGTCGTTATCGGGTGTCGATGTCAAAGTTGAAAACCTCGCTTCTGTTCTCGCTGGCGGTGTGGCGTTTGATTCGCCAATGGGAGCACCACAAGCACCTGACATGACAACATTCCAACTGTACAGCTCTATTAACGACACAGACCGCGGCATTCCGATCACTATCGACTTGCCTGCGAACCACAACATCAAAAACCCTGAGGCCCCTATCGTCTATCAAGGGCTAGAAGTCGGGCGCTTGAACGATATCTCATTCAATAAAGATTTCACGGGCACCATTGCGAAAGCCAACATTGATCCTGCGATGGCATGGATATTAAAGAGCAACAGTGAGTTCATCATTGAAGCCCCGCAACTCAATTTCGATGGTCTGAAAAATCTGCCGAATTTGTTTACAGGGAACACCCTGTCTATCACCCCGGGCGATGGCAAAGAAACGCATACGTTCAGTGCGAAAAGTACAGATTCCATCATGGCTGCGGATCCTCGCGCACTGACCGTGTCGTTAAGTGCCGACAACGCGTGGGGTTTGGGGCGAAATACCAAGATCCTTTACCGTGGCATGCAAGTGGGCTTCGTGAACAAAACAGCGTTGAATGACGGTTCAGTCAGCCTCGAGGTCATTATCGACCCGCAATACAAACATCTGGTGAAGAGTCAGACACGCTTCTTCATCGTTGGCGGTGTAACAGGCCAAATCACCTCAGAAGGTGTTGAGTTTATTGTGCCAGCTGTCGCGCAAATGGCGGAGCCAGCCATTAGCTTTACCAGCGAAGGTGAAGCGAAAGTCCGCGATAACTACACCCTCTTTAAATCTGAAATCCAAGCGCGAAACGCGAAAGACAGCTTAAAGGGCTATCGAACGCTAACCCTTATTGCTGCAAAACTGCCGTCAGTGTCCGAAGGCAGCCCCGTGATGTATAAGAACTTCACCGTCGGCAAAGTCGAAGGTTTCCAATTGGCAAAAAACAGCGTCGAAGTTCAGGTAAAAATCGAGAATCGATACCACCACCTGATCACAGACAAAACCGTGTTTTGGAACCAATCAGGTGTCGACATTAAAGCGAGCTTGTCTGGCGTACATATCGATACAGGTTCGTTGAAATCTATCGTATCTGGCGGTATTTCGTTTGGCGACATTCAAGGTATCGACAACAAAAATGGCCGTCATTGGAAGCTATACGACAGTCTGACAGATGCACAAAACTACGGGCTAAAAATCGCCTTTACTGCAGACGAAGCCAATGGCCTCTCGGCAGGTAGCAAGATCCGCTATCAAGGCGTTGATGTTGGTGAAGTGACAGATCTCTCCCCTGCCTTCCAATATGAAGGCGTGATCGTAAATGCCATTTTGTACCCTGAGTATTCAAGCAAACTGGCTAAAGCGACGAGTTATTTTTGGGTAGCGCAGCCTACATTGAGCCTAACCAAAACCGAGAACTTGGATTCTCTGTTTGGCGCGTATATTTCCGTCGTACCGGGCAATGGCAAGCTACGTGAAGAATTCCAGCTTCACAACGCTGCGGAATACAAAGGCGGCCTGACACTGGTTCTAGAGAGCGAAAATCGTGGCTCTGTGAACGTGGGAACCCCGATTCTATTCCGCGACTTTGAGGTAGGTACCGTCACCGATGTGCGTCTTGGCCGTTTCGCTGACCGCGTCCTGATTGAAGTGAAGATCAGTGATGATTACAAACATTTGGTTCGCAACAACACAGTATTCTGGAACCGTTCTGGTGTGGATGTTTCAATCGGCTTAACCGGCGCGACCGTGCGTAGTGGCACCATTGAGAGCATCCTGAAAGGCGGCATCGCGTTCGCAACACCTGAAGGCGAAGCCTTAGCCGCACCAGCGCGTTCTGATCAGCATTACTTGCTACACCGTGAAGCAAAGTCTGAGTGGGAATCATGGCGCACAGCCATTCCTGAGTTCTAACACGGCTGAGCCAAGTTCAAACCGAACACAAATGCCCCGAAAAGCGCGATTCTTTATAAAGGATCGCGCTTTTTCTTTGCCTAGCGTTGAGAGAATCTGGCGTCTTCAGCGCTTTCCTTTTACACTTCGCCATCAAGAAATTTCAGTAAGAGACACGTTCAAGTGCATCCAAACATCGAATTGCCAGAGTTATTCCTAAAACAAGTTGAGCAAATCCTTCCATCTCACCTTTCTATGGACGATTTCATCGACGCGTGTAAGCGCCCGTTACGCCGAAGCATTCGCGTAAACACGCTCAAGAACTCTGTCGAAGACTTTAAGATCCGCGCGCAAGAGAAAGGTTGGGCATTATCGCCTGTGCCTTGGTGCGATACCGGGTTTTGGATTGAACGTGAAGAAAATGCCGATACCGTGCCGCTTGGTAACACTGCAGAGCACATGGCGGGGCTTTTCTATATTCAAGAAGCCAGCTCCATGCTACCTGTCACCGCCCTACTTGAGAACAATACCGACCTGGAACGTGTGTTGGACATGGCAGCTGCTCCAGGGTCAAAAACAACCCAAATTGCTGCGGCATTAAATAACCAAGGCGTGCTCGTTGCTAACGAGTATTCAGCAAGCCGTGTGAAGGTGCTTCACGCTAACCTGCTTCGTTGTGGCGTCTACAATGCAGCGCTAACAAACTTTGATGGTCGCGTGTTTGGTGGTTGGCTGCCAGAAAGCTTTGATGCCATCTTGTTGGATGCACCCTGCTCTGGCGAAGGCACGATTCGAAAAGATGCCGATGCCATGAGCAACTGGAGTCCTGAATCAGTGACTGAGATTGCCAACACACAACGTGACTTGATTGTCAGTGCCTTCCACGCGCTAAAAGCCGGCGGCTCGCTAGTGTATTCAACCTGCACATTGAACCACGAAGAAAACCAGCACATTTGTCATTTCCTAAAAGACACTTTTGGCGATGCGGTTGAGTTTGAGCCCTTGAACCATTTGTTCGAGGGGGCGGAAAAAGCCTGCACGGAAGAAGGCTTCCTGCACGTATTCCCGCAAATCTTCGATAGCGAAGGTTTCTTTGTTGCTCGCGTTCGAAAAATTGAAAATGTGAACAGCGAAATGGTGAAAAAGCGTCCGCGCAACTTCCCATTCAAACCAGCGACACGCAAAGACTCTGCCGACGTGATTACGGCTGTCGAGTCTTCATTGGGTATCGTCGTGCCGCGCAGCGCAACCGTGTGGCTGCGTGACAAAGAAGTATGGCTGTTCCCGAAAGCCGTAGAACTGTTGCTACCAGAAATTAAGTTCGACCGCATTGGATTGAAGTTGGCAGAGTCGCACAAGAACGGTTACCGCTGGCAACACGAGACGGTCATGGCATTGGCGACGGGCAAAGAAGCCATCTGCCTCGACCTGTCGGCAGAAAATGCTAAAGAATGGTACATGGGTCGAGATATTAGACCACAAGATCTCACAGGAAAAGGTGAAGTGATTGTATGTTACCGAGGCCAACCGATCGGAATTGGCAAATGGGTAGGCAATAGAATTAAAAATGGTCTTCCAAGAGAACTAGTTAGAGATGTGAACTTATTTATTGATTGATTAGTTTTCATTTTCTCAATGATGAAACGCCGTAAGAACCTTGCACAAGCTAAATTTTTAAGAGTTACAAATCTCCATTTAAACCAGTTAGCGCAAGGCTCTTACGAGCCATTCCCCTAAGCCCGGAACAGGAATCGTTCCGGGCTCTTTTTATTCGGCGGTCCTTCGCCTGATCATGCATTGCTTTATAGGTTTTATACCTAGCCAAACTCGCGTGGTTTGTATGCCTTACAACCTGCATCGTAATAAGCGAATTCACACGACCCAGTTTGCAAGGTCAAAGATAAGACTTCGTTGCCTGAAAAAGAGACACAAAAAAGGAACCTCTCGGTTCCTTTTGTATGAGTGTTGCTTAAATCAATCGTTAGCCGATGTTACTTGATCAAGTAAATACCGTCAGACTCAATGCGAATTCGGCGCTCTTTGTACAAACCACCAATGGTTTTCTTGAACGTCGCCTTGCTCGTACGGAAGATCTCAAAGATTTCCGCAGGGCTGCTCTTGTCGGTGACTGGCAGGAAACCGCCTTTCATTTCGAGAGTACGAATGACTTTATCTGACAGGTCATCCACTTTACCCTTACCCAATTTCTGCAAAGACAGGTCAATCTTACCGTCTTCACGAATTTGCTTGATGAAGGCTTTCAGTGATTTACCAACAAACAGCTTACCAAACGCTTCCGTTTTGAAGATCAAACCCCAGTGGCTATCGTTAATAGCACACTTGTAGCCCAGATCCGTTTGCTCAACGACAGTGATATGTACCTGCTCGCCCAGTTTGTAACGCGCTGGTGTTTTATCAAGGAACTTGTTGAACTTGGTTGAGCCAACAATGCGGCCTGATGCATTATCCAAGTACAGATAAACAAGGTACGAATGGTTTTCTTGCATTCGCATGCGCTGCTCACTGAACGGCACCAGCAAGTCTTTCGGCAAACCCCAGTTTAAAAACGCACCGACGGGCGTCGTATTGATGCAGTTCAGTTTTGCGAACTGACCAACGTGCGCCAAAGGTGTTTCTGTCGTCGCGATAATGTCGTCTTCAGAGTCAAAATAAATGAATACTTCGATTTCATCACCGAGTTGAGTGTCTTTTGGTACATAGCGTTTCGGCAACAAAATGTTTCCGTATTCACTGCCGCCATCGACGAAAATACCAAAATCGACTTCTTTCACCACGGTTAGTGTATTCAACTGACCAATTTTAATCATTGATGCTCTGCTCTTTCGTTTTTCAATTAGGCGCAGTATACGGGATTTGCTGCGCATGCGTTGTAGTTATTTGAATACAACGAAGTGATTGCCTTTTCTTCATCCAATTTACGTCTCACTCGCGCGCTGACCCGCGTCGCATTAGGGGTTGGCATTAGATGCCTTATAGATCAAAAACGCCGCGAATTACCGCGGCGTTTTCATTGGCATGAGAGGCATCTTACTGGAAAAGGATTTCCACGTTGGCACCTTCTGCAAGTTGAATAATGTGCGTATCACTTTGCTGTGTTAGCACAGCAACCGGTTTCTCCGCCAACTGTGCTTTACGAATGGTATCAAGAATCAAACCACGCACCGCTTCATTGTGCTTATTGAAACCGTAAGGCAGTGCATCGTTTTCAAAATCGACGCCCAAGGTAAACGCGGCCAAATGATCAACGTCCACAATGATGCCATCAAAATACGCCAACAAGGGTTCGGCGAGTAATGCATTTGCAGGAAGCTGGCACGCGAGGTGCACCTTTAATCCATTCGCGCCACGGCATAAACCGCGTTCTGCCAATCGATCAATCATAGTTGCAGCTTCACTTGATGTGCGAACAAACGGCACCACAATCTCAACAGGAAGCTTCTTATCAACAATGGCGGATTTGAGCACTTCACACTCCAACACAAAGCCTGGGCGACCAATGTCACTCACATAACGTGACACGCCACGTAACCCCATATTCGGGTTCGGCTCTTCCGCTTCAACGTCACTGTTTGCTAACTGACGAAGTTGCAGCGAGCTGTTGTGGTTCAACATAATACGAAGCGGTTGATCAGCATTTTTCTGGTATGCCGTTTCAATCAAATCAACCAGCTTTGAAACCGCCTTTGCACTGTCGTCTAACGACGCGGGGTGGACATTAATGGCGGAAGCATAAAGGTCACCCAAGGCAATCATGCCTAAGGCGTTGTCATTGTTTTCTAGCTGAGAAGGGGTTTTAAAAACGTAAGAGTAAGTCAATTCCATTTGAGACATAGCGCACCAATACTGCCTTGTGATGATTGAGCTGCCAAAGAGGCAATTTTTCTTGAAACAAATCGAGGGTTTATCCAAACAACAGATTTGTCTCTATCTGCCTCAAAACATACCCAGAGACACTCGGGGATACAAGCGAAAATATTAATTTCTAGCGTGAACGTGAAAACCTTGAAATCCACAGCGCAAAATACCAGCAATGGCAACGAGAACAGACGAAATGTAAAGCAATAAACACATTTAATTGCGCAAAGATCGCTTCCCCGCTTTTATGTCCGCGAATTTTTGCTATCTTACTGGCTTTGCATCAAAACTGAAGTAAGGAAGGCAGTGTCCATGCCAATAAAAACAGACGAACTCAGAACGCAACCTGTTGACACTTTGCCAACACCTTCAGAAGTGGAAAATGAACATCCACTGACTGATAGCATTGCCCAGCACATTGCCGCATCACGCAAACAAGCCGAAGATATTCTCGCCGGCAGAGACAGCCGCCTTCTCGTGGTTGTTGGCCCTTGTTCGATTCACGATCCAGAAGCGGGACTTGATTACGCCCGCCGATTGAAAGAAAAAGCAGAGCAGCACAAAGACAACCTGCACATTGTTATGCGTACCTATTTCGAAAAGCCACGCACCGTTGTTGGCTGGAAAGGCATGATTAACGATCCACACTTGGATGGCAGCTGTCATTTACGCGAAGGCTTGTTCAAGGCGCGTAAGTTCCTTCTCGATGTCAACGCACTCGGCATGCCAACCGCCACCGAATTCCTCGATATGATCACGGGCCAGTACATCGCTGACTTGGTGACGTGGGGTGCCATTGGCGCGCGTACGACCGAATCTCAAATTCACCGTGAAATGGCGTCAGCCCTTTCTTGCCCTGTTGGCTTTAAGAACGGTACAGATGGCAACATCAAAATCGCAATTGATGCGATTCGTTCAAGCCAAACGTCACACCTATTCTGTTCACCAAACAAAGAAGGCGTCATGACCATTTACCGCACAAGCGGCAACCCATATGGTCATGTAATTTTGCGCGGTGGCCACCAGCCTAACTACAAGCGTGAAGACATCGCTAACGCGGCTGAAAACCTTAAAGGCTTCAACCTAGTGCCAAAATTGGTTGTTGATTTCAGCCATGCGAACTGTGAAAAACAACACAGACGTCAGCTTGATGTTGCGAAAAACATTTGTGAGCAAATCACCAATGGTGACACCTTCATTGCGGGCATCATGGCGGAAAGCTTTATCGAGGAAGGCAATCAAGCGGTTGAGAAAGACAACATTTGCGGTTTGACCTATGGTAAATCCATCACTGACCCATGCTTGGGTTGGAATGATACCTGCGACATGCTGGATATGTTGGCGAGCGCCATTGAAAAACGTAATACCGACAACTAAGCAATTTGTTGTAGAATTCGTCTAATTTTCTCAAGTAAACATCAGGATAATACTATGCCTTCTTTTGACATCGTCTCTGAAATTGATAACGTCGAACTAAGAAACGCCGTAGATAACTCAATGCGAGAACTCGCGACTCGTTTCGATTTTCGTGGTGTTGACGCTAGCTTCGAGCTAAACAAAGAAGTCGTCAAAGTGTCTGCTGATTCAGATTTCCAAGTCACCCAGATGATCGACATTCTTCGTGGTAACTTGGCAAAGCGTGGCGTAGATGCAAGAGCGATGGAGCCTAAAGACGTCGTTCACACCGGCAAAACTTGGTCGCAAGATGTTCATTTCAAAAACGGCATCGAGGCATTGATTGCGAAGAAGCTGGTGAAGATGATCAAAGACGCAAAGATCAAAGTTCAAGCGCAAATCCAAGGTGAGCAATTGCGCATTACGGGTAAAAAGCGTGATGACCTACAAGCGGTAATGCAGTTGGCACGTGAATCTGATCTTGGCCAGCCTTTCCAGTTCAATAACTTCCGCGACTGATACACGTCAGAACACCGCATATAAACACTGTAAAGCGCCCTTTCGGGCGCTTTTTCATTCCTTTCAATCTCTTTTCAAATTTTAATACACGCTCTCTCAAAGGCTTACTGCTAAAACAAGTTCTTTACGCGTTATCCTTCGGATAAATGCTCACTGCCACCACTTGAGAGTATTCCTATGAAAAAAGCGGCGTTGGGCGCTTCTCTTGCCCTTTGTTTGTTTAGTCAATTTGCACATTCATCAACCCTAAGTATCTATGTCGCTGCACATGCGGACGACTGGCAGCTTTTTATGAATCCCAGTGCCTACAACGATGTGAAAAAACCCAGTAACAAAGTCGTTTTCCTTCACTTCACTGCAGGTGATGCGGGCTTGGGAGATGGGCCCCTTCAGCACCCTAAATACATTGCGAGAGAAGAGGGAGCAAAGAGTGCTATTCGATTCATGGTGAACACTCAAAATGGCGCGCGCGGGAGAGAAGAAAGCGTGTCCACTGTTACAGTGAATGACCACACCTTAGAACGATCGGCTTACAGCAACACCGTATCCTATTTTTTCCGCCTACCGGACGGCTCGGGTAATGGCAGTGGTTATAACTTCACAGGATATTCATCACTCGAAAAGCTCAGAAATGGCGATGTAGACCAACTTCTAACGGTGGATGGTGTGGATACCTTCGACGGCTGGAAAGATTTAGTCTGGACCATCGAGCAGCTTGTTGCAGAAGAAGCCGTTGGATTCTCTACTATTCAGATACACGCAGCTGAAACCAACATCGCCGAGCATGGCAATCATGGAGACCACTCCGATCACCAGGCAGTATCTTGGTTAATGCAAGACATTCAAACATTCAGTTTGAAAGAGCATTGCTTTGATTTTCGGTTTTATCAAAATTACAGAACGGCATCCTTGGCGCGAAACGTGTCCGACAGCGAACTTATTGTCAATGCAGGGACATGGGGAGTAACAACCGGAAGTATTGCCGATAACTATCACAATAGTACGTGGGATCGCGGCCACAATGCATGGCTCACACGCATGTACCGACGCGAACTGAATACCAATACAGCGTGTCAGACGAGAAAAAACATCGCTAAAGATGCAACCATTACCGCGTCATCAGAGAACTATTCAACGGGACAAACTGCCGATAATACGGTTGATGGTGTCTATTCAGGCTACCCAACGGATTACAGAATTACCCAAAAAGCAGAATGGGCAAGTAACCGAGAGAAGAGCGGTGCTTGGATAAAATATGAATGGGCTCAGTCAGTCACGCTCGACCAAATCACTCTCTATGACCGACCAAATCTCGTCGATCATATCACGGGCGGTGAAATTGTACTTCATGACGGAAACAACACGACAACACTGCCGTTTAATCAACTTTCAAACAACGGCTTCGCCTTCCCTATAGGCTTCAATTCACAGCGAGTGAACGCCGTTACCATTCGAGTAACATCAACGTCACAAAGCACCGCAAACACAGGCTTAGCGGAAGTCGAAATGTTCTCGCCATTTGAGTAGCCCTAGAACGAATACAAACGCCTGTTGAGGCGTTTGTATCCTACCTATTTCACATCAACCACACGGCTGGCTTTTTTGTATTGAACACGCCAGCCTTGCCATGTCGGCAATTCCCACCGTTTTGGCCCCTCTTTTCTAAGGCCACTGTGATGATGAAGAACCACCGTTCGTTTCGCTTTGTTGTATTCAACCGTCAGATTTAACTGAGCGAGTTGGAGTGTGAGTGGGTATTTTTCGGCAAAGTCATCAAACTCCCAACCGGGAATGCCGTCGAAATGAAGATCACTGCTGTCGAGAAGAAGTACATCTTCCGCAGATTCCACCCCCAAATCGGTAAGTACTTCTTCAAGCCACGCTTGGGCACTGACGTTTTGCGTCGATGTTTTGCTCTCAAGAGATTGGTACAGGTTCCAATAGGTTACCTGTCGAGTGATTGCCGCTCCCGCACCTTCAATGAGCTCTCCCGAAAGAATACGCTCGGCTAACGCTGCGATCAGGCTGTCTCCTTCTGCTAGCCTCACGGTTTCAGCAACAACACGACCGGCATACACGGTTTGAACAAGGTCGACGAACTGCCCATCTTGCTCTTGTCGCTCACCAACCTGCTCATCACCTAACCCCGCCTGTGCAATCGAACCGAGTGAAATAGAAGCCATACAGGTAGCGTATGACGTGGTTTGCTTTGACCCTTTTCCCGCTAAGTGAAACTGATCAAAGATGATGGCGGCTTGGGCTTTATCTGGAAAGTCACTATCGCGACTAAGTACGGCTTCGCTTATGCCATTCCCGAATGCTTGTTGTCTTCGCGCTCGGCGAACAAAAACCAACTCTGGCGATACCTCCATCACGTTCGTTAAAAAGGCATCGCGCCTAAATCGACTCGCGACTTCTCGCTGTGGCAGCGCTAATGCTTCACGTAACGAGGCTGAAAGTTGTTTCGCTTCTGCAAGAGCAAGCGTATCTACATCAATGATATCGGGTTGTTCTTCTCGAATGACCGCCAACGATGTGACAACGTCACATTGATGTTTATTCCATTGGCTAAACGCATCGAGGGCGTCGTCTCCACCTTTTCGCTTCCATACCTTTTGTGGCGTTTGAAGCATTGCGGCGAGATCACACATCGCTTCCTGATTACTTTTATCCTTCATGCCCGAAATAAGGTGCGCGAACAAAGCATCGATAGGCAGTGGGTAAAGGGTATTTCCATGCGGTGTTATCTTCCCTGCCTCATCAATCGCCCCCATCGCACGAAGGCGTTGAACGCCTGTAGCCCAAGACTTTTCCGGCAATATGCTGAGTAATGGCAAGGTGTTAAGCGGATAACCGCACGCTGCGGCGGCAAGCATGGTTTCGGTGAGCTCTTCGCGCTCCAGCTAAGGCGGGGTGAACGCTTCTAATGGTGCATGCTTTCCATACATACGGTCGCAATACCCCTCAGTCACACGACCCGCGCGCCCTGCTCGCTGTTTTGCGCTAGCACTGGAAATAGCATGAAGCGCCAATGCAGTTCGACCGTTACGTTGATGTGTTCGCCGCTCGAGTCCAGAGTCGATGACAGTGACAATGCCGGGAATGGTAAGTGAGGTTTCTGCCACATTGGTGGCAAGCACAACACGTTGAACATGGTCAGACTGAGCGTTAGCGTGAGAACGCCGATCTTGCTTAAAAGATGGATGAAGTGCTCTGTGCCTATCGTGATCAGATACCGACGCATGCAAAGGAATAACCTCTGCCTCAATGCCCTTTAGTGTCGCCTGACATTGATTAATTTCTTTCTTCCCCGGCAAGAAAACCAACACATCACCGCCTCGCGCCAATGCATCAACAACAAGGGCCTTAATACGAACATCCAAATCTCGTGCAGTCGGCATAAACTGTGGGTCTCGAGCGTGGTGAGACACTGTGACACCGTAACTCCTACCGACGGCTTTTAAACATTCTGCATCAAAATAGGTCGCAAGTTTTCCCGCATCTAAGGTTGCTGACGTTACGATCAGTCGATGTTGCTCATATTTGAGTAATAACGCTGCGAGCAAATCCATTTCAGCGCGACGCTCATGAAATTCATCGATCATCACCACATCAAAATCCGCCAGTTTGTTTTCGCTAAACCAGCGAAGCACGACACCCGGCGTCGCAAACACAATTTCGGTGTTTTCAGTAAACCGATGGTCAAACTTAATGGCATAACCAACCTGTCTACCAACCGAAGTCGAAAGGCTTTCTGCCACAAACCCCGCAAGTGAAGTACACGCAACACGTCGAGGTTCAATCACTAACACACGGCCAAGCGTTCGCGCCCAAAGTGGCACCCGTGTCGATTTTCCCGTTCCCGTATCGGCTTGAATGATCACATTACGCCGAGGAAGCACACGCGCTATCTCATCACGAAGAACATCAATAGGGAGTGGAAATGAAAAGTCTGGTTGCATGGGGAGATCTTGTAACACTTCGAATGGTTCGCAGTGTATCGCAAAGCGCCGACGAAGAAACATTCCAATGTTCGAATAAGCGTCGCTAACCCCTGAATTGTGTTGTTCTAACTTTCTCATTGTGATTCAAACGCTAATGTTTGAGGCCATTTTGTATGTATAACGCGTTAAATACGCTACACCGCCGCTTCTTTTGCCAAAAGAAGGTTGAACAGTAGCGGACTTCACCACTACACTTTCAGCACATCGTTAGCCCTCTGTTTGCTTGTTTCCTTAGCTGACAGGCAAAAGTGATAGACCCAATAACCAAGGGTTAACGTATTCATAAAATTCTGAAAGATTTGAGTCGTACTTAATAATGCATAATCAAAAACGCCCTCTGTATATCCCCTACGCTGGTCCAGCACTACTCGAAACGCCGCTACTGAACAAAGGCAGTGCGTTTTCCGTTGAAGAACGTATGTTTTTCAACCTTGAAGGCCTGCTACCAGAAGCGATTGAATCCATTGATGAGCAAGCAGAGCGTGCCTACAAGCAATACAAGCGCTTTGAAAATGACATGGATAAGCACATTTACCTGCGCAACATCCAAGACACCAACGAGACGCTGTTCTACCGTTTGGTGAACAACCATGTCACTGAAATGATGCCAATCATTTACACGCCAACCGTTGGCGCGGCGTGTGAAAACTTCTCGAACATTTACCGTCGTGGCCGTGGTCTGTTTATCTCTTACCCAAACCGTTTCCGCATCGACGAAATGCTGAACAACGCATCACGCCATAACGTGAAAGTTATCGTTGTGACCGATGGCGAACGTATTCTTGGTCTTGGTGACCAAGGCATCGGCGGCATGGGCATTCCAATCGGTAAACTGGCGCTTTACACCGCGTGTGGTGGTATCAGCCCGGCTTACACCCTGCCAATCGTATTGGATGCGGGCACGAATAACCCGCAACGTCTTTCTGATCCAATGTATATGGGCTGGCGTCATTCCCGCGTAACGGGCCAAGATTATGACGATTTCATTGAAGAGTTCATTCAAGCCGTTCAACGCCGCTGGCCTGATGCGCTAATCCAATTCGAGGATTTTGCACAGAAGAACGCCATGCCATTGCTGGAGCGTTATAAAGATCGCGTTTGTTGTTTCAATGACGACATCCAAGGCACTGCAGCCGTGACGGTGGGTTCATTGATTTCAGCCTGTAAAGCAGCAGGCACAACGCTATCTGAGCAGCGCATTACCTTCTTGGGCGCTGGCTCAGCTGGTTGTGGTATTGCAGAAGCGATCATCGCGCAAATGGTGTCAGAAGGCATCAGCGATGAAGAAGCGCGTGAGCGTGTGTTCATGGTTGACCGTTGGGGCTTGTTGGTTGATAGCATGCCAAACCTGCTCGATTTCCAACAGAAGCTGACGCAAAAGCGTGATGCGTTAAAAGATTGGGAAGCGGAAGATCAAAACCTTTCTCTGCTAGACGTTGTGAAGAACGCGAAGCCTACCGTGCTTATCGGCGTTTCTGGTGCGCCAGGTCTGTTTAGTGAAGACGTGATTAAAGCGATGCATGAGCACTGTGCGCGCCCTATCGTATTCCCACTGTCTAACCCAACCAGCCGCGTTGAGGCAACGCCGTTTGATATCCTACGTTGGACGAATGGTGAAGCATTGGTTGCAACGGGCAGCCCGTTTGATCCTGTTGTGCTTGATAACGGTCAAACCTACCCAATCGCACAATGTAATAATAGCTACATCTTCCCGGGTATCGGTTTGGGTGTGCTGGCTGTTGATGCGAAACGTGTGACTGACGAAATGTTGATGGAAT
The DNA here is from genome assembly GCF_004120195.1 of Enterovibrio baiacu. Taxonomy (GTDB): domain Bacteria; phylum Pseudomonadota; class Gammaproteobacteria; order Enterobacterales; family Vibrionaceae; genus Enterovibrio; species Enterovibrio baiacui. The sequence continues at coordinate 187,293 of NZ_SCHN01000007.1, read as the reverse complement.
CAAGCCGTGCGCTGTCTGAGTGTTCGCCACTGGCGAAAAACGGCACAGGCGCCCTGCTTCCGCCACTGGAAGAAATTCACGATGTGTCTAAGCACATTGCGCTAGCAGTTGCGAAGAAAGCGATTGAACAAGGTGTCGCGTTAGAGCTCGCAGAAGACGCACTGAAAGAGAAAATCGACGCGATTTTCTGGCAACCTAAATACCGCCAATATAAGCGTACATCGTTCTAATAAAAAAATTAGCCGCAAGCGCCCTAGCTTGCGGCTGTTCTCTTTGTCATTTACGTTCCTTTGTTATAACCTGCTGGTTCATCACAGAAATAAAGCCTCGTCTATTTGCTCATGTCTTTTCGTAAATTCGCCATCACCACGATTATCCTGATTGTCGCGTCTGTACTCAGTATTGCGTCGATGGATCTCTGGGTGTCATACCAAGCGAAAGGAAGGATTTACACCTCCATCGATCAGACGCCAGCGCGTCATGTTGCCCTCGTACTTGGCACAAGCAAATACATAGGCAAGACCAGAAACCCGTACTACACCTACCGCATTGACGCCGCCCAAGCGCTTTATCAAGAGAATAAAGTGGATGTGCTTTTGCTCAGTGGCGATAACGCCCACCGTTCTTATAACGAGCCATGGACGATGAAACGCGACATGCTTAAAGCCGGTATTCCAGACGAACACATTGTGTTGGATTATGCAGGGTTTAGAACGCTCGATTCGGTGATACGCGCGAGAGAGGTCTTTGATGCAGATGAATTCACCATCGTCACGCAAGCCTTCCACTGCGAACGCGCTCTATTCATCGCTGACCATTACAATATTGATGCTATTTGCCTTGCTGTTCCGAGCCCGAAAGGCTTAGCCGGTCTGAAAATTCGAAGCCGAGAAACCTTAGCACGCGTGAAAGCCTTGCTTGATATCTACGTGCTGGATGTTCAGCCTAAGTTTCTTGGCCCGAAAGAAACGATATCTGTTGATGGGCTCAATACACACAACCTTGCGCCTTCTGAAACAGAGCCAACATCTGTACCTGAAACCGAAACCGAAAAATCAAACACAGCCAGTACGCCGGATACACAATAAACACCCGCCACCTTTCTGAATGACGGGTGGATTTACACCCATTTCTAACTTTCCCCATCTCAAATTTAAACACCAAAGCAACACCTTATTAATATTGTGTGTTCACGCCCGATTTGCTCACCCTGTTCTGCGCATAATACTTCCGTTCTCAGAGTGATTAGCTCTAACAATTACAAAAATAACCCTACATACCCATAAAGGAAGTCGATATGACAGCATTAACTATTGCTTTCAAAGATTGGCTGTTTAACAGAAATAGCCTGATTTTATTAGCGGACATTGCACTTTTCGCAGTCCTATTAAATGTATTGCCCTACGAAAAAGACGTTGTTATTGGCTTGAGCCTGCTTATCTTCATCGCAGTGTTATGGCTAACAGAAGCTTTGCATGTCAGCATTACCGCACTCATGGTGCCAGTGCTTGCAGTAGGCTTAGGTGTTTTCCAAACACCCGCGGCGATGGCTAATTTCGCCAACCCGATTATTTTCCTTTTCCTTGGTGGCTTTGCACTTGCCGCGGCGCTGCACGTTCAAAAACTCGACCAAGCCATTGCAGACAAAGTGTTGATCGTTGCGAAAGGCAAAATGAGCGTGGCGGTGATTATGTTGTTTGGTGTGACAGCCGGCCTTTCTATGTGGATATCAAACACAGCAACAACGGCCATGATGCTGCCATTGGTGTTGGGCGTGCTTAGCAAAGTCAACGCCAAACAAGAACGCGGCACCTATGTTTTCGTATTACTGGGAATCGCTTACTGCGCCAGTATCGGCGGCATTTCTACCATTGTGGGCAGCCCGCCAAACGCCATTGCAGCAGCAGAAGTTGGTTTGAACTTTGTTGATTGGATGAAACTTGGTTTACCGATCACCATGGTACTACTCCCCGTTACCGTCGGCTTGCTGTATGTCCTCACCAAGCCAAACCTAAAGCACACCTTCGAACTCGACCACACACCTATCGAATGGAACAACAGCCGTCGTCTAACGTTGTTGATTTTCGGCCTTACCGTGTTTTGCTGGATTTTCAGTAAGCCGATTAACCAAATGTTAGGGGGCTTGAGTAAGTTCGACACGCTCGTGGCAATCTCCGCCATCATATTGTTGGGTGCAACCCGTGTGGTGAAATGGAAAGACGTTGAAAAATCGACAGATTGGGGTGTATTGCTTCTGTTCGGTGGTGGCTTGTGTTTAAGCAACGTATTGAAAGCCACAGGCACCAGTGTTTTCTTGGCAGAATCACTCAGCGGCTTCTTGTCATCAGCAGGCGTATTCTTCACCTTGCTCACTGTGGTTGCCTTTGTGGTGTTCTTGACTGAGTTTGCCAGTAACACTGCCAGTGCCGCCTTGCTTGTCCCTGTATTCGCAACCGTCGCAGAAGCGCTTGGCGTGTCTCCTGTCGTACTGTCAGCCTTGATTGCGGTCGCCGCTTCCTGTGCCTTCATGTTGCCCGTCGCGACACCACCAAACGCCATTGTGTTCGCATCTGGTCACATCAAACAATCTGAAATGATGCGTGCAGGTGTCTACCTGAACGTTGCTTCGATTATCGTGCTTGCGATATTCGCATGGATTTTCTGGTAAACGCCAAACCTTAGTCGCAAAAGCATGTGTTTCAACTGACGCGAAAGATTTAAACAAAAGTGGCCCCATCGGCCACTTTTTCTTTTTCATCTACTTATTTCACATCCTGACCAGGAAGGTGTTGTGAATCACACATAGATCAACATGTTGAATTGTTTCATTGATTTTTCAGCGTTACACTGAGTGCTCGAATGATAAAAACAAGAGACAATCATGCCATTTGCTGAAATTACAGGCTGGGGGAAATGTCTCCCGCAGGCTGAACTAACGAATTCTGATCTAAGCACTTTCATTGAAACTTCTGACGAATGGATTTCGTCGCGCACCGGTATCAGTGCTCGTCGTATCAGCCACGTCAACACGTCTGAATTAGCAACCGTCGCAGGCAAACAAGCCCTCGCAACAGCAGGCATTGAAGGTTCGGATCTTGATCTTATTATCGTCGCCACGTGCTCGCCTGATACATTAATTCCCAACATCGCCTCTAAAGTTCAACTTGAGCTTGGCGCGAAGAAAGCGGCTGCATTTGATTTAAACGCCGCCTGTACAGGCTTTTTGTATGCTTTAGAAACAGCGACACGCATGATCCAAGCTGGCGCATATAAGCACGCCTTGGTCATTGGTGCAGAACGCCTGACGTGGTATCTCGATTGGAGCAAACGTGATACTGCCGTCTTGTTTGGTGATGGTGCAGGTGCCGTTATCCTAAGCAAAACAGACAAAGAAGTGGGTCTACTTGAAGCGCAACTCGGTTGTGACGCTGAGGGTCGCGATGTGCTGGCCATTCCAGAGTTCGGCACGGGTATGCCACGTTTTGCGCAAGACAATGGCTACTTTGAATTCAATTTTGTGGGTCGAGAGATCTTCAAACGTGCCGTAAAAGGCATGGGTTCTGCAGCCGGTGCTGTGCTTTCTCGTGCAGGAAAAACACCGGAAGGCATCGACCTTGTGATTCCTCACCAAGCGAACAAACGCATCATTGAAGCGCTGTGTGACCACGCCAAGATCCCACTAGAAAAAGCATTCATCAACATTCACAAATACGGCAACACCTCAGCCGCGACGATTCCTATCGCCCTGTGTGAAGCGGTTGAAGAAGGCCGAGTAACACCGAACAGCACTCTGCTTATGGCTGCCTTTGGTGCTGGCTTGACGTGGGGTGCCGGTGTTTTACGCTGGGGTGACCGCGTAACGCCAATCAACACCAGTGATGCCGCTTTGCCTGCATCCGATGCAACCGCACTCGAATTGTTGAACGAAGCGATTACTTGTTGCCAAGAAAACGCAAAGCGTCGCGCAGAGTAATTGCGCAACGTTGAGAGACAAAAAAGCAGCCTAGGCTGCTTTTTTTATTATGTTCTTCAGTCATCTGATGACGACTTGAACCCTACGCGGTAACCAGCACATCGGAAAAGACTTCCACACGATTTCTACCGGACTGCTTGGCCTGATACAGGGCGTCATCAGCATCTGCCAACATACCCGCCACACTGTCGTTCCTGAGCGATGCGACACCAATGCTGCAAGTCATCCGCTCACCATGAGGCCACGTATTTTCTTCAAAACGGGCACGGATTTTTTCTGCCAAGAATGACGCTTGCGCCACGTTGCGATCAGGACAGAAGAACACGAACTCTTCGCCCCCCCAGCGAACGGCAATGTCCGTCGACATAGAGCGGTTTTTCAATAAGGTGGCCACTTCAATCAGAATACGATCCCCCATTTCGTGACCGAAGGTATCATTGATGCGTTTAAAGTGATCGATATCGATGACGAGGGCCGTGCATTCTCGACGGTCTTTCCGAGACATGGTTTTCTCCAAGTCGCGGTGTACGTTCATGCGGTTTCTCAATCCTGTCAGCGGATCAGTTGTCGCCATGATGGACAAAGTTTCACTTTGCTGTTTCAACTGCTCGTTGATGGTAAGAAGACGGTCACTGCGAACACGCTCTTCTTTGTACACCTTGAGGCTTTGCCAGTATTTCACGCAAAGAACGATGAGTGCAGCAACGAGCCACATGGTCGTGAGGTTCTTAAATAGCTGCGCTTCGGAAATCATCACACCCTCAAAGCGAATGCTCTGAATGGTTAATCTATGCTCGCCGATCACTGGTGCGCTTCCTGTGGCAATTTCAATCACAGACACATTGGTCAATTCTGAGCCCGCATGTTCCAAAGGCACGGCCAGATCCGAGATCCACCATGACAAAACTTGGAATGCTTTTAGCGGCAGAACAGCTTCTGTGTTTTCCACTGTTGGGTTGTATTCCAAACCATTGAATTTTAGAGACACAGGATCGTCAACCGACGAGTACGCGTCGTTGTAATTTCTCAGGTAAACACGAAGACGCTGATCCGGCTTAGGCGCGAGGTAAGACCCTTCAATGACCATAGAGTGATAATGTGTGAGATCGATACCATCACGAATGTCATCGCTTAGGCTGATCGCAACTTCGCAATATGGCCAACGGTGTTGTTCACCGAGATTACACCCCAAGGTGACGGATTTATCGGCATTGTGCGTAACAGCACCAATGGTGTTTCCGCCTACGCCTTTGTCATCAATATACCGATACTGCACGTCGTCACCTGAAATGACGTAATGAGATGCAGCACCACCAGCATAGAACCAAACAACAGCAGATAAAGAAAATATAAACAGGATGAGCATAGCGAACATGGTTCGCGAGAATTTCCGATTCAAAACAGGCTTTTTACTCTTAAAGTGGCAACAAAAAATAAACGAAAAGTGAACGGTAAGAAGCTCTATTTATTATGTGTACCGAACCGTCTCCACACACCAGGCAGAGGCCTATCTGTGCGAGAGGTTGGTCATGGGCTTTCTTACGAACGAAAAAGCACCGAACATCCGTTCAGTGCTTTTCGTACAATGGTGACGTTTTGGTGTGGATTAGCGCTTAATGTTTAAGAACGCAGCCCCACGAACGCCACCAGAGTCACCATGTTTCGCTTTGATGATCTTTGGAGGATTAGAGATCGAAAGTAGGTATTTTGGCAAGCGTTTTGGCATTTCTTCATAGATCAATTCGAAATTAGATAAACCACCACCCAACGCGACAACATCTGGGTCAATTCCTGTAAACAAACCAGCAAACACCATGGCGAGCATTTCCATGTAGCGGTCTACGAATGCAACGGCTTTTTCTTCGCCATCATAATACTCAGTGATGATGTCGATGGCTTTCTTTTCAGTCTGGTAATAATGCGCGTACAGCATTTCAAAACCACGGCCCGACAAGTAATTATCAATACAGCCTTTGCTTTCACAGCCACAATCAAAAATGGGTGCGTTTTCACCAAGGTGAAGCCATGCATCAATTGGCATACGCATGTGGCCAAGCTCGCCAGCAACATTGTTTTTGCCTGAGACGACTTGTCCGTCGATGACGATGCCACCGCCAAAGCCAGTGCCTAAGATAAGACCCAGCACCACTTTTTCGCCTTGAAGAGATTCGTCCCACGCTTCAGAAAGTGCAAAACAGTTTGCATCATTGTTCAGCGCTACCTTACGGCCAATTTTTGCTTCAAGGTCAGCACGTAACGTGCGTCCTTTTGCTGCAGGGACATTAACAGTAAGAACAGTGCCATCCTCTGCTTTTTCGATACCAGGGATACCGATGCCAACCGACCCTTCACAATTAAACTGCGCGTCGTACTTAGCCACCAGCTCAGCGAGCGTCTCAATTAAACGTCCATAGTCATCACCCGGCGTCGGCACACGTTCTGTTGCCTGTCGCTTAAGATCACTATCAAAAGCGCCAAACTCAATTTTGGTCCCACCCACGTCAAAGCCGTAATACATCCTTTACTCCATTGTTCCAAATTTTATATTTTGCAGTAATGTAGGAAATTATCCCTATTTCACAGGGTTATGAATGTGATTAAAAACAAAATAACCCCGAGATACGGGCTTTCCAAAACTCACTACTGAGAAGCTGCTCGCAATTCCCTTGCGCACAGAAAAACTGAATAACCGTATTATGCCACTTCACAGCGCGCAACAACGTCTTTATAACGATCCAGTGCGCCTGGAACGGGTAGCTGACGCTGTTTTTTGCCCGTTAAGTAGTGCTCTTTAAACACATCAAACCATGCATCCAAACAATCCGCAGTTTTCGCATCACCTGCCAGCGCAAGCACTTTTGCAGCCACTTCCGCCGTCGCTAATTGCCCTTCGCCACATGCTTCGCGCATTTTGTAGCGAGAAGCATCGTCTGCCTTAATACTCAACACAGGCAAGGCATCCATCCAAGGACTCTTTCTAAATATCTTCTTAGCTTCCGACCAAGTTCCATCTATTAAAATAAATAGCGGGCGTTTGCCTTCCGAAACCACAGGCGTGCTAACCACACGTTCTGGTGTCGCGTATTGTTCTGGAAAAATCACAAAAGGCTGCCACTTTGGGTCTTTGATGAGGGTCAGCATGTCTTCATTGGGTGACGTACGCGACCAAATGTAGGCGTAGGTATCTTCAACAGCATCAGCAATTAAACGGCCAGTATTGCTTGGCTTGAGTACTTCATCGTCATACATCACCAGCAGAAATCCCGCATGGGATGCGCGTCTGACATTGTGCGCGCAGATACAAAGATGGGCATTCACCATACAGTGACGACAACGCTCAACGCTTGCACCACGGGCGCGAAAAGGCTTGGTCGATTGTGCCAAACGTTCATCGTAAAGTCGGTGTATTGCGTGGAGTTTCATTGAATACGCCTAAAAAGAGTAAAGGCGCATTTTAATGGGGGATTTGAGAGGTGCAACCTCTAACTACCCAGAGACAAGGTTTCCGAGCTACCCTTCGCGCCCTATTGGCGCATTGTGTGCTCGTCGCGCAAAGGTTTAACAGAAATCGAACAAGGCGCTAGGCACATTCAGAAACAACGGAATCGAACAGGTTTTTCACTAATCCAACGTACTCATCAAGGAAGTTGATCTGGGCAAACGTCGGCTTTTGGTGCCAAACAGAACTCAGAATTTCTTCCAAGTCATCGACTACTCTGTCTGCCTCCGACATCACCTCGAAGCGAAGCTTCTGTGGCATATCTTTGTTTTGCTCACAAATCATCATGATTTGCGACGCAACGAGCTCATGAACAAGTTCATCAATCGTCTCAGATCCAACCTTGTCATCATTGGAAGAAAATACGCTCAAACTTTCAACAAAATACTCAACCAACGCAGCGTATCCATCTGATTCAACGACCATTATTTCCTCCAGAACAACAAATGTGCGTGCAATTTTATTGTCTTTGCACAAGCATTGGTATCTTTTCTTCGTCGCATGTCACTTTTATGGAACATATGTGCACTAAGCAGCATAGCAACAACTAAAGTATATGATGCCAAACCGAGTTGATCTTTTTGAATGACCTAATCGCCATCCAGCAGCAACTCGACGCGTCAGTAGACACAACGAAGAGCAACCACCCTCTCACCCATTTCAGTGAAAAATCACACTGAAAAGACTTCTAAGGGCAAGGTTCGCCAGCAAGGAAAAGAGATGACTGAGCAGAACATCCAACGGGCCAATCAATTCCCGTTTTCAAAAAGTATTGTCGGTAAAGTAGGCCTGATCATGGCCGCAATGACACTCACCGCAATGCTCCTCTCCGTATCCACCTACGTCATGCATGACAACGCCAGTACGGACACCACAAACACCAGCCGATTAGAAATCCCGAGCGCCCTCCTTTCTGTCTCCATGTTGCGCTACGCCGGTGAAATGAACAGAAGCATGCTCAGTTACGCACTGGGCTCGAGCGCGTCTTTGGACACGTACTACCGAAACAAGAATCAATTTGAAGTCTCTCTTGAAGAGTTGCAAAAGATTCACGGTCCCGATAACGGGAATTTGCAGCGCATCGAAGAGGTGTATCAGTCCCTGTATCTGCATATTCGTTCAGAAGTGATCGAACAATATAACCCCAAGAGAGAAACATGGGCACTCGATGAAAAAAGGTATATCTCAACATCTATCGTTACCGAACTTGACCGAAAGATCAGCGCCCTCGCCTCTCAGGACGATGTGAATGGCGGGTTGAGTGAAGAAGACCGCCAGCATTATCTGTGGCTTCTTCGAGAGCAAACCGATGACATGCGCTCTTCGCTCTTCTTTTACCTCAGCGGCGAAGCCTTCAAACGAGAGCGTTTCGAACGCAACAAGCAAAGCTTCCAAGAATACCTCGCGTTATTGCAAGCCAATGCGGGCAGCATAGGTGAAAAAGAGAAACTCCAAGATATCTCAATCATCTATCAAGCTTTTTACAGCCGCATCGAAAGTGTCTTTGACAGCTACAATCCTTACAGCAAACAACAAGCTATCGCGTCTTTGAAAGTCATCAGCACCGAAGAATACAAAGTGCTCGAAACTGCCCTCACCGAATTCTCTCGTGAAACAAGTTTCCGCGCCGCCAACTCGATGGCAAGCCTACATAAAGTGCTTAAAACCAATCAGCTGTCTTTCTTTGCCTTGTTTGGCATCATGACACTGGTGAGCATCGTGCTGACGGTCTACATCTATAAACGCGTCACACAGCCTATCGCGCGGTTGGCTGACACCATGCTGAAACTGTCCGATGGAAATACCGAGATTCCTATCCTCTATAAAGAGCGCCCCGATGAAGTTGGGCAGATTTCTCACGCACTCAGCTCATTCCGCGATCACATCATTTCTCGCAACCAAGCAAGAGAACAATTGCTCTACCAAAAAGAGCGAGCTGAATCAGCGTCAAAAGCCAAAGCACAGTTCTTGGCGGCTATGAGCCATGAGATTCGTACCCCAATGAATGGCGTGATCGGGATGATAGATATCCTCCGCCGTTCGAACCTCGATTCAACGCAAAAAGGCGTCGCTAACACAGTTCGTGAATCGGCCTTGTCATTGCTGTCTATAATTAATGACATTCTCGATTTTTCACGGATTGAAGCAGGAAAGATGCGGATTGATGAAGTACCCCTTTCTATTCGTCATATTACTGAACAGGTAATGGACAACCTCACGACAGAAGCCAACGAAAAGAACGTATCACTGATGTTGTTTGTTGACCCCCAGGTTCCCAGCTCTCTACTGGGTGACCCAACACGAATCAAACAGATACTGTTTAACTTGATCGGTAACGGCATAAAGTTCTCAGGTGGTCAGCCTCACGTGGGTGAAGTGCAGGTTTGGATAAAAAGCAGCGCAGACACCATCAATGAAAAAGGGAAAAGCGCCGTGCCGATTTCCATCGAAATCAAAGACAATGGCATCGGTATCAGCGCCGATAAACTGGAAAGCATTTTCAGACCATTCACACAGGCCGAGTATTCCACCACGCGTCGCTATGGCGGCTCAGGCCTTGGTCTCGCGATCAGTAAAAACATCATTTCGCTGCTCGGCGGCAGTATTGATGCACGCAGTGAAGAAGGCATTGGTTCTACGTTCTACGTGGATATTGCCCTGCCGCGCAGCAATACAGTCAACCTCCCTGATGACAGCAACATGTTACTGCTTACAGAAGCAGCTAAAACACTGACCGATGTTGTGTGTCTCAATACGCTTGAAAATGGTCCTTTAAAGACCAGTATCGATAGCTATTTAGATAACATGAACATTCGCAACCAAACGGTCTCACTCGATATGCTCCACCAGCACAAACTGACCACCACCAGCGGTGATACCAAGTTTGTGATCATCTGTCGTGATTACTCGCAGGCGAAGCAGCTGACCGCGCCTTTCATTGCGGCAGCGAACAACATCCGATACCTCGAACTCGATATGTCGTTACCCGTTCATCGGTACGAAGGCAAAGACGTGTTCGCAATTTATGCATCGCCTATGAAGCTTTCAACACTTCTCAGCGGATTACGCATCTGTATTGGCCTTGAAAGCCCCGACTACCCTGTTGTTGACACCTCAGGCCGTGAAGCCTTTATAGAGCGTGTTTCTGAGCACCGTGGCACCGTGTTGGTCGCCGAAGACAACATCACCAACCAAACCGTGATAGAGAAGCAGTTAACCTACCTCGGCTACAAAGTGGTCATGACTGCTGACGGTCAAGACGCGCTTCGCGCCTATCGACAACAACCTTTCACCCTCGTTATTACTGACTGTCACATGCCTAACATGGACGGTTACGAACTGACTCGATCGATTCGAGTCATTCAAAAAGAACGCAATGAATTCGTCCCTATTATCGCGCTTACCGCCAATGCCCTTGTGGGTGAAGCGGAGCGTTGCATCGAAACCGGCATGAATGATTTCATCGCAAAACCGGTAGAAATGGACGTGATTCAGAAAGTCTTGAACAAATGGCGTCTGCAAAGTCGCCCTACTGATGAGCATCTCTCTATGGCCAATTCAGACTCTATTGTCGATGGTGGCCAGTCTCAAACACCATCGAACACATCTCTCGCTCAACACGATGAACCGAACACGCATTCTTCACAAAACATGCCTCCGATTGCGCCTAACGCAAACACGGCACCAACGAACACAGCCTCGACCTGTGACAGACAGACCAGCGACATGGCGCCAATGGAGCTTGAACCCAGTGTGCTGAATAAACTCTTCTGGGGAGACAAAGCCACGTATGACGAAGTGCTCGGTGAGTTCCAGAAACACTGCATTCCAGAGCTTCAGGAAATGGCCAATGCGTTGCCACCTTATGATTACAACACCCTCAAAGACACCGCACACAAGCTGAAAACCTCGTCCAGAAGCATCGGGGCGCGAGACTTGTCTGACACCTGCAAAGCATTGGAAATTGCAGCGTCTGAACAGAGTGGCGACGTGGATGAGCTGGTGAAGAAAGTCGGGATACAACTGCTGGCTTGCGCAGACGCAGTTAACATTAAGCGTCAGTTTTTGGCAGAAGCGTTGCAACAGGACAAAATTAAGGCCTCATAACGGCCAGAATTCAGCAGATTTACCAATTTAGTGCCACACTTGTATGGATGTTCCGCATACAAATCAAGTGGGTTAACTATGAGAAAAACAAAAATCGTCACGACGGAAGATATTCTGCTGAAGCTTTGTCAGTCCGTTACTGCAGTATTAACAAAAGCAACCGACTCTCAAGTTCACCATTCTGCAATGGTGCAAAAGATCACTAAGACGAGCCTGAAGCCAGACTTTGGCTGTTTTGTCCTCTTTGATGGAGGATTCTCAGGGCTCGTCGTCATCAACTTTGATGCAAAAGCCGCACTCGAGCTGTACACCAAGTACATGTCCCATATGGGCATCCCAAAAGAAGAACTTGCCACCCTGCATACCTCTGATGAAGTTGCGGATGTGCTCGGCGAGCTCATGAACCAAATCGTCGGTGACTTTACTGGCAAGATCAAACGCTCTCTGCACACAAATATCACGCAAAACCAGCCTAAGATGATGGCAATCAATAAGAACATCAATGTCACCGTCGACAGCAACATTGAACGCCCTCAAGCGCGCCGTGTGAGCTTTGATACCGAAGATCACAACATCTTCTATCTTGAGCTTTCAATGGAACGCACGGAGTTTATCCAACTTGAAGAGTTCGAAGAAGGCGAAGAAGTTAACCCTGACGCGATCCTTGAAACCGAAATTCTCAAGCAGCTCGAAGGCAAAGACGCCTCGAAAAAGAAAAAAGCCGCAGCCTCTGATTCCAACTCATTGATGGATGATCTCGGCATATAAGGCAGCATGAGGAAGGCGGTTTCGACCGCCATTCTACTGTTTCAAACCGCACAGTGACTGCGCAATACGCCATTTCAAACACATGATTGGGAGACACAAACATGGAACGTCTTGATATGTGGTTTGAGAGCATACAGCAATGGTATGAAAACAAAGAAACGCGACAGTTTGATTCCCTCGCGAACCTTTTGTCTGCTACTCCAACCACCCTTTTCTCTTCACCAATCACGCAGGAAAAGAGCGATGCCATCGCGTATTTTGTCGATGCCTGCAACCTCCTGCAGCGACACTACCAACATACCGACCGCGCCGATGATGCTTACAGCTACATGCAGTTTTGTTATGCAAAGCTACAAGCACTCGCATCCGACACGCAAGCGGAAAGTGACGTGAAACGGTGGAGCCTCAAAAAGCTCGATCAATGCATCGTTACCATGATGGAGTTTTGCCAACACCAAGGCGAGGACAGTTGGCTGCGAGAGAGCGAACAATTGGTTGAGCTTCATATCTCTTTCATGCTTGGCCAAAATGAACGGAACCTGCATTTGGCTCAAGGTATTTAGCCTTTAACCGACAGCAAAAAACCGACCACGAGGTCGGTTTTTTATTATCTATTCGGCAAGAGATTACGCGCTCACTGCTCAGTGTTTATGCCGTCTGCGCAACCTTGTTTTCAGTCGTGGTTTCCGATTGTTTCAGTGCCGCGTACAAGAAGCCCGTCACCAATGTACCGGCCAGAATCGCGCCTACATACAAGAACACGGGCGTGATGGCATTCGGAATAAAGAGCACAAACATACCGCCGTGAGGCGCCATCAGTTTCGCACCAATCAGCATAGACAGTGCACCCGTTAACGCACCACCCGTCATACATGCAGGGATAACACGCATTGGATCGCGCGCTGCAAACGGAATCGCACCTTCAGAGATAAAACACAGACCAAGAACAAACGACGCCTTACCCGCTTCGCGCTCTTGAGGGTTAAATTTACGTTGTGCCAATAATGTTGCTAAGCCCATGCCCATCGCAGGCACCATACCCGCCGCCATGACTGCCGCCATCGGCGTGTACGTAGAAGAGGCCAATAGACCAACACCAAAGGTATATGCGGCTTTGTTAACAGGGCCACCCAAGTCAAAACACATCATTGCACCGAGGATCACACCCAGCAATACAGCATTGGTTGAGCCCATGCTATTCAAGAACGCGGTAAGGCTGTTCATGATGCCAGCCACTGGGCCACCCACCACGAAAATCATCACTAACCCCGTCACCAAACTCGCCAGCAAAGGAATGATCAGAATCGGTTTCAATGCAGACATGGAGTCTGGCAGCACTAACTTGTCGGTAATGAACTTCGCGGTGTAGCCCGCCAGGAAGCCCGCCACAATACCGCCAAGGAAACCTGCACCTGTTGAGCTTGCTAACATACCGCCAATAAGACCTGGCGCAAGGCCCGGACGATCAGCAATCGAGAAAGCAATAAAGCCCGCCAGCACAGGGACCATCAACGCAAATGCACTCGCACCGCCGATTTCCATCAGTGCGGCAGCTAATGTGCCTTCTTCTTTAAATGCCTCGATGCCGAAGACGAACGACAGTGCAATACACAACCCACCCGCCACAACCAATGGCAGCATGTGGGAAACGCCCGTCATGAGGTGTTTGTAAGCACCTGTGCGCTCTTGCTTGTTGCCTTGCTCAGATTTCGCGCCGCCGTGCTTATATATTTCCGCCTGTTCAAAAGCGGCGGCCAATTCTTGCTTGGTTTTCTTCAAAGCAGCACCCGTGCTCGTACGGTAAACGCGTTTGCCGTCAAAACGTGCCATGTCGATTTCAATATCAGCGCCGATGAACACTAAGTCTGCTTCCGCAATCTCTTCTGCGGTTAACTGGTTTTTCGCCCCCACAGAGCCACGGGTTTCAATTTTCACCCACATGCCTTGCGCACGTGCTTCTTCATCCAGCGCTTCTGCTGCCATGAAGGTGTGAGCAACACCCGTAGGACATGCCGTGATACCAACAATACGCTTTTGTGCAGAAGTGACAGATTCCGTGCTGACTTCCGTGTGCACATAAGGTGTCGCATTTGATGCGGCAGTTTCCAACAGTGCGGCAGCATCTTGATAAACAGCGTCTACCGATGCTTGATACACCTTCTTACCTGCAAAGCGCGCCATATCAGCAACGGGACCCACTGCAAGGATGAACTCTGCGTTGTCGATAGTTTCCAACGACGCCTTTTCAACGGCTTTAACGCGCGTTTGGCACTCGATAGAAACGGGCCACTTTAACGCTGAGGCGGCTTTCTCAAGCAAACCTGCTGCAATGATGGTATTCGCTATACCGCTCGGGCAAGCTGTAATGATGACTGCTTTCATCTGCATTATCCCTGTTCTTTTTCGTTGGTAATATGCTTCACGCTGACCTGAGCTTTCAGAGCGTCAACGTCATTCATGTTCTCGATGCCCACATTCACTTGTGTCACTGCCAGTGCAGAGAGCGCGGTTGCAAAGCCAAGGGTTTGTTCACGCGGCCATTGGTTCAATTCGCCCCAGCACATGCCTGCTACGAGGGTATCGCCCGCACCGACAGTACTCACCACCTGCATTTTTGGCGGCTGGCTTTGAAGCCACTCACCGTTGGCAAACCAAAGCACGCCGTCAGCCCCGCGCGAGATCACCACGTTTTGAATGCCAGTTTCTGCAAGTGCTTCACCGGTTTGCATCAACGCGAGTTGTGATGTCAGCACTTGGCCTGCCCACTGCGACAGCTCTTCATCGTTAGGTTTGATTAGCCACGGGCCGGCTTTAAGCCCTTCGGTTAACGCAGCATTGCTGCTATCGAAGAAGACCTTCTTACCTTGCTCGCGCAGAGCAAGGATCCAGCCCTTCAAGGTGTCTGGCGTTATGCCGCGCGGTAAACTGCCTGCAATCACAAACACATCGTGTGTATCCGCTAACGAAAACAAGGTAGCTTCAAACACTGAGACGTCTTTCTCGCTGACTTCTACACCGGGGAAATTCAAATCGGTGACACGGCCACTCTCTTCAACCAACTTCACGTTAATGCGAGACGCACCAGCGACGCGGACAAATTTGTCGGTGATCGCCTGCTGTTCAAACAGATGTACAAACGGATCTTGGTTTTCATCCCCCAAGAACCCTGTCACGGTGACATTTGCACCGAGGTCAGCCAGCACCTTTGCAACGTTAATGCCCTTGCCACCAGGGTTCAGGTTTGAAGATGAAATCAAGTTAACGCTACCGGCGTTGAGTTCACCCATCGCGCCTGTCATATCAAGCGCCGGATTTAGCGTCACTGTGACGACATTTAAAGTGCTCATGACTTACCCCTCACCCAAACCATTAGAAATCGCCGCGCCGATAGCATCTAACGCCTGTTCGGCATCCGCACCTTCTGCAACGAATTCCAATTCATGGCCTTGTTTCACGCCTAGTGCGATCACTTTCATCAAGCTTTTCGCATTCACTTGTTTACCTTCCGCGGTCACGTTCGTCACCCAAATTTGCGAATCAAACTTCTTCGCCACACTCACCAATAACGCCCCTGGACGCGCATGTAATCCGTGAGCATTTTTGATTTTGAAGGTGGCACTCAAACCCGACTGACGCACTTCGAGCAGCAGTTTCACGGCATCCGCTGCAGAGGCATTGAACACCTCTCCTAGCGTGTTGTTCGCAAGCAAGTGGGTCACATTATTGAGTGCTTCAACGTATTCAGCGCCCTTACCTGCCACCGTCAGTAAGCCTTTCACTGGGTGTCCATCTTGATAAAACTCACGTTCGACCGTGACCAAAGCCAGCGCGGTTTGATTCACGCCCATTGCTGAAGATGTCACCCACAAGCCCTGACCAATATGCGTTGGTGCTTTCGCAACGAGGTCTGCGACAAATGCATTGTTCACCGCGTTCGCGTTCTTAAGTTTTCCTGCACACACTGCACTCATTGAGGTTAATTCCGAGACAGGAAAATGCAGCGTCACGCACGATTCATCAAACAGCAGGGGTTGTTGGTTTTCACCTTTTAACACCGCCAACACTTGCTCAGCGCTCTCTGCTTTTTTCAGCGCGTCTTCAACACCCTCGCTCGACAGCACATGCGTCAGTTGTTTCAAGATGCCAAGGTGTTCATCAGACGTAGCCGCAATACCAATGGCCAGAAATGCGGTGTTACCATCTCCCCAATCAACGCCATTGGCGAAATGGTGAATCTGCACACCGGTTTGCTTTACTAAGTCACGGGTATCTGTCGTGCCATGAGGAATGGCTATACCGTTACCAAGAAACGTCGAGTTTTGTTGCTCACGCGCCAACATGCCACGTTCGTAACCTTCAGCAACAAGGCCTTTGGACACGAGATCGGTCGCGATATGCTTTATCGCCTCTTCTTTGCTGCTGGCATGCTTTCCTAAAAGGATGTCTTGCGTGGTCAGTTCCAACATGTTCTTTCCTCAACCTTGGGCAGCACTATCTGCCCTTTCGAATTCGTTGTCGTGGTTACTGATTGGTTTCAGCGACCGTCTTTTCGATTGAGATTTCGCTTTAACGCTAAGCTGAACGCGCTAGCTGAATCGTTTCAGCTTTCAATCGAAAAAATAGGTTTCTCGCACATTTTCAAAGCTTGCTGAAACCTTTCAGCTTTAATGCTGAATCCATTCAGCCTATAATGCAAAGAGTCTTAATCTTCCTTAGCGCATTTTATGATCACGCGCACAGAACAAGGATCGTCATCGAATGAAGTTAGATGAAATTGCGCGCTTAGCCGGTGTGTCGAGAACCACTGCAAGCTATGTGATTAATGGAAAGTCAGCGAAATATCGCATCAGTGAACGCACGCAACAGAAAGTCATGGAAGTGGTTAATCAACACAATTACCGCCCAGACCACGCCGCGAGCGCCCTTCGCGCAGGCACCAGCCGATCTTTCGGTTTGGTGATCCCAGACCTCGAAAACACCAGCTACGCCAAAATCGCCAAGTTGCTCGAACGTAATGCGCGTCAAGCAGGCTACCAGGTCATCATCAGTTGCTCAGATGACGATCCTGAAACCGAAATGCAGGTAGTGAATACCTTAGTAAGCCGAAAAATAGACGCCCTGATTGTAGCCACAGCCCTGCCCGCCGATACACAGTTCTATCCATCCATCCAAGCATCAGGCACACCTGTCATCGCCATTGACCGTGCATTAGACGACGAAACCTTTGCCAGTGTGATCAGCGAAGATCTTGACGGCGCTTTCTCTTTGACTGAAAAGCTTATCGACAACGACGTTGCATCCGTCGGGCTCGTAGGGGCTGTGCCTGAGTTAGGCGTGTCAAAAGAACGCGAGCAAGGCTTTCTCTCCGCCGCACGAAAAGGCAATGTGCTGACTCAAGTGGCTTACGGTGATCACTTCTCGCAAGAAGAAGGAAAACGCATCGTCATTGACTGGTACAAAATGGGATTGCTGCCAGATGCCATTCTCACGACGTCATACACACTGTTTGAAGGCGTGCTTGATGCATTGTTGGTGCACCCTGAAATCGGACAAAAGATGCAGTTCGCAACCTTCGGTGACAACCGCATGTTGGACTTTCTTCCGCTGAAAGTGCATTCCTTACCGCAGCAATTTGAACTCATCAGCGAGCACGCGCTGGAACTGACGTTGAATGCCATTGCAAAACGCTATCAATGTGGTGTTGAAGTCGTGCCGCGTAAACCCAAATGGCGTGAATAACCCATTGCGTTGACACCTAGATGAACTGAAAATCAGAAATCGCCGTAACTTCTTCTATTAACTAGAAATGACTGTCATGTAGGAGAACGCGTGAACCGGATTAACCCAACCAAGCTTCGCAACAGCAAATGGACGGCAGTAACACCTAAGAACCGAGAGAAACATTTCCTCGTCTCTGACATCGAGTTTGATGAAGAAGGCGTTGTGGTGTCCTGCTACTTGGAAGCTATCCTTTCGAAGAACCAATACCCTATCGATTGGACTGAACTTAAAAACAAAGAGAAATGGATGCAGGGTTGGAAGTGACTGTTCTGCATGGGTTTAGCTACAAACATAGAGCATCAAAACAAAAAAACGCCGACCGAAGTCAGCGTTTTTTTAAATCACATTAAAACTTTTTAGCTTCTCTGCATCACTTTGCGATGTTGAAAAACGCACCGTCTTTACACGTAAATGTATAATATTTCTCACGTTCTAAGTATTTCTCAAAGCCTTTGCCTTCACAGTAGGTTGCGTTCAGATCCGTTGAAATATTGAGACGATTATCGACAACGCGTTGATCGGGGTTAGGCATGGATTCTGCCGTTTCTAGGGATGAACAGCCCGCCATGACGACAACGGAGAACAGCGATATAAGTAGTTTTTTCATTGTTGTGCTCGCTTTTAGTAATTGGTTTTTAAAATGCTGTTTGCTTGGTCATTCGATAGAACAGGGCATCATAGAACGTAGTTTGAGCCATCATTGCAAGACAGCTTAATCTCTTCATCTTTCGTGGACACGAAGTCTCGGATCCCCATGCTTGAGCAGTAAACACGGTCAAGTTCTACAATCTGATCCAACGAGATGTCACCACGAATAATGTACGAACTGCCGCTGTGACACATGACGCGCAGCCCATCAACAGTATTGGAAAAGGCCTTTGCGCTGTCACTTTGACAAAGTTTAATGGCGGCTTCTATACGCTCATCCATAGGGTCTGGAGAGGATGAACACGCGGCAAGCAAAGAAACCAGCCCGATGGCAACCATTGGCTTAATCATTCAAATGTATCCATGTTTTGGTTAAGGGTTACAACAGTTTCAAACTTTACACTTACTACGTTAGCACAAGCTAAACCTATGATGTATACCCAATCAGCCAATACAAGGTCACTTTTTAGACACTTGGCTTTGCTCGAAGTGCCATTTTAAAGAAAGGCGAAGAGATTGGTCTTGAGTCTATCAGGATGTGAGGCGGCAGTAACGGGTGTTATCCCGTAGTCGTGGATAACTTTAAGCACCCAAGCGGATGTGGTCATTCCCATTGCGCTGGCTTGTTCTTGCAGTTGCTCCACGAGCATACAGTTTAAGAGATTGTCATACGTTTCAGGTAATTCATCAGCAGAACCTTCATAACACCCATCTAGCAAAGGGCTATACCCAATGATCTCAGGCCTTACATCAAGATGTTTCAATGTGCCGAATAGATGCTCTGTCATCACGATCTGCGGCGAGAAATTCGCTGTGATATTGGGAGAAAGTAAGGTGTAACGGAATTGTGCGTGGGAGATAGGTGCAAGGTCGTTTTCAACGATCACATTGGCCAACTCAAGCACGCGCGGTTCTTGGTAGTTAGAAATACCTAAACGCTTTACTGTCCCCTGCTCAACCAAGCTTGAAAGTGTTTTCCATGTGTCAAGTAGCGGCGTATTTACGTCATCAACATGCGCATAAAGTACATCCACATGGTCGGTTTGCAAACGCGTTAGGCTTTCATCTATGGAGCGAAGTATGTTGTCAGGCGCTAAGCCATCAAGTTGATCGTAAGTAAACCCATCGACCGATTGTGCGCCAATTTTGGTCATGACTTCAATACAGTCTCTATTCTGCTCTGCAATCCATTCTCCAAGAATGGCTTCGCTTTCTCCCCCTTTACCTTCAGGATGCCAGCAGGCGTAATTGTTTGCGGTATCAATGCGTTTCCCTCCCAATGCGGTGAACTGGTTTAACACGTCAAAGCTATGCGCTTTATCTGTGTAGGTGCCAAATTTCGCTGTGCCTAAAATCACTGGGAGCATGAATTCACCTATGTTTATCTGCCTAACGAAGCGAACATGCCCGCTTGTGCCGACAATGTTGCATTGTTGTTAACTCTCTCATTAACCATAGTCAGGCTAGGTATTTACAACAACGATTCGGATTCGCATTCATAAAAACCTCAGTCTTTTAGACGTGTAAGATCACAGATTTTTCTCTTTAGGCCTTATTTCCGGTTTAGAGGCACTTTGCCTTGTCATGCCTTTATGGGCGCATAGATGTGGAAACCTTCCGCTTTACTTTAGGCATTGCTTATATAACTCTCAGAAAAGTATCAAATTTTACTTTCATCAAATTTTGCACGGAATGTTTCAGAATATTTCAAAGCGCAATATGCACTCAGTCCCTTAGATGTAACAAGATTTCAATTCTTGCTTTTAAATCGCCAACTAGCGTTATTTTGGGAGAAATATCGCCCAATAAACTCGTATTACCATAAACACCTACACATAAAAGAATGATAAACCGATGAAAAAACGATTAACCCTATTGATGTAAAAACCATCGATTATCCCTGCTCTTTCTGGGTGTTTCGTCTGTGAGAGAAATTTTTTCCGTTCAAATGGCATCATTACTCTGCAGTGCGGCAAGCGCTTTCTTCGCTTTAGCAAATCTTGCCGAACACGCAATCACAGTAATGTCTGTGTATTTATACGATCCTAAACCTATAAGAATACGGAAGATAAAATGGCCAATATTATTCAAGGCACAAATGGGAATGACACTCTGATCGGCACGCCGGGTGCGGACGAAATTTATGGGTATGACGGCGACGACTTTATTCGCGCTGACGGAGACACAGATTATGTCGATGGTGGTGCAGGTAATGACACCGTGATCGGCGGTGACAATGATGATGAAGTTCGTGGTGGCACGGGTGATGACTGGGTGCGTGGTGGCTTTGGTAACGATTTCCTCTACGGTGATGATGGTGATGACCTTGTAGAAGGCGGCCTAGGTGTTGACTTCCTTTATGGCGGAAACGGTGCTGACCGTTTGTTTGGTAATGAAGGCGATGACACCCTTTTCGGTGGCGCTGGTCAAGATCGTCTGATTGGCGGTGAGGGTAACGATACCCTTCATGGCGGCGCTGACAGAGATGTGTTGTTTGGTAATGATGGCAACGACACACTGAATGGCGACAAAGGCAACGACGTACTTTGGGGTGAAGCCGGTAACGACACCCTGAATGGCGGTGATGGTGATGATGCACTGCGTGGTGGGACAGGTGCCGATATTCTAAATGGCGGCGCGGGTAACGACACAGCTTTTGGCCAAGAAGACAACGACAGAATCTTCGGCAACGACGGTGATGATGAGTTATTTGGTCAAGCTGGTGACGATTACATCGATGGTGGCGAAGGCAATGATGTCATCAACGGTAACGACGGTGATGACACCCTTTACGGCTATAATGGTCACGACACCATTTATGGCGAGACTGGCGACGACATCGTCTTCGCAGGACAAGGTAACGACTTTATCCACGGTAACGAAGGCAATGATTACATCAACGCTGGTTTGGGCAACGATGAAGTGCACGGCGGTCTTGGCAACGATGAGATCTACGGTCGTGACAACGATGACGAAGTCTATGGCGGCGCAGGTAACGACTACCTGAGTGGCGGCTTAGGCAAAGACTTTGTCAACGGCGGCTCTGGTGATGACATTATTCTTGGTGAGGAAGATGACGATCGTCTGATTGGCCTTGAAGGGAATGACAAGATCTACGGCGGCCTGGGCAATGATTACATCGATGGACACATTGGTGATGATTTGTTGTATGGCTGGTCGGGTAACGACTTTATCCGCGCAGGTTTGGGTAACGATAAAGTGTGGGGCGAAGCGGGTAACGATAAGATCTTTGGCCATGACGGGTTAGATCGCATCGATGGCGGCGGCGGTAACGACTTTATCGACGGCGGTATGGGACGCGACATTTTAACCGGTGGTGCGGGTTCAGATACCTTCTTCTTCAACAACAGCAGCGAAAACGACATCATCCTCGATTTCCAACAGAACCTGGATACCATCCAAATTCAGAAAACGTTGGCGACCAAGCTTGGTGACATCAACATTCGCCAATCTGGTGAAGATACGATCATGACATTCGATAACGCGAACACCAAGATTGTGCTGGATAAGTTCACTGCGTCTGATCTTGATTCAAGCATGTTTGATTTCGTTTAATCAACCTGCAACGTCAAGTGCTCTCGCCACGACATATTGATTCCTTGATATATTGAGGCGAAAAAGGGGCATAAAAAACGGAGGCTTTTGCCTCCGTTTTTGTGTCTACTCAAAGTGTCTGTTCAGTAGCCCGTTGCTTCCATAAAACCCACTCCTGAATGCGAACCTTCAAACTGAATGGGCCCTTCCCAATACGGGAACATGAAAGGCAACCAGTTATCATTATTCAGTGGCTCTGTGGTCAAGGCGATGTCTTCGCTGGCCACTGACACTTGCCATTCTGTCGGAATGTAGCGCCCCTCTTCCATTTTCGAAAAGGACATCGGCATCATCGTGATTTCTTCTGAAGCCAGCGTGCGTGATTTCCCATCTTCTTCCACCAGCGCACCAAATCGATATGGCCCAGCTTCACTGCGTACTTGCGCTAACATCAACGAGCGTCCGTCATTGAGCTGCAGTGAAAACCAATCCCAGCCTCGCTGATCATCGCTTAGGGCTTTTGTGCTCCACTCTCTGTCCATCCAGCCAAGGCCTGATACATCGACAGTTTGACCACCAATGGTGAGCGTGCCCGACATTTCGATACGAGGAACACTAAAGTAATAGGAAGCGACGTTTTCAGTGGCGTGTTTTTGGCTGTAGCCTTGTTGACCTTGCAAAATCTCAGCCTTCTTGGCCGTCATATTCAGGTCAATACCCACATCTTGATGCTGAGCAGTCAGCATGGCGGGAAACGGTAAATCACCTTTAGACGACCAACTCCAGTTATCAATCCACGCTTCAAAAGGTGATAGCGTCACGCCTGCTTGGCCAATTCCCGCACGCGCAAAGCGCTCAGCCGAATAGGTTTCGTTGGCGGATGTCACAACAAAGTGAGCCATGTAGATATGGTTGTCGTTCCAACCCTCTTTTTGCTCAGGCGACATGGCACTTCTGAACAGCGTCCACTGCACACCGTATTGCTGACCATTCTTGTCTGAAAGGTTCGCCGTGATGTACCACCACTCTTGACGAAAACTATTGTGCACGCCGTAATCATCAGGAAAAACCAGTGCTTTACCCGGTGTGACCTGGTCAAAACCTTCATCACTGCTGGCTAATAACATCTCAACGGCACCGCGTTCCGGCTCTGAGTGGTGAAAGAGTACAGAGCCAAACAACGCGAGAAAACACAGTAGCGTCATCGCGCTCCAACCGATGATCTTCACCATGGTTGACGTTGGCTTATCAGAACGAGACATTATTGCGCCTCCCTCAGCGACAAAACGGCAGAACGTTTAATCAATCGCCACACAGGCCAGCACCCTGCCAATAAGAGAGTAAGCAATGAGCCACCAAGCGTAATGAGATAGCTCATTGGGAAATAGGACACCGACATCGTCCAGCCGAAAGAGTATTTCAACACGATGTTGATCAACACTTCAGCAATCATCAACCCCAACGGCAATGCAAACAACGCGGAGAACAAACCAATCATCATCAGCTGCCCGCCGCCAAGGAATGCCAGTTCTCGACCTGAGATCCCCATATAGCGCAGCAATGCATATTGGCGTTGGCGAGAGAGCTCGGTTGCTAACGTTGAGAAGAACAAACCACAGATGGCGATAATCAGTGTAAGCGTACATAAGGTGTCAGTGACCAAGAAGGTGCGGTCGAAAATACGCATTGCACGGTCGAGAATATCGCGCTGGTTGCTCACTTGGGTTTCTTGAAGACCGAACTCATCGCGAAGGCGCGACACCAATTGCTCATCATTCATGCCCTCTTCAAGCAATGCAGCAACACCGACGCGACCTTGCGCTTGCATCCAAGGAATTAACTCTGAGCGATTTGAAATCATCACCTGACTGTAAGGGTTTCCGTAATCGAAATAGATACCTGCG
The DNA here is from genome assembly GCF_004120195.1 of Enterovibrio baiacu. Classification (GTDB taxonomy): domain Bacteria; phylum Pseudomonadota; class Gammaproteobacteria; order Enterobacterales; family Vibrionaceae; genus Enterovibrio; species Enterovibrio baiacui. The sequence goes on along the minus strand of NZ_SCHN01000007.1, from coordinate 163,058 downwards.
ACCTTCCAGGCAGCGCCGAACGGCGCAGGTAGATTGATGGTATCACCCGGCTGTAAATCGAATTTAAGCGCTAGCGATTCGCTGATCAGCATGTTGTTATCGCGGTGCAGATAACTCCAGTAATCTGGCATGGTCACTTTCAAGGCGAGTGCTTCACGCTCTTCACGGCTTGTGCCAATGGTGTAAACCTCAACCGTGCCTTGCGCGGTTTCGACATCATTGCGCCATTGCACCAAGCTTTGTTGAACGCCGTCTTGCTCTTCTAGCCAAGAGGATAGATCGGCTGCAATTTCCTTATCTGGACGGATATAAATATCTGCTGCAAGGCGCTGTTGCAGCCATCCTTCCGTTGTTGTTCTGAAGCTACCAACCATGGTTTCCATGCCAATGTTCGTTGCAATAGCCATCATGAATGCCATTGCGGCGATACCGCGGTAAGTCAAACTGGCTGACGCATCAGACAAGAACCAACGCATACGGGCAGATTTCACACGATCTGACACCAGCAAAAACACTTTCCACATCATGAATGGCAACAGCAAGCCGCCACCGATCAAAATAAGCGCGATCAAGGTGAAGCCTTGCGCCTGACTTTGGGGCGCGATATAAACCAGCATGGCGACAAGCAAGAAGATTGATGCCACCAAAGCTTGCCAACTGAACTCACGGCCTGAGAAGCGCACCAAAGACATGCGTTTCGACAAACGCGCAGGCGGCGTGGTCAGCAATCGGTAAAGCGGCCAACCAGAAGCAAGGACAAAACCACACACACCCAGCAGGAAGCTGTAAAGCCCCCACTCCCATTGCCACTGCAGGGTTAAATCAACGTTTGCGCCATAGAGGTCACTCAAGGTAGTCGCCACTGTTGGCATCAGCTTTTGTGCCAACAGTAGACCCGTGACATTGCCGCCGACCAGGCCAAGCAAAAGCCATATCAGCATTTCGATAGAAACAACCACAGCTAATGACTTACGGCCAACACCGAGTTCACGCATGATGCCAACAAGCGGCTGACGCTGGGCCATCGACAAGGAAATTGCTTGGTAGAAAATGAACAGGCCAACGACAAATGCCAGCATGCCCATTGCAAATAAGTTTAAGTGGAAAGCCCGCGTGAGTGGCCCAAGCTGCGCGGTCTCCGTGCGTGACAACGTCACTGTAGAAGGCAAATCCTTGCGCAATGCTTCGCGGTCTTCGTTGCTCATTTCGCCACAATAGACAAGCGCAAAGCCATAATGATCAGACAGACCACGAATCACAGACATATCACCAAACAAACGCGTACCTGCGCCAATGCGAGAGCCATCAAGCAGTTTGAGAGGACCAATTTGTTGACCGTCTTCCAACGCAAGCATTTGGCCTTCTCGCCAACCAAAGTGGTTTGCGAGTTCTGCACTCACCCATTGTGTGCCATAGCCATTAGCGAAAGGCCTTTCTTCTTGATACTGAGAACTAGGGTTTGCGGCATTAAAGGCAAACATGGCCACCGTATCGACACCCATCAATTGAATGTCGCGACCATCGTCAGTGCGTGTGCGGAACAAATCGATAGGCACACATTGGTTGTAGCCATTACGACGCATCGAAATGTACGTTGATTCGTCGATGCGTGCGCCGCGCTCACGGTGATGGAGTACATATGGGAAAGGGTTGGTAAAAAGGTTTGCACCCTTTTGGTAGCTGTCTTGCGCATGTTGGTTGATAGACATAACGCCAACCAAGAGCGCAACGCCCAATGTCAGGCCGAGCCAAACCAGCAATACTTGAAACGGATGTCGGCGATAATGACCGAAAAGGGCTTTAGCGACGGGTACGGACATTAAGTACGCCCCCTTGCAACGACACACAATGGCCTAAGTAATCAGCCACTTTTTCACTGTGTGTCACCACCAGCAAAGAGCAGTCCAACGCAGTTGTCAGCGTCGTCAATAGACGCATTACCGCATCAGCGTTGCGCTCATCGAGGCTACCCGTCGGCTCATCGGCCAATAAGATTTTTGGCTCCATGTAGAGCGCTCGTGCAATGGCAGCGCGCTGCTGTTGCCCGCCAGAGATTTCTTCAGGGTATCGGCCTAATAACGGCATAAGATCAAGCGCCGACATGATTTGTCGCCATAGGCTTTCATCTTCATAAAGCCCTTTGAGCTGGCGGCAGAAACGAATATTGTCGGCAACGGTCAGTGTTGGAAGGAGATTAAACTGTTGGAATACCATGCCAATGGAGTGACGACGAAAACGCGTGCGTTCGCGCTCTGGCAAGGTGTGAAGAGCCGTACCATCGATCCAGATTTCTCCAGAGTCCGGGTTGTCAAGGCCACCAATCAGGTTCAGCAATGTACTTTTGCCAGAACCACTCTCACCCATCAGGGCGACTTGGTCGCTTTTCGTTAATGTTAGTTCTGCACCTTGCAAGACAGGGTGAAACTCTCCCCCGTCGACGTAACCTTTGCAAAGCCCCATCAGTTCTAACATCATTTCCCCTCTCAAGATTCAACACACTCGCCAATTCAGTTCGTCTTCCTCGGCTGGAGAAGCAATTTACAGCAATATTGAACGCCAAGAAAGATATTTGAATCAAGCGCACATTTTTACAGGGCTCGAAATAAAAATTGACGTAATCTTTACGTAAGTCGCTGACTATAAGACTACATATAAGCGTAATTTGTCTCGACGAACATGTCTTAATATCAACACTTATTGTATGCTTTTCTAGCCCAAACCCGATAAATGACAGGAAGTTCTGACGAGATATGCCACTATCTCTCATCAATGCATCACTTCCCTTGGCTTTATATACAATCACTTTAATATTCATCAACAAACAGAACGCGATTCGTCAATCATTTCGACTCAACCAAACGCCAAATGCTGTTTTCACCAACACGGTTTGGGCGATACCCAAACAGCCTGCATCTTCAGGGTTCAGGTCGTTAGAGTAGATACATTTGGATCAGTTACAGGCGGCATAACATGGAAGATCATAAGGTATTAGTCATTGGTGCCACCGGGTATGTAGGCAGCCATCTTGTTCCTAAGTTGCTCGGCATGGGGTTTCATGTCACCGCCACAGGCCGCTCGCTGTCTAAACTCCAGAAACAGCCATGGCACGCCCACCCACATGTGGATCTCACCACGTTAAACCTTAAAGATGAAGGCAACTTACAAGCCCTCCTCCACGACATTTCTACAGTGTTCTACCTTGTGCATGGCATGGCATCGGGCAATGACTTTTACCAATACGAGCTCGATATCGCCCGCCATGTTTCTCGCGAACTCAATAAAAGTCATGTCTCGCGTGTGATTTACCTCGGCGCAACACAACCTGAAGGCGAAGAGTCGTTACATTTATCGGCAAGAAAAGCGACGGGTAACATCTTGCGCGAATCCGGCAAGCAAATTGTCGAAGTGCGTGCAGGCATTATTGTCGGGTCAGGTTCTGCGGCATTTGAAGTGATGCGTGACATTGTTATGAACATTCCAGTGATCACCACGCCCGCGTCGGTCACCTCGAAATCTTGTCCGATTGCACTGGAAACCATGCTGGAGTATCTCTCCCGCCTGATTTCATTCCCCCTTGAAGGTTCTCCCGTCTTTGATGCCAACGGGCCTGAAGCCATTAGCTATGAAGGACAAATGCGGCGCTTTGCTCGCGTCATCAACAAACGCATTTGGATCATCAAAATGCCTTGGTTGACACCTCGCATTTCTGCGGCCTGGCTATCGCTCGTTACTTCAGTGCCAAAACCCATTGCGCGAGCGTTAATTCAAGGCCTCAACCATGATTTGATTCCTGCTAACCGAAGCACATCCGGAGCGTCCCCACTCTCGGAGATAATGCCCTTACCTGACATTGCGTTCGAACACGCCGTTGAATCCGCGCTGGCACAAGAAAGTGATGTGGTTAAAAACGACATCTGGGGGTATGACCCAGACGCCTTGGCACGCTGGCATAAAAGCTATGGGTACTACCCGAAAAAAGCCGGATACCGCGTCGACACGGATGCAACGACGGCGTCACTCTGGGCGATGATTCAAAAAGTGGGCGGCGATGAAGGCTATTTCTTTGGCAACGCCCTTTGGACAACCCGCGCCTACATGGACGCTGCCATAGGTGGTGACGCGCTGAAAAAGCGACGACCAGACGGCGAGACACTGTCAGCCGGTGATTACATTGACAGTTGGAAAGTCATTCAATGTGAAGAGAACCGTTTCCTCTCACTTCTGTTCGGCATGAAGGCACCGGGGCTCGGTAGGTTGGAGTTTTCTATCGAAGAACACGGTGATTACCGGACGCTCGAAATTTGTGCGTGGTGGCACCCGGCCGGGTTTAGAGGGCTGCTTTATTGGTTCGCCATGATGCCTGCGCACCTCTTTATCTTTCGTGGAATGGCCTTTGCGCTCGCAAAAAAAAGTGGCGCGAAAGACATTCGTCCTTCACGCCACCCATAGATGCAGATTTTTTTCGTTAGCTGGCTGGCTTTAAGCTTTCTGGCAATACCACCAAGCTCGTTGCACGATTGTTTGGCCAGATTTTATATTCGCCGTGATATTTCACAATGGATTTGTAATCTGTCACTTTCGTCGCTAACAAACCATGTGAAAGCAGCAGTTCAACAAAACCCGCTTCTTGCCCACGCACATACAAGCTCAACGGTTTGGTCAACTCACCCGCTTCGTTAAAGCTTGCAGCCAACGCTTTGGCACACACAGCGAAAGAATGTTGACCGTCAGACAGTACACGCACTTTACGAGTGATTTCATGCTCGGTATGTACCATCCAATCAGCGTCTTCCAAAGACGTCACAAGCGCATCAAATTGCCCGCGCGTGATGGCAGCATGCTCGTCGCCCACCGGGAACTGATGGTGATAAACAGCAGCGATGTGTGCCATTCGGCCTTTAATATTGGCATTTTTACCCATACTACGGCCTTGTTGAACCCATTCCGTCATGTTTGGCGTGACAGAAGGATTGAAGCGTTGCTTTTTGCCCGCCTGCGCGACCCAACGACAGAGGAACGATTCTTCGCTGTTTGGGTTAGCCTGCACTTTCCCGTTGTTTTTTGCGTCTTGCAGTTCCGTCATCGCCGTATCGACGAGCAATTTAATATCTTCTACGTAGCTCATTGTTCTTACTTTTTCGCTAAGCCCCAATAAAAGAGGGCGGAGAGAATGGCACATCCAGTCATTGCGCCTGTCATCGGCCATGCTGAGTGCACCGGAATGGCCGCGACTATACCACCAACTAAGGTGCCTGTACCAAACCTCATTGTACCTGCCAATGAGGATGCAGTGCCCGCTAGCTCTGGATATGCGCTTAACACACACGCCATTGAGTTACTGCCGACGATTGAAATCGTGCCGATGAAGAAGATCACGGGGATGACCGTGCCCCAAAGCCCCAACTCAAGGAACTGTGCCGCCATCAATGCGATACCCGCACACAGTTGAATGAGTAGGCCGATTTTCAGCATGTTTTCGCTGCCCACCCGGCGAACGAACTTGCCATTGATAGACGTCATGATGATCAGGCAGACAACGTTCAAACCGAACAAGTAACCGAAGTTTTCCGTGCTGACACCGTAGTAATCGATGTAAACAAACGAACCCGCAGTCAGGAAGGAAAACATCCCTGCAAAAGAAAAACCAGAGGCAAAGATATACCCTACCGCAGAGCGAGAACGCAGGATCTTGAGGTAATTACGCAACGTCGAGCCAATACGGAGTGGCGGACGTTTTTCCATCGACAAGGTTTCTGGAATCAATGCCACAATCAATACAAAAACCAGCACGGCGAAACCCGCCAACAGCCAGAAGATTGAACGCCAGCCGAACCAGACCGCCAAATACCCGCCCATCATCGGTGCGGCAAGCGGCGCGACCGTCATGACGAGAGTAATGAACGACATGGTACGTGCAAACTCTTCGCGATCGAACATATCGCGAACCAAGGCTTGGATCACCACGGCTGCAGCCGCACCACAGAAACCTTGCGCAGCACGCACATAAGTGAGGGTTTCAATGTCATTTGCCAATGCGCTAACAATCGCACCAACGAAGAACAGCGCGACGCCGCCCATCAGCACAGGTCTGCGACCGTAGCTGTCAGAAATAGGCCCATGAATGAGCTGACCAATCGCAAAGCCCGCGGTGTAAGCCGCCAGTGTGCGCTGTACTTGCCCTGGGGTCGCCATTAAATCACGGGCGATTTCTGGCATGGCGGGCAAGTACATATCAATGGCGAGCGGCGTTAGGGCTGCAATCGCACCCAACACAAGTATCAAAAGAAGCGTCAGCTGTTGCGCTGGCGGATTTATAGCATTTGTTGTCATGTATGCCTTAGAGAAGAAATAAGTAAAAGAGAAGACAGGTAAGCGTTGTTGGCGAGAAAAGCCAGACCACTACATTCGTCACATAATAGCACTATGATTGTTTCTCTTGAGGAAATGATGACTTTCTTATTTGACGAGATAAAGCGACAGAATCATGAATGAAATCAATACACCCTCTGTATTTTGCGCAATCTGTTTAAAAGATAGCCACATTGTTCAATCGTTCTCATCGAGCATGATTCCGAATAAACTCAACGAGATGAGAAAGCACGATCAAAAAACGCCACAAATAGACTCATTTGTAGCGCTCTTTGCAACAACACTTAGCCAATGTTTAACGGTGTTGTTTTGGCTAACATCACCGATATTCGCGGTGACGTAAACATGCTCACTTTGAAGGCATGAACAGTGCGATTTCTTCTGCGGTCAGTTCGCGATATTCGCCAGGCTCAAGGGTTTCATCCAATACCAGCTCGCCAACGGTTTCACGGTGCAAACCTACCACTTTGTTACCGACAGCCGCGAACATGCGTTTTACTTGGTGGTATTTGCCTTCATGGATGGTTAGCAACACTTCTTTCTCATCAACGACATCCATTTGTGCTGGCAAGGTTTCGGCTTTCTCACCGCGCAACATCACGCCTTCCGCGAATTGTTCAGCAACATCGTCCGCAATGGGATCATCCAACCAAACACGGTATGTCTTATCGCATTTGTGTTTTGGTGATGTCACGCGATGTGACCATTGACCGTCATCCGTCAACAGCAGCAGTCCCGTGGTATCACAGTCCAAACGTCCAGCGATGTGCAATTTTTCTGCGTTCACTTCTTCAAGCAACACGAATACCGTTGGGTTGCTCGAGTCTTCATGTGAACACACGTACCCTTCTGGCTTGTTCATCATGAAATAGCGTGGCCCCGACAATGTTAACGGTGCACCATCAAATTCAACGTTTGCATCTTCAGCAATTTTGATGGCACCGCTTTTAACGATATCTCCGTCAAGCGTGATACGTTTTTCTTTGAGGAGTTTTGCTGCTTGGGTGCGGGTTACACCCACGGTTTCACAAAGAAATTTGTCTAGCCTAATCATGATTTTTATAGTCCGCTATGTACTCGAAAGGCGCATTATAGGAAGTCGTCAGCAAAGGTACAGTGAAAACCGCACTCAGTTTTTTTAAACGACGATGAAATTGCGCTCTGCTTTTCCCCTTCCTATAACTAAGAGATGTCGAACTTAACAGTTCCACTACAGTCTAATCCTGTGCCTCCCAATTTTTGATTATAATCAGTTGCCTTTTAACTTATTGATCAGGGAAGAATTTATGAACGTATCGCTGCAATCGCCTTCCATCGATTCAATGCCGCGCCTTCTCGCGCTATCAAAAGAACTTCATGATCATGAAGCACTTTCTTTCGATGTTGAACACGTGACGTCTGCCTTCAACTATTTGCTTTCGAACCCGACGCACGGCGATGTATTTCTAATTAACTTAGATAGCGACGGTACAAACGAAATCATCGGATTCGTTGTTGTTTGCTACAGCTTCAGTGTTGAGCTCGGTGGACAGATCGCAGTCATTGACCAGATATTCCTCACGCAAGAGTGGCGTCGCCAAGGTGTGGGCTCTCACGTTCTTCCTACCCTTGAAGAGCATGCAGCAAAGCACAACTGCCAATCGATCATTTTAGAAGTGAACATCGGTAACAGTGGTGCTCGTGAATTTTATGAGCAGTTTGACTACATGCCGAGAAGACAACACTGCATCATGTCTAAACGTCTTAATGTAAAAGCATAAGCCTCGCTAATTCCTAGCCTTTCATTAGTCGCATCGTTACACTGGCAGCCATTATTGGCTGCCTTTTTGATCCCATGTATACCCTTCGTCCCTACCAATCTGACGCCGTAAAAGCGGTTGTTCACTATTTTAGAAAAAACTCGACGCCTGCTGTTGCTGTCTTACCAACAGGCGCGGGTAAAAGCTTGGTGATCGCCGAGTTAGCGAAACTGGCGCGAGGCAGAGTGCTGGTGTTGGCGCACGTAAAAGAATTGGTCGAGCAAAACCACGAGAAATACGAAGGGTACGGACTCAAAGGTGGCATTTTTTCTGCCGGATTAGGCCGTAAAGAAAGCGACGACAAGGTCGTGTTCGCCTCGGTGCAATCTGTTGTGCGCAACCTTGATGCGTTCAAAGAACAGTTCTCACTGCTTGTTATTGATGAATGCCACCGCGTGCCCGATAACGAAGAAAGCAGCTATCGAAAGGTGATTTCACACCTTCAATCCGTTAATGCTGGCATCAAAGTGCTTGGGCTGACAGCAACCCCCTACCGCCTCGGTTTAGGCTGGATTTATCAATTCCATACCGCAGGGCGTGTGCGCAGCGAAAAACCACGTTTCTTTAAAGACTGCATTTTCGAATTGCCGATTCGCTTCTTGCTTGATGAAGGCTTTTTGACAGAAGCGAAAGTACTGGATGCGCCGGTGCTTAGTTATGATTTTTCATCACTCAAGGCTTCACCGACTGGCTTCTATAAAGAAGCAGATCTCGACCGTGTGATCGAAAACGCCCCTCGTGCTACCCCTCAAATCGTCACACAGGTGCTCGACTATGCGAAAGATCGCCACGGCGTGATGGTGTTTGCTGCAACAGTGAAACACGCACAGGAAATTCTTACGCTGTTGCCTGAAGCAGATTCGGCCTTGGTCATTGGTGACACGCCGCAAGATGAGCGAGATAGCATCATCCAGCGCTTCAAACGTCGCGAGTTGAAATACTTGGTGAATGTCTCTGTGCTTACCACAGGGTTTGATGCGCCTCACGTTGACCTCATCGCGATTTTGCGTCCGACAGAATCTGTCAGTCTTTATCAGCAAATAGCAGGGCGTGGTTTACGTCTTTCTCCTGGAAAAGAAGACTGTTTGATTTTGGATTATGCCGGCAACGTCTACGACCTGTATCAGCCAGAGATCGGCGACCCTAAACCTGACAGTGACAGCGAAATCGTGACTGTTCCCTGCCCTGCATGCGGATTCAACAACAACTTCTGGGGAAAGCTCGATAACAATGGCTTCCTGATCGAACATTACGGGCGTCGTTGCCAAGGTTTTTTTGAAGATGACGAAGGCGAGCGAGAAATCTGTGGCTATCGTTTTCGTGCAAAATTTTGTAGCGAGTGTGGCGCTGATAACGACATTGCGGCGCGACGTTGTCATCAATGCGATCATGCCCTTGTTGATCCTGACAAGAAGCTAAGAGACGCACTCAAGCTCAAAGATGCCATGATCATGGCCTGTGCCGACATGCGACTAACGGCAGGCAAAAATAAATTCGATAAGCCGCAACTAAAAGTGACCTACGTCGGACATGATGGCGCGGAAATTCACGAGGTGTGGCCGCTCTCAACCAAACGCCAAAAACAAGAGTTTCTGGCCAAGTTCATCAACGCCCATTTGGTTGACCGTCACCGCCCTTTCACTGACACTGCGCCCTCTAAAGTGGCGAATGCAGAACACAGATTACGGTTCCCTGATTTTGTGGTGGCACGTAAGAGCGGGCGTTTCTGGGCGATCCGCGACAAGATCTTCGATCTCACGCAATTTGCCTCGCAGCAAGAGGTCGACGAGATGATACGAAAAGAGGCGCAAAACATTCGCTAATTGCGCAGCGTTTCACCCTAAGCTCAATAAGAAAACACGCAAGGCGAGTTTTAAGAAAGTAAGCCCGTTCTTTTGGCATGAATTATTGAACAGAGACAAGAACGTACACGTTTCATCCAAACAGGACTTTTCATGCTAAAAAAGCCCGCTGAACCCCCTAATACCCTTGTTATTCCTGAGTCTGGGTGGTAGTATCCGCGCTCGATTTACTTGGTATCTAGATTGGTCGCAAGTTAGATACTTATTTATAACTCTCTATTTTTAAGAGTATTTATTATGAAATTCAATGCAGTAGTACGTACTGAGCAGGGTAAAGGTGCGAGCCGCCGCCTGCGTCACGCTGATCAATTCCCAGCAGTTATCTACGGTGGCGAAGCAGCTCCAGTTGCAATCGCGCTTGAGCACCACATCGTGATCAACCAAATGGACAAGCCTGAGTTCTACGAAGCGATTACTCTAGTAATCGACGGTCAAGAAGTGAACGTTAAGCCTCAGGACATCCAACGTCACCCGTTCAAGCCAAAAGTTATGCACATGGATTTCATCCGCATCTAATGCTTTTGAGCTTGAAAGAGAAAGCGCCCAATGGGCGCTTTTTTTTATCTCTGATTTTTGGTTGAAGCAAAAACATTAGCGTCTGTTGCGACTAATCATCATCACCAAACAAAGATTGTTGTGGGCTTTCCTCCGCCACGTCTCGCTGCGCTTCTTCATGTGCTTGCTTCGCTCTCAGAATACGTTGGTAGCGTTGCTTGCAAAGCCTCACCACGTTTCGACGCTGCTCGCCATTGAAATCATTCCAATGGAATCGCTCTTCCCGACTTCGAAAGCAACCTTTGCAATACCCTTTGTTGTTGGCTTGGCAAACGCCAATGCACGGGCTGGGTACATTAAAAAAGTCCAGTTGCTCCAAAAGCACTCCTTACTTAAATAAGCTCAATCAGCGATTAACATGAATCTGCTTTCATTCAAGCGAGTTTTGCACTGAAAAGCAAATTTCCTGCTGTGAATGTATAAAAATCCAGCAAACAGTCTCTCATTTTCCATCAATGCTCGCGCCAGACCGTGCCTGACATTTGCCTATATTTTTATCAGAAAATCCTTTCATCGCGGCGAAAATTAAGATTGCGTTTAGAGGTCTAAGTTTGCTAGTTTAACCACATAACCTTTTGGGTTATTGTCTTTAAATAGCATACTTATTTGTATTGAAGACTCAGGGAAGAACATTATTTAGGAGGAATTATGTCTTTTTTTGTACCGTCCGCCGAATCCCAAGCGCATGCTGAATCCATCTATTCGAGCATTGCGAAAAATGTTAACGCGCCGGTCAGCGAGCAGCGTATCGCCCACCTTGCTTGGACACACGAAGGCCAAGAAGTCAGTGCAAACGTTGGCGAATCACTGCCAAGTTGTTTTGGTGCTGAAGATGAAGTGGTTATCGCGATTTATGATTGTGGGGATGTATTCAAAGTCTGTACCCCAAACCGCGGTGCCATTTGCTTTGACCCTGTTGTCGCGAGTAAAGCCCAAGTATCAAGTGTGAATTTCTTCTAATACTAAACTTCGTACTCGCAATAAAAAGGCCGGGATTGTCCCCGGCCTTTTTGATTTCCATGTCTGTTGTTAGCGTCTTCTCTTTCTAAAAGAGACCTAACTGCGGCGCAGCCAACGAATCAAAATGCTTGCCAATGAAGGGCAAAATACCGTCTGCGATCGGCTTGAGTTGTTTATCGACATAATGTTGATAGTCGTACGGACTGTCGATCGCTTCTAACGGTTCTGGTCCGTTTAATGTGATGACATATTCAATCCAACCGCCGTTCTGATATTGCAGATTCCGCCCTCGTTTTTCGTTATACGCATCGGCTTTCCGCGCGGCTTTCACATGCGGGGGCACATTCTTTTCGTAATCAGAAAGCTTACGTCTCAACCGCTTACGGTAAATAAGCGCATCATCATTGTGACCTTGTAACGTATCCTCAACCGTTTTACGCACGTAATCTTCAACCTCTTCGCCATCGAACACTTTCTGGTAAAGGGTTTGCTGAAAGACTTGTGCGAGGGGTGTCCAATCCGTGCGAACCGTTTCCAATCCTTTGTAAACAATGCGGCGTTCCCCGTCTTTATTCACGAGTCCGGCGTAACGTTTTTTACTCCCGGTATCTTGGCCTCGGATGGTGGGCATCAAGAATTTTTGATAGTGAATTTCATATTCAATCTCAAGGGCACAATCGATGTTGTAGGTGTCTTTTAGGTGCGCAATCCACCAGTCATTGATGTGCTCCACCAAAGACTGACCAATGGTATCGGCATCCTCGTTTTCATAACGCTTGCCTAGCGACACAAAGGTCGAATCTGTATCGCCATAAATCACTTCAAACCCTTTGGCTTCGATCAATTCACGCGTCATTTTCATGATCTCATGGCCGCGCATCGTGATTGAAGAAGCAAGCCGATGATCAAAGAATCGACAGCCTGATGAACCCAACACGCCATAAAAGGAGTTCATGATGATTTTAATCGCCTGTGAGAACGCTTTTTCACCTTGTCGTTTGGCTTCATCTCTTGCCTTCCACAAATCCTCGATCAAAGACGGTAAGAAGTGTTTCTCTCGATGAAAAACGCCTCCACGAAAACCGGGCACTGTTGTGGCTTCGTCTTCTGCAATGAGCCCTTGCACCAGCCCAAGAGGATCAATCAAGAAAGTGCGAATAATCGACGGGTACAGAGACTTAAAATCCAATACCAACACCGAATCATAGAGACCCGGTTTACTGTCCATCACATACCCGCCAGGGCTGGCAATCCAGTTTTCACTGGTCAAGGTTGGTGCAACGTATCCCGCACGGTGCAGTCGTGGTAAATAGAGGTTGGTAAATGCGGCGACCGAACCACCAATACGATCAAGCTCAATGCCCGTTAAACGGCTGCGCTGGATGAGAAACTCTAACAAATGGGTTTCTTCAAAGATGCGGTTAACCAACACACAGTCTTGAAGGTTATATTTCGCTAACGCGGGTTTGTCGTCACGGAACATGCGGTTGATTGAATCCATGCGATCGTAGGGATTATCAATCGCCTTCCCTTCACCAAACATGGTGCGAGACACTGATTCTAACGACCAGGAACGGAAACTGTAGGTGGCAGTTTTCAGTGCATCAATACCATCAATCACAACACGTCCAGGTAAGGTAATGAAACCTTGCCGACTGTTATTGGAATCTCGCCAGTGCGCTTTTTCTCCGCCTCGCCCCAAGCGAAGATCTATCTTGTTAAACGCGGCACGTTTGATAAGCAGTCGAAAATCAAAATCAATCACGCTCCAGCCGACGATTACATCAGGGTCGAAACGCACAAACCATGCGTTCAATGCCTTTAGCAACGCGAGCTCGGACTCTACCCATTCGATCCACTGCATGTCTTCTGCATTTTCTGGCTTGTCACCAATCATGATCACGCGACTATCAGCTTCACTATCAAGACCAATGGAATACAAGACGCCCTTTTCTGAGCATTCGATGTCGAGAGAAACACGGGATAATGTTGTCGAGTAATCAGAAGACTTGGCTTTTACATTGCGGTATTCCACATACCCGTTACGTTGCGTTGCGTTGCCTGCAAAGGTGATCCCGCCACAAATGAAACGTTCCATCAGAAAACGGTCGGGTAAGCGCACGTCGGCTTCTAGTGCGTTCAGACCTTCCACTTGCAGTAGTCGACTGGCGCGATTCACTGCGTTTAATGTGGTGAAGTAAAAGCCCGTCACTTCGCTGTAAGAAAAGTCTTTCAGGGGGAGAGAACGCACTTGAAAAGGGATATTGGCAGCAATGAGGTGACGCTGAGCTTCTTCAACGTGTTCATTGGCAATAAAGAAAACCGGCGATTCTTGTTGAATAACCAGTTTGGCGGGGCCATTGTCGGTTTGAACCCAAAAGATAAGTTCTGTCTGATCACCCATGTCACGACTGTGACGAGAGATCAGGAATCCATCGTGATACTGCAAAGTGGCCTCGAAATTCGATATGTCCCTTGCAGTATATAGGATTCGACAAGAATTACTGTCGTTATGATCAGTTATGTTTCACTGGCAGTATTAGGCCACTGAGGTTTGCTTACGCTGCTTACCTAAGAAGGTCACCATGATCCCAAGCAAAATAACCGATGCCGCTATCAGCATGCGCAGCGTTAAGGCTTCGTCCAAAATAAGATACCCGCCCACCGCAGCAATCAAAGGCACAGTGAGTTGAAGCACGCCAGCTTGGGTCGCTTTAAATTGCAGAACAACCCAATACCAAATCGCATAACCAATAGCAGACGCCACAGCCCCAGACGCAATTGCTAAGCAAATACCTTCTGATGACAAGGTGTTCATCGGAATGTTCATGAGGAAAAACGGGACCACAAAGAACAAACTCAATCGGAAATTGATGCAGTTCGCTTTGAGTTGAGGTTGTTTTATCTCTTTACCGAGCACGCTATACGCACCCCATGCAATGCCCGAAATGGCCATGAGGATCGTCCCCCACATGTCTGGTGAGTCCATGCCGGGCGATACCAAATACCCTAAACCACATATCGCCGTTAGTGCGCCGATATATTCAAGCCCCGTCGCACCGCCTTCTTTGTGTTGACTATACGCAAACATGGTTAATTGAACGAACGCGAAAAGGATCAGCGCCCCCATGCCAGCATCGAGGTACATGTAGGCGAAAGAAAACGAGGCGGCATAAAGGAATAACATTGCTGCCGCGAGCCAATGCTCTACTGGCTGATGAATAAAATTAAACCCCGTGACTTGCTTGTCCTCGTCACTTTTTTGTTTCACCGGAAACAGAAAACTGTGGAAAAACAGCATGGCAGCCCCAGACGCTAAACGAATAGACGTAAATGACGCAGGGTCAATATTGGTGTTCGCGAGCGCCATTCTGCACAGAACAGAATTGGCGGCGAAGAACAATAAGGCGAGCCCTGCCATCACTATATTTTTCACTTCCATCCGCGTTGATATCTTCATTTGATTGCGATCCTTTTATCTCTTGCTAACTTGACCGCATTGAGTTCAAAGAACTTTCACAAGAATGAGAAAAACTGAGAACTATATTGAGTTTTACGGAACTTTTTGGAAATCGGTTGATAGTCAACGTATCACGCCTACCGAAAGATGGTCGACCTCGGCGATTAAAACATCAAATAGGCATAAGCCATCATCAAAAGCTATCATCTTATGATTGGTAAAACGCGCTGCAATCGGTAAAATACCGCTCCGGTTTTTTCTGTGGTGAAATGAATGTCCGACGCAAAACGCAAAGCATTAAAGAAGATTGCCAAATGCCTTGAACTGGGTAACTCAGCCAACATCAACGAGGCTGCGGCGGCCATAAAGATGGCGCAAACCCTGATGCGCAAGTATGGCTTAGATCAGGAGGACATCGATTTTATCAGCATGGGTAAAACCACGTCTGAAACCTTGCTCCCTTCTTCGATCAGCGATGCCGTTTTGAAAATCATCAGGGGCATTAACACGCGCTTCGGCGTTGAATGTGTTCTCACCAACCACAAAGGTTTGAAAAAAGCCGAATTCATTGGTGACGCAAACCGTGCCATTTTCGCTGCCTTCGCCTTTGATATCGTTTACCGCGAGATGAATGAACACACAGGGCAGTTCCGTAACAGTTTTGCAGGTACTGGCACCTCTCAAACCGAGCTGAGTAGACGCTTACAGTCTTTTACGTTTGGTTGGCTTGAAGGCGCAATGGCAAAGTTGCCAAACATTGCCCCCGATGTAGACAATGAAAAGAAAATGAAGGACTACATTGACAGCCAATTTAAAAACATCGACCGCGAAACGTTCAAGCAGCAGCTTCGCGATGCGATGAAAGGCATTACCGACGATTACGAGAAGGGAATGAAGAAAGGAAAACAAGTTTCCGTCAATCGTCCCGTGTCGGGAGCCCGCGAATTGAAGCGCCTTAGATAGGCGCTTTTTCTTTAAATAATTCCCACAATTTCCTGCCAAGTTCGTCGCCAAAAAATTTCAGCAAATTCAACTCCAACCCGCAAAATCACTCTTTTTTGAACACTGTTGTATTAAAAAAGCCTGAATTTCATTCTCAACCCTTGTATTGCAAGCTAGCCAACCCTAGCCTAGGTTATTAAATCATCAATCGAATGATGATCGAGAATAGATTTGCGATAAGCAAACTCCGGAATGTGACTCTAAAACCCCCTATAGAGTCTTTCATCCCAAACCCTCTCTAGAAGGAATGGAGAACAAAATGAAAAAAGCAGTGACTAGCCTGGGCCTATTGGTGGCTCTTTCGCCTTTGGCTTATGCTCAAGATGATTCAAGCTTCTACCTTGGTGCGCGTACTGGTATTTCTACGCTAGAAGATGCGTGTGAAGTCGGTTCATGTGATGACAAAGAAGCTGCAGGTGGTGTGATCCTGGGTTACGATTTCGCAAATGGCTTTGCGATTGAGTCTACCTACGATTACCTAGGCCGCTTCGATGCAAACACGAACGCAGCAGGCGCAACGTCAGCGGGTGACCTAACCACGCTAACACTTGCTCCAAAATTCAACATCGGTGTTACTGATCAAACAGACATCTACGCAAAATTGGGTGCTGCTTGGTGGAACTGGAACAGCGGTGCAGGCGACCTAGACGATGTATCTTTGCTAACAGCAGTCGGTGTTGATCACCGCGCAACTGACCTTGTTAACCTTCGTCTGGAGTACCAATACCTACCTGATATGAACGACGGTTACCTAGACGTTGACAACCACCTTATTTCTGCAGGTGTTACCTTCCACTTCGGTCGTTCTTCTGAGCCTGCGCCAGAGCCGGTTGTTGTTGAAGAAGTCATTGTTGCTGAAGTTGTTGAAACGAAGAAGTACGTTTTCTCTGAAGCAGACGAAGTAGAATTGTTCGCATTCGGTAAAGGCGAGCTTTCTTCTGAAGCAGCACAAGCATTGAACCCTATGCTTAAGCGCCTTCAAGACTTTGAAGAATCAACGGCAGTGATCATCGGTCACACTGATAGCGTTGGCTCTGAAGCGTTCAACCAAAAGCTGTCTGAGCAACGTGCTCAGTCTGTTGCAGACTACTTCACATCAAACGGCGTTAGCGCTGACCGCTTAAGCGTTGTTGGTGAAGGCGAAAGCAACCCAGTTGCTTCAAACGACACTGAAGATGGTCGTGCGAAGAACCGTCGCGTAGAAATCGAATCGCCTGAATTCGTTTACGAAGAGTAATCTTTACTCGCGAAAAAATATAAAAGCCACGTCTTCGGACGTGGCTTTTTCGTTTCAGGCTGAGTGCCCTTGCCTACTCGCATTTACTTCACCATTGGATAACCCGCCAGCAAGCGATCGATTTCCACTCTCGCATTATCATCAACACCTGCTACACGCTGATAAACCGGCTCTCTGCGATCATCAATGCGTGGGTTTTCCCAGCCTTGTGTTGAAGAAATAAACGTTTGGGCAAACTCGGCAGAATACCTCAAGCAACCCGCAAGCACGGTATCGACATAACTTTGCGCAATAGGCTGAATGTAACAAGGCGAAACCACGTCATCGGTCACGTAAACATAGACAGGCTCGTCGATAGAGAACGCCTTATCGAGCAACTGTATTCTTTGGCTGTCTAGCTCAACACGCTGATAGCCTGCTTCGCGAATATCAAACACTTCTAGGGCTTCACTGTCGATGTGAATCAGCACGCCGTTACATTCGCCATCCGCTTCCTTCACAACGAGATGCGACATATTCGGCGAACCCGTTTTTCCCCAGTGACGTTGTAACCCAGAAACCACCGCTGGCACGGCTTGGCCTGTATCACCCGTCACCTTCCTAGACTCATCATTGATCAGGCTGCCATAGCCAAAGATATACATAATAAAGACCCGTTGTTTTTCTTAAAGAATACGCGTTTACCACGTGCTAATGTCAAGCTTAGCGCCTGAAAAAACAACTTTTTGCAATACA
This sequence comes from Enterovibrio baiacu, assembly GCF_004120195.1. GTDB lineage: Bacteria > Pseudomonadota > Gammaproteobacteria > Enterobacterales > Vibrionaceae > Enterovibrio > Enterovibrio baiacui. Next base: position 145,079 of record NZ_SCHN01000007.1, on the reverse strand, counting down.
CGCCACTCCGATGTGTCAAAGCCGTGGAGGATCACGTTTCTCCTGATACTATTTCCCTTATCAAGAAAACGCGTTAAAACGGAAGAACCCCATGGATTCAATGAAAAAACTTGAACAACAATTCAAGAAGCTCTCTAGCTATCAGCATCTTGCTGCGATTTGCGGTTGGGACCAAGCTGCAATGATGCCGTCAGGCGGCAACGATGTTCGCGCGCAAGCCATGAGCGATTTAGCCTTGCTGTGTCACGAAACCCTCACCGCCGATGACATGGGCAAATGGATAAAAGATGCAGAAACCAACATGGCATCATTGAGTGACTCTGACAAAATCAACCTTCGCGAGATGAAACGAGTTTGGGAACAAGCCACCGTATTGCCCGCGGATCTTGTCGAATCAAAATCGTTATTGGGCTCAACCTGTGAACACGCATGGCGCGCACAACGCCCAAACAACGACTGGGAAGGGTTTTCTACCAACCTCAAGCGCGTTGTAGACGTCTCTCGCCAAGAAGCACAGATTCGCGCTAGACAAACGGGTTTAACGCCATACAACGCTATGCTTGACCTCTATGAGCCGGGCATGACCACAGAGAAACTGGATGCCCTCTTTGGCGATCTCAAAACATGGCTTCCAGCACTCACGCAATCCGTGATCGAAAAACAGAAATCTGTTGATGTAAATCAGCCTAAGGGGCCGTTCGACACGTCATTGCAAGCCGAACTGGGCAAGCGCTTCATGGAAGTGATTGGATTCGATTTCAATCACGGCCGCCTCGATGTCAGCGCCCACCCATTTTGCGGCGGCGTGCCGTCAGATGTTCGTCTCACCACTCGCTACGATGAAGAAGATTTTACCTCAGCGATCATGGGCGTGATCCACGAAACTGGCCATGCGCGATATGAGCAAGGCTTGCCGAAAGCCTTTCACAACTCCCCGGCTGGCGAAGCACGATCTATGGGCATCCATGAAAGCCAAAGTCTGTTTTTTGAAATGCAGTTAGGACGAAGCCCTCTCTTCGTCGAACACCTCGCCAAGATGGCTTCAGAAGCGTTTGACCGACAGTCCGACCCTGCATTTGCAGTCGATAACATGAACGCACTCTATCATCGCGTTCAACCCGGTTTTATTCGTGTAGATGCCGATGAAGTGACTTACCCCGCACACGTTATTCTCCGCTATGAAATCGAAAGAGATCTGATGGAAGGGAAGATTGACGTCGAAGATATTCCAGCCCTATGGAATGAGAAAATGCAGGAATACTTAGGTCTATCAACAGACGGCGACTACACCAATGGCTGTATGCAGGATATCCACTGGACCGACGGAAGTTTCGGCTATTTTCCGTCTTACACATTAGGTGCCATGTATGCGGCGCAATTCATGGCTGCAATGCGCAAAACCGTCGATGTGGATGCGTGTTTAAAGAACCTCGATTTGGCACCAATCAGTGCGTGGTTGGAAGAAAATGTGTGGTCGAAAGGTTCAACGCTTTCCACCGAAGAGCTCGTCATTCAGGCGACGGGGGAGCCGCTGAACCCGGAATACTTTAAGCAACATTTGATTCAACGTTACTTGAATGATTAATTGACCACAAGCGCAGCCAAGTGCTGCGCTTGTGATTTTCGCGGGAAACACGGCATTATTAAGAAAGCCGCTGTCATGCTGAAGTTCACGCAAAATATGTATTAACCTCTACGAAAAATAACGTCGATAACATTGACTTTAACTGCTGAACAAATAGAAAAAAACAAAGCCACGCACCAGAAAAAATGATTATCCCGCGTAGTAAAGACAATAGGAACACGACTCGCCGAAATTTACCAGATAAAGAAAATTTGAGGGTTAAATATAGGATGAAAACATTTAAATAAATGAATATTGCTTTAGAGTTTCTCTATTCAATTCACGCTATCTAAGGCTGCTTTTTTACTTTGCGCCCTAACTAGAAAAAATCACTTTGTTTACGGATGAATGATTGCTCGTTGAAGTCAATGGACAAGGCGCTACTCATCGCCTTTTAAGCCCGCCCCTTTTCGGCACTCTTGAGAGTGTTGTGCTCCTTCAACCTTCACTTTGAGACTACATCCATATCGCTATGAAGCTCACAGCACCAACTCTTTTGCAACGAGCACATCTTGATTCCCCTCTTTTTTTCCCCTTAAGGGCGCTACTTAATCCACAGCACCGATAGAAGTATTGAAAGTTGGAATAATTAGAATACGCCAAATCGTCATGAGCAAATATAAGGCCTAGCACATTAAAAAGAACTGTAACAACTATAATAAAAACCTTTATTAATGAGTAACACTTTGGTTAATGTCCATTTCTATTTACTCAACGCACAAATAACTAGCAAGCAGTGGAATTGTTGATGACTTCTTTCAAAACAGTATTCGGTATCGACTTACGTACATTAGCATTATTCCGTATCGGTCTCGCTTTAATGATTCTGATTGATCTGATCAGTAGAGCGCGTGACATCACTACGTTCTATACGGATGACGGGCTACTGAGTCGCACAGCATCCATGGCGCTTTCCTCCGAATATCGGCTTTCACTTTATTGGATGAATGGCAGTGAATGGTTCGCCACACTGCTCTTTGTCATCGCTGCACTCGTCGCTCTCCTGCTCCTCGTTGGCTACAAATCCAGAATCATGGCGTTTATTAGCTGGATTTTTCTTTTCTCTATCGTAAATCGAAACAGTGTGATTGTAAGTGGCGGTGATGTACTGCTCGTCGTTATGTGTTTTTGGGCCATCCTATTGCCTATTGGTGCAAGGTTTTCAATAGATAGTTCGCTAAATCGTCGATATAAAGCGGATGAAAATGCAATACCTGCCGACCACAAATACTTCTCAGTTGTCTCGGTCGCCGTTCTTCTTCAAGTGATGTATTTGTATTTTTTCACCGCATTATTGAAAACATCAGATGATTGGCGGGTCACCATGGACGCCGCATACTACGCGGTTCATATCGATCAACTCGCCACTGTGTTTGCCGTTTGGATGAGAGACTTTCCGCTACTTTTGACCTTTGGCACTTACTTCGTCTGGTATCTAGAAATCATTGCGATATTTCTGGTTTTCTCACCTATTTTCCACGTTCAATTGCGATTATTGACACTTGCACTGTTGATCGTCATGCACTGTGCCTTCTTTCTTTCTCTCCACATTGTCCTTTTCCCATTTATCGACTTTATGTCACTGAGCTTGCTCATACCGGGAGTGTGTTGGGACTGGCTAGCGAAATTCAATGCCAAACCGAAACGAAGGGACATCGTTATTTTCTATGATGAAGGCTGTGGTTTCTGCAAGAAAACCTGCCTAATTCTGCGGAACTTTCTTCTGCCAGACAGCGTAAAAATACATCCTGCACAGCAGAACCCCGACATTTATCCCATCATGGAACGAGAAAACAGTTGGGTACTTCGCGATCATCAAGGTGGCTTACACACTCACTGGAATGGCGTGCAATACCTGTTTAAAGTGTCGATCCTTTTTAGACTCATCGGTATTGTTATGGGATGGAAACCCCTATTGAGGATTGGAAATAGACTCTATCGTTGGATCGCGGATAATCGAGATAAAATGGGAAGAATCACCGAGCGTTTTCTGCCTTATAACGACCAAAAAGATCACGCTGGCTACATAGAAAATTGCGTTGCCTTGGGTGCTCTTTACATTGTGACTTACTACAACGTGAGTGGCGTTCAGCAGTTTCACATTAAGCGCCCTCAACATGTCTCGATACCCGCGAAAGTACTTCGCATTGACCAACACTGGGGTATGTTTGCGCCTTCCCCCTTTAAGTACACCTTGATGCCCGTCATCGAAGGCAGAACTAGAGGGAAAGACGTGGTAGATGTTTGGAAGATGAAGGCTGAGGCACCTAGCCGGGTAATACCAGAACTTCTATCCACTGAATTTAAAAATTATCGTTGGAGAAAATATTTTGGAAGGCTGCAATCTAAGCGCAACAAACAAGCACTCTCAGGTTATGGCGGCTATCTTTGCAAGCAATGGAATAGCCAAGCGTTGCCCAAAGAAAAGCAGTTGGCATCTTTCACGATAGAGTTTGAACGACTGAGAACCATGCCAAACTATATGCCGCGTAAACCCTCAAGAGTAAAAGTATGGACACATTGGTGTTTCAAAGAGTATGCAAAGAAATAGGATAATGGTTCCAGCAAGGCATCACAGCTAATTGTGCTTAGCGCAGTCATGACAACCATGCGCACCATCAATACCATAAAACGGTGGCCAATCTTACATGGCCACCGTTTTTCTACCTAAGCCATACCAATTCAGAAAACCCTAACTCATCGCCAACAACAATGGCATTTTGCCTAAACTTCCGTCCCAGTGATGCGGCCTGTGGTAAAGAAATATTAAAGACAAAGAAGCTGGCTTCGGGTTGCCAACTGTCATCAGCAGGTACGCCATCTGCGGAGAGATGCTTGAAACCCAACTGTGTTAACTCTCGACCAAGTGTTTGGTTGGCCTCAAGGTTAAACGACGCATCAGCCTCTTGCGAATGAGGGTTAAAACCAGTAATCACAGCCCATGTATTAATCCCGTTGTCTTTACACAAATTAACCAACGCTTGGTTGTGTTGCTTAATACGGATATCGACCTCACAAGAAGGGGAATACACGCGATATATGGTGCTTAAATACGCTTGCTCAAACTGCAACATGACGTGACGCCTCCTTGGGTTTACAAAAACTAATGTAAGGATCCCACCCAATGATTTCCTCAGCACAAACGCGCTGTTCATCATCTAGGTAGACTTTCACCCCGCTTACGTATTCTGGCATCAAGAATATTTTTTGTTCCGCAAATGGCCTCTGATCGGGCGCGAGCCAAGCGCTATCGTTTTCAGGTATGAGTTGATTATCACGGTTGCGCATGTGAGGCCCCCAATTAACCCAACTATTCTGCCCTCGCGTTTCCGTGGTAATCGCAGCGCGCGCCAAAGGAGAAAACATGCGAGAGTGAACCAGCCATGCCATGTCCTCGCCGATTGGGCCAAAGCTATAGCCGTAGGAAGCATGTCCGAAAATATCATGGACGATACGAAATACATCATTCACGACCAGTTCATAGTCCCCCACCATCATCCCCGTTTTCTCTAACATCGGATGATTTTCGTGTGGTATTGATTCACCAAAAGCGCTTTGTGTCGGCAAAAAATACATATGAAAATCGAGTAAATCTAAAAGCATTTCAGCGCTCGATGCATACGGTTCACCGTTACAAAAGTAGGGTTCTACCGTCAATGCCATCTTACTTTGTTGCAAATATTCAAATTGAGCCATCACTTCATCAATCATTTTTTGATAAGCCGCTGCCACCAACACATTTTGGGGAAGAGATTCAGCCGAATCATAAATGTCCGCAATTTGAATGCCGATGTTGGCGCTCAAAGTGTCACTGGTATTGAAACTGTAATGAGGGATCTTGTAGTGATTTTTATACGCAGATTCTACTTCGGTAAAAATTGCACATCTTTCACCACGACGCGCTTTCTTTTTGCATTCCGTCAATAACGTCTTAAGCTGCTTCATATATGCACTCCCTCTTGGTGAAGGCGTTGCCACTGCTCAACCAATTCATTAGCAATAAAGTCAGGGAATGCATGCACACCAGGCGCTAACCGAGAGAAACTCAACAACTCTACGCCTAAATTGTGTGAGTAAAAGACGGGATCCAAATAGTGCATTAAGGTAGGGCTATCAACAAAAAAATTGATGGGCTTAGCATCACACATCACTCGACCAGCAGGGAAGCCTGTACCAAATTCATCCTCCCCGCCCATATTGGCGAGGTACTGTGCGTGAAGAAACTCCCGTGCATCGTAATTGTCAGAAACCACACTCTCAATGCCCGTTGCAGTAACAATACAAAAAGATTCTCTTGCAGCGGCCTCAACGAGTGATTTGTCAGCAGCATCGATAGCATTGAAGCCTCTTTGCTTAGCTAACGCTAAGTGTTCGGCTTTTTTGTCTACGACAGAGATACTGGATGTATGTGGCTGCAAATGGTGCGCAATCCCTTGCCCCACCTTTCCATACCCCATGACCAAGAAGTGCTGATTATCGACAGTGGTCTCTGTCAGTTCACTGAATGCACGAACAAACGCTTCCCCCGTACCTAGCATCGCCTCGAGTGCCTTTACCTTGCTCATGTCCACGGATATCACCGGATAATCGAGGTTTGCGGCAGTGTATTTGTTCGTCCCCGTGCCCGTGATTTCTACACAACCGATACTGGGCCTGACCTTTCCAATCAACTCGCCTGCACAGTCAAGGCAAATATCAATGTGTGCATCCTCAGGGACGTCATCAAACCAACGTCCACCCGCCTGAATAAATCGATCAAGCAGGTCTGGTTCTACCTCCATGAAACTTGGGGAAGTCACTAAGACGTCAGCACCGCCTGCATACAACACTTCGAGCTTTATTAAGGTTTCATGGGTAAGAGGCAAATTATGTAATATCGTTTTTCCCGCATAAGGCTTATCCCTCTGCACTCTCCTAAGCTGCTGATTAAGAAAGGTTAAGGATATAGGGCTATATTCTCGTTTGATTTCTTGAATTAATTGAATGAGCTTTGTCATCACGTCCTCTATTAGATATGTCTAACTTTCTTTGAAAAGGGTGACCCTTCCAGAAATTTAAGAGGGCGTGAGATGACAAAAAATTTCACGCAATCAATTCCATATAGACCTATATGTATTTTGTCGCATACTGGATACGAAGAAATGGAATAGCCGACAGTGCCTACAATTTCATATGGAGGTATAGGCTTAACATGCGCGAAGACAGTGAACAGACCAAAATAGCCACAGGCACGGGGTTCCAATGACAAACACACACGTTCGTTTTACCTTCCACCGCACACCCGATAAATGTGGACTTATAAGGCGAGGCACGTATGATTCCGGTCAAGGTTACAATGAAGCAAACCTACTGTTTGTTTAAAGATAAGATTTAATTCAGCCATGATTAGAGATACAACACTTGCGCCTTTTAGCCGATGGACAAAACCCTTTGTGTCGGAAGTTGCAGCAATCATTAACTTATTGAAAGACAATGGTTATGACGCCGTTCAATTGGCAAAAGTGACAGGATTGCAACCGAAGAACGTGAATGCTTGGACAGCACGTTACAAAAACGAACCCGACAACCTCTCTTCAATCCCTTATCCATGTTGGTGTTTCTTATGTGCGCTAGCGGGTAAGCCGAACATTCAAAGTAACGGTGACGTTATTGAGGTGAATGTGAGGAAGGTGCTGTCCTACTTCAAGCCAACGGCTTTTAGACCAAATGACAAGTTCCTTTGCCCGACGCCAGAACAGTTCAGCAATTTGATAGATAATGCAAACTATGAGTCGCTAACGACAGAGAGGCTTTCGACGGTTTTCCATTGGAATGCATCGAACTTCGCGCACGGCATTGAGAATGGGTCTCTGCCCTTTTTGAACTGGAGCCTAATCGTTATGACAATAGGTATCGACATTCAAAAAATGATCCTGAAAGAGCTTCAGGGGCCTGTTGCGCTGGATTAATCTTCAACGCAAACCGTGACATTGAAGCCCTCAATCGTAAACGATCAGGGGCTTTTTTATTACGATTGCGTGTGCCGATCAAAGCCAAAGCTACCCACCTCTGAACATGTCAGCATATTCGTCAATTTTTCGTTCAAATGAACATAGTTATTCACAATAAGATGACTAGAATCAACAACACGATAAGGTGACGAACTTCACATTTATTCTGTAATCGCGTATAGTTCTCTGACCATCAAAACCAGCCTGAATCGCTATTTACCCATGAATAAAAATTGTAATAAATTGATATTAGGTAACTTTACATGGGAAGTGGAGTCTCGAACCTTGACCCGAATAGAAGGTTCGGAATCAACGGACAGCAAGAAGCAAATTATACTCACGCTTAAGCAGTACCAGCTACTGAAGTGCCTTTATGATGCGCATCCAAAAACGTTAACGAATGACCAAATCATTGAAAATGTGTGGGGTTCTAAGCACACATCTGCTGAAAGTTTGCCTCAGCTCATTAATCGGACACGTCATGCAATTGAAGACGATACCAAGCGTATTTTGGTTAACGCCCCAAGTGTAGGTTATTCACTGAATTTCGAATCTCCGTCAGTGCCGGTTTTCTCTGATGCCGCCACTGAGCCTAAAGAAGACGAAGAAAGAACGCTCTCCCCTGAGCTGCCTTTGAACGCTAACCCTAGCACGCGCCTCCATAAATGCTGGGTTGGCGTATTTATTGTCCTAGGGCTTCTCACTGTTTTCAATGTATGGGAAGCAGGCAGAGCACTTTACTACAAAGCAGATTTTGAAAATGTTTTTCATGCTAGGCCCTACCCAGACATGAAAACGTTAGAAAATGGCAAAACCATCGTGATAATTGATAACCATGAATGCATCTATGAAAAAAATCAGCTTTTACTTCAATGCTCATAAGGTCACCATTCTGTTATGCCTGTTGGCATTGAATGGCCTGCTTCTCTATGTTGCTGAGAGTTCAACAGTACAGATGTTTGGCAAAATGGAAGCGCTTGGACACCGTTGGGCAACGTACATTAACTTGCACAAGACGGAATTGGTAGGTAAAGCCATTTATTCAAAGTTAGATGACGCTGAGGTGAACCTTAAAGCAACTGATTATCACTACAAATATGATAAATCCAAAGGCGGTGACTACATTGTTCTCGGCAATGATGAACCATCGACGATTCGACACAGTCGCGCTTACTATATTGACGAACAATGCTCACTCGTCTTTAGTGGCCGTTCAGAAATGACGCTTCTAAATTCAGCTTTCCGCTGTTTCTACTAGCCATAAATCAAACACCCCCAATGACCTATTTAGCCATTGGGGGTGTTCGTTTGAATAACATCGCTAATTCGCTTAAAAGCACAACCCACGACGTTTTGGTTATTCTTTGAAGATTACCACATCAAATCATCAGGGATCTTGAAGTCTGCGTATGGGTCATCTTCATCAATGGCTTGTTCATCAACCGTGTTGTTCACGATGATCGTCTCTTCATCACGCTGGCTGATTTTATCCGCGACCACGCCAGGAACGATGGCATAACCATCCAGATAGCGAGCAATGGCCAAACGTCCATTCACTAGCTGCGCTTGAGTGTCTTTATCAACGTAGAGCTTCTTCACCAACGTGCCGTCGGTGAAGTTGTAGCCAATGTCACCGTCTTTACGATCAATCTTGTTCATTTCCACAAGTTGCTTCACTTGGGCTGCGATCGCTTTCTTCTTCGCTTCTTCTTCTTTCTGACGATTGAGCGCCTGATCTTGAGCGACTTGGGCTGTGCGCTTCTCTTCGACCGCGGCTTTCGCCTCTTTCGCCAAAGTGCGTGATTTTTTCGATGTCTTACCGGCTTTTTTCATTTTCTTTTTGTCGATTAAGCCAGCTTGTAACATTTGTTCTTGTAACGATAGTTTTGCCATTTTGACTCCGTCGCGGGTATGCATTTCCCGTTTCATTTCATCCGTAGATAATACCACCGATGCTTAAGAGAAAATAAGCGATACCCGCAGGGCCAAAAGAAAAAAGTCACGACACCCGTCTTTGTGTATTGGCAACGCAGTCACCTCAGCGGCTACAAACGTGTTGTGACGTCACATTGGGTTTCCGCGTTGAGGTATTGGTTTCTCGCCAGAAGATCGACGCCCTGTTGATGGAAGAAATGCAGTAAATCGATAAATACCCAGTTTTCAGCTAACTTATTGCCGTCACGTCGATAGATATCGATCACGCGCATGTCGAAGAACGTGTCGCTGGCGGGCAGCCCCATAAACCCACCAGCGGGTTTAAGCGAAAGGTTTGGCCAACCAAAAAAACCGCCAAACTCGCCTTCTGCAAACTTACACACATGGCCGTTAAAGACACGCTCAGAGAAACTTGACCTGAACACCCCAGAATGTTGTTTGGCATAACGCTCGATGGAATAACTCGCACCAATGCCTGTCGGCCCCCACCAGATCATGTCGTCATGCCAACTCAAGGCAAGCTCTTCTTCAAGGCTCAAGTCATGATCCCAGTTACCTAAGTCGGTGATCATTTGATTAATCACTGACAGTGTTTTTGCCGACTCCTCAGCGCGTTGTTCATCAAACATCAAACCATAATGGTTCATTGGTCCTGGTTGAATAAGCTGTGCGCCGGTTTGCGGCATGAAGGGGTTCACACCGGCTTGAACCATCAAGCCTGGAATATCCATAAACATGGCTGACTGCGCGATCTTGCCTTCTACCACCTGTGTGAACTCGCAATAGCGCAGAAAACCCATGCGTCCGGTTTTGGTAATGCCGAGCCAATCACAATCAAACAACCCCATCAGATGGCCCATAGAGACCACCCACACAGAGCCGTCAGACGCCAAGCTGTTTTCACCCGCCATGAAAATATCCTGACGGCGTTGCAGTTTTTTTAGACTGGTTTTCAACGGTTGCCAGAATTGCTCACTGACGGCGTTTTGCCCCTCCAATTCATTGAAGGGGTGGCAACCGCGCCACTGGTAATCAGCACTGCAATGTGTTTCCAGCACCTTTGGTACATCTAGCGTCGCAGCACGATCAAGCGCTCGATAGAACGCCAAAACACGTTGCTTGGCATCTTGTAACTCTTGTGGCATTCCCTACCCCTTCACTGCACCGGCAGTTAAGCCTGACACAATTTGTTTTTGGAAGAACAGAACAAGGAAGAACAAAGGGATCATCGCAGAAACCACAGCGGCAACGGCAAACATCACGTTCCCTTCAACCTGTGTCGTCCCCAAGAAACTCGCGATTTTCGGCACCATGGTTTGGTTGTCTTGACTCAGCAACATGCCTGTTACAGCGAAATCGTTGTAAGCGAGCAAGAAACTGAACAAGCCAGTCGTAATCACCCCCGGCCACATCACTGGAATGATCACATGTCGGAATGCTTGGAATCGCGTGCAGCCATCCACCATGGCGCTCTCATCCATGTCTTTCGGAATGTTCAAGAAGAAGGAGTGCAACATCCAAAGCGTGAAGGGTTGATTAATCGCGACCAACACAATAATGGTGGTGCCTAAATGCCCCCATAAATTCCATTCAAAGAAAGGCAACATGTAACCAGACACCAAGGTGATGTGTGGCATTGCACGCAGCACCAAGGCAATCATCAAAATCCACAGTGAATATCGAAAGCCAGAACGCGCCAACGCGTACCCACCCAAGGTGCCAATGGTGAGTGAAATGATCACAACAGAAAACACCACAACGAACGTGTTAATCGCCGCAAGCCAAAAATCCTGCTCAATCCAAGCGCCGTAGTAGCCCTGCCCCGTAAATTCTCCACCCGTTTCGAGTAAGGTTTTCACGCCATAAATCGCATTCATCCAATCAGATTTTGAGAAAAAATCCGCTTGAACCTTAAACGAACCCCACGCAGTCCAAAGGAACGGGCCTGCGGCAATCAATAGCCAAACAATCACGAACCCAATCGACAGTGTTTTCAGCCAAATCGGCTTTCTACGCACTTCTTCCATGATGAACTCCTACGCCGATTTACGGTTGAAATCACGCCATGTTCTGATGAACACAGGCATAAGCAAGATAGCCACACCAAGAATAGTGAGCATGGAGGTCGCCCCTGCGGAGCCAAACAATTGCGAATCCGTGCCGCGAAGATCGTTGAAGATCAACCAACTTAACGACGTCGCATGTGCCTCCGCCGCAAAACCCACAATGGGCTCGAACACACGGAAGTTGTCCATCAGCTGCATCAAGGCCACAAACGTCACCAACGGCGCCATGTGCGGCATCACAACATATCGGATGGTTTCCCAACGTGATGCACCGTCTATCATTGAGGCCTCTAACGTGTCTGTAGGCACCGTTTGTAGCCCGGCGTAAAACACAATGAAAGAGAAAGGAATGGAAGACCAAATGCCATACACAAATAGCGTTATCCAGGTCAAAGCAGGCGATGCTTTTAACGATAAGCTATCGTCTTGAAACCAGTTTTGAATGGTTGCACCGATAACGCCATCCGCATCTATCATCCAAAACAAGATCAATGAACCAATCAATGGCGTCACGATCATGGGCAGGAGCGACAAGAAAATCGTGGGGCCTTTTACCAACTTGGGCAACGCATTCACACACAGAGCGACCACCATGCCGAAAAAGATCACGCAGGGTGTAACGATAAAGGTGTATGCCAAAGTGAAAACCAACGCCTTATAGAAAGGCAGGTTCATCAAGCCGTTGACAAAACTGCCGAGCGAATCCGTTGAACGCCACGCTTCCGACACATTTTCAAAGGCCAAATGGCTGCGGTTTGTATAGGTATCTAGCCCGTTAAAGCGTCCAAGGGGCTCTTCTTCGCGCAGTTTGTCAGTCGCTTCCCTATCAACGGATACCGTTTTCTTACAACCAAACGGCCCGCAGTTTTCCGTCTCAAGCACTATCTGCTCATGCTCTACGTGCAATGACTGAACAAATACAGACACGATAGGCAATGCAATAAGCAGAAACATGACCAATAAAGACGGCCACATAAACTTCATAAACGTACGATGTGGCATGGATCCACTCCTTTGCCGTTAGAAGCCCCGATTCCTACGAGGCAACAAAATTAAAGGAAGCCCTGCTCACGCGCAGACGTCATATACGCAGCTTCGATATCTTTAAGCGCCTGTTCTGCCGATTCATTGCCAAGAAGGAAGTCAGGAAGCTCCGCGCCCAGCGCTGAATGTAAAAGCCCCATATAAGGAAGCATCGGATAAGGGTTAGCTTGTTGTTGCACGGTATGAATGACACCCATTGCTGAGGCATCCGGTTGATAACCTTCAATCAACCACACGGCTTTTTCCGAGTTTCCCTTCATCATTTCAGGTGAAATCGCTTGTACCATCACCTTGAACGTCGCTTCGGCATCTTGATCTGACAGGTTGCTGGCGATGGTCCAACCGTCCCACCACAAGGTCGCACCCGGCGTGCCATCCACATTGAATGCTGGCGAGTTGGTTAATACCGTTGAGCCAACAACCTCAGGCGTCGACCCTTCATTATCCAGAATCGCAGTGCCTCGCGACCCCCACATAAGGGCGAAGGCCACTTTACCGTCTTCCCAAAGGGCTTGTGTGCTATTGGAATCAAACGTCAAAAAGTCTGGATTAGACAATGCCGTCAGTGCTTTCAGCGTGTTCAGCGCCTTTATCCCTTCCGCATTATTGACGTTAGGTATCGCACTGCCAGGCTTAAAGAAACCCGCCCCTGTGGCACTGAATACATTGATGAACTCTTCCCCAAGGTTCCAGCCTGTTTTGGTGTTTAAGGCGATGGGGTATTTCATCAGCCCTTCTTTTTGTATCTTCTTCGCCGTCGCAATCAGCTCGTCATAGGTTTTAGGCGGCTGCGCCCCGACTTTTTCGAGGATGTCTTTACGATAAAAAAGGTGCTGAGCATTGGCCATGAAGGCTACCGCCATGACGCTGCCATCAATTTTAATCAATTGCGTGGGCTGCAAACTCTGACCATATTTCGCCACTAAGTCATCGAGGGGCTGAATCAACCCCTCATTGAGTAACGGAACGATTGAACTTGTCGACACAATGGCCGTGGAGTACTTGGAGGGTTTCGCCTTCAATGCGGCGGATTGAATGTCTCGATGATCTTTAGACTGGTTTTTGGTCACAACAACCTTGTCTGTCGCACACCTTTCAGCCATGGCAGCGACAGCGTGCAATGCAGGAAAATCATTGGAAAGAATGCTCACATTCCCCGCTTCAACACCGCAATCTATTTGTTCTGCGCTCAATGTTTGGCTGAACAAAGTGACCAAACCCGCAGCAAACGTCCTTATCAGTTTGACTTTCATTTTCCACTCCAACTTCACAAGAAGGGTTTTCGTCTTACAGTAACAAGCACTCTAAGTACGACACACTTGAAGCCAGATCCCTTCTAAGACCACAGCAACAAGATTCCATTTTGATTACGTATGCAAAAATAATTATGCCTTATCGATAACTTCGCAAGTGGCAATAACCAGCACATTAACCCGCCGTTAACACATTTGTCACGCGCACTTTGTCATTGATTAATATGGAATTATTTGACATACCCATTCAATAACGCTCTCGATAAGCAGTTGATTAACAACAATTTCTTGAGTTTGAGATTCAAACACATACAAATATATTTATGTGATCGCACTCAAACATACAGCATAAGCATGTTTGCTGAGGCGCATTTGGCTGTTTATTTTGAATACGTACCCATTCACACAAACACACACCGTGTCGGAACATGGAGAGCAGTCATGGCAGAAGTGCAATTACGTCATATCGACAAACGATGGGGGGATTTCGTCGGGGTAAAAGATTTCGACTTAACCATTCCAGACAAAGAGTTTCTCGTATTGCTTGGCCCTTCCGGCTGTGGAAAGAGCACCACGATGCGAATGATTGCAGGCCTTGAAGATGCCACCAGCGGCGACATTCTTATTGGTGGAAAAGTGGTGAATGATTTGGAACCAAAGGATCGCGATGTCGCCATGGTGTTCCAAAGCTATGCGCTCTATCCCAACATGACGGTATATGAAAACATTCGTTTTCCACTCAAGGTGAGACATGTCGACCCCGCTACGCATGATGAGAAAGTCATGCGGGCAGCCAAAATGGTCGAACTGACCGATTTTCTGCACCGCCGCCCTGCTGATCTTTCTGGCGGACAACGCCAACGTGTTGCACTAGCGCGTGCAATCGTGCGCGAGCCCAACGTATTTTTGATGGACGAGCCTCTCTCTAACCTTGATGCAAAACTCAGGGTGTCCACGCGCGCCCAGATTAAAAACCTGTCTCACGAACTGCAAATCACCACCATCTATGTCACGCATGATCAGATTGAAGCAATGACACTGGCAGATCGTGTTGTCGTGATGAGTGCTGGAAACGTGCAGCAAGTCGGCACCCCGACGGAAATATACAACTACCCAGCGAACACGTTTGTGGCGAGCTTCATCGGCTCCCCTGCCATGAATCTTGTGAAAGGCAAGATTCATGATGGCGTCTTTACCGCGGAAAACATGACGATTCGAGGATTAGATACCTCTTTATCTGGGGATATCACCCTTGGTTTTCGCGCAGAAGATGCCACGGTCAATCCCGCAGGTAGCTCACCAGACATCACTGAAATCAGCGGCATCAACGCCAATGTTTTCTCCATAGAACTGCTCGGTGAAGCCACCATGATCACCGTTAAAGTGGATGATGCCTTGGTCGCGGTAAAAGCTGACAAAGACTATTCAACTGAGATAGGTGATGTGTTTTCAACCAATATCCCTGCCTCAATTTGCCACCTTTTTGATGCAAAAACGGGTGAGCGTATCAACAACAGGAGCCAACCAGAATGAAAGGCTCACGGCCAGAGCAAGCGAGTTTGACCAAAGAAACCGATATGCGTCAAACAGACGAAACACGGCGCGTTATCGAATCCATGGTGGATGGGCTAAACGACCATCGAATAAGCGATATCGGAGAGTTTTTCGCGGAGAGTTTTCGCTGGTTTGGCAACCGAGGATGCGGAACAAAAGTGGGTTTGGAGGCCTTTCAACGCAATTGGCAGAAGCCATTTCAAGCGGCGTTTTCAGACAAAATTTGCGTCGATGAAGCTCGGCTTTACATGGGTGAATGGGCCGCCGCATTTGGACACCAAACTGCAAAACACACGGGCACATTCATGGGCATCGAACCCACCAACCAAACGGTTGAAATCCGCTATATGGACTTTTGGAAAGTTCAGGGGGGAAAAATCGTCGATAACTGGGTGATGGTTGATTTCCCTCATGTTCTTCATCAACTGGGGGTTGATGTTTTTGATGGCGAAGGCTGGGAAGCGTTCGACAACGACCAAAAAACACCACCCACCCCTTCTCAATCACATTGAGTCGCTCCGTTTGCTCCATTCATGGGGAAACACGTTCAATAGGAAACACATAGATGGCTATCACGTACCTTAAAACGGGCAAATCTGAATCAGACAAAGTCAGCGATAACGAAAAAGTCGTTCAGATCGTTTCGGACACCTTGAAGAAAATTGAAAATGAAGGGGATGCTGCAGTCAGAGAACTGGCGATAAAGTTCGATAATTACGCACCAGCGTCCTTCCTTCTTTCCGAGCAAGATATTGCGGACTTGATTGCAAAAGTATCACCAGAAGACATGGCAGACATTCGCTTTGCCAATGAACAGGTCACCAACTTTGCCAAGATTCAACGCGACTCAATGACAGACGTTGAAGTAGAAACCCTACCAGGCGTGATCCTTGGTCATAAGAACATCCCCGTTCAAAGCGTGGGATGTTACGTACCGGGGGGCAAATTCCCCATGGTTGCCTCTGCACACATGTCCGTCGCCACAGCCAAAGTTGCGGGTGTGCCTCGCGTTATTGCTTGCACCCCACCTTTTAAAGGCGAACCGAACCCGGCAGTGGTCGCCGCCATGCACCTTGGTGGCGCCGACGAAATCTACGTACTGGGGGGTATTCAGGCGGTAGGAGCGATGGCATTGGGAACAGAAACGATCGATCCCGTGCATTTGTTGGTAGGTCCTGGCAATGCATTCGTTGCCGAAGCGAAACGTCAGCTGTTTGGTCGTGTAGGCATTGATTTGTTTGCAGGCCCGACAGAAACCATGGTGATCGCAGATGACACCGTTGACGCGGAAATGTGCGCGACGGATTTACTCGGACAAGCAGAACACGGCTATAACTCCCCAGCTGCTTTAGTGACCAATAGCGAGAAACTTGCCAACGACACACTGCTTGAAATTGACCGCTTACTGAAAATTCTGCCCACTGCAGATACCGCAAGGGTCAGTTGGGAGGATTACGGTGAAATCATCCTCTGCGACACCTATGAGGAGATGCTGGAGGTATCAGAAGAGAAAGCCTACGAGCATGTTCAAGTGATGACAGATCGCGATGACTGGTTCCTTGAAAACATGACCTGTTATGGCGGCCTATTCCTTGGCCCACGCACAAACGTCTCCAATGGCGACAAAGTGATCGGTACAAACCATACCCTACCGACACAAAAAGCGGGGCGTTATACCGGTGGGCTTTGGGTAGGTAAATACTTAAAGACCCACAGCTATCAAAAAATCACGACCGACGAAGCAGCAACCACCATCGGTGAATATGGCTCTCGCCTTTGCATGCTAGAAGGCTTTGTTGGCCACGCAGAACAATGCAACGTGCGCGTCAGACGCTATGGGAAAAAACACGTTCCTTACGGTCAACCAGCGCCTCGGGGTTAACGTGTGATGACTCAGGCAGCTGACCTTACAACATGGATGCACATGCTGACGCGCTGGCGAGAAAGCCAGCAGCGTGTGAATGTCATTGAACTCGATGACATCGCATCAAAGATGTTCAGTGATAACGCCCGTATTCACATGTGTCATCCTTTTGGGGAGCAGCCTAGCGCGCGTGCATGGATCAACACCAGCTATCGAGCTTTGGTCGACGCCATCCCTGATGCAGAAAGAAGAGACACCATTGTCATCAGCGGGCAAGACCAACAAGACAGTCGTTGGGTTGGTTGCTGTGGGTATTACTGTGGCACCTTCATCGCACCATTTTTAGACATTCCGCCAACGGGCCAATTCGTGCACATGCGATATCACGAGTTTTATCGCGTTTCAGAGAATGGCATCGAAGAGGTACAGGCAATTTGGGACATCGTTGAAGTCATGAAACAAGCCAACGCTTGGCCCATGGCCCCCTCACTGGGCCGCGAAGGTTTGGTGCCTGCCCCTGCCACTCTCGACGGCCTTAAACCGATGAATGGGGAGCTAAGCGGAAGTGACAGCCTTGATATTGTCATCCGCATGCTCGACAACCTCGGACGACATCCCTCTCAAGGTGGCCCTGACGTGATGAAGCTGCCCGAGGCGTGGCACGAAGATTTAACCTGGTACGGCCCATCAGGAATCGGGACATGTCGCGGTTTTTCAGGGTTTCGCCAATGGCATCAAATTCCTTTTTTAAACGCGATGCCCGACCGTGGCTTGGACAATGAAAACATCACGCTGCATTTTTTTGCCCAAGAGAACTACGTCGCGGTGACAGGTTGGCCAAACATGAGTCAAACCTTGTCCGCCGATGGCTGGCTCGGCATCGCGCCGACAAACAAGAAAATCACCCTGCGCAGTCTCGATTTCTGGCGCATCGAAGATGAGAAAATCAAAGAAAACTGGGTGCTTATCGATCTATTAGACATTTATGCTCAACTTGGGGTCGATGTTTTTGCGAGACTAAAAGCATTCAATACATCGAGACCGACGGGCCCCGTCGTTTTGCCAAAGGAAAGGCTATGACCATATCGCTGCCAATCACACCCTCATTTGATCTCTTTAACAAACGCGCACTTGTATCCGGCGCGTCATCAGGTATTGGACTTGCATGCGCGACCGCACTCGCCAGAGCAGGGGCGCATGTCACCCTCGTCGCGCGACGTGAAGAGAAATTAGTGGCGCTAAAAGACGCCTTTGACCAAGAAGGTTATCAATCCGATATTTTGGTGTTGGATGTGACCCAGCTTGATGCGCTTGAGCAGGCGCTGAATGCGCGAGAACCTTACGACATTGTTTTAAATTCTGCTGGACTCGCCATTCATTCACCCGCGCTCGACACGCAACAAGCTGACTTCGATAGCGTCTTCAATTTGAATGTTAAAGCTGCGTATTTCCTCTTCCAATTCGCTGCGCGTCGTCTGATGGAGGCGAAGAAACCCGGCAGTTTTATTTGCATCTCCAGTCAAATGGCGCATGTTGGCGGTATTGACCGTGCCGTGTATTGCGCCAGCAAACACGCGGTTGAAGGTTTTACGAAGGCCATGGCGATTGAATGGGGTAAACAAAACATTCGCGTCAATACGATTTGCCCTACGTTCATCAAAACCGAACTCACCGCAAACACCTTCGCAGATCCTGAGAAATTAGCCTGGCTTGAAAGCAACATTAAGTTAAATCGCGTGGGTGAAGTTGAAGATTTAATGGGCGCAGTGCTTTACCTCGCTTCCAGCGCATCGGGGATGGTGACGGGATCGTCATTGAAAGTAGACGGAGGTTGGACAGCAGAATAATGGCAAACGATAAGATCACGTCAACCGATGTAGCAAAACACGCTGGCGTAAGCCAATCCGCGGTTAGCCGTGTATTTACGCCCGGCGGTTCAGCGTCAAAGAAAACCATCGAAAAAGTCAAAAAGGCCGCAGAAGAATTAGGGTATCGCCCAAATGTACTTGCTCGCGCGATGGTGTCAGGAAAAAGCCGCGTGATTGGGCTTGTTGTTGCCTACCTTAACAATCAGTTTTACCCCGACGCATTAGAAAAGCTCTCCAATTTGCTTCAAGAAGAGGGTTATCACGTCCTGATCTTTATGGCGAACAATGTCGACAGCGTGGTTGATGAAGTCATTGAAGAGATTCTGGATTACCAAGTCGATGGGATCATTGCCGCATCCGTAGAGCTTTCTTCAGAATTGGCAGTGAGATGCCGTTCTGTTGGGGTTCCTATTGTGCTTTTTAACCGCGCGCAACAAGGGGGAGAATTCTCTTCCGTGACCTCTGACAATTTTAGTGGCGGCATGGCCGCGGCAGAGTTTCTTGTGGCGGGTGGGCATAAGAAGATCAGCTACATCGCCGGCCTTGAGTGCACATCAACCCAGCGGGATCGAGAAATTGGGTTCAGAGCTGGTTTGCAGCAAGCGGGATTAGAACTGCACTCACGCGGCGAAGGCATGTTCGATATGGCACAAGCCAGTGCGGCAACCAAAGCCATGTTTAAAGAAGATCCGCCCGATGCCCTTTTTGTCGCCAACGACCACATGGCGCTTGCTGTCATGGACACCCTTCGGTTTGAGTTAGGCCTTCGTGTGCCGGAAGACGTTTCCGTGGTTGGCTATGACGATGTACCCGCAGCAAGTTGGCCAAGCTACGGCCTCACCACCCTCGCCCAGCATGCCGACATCATGGTCAACGAAACGGTGCGCATCCTTTTGCAACAAATCAGTCATGAGAACGATACCCCACAGAAAGTTGCTATCGGTTCTCCACTGGTTGTACGCACCTCAGCAAAAATCCCGGAAGGTTGGAAATCATGAAAGGCTTTGATAGTAAGTTTACTGACTTCCCCGATTACATTTTGTCTATCACGGAAGAGATCTGGGAAGGAAGAAACATCCACTCACTGCACGACTATTACTCGTCAGACATTGTGGTGAGAACACCCGCAGGCATTTCTATCGGCAACAAAGATGTTATCGCCCAGACCAGCTCCGTGCTCAACGAATTACCCGATCGGGTACTACTGGGAGAAGACGTCATTTGGTCAGGGACACCAGAAGAAGGCATGCTGTCATCCCACCGCATTTTGTCACAAGCCACACACAGCCGTGATGGGCAATTTGGCAAAGCCACCGGCAAAACGCTGTGTTACCAAGTGATCGCCGATTGCCATGCCATTAATAACCAAATTAATGATGAATGGTTGATTCGAGACCAAGGATCGATCGTTAAGCAACTTGGGCATGACCCCAAACAGTTTGCCATCGATCAAATTCATGCCGAAGGCGGCGCAGGCAACTGCAACCGACCTTTTACGCCAGACCAAGACACCCTAGGCCCCTATCTTGGCAAAGGTAACGACAACATTTGGGGCGAAGCCTATGTTGAAACCCTCAAACGCATGATGAGCGCAGAATACTCGTGTATTCCTGAAGATTACGATCGCGCCTGTCACGTCATACACCCAAGCGGTGAATCAGGTTATTCCTGGTCTGCAGTAGAAGCGTTTTGGTTGGGGTTACGTGCCGGCTTCCCCAACGCTGATTTCACCATTGAGCACCAAATTGGGCGAGAAGATCCGTTAATGCCTCCTCGCGCTGCCATTCGTTTTTCCCTTCACGGAAAACATGACGGATGGGGACGTTTTGGCCAACCGACGGGCGCGAATGTCTACGTCATGGGTGCAGCCCATGTTGAATTTGGGCCGCACGGCATTCGACGTGAGTTTGTCGTTTTTGACGAAACGGCCATTTGGAAACAAATCGCCCTGCATACGGGTTAGCCGCCACAACAAGGAATGTTCAATGAAACAGCCGCAATGGGTAAGGTTTGGTGAACTTATACCGTGTCGAACCGCATTTATCGACGCACACACACCGGGTTCTGATCAGAAAGAAAACTTTACCATTATCGGTGGTGGTGTATCTGAAAGCCCCGACCAACATGTTCATATTCAAGCCACACCGGGCTTCAATATTGGCGCAGCCGGCCAGCCGCCACGTTGTTTCAATTCACTTCACTCACACAACACAGCAGAAGTGTTTTTTGTGCTCAAAGGCCGTTGGCGCTTCTTTTGGGGAGAAACCGGAGAAGACGGCGAAGTGGTGCTGGAAGAAGGCGATATTTTCAATATACCCACTCGTATGTTTCGTGGCTTTGAAAACATCGGTAGCGACTACGGCATGATCATGTCGATTTTAGGGGGTGATGACGCTGGCGGCGGTGTCATCTGGGCACCCCATGTTCGAGAAGCTGCCGACGCCCACGGATTGGTATTAGGCGAAAGCGGCCGTTTATACGACACAGAGAAAAATGAAACCTTGCCGAACGGTGAGAACGAAATGCCGTTGCCCGAGCAGGAATGGCTAAACAGCCTGCTTCGCCCCGATGCCGCAACCGTGGTGAAACATTACGTTGCGCGCTACTGGGACATGGTCGCCATGGCTGCGAAACAACCGGTGCTTGTTATCGGTGAAAAGGGATTACTCAAAGATAAACCTGGATTTAACGTTGATTTTCTTACCCGCACCTCTGTTCAACAGCAACCACAACATGCAGAAAGAGACGTCGTATTGATGGTGATGCGCGGGCATTGGGCGCTCACATGGGAAAACGACACACTGACGCTTAACCCTGGTGACACGGTTTGGCTGCCTGAAGGAACAGATTACAACCTTGACGTGAACGTGTCGGGTGAGGCGAGTCTTTTCCGCGTGACACGCACTCAAGATACGGCAGGATTAACCTGGATGGGTGCATCGTAATGAACCGCGCCTCTCTTGAACCTTTGGTGTTTCTTCCCGGCATGATGTGTGATGAGCGCCTGTTTGCGCCACAAATAGCCGCATTCCAAGCGGATCGAAACGTCATCGTGATGGATATTTCTTCTGAACAATCGATGGCATCCCTCGCCGAAAAAGTGCTCAAAAATACCCCTGAGCGTTTCGCGCTTGCGGGGCTGTCAATGGGCGGCATATTGGCGATGGAAGTCTATCGGCAAGCACCTCATCGCATCAGCAAATTAGCACTCATGGATACCAACCCGCGTGCAGAAATCGACGAGGTAAAAGCAGGACGACAAGCTCAACTTGATCGCATCGCCAACGGGGAGCTTCTGAGTGTCATGCAAGAGATGATGATTCCCAAATACCTTCATCGCGAACACCCCAACCCCTATATCGAAGCGCTCTGTCTTCACATGGCGAAAAGCCTCGGCGACATGGCATTCGTCAATCAATCGCTGGCGCTCAGAGACAGGCCCGATCAACAAGACACGCTGAAGCATGTTGATGTTCCCACCTTGATTTTAATGGGTGAAGACGATCAGTTGTGCCCAAAAGACAGACATGATGCGATCAAAGCACTGATCCCTCATGCAGATTATGTGGTCATCAAAAAAGCAGGCCATCTTCCCACTCTCGAACAACCGGAGGCAACCACGCGCGCGCTCGCTACGTGGTTGAACAGTTAATGGATAAAGCGCTCTACGAATTACTGATCAGTGTGGACACGCCAACGGTGTGTAACGCCATAGAAATCGCACAAGGAAAACGCGGTTTCAACGATTTCACGCGAGGAACGTTGCAAGCATCAGCGCCGGAAAGTCCCGCAATCGTGGGTTATGCAAAAACCGCACAAATAGCGGCACTTGAACCGTCTAACTTGCCCGCTGACGAGGTAAAAAAGCTGCGTATGGACTATTACCGATACATGTCAGAGACCCCTTTCCCGTCCGTTGCGGTAATCGAAGATTTGGATTTTCCTGATGCTATTGGTGCGTTTTGGGGGGAGATCAATACCAATGTCCACAAGGGCTTGGGGTTGAGTGGTGTGTTAACCAACGGTGTGATGCGCGATCTTGGCGACTTACCTGAGGAGTTCCTCGTTCTCGCAGGGTCGGTGGGCCCTAGCCATGGTTTCGTTCATATCGAGAGCATTGGCGAGCCTGTCGAAGTTTTTGGTTTACGCGTGTCGCATGGAGACCTCATTCACGCCGATCGACATGGCGCGGTGGTGATCCCTACAGACATTGTTCCTGTGCTCGCTGATGCGATTGACACCTTACTCAGTAACGAACAAATCATTTTGAAAGCCGCAAGAGAAGAAGGCTTCAACTTTGACCGATTCGAACAAGCATGGGCTGAATTCGAGCGTGTGCGAACTTAGCGTTTTTCATCGTCTCGCGTGATCTCGATGCGCTGAGACAACACCAACGCAAGACTCATGAACACAGAAACACCACCACGCTGCTCATACTGAGCGGTGCAGGCATTTACGGCTCAAAAAAGGAGTACACCATGAAATTTTCATTGATGATGACCGTCATAGCCGGATTACTTTCCACCAGTGCATCTTATGCTGATACCACCATACGGATTGGCCACGCCACACCAGAAGTTTCTCCCATTCATCAATCGCTTCTTTATTTCGAGGAAGAATTGGAGAAACGCTCTAACGGAGACATCGATGTTGAAATCTACCCTGGCGGCCAACTCGGTAGCGTAAGGGAAATGACCGAACTTGTTCAGTCCGGCAACATCACCATGGCAACGGGCGCGTCCGTCCACCTGTCTTCCACGGTGAATGAGTTGGCTGTACTTGACCAATTCTTGCTGTTTGCCGATGAAGACACTGCACGAAATGTGCTTGATGGCGAAGCAGGCAAATCATTGGGCGCAGCCATGGAAAAACGCGGTTTGAAGTCAATGGGCTTTATGGAGTTAGGCTTTAGAAGCTTCACCAACAACCGCGCACCGCTTGATAGTTATGACGCATTTGCGGGGCTGCGTATGCGATCGGCAGACAACCCTATCGCCATCAGTGCATGGCGATCTGTTGATGCCGTGCCCATCCCACTGGCATGGGGAGAAATCTATTCTTCGCTCCAGCAGAACCTGATTTTTGGTCAAGAAAGTGCCCTCTCCTCCATGCTTGTTGAGCGTTTCTTTGAAGTACAGAAATACGTATCGCTCACCAATCACATTTACTGGCCTGAACTCTGGATGGCGAATCTCGAGTGGTACAACGATCTCGATGACAAAGACCGCAAATTGATTGATGAAGTCGCAAGAGAGACCATTTTGCTTCAACGCGACTTAACCTTGAAGACAAACAACGAAACATTAGCAGCACTCAAAGAAAAAGGACTCGAGGTCAACAGCCTACCGTTAGAAGACCGCGAGCGTTTGGGTAAAACCATGAACACCGCGATAGAAGCCGACATCCGTAAAAAAGTGGGCAGTGATTTTTACGACCAGTTTATGTCGAACCTTCAACCTTAGTGGCGATACAGGGCTTTTCATCGATTGAGAAGCCCTGTGTTTGACGAGAGTTCAACGTTCTCAAACTGGTTGTCATGGAGAATCACCCACCATGTTTCGGATAATCGAAAAGTACTTCGAACCTACCATTATCGTCATCAGCCTCTTCGCGATCATCGTGCTGGTGTTTGCAGATGTCATAGCACGCTTTGCGTTCTCAACCTCTATCGTTATCGCCAATGAAATCGCAAGGCTGTGCTTCGTCTACCTCATTTACTTTGGTATTAGTTACGCCATCCGAGAACATCGCCACATGCGCGTCACTTACTTTGTCGACAAATTCTCGACGAAGAAAAAACGTGTTGTGATGTTTATCAGCGAATCCATCTTCCTCATCTACTCAGTCACGGTTTGCTACCTAGGCGTACAAATTACACAGCAAGCCATAGAGCGAGGGAAAACCTTATCTGCCACGCAATGGTCAACCTCTGTGCTTTACGCTGCCATCATTTTTTCAGGATTGCTCTGTAGCCTGCGACTTCTCTACTCGCTGTACCAAATTGGTGTGCGCGGTGATTTGAGCGTATATAACAGCGAGGAGACGCCATCATGACTTCACTGATCCTCTTCGCAGGTTTCTTTGGCATGTTGCTCATCGGTGTGCCAATTGGTATCGCCCTTGGCTCTGCATCGCTTCTCGCCATTATGTACATCCCTTTTCTCAAGCCCGATTTGTATGCGCTTGGGCTCGTCAGTGGCATCAACAGCTTCACCTTGATTGCTGTTGTGTTGTTCACCCTTGCAGGCAATATCATGAGCAAAGGCGGGATTTCCAAACGTTTGATCGCCGTTGCGGATACCTTATTTGGGCGCGCTCCAGGCGATTTGGGCACCGTCACTATCATGGCTTGTCTGTTCTTCGCAGCCATATCAGGTACAGGCTCAGCCACTGTCGCAGCGGTGGGTTTGGCGATGATCCCCGCGCTTGTTCAGCGAGGATATGACCGCGCTTATGCTGGCGCTATGGTAGCGAGTGCTGGCGGATTAGGTGTGATGATCCCACCGTCAGTGGTCATGATTGTGTATGCCGTTGCGGCGGGTGTTTCCGTCACCGCCTTATTTATGGCAGGGATTCTGCCGGGTCTTGTGATTGCTATCACCTTAATAACGTATAACTACTTTCACCGCAGACAGAACCGTCATGCGCACATGGGACACATTCGAGAGCCCGCCACCTGTAAAGAAATCTTCCATGTGCTCAATGAAGCCAAACTCGCGCTCATCATGCCCATCGTTATTCTCGGCGGCATCTATGGCGGGGTTGTTACTCCAACGGAGTCTTCTGCCGTCGCCGTGGTGTATGCCTTGATTGTTTCTTGCTTGGTGTACCGTGAACTTCCCATGAAACAACTACCAAAAATCATGCTGGAGTCGGCCATGCTAGTCTCTGCCGTGCTGGTGATCATCGGGGCATCCGTGGCGTTTGGTCGCATCATCGCACTTGAGAAAATTCCCACCGAGTTGGCGCAGTTTGTTTTATCAAGCACGGAAAACAAATATCTCGTCCTCATTGCGATACTCGTGTTGCTCCTGATCATCGGTACCTTCTTGGAAACGCTTGCCTCGATTGTCATCCTGACGCCAGTGTTGCTGCCCGTGCTCACCAAACTCGGTGTGGATTTGGTGCATTTTGGCATTGTGATGATCGTTGCGCTCGCCATTGGATTTGTCACTCCGCCTCTTGGTGCAAACCTCTTTATGGCCGCACAAGTGGGAGAGATCCCCTTTGAAAACATCGCGAAACGGATACTACCTTGGGTTGTCACCATGATCGGCGCGCTTCTTCTTATCACTTTTATTCCGCAAATATCTCTGTTTTTGCCGGCGTACTTTCTTGGATATAAGTAGGCCCAACGATTGCGTTGAATGAGAAGGCGACGGCGGAGATGAGAAGTATTTCCATTCACTGTGACATCGAAACAGAAACATCGTTTTTGATGTCGCAGTGATCTTGCTTCACGGATTCCCCACCATTTCGTCCTATCCTCTCCAAACCAATGGCGTTCAAACTTTAACCATAAGTAAAACACCATAAAAATAAATGGGAAATGGATGGGGTGAGGATGAAAAATTAATGAGTGACGGGTAAAGCATTAATGAGAAATTAATGGCAAAGTATTGCCTTATGCATTCTCAAATAAACGACATTCTCATCATTTTAACGATTTAATATATATAGGCTCAGTTCGTCACTTCTTAAAAGTTGACTTCCAAAAGAATCACCACAACAATGCCATGGTATTTATTTATTCGATAAATCAAATACACACAGTAATTACGTCATTAATTGGCTTCATTAAAAAAGGAAAGATTATGAAAAAAATAAGCTTTGCTGCAAAAAAAGGACCTGTACTGGCTACGAAGCATAAAAAGCCTACTCATCCGCCTACGCCTCCTACGCCTCCTAATCCAGGCCCTTGTTGTGGTACACCTTAATATACGCTAACGCTATATTAGGTATTAATAATAAAATGGGGATGATGTTAAATCCCCACTTTACATATTTTCTGGGGAAATGGTTTTTCCTCTAAACCCGGATCGGACTGTGACCCGAATTTCTTACTTATATAAGCTCATCTATAAAAAAAGAAAGTATCATTCTTTATCTTTTCTACTGTTAGCTTTATTGCTAACAGCATTTCAAGCACCACTGCCCTACTTATCAGGTCATCTCATTGACCAAGTGCTACCTAGCGCAGATTCAGATTTACTGCTAAAGACCGTTTCATTGCTCGCCATTCTTTACAGCGGTTATTTGGTGACCAGTTATGTTAACGCGCGATTTCGTCTAAAAGTGCGCGAAGATATAATGATTGATTTTAATCAGGATGTAATTAAAAGCATTCTGGGTTTGAATTTTAATCAACGACTAAGAATCAACAACGGTGACCTGCTCTCGCGCGTCACAAGGGATATAGACCAGTTTGAAGTCATCATGCCTTATGGGCTATCAAGCGCTATCCACCATCTCGTCTTATCGCTCGTTTTATTAGTGATCGTTTTTTTCATGAATTGGCAATTAAGTGCCATTCTTCTTGTCTTGTTACCCGCAGCTATCCTTGTTTACATGCGATTTGACAGTGCTCTGTGGTCATCGTCTAAAGATGAAACGGATGCCTCCGCAACAAAATTCACTGTCGTACAAGAAACCATAGAAGCTGATGCAGAAATAAAAATATATGATGCTGGCAATTTCTTTTCGAAATATTGCCGAAAAGCCGTTGAAGATTTGGAGCGAAAGCGCTTCACCCGTCAGTTATATGATACCAAAGTGAGCATGATTATTATGGGGATCCCCATGCTAGCCGTGGTTATCATTTGGTATCTTGGCGGTGCGATGGTCATTGAAGAACAGTTGACCGTGGGCTTGATCATCACCTATACAGCGACACTCAACTTGATGGTGCCTTCACTGATTAGGATCATTGAGTTTGCTTCAAGTATGCCTAACGA
The DNA here is from genome assembly GCF_004120195.1 of Enterovibrio baiacu. Lineage (GTDB taxonomy): Bacteria > Pseudomonadota > Gammaproteobacteria > Enterobacterales > Vibrionaceae > Enterovibrio > Enterovibrio baiacui. The sequence goes on along the minus strand of NZ_SCHN01000007.1, from coordinate 116,927 downwards.
ATTGACGGCATTAATGCGCGTAAAAGAACTGGATGATTTAGCGCAAGCGCAATCTCAGCAAGATTCGGTTGATCGCGTGAGTGTCGACATCGACCCATCAACCACCATTGCGTCGATGCGTATAGAGGGGATGAGTTTTTCCTACCAGCACGACTACCCTTTATTCACCGAGCTAGACTTGGCTTTCAATAAAGGCCAAGCACATTTGATTAACGGCGGTAACGGGGCTGGAAAATCAACGCTACTCACCATTCTAAGCGGAGAGCTCAAACCGCAATCAGGGCACATTGCACTCGACACTATACGCCTCAATTCCCTACCAAGCCGGTCTCAGTGGATTTCAATGGTGCCACAAAAGATCCACATCATTTCTGACTCCATTCGTAACAACGTGACGTTTGGCATGGACGTTGAGCAAGAAAAGATTCAAGCCGCCCTCTCTTTGGTGGGGCTCGATAAGTGGGTTGAGCGCCTCGACCAAGGCATTGATCATGTCATTAAAAATGCGCATTCAGAGCTATCAGGAGGCCAAGTCCAAAAACTAGGCCTCGCGCGTGCATTACTGCGCGATACACCGATTTTGCTAATGGACGAGCCGACGAATAACTTAGACAGTGAAGCGGTAACCCTGCTGATTGATGTTATACGCGACCTAAAACAGTCAAAAATTGTGGTGATTGTCAGCCATGATGATCGCCTATTTGAAGCGGTTGATCGCATCGTCTATCTGGAGAATGACAGCTTAAGTAACGCCACTCGCGTGACTGAAACTGCGCTAAAAAAGGTTAACCAAGCGTAGGTTCGTTTAACCAAGAAACGTCATCCGTTCTCACTCGCTGACAAAGACTGAATGTTTAAGCGAAACTGAGACTTATGTTCGACACACGAAGCGATATACTCCCCAAATGGCCTCTTAACGATATAAGAGTGAAAAGCGCTAACGTCCTCGTAATTGATGAGCAGTAGGGATAGAGAATTGAGAGCACCTCTTATGAAATTGAAGCAGTCTAGTAGGCAATCCGTGAGAGGCTACTTCAAGAGCACTTTCGCTATCCTTATTCTGGTTTCTGCTGCTGCCACAGGCTACTTTTTCTATCAAACGCCCCCTCTGGAAGTGTCAGGCGTGCACGTACAACGCAATGAGATGGCCTACATCATTCGAGTAACGGGAGAAGTGATCAATGATCGCACCGTTACTTTGACGGCCTTAGTGAACGGTCGCGTCGAACAGGTCTTTGTTGCTCATGGTGATTTGGTCAACAAAGATGACACCTTGGCCGCCATGGATAACCGCGCCTCAATCACCCGACTAAAACGCGCTAAAGCCGTCGTTCAGCAAGAAACTGTGCATTTAAGAGAGCAACAACAGCGTTACAACAGATTATCCGAATTATCTGACAGAAAACTGGTGTCAGTTGAAGCGTTAGACCAAGCGCAGTATGAATTGGAGAAAGCAAAATCCGCCGTTGCGATTGCCCAAGCTGACGCCCAAATGCGTGTACTTGAACAAGATTGGCAAAAGCTAAACGCCCCTTTCGACGCCGTTATCGTGGATAAGTGGACTGAGTCTGGACAATGGGTTGAAGCCGGTACGGATCTTTTCCAACTCGTGGCGATTGAGGGATGGGAAATAGAAGCGAATCTGGATGCCGTTGATTCAGGAAGAATTCACGTTGGCCAGCTGGTTAACGTTTCATCAGATGCGTTTCCCAACCAGCGCTGGCAAACGCAAATTCATTGGATTGGCCCCGCTATCGAGCGTACATCAGCACGCCACTTAAATACGTTTCCAGTACGCATGGGGTTAGGCGCCGATGCCCCTAAACTTCTGCTCGGGCAACAACTGGATATTGAAATCGTGATAGAAGAACGAGGCGATGTGCTTAGGCTGCCCTACAGCGCCCTGCGTGAACGCGAGCCTGGGCACTTTGAAGTTGCATTGGTAGAACAAGGCGTCATTCGGTTGCAGCCTGTCGAATCAGGGTTAGAAACGGACACACATGTTGAAATCCTCAGCGGCGTTCAGGAAGGGCAACAGGTCGCCCTGTTTGATAGCGGCTATCTTGAAAATGGCCGTACAGCAAGGTTTGCAGCGAAGCATGATCAAGATTGAATCCCTGCATAAATCCTACTTCAGCGGAGACGCGCCCTTACCCATCATACAAGGGGTTGATCTGAGCATTAAGCAGGGAGAATTCGTGACGATTATGGGTGCCTCTGGTTCAGGAAAAAGCACCCTTCTCAACATTATTGGCTGCTTAGACAACGCCGACAAAGGCACCTACCATTTGGACGGCACCGCTGTTCATCTAACCGGTGATGATGGGCTCGCAACGCTTCGTTCATCGTTAATTGGATTCATCTTTCAATCGTTTAATTTGCTATCACGCCGTGATGCGTTGGCGAATGTCATGCTTCCTTTAGTCTATCAAGGCACCCCGTCCTCCCAGCGCAAAGACTTGGCTTTATCTGCACTCGAACGCGTGGGCCTCGCCGATCGCGCAACGCATTTCCCGAATCAACTCTCCGGTGGACAGCAACAACGTGTGGCGATTGCTCGAGCGTTGGTGAACAAGCCAAAATTACTGATCGCAGATGAGCCAACTGGCGCATTAGACAGCCAAACTGGGCAGCAGGTAATGGATTTGTTCAAAGCATTACATGCTGACGGGCATACCATTGTTATGGTCACTCACGATGCACATTTGGCCGAAGCGGCTGACAGAGTGGTACACATGCGAGACGGCAGGATAGTGATATGAAAACACTCCGCATCCTGCCCGACTTGTTTAAAGAAGCACGACTGGCCATGCTCGCTAATTGGGGCAGATCCATGCTGAGTATGATTGGCATTGCGGTCGGTATCGCCGCCGTGATGACGGTTGATACCGTCAGCACCGGTGGCAAAGCATTCGTCATGCAGGAACTAGAAACGTTCGGCCTGAAATCTGTTTGGGTATATCGGGCGCATAGCAGCAAAGACCCGCACAGACGTATACGCGCAGGAACAGGCATCAACAACAGCGATTTAATCGCCCTTCAAGGTGATTGTTGTCCTTCAGTCAGTCTCATCAGTCCTGTTGTAAACCCGAGAGGTCCCGCCCCTGTCGTTCAAGCGGGCAATCGTTACAACAACGCGCAAGTCATCGGCGTCAACGTCGATTACCTCGCCATCAACAATGACCAGTTACGTATCGGAAGAGGCCTTCGAGAAGTAGAAATCAGAAATCGTAGACCTGTCGCCGTTATCGGCGAAACCGTGGCATCTGACCTGTTTCCTGGAATGCCCAATCCCTTAGGTCGCACACTCAGAATCTCAGGTCGTGAATATCAGGTTGTTGGTGTTCTGCGATCTAAAAGTCGAGATTTGCTCGCTAGCATCGGCTCTGCAGGCGGAGATGTGAATAATCGCATTTTAGTGAGCTACCCGCTTATTCAAACACTGAATGGAAATAGCGATGTTAACTACCTACAAGTTGAAGCCACGTCGGTCGAAGCCGCTGAAGCCGCCGCCGCTCAGCTAAAAGGGGTGCTGTCGCGACGCTATCAAGGCGTGTTTGAATATCAAAGTGAAACCCTCGCGTCATACATCAAAACCACAGATAACATTCTTGGCGGTGTCACCATTATTGGCATTATTGCCGCCTCTAGCGCGTTGATCGTTGGGGCAATAGGTGTTGCCGGTATCATGAGCACAGCGGTTGCTGAACGGACACGGGAAATCGGTATTCGTGCGGCCATTGGCGCGCATCGCAGCCATATCATGGTGCAATTTATTGTCGAATCAGTGCTCATTTGTTTGATTGGTGGCCTTGCGGGTTTGGCCGTGGGGATGCTCATTGGGGTTGTTTTAGACATTTTTACCGGCTTCCCATTATTTCCGGGAATGTTAGGCATCAGTATTGCCCTTTTTGTGTCAATTTTGGTTGGATTGGTTGCGGGGTATGTGCCTGCGCGAAGAGCGGCTCAAATGAAGCCAGTAGATGCGCTCAGGGATGCGTAAACAAGCCTTTTAGCTCGGGCTAGCCTGACGTTGCTCATAGTCCGAGGCTGAAAGAATAAGGACATTTCTGGTGAGGTGAATAACCCAGACAAAGAGCACGGATTCAAACAGGTTGTAAGCAACAGCAAGCACCATTGAGAAGATAAAAAACTCTAATGAGTGCCACCCTAACGGTCTGTTTTCCCCGTGAACGGTCCAGAAAAGGACAGAAGAAAGGAAGATTGCTGCCCAAGCAGGCAGCACTAACAACAATGTGCTGATCAGAAATACTCGCCAAATCAGCTCTTCGTAACACGTTATCCCAACTTGAAATAAGAGATAAGGCCTGTTTTCTTTAAGGCTGCTCAACCCGCGCATGCTGTTTACCATGAATGCTTTTGGTTGAGGTGAACTCAAGGGTAACCCCGCGAACAGCAAACCGATACCGACACATGCCCCACCGACAATCATCGTAAAAAGTTGAATCAGAGACGCAAACTGCCAGTCCACATAGAAAATCACGGTGTAGGCAAGCACGGGGAGCATGAACATGAAGCCAAGGCGATCACCGATGACTCGCGGGTATAAAAAAGAGACGCAAACAACAAACGTAAGCAGTAAAGCAAGTAGGCCCACGTTTAGAATAGGCCTTTCTTAAAGTGGCGGCGTAACACCCCATCTTTGTGTTTTTGTAAAAATGCCCGGAAGTCATCTGAGAACATGGCATAGAGATGGTAGTCGTTCCATCCATCGCCTACTCGCACGTAGTTTTTTAGCACACCTTCTTTAATGCCTCCAAATTCTGCCAGGCTAATTGAATTCTCATTCCCCGACAAAACATAACCAAAAATCTTATGTAAATTCATCACATTAAAAGCCATTTGAAGGCTGAGCAGCGCGATTTCAGGCCCGAACACACTGGTACGATACTCGGCTTCCCCGACCAAATAGCGAAGGTCTGCAGTGCGGCTTTTCCAGTCAATGTTGTTGAACCAGACCATCCCGATTGGCTTGCCACTTTTCACAGAACAGACCAACCCCAAGAGGTTGTCTGCACCATAAACAGTCGCGTTCTGTTCTAGCCACGTCATCGCTTGTTCCTGAGCGCCGTTAACAAAGGTTGAACTGTCAAAAACGGTCGAATTCAGGTAAGGATCATCCAGCCAGCGAGTAATGGTATCCAGGTCTTCGAGATTGGGGCGACGTATAGCGCAATAGATTCCACGAACACTGTCAAACACGTTTATCCTCACTTCCCATCATGATTAAGTCGCAATATGTCCCTTCAACAAACAACTGCTCTCTTAAACGCGCTTCTTCGGTGAAACCTAAACGCGTTAAACAATCTAGCTCCAGCTGTTCATGGGGAAGTAACTGCAGGTAATATTTTCCGATATCGTAGTGTTCAGATAACCAGCTCAACACAGACTGCACTTCTTTGTCAGCCACACCACTGAGCAAATGGAAATCAAGATAGGCGATGCCATGAAACATGGCTTTTATTCTGATAAATCCCACGTTGGTCGTGTCATCAAAAACAGCAAAATCTCCCTCTCCCAACGCTGAATCAAGTTCTGACATTGAACACCCAAGAGGATATGCTGAATTTTTATAACTCGAGCACCTAAAACGCGATGGCGTTACATCAATAAAGTCATTTACCGTTGCTAGTCTAAAGGACACTAAAATCCCCACTCATATTGTTTAACGCATGATGAAACAACGTCCAAAATGTCTATCACACGGCAGTTGAAGTTTACCCAAACGACTTCCATGTACTCGAATTCACCTTGTATAGGCATGCAGCAATTTGATGATTGGGCGAAAAAATAGGATACGCCTGCTCTCAACGCGTGACGTGTTGAGAGAGATGTTCAATAAGGTTCTCTCGCTTTATAAACGTGAGATCAAACGTGGCAGACAACACCTCGCGATCATTGACGTAGGAATGCCCGATGAGCCTCGCACCAAGACGATTGATCGCCTTTATGCTGACGCGTGCTTCTAAGGTATCTCCGGGCAATGCGGGAGACTTAAACCGCATTTGGTTGACGGTACTCGCAATCACATCTGTCTCTTCTTCAAACTCACTTCGGTAATGCACTAACACAATACCGGCTTGTGCTAATGCTTCGCCCATTAGAACACCCGGCATCATGCGGGCATGTTTGAAGTGTGCATCAATCAGTTCAGATGATTCGGGGATGTGGTATTGCGCGACGATATCCGAATCAGTCAAATGGCTCACGGAGTCCACAAACAAAAAGGCATCGCCGTAGGATAAGATCGCGCGAATAGCCTCTTTTTCTAGGTGGCCTTGCGGCCCCCTCAACCCATCAATAAAACGTCTATTCATCATCGCGAGTCACAGATACCAAAGTGTCAGTCCATTTTTCTCAGGACCGTCGCTGCATTCGTTCCACCGAAACCAAAGTTCAAAGACAGCATTGTCTTCAAATCAGCCTCTGTGGTTTCTCGAACGATAGGGGCATCAGCAAAAAGAGGATCGAGATTATCGATATTGATAGAAGGGGCGATAAAGCCCTCTTTCAGCATCGCAATGCAAGCGATCAACTCAATGGCCCCGACTGCACCGATCGCATGCCCTGTCATTGATTTTGTCGACGAGAACCTTGGAACATTGTTACCAAACGCCCTGCGTAGACCATTCACTTCGGCCACATCGCCCGCGACAGTCCCTGTTCCATGCGTGTTAATGGCATCAATATCGACAGAGGAAATGCCCGCGTCGTCTAATGAACTGGCAATACAATCAACAAATGTACCGCCGTCTGCTTGAGGCAGGACGAGATCGTAAGGGTCTGAGTTCGCCGCGTAACCCATGATTTCTGCATAAATGGGAGCGTTACGCGCTAACGCTGAATCAAGCGACTCTACGACAAGCACACCAGCACCACCACTAATCACAAACCCATCTCTATCAGTATCATAGGGACGTGATGCACTTTCAGGTGTGTCGTTAAACCCTGTAGAAAGGGCCATTCTCAATGCTTGAAAAGAAGCAACGATCAACTCATTCACTTCCTCACAGCCACCCGTTACGGCGCGGTCAATCACCCCGTCACGGATCAGTTCGTAAGCATGGCCAATGTTGTGCGCGCCCGTCGCACACGCAGACGAGATCGAATAGCTGCGCCCAGTGATACCAAAGAGTTTCGTGAGGATTGCACTCGCCGTGCTGCTCATGGATTTGAGTACGGTATAGGGCTCTGTTCTGCGAACATTCCCTTCGTAACACCTTGCCCCCTCTCTGTGTATCACACCGACATCAGCCACACCGCTGCCAACAAGGCAAGCAGTTCGGGGATCAGCAAGCTCTTCAGGGGTCAAACGAGAAGACGAAATAGCATCACTAGCGGCAACACTGCAATAAAGCGTTGAGGTAGGCATCGCTCTGCGGAGTTTCAGGGGAATGTTCGCGGACTGTATTTTAGCCTCGTCAAGATCAATTAAACCCGCAACACGGCTCGTTAACCCATACTCAGACCACGATTCGACCGCACGAATACCACTGCGACCAAGCTTTAAGGATTCCGTCAGTGTGTCAAAGTCATTGCCTATTGATGAAACGACACCAACACCGGTTACAACAACACGTCTGCGACTATCCATTGTTTTGACTTAGCTTAGATTCAATGATTTCAAAAAGGTCATTCACGGTATCGAGCTTAACTAAATCTTCATCATCTATAGATATAGACAGAGAATCTTCTAAGTCGAGTGTAAGAGAAACAGCTTGCATGGAATCCATTCCTAGATCTTCACGCAACGACATCGTAGGTAAAATATCTTTCGCTGCAATCGCAGTTTCTGACTCCGACTCTAAACGACTTAATATTTCAGATATTTGAGACTCCGTTAAATATTGCGAACTTTTTATATTTTGACCCATATTACCACCTTTAAGCCAATGAATTTATTACACAAATAATAGTGCATTGTGAGTATATTCTTCTTTGGCAAAATGTTATCAAGGGCTTTTATCAGCGTCAAACAGGATAAAGACATATACGCTGTTTTAAATCGCGTCAGAATTCAAAATCAATGCACTACCAAGGCTAAATAGCTTCACGTAGATTAAGCATAAAAACACAGCAAGAAAGCACTTAATGTCATGTTTTACATTACATTTATGTCATAGGCGTTCAATGATTTTAATGCGTACCTTCTCATTGATAGGTTCCAAAATTCTTTCAATAATTCTTTTATAAAATCATCACGACATCTCACTCATGAAACAAAAATACAATCCAAGTACTGGTTTTATTCAAATGAGATAAGTGTGTAGTTTTGATTTCTTTTGGATTATTTAAGGCTCTCATGCTAATTTAACCAAATATACTTAGTTACATTCTAATAAATAAAGGTGAGATTGGTACGCACTACTACAATTGATAAAAGTCTCCACCGTTAATTTTGAGATAGCATCTTAGTAGATTAAACCCTGAAGCATGATCTTGGCTAAGAAAAAATTCTCCCTCAAAAGCTCAAATCACACAGTGAGCATCCAAGTTTTATGTGCCAAAAATCGAACACGGCAAACAAGCGTAAACCGTGAGTGCAAGACTTGTCGTTCGTCACAAACATGTCGTGCGGCTATTCAGATAATATTCACCTTAATTGTTACGTAACGGTGTAAATTTAACAGCCAACCCTGACTTAACAGTAAGACAACACAACCAACTTGAGATTTGCAACATTAGTGCATATTTAATTCAATTGATTGAATAATATGAAAATAAATTAACACTGCAAAGTAAATAACGCTTTCTGTTGAATACAGGATCGTTGATTTACTTGGCGTGTAGCCTATAATCCCCTGCCGTTTTTGTTAGACATATTTAATCACGAGATCAGTATGAAACAGCTCGATTCACTCATCCTTGGGAAGTTTCGTTGGGAAAGAAACACGCATGCACTGGTGCCTTTGTCAGATAGCGCCAACTCGGATGGGACATCTTCGGGCATTAAAAGGCTGACGAGAAAACAACAAGATTTGCTCTGCTGTCTGACCGATGCTTATCCAAATGCTGCTTCTAAACAAGACATCGTGATGAATGTATGGGGCAACGAGTTTATCTCTGCCGAGAGTTTGCCTCAGCTCATCAATCGCACGCGCGCCGCGCTTAACGATAAAAACAAATCCATCATCGTTAATATCCCTGGTGTGGGCTATGCCTTGACGGCGTCTAAGGCGGAAAACCTGCGATCGATAAGCTCTTCAGAGACAGCAGAAGCAATAGAAGTAGAAAAAACGGAAGAAGACGTAAATACACCTGCGGTAGAGGTCCAAGAAAGCCATGAGCCTCTAGCCGAAACAACCTCTCCAGCGTGGTGGCTAGAGAATGCACATAAGCTCCGTCTAACTGCTATTACCGCATTGCTATGTTTCACCGTCATCAATATTTTGAGTTTCTACCAAGCCTACACCTTGAAACACGATTACATCACGACGCGATTTTCCGTCCAGTTCTCTGGCATAGAAGACACAGCGAACGAGAGCAAAAAGAAAGTAACGATTAACAACCTAGTGTGCTTCTATGAGAGAGAGAGCCATGAACTTGACTGTTCGTAAGTTTTGGATAGCGATTGTTTTACTCGCAGTGTTGAATGTAGCAATCGCGGTTGCTACAACTCACCAAACTTCTGAGTGGACGGGAAATGTCACGGGACCACACACAATTCGTTCAACCCATATCAAGCAGTTCAAGGATAACTTAAATATCCTCGTGACCCATTACTCTCGAAATACAAACAAAGAAGATCATCATACCGAAGAGTTCGATTTTTCATTCGAATCGATAGATCAAAACAGTGCTTTTACAAGAACAATTTCCGACGAGCCACGCGTCTTTTATCAACAGTATTTTGCGCTGGATGACTTATGTACTCTAGGATATCGGTACCCTGATCCTAAAAACGTAGAGAGCATCGCGCTCTTATGCCTGCATTAAAGGTATGCACTAATAGCGTTCGATTACTGACATCAGTTAAATAAAGTTAAGGGTAGAATGCCTGTTCTACCTCCGTTTTTATTGTTGAAAATGGGTACTGTGAGAACCGACCAAACCCCTCCATTTTTCCGGCACGTAGTCGTCCAGAAAGAGGAGTGGTAATGCCACAAAGAAACCGAGTCAACGCTTCAGGCGACACATTCAGTCCCTCTTTGGTTGCAGCATCAAGAAAAGGCTGAGTCATGCGCTCTAGCAACCCCATGTCTATATCACCAAGGTGATTGGCGCTAGGCAATACAGCCACATTACCTCGACACACTGAACAATGTCCGCATTGTGTCGGTGCATATTCATCCGCAAAGTAACTCGCTAACCGATGACTTAGACATACGTTGGTTTCGAATAAAGACAACATGGCATGAACACGATTAATTTCCGTTTCTTCTTTAGACAAGAACAACTTATGGATTTCTTGGCTGAGCTGAACCGCGTTGTTACCCTGACACGCATCAAGTGCAAGCACTCGGAAAACATCGGTCATTTGCTTACTTTCTAGTTCTATCCAGCCTTTATCGGCAAAGTAATCTAACGCTGTCACAGCGCGCTGTCTTTCAGCATGATAGCCTTGCCACAACGCCTCGAAATCCACCGTGTGCCACGTCCGTGATTTTGGCGATGCGCGGAAAACAGCATCCACAAACTGCCTTCTTTCGCCTTCAAATTGGCTCAATACATGATCGACAGAAACAGACATCTTGAAGCGATAATCGGCGAAGTAACTAAATTGAGGTTCGATAATGCCCGCGAGCTCAAGATAAACCAGTAAGGTTTTAAGCGGCAGCTGACGAACGTTGGATTCTCTCGAGAGCCTATTCAGCATTACTTCCCATGTGTTACCGTTTGGCGTCGCACCAATCTCGTCAATCACGGCACGAATAGCATTGAGATCTGGCGTATCGCCGTACACAAAGTTTTCTAAAACACTGACTGATTCTCGGTTAGCGAGGACTGAACACACTGATGCTTGCCCATCGCGCCCTGCCCGTCCGATTTCTTGGCTGTAGTTTTCAATCGACTTTGGCAAGTCGTAGTGAATCACCGAGCGAATATCGGCTTTGTCCACACCCATGCCAAATGCAATGGTTGCAACGATGCAGTTGATCTCTCCACGCATAAAACCGTTTTGAATGCGTTGGCGATCTTCACTCGCCATACCCGCATGGTAAGCCCTGGCAGCGATGCCAGTTGCACTCAATATTGCCGCCACATTCTCCGCAGTTTGCTGCAGAGTGACATAAACAATGGTCGGCTGATGGGCTGGAGCGGTCTGGATCAGGTGCAGCAACGCCGCCGACTTCTCGTCTTCTTTACACGGAAAGACATTCAGATCGAGGTTTTGTCGATAAAAGCCCGTCACCACCACATCTTCCTGCGCAATACCAAACTTGTTCTGCATATCGTCTATGACTTGCGGTGTCGCTGTCGCGGTTAACAACAACACTTGTGGGATGTTTAATTGCGCTCGGTAAGCGGGCAATTTTAAATAGTCTGGTCGGAAGTTATGTCCCCATTCCGAAATACAGTGCGCCTCATCAACCACAAGCAAGGAAATCGGAACAGAAGAAATGAACTGACGAAAGCGTTCATTTTTCAGACGTTCCACCGAAATCATCAGGATCTTTGTTTCGCCCGCTTTTACTGAACGCATCACCTCGCGCGATTCATCATAGGTCAGTGAAGAATCTATCGATGCCGCCGCAATACCTTTTCCACGTAGGAAATCCAATTGATCTTTCATCAATGCAAGCAAAGGGGAAATAACCAACGTAAGGTGAGGAAGGTGCAAAGCAGGAAGTTGATAACAAAGTGATTTGCCTGAGCCTGTCGGAAATATCGCGGCCGAAGAGCGTCCCGCGAGCACATTTTCAACAACGTGCTGCTGACCACCGCGCAATCCATCAAAACCGAATACGTCTTGAAGTGTTTTTACATAAGCCGCGTTCACTTGCATTTCTTGCCTCAGTGTTTGAAGTTCAATCTGGGTTGGAGTTTACATCGGCCACTGACTCTCTTCGAGAGAAAACGCGGAAAAGGCTGAGAAACCTCAGGTTTCGAATGAAAAGGTTCGCACCGTCTACCGTCTTAGCGTCCCATCGAAAAAAACCACAGTAAATCAGGCCTTTTCTTCGAATCTATACCCCAACGATCTGAAAGCGCAAGATTCAGCGAAATTGATCGTGAAAAAGTGGCAAAAGCGTGGAACATTTGACGGTGGACTCCAACGCCCGGTTAGGCGGGTTTTATTGATCTCATTTAGACAACACTGTGACAAAATGTTGTTCTTCAACCAGACCCACAACGTAAGATATTTGATACAAAAACATGCCACTTTGTTCATTTTATCGAAAGAGAGACCATTCACAGGAGAAAACCTGATACAAAACCACCCTTAAAGCCAATTAATATCAATATAAAACAATGACTTAATACATAATAACATCCACTAATTCACCTAGTTATCCACAGATTCTGTTGATAGGTCAGTAGTAGGCCAACCACTAATATTTTCTTTATATACAGTTAGTTAGTGGGTTTTTGTCAAAAAAATAAATTTTTCTTGACCTGTTGATGAAATAGCTCGTCACTAAAAGGGGGGATTTATGGGCTACGAGCACCGAGATCTGGGAAGATAAACCTGTTGCGTATCACGGTGTTATTTCAGATAAACCAACGCTCAGCAGTGTCAAATAACAGGCGGTCTTCTCCAGGAAGTGCAATCAATGAAATACCCATCGGCATGCCATCAACGGTCAGTAACGGGAGCGTGAGTTGCGGTAAACCTGCGACTTCTGCAATGGCGTAAAGCCGACGCTGGTTAATGAGGAAGGTATCGAGATCAAAAGCGTCATGCTCTGCGGCGGGTCCAGGTGATGTCGGGATCATTAACAACTCACCGCTGCTCAACAAACCTTGAAAGGTATTGGTAAAAAATTCGCGCTTCTTCTTCGTCTCAACAAACTCTTTAAAACTCTTACCACGAATGCGCTTTATATACTCTGCCGTTTCTTCAGAAATTTTAGGCTTGTAGTGATCGAGCCATTGGCCGTATTCGAAATCGATTTCTCTTCCTAGGATCACCGAATGAATGTTCTGCGCCTGCGTCAGCATCAACTTGCTAAAAGTTGCAACATCTTCTCTCGGAATCTTTAAGGTGGAAAAGAAAACTTCCCATTCCAACATTGCTTCGATCGGCAACAAATCTTGGAACAGGCTAGATGCATACTTCACGTTCTTGAACTTTACGGGGCGAAGCGGTTTCGTCCAGCATTTCTCTGCGATTTGATGCAAAGGCGGCAGCTGCTTAGACATGATCCCCACAGCATCAAAAGATGGCGACACCGTGGCGATGCCGCGCATGTCTAATAACTCGGGCGACGCTCGATAAGCATAAAGCCCATTGTAAGCAGCAGGAATGATCACACCACCACAGCAATCATTGCCAATCGCGAGTGTGGCCGCTCCCTTATTGATGGCTAACGCCGCCCCAGAAGACGAACCGCCTAAACGACGCTCAGAAGAGAAAGGGTTGGCCAGTCTGGCAAGGAAAGGGTTTGTACCGCTGATGCTCGTGCCAAAATCATCAACCTGCGCTTTACCAATGAGTCGGCAACCTGATTGCATGATGGTCTGCACCACTTGTGCATCAAATTTTGAAGGTTCATTGTCGTCTGACCAAGCCGGTATACCAATCCCCGTGACATAGCCTTTCACTCCCACACAGTCACTCACCACCAAGCGTTGACGAGCGAGGATCCCCTTCGCCACGTCTTGACGCTCTGGTTTAAACTTATGCAACAAGTAACTGTCTTGTGACATGTGTGGAGGTACTCCAAATATCTCTAGCTATTCATAAGCTTATTACGGGTTTTCACTTTTTGCGTATGCATGACATTAAAAGTTGGTCAATCTTTTGCCTTGCTCTCAGTTCACGAACCTTTACTGCATTTTTCTAAAAGTGCCATCACGCTGGTTTTGAATTCATTACTCGTAAAATATTCATCATTGATTTGTAGTTTACGGCTTTGCATCCAGCTTTCTGATGACGACCCTTGGCCATAAGGTATGTCATACACATGAAAGTGCTGATTTTGATGCAAATAAATTAAATTGGCTGGCACGCGCAATGGTTTGTATGGTTTGTTTAAGTACAAATTAAAACCACCAGAACAATCCGAGACAACGTAAGAGCCTCTGTCGCTCCGTATAGCAATGTAAGGCTCTTCAGACACCGTAAAGCTGGAAAGCGACCACACACCGGGTTTGTTTGTTAGCTGCAAGAAAGGCAGCGGTTCATTGCTCAATGCTTTTTGTTGTGCATCGACAGGTTCGAGCACTGCCTCCTGTTGGTCATTCGTCTCATCATTCGCGTAAATCACCCTGACCGTGGGCGCTTTTGGCTCGCTGGGCACGTCGTCAAACCACAGGGTATAAGCAGGCCAATTGACTTGCTTTGCGCCAATGATGAAAACGGCGATACACAGAGAAACGATCACAGCCGGTAACCAAAACTTGCTTGCCCAAGGCATTAAGCCAGGGCTTTTTACACCGCGCGTTCTATCAAGTTCGGTTTCAAGCATTTCGTTTTCAGAAAGCACACGGCGCAATTCTGCTGCAAGCTTTTGCTGCTCAGCGATTGCTGCGTCTTTCTGAGGCATCAAACGGCTTCGCTCATCTTTGAGCAGCACGATTTCGCCTTCAAGTAGTGAGATTTTTCTCAATAGCTCCGTGTTCTTTATCGGTCCTTCTCGCGACGTTGTGCCCTTCTTGGCCTGCGCTAGCTGACCTTTTAACAATTGATTTAACGCAGAGAGCTCTTCTTTTTCTTTTCTAAGTTTATTCAGCTCGCTTTCGAATGTGCCGCCTTCCCGCACAGAGGCTGACGCAGGAATGGTCAGCAGATTTTGTCCTTTCCCTTTCGCCACGTTCTCATAGGCATGACGCACAAGGTGCATGAGCGCCGGTGATCCGCCTTTATCTGGATGCACACGGGCAGATAATAGCTTGTAACGCTGCTTTACAGTGGCAGCGGGGGTATTTGGAGAGGTTCCGAGTAAATCGTTAAACGTAGTCATTTACACTAACAAGCCAGCTAAGATGATAATATATCGGCCGAGATAACAGTTCCTTGAGAGAGCGCGGGAAGTTTCAAGGAGAAAATTGAAGCCATATTTCGAATGCCGTCGCGTCTCATATATAAGATAGCCATTCCCCGTATGTTCTGCGCCGTAAAAAACCGATGCTTTGCTGTATATCTCCTTTTATTTTTCATCACCGAAACGTTTCATTAACACAATTATGTATTTTTTACCCACTTAACCCATCATTTCAATCAAAGCCCCTAGTTTTCATTGCAATCGTAATTTTGTGATCTATGATACTTGCGAAAATTTGATGTTCCGATGAAGACAGCAGGAGAGAGATGGCTTTCGCCATCCGCCGAAGAAGTAAATCTTTCAGGCACCTGAGAACGCCATTTGCGTTCAGGTATGGACTGTTGTTGGAGGAGCCTCTGGAGAGATCCGTTAAATCGGACGCCGAAGGAGCAAGCTTGCTTACTCAATGTATGTTGAGTGGTTGCGAGTGAAACTCTCAGGCAAAAGGACAGAGGAGATAACCGCAACAAAGTACCCACTTTGCTGCTACTTTTTGCGGCTACTCTCCTCCTTTGAATCTAAAGGGGGATAAATGAACCATTCACTGTATAACTTGCTACAAACCATCGATAACCTTGTGTGGGGTCCACCCCTACTTCTGCTACTTGTTGGCACAGGTGTCTATTTTACGTTTCGCCTCGGCGCGATTCAGATCTTCAAACTGCCACTTGCACTGACCTACATCTTTAAAAAAGAAAAAGGGGTCAAAGGCAAAGGTGATGTTTCCAGCTTTGCTGCACTGTGTACTGCGCTATCTGCCACCATTGGTACAGGTAACATTGTGGGTGTTGCAACGGCCATTAAGCTTGGTGGTCCAGGCGCACTCTTTTGGATGTGGATGGCTGCCCTGTTCGGCATGGCGACCAAATATGCAGAATGCTTACTGGCAGTGAAATACCGCGAAAAAGACGCATCTGGCAATATGCTTGGCGGCCCAATGCTCTACCTTGAGAAAGGCGCAGGTCAGAAATGGCTAGCACGCCTCTTCGCCTTCTTTACCATTGGTGTTGCCTGCTTCGGTATTGGTACGTTCCCACAGGTGAATGCCATTGTTGATGCAAGCCATATTGCCTTCAACATTCCACATGAAATCACCGCGATTGTACTCACGACCTTGGTTGCAGCCGTCACCATTGGTGGTATTAAATCCATTGCAGGCATTGCCAGCAAAGTGATTCCTACCATGACGGTGGTTTACGTAACGGCATGTGCAGCCATATTGTTCAACCATGCGGACGCAATCCCTTCTGCTATTGGTGTGATCATTGAATCTGCTTTCACACAAACAGCGGCGACAGGCGGTTTTGTGGGGGCGAGCATTATGCTTGCTATTCAATCGGGTGTTGCTCGCGGTGTATTTTCGAATGAATCAGGCTTAGGCAGTGCGCCAATGGCCGCAGCCTCTGCACAAACGAACTCGTGTGTTCGCCAAGGTTTGATTTCCATGGTCGGCACCTTCTTGGACACCATTGTGATCTGCACCATGACGGGCCTTGCATTGGTATTGACCGGCGTGTGGTCGATGGATATCGCTGGCGCACAAATGACGACAGAAGCATTCTCTATCGGACTGAACCAAGAGTATGGCCCCATCGTGGTTGCGATCGGTTTGATGTTCTTTGCGTTCACCACCATTTTGGGTTGGAACTACTACGGTGAGCGATGTGCGATTTATCTGTTTGGCCAACGTGCTGTGTTACCTTACAAAATCATCTTTGTTGCTTTGGTATTGTCGGGCGCATTTATCAAATTGGATATGATTTGGCTCATTGCGGATATCGTAAACGGATTAATGGCCGTACCAAACCTGATTGGCTTGATCATTCTCCGTCACGTGGTGGCACAAGAAACCTCGCTTTACTTTGATCAGTTGAAGCAAAAAGTGAAAGAGAGGCGCGCAGCGTCAAACCAAGCGAACGCGTAATCATTTCGCAGTGGCAGCCCTGTCGCACTGACGGCTTGTTTATCGTTGAATCAGAAAGCAAAACAGCGCCTATATAGGCGCTGTTTTTGTATGCGTTGCGGTTTCTTTTATGAGTATTCTTCTATGAACTAAGCTTATGCAGTTTTTACCTTCAGCATATCGCTCAATCCCAACTTGCCGAAAATCGCGTCGTAATGGGCGAAGTTAGGTATACGCGTGTGGTGCTGAACTTTGTTTCCTACCGCAACGAACTCATAACCGAGCGTATTTGTGGCCATTTTGTCCCACTCACCATCGCCAAAATACACACGGCGGGTAAACAGTGCGCCCGTGTCTTGTTTTGCACGAAACGCCGCTAACGCCATGATCTCGCTACGTGTCATGGCATCAGAGCAAGAAGCGAAGCTTACGTGGCTGATATCAAACCCGGCTGCGCGAAGTTTCATTCGCGCGGACTCCTCCCAACCGCCCGTTGCAATAGCAAGCACGACGTTAGGGTGCATTTTCATGTCATTAACAAATTGAATCGCACCCGGTGAGGCTTGGAGTTCGTGGCTGTTGGATGCGATATACGCACGAAGTTTGGTGAGGAACACACTCTTAACATCGCGGAGGATCTTCATGCGATTCTCGCGCATACCTTGTTGCTCAATAAGCTCTTCTAGAATACCGATGTCCGTCACGTTCAAAAACGCACCCAACTCGTCGGTAAGTTGGATTCCCATGACTTCTTCAATCGCAGATCGAAAACATTCCGAATCAAAGTCATAACTGTCGATGAGCGTTCCATCGACATCCAGCATAAACAAATACATCGCGCCATTCCTCAAATCTTAAAATCACACAGTTCTCAAGGCTGATTTGACACTGCGCAGCGCCCTCTACGGCGCCTACAAATAACATCAAATTTACATCAATGCACACTTGGCAACATTCTAGAGATAGTAGACGCACATTAAAGCTGGCGCACAGTGTAGTGATTTTTTGTGACGAAGAAATGGCCGCAGTGAACAGCGGCCTGTATTTATTCAAAATTTGTGAGGTCTGGGTCGATTAAACCCAAACAGTTTCAATGCAGGATTCAGGTCGCTTGGGTTTACACAAGCGGAATTTCGTGGGATGCACTCTCGTGCCCTTCCTCGCCAATCATTTCGTCATAGGGACTGTCCATTACCAAGGTGGCAACTTCAAATCCTTGCTCAACCAAGGACGCCTTGGCGAGGTTTAAGCAACCATAGAACATCAGCTCGCCCTGTGGGCTTCGTTGATAAGTGATGGTTCCCTTCCCTGCTTCAATACCGACAAGGTATTTGCTGGTATCAATACAACTCACAATAACGGCTTTCTCTGTTTGGCGAACGGCATTAGACATGATCTTCCCCTTTGTGTGTTTTCTGTGGTTACGCAGAGGTTAGGTGATTAGATCACGACGTAGCGAGATAGCGAGATAGCGAGATAGCGAGATAGCGAGATAGCGAGATAGCGAGATAGCGAGATAGCGAGATAGCGAGATAGCGAGAAAAGATGACAGTGCGACGAGCTTGGGTAAAGAAAAAAAAGAAAGACGGGAAGAGGAAAGATGGAGGCGCGTCCCGGAGTCGAACCGAGGTCCACGGATTTGCAATCCGCTGCATAGCCACTCTGCCAACGCGCCAACGTGTTGCTGAAATGAAATTTCAAGCAATTCAGAGAATGTTCTCTGGCTACGGGGCGGCATTATAGGGAGCAAAAACGCGGACGCAACGCTTTTTTGAAACTTTCCAATCAAGTGTTTCTCAATTGCGCATATTGGCGATTCTTCGTGCTTTCTCTTTCAAATTAGTGACATCCTGAGAGCGCTTTTTATACGCTATTCTTTGCAGTGAATCCCGCATGAAAAATTGATGCAGAAAGAGTGCTTGTCAAGACTTGAAGATCACACGATATAGTGGTTTGATCTGCGCCCTTGCCAATCAGAGACACAATATAGCGTCTTTGAATAATAAACGCTCAACACGACCGCATTACTTCCGAGGTGCAATTCATAATGGCTAAAACCAAGTCAGCTTCTGATATCGAAACCACAGGCGTACTTTCTGTTCCTTACCAAGACACGTCAATGGAAATTTGGGACAGCAAATACCGTCTTAAAAGCAAGCACGGCGATGCTATCGATGTCACGCTAGATGACACATTCAAACGTGTAGCGCGTGCACTTGCGGATCTTGAAGAAAAGTCAGTTCAAGAAAAATGGTACAAGGAATTTTTGTGGGCACTTCGTCACGGTGCAATCCCTGCGGGACGTATTACGTCTAACGCGGGTGCGTTTGAGCACAAGCCTGCAACGTCTACCATCAACTGTACCGTTAGCGGCACCATTCAAGATTCAATGGACGATATTCTGGGTAAAGTGCACGAAGCAGGCCTCACCCTGAAAGCAGGTTGCGGTATCGGTTACGATTTCTCAACACTTCGCCCACGTGGTGCCTTTGTATCAGGCGCAGGTGCGTACACTTCAGGCCCACTGTCGTTCATGGATATCTACGACAAGATGTGCTTTACCGTGTCTTCTGCAGGTGGCCGTCGTGGTGCGCAAATGGGCACCATGGACATCCGTCACCCAGACGTGACCGAATTCATTCGCGCGAAACGTGAAGATGGCCGTTTACGCCAATTCAACTTATCGCTGCTGATCACTGAAGAATTCATCGAAGCGGTTAAGAACGACGGCGAGTGGAAGCTTATCTTCCCTATCACTGCCAAAGAAGCTCGCCAAGACAAGCTAGATCTCAACACAGACGAAAGTGTGGTGTGGGCAGACTGGCCGAACAGCGACGACTTGGTGGAAGATGAAAAAGGCCGAGTTGCCTGTAAAGTTTACCGCACCATGCCTGCGCGTAACCTGTGGAACGTGATCATGTCGTCGACCTACGACTACGCGGAACCAGGCTTCATTCTGATCGACAAAGTTAACCAGATGAACAACAACTGGTTCTGTGAAGAGATCCGCGCAACGAACCCATGTGGTGAGCAGCCTCTTCCACCTTACGGTGCGTGTCTTCTTGGCTCTGTAAACCTCACTAAGTTCGTTCGTGACCCGTTTACTGACAATGCACAGTTCGATTGGGAAATGTACCGCAAGGTGGTTGCAACCTTCACACGTATGCTGGACAACGTGGTTGAAATCAACCAATTGCCACTTGAAAAACAACGTGAAGAAATTCAAACCAAACGCCGTCACGGTATGGGATTCCTCGGTTTGGGCTCTACCCTGACCATGCTTCGTCACAAATACGGCAGCGCAGCCTCTATTGCCTTCACGGAACAAGTGGCACAAGAAATGGCGATCACAGGTTGGGAACAAGCTGTTGAACTCGCGGCAGAAAAAGGCGTAGCGCCTGTGATGGATCAAGAATTCGTTGTTACCGCGAAGATGCTTCGTCAACGCCCTGAAATGGCGAAAGACGGCATCAAGCTAGGCGACAAAGTTGCAGGTAAAGTCCTTCACGCGAAATACAGCCGCTACATGCAGCTGATTGGCGAAGTGCGTCCAGACCTTATTGAGAAACTGGCAGCGAATGGTGGCCGTTTCACGCACCACAGTTCAATTGCACCAACGGGCACGATTTCTTTGTCGCTAGCAAACAATGCAAGTAACGGCATTGAGCCAAGCTTTGCGCACCACTACACGCGCAACGTGATCAAATCAGGCAAGAAATCGAAAGAAAGCGTTGATGTATTCAGCTTTGAATTGTTGGCTTACCGCGAGCTTATCAACCAAAAAGCAATGCCATACAGCACCAAAGAAGACGAGCAATTGCCTGAGTACTTCATTACCGCTGATGACATTACGCCTAGCCAGCACGTAGAAGTTCAAGCCGCAGCTCAGCGCTGGATTGACTCGTCGATTTCTAAAACGGCTAACGTCCCTACCGACTTCCCGTTTGAAGATTTCAAAGACATCTACATGGATGCGTATGACAAAGGCCTCAAAGGCTGCACCACCTTCCGCTTCAACCCAGAAGTGTTCCAAGGTGTATTGGTGAAAGAAGAAGATCTCGAGAACACCACCTACGTATTTACGCTGGAAGACGGTTCGACCTTCGAAGCCAAAGGTAACGAGAAAATTGAATATGACGGTGAGCTGCACTCTGCCGCTAACCTTTACGATGCGCTGAAAGAAGGTTACTACGGTAAGTTCTAATCGCATCTATTCAGTAAAATGGGAGCAGCAGAGGTGCTGCTCTCGTCAGAAAGAAGTAGTTCATCATGACACGTAAAATCGAAAGCAAAATTGTCGCGTATAAAGTAAAAAGCAAAGATGCGATTCAAGAAGCGCCTGTGCAGGCTGTTCCAGAAGCACCGAAGCTTGAAACCATGCATGAAGAAATGCCGCGCCCAGAGAAACTGCTTGGCACGACATACAAACTCAAAACGCCTGAGCACGTTTCAGAGCACTCTCTGTTCATTACCATCAATGATGTTGTATTGAATGAAGGCACTGACCACGAGCTGCGTCGCCCATTTGAAATCTTCATCAACAGCAAGAGCCTTGAGCACTACCAGTGGATCGTTGCGCTGACCCGTATCATCTCTGCGGTGTTCCGCAAAGGCGGCGATTGCACATTCTTGGTGGAAGAGCTTCGTTCCGTGTTCGATCCGAAAGGCGGCTACTGGAATAAAGGGAAATACGTGCCTTCATTGATTGCTGAAATCGGCAACGTGATTGAACAACACCTGATGGAAATCGGCATGCTGAAAAACCCAGAAATGGATGAGCATCAGAAAGCCTTTCTTGAAGCAAAGCGTGCAGAAAACGCAGCGAAAGAAGACGTGAAGGAAGAAGAGCCTGTAAACACGGGTTTCCCACCAAGCGCAACCCTTTGCTACAAGTGCCACAACAAGGCAGTGATCGTTAAAGACGGTTGCCAAACATGTCTAAACTGCGGTGATTCAAAGTGCGGTTAATGCGCAATTAATACACGCTGAAAAAGGGCTTCCTAGGAAGTCCTTTTTTCTAGGTTTTCTTTATTGTTCAAAATTTTAGAACGATACCCCCAGATTTTTCCGCTTTTTCTTACTCTGCCAACCCTTTATATTTTGCTGCACTGATGGACAAATCGTTCATTTTTTTGTGGAGCAACACATGGCAAGTTTACTGGTTCTTAAATCAAGCATCCTTGGCGACAACTCTTCCTCTTCAGCACTGATTGATGAGTTAGTGAATAATCTGAGTAATACAACCTCGATCATTGAACGCGATTTAGCGGCACATCCAGTGCCTGTGCTCGATCATGACATCATGATGGGCTTGCGTGGTTCAGAGGATCTCAATGAAGGCCAAAAACTCGCTTTGGCATTTTCCGACCAATTGATCACAGAGATTCAAGCCAGCAATACCCTTGTTATTGCAGCACCTATGTATAACTTCAGTGTGCCCACTCAATTAAAGAATTGGATCGACCTTATTGCGCGTGCAGGTGTGACTTTCGCCTACACAGAGCAAGGTCCTAAAGGTTTACTCACCGATAAAAAAGCCATTGTTGTCACCACCCGTGGTGGCATTCATAAAGACACGCCAAATGACCACATCGTGGGTTACATGAAGACAGTGTTAGGTTTTATTGGAATTTCGGATGTCGAATTTGTTTATTGCGAAGGCCTCGCCATGGGAGCTGAGACTGCAGAAACATCAATGGAAAGTGCACGTCGCACCCTATTGTCCTTGGTTTAGACAAGGGAAAGTTGCCAACACCCACAGCGTACGGGAGTGATCTCGCGCGCTGTGGGCTTTTGCGTTTGGCTCTTCGGAGCCTTTTTTTATTCTTCTAGGTTCGAGGTTCGAGGTTCGAGGTTCGAGGTTCGAGGTTCGAGGTTCGAGGTTCGAGGTTCGAGGTTCGAGGTTCGAGGTTCGAGGTTCGGCAGTATGCTATGTGATGACATACGTCATTCAAGACCTGTTACCTTCTTCTCGGCACCTTTCTCGTTTCTCGTATTCTCGTATTCTCGTTTCTAGCAATCTCATCTCTCGAATCTCGCAATCTCATCTCTAGCAATTCACGTTTTGTTATCTCGGGTCTTCGCCCTCAAAACTCAACCTGAACATACAAGGTGTTGTAGTTACTCCCACCTTTTATCCGTCCAAACTGACTCGCTTTTTCGAAGATGGCGGAACGGTGATGAATCGAGTAGCCAAACCACGCGCGGTCGAGCGCACGAACATTAAAGAGATCACCCAGATTGACGTCTAACGACAGGTCGATGTAATTCAAGAGATTGCTTGGCTCATACCCCTTTTCGTCCAACTCGGTTTGTTCGATGTAGGTAATGTTGTTCACATAAGACAAGCCTTCCGCAACACCGATGCGCCATTTCATCGGCCAATCCACTTCATAGAAAGCTTTAATCGCCATAACGAACTCAGAGGAAGATGCTTGAACCTCAGAGTTCCAATGCCACACCACGCCCGGCGTCAGGTAAATATCAAGCGGGACACCGAACAAAGAATCTGTAAGCGGATGACCGTAGAACAACGAAGTGAGCTGGTTGTTGAACGGATCTTTCTCGCTATCACCCGCGATGATGTCACCGATGTTTGATGGCGTTGCCCATCCGTGCGCCAAGCGCCAGTATGGACGCGTTGAAAGCTCTCGCTCGCCGTGTCGGCGGTTATCATTGAAGAATCCAAAGCCTGCAAAGACTTCGCCTTGCCAATCCGCATCGATAGACGACGCATTGCGAACATTGCTGTCAAAGTACGTCGCGTAAGTAGCCCCAACGAGATAAAGGTTGGAATAAACGTGGTAGCGCCCTCTTACACCGACTTTGATGTCTGCGCCTGCACCCAAGCGTTCACCGCGATCACTGAATTCCGACAGCCCATAGTAGTAACTGTTGAAGTTGGCATCTTTATAGCGAACTGACGCCGTGGCATCCAAGAAGTAGTCATCGCTTTCAAACGTTTTCCCCAGGGTCGCGATACCATGAAAACGCTCACTTTTATCGGAAAGAAACTCGAGGTCGGAATACCAGCCATCGCCAAAATCACGCTTGAGTTGAAAGCCGTAATCCCCCGTGTCGCCGCCGATGTCGTTTTGCACATCACGTGGCAAGTCGATAAAGCGCATGCGCAGAATGGCATTGAGTCGCCACTCGTCTTTCTCCCAAAGACGAATCCCCCCTTCCGTGCCATTGATGAAGAACGCCTCATCTTGATAAAACATCATGGGCACAAAACTCGACACATAATCGCTGCCAGTGTCTTTGTAAGGGATGCCAGCGCTTCGCATGGTGGCGGCAATCCCCCAGTTTTCACTGCGTTTTGAACGCAAGGTTTCTACATCGGCATGTGCGTCTTCAGTAACGATAGCGTCTTGGGGTAAAGGTTCAGACGCAGCAAACGCCCCCATACTGGTAAAAATAGCGGCACTCGCGACGAAAGAAGGAAGCGTAAGGATGTTGCGTAAAACCATGACATTGTCTGCATTGATGAAAGTGACATCGATATAGTGTACGCGAACCTTGAGATTTTTCAGCGGAAAAAGGCATGAATACAGCGGCTTAGAACGGAGGATAAGATCCATTGCGCCACGCTCCCTGCTTGGCGCTCGCCCACCAGCGCAGGCTATGTGCCCGCGTGGCAGGCTCAAAGAGAAACGAGCAGAGAGAAAGGCACAGACTTACGGTAGCGACTGCACCCCTTTCTCTCCTCAGTCAAAGCATCGACACGACTTGCGAATCCTAGTGCTCTCTTGCCGTGAGCACGAAGAGATCGACATGGCCTTGGTGGCGAGGATTAAGCGGCCGAATCGGGTTTGCGTTATGCCACACGGCGTGATCATCAAGCAAAGCCACATCGCCATCGTTCATCGCGAGTGAGAAAAACGGGCGCTCCGTTTTGTCTTTGTAGACAAGAATCTCGCCGCCCTGCACGTTCTCCCTGTGGATTGCCGCAATGGCGATATGATCAAAGCCATCTTGGTGGATCCCTTCAGGCGACACTGGCGTGATGTCATCAAGAGTGATCACCCGCATCTGGTGAATCTCAATGTCTTGTTCATCATCCAGCTCATTGTTGTCTTTGAACAATTGACACAGCTCAAACAAGCCCTGGGAATGAATCACGTCTGAGGTCAGCTCTTCGAAGTTGCGTACCACACCACCTTGATGATGATTGATGTCTTGGGATTGCATAAAGGTATGGTGTTGCATTTGATGTACGTCGCCATCTTGGCAGCGCACAACCGAGTAGCGTCTGAGTCGGTATTGCCCATCTGCATAAGGGGTAGTAGGCAGAGCGGCAAAACTTGGTTCTAATTCCCTAACAGCATGGTCGCTGATATGACATAGCTGCATGAGGTAATCTGGATGATACATGTTACGTCCTCCATCATTTCCGTGAATCGGTTCGATTTGGTAAATCGACACCGATGACAACCCTTACATTCAGTTAAAACCAAGGCAACAAATTTGCCAAACCTGTAAAGTCATATTAATCACCCAAAGGTTAATATTTGAACATATATTCCACAACAGAGCGCCTCAGCAGTGTCTTGTTTCAAATAATTTGAAGTTCACCAAATACACCAAATCACTTTGAGAGGTAGCGCGCTTTCATCGGGAATCTGTTCAGCTAACATTCAATTTCCAACGCTAGGATAGAGTTGTGGACGCTCTCCAAGCCAGATAAGAGGAACTTTAATGGGAAGAATGTTTAAGGCGTTGATCATCGTACCAATCCTTGTGATTCGCGTTCCGGCTCACGCAGAAGGTATTGATTTTCAAGAATGTAAATCTAGCGAGTGCATTTCATACCAACAGCCCGTAACAACGAAAACCGACACCCTTTCCGACTTGTATTCCATTCCATCATTCCGTGCGGTTGACGTACGTCAGCCACACCAATCCCTAGAATCACTTTACGATGTAGCCCCAAGCGCACAGCAAGAATTGGAAGACCTGGCCAATCAAATTGCTGACCATGTGGATGGCACCGTTTACTCCGCAGGCATCAAAGGCGAAGCCCGCGCGAAGCAAAAGGTAGAAGGCGAATTAGGCGGTGATGCCTCTCAGCTTACCGATATCGTTCGTGTCACTGTCGAGGTTAACTCAGTCGATGCATTGACCGCGGCATATGCCGAACTGGCAGCATCAACACAAACCAAAGAAGTGATTAACCGTTTCCATACACCTCGCCCTTCTGGCTACCGCGATTTGAAAGTGCTTGTTGCACTACCAGAAACACACATGGTTGCCGAAGTTCAGCTGCATTTGAAGAAAATCGCGGACATCAAGAACGGGCAGGAACATGAAATTTATCGCGAAATCCAAAAGATAGAACGCACAGCAACCCTTGAGAAACGCGAACTGAGTGAGCATGAATTTGCGAAAATCAATCGCTTGCGTCAAAGCTCTCGTGCCTTGTATGACCAAGCATGGCAGACATACCAACCACTGAGCGTGGCCGTGTAATTGCGTCAGTAATGACGGTAACAGGAAAATTCAACCCCAAATAAAAGGGCAGCTTATTGAAAAGCCGCCCTTTTTAGTTCGGTTGCAATGTGAATCGTGTCGCCGATCAAATGCGCGTGTTAGGCATCACACCGAAAGGGCGTGATCAACACTTCCTTCCCTTGAATATCTACAAACGACTGCGGAGGCACTGTTGTCCATCCTTCGCGTTTCTCATCAAACGGCTCTGAAGCAAGCACAACGCCCCCTTCCGTTTCTTTGTAGAACAATGTCGGCGGCTTCCCTGAGGTTGCGTAACGAAGCCCCCAGAATTGCTTACCATCACTGAGGCACAGTGATGCCTTAAACGGCTCTTTGATGTTTCGCGCACGCATTTCAGCTTCAATGTCATCAATCACGCTGCAAAGTGCATCGCGCGGAGAATCGAGAAGCCCTTTTTGAAGCAGGAGAAGGAAAATCAGTTCGCTGTCCGTCGAGCCTCGACGCTTGAGGTAGAATGATTCATCAAGCTGACGCTCCATGTTATAGCGAAGAGATTCAAACTCGGGAATTTGGCCGTTGTGCATAAACAGCCAATTATCAACATTGAAAGGATGGCAATTCTCGCGCGAGGTGTTTGTCCCTGTGGAAGCCCTTACGTGCGCCATGAATCGATGAGATAACGTATGCTCCGCGATGGATTTCAAGTTGCCATCAGACCATGCAGGCATCACCTCGTGATACACAGCAGGCGTCGGCAATAACCCATACCATGCTAGTCCAAAACCGTCCGCATTCACCGCCGTCACCGCTTTGGTCGCTTCCATACTTTGCATAACCAATGAATGAGCAGGTTGAAGCAACATTTCATCTAAAAAACACGGCGTTCCCTGATACGCCAACCATCTGCACATTCCTTTGCCCTCTTTAACTACCGTACTATCAGTATGACGTAACTTTCGGTAATTGCCGTGCTACTGACCAAAGAAGGCGTAATATTTTCATTGTGTTAGCCGGGATGACCGTCTAATCGCGGCTTCCAAAGCATGGGACCAAAGATTATGACAAACAAGGTAAACGCAATTCCCCAGCCTATTGCCGCAATGCTTACAGACAAAATCAGGTGCTGAGGCCACATAATCGGGCCGATAACGCGCACCAGCGTCGCAGCAATCAGCGAAATGTAAGCCAAGTGAAATGAAGGGCCTTTGTAGATTTCTCGTCCCGTGTGTCCCATGGTGACACGCGCAATCATTGCCAGTACCACGCCTGCCAAGGTGCCCATGGCAAACATATGCAGCATTGTATGTGATGCCCAGGTGTTACCTAACAGGAATGCTTTGGCGATCAATCCCACTGGCAAAGCCAGATAGAACACATGCAGTGACCACACCAAAGGCTCAGAGAACGTTTTCAATCCCTGCCAGCGATACAAACGCACAAGTTGAGCGCTACCCGCGACAAGCAATAGGGCCATTTCAAGGGCATCAGACACCATGGGAAAGAAACTGATGATCGCCAGCAACAGCAGAGGGAAGATGGCACAGATATCCAACCACCAAATGGGCGTGGGCGGATCTAGCTGAAAACGTTTTGCAGTAAAGAAGGGAATAACGCGACCACCCATGATGGATATCAGCATCATGAACCACCAAATCATCGCCTGCCAAAGCACACTGGCTGGAAACGGGGGCATGCCTTTGACGGTTGCATAACTCGCCAAGTTCGCGATGACAGCAACCAGTAACATAGGAATGAAAAACAGGTTTCGCCATTTCTTGGTGATCACAACGCGATAACCCACTTCCCACCCCGACACGAGAAGAAAAGCCGCATCAACAATGGCAATCACTGACAGCGGTGTGTTTGTCCAAAATAGCACTCGTGCTAATAACCACAGCCCAACAATAACCGCAAGGCGGAAACCACTCGTCCCTTTAACCCCTGTCCACGTTTGTACGGCAGTCAGCAAGAATCCCGCGACCACGGCCATCGCGACCCCAAACAGCATTTCATGCGCATGCCACCAAATCGGCGGAACGTTCAGCGGCGACGCCTGCCCTGACGTGAACAACCACACCCAAACACTCACGGTAAATACCGCATAGCTCGCGGCCAGAAAGAAGAAAGGTCTGAACCCCAAGCGAAGGATGGGGGGAATACGATCTTCTTTTGCTTTATCGACAATGTTAATCATCTTGACGCCTGCTGAGGTTTGGATTTCATAAGATGCATTATAGTTACATGTTTAAAGAAAAGGTAGTACTGATTTCATATTGCGAGATGCGAGATGCGAGATGCGAGATGCGAGATGCGAGATGCGAGATGCGAGATGCGAGATGCGAGATGCGAGATGCGAGAAAAGCATAAGCGCAAAAGAGACACAAGCAACGAGAAGAGAGTGCAAAGAGATAGAAAAAAGAGAAGCTGGATGTACCAGCTTCTCTTTGGGGTTAGCGAGAATCTCGTGATGGCCTACTGGCCTGCTTTCGGATCCAGCGCATCTTGTAGTGCATCACCCAAGAAGTTAAATGCCATCACGGTAAGTAGAATCGCCACGCCCGGGTATATCGCCAGCCCTGGAGACTGCCAAATCACCTCTTGTGCATTTTGCAGCATGTTTCCCCATGACGGCATGGGCGGTTGAATGCCAAGACCGAGGAAGGACAATGCGCTTTCTAGCAGTATCACGCCACCCAACGCCATGGTGGTCGCGATGATCACGGGAGACAATACATTCGGCAATACATGTCGGCGAATAATGCGCCACGGTGATGCGCCATAGCCAATCGCGGCTTTCACGTAATCACGTTCACGCACTGACAAGGTCCCTGAGCGCACCAAGCGCGCCGTGGTTGGCCAGCCGAATAACGCAACAATCACGATAATACGAATGAAGCTGGCATTTTCACCCTGTGCCCAGCTTTCAGGTAATCCCAGCTTGCTGAGATCCACCGCTGCCAGCACGATCATCAAAGGCAAGGTCGGCAGCGACAGCGTGAAATCAGCAATACGCATGAGTACCGCATCTAACTTACCGCCAAAATATCCTGCAAACACGCCCACCAGCGTGCCCAGAACCGCCGTCGCCAGCGCCGCAACCGCGCCAACCGCCAGTGAAACCTGCCCCCCATAGAGCAATCGCAAGAACACATCACGGCCAAGTTCATCCGCCCCTAACCAATGTGTACCGCTGACAGGTTCAAAACGCGTCATGAAATCCACTTCGAACGGATCATGTCCGAACCAGTCCGCTAACAAGGGCGCACTGAAGCACAGTAACGTAAGCAGAAAAACAAACACCGCTGAGATCAAACCGGCTTTGTGTTGGCAGAAGCGATGCCAAACCAGCATCCACGGCGATGAAGCTTTTCGTTTGATTGCCGCATTCGGTGCAGCATCCATCATAGGTTGTGTCATGCGGATGCTCCTTTTGTCAGGCTAATGCGCGGATCGAGCTTGGCGTATGCAATGTCTGTCAACAAGTTTCCGAGTAATGCAGTGAACGTGATAACCATCAAGCCCAGCAAGGCCAAGTTGTAATCATTGCCCATGATGGCATCGAATATCAGCTTACCCATGCCCGGCCATGCAAAGATGGTTTCAGTGATTAACGCGCCGGAAAGCATGAAGCCAATATCCAGTGCAATGATCGTGACCAGCGGGATCATGGCATTTCGCAACGCATGGGCGAAAATTACGCGGGTTTTAGACGCCCCTTTTGCGATGGCTGTGCGAATGTAATCTTGGCGCATCACTTCCAGCATGGTGCCTCGCACATACCGAGAATGGCTGGCAACGTTCAACACTGTCAGAGAGATGACCGGCAACACCAAATGTTTTGCTTGCACCCAAAAACCGCCACCTTCCGCTTCCCCTGTGCCACCCGCAGGTAACCAACCTAAGGTCACGGAGAACACCAGAATCAACATCAAGGCCAACCAGAACGCTGGGGTAGAAAAACCAACAAACGCCGTGAAACTGATGATGTAATCCACCCATGTGCGGTGTTTAAGCGCCGCAAACACACCCACAGGAATCGCGATAAGCAGTGACAATACAGTGGCAATGCCCACCAGTTTCACGGTGTTCCATACCGCAGGAATCAACACATCTTCAGCAGGTTGCAAATACAAACGAGAATAGCCGAAATCACCTTGAAGTGCGCCCAACAACCAATGCCAATAACGCTCAACCAGCGGCTTATCTAACCCTTGCAGCGCTTTCAAACGCGCCACGTCTTCCGCTGTCATGTTGGGATCCGATGTCAGCATCAGATCGATGGGGTCTCCGGGCATAAGACCAATCAAGGCATAAGAGACAAAAGACACAAAGAACAGAACCAACAGGCTCTGGAACACCCGACTCAATACATACTGCGTCATACCATGGCTTCCTTGCTATGGGGCTTTTTTAGGTCAATCACCGCTCCTGGGTAATGACAGGCCACAATGTGTTTATCGTCGCCATCAAACGTTTGAGGCGATGGTGCGATGGTTTTGCAGGTCTCGGTGGCGTTGGCACAACGTGGATGAAATGCACAGCCACTCGGCGGGTTGATTGGACTCGGAACGTCACCCTGTAACGCGAGCCCTCGTTGACGCTTGCCCTTCCCCACTTCGGGTACGGCGGCCAACAAGGCACGGCTATACGGGTGTGCAGGGTTAGCAAAGAACGCATCGCGCGGCGCTTGTTCGACGATTTGGCCGAGGTACATCACGACGATGGTATCCGCCAGATAGTCAACCACCGCTAAGTCATGGCTGATAAAGAAAAACGATAAATTGCGCTCTCGTTTAAGTTCGGCAAACAGATTCAGCACCTGACTTTGCACAGACACATCCAGTGCAGACAAGGGCTCATCCGCCACAATCAGTGCTGGATCGAGCACCAAAGCGCGGGCGATACAAATACGCTGTCGCTGCCCGCCAGAAAATTCATGCGGATAACGATCCAGTGCGTCTTCGCTTAGCCCGACCGATTCCAACGTCTCAAGCACTTTCGCACGACGCGATGCTTTATCGCCGATGCCATAAACATCTAATGGCTCACCAACGAGTTCAGAAATCGGCAGCCTAGGATTGAGCGCAGAATAAGGGTCTTGAAACACCAGGCCGAGTTTACGACGAAGATCTTTCAGTGCTTGCCCTTTTAGCCCTGCTGTCGCGATACCCGCGAGTTCTACGTCGCCTTCAATTGGCGATTCCAACAGCGCCACCATGCGCCCAAGGGTCGATTTTCCACACCCTGATTCGCCAACAATGGCAACGGTTTCGCCTTCTTCTAAGGTTAACGAAATATCGTTCACCGCTTTCAGTTCTTGTGCAGGTTTACCAAACCACCCTTTTTGACCGACAGGATAGCGCTGACAAACCTTATTCAGTGTTAATAGTGTCATGGGCGCTCCTTATAGGTGATGACAAGCCACAGCGTGAATGTCATTCAACGCGACGGTCTCAGGCATCATCGCCACACAGGTTGGCGAGGCCTTGCTACAGCGGTCAGCAAACGGGCAACCACTGCCGCGCTGGTCGAGCGGCGGTACTGCACCGGGAATGGCGGGAAGCACATCCCGCGCGCCGCCGATGCGTGGCAAGGTCGCCAGTAAGCCTTGGGTGTATGGGTGTTGAGGGTTCGCAAACAGCTCTTCAGACGTGGCTTGTTCCACCACTCGCCCCGCATACATCACAATGACACGTTCAGCGAGTTGAGAAACAACGCCTAAGTTGTGGCTAATAAACTGCACGGCGGTGCCAGTGCTATCACGAAGTTCTTCTAGCAGATCGAGCACTTGGGCTTGAACCGTTACGTCCAACGCAGTGGTTGGTTCATCTGCAATGATGAGTTCAGGTTCACAGGCCAGCGCCATGGCAATCATCACACGCTGGCGCATGCCGCCAGATAACTCATGCGGGAATGCTTTAGCACGGCGCACGGGATCGGGAATATGTACCCGCTCAAGCATTTCAACGGCACGTTCTGCCGCTTCAGCTTTGTTGCTGCCGCGGTGAAGCTCGAACATTTCTGCGATTTGATCGCCCACAGTGACAACAGGATTGAGCGCCGTCATGGGCTCTTGAAAGATCATCGCGATGCCTTCACCGCGGACTTTCATCCAATCAGCATCGCCGTTTTCTAGCAGGTTCTTGCCACGAAACACCACCTCGCCAGTGGCTTTCATGACATTCGGCTGAAGCCCCATCAGCGTCAGCGCAGCAAGGCTTTTTCCACAACCTGATTCACCCACGACGCCAAGAATTTCGCCTTTATCAATATGAAAGCTGACATCGTTAACCGCAGGGTAGCCTTTGTAGGCTACCCGCAGACGACGCACATCTAATATCGTCTGATCCATTTACGGCTCCTATTTGGTGGTCGTCCACTCTTCAACCCAGTTGGTTGATGCAAACATGTGCCCTGTTGGGGTGACGCCTTCCAACCATTTCGGCATCACAAAACTGTCGGCTCGGAAGTACAGCGGCAAGGCAGGCAAGTCTTCAGCATAGATCTTCTGAATTTCAAAGAAGATCGCCTTGCGTTTTTCGTCGTCCAGTTCGGCTTCAACACGTTCTAGCAGCGCATCCATTTCTGGGTTTTGATAGCCAATGTAGTTTTGTCCTGACCAGCCGTTGTCTTCAGTTGGAATGCTCTTTGAGTGCAAGATGGTGCGCGGTGGGTTTTCAGGGGCTGAATACCACGCGAACATGGCCAAGCCTTTGTGCTTACGTTGAGTCAAGGTATCGCCGAAATACACACGCGCAGGCTGATTGTTTATCGACACTTTCACGCCAATCTTTTTCCATTGTGACTGCAAGACTTGCTGCACTAGTTCACGCGTTTTATTGCCTGCCGTGGTCGCCAATTCAATGTGCAGTTCATTGCCATCGGCATCCACCATCACACCGTTTTTCTCGGTATAACCTGCCTGTGTCAGCAGCGCTTTGGCTTTCTTCGGGTTGTACTCATAACGTTTTACGTCTGGGTAAAAGCCAAGATCCCGCGGGCTGGTATTGGTATCAGCAACAGGCTGTTTTCCCGAAAACAACTTATCGACAAGCTGTTCGCGGTTCGCACCGTACAGTAAGGCTTGGCGCACTTCTTTCTTTGCCAAGTGCGGGTTGTTCATCGTGGTGTCTAGGTGCTCATAAAGCAGGCCAGGCTCGTAGTGCACATTGAACTTCTTGCCGTGGCGCTTTTCGATTTGCAGCACTTGGTCGAGAGACAAACCAATTTCACCCGGCAAGTAATCCACCGAGCCTGAAAGCAAATGTGCTTCTAGCGCTGACGTGTTTTCTACGGTTTTAAAGACCAGTTCATCAAAGGCAGGGGATTTACCTTTCCAATGCGGGTTACGTTGCGCTGTGATGAAGCTACCCGGACTGACTTTGTTCAGCACGTAAGGGCCGTAATACAAGCCGGCGTTGGTCGGGTCAGTGGCGTATTTGGTGGTTTTGCTGTAGTTCGTTGGGTCGTCGCGGTACAGCGCACCTTCAACGTGTTCTGGAAGCGGATCAGGAAAATAATCGGTGCGGTATTTGAAGCTGACTTTGTTCAGGTACACCTCAAAGGTTTTGTCATCAAGCAAAACCAGTTTCTCCATGGTTTTTGCTTCTTGGAGACCCGGATTACCCACGCGTTCGTCTTTTTGGATCTCATAGCCTAACTGAATGTCTTTCGTGGTCAGTGGCGTGCCATCTCCCCAGAACAAATCATCACGCACCGTCACGGTTAGCTTGATGCCTTCTGAGCCATCGTCACGGGTTACACGCTCTGCCAATCCATTTTCGAACGTCGGGATCTCTACACACACATTGCATTGCGGTTGCCAGTCTTTTCCGTAAATCACGGTTTTACGGTAAGCGGTATTCAGTACATAAGACGCAGCAACATTCGACACCAAAGTAGGATGAAGGCCTTCGGGGTATTGAGACATACCAATTTTAAGTGTGTCAGCATTTGCAGAAACGGAAGAGAAGGCAACTGGCGCTGTCATGGCCAATGCGAGAAGCGTTTTTTTCATACAGTCATGTCCTTTGTCAAAGCTGAGGGCAAATCCGTCACCCCATTGGATATCCCATCAACTGATCGCTCAGTTGCTAAGATACTGTGCGTGCAAAGGAGAATTCTTTAGCTCACCAAACAAATGCAGTGAAAAATTGCACGCAACAGACCAATGTTAAACATATGTTTCAATCATTGTCGAGCCAGCAATGTATACAATTCAATCAAACAGGAAGCACTGTCGCTGAAAAGCCCTGCCTCAGTCGCATTTCATCAAAACAGATAAAATATTTAGTTACGAATCATTATGTTACAGCACTAAACATTCAAATCTTTGAATGAAAAACCGACGAAAAAGACTATCTATGCCACTCTTCAACCCAATGTGTAGACGGGAACATATGTCCAGTTGGCGTGACACCCTTTAACCACAGCGGCAACACAAAGCTGTCGGCGCGAAAGTACAGAGGGAGTGCGGGAAGATCTTCTGCATAAATACGCTGAATATTGGCAAACAACGCCTCGCGTTTATCCGCATCAAGTTCCGTTTCTATTTCATCCAATAAGGCGTCCATGTCTGCGTTTTTATAACCCGCATAATTTTGACCACCCCAGTTGTTCGCTTCTGTTGGAATGTTTTCTGAGTGCAAGGTGGTTTCTGGGGGGCTTTCAGGCGCGGAATACCACGCAAACAAAGCTAACCCTTTGTGGTTGCGTTCTTTGAGTGTTTGACCAAAGAAAACCCGTGCTGGCTGGTTATTGATGCGGATGGTGATCCCCATTTTCTTCCATTGGGATTGCAGTACTTGCTGTACTAACTCTCGGGTTTTGTTGCCTGCGGTGGTCATGAGTTCAATCTGAACGGGCTTTCCGTCGGCATCCACCATGTCTTTTCCTTGCCAACGGTAACCCGCTTGCTGGAACAGTGCTTTGGCCTTTTCAGGGGCGTATTCATATTGGGTCACATCGTCTGAATAGCCGATGTCGCGAGGACTGGTGTCAGTATGTGCGACGATTTGCTTGCCCTCAAACAGTTGATTGACCAGTTGTTGGCGATTGATGCTGAGCAATAACCCTTGGCGAAAGGCTTTCTTGGCGAGGTGCGGATTCTCCAAGTTGACGTCAAGGTGCTCGTAGAGCAAACCCGGCTCATAGTGATATTGGTACTTCCCTTTCTGACGTTGTTCTAGGCGCAACACTTGGTCAAGCGTTAACCCGGATTCGCCTGCAATCATGTCCACGGACTTGGAAAGCAAATGCGCTTCAAGTGCTGCCGTATTCTCGACGGATTTGAACACCAGATTATCGAAAAACACCGCGTTGCCTTTCCAGTGTGGATTTGGCACCACTGACACAAAGCTGCCTGACGACATTCTGTCGATAAGATACGGGCCATTATATAAACCCGCCGTTAACGGTGATGTGGTATATAACGAGGTCTTGTCATAGTTCTCAGGGTCGCGGCGATATATCTCACCTTCGAGGTGTTCCGGCATGGCAGACGGCACAGCAGTGCGATAGTTGAAAATACGTTTATTCAAAATCACGTCAAAGCGCTTTTCATCAACGACCTCGATACGCTCGAGGGTTTGGTCCTCCTCATAACCAGGGTTCCCTTTCACACGTTTATCCGTCGAAATTTGGTAACCAAGAACGACATCCTTGGTGGTTACGGGCACCCCATCCCCCCAAAAAAGATGATCTTTGAGCGTAACAGATAATCGAATGCCTTCCCTGCCATCGTCCAACACGATTTTCTCAGCGAGTCCATTTTCAAATGTCGGCACGGTTTGACACAGATGACAGAGGGGTTGCCACTCTTTGCCATAGATCATCATGGGCCGCCAAACTGTCGACAACACGTAGCTACCTGCAACAGACGACCCAAGCAAAGGATGCAAACTGGTCGGGTATTGGCTAATGCCAATTTTGAGGGGCTTTTCTGGCTCGGTGGCGAGCGATGCAAATGAGGCAACAGACAAGAGGACTGCTAAAGCGGCGCACCGGGTAAAAAGATGTGTCATGTTAACGTCCTCTCTATTCAGTGACCGCGTCACTTATTGTGTTATTCACAAAGCATCAAAAAAGGCATACCTCAAACATAAAGGCATACCTTTCAATGTAGTGCACTTTCTTTCGATTTTTCTGACTGTTAGAAAAATGTCGCTAGCCCAAAACGTCATAACTTGCAGGTATCGATCCTTTTACGACAACACGATGCAACTTTCGTGGGGTATCTCCATAATCTGTTACCGCAAAATGCTGCGTGCAACGGTTATCCCAAATCGCAACGCTGCCTACTTCCCATTGGAAACGTACCTGAAACGCTTCACCGCGACTGTGTTCAAACAGCGCCGACAGTTCGGGCAACGCGTCGCCTTCATCATGCTTATCAATGAATCGGGTAAACTGCTCATTCACGTAAAGCGCAGGCTTTCCTGTTTCGGGGTGCTTAACCACCAGCGGGTGATGCACGGCGTTGATGTTTTTCGTGATGCCTTCAACACGGCTATTGCCGCTGTCATCTTCACTGTCAAACCGGCTGCCAGAAAAACCATGAACCGCGTGCGTTGCTGTCGCGTGAGTGATGGCGGCTTTCGTATGACGTGGTAATGCATCATACGCCGCTTCCATCGAGGCCCAGATGGTATCCCCGCCTTTATCAGGCAAATGTTGTGCTGACAGCACAGAGCATTTCGGTGGCGCGTCTTGCCACGTCATGTCGGTATGCCAAAAACTTTTACCTGGTGGATTCCCACGGGTTGTTTCAATCAGGCTGACTTGAGGAAAACCCTCGGCATGAGGAAAAAAAGGATGCGGGGCTTCTAACTCACCGAAACGCGCCGCTAACGCGAGCTGTGCCTTGGGTGATAAGAACTGGTCACGAAAGAAAATAACTTTGTGTTCTAGAAACGCGCGGTATATAAAAGCGAACTCTTTTTCGTCGCACTGGTTAAGATCGATCCCTTCAATTAACGCGCCGATGTGTTGTGATAACGGGGTAACGTGCATATTTCTTCCC
This sequence comes from Enterovibrio baiacu, assembly GCF_004120195.1. Lineage (GTDB taxonomy): Bacteria > Pseudomonadota > Gammaproteobacteria > Enterobacterales > Vibrionaceae > Enterovibrio > Enterovibrio baiacui. The sequence goes on along the minus strand of NZ_SCHN01000007.1, from coordinate 79,381 downwards.
TGAAACGTGGAATGTGCTGATGCGCTTCATCATCGAGCATAATGAGATAGTTGGGTTATAGACCTTTTCTTTGCCAATTCGATTGCAGCGACAGCATGAATTACACGACATGAAACACTGACGTTAAGTATGAAGCAACGACAACAATAAGATATTTTCATCGTCACAATAAAAACCTTTCGTTGAAGGCAATTGCAGAAGGGTTAAACTCATCCGCCCTCTCTGTATGCAGCACCATTGCCACGTGTTACTGACGTTGCATCTGCATATCAGAATTAAATTGACTCAATCTGCGTGAGAAAATGAAAGAAATTAAGATCTTATCATTGCTAAAAGCTAGCCTACTTTCGCTCGCAATTGTGTCGACGGGTTACAGTGCCTACAACGCATTACACGTTCAACAACTGATCGAAGACCTAAACGCTAGCTACGGTCGAATGTATACCTCGATTCGTCGTTTTGGTTCGTTTTACAACAATGCACCTTCAACAACGCTACGAAAAGGTATTTATGTTGATGACTCGGTGAGTACGTATGTTCACAGTGATGAGGCTGAAACCAAAGATCTCGCCGAAGGCATTCGACGCTTAAGAAAACGTTTACAAACATGTGCGCCTGAAAGCGTTTGGACGATTGCTGTCTTTGAAAATCCAAACACCTATGCGTTCTTTGACCCATTGCGAACGGGTTATGAGCAAGCCTTCAGCCAATACGACGAAAATGACGTGCTCGAAAACATCGTCAAGCGCGAGAAGCTGGATAACACCTATCAAGAGTTCTATGGGTGTAACATTCGCATGACCGATTCCTACGTGGAAGAAGGCACGCAAGAGCATCTGCGCACCATTTATTTCCCGATCCACAACAAACAATCATTAAGTGCACTGGTCGCTGTTGATATCAAAGAGTCTTACATTGATAAACGCATTGCGCGATACAACGACAGCAAATACACCAGTCTGACAAGCACCCCCGAATACAGTTTGTACACCAAAAAGGCTCTGTTCATCTGTTCTGAAAAAGACCCGGTGCACATTGGCGTGAACTACCTAAAAGTGCTTGAAGCGTCAGTCGCGCCTTCTTTGATCATCGCGTTTCTGTATCAGTTCAGCATCGGCCTGCTTCGCCGCCGTACGCGTTCGATCAGAAAAGATGAAATGACGAATTTTTTCCGACGTGATTATTACGAACCACGCCTGAAGAAAATGACACGCTTTGCCATGCTCATTGTCGATATCGATCACTTCAAAGAGATCAACGACACGCACGGTCACAATAAAGGCGATGAAATCATTTCAGAGTGCGCCAAACGCATCCTGACGCAAATACGCACTGAAGACATTGCGATTCGATGGGGTGGCGATGAATTCTTTATCTTGTTTAATAACATGACGCATTGCCAACTGGGTGTGAAAGCCGAGACCATTCGAAAAGCTGTCGCGCAAGAATCCATTGCCGGTCTGGCAATTACGTTATCAATCGGTGGCGTATTTGTGCGTGATACCACCTTTGCTAAGGCATACAAAAGTGCAGATAAAGCGCTGTACGAATCTAAACGTCGTGGCCGCAACCGCTCAACGATGGCGGATCAATAAGCGCAACGGATAAAAAACCCATGCCGACAAAAGCATGGGTTCTGACACTCGTGATTGTGTTGAAGAAGACCCTAGAGGACCTTTCCCGCGGCTTTAACGGCTTTCTCAATGGCTTTCACCGCTTTCGCCACCTTCTTAAACAGCTTTTCAATTTTCTGAATATCTCGCTTCGCCTCATCAGCCAAACCCGCTAACGATTCGACTTCCTCAAGCGCCGCTTTTACGTCTTCGTCTTGGTGATTAAGTTCGGCAAAAATCACGTCTTCTAGCTGCCGATACAGCGCCAGCCTGTCTATTCGAATTTGCGCACGCTGCGCGTCGGTCTCCGCAATCAGCAATAACTTGTTGAGGTCATTAATTGCATTGACTAAGTTTTCACGAATCGTCGCCATTGTCGCTCCTCAACTTCGGGTTATTTACACGTCAACACGTTATCAACGCGCGTCACACCATCCGTGCACTTCTCAATCAGCTTATTCAGCGAACGGTAACTGCCATGCGCATACTTCAACTGCCCCACTGCGTTCATGATGGTGTCCTTGTTGATGTCATCTTCCGCGAACGCCGTTGCCATGGTGTTGTGCGTTGATTTTATTTCTTTCAGTGCGTTGATGGTCACCAGAGATCGCGCTTCAAAGGCATCCATTTCTTTCGATTTTTGATAGATAGATGTCACGAGATCTCGGCGCATTTGGTAAGACGTATCAGGGTCTTTCGCAACCTTCCGATAATTCAACACCATGTCATTAATCTCACTTTCATTGGCAATGCGATAAAGCACGACGACACCGCCGTTTTCCAATGCGGACACCATTTCGCCGATCAACAAAGACACGCTCTCATCCGCTTGAATAATGATTTCACGTAGCGCTTTGTCTTTTTCCCGATTGAGATAAGACGTACCCAGTGTGGAAATGAATGCCGTCACCTCCGAGCCGTACTTTTCATAATCGCCCAGCGATTTGCCTGTGTATTCGCTGTATTGCTCTGACATGCCCTTTATTGACCAAAGCATTTGCGAGGACGCGAGCTTTATATCGTCTTCATTCACTGCGTTCGCAAGGCTGTTGAGCGAAGCGGCATACTTGCGTAGCGCGTCTGCCGACTTGTAAAGCGTGAGGGCATTGGCACGCTTTCTGTCTTCAAACGGTGAAGAGATCAAAGTGATGGTTTCAGGTTCCAACTTAGCGGCCTGAGCGCCTTGGTAGGTTGCAGCCACAGAATGCAATTGATGCTCAACGGACACGGTCGAAAACTCGGAGAAATAGGCCGTCATGTCGGAAGAGACGCTTTCTGTTGTGGTGGCAAATGAAGAATACGCATCGAGCGATGGCGCGCTTGAACAGCCAAAGAGAGTAAACACCGCGACGGGGAGCAATACGATCTGTCGGTACATAATCAGTCCTTCTACACACGCGAAAAAGTGACGGCGCATGACAACTACAGAATGAGAACGAAAGGGTTTCATTAAGAATAAGAAAATCCACGGGTTTCATTGTCTTACTTTCAACACGGGCTCATGCTTCTGTACCCGCTATTTTCATCCTGTTTTAGCCGAGATTTGTCACGCAATTTGCGGTAACATCCTTCTGTCTATCAATCCCTTGGATAACACAGTGGCAAACGGCAGCGAATCTACATTTTTCTTCTTCGACTATGAAACCTTTGGCGTTAGCCCTGCTCTCGACAGACCTTGTCAGTTTGCAGGCGTAAGAACCGACCAAGATTTCAATATCATTGGCGAACCTTTGGTTATCTATTGTCAGCCACCCAATGATTATTTGCCAAATCCCGAAGCCTGCTTAATTACTGGCATCACGCCACAAACAGCAGTGAGCCGTGGCCTGCCAGAGCCTGAATTTATTGCGAAGATCCACGAGCAATTGGCCATGCCAGGCACCTGTGCAGTGGGTTACAACAACATCCGTTTTGATGATGAAGTCTCACGCTACACCTTGTACCGCAACTTCTTCGACCCGTATGGCTGGAGTTGGCAAAACGGCAACTCACGCTGGGATTTGCTGGATGCAATGCGCGCTTGCTATGCCCTTCGCCCTGATGGGATTGAATGGCCTGAGAATGATGAGGGCTTCACCAGCTTTAAGCTGGAACATTTGTCTGTCGCGAACGGCATTGAACACGCCAATGCGCACGATGCAATGGCTGACGTGATCGCCACCATCGAAATGGCGAAGAAGCTCAAATCCGCGCAACCAAGGCTGTTTGATTACCTGTATACCTACCGTAACAAGAACAAACTCACGCCGCTGATAGACGTTGTGTCGATGAAGCCGCTTGTGCATGTTTCAGGCATGTTTGGGACGGAACGCGGAAACACCAGCTGGATTGTGCCTATTGCATGGCACCCAGATAACAAGAATGCGGTTATCGCTGTGGATTTGGGTCGTGACCCATCGCCGCTGTTTGATCTCGATACAGACGCCCTTAGAGAGCGTTTGTACACGCGCCATGCTGATCTTGCACCGGACGAACTGCCCGCGCCAATCAAACTGATCCACATAAATAAGTGCCCTGTCCTTGCGGAAGCCAAAACCCTTCGCCCTGAAGATGCAGAGCGCTTAGGCATTGATAGGCAGCAATGTTTGGAAAACTTGAAGAAGTTACAAGCAAGGCCTGATGTGCGCGAGAAACTGATTGCACTTTATGCGGACAAACCCGAGTACGAGCGCGCACGCAATGTTGATACTGCACTTTACGACGGCTTCTTCTCACCCTCCGATCGCTCAACCATGGACATTATTCGCCAAACCAAACCTGAAAACTTGGCGGGGCTGGATATCCAAGTGGCAGATGCGCGCATTAAACCCTTGCTGTTCCGTTACCGTGCCCGTCACTATCCAAACACATTGACGGATGCAGAACAGAAACAGTGGCATTTGCATCGTCGTGATTTTTTCGAAACCCATTTACCGGGTTACATGGCTAACCTCGAAGCGTTGGCAGAAGAGCATCAAAATGATGCGAAAAAAATGACGATACTCAAGTCGGTCTATCATTACGTCGAATCCCTTGTGTCCTAGCATTTTTCTTTAAAAACGACGAGTTACCGTCCGACGTACCTTTAAAAAACCGTGTAAAATCGGCTGTGTTACATTTGATATTTCGTGAATTGCGTCCACACTTTTGTATAAGGCAATTGCAGTATGGATGAAGAAATGGTCACAAAGGTAAACAGCCGATGCTATCGGTTCCCAGAGGTTGATTTCGAGCCAGAGAGTCGCTCGTTATATTGGAGAGATAGCGCGGTAACAACGCTGACATACGAAGAATGCCGTCTGCTTGAAATGCTGTGCTACCATGCCGGCGAGGTGATCTCTGCACGTGTTTTGTACACGGCGACGTCCCTTCCCGACTCATCGTTCTCTCAGCATCAAAATACCTTGTGCTCATTGCTCTCAAAGTCCTACCACCAAGGCCATAAAGTGTTGCCCCTTGATGTGGTCGGTGATCATGGTTATCGCATCTCATTGCCTCAGAAAACGTATCAGCGCGAAGCCGAACCTGTGCCAGACCCCTCGACGCCCGATGTGCTTGATATTTATATCGACGAACCCATGCTCGAACAGCCTGCAAAAGCATCCTACATGCCAAGAATAGTGGTAAGCGCCATCGCTGCACTCACGCTATCGATTGGTGCTTATCTGTACATGATCTAGTACAACGATCTCTACGTCATACCACGCGAACGCTGTTTCTCGTTACTTTAACGGAAGCAGTGTTTTCATTTTTACGAAGACCAACCTTTAAAGGTTTTCTGGTTGATGTCGTCCATTTGGCTTAAAATGGTGGGGTTCTTGTCACCGTTAGGTCTTCGTCGTGAAATATGTTTTGGGTTTTGCGCTTATCGCGTTTTTTTACTTCCTTGGTAACTTTCTTGCCCAACTTATTCCACTCCCGATACCCAGCAGCATCATCAGCATGCTATTGCTGTTTCTTAGCCTCACCACGGGGATAGTGCCTGCAAGATGGGTGAAAGATGCCTGTACCTTGCTCATCACCTTCATGCCGCTTTTCTTTATTCCAGCCAGTATGGGGCTGATGGATCACTTTGATCTTTTGTTCTCCCAGTCTTTGCCTTTACTTGGCTCAACCCTCGTCAGTTCCCTTATCGTCTTGATCGTGATGGCGAAAGTGATCGATAAACACCAAGGGGAGAGCAAGTAATGTGGTTTATCGCGACCATCGTGGTCTATCTCATCGCACGTAAGATTGCCCTGAAAGTGAACCACCCTCTTTGCAATCCGTTGCTACTCAGCTTGATGGTGCTCATGCCTGCTGTGTTTTACACGGGCAATACTTACCACACCTACTTTGCCGAAAACCAACCTATTCATCTGATGCTGGGGCCTGCGGTTATCGCGCTGGCTTATCCACTGTATGAGCAGTTACATTTGATCAGACGCCATTGGCGCATCATTTTGATGGCGTGTGCCTGCGCCAGTATCGCTTCCATGATCATCGGCACCACGTTTGCGTTGCTTGTCGGAGGGAATGCGCAAATCGCAGCGTCGGTTCTGCCAAAATCCATTTCGACCCCTTTCGCTTTAAGCACAGCAGAGCAAATTGGCGGCATACCTGCTGTTTCGGCAGCTTTGGTTGTTGTGGCAGGGTTATTTGGTGCACTCATCGGCTATCCGTTGTTGAATGTGCTGAAGATCAAATCACCGTTGGCACGCGGGTTATCCATTGGCGCGGTATCTCACGCTATTGGTACAGCAAAAGCCGCGGAATCGAATTACCAAGAAGGCGCGATTAGCTCGTTAGCCTTGGTGATCTGCGGCATTTTCACGGCATTACTGGCACCTTTGGTTTTCCACCTCATGATGATTGCATTGGATTTCATCACGAAGTAGTGCCAGATCAAATGCAATCGTGAACATGTGATGTCACTCCAATCAGTGCAATTACAACATGCGTTGCAATATTTAAGTGACACTGATCACATTAACATTCTGCAATTGTCTACTACAATAGTCGCCCATAAGACAACACACGGAGCCGACATGCGAGCCAGTGTTTTAGAAGCAATTCATGCTTTGCCTGCACCTCTTAACGAGGCGATGTTAGAAATTGCCAATGCCCCGCAATTTGATGCGACCATCAGTGCTGATGCGTTTGATTCTCTGAAAAGCCTAAGCGGTTTATCCGATGCGGATCTGCGCGTTGCCTTGTTACCCATTGCTGCCGCCTATTCCATTGCACCTATTTCAAAGTTCTACGTCGGTGCCATTGCGCGTGGCAATTCTGGTCGTTTGTACTTTGGTGCCAACATGGAGTTTGAAGGCGTTCAACTCAACCAATCTGTACACGCGGAACAATCAGCGATCAGCCATGCGTGGATTAAGGGTGAAACGTCCCTCAAAGACATCACCATTAACTACAGCCCATGCGGTCACTGTCGTCAGTTTATGAATGAACTGAATGGCGCTGAACATCTCGAAGTGCAATTGCCACAACGTGAAGCACAATCACTTCACAGCTATTTGCCAGAGCCTTTCGGCCCGTCAGATTTAGGTATCAATGAACCACTGCTTGCAACGAAAAGCCATGGCCTTTCTGCGGATGACACCTGCCCAATGACCAATGCGGCGATCCTTGCCGCAAACATGAGCCATGCGCCTTACACCAATAACTTCTGTGGTGTTGCCATCCGTGATAAAAGCGGCCAAGTCTTCTCAGGCATGTACGCAGAGAATGCTGCATTCAACCCGAGTTTGCCGCCGCTTCAAGTGGCATTGATTGCCATGAACCTTGCGGATGTGGCACAAAAAGAGATCGAAGAAGTGATGCTGGTTGAGAATGCAAACAGCAGCATCAGTTACCTGCAAGACACGCAAGGCATGATAGAAGCGCTAAACCCAGATATTCCTCTGAGTTATTTAGCCATCTAGTCCATAGCTTGATGGAATAAGCATCAAGATTGCAGCAAAACGCCGGAGATCTCCGGCGTTTTCGTTATTAACACTTTCCCTTCGCAAAATATTCGCTACTATCACCGTCACTTATCCAAATTTAGACATACGCATGAGCCAACCACATAACCCCATTCTCGGCGCGACTTGGATGCTAACCGCTGGTATCTGCTTTGCCATGGTGAACAGCATTGCACAGTACGTCAGCTTCAAAATGCAGCTTCCTTCAACGACGGTTGCCTTTATCCAATATTTCATCGCATTGGTGGTCATGGTGCCATGGCTGAGAAGCATGGGCATCCGAAACGCGTTGAATACAGAACACTTAGGCATGCACTGCTTACGTGTGTTTTTCTCCGTGATTGGCATTCAGCTTTGGCTTTGGGCGCTTGCCTACCCCGTTCCAATTTGGCAAGGCATAGCCCTGCTTATGACTTCCCCTTTATTCGCCACCATTGGTTCAGGATTGTTCCTCGGTGAGCGTGTCGGGCCTGCGCGATGGTTTGCGACCATCAGTGGTTTTGTTGGGGCCATGATCATTTTGGAACCTTGGGGGGATAACTTTAGCTGGGCGACCTTGTTGCCAGTTGGTGCGGCATTCTTTTGGGCGACCTACTCATTGATGGTGAAGAAGCTGTCCCATCACGACAGCCCAACCACCATGGTGGTTTACCTTCTGCTACTGATCACCCCTTTCAACATACTGCTTGCCGTCCCTGACTGGACAATGCCAACAGGCAACCTCGTATGGGGCATGCTGATTGGAGCAGGGCTTTTCACGGCATTGGCTCAGTGGGCAATCGCTAAAGCCTATGCGGTTGCAGACGCTTCCTTCGTGCAGCCTTTTGACCACGCCAAACTGCCATTGAACGTACTCTTTGGTTTCCTTGTGTTTGGCTGGGTACCACCAGGGCGACTCTGGTTAGGTGCCGCCATCATTATTGGTGCAGTGTTCTTCATCACTCACTGGGAAACGCGAAAACCTAAAAACGCACAATGATCATCAAGCCGCCTTCATGGCGGCTTTTTCTTCCCCTTTTCGCTTCACTTTCATCCTTGATGAATTCATCCGCCCATTGCTTTCTTTTTAATCAAATCAGAAGCATAACTGCACATTGGCTAACACAAGTCACAATAGCAAACGCTTGCGCAAACGATTGCTTAAGGTAAAATCACTGCCAGAATTTCGCTTTGATGGATGAATATCATGTTTGGAACTGCCACACGTCCCGACGCGACCCGCGTTTTACTTCTCGGTTCTGGTGAATTGGGTAAAGAAGTCGCCATTGAGTGCCAGCGTTTAGGCATTGAAGTTATTGCTTGTGACCGCTACGCCAACGCGCCTGCTATGCAAGTTGCTCACCGCAGCCACGTTGTTGATATGTTGGATGGTGATGCACTCGCCGACATCATTGCAAAAGAAAAGCCAGATTACGTTGTGCCTGAAATCGAAGCCATCGCGACAGATCGATTGGTTGCGCTAGAAAAGCAAGGCGTCAACGTTGTCCCTGCCGCGCGTGCTACCCAATTAACGATGAACCGTGAAGGCATTCGCCGCCTCGCCGCAGAAGAACTTAACGTACCCACCTCCCCCTATGAATTCGCGGATACAAAAGAGGCGTTCGTTACGGCCATTGAGCGCGTTGGTACACCGTGTGTGGTGAAGCCCGTCATGAGCTCTTCAGGCAAAGGGCAAAGCGTGGTGAAATCACAATCAGACATTGATTCCGCATGGAGCTATGCGCAAGAAGGTGGCCGCGCAGGCGCTGGTCGCGTGATCGTTGAAGGCTTTGTTGAGTTCGATTATGAAATCACCTTGCTGACGGTCAGCGCGGTTGATGGCATTCATTTCTGTGCGCCGATTGGTCACCGCCAAGAAGACGGCGATTACCGCGAATCATGGCAGCCACAAGCAATGAGCGACAAAGCACGTCAAGCGGCGGAAGACGTTGCACGCAAAGTGGTGACGGCATTGGGTGGACACGGTTTGTTCGGTGTTGAGCTATTCATCAAAGGTGATGATGTACTCTTTAGCGAAGTCTCCCCTCGCCCGCACGATACCGGCATGGTGACCCTGATTTCGCAAGACGTGTCAGAATTCGCCCTTCACGTTCGCGCATTCCTTGGCTTGCCGGTGGGTGCAATCCGCCTTTATGGCCCTTCTGCATCCGCCGTGATTCTGGGCGAAGGCACATCGACCAACATTTCGTTTAGTGGTCTGAGCGATGCACTTGCGTTACCAGACACACAAGTACGTTTGTTCGGTAAGCCAGACATCGACGGTCGCCGTCGATTAGGTGTCGCACTCACACGCTGCGATGCTGTAGACAGCGCAATCACGAAAGCGGTTACCGCCGCTGGCGCAGTCTCCATTCACTTCAATAAATAACCTTCAGTCCAAACCAAATCGTTTGGGCAGTGCCAGATAAACGAAAGCGCCTGAGTGGTAAACACGCAGGCGCTTTTTTATCACGCTTCTCATTTATCTCGATTCTCAACAAGCGATCATACGGACAAACGAGACAGATGAAGGGAAAGCCGATTATGGCTTTTCAATCAACCAGACTTCTTCTGCGAAGTAGCTCGCCCCTTTGCCCGAGGGTGGACGCGACGCGTCATCATCACGATGCAAAAACGTCACGTTACATCCCTCGAACAATGCCGCTACCATGTCCGCATTCACACTGAACGGCGGACCCGACATTTCATCTTGAGGGTAGTCCAACGTAATAAGCAGGATCTTTCCACCAGGCGCAAGCAGCGATAGGAGATGAGAAACATAGTGTTCTCTCAACGATTCAGGCATCGCAATCAGTGCAGCACGATCGTAAATAAGCGGGTACGTTGAAAGCGGCGCAGTAAAGAAGTCGCCACTGTATACCCGCAACTCATCAAACTCATACAGCTTATGTGACCCACTGATTTGTGTAACAAGCGGCGTATACAAATGTTCGGCAAAGAAGGCTCTCACCGCAATATCACTCAGTTCAACGCCAACCACATTATCGTGCTTCGAGGCTAACCAAGACAGATCAACCGATTTGCCACACATCGGCACCAACACTGACTGCTCACGTGTTGGTGACAACGCATGCCAGTATTTCACTAATAGCGGATTGGTATCGGTTAAGTGAAATCCAATTCGATTCTCCGCCCAACGGCCGTGCCAAAACTCTTGATCCATGACGTAACTCTTTCTGTATAAACCCGTAATACCTGCATGATAACAACCGTTACTGAGAATCTACATAGCAACGAACAATTATCAATACTGATAGAGCGCACACTAATTCGCTATTGATAAAGAAAAAAGTCGATCTAATTCACGTTGTTTTCTTATTTCCTATTGTGATCTGATAAAAATATAACTACTGTATACACATACAGTACTGGATATATAAGCAGGACAGACAGATGAAAAACACGTTTGCGATCTCTCATTCAGCACAACACACACAAGCGACTTCTCTAGCTGTGCGTGAACATTATGCGCGCCTAGCAGCAGGCTCTCGTCACTATCAACGCGTATCACGTACCGCCGCTTCACAGCGCGGTCAGTCGTTTGGCAACCTTGTCTCTGTCAATGTTTACCAAAACAACATGAGCGAATTGGCTTACCTGCTAAGAATGCTAAAAACCTTGAGCCAAACCCACCGTTGGATCACGCTGATTGCACCGCCATCCTCATTTTGTCTTTCGCTGTTTACGCAGGCAGGCATCAGCCCACAACAAATCCGTATTGCTCGCGCAACATCAACGCACAATCCAGAAGCCTTGATGAAAAAAGCGATTCAGTCAGACACCTCTGCGGCGATTATCGCTTTTGGTGACATCGAGAACTTCACCGCGACCCATGACGATGAAAGCAACGCAACACCCTGCTTCGTGATTAACGGATTACCGAGCCGCTTGCATTGATTTCTTAACATTTAGAATGCGCAATCTCTGTTTGCATTTCTGACACCGCTTTCGTGGCCACTGCCCTGCTATTTATGCTTTACATAGCAGGCCACGAAGGCGTAACCTTCCGCTTCATTTTCCTCACGAGAAGTTTAAACACTTCAAAGCCTTCTTAAATCACAACGCTAATCGCAACTTTGAAAAACGCCTGAAAGGACCTTTCATTATACTTTTTCACTTTCAATGGCATATTTAAAGGCAGTGTTTTGAGTAATAAATTGGACCTTAAAGCGCTAACTGCGCTCGTGATTGGCTCGATGATTGGAGCCGGCGTATTTAGCCTTCCCCAGAATATGGCAGCGGTAGCAAGCCCTGCAGCAGTAACAATTGGCTGGGTGATTACGGGGTTCGGCATGATATGCCTTGCACTGTCTTTCCAATATCTCACAGAGCAAAAGCCACAGATTACTGGCGGTGTGTTCGGGTATGCGCAAGCAGGCTTTGGGGATTTGTGCGGGTTTTTCTCAGCGTGGGGTTATTGGCTAAGTGCTGCCGTGGCGAACGTTTCCTACCTTGTCATTGTGTTTAGCACCCTCGGGTTATTCTTCGATACAGACACCGCCGTGTTATTCGGTAACGGCAATACGCTGCTGTCTGTCGTATTGTCTTCGCTGTTGATTTGGTTGATGCACTTTTTGGTGTTACGAGGTGTACAAACCGCGGCGATCATCAATTACATCACCACCATCGCCAAACTCATTCCGATCATTGTTTTTATCGTGGCGGCACTCATCGCATTTCGCTGGCATACCTTCACCTTAGATTTTACTGGCGTGCATATGCCGGGAGGAAAGAGCCTGTTTGATCAGGTAAGAGAAACCATGCTGATCACTGTATGGGTTTTTATTGGGGTTGAAGGTGCAGTAGTCGTATCAAGCCGCGCGGAGAACAGAAAAGATGTAGGACGCGCAACGATTCTAGGCCTTCTCACGTCTTTGTTTCTCTACGTCGCCGTTACCTTGCTCTCTATGGGTGTGGTTTCTACGCCTGAATTGGCAAAATACCAAAACCCATCAACGGCAAAAATTCTTGAAGCCTTGATTGGTGAAACCGGCGTGGTGATCATTGGCGTTGGGTTAATCATTTCAGTTTGCGGGGCGTTTTTAAGCTGGACGTTACTGGCAACCGAGACCCCTTATACGGCCGCTAAAGATGGCATGTTTCCCAAGTGTTTTGCCACCACCAATAAGAACGGTACACCCAAGAACTCGCTAATGCTCACCAGTTGCGTGGTGCAATTTTGTTTGATTGTCATGTATCTGATTGGCGGTGGGTATGACGACCTCTTGACCATTGCATCCGAGATGATTTTGGTGCCTTATCTGTTGGTGGCGAGTTACTTACTCAAGTTGTCGTTCACCGAAATGCGCAATACACGGATTCGCGCCATTGCCTCACTCGCAACGCTTTATGGTTGCTGGCTGCTGTTTGCTTCCGGTCTTCACCATCTGCTGCTCGCCGCCTTGCTTTATTTACCGGGCATCGCGTTTTACATGGCCGCGAAGCAAGAGAATCATCAAGTGGCTTTTGAAGGGCGAAACCGCTTGTTGCTCGCGTTCATTCTCATTGCGGGGTGTGCTGCGGGGTATTTGGTGTTCAGTGGCGCAACGCTGCAGTAACGCACCGACACGATCATCGGCGCGCAGTTAAAAAGAAAACGCCACATCACGTGGCGTTTTTCGTTTTCATTGCAACACACAGCCATTCAGTCTCGCCCTTGTGCTGAACAATGTCGCAATGTGTACGCCGACGAATTTTATCCAGTTCACTGTCATCCAGCGCATATGGCAAGGTGATATTGAGTGCGGTGATATGTTGTTTTTTGGCTTCTTCAATCAAGCGAATGAGATTAGACACATCGCTGTAATGCGCCGATAGCGTGCCGCTCACGGAATGTAAGAAAGCTTCACTTGGGAAGTCATCATACTCTTCAATGGTTTTACGACGCCATCGCGAGATTTGTGCTTGTAGAGCCTGTGTAAACGTCCAATGTTCCCGGCTAGACTCACTTAAAAAGTGGGTGTAATCAAAATTTACAGCATGCGACATAATGCTTTCAGTATGTTCGAAACGGCCCGTCATCCTGCGCTCCGTTAGTGATCAGTTTCTTGTTTTAGTTTTAAATAACACACGTCAGAAGGTGACAATTTGCTCCTTTCACCCGTGTCGTTAGAACGTTGTATCTTAAGACCAATATAAGCTTATAAATTACAAAATCTTGGCAAAAAATAAAAACTTTGGCACTGATCATCGTTTAAATTCATTCGAACTATAAACACATAAAACACAGCTACTTACCATTAACAAACGCTTAATATACACCTCAAAATAGACACAAAAAAACCAGCCCTAAGGCTGGCTTAAAAACAGAAAAACTCTGCCGAGTTAGCAAATGCGATTAAAGTGCTTTGTACATCACTTTGTTGCCTGCCAATTGAACGCGTTCAACAACGCCTTCTTCCGCCAATTTTTTCAATGCTGATGTCGCCCAAGAAGCGGCTTTTGCTTCTTCTTGACCTGCAGCAAGACCAATGCCTTTAGGATTGATGCCTTCTGCATTTTGACGAACAATGTCTAGCACTTGTTGTTGTTTAGGTGTCAGAGAAATTTCTGAAACAATTTTTGCCGTTTCGGCTTTTGGCTCAACAACCGGCTTTGCTACAGCAGCAACTTTCGCTGGTGCTTCTTTCGTCACAGTTTTAGCTGCAAATGATTTTGCTGCTTTGATGTGTTTTTGAAGCTTAAGTTGAACTTTACGTTTATGAGAGATTTTCATTAAATCGTCCTACTCCGATGCACTACGTTCAGCATCCCCTGAAACCGCAGGGTGAAAAACAAAGCGCGTTTTATACCAAAAAACCGACCCGTTTTGTAGCTTTAACGCAGCACTGACGCGAAACTTGAGTCAAGTCTCGGAAACCTCTTGTGATTTTGTTTATTTATCGCGCAGACACATTCCTCTGAGCAAGTGATCTGACTACGCTTAACAAAGGTAATAAAAAAGGAAGCCCAAACAGAAGTGAAAAAGAATTTGCTGATTTATCCCCCAAATCAACATGTCGGTAAATACTTTACGGTCGCAGTTATCGCGCTCGTCATCATCGTCTTGTCGTTAATTCTGCTAAATCCGCAAATAAAAGCCGTGCCTGCCTTTTTAGGACTATGTCTATTGGGTGGCTTGGGTTTGTATATTTCACGCGTCGTCGATGAGCAGCGCCTCACCTTCTCGCTGTCAAACATGCACATCCAACACCACACCCCAAAAGGCGGCTGGAGCGTTAAATGGCGAGACATTCGCGAGATCGGTATCCCGAGTGTGTCGCAAGAAGGTTGGCACCACCCTCTACCTTGGGTAGGCATTCGTCTGAAAGATTATGAACCGTTCTTGGACAGCATCAGCTTTCGCCTAGCAAGTCATATCATCATGGAGCAACGAGGACTGTTACTGAGTGCGTATCGACGTGCGGAAGAACCCAATTCCACGTCCCTAGAAGACATGATGTTTGACGATAAGCCGTACGTTTCTTCTACTGGAAAAACCTACAAAGGTTTGGTTGCAATGTTGGCAAATCGCATGGCCTACAACCGAGAACTGTTAGGCTACGATGTTTTCGTTAGCGAAGATTTGTTGGATAGACCGTTGGAAGATTTTGTAGGGTTAACACGCCAATATTTGGCATCGGCTGGCAGGCTTTCAGCGTCTGAGCAATGACACAGCAGTCAGCGCTACTGTGTCATTTTCATACGAAGTGAATTACCAAATTGGCATTTCATCAGCCACGTACGGATTGTTCTTTCTTTCGTTACCAAACGTCGACGTTGGACCGTGTCCCGGAATGAACGTGATGTCGTTACCCAGTGGGAACAGCTTGTTTTTGATCGAGCTAATCAACGTCGCATGGTCCCCTTTCGGAAAATCGGTACGGCCAATGCTGCCGTTGAACAGCACATCACCCACCCATGCGAGTTGATCTTCTTCGCTCACAAGTACCACGTGACCAGGCGTATGCCCTGGCGTGTGAATCACTTTCAATGTGCTCTCACCCAAGGTGATTTCATCACCGTCTTGCAACCACTGGTCTGGGTCAAACGGTTCCGTGCGAGCAAAACCAAACATGTCACTTTGCGCTGGCAATGCTTGCAGCCAAAATGCATCTTGCTTCTCTGGACCAATCACTGGCACGGAATAGGCCGCTCGCACTTCTTCGGTACCACCGACGTGATCTAAGTGACCATGCGTCAGTAATACCTTTGTGATATTCACGCCCAGATCGTTCACCTTCGCGACGAGCTTTGCCACATCACCGCCTGGATCAACCAACGCTGCTTCGTTAGTTTTATCGCACCAAACGATAGAACAGTTTTGTTGAAAGCCAGTAACGGGAACAATTTCAAACTTCAATGCCATAAAAGAATCCGTGAATTATCGAAAAATACTGAAAACGGCCAAAGCATAGCATGGGTGCGCCAAGAGTTTAACGCCAACGCATTGTGCTACGCCTACATCCCCTGCATTTCACACGCATAATCAGAAGGTTAATGAGCCATACCCTCGCTGGTCATCCGCCTGAAAGCACCCTGCCATCAGCTTGTCACCACAATGAAACAACAACGTCATTAAGGATCAGTAGCGTAAAACCGTGAATCAACTTGTTAATCACTCATCAACGGATGCTTATGAACCCCATACACGTTCGAACGATTTGGATATCAGATCTCCATTTAGGCAACAAAGATTGTAAGGCCCATTACCTGCTTAACTTCCTTCAACGACATCATGCCGACACCATCATTTTGGTCGGAGATATCGTTGATTTTTATTCAATGAAATTCTCGCGCCATTGGCCAGACAGTCACACCCAAGTGATATCACTCCTGATTGACCGCGCCCACCAAGGCACACGCGTTATCTACATTCCGGGCAACCATGATGATGTCGTCAGAAAATACTTGAAGTTCGACTTTGGCAAAGTTGAAGTGCGTGCGCATCACATGCACGAAACAGTGCAAGGGAAAAAGATATTGGCCGTGCATGGCGATGAGTTTGACAGCGCGGTGTGCCACAGTCGATTAACCGCCATCGCGGGCGATGTGGGTTATGACTTTCTACTTTTCCTCAACCGCTGGACATCGCGTATCAGACAAAAATTGGGCTTTCCCTACTGGTCACTGGCGTCCTATATCAAGCTACGTGTGCAATCTGCCAACGTGGCAATCTCTCGTTTCGAAAGCGCCGCAGTTCAATATGCCCAGCGAAAAAAAGCTGACGCCATCGTGTGTGGACACATCCATCACCCAGACATGAAAACCATGGGTGACACCTTGTACCTTAACGATGGTGATTGGATTGAAAACTGCACCGCATTAATAGAGCAAGACGACGGCGCGCTTGAATTGATTCGGTGGACGGAAAAGCCAGAGCTGATTGCGGTATACAACACCTTGTTGCCACAAGCCTCCTACAAACAACCCGCTCAGGAAGACCAAGCCGCGTAAGCCGCACAATGGGTGAAAGGAACACTATGTTTAATATCGACGCGCTTTTAGAGAACAAATACCCTGCCTTGGCGCACAAGCCCTGGTTAGCACGCCCTGTCAGTGCCACACTTCAACGCCTTCTGCATCAACAAGCCTTTGTCGATTTTGCCGAGCGATACCCCTACCTCAAGGGGTTCGAGTTTGTAGAACAAGTGCTGGATTACTTCACATTCAGTTACGCAACGAGTGACAGAGAACGCGAACGTATTCCTTCCAACGGGCGCGTTGTTATCATCGCCAATCACCCCATTGGCTCGCTTGATGGCTTAGCCTTACTCAAATTGGTTCGCGAGATTCGCACTGACGTTAAAGTGGTCGCCAATAACCTGCTCATGCAAATTGAACCACTTCACAGTTGCCTGCTCCCCGTGAACAACATGTCAGGAGGGACACCAAAAGAAAACCTCAGAAACATTGATGCCTGGCTGCGCAATGAGGGTGCGATAATCATCTTCCCCGCAGGCGAAGTCTCACGCATGGGCGCGACAGGCGTGAAAGACAAGGTGTGGCACAGCGGTTTTCTGCGCATGGCGAGCAAAGCGAGCGCGCCCATTTTACCGATTCATGTCGATGGACGAAATTCAGCGATGTTTTATGGGGCGTCCTTGGTGTACAAGCCACTATCAACCTTACTTCTCATCAATGAAATGTTTGCGCAAGAAGACAACAAAATCACCTTCACCATAGGAGAAAGTATCCCTTATTCGAGCTATAGCAGCAGCGCCAATTTACCCAGTAAAACCCGCGTCAGATTGTTCAAAAAACACCTCTACAACATCGGTAAAGGCAAAGAAGGTGTGTTCCCCACCGAGTCAGCCATTGCAGCCCCTGAGCCAAGGTTGGCACTAAAAGAAGAAATCACGCAAAGTGAACGCCTTGGTGAAACACCCGATGGAAAAGAAATCTACTTATACCGTTATCAAGCGGAATCTCACGTCATGCGAGAAATTGGACGATTGCGGGAAGTGGCCTTTCGTGCTGTTGGGGAAGGAACGGGACAGCGCAGAGACATCGACAAATACGACCAACACTATTTCCATCTCGTGCTGTGGGATCCAACAGCATTGGATATTGTCGGCGCATATCGCTTCTGCGATACCCAAGCGGTGATCGCACAACACGGCAAAGAAGCCTTGTATACCCACACCCTGTTTAACTTTGAAAAAGGCATGACGCCAATATTAGCGTCAGGGCTCGAATTAGGGCGCAGCTTTGTGCAGCCGAAATACTGGGGCAAGCGCAGTTTGGAATACCTCTGGCTCGGCATTGGTGCTTTCCTAACCAAACATCCGCACTATCGTTATTTATTTGGCCCTGTCACCATCAGCAACGCCTTGCCACAAGCCGCTAAAGAGTTACTTATCTTTTTCTATCGCACCTATTTTGGGGCGAATCATTCGGTGGCGCACTCTAAACGGCCGTTCCATCTGGATACACAAATAGAAAGTGAGCTGGTTCAACACTTTCGAGGCAATGACTATCAGTCTGACTTAAAAACGCTCAAGGCATTGTTAGACAACTTAGAAACAGGCATTCCCACACTCTACAAACAATACAGCGAGCTGTGTGAACCCGGGGGCGTCCAATTCATCGATTTCAATATCGACCCTGACTTCGCGGACTGTATTGATGGTTTAGTCATGGTGGACATCACCAAGCTAAAAGAAAAGAAGCGACAGCGATACATCACAACGAACCTGAAAAAGGCCGAACCAGAAACCGCTTAACACAGTTATTCGCTTGGAAACAGGCTTAGCGCTGATAGGGTTAAGTGAGAGCGGAAAGGTGAAAACGGAAAGATGAATGCGGAAAAGCAAAAGCGAGAAACAAAAAAAGGCACGCAATGTGCCTTTCATTTCTCTACAGGGGAATGTTATCGCGCGTGAGGGTTTAACCTCTCCATGTTCTAACGGGACCTGTATCAACGTGGATAAATCCGCTTCGAGGGTAATAACCAACGCCACCGGCTTTTAGCGAAAGCGCCGCATCTTTTAGCGTTGCGAGCGGTACACCTTCAATGAAGATGTCCATGGCTTGCCCTGTCATGTGATAGCTCTTCTTCGCTTGACCACCACCGCTCTTTCTCAGCATTTCATTCGTCGCTGGCGAGCGATAACCTGACACCATGGTGATCGGCGATTTAGCGTTAACCAACCCGCAGATTGCAGCGAGTTGATCGTAAAGAAGTGGGTCCATCTCGGTTTCAACGTTTCGACGGTGATCGCGACACAGGTGGTTAAGCGCTTGCAGTTCTTTCTCAATGTACTGCTGGCCGTTGAAATAACAAACATCAAGGTGCTCACCTGTATTTATGCTTGTCATTGCCAAATTACGCGGTTTCCCTGCCGTTAGGGGCAGCGCAAACGCTGCATTCGGTAGTGCTGCCGCAACTACACACGCCGCTCCGCCGAGAATCAGACGACGACGTTGGGTATCCAAACCATTTTTCACAAGTTACAACTTCCCAAAAGTAGATCTTATAAAAAGAGTCCGAACGACTAGCGAAACACGCCTTTGTTTAAGAAAGACTCTCGAAACACCGTGAAATCTAACGGGAGCGAAGAAAGGAATCAAACCCACAAGTGTGTCTTAAGTGAGTCAATCGCTGTAAATAGCAGCGTTTCGTGATGATTTCTCGTCAGTTTTTAGCATTGTCAGTAAAATGTAAAAATATGCAATTGTGTTGCATGGAGCGTATTTTCACAGGATTGCCTACCTAGCGGCCACAAAAAAGCGCAGTGGTGAAAAATGTCATCACTGCGCGTTAATTCACTTACCTGCTCTTTCTACACCCGATCCTTTAAAGAATCTGGTGCGTTAAAGTTCAGAGCTCGTCCTTAGGATTGATTGGTGCTCGCCGTTAAAGATGCTGATGGATCGCTGCTGCGTTTTGGACGCGCATCGTAGTCATACACATCCTCGCGGAATTGCACTTCCCCTTCCTCGTTAACCCAAGCGGTTTGATAAATGGTATGCACACTGATTTTCTTGCGCAGCGTGACCCACTTGGTCTCAGGGGTTTTGCGGTAGTAATCGTAGTCACCCATCTCAAGGCCCGATTTATCGAGCAAGACCTCTGCCAACACTTCGGCTTTTTGGACACGAATACACCCCGAACTGAAGGCTCTGCTCGCACGATTAAACAAACCCTTGGCTGGCGTATCGTGAAGGTATATCGCATTGCCATTCGGCGTGTTGAATTTGTAACGACCTAGCGCGTTAAAGTTACCCGGCGATTGCTGCAATCGGTACGGGAAATTGTTCGGTGTGACCGTCTCCCAATCAATCGAATCAGGCGGGATCACTTCGCCGTTAGACCAACTGCTCAACACGGTATATCTGTGCTTCGAGAGGTAATCATTGTCGACACTCACTTTCGGAAGAATGTCTTTGCGCATGATGGTAACAGGCACATTCCAATGTGGATTGAAAACCACGGAATCCAAACGCGATGTGAACAAGGGCGTACGGCGGCTTGGTCTTCCCACAACAACCTTGCTGTCGAGAATAAGCTGCTTATCCATCCACAATTCCATTTCGTAATTTGGAATGTTAACCAGCAGAATTCGGTCGCGCCCGGTTGGCCACAAACGCAGGCGCTCCATGTTTAGCGCGAGGATTTGAATACGATTATCGACAGACTTGTTCAACCAATAGCGGGTCTTGTTGCCAATCACGCCATCCGTTTTTAGGCCATGGCTTTGTTGGAAGCGCTTCACCGCTTGTACCATTACCGCGTTATAGAAACCCACATGTTTTAGCTTAAGGCGTTGAGCGTCTTCAGTACTCAACACACCATGACGCTCTAGGCTGGTGATCAAGCTGTCTGAATCCACCAGCTTGTTGCCATGTTTGATCAACCCACGCTGCGTGAACTTGGGCCAATAGCTGGTGTTTTCATCTTGCAGTGCCACGATGGCTTTTGCCATTTCGCGGTATTGTGGGGTATCAGGACGCAACGAAAACACATAGTCGTAAAGTGAATTTCGGCTAGCAGCCATCAAAAGGTTTGTGGTTTGTGTTTTTGTTGGTGCAGGAAACGTCTCGTTAATGTCTGTGCCGAAAAACCAGCTTTTGCCGTGCAGTGGCACTTGTGCGTTGTAACTCATCAGCGCTAGCAAACTGTCTGTTGCAAACACGTCATAGGCACGCCAATCGCCGCTCACTCTCAGCTCTCTGAGCAGCACGGCGCGCCACTCAAATTCTTGGCTGATCCCAGCTAACGAAATGATATTGACCTGCGTTTCGAGCTCATCTTTTGCACGGTAATCGTGCCAAATTGGGGAGAAAGAAAAGTACTCGTAGATCACAGCCAAATCTTGGGTGTAGGTCACTACACCCGATTCAGCTTCAGCTTGTTGTATCCATGTAATTGCATTTTCAGACGGTTTGTTTGGCTCAACATTGCCTACATTTGCCCACACTGAGAGTGGAAACAAAGCGAAAACCAGTAGTGTCTTAAAAAGCATGCGAGCGAAAACCATGCACCACCTCCATTTAGAGATCTTAGTATGGCAAACGTCACAATTTTCGTTATCGGATTTTTTATGAATCTTTCAAAACAAAGGGTTAGAAAAGCATCATTCTAAAGCATTACCCAGTGATTATCCCATTGAACCTCAGATGTCTGAAATTCAATGTTTTTTTGTACATTCTGTATTACTAATCTACCACTTCCGGCGCTAAGCGCGAATCTATCTGGCTTTGCGGCTGCACCGGATGCATCAAGCAAGGGGCCAAGCTCTTCCAGTTCACCGGATTCGATGTTCCAAATTCCGTAGCAATTTCCCCGCGGCGATGTCGCAACAATCTGTGATTCTGTACACGCCACACTGCCGATGTATTGATTAAAACGGCTCCACTGTTCAGTAGTGGCGACAAGTTGTTGATACTCACCACTTAATCGACGAATCGCAAGCAACGGTTGGACATCATCTTTGTCGCCTCTGTATTGTTGCGCCGTGACAATCTCCCCTTTTGGCGACATGGCCAAGTGGCGAATACTCATTTGATGGTCAGGCAAGGTGTGAATACCGAGCACTTTTCCAAAATGGATGTCCATGAGCACCAACGACGGTGACATTGACTCGATATTCAATGGCTCACGGCCTTGCGTTTTCACCCCGCCCACCGCTAATGCCAAGGTTGAATGATCAATCGCCATGATCTCATGTGGCCCTAGTCCGAAGCCAGTGTGCTCCCCCACTCTTTCGAGCGTGCCATCTTCCCAAATCTGGTAAATGCCAATCACACCGTTACTGGTCGAACGTTCTCCCTCACTGGTATAGAGCTTATCGCCTACCACCACGCCATGACCATAGAGATGGTAACGGTCTGACACGCTGTATGTTGAAAGCCGTTTTCCAGATTGAATATCCACCGCCGTGATAAATTCACCAGGCCGTCTGGAAAATATAAAGGCAAAGTTGCGCATGCGATCAATGGCGACACCATGACCTCGGGTGGACAAAGGCACTTTGTAACAGGGTTCTCCCTGCGCATTCGCACCAGTAAAAACGTAGCCATCGTTACCATCTCGTGCACAACCAAGAAATGCTACTCGCGTATCGTCCTGACGCTTTTTGTACGTTGCGTAACCTGCAATACCACTTCCTACAACAAGTCCTGCAATGGAAAGGGAAAGAAAGCGGCGTCGTTTCATGCTGACGCCGTGGGGGGATGAAGCCAAGATCTAGTCTCCGTCTGTCGAATTAAACCCAACCACCATACCCAACGCTGGGCCAACCTCATCAGATAATGCCAGCTTCAGGTATTCAAGGTTATTTGAAAGACCAATCAATGATCGATAGTTTTCTGGTGTATCTAAAAGCGGCTTGAGTGCATCGCCCGAAGGCACACTCGTTACCGTGTCTTTCCAATGTTTGGTCAATCTGTCTGCCAGTTCCGTTTCTTGCTTCGCACGCAGAACAACATCCAGATCTGCCAAATATAACGCATACATTGCTGCAACATTGTCTTTTAAAAGCGCCAAAGATGCTTCTGAACGCCATGCTTCCGCCTGATAAGGCTTAGGGTAGCCCGGCTTACCCATTGGCAGAGAGAGCTTTTTCATCACGAAATCAAGCTGACCCGCAAGCATGCTTACACTTGCTGTATTGAGTGCTTTCTCTGACTGATCTTTCCATGGATCATTTTCCCAAGCTTGGGATAAGCCCTCCGCAGATTGCATCAGACGCTGAGAGGCAGCGCTCGCAAGCGCGCACCTGTTTGGTGTGTCGTTCGCTGTTATCGGTTCGTAGATAAGCCATTCCAGCGCACCTAAGCCTTGAACTGACACACTTTGCTTTGCCAAGGCTTCAGCAGAATAAGGGCCTTCTGATTTCAGTAACGCCGCGATTTTTCTGCCCGTAGTGTTTTTCTTGTCTGGGTAGAATTGGATTTGCCAATTTAACGATGCCGCCGCAGGGTTACTTGCCTCAATGCCTTGCAGGGGCATCCACGCTTTCATGGTGTCAACCCATGCTGATTTCACCTCAGGGGTGTCCAATGCGCCCCCAGCACAGGCTTTTTCTACCGCAGAAGCCAATGCCGTTGTCTGTAAAACAAAGTTCCCAGCGTGTGTTTTTTGCAACGACCAAATTGGATGTTCCTTTTCACCCGCAAAAGCCGAAGGGAAATCGATGTTGCACCCAGATAACAGTGACGTCGTCACTAGAAGAGTCGCAACCGAACAACGAGAAGGGATGGAAGTGAATGTCATTGTCTTCTCCTACAAAGAGTTAAGGAAAGCAACCAGTGCTTCTCGTTCTTGTTTATTCATGTTGAGTACGCGCTGCTTACTGGCCTCCGCCTCTCCGCCATGCCACAACACAGCTTCAAGCGCATTTCGCGCGCGACCATCGTGCAAATAATTTGTGTGTCCATTCACTTCTTGCGTATAGCCTAAGCCCCATAGCGGTGCGGTGCGCCACTCTTGCCCATTCGCGATAAATTCACTGCGGTTATCTGCCAATCCTTCCCCCATATCATGAAGAAGAAGATCCGTATAAGGATGAATGGTTTGGTTGCTTAACGCAGGTCTACCTTCAATAGACGCTGTTTTGAGGCTAGTCTGATGACAGCTTCCACAATTCGCGTCGGCGAACAGCTTTTCACCAGCCTTCACCTGTGGATCGTCAGTGTTACGACGTGCTGGTACGGCAAGATGTTGACTATAGAACTCAACAAAATTCAGAATCTTTTCAGAGACCTCAGGCAGCCCGCCGTTGGGTAAGGTATCGCAGGAAGTTTGAGAAGAAGTGCAGTTTTCGACTGAAAAAAGGTGGCTTGTTAAGCCTAAGTCGCCATTAAATGCCGCTGCGTTTTGCTGCATCAAGTTAGGTTGGCCGGCTTTCCAGCCAAATCGTCCCATCACGGACGCGTTTTTCTCAATGTCCCAAACCAGGTTTGCCCGCCCAGAAATGCCTTTGTTTTCTGCCGCCTGTTTTTCAGCAATGGCGAGAAGGTCACCTTCTGGCACAGACTCCAGCAATCCAAGCCCAATCATGGGTGGTGCAATCCTCACAGACACTTCTGTGTCAGGGTGCATCTCACCATAACTCAAATCTGAAAGTTCAACGATCGGCTTTCTTAAGCTCACTTTCGTGCCATCGGCAAAGGTTTCGACATGCATTTCAAAACGAATGTTGACCTTTGCTTCTGGCTCTACGCCCGGCAATGCAAAATCTTGAAGTTGGCCACCATAGTTCGGCTCAGGGATGTTCCCATCCATGATCAATCGTTTTTTCTGTTCCGCTGTCATGGCAGGGATGCTTAACCGGATGAGCATAGAGACGGCATTGTTATCCCCTTCTTCAGGCAAGTGACCACGCCCATCTTTGATGTGACAGTTTTGACAACCATTGGTATTGAAAAGCGGGCCAAGGCCATCACGCGCATCGGTTGATGCTGGTGCACTCACCCAAGGGTTTCTAAAAAAGCTGTTCCCGACGCTGAAATCGATGCGTTCTGAGAGAGGGAGGTTCGATGCAGGCTGTGAAAAGGCATTTGCGCCTTGCTTCAATGTGGTGGTTGCGCCGCCAGAACGAACATCATCGGCAAAGGAAGGCATGGCAAACGCCACTAAGAGGCTAAGTACCGGATACTTCATTATTTCGTCCAACTGAAATGTCTACATGTGTTCTTGGTGTGTATTTGCCGCCGCTGAACGGCATACATTGTTCTATCAATGCGAGGATATTTACTGCCTCGGTAAAACGCCAAAAGCCCCCAGTTGGGGGCTTAGGGTTAACACGGCTAACTTAGAACTGGTGATCAGCCGTGTCTGGGTTCAGATTGGTAATTCCAATCGCGCCCGCAGCTTGTTCAATGCTACGAGTTTGCTGAACCAATGCCGCAATCGCGCCATTTACAAGTGCGTTGCCTTCTGCGTTGTCTGCAGCGATCAACTGGTCAAAGTGAACATTGTTCTTCTCTGCCGATTCCACCAGCTTAAACACTTCGCTGCGCGCGTTATCAAAATCAGTTTTGATCTTCGCTGCCGCTTTTGGATCGGAGGTTTTCACCAATTCAAGCACTGATGGTCCAGACAGCTTTTCACCATCCAAACGCTGGTAAGACCCCGTCATGACGTTGTAAATACCTTGCTCATTGTAGAAGTGTGAGTTGTGCGTGTTGTCTGAGAAACAATCGTGCTCATCTTCAGTCGAGTTTGCTTCGAGTGCGACCTTCATGCGCTCACCAGCAAGTTCACCAAGAGACAATGAACCCATGCCGAACAGCATTTTACGCAAGCCGTTTTCAGCAGAATCATTCAATAGCGCAGCACGGTAGTTGTCTGCTTGTGTCGCTGACCACTGGCCTTCCATCCAAGCAAGATCGGTAATAAGAAGCTCTGACGCTGCTTTTAGGTAATCAGCACGACGGTCGCAGTTTCCATTGGTACACGCATCACCCGACGCAAAATCAGTGTAAGGACGCTCACCCGCACCAGGGTTCGTACCGTTTAAATCCTGACCCCAAAGCAAAAACTCAATGGCGTGATAACCGGTTGCAACGTTGGCTTCAGAACCACCCAGTTCGTTCAGTGATGCAAGCAGCTCAGGCGTAATGGTGCTTACGTCTAACGTTTCGCTACCGATTTTCAATGATGTATTTGAAACGATATTGGCGACTGCACCCGCGTTGCCCAGTTCATATTGGTAATCTTGCGCAACATAGTCGATCAAGCCTTCGTCCAACGGCCAAGCATTCAACTGCCCTTCCCAATCGTCAACGACAGCATTACCAAAACGAAAGACTTCCGATTGTTGGTAAGGCACGCGAGAAACCAACCACGCTTGGCGTGCTTCGTTAAGCGTTTTTTCAGAGGGTTTGGCGATCAACGCATCAATTGCGCTATCAAGTTGCTTAGACGTTGTCAGTGCATCGCTGAACGTTGCGTGAGCGATGTCTGCATAGTTTTCAACAACGGCTTTTGGTGTGGCTGCAAAGGTAGTGAAAGAAACGGCTGATAATGCCAAAACTGAACAGGCCGAAGCCAAGGGGGAGCGCATCATAATCTTTCCTTGAGTATGTGAATTGTTACCAGTTGTTGCAATTGATAACGATTATTACATTCATACTCAATACATTTCAAATGCTAATGATAAATAATATCATTTAGTTTTAAATTTATTATCTTTTTCCTCTCTTTATTACGCCTTAGTTTGCATACTTTCAGCAATTATCACGTACCCAAATTAGGACACAGGTTAGATTGAAACCAAATGAGTTCGCATAATCAGCAACTCATGTGTAAGGTTTGGTAAGAAACGAGGAAAAAACCTTTAAATATTCACGTATAGAACAGATAATTCGGCGAATTTTTAACATCCTGCCGCTGTTTAAAGGAGACGCTTCGATGGAGAAGCACGAAGAGGTGTTGGTAGCGCTTAGGCAAATCATTCGCGCCATTGATCTGCACTCAAGAAAGCTAAATAAAGAGGCTGGTCTAACGGGTCCTCAGCTCGTTCTAATGAGAGCCATTGATGAATTAGACGAAGTTACCATTCGCCAGCTTTCAAACCACACCAACATGAGTCAGGCAACCGCGACGACAATCTTGGATCGCCTTGCCAGCCGCAACCTTATTGTGCGTGTTAGAAGCAACTTGGACAAACGTAAAGTCCATGCGCACCTGACGCCAGAAGGTCAACAGGCCCTGCAACAAGCGCCGAAACCTTTGCAAGAAAGTTTTATTTCACGCTTTCAATCCCTTGAAGAGTGGGAGCAATCGTTGCTCATTTCTTCTGTACAGCGTATTTCATCAATGATGAACGCGGAAAACATCGACGCTGCACCACTTCTTGAAGTTACCCCTCTTACTACGCTCGATGAAACACACTAAAAAAAGGCCCTCGGGCCTTTTTTTATCATCACTCTTCTTCATTCATAGTATTTCATAAACTGCACTCACCCCTCCTTGGCAGGTGTGCGCTTGCCGAATTTAACTAACCCCGTTGCGAGCGCTGTGCCGAGGAAAATCGTGCAAGCACCTAAGATCATTCTCAGCGTGACGCTCTCATCCAATAAGAAATAACCCCACACCGCCGCGAACAATGGAATTAAGTACGTCACGGTAATGGCATTGGTTGGACCAACACGCTCGATCAATCGAAAATACAAGATGTATGCAAAGCCCGTCGACACAAAACCCAGAATGATAGCTGCAATCCAACTTGCTTGGCTTGGATTAACCTCTGGCCAGAAAATAAGGCCCAATGGCAATAACGCGACGGAAGATCCTATCTGACTGCCTGCAGCAGTGACAAGAGGCGGAACACCGTTGAGGAAGCGTTTTGCATAGCTCGCTGATATGCCATAAAACACAGTAGCACCTATGACAGCAAGCACAGACCACCCTAGCCCACTCGAACCAAAATCCAGCTTTCCCCACACCAAGACCATCACACCAACCACACCAATCAATAGCCCAGTCATGCGCGTGTATGTCAGTTTATCTCCCAACCAGAAGTAGGCAATTATCGCGCCCCAAATGGGTGTGCTTGCATTGAGGATGGCAGCAAATCCACTCGAAACATTCATCATCGCGAATGCAAACAGTACAAACGGAATGGCGGAACTGAATAAACCAACACAGCAGGAATGAAACCAGTTTGCTCGAAATTCGTGTAGCTGTTTCCTCACCATCAAAATGGGCAACAACAAGACAGATGCCAACACGACGCGAACGGTGATCAGTGCAAACGGCCCAAAATCTGGCACGGCATAGCGAATAAACAGGAATGAGGCTCCCCATAACGCTGCAAGTAAAAGCAGTTCAGCAACGTCTTTTTGCTTCATTTCCATCTTCTTTCCTTGGTCCCTTATTTCGCACTCCAGCACGCTGAAGTACGTTGCATTTAACAGCAAGATTACTACGACTTCTCTCCAATGACTGGCCATTTTCGGGCATCACATACGGTAAAGAAGGCGGCTCTGCCTGTAATGATTATTGAGCAGAAAGCCTAAATAGTTAGGCTTGTCGCATTTTTATTGGCTAACTCACTCATATGCCTAAATAAAAGGCTATCTAGACGACTAATTGAGCAATAAGCCCTACATTGAGTATTGAAATCACCGCATAAGCATCTAGTTTTATATATGGCTCTCTCTTTAGGATCGGATACATGGATGAAACAATCCGCATCATCATAATCGATGATTCAGAGGCGGTGTTGGTCATGATTAATACAATGCTTAATGACCTTGGCTACCACAACGTCACGACGTTCTCTTCCCCGATCAAAGCATTGGCTGAATTGCACCAATACCCTACGCGATATGATCTCGTACTCACCGATTTAAACATGCCTGATATCGACGGAATGGGACTCATTCGACACCTTGGGGAAATGCACTACAAGGGGGGAATCTGCATCGTGTCCGAGTTGGACGTACGCATTGTTGAACTGGCAGCAGAAGTTGCTCGCCAACAGCATGTCTTCTTGGTTGGAAACATTTCAAAACCCATCAAGATGGATGCATTGCAGCTGGTGATGGACAGGTTGCATCAAGCAGAAGAGCGAAAGTTTCTACACTATGAGCAAATGACAAAGAAAGAACTTATCACCTGCATCGTCCATCGACAGGTGAAGCCCTACTATCAACCCAAACTCAATCCAGAAACGAACCGTGTTGAGAGCTTAGAAGTACTGGCTCGGATCATTTCCCCCGGTGAGCCAAATGCCATTCTGCCTGGACGCTTCATTCCGACGGCCATTCGGTTTGATCTGATGGATTTGATTACCATGCAGTTAGCAGAAGCGACCGCTGATCACATGAAAGAACTGTCGGACATTTTTGGTGATAGCATCAAAATCAGCATCAATCTCTCTCCATCACAATTAGCTGATCTCGATATCCCCAGTCGACTCGAAGATCTCTTCAAAGATAGAAATATTGATAAATCCCGTATCGTATTGGAAATAACGGAAGAATATGCGCTCAAATCGTCGGAGCAAATGGAGTCTCTAAACCGATTACGGATCCACGGGTATGGCCTATCACTGGATGATTTTGGTACCGGTTTTACCAACATTCAGCAACTAAGAAGCCTGCCATTCACGGAAGTGAAAATCGATCGCACCTTGGTCAATCAAATTCATGCTGATCAATTCAGCCAAGTTATTGTCCAATCATTAGAGGACATTACGGAATCCTTTGATGTCGATTTAGTGGCTGAAGGCATAGAACACTTTGAAGATCTGGATTACATGACAAAACATCACCCTGGCATTCTATTGCAGGGGTTCTTGATCTGTCGACCTAAGCCAATTGAATCACTTTCCAGTTGGTATAGAAACTGGCTCAAAGGCTTGGGAGCATCCGCCGAAAGTGTCTAATTTGTTCAATTTGCAGCATCTTAACGTGTATTGCCTTATTCAAACGTAAAAGCTTAAAAACGTTTTCATGCCTAAACAGATGCAGGGATGGAAACGTTATTTCCGCTCTGTTCACCCGCTGTTACTGCCCTCCTCACCCTTGTTCACTCCTCAATGTTTTCTGCTGTTTTTTTCTGGAATATCTCTCGTCATTAAGCGTCGATTGGAACACGCTTAGTTTCTACTTTTCGCTATGTCTCACGAGGCATCTGTGTGTTATAACTTGAGAAAGCTCAACGAGTAAGGATACAGAGATGAAGACAATTGGCTTAATCGGCGGGATGAGTTGGGAGTCCACCTCCACCTATTATCGCCTCTTAAATCAACAGACAAGAAAGACACTTGGTGGACACCATTCAGCAAAAATCTTGCTCAGTAGTGTTGATTTTGCAGAGATTGAGGCGTTTCAACGCGCCAACGCATGGGATAAATCAGCCGAAGCATTGATAAATGAAGCGCAGCGACTCGAGCACGCGGGGGCAGATTTTATGATGATCGGCACCAACACCATGCACAAGGTTGCCAACGAAGTGTCTGATGCGATATCAATCCCGCTGATTCATATCGCCGATGCCACTGCAGAGCGCTTATTGAAAGATAAAATTTGCCACGTTGGGTTGCTTGGTACGCGCTTCACTATGTCTGAACCTTTTTATAAAGAGCGTATTGAATCTTTTGGCATTACTGTCTCTGTGCCACCGGCATGGCAACAAGACGTGGTGCATGAAGTGATTTATCAAGAACTTTGCCAAGGCGAAGTGAATACACATTCTCGCAAGCAATATTTGTCCATCATTGACGATTTAAAAGCACAGGGGGCAGAAGGCGTGATTTTAGGTTGTACGGAGATTGGTTTACTCGTTCAACAAAACCATACTTCCGTCCCTTTGTACGACACCACAGAGTTGCACGCTGAAGCGGCAATCAAACTTGCGCTCGCCGAGTCATAGCGCGTCTCGTTTAAATAGGAAGTAAAGCGATGACAATCAGAACCGCCACTGTCGATGATCTTGCAGTTATCAACGACATTTATAACCACTATGTGGTCAACACAGCCATAACGTTTGATTATGACCCTTGGTCAATCGAGCGAAGAAAAACCTGGTTTGAGAAACTCACCAACAGTGACGGCTACTACCATGTGCTGGTCAAAGAAGACGAGGCAGGTAACGTTATTGGCTTCGCTTACAACAGCGAGTTTCGTGAAAAACTCGCGTATCGCATCAGTTCAGAAATAACGATTTATCTACGCCATGATTTGAAAGCCAAGGGGCTGGGCTCTTTGCTTATGCAGGCGCTACTCAAGCAAATGGCTGCCTCACCGGTAAAACGTGCGTATTCCGTCATCACCTTACCCAATGACGCTTCACTGGCGCTTCATCGAAAATTTGGCTTTGAGCAAGTTGGTTATTTGACCGACGTCGGATTCAAGTTCGATCAGTACTACTCGGTCGCCATCTTGGAAGCGACTGTGTCAGATTTTTAATGCTCATCGCCAAATGTCATACCACGCATAAAGGAAAAGCAGCATTGCTTTCCCTTTATGCTGGCTGAACCAATTTATCCCCTTCTCTTTCTGAGCACTACATACCTTTCCGAACAAAAACCCACGAAAACAGGTGTTTCTACCTACACTTAGCATGTCATTTTTGGAGCTTTCGATTCACTAAAGGGACGCTGTGTAATGAAAATATCAACAAAAATAAGAACGGCATTTATTGCAATGAGCGTTGTTACCGTCATCGCAACCGCGGCAATCATGACAATGACTGCAAACCGCGCTTCAAGCCTTGCACTCGAACATCAAATTCAAAATCAACTGCTTTCTGTGAGAGAAGTAAAGAAAGCTGAGATCGAGCAATACTTTGAAGGTATCGGCAAGCAGTTGATTAATTTAGCAAACTCAACCATGACGGAAGACGCCATGTCGAAGTTTGCGCAAACATTTCAAAGCGTGCCAACAGAAGCCATCATTACCGATAATCAAGCTGACAAACTACGCGATTATTACGTCAACGAGTTTGGAAAGACCTATCAGGACACCAATGCGAAACCTGTCGATGCGGTTTCAAGCTTGAATAACATCAGCTTGGCAGGTCAGCTATTGCAGCAAGCCTACATTGGCGTCAATGAAAACCCTCTCGGCAACAAGCACCTCCTCGACAAAGCCTCTGACCAAACCACATACAGCGAAGTGCATGAGGTGTTTCATTCAAACTACCGCACCTTTTTAGAATCTTTTGGCTTCTACGACATCTTCTTGGTCGATTTGGACGGGAACATCGTTTACTCCGTCTTTAAAGAGCTAGATTACGCGACAAACCTCCAATCGGGCCCGTACGCGGAAAGCGGCATTGCAAATGTTTTTAATGCGTCAAAAAGCCTCAGTAAGGGCGAGTTCAGCTTCGAGGACTTCTCCCCTTACTTACCTTCTTATAACAGCCCTGCCTCATTTATAGGGTCACCCATTGTGAAAGACGGCCAAACTATCGGTGTCTTGATCTTCCAAATGCCTATCGACAACATCAACCAGATCATGACGTACGGCGGCCAATGGAAAGATAACGGCTTGGGCAATACAGGGGAAACCTTCATTGTGGGCCCCGACAACCTCATGCGCTCGCAAAACCGTTTACTTGAACAAGACAAACCCGCCTATGTCGACATATTGCGCCAAACTGGCGTGAACAATGACACCATTGAACGCATCAATGTCACCGCCTCATCGTCAGGGCAACAACCCATCAGCTCCTCACATGTAAACGCAGCGCTCGGTGGCGAAACAGGTTTTTCCATTAGCCAAAATCACGCGAACAAAGAAGTGTTTGCCGCATACAGCATCATGGATATTTTTGGCAAAAAATGGGCTCTAGTTTCTGAGTTAGAGAGAGAAGAGGCCCTCCAAGAAGTTGTTTTGCTCAACAACGCACTCTATAGGACTGCAGGAATTGTTGGTGCCATCATTATTGCTTTATCACTGGTGGTCGCGTGGCTTATTGCGAGTAGCATCAGTCGCCCCATCACATCATTCAGTAAGCGTATTGCTCACATTGCCACGACACATGACTTAACCATCCAGTTAGACACCCGAGGAAACGACGAACTCACTGAACTGTCAAAATCAATGAATGTGATGTTGAAAGACTTCCTGACGTTGATCCAAGGTGCAGACAGCACAGTGAAGGCACTCGACAATGCATCTACCGATATTCAAGGCAACATTCATGGCATGCAAACTGAAGTCGATGCACAAGCGGCGAATTCGAACCAAGTGGCGACCGCGGCGAGTGAAATGAACGCGTCCATCTCAGAGGTGGCAAGCTTTGCAAACAACGCCTCTGAATCTTCACAAAATGTCGTGAACTCGGTAAAACAAGGCACGACGGTCGGCAAACAGTTGGTAAAAGAAATTACCGACCTTTGTGAGAAAATGCGTGATGCCACGGCATCCATGGAGCAATTGTCCGCAGAGAGCGACTCAATTGGTACTGTGCTTGATGTGATTCAAGGGATTGCAGAACAAACGAATTTGTTGGCGCTGAATGCAGCCATTGAAGCCGCACGCGCTGGCGAACAAGGCCGCGGGTTCAGTGTGGTTGCTGATGAAGTTCGTTCTCTGGCGATTCGAACACAAACGTCCACCGAAGAAATTCGCGCAAAAGTGCAATCTCTGCAGGCCGAAACGACAAAAGCCGTGGCGGGGATTACAAGTGCTAACGAGTTTGTCGCTAGCAGCGTAGACAATTGTGATAAGAACAACAGCATGCTCGCCGAAATCGAGAACATGATGACGGAAATTAACGCGATGAACACCCAGATAGCGACAGCCGCAGGCCAACAATCCACGGTCACGGAAGAGATCACCTCAAACGTGAAAACATTGCTCTCTCGGCGAAATCGGTTTCTGAAAAAACCCATGATACCGACAGCACGGCAAGCCGCATCAATGAACAAACTCGTCAATTGACCAAACAGATCGGCATGTTCAAGATTGCGTAGTACCCTTGCCTTCGCACTGAACATCACGATCAAAAAGGCCAGCTTTCGCTGGCCTTTTCCTTTATTTACACGCAATCAAGCCTTCACTTAGCTTGCGTTCTCAAGCTCACCCTCAAACGGTAACTCTGACTTAGAGACGTCACCAAAGCCGCGAAGACCTACAACATGCACGTGTTCTTTGTCGTTAAAGATCTTACGTACCAGCTTGTAGGTTGTCCCCTGCTCTGGGCTGATGTTTTCAGGCGCGGCAATCAGTAACTGCATGTCGAGGCGATGACACAGTTCGAACAAGGTCGAAATAGACTTCGCATCCAAACGCGCGGCTTCATCGAGGAACAGAAGACGACATGGGATCACATCTTTACCACGCAAGCGGCGCGATTCTTCTTCCCAACTCTGAACAACCATCAGTAGGATTGCTTGACCTGTACCGATTGCTTCACCGGTCGACAACGCGCCCGATTCAGCACGTAGCCAGCCGTCTGTACCACGGTTAACTTCAATGCCTAGCTCAAGGTAATTACGGTAATCCAACAGTTCTTCACCCAGAATTTGCGGCGAACGCTGACCCATGTCGATGTGTGGGTTCAAGCGTTGGAACAATTTCGCCATCGCTTCAGAGAAGGTCAGGCGGTTATTGCCAAACAAATCTTGGTGCTGTTCCGCGTTTTCAGCCAGGCCTGCCAGTAGTTGAGAGTGCGTATCACGAATCGACACATTCAAACGCACGCCTTTCACCTGACCGAAACCAATGTTTGATAAGCCTTGGTTCAACAAACGAATACGGTTTTGTTCACGCTGAATGGTTTTACGAATGATGTTCGCCACCGATTCAGAACTGATCGCAAGGCGCTTCTCACGTTGTGTCAGTTCTTCAGTGAGACGGCCCAACTCCACTTCCATCTCTTCGATCGCTTCAACAGGATCATCCGTACGGATAATGTCGTGACGAATACGTTCACGAAGGTGTTGGTATACCGCAACGTAGAACAGCACTTTACGCTCTGGACGCGCCATGTCTTCTGACGCACGCAGTGCATCACGCAGAATTTCATTGTCTGACACCGCCAGACGCAGTGCACCCAAGGATTTATCTGACAGCGAACGCAACTCGTCCGCAGACATGTACGCCATTTCGCGGCGGTTTAGCTGCTTCTCAACATTGCTGGTACGTGCAATCTTGAGCACTTCCACCCAACCCGCTTTGGCATTCACCACAAACGTGCGCAGCTCAGTGTATTCTTTGCCCGCTTTCTTGAGGGTTTTCACCAGCGATTTCATTTCTAGTTCAATCGAGGTTAGCCCTTTTTCAAGCTCACTCTTACGCTGACGTGATTGCGTCAATTGTGCATGCAGTTCGTCACGGCGAATACGTGCGCGCTCTTCCGCTTCAACATCGGCACGCACGCCAAGCTCAACCAATTCACGCTTAAACTCTGCCACGGTTTCTTGCTTCGCTTGGTGCGAGCTTTTCAGTGACGCGAGCAATTGGTTGTATTGGTTCACTTGGTCTCGCACTTGCTTCACGGTGTCACGTGAACGTGTACGTGCGCGCTCTGCATCCACCAGCTTGGCTTTCAGTTGTTCGTTCAGCTCACTGCTCTTATCAAGCAAAGCAACCGCATCTTCATAGCCAAAGTGATGACGACGCTCAACCAAATCAGACAAGGCAAACAGCTTTTTCTTAAGCAACTGTAGCGCTTCGTCAGCCTGTTGGTATGACGCTGTGAGCGCATCAAACTGCTCTGGGTCAGCGTCGAGTGTCGATACCAGACCTTCTAGCTCCGCCAGCGCTTTACCGTGTTCACGCATAAAGTGACGTGCTTCGTCCGCCATCGCTAAACGTGATTCCGTTTCTTCCAGTCGCGCTTCTAAGGTGTCGTCTTCTAACGCGTTCACCACGTGTTGAAGTTTGTTCAACAATGCCATGGCTTCTTTCGAGCCCGTTAATTGGCTGCGAACCTGTTGTTCGTTTTCACGCAATTGGCCCAATTGACGTTGAATGCTACTGCGTTTTTCGCGCTGCACTTTCAATGCCGCTTCTGGATCTTCGTTGAACGCCACGTTCAAGTGTACTGACACGAACTGGTTGAAGCTTTGCGTTAGACGTTGCAGCTTCTGAGAATCAAACGAGGCTTTTGCGTAATCTTCGACCAACTCTTCACGTTTCTCGCGCAGATTTTCCAAGCGGTGTTCACGTGCTGCACGGCCAAACAATGGCACTTTCGGGAAACGCGAATAGCGAAGTTGACGGTCGTTCAAATGAACGCACACCGCCCCTTCCATTTCATCCGCGTCGAACACGCTGTCATCAAAGCCTTCTGCCTCGCCTTCAATGATGTAAAGATCATCTGGGCAATCATCAATATCGACCAGTTTCTCTTTGATGCCTTTCAGATCAGGCACCACGATCGCGTGACGTGCAGGACCATACATGGCGCTGAAATACGGCGCATCTTCCATCGTGATGTCATCGTAGATTTCAGAAAGCAGAGTGCCGCCCAGCGTATCCGCAAGAGATTGCAAACGCGCATCGCCGCTACCGCCCGGTTGCGCTAAACGTTCGATTTCCGCTTCAAGCGCCTGCTTTTCAACAGCCAGCTTGTCACGGGTATCCAAGGTTTGACGCTCGTTAACCATCACTTGCTGCATGGTGTCCAGCACTGCTTGGCTGTCATAAAGCTCAGCGTCGGTCTGGTCTGCCAGTTTTTCCAAGGCGTCTTGCGCTGCAATCCACGCTGGCGCAACTTTTTCAAACGCGGCAATGTTGGCGTTAACGTCGTTTTCGTTACGTTGAAGTTCACGCACTTTTTCTGCTTGTTCGCCCACCGCTTCTTCTGCGGTTTCAAGACGCGCTTGCTGACGTTGAAGCTCAAGCTCCACGTCTTCTTCTGACACAACCGCAGCATTGAACTGGCGCTGGTATTGCTCAGACAAAGTTTTCGCTTGTTGGAAGCTGCGCATTTGGCGTTCAAGATCGCGATGCTGCGCCGTCAACTGATCCGCATTTTGTGCAACGTGGCCAAACTCACGACCTTTGGCAATCACATCACGGGCTTTTTGTCCGGCGTCTGAGCGAGAAACGTCACCTGCGATGCTGCGCACCAACTCAAGACCACGCTCAAATTGCTTCGCGGCCGCAGAGGACATATCCAGCTTGTGCTTCAAGCTCAGTAGCTCAGACGTTTGTTTGTCTTCGTCCGCTTTCAATGCACCCAGTTCGCTGGTGGCATTGTTTTGATCTAGCGTATCGTTACCCGTTAACTCACGGGCTTTTTCAAGCGCTTTAACCGCTTGCTGATATTGAAGCGCACGCGTTTGCTGCATGTCCAACGCTTGTTGGTAATCAGCAAGCTGCGTTTTAAGGCTGTCGACTTCTTCTTCACTAAGATGCGCTTGTTCTTCCTGCATCACCAGCTGTTCAGTCGCCTCTTCCACCACCATTATTTGCTCTTCAAGACGCACAGCAAGCTCTTCCAAATCTTCTTGGTAGCGCTCTACTTTCTCTTGTTGGCGAACGGCGGTCTGCACCAGTTGTAGGTGGTCAGACGCCGATTGGTGGTCAAGTTCTAGGTGAGTTTGGCTGTCCGACAATGCATCTAGCTCATCCGTCATACGACCAAACGTACCTTGGAAATCATCCAATTGACGGCGTGAACCCAGCAACTCACCACGGCGTTGCAGCGCAAGCTCTAGCTTCTTACGACGCTCGTTCGCGTGGCGCATGTAGTCAGACGCCACGTAGTTGGTTGATTCGGTGATCAAGTGTTTGAACAAATCACGGTCACGCTGTGTCAGCTTGATGGCTTCGAGCGTCATGCGGTTTTCGCGAAGCGCCACTTCCATGTCTTGGAAGGCTTTCTTCACGCCACCGTTTTGCGGCAGCAAGTAATCACGGAGTGACTTGGTGATGGCACTTGAAATACCGCCGTAGAGTGATGCTTCGATCAAACGGTAGAATTTCGAACGGTCTGTTTGGTTGCGCAACTTCTTCGGCAATGCACCGTATTCGAACATTTGCGCGTGGTAATCAGTAACAGAGTTGAACGCTTTGAATTGCGCCGTTTCATAGTGGCCTAGCGCGTCTTTGACTTCGTTAAGCTGACGAACACGCACTTGGTTAGACGAAACGTTCTCAATCAGGATATCGGTTGGTTTCACGTTCGCAGGCAAGCCTTGAACGATGAAAGGTTTGATATCCACTTTCTTGTCACGACCCGCAACCTGCTGCAAACGCACACCAAAGAGAATGCGTTGATTACGTGAGTTAACCACATCCAAGGCGGCGTAACACGCGCCCGGTTTCAACTTACCGTGCAGACCTTTATCACGAGATGCATTAGAACTGCCCGCTTCCGTGGTGTTACGGAAATGCAGAAGACTTTGGTCAGGGATAAGCGCCGTGATAAATGCCGCCATGGTGGTGGACTTACCTGCACCATTACCGCCTGACAGCGTGGTCACTAAATTGTCGATATCAAACGTACGTGCAAAGAAGCCGTTCCAGTTGACCATCGTCAGCGATTGATATTTACCGCGTTGGATCATGCCTGAACCTCCTGCCCGTCATCGTTTAGATTTTCGTTGTCTTCCAGAATGCCAGCATCAATGGCTTCGTCAGCATCATGGTCATTCAGAAGGCTTGATTGTGCATGGCCTTGTTGGTGCAGCACGGCTTCACCATCACGGATCAGGCGAAGTTGCGCTTCACGGATATCATCCCCTGCACGCACATCTGCACCGAAGCGGAATGTGGCTTCGCTGACGCGGAATTTGCCGGATTCGCCGATGGGCACAATCATGCCGATGCGACGCAAACGACGCAGCGAAGTTTTCACTTTGTCGTACAGCTTTTCACGGTCAAGATCTGACCCCGTTGCACGGAGAGTGACCAGTTTCATCAGTTTCTTTTCATCCGCCAGCGTCAGCAGTTCATCGAACAGCTCTTGGGTGGTGAAAATACCTTCTTGCGCCAAACGTTCTGGACTGAGGTAAAGGAAACAAAGCACTTTGCCGACCAGCATGTCCATTTCAGACAATACGCTGCGACCAATCAGTGATGTTGAACGTGGGCGGAGGTAGAAGAATCCTTCCGGTGCGCGCACAAGTTCGGCGTTATAACGCTGATAGAAGTGTTGTAACGGTGTTTCAAATTCAATCAGATACGCATGGTTATCTAAATCTTCGCTAGCAATATGGCGGCCAGCACGCAAAACACTATCTAACGCCGGGAACAATGGGTTGGCGATAGCTTTCGCCAATTCTTCCGGCATCAAATCTTCAATATTTATCGATGACATTTGCTTGTACCTTGGCTCCATAATCGTTAATTGCTTGCCAGTCTGGCTGAATCGCATTGAAATCAGATTGCGAATAACCAAGACGTACTGCTTGGTTGATAACAATCCGTGCCAAATCGAAGTGGCGAGCGTGTGGGTGTTGAGCCAAATAGTTTTTCAAAACAGCGCCTAAATCGATGCCTGCGCCCGTCGTGCGGTGCCTAGACAACATATCGGCAATTTGATCACTCAGTTGATCGTTAACCACGGTCAGTTCTTCAAATTCAACCTCGGCTGGCATTTCGCCCATGACTTCATCATCACGAAGCACCAAAGCTTCGTCACGCATATCCAGTAAGCGATCCGCGTCTGCGAAGGTTAAGAACCAAGGGCTATCGAAGTATTCTGTCACCGACTGACGCAAACGCTGGCTAAACGCGCGGTTTTTGTCCATGTCGATGGCATTACGAATGAATTTATGAACATGGCGGTCATAGCCAATCCACAAGTCGATGGCTTGTTGACCCCAGTTGATGATGCGGTCGAGCTTCATCTGCAAGTTGTAAATCATGGCATCGACGAAATCGAGATCGTCGCGACCATGGACTTGCTCTTGAATGTTCAGAAGCTGTGTTTGCAGCTGGTCGCCCGCAGATTGCAGGGTATCTTGAAGCTCGCGAAGCGTGCTCGACGTTTCGTTCAGCAGTTGCTCACAGTTAGCAATGGCTGCCTGCCAATCTTGGTTAAGCAGGGCCGCAATGTCTTCTTTCACTTTCTGCTGCTGCTCATCCATGGTGCGCTGGTTAAGATCGATACGGTCGAAAATTTCGGCCACCGAATACTTCAGCACGGCATAGACGTTTTTGCGCCAATACGCTTCATCACCGCCTTCAGAGGCAGCGGAAAGCGCTTTATCGATTTCATCCGCCACCATCGAAAGCTGAATAGACAGTTTCAATGAACTGTATTCGCGATGACGCGCGTAATAATCACTGATCCCTAAGGCAAGCGGCGTTAAGCGATAAATGCTCGCGCCGTCGGTCAGTTCGCTGGTAAAGCGACTTAACAAACGGCTACGAACTAAATCATTAATGGCATTGTTAGCACGAAAAGCGATGGTTTCGCTGCTTTGCTCAAATTGGTCGCTGACGATGCGAAACGCATCGATCAGTTCACCCTCTCCAAGCTCCTCATCAAAACGTTCGCTGCTTAACACAGCAATCGCTAGGAGGAATGCCAGCCGTTCCGGCGGCAGATTGAGAGAGAAGTCGTTTTGTTTCACCCAACCAACCAACTCAGGAACAGTCTGAGAGTTTTCGCTCATCCGTAATCCTTGTTGTCTAATTATTTACCCAAATTGCGTTCAGGTATTTTTGTTATTAATCGAGGGGTTTTTGCGCATATACATGGATATAGCGCCCCAACGAAATAAAAGGTTCTTGGCGGCAAAGCTTCTGCTCCATCGCCACGACCTGTTCAAAGGTGTACTCGCCTGTTCGCGTGTCTTTCATGTAATCGTGAAAGGTGCGTACACCGCTTTTTCCCAAAATTGTAAAGCCAGCGTCTTCTACCCACTGGTACACATCTTCCGGTGGCAGCCCTTTTTGAGGCTGAAGTTTGAACCGTTTTCTGTGCGGCATCCCTTCTTCAATATGGGTTAAGTTGCCACAAATTAAATTTTTAAAAAGTAAGCCATTTTGGTTGTAGAACATCACTGATGCAATGCCACCTGGCTTAACCTGTGATAACACGACATCTAACGCTTCACGCGGATCCTTCAACCATTCCATGACAGCATGGAAAAGCACCAAATCAGCTTGCTTGTCTATGTGTTGAGCAATGTCTTGCACAGGTGCGTGAACGAAGCGATATTGCGACAGAAGACCTGCGTCTTCGATGTCTTTCTCGGCCAATGCAAGCATCTGTGAAGAAAGATCACACAAGGTCACTTTGTGCCCACGATGTGCGATTTGTTGCGATAATTGCGCTAAACCGCCGCCAGCGTCCAAAATGTCTAGTGAAGCGGATTCACCCAGTGTTTTTAATATTGACTCGAGATCTTGCCAAACAACAGCTTGGCGAATTTCTCCTTTGCCCGACCCATAAATGTTTTTAACAAATTTGTGGGCAATGTCGTCGAAATTTCTATCCTCAGTCACAGTGCCTTCGTTATCATATTCTTCAAGGGGTTCATTTTCGCATATGCTTGCCGTTAATAAAGGCTTGATGCACATATTGACCCCTGTTTGACTATATTTCGGGCGACATTTCATGTTTGAACTAAAAAAACTTATATCAACTTTACTGATGCCGCTCCCTGCGCTACTCCTTGTTGGTTTTTTCGGCTTGTTCCTCATCTGGTTCACGCAGCGCAAAGGGTTTGGTTCGTTCCTCGTTTTTGTTTCTTTGCTGTTAATTGCTCTGGCATCTTTTCAACCTATTACTTCATCGCTGTTAATGAAGCTTGAACGTCAACACACTGGATTTCTCACGCCGAGTAAGCCGGTGGACTACGTTATGGTGCTAGGACACGGACACGTCGTTGATGATGAGATTCCTCCCACGTCAGAATTGTCACGTACAGCGCTCATGAGATTGATTGAAGGGATTCGCATTCACTTCATGTACCCAACGTCAAAACTGATCCTGTCTGGATACGATGGCGGCAACGAAGTGAGCCATGCACGCATGCTTGCGCGTGTTGCGATGGCGATGGGTGTGAATAAGAACAATATTCTGTTGTTGGAAACCGCGAAGGATACGTGGGAAGAAGCCTTCCAAGCCGCGTCTGTGGTCGGCCGTAGCAATTTGGTCTTGGTCACTTCTGCGAGTCACATGCCTCGCGCGCTCTATGAGTTTAAAAGTGCAGGCCTTGACCCCATTCCCGCACCCACGAACTACATTGCGCAGAAAGAGATTCACCAACCATGGATTAAGTATTCGCCACGTGCACAATACTTAGAGCAATTCGAACGTTACTGGCATGAGCGTTTAGGCCAACTTTGGCAGCGTCTACGCGACAAAGTGGCGCAACAAGAAGCCGAAGTGCAAGGCGACCCTGTTACCTCGCCAGAGCAACCTTCTCCTGTCACGGAAGTGTTGGCGCCTGTCCCCAACTGATTCTTTACAGGCTGCGCGGCTCACTGCGATAAACCATAAAAAAACGCCCTGACTTTCATCAGGGCGTTTTTCTTTGTCTGCGACTTGATACTGCTACTAGCACGCTCGCGCTAGTACATTAAGCACCTGCGATGATTTTTCTCACCGCTTCAAGATCTTCAGGAGTATCCACCCCCGCCGGAGGCGCTTCAATCGCGACATCAACATGGATTTTTTCGCCATACCAAAGCACACGAAGTTGCTCTAAACACTCAATGTGCTCAATAGGGCTTGGTGCCCAATTGATGTAGGTATTAATAAAGCCAGCACGGTAACCATAAATGCCAATATGACGTTTCAGGTTATGGTGAATTTCCATTGGTGCTTTAGCGAAGTTGTCACGATCCCACGGAATGGTCGCGCGGCTAAAGTACATCGCGTAACCATCTTTATCCGTCACCACTTTCACTGCATTCGGATTGAACACTTCGTCCGCATGATCAATGTTAACAGCAAGCGTTGACATAGGTGCGACACTGTTCGCTAAGTTCTCAGCGACCTGACGAATCACAACAGGTGGAATCAATGGCTCGTCACCCTGAACGTTCACGATGATTTCGTTCGCATCCAGATTGTAAAGCTCGACCACTTCAGCCAAACGTTCAGTGCCCGACTGGTGATCTTCACGCGTTAAGCACACTTCACCGCCAAATGCCTTAACCGCATCAACAATACGCTGATCATCGGTAGCAACAATGACTTTTTCTGCGCCTGACTTCACCGATTGCTCGTATACCCACTGCACCATTGGCTTTCCGCCAATGTCTACCAGCGGCTTCGCGGGCAAACGGCTAGAGGCATAACGGGCAGGGATAACAACCGTGAATTTCATTACTTCACCTCTTCCGACGACAATTCGCGCGCTTCTGTCGTTAACATGACAGGAATGCCTTCACGAATTGGGTACGCCAATCGGTCAAACTTACACACCAGTTCGTTGTTTTCTTTGTTGTAGTTCAGTTTTCCCTTACACGCGGGACAAGCAACGATTTCAAGCAGTCGGTGATCCATATCCATCCTTCACTTTCTTAATGATATTCATCATATTGACGGTGTCTTGCTCGCTGATACTTGCATCAACAGGAAGATACCACCAATTTTCTATATGTGGGTGTTGAGACAACATATCACGGCACTTCACCGCGTCTTTTTCTGTCATCAACAAGTGCTGCCCTTTTTCCGCCAAAGCCGCCAATTGGTCATAATCGAAGGCTTTGTGATCGGCAAACGGCTCGCAGTGAATCGGCGTAATACCCAGCGTACTCAAGGTGTTGAAAAAGCGCTGTGGGTTACCAATTCCTGCCATGGCAACGGCATTGTTTAAGGACGCGGCCTGCGCTTTT
Organism: Enterovibrio baiacu; assembly: GCF_004120195.1. Classification (GTDB taxonomy): domain Bacteria; phylum Pseudomonadota; class Gammaproteobacteria; order Enterobacterales; family Vibrionaceae; genus Enterovibrio; species Enterovibrio baiacui. Next base: position 35,691 of record NZ_SCHN01000007.1, on the reverse strand, counting down.
TCGCCAGTTTTAAGGTTTACAAATTCGCTTGGGGCGAGGCTCATGGCAATTTCGCCAGCGTGAGGCTGCCCACCATTGCACACGATAAAGTCCACGCTTTGGAGCCGATCGGTCTGCTCTCTCAAGGGACCAAAAGGCATGTAATGTTCATTACCAAATCGACGCTCACCATCAACAATCACAAACTCAATGTCTCTGGCGAGTTTGTAATGTTGAAGGCCATCATCGGTAATGATGACATCAACGCCAAGCGGCAGCAGTGCTTTAACGGCATCGCTTCTAACGGGAGAAATGGCAACTGGCACACCCGTGCGTTGGTAGATCAATACAGGCTCATCACCGGCGTTGTCTGTGGTAGTGCGCTCATCGAGCACAAACGGGTAGCTTTCCGCTTTACCACCATAACCGCGAGACACAACGCCTGGCGTCATTCCCATGGCTTTCAGTTGTTCCACCAACCAAATCACGACGGGTGTCTTACCGTTTCCGCCCACCGTAATGTTACCAACAACAATCACAGGCACAGGCGCACGGTATGCACCGTTACCTTCTAGAAAAGCAGCGCGGCGTTTTCTGGCAATCGCGCCAAACACTTTACTCAGCGGCCACAACAGTGGCGCGCCAAGCAGACCTAGCGGGTGGTTTTCAAACCAAATTTTCTCTACCCATCCCGCCAAGGCTTATTCTCCGAATTGGATGCGATGTAACTGCGCGTAGGCGCCATCTTGCTGAATCAGGGTTGGGTGATCGCCGCGTTCAACGATCTCACCTTCGTCAACAACCAAAATCTCATCCGCGTTTTCAATGGTAGAAAGGCGGTGTGCAATGACGAGCACGGTACGGTCTTTTTGCAGTTCATCCAACGCCGCTTGAATCGCGCGCTCCGATTCTGTATCCAGCGCCGACGTCGCTTCATCCAAAATTAGGATAGGTGCGTTACGCAGCAATGCACGCGCAATGGCAATACGCTGACGTTGACCACCCGACAAGCTCACACCGTTTTCACCAATGACGGTATCGAAACCATTGTCCATTTCACGCACAAAGTCAGCGGCGAAGGCCAATTCCGCCGCACGCTCAATTTGCTCGCGGGTGTAATTTTCTTCAGCTGCGTAAGCAATGTTGTTCGCCACCGTGTCGTTAAACAGGTGAACGTTCTGAGACACAATCGCAACGTGATCACGCAGGTTGTTCAAGGTGTAATCTTGAATGCGAACCCCATCAATACTGATGTCACCGCTGTCAATGTCATAGAATCGGGTTAGCAGATTAGCAATGGTACTTTTTCCTGAACCTGAACGTCCTACCAAGGCCAACGTTTTACCTGCTGGCAGATCGAAGCTCACGCTCTTTAGGGCTGGCGTATCTTTGGTTGGGTAAGTAAAGACAACATCGTTAACGGTTACGTTGCCTTTCACACGATCAATGGTGTGCTGACCGTTGTCTTTCTCTGTTTCCATTTCCATCAATTCGAACAGGCTATTACATGCTGCCATACCGCGTTGGAACTGAGAGGTTACGTTGGTCAGCGCTTTCAATGGGCGCATCAAACCAAACATGGCACCAAACACGACCGCAAACGTACCCGCCGTCAATTCTGAACGAATCGCTTCCGTGTTCGCCAGCATCAATACCGCCACCAACGCAAAAGACGCGATCAGCTGGATCACAGGGTTTGCAATCGCCTGCGCCGACACCAATTTCATGGTTTGTTGGCGCATACGGTTACTGACATTCTCAAAACGCGCCTGCTCAACTTCTTGACCACCAAAGCTCAGCACCACTTTGTGGCCTTTTAACATTTGTTCGGCGGAGGACGTCACTGAGCCCATGGCTTCTTGCATGTTGGAAGAAATCTTGCGGAAACGTTTAGAGACGAAGCCAATCGCCCATGCGACAACCGGTGCAATCACCAGCAATATCGCCGAAAGCTGCCAGCTGTAATAGAACATTAAGGTCATCAGACCGATGATAGACGCACCTTCACGTACGAGGCTGACAAGTGCGCCACTGGTGGCGTTCGCAACCTGCTCAGAATCGTAAGTAATACGAGAAAGCAGCGCACCCGAGGATTCTTGATCGAAGAAGCTCACGGGCATCTTCATGAAATGGTTGAACATGCGACGGCGCATGACCATCACCACATTGCCTGAAACCCAAGATAGCCCATATGTCGACACGAAGCTTGATGCACCACGCACCAACATCAAGAGGACGAGATAAACGGGCATCATCTTCAGAAAATCGCCATCAACCTTGTCATACGTAAAGCCTTCATCAAGCAGCGGCTTAATCATAGAAAGCATCAAGGTGTCGCTTGCTGCGTTGATCACCAAAGCGATAATGGCAACCACGAGGCCCAATTTATAATTCGCGATAAATGGCCACAGCTTTTTGAACGTATCCCAGGTGGTTCTATCTTGGTATTTTGTCATGTGAATTGCTTATATTTCTGCAAGTAGCGGGCATTCTACTCTTTTCTTTTGGGTGCTCCAAACTTCTTGCGGTACCAAAAAGGCTCTGTATCGTTTCTTTGACTAAGAACTCTCCAACCTTTGTCTGAGAATTGTGCACTCACCTGCCCGTCGTAGCCGGTTTCAAACCATTCAATGCCTCGGCTTTTATAACGTGACACGATATCAGGGTGCGGTAAATTCCACGGCGTATAGCGACCCGTCGACGCAATGGCAGCCAATGGGTTTACATGATCAATGAATGCCTCACTTGAAGACGTTTTGCTGCCGTGATGCGGCACAATCACCACATCGGCGGACAAATCATCGTGCTGAGCTAACAAGTAGGCTTCTTGCGCTTTGGGAAGATCGCCCGTTAGCAGCACAGCATGCGTGCCGTCAGACACTTTGATGACGCACGATGACGGGTTCTTCGCCCTCTCTGACAACGTCAATGGATACAGCACCTCAAATTCGAGTTGTTGCCATCGCCAGTGGTTTCCACGCAAGCACGGCAAGTGACCGATGTCATTTTCGCTCGAGCGAACCCATTCAGGCATTAAGTGTTTGATGACCCAATCTTCTCCCCCAGAATGATCGTTATCGCCGTGGCTTAATATCAACCCATCCAATTTGCTACCGCGCTTTGCCAACACTGGCGCAATCACAGATGCGGCAATACTGCCAGATGCCCATGCTGCGCCCGTGTCATACATCACCGCACGCCCTTCTTTCTCAATCAGCATCGCCAATCCGTGTCCTACATCAAACACATCGACACGCCATGCAGAGGTGTCACTCGGTGCACTTTTCCACGTAAGCAGCGCAAGGCTCACTACCCCCGCAGTGATAGGTATGGTTCGAACCCCCACCAACCAGAGCATCAAGCTCAGGAAGACCACAACGATGGGAAAAAGGATGGAAGGACCTTGCGTCTCTAACCACCCAAATGACGCCATACCGAGAAGTCCAATTAAGGGTTGAAGCGAGAGATCGGCGGCTTGCCAAACAAAAGATGACGCCCCCAATGGCGTGAGCATGAGTCCCAACAAGATGAGCGGCACAGTAATTAAACTGATCAAAGGGACAGCCAGCACGTTGAAAAATAGCGCGGTCAAACTGACGCCACCAAACCATGTCCACATCAGGGGCAACATGCCAATCATCAGCACAAATTGCATAATAAGCAGAGATTTTATGTACCGAGCAACCTTCTGCATGGCACTTTCTTCAATCGGGGCTGAGGGGCGAAACAGCGCCATAATGCAAAGAGCGTAAACCGCACCAAAAGAAAGCCAAAAACTAGCAGAGAATATTGAAAGCGGGTCAAATGCCAACACCGCAGCCAATACCAAAAAGAAGGTATTGAAGGGACTGACACTGAACCCACTTTGGCGAATCAGAGAAACAACGAGAAGTGCCATTAATGCGCGTTGGGTGGTCAAAGAAAACCCGGCCATCCACGCATATAAACATGCCGCAACTAATCCCATCATGAGTGGAACCCACAAATGGGTATCGCGTTTTACAATCAGTGGAAACACATATCGAGCGACGGTGTAACCGAAAAAGAATGCCAAGCCGATATGCAGGCCTGAGATCGCCAGTAAATGGGCTAACCCGCTGTCACGAAGTTGCTGCCAATCTTCGCTCGACAACAAGCTCCGTTCACCAAAGGCCAGGGCAATCAAAAAACGGGCACTGCCTAAATGGTTCACGTCATCATAGACAGTGTCATAGAGTTGCTGACGGACGGAAACCCGTTCATTCAACACATTAGCAGTGCGAACAGATCCTTTGCTGTGAATATGACGAGAGAGAAAATAGGTCTCGGCGTCAAAGCCTGCTTCGTTAACACGACCGTAGGGCTCTCTTAATCTTGCGGTAACAGACCAGTGTTGTCCTTGTTTCACCGGCAGCTCAGACCGCCAGTAGAGACGTGCTCTAAATGTCTCAAAAACGGTCAGTTTGCGTCCATTCACTGTGTCGACATCAAAGATTACACTTGTTTGCCCGTTTTCCTTGGTAAAAAGGCTGCCAACTTTACCTGCTATGGTAGTATTCAAATCAACCGTCAGTGCAGTATCGGTTTTATGTTGAAAAACAGCCACAGCGCCTGTTGCAATAAGACACCCAATGGCTGCACCGATAACGATCTCTGACACGTACCTGCGTAACGCTATAAGGATGAGCAGCGTTGTAATGACAACGCCTGAGCTAGGAATACTCGGCCACCATTTCAGAGTGATGATAGCTACCACGATGCCAAACAATAGCTTCATGTTGGTATCGCCCCCGTGTGAAATGAAGACGTATGCCAAGAAAAATAATTAAAAAATTTCTCCCTAAGCATGAAGTCATTCGCAAGCAGAAAGCGCTCGCTGTGTTTGGCAATTTGCTTTACGACCCAAACCTTTGGTGTCTTAACCGACGCTCCGCTTCCGGGGCGTTTGCGGTTGGTCTGTTCATGGCATTTGTTCCGCTTCCCAGTCAGATGATCATGGCGGCAGGTCTTGCTATCATGTTCGGCGTTAACCTTCCCCTTTCTGTTGCTTTGGTTTGGATTACCAATCCCGTGACCATGCCCGTTATTTTTTACGCAGCTTACAAAGTGGGCACGTTCTTGATGGACACACCCGATCAGCATTTCCATTTTGAACTGACATGGGAATTCCTGTTTAACCAAATGAGTCAGATTGGGCCTCCTTTCTTGTTGGGTTGCCTTGTGTTGAGCATTGTGTTCTCTCTTATCGGCTATTTCAGCGTCCGGGGTATTTGGCGATATTCCGTGGTAAGAAGCTGGCAAAAACGCCGCTTACGCTTACCAAAGAAACTCAAAGACGTTCTGAAAAAAGACAAGTCCTAACAACAAAATACCCCGCCCTTGCAAAAACAAAGGCGGGGTATTTTCTTTCAACTGCGCGACTGCGAGTGACTTGCTGTAAGAACCTTAAATCATCTCCTTCTCAAACATCCCGTTGCGATTCACTTAACCTTTCAAGCCTTTCCCAACGCCATGAATTGCCAGAAGCTCGAAACAATGACGCAAACAAAAAGCCCGCTGGAATAAATTCCTGCGGGCTTCACTGTCAAACCGTTAAATCAGGGAAGTCACTAAGCGATTAGCGCGCGCTCAACACCGATGCGGGATGCAACTTGCATGCACGCTGTGCCGGGTACCATGTTGCCAATAAGCTCAACACCACCGCTGTTGTCGACACAAGAAACACATCCATCAGGTGCGGTTCAGTCGGCAAGAAATCAACGAAGTAAATATCACCAGACAAGAAATCCTGCCCTGTTAGCGACTCAATCCACCCCACAATGCTGGTCAGGTTGAACGCAATCAAACATCCCATCACGGAGCCAATCAAACTACCGAACAATCCCGATAACAATCCGTGCCAAATGAAGATAGAACGAATCAGGCCATCTTTCGCGCCCATGGTGCGCAACACAGCCACGTCCGCAGCACGGTCTTTTACCGCCATCATTAAAGTAGAAACAATGTTGAAGCACGCAACACCAATGACCAGCACCATCACGAGATACATAATAGTGCGCACCATTTGAATGTCGCGATACAAGAAGCCGTATTCCTGCGTCCAGTTCTTCAAATAAACGTATTCTTTGAGTGTTTTGCCCACTTCACGAACGATATGGCGTGCGTTCAGTGGCTCAGACAATTTCAACGCGACACCCGTTACCGCATCGCCCATGCCAATGTAAGATTGTGCATCTTGAATAGGGATAAGCGACAAGCCGTGATCAACCTGCCCGCCAAGACTCAAAATGCCTGACACTTGCAACCTAATGCGTTTTGGCGCGCGCAGTTTCAAATCAGGATCTGGCGAGGGAATGAGTGCCGTTACCCAATCACCCACCTTGACACCAAGACCATCTGCGATGCCTTTACCTAGCACAATCGCATGCTCCCCTGGCGTTAAACGTTGCCAACCATTGTCCAGCACATACTGATGAATATTACTGACGGTTTCTTCCGCTTTCGGGTCAATACCTCGAATTTGCACAGGTTTGAGGTTTGCCCCTTTTTCCAGCAACGCCGTGAAAGTGACATACGGCGCGCCCGCCTCAACGTTCGGATTCGCTACCGCGGTTTCCTTCATCGTACGCCAAGAAGCGACAGGCGCATCCACCCCTTCAAGCTGAGCGTGAGGGATCACCGCCAGCACGCGCTTTTCAAGTTCGCGCTCAAAGCCATTCATCGCCGACAGACCGACAATGATAACCATGACACCGACAGAGATACCGATCATGGAAGACACAGAGATAAAAGAAACAAGTTTATTGCGACGCTTCGCCTTGCTAAATCGGCGTCCAATAAACAGCGCCAAAGGTTCCATCATGCTGGGTTCACCTCTGGCTTAGACGTTTCGACAAACTGACCATCCAACATCGACAGTTGGCGATCCATTTTTCCTGCGAGCTCCTGATCGTGCGTAACAACCAAGAAGGCGGTGTTGAATTCTTTGTTTAGCTGACGCATCAGATCGTAGATATCCAATGCCGTTTTGTGATCAAGGTTACCCGTAGGTTCATCGGCCAATACCAGTGCAGGACGGTTCACCACAGCGCGTGCAATCGCAACACGTTGGCGCTCACCGCCAGATAATTCCGAAGGACGATGTTCACCACGGTGCTCCATGCCTACCGCATCTAAAATTTCCAACGCACGACGTTTGGCTTCTGCGGGCTTCTCTCCACCAATCAACAATGGCATTGCCACGTTTTCAATTGCCGTAAAATCAGCCAGCAAGTGGTGGAACTGATAAATAAAACCGATGTTCTGGTTACGCAGCGTGGCTTGGTCAGATGCTCGCATGTTCACCAGATCTTTCCCTTCAAATTGCACATCGCCACTGGTCAGCGAATCTAACGCGCCAAGGATGTGTAACAAGGTACTTTTACCAGAACCCGATGCACCAACAATCGCTACCAATTCGCCTTTGTTGATTGAAAACGAAACGCCTTTCAGTACATGCGTTTCCAGCTCACCTTCTTGGTAGGTTTTGACAACGTTTGAACAGGTTAGCAATGCATTACTCATAGCGAAGAGCCTCAGCGGGGCGAACAGACGCCGCTTTAATCGAAGGGAACAAGGTAGCAAGAAGGCTCAAGACAATCGCGCCAACTACAACAGAGAAGATTTGTTCGGGTTTCACAACCACAGGCAATGAAATACCATTACCCAATAAACTGATATTGAGCACCGCCATGATGCCATTGATGTTCATCGCCAACAGCGTGCCTGCAACACCCCCTAAAATGGCGCCAATTACACCACTGCTCGCACCTTGAACAACAAATAAATACACCACATCACGCTGTTTCATGCCTTGGGTTTTCAAGATGGCAACTTCTGATTGCTTCTCCATCACCACCATGATTAGTGCAGAAATGATGTTGAATGCCGCCACCAAGATGATCAGACTGAGCATCAAGCCCATCATGTTTTTTTCCATCTTCACGGCTTGGAACAATTCACCACGCAATTCACGCCAATCAGACCACGCATACCCAAGCGATTCCGCTTTCACTTTCAGCTTGGGTACATCAAAGGGTTCGGCTACGAATAGGCGAAGGTCGGCAGGTTGCGTGCGCGGCAAACGCATTAAACGCGCCACATCATTCAGATTGGCAAACATCAACTGCCCATCTACGTCCGTTGCCGTGTCATAAATACCCGCAACGGTGAAATTCCGTTGAGAAGGCACACGACCAATCGGCGTAAATTGGCTTGCACTGGTGATCATCACACGCACTTTGTCGCCGACAGACACATCAAGCTGCCTAGCCGTCTTTCGGCCGAGTACCAGCTTGTAGCTGCCTGCGGTTAACGCTTCAAATTGACCACGCACCATGAAAGCACGCACAGGCTCTTTACTTTGTGGGTCTACCCCCAACAAACGCCCTGCCCCCAATGACACCGCACTTTGCACAACCGCATCGGTTGACACCAATGGCGCTGTACCCTGGATGCCATCCCACTGCGCAATGGTGTTCACATCAGGGGCAAGCTCGGCATTGCCAGCAATGACCGCTTGAGGCAAGACACCCAGAATTCTGTTTTTGAGCTGGCCTTCAAAACCATTCATGACAGAGAGCACAGTGATCAAAGACATCACGCCGATCGTAATGCCAGCCGTCGACATATAAGAAACAAACCGGCCAAACTTATCGCCCGAGCGACCTTTTAAGTAGCGCAAGCCAATAAACACCGGCAAAGGGTGAAACATAATGAGAATTCTCGACAAAGTTATAGGCAGTTGAATGCAATTTCTTTGGTGACACAATCTGACACCAATGATGTGCAAGAATACCTTTAAGGTCAGCGGATTGCCACGATAGCCCGCTCACCATGATGGGATTTCAACAATTTCGTGGTTTGCCCAGGGTCTATGACCCGAGCAACTTAGATCAACAATGTGCCAATTGCGGGAATTTTGTTCAGCGCCATCGGTTCTGTTTCATATAACCAGAAGAAAAAATCACCAAACGCGAGAAAAATGCCCTGAACTCAGGCTACAGGTTGAGGAATCGAGGGGACTGCGTGATAATCAACAGATTACAAGGTATTAGGATACATCATGAGTCAGGATGAATATTTTTCGGTACACGCACATCTAAAAATCAATGTGGAAGTGTTGGGCGAAGGTGAGCGCGTTCCCTCTGATGTCGAATTCGAACGTGAGATCCCTATTGCCTTTCGGATCGCCAGTGAATGTAGCGACCTTGATGGTGGCGTAGAAAAAGAACTTCAATCTCTGCACCACGACAACAGTCAGGCGCTGTCGAAGTTTTTGCACGCCCAGAACGAAAAAATCAATCTTCTGCTCGGCTTCATGTTGTCTCAACAAGACGACCCTGCATTACGTCATCAAACCGAAACGTTTGGTGCGAGTAGCCTAACCTTTATCGCCAAAAAGCCCTTTCAAAAAGGTCAGCACGTTCGTCTTAAACTCTTTCTTGAGAACCCGCCCTCAGCAATTTACTGCTACGGTAGCGTCTACGGTATAAAAGAAAAGAATGGTAAGTATGCCGTGGGTGTGAAATACACGCGATTACAAGAAGACGACAAAGATGTTCTCATTCGTGCCGCGTTGCATCAGCAACAAAAGCTTCTTCGTCAACGCGCAATGGAAAGAAATAACTAAGCCTCAATTCGATGACTAACTCAGCCCTATTTACTTTGCCTGCCCCAGAAAAGGCGGGCGACACGCGCGTCATTGCCAACTTACTTGGCTCTGCGCTGCCCCTTACGATTGCACAACTTGCCAACCAGCAACACAGAATGATGTTGCTTGTGGTGCCTGACAATCAAACCGCATTGAAGCTACAGCCAGAAGTTAGCCAATTCACTGGCCGCGAATGCCATGTATTTCCTGATTGGGAAACATTGCCTTACGATAATTTCTCGCCACACCAAGACATTATATCTGACCGTATTGCACGTCTTTATCAGTTGCCTCAGCAAACTTCTGGCATCGTTATTATCCCGGTCAGTACGCTATTACAACGTGTCATGCCGCGTTCATTCTTGGTTCAGCACGCGCTGATCGTAAAGAAAGGTGACCGCGTTTCACTCGAAAAACTGCGTTATCAGCTAGAGCTTTCAGGCTATCGCCATGTGGATCAGGTCATTGAGCATGGTGAATACGCCAGTCGTGGCTCGATCATCGATTTGTTCCCTATGGGGTCCAACCAACCTTATCGTATTGATTTCTTTGATGATGAAGTCGATACCATTCGTGAATTCGACCCTGAGAATCAACGTTCGACACAAGAACTCGATCAAATCAATCTGCTCCCCGCGCACGAATTTCCAACCGATGACGACGCTGTTGAACAGTTCCGTGGTCGTTGGCGTGAGCGCTTTGATGCGCGTCGCGAACCGGAATCGATTTACCAACAAGTCAGCAAAAAAACATGGCCATCGGGCATCGAATACTGGCAGCCACTTTTCTTTGATCACACAGAAACGCTGTTTGATTACCTGCCAGAAAACACCTTACTTCTGACCTCAGGCGATTTGGAAACCTCGGTACGCAGTTTCCTTGCAGATGCAGATTACCGTTTTGATCAACGACGCGTGGATCCGATGCGCCCGTTACTCGCGCCTAATGAGTTATGGCAAACCGTCGACGAGCTGTTTTCAGCATTCAAAGCCTACCCACGCATCAAGCTAGAGCGCGAAACCACAGACAACAAAGCTGGCCGCCAAAATGCCGCCATTTCATTGTTGCCTGAATTGACCGTTAATCAGCAGCTCAAAGAGCCGCTGGGTGCACTTCGTAACTTCTCAGAAGACTTCAACGGCAAAATCGTTTTCTCCGTTGAAACGGAAGGCCGACGCGAAGCCATGCTCGATCTGCTGGCGCGCATTAAAATCCGCCCTATGGTCTGCGAATCCTTGGACGAAGCCCTTGCTGCACCTAGCCAGTTCACTTTGGTGGTTGGCCCGGCAGAGATAGGCTTTGTTTCAGAAGCCCCAAAATTTGCGCTAATTTGCGAGAGCAACTTGCTGGGTGCACGCGTGGTGCAACAGCGCCGCCGCGACAACAAAAAGACCACCAGTAACAGTGACACCTTAATCCGCAACCTCGCAGAATTGCAGCCAGGCCAGCCCGTGGTTCACCTTGAACACGGCGTGGGTCGTTACATTGGTTTGCAAACGCTTGAAGCAGGCGGCATTGAAACCGAATACGTCACCTTAGAATACCAGCAAGGCTCAAAGCTTTATGTCCCTGTGGCATCGCTGCACCTGATCAGCCGTTACAGTGGTGGTGCGGAAGAAACTGCTCCACTTCACCGCTTAGGTGGTGATGTATGGGAAAAAGCCCGTAAGAAAGCTGCGGAAAAAGTCCGAGACGTTGCGGCAGAATTGTTGGATGTTTATGCCAAACGCGCTACTAAGCCGGGCTTTGCCTTTAAGCATGACAGAGAGGCGTACCTCGATTTCTGTGCGAACTTCCCGTTTGAAGAAACCGCGGATCAGAAACAAGCCATCAATGCCGTCTTGTCTGACATGTGCCAGCCTATCGCCATGGATCGCCTTGTGTGTGGTGATGTGGGCTTTGGTAAAACGGAAGTCGCCATGCGTGCAACGTTCTTGGCGGTGAACAACAGCAAACAAGTTGCCGTGCTTGTGCCGACCACCCTATTGGCGCAACAACACTTCGAGAACTTCCGCGACCGTTTTGCCAATCAGCCGGTTCGCGTTGAAGTGCTTTCTCGATTCAAATCAACCAAAGAGCAAAAGCAAATCCTTGCAGATGCAGCAGAAGGGAAAGTCGACATTTTGATCGGCACCCACAAATTGCTGCAAAGTGACGTGACGTTCCACGATCTTGGTTTGCTTATCGTCGATGAAGAACACCGCTTTGGTGTGCGCCAGAAAGAAAAAGTAAAAGCGATGCGTGCAGATGTTGATATTCTCACGCTGACGGCCACCCCAATCCCTCGTACTTTGAACATGGCCATGAGTGGTATGCGCGATCTTTCCATCATCGCCACGCCGCCTTCGCGTCGTCTCGCCATCAAAACGTTTGTGCGTGAAACCGACAAGAACTTGGTTCGAGAAGCGATGCTGCGTGAAATCATGCGTGGTGGCCAGGTCTACTTCCTGCACAACGACATCGACAGCATAGAGAAAACCGCGGATGAGTTGGCAGAACTCGTGCCAGAGGCGCGCATTACGGTCGCCCATGGGCAAATGCGCGAACGTGAACTTGAACGCATCATGTCGGATTTCTATCACCAGCGCTTTAATGTCTTGGTGTGTACCACCATCATCGAAACAGGCATTGATGTGCCGACTGCGAACACCATCATTATGGATCGTGCTGATCGCTTCGGTTTAGCGCAACTGCACCAGCTTCGTGGCCGTGTAGGCCGCTCACATCACCAAGCCTATGCCTACTTGCTTACACCGCATCCAAAACGCATGACCAAAGACGCCGCAAAACGTCTTGAAGCCATTGCCTCATTGGAAGATTTGGGCGCAGGCTTCACGCTGGCAACCCACGATCTCGAAATCCGTGGTGCAGGTGAGCTGCTGGGTGATGAGCAAAGCGGTCAAATACAATCCATCGGTTTCACCCTTTACATGGAAATGCTTGAGCAAGCCGTTGAAGCATTGAAGGAAGGCAAAGAACCGTCATTGGAAGAACTGCTCAATCAACAAACTGATGTTGAGTTGCGCCTACCCGCTTTGCTACCAGATGCGTACATCCCTGACATCAACACCCGTTTGTCACTGTATAAACGTATCGCAGGCTCTAAGTCGCAAGATGATGTGGAAGAGTTGCGTGTTGAACTGATTGATCGCTTTGGTTTATTGCCCGATGCAGCCACGAACTTGTTGACGATTCAGCAAATAAAGCTGGACGCTGCACGTCTGGGTGTAAGAAAAATTGACGCACACGACAGAGGTGGTGTGATCGAGTTTACTCAAAACGCCCAAATTGATCCCGGCTTCTTGGTGGGTCTGTTACAATCCCACCCGAGCCGTTACCGTTTTGATGGACCAACAAAGCTAAAAATCGCTGAACCGCTGACAGATCGACGTGAGCGGGTCGCGTTTATCGAAACACTTTTAACGCAATTTGCTGACAATTTATTGGTTGCCTGAGTCTAAGGCAGTCATATGTATTCGAAACGGAGTAATGCTTTGAAGAAGCTAATTTTCCTGCTGCTGTGCACCATTAGCTGGCAAACGATGGCTGAACGCCTCTATGACGTTGAAGTTATCGTCTTTAAAAGAAACCAGAGCCCTGATGCAGTGAAAGAAAACTGGCCAGAAGCGCCGGGTGGTATCAACTTTTCTAACGCAGTTTCCCCTTATGACGCTGCGTCAATGGCTGCGCGTGGACTGACCCTTTTGCCGAAAAGCGAATGGAAGTTAAACGCTGAATATAATCGCTTATCACGCCATGCAGGCTTTAAGCCTTTGGTGCACGTTGCTTGGCGTCAAAATGACGGAAGCAGAGGCGCGATGCCAAAAATGCGCTTAGCCGCCGGCAATAATTACGGCAACGACTATTACAAAGACGGCACACCGAAAGGCGTGCAAACCGTTGGTGATGATGGTACCGAAAAGAAAAGCGGTTCGATGTATGAGCTCGACGGTTTCATCCGTGTATATGTTCAGCACTATCTGTTTATAGAAACCGATCTTGTGCTGCGTGAGCCGGGCGAACGTAAAGTGCTGCAAGATGTCAGCGCCGCCCCTGCCCCATTGGCGGGTCAATCAGACACTGTGTTGCAAGACATCGCACAAGATGGCGAAGCAACCAATGTTGCTGCTGTCAGCACGCCAAATGATGACGTGACCTTTGCAGGTCTGCAAAAGCTAGAACGCAGCTACGCGATTGAGAAATTCCTTCAGCCTTATGCCTTTGAGCAGAAGCGCCGTATGCGCAGTGGTGAAATCCACTACCTCGATCACCCGCTTATGGGGTTGATTATTCAGGTTACTAAAGCAAACTAAAACATAACGCCCTCACTGAGGGCGTTTTTCTTCAACTACATTCAATGTTGAGCATTGAAAGCCTTTCTTCTCCTGATTAAGTGCATTTACCACCATGCAAGCAAACTTGGAATTTCAAACAGATCGTCTGCTTCTACGCGCGTTGAAACGCGTGGATGTTCAACCGTTACAACGTGCCATCAGCCTTTCAGCCGACAGCATTTCGCCTTGGCTCGATTGGTGCAGTGAGGGTTTTGATGAATTGGATGCTGAAGCGTGGATAAACCGCAGCCGACAAGGCTGGCTGACAGGCAGCAGCTATGAACTTGCAGTCTTTGAGCAAGAAAGCGGGAATCTCGTGGGGTGCGTGTATGTTTCAAGCATTGATAGCGTCGCTAACCTTGCCAATCTGGGCTATTGGATAGCCACCGAGTATCAAGGACGCGCTTACGCCTTAGAAGCCGCAGAAGCCATTGCAAGCCTCGCATTCAGCCATTTGCTCCTCACCCGCTTAGAACTGGTGATGGACCCTGACAACACAGCCAGCATTCGCATTGCGGAAAAGCTTCAAGCTACCTTTGAATGCCGCGCGAGAAATCGCTATATGTATAACGGTGAAGCCAAAGAAGGCTTGGTATACAGTTTGGTGCCCAGCGACCTTGGGTTTGTAACGCAATAACACTCAAACGTTTACGCATAAAATTCACACCCAAAAAATCAAGTAACCCTCAGATAGGGTTCGTTTTTTTGGGTATAACCCCCCCCCGAACATTTCTACATTTCATCTAATTACAAGAAAGACTCTTTTTTGTCGCAAAAACCTAAAACGGTCTCCGAGCCTCAAAACAACATTCCATGACAAAAATCAATGGCAAGCCATTGTAATAAATAAAGAATAAAGATAGTAACCAAAAACTTTATAACAGCTGAAACCCTATTGAAATATATCTAAAACGAAACTGTCACTTTGCTCAATATAATGTGGTCTATCAGTAATCTATCAGATAGTTACCATGCGAATAACAACATTACCTTGGGTGATATTTCTTATAGGCGCAGGCCTTGCTTACTTCAGTGGGCTATCCGTCAAAAAATTAGAGAAAGAGAAGCAACTCAGCACGTTTGAAGCGTTAGTCGAGCAGCGATTAAATGCACTAGAGAAGTCCCTGTACTCCTTCCAAGAATTACAATTCTCCGGACAGTTATACTTTCAAAACAGCCAAACACTCGACAAAAACACTTTTCAACAATTCTTGGCATCCAGAACGAATAAAAATCACGGTATTCACGCTGTGTTTTGGACACCCAAAGTGCTGAAAAACAAAGCGCATCAATTTGTGCGTGATGTGGTTGAGCAGGAAGATAAGGACTATGCGCAGTTTACTCTCCATCCTCAAACAAAGACTCGCTGTTCGTCAGCACTCAGCAAATATACGTTTCCTGTGTTGTATGTTTCTCCTGAAACACATGCCAAAACCTATGTAGGATGGCGCGCTGACGCTCAATGCGAATTTGTTCATGCCATGGAACGGGCATTCTTTCAGCGAAGTCCAGAAAGCCACTTCTTCAAAGACGCTCACGGGGGAGGTTTACGACTATTCTCCGCAATAGTAGATAAAAATGCACTAAGAGGATTTCTTACATCCACGCTCTATTTCGAGGACTTCTTTGATGCTATTTGGCCGCACGAGAAAAACGGAAGAAGCCTAAATATCACCGTCACGCCTCAATTTAGTAACAACGGCAGTACCTCTGTTCTGTATCAAACGACACCAATGGCAAACATTGATTCTACCTACCCAAGTGTTCGACATTTAGTGGCCATTCCGGGCAACGAAGAAGGTGTGTGGATTGAGTTTCACTCTCTGACTTACGGCGAAGTAGAAAGTATGTATGGCGTGATCGTCATGATTCTCACCATGTTACTTACCGTGGCAACCGCGACCTGCGTTTGGTCATATTCCAATCGTTTGCAATTCGCGAGCAAACTTGTCAAAGACCAAACCAAAAAGCTCCGTTTTCAGGCTCGTCATGACCAACTGACTACCCTGCACAATCGTGTTGCCCTCGAAAAAAACCTTAAAGAAGAAAAACAAAAGATTAGCCAAGGCGTTAGCGACGGCTTCTCACTGCTTTTCATAGATTTAGACCGATTCAAAAATGTTAATGATTCACTCGGTCATCTGATCGGTGACCGTCTATTGAGAGACGTCGCAGAGCGCTTATTGAGCATCACGCAAGACAACCATAGGGTTTTTCGGTTTGGGGGAGATGAATTTGTGGTTTGCCTCAGCGGCATCACGTGCAAAGTCACCTCAATGACGTTCGCTACGCGTTACCTCAGCGCGATCAGCGACAATTACATTATCGATGAACACAACATACAACTTGGCGCCAGCATCGGCATTTCAGCAATCACAAACCCACAATTCACCTTGTTGGATATTATCCAGCAAGCAGACATCGCCATGTACCATGCCAAAGAGAGCGGCGCATCTATTTCATTTTATGAAGAGCGCATGCTTAAACAAGTTCAAGCAAGGTTTAACATAGAACAAGAACTCAGTCAGGCCGTCGAACTCAATCAGTTCTACCTGATGTACCAACCCATCTTAAAAAACAATCGCGTTGAACACTTCGAAGCGCTTCTACGCTGGAACAATCCAAGAATTGGGCAAGTATCTCCCGCTGATTTCATTCCCATTGCTGAAGATACAAATCACATTCATCGCATTGGAAATTGGGTGTTTGTTGAAGTGTGTGAACAACTTGAGCGCTGGTTCCTCAACGCGGATAGTGACGATTTCCCAGGCATCACAGTCAATGTGTCAGCCAAGCAGCTTCAATCTCCTAGCTTTGTCGACTTCATTAAAACACTGCTTTCACGCCATTCATTTCCCACAGAAAAGCTCAGTATAGAAATTACGGAATCGACTCTCATTGGTAATGAAAATATTGCCTTAGAAGCGCTCAAGGAAATACGCGCACTCGGTATTCGCTTATACCTCGATGATTTCGGAACGGGCTACTCTTCACTGTCTTTATTGAGTTTGTACCCGTTTGATATTTTGAAAATAGACCGAAGCTTCATCACCGACGTCGCGCTTCCTGGGAGTAAATCATCCCGTTTGTGCTCCGCTATCATTAACCTCTCACATGCCATCGACATTGATGTTGTCGCAGAAGGAGTGGAAACGGAAGCGCAACTTGATTGGTTGTCTGAAAAAGGCTGTGATTACATTCAAGGGTTTCTGAAATCTAAACCGCTCCCTAAAGACCAGCTCATTCATTGGCATAGAGCATGCCATGAAAAAACACCGCAACAGGCACGTTAACGTCAATGAAAAAAGTACGTGTGGCAAAAAAAGAAAAGCCCAGAACATGTCCGGGCTTTTGAAGAAATGCGTTGTTCTCGAAGCGGTATCGATTTAGTGCAGTTTTAGCGATGGGCGCAATACGCGGTTAATGCGGCTAACCAGCATCATCAGACCCGTACGGAGCATACCGTGCAACGCGATTTGGTGCATGCGGTACAGCGACACATAAACAATACGTGCCATACGGCCTTCAACCATCATTGAGCCTTTGGTCAGGTTACCCATCAAGCTACCAACGGTAGAGAAACGGCTAAGTGATACCAACGAACCGTGGTCTTTGTACGTGTACGCTTTCAGTTCACGGTCTGTTAGCTTCGCAACGATGTTGCTGAAACAACGACTTGCCATTTGGTGCGCGGCTTGCGCACGTGGTGGCACCATTGAACCGTCTTCTTGTTGGCATGCCGCACAGTCACCAATAACGAAAATGTCTTCGTCACGGGTGGTTTGGAGTGTTGGCTTCACCACCAATTGGTTAATGCGGTTGGTTTCAAGACCCGCGATGTCTTTCATGAAGTCCGGGGCTTTAATACCTGCCGCCCACACCATGATTTGCGCTGGGATCTTGTCGCCATCTTTGGTTGTCAGGCCTTCTGAGTCCGCTTTAACGACCATGGTCGCTGTTCGAACGTTTACGCCTAACTTGATCAACTCTTGCTGCGCAGAACCTGAAATACGTGGCGGCAACGCAGGCAAAATACGCTCACCCGCCTCTACCAAAGTCACGTTCAATTTAGAACTGTCTAGGTCTTGGAAACCATAGTTGTGCAGTTCTTTAATCGCATTGTGAAGCTCCGCAGACAGCTCTACGCCCGTTGCACCACCACCTACAATGGCGATATCCACGGTGCCGTGACCCGACTTCGCGTGAAGCTTCAAGAACTCGTTGTTCATTTCGTTACGGAAACGACGCGCTTGTTCTGGGCTATCAAGGAAAATACAGTTGTCGCGAACGCCTTCAGTATTGAAGTCATTCGATGTTGAGCCAATCGCCATCACAAGAATGTCGTAAGACAATTCACGCTGAGGCATCAGCAACTCGCCATCTTCTTCGTCACGCAACTCTGCAAGTGTCAGGGTTTTCGTGTCACGGTCGATGTTAGAAAGGCTGCCTAATTGGAATTCGAAGTGATGGTTTTTCGCATGAGCACGATAGCTGATTGCGTCTACACCTTCATCCAATGAACCCGTTGCAACCTCATGAAGCAATGGTTTCCATAAATGGCTTGATTTACGATCTACCAGCGTGACTTGTGCGCGTCCTTTGCGCCCCAGTGTACGGCCAAGCTTTGTCGCTAGCTCTAGGCCACCAGCACCGCCACCTACTACTACTATTTTGGTCACGATTATTTCCTCACCATGATTTTAAATTCAAACTGTTAGTCACCTCGTGCAGCAGCACGAAGCTAAAAATTGGGCAATGTGGGTGAGGTTTTGATTGGCTTTTTTAGCCTTCTATCTTGCGGATTTGTTCGTTGTTCTGTTTCCGCGGATGAGCATTTTATTTTTTGATTTGCTGCTCATTTCAGACCTAATCATTATACAGTTCACTTGATCTCAATCAATTTTTAAATCTGCACATATACATCTGTTGCAGTAAAAATCGCCAAATCCATCAAACTGATTAACAATCAGAAACAAGTGAAAAACACTCAGCAATACGGGCATTTACAACCCGCATTGCTGTTCGCATTCTCGCTATGCACTTTCTTTGAATGCTTTCATTGCTTGGAGGTGGGAAGAAATGCTCTTGAATTTGTGTGTTTGGTTATCATCCCAAATAACATCGTAATGCGGACTAAGGAGTGAAGCGCTGCGTTGATTGTCGAGCACATCATCTTCTGAAGACAACACCACCATACAACGACCCGCGTTCTTTTGACGGAAACTCTCTACACACTTGGTGCTGATGTCGCGGTATTCTTCAGGACGATCGATGCGTCCTTCCATGTTTTCTTCAGGAAAAAGATTAGGGTTGAAAATGACCTGCTTGATGCCGCTGAGAAAGCCAATTCGCTCAGACCAAAAACCACCAAGACCGACGCCGCAGATCAACGGATTTTTGTCATCAGAAAGTGACATGTGCTTGCTGACTTCTTTGAGCAGATGTTGCATGTCATGTTTTGGGTGAAGCGTGCTGTAGTTGATGAAACGCACATCAGGATCGATAAACTGCAACTGCAGTACTTTTTCATGGTTGCCTGGGCTTGTGGAGTCAAAGCCGTGAAGATAAATAATCACAAAAATTCCCTCTCAAGTCGCTCATAGTGAGATTGAGCACCATGATCTTCTTCGTGTGAGTCAACGTGATAACATAAATCACCCCGCTATCACATACTTTTTATGAGGATAAAAGACAAAGCCCGAAAGCGGTCAACAAAATTGACATTGTTTGTCGAGGAATTAACCAGTCAGCTTTCGCACCAATCACTCAGTTTTCCAATGCACCCAGATCATCACTGAGTGATGCTAGGGTATTTCTGAGCTCTTTTCGCTGCGTCTGCGTAAGATGTTTGTCCATGCGTTGCAGCAACTCATAGCGCCTTGCTAAGTAAAGAGACATGTCACTTTGAAAGTCGTCGCTCTTAAACACCACCAGCTTCGCAAAATAAGCATTCAGCCGTTGTTCCAGAGCAGGATCGTCCCTTTCTTCGAAGATAAGCGTTAACTCTTCAAACAAGCCATCTCGAATGGAATAAAACACGGGGCGCATTTCAATTTGGTAACTCGCCATTTCTTTGAATTGATCAGACTGCTTCTTGTTGACGGTATCAATCCAATACTCAGCACGTTCAATGAGCTTTGCTTGGCGTCGAGCTAACTGTTCGTTAGGCGACCCTTCATTGGCCTTTTCAACGGCCTCATCGACATTGGTTTGGATTGTTTTTAACCATTGCTTGGCTTGCTCATCACTGAGTGAAGCAATCAAGTTTGCCAACGCGGGCGTGAGCCCATGAACGGACGCGAGAATGGTTTGGTTCACGACCCCATGGTAGCTGTTGATTTCCGAGTAACTGAGCGGGGTTTCGAGCTGGCTTTCCATGTTTTCAAGCAAGGCCCGAATGTTAGGAAGCTCATTTTGACGATGCCACACATGAAAGGCATCAAGGTCTCGGTCGAGCTGTTTTTGTTGTGTCGATGTCATGTCGACATAGTCAGACAGATAATAATCTATCCAAAAAGGTAAGGTGTTGTACGCCAACTTGTTCGTACACGCAGAAAGAAACAGGACCGTCACGATGGCCAGCAACGTTAGTCTGAGATCCAGTCGCCACCTTTTCATTTCCTGCTTCTCCTCTTTTCTATCGCTGCGTCTTTTTATCGACCCGTTTATCGCCACGCATGAGGTTTTCCAGTTCATGCAGATACGTATCAGCACGTTCTTTGTACAAGGCTAAACCATAGAGCTCATAGCCAAGTAAAAACCAGAGTAAGCCGAGGTATTTCGCCACAGGCACCCACTTTTCACACATGTCCATCCAGTGAACCACATCGTCGATACGTCGATGCGCGCAATAATGGTTTACTGCTGACGACAGGTTGATGTCATTTGCGAACGCCGTCATGACGATGTCCAACGCAGGATCACCCAGCGCAGCATATTCCCAATCAATCACAGAAAGCTGCCCATTCGGCGTCTTGATCAGATTGTAACAACCCAAATCATAATGACACATGGTCAGCGTCAAACCGCTTTGGAACGCGTGTCGCTGAAAATGAGTATGGATTTTAGTAACCGCATCCGTTTTCGCCGAATCACTGAGATGCGCAAAATAATGCTGCGCCTTTTCAAACGGATCAAACGTGTTATTGGGTGGCGTCATTTCATGGATACGTGCTAACAGCGGCATCACCGTCTCTACATCAGCACTATCAAGCACATCACCGTCAATCCAAGCCGTGAGCAGCCCCTCCGGTATTACACACACAGGCTTGCTGGTTAAGCCAGCCTCATAACCTAGGACAAGGGTATTGAACTCATGTTCCCTGTTCGCACCAAAAACCCGCGCGCCTTCGCCTTGTGGTCGCCACACGTAACGTTGCCCTTCAACGTCTTGCAGCACCATACAACGGTTGCTCAGCCCACCCGCTAAATATTCTGCTGATGTAATAATGCAATAAGGCCGCAGCGTTTCTATCACTGCGGCCTTTTCATCTATTGCGTTACTGTGCACGTATTACCAGCCAAGCACTGATTTCGACTGCTTCTTACGAATTTCAGTCTCATCTGCCCATTCAATCAAACCTGTTTCCAGATCCATTAAACGCATGGTCATTTTGTAGTAAACGTCTTCGTCGCTACCAGCACGTTTGTTGATGCTAGAAAGGTTGCCATACAGCATGTATTGCGCCCCTACCATCTTACCGAATTGGATCGCGGTGCCTGGGTTAACCAAAGCATCGTTGTTTTGGAAATCAAGTTGATCACGCACTGCATCAACGCGTGTCATGTCCACGAAACGGAACTTGCCAGATTTCAGCATACGGGTGCTGATGCTGTCAGTGATGGATTCCGTATCAATGTGTTCTGCTGTTTTGTTCTTGATGGATTCAACAAAGACAATTGGACGATCATTACGGGTAATGGCAGAAATCGCACCCGAAGAAAGCATGCTATCCGTCATATCAACGGCGATTTTTTGCAGGTCGGTTGAACCGAACTCGATGGTGGTGGTTTCCACTTCCTGCGCGTCACCGTAGCTCACTTTCTGCGAACATCCCCCCATGATGAGTGCGACACTCATCAGCGCTATTACGCTCTTATTCATTTTACTTTCCTGTTTTAGTCTCTATCAGACGTATCACTGAACGTTGCGCAATGACACACGAAAATTCTTAGCATTTGGATTTAACGCCACACCTTGAAGCGTCACCGTGTCGTTACCGTAGACGATAAACTGTCGCCAAGGTGATTTGCCACTGTCGACTTCTAGCCCTTGCTCGTCATACCAATTGAAACGGTATTGCAGGTTTTGTGACTCGCTGCTTTTGTTCGTCACCATGACTTGCGCCAACAAACGCTCGTTCACTTCACTGGTTTTTGCATTCCCAAATTCCAGAGATTTGCCCAGCACTTCATTGCCAAGGACGACGTTTTGGTTGCTGCTGTCTATGCTGATCCCGGACGTGTTTTGCGCACATCCACTTAAGACCATTGCTGCACTGAACAGTATCACTGAGATACGCATCAGATTCCTCCTAAATTACCCTGCCAATGCACAACATTTCCACCTTGTCGTGACAACCACAAGAGCGTTGTTTGGCCGGGATTGAGTGTTACGTTAATTGTCTTGCCATCAGCGGTTACTGCATGCTGTCCGGCGGTATAAAAACCACTGTAGACACCCGCGGTTTGTGGCAATGTTTGCCAACTGCGCGTGTCAGGTTGATCGCTCAACGCGTTGAAGATGCTTGCAACCAAGTTGCCCACACCACTTTCATCTTGTTCGGCTAATGACTTACGAACTTCGTTCTTCGCCACAACGCGTAATACTTGTCGAACCGCAATGGCTGGCATTGCCTCATTTAAAGACTGCTGTGCCATGGCGTTTACATCTGTCAACTGCGCCGGTGTGACTGCATTGCCGTCAATGGTTAAGGCCTTTTGAGGGGCGCTCGATGTTGAACGGTAGTATGGCAATGACACAGAGTACGACACCAGATTCCCGCGACTGTCATAAAGCCATAACGGCAAACGCCAAGCATCACGGGCATTCACAACACCCTGCTCGTTGATGATCACCAACTGTGCCTGGGCGTTAGACGGCTTTTTATATTTGCCGTACTGCTTCTCAAGCAACTTCAATTCGCTTTGTCGGCCTTGCTTAAACGCCACACGCATGGCGGCATTCGCAACAAACCGATTATCAGGCTCAACCGCAAGTGCTCGATTGTAATCAATAAATGCACCGTTCAAATTCCGTTCTGCTTCATACAGTAGACCGGAAAGATAGAAAAGGTATCCATTTTGAACGCTACTCAGCATTTTTCCCGCATCGGGGTAGCGAGAAAGGATCGCCCCCACATTGTCGGATATGCCGTTCTGTTTCACCGCGTTTTGGGTTTGCTCAAGTTCGCTTTCACGCAGCTTACGTGCTTCTTCTTGCACGCGGTTTGCGCGACGCACTTCAACCAACGCGCCTTCGAGATCGTTTTTCTGAAGGTAATCCAACATCAAGTAAAGATGCAAAAAACCCAATTCATAATCCGGCGGCGAATACGTCAGCATGTTGTCGTTACTCAGCAAGGAGCCGACCTGATTCAGCCCTTCCGACAATTGAATCACCGCCGCACGCTGCTGTTCAACCGCAGCGGCATCTGCCTTTTGAAGTGCTTCTTGGCTCACTGCCTTATCGCCCGCCAACATGGCAACGCGTCCACGTTCCATGCCATCCAAAACAGGACTGTCTGGCGTATCAGGAAGCGACGCTAACGCCGCGTTCCATTCACCTTGCTTGGCGAGTGCATGCGTACTTTGCAACGCCGCTGAATAGTGACTAAACAGCGATTGAACAGAAAGATTGGCGCACCCCACTAACGCTAGGCTTAACACAGCCACAGTCAGCGTTCGTGAACGCCCAATCCTCTGTTTTGTCGTTTTAACAGCAGCTTTCACTCGACATGAGAAAGCTGAATTAGCATGACGGCGCATTAACCGATGAGCATCGGGCCTAGAGGGCGGCCACCCACAAGGTGCATGTGAATGTGATAAACCTCTTGGCCACCATGAACATTGCAGTTCATGATCAAGCGATAGCCGTCTTCATCAATGCCTTCTTCTTTTGCCAGTTTGCGCGCAACCGTAAACATACGACCCAACGCCAATTCGTCATCAGCTTCAATGTCGTTCACTGTTGGGATCAGTTTGTTAGGGATGATGAGAATATGGCTCGGCGCACGAGGATTGATATCTCGAAATGCAGTCACGAGATCATCTTGATAAACCACGTCAGCAGGGATTTCCTTGCGAATGATTTTACTGAAAATGGTTTCTTCGGCCACGGGATACTCCAAATGAATGATTTCATGAAGTTGTCAGTATGCTAGAGACTGTCGCAATGAGCAATATTGAACAGTGTTTTTAAAGCGCATGTGTCTAGAATTGTTGCTCTTCGCTCACCCCCTTCCCTTTTTACCGCTGCAAAGTACCCATATCACCACGCACTTTTTCCATTTGTGTCATTGACCTGTTGTTTATTAACCAAACTCTCAGCAAATTTGCGAATCGGTTCAAATACTCGGAAGTCTGACGATTTTTTACCATAAAGATTTTGAAATACTGGCGGATGACATAGAAGAGCAACGCCTAAGCGTCGTGTGAGCGTCATGCCCACAAATAAATACGAGAGCAAAAGGCGCTTACGTATTGATTGCTGTATTTATTGCAACCCGCCATCTGTTTAGCGGGTGCATTTTAGGGAAGCACTAGAGCAGGCTCTGGTGGGAGGAATTCAAATGGCTAAAACGCGTCAAAGCTCCGTCATCCGCAGGATGTACGCTGGGTTTGCTGTGCTCGCCGTCAGTCTTGTGGCGACGAACACCCTCAATTTAAGCAGTTCGGAAAAAATTCACGGTCAACTTGAGGTCGTCACCTCTGAAGCATTGCCTTTGGTGTCTTTGTCTAACGAAGCCAGTGTCAGCCTGCTTGCCGCTGACAAAATCTTCAAAGACTACCTCACCAGCAGCAACGTGACCCAAAGCGAACAGGTGCTAAAGAAGTTTAACGCCGCACAACAAAAATTCGATGTTGCCTTGAGTCAGCTCTATACCGCGACATCACAACAAAAAGAGCTGACCTCTCAACTCGAATCCTTACGAGAAATAGAGAAACGTTATTTCTCTGAAGCCTCTGTTGCTATCAGCAATTATCAGCGTCAGCAAACCGCAAAAGAACAAGGTGTCACCGCTGCTCGCCAATTCCAGCGCATGAACACGGCACTCGCGCTAGGCATGCAGGATTTCATCGCGAACAATGGTTCAACAACGGTTAAAATCATTTCGAAGACCTATTTTAAAAAGTTGCAAGAAACCGAAACGCACACGTCTGATGCCCTCGCAAGCAACAAGTTGAATGACGTCACCAAAGCGATTGCTGAAAACAAACGCAGTGTTACGCAACTTAACTACTCGTTCCGCTCACTGAACTCTCAGTTGCCTGAGTTAACAGAGAAGTTCCAAAAAGACCTGGATGCGTTCACCCGCGATGTGAGCCGTGAAGGCGGCGTTTTGGATCAACATTACGCTTACCTTGTCGCCACCAATGAGCTTTACAGCAACATTGGTAATCTGGCTACAGAGGTTGATAACGCGATGGTCATTTTGGGGCAATTCCGCGAGCAAGCAAATTCCGTGATGGCTTCCTCTATCCAACAAGCAAACACCTCTTTTGAAAACGGTGTAAAGCAGACCATTTTCATTGGTGTATTGGTACTCGCGATCACCTTCTTCATCGGCTGGCACATTGCTCGCAGCGTGCGTAAGCCGTTGGTGAGTACGCTGTCTGTTCTTGAATCGTTGACGCAAGGTGACATGACCAAGCGCATTGATGTGAAAGAGCACAATGAATTCGGTCAGCTTGCCGATCACATCAATACGTTGGCGGCGAACCTGCAAGGCATTCTCCGTCAAATCCGTGATGCGGCAGAAGATCAAGCACAAGTGGCCGCTCAAAACCAAACCACCACGCTTGAGGCAAAAACGCAGCTTAACGAGCAGCGCCAACAAACCACCGCCGTGGCCGCTGCCATGACCGAAATGGAACACTCTGTCCAAGACGTTGCCAACAGCGCGCAACAAACCATGGATAAAGTGATGGAAGTGAGCGATGCCGCCGCGAAAGGTCGTGAGATCATGACGCGCAGCATCAGCACCACCCACCAGCTATCTTCCCGCCTGGATCAATCTGTTGCCGTGGTGTCGTCTTTACAAGAAATGTCTGCGAGCATTGAAACCATTCTCGATGTCATCAGCAACATTGCCGACCAAACGAACTTGCTCGCACTCAATGCCGCGATTGAAGCTGCCCGTGCTGGCGAACAAGGCCGAGGCTTTGCCGTCGTTGCTGACGAAGTACGCGTTCTCGCAAAACGCACCTCTGATTCCACCTCTGAAATCGAAGACATGATCAGCAAGCTGCAACAGCAATCTCGCGAAGCAGTGTCGGTAATGCAAGAGTGTGTGGATGAGATGAGCAACAGCGTCACGCAAGCATCGGACGCGAACTCTGCCATGGAAGAGATTGAAGCCATCATCATGATGATCAGCGACATGAGCAGCCAAATTGCGCAAGCCGCGTCAGAACAACGCACCACGTCCGCAGACATTGCCCGAAACGTGGAACACATCAGCTTCATTGCCGACAATAGCTACAGCGCAATGCAAAACGTCGCCGGGGCAAGTGAACGTTTAGACCAACAAGCCGTTAGCCAGAACGAATTGGTGCATAAATTTACGGTGTAATCGCCACACTGCTCCACAAACACAAACGGGCAGCGTCTCGCTGCCCGCTTTTATTGTGCTTTATCTGCGGGTTCACCGGCTTATGCGATAAAGGTGCCCTTTTTCATACTGATTGTCTGATTCACGGATGCGAGGCCAGCCCAATTTCCTTGCAACCGCTTGGCTTGCTGAATTGTCATTGGCGATAAACACCTGAACGCGTTCCAAATCCTTTGATGCCGGCATTGTTGCCACCACCATGCGACACATGTCCACGGCGTAGCCTTTCCCCCAGTGTGCTTTTAGCAAAAAATAAGCAAAATCTTCAACGCCATCGATGACTTTTATCCCGCAAAATCCGACGAGATCATTCGTGTCTTTTGTGCGGAATACATGCCGCGTTGCAGCGTTCAATTCCAATTCGAACCATTCTGATGCTTCTTCATCGGTCAAAGGCCTTCGAGGGCCAAGAAATCGCATCACCACGGGATCTTGAAGAAATTCAAATATCGCGCGCTTGTCTTCCAAACACAGTGACGAGATAACGAGGTTATCCAATGTGTTGTCCTCTACCTTCTTCTTTGCTTCAGTAGCATGCATGTGCTGTATTCACGCTGGCACACGCATTTCTATGTTGAGTTGCCCTTCAAGCCCCGCCTCGCGATGAACACGTAACGCATTGAAGTCGTCGCTGGATGTCATATCTAACAGAGCCTGCCGAGATGGATACTGCACAATCACCATCGCATCCCAAAGCTCATCTACATGGCCAATGATAAGCCCAGTCACTTCCGCAAAATAAACCACCTCTGCACCATAGCGCGCCAATACCTCTAGCATCGGCTGCCCATAAAGGTCATAAGCCTCTTTGCCACTTAACGTACAAGGACGACCATCCGCGTATTCTGCTTTCGCTTTGAACTTAAAAAGATTCAACAGCTGTATCGGCTTATCATCGTGCGCTTCATGCAGCGCTAACATTTGTGCGTCTGTTGGGTAAAGGGCGTTAGTGACGTTCATAGGAAACTGTCCATTTAAAGCAACTGTACCTCTCACCCTACTACGCACCAAAATGACATTAAAGCGCTGAGAATGAATATGTTATTGCTTAGTGCCACATCGCAAAAAGAGTGAAAGCCGTGTAAAGGGATGGCGGCGAACGCGACACCACATAGAGGGGAAATGAATGAAAACAACGAATCTTTTGATGTGACACACTTCGCATTTTCGTTCGATTAGTATACTATGCGCCACCCCAATTTTTCGGCTCAAGCCACCAGGTTATTATGTCGTTCAATACGTCCTCTGAAGCGTCGTCTAATGCTCTCTATACCGATTTGTCTGGCTACTATGATTTGATGTGCGTAGACATCAACTACGAAGCGCAAAGTCAAACTATTCACAGGCTGCATCAACTGTTTGGCAACAAAGGAAACCGCCACCTTGATCTTGCTTGTGGTACAGGTCCGCATGTTCGCTATTTCCTTGATTATGGCTATCAAAGCAGTGGATTGGACATCAACCAACCCATGTTAGATATCGCGCAATCACGTTGCCCTGAAGCGCAATTTTCACTTCAAGACATGTGTACGTTTACGGTGGATGAACCGAAAGATCTGATCACCTGTTTCCTGTATTCGATGCATTACAGCGGTGAAACAGAACGACTGAAAGCTTTAATTGAAAGCGCCTATCACGCACTGAGCCCTGAAGGCATTTTTTGCTTTAACGCGGTGGACAAAGACAAGATCAACAATGACTCGTTTGTTCGTCATAGTGCTGAAAAAGAAGGTAGCCATTTTGTGTTTCAGTCGTGCTGGCATTACGGCGGCGAGGGCGACAAACAATCGCTACGATTGAGTATAGAGAAAACAACCGAAAGCGAAACGCAAATCTGGCACGATGAACACCCAATGGTTGCGGTGAGCTTTAGCGAGTTACAAGACCTGCTCGCGCCTTACTTTGACGTTTACGTTTTCGAGCACGATTACGACAAAATCATTTCTTGGGATAACGCATCTGGCAATGCGCTGTTGGCCTGTGTGAAAAAGTCTTAATCGATTGCGTTATCGCTGCCACGTGTTTTCAACCACGTGGTAGTGATTCACATGGTGATCTGGCACCAGTTCGTAGTGAGCATCCTCAGGGTATAATTTAGCCACGTCGATATTCTCACCAGCAAATGCAGTAATACATTCGAGCGTTTCCCAGTACGTTATTAACGTAATTTCAACGCTTTCATCTACTTCCCGTTGAAATATCTGCGCACCGAGAAATCCAGGTGTCTCAGACGACTCTTTCACACCCGTCTCATACAAATACCCAATAGACCCTTCTTCATGCTTCTTTGGACACGTCGCTTTCCATTCCCTGGCGATCATATTTCTTCTCCCTGTTGTTTTTGAAACAGCCAAATCACACCCCACCCTAGCGTATACGCCAACAGATCAAGCCAATCAAATGTCGATCCGATAACGATGCTTGCGATTTTATTGCTTTGCAGACCGAGTACGTCCACTAAACGGAAATACTGACCAATTTCGACACAGTAGGCAAACGCCAACACAAACAGTGACAACACCAAAGGGCGAACCGAGAGAAATGCAGCGAGAAATGTGTACATCCATATCACGACCAACACATCACCGAGAAACGGACGAACAAAGCTGTCTCTGACGAACATGGCGATGCAGACAAGAATAACGAACAACACCATGCTCGTAAGAAAGTAATGTCTATTGAATGTGATCATAAACAGAAGGCGCGGAAATCGATTGATGAAAAGAAAAATATAGAGGCGTTATAACATGCGTTAAGAATACAAAAGCATGGTTTTTGTTTGTGAGTGAGTGCCTTAACGGACTTTAACAGCCCGTCAATTCAGCGGTCTATTCAAAAAGTGTGGTGCAAGTGCTGAAGGAGGCTCAATACCCCATGTACTTGTCGATCAAAATCTCAAGTTTATCTTCCAATGATGCTTCGAAATCATCCAAGCTTTTCTCTAGGCGTTCTAGATATTGCGAGGCTTGTGCTCGGCTCATTTTTTTCCCCATCACATTGAATTGCATCTCAGGAAGGGTTTTATCGTTTCTTGGCACGACATTCAGCGCAATGTAATCGGTATTTAACGCCAGCATGTCTTGTTCAATGTACTGACAAAAATCGTCTATCTTGCTGGCGCCTTGTGGCCCGAGGCACCCAGGTTCGAGACGACAAATAACACTTAACTTCATTCCTTCTGGTACAAGAGATGCGCTTCCCATGCAAAAAACTCCAAGCGTTTTCAGTTCATTATAAAAAGCAGAATAGTTCAAATCAGGAACAATCGCTCAATTGTTAAGCAAACCTTTTCAAATATTATTTACACCATTATAAATTCGAAAAGCCGTTAACACTGCTAATGCTTCAACGTGTAAATGCCTTATCCGCGCGGGAAAACAGCGCCATAACGCCTGACTTTTTTAATGACATGGGGGCATGATAAGACGCACCAAAATGACACTTGAGTGAGAAAGATGATGAAATACCGCGCCTTTTACTCTATTATCCTGCCGCCTGAGCGCAAGCGTTTGCTTTTTTCTCACATTCCTTGCTGACAGGCTCCAATCCGATATTTTAGCTATGGAGGGACGCCTTAATGACCACACTAACAATTACACGCCCTGACGACTGGCATGTTCACCTTCGCGATGGTGACGTACTGACAAATACCGTCAAAGACATCAGCCGCTACAATGGTCGCGCGCTCATCATGCCAAACACCGTTCCTCCTGTTACAAACACCGAAATGGCCATCGCTTACCGCGATCGCATCATGGCTGAAAAACCTTCTGCACAGTTCGAACCCCTCATGGCGCTTTACCTCACCGACAACACCACCCCTGACGAAATCAGAAAAGCGAAAGCATCAGGTGTTGTGGTAGCGGCGAAACTCTACCCAGCAGGCGCAACAACCAACTCAGATTCAGGTGTTACATCAGCACGCAAAATCTACCCTGTGTTAGAAGCGATGCAAGAAGTCGGCATGTTACTGCTTGTTCACGGTGAGGTTACGCATCATGACGTTGATATTTTCGACCGCGAAAAGGCGTTCCTCGATACCGTATTAGCGCCTATCGTTAACGATTTCCCGGGGCTAAAAATCGTTCTTGAGCACATCACTACAGCAGATGCGGCAAATTTTGTGAAAAATGCCAACGACAACGTTGCTGCAACCATCACAGCGCACCACCTGATGTATAACCGCAACCATATGCTTGTTGGTGGCATTAAGCCGCACTTTTACTGCTTACCAATCCTAAAGCGCAACACCCACCAAAAAGCCTTGGTTGAAGCCGCCACCAGTGGCAGCAAAAAATTCTTCTTGGGCACTGACTCAGCACCTCACGCCAAAGGCGCGAAAGAATCGGCCTGTGGTTGCGCCGGATCTTACACCGCACATGCTGCCCTTGAACTTTACGCAGAAGTATTTGAGCAAGAAGGCAAGCTGGATAACTTGGAAGCGTTTGCTAGCCAAAACGGCCCAGACTTCT
The DNA here is from genome assembly GCF_004120195.1 of Enterovibrio baiacu. Taxonomy (GTDB): domain Bacteria; phylum Pseudomonadota; class Gammaproteobacteria; order Enterobacterales; family Vibrionaceae; genus Enterovibrio; species Enterovibrio baiacui. The sequence goes on along the minus strand of NZ_SCHN01000007.1, from coordinate 4,403 downwards.
ATGGCCTTCCACGTAACAGTGACACGGTAACACTGACCAAAGAAGAGTGGTCAGTTGCCGACACCATGCCGTTTGGTTCAGATGTTGTTGTGCCTATTCGCGCAGGCGAAAGCATTAGTTGGACAGTGAAATAAGCCACGTTGACCAACAAAAAAAGCCGAGTGCAGTGATGCACTCGGCTTTTTTATTTCGAAAAACCCATCACTCATATTTGGCTAAAAACTGCTCTCGCGTGATTTTGTATAAACAGTGCCGCTCTAGCGGATGTCCTTTTGGTAGCATCGGATGATCAAAGTCATTATGGCTGTTCACCATACCAATTTTTATCATTACCCCCTGAGAGGGCACATTATCTAACGCGGTAAACGCATATACCGATGATAAATTAAGCTCGTCAAAGGCAAACCTCAATGCCCTCTCGGCAGCTTCAGACGCGTAGCCTTTCCCCCAGAATTCTGACGCTAAACGCCAACCGACTTCAACAAGAGGCGCTTGAGGAATACCACTATTCTCGTCCTGCGTATGGAGGCCAACTAAACCAATAAACTGCCCCGCGTCTTTAAGCTCAACCGCCCAGAAACCCCAGCCCCTCTCTGAAATAAGAGACTGTGATCGCTTTGCGAGTGCATCACTTTCTGAGCGAGATAATTGAGCCGGAAAATAGCGCATGACTTCTGGGCTTGCATTCAATGCAGCAAAAGCCGAGTAATCATCCTCTTTCCATTGCCTGAGCAAGAGTCTGGTGGTTTCTAAGGTCATGATGCCTCTCTCTGAGTAAAGAGCTGGAAATGGGCCGTGATTACGCTTTTTCGACAATCAGATAGGTATGAAGCTCTGGATATTGATCAAACTCCAAGTGTCTGATCACACAACCTAGTTCGATGAATAGAGACAAAAAGCCATTCGTGCCTAACGAAGAATAGTAAACTTCTGGCCCCATATAATCGTCAGTGTGGTCGCCTTCAGCGGCGGTACCGCCGAAAGAAAAGATAAACACACCGCCCACATTCAGATTCTCGATAATTTTGGTGAGCACTGCGCGTTGCTCCGAGAGCGGGATATGCCAAATACTGTCCCATGCTGTAATGAAGTCATACTTTTCAGGCAGGGTATATTCGCAAATATCCGCCAGAACAAAGTCGGTATCAGGATAGCGCTTTTGCGCAATTTTTAGCATTTCGGTCGAAACATCAAGCCCTGTTGGCGTAAAGCCTTCATGAGACAACAGCTCGATAAAACGGCCTGTGCAACCACAGTCAATATCCAGCGCTTTTCCTCGCGCATCAACAAACGCGATGGCTTTCTTGTGCTGCTCAATACCGTTGTTCATGTTGAAGCGCTCACTCTCCCAAAGGTGAGTGATTTGGTTATAAGCCTGACCTATCTGCTGCGGTTTCACGCCATGCGCTCCTTTTTGGGCGGTTTTGGTGAGAAGCAGCGCGCTTAGTAGTCCAGCCGCCGGCGCTCTGTGACCGTCTATTTGTGTTTTAGCATGACATATCTACGCCAGTAAGGAATGGCTGGAACGCGAAAAATTAGCCTTACGGTTTTCATTTGTTTCACTTTCTGAGGAGTAACGAGGATTTCAGGCTGTATTTACATGATGAAAAAGATCCCGCATCACGACAGAGCACTCTGGTTCTCCAAATAGAAATTGGAGTCAGATTTTTGGTTCATGGTCTGAGCTGCTTTAATGATCTTAAAATAAATCAGAAACCTATCGCCTTTATACATACTATACCTCGGTGGCTACACTCCCGTCAGGCATAATCGTTCCAATGGTATAGGCTTGCTCCAGCATACTGTCATCTATGATCGCTCCTCGAAGATCAGCCCCCGATAGGTAGGTATTTTTGTCCATCAAGACACCAGTTAGATTTGCGCCCTTCAAATTGGCGCCTGATAGATTGGCCCCTTTCATGTTGCAAAAAAGAAACGAGCCCTTTTCCAAATTGGATGATGAAAGATTAGCCTTGGCCAGGGTGACAAATGACATGTCTATTTTCGGCGCATAGACACTCACCAACAACGCTTTGTCTAACCGCGCTTTGGTAAAATTTGCCCCTGCCAGCGATGATTCCGTCAGGTCTGCCTCACTCAAGTTGGAATCACTCAGGTCAGCACCATCCAATGATATTTTCATCAAACACACTTCTGCCAGATCCAGTCTGTTCATTGCGCATTTCTTTTCGTTTAGGCGCTCCATCGCAATCTGCCTCGCCCGGGATGTTTTTACGCCGTGGGAGCTATCAATCGTTTTCCAACATTCTAAAATTCCGGCTTTTTCTGCATCGTTATTACCCCGAAGCATCGTCAGGATTAACAGCACCAATGAGCAGGCACTGAGTAACCTTGTCCAATTCGGCACCCCATATATGGCGGCAATTTCCAATACCACCACAGACAGTGCCAACCAAAAGGCCAATAGCTTTGGCACTGGCAGAGAATACAGCCATGCCAAAGCGCCCGTTTTTACGGGTTTCTTGACTGTCTCAGTGGCGCTTTGGTTTTGTGCTTTCGCTTTTGCTGCACCCTCTTGCATTATCTTTGCGGCGTTGCTGTAAACCTCTGACCAAGCAGCTGCGTAATCATCCGTCCATTCCTCTCCTAGCTCTTCCTCGAACGTTTGAAGTAAGGTTTGACCGACTATCGAATAATGCGACTCCAGCACACCGTAAGACAAGTGCCGCTGCCCCAGTGGTCCCAGCATATTCTGCAACTTTTCCGGATCATGCAAAGCGGCAACCATTGCCGTCAGCGCCGCAAGTAATTTGTCGGCCATTTTTGTCATCGAGGTATTCGCGAAAAGTGGCATCAGGTGCGGCGAATGCTCTGAAATCCGTTGATAGAAAAGCTCTGCGAACTTCTTTCCATCGGGCAGTTTCGCAAAGCTTTCTTCAACCAATTTAATCGTATCCATATTTACAATTAACCTTTGAAAAAACGACCAAATAAAACGAAAGTATAAGCAAAAAAAAACACTCTATTCACTCTGAGTTCGACAAAACCGTATCGACCACGTGCAAGTATAAATTCCTATACGACTTGTATGCTTTTAATGCCTAACTCCAACCAAACATGAAGTGCGGTTATTTAAACTCGCCTCATCCATAATCATCATACAAAACGTTACATTAATAACTTTGTTATTTTTATACCGCACAACAAACCCTTTATTGGTTTTATTCAGACATAACAAAATTAAATTTAAAACGAAATTAAAGAAAATGTGATATGGCCTTCCTAACCAGGGACAGACAGTCTTCCTAATTGGGGACAGGCGTCCTAACCAGGGACAGACAGTCTTCCTAATTGGGAACAGGCGCGTTTAAAATTCATCCCAGTTGAAAATCCAGAAAGACGCATTTTCTCTGTCGAGCACGTCATTCTGCAGACCAAAGCTATCATAGCGCTCAGTCGGAGAAGAAATTACGGAGTTTGACTGAATGACACGCAGCAAAAACCTCAGGCTAACGCCTGAGACATCGTTTGTTCTAGAGGAGAGTTTTTATTAGCGGTTTGGCAACCGAAAGCCGGAAAATCGCTTCCGCTGCAGGTGAGGTAACGCAGACTTTATAGCGGCTTCTGTGCCGACAATACTACCTTGCTCAATTTGCGTGCATGTGGTCAACCAACTTTTGGCATCAAACCCTAGCCTTTCGAGCAGTGGCGGCGAAGTAATATCGATATGTCCACGTTTATCGTCCCGCACTTGCCTTCCTGTCCAATCAACCAATGCGAGGTAATCCATTAGCCGAAAAGGAATACCATCTGGCATATTCTCTCGTGGGTTGCCTGCAAAAGGAAACAAGCCTGGTGGAGAGGTTTTATTACTTTCTATCGCATCAATGCGCGCTTTCACGCTCGTATAATCCGACGTTTCTGGTGTCTCGGCAATTGCTGCACGTACAGGGTTCAAGTCGACATAGGCCATGGCTGCGGCGACGGCTTTCTCATCAAGCAATGCTTGGCTTTTAAAGCGCCCTTCCCAGAAATGTCCGGTACAGTTGTCCTCTCTATTCGCTTCTGAGGCAACGTGTTGATTGATCAGACGCATAAACCAACTGATTGATACAAGCCGCTCTCGCCACGCTTCAATAATCTCATTGCACCTTTCAGTTTCCGCCTCAGACAGTTTATCTCCCTGAATAAAGCGTCGAATTAACGCGGGTCCATGATGAAAAGCGAGCCAACGTTCAACCACCTCTATATTTGACAGCGCTTTTGCCTTTTCAGCATTGATATGCAAAACCACATGATAATGATTACTCATGATGGCGTAAGCGCATACATCGATACAAAACGCACCTGCCAGTGCAAGTAGTCGTTTTTCAATCCACTCTCGACGATGTTCGTAACTTTGTTGCGCTTGCTCATCATAGCCACAGAGAAATGACCGACGA
>NZ_SCHN01000024.1 GCF_004120195.1 Enterovibrio baiacu | reverse complement strand
ACTGGGTACTGGGTACTGGGTACTGGGTACTGGGTACTGGGTACTGGGTACTGGGTACTGCAAGATTTTGGACGGTGTCGACTTGGCGTCAAGCTCTTTGCTCTTCCTCGGACCTTTTTTTCCTAGGAGCTAGGTCCTAGCTCCTCACTTCCCCATAAAAAAATGGAGCCTTTCGGCTCCATTTTTCATTCCAGCATGCCTTACGGCATTGCGTCGAACTCTTCGCCTTCCTTCTCCACAGGAGGAGGTGGAAGCAAGTGTTCACGGGTAATACCCAACTTCAGAGCCAGCGCAGATGCAACGTAGATTGACGAGTAAGTACCCACGGTAATACCAATCAACAATGCTGCAGCGAAACCGTGGATCATCGCGCCACCTTGAAGGAACAAGGCAATAACAACGAACAAGGTTGTACCAGAGGTAATCAATGTACGGCTCAATGTCTGAGAGACAGAGGCGTTAATCACTTCGTCTGCATCACCCTTACGCATTTTGCGGAAGTTTTCTCGAATACGGTCAAACACAACGATGGTATCGTTCAATGAGTAACCGACCACCGTCAGCAAGGCTGCCACGATAGTCAAATCGACTTCGATTTGGAAGAAGGAGAAAATACCGAGCGTAATGATAATATCGTGCGCCAAAGACATCACCGCACCCGCCGCCAGACGCCATTCGAAACGAACAGAGACATACAACAAAATACAGATCAACGAAGCGAGAATGGCAAGGCCACCCGCTTCTGTCAGTTCATCGCCCACGTTAGGACCAACAAACTCAATACGACGCATTTCAACGCTTTCGCCGGTGCCCGCTTTAATAGCATCAAGGATTTGGTTGCCAAGCAACTCACCTTGAACATCATCGCGCGGACGCAAACGCACCATCACATCACGTGCAGTACCAAAGGTTTGCACTACCGCATCACCGAAGCCATTGGCTTCAAGTGATTCACGGATCATCGGCAGATTTGCTGGTTGCTCAAAGCCAACTTCGATCAACGTACCGCCGGTAAAATCCAAGCCCCAGTTCAACCATTTGGTTGATAAGCTCGCAAACGACGCTGCAATCATAAGCATAGAGAATATGAAAGCAGCCTTTGACCAACGCATGAAGTTGATCGACAGGTCGGCTTTTAAAATTTGAAACATTTCTATGCCTCCTTAAATCGATAACTTATCAATGCGCTTACCGCCATACACAAGGTTAACCAGTGCACGGGTACCGATAATTGCGGTGAACATTGAGGTCAAAATACCGATAGACAGCGTCACTGCAAAGCCCTTCACTGCCCCTGTACCCACAGAGAACAAAATGATCGCTGTGATAAGGGTGGTGATGTTGGCATCGGCAATGGTGCTGAATGCATTTGCGTATCCTTGATGGATGGCTTGCTGCGGATTCCGACCTTCGGCTAACTCTTCACGTATCCGCTCGAATATCAGCACGTTGGCATCAATTGCCATACCGACAGTCAAAACGATACCTGCAATACCCGGCAAGGTCATGGTTGCACCCGGAATCATCGACATAATACCGATGATAAGCACGATGTTGGCAAACAACGCACAGTTCGCAAAGATGCCGAATTTGCGGTAGTAGATAAGCGTAAAGATCATGACCGCAACCAAACCCCAAATACAGGCTTTAATACCCATATCGATGTTCTGTTGACCCATAGATGGACCAATGGTGCGCTCTTCAACAATCGAGATAGGGGCAATCAATGCACCCGCACGAAGCAACAACGCAAGGTTTTGCGCTTCTGATTGTGAATCAATCCCCGTGATACGGAAGTTACGGCCCAGCGCCGTTTGAATGGTCGCTTGGTTAATCACTTCTTCATGTTTAGAAAGAATGACTTTGCCGTTTTCATCACGCTTGCCACTGTCTTTGTATTCAGCAAATACCGTCGCCATAAGCTTGCCGACATTGTTCTTACTGAACGCCGCCATCTTGCTACCACCGTCGCTGTCTAGCGAGATGTTCACTTGAGGACGGTTGTATTCATCGGCGCTAGAACTTGCATCGGTAATGCTAGAACCGCCAAGAATGACACGCTTTTTCAGAACGACTGGACGACCATCGCGATCTGTTTTGATTTCACTGCCCGGTGGCACGCGGCCAGCGGCTGCGGCAGCAAGATCTGCACTGTCATCCACTTCGCGGAATTCTAGGGTTGCCGTTGCACCCAAGATTTCTTTTGCACGCGCAGTATCCTGAACACCTGGTAGTTCAACAACGATACGGCTTGCGCCTTGACGTTGAACCAAAGGCTCAGCAACACCCAACTCGTTTACACGGTTACGAAGGATCGTAATGTTTTGGCTAACGGCGTAGTTACGGATCTCAAGCAAGCGCTCTTCGGTGAATTTACCTGACACCGCGAAACGGCTGCTGTCAGTGGTAAACACCATATCAGGGTGCAATTTCTCGAGTTCGGCTTCTGCCGCATCCATGTCCGCTTCATTACGAAACATCACTTCAACGTTGTCATCACTGCCGACACGAAGACCACGGTAACGGATCTTGGCTTCACGCAGTTCGGTACGGAAGGTTTCTTCCTGCTGAGTGAGTAGCTTTTCCATCGCTGCGTCCATGTCCACTTCCATCAAGAAATGCACACCGCCGCGAAGGTCAAGACCCAGTTTCATAGGATTCGCACCAATGGCTTCGAGCCATGATGGCGTCGCTGGCGCAAGGTTTAGAGCGACAATCAAGCCTTTATCGAGCGATTCGCTGAGGGCGTCTCGTGCTGCGATTTGGTTATCAGTGTCGGAGAAGCGTACCAGTACTGTGCCGTTTTCTAGCGCAATGGAGTTGAAAGGAAGCTTATCTTTGTCGAGGGTAGCTTTTACGGTATCCAGAGTTGAGATATCAACCGAGGCGCCACGCGCCCCGGTGATTTGAACCGCTGGATCTTCACCGTAAATATTGGGAAGTGCATACAGCGCGCCGACGATAATCACCAACGCAACCATAATGTACTTCCACAAAGGATAACGGTTTAGCACTGCTATGATCCTTTATGGTTAGGGGCTTATAGCGACTTAATCGTGCCTTTAGGCAGAACAGCAGTCACAAAATCCTTTTTGATAGTTACTTCGTTGTTGTCGTTCAGAGCAATAACAATGAAATCGTTGTCTTCTGAAATCTTGGTGATTTTACCAACAAGGCCACCGCCAGTTAGTACTTCGTCACCTTTACCCATCGACGACATCAGGTTCTTGTGGTCTTTCACACGTTTTGCCTGTGGACGATAAATCATGAAGTAGAAAATTACGGCAAACAGGCCAAGCATAATAAATAGCTGCATACCGCCACCTTGTGGTGCGCCTTCTGCTGCTGCATGAGCTTGTGAAATAAACATTCAGTCACGTCCTCGTAGTATCAATTTGAACATTTTTATTTAGATCAGTGCCTCTCCAAAGGAGCCTCTAAAGAGGCACAAAGACCTTAGTCTTCTTTCAGCGGTGGCACGTCTTGGCCACGGCGTGCGTAGAATTCTGTCACGAAGGTTTCTAATCTACCTTCGTCAATAGCGTTACGCAAACTCTCCATCAGGCGCTGGTAATAACGCAGGTTGTGGATCGTGTTAAGGCGAGCACCCAGAATTTCATTACAGCGATCAAGATGATGCAGATACGCCTTGCTGTAGTTGCGGCAAGTGTAACAGTCACAATGTGGATCCAGTGCAGTTGTGTCACTTTTATGCGTCGCATTACGGATCTTGATCACACCACCAGTCACAAACAGGTGGCCGTTACGTGCGTTACGCGTAGGCATGACGCAGTCAAACATGTCGATACCGCGACGAACACCTTCCACCAAGTCTTCAGGTTTGCCCACACCCATCAGGTAACGTGGCTTATCTTCAGGCAGTTTCGGACAGGTATGTTCCAGAACGCGATGCATGTCTTCTTTTGGCTCACCCACCGCAAGACCACCGACAGCATAACCATCAAAACCGATACTTGTTAGGCCTTCAACAGACACGTCACGTAGGTCTTCATACACAGAACCTTGGACGATACCGAACAACGCGTTTTTGTTTTCCATCTTGTCGAAATGGTTACGGCTACGTTGTGCCCAACGCAAACTCATTTCCATCGATTTTTTCGCTTCGTCGTGTGTCGCAGGGTATGGCGTACACTCGTCAAAAATCATTACGATGTCAGAGCCCAAGTCGTATTGGATTTCCATCGACTTTTCCGCATCCATGAAAATGCGATCGCCATTTACAGGGTTGCGGAAATGCACGCCTTCTTCGGTTATTTTGCGCATTTTACCCAAGCTAAATACTTGGAAACCGCCTGAGTCTGTCAGGATAGGACCTTGCCAATGCATAAAATCGTGCAAATCGCCGTGTGCGCGCATCACTTCTTGGCCCGGACGCAGCCAAAGGTGGAACGTGTTACCCAGCAAAATTTCCGCACCGGTTTCCGCCACTTCTTCTGGCGTCATACCTTTAACCGTGCCGTAAGTACCCACTGGCATGAATGCAGGGGTCTCAACAGTACCTCGTTCGAAAGTCAGACGACCACGACGCGCACGGCCTTCTTTTTTAAGCAGTTCGTATTTCACAATACCTCCGAAATGCCAGAGAAACAGTCTGGCGCTATGGTGCCGATAAGGAACATCCTCATCGCACTGAGACAAAACTGGCTGTCAGTTTTGAAAACTGACAGCCAGTAAAAATAGGGATGCAGCGACTGATTATAACGCAGTCTGACGTGTTACAAACATCGCATCGCCGTAACTAAAGAAACGGTATTCGTTTTCAACCGCTTGCTGGTAAGCATTCATTACATGGTCATAACCAGCAAATGACGACACCAGCATGATCAAGGTTGATTCAGGAAGGTGGAAATTGGTCACCAACGCATCAACCAGATTCCATTCATACCCTGGGTAGATGAAAATCTTGGTGTCTTGGAAGAAGGGTTTTAATTCAGTGCCCTGTTCTTTTGCACTTTGTGCTGCACTTTCCAGTGAACGCACTGACGTGGTACCTACGGCGATAACGCGGTTTCCGCGCGCTTTTGCGGCATTCACTGCATCAACCACTTCCTGCGACACTTCTGCATATTCCGCATGCATTATATGATCATCAATGCTGTCTACACGAACAGGCTGGAACGTACCCGCGCCTACGTGCAGGGTCACAAACGCCATTTCCACGCCTTTGGCTTTTAACGCAGCCAGCATCTTCTCATCAAAATGCAAACCCGCAGTTGGCGCAGCAACAGCGCCCGGCTTTTCATTGTAAACCGTTTGATAACGCTCTTTATCTGAATCTTCATCTGGACGATCGATGTAAGGCGGCAGTGGCATGTGACCGACTTGGTTCAGAATATCTAAAACAGCTTGCTCGCCGCTGAATCGGATCTCAAACAAAGCATCGTGACGCGCAACCATTTCGGCTTCGAATTCGTCATTCTCACCGAGGAACAATTGCGTACCCGGTTTTGGCGGCTTAGATGCACGGACATGTGCAAGGATCGTCTTTTCATCCAGCATGCGCTCCACCAGCATTTCAATCTTGCCGCCAGACGCTTTGCGACCATAAACGCGCGCAGGGATCACTCGGGTGTTGTTAAACACCATCAAGTCTCCTGGCTCAACAAGATCAAGCACATCCGTGAACTGCTTATGGCTAAGCTCACCGGAGTTACCGTCAAGTTGCAGTAGGCGACTGGACGTACGATCTGGCTGCGGATAACGCGCAATCAGAGAATCTGGAAGGTCAAAATGAAAATCGGATACTTGCATTGAAAAAGCCCCATTCTGTAGCAGCCCGCTAGTATAGGCGGAAGCGCTGCAATATCAAGCAGGATGGGGCTCGCTCACTGCATTTAAGCAGAGACAATTTGTCAGAAATTATGAAAGGTGTAAGCGTCGACGCATCATGAAGAACCCTAGCGCGATAAATGATAACCAGCCAGCAGCACCGCCACCACCGCCGCCGCCCAATGCAACGCTGTTGCCCTCCGCCATCTTGGCGTCAATCCAGCTCAGGTAAGTTGAAACTTGTGTAAAGCCGTCTTCATAAAACTGACTTCCACATTGATACTTGTAGCCAAAGCTCACAATCCCCGCCAGACGTTTGCCTTCGTCGCTGTCCGCGACACGGCTAGGGTTTTGCCACACGAGAGGGCCGCCTGAATCTCCAGAGCAAACACCCTCTGCTTGCGCACTGTTCGCACAAATTGTTGAATCAGCAAGCGTCTGATTGAATTGGTAATTTGAATCATAATTCCAACCGCAGCTCGAATCTGAAACGCCCGTCATCGACACGCCTTTCAATAGGATGGTTTCACTGACGCCATCACTGCTCGTTGCTCCCCAGCCAGAAACAAAAAAATTGTTTGGTGTCGAAATCCCCACTTCTGTCTCTAACTCGCTCTGCTCTGATGCAGAGATCAACGAGATTGATTTAGCATTTGAGGGAAGGGAACTACTTAGTTTGAGCAGGGCTACATCTGCAAAAAATGTATTTTCGTCGTAGTCTTCATGAATATACATCGTTGATACTTCGATGGGCTCACCATCCAGCCAGACCTCATTGCCCGCGAAAACCGTCAGCTCCTGAGCACTAAACTTTGTCAGACAATGGGCAGCCGTTAGAACATAATTATCAGCAATGATCGCACCGCCACAGTACCCTGATAAAATGCCGTTAGATGCATAAACCAGCACTTGCCAAGGTGCTTGCTCAATCGTTAGGTAGCCCCCACCAACAATTCGAGGCGCTCGCTCACCATGTTGTTCGGATGCTTGCGCTGCTGAAGCAGTAGAAACAATCCCCATGACAGCTGCAGAAACTACGGCAATCCATTGCGATATTCTCATCAATATCTCCCCCAACGTAATTTGGTTAATCAGGAGGCAATGTATCGAATTAGTTACGGGACTATTGTGTTTGGAGGTATTTTGCCGAGTGATATCTCGTTTCGAGAATTGGCTGACCTAGGGTGGCCAGCCAAGACAGATAGTAAGGTATTAGGAAAGGAATCGACGCCTTGAGTAGATACTAAGCCCTAGTGTAAAGCTCAAAAGCAGCAATGCGTATAGAGAAATAGCGCCACCACCACCGCCACCTGACGATGCAATTGAGCTCGACGGCGCGAATCCAGAATTGGACGCAAAAGGATTTGAGCTAAAACTTACAGTTGGTGAATTATAGCCACCATCAATGTTGTCATTAATCCAGTCGTAATATTGCGTTAATTGGGTAAAGCCATCCTCATAATTCACATTTGCGCAATTTACATATCCAAAACTAGTTATCCCAACAAGTCGAAAACCTAAATCAGAATCCGAAGCATGTTGAGGGTCTTGCCAAACAAGTGGGCCACCGGAGTCTCCATCACAGACACCAACAGCAGCTGTGTGGTTGGTGCAAACTATCGCGTCAGCAACCTGTTGAATGATATTGCCAGATCGATCTTTCGTCCAACTACATTGTTCATCAGAAATCCCCGTCATAAGGACACCTTTTAAACTAGAAGAAAACTCAGTGCCAGAAGTATCAGTCGCTCCCCAACCAGAAAGAAAAAGATTGTTTATCTCTGCGGTTTCGAATTCAGCATCTAAATCAATTTGAATATCAGGGCTAAGCAAAGGAAGTGGCTTGGAGGTATTTGGCAAAGGGGACGATAACTTCAACATAGCTATATCAGCTTCAAAGGTATTACTGTCATAATCTTCATGCTGAATAATTTGCTCTACCAATATTTGAAAACCTTGTTGCCAATTCGAGCTGCCCGCATACACCACGACATCGGAAGCACTAAACACATCAACACAATGGGCTGCTGTAACTACATACTTGTCTGAAATAATGGTTCCACCACACGCCCCTCCAAAGAAAGCATTATTTAGAGAAATATAAACTTGCCAAGGAGCATCATCAATTGAGGCGACCTGACCTCCAACAATACGCGGTGATTTTTCAGCACTTTCGGTTACAGCCATCGCCGTCATTGGCGAAATCGCTGCCGCGAGAGATACTACAGCCATCCATTGCTTTATTCTCATATTGAACCCTTACCACTGAGTTGTTTTCAGGGTAACAATATCGCAATACGCGCTCCGCTATCAGTAGCTGTAGAGTATGAAAACAGTCCCTGTCTTAATAGGCACTCATATTCCTCTTTTTAAGACAGGAGAGGATCTTGTGATTTCACGCCTTAACATCAAAATTAAAAGCAAAAAGACGGAGAGGTAATAGTGAATAGTCCCTCCCCCACCTCCCCCTGACACCGTGTTCGACGAGGAGTTAACGCAGTTGCCCGCTTGGCAAGCACCAATCCAATCGGTGTAATTGGACACTTGCGTGTAGACATCGGGGAAAGTGCTAGACGCACATTGGGCGTTCACACCAAAACTCACGATGCCCACCAGCGTTGCGCCGTTATCGGCATCGGATGAGCGGTTTTGGTCCATCCAAATCAGCGGGCCGCCGGAGTCACCGTTACAGGCCCCCACATTGCTTTCTTGCGCGCAGAAGAATTTGTTTTCGTAGTTAGAGACGCCAGACACTGTCGCCCCCCATGCACTGGCGCATGTCGAATCTAATACTGTTGATAATGAGGCGATTTGTAGCGTGTTAGTGGACGTGGTTCGGCCAGCATCTGTGAAACCCCAGCCCGACAACCTGAGATCGCCCAGTCCTTGATTACCAGTAGTATCTACATTGGCTTGAACGCTGGTATCAGCCAACACAACGCTTGAAGCATTCGCATGCACACTCGAAGACAATTTCACCAGCGCGATATCGTTCTCTAGCGAATCTTTGCTGTAACCACCATGCACATACACCGCATCGACTTCTGACAGGAAGTCAGAGAAATTTGCATTGAAGGTTTCAGCCGTTCCTGTGTAAACCGTTACCGACGATGCAGACGCCAACGAGAAAGGGTCATCAGATCCCGCGGTATCTAAGCAGTGTGCTGCAGTCAGGATCCAAAAATCCGAGATGACAACGCCACCGCAAAAATTGTTACCGATCCTGACAAAAGCTTGCCAAGGTGCTTGTGAAATCGTGGCATCACTGCCCCCGACGACGCGGGCTTCTTTCTCAGCGGCAAACGAAAATGACGACAAACTCATTGCCGCAACAATCAGGTATTTTCCCCACATAATATGTATCCCTCAAACCAGTTTCCTTTCCCCTGAAAGCTGTGTTTTCAGCGCATTCGCTACTGCTTGATGAGAATGTGAGTATCGAGACAACTGCCCAACGGATCTTTGAATACCGTCACCTTTACCTTGTCGAGTTTTCGCTACATTCAACAGGTAACCCTCATTTTATTATGTCTTTAAGGAGGTCATATGTTGACGGTTAACGAGATGATGACACCCGAACCCATTACTCTCACTTCTAAGCATACGATATATGACGCAAAACGCTTGATGGAATCCAAGCGTATTCGACATATACCGATAGTTTCAGCAGACAACACACTGCGTGGTTTGGTCACACAACGCGATGTGCTATCGGCGCAAAGTTCTAGCTTAGAAAAAGCCATTGGCGAGCTCGATCCGATGCATGCCCCGCTGGAGTGTTTTACGCGCAAGGATATCAGCACCGTCTCTTCGTACGGTGGCTTAAAAGAAGCCGCACTTTATATGCAGCGGCATAAATTCGGCTGTTTACCGGTTGTTGATGACAACAGATTGGTCGGTATCATTACAGACACCGATTTCGTTGCCATCGCCATCAACCTTCTTGAAATTCAAGAAGAAACAGCGCCAATGGAAGAGGAAGAAGAGATCGTGGCCTAGATTTAGGTCTATGAATCCCGCGCGCAATCTGGTCAGATGCTCCCTTGCCTTAACAAAAGTGATGGTAAGGAGGCGGATTGAATTACCTTGCGCATTTACACGTAGCAACACAATGCGACAGCCAATTGATGGGAAACTTGCTGGCGGACTTTGTAAAAGGCAGGCCAGATAATCAGTTCTCTCTCCAGACAGTGGAAGGCATCTATTTGCATCGTTTCGTCGATAGCACGATTGATGCCTTACCGGAGATTAAGACCTGTCGCCAACGCTTTCCATCCGCACTATATCGATACAGCGCGATCGCGCTCGACGTGTTTTGGGACCACGCATTAATTCAACATTGGGATCGTTTCTCGGACGTTTCCTTTGCCCAATTTGTCGAACATGCCGAATCCGAATGCCAACGCGCAGTGAAGAATGAGCCTTTCCCCCCCCCGAACGCTTTCTGACGCTGTCTTCACGCATGTGGCGAGAGCAGTGGATCCCCTCTTACGCACACGCCGAAACGCTTCAACATGTGTTAAGCCGTATGTCGACACGAAGCCCAAGAATGGCCCCACTTGCAGATACCGCTCCAGTGTTATTGCAGCATTACGACGCATTTATCGACGCGTTCCCTGCTATTTACGAGCAAGTACTGGACGCAGCGAAAAAGAAGGTTTGAGACTGCGAGACTGCGAGACTGCGAGACTGCGAGACTGCGAGACTGCGAGACTGCGAGACTGCGAGACTGCGAGACTGCGAGACTGCGAGACTGCGAGACTGCGAGACTGCGAGACTGCGAGACTGCGAGACTGCGAGACTGCGAGACTGCGAGAAAAGGATGAGATCACAATCGGTATTAATCAATCACTTTCTTATTAATTTCAAACAATTGCCCAAAATTAATTCAAGTCGATAAACCATTAGCTCTCCGAGCCAACAACCCCCTCCCAACCTCCCCCTTGAAAAGTTGGAGGAGAAAAATCAAGAGCCTAAGTGCGAGGAAATATCGGCTCTCGCCCTTATCTCGGCAAGTTTTCAAGCGAAGGAGTCGCTCTAGCTCTGGCTCTAGCTCTCGCTTTTACTAGCTTCTAGGATCTGCTCTTCCTGCTCTTCCTGCTCTTCCTGCTCTTCCTGCTCTTCCTGCTCTTCCTGCTCTTCCTGCTCTTCCTGCTCTTCCTGCTTTTCCTGCTTTTCCCGCTCTTATCTGCTCTTCCTCAAATCTCGTTTCTCGCTCTCTCGTCTCTATTCCCCTGCAACAAAAAAAACGGCCCCGAAGGAGGCCGCTTGAACAGTGGATGCTAGGAACAGTGTTGCTTTTTTTATTATTAGAATTGGTCTTCTTCGGTCGAACCTGTCAGTGCAGTCACTGACGAGTTACCACCTTGAATTGTGTTGGTCATGGTATCGAAGTAACCAGTACCCACTTCTTGCTGGTGCGCAACGAAGGTGTAACCACGCTCAGCTGCAGCAAACTCAGGACGCTGAACTTTCTCAACGTAGTGGCGCATGCCTTCACCCTGTGCGTAAGCGTGGGCAAGTTCGAACATGTTGTACCACATGTTATGAATACCCGCGAGAGTGATGAACTGGTACTTGTAGCCCATGTCTGACAGCTCTTGCTGGAAGCGTGCAATGGTGTCTGCGTCCAGGTTTTTCTCCCAGTTGAACGAAGGCGAACAGTTGTAGGCCAGCAGTTGATCCGGATATTTCGCATGAATCGCTTCGGCGAACTGACGCGCTTCTTCCAAGTCAGGTTTCGCCGTTTCACACCAAATCAAGTCAGCATACGGTGCATACGCAAGGCCACGAGAAATGGCTTGTTCGATACCCGCACGTACTTTGTAGAAACCTTCTGACGTACGCTCACCCACGATGAAGTCTTTATCGTACTCATCGCAATCAGAGGTCAACAGGTCAGCGGCATTCGCATCGGTACGCGCAATCACAAGGGTGGTGGTGCCTGCAACGTCGGCAGCAAGACGTGCTGCAACCAGTTTTTGAACGGCTTCTTGGGTAGGAACCAGCACCTTACCACCCATGTGACCACATTTTTTCACAGATGCTAACTGGTCTTCAAAGTGAACACCTGCCGCACCGGCTTCAATCATCGAGCGCATCAGCTCGTAAGCATTCAGAACACCGCCAAAACCGGCTTCTGCATCGGCAACGATCGGTAGGAAGTAATCCGTGCCTTCTTCTGGCGTGCCACCTTTTGACCATTGAATTTGGTCAGCGCGGCGGAAAGAATTGTTAATACGCTTAACCACGGCAGGAACAGAATCCACAGGGTAAAGCGATTGGTCAGGGTACATGCTTGATGCGGTGTTGTTGTCCGCGGCTACCTGCCAACCTGATAGGTAAATCGCTTCAATACCGGCTTTTGCTTGTTGTACCGCTTGGCCACCAGTCAGTGCGCCCAAACAGTTCACGTAGCCTTTTTTCGCCGAACCGTTTACCAGATCCCACAACTTGTCCGCACCACGCTGAGCAATGGTCTGCTCAGGGACGAAGGAACCACGCAGCGCAACAACTTCCTCTGCCGTATACGTTCGTTTTACATTTTTCCAGCGTGGGTTTTCTGCCCAGTCTGCTTTGATTGCATCGATTTGCTGCTGTCTTGTCATCGTCATTGTGATTCCCTCTATCAATGTGTTCCTAAACTTGGGTTAACGCGTCTTGGGTTTAAATCTCATCTCGGTTAAGAAGTTCTTGGGCTTCTTAATCCAACAATTCGTATCCAGATAAAGTTAAGAAGTCTGCCAGCGCATCACTGGTGGTCAGCTGCTCCATCATGCTGGCCGCCTGCTGGTACTTCCCTTTATTGAATACATCCGATCCTAATTCTTCTTGTAGAACGTCCATCTCTTCGGCCAAACATTGACGGAAGAACGCCGCCGTGACTGTTTTGCCGTTGCTCAGCGATTTTTCGTGGCGTATCCACTGCCAAATCGATGCGCGAGAAATTTCTGCGGTTGCAGCGTCTTCCATCAGTCCGTAGATAGGCACACATCCGTTGCCTGAAATCCACGCTTCGATGTATTGCACCGCCACGCGAATGTTGTGTCGCATGCCTTCTTCGGTGCGATCGCCTTCACACGGCGCCAGTAGCTCGTCAGCCGTGATTGGGGCGTCTTGTTCACGCAGCACATCCAGTTGGTTTTTGCGCTCACCGAGCGCGGCATCAAACACGGCTTTCGCCGTATCGGCCAGGCCGGGGTGTGCAACCCACGTACCGTCATGGCCGTTATTGGCTTCTAATGACTTGTCGGTTTGAATTTTGTCGAGCACCCATGCGTTCTTTTCAGGGTCTTTCGACGGAATGAATGCCGCCATTCCTCCCATCGCCATCGCGCCGCGGCGGTGACATGTTTTCACCAACAAACGTGAGTACGCGTTGAGGAAAGGCTTCTCCATGGTCACGACTTGACGATCGGGCAACACGCGGTCTGGGTGATTTCTGAATGTTTTGATGTAGCTAAAGATGTAATCCCAGCGGCCACAGTTCAGTGCAACAATGTGGTCTTTCAAGGCGTAGAGGATTTCCTCCATCTCGAAAACAGCCGGTAGCGTCTCAATCAAGATGGTGGCTTTAATGGTGCCACGCGGCAGCTCAAAGTGATCTTCCGTGAAACAAAACACGTCGTTCCACCATGCAGCTTCTTGATGTGCTTGTAGCTTCGGCAGGTAGAAGTAAGGGCCCGAGCCGTTCTCAAGCAGCGCTTTGTGGTTGCGGTAGAAATACAGCGCAAAATCGAACAGCGCACCAGGAATCGCCGTGCCATTTAACAACACATGCTTCTCTTTTAGGTGCAGACCACGCACACGACAAATCAGGGTGGCAGGGTCATCGTTCAGTTGATATTGCTTACCGTTTGCTGGATTTTCATAAGAAATCGTACGGTTGATGGCATCCGTCAGGTTACGTTGCCCATCAAGCACCGGCCCCCACGCGGGTGAGAAAGAATCTTCAAAATCGGCCATGAACACCTTCACATTGGCGTTCAGTGCATTGATCACCATTTTGCGCTCTGGTGGACCTGTAATTTCTAAGCGGCGATCTTGAAGATCGGCAGGAATACCACGAATAGACCAATCACCACTGCGAATGTCTGCCGTCTCGGGTAAGAAATTAGGCAGTGCGCCCTCATCAAACGCCGCTTGTCGCGCTTCACGTGCTGCTAGCAGTGAAGGGATACGATCTGCAAAGCGTGTGGCGAGTGCGTGTAAAAAAGCCATTGCATCTTTTGTCAGTACATCCGCTTCTTTTTCTGTTAGCGGTGGAACAAACGTCAGTTCCTGTTGTGTTTGTACTGTCATAAATAGTCCCCCAAAATCCTTTTGTAACTAAATCACAACAAACCGACCATTACCGCTATCGAATTGCATGTCCTGATTTGGCTCGCTTTGTTATTAAGCTGTCGCATTTACGGTTGAAGGTCAACACCTGACCATCAATCAAAGCAACCCACAAAACCAGTCAAATGTATATAATTCAATAAATTATAAAAAATAGAGTTTTAACTCAAAACACCAAATTAAAACAAATCTCAGATTCTTCCACCGTTCGTGATGAAATCCTCCTTTCGTCTAATTTTTGTAACTCATTACGTAATAATATTTCATATCATTGTGAGAGCGTTAATTGTGAGACACCCACAATTAAACGTAGCAGCAGGATTCAAATTTCGCCAAAATTTCTTTTATAACAATTATTTAACAGATAAGTTAAAAATATGTTTCTAACAAAACCTATCGATAAGGCATTAATTATCGTCAAAAAAAATGTGGGGAGGACTACAGAATTTAATTTCAAAACTGCATGAGGCTTACTGGCGCGTAAAAAGAGGAAAGTGTTGCCTGGTAAGTAAACACTAGAGAAAAACACCAAACTTTAGTTGGAAAGCAATGGGAGCTAAAGATTCTTGAAATAATCGAGGAAATTTCATCGTTTTATGCACGAACGCACATAGGAACAAATGAAGAATTCCTCGTTATTTAAGTAAGCATTCTGTCATTAAGGAATCAGAAATGGACAAAAAATGACCGAAAAACACTTACAACAATGTTTCTACCAGATCAGCTAACGCATCAAATGTTGGCTGACGACTGGACGTTGGACGCCATACTAAACCAATTTCGCGATACGCTTCCGTGCCCGGAGGCTCAACCAAAACCAAGTCTAAATTATCGACAAGACCATGATTTATCGCCATTTGTGGAATAAAGGTGGTCCCCAGCCCATTGGCAACCATTTGCACAAGCGTATGCAAACTGGTGGCAGTGAAAGGGTTAATCTTGGCGGTTGAGGTTAACTTACAGGCTGAAACTGCGTGATCAGTTAAACAATGCTCGCGTTCGAGCAAAAACACCGACTCATCAGGCAGGTCTGCATAACGAACGGGCACAGGTACAGAAGCAGCTTGGGTGCGGCTAAGTACCATTTTGAACACATCTCGCCCAACAACACGGCTTGCCATGCCGCCGATTTCAACGGGCAGCGCCAGAATCAGCACATCCATCTCGCCGCTTTTCAGCGCGCTCAGAAGGTTCACCGTGGTGTCTTCCCGTAACAGGAGGTCAAGGTCTGGGAAATTTTGATTCACGGCTTGGACAAGATCGCACAACAAAAATGGCGCAATGGTGGGAATACAGCCGACGCGTAACTTACCTTGCATGGGCATTTCGCTCACTTGCGTCAGCTCCATCAAGTCTTGGCTGCGCGCTAAAATCTCTCGACTT
Source organism: Enterovibrio baiacu (assembly GCF_004120195.1). Lineage (GTDB taxonomy): Bacteria > Pseudomonadota > Gammaproteobacteria > Enterobacterales > Vibrionaceae > Enterovibrio > Enterovibrio baiacui. The sequence continues at coordinate 66,102 of NZ_SCHN01000024.1, read as the reverse complement.
CGTGACACAACATCCTCACCGATTGCAGAAAACACCAAGGTTTTGTTATCGCGCTCAATAAGTTGAGATCCAATCAAATCTTCGAGATTTTGAATGCCGGAACTTAGTGTAGACTGACTGACGAAACACTGTTTAGCCGCTTCACCGAAGTGGCGGGTTTCATACAGCGTGACCAAATAATGGAGCTGTTTGAGAGAAGGGAATTTTGTCATCGATTTTTCCGATTGGTTTAATCTGTTAAATCCACTTTTTTCAATCTACCAGTTCCTTTATAGTTTGTCTCGTTCAATAAGGAATTAAGGTTTTCACACCTTAAAGCTAAAAATATTTAGGAGCTGAGAAATGGTACTAGTTGGCCGTCAAGCCCCAGACTTTACTGCAGCAGCAGTACTGGGCAATGGTGAAATCGTAGATAACTTTAACTTCAAAGAGTTCACTAAAGGTAAGAAAGCGGTTGTGTTTTTCTACCCGCTGGATTTCACCTTCGTATGTCCTTCTGAGCTAATCGCTTTTGACAAGCGTCACGCTGATTTCCTAGCGAAAGGCGTTGAAGTAATCGGTGTTTCAATCGATTCTCAGTTCTCTCACAACGCATGGCGTAACACTGCTGTTGAAGACGGCGGTATCGGTCAAGTTGCTTACCCATTGGTTGCTGACGTTAAGCACGAAATCTGTAAAGCATACGACGTTGAGCACCCAGAAGCAGGCGTTGCGTTCCGTGGTTCATTCCTGATCGACGAAGACGGTCTGGTTCGCCACCAAGTGGTTAACGACCTTCCACTAGGTCGTAACATCGACGAAATGCTACGCATGGTTGATGCACTGAACTTCCACCAGAAAAACGGTGAAGTTTGCCCAGCACAGTGGGAAGAAGGTAAAGCAGGTATGGACGCGTCACCTAAAGGTGTTGCAGCGTTCCTGTCTGAGCACTCTGACGACCTATAATCGGCTTTCAGACCGCTCCTCAACAGCGGTTGTTCCCCCAACACTATAACGTGCGCTAAGCACGTGTAGCGTAAAGCCAAAGTCAGCTGATACAAATATAATGAGGCCCGGACCACCGGGCCCTTTTTGTATCTGGCGTTTGGTAATTTCTCTCTCCCCTGTCGACACACCTCGCGCCGCAGAGGCTTTCTCAAAAAACGTTAACCGCGAACCGCAGCAATGGCACGAGCAATGGTGTCAGGGTTGGTCACCGTAATATCGAAATCACTGTCGCCATTGCCCATGGTGGCTTTCTCATTGCGATATACCATGTGCGAAGAACGCGTTGTTTTACCCGACAAATGGATTTCATGTGCCCCCGTAAAATCGACAATCTGCTTCGCGTTTTCTGGAGAGACGCCCGCGCCCGGCATAATCCCGAGTCGGCCTTGGCAGAACGCCACCATCTCTTTTAGCGTGTCCATGCCTTCATCAGCACGCTTCGCCAAGCCAGACGTCAGCACGCGCTCGACGTGGTGAGACATCAAAAACTCCAACGCATCAAATGGCGACGCGCAATGGTCAATGGCGCGGTGGAAAGTAATGCCTAAGCCATTCGCTTGCTTGATCATGGCACTGACCGCATCAGCATCAATGTGCCCTTGCGCATTCAAAGCACCAATCACCACCCCATTCAGCCCCATTTTGTGGGCGGTATGAATGTCTTCCAGCATGATTTCCACATCGTCACTGCTGTAGAGAAAGTCCCCTTCACGCGGACGAATGATCCCGTACACCGGAATATTGGCCACGCGGGCAGCCGCTTTCATGTACCCCGCGCTGGCTGTTAACCCCCCCGTGGCCAATGAGCTGCACAATTCGATGCGTCCCGCACCGGCTTTTTCAGCAATAGGAAGAGATTCAAGGCTATCGATACACACTTCGACCAATACAGACATTACGCAATCCTCGCTAAATAATTGAGCACATCATCAAGGAGTTATGAACAAAAGAGAAGCAGTAAGGGTGTAAAAGTTTGGTAAAAATTGCTGTAAAAATGCACATACTCAATAGAGAGTTTGATGATGCTTCCTTTTCCTTCTTCGCTTTTGAGGGACTGCTTCAAAGTTCCTTATTTTTCAGTAACCCACTTATTCATAACTCCCTATATTTCCGCTCCCAACACTCACTATAAAAAACAAAGCGCATATGAATAAGACGTACATAGCCAGCTTTCTCTCAACACTGTTACTTAGCACCACCAGCCATGCATTTATTGCCACTGACGCCATCACACAGACGTTTGACGCCTCCCCTTTAAACGCGACGGACAAGAGCGTCTACTTCAATCAAAAACAGCTCCCGTCAGACACGCAAGGCACACTGCAAGCCAGCGTCAGCATGGCGCAAAGTGTCATCATGCCGACCACTCATAAAATCGATGGTGATCGCCAGCCTCATTTAGTGGCATTGCGCAAAGCATTGGTGATCGTTGAGCCGCACGACGCACATGCCATTGAAGGCAATGAACTGTCAGTGGTGGTGAAAGACAGCCAAGGTAAACCTGTTCACCACGCCACCTTGAAGGCACCCGCAGAGCAACCAAAGCCGACAGGCCAAATTGAAACAGACGTGACGGTTGTCGTGCCTGATACCTACGCGCACACGCTACGCACCAACAACACCATCGGCAGCATTGCGGGCCAACAAGGACAAACGAATTTTAAAGCCCTGCTCACCGAGCACGACACACTGCTCGTGGCCACCAGCGACGGTAACTTTGCTTACGAATTCATTCTGCCAGAAGGCAGCGCATTCAACGGTAAGATCGTCACCTTCTTTTCGCAGGCAGGCTACAACTCAACGCTTCGCTACTCCCATGGCGTTGACACCTTAAGCCGCGGCAACAGCATCACCTACAACAATGTGGATGGGCTGTGGTATGCACAATCCGATGTTGATTATGGCAACCTCGCCTACAGCGAAACCGCCTACACCACCGTTTTGCCAGCCGAGGTCATTCAGCCAGGTTTTAGCTTAACGCTCACCGCGGGTGACAGCGAAGGCACGGTTGAAGGCATTCAGGTAGGCGCAAACACCACCTTGATTCTAAACGCCGTCGATGTCGGCCTATTAACACCACCGCGCGGTGAATTCCGCTTCATGGCAGACAAAAACCTCCACCGTGATTACTTCCAATCTCTGCAAATCAGCAAACTGATTGTGAACCCTTATGCGCCCATCCACCTCGAAGAAATCATGCTGCCAGATGGTCGTCTACTGGTTGATGTCGACCCAAGCAAAGCCGATGCCTACGGCAGTGATTCCCACTACCGCATCGCCCGCGAGCTTATCTCTGCGGGCATCAACAGCGCCAACTACGGTGTAAACAGCGCTGGCGTGATGGACAGTGCCCGATGGAACATCAGCGCGCCCTACCATGCCGCCCAAGTCACCGTGAACAATTCACGGGGCAATTACAGTAACGGCATCATCAATCACGGCTTGCTCGGCTCGTATGCGGGCGTCGCTTCTGTGGTGAGCTCCACGGGCAATGAATTTAGCCATGAAGTGGGTCACGAGTTTGGGGCTGGCACCCATGCAGAAGCCCACTATCTGGGCGGATTCAAAGGCTCTGTGCACAACAGCTCAAACCAAATCAACTCAACGTGGGGCTGGGATCTGTTTGAAAACACCTTCCTTCCGAACCTGAGCAAAGCGAGAACCAATGGCGCATCATGCTATGAAGGCCAATGCGCAGAGCCGTTCGAAGGTCACAGCTTTGGTTGGGGCACCATGGCAGGCGGCTGGCCACTGCACCCAGGAGGCAATGAATACACGCTGCACACGCCTTATGAGCTGAACGTGTTCCAGCACTTTCTGGAAGGTAAAGCCAATTTCGACCCATCGTCATCCACCGGCTTTAGCAAATGGGACAACGACAGCCAACGCATGATGCCATGGCACAACACACTGGTTGATGATGTCGCATTCTCCATCACCACGGTCAGTGGCAACAACGAGTTGGCCGAGTTTGGTCCTGAGAACCGTCAGTTCCATGCTCTGTTCGAAGCCGCAGATGCGGTTCGCATCCACACAGGCAACGGCCACTGGGCGCGAGATTTTTACCTGACCGAAGACAACAGCTTTGAAGGCAAAGTGGTGGTGTTCCGCTCATCCGCGGGCTACAACTCCCATATCCACTATGGCGACACCTCACTGTTGCTGATTAATGGTAAGAAGCATGCGTTCCGCTTCGACGCAGGCCAATGGAACATCGTTGACAGCGACATCCTTGATCGTACCGTTGATCGTGTTCCACAACAGCAAGGCGTTGCCGTGACCACACTGGTTGGCTATTACGATCCACAAAACACCTTGCCAAGTTATTTCTACCCCGCACTGAATGGTGCATATGGCGCAGTGTATGACGATAACTTCACGCCATCGTCCTGCAAGATTGACGTATTGACGCACAAAGAAGGCACGCTCACCTTCAACCTGCACAACCGACGCATCACCGACGGGTTCATGAACCGATTCCACATCAACGTAGCGACCGAGAGCCAACCCTATCGCGCCGAGCTTTACTGCAGTAACACCTTGCTCGACAGCCTGGAAATTACCGCGCCAACCGACGCGCCAACCGCCAGCACAATCACGACTGAGCTTGGTGAAGCCCCAACCCTACACGGCGTCGAGAACATCACGCTGAAAATCAATGATCGCTTTGACCCGCTCGCAGGCGTCAGCGCACATGACGTTGAAGATGGCGATATTACCGCGAACATCACGGTGTCAGGCGCAGTAAATACGGCACAAGCAGGTTTGTATGTGCTGACCTATACCGTCATCGACAGTAACGAACAACAAACGAACGTTGAGCGCCTTGTTACCGTAGAAGCGAATGAAGTCTGCACCGCAGATTGGCGCAAAGAAGCGATATACCTAAGTGGCGATCGCGTTGCGCACCAAGGCGTTGTGTGGCAAGCGGGATGGTGGACACAAGGTGAAGCGCCGGGAACAACAGGCGAGTGGGGCGTGTGGAAGAAAGCCTCGGACGATGTCTGTACAACGCCTGACCCAGAGCCAGAAGTGACGCCACCACCGTCGGGTGAATACCCAGCCTATCAAGCCGGTACCGCTTACAAAGAAGGTGACATTGTTGTCGGCGCAGATAACGCATTGTACCAATGCAAACCGTGGCCAAACACAGGCTGGTGCGCCAATGCCGCCTATGCCCCAGCCATCTCGGCTTACTGGCAAGATGCGTGGACAAAGCGTTAAGACAGGAAAATTAGAAACAAATTTGCACTAGATTAAAAACAGAGCACGAGAGTAATAACCCCCTCCTCGCCTCCCGCTTGAAAAAGTGGGAGGAACCTAGCGCCTTTCGCTTTTGATCCCCTCCACTTTTCAAGGGGAGGGTTAGGGAGGGGTGCTCTGGCTCTGCTTTTTACATTGCGGAAAAATCAGTCAGCTTTGCGCTGCGGATTGACCTTACCACCCGTGACAGGGTCAGAGGTGCCATCTGCCTTCATGCGCTCAGCACGGCGGCGACGGATTTCTTTCGGGTCAGCGACCAACGGGCGATAAATTTCAATGCGGTCGCCATCGTGCACTAACGCATCCAGCTTCACCAAGCGGCTAAACACGCCCACTTTGTTCTTCGCCAGATCGATCTCAGGGTACGCATCCAAAATGCCAGAATGACGAATAATGTCTTCCACATGCATATCCGGCGTCACAATAGCCTTAAACACACGCTGCTCATTCGGCAGCGCATACATCACCTCAATATGAAGCAACTTCTCACTCATAAACGACTCTCGCGCGATCAGTGAAGGCTTTCACCATGTTCACTGCCAGCTCGTTAAAGACCTTACCAAACGCCATTTCCACCAAACCATTGGTGAATTCAAAATCCAAGTTCAACTCGATCTTGCAAGCATCCGCATCTAACGACGTGAAGTTCCAGCCACCAACCAATTTACGGAACGGGCCATCGACCAGCTCCATCTTGATCGCCTCGCCCACCACCAGCTCATTACGCGTGGTGAAGGTTTTGCGAATACCGGCTTTCGCGACATCGACCGAGGCCGTCATCGCATCATGACTGGCTTCCAGCACACGCGACCCCGCGCAGCCCGGCACAAACGACGGGTAAGCTTCTACATCATTCACAAGCTCAAACATTTGTTCAGCACTGAACGGCACAAGTGCAGAACGTGTAATTCGCGGCATACGATCTCCTCATCGCTCAATACCTGCATCATAACATTGGACCGTAATTTTCCCCAAACGTCTTCAAATTGCTAGAAATCGCCCCCGTTCGACGCCCATAAATGGCGCGGAATGTGAGCACAACGCGCGAGATTCCAAAAATCCTACAAAAACTATATCGCCCTTCCCTACCACTACGTATAATGCGGCCATTATGGTAAAGAAAAATTCAAAGAATAAAGCGGGCAGCAATACAATTGCGCAGAACCGCCAAGCTCGCCACGAATACTTCATCGAAGACGATGTAGAAGTCGGGCTTGAGCTACAAGGCTGGGAAGTGAAAGCCCTCCGTGCAGGCAAGGTCAACATCAGTGAGAGCTACGTGTTCTTCCGTGATGGCGAAGCCTTCATGTCTGGCGCCACCATTACCCCACTTAACGTTGCTTCTACTCACGTAGTGGCCGACCCAACGCGCGTGCGAAAACTGCTGCTTAAGCGTCGTGAACTCGACACCTTGATCGGCAAAGTGAACCGTGAAGGTTACACCGTTATCGCACTGTCTATGTACTGGAAACAGTCGTGGGCTAAACTTAAGATTGGTCTGGCGAAGGGTAAAAAGCTTCATGACAAACGCGATGCATCAAAAGATCGCGATTGGCAGCGCGACAAAGCGCGTATCATGAAGGCTGCAGCCAGATAATCGTTGACGCCGCAGAGCTTTATGCTAGTATCTGCGACATAATTCCGGGGCTGATTCAGGATTCGACAGGATCAAGAAGGCTCGTGGAGCATGCCGAGGGGCGGTTTGCCTCGTAAAAAGCCGCAAAAAAATAGTCGCAAACGACGAAAACTACGCACTAGCAGCTTAATAACCTGCTAGCGCACTTCTACCCTAGCTTCCGCTTGTAAGACGGGGAATCATAGAAGTTCAAACCCAAACGAGATAGCGAGGGATGCTTTGACTAGAGAGCTGAACCGCGAAATAGAATTCTGGTATGTCTTTTTGTAGCGTGTCTACCCGCAGCACACTGACGAGAATAAAGATAGACTAAGCATGTAGCGCCATTAGTTAGACTGATTTTGGACGCGGGTTCAACTCCCGCCAGCTCCACCAATCGATTGGAAAAGGCCAACCTGAAAGGGTTGGCCTTTTTTTATTTCTATAACCCGTACTGATTTTTCTTTACGGCTATACAGAAATCTTGGAGTCATCGTTCAACTTGCTCCAATGTTCCTTTAACGCGTCTTTATGTTCTTCGTACATAGGGAGTGCTTACAGCAATTCAGGCCAGCTTTTTCGCGCTAGATTCATCACATCAATCAGGTGTGGTCTAATCGCAACTCAGGGCTCCTGATTTCTCTACTCAGAGTCCTATATGTTTGATGTGATGTTCCCTCATCGAAAAGGATACCTAATTAGCAAAATATGTTGTTTCTCAATCGCTCACTGCATGACTTATAGAAGTTATCATAGAAGCTAAGCAGACTGTTCTTCCTGGTACCTAAACGTTAATAGTGATAAAATAGCTTACAAAATAATGATATCTATACATTAGAATCTTCATAGTTTACTTAATTTGAGTTTGACCTAAATGCCTTTAACAGTAAATGACAGAACAATTATCAATAAAATCAAGGCTTACTCATCAGCTGACGATTCTTATTGGTCTTTCAAAGGTCGATCTAGCCGTCAACATTGTCATGCTCTAATTCAATACCCTGCGATGATGATACCCCAAATGCAGGGCGAGCTTATTGATACGATTAGCAGTGAAGATACAAATATTCATACTGTATTTGACCCGTTCGTGGGCTCTGGTACCACATTGGGTGAAGCAATGATGCGCGGGCTCGATTTTGTCGGCCATGACATTAACCCTCTCGCGATCCTAGCTTGTGAAGTTAAAAGTGGTCCCTTATACATAACAAAACTTCAAGAAAAAGTAGCTAACCTCCTTTTTACTATCGAAACATGTAAAGCAGATGTTGTTGCCGTAAATTTCACAGGTATTGATAAATGGTTCTTACCTAATGTTCAAATTGAACTGAGTACTATCTATTTGGCAATTAAAGCCGAACCTTCAAAATGGGCGCGCAAGATCTTCTGGCTAGCACTCAGTAATACAGTTCGCTCTACATGTAACTCCAGAAGCTCAACATACAAGCTTCATATTAAGTCTGAAGAACAGATTGAAAAGATTGGTTCACCTGAAGAAATTTTCAAACGCAATATTCTAAAAAGCGTTGAAAACATCAAAGCTCAAAAGCAATTGCTTGCTGATAACGGATATTTAGTCCGATCAAAAAGTGTAAGCAAGGTTAGTATCAAAAATGTAGATGCTAAGGCTCGAAAGCGTTCAAAAACAAAATACGACCTACTAATTAGTTCACCGCCATATGGTGATAACGCCACTACAGTGACATACGGCCAGTTTTCATATTTACCACTGCAATGGATAGATACGAATGACATCAATGAAAGCACCCAACCGCAACTGCTGAGGCAGCAAAATACGATTGATAGCTCTAGTTTAGGTGGCTCGTTGAAAGAATCAGCGGAAAAGCATGAAGCACTTAAAGATAAATCCCCTTCATTAAATCAATGTATCGAAACTATTCATCTAGTGAACCCAGACAATACAAAAAAGCTCATTAGCTTTGTTTATGACCTCTCTCTAGCTCTTGAAAATGCAGTTGATGAATTGCGTGATAATGCATATATGATTTGGACACTAGGCAATCGACGAATCTCGAATATAGAAGTACCACTAGACAAGATTATGCGCGAGGTACTTGAAAGCTTTGGTTGCAAATTTATTTACCAGCTAGAAAGAGACATACCAACTAAGCGCATGCCTTCAAGAAACAAAGTCGCAACAACGATGGGCAAAGAAACAGTCCTGATTATGCGGAGATAATATGGCAACAACGTCAGAAAAAGAAAAAAAAACAGACCCACTAAAGCTTAAAATCGATGCCCATGTCATTCAGCAACTAGGTGCTGAGTTGATCAGTGGCCCAGATATAGCTCTAGTCGAACTTGTTAAAAACTCGCACGATGCTGATGCGAGTTTTTGCTATATAGAAGTTGATACAGGATATACCGAAACCGTCGAACAAATCACAATTATAGATGGTAAAGAAGTAATCGAGAAGAAGGTTTACAAAGGCCGTATCTCTGTAAGAGATAATGGTCATGGTATGAACAGAAACCGGATAGATCGCTCTTGGCTTACGGTGAGTTACTCAGAAAAAAAGGCAGCAAAAGAACAAGGAATTGTCACCAAAAAGTACGATCGAACTTTAGTCGGTGATAAAGGACTGGGTCGACTAGGTTCTATGCAGCTCGGCTCTCTATGTCGCATATCAACACATGCTCAAGCTAACCAACCAGGTATTGCCGTTTCGTTTAACTGGGACGACTTCTCTCACGGTAAAACTATTGACACCATTAATATTGAAGAAAAGCCCCTTGCTCCAAAACCTTCAAGTGGCACCATCATTGAAGCGATTGGGCTTAGAGATATAGATTTCTGGGAAAGCCAAGAGTCGAACTCTATAAAGAACAAGATAGCTTCTATGGTGTCCCCTCATGGTCAAATCTCAGACTTTAAGACATTTTATGTCTGTAATGGAGTCAACGAAGAATTAGAAGTCGTTTCGAATAAACTACTAGAGCAAGCGTCCAGTATATTTGATTTTGAAGTTACTGAAACCGAGGCAATTGTAAAGGGCAAGATAGACCTTCTACCTTATAAGCCTAAGTCAACTGATGATCGAAGAGCCCCTTTCGACAATCACGTTCTCTCAGATAACGGAATTACACTTCTAGACTACATAAAAAAACAACCTCGCTTACAAGACTATAAATTCAATCATTCTAAAAGTAAGTATTTCCTGAATTTTGAACACAGGATTTCGTTTGATGAACTGAGTACCGCCTTAATAACTGAAAGCTTTCCTGGTGTTTTTCAGGCAAAAATATTCAATTTTCTATTAAATAAAGAAGCTCTCAATGTTGAAGAAATTTCTCTCCAAGCAATGCGAGAATCAATAAAAGAGATTGCTGGCGATATCTCAGTTTATCGCGATGGTTTTAAAGTAGGCTCTGGTGGAAAAGACTGGCTTGGGTTATCGAAAGACATGACATCAGGAGCAGGTGCCTATTCATTAAGACCTGCCAACGTCACTGGATATGTCAACTTAAGCTGGTATGACAATAAACACTTAATCGAAAAATCTGACCGTGAAAGTTTTGTTGATAACCTTCAATTCCGTGCTTTCTATATTCTTTGTCGCCATTTTATAGTCACTGTTAACTATTTTTTGAACGAAAGTAGAAGAAGCACACACAAGTTCTTAGATGAAATAAGACTAGAAGATGCTGGGAAGCCTAAAGGTTACTCAGCAAAACAAGCGACTGTTGAACTCGATAATATTGTCAAAAAGAGTGTAAAACTTCAGCCTAAGGTAGCTAAGTCCACTTCAAAAATTCAGAAAAAATTCACCGAAAAGCGTGCTGAGATTGATAAGGCGATAGGTGAAAACCAGCAAGATATGTTTAGTGATCCTATCTTAGCGGAGAAGTTAGCATCTATTAAAGATCTGGTGACATCTTTGGAGTATGAAGTAAATACGAGTTTAAAACAGTACAAAGCTTTTACTGATGACTTAGCTAGCCACATTCACTCTACGACAAAAGTTATTGATGAAATAAAAAGCTACGAGAATCAAATTAAAAACTTTTACGATCACGTAGCGATCGGCTTATCTGCGCAAACATTAGCTCACGAAGCTAATGAGCAGATCAGGAATACGCGATTACACCTAAATGCAGCCAAAAAACGAATAGAAGATCTAGGTATAAAAGATGTTCCTTTAACTAAGGAACTTAACGGAATTAGAGGTGATACTCAAGTTCTGTCAAAAGCCATTTCCTCACTCAATCCTCTAGTAAAAGCTCAGCGACAAGTTATGGAAGAAATTAGTATCTCTAATTTCGTTTATGACTATTTCGAATTACGAGAAGGTTACTTCTCAAGTAAAGGGATTGAAATAAAATTGGATGATAGGAGAAATTCAAAATCAGTATCGTTCAACCGAGGTAAGCTATACCAAATCGTCGATAACATAGTTCGGAACTCTGAACACTGGTTGACCTTATTTAAAGCTCACTACCCTCAAGATGAGCATTCAATATCGATTTCTGTCGACAATAGCATAATCACTATTTGGGATAGTGCAAAAGGAGTTAGACCTGCACTAGAAGATGTATTATTTGATATGTTCGCTTCAGATAAAGAATATGGTCAAGGCTTAGGACTATATATTGTACAAACCCTACTAAAAGAAAGAGGGTGCTCTATCAAGCTATTAGAAGAAAAAAATAAGTTTGGTAGAAGGTATAAGTTTGAAGTTAATTTAATCGAGGCGTTGGTGTAATGGCTATAGAACAATTTAAACAAAGCGTTTTCGACGCAATTAGATTAGATAATGTAATTTGGGTGGACGATCGATTTGCTCCTAACAGTGGTGACTTTAAGGATGAGTTTTTAGCTGAAGTTAAAAACTATTATGAAGTAGACCCAACTTTCATTCAGGAATTTGAACCTTTTTTAACTATTGGTGAATTACAGTCAAGCTTTCCTTTTGACACATGGAAAGATCAATTACCTGAAGATGAAGATAGTATTGATAAGTTCTACAGATATATTGGGAAAGATCTTCCAGACTTTACACCAGAGGAGTTTCAAGAGCTCAAAAATATATTTGAAAGCAATACAAATAAAAGAGTGCACACATTAAGCAATAAGAAATGGCAACAAGAAAAGGAGTTTTGGCTTAAGAATTCTGATGAAAACCTTTTCCTCATTGACTATGATTTTTCTCGTGAAAGCCTTCCTAAAGATCATGGAAAATTAATAGTATTTGATGTGCTTAGTAGTGCATTGAGTAATATTTATTGTGTTTTGTTTACCAGCGAAACAAAAAATGGTTCGGAAGAAGAATGTGAGCGATTAAAAATAATAAAAGAAATACCAAGCCATATTAAACCTCAATACTTCTCCGTTCTATCAAAAGATATCATGGAAGATGATAAAAAGATATGTATTGAATTTAAAGCATCTGAGTTTGTAAAACGAATCTTTCTTAGAAAATTAAGTTCCGAAATGGTTGAAAGTATCTCAGAGAAACTCATTGAATCAATTAATAATTTAAAATCAGATTTGAGTCAACATTCCATTTATGAAGTAGATTCATCAATTTTCATGAGTTCACTTGATGAAGGCGCTTCTGAAATTGATTTACTACATCGTTTATTTTCAATTAAACAGTCTGAAGCCATTAGTCAGTATTTAAATGAACAGAATTCTATCCTTGAAAAAATAGTAGCTTACCGTTCTGTACAAACCTCTCCTATTTTGAGAGATGAAACATATGTTGAATACTTAAAGGGACTAATTTTACCTAATAATAACTTTTCTAAACTTCGTCATCAAGAAGTATTCGATACAACAATAAACATCACACATGCACCTATACGTTCTGGTGATATATTTGATATTGGTGAGCAGAAATATATTCTCTTAGAGCAAGCCTGTGATCTTATGGTAAGGGCTAAACCTGATGAATTAGGCGAACGCTCAGTTAGTGAGGTATTATTGGTTCCATTTAAAACAGAATCCGTCAGTAATAAAAAGAAGCCTAAGGAAGCTCATGAGCGTCAATTGAATTCACGTGAGAGTTGTGACTTTATAGTTCTTCCTAAAGATAGTAATAATAATATTTACTACACGTTCAATTTTGGGAAAGCGATTTTTGTAAACGTCAATTGGTTAGACCTATGTGTATTTAATTCTTCCGGACTCATTCGTTTTTATTATAATCAGGAATTATCCCCATTAGTATTCCTACCTGGCTGGATCGAAAAATTCAACCAACTTAAAGAAGCTCTCAAAATAGTAAAGAGTACTCAAGTAAAACCTACTCATTACTCTCCGGTTACTCCATGTGTTTTAACCACGGAGCCATTAAATGAAAGAATAGTTCAACAATACTCTTCATTCACATTGAATAACGCTCAGACCTTTGACATCAAGGTACATAGAGACAAACTGTCAATGAATGGTCAACGTTTGTCCCACCTTCGTGAAACTTTCTCCAATAAGTTACTCAGAAGCTATTTCGTAGGATACAAAGCTCGTATTGCACTTGATAAAGATTTTTCAATTTAACTATTTTTTACAAAATGTTTATAAGGTTATCGGTTTTGGGTTGAGCTTTTCTGCGCAATAGATAGAGATGAGCTTTCTAATAGTTTCAAAATTTATTGCCATAATTCCAGTTTTTTAAATTAGTGAGGTTGACTTAGTTTCAATCTTTATTGTCACCTCACCCCTATTTTTCTACGTACTAATAAATTCTGTGAATAGCCACCGATTTGATGTTGGATAGACGACACCTGTTACCAAGTACCCCTAAAAACCGTATGAGAAAATTTCACTATATACAGCTCAAGCCTAAATCGGAAATGGACAGTTAAACTATTACTGAGAGGGAAAGAGGATAATACATCTACTTCTCGCATCAACTTTTCGATATTTGATGCTCTGCTCTTCATGATAATACATATATGCTTTTAAGATTATAAAAAATAAAAATTTAAGCTCTTAAAACCTTTATCATCACATCCAATAAAATAGATATCCACTAAAATTAGGACAGGGTAATATACCATTATAATAATTATGTGATAAAGAAAAGCCTCAATTATTGAAAATCACTTTCAATAACTTTAATAACATTTAGTTCTTTATACTCCTCATCACTTATATTTATAAGAATATCGCATATTACGGCAAAATAACCACACGTATCGGAGCAAAGCTCTATTTTTGGCTTAGATAAATATCTAGTAGATTGATGAGCACCAACATGAGAAGTTTTGACCGAGTCTCTAAACCTTCCAACTTCTAGTAAGTTATTCAAAGTTGAATAATTCACACCTGAAGTTTCAGAGATAATGGTTACTAACTTTGGATTTTTCTTTAGAAGTAAAATTACTGTCACAACGCTCAACAACAATTTATCCCTCATTTCCTTCTTAGTATTAGCATTAAGCTTGCTAATATCGATACGACCAAACCAATTACTCTGCTTCTTAAATAAGCTCTCGGATGAAATCTCAAATATAGATCTAATGGAGCATGCAATTATAGGTAAAAAATCCTCTTTTGACTTAAAAGAATATACCTTATTTATAGCATTAATTATATCCCTAACAGTTTCCATACTTATCTTATATTCACTAGCAGACTCCAATGTAAAAATAGACCTGTCTAGTTTTTCACCTGTAATATTAGATAATTTTTTATTGAAATTAAGAACAAGGCTCTTTGAAAGGAGTCCAGTATTCTTATCATTATACCTATATATTATTTCCTTTTGGGATACATCTTCAACTGACGCAAGAATCCCATTTTTATTAAAAACACCGTCAACACTTATTTCTAGTTCTTCATGATTTACATCTATACCATTACTATCTCTCACATCATAAACGTATTCCTTGAGATCAATTTGATCTGATGGGATATATAGTGAAGTCGGCATCTTTCTGTCGATAAGGATAAATGCTGTATTGCTTTTTTCTCTTTCACCGTCTGTTGGGAATGCTCTACCTGTTGGTGTGTTTTTCGATGTTGTAATTTCTTTTCTAAGTGCTGAGCCATTAGTTTGTATGAATTTATTTAGTTCTCTTAAATGGATACTCATCCTCTTAGTAAGAGTGTTTTCGACAAAATTAGTACGATCTGAGTTGAATTCTATATCCTTACTTTCACTTAATATTTCAACTCTACCAATCATTTGAGGTAATATTTCTGAAGATTTTTTCTTTCGAAGAAGTTCTGGGTCAAATAAAATAGAGTTATTAAATAAATTTTTATTAACATATACCAAAGGGTAAAGTTGGCTATCATAAACCCTCTTATTTAGATCTGAAATTCCCTTAGCATTCTTACCGTTACCAAAAAAGAAAACAACTAGCTCTAATGAAATAGAGTAATCTTCACTGCTCGCTTCATATGGATATGATTTTAAAAACTCTCCTTTATGATAAAAGTCAATCATACCATTTTTTGAGTTATAGGTTATGTAAAATAACTGTTCTGAGACACTCTCATCATAAATACTACTTAGAGTTCTAGAAGAAGTAACTTCACTTCCATCACCGAGATCAATTGAAATATCAAATGAATCATCAATTATTGATGCTGCTAACTTCTCTACTACCTTTTTATTCTTAAGATCTGAAAACAGCTCTTCTATTTCGTTTTCAGTTGAAAATATTAAAATCTCGGTTCCTTTACCATCCTCTTCTTCCACATTAACTGGAATATTTATACCACTTAGGTCATCCTTAGAGGTTAGTTCAGTTTTGTTCACAGAAAACGTGCTTTTTTGACCATTTTTATATGTTATCCATTTAACTTCATTACCAAACTTTAGTGCAGAAAGAAACCCTAGTCCTTTAGAGCCTTGAGTGATTCTTTTTAAACCATCTAGCTCAACTTCTTTACCGTAGCTTTTGGTACTTTTAGAAATATGGAATAATGACTCGATCTCTTCCTCTCCCATTCCTAAACCATGATCTTTAATGAGTATAATTTTCTTACTATGCAACAGCTTAATTTCTATATCTGGAGAGAAAGCATCATATGCATTTTTAATTAACTCATTAAGTGCAAATAAAGATGAAGGAATATTTTGAGATAATTGCTCTAATAACCTTCCACTAAATTTGAGAGTGGTTTCTTTCATAAAAAATCTCAGCTAAAACTCACAAGAGAAGCAATGAAACTTAGAATAAACTGAAATAGCGTGGCGTCAACTGGTGCTTAACCCAATCGTTATGCATGTCTAGAAAATTGACCTAGAACAAAACCACCTCCCCACCTTCGGTATCTAATCTTACTCTCCTATCAGTAGCTCTGAAGTTACGAGTGAATGAACAGCATTGAATTTGATAAAGCCGGAAGAATCAAGAAGCTCAACACACTTGCCAAAACTCTCAACACCAATCACGTAGAAAGTGCCTTTCGTCTCTTTAACGAAAAACAAGGCGACATCGAAAGTTATGCTCCATCAAAGGATTACGACCTAATAGTCCACGGCAGATCCTACCCACCAAAGGCAATTTTTGGCCTTGCCATGTCTGAGTTGCTCAATATCGAAGTTTCGTCAAAGCACTTCACTGGTGGTGAAAAAAGCCCGTGTTTCAAAGTGCTCAGAAAGCTTGGTTATGAAGTCATCGCTAAAGCAAGAGACATGGAAAATGTCACTCTAGAGCTTTATGGGCAATACAACCGTGAGGAAGTATGTAAAGTCTTCGCGCCTGAGGTAAAATTTACAAAAGGTGCGGGTTCATGGGGGCTTTCGGGTATCGTCTCTAATGCCTCAAAAGAAGGCGACTTTGTTTTCTTTGTCACCCTAGAGCCCAGCGAGTCAAACACTTACGAAGATTACATTACAAATGATGGCAAGCTAATTTGGTGGTCACAAAACCAGCACACACCCGAATCCTCTGTCATCAAACAGTTAGTCGCGCACGATGATAAAACAAACACTATCCACTTGTTCCTAAGAGCAAATAAGGAGGATGACTACACCTACCTCGGTCATCTTCTTTTTGATAAATGGGAAGCGACGACGAGCGAGCCAGTCAATATAAACTGGCAGTTTGAAAGCTGGCCTATCCCAAATAGGATTCAAAGAAGGATAGCATTTGAAACCTACTCCAATACACCAACGCTTACCGCATTAAATCCTGATGAAATTACCATTAAGGAAGTGCCGATTGATGACAACCTTTCCCCGCTTTACTCAGAAAGTGGAAGGAAGCGAAAAGGCGTTCAAGTTGACTGGGCAGAGCGTGATAAAAGGAACCGTGAGCTTGGAGACATTGGTGAGCAGCTCGTCCTAGATATGGAACGAAAGCACTTATTATCAAGCGACAAACCCGAACTGGCAGATCGAATTCAACATATGGCTTTGATCGACCCGAATGCTGGATACGACATTCTATCTTTCGCCCCAGACGGCACCGAGAAGTACATCGAAGTGAAAACCACAGAAGGAAGACGAAATACTCAGTTTTTCATTTCAGATAATGAAGTGAGCGTCTCTCGCGATGCACCTGAAAAGTACTGGCTTTACCGTTTGTACAACCTTAACCGTACCGAAAACACAGCGGATTATTATAAGCGTAGAGGCGCGATTGATGAGTTGTTCGACCTCAGGCCTACGACATACAGGGCATCGCTAAAACAATATCTAACTGTCGAAGAGTAACTTTGCGCTATCCCTTACCGGGGATAAATCCACCTTTATCCCCGGTAAGGGATAAATAACAGTTAACCCGAATTTGCATCGGCGAGTTTGATACTCCGCAAAGCGCCTCCATTTCCCCTCCCGCCCCAATCTGCGCTACCTTGTAACAACAGTCGCTTTGGGATTTGAGCGATGATGAACAACGGAGTGTGGAATGCGACATCTTGTTTTTGGGCTGCTTTTTTCTTTGCTTGTGATGCCAGCTCAAGCAGCTTGGGATAACAATGCGTATGTGGAAAAAGCCTTCGAGCTGATTGCCCTCAATAACGAGTATGACGATAAAGACCATCCCGTTCGCAAGTGGCATCAGCCCGTGAATGTGTGGATTGACCATCGCGTGGGGGACAAAGAGCTTCACACCATGTTGGTGCGTATGCACCTTGCTCACCTTTCGAAAGTGACGGGTCACAAAGTCCAATTGGTCGATAAGCTAGAGAAGGCAAATCTGCGCATGGTGTTTACCCGCCAAAGCCGTTGGCAAGCAGAAACTCGCGAGTTGTGGAACCCGAATGAAAATTACCCGTTTCGTGGTGCTATCTGCATGGCGCATTTTTCAGTCACCAAGAGCAATGAAATCCGACGCGGTTTGATTGTCATCCCTGTTGATCTGGCGCGTGAACGTGGAAAGTTGTTTGCGTGTGTGGTGGAAGAGTTAACGCAAGCCATGGGGCTGCCGAACGACTCCAATGAGGTTTTCCCATCCATCTTCAATGACAACACCAAAAACAGCGTGCTGACGCCATTAGACGTCACCTTGCTGCGCTTACTGTATTCATCAAAAATCCGCGCGGGCATGTCGGGCAACACCGTTTTGCCTCTGGTTTCTGCTTGGTTAAACGCCAATCCTTCTTGGGCAAAAGAATCCAAAGCCCTCGCGCGCCAGTCAGAATTTGTCACGGAGTTGGGGCTGTTTTAAGTGTGTTTTTACAGCGGTCGAAAGCTAGAAATACGACGCAAAATGGAAACAACATCTTCCCCTTTTCGAGCAAGAAATTGCCCCTGACTGATCCACCTTTTGCTTTTGATTTACGGCACTTGTGCAAACCGAACGAGTTCGGTAATTAAGCCCAAAAGGAAAACACTTAAGGATGAGTGCGTGGGGTACCGTGTTGTAAAGCTGTCTGAGCTCGCAAGCTATGAGTTCGGGAACATTGAAGGGGCATTTGCCGAGCTAGGTGAGCGAGAACTTGAACGTGTATTGCCGCAAGGCATGGCGTTGAATACGTTTAAAGCTCAACTTCAAGAAGGCCAGTTGATCTTACTGAGCGATGCACCAAACACGCCGGCACTCTCATTGTCTTCCGCCCCCTCTGGCGAAAAAACGTGGCAATTTAATACCGCAGCGCAATCCCGCTTTTCACCGCAAGCACAGACCGCGTTTGTGTCTCGCACCAAGGCAAAAGGCTCTTCGTCCCGTTCCGGCGACAGCGCTGGCACTCAAGCGGTGTCGGAACCTGCTTACACACCGCAGCCTCCCGTTGAAGACAAACCCGAAAAGCCGGGTGTTAATTACGAATACTTGTTTGAGGTAGCTTGCTCTGAAGAAGTATTGGCGAGCGAAGTCGGCTGCCAATTTGCACTAGGAAAAACGCCGAAAGAGGCAAGCATTGTCAGTTGGGAAACCAAGCCTTCAGAACATGGCACTGTCTTCTCGGCAAAAGCAACGGACGGCGCACCAAGAAAGCTGATTGCGAAAGTGGCCAACACCGAGAAAGGCGTCAGTAATAAAGAGCCAGTTAAATTGAAACCGAAAGATACAGGCGCGGTCAGAGAAGCGTTTATTCCTGTCGTCCCTTCTGTTCAGCTTGGCTCACGTCTCGGTTTCCCGACTGAAGGGTTTTATTACCACTTCCATAACAACAAGCTGGTTCAGGAATACAAAATTTTGGGGGAAGATCGCTGGGCATTTTACGCGACTCGCTCAACTCATGAAAAATTGAATACTGAACAAGGCACGAACAAGTACCAAGGGGCCATCCTTCTTTATTGGAAAATCGACAGCAAAGTCGTTAAAAATCAGCACCTCGTCTACCTCGATCAGGCGGTCACACGAGAACAGTTAGATAACCTGAATGATGATTGGTTGGCTGAACATGGCGCTCCTATTGATGTACCAGCACTGCTCGCTGCTATGCAGCCTCAGCAAGCCGCAGAAAAGCCTTACAAACCACAAACCTTCAATGCCCCTGCCAATGTGGTTTATGACCACAAAGAACGCCTACTCATGGGTTCAACGCTTAAAGCCATTAATAACAGGAGACTGGTAGAGAGTGGGTTGCCAGTGGTGAAGGTGAAAACGTTACCGTCAGAAGAATTGGCGTTTGATCTGGGATATTGCCAAGTAGAGAAAACTCAACCACTTGATGACTATTGGCGTACGTTGTTTACTGAAGACACTCCCACAGACATTCAGTCGCTCATTAAGAAATATAACGAACACCTTAACAACCCTGTTCGTGAGGGCGAGATTGTCGTGGTGCCTACCTCTGAACCCAAAAGCGAGGAAGAGAAGAGCCGGCTGGACGCACTCATCGACGAAGCCAAAGCGGCGAGTATAGAGTTGGGTAAACTCACGGATGAAGCTCTCGCAACGGTAAACCGCCACTTCGAGCTTTTGGACTACTATGCGTCAGAGGCTTTGAAATCAGTAAAAGAAGATGGACTCCCATCAGATGTATATGCACATGCCTCATTGGGGGTTGGTGCAGTGGCTTCTGGAGCTGGAAAACACCTACAGAACATTAACTCTATTCTGTCGGAAATAAATAACGTGTACGTTACTCAAGTAGCAATGGCAAGCCGCGTAGGCGGTATAAATTATGGTGCCTTTATTGCCGAACGTGCAGTATTGTTTAAGAAACTGGATGGTTCTTTCGCGGCACTGTCTAAACGCAGTGTTAAAGTACCTACCAATGTTCAAGTTAGGAAGAACTTAAAATTATCA
Source organism: Enterovibrio baiacu (assembly GCF_004120195.1). GTDB lineage: Bacteria > Pseudomonadota > Gammaproteobacteria > Enterobacterales > Vibrionaceae > Enterovibrio > Enterovibrio baiacui. The sequence goes on along the minus strand of NZ_SCHN01000024.1, from coordinate 45,620 downwards.
ACCAGATCCGTCATTCATAATGCCAATGAAATCACCTCTAAGGGAGTTGTTCCCAATCTCGGGAAGCGCATGGCAAATGTCGCTGTTGGTATGTCCGCAGCTCGTGGCGTTGGGTATGTGGGATTGACTCTAAGTGCTGCAAGTGGAGCAAATAACATTTATGAAGCATGCTCAGTGGATGCAACAGGTGAATGCGGTAAAGTAGCTACACGCGAAGTTATTGGTTTTGCAGGTGGCTGGGGCGCTGGTATTGTTGGTGGAAATATTGCGTCTGCAAGCGTAATGTTGGCGATTGGCGTTGTTGGGATCACGTCAGCACCTGTAATTGCCGTTGCCACTGTCGGTGCATTTATTGTCGGCGGGTCCTTGGGTGGTATAGCTGGTTCCACTGCTGGAAAAGCTCTTGGCGATGGAATTTACTTTTTGTATGAAAAGAGCCATGAATTAGCTGACTACGTTGTAGAGACATTTTGATGGAATGGTACGAAGCAACAATAACAATTATTGGGATAGTATTCGGCGTTTATTTGGTTATCTGGGCTGTTCCAGGAACTATTATGAGTGCAATGATTGCGCTCGGAAATATAGAGCGAATTATCTATATTGATAAACAGCTAGCCAAAAATTTGGATAAGTATTATGACGAGAAAGGATATTTGAGGTGGGAATATCAAATATCTTCCTCAATTGGCACCAGATTGTTTGGCTATTGGATTTCCTATCCTTTTATTAAGCACAGAGCTAAAACTCCTTCAAGAAAATTTCAATTTTTCATGTGGGTAAACTGCTTAGGAATGTGGAGCTTTTTGGGTGCAGTGCTCTTCGTAGGTTTAGCGAAATTATTAGGGGTTATTCCATAGCTCAGAGGGTAGAGCACTTCATTTATGTATATTGAAGAACTTAAAATAGTAGTGTCAGGTGTATTTTCCATTTACGCCATCATCTGGGTTGTCCCTGGAACAATAATGAGTGCCATTGTTTCATTGGGAGACCCTAAACGTATTGTATTCATTGATGAACAGCTTTCAAAGGATCATAAAAAGCCACATAAAAACTGGTCAAGCATGCTTTTTTCTAACATTGCCACTCGACTCTTTGGCTATTGGTTAGCCTATCCTTTAATTTTCCATAGAGTAAAAACATCCTCGAAGAAGTTTAAGCTGTTTATGTGGTTCAATACTCTAGGCATTTGGAGCTGCATCGGTGCACTTACGCTTTCTTTAATCGGAAAAGCCTAAATAAAAGAAAAATTTCGGAAAATGTAATACGTCTTCCCCAATTTTTATATATATAATATCACCCATGCACCAACCATAAAAATGATAGAATGAGCCATATGAACACGATAATAGGACTCCTAGGTATATACATATACACATGGGCAATCCCATGTTTAATTTTCGTTTTTTTTGTTTCATTTGGGAACTTGAAGTACATTATCTACATTGACAAACAGTTATCCAAATCATTAGATGTTCTTTATGATAATTCAGGAAACATGGTGGAGACAATGTTCACTACAATAATGAATCGCTTTCTTTTATACAGCATTAGCTTTCCCTTCATTTTTAAAAGAGCAGATAAATCTTCATTTAAATTCAAAACCCTTATGTGGTTCACCTCCATTGGGTGGTGGTGTGTAATTATCACAATATCAATCACGTTAATCAACAAAGTATAAAAACTCAGCCCCCGTTGAATTATACAAATAAAATTTTCTATTGGGCACTCTCTGTAATAAATGCATCTCAATATGTTACTTATTATAAAATTTAATTTAATTGATAAAAATTCGATTAGTTGACAGGGTCATATCTAGTTAATTTATTTGATAGGATATTTCGAAGGTTTTATGGTAGTTCCAACAGCTAACCCTATAGTTATGATGTTAACGTTAATCTTTGGCGGATATTTAATTATCTGGACAATTCCAACTATCATCATCATCGTTTTGCTCTCACTTGGAGACTCAAAACGTATTGGCTTTCTTGACCGACAATTCTCTCGCAATGTTGCGAAGCTTCATTCCAATTCAACGTGGATGTTGCCGCATGAAATAATCGCACGGTTTACTCTTTATTCCGTTCAATACCCATTTTTGAAAAAAAGAGCCACATCGAACTCATTAAAACTGAGTTTCTTTATGTGGGGCAATTTTTTGGGTTTCTGGAGTTTCTTTTTTTTGTGTCTGATTTTATTCTTAAAATCACTTTAATTTTGGAGTGTTAAGAAGTTATTGATACACATAGAAGCCGCATTTTAAGGGCAATGCTATTAGCAATAACATTGTTTGCCCTCTCTATTGAATTGCTTACGTTGCTTGAATTCACACTAAACGCTGGCGCTCACCACTTCGGCTCCGAAGTGAACGGCTTACGGCATGAAAGTGCGTGGCACTATGTTGGGTTTTCTCTCGTTACCCTCGCCCTGTTATTGGTATCCTTGTTCGTGGAACGTCTATTGGAATCAAATGTGTGGGGCTTTGCGCTTCGCGCTGCCTTGGTTTTTATCTCTGTTTTTCTTTTCGTCGTTGTTTAAGCATCTATCTCGCCAATCCTCTCACTGACTTTCCAAAACCAGCATCGCCATTGCTGGGGGATTTTCACTCTTCAAGGGTTCACTTTTTTGCTGGTTGCTCGTCGAGTCGATGTTGATCAGAAAACCACACTAAAAACATGGGCCGTGATAGATTACTCGTCACTATCGCATTTATTATCGTCGCAACACTTAGCTTCATTTTGTAGAGGTAAATAATGAAAACGATTGAACAGCGACTAAAAGAAATCCAAATCGTACCTGTTATTGCGATTAACGATGTCGCTCACGCTCTGCCTCTGGCAAAAGTGTTGGTAGAAAATAACCTGCCATGTGCTGAAGTGACCTTCCGTACAGAAGCAGCAGCGGAATCCATTCGTATTATGCGTGACGCTTACCCTGAGCTATTGATTGGTGCAGGCACGGTATTGACGACAGAACAGGTCGACATCGCTATCGACGCAGGTGTGGATTTCATCGTGAGCCCGGGTTTCAACCCAACCACAGTGAAATACTGCCAACAGCGCAACATGCCAATCGTACCGGGTGTGAACAACCCAAGTTTGGTTGAGCAAGCCATGGAAATGGGCCTGAAGACGTTGAAGTTTTTCCCTGCCGAGCCTTCTGGTGGCGTGAACATGCTGAAAGCGCTCAGCGCGGTTTACCCTGTGAGCTTTATGCCAACAGGCGGTGTTAGCCCTGCCAACGTTGATCAGTACCTTGCGCTAAAAAGCGTTGTTGCATGTGGCGGTACTTGGATGGTACCAACTGACATGATGGACAACGGCGACTGGGACGGCATTGCCGCACTGGTTAAAGCTGTTTCTGCGCGTTAATCGCTAGCTGCGAACCCCTGACATACGAAGCCGAGCGCATTGCTCGGCTTTTTTTTGCTCAATCCCTTTGTCAAAGACGTCTTCATAGCCGCCTCAACGGTCTGGTTGAGCACCACGCGATAGGTTGATCGCCACGCTGTATCAACAATAAACCGCTTTGCTGATTCAGCCACAACTACCCTCTGTGCATCATTGTGAAGAGGGTTTTGCTATGTCGGCGATTCAACAATTCAGCCTTGATGGGCAGGTTGCCATTGTCACGGGTGCAGCGGCGGGCATTGGTCGGCGTATTGCTGAAATGTTTGCGGATGCAGGCGCATCCGTGGTGGTGAGCGATCTAAATTTGGAGGCGGCGAACGAGGTGGCTTCCGCTATCAATGCCACGGGCAGGTTTGCCATTGCAGCCAGTTGCAATGTCACCCTTGAGGTTGATCGTGTCGCGCTTATCGAGCGTGCAATAACAACCTTTGGCAAGGTCACCATTTTGGTGAATAACGCAGGTGGCGGCGGGCCAAAAACATTTGATATGTCGATGACCGATTTCGAATGGGCCTATCAACTCAATGTGTTTGCGCCATTTCGGTTAATGCAGTTATGCGCAACTGAGATGGAGAAAGCAGGCGGCGGCGCGATGCTTAACATCAGTTCGATGGCAGGTGAAAACAAAAATTCACACATGGCATCTTATGGCTCATCAAAAGCCGCTGTGAATCATCTCACCCGTAACACTGCCTTTGATTTGGGGCCGATGGGCATTCGGGTGAACGCCATTGCACCAGGCGCAATCCGTACTGCGGCGCTAGAAAAAGTGCTCACGCCAGACATTGAAAAAGCCATGCTGAAACACACGCCACTGGGCCGATTAGGGAAAACCGATGATATCGCGTCTGCCGCGCTGTTTTTGTGTTCGCCTGCGGCGGCGTGGGTGAGTGGGCAAGTGCTGACCGTTAGCGGTGGCGGCAGTCAGGAATTGAGTTAATACCTCAATTGGTGGAAGGGAAGGCAAAGGCAGAAAAGCATCTGGTTCAGCATGAGAAAGCTGCCTTAGTAGGCCGCTTTCTCGCTGTATCACTACGCTGCTCACACTGAAAACGTCAACAGATCATCGCGCAAACAAACTGACGGTAACGACATCTTCATATTGCCCTGCCCTTGCGTAAGGCTCTGGCTTATTCAGAAAGGAAAGCGTGACTTTTTGTTGGCGGAACGGGCGGTTGCCAATATCAAACACAACGTCATCCACCAGCTCAACCTTCTTGCCTGCAAACATCACTTGATACGGCACTTTGTTTCGCTTGTTAGAGACGCTGACCAAATTGCCTTTGTTCTGCGAGGAAAGGGCCATGCTGACAAAGCCGTTACTTTCCATGAAAACCGGTAAATCGCGTCGATTACTTTGGGTGAGATCGCCAAGGTGCACACGAACAGACGTGCCTGAAGGTTTCAGCCAACTCTCATTGGTGCTCGCCAATTTTGCACGCACATAAGGCTTCACCTGATAGTGAAACGAATACACTTGCTTGCCGATGGTTTGGTCATTGCCTTTGTTCAACGTCAGATCTAAGGTGCTGACATAGCTACCCGGCGAAAAATCTTTCGCGGCAGGAATGTAAACCCAAAAATTCGTCGACGCTTTGCCATAAAGCCGCATCACCGCTTCGTCACCATTAATGGTAGGAAGAAGCTGCCGCGATGCGTTTTTTAGTTCGTAATCATGGTGCGACCGCGGGCCACTCAAGCGAGGCACACCGCCTTGTGCTGGTTTAATTACTAACTCGCGTGCGCATTGCGCAAGGCTACGATCCAAATACACAGTGGCAGGGATCCACACGCCGCGCTGGCCTTTGCGCTCTTCCACCGCCGAGGTGGTTTTCACATCCAGCGACCAACTGCCTTCACAAGCTGGCAGGGTTTGCACATCGCCCGCCGCGCTGCTTACGCTGGCAGCCGCGTGAAAAGACAGCGCAGAGAGCACAATGCCGCTCGTCACCATCGCCTTTATTGATTTAAGGATTTGCATCACAGTTCTCCTCGATACATTCCATCGTCAGGGTGCCCAGTTCAATTAAGCGGTGATCAGCGTCTTCCACATCCAATGTCATTGGTTGATAGCGCTGATAACCAATGGTCAACACATAGGTGCCTGGGCCAACGCCCTGAACAAAGAAACGCCCTGTTTTGTTGGTGAAAAACGCGTGAGACACACCGTCTTTCGTAAGCTCGCCTTGCAGGTAAGAAATCGGCATACCACCTTGGCCTAAAAGCACGCCCTTGGCGGTATAGGACGAATCCGACCCCACCATCACGACATGCCCTGTGGCCGCCCCAGGAGAAATAGTATGGCGGCTTTCACCCCAGTCATATCCCATGGGCGCATTGGGTACACTCAGATCAACGGTATTGCTTGCATAAGGTACATCCAGCGGCAATAAGCCTCCCACCATGGATGTCGCTGCCGCTTTGTATTTACCGTCTTGCGCCACGCCAATGTGCGCTTCATGATCCACCAACGACGGGTGAAGCTGAGTAACAAGGAAAGGCCCAGGTTTTGCCCTACCCCATCCGATTTTTCCGTCAGCGATACCAATCGCAGTGTTGCCGCGAATGGATGCCTTATAGCCCACATCCATGTTGCTATCACTGAACGCAGTGCGCTCGACTTCACCTTCCAATCGCACACGGTTAGCGGTGTAACTCAGCTGTGCATTTTGACGATCCCGTTGCTCGTCATATTCCGCGAGTGCTCTGAAGCCCACACTGCCCACACGTTCGTTGTTGGTGCGGCTCATGTCCACGCGCGTTTGGTTATCTGTGCTGTTGTAGCTAGCCCCGAGGTTATAGCCATACTTTTGATGGTTCCAACGCCAGTCGAACGTGAAGAAATACCGTGTATCTGACGCGACGTCCGTGCTTTTCTTGGTGTAGCTCACGCCTGCACCCAAAGTGATATCGCCGCGTTTCCAATTAAGCATGGACGTGGTGCTGGTTTGGGTTTCGTCGTTGGTGTCATCCATGTAAGAGCCAGAAAACGTCGCATCCCAGCGGTCATTGATCGACAACACATAGTTCGCCAAATACCGCTCGTAAGACACAGGAAGCGCCGCTTCTTCCCATGGCGATGCGGTGTACCCATCAGCAAATTCGACGCCCAACCTCAAGTTCGGCGTTTGGCTTTCTGACGTGCCAATGATCGCGCTTTCCACGTTCACAGAAACGACATTGCCCGTTTCGCCTTCTTGGTGATCGCTCAGCGCAAAACGGCTCGACAGGTTTCCCAAATCGGTGCCAATGGTCACGACACCGCCGGCAATGTTGCCATATTTCGCCGCGATGCCGTTCGCCCCCACGGTTAACCAAGACGACACGCCATATTCGACAAAACCATTCATCGCCCACGTATCTAAATAGCTGATGCCTTTGTCTTCAAATACCGACGGCACACCCGCACTGAAGGCGTAATTCACCATGCCTTCGTTGAGCAAGCTGCTGTTATAAAACTGCGTAAACACAAAGGTTTCCGTTTTGCCGGACAGATACGTGACATGCACAGTGATGTCATTCGCGCCATTGTCCATCGGCAAGTTCATCAGGTTGAAACGCCCTGCATCCTGACGGCCACTGAAGATCACCTGACCATTGACGACAATTTCAACTTCTGCGCTTTCTTTGAGGATCAGCTCTTGATTATTATTTGGCCCAATCACGCGTTGCGGTTGCAGTTCAGCGTAATCACTTTCAATCGACAAACCACCAAGGCTCATGTTGGATACATACCCTGACACGCCGGATTCCACATCCCCCACTGAAACGCGGTAAGGTGCATTCGGGTTGTCATAAAAAAACCGCCACTCGCCACGCAACACCTGCGAATGGTTGTCAGAAACCTCAAAATAGTTGGCCGCATCAAGGTTAATGCCGGATGCGCCCCCTAGGTTCATTTGAGCGAGCCAATCAATAGAAGAAAAGTGATCGGCGGTATCGCCTTCCCAGCTTTCGGTATGGGCGAAGTTAATGCTGTTTAGCCAGCTGAAGGTGCTGCTTTCGGAGGGGTAAAACGGTTCGTAGCCTTCGCCAAAGTCGACGTTTGCTTTACCAAAAGCGTCACTCGAAATGTGCGCGGAGAGTGATAACGTCGAGGCATCAAAAACCAGCGCAACGCCTTTTTCAGCCAGCGCCTTTAAAGCCACCATGCCTTCAGCATTGATGCTTTTCTCGTCTGAAAGTGCTTGCCAAATGGACGCGTCGACACGCTTCCCTAGCAGCACTTTGAGTTCTGATGCGGAAACCGCATCAACATCCATGCCAGACAAAGAAACAGGCACCGAGCCCAACTCTCGATCGTTTATCGAGAGGGGTACGGTAAATGTCATGGCGCTAACTGAGAAGGAAACAAACAGGAGGAGCCAAACGACGCGCAAACGCTCGCCGATAGTCACTCGTCCCCCTTCACATCCACGCTAAGTGAGTCATGTTTTTTCGTCAGTAAGGTCTCTACTGACATGCGGGTACTTTCACCCGGCACCAAGAACTGACGGTCGACCAAATCTTTAATGTCTTCCCACTGCCATGTGTAAGACGTGTCATCCGCCTTCACGTTGAAAGACAAATCCGAAATCACCACCACGCCCGTTCCTTTGTTTTCTAACAAAAGCTCAGGGGCTGCATTGCCTTTCAGGGACACATCCGCCTCGACCAGGTTCTCAACATGATCAGGGGTAACAAACGCCAACGCCCCGATTTGGAAAAGCATTTTGATGCTGCTTTTCTTCTCTTCATCTTGAATCGGCAGTTGGCTGAAAATGATGCGGTATGAGGTGGATGCATCGATCAAATCACCGATGTACTTCACCTTTACCATTTGCGTTTTACCCGGAGGGATAAGCGCTTGCGGTGGAAAAACAAAGAAGTCTTCCGAATCAATCAGGGTTTCTGAATCATTCTCGGCGATGGCCCTTTGTTTCACAAAGATTTCGAGAGGAAGGGGTAACCCCGTCGTGTTATGTACTTGAAAGAATTGTTCGCTTTTACTGCCGTGATCAGAGAAAAACGACACCATTGGCAGAAGTTCGAAGGCTTTTGTAATCGGAGAAAACAGCAAAAGCGCTATCAGTAGCGATCTGAATACACGCATATAATCCTCAAAAGGGGCCCTCAGGCCCCTAACTTACAAATGAAAAGTGATGCTTAACGTGGGTAAAGAGAGACGTACATCGATGTTTTGTACTCACCCGCTTTTTCCCAACCATTGATTGTCGGCGTGATGTTCAATGTTTTGGTTTCGCTCATGTAACCAACAGTGCTGTTGTTTACATCAATGGTGGTTTCGATTGCGTGGCCACTTTGTGCATCGTTATTGCGATCAATCACGCCGCTTTGGCCATTGAATGCAACGGTCAAAGGGATCACGTCTTTACCATTCTGGTTTTTAAATGCATGTGCACCAACAACAAGCAATCCTTTTGCGTTGTCTGTGTTACACCAAGCGCTGAACTTAAAGTCGCTGGTTTTTGCGTTGGTGTTGTTTACATCTAATTCAATGGTTTTATCTTGCGTTGAGTACATTTGGCAGCGCTTAGGCACCTCACCTTTTAGATCAACGTAGAATTGCGTTTGACCATCTTCACGAGGCGTGCTTGACCAATCACTTGCGCTTGCACCAGCAGAAAAAAGTAATGCCAGAGCGATACTACCAACTACACGTTTCATTTTGTTCTCCAAAGGTTATGACTACCATGTCTTTACCAGAAGAACTTTAAATACTTTGCAGCTAGTTGAATATCGACCACTTGTCTAATTCGATGCGATAAAAAGGACTAATATCGGGCTATACCTAAACAATTTGAAGATGAACGGTGCAATGGCCAAAAAGGATGGCCGCCATTCGCGCATCTTCAGATGGTTTGGGTAGGGAGGCTATGCGATGAGATCAATAGGTTGATCCACATCTTCTTCCAACAGCAATGTGCTCAGTTGATTGCGACTGTGCTTACCTGTTTTCAGAAGGATACTCGACACATGACACTTCACGGTACTTGGGCTCAAGTGCAGTTGCACCGCAATGTCTTTGTTGCTTTTCCCTTGAAGCAGGTGAAGGAACACTTGCTGTTCACGGCTAGAAAGAGAGAACTTCGCCCCCAGCACATTGACGGAGTGGCAAGAAAGTCCGCCCGCTTTCACCAAATGCTTGAGCGCCTGCGACATCGCTTCTCGGCTAAACCACATTTGCCCAGACGCAATCGTTCTTAACGCGCGCGGCAACATTTCCAACGTGAAAGGCTCGACAATCAGGCCAGAGAAGCCCAACGAAATCAGACCGGCGACGCTTTCTTCATCCACCGCTTCGCCGTTGACGATCACCCAGCTACCGCCTCGTTCAATCGGAGAGATCAACAAAGAAGAAGGGTTACCCAACGTGGCTTTATCGAAGATAACAATGTCGTTCTCACCCAACCCCCAGAGTTTCTCTGCAGAAGAGCACGATTCAATCATGGTTCGATGAAAAACCATGGAAAGACAAGCGACAACTACCTCTGACCAGGCTTCATTTTCTGAAACAATATAGACATGTTGCTTGTTCATAAGACCATACTTCGATACATGATTTTCTCGACATTATACGTTGGTGATAACAAAATTTATTCGAGTTATCTATCAATACACTGGGGTTTAGCAAAATAATTCGTTAAACGATCATTTCGGTAAATTTCTCCTCACGTTTTTATTTCTTCGTACTTTCAGTGTGTTGAAAGAATTCACACAACGCCGCAACAGTTGCCACTTGCAACCTATTCATGCAACAAACTAATTTTGACGATTTTAGCCCTCTCATTTATGTGCTTTCTCACTGGCGAATCTTACGTCTCATTTCTAATCTCTATATAAATCATTAAAAAGCGTTTGCCTTCATCGTGGTGCTTCACGAGAAGACGCGGCGCAGTTTTGGGGAAAAATATGAAGCGTTACCTCGTGGCAATTGGATTTATCTTGAGTCTGTCAGGTTGTGACTCAAATGCACCGTCGACCAAGGCCATTTCGAGCAAAACCGTCAAAGATGATTCGATGACGCTCGCACTCACGAGTCACCCAGAAAGTGCGGAATATTTGGCAGCCAAACGCTTCGCTGAACTTGTTGATGAAAAAACGCAGGGCGAGGTGAAAATTAAATTTATCGAGTCTAATTCCCGTATTTCTGACCGAGAAATGGTCGCGGCAGTACAAAAAGGGTTACTCGATTTCACCATCACCCCGACCTCTCGCCTTTCCTACATCGCGCCAGACATGCAACTGTTTGATTTGCCTTTTCTATTCGAAGACGAAGCGGCGGTTGATCGCGTGTTCGACAGCAGCGCTGCAAAGCTTTTACTCTCCAAATTAGACATTCAAGGCCTTGTTGGTCTGTCATTGTGGCGAGGTGGTTTTAAGCAAATCATGACCACATCGCCATTAGACACCCCCGAAGATTTCCAACAGCGACGCTTTAAGATCATGGAAAGCCCCTTGCTTCGCGATCAGTTTAAGGTGTGGGGCGGTGCAACGGTGCCCATCGCTGCGCGACACACAGAGAATGCGTTCAAAAAAGAAGCCATTGATGGGCAAGAGGACACCATTGCGAACATGGCGAGCATCAATGTCGATAACGCCAATGTGCTCATGACCAATCATGGCTACCTCTCGTTCGTGGTTGCCATGTCGCTCAAATCACATAACGCGCTCTCACCGACCAACAGGAAAGCAGTGAGAGCGGCAGCCAGAGAAGCAACAAGGTACCAATACGACATTTCGATTCAGCAAAACGCCCAAGCGTTAGACACATTGAAAGCCAAAATGACGGTGTCAAACGCGTCACCAGAGCTCATTCGCTGGTTAAAAGAAGAATCAGGCCTGCTGCTCGAGCGTTATCGCATGCGCTTGGGCACTGCCATGGTCGAGCAGATCTTACAAGCCCGTGAAAATTGGTCAGAACCTCATCCAGAAAAACTCTTAGTGGCACTGGATGCCGATCTCAGTGGCAACTCGGCCAATTCAGGTCTTTCCATTCGTCGCGGTATTGAACTCGCCATTGATGAAATCAATGAGCAAGGCGGCTTACTCGGAAAAGAAGTGGCGCTGGTGGCTCGTGATAATTCCATGATCCCGTCACGCGGCCTCGACAACCTGGAAACCTTCGCTGAGCTGCCCAATCTCATTGGCGTATTCAGCGGGATCAGTAGCCCGGTGGTGCTCGCTCAGATTGATTATATTCACCACAAAAAAGTGCTGATGCTTGCCCCTTGGGCGGCAGCCACCCCGATCATCGACAACACTAAATCGCCAAACTATGTGTTCCGAGTGTCCGTGCGTGACGAATATGCCGCCGAGTTCTTGCTCAATGGCGCATTGGAAATCTCAGACAATGTCGGTCTACTGCTAGTCAACAATGGCTGGGGACGCAGCAACTACACCGGGCTAACCGAAGCGCTGAACAAGCGCAAACTGTCCCCTTCCCATATTGAGTGGTTTAACTGGGGTGAACGCGATTTCTCATCAAAAGTCGATCGTCTGATCAAGAAAGGGGCGGAAGTGGTGATTTACGTGGGGAATCCCGTAGAAGGAGAGAAATTTGTGTCTGAGCTGGCGCAACGTGTCTCTCCACCAAGCGTCATTTCACACTGGGGGATTACCGGATCAGACTTTGCACAAAAAGCGTCTGTCGCGCTAGAACGCGTTGATCTTCGTGTGCTTCAAACCTTCAGCTTTATCGATAACAACGACGCGGACGTTTCAAACCTCGCCAAGCGTTATCACCTTCGTTATAGCACCTCAGAGCCCACTGAAATCGTTGCGCCGTCAGGCACTGCCCACGCTTACGATTTAATGAACATGCTTGCCACCGCCACAACACGCGCCGGCAAAGTGGACATGACAAGCATTCGAAACGAAATGCAGAAAATTGATAAGCACTCAGGGCTGATGAAGAACTACGTCGACCCCTTTGCACATGGCAATCAGGATGCCCTTGAGCGATCAGATTATATCTTCGCCCGTTATCAAAATGGGGCGCTCTATCCGGTAGGCAGTAAAAACGCCCCACGCAATACAGCGAACAGTGAGAAAAAACGCCCAATGGAGAACACGCCTTAATGTTGGCGAAAAACAGCATTTCACAACGCTTTTCCCGTTCCATTCTAAAACTGCTGGTCGCGTTCTTTGTCTTCGTCGTGAGCGCGACCACGGTAATCGAAGTCATGCGCATCGAACGCCAGTTCAAATCGCACCTCGATGATCTTGCTCAAAGCGGTTTAAACACACTCAATGCCGAATTACGCGTTCAGCAACGCGCAGTGTCGCGCACCGCGTCCAGCAAACTGTCTATCAATAGCTTGATAGACATTGATGGGGGTCGAGCTTACTTCCACCACGCGCTTGATGATCTCTCTCTCTTTAATATTGTCCAAGATGCATTGGTGTTCGATTACTCGGGAAGCACACTGTTTCGGCACCATCACCTTGATCCCGTTTGGCTAACACCCACGCTGGTGTATGACACCCTAACCACGTCTGAAGGTAGCCTGAAGTTCAGGGACGGCTTTTTTTATATCATCGAACCCATCGTGTATTACGACACCGTTCAGGGTGGCATCATCACACGTATTCCAGCAAACGTCTTGATTCAACGTGCACTGAAAGACACCAAACACGCCTTTACCATTAACATTGGCGAGAACTGGAAATACATCAACAGTGAACGACAAGGTTTTAAATTCACCATCACGAAAGAAGCCAAGAAAGAGCAGGTTCTGTCTGACTTTAACGTGTCGATCACCTACTCAGAGTCTTATCTGTTTCTCCTTAATGAAATCACACCATGGCTCACTAGCCTCAGCCTTTTAGGCCTACTTGCCTTGGTTCCTTCGATAATCATCGCAAGAAATCTAGGTCGGCGAATGGCAGATCCGATTGCTCATCTCGCCACAAAAGTGAAATCAGGGAAATACCCTATCTCCACCGCCCAAGAAGGCGATGAGATCGCAATGTTGGCAGACGCATTCAACGATGCGACAGAAAAGCTCGATGCCGCCAGTAAGCTCGACATTCAAGCAGAGCGCATATCCGGGCAGAGCCAGTTATTGGCGATTGTGGATACCGTGGTCGATTGCATTATCACCATCGACATTAAGGGAAAAATCGCCAGTTTTAACCCCGCAGCAGAAAGTCTGTTTGGGTACCGCGCGAGCGATGTCATTGGCCAGAACGTTAATATTCTGATGCCACAAAAAGAAGCGTCAGAGCATGATCAGTACCTCGAGGGCTACCTACGAGGCAACCCCGCAAAAATCATAGGAATGGGGCGAGAAGTCATCGCCAAGCGTAAAGATGGCACAGAGTTCAATGCCGACCTTTCGATCAGCGAAATGTTTGTGTCTGGTGAGAAACGATTCACAGGGGTGATTCGTGATATCACTGAGCGAAAACGGCATGAGCAAATCAAAAGCGAGTTCATCGCCACCGTCAGCCACGAACTGCGCACGCCTCTTACCTCTATTCGAGGCGCGATTGGCTTGGTGTTAGGGAAATTTGCGGATCAAATTCCTGAAAAAAGCCACCGTATGCTGACGATGGCACTACGAAATTGTGAACGACTTACGCTACTCATCAACGACATCCTTGATATCGAAAAATTCGAATCCGGAAAAATGACGTTCAACTATTCCCGCATCAATCTGAATGCATTGTTGCGTCGCGCCATTGAAGATAACGATGGCTTTGCTAAGCAGCATCAGGTCACTGTCTGTCTAGAGTCAGATTGCGAAAATGCGTTTGTAAATGCGGATGCCATTCGCCTTCAACAAGTCATGGCAAACCTGCTGTCGAACGCATACAAATACTCCCCAGATGGCGGAACGGTGGTCGTCAGCCTCTATGAACACGGTAATGACTACCGCATTGACGTGACAGACCAAGGCCCCGGCATTCCTACGGAGTTCCACTCACACATCTTTGAGCGTTTTTCTCAAGCAGACAGCACGGACACGCGAAGGATCGGTGGCACGGGGCTTGGTCTGAGTATTTCTCAAGCCATCATCGAAAGTCACCATGGTGAAATCAACTTCTATTCCGTGCCGGGAGAAGGCGCGACGTTTTACTTCACCTTACCCGCAGAGCCTTGCGATCAAACGCGGTTGATTCGCCAATCAGCACTCGATATCAGTGATATGCGCCAACAGGTTTTGTGTATCGACGATGATGATCATTGCATCGATACACTGCGAAACATGCTCACCACCTATGCCGATATTTCCCACGCATTTTCATTTGAGAGCGCCAATCTTGCCCTCAATCAACAATTTTTTGACCTAGTCATTTTGAACATCGATATCGCTGATGGCAGCGGTGAAAAACTGCTCCAGTCCCCATTATTAAAAGACTCTGCGATCATCGTTGTCATGCAAGAGGATGCTGAAAAAGTACTTCCTGATCAGGTAAAAGCAACATTTCATAAGTCTCCATCAAGTATCAAGAGGCTGAAAAATGAAGTCCGTCTTATACTCAATAGAAGTCACAAGGAAAGGCAACTGAATGCATAACAATGTAACCGTGCTTTATGTTGAAGACGATGAAGACATTCGAGATGTGGCGGAGATGGCACTCGAAGACGATGGCTTTACGATCTTGCCCTGCGCGTCAGGGGCTGATGCGTTAGAAAAGGCCGCGCTGTCAGAACCGGATCTGTTGCTACTGGACGTGATGATGCCAGACATGGATGGGCCAACCACCCTCGCGAACTTGCGAAAACTTCCTCACCTTGCATCCACGCCCGTAATATTTATGACTGCAAAAGTGCAGCCAGCGGAAATCAATGCTTACCGCAGTTATGGTGCCATTGGCGTCATCAGCAAGCCTTTTGACCCAATGGGCCTTGCCGACGAAATCAAACAACTCATGACACAGGCGTAGTTTATGAAGCCGTCGCAAATAAAAAAATTCCAAGAACAACAAGACAAGTTCTCTAAAGGTGTCGCAACGCGCATTGATAGGATCACTGCGCTCTGGACTGCCATTCAAACCGCCGACGACAACCACTTTACAGAGCTGGAAGACTTGATCTTAGAAGCCCACAAGCTCGCAGGAACCGCGACGACCTTGGGCTTCGTCGACCTTGGTGAGCGAGGGCGAGACATAGAGATCCTGACGCGACCATTTTTAGAAAATCAGACGCTGCCCAAAGGCGATGCGGATCTTGAGTCCATCATTCAGTCATTGATGTATGTGAGCACCATAGAACCTAAGCGCCCTGAAGACATGACCTATGGGGAAGTGACGCTGCTGCATGAGCAAGGACGTACCAAGCAACTGGTTTACGTCGTGGCAGAGCGCGCTGAAGACACCAAAGATATGGTGGAGCAGCTTCAGTTTATTGATTACGAGGTCGTGTCGTTTGATTCTGCAGACACACTTAAACTGGCCTTAGACACCGAAGCTCCTTCGGTATTGATTGTCGATCTGCATGAATTTGACCTTCTTGATGACGTTACCAAAGTGTGGCGAAAAGCCAGTGGCATTCCCATGGTGGTGCTGAGTTCCTCTGAAAGCTGGGACAGCCGTTTAAACGCCGCCCAAGCAGGCGCATTTGCCTTCTTTCAAAAGCCGATTGAGTACGATGACATCCTCGAAGTGTTGGATAACCTTTGGGAAAGCAGCAACGCGCAATACCGCGTCCTGATTGTCGAAGATGAGCGTATGCTTGCTGAGCATTACTCCATCATCCTGCAAGGCGCAGGCATGAAAACACTCATTCTGGAAGACACCGAACACCTGCTGGATGAAATCGGCGAATTCAGCCCTGATTTGGTGTTGATGGATTTGTACATGCCAAACTGCTCGGGCGTGGAAGCCGCCTGCGTGATCCGCCAACACAAGTCTCACACCAATTTGCCTATCGTGTACCTTTCCGGTGAAACGGATTTAAAAACCCAGATGCAGGCGCTTCAAGTCGGGGCTGATGATTTCTTAACGAAACCGATCAACGATCTACACCTTACGCAAGCCGTCTCGATTCGTGCCAAGCGATTCCGCCAACTGAGCGCCTTGATGGACAGAGACAGCCTGACCGGTTTGCTCAATCACTCCAACTTGAAAGTGGCGCTCGACAGAGAATTGTCCCGTGCGCGACGACATCATTCGCAAGTCAGCTTTGTGATGATTGATATCGACCACTTTAAATCGGTGAATGACAAATACGGTCACCCCGTAGGCGACAAAGTCATCAAAGGCGTGGCGAGATTGCTCAACTATCGCTTCCGTAAAACCGATACCTGCGCCCGCTATGGCGGCGAAGAGTTTGCACTCATTTTGCCAGACACGCCTGCAGATATTGCGCTGCGATTGATCGATGAGTTTCGATTAACCTTCTCGAAAACGCCCTTTTCCAATGGCCCTGAAACATTTTACGCCACGCTGAGCGCGGGGGTTGCCACCTTCCCTGAATTTCAATCGATTGAATCCATCATTGAAGCGGCAGATTCCGCCTTGTATCTCGCCAAAGAAAAAGGGCGAAACCGCGTTGTCACCCATGTAGAGCTGGATGCGGACAAAGACGACGAGAAAAGCGCTTGAGAGATCACTAAGAGAAAGCTGTGAGAGTTTTGCAAGAATTTCGTGACTCTCTCGCCACTTTTACGCGCCATGCTGAGGATGTACCTCATCTGCATGGAGCTCAACATGAACAAACTACTCCTTGGCTTAGCGATTGGCGCTTCCCTTTCAGCCTCCGCTCACGCCGCCAATATCGAAGTCAGCATCACCAACGCCACTGACGGTATCTATTTCACGCCGCTTCTTGTCGCGACACACAGCGACGACGTCTACCTGTTCCGTTCAGGCGAAGCGGCGTCGTCCGAGCTTGAAAGCATGGCAGAAGGCGGGGATATTTCCGGCCTTGAGAGCATTGCGGCGAATGCTGGCGCCTCCGTCAGTGCAAACCCCGCTGAAGGCATTTTGAATCCCGGCGATTCCACCAGCACCACGCTGTATGCCGAGCACGGCGATGTCTTGTCTATCACGGCCATGTTACTCCCTTCCAACGACGCATTTATTGGCGTTGATAGCTGGAAAATCCCGAAGAAAAAAGGCACCTACGTCATCAAAGCGAACGGCTATGATGCAGGAACAGAAGCCAATGACGAGTTGGCTGGCAGTGTACCAACACCACCCTTTATCACCTTCGGTGCAAACGGCACGGGCGTGGACACCAGCGTTGCTAACGACAAAGTCCACATCCACCCCGGTAACCTTGGTGATACCGATCCACAAGGTGGCATCAGTGACTTTGACAGCACAGCACATCGTTGGTTAAACCCTGTCGCGCTGATCACTGTCACTGTGTATTAAGGGAGGGCTGACTATGTTTCGCTTATCCCTCGTTGGCCTGACGGCATTGATCCTTGCGGGCTGTCCGCTGCAAAAAGAGTACAAAGTGACGGTTGAAAACCTCACTGACGCGCAGCCTATGTCCCCGGTAACCCTTATTACACATAAGAAACAGTTCACCTTGTTCGAAACGGGCCAACCTGTTTCCGTCGCGTTGGAGAAATTAGCCGAAGGCGGTGATAACAGCGATGTACTGGCTTATGAAGACAATCGAAAGGTTGGAGAAACCTTCTCAGGTGACGGCGCATTGCCGCCGGGTGCATCAGAAGAATTCACGGTTTACGTGACGCGGAAGAACACACAGTTCTTGTCGGTCGCATCCATGTTGGTGAACACCAATGACGCCATCGTGGCTGAAACAGGAATCAACCTGAGAAAAATCAAACCGGGCCAAAGCATGTCATTTAACATCCCTGTTTGGGATGCGGGCACAGAAGCCAATGACGAAGTGGCATCCGCCATTCCCGGTCCTGCTGGAGGCGGTGAAGGCTTTAATGCAGAACGCGATGATGTCGATCGCATCCGTATCCACCCTGGTGTGTTGTCTGCAGATGATGGCTTAAGTGACTCTGCATTGTCATACCGTCATCGTTTTCTCAACCCGGGCGCAAAAGTCACGATTACTCGAGTGTGGTAGTTCGAGTAGCAGTGAACGCCAGATGTTTTCTCGCCTCCCAGCGAAACATCTGAGCGGTAATATCAGGTTTTCATCTAGCCGAGCCTGATGTTCAAACGCTCTCTCCCCTAATGGGGGGAGAGCGTTTTTTCTTGTCCAATGTGACCGCTCTGCGCCCAGTAAACCCAATGCGGTGCCATCCCGTAATGTTATACAGCGAAATGTGATAATCTGAATCTAGGGTCTGTTGACCTTTGATGCACCCTTTGGTGAGCAGTGTTGCCGCCATTTGTGGGGCTTTATTCAAGGCAGAAGCCATATCAAGGAGAGCGTGTGCTGAGCTACATCGAATCTCACGAAACGGTCTTTCGTTTGTTTTCTTTTTTCTCCATTTTCATTGTGATGGCGGCATTCGAGTGGCTTTTTCCCAAGCGCCTTCTTTCTATTAGCAAAGCCAAGCGCTGGCTGAATAACATTTCGTTGATGGTGTTTAACACTGTCGCATTGCGCATCGTCTTCCCCGTTGCCGCAGCTGGCTTTGCTGCATGGTGCCAATCCAACGGTATTGGCTTATTTCACGTCCTCGAACTTTCTCATGGCATAGCCGTGCTGCTCAGCATTGTCGCATTAGATGGGATCATTTGGTTCCAACACCGTCTGTTTCATACCGTGCCTTTGTTGTGGCGATTGCACGCGGTGCATCATGCCGACAGAGATTTAGATGTCACCTCTGGTGCACGATTTCATACCATCGAAATTTTGCTGTCCATGCTGATCAAGCTGGGGGCCATTGCGTTGCTTGGCGCCCCCGTCGTTGCAGTAATCCTGTTTGAAGTCATTCTTAGCGGGATGGCATTGTTTAATCACAGCAACGTTGCTTTGCCGCAACCGGTAGACAAATTCGTGCGATGGTTTGTTGTGACCCCCGATATGCACCGGGTGCATCACTCCATTCATCGTCACGAGTCAGATTCTAACTTTGGATTTAATCTGGCTATTTGGGATCGTCTGTTTAACACTTATCGCGCTCAGCCTGATGAAGGACACTATGGCATGACCATTGGCTTGTCCTACGTGCGAGAAGAAAAACATGTGGTCTGGCTATTTGGCCTACTCCGCATGCCTTTTGCGCGCAATAAAGCGCCATCTTCCGCACCGTCAAAAAAACCAAACAACTCCGCGCTTTAGCGATCATCACTACCTTTGGGAACACACTGTCCATGACTACCGTTATCGTCACCTCGCTAAACCCTGCAAAAATTGCAGCGGTAGAAACCGCGTTTCGCGCTGTCTTTCCAGAACAAAACATGACCTTTGAAGGCGTATCCGTTTCCAGCGGTGTGCCCGATCAGCCCATGACCAGCGAAGAGACCTTAGCGGGCGCACGCAATCGCGTAAGAAACGCGAAATTGATAGCTGAAGGGGATTTTTATGTGGGCGTGGAAGCTGGGCTAGACAACCCTTTCACCTTTGCGTGGATGGTAATTGAAAGCGCAAACATAGATGGAAAACACCGAACAGGCGAAGCCCGCTCGGCGTCTCTTCCCTTGCCACCCGCCGCCATTAAAGGCATTGAAGCAGGCAAAGAACTTGGCGATGTGATGGATGAGATGTTTAACGAGGAAAACGTAAAGCAAAAAGGCGGGGCCATCGGCATGCTCACCGGGCACTTGCTCACACGAAGCTCGGTGTACCATCAAGCCTTGGTGTTGGCCCTGATCCCGTTTATTCATCCGACGTTGTTTCCGGAGGAATAAGATTCGAGATTCGAGATTCGAGATTCGAGATTCGAGATTCGAGATTCGAGATTCGAGATTCGAGATTCGAAGAGAATGGGGCAAGTCGCTTCAGCGTCAAACTGTTTGCTCTGCCCTTATGCTTTTTCTCTTATCTCGAGTCTGCTCTTTCTCTCATCTGGCGATGGCTACTTCTTCAACAACTCTACCAGCCACGCTTTTTCCGATTCATCGAATTGCTTCAGCTCGTTCGAGCCGCGTGTGATGGTTGCGACGCCCACACCCAGCATTTGGCTAAGTTGACGCTGACTGATCTCGCCTTTCAATAACTCGTTAACGATGTTTACACGGGTAACAAGCGTGTCTCGCTCGTCTTGGGTAAGCAGCATCTTCAACAGTTTTTCTTCGTGGCCCGCGTCGATTGCGCGATGAATAAGAGTGAGAACTTCTTGCCAGTCTGAATACTCAGGTGTGTTTTCCATTGCTACCTCATGCATTGATGCCCATTACTTATACCCAAATCATGAGCATAATGGCTTTCACACAAACATTGTACGCACAGCAAGTGTGCCAACTCAAACATTCAATACCGCAAAAACACATTCACTCCCTAAATGTTTAAGGAATGATATTCCCTTGAAAACACACGGAGATCAGAAGGTGAAAAACGGTGTTGAGCGATAAAGAAAACGCCCGAACATTTCATTAAGTGCCCGTCAGTAGGGTTAACGGGGCGCTTTTCAAATGGCCGGGCATCTTTATCAGTATTGGAAACTTTGCTCGCCAGTGGTTAGGAATTGCATCGGTTGTCCAAGCAATTTGCTGTAGTAGATATCGTACATCAGCACGTTTTGGACATAACCACGGGTTTCCCTAAAGGGAATCGCTTCAATGAACAAAATGGCATCCAAGTTGCCATCAGAACGTTCCAGCCAGCGTGTCACGCGATGTGGGCCTGCATTGTAAGCGGCAAACGCCAAGATGCGGTTTTCATCGAAACGATCGAGCATCATGCTTAGGTAACCACTGCCAAGTCGAATGTTTACCCCTGGATCGCTCAACGTTTTCGTACCACGATAATTGAAGCCTAGCTTTTTCGAGGTCTCACGCGCCGTTGCTGGCATAAGCTGCATCAAACCGCGCGCACCCACGGGCGATACCGCATGGGTGTAAAACGCACTTTCCTGTCGTGATAACGCCAGCAATGTGGTGAGCGGCACCTGACGCTCTTTGCTGAAAAATTCGAACCACCAGCGATGAGCAACGGGGAAACGGTATTCCAAATGTCCCCACAATTTACCCGCAATCGTGGCTTGCACTGAAAGGTGGTACCACTTACGTTGAGACGCATAGGCCGCCAGCATGGCTTTTTGCTCTTGGGTCGCCCCGCTTAACAGATGGCTCCACTCTCGACGCGCAGCGGTGAGTTTGTCCAACGCTAGAAGCTCATCAACACGATCCAATGTCGACTGGAACGGCACGATTTTCTCGCTGTCCAGTGGCGTGTTCTGCTGAGGAATGGTGATTGACGCATTCAGGTGTGAAGCGGCAGCAACACTGTAAAAGTTGCGCTCACCCAGCATGGCAGCAAAACCTTTCTCTGCCGCAGCCTTGTTACCAAGTTCTAGCGCAACACGGGCCTTCCAGTACTGCCATTTCAGTTTGTCGGCTTCTTTGGCTGGCAGTTTACCAAGCCAAATGTTCACATCTTTCCAATCTGCTTTTTGCAATGAAACACGAATACGGCGATCGAGCAGCGACGGGTTTTGCGTGGTTTTCAGCTTGCTATCACGCCACTTAGCCAGCGTCTCATCGTCGGTGCTCATCAAGCGACTTGCCACAAAATCTGCCATTTCTTGGCGAACATGACGCGTGTAATGTTGCCCTTCCACGGTGCGCGTAAACTGCGCCACGGCGTCTTTGGAATCAATGCGCGCAAGGCGCTCAAACGCTAAACGCGTAAGGCGCTGATTAAACGGCGTTACTTTACTTTTCTTTGAGAAATCTGACACACCTTGAGGCTTGTCGTACAACGCTTGGATTTGTTCGCCGCGAGCTTTGGCTGATCCGGTCAATTGCTTGTTGAGATAGCGCATCAAAGCGACATTGCGCTTATCAAACACCAGCAGCATACGCTCCAAGATCAGGTCGTTATTTAATTTTCCATTCTCTTCAAGGAAGCTAAATAACGGGTCACAAGCGTTGTCGACCGACGAGCCAGAGAGGTAAAGCGATTTAGCGCCAGACAACGCAAGGGCTTTATCACCCGCCTGGCTATGGGCAAAATAGTATTGGCATTGGTAGCTCTCACCACGAGGCAAAGTTTTTTGATACGTCAGCAAAGTTTTCCACTGCCCTTTCGCCGCCAATGTGCTCAAGTACCTCGCGCGAATGGAGCGCGTGAACGGCAAGTCCGAATAGGTTTCTTCAAACTGTTGAACGTCTTTCATCGACGCTGAGTTCAACGAACGTGAAAAGCCGCGATAGTCCAGATACGGATAGAGCGGATAATCTGAAATACTGTTTTTAAGGCGCGTAAACTCCGCTACGTTATTGCCTTCAATGGCAGATATCGCGGATTCATAGCGTTCACGTTTTTCGTCTAGCGTTAAGGCATGCGACGACATCGAGACCATCGTCAGCGCCATTAAACTGGCAGGCAGCATTTTGGTTGAAAGCGAACAAGACAGCGCGCTGAGCGAATTAAAATAGGCGTTTGTAATTATTGATTTTTTTGTTGATAGCATTCCGTATGCTTCTCCAAGGCGCACCTGTTCATTTAGCTTATACCTAAACCGCGCAAAGATTCAGGTTTCACTGAGTTTAATTGTATCTGTGATCCAAGCCCTTTCTGGCGATGTCACGCCACAAAGTCAGACACCTTCATACCAAGGTCGTTAAGGGTATATACCAAACTGTCGGCACAAATGCCCTCATTTATCTGTTGCTGAATGCGTCAAAGTGAAGCGGTTAGCAGATTGAAGCGCATTGCCCTCGTGCCCCAATCACCCCGTATTTTTTGCCACACCCTGCTAGTTGGTAATCTCAATGCAAAAATGGTTCCCTTTTCATCGACATTCCTCAGGCTGTTTCAAGCTCGATTTACGTCTTTGATACCTGCAACTTCAGGGAGATTGGGATAGAATAAGCCTTTTATGTGACAAGAGAACGCGAGCAGAAATGGCTGAGTACGTTTATACCATGTCGCGCGTTGGCAAAATTGTGCCACCGAAGCGTCAGATCCTGAAAGACATCTCTCTGTGCTTTTTCCCTGGCGCCAAAATCGGCGTATTGGGTCTAAACGGCGCAGGTAAATCCACCCTTCTTCGCATCATGGCGGGTATCGATACCGATATCGAAGGTGAAGCACGTGCACAACCGGGCATCAAAGTGGGTTACCTTCCACAGGAACCTAAGCTTGATGAAGAAAAAACCGTTCGTGAAACCGTAGAAGAAGCGGTTGCGGATGTTGCGGGTGCACTTTCTCGTCTAGACGCGGTTTACGCGGCGTACGCAGAACCAGATGCAGACTTCGATGCTCTCGCAAAAGAGCAAGGCGAACTTGAAGCACTGATCCAAGCGAAAGACGGTCACAACCTTGATAACGCCCTTGAGCGCGCTGCTGATGCACTGCGTTTGCCAGAATGGGATGCGAAAATTAAGCACCTGTCTGGTGGTGAGCGTCGTCGTGTTGCTATTTGTCGTCTACTGCTAGAAAAACCTGACATGCTGCTTCTGGACGAACCAACGAACCACTTGGATGCAGAATCTGTGGGTTGGTTGGAGCGTTTCTTGGTGGATTACAACGGTACCGTTGTGGCTATCACGCACGACCGTTACTTCTTGGATAACGCTGCAGGCTGGATCCTTGAACTTGACCGTGGTGAAGGTATTCCATGGGAAGGTAACTACACCTCGTGGCTTGAGCAAAAAGACGCGCGTCTACAACAAGAATCGTCACAAGAAAGTGCACGTCAAAAGACCATCGAGAAAGAGCTTGAGTGGGTTCGTCAGAATCCTAAAGGTCGTCAGTCAAAATCTAAAGCACGTATGGCGCGCTTTGAAGAGCTGAACAACACCGAGCACCAACGCCGTAACGAGACCAACGAGCTGTTCATTCCGCCAGGTCTGCGTTTGGGTGACAAAGTTATCGAAATCAATAACCTGACCAAATCATTTGGTGATCGCGTGTTGATCGACGACTTATCATTCAGCGTGCCAAAAGGCGCGATCGTCGGCATCATCGGTGCCAACGGTGCGGGTAAATCTACCCTGTTCAAGATGTTGAGTGGTACTGAGCAACCAGACAGCGGCACCATCGAGCTGGGTGAAACCGTGCAATTGGCATCGGTTGAACAGTTCCGTGACAGCATGACGGACTCAAACACCGTATACCAAGAGATCTCTGAAGGTGCGGAAATCATCCGTATCCACAACTTTGAGCTTCCAGCACGTGCATACTGTTCGCGCTTCAACTTCAAAGGCAGCGATCAACAAAAACGTATCGGTGATTTGTCAGGTGGTGAGCGTAACCGTGTTCACTTGGCAAAACTGCTTAAATCAGGCGGCAACGTATTGCTACTGGATGAACCGACCAATGACTTGGACGTAGAAACCCTACGTGCATTGGAAGAAGCACTGCTGGAATTCCCAGGCTGTGCCATGGTTATCTCGCACGACCGTTGGTTCCTTGACCGTATCGCTACCCACATTCTTGATTACCGCGACGAAGGTAAAGTGAACTTCTTCGAAGGTAACTACAACGAATACAGCGAGTGGTTGAAGCAAACGCTGGGCGCACAAGCGGCCCAACCACACCGTATGAAGTACAAGCGTGTCACCAAGTAATATTGGGCATGATGTATAAAAAAGGGTCACCTCGGTGGCCCTTTTTCTTTTTGTTTCACAGTGAGATATAACAGATCCGTAACGCACCATTGAGCGTATTATCACTAACACGCGCCGCGCATCACGCTCGAGACAAGCAAGAGTAGAGTTATAGGTTTGTCTCACCTACACTGGTGTAAAGAGTTTCATAACATGGTGTAGCAAATCTGAGGACCATCGAACCTCCGAGGACATAAAATTATGGCAGAACGTCGCAAGTTTTCTCGCGTTGTATACCGAGCCACCGCCACCATGACCCAAGGCGATGATGCTTGGCAGACAAAGATTTTAGATTTATCACTAAAAGGCGCGCTGCTAGAAGCTCCAGCACACTGGCAAGTAGAAAACGCACAAGAATACAATGTGCACTTTCAACTCCATGAGTCAGAGATCAGCATTGATATGGATGTTGATGTGGTTCAAGAGGTTGATGGCCTGCTTTGCTGTAAAATCGTGCACATTGATATCGACAGTGCCAGCCATTTAAAACGCCTCGTTGAACTTAACGTTGGCAATGATGATTTACTTCATCGAGAATTAGCACAACTCACCGATATGAAAGATATCGTATAATCCTTTTTTGCTCGCTGCGCATACGTACATAAAGTAGTAGTCACATGCCACACAACATTCGAATTGCTGTTTCTCATGCTAATGGGTCGCGTCACTATGTGATGTCCCCTTGGCTTAAAAAAGCCCTTCTCATATTTTTGGTCGTTTTGATTACTGGCATTGCTTCCAGCATTGCGGCGATCTATTACCTGAACCATCGTTCAGAAACCGCCGAGCAGACCCTGCAAAACATGACGGAACAGAGCTCGGAGCTCGTAGGCCAACTCGAAACGCTCAAACAAAAGCGCCAACAGCTTGAACAGTTGATCAGCAACAAAGAAGAAGAATACGCGCAAACCATCGAAGACAAAGACAACCAACTGGATTACCTTACCAAACGCGTGTCGACGGTTGAAGAAGTACTTGGCCTTGAAAAAGAAGCGGACAACGATGCGCCGCTGGCCCAACGTTTGGATGTCGCAGCCATTAACTCTGCGGTTCGCTCCACCATGTTGCAGTTGATTCCAAGCGGTCAGCCGATTGAAAGCTATCGTCGCTCTTCTGGCTATGGCTCTCGCACCCACCCGGTGACAGGCAATAAGAAATTCCACCTTGGGCTCGATTTGACGGCAGACATTGGTACACCCGTTTATGCCCCGGCGGACGGCGTGGTGGAATACAAACGCCCGAGCCGTAAAAAAGGCTATGGCAACATGCTGAAAATTGACCATGCTTTTGGCTTTATGACGCTGTACGCCCACCTTGATAAATTCAATGTGAACACGGGTAACTTTGTCAAAAAAGGCGACTTGATTGGTTGGTCTGGCAACACGGGTCTATCAACAGGCCCTCACCTTCATTATGAAGTGCGCTTCCTTGGCCGTGCATTGGATCCAAGACGCTTCATTGCGTGGACGCCTGATAACTTCGAATCGCTGTTCGAGGAAGAGAAGAAGGTGAACTGGGCGAGCTTGGTGAAGATCATGGAAAACATGGTGGCCACTCAGGTTCAACTCGCCTCAGAGGTGTCTCCGCAGTTTGAGCGACAAGAAGACCAATTAGATGCGAAAGAAAACATGGTGACCGCATCAAAGTAGCCTTTACCGAGTAATAAGATCAAAAAAGGCATCCTTCAGGATGCCTTTTACGTTCACAGGCAACGGCGCGAGATTACTCGAACTCTTCCAGCACCGACAAAGCATCAGAAAGCTTGGTCACGCCATATACTTTCATGCCCGGAATGTCATTTTTCGGAGCGTTAGCAGCAGGAACAACGGCGCGTTTAAAGCCGTGCTTGGCTGCTTCCATCAAACGTTCTTGCCCGCTAGGAACAGGGCGAATTTCACCCGCCAAGCCCACTTCGCCAAATACCACCAAATCTTTTGGCAATGGGCGATCACGGAAGCTTGAGATCAGCGCCAGCAGCAAGGCCAGATCCGCACTGGTTTCTGTTACTTTCACGCCACCCACAACGTTCACAAACACATCTTGGTCAGACATTTGTAATCCGCCATGTTTGTGAAGCACGGCTAACAAGAGCGCCACACGGTTTTGTTCCAAGCCCACGGCCACGCGACGTGGGTTGGCCAGTTGGCTGTAATCCACCAGCGCTTGAAGTTCGACAAGCAATGGACGCGTGCCTTCCCAAAGCACCATGACAGAACTGCCAGATGTCGGATCTTCACCGCGGCTCAAGAAGATCGCAGAAGGGTTGCTCACTTCACGAAGCCCCTGCCCTGTCATAGCAAAGACACCCAGTTCGTTTACCGCACCAAAACGGTTTTTGTGGCTGCGCAATGTCCGAAAGCGACTGTCGCTTGAGCCGTCCAGCATGACTGAACAGTCGATACAGTGCTCCAGCACTTTAGGGCCAGCCAAGGTACCGTCTTTCGTTACATGGCCCACCATGAAGATGGCGACATTGTTTTGCTTTGCGTAGCGCGTGAGTGCGGCTGCAGATTCACGCACCTGCGCCACACTGCCCGGCGCAGACGCGATATCCGCGCAATGCATCACCTGAATGGAGTCAATCACCATCAGTTTCGGGCGTTCTTGGTGCGCAATCGTACAGATGCTTTCCACATTGGTTTCCGACAGCATCTTCAGGTTATCTTTCGGCAACCCCAATCGCTCTGCGCGCATCGCGACTTGTTGAAGCGATTCTTCACCCGTGACATAAAGCGTCGGCATTTGGCTCGCTAATCGACACATGGTTTGCAGCAATAAGGTACTTTTACCAGCGCCTGGGCTACCACCAATCAAAATGGCCGCCCCCGGCACAATACCGCCACCTAACACACGGTCGAGCTCTTTAAAGCCGCTGGAAAAACGCGGGACTTCCTGCAGATCAATGCTTTCGAGCGTTTGCACTTTGGCTTCTGTTGTTCCCGCATAACCTGCGTATTTTTCCGCACGGGCGACTTGCGGCGATGCAGCTAGCCTCACCTCGGTGATGGTATTCCACGCGCCACAAGCGGTGCATTGACCTTGCCAACGCGGATAATCTGCGCCGCAGTCGTTACAGACATAGGCTCGCTTTGTTTTCGCCATGGTTTCTCCCGATTGATATGTATTATCAATCCGTTGGTAAATTCAATTCATACAATGTATGTAAAACCGCCCAGCACATGAAACAAGTGCGACGGAAGACTAACTTCTGCGTTACTTACCGCGCGCCGTACGAAAAAAAGGTAAACTTTTCTGTCATGTGGCCGCTATGAATACAAAGATTCTACCAGAATTTAGAATGATGCAGGACCAAGACAGGACCCTATACGACCAGCTTCTACCGCTTTATGAAAAAGCGGACTTTGATGCGCAATTAACCCTTCTTACGCCCAACCTTTCCAATTCGGAACGTTTGCTGATTAAGATGGAAATTCGTCGCCTAATGAGCCCATTTCTTAGGCCCATCGATTTGCGCGGTAAAGTGCAGGGAGAATGCCGATCTTATACCCTATCCGGTCTGACACACTGGATGGATGATGTCGCCCTCAACCTCTATCATCGCCGTCTCGACATCTACCAAGGTCAATTAACACAAGGCCTTTGGGATGAGCTTCATTCCACCCCAAACAGCCACCGTGTCCTTCAACGTACTGGCGGCACGCCAACCTCTCAGCAAGAAAATTTTGTCTCGTTAGACGCTGACGCCCTTCGCTTTGGTCATTACCTTTTACGCAGCGAACACCGTATTCAACTTAACAGTCAGGTGCAGGTTTTTCTACCCGACGGGACTGAGGTCAATGGCACCACGTTAGACATTTCTAATTCGGGGATGCGCATAAAGCTACCTGCCGCGTTTCAATACGAAGTGGGCACCGTACTCACCGTCTATTTCCCCCAGCTTGGTGATGAATGCCAAATCCCTGAGCTGTTTACAGGGATAGATTACCGCCTCGTCGGCGTTGAGATTAACCTTGTTCAAGATAATTTCCGCCGCCTGCGTCTTCGTTTGATCACCAGCACCGAGGCGATTAAAGAAGCCATTGATGTGAAGTCTAAATCCGTTGATCTCAACACCATCACGGAGAACAAAGACAAGCTCATTTCGACACGTACGCGCAGCTACGAAAAGATCTACCTTGAAAAAACGCCATCACTGCCGCTGTTTTTCTGTGGCAACGCGCTTCGTTATTGCCTGCTCACAGAGCAAAACCGTGCGCTTTGGGATTACTGGCATGATGAGCGAAATCAACCCGTCATCGACAGACTGTTCTCCCCTGAGAGAATGCAAAATTTGGCCCTTGAAGGGTTAAATTGCAGCGAAACCTTGGTGTATTGTTTTAGCCACGAACACACGGATAAAACCTATTTCTTCTCGGCCTGTCCGACGGAAATGAGCACCGAGCTTCGTCACCTGTTTTGGCACATTGGTAGCGCCCGTCCCTCTTGGCGCGTACTCCGCGTGACGATGACAAAGATCAGCGAAGAAGACGCTATCCGTCTGCAAGAAGTCTCGCCCGCTTACATTCACCAGATTGACGAACTGACGCACATAGCTACCATCCAAGATCTGACCTTGGCACACTCGAACGCCGATTTCAGGCACCCGCTCAAACCCAAGATCCCGGCGAAGAGCTTGAACCAATACTTGCACCCGCGCACCAGCATTTCTGCCATAGAAGCGGTGCCATCATTGCTTGCTCCTCAGCGCAAAGAGCCGCGCTACAAGCACAGAACGGGCGCAACATTGATCCACCATGTTAGCGGTGAAATTCAAGCACAAACCGTCGACTTTTCATCGAGTGGATTGAACTTAAAACTCACGCGCCCATTCAGCGGCACCAAAGCACAAGAAGTGGCGATCACCTTTAATGACTTCAAACGCGTCGATCCCAAAGCCCCGCTGGGCAATGTGCCGTACAAAGTCGTTCGCATCAGTGAAGACCGCACCAATGTCACGCTGGTGCTGATTAAAGACAGACACAGCAGACACCGCAGCGAATACCTTCAGCGATTGATTGAACACAACCAGCATAGATTGATCCTCGACAGCGAGAAAATGCCCGATCCGCCGTTGGTGGAAGCCATGCACCAAATGCTATTAACACGTTTGTCCGCTACGCCGTATTTCCTCTGTAAAAAAGGCGAGAACTTGCAACTGGCGGCCGTCGGCATTAATTACCCAGGAAATGAGCTCAGTCGCCTATTAGAAAGCCCATCTCAGCAAGGCCTTGTCTCACTCTCGCCTGTGTTGGGAGAGCACATCGCCAAATTGAGTGCGAGCATTCTTCGCCAGCGCAATCGACTCACTCAAATCAAACATGAGTTTTATGTGGCGGTACAGTTTGAGAACAATGCCGTCATTGATATCAAAGCCCGAATATTAGAAAGCTTTGCTTCACCAGAAGAACGCCGTTTCTTCGTATCGCAAGCCCGCAAAAAAGGGAAGTTCTTTGCAGTGAGGAACTGGCTACAGCCTATCAATGAAGGCGGCCAATACCTTAACTCGGCCGTCGTCGAAGAAATCATGATGCAGTCCTCCATGAAGGCAAGGCAGCTTGAAAGCGAGTTCATTGATCTGTGCGCGTATGGCGAGATAACCGACGTCACCGACGAGGTACTGCTGAGGTTATAGCCCCGCTAACCGGCGGGATATCAGACACGAAAAAGGCCACGTGGAAACACGTGGCCTTTTGCATATTCTGGTTAACTGACTAACAGGCTGATAACGTTAGCCTTTCCAGCTTAAACGCTGTGGCAACAACGATGCCGACAGCACACATAATACGCCACCAAGATCAGCATGGCGGATCGCCACTTGCGCTTCTTGCTGCACTTTCGGCTTGGCATGGTAGGCGATGCCTAAGCCC
The DNA here is from genome assembly GCF_004120195.1 of Enterovibrio baiacu. Lineage (GTDB taxonomy): Bacteria > Pseudomonadota > Gammaproteobacteria > Enterobacterales > Vibrionaceae > Enterovibrio > Enterovibrio baiacui. The sequence continues at coordinate 14,737 of NZ_SCHN01000024.1, read as the reverse complement.
GCGGCTGACATCATCTTCAGGTCATTCGCGCCATCACCCACAGCGATGGTGTTGGTTGGCGTTAATTCATAGCGATACGTCAGATCGTCGAGAATATCTGCCTTACGCTGCGCATCAACCACTTGCCCTGCCACTTCTCCGGTGAGCTTGCCATTTTCAATGACGAGTTGGTTAGACTCAGCGTGCGCGAGAGAAAGCTGGTCACGCAGTGAATCAGAGAACCAGGTGAAACCGCCCGATGCGATGGCCACTTTCCAACCACGTGCTTGCAGCGATGCGGTTAACTGACGCATACCCGGCATCAAGGGTAAGTTGTCGCGTACTTGCTCAAGGACAGACACATCCGTGCCTTTCAATGTGCCCACACGCTCACGTAGGCTTTGTTCGAAATCAAGCTCACCCTGCATCGCACGCTCAGTCACCGCGGCAACTTGCTCACCCACGCCCGCCAGTTTGGCAATCTCATCAATGCATTCGATTTGAATGGCGGTAGAATCCATGTCGAACAGCGCAAGGCCAGGTTCGAACAAGTTAGGAATATTGTCGAGCAGTGCACAGTCGAGTGACAGCGCGTCGGCGAGGGCTAAAATTTCTGGGGTCAACTCTCCGCGCATTAATAGCACTTCATAAGGACCCACCGTCCAACCCGCGAGTGGTTGTGCTGCTTCACCGGTTAAAAAGGCCAAATCATCGAGGTAGGAAGGGCTGATGTGCAAGCCATAAAGCATCCAGCCTGCTTGTCGGCAATCCGATGGGCGAAAATGGCGAATCGAGGGAAAGCGTGTTAAGAGTTTAGTGTGCTTCTTGATCGCGAAAACTGAAGTTGCATCCATTGCAAAAAAATCCTTATCGAAAACTCGCTTTACTATATCAAAGAGTGCGAGTGATCACATTAGCGATAGCAGCGTGTTAAGCCAAGGGGCGACTTGCATTTTTTCAACTTGGACAGCAAACTGAGGTCGCGCTGAATTTTTGCGGAGCCGATGCCCGCACTTGGCTTTGGACAGCTTATGCTACAAATAAATAAAAAACGCCTACGCCGACTTTGGCAATTTTTCGTGGTTGTCGCGGGTTTCGCGACCATCATGATGCTCTTTATGTACAGCAACCAGCTCAATAATCGCAACTACAAAATGCTGTATGAGCAAACAGAATCTCTTTCTCGTGTGATCCTGCGTCAAGCAGCAGCAACGGCATACCCTGCTGTGGCCAACGATCAAATTGAAGTCCTCGACGGATTGGTTGCTCGCCTACAAGAAGAGAAACTGATCCTTGATGCGGCCGTCTATGACCAACGCGGTAATCTCCTCGCAAGCTCTGTGGGCGCGATGCCCCTTGAGCAATTAACGGGTATCAATACGCCATTATCCGTTGCGAGCATTGGTCGTCAGCAGTTGGTTGAACCCATCGCTCATGACGGCCATATGGCAGGTTTTGTGCGTATCACGCTTGAACACGCAGAAGTGATTAAAGCGGCGTCGAACCGTTTGGAGCAAAGCATCAACTTGGTACGCGCCATGATCCTCGTCGCTATCGTGACGGGGGCGCTACTGATTTTCACTTTCGCGAATCGGAAAGATTTGTGGCGCTCGACATTTTTGTTGAAGAGTAACGATTGAAAGAGCGAGATGTGAGTGTCGAGATTAGAGACTAGAGACTAGAGACTAGAGACTAGAGACTAGAGACTAGAGACTAGAGACTAGAGACTAGAGACTAGAGACTAGAGACTAGAGACTATCGTTGACTGAGATGATCTGCTCTCTTCTCGAAACTCGAAACTCGAAACTTATAGATTTTAAACACAAAAAAGGATGGCCTAAGCCATCCTTTTGTCTTTCTGAACTGGGCAGATTACGCTTCTTCAGCGTCGCCTAGCAGTACAGATTCAAGTGCGATTTCAATCATTTCGTTGAACGTGGTTTGACGCTCTTCTGATGTTGTTTGTTCGCCAGTCTTGATGTGGTCAGATACGGTACAGATGGTCAGTGCTTTCGCGCCGAATTCTGCAGCAACACCGTAGATGCCTGCTGCTTCCATTTCAACACCTAGAATGCCGTACTTCGCCATGGTGTCGAAGAATGCTGGCTCTGGTGAGTAGAACAGGTCAGCAGAGAAGATGTTACCTACACGTACGTTGATGCCTTTTGCTTTCGCTGCATCCACCGCGTTACGGGTCATGTCGAAATCTGCAATCGCTGCAAAGTCGTGGCCGTTGAAACGCGTACGGTTGATTTTCGCATCCGTTGATGCACCAACACCGATAACAACATCACGCAGTTTCACGTCTTCACGCACTGCACCACAGCTACCTACGCGAATGATTTTCTTCACGCCGAAGTCTTTGATCAGCTCAGTCGCGTAGATTGAGCATGATGGGATACCCATACCGTGGCCCATAACAGAGATCTTACGACCTTTGTACGTACCGGTGTAACCGTACATGTTGCGAACATCACAAACTTGCTTAACGTCAGCAAGGAAAGTTTCTGCAATGTACTTTGCGCGAAGCGGATCGCCTGGCATAAGTACAACGTCTGCAAAGTCACCCATTTCGGCATTGATATGTGGAGTTGCCATGTGTTAGTTCCTTTTGATCAAAGTAGGTCGGATTACAGGAATGATTTACCGTATTCCATATCTGAAGTACCAAAGTACTGAGCCAAAGTTTGGCCAATATCTGCAAAGGTTTCGCGACGGCCCAATGAGCCCGCTGGCACTTTCTTGCCATAAACCAGCACTGGGATGTGCTCACGCGTGTGATCAGAACCCGGCCAGGTTGGATCGCAACCGTGGTCAGCGGTCAGGATCAGAAGATCGTTTTCATCAAGCATCTCGATAATTTCTGGTAGACGCTTATCGAAATACTCAAGTGCAGCGGCATAGCCCGCTACATTACGGCGGTGGCCGTAGTGCGAGTCAAAGTCAACGAAGTTGGTGAAGACGATGCTGTTGTCACCTGCCGCGGTAATCGCATCTTTGGTGGCATCAAACAAGGCTTCTAGACCCGTTGCTTTCACTTTCTGGGTAATGCCAACATGGGCGTAGATATCTGCAATCTTACCGATGGAGATAACGTTGCCAGACTTTTCTTCAACCAGCTTTTGAAGCACGGTAGCAGCTGGCGGCTCAACAGACAGATCTCGGCGGTTACCTGTGCGCTCAAATTGGCCTTTACCTGGGCCAACGAATGGGCGCGCGATAACACGACCAATGTTGTAGTCTTCCAATTCTTCACGTGCAATCTGGCAAAGCTCGAGCAAACGATCCAGACCGAAGGTGTCTTCATGACACGCGATTTGGAATACCGAGTCTGCAGAGGTATAGAAGATAGGAAGACCTGTCTTCATGTGCTCTTCACCAAGCGCATCCAACACTTCTGTGCCTGATGCATGGCAGTTACCCAAAAAGCCGGAGAGACCCGCGCGCGCTAGAATACGGTCTGTGAGTTCTTTCGGGAAGCTGTTTTCTTTGTCTGTGAAATATCCCCAATCAAACAGCACAGGCACACCTGCAATTTCCCAGTGACCAGACGGTGTATCTTTGCCTGACGACAATTCTTTCGCATGGCCATAAGCACCGATAATGTCAGCGTTTGGATCAAGACCTGCTGGGAAAGTGCCTGACGATTCTTCGCCCGCTTTACCGAGGCCAAGACGGGTCAGGTTAGGCAAAGTAAGAGGACCTTGGCGATCATCGTTGTTTGCTTCGCCTGCTGCACACGCTTTCGCGATTGAACCTAGCGTATCTGCACCTACATCGCCAAACTTGACGGCGTCTTCAGATGCCCCGATCCCGAATGAATCTAGAACCAAAATAATAGCGCGTTTCATGGTCGCCTCCGTTAGACGTCTTGTGGGCCAATTTGGCGATACACATCTGGCGTTGCCTGAGGTGCGTCGTCAGCGATAACCATCGCGGCCTGAAGTTGTTCCGCTGCTTGTTGCCATTGCGCTTCGTCCTTCGCATGCACAACCGCTAGCGGTGTTGAGCTATCAGCCTGCATTCCTAAACGGATCACATCGCTAAAGCCCACTGAGTAGTCAATGGTGTCACTGGCAACACGGCGTCCGCCGCCGAGCCCGACCACTGCCATCCCCATCGCTCGAGTATCCATTGCAGAGACAAATCCCGCGTTGGATGCAAAGACAGGTTTGATAACATTGGCGGTCGCCAAGTACTTACCGTAATTTTCTACGAAATCGAGCGGCCCGCCTAGGCCTGCCACCATTTTACCGAAACATTCTGCCGCCTTGCCGTTGTCCAGCACCGTTTGCAGTTTTTGTTTTGCTTCAGCATCGTTCGCAGCCAAACCGCTGATCACCAACATTTCTGCACATAGCGCCATCGTGACCGCATACAAACGCGGGTTACGGTATTCGCCTGTGAGGAACTGTACGGCTTCTTTCACTTCGAGTGCATTACCTGCGCTCGACGCCAGCACTTGGTTCATGTCAGTCAGCAACGCACTGGTGCGTGTTCCCGCTCCGTTAGCGACAGCGACAATCGATTTCGCTAATTCTTCGGACTGTGCGTAAGTCGGCATGAAGGCGCCAGACCCTACTTTCACGTCCATCACGAGTGACTCCAGACCTGCAGCCAGCTTCTTCGACAAAATAGACGCGGTGATGAGCGAAATATTGTCGACAGTCGCCGTCACATCACGTGTTGCGTATACACGCTTGTCCGCTGGGGCTAAATCGCCCGTTTGGCCGATGATGGCAACACCCGCTTCACGGGTTACCTGACCAAATACGTCATTGGTCGGGGTGATGTTGTAGCCTGGAATAGACTCTAGTTTATCCAATGTACCGCCAGTATGGCCTAGGCCACGGCCTGAGATCATCGGTACATAGCCACCACATGCTGCCACCATTGGGCCTAGCATTAATGAGGTGACATCACCCACTCCGCCGGTACTGTGCTTGTCGACGATTGGGCCGTCAAAATGCATGTGTGACCAATCAATCACCATGCCTGAATCACGCATTGCACAGGTCAGTGCGACGCGCTCATCCATGGTCATGTCATTGAAATACACAGCCATTGCAAACGCGGCTATTTGTCCTTCAGAGACTGTGTCGCTCGCCACGCCTTTGATAAAAAAGTTAATCTCGTCAGACGTTAGCGCGATGTTGTCGCGTTTCTTTCTGATGATTTCTTGGGGAAGGTACATAAAACACCTCACAAACAAGGAACAGACGAAGGTCTATTGGATGGGGAATGCATCGCACTCCCCGATCGCTACATAATCGAGAGGATCAGTAGCCGCCTTCTGCCGCTTTCTCGCCTTCACCCAAGGTGTGAAGTAGGTTCGCAAGTAGGCTTGAAGCACCAAAACGGTAGTGCGCGTTGTCCGCCCACTCACCACCAAGGATGCGATCTGCCATCGCAAGGTATTCTGCTGCGTCTTCCGCAGTACGTACGCCGCCAGCAGGTTTGAAACCTACTCTCTCAGCAACACCCATGTCTTTGATCACGGTCAGCATGATTTCAGCAGATTCAGGGGTTGCGTTAACAGGCACTTTACCCGTTGAGGTTTTAATGAAATCAGCGCCCGCTTCGATAGCGATCTCAGAAGCACGTTTGATCAACGCCGCTTCTTTCAGTTCGCCCGTTTCGATGATCACTTTCAACGTAATATCGCCACACGCTGCTTTACACTGCTTAACCAGTTCAAAGCCTGTGTTTTCATCGCCAGCGATAAGCGTGCGGTATGGGAATACAACGTCAACTTCATCAGCGCCGTAAGCCACTGCAGCTTTGGTTTCAGCAACCGCGATCTCAATGTCGTCGTTACCGTGTGGGAAGTTTGTCACGGTCGCGATTTTAATCTCAGGGGTACCTTGCTCACGAAGCTGTTTTTTTGCAACAGGGATGAAGCGTGGGTAGATGCAGATAGCAGCAGTATTGCCAGCAGGGCTTTTCGCGCTCTTACACAGTTCGATAACTTTCGCGTCAGTGTCGTCATCGTTCAGGGTAGTAAGATCCATCAGTTTAAGGGCACGTAGTGCTGCTGATTTTAATTCGCTCATGACTTTCTCCAGTCTAAATTTTCAAAACCAAGTGACAAACTCAACATCAAAAGGTGACGTTCAATTTGATGAGCGGACTTGGCTCCATGAAGTTTGGTGTGCTTATTGTGCATATTCAAATAAACATCAAACCAACCAACAATCCTTGTTGCCGCGCACCCCGTTGCCGGGATGTCTACCCAAGTACCGATGCAGATCCGGTTCACTCAGGCGTCTATGTTTCACTGCTCCGCTGACTGTGTGAAACTGAGATGAAATTTAGTGAAATACCACCTCTGAATCTTTGACAGCGCTCACCAATTTTACCAATGTTCTTCAGCAAGCACTAGGTGTTACCTGTTTCTGTTGAAAAACACTGTGTTGATTATTCGCCTCATCAACACTGTGTTTTCTCTTATCAACAGCACTTAAAAATATACGCCGCGATCTGGCATGTCTGTGTCTTATTCGTGGGGAATAATTACGACTCCTTCAATCCGTATTGAGCACGGCTTCTTTTGTCGTATCAGGCATAAAAAAACCGCCTCACGAGGAGGCGGTTTTCAACGTCTTTTTTACTGCTAAATTACAGAGCGGCTAGCGTCAGGAAGAAGCCTGCAATGGTCGCACTCATCAAGTTAGACAGTGTACCTGCAGCAACAGCTTTCATACCGAAGCGTGCGATGTCGTGGCGACGTGTTGGTGCGATGCTGCCTAGACCACCCAGAAGGATAGCAACAGAAGACAGGTTAGCAAAACCACACAGTGCGAACGAGATAATCGCAACAGTCTTGTCTGACAGTTCAGCGATCATTGGCGTGAAGTTCAGGTAAGCAACGAATTCGTTCACAACGATCTTCTGACCGATGAAAGAACCTGCTAGGTCAGCTTCAGACCAAGGCACACCGATAAGGAATGCAAGCGGTGCGAACACCTTACCTAGCAACCACTCAAGGGTTAGACCTTCCATACCGAACCAGCCACCGATGCCGCTAAGCATGCCGTTGATCAGCGCGATAAGGCCGATGAATGCCAACAGCATTGCACCGATGTTCAGCGCAAGTTGCATACCAGAAGATGCGCCGCCAGCAGCTGCATCGATAAGGTTTGCAGGCTTGTCTTCTTCTTCATCATCAGAATCTTTACCGAACTGCTCAATAGGTTGATCAGTTTCAGGCTTGATGATTTTCGCGAACAGAAGACCACCTGGTGCTGCCATGAATGAAGCGGCAATCAGGTAAGAAAGAGGAACACCCATCGCTGCGTAACCTGCTAGTACACCACCTGCAACAGATGCCATACCACCACACATTACTGCGAACAACTCTGATTGGGTCATTTTTGGTACGTAAGGACGAACAACCAAAGGTGCTTCAGTTTGACCTACGAAAATGTTCGCCGTTGCAGACATTGATTCTGCGTGCGACGTACCCAGTACTTTACGTAGTGCGCCACCCAGGATGCGGATAACAAACTGCATGATACCTAGGTAGTAAAGTACGCTGATCAGCGCAGAGAAGAACACAACGGTTGGCAACACTTGGAAAGCAAAGATAAAACCAATGCCATCTACAGAGAAGTTAACCAGGCTACCAAACAGGAAGCCAATACCGTCTTTACCGTAGTTGATCACGTTCTGTACTGCGTTTGCCATACCATTCAGCAGGGTTTGGCCCCACGGAACGAACAGGATAAAACCACCCAGGATAAACTGGATAGCAAACGCACCACCAACGGTACGAATGTTAATTGCTTTGCGGTTATCAGATAGAAGCACTGCGATAGCAAGCAGTACAACCATCCCTACAAGGCTCATAATCAGGCTCATATTAAGGGGTTCCTAAAAAATCTTGGCGTCTCGACAAATTGGAATGTATTTCCGGCGGCGATTATACGCTTGAGTTCGCACCCATAGGAATGCATTAGTCACACTTAGAGTGAAAATTACGGCTCAATTCACTCAGAAAGGTGATATTGATCATATTTTGTGACGTATGTCTTACGCAAACGTTTAGGCAAACGATGAAATCTAGCTGTTCAACGCAAATAGCTGACGCGCGTTTTGCGATGTTGCTTGAATAATTTCATCTACACTGCTGTCTTTTAAACCCGCCAGAGCTTCAGCAATGAGCAATAAACGCTCAGGTAAATTGGGCTCACCTTGGTAGCCAGAGACGGGCATGTCCGGGGCATCCGTTTCCAATACCATTGCGGAAATCGGTAATTCTGCAATGGCATTTCGGGTTTTGTTGGCACGTTCATAGGTAATGGTTCCACCAATCCCGAGCAAAAAACCACGTTTAATATAGTTCAGCCCCATCTCTTTGCTGCCACTAAACGCGTGCAAAACACCTTTTACATTTGGAAAACCGTTAAGCACCTGCAAAAGTTCATTGTGCGCTTTTCGACAATGGAGAATGACGGGAAGTTGGAATGTTTCTGCAAGGGTGAGTTGCTGCTTCAATATGTCAATTTGTGCCTGAGGGTTTGCATCATCGATCATAAAATCCAGCCCACACTCGCCCACCGCAACACACTTTTCGGGAGACGTTGCCAAAAACGCTTCCAATGCGGCGATGTCTCCCTCTTGGTGTGAAGATGACCACACAGGGTGCAAGCCCACGGCAAAATAGAGCGGAGAATGAGAGGCAGAAAGTGATTGCACGGATGACCATCGGTCTGCAGTCACACTAGGCACGATGATCGACGTGAGCCCCGCATCCACTGAGCGAGATACCCAATAAGCAGGATCATCACCAAAAGGAGGGAAATCGAAGTGGCAGTGAGTATCTATCATCTGAATTCCTTTTTCTTTTTCCTTAGCATACAAAAAAGCCGTCAATTAAGACGGCTTTTGTTTAGATCATGCATGTTGCCAACCGCAACAGTGCTGAATCAATGCTCGCGAGTGGCGCGGAAACTGACGTCAGGGTGACGTTCTTGCGTCAAACTCAGGTTTACCATGGTTGGCGCAATGTACGTTAAGTTGTCACCGCCATCCAACGCAAGGTTAGACTGGTTCTTACGCTGGAAATCATCCAACTTCTTACCATCAGTGCATTCAACCCAACGCGCTGTCGCAACGTTCACTGGCTCATAAATCGCTTCTACGTTGTACTCAGACTTCAAACGCGCAACAACCACGTCAAACTGAAGTACACCGACCGCACCGACGATCAAGTCGTTAGACACAAGCGGACGGAACACCTGCACTGCACCTTCTTCAGACAGCTGAACAAGCCCCTTCAGCAATTGTTTTTGCTTCAGTGGATCACGCAGACGAATGCGACGGAACAATTCTGGTGCGAAGTTAGGAATGCCTGAGAACTTCAAATCTTCACTTTGAGTGAAGGTATCACCAATCTGAATCGTGCCGTGGTTGTGCAAACCAATAATGTCGCCGGCATAGGCTTCAGCCGCGCGCGAACGGTCGCCTGCCATGAAGGTTACCGCATCAGAAATAGACACCATTTTACCGGTGCGTACATGCTTCATTTTCATGCCTTGACTGTATTTGCCTGACACGATGCGCATGAATGCAATGCGGTCGCGGTGTTTTGGATCCATGTTTGCTTGGATCTTAAAGACGAAACCACTGAATTTGTCTTCGCTTGATTCAACCGCACGCTCATGCGCTTGGCGAGCCAACGGCTTAGGCGCCCACTCCGTCAAACCATCCAACATGTGGTCAACACCAAAGTTACCCAGTGCGGTACCAAAGAAGACTGGCGTCAGTTCACCTTGAGTAAACAGTTCTTGATCGAACTCGTGTGACGCACCAATAACCAGTTCAAGCTCATCACGCAGTTGCGCGGCAAGATCATCACCAATCGCCGTATCAAGCTCAGGGTTGTCCAACCCTTTAATGATGCGTTTTTCTTGGATCGTATGACCTTGACCTGTTTGATACAGAATCGATTCATCACGGTGAATGTGGTAAACGCCTTTGAACTCTTTACCACAACCAATCGGCCAAGAGACTGGCGCACAAGCGATGTTCAGCTCGTTCTCAACTTCATCAAGCAATTCCATTGGATCACGAATGTCACGGTCCAATTTGTTCATGAAGGTTACGATTGGTGTATCGCGAAGACGGGTAACTTCCATCAGCTTGCGTGTGCGATCCTCAACACCTTTCGCAGCGTCGATAACCATCAAGCAGGAGTCAACAGCCGTCAGAGTACGGTAAGTATCTTCAGAGAAGTCTTCGTGTCCCGGCGTATCAAGAAGGTTTACCAAGCAATCGTTATACGGGAACTGCATCACCGACGTCGTCACCGAGATACCACGTTCTTTTTCCATTTCCATCCAGTCTGATTTCGCATGTTGGTTAGAACCGCGACCTTTAACTGTGCCGGCTTTCTGGAGCGCGTTTCCGAACAATAACACTTTTTCAGTGATTGTTGTTTTACCGGCATCCGGGTGCGAAATAATCGCAAACGTACGGCGTTTGTCGACTTCTTGCTGGAATGGAGAGTTTGACATGCTTGGGCAATTTCCGGGTTAGGCAGTGCGGGAGTTCCGCAGATCTGCGTGTCATATTAAATCGGCAGGTATTTTGTACGATCTGGCGCATAGACTCAACGTTGAAGCCTAAATTACGCTGAGATAATTCTCGCCCAGTGTTGTTAACATACGAAATGTTCTTCAAACCTTGAACTGATTCGAAAGCCCCCTTTCAGGTTTACTCTTTCCCATACCTGTATATAACCAGTAATACACTGAGCATTCGCGCTTAAATATCATCGATATATCAACGCTTAATCATCAATATGTTTTTACAGCACTTATCACCCTTTGAAACATCTCCTTAAACAACCGCGTAAATTCTGATTGTTTTCAATCGTCACATATATGAGACTTATGTGTCTATATAGATGCATACACATTTGTTTCACCTATCTGCAGGAAAGCGTTCATGGATTCGATCATTACCAAGCAGCCAGCGACAGTCATTTCAGTCAACGGAAACGTTCATGTCAAAGTTAATGGAAAAGAGGTTCATCTTTCTGAATTAACGGACGTCACGGCAGGTACTGAAATCATTATCCCTGAAGGTACTAACGCTCTCCTTGCATTAGAAGATGGGAGCGCACTGCCGCTAGGCGTGACTGAAACCGATGAGTTCTCGCTCGATAGCCTTAGTCAAGATGCCGAAATTGCCGCCTTGCAAGCGCTCTTACTCAATGAAGACTTCGACCCCACGCAAGCGCTAGAAGCAACAGCAGCTGGAGGAACGACGTCAAACACAGGCTCTCAAGCACCTACCACCATCGGCCGAGCCGCGAACGAAACATTAGCCAAAGCGGGATACGACACCGAAGGGGTGAGTCGTGAATTCAATACTGTCAGGGTGGAAAGAGGTGATACCACAGACACTCGCTTAGCCTCTGGTAGCGATGGATCTGCGCCGACCGAACCGCTGACACCAGCAGTGCCAACGCCAACCATTGATGCGACCTTTACACTCTCATCAGAGACGAATGGTAAAGACATTGTGGAAGGGGGTGAAATCACCTACATCGTCACCCTTAACGAACAAGCACAAGAAGACATCACCATCACCCTAAGCAATGGCGAAAACATTACGGTGCTGGCGGGTGAAACCGTTGGACAAGTCGCAGTCAGCACGCGAGAGGATGACCTCTACAAAGATGACGACAAAGCACTGACCGTCACCATCGACAACATTTCTGAGAATAGTTTTGATAGCTCTACGCCTCAAGGTACGGTGACGAATCAGGTTGTTGATGACAGTGATATCACGACCATCACACTCAGCGCTAACACCGCAAACGGTACAGTCATTGAAGGTGGCAAGATTACTTACATAGTGACCTTGAGCACCGAGGCAAACGAAGACATTACCATAACGTTGAGTAACCAACAGATCATCACTATTAAAGCAGGTGAACTATCCGGCTCCGTCGATGCAAGTGTTCGCGATGACGATCACTACACCCAAGATGACCAGACGATAAACGTTACAATCGACAATGTCTCAAACAACACTTTTGAGAGCACTGTTTTGGTCGGGAACATCACGCATACAGTGATAGATGATTCTGACACCACCACCGCCACCTTGAGCTCGGACACCAACGGGCAAGACATTACAGAAGGCAGCACCATCACATACACCGTGACTTTGAATGCCCCAACCAATGAAGACATCACGGTCCCCCTGAGCAACGCGGAAACCATCACCATCAAAGCGGGTGAAAGTGAAGGCTCGGTGACTGTTGATGTCCGTGCTGATGACCTTTATCAGCAAGTTGACCAAGCACTGACCGTAAACATCGATAACGTATCAAGTAACAGCTTTGAAGATGTAAAGCTGGAAGGTACGGTGAAAAACACAGTCGTAGATGATAGCGACACCGTGACCGTCAAACTGACCGCGTCTGGCTCTGTCAACGAAGGTGATGAAATCACCTACACTGCAACGTTAGAAAGCGGCATCGCCAAAAATGACATTACCGTCACCTTGGCGAACGGTGAGAAGATCACCATCACCGCGGGCGAAACATCAGGTACTGTTACTACGGACGTTGCCAACGACATTTACGACTCCGCTGACATCATCAACAGCATTGCCAATGTCACTGAGACAGGAAACAACGCTAAGCTGGAAGACCTGCAAGCAGATGGCGCAACCGTCACCACGACTGTGGCTGATATCATCGAAAACGGCGATACCGCCACCCTGACCCTGAACAATGTCACCGTAAAAGAAGGCACAGATAAAGCCACCATCACGGGCTCGCTCGACCACACACCAAAGACTGAAGTCACGGTAACGCTAAGCAACGGTGCCACCCTCACCTTCGGTACCGATTACACGCCGGGTACCTTGGTGACCTCCACGCCATTCGATATCAACAACGGTGAAGATGTCGTGGTTGATGCATCTGACACCACCTATGACGTGACCGTCACGGGCGGTGAATTTGAATCTCTGACCTCACCAGACAGCATCACTGTCTCTGTTGAAGACACCATCGATGCCGTGACCGTCAAACTCACTGCGTCTGACAAGGTCAACGAAGGTGGCAAGATCACTTACACCGCCACACTAGAAGGCGGCGTTGCGAAAAACGACATTACCGTCACACTGGCGAACGGTGAAGAAATCACTATCAAAGCAGGTCAGACCGAAGGCACTGTCACCGCAGATGTTGCCAACGATATTTACCACTCCGATAACATCACCAACAGCATTGCTAATGTCACTGAGACAGGAAACAACGCTAAGCTGGAAGACCTGCAAGCAGATGGTGCAACCGTCACCACGACTGTGGCTGATATCATCGAAAACGGCGATACGGCCACCTTGACGCTGAACAATGTCACGGTTGAAGAAGGCACAGATAAAGCCACCATCACGGGCTCGCTCGACCACACACCAAAGACTGAAGTCACGGTGACATTAAGCAACGGGGCTACCCTCACCTTCGGCACCGATTACACGCCAGGCACCTTGGTGACCTCCACGCCATTCGCTATCAACAACGGTGAAGATGTCGTGGTTGATGCGTCAAACATTACCTATGACGTAACCGTCACGGGCGGTGAATTTGAATCTCTGACCTCACCAGACAGCGTCACTGTCTCTGTTGAAGACACCATCGACACCGTCACCGTGAAACTCACTGCGTCTGACAAGGTCAACGAAGGTGGCAAGATCACTTACACCGCCACACTAGAAGGCGGCGTTGCGAAAAACGACATCACAGTGACTTTGGCTAACGGCGAAGAAATCACTATCAAAGCGGGTCAGACCGAAGGCACTGTCACCGCAGACGTTGCCAACGATATTTACGACTCCGCTGACATCACCAACAGCATTGCCAATGTCACCGAGGCGGGTGACAACGCTAAGTTAGAAGACCTTCAAGCAGATGGCACTACCGTCACCACTGACGTGGCCGACGTGTTGGAAGATGGTGATGCCGCGACCCTGACACTGAACAATGTCACGGTTGAAGAAGGCACAGAAAAAGCCACCATCACGGGCTCGCTCGACCACACACCAAAGACTGAAGTCACGGTGACATTAAGCAACGGGGCCACCCTCACCTTCGGCACCGATTACACGCCGGGTACCTTGGTGACCTCCACGCCATTTGATATCAACAACGGTGAAGACGTTGTAGTCGATGCGTCTGACACCACCTATGACGTAACCGTCACGGGCGGTGACTTTGAATCTCTGACCTCACCAGACAGCGTCACTGTCTCTGTTAAAGACACCATCAACACCGTGACCGTCAAACTCACTGCGTCTGACAAGGTCAACGAAGGTGGCCAGATTACTTACACCGCAACCCTCGTGGGCGGTGAAGCCCAAAACGACATTACCGTCACACTGGCGAACGGTGAAGAAATCACTATCAAAGCAGGTCAGACTGCAGGCTCGACCACCACGGATGTGGCTAACGACCTTTACACCTCCGATAACATCACCAACAGCATTGCAAGCATCACCGAGACGGGCGACAACGCTAAGCTGGAAGATCTGCAAGCAGATGGCGCCACCGTCACCACTACAGTGGCTGATATCATCGAAAACGGCGATGCGGCCACCCTGACGCTGAACAATGTCACGGTTGAAGAAGGCACAGACAAAGCCACCATCACAGGCTCGCTCGACCACACGCCAAAGACTGATGTAACAGTAACCCTAAGCAACGGGGCTACCCTCACCTTCGGCACCGACTACACGC
>NZ_SCHN01000023.1 GCF_004120195.1 Enterovibrio baiacu | reverse complement strand
GAGCTAACCTGTACTAATTGCCCGTGAGGCTTAATCATACAACACCCAAGGGGTTTTAGCGGACTCAAGAAAGAACATTGAATGTGTATTGAGACACGATGCTAGTCAGAATTTTCCCAGATTTTAATGAATTTGCTTGGCGACCATAGCGTTATGGACCCACCTGACTCCATGCCGAACTCAGTAGTGAAACGTAACAGCGCCGATGGTAGTGTGGGGTTTCCCCATGTGAGAGTAGGACATCGCCAGGCTTCCAATTTAAGAAAGCCCTGACCTGACGGTCAGGGCTTTTTTGCGTCTGGAGAAAAGCAGAAACGAGCCTTGAGAAGGCGAGGGACGAGAAAGAGCAGGAAGAGCAGGAAGAGCAGGAAGAGCGGGAGCTGGGAAAAGCGAAGAAAAAAACGCGCACATATAATGCGCCCAAAGACACACTGGCACGCACTCTCGTCGCTTTTTCTTACTGCAATGTGATTCTGCAAACAGATATCGCCTTATGAGCATGAAATCATATGATTACATTGTTTGCTGGAGGGACGCGGAATGAAAAGAGTGATTGGCCTTTGCTTTGTAGCGGCATTCTTAACAGGATGCACCTCGTCATTGCCTCACCACTATGATTGCGAGGACAGTATTGGGTTTAATGCGATGGTGACATCAGAGTCTGCACTTATTCGGTTTAAAGGAAAGGATCGTGATATCCCTCGGATCCGTTCGGCGTCTGGCGCTCAGTATGAGTCTGAAGATAAGAAGACAGGCTTATATACCAAGGGTAAAGAAGCCATGTTGGTTTGGGATGCGCACACTTTGCGAGATTGTGTGATGCAATAATCTGCCAATATAAAAAAAGGGCAGTCAAAGAGACTGCCCTCGTGTTGAACCTAAAACTGTCGATTAAACCTTAAGGAAAGATTTGATCTGATTAACCAGTGTTTCTGCGGTTTCTTTGTCTTCCCACTCCACAAAAATACGCAGTAGTGGCTCAGTGCCAGAGAAGCGAGCCAGCGCCCAACCGCCATTTTTGAAGTACACTTTCAAGCCATCGGCATAGCTCACCTTTTCAACTTCATACGCAAACTCAGGCAACTCTTTGTCTACGTAGATGCGATTGTAAAGGCTGTCGCGTTGAGATGCTTTGAATGTGCAGTCGCCTTCTGCGGTGTAGGCATAGCCGTATTTTCCGTAGATTTCATCAAGCATTTCAGACAGTTTCTTGCCCGTTACGCTGATCATTTCAACCAAAAGGCTTGAGGCAAATACGCCATCTTTACCTTTGATGTGACCACGGATGGTAAGGCCGCCAGAGCTCTCACCGCCGATCAGAGAATCATCGGCTTCCATTTGCGAGCTGATGTGTTTGAAGCCAACAGGCACTTCAAAGCTTTTCTCGTTGTGGTCAGCAGCAACTTTATCCAGAAGGTGAGTGGTTGCGATGTTGCGAACAACTGAGCCTTTTAAGCCCTTGTATTCCAACATGTAGTAATAGAGAAGCAGCAATACTTCGTTCGGGTGAATGAAGTTACCTTTTTCATCAATGATGCCTAAACGGTCAGCATCGCCATCCGTGCCGATACCAATGTCATAGCCTTCGTGTGCAACCATGTGCTTCAAACGGTAAAGGGTTGCAGCGCTTGGGGAAGGCATTACACCGCCAAACCCTGGGTTTTCACCGTCGTTGATGACGTCAACGTCACAACGACCTGAGATCAACACAGTTTGCAGAGCGTTTTTAGCCACACCAAACATCGGGTCGATCAACACGCGAAGGTTCGCGGCTTTAATGGCGTCGATATCAATGAAATCAATGATCGAATCAACGAATTCGTTCATTGGGTTGATGATCTTGACCAGCCCTTGAGTTTGCGCATCTTCGAAGTCCATTGATTTCACATCAGTTGCTTTCAGCTTACTGACTTGTTCTTCGATTTTTGCCGTAATAACTTCGTCTGCATCACGACCGCCTTGGATGAAGACTTTAATGCCGTTGTAATCCGCAGGGTTGTGAGACGCAGTGATACACGCAGAGTAATGCGTTTCCATCTGCTTTGCTTTGAACATGACGATCGGGGTTGGCACGTATTTGTCGATGAAGCTAACAGTGATGCCATTTGCAGCAAGCACTTCTGCAAACCATGCTGCAGCTTTATCAGAAAGAAAACGGCGGTCGTAGCCAATCACAAAACCTGGCTCACACGCGTTTTCTGTGATCATGATGTTCGCAAGAGATTGCGCCACAAGACGTACGTTGTCTTTGGTAAACTCTTCACCGATGAAGGCGCGCCATCCGCCAGTACCAAATTGAATCATGGTAGAGCTCCTTTCTAAACAGGAATAAAAAAGGAGGGCAAAAGTGCCCCCCTTTTTTTGTTAGCCCATTACAACGTTAACAACGTTCACAGAGCCTTCAGCTTGTGCAGGGATAGCGCCAGAAACCACTTCACCGTTCAAAGTGATGGTTTTCACGCCTTTACTTACACCGTTCGGGTTTTCAACCTTGATTTGGTAAGTTGCGCCACGCCATTCGCGGTTAACTTCAAATCCTGGCCATTCAGTTGGAATACAAGGGTTAACGCTTAGGCCGTCAAAGCCAACTTGTACACCTAGAATGAAGTTGGTGACTGCGAAGTAAGCCCAACCTGATGTGCCCGTTAGCCAAGGGTGGTTTGCACGACCATGATTTTCGTGGTCACGACCCATGATGAACTGAACGTATGAGTAAGGTTCAGCAACACGCTTTTCAATCATGTCGTTTTGGTTGTACGGGTTAAGTGCATCGTAGAACTTCATTGCACGATCACCACGACCCAGTTTCGCTTCCGCTACCCAAGCCCATGGGTTTGGATGCGAGAATATCGCGCCGTTTTCTTTCACGCCTTGGTAAACGCGGGTAACGAAGCCGATGTCATCGTTTGGCGTTGAGAAAGACGGTGAATTGAGGTGCAGACCGTATTCAGAGAACAGGTTCTCATCAACCGCATCCATGGCTTTTTCGCCACGATCTTGTGATGCCATACCAGAAAGAACAGCCAACGTGTTCGACTCAAGGTGAATACGACCTTCAGTTTGTTGCGCTGTACCGATCTTGTCGCCATCTTTGGTTAGACCACGGATGTACCAGCCACCTTCTTCGTCCCAAAGGTGTTTTTCACACGCTTCGCGAACGTTCGCTGCCATTTCAGTGTATTTCTGAACGTCAGCATCTTGGCCTTTGTGTTTCGCCAGCGTAATGAACTCTTGCAGTGCCCAGAAGTGTAGGAAAGAAACCATGGCTGATTCACCACCGCCTAGGTTCAGACAGTCGTTCCAGTCTGCACGCAGACCTTTACAGATACCAGTTTGACCCACGTATTCCGCAGAGAAATCTAGCGCTGCTTTCATGTGCTCATAAACGGTTGCGTCGCCGCCATCCGCATATGGGATGTTTTCGTCTAGGAAACTCTCTTCACCGGTTTCGGTCACGTACTTGATGATCGTTGGCACGATCCATAGGTGATCGTCAGAACAGGTGTCATCGATGCCGTGGATCTTATCTTCATCGCTAGGGGTTGGAACAACCGTTGGCGACTTAGACGGTTTAACGTCTGCTTTTGCTGGATCGAACCAATCTGGATCGAACAGGTGCAAGCCGTAACCCGCTTTTACTTGGCCACGTAGCAGGTCAACAAGACGCTTACGGGTCATCGCAGGGTTTGAGTGAGGGACAGAAATCGCATCTTGTGCGGTGTCACGGTAACCTAGACCTGTACGACCACCCACTTCGATGAACGATGCAAAGCGAGACCAAACCACACAGGTTTCTGCTTGGTAAAGTGTCCAAGCATTGATCATGGTGTCTAGGCCTTCGTTTGGCGAGGATACGCGGAACTTGTTGCAGCGCGTGTCCCAGTGCTCTTTGATGCCAGCAAATGCAGCGTCAACGTTAGCAAAGTCTTGGTATTTCTTACGTAGACGTTGGCCTTCGCCTTTACCTACACCCAAGATGTAAACGAAGCGAACTTCTTCACCTGGTTGGATAACGAATTGTTTGTGTAGAGAACCACAATGGTTGTAACAGGTTTGAACGTGGTTAGAACAACGGCCTTTTTCAACAGCAATTGGGTTCGCTTCATCACGGTACATACCTAGGAAACTGTCGCGCTGACCGTCGTAGCTGTCAGGGTCGAAGCTTGCTGCCATGTAGTAGAAGCCATCGTAATCGTTGGTGTTGTAATACAGATCGTATTCAATCACGCCATCTTCATAAGACGTGCCTGCAGAGTACAAGCTCATCTGATGGTTTTGGTTGTCCGACTGGATGTGGCTGAATGAGAATTCAACGAATGAGAATGCACTGATCGTACGTGGCTTGTCGCCGTCGTTCTTGATCGTGATGTCCCAAAGCTGTGCGTCTTCACCTTTTGGTACAAACAAGGTTTTTGATGCAGTGATGCCGTTGTATTCACATTTGAATTTTGAGTACGACAGACCGTGACGAACTTCGTAAGAAGCTTCTTCAAGGCTCTTCGCTACTGGTTGCCAAGAGATTGACCAGTAGTCTGCAGTTTCATCATCACGCAGGTAAACAAAGTGTCCAGGGCGGTCAAACGTGCCGTTTGGACGGAACTTAGTGACACGGTTGTGCTCAGGACTTTGATAGAACGAATAACCACCCGCATTGTGAGAAATCACGGTACAGAATTTTTCTGTACCCAGATAGTTGGTCCATGGCGCCGGTACGTCAGGACGGGTAATGACATATTCCCGGTTATCGTTATCAAAGAAGCCGTATTTCATGGCGTATTTCCTTCTACAAAATCAAAAAAGTGAAGTTATTACCGACGATAATTAATACCTAGACGATCCAGGTACTGTAGTTGTCCGCTAAGACGGGCTTGAAAGTCTGCCCAGTCTCGCTGTTCCTTGGCGCTCCAACACACTTCTGCAATCGCAAAGAGGCGAGGGAAGATCATGTATTCAAAGCGGCTTTGGGTATTGGTCATTTCGCACCAAAGTGCGCACTGGATACCTTTCACCTTCTCAAATTCATTTTGAGTAGCGTCTGAGTGGGAAAAAGGCTCGTAGTGGTATGCTTTTTCAAGCGGTATCTTTGCAGCCCAATCTGTTCCCGGCTCGTCTGCCGAGAAGTCTTGTGCCATATCGAGATAGGTTTCTTGTCCAGGTTGCAGCACAATGTTGTAACCATTGCGGATGCAATCCAAACCAGATTGCTCGCTGAGCCAAGCGAAGATCACAGTGTTTTTGCTGACCTTGTCGCCAAACACCACTTCTTCCCAGCCCAACATTTGCTTGCCCTTGGCGTCGAGGTATTTCTCCACATGACGCAACAAGTGACCTTGCAAATCTTTGCTGTCTGCATAGCCTTTCTCTTTCATCAAGGTTTTGCATGACGGGCTTTCAGTCCAAACATTGTCAGGTACTTCATCGGCACCCACATGAATGAAAGGACTTGGAAACAATTCGCAAACCTCATCAAACACGGTTTCTAAGAAGGTGTAAGTGCCCTCAATACCCGGGTTTAGAACATTGTCATTGAAGTTCTGAATACTGCGGTAGGCCGACGTATCTGCCTCTTCGACGAGCAAATGCGGCAAAGATTTGATGGCAGCACGGCAGTGCCCCGGAATGTCGATCTCCGGGATGACGGTGATGCCACGTAAGGCGGCATACGCGATCACATCGCGAATTTCATCTTTGGTATAGAAGCCACCGTGGATCTTCGACAGCGATGTGTACTGTGGTTCGATGGTTTCGAATGGTCCACGCCACGCGCCAATTTCAGTCAGCTCTGGGTAAGCATCAATCTGAATGCGCCAACCTTCGTCATCGGTCAAATGCCAATGAAAATGATTGAATTTCAAGCGTGCGAGTTGGTTGATCAGATCTTTCACACGACGAAGCGGGTGGAAGTGACGTGCACAATCCAACATCATGCCGCGGTAGCCAAAGCGAGGGTGATCCTCAATCTCAACACAAGGGATCGCGAACCCAGCGTAATGGCGATGAGAAGCATGAACGGGCAGCAGTTGAAGCAGGGTTGCCACGCCATAGCTAAAGCCACATTTGTCTGAAGCAGTAATCACAACGGCGTTTAAAGACACGCTTAATCGGTATTTCGACGGTGCTAACGATGCGTCTTTTTTGAGTCGAATCTGGCCTTCTTGTTTAACCGAAATATCACGACGTAGATGGTCTGATAGCTCTTCTGAAAGCCAAAGCGCGGCTGATTTAGCGTCTTCGTCATCACTGGCAATCGCACAATCGTCAGCAATGGCAAAATGCCCTGATTTAACCACCATGGCTTTTGGCTGAGGAATGAGGTTGATGTCTTTCGGCTCAGGAAGCGATAGCGGTTCGCGCTCAGGAGATTGTGCACCCAGATTGATCGTGGTGGTTTCTACGGGGATCGCATGTACACCTGTTGAGGTGGTTACGAGCAAGCACGCATCTGCAATGCCTTCGTCATGAAGAGAGAAAGGCTTGGTTCTGTGGCTAAATTCTACATACAAGTGATCATTGGCATTAAGTGGCTGTCCGCTTTCAAATGTACATAGACTGCCTACTTGTTTTAATGTGCCATGCGAAACACTGGTAGGGATAACAAAGCGACTAACGCTAAACGTTAGCTGCCAGTGTTCAATGTTTGTTTCTGAGAGATTGTGCAGTACCAGCGCAAAGCGACTTTCATTTTGCTGGACGTCAATCACGTTGAGGTCTAAACGAAAATTCATGGCTTATCTCGAAAGCGGGTAGAGGTTGTGGTTACCGTGTGCCATTAAAAGTGCACCGGCCATGGCGTCCGCCTTGGGTTCAACCAGCAAGCTCTGAGCTGCAGGTGACAACCACGCGACAATGCGCTCACCAATGCTGCCCATTAATGCGATTTGCGAAGCGCCTTTACGGGCCAATCCCAGTATGAGGCGTTCTACGTCGTCGGCTGAGCCTTGCAGTAACTCCATAGCGAGCGCATCTCGTTGCATGGCCAATTCGAAAATCTTTGGACTGAATTGACCGTAATCACGAGGTTTTGCTGTTTTTGACCACATGACAATCTCGTCTAGGTCATTGTTAAAGTGCGCAAGAACATAATCCGACAGAGCTGATGATGGACGTAAGTCATCATGAGCCAGTAAGGTTTGCTGGATCAGACGAAGGCCCATGACTGCGCCCCCACCTTGATCTGAAATCGGGAACTCTCGACCACCAATAACCACTTGTTGGCCGTTTTGAAGTGCAATGCCGACTGAGCCAGTCCCCGCAATCACAATGGCACCGTTTTCACCCTTAAATGCACCCATGCAAGCGCCGTAACCATCGGTATTCAGCGTCATGTGTTTATAAGGGTGTGGCAGAGCCATGAATGCCATCCATGCAGATTTTTGTTCAGCCCCTGCCAGTGCTAGGCCAACAGAGAGACAAGAAAGATCAGTGATACCTGCTTGTTCTGCGGCTTGTGAAATTGCTGACTGAATGGAAGACATCGCAAACTCTACGCCTAACAAAATGTTGGCTGAGCCGGTTTTTGCTTCGCCGACAACCGTCCCATTTTCATCCACAATACGGGCACGACATGACGTGCCGCCGCCATCCACACCACAAAAGAAATTAGCCATGAGAAAGCGCCTTATCGTGAGATGTGACGTTTTTCATCGCTTGCTTTTGTGCTGCTAGCGCCAGCAAATACCAACCGGCATGCGGGATCCATTGTTCGCCCCAGCGCCAGTTCTGTAGCATGTCGTCTTTATGAATATCAGGGTTGAAGGCGATGTCATTCGGGTTATCAAACCCGGCGGTAATACCGTTGCAAACGCCGCCTTTGGCGTTGATAAAGCCGAGTTCAGGAAGGTAATCAGGGTTGTTTCTTCCGTGCCCATCGAGCATGCACATGTCATAAGGGTTGAGACCCAAAATCCAGTTCAGAGCATTTTGTCCATATGTGTTCAGACGATGTTTTAGGGATTCATCGTCAATGAACGAGATTGCCATAAATGCCATGGTTGCGAGAGAGCCCAAACGTGCGTTCTCACCCTGCCACCAATAGCCGGTTTCGTTTTGCTGAGCGATAAAAAAGCTTGTGCGTTTTTCCCCCTCAACATTTTTCACATACTGCCTTGGATAACCGAATGGATTATTGACTTGATGCGTTATAAGTAGCTCAAAATTCAATGCGTTGACGAAAGTTTGAAGTGCCGCACTTTTTCGCGTTGCATCCGTTTCAATCGTCAAATACTGCATCAATGTGATGGCAGGAAGACCCGCTTCGGCAGCGTGATAGTAAGGGCGAGAGCCGTCACTGTTCGCCGACCAGAAGTGTGCGATGTTTTCGTCGCTTTTTTGCTGCTCGATCAAACGAGCCGCCCAATAACGTGACTCATCAAGGTAAGTCACGTCTTGAGTTAATTGGTAAAGTTCTACGGTGGCAAGCAAAGCACAGTAAAAATCGATGGTGTTTTCACAGCCATCATCTAAATAGGCGTTGTTGTTTTCTTTTAAATGCCAATAGCCGCGTTCCGCGGTGTCTTTATAAGTTTCAACGGAAAAATCTGCCCCTTCGCCCAGTCGCGCTGCTTTTGCCAACGCGGCAATCGCAACACCTGCACCTTGGCGGAATCCCGCTTGGTAGGCGTCAGTTTTATTGCCTTTTTGGGTTTCGTACGCACAGATCTCACGTTGAGTCGTGTCCTTGCTCCACTTATCAAACACCGTGGTATAGAAGTAGCCGTTGTCATGTTGCATGCGGACTAAGAAGTCGGCACCAAACAGAGCTTCATCGTGCAGGCGTGTTTGTGTAAAACGAGGCGCATCGCTGGAAAGCGTTTCTAATGCATGAAGCATGTTCCAGACGATCATTGGAATTTGTTGAGGGTTTAAATAGTTACCGTAGGAAAGGTGACTGAAATACTTACTGACATCGCCAGATGCATCATACCACCCACCGCGAACGTCAACTTTTTGGTCAGAACCAAGCAGTGGAACGGCGCGATCATATTGATCAAACTTGCCTGTACAACGCTGAGATTTGAAGTAGTGGATCACATCAGAAAACGTGCGATCGAAAAGGATACCGTCTGCGATAGAAAAAGCAGGAGAGGTCGTCTCTCCCACTTTTATGCAGAACGCTCCGCACTGCTCGAGTGCGGAGAAGTCGATGCTATACACATCACCAGTATGCCATTGGTCTACTGGACCACAAGCACGGACAGGCAGCTGCATCACGGATTGACCTGTACGGCAATCCACAATATCGGCAAGCTCAGCAGTTACGGCATGCTTAGCAAGAATGAGCGCACTTTTACTGCCTAAACGCTCATAGCCGATATGGTTGGTCAACAGCTGCATTGTTCCTCCTAAATAGTCTGTTCGAAAAACAATTATTCGAACAGGTAACAGCGTACGAAGTGGTTGTCTGATAGCTTGGTTACACCTGGCAATTGCTCACGGCATTTGTCAGTAGCATGCAGACAGCGACCCGCGAATGGACAGCCACGAGTATCTGGTGTCCAAAGAGGGATTTCGCCTTTGTTACCTTCAAGTTTCTGGTGAATAGACTTAGAAGGATCGGGTACTGCAGAAACGAGCAGCTTGGTGTACGGGTGCTGAGGGTGGTGAATGATTTCTTCACAATCGCCCCACTCAACCATGTGACCCACATACATCACGGCCAAATCTTCAGCGATGTAACGTGCTGTTGCGATATCGTGCGTGATATATAGCAACGCCATTTCGCGCTCGAACTTCATTTCTTCCATTAGGTTCAATACACCTGCACGGATAGAAACGTCGAGCATTGATGTAGGTTCGTCAGCCAGAACCACTTCAGCACCCACTGCCAAGTTACGCGCCAAGTTGACACGTTGACGTTGACCACCAGAAAGTTGGTGCGGATATTTCGCCGCCGTTTCTTTAGGTGGTGTTAGGCCGACTTGGTTAAGCAGTTCATATACACGCTCTTCCAACTCTTTTGCATTGCCGCTAACTTTGTTGTGAATTTTCAAAGGACGCGCAATGTGGTGGAAAATGGTGTGTGTCGGGTTCAAAGAACCAAACGGGTCTTGCCATACCATTTGAATGCCTTGACGGTATAGCATCAGGTCATTTTTGTTGGTGATGGTTTCGATATCGCGGCCTTTGTACTCAATCGTACCGGCCGTCGCGGCGTACATCTTGGCGATGATTTTTGCCGTGGTAGATTTACCTGAACCAGATTCACCTACAACTGACAAGCCACGGCTTTTGTAAAGCTTGAATGACACGTCATTCAAGGCACGCATTTTAGGTTTGTTCAGCGAGTTGCTGTTAATCTGGAAATCTTTAACCAGATTTTTCCCTTCAATGATCGGGTTACCTAATTCTTTAGTCATGTTCACTCCTACAAGTCGCTAAACGCCAGATCACTTATTCGTGAACAAGTGGCAGTTGGTGAAACGGTTAGATTCGACCTGAGTCAGGGTGTTTGCGACGTTGAAACAGCTGTCTTTGGCCTTTCCACAACGAGCCTGGAAACGGCAGCCTTGTGGGATTTCAAGCAAGTTCAAAGGGTTGCCTGGAATACCGGTAAGACGCGTTTTTGGTCCCGTCAGCGGAGGGAAGGAGCTAGCAAGTCCTTCGGTGTAAGGGTGATACGGGTTCTTCAGAATTTCTTTCGCTGGTGCTACCTCAATCAACTGACCTGCATACATGATGCCGATACGGTCAGTGAACTCGACCATCAAAGAAAGGTCGTGCGTAATGAACAAGATAGAGAAGCCAAATTCTTCTTTAAGTGCGTGGATCTTTTGAAGGATTTCACGTTGAACCACAACGTCCAGTGCCGTTGTTGGTTCATCCATGATGATCATTTTCGGATTCAGAGCCAACGCGATAGCGATAACCAAACGCTGACGCATGCCACCAGAGAACTGGTGAGGGTAGTCGCGAAGACGGCTTGCGTGGATATCAACGATTTCCAGTAGACCTTCAGCGCGGCGAACCGCTTGTTCACGGGTCATGTTGGTGTGACGCATAATGACGTCACAGAACTGCTCTTCCATGGTCAATACAGGGTTCAGTGCGTTCATCGCAGACTGGAACACCATTGACACTTCTTTCCAGCGGAAGCGGCTCATGCGCTCGTCGCTGTACTTCATGATGTCTTGACCGTTAAAGAACACTTCACCGCCACTGATAAATGCAGGTGGCTTATGAAGACGCATTAGCGACATTGCAACGGTTGATTTACCACAGCCAGATTCACCAGCTAGACCAAATACTTCGCCTTTACCAATGTCGAAGCTGACGTTGTTTACCGCGCGGACATCGCCCGCGTCGGTAATATAGTCAACACATAGGTTGCGGATTGATAGTTGTGGATCAGTCATTATTTTTCTCCGCTCAGTACTGCATTTTGTGGCGCTAGTTCAGCCTGGCTACGTGATTTCTTCTCGTCTTCTTGCATTTTCTTCCAGCGTTTCATGCCTTTTTGAGCACGAAGCTGCGGGTTAGCAATTTCATCGACTGCGAAGTTAAGCATTGCAAGACCGGTCGCAACCAATGTCAGTGCGATACATGGAGCAAGCAGTTCCCACCAAGCGCCGATAATCATTGAAGAAGATGTTTGTACGTTGTAAAGCATCACGCCCCAGCTCACGGTGTTCGGGTCGCCCATGCCCAGGAAGGAGATAACAGCTTCCGTCATGATGGCCAGCATTACCGAACCGATGAAACTTGCGCCGACGATTGAGATAAGGTTTGGAAGAATCTCAATGAAGATGATGCGCCACGTTGATTCGCCCAGAACTTCTGCAGCTTTAACAAACTCTTTTTCTCTGAGTGATAAGGTTTGTGCTCGCACAACCCTCGCACCCCATGCCCAGGAGGTTAAGCCGATAACCAAGGTTATCGTTAGCGGGCCGGACTGACCGATAAAGGCGGCGATAACGAACAGCAACGGATATTGAGGCAGAACCAGCATGATGTTCATGGCTGCCGACAAAACGTCATCCACACGACCGCCGAAGTAACCTGCTGATACACCAATTGCGGTTGCTAGGAAACACACCAAAAGACCAGCGCCAAAACCAACGGCCAGTGATACTCGTGCGCCGTATACCACTTGAGACCAAATGTCACGACCCATGCGAGAGGTACCGAGGACGTGTTCAGCTTTCTTAGAAAGAAGAAGCGTACGACGGTTATCTGCAAGGTTTTCCGCAATCCAGCCATCAGGATTTGACTGTGCCGCTTTTACAATAAACGCAGGGTATTCATGTGGACCACCAGTCTTCTTATCAGGCGCAAAGCTTGTGATAAGAGGGGCAAAGATTGCGCCTAAGATGAATACCGAAAGAATAACCACACCAAACAGTGCCTTAGGGTTACCTTTTAAAAGAGTAATAAGACCTTTCATGATTATTTGCCTCCCTTACGCAGACGTGGGTCGAGAGCAACGATGAGCAAGTCAGCTAGGAAGTTAAAGAACAGCATGAACAAGGTCATGATCAGAAGCTGGCCTTGAAGAACTTGATAGTCACGGCTGTTGATTGCGTTGAGCAAAACAGTGCCAAGACCTGGGTAGTTGAAGATGATTTCAACAATCATCTGGCCACCGATAGCCATACCTAGTGCCATTGAAAGTGCAGTGACACTTGGCAATAGTGCGTTGCGAGCGGCGTAGTTAAAGACAACGCGGTTGTCTGACAACCCCTTACCTTTAGCCATGGTGATGTAGTCTTCATTGAGAAGGTTAATCATGTTGTTACGCATGGCGATGAGGAAGCCACCAATCTGAATAATGGTTGCACAGAAAAGCGGAAGAACAGCGTGGTAAGCAATGTCTTTATAGAACGCAAGGCTTGTCCAGTCAGCCATCGTACCTGGTGTATAGGCGTAACTGGTTGGGAACCATTTTAAGCCGATAGCAAAGGTGTAAAGCACGATCATTGCTGTTACGACTGGTGGTACGGCCTGAACAACAAGCATTGCTGGAGAAATGAATGCATCGTATCGGCTACCGCGTTTCCAAGCAGCGAAGATGCCGAGTACCGAACCAATACAGAAAGAAAGAATAACTGCAGTACCTGCTAGGAACAGAGACCAGCCCACTGCGTTGCCAAGCATGGCATTTACAGTTTGCGGATAAGTCTGGATAGAGACACCAAGGTTCCAGCTCAGGATACTTTTAATGTACGTGAAGTACTGTTCGTATAGAGGACCATCTACAAAGCCAAGTAGCTTTGTCATCGCCGCGATACGTTCTGGCGTAACCTGTACAGTTGCGTTAGCAAACATCATGGTGACTGGGTCACCAGGCATCGCCCTAGGAAGAATAAAGTTGATCGTGGCAGCCACGAGAAAAGCAATAAAATAGAACGTCAGACGTCGTAGGAAATAACCCATAACTCACACCTTTCCAAACCAGTAGCGTCCTGCTACCGAATTTAGGACAAACCCTTCCCCTGACAGAATCTGCCATAAATATAAAAGGAGGGGGGAAAGGCGGTGCGCAGGGCGCGCACCGCAAACTACGTAGAACTTATGACTTAGGTTTCAGGTCCAGAACTTGAAGAACACGCTCTTGAACACCAGCCCAAATCATTGGACGGCCTTTAGCGTTGTTCTCGTTCCACCAACCGTCGAAGCGGGTAGTGTTGTACTGGAAGTTGAACGCACCAGACATTACAGGAACAGTGATTTGGTTTTCAGCGATGATTTTCTGAATACCGTGAGCAATTTTCAACTGCTCATCACGGTCTGAAGTTTTGTAGAAGCTGTTTAGCAGCTTATCCAACTCTGCATTTTTGTAATGGTGCATCGCGAAGCGTGGTAGACCTTCACCGTCTTGGAACGCTGAGTTGAAGCCGTCATTCCAGTAAACGTGTGGATCTGGACCGTGGAAGAAGTTGGTGTAAGCAACGTCATAAGTCGCGTTAGCCATCGCTGAGTTATACACAGGGAAGTCTGGAGTACGCGCTACTGCGTTGATACCAACATCATTCAATTGCTCAACAGACAGTTGAACTGTGTTGTTGAAGTCAGTCCAGCCGTTAGGCGATTGAATTTCAAGCTTCAGTTCTTTACCTGATGGCGTTTCTACGAAACCGTCACCATTGATGTCTTTGTAGCCAGCTTTCTTAAGCAGTGCTTTCGCGCCAGCAGCATCGTAGGTATTGAAACCTTTGTACTTGTTGTAAGTGCCTTTATCAGCCCATGACTCGAATGCATCACCTAGACCAGACGCATAGTCGTTTGGTTTACCATTGCCGTAGAAAGCGATGTCGATGATGGTTTGACGGTCAAGAGCCATAGAGAACGCACGACGGAAATCAACATCGTTGATTGCTTCGTTGTTACCTTCTTTAGGCGACTTGTAGTTCAGTAGGAAAGACTGGGTGCCCGCAGCTGGGTACCAGTATTTGTGGTTTGGATTCGCTGCAGCATAAGTGCTATCGATATCTGGGATGAATGAAGAAGTCCAATCAAGCTCAGAGTTGATAACTTTAGCTAGCAGTTGGTCGTTACCTGCGATCTGAGGAACGCGCAGACAGTCAACTTCCAGGTTGTCGTTATCCCAGTAGTTAGGGTTACGACATTGAACGTACAAAGAAGAGGTGAAGGTGTCGATCTCAGTGAACGCACCAGAACCTACTGGAGTTTCGTTAGCGAAAGACTCAGGGTTCTTCACTTTGCTCCAAACGTGCTCAGGAACGATAGGTGCCTTAACAATTTCGAATGGTGCGTTAGAAGAAGCTTGAGTTAGAGAGAAGATAGCTTTGTTGCCATCAACCTTAACGTCTTTAACCCACTTGTTTAGACCAGTACGGTCAAGCTCTGGCTTCGCTTGAAGTAGCTCAACTGTGTAAGCTACGTCTTTCGCAGTGAAAGCTTTACCGTCAGACCATTTAACGCCGTCACGGATAACAAAAGTTACTTCCATTAGGTCGTCAGACATGTAGTAGTCTTGTGCCAAACGCATTACTGGGCTGTTACCTTGCATCTGGTTAAAGATAACCAGCGGCTCGTAAACAAACTCAGTCGTCGTGTTTAGTGCAGACTCTAGGAAAGGGTTAAAGTTTTGAACTAATGTAGGGTAGAACTGAGGTACCACTGTTAGCTGGCTTTTTTCAGCTGCTAATACAGTTGGTGCTGCCAGTGCAGACGCTGCGGCCGCAACGACGGCTACTGCTAGTTTTGTTTTCTTAAGATTGGCAAGCATAGCTGTTCCTTACTAGTTGCTTTGTTCCACTTGGTTCTGACCGGAATCATTTTGGTCAGGCCCGACCCCGCTATGAACAACCAGGCAAGTGATCTTGGTTATTCACATGGCCGTGCAGGCTCAGTGCCACTTAAGGAAACTCCTGTTCTGATTTTGGGTCAATTGGGATTCCCGTCAAAAACGTCAAAACCACTTAGTGCCCTGTCAAAAACGTTAAAACATTCATTTTTAGTGCAAAATACAAGCGGTTGATTTAGGTCAATTTCCGCACATTATGATGCATTTTTAACGTTAAATGTTAGTGGTTACTATCGCTTTAAATCTTGTTTCTTATGGTTTTCATTTTCAACGTGAAGCTATGTTGATCAGGATCTCCATTTATTCACCGTGTTAATTTCTTGCTGAAAATTTGGGGCGCTGGTTTGTTGTGAGTCTCTTCTCATAAACGGAATTAAACTCACACAGAAGTCAGGGTTGTGTGATTTATCACCAGTTTTTGCGCGTTGAAATCACCAAAGACCCCTCTGATTTCTTCTTTTTCAAACACGTCTTTTACGGCGAAAAATAAGTTCTTTGTCCTGCTCTCTACTTTGCAAATCGTCTGAAGCAAGCACGCACCCTCAGTGAGGCGTATGCAGCCTTTTGAAGGCTTTCTGGTGCACTGTTGATGTCGGTATTGCGTGGGGTATCCGTCTGCTCTGGGAGGTTCAGAACGTGAAAAAAGGCACTTCTGGCATTTCTCATGTGATGAGAGTGGATGGAATCAGGCGTGGTGTTGGTGTGGCGTCAATCGGAAAAAATAAAGCCCCAAAAAGGGGCTTTAAAGGGTGTCAAATCATCGCAACGCGCGTGCTAGCGAGTGATAAGCGATTGTAGTTTATCTCGTAGCATTGCAAGCTCACTGCGCTCTGCAGTGTCGCTCTCGCAACGTTCTAACACGTAGTCAATTGTGTTGATGACGGTACGCCATCGTGGCGATTTTGGCACCGTTTCAACATGCAGGTATTTGTCCAACGTTCGTGTTTGTAGCGTGCTTCTATCAAGGTATACACGCCATAAGCCACTTTCTTCTGCCAAATCGAACTTGGACTTTCCTGTTGAATTGCTCCAATAGTTCAACGTAACGAGCATGACCTTCACGAGGGTTTCTCTCAGGACATCGGCTTTGTCAGGTTTGTCACTGGAGAATTTATCCGCCATTCGGGTGAATTCTCCACCCAATTCGCGCAGTTGCTGAAGCTTTCCTTGGTCCCCGTCAAACGCGTAGTCAGAGAGCGCTTCAACGGCACTTTCAAGTAGCTGAACACGTTGTGACGACGCTTTTAACCCGGTATTTAAAATCAACATCATCTGCATACCTGAAGACTCAGGCAGCGTCAGCACGTCGCTGTCGATGGTGACAATGTCGTTATCCACTTTAAAACGCAGTTGCCCACTGAAGTGCCCGCGCATCATGTCAGGTTCTGGCAATGCCATTGCCAAAAAGTCATTGAGCTGGTGGCGCTCTATTTGCTCCGCACTTAAATGGAACACTTTACTGCATGCATCGTTGGCATAGCTGATCTTGCCGCTTTCTTGCACACACAAAATGCCTTCTGACGCGGAATCTAGTAGGCCAAGAAGGCGGTTTTGTACTTCGCGCAATCCAGCTTCAACTTGCTCGCGGAAGTGAATTTCATTTTGCAGAAGGCGGTTCTGTTCTCGCTCTTGTTCCGTCAAAGAAGCATTCACGTAGGCTCGGATTCGCGCACTTAACTCATCTTTGTTGAAGGGCTTTGTCAGGTAATCGTTCGCGCCAGCATCAAAGCCTTTTACCTTGTCCTGCACTTGGCTTAGTGCAGAAAGCATAATGATGGGTAATTCCGTTCTGCTGTGCCTTTCACGCAGGTGATAACACACCTCATAGCCACTCAGTTCAGGCATCATGACATCAAGCAACATCAGGGCTGGCACTTCTTGCGTGACGGATTCAATCGCTTGACGCCCATTTTCGACGGTTTTAACGCGGTAACCTTCTAGGCGCAAAAAGTTGTTGAGAACCTGAAGGTTAACAGGCTCGTCATCGACGACGAGAATGAGCGGGCCGTCAGGGTTGTCTGGTAGTTGCGCGCATTCAGGCAAATCAGAATCGATTTTGGGCGCGGCAAAGTGAGTATTGTTTGCCAAGCGCGTTTTTGCTTTGTCTTCATCTGTGGCGAGCGGCAAGGTGAAGCTGAATGTCGCGCCGACCATAGGTTGGCTGCTGACATACAATTGCCCTCCCATGATATCGATAAGTTGTCGACTGATTGACAGGCCAAGCCCAGCCCCTTGTCGATAAACTGATGTGCCGGATTTGGCCTGTGTGAGCGGCTCAAAGATGTATTCCAATTGATCGGATGGAATACCTTGTCCGGTGTCGACAACTTGGATTCGTAGCTGGCTATCAAGCACGGTCGCGGAGATGATGATTTTGCCTTCATCTGTGTACTTGATGGCGTTGCCGAGCAGGTTATATAACACCTGCTCTAGGCGTTGTTCGTCTGCTTTTACTAACGGCAGATCGATCGGTACTTGATTGATAATACGTACCGGTTTTCCACCCAAAAGGTGGCTCGATAGCTCGATAACCAAACGGACAGCATTGGCTGTATCGACCGCTTGTGGGCTGATTTCCAAATCACCGTAACGCATCTTGTGGTAATCGAGTAAATCGTCCACCAAGTTCGATAAACGCTGACCACTGTTGATGATCATTTGCAGTTGATGCTTTTGCCTTTCAGGCAACGGCCCTTCCGCCCCGGCTAGCATGGACTCAGCAATACCAACCATGCCGTGCAAAGGGGTGCGAAGCTCGTGCGAGGTGGTGGCGAGGAAGTCATCCTTCATGCGGTCAGCTTGTTGGAGCTCATCATTTTTGTGGCGAATGAGCTGAATGTTTTGCTCCAGCTCTTTATTCTGCTCTCGGATTAGCGCGAGTTTGTCCCTAACAGAGCGCTGCATGCGTGCGAAGCTAACGGCCAGGCGGCCGATTTCATCTTCTCTGTCGGTGCTAGTGATTTTCTGGTCCAGGTCGCCCGCAGAGACTTGTTCTGCCGCCCATGTCAGTCTCAGAAGTGGTGCGGTAATGGAGTTTGAAAGCAAGTGCGAAGCCACAACAACAAGGAAAATCGCACCCACCATCACTACGATGAAGATTTTCTCAAGCTGGTAAATGCGCGCAAAGGCTTCTCCTTCGGGAAGCTCAAGAATCAGCGCCCATTCCTCGTCAAACACAGCCACAGGGGCGTAGGCGCCAAGTACTTTTTCGTCGGTTGAACTTAAAAAACTACCAACGTCACGTGTGCCTGAGAGGGCGGCGTCAATGGCACTGCTCGACACGGCCGCAAGGGGCGTATCACTCAGCACGTTGCGAGGCAGCATGTCTCGGCCTACCAGCAGTGTCGAAATGTAACTGGTTTCGGCGGGGGTTTTATTTAGCATGTTGGCAAGTGCCGTGTTTGGCAACTTAAACAACACATAGCTATGCAGGTACCCTTGCTGGGTGATTGGCGCGGCAAACCACGCGATCATCTCGCCGTTGGGGGATTGTTTGAAATCACTGAAAATGATCGGGGTGCTGTCAGTATCAACCAGTGGGGCTTTGACTTGTCCCTTTATCTTGGAGAAGGATTGCCCTTCAGCGGTGTTGATCCACTCTGGCGACAACAAGTTTGCCCCAAAGACATTATCTTTCAGGTTCGAGTAAACGACATTGCCATCAATATCGACGAGCAAGATATCCGTGAAGTCTGAACGCTTTAGGTGCTCGGTAAATGCCCAGTGATAGCGCTTGTGCAGTAAGCGATAGCGCTCACTACCAATAAAGTTAGTGTCATTGATGGTACTTTGCTGAGGGTTGTCTGGGTTTTCGACGTATCTCAAGCGTGCTGCTTCGCGGGCGAGCGCTTGTGTTTTGCCAAGCTGGTGGAATGCGGCGACTAACCCATAAAAGCGCCCACCACTGGCGGTGGCAAGTTCTGAGCGCGCAAAAGATTTCACTTCTGAATGACGGGCATCGAAGAAGCTAATGATTTGCTCTTGTTTGTTGTCGCGTAGGAATGCGAGGTGTGTGGTGCTTTGCGTTTCTAAGTCGCTGCTATGTGACTCAAGGAAAAAGATAGCCAGCAGGGTGAGCGGCGTAATACTCAGCACCAGAAAAGCTAGCATCAGCTTGTGCTGAAGTCGCTTGAACTTCTGTTTTTTTTGCATGTCTCTGCCTGAAAATAAGAAATCAAAAGGCAAGTCCACTAACCCATTTTGGCAATTTTGACGAGTTATGTACTGCAGCCTTACGGGATTGACCGTGTCAAAAATCCTTATACTGACTTAATTTTTCTTGGCAAGTAAGTTATCAATGAAGCGCGTGCGAGTACTCAGTTTTAACGTTTTTAACGAAGGGCTGCGAACAGCCCTTTAGGTGTTTAACGGTTTTTGATCGCGTGGTAAATCGCAAATTTATTGTTTTTGGCCGGTGTCTCGCAATGGCCAAATGCCGCCTCAATAAAGGGCGGATAGCGAAGGAAGCTATTTGCAACAATCATTAATTGCCCTTGTTTCGACAAAAATGACGTAGCCTGCTCAAGGAAGGTTTCCGTTGCAGCATAGTGAGTTTTCAAGCCTGCATGGAACGGTGGATTGCTAACGATATTGTCGAATTTTGACGTTACAGCGCTGTAGACGTCAGACGCAAAAACCTCTCCGTCAAGATTGTTAAAACGTAAGGTTTCTTTGGCCGAGGCAACCGCCAGTGCGCTGATATCCACCATAGTGATCAGTGTGTCAGGGTAGCGGAGTTTAATGGCAGTGCCGATCACGCCTGCGCCACAACCGAAATCAAGCACAGAGCCTTTTAGTGACGGCAATGTGTCCAACAACAGCTGGCTCCCCGCATCTAATTCGCCATGGCTAAAAACGCCAGGCAGTGAGCGGATCGTGATTGTGTCCTGCCCAAGAGAAAGTGGGTAGCTCTTAAACCACGCATCAAGCTCAAAAGGTGCAGGTTCGTTGATGCATTGTCCCCAATAGAAACTGCAGCGACGCGCCGTATCAAATTTGGTGACCTTGCCGTAAGGCGCGAACATCTTTTCGATGCTGCGAACGCCACTGCGGTTTTCGCCCACAACAACGATTTCAGTGTCTTTGCCGAGCGCTGCCATCAGCATTGAAAGCAAGAACTCTGCTTCTGCTTTTGCTTTTGGCCAGTACAGCAACACCATGTCGACATTCGGCGCTTTTTGGTAGGTATCACCAAACTGAACATCCAACTGGCTGTAATGCGACATTTGATTGGCGTACGCCAAGTTGGTGGTAAAAATGCTGACGCTGGCGGCGTGTTCACACAGTTCGGTGGCGAAAGTGTCTTCCAGCTCACCGGCGAGCAATACATGCTTACCTTCAAAGTACTCAAGTTGACGAGCCACTACTTGGCTTGGGGTGCTGTAAGACATGAACGCCTCGACGTATAAAAAAATGAGCGCGGATTTTCCCACAAAGCGAGTCGTGAGGAAACTCTCCGCGCACACTAGATGTCGTTATCGCTGCATTGTTTCGCGCAACGGCGCAGTGACAACCCAAGTTAGGAGTTGTCTTGCTTCTCTAAGAAGTGATGAAATTCCGTTTCATACATACGGAACAACACCAGTGTCAGCGAGAAAATGATAGGGCCGTAAATCAACCCCATTAGCCCGTAGACCTGCAAGCCACCAATCAGGGAGAAGAAAATCAACAAGGTGTTCATCCCTGAGTTTCCTTGCATCAATAGTGGGCGCAATAAGTTATCGACGGAACCGACGACGAGCACGCCCCAACCTGCGAGAAACGCAGCCCACTGCCATTCACCAATCAGCATCAGGTACGCGGAGGCTGGCATCCAGATCAATGCCGTGCCGACGACAGGGATGAATGAGGCAAACGCCATCATTGTTCCCCAGAATAGCCCTGCAAACCCTGCCATCCACATGGCAAAGCCACCGACAAAACCTTGTGCAAGGGCAGTGAGAAACGAGCCCATCACTGCAGATTTTGCCACTTTCTCAACTTCATCCAGCAAGGTGTCTTCTTGGCTTCGTGACAAAGGACTGACATGACGCAGGGTTTGGATGATCTTGTCGTGATCGCGTAGCAAGAAAAACAGCACAAACAGCATCAACAAAAAGTTGACGAAAACGCCTGTGACATCGCCTAGAACGCGAGAGCTGAGGCCAATCATTTCCGTGCTCATTGATGACACCGTGGATGCGACGCGTGAAATTAATTCTTGTGAGTTAATGGAGTCAGCAGGCAGCCATTTATCGAGGGTATCCAGTGCAGACTGTACGATAGGCATAGAGACAATTTCTTTCGCCCCGCCATGGGTTAGCCAGTTATAGGCGTTGGTAAAGAAATGAATCCCTTGCTGCAAGATGGCGGCAGCAACGAAAATCAAAGGGATGATGACTATGACGGTCAATAAAACGCAAGACAGCGATGCCGCTATGTTCGGGTGTTTGCTAAATCTGCCTTCGATTTTTTCATGTATTGGGAAAAACAGCAGCGAAACGATAAACGCGAGAACGATGGATCCCACATAGGGAGCGATTAAGGCGTAACAAGCGTAAGCAGCCAGAGCCAGTGCGGCAATGAGCGTCCAGTGCTTAGGCTCAACTTTGTAAGAAGATGCCACAGATAGGCTCCTTATTTGTTCTTCTCCAGATTGTCTGGTGAACAGTGTAGTGTGAAGCCTATGATACGTTGTGATTTTCGACGGAAAAAGGGTAAATGTGGTGGGATGTTGTGAAGGACAGTGTCAGTCCAAAAAACGACGCAGAATCAATTTGCCTATGGCTTGCCTCATCGTGCTTGCCATTCTCGTGGCGATCTTCTGGAAGTAACCCGATTTAGCAGGGTATAGAGACAAAAAAAGCGGCGAAATACGCCGCTTTTTCGGTTACAAACGCGTTGTTTAGCTGTTAGCCAGCGCTGCAAATGCGCTATCCGCGGCTTTCAACGTTGCCGCAAGTTCTTCCTCACCATGAGACAGAGACGTAAAGCTTGCTTCAAATGCTGAAGGTGCCAAGTAAATACCTTGGTCCAGCATCAAGTGGAAGAAGCGTTTGAACTTCTCGATGTCACACTGTTGAACGTCTGCAAAGCACGTGATGCTTTCTTTGTCGGTAAAGAAGAAACCGAACATGCCACCCACTTGGTTAATCGCCAGTGGAACACCGTGCTTGTCTGCTGCTGCTTTAAAGCCTTCAGCAAGGCGCTTAGTGATGCTCGCGAGTTGCGCTTCATTGCCTTCTTTACGAAGTTCATTCAGCGCCGCTTCGCCTGCTGCCATCGCTACAGGGTTACCTGACAATGTACCCGCTTGGTATACCGGGCCCGTTGGTGCAATGTATTCCATCACTTCACGACGACCACCGAAGGCGCCTACAGGCATACCACCGCCAATCACTTTACCCAGCGTCGTTAGGTCAGGCGTGATCTTGTAGTGTGCTTGTGCGCCGCCAAGTGCAACACGGAAACCTGTCATCACTTCATCAAAGATCAACAGGGCACCAAACTCATCACACAGTGCACGAAGGCCTTCATGGAAACCCGGTTGTGGAGGAATGCAGTTCATGTTGCCAGCAACAGGCTCAACGATGATGCACGCAATCTCTTCTGGGTATTGTTCGAAGGCTGCGCGAACAGAATCAAGGTCATTGAAGGTGCATGTGAGGGTGTGTTTTGCAAAATCAGCGGGAACACCTGGCGACGTTGGTTCGCCAAGCGTCAGTGCGCCAGAACCTGCTTTTACGAGCAAGCAGTCAGCGTGGCCGTGGTAACAGCCTTCGAATTTGATGAACTTATCACGACGAGTAAAACCACGTGCCAGTCGGATGGCACTCATGGTCGCTTCTGTGCCTGAGCTCACCATGCGCACCATTTCCATCGAAGGTACGAGCTGGCTAACAAGCTCCGCGAGGGTGATTTCGCGCGCAGTCGGCGCACCAAAGCTCAAACCGTTCTGCGCCGCTTCAATCACTGCGTCACGAATGGCGGTGTTGTTGTGCCCCAAGATCATTGGACCCCAAGAACCGACATAATCAATGTACGCTTTGCCATCGGCGTCATAAATATACGCGCCATCTGCACGTTCGATGAAGATTGGATCGCCGCCAACGCCTGCGAAAGCGCGAACAGGAGAGTTTACGCCGCCAGGAATGGTTTTGCGGGCTTGTTGGAATAACTCGGCTGATTTGGTCATGGTTCTTTCCTAGGCCATTTAGTTCGTCAGTGTTAAATCTGACCGTATTGTACGAGATGCGAGTAGATCAGGCGAGTTAGTTGATGCGTTTACTATCACAGACATGTCATTATTGACGTATGTGAGGGATGATTGCTGAATGCCCTTGAGCAAAATGCACAATACTTGAACGAAATAGTCAGGTATTAGATAATGCGAATAATATAAAAGCGTATGTGAGGTAGAAATGAGCGATACCAATTTGCCGTTGCAATTCTCTGAGACAGCGGCGAACAAGGTAAAAACGCTGATCCAGGAAGAGGAAAATCCAAACCTGAAACTGCGTGTATACATTACAGGCGGTGGTTGCAGCGGTTTCCAATACGGTTTTACGTTTGATGAAAACGTGAATGACGGCGACATGACCATTGAAAAATCAGGGGTAACCTTGGTGGTTGACCCAATGAGCCTGCAATATTTGCTTGGTGGTGTTGTTGATTACACCGAAGGGTTAGAAGGTTCACGTTTCTTCGTAAACAATCCGAATGCAACGACCACCTGTGGTTGTGGTGCGTCATTCAGTGTATAAAGTATAAGACACACTAAACGGGCTTGATGGATAGAGCCCGTTTTATTTTCTGCAGCAACCAAGTCAGGATAATCACTATGGCTAATGCAGGCGCAATCACGTCTTATTTCTCTCAACGACCTTGGATCATTTCCTTGGTTCTCCTTGTTCTTCTCGTTTTTTGGGTTGGCAGCGGTCACACCGATGACACGCAACCTGAGCAGTCAAAAACAGAAACACAAGCCCCGCTAACGCGCGTGTCGGTAGATACCTTCTTTGCCGAACCTGTTACGCGTTCTATTTCTTTATATGGCCGCACAGCACCTGATCGCGAAGCGACGATTTCCTCTGAAGCAGATGGTCGTATTGTCAGTGTCAGTGTGAAAAAAGGCGCGACAGTGAAGAAAGGGGACCTTCTGTTGAATATCGACAAAGGCGACCGGAATGCGCAGCTAGAGCGCGCGAAGGCGCTACGTTTGGTAAGAACGAAAGAATATAACGCTGCCAAATCGTTGAAGAAAAAAGGGTTACAAGGCGAAGTTGCGTTCTCGCTAGCCGAAGCGAATTTGATTGAAGCCCGCGCCAATGTTGAGAACTTGTCGATCGCACTTTCCCACACTCAAGTCCGTGCGCCGTTTGATGGCATTGTTGATGATGTGATGGTGGAAGTGGGGGATTATCTTGCTGTCGGCGATCCGATTGCGAGCATCATCGATCTGGATCCTTTGATTGTCACGGCGGATGTTAGCGAAAAGCACATCAGTCATATTGATGCCAACATGCCTGCCACCATTATTTTTGTCAGTGGTGATGAGCTTGAAGGTCGTCTTCGCTATCAATCAAGCACCGCTTCTCAAACCACCAATACTTTTACCATTGAACTCGAAATTCCTAACCCTGAGCAAGCTATCCCCGCGGGGATCAGTGCCGAAGTGGATTTGCCTCTTGAAGAACAACGCGCGGTGAAGTTGTTGCCTTCAATGTTAGCGCTGGATGAATCTGGCAATTTAGGGGTGAAAACCTTATTGGGTGACAAAGTCGCTTTTGTTTCGACCAAGCTGGTCAAAGCCGAACAAGACGGCGTGTGGCTGGCAGGGCTTGGCGATCAAGTTGATGTCATCACAAAAGGACAAGGGTTTGTCCGAGATGGTGATGCGGTCATTGCTGTTCGTCAATCCGACGCACAATAAGGAGGCCTTGTTGTGAGAAGCTTGATTGATGCGTCGCTGGCACGCACGCGAACTATGGTAACTCTGCTGCTTTTCTTGTTTGTCGCAGGCGTTTACACCTACCAAACCATTCCTAAAGAATCCGATCCTGATATCACCATTCCTGTCATTTATGTGTCGGTAGGCCATGAAGGGATTTCGCCAGAAGATTCAGAGCGCTTGCTTGTTCGTCCTGTTGAACAAGAGTTGCGCTCGATTGAAGGCATCAAGGAAATGACGGCCATTGCCTCAGAAGGCCATGCGTCAGTCACACTCGAATTTAACGTGGGTGTCGATTTGGAGCAGGCCATGGCGGATGTACGCGAAGCCGTGGATCTGGTGAAACCTCGATTACCTGAAGACAGTGATGAGCCCACCGTCAACGAAGTGACCTTTGCCAGCGAACAGCCTGTTCTGTCGGTTGCCCTGTATGGTGATGTGTCTGAGCGCGCCATTGTGAAGATCGCACGCAAACTTCAAGAGAAGCTGGAAAGCTTTAAGCAAGTGCTCGAAGTGGATGTGGCGGGCGATCGTGATGACGTGGTTGAAATCATCGTGGAGCCGTTGCTGCTTGAAAGTTACGGCCTTGACCAAGAAGCGATATTTAACCTTGTTGCCCGTAACAACCGCGTGGTTGCTGCTGGTTATGTTGATACGGGATACGGGCGTTTTTCGGTGAAAGTCCCGTCTGTTTTTGAGTCTGCACGGGATGTTCTTGAACTGCCCATCAAGGTCGATGGCGTTCAGGTGGTGACCGTTGAAGATGTGGCAACGGTGCGTCGTGGCTTCAAAGATCCAGAAAGCTTTGCGCGATTAGACGGTAAACCCGCCATCGTTTTGGATGTGAAAAAGCGCGCGGGTGAAAACATCATCGAAACGGTGGAGTTGGTGAAAGCCGTGTTGGTTGAAGCGCAAAAGCAACCAGAGTGGCCAGCTGCACTGCAAGTGAAATACACCTGGGATGGGTCTGACGATGTCAGATCCATGCTTTCTGACCTGCAAAACAACATCTTATCTGCCGTGCTACTTGTGGTGGTGGTGATCATCGCCATTTTAGGGGCGCGAACCGCGTTTTTGGTGGGCGTGTCGATCCCGGGCTCTTTCCTGACGGGTTTGGTCGTATTGTCACTGTTTGGCCTCACCGTGAACATCGTTGTGCTGTTCTCTTTGATCATGGCGGTAGGGCTGCTGGTGGACGGCGCGATTGTGGTGACCGAGTACGCCGACAGGCGTATGCGCGAAGGCATCGATCGTAAACAAGCTTATCGAGAAGCCGCCCATCGCATGTCATGGCCGATAATCGCCTCGACAGCAACAACACTCGTCGCCTTTGCCCCCTTGTTGTTCTGGCCTGACATCACGGGCGAGTTCATGAAGTACATGCCGCTCACCTTGATTGCGACCTTGTTTGCCTCTTTGGTGATGGCATTGCTTTTTGTTCCCGTGCTTGGGAGTTGGTTTGGTAAGCCGTTGGCCTTGTCGGATAAGCAGCAAGCGCGCATGCAGGCGATCGAAAACGGTGATTTCAATGAGGCGCGGGGCATTACGCGTGCTTACATCAACACGCTAAAGGTCGCCATTCATCATCCGCTTAAAATTCTACTTTCAGCGCTATTGGTCGCGTTTACGGTGGGTTTTGCTTACAACAAATCTGGGTTGGGGACTGAATTCTTCCCTGATGTGGATCCTGCGTTTTTTAATATCAAAGTCCGTTCTCATGGTGACCTTTCTATCTACGAAAAAGACGTATTGATGAAAGAAGTTGAAGCGCGTGTGTTGGGCATGGATGAAATCGAAAGTGTCTACACCCGAACTGGCGGGCAAGATGAAATCGGCGTTATTCAGATGAAACCCGTTGATTGGCAAGAGCGCCGTAAAGTGAAGGAAATCATTGCTGAACTTCGCGAAAAAACGTCGGATCTTGCGGGGCTTGAGTTGGAATTCAAAAAGCCAGATGCAGGGCCGCCAAGTGAGCAGGATCTGTCCATTGAAGTGACGTCAGACGTTAACAGCGACATTGAACCTGCGGCAAGACAACTTCGTGCGCTGTTGGAGCAGAATGTCGCTTTCACCAACCTGAGCGACACCCTCACCAAGCCCGGAATTGATTGGTCAATTGATATTGATCGTGCTGATGCCGCGAGGTTTGGCGCGGATGCTACGCTGGTGGGAAACACGGTTCAGTTTGTGACGAACGGTCTGAAAATTGGTGATTATTTGCCAGATGATGCCGACGAAGAAGTTGATATTTTAGTGCGGTACCCTGAAGACAAAAGGGACATCGGCCGATTCGATGAGCTCAGAATTAAAACTGAGCACGGGTTAGTGCCTATTACCAACTTCGCGAAGATCACCGCAGAGCAAAAGCAAGGGAACATTGATCGCGTAGACGGTAAGCGTGTGGTGAAAGTGATGGCTGACATGGCAGAAGGGTATAACTTGAGCCTTGAACTGCCGACACTCACTGCGCAGATAGAGGCGTTGGGGCTGCCAAGTGGTGTGGAAACCATCGTGCGGGGCCAAAACGAAGAGCAGAAC
The DNA here is from genome assembly GCF_004120195.1 of Enterovibrio baiacu. Taxonomy (GTDB): domain Bacteria; phylum Pseudomonadota; class Gammaproteobacteria; order Enterobacterales; family Vibrionaceae; genus Enterovibrio; species Enterovibrio baiacui. The sequence goes on along the minus strand of NZ_SCHN01000023.1, from coordinate 53,978 downwards.
AACAGTCAGGCATTCTTGATAACGGCATTTATGGCGGCATTGGGTGCGATGGCGATCATCTTGATCACCCAGTTCAACAGCTTCTATCAAGCTTTCTTGATCTTGAGTGCAGTTTTGTTCTCCACGGTTGGTGTCTTCCTGGGGTTACTTATCTTCCAGCGTCCTTTTGGGGTGATCATGTCAGGGGTTGGGGTGATCACCTTGGCGGGGATCGTGGTCAATAACAACATTGTTCTGATTGATACCTACAATGTGCTACGTCGCCAAGGGCTCGCGAAAGCCGATGCTATATTACGAACCGGGGCGCAGCGTTTACGGCCTGTGCTACTCACAACCGTCACAACGATTCTCGGCCTGATGCCGATGGTGTTAGAGATGAACGTTGATTTGGTCAATCAAGGCGTTGAATTTGGCGCACCGAGTACGCAGTGGTGGTCTCAACTTGCGACGGCGGTCGCGGGTGGGTTGGCATTTTCGACCGTGCTGACGCTTGTGCTTACGCCTTGCCTATTGATGCTGGCGAGAGAGCCTAAGAAGGCAATGCCTGACACGCCTTCTAAAACGCCAAGTAAGCAAAAAGGATTGACGTTTACCTCTTCTGATACCGAAGAAGAGCAAGGTGATACTTCTGGGTCGTTTAAGCAAAACACCGTGCCGGCATCTCAGTCCTAGCGACGTTGGGGAGCGTTTAGAGGTGGTATTAAAAAAGCAGCGCATCGCGCTGCTTTTTCGTTTGAGTGATAAAGCCTCCGTTAGGAGTGGTTGCGCTCTAAGGTGCCAATAGAGGCAAGAAGCTCACTCAATTTGTTCAATTGCGCCAATCGGTCTTTTGCCAGTGCAATAAACGCGGTTTTCTCTTTGCCTGAGAGGGATTTCGCTTGCGGCAGCTTCACTGTGCGCGGGTTCTTGTGCACGCCGTGAACGAGGAACTCGTAGTGCAAGTGTGGGCCTGTCACACGTCCTGTGCCGCCCAGCGTACCAATGGTTTGTCCCTGCTTCACACGCTGCCCTGTTTTGACTTTACGTTTAGAGAGGTGCAAATACTTGGTGATGTAGGTTGAACTGTGCCTGATGAAGACATAGTTACCGTTGAATTTGTTGTAGGCAGATTTCATGACGATGCCGTCACCCGCCGCCCAAATGGGGGTGCCAACAGGTGCGACGTAATCCGTGCCTCGGTGCGATTTCACTTTGCCTGTTACGGGGTGTAAACGGCGAGGGTTAAAGTTGGAACTGACATAACGGAAGTTAACAGGCGAGCGTAAAAACGCTTTCTTCATGGCGCGACCTTTCTCGTCGAAATACTTGCCTGTTTTCGAACGGATAGCCGTGAAGGTTTCGCCGCGGTTGGTAAACGTTGCCGCAAGAATATTCCCACGGCCAATGATTTCACCCTCAACGAGCTGCTCTTCGAATAGCACAGAGAAAGCATCGCCTTGTCGAATGTCTAACGCGAAGTCGACATCCCAACCAAACAGGCCTGCAAGTTCCATGATTTGGTTGGCATTCAGTCCTGCGCTTATCCCTGCATTCCAAAAGCTTGATTCAATGGTGGCTGACGCAAAGTTAACTTGTGTGTCGATTTCTTTTGATTCGACCTTTGATACGAATTGATCGCCAATGCGCGTGACCACGAGGGTTTCATTTACACCGCGAGGCTGCACCAATTGGCTAAACAACCCTTGGTCGTCGAAGCCGAGGTGGATCTCGTCTCCTACTTTCAGCGATGCCAATTTCTTGGTGCCTTCGTCGCTGTTAATGAGTCGGTAAAGGGTTGTGGGGCTTATTCCGACACGGTTAAAAATCACGGCAAGACTATCACCGGCTTGGACTTTGAACTTATGCCAAGTCAGTGACGCAAAATTGCTGACGGGTTGGGCTTCGTCTTCTGGGGGAAGCAGGGAATTAGCTTCGAGTTTTATGGGGTATTGTTTCCCGATCTCAAATTTCGACTCAGGGTGCTGGGTCGGGGATTCTGAGGGGAGCAAAATCAACAGCACGACAAGCGCACTGATGGCCATAATAGACACCTGATGAAGGCGAGGTAGCGCAGCAATTCTGTTTACAGGCATTAAAAATATCGTTTAGGAAAATGAAATTACCCGGAACACACTGATGCTTGCCAAATCCCTCGGAAAATCAGAGTGGCGAGTGGTTCCCTTTGATTTATATGCAAGCGTCATATCTTGCTTATTTATATAAGTCTAACTGGTTTCAAAAACCATCGCTATTCAAGTAGTATGTCGCTTTACGAAAAATTGCCGATTCTGTGGGAGCGATAAACTATGGCGAGCATTGAAGCCGCGCTAGCCGAAATTAAGCGTGGTGTTGAGGAATTGATTCCTGAAGCGGAACTGATTGCGAAACTAAAAGAAAACCGTCCTCTTCGTATCAAGTTGGGTGCGGATCCAACGGCGCCGGATATTCACCTTGGTCACACTGTGATCATGAATAAACTGCGTGCGTTCCAGGAGCTGGGCCATGAAGTAATCTTCCTTATCGGTGACTATACCGCGATGGTCGGTGACCCAAGTGGCAAGAACGCAACACGTCCGCCGCTGACGCGTGAGCAGGTTTTGAGCAATGCTGAAACCTACAAAGAGCAGATCTTCAAAATTTTGGATCCTGCTAAGACACGCATCGAATTCAACTCAAGCTGGTTGAGCGAGCTAGGCACTGACGGCATGATCCGTTTGGCAGCAAGCTCTACCGTTGCACGTATGCTTGAGCGTGACGACTTTAAAAAGCGTTACAGCAACAATCAGCCAATCGCGATCCACGAATTCATTTACCCGCTTCTGCAAGGTTATGATTCAGTGGCGCTTGAGGCAGACGTTGAACTGGGTGGTACCGACCAGAAGTTTAACTTGCTAATGGGCCGTGAACTGCAAAAGCAAAACGGTCAATCTCAGCAAGTGGTTATTACGATGCCACTGCTGGTGGGCTTGGACGGCGTTAAGAAAATGTCGAAGTCTGCGCATAACTACATTGGTATCAGCGACGTACCTAACGAGATGTTCGGTAAAATCATGTCGATCTCTGATGATCTGATGTGGAGCTACTACGAATTGTTGTCATTCCGTCCTTTGGAAGAGATTGCACAATTTAAAGCGGACATCGAAGGCGGCAAGAACCCACGTGATGTGAAAATCTTGCTGGCAAAAGAAATCATTGCTCGTTTCCACTCTGAAGCAGATGCGGAAGCGGCAGAAGCTGAATTCATCAATCGTTTCCAAAAAGGTGCGATGCCAGATGAAATGGCAGAGTTTTCTTTCGAGCAAGGCGTCGCCATTGCTAACCTTCTGAAAGATGCTGACTTGGTTGGCTCTACCTCAGATGCAATGCGTATGATCCGCCAAGGCGCAGTGAAGATTGACGGCGAAAAAGTCGACGATACCAAACTGGTTCCTGCGGCTGGTACGGCAGTGTACCAAGTGGGTAAACGTAAATTTGCGCGTATCACGTTAGCGTAATTTACCGCAGAGCGCTTGCTACTGAGCGAATGCAAAATGAAAAGGCGCTGAAAAGCGCCTTTTTTTGTGCCTTTGCCCCGTCCTAAATAAGAGCCCCGTCTTAAATAAGTGTCCCGTCCTAAATCAGGTCAACAGACCCTAGTGAATAAGTGATGCCACCCGCTCACCAAGGCGCTTTGCCGTTTTGATATCAATGTCATCCAACTGGCCTTTTTCATCCACCATGCCGATGGCACCGAGCGACGAATTGAGGCGGTTGAACGTTTTTGATGCTGTGCCTTCTGGGGCATCAACCCCCACCCAAAGCATGCTGTGCTGCGTGGCGAGAATATAAAAACTCTCAATCGTGCTTTGCACTTCTCCGCACGGGCTACCGCCAGTGGTAAATCCGGCAGAGAGCTTGTTGTGCCATAACTGATTTGACCATGACTCGCTGCTGGCATCAGCAAAAGCTTTAAATTGTGCCGCAGGGCCGCCCATGTAGGTTGGCGATCCAAAGATAATGGCATCCATATTGGCGAGTTCATCAAACAAGGCTTCATTCTTAAACCGACCTTCAATGATGTCCGTGCCCACAATTGGGTAAAGCAGGACGTCTGTATCTCGCTGTTTTGCACCTTCTGCAACGGCTTGCGCCATGCTCGCAGTGCTTCCTGTTTGTGAAAAGTAGACGATGGCAATGCGCTTCATGATGCGTTCTCCAAGCGACACTTAACGGCGTGTAAGGCTTCGGGGAGACGAAGTGAATCGTAAAGTCGCGCGCAGCTGTATATCAGCTTGATGGTGTGATCGTTTTCTGTTTCCAAAGACCGTTCGAACCAATGTGACCAGTCCGCGACAACATCTGAGTGCAGCCCTTCGTTTGAGTGAGGTTCGCGATATTCGGCAGTACACGCCGCGGCAACATAGGCTTGCCAAAAGTAATGAAGCGCTGCGTCTTGCTCTTCGATGAATGGGAGAAGGGAGAGGAGTGCCTGAAAACCGGTGACCCCGTGTAGCAAGGTGAAATCGTCGCTTGTGGAATATTGCGTGAGCACAATGCGAGCAACCACTTCCAAAGACAATGAATCCGGCTGGCTTGCGATGGCTTGGTACTTCTCCAGTGTGACGAGCTCCTCCACATGATCGATGATGATCCCTTTTCGATAGGTGTGATCATGAAACAGCGAAAGCGCCTGGTTTAAATCGTCTTGCGGACTCAGATCTTGCTGAAAGGAGAGCGCGCCGAGCGGCGTGTACCCCGATGACCAATAGGCTAGGGCATGACTGATCTCGTCTATATCCTCTAACTCTACCGCATAGGCGAGACGGATAACGCCATGAAACGCACCCGCGGAGATCCCAGGTAGCAGAGACGGCAGTATGCGTCGCAGTGTTTCTTCTGTACCAAGTTTACCTAGCATGATGCAGTAATACGCCACGAAATCGGCGTTGTGCGCTTTCTCGCCCAAGGTTGGCGTGTCGACACCAAGCACTTCACCCAATGGCGCTAAATGATCGGCGGCGCGCTGGTACTCTTTTTCCAGCTGCGCCGTTGAAGCGCCAAGCCTTTGCATGGCGGTGATCGCCATTGGCAGGTGGTTTGAAAAGCGTGGTCCGAAGGTTGGCCCGAAGCGATGACTTTTCCTTATTAGCTCAAGGCCTGTGGTAGTGAGTGCTTGGTACATGATGGCATTCCTTTGCGCTTTCGTTATGAAGGTTGGGCTGTTACAACACGTGGTTTTTGCATTGTGTCATCGTTACAACGCATAGTCGTTTCTGCTGTTCATATCTTCGGTAAGGTATTCAATGAACTCCCATTCCAGACTATCGCCATCACGGAAATAAACGCGTTTTCGGCTTGGATGACTCTCATCAAAAATCGTTTCCTCATAGCCCGCGGCTTTGAGGTTTTCTGCCACGCGTGTGACATCTTCAACGACAAGCCCGATGTGATTAACGCCGAGTTGATAGTAGGGAAGGCGTTCAACTGGTTTGTCTATCACCACTTCTTGAAGCGCGATATACGTTGCGTCGGTTCCGATGTGACACCAGGCTCTTTCTTCGTTACTTCCTTCACCACGAACAGAAAAATCCGGCATTGCCGCTTGTAAGAAAGCAATGGCACGGTGAAGGCTGCTTACTGTGATATTGGCATGTTCTACATAACTGGTCATGACGTGCTCCTTAGTGATTAAGTAAAGCTATATGTTTATATAGTAGGTCAGATTACAGTTAAGTAAAGTTTTTAGTTTATTTAATTGAGGCAGACATAAAAAAACGCGCCGACAATGGGCGCGTTTTTGCAGAGTTTCTGAGCCTTAACACCACGTCATGCGTTGCTGCATTAAGCGGGGCGAAAGGTCGAAGGGTTATTTGATGGCGAAAGTGGGCAGTGAGAGATGCCATCTAATGGCGGCGAGTCGAATGGAAAGTGTGGTGACCATACCTGCAATAGAAGCCGCGACGGAATCCACGTTCGCAGCCAGCGCAAGTGTGTGGATCATACCGCCCGCGAGACATGCTGTTGCGTACACTTCGGTTCTCAATATCATGGGGATTTCTCGGGCTAACACGTCACGGATGATACCACCGCCGCAACCTGTGATGATGCCCATGATGACAGCTACCATCGGTGATGCGCCATAGCTCAGCGCCTTATCAACACCAATGGCGACAAATACAGCCAAGCCGATGGCATCTGCGACAGGGAGAAAGTACCACGGCAGACGACGAGGGCGTCGAATCAGGAGCAGAGACAGTGCGCAGGTCGCCAGAATCATCCACAAGTATTCGGGTGAATTAATCCAAAACACGGGTGTTGCACCCAGCGCCATGTCGCGAATGGTGCCGCCACCGATGGCGGTGACCATGGCAAGTACGACAACCCCGAATGGATCCATGCGGAGTTTACCCGCCAATAAAACGCCTGAAATGGCGAAAACTGCCGTCCCAAACATGTCTAAAAAATACAAAAGCATGATTGCGCTATCCCTATAAAAAGCGCGCGCGATTTTACGTTATTTCCGTAACTGGGCAATCCATTGCGCTGGCTTGTCGGTCATGTTTATTCGAATTAGTGATTCAGATCGCTTCTTACCCGATCAAAGGCTTTGCAGATTTGTGCAACAGCTTTCAATGCGCGTGGTGTTGGGCGGCTGAGCCAATCTCCCGTCACCTCGAAGATGTGTTTGTTTTGTACGGCGGGAATAAATGTTTCCCATGACGTCCACACGTCCATCGGTGCAATTCGGCTGGATGGGTAGAAAATCGCTTGTGGTTTTCTCACCACAATTTGCTCCATGCTGATCTGCGGGTAAGGCGCTGCACTGTTGGCAAAAATGTTCTCGCCGCCACACAAAGAGAATAGAGGTTGCGGCCAATGTTCGCCGTTGTTCGTCATTAATGGTGTGTCACTGAGCTGATAAAAGTACGGCACCTTCGCTTTACCTTTCTGGTTGTCTTCTATCGTTTTCAGCGCTTTTCTCACGTCGTCGGCCCGTGCTTTTGCAGCATTCGGGTCATCAGAGTACGCCCCCAGTTTTTCGATATTGTCTGCAGCGTCATATAAAGAATGCGGGTTGGAATAAAACACCTTGATGCCAAGACGCTCAAGTTTTGCCAGTTCTCGTTCAGGGTTGCCGCCTTGCCACGCAAGCACCAGATCAGGTTCGAGCGCCACGACGCGTTCGATTTTAATGCCACGGTATGAAGCGACTTGTTCTAACTCTAAGGCTTCTGGTGGGTAATCACTGTGGGCACTGACAGCGATAAGGTTTTTCCCTAAACCGGCTTCATAAGCCAGTTCGGTAGTGTGAGGCGATAAGCTGATCACGCGCAGCGGCGCGGCCAATACAAGGCTTGGCAATAAAAGCAAAACAAACAGAATGCGAGACATTAGAGGAATCCGTGTGCGAACCACATGGTGAAACTTTGAAGTACAATCCATAGCCATGCCTTTTGGCGAAGCTGCTGATTCAGCAGGGCTAAATGAACCGATGAGGGAGCAATATCGCCGCCTAATTTGGGGCGGGTGATCTTTTGGTTATCGTAAATGGCTGGGCCGCCGAGAGATAACTGAAACTTTGCGCCTGTGGCAGAAAGTACCCAATCACTGCCGCTCGTCGCCCAGCGTTGCCCGTTATCTCGGATTGCGAGCATGGCGGGTTCAAAGCGGTAGCCGGTGGCAATGAGCAGTGCAAACAATCGTGTTGGCACCCAATCGAGCGCGGAGAGAAAAGCCGCAGAGAACACTCCAAACTCGGCATATTCCTCACGGCGTGTCGGCCAAGTGCGTGCCAATAACACCACGAGCGTATAAAGAAATGCGCCAATGCCTCCGAGCAGGGCATACCAAAACAATACCCCAATGACCTGACGCGCATAACCCAGCAATAAGGTTTCACAGCTGGCTTTGGCGATGCCAACACTGGACAGGCTTTGTGTGTCTCTGTTCAGGGTTTCAGCAAGCAGTGTGCGTGCTGCAGGTTTGTCTTCTCGGGCAAGTGCTTGTTCAAGCTGTTGGGTTTGATTGACGATGGGACGCCAACCAAGGACAAGCCAAAGAAGGAGTAAATCGAACAGCCAAGGGATCCAAACCAGTTGTTTTAAGGCGATGAGCGCGACGGCAAGCGTGAGCCACATGATGCCAAACGCTAATGCGCCCGAAAGCTTACGTTGCTGCGGTTCATCATCAAGATGGTTTACTTTGTCTGCGATAGCTTCTGCTACACGTCGCCAAAGACTGAGAGGGTTGGACGACGGTGGCACTGGAAAAAACCAGTGCAATAGCAAAGCTCCCCACATTGCGAGCAAGGTTGAATAGCCAAGCAAGGTTTCAAACGGTGTAGGGAGCTCGGTCATTATGCGCTAAGCAACTCGACCATTTTCTCAACCATAGCGCTTGAGCTTTTCGCTGCGAGAGGCAGGAACTCATCAAACGTCATTGGTGACTCTTTGTCTGCAACATCAGAGATGGCACGCACGACAACGAAAGGTACGTTGAACTGATGACAGGCTTGAGCAATGGCAGCTGCTTCCATTTCTACCGCAATCACGTTAGGGAAATGTTCACGAATGTAGTTTTGGCGTTCTGCTGTGCAAACGAAGGCATCACCCGTACAGATCAAACCGCGAACCGCATGCGGCGCTGGGCTCATTGCCGCGAGTGCTTGCTCTGCAACGTCCATCAGTTTTTCGTTTGATGTAAAGGTGGCTGGTTGGCCTGCCATTTGACCCATGGTGTAACCAAATGCCGTTACGTCAGCATCGTGGTAAGCCACGTCAGTTGAAACAACCACATCGCCAAGGTTTAGCGAAGGATCGAAACCACCTGCAGAGCCTGTGTTGATCACTTCGGTGACTTTAAAGCGATCAAGCAGAATCGATGTGCTCAGCGCAGCTGCCACTTTACCGATACCTGATTGCAGAAGAACAACATCAACGCCGTTCATGTCGCCTGTGTAGAATTTGCTCCCGGCAATCTCTTGCAGTTGGCAGTTGTTAATTTTGCTTTTTAGCAGGGTAACTTCCTGCTCCATGGCACCGATAATACCAATTTTCATGTTTATACTCGTTCGGTTTTTGGGAATGCACTGAGTGTAACATGGCGGTAAATTCGGGCGAAAAAAAAGTGCCCTTGCGGGCACTTAATTTCGTGATGTTTGACGCTAGCAACGCGGTTTACACCTCAAGGTAATCCAAAATGCCTTCCGCTGCTTTTCTGCCTTCATCGATGGCGGTAACCACCAAATCTGAACCTCGCACTGCATCACCGCCTGCGAAGATTTTCTCGTTGGTGGTTTGATACGCGAATGCGCCTTGCTCTGGCGCTTGGATGCGTCCCCATTGGTCTAAATCAACGTTGAACGGTTCAAGCCAAGACATTTGATGCGGTTGGAAGCCGAAAGCCATGATAACCGCGTCGGCGGGCAGTACATGTTCGCTGCCTTTGACGGGTTCAGGACGGCGACGGCCTGCTTCGTCAGGTTCACCCAACTGGGTTTTCACCACGGTGACGCCTGTCACGTTGCCGTTGCTGTCCACTTCAAGGCCAAGAGGCTGAAGGTTGAACATGAAGTTCACGCCTTCCTCTTTGGCATTTTTCACCTCACGGCGAGAGCCTGGCATGTTGGCTTCGTCGCGGCGGTAAGCACACACAACGTTTTTCGCACCATGGCGAATCGAGGTGCGAACACAGTCCATGGCGGTATCACCACCGCCAAGGACAACAACCTGCTTGCCAGCCATGTCGATGAACTCAGGGGCATCGCCTTCCAGTTCCATGACGCGGTAAGTGTTGGCAATCAAAAATGGCAGGGCATCGTAAACACCCGGTGCGTCTTCGTTTTCAAGACCTGCTCGCATGGACTTGTATGTACCGACGCCAAGGAAGACGGCGTCATACTCCTTGATAAGCGCATCCAAGGTAATGTCTGAACCGACTTCAGTATTCAATTGGAATTCCACGCCCATTTCGGTAAAGACGCGCTGACGATTGCGCATGATGTCTTTTTCCAATTTGAACGAGGGAATGCCAAAGGTCAGCAAGCCGCCAATCTCTGGGTAGCGGTCGAACACTACGGGTTTTACGCCGTTACGAACAAGGACGTCTGCACAGGCAAGACCCGCAGGGCCCGCACCAATGATGGCAACTTTCTTATCGGTCCACTCCACGCCAGACATGTCTGGCTTCCAGCCCATTTCAAAGGCTTTGTCGGTGATGTATTTTTCGACATTACCAATGGTCACGGCACCGAAATCGTCATTTAGCGTACAGGAGCCTTCGCACAAGCGGTCTTGAGGACACACACGACCACAGACTTCAGGCAAGCTGTTGGTCTGGTGAGATAGCTCTACCGCTTCAATGATGCGGCCTTCATTCGCCAGTTTAAGCCACTGAGGAATGTAGTTGTGAACGGGACATTTCCATTCACAGTAAGGGTTACCACAGTCCAAACAGCGATCAGATTGCGCGGATGCTTGCGTGCTCGTGAAGGGTTCGTAGATTTCAACGAACTCTGTCTTACGTGTTTTGATCGGCTTCTTACGTGGGTCGATACGTTGTACGTCGATAAATTGGTATACGTTCTGGCTCATAAGGTCCTCCGTTACTGCGCCTGAACACGCAGCTCTGCTGCGCTTCGGCTTTGGTGACCGAGCAGAGAGCGTACGTCTGCTGCTTTAGGTTTCACCAGATAGAATTTACTGATCCATTGTTCAAAGTCGGCGAGGATTTCCTGCGCACGAGCGGAACCGGTGAGTTCCAGATGTTGATCAATGAGACCACGGAGGTGCTCTTGATGAATGGTTAAGTTCTCAAGTGAGAGCGCTTCAACCAGTTCAGGGTTTACACGGCCTGCAAAATCGCCCGTTTCATCCAGCACGTAAGCAAAACCACCCGTCATGCCTGCGCCGAAGTTGACGCCACAATGCCCGAGGATGGCCACAATACCGCCCGTCATGTATTCGCAGGCATTGTCGCCAGCGCCTTCCACCACGGCTAAAGAGCCTGAGTTACGCACGGCAAAGCGCTCACCCGCCGTACCTGCTGCAAACAACTTACCGCCCGTTGCGCCGTACAAACAGGTGTTACCGATGATGGTCGATTCATGCGAACGGAATGCTGAGCCCACAGGCGGCTTGATGATGATCCTGCCGCCTGCCATGCCTTTACCGACATAGTCATTGGCATCGCCCGTGAGCGTGATGTGCACGCCGCCTGCATTCCAAACCCCCAGAGATTGCCCGGCAGTACCTTGCAACTGGATATTGAGTGGTGTGCCCGCCATTCCTTGGTTGCCGTAACGTTTCGCGATTTCTCCCGACAAGGTCGCGCCGATGGAGCGGTCGGTGTTTTTGACGTTGAGGTACGTACTCGCGGGTTGACGTTTTTCGATGGAATCGGCAAACGTGCCTAAGAGTGTTTGGTTCAGCAAGGCTTTATCAAACGGAGGATTTGGCTCTGTCCAATACACGGATTTACCCGCTACCGGTGTTGGTGATTCAAGGATGCTGCTCAAATCGAGTTTGAGCTGCTTGGCCGTGAACCCGTCAACCGCTTCTAGCAAGTCTGTGCGACCAATTAAATCGGTAAGTTTTTCGACGCCAAGTTCTGCCATCAGCTCGCGCACTTCTTCAGCAAGGCCTTTAAAGAAGTTCATCACTTGCTCTGGCAAGCCTTTGAAGTAATCGCGACGCAGGGTGTCATCTTGCGTTGCAACACCGGTCGCGCAGTTATTTAAGTGACAGATACGCAGGTACTTACAACCAAGAGCGACCATAGGTGCCGTACCAAAACCGAAGCTTTCTGCACCCAATATGGTGGCCTTGATGATGTCTAAACCGGTTTTTAACCCGCCATCCACTTGAAGGCGAATTTTATGGCGAAGGCCGTTTGCCACAAGCGCTTGTTGGGTTTCAGCAAGGCCAAGCTCCCACGGGCTACCTGCGTATTTCACAGAAGTCAGTGGGCTTGCGCCTGTGCCACCGTCGTAGCCGGAAATAGTGATGAGATCGGCATAGGCTTTCGCCACACCGACCGCGATGGTGCCTACGCCCGGTTCAGATACCAACTTCACCGACACCAGCGCGCCAGGATTCACTTGTTTGAGATCGAAAATCAGCTGCGCCAAATCTTCAATCGAATAAATGTCATGGTGCGGCGGTGGAGAGATGAGCGTCACGCCTTGTACTGAGTGACGAAGACGCGCAATTTCTGCCGTGACTTTATGGCCTGGTAGTTGTCCACCTTCACCCGGTTTTGCACCTTGCGCCACTTTGATTTGCAGCACGTCGGCGTTAGTCAGGTAATGGGGTGTCACGCCAAAGCGGCCGGAAGCAATCTGCTTGATACGAGAGTTGCGCTCAGAGTTAAAGCGGCGCGGGTCTTCGCCACCTTCACCCGAGTTGGAATTACCGCCAAGGCGGTTCATCGCAATCGCGAGGGCTTCATGTGCTTCAGGGCTCAAGGCGCCAATAGACATGGCGGCGGAGTCGAAACGCTTAAACAGTTCGCTGGCGGGTTCAACGTGCTCAAGAACCGCCGGTTTTTCAACGGGCTTGAGGCGCATTAAATCGCGAATTGACGAAACAGGGCGGCTGTTGACGGTTTGTGCATAGCTCTTATAGTCAACACTTTCGCCGGATTTCACTGCAGATTGCAGCGAGTTAACGACATCTGGGTTGTACGCGTGGTATTCACCGCCGTGAACATATTTGAGTAAGCCACCATGATCGATAGGCTTACGCTTGAGCCAAGCGCGACGCGATAGGTTGACGAGATCTTGCTGGAAATCATCAAAATCTGCGCCTTGAATACGGCTTGCCACACCTTTAAAGCAAAGGTTAACCACGTTGTCATTAAGGCCGACAGCTTCAAACAACTGAGAACAGCGGTAAGAGGCAATGGTCGAAATGCCCATCTTAGACATGATCTTAAACAGGCCTTTATGGATACCATTTCGGAAGTTAAGTGCCGCTTCCGACATGGTTTTGGCAATCACTTTGTTGTCGACCATTTTGCCGATGGATTCATACGCGAGGTATGGGTAAACCGCTGTTGCACCAAAGCCAAGTAAAACGGCAAATTGGTGTGGATCGCGCGCAGACGCGGTTTCGATAACAATGTTGGCATCACAACGCAGGTTTGCGTTTACCAAACGTTGTTGAACGGCACCGACGGCCATGGCTGCAGGGATTGGTAGTTTGTCTTTTGCGATGCCGCGATCAGAGAGAACAACCAAAACCGTGCCGTCACGAACGACGCGCTCAGCCTGGTCGCATACATCAATAATGGCTTGCTCGAGATCTTTCTCTGCAGGATTGAAGTTGATGTCGATGATGCTGTTTTGATAATACTCATCGTCCAATTCAAGTAACTGAACCATGTCTGAATACAACAGAACAGGGCTTTTGAACGAGACGCGGTGTGCGTGACCATCGGTTTCTGAGAAGACATTTTTCTCTCGACCAATCGATGTGGCGAGCGACATGACGTGGTTTTCACGTAACGGATCGATCGGTGGGTTGGTCACCTGTGCGAATTTTTGACGGAAGTAATCCGCGACGTTTCGTGCTTTGGAAGAAAGTACCGCCATTGGCGTGTCATCGCCCATCGAGCCTGTCGCTTCCTGACCGATGTCACCGAGAACGCGCAGCACTTGATCGAGCTCTTCGCCCGAGACGCCGTAGAGTTTTTGGTAAACCTGAAGCTCATCATCGTCCATGCTGCGCTGGCTCGCGCGATCGCTTGGGTCCATGTCTTCGAATGGCGTGAGGCGTCGAACGTTTTTATCAAGCCATGCTTTGTACGGGTGACGACCTTTCAGATCGTTATCGATGTCGGCGGAGTGCCAGACTTCACCGTCAAAGGTATCAATTACCAACAACTCACCCGGACCAACGCGGCCTTTTTCGGCCACTTCGTCCGGCGCGTAATCCCAGATGCCGACTTCGGAGGCGAGGGTGATCAGTTTGTCTTTGGTGACAACATATCGCGCGGGGCGAAGACCATTTCGGTCGAGGTTACACGCGGCGTATCGACCGTCTGACATCACAATGCCCGCAGGACCGTCCCACGGTTCCATGTGCATGGAGTTAAAGTCGTAAAACGCGCGTAGATCGTCATCCATGTCTGGGTGATTTTGCCACGCGGGTGGCACAAGCATGCGCATTGCTCGGAATAAATCCATGCCGCCAGCCAAGAAGACTTCCAGCATGTTATCAAGACTTGAACTGTCTGAGCCTGTTTCATTCACAAACGGCGCGGCTTGCTCTAGATCAGGCAGCAGCGGCGATTTAAATTTGTAAGCACGCGCGCGAGCCCATTGGCGGTTACCTTCAATGGTGTTGATTTCACCATTGTGCGCCAAATAGCGAAACGGCTGAGCCAGTGGCCAGCGAGGCGTGGTGTTGGTTGAAAAACGCTGGTGGAACAAACAGATCGAAGACTCAAGACGAAGATCGGCCAGATCGAGATAGAACCTTGGTAGATCAGCCGGCATACACAAGCCTTTATAGACAATGGTGCGCGTCGATAGGCTGGTGATGTAGAAATCAGCGTCTTCTTGCAGGGCTTTTTCTGCGCGGCGACGTGCGATATACAGACGGCGCTCGAGATCGCGGGCCCGCCAACCAGCAGGGCCATTGATAAAGACTTGCTCAATCGTTGGGACCGAACTGAGGGCGATTTCACCCAGTACATCTGAATTGGTTGGCACTTCACGCCAACCGACAATAGACAGAGTTTCGGCTTCAATTTCTCGTTCAAAGATCGCTTTGGCTTTTTTGGCTTTCTCGGGATCTTGGCTGAGGAAAATCATACCGACGCCGTAGAGTTTACTGAGTGTCCAGTTGTTCTCTTCGGCAATAATACGGAAAAAGTTATCGGGCTTTTGAAGTAATAAGCCGCAACCATCACCGGTTTTCCCATCGGCGTTAATCGCGCCGCGGTGGGTCATTCGGTCTAGTGCGGAAATGGCTGTTCTGACAAGTTTGTGGCTAGCTTCACCCTCTGTGTGGGCGATCAAGCCAAAGCCACAGTTGTCTTTCTCCAGCATCGGATCATACAGCGACATTGCAATTCTCCCTTGCGACTGCTCCAAGCAGTGACTGCAGTTTCTTAATGTCTTCCTGACATCGTTTGTTGATTAACTGTGATCAGTGTTTTTTCTACCGACCCTGCACGTTATCTATTATTGATGAACAGGTCAAATTTCGTCACGTTACATTAACTTTACGAATTAACAGCGATATATATCGAAAAGGCACGCTAGGGTTAGCATTTTATGGTGGTTTTTTTTAACTCAGTCGCAGAGATTACTGGATGAAAACGACGGGGTGTGGGGTGTGTTGTGTGGGATTTTTAGCGTTTTGATGAATTGCTTGTGGTGAAAAAGAAAAAAGCCAGCCACAGAGGGCTGGCAAAACTGGAAGATAACACTTACTTATTATTATGCGGAGAGCATCAACGAGTCAGCTTTTGCCTCGAGATGCGTATCACCCATAAGGAAGGCATCAATCGCGCGCGCACATTCACGGCCTTCGTTGATACAACGAACAACCAATGATTGACCTGTACGCATATCACCTGCGGCGAAAACGCCTTTTTGACTGGTTTGATAGCCTTGCGTTGCCACGTTTCCGCGGTCATCCAAGGCAACATCGAGTTGTGCTAATACACCGTGTGGTTCTGGGTGTAGGAAGCCCATCGCCAAGAAGGCTTGATCACATGGAATAACACGCTCAGTACCCGCGACTTCTTCAAAGCCAGGGCGTTCGCCCGGTGCTGCGTCTTTCCAAACGATGTCAGCAATACGTAGCGCTTTGACATTGCCTGCATCATCACCGATGAATTCTTTGGTCAGAATGTTCCAGTGACGATCACAACCTTCTTCATGTGACGTCGAGGTACGCATGATCATCGGGTATTGCGGCCAAGGCATGTTTGCAGGGCGCTGCTCTGGTGGAATCGGCATGATCTCAACCTGTGTAATGCTCTTCGCACCATGACGGTTTGAAGTACCCACACAGTCAGAACCTGTATCACCACCACCAATAACCACAACGTGTTTATCTTTCGCGTGAATTTCTTCGGTTTTCAGATCCATGTCGTTAGCACGGCGGTTGTTTTGACCAAGGAATTCCATGGCAAAGTGTACGCCTTTAAGCTCGCGGCCTGGGATAGGCAAATCGCGCGGCACGGTTGAACCACCGGTGAGCAATACCACATCAAAATCTTGACGAATTTGATGCGCGTTAACCGTCACACCTACGTGTGCGTTCACTTCAAATTGCACGCCAGCTTCGGCCATTAGATTGATCTTACGATCGATAATGTCCATACCGAGTTTGAAATCTGGAATACCGAAACGCAGCAAACCACCGACTTTTTCATCACGTTCAAAAACAGTGACGGAATGGCCTGCACTGTTAAGTTGCTCTGCAGCAGACAAGCCCGCAGGACCTGAACCGATGATGGCGACTTTTTTACCAGTGCGAGACGTTGGCGTTTTTGGCTTAGCGTAGCCTTCACGATACGCCGTCTCTACGATGGTTTTTTCGATGTTACAGATGGTGATTGGGTCTTGGTTAATGCCCAAGACACATGAGCTTTCACACGGTGCAGGGCACACACGTCCCGTGAACTCAGGGAAGTTATTGGTAGAACTTAAAATGTTCCACGCCTCTTCCCAGCTGTCGCGATATACCGCGTCATTGAATTCAGGAATGATGTTACCGATTGGGCAACCGTTATGACAAAACGGGACACCACAATCCATACAACGTGATGATTGCTCGTTAATCTTTTCACCAAACTCTTCGTTCAGGACAAATTCCTTGTTGTCTTGAATACGAACAGCAGGGTCTTTTTTGCCCGGGAGTTCTCGGCCAAATTCTAAAAATCCAGTTGGCTTACCCATTTACAGCCTCCACTTCTTCCTTGTTTTCGGCTTCCGCTTTGCGTTGTTCCAGCACAGCTTTGTAATCGCGCGGCATCACTTTCACGATGCGCTTGAGGTTCTCATCAACATTCGACAAGAAGGTCTCCGCAACGGCACTGCCAGTAAGTGCTTGGTGTTTACCAATCATCTCTTTCAGCAGTTCGATGTCTTCTGCATCCAATGGATCCAAGTCAACCAACTCAGGGTTTAGCTTAGATTCAAAGTTTTCGAACTGGTCCCAGATATAAGCAACACCGCCACTCATACCCGCTGCAAAGTTACGGCCTGTTTGGCCAAGCACGATAGCAACACCGCCAGTCATGTACTCACAGCCGTGGTCGCCAATGCCTTCAACAACCACTTTCGCGCCAGAGTTACGCACACAGAAACGTTCGCCAGCGACACCGCGAATGAATGACTCACCCGAGGTTGCGCCGTAGAAACAGACGTTACCAACAACAATGTTGTCTTCGGCGATGATGTCGCTCTTCGCGTCTGGGTAAAGTACCAAGGTACCGCCAGATAAACCTTTACCCCAGTAGTCGTTCGCATCGCCTTCGACTTCGAACTTCACGCCTTTCGCAAGGAATGCACCGAAGCTTTGACCGGCAGAGCCTTTGAATTTCACATTCATCTGCTCAGGTAGGCCTTGGTCTTTGTAAATTTTCGAAATCTCATTCGACAACATGGTACCCGCGCTGCGGTCTGTGTTGACGATAGCGAACTCGGCATCCACTTTGCGGCCTTCATAAAGCGCACTTGATGCGGCTTCAATCAAGCGGCGATCCAGAATGGTTTCAAGACCGTGGTTCTGCTCGCGCTGGCAGTACATGCCGTCGCCTTCGCGTGGCTCTTCTTTGTGAAGAACAACATTGAGGTCAAGGTTCTGGTATTTCCAGTGACCCACATCGCTACGTACTTTCAGGTGCTGAGATTGACCGACCATGTCGTTAATGGTGCGGTAGCCAAGCTCTGCCATCACTTCACGTAAGCCTTCGGCCATGTAAGTGAAGAAGGTCACGATGTCTTCTACGCGGCCGTCAAAGCGCTCACGCAGGGTTTTATCTTGTGTTGCGATACCTACCGGGCAGGTGTTGAGGTGACACTTACGCATCATGATGCAACCTTCAACAACCAGTGCTGCGGTTGCCACGCCCCATTCTTCTGCGCCCAGTAGTGTTGCCACGGCTAAGTCGCGAGGGGTTTTCATCTGACCATCTGATTGAACGACGATACGGTTACGTAGGCCGTTTTTCAGCAGTGTTTGGTGTGTTTCCGCCAAACCCAGCTCCCATGGCAGACCCGCGTGTTTGATTGACGACAGTGGTGATGCACCTGTGCCGCCATCAAAACCTGCAATCAGAACCACGTCAGCTTTGGCTTTTGCTACGCCTGACGCGATGGTGCCTACACCCGCTTCTGATACCAGCTTGACGTTAACACGCGCTTCGCGGTTCGCGTTTTTCAGGTCATAAATCAGCTGCGCCAAATCCTCGATAGAGTAGATATCGTGGTGTGGCGGTGGTGAAATGAGGCCGACCCCTGGGGTGGAGTGACGTGTGCGACCAATCCAGTCATCGACTTTGTGACCTGGAAGCTGACCACCTTCACCTGGCTTCGCGCCTTGCGCCATTTTGATTTGGATCTCAGCGGCATTGGTGAGGTAGTAAGACGTCACACCGAAACGGCCTGATGCAACTTGTTTAATCGCAGAGCGTTCCCAATCACCGTTTTCTTTCTTCTCAAAACGGGCTGGATCTTCGCCGCCTTCACCTGAGTTCGACTTGGCACCGATGCGGTTCATTGCAACAGCAAGGGTTGAGTGCGCTTCATGCGAGATAGAACCAAAGCTCATTGCACCGGTCGCGAAACGCTTCAGGATGCTTTCGATTGGCTCAACCTCTTCAAGAGGGATACTACCTGCTGGATTCTTCACAAAATCAAACTGGCTACGCAGCGTTGCAGCATTATCGCCTTGGCTGTCTACAGCGTGGCAATACTCTTTGAACTGCTTAACGTCTTTGTTGCGCGTTGAGTTTTGCAGCAAGTGGATAGTTTCAGGGTTAAACAGGTGCTTCTCACCACGTTGTTTCCACTGATAAACACCACCGACATCCAGCATTTGAACTGGGATTTCACGCGTTGGGTAACCCAGACGGTGACGGACGAGCACTTCTTTCGCGATGTCATCAATGGTCAGGCCTTGAATACGCGACACAGTGCCGGTGAAGTATTTGTCGACAACCGCTTTGCTGATACCCAATGCTTCAAAGATTTGTGCACCATGGTAAGACTGAAGGGTTGAAATACCCATTTTCGAGAAGATTTTCAGCAAGCCTGCGTTGATTGACTTGCGGTAGTTCTCGAACAACACATCCACGTCCGCTTCTGGATCAAGCTTCTTCGTGCGCTGTAAATCCACCAAAGTTTCGTAGACTAGGTACGGGTTAACAGCATTCGCACCGTAGCCAACGAGTGTGGCGAAGTGATGGGTTTCACGAGCATCGCCCGTTTCGATAACAATGTCCGCTTTCGCACGAAGGCCTTTGCGGATCAGGTGGTGGTGAACCGCACCCACAGCAAGCATCGCAGGGATAGCTGCATGGTTTGAGTTCACTGCACGGTCAGTCAGAAGAATGATGGAGTAACCATCGTTAACCGCATCTTCTGCATACTGACAAATACGTTTTAGCGCGCGCTCTAGCTTGCCGTTTTCACCGCTTGCTCGGAACACGATATCCAGCGTTTTCGCTTGAAGGTGGTCGTTATCAATGGCACGCAGCTTTTCTAGCTCTGCATTGCTCAGAACTGGGGTTTCCAATTCCACTTTGCGGCAATGCTCCGGCGTTTCGATCAGTAGGTTTTGGTCTTTACCTAGGTAGGTTTTTAAAGACATAACCATACGCTCACGAATCGGATCGATAGGTGGGTTGGTGACCTGTGCGAACAACTGCTTGAAGTAGTTAGAAAGGTGCTGAGATTGGTGAGAAAGCACAGCCAAAGGCCAGTCAGCGCCCATTGCGCCAAGCGGTTCTTTTGCGTCTTTCGCCATCGGTACCAGAATTTCATTCACTTCTTCTGATGTCACACCAAACGCTTGTTGGTGATGAAGAAGGCGATCTGGCGACGGTTGATGGTGCTTGGAGTCTGCTTCTGGCAGTTTATCCAGTTTCAGCAAATTCTTCTCAACCCACTCTTGGTAAGGTTGCGCTGATGCGATTTCGTTTTTCACTTCTTCATCAGAAATGATGCGACCCTGTTCGAGGTCGGCAACGAAGATACGGCCAGGTTGTAAACGACCACGGAAGTGAACGTTTTCTGGCGCGATCTCTACCACACCTGACTCGGATGCCATGATGAGGTAGTCGTCTTTTGTCACGGTATAGCGGCTTGGGCGAAGACCGTTACGGTCTAGTGTCGCGCCGACTTTTACGCCATCAGTGAAACACAAAGAGGCAGGGCCATCCCATGGTTCCATGATGTTTGCGTGGAATTGGTAGAAAGCACGGAGTTTAGGGTCCATGTCTTTCTTCTCTTGCCAAGCTTCTGGCACCATCATCATCAAGACGTGCGGCATGCTGCGTCCAGACAGAGTAAGGAGCTCTAGCGCCATGTCGAAGTTAGCAGAGTCAGATGCGCCTTCTTGACAGATAGGCAGTAGCATCTTGAGTTCTTGATCGCTGAACAGTTTCGATTCCAGCAGTGCTTCACGTGCTTTCATCCAGTTCAGGTTACCGCGAACGGTATTGATTTCGCCGTTGTGCGCGATGTTACGGAAAGGCTGAGCCAAGCGCCAACGTGGGAATGTATTGGTTGAGAAGCGCGAGTGAACCAGTGCCAACGCTGTGACCATCGAAGAATTTTGAAGGTCTAAGAAATATTGTGGCACCTGCTCTGTGGTCAATTGACCTTTGTAGACCAGTGTTTTCGCTGAGAACGAGTTGATGTAGAAGTCATCACCAATGTTCGACACGCTTTCAAGACACACGCGAACGGTGTAGTTACGAAGAACAAACAGTTTGCGCTCGAGTTCATCGATTGAAAGGTGTTCGCCACCAGTAACAAATGCGTGTTCAAAATGGGGTTCTGTGCTTAATGGGTCGGCACCGATCATGGAGTTATCGGTTGGCAGTTCACGGTAGCCAATCACCTCCAGATCAAGACGCTTTGCATTACGCTCAAAAATCTCACGGCACTGATAACGTTTGTTTTCGTCTCTTGGGAAGAGCATTACACCGACGCCGTACTTATCTGCCGACGGAAGTTGAATGCCAAGTGCGCGTGTTTCTTCAAGAAGAAACTCGTGAGGTTTTTGAAGAAGAATACCCGCACCGTCACCGCTGCATGGATCGCAGCCTTGACCGCCACGGTGTTCCATACGAGCCAGCATGTCGAGTGCTTGGGTCACTATCGCATGGGACTTTCTGTTTTTTAGGTGGGCAACGAAGCCGATACCACAGGCATCGTGTTCCATCTCGGGCACATAGAGCCCCTCGGTGCGTAGCACTGAATCTGTCATCTTTACGTCCTTCCAGTTGACACAAATGCAGTGGATGCATTTGTCTTCCCTTGCCATACCTGTTGCGGGCATGGGCATAGCGGACACGAATATAGGATCAACAAAAGTGTTGTTTCCTGGTGTCCAAGCCAGATTACTTCTACCAAGAAAAGTAATCCTTTTTTCTACAAAACTATGTAGATCTGCTGCGCTTTTTTCTAAATGCCAAATATGTCGCTATGAACAGGCGCAATTTCGCGAATTATATTGCTCACAATTTAGTCGCAGCTGTAGATATCCTACATATTCCGGAATTTAATTACCATAAAAACTTAACAATCAATTGCGCATCATTTTACATTAACTGCGTTTAATCTCGATAATAATGACTAATTATTCGGTATGGGGTCATTTTGTTGAATATCGAGTTTTCCTCCCGGAGGGGGGCGCTAGGTGAATGTTTTTATTTTGTAATTTTTTTTCAATTCGTCGCACAAAATTACTATTTTGATTGATTCAATCGAGCTTTTCGGCTTTGTGCTGGTGATAAAATCGACGGCTTTTTTTCAGCATCATAATTTTATTACGTTCAACACTGAGGCGGTCGACGATGGAACTTCATCATTTGGTGAATACCTTTGGTCAGGATTTACAACGCAGGTATGGCGAAAAAGTACACAAGCTTACGTTGCATGGTGGGTTTAGTTGCCCCAATCGAGATGGCACGTTAGGCCGCGGCGGTTGTACATTTTGCAACGTTGCGTCCTTTGCTGATGAAACGGCACAACAGCTCTCTGTCACAACGCAGTTGGTACAGCGCGCGGGTGAAATTGGCCGAGCGAAGCGGTATTTGGCGTATTTTCAGGCATACACAAGCACGTATGCGGAAGTCGAAAAACTGAAAGCCATGTATGAAGAAGCACTTAAAACCGCTGACATTGTTGGCTTGTGTGTCGGCACGCGTCCTGACTGTGTGCCTGATGCCGTGCTTGAGTTGTTAGCAAGCTATCGTGCTCAAGGCTTTGAGATCTGGCTAGAGCTTGGTCTTCAGACCGCCAATGACAAAACCCTGCACCGTATAAATCGCGGGCATGATTTCGCTTGCTATGATCGTGTTACCAAGAAGGCGAGAGCCCTTGGGTTGAACGTTTGTACCCACCTTATTGTTGGTTTGCCGGGTGACACACGCGCCGATCATATCGACACCATTGAACGTGTCGTTGAAACAGGAACGGACGGGATTAAGCTGCATCCTCTTCACATTGTTGAAGGCAGCGTCATGGCCAAATCTTGGCGTGCAGGGCGTTTGGGTGAAATCACAATAGAGGATTATGTCGAGAGTGCATCAGAGATGATCCTTCGAACGCCATCAAATGTTGTTTATCATCGCGTCTCTGCGAGTGCGCGTCGTCCAACCTTGCTTGCGCCAACGTGGTGCGAGAACCGTTGGCTTGCGATGACGGGCGTTGCGCGTGCATTGACGGAAAAGGGCGCACAAGGGACATTGCTTAATGATGCCTTTGTCTTTCCCTCCTAGAATGACCAAATCAGTGTTTACTGGGCATATCTCGGTTGAGCTGAGGAAAATCGGGGTCTCCTAGAGAATCTCCGTCGCAAAACGGTGTAGGCTTATTCGTTTTCTTTCTCAACCATATGGCAAGATAAAGCGTGAGGTTTGTTCAAAAATTGAATATGCCAGTAATAAAGACGCAAAGGAAACACAAGTTTGGGATGGGTGAATGACTGATTGGATGCCAATGGCAGCCGTAACGCTCTTGGTCGGTTTTCTTATCGGTACGTTTTGGGCGTCTCGCCGTCGTGTTGTATCGAAGAAAACATGGCAAGCGTACCTATCAAACCTCTATTCTCCCAAAGCCATGATCGGTGTGGAGGATGGTAAGATCCTGTTTGCTAACAGGGGATTTGTGCGTCTTTTTAATGTCGAAACCGTCAATGGACAACTTGAACTAAAAGGGACAAGCGACAAAGCCACGTTTGAATCGTTACTGAAATACCGTCGCTGGCCTTTGCCCTTTATCGATGTCACTGCCGACTTTAGGACGGTTTCAAACCGCAATGCGCCAAGGTATGCGCGTTTTTCTGGCCTTCCCGTCTGGTGTAGTGGCCAGCGAGCGTGGATTATCTCCCTCGAGCCTGAATCTGAAAGCGTTTATAGCGAGCCTTTCGCCAACAACGACAATCATATCTTTCGCAGTGTTATCAACTCTCTGGCTGAACTGGTGTGCTTTCAGGACAGAGACGGACGCATTGTTGGCACCAACAACGCGTTTGATCGTTTTTGGAAAGGGCGAGAAGACGAGGGCTTATTCTTCAATGCGGAAGATAACTTCGAGAGCCGCCGAACCCAACAAAGTTGGACGACCACACCCGCCGGTGACAGTTGCTTGCTCGAAACCAGTCAAACGGTGCTTCGAAATAACGACAATCGCATCTATGGCACGCTGAGCATTAGCCACGACGTGACCAACTGGCACATGATGCAAGAAGTTTTAGAACAAGAGATCGCCGCGAGACAAGAAGTCGAACAACGCTTGAAGCAACACAGTAATGTGTTGGCCTCTATCTTCGAAGCCAGTGTTGATCCCATTGGCATCTACAACTCTTCCTACGTTTTTCTTGGCGGAAATGCGGCGTTTGCCGAAGCCATGGGCGCACCGCATGACAACCTCGAAGGGCAGCAGGCGGCGGATTTGATGGATCCGGATGTATTGGCGGATCATAAGCGCGTCGATGTGCCTGTGCTGAAAGAAGGCAAGACCATCAAGTATGAAGACTTGGTGATGAAGCGCGATGGCTCGCACGTCTGGTATGAATTAACCAAAACCCAATTCCGCGATCCGACGGATGACACTATCGGCGTCTTAGTTATCGCCCGTGATGTCACGGCTCGAAAAGCAACGCAACAAGAACTCGCGGACGCTATCATGGAGCTTGAGGAATTGAGCTTCGTTGATGGTCTAACAAAAGTGGCGAATCGGCGTAGCTTTGACGAGCAGCTCGTGAAAATGTGGCACTCCCACATTCGTGAGCAAGAACCGCTCTCTCTTATTCTTTGCGACATTGACTACTTCAAGCCTTACAACGACAACTATGGCCATCAGCAAGGCGATAAAGCCCTGCGCATTGTGGCGGAAGTGTTCCTCGATGTGATCAGACGGCCACTCGATGCAGTTGCGCGGTATGGGGGAGAAGAATTTGCCATCTTGCTGCCAAACACGTCGGAAGAGGGTGCGGTGTATGTGGCTGAAAAAATTGCAGATGCGCTGGCGCGCGCCAATATTGAACATGGATTCTCTTCTGCCTCAACGCGCTTGAGCCTGAGTCAGGGTGTGGCGACCATTTTACCCGTTCAAGGGCAAGATTATGGTGATTTGGTCTTGGCTGCTGATAAAGCCCTTTATCGCGCAAAACACGCCGGACGAAACCGCATAGCGTCGACAAACCTCGTGGCTGATCGCGTCTAAATCACACAAGCGACGACAAACACTGCGTATTCCCACACAGCCTCTCATTGAACGTATTGAGAGGCTGTGGATCCTGTCTCTTGACGTTATTTCGACATATAAGGGGCGTTTCGACGCCTTTTTCTTTAGCTTGTTCTGGGTGCTCGCTATTATGTTGCTTCAGAACCGTTGATCAGGAAGTTCAATGAAGCAAATAAAACTCTTGGCACAATACTACGTCGATTTATTGGTGAAGTTAGGTATTGTCCGATTCAGCATGTTGCTGGCCCTCGCGCTTGTTGCGCTGGCTGTTGTGGTGCAAGTGGCCATTACACTTGTGCTCAATGGTAGCGTTCATGACAGCGACATCGTTCGCTCCGTCTTTTTTGGCCTTCTTATCACACCTTGGGCCGTGTATTTCCTTTCTGTGGTTGTCGATCAACTTGAAGAGTCTCGTCAACGGTTGACGAAACTTGTCGCCAAGCTTGAAGAGATGCGTTCTCGCGACATGGAGCTTAACCGCCAACTCACCGATAATATTGCCCAGCTCAATTTAGAAATTGAAGAGCGTAAGCGTGCAGAAGAAGCGCGCGAAGAGGCCATGCTCGATCTTGAAAACGAAGTTTATCAACGTGAAAAAGCCCAGTTAGAACTGGCAGAGCAGACCGCATTACTGCGTTCTTTTATCGATGCGTCGCCTGATCTCATTTATTACCGAAATGAACGTGGTCAATTCTCAGGCTGTAACAAAGCGATGGAGGAGCTTACCGGTAAGAAAGAAAAAGAGTTGGTCGGCCTAACGCCTTGGGATGTTTACAGCGAAGATGTGGCGAGCAAGGTTGTTGAAACCGATCAGCAAGTCTTTGATAACAATGTGTCTTTGACCTATGAGCAATGGCTGGAGTACGACGATGGCCAGAAAGCATACTTTGAACTGCGCAAATTGCCGTTTTATTCCCGTGATGGACGCCGCTTAGGTCTGGTTGGTTTTGGTCGAGAGATCACTGAGCGTAAGCGCTACCAAGATGCATTGGAGAAAGCGAGCCGTGACAAAACGGCCTTTATTTCTACCATAAGCCACGAACTCCGAACCCCACTTAACGGCATCGTCGGTTTGAGCCGTATGTTGCTGGATACCCGATTATCGAATGAGCAACTGGGGTATTTACGCACGATTCACGTCAGTGCGATTACCTTAGGGAATATCTTTAACGACATTATCGACCTCGATAAATCGGATCGTAGCCGCTTGGAGCTTCTTCCACAGCCGATAGATTTACCCGATTTCGTTACCGAGATTGAAAACATCAGTGGTTTGATGGCGGAACAAAAGGGCCTGCGTTTTTCACTCGATCGCATGACGTCATTCCCTGCGGCAGTGAGCGTGGATGGCACCCGCTTACGCCAAATCCTTTGGAACTTGGTGGGCAACGCCGTGAAGTTCACGAAGCAGGGGGCGGTGAATGTCGCGGTCAGTTGCGACGTTGAAGACCAAATGGCGCACCTTCAATTTGATATTGAAGACAGTGGTATCGGCATTCCGTTTGAAGAACAAAAGAAAATCTTCGCCATGTACTACCAAGTGAAGCAAGGTGAAGACAATCTGCATGCCGTGGGAACAGGCATTGGATTGGCAGTATCGAGAAAACTGGCGCGCTTGATGGGCGGTGACATAACGGTAGACAGTGAGGAAGGAGAAGGGAGCACGTTTACCGTGACGCTCAGCGTACCGCTTTGTGATGCCGTTGAAAGCCAAGAGCGTGTGATAACAGAGCAAAGCCCACTGCAAATTCTGCTGGTGGAAGACATTGAACTGAACATCACCGTTGCTGTGAACTTGCTGGAGAGCTTTGGTCATACGGTGACAGTTGCGCGATGTGGCAAAGAAGCACTAGAGACATTCCCAACCGCACACTTTGATCTTTTATTGCTGGATATCCAGTTACCAGATATGACAGGGTTTGATATCGCAGCGCAATTGCGGAGTGGCGACGCACCTTTACCGCCTTTGGTGGCGTTGACTGCGAATGTCATAAAAGACAAATCCGAATACATTCAACGTGGCATGGATGACGCTATTAGCAAACCGATCAGCGTGGCTGCGGTAACGGATGTGATTGAGCGATTAGCGCTTCAATGCCCATTGAGTAAAGGACATACACCTGTGGTTGAACCGAAGAAACCTGGAAACGAGCTCTACGAAACACTGCTCGATCTCGAAATGCTGCGCTCATACGTGGATATTGTGGGCCCAGAGCCTGTTTACCAAAGCATCAAGATGTTCGAAGAAGTGATGCCAGATTACATTCATATCTTAGACAGCAATATGACTGCCAAAGATCAGGATGGCATTGCCAGCGAAGCGCACAAAATCAAAGGCGCGGCTGGATCGATTGGTTTGAAGCATATTCAGAAAGTCGCTCAGAAAGCACAATCGCCAGAGCTACCTGCTTGGTGGGAGAACATCGCGGATTGGGTGGATGAAATCAAAGAAGGCTATAAGCACGATTTAACGGTGCTGAAACAATGGCTGGATGAATACAGCAAGTAGTGATGAAAGAAGGGATGAAAGTGAAGGCTTTTGTCCCTTTTCTTTTTCGCTGATCTTTCTGGGCTTTTCTACGCGTCGTACTGATGAAATGACGGGATAAGTGCTTCGGCTAAGGCTGGATTGATAGGGTGAGTTGCGGCCAGTAGAGACACTGACGCCATACCTAAAAAGAGAAAACAAAAAGGCCTGCAATGCAGGCCTTTTTAATCTGTGTCGTTTTGCGTGAGCGAAGATTAAATGTCTTCTAGCTCGCCGCAGAAACGGTAACCTTCGCCGTGGATAGTAGCGATGATTTCTGGTGTGTCACCAAATGACTCGAAGTGCTTACGGATACGACGAATGGTGACGTCAACCGTACGGTCATGTGGTTTCAATTCACGGCCAGTCATCTTCTTAAGAAGGTCTGCGCGTGTTTGGATTTTGCCTGGGTTTTCACAGAAGTGCAGCAGAGCACGGAACTCAGAACGTGGCAGTTTGAATTGCTCGTTGTCTGGGCTGATCAGTGAACGGCTGTTGATATCCAGTACCCAGTTGTTGAATACGTAACGCTCTACAGAACGTTTGTCTTCTGGTACTGCACCTTGGCTCATTGCACGGGTCAAAAGGTTACGCGCACGGATGGTCAGTTCACGTGGGTTAAATGGTTTGGTGATGTAATCGTCAGCGCCAATTTCCAAGCCTAGGATCTTGTCTACTTCGTTATCACGACCAGTTAGGAACATCAGAGCCA
The DNA here is from genome assembly GCF_004120195.1 of Enterovibrio baiacu. Taxonomy (GTDB): domain Bacteria; phylum Pseudomonadota; class Gammaproteobacteria; order Enterobacterales; family Vibrionaceae; genus Enterovibrio; species Enterovibrio baiacui. The sequence continues at coordinate 25,841 of NZ_SCHN01000023.1, read as the reverse complement.
TGTCGCCTTGCTCGCGAAGTTCGCGTGCTAGCAGCAGGCCATTTTTACCTGGCAGGTTGATGTCCATGATCACCAGGTGTACCTGATTGTTGGAAAGCACTTGGTGCATTTCCTCGCCATCGTTGGCTTCCAGTACTGTGTAACCTTCCGCTTCAAAGATGCTTTTCAGCGTGTTACGCGTTACGTGTTCGTCTTCTACAATCAGAATATGAGGGGTTTGCATTGGCGTTACCTAATTTCTTTAAGGAATCTGGTATTTAACAATCACAGAATATGTTGATTCTATGAAAAAAATTTACAAACAGGAAAAGTACCTAGAAAGCCACTCTTCGACTTCAAAAGCATACTTCCCTGATCCGAACGCCATCCTTAGAGAAGGTTTTTGCTGAAGCGTAATTTTACGCTGCATGCTACTGATCAAATCATTTTGGTCAGCAAATCCATTGGATAGCGCTGATTGTATTCATTTAACAGCGTGCTAACAATAATTAGTAATAAATCAACGCGATTTTTTTTAATCTTTATTGATATACGTCAATCTCGGCGAAAGTCGTCCCAAAAAGGGGAATATCACCTCGATACTTGGCCGATTCTTTAAGAGTACGTTTAAACATTTTCGTACTATTACAACAGGTGTGAAAATTGTGTAAAGAGATTTCGCGCCAGCGCGGGTATCTCACCATGTTGTCGCATAACGGTCAACCACTTCGCCTTGAGAGCCATGCGTCTGTCACTTCACGTTTTTCCAAATTGTGCAGCAATCCGCAGAGGGAAATTAAATATAGCAATAAGGTATTGATGCGGATGATTAAATTATCTTCAGTTGCTTTGGCAGTGTTTACATCTGAGTAGCACGGAGCAATTGAGATTGATGCCATTTTGAGTGTTTGAGATATCTGGTTCTTGAACGCCCCCGTCATTTGCTAAAAACAGCGAGTCGTGAAAGTTTGGCTACAGTTAGGGCTGAAAACGCGCAATGAAGGTGATTCGTTGCTTGAGCATTTAAGAAAAGCATGAAAAGGCATGGAGGCACTATGAACGACTTACTTCCTGATTTGAGTGATGAGCACGGTGACAATGTTCAATGGTTACCTATCCAATGGCGTGATTTCGGTGGTGAATCCATCTTCTCAGGTCAGGTTGAAACCCTGCATTGCGTGGAAGATAACTCCAAAGTGAGGGAGTTGGTCAACCAACCCGGAAATGGTCGGGTCTTGGTTGTTGATGGGCAGGGCAGCCTCAACAAAGCGTTGCTGGGCGATTTATTGGCAGAGCGAGCCGTAGAAAATAACTGGAAAGGCATTGTCATTTTCGGTGCGGTGAGAGATGCCGGCGCACTCAGTACCATGCCGCTTGGGGTGAAAGCGTTGGGGGTGTGTCCGATCAAAACAGAAAAACTGGGCGCGGGAGAGGTTGGCGTGACGCTAGAACTTGGTGGCGTGTCCATTGCGTCTGGGGACTATCTGTATGCTGATCTTAACGGCGTGATGGTCAGTAAGGTCTCTGTTTACTGAAACGAGACTGCCAATAGAGGGTGTCGGTTAAAAGCGGTATCCGACACCAAGTTGGTATTGGGCGGATGCCGAAGGCTCTTGGTTTAGTGAATAATCAAAACGCGCTTCAACATTGAGGTGCTCGGTGAGCTGCAATTTACTGCCCATCCCAACAATGCCTACCGTCTCATCATTCTTGCGCTCGGCTTGAACATTGCTTTCAAAACTGAGCTTTTCGTTAAAGCTGTATTGAATACCGCTCAACAAACCTTTGGCGCTTGTTGACTCGCTGGTGGTGGTGCGCATTTCAGTGGCAAGGTAAAGATTAATGTTCTTGAGCACGGGGTAGTGATACCCGCTATTGATCGTCCAACTGTCGAACCCGTTATACCCGCTGGTGATTGAATTTGAAAACCACGGCTTGCGTGTGTCTTCCTCTATATATTCATAGAGCGGGAGGGAATCTTGTGCAGCACTGAAAAATGCCACGCATTGAAGAGTGGCTGCGAGCAAAAGTTTGTTCATTTACGCCACTCCTTTTTCGTTATTTTTATGATTAAGTGTCTAGTCTAGTCCACTCGTTTCAGTTTTGATAAGAGGCGTGCCAGTTTTTTTCAACAATTGGGAATTGTCGCAGTGTCAGTAAGTTGCCGCCCTTTCTTACCCTCCAAAATAAAAGCAAACGGCGTGCCTAAATGGCACGCCGGTCAAGGTCTAAATCACATTTTAGTCCTGAGAATATTGAAACGACATTCATCGCTGTAAGGGAATACATCGTTGAACTGGCCTTGCTGAATATTGTTTTGTAATTGCTTCCAATAGTCAGCCTCGAACAAGTCCGAATGCAGTTCGTTGAAGAGCGAACGTATTTTCGGGTTGATCAGTAAGAAGGTACGGAACTCCTCGGGGAAGACATCATACTCGCCCACGCTGTACCAAGGTTCAGCTGCCATCTCATCTTCAGGGAAGCGAGGCGGTGGAATACGCCTAAAGTTCACTTCCGTCAGGTACATGATTTCATCGTAATCGTAGAAGATAACGCGGCTATGTCTGGAGACACCAAAGTTCTTAAACAGCATGTCTCCCGCAAAGATGTTTGCGGCCGCAAGTTGCTTAATGGCGTCGCCATATTCTTGTACGGCTTCTCTGAGTTCGTCTTCATTGGCCTGCTCAAGATAGATATTGAGCGGGATCATGCGCCGTTCCATATACAAATGGCTGATATGGACTTCTTTGCTGGTCAGCTTGATCAGAGAGGGTGCAACCTCCATGAGCTCTTCAATCAATTCCTCACTGAAGCGCTCTCTTGGAAAAATAAAATTGCGGTAATCCAAGGTGTCCGCCATTCGACCGACACGATCATGCTCTTTTACCAATTGGTACTTCTCTTTGACAACGGCATGCGTGATGTCTTTTTGTGGAGCGAACTTGTCTTTAATGATCTTAAACACGAAGCCATAGGAAGGCAGGGTGAACACAGACATCACCATCCCTTTGATGCCGGGGGCGATGACGAATTGGTCGTCCGAGTTATCCATGTGGTGGAGGAATTCTCGATACAGTTCCGTTTTACCGTGTTTCTGACAACCGATGGCTGTGTAGAGCTGTGCCGGTGTTTTATGAGGCATCAACTGGCTAAGGAAATCGACCAAGGCCGCTGGTGCAGGGGCATAAACCATAAAGTAAGAACGCGCGAAGCCGAAAATGACGCTGACATCGTCTGAATCAGAGATGCAGGCATCCACCACCAACTCGCCCTCTTCATTGATCAAAATCGGGATCACTAATGGGCGCGTTTGGTTCGCCATTTCAATACGGCCAATCAAATAGGCCGCTTTGTTTCGGTAGAAAGGCTCACGCACCATGTCCACGATGATTTCGCTGGTCAGTTGGGGTCCCAAGCGAAGTTGCAGTGCTTCAACAATGCGTTGAACATCGCGTGCTTTGTTCTCCCACGCCAAAGAAAAAGGGGTGTCGTCCAGCAAACGCTCAATGGTATGAATCAGGTTTTTGTTGCTGGCGTATCGCTTGAGCAATGGCGTTGGATATTTAGGAATGCGTCCGCCTTGCGAGCTGTTAACGAATAACTTGTCGCGGCGAATATTGCGATGATCGAAGATGCGGCAATACACAGAGTTAAAGAAGCTCTCTGCAATGTCATAACGAGGGTAATCATCAAGGAGTTGGCTATACGCATCTTTGACGCCCATGAGGAATGAGCGCGTTGCGTGTTGTTTATCGAGCATGGTTTTGAGTTGCTGGGCGACCAAGCCGACATGAAGATCGTAAAAGTTAATACGTTTTTTCAATGCCGATTGTACGTTTTTCCAGTCTTGCTGCTCGAAACGCTCTTGGGCGCCAGCGGTTACATCAAGAAAGCGACCATACATGGCGTCTGAGCCTTGTAAAATTGTCGCTGCGACGAGTTGCTCCATTGCTTCTGCCACGGTTCCCTCCTTGTAATAGATGCTTTTTTCATCACTTTTCAATCCACTATGTCTTGATGATGACTATTGCGCAAGAAGTAACCTCAGGAATGCTGCGCTTTCTCATCTTTTAAAATGGTTAACTAAGAGTTGCGAAATGCTGCGTTTTTTTGAGAGATAACTTAAATTTTTGTTGACCTAGTAACCCGCTTTGGGTAAAGGTTATAAAAACGCAGCAAGGAAGTTCTAAAACATGCTTCAATCAGCCACAACCCGTTTCACTATTACCATTATTACCGGCACTACGTGTGCAGGTGCGGGCTGATTTGCACAGAATTTTTTAAAAAAGCCCGTACCCCACAAGGTGCGGGCTTTTTTTCATTAGTTTACTTATGAATTAGAAAGCTCAGGATGGAGCTGGAGGAAAGGATGCGAGTTTTAAAGTTTGGGGGAACATCCCTCGCGAATGCGGAACGATTTAGTAGAGCCGCAGAAATCATTACCAGCAATACCTGTCAAAGCGACGTATCCGCTGTACTTTCTGCACCAGCAAAAATCACCAATGCGCTTGTCGCAGTGATTGATAACACGGTTAAGCACGGTGAGGCAGAGCGCCAAGTTGCCGAAATCCACGCCATATTCAGCGCCCTCTTTGATGGTCTGGATGAAATGGAAGAAACCTTCGATAAAGCGCCGCTTTACCTCGAACTGGATAAAACACTGAATCAGCTGAAACAATACATCCACGGTATTGCGCTTCTAGGCTTGTGTCCTGACAACATCTACGCACGCATCATCAGTAAAGGTGAGCGCCTGTCTATCGCGACTATGTCAGCATTGCTGCAAGCGCGTGGTCATAAGACGTTCGTGATTGACCCTGTGCACTATCTGCAAGCGAAAGGTGATTACCTTGAAGCCATGGTCGACATTGAAGTGTCTTCAGATAACTTCAAGCGTGAGCCTATTCCTGCTAAGCACATCGGTTTGATGCCGGGCTTCACTGCGGCGAATGAAAAAGGTGAGCTTGTTACTTTAGGCCGTAACGGCTCTGATTACTCTGCGGCCGTTTTGGCAGCCTGTGCACGTGCTGAGTGCTGCGAGATTTGGACGGACGTGGATGGCGTTTACAGCTGTGACCCACGTTTGGTGCCAGATGCGAAGCTGCTTAAATCACTGAGCTACCAAGAGGCAATGGAGCTGTCGTATTTTGGTGCGAAAGTCCTTCACCCTAAAACCATCCTGCCTATTGCCCGTTTCCACATCCCTTGTCTGATCAAAAACACCGCGAACCCTCAAGGTGCGGGTACATTGATTGGCATCGATAACGGCGAAGACAACCTTGCAGTGAAAGGGATCACTACCCTTAGCGATCTCAGCATGGTGAACGTATCAGGCCCTGGCATGAAAGGCATGGTAGGCATGGCGGCGCGTGTGTTTGGCGCAATGTCGGCGGCGGGTGTGTCTGTCGTGTTGATTACACAGTCTTCATCAGAGTACAGCATCAGCTTCTGTATCGAGTCTGACGACAAAGCATTGGCAGAGCGCGCGTTGCATGACAGCTTTGAACTGGAACTCAAAGACGGCCTATTAGAGCCTGTTGATTTTACAGATGACGTAGCGATCGTGTCTTTGGTGGGTGATGCAATGCGCACCGCGAAAGGCGTGGCTTCTCAGTTCTTTACGTCTCTGGCGGAAGTTAACGTCAACATTGTCGCGATTGCACAGGGCTCTTCTGAGCGTTCTATTTCAGCGGTTATCCCGAACAATAAAGTGTCGGAAGCGGTGAAAGCGTGTCACGAAAACTTGTTTAACAGTAATCACTACCTCGACGTGTTTATTGTTGGTGTCGGTGGTGTTGGTGGAGAGTTGGTTGAGCAGGTGAAACGCCAGCAAGTGAAACTCGCAGAGCAAGGCATCGTGATCCGTGTTTGTGGTCTTGCGAACAGTCGCCAAATGAAACTGGACAGCAAAGGCATTGATCTAAACAACTGGCGTGAAGCGCTAGCCACTGCCGAAGAAGGCTTTAGCCTGCCAAGCATGGTGCGTTTAGTGCAACAAAACCACGTGATCAACCCAGTGTTCATTGACTGTACCTCCGATCAATCGATAGCTGACCAATATGCTGACTTCTTGTCCTCAGGCTTCCACGTGATCACCCCGAACAAGAAAGCCAACACCGCTAGCATGGCGTACTACCAGCAGCTGCGTAATTCAGCGCGCGCGCGTCGCCGTAAGTTCATGTATGACACCACGGTAGGTGCGGGCTTGCCTGTTATCGAAAACTTGCAGAATCTGATTGCAGCGGGTGACGAACTTGAAAAATTCACCGGTATCTTGTCGGGCTCAATGTCGCACATCTTCGGTAAGTTGGATGAAGGCCAAAGCTTTAGCGAGGCAACAACCGTTGCGCGTGAAAGTGGCTTCACCGAGCCCGATCCTCGTGATGACCTATCGGGAATGGATGTGGCACGTAAGCTATTGATCCTTGCGCGTGAAGCGGGCATGAACTTAGAGCTTGAAGATGTTGATGTTGAGCCGGCGCTTCCACCAGGCTTTGATGCGTCAGGTGATGTAGATGCATTCATGGCGAAACTGCCAGAGGCCGATGCTTACTTTGACAAAATCGCGGGCGAAGCGCGCAGCGAAGGCAAAGTGTTGCGCTATGTTGGTAGCATCGACAACGGTCAATGCTCTGTGAAGATCCAAGCGGTTGATGCAGATGACCCTATGTTCAAGATCAAAGAAGGCGAGAATGCGCTCGCGTTCTACAGCCGTTACTACCAACCGATTCCATTGGTACTGCGAGGTTACGGTGCGGGTACTGAAGTCACCGCGGCGGGTGTGTTCGCAGACTTGATGCGTACACTTGGCTGGAAACTGGGGGTTTAACCATGAGTGTTGTGGTTTACGCACCAGCGTCTATCGGTAACGTCAGTGTGGGTTTTGACGTGTTGGGGGCGGCAGTGTCGCCTGTTGATGGCACCTTATTGGGCGACCGCGTCTTAGTGACCGACGGTGGCGATGTGCCATTTTCTCTCAACTGTGTTGGCGGCTTTGTTGATAAGCTGCCGACCGACCCGAAAGAAAACATCGTTTATCAAAGCTACTTGGTCTTTTGTCGTGAAATGGAAAAACATGGCGCGACAGTTCGCCCCGTGTCCATGACACTGGAAAAGAACATGCCGATTGGCTCTGGGCTGGGGTCCAGTGCATGTTCCATTGTGGCAGCATTGGATGCGCTTAACCGTTTCCATGATAACGCCCTTGATGAGACCACCTTGTTGGCGCTAATGGGGGAAATGGAAGCGGCTATTTCTGGTAGCTTGCACTACGACAATGTTGCCCCTTGTTACCTCGGCGGTTTGCAGTTGATGGTTGAGCAAAACGGCATCATCAGCCAGCAAGTGCCCTGTTTCGATGAATGGTACTGGGTCATGGCGTACCCGGGTATTAAAGTGCCGACCGCTGAAGCACGTGCCATTTTGCCTGCGCAATATCGTCGCCAAGATGTGATTAATCATGGCCGTCATCTGGCAGGCTTCATCCATGGCTGTTACTCTGGTCAGCCGCAATTGGCAGCGAGTATGATCAAAGATGTGGTTGCAGAACCGTATCGTGAGAAATTGCTGCCAGGGTTTGCACAAGCTCGACGCTATGCAGCGGAAGCCGGCGCGCTTGCGACTGGCATCTCAGGCTCAGGCCCAACACTCTTTAGCATTACCGATGATAAAGAGATTGCCGAGCGCGTGGCGAAGTGGCTACAGGATAACTACGTTCAAAATGAAGAAGGATTTGTCCACGTCTGTCGATTGGATGTGACCGGATCGACCGTGACAGGAAGTGAACTATGAAGCTTTACAATATCAAGGAAAACGACGAGCAGGTCTCGTTTGGACAAGCAGTAAAACAAGGTCTTGGTCGTAATCAAGGCTTGTTCTTCCCAAGTGAATTACCCGCATTTGATGATGTTGATGCACTGCTAGAGAAAGATTTCGTTTCTCGCAGCACCGACATCTTGTCTGCATTTATCGGCGACGAACTGCCACAAGAAACCGTGCGTTCAATGGTTGAAAATGCATTTCAATTCCCTGCAAAAGTCGAGAAAGTGACTGACAGTGTTAGCGCATTGGAGTTGTTCCACGGCCCGACGCTGGCGTTTAAAGACTTTGGTGGTCGCTTTATGGCGCAATCACTGGCTGCCGTTTCTGACGGCGGAAAAGTCACCATTTTGACAGCAACATCGGGTGATACGGGTGCTGCGGTAGCACATGCGTTTTACGGCATGGAAAACATCAACGTCGTTATCTTGTACCCGAAAGGTAAAATCAGCCCACTGCAGGAAAAACTGTTCTGTACCTTGGGTGGCAACATTCACACCGTCGCAGTGAACGGCACTTTTGATGATTGCCAAGCGATGGTGAAACAATCGTTTGATGATGCAGAGCTTCGCCAAGCGATTGGCCTTAACTCAGCGAACTCGATCAACATCAGCCGTTTGATGGCGCAGATTTGTTACTACTTCGAGGCCGCGTCTCAACTGACACCCGCACAGCGCGAAAACTTGGTGATTTCTGTGCCGAGTGGCAACTTTGGTAACTTGACGGCAGGTTTGCTAGCAAAAGCGATTGGCTTACCTATCAAGCGCTTCATTGCCGCCACCAACGTGAATGACACCGTGCCTCGCTACCTGAAAACAGGGGAGTGGACGCCAACCCCAACCATTCCAACATTGTCGAATGCGATGGACGTGAGCCAACCAAACAACTGGCCGCGTATCGAAGAGCTATGCCAACGTAAAGGTTGGGGCTTGAACGAGTTGGCGTCTGGCGCAGTGACTGACGAAGAAACGGCAGAAACACTGAAAGCCATGTTTGATGCAGGTTATCTGTGTGAACCACACGGTGCGATTGCGTACCGCTTGTTGGAAGAGCAATTGCAGGACGGTGAATACGGCTTGTTCCTTTGTACGGCGCACCCTGCGAAGTTCAAAGAATCAGTCGATGAGATTCTTGGACAAGACATCCCATTGCCAGGTCCACTGGCGAAGCATGCAGTGATGGAATTGCTGTCGGCTGAACGCGATGCTGATTTTGCTCAGATCCGCGCTTACCTCATGGAAGTGGCTGGCTAACATAGCGCCACTGAAAGGCGGAATGCAAAAACAAAAAACCGACCCTAGGGTCGGTTTTTTCATTCTAGCTATCTGTGTAGAAGAATCTATTACAGAGAGTTAGTGAAGGTACGTGCGATAACGTCACGCTGTTGTTCAACAGTCAGTGAGTTGAAACGTACTGCGTAGCCAGATACACGGATGGTTAGCTGTGGGTATTTTTCTGGGTGTGCAGCTGCATCTTCCAGTGTTTCACGCTTAAGTACGTTTACGTTCAGGTGTTGGCCACCTTCGATTTTTGCAGGTACTTCGATCGCGATGTCGCGGCTCTCGTACTCACCCAGATCAGCGGCAGGGATAACTTGGTCAGCTTCGAAGCCAGATTGTGCACAAATGCAACGCGCTTCGTTGGTTTCGCTGTCCAGCAACCAGATTGAGTTCAACAGGTTGTCGTTTGCTGCTTTAGTGATTTGAATACCAGTGATCATAAACTTTCCCCTTGATAGGCCTTAGTGGTTTTATTTTTCCATCTTTTGATGAGCTGGGTACTGTATACCTTACTGTCTGTAAGGTTATTTTGATTTTGGTCAAATTACAACTAAAATATGCGGGAATTCCACGCCGTGTTTCTTGTCTCACATCAATAAAATGACAAGTATTTGGTTTTAAACAATTCGATAACATGGGTGGTATGTATGAATGACTTTCATTTGTAATATAATTACTACATATTTTGTGGTTGTGTTCCCATTGAAAAAGCCTTCTTAGCACCCTTGATGTAACCTAAAATGTTGTCGGTTACTAAAGCGAATACATACCCCGCAAGAAGTGGGCGGAGAGAAAATGAAATTTATTGGAGCACACGTTTCTGCTGCGGGTGGCGTAGACAAAGCGCCTGCCAACGCGGCCGAGTTAGGCGCAAATGCGTTTGCATTGTTCACTAAAAACCAACGCCAATGGGTAGCCAAGCCGTTGGAATCCAGCACGGTTTCGGCATTTAAAGCGAATTGTCAGCGTCTGGGTTTTGTCCCTGAGGCCATTTTGCCGCATGACTCTTATCTGATTAACTTGGGGGCGCCTGAAGAAGAAAAATTGATTAAGTCGCGCGATGCATTCATCGACGAAATGCAACGCTGTGAACAATTGGGTCTGCCATTGCTCAATTTCCACCCTGGTAGCCATCTCAAGAAAATCAGTGAAGCATCGTGTTTGTCCTTGATTGCGGAATCCATCAACCTTGCGCATCAAGCCGTACCGAATGTGGTGGCGGTGATCGAGAATACCGCAGGGCAGGGCACGAATTTAGGGTGGTCATTTGAGCAGCTTGCGAGCATCATCGAGCAAGTTGAAGATAAACGGCGCGTTGGTGTCTGTATTGATACCTGTCATGCGTTTGCGGCAGGGTATGATTTACGTACACACAGTGCAGCGGAAAACACGTTCAATGCATTTGGCGACATCGTGGGGTTTGAGTTCCTTCGCGGCATGCATCTTAACGATGCCAAAACACCTCTCGGAAGCCGTGTCGACCGTCACCAAGCATTGGGTGAAGGCGAAATTGGGTTGGCGTGTTTTGAAGTGCTGATGCAAGATGCGCGATTTGATGGCATCCCACTTATTTTAGAAACCATCAAACCTGAACGTTGGGCGGAAGAGATTCGCTTATTGCGTCAATTTCAAGTCGCCACGGCGTAAGCCGTGACAGGTTGTTTTGGGTGTAGAATAACGTTTTTGAACCAAGTAAGGACGAAGTAGCAATGACAGAGGCAGTGACCTGGCATGAAGTGATCGGTCGGGAAAAAGAGCAAGATTACTTTAAACAGACCATGGCCTATGTGGCTGAGGCGCGTGAAAGTGGCACCGTGGTATTTCCTCCCGCTGAGGATGTGTTCAATGCCTTTCGCTTTACAGAACTCAGTGACGTGAAAGTGGTGATTTTAGGGCAAGACCCTTATCACGGCCCGAATCAAGCGCACGGGCTTTGCTTCTCCGTCTTACCGGGGATTAAAACCCCACCTTCACTGGTCAACATGTACAAAGAGCTCGCACAGGATATTGAGGGCTTTTCGATCCCGAATCACGGTTACTTGAAAAGCTGGGCTGATCAGGGCGTGTTGCTCCTCAATACCGTGTTGACGGTTGAACAAGGCAATGCACACTCGCATGCTCACCTTGGCTGGGAAACCTTTACTGATCGTGTGATTGAAGCGGTAAACGCGCACACTGATGGCGTTGTCTTCCTGCTTTGGGGCGCACATGCTCGCAAAAAAGGACGTGTGATTGACCGAACACGTCACCATGTATTGGAAGCGCCGCATCCTTCACCATTGTCTGCGCACCGCGGGTTCTTAGGCTGTGGGCATTTCTCTCAAACAAATCAGTTTTTGAGTGAACAAGGGAAAGCGCCGATCGATTGGCAGCCCGTCTTAGATTGATATTGCCCTTAGGGTAACTTCCTTACGCTGCAACGTTTCAAGACGTTTGTGCGTTAATGACCCGCTATCAGTGACGCTGATCGCGGGTTTTCTTATTTCCCCCCTCCCATTGAAATAACTGCGCAAAAAATGACCATGCGCAATTTGTCATCTCATGGCTTCGATAGACTGGGTAAGCTCGTGTGAATGAAGACAGGGAGGTGCTATGTTATTAGCCAGCATTCATAAAGATCACAACAATATAAACCGCTTACTGCAGTTGCTTACGGAAAAGCTGTCCGCAATCCGCGCAGAAAAAGACGTGAATTACAGCCTGATTAAAGATGTGGTTGTTTACCTGCAAGAACACGCCGAAAAATACCATCACCCCAAAGAAGACCTGATTTACCACTATTACATTGAGCATTATGTCGATGCTGAACGTGTTGCCGCGCTGGATGCTGACCATCAAGCGTTAGCAGAGCTCACGGCTGATTTTGCATTGACCATTGATATGGTTCTGATGGACGCGGTGATCCCACTGGATGTGTTTGCAGACAAGCTCAATGGCTTTGTCATGACACAACGCGCGCATTTAGAACTTGAAGAGAAATCCATCTTGCCTGTGATTGAGCGGACGATGACTGCAGGAGATTGGGATATGCTGCAAGCACGTTGGGATGAGGATGAGCATGATCCGCTGTTTGGTGAGAATGTGTCGGCGAAATTTAAGGAGCTGGCGGCGGCAATCTAACGAATCTGTGGAGGTTGCTTGTCGGGCGGTAAAATAAAAAGGCACCTTTCAAAGGTGCCTTTTACGAATCCGGCGCTGCGCACAGTATGTCGTGCGTGGGAGGTTTCTACGAACACTGAACGAGAAGGTTAAAGATCAAAATCACCGTCGTTCAAGTCACCAAGCATATCGATATCTTGTAGTTCTTTACGCAAGCGTTGCCTGTCTTGCAATGCTTCGATCTCTCTCCATTTACGTTTAGCTTGTTTGGTTCGTCCACCGCGTTGTGGGCGATCTTGGTCAAAAAGTTCGTTGAAGGCAAAGCTATCCATAATTCACCTCATTTTTCCTTAGCGGTCGCTAATTAAGTATCAAACCTTCTCCAAAATAAAATTGAAGTGTTTCTCATTTGTTGCACTTGAGTGAAGTTTTTATGAGATACAAATCACCTAAGGTAAATAATTGGACGAAATGCGTACAGTGGCATAGGCGAAAGTTGTCGCAAAGAAGCCAAATGGTGTTTTTAAGTGAATGTCGGGAAAAGCGCAGTGGCAGCAACGCGCTAGGATGGGGAATGTTACGTGCTCTAAAGGTTTAGCCCCTCAAAACGAAGAATACTGAGCCAAAAACGGATGTTTCTTGTTTGTAACTAAAAAGAGCCATGTGTCGCGATAAGAAGGCGAAAGATAAAAACAAATGAGTATAAATATGAACAATTATGCATATTGATTTTTGTGGGCGCTACCTTCATCATCTCGCGGAAAATTGCTGGTAACACCTGCAATACCAATACTAAAAGAATACATTCAAAGGGATGTCGAGCCGATCAGGGTTCGAAGCATCCGCATCTTTTGATAAGCATGTTTCTTTTGCTTATCACTTCAAGTCACACGCTCCCTCGTTGGAGACGTTTTCGCTGGCAAGAATGTTTATGCGTACAGAGAGGTAGGCGTGGTAAGTCTGGTTAATTTTTTGAATGACCTGATCTGGGGATCAGTGTTGATCTATCTCCTGATTGGCGGTGGTATTTTCTTCACTCTGCGTCTTGGGTTTATCCAAGTGCGTCATTTTGGTCACATGTTTAAAGTGATGAAGAACAGCCGCAAATCAGATAAAGACGGCATTTCGTCTTTCCAAGCGTTGTGCACCAGTTTGGCGGCGCGTGTTGGAACAGGAAACATGGCAGGCATCGCTGTCGCGTTGACGCTTGGCGGCCCTGGCGCAATATTCTGGATGTGGCTTATCGCCATTTTAGGCATGGCGACAGCATTTGCCGAAAGCACGCTCGCACAGCTCTACAAAATCCGTGATGAAGACGGAAATTTCCGTGGTGGCCCTGCTTACTACATGGAGAGAGGGCTAGGCATGCGTTGGATGGGCGTGGTGTTTTCTGTCTTGCTCATTATCGCGTTTGGTCTCGTGTTTAACTCAGTGCAAGCAAACTCTATCACCCAAGCCGCTTACGTCGCGTTTGGTGCCGATCCCCTTTATGTTGGTATCGCGCTGGTTATTTTATCTTCCTTTGTCATTTTTGGCGGCATTCGTAAAATCGCCCGCACTGCAGAGATCATCGTTCCCTTGATGGCGCTCTTGTACTTGGTGCTTGCGGTCTACGTGATGCTCACCAATCTTGAGAAAGTACCTGACGTACTATCACTGGTTTTCCGCAGTGCGTTTGGCTTAGAAGAAGCGGCGTCGGGTGCATTGGGTTACACCGTGGCGCAGGGCATGGTTCAAGGGATCAAACGTGGTTTGTTTTCCAACGAAGCCGGTATGGGTTCTGCGCCCAATGCAGCGGCAACGGCAACGCCATACCCGCCTCACCCTGCGTCACAAGGGTATGTGCAGATGCTGGGTGTGTTCGTTGATACCATTGTGATTTGTTCGGCGACCGTGGCGATCATTTTGATGTCGGGGGAATACATGCCCGGTAGCGATATTACGGGCATTGAGCTGACCCAACGGGCGCTCTCTAGCCAAGTGGGTGAGTGGGGCGGAATATTCATAGCCGTGGCAATTTTCTTCTTCGCGTTCACGTCGATCATTGCTAACTACTCGTACGCCGAAACGAACCTGATCTTCCTTGAGCATAACCACAAGGTAGGGCTCAATGTTTTCCGCTGTATCGTGCTGGGCATGGTGATGTTTGGCGCCTTGGCTGAGTTACCGATTGTGTGGGTAATGGCTGACACCTCAATGGGCTTGATGGCCATTGTTAACATGATCGCCATCTTGTTGTTGTCTGGCACGGTGATCAAGCTTGCTAAGGATTACAACCAACAGCTCAAACATGGCAAAGTGCCTACATTCGATAGCCGCCAATACCCAGACATGCTGAATCAAATTGAACCGGGTGTATGGGGCAAAGCGCCTGAAAATGCGCAAGACCAAACCACACGGTAAGAGAATGGCGGCGTTATAGGGAAAACCCATCAGAGCCATAGGAAAAAGCCATGCCTCACCGCGTGGCTTTTTTGCCTTTAAATGTTAACCTTTTAGCAAGTAAACATTGAGGGAAGAACATTATGCTTATCGTGGTTTCACCTGCGAAAACCTTGGATTACGAATCGCCATTGGCCACTGAGCGCCATACTCAGCCAACGCTGACCGCGCATTCTGAAAAGCTGATTGAAGTGTGTCGTAAGCTTACTCCGGCGGACATTTCTGGCTTAATGAAAGTGAGCGATAAGATCGCGGGGTTAAACGTAGCACGTTTTGCAGAATGGTCGCCGACATTTACAACAGACAATGCTCGCCCTGCGGTATTGGCATTCAAAGGCGATGTATACACAGGCCTTGAAGCTGAAAGCATGAGTGATGATGATTTCACGTGGGCACAAGACCACCTGCGTATGTTGTCTGGTTTGTATGGCTTACTTCGTCCTCTGGATTTGATGCAGCCATACCGTTTGGAGATGGGCACAAAGCTGGCGAATGAGCGCGGCACAAACCTCTATCAATTCTGGGGTGAGATCATCACTAACGAATTGAATGCAGCGCTGGCAGCACAGAATGACACGCTGCTCGTGAACCTTGCTTCCAACGAATACTTCAAAGCGGTTAAACCTGCGAAGCTGGACGGAAAGATCATCACGCCCGTGTTCAAAGACTGCAAAAACGGCCAGTACAAGGTCATTAGTTTCTACGCCAAGAAAGCGCGTGGCATGATGGCGAGATACATCATTGATGAGCGTATCGACAGTGTTGAAGGGTTGAAAGCCTTTGATCGTGCAGGCTACTGGTTCAGCGAAGAAGAATCTAACGATAAAGAGTTGGTGTTCAAGCGCGAAGAGCAGTGAGCCGCGGTTGCTAGAAAACACGCGATAGCAAATAAAAAAGGTTAGCCGAGGCTAACCTTTTTTTGTTTCGGGATGGTTTTCGTTAAGCAGTGGCAAGGCGCAGTTAACGCTCGTGCCACTGGTAACACTCATCGATATTACGCCGTTGGATTAACTGGTTTGCTAGGGGCTTCATCCTTGTTGTTTTGCGCGGTGTTTTCCTCTTGCTCGCGTGCGAAACGATGCTCCCAGTAATCCGCATTTTTGATGCCGAGTTTCACCGGATCGAAGGTGTATTTCTCTACGCCTTCTTTCTGTTGGCGCTCGTAGTCTTTCAGCGCTTTCAATGCCGGTCTGCCCAAGAAGAAGATGGTGAGAATACCGACAATGTTTAGCCATGCCATTAAGCCAACACCCACATCACCCATCGCCCAAGCAAGGTTTGCTGCTTTGACGGTTCCGTAGAATACCGCGGTCATCAGCACAAGCTTTAGCACGAACATCATTCCCGGCAACTTCACGCTGCGGCGGATATACGCAATGTTGGTTTCTGCGATGTAGTAGTACGCCAAAATGGTGGTGAAGGCGAAGAAGAACAGTGCGATGGCAATGAAAGGCTTGCCCCAGCCAGGCATGGTACTTTCGATGGCAAGCTGTGTGAAAACAGGGCCGTTAGCCGCAATTTCTGCCGCGACGTTCTGCACGATATACGCATCACCCATACCATGTACATTGTACGCACCAGTGATGAGGATCATGAAGGCCGTGGCAGAACAGACAAGCAAGGTATCAATGTAAATAGAGAACGATTGCACCAAGCCCTGTTGAGCTGGGTGCTGAACGTTTGCAGCCGCTGCAGCATGTGGTCCTGTACCTTGACCTGCCTCGTTGGAGTAAACACCACGTTTAACGCCCCAACCGATAGCCGCACCAAAGCCTGCCATTGGCGTGAAGGCATCACCGATGATCATTGAAACAATCCCCGGGATTTCAGTGATGTTCAATAGAATGATAACGAACGCGATGATGATGTAAGCCAATGCCATAAAAGGCACCACGACTTGCGTGAAACTGGCGATACGTTTTACGCCACCAAAGATGATAAAGCCAAGCAGTATTGAGATGATCGATCCGGTGATGATCTTCGCCAAGCTGATGGTACCAATGGCAGTGTCGATCATTTCGCCTGACCCAAACGCCGCTTCAATGGCATTACCAATGCTGTTGGATTGCACACCCGGTAGCAGTACACCACACGCGAAAATGGTTGCGATGGCGAAAATCCATGCGTACCACTTTTGGCCCATGGCTTTCTCGATGTAATAAGCAGGACCACCACGGAATTGGCCGTTATCATCTTCTTTATAAATCTGTGCCAGCGTTGATTCTGTGTACGCGGTGGCTGCGCCGAGGAAGGCGACGACCCACATCCAGAAGACGGCACCAGGGCCACCAAAGCCGATAGCCGCGGCGACACCTGCAATATTACCGGTACCTACACGGCCTGATAGCGAAACGGCCAATGCTTGGAACGATGAGATACCTTTGTCTGAGCTTTTCCCTGACAAGAGCAGACGGCACATTTCGTTAAACTGGCGAACCTGAACAAAACGCGTGGCAATGGAATAAAATAGGCCTGCACCTAAACACAAGTAAATAAGGACTGGGCTCCAAATTATACTGTTCAAAAAATCTACAAAAGATTGCATTAAAAGATCCCTCTAAGACAAAACGTTGGATTGGTATTTTTGTAATCAGATAGCAGGATAGTCTCAAAATGATCGTTATTGTTAACGCTTTGTGCTGTTATTGTGATGCGTTGTGAGCCTGATCTGTCGTCGAGGTCGATTTCGCAGTGAGAATAATTCGCTGAGGTTTTGGGGATGGGAATAAAAAAGGAGACGAATCGTCTCCTTTTTCGGGGTTAGTAAGCACTTATATTCATATTGCGAAGTGATTAGCTGGCTTTTTTGGCTGCTTTTTTCGCTTTCTTCTTCGCTTTAGCTTTCACCACTTTGGTTGGTAGCTTTTTCTTTTTCTTCTTGAAAAGCGGTTTTTTGTGCGACGGCTTTAGGCCTTCGACGTAACGTTCTTTGACGTCTTCTTCCATGTAACGGCAAATACGATCCATCATTGGCTGATCGTGCGCTTCGACAAGAGAAATGGCGTTGCCTTTCTTGCCTGCGCGCGCGGTGCGGCCAATACGGTGTAAGTACACGTCTGCGGTACGTGGAAGGTCGTAGTTGATCACGTGGCTGATGTCAGGCACGTCAATACCGCGAGCAGCAACGTCCGTCGCCAGCAGGATATTGATTTCACCTTTTGTGAAGCGTTCGATCGCAGCGCTACGTTTTGCTTGTGCCATCTCGCCTTGCAGCCAACCACATTTGATTTGCTCTGATTCCAGCATGGTACGTAGTGCGGCAAGACGCTCACGGGTTTTCACGAAGATAATCGCGCGCTCTGCTTGGTGCGCCAAAATGGCTTTCAAGATGTCATGCTTGTGATTCAGGTTGTCACAGCGGTAGTACCACTGCGTGATTTTCTTGCGCTCACGACGCGGTGGCTCAACGGTCACTTCAACAGGATCGGTCAAGATTGCTGTCTTGAAGCCTTCAATGCCTTTGCCTTCAAGCGTTGCTGAGAACAGCATACTTTGCTTGCGCCAGCGACATTCATCTGACAAACGGTCAACCGTTTTGCCGAAGCCCATGTCTAGCATACGGTCAGCTTCGTCAAGGATCAGGCTTTCAATGGCGCGGCAATCAAAGCGCTCTGCATCGATGTATTCCATCAAGCGGCCAGGCGTCGCTACCACAATATCTTGGGTTTTCCCTAAGATCTCAGCGTGCTCTTGGTAAGAGATACCACCGGTGATGGTAAACACTTTCAGGTCAGTGTGCTTCGACAGCTCACGTGCTTGGTCAGCAACCTGAATAGCAAGTTCACGTGTCGGTGTCAGGATCAGCACGCGGGCTGGACCTGGTTTTTGACGAGGGAAGTCAAGCAGGTGTTGCAGCACTGGAAGCAAAAACGCAGCTGTTTTCCCTGTGCCCGTAGGGGCAGACGCCATAATGTCACGGCCATCCATACCATGAGGGATCACGTCAGCTTGGATTGCTGTTGGTCGCTCAAAGCCCATTTCATCCAGCGCTAATAGCAGTTGAGGATCCAGTTCTAATTCAGCAAAAGTTCGCACGCGTTATATTCTCCACTCAAAGTTAGGGGCGAATTATAGAGATAATTTCAAGCGTGATCATCACATCTTGAGGTAAAAATCCTTCGTTAAGGAAATAAAGTCTTGTGTATATGCACCTTTGTCTTGAATTACAAGGTGTTGCATTGCGATCTTTTCGCTCGGCATTGATGGCGGTAATGCCGATTTTGATGCCAAAGTGATCAATTTTCGGGTTACGGGCTTACTGGGTGTCGCTTTTACTTCTGTGATCCGCAGGCAAACCAGATGATGCGCTTCTGCCGATGCAATAAGTTTGTCAGCTTCTACAGAGGGTAAGATCAAATGCGCCTGCCCGGTGGGTAAAAGTCGCGCATTTATCACTTTTAATAACATCGCGTGCGAAAGTGTGTCTGTGTGACGGGCGGTTGCACGTCGTGCATCATTGGCTTGCTCGCCTGAATTGAAGTAAGGCGGGTTGCAAATGATGGTGTTAAACCGCGCGCAGGTATCCCACTCAGTGACATCTTGTTGTGCGACCGTGATTCTGTCTGCCCAAGGTGACGCGGCAGCGTTTAACGCCGCGGTTTCTGCTGCGTGTTGATCAATATCGACCGCCATGATTCTCGCGCCCAAAGCACGCTGCGCCAGCATCAGCGATAAAAGGCCTGTGCCTGTTCCAATGTCCAACACGGCATCGTCTTCAGCGACATTTGCCCATGCGCCGAGCAGCACCCCGTCAGTACTCACTGGCATGCCGCAGCCGTTGTCTTCGATCGAAAATTGTTTGAATTGGAAGCCTTTACTCACGCTTACTCCACAGGCGGCAATATTGCTCGCGATTAAATAACAGACAAATATGTTGCTGAAATGTTGACAATTTAACCTTTTAAAACCTATTTCATAAACCAGTCTTGATATTATATTTGGTTTTATATGCTGATTAATTTAATGAAACTGGTTTATTAATCCTATTTTCGATCCACTATTGTCTGGCTGGTGAAACTTCGTCATTATTCTGCTGAATCGGCATGGATTAGTAAAAACAACTAAAACACTAACCAGTTGATTACAGATAACTTAGGCAAACACACAAGGGTAGTATGAAGTGAGAGAGAGTTTAAAGGTTAGTGACATACTCGCGCTAGGGTTTATGACCTTCGCGTTTTTCCTCGGTGCAGGCAATATCATCTTTCCACCGCAAGCAGGTTTCCTTGCTGGTGAGCACACATTTTCTGCCATGCTCGGTTTTCTTATCACCGCGGTAGGCCTCCCATTGATTGGTATCATTGCTGTTGCCGTTGCTGGTGGTGGCTGGAAAGGGCTAACGCGTGATTTGCCAACGTCTGTGGCAACGCTGATGGCGGTTCTGATTTTCATCATTATCGGCCCTGCGTTTGCGGCACCACGTGCAGGCCTTGTGGCTTACGAAATGGGCTTTAAGCCATTTTTGACCGACGCGGGACAACTTGAGCTTTCTTTGTTCTCCGTGGTGTTCTTTGCTATCGCAATGTTCTTCTCGCTATCACAAGGTAAGCTTATTGACACCATTGGTAAGCTACTGACGCCTGCGCTTTTTGCGGCACTGGCTGTGCTTGCTATCGCGGTAGTGGTTAACCCACAAAGTGATATTGTTGCGGCACAAGGTGCGTACGTTGACCAAGCGTTCACAACGGGCTTCCTTGAAGGTTACAACACCATGGATACCTTTGCGGCGCTGATGTTCGGTATGCTGATCGTCGATGTTATCCGCAAAAAAGGCATTACTTCTGAATCGCAAACCTGCAAATACTTGATTTACGCAGGCATCATTGCGGCTGGCGGCTTGGCGTTTGTTTACGTTTCTCTGTTCTACTTGGGTGCAACCGCATCGTCTGTGGCGGGTGGCGCAAGCAACGGTGGTGAAATCCTTGCGGCATATGTTCTGGCGTTGTTTGGCCCTGCCGGCCAAATCATCTTGTCGACCATCATTATTCTTGCCTGTTTGACCACGGTAATCGGTCTGGTGTCAGCATGTTCTGATTACTTCAGCACGTTGACAGACAAACTGAGCTACCGCCAGTGGGTTGTTGTGCTGTCGATTGTCTGTGCTGTTGTGGCAAACGTTGGTCTGACGCAGTTGATTGCGATTTCTGTGCCTGTTCTGTTCGCACTTTACCCTGTTGCGATTGCACTGATTGCCCTCACGTTTGTTCGCCGCTTCATGCCTAACCCAGCAATGGCATACCGTGTTGTACTGAGCGTATCGCTGATTTTTGCCCTGATTGATGCTGCGAAAATTCTCGGTATTGATGTGTCATTGTTTAATGTTCTGCCATTGTTCACCTATGGCATGGCGTGGCTAATGCCAACTGTGATCGCGCTGGTTGCAATGCGCTTTGTTGGCGCAGCAAAAAGCGAATCTTCACACGCGTAACAGATGACGATACCCGTGATTTAAGTGCTTTCGTGTTCAGGTGTTCTCGGTGAAGTTGGCGTAGGAACTGGCATTGCTGAAACGTGAAAATGAGAGACAAAAAAACCACCGCATGCGGTGGTTTTTTTATGGCGATGCATTTACAGCATGGCAGCATATTCGGTCAGCACCTGTTCACACCAGGTCGCAATGCGCTCATCGCTTAAATCGTATTGGCTGTCTTCATCTAATGCGAGGCCGACAAATTGGGTTTTGTCTTCTGTGAGTGCTTTTGAGGCTTCGAAGGTATAACCATCGGCAGGCCAGTAACCAATAAAACGTAATCCAGTTGGAAGCAGTTGATCGTGAAGCATGCCCATGGCATCCAAGTACCATTCGGCATAGCCTTCTTGATCGCCTAGCCCAAACAGGGCGGCGACTTTCCCATTGAGGTTCAAGCCGTCAAGCTGCGTCCACACCGCTTCCCAATCTTCCTGCAATTCACCGAAATCCCACGTAGAGATCCCCAGTAACAAAAGATCGTATTGATTCATCTCGCTGACAGGCACGTCTTTGATGTTATGAATATCGACCAGTTCATCACCTAAAATGTCGCGGATTTTTTCCGCTGCCATTTCTGTGTAGCAGGTGGTTGAACCGTAAAACAAACCTATCTTCATTCTGTCTTCCTACTTTTGCGCGTGGCGAGATTTTACCTGCCTCGTCGTGGCTTCTCTACCCTTGTTTCGTCTGATTTAATGAGACATCGTGACATGAAAGAAAGCTGAAGCACGCGGAAACATTGCAATATTACCAATGTGAGGTAACGTGATACTTAGCGAGATGTATTGTTAAGTGAGTGAATAGTGGAACAAAACGCCAGTTTGGTCGAACAGTTTTTAGACGCGATGTGGATGGAGCGAGGGTTATCTGAAAATACCTTGGCCTCTTACCGCAACGATCTGTTGAAGCTTTGCCATTGGTTGGAAGAGAAAGGGGTATTGTTAACCCAAGTACAAACCTCCACCCTTCAAGACTATCAGCATTGGTTGTTTGACCAAGACTATAAACAAACCAGCCGCGCTCGTATGTTGTCTGCGATGCGTCGATTGTTCCAGTATCTGTATCGAGAAAAGCAACGCGAAGACGACCCAAGTGCGACGCTAATTAGCCCTAAGTTACCAAAGCGATTGCCGAAAGATCTCAGCGAAGAACAAATCGAGGCCTTGTTGGATGCGCCTGATGTGGAAGACATGTTGGAGCTGCGCGACAAAGCCATGATGGAACTGCTCTACGCGACGGGGCTGCGTGTCACTGAGCTGATTAGCCTGACGACGGAAAACGTTAGCCTTCGCCAAGGCGTGGTACGCGTGATCGGTAAAGGGGGTAAAGAGCGCTTGGTGCCTATGGGGGAAACAGCTATCGATTGGCTTGATCAATTCATGACCTACAGCCGACCACAATTGCTGGGGGAAAAATCATCAGATGTGTTTTTCCCGAGCCGACGTGCGCGCCAAATGACGCGACAAACGTTTTGGCATCGTATTAAGTTTTACGCGGCGCTGGCGAATATCGACAGTGAGCTGTTATCGCCACACGTATTGCGCCATGCATTTGCTACCCACTTGCTGAATCACGGTGCGGATTTGCGCGTCGTACAAATGCTATTGGGACACAGCGACCTGTCGACGACGCAAATCTATACCCATGTCGCAACAGAGCGCTTAAAACAGCTACACCAAGAACACCATCCTCGGGCATAATGTTGCGTAATTTCGCGACTTTTTTTATGTCGAGCCGAGACTTTTTCCCCTTTCTCCGGTCTGAAAAAGTGTTAGTTGGTCTGCAAGAGGCAGGCTATTTGCAACAGTTAGGATAAAACACTATGAAATTCAAACGACTGCTAGCTGGCGTTATGTTTACTTCAGCACTGTTGTCTATGGGTGCGCAAGCTGCAGAAGGGGCAAACCAAGAGGCAATTAACGGTGTGATGGCGAAGTACCGCCTTAACGTTGAAAGCATTGAAGCATCACCGGTTGATGGCATTTATGAAGTGGTAACAAGCGGTGGCATCTTTTACGCGAATAAAGACGCGTCTTACTTTTTCTATGGCCAGTTGTTCCACAACACGGAAAACGAATCGATTAACCTGACCGACATCACCACCGCGAAACGCAACAAAGCAGTGTTTGACGCGGCAAAGGTTGAGAAAGAGCTGATTGTTTACCCGGCGAAAGACGAAAAGTATGTGGTGAACGTGTTCACCGACACGACGTGCGGCTATTGCATGAAGCTTCACAGCGAAATGAAGCAATACAACGATGCCGGTATCACCGTGCGCTACTTGGCATTCCCACGCTCTGGTGAACGCTCGCCAAACATCCCTCAAATGAGTGCGATTTGGTGTGCGGATGACAAAGTGAAAGCGATGGATTTGGCGAAAGCGCGTAATTTTGATGAAGAATCAAATCAATGCACTGACGTGATCCGCAGCCACATGGCGCTCGGTAGCACAGTGGGTGTAACGGGTACGCCAGCGATTTTGCTTCAAGATGGCTCACTGCTATCAGGTTACCTTCCTGCGCCACAACTGCTGCAAGTGCTTGAGCAAAAAGCAAAGCAATCTTAATCCAAACAAGGTGCACGCTTAGGTGTGTGTTTGGTGACGAAATACAAATGAAAACGCAGGTACTTCGCCTGCGTTTTTTTATTTTTAGGCATACCTAAACGCGCGACTGTCCACCGTTTCTACCTTCAATTCCTTGATAGGGGTTTCGCTTTGCTTCTCGAGCGGTAGAATGACAAAGAGTTTTGCTTGCGCATGCCTTTGCCCGCGCTCTTGCCGTCTGATACAGGTTCTGTTCAATGATTGAAATTAAACGTCGTCATGCGGCGGCTGATGCCGTATTCCCCGCGTCTATTCCGCCTCTTCTCCAGCGTATTTATGCTAACCGTGGTGTCACCAGCGAAGGCGAACTCGAACGCAGCGCCAAAGGCCTTCATGGCTTTAATGAATTCCATGGTATGGACAAGGCAGTGGCGATCTTGGCTGCGGCCATTGCTGACGGTAAGCGAATCATCATCGTGGGCGATTTCGATGCGGATGGGGCAACCAGTTCGGCATTGTCTGTGACGGCGCTACGCATGCTGGGGTGCTTCAATGTGGATTACTTGGTGCCAAACCGTTTTGAAGACGGATATGGCCTAAGCCCTGATGTGGTTGAACAAGCGGCGGCGAAAGGCGCCGAACTGATCATGACGGTTGATAACGGTGTGTCATCGATCGAAGGTGTCGCAACGGCAAAAGCCAAAGGCATTCAAGTGGTGGTGACAGATCACCACTTACCTGGCGATGTTCTTCCTGATGCGGATGCCATGGTTAATCCGAACTTAAACGAATGCGGTTTTCCATCAAAGTCTCTGGCGGGTGTCGGTGTAGCATTTTATTTGATGCTTGCGCTGCGCGCCCATCTGCGTGACATCGGCTGGTTTACGCAAAAGAACATCCCAGAACCTAATTTGGCCGAAGTGCTGGATTTGGTGGCGTTAGGCACCGTGGCAGACGTGGTAGCGCTCGATACCAATAACCGTATTTTGGTGCACCAAGGTTTGATGCGTATTCGAGCAGGAAAATGCCGCCCTGGTATTCAAGCGCTGATCGAAGTGGCGAACCGCAATATGACCACCTTGGTGGCGAGCGACTTTGGTTTTGCTCTTGGCCCTCGCATCAATGCAGCAGGGCGCTTGGATGACATGTCATTTGGTGTTGAATTGCTGCTGAGTGAAAGCTTGCCTGCTGCCCGCCAAATGGCGAGTGAATTGGATGCATTGAACCAAACGCGTAAAGACATCGAACAAGGCATGAAAGAAGAAGCCATGGCGATTTGCGAGCGTTTGCAGTTTGGTGAGCAAACCAAGTTGCCGTGTGGACTGGCCTTGTTTCAACGCGAATGGCACCAAGGTGTCATCGGCATTGTGGCTTCGCGTATTAAAGACAAATTCCATCGCCCTGTTATTGCCTTTGCAGATGGCGGGGAAGGCACAATCAAAGGCTCGGCGCGCTCCATCGTGGGCCTTCATATGCGCGATACGTTAGATTTAATTGATACGCAAAACCCCGGTTTGATTAAGAAATTTGGCGGTCACGCCATGGCGGCGGGGTTAACCATCGCCGAAGCGGATTTTGAACGCTTTTCGCGCTTATTCGATGAGGCCGTTAAATCCGTGATCAGCGAAGAAGAACTGAAAGGCGTGCTGATGTCTGATGGCGAGTTGCTACCCACAGAGATATCGCTGGATGTGGCTGAAGTACTTCGCAGCGGCGGTCCGTGGGGACAAGGCTTCCCGGAGCCACTTTTCGATGGCAAGTTCAAAATTCTTCACCAGAAGCTGGTGGGCGGAAAGCATCTTAAAATGATGCTAGAGCCTGTGATGGGTGGGCAAATGGTCGATGGTATCGCCTTCAATATTGATGTACGCCGTTGGCCTGACCCGTCGGTTCAGCTTGTCGATTTAGCGTATCGCCTTGATGTGAATGAGTTTCGCGGCAATCGTACCGTGCAGCTGATGATTGAGCATATGGCGGCGGTGTAGGATTGTAGAGCTTGTAAGAACAGGTCCTAGGAAGAGCAGGTCCTAGATCCTTGGAGGAGCGAAGAGCTAAAGCGAAAAGCTTGACGCTACTTCGGACCTTCAAAGAATCGTTGCAGGACCCAGGACCCAGGACCCAGGACCCAGGACCCAGGACCCAGGACCCAGGACCCAGGACCCAGGACCCAGGACCCAGGACCCAGGACCCAGGACCCAGGACCCAGGAC
>NZ_SCHN01000022.1 GCF_004120195.1 Enterovibrio baiacu | reverse complement strand
ACTGGGCCCATCCCGACGCGAGAAGCCCGAAGGTCCTCCTCTTTGGTCCGTAGACATCATGCGGTATTAGCAGTCGTTTCCAACTGTTATCCCCCACGTCAGGGCAGGTTCCCAGCCATTACTCACCCGTCCGCCGCTCGCCGCCCAACAAATCCTCCGAAGAATCWWTGTTGTCGCTGCCGCTCGACTTGCATGTGTTAGGCCTGCCGCCAGCGTTCAATCTGAGCCATGATCAAACTCTTCAATTAGAATTTTGTTGTTATTCCCATCTCCGAAGARACAGTTCTAACGCTCAATGAATACTGAATTACTTTTTTGCCCGTAGGCAAAACTGCATTGCTGTGTTGATAGTATCACTCCGAAAAGCGCCACCATCTTGGTCACTCAGTTCATTGATAAATCTTTATGCCTATCAAGTACGAGTGCCCACACAGATTGTATAGGTCAAATTGTTAAAGAGCTGCCCAGCTTCGCTGAGCGGAGAGAGATTTAAACTCAACTCCTTTTTTGAGTCAAGCACTTTTGCTTTCCTCATGTTAGCTGCGAACTTTGCCGTGCCAACAGGGAGCGCATTATAGGGAGTGAATCGTTCTTGGCAATACCTTTTTGACAAAAAAATCAGTTTTTCTTCAAAAAGCAGTTCAAGTGCTCAAAACATCATCATTGTGATAAAAAAACAGCCCAAATAGGCTGTTTAGATAGAGATATTCGGTAAAAAGAAAATACGCCTGTGGCTTACATTTCTTTTAAATAGGCAGGTACATCAGCAATGCTATCGAGTACAGCCGTTGCTAACGCCTCTCCTTCTTCTGATACTTGTTTTCCGGTGCGTACAAGAATCTTTGTCGCAACACCAGCAGCGGCAGCGGCTCGCATGTCATCGGC
The DNA here is from genome assembly GCF_004120195.1 of Enterovibrio baiacu. GTDB lineage: Bacteria > Pseudomonadota > Gammaproteobacteria > Enterobacterales > Vibrionaceae > Enterovibrio > Enterovibrio baiacui. The sequence goes on along the minus strand of NZ_SCHN01000022.1, from coordinate 82,785 downwards.
TTTATCACCAATCATGACTGACTTATCCATGTCGATCTTCAGGAACTTACACGCATCTAAAAGCATTCCTGGTTTAGGTTTACGACAATCACAGTCTTTTTTATACGTTTCATCACCATGCTCAGGGTGATGCGGACAATAGTAGATACCATCAAAATCCACGCCATTGTCTGCAAAATTCCAGTCCATCCATTCAGTTAAGGAAAGGAAGTCGTCTTCGGTGTAATAACCACGAGCAATGCCTGACTGGTTTGTTACGAGTACAAGCAAGTAGCCCATCTCTTTCAATGCACGACATGCATCGAATACACCGTCGATATATTCAAAGTCGTCGACTTTGCTGATGTAACCATGATCAACGTTAATAACGCCGTCTCTATCAATAAATACCGCTGGATTGGCCAAAGCTATGCCCTCTATATATGCTTAGTGCGCGATTATGACATGCAATTCGCTCATCATCTATTGTCACACAGTCTCTTCATCTAGATGTGGTAAAGTCTGCATCAAATGAAAGAGAGAGTTACTTTATGAATTACTCACTTTTCCCTGTGGGTCACATTCAGTCCCCATTCAAAGAAAAGTTCGCGGTTCCTCGTCAGCCTGGGTTAGCCCCTAGCGCAAAGGCATCAATCATTTTGGCCGGGGATGCCAATAACGAAGATGCTGTACGCGGCTTAACTCAATTTTCACACATTTGGGTTCTCTTCTTGTTTGATCAAAACCTCAAACAAGGTTGGACACCTACCGTTCGCCCACCCCGTTTAGGTGGCAATGAAAGGGTGGGTGTTTTTGCCAGTCGCGCGACATTCCGCCCAAATGGCATTGGCATGTCCGTTGTATCAATAGAGAACGTTCGTAGGGCTGACAGCCAAGTTATCATTGAGATTGGGAGTTGTGATCTGGTTGATGGCACACCCGTGGTCGACATAAAACCCTATATTCCCTATTCCGATGCAGTTCCAGATGCACTGGGTGGTTATGCCAGTGATGCGCCACAAACACTGGATGTTTCATTCAGCACTGAAGCAACGCATGCACTTTCAACGCTCAAAGATGGCCAACACAAAGCACAGGTCATCAAAGAGGTGCTAGCTCAAGACCCTCGCCCAGCCTATAAAAAGGGCAAAGATGATAAGAAAGAATATGCTGTTCATCTTTTCGATCTAAACGTGAAGTTTATCGTTGATGAACCAGCCATCGTTGTGACAACGATAGAAGCCTTTTGCGATTAGGGTTGTCACTGGTAATATGGCCCACTTATTACCTTCCATAATGTAACTTGATAAACGGATAGCATAGATGCGTACCAGTAAATACCTTCTTAGTACTCTGAAGGAAACGCCAAACGACGCAGAAATCATTAGCCACCAGCTAATGTTGCGTGCTGGCATGATCCGCAAATTGGCATCAGGCCTATACACTTGGATGCCTAGTGGTTTGCGTGTTCTTCAAAAGGTTGAAAAAATCGTTCGTGAAGAAATCAATAACGCTGGCGCTATTGAAATTCTAATGCCCGTAGTTCAGCCCTTTGAACTTTGGGAAGAAACGGGTCGCTCTGAAAAGATGGGTCCTGAGCTATTGCGCTTTACTGACCGCCACATGCGTCCGTTTGTTCTAAGCCCAACTGCTGAAGAAGTGGTTACCAGCTTGGTTCGCAATGAAATCAACTCGTACAAGCAGCTTCCTTTGAACTTGTACCAAATTCAGACGAAATTCCGTGACGAACGACGCCCGCGTTTTGGCGCGATGCGTGCACGTGAATTCTCAATGATGGATGCATATAGCTTCGATTTGGACAAAGAAGGTCTTCAAGCGTCATACGAAGCAATGCACGTTGCATACTGTGCTGCATTCGATCGTATGGGCCTTGATTACCGTCCAGTGCTTGCTGACACCGGTGCGATTGGTGGTTCTGCTTCTCACGAATTCCACGTTCTTGCGAACAGTGGTGAAGACGTAATCGCATTCTCAACAGAATCTGATTACGCAGCAAACGTTGAGATGGCTGAAGCGCTAGCACCTGCAGGTGAACGTGAAGCAGCGACGCAAGAAATGACGATGGTTGATACGCCGAACGCAAAAACCATCGCAGAGCTTGTTGAGCAATTCAATCTCCCAATTGAAAAGACCGTTAAAACGCTGTTTGTTAAAGCATCAGAAGAGTTTGATGGTGAATTGGTCGCATTGCTCGTTCGTGGTGACCATGAGCTTAATGAAATCAAGGCTGAGAAACTGCCACAAGTTGCAGCGCCTTTAGAATTTGCAACTGAAGAAGAAATTCGTGCAGCAGTGGGCGCAGGCCCAGGCTCTCTTGGCCCAGTGAATCTGTCATTAACCTTCATTGCAGACCGCAGCGTTGCAGCAATGAGTGATTTCGGTGCGGGTGCAAACATCGACGATAAACACTACTTCGGAATTAACTGGGGCCGTGATGTTGAGTTGGGTGATGTTGCAGATATCCGAACTGTTGTTGACGGCGATCCAAGCCCATGCGGCAAAGGTACGCTTCAGCTTAAACGCGGTATCGAAGTTGGCCATATCTTCCAGTTGGGTACCAACTACTCTGAGAAAATGAATGCTGGCGTACTGGGTCCTGATGGTAAGAACACTATCCTAGAGATGGGTTGTTACGGTATCGGTGTATCTCGCGTTGTTGCGGCTGCTATTGAACAGAACCACGATGATAACGGCATCATCTGGCCAGAAGCGCTTGCACCTTTCAGTGTTGCGATTGTTCCAATGAACATGCATAAATCTGAGCGTGTACGTGAAGCGGCAGAGAAGCTGTACGCTGATCTAACGGCTGCGGGCATTGAAGTGTTGTTTGATGATCGTAAAGAACGTCCTGGCGTTATGTTCTCTGACATTGAATTGGTGGGTGTTCCACATACCATCATTATCGGTGAGCGCAGCATGGACAACGGTGTGTTTGAATACAAACACCGCCGTAACGGTGAAAAAGTGCCTGTAGAAATAGACGCAATGGTTGAATACGTTAAGTCTCAAATGGCTTAATGATTCAAACAAAAACGCCTCCAAATTGGAGGCGTTTTTTTAAAGCACATTTTCGGAAAACGTAACGTAGTTTCTGCCTTTTTCCTTCGATAGATACAAGGCATCATCCGCAAGCTTAAAATACTCGTCCACACTTCTGAGCTTTTCTTTCGCATCAACCATGGTTGCCCCAAAGCTCATCGTTACCGGAATACGTTTTCCATCGAACGTAAATTCATACAACTCTATCGATTCGCGCAGTCGCTCTAATACAACGAACGCTTCTTTTTCGTCATGCGGCGAAAACACCAAGCAAAACTCTTCGCCGCCCACCCTACCTACTCTGTCATAGGGACGAAGCTTGTGGCCTAGCAACTCCCCAAGTTGGCGCAGCAGCGCATCTCCACCGGGGTGACCATAGGTATCATTCACTTTCTTAAACCAATCGATATCACACAGGGCAAAACAGAGTTTTCCTTTCTCTCTTTCTATACGAGAGAAATCTTCATTCAACCGTTCAAATAGCGCCCTGCGGTTAAGCAACCCCGTTAATTCATCGTAACTGGCAAGATGATCTAAACGATGCATCGCATCCACCAACCGAGATTGAAGTTCTAGCGTACGGATCCCAACATCAACGCGAGCTCGAAGTACCTGCGTATTAAATGGTTTAGGCACATAGTCATTGGCCCCTTTATTTAGACCCAATGCGATATGTTCCGCACTGTCGCGCGCTGTACAGATAATAATGTAAGGCGGGTTGGATGTTTCGATTTGGCAGATCTTCTCACACAGTTCAATACCGCTATACCCCGGCATTTCCCAATCAAGAAGCAATAAAGATGGAGGATTGGGATGCATCATGACTTCTAAAGCTTCCAGACCATCATTGGCAACAATGACGTCTAATCCCCATTTTCGTAAAAGCACTTCTACAAGCTTTGCCAAAGCTTTGTCGTCATCTGCAACCAATGCAGTGAATGAAGGAGCCATGTAGTTATCCAACATCAAGTTATGAATAAAAATATAACACTCACCGTTCTATTGTAATGACTCGTGCTCAATAAATGACCCAGCTTTTAGCGTTCCATCACACTCACTATGGAAACAGTTGAATAACAATAACTTCAAAGCTTGCTGTACAGACTAAGCCCAACGAATACGGCATGCTAAAGTTGTTATAACCACAGAGATCCAAGGATGAACCGGCCACAATATGAAGAGCAATAATAAAAGCACAAAAGGCAATCCTCAAAAGGTCGCGCTGATACTCAGTGGGGGTGGCGCACGTGCGGCTTATCAAGTGGGTGTATTGAAGGCAATCTCTGAATGGTATCCACGCGTCCATGCTAGCCCCTTTACCATTTATTGCGGAACTTCAGCAGGGGCGCTAAACGCAACATCGCTTGCGTGCCATTCGTCATCTTTTCGACTCGGCGTCAAAAAATTGTCTTGGCTTTGGTCGAAGCTACACACCAAAGATGTTTTTAGCAGCTCTTATGGCGACATACTTCATCATCTAGGTCGACAAGGATTTGCGCGCATGCGTGCACAGTATCACTGCGCCCCTCCTTTTGGCTTGCTCGACAATCGCCCTCTTCGAACACTGCTGAACAACGTCATAAACTACAACAAGATAGAACACCAAATCATCAACAAGCACCTACACGGGTTAGCTATAACTGCGTCGAATTATCAAACCAGTAAATCAGTGACCTTCTACCAAGGGCAACCAGAAATTATGCCTTGGGTTCGCTCTCGCGCCATTGGGCTGCAATGTCAAATCACTACTGAACACTTGCTTGCCTCCTCTGCAATTCCCATTGTTTTTCCCGCGTCACAGATAGGGCACGGGTACTATGGCGACGGCTCTGTGCACCAAATCGCACCATTACGGCCCGCATTAAAAATGGGCGCGGAGAAGCTCCTCATCATTGATTTAGCGCCACCACAAACCAAGGTTAAACAGGCCGTACCTAGCGCGCCAGGGCTTGCAACGCTCGGTGGACACTTAATGGATGCCATCTTCGCTGATACATTGTCAGCCGATCTTGAGCACCTGGACAGAATGAACAACATTGTTTCTTCACTCGACAGTAAAAAAGCCGAAAATTTGGCGCTGCGGCAAGTTTCTGCCCTGCACCTTTCTCCTTCCAGTCCCTTCGAACCCTTGGTTGAGAAGTATTATTGTCATATGCCTATCGCAGTTCGAGGCTTGATGAGGTTACTGGGCATAAGCCCTGTTGAAGATGCTGCAATAACCAGTTATCTGCTTTTTGAGCCGAAATATATCAACCACTTAATTGACATGGGGTACCAAGATGCTCAAAATCGTCGATCCGATTTAACGGCGTTTCTTTCTATCGAATAAACCCCGTTAAACAAACCCATCATCGTAAGATCGATCATTTGGAATACTTTTTGCTTTAAGTATAACCAGCCCGCAGTAATGGATTTCAGAGGCATTATCGATGAGTACTCGACAACTGGAACAATTAAAGCAAACAGCGATACAATCGCGCCGCGTTCCTTTAGCCGCAGATCAGCGTTTGATAGTGCTACAAAAGCTGCAAGGCAGGCTCGAAATAGATTCTCTTTTTGAAGTATTTTGCCGAGAACTCGAAAAGCAAATCGATATCTCCCGCCTTATCTGGGAGCACAACGAGATTTCTCACATCGTTCGACGTGGTGGATCCACCGATAACCGTCAAACTTTCTCCATCAAGTTCGCGCAATCCCCCTTAGGAATGCTGCAATACTGTACGCCCTACAAACTCGACACTGATGAGATAAGCCTGATCCACACATACCACAGATTACTGGCAGGGCCATTGAGCAATGCGATTGAATACAATCGCGTTAGAAACCTCGCCTTGCTTGATAACCTCACAGGGCTGAACAACCGCACCAGTTTTGAACAAGATATTCGTCAATCTATCGCGCTTACAGAGCGCCAAGATCATGGTTTGATCTTAATGATTTTCGACATGGATAATTTCAAACAGGTTAATGACACTTATGGCCACTTAGACGGCGATAAAGTCCTGCGCCGCTTTGCGCTGCTTTTAAAACAAGCCATTCGCGCATCTGATCGCTGCTACCGTTTAGGTGGTGATGAATTTGCGGTTCTACTGACACCCGCAACACGCGAGTCTGCGCAATTAGTGAACGAGCGCTTGAAAGCACTTATCTCAAAAGATGCCTTGCTCACGTCCCATAATATCTCCAGTTCTGTCGGCTGCTCTATCTACCAACAGGGTGACAACAGCACATCCATGTTTGAGCGCGCAGACCGCGGCATGTACCGACACAAAAATAGCCGTCGTCGACCTGCTTAATCCGCCCTCTTTCACGCCGTTTCCTCTCCTTTCGTCTCCCTTTTTACGATATATTTCACTCAGCGTTTTATTTAGGAGTGATTATGCAAATCTACGATTGTTGCACGTTGGTTCGTCAGCGTTATGCAGAAATTGGCAGCGGTGAACAAGGGTATATTCCAAAGGCCATTCACTGTGCGATCAAAACCTTAAACTCAATTGCATCAGACGAGTCTCTTCCTGAAGAAACTCGCGATCAGGCTGCATTCGCGGCAGCAAACCTGCTGATCAGTGACCACGAGGATGCGTAATGGATCTGAAAAACTTTGAGAGCATGGATGCGGTGATGCTGATGAGTATCGTAAACATGAAGCTAAGAGACGACTTCAACTCTTTAGACGATCTCGTTCGATACTTTGACATTGATGCCGAAGCACTAAAAGCCAAATTGGCGACTGCAGGTTTTGATTACATGGAAGAACAAAAGCAGTTTCGATAACCCTGCATCATCGCCCAATAAAAAACGGAAGCCGATGCTTCCGTTTTTTATTAGCAAAGTTGTGTTGCGTTTACGCTACTGACATCCAGATAACAGCAGCAACCAGAGCAGGACAAACAAACTTCACATAGAAAGGCCATACTTTCCAAAACAGGCTGTGCTCAATGCCTTCAAACCCTTCACGCATTTCCTGCAATTTCTGATGACGGTTCCACACCCAGCCACCATACAAACAGAATAATAGCGCTGCGATAGGTTGGACATACTGTGTTGCAACCGTTGCGACAAGGCCGAATAGGTCACCAAAATTAAACACTATCACCGTACTGAATGCCGCGATAACACTGCCCAGTAACCAACTCGCTGTTGAGCGAGACGTGCCGACACGTTCGTTCATCAACGCTACCGGACATTCCAACATGGAAATGGACGATGTGAGCGCTGCTATGGTCATCAAGACAAAGAACACCAAAGCAATGAAAGTACCTGCTACTCCTAGGCCATCAAACAACATAGGAAGCACATCAAATACCAGCGTAGACGAACTGAGCAATTCACCATGTTGATCGTAGATTTCGACGCCCTGCGCCATGGCCGCAAACATTGCTGGCATGATCACTAAGCCCGCAATGACGGCGACTGCAGTGTCTACTAGCGTCACGTTCATCGCCATCTTAGGCAGGTTTTCTTTACGGCTTAGGTATGAGCCATAGATAAGCATGGAGCAGCCACCAATGGTGAGAGAAAAGAAGCCCTGCCCCATTGCCGCCAAAATCAAATCACTGTCCATGATTTTTGAAAAATCAGGGATCAGATAGTGTGCAAGGCCTTCAGTTGCACCCGGTAACGTCATGACATAAATAAACATGACGCCGAACAATACAAACAGGGCAGGCATTAAGCGTGTTGACCACTTTTCGATACCATTTTTCACGCCGGCCTGAACGATCAAAATGGTCAATAAGTAAAACACACCAGCACCAAACAGGTTTCGGCCAACAGAGAAGCCTTTCAGCCAATCTGATGCAGCATGCAAACCGACCAAGTCCGCTCCTGCCGCCAGCATGAATGACACTAACCAGCCACCCACGATGCTATAAAACGCCAAGACAAGGCATGGCACCATCAACCCGATAAAACCAACACCGCCACCAAGTTTTTTCGTGAGTGGCGTTTTACCTAAGGCACGCATGCTATCGATAGGATTCGCTTGACCATGGCGCCCTATTGCCATTTCGACAACGAGCATAGGGTAAGCAACCACAAGGATCAGCAACAAATAGACGAGAAGGAATGCTCCGCCCCCGTTACTCGCCGCTTGAGTAGGGAAGCCCCAAATATTACCTAAACCAACCGCTGCACCTGCAGCGGCAAGAACAAAACCGAGTCGAGAACTAAAATGCTCACGTCCTGCTGCCATTGAGTTAACCTCGAACAATGTACCAGTGAGCTAGTACACTAGTAAACTCTAGCATTAATAGCAATAGCAGTGGATTTGAATGGCTAAAAAACGAGCGAACAAAATATAAATCTGCGAGTTAGTGCGAACCAATAAAAAAGCCACAACATATGTTGTGGCTTTCAATCAGCTATACCTGCTGGGCGGTTACTTCATTTGAGCGAAATATGCCGCGAGGTTTTCCATGTCTGCATCGCTTAGCATCGTTGCTTGAGGCTTCATGATTGCAGCCTGTGCACTGGTGCGTTCGCCATTTTTGTAAGCTTTAAGCGCAGAAACCAAATACTGCGGATTTTGACCCGCTAGGTTTGGGTACCCGGGAATCACTGCAATACCATTTGCACCATGGCATGCGGCACAAATTGCTGCTTTTGCTTTTCCTGCTTCCGCATCTCCAGCGGCAAATGAGGGAGCAGCCGCCATCATGGCAACCAGCCCCAAAGATATAATATGTTTCATTGCTTCCTCACTTATTGTTATGTCGTACCAATCAATTTTTACACGTGAATAACATTTACGCACTTAATCAATGAGTTTTGTGCCAGACAAAGTCACAGTCCTGACCTTCAAAGCCTTCACAAACAAATAGCCCTGCAACGGCAGCAAGTGTTTCTCCATAGTAGAGAAGCGGAGTGCGCCTTCGCATCCAGCTTGGAACACCATATTCTTGATACAGCTTTTTCAGTCTGCGTTTCCCCTGCCGCCCCAGTGGACGCGCAAACACACTTTCAGGATCAAAACGTATCGACACTTCTTCGTCAGCTTTAGGTCTACGTAAGTGCAAGCTAACTCGATTACCTTGAGCATCAAATTTGTGGCGCGTTGATTCGATGCCATCACCGAATAGCGCTACCTGACCACTCTCATTAGGCAAAACAGCTATCTGACTTAGTTGCAGTGACCCGCACCAATCGGAGATGTCTTCAAACTCCGGGACAACATAAAGCTGGGATTGAAAGCGTCTAACTTGCCAGTCTCCAAGGTGCAACTTGGGATTAGCATCGTCTGAGGCAGCAATGACGGAGGAAAACAGCGTGTTTAGCTGAGCTTGAGAAGCAGAAAGGCCAGTGGCTTGTTTTAGCCAGCGACGAACCAATGCTGACTGCATTTTCTCTGAATAATCAGCAAGTGCATGCAAGGCGAGCACCTTCGGCTCAGGGCGAACAATGGCATCATGCGATTCAAGCAACTCTTCCAACAAGGCTTCTTGCTCTGCACATAAAGATGCAGTGCGGTTTATGGCCTTAACGAGCCCAGGCCAACGTGATTGTGCAGGAGGCAGCCAACGTTGACGAATGAAGTTGCGGTCAAACTTACAATCTAGGTTGCTCTCATCCTCTACCCAGCTTAATCCTTGTTGAACGGCATACGCTTCAATCTCTGCACGTGTCACCGACAATAAGGGCCTCAAGAGGTGTGCATGCCCCATTGGACGAAGAATGGGCATCGCGGACAACCCAGCAGGTCCACTGCCTCTTTTGAGCGCGAGAAGGAAAGTCTCCGCCTGATCATCGGCATGTTGTCCTGTCAAAATAAGGGCATTGGATTCCACATTGTCGGTAATACCTTGATAACGCGCCGTTCTCGCCGCTTTTTCAACGCCCTCGCCGTTGTTTTCGACCTTTACCTTCACGCCTTTAAAAGGCAACCCCGCATCGCTCGCCCACGCTTCGCATTGCTTCATCCAAGCATCAGCATGGGAGCTCAGTCCGTGATGGATGTGGATCACTAAATAGCGGTGTTGTGGATGAACATCCCTGTAGGTAGATAAAAGATCGAGCAGAACACGAGAGTCAATGCCACCGCTAAATGCCAACACAATTTGGCGAGAAGATGGCGCATGGGCATCGAGAACATTTTCAAAAACAGAGAACAACATGTGTGCCTCAACGGAAACGGATTCTTCTAATCATACCATTCAGATGCAAAAAAGGGCCTAATCAGGCCCTTTCAGTCTTTTTCTTGACGCTACACAGAACTGCTTAGCAGTATCCGTAACTCAGCAAACGTTGATAACGACGCTCGCGCAACGCTTCTTCATCTAGCGGTGCAAGGTCATTGAGCTGTTCAATAAGCAGCGCTTTAATGTTTGCAGCAGTTTGAGCAAAATCACGGTGCGCACCGCCCATTGGCTCGGTAATGATAGAGTCGATCAAACCCAGCTCTTTCAAACGAGGTGCCGTCATGCCCATGGCTTCCGCAGCCTGTGGCGCTTTATCAGAATCACGCCATAGGATTGATGCACAACCTTCTGGAGAGATAACCGAGTAGGTAGAGTACTGAAGCATGTTCACGTAATCACCGACACCAATAGCAAGTGCGCCGCCAGAGCCGCCCTCACCCACAACGTTACAGATCACTGGCACGGTCAACCCGGCCATTTCTTTCAAGTTGCGCGCAATCGCTTCTGATTGACCACGTTCTTCAGCACCCACACCAGGGTAGGCACCAGCCGTGTCGATGAAGGTAATGATTGGCATTTTAAAACGCTCAGCCATTTTCATCAGACGCAGTGCTTTGCGGTAACCTTCCGGTTTTGGCATACCAAAGTTGCGAATCACTTTTTCACGTGTTTCGCGGCCTTTTTGGTGACCAATAACCATGACGGGACGGCCATCAATTCGCGCCATGCCACCAACCATTGCCTTGTCATCGGCATAAGCACGATCACCCGCTAATTCTTCGAATTCGGTGAAGATAAGATCTGCATAGTCCAAGGTGTACGGACGACGTGGGTGACGAGCAAGCTGAGCAACCTGCCACGCGCCTAAGTCACTGAAGATTTTTTTCGTCAATTCAGTGCTTTTTGTCTCCAATTGCTCGATTTCTTTATCAAGATTGACAGCTTCTGGATCGTCACCGCGCTTGGACACTACGCGCAGGGCTTCAATTTTTGCTTCCAATTCAGCAATCGGCTGTTCAAATTCAAGGAAATTAAGACTCATAGAGAAAGAATCCTGTTCAGGTAATGAAATGCCCCATTATTCATTTAACGGGGCAAAAGTATCAGTCAAATTCCAACTCGACCTGCTTTTCGCCGAGTAGGGTTTTTAAATCGTCGATCAATTTATCGTCTGGCGTAACGCGCCACTCTGTTCCTAAGACCAGTTTCGCGCGAGCATCGTCACGCTCATAGTACAAGTTTACTGGAACCGTTCCCGCTCTATGCGGTTCAAGGATCTCACTGAATCTCTCGAAGAATTTATTATCAATTTGCCCTTCGGTCACGGATATAGCAAGACCACGCAGGTATTTTTCGCGTGCTTGGGCGAGATCTAACACCTCACGACCAGCCATTTTAAGGCCACCGTTGAAGTCATCAAAGCTGACCTGTCCCGAAACGACTAAAATTCGGTCTTTTTCTATGAGATCCAAGTACTTTTCTAATGCATCTGAGAACAGCATCACTTCCATGCGACCAGATCGGTCATCCAGCGTGAGCAGACCAATACGCGTTCCGCGCTTGGTTGTCATCACGCGAGCGGCAATAACCAACCCCGCAACGGTAGAAACCACATCTCGTTTCGTGGCGTGTGCATCTTCCAAACGCCATGTGATGTAATGCTTAAGCTCTTTGACATAGCTGTTGATCGGGTGGCCGGTTAAATACAATCCGAGGGTTTCACGCTCCCCTTCCAGCCATACCTTTTCAGGCCACTGCGGTACATTAGCATACTTGTGTTCGACGTCTTCAGGGGCATCAGTCAATACGCCAAACATGTCTGCCTGACCAAATGCTTCCGCTTGATGGTGTTGACTGGCTGACTTAATGGCATCATCCAGCGATGCGACCATCGCAGCGCGGTGCGGCCCTAAACGGTCTAGTGCGCCTGATTGAATGAGTTTTTCAATGACACGCTTGTTCACTTTTTTGGTATCAATTCGGGCGCAGAAATCGAACAAATCACGGAAGTAACCGCCTTCTTCGCGCGCTTTGATGATGTTTTCAATCGGCGCTTCACCCACGCCTTTAATTGCCCCAATACCGTAAACAATCTCGCCTTTATCATTCACGTTGAAACGATACAAACCCGCATTCACATCAGGTGGCAACATCGTCAACTTCATACGACGGCATTCTTCCACCAGACCCACGATCTTGTCGGTGTTATCCATATCCGCGGTCATTACGGCGGCCATGAACTCTGCTGGGTAATGGGTTTTTAGCCAGAGGGTTTGGTACGACACCAATGCATAAGCCGCAGAGTGCGATTTGTTAAAGCCGTAACCGGCAAACTTTTCAACCAAGTCGAAGATTTTCATCGCCAACTCACCGTCGACGCCATTCTTCACCGCACCATCTTCGAAGGTTGCGCGCTGCTTGGCCATTTCTTCTGGCTTTTTCTTACCCATCGCACGACGAAGCATGTCTGCACCACCGAGGGTGTAACCAGACAAGACCTGGGCGATCTGCATAACCTGTTCTTGATACAGAATGATGCCGTACGTCGGCTCAAGAATTTCTTTTAATGATTCGTGTTGCCACTTTTCATCAGGGTATGAGACAGCTTCACGGCCGCGTTTACGGTCGATAAAGTTATCTACCATGCCTGATTGCAGAGGTCCCGGACGGAACAGAGCAACCAGTGCGATCATATCTTCAAAACAGTCAGGTTGAAGGCGCTTGATAAGATCCTTCATCCCGCGGGATTCAAGCTGGAATACGGCAGTTGTTTCGTAGTTTTGCAATAACCGGAACGACGCCAAGTCGTCCATTGGTATCGCTTCGATAACAACTGGATCTAACCCTTCCTTCTCAAGACGGGGGTTAATCATCTTGAGCGCCCAATCGATGATGGTTAGCGTCCGCAAACCCAAGAAGTCGAATTTAACCAAACCTGCGGTTTCAACGTCATTCTTGTCGAATTGAGTAACAGGGAAATGCCCTTCGCTATCACAATACAAGGGCGCAAAATCAGTGATGGTTGTTGGTGAGATAACAACACCACCCGCGTGCTTACCGGCGTTACGTGTACACCCTTCGAGGATGCGACACATATCAATCAGCTCGCGAACGTCTTCATCTCCTTCGTATGACTCGCCTAACTGCGGCTCGACATCGAATGCTTTCGCCAACGTCATACCCGGATCGGGCGGAACCAGTTTTGAAATACGATCAACAAACCCATAAGGGTGGCCAAGCACACGGCCAACGTCGCGGATAACCGCTTTGGCGGCCATGGTACCGAAGGTAATGATCTGAGATACCGCATCACGGCCGTACATTTCCGCAACGTGGTCGATAACCTTATCGCGTTTATCCATACAAAAGTCGACGTCAAAGTCGGGCATGGATACACGTTCAGGGTTAAGGAAACGTTCGAATAGTAGGTCAAATTCCAGCGGATCCAAATCCGTGATTTTTAGAGCGTACGCCACCAGCGAACCTGCACCAGAACCACGACCAGGACCAACCGGAATGTCATTATCTTTTGACCACTGGATAAACTCCATCACGATGAGGAAGTAACCCGGGAATCCCATTTGGTTGATCACGCCTAATTCAATATCAAGGCGTTCATCGTATTCAGGACGTCGCTCTGCCCGCACGGCGGGATCTGGGAAAAGGAACTCAAGACGCTCTTCGAGGCCTTCTTGCGATTTCTTCACCAAGAACTCGCCAATCTCTAGCCCTTCTGTCGGGAAGTTTGGCAAGAAATACTCATTCAAACGAACAGTGACATTACAACGCTTTGCAATTTCAACCGTGTTAGCAAGGGCTTCTGGAATGTCATGGAACAGGTCGCACATTTCGTCTTCCGTACGAAGGTGCTGTTGTTCGCTGTAATTTTTTGGTCTGCGCGGATCAGCGAGCGTGTAACCATCATGAATCGCGACACGAATCTCGTGGGCATCAAACTGATCCGGTGTAATGAAACACACTTCATTGGTTGCCACGACAGGCAATTCATTTTCAGACGCGAAATCCAACGCAAAGTGCAGGTAGGCCTCTTCATCAGGGCGACCTGTTCGCGTCAACTCGATGTAATACGCATCAGGAAAGTGTGTTTGATAAAACTCGGCACATTGCTTGGCAAGCCCCATGTTGCCTTTCAGCAATGACTTACCTAAATCACCACGGCGACCACCCGATAAGATGATCAGACCGTCTTTAAGCTCTTCTAGCCACGCTTGATCAATGACGGGCTGGTGCTGAACATGGCCACGCAGATACGCTTTAGAAATCAGCAATGTCAGGTTTTTATACCCTGCATTGTTTGCAGCAAGTACGGTCAGCTGACACAAATCGTCACCGAATGCGTCCGACTGCACTTTAAAATCTGCGCCAATGATAGGTTTCACGCCGCAACCTTGCGCCGTGTTGTAGAACTTCACCAAACCACATAAGTTCGTAAAATCTGTCAATGCCATGGCAGGCATGCCCATTTCGGCAACTTTTTTGACCAAAGGCGGCACTTTCGACAGCCCGTCGACCATGGAATAGTCACTGTGAACACGAAGATGGATATAGCGTGGGTCTGACATAGAACTCGTACGTTACTGGTTTAGGGAAAGAAATTGTTGAGGGGAAAATGCATTTCCCCTCGGAACATTATGCAAGGCCTAGGGCTTTTTTGACAGGTTTAAAGCTCTTTCGATAGCCTTCAATGGCACCATGCTGCTCTAACGCTTCAAAGTGCGCTTTGGTTGGATAACCTTTGTGCTTGGCAAAGCCGTATTGTGGGTATTCTTTGTCCAAGGCTTCCATTTCACGATCTCGAACCACTTTGGCAAGAATCGATGCTGCACTGATCTCGGCAACACGTAAGTCGCCTTTTACAACGGCTTGTGCTGGCTCCGTGATACCCGAAGGCACGCGATTGCCATCAATCAAGACATAGTCAGGCGCAATGGGAAGGCCATTCACTGCACGTTCCATGGCAAGCATGGTGGCAGCAAGAATATTGATGTCGTCAATTTCTTCAGGTTCAGCTCGGCCAAGTGACCATGCCAGCGCTTTTTCTTTGATCTGCTCAAACAACACTTCGCGTTTTTTGTCAGTCAGCTTTTTCGAGTCAGTTAGCCCTTCGATAGGGTTATTCGGATCAAGAATAACGGCAGCAGTAACCACAGCACCGACTAACGGGCCGCGTCCTACTTCATCCACACCTGCGATCAAAGTAGCATCTGGATATTCAAACGGTTCGAAGTCCATCATTAACGTCCAATCAAATTGAGTACAGCACGTGCTGATGTCGCATCAGCATCACAGCGAATCACTTCGTGCAGTTGTGTAAACACCTGCAGTAGCTCAGCGTTGTCGCCATCAAGGTAGGTGGTCACATCCTCAGCGAGTTGCTCTGGAGTGCATGCCTCTTGTAAACGCTCTGGTACGAGAGCTTTACCAGCAAGGATATTTGGCAAGGAAACAAATTCTGTTTTCACCATTTTACGGGCAATCCATGCCGTGATTGCGTTCACTTTGTAGCCAACGACCATTGGGCGTTTCACTAACATACATTCAAGCGCAACAGTACCTGAGGCAAGAAGCACAGTGTCAGATGCAGCAATCACATTTCTGGCAGTATCATCGACCAAGGTAAAATCGAGTTCAGGCGCCGTTTCTTTCCACGCTAACTCAAATTGCTCACGGCGCTTCTCATTCACCAATGCAACCACAAAGCCAAGATCTGGGTGTTTCTCTTTGAGCAATTTGCACGTTTCAATGAAGATCGGTGCGAGCAATTTCATTTCGCCACCACGACTTCCCGGCAATACAGCCAAGTAGCGTTTGTCCGGCTCAAGACCAAGCAACTCTCGTGCAGCAACTTTGTCACTTTCTAGCGGAATGGCATCCGCCATGGTGTGACCTACAAAATCACAAGGCACGTTGAATTTATCGTAGAAGGCTTTTTCGAAAGGCAATAGAGCAAGAACGAGATCCGTCGCTGCTGCAATTTTAAAGATACGCTTTTGACGCCACGCCCAAACACTTGGGCTAACGTAGTGCACGGTTTTGATACCATTGTCTTTCAACGATTTTTCTAAACGAAGGTTGAAATCAGGCGCATCAATACCGACAAAGACATCCGGTGGATTGGCAACAAAGTATTCCACTAACTCGCGTTTTACTTTGAGAAGACGAGAAAGGCGACCCAGTACCTCGACCAACCCCATCACGGAAAGCTCTTCCATGTCGAAAAGGGTTTCACAGCCAAGGACTTTCATTCTTGGCCCTGCAATGCCAACAAACTCTGCATCAGGGTATTGGGCTTTTACCGCTTTTATAAAGCCAGCACCTAAAATATCGCCGGAGATTTCCCCGGCGACAATTCCAATTCGTAGCGGCTTTGTTGCAACAGCCATTATCGAATAATACCTCGGCTTGAGTTATCAAAGAACTCAACAAACAGTTGAAGTGCTTCTTCGTCTTTGGCCATTTCCACAATTTGCTTTTTCGCTTCTTCTAGCGTTTTGCCAGAACGGTAAATTTCTTTGTATACCGAGCGAATCGCTTTGATTGCAGTCTTGTCGAAACCGCGACGCTTGAGGCCTTCAACGTTAATACCGAATGGTGCACAGTGGTTGCCTTGGGCCATGACGTAAGGTGGTACGTCTTTCACAACGATAGAACCGCCGCCCAACATACAATGGCTGCCAATGGTGCAGAATTGGTGAATCGCAGTCATACCGCCAACAATCGCGAAATCACCGACGGTCACGTGACCTGCAAGTGTTGCGTTATTTGCAAAAATACAACGGTCACCAATGATGCAATCATGCGCTACATGGGCATTGATCATAAATAAGTTGTCGCTACCCACCTGAGTATGGCCACCGTCTTGAACGGTACCACGGTGCATGGTGACACTTTCACGGATGGTGTTGCGATCACCAATTTCCAGCGTCGTTGGCTCACCCGCGTATTTCAGATCCTGACACTCTTCGCCAATAGAAGCGAATTGGAAGATCTTGTTATCGCGACCAATTTTGGTAGGCCCCTTGATAACCACGTGGGTTTTTACTTCAGTACCTTCACCGATCTCAACCCCAGAGCCTATGTAAGAGAACGCGCCAATTTTAACATTGGCAGCAAGGGTAACCCCTTCCTCTACAACTGCGGTTGGGTGAATTTGCGCAGATTCATGAATCACGTTTAAAACTCTCTTCTGGCACACTTAAGGTCAGCAGAACACACCACTTTACCGTCGACTTTCGCGACACCAGTAAATGCAGCAATGCCGCGGCGCTCTTTAAGGAATTCAACTTCCAATACCATTTGGTCACCCGGTGTTACAGGCGCACGGAATTTAGCATTGTCGATACTTGCAAAGTAGTACAGTTCATTTTCAGCAGGTGCGCCAAACGTTTTGAACGCTAACAAACCTGTTGCTTGAGCCATGGCTTCAAGGATCAACACACCAGGGAAAATTGGCAGTTGCGGGAAATGACCCGTGAATTGAGGTTCATTGACTGACACGTTCTTGATCGCATGAAGGTATTTGCCTTCTTCAAAATCAATAACACGGTCAATCAAGAGAAATGGATAACGATGAGGCAGCAACTCTCGGATTTCGTTAATAGTCAGAACTTTATTTTCGCGAATCAAAGTATTATTCCCGTGTGAAAACTTATTATTGTTGTTGAATGCAAAATGGCCCACACCGCAAGGAATAGACAACATGAGTCATACTCAATATTGCTACTCGCCAGAAGAGTAGGCCATCGAGACAGCGTTTACTCGCTATCTTCTAGTTTTTTTTCAACAACTTTCAATCGTTTATGCATTTCTTCGATCTTCAATGTTCGCGCAGCAGTTTTACGCCACTCGCGATTTTTTTGAAGAGGAATACCCGAAGAGTACATACCAGGTTCAGTGATAGGCCGCATCACCATCCCCATGCCTGTGATGGTGGTGCCGTCTGTGATTTCAATGTGCCCATTAATGACACACGCCCCACCAATAATGCAGTGTTTGCCTATTTTAGTGCTTCCTGCAACAACAGTCGCACCCGCAATGGCGGTATTTTCACCGATCATGACATTATGCGCGATCTGACACTGGTTGTCGATGATCACACCATCAGCAATCAGGGTGTCATCCAGTGCACCACGGTCGATGGTCGTACACGCACCGATTTCTACTCGGTCACCAATAATGACGCTACCAACCTGAGGGATCTTAACCCAACGGCCTTTGTCATTCGCATAACCAAAACCATCTGAACCAATCACGGTGCTTGATTGAATCAAGCAAGATTCACCCAGTTTTACATCATGGTAGATAGATACGTTAGCCCAAAGACGAGTGTTAGCGCCGAGTACTGCGTTCTTACCAACAAAACAACCCGCGCCAACCTGAACGTTATCGCCCAAGGTAACACCGTCTTCAATCACAGCGTTGTGACCAATCGATACGCCTTCACCCAGCGTCGCAGTAGGAGAAACATAGGCACTTGGCGCAATGTCAGTTGCACACGCTGGCGTGGTATCCAGCAATTGCGCCGTCAATGCATACCCCAAATATGGGTCTTTCATGACTAGCGCATTGCCGCTGCAATAAGCGAGGTCGGCTTCCTTGACCATCACCGCACTGGCCTGGCATTCAGCGAGATGTTTACGATATTTACTGCTCGAGAGAAAAGTAATATGCCCTTCGCCCGCTTTATCCATACCCGCAATTGAGTGAATGACAATAGAACCATCACCATGAAGTTCAGCACTCAGTTTTTCCGCTAATTCAGCGAGAGTAATAGAAGCCATTTTTTACCTTACTTATTTTACTGCTTTCAGCACTTTCTCAGAAAGATCGTCTTTCGGGCTAGCAAAAAGAACAGCCTGACGATCCAAAATCATGTCATAGCCTTCTTTTTTCGCCAGTGAAGCGATCGCTTTCTGTAGTTTTTCAATCAGTTTACGTTGTTCTTCAGCACTGCGCTTGCGTTCATCTTCTTTTAAGTTGTTCACTTTCAGCTTGTAATCAGCATCTAGCGATTGCAATTCACGCTGCAGCTTGGTGCGCTCTTTTTCGCTCATTAGCTCGCCGTTACGCTTCAGCTTATCCACGCCTTTTTTCAGCTTGCCTTCAAGACGTTCAACTTCTGCAATGCGGTCTTTAAATTCACGACGCAGTTTTTCACTTACATTGCTTTGCTTTGCCATTTGCGCAATCACAGGACCGGTTGATACATAACCGATTTTTTGCGCTGCTTCCGCTGCAGATGCATACATTGAAGCACTAAGAATGGCTAGGCTTAGGCCTGCCGCTTTGATAAATGGTTTCAAAATATTCTCCTAAAATTTGAAAATCAGAACGTACGGCCAATCGTAAAGGTAAAGAATTCTTCGTCATCACCTTCGTATTTCTTGATAGGCTTAGACAACGAGAAAACAAGTGGACCCATCGGTGAGCGCCATTGAAGCGCAGCACCATAAGATGCACGATAATTTGTTGGGTCGCTGTAGTCGTAGATGTACTCTTGTCCGCTGATCACACGCGCGTCGTTAAGGTCATATTCCGTATCCCAAACCGACGCAGCATCAACAAACACACTGGTTCGAATTGAGTTACGCACTTCCGCGGACACGAATGGCGTTGGGAAAATCAGCTCAGCACTGGCCAATGCCGTGGCATTACCACCAACAGAATCATTACTGCCGACTAGCGCTGGGTTGTTACCCGCACCTTGGTCATACACTGCTTTCGGACCTGCCGTGTTAGAACGGAAACCACGTAGCGTAGAGAAACCACCTGCGTAGAAGTTCTCATAAAACGGCATCAAGTAATCATTTTCGCCGTTGCTTCCATAGCCGTTACCGTAACCCAATCGGCCACGCAGCAAGAGCGAGAAGCTGTGCGATTCAGTTAGCGGCATGTAATTTCGAACATCATACTGCGCTTTATAAAACTGTACGTCCGACCCTGGCACCGTCATTCGGAATGATGCACGTTGGTAGTTACCTGCTGTTGGGAAGAAACCACGGTTTAGGTTGTTTCGGCTCCAACTGATAGACCAATCGAAGTCATCCACTTCCAAGCCATTTTCAGTCGTGTTGCCTTCCTGTGAATCAAGGAACTTCTCGATCTGGTAGTAACCGCCTAGGTTTTCAATTTGACGGTGCGTATAGCCAAGTGAGAAATCGAAGTAATTCAATTCATCAAATGGGAAGCCCCATGTCAGACTGGTACCATAACTTTTATCGGTGTAGTCAACGATGTTCGCATCAGATGCTTCAAATTCGTTGAAGAACACCTTGCCACCCAAACTAATACCATCCAAGGTCCAGTATGGGTCACGGTATTCGAGCGTCAGGTTTTTTTGGTAATCGTTAATCATCGCATTAGCGCCAAAACGGTTACCTGAGCCTGCAAAGTTATCTTGTTGAAGACCGGCTTGGAAACTGATGCCTGACTCCGTACCGTAGCCAACACCGAAGTTAACGTTACCGGAGTTTGCTTCTTTTACGTTGTACTCAACATCCACTTGATCTTCCGTACCCGGGACGCGCGTTGTGCGCACATCGACGGTTTCGAAATAACCAAGGCGATTCAAACGCTCTTTACTGGTCTCAACCGATTTGGCATTCAACCACGAACCTTCCATCTGACGCATTTCACGGCGCAACACTTCATCGCGGGTGATCTGGTTACCAGAGAAGCGAATATTGCGCACGTATACACGTTTACCTGGCTCAATACTGACATTCAACGCAACGGTTTGGTTGTCATCGTTAAATTCTGGAATAGTGGCGACTTGCGGGTAAGCATAACCTTGTTCACCCAACTGACGCTTGATGGCATCTTCTAACGCAGTAACCTTCTCTCCGTTATACACTTCACCATCTTTAATGGTTGAAAGCGCGGCAAAATCATCGCTCGACTTTCCACCACGGAAATTGATGTCTGACACACTGTAAGGCAAACCTTCATCAAGGTTCATCGTGATGTAAACGCCTTTTTTATCAGGCGAAATCGACACTTGTGCGGACTCAACACGGAATTTCAGGTAACCACGGTTCAAATAGAAAGAACGAAGGTTCTCCAAGTCACCTGCAAGTGCTTGTTTCTGGTATTTCTCATCGGCGAGGAAATTCCACCAAGGCACATCAGAACGAAGCTTGAAGCTGGATTTCAACTCCTCGTCAGTGAACACCGTGTTCCCGATGAAGTTAATTTGTTGAATTTTTGCCGACACGCCTTCAGTGAACACAAACTTCACGTCAGCACGGTTACGAGGAAGTGGCGTGATAACAGCACTTACGAGGGCGTTGTATTTACCCACGCTATAGTAGAAATCTTCCAAGCCTTTTTCGATGTTTGACAAGGTAGTGCGATCTAACGACTCACCGATGCGCAAACCTGAAGCGGCAAGGTTTTCACTCAATTGCTCGTCTTCAATGGCTTTGTTGCCAGAGAAAGAAATGCTCGCGATCGTAGGACGTTCGATAACCTTTACCAGAAGGTCTTCGCCATCACGGAATACACGTACGTTTTCGAAGTTACCTGTAGCAAACAAGGATTTGATGATCCCTGACACATCGCCTTCGCCTATGTTGTCACCGACTCGGACTGGCATCGATAACAATGCTGCACCGAGACTGACTCGCTGAAGCCCCTCAAATCGAATGTCTTCCACCACAAACTCATTCGCTGTGACAGAACTTGAAAAAAGAAGAGAGGCTATTAAAAGTTTTTTCATCGCCATTGCTGCTCTGACTTTTCCTTGCTAAACGCTGAATCCTACAGTCGGGCAAAATCGTTAAATAACGCCACGGCCATCAATACCACAATAATGGCGGAGCCAACCCTGTATCCCATATCTTGAATACGCTCAGAGACTGGGCGGCGTGTTACGGCTTCAATACCGAAGAACAATAAATGCCCTCCATCTAAAACCGGTAACGGTAATAAGTTAATGATGCCTAAATTCACACTGATCAGTGCGAGAAAACCGAGAAAGTATACCAGACCAAAGTCTGCGGTCATCCCTGCACCTTTCGCGATTGAGATAGGCCCACTCAAATTTTCCACGGCGACATCGCCAGTGAATAATTTCTTGATCATGTTCGCGGTCAACACCACTATCTGCCATGTTTTGTCCATGGCTTGGGGTATTGCCTCTAAGGGACCGTATTGAATTGTAATTTGATACGACTCAGGCCACGGTTCCGTTTTTGGTGCAAAGCCCGCATAACCGATTTGCTTATCGCCTTGCTCTCTCGCATCAGGAATCAGTTCAATTGTTTTTTCCTGACCGTCACGAAGTAGAGTAAGAGGAACAGGCATATTCGGGTGATTACGGATGAGGGTTACAACCTCCATCCAATCAGTGATCGGCTGACCATCGATCGTCAACAATTCATCGTCCGCGAGTAAGCCTACACGCTCTGCCGCACTTCCTTCGACCACTTGTGAAATGACATTCGTCACTTCCGGGGAATACGGTGTAATACCCAGAGTGCGTAATGCTGACTCTTTCTCTGGATTAAAGGACCAAGATGACAAATCGAGTGTCTTCGTCACTTCATATCCCGCATTACTCTGAGGCTGTGCCGTCAAAGTCATCGACTCATCGCCGATGTGGGAAATGAACTGCAAATTTACGGATTCCCAATCACGCGTTTTGATACCTGATACCTGGGTTAGTTCCATTCCAGGCTCAATTCCCGCCTGCGCAGCAATAGATTGCGGAGCTACGTCACCAATAACGGGCTTTACGGCCTGTACGCCAATGAGCATAACAAGCCAGTATGCGAAGATAGCAAACAGGAAATTTGCGATAGGGCCAGCGGCGACAATAGCGCTGCGCTGCCAAAGTGGACGGTTGTTAAAAGCGTGCGGCTTCATTGCTTCGGGCACATCATCAACACGCTCATCAAGCATCTTGACGTAGCCACCCAGCGGGATCATAGCCAGTGTGTATTCGGTGCCGTCTTTGCCTACACGTTGCCAGATGGCTTTACCAAACCCAATAGAGAAACGCTCAACTTTGACACCACATCGACGGGCAACCCAAAAATGACCGAACTCATGTACAGCAACCAACATGCCCAGTGCAATCAAGAAAAAACACAGATTCCACAAAATCGCACTCATCGTTTCACCTTATTCACGCAATCCATTGCCATCGCGCGCGCTTTTGCGTCGATGTCGAGCAAGCCTTCAATGCACGTTGGCTCGCTAAATACGGCATTTTGTAACACAGCATCGTTAATTTCAGCAATCTGTGTAAAGCCTATAACGCCATTCAAAAAGGCTTCAACGGCAATTTCGTTGGCCGCGTTTAACGTTGTTGTTGCTGACTGTCCGACATAACAAGCGTCAATCGCCAGTTTCAAGCACGGGTAGCGAGCAAAATCAGGCTTCAAAAAGCTAAACTCGGCCACCTCGGTAAAATCCAGCGGTTTCACCCCCGCATCAATACGTTCAGGGTAAGCCATTGAATACGCAATAGGCGTGTTCATGTCAGGACGACCCATTTGCGCCATGACAGAGCCATCGCGATATTGCACCATCGAGTGAATAACAGATTGAGGATGGATGATCACATCTAATTGTTCGCGCTGGGCATTAAACAACCAACGCGCTTCAATATACTCAAGGCCCTTGTTCATCATAGTGGCTGAATCCACTGAGATTTTAGGCCCCATAGACCAGTTAGGGTGCGCGATGGCTTGGGCTGGCGTTACCGATGCTAACGCATCAATGTCCGTATAACGGAATGGACCGCCCGAACCTGTGAGCAAAATCTTACTCACGCCTTCAGCGGCGAGATCACACACACCAAGCTGGGATTGGATAGACATTGGTAGGCATTGGAAAATCGCATTGTGTTCACTATCTACCGGCAGTAATTCCGCCCCATAGCGATGAACAGCATCAATAAAGAGCTGTCCAGACATCACCAATGCTTCTTTATTCGCGAGCAATACGCGCTTACCCGCCTGCACTGCTGCCATCGTAGGGATCAAGCCTGCCGCCCCAACAACTGCCGCCATAACCGTGTCAACATCAGAGTGGGATGCGAGTGCAGAGAGGCCATCAACACCGCTCAGAACATCTGTCTTGATACCTTCTTTTCGCAACGCATCTTGCAGGTTCTTTGCAGCAGTTGCATCGGCCATTGCAGCAAAGCGGGGTTCCCACTTCACACACAGCGCGATCATTTTTTCGACATTTGCATTTGCAGCTAGCGCAAACACCTCAAACGCGTGAGGATTCTTCTCAACCACCGCCAGTGTGCTGCTACCAATCGAGCCAGTCGCACCAAGAATCGTTAACTTACGCATAGAGCACTCAATTATTCATTACATAGTGTTGTACAAAGGACAAATCACCGGCCTGTCGCCGGTGATGTCTTTATGCCAACCAAAAATATAAAACGGTAAAAACAGGAAAAGCAGCGGTTAGGCTGTCAATACGATCAAGGATCCCACCATGCCCCGGTAAGATACGACCACTGTCTTTCACGCCGGCCACGCGTTTAAACATGCTCTCGGCCAAATCACCGAGCACCGATGCAAACGAGGTTACGAGCGCGATCGCACCCAGCGTGTAGATGGAAGAAAATGGGATAGAGAAAAGATGTGCAACGCCCGTGGTCACCAACACAGATGCCACCAAGCCGCCAATTAAACCTTCAATGGTTTTATTCGGACTGACTGACGGTGCCATTTTGCGCTTTCCAAAACGTTTGCCCGCAAAATACGCGCCCGTATCAGCAGCCCACACCAACAAACACACCATCAGCACGAGCTTCGCACCTAGATAAGGTTGTGTGTCGTAGCCATTAGCACGAAGCAGCAATACGCTCCAAAGGAACGGGATCAGTGTTAATACGCCAAACAATTGCTGCAAAACAGCGCTGTTAGACCACCAGTTTGTACCTTTAGGGTATTTCAGCACCATTACGGTCGCCAATAGCCACCAAATAGCACCACTCAATGCAATAACACCACCGTGCAAGCCGGAGAGTTCTAAACCTGTTTCGTTGACAGGAAAAGTAAAGAGAGACCCGATGAGAAGTAACGCTGGCACAATGAAACCGCGAGGACGAGAAGACACATCAACAAACTTTGTCCACTCCCAATGACCTAGCAGTGTTACGCCAGCAACAGCAATAACAAAAATATGAAACGGCAATAAAAAAATGCCTGCAATAACCATAGGGGCTAGCACAGCGGCCGTTAAAACACGTTGTTTCAGCAAACGAAACCCTCTTTATTTTTCTACTTTTAACATCGCCTGAATTTGCTCGCCCGTGCAGCCGAATCGGCGTTCACGGTTAATGTACCAAGCGATGGCATCGGTAAGGCTGACTTCGTCAAAATCTGGCCAAAATTGCTCGGTGAAATACAGTTCAGCATAGGCAGCCTGCCACAGCATAAAATTACTTATGCGGCATTCGCCACTGGTGCGAATCATCAAGTCTACATCAGGAAGCTGTGCTGTCGTCAAATGCACAGAAATATCCGCTTCGGTCAATTGGTCGGCTGGAATACCGCCATCTGCAACCTGACTTGCTAGCTTTTGCACTGCCTGCAGGATATCCCACTGACCGCCGTAGTTAGCAGCAATGTTTAGTACTAGACCTGGATTATTCGCCGTCAGCGCTTCTGCCGATGCAATCTTATCTTGAAGTGACTTGCTAAATCGGGAGGTATCGCCGATTACTCTTAATTTGACACCATTCTTGTGTAGGCGCTTTGCCTCGCGTCCTAAAACAGTGACAAACAACTCCATCAGCAAGCTAACTTCGTCTTCAGGGCGACGCCAATTTTCACTGCTAAAAGCAAAAAGCGTGAGTACTTTAATCCCGAGACGATTAGCAGTTGAGACGGTTTTTCTGACGGCATCAACGCCGGCTTTATGCCCAAACATTCGGGCTTTGCCACGCGCTTTAGCCCAACGGCCATTGCCATCCATGATAACGGCAATGTGTTTAGGGAGCAGGCTTGAATCCATCTCTAGATTGGATGATAGGGAGCTCATGATTATCCTTCGCAAATAAAAAGCGCTGTACTGCTAGCACAGCGCTTCGGCAACGGAATCAGAGTGTAGCCGGAATTAGACTTCCATCAACTCTTTTTCTTTCGCTTCAAGAATCGCGTCAATCTCTTTTACTGCCGCGTCAGTCAGCTTTTGGATGTCGTCTTGACCACGACGGTCATCATCTTCAGAAATTTCTTTTTCTTTCAGAAGACCTTTCAGGTCACCGTTTGCATCACGACGGATGTTACGCACAGCAACACGGCCTTGCTCAGCTTCAGCGCGAACAATTTTAACGAGGTCACGACGACGCTCTTCTGTTAGCGGAGGCAATGGAACACGGATAACCGTACCCGCAGACATTGGGTTGAGACCCAAGCTAGAGCTCATGATTGCTTTTTCAACAGCTTGTGTCACTGAACGATCGAATACAGTGATCGCAAGTGTACGAGAGTCTTCAGCAACAATAGATGCCAATTGCTTAAGTGGCGTTGGCGCACCGTAATATTCGACAGTTAGACCATCAAGCAGTGCAGGATGCGCACGGCCAGTACGGATTTTAGACAGATTATTCTTCAGCGCTTCAACGCTTTTCTGCATGCGTTCTTTCGCATCTGCGTTAATTTCATTGATCACGAGAGTATCCTTGAAGATTCTTTTTTCTAATTAGCGGATTATGCCACTAATTTTGATTAACCGTTATTAATTAGTGTGCCTTCTTGCTCACCCATCACAACTCGGCGCAACGCGCCCGGCTTATTCATGTTAAATACACGCATAGGCATCTTGTGATCACGTGCCAAAGTGAATGCAGCTAAGTCCATCACTTTCAATTCTTTTTCTAGCACGTCTTGGTAAGTCAGGTGGCTGTAGAGCACCGCGTCAGGGTTCTTCGCTGGGTCGTCAGTGAACACACCATCAACTTTAGTGGCTTTAATCACGATGTCTGACTCGATTTCAATACCGCGCAAACATGCAGCTGAGTCAGTGGTGAAGAATGGGTTACCTGTACCCGCAGAGAAAATCACTACACGGCCATTACGAAGCTGACTGATTGCTTCTGCCCAGTTGTAGCTGTCACACACACCATTAAGAGGAATTGCAGACATAACCCGCGCGTTCACATAGGCACGGTGTAGCGCATCGCGCATCGCCAGGCCGTTCATCACGGTAGCCAGCATACCCATGTGGTCGCCCACAACCCTGTTCATACCCGCTTCGGCAAGACCTGCGCCACGGAATAGGTTACCACCGCCGATAACCAAGCCAACTTGTACACCAAGTTCAACAAGTTCTTTAATTTCTTGAGCCATACGGTCAAGAATTGCTGGGTCGATACCGAACCCTTCTTTTCCTTGCAGCGCTTCGCCGCTCAATTTAAGCAAAATTCGTTGATAAGCTGGTTTTGGGTTTGTAGTCATGCTCACGACCTTTAGGCACTTAACTTATACGGATGGGATTGTAAAAAGACCGCAGGATTCTGCGGTCTTTTGGGTTCTCAAAAAAGGGATTAACCTTTCTGAGCTGCAGCAACTTCTTCTGCGAAGCTCATTTCTTGAGCTTTCTCGATACCTTCACCTACTTCTAGGCGAACGAAGTTAGAAACAGTAGCGCCTTTTTCTTTCAGGATTTCGCCTACAGTTTTCTTAGGCTCCATGATGAAAGGTTGGCCAGTCAGAGAAACTTCACCGGTGAATTTCTTCATACGACCGATAACCATTTTCTCAGCGATGTCTTGAGGCTTGCCTTCGTTCATCGCGATTTCAACTTGGATTTGTTGTTCTTTTGCTACTACGTCAGCAGGTACGTCTTCTGGGTTAACGTATTCTGGCTTAGAAGCTGCAACGTGCATTGCAACGTGCTTAAGAACTTCTGCGTCGCCTTCACCAGCAACAACAACACCAATGCGCTCACCGTGACGGTAAGAAGCAATTGAAGCGCCTTCTACGTACTGAACGCGACGGATTGAGATGTTCTCACCGATCTTAGTAACTAGAGCGATACGTGCTTCTTCGAATTGCGCTTGCAGTTCTTCAACAGTCGCTTTAGACGCTAGAGCAGCGTCAGCAACTTCGTTTGCAAATGCAGTGAAGTTACCATCTTTTGCTACGAAGTCAGTTTGGCAGTTAACTTCTACTAGAGCAGCTA
Source organism: Enterovibrio baiacu (assembly GCF_004120195.1). Classification (GTDB taxonomy): domain Bacteria; phylum Pseudomonadota; class Gammaproteobacteria; order Enterobacterales; family Vibrionaceae; genus Enterovibrio; species Enterovibrio baiacui. Next base: position 54,436 of record NZ_SCHN01000022.1, on the reverse strand, counting down.
CACCATCAGCATCTTTGATGATGATCGCGCCTTCAGCAGCGATGTTGCCTGCTTTCTTAGCAGCTTTCGCAGCGCCACTCTTGCGCATGTTTTCGATTGCTAGTTCGATGTCGCCGTTAGTTTCAACAAGCGCTTTCTTACATTCCATCATGCCTGCGCCAGTGCGGTCGCGCAGTTCTTTTACCAGGGCAGCGGTAACAGCCATTGTTCATTCCTCGATTCGAAACTTTTGGGTAAAAATCAGGGGCCATAAATGGGCCCCTGCTAACCTACTTAGCTTACAGCGCCGTTCATGACAGCGTGATTGCTAAGAATGCTCACAAAGAGCAAATATTACTCAGCGACTTCAACTAGCTCGTCTTCAGCTTGAGCTACGATGTCCTGGCTACGGCCTTCTTTGTAAGACTGTGCTGCAGCGTTCAGGTACAGTTGAACAGCGCGGATTGCGTCGTCGTTACCTGGGATAACGAAATCAACGCCATCTGGATCAGAGTTGGTATCAACTACTGCGTATACTGGGATACCCAGGTTGTTCGCTTCTTTAATCGCGATGTGCTCGTGATCTGCATCGATAACGAATAGTGCGTCAGGAAGACCACCCATGTTTTTGATACCGCCAAGAGATTTTTCTAGTTTCTCCATTTCGCGAGTACGCATTAGGGCTTCTTTCTTAGTCAGCTTCTCGAAAGTACCGTCAGTTGCTTGAACTTCTAGCTCTTTAAGACGCTTGATTGACATGCGAACTGTTTTCCAGTTAGTCAACATACCGCCCAACCAGCGGTTGTTCACGTAGAACTGGTCACAGCTTTCTGCAGCTGCTTTTACAGAATCGCTCGCGGCACGCTTAGTACCAACGAAAAGTACTTTACCTTTACGCTCACCAACTTTAGTCAGTTCGCCAAGTACTTCGTTGAACATTGGTACAGTTTTTTCTAGGTTAATGATATGAACCTTGTTACGTGCACCAAAGATGAATGGCTTCATCTTAGGGTTCCAGTAACGAGTTTGGTGACCGAAGTGAACACCAGCTTTAAGCATGTCGCGCATTGAAACAGTAGCCATTTTAAATTCCTCTAGGGGGTTAGGCCTCCACATATCCCATACATCCGACCCTAAACGGGCACCCCGGAGCATGTGTCGATATGTGTGTGAGTTATATTAATCAATAATGAAACACCCCTGCTTAGAACCTGTTTTGCAGATTTACTAAGAAGGCGTATTTCGGCGCGCTTTATACCATAAAAAGCGACCGTAAATCCAGCATAAAAAAGTCATTGCTTGTCGGCTTGAGGTTCCCACATGGCGATGCGATTGATAATATGTGCCCATAGCAATCAATTCATCCCTTACCAAATAAGGGAACCAACTGAGAGATAGCAATGAGCGCGACTATTAAATCGGCTGAAGAAATCGAAAAAATGCGCGAGGCAGGTCGCCTTGCGGCACAAGTACTAGAGATGATCGAAGAGCACGTCAAAGTGGGTGTCACCACCCAAGAGTTGGACGACATTTGCCACACGTTCATCACTGAGACGCAAAACGCGATTCCGGCACCGCTCAATTATCACGGGTTCCCAAAATCGATTTGTACCTCTATCAACCACATTGTTTGCCACGGCATTCCTAATCAAAGCGATGTGCTAAAAGATGGTGACATTCTCAATATTGATATCACCGTTATAAAAGATGGCTACCACGGCGACACCTCTAAGATGTTCTTGATCGGTGACGTTTCTGCTGAAGATAAAGCCTTGTGCCACGTTGCGCAGGAAAGCCTTTATCAAGCACTGAAAAAGGTTAAGCCAGGTGCGCGCATTGGCGATTTAGGCACTGAAATTCAAAAATTCATCAAGAACCGCCCTAAGCGTTACTCTATCGTGAAAGACTACTGCGGCCACGGTATCGGCGCGCAGTTCCATGAAGAACCGCAAGTTGTTCACTACAAGAACAGTGACCGCACCCTGATCCAAAAAGGCATGTGTTTCACCATCGAGCCGATGATCAATGCAGGCAAATTCGGCACCGTATTGGACGAAGACGACGGTTGGACGGTTTACACCGTTGATGGTAAAAAATCAGCGCAGTGGGAACACACCATTTTGGTTACCGATAATGGGTGTGAAATTCTCACCCTGCGCAGTGATGAATCGCTTCCACGTATTCTGAACAACGCTTAATCATCTACAGTGAAGTCGGCCTTAGTGCCGGCTTTTTTGTTTCTACCTCACCGACAGAACGCAATAAAAAACATAGGGTGAGTAGGCAATCTTTTTTGCGCTGATTGATTTGGGTTTTACTCAAAAGAAATATCAAGGAAGACAATGAACGACGTTCTGCTCCAGCCTCAAGATCTAACAGAAGAACAACTCAATGTGCCCGAGCTAAAACACCAATTAACCTTGTTTGGTGACGCTCAAAAAGCGGCATTTCTTGCTCATGCACCTGTGAACGACTTGGTTTACCAGCGTGCAGAGTTCATCGACGCACTTCTTCAACGGCTCTGGCAACATTACGCGTTTAACCACAACCCCAACCTCGCATTGATTGCGGTGGGTGGTTATGGCCGCAGCGAACTTCACCCATTGTCAGACATCGACCTTCTGATCCTCAGCGAGAGCGGCATTGAAAAGCAGTATGAAGCGCGTCTGAGTGAATTTGTTACCTTGCTTTGGGATTTAAAGCTCGAGGTCGGTCATAGCGTCAGAACCCTTTCTGAGTGCTTGGATGTCGGGTTAGATGACCTTACCGTCGCGACCAACTTGCAAGAAGCAAGATTGCTCTGCGGCAGCGAACGTATTTTCCATCAATTAAAAAACCGCATTCATTCTGAACAATTCTGGCCGAGCGACAAATTCTTCCAAGCCAAAGTACAAGAACAGCGGGATCGTCACGCGCGGTACCATGACACCGCTTACAACCTCGAGCCGGATATCAAATCCAGCCCAGGTGGTCTTCGCGATATTCATACACTAAGTTGGATTGCTCGACGTCACTTTGGCGCGACAAGCCTGCGTGAAATGAGCAAATACGGTTTCCTGACAGACGCCGAATTCCGTGAACTGGATGAATGCCAAACCATGCTGTGGCGCATTCGTTTCGCCCTTCACCTCGAATTGCGACGCTACGACAACCGCCTCACCTTCTCTCACCAACCATCCGTGGCCGAGACCCTCGAATACAAAGGGGAAGGCAACCGTGGCATTGAACTGATGATGAAGGATTTCTATCGCACATTAGGCCGCGTGTCGGAACTGAACAAAATGTTGATCCGCTTGTTTGCACAAGCCATTGAGGACGAGCCAGATCATAAGAAAATTGAAGTGCTTAGCGATGACTTCCAGCGTCGTGGACGTCAAATTGAAGCGAGAAAACCCGCCCTATTCCAAGCGCGTCCCGATACCATCATTGATATGTTTCTGCATATCGCGAATGACAAGTCGATCGAATCCATCTCTGCGCCGACACTGCGTCAGCTGCGCACAGCCAGACGCCGTTTAAACCGATTTCTTTGCGACATTCCTGAAGCAAAAGAGAAATTTATCGCGCTCACTCGCCACCCAAATGCCCTGCATAAAGCGTTTTTATTGATGCACAAGCACGGCGTGTTATCCGCGTATTTGCCGCAATGGAGCCAAATTGTAGGGCAAATGCAGTTTGACCTATTCCACGCGTACACCGTCGATGAACATACCATTCGTCTGCTCAAGCACATCAACGGCTACAACAATGATGAAAATCGCGAAAAACACCCGATTTGCTGTGATATCTACCCGCGTTTAGCAAAACCCGAATTGCTGTTACTCGCAGCCATTTTCCACGACATAGGAAAAGGCCGTGGCGGTGACCACTCAGAAATAGGGGCAGAAGAAGCACATACTTTCTGTATTGAGCACGGATTTTCACGTCCAGAAGCCAACCTAGTCAGTTGGTTAGTTAAAAATCACTTGCTGATGTCCGTCACGGCACAGCGCCGCGATATCTATGATCCTGATGTAATTACTGAGTTCGCGAAATCCGTCCGTGATGAGGAACGACTCGATTACCTCATTTGTCTGACCGTTGCCGATATCAATGCCACCAACCCTGAACTTTGGAACAGTTGGAAGCGCACCCTACTGGCTGAATTGTATTACTCCACGCAGAAAGCGCTGCGTCGAGGCCTTGAGAACCCGCCTGATATCCGAGAGCGCATCAGGCACAACCAGCAACTCGCTTCCGCGCTGTTGAGAATGAATGGCCACCCGCCAAGAGAAATAGAGCTGTTGTGGCAGCGATTCAAGGCCGATTATTTCTTACGTCATACACACAAGCAAATTGCCTGGCATAGCGAAAATATCCTCGCACACGACAGTGATGAACCACTCGTGCTCGTCAGCAAAAATGCCACCCGTGGCGGTACAGAGCTTTTTGTTTATAGCCAAGACAGGCCAAGTCTTTTCGCACGCGTTGTTGCTTCGCTCGATAAGAAAAACCTCAGCGTGCATGATGCACAGATCATGACCAGTAAAGATGGCTTCGCACTGGATACCTTTATGGTGCTGGATGCAAACAACGAAGCCATCTCATCAGACCGTCACACCAAAATTAAAGAAGGGGTGACCCATGCACTGATGCAAGAGGGTGCCATCACGCTACCTTGCCGCCGTGCATCACGTAAATTGATGGCGTTTAACGTAAAAACTCAGGTCAATTTCATCCCTACCCGCACAGGTCGACGAACACTTATTGAGCTTGTAGCCTTAGATACACCAGGGTTGCTGGCTCGCGTGGGCGCGATATTGGCGAGAGAAAAAGTGTCATTGCAAGCGGCGAAAATCACTACCATTGGTGAACGTGCAGAAGACTTTTTCATCGTGACGGATAACGAGCGCCAAAGCCTTTCAGAAGAACAACAGACATCACTGAAAGAAGCGCTGTTCGATGCAATAAATGATGCATCTTAACGGGAAAGATCCCCAACGAACGGCGTGAGGCGATCTTGACCACAAGTCTCAGTCTTTGATCATTTCGGCTATTGGGGGTCGATGCACGCAACTGCTACAGTGAAGCAATCTATTTTCACAATTCATTCAGTGTGCTCGTATAGAGGTAGTTATGTATCAGAATCTTGTGAACATCGGCATCGAAAATCCTGAAAACATCGAACGTTACACCCTGCGCCAAGAAGCAAACTCCGACACACTGAAAATTTATTTTCATAAGTCTAAGGGCGAGCTATTCGCGAAGAGTGTGAAGTTTAAATACCCACGCCAACGTAAGAATGTCGTCGTAGACAGTGGCAGTGGCCTTTTCCGCGAAGTGACTGAGATCAACCGTAGTCTGTCTTTGGTGGTCGATGAGCTCGATAAGATCGTGAGAAAAGAGCAAGGCGAACAGGATACCAAGAAGAAGATTCTTCACGATCTCCGCCACTTAGAAAAAGTGGTCGCCAGCAAGATCGCCGAGATCGAAGCCGATCTCGAAAAGCTATAATCACACATAGCGAGAATGAAAAAACCGCCTGATATCGGCGGTTTTTTTGTTTTACAGCATCAAGCGCGTCTTTCTACAGCTCATCGTGCAGCGCTAATCCATCCAGCACGCGACGCCACACAGAATCAACCTTCGCTTCAATGTGTACATCTTCCCCCGTCACTGGGTGAATAAACTGCGTGCTTGATGCATGCAGCAAGAGTTGATGGCAGTCGAATTCATCGCGAAACAATCGATTGTGCCTACCGTCACCATGGTTCACATCACCAACGATGTGATGGCTTAAATGGTGCATATGGCGACGTAATTGGTGTTTACGCCCCGTGTGCGGTTTCATTTCCACCAGCGTGTATCGACAGCTTTGATAGCGCCCCATTGGGATCGGTAACTCAGCATGAGCAATTGGACGGTACTCGGTGATCGCTTCTTTAGCTTCTGGCTCTTTGGTCGCTTTCTTATCTGCAATCTTATCCAGCTCTTCTTTTAATGCGTAATCAAGCGTCGCCCCTTTCTGAATCCAGCCGCGAACAATCGCATGATAGGTTTTATGAATATCGCGACCCGCAAACTTTGGCATCATTTCCGCGGCCATTTCAGAGGACAACGCAAAAAGCAGCACCCCGGACGTAGGGCGGTCTAATCGATGCAAAGGGAAAACATGCTGGCCGATTTGGTCACGAAGTGTTTGCATAACAAAGCGCGTTTCACCTTTATCGAGCCAAGAGCGATGCACCAGCATGCCGGAAGGTTTATTTACAGCGATGAGCCATTCATCGCGATAGAGTATTTCTAATTCGATTTGCATCTTACGTCGTTATCACTGAGAGGAGGTTTGGAAAAGTGCGTCAATATCTTGAGTTACGCGGGCAATCGCATCGCGTCCATGCGCGCCATTAAGCGCTTCTTCAACATACGGCGAAATTGAGAAAGCCGAAGGAAGCGGCAATTCATGATCGACCAACTGGCGCATTTTCGAAATGAATACCCACTGCAGCCATTCGGTACACGTTAAGGTATCAACAGAAAAAGGTTCAACACTCGACAAGGCTTCATCAGAAGGAGGGATTGATTGCCAGTGCCCATGTTGCTCGAGTACTTGCTGCAGACTGACCAGCAGCACCTTTACATCTTGGTGTTGGCTCATAGATTTTGTCTCTTATCTGGTCGTATGGGTTGAATTTCTTACTTGGCGCAAGCATATCACTATTCATAACGCTCAGCGAAAAGCCTTGTTACCGTTCTCCCCCGCTTTCAACATGCGGGATTGATACACTGGCCATTCTTCGCATTACGCCAACGACGGCACGACCAATTAGAAGTGATCATGGAAAATACTCTTTCTCTTAACGCCATTTTTAGCCAAGCCAACTGCGACTTTGTGGTTTTTGATCTGAGCCGTCGCGTCACGGAAATCAGCAACAAAGATTTTATCGCCATTGAAGAAAACCGTGTCGCCTACTCTTTTCCTGCGCAACAACACGCGCAAATGGGCATCGCCTTTTGGCAACCCAATCAATCGCCTTGGATTTGGTTTTTGAAAATGCCGTTGGACGAACGAGGCTTGCTCCAACAAGCAGCCTTGGGCGATTTTATTCAGTTCGTTGCCCAGGCTATGGGGTCTACGCTCAACAAAACCCCCACCGAAGAAGAGCAAGAAAAGCTCGCGGCAAACCCATATACCTTTACGCCGCAAGATGACAAGAAGGCGATGTTCCATGCCTTTTTAACCGCGCGACTTAATCAGCCCGCCAGCCAATATTACGATCACGCTCAACACTACACCTCGGGCGAACTCGGCTGGGAGGACTGGCAAGGTGTCGGACTGCAAGGGTTAGCCGATTTGTGCGCCCGTATGGACCGCCACAATAATGTAACCCGCATTCGCAAGGCGCTTTCCAATCTTCCCGACACGCCGCGCTACGCCCTGCTAGGGTGCTTGGAACACTGTGTGTTGCCCGCCTCTTTGTCCGACAGGATAGATGAGCAAATCAAGGCTATTCTGGCTCAGAACGACGCAGACCTGTTCTTACTTTCTGCCTATGTTCGTGCCTTGTCGGGGGCTGAGTCTACACAGTTACAGCAAACCATCTCGCTGGTACTGAGTTACCCGGCGCTGCAACACAGAGAAATGCTGATCGCGATTGCCGGCCGATGCTGGCATGCCTTGAGTGATCACGCACTGCTCGACACCTTCTTGATTGCGGTTGCGGATCAAAAAGATCCTACCTTCTTCCAACAGATGGTGGCGGATCTCGTCATGATCCCGACATTGCGCCCTCAAATGCTATCCCTGCTCAATGGCCACGCCTCTGAAGCATTGATGGATGCCGTTCAGCAGCTGCAAGCATCGGTGAAATCGTCATGAGTGATTTATTTTGGATCATCGCAATCGCCGTTGTTGCGAGCCTCTTTTGGCAACAGCGCCGTCAAAGTGAGCTCGCAAAGCAATACATTAATCGCCGCTGTCAGCAAGTGGGGGTTCAGCTGGTTTCTATTGCACGAGGAAACCACACGTTTGGTTGGCCAAAAGGCCCATTGAATATCCAAACGCGGTATTTTTTCGAATTTTCAGTGAATGGATTGGATTGTTATCAAGGGTATGCCGTGATGAAAGGCATGAGGCTACAAGAAGTGTTTATGCCCGCTTATCCGATGCCTGAAGAGTAAACCAGCGCATTGCAAACAAGGCGATTTGCACCGTTTGGGAATGCCAGAAAAAGAACGGGCGCGACATATAGTCGCGCCCTGAGGTCTTACTTGCAGCTGTCCTGCTACGAAAGTGCTCCCTGCATCAATCCTTGATCAGTGGCTGAATCCTTCAGCGTTTTCCTTATTCTCTCCGTCCTGGAGGTGTCCTTCGGTCTTACCATGACCCATCGAGCTTTCCTGTCTCGATTCTCGTCCTCATCCTGAGGGTGTCCTTAACTTCGTCCTGAAGTGATTCCTTAAGCCCCCATCCTGGGTTGTCCTAAGTGTCTTCCTGACCAGCAAATATCCTATTCGCTGCTACGGTTCCGTCCGTGTCCCTAATTCCGCTTTCCTTGCTAGTAACACAATCCGTGCGTTACTTGCTCATCCTGAGCGACCAAGTCCGTGGTGTTAGTTCCTGTTCCGTGTGTCAGTATCCTTCCGACACCGAGAAGATTACGCTAACTTCGTGACGAAACAACTCACCTCAGAGTGATTTTCATCACACAATCACACCATAAAACACCAGGAAATCATAACCCCTTGTTTTTATGACACTTAAAAGACCATAAAACAAAGATAGCTAAAGATAACAAACCGATTATCCCACACACTTGTAAGAGATATCTCACACGCTCATCAGCCATTTCATTCAACGCGAGCCATTTTTTATAGCGCGTAAAAACTTTGGGCAGTTAAAAAAGCCAATTTTCCATCAAGAACGAGGGATTAATAGAGTGTTTTCCGATTAAACGCCAACGACAAATAAACGAAAGATGGGCATTTCGATTCAAAAGAAAGAAAAAGAGAAAAAGAAAGTAAGCAGCGTTAATCAGACAGAGGGGAAGAATGAGTTTTCCAACCCCAGAAAAAGAACGGGCGCGACATATAGTCGCGCCCTAGAGGTCTTACTTGCAGCTGTCCTGCTACGAAAGTGCTCCCTGCATCAATCCTTGATCAGTGGCTGAATCCTTCAGCGTTTTCCTTATCTCTCCGTCCTGGAGGTGTCCTTCGGTCTTACCATGACCCATCGAGCTTTCCTGTCTCGATTCTCGTCCTCATCCTGAGGGTGTCCTTAACTTCGTCCTGAAGTGATTCCTTAAGCCCCCATCCTGGGTTGTCCTAAGTGTCTTCCTGACCAGCAAATATCCTATTCGCTGCTACGGTTCCATCCGTGTCCCTAATTCCGCTTTCCTTGCTAGTAACACAATCCTTGCATTACTTGCTCATCCTGAGCGACCAAGTCCGTGGTGTTAGTTCCTGTTCCGTGTGTCAGTATCCTTCCGACACCGAGAAGATTACGCTAACGCGAATTCTAAACAAGACACTGATTAGCGATCAAAGTCACACTTTCAATTTAACTCTGAAGAGATATTTTTAAGCTTATGTATTTAAAAGATTTAATTGCGAGTCACGTGTAATAACCACAATCAAAAGCATGAAATGCGCACGATCTTGTAAGAGATATCTCACACGCCACCTGCCATTTATCCCAATCACTCCTCTGAGGCTCATTCATCTCGTTTATCTTTTGAACGAATTGTTGTCGCTCGCAGAATCGAACCACGCTTTTTCCGCCACAACTGCGCATGCTGAACTAATGTAGATAAGGATGTTATTTGGAAATATTGTTGCGGGGAGATAACCATGGAAGTGTTTACACATAATCTCGAGAGTCTTTTTCAACAACTCGGTTTACCTTCTGACGGAGAGGCTATTTCTTCCTTTATAGCAAACCACCCTCTCACCGAAGGACAAGCGCTAACTTCTGCAGAGTTTTGGTCAGTCAGTCAACGTCAGTTTCTCGAAGAAGCACAACTCCAAGATGCGGATTGGACCGAACAAATAGACACACTTGATACCCTGCTCAGAAAGTCCTGACTGAGCGAACCCTGTCGGCTTCATCATAGGCAACCTTTTCAATGTTTATCGCTTAAGGTAACGTGAGCAAAAAATCGCTCACGTAGGAAACCAAAGATGCAAACGGACTATACCGCGATGCTCGAGCAAGCCATTCAATCTTTAGTGGCCGATGGCAAAGAGCCTAGCGTTGCATTGATAAAATCTCGTCTTTCTGGCTCTGTTCCCATGCCATTGATCATCAGTGCACTGCAACGCTGGAAGAAAAATGGCGTGGTGCCAAAAATTGAAATAGTGTCAGTCAGTAAAAGCGCAGAGGAGCGCATTGCGGAATTAGAGCTGCAAGTTCGCACACTCACAGAGCGCATTGAGGCGCTAGAAAATCGCCAAAGGTAAACAGCCCCTCGTTACTGGAAGTCCCAAGACAGGTTTGACACGATACGGCAATCGTCGCATTTGAAGTGGAAAACATCATGAAGCGGTGCGTCGAGTCGCCAATCACCACCGCATTTGGGGCATTTTCGTTCCAACTCAGATTCTGTACTTTCACCCCCAACGCGATATTGGTAGTAATAGGTCGGTACTTTCGTGAGGTACTCAATACGGCCTCGAATGTCCCACCCTTTTCGGAACAGTCGGCTCTCTACATCTTGGATTTCAGCCAAAGCAGCATACTCAGCGTTGAACGAACCAGCCATTTGAATTTCATCACAGGCCTGCCATTCCGTTTGCCATTTCACTACCGCTTTATGATCACCATTAAAGGTTGCAGGAAGTCTGTGCAAAGGAATGGGTAACAGGGTTTCACCACAACGAAGCGGCGAACAAGTATGCACATATGTGGTATAAAGCACCTGCCAACTGCGCGGCGCATCGTCTGCGCTGGCCTCTGAATTGATGTCGCGACCAAGTACCTTCAATTTAGGTGAAAGCAAAGATGCTTCCGACAATTGGCGAATTTTTAACGCAACTTGTGGGCTATGAAATTTCGGATTCAGACTGTCTTTTTCGGGGCACACGGCGCGTACATGAAATTGGCCTTCCCCCATGACCATGGGGAACTCGCGCCCCAACACCTGGCCGTTATATCTCAACGCGTCCATCAGGCCATTTACAGCCAAGTCGATAGCTGAAACCGTCGTGTCATCAAAACATTCGAATGTCAGTTCTACAACGTACATGGCATTACACCTCTGGAGAGAGGCGTTGAAGGAAGGTTTCTACGTTTGGCGCAAGCACATCACGGATCTTGGTGCCAATGCGCTCTTTGATGACTTCGCCCGTGATATTACAAATGGAAATCACATCCAACTCATCATTCGTCGCAGCAATAAACACGGTTGGATTTTGCTTCAAGCGCTTTTGCATGAGCAAATGCCCCAACATGTTTTCTTGCAAGCGCGGTAAGTCTTCATCACTCCACACCTGAATCAGCTCAAGGCTCAAACCTTCAAATTGTGCCGTCATGTCGCCGCAGTACAGGCCTGCGTAAAAAGAAGTCACGTCTTCATGAAGCGAAATCCCAATGCCAGCTTCAACATTGCTAAAATCGGCGAACTCAACACGCTGAATGGGCTGCCAAATCACTACATCATCCGTCTCTTGCACAATGCACGGCGATTCAAGGCCGAGATACGCATCGCTTTGTGGCTTTGAGCCATGTTGATCGTTCCACGCAGAGACAAAGCGCTCGCTGAATGACCAAAGCGCGTGAGTGACAGAGTGATTCATTAGCAAGATTCCTCAAGATTCAGTAAACTTTGCGCATTCTAATCGATCCGTGGCAAAACCGTATGAGCAAATATCAAGATGCAAAAGAACTTGCTGGCCTGACGCTAGGTCAGAAAACGGACTATCAGGAGCATTATGCCCCTGAGCTTTTACAACCTGTTCCACGAAGCCTTAACCGCGACGATCTCGATATGGGAGAGACGCTGCCTTTTACCGGTTACGATGTTTGGACACTTTACGAACTGTCTTGGCTTAACGCAAAAGGCTTGCCTCAAGTGGCAATCGGCGAAGTGCGCCTGCCTGCAACCAGCCCAAACTTAATTGAATCCAAGTCATTCAAGCTTTACCTCAACAGCTTTAACCAGACAAAATTTGAAAACTGGCAAGAAGTTGTCGACACCTTAGCGAAAGATCTGTCGGCATGTGCTGGCCAAGATGTTGATGTGACCATTCTTCCGCTAGAAGAATTCACCAACACACCAGTGGTTGCATTTGGCGGTGAAAACATTGATGAGCAAGACATCACAATCGATGACTACGAGTTCGACGCTCGCCTGCTAGACGGAGCCGCTGATGGCCCAATGGTGAGCGAAACCTTGAACAGCAACCTGTTAAAATCTAACTGCCTTATCACCAGCCAGCCTGATTGGGGCTCTGTGCGCATTGCCTATAAAGGCAAACGTATTAACCGCGAGAAGTTGCTTCGCTATATCGTGTCTTTCCGTCGTCACAACGAATTTCACGAGCAATGCGTCGAGCGTATTTTCACGGACATCATGAAATACTGCCAACCAGAGTTACTCACGGTTTACGCCCGCTACACCCGTCGCGGCGGCTTAGACATTAACCCATACCGTACTAACATGGGTAAAACGCCAAGCGAAAATAACCGACTCGCTCGACAGTAACTGAACAACTGGCCTGTTTGCTCCGCAATCCAATGTTCGCGAATGCGTATCTTGAGATTGCGGGAAAGACAGGTCAGATTCACTTTTAACGACAAGAAACCAACATGCGATTATTGCCAACCGCACTGCTCTTTTTTTCAATGCTGTTCAGCCTTAATGGACAGGCAAGGATGTATTCCACCCCTATTCTTTCTGAAGCAGAAGAGATGGTGGTGACAGCGCCTGAACAAGCGTTAGAAATCACCGAGCGATATCTCGAGCAGCGACGTTTAGCGAAATCCACGAATCGCCCGCACAGCAATAACGAAACAGACCGTTCTATTCGCACACCATTAAACACCGTTCATGCCTACCTGATTATTGGTAAGGCACAAAGTGCACTGGGTAATCATGATGCAGCTTGGGACGCCCTCGCCACTGCGAGAAGCATGGTAGAAAAAAACAATTTGAAGCTTGCTGAGCTTGAGCTTCTCTTCACCGAAGCCTCGGTATTGTATTACCTCGATGAAGACAAACCAGCGGCAAAGAAGGCGCTTGAAACCGTTATCAGCGAAATTGGAAAACGCGACCCAAAACGCGTAAACACCATTGCGAACCTGAAATTTGAAGCCTTGCTACTCAACGCCATCATCACGTCTGAAATCAGCAACAGTGCTGAGACGGTCATGCAGTTTGATGCGGTGAAAAATGAGTTGGGCGATTTGCCCGAACTAAAGCAAAAAACACGTTACCAAATCGCGCTTGGTAACTACTTTCTAAAAGAAAAATCCTACGAACGCGCCCTGTCAGAGTTACTCAGCGCCTACTGGCTCGCCAGCGAAAATGACTTCGCGATTCAAATTGCCAGCGCCAACGTTTCTCTGACTAAGCTTTACCAACAACAAGGTGTGCTCGACAAAGCATTGCAACACGCCAACCAAGCTGCGGAATTCTACGAAAGCTTTGATTTGGTCAGAGGTTTATCAGAAGCACAAACCCTACTTGCCGATATTTACAGCCAACAGGGCCGATATAACTTCGCACTGGTGCATTACTTCAATGCCCTCGACATAGAACAGCTGCTAGCACGCACCAAAAACATTGCCAACATCAATGTGTCTATTGCCAGTACTTACCTCAAATTGCTCAGATACAAACAAGCAGAAGAGTATGTTGCGAATGCCATTGAAATCGCGGAACAGGCAGCACTGACTCGTCCGCTAACTAAAGCCTACATTCTTCAAGGTGAACTGGCTGTTGTTACCCAAATGCCAGATGTGGCCATTGATGCATTGAAAAAAGCGTTCGGCGGTGCGGAAATCTTGCGTGACCGTAACCTCATGCTTGAATGCCTCTCTCGCCTTTCCCGCGCTTACGAGCAAAAAGGGGAATACCAGAAAGCGCTGGAAATTCAGCGTCGCTATGACCAAATCAGTCGTCGAAGTGAAAATCGCCGACAAATCCTTGAAGCCGAATCGTTCAAAGAACGCCAACGCGTGATCGAACGCCAACTGCAAATTGATGACATTGAACGCCGACAAGGTGAAAACGTGAGTTCCTTGGTTGAACAGAAGAAGATTAACCTCTTCTTGCTGGGGAGTTTAAGTGTCATCTTACTGGTTCTGATTCTACGCCACCGCGCGGCAAACCAGCGGCTTGGCGAACTGCAAGACTTACGCAAAGCGCTTTACACCCATCCACGGAGCGGGCTTAGAAATCTGCGTATGCTCAATGACAGATTGTCGAACTCACTGGCAAAAACCAGTGCCAACTTCGAACAGTGGTATTTGGGAGAAATGATCCATGAGCCTCTCAGCGACAAATTAAGCTTTGCCATGTTTGAAGTGCCTTTCCTCAAAGTGGTGTACCTCCAGCACGGTTATCATCAGGGCTTGGAGCTTGAACGCGAGCTCGGGGATTACCTCGCCTCTCAGATCTCAGATCCTGCCCGTGTTTATCACTTCTCCGATGCCATGTTTATCTACATCGAGCCAGATTCCGTCACACTCAATGACCCAGATAAAATGGCAAACCGAATTCAATCCATGGTGGATGACTTTGTCTCTCATGCGAAGTTGGATGACGTGGATGATCGCCTTCGCATCGGCATGGCGGATTATCCGTTTTTGCCACGCGCATTTACGTCGATCAATGACAAAGAGCTCATCGATATCCTCTTGATGGCCACCAGCGCCGCGCGCCAAGCCAGTAAAGCAGAACACACTAGCCAATGGGTGCATTTAAGCGCAATTGAATCTACACCCGCTGCCTGTTTCGCCAACACCAATGTACGACAGGCCTGTTTCGATGCCATTAGCTCTGGGTTAATTAAGGTTAAAACTTCAGCAAGCGAAGGCATTAACTGGCAGACGCTTCACGAATCTGACAAAAACTAACGCCAGCTTATTGATAATCATAGTAATAAACCGTTATAGCTAGAGACTGTGCCTGCAACTTTGTCAGGCATAGCACCCTGTATTCAGTGAGCTTTTCACTGTGCGTCGTTTGGAGCTGTCGTCGAGTTTTATGTCCAACTTCTCATCAGATGAAGAAGTCATCACACTTAAAGAAAAGTTGCAGCATTCTCAGCTGGTGTTCCGAGATTTAGCCCTTAAATCTCGGCGTGAGGCGACGATCCTGAAAAGGTTAATCTCTCGACTGATTGCTGCTTCACAGGCCCAAGACGACCCATTGCTCCATGAACGACTGTCTCAGATTCGCCAAGATCTCGAAGGGCAAGATGATGTCAGTCGATTAATTCCTCAGCTCGCATTGGTGGAGCGAATGGTCAACCGACATACCCATACTCAGCAAAAAGCCAACGATGCCCTAGAGTGTCAATTTCAGCAAAGCGGTGAGACCCTCAAATGCTTAACAGGCCTACCTGCACAGCTAAAGCGTGACCTTCGAAACTTACTGCAAAGTTCCGGTTCAGAAAGCAAAGGCAGCACAGAAAAAATTGTGGCACTGCTTCAGCTCTATGAACGGGCACTCAAATTACTCTCGCTGCCATCGAACGGGTTATCCGCCAAAGAGCTCCTGAACATTGACCGCATCTCGCAGCTTTCAAGTGAACTTCAACACCTGATCACAGAGCTAGATTTCGATGACGAAGTGGGTGATCGCCTGCTCGACATCCGCAACCGGCTTTTGCTGTCACCTGATGCGCAAACCTTGCTTGAGCTAACACTAGAATCCGTTCAGCTCATTCTGGATGGCACACGTAACGAGCGAAAAGCCTCGCAAGCATTTTTGTCGCAACTGAATGAAGACCTGTCGATTCTTCAGCGTCACAATGGCCGCTCAATAGATAGCTCTCAAACGATTTCCACACAGCGCAGCACCTTTAACGAAGAGCTCGCGTCTTCTGTGAATGCCATTGAAACACACCTCCAAGAAGCTGAATCTTTAGAGCAAGTTCGTCCTCACCTTTCTCAAGTTGCCGTAAATCTATCGTCACTCGTGGCAAGAAACAAAGAACTGGAAGAGCGTGAACAACAATTGCTTGAACAGCTCAAACACAACGACCAAAAACTTGATGCGCTTTACCAGCAAACCATGGACTACCGCCGCCGCTTGGGTGACCAAGAGCGGAAATTGCTGCTCGATCCGCTGACTAAGGTCTATAACCGCGCCGCCCTCGATGATCGCTTAGAGCACGAATACCGATGCTGGTTGCGATATCAAACGCCGTTTTGCTTGGCCATGATTGATATCGACCACTTTAAGAGCGTGAATGATACGTACGGGCATTTGGTGGGCGATAAAGTACTCAAGGTTGTTGCTCGCACCATTCACCAATGCCTTCGCGATACCGACTTTATTGCGCGATTTGGTGGCGAAGAATTCGTGGTATTGCTGCCCGATGCAAAGCCCGACGAACGTGAAGACATGCTCAATAGCGTGAGAGAAACGGTGTCCAAACTGCCCTTCAAGTTTAAGGACAGTCGCCTCACCGTCACCGTCTCCATTGGCGCAAGCATGTTCCAAGACGGTGACAGCACAGTAACGGTGCTGGAACGCGCAGATGCCGCGCTCTACAATGCAAAGAATAACGGCCGCAACAAGCTGATTTGGGCATGATCGCGCCACTCATCACGGCGCTCATCACTTCCCCTCAAGCCCACTTCCTATTCTCGCTTTTTTCTATTGATAACTGGATAAACTAAAAGTCTGTGTGTATGGTTAATTAACACACTGATTTTTATAACAATGAAAGTGTTGATTTATTAACCACCTGTAATCTTCATTGAAATAAAGTTCTTAGGGTCCCCCTCTAATACAAAGTGTGTTTTCTCTGCACAGGAGGTGACTATGATCACGCATATCAGCCCAGTCGGGGCAATGGATCTACTCTCCCAACTTGAAGTCGATAGACTCAAGGACACCGCGAAAAGCGATTTATACCGTCTGTACCGTAACTGTTCGTTAGCGGTGCTCAACTCTGGCAGCCACACCGACAGCTCCAAAGAGCTACTGGAACAATACAAAAGCTTTGATATTCGTGTCATGCGCCGCGAACGCGGTGTAAAACTCGAACTCATCAACCCACCAGAACATGCGTTTGTTGATGGCAAAATCATTCGTGGTATTCAAGAACACATGTTCTCGGTGCTTCGAGACATCATTCACTTAAACATGCAGTTAGAGCACGCCAAAGTGTTCAACCTGACCAATTCCAGCCACATCACCAATTTGATTTTCGACATTCTGCGTAATGCGAAAGCCCTGGTGCCGGGGCGCGATCCGAATTTGGTCGTTTGTTGGGGTGGCCACTCAATCAATGCCATCGAGTACCAATACACGCGAGAAGTGGGCAACGAACTGGGGCTGCGTGAGCTGAATGTCTGTACGGGCTGTGGGCCTGGCGCGATGGAAGGCCCGATGAAAGGGGCGGCCATTGGTCACGCAAAACAGCGTGTGCCTAACAGTCGCTTCCTCGGTATGACCGAGCCATCAATTATTGCGGCAGAGCCACCCAACCCTATCGTCAATGAGCTGGTGATCATGCCGGACATCGAGAAACGTTTGGAAGCTTTTGTCCGTTGTGGCCATGGGATCATCATCTTCCCAGGCGGCGCAGGGACGGCAGAAGAGTTGCTGTATCTGCTGGGTATTTTGATGCACCCAGACAATGCCGATCAGCCGATGCCTGTAGTACTCACAGGGCCGAAAGAAAGCGCTGATTACTTCCGCGTGATTGATGATTTCATTCGTGATGTGATTGGTGAGCATGCCACCAAGTACTATGAGATCGTCATTGGTGACCCAGCGAAAGCTGCGCGTATCATCAAGCAAGCGATGCCTGCAGTGAAGGCGCACCGCCAATCAACCGGCGATGCTTACTCGTTTAACTGGTCGCTAAAAATCGCACCTGAATTCCAGCTACCTTTTGCCCCAACACACGAAAACATGGCGAACCTCGATTTGCACATGGACCAGCGTCCTGAGCTTCTCGCATCGGCGCTACGCCAAGCGTTTTCTGGCATTGTTGCCGGTAATGTGAAAGAAGAAGGCATTCGAGAAATAGAGCGCCACGGCCCATTCAAGATTAATGGCGATGCGGTGCTCATGAAAAAGATGGACAAGCTACTGCGTGGTTTCGTTGAACAACAACGCATGAAACTTCCGGGGACGGCGTATGTTCCTTGCTATGAGATTGTCCAAGGGAATGGCAACTAATCGCAGTTGTTGACCTTTCATTTATCTCTCAAGCAATTAGAATGGCCCTATCGGGCCATTTTTTCATTTAGCGGACACATCATGTCTATCCACCTTGTCATCATTGATGCAATGAACCTTATCCGCCGCGTTCACGCCGCTCAGCCCAACCCTGATGATATTGCCTCTACCGCTCAAGTCTGTTGCCGTGCATTAACCAAGATCATTCGTTCATCCGAACCCACACATATGGTCGCAGTGTTCGATCATGCAGAACAAGATCGTGGTTGGCGTGCCGAGCTCGTCCCAGAATACAAACAAGGCCGTAAACCGATGCCTGAAGCATTGCAACAAGGGTTAGATAAGATCCAAGATGCGTTTTGGGAGATGGGCATTGATTCATTGTTGTCGTCGGGCGATGAAGCTGACGACATGATTGCAACGCTCGCGCTAAAAGTCGCCAATCATAACGGCCAAGTCACGATTGTCTCGACTGACAAAGGTTACTGTCAGCTTCTGCAGCCAACACTGCGCATTCGTGATTACTTTCAGCAGCGTTGGCTAGACAGCCCGTTTATCGAGAAAGAATTTTCAGTTGCGCCCCAACAGTTAACTGATTACTGGGGCTTGGTCGGCATCAGCTCTAGCGGTGTCACGGGCGTACCGGGCATCGGCCCTAAATCAGCCTCCAGCTTGCTCAACCAATTCGGCACCCTTGATAATCTGTTTGCGGCAGACGACATAGAGCCGAAATGGCAAAAGAAACTCGACGGCAATCAAGAACTGGCGATCCGTTGTAAGCAAGTCGCCACCTTGAAAACAGACATCACGCTCGGGTTTAACCTGCAAGATATTCGCTTTACCGCAAAATAGTTTTTCTTATCAAACCCGCACGAAAAAGGGCAAGTATCATACTTGCCCTTTTGCTATTTGTTCGACAGAACGGAATCAATTTGTGCGACGAATATGCACGGTCACTTCATCACGATCGTGGAAGAGATGCTTAACCTGAATATCGAATTTCACGCCGTTTTCTATCAGTAGTTTTTTCAAATTACCGATGTCTTCCGTCACTTGCTCATAACGGCGGCTCATTGGCAGCTTCAAGTTGAAAATGGTTTCTACAGCCCAACGCTCTACTAACCACTTGCCCATCAAAGGCGCGACACGGTAAGGCTTTTCAATCATGTCACACACCAACCAAGTGATGTTCTTTCTTGGTGGTTCAAACTTAAAACCGTCCGCAGCGTGGTATTTAACCTGCCCCGTTTCCATCAAGCTTTCCGCCATCTGGCCGTTATCCACCGCGTGGATAAACATAGAACGTTTCACCAATTGGTACGTCCAACCGCCCGGACAAGCACCTAGATCCACCGCTTTCATGCCGGGTGCCAAACGTTCATCCCACTCTTCCTTTGGAATAAAGGCGTGGAACGCTTCTTCCAGCTTCAGTGTTGAGCGGCTTGGCGCCTCTGAAGGGAATTTAAGGCGATGAATACCCATGTAGTGTGGCGAGTTGTTGTTAGACGCAGAGTACCCCACGAAACAGCACCCAGGCTCTGTAAAGCACACATGCAGCACTGGCTTTTTCGCGTTTTCTTTGGCTAGCAATACACCGCGTTTACGCAGAGACTGACGCAATGGCACGGTAAACTTCCGGCAGAACTTCAGCAGTTCTTTCGCTTGGTTTGTGTCTGGCGTTTCTACGCGAACGTCACCACACTTTGGCAATTCACCACCCATCGCAAGGATAGGAGAAATACGGTCACCAGGGTCCAAATCGCTCAGTTGACCCACCACAGCAATCATTTGACGCGCAAAGATCAGCGAACTAAATGGAAGCTTCTGAATCAACTTTTCTGCATCGCCTTGCTGGTAACACTCAAACACTACAAACCCAGAGTTTTTGATCACTCGTGGGAAGCCATACACTTCTACCTGTGTCGCTTTGTCCTGAATTTCACCCGCACACTCTTTCTCAAAGCCTTGGCGGCAATACAATAAAATCTGATTCACACGATGCCTTTAACTATGCCGTGGTAAAAATAACGCGCCATTATACCCAAATTGCCCAAAGTTGCAGGTTTACGTGACCGATGCAGCACAATCAAGCGCTGCGCCATAGCCCCCACGCCGCCAATGACCAGCCCACAAGGAAGCTTAATCCCCCGAGTGGCGTGATTGGCCACAACCATGTCCAATCCGTCAGTGCGAGGCCATAAAGACTGCCGCTAAAGCACACAATCCCGAGAGAAAGAAACACGCCAGACAGCGCAATACATCTGCTATCAGTTTGTTTCTGCCACATGGCTAAGGCAATAAGGGCCAGTGCATGCCAGAATTGATAGTGGACGCCTTTCTCGATGATCGACAATTCATATTCCGAAAGATGCGCCTTTAACCCATGAGCGGCAAAAGCACCAATAGCCACCGCAACACCTGCAAACACACACCCTAGTGCCGCCAGTCGATTACTTTTCATTGGCATACCTCAGCGATAAAAGCGGCAATGTTATCAGCGGCAAATTGGCGGTTTTCTTCTTCAGTGTGGCCCGATGCTTTGCGCGGTTTTAGGCTATGGTCGCCATCTGGCACAAACACCAAAGAAACAGACGATGAAAACGGGTATTGCGCCAGTTCTGCACGGTTTCCGAATGTATCGCGCTCACCTTGCAAAATCAGTGTCGGCTTTTCGATGTGGGCGAGGTGCTCCCCTTTGTCTTTTTCAGGCTTACCCGGTGGATGGAAGGGAAAACCCAAACACGCGATGCCCGCAACACTCTTCTCTTCGCTCAAATGGCTCGCCATCCTTCCCCCCATCGACTTTCCGCCAATCACAGTGTGTTTACTGCCATAGTTCGCGATAATCTCTTGGTAGTGTTCTAGCAATTTTGGCGCACGATCAGGTGGCCGTTTTTTCCCATCTTCCGATCGTTTCACCATATAGGGAAAATTGAAGCGAACCACGCGAATACCATGGGCAGCGATTTTCTTTGCAACCACTTCCATGAACTCGTGCTCCATACCCGCCCCCGCGCCGTGGGCAAAAATAAACGTTGTTTCGGCCTCAGAAGGGCCATCGATTAGAACCTGATTCATGCAGAAATACTCTCCTGTTCTGCGGCGGCTTTCGCCAACACCCAATCCCGAAACGCTGCAATACGCCCCGAATCTGCGTCCTTTTGTTGGCTTACTAAATAAAATGCATTCTTACTCATCAAGAAATGGTCAAACGGGCACACCAAGCGTCCCGACTCAAGTTCGGGTTGTGCCAACACGTTATTGCTCAGCGCAATCCCTTGTCCAAGCGCTGCAGCCTGCAACACCATGGCCGAGTGACTAAAAATAGGACCATAGTTTAGATTAATGTTACTAATCTGATAGTGCTTTGCATATGCCGTCCAGTCTCGACGAGAACGGTCATGTAATAAGGTGTGGTGCTTCAAATCGTCAAACGATGTCAGTGGCTTATCTGCACTCAAAATAGAAGGGCTGCACACAGGCAATAAAAATTCCGGGTAAAGTTCATCACACCTCAGACCAGGCCAGTTGCCACGCCCATAGTAGATGGCGACATCAACGTCATCGGTCAATGAGCCATCTTCTAGATCAACCGCTTTGATTCGCACATCCACTTCGGGATGCTGTTGATTAAAATCTGACAGACGAGGGACAAGCCACTGAATGGCAAAACTTGGCGGCAAGCTAATGGTGAGAGCCCCCTTCGCGCCACGCTCTAATACGCGATCTGTCGCATCCGCGACTGACGTGAATATGTCTTTAATATCAAGAAAATAGCTCTGCCCTTCTTCAGTTAGAAGTAACGAGCGATTGCGACGACGAAACAGCTTCAAGCCAAGAAACTCTTCGAGGGCTTTAATTTGATGACTCACCGCAGCCTGCGTCACGAACAACTCTTCCGCCGCGCGAGTGAAACTTAAATGCCGTGCAGCCGCTTCAAACACACGCAACGCATTTAATGGAGGTAATCGACGAGCCATCCTGCTTCCTATTCATAAGATTTTCTAATATAGGACATTATAAAATGTCCATTGTTCTGTCACCAGAGAAAACCTATAGTTCGCGGGCACCAATGAACAAGCGTACCCTACGCACGGTTTTTCTTGGTTGCGATGTTGTGTTTGCATTTTTTCGGCTTTACCGAGCCTCGGTAGCATTAGCTACATTTTTATATACGCTGCGTATATTTCATACTATCTACACAAAGATTTATCGCGCACTGAGCTTATGGCTCGGTGCTTTTTTTTGCTTTTTTTTCCCATCTACCTTCCTCAAACCCGCCGTTTAGACCGTGTTTTCCTAACGCGATGCGCCAACACTTGAGTTAACCTCAGAGAAAAGCGATCATTCGCTTCATCAATAGCCCATGTCGAGCGACTAACCCAACTATGAGCAGCCGTACCTTTCATCTCGATAGCATTCGAAGCGTCTTTCCGTCGTTGAATCATTCCATCAATGGACAGCCATTGGTGTATCTCGACAGCGCAGCCACGGCACAAAAGCCGTTGCCAGTCATCGACTGCATCAGTGATTACTACTCAGGAGCGACAGCAAATGTGCATAGAGGCAGCCACTCACTAACGGCAAATGCCACCAATCGCTTCGAAGCGGCCAGAAAAACCGTCGCGACGTTTATAGGTGCAAGCGAAGAATGCATTGTTTGGACGCGTGGCGCGACTGAAGCGTTAAACCTCATCGCGCAAAGTTACGGGCGACAAACGTTAAAACCGGGCGACGAAATCCTAGTGAGTGAGATGGAACACCATGCGAACATTGTTCCATGGCAATTGGTCGCCGAACAAACAGGCGCCAAAGTCGTGAAGTCCCCAATTAACACAGAGACTTGCACACTCGACATGAGCGCCTTTGATTCACTGCTTAATGAAAAAACACGTATTGTCGCCATCGGCCACATAAGCAACGTGACAGGCACGCGTAATCCTATCGAAACCATTATCCAAAAAGCCCATGAAAATGGCGCAATTGTGGTGGCCGATGGCGCACAAGCCGTGGTGCACGAGGACGTCAACGTCACAGCACTTGATGCTGATTTCTATGTGTTCTCCGGCCACAAGCTATTTGCGCCTGCGGGAATCGGCGCACTTTATGGAAAAGCAGAATTGTTAGCATCCATGCCACCTTGGCATGGCGGCGGGAAAATGGTCGAAAAAGTGACGTTTGAAAGGACGCATTTTGCAGAGTCTCCTGCCAAGTTTGAAGCAGGCACACCCAATGTCGCAGGGGCGCTAGCATTAGCAACAGCCATTGATTGGCTCAACACGCTCGATAAAAAAGCCGCTGAAGCACATATTGCAGCCTTACAGAAACAATTGGTTGAAGGCATCAAGGACATTGATGATCTTTCTCTTGTCGGTTTACAAGCTGGAGCAAGCGTGGTCGCGTTTACGCTTGAGGGCGTTCATCATTCTGATATTGCAACCTTACTGGATCAGCAGGGCATCGCGGTGCGCTCTGGGCATCATTGCGCTCATCCCCTTATGGATGCATTACGTATCAAAGGCTGTGTGCGCGTATCCATCGCTTTGTATAATACCCAAGAAGACATTGAACGCTGCATCGCGGCAATACAAAAAGCCTGTGACATTCTTTAACCATTATTGAGCACACATGAATAACTTTCCCACACATCCATTCGGTACTGACATCACCGACACCTCCATCCTCAGTGATATGGCAAAGTGCCGAAGCTGGGAAGATAAATATCGGCTCGTTATTCAGCTAGGTAAAAAGCTTCCCGCGCTAGAACAGTCAGTTAAAAATCAAAGTGTCGACATACCAGGTTGTGAAAGTGACGTTTGGTTAGTCTGGCAAGAAATTGATGGGATTTATCATTTTTCAGCAGACTCAGACGCCCGCATTGTGAAAGGGCTACTTGCGTTAATCATGGCGAAAATTGAAGGAAAAACACACGAAGATCTTCGAAAGCTAGACTTTGATGCTTACTTTGATGCCATGGATCTGCTTAACCATTTAAGCCAATCTCGCAGCAATGGGATTCGCGCGATCATCGACCAAATAAAGAAAATATAATCTTGCGACTGTTGCGGTGATTTGACACGCATTTCACCGCATATAGACACCATTTTACCGTACAACCCTCATTTTTATGATGCGACGCCAGTCAATTATTTCACTCTTTTTTTTGCAGTAATGACTGCCTAATCCTTAAATAGTATTGCTTTATTTTTATGCAGGCTCGTTTCTTCCTTAAACAGCGTAAAAAGACATGTTTCCATAAAAAGCAAATACGGAAAACACAAAACAAACCCCGTAAAAACACCAATTAAACCTTACTTTAACACCCTGTTAACTTTGGGTTATTTTTTGTCGAGCCAGATCTTGTTTCCACAATTCTCGCCTCTATCTTTTTGCCTTATTCACCAGATTGTATATCTTTGATTGCGGTGGTCATAAAACCATCACAATAATAATTTAATTTATTTGAAGGCTAATCAAGTTTCTAAGCCTTAACCCTTATCGCGCTAAAAACTAAATAATTATCGGTGCCTGTATTTTTGGATAACCAAATGCAGTTACAGGGGTCAATTTTAATTGCTTGTTGTTAAAAGAATGGAGTCATCAATGAAAAAACTCGCGCTCATCACCGGATCGAAAGGTGGTATCGGCTCGGCGATCACAGAAAAGCTGGTCAGCCAAGGCTATCGCGTGATTGCAACGTATTTCACCGGGAACCTAAGTTGTGCCGAGGAATGGTTCGAGGAGAAAGGATTCAACGCTGATCAAGTACGCCTTTTCGAATTAGACGTAACCAACACACAAGAGTGTGCAGAACGTCTACCTCAACTTCTTGCCGAAGAAGGCACTATCGACGTTTTAGTTAACAACGCCGGTATTACCCGTGATGGTCAATTCAAGAAAATGGTGGCTGATAACTGGCATGCCGTTATCGATACCAACCTCAATAGCTTATTCAATGTTACCCAACCTCTGTTTGCCGCCATGTGTGAAAAAGGCAACTGCCGAGTGATCAACATTTCTTCAGTCAATGGCTTGAAAGGTCAATTTGGTCAAACCAACTATGCAGCAGCGAAAGCGGGCATGATTGGTTTCACTAAAGCACTGGCTTTTGAAGGTGCTCGCTCAGGCGTGACAGCAAATGTGGTTGCCCCTGGTTACACAGGTACGCCAATGGTAGAAGCGATGCGCGAAGAAGTGCTTGAATCTATCAAAAATGAGATTCCAATGAAGCGCCTTGCGCGTCCTGAGGAAATCGCAGAAGCAGTCGCGTATCTTGCAAGTGATGCAGGTGCTTATATCACTGGGGAAACGCTGTCGGTCAACGGCGGCCTATACATGAATTAAGTAGGGAAGAAGTTCACATGGAAAAAGTGTATATCGTTGCAGCTAAACGTACTGCAATTGGCGCATTCACAGGCTCACTAAAAGACACACCAGCAGGTCAACTTGCTGCTGTTGCCATCAAAGGCGCACTTGAAGCCGGTAATGTTGCTCCAGAAGCGGTTAACGAAGTTATCCTTGGTAACGTCGTTAGTGCAGGACAAGGCATGGGGATCGGTCGTCAGGCTGCGATTTTTGCAGGCTTGCCACAAACCGTTCCAGCTTACGCAATCAACATGGTTTGCGGAAGCGGCATGAAAGCTGTCATGGATGCAGTTACACACATCCGCTGTGGTGATGCTGACGTTGTCGTCGCAGCCGGTGTAGAAAACATGTCTCAAATCCCATTCGCCGCGTCAGGTTCACTGCGTGGCGGCCAAAAAATGGGGGATATCAGCATGAAAGACCTTCTGATCACAGATGGTCTCACTGATGTCTACAACCAATATCACATGGGCGTTACTGCAGAAAATGTCGCTGAACTCGTTGGCCTAAGCCGCGAGCAGCAAGACACCTATGCAGCTCAAAGCCAACAAAAAGCCGTTGCAGCCGTTGAAGCTGGTCGATTCAAAGATGAAATCGTCCCAGTGGAAGTGAAGCAACGTCGCCAAACCGTTTCATTCGACACCGATGAATACCCGAAAGCGGACACCACACAAGAAGGCCTGAGCAAACTACGTCCGGCATTTGACCGTGAAGGTACCGTGACAGCAGGTAATGCTTCTGGTTTGAACGATGGTGCAAGCGCAATCATCGTTGCGTCTGAAGCAGCAGTGCAACGCCTTGGCTTGAAGCCGTTAGCTGAAATCACCAGCTACGCACAAGTTGGGTTAGATCCAAAAATTATGGGCTTAGGCCCTGTGGGTGCAGTAACCGAAGCGCTGAAAAAAGCAGAGCTTTCGATTTCCGACGTGGATCTGTTTGAGCTCAATGAAGCCTTTGCGGCACAGGCGCTTGGTGTTGTTCACCAGCTTGCTGACACACATAGCGTCAGCCCTGAAGCCATCTTAGAAAAGGCGAATGTGAACGGTGGCGCAATTGCGTTGGGCCACCCTCTAGGTGCATCAGGTAACCGCGTTTTGGTTTCCCTGATCCACGAGTTGGAAAAGCGTGAAGGCACTTATGGTGTGGCTTCACTATGTATCGGTGGCGGCATGGGTACGGCTGTTGTCGTAAAACGTGCTAGCAACTAACGAACGTAAAACCCCTTTGGAACTAATTCATACACTTAGGAGATACACCATGTACACAGATATGTTTAAAGCATTCTCAGAGCAAACTGAAAAAACGCTTGCCCCTTACGTTAAATTCAACAAGCTTGTTGCTAAAAACGTTGAAACGTTGACTGAACTTCAACTAAACGCAGTTCGCACTTACAGCGAAATGGGTCTAGCACAAGTTAAAGCGGCAAGCAGCGTAACTGACGTGACTTCTTTGACGTCATTCAGCAGCCAACAGCTTGCTGCAATGACTAAGCTTTCTCAACAAATGATGGATGACAGCGCGAAGCTTCAATCAGTTGCGAAAGAATTCAAAGAAGATTTGGATCAACTGACTTCAGAAAACCTTAAAGCGGCAACTCCAGCTTAATCAAGGTCACCGCCCTCTTCCTTAGAGGGCGGTGTTGTATCCGATCAAGAGGGTTTACACATGTTTCAGAGCTTCTTCTCGGACTACCTTGAAAAACTCCAAGAGAGTAACCAGCAATGGTTTAAGGATCTTGAGCAAGGCAAGGCAGCCGTAAACACCCCCCTGAACAAAGCAATGCAAGAAATGAGTCTCAACGATACGACTCAACTTCTTGAAAATGCCGCAAATCAACCTGCTGCAATGTTGCAAGTTCAGATGCAGTGGTGGGAAAAGCAACTCGAAATCTGGCAAAACGTGGCGCTCGCTTCAAACCGCGAAGACATTGTTAGCCCAGAAAAAGACGACAAACGATTCCAAGATAAGAGTTGGCAAGACGAAGCGTTTTACAGCTTCATCAAGCAATCTTACCTACTATTTGGACGTACTTTCCTTGACACCATCAATGCCGTCGAAGGCTTAGATGAAAAAGCGAAAGAACGCCTCACTTTCTTCTCACGCCAAGCCATCAATGCGATGTCTCCTAGCAACTTCATTGGGACAAACCCTGAGTTGTTTCGCTTAACGCTTGAGCAAAATGGTGAGAACTTGGTGAAAGGATTAGAGCAACTTCAAGAAGACCTTGAATCTAGCTCAGATATCCTGAAGGTCAGAATGACAAACAACAATGCTTTCCGCATTGGTGAAGACATTGCGAACACCCCTGGTGATGTGGTGTATCAAAATGAGTTGTTTGAACTGATCCAATACCGCCCAATGACAGAAAAGGTTAATGCAACACCACTATTGGTCGTGCCACCTTTCGTCAACAAATACTACATTCTTGATCTTCGCGAGAAGAACTCGATGATGCGCTGGCTGGTCGAGCAAGGCCACACCGTATTCATGATGTCGTGGCGCAACCCTGGTGAGCAACAACGAAACGTTGAGTTTGGTGATTACGTCACCGAGGGCGTTGTTAAAGCAGTTTCTGCGATTGAAGACATTACCGGTCAATCGCAAATCAATGCTGCAGGTTACTGCATCGGTGGTACTGTCTTAGCAAGCACCATTGCTTACTATGCAGCAAAACGCATGAAAGCGCGTATCAAATCAGCATCGTTCTTCACAACGATTCTCGATTTTGCTCAGCCAGGCGAAGTGGGTGCATACATTAACGACAGCGTTGTCAGTGCCATTGAAGCGCAAAACACCGCAAAAGGTTATATGGATGGCCGCTCACTGAGCGTAACGTTCAGCTTGCTTCGTGAAAACAGCTTGTACTGGAACTACTATGTCGACAACTACCTCAAGGGGAACAGCCCTGTCGATTTCGACCTCCTTTACTGGAACAGTGACAGTACTAACGTTGCGGGTGCAACCCATAACTTCATGTTGCGTGAGCTTTACCTGAACAACAACCTAGTGAAAGATAAAGGCGTGAAGATTGGTGGTGTATGGATTGATTTGAACAAAATCAAAATCCCAACCTACTTTATTTCAACCAAAGAAGACCATATCGCACTTTGGCAAGGCACATACCGTGGCGCGCTAAATGTGGGTGGTAACAAAACCTTTGTGTTGGGTGAATCAGGACACATCGCCGGTATCGTTAACCACCCAAGCCGTAACAAGTACGGTTACTGGGTGAACTCTGAGTTGAGTGAATCAGCAGACGAATGGTTTGAATCCGCAGATCACAACACAGGGTCATGGTGGCTTCACTGGGACAAATGGCTTGAAGCATATAGCCCGAAAGAGAAAATCGAACCATATGCACAAGGCTCAGAGAACTTCCCTGTACTCGCCGTTGCGCCTGGCAACTACGTGAAACAGGTACTGCCTATCGAACCAAAAACAGAAAAGCCTGCACCAAAAAAAGCACCAGCGAAAGCTGACGCATAATGTTGAATTAGGTGTGCTTTAACGCAAAACGCAAAAGGCCGCTTCATCGTGAAGCGGCCTTTTTTATGTTCAGCTTTTACAGCGTTTTGCTTTTTATTTTTTCGCCGTCAATTTGGCAATAATGCGTGATACTGCGACAAAACCAAACGTCGCTGTCACCATGGTCGCTGCGCCAAACCCGCTGGCACAATCCATGCGTTTAGGCCCTTCTGCACTCGCTTTGGTTTCGCACACGCTGCCATCAGGTTGCGGGTACTTCAATTGCTCCGTTGAGAACACACAATCAATACCAAACTTACGCCCTTGAGTTTTGGTGAAGTCATGGAAACGACGCAGGTTATTACGCAATTTCGCCGCCAAAGGGTCTTGAATGGTTTTCGTGAGATCAGCGACTTGAATTTGCGTAGGGTCGATTTGACCACCCGCACCGCCCACTGTGATGATTTTGATCTTATTGCGCTTACAGTAAGCAAGTAACGCCGTTTTCGGTTTGATGCTATCAATGGCATCCAACACGTAATCAAACTCTTTCGTGATGTACTCAGGAATATTGTCTTCTGAGATAAAATCATCAATCAAATTGATTTGGCAGTCCGGGTTAATGGCTCGAACACGATCGGCCATCACTTCAATTTTGCTCTGACCAATGGTGCCCGACATGGCATGAATCTGACGATTGATGTTGGTGACACAGATGTCGTCCATATCAATCAAGGTCAACGTACCCACACCGCTTCGCGCTAATGCTTCCGCCGCCCATGACCCTACACCGCCAATGCCGATAACACATACATGTGATTGACGAAGGATCTCCAGCTCAGACATACCGTACAAACGGCGTGTTCCGCCAAAGCGTTGTTGGTAGCTTTCTGATGCTGGTGAAGGTGATGTAGACATAGTTAATGGCTCTGTTTCAGTTTGCATTGATGGACTGCGGTTTATACGCGTTTGCCGTGAAAATGTCCATGCTCATAAAGTGCACTCTCGACGCTGTTAGGGCTTGATGATTTCACATTTCAGCCAATCGATCACTTGCTTTACCGCTGCCAACCGTCGCTTATGGCCATGACAAAACAAGAAATACCCATACGCACTATCAAAGCGCAATGACAAAGGGTTTATGACCACACCTTGCGTGATGGATTCCTGAATCATAAATTGTGGGATAAGGGCAATGCCCTGACGACGTCGAAGTGCTTCGAACGCCATGTAGAAATGTTCAAAGCCACCACCATAGGTTGGGCTATCCGGCGACACACCTTGCTCATGCCAAAACTGATTCCAGATTTGAGGCCGAGTAATGTGACTTATCGACGTCAAAGAGACCAACTCGGAGATATCACGCACAGGCTGTGAAAATTGCTCAGGGCTTGCCACCAGCATCAAGCGCTCACGAATAAGCAGCTCCGCATCTTCTTCGTGGGTGGAAAGCGGCAGGCAATGAATCGCGATGTCACCTTGATAGTGGTTTTGCGTATCTGACGTCACACTGGCACGGATCGCGAGATCGATATTCGGGTGCAATTGCTTAAACCTATTCAATTTAGGAATAAGCCACATACTTGCTAACGATGGCGGCACGGAAATGTCTATTCGACTTTGTGTCTCAGAGGTTTGCATTACCGTGGATGTGGCGTGCTGTAAGTTTTCGAGCGCCTCCACCACCGATGGCAAATAACGTCGACCTGCGTCCGTCAATTCGACTTTCCCACCATTTCTTTCGAACAATGAGCACCCCATCAATTCCTCCAAATGGAGAATTTGTTTGCTGATAGCACTTTGGGTCAAATTCAGAATCTTTGCCGCCTTCGAAAAACTGAGCGTTTGCGCCACGATCGTAAAGGTGCGCAATGTTTTCATTGGGGGGATAGGCATCGCCATTCTTTACAGCCTCACTACACTATGAATTTTTGGCATACCCTCCGAATTTATATCGTTTGCTGTTCATTTTCCAACCCGCTAATACTAACTGTTGATTACTTCAATTTTTAGGGCGGCGTAGGGAAATCATGACCCACATTTTACAAAGACATTGTCATTCTAAACTTCCAACAGTGACAGGCGGTGAAGGCGTTTTTCTTCTCGACACTGAAGGGCGTCAATACTTAGACGGTTGCGGTGGTGCAGCCGTTTCTTGTTTAGGCCATAGCCACCAAGGTGTGTTAAGCGCCATTCAGACACAGCTGAATACTATTCCGTATGCTCATACTGGATTTTTCACCTCCCCCGCTGCCGAAGAGTTGGCAGAGCGCCTTTGCGACAGAGCGCCAGGCCCTCTGAATCATGTTTACCTCGTTAGCGGCGGCTCGGAAGCGGTGGAATCTGCGCTAAAAATGGCACGCCAGTATTTCCTAGAAAAAGGCGAAACGTCACGTACCCGCTTTATCGCCAGACGACAGAGCTACCACGGCAATACGCTGGGCGCATTAGGCGTCGGTGGAAACATGTGGCGCAAAGAACCGTTCGCCCCTTTGCTTCAAAATGGGGAGCTCATTGCCCCTTGTTATGCCTACCGAGATAAACGTGCTGATGAGACGGACTTTGATTACGGTCAGCGCGTGGCGAATGAACTTGAAGAGCGCCTACTGAACGTTGGGCCGGAAACCGTCATTGCCTTTGTTGCTGAACCCGTCGTGGGTGCGACCGCTGGTGCGCTGGTTGCCGAGAAAGGTTATTTCAAACGCATCCGCGAAATCTGCGACAAATATGGGGTGCTCCTTATTCTTGATGAGGTGATGTGTGGTGCAGGAAGAACAGGCACCTATTTTGCTTATGAGCAAGAAGACATCGTGCCTGATCTTGTCACACTCGCCAAAGGCTTAGCCGCCGGCTATCAGCCTATTGGCGCAGTCATGGTGCATGAGAAAATCTACAACGCGATCTCTGGTGGTACGGGCTACTTTCAGCACGGTCACACTTTTATGGCTCACCCCTTGGCGTGCGCGGCAGCTTGTGCCACGTTGAATGCTATTGATGCAGGGCCATTGAGCGAAGTGACAGAAAAAGGCCAATACCTCGTCAAACGTTTAAACGAGACATTCAACACGCATGACTATGTCGGTGATATTCGCGGACGCGGACTCTTCATTGGAATTGAAATGGTGCAAGACAAAGCCACGAAAACCCCGTTCGCGTCATCACGCCCGTTGCACACTGAAATTAAGAAAACAGCGATGTCACAAGGGCTAATGTGCTACCCAATGGGTGGCACGATTGATGGTCAACAAGGACATCATATCTTGCTTGCTCCACCTTTCATCATTTCTGAAAACGAAATGGATGAACTGGTTCGCCGACTTTCTCGCACCATGGACAACGTATTTGCTTAAGGATTGACCGTGCAAAAAGGAAGAAACATCATCGTCGCGCCCAATGGGGCGCGACGAACCAAGGAAGACCACGCTCAATTACCCATGACGCTGGATGACATGAGTGCCTGTTTGCGGGACGTCGCCAACGCAGGCGCCGCCATGGCGCATATGCACGTAAGAAACGCTCAAGGAAAGCACACATTGGATGTTGGGCTTAACCGAGAGTGGCTGACGGAGATGCGTGCTCGCTTCGATAATGACTTGGTGATTCAATTAACGACCGAAGCCGTTGGTATGTATCAACCCGAAGAACAAATTGCGCTTGTTCAAGGTACCGAGCCTGAAGCCGTATCCCTCGCTTTGCGAGAACTTCGCCCCAACGCCAGTTACGAAAAAGCCGCGAGCCGTTTTTTCTACGAACTGTCTGAGCGTCGCATCTATGTACAATACATTTTGTATGATGCAGCAGATTTGTCGCTTTATTTTCAGATGGTTAATGACAAGACATTGCCTTATAACGGTCATCACCTACTATTGGTACTGGGGAAATACAAAAAAGACATGTTGTCGACCCCAACAGATTTACTCGAATTCGATATTAAACGGTTAACGAATGAGGGAATTTCTTGGGCAACATGTGCTTTTGGGCAATATGAACATCAATGTCTAAGCGCAGCGATGTCGCTAGGTGGTGATGTCCGAGTAGGATTTGAAAATAACCTAATAAATTTAAAGGGACAGCATGCGGAAAATAACGCAGAGCTCGTTCATCAAATCACAAACTTGTCTCAAAAGATGGGTTTAAATATCAATACTGCGGAAGATTTAAGAAAAAATATCTCTCGTAGCTTTGAAGCGTGAAGCCTATCTCTTGCGATCGGAAAAACAACTATTAGATAATCCTGTTGCAACTTGGATTCACATTTTATTTACAAATAGCGGACTCGCACCGCGAAAGCAATCACATCATCGACAAGGAACATAAAGCATGAAAGCGTTAAAACCTACGATCGTCGCAATGAGCTTTGCAGCTGCTTTAGGTACTGCCGTGCCAGCACAAGCTAACCAGTTTGTCACTATCGGTACTGGCGGTGTCACTGGTGTGTACTACCCAACGGGTGGTGCAATCTGCCGTCTGGTTAACAAATCTAAGAAAGACCACGGTATCCGTTGTTCTGTAGAAAGTACGGGCGGCTCTATCTACAACATCAACACCATTCGTGCAGGCGAGCTAGACATGGGTATTGCTCAGTCTGACTGGCAATTCCATGCATACAACGGTAGCAGCAAGTTCACTGAACAAGGCCCATACAAAAACCTTCGCGCTGTATTCTCTGTTCACCCAGAACCGTTCACCGTTGTTGCACGTGCAGACGCGGGCATCAAAACGTTTGATGATCTAAAAGGCAAGCGTGTAAACATTGGTAACCCAGGTTCAGGCCAGCGCGGTACGATTGAAGTACTGATGGACGGCATGGGCTGGACAATGGATGACTTTAAGCAAGTGTCTGAGCTTAAAGCAGCAGAACAGTCTAAAGCACTGTGTGATAACAAAATCGACGCAATGGTATACACCGTTGGTCACCCAAGTGGTGCGATTCAAGAAGCGACCACTGCGTGTGACAGCGTCGTTGTAGAAGTAAACAATGCAGCAGCTCAAAAACTGGTTGCTGACAACGATTACTACCGTTCAGCAACTATCCCTGGTGGCATGTACCGTGGTAACGACGGCGATGTAAACACCTTCGGTGTGGGCGCAACGTTCGTCTCTTCAACGGAAGTACCAGACGAAGTGATCTACAACGTGGTTAAAGCTGTGTTCGAAAACTTCGACGATTTCCGTCGCCTACACCCAGCTTTCGCAAACCTGAAGAAAGAAGAAATGGTTGCTGACGGCCTGTCTGCTCCACTTCACCCAGGCGCAGCTAAGTACTACAAAGAAGCTGGCCTAATCAAGTAATTGATTTTCTAGCTTTAAACGCTAAACGCAAAAAGGCGGGGTCGAAACCCCGCCTTTTTCTTGTCTATTGAAACATCGCTCACGGCGGCGTCGCTGTTTGGTTTACAGCCGTGCCTATTTGGTCACTACGCCTGACGTTTCAGGTTCTGCAACTTCAGCAGGCTTCGTTAGCTTCCACACACGACCAAAGTGTTTGTGATGACCCGCCTTGATCCCAGCCTTTTCGCCCATGCCATGGTACAAATCGAGATGGTTCTTCTTCACAGCCCCACCCGTGTCTAATGCCATCAGCAACTTGAGGATATGCTGCCCATTCCAGTTACCTTGTTCATCAAGCTGGGGAATCTCTGCCAGCAAAACAGTACCCATGGGTAAGTAAGCACGATCTGCTGCCACAGATGCACCTGACAGCAGCGGTATGCCGGCTGTTCCCGTCACTGGTGCAGCAGCTCTCGGCGCGAAGAATACATAAGACGGGTTTTGGTTTAGCAGTTCAACCACGGTGGCTTCGTCTTGTTGCGCCGCAACCCAATCTTTGATGGCTTTTAACGACATCTTCGCGCGAGGCACTTCGTCACGCTCAATCAGTACTTTGCCAATACTGACATAAGGGTGGCCATTTTTCCCACCGTAGGCGAAATACTCAAGTTGGTCATCGTCACCAAAATGGATGAAGCCGCTGCCTTGCACTTCCATGATGAAGTTATCAATCAAAGAAGCGCTGTAACCCAACTCGAGCCCTAAACTATCCAACGCACCGTTGTAGATTTCTTCGCGTGTCGGACATCGCTCGCCGCACGTTGGCTTGCCATATACCGGATAACGAAACAGCGCATCGGGTTGATGGCGCATTTCAATCACAGGAGAGAAGTAGCCTGTGAACAACACATTGCCATTCCCATCACCGCCACCCATTTGCTCCAGTTGAATGCCGTAATCGGTCAATGCCGTCGGCTCACCGCTCTCCGCCAGCCACGCCTTAACACTCTCGTAAAGAGGCTGATTCGGTTTAGACAAAGAAGGCGACAAAGTTTCTACTTTTTCCAACTGCGCGGGGAAAAGCGAATAATCCTTGGGTTTATCTGAGGCTACCGAAGCAACAGGGTTAAGCACATCGTCAAAATTACCATCGATATACTGTTGCCCACGGTCTGTTGGGCGAGCACAAGCGGCGAGAAGTAGAGAAAAGCCGACAACACAAAGAGTGCGATTCACGTTAAATCCTGATCGTAAAAACTGAAATAAAAGGGTGACAGATGCCCGAGTCTTCTGCAATGGAAACCGAGTTTCACCCTCTTATATCGAGGATAAAAAATGCGATCAAACACGACCATAAAGCTGAATGACTCAGCACTGAAACAAGTTGTCACAAAAACGTAACCTTCTTCCGTTTAAATGAGCGACATAAAAATGTCTTAAAAACTAAACAAAAGTAAAACAAGAAGGGAGTTTCAAATGGATTTGAAAGTGGGTAGGAAAACCTTATTAGACCCAGATGCTGTTGAATACCAATGGATACGAACACTGGCCAGCGATGGCAGTACCGATGAAATGATCAACCACAGCATTCGTCGTTGCTTAGGGGGAAATGAAGACACTGCAGATAAAATTAGACGTGTTGCGCTAGGGATAGCACCGATGACTGAGCTTCTCCGTTCGTTACCGACACACTACTAACCTCTTTTTCAGTATCAGCGCACTTTTTCGAAGGGCGTACTGTAATGATATGGCTTTTCTCTTTGTAGTGTTTTTTCGTTCTCAACCGTGTAAAGGTAAGTATTGTTACCCACGGTATAAATCAGCTTGCTGCCCGTAAACTCGAAATAACTCGTGGTGCGGGCTCCCTTCATATAAATACCATCTTTTCGCACTTCGAAACGATCTGCAGCATAAGGGGCAACCCCCTGTTCCACCCACTCTCCATAGATTGCGGATTCGTCCACTTCGGTAAAAATATGCACGCCGTTTGAAGTAAGAAAAATGATTGCGCTTACGACGAGGGCAACAAATAGCGCGATAGATTGTCCAACGATGCCCACGGCTCAACTCTCAAAAAGAAGAAAATGCGTTATTAACAATACTATTATAAAAAGTCTGGTATTGCCTTCAAAGTCATATATCCAGAGTTTGAACCCGAATCACGCCTATTGCCAAACAGGGAATAGTTAGTCAATATGAGGACATAAACAGTCATAAAAATGGAGTAAGGTGTTGAAACTTCGCAGTACAGCACTTGTAAAAGGATTTAGGCAATCAGCCCCTTATGTGAATGCGCATCACAACAAAACCATTGTGATCATGCTAGGCGGCGAAGCTATCGCGGATGAAAACTTCGCCAACATCGTCAATGACATTGCCCTTCTTAATAGTTTGGGGATTCGATTGGTGCTGGTGTATGGCGCTCGCCCTCAGATTAGCCACCAGCTCGAACGCATGGGTATGGAAACGCCATACCACAACGGTATTCGTGTCACTGACTCAGCTGCACTCGAGGCCGTCAAGCAAGCGGCAGGGCAACTTCAGCTTGATATCACAGCGCGCCTGTCCATGAGTTTGAACAACACGCCCATGGCGGGTGCGCAAATCAACGTGGTAAGCGGTAACTTTGTGATTGCGCAGCCCCTTGGCGTCGATGAAGGTGTGGATTACTGCCACAGTGGAAGAGTACGTCGTATCGACATTGACGGTATTCATCGCCAATTAGATCAACACGCGATTGTGTTACTCGGCCCTGTTGCCAGTTCAGTAACAGGCGATTGCTTCAATTTAACGTCAGAAGAGCTGGCTACACAGCTGGCCATTCGATTAAAAGCCGACAAGCTGATCGGCTTTTGTTCGTTGCAAGGGGTTATTGGCCCGAACGGAAATGTCATCTCTGAGCTTTTCCCTCACCAAGCAGAATCTATCTTGCAGCAGCGCGAACAAGCGGGTGACATTAATTCTGGCACTGTACGTTTTCTGCGTGGTGCTGTGGCTGCATGTCGTTCAGGCGTAACTCGAAGTCACTTGCTCAGCTACAAAGTTGATGGCTCCTTGATTCAAGAGCTGTTCTCAATTGAAGGGATCGGCACGCAAATCGTCACAGAAAGCGCAGAGAAAGTGCGCCAAGCGACGATTGATGATATTGGCGGTATCCTTGATTTAATTCGCCCGTTGGAACAACAAGGCATCCTAGTGCGTCGTTCTCGGGAACAGTTGGAACAAGAAATTCCGTTGTTTACTGTCATCGAACGGGACGATCGCATTATTGGGTGCGCCGCGCTCTACCCTTACCCTGAATCTTTGAGTGCAGAAATGGCCTGCGTGGCCGTCGACCCTGAATATCGTGACAGTGAACGTGGTACACGTTTACTCCACCACATTCAGCAACGCGCTTCTCAGCGAGGGTTAAAAACCATCTTTGTCCTGACGACACGAAGCATTCACTGGTTCCGCGAGCATGGCTTTGAAGAAGCGGATGTATCGGCATTGCCGGATGCAAAACAGCAGCTTTACAACCTGCAACGCCGTTCAAAGGTGCTGACACTCGACCTTAATGGTCAAGCAGCGCGTTTGCCAGCCCGCTAAATCGTTGTGTTTTACGTCTTACCGCCCGCTCCAAACTGGCGCGGGTGGCATAGATGTCCAATCTGTCTTTCGCTCGTGTCACACCTGTGTATACCAGCTCACGCGTCATCACAGGGGTTGGTGTCGGCGGCAACACCAAAATGGTATGTAAAAACTCCGATCCTTGGGATTTATGGATTGTCATGGCATACGCGGTTTGGTGCTCAGGCAGCCGACTCGGCAAAAACGCTTTCAAGCTGCCATCTGACATTTCAAACACCACACGCAGACCATCTTCTTGTTTAACCACAATCCCGATGTCACCGTTATACAGCCCTAAGCCGTGATCATTTTGCGTTACCATGATTGGTCTTCCCGAATAGAAAAGCTCCTCACCTGGCGCAATTAAGCGATGTGCCACCAGCGCTTTTTCGATGGCACGGTTCAACCCCGCTACACCAAAAGGCCCTTCCGCCAACGCACACAGCAAACGTACCTGAGTAAACAGTTGGATCACCGCAAGGTGCGACTCACCTGCTGACAATGCCGTGAGATACCCTCGATAGCCATCCACAGCCAATTGAATGGCCGAGGCATACACATCACCGTCCAAATCGTGCAGTGCAATATCGCCATAGCCTTGCGCCAACACGTGATGCAGTCGCTTTGCATCGCCGTCATTAATCGCAAAGGCCAACTGACCGACACCGGATTTAGCATGAAAACGGTAGCTCTTACGCAGCAAACACACGCCGTCTGCCACCGACTGATTGGCATCGGCCGTTAATAGCTCAAACCCCGTCAGCGCCGACAAAAATGCCGCTCGCTCTTTGCTGTAATGGTTATCTGCTTGCGCGCAGATATCCCCCAGCACCGCGCCGGCTTCCACCGAGGAAAGCTGATCGCGATCGCCCAGTAAAATCACACGCGCATGATCGGGCAGCGCCGATAGCAAACGCGCCATCAGCGGTAAATCCACCATTGAGGCTTCATCCACCACCAAAATATCAAGGTGAAGGCGGTTTCCTTCATGATGACGAAACTCAACGCGGCTTGGGATCGCCCCGAGTAAGCGGTGAATCGTTGACGCTTGAACAGGAATTTTTTCTCGCACTGATTTGTCGACAGGCAAAGCCGCCACGGCTTTACCGATCGATTCCGTCAGGCGGTTAGCCGCTTTTCCTGTGGGTGCCACCAACTTAATGTCAGGGCCATTGGGTTTGTCGCTGCTAAAAATCAATGCGGCGAGCAGTTTGGCAACCGTGGTTGTTTTCCCCGTGCCAGGTCCACCGGAGATCACCGAGAAGCGATAACTTAGCGCCGCAGCAGCCGCAACCTTTTGCCAGTTCAATCGTGCACTTTCTGGCACGAGAGAAAACAGCGTATTGGCTTTTGCTTTTGTCGCGAGTTGCTGCTGCAGCTCTGCAAAGTCAATGGCATCAGGAGAGACGATATCTAGCGTGTCCACGAGCTTTTGTTGCAACACATCCG
Source organism: Enterovibrio baiacu (assembly GCF_004120195.1). Taxonomy (GTDB): domain Bacteria; phylum Pseudomonadota; class Gammaproteobacteria; order Enterobacterales; family Vibrionaceae; genus Enterovibrio; species Enterovibrio baiacui. Next base: position 14,957 of record NZ_SCHN01000022.1, on the reverse strand, counting down.
GCGTGAGTGACGCACCAACCCAATCGGCATACCGTGCCGTCAAATCTGACATGTCAGGTGCGAAGAGTTCATCGAGAAACGCCTTGGTGTTCCCAGATAAGTCGATGCTCACTGCGCGTTTTTTTATCTCATCCGCCACGCGTCGCTCTGCTTGCCAATATCGGTGTAGATACAACCTTGCTCCTTCAAGCACCAGAGGCGTTGGTGACGTACCGTCGCCAACCACAGGCGTGCCTTTAAGCAGTGACAAGGCATTTTCTGGTTCCAGTAACGCGGCGGCTTTCGCCGATTCGGCAGCAGGTAAATCGAACAATTTACTGGGATCAAGTGCCGACAAGTCAACACACACGTTACCCTTTCCAAGCTCGAAGCTCACCAAAGCCGCCCAACCGACCACGGGAGAACCTTCATCCCCCATTTGCTGAGCGATAAACTGCGCGAACTGGCGATCAATGGCGCGAAGTGTTCCACGCTGATACAGCGATTGAAGCAGCGCATTATTCGTCAACATGGCTTTCTCCCATAAACAATGCATCCAACCCTTCAATCAGTGCTTTTGAAGGCTGGGTATAGAAAATGCCATGCCGCGTGCCCGCCTCGATACCACGAACAAACAAGTAGTAAACCCCACCAAAGTGCTTTTCCATATCGTAGTCAGGCAACCGCTGACGCAAGAAACGGTGCAGAGCCAACGAATAGATTTGATATTGGAAATCATAACGGTGATCCGCCATCGCTTCCGATAGCGCTTCTTCGGTGTAATCCGCGGGCGTATCGCCAAGATAATTCGATTTCCAGTCGAGCACGTAATAGCGCCCGTTCCAGCAAAACACCAAATCGATGAAACCTTTGAGCATGCCGCTGGCGGTCTCGAAACCCAGTTCACCTGCACGCGCAGACAATGGGTCATGTTGCTGAATATGTCGGTTCACCGCGTAACACTGCAAGCTATCGACTGGCATCACAAATTCCATTTCCGTCAGCCTTGCAGGCTCGCCCACTTGAGATAAGGTTAAGCCATCATCAAGCGGTTGTGACACCACATCAGTGAGCAGTTTTTGCAACACTGGGATCCAAGCTTCATCGTAGTTTTCCAGCGCCAAGGCATGGCGGATCATGCCGGCGACATCATCGCCATACATGTCTTGTCCAAACTCGACGTTTTCAAACAAGGTATGAAGGAAAGTACCGGGTCTCGCGCCTCGCGGAAATTGGAAAATAGACGCGAACGATTCGAGCACCTCTTCGCTATCCTCAACGTTCTCATCCACGGCATCAAGGTCGAAAGCGGGTAGTTCTGGCAATGAAGAGGTGTGTCCTTGTTTTACCAATCCCGAGTAACTAGTGAGTCGCCAGTTTCGACGAATATTGCCAGTGAAGGTGCGGGCGGCTAGCGCCTGCGTATCTCCATCGTCAAAGACCAGCTTCTCAACGTCTTCACTCGGCGGTAACACCACGTCCATGAATGGCTGATTCTTAATGAGTGCATCCACCGATGCGTGCAACCCATCAATATCTGTAGGCTCACCGCGTTGTAATAAATAGCCCAAGGCCGATTTGTGTAATCCGGTGTCACCTGTCGATTTACGGCCATCTTTCAGCGGAGAAAGACCGATAAAACACCCGTATACCGCGCGGGTCAGCGCCACGTAAATCAGTCGTAAGTCTTCCGCGAGACGCTCTTTATCTGACAATTCAATGGCGGGTTCGGGGTTAGTAAGTGCTAACACAGGTTCATGGTCATCACCATGAAAGAAAGGACGATCAGACGGACGGAAGTTGCAGGCAAACGGCAGATAAACCAGATCATATTCCAAACCTTTCGATTTGTGGATCGTGACTATCTGCACCAAATCGCGCTCTGACTCCAAGCGCACCTGCTGTGTTTCAGCATTGCCATTGGGGTTATCAATATGATCAGCCAACCAACGAAGCAACGCATGGTGACTGTCTAACGTTTGGCTCGCTTGCTGCAGCAATTCGCCAAGGTGCAACAAGTCGGTAAGTAATCGCTCACCGCCATCTTCTTTTAAAAGACGTTCAGCAATCCCACGGCGTTGCATTACCTGACGCAGCATAGGCAACACACCGCGACTGAACCAAACATCTTGGTACGTCGAGAATTCAATCACGGCACGTTCCCATGCCTTTTCATCGTGATTGAGCGCATCAATGTCTGTCGCCGTTAAGGCAAATAGCCCACTGGCCAGCGCAGCGCGCAGCGCACGTTCATTGTCCGGCGTCAGCACGGCAGCAAGAAGTCGTTGTAAGTCTGTCGCTAACGGGCTCACGAATACGCTGTCGCGATTAGAAAGATAAACGGATGCGATGCCTAACCTTGCCAGCGCATGCTTGACTCTTGCGGCCTCTGTTCCTGTTCTCACAAGCACAGCAATGTCACCGGCTTGAATCGGCGTTTTGTGCTCACCACGTTGGAAGTGCGCGCGGTCGTCCATGGCGGCATGAAGAACGGCGTGAATACTCACCGCAGTCGCTTGCGCCATTGACGCTTCATAATCACTTTTAGTTTGAAGCTCAGTCTCTTCGCCTAACCAAAACGTCATCGCCGCTTGTTTGTCGCCATTCATTACCCATTGTTTGGTATCTGCCTTTGGTGCATGGCTGACTTCAAGGAAGGGAATGTCGTTCTCATAAATAAACGGGGCATTGGCATGCTCAAAGACCCGGTTGACCGCTGCCACCATGTCCGCCGTTGAACGCCAGTTAGTGGAAAGGTTGTAATGTTCCGACACCTGACGGCGAGCATGAATGTAGGTAAAAATATCGGCACCACGAAACGCATAAATTGCCTGCTTCGGATCCCCGATCATAAACAGGCCGCAATCCGGCGATGCATCATAAATATCGTTAAAGATTTGGTATTGCTGCGGGTCGGTATCTTGAAACTCATCAATCATCGCAACGGGGTACAAACTGCGGATCCGCGCGGCGAGTATGCCGTCGCTGTCTTGGCGTAACGCTTCTGCGAGTTGTGATAGCAAATCATCAAACGATAACCAGCCAAATCGACGCTTTTCTTGCGCCAGCAGTAATCTCACTTCACGAATAGCATGCGCCGTGAGTGCATCTTTCAATGTTGGCGGGGAAGCGATTAAACGATCAATATGATCAAAAACGGCGTGTTGTGGCACCTCGCCTTTCTTGGTTTTCTCTGCCAGTGTGTTTGCGGAAAATCGCTCTAGGTTCGTCGGTAAATCGTAATTCGACGTGGTCTGAGCTGCCCACTCCCCCACTTCCGCTAACCAATTCGGCAACGAACGTTTGCTGTAGCTGCGCTTATCAACGCCAGAACCTGAGATTAGCGCTTCTAAATCCGGCGCAGCCTCACGCCAACACGCTTTGACCTCATCTATGCGTTGGATATTTTCGTTATGTAAATCTGCCAAATCTTGAGGCATCGGCGGCGCCATAATGTTGACCAAAGGCCCTGAGAGGTACGTGCCGATGTCTTTGAGAAGCACAGCAGGTGCGGCCCAATAGCTTTTCACCACACCCGCCAAAGACTTCGCGAGCGGATAAAACTGACGACGCCAGAAGTCCGCCACAGCGCGCTCTCGCAATGCCGTTTCATCCGTGATGAATTCATTGGTAAACAAGCTGCCCGATTCAAACGCATTTTGCGTCAACATACGCTGGCAAAAACCATGAATGGTATAAATGGCGGCTTCATCCATTTGTCGCTCAGCCTGTAACAATACCCGCTCGGCATAGTGATGATCTGACACTTCTTCAAGCAAAGGGGCGATCACAGGAGCATCACTCGTGCCGCGACTAAATGCTAAACGCGCATCATGAATTCGCGCGCGAATACGGTCTCGCAATTCCTGCGTTGCGGCCTCGGTAAAAGTAACGACCAGTATTTTTTCGACGCTGAGTGGCGTCTGATGCGCGGTCTCATTCGACCCATGTCCGAGCAATAACCGCAAATAGAGGCCAGCAATGGTAAAGGTTTTCCCTGTACCCGCAGACGCTTCGATTAAGCGCTGTCCGTGAAGAGGAAAAGACATGGGGTGAAGAGTTTGAGTTGGCATGCACGCGAGCTCTTTAGAGTTGATAAGCATTATTTTATCAATGCTGCGACGGTTTGTAATGAAAATCGGCAGACTGAAAAGTTCTACAGCGCACGTTATGAAACCTAGGCGCGTGATTGGCGATATGGACACTGTCAAAAAGCACTGCGATTCATATCACTCAAAAACAGCTATACCCCTACAGTTCCTATATTGATAGAACACACAAAAACCGCAAACTGGCATGTCACGTTTTTTACTTCCCACGGCCAGATAGCGAATACACAGAATGAAATTTATTGCAGATCTCTCGGTTCGATATAAATTACTGCTCATTGCAGCAGTCTCGGTGATTAGCATCGTTGGGTTAACCGCCTTTCAAATTTCTAGTCTTCACAAAGACTTACTCCAAGAAAGAAAAGCCAACCTCAAACAAACCGTCGATATTGCGTGGAAAGTCATCGACACGCACTATCAATCTGATGCCTCTGATACAGGCCGAAAAAAGGCAATGGCAGCCATACAACCCTTGGTGTTTGGCAAAGATGGCTATTTCTTTGTCGTCGATGACAGCGGCACGATGCTTGCGGGCGCGAAGAGCTGGATTGGCCGAGATTTCTCGACGTTTCGTGATAGCCACGGCTCCGCGGTGTTGAATGATATGCGCAACGCTGCCACCTCAATGAATGGTGGTTTCAGCAGCTATTGGTTTGCAAAACCCGGCGGTAAAGAAGCGCTCGAAAAAGTCAGTGCGGTTAAACGGCATGCACCTTGGCAACTTTTAATCGGCACAGGGATATACATTGACGACTTGGAAGCTCTGGTTTGGCAAGAAGCCAGCAAGTCAGCCCTGCTTGCCCTGTGCATCACAGCATTGCTGATTCTGGTATCAACGTTGCTGTCTCGTATGTTGGTAAAATCCGTCAAAGATATTCAGAGTGCACTCAATGATGTTGCACAGGGTAAGTTGACGGCGCGCGCTAACGTAAACAGCAACGATGAATTGGGTCAAATGGCACAGCACCTCAACGAAGCCTGTTCCCAACTTCAATCACTGCTGACGAACGTGGATCAGACACTCCACCAGCTTGATGCTGATAGTCGTACCATGGCCGATCTTGCCAACCGTTCAACCGATGGTATTCGCAACCAAAGCCAAGAACTCGATTCCGTCGCCAGTGCCATGGAAGAGATGTCTTCAGCGATCAAGGACGTAGAAGCCAGCACGCTACAAGCGCAAGATGGCACACGCCATTCAAAGGGCTTGGTAAGAGAGGCGGAAGTTGCCTTATCGGCCTCGCTGAACAAGTTTGAGCAAGTGAACCTTGATGTGATTGATGCGGAGAAAAACATTCGGGAGCTTGCGGCGTCTAGCGATCAAATCAGCGATGTTGTGACCGTGATTAATGACATTTCCGAGCAAACTAACTTGCTTGCGTTGAACGCTGCCATCGAAGCGGCGCGTGCAGGCAGTGCGGGTCGGGGGTTTGCAGTTGTTGCCGATGAAGTGCGCAAGCTTGCGCATTCGACAAAAGAGTCCACGACGCAAATCAACGCGATTATCGAAACCCTGCAAGAACGCGCTCAAGTCGCGGCAAGAATCATGAGCAGAGGCACGGATAAAACCGCAGAAAGCCTCGATCAAGCCAAACAGACGCAAACTCAATTGGTTGCGCTGTCTGCCTTGATTACAGAACTCGAGCAAATGAACACGGCAGTCGCAGCATCTACATCGCAGCAAGCTTCTGCGTCGCAAGAGGTTGCGCGCAGTGTGGTCAACGTCAGTGACATTTCTCACCACAACCGTGATGCCAGTGAGGATACATTGAACTTGAGCGACAAAGTGAAAACGCTGAGTGATACAGGAAGGCATCAACTGGCTAAGTTCAGTATTTAGCATTTGGCCTATAATGTTCTTTTAACCCGTATTTGAACCGAAAAACAGGGGTGCAAAGCGCCCCTGTTCCATTCAACGAAGGCCGTTCTTGCGAATTATTCTTCGTCTTTTTTCTCAGCCATTAACACCGGCAACAAAACCTGCATTCCCAGCGCAAAGACATCATCTAGCAATGCATCAGAGGCTTCAGGCCATACTCGGGCGATGTAGGTATTTTCCCCTTCTCCAATGGTCAGATACCCACTTTGAAAAGCATTGCGCATTTTCTGCGTTGCTTTTTCGCGAGCCGCCTCGTCATCTACCCATTGTCCCTTCTTATCGATGCATGCCTGCAAACCGGCCATCGCAGTTTTCGGTAAGTACGGGTAAGGCCTATCTGCACCTTCAAAGTAACGTTCGACGTAAAACGTCAAGTGATTGATCGCCTCATCCGCTGACATGGGCGCAAAGACAACTTCGTCATCAACACCGAAAAAGCGCGTATCGACTTGCTCACCCGAGGCACATTGGCACAAGTGATCAATCCACGTGGCTAATCGGTCCGTCGCTCTGACTTTGCCACTTCGGTACAAAATACGCCCTGCACGATATCGCTCATCCAGCCAACCTTGAAGCTGAACGGTACCCCGCGAGGTAGGAATACTGACATTCACCTCAAGGGCTTGTCGGCGATCAGCAAGGAAAGGTTTCAATGTATCGAATTGCGCCAATGTTGCCGCTTGTTCGCTTTCTAACGCGAGTTCGCCAAAGTGACTCAGTGGCAAGGTGCCTGATGCTTTTTGGTATTGATAAAAGCGCGCTAATGCGTCTTCATCCCGCCCGTGCTCAATCACATGTGAGAGCAAGGCATCACGAAGTTGGTAACGGTTCAGGTTATCAAGCGCGAAAGGCTCGACATCTTCCATCGCCCCTTCTGGCGCTTCAAAGAACACTTTCAATCGACGATTAAAGAAATACTGTATCGGCAAACGCCAAAAGCGCTGCAGTTCTGCCAATTCAATCACGGACGTATTCAGCTCCCCTTCCCTCTCTTGCAGGCCATCCACTGCGGTTTGGGCGTCAAAGAATGGAGAGGCTTGCTCGCCATCTCCCTTTGCTGCAGGCAACCATTCACTCGCATAACTCGCTCGCGAAGAATGGAATGAGCCTTTACTGAATGGCACCAAAGGATTGTGATGAATCAGGTGCGCCAACAATTGCTCGCCAGACGAGACTTCAGGCAAACCCTGATCGCCTTCAACACAATACCCTTGTCGGCAATAATCAAGCAGTTCCGTAACTAACACAGAAGGCACTTTGAGAGAATTGTCTTGCACGGAGCGGCCAACATAGCTGATATAGAGTTGCTGCTGCGCTGACTGAAGTGCTTCTAGGAACAGGTAGCGGTCGTCATCGCGTCGTGAGCGGTCGCCCGCGCGAGCACGCCCCGCCATCAGATCAAATCCGACGGGGGCAATTGTTCTTGGGTAATCGCCGTCGTTCATGCCGAGTAAACACACCACGCCAAAAGGAATGGAACGCATTGGCATCAAGGTACAAAAGTTAACTTGCCCAGCAAGGAAGCGCTGACTGATGCGCTCACCACCCAACTTTTCTTTCAAGTAATCACGAACAATGGCGAGAGAAAGCGTGTCAGTAAAACCTGCATCTGTTAGTTGAGTCAGCCAGCTATCGAGCTGGTCTCGAATGAGTTTCCCTGCAAGCTCTTCGTCGACATCAAGGGCGAAAATATCGTCAAACAACGCGGTTAGCGCACTGACCCACTCGTCCCCGGTTTTGTCTTTGGTCAAGAGTGCTTGGGCATTGAGCAGCATTTGGAAAAACTCGCCCAGCTTACCGGCGACATCCGCTTCAAGACCTTGAACCTCATCGTAGGCCAAAACGTCATTGAACAAACCACTTTGGCTTGGCATTGCATAGCCGAGAAGCATGCGATTCAAGCCAAACAACCAGGTGTTTTGGTGCTGATCAGGCAGGGAGAACTGCGCCGCGGTGGTGTCATCCAACCCCCATCGAATCCCCGCTTCTTCAACCCAGAATTTCACTTTTTCAAATTGACGATTATCGAAACCAAATCGACGCAATACGGCGGGCACTTCGAGCAACTCTAAGAGCTCTGCTGCACTGCATCGGCTGTCAGGTAAGCTTAAGAGACGCAAGAAGGTCGTCAGGATTGGGCTTTCTTGATCCGCCGTTCTGTCCGAAATCGAAAAGGGAATATAACGCTCGCCAGGTGCATTACCGAAAACAGCTTGAATCGCAGGACTGTATGCATTGATGTCTGCCACCATGACAATGATATCTCGTGGCGTCAGTGATGGATTGCTCTCCAACATTTCGAGCAGTCGATCATGCAGCACTTCCACTTCACGCATCGGGCTATGGCAAACCTCAATCATGAGGGAACTGTCTTCTGGAGAGATCTCGCGTTTACTCTCACTGGTCGCCGTTTCTAGTATGTTGCCCGGCTCCAGCAGATCGAGAATATCCGCTTGGATGTGATGAAGCAGCGAATCACGAGCAACATCCACAAAGCCCTGATCCACTTCCTGACATTGAAGCTCTGAAATCAGCAGCAAGTTGTCACGCCCAAGCTTGCCCATTGACGCCAGTAAGCTGTTGCCAACCTCAGCACTGTCATCTTCCCCTGCAAGCGGTAATGCAAACTGCGCCGGCTCAGCGTCGTCATTGGTTGCTCGACTGATGCGGTTTTCCAGCATTGCTGCGCGCCTTGCCAAATAGCGCTTATCGCGAATATCGCCCCAATAATAACGGCATGGGTTGGTGAACATGTAATGAACATCGACATGCTCACCAATGGCTTTCAACGCATCAAGATAGCGCGGCGGCAAGGCTGAAATGCCAAACACAAACACTCGCTCGACCCCGGAGAACCCTTCAGGTTTGCTCGCTTGAGCGGTCAATGCATCAATAAATTCTTCATACAGATTGGCGCGGTGAAAAGGCGATTGTCCCTGTTCCAAGGTGTAGTCATAAAGTGCGCGCCACAATTTCGGTTGCCAGCGCTTTTCTTCCTCAAGCTCAGGTACCGCTTGTTCGTTTTCCCACGCTTTGATCCACTCAGGGCGATACACCAAGTATTGGTCATAGATATCCGCGATTTTCCCTGCAAGCTGATAGCTCTTTTGTTTGTCGTCATCACCTTCAAGGTAGCGTTTCAATTCAGCAAAATCAGGATCATTCAGCTGCTCAGGCAACACCTTCATCAATTTCCACGTCATGGCTTCTTTGTTGAAGAAGCTTCGTTGTGGTACATCCGCCAATACTTGCGTAAACATCTGCCAAATAAAGGTAGCGGGAAGTGGGAATTCAACATTCGCAACAATGCCTTGCTCCTTCGCCATCTCAAGCTTTAGCCACTGCGCCATACCAGGGCTTTGAACCAAGATCAGTTCTTTCTGTAATGGATTCTCTAGGGGCTTTTGCTGCACTAAAGCAACCAACAGGCTTTTCAGCAGATCCAACTGATTTGAGTGATAAACAGTAAACACAGGGAAACTCTCAAAGGCGATAATGATGAGATTGTGGCGGAATGGTCTTAAGAGTGCAATTTGATGCGTTCAAGCAAGTGTCATTGCCGTGATAACAGAAACAAAAAAGCCTGCGTGATGCAGGCCTTTTCCCGAAACAGTGGTCGTTAAACAATCGATTAAGCGTTCGGCAATGGCGCTTTCCATTGAAGAGAAATAAAACGGCGATAGTGCATCGCCACATAGCCCACCACCACTGTCGCCACGATCAACTCAATGAATGCCAAAACAGAGACTTGATTGACGTATTCAGCCGCCACACCAATGGATTGCATCCACGCCGCTGTTTTATATAGCGCGGTCGCACCGATAACCATTGGGAAAGTAAAGGCAGCATAGCCTGGTGAAAAAGGCAGACGCATTAAGCGTAGGAAAGACACGTAAATCACCGCGGTCATCAACAATGCAATGCCTAGCAATACTGAAACGATGAGCGGGGATGGTGACTGGCTCACCGTGAGGTAACCCGCCAGCGAGAGGCTCGCAGGCGCAGCCATGATCGCAATGGTCGGTTTCGCACCGTCGGGCACTTCACCACAAAAAATGAGGCGATAAACCATCAAGGGAAGTAACACGGCATAGGCAATCAAGCCAAAAAACAAAATCGCATCAGCAATCGGGCGAAGTGCAGGGTTGCCCGAAAAAGCGACGTCTGCCACCACGAGGCCAACAGGTGGCACAAACCAACTCGGCACCATGTGATCTAGAGAAAATGACTTTGCCCGATGAAAGACGAAAGACACAAGGAACAGAACATGTGCAGCCACTGCAGCAAGCCACAACGCATCCCCCATCACAGAAGAAAAATCGCCCAATGAGTTTGATACGATCATCAAGCCCATTGCAAAGGTTGGCACCACACTGCCCACGACAGGGTGTTGAAGGTCTTGCCAAAGGCCTTTAGGCGATAAGGTAAATTTAGCCGCAATCAATAGCAGCATAACACCACCAATAAGAGCACCTGCCGCTTGAGCAGAGCCATTAAAATTCGCAGCATTTTCCCAGCACCAGCCAAGGCTTGCGATGGCAAGTGCTAAACCTGCCATTGGGGTTGGAAGAAGAGTCAGTCGTCTACGCATCGTATTTTCACGTATTGAGAAGTGGTACACATAAATATGATAGGCCGACACTATAATTTAGGATATCTGAATCTTTTTAAACCCACTTTAAGTTTGACTTAACGCATGTCTGTATCACTCCGCCAGCTACACGTATTTGTTACCGTTGCCCAAGAAAAAACCATCACGGCGGCGTCTGCGCTTTTGTACCTTTCAAAGCCAGCCGTGAGCATGGCGCTGACGGAGCTCGAGAAACACTTAGGTCACAAGCTTTTTGAACGAGTGAACAATCGATTAATTATCAATGAACATGGCCGCCGCTTGCTGCCTTTGGCGGATGAGTTACTGACGCGTAGCCATGAGATTTCAACGGTTCTTGATCACGATGACACGTTGACGGGGCACTTACGCATTGGGGCGAGTGACACCATAGGCAATCAAATGGTGCCTTTTTTGTTGCGAGATTTCAGAGCGGAAACACATCACACCGATCAGGAATTAGTGATTTCGAACAGCCAAGCTATCATCGACCAATTGGCAGCGTTTGAGCTCGATGTAGGATTGATTGAGGGACAAGGTGAAAGCAAGCACCTGCTCAATAAAACCGATTTGGTCATGACACCTTGGCTATCAGATGAAATGTGCATTGCCTGTGCGGTCGATGATCCGCTCACTAAGCACGAACAACTGACGCTGTTTGCGTTAGAAAATCACACATGGGTGCTGCGCGAACCAGGTTCAGGAACGAGGGAGCATTTTCTTTCTAGGATTGCCCCTCGGCTTGAAGAATGGACAATGGCGTTTGAACTGCGAAACACAGAAGCCATCATTAACTGTGCATCTGCCGGGTTAGGGCTCGCGTACCTATCAAGGCACGCAGCACGACACGCCGTTGCTGACAACCGACTCAGTTTATTGGAATTACCACTGGATTTGCGCAGACAATACTGGCTCGTTCACCACAAAGACAAACACTTCTCGCCACTGCTGACGCGCTTCGTCTCTTTTAGTCAGCGCTGGCAAGTATCCGACTAAACCTAGATGCGGTTATCTCCAACGCTAAAGGCAATGATCTGGCTAATCTGGCAAAGCGGTCTTCCACTTTCTTGCTGCCATTGATTAAACGCCGCTTGCGTAGCATTGAACGATTTTCGTGTATCACGACCACCTTCAATGACTTTTTGTGCACGTAGGTAACCTTCTACATCACCTGAAAGGATAAAGGTGTCTTTCCCCATTAAACGCAACGTATAAGCGCCCGTATTGCCACCGAGTCGTGCTCCATGCTTCTTTAAGTACGCCCAAAGACCCGTAATGTCGTCTGCTGGCCACTGAGCCACGAAATTAGAAAAACTGCCATGTTCTCGCGCGGCGCGCTGAATCATTTGTGCATTTGCTGGGATGGTCATGACCTTGCCGAGGTGGCGAATAATCGCGGGGTTTGTGGCTTTCTTTTCCCACATTTCTGGCGGCGTTAAACACATCTTCTCAATATCAAACTCCCAGAACACCTCCTCAAAGCCCGGCCACTTGTTTCTGACGACTTGCCAGTTCATGCCAGATTGAAAGATCTTCATCGTAAACATGGCTAACCAGCGATCATCAGGGATCGCTTGCAGATCTTGCGAAGAGAGAGGGTGAGCCAACAATTGCTCAAGATCGCTGTTCGACCCTTTACGGTTTGCTGCTCTGTAATAGATATCTGAGAACTTTTCTAATGCCATCACACTAATCGAGGTTAAACTAGACACTAATTAACACTCTACTGTATAAACAGACAGTGAACAAATTAAAGAGAGACTAACCATGGCCGTTATCGTCAAATATGTGGTGGAGCGCAACGGAGAAGAGAAAATGACTTTTACCTCTAAAGCGGAAGCTGATGCCTACGACAAAATGCTCGACATGGCAGATGAACTGTTTGAACTACTGGGTAAAAGCGACGTTGTTGCTGATGAAGCACAACGCGAAGAGCTTTCCATGTTCTTAGCGCAAAACCGTGAAGATGTACTTTGTGCACTGGGTGCTAAACGCAAGCCAGCACCAAAGCCAGCCAAGAAAAAGGCTGAAGCGAGTCAAGACGACGCTGAAGCTGCATAAGATGTTAAAACGCCCCAAGTTCGGGGCGTTTTTTCTACCACGCAATGACATCTCGTCGAATAAAGTTTCCTAATTCAATCTTTCCACCGCTTATCTGAGCGATTCTCTTCCTTCGCACTTCAATCTTGTCGCCCTTCACTTTAAGATACCCGTAAGCAATCATTTTATACGCCAACATCTACGACCAGTAGACACGGAAAAGAGACAAGGAGACCTCCTCATCATGGCCAGTTTTGCACTAGCGTTTGGCACCGCCACTAAGAACAAAGACGGAAAAATCATCGAAGCATTCTTTCCGACTCCAGTACTAAATCCATCAGAATCTTTAGTTGCCGCGCTGGCTGATATCGTTTCTTACCAAGAAGGCAATGGCGCTTTCGACGTTCAAGCTAATCAATGCGAAGCCATTGCTTCTGCATTCGCATCCGCTGACGAACAAGCTGCTGCCGCTTTCGCAGCAAAAGCTGCGTCTTCAAGCCAACCTTTAGTACTCGTGATTTTGGCATCAGACCAGAAACCAAGCAGCGTATCAGAAGGCTTCTTGAAGCTTCAGCTGATTTCTCAGCGTCTTGCTAAGCCGCACAGCATTGTACTTGATGGCATTTTTGGTCTGCTGCACAACATCGCATGGACCAACAAAGGCCCAATCGATCTTCCTGAGCTTGCTGATCGTCAAATCGAAGCGCGTTTGGCTGGCGAAACACTGACGGTAGATTGTGTCGACAAGTTCCCTAAAATGGTTGATTACGTAGTGCCTGCAGGTGTCCGCATCGCCGATACATCACGTGTTCGTTTGGGTGCACATGTAGGCGAAGGCACTACGGTTATGCACGAAGGTTTCATTAACTTCAACGCAGGCACTGAAGGCGTTAGCATGGTTGAAGGCCGCATTTCTGCAGGTGTCATGGTCGGTAATGGCAGCGACATTGGTGGCGGTGCGTCTATCATGGGTACACTTAGCGGCGGTGGTCAGCTTGTTATCTCTATTGGTGAGAACAGCTTATTGGGCGCAAACGCAGGCCTTGGTTTCCCTCTGGGTGATCGCTGCACCATCGAGTCAGGCCTATACGTTACAGCGGGCACCAAAGTAACGATGCTGGATTCAAGCGGCGCTGAAGTAGAAACCGTTAAAGCGCGTGATCTGGCTGGTAAACCAGACCTACTGTTCCGTCGCAATTCAGTGACCGGCAAGATCGAGTGTCTGACGAACAAATCTGCCGTTGAACTAAACGCAGAGCTTCACGCAAACAACTAAGTTTTCGTGAACTAATAGTGATAAGAGAAAGACCAGCCTAAGCTGGTCTTTTTTTATGTATTTTTAACAACAACTAGAAAATCTTTCCCGCTTCTAAACCTGTTTCCCAGTTATCTTCGTACAGCCAACCTTTTGGTGTGTCATCGATACAAACGCTGTTTCTCGGCTTACCAGAGATGCCAGCATGATAACCATTGTCTGGCTTACAGTACTCTTTCACATGTGCATCATATGCTGACTGGTATTCACTTAGCTGCGCTTTTTCTGAAGCACCTAACGACATTAAATCTTGCTCTGAGCGCGCTTTTATTCCCGCTTCCACATCGTAATTCGCTAGCCCAGTCCAATCCTGAGCAGCTGATAATTCTGCGATACGGTGACTCGCACACCCGGTTAACCCTATGATTAGCAATAGACTTACCAATAGATATCTCATATCGATCTCCTACTTCTTCTAATATGCAGTATATAGAGTAAACCTGAACAAACGCCGTACAATTTCATCTTTCATAAAATGAGTGCGAGAGTGCGAGAGTGCGAGAGTGCGAGAGTGCGAGAGTGCGAGAGTGCGAGAGTGCGAGAGTGCGAGAGTGCGAGAGTGCGATCCAGTGTGTCTTTGGGCGCATTCAGATCAAGATATATGTGCACGTTTTTCTTCGCTTTTCCCAGGTTACAGGACCCGCTCCTTCTGCTCCTTCTGCTCTTTCTGCTCTTTCTGCTCTTTCTGCTCTTTCTGCTCTTTCTGCTCTTTCTGCTCTTCCTGCTCTTTCTCGTCCCTCGCCTTCTCAAGTCTCGTTTCTGCTTTTCCCGCAGACGCAAAAAAGCCCTGACCATAAGGTCAGGGCTTTCTTAAATTCAAGCCTGGCGATGTCCTACTCTCACATGGGGAAACCCCACACTACCATCGGCGCTGTTACGTTTCACTACTGAGTTCGGCATGGAGTCAGGTGGGTCCATAACGCTATGGTCGCCAAGCAAATTTGTTAAAATCTGGGAAAATTCTGACTAGCTTTGTGTCTCAACACACATTCAATGTTCTTCTTGAGTCCGCTAAAACCCCTTGGG
>NZ_SCHN01000021.1 GCF_004120195.1 Enterovibrio baiacu | reverse complement strand
GTTCGGAAGCGTCTTACACGTTAACCATTTCCGAGGCTCCAACAACGGATTTAACCGTCACTGTCGTTGTAGGCCACAAGACGTCCGAAGACGGCGATGTCACGCCAGTTACTCGCGATGTGGTGATTGCAGCAGGCACCACATCAACCGACTTTACCGTCGCAACCTTGGATGACTCGATCCTTGAAACCAATGACGACGATGTCTTTGAAGTCTCGGTGACAGGTACTTCAGGCGGTGGTTTTGAAGTGCTGCCGGACAATCCCGCAGCAGTCGAAACCACGATCAACGAAGACTCCACTTCGACGGACAAACCGACTCTGACGCTCACGGGTGATTCAGAAGTCGTTGAAGGCGCGGAAGCATCTTACACGCTCACTATTTCAGAAGCGCCAACGACTGACCTCACCGTGACGGTTGTTTTGGGTCATAAGACGTCCGAAGACGGCGATGTCACGCCAGTTACTCGCGATGTGGTGATTGCGGCAGGTACGACATCTACAGATTTCACCGTGGCAACCTTGGATGACTCCATCCTGGAAACCAATGACGAAGATGTCTTTGAAGTATCGGTAACAGGCACCGCAGGCGGCGGCTTTGAAGTCTTGCCGGATAATCCCGCAGCAGTCGAAACAACGATCAACGAAGACTCCACTTCGACCGATAAACCGACCCTGACATTAACAGGTGACTCAGAAGTCATCGAAGGCGCTGAAGCCTCTTACACGCTCACTATTTCAGAAGCTCCAACGACTGATCTCACCATCACTGTCGTTGTCGGCCACAAGACATCCGAAGATGGCGATGTCACCCCAGTGACGCGTGATCTAGTGATTGCAGCAGGCACAACATCGACTGACTTTACTGTCGCGACGCTGGACGATTCTATCCTTGAAACCAGCGACGATGATGTCTTTGAAGTCTCGGTGACAGGTACTTCAGGCGGTGGTTTTGAAGTGCTGCCAGATAATCCTTCAGCGATCGAAACCACCATCAATGATGGCGATGTTGATGCACCAACCCTCACGCTGACTGGCGATAGTACCGTTGAGGAAGGAAGCGCGGCTAGCTATACCGTTTCAGTATCCGAAGCGCCGTCATCCAACATGACCATCTCGATTGTGATTGGGCACATCTCTTCCGAAAACGGTGATGTGACACCTGAAACACGCGATGTCACCATCCTTGCAGGAACAACCTCAACAACGTTCGATGTGTCGACAACGAATGATTTGATTGATGAATCCACTGATGCCGATGTCTTCAGTGTCTCTGTTGACAGCATTTCAGGTGGTGGATTTGAAAAGCAGCCTGAAGCACCTGCTGCGGTTCAAACCACCATTAACGACGGCACTGCCGATGCGCCGAATCTGACCCTGACTGGCGACAGCGCTGTCGATGAAGGGGAAGACGCAAACTACACCCTCACCGTTTCATCCGCGCCAATATCAGACATGAATATCACTGTGGTCATTGGTCATAAAACCTCAGAAACAGGTGACGTCACCGCTATAACCCGAACCGTCACGATTGCAGCGGGCACAACGTCACAAAACTTCACGGTAGCAACCACGGAAGATACGTTGAATGAGTCAGCGGATAACGACGTGTTTACGGTATCGGTATCAAGCGTGTCGGGCGGCGGGTTTGAAACACAACCTGCGTTACCTGCTAGCGTCGACACCACCATCAATGATGACGATGTTTCATCTTTGATTGAGGATGTTGGTTCACAGTCTGTCTCAGGTGTATTGCAGGTTATTGATGGCAGTGGCGATGAACTGACGTTTGCCAATACGACCGTCGTTGGCGACTATGGTTCTCTCACGCTGGTTGATGGTGAGTGGACCTATTCACTCTACCAAAATGCACAAATGCTAAATGATGGCCAAGAAGTGACTGAAAACATCACCTTGACCTCAACCGATGGCACGCCTCAGGTTATTTCTATTTCTGTGACAGGCACACAAGATGCTGCTGTCGTGACGGGGAACTTCACGGGCAGTGTTGATGTGGATGGATTCAGTATCAATCCCGATGAAACAAACAATGTTCATGCGGACAGCGACGTCATCACGAACGGTTCCAACCCAGCTTGGACAACAACTACGACGACCGTAAATGGTGTGCCCTACGTTATTACGACACAATGGGGAGCAGGCACTGTTTCTACACTCATATCACGTGTTAATAATGATGGAACACTCACCGAAACTGACCGCATCACATACAACCCAAGTGCCGGCTCCGTCGTCACATCTTCAGACGGCAATATCACTGCCGATCTTACTGCGCTTGGAATCAATGCATCGTCGTTGGGCAATGGGCTTACTCAATCCAATGCCTCGACCATTGATGGGCAACCGACGCTGTTTGTCACCTCGCAAAATAGCTCATCACTGACTGCATGGAACATTTCTGATTCAGGGACACTCTCCATAAACGGCGGGATTTCCAACATTACTGGACAAGATGGTCAGCGACATATCAGAGAAAACGTCACGTTTGAAGGCGCTGATGGCACAGACTACATCTACGTAACACGACCAGGAACCGACGGCATTTCCAAACTCACTTATGATGTGCAAACCGGTGAGATGACGAATGCCAACGAATTCATCTTCGCAGGTGAATCTGTCTCTTCCATCGATGTCTTCACGAATGACAATTACGACAGCTTCCTCGCTGCTGCGTCTAATGACGCGGTGAGAATTTTCTCGATTGATCAAAGCACAGGGGCATTAACTCTCGTCGATACAGCAACAGTCGCACAGGGTACGAGCAACAGTGTGAATTTCTACCACACCAGTGATGGACGAACCTACGCCATCTACGCCAACAGCTCGAGCGGCCAAGCGTCCATATTTGAGGTAAGTGGTACAGGCGAGCTCACGCTCACCGATACCGTCACTGGCGCTGGGCACTACTTTGCATCTGCGGGTTACATTGATGGAGAGCCTGTCTATGTGATGCCAAATGCAACCCAAGGTGTTGATCTCTATACCATCGGCCAAGATGGAAAATTGGTTTTCCAAACCAATGTGGCAGATATCGAAAATGACTGGACGCCTCCTGTCATCGTTCAAACCGAGGATGGCAGTTACTATCTGGTGGATGGTGATGGCGAAGACAATGGCATTGTCAGCACCACCAAACTGACCTTCGGCGATAGCGAAAGCAGCGACCCGGAAGATTCCAGTATCACGGTGTCGGGTATCATTGGCATTTCAGACATTGACTCGAACGACAACCCAAGCTTCGAGAACACGACGCTTCAGGGCACTTACGGTTCATTAACCTTAATTGACGGCACATGGACTTACACCCTAGATAAGGATAAATCTGCCAATATCCCTGATGATGAAACCACACAGGACATCTTCACGCTTACGGCAACGGATGGCACGGAACAAAGCATTGTTATTGATGTGACAGGCCACCAGCCAGCCATTGATTTGAGTCTGCAAGGCGAAAACACAGGGAGCATCATTGTCGACTTGTCACCACAAGCCGCATCACCAGGCTTTGTTGAAGACAGCTCAACGGGCGATGTTGCGTTCACACTTGATGCCTATACAGCAGATCTTGTCGATGACGCAGATCTAACCGATTCGCTTGAAACGCGCATCCAAATCACGTCATTGCCTAACGATGGCGTGCTGTATTACTTCAACGATAACGGCGCCAAAGTCGCCGTGACATTAGACCAAATCCTTCCAGATGACACCGCTTTCGTGTTTGAACCTGAACGCTCGTCCGTCACATTTTCGGCAAGTGATATCACAAGCTCTACTCAAACAACCGTCGTAAAAGACGGGATAACCGTCTCTGGCGGAACATTCTCAGGCTCTAAACCGGACTCAAGCAGCACGATCACCCCCGCCAATATCGCCTGGGAATTCGAAGCCGGCGAAAGTGGCATTGGTGTTGGTGCTGATAGAGAGCTCACCTCATCGCTCAATGAAGTGATGGTGATCGAGTTTACAGGCAATTCAGATATCACTAGCAGCAACATCGTGGTGAGTAGTGCTTATGGCAACTTCTCAGAGACCCGTCCCGCAAACGGTCAAGCACACGCCATTGTGTATCGCAACGGGCAAGTCGTTGGTGAATATGACTACCCCAACTTGTGGGAAGCATCTGGCGGCGACGGTATAGCCACGATTAACATCAGTAACGCCGATGGATTTGATGAAATACGTTTCTACGTCACAGCAACGGTGAACTCAAACCTAAACGTCACCAGTATCAGTGCTGAAAGCGTCAATACCACAGACACAGAGTTCACCTACAAAGCCATCAACTCGCTAAACAATGAAAGCGATACGGCAACGGTCACCTTAGGTCAAACCATTAATGACCAAGTGTCCGTCGCTACTCCGACAAAGGCAACAGGCTCACTGTCCGTTGTGGGCGCGAATGGTGTGGCCGCTGTTTTTGCCAATACAACCGAAACAGGCCTTTATGGCGAGATAGTGCTTGTCGATGGCATGTGGACGTACACGGTTGATCCTACCCGTCTCGATGCTATTCAGGACAACCAGAGCGTTCAAGATGTCATCACACTCACCGCGACAGATGGCACCACGACAGACGTCACGATCGTGATTGGGGAATCAGAAAGCGCGATCACTAACTTCTACACCTCCGCGGCGGATGACAGCCTGTCGGACATCATCAACATGGCCAACGTCACTTACATTGGCAGTGACAATGACGACGTTGTTCAGGGCGATGAGGGTGAGAATGTCATTCTTGCCCAAGAAGGCGACGACCGTATTTTCGGTGGCGACGGTAACGACACCATTGATTTAGGGTTTGGGGATGACTTTGTCTCAGGCGGAAGTGGAAACGACATTCTGGTAGGTGGCGAAGGCGAAGATGTTTTTGCTTATTTCAACGGCGATGAAGGCACAGGCTCTGCGCCTGCTGTTGACCATATCGGTGATTTTAATACTCAGGAAGACACACTAAACCTAACCGATCTCCTTCAAGGTGAAACGACTGAAACCGTCGATCAATACCTCAACATCGTTGAAGACAGTGAAGGACACGCCATTTTGAACATATCAAAAAATGGTGATGGCGTCATAAATCAACAAGTTGTGTTTGATAACTTAAGCGTTGACGACATGGCATCTGCCTACCAAATCGACACCAGTAACATGACAGCAGATCAAATTAGCACGTCAGTCATCGATGCCATGCTTATGCAATCAAAACTTGTGATTGATTAATTCGCGCAAAACAACAACACGCACCATTATAAATAAACCCGAACAATCTAAACGTTTAGATTGTTTGGGTGTTTAATATAATTACACAGGGACAAATAACGTTATTCATTGCATCACATATCAACCCAGAAACTTGGGCTTACCCAACAGAAAAACAATACCAAACAGCACATTTCCCACTGGGTTTTTAACAAATATCCACTCACCAATTAATTAGGCATAAAATCAATGCCTAGGTCATTTTTTCATTACAGTCACGCATTATCATTGATACATCCTGATCTAAATGTCTAGAACATACGGACTTATTATGGTTCAGGTTGAATATCAACGCGCAGCCATATTTACACTGTTCAAACATAATTAAGCGTCAGTCTCATTTATTGGATGGATAAAATCGTCTAGTGGGAGAATGGACGATATTTTAATGCTAATTTTCTTATAGATTCTGATAAATAAAATTACACATAAAAATAAATTAAAGACGCGGACAACAGGAGTGCATAATGCCGAATTCAGTTCTCGGTCTAGCATCCGGAAATGCATATATCATAAAAGCTGATGGTTCTATTCAAATTGCTTCCGACAATCCAACCCTTTCAGAGGGTGATATCCTCATTCCTTCAAAAACGGAAACGAATAGTAGCGGCAGCGAAATAGACAATACCAATGAGGGAGATCTTGGTGTTGTTGCAGAAGGTAGCGAAGACATCGCTATCGACGACCTACCAGCCGATGTTCAACAGATCATTGAAGCATTGGAGCGTGGAGAAGATCCTCTGAACGAAGAGGAAGCGGCACCAGAGGCGGGTGAAGGCAATATTGGCTCATCCATTACAGGTCCTCCTCTGATTGAAGCAGGCAGTGAACACGTACAAGTTGTTGCCGATTTTGCGCTGGACGATAGCGCGCTGGCCACAGATCAAGGTGCTGGCGATGATGATGAAATCAGTGCTTCATTACGCTTTATCCCCACAACAGATGATGATACCTCGCCATTACCTCCTCCTATCGTCGCACCAGATCAACCCCCTGTTTTTACTGGCACCCTAACCGGTAGTGTCGATTTCATTGGTTTTGATGTAAACCCAAATGAAGGAAGTAGCCTCACAAGCCCTGATGCGGCCATCTCAAACGGCACGCAGACAACACGGACGACCACCACGAGTTCAGTCTCGGATATGCCTTTTGTTATTTCGACCACAACAGGTGGCACTGGCGGTATTGCGACCATTTCTCGTGTGAACAACGATGGCACCCTGACCGAAACCGACCGCATCACCTATGACGCAACCAATAACACGATCATCTCGACGTCTGCTGGCGATCTCACGTCGGCATTTGCTGCTGCAGGAGTCGAAAACCTCGCGCTAAGAAACCTCACGCAGTCTAATGTGTTCAATGTTGATGGAAACGAAACCCTCTTCTTGACGTCCCACAGTGGCTCATCCATTACCGCATGGACTATTTCAGACTCTGGAACACTGTCCTTCAATGGTGGAAAGAGCTTCCTCAACGGGGAAGACCTGAAAAGAAGTATTGGCGAGAACGTTGTCTTTGAAGGCGCAAACGGCACAGAGTATATTCTTGCGACACGCCCAGGTGGGGATGGGGTATCCAAACTCACGTATGATCCTGTTTCAGGCCAGATAACGAACGACAATTACTTTATTGATGCGGGCGATGCGGTATCGGCGATTGATATCATCACCCTCGATAACTACAGCACCTTTGTCGTTACCGCGTCTCATGAAAACATTAAAACCTTCTCAGTGAACCCAAATAATGGTGAGTTAACGCTGGTTGATACGCAAACCCCGGCTCTCGGGAGTACACCCTCGGTGAATTTTTATCACACGCCGGATGGTCGAACTTATGCAATCTATGCCAACAACGCCCGCGAATCAGCAAGCATTTATGAGTTAAGCGACTCAGGTACATTAACGCTTACTGACACCATCACAGGCAATGGACATTACTTCGCTTCAGCTGGATACATAGAAGGCCAGCCTGTCTATGTCACAGCTAACGCGACCGAAGGTGTCGACCTTTACACCATTAGCGATGATGGCAAACTTATCTATCAATCAACGGTCACTGATCTGGAAAACGATTGGACACCACCGGTGATCGTACAAACGGATGATGGCAGCTATTACCTTGTCGATGCAGACAGCGAATCCGCAACAGCAAAAGTCTCCATTGGTGATGAAGATGTACTGACCGTTTCTGGCTCCGTCGCGTTTATCGACCCAGACTCCACCGATGTCCCCGTGTTCAACGACACAAGCATCAAAGGTGAATACGGCACCTTAACCTTGGTCAGTGGTGTTTGGACTTACACGCTCGAGCGCGATAAAGCCCAAAGTTTAGATACGGATGAAGTGGCGCAAGACACCTTTACTGTTACTGCAACCAATGGCGTACAGCAAAACATCGTCATCGACGTGACAGGTAACAAACCCTATGTTGCCAACAGCGTCATCGGGAACAATACCGATTCCCTTGCGCTCGATCTGTCACAAACTACAGCGACGGGCTCCCTGTCGATTGTCAATGCAGACGGTGATATGGCCGCAGTTTTTGCCAACACCACAGAGTCCGGCAGTTATGGGACGCTCACCTTGGTGAATGGTGACTGGACATACACCATTGACCCTTCCCTTCTGCCTGCCATTCCAACCGGCGATACACTTCAAGATTCCGTTTCGTTGCAAGCCACTGATGGCACAAAAACTGAAGTGGTCATTGTTATTGCCAATTCAGAAACCGACATCAACAACTATTACGATGGCCTCGCGAATAGCGGGTTGTCAGACATTATCGACCTCAACAGCATCACATATGTGGGCGGTAACGACGCAGACCTTATCCACGGAAACAGTGGCGACGATGTGCTTCTGGGTTTGCTTGGCGACGACATCATTAACGGTGGTGCGGGTAACGACACCATTGATTTAGGCATGGGTGATGACACTGTCATTGGCGGCGCTGGCAACGACACGCTTTATGGCGGTGCGGGAGAAGACACCTTTGTGTTTGAACTCGACGACGTTGGAACAGCAGCCTCACCCGCTGTCGATACCATTGGTGATTTCAACACGTCAGACGATGCGCTCGATCTATCAAACTTACTGCAAAACGAGCATGAAGAGAGCATTGGCCAGTATTTGAACTTCATCGATAACGGGAGCGGCAACGCCACACTGCAAGTGTCATCTGAAGGGAATGGCGATGTCGATCAGCAAATCATCTTCGAGAATAAAAGTGTTGCTGATTTTGCCAGCGATTATGGCATCACCATCACAGG
The DNA here is from genome assembly GCF_004120195.1 of Enterovibrio baiacu. Lineage (GTDB taxonomy): Bacteria > Pseudomonadota > Gammaproteobacteria > Enterobacterales > Vibrionaceae > Enterovibrio > Enterovibrio baiacui. Next base: position 82,265 of record NZ_SCHN01000021.1, on the reverse strand, counting down.
CGTTGCACCAGAGCAAATCAGTACTGCGGTTATCGATGCCATGATTGCGCAATCGCAGATCATGGTTGATTAAACAACACCACACGAAGTCATCATGCCAGCACAGAGCGTTTCTCAGTGCTGGCTTTTTATTTTCCGTACATATTCACTCGCTTTCTATACAGAAAACAGCCCTTCCCACTTCCTCTTCGTAACACACGCCATTTCGCGGTTTTTACAACTTCGAGCGAAAACAAGATGTTAGCCAAGCAAGTAAACATGCGTGTTTACCTGTAAAAAACACCGTACAAAAAACTTTCACTTTTCGGCCAATACCGGTTGATCAGGTTCACATAAAACTGCATAATCTGCTCGAAATTTCACCAAGAGGAATAATCCGTGTCACAGAAAATCGTCGCTAAAGTCTCTAAGAACGCACCACTTTTTGTACTAATGGGCGCAACCATCGCGTTTACCATGTTTAATGCAATGTACTGGGGCGGCGTGCTGTAAGGCACGAATACCTTAGAGTATGTTAGAAGCCCAATGCGCTTTTAACATCGGGGAAAACTGGCAGTTGACCACCCTCGTTTGACTGCCAGATAGAACAAGAGTACCGCCGTCAATCTCTCGCCTCTTGCAACAAACTGCCTTTCGCCATTGCTTTCGACATCTTCTATTTATCCAATTCTGTAAACGCACAAAAAAGCCCGACTTTCATCGAGCTTGCTGAACACATCGAAACACCTTTCGCTATCTACTTCTACTGACCACCCGCCCCCATCTTTGACTGCTCACTGCTTTCCACTAAATTGCGGGATGCATAATGCTTGAGCGTCTGCCAATGAGCTTCATCAATCTCGATGCCGTCTCTCCATGCTCTTCGGTCTGCTTCAGACAAAGACTTTGCCGTGATACAGGTGGTGAAGGGGGCAAAATCTTCCGCTGTAAACGCGGCTTGTTGAACATCAACATGCAGGCTTTTCTTGGGGAGCTGCGGCAGTTCACTGAAATAGATATCCGGAAAACGTCGCCCGGCATTCCAAACACAATCGACATGAAACGGCGCTTGGCTGTTGCTCCACTGAGCACGAACCGACAACCCCTTACCCGCCAACTTGAGCAATTCTCCGTACGCAAACCAACGGTTATGGCTATTTAGGATTTCGATATGGATTGCTGAGCGACCAATCATTTGATCCATAGACACATCAACCAACGCTGGAAAATGATTAAGCAGACTCGCGCCTTTCAGATCCGCGGAAATGGTGGCCTCATTCGTCAAAAACGCACCGACAGGCACGTCAGGCTCTGCTGCCAGAAAATCCAGCGATGACACAAAATGCGAGACCCCTTTCAGCCCCGACATTTCTAAATCTGCCACCATGTTGGCAATCACATCCGATTCCCCACATTGACGATGCAGACTTTCGTAAGCCTTACTGCACAAAGAGACCAGTTCATTGTGAGAGAGATACATCATGCTGACACACCTCGCTGACATGTCGCCAGTTCCGTCACTTCACATTCAGTGCAAGGCATCAGCGGAAATAGCCAACTTTCCTCAAAGCGTTGGGCCGCGAGATCACTCACCAAAGGCGCACCTTGGAATAACGTCACACGCACCCAACGGTCAGAACGAGGATCGAACTTCGTCGCACCAAACATCGACAACTTACAGCGCAACAAATGCATGGGTAATGCGCTCTGCGACAAGACATTCATTTGAATGTCACCCATCGGTTGCTGTGCCATTGTCCACACGCGTCGTGAAATCACGCGGTAAGAAGGATTGCTCAGTAAGAAGTGCGCCAAAGACTGAGAAGGCTCCGCGAGCTGCAAGGCAGCGTATAACCTCGATACTTGACGCCCGATGTCCAAAGGTAGCTCGCGTTCCTCACCGGGTTCTTGCCCACGAACGCCCATTCTTGGCTCTTCTTTGTCTTGTGAGCGATACCAAAACCAATACTGATTTTCAGGCTCGCTAAAATCGACATCAATCGCCCAACGGTAACGCGTTTCCATTACCGCCAGCATGTCTTTTACCGTCACACCAGGGTCGAGCGATAACGACTCGTCCGTATTCAGCTTATCGATGAAGCGATCGACGCACTCAGGGAAGATTTCCATGATGCAGGTCGCCAGTACTTCTTGGGTTTCCAAGCTCAAATCTCTTGAACTGTCGAGCACATCAGTCCACGTGTCGAACGGCGTAAACGGCTGTCGAATACGCGTCATCAACATCGGGAGTTGCGCGATACATTCCGTATTCAGCGCTTGTTGCTGTTCGTTGATCGTGATGATCTGCTCAAAGTGTGTTTGGGCTTTTTTCAGTAAGCCACACACACGATTTACCGTCTCGTCATTCACTCGCTGTGCGCACGCAGAGGCCAAAGCCATTTCACGCTGGGACAACCAGCGATCCACCACCCGAGGATGACGAATAAGGTAAGGAGCCATACCTAAACCCGTCGCATTCCCGATGCCGAGGTAACGTTTCAATTGAGGGCATATCGTTGATGCTTTTTCACCGCCACGTTGTTGAGCAATAAACTCCACCCAATCCAAGCTGAACTGACGAAGAATATATACCGCGCACATTTGGGCGCTGAAGGTTAGATTGAAATCGTTATTGCTCTGCAGGGTTTCAAAATCTGCAATGCCGAATTTGCCATTGCCATACACAGCAGTGGTACGAAGGATGTAACCCACGCGGGCAATTTCGGCGGTATCAGGCTGCTCCCCTTGTGCCAGTGACGACACCAAATGCTCAAACACGCGCACGCTTTTATTCGCGCGTGCTAACACCAATACACGGGAAGAGTTTCGACCTGCCTCTTGCAAAGGCACATTTTGGCGCAATTGCTCAATGGTGCTCATGTCCACACGGCCACGGATCAGCGCGAATGTGACATCCCATTTTTCTGCGATAACACGATCGTTTCGGTCTTCATCGGCGATCGCATCTGAAAAGACAACCAATTGGTAGATGTCGTGGGAAGCGTCAAGTTCGTAAACTGCCGTACCAAAGCCTTTGTCATTCATTTTCCAAAAGGCTTGAGACACTTTCCAATTTTCACTCGCCATTTTTCTGATCAGCGATCGAACAAAGCTGATGCGGGTTTGGTGCATGGCGCCCAAGCGCTCAGGGGCCATTACAATTGCTGGGTCTCGGAGGGTTTTCTCAGATTCCTTGGCAAAGCTCGCGTTCATTCATGCTCACCTATGATTCTGGGACGTTCCTATTTGTCCTTATCCTTAATTATCCGGAACATCACGGATTCGTGATGTTCCGAAACGGCATATTTCTATCCAATTTGCGCCATAGGGTTATCGATACCCTTGCTCCGTTGCCATCTTCATTGCAATCTGAGGTGCATTCCAAAGCGCCGGAAGCAATATCAGCGACACAGGCACCGCGGTAATAACAATGAAGGATTGGAGTGCCGAGACCCCACCAGCGCCCAAGGAAATCAGAATGATCGCTGTCGCACCCATCATCACACCCCAGAAGGAACGGATAAGCGCATTCGGCTCAGTTTCGCCACTGATCACCACACTAATGGTGTAAGTCATCGAGTCACCCGTGGTCACGATAAAGATGGTAGTCAAAATCAGGAACAAGATAGACACCAACATTGGCAATGGCAGTTGCTGGGTAATCGCCAGTAACGATGCCGGCAAGTTAAAGCCTTCAAAAGCCGCACTGACCGAGCCAGGATTCGCCATTTCAAATGCCAAGCCTGAACCGCCTACAATCGAGAACCAGAAGCAGGTAATGAGCGGTGCAATGATGCTGATGGTGGTTACCAACTGACGAATGGTGCGCCCGCGTGAAATCCTCGCGATGAAGATCGCCATCATAGGGCCATAACCAAGGAACCATCCCCAGAAGAACACGGTCCACCAACTCAACCAGCCCATATCACCGCGGAACGTTGCCATTGGGATAAAGTTGTCGATCATGGTGCCCACGCCTTGCACGTAACCATTGATAATGAAATCAGTTGGGCCAACGAGAAGGATGTAGATCATCAAGCCAACAGCCAGAATGATGTTGTAGCGACTCAAAATCTGAATGCCTCGGTTTACCCCACTCAGTGCTGAGATGGTGTAAATCGCAATGGCACCCAAGATGATGATGAATTGCGTGGTAAAGCCATCAGGCAAATCAAACAACGCATTCAATGCGTAGCTCACTTGCAAGCCCAAGAAGCCAATAGGGCCAATGGTGCCCGCCGCCACTGCCACGATGCAACATGCATCAATGAAAGAACCGAAAAAGCCATTCAACACGCGGTCGCCAAAAACAGGATACAAAAGTGTGCGCGGTTTAAGTGGAAGGCCTTTGTCGTAGTGAAGGTGCATCAACACGATGGTTGTCAGCGTCCCAAGGATTGCCCATGCCAAAAAGCCCCAGTGCATGAACGACTGCGACAACGCGTTGAACGCTTGGCGTTGAATATTGCCTTCAGGCGTGCCGTAGAGCGGAGGAGGATTCACGAAGTGAGCGATCGGCTCTGCTGCCGCCCAAAACACACCACCACCGGCAAGTAGCGTACAAAGAATGATGGCTAGCCATTTGAAGCCGTCTAACTCTGGCTTCTCTAGACCACCCAGTCGCACCTTGGATGTGGTTGGGCTGATCGCCAACCCCATGCCTACCAAGAAGGTAATCAGAAGCAGCAATTGCCAATAGGGGCCGAAGATTTTCACTGACCATGCAAACCCAGTGTTCACTAGACTTGATAGCAACGCATTATCGACCAATGCTAGAACAACGAACGCGGTAAGAAACCCACCGCTCATCCATAGTACAGGGTTATTAAGCCCCAGTTTTTCAATCGTGCTTTGTGCCTTTGGTGCTGGCACGGTTTTCTCTGAATTGAGTAAGTCAGACATCTTCTGTCTCCACATGATGGCGAGTGAATTGGTCAGAGCCAACGCACCCGTTTCGTTGACAGCAGGAGGCAAATCCTTCAGCCGCAGTAAGTTATTCCGCTGGTTTTAAACCAGCATCGAGGAATTCGATCCAGTTTCCGCCAAGAATTTTGGCCGTCTCCGTTTCTGAAAACCCTTTGTCGCGAAGTCCCTTAAAGATGTTCTTCATACCGCTACTGTCGGGGAACCACGGCAGAGCCGCAGGCCAACCCGAGTTGCTGGCCGAGCCTTCTCCAAAATCGAGGCTCTTTGACCAGCGTCCATTTCGCATCCACTCCAACACACTCTGCGGTTGATTAAGGCAAAGGTCGCTGCCAATGGCTAAACGATCGATACCCACCATTTCCGCGGTGTCAGCGATGAGCGAACAGAATGTTTCTAAGGTGCAATCACTGCCATCCGGCAAATGGAAGGGATAGAGGCTAAAGCCAAGCAAGCCGCCTCTTTCCGCCAATGCACGGATCACAGTGTCAGATTTGTTTCGAAGCGCAGCGTGCGCTGAGGAAGGGTTTGCATGGCTAATGCAAATCGGGCGTGACGAGAGATCAATGGTTTCCAGCGTCGAACGCTCAGCGCTGTGTGACATATCAATCACCATGCCTACACGGTTCATCTCTTCGATGACTTGTTTACCGAAACGTGTAATACCGCTGTCGTTTTGCTCGTAGCACCCTGTGGCAAGCAAACTTTGGTTGTTATAGGTCAACTGCATGATGAGCAAACCCAACTTTCTCATCACCTCGACCATGCCGATTTCGTCATCTAGTGGTGAGCAGTTTTGCGCACCAAAGAACACGCCGACTTTTCCTTCTTCTTTGGCTTTCACCACATCGCTCATCGACATGACGGGCATGATGAGGTCAGGGTTTTGTTCAAACAGCAAGTTCCACTCAGCAAACCGTGTTAGCGTTTCACGGGCATTTTCGTGATACACCAAGGTGGCATGAATCGCCGTCACACCACTTTCTTTGAGCTGTTCGAAGTAAGCGCGGTTCCAGTTGCAGTACTGCAAACCATCGATAATAAGGTGGTCTTGATACATGCTAACTCCTTGCAAGTGTTCGCGGTGTGTAAGGTTCAAATGTGTTTAGGGAGAGGTGTGCAGACACACACCTCTAAAACAAAACATGAAATTTCGTTGCTAACGGCCTGGAATAACTCAGTAAGGGCGCTGGTAAGCCGTCTTCACAATGGTGTAGAAATCACGGGCATATTGGCCTTGCTCTCGAGGCCCAAAGCTCGACTCTTTACGACCACCAAACGGAACGTGGTAATCCGTGCCTGCCGTTGGCAAGTTCACCATCACACAGCCGGTTTGCGCTTCGCGCTTGAACAAGGTACTGCTGCGCAAGCTTTGCGTGACGATCCCCGCGGTGAGACCAAAGCGTGTGTCATTCACGGTGGCAATGGCTTCTTCAAGAGAACCCACTTTTTGCACGCAGGCCATAGGGGCGAACAGCTCTTCTTGGTTGATGTCCCAGCTGTTGTTGGTATTCAGGAACAGCGTTGGAGACATGTAGTAGCCATTGTGTTCGCGATCCAATCGCTCACCACCAAACGCCAGGTCAGCACCGTGCTCTTTCGCACGTTCAACCCAGCCCATGTTTGCACTTAGTTGACGCTCATCAACCACGGGCCCCATAAACACGCCATCTTCCAATGCGTGACCCACTTTGAGTTCTGACATACGTTTAATCAGCGCATCGACGTACGCATCATGAATGTCTTCCATCACCACGAGGCGTGACGATGCTGTACACTTTTGGCCCGTGCCTGAAAATGAACCTGCAATCGTTGCATCAACTGCCGATTTCAAGTCCGCGTCGCTCGCGATAACCAAGGCATTCTTGCTGCCCATTTCAAGTTGGCAACGTACAAAGTTTGGGGCGGTTGCCGCTGCAACGGTACGGCCGACATCCACAGAACCCGTGAAGCTCACGGCATCAATATCTTGGCTGTTGATCAGGGTATCGCCCACTTGCGCGCCGGAGCCCAACAACAAGTTAAACGCGCCGGGATGAACACCCGCACGGTGAATGATGTCTGTCAGCGCCACTGCGCTTGCTGGTGTTAGGTTTGCAGGTTTCCAAATCACGCTGTTACCAAACGCCAGTGCGGGAGCAATTTTCCAAGCCGCCGTTGCTGTGGGGAAATTCCAAGGTGAAATGATGGCCACCACACCCACTGCTTCACGTGTGACTTCCACCGTCACATCTGGGCGAACAGAGTCTGCGATATCGCCCATTTGGCGGAGAACTTCCGCCGCGTAGTACTGGAAAAACTGGCCGGATCGGTAGATTTCGCCGCGCCCTTCTGCGAAAGGCTTGCCTTCTTCCATGGATAACAAGCGTCCTAACTCATCACAACGCGCAATCAGTTCATCACCAATGGTTTGCAGCACTTTTTGTTTAAATTCGAGTGGTGTGCGCTCCCAAGAAGGCTGTGCATTTCGCGCAGCGTCAATCGCTTGCTGAACCTGAGACTGACTTGCTTGAGCAAAATCGCCGAGTGAATGCGAAGTATCAGACGGATTAACGTTTGCGACTGTGCTTGCGCCTTGAAGCCATTGACCGTCGATGTAGAGTGCGCTTTCCGTGTTATACGTCATGAGAAATCCTTGATTTTATTATCTAAAGTCGTGTTCAAAACCTGTTCTGCTTACTGCGAGCTTAGTCTGTGTTTGGCACGGCTGCATACACCGCCAGCTCCACCAACATGCCTTCACGCGCTAACCCAGCAACAATCATGGCGGCTCGGTTTGGATAAGGCGCAGAAAAATACTCGGCATAGACGCTGTTTACAGTGGCGAGGTAGCTTCTGTCCGTCACATAAATAAGCACCTGCAATACCGCATCCAGTCCCACGCCTGCACATTCCAGAGTGTGTGCGAGGTTATCTAGCGTTTGACGGGTTTGTGCTTCAATACCACCTTCAATGAGCTGTCCTTGAGCATCAATGGGAATTTGCGCTGTATACAGTGTGCCATTGTGGGTCACAGCCCATTCCAAAGGCGCTTTTGAGGCAAACAGCTGTGTCGGCACAGCTGCCTTAGTGGAGTATGAAGAGGTATTTAAAGACATGGCACTCGCACCCGTTTAACCATTTCGTTTCATTTGATTTACATATTGCGCCTTTCTTCTTGATAAATCTAACGGTTAATTTTTGACAATTGTTCAGTTTTATTTATCAATGTAAGGGAGAGGGATAAATCAGCAGGGCGCGAGAAATGGACATAAAACTTCAGCAACTTAGGCATTTTTCATTGGTTGTAGAGCAAGGCGGGTTTCGCGCTGCAGCTTCCAAAGCAAACCGTTCCCAAGCCGCCTTATCAACGTCTGTAAAAGAACTCGAAAAGATCCTTGGGCAATCGCTGTTTGATTCAGGGCACAAAGCCAAGCTCACGCCCTTTGGCGATCTCTGCTTGCCCAAGATCAATCAGTTCTTAAAACTGTATGATGACTTAAATTCCGATCTTCGCGCTGCGGCGGCTGGGCAGTTGGGGCAAGTAAGGATCGCAAGTGTTCCGTCCGTGGCGGCAAAATTGATACCCCGCATTTTAGCGACATACACGGAAAGTCACCCTGATGTTGAGGTCGTGTTGGTGGATGACACTGCCGCCGGCGTTGAGAATCGGCTATTAGCAGGCGAAGTGGATGTTGCACTAGGGAATTGCCTGCACATTCAAGATGAGCGTATTGAGTTTATCCCCTTACTGGCAGACCCCGTTGGGATTATCTGCTTGAACGATCACCCGCTCACTCAGCACACGCAGCCTATCGATTGGGAGGCACTCGCTCCCTACCCTTTCATTAAGAATGGTACGTGCTCGCTGCTTGAATCCACACCCGCCAATGCCCTGACAAACGCCGCGCTTTACACAGTTGAAAACATTACATCGCTGTTTTCCGTGCTTGAACTGGGCATTGGCATTACAACGCTACCTCGCCTCGCTTTCCCCGATAATGCGAAAAACCTGACATGGCTGCCTCTTGCCTCCCCTTACGTTGAGCGACAGATTGGGATATTCCGTCTAAGAGCGCGTTTTATGTCACCACAAGCGTATGATTTTTACGAAATGTGTATTCGCGAGCTGAAAGGAGCAGCCAAATTTGAATAATCAATGCCTATTTTTTCTTGCAACATATTTAGCCTAACACCACATTCTATGCTCATGGTTTGGGGTCGAACCTCTGATTTCATCGAAATGCAATTAATGGGAGAGTGACTTTCATCGCAGCCTTATGAGTAAATAAAACCTTAAAAATACAAATAATCGCGACAAAAGGCTCATATCTTCCTACAGACTTGCCTAGTGATAGATTTGTAACTCTTCTGACATAAGCCCAAATTAGGTTAGCGGCATAGTATTCCTATGTTAGGCCGTTTTTATGAGCATACGTCAGCGTCTTCTGATTGCATTTTTATTCTTCACATCACTCACCATCGCCATGGGTGGGTTGGCCCTTTGGACCTCATCGCGATCATCCGACGCTTACTTCGAATATGTGAACAAAAAGCTGCCCGAAGTCTGGACCCTGATGGCACTGGAGCGCGACCATCGTGCTTTGGTCACACTCTCTCAAAAAGTCAAAGCACAGTTGTTGTTTTGGAATGAAGTGGAACCTCAATTCGAGGCTTTTAAAACGAATTATGAATACCGTTGGCAAGAGCTTTCTCAATACCCTTCATTAACGCTTTGGCGAGAGGAGAACCAGGCGAATAAGGAGAAGATCGATACTTACATTCAAAAATTCGAGAAAGCGATTGAAAATAAGAGCTATTACGACGCGGGTCGCTTGGTTGACTTTGATATGTATCCAAGCGTTGACCCTATTCTTGTTTCAATAGATGAAAAGCTCTTCGAGCGACAAACAAACGCACATGCCTCCGCCAATGGATTGATTCAATTTCTTGATCAGCAAGCGAACGTCATTTTTGGGGCTATTAGCCTCTCATTGCTGGTTGCATTTTCTTTGATGCTTTGGTTAACGAAAACCGTGATATTAAGGTTAAAACGTATCGCTAGAGCACTCACTGGAATAGACTCACACTCAGACCTTACCGTCAGAATTGAAGACAAATATTGCGATGAGGTTTCTGCCGTCGCGCTGGCAACCAACAACCTGCTCGAAAAATTCAATCAGTTTGTCACCAATATCCAAACCAGAACCGGTGAACTCGACAAGCAATCAGGCACGCTAGACCAACAACATCAGACCGTATCGACCATCAATAAAGACACACAAGATCAGATCACAGAGGTCGCTCACTCTCTCACCGTGATGGATACAGCAACCACGGACATTGCATCAGCCATACAGCAAACCAGGGAATCTATTGGCGACCTCGTTGCCGGCAACAATGAGCTGCAATCGCACATGACGGCGACAGAAAAATCGATCGCATACAGCGTTACCACCGTCAGCAACGTAGAATCGACCATGCAAGGTCTCACCGACACAAGCAAGAAAATCGCGAGTGTGATGGACGTGATTGAAAGCATTGCGGAACAAACAAATTTACTCGCATTAAATGCAGCGATTGAAGCAGCAAGAGCCGGTGAATATGGCCGAGGATTCGCCGTTGTCGCAGACGAAGTGCGCAGTCTTTCTCAGCGTACTTCTGAGTCAACAGGTGACATTCGCGCCTGGATTAATTGAGCTCATAAACAGTGTGGAAGCCGCCAGCCGGCTTCTTGGGGACACTAAACTGGCCAGCGAAAACAACCAAAAAGCAAGCGTTGAACTTCAACATCATCTGAGCGCAATGAGCCAAACCTTTGAGGGGTTGGAGAAACGCAGTGTTGTTGTAGAATCTGCGATCAAATCTCAGCACAGAGAGCTAGCCCAGCTGACGGAGCGACGACAAGTACTAAAGCGCGGTAGCCAAACTCTCACAGAGGCAATCACAAGCACACACAGTGTCAGCAATGGTCTGAGCCAACAATCAACCGAGTTGGCAACCCTTATCGAGCAGTTTAAAACCTAGCTTAAAACGAAGTCCTTTAGATAAGCGTCGACTGGCATCGTGATTACAATGCCAGCCAACTCACCCGCAGTGAATACCTCTTCATCTAACATGGGTAAAACACTTATCAATCGTCAAAATGGTCATCGATAAAAGACTGCGGTGGAATAAAATAATTCGCCCCGGTTTTTGCTTCGACATAATCCAACAATCGGTCGTAGTTACCATCTTCATCGGCGGTGATCATTTGCCTTAACGACGTTTCAATCAAAGACGCGGTCGATGCAAAACCCACGAACATGGTGCCATGTTCAATGGCATTGCCGTAAGGGCGATTTTGACGCAACATTTTGACTTCTTCCCCCTCCATCTCGACCTTACTCTTTTCATTGTGCGCCCAAGCAGGCTTCTCCGCATCACTCAGTTCAATGTCGTCCATCTTTGTACGGCCAATGACTTTTTCTTGGTGTTCCGTTGATTGCTCGTCCCATAAACCCTGACGATCAACATACCGCTGCACGGTGAGGTAACTGCCGCCTTGGTAATCATCACCTGTGCCAATAAGCACGGATTCAACACGCTCGTCATCCACGGGGTTTTCCGTGCCATCCACAAAGTCGATCATGTCGCGGTTATCGAGGTATTTATAGCCTTGAATATCCTCAACCAAATCAGCAATACCTGATAGCGCCTTGGCCGCATGCTTCGCCACTTGGAAGTTCAAATCAATCCGTTCAGATTTCACCATCAAGAAAATATCTCCCGCCGTTGACGGGAAATGACGCTCACCATTTTGCATTTCAGTAAATGCACGCAATTCGGCTGGCGGGTTTACATCGGGAAATAGGCTTGGCCACGCATTCGCAGAAAAACCCATCGTCATGGTTAAACCAGCGGAAGGATCTTTTTGTCGAATGGATTTCTCGATACCAGGCAACTGGCTTAGGGCATCCCCAATGTCATCAAGGTTTAGCCATTGGTCTTTTAACGTAAACGTCAGGTATTCAACGTGTGAGGTTGGATTGGTTAGGACACCCGGTTGCGCGAGAATTGCTAGTTCGTTCATACATACACCTGTCGTAAGACTCCCTGTTAGAGAAACATAGAGGCGGGAAGGAAGCCGTCGTCCTTGAATCATCTATGGTCAGCAAATACGTAGTTACTGTAGAACAGCTTTTGGCTAGGGAATGAGGGAAGCCTGCTCGAATTTGCTTTTCTTTCATCGGTCGCAAAGATGTTACGCCTAATATTCCCAGAAATAAAACAATGAGCGATCGGTCGCAAGACGAGAAATGGTGCAGGATGACGACGTTGTAAACGATTTACTTGTCAACTATTCGTACCAATCTAGTCTCAATTACGCCCCTTATCAGCTTGTCACACTCGATATATCTTCTAACTCACTTTATTAGCAAGCGCTTTCATACGCTTACACTCTGCAAATAAAGCGTATATCTCGCGATACAGTTTCCCCGTTCATGTTTATTAAGGATGTTAAACAATGAATACCGCGGTAACAGAGAAAGAAAATCGGACCGTTGTTGCTGCTTATTTTGACGCGCTGAAAAGCGAAGACATGACAGGGCTGGCATTGCTGTTTGATAGAAACGCGCTCTGGCATCAGCCGGGCCGTAACCCTTTCTCGGGTGACAAAATAGGATTTGGGCGTGTCGCGGCAATGCTTCAGAGAATGAAAAACGTGACCGATAATTCCTATGCCATCAAGCCTGACGGTTCACTCATGGCAAACGGCAACCTCGTTTCTGTTCCCGTTCACACCACGGCCTCCAGCGGCAACCTTTCGATTTCAATGAAAGGCACGCACCTTTTTCGCATAGACGGCGGATACATCATGGAAGTTTGGCTATTTTCCGAAGATCAGAAAGCTGAGGATACTTTCTGGTCTGTTTAGTATTGCTACAACCCTCCCTCTTGTGGCAAGAGCCCGATGCGATAACGCATGGGCTTTTTTTTTGCTCAAATCTTGTCGCGACTTTCCAATAGGTAATCGATAAATAGCCGTAAACGCATCGGAATATGCTGACGACTGGGGTACAGCAAGTAACAGGTTAAGCTATCACCATGCCACTCAGGCAAGACGGGCACGACTTTCCCTTCCCGCAAAAGATGTTGAACGTTTTGATAAATTAAACAGCCTAAACCTCGTCCCGCTACCACCAATTCATTGAGCATGCTTGGCGAATTGACGATGTCGTAGCGACTCGGCTGAAACCTCAAGGTTTCTTCACCCTTCATCAAATTCACCGTGCGGTTGGGCATTAACTGCTCAAGCACAATCCAGCGACAGTGCTCTACATTTTGCTCTGTGATTGGCTCATGCAATGCGTCGAGATAGTCTGGCGATGCATAGATGGCGAGTTGATCATCGAACACGGGTCGCGCGACAAAATCTTGCTCATTGAGTCGAGACACACGAATGGCTAAATCAATCTGATTTTCAATGAGATCAATCTTTTGGTCTGTCATAACCAAATCAAACGTGATGTCAGGATATTGCAGCGTGAAGGCTTCTAGCTTGGGAGCAAGCCAAGATTTCATGATGTCTAACGTTGCGGTTACACGGATTGGGCCTTTGGGCTTATCTCGCGTCAGTACGTCATCAATATCAATCAGCGAGGACAATACCGACTCCGCCAACGGCAGCAAACGCGCGCCATCTTGGGTCAGGGAAACACTGCGGGTAGTGCGTTGGATAAGCCTAACCGACAGGCTCTCTTCCAGCTTTTGAATTTGCGCGCTCACTGCGGGGCGGCTAATCCCGAGTAACTTCCCTGCTCGGCTAAAATTGCCTGTTTTGACCACGGCAGCAAACACCGCCATGGGTTTTAGTCGTGATAACTGCATGTCTATCCTTAGAACATCACACTACTCAGGAGAATTCGATCGTCTTTACCAACTATAGAGGCATTGACGATAACATGCGGGAAATTAACGGATTTCGTGACATTTCGATATGCCAGAAACGAGAAAACCCGAGTATCTCTGCTCGAGTTCCAAATATGGCGGTGAGTGAGAGATTACTCGTCACTGCGTTTTTCATAAGCCAGAAACGAAAAAGCCCCAGCATTTCTGCTGGGGCTTTAGAATGTGGCGGTGAGTGAGAGATTCGAACTCTCGATACGTTGCCGTATACACACTTTCCAGGCGTGCTCCTTCAGCCACTCGGACAACTCACCTAATTTTCATCAAGCCGAATGCGATGCAGTTCGTCTCAACGGGGCGCTACTATAATGATTTCCCTATGCAGGGTCAATGCTTTAAGCCGTAAACTCGGTTTACTCGTTCAGCATTTGAGCACCCCATCAGAGAGTGGCGAAATTAGCGACGCTTTGGCTTACTCTTGAACTGCTTAATGCTGCTTTTCTGGGAAGTACGACGATTAGCTTGTTTATCGCGTGGCGCGCGTTTGCTGTTACCCGTCGACGGTTTGTCAGTGACAGGAAACGCATCCAGCTCTTGCAGAGGCAGCTCACGCTTGGTCATGTTGCGAATGGCTTGTAGGTAATCCGTCTCGCCATGACAAACCAGCGAAATCGCAAGTCCTTGCTCTCCTGCCCTTGCGGTACGACCCACGCGGTGCACGTAAACGGCTGGGCTCAATGGCACATCGAAGTTAACCACCACAGGCAGGTGGTCGATATGTATACCGCGCGCCAGGAGATCGGTCGCGATAAGCACTTGCACCTTTTTCTCTTTAAACGCAGCAAGGGTGAGTTCACGCTCAGTCTGCGCTTTGTCACCGTGTAACGCAGCGGAGGTAACGCCCGCTTTGTTTAGCTTCTTACACAATGCATCAGCATTATCACGCGCACTAATGAAAACCAATACTTGCTGCCAATTATGTTGTTTGATTTGGTCAATCAACACATTGGCTTTACTGCCTTTGTTTACAAGATATAGGCGCTCTTCAATCTGCTTCACAACACTGTTTGTTGCACTGGCAAAAATGGTTGCGGGACTGTTTAACAGCCCTTCCATTGACGCTTCTAATTCTTCTGGCAAGGTTGCGGAAAACAGCAGTGTTTGGCGCGGCACAGGGATCACCGCCAAGATGCTTTCGACATCAGGCCAGAACCCCATATCAACCAAGCGGTCAGCCTCATCAAGCACAACGCTATCAATGATTGATGTATCGACAGCCCCGTCTTTCAACAACGCATTCAATCGACCTGGTGTTGCAATAACAAGCTCAGGCTTCGTTAAAAGACGTTCAATTTGCGGCTCTTTTTCAACGCCACCACAAATCACAACGGTAGAGAGGTTTAATGCAGTCGCAATCGGCGACAATGCTTCGTTGACCTGTGTAGCCAGTTCGCGCGTTGGCACCAATACCAACTTACACGTTGGCGAATCCGATACTTGAGCACTGTCGAGCAACGGTAAGCCGTATGCCAACGTTTTACCACTGCCTGTTTGCGCGATCGCAAGCACATCCTTACGGGCGCTAATTGCAGGAATCGCGAGTGATTGAATTGATGTAGGTGCATTGCATTGCACAGGCAGCGCAGCAACAGCGGCTGGCGATAATGGCAAAGTTGAAAAGGTGTTAGACGTTGAGAGCGACATCGTGCACATCACTATATTAGGAAAATCAGAACGCGGGGGAATGGAAAAGCAAAACGCGAGCAACTTTCACAGCCAAAGAATGGAGGACAGTAGCTCGCGAATGAAATTATGCGTCGGCGTCTTGCGTATCTTCTGGACGAAGTTTACGTTGAATACCCATCAGGAAGTTACGCAGGATCTGATCTTTACACTCACGGTAGTGTTTGTTGTCTGCTTTACGTGAGAACGCACTCAGCTCATGCTTGCTTAAGCGGAAATCCATCAGCTCCAACGTTTCGATCACGTCTTCTGCTTTCATGTTCAACGCGATACGCAACTTCATCAAAATCATGTTGTTGTTCAAACGCTTCTCAGGCTCAGGTTGTGCACCTTCACGTTTGCCACGTTTCGTGTTGATCAAACCATTCAAGAAAATCGCTAATTCGGTATCTGTTGTTTTAACAAAAGCCGCATCATCATCCTTGCGAAGCCAGTTAACCACTTGCTCTTGTGTCACAGCGTGATCAGCAGCAGCGAAAATTTCTACCATAGACTGATCTTTAAAGTCGAAGGTATAACGGATACGGCGGAGAATGTCGTTATTAGTCAAAATAATTCCTAGTGTTAGGTTTGATCTGGCCTTTCAGTACAACCACTGACGGCAAAAATAAAAGCGCGCAACTTTAGCATAATGCCCCCTTCGTACCAATAATTTCTTATTCTCGCGGCGAGGCACTGCGGCTACCTACCCTAATTCTTACACCTAAACGACATAAACATCCGCCCCAGTCGTGCAATAAACGCAAAATCTTAGGAAGAAGGGCTTTACTTTTCATTGATACGATCAATAATGATAATCATTACTATTCGCATAATGGTTATAAAAATGGATTGGAAAGCGTACGCCACACACGGAAATCGGTGTTTTCACAACAAACATTGGGTCGATGCGGAACGTCATTATGGTCTCGCATTGCATGCCGTGGAAAAGGAAAACCCCGTCACACATCAAAATGGTGACATCCTTTTTGCGTGGCTCGCCTGCCACCATAACCTTGCAACCTTATTCCAATTCCAAAACAAGCACTCTGAAGCGCGTTTCTATTTGGATACCCCTCTCGAGATCCTCGAAAAAACCCTTGGCGAAACGCCGCCCGAAAATCCGTTTTTTGTGTCACTGCTGCGTGCCTACCAAACGGGATTAAACGAGTTGTGTTTATTTGAAAAAGCCATCAATTCATCAGTAGCGTCGAACGCTGCTTCGCATACAAAGGAGAACGTGAAATGACTCAACGCCTGGCACTATTTGCATTCCTATTCACAGTAAGCCCAATGCTGATGGCGCATGCCGGTCATGACCATGGACATTGGTCAGCCTCCCTTATTCATCTTCTATGGGCATTGCCTGTAATTGGCGCAGGTGCAATCGCTTTTTGGGGATTACGTCGTCTACGTGATCAAAAACGTCATGAGCAAGGAGAGTGAACATGTTATACACCCTATTAAATAAGCTAGACCAAAGAACAGCGTTCACTCGCGCGTCGGCACATTGTGATATTCCTTGTAAAATATATGACCCTTCTCACGCGCAAATCGCTGTCCTAACCATCATCCGCATGTTGGATTTGATTGAAGAACTACCAACATCAGAATTGTCACAAAACCAACAAGCACGCTTTGTTCGCTTGGTGCAGCAAAAAGAAGAACATGGCAGCAAGGTGAAAGAAGACATCGGCGTCATTTGGGGTGATTATTTCAAGCAACCGCAATTTGATAAGTTCCCTGAAATACACGGCCTCACGCATGACATCATGATGCTGGCTTCAAAAGCAAAACAAGAAATTGACCGAGATGCAGCACTTGCTCTGTTGGACAAGGTGAACCGCTTTGCCGATATCTTCTGGCAAAGCAAAGACGTGCCAACGTACGTCGCAACGTGCCCGTACCCGCCGTCACTTCCTATCATTTACCCTGATTTGAAACCGTAAGCCAATGCTCGGATTCCGACTCTTTCGTGTTGAGGGACATTCCATGTTCCCTCTTTATAAATCGTCAGACTTCGTGCTCACCATTCGCGAGCCGTCGTGGTGGAGAAAGCAAACCGGCACTGCCTATGCGTTCACCCATCCCATTTTTGGTTGTGTCATCAAAACGCTTAAACAAAGCGATGAGCACGGCCGATATTGGTTTCGTGGCGCAAACCCCTCCAGTGTCAGCAGCCGCACCCTCGGCGCGATTGATCCTGCAATGCCCCTTTACCGTGTGTTGTTTAAAATCAGTAAACCCACGAAATCGTTGACGACGTCATGAGCGTCGCTCGCTATTCTCCAGAAACGAAAAAGCCCCGGCAAAAGTACCGGGGCTTTCGATTTTTCACGTCATATCAAGACAACGTCTGTTCTAGCGCTTTTTTAAGCTCCAACTCTGCCTTCTCGATGATCTGTTGAGCATGCTCTCGTTGCGCCCTGCCCTCTTTCACGCGTGAGAGCGTGTTGTTCAGGGTTTCAATGGTCAATTGGTTCACCGTTTCCAACGAATCCAAATCGAGAATACCACGCTGATAGTTCTCAGCGATTTGCTCTTCCAATGCTTTCAGCTTCTCCGCATTGTGAACATATTGCTTGTTGGTGTAGTCTTTCACCGCTCGCGTTACCTTCAACGCTTTCTCTTTTTCATAGTTAGAAATCGCAATCAAGAATTGACGTTTCCAAAGCGGGAAAGTGTTGTGAACGATATCTTGAATATCCTCCATCAACATTTTATTGCCTTCCTGCGAGAGGCGAATTTGAGGCGCAGTTTGAATCGCAGCCAGGCGGGTTAGCTCAAGGTTATGAACACGCTTTTCAAGACGCGCAATGGCTTGAGACGCATCGCGGTATTTTTGCGCATCCAGCGCATCACCACTTTGCTCAGATTGAGCAAGCAAATCTGGCAACACACTCTGCGTGAGCTCGTTCAGTTTATATTTGCCCGCCGCGATGTACTGATCTAAGCCTGCAAGCAACGCAAGATTGTGATCATACAGCGAATCCAGCTGAGTAATATCATGCGCCAGCTTTACTTCTTGCGCTTCTAAGTTGCCAGACAGTTGCTCCAACTGGCCTTTTACAGAATCAAAGCTCGCTGAAAACTTCTTGAAGGAATCAAAAAGTTCACCCACCAGCGGCAGTCGGGACAATAGGCTCTTTTTCCCGAGGTTATCGAACTCAGCGCTGTCCATGGAAGACACCATGGCATGGAGAATGTCCCCCGCTTCGCCACTGTCTCGAACGCGCACTTGCTCCAACACCTCATCAGAGAATGCCGTGATCTTCTCTAACGCATCCTTACCAAAGGTAATGGTGGCTACGGTATCAAATGCATCAAATTGGTCAGCTAACGCCACGACTTGAGGCGTGACTTCAACATCCAGCACCTGACTCTGAGAATTCGTCAATTCAGTCATTGGATCTCCCTGTCTCTATGACGGCTTATGGCAGGGAAATTTCTGCCATAGCGCTTCAAACTGTCTTGAGAACGCAGTGACAAACCTGCGATCGTCGGTAAGCGTGATATCTTCCTGATTATATTTGGAGGCGCTGCGCGTCCAGTTGAAACTGCCGTTAATCAGTCGTTGATCATCAAATATCGCAAACTTATGGTGCATATGGTACTGAGTTGTATCAATTTTGACGGCAACACCCTGTTCAGCGAGGTATTCAATGTCACTCCCTGTATCGTACATTTTGTCGTTATCCGTCACGATCCGCACCTTAATACCGCGCTTGTGTGCGTCGAGAATATGTTTGGTCAAATCATTGTCTGCAATGGTGAACACGCAAATATCGATAGAATGACGTGCCAGTTTCAACTGTTCAATAATACCCGCGGCGCATGTTCTCCCGGGCGAAAACCAGCTGGTTGCGGTTTCTGATGAACTCGCACTCATGATGTTATCAAGCACTTTCACCACCCGCTCTAGCCAACGCACGAGTGCCCCAGCATCGCCTTGGTTGGCGATTTCTTTCTGTACCAATTTGAAACTTAAATTTCGTAAATAGGCGCGGTCTTCATCGCTTAATACCGACTCAGCGAGCTCTGCTTGAAGTGTGCGACGCTCATTATCATCCAATCGGTAATCTTCGATCGAGGCTTCTAACCACGCTGACCATTTTTGTCTATTCATTTAGTTGCCTCCCTGGCTGTTACCACCGAACCGGGCAACATGTTGATTCAGCATCGCAAGTTGCTGTACGACCTGCCCTGCTCGGTCTTCAGAATCACCCATCATTTGCTGGCGCTGATAGCCGTCAGTGATTTCCTGCCAACGCCTTTGCTGTTCTGGCGTCATATCTCCGCGCAATTCAGCAAGTTTCAACAAGTTTTCTTCCGTGCCCGCGGCCAGTGTTTGGGCTTCACCCTGATAGTGATCTTGCAGCATGGTATTGAGTTCTTCATCGGTCATGACTGACGAGATTTTCTCTGCCAATTTGTTCATGTTTCGATAAGACCCTTGGAGTTTAAAAGGCGGCTCAACACGGTACTGATCTGCGGTAGCGGCAGATTTGATATATTGCTGGTTCACCTTAAGCACGGTGTGTTGCGCCATCATCATCTTTTGTAGCGTCGACACAATCTCATTGGATTCGGTCGCCGAATACGAATGACTCATGTCACTCAACGCAATGCTTTCACCTTCCGCCATGCGAACAAAACGGTACAAGTCGTTCAAATCTCGGGTTGCCAGCGGTGCCAGTACAGCGTTTGAGGTCAGTGAGTTCTCAATGAAACTCAGCTCAAAAGCGTGTTTCTGATCAGACAACATGTCACCAAGGTTGTAGATATCTGCACGGTTCGCCAACATATCCGGTATACGGAACGCTTCACCGCTTTCGGTGTAAGGGTTACCTGCCATCACAACCGCGAACTTCTTACCACGCATGTCATACGTTTTGGTTTTGCCTTTCCACGTACCTTCAATGCGACGTGTTCCATCACACAGCGAGATGAATTTTTGCAGGAACTCAGGGTGGGTGTGCTGGATATCATCAAGATACAAGAGCACGTTATTCCCCATTTCAAAGGCGAGGTTAATCTTTTCAATTTCACGCGCCGCGTTTTGATCGGGCGCATCGGCAGGATCGAGCGATGTCGCTTGGTGACCGATAGAAGGACCATTGATCTTCATAAACACCAAGCCAAGCTTATGTGCCACGTATTCAATCAACGTGGTTTTACCGTAACCAGGCGGTGAAATCAGCAGTAACATCCCCATCAAATCGGTGCGTTTTTTGTCGCCCAGCGTCCCCATCTGTTTGGCAAAGTTATCACCAATCAATGGCAGGTAGCTTTCACTGATGAGTTTATTGCGAACGAAAGACGTCAGTGGTCGAGGTTTAAACTCACCCAATCGGAAATCTTCTTTTGCCTTGTTCAACAATGCTGTGCGCTGATTCAGGTAGGCATCAAACTGCGGAACTACCGCGCCTCGGTGATGCTCATTACGTTGAATGAAGTCATCCAATACCAGTGTTAACTGGCCTTTTACTATTCGCTCATGCTCACCGAGCAAGCCTTCAACGTCAGATTGCAAAGAAAAATCTACGCTACCAACGGGCAAGCTAGAGCGGGATTTCAATACAGCAATCGTGGCCGCTTCAACAACGAACGCCTCGCCATATTCTTTACGCGATGTATAAGCGGTTAGCCATTGCTGATGATCGGAAAATGCGGTTTGAATAGTGTCATCGGCTTGCTGCCAACCGAGGCTGCGACGAAATTGCAGGTAGTCTTCACAGAGCGACAAAGCGTCTTGACTGACGTCTATTTTCAGCTCAGCCAACCCCAACAGATTCACCAAATACTCTGCCGATTCATTCGCCTGTTCAGTGCCTAAAATCGCCACCAATTGGGCCTGTAACGCTTGATAGGCTTCAACTGAGTTCAAATGCTCACGTAGCAACTGCGCATTCGTGGCTTGCTGGCGATAATGCTCCACTGTCTGACTATCTTGGGAGAGCAACCAGAGTAATGCAGATGAACGCGCAGCTTGGCTAAACCGTAACAGTCCCGCTTGCTGATAGATGGGCAGCACCTTATCGAGAATACGAATAGCGTCGTTATCGTGAATGCCTTTTACATAACCTTCTTTATAACGAGGTGCTGCAAACTTCTGAACACAATCACTCAAGTTGCCTTCTTTTTGATCGGCATAGAGTTTATCGAGGCTTAACCCATCTACATTTTGCTCTGCACAGTGAAGGATCAAATAAGCGAGGTACTCTGCGCGATAGACATCATCGCTTTCCGATGCCACGTCCAAACGAGACATAGACTGGAGCGTTAGGAAAGTTTCATCTTCAACGGATTGGTAAAAATCCGTTCCCGAAATGTGCGTAGACAATTGCCCATCATGATCAACAAGACTGAGGTCGAGCGGCTGTTGATTGACACTAAAACGATGTTTACCAAGACGAAGAACCTTGCCGCCCTGCTCGAAGATATCCTGATTGTCGCGCAGAGAACGTAACGACTGATCCTGCAGTGACTTGATCTTCGAGTCGACACTGTCAGCCTTCACGCTGTCACCCAACTCTCGAATCGTTGTCGACAATTGATGCAGCTTCAACACCATGGCATCCGTTGCAAAGTAGCTGTTAAGCCCCGCCACATCATCAAAGCGCTCCACGCGTTTTTCGATGCTCGACATGGTGACATTGGCAGCTTGAAGCAAGTTTTGAACACGGCGTTGCTGGGCCGATATCAATTGCTGCTTATGGTTGTCCAAAGTTGATTGAATTTCGTCGCGCTTGGCATAAATTTCGGCGAGGAACTGGTCAAAATCGGCAAAGCGAGACTCAAGTTTGTCTAGTTGCCCCACCAATTTGGCCAGTTGATTGTCACATTCATCAGGGCTTGTCGCTTGTTCCATCGCACTGCTAACGGATTGGCTTAGCAGCTTAAATTGAGCGCTAAATTCAGCCTGCGCTTCTTCACTTTGGAGCCCCTGAGACTTGCCTCGTAGCTTCGCTGAAACAGTGTTTAGCATTGACGACACTTCCGTCGTCAAATCCAAAATCCGTGTGGCTTGTGTTGGATCGTCTGTTTCAATGTCCGTGACTTCTTCCGTCACCAATTGAAGTTCACTTCTTAGCGTTTCAACCTGATCTTGCAGCGTTTGAATCTCGGCGGTTTTATCCACGCTTTCCAGTTGTGTCTCAATGGTCTGGATTTGCTTCTTAAATGGCAGGTAAGCCTTTTCATCTTGCAACAGATTCAACAACTGAAGATTCAGATTTTCGCGTTGCTCTTGAAGCGTTTCCAATAAGGTATCAACACGCGCTTCATCGATGTAATGCTGCTGACGCAGCGCCATCACAGCACCCACCTGCCCTTTCACTTCGGAAAGCAGCGTGAGCAACGTATTGGCTTGTTCTTTGGGTGCGAGCTTAATCTTGCCTATGAGGTCAGAAACAATGCCATGTTGATCTTCGATGCTCTGAGCCGCATGACTTTGAAGCTGCTGAACTTTAGCAAACTCATCAATGATCTTGTCAGCCGTGTCCATCAACTCGCTAATGGCACTTCCCATGCCTAGCGCATATTCATGACCGAGCCACGTATAGTGATCAAGTGTTGACTGACATTGCTTAAGCAGTATTTCGAAAGCAGCTTGTGTTACCTCTTCCGTTTGTGCCAGTTGGCAAATCGATAATACAGACGATAACGCACGTACCAGTTCCGTATTACCAAGGTTAAATAACGGACTACTGCCATCACCTTTGGCATTTTCAAGGGCATAGTGTTCTGGCGTTGAAAAAGGCGTATCCCATATACGCAAGGGATGAATAGTGGATGCTTCTGCATTTTCAGACAGCTGGAAGACAAGGAAGCGACCATCGGGATACAAGCTATACCCATGGCTTTCCATCGGCGCTTCGAATTTTTTCTCAATCAAGTTGTAGGTGAAGGCAATGTAGTAACCATCCACCGCATTGAAGAAGAAATACAGAATGTCTTCACCATTTGGTGAAATGACTTTCTGAAAGAACTTGAGATTATTGGCGGGAAAATCGAACTGCTTGCTTTCACCATTGGCCAGTACAAAGCCGTTTGCATACAACACGCCATGGTCTTCCGGTAAGCTCTTGGCGCTCTCGCGCAGTGCATCAGCGCGCGTGACAGATTGATTCAGTGGGTTGTAGATAAAATAGCGACTGTGTTTTTCGCGATTCGGTTTTACACGCAACGCGATCAAATCACCGATAAACGCATAGTCGATTTGCGCATCAGCAATACTTTGGTGAGCATCTTCCACATCTTCTCGATAGATGCCCTTTCCTTCCGACGTGTTGTCTTCCACCTTGATGGTTAAATCGCCGCCGACGCACTCAACGAACAGCTTATCTCGGATAGAAACATGGGGGTGCTCACCCAGCACATGGTCGTCGCGCGTCGTCGCAATCCACTCAACATCATGCTGTGTCGCGCTCTCGAGCGGCGCATGGCCATAGGAGTCCAAGTACTCAGCAGTATTGGCATTAAGCTGGAAGCGGAATACTTTGCGGTCTTCCGGTCGGCTGCCAATCTGAAACGCAATATAAAGAACACTTTCCTGACGTGAGATTTGAGATAAGCGCGCGTCGCGATAGTAGGTAAACAGTTCCGTGAATTCATGCACAAAACGCGCATCATTCAAAAAGCTATTTTCCAGCGGTAAAGATTCAACGCGAAACGTGCCTTCATTTTCATGAAGTTGATACAGGCCGAACACATCATTTAATGAAGGGGCAGCTTTCATTCCCACTTGAACATGGTAGCCGAACAAAAGCTGTTGGTTTACTTGCGCCATATCAATCGGAATACACTTGGCATCCGTTTGAACATTGGCTTTACCAATCAGCGTAAGTTCTTGACCACCAAAGACATCCTGACGTTGATGATTGAATGACTGTGAAAGGCTTTTTAGCTGATTGCCCTGCTGGGCCAAGCGGGATTTGAGAACCTCGTACGCACCGCCTTCACTCACAGCTTGTTGAGTCGTCTCTGACATAATAATACCTATCAATCCCGCTTCAGAAGAAGCGGGATTCTGTGAGAAGAAATGAAGGGTTATTTATCGTTTGAAGACGGCTCCATGGAGCTTTGAATTTTCTTCAACAACTCCGTTGCGCCACCTTGCGAGTTCAGCAAACTCGCCAGCGCAACATTGCTCAAGTCACTGCTTTTTAGCTCAGTATTTTCCAAGATGGCTTTCAAGTCTTCTGGAAGGCTTCGGTTTCCATCAACGTACTCAGACACCAGTGGGTTGAGCACTTTAGATTGCTCAAACTTAGCATCCACTGCAGATGCATCCATGATGGTGCGACGGATCTGCTCCATCCCTTCACCACCAAAGAGGCGGATATCGGCTTTAGACAGAGCTTCCGCCAATGCTTTCGCGTTCTCGCTGACCACGGTTTTCTGTGCATCGATGCGCGCAATTTCCAAGTCTTTGTCTTGTTGCAGTTGCATCACCCACTTGTCGTGCTCACGCGTGTGCTCATCGTATTGCTGAGCCGCTTCAAAGCGAGCGGTTTGGGCTTCTGCTTCAGCCAAACCTTTCGCACGCAATGCTTGCGCTTCGGCTTCACCTGCACTTTGCATTGCAAAGGCTTCTGCTTCGCCGGTTTCTTTGATCGCTTGCGCGCGTTCGCGCTCAACTTCAACTTCTGCCAACCCTGTTGCGCTGATCATTTCTTTTTCAGCGTGTGCCATGCGTTCTTTTGCTGCAGCTTCACGTTCTTTCGCAACATAGCCAGCTTCGGCACGCTTAGTGGTCACAATTTGGTCCGCTTCTGCTTCTCGCGTCTTCACCGCCAGATCATTTTCCGCATCACGGGTTTTCACTTTCAGTTCCGCTTCGTTTTCAATAAGCAGACGCTCAGCGCGTTCTTTCGCCGCATCTTTCTCAGCACGCGCAGCCACCAGCAATTCAAGCTGCGCGGCTTCTGCAGCAGCTTCTGCTTCAATCATCTTGACGCGTTTTTCACGCCCAACGCGTTCGTTAACACGTAGGTTTTCGGTTTCTTCCTCTTCACGCGCAATCTTACGCTCGATCTCTACGCGTTGAGAGCGTGTTTCAGACACGGATTTAAGTGCTTCTTCTACCGTGGTTTCTTTCTGCATTTCACGTTCAGCCACTTCCGTTGCTGTACGCACTTTTTCGGTTTCAACAGAGCGTGTTAGCTCCTCTTGCTGAATAGCGACTTGGCGTTGATTGGCGATACGGGTCATCTCTACTTCCATTTCCACGCTTTCACGTTTCTTGGACACTTCTTCTTCCGTCTCTAATTTCGCCAGTTCCGTAACGCGTTGGTACTCTTCGCGCTTCTCGGCTGCCAGTGCCTCTTCTTGCGCTTTGATGATGTCGACTTCACGTTGAATTCGCGCAATGCTTTCCTTCTCTTGCTTATCTAGCTGCAGACGGTTCGCTTCCGCTTCAACGTTTTTCTTTTTCATCGTTGTGCGTTCGTCCTGACGGATAGCATTTGTTTCCGTGTTTTTCTGAGCCGTAATTGCTGAGATCTTACGGATACCTTCTACATCAAGAATGTTGTCTGGGCTGTGCGCATCTAGGGCCGTTTGGTCAACTTTGTCGATAACCACATCGTAGATCTTGAAACCGTCCATTTCGCTGCCGATAACTTCAACTACCGCATCGCGGAACGCTCGGCGATTCGTCAGCAATTCTTCGAACTCGAACTGTTTCACCGCCGTTTTCAACGCTTCTGAGAATTTAGGCTGGAAGTGCTCTTTCAGGCGATCAAGGTTTGATGCTTCATGCGCAGTAAACAGTTTTGCCACGCGCACAATGTCTTCTTCTTCGTGGTTAACACCGATATAAAAATCCACTTTCAAGTCCGCACGGATGTTATCGCGGCAGTGAAGGCCTTCGTACTCTTCGCCTTCTTGATCTTTACGTCCGCTACGAATTACCGAGATTTTCTTACGCGTAATATCCATGTATTCGAATCGGTTAACGATCGGCCATACAAATGTGCCGGTTAACGATGCGCGTGTACGGTGAAGTCCGTTCACAATAAGTGCGTCACCTTCACCACGTACTTTTTTATAACGTGAGGTAAGAAAAACCATCACGATGAGGAAAACGCCAATACCAATGCCGATAAAAATGATGCTAGGGGAAATTTCCATTTCCAACTCCTGATTTATAGTCCGTTATGCTTTCGCCACTACGTAGCGATTCGAAGCGTCATCTTTGAAGACAATGACCACTTCTTCTCCGTATTGAATCGTGCTTTCATCTTGAAGCATCACATCAAGCAAGAATTCATTGCCCTGATGTAACACCATGACTTCCCCTCTCTCTTTGTTAACAACATTGCTGTGAACCCGGGCTTTCAGGCCAATGTAGTCGACCTCAGCAAACGCTTTTTTTTGGTCGAACATGGGCGCAAGCGGCTTTAACAGCATTGCTGAGATGGCTAATGAGAGATAAGCGACGACTGGGATTGATACAAGATCAATCAAAAGGTTTGTAACGCCCGAAAACAGGCTGTTATTCACTTGCGCGGAGTAAAACGACATGACGGTTGCGATAAAGCATGAAACGCACAACGCAACCATAAGAGGTATTTTAGATAACACCTGAGGCAAGATGAGACCCGCCCCTGGCACGTTATCAAGGTCAAAAATGTCGAGATCAGCCGTAAAGCCTTCCACGACATTAAAAACCAGATCTACGAGCATAATGAGGAAAAACACTACAAACGGCACAAAAAACACGCCTGTAGGAAATGCCATCAGCATACTCAGAAACTCACCAACTGCCATATAACGTTACTCTAAACAAAGTATTATGTTTTTGATTGTTTTGATGTCTAAGCTTTTTCAAGCAGTTCCAGACTAACTGAGATTGCGCAGTTTTAAACCTACAAAACGGCCTAATATGATTCGGTTCAAAGAAATAGTCCGCCAAATTCTTATACAAGACACAGGCTCGATTTTACAGCCAACGAACAGAATCTGAGACAAACAGAGCATACTCATCGTTGTTAATAGGACGAATTTCGTATTTGAAGTGAAGCATTTGGCGAGAATGAGAATGTCTCAGGGCTTTAGTGGGCATTTAAAACAGGCAGAAGGTTTTTTTCATAAGCCAGAAACGAGAAAACCCAAGCATTTCTGCTTGGGTTTTGAATATGGCGGTGAGTGAGAGATTCGAACTCTCGATACGTTGCCGTATACACACTTTCCAGGCGTGCTCCTTCAGCCACTCGGACAACTCACCGTTTTGTTGTTGAGTGCTTGTCTCAACGAGGCGGTACTATATAGGGCTGGTATATAAAGTCAATTCATTCACGGACGCTGAGTGACTGTTCGATGAAAATACCGTCAATTCCAGCGAAAAATAACAATAATGACGCCCGAAAGCGTCATTATGAGGTCATTGCGTTAACGCATTTGGTCACTAATTAGGAAGATAATATTTGGACCAACCTTCGCTCACCACACCTTTGTCGATCAATCCTTGTACCGTGCTCGGCGCCATGCCTAAGCCTTCCAGAATACGTCGGCTTGATGTGCCAAACCGTTCCGTCGGAGCAAGAGAGAGAATTTGCCCGTTGGTCGGTCTAATCGCATAGTGATCCACCATGGTCGTCACATGGCCACTTGGGTGCTCGTCATACACGGAGAACGCGTACGTGCCAAGATCTAAGCCGACTTTACCATCATGCTTACGCGCATAGTGCTCACGTAACCATTCGATGCTCTTGATATCTGCAATAGCAACGTCCAGTGATTGAAAAGTACCAGCCCAAAATTCGGAAGTATTTGTCGCCATCAAACCCGAAATCAACTCAGTTTGCTGGCTATCATCCATCACAGACAGTCCTGCAAAACCTGGCGCGTTCTCGATCGCATCTAGGTCCTTTTCGGTGGCATCCAAATACACCCAACCATCTTGCGTGTGATAGATATGCGATAGCGCATTGTATCCCAGCGCCTGTCGGCCTGATGGCTCATCAAAGGGCGCACGATCTTTGTAGTCGTAGCTGTATTTGATTTGCGCGAGGTTGGCGGTCGTTGAAAGCGATGTTCTGGCGCGCAATGCTTCTCCGGTGTGCGCACGGTGATATAACGCAACGGCGATACTTAACCCACCCGCAAAGCCACAATTCACATCCAACGTACCAATGTGCGCGTGCTCCTCCGGTGTTTGCTCGCCGCCAAAACGGCTCATGATGCCGCTGTTCGCCTGAATGATATCGTCGTAGCCAATGTAATCCGTTTTCTCGCCGCGCTTAGGCCCGCCAAGGCAATCGAGACGGCAGAAAATCACATCAGGGTTGATTGATTTCAAGCGCTCATCGCTCAGACCCAGAGCGTCCACCTGACGCGCTGGCGCATTGATAACAACCACGTCGCTCTCTTTCACCAACTGCTCAAATATCACTTTTCCTTCGTCAGTCAGCATGTCCATTAACAGGCTGCTTTTGCCGATGTTGGTTTGATAGCTAAACAACACCCCAATCAGCGGATCGTACATCGCCGTCGTTGGATCGAGTTTGGTGACTTCTGCGCCAAACCTGCCAAGGAATGCGGTGGAATGTGGCCCTGCGATGACATTTGTGAGATCCAGAATACGCACGCCCTTGAGCCATAGGTTATCCGACGGCGCAGCCGTTGCTAAAGGTGTTGCAGAATACGCTGGGCGTTCAGAGAAATACTGCGCGGCTTCGCAAACATCGCTGATTTTACGTGGTGCCAATTCACACATTGCATCCGCACACTCTTCAAACCAAACGAGAGGCCCAGGTTGTTTCATTTCGCCGTAGATAGGATCATCCACCGTGACAATCAAACCACTTTGTTCACTGTGCTCGCTGTTCACCCACTCTTGTGTCGTTCTGTGTGGTGCTCCCGGAATGCCATTTTCGCCGAACAACCTGCCCCACTCTTCTGACGTTTTTGTTAAAAAGACGGCTTTCATCTTCTCTGCAATTTTCCCCGCCCAATTTGTAGGCAATGGATAAACCCCAATAGAGGTTTCTCCAGACCACTCCGCAATTGGCACATAAAGGTCATCGACTTCAGGTAATCCCTCTTCCAACAGCTCGTCGAAAACACCCAACAAGGTCAGACAACGCTTGGCGTGGTTACGGTGTGACGGACACACAACATAGAAAAAGCGTCCATCTAGGCATTCATAAGTGCGGAAGAAGGGGTCGAGAAACTCCTGAAGATCGTCATAGCTCACATCCATGTCGAGGCCTTCATCATGACGACGGGCAATCTCGTGTTGGCGCATAGTAAGGTAACGATCGGGCATATCTTCGATCACAATGGAGTTGTAAGAGAGGCCTTCCATCAAGGCTGAAGCGACTGGCACTTCGATGTGATCGCCCCCTCCATGCTTTTCACGAGCAAACAATGCTAATGCAAGCGAACTCGCCGCAAGGGTGGTCGCATAAGCCGAGCCCAATGCCAACGGAGAAAAACTTGGGTTGCAACCCATCAACACGCGATTATACCCCATATCGGTAAACACGCCTGAGGTGGCTGCAATAATGGCTTCTGTCGCCTTCCACTCTTTTCTTAAAGAATCATTCGATGCGAAACCCGGAATAGAGAGCGTGATAAGCCTTGGGTCTGCGGCGCGAAGGTTATCGAAATCGATCCCTAATTGCGCAAGACGTCCTGGACGGAAGTTTTCAATAATGATGTCAGCGGATGCACACAAAGACAGTGCTTGCGCTAAACCTGCTTCGTTTTTCAAATCCAATTCGATGCAAAGCTTATTTCGATTAAGCACGGCATTGGCGGGATCTTTCCAAAACGCACCTTCTGCTGGGTCAATGTGGATCACATTTGCACCCAAATCAGCAAGGATCATAGCAACGGCTGGCCCTGCAATGTATTGGCCGAAGTCCACGACATTCACACCGGAAAGTGGCAATGTATTTCTCATTTATTCCAACTCCTGTCCAAAGAGGTATATCCATGAAATGAGAAAGTCCCTTTATGAAGAAAGGGAGCTTCATTGCGACCGATACTAATTTGGCATTTATTTATTCACCATTAATAAAAATTAGGCCTCAGCGTTAAATAAATTAATGGCTCACATAATTAATTATATAAATCAAGAAATAGCTTGTTTGACTGGTCTTTTTCGACTTCAACCAATAACCAATCAATAAATTCTTGCGCGTGAGGATGCAGTATTTTTGATTTAGAACTCACCAAATAAAAGGCTTCTTGCGTCGTCACTTTGGTATCAAATAAGCGAACAAGTTTACCCTCGTTGAGGTATTTTTCGACCAAGCTACTCCTGCCGAGGGCAATCCCACCGTGATGGACTGCCACTTCAAGTGCGTTTACGAGCGTGTCAAACTGACTCCCGCGATCAAATTCAGCGTAGGGTAAACCCATGCGTGTGAACCAATGTCCCCAACCATCTTCATAGCCAATCACATGAATGAGTTTTTGCTTCAACAGATCGCTCGGAGAGAATTCGGAAGCCAACGTCGCTGCAAATTCAGGGCTGCAAACAGGGTAAAGCACATCCCATGTTAGGCGGCGAGATTCTAAGTGCGCCCATTTTCCATTCCCGTGCGTCACCTCAACATCAAAGTTGCTTGCACTCTCGCGATTATTTACCCATATGTTGCTGGTAATTCTTAAGTTTATATTGGGGTGACTGTCTGAAAACGCTTGAAGCCGTGGCGCTAACCAGTGGATGAAGAACACGAGATTCACACGAACATTGAGCAATTTTGATCGCCCTTGCCCAAACAGTTCCTCCGTGATTTCAGACAGTTTTTCAATCGCCTCGTGCACAACAGGAAGATAAGCCGCACCCGCCTCCGTTAACTCAAGCCCTCGCGGAAGACGCACAAACAGCGTCGTGCCTAATTGGCTCTCCAATCCTTTAATCTGCTGGCTGATCGCCGCTTGTGTTATGTGCAGTTCTTGGGATGCATGGGTGAAGCTCAAGTGCCTCGCCGCGGCTTCGAAAGAACGGAGCCAATTGAGAGGCGGTAATCTCTTTTTCATCGCTATTTTCCTGATGTGTATCTCGTCGAATGTAATAAAAACAATTACGTAAAAAACCTTCAAATTTATAAAAGCCATTACGTATAAATTTTTTTATACCAATGACCAAATTTTTATTAATTGCGAGGGTATCTCTAAATATGAAAGTTTACTTAACGTCAAAAAGCCAAAGTACACATACTAAATCGCGACAAAAACATGACGCATTTAATACATAAATAAAATTTGTGACGAATGACGATATTTATAACCACGTATTCGGACGAGGAGTTATGCAATGGAAACGGATGTAAATCCAAGCAACTCAAAAGGAATTTTTGCAGGGGTTAACCCTATAATGGCAATTGGCTCTTCTGCGCTTGCTGTACTGTTTGTTTTATACACTGTGATAGTTCCTGAACACGCCAACAGTGTTTACTCAGCCGCTAAAGGTTACATAGCAACAAACTTTGCTTGGTACTACGTGGGATTGATGAGCGCGTTTTTGTTCATCGCTGTCTATTTGGTTTTCAGTCGTTACGGCAGTATTCGATTGGGGAAAGATGACGAAAGGCCCGAGTTTGGCTTTTTTTCATGGTTTTCGATGTTGTTCGGCGCAGGAATAGGTATCGGTATTCTTTTTTGGAGTATCGCGGAGCCGATGTACCACCTTCAAAGCAACCCTTTCGTGTCCCCCGACAGTGCCCTGACCATTGAAGCTGCTCAAGTCGCCATGCGCGTTAGCATCTTTCATTGGGGCTTACATGGTTGGGGCTTGTTTGCACTTTGCGGACTCTCTCTTGCTTACTTTTCTTATCGCAAAGGCTTACCTCTTTCCATTCGCTCCGGTCTTTACCCCCTATTAGGCAATCGTATTTATGGCCCCATCGGCCATGCAGCAGATTTGTTAGCCGTATTCGGGACCGTCTTTGGTATTGCGACATCCTTAGGGCTAGGCGCACAGCAAATGAACGCCGGCTTGAATTACCTCTTCGGTGTCGAAGTCAGCACAACCACACAGATGGTCTTGATCGTGTTGATTTCAATCATTGCCACGTTCTCGGTCATCACCGGTGTCAACAAAGGCATCCGTATTCTTAGCGAACTGAACATGCAACTTACCGTTGTGATGCTTGCGTTCTTTATCATCCTTGGCCCTACGGCTTATGTGATTGGTTCGTTTTTTACCAATTTAGGCGACTACATGCTTAATGTTACGTCCCTAGGGCTTTGGGTCGATCCAAACCCCGAGCACACATGGCAAGGCTCGTGGACCATCTTCTATTGGGGATGGTGGATTGCATGGGCACCCTTCTGTGGCATTTTCATCGCACGTATCTCCCGTGGCCGCACCATTCGTGAATTCATCCTTGGCGTGCTGATTGCCCCAACCATGTTGGCAGCATTCTGGATAACCATTTTTGGCAACACAGCCATGTACATCGAACTGTTTGGTCAAGGCGGCGTGGTAGATGCCGTAAATGACGACCTTACGTTAGCCTTGTTCAAAACCATTGAGCTCATGGATGTGGGCACCATTCTCACCACGCTTGGCGCTTCTATCTGCACCATCATGTTGGTGACGTATTTCGTAACCTCTGCAGATTCCGCAACGCTGGTTATTTGCACCCTCATTTCTATGGGTAACCCTCACCCACCCACGCGCTACCGTATTTTCTGGGGCATGTCGATCGGGCTTGTCGCCGCCGTACTGCTGCTTGCAGGCGGATTAGGCGCATTACAAACCGCGTCCATCATCGCCGCATTACCGTATTCCATCGTGATCATCGCCACCATCGTTGGTCTTTACAAAGCATTAAGAGCAGAGCCTCTTCCTGGAAAACCTGAAGTCATAGGAGTAGCAAAATGAGCGCCTCAGTCACCTTACCTCGAATGATGGAAATTGGCGGCGGTGCCGTCGCGCAAGTTCCAGAAATGGTCAAAAACTTGAATACATCTCGTGTGTTGCTGATCACGGATAAAAACATGGTCGAATTCGGTTACGTCGCAAAAATTCAGGGCATCCTGATGGACGCAGGCATCGAATCCAGCGTGTATGCAGACACGATCCCAGAACCTACATCAAGCTCGATTGAAGAAGCAGTATTGGTCACGCGTGAAGGCAACTTCGATTGCATCATTGCATTGGGTGGCGGTAGCGCGATCGACAGTGCGAAAGCGGTCAGCATTCTGGCGCGCTTTGGCGGGAAAATGCGTGATTACAAAGTGCCTCGTATGGTGAATGAAGAAGGCATTCCTATCATCGCCATTCCAACCACCGCAGGAACAGGCTCCGAGGTGACGCGCTTTACCGTGATCACCGATGATGAATCCGATGAAAAAATGCTGTGTGTTGGATTGGGTTTTGCCCCTTATGCCGCGATTGTCGATTATGAACTCACCATGTCTCTGCCTGCCCGCACTACCGCAGACACCGGCATTGACGCGCTCACTCACGCTATCGAGGCATACGTGAGTAAAAAGGCCAGCCCATTTAGCGATTATCACGCCTTAGAAGCCATTCGTCTTATCGCACCAAACCTTCGTAAGGTCTATCACAACGGCAAAGACACAGATGCGCGCGAAAAACTCATGCGAGGCGCGACCTACGCGGGCATCGCATTTTCGAATGCATCGGTTGCTTTGGTGCACGGCATGAGCCGCCCAATTGGTGCTTTCTTCCACGTGCCGCATGGCCTATCCAACGCCATGTTGTTGCCAAGCGTGACGGCATTCTCGATTGAAGCCGCACCAGAACGCTACGCCGATTGCGCCGTTGCCATGGGTATCGCCCAAAAAGAAGACGCGATTGATGTCGCCAACACCCGTCTTGTTGCAGAACTCGCCGCTATCAATGTTGAACTCAACGTCCCCACGCTTGAAGAGTTTGGGGTGCAATTCTCTATGTTCGAAACCGTACTCAACACCATGATCGAACAAGCCTTGCTGTCTGGCTCGCCTGCTAACAACCCGAAAGTGCCGACACCCGATGAAATGAAAAATCTTTACCTAAATCTTTGGTCTTAAGGAAGAGGAACCCCGCAAATGAAAACAATTGGACACTTGATCAACGGCGAACAGCGTGAAGACGGCGAGCAAACGCAATTGGTGTACAACCCAGCAACGGGCGAAGCCACTAAAGAACTTTTCTTAGCCAACGATGCCTTGGTGGATGAAGCCATCGAGGCTGCGAAAACCGCTTTTCAAACATGGCGTAACGAGCCGCCGATCAAGCGCGCGCGTATCATGTTCCGCTACAAGCAATTATTGGAAGAACATAAAGATGAGATTTGCCGACTGATTGGTGAGGAGCACGGCAAGATCGCCCACGATGCAGCAGGTGAACTGCAACGCGGCATCGAAAACGTTGAATACGCATGTTCAGCGGCAGAGCTATTGAAAGGTGAATTTAGCAAGAACGTCGGCCCGTCGATTGATTCTTGGTCTGAGCACCAACCGTTAGGTGTGGTAGCAGGCATTACACCGTTCAACTTCCCCGCGATGGTGCCACTTTGGATGTTCCCGATGGCAATTGTTTGCGGTAACTGCTTTATTCTCAAGCCATCAGAAAAAGACCCTAGCGCTGCCTTGTATATTGCCAACCTTCTTAAAGAAGCCGGTTTGCCTGATGGCGTGATGCAAGTGATCCAAGGCGGCAAGCCCGTGGTTGATCGCCTGCTTGAAAGTGCAGACGTCGAAGCCATCAGCTTCGTTGGCAGCACGCCTATTGCGAAGTACATCTACGAAACCGCGAGCCAGAACGGCAAACGTTGCCAAGCACTGGGCGGCGCAAAAAACCACGCTATCGTGATGCCAGATTGTGACCTTGATAATGCAGTGAACCAGCTTATTGGAGCAGCATATGGTTCAAGTGGCGAACGTTGTATGGCGTTGTCCGTTGCGGTTGCTGTCGGTGATGAAACGGCCGACAAACTCGCCGCCATGCTTAAGCCTAAGCTGGATGAACTTCGTGTGGGTGCGTTTTATGACAATGACAATGATTTTGGTCCACTGATCAGCAGAGAGCATCAGCAAAAAGTGGTTTCCTACATTGATTCCGCAGAGCGAGATGGCGCAACGATTGTGGCTGATGGCAGACACCCCAACGTTGAAGGTTACTCAAGCGGGTACTTTGTTGGGCCAACCTTGATTGATAACGTGTCTCCGACAATGGAAAGCTATCAACAAGAAATCTTCGGGCCAGTGCTACAAATCATTCGCGCGGATTCAATGCAAGACGCAATGGATTTGATCGACAAACATGCCTATGGCAACGGAACTTGCATCTTTACACGTGACGGTGAAGCGGCGCGCTATTTCTCCGATAACATAAAGGTCGGCATGGTCGGTATCAATGTGCCGCTGCCTGTACCCGTTGCTTACCACAGCTTTGGCGGTTGGAAACAGTCTCTGTTTGGTGACTTGCACGCTTATGGGCCTGACGCAGTTAAATTCTATACCCGTAGGAAAACCATTACACAACGCTGGCCATCGGCAAATGTGCGTGAAGGGGCAACCTTCTCCATGCCAGTGCTCTAATTCGTTAAATGACATGGTTCACAATAAAACCCAGCCTCACGC
Organism: Enterovibrio baiacu; assembly: GCF_004120195.1. Taxonomy (GTDB): domain Bacteria; phylum Pseudomonadota; class Gammaproteobacteria; order Enterobacterales; family Vibrionaceae; genus Enterovibrio; species Enterovibrio baiacui. The sequence continues at coordinate 46,214 of NZ_SCHN01000021.1, read as the reverse complement.
TGGGTTTTGTTGTTTCGACAGTCCATTTCTCACAGGTGAAGCGCTTTGCGTTGAAAAATTGCCAATTTTTTTCAGTACTTGGCGACTCACTGCTAGAATACAGCCAACATCAATACAGAGACGTAGATATGCAAGTTTCGCTCACGCAATTTATGACAGATAACGATTTGGACAATCAGTTGTTATCTGAGATGCAAACAAAAGGCTTTGTAACCGCGATGGCGGCTGCACCTTATATGATTGACCCTAGTGAATGGTTAGCTTTCATGTGGGGTGGCGAAGAGGAATCACCGTTCTCAAGTCACGAACAGCTTGAGCAATACGCAAATATCATCGTCGATATGTGGAATGAGCAACGCGGCGCGCTGCTATCTGCAGAATGGCAATGGCCTGAAGGTTGTGCGCTTAGCGACGCTGACATCGTGACTGCAGACACTCGCCTTTACTGTGAAGGCCTGCTTCAAGGCTGGACACTGGCGCGTGATGATTGGGAAATTCTGATGCCAGAAGATTCCCAAGAAAGCGCCCTGCTTGGCGGCGTGTTGCTGTCGATTAGCCTCTTGTTCGACCCAGAGGCTGCGCTGCCAACCCTAGAAGCACAAGGTGCAGCAGAATTGGCGCAGTTCGAAGAAATCTACAAAGGCATGCCAGTGATGCTTTGTGGCCTGACGCAACGCGCGGCGCAACTTGTAGAAGAAGCGTAATTCGCCAAGCGCTTTTTGAAAGCACGCGTTCAAACGGCTGCCACTGTGCAGCCGTTTCTCTATAATTGCGCCTATGACCTCGTTTGCTTAGGCATAAACATTGCGCTTTTTCTGAGCAAAACAAATCGCGCACTGTTCGAATAATCCTGATATAGTCCCGCCCCTTGCTCTTAACATCCCCATGTTTTCAGCAAACAACGATGTCCGGCGCTGTTTCGCGTGTCTCTTGCTAACCCGTGGTTGTGCACCACAACAGGATTCATCGGATCATCACTTTTTCATGTCATACGCTACCAACGGGTAGTATTGCTCGGGATACCTCCGTGACCAAAGAATCAACTGCTGCAGGCCAACAGGCTGCATTTTCTACATTGCCGCTTAAAGCGGAATTACTTTCTACCTTGAACACGATTGGTTTTGAAACCATGACGCCGATTCAAGCGCAGAGTCTTCCTGCCATTTTGGACGGGAAAGACGTTATTGGTCAGGGAAAAACAGGCTCGGGCAAGACCGCAGCATTCGGTTTGGGCTTACTCAACCGCTTGGACGTGAAGCGTTTCCGTATTCAAGCATTGGTGATGTGTCCTACGCGTGAATTGGCTGACCAAGTTGCGGTAGAAATCCGTACGTTGGCGCGCGGCATTCACAACATCAAAGTGCTCACTCTGTGTGGTGGCGTTCCAATGGGCCCGCAAATTGGCTCACTTGAGCACGGTGCACACATCATCGTAGGTACGCCGGGTCGTATACAAGACCACCTAGAAAAAGGCCGCTTGTCGCTAGAAAACGTCAACACCTTGGTGCTTGATGAAGCTGACCGCATGCTAGAAATGGGCTTCCAACCTGCATTGGATGCAATCATTCAAGACATTCCAGCGGGCCGTCAAACCTTGTTGTTCAGTGCAACGTTCCCATCGCAAATTCAAGCGATCAGCAAGCAGATCATGACGACCCCATTGATGGTGAAAGTTGAATCTACGCATGACAACAGCAGCATTTCACAACACTTCTATCAGTGTGAAGGTAACCGCCAGCGTATGGATGCATTGCTGTTGTTGCTTCTCAATCACCAGCCAGAAAGTGCAGTGGTGTTCTGTAACACCAAACGCGAGACCAAAGATGTTGCTGCATGCCTTGAAAACGAAGGCTTCTCAGTGGTGGCGTTACACGGTGATTTGGAACAACGCGATCGCGACCAAATGCTGCTTAAATTCGCGAACAAGAGTGTCACCGTCATGGTTGCAACCGACGTTGCAGCGCGTGGTCTAGACATCGATTCATTGGATGCCGTGATTAACTACCACGTTGCGTTCGATACCGAAGTACACGTTCACCGCGTTGGCCGTACTGGCCGAGCGGGTAGCCAAGGGGCGGCTTACACCCTTTACGGCAGTGAAGACGGTTACAAAATCGCGTTGCTTGAAGATTACCTAGGCCGCGAAATCAAAGGCGAAGAACTGCCAGATGCTTCTGTCATGCAAGCATTACCACCAGAACCTTTGATGGCAACACTGCACATTGATGGCGGTAAGAAAAGCAAAGTTCGCCCAGGTGACATCCTTGGTGCTCTGACTGGCGGCGATGACGGCATTCAAGGAGCTGACGTTGGTAAAATTAAAGTCACGGATTACCGCTCTTACGTTGCAGTAAAACGCAACGTTGCAAAGAAAGCGCTGAAGAAATTGTCTGCTGGCAAAATCAAAGGCCGCACATATCGTGTGTGGCAATTGCGCTAAACGAACACAATAGGTAGTGCGTTACATCGCACAACCCAAAACGCCCTCATCCAGCAATGGCATGAGGGCGTTTTACGTTTTACGTTTTACGTTTTACGTTCAAATAAGCTCAGAGATTAAACTTGGTTGATCCTTACTTATTTGCTGATTTTTTTAATCGCAGCTTCCGCACACGCTACGTCCAAATGACCACCCGGCGCGCCGCCCACACCAATCGCCCCCACAACAGCATTGTTCACTTTCAACGGCAGCCCACCTGCAAGCAGCAATAAGCTCTCATCCATGTTCTGCAAGGGTTGTAAGATCGGCTTGTCGCTAATGAGTTTCATCAGTTTGGCCGTTGGCTGCTTCATGCTTGCCGCGGTAAAGGCTTTCTGACGCGAGCTTTCAAGTGTGTGTGAACCCGCTTTATCATCACGTACCTGCGCCAATACACGTCCCGCCGGATCGACAACGGTCGCGGTGACTGCGTAGCCATCTCTTTTACACTGTTGAACGGCTTCAACGGCAAGCGCTAGCGCAGAATCTGTAGACAAAGAAGGAACACTCACCGTGTCGATGCTTGCCTGTGCTGAAAACGCAGAAAAGAGCGTGGCGCTAAGAACAAGTGTGCGAATGTTAGTGGTCGATTTCATACGTAGATCTCCATTGGTTCATCATGTTTCTCGCAACACAATGTAACTCCGCCAAATTGCCCCATACTTTCATGAACATTACACCTTAGTAATGAAAGCCAAATTCCATGTTCACTTTGGTAAATTGCGGATAACACAGCAAAGGAGACAGCCATTGAATCTACTGATCGTGGAAGATGACATTCACATTCAGCGCTTCTTAACACAGGGGTTCGAACAAGAAGGTTGCACAGTAACCTTGGCCAGCACGGGAAAAGAAGGGCTGCATTTTGCCACGCATGATCAGTTTGACGTGGTTATCTTGGACATCATGCTGCCAGAAATGGATGGCCTGGAATTACTCAGGCAGTTGAGAGGGCAAGGTTTTAAAACCCCCGTCATCATTCTTAGTGCCAAACACTCAGTAGAAGAAAGAGTGAGTGGGCTTCAATCTGGTGCAGATGACTATCTGGTGAAGCCTTTTGCATTTACCGAATTGCTTGCGCGTTGCCATACCGTGACACGACGGACACAACCCGACAATGCTATTTCAACCCAACTTCAATACGATGACTTACAACTCGATATTATCAAGCGCGAGCTTGTTAGAAATGACCTCGCCATTCCCCTTAACAAACGAGAATATGCCTTAACGGAACTCTTTCTACGAAACCCGGAAAGGGTGCTATCTAAAACCGTCATCTTGGAGCAAGTGTGGGGATATCAGTTCGACCCACAAACAAACGTCGTGGATGTATTGGTTTGCCGTTTAAGATCGAAGGTGGACAAAGACTTCAAGCTTCCTCTTATTCATACTATTCGAGGCGTTGGCTATGTCCTCAGAAAAGAGTGTTAGCAACGCCCTAGCGCAGACACAAAAGGCGCTATTTTTCCGCTTTGTCACTGTCCTGCTAACGTGTCTGTTCATCGTGCAAGTGGTGATAGCAGTATTGCTTCTTTACAGAATGCAGAGCAATGACATCAAAATTCTTTCTTCTATGGGTGCAGAATATCAGCGTATCTTAACGTTTAATGGTTCTGAAAAATTAACCCATGTCGTTGTTGAAAACCCTGAAAGGCTGGAAGAAAACAACATCGCGGTCTTTAAGCAAGACCCTAGCAATCCGGCCGTATTTCACTATGTATCCGGTGCAAAATTGGCGCTGCCCGAATCAGAGGTAGCGGATTTCCCTTCAAAGATTGCTCATGCCGAATCGTCCAAACCTTATGGGTATAACTCGCAGGAGGAAAGCTGGTATCAACAACTGATAACCCAATCATTCTTAACGTTACCGTTAGTCGCTAAACGCCAAGGCTACATTATGGTACAGCCCATTTTTTCTGATTTGAGCGCTGTCATTAGTGAATGGCTGCGCATAGGCTTTGCATTACTCGTGTTAGCCGCCATCAGTCTCGTCTTTGTGTGGCGATTAATCCATTCAACGCTATCTCCGTTGTTTGTCTTAGCGCGACAACTTGATGATGCAAGCAAAAGCCCCCTCGAGAGCATGAGCAATACACTGGATTTTGTACAAAATGCCAACCGCCACGACCTCTCCAGTATCAATCGCAGTGTCAATTTGTTGCTGATGCGGCTGCATAAGATCATAAAAAGCATGGATGACACGGTGAATGCCATCGCTCACGATCTGCGAACCCCCCTTTCTCGACTCAGGTTATCAGCGGAAAAAGGATTGCTTACTAAGAAAGAAGATGAGAACGGCGCTCAGGTGATGAAAGAGGCGTTGGCAGACTGTTTAGAATCCTCTCATCAAGCCGATCAAATGCTCACTACCCTATTAAAAATCAATGATGAAGTGGCTGGTCGCCTTTCTCCTAAGTTGTCTCACATCGATATCAATGCGACGTTACTGAAAGTCGCAGGCTGGTATGAGGAAACGGCAGAAGATCATGATATTCAACTAACGGTAATCAGCCATCCAACGTCATCCTTACTCACCGATGAGGACAAGCTCATTCAGATACTGGTGAACCTTGTAGATAACGCCTTAAAGTTCACGCCAAAAGGCGGCACGGTTCAATTGGCGTACTCGGAGCACAATAACCTTGCAAGCCTGTCAGTGACCGACTCTGGTATTGGCATTCCAAAAGACAAACATGCGTTGATTTTCACCAAGCTCTACCGCGCGGATGAAAGTCGAACGTCTGAAGGATATGGCTTAGGGCTGGCGCATGCAAAAGCGATAACCGAGAGTTTAGCGGGTAAACTCACCGTAGAATCAGAGGTAGGAAAAGGCAGTACGTTTACCATTAACTTGGTAAAAGCGACCTAAAAATAAAACAGGGGTGTATACCAATACACCCCCGCTGATCTCTATCGCGCTCAACTCAATATTCGGCGTGGCTTACCGCTTTCCTTCGACTCATCACAATCAAAATAATCGCTGGGATGTTCATCAAAATGCCATAAAGTAACGGCGTCAGTGCCAGTTGTGGCTGATTAAGCTGAACCACGGCAACGAATATCGCCGTGCCTGCATTTTGTATCCCGACTTCAATGGATAACGTCTTCGATAACGTAGCGTCTCCACCCAACCCCTTCGCCACAGCGACACCGAGCGCCATGCCAAGTACACAGAGAAGGAGCACTGCGATAGAAGCAACAGAAAAGAGTTGGTTGAACACCTTGGTGTTTGCAGCGAGGGTTATCGCCACAGTGAAAAACAGCGCCCACAACGCTGTGCGCCCCGCAAATTGTGCAAAACGTTCAAAGCCCGCGGAAGTACAAAAACGCTTGAAGGTCATTCCCAATAGAACAGGGACTAACGTCACCGCGATAAGCTGCATGATCGCCGTTTTCACAGGAATAATCGCAGACACGTCAGACAACACAAACGGCAACATTAACGGCAGACTAAATGGAATAATGAGGCTACTTATCGCCGTCATCGTGATAGAGAGTGCAGAATCGCCCCCACAAAGGTGGCAAATGGCATTGGACGATGCCCCACCTGGCGCTAACGCCAATATCCAGAGCCCCACCGCGACCACTTCTGGCAGATTGAAAAGCTGAATCAAGCAATAAGCAATGATTGGCAAACCGATAAGCTGCGCAGATAAGCCCGCCGCCACTTTGCCGGGAAACTCGGAAACACGCTTAAAGTCCGCAACGGTGAGGGTTAGCCCCACGCAAAACATCATCCACGCAAGCGCAATTGGCAAGCCAACAGTGAGCATAGTTTGACTCATAGAATATCCTTACTGACATCGAAACGACCCGCCGATCATTATTGTTTTTCTTATGCTCGCGCCACACGAATTGGCGGGTTCAACGTGCGGGACAATTTAGCAGATCAAAAAAGGCGAACAATGCGTTCGCCTTTAAACTAGAGGGAGCATCAAACTTTATGCGTTGCCTTTCACTTGAAGTTGCAATTCCGCAGCAAAATCCAACATGCGATTCAACGGGATCAGTGACTTCTGGCGAATGGCTTCATCAACATGAATTTCATGTTGCTCGCCGCCTTCTTTCAGCGCAAGCTCAATGGCTTTCAAGCCGTTCATTGCCATCCAAGGACAATGCGCACAGCTGCGGCACGTTGCGCCAGCACCTGCGGTTGGCGCTTCGATAAGCTCTTTCTCTGGCACCATCTGCTGCATCTTGAAGAAGATGCCTTTATCGGTCGCAACAACCAGCTGCTTGTTTGGAAGCTCTTTCGCCGCTTTGATGAGCTGACTCGTCGAGCCAACAGCATCAGCAAGCTCTACAACACTGGCTGGAGATTCTGGGTGAACCAAAATTGCCGCATCGGGGTACACAGCTTTCATGTCTCTCAACGCTTTTGCTGAAAACTCATCGTGCACCACGCACTCGCCTTGCCACAGCAGCATCTCTGCACCAGTTTTATTGGCGATGTACGAACCTAGGTGGCGGTCAGGGCCCCAAATAATCGGTTTATCCTGCGCATCCAAATGTTCAACAATTTCCAATGCAATTGATGACGTGACCACCCAATCCGCACGCGCTTTTACCGCCGCTGATGTGTTGGCATACACCACCACAGTATGGTCAGGGTGCGCATCGCAGAAAGCAGAGAATCGGTCTTCAGGGCAGCCCAAGTCCAGCGAACATTCGGCTTCCAGCGTTGGCATGATCACGTTCTTTTCTGGAGTCAGAATTTTTGCGCTCTCACCCATGAATCGAACGCCAGCAATCAGTAGCGTTTTCGCAGGGTGTTTATTTCCGAACTTGGCCATCTCAAGAGAATCACCGACAAAGCCGCCGGTTTCTTCTGCCAGCGCCTGGATCTCAGGGTCGGTGTAATAATGCGCAATCATGACTGCGTCTTTCTCTTTCAAAAGCTGTTTGATGCTTTCGATGTAGTATGATTTTTGCTGCTCAGACAGCACCTCCGGCTTAGGAGGGAAAGGATATACCGTCTCAGCGGTATTAATAATCTGGCTCATCCACTTACTCAGATATGCTTGCAGTTCGGCCATTATACACGCCTTATAGCAGCATTTTCATCTCAGAAAATGCGTTGTGACTTAGAGACGCAATAAAATTGCAAAGAAAAAGCCGACTCAAGGTCGGCTTTATAGGGAAGTGGTTGCGTTTACTTCTTCATTTGCTTTTCAGCTTGGCTTGCCGTGGTTGACCCAGGGTACTCGGTCACCACTTTCTGGAACAAGCTCTTCGCTGTGGCTTTGTCGCCTTCACGATCTGCAATCATGCCAAGCTTGAGCATTGCATCAGCACGCTTGCTTGATTTTGCAAACTGGCTGACCGCATCAAAGTGCTGCTTCGCCAAACTTAGCTCACTTTTAGAGAAGTAAAGCTGACCCAACCAATAGTGCGCATTTGGCTTGTAGATTGATTGAGGGTACTTGGTCAAAAACGCATTGAAAGCATCTGTGGCACCTTGGTAGTTTTTCTCTTTGAGAATCAGGTTCACAGCGGCATCGTACTCTGCGTTTTCAGACTGATTGTTTGAATACGCTTCTGACGAAGCAGGCTTGTCGGTTTTGTTTTCGACAGCAGCTGCTGGTTTTGCGGTGCGAAGGGTATCGATTTCACGGTACAAGTCGCGTTGGCGTTCCAACATCTGATTTAATTCATAGCTGTTTCTTTCAACAGTGCCGCGCAATTCGTCCAACTCGCCTGCCATTTGTTCTAGCTGACGTTGCATGTCGATTTGCATTTGGTTGCGGGCTTCTAGCATTCGCTCCAAGCGCTCTACAGAGCTACTGCTACCACCACTGCCTAACTCAGTCACCGGAGCAGGTGCAGCAGCCGCAGGGGCTGCCACACTCACCAGTAACGCCAGCGATAAAGAACGCAAAGTGTTACTGTTCATCATGATTTACCTTCTAACTTAGTAAACCAGAACCGCACGGCGGTTCTTCGCGTAGGCTTCTTCACCTTGGCCTAGCACCAATGGTTTCTCTTCGCCGTAGCTTACGATAGAAATTTGAGAAGCTGGAACACCTAGCGCTTGCAGGTATTTCGCTACTGCGTTCGCACGGCGCTCGCCAAGTGCGATGTTGTATTCAGGTGTGCCGCGCTCATCGGCGTGACCTTCAACAACCACTTTGATGCTGTCGTTTGCACGTAGGAATTCAGCGTGCGCGTCTAGCATGTCTTCAAACTGTGGCAATACAGAGTAGTCATCAAAGTTGAAGTAAATAGTTTGAGACTGACGCAGTTCGTTTGCACGAATTTCCTGCTCAGTCAGACCACCTTGGCCGCCGTCTACTGGTGTTACGATAGTGGTTTCTTGACCTTTGTTGGTTTCAGAACCCGTGCTATCAGTAGAGCTGTCGCTAGAGCTACAAGCCGCTAGGGTAAACATAGGTAGCGCTACCGCCAAACCCTTAAGTACTTTATTCAATTGCATCTCGTTTTCCTTATTTCAAATAAGCGCAAATATTATTGGAACGGGGACCATGCTGGTGCCCTAACTCGACCGTTTGTTGCTGGTAGCCGTGCTTTAAACCGTCCATCAATAGAAACCAGTGAAAGTACGTTATTACGCCCGTAAACCGAGCTGTAAATGACCATGCTGCCATTCGGTGCGAGGCTTGGTGATTCATCAAGCATCGTTTTGGTTAGAACTTCTACGGCACCCGTTTGCAAATCTTGTTTTGCAATGTTGTAACCTGAGTCCGAGCGGTGAACCATTACAAGGAATCTACCATCCGGTGTCAGCTGACCACCGAGGTTTTGGCTACCCTGCCAAGTCAACCTGTTGGTAGAACCGTCGGCTAAATTTACTCGATAAATCTGTGGTTTACCACCCCGGTCTGACGTAAAGATCAAAGACTGCCCATCTGGATCCCAGAAAGGTTCGGTGTTGTTCGCGCGCCCTTTGGTGATTTGTTCCATCTTGCGCGTTCTCAGATCTAACACATAAACCTGCAAGCTGCCTGTCTTGGAAAGTACCAAAGCTAACTTGTTGCCATCCGGCGAAAATCTTGGCGAACCATTATGACGAGGAAATGACGAAATCATCTCTCGCTTGCCCGTCGTAAAGATGTCCATGATAAAGATCTGCGCTTGGCCATTTTCAAAGCTGACGTAGGCAAGCTGCTTACCATCAGGTGACCATGCAGGTGACATCAAAGGCTGTGTAGAGCGAATAACAAGCTGCTCATTAAAACCATCGTAATCAGAAATTCTCAACTGATAAGGATGATTGGATTTGTCATCAACAACAACGTAAGCAATCTTTGTTAAGAATGCACCCTTCTCACCCGTTAATTGTTCATAAACAAGGTTTGAAATTAAGTGCGCTGATGTTCTTAGCTTGTTGCTGTCAACACTCCACGTTTTATCCAAAGGTACATGGTCTTTAGTCAGTACCAGTTCACCTTTGTCATTTAAACCTTTGCTGCTTCCGCCTGTTAGTTGTCCGCGAACAATATCAATCAGTTGAAACTTAACGCGATACTTCCCGTCTGGCGTTTTATTAATTGTCCCCGTAACCAGCGCATCGACACCCAATGCAGTCCAATCGTTGAAATCCACGTTTTCATCGCTGTAAGGCGTTTGTGGCATTTTGTCGGTTGGGACTGGGCTGAATTTGCCACTGCGTTGAAGATCTGATGCGATAACATCAGACACATTGGTCGGTAATTTGCCTTCGCCTTCCCACTTAAAAGGGACAATGGCGATAGGACGTGCAGAGTTGACCCCTTCGGTGATGACGAGTTTGAGCTCAGCATGTGCAGGCTGGATAGCCGCAAGCATGAGTGCAAACACACCAAAGAAAACACGTTTCAACATGAAGAATCCCTCTTACTCTGGTTTCACAGTCAGTTCAATATTTTGAAGCTCGGCTGCGACTTCTTTATCTTCCGGCATTGGGAAGGATGATACTTTCAATACGGCCGTTTTCGTTGCTCGACATAAAGTGCGATTTCCACCCACTTCATTTACATCGAGTAAAAGCCCTGTGCTCGACAAGCGCATTTTCACCACACACTCTTGGCCAGAGAAACTGCTATCAACCAGCAAGTTTTGCTTGATCATTTGTGTGTAAATTGCGCCGTAGCGAGAAACTTCATCAGAAATAAATCGCCCTCGAGCCGAACCGCGATTTGCCGATTCGGACTCGAGACCGCTAAAAAGCTCGTTGAGGGCAGCCTCCTGCTCTGCTTGCTTCTTACGTGCTGCTTCCGCTTTACGCTCTGCCTCTACACGCGCAGCTTCTGCCTTGCGGGCCGCCTCTTCAGCTTTCTTCTGCTCAGCAAGCTTACGTTGACGCGCTTCTTCTGCCTTGCGAGCTTCTTCTTCCGCACGTTTTTTCTCAGCTAACTGGCGTTCGCGTTCGGCTTCTGCTTTCTTACGTTCCTGTTCAGCACGTACGCGCTCAGCTTCTGCCTTTTTCGCCGCTTCTTCCGCTTTACGCTGTTCAGCGACTTTACGCTGGCGTTCAGCTTCTGCTGCCGCAGATTTCTCTTGGGCGATGCGTGTGGCTTCTTTAGCTTTGCGTTGCTCTTCAGCCTCTTTTTTACGGGCTTCGGAAATACGCTTGCGCTCAATTTCTGCTTCTCGTGCCTCTTTTTCAGCCGCTAGCTTTTCAGCACGCAACTCGCGAAGACGTTTCTCTTCTTGTTCGCGCTGCTTTTCAAGTTGATCAGCTTGTTGTTCCAGGCGACGAAGGCGATCGCTCTCTTGTCGTTTAGCTTCATCACGTTGCTGACGAATTTTTCGCGCTTGTTCGTTCACAACGCTCGGGTCGATAACGACCGCTTCAATACTCTGCCCCGCAGGCTGGTGCGATACTTTTGTGAAATCTGCGCCCCACAACAATCCTCCAAACAACGCGGCATGCAAAAGCACGGATATGATCGTTGCGCCTGAGTAGCTTGTGTTCTCGTTCTTCTTCATTCAGTTACTCATCTTACGAATCAAGCGGTTCAGTCATGAGTCCTACCGAGGACACACCCGCTTGGTTCAACGCATCCAATGTTAGGATGATCTCTGAATAAGGCACTCGACCATCACCGCCAACCAATACCGGCGATTTAGGGTTTAGTTCAAGTTCCGCTTTTACGCGCACCAACATATCTTGCAAAGACAAGCCACGCTCCATATCACCATTGTTGACACTCAAGCCCAGGCCGCCATTTTGGTCGACCTCAACAATGATAAATGCGCCACTGTCTGCGTCACTTGCAAGGTCTGCCGCCGTTTTCGCGGTAGATGTTTGTGGAAGGTCAACATCCACGCCCTGCGTAACAAAGGGGGCTGTTACCATAAAGATGATAAGCAACACCAACATGACATCGATGTATGGCACCACGTTTATCTCGGCAGTCATTTTCCGCCGTTTAGATTGATAAGGCATGGCTTACTCCTTCGGTGCAGCGAATGCCTGACGGTGCAAAATGCTAGAAAACTCTTCCATGAAGTTCACATAGTTATTTTCGAGCTTACCTACCTTGGAGGTTAACTTGTTATAAGCCATTACCGCTGGGATTGCAGCAAATAGGCCCATTGCCGTTGCCACTAGCGCTTCCGCGATGCCTGGCGCAACCATGGCCAATGTCGCCTGTTTCACCGCACCAAGCGCGATAAACGCGTGCATGATGCCCCACACCGTACCAAACAGACCGATGTAAGGACTGATTGAGCCCACGGTGGCTAAGAATGGTAGGTTGGTTTCAAGTGATTCAACTTCTTTCGACAGCGACACGCGCATGGCACGGCCTGTTCCTTCCATCACGGCTTCTGGCACTTTGCCATTACTGCGGTGAAGGCGAGCAAACTCTTTAAAGCCCGAGTAGAAAATTTGTTCACTGCCTGTCAGCTGATCTTTGCGCGCTTGCACTTCTTGAAACAGCTGAGAGAGATCCATTCCAGACCAAAAACGGTCTTCAAAACGTTCTGCTTTTGCCGTTGCCTGAGAAAGGACTTGAGAACGTTTGATGATCATCGCCCAAGACACGATTGACATGCCAAGCAGAACCAACATCACTGCTTTAACGAGCAGACTCGCTTGCAAAAACAGATCAAGAATTGACAGTTCAGCGCTCACTTAAAATCTCCGATTGAATCGATGGGGGAATGGATTTGGGTTTCATTTTCTCAGAATCGACACAGGCTACCTTAACGATGGCCCGACACAATACCTGCCCTTCTGAATTAACTAAATTCTGACAGAAAGTAAGGGTCACACGACGAAGCTCTGACACCGTGGTTTCGACCGTTAACAATTCGTCGAACCTTGCGCCCTTGATAAAGTCGATATCCATATGACGTACCACGAATGCAGTGTGTTCTTTAAATAGCACTTGTTGATTGACACCAATGCTACGTAAAAGTTCTGTCCTTGCGCGTTCGAAGTACTTGATATAGTTCGCATGATATACAAGACCACCAACATCAGTATCTTCGTAGTAAATACGAACCGGCCAGCAGAATGGGTGGGGTTGGCTCATCCGATAATTACCTGAAATCCATAATAAGGTTTAGCGAATTACTATAACTGACTTACTCAAGGTATTGAAAGCACGTTGCAACGTAGTAGGTCACGATTGGCGCAAAATAAAACAGCCTGAGGCCAAAGGCGCTCAGGCTGCTGCAAAGATGAACGGTCATTGCGTCTTTAAATGAATGCAGTCGCGAGGATAGAAATCATCACTGCCCATGCAAACGGGGGGAAAAAGACCAATTGCCAAAACCAAAAGCGCGGTTTGAACGCCATGCCGTGAATGATCCCCGTACATGTCGCCCAAATCAGTGCTGGGGCATTGGCGACACTGAAGCCGCCAATTCTGTCCGCAAACGTCTGCGGATCCCAAATCACCAATCCCGCACATGTCAGGGCAAGCACCAATGACATGATCATCAAAACACGCTTATGAAGACGGTCATGCAGACCGTCCAACATAGTCGTGAACTTATTCTTCACTGTCGTGATCCATGGCTTCAGTGTGTTCTAACCAAAGCGCATTGATAATACCGAACGAGCACGCCAGCAATACACCTAGAATCCAAGCGAAATACCACATGGTTGACTCCTTCTCTTAGTACAGTGAGGTTTTGTTTTCTTCGATGAACTTGTCATCAAGACGGCCAAACATCTTGTAGTAACACCACGCGGTGTAAGACAGGATGATTGGCACCATAACAAACGCAACGCCCGTCATGATGTTCAACGTTAGTTCGCTCGATGTCGCATCCCACATGGTTAAGCTGTGAGCTGGGAACAAGCTAGAAGGCATCACGAATGGGAACATGGCGAAACCTGCTGTCAAAATCACGCCCGCAATCGCAAGGCTGTTGAACAAGAAAGCAAAACCGTCACGCTCGAAACGCGCGCACACAGCAACCAACAATGGCATGAACACAGCAAGTGCCGGAGCAGCCCATAGTAGCGGATAAGCGTCGTAGTTATTGAATAGTGCACCGGTGAGGGTCATCACTTCTTTGTTTAATGGGTTTGACGTTGCATTGGTCATGATTTCGCTGGTGATCACATAGCCTTCAATGCTTTGTGCCCAGAAGCCAGCAAGTGCAAAACATACTGCCGTCAGAATCGCAGAAATCTGCGCCACATTACGTGCGCGGACGTGCAGCGCATCGGTGGTTTTCATCTGAAGGTATGTCGCACCTTGTGTCACGATCATGAACAAACTCACCAAACCACATAGAATCGCAAATGGATTCAGCAGACCAAAGAATGAACCTCGGTACGTTGGGATAAGGAATTCGTTCAGTTCAAAAGGTACGCCCTGAAGCAGGTTACCGAATGCAACACCGAAGATGATTGGCGGCACGAAGCTACCAACGAAAATGCCCCAGTCCCAGGTTTTACGCCAGCGTGGATCTTCAATTTTCGAACGGTAGTCGAAACCAATTGGACGCAGCCATAATGCCGCTAGCGTCAGGATCATCGCCAAGTAGAAACCTGAGAATGATACCGCGTAGACCAACGGCCATGCGGCGAACAACGCACCACCTGCGGTGATTAACCATACTTGGTTACCATCCCAGTGAGGGGCAATCGAGTTAATCATCACGCGGCGCTCGTTATCGGTTTTACCAATAACAGGCACCAGCGCACCGACACCCATGTCAAAGCCATCGGTGATCGCGAAGCCAATCAGCAGAACACCAATCAGTGCCCACCAGATCAGACGTAGAATCTCGTATTCAAACATGTCTCACGCTCTCCTTATGCTTCAACTTGACGCGCAAGATCCGTTTCCGGTGTCTTTAGCTTTTCAAAATGATAACGGCCTGTTTTTAGGCTGCTAGGGCCTAAGCGTGCGAATTTAACCATCAAGTACACTTCGGCAATCAAGAACACTGTGTACAGTAGAACGATTGCAACCAACGAGGTGATGATTTCTGACGCAGGAACATTGGACGCTGCCATGTGTACAGGCAGGATTTCACCCACAGCCCACGGCTGACGGCCATATTCTGCGACGAACCAACCCGCTTCACAGGCAATCCAAGGCAATGGAATACCAAATAGTGCAAGCTTCAGAAGCCATGGTTTTTCATCAATTTTCTGACGACAGGTTTGGTAGAACGCCATACCGAAGATAAACAGCATTGCGAAACCACACGCCACCATGATGCGGAAGCTCCAGAATAGCGGCGCTACTTGTGGAATAGAGTCTTTCGCAGCTTGTTTGATTTGCGCTTCCGTTGCATCAACAACGTTTGGTGTTTGCTCTTTCAGTAGCAGACCAAAACCAAGATCTTTCTTCACGTCATCAAACGCAGCCAGGTTTTCAGGTGTTCTTTCACCTGCACGCAGTTTTTCAAGCAAACCGTAAGCAATCATACCGTTACGGATACGTACTTCGTGCTCGTCAACGATGTCATGAAGACCCGTTACTTGCTTATCAAAAGAACGCGTTGCGATGATACCCATCACATACGGGATCTTGATTGCGTAATCGGTTTCCATGGTTTCTTGATTCGGGAAACCAAACACAGTGAACGCTGCTGGCGCAGGTTCTGTGTGCCATTCCGCTTCAATGGCTGCCAATTTCACTTTCTGAACATCACCCAACTCATAGCCAGATTCATCGCCCAGAACGATTGTAGACAGAATACCTGCCATACCAAATGATGCTGCAATCGCGAAAGAACGGCGTGCAAAAGCAACGTCGCGGCCTTTCAGAAGGTAGTATGCACTGATACCCAAAACGAACATCGCACCCGTGGTGTAACCTGCTGCCACGGTATGGACGAATTTCACCTGAGCGACCGGGTTAAGTACAACTTCAGCAAAGCTCACCATTTCCATTCGCATGCTTTCGAAGTTGAACTCCGCACCCACTGGGTTTTGCATCCAGCCATTCGCGACAAGAATCCAAAGCGCTGAGAAGTTTGAGCCGATAGCAGTTAACCAGGTTACGGTAAGGTGTTGACGTTTTGAGAGGCGATCCCAGCCGAAGAAGAACATACCGACTAGCGTCGACTCAAGGAAGAAGGCCATTAAGGCTTCAATCGCGAGCGGGGCACCAAAGATGTCGCCGACGTAGTGAGAGTAGTATGCCCAGTTAGTACCAAACTGGAACTCCATCGTTAGGCCTGTTGCAACGCCTAGCGCGAAGTTAATACCGAAAAGCTTACCCCAGAACTTTGTCATGTCCTTGTAGATTTGCTTGTCAGTCATGACATAGAGCGACTCCATGATGGCAAGCAGGAATGCCATACCTAAAGTCAGTGGGACAAATAAGAAGTGATACATCGCGGTGAGAGCAAATTGGAACCGCGACAGATCCACAATATCAGTTAACATGTTAACTCCTTCCTCGCCAGACTAGCTGGCGCGCGATACTTTCGCATCGATAAGTAAATGCTTAAACACATGCGGGGCTGACTGGCCGCGCCTAACTAAGCTTCCTTACGGGATCTGTGTAAACAGACCTCCCTTTTTATGTTGCACTTTTGTGCCCAACTAGTTAGGATTTTGTTAAGTAAGTCCTAATATAGCTAGGTCTAATATTAAACATTCTGGGCGACTGCTTCAAAGTATTTGGAGCATGTGTACATTGATTGCTGTCAAATTAATCAATTGTCACTGTCGAAATTTTGCGATTGTTAGACATCAATCAATTTTGGCGTGATTTTTTTGGCAAATGATCACGCTAGGTGATGGTATGCACACCCAAAAACAGGCGAATAGAGACAAGAATAGTTGTTGAATTGAGGTTAATGGGAAATTTACGTGTTACAGGTTGCGAAACACCTGTCGTTGACGAGATAAAAGCAGGAAGAGCAGAAAAGGCTAAACGACAGAGACAGAAAAGCCAGCGATTGCTGGCTTCTGGCTACCCTTTTTAGATGCGCAACCTACTCGGGCAAATCAAACCCGAAGTGCAAATAGGCGCGTTGGCTGGCAATACGCCCTCGCGGAGTACGCTGCAGGTAGCCTTGTTGAATCAGGTACGGCTCTAACACATCCTCTATGGTGTCTTTGGCTTCACCAATCGCGGCTGCAAGGTTATCTAAACCCACAGGACCACCGTCGAATTTTTCAATGATCGACTTCAGTAGCTTTCTATCCATATAGTCAAAGCCACGGTTATCAACGTCCAACATGTCCAACGCTTTCGACGCGATTTCGGCGTTGATGTTGCCATCGGCTTTTACCTCGGCGTAATCACGGACACGGCGCAGAAGGCGGTTTGCAATACGCGGCGTTCCTCGGGCGCGTTTCGCAATCTCATACGCACCTTCTTCATCCACAACCAAGTTCAAACAGTTTGCACTGCGTTGAACAATGCCTTTCAGGTCGGCGACGTTGTAATACTCAAGACGCTGTGTGATACCAAAGCGATCGCGCAAGGGTGACGTTAACGAGCCCGCGCGGGTGGTTGCACCCACCAGCGTAAATGGCGGCAAATCAATCTTGATAGAGCGCGCTGCTGGCCCTTCACCGATCATAATATCCAGTTGGTAGTCTTCCATCGCTGGATACAGCACCTCTTCAACCACAGGGCTAAGGCGGTGAATTTCATCAATAAACAGAACATCATGAGGTTCAAGGTTTGTCAGCAATGCCGCCAAATCCCCTGCTTTTTCGAGCACTGGGCCAGAGGTGGTGCGGATGTTCACGTCCATCTCATTGGCAACAATGTTCGCTAAGGTGGTTTTACCCAAACCTGGCGGGCCAAAAATCAATAAATGGTCGAGGGCTTCTTCACGCTTTCTCGCTGCATGAATGAAGATCTCCATCTGGCTACGCACATGATCCTGACCTTTGTAGTCTTCCAACATCTTAGGTCGGATAGCACGGTCAATGATCTCATCTTCTTTCATTGGCGGTACTGAACCTATTAGGCGATCGGCTTCAATCATCTCATCGGCTCCATTACACCATCGAACGCAGTGCGTCACGGATGATGGCTTCGCTGGTCATGCCATCGTGAGCGACTTGCTTCACGACTTTCTCGGCTTGAGCAGCCTTGTAGCCAAGCGCAATCAACGCACTCATGGCTTCATCTTTCGGGTTTGTTGACGCCGCTACCACAGTGCTTGTGCTGCTGTCACGACGCGCAGCTGCATCCGCATGCGGGGTGAGCAAATCAAAGGCATGCCAGTTCTTCAAACGGTCACGCATTTCAATCACCAAGCGCTCAGCCGTTTTCTTACCGACACCGGGGATTTTCACCAAGGTCGAGACGTCTTCACGCTCAACACTGTCAACGAACTGGGTCGCTGTCATACCAGACAAAATGGCAAGACCCAATTTAGGCCCAACACCGTTTGCTTTGATCACTTCGCGGAACAACGCACGTTCAACCGTTGTATTAAAACCATAGAGCAGTTGCGCATCTTCGCGCACCACGAAATGGGTATAAACAATGGCTTCTTCCCCTGCGTCTGGAAGTTCATAGAAGCAACTCATCGGCATACTGACTTCATAGCCAATGCCGTTTACTTCTAAAAGGATTTCAGGGGGTTGTTTTTCAAGCAGGATTCCGCGTAATCGACCAATCACAGTGTGGACTCGTATTTTTGGTGTTAATTGCCGTTAGAATAATAAACAACTGGATAGATATCCAGTTTTAATCCCCAAGCGCCAACAGAAATGCCAGCGCGATCAAGCCAAATTCACCAGTCGCATTGTCCACTTGATGAAGTAAGCCAGCAGAGAAACACTGGCGACCCCCACCAGCCATAAGCCGATAAACCAAAGCAATGAGGTTGTTTGTTTACTCATGGTATCCCTCGTCTGCTTTCACTTTTCCACGGAACACCCAGTACGAATACGCGGTATATATCATGATAATGGGCAGCAAAAACGCCGCGCCAGCAAACAAGAACTTGAGGCTATTTTGTGGCGCTGCTGCCTCCCATAACGTAAAGGCCCTTGGCACCATGTACGGGAAGATACTGATGGCAAAACCTGCGAATGCCATGAGGTAAATGACCAAGGTCCAACAGTAGGCGCTGAGTGGTTTTTCGCTGTGCAGCGAGCGCCACAACTTAAACGCGGCAAACGCTGAGATGATGGGGATAAGAAAGAACACCGCTGCGTTAGGGAACGTAAACCATCGAGCAGCGATCTCTTGAGAGATAAACGGGAGCCAAATACTGACCAACCCGACCGAACCCAGAAATGCCAAGGTCAGTTTCTTACACCGCGCATAGAGCTTTTGTTCAATAGACCCTGACGTTTTGATCAGCAACCAGCACCCGCCCAGCAAGGTATAACCAAACGTCACGGCGATACCGCAAAACACGGTAAATGGCGTGAGCCAATCAAACCAACCGCCTGCGTATTGCCTTCCCTCGACACTGATCCCCTGCAACAGTGCACCGAGTATCATTCCTTGAGAAAAAGTCGCCACGAGTGAGCCGCCAAAAAACGACCAATCCCACAAATAGCGCCCAGCTTTGGTGCGATAGCGATATTCAAACGCCACGCCGCGGAAAATGAGCCCTATCAACATGGCAATGATGGGCGCATACACGGCAGGCATGATGACGGAGTACGCGAGGGGAAACACGGCAAACAGGCCGCCGCCCCCCAAGACTAACCAGGTTTCGTTGCCATCCCAGATCGGTGCAATGGAATTCATGGCGGCGTCTTTCTCTGCATCGTTCAACGAGGGAAACAAGATGCCCACTCCCAAATCGAACCCATCTAAAATGACGTAGAGAAGAACAGCAATGGCGATAATGCCCGCCCAAAGCAATGCATAGTCCATTATCTCTCCTCCCCTGATTGAGGATCCTCTGGCCCCAGTGGAGCAACGACAGGGTTGCCGTTTTTGTCCTTGCCTAACTGGCCGTGCGACAGCCTTGTCACCACGCGTACATCCATATCTTGTTCATATTTGCTTGGGGATTTGCGCATAAGCTTGAGCAAGTAATAGATACCCGCACCAAATATGGCGAAATATACCACCACGAACACAGCCAAAGATGCGCCAACGGCGCTGGCATCAATCGGGGACACGGATTCGGCCGTTGTGAGCAAGCCATAGACGGTATAGGGTTGACGCCCCACTTCTGTGGTGATCCAGCCTGACAATATCGCAACAAACCCACACGGCGCACTCCACACACAGAGCTTCAAAAACCAAGGCGTTTCGTAGAGGGTTTTCTTGCGTCGTAGCCACACGGAAATTAAACCGATGGCTAACATAAGAAACCCGATCGCCACCATGATACGAAAGCTCCAAAAAACGATGGCCACAGGCGGCCTTTCCTCTTTGGGCACAGCATCAAGCCCTTTTATTTCGCCATCGATCTTGTGTGTCAGGATAAGGCTGCCGAGGTAAGGAATAGCGACTTTGTAGTCGATGGTTTCTGTTTCTTCATTAGGGATGCCAAACAGGATCAGCGGCGCCCCTTTTTGTGTTTCGAAATGCCCTTCCATCGCTGCCACCTTCATGGGTTGATGCTCAAGGGTGTTAAGGCCGTGAAGGTCGCCCGCAACGATTTGGATTGGTGTGACCAAAATCGCCATCCACATCCCCATGGAAAAGCTGATTCGGGCAAGCTGATTGTGCGGCGCTCTCAGTAGATGCCACGCTCCCACCCCCGCGACCACAAACGCCGTCGTCAAATATGCCGCAATGACCATGTGAACCAGACGATATGGGAAAGAGGGGTTGAATATCACCTCGAACCATGAGGTGACGACGAATTGCCCCAATTCGTTGTAAGCAAAACCTGCCGGCGTTTGCATCCAACTGTTTACCGCTAAAATCCAAGTTGCTGAGAGCAAGGTGCCGAAAGCCACAGTGGCGGTTGCGAGAAAGTGCAAATTTTCCCCCACCCGGTTTCGACCAAACAACATGATGCCGAGAAAGCCAGCTTCCAAGAAGAATGCCGTCAGCACTTCATACCCCATTAAGGGGCCGAGTACAGGGCCGGTTTTGTCAGAAAATACGCCCCAGTTGGTGCCAAATTGATAGCTCATGACAATACCGCTGACCACGCCCATACCGAACGTCACCGCGAAAATCTTGGTCCAATATTTTGAGAGTTCGAGGTATTGGTGATCACGTGTTTTTAGGTGCAGCGCTTCAAGCACAGTAATGTAACTGGCAAGCCCAATGGAAAAGGCAGGGAAGATGATGTGAAAGGACACAGTGAACGCGAATTGTATCCGAGCAAGGTCTATCGCGAGTTCTGACATTCTCGCCTCCTAAATCTGTGTCATGGGGTGACACGGTTCTAGGTTGTAACGCGGCTAACCGCAATCACGATCACCTCTTTGCACATTTAGTGTTGGAATTATCATCAAGTAGGTAATAAGCATCGGAAGGCGTATTCTTTTCTCCCTCCCTAAACGCAGAAAAGCGAGCAATGCTCGCTTTTCTTTATTCTCGCGGTTAGAGAACAAGTAGCGTTAGAGATACCCGCCGATGGACACCAACAAACCAGCCACGGTACCGCTCATCAAGTTCGCCAAAATCGCGGCGATAAGCGCTCGACCACCAATCTTGCTCAACTCTTTGCGGCGATCCGGGCACATGGCGCTGAGTCCGCCAATCACCATGGCCAATGAACCGATGTTCGCAAAACCACACAATGCGAAAATAATGATGGCTTGGGTTTTATCAGAAAGCTGGTCAGCCACATCAAGGAAGCTCACATAAGCCACGAATTCGTTAATCACGATCTTCTGACCAATCAACGAAGCCGCTGTGACTGCCTCATCCCATGGCACACCCAATAAAAATGCTAGCGGTGATAACAAGTAACCCACCAACAATTGCACCGTCACACCTTCAAAGCCCACCAGCGCAGCAAGGCTACCGATGATACCGTTAAGCAATGCCGTCAGTGCAACAAAGGAAATCAATAACGCTGTCACACACGCCACTTGTTGAAGGCCAATCATCGACCCTTGCGTGATCGCATCAAGTAATGAATCAGGTTGGTCTTCACTTTTCTCGATGATCTTATCGAGGTTCTTCTTCGGCGTATCCGTTTCTGGGTACATGAGTTTCGCAAACAACAAACCTGCAGGTGCTGTCATAAAACATGCCGTCAGAATGTATTTCACATCAATACCGAGATTGATGTAGCCCACCATGGTGCCGCCTGCGACCGATGCAAGGCCACCAGCCATCACCGCAAACAATTCAGAGCGCGTCATGCTTGGTACAAACGGACGAACCAGCGAAGGTGCTTCGATTGGACCGACAAAGATGTTAGCCGTTGCTGACATAGATTCAGCATGGCTCGTGCCCAGCACTTTTTGTAGCGCACCACCGATAATCGCAATCACTTTCTGCATGATTTTGAGGTAGTACAACACAGAGATCAGCGCAGAGATAAAGATAACAACGCAAAGCACATTGATGACAAAAACAAAGCCCACTTTATAGTTAGCCAAATCACCGAAGGTAAAACTCAGACCGTCGTTCGCGTAATTGATAACACTGCCTACGCCATTTGCGATGCCTTGCAACATGGCCTGTCCAAACGGCACATACATCACAAAGGCACCAAAGGCGACTTGAATGGCTAACGCTCCAGCAACGGTACGAACATTAATTTTCTTGCGATTGTTGGAAAGCAAAATGGCAATACCGATCAGGGATGCCATACCAATGAGACTCATCAAAATGCTCATAAACTGCGTTCTCTCTAAAGTGCGGACAGGAAGCGAAAAAGGCAGAACACAAAAGGTGTGCTGCAGCCAGCGGGTTTGTAACGCTGGCGCAGATTGAAAAGAAGGACACTTGTCCTTTTTGGCTATTGCTTCGCCAGAAACCGCGAAGATAAGTGAGAAACTGAGAGGGTTGTCATTAATTACGTAAACGTTTGCTAATTCACAGCCTCAAGCTCTGCCGTTAGCGCGTCAGGCATTGCCACTCGATAAGAGGTACGCTTTTTGTCGATGACGCCTTCGTCCACCAAGTCTTTCATGACGCGGCGAAACGCCCGAGGTGTCGACCCTAGCTCACCCGCATGCTGGTTGGTTTTAAACTCGAACCAATCCCCTTTCGCTGATTCTGATTTTTTCAGCAAATGACGAATGATATTAAAACGCAGGCTATACAGCAGATTGTTCAACGTATGACCAATGGACTCTTCATACCGCGCCGAGACCAACTGAATAAAGGTCAACGCCAAGTTGGGGTCTGCCGCCAACGCTTCAATCAGTTTTTGGCGACTGATCTGAAAACCATTGCCAGACGATAACGCGGTCACCGAAAAGACGTAACGTCCTTCAGGTCGACACACTTCCATCTCCCCTAAGACGCCAGTAAATCCCTTCTGTGAACTGACGATATAACGCTTCCCTGTCGGGGTGAGATACGACACCGAGAAATCACAGTCATTCACCAAATACAGCGAATGGCTCGTTTCCCCTTGAGTGAGAAAAGTTTCGCCAACATGAAACCTAAAAGGTCGACAACAAGGCAATGCCAAAAGGGTTTGATAAAGCGAAGATTGAGCCTGCAAAGACATAAGGTAAAAGATTCATCATTGACCATGAATGACTCTTTTCCGTGAGTCTCTAAAGCAAAGCTCCATTTTGTGGCA
Organism: Enterovibrio baiacu; assembly: GCF_004120195.1. GTDB lineage: Bacteria > Pseudomonadota > Gammaproteobacteria > Enterobacterales > Vibrionaceae > Enterovibrio > Enterovibrio baiacui. The sequence continues at coordinate 22,708 of NZ_SCHN01000021.1, read as the reverse complement.
TGGATAGGTTTGGATACGGACAAGTGTCCTTTTTATGTGGCGCTCTAGCCCCTAGAGTGAGCGCGGCACAACATTATCTTTTAGGAGTTAAAATGGCAACACCACACATCAATGCCAACCCAGGCGATTTTGCAGAAACCATCCTAATGCCGGGCGATCCGCAACGTGCGAAATACATTGCTGAGAACTTCCTTCAAGATGCTGTTCAAGTAACAGATGTTCGCGGCATGCTAGGTTTCACTGGCTTCTACAAAGGCAAAAAGCTGTCTGTCATGGGCCATGGCATGGGCGCACCATCTGCGTCTATCTATATCCATGAGTTGATCAACCATTACGGCGTGAAGAACCTTATCCGTATTGGTAGTTGTGGTGCGATCCATGACGACGTTCAATTGATGGACTTGGTGATCGCCATGGGTGCATCGACCGATTCTAAAATGAACCGTACCCGCCTGCGCGACCATGACTTCGCAGCGCTGGCTAACTTCGACATGCTGCGCACAGCAGTTGATTTAGCGAAAGAAAAGCAGCTGTCTACCAAAGTCGGTAACGTTTTCTCTTCAGATATGTTCTACCGCCCTGATGAAGATTTCTATCCTCTGCTTGCGAAATACGGCGTATATGGTGTGGAAATGGAAGTGAGCGCCTTGTATAGCTTGGCGGCTGAATTCGGTGTTCGCGCACTGGCGATATGTACGGTGACAGACCACATTATTCGTCACGAAGGGTTAAGTGCGGAAGATCGCGTGACCACGCTAAACGACATGATTGATTTGGCGCTAGACACGGCGGTTTCTCTGTAACCTGATTTCGATTTTTCAGAGAACCAGAAAAGAAAAAAGGTAGGGCGCAAACCCTACCTTTTTAAATGCTGAAAACATTACGCTTAGAACACACAGTGCTTAGCGAAATCTGTTGCTTCGTTAGTTGACCAATCACCCTTTGGCTTTTCTTTTAGTTCTTTGCACCAATCATCACTGCCAACTTCTGGCGAACAACCTGCGACAAAAAATACGACCGCTAACATCGCGAACATTTTCTTCATGTTACTTTCCTTGTGATTTTTCTATACGTTTTGTGGACAGCTTTTCTTCAAGCAACCTTGGAATACTCCAACGCTACCCGCCCTTCGCTACACCATCAGACTCAACACGGTACAACAAAGTCACCAAAACGCACTTGAATGCATATCTCGCTACGAGAACATCCTCGAAAATATACATTTTCCTCACTCGCAATGCGCACAGCGGCAATCACCACGCTATTTTGCCAATCCACCTTCGGAGGCAACAAGTTGCAATGAAGCGAACTCTCGATACAAAGCACTCGTTTCCATTAATTCTTGATGAGAACCACTTGCCACTAATTGGCCATCATCAAGCACCAAAATTCGGTCAGCATTCACGACTGTTGCCAGTCGGTGAGCAATCACTAACGAGGTTTTCCCTTCCATCAAGGTATCCAGCGCTTGTTTTACTTGATGCTCACTCACGGCATCCAATGCGCTGGTTGCTTCATCCAGCAGCAAAATCGGACGATCTGCCAAAATGGCGCGTGCGATAGAAATGCGCTGTTTCTGCCCGCCTGACAAGCGCACACCACGCTCGCCCAACTCTGTATGGTAGCCGTGTGGTAAGGCTTCAATAAATTCATGAGCACGTGCCGCTTTACACGCTTCAATCACTTTTTCTTCACTCGCATCAGGTGCACCATAGCGCACGTTTTCTAAGACGTTGGTGGCGAAAATTACTGACTCTTGAGGCACCAAGGCAAACTGATCGCGGAGCGTTTTCAACGAGATATCTTTTAGCGGCACGCCGTCTAACAAGGTTTGGCCTTGTTGAATATCGAAAAAACGCTGAAGCAAAGTAAACACAGAGCTTTTCCCTGCCCCACTAGGCCCAACCAAGGCCACGCGCTCTCCCGCCTTGATATCAAACGACAATGAAGAAAAAACAGGAAGATTTTCATCGCCCGGGTAGGTAAAGGAAACATCAGAAAACGTCACGTTTCCTTTTGCATGCGCTGGGAAATCAACAGGCAATTCTGGGTCTTGGATATCCGATTGCATGCGGGACAGCTCAATCAAACGTTCTGTTGCACCGGCTGCGCGTTGAATGTCGCCAATCACTTCACTGATGGTGGCAACGCCCCCTGCGACCAGCAAGGCGTAAAACATAAAGGCCGATAGCTGACCCGCCGTTAGCGAGCCATCCAGCACGTTCAATGCCCCCACCCAAGTCACGAGAATGATCGCAACAATACTGAGCAATACCACGGAGGCCATTAGCGAAGCACGGTAACGAATACGCAGTCTCGCTGCGCTCATTACGGCTTCAACACGAGAAGAAAAGTGCACCGAGTCGGCTTCTTCATGACCATAAGATTGAACCGTGCGTATTTCATGCAGGGTTTCATCAACGTGCGAGCCAAGATCCGCCACTTTGTCTTGGCTCACTCTGGCTAACTGGCGCACTTTACGCCCTAATACACCAATGGGCACCAGTACGACAGGCACAGCCAACAGCACCAATCCCGTCAGCGTCAGGCTGGTCACAGCCATCATGATTAAGCCACCCGTCACCGACACAGCCGAGCGCAGTGCCATCGACAAGCTCGAACCCACAACGGTTTGCAACAACGTCGTATCCGCCGTAAAGCGACTGATCACCTCACCCGTCCGTTCTTTGGCGTAAAAGGTCGGCGATAAATGCAGGAGCTGCTCGTAAACCTTAATGCGAATATCTGCACTAACACGTTCGCCCAACCAGCTCATGAGGTAAAAACGGAAGAAGGTCGCAATACCGCTGACAAAGGTAATCGCGAGGATAACCAGCATCATCTGATCAAGGCGCGACGCGTTGCCCGTGAGGAACCCGTCATCGACGATGAGTTTGACGCCTTGGCCTAAAGCCAGCCAACTGAGCGAACCGAGCATGAGGAAAATGATCGCACCAATAACACGCGAACGATAAGGCGCAAGAAAGCTCGCAATCCATGTCAAAACAGAACGCGTACTTTGAGGAGAAGATAAATTGGACGTTGGCACGGCGAGTCCTTTCTACGAGTAATGTGCTTACTATACGCAAACCAATTCAAGTTGCTGAGGTTTATACGCATTACTGTCTACTTCGTATCAAGGTCGATAAGATTATTTTTGGATTGTCTCAAACACTCGCCCCTGATATGTGTCTTCGACTATGACCATATCAGGGGCGAAATTATACTTCTTCGTAAGGTGTGGACGTGAATACCCGAAGGTCTGTTCACTCAACAGCAAAACTTTCGTGGGTGCTGGTTAGCGTTAATCCACTTGCTCTTGATCACCATTGCGTGATTGGTAAAGCAAGAAAGCCGCTGACAACCACACCAAGCACGCCATCACAAACAATATGCCGCCATCATTGCCGACAACTTCGCCCGCTTCATTAAACGCAGGCTGCGCAACACCAATGGGTGTGAAAAGGTGGAAGAAGATAGCGCCTGTCATGGTACCGACCGCCATCAACGCACCTAGCGCATGTAAACGTGTGAACAGCAAAATTGATGCGATAAGCTCAGCAATACCCACCATGTAGGCGCCATACTGACCAAACCAAGTGAGTCCTGACCACTCGCCCAAGGTTCCAAAGATAAATGTGGTTTCTGGTGAACCTGTAAACTTAAAGAACAGTGATTGAACAAACACAAACGCGATGAAGATGCACAACCCCCATTTAACATATTTCATTATTATTCCGCCTTATAACACCCTGAAATTAAGTCCTTTAACGATAGGAAAGAACAGATATTTCGCCACTTCCCCAAGTGAGAAATGTGCTTCCCTTCGTCACGCGTTGTTGAACGCATTAGCGCTTTGCCTTTCTTTGTTTCTTATCTTGTCCCATTACTAGACCTGCGACTCACCTAAAACATTACAGATCAACCGAGATTCATACCTTACGCACCCTAAGGACTGAGATAAGCCTGACACGCCAAGTCATAGCGGGATAGATGTAAAAAAAGCAGCCTAAGCTACTTTTTTAATACAAGAATTGATATTCGTTAGCGATAACGCCCGCGCCTTGCGCTGGTTGCTTTGCCCGCCATAGCCACCAGCGTGTGGTTAGTGTGGGCATGACAAATCGCAACAGCCAAGGCATCGGCGGCATCGGCTTGTGGTGTTGAAGGCAGTTTCAACATGTGGACGACCATGTGCTGAACTTGCTTCTTATCCGCGCCGCCATTACCAACCACGGATTGCTTGATAAGACGCGCCGCATACTCGCTAACGGGCAAGCTAGCGTTGACCGCTGCAACCATGGCAGCGCCACGCGCTTGCCCTAGCTTTAGCGCTGAGTCGGCGTTACGCGCCATGAACACCTGCTCAATCGCAAATGTGTCTGGCTGAAATTGGGTGATCACTTCACTCACACCTGCATAGATTTGACCGAGTCGTCCGGCCAAATCTTCAGAGTCTGTGCGAATACAACCACTGCCAAGGTATTCAAGGTGTCTACCTTGATGGCGGATCACGCCGTAGCCTGTGATCCGCGAGCCCGGGTCAATCCCGAGAATAATTGCCACGAATACTTATTCCAATGTTGCTGCGACTTCGTCAGAAATATCACCGTTGTGGTAAACCTCTTGCACGTCATCCAGATCTTCTAGTGCATCGATAAGACGAAGCAGTTTCGGTGCGGTGGTTTCATCAAGATCCGCTTTTGTGGAAGGCACCAAGGTCACTTCTGCGTTTTGCGCTTCAAAGCCTGCAGCGTCCAGCGCATCTTTCACGGCACCAAATTCAGCGGGTGTGGTGTAGACATCCATCGAACCATCTTCATGCGTCTCGACGTCATCAGCGCCGCCTTCTAGCGCCGCTTCCATCACCTCGTCTTCGTCCAGACCTGGCGCGTAAGAAATCACACCTTTCTTGTCGAACAAGTAGTTGACGCTGCCATCCGTCCCTAGGTTGCCCCCTGCTTTAGAAAACGCGTGGCGCACACCAGACACAGTGCGGTTGCGGTTGTCAGTCATGCATTCAACCATCACCGCAGTACCAGCAGGGCCGTAACCTTCATAAATGACCGTTTCCATGTTCTCATCGCCTTCACCACCCGCACCACGGGTCACAGCACGGTTAACGGTGTCACGTGTCATGTTGTTCGACAATGCTTTATCAATGGCAGCACGAAGACGAGGATTGTTTTCTGGTTCAGCGCCGCCCTCTTTGGCTGCAACCGTGATTTCACGGATAAGTTTGGTGAAGATTTTGCCGCGCTTGGCATCTTGCGCAGCTTTGCGGTGTTTGATGTTGGCGAATTTACTGTGACCTGCCATTTCTCACTCCTTTGTCAGCGGCCGACACGCCGCTGAAGTTGTTACGTCAGTTCTTGGATTTATAGCAAAACAGAACGCAAATGTCTGAGACGACACCCATATCTGTTTGGTTCAGAAACAAATAAGGCCAGATAATCTGGCCTTATTGTTAGAAGAGGTGGTTGACTTACGCGTCGTTTTCTTCGTTCTTCTTCGCTGCTGCGGTAACCGCAATCGCGAGTTCTTCTAGCGCTGCTGGATTAGCAAGGCTTGGCGCATCCGTCAGCAAACATGCCGCTGCGGTGGTTTTCGGGAACGCGATAACATCACGGATGTTCTCAGTACCACAAAGCAGCATAACAAGACGGTCAAGACCGAATGCCAGACCTGCATGTGGTGGCGTGCCGTACTTCAATGCTTCTAGCAAGAAACCGAATTTTTCTGTCTGCTCGTCTGACTCAATACCCAGGATATCAAACACCACGGTTTGCATGTCTGAGTTGTGAATACGCACAGAACCACCGCCCACTTCGTAGCCGTTTAGTACCATGTCGTAAGCGTTAGAGATTGCAGATGCAGGGTTTGCACGTAGCTCTTCTGCCGTCATGCCCAATGGCGACGTGAATGGGTGGTGCATCGCGTGCAGGTTACCTTCTTCGTCTTCTTCGAACATTGGGAAATCGACAACCCAAAGTGGTGCCCACGCAGCTTTATCCGTCAGACCCATGTCTGTACCTAGCTTCAGACGCAGTGCGCCCATCGCTTCTGTTACCACTTTCTTGCTGTCTGCACCGAACAGGATGATGTCGCCAGACTCAGCGCCAGTGCGCTCAAGAATGCCATTCACAACCTCTTCGTTCAGGAACTTAGCCACTGGTGATTGAACGCCTTCCATGCCTGCTGCACGGTCGTTAACCTTCATCCATGCCAAACCTTTCGCGCCGTAAATGCCAACGAACTTGGTGTAGTCATCGATTTGTTTACGAGAAAGCTCAGCACCACCCGGTACACGAATAACCGCAACACGGCCTTTTGGATCGTTCGCTGGGCCAGAGAAAACTTTGAATTCAACGTCTTTCAGGATGTCTGCAACGTCCACCATCTCAAGTGGGTTACGTAGATCGGGTTTGTCTGAACCGAAACGACGCATCGCTTCTTCGAACGACATGATTGGGAATTGACCCAGATCGACGTTCAGCAAGTCTTGCCACATATCGCGAACCATGTTTTCAGTCACTTCGCGCACTTGCTCAGCGGTCATGAAAGAGGTTTCGATATCGATTTGAGTAAATTCAGGCTGACGGTCAGCACGCAAGTCTTCATCACGGAAGCACTTAACGATTTGGTAGTAACGGTCAAAACCAGACATCATCAGAAGCTGTTTGAACAGCTGAGGCGATTGTGGCAACGCGTAGAAGCTGCCTTTATGAACACGGCTTGGTACCAAGTAGTCACGCGCGCCTTCTGGCGTTGCTTTTGTCAGTACCGGTGTTTCGATGTCTAGGAAGCCGTTGTCATCAAGGAAACGACGAACAAAGCTTGATGCTTTTGCACGCAGCTTGATGCGATCACTCATTTCTGGGCGACGTAGGTCAAGGTAGCGATGCTTCAGACGTTGTTCTTCAGAGTTGTTCTGGTTGAAGTCCAATGGCAGTGGCGCTGCGCGGTTGATGATTTCCAAACCTGTCGCAAGCACTTCTACTTCGCCTGTTGCCATGTCTTTGTTTACTTGGCTATCAGGACGTGCACGTACTTCACCGGTGATCTTGATACAGAATTCGTTACGCAGTTGGTTAGCAACCTCGAATACGTCTTTCATATCCGGATCAACCACCACCTGAACCACACCTTCACGGTCACGCATATCAATGAAGATAAGACCGCCTAAATCACGACGGCGGTTTACCCAGCCGCAAAGTTCTACAGTTTGCCCTACAAGGGCTTTGTTCAGGTGACCACAATATTGGGTGCGCATATGAATTTCCCGATCTGTTACTGACTGTCCTATTGCGCTAGTAAGCGCAAAGCTACAAATATGGTTGTGCAGATTGTTCTGCAAACTTCCGCCTGAGTCTTCACTCACGCCAAAGTAGAAATACCTCAAAATGACGCAGCATTATAAAGGAAAAATCGGCCTTGCGGGAAATCGTAGCGAGATGAAAGCCAGAAAAGATCGCAATCGAGCAAAAAACGAACAAGGATTGACCCCGGAACGTCAAGAAGACCAAAATAGGGAAAAAGAAATTCGAAGGGATACGATGCTCACTACACCGCTGCACCAACTTACTACGCCACCACTTCGTCTTGGATTGACGCAATGGTCGCACAATACGTGGCAACGTAAGTTTTACCCGTCAGGCACCAAAAGTGGCGAGCGTTTGGCGCGGTATGCGGAAGTGTTTAACACGGTAGAAGGCAATACCACTTTTTATGCCAGCCCTTCTCACGCGACGGTTGCCAACTGGAAAGCGGCAACGACGGATGCATTTGAATTTACCTTCAAGCTTCCTCAAGCGGTTACGCATCAGTTAATGCTGCGCCATTCTGACGAGATGGTGTCTGATTTCATTTCTCTGATGGCACCACTGCATTCACGCATTGGACTATGGAAAATTCAGTTGCCCGCTGCCTTTGGCCCAGACTCTTTGCCCGATTTACAGAAGTTTTTGAATGGTATGCCCGCGTCTTTCAACATCGGCGTAGAAGTGCGTCATCCTGCCTTTTTCGCCAAAGGTGAAGAAGAGCGGGCGTTGAACAGTATGTTGCTGGAAAGGGGGGCTGATCGCATCATCATGGACAGCCGCCCTGTTTTTGCTGTGCCAGCGGATACCGAAGCATTACTTGATGCGCAGCAGAAGAAGCCTCACGTTCCGGTTCATGCTATTTCCACCGCCAACACACCCATGGTGAGGTTCATTGGCGACCCAACACTTGAACGAAACGATGCATTCTTTGCGAACTGGCAGAAAAAGATCCCGCAATGGATTGAGGAAGGAAAAACGCCGTATCTGATGATTCATACGGCGAATAATGATCAAGCACCTGAACTCGCCGCACACTTCTATGACTTGCTCAGTAAGCAAATCGCCCTGCCGCCATTGGCGCCGCTGTTACCAGAAGATAATTCGAGCCAGATGAGTTTGTTATAGTTTCGAGATACGAGATACGAGATACGAGATACGAGATACGAGATACGAGATACGAGATACGAGATACGAGAAAAGCTAAGCTCGCAAGCCAACCTAGGCAAGTAATGACATAGGTTAACCTAGCGTGTTCTTGCTCTCACTCGAATCTCGTTTCTGCTCTTTCTCGCAACTAAATTAGAAGTACCAACTCACTTCGGCTTCAATAAAGTCATCACGCTTTAACGAATAAATCGGGTCAGTGACACGATCTGAATTGAACATCCAGCCAGTGACTGTCCAGCTCCAATCATTTGAGAAACGACCGCTCGACTCTAGGCGCACAGTCATAGAATCTGTGTCATCTAAATCAAGTGTGCCGCCCAGTAAAAACTCCGTACCGTCATGATCGTTGAGCACCCAACGAAGACCAGCGAACACATCGTTTTGACCAGCCACCGGCGCATCTTCACCGCGGCTGTCGTAGAGGTATTCCACCAAGAAACCCAAATCGGTAATGCCTTCGTTCACACCCACATAGGTGTATTCAAAGCCGCCTGTAAAGGCAGTATTGGATTCCAAGCTGTAACGTCGGATAGCCTCTGCTTTCCAAAGCCAATCACCATAAATGGCTTGAACGTCCAGACCAACTTGGGTCATGAGCGCATAGTATGGGGACAAACTATTGAAGAAGTACGGATCCCTGTTCGTGCCATGAAACGCACTGAAACCAAGGTCCCATTCGTCAATCATCACGCCATAGCGCGCGGCTACATCAGGGTAAAACTCTTCATGACGAGACTCATATTGCGCGTTCGCATCTCCGGCACCGGGCACTGCTAAGCGGCCATCAGAACTGGCAAAGGTACGTTCACGGAAATAAGGCAGTAAATACAAATCAAGCAAACCAGAATCAAGTTCCAGTCCGAGACTCACCATGGGTTGACCCAGCTTCACCTCTCCGTCAACCGCTTCAACCGAATCAGTTTGGTTGATTACATCGACAAGGTGTTGTGACTCTGTCACGCCCCAAAATACGATGCCGACGCCGACGCGTATTTCGTAGTTATCTTCATAGTGCATCAACAAAGCTTCACGCACATCACCATGGGTACGCTCATCATCCATTGAATCCCATCGAAAGAACGGCGAAAACGTAAAGCTTGTATTCCCTTCTTCCGTTTCCCAGTATAGTTCTGGCTCAAAGGCAATCGACGTTTGGCTTTTATCCTGACCTTGCGCACCTGTTTGCGCAAACTGCCGCTGTTGAAAACTCACCTCACCTTCGAACTCAAAGGCATAACTGGGTGATAAGAAAAGAGGCAACGCAAACAGCGTTGCCAATGACAATGTTTTCTTCATCCTGACTCCTAGCGAGCGCGCTTCAAGCTAGATTTAGAGAAGTCGCCTTCATCTAACCCAGTGTTGAATGTCAGCTCGGTGGTGGTCAGCTTGGTTGATTTCCCGGTCTGATGGTTCACCATCATCATGGTGTGTGCACGCCAATATTGATCGAGATATTGTTCGTAATCCGTGAACGTCAGGGTTTTCAGCAATGACTTACGACGGTCATAGAACTCGGTTTTCAACGGGCGGTAGTGCTCTTGATCAATCCAGACTTTCTGGCTGGTGTAACCTGAAAATTTGTCTGTTGGCGTTTGCACAATCACAAAGGTGTTTTGACCATCAATGTCTTCTTCGCCCACCAAGTCAAAGGTGTACTTTTCGAGTTCAAAAGAGCTGAGGTCTTCATATGCAAACTCACTGCCCATGAATGGACCCGACTTATTACGAGAAGCAATACGTTTCACACGCTTCAACGCAGGAAGATATAGCCACTGATCGTCAGCCCCTGTGATATGTGAATAGTTCAGGAAGACAGTGCCACGTACATCGCGAGGTTCATCAAATATGGTCAGGCCTTTATCACCATCGCCTTCCACTTCCAGTGTCTTGATGCGCAATTTACGGTCACTGGTATCGCCATTGGCGTTTTCCAGCAACATGGTCATTTCAGCAACACTGTCACCCCAACCCTGATCGCGAACTTTACGCTCTTTAGCGATCTCCAATCCTTTCACTTCATCAGCAGCCACAGGCACTGCAATTGCCATCATGCTAAATGCAACAACAACGGCCTTTGATAATGTTCTTATCGTTTTCATTCTTCTCTCCTTGAATTCGTTATTGCGTCGCTTTTTCACTAAACGGTTTTGACTCATCAGCATAGGCTTTTTTGTCTGCTATCAGTAACACGGCAGGTAACAAGACAAAGTCCACGATTAGAGCGATGAAAATCACAATGGCACTCAGCAAACCCATGTCACTGTTCAATCGGAAACCCGACGTTGCTAACACGCTGAAACCCGCCACCAACACCACAGTGGTGATCCACAGTGCGCGACCGACAGAATCAAAGGCATAGCGGATCCCATCTTCAACGTTTCGGCCCTGCAAACGCGCATGGCGATATTTGGTCAAGAAATGAACCGTGTCATCAACAACAACCCCCAAGGTCAAGGTGATAACCACCGAAAGCCCTAAATTGATCTCTCCCGACACAATTGCCCACAAACCAAAGCCCAATATCGCTGGCACCAAGTTTGGCACAAGACTGATGACACCAAGACGCCATGAACGTAATGCAAACACTAACAATCCAGAAATCAGTATCAGCGCGATAGGTAACGTCTTCAACATACTGGCGATGTTTGTTTCACCAATGTGCGCGAACATAAGGTTAGGACCCGACGAAGTCATTTCGTAGTCAGGCGCATTGGCTTTAAACCACGCATCCATACGATCTTCCAGCGCAATCAATTTCACGCTGCCAAGGTTATCGGTAGTCAGCACAAGCTTGACGGCAGACTTATCGATGTTCACTTCGTTGTTCAAATCAAGCCCGTAAGGCAACGACATCTCATACAGTAATAAATATTGTGCCGCGAGCTCAGGGTCTTGAGGCAATGCGTAATAGGTCTTGTCATCACCATGCATGTTCATATTCAAACGCTTGAATGTGTCTGAAATTGACGCGACATGATCCGTTTCTGGTTGGGTACGCAACCACTCAGTGAAGCCTTCCACGGCGTTCAAAAACGCTGGGTGTGTGATCCCTTGTGGTTGACCTGATTTGATAGAGATGCTGATCGCCGTTGTACCACTGACGGTATCTTCCATGTAGTCCGCGGCTTGGCGGAAATCATTGCCCGAATCGAAGTATTCAACCGCATTATCATTAGCTTGGTTTTGCACCAACAATACCGAGCTCAACACAATGATGACGGCGCTAACGGGAAGAATTTTCCTGTGATTCGCGATCACGGTATCCGCCACCCAAGACATCGCTTTATTGCTGTTCTTACGCGCTGGTTTCACCTTAAATGGCATCAATTGCAGCAATGCTGGCAAAAGCGTTACAGACAACATAAACGCGATCATGACACCCAATGCTGCCAGGTTACCCATGTCTCTCAACACAGGCGAATCTGATGCATTCATCATCAAGAAACCAATCGACGTGGTCACCGAAGTGATCAACAGGGCGAGGAAGTTCAGCTTAAGCGCATAGTTAATGGCATCGGTTTTGTCTTTGCCTTCGCGCAAGGCATGCACATATGACGTAATCAAGTGCACACAGTCCGCCACAGCTAACGTCATCACCAAGGTCGGCACTGTCACCGTACCATTATTCAGGTAGTGCCCCACCCAGCCAAGCATGCCCATGGTCGCCGCGATCGTCAGCACGATCACCAGCAGTGTCGCGGCGACAAACTTCCAAGAACGCAACATGATGCCAAGGAACACCAGTACAACCAAAAACATCATAGGTACCAGTGACTGGCTGTCGGCTTGGGCGGCGTCAGCAAAGGCTTTATTCATGGCAATAATGCCCGCCAGATGGAAGTCAACATCGGGATAGGTTTCATTGGCTTTCGCCAACACCCCTTTCGCAAAGTTAGCCACTTCCTGCACTTGTGCCGTTTGGTCACCATCGGGTAATTGGAAAGTGATGTTCACGATGGCAGCTTGCGCAGTTTGACCCACAATCGCACCCACCAAACGAGGCTCACTCAGCGCAACATCGCGGATATAGTCGATTCGTGCCTCATCGAGTTCGTAATAATCGGGCGCGAGATCTTCAACGAGAAGATCATCATCTTCTGCAGAGGTATGCTGATAATTTGTGATGGAATCAACGCGACTTGCATATGGCGTTAGCCAAGCTTCATCGGTGAGCTGTTGAATCAACGAGAGGTTGTCTTTTGTAAACACGTCTTTGTTGTGAGGTGCAACCACAATGGCCAACGTATCCGTCTTATTGAATGTTGCTTCTAGCTCTTTGAACGCTTTTAGCTGTGGGTTCCCTTTGTCAAAAAAGATCTGGTAGTCGCCTCGGAAATACAAGTTCTGACTACCCATTGCTGCAACAACTGCAAGCAACACACTGAAGATCAAGAATAACCAAGGTCTTGCCGTTGGCATTCGATATAGCTCTGTTTTCATCACACACTCCGTTTGTGACGATTCGTCAAATTCTCTGCTTTAAAAAGCCAAGTGATATGGCTTAGTACTTCCAGAACATGGACTTCTGTCACTCGGACCCAGTTCAAGCAAAATAAAAATACGCGTTCACATGATTAAAATGTAGTTTGTTGTTGTCCGTTCTCCAATTGACGTTCCGTCAATTTTTGACGAAGCGTCAATATAGTACAAGATTGTAACAAATTAAAGCTCATTTTGACGAATCGTCAACAATGATACATTTATCGCAGCTATGATTGATTTTCGAGGAGGGCGATTTCATTTCCGAAAAGTTCGGTTTCAGCACGTTCCCACGTTTTTTGGTAATCAAAATCGCAAGATAAAGGTGCCCAACGCATACCATCGAGGAGGAAATTAAGGTTTTGAAGCACAATATTGGTGCCGAGTTGGCGAGAGATACAGCTACTTTGCGTCGCATTATTCACCAAGGAGCTGGTACCAAATGCCATTGCCCAGTTTGCGAACACAATACTGTCACTCGTGATACCTGGCGCGAGGACGATGTCACCGGAACTTTGGCCAAGCTCGATGAATTGATCACCCAATGACACAACCAACTCTTCAAGCGTGTTCAATTTTTCGAGACGCTCTGGTGCACTTTTTTCTGTCACTGCCGGTGTACGACTCACCAATGCACACATCGCGAGAATGGGGGAAAGCCGAGAGAAGAGGTGCATGCCAACGTGCATGGCGATGAGCTTTTCACGGCTAGAGCCTTCGAAATCGAGCGCCCGTTTGAACAACGGGATCTTTTTACCTAACGCTTGAATAGCAAGCGCGGCAAACAAGTCTTCTTTACTGTTGAAGTGGTTGTATATCGTCCCTTTCGAATACGGGCTAGCCGCAGCCACTTTATCCATGTTGAGTTGTGCAAACCCTTCACGTTCCACAATGCCACACGCAATATCCAATAGCTCACTTTCACGCTCACGCATGGCCACTTGCTTACGGCTTAACGTTGCATCATCGCCGCTTTTATTCGGTACTGCTTGCTCTAACATTGTGAATATCCTCAAGAGATCCTTACTTTTATAGCATAAATAAGAAAGAGAATCGTAGCCTTCTCTTACTTTCTGATGCCATATGATCAACAAAATTAGGGTTCATATAATTGAATATCCCCGTAATTAGAGACAACAAAAGCAAAATTCACTACAATACGCGCCCTTTTGGTATTTGCTGGATGCAGGTACCACACTTGTATTTTTCACCGCATGTCAGGATCTGAAAAACGTGCCGGTAAGCATAGTTTCAAGGCAGGTTTAAGATGGCCAATCACGACAATATTTTTGCAGCTCCGATAGAGAAACTCGGTGATTTCACGTTTGATGCAAATGTCGCTGAAGTCTTCCCCGACATGATCCAACGCTCGGTGCCGGGTTACAGCAACATCATTTCAGCCATTGGTATGCTTGCAGAACGTTACGCCTCGGAAGGCTCCAATATCTATGACCTTGGTTGCTCTTTAGGTGCGGCAACGCTTTCAATGCGTCGTCATATTAAAGCACCGAATTGCAAAATCATCGCCGTTGATAATTCTCCTGCGATGGTTGAGCGCTGCCAATTGCACGTGAATGCTTACCGCTCAGAGACAGACGTGGTTGTTATCGAGAATGATATTCGTCATGTTGATATCGAAAACGCGTCTGTGGTCGTATTAAACTTTACACTCCAGTTCCTAAACCCTGATGATCGTCAAGCCCTGTTAGAACGCATTTATGCGGGACTGAAGCCAGGCGGCATTTTGATCCTGTCAGAAAAATACAGTTTTGCTGACGAAACAGCGCATGAGCTACTGATTGACCTTCACCACGACTTCAAACGTGCGAACGGCTACAGCGAACTCGAAATCAGCCAAAAACGCAGTGCGCTTGAGAACGTGATGAAGCCTGACACCATTGATTGCCATAAACAACGCCTAAGCAATATTGGCTTCAGCAGCGTTGCCGTTTGGTTCCAATGCTTTAACTTCGGATCGATGTTTGCCATTAAGTAAACGAAGACACACGCGCACTCATATTCAGTACTCGATAAATACATTAACAGACAGACTTATACGCCATGTTCGACTTTTCTGACTTCTATCAACTCATCGCTAAAAATCGCCTTCAAAACTGGCTGAATGTTCTGCCAGCACAACTGGCAGAATGGCAAGACCTTCCACACGGTGACATGCCAAAGTGGATGCGTGTGCTGAAAAAAATCCCAACAGATGCACCGTCTACGATTGACCTGAAAGACAGCGTAACCGTAGGCAGCGATGACGAATTGCCAGAAGGCCAGCGCGCAAAGTTAGAGAACTTGCTACGTTCTTTCCACCCATGGCGAAAAGGCCCATACCGTGTTCACGGGATCGACATTGACACTGAGTGGCGTTCAGATTGGAAATGGGATCGTGTACTTCCGCATATCTCACCACTGAAAGGTCGCTATGTTTTAGACGTGGGTTGCGGCAACGGCTACCACATGTGGCGTATGCTGGGTGAAGGCGCAGAACTTACCGTGGGCATAGACCCATCTGAACTCTTCCTTGTTCAGTTTGAAGCGATTCGTCGTTTAATGGGTAACGACCAACGCGCACATCTATTGCCTTTAGGTATTGAACGCCTGCCAGAGCTAAAAGCGTTCGACACCGTGTTTAGTATGGGCGTGCTCTATCATCGTCGTTCACCGTTGGATCACTTGATTCAATTAAAGAACCAATTGGTGAAAAACGGCGAGTTGGTGCTGGAAACCTTGGTCATCGATGGTGACGAAAATGCGGTATTGGTTCCGTTTGACAGATATGCTCAAATGCGAAATGTGTACTTTTTCCCATCAGCTAAAGCACTGAAAGTCTGGTTAGAAAAGGTGGGATTTGTTGATGTGCGCATTGTTGATGAATGTGTAACAACCACCGACGAGCAGCGTACCACGGGGTGGATGACCCACAACTCTCTGCCAGACTACTTGGATCCTAACGACCCAACCAAGACAATTGAGGGCTACCCAGCACCGAAGCGTGCTATCCTTGTAGCCAAGAATCCTGACTGATCTATGACATAGGGCGCTTCTCGCGCCCTTTTTTTCAGGCTAGACTAACGCCCTAAAATCAACTCCTTAATCACCCAGCACGGAGCTTCTCATGCCAACTCGCATCGGATTGCTGATTCTTTTTTCTGCTGCACTTTCTGGTTGTACGATCACGTCACAACAGCAGCATCAGCAAACCTTGGACGCAATAAATAACGTAGAAACGTCAATTCAAGACGACCTGTCAACGCTTAGTGGTGGACTCACAGAACAGCAAACTCAGATCACCACGCTAGAGTCGCAAGTGAATGAGCTGACAGAAACGCTCAATATCATGCGCAAAAACCAAGCACGAGAAGCGGCAAACCGCCCTGAGCCTGAAATTGTCTACGTAGAAAAGAAAGTGCCTGTGCCGTTGGCAGACAACAAGGCCATCCTGGGTGAGCAAGAGTGGGTATGGATGAATGCGGCAAACGCCAATTTCAAAGCGCGCATCGATACTGGTGCAACCACCTCATCATTGAACGCCACCAACATTCAAGAATTTGAACGCGACGGGAAAACGTGGGTCAGCTTCACCCTCGCGCACACCAAAAATGAAAAAGGCGATATTGAGCCGGAAGAATCACTCGAAGCGCCAGTGAAGCGCTGGGTTAAAATCCGCCAAGCCTCCACAGAACAACTTGAGCGTCGTCCTGTCGTCGAACTTCGCGTTCGCCTTGGTAACTTGCACGAAAAAGCACAGTTCACCCTAGCAGACCGCTCACACATGGAATTTCCCGTCTTGTTGGGTCGCGAATTTTTCAAAGATATAGCGGTTGTTGATGTCAGCAAATCATATATCCACCCGAAATACGTAGCCGACGCTAAATAAGCCACTGAGTCAGTATCAGTGCAATTAATGAGGACAAAATGACTTCACGCGTTCCTTTCTACTTACTCATCACCATGCTGATCATTGTTGGTCTTGGCATGAGTCTATATCGTCATGATGTTTACGGCGTGCCGTGGACAGCAGGACAAGAACATCAAGTGTGGGAAGTGGAAGCCCGCGTCGAGTTTCAGGCAAAAGGCGATCCGGTGAAAATTTCACTCGCCACGCCAGATACACAACAAGGTTTTACCCTGATTAATGAGAATACCAGTTCGCCCGGTTATGGTTTTGCGCTGGTAAACACCGAAAACGGGCGTCGCGCAGAATGGACGAAACGCGAGGCCTACGGTAACCAAATTCTCTATTTCAAAAACCAGATGTTGGTGGATAAGAACGCAAGATTCCCCACTGAGCCACCTATCGGAGACGCTAAGCCCGCCATTCTTGATAGCCCATTGATGACCGCAGCAGAAGCCATGCTGTCTCAGGCGCGTCAACGCTCTGCGGATAACAGCACTCTCACGCGCGAGTTGATTAAGCAATTCAACGACAATGAAAGCCAAAATGCAGGCTTGCTAACAAAAGAAATGAGTAAAGCCGATGCAATCTCGGCGATCCTTTCTTTAGAAGGCATTCATGCGCGTGTCGTCGGTGCGTTGCAACTGGAAGATGGTCGTCGTCGCCAAAGCATTATTCCGATGGTCGAAATTTGGAATAATGACAAATGGGAGCTGTTTAACCTCGATACAGGCGCATTAGACACCACCAAGAACTTGATGATTTGGAATCAAAAAGGCACCCCACTGCTTGAAGTCATGGGCGGCACAAATAGCCAAGTTAGCTTCTCCATCATTGCGCAAGATATCAGCCCGCAACAAGCCACCGATGAAAAGATCCAAGCAGAAAGCCTGCTGAACTTCTCCATTCACAGTCTGCCGATCGAAGAGCAAGCGATGTTCAAAACCATCATGCTCATCCCTATTGGTGCGCTGATTGTGGTCATGCTGCGCGTGCTTATTGGTCTTAAAACGTCGGGCACTTTCATGCCTGTCCTTATTGCCGTCGCATTTGTCCAAACGCAGTTGGTGCCGGGTATTGTCGGCTTCTTGCTGATTGTCGGTACAGGTTTGATCATCCGAAGCTACTTGTCGCGGTTGAATTTGCTGCTCGTTGCTCGAATCTCGGCCGTGATCATCACGGTGATTCTGATTATCTCCGTGTTCACCGTCGTCGCCTTTAAGATTGGCTTGGTGGAAGGCCTCACGATTACCTTCTTCCCAATGATCATTCTTTCCTGGACCATCGAACGTATGTCGATTCTTTGGGAAGAGGAAGGCGCGAAAGAAGTGATTGTTCAAGGTGGTGGTTCTTTGCTTACTGCCGTGCTGGTTTACATGGCAATGACCAATGATTTCGTTCGCCACATTACGTTTAACTTCATCGGTATTCAGTTGGTGATTCTGGCCGTTATTTTGATGCTGGGTAACTACACGGGTTATCGCTTGAGCGAGCTAAAACGCTTCAAGCCGCTGGTGAAGGATTAACGCCATGTTTTCTTTGCTGACGAATAAATTCACGTCCCCTTTTAAGCTGAATCGCGCGGGTATCATGGGCATGAACCGTCGCAACATCAGCTACATCGGACGTTATAACAATCGTAAGTTGTTCCCGTTGGTGGACGACAAGCTCAAGACAAAAACCATCGCACAACATGCGGGGGCGACAGTACCTGAGCTAATCGGCGTTATCAGCGAACAGCACAGCGTGCCATCCATTCATGACATGGTGAAAGACTGGCCGGGTTTTGTTATCAAACCCGCTCAAGGCTCAGGCGGTAAAGGCATTTTGGTGGTCACTTCAAACAAAGAGGGTGTATATAAAAAACCGTCGGGTGCAGAAGTGAGCAAGACCGAAGTGGAACGCCATATCACCAATACACTTGCCGGTCTTTTCTCCTTGGGTGGAAAGAACGACGTCGCGGTGGTCGAGAATCTCATTCAGTTTGACGATGTCTTTGATGGTTTCAGCTACGAAGGCGTGCCTGATATTCGTGTCATCGTGTTTAAAGGTTACCCTGTCATGGCGATGATGCGTCTTTCAACATCCGCTTCTGATGGTAAAGCAAACCTTCACCAAGGCGCGGTAGGTGTCGGCATCGATATCGCGACCGGAAAAGCCCTGAGAGCGGTGCAATTTAACCGCCCTATCGAGCATCATCCAGATACAGGCCGTGCGCTCTCCGAGTTGCATGTTCCTCACTGGGAACAATTGTTAACCCTAGCCGCCAGCGCGTGGGAAATGACAAGCCTAGGATACCTAGGTACAGACATGGTGCTGGACAAAGAAAAAGGTCCAATGGTGTTAGAGCTTAACGCCCGTCCGGGTTTGGCCATTCAAATCGCCAATGATTGTGGCTTGCTGCCGCGCCTGCGTCACATTGAACGCATGGGCGTACTCGCTGCACCGCCGACGCCAGAAGAACGTGTGGCTTACTGCGCGAAGCACTTTGTTGGCACCTACACACCCGCGAATTAACCCTCGCTTTTACAAACGATAAAAACAGAAAAAGTCGGGTATGCCCGACTTTTTTATTGGTCTCTTTTACGTCACTGACTGTTCGGCTGAGAAGGAAATCTAGCCGTCGGTGTTGATCCTCACAATCAGATCATCTTGGATCTGCGCCGCCATTTCATTAGGCACTTGGCAAGTTCCCGCGTTTTCATGCCCACCACCACCGAAATTCAGCATCAACTCGCCAATGTTGGTGTTCGATGATTTATCAAAGATGGATTTACCACACGCAAACACGGTGTTTTGCTTTTTGAAACCCCAAAGCACGTGAATAGAAATATTACACTGGGGAAACAGCGCGTATATCTCGAAGCGATTTCCCGCCCAAATCTTATCTTCATGGCGAAGGTCCAGAATCACCAAGTTGCCACACACGGAACCACAACGACGCAGCTGCTCTTGAAACTTCTCGCGATGACTAAAGTACAGATCAACACGCTCTTTCACGTCTTCCAGCTGCATGATTTCATCAATGTTCTTATCACGACAGTGGTCGATCAAATCCATCATCAATTGATAGTTAGAGATGCGGAAGTCTTGGAATCGACCAAGCCCTGTGCGGGAATCCATAATGAAGTTCAGCAAGCCCCATCCTGCCGGGTATAAAACTTCATCTTTGGTGTATTGCGCCGAATCCCCCTTGTCCACTTCTTCCATCATTTCGTCCCATTCAGACGGGAACGTGCTGTCGCCGCCAAAATGCTTCCATACAACGCGCGCCGCAGAAGGCGCATCCGGGTCGATAATGTGGTTAGGACTGAGTTCTCCGTTTCGGATTAATTCAGACGCATGGTGGTCAATACAAAGGTGAGCGTTCGGGCTGTAAGGAAGGTTAGTGGTTATGTCGTACTCGTTAATGTCGATCACACCGTCTTGCATATCCTTCGGATGAACGAACTTGATGTCGTCAATCAAGTCGATGTGCTTGAGCAGTACCGCACACACTAACCCATCGAAATCACTTCGAGTGATAAGGCGGTATCGTCTTTCCGGCATAGCAACTCTCCCTTATCGAGGTGGAGACATTCCCCTCTTATTGCTAACTAACTTATTCTTATAGACTCTCTTAAGAATAAGACGGATACCCAATTGTGCAACTAATTGCGTTTAACGGCGCTTTAGGAGACGACGCCAAAAATATGTGGCGTTTAGAAAACAAAAAAGCCCCATCGAGAGACGGGGCTATTCAGAGACAACGCGCTTACAATGGAATGGCGCTACTACCGAGGAAGAAAGTTCTCCGCCAGCATACAACGCACGCTCCCGCCACCGATGGTCTCAATCGTCGAAACATCAATGGGAATAAGGTGACCATGACGACGAAGCACATCTTTCTGCTCTTTCGTGAACGCATTGTATGCGGACATCGACATGACGATGAGTTTTTCATTTCTGTCATTACGCAGTTGCAGAATGTTACCGCAGAAGTGGTTCATCTGCTCTTCGGTGATCGAAATAACGTCTTTGGTTTTCTGCAGCGATGAAAGCACACGGCGACGCTCGAATTCTTCAATGATCTCGTCGCAGATCACCGCAAACTCTTCGCCCACCGCCATCATGACATTGGAGTGGTAGACCGCCTGCCCTGACGCCATTTTGGTGTCAAAAAAGACCACCTCTTTAAACCCGGCTTGTTCCGCAAATTGCTGGAGCAACTCACGGTCACAGCGAACAGACAACGCGGCATAAATGGTGGCGTTAATATGATCCATGATCATGACACCGGTGCTTTCTAAAAAGGACTGCGGCGTTTTTATGTCACCAATTTCCTGCACATCTAACACCTTGAAGCCTTGCGCAGCGAGAGAGGCTATTAATTGAGGCGTTCTCACTTCCCGACGACGGTTTTCACATGCCATCGGAAACAAATACACATCCCCCGCCGGAGAGGTCGAAAACCAATTATTAGGAAAGACCGCATCCGGCGTTTCGTCTTTGCTTTGCGGATAATTCATCACCGTCACATTCACGCCATGACGACGAAGCAACTCCACCATACCGTTAAATTCAGACAAGGCTTTTTGACGAACTTCTGCGTCCGTAAGCGCCAGTTTCTTCTGAAACTCGTTGTCAGCACTGGTTTCGGCATTGAATTTAAAATCGACAGGCGGCACCATCACTACCGCATTGGTCGAGTGCACGTATTCTTTTGGAGCAGGGATCATATCTCTAAGCGCTGGTGCGACCATCTTACACCTCAACATTTTATTAACATTGTTATTATGAGGTTTATTTTAGTAACACTCTGGAGAGACATTTACCTAAATTACAGGCGCCTTTTGCATAACCAAAGGTAACTTACCTTTCATTAAAGGATAATTAAGGTAATTTACCTTTATAGCACAGAACCATCCCGTCACTTTCTCTTAACCTAGGCGCTCGATGATTACGAAGGAGATATCAACTCGGGGTTGATCCCTGCACTTCGTTTGTATTCAGCAATCACGATTTCACTGCGGGTTTGAATAACACCAGGTAGTTGAATGATTCGAGAAGACATAAATTGTTGGTAGGCTTTTATGTTTTTTACACGGATTTTAATCATTGCATCAAAGTCTCCGGACAAGGAGTAACACTCTTCAATTTCAGGGATCAGTAGTGCCGATTTAGCGAATTTATCGAAAATCGACAAGTTCGTTTGGTCTAATCGGATATGAATGAATACCACAACTTCAAGCCCAAGCTTCTCTGCTGAGATATCCGCGTGATAACCCGAGATATACCCTTCCCTCTCTAATCGCTTAACGCGCTCCGAACAAGGTGTTGTTGTGAGGTTCACCCGTTTTGCTAATTCAACGACAGGTAATCGCCCATTAGATTGAAGAATGCGGAGGATCTCGATATCTATGCGGTCGAGGTTCGACGTATCAGAAGCGGCCATGTAAGTTCTCTCATCTGTCCTAGATAACCAGTCCAATAACCTAACACAGAGAAATTACCTATAGAAGTGGCCAAATTAAGGGAATAGGTATTGAGAAGGGACATAGCAGAAACGATAAAACAACCTGACTTTGCAGTCCGATATTTCGAGCGTGATGTGGGTGATGGATTTGTACGGGCAAACCCTTTGCAACGACCTGAGGGTTATGACAATGCATGACCAAAACGAAAAAAGCCTGACTTTGCAGTCCGATATTTCGAGCGTGATGCGGGTGATGGATTTGTACGGGCAAACCCTTTGCAACGACCTRAGGGTTATGACAATGCATGACCAAAACGAAAAAAGCCTGACTTTGCAGTCCGATATTTCGAGCGTGATGCGGGTGATGGATTTGTACGGGCA
>NZ_SCHN01000020.1 GCF_004120195.1 Enterovibrio baiacu | reverse complement strand
GTACTGGGTACTGGGTACTGGGTACTGGGTACTGGGTACTGGGTACTGGGTACTGCAATATTTTTTCAGGTTCAAAGGCGCGGTCAAGCTTTTCGCTTTAGCGCTTTAGCGCTTTGCTTTTCCTAGGGCCTAGGACCTGCTCTTTCCAGTCTCTGCTCTTCCTGCTCTTCCTGCTCTTCCTGCTCTTCCTGCTCTTCCTGCTCTTCCTGCTCTTCCTGCCCTCCCAGCTCTAAGCCGGATACGCCTTGCGACTAAAATGCTTACTGCCGCATTTTATGCAATCGGTAAGCACCCCAACATGGCTATGTTCAGTCTGATTACCGCATTTTTCACAAATCAAAATTCCCAGACCGACCACTTCGCCTGACTGATAAACGCCGTGATGTTGAATGTCTTTCAGCACCTCGCGCCACTCCAGTTGGGTCTTATCGGTGATTTCTGCGAGTTGCTCCCACAAGGTGTTGGCAATGAGGCTTTTGAACAGCTCACCGTCATCTGCACGGTCTTCAGACGCATTATATTGCTCGCTGAACTCCTGCACATCGCGCTTAAAATACGCTTCGATCAGGGCCAATTCATCCTTCGTCATGTCCGATGCGGCTTCAAAATAACGCTCTGATAAATCTACCCAACGTTGTAGCTCTTCGGGGCTGTGCTTTAAAGCGTCGCTAACCCGTTGAACGATCAACTTGTACTCTGCTTTTTGCTCTGACATAGGCCACCTCTGCATTCAACTGTTGTTGCGCCTTCTACCTTTAGTTATTCTATGTCGATTATTCAGATTCATTTTATACCTATCTCACAATTTCCCGGATGTCATCGATGCAAGAACAATACCGTCCTCAGGACATAGAGCCTAAAGTTCAGGCTGATTGGGACAACAACAAAACCTTCGTGGTTCAAGAAGACCCGAACAAGGAAAAGTTCTACTGCCTATCCATGTTCCCGTACCCAAGCGGCCGACTGCACATGGGTCACGTGCGTAACTACACCATCGGTGATGTGATCTCTCGCTACCAGCGTTTGCAAGGCAAGAATGTCATGCAGCCAATCGGCTGGGATGCATTTGGTCTGCCTGCTGAAAACGCCGCTGTTAAAAACAAAACAGCGCCAGCGCCTTGGACGTACGAGAATATTGAGTATATGAAGAACCAGCTAAAACTGCTGGGCTTCGGTTACGATTGGGATCGCGAATTCGCGACCTGTACGCCTGAATACTACCGCTGGGAACAAGAGTTCTTCACCAAGCTTTACGAAAAAGGCCTGGTATACAAGAAGACTTCTTCTGTTAACTGGTGTCCAAACGACCAAACGGTTCTTGCGAACGAACAGGTTGAAGACGGCTGCTGCTGGCGTTGTGATACCCCAGTAGAGCAAAAAGAAATTCCACAGTGGTTCATTAAAATCACTGCGTACGCACAAGAGCTACTTGACGACCTAGACACCCTAGAAGGTTGGCCTGACATGGTGAAAACCATGCAACGCAACTGGATTGGTCGTTCAGAAGGTGTTGAGTTGTCATTCAAAGTGGCAGGCAACCCAGATCTAGAAGTGTACACCACGCGTCCTGACACCCTAATGGGTGTGACGTACGTGGGCATTGCAGCGGGTCACCCTCTTGCCGCACAAGCAGCAGAGACCAACCCTGAGCTAGCAGCGTTTATCGATGAATGCCGTAACACCAAGGTGGCAGAAGCTGAGCTTGCGACCATGGAGAAAAAAGGCATGGATACTGGCCTTAAGGCTATCCATCCTTTAAACGGCCGTGAAGTGCCTGTGTTCGTCGCAAACTTCGTATTGATGGATTACGGCACAGGTGCCGTGATGGCCGTTCCTGGTCATGACCAGCGCGATTTTGAGTTTGCAACCAAGTACGGCTTGGAGATCGCACCAGTGATCTTGGCTGAAGACGGCAATGCACCGGATATTTCTGAAGCAGCACACACTGAAAAAGGTGTTCTGTTCAACTCAGGCGAATTCGACGGTTTGGCGTTTGAAGACGCGTTTGACGCAATCGCGGCAAAACTTGAGTCTGAAGGCAAAGGCCACAAAACCGTTAACTTCCGTCTGCGTGACTGGGGTGTATCTCGTCAACGCTACTGGGGTTCTCCAATCCCAATGGTGACCACTGAAGATGGCCAAGTACACCCTGTACCTGCTGACCAACTGCCAGTGATCCTGCCAGAAGACGTTGTCATGGACGGCGTAACCAGCCCGATCAAAGCGGACAAAACGTGGGCAGAAACGACCTTCAACGGTCAACCTGCGTTGCGTGAAACCGACACCTTCGACACCTTCATGGAGTCTTCTTGGTACTACGCGCGTTACTGTTCACCAAAAGCGGACCAAATGCTGGATTCAGATGCCGCTAACTACTGGTTGCCGGTTGACCAATACGTGGGCGGTATCGAGCACGCAGTAATGCACCTGTTGTACTCTCGCTTCTTCCACAAACTTCTGCGTGACGCAGGCATGGTTGAAAGTGACGAGCCGTTCAAACAACTCCTTTGCCAAGGCATGGTGTTGGCAGATGCGTACTACTACAACAACGAGAAAGGCGCAAAAGTGTGGGTTTCTCCAACGGAAGTAACCGTTGAGCGTGACGAAAAAGGCCGCATCACTAGCGCTGTTGATACTGAAGGTAACAACCTTGTTCACTCAGGCATGACCAAAATGTCTAAGTCGAAAAACAACGGTATCGACCCGCAAGAGATGGTTGACAAGTACGGTGCTGACACCGTTCGCTTGTTCATGATGTTTGCCTCTCCTGCTGACATGACACTTGAATGGCAAGAATCAGGCGTAGAAGGTGCTAACCGCTTCCTGAAACGTATCTGGAAATTGGTATTCGACCACACGTCAAAAGGCGCAGTTGCAGCACTGGATGCTTCTTCACTGAACGCAGATCAGAAAACGCTACGTCGTGAAGTTCACAAGACCATTGCAAAAGTGAGCGATGACATTGGCCGCCGTCAAACCTTCAACACGGCGATTGCCGCGGTGATGGAACTGATGAACCGCCTGTCAAAAGCGCCACAAGAGACCGACACTGACCGCGCTATCCTTGATGAAGCGTTGAAAGCGGTTGTTGTGATGCTTTACCCAATCACGCCGCACATCAGCAACGAGTTGTGGGTAGCACTGGGCGAAACCGACGTAGACCACGCGGTATGGCCAACGGCTGACCAAAACGCAATGATTGAAGATGAAAAGCTGATCATTGTTCAAGTTAACGGCAAGCTTCGTGCGAAAATCACCGTTGCAGCAGATGCAGCAAAAGATGACGTTGAAGCCATGGCGCAAAACGACGAGCACGTTGTTAAGTTCACCGAAGGGAAAACCATTCGTAAGGTGATCTACGTGCCGGGCAAACTGGTTAATATCGTTGCAAGCTAATTGCTTTGCCAACGCCCTTGACCGAAAAGAAAGGGAGTAATTCGGTGACCTCGATCTTTCGTTCTCTCCGAACCCTGCTAGTTGTGGTGGCCGCTTTGGCCACCGCATCTTGCGGATTCCATCTCCGTGGCAGCTACAACCTGCCTGACGAGATTCAGAAGCTTTCAATCACGAGCTTCGATAAATACGGGGCGCTCACCCGTGAAATGAAAACCCAACTTCGCTTGCACGATATCGACATTATCGCGCCTGCAGAACGCATTTCTAATCTTCGCCTAAATGGTGAGTCCTACGGTGAAAGCACCTTGTCGCTTTACCAAAACAGCCGTGTGGCAGAAAAGCAATTTGCTTACTCTGTCAGCTATACGGTGACGGTTCCAGACAAGGGCAATTACAATTTCTCGACATCCCTAAGTCGCACCTACCTTGATAACCCATTGACCGCACTTGCGAAATCTGTGGAAGAAGAGATGCTGGCGCAAGAGATGCGTGTAGAAGCGACAAAGCAGATCATGCGACAGCTTGCTCGTCTGAATGCACATATCGAAGAATTTGAACGCAAAGAAGCGGAAGAGAAAGCACTGCGTGAGCTTTACCAAGGCTTCAGCGAAGAAAAACCCTCCGTCTCTATCGAAACGCGTTTCGATGGTAAAGATGAGCCTCAAGGTAAGCCGTTATCGAGCTATTCAACAACGCAATCAGACGACACAGCCGAAGATAGCGTTGAGGGTGACACCACCCCATGAGGATCTACCCAGAACAACTGACACAACGCCTTTCACAAGGCTTGTGTCAGACTTACTTGCTGTTCGGCAATGAACCCCTGCTCAAGCAAGAGTCTATTCAATCCATACTCAACACCTCGCTTCAGCAAGGTTTCGAAGAGAAACACCGTTTTTCTGTCGATAACCAACTGAATTGGCAAGAGGTCTACGACGTTTGCCAGGCTTTAAGCTTGTTTGCCAGTCGTCAGGTATTGATTCTCACCTTGCCAGACTCTGCGCTGACGGCCGCCCAAGCTAACGCCCTCAAGGCGCTTGAGCCCTTCTTGCATCAAGACATTTTGCTCATCTTAGACGGCCCAAGGCTGAACAAGAAGCAAGAGTCCGCGCAGTGGTTCACGCTGTTCCAAAAAAACGGCTTATATATTCCGTGCAATACGCCAGATGCAAGGCAGCTTCCACGTTTTATTGAGGCGCGTTGTCGTGAGCTTGGTTTGAAGCCAGACCACGAATCTGTGATGCTGCTTGCCCAGTGGCACGAAGGTAACTTATTGGCGTTATCGCAAAGCCTGATGAAGCTTCAACTGCTTTATCCTGACGGAGAGCTCACGCTTATTCGTCTTCAAGAGGCTTTGTCACGACACAACCATTACACCCCTTTCCAACTGACTGACGCCCTCATTGAAGGCAAAGCAAAACGCGCCGTGCGCATTGTGCGTCAGCTTCAAGCTGAAGGCGTGGAGATAACCTTGCTGTTGCGTGTCATTCAAAAGGAGCTGGTTCAGCTTTGTAAGATGCAAGAATACGGCGCATCAGGCATGAGCCTTAATAACCTTTTTGACCATTTCAGAGTGTGGCAAAACAGACGCCCAATTCTGACTGCCGCTTTGCACCGTCTGCCGCAGCCTCAGTTAATGCTGTTGCTTCATCGGCTCGCAGAGATCGAGGTAATGGTGAAAACTGATTTTGACAGCCAGCCTTGGCCAGCACTTTCCGCGTTCGCGATTGAGATATGTGGTCATCCTGTGATGCGTGAACCTGTCAACTAAACGTCAAATCCCAACACGCTGTATTTTATTCCAATTCGCTAGTGTTATAATTTTTCGATCCACAGCCCCAGATTTGGGTGAATCACGAAAACGCCCCACCGGCGATCCGCGACAAGATTAAGGGGAAAGCATTGCTTCCGGAACAACTTCAACACTTTGTTGTCGATAAAGCAGATGACATGAAAGCCGTCGACATCGTTACGCTTGATGTTCGTGAAAAAAGTAGCATCACTGATTTTATGGTGTTGTGCACGGGCAACTCAAAACGCCATGTTGCCTCTATCGCTGAACATGTGGCTGATGAAGCCCATGCTGCGAACATCAATACCTTGGGAATGGAAGGCCAGAACGAAGGGGAATGGGTTGTCTTAGACCTCGGTGATGTGATGCTTCACATCATGCAAGATGAGCAACGCCAAACCTATGAGCTAGAAAAACTGTGGAACTGATTCGATGAAACTGCAATTGATCGCGGTAGGCACCAAGATGCCGAAATGGATCGAAGAAGGCTATAAAGAATATAGCCGTCGATTCCCAAAAGACATGCCGCTTGAGCTGATCGAAATCACCGCAGGTAAACGCGGAAAGAACGCAGACATCGCACGCATTCTTCAAAAAGAAGGAGAAGCGATGTTGGCCGCTGTGCCAAAAGGAAACCGCATTGTCACGCTAGACATTCCTGGGAAACGTTGGGACACCGAACAGTTAGCAGAACAGCTTGAAAGCTGGAAGCTCGACGCACGTGATGTATCTATCCTTATTGGTGGTCCTGAAGGTCTCGCACCAGCATGTAAAGCAGCGGCGGATCAAAGTTGGTCACTCTCTCCTTTGACGCTTCCTCACCCGCTGGTTAGGGTTGTAATGGCAGAAAGCTTATATCGCGCCTGGAGCATTACGGCGAACCACCCTTACCACCGAGAATAATTAATGAAGCACAAGCGTAGTCCAATACGCGATCATCAGGCCGAATCTTCTCTGTTTTTCCGCCGAGCCGTTGTGGCTTTCGGCGGCATCTTTGCGCTTGTCGGTATTTTGCTCTTCAACCTCTACAACATCCAAGTAGAGGACCATGATGATTACATTACCCGTTCAAATGATAACCGTATCAAGGTGGTGCCTGTCGCCCCTAACCGCGGTTTGATTTACGACCGAAAAGGCAAACTGCTTGCCGAAAACCGCCCTGTCTACGCGCTTGAAATCACCCCTGAGCAGGTCAAAGACATTCCCGAAACCATTGCGCGCTTGCAAGAGTTCATGCCGATAAGTGAACGGGAAATTGCCTCATTCGAACGCGATAAAAAACGGACTCGACGATTCAATGCCGTTGCGCTAAAAAACCAACTCACAGAAGAAGAAGTGGCGGTTTTTTCTGCCAACCAACACAAATTCCCTGGCGTTGAAATCAAAGGCTACCTAAAGCGTTATTACCCTTATGGCGACGCCCTCACCCATGTCATGGGCTATGTGGCCAAAATCAACGACAAAGACATCGCACGCCTAGAGCGCGAAGAACGCATCAATAACTACAAAGCGACACGCGACATCGGCAAGCTGGGTATCGAACGCTTTTATGAGAGTGAACTGCACGGCACTGCGGGCTACCAAGAGGTAGAGGTAAATAGCCGTGGCCGTGTGATCCGCACCCTGAAATATGTGCCACCAGAGCCAGGTAAAGATTTGGTGCTGAATCTCGATATCGATTTGCAGCTCTACATTCGTGGCATTTTGGGTGAACGACGCGGTGCAGTGGTGGTGCTCGATCCGAAAGATTCTGCCGTACTGGCGATGGTGTCGACCCCAAGTTATGACCCTAACTTGTTTGTTCATGGTATTTCGGGCCCTGACTACCGCGCTTTGCTGAACGACAAAAACCGTCCTTTGGTTAACCGTGCAACGCTAGGTATTTACCCGCCCGCCTCCACCGTCAAACCTTTCATTGCTGTTGCGGCACTGGAAGAAAAAGTGGTCACCACAAACACCACACGAAACGACCCTGGCTACTGGCGACTGCCTAACTCCAAAACCCGTCCATTCCGTGATTGGCTGGCGTGGGGGCATGGTCGTGTCAACCTCAAGCAGTCCATAGAAGAATCGGTGGATACCTTCTTCTATCAAATCGCCTATGACATGGGGATCGATCGCATCTCGAGCTGGATGAGCCGCTTTGGTTTCGGTGATTACACGGGCATCGATATTCACGAAGAAAGCAAAGCAAACATGCCAACCCGTGAATGGAAAATGGCGCGCTACCGCAAGCCTTGGTATCAAGGGGACACCATCCCTGTCGGTATCGGTCAGGGCTATTGGACGGCGACCCCAATGCAAATCGCAAAAGCCACCACAGTGTTGGTGAACAAGGGCAAGGTAAATCCACCGCACCTTCTCATGCGAACCATCAGTGAAGGCGTGCAGGAGCAAGCGACATTCTCCCCTTACCCGCCGATTGAAAACGTCAAAGACAAATATTGGACAACAGCCCTTGAAGGCATGAAGTTGGTCAACCACGGCAAAAAAGGCACCGCGCGTCGCGCATTTGCAAATATGCCTTACGTCACAGGTGGCAAATCGGGCACAGCGCAAGTCTTTGGATTGGGCGAAGATGAAGAATACAACGCCGATGAATTGGCGGAACACCTTCGAGATCATGCACTTTACACGGGTTTTGCACCGTTCGAAGACCCTGTAGCGGTCGTGTCCATGGTGCTTGAAAATGCCGGTGGAGGTTCAAGCCAAGGTGGCCCAATCGCACGACGCATCTTTGACCATCTCTTGCTCGAAAAAGACAACGAGGAGAAAACCCAGTGAGCCTTTTAGCCTCATCAGGACAGAAAAAGACGATCCTTGATCGTCTTCATCTCGATGCCCCTTTGTTATTGGGTATTCTGGCACTGATGGGCTTTGGCTTGATTGTGATGTGGAGTGCAAGCGGACAAAACGTTGCCATGATGGAGCGGCAAGTTTTTCGTATGTTCCTCTCACTGGGCGTGATGTTTGTGCTCGCGCAAGTGTCTCCTCGGCACTATGAGTTTTGGGCGCCCTATTTGTACATTACGGGCATTATTATGCTCTTTGCGGTGCTGTTTTTTGGTGAAACGGCCAAAGGCGCACAGCGCTGGTTGAACCTCGGCGTCATTACCTTTCAGCCCTCAGAGCTCATCAAACTCGCCGTACCACTCATGGTGGCTCGGTTTATTGGTAAAGAACCTCTGCCACCGCGATTTAGGAACCTTGCGATAGGTTTGGTGCTGGTCTTTGTACCGACGATACTTATCGCCAAACAACCAGATTTGGGCACGTCGATTCTTATCGCTGCATCCGGCATTTTTGTGCTGTTTTTATCCGGCATTAGCTGGCGAATCATTTTTGCAGCAGGTGCCTTGGTAGCAGCCTTCATTCCTGTATTGTGGTTCTTCTTAATGCGCGAATACCAACGCACACGTGTTCGCACCTTGTTTGACCCAGAATCCGATCCGCTTGGCGCTGGCTATCACATCATCCAATCCAAGATTGCAATTGGCTCAGGTGGTATCAGCGGAAAGGGTTGGCTGCTCGGCACCCAATCTCAAC
The DNA here is from genome assembly GCF_004120195.1 of Enterovibrio baiacu. Taxonomy (GTDB): domain Bacteria; phylum Pseudomonadota; class Gammaproteobacteria; order Enterobacterales; family Vibrionaceae; genus Enterovibrio; species Enterovibrio baiacui. The sequence goes on along the minus strand of NZ_SCHN01000020.1, from coordinate 91,718 downwards.
TGGAATTCTTACCCGAACGCCACACAGACTTCATCTTCGCCGTGATTGCCGAAGAATGGGGCCTGATTGGTGTTGCCTGCTTACTGGCACTGTATCTGTTCATCATTGGCCGCGGTTTAATGCTTGCTAGCCGCGCACAAACAGCGTTTGGCCGCATGATGGCAGGCAGCATCGTGCTCAGTTTCTTTGTCTATGTCTTTGTGAACATTGGCATGGTAAGCGGGATCTTACCCGTTGTTGGCGTTCCATTGCCCCTTGTGAGTTACGGGGGCACGTCGATGGTGACGCTAATGGCAGGCTTCGGCATTCTCATGTCGATCCATACACATAGAAAAATGCTTTCTAAGGCTCTGTAATGAAAAAATACCTAGTTATCACCGCGATTTTGCTTTCAGGCTGTGCGTCTGAAGATGGGCGATACAGCCTATCCGATGACCAAGCGCCCAAAACCGCACCAACGCTGGCACATATCGAAGATGCACAGCCTCGTTACGAGCCCTATAGCCGCGCAGGAAACAGCAACTACACTGTTCTCGGTAAAGATTATGAGGTGCTTAAAGCGCCTGAAGCATTCTCTGAAACCGGTATAGCATCATGGTACGGCGAGAAGTTTCACGGCCACAAAACATCGAACGGCGAAATATACGACATGTACTCCATGTCCGCTGCACATAAAACATTACCGATCCCAAGTTACGTCGAGGTTGAAAACACCAGCAATGGTAAAAAAGCCATTGTCCGCGTGAACGACCGTGGCCCTTTCCATGAAGGTCGCGTGATTGATCTAAGCTATGCGGCTGCATCAAAATTAGACGTACTAAAAACAGGAACCGCACCTGTAAAAGTGACCTTACTCAAAGTTGACAAACCTACTGACGATACAGAGTGGCAAGGAGCACGATTAAACCGTTACTTTGTACAACTGGTGGCGATTTCTGACCAAGTAAAAGCCACGAAAGCGGCAGAAACATTTTCAAAGCAATTTGATTTGCCGACAGACATTCGCCAATCAGGAAACGTGTACCGCGTTCGTTTAGGTCCATTTTACGACTACGACAAAACACAGAATGCCGCCATGAAAGCGCGCGAGCAGCAAATAAATGAAGCATTTATCGTTGCAGAGCCGATTGCAGGTGAACTGTCGCAAAAATAGAATGTCACTAATTAGTAAGTTGTTGTAACCCTGTCTGACACTTAATCAGCCGATCTGATATAGTGTTGCCAGTTTTGACTAGAGAAATACCAAGTAAGTACCTAAAACTATGAATAAATCATCCTCTTTGTTGCGCTCTTTAGTCTTATCGACTGCCGTTTTAGCATCCGCATCAGCGGTGGCTGCGCCTTCCGTTGTCCCTGATGCCCCGCAGATTGCTGCGAAAGGCTATGTATTGATGGACTACAACTCGGGCAAAGTATTGGCCGAGAATAACGCTTACGAGCGTTTGAACCCTGCAAGCTTGACCAAGATGATGACCAGCTATGTCATCGGCCAAGAAGTAGAGCGTGGCAACATCAGCCTCGAAGACGAAGTTGTTATCAGTAAAAATGCATGGGCGAAAAACTTCCCAGGCAGTTCAAAAATGTTCATCGAAGTGGGCACAACCGTTTCTGTTGCCGACTTGAACCGCGGCATCATTATCCAATCGGGTAACGATGCGTGTGTCGCGATGGCTGAACACGTTGCGGGGTCTGAAGACTCATTTGTTGACCTGATGAATGGTTGGGCGAAAACGCTGGGCATGAAAGATACCCACTACGCCAACTCACACGGTCTTGACCATGATGATCTTTACTCAACGCCTTATGACCTTGCGCTGCTAGGCCAAGCGTTGATTCGTGATGTGCCTGATGAGTACCGCATCTACGAAGAGAAATCATTCACCTACAACGGCATCACCCAATACAACCGTAACGGTCTGCTTTGGGACAAGAGCATGAACGTTGATGGCATCAAAACCGGCCATACCGACAAAGCGGGCTACAACCTTGTCAGCTCTGCGACTGAAGGCAAGATGCGCCTGATCGCCGTAGTGATGGGCACCAACAGTGCCAATGCACGTAAAGCTGAAAGTAAAAAACTGCTTAACTACGGTTTCCGCTTCTTCGAAACCGTTGCACCGCACAAAGCGAACGAAACATTCGTGACTGAAAAAGTCTGGATGGGCGACACTGACCAAGTTGCACTGGGTGTATCTGAAGACACATACGTAACACTGCCACGCGGTAAAGCACGTGACCTAGAAGCAAGCTTTGTTCTAGAGAAAACACTTGAAGCACCTATCGCCAAAGGCGACGTTGTGGGTAAGCTTTACTACCAAGTTGATGGCGAAGACATCGCAGAATACCCACTGGTTGCGTTGAATGACGTACAAGAAGGTGGTTTGTTTAGCCGCTTGATGGACTACATCATCATGTTCTTCAAGAGCTTGTTCTAAGCGTATTCAGTAAGAACCCTAGCAATTTCAAAAGGCAGCCAGCGGCTGCCTTTTTATTTTGATTCTTCGCCCCCATATAAAAAGAAATCACGGGGTTTTACATCATCTTGTTTTCTGTTAACAGGACGATTACTATGCTCCCCAATTCACAAATCGTGATCATAAGCACAAAAGATAGACGCCCTGAGTGAGCATTTGGCGTCAAGCCTGGAGTAAATAATGCAAGAGCAACCAAAACTAAAAGACCTGCTGGAGTTCCCATGTAAATTCACTTACAAAGTGATGGGCTACGCCAAACCAGAACTTACAGATCTGGTTTTGGAAGTTATCCAGCGTCACGCACCGGGTGACTACACCCCAAGCGTAAAACCAAGCGGCAAAGGCACATACAACGCGGTATCTGTCTCTATTACTGCCACTTCTATCGAACAAGTTGAAACGCTGTATAAAGAACTGGGTGACATTGAAATTGTACGCATGGTTCTCTAACCAGCTGTTACCATTCTGAAATACCCTTACTGACGGCGGCTGTTAATTCAGCCGCTGCTCATTATAATGCTAGAGAGAAGACCGAATCATTCGGCTGATCTCAGACGCAGTCCACATCTTTACCAATTCAACGCGAAGCAGGTGCCAATTTGCAGCAGAACCGTCTTATCATCAGACAACTTGGGTTGCAGCCATACGAACCTATCTTGCAGGCTATGCATACGTTCACTGACGAACGCGACAGTGATACATGCGATGAAATTTGGTTGGTAGAGCATGAGCCTGTGTTTACACAAGGCCAAGCGGGCAAAGCAGAACATTTATTGGCAACGGGTGACATTCCCGTTGTGCAAAGTGATCGTGGTGGACAAGTAACGTACCATGGTCCCGGTCAGCAAGTGGCATATATACTGCTCGACCTAAAACGAAACAAAATGGGCGTGCGCGAGCTGGTGACGCATATCGAAAACATCGTTATCGATACGCTTGCTCACTTTGACATCGAATCAAACGCACGTCCTGATGCACCAGGCGTCTATGTGAAAGACACGAAAATATGCTCACTGGGTCTTCGTATCCGTCGAGGATGTTCTTTCCATGGCCTCGCGCTCAATGTAAATATGGATCTTACCCCGTTCTTGCGTATCAACCCATGTGGCTACGCAGGTATGGCGATGACGCAAACTGTCGATCTTGGTGGCCCAGCCTCTTTGGCTGAGTTAAACCCAGTGTTAGTAGATAAACTGACTTCGCACCTCGGTTACGATCAGGTCGAGTCCCTAACAGAAAGCAATCAATTATGAGCAAACCGATCCAGATGGAACGCGGCGTAAAATACCGCGATGCAGACAAAATGGCGCTCATCCCGGTCAAGAACATGCCGACCGAGCAAAAAGAGATGCTGCGCAAGCCAGAGTGGATGAAAATCAAACTTCCGGCCGACAGTAAACGCATTCAAGACATTAAGTCTGCGTTGCGTAAAAACAATCTGCACTCGGTGTGCGAAGAAGCGTCTTGCCCTAACCTGGCAGAATGTTTTAACCATGGCACCGCGACATTCATGATTCTGGGTGCGATTTGTACCCGTCGTTGCCCGTTCTGCGATGTGGCACATGGCCGTCCAAACGCCGCAGATGAAAATGAGCCTGCGAAACTGGCGAAAACCATCAGCGACATGAAGCTGAAGTACGTGGTAGTGACCTCTGTTGACCGTGACGACTTGCGTGACGGTGGTGCGAAGCACTTTGCTGACTGTACCCGCGAAATTCGTGCCCTGAACCCAGAAATCCGTATCGAAACCTTGGTGCCTGATTTCCGTGGCCGTATGGACACTGCGCTTGAGCTTCTGAAAGACAACCCGCCAGACGTGTTCAACCACAACCTTGAAACTGCGCCGCGCCTCTACCGTAAAGCGCGCCCAGGTGCGAACTACAAGTGGTCACTGGAACTGCTGAAGAAATTCGGTGAAATGCACCCTAACGTCCCGACCAAATCTGGCGTCATGATGGGCTTGGGCGAAACCAAAGAAGAAATCATTCAAGTCCTGAAAGACTTGCGTGAACACGGCGTGACCATGCTGACCTTGGGTCAGTACTTGGCACCAAGCCGTCACCACCTTCCGGTAGAGCGCTACGTGCCACCTGAAGAGTTCGACGAGCTGCGTGATATCGCATTGGAACTGGGCTTCACACACGCTGCGTGTGGACCGTTCGTGCGTTCTTCTTACCATGCTGACCTGCAAGCGCAGGGCGTGGAAATTAAGTAAGCGCTGACGAAAAGCTGAACACGAAAACGCCGAGCATTGCTCGGCGTTTTTTTGTTTCTGGTCTGTGGACAAGAGGTAAGGTGTCGTGTCGCTTTAAATAGCATTTGGACATTTTCATGTTAGCGATTGTTATCGAAGTAAATAAATCAGGTAAGCCATGAAGAATATCACTACTGTTCACCATGGCTTTAGATTATCTATCAGTTCAAAGCACATCGGGGATCAAGCAGTTTTCCCTCAGGTAGATTAAGGTATTTATCACCAATTTTTTCATTGATTTTCAACGTTAACGCCCACTCTGGTATAGCGAGTGTCGATGAAACTTCGGCTCTGATCTTTGACGCATTGTAGTTTGGGGTAAACCACAGAGGTTCATCGTCATCAACCACTAGTTCTTTACCCTGGAACATTACTGAATCAAGTATAAAGCTAGATTCCTCACCTTGGCTCATGCTGACGTTAATTGTAATCTCACTCTTTGGTTCCCCTTGGTCGCCAGGTATAAACAACAATTGTTCTTCATGATCTTGTAAATGGTATCTGATAAAACTTTTAGCTTGTTCAAAGTCATCTTTGATTAACAAGCTTAAGATGCTACTAGCATAGTCAAACTTTACATCTTCACGATATTGACAGCTTGAGTCAAAATAAACTTCAAATACCATTCCTGCTAGAATATGATTAGCAATTTCAATTGGGAATATGCTTAGTTTTCTGCGCAAGGAAACCATATATTCACTAGCTTTTTGGGAGTTTCCACAAGCTGCTTGATAAATATTTCTTCCTAAGACAAAACATGAGGAAGGATCGATACTTTCCTTGGCCATCGAGCTTATTTTGGAAATTGCTGGATTCTGCGTATACCAGTTATAACTTTTTAGATCACGTATAATGTCGTTAATTTCTGACGGTGCATCTGCTTGATAAAGGCTATCCTGCAATGCTTCTTGAGCGTATTCAAAGATAAGGGGGAGAGGCTCGGTTGGTTCAGAAGCCTCCTCGGCTGGTTCAGCAGCTTCCTCGGCTGGTTCAGCAGCTTCCTCGGCTGGTTCAGCAGCTTCCTCGGCTGGTTCAGCAGCCTCCTCGGCTGGTTCAACAGCCTCCTCGGCTGGTTCAGCAGCTTCCTCGGTTGGTTCAGCAGCTTCCTCAGTTGGTTCAGCAGCTTCCTCGGTTGGTTCTACGGCCTCATCCGCAGGCTCATTGCTACCTTTAGCAGGGATTATAGTTTCTTGAATATTTATTTGGATAGCACCAGCTAGATTAGTAAAACTTTTTGGGTCAACTTTAGATAGACTCTCTATAAGTAAAGCAAGGCTACAAACAGTGAAATTCGAATGACCTAAATTATTGGAGAATTCAGAAACTAACCGTGGGTCAGCAATTTTAATGACTGGGTTTTTGTTAGATACAAACTTTCTAGCACCACCACTAACATTTGCCCTAAACTTAGGTGCATAAACCCAATCTGATTTTTCATCGTTAGAGAGAAATAGTACATGATCAAAGCTGGCTTTAAGTTCTTTGGACTTGTTCAGAATTTCATACCAAATGATTAGATCACCGAAACGGTTTTCGCCCTTACCTCCATCTTTAAAGCCTGGCGGTAAACGATGTTCAAACCTTGTATCACCTTCTCTATTTGCTTTAGCACACAGCTCTGTAAGGTCGGAATTAAGAACGACTTTAGAAAAGTGTTTTGTGATCTCATTGTGGACATCACCAACTTTAAACTGCGTCTTGAACGCCCGAGTGTACGCATCCAACGATTTGATAGTACCGAGAAATCCATCTAAAAACTGATCACGATCTCCTGCAAACTGAGAGTTGGCTAAAATTTCATCATCCACAAATAAAGAAGCAATCTCATATAGTGCTTCATACATTTTTTTCGCTTTATCAGGCGTTGCGTTGTTATTTTTATTTGTGTAGTCGTCCAGTTTATTGGTGGTTACACGATTTGAATACTCACTCGCAGCCCATCCAGGAAGGAACAGCCGATTATCATTGATGGCTGAATCAGACCAAGTATAGAACTCGTTACGTGCATTTGCGTGAAGCTTATATAAATAGGCGAGAATGTTAGTGTCAAAAAGAATCAGTGTTTTTTTACTATTAACAATATCAGCTATTTTATTGTGGTGCTCATCAATAGTCCTGTCGAACTCGTAGTGACCCAAGTACATTAATTGAACAATCCATATATTAAACAATACTCAAACATCATAACTTATGGAGTCAAACAATTAAACAAATTAGGTAAGCCTCTTATCATAGCAACCTATTGTTTTGAAAGTGATATGTGCCAAGTTTACTAAACGCTAGACCTATTAGAATAAAAGGTTGAGCACCTTTATATAAAGTATGAGGGTAAGCCCGCTAGCTTGGAAAGGGACATTTTTGAGTTACACAGAGCGCAAGCCCAACTACAGCAAGTGCTCTAACCTCTCTCTCCTCCAGTACCTTTCAACACTGCTTCCAAATACCTCGCGGATTTCCATTTTGGAAAAATATGCTTCTTGATTGTTCAATAGTGGCAAACCGGATTCGCGCTTAGAATAAACCCAAATTAAAGTAGGGTCTTTTCCATGAGCAAGCATCTGACAGAACTTCAAGAACGTTTCTACCAAATCATCAACAACCCAACCCTGTCGCCAAAGCAGAAAAACCAATGGCTGGCGTTGGAGGCAGAAGCAAGCCTGCCTTACATGGATATCTCTGACGATATCGAGCAGGCGATGAAAGACGGCGTTATCTGTGACATGTTTGAAGGTCACGCACCGTTCAAACCACGCTACGTACTGCCAGACTACGCAAAGTTCCTGTCTCAGGGTTCTGAGTACCTAGAGCTGTCTCCAGCAGAGAACCTGGATGATGCGCTGAACATGCTGAACATCATCTACCACCACGTTCCGTCTGTGACCAACATTCCGGTTTACGTGGGTCAACTGGATGACGTGCTGATGCCTTACGTGGGCGAACTGTCAGACGAAGAGATCTACCAAAAAATTAAGCGTTTCTGGATCATGCTGGACCGCACCCTGCCAGACGCATTTATGCACGCGAACATCGGCCCGGCAGACAACATCATCTGTCGCACTATCCTGCGCGTAGATGCTGAGCTGAAGCAAATCGCACCGAACCTGACCTTCATGTACGACCCAGCGGTAACGTCTGACGACCTGCTGCGTCAAGCAACCTCAAACATCGTTGAGTGCAGCAAGCCACACATCGCGAACTACCCAATGCACGCTGCCGCGTACGGTGACAAGCGTTTCGGTATCGTAAGCTGCTACAACTCGCTGCCACTGGCTGGCGGTTCTAACACCCTGGTGCGTATGAACCTGAAGCACGCGGCTGAGAAAGCGGAAAGTGCTGAAGACTTCCTGAACGCTGTGCTGCCAACGTACAGCAAGCTGATGGTTGAACTGATGGACGTTCGTAGCAGCTTCCTGCACGAGTCTTCAAACTACTTCAAACACTTCCTGGCAACAGAAGGTCTGATTGAAGAAGGTCGTTTCGCGCCTATGTTCGGTATTTACGGCATGGCGGAAGCCGTCAACATCCTGATGGAGAAAGACGGTCAGTCACTGAAGTACGGTCACGACATCGCGGCAAACGAACTGGGCCACGCTATCTCTGCAAAACTGGCGGAGCAGGTTGAGGCAAACCCTGTGAAGTACGGCCTGAACGGTAAAGCGGTACTGCACTCACAAGGTGGCATCAGCATCGATAAAGACGTAACGCCGGGCGTTCGTATCCCTTACGGTACTGAACCAGACCCAGTGACTTACGTTCACGCAACCGCTGGTCACCACAAATACTACACCTCGGGTATCAGTGACATTCTGACCATCGACGAGACAGTAAAATCAAACCCAGAAGCCATGTTCAACCTGTGTAAGGGTGCGATCAACATGGGCTACCGCGAGTTCACCGCGAACGTTGCGTCAAACGATCTGGTACGCGTAACGGGTTACATGATCAAACTGTCTGATATCGCGAAATACGACGATGAAGGTTCTCGTAAGAACACCACGTGGTTGGGCGCAGAAGCGGCTTGCAACACAGGTATTCTTGACCGCGCACCACGTGTGGTGAGCTTCGAGACCACGCCTGTTTACAAGTAATCGCATACCACCGGAGAATGTCAGTGAAACCGAGTAAGACAAACGCATTGGTCAGCCGTATCCTGACATTCTCTTGTGTCGATGGACCGGGCAACCGCCTGGTCATCTTTTTGCAGGGCTGCAATTTCGACTGCATTACCTGCCACAACCCGCATACCATCAATCACTGCACCGATTGCGGCGATTGCGTGGCGCCCTGCCCTGCTGATGCGCTGTCATTCAGTGCTGAAGGCAAAGTGGTTTGGGATGCCGAAAAGTGCACCCATTGCGATCTTTGCATCGACGTGTGCCCTCACAAATCCAATCCAAAAATTGTCAGCTACAGCTTGGACAACATGCTGGCCTTGGTTCGCCAACACCACTTTTTCCTGAACGGCATTACGGTGTCAGGCGGCGAAGCCACGCTACAACTGCCATTCATCATCGAGCTGTTCAAAGCCGTAAAAGCCGATCCTGCGTTGTCACACCTGACATGCTTTATCGACAGCAACGGTTCATTGTCTCGCGCAGGTTGGGAGCGTGTTGCCCCTTACCTTGATGGCGCAATGATTGATTTAAAATCTTGGCAATCCGAGACGCACCGCTGGCTCATTGGCCGCGATAAACACCGTGTCATTGACACTATCGACTTGCTGGCTGAGATGGGAAAACTGCACGAAGTGCGTTTGCTTCATATTCCGGGGAAAAGTGACTTGGATACGGAAGTGGATGCCGTCGGCGATTACCTCAATACTCTGCCTAAAGACGTAAAGATTCGCCTAAACGCGTTTCAGCACCACGGTGTAATGGGTGAAGCGCTAACGTGGGAAAAATGCAGTGAAAGCGAGATGAACCGCTTCCACGATTTGCTGTTCTCGAAGATCAATCGCCCCATGCAATTGCCGACGATTTATACCTAAACTTCTGCCGTGTCGCCAACCAGTTGGTCATGCAGCCAACGGCACGCTGGGTTGTTCAAACTCACGGTATTCCACACCAAGCTGTACGCCACTTGCCCGTAATCAAACGGTAACGCTTTAGCCACCAGCCCTTTTCCTTGCAGCGCAGTTTCAGCCCAGCGCTTCGAGCACGTAAACAAATACGGCGAATGCTGGCACATTAAGGCTGCCGAACCAAAATCCGCCACCATGGTGGCAATGTTTCTTGCACCATGGCGCTGCGTGAGTGTCTGCTCAAAGTAAGGTTCAGCCAAGTCTTTGTCGATCACACGAATATGTCGATAACTCAGGTAGTTCTCTATCGTCAGCTCACCTTTGGAAAGCGGATGATGGTGATTCATCAAGCAGACCATTTCATCATTCAGAATCACTTTCCACACCAAGTTCTTACTGTGTGTCGGTGGCTGGCTGATGTCATGAGGCAGCAGCAGAAAATCGATCTTCCCGCTCAGTAATGCTTCAAAGCTGAATTGCTCTTTGGTGGAGATCACTAACTGAGCATGGTCACTCAACTGCTGAGAAATGTTCCCAAGCTGAGGGGCGAAAAGCTCAAACGTGCTTTCACGCATCGATAAGGAAAGTGTGCCTGTGAAGGTCTCTGGCGCAAACTCCCCTTGTTGGAAAATACCATTAATGTTCGACAGCACATTGTGGATTGCTGGGCCGATGCTCAATGCATATTGCGTGGGTGCAAGTTGATTTCCAGTTCGGAAGAAAAGCTCATCGTTCAATTGTGTTTTGAGCTGTGCCAACGCCTTGCTCACACTCGATGGCGTGACACACAAAATATTGGCTGTCGCCGTTACGCTATGCGTCATCAAGAGCACATGCATCACGGTTAAGTGTTTAACGCTAATGCGGGAAAGTGTCGCGTAATCCATCTAAGGCCATCGTCATTCAAACAATCACGGCATAGCGTAGCCTTAAACCCTCCCTAGAGGTAGCGATATACAAACGCCATCGACAAAAAAGGCGCTGAATCAGCGCCTTTTACTTCGATAATCCACTTCCCGATTAAGGGCGAGACAGATAATCCGCTTTACCTACCCATTTGTAGGTTGTCAGCTCCTCTAAGCCCATAGGACCGCGAGCATGTAGTTTCTGGGTAGACACAGCAACTTCTGCACCTAAACCGAACTGAGCGCCGTCTGTGAAGCGTGTAGAGGCATTCACATACACGGCAGCCGAGCCTGCTCCATTGATGAAAGCTTCCATCGCCATCAGGTCGTTGGTCAAGATAGCATCCGAGTGGCTCGCATTGTGCTCACGCATGTGGGCTAGCGCGCAATGAACATCAGACACCAATGCCACGCCTAGCGTGTAGCTCAGCCATTCTGTATCAAAATCACCGTCGCCAGCTTCTTGCAGATCCGCCACACTGTTCAGCAATGGCAGCGCCGCTTTCTCAGCAACCACTTTCAACTTGTTGTCATTGAGGAGCGGTGTCAGCTTTTCAAACAATTCGGCCGCAATGTCTTTGTTCACCAGCAAAGTATCCAGTGCGTTACACGCTGATGGACGCTGTGCTTTCGCGTTGATGATCAAATCCAACGCCCGATCGAGATCGGCGGTTTTATCCACGTACATGTGGCTGATACCAAAGCCGCCAATGATCACTGGGATGGTGCTGTTCTCTTTACACATCTTGTGCAAACCCGCACCGCCGCGAGGGATGATCATGTCCACGTAATCGTCGAGGCGAAGCAATTCACCCACCAATTCGCGATCCGGCTTTTCAATGTACTGAACAGACGAGGCAGGCAGATTGGCTTTTTCAAGCGCGGTTTGAATGACCTTCACCAACTCAACGTTTGAGTGAAACGTTTCACGGCCACCGCGAAGAATGCTCGCATTACCGGTTTTCAGGCAAAGAGACGCGATATCAATGGTCACGTTAGGTCGTGCTTCATAAATCACGCCAATAACACCAATGGGCTCACGACGACGGCTCAACGTCATGCCATTTTCTAGCACTTTACAATCCATTTCGCTGCCGACGGGGTCAGACAGAGAAATTACATTGCGCACGTCAGCGGCAATGCCCGCCAAGCGTGATTCGTTGAGTAGTAGACGATCAAGCATGGCATCGGGCAAACCTGCCTCTCTGCCTGCATCAATGTCTTTGGCGTTAGCCGCTAAAATCGCCGCTGCGTTCGCCTCGAGTTCATCAGCGATCACGGCCAGCGCGTGGTTCTTTTGCGCTGTAGGTGCCGTTGCCAATGCATATGCAGCGTCTTTCGCCGCACGTCCCATGCTCTGTAAACTGGTGGTTTGCAGACTCATTTTCGCCTCTATTGCTTCGTCCTTTTCGACTGCGGAACACCCCGCAATCGGATTAATCGGTTACGACCAAATCATCGCAATGAATCGCGACAGGTCCATGTGCATAACCCAGAATATCTTGAATGTCTTGGCTGTGTCGACCCGCGATGGCACTCAAGTCTTTACTTGAATAGCGACAGATACCGCGAGCAAGCTGCTTGCCGTTCTGATCACAGACACGCGCAACCGCACCGCGATCAAACGCGCCCTTCACTGACACGATGCCTTTTGATAGCAAGCTGCTGTGACGCTCAACAACAGCAGATGCTGCTCCGGCATCAATAATGATGTCGCCTGCCGGCGGAGGGCCAGCCAAGATCCAACGCTTGCGGCTTTCTAATGGTGACTCAAGCGGCAGGAAGCGCGTTCCCGCGGGTTGACCGTTCACCACATGCTGAATCACTTCCGGGCGACTGCCCGCCGCAATGGTGACTTCAATGCCCGCACGGCGCGCGACGTCTGCAGCTTGTAGTTTGGTAGCCATGCCGCCGGTACCCAGTCCACTCACGCTGCCGCCAGCCAGTTGATGCAAAGTTTCATCAATGGTGTGTACTTCGCGAATAAGTTCAGCATCTGGGTTTGAACGCGGATCAGCGGTAAACAAGCCCGGCTGATCGGTTAAAAGAAGCAGCTTGTCTGCTTCGGCGAGGATGGCCACCAACGCAGAGAGGTTGTCGTTGTCACCGACTTTGATTTCAGCGGTCGCCACTGCATCGTTTTCGTTTACAACGGGAACAATGTTGTTGTCGAGCAAGGCTTGCAGCATATCGCGCGCATTCAAGTAGCGCTCACGATCATCAAGGTCTGCACGCGTGAGAAGCATTTGACCGATGTGGATGCCGTAAATGTCGAACAGGCTTTCCCACTCTTGAATAAGACGGCTCTGCCCCACTGCTGCAAGCATTTGCTTGTTGGCAATGGTATTTGCGAGTTTGGGATGATTGAGATGGTGACGGCCCGCTGCGATAGCACCAGACGTAACAACAATGACTTGATGCCCTTGACGGATGAGCATGGCGCACTGACGCACAAGCTCCACAAGATGTGCGCGATCGATTTTGGTCGAGCCACCAGTAAGCACACTGGTGCCGAGTTTGACAACGATAGTCTGGCGATCTTGCTTATCGCCAGCATCGGAAGTAACGGATGAAACGTTTTCTTGGCCTGACATGATATTGATAACATAAAAGCAAATGAGCTCTTCTTTTATCAATCCCAGACCAAGATAACAAGCGAATAACGCAATCTCGTTACGATTCGAGACAAATCATCCAATTTATGCAGCAGAACCCAATTTTGGTTGCTTAAGTGTAGGAAGCGCGGTGATTTCTAATTGCAATTCACCTTCAACGAAATCGCAGATTTTCTTGTAAAACGCATCCAGTGATTCCGTGACTTCTTTGCTGCATTTTTTCGGCACATTGTCCGATTGCCACTCACCTTCGGTGTTGAATTTGCCAAACTTGTAGGCGTATTCAAATCCGCCTTCTTTCGGTGTCAATTCCAACCACCATCCCCAAAACTCGCGGCTTTCAGGTGGCTTCTTTGCATTCACACAGGCTGACAAGCAATCGAAAAAGTAACGTTCTTCTGTCGATTTGTTCTGTCGAAGATAAGGCCCAATTTGGGTAAAACGTGTTAGCAGCCTTCCATGGGATAAGGTTTTGGTTTCTTCAGTCATAGCAAGATCCCTCAAGACGAGTCCAGTCTATTTATAATCAGTCTAATTTTGCTTACGTCGTTAGGCGTACTACTCAGAAATAACCATTTACAAAACTCGCCTAAAGTACGCAATGTTGTTTAACACTTAACCTTACTTGTATAACACGCAACCAGCGAAAATTCGTGCTTAGAACCTCATGATTCTAAATTACGTCTTCATTTCGAGACATTGAGCAGATATTCATCACAACGTTTTCTCGAACCATTTCATCGTCTCCACCATTGCCCTGTGATATCCATCGTGAATAGGTTTATTCGGAAGCGTCATCGCTTTACCGCCATGGCTATATAGTGCAGCCAATTGATTGTCGGTTTTTGGGCAAACGGGGTCATTTTCCAAATTTAACGCTAATACAGGCACTTTTGTGCGTCTGCCCGTTAACAATCCTTGGTTTTTAAGCGACAGCGCTTGCAGTTGCGTCAGCATCGAATCTGATGCGCTGCCTTTTCCCATCCGTGATGCAATGGAATCAAGGTACATAGCAGGTGCGGCATTGAGTTTTTTGATGTCTACCAACATGGCATGAAGCATACCGCCAATGGACACACAGGATTTCACACGGTTTTGCTCGACGAACGCCATTCTCACCGCGGCATTCGCCGCAAATCGCACGCCCAGAAAGCCTACGCGATGATGATCAACCCAAGGTACAGAGGCTAACTCATTCAACATGGCTTGATGAAGACGGCTGCTATCTTCTGACAAATTCCAATGTGCGCTTCGACCAATTGAGGGCATATCAATGGTCAGCATCGCGATATTGGCTGGGGCAAAATAGGTTTCAAACAAACGCCAAAGATCGGTCTGCAAGCTATCTAAGCCACCACTGACAATCACCACAGGCAAAGGCGAATCAGTGTGCGGTAGATACAAGAAGCCTTCGAGGGCCTTCCCGTCTACCTTCGCAACCACACTCTTTACTTTGTAGGGCAATTTATCGATGGCTGAATGGAATGCCTTGTTAGCGAGCGTTTCAGCTTGAAGCGCCAAGGTATCCCCTTTTAAATGGGGGTATCCCGCGATGCTGAAATACGTGCTCGTTCTTAGCCACGCATTCGCGGCCGCTTCTTTGCTTCCTTTTTCTTCATACTCTTGCGCAATTCGCTGCTGGCGCATCGCGCACTGGGTCCATTCGTACGCCCAGTTTCCTGAACGGTAGCCCACCACGGTATCAAGTTGGCTGTCGTTGGTTCTGTCATTGTCGGAGGCTGCAATGCGCGCCAAGGTCTCTTCCATCTCAATGGGATCGACACCTTGCCAAACCCATTGAGGACGGCGTAACACACGATACCAGCGGCTATCACTGTCCCCATCAATCGCGTCATGTGATTCTTTTTTCGCTTTGGTGGCGGAGCCTACAATGGTCGATGTTTCTCTGGCGAACTTGTGTTGCTTGAAGAGTTTTACGGAAAGGTTTTCGGAATCGGATGCGCTCACGGAACCACCCCTAATGTCGATGATTTAACTGGCGTTAGTGTAAACCATGACGAGTAGAAAGCGACAGAGCAGTTATCGATATTGCAGCCCCAGAAGGAAGCGAGATGACGAAATAAATCAAAGAACAAATACGAGCAAACCAACGAGAGAAAAAGCGAGGGAATATGGCAGCGACAAAAAAGCCCCTTTCGGGGCTTTTCTTTCAATCATTTTGCTCAGCAATCATTAACGCTTAGCAACAGGCTCAACGAAGGTGATGCCCATGTCCCATGGTTGCTCAATCCAGCAATCCTGAGCAATGTCGACAACGTAATCGTCGACAAGGTGTTTACCCGCAGGTTTCGCACACACGGTCACGAATTTCGCTTTTGGATACATTTCACGGATCACTTCTGCCGTGCCGCCAGTATCAACCAAATCGTCAACAACGATGAAGCCTTCGCCGTCACCTTCAGCTTTTTTGATAACACGCATGTCACGCTGGTGATCATGGTCATAGCTAGAAATACACACAGTATCTACGTGACGAATGCCTAGCTCACGAGCAAGAATCGCTGCAGGTACAAGACCTCCACGACTTACTGCAATAATCCCAGTCCATTGTTCCGCAGGTAACAATTTCTCAGCCAGTTGGCGGGTATACATTTGCATGTTGTCCCACGTGATAACAAACTTGTTGCTCATTTTAAAAAACCTCAGTGGCGACGGTCGCCATTTAACTCACAGATTCAATTGCGGCGTATTGTGTCTTACATAACAAATTTCAGCAAGAACAGCGCAGCTAGAACCCAAATACTAATAGGTACGTCACGTCCTTTACCGCTTAGCGCTTTGATTGCGCAGTAAGAGATAAAGCCTAGACCAATGCCGTGTGCGATTGAGTAGGTCAATGGCATGAGCAAACACACCACAACAACCGGTGCCGCTTCTGTTAGGTCACGCCAGTTAACGCTCACCAAACCAGACATCATAAGAATAGCAACGTAAAACAATGCACCCGCTGTCGCATACGCTGGAACCATGCCCGCAAGTGGCGAGAACATCAGTGCCAACAAGAACAGAATACCAACAACAACTGCAGTCAGACCTGTACGGCCACCCGCAGCAACACCCGATACACTTTCAATGAATGATGTGGTGTTTGATGTACCCAACACTGCACCAACGGTTGTCGCTGTACTGTCAGCCAATAGTGCGCGGTTCAAGCGAGGAAGCTTGCCGTCTTTGTCCATCAGCTCTGCTTTAGTAGCAACACCCACCAATGTGCCCGCGGTATCAAACAGATCCACGAACAAGAAAGCAAAAACAACCGAGATCATGGCAACATCAAGCGCGCCAGACAGGTCCATTTGCATAAAAGTAGGCGCTAGGCTTGGCGGCGCAGAAACAATGCCTGCGTACTCCACATTGCCTGTGATGACCGAAATGGCCGTCACAATCAGGATGGCAATCATTACCGCGCCCTTAATGCCGCGATTGACCAAACCAATTGTCAGGAAGAAGCCCAATGCCGCCATTGCTGGTGCGAATGCTGAAAGGTCACCCATTGACACCAAGGTCGCTGGGTGCGCAACAACGATACCTGAGTTCTGCAGCGCGATAAGCGCCAAGAACATACCGATACCTGCTGAAATGCCCGTGCGTAAAGAGAGTGGTATAGAGTTTATGATTAACTCACGGACTTTAAACAGGCTCAGTGCAATAAAGCAAAGACCAGAAAGGAACACAGCACCCAATGCCACCTGCCATGAATATCCCATTTGGAATACAACGGTGTAGGTGAAAAAGGCATTCAAGCCCATACCTGGTGCTTGTGCTACAGGGTAGTTAGCGACCAAACCCATCACGAAACAACCGATCGCTGCAGCCAAACAGGTCGCAACAAAAACAGCGCCGCGATCCATGCCCGTTTCGGACAGGATTGCTGGGTTAACAAAGATGATGTAAGCCATTGTCAGGAAGGTGGTTAAACCTGCAATAACTTCGGTGCGTATATCAGTACCTTGCTCTTTTAATTTAAAAAGACGCTCAAGCATGGCTTTCGTTCCTTGGAAAGTGAGTGGGTCTGCCAATATTACGCAAACGTTTGGCTAAACGTTTGCGTCTGAATTTGACGCGAATCTTACTCGCCAATTATCGAAATTTCCAGCGTGAATTAAGTCACACTGGCTTCAATTGTTGATGATTCAATCAAAGGCACTTCGTATCGACGATATTTTGCCGCGTGTGCTCAATACTAGAGCCAAAATTCGATGGATAAATGCACAAGTAGAAAAACTGAGAGGTGCATAAAGGAAAGAGAAGGATGCCGATAGCTTTGACAAAAAGAGAGAAAATCAAGACAAAAAAAACGCCACTATCAAAGTGGCGCCAGATTAAAGCGTGGTTTCCAAATTAGAAACGAAATATCTGTATAGCGGGGGATGTATCAAATCATGCAAGTCATATTACTTGCGGGAATACCCGAACGGCGTCGGATATTTAAAATTACCAGTAAACACAGAACCAGTGTTCCAGTAGCGACATGCAGAATTACCTTTCATACGGATTACCTCAAAAAATTTTCGTGAAAATGCAGCTTTAGTAAAGCTCGGTTCCATGGAGACGAAAATTTCGGGCTTATCCTTAAACATTGAAAGCGCATGGCTATGTTCTCGGGCGTCTTGCCCTTTCTTGAACGGTGAGATAATAGACGAATGGTAATTAATTTACAACCACAAAGGAGATCAAGATCACATTTATTACCAACACCCCACACTTTAAGTAATTTAATTACACCAAAACACTGTTTTTCTCCACACCAATCCCTAACGAAAAGCGAAAGGTTTAGCTTCCATCCCGCTTTCATAGTGGTATGCTTTTAACAAAGCATACTTTTACGTTACAAATTCTGAAAATTAATCAGAACTCAGCATAAATAGTATGCGAATTCTATTTCTTTGTTTTCTGGAGAAAGCCAGTGTCTGAGATCAGCCAACTATCCCCGCAGCCTGTATGGCAGTTTTTCGATAAGATTTGTTCTATTCCTCATCCATCCAAACATGAAGAGCAACTGGCTCAATACATCATTGAATGGGCGACACAGGAAGGTCTTGCCGTTCGTCGTGACGATGTGGGTAATGTCTTTATCAAGAAAGCAGCCACCGCGGGCATGGAAAATCGCAAAGGCGTCGTACTTCAAGCGCACATTGACATGGTGCCGCAGAAAAATGAAAACACCGACCATGACTTCACTGTCGATCCTATTCGTCCCTATATCGATGGTGAGTGGGTGACCGCTGACGGCACGACACTGGGTTCGGACAACGGCATGGGCATGGCTGCATGTCTTGCTGTACTTGCATCAAAAGATGTCGAGCACGGCCCACTTGAAGTGCTGCTGACCATCGACGAAGAAGCCGGTATGACCGGTGCTTTCGGTTTACAAGAAGGCTGGTTGGAAGGTGAAATCCTTTTGAACACCGATTCTGAGCAAGAAGGCGAAGTGTACATGGGTTGTGCTGGCGGCGTTGATTCAGCCATTACCTTTGCACTCGAGCGAGAAACGCTGCCTTCGGGTTACGTTGCCAAAACGCTACAAATCAAGGGCCTAAAAGGGGGTCACTCAGGTTGTGATATTCACACTGGCCGCGCCAACGCGAACAAACTATTGGGCCGTTTTTTGGCGGGCCATGCTGAAGAGCTAGGCCTTCGCATTCTTTCTGTGCGCGGCGGTACACTGCGCAACGCAATCCCTCGCGAAGCATTTGCAGACGTTGCCATTCCGGAAGAAAGCGCTGAAAAGCTAGCATCACTGTTCAGCCACTATGAGCAACTGTTGAATCAAGAGTTGAGTGCCATCGAGACAAGCCTGTCACTGTCCATCATGGATGCAGATGCAAGTCAGCAAGCACTTACCTCTTCCGTCCAGCGTCGCATCATTGCAGCCATCAACGCATGCCCAAATGGCGTGATCCGCATGAGCGATGACATTGAAGGTGTGGTAGAAACGTCACTTAACCTTGGCGTTATCACGACCGAGCAATCCACCATGACGCTGCTATGTCTCATCCGTTCTTTGGCGGACAGCGGTCGTAGCTACGTTGAAAGCATGCTTCGTTCTTTGGGTGAACTGGCAGGTGCAGACGTGGCATTCTCTGGCGCCTACCCTGGTTGGAAGCCAGATCCTGACTCGGAAATCATGAAGGTGTTCCGCAGTACTTATGAAGGCATTTACGGCCGCGTTCCTAACATCATGGTTATTCACGCAGGCCTAGAGTGTGGTCTGTTCAAAGAACCGTACCCAAACATGGACATGATTTCGTTTGGCCCAACCATCAAGTTCCCGCATTCACCTGACGAGAAGGTAAACATTGAAACCGTCGGTCTGTTTTGGGAACAAATGGTCGCCATGCTTAAAGCGATTCCAGTGAAAGCATAAGCAATACTTAATCCCCCAATAGCAAAAGGGCACATAATGTGCCCTTTTTTACGACCAATCAAAACTGAGCTGGGAGACCTTACTGTCATCGGTTGCAATCAACCCCACAGATAAGCCAATCAGACGCACCCCTCGCCCGTTCTGTCGCGATAGCGCTTCCATGAGAAGTTCAGGAAAAGCGTCTTCATCATATTTCCACTGACGATGCTCTACCGTCGTTTGCTGAAAATCAGAAAACTTGAGCTTTACGCCCTGCCTCGCAATCAGCAAATCAGGACAGACTCGCTTTAGGCGGGTTTCAAGTTCTTCGTAAAGCGACGTCATCACATCCATGCACTGCGATTCTGTTTGAATATCTTCGGGCAAGGTTCGTTCTACGCCGACGGACTTTCTCACGCGATGGGTTTCTACCTCACGTTCATCAATGCCGTGGCAGCGATTCCAAAGCGATTGGCCAAATTTACCAAAGCGAGAAAGTAGCGTGTTCTTGTCGTAAGCCTGAACGTCCTCGCCCTTATAAAGCCCCATATCATGAAGTTTTGCTAACGTTACCTTTCCTACGCCGGGGATTTTTTCTAGCGGCAATGTTTTAACAAACGCCGCAACATCATCCGGCGTGATGACATACTTACCATCAGGTTTATTCAGATCAGAGGCGACTTTGGCGATGAATTTAACGGGCGCAATACCTGCTGATGCCGTTAAACCCAGTTCTCGCTTGATGGTTTGACGGATATCTTCGGCAATGAGGGTGGCTGAACCTTGGAAAAGTAAGCAGTCACTGACATCCAAATAGGCTTCATCAAGCGACAGCGGCTCTATCTTGTCAGTGTAACGTTCAAAAATGGCGCGTATTTGCTGGGATACACTTTTGTATTTCGCCATTTCGCCGCGTACAACGGTCAGTGTTGGGCACAATTTTAACGCGTGTGCCGTTGCCATCGCCGAACGTACACCAAACTTACGGGCTTCGTAATTGCACGTCGAAATAACCCCGCGTCGCTTTTCTGATCCCCCAATAGCCAGAGGAATACCGCGAAGCGAAGGGTTGTCTCGCATTTCAACAGCAGCATAAAAACAATCCATGTCGATATGGATAATCTTTTTCATAGCAAGAACGGCCCAAACACTGTTTAGATAAACAGTGGTAATTATCTGCTCGAATGCGCAGTGATGCAAGTTTGTCCCCCAAAGAAGCTTCCCCCATGATTCAGTGCGCGCAATACCTCAGATTTCGGGTACAAAAAAGGCCGCACTCGGCGACCTTTTCATCACATGGCGTGATTACAGAATCTGGTTCTTTTTCCACTCTTCTGCTTTCGCTGCGCGCGCTTCGCGCTTTTTGCGTGCGTCGCATGGTTCTGGGCAATCACATTCTTTTTCAATGCCGATAGAGCCAAGACCACCGCAGCTGCCGCTGATCGTTTTTCGTTGAATAATGTAACCGATAGACATGCCCGCAATCACAAGCATGAAAACCGAAAACGTTATCAGATATACAGACATTTCATTACCCTTAACGTGTTAGATACTTTTTAAACGCGTCCGATGCGACTTCTTTGAAGCCATTATCCGTCTTTATGATGAAAAATGCGGCAATTTTTTCATTGTTCGCCAGCGTAAGTGCTTTCTCAGGCCCCATCACCATAAAGGCGGTAGAGAAACCGTCAGCCGTCATACAGGATTTATCCAAGACAGTGACAGACACCAAACGGTGATGAATAGGCTTCGCCGTTGCAGGATTAATCGTGTGCGAATAGCGAACACCATTTTCCTCAAAATAATTTCTGTAGTCGCCTGACGTCGCCATTGCCATGTCTCCAGGGGCAATGATTTCCTGAACGGTTTGTTGATCGTTGCTTGGTTTTTCAATCGCAATACGCCAAGGCTGACCTTCCGCATTCACGCCTTTTAACTGAAGCTCGCCACCAATCTCGACCAGATAGTTATTCAATCCAAGTTCAGAAAGATAATTCGCGATCACATCCACACCGAATCCCTTAGCGATCGAGGAAAGATCGACGTACAGATCAGGATTCGTTTTTATCAACGACATCCCGTCCACAAACAGGTGATTGATCCCCGTCATTGCTCTACGTTCAGCAATTTGAGCGTCGGTTGGTACGCGATCTGGTCGGCCTTCAGGACCAAAGCCCCATAGGTTTACCAACGGCCCGACAGTGACATCGAGTGCCCCATCTGACAGCTTATTAATGCGGATCGCTTCGCTGATCACCGTCGCCGTATCTTTTGAAACAGTAAACGGTGAATCATCTTTGTGCTGGTTAAACTGACTCAGTTCAGACGCCTTACGGTACGTCGACATTTGATCATTCACCAACTCCAGACGCTTATCAATTTCCACCTGAATGTCAGATTCACTCGGCAAGGTGACATCATTTAAAAATTTCACCGAGTAATAGGTTCCCATCGTGGAACCTGTTAAGTGCGTTTGTTTCGGCGATTGATCGCAGCCCACCAGAGCCAATAAGGCGCTAACAATAAGACCGGCAGACAACAGGAATTTTTTCATTACTTAATCCGGTTTAGAAATGAGAGGTATCTGAATGCAAATGGTTGCAATGTTAGCCACGGCACACAAGAGCATTCGAATACCAATCACAGTATATATTTAGCGAACTGAACGGTGTAAATCGAAGAAAAATCAAAATGATTTAGGGTACTTACACCTTGATTAACTTAAATAACTTCTGTGATTGGTATGGTTTTTACGCAAAATGGCTGACCCTAAGGCCAGCCATTGTTCTTTCAGACGTGGTGTAAATTAGCCACCGAAGTCATCAAGTAGGATGTTTTCATCTTCAACACCCAAATCTTTCAGCATGCCGATTACCGCTGCGTTCATCATTGGAGGACCACACATGTAGAACTCACAATCTTCTGGCGCATCGTGATCTTTCAAGTAGTTCTCGAATAGCACGTTGTGGATGAAGCCTGTTAGACCATCCCAGTTATCTTCTGGAAGTGGATCTGACAATGCACAATGCCACTGGAAGTTAGGGTTCTCTGCTTGAAGACCATCAAAGTCTTCCACATAGAACATCTCACGCTTAGAACGTGCACCGTACCAGAAAGACATCTTACGGCTAGACTTCAAACGCTTAAGCTGATCGAAGATATGCGAGCGCATTGGTGCCATACCTGCACCACCACCTACGAATACCATCTCTGCATCAGTATCTTTCGCGAAGAACTCACCAAACGGACCAGAAATCGTACACTTATCGCCTTCTTTTAACGACCAGATGAACGAAGACATGATGCCTGGTGGTACGTCTGGGTTGTTAGGTGGCGGCGTTGCGATACGCACGTTCAGCATGATAATACCGAACTCTTCTGGGTAGTTTGCCATTGAGTATGCGCGGATTGTGTCTTCGTTAACCTTAGACTCATAGCGGAATAGGTTAAACTTGTCCCAATCTTCACGGTACTCTTCTGGTACATCAAAGTCAGCATACTTAACATGGTGTGCTGGTGCTTCAATCTGGATGTAACCACCTGCACGGAAAGGTACAGATTCGCCATCAGGGATTTGAAGCTTAAGCTCTTTGATGAAGGTTGCTTTGTTATCGTTAGAAATAACAGAACATTCCCACTTCTTAACACCGAAGATTTCTTCTGGAAGCTCGATGTCCATGTCAGTTTTCATTGCAACCTGACATGCTAGACGCTCGCCTTCACGCGCTTCACCTTTGCTGATGTGATCAAGCTCAGTTGGCAGAATATCACCGCCGCCCGATTTGATTTTCACGCGACACTGGCCACAAGAGCCACCGCCACCACATGCAGATGAGACGAATACGCCTGCGCCTGCAAGTGCACTTAGCAGCTTGCCGCCAGGTTGTGTAACGATAGCTAAAGAGTCATCGCCGTTTACAGATATGGTGATGTCACCTGATGGTACTAGCTTGGATTTGGCGAACAGAATCACCAGTACCAGAGCCAGTACGATTAGAGTAAACATCACTACACCAAGAATAATGTCCATTGACTATTCCTTATTTCGCGGTTTACCCGACTTACAGTTGAACACCGGAGAAAGACATAAAGCCCAGCGCCATCAAACCTACAGTGATAAAGGTAATACCTAGACCACGAAGTGCAGGAGGTACATCTGAGTACTTCATCTTTTCACGAATACCTGCCAGCGCAACAATCGCCAGCATCCAGCCCACACCAGAGCCGAAACCGTAAACCACAGACTCCATGAAGTTGTAGTCACGTTGAACCATGAAAGATACACCACCAAAGATTGCACAGTTAACTGTGATCAATGGAAGGAAGATACCCAGTGCGTTGTATAGCGGCGGGAAGAAGCGGTCCAGAACCATTTCCAGGATCTGTACCAGTGCCGCGATAACGCCGATGAAAGTGATGAAGTTCAGGAAGCTAAGATCCACGCCTTCAACAATCGCACCGTTTCTTAGTACAAAGTTGTAAATCAGGTTGTTAACCGGAACGGCCACAGACAGTACTACGATTACCGCAACACCAAGACCGAACGATGTTTTAACTTTCTTAGATACTGCCAAGAAAGTACACATACCTAGGAAGAAAGAAAGTGCCAGGTTTTCGATGAAGATCGAACGGACCAGCAGGCTGATGTAATGTTCCATTACGTCCTTACTCCTTCGCTTCTATTTGTTCAGGTTTGAACGTACGTACAATCCAGATCAGGAAGCCGATCAGGAAGAATGCTGATGGTGCCAGAAGCATCATACCGTTTGGCTGGTACCAACCGCCTTCTGAAGTCAGAGGCAGTACAGACATACCAAACAGCTTGCCTGAGCCCAAAAGCTCACGGAAGAAGCCGACAGTAATCAGAACGAAACCGTAACCCAAACCGTTACCGATACCATCAATGAATGATGGAAGTGGCGCTGACTTCATTGCATATGCTTCAGCACGACCCATTACGATACAGTTAGTGATGATCAGACCAACGAATACAGACAGCTGCTTAGAGATGTCGTAAACGTATGCTTTAAGGATCTGGTCAACAACGATTACCAGCGAGGCGATGATCGCCATCTGCACGATAATACGTACTGAGTTAGGAATATGATTGCGAATCGCTGAAACGAACAAGTTAGAGAAAGCAGTAACGAAAACTACCGCAAGCGTCATAACAAATGCTGTTTCTAGCTTAGTGGTTACCGCTAGCGCAGAACACACACCTAGCACTTGAAGTGCAATAGGGTTGTTGTCTAGTAGTGGGCCCCACAGATTCTGTTTAAGTTCTTTAGTGTTAGCCATTGTTCAGGCCTCCTTCACGAACTTTAGCCAGGAATGGTCCGAAACCATTGTCACCCAGCCAGAAGTCAAAGGTGTACTGAACACCGTTACCAGTCAGAGTTGCACCAGACAGACCGTCAACACCGTGGATATCTCCAGGTTGAGCGCCGCCTTTTACGATACGAATCGCTGGTTTACCCTGCTCGTCAAACAACTTCTTACCTTCGAACTGTGAACGCCAGCGTGGGTTTTCGATTTCGCCACCCAATCCTGGAGTTTCACCTTGTTGGTAGTAAGAAATGCCGCCAACGGTGTTGCCATCGGTTTCAACTGCAACGAACGCGTACATCATCGACCAAAGACCGTTACCGTGCATTGGAAGAATGATTTCGCTCGTTTTGCCTTCAGCGTCTTTCACCAAGTAGATTTTCGCTAGGTTGGCGCGACGGCCAATACCACCGAAGTCTTGGTCTGCTGGAAGCAGAATCGACTCAGCTGGATCATTGGCAGCAAGACGTTGGTCATACTTAGCAGCTTCTGCTTCAGTACCCACCATCTCACCCGTTGCCAAATCAACCAATTGCGGTTGAATGAATTTGCCAAAGGCTGCTTGAATGTCACCGTCAGCATCGATGCCGGCAACAGAAAGGATGTTGCGCTGTACGTCTAGAACGGCATTTTTCTCTTGCAAAGGACGCAGAGAAACCGCCGCGAAAGATACCACGACTGAACACACTAGGCTCAGCGCGACAACTACGGTCAGCGTTTTTTTAATGCTATCGTTATTGCTTGACACGAGCCAGTCTCCGTTTGATGTTGCCCTGAATTACCAGGTTGTCGAACAGCGGGGCAAACAGGTTCGCGAATAGAATCGCCAGCATCATGCCTTCTGGGTATGCCGGGTTAACAACACGAATCATAACTGCCATCGCACCAATCAGGATGCCGTACCACCATTTTGCTTTGTTGGTGAATGAGGCTGAAACTGGATCGGTTGCCATGAACATCATACCGAACGCAAAACCACCTAGAACCAAGTGCCAGTGCCAAGGCATGCTGAACATTGGGTTAGTGCTTGAGCCGATGATGTTGAACAGGGTCGCAGTAGCAACGAGACCAATCATGGTACCTAGAATGATGCGCCATGATGCAATACGCATCGCAACGATCATTGCACCACCAATGATGATAGCCAGTGTTGATACTTCACCGATTGAGCCTGGGATGTTACCGATGAACGCATCCATCCAAGAAATCGAGTTACCAGTTACGTTATGAACCAGCGCGCCTTGACCGCCTGCAGCCCATTGGCTCAGTGCAGTTGCACCAGAGAAGCCATCAGCAGCAGTCCAAACCAAGTCACCTGAGATCTGTGCAGGGTATGCAAAGAACAGGAATGCACGACCAGCAAGTGCTGGGTTCAAGAAGTTACGTCCGGTACCACCGAAGATTTCTTTCGCAACAACAACACCGAAGGTAATACCTAGCGCTGCTTGCCATAGCGGAAGCGTTGGCGGAACAATCAGAGCAAACAAGATAGAGGTAACGAAGAAACCTTCGTTAACTTCATGCTTGCGAACCATACAGAAAAGCACTTCCCAGAAACCACCGACAAGGAATACCGTCGCGTAGATTGGAAGGAAGTAGGTCGCACCAAGCATCATTTTGCTTGCCCAGCCTGCGTCGGCTTGGAGCGTGCCACCAAACATCTGTGTTAGCCAGTAGTGCCAGTTACCATCAATGATTGAGGTAAGTTGGTCGCCACTGTACATGGCATTCAATGCCATGATGGTTTGGTTACCTGTGTTGTACATGCCAAAGAACATGGCAGGGAACACAGCAATCCACACCATGATCATGATGCGTTTTAGGTCGATACTGTCACGAACATGCGAACCGCGATGTGTCACTGTACCTGGGGTGTATAGCAAGGTTGCAACTGCTTCGTACAGTGCAAACCATTTCTCGTGCTTACCACCAGGTTCAAAATGCGGTTCGATGTCTTCCAGGTATTTTTTCAGGCTCATCAGTTACCCTTCCTTCTCAATTTGATCAAGGCACTCGCGAAGCATCGGGCCAAAATCGTATTTGCCAGGGCAAACAAAGGTACACAGAGCTAAATCTTCTGAATCAAGTTCCAATGCACCTAACTGAACCATGCTGTCCAAATCACCTGCACAGATGTCTCGAAGTAACATGGTTGGCTCAATGTCCAGAGGCATAACACGTTCGTAGTTACCAATTGGCACCATTGAACGCTCACTACCATTGGTAGTGGTTGTCATGTTGAACAGCTGGCCTTTGAAGAACTGGCTCAGGAACGCACGGGTTACAGAGAACTTGTTTTTGCCTGGAACAATCCAACCAAACAGTTCTTTCTCACGGCCTTCTCGAAGCGCACTCACCTGTAGGTGGAAGCGACCAAGATAACCATGAACACCGCCAGCTTCTGTACCGCTTAGTACGGAACCAGAAATGAGACGGATTTCTCCAGGCATCAATTCATTGTCAGTAAGATCATTGATTGACGCACCGGCTTGTGTGCGAATTAGGCGAGGGTTGTTTACCACAGGGCCTGCCAAAGAGATTACGCGGTCAGTGTAAATTTCACCGGTTAGGAAAAGTTTACCGAACGCAATAACGTCTTGGTAGTTCAGGTGCCAAACTTGCGCTTCCAAGCCTGCAGGGCGAAGGAAATGGATGTGAGTACCAACCAAACCTGCTGGGTGAGGACCGTTGAACACGTGCTCTTCGACATTTGATTGTGAACTACGTGGAAGGCTTGACTCACCTTTACATACGAACACTTTATTGTCAGTTAGACGTGAAAGAACATCCAAACCAGCAACGAATGCTTCTTGCTGCTCATTGATAATTTGCTCTGGATTTGCAGCCAAAGGGTTAGTATCAATTGCTGTAACGAATACAGCTGCAGCCTTCGCATCTACTGCCGGGCTTTTGCTGAATGGACGGGTTCGAAGCGCTGTCCAAGCACCAGACTCAACAAGCTGTTCTACAACAACTTGACGATCTAGGCCTGCAATTTCAGAGGCTTCGTACTTATTGAAAGTGACTTGCTCGTTGCCTTCTACTTCAATGACAACCGACTGAAGAACACGTTTCGCACCGCGGTTTACTTCAACCACAGTACCTGCTGCAGGTGCAGTAAATTTAACGCCAGCGTTCTTTTTGTCTTCAAAAAGAATCTGACCTTTCTTTACTACATCTCCAACGCGAACATGCATTGTTGGACGCATGCCAACGTACTCTTCGCCAAGCAAGGCGACTTTTTTGATGGCTGGGCCATCATTAATCACCTGAGTAGGAGTCCCTGAAATGGGGATATCCAAACCCTTTTTTATTGTAATCATACGCACTTGCACTACATTAACGGGAAAAAGAATTCTGTTATTGCGCAGTTAATACACGACTTTCCACTGTCTGGCTGAACAACGAAATCATTCAACCTTCGCAACTTCCAAATGACTAACCCGCAACATTTTTCAGCGTCGGGCTAGTTTTCAAGCGGTGGATTCTACCATCAACCAAAGTCGCTATTCCACGGCAATCACCGTGATACACCTTGAATTTTCGGCAACTGAGCAAACTATCGCCAATTCTGATTGATAAGTATGAGCAAGTGCACAAATCGGCATGCAAAAACGTTGTTTAAAGAGTGTTACAAGCGTAACAAACTGTAAAAATGTTTATGCATGCATATCGTGTTTCGTCGACACGTAAATCTTTAACATTTGCTCACTTACATTTCACTTCGCAGAATTTTTCATTCAAGTTGTTAACTGCGCGTTATGCATTTTTTACTTTTACCAATAAAAAGGCCGTTTATGCTAACAGCCTTGAATATTGTTCAATCTTACTGGTCTAGTTTTGACCCGCCGTGGCATGGAGGAGAAACTGGGGATTGCCCATTTAATTCGTGCCACTCGCTTTCAGTATATGTATGAATTGCCAAAGCATGGATATCATTTTTCAACTCATCCGCGAGTGCTTGGTTAACCGAACGGTGTCTTGCCAGTAATCGTTTCCCTTCAAAGCCCTGCGTAACAACCGTTACTTTGAAATGGCTTTCTGATCCTGCTGGAACATTGTGCATGTGACTTTCATTGATCACATCTAAAAACACAGGAGAAAATGCTGCGGCCAGTTTTTGTTCGATTCTTTGCTGTACAACCATTGTTCGTTATAGCCCTTATCTTTTTGAAACATCATCGCGTCCCGTCTAATGATAGGCAGAAGCGAAGAGGATTGCAGTATTTGCATCATCTGCGACAATATACGCCATCAATCCCACTCTTTTTCTCGCTTCGCTGGCATCTTTGAATGAAAACCACTTTGCAAATTGAAAGCCTCGCTTTAGCGCTACGACGCTATCCAATCCAAAAGAACGAAACTCTGCAAGCATGGGATGCCGCGGACGAATATTTAATTGAGCATGTTAAAGGCCTCGCGCTGCCCCCGCAATCTCGCGTACTGATCCTCAATGATGGCTTTGGTGCCCTCACTTGTTGGGCCCTCGCGCAGCAATTTAACGTTACAGCTGTAAACGATTCTCTGCTCTCACAACAGAGCATAGAAAAGAATATGGAAGAAAATGACCTCCACGGTGCAACATTGCTGACATCACTGGACACACTCTCTTTTGATGTTGATATCGTGGTTGCAAAACTGCCAAAAAACAATCGACTCTTGGTGTGGCAATTGCAACAAATCGCGCAATTGAGCGGCAAATCACCTTCTGTGGTTTTTGGCGCAAAAGCGAAAGATGTGCACACCTCAACACTCAAACTGTTTGAAAAACACTTGGGTGAAACCCACACGTCGTTGGCGAAGAAGAAAGCACGTCTGATTTTTTGTGAAAAGCACATTCAACTCGAAGCCTTGCCAAACGCAATGACCTCGTTTGATGTGCCTGAATACCAGCTTACGCTATCAAACCACGCGAATGTGTTTTCATCTGAAAGCCTCGATATTGCTGCTTATTTAATGCTCAAGCATCTTCCGCGTAGCGAAGACATAAAACACATTATCGATTTAGGCTGTGGAAACGGCGTTCTGGCGATCCAATCCGCGAAATTGAACCCCCAAGCCAACGTAACAGCTGTGGACGAAAGTCACATGGCGATCGCCTCAGCAAGACACAATTTAGTCGCCCATGGTATTGATCCCTCTCGGTTCGAGTGTCGTGCCAACAACTGTCTTGATGAATTCGAAGAAAACAGTGCCGATCTGGTACTTTGTAATCCTCCGTTTCACCAACAACATGCAGTGACTGATCATATCGCTTGGCAAATGTTTTGTGACGCTAAGCGAGTTCTAGAACCGAAGGGACGCATTGTCGTGATAGGAAACCGTCACCTCGGCTATCATGCTAAATTGAAACGTCTTTTTGGCAATGCAGAGATCATTGCCTCCAACAGTAAGTTTGTTATTGTCGAAGCTTCTAAATAAGTCAGACGCTAAAGGGATGTGTTAACACATGAAAAAAATTCTACTGATATCTGGTCTCGTTTTAGGTTTGAGCGCTTGCTCTACGCCCAAAGAACCGCAACTTACCGTCGCTCCTCAACCAACGATCTCGTCGGTTCCTGCTGTTCAGGGTAAGACGGTGATGGTAGAAAGTCGCGACTTACGTACTGCCCAATTTGTTGCTGTTGTTGATAACGGCCGTAAAAATGTTCAGCCGATCCATGCAACCTCTAACGTACGCATCGTGCTTGAAGACGCGCTTACTCGCCAATTCAATTCACAAGGCTACCGCGTTGCTACCGACAGCAAAGGCAAAGTGCGTTTAGACGTGCTGGACGCATTGGTAAAAGTTGAACACTCTGTGTTTTCTCACACCATGCAAACCAATGTACAGATCCAACTCGTGGCAGAGACAAGCGATAATAAGTTTGTGAAACGCTACACAGGTAAATCCACCATGGAAGGCGCAACCAGCGCATCGGTGGAAGACATGGAAATTGCGTTGAACACCTTGTTAGAAGCCGTGCTTCAAGACATTTCCCGTGACAAGCAACTTGCCACCTTTATGAACGAGAACTTCTAATGAAAAACGTTTTCAAAGCGGCACTGACCGCTGTATTCATGCTTGCCTCGCTATCAGCGTGGGCAGCCAACCCCGTGGTCAATGTCACGACGACTGACGGTAATTTCACGCTTGAACTCTACCCAGATAAAGCCCCTAAAACAGTGGCCAACTTTCTGAGATACGTTGAAGACGGTAGCTATGTCGGCACGCAATTCCACCGTGTAATCCAAGGGTTTGTTGTGCAAGGTGGTGGTTTCGACAAGTCATTTGAGCGCAGACCGAGCTATGAAGAAGTGGTCAATGAATCGAAAAACGGTTTGAGCAATAGCCGCGGCACAATTGCAATGGCACGTACCTCAGACCCAGATTCTGCAACACGTCAGTTCTACATCAACCTACAAAATAACAGCAACCTAGACGGGACAGATTACAAATTTGGCTACACCGTCTTTGGCAAGGTTATTCAAGGGTTTACAACGGTTGAAAAAATCGCGAGCGCGAAAACCGTCACTATCCCAGAAGCGCGTATGCGTGATGTTCCACAGCAGCCTATACTTATCGAGAAAATGACGATTACCACTAAGTAATAGGCCTTGGAGACATGCTAAAACTCGTTGCCGACAATCCGGAAAACAACGACAAGCAGGCAGCTGGCGAACATATTCGACAATATGCGCCAGCGTTTGCTGCTGAGGTCGTGCGCTTTATTATTCGTCAATCTGATTACGACGAATTAAAAGAGTCGGTAAAGCAGCAGTTTTTGGACTGGTGGCAACTGTCCCTGCCCAGCGGCCCCCCTGAGGATCAGTACGAATCGGTTTACTGGTACCTCATTTACCTCATCGAATCTCGACAAGAGCATGAGCTGAGAGGCAATCGCTTCGTGAAGCAACGTGTGCAAGAGTGCGCTTGTTATCTGATCAACAAAGGAAAAGTCCCCGATTTTGCTCGTGGCATTCGACCTTGAAGCACGGTAGCATGGTGATATTCTCTGTTACTCACAAGGACGTCTTTCATGTCCCACGATCCCGCGCAAACATGGCGAGAGACACTCACTAGCTACCTTGATAGACGCCTACTTTGGGTCTTTCTTCTCGGTTGTGCCAGCGGCTTTCCTTGGCTGTTAATCGGCTCCAACATGTCTGGTTGGCTGAAAGATGCTGGGCTTACACGCACAGCCATCGGATTGTTCGGATCAGTGTTTGCCGTCTATGCCATCAACTGGATGTGGGCACCGCTGATTGACCGCGTAAAACTGCCAGTCCTGCACAAACATTTAGGTCAACGACGCAGCTGGATCTTGCTCATGCAGGTCATCATGCTGATCTGTACCCTGAGCATTGCCAATACCGATCCATCGTTTAACCTTTGGCTAACCACCACCCTTGCTTTCACGATCGCGCTTGCGTCATCCACTCAAGACATTGCCATTGATGCCTTCCGGATCGATAGCTTCCAAGAGCAGGAAAAAAACAAACTGCCACAGGCCGCTGCTATGGCGGTCATAGGGTGGTGGACGGGATACAGCCTTCCGGGCTATTTCGCCTTTATCAATGCCGATAGCATTGGCTGGAATGGCGTGTATTACGGCATGGCTGCGTTTGTGGGGTTATTGATCCTTTTCACCTTGTTCGTTGGCGAACCCAATACCAATCGAGAAAAGCTTCAAGCGGAGGCAGAGTCTCGTTATGCCAAGCGCCTCAACCAAGGCGAAAGCAGCATTATGGTTTGGTTTTCCGTCACCATTGTTGAGCCCTTCGCTGAGTTTTTCCGACGCAATGGCGTGCAGGTTGCACTGACCCTTCTGCTCTTTGTCTTTCTCTTTAAAATCGGAGAGGCCTTCCTCGGGCGCATGTCGATCGTGTTCTACAAAGAGATTGGATTTAGCAACGAAGACATTGGCAACTACTCCAAACTCATCGGCTGGGGAGCCACGGTTGTATTCACCTTGATTGGCAGCGCCGTCAATGTCCGATTCGGCGTGGTCAAAGGTCTTCTGATTGGCGGTGTCGCCATGGCCAGCAGTAACTTAATGTTCGCGCTCATGGCGCAACTTGGTCCGAACAAAGATCTTTTCCTTGCAACGATACTGGTTGATAACTTCACCAGTGCATTTGCCACCATCGCGTTTGTCTCTTTCCTCACCTTCCTAACAGGACGCGCTTTCTCTGCCACGCAATATGCGTTGCTGGCGTCCCTTGGAAACCTTGGAAGAACGACGCTGTCGTCTTTCAGCGGCTCCATGGTGGATTGGATAGAGAGCTTTGAATGGTTGAATGGCATTGACTGGCTGAACCCTTGGTCGCTGTTCTTCATCATTACAACGCTGATGGTATTGCCAAGCCTTGCGATGATTGTGGGGCTTCGTCACCACTTCAAACGCCTCGCTGAGTTACAGAAATAACCTAAAATCTGTTGAACCCGTGGCATTCGTCACGGGTAACACGCCTAAGCCCCCTCAAATACAAAACACACGTCAAATATTGAGACTTTAATCTCATATGTAATCCGTTACATAGAGATCTGCATCACAATACGCAAACGGTTGCGGTTACATTGCATTTCCTTTTTTGAACTTTTACATAGAATGGCGCTCGCAACGGCGGAGGTCCTACCATTCGGTGTCTTTGCCACTCCAATCTTAGCGATGTAAAAGAGAACTTAAGATGCGTAAATCAGTAGTAGCACTTGCCGTTCTGGCGTCAGCGGCAGCTGTACCAGCACAAGCTGAATATCATTATGGTTTTGCAAACGTATATGCAGACTACTTGAAGTGGACCAACGGCGATGACCACTTCGGTGGCGTAGAAAATAACCGCGACAAGCACGTTACTATCGGTGCGGAAGCTGGTGCTGGCTTTGATTGGGGCCAAGTTTACGGTTTTTACGAATACGAGAAGCTAGACCAAGGTTCAGATACTCGTAGCCAAGCAGCTAAGTTCACTGTTCACTACAAACTTGTAGATAACATTACTGCATACGGCCAAGTATACGACCTAAAAGACAACGCATTTACCAACGAACAAAACCGTGTTCTTGGTTTTGGTTACCTTGGTCTAAATGGTGAAGGTTGGTCTTTCAACCCATTTATTGGTGTTCATGACCTCTCTATCGATACGATTGAAACTCGTGATAAAGACACTCAAGTTCTAAAAAGCTCGTTCAATGCATCTGGCTTCAATGGCTACATGGCTGGTTGGACAGCAATGTACAACTTCGATATCGCTGGTCAGCCTCTAATGCTTACTAACTGGCATGAAATCGAATTTGACCGAAATGATGACTATGCTGGCATGCAATACGGCAAGATGGGTCACAATGGTGGTGTAAGCCTTTGGTACGACATCACTGACACCATCTACACAGGCATTACATACCGTTACTTCTATAACAAACTGGGTGTAGACGGCTACGGCGACGCAGCTATCTTCCGCATCGGTATGCACCTGTAATCGCAAGATTATCGAAAAAAGCACCTTCGGGTGCTTTTTTACTTTCTGAGGCCCAAAGTGAACGCAGTAACTGAATGATTCCTTGCTGTTACAGTGGTGATTCGAAAGGATGATCGGTGGTATTCTTCTAAAGATTGGAAACAGAAAGGATACATCATGCATTTCACGCTCGTCGGTGCAGGTGCTGTGGGCACGCTGTGGGGACTAAAGCTCCAAGACGCAGGCCACCATGTTCACTTCTGGACACGGGCAGAACAGGTATCTTTAACGCGAGGCTTTGAGTCGCTCACAGAGCAACACTTTCCTGCCAACAATGCCAACTTACTTGCCGATAGTGATTGCATCCTCGTCTGCGTCAAAGCTTTTCAGGTCGATACAGCACTAAACAGCTTGTTGCCATACCTTCACCAAGACACGCCCGTCATTCTCATGCACAACGGCATGGGCACCGCGCAAAGCGCCGTGGAAAAACTAGGTAGCATCCCCTTGTTACTCGCGACCACCTCTCAAGCAAGTTTGTTGCTGTCGGAAACCACCGTTCGACACACGGGCATTGGTGAAACACGGCTAGGCGGTATTAACCCAAGCGGCAAGCGCTGTGATTTCTTAGCTGAGGTGCTGAACCACGCCCTCCCCCCTTGCAAGTGGGAAAGCAAGATCGAACAGGCATTGTGGCAGAAGCTCGCGATCAATTGCATGATCAACCCGTTAACGGGGATCTTTCAGATTCAAAACGGTGAACTCACCAAACCCGAATACAGTGACCAGCTGCACCAACTTGCCAGCGAGATTGCCCTCGTCATGCAAGCAGAAGGCATAGATACTGACAGCGACACCGTGCTGCAACGTGCCCTCTCAGTAGCGAATGCGACAGCGACAAACTATTCCTCGATGAACCGTGATGTGTTTTACAAACGCCCATCCGAAATCGAGGCCATTACAGGCTATTTGATTCATTGCGCAAGTCGCCATAGTATTGCCACGCCTGAAAATCAGTCGCTATACCTAGCAATTAAGAACTTGGAGCAATCCTATGACCACCCCTAGTGTTTTAGTGTGCCTCGCGCCGGGCACCGAAGAAATGGAAGCCGTGACCGTCATTGATGTCATGGTACGCGCAGGATTCAACGTGACCACAGCAAGCGCTGCACCGAATGGCGAACTCGAACTCACCTGTTCACGCAGTGTAAGGCTCATTGCAGACGCACCTTTGGTGAAAGTTGCCGACGAGGAATACGACTGTATCGTCATCCCTGGCGGTGTCGAAGGTGCAACGTGTTTGGGTGAGAGTGCGTTAGTGATTGAAATGCTTCGCCAGCAACAATGCGATCAAAAATGGGTTGCCGCTATCTGTGCCGCTCCCGCATTGGTATTGGAGAAAAACGGCCTTTATCCCGATGCATACAAGTCATGCCACCCTGCCTTTGTTGAGCAAATTGCCGAAGACAAGCGCAATACAAAGCGCGTTTTCACTGACCGTGACCACAAACTGATTTCCAGCCAAGGGCCCGGCACTGCTCTAGAGTTTGCGATTGAGATTGTCTATGTCTTAGCCGGAAAGGAAAAAGCGGCTGAAGTGGTTGGCCCAATGGTGATCATTCCTAATCTTCACTATGAGCAGAAGTTCGCCTGAAGCGAGAAGCGAGAAGCGAGAAGCGAGAAGCGAGAAGCGAGAAGCGAGAAGCGAGAAGCGAGAAAATATAACTGAACCTTCGCCTCTCTAAGCAAGAAAAAACCGACGCATGGTCGGTTTTTTTTATGGCTCATTTATGGCAGCGCAGCCATTACGGGCGATACACTTTCACGTTTGTGAAGCCATTCTCTTGCAAGTACAGCGCTTGAAGGCGACTCATGACACCACGATCACAGTACAGCAGGTACGTTTTGCTCTGATCCAAATCGCCAAACTTGGTGGCGAGTTTGAAGAAAGGAATGTGCATTACGTCTGCGCCATCGATTTCTAGCGGGTTACCGTCTTCTTCTTCAGGGCTGCGAATATCAAGCACCACAGCACCTGATGCAATATCATCCACCAGCTCAACTTCTGGGGCTTTTTCTTTGCTGATCTTTTCGATATCACGAATGTCGATAATGCGTGCGTCGTAAACCACTTTATCAAGCACATCAAAGTTAAACTTCGCTTCTTCCGCTTCCAGTTTTTCTTTTTCAGCTTTGATGGTGGGTTTACGAGAAATCACACCACAGTATTCCGGCATGGTTTTCGCGAAATCTTCAGTACCGATATCACGTGCAAGATTGATGATGTCTTCTTTATCCCAGTTAATCAAAGGACGAAGAATCAAAGAATCTGTTACGTTATCAATCATTCGAAGGTTAGTCAGTGTCTGGCTTGATACTTGGCCTAACGCTTCACCCGTGATCAACGCTTGAATGTTAAACTTGTCTGCCACTTTCGAGGCTGCACGCATGAACATACGCTTGAGGATCACGCCCATTTGGCCGTCTTCAACGTTCTCAAGGATTTCAGCAACAACCGGTTCGAAGTCGATAGAGATAAACTTCACTTTTGCAGAAGAACCGAATTTCTCCCACAAGTAGTAAGCCGTTTGCTGAACACCAATTTCGTGTGCCGCACCGCCAAGGTTAAAGAAGCAGTAGTGCACCTTGCTGCCGCGTTTGATGTGCAAGTAGCTAGAAACACCGGAGTCAAAGCCACCAGAGATCAAGCTCAGCACGTCTTCTTGCGTACCAAGAGGGAATCCACCCAAGCCTTTGAAACGTTCACGAACAACGTTCACGTTCTCTTTGTCTACTTCAAGGTGAACTGTCATGTCTGGGTTCTTTAGCTGTACACGAGCAGATTCTACATCTTGGTTCAAGCCGCCCCCCACATAACGCTCAACTTCAATCGACGTAAAGTCATGGTTGCCACGACGTTTTGCACGTACACAGAAAGATTTGCCTTCCAGCTGATGGCTCACCGTTGCAGACACGATTTCATAGATGTTGTGCAGATCCGTAAATGGCGTTTGCTCTACTTCTAGAACGTGGTGAATACCCGGTGTTTTGGTCAACACATCCAGCGCAATCTGGCGTTCAGAATCGTCTTTTAGCGAAACCTCGATATGATCACGGCGGTTGAATACAGCCATAGAATCAGACTTTCGCTTAAGAATATTTCGGATGTTAGTTTCCAGAATTTTCGTGAAGCGCTTCCGTACAGATTCACTTTTGACCATCACCTCTGGGTGAATTTTTACGATAAATTTCATAACAGGTTTCGCTAGAGCTACGATAAAGGCGCGGATTATACATCAAGCATAACGTATTCGAAATAACCCAACACGAACGAAAAAGCAGCGACGATGCGCTGCTTTCTTTATAGGTGCCCATTATTCTCGCTTAGAGCGCGATCAGTTTTCCTGAATCGCCTCTACCGGTGCATCTGCTGACAACTCTTCAGACTCACGCGGTTTGCCTTGCATAATCGAGATTTCCACACGACGGTTGAGCGCGCGATTCGCGGGCGAATCATTTGGCGCGCGCGGCATGGAACCCGCCAAACCTTCTACACGCATGCGCATCGGATCAAACCCTTGCACCTTTTCCATCTCTTGAGCCACCGACACGGCACGCTGCGCGGACAAATCCCAGTTTGAGCGATAC
The DNA here is from genome assembly GCF_004120195.1 of Enterovibrio baiacu. GTDB lineage: Bacteria > Pseudomonadota > Gammaproteobacteria > Enterobacterales > Vibrionaceae > Enterovibrio > Enterovibrio baiacui. The sequence goes on along the minus strand of NZ_SCHN01000020.1, from coordinate 53,675 downwards.
AGTTCTGAATCCAATGGCGAATCATCGGTATGCCCCGAGACTTTGATTTCACCCGGCACATCTTTCACCAAATCGGCAATCTGACGCACCAACGGACGGAACTTCGGCTGCAAGAACGCAGAACCCGCAGGAAACGCGCCTTTCTCTCGAATGCGGATAACCAGTTGCTGCCCGAGGTTTTCAACCTCAACGGCCCCTTCTTCCACTTCACGTTCGAGGGCTTGCACCACCATTTGAGCAGTACTCGACATTTGTTCGACGTCCTGCTCTTGTTCCTGCATCGAGGCTTCACTGGCCGTCGAGCCACCTTCAAGTTTCGCAGAGTCCCGTTGTGACCCCCCTGCGCGGTCAGATTCACCGTCTTGGAAATCGAGGGAGCGCTGCGTCATGTCGATGGTTTGTTGCATGATCACTTCAATCGGCGTTGGCTCAGGGCGACCCGGGCGAAACTCCTGCGCAATCACACTGGTCCCTTTCGGGATGTCTTTTACTTCCAGTAAGTTTTGCACACCAAACGCAAACTTCATGGAGCCAGCGATCTGCTTAAACTTCAGTACATCCATTTCCGAGAACGAAAGCAGAAGTACGAAGAAACACATCAGTAGGGACATCAAGTCCGCGAACGTACCCATCCAAGCCGGGAGGCCTGGGGGGGGACATTTGCATTCTTCTTCCATATCAGGCTCCTTATGCGTCTACGTCAACGGCGCGTTTTTTCTCGTTGAGGTAGTTTTTCAGATAGCCGTCAATGACGCGCGGGTTCTGGCCATCTTGGATCGCCAGCAAGCCATCCATGATAAGGCGTCGATTCAGCTTTTCCTGATCTTTACGTAAACGGAGTTTATCGGCGATCGGGATCGCAACCATGTTCGCCAGCATCGCACCGTAGAGTGTTGTAAGAAGTGCTACCGCCATCGCAGGACCGATTGCCTTTGGGTCATCCATGTTTGAAAGCATGGCTACCAGACCAACTAGCGTACCGATCATCCCCATCGCAGGCGCAACGTCTGCCAACGCACTGTAAAACTGCGCACCGCTGTCATGGCGCTCGTCAGTCATGGCGATGTCTTTTTGAAGGGTCATTTTCACCACTTCCGCATCGTGGCCATCCACCAGCATATCGACGCCTTTCTTCATAAAAGAGTTGGTCACTTCCATCTCTTCCAAGGCAAGAAATCCACCTTTACGTGCGGCATCAGCCATCTCAACGACTTTCGCAATCAAGTCTTCCGGGTCATCAGCTTTAAACATAAAAGCTTTACCCGCGATTTTGAATGCACCAAAGAATTGCCCCAATGTGTATTTCATCATTACAACGAAAAGACTACCGCCGAATACGATGAGGGCAGACGGGACGTCGGCGAACATGCTCAAGGTACCACCGAGTAGCATCGCCATTATGATGAAGGCAAAAGCGCCTAGCATCCCTACAAGTGTCGCCAGATCCACAGAACGATCCCCTTAAAATGTGTAGCTAGAGTAACTTTCGAATTATCTAACTATCTTAACAGCTACTGTATTTAACGGCAGCAGCCGCGATAGTTTTAGCGCATCTTTATAAATTGTAGAAAAGCCCTTTTAATACACATAATTTCATTCAAGGATTTGACCCTTATCTGGCGCTGAGTTAACTTCTCCGCCATTCTCCCCAATGTAGAATCATCATGGCAGCCAAGAAACCAGAAAATATGACCTTTGAAGAGACACTCAAAGAGTTAGACACAATCGTGAATGGTCTCGAAAACGGTGAATTACCGCTCGATGCGGCGCTGAAGCAATTCGAACGCGGTATCTCACTGGCACGTCAAGGACAAAAAACCTTAACCGATGCCGAACAACGCGTAGAAATCCTTCTCGCTCAAGATGATAATGCACCTTTGGAACAGTTCGAAGATACCCGCGATGAGTAACACCGCTCTGCAAACCACCCTTCGTCATTATCAAGAACGCAACAATAGCCAGCTCGCACGTTGGATGGATTCTCTTGGTCATCACGACCAGCCTTTAATCCAAGCGATGAAGCACGGCACCTTGTTGGGTGGTAAACGCGTACGCCCCTATTTAACGTACGTGACAGGCCAACTCTTTGGTCTGGACGACGAGGCATTAGATACGCCTGCGTCCGCTGTTGAATGTATTCATGCCTATTCCCTTATCCATGATGATTTGCCCGCCATGGATGACGACGATTTACGTCGCGGTCAGCCCACTTGCCACATCGCGTTTGACGAAGCGAGTGCCGTATTAGCGGGTGATGCACTTCAAACTCTGGCCTTTACCATACTGGCTGAGGGTGATCTTTGTGACCAAGGCAATGCGTACCGTATTCATATGGTAAAAGAACTTGCTGCAGCGTCTGGTGCGGCAGGGATGTGTTTAGGTCAAGCGCTTGACCTTGCCGCTGAAGGCAAACAGGTTGATTTGAAAGCGCTAGAGACGATTCACAGAAACAAAACCGGTGCATTGATCCGATGCGCAGTAAGACTCGGCGCTTACGCCGCGGGCGACAAAGGCGTCGCATGCTTGCCACAACTCGATAAGTTTTCCGAAGCGATCGGCTTGGCGTTCCAAGTACAGGACGACATTCTCGACATTATCAGCGACACTGAAACTCTGGGAAAACCACAAGGTTCTGACGTCGCAGCGGACAAAAGTACGTATCCTGCGCTGCTGGGCCTTGAAGGGGCAAAAGAGAAAGCAGAACTTCTCTATAAAGAAGCACTACACGCGCTAGACGCAATCCCCTACAATACACAGCAATTAGAGCTATTCGCCCGGTATATCATCGAGCGCAATAACTAAAAACAATTAAGTCGCGCCAAAACGAATTTATGACTCTCGATATCGCAAAATACCCAACGCTTGCGCTGGCAAATACACCTGATGAATTGCGGACACTTCCGCGGGATGTGTTGCCGACGCTGTGTGGCGAGCTCCGAACCTATCTGCTCAACTCAGTGAGCCACTCGAGTGGACACTTTGCGTCAGGGCTAGGCACCGTTGAGCTCACCGTTGCTCTGCATTATGTGTACAACACACCTTTTGACCACCTCGTTTGGGATGTGGGTCACCAAGCTTATCCGCACAAAATTCTGACAGGTCGACGTGAACGCATGTCAACCATTCGCCAGAAAGACGGGCTACACCCGTTCCCTTGGCGCGAAGAAAGTGAATACGATGTGCTTTCCGTCGGCCACAGTTCCACGTCAATCAGCGCAGCGCTAGGGCTTGCTATTGCGGCGGAAAAAGAAGGCCGCGACCGCAAAGTCGTGAGTGTTATCGGTGACGGCGCAATCACTGCTGGCATGGCATTTGAAGCCATGAACCACGCAGGTGGTGTGCATTCAGACATGTTGGTCGTGCTAAACGACAACGAAATGTCTATCTCTGAAAATGTCGGTGCATTAAACAACCACCTCGCTCAATTGCTTTCAGGCAACTTCTACACCTCCATCCGTGAAGGCGGGAAGAAAGTTCTGTCTGGTGCGCCACCGATTAAAGAATTGGTGCGTCGCGCGGAAGAACACCTCAAAGGCATGGTTGTGCCAGGCACCCTGTTTGAAGAACTTGGTTTTAACTACATTGGTCCTGTTGACGGACACGATGTGGAAGAGTTGGTCAAAACCATCAAGAACATGCGTAACCTCAAAGGCCCCCAGTTCCTGCATGTGATGACCAAAAAAGGCAAAGGCTACGAGCCTGCAGAGAAAGATCCTATCGGTTACCACGCCGTGCCGAAATTCAACCCTGCTGAGAACAAACTGCCAAAAGCCGCTGCATCCGGCCCAACCTTTTCAAAAATCTTTGGCGATTGGTTGTGCGACATGGCAGCGGAAGATGAAAAGCTTCTCGCCATCACCCCCGCAATGCGCGAAGGGTCTGGCATGGTGCGCTTTTCAAAAGAATACCCCGATCGCTACTTTGACGTTGCTATCGCCGAACAACACGCCGTAACACTTGGCACTGGCATGGCCATTGGCGGCTATCACCCTGTTGTCGCGATTTACTCGACCTTCTTACAACGCGGTTATGACCAACTGATCCACGATGTGGCTATCATGGACTTACCCGTGATGTTCGCCATCGACCGTGGTGGTCTTGTGGGTGCAGACGGACAAACGCACCAAGGTGCCTTTGATCTGAGCTTTATGCGATGCATTCCGAACATGGTGATCATGGCACCGAGCGATGAAAACGAATGTCGCCAAATGCTTTACACTGGCCACAAACACCAAGGCCCTTCTGCTGTGCGCTACCCTCGTGGTACAGGCACGGGTGCAGACGTCGCGCAAGAAATGACCGCATTGCCCATCGGCAAAGGCGTGGTGCGTCGCCAAGGTGAAAAAGTGGCAATCCTAAGCTTCGGCACCATGTTGTCTTACGCACTGGAAGCCGCTGAAAACCTCAACGCGACCGTCGCCGACATGCGCTTTGTGAAGCCGTTGGATGAAGCCCTGATTGATGAGCTTGTGGCAACCCATGATGTGATTGTGACGGCTGAAGAAAATGCGATTGCAGGCGGTGCGGGATCAGGTGTGATTGAATACCTGATGAAGTCTCGTCAAATTAAGCCCGTGCTTCAAATTGGCCTGCCAGACAAATTTGTTCATCAAGGTACGCAGCAAGAGCTTCACCAAGAACTAGAGATTGATGGAAAAGGCATTGAGGCGCAAATTCGCCGCTACCTTGCCAGCTGATTGTTACAGGTAACAAGGCCGAAAACAGTGCCTTAAACCCGATCAAAAAACGGCGCATTCAGCGCCGTTTTCATTTTTAGTCATCGTCAGATCGCGCAGTGGTGTAAACACATCACCTTTAGGCAGGCTTACCACCAACCTAAATACGCGTGTCCTGACCATAGCGCGACCATCGACATTAAACCTGCGACAATGTCATCAAGCATGATGCCAATGCCACCATGAACTTGCTTATCCAGCCAACTGATCGGCCAGGGTTTTACCATGTCGAAGAAACGGAAAATCACGAAGCCAGCTAATACCGTCTGCCAATCCGTCACTGGTACCAGTAACATGGTGATCCAAAAGCCGACAAACTCATCCCATACGATGCTGCCATGATCATGAACGCCCATGTCCGACGAGGTGCGCTCACACAGATAAATGCCCACCGCAGACCCCAGCACAATGGCGATAATCAGCAAGGTGATGGATTGCGATGCCATCAGCAAATAGAAAGGTACAGCAGCGAGCGTGCCCATGGTGCCCGGCACCCAAGGAGACAACCCAGAACCAAAGCCCGTCGCTAGCAAATGGATGGGATTTGAAAGTCGAATTTTACTGATAGGGTTGCTCATACATCACTCCGAAAATGATCCCAACCGGCTAACTGCCAATCCACAGGTTGCCCCTGCCATTGCAATTGTAAGCCCTCTCCGTGACGAATTTGACCGATGCAGGTCACTGGGGTGTTGGTGTGAGCCAATGCCGTATCTACCGCCCCACGGTGGCTCTCAGGCACGGTAAAGCATAATTCGTATTCTTCACCACTAGACAACGCCATTTGAGCAGCTTTTTCAGCACTGCCTGTATATTCAAGCAAAGCATCTGAAACTGGCAGCGTTTCTGTATCAATCACTGCAGACACATTGCTGGCGTTTAGGATATGGGAAAGGTCAGCGACTAAACCGTCCGAGATATCGAGTGCAGACGAGGCAACCGCACGCAGTGCTTGCCCTGCTAACACACGTGGTTGCGAGTAGTAGTGGCGATTTAGCAAGGTTTCTTCGAGTTCAGAGCGTGGCATATTGCCAGAAAGAATGACCTCCAACCCCGCTGCGCTGTCACCCAAGTTACCAGTAACATACAGCCAATCACCCGCTTTCGCGCCATCACGACGGATCGCCGTTCCAGCGGGCACAATACCTTGTAGCGTGATAGTGATGCTCAATGGGCCTTTGGTGGTGTCTCCACCAATTAACTGCACATTGTAATATTCAGCAAGCTTGTAGAAACCGTCACAGAAGCCTGCGAGCCAGGTTTCATTCGGTTCAGGCATGGTGAGAGCAAGTGAACACCACGCAGGCACCGCGCCCATCGCAGCAAGGTCACTTAAATTTGACGCCAGCGCTTTGTGCGCGACTTTGACAGGATCGGCATCCGCCAAAAAATGGGTGCCTGCGACCAGCGAATCGGTCGTCACCACCAATTGGCTGTTTTCAGGAAGAGAGATCACGGCTGCATCATCACCGATGCCCAGTACCACGTCTTTTCGAACAACGGGCTGAGCCTTGAAATATCGATGAATCAAATCAAATTCGTTTCCTGACATCCTTTCATTCCAAACGTTAGAGGGCTGATAAGAAAAAGGCCAGCGAGGCTGGCCTTTTTATCTGTCTTTCAGATTATTTCTTTCTTAGTGTCGGTACGGCTTTATCAAGCACACCGTTCACGAATTTGTGGCTGTCTTCAGCGCCGAAACGCTTCGCCAACTCAATAGCTTCGTTAATTACAACTTTGAAAGGAACATCTTCACGTTTTGTTAGCTCATACATAGCTAGACGCAGAAGCGCATGTTCCATCTCATCCAGATCTTGGATTGGACGAGACAAGTAAGGACGCATTTTGCTGTCCATTTCTTGGTGGTTCAACACAACGCCGGCAAACAGGTCACGGAAGTAATCAACATCCGTTTCAGGTTGACGTAGACGTGGCTCTTCGGCCTGGTGCTCTTCTTCTTCGTAATTATCTGCCGAAAGAAACTGTGCTTCGATATCAGCAACGTTGCCTTTGGTTAATTGCCAAGAATAAATGGCTTGTAGTGCAAAATGGCGTGCATTACGCCTTGCGGCTGGTTTCACGATAACCCCCGTTAGGATTCGATTTGGGACAGGACATTTACCATTTCAAGCGCGCTTAGTGCAGCCTCTGCCCCTTTATTACCAGCCTTGGTACCCGCGCGTTCGATGGCTTGTTCAATGGTGTCAACAGTCAGGACACCAAAAGCAACAGGAGTATCAAACTCCAATGCAACTTGTGCTAGACCTTTGTTACATTCTCCGGCCACATAGTCAAAGTGTGGCGTACCGCCGCGGATCACTGATCCTAGAGCGATGATTGCGTCGTAACGACCGCTTTTTGCAACACGTTGAGCAACCAATGGCAACTCGTAAGCGCCTGGGCAACGTACTACAGTAATATTCTCTTCGCTAACCTGGCCCTGACGCTTCAGTGCATCAATGGCTCCATCCAGCAGACTTTCGTTAATAAAGCTGTTGAATCGGGAGATAACGATAGCAACTTGAGCATTTGGTGCTGCAAATGCACCTTCGATTACCTTCATGGGCCTTCCTGTGACTTATTTATCCGGATTGAGAAACCGCGGGATTCTATCACACTTTTCTGCAAAGCTTCTAGCGCTTATCCCGCAATGTATGGCGCGTATGTTTACGCCCTTTATACCCAAGTAACCTGAAGGTACTGGATTCAAGTTACTTGGGTATAAATCAAAAAACGCAGCGAGTGCTGCGCTTTCATCGTTAAATGTCTTTACTCAGTTTAGTCGCACACGTACTCGACCACTTTCAAACCAAAGCCAGAGAGTGCGTGATAACGCTTTGATGTCGATGACAACAAACGCATTTCTGTCACGCCAAGATCGGCCAAAATCTGCGAGCCAACCCCCACACGGCGACTTGTCCCCTGCCATTTGGCGGACGCTGGACGCTCACCCTTATCCTGCGCTTCAAAGTTGCGCACTTTTTCGATGATGCCATCGGCCGACTCTTCTTTACCGAGGATAACCAACACGCCGCCTTCCGCATTAATACGCTTCATCGCGTCCGTCAATGACCAACTGCGCTCTGCCGAACGGTCAGAGTGCAGCACATCGGTAAAAGTATCTTGCAGATGGACACGCACCATGGTCGGTTGGTTATCCACGTCACCTTTACGCAGCGCATAGTGCACTTGATTGTCGATGGTGTCTCGGTAGGTAATCAGGTCGAACTCGCCAAAATCGGTTGGCAGCTTGCACTCAGCAACGCGTTCAATGGTGGTTTCGTGGTTGTTACGGTACTCAATCAAGTCAGCAATGGTACCGAGTTTGATGTCGTGTTTCTCACCAAATTTTTCTAAGTCAGGACGACGCGCCATGGTGCCGTCTTCATTGAGAATTTCAACGATCACACCCGACGGAGAAAAACCGCCTAAACGCGCCAAATCACAACCCGCTTCGGTGTGACCAGCACGCGTCAGAACACCACCGTCTTGTGCCATCAAGGGGAAAATGTGCCCCGGTTGCACTAAGTCAGCCGCAACCGCATTCGGGGCCACAGCCGCTTCCACGGTGCGAGCACGATCAGCAGCAGAAATACCGGTTGTAACGCCTGTTGCTGCTTCAATAGAGACAGTAAACGCAGTGGAAAATTGTGCATTGTTGTCGCTAACCATCAGCGGCAGACCAAGACGTTGGCAACGATCTTTCGTCATGGTCAAGCAAATCAGGCCACGACCGTACATCGCCATAAAGTTGATGGCTTCAGGGGTAACCTTTTCAGCCGCGATGATTAGGTCGCCTTCATTCTCGCGGTCTTCATCATCCATCAGGATTACCATCTTGCCCTGACGAATATCTTCAATGATCTCTTCTGCGCTGCTTATGGCCATTGTTCTTTCCTTGTTACGTCTGCCTTTGCCCAAACGGCAAGGGTTACATTATTTAAGAAAACCCGACTCCGCGAGTTTTGCCATGGTCAATCCGCCTTCGCCTGTTTGCTGCGCGGCGCGATCGCCCATCATCAATCTTTCCAAGTAGCGAGCAATCACATCCACTTCGAGATTGACTTGCTTGCCGACACTCAAATCTTCAATGGTGGTTTCCAGTGCGGTATGCGACACAATGGTCAACTTGAAGCGAGCGCCATCAACGGCATTGATGGTCAAACTAATGCCATCAATGGTGACAGAACCTTTCTCTGCGAGGTATTTCGCCAAGCTTGCAGATGCTTCGAGCCAAAACTCGATCGCACGTCCCGATTGTTCGCGAGATACCACAGTGGCTAACCCATCAACATGGCCAGATACCATGTGACCACCAAAACGCGTGGTTGGCAGCATCGCTTTTTCAAGGTTCACTTTTTGCCCAGCTTGATAGTGCGCAAACGCAGTACGCTTCAATGTTTCCATCGAAAGGTCAGCAACATAGCCATTGCCTGTCAGTTCCACCACGGTCAAACACACGCCGTTGGTGGCGATGCTGTCACCCAGTTTCACATCTGACAGGTCCAGTTTTCCGCTTTCAACGGTCAGGGCGATGTCTGTCCCTTTTGGCGTAATCTTTTGAATACGGCCAACCGCTTCGATAATTCCTGTAAACATACTTCTTCGCTTTGAGTGTTACTGCTTGTGTAATCGCAGACGAATGTCGTTGCCTATTTGGCAAACGTCCGTCAAAGAATAGGTCGGGACATGTTCCATGGAGACGATCCCTTCAAGATTCACCAAGGCGCGGCTGTCCGATCCCATTAACTTGGGGGCTTGATAAACAATCAACTCATCAACAAGGTTTTCAGCAAGCAGGCTGCCCGCGAGCGTTGCCCCCGCTTCAACCCAAATGTGGTTAATGCCTTTACTCGCCAATGCACGCAATGCCGCGTTCAGATCGATGCCTTTCGCGCACTTTGGCACCACAACGACATCAACGTTCTCTTGTTCGAAAGACAGCGAGGCGTTCGCAGTAACAATGACGATGGCCCCGTCGAGCGAAAACATATGCGATGTCGGAGAAACAGTGCCATTTGAATCAAATATCACACGAATAGGCTGACGTAAGGTCGCCTCATCGTAGTGCGCTTTTACCTCTTGAGGCAGTTGTGCCCAGCGCACATTCAGCGATGGGTTGTCATCATGCACCGTCTGGCTGGTTGATAAGATCGCACCCGCAACAGCACGGAAGCCTTGGACATCACTGCGCGCTTCAGGCCCAGTGATCCATTGGCTTTTGCCATTGGCCAGCGCCGTGCGACCATCAAGGCTCGCGGCGAGCTTCAACTGAACAAACGGGACGCCGGTTTTCATCATTTTGATGAAACCAGGATTCAATGCCTCAGCCTGCGGTTGCATTAAGCCCACATCAACTTGAATACCTGCATCGCGCATTCGCTGTATGCCCTGACCTGCCACTTTCGGATTGGGATCCACCATGGCACAGACAACGCGGCTAACGTTGGCGTTGATCAGTGCGTCGGCACAAGGTGGCGTTCGGCCATGGTGGGAACAAGGCTCCAGCGTGACATAAGCTGTTGCGCCTAATGCACGCTCGCCCGCTTCACGCAAAGCGTGAACTTCTGCATGAGGTTCACCAGCACGAAAATGGAAGCCTTCGCCAACGATGTCATCACCTTGAGTGATCACACAACCAACGTTCGGATTTGGTGCCGTGGTGTAAATGCCGCGCTGCGCCAAATCGATCGCGCGCTGCATCATTTCTGAATCAAAAATAGAAAACATGGATCCGCTTATTTTTCTAGGCGAGCTATCTCTTCGCCAAAATCACGAATATCTTCAAAGCTATGATATACGGACGCGAAGCGAATATAAGCCACCTTATCGAGCTCTTTTAGTGCATCCATCACGAGGTTCCCCACCAAGGTAGACGACACTTCGCGTTCACCCGTTGCACGAATGGTGGATTTGATGGTGTTGATGGCTTTCTCGATATCGTCAGCACTGACAGGACGTTTTTCCAACGCTCGCTGAATACCGCCACGCATTTTATCTTCGTTGAACGGATCTCGGTTGCCATTAGTTTTGATGATACGCGGCATCACCAGTTCGGCAGTTTCAAACGTGGTATAACGTTCGCTACACGCTAAACACTGGCGACGACGACGCACCTGGTGGCCATCAGCCACAAGTCGTGAATCGATCACTTTGGTGTCATTTGCACCACAGAATGGACAGTGCATCTCGCCTCCTTCAATAATTGAAGAACAGTGTAACCGATTTAACCTAAAGGGTAAGTGGGTAGAATGACGAAAGTGGTGAATTTAGAGCCAAAAAAAGCACCCGAAGGTGCTTTTTATCGTCAATTTGCGGCTTACGCGTAAACAGGCAGACGCTTACAGATTTCAAGCACTTTGGCTTTGGTCGCATCGATAACATCTTGGTTTTCGATGTTGTCCAATACGTCACACATCCAGTTAGCCAGCTCTTTCGCATCATCTTGGGTAAAACCACGACGTGTAATAGCAGGAGAACCAACACGGATACCAGATGTAACGAATGGGCTGCGTGGGTCATTTGGCACACTGTTTTTGTTCACAGTGATGTTTGCCGCACCCAGTGCTGCATCCGCTTCTTTACCTGTGATGTTCTTGTCGATCAGGTCAACCAAGAACAAGTGGTTTTCAGTGCTGTTAGAGACGATTTTGTAACCGCGCTCTTGGAACTGAGCAACCATGGCTTTTGCGTTATCAACAACGCGCTGCTGGTAAGCTTTGAATTCCGGCTCCATCGCTTCTTTGAATGCTACCGCTTTTGCCGCGATAACGTGCATCAAAGGACCGCCTTGACCGCCAGGGAATACTGCTGAATTCAGCTTCTTGTACATGTCTTCGCCAGCGTTTGAAAGGATCAAACCGCCACGTGGACCTGCCAAGGTTTTGTGCGTGGTTGTGGTCACAATGTGCGCATGTGGGATTGGCGTTGGGTATACACCCGCTGCAATCAGACCCGCAACGTGTGCCATATCAACAAACAAGTACGCGCCCGCTTTGTCAGCGATTTCACGCATACGTGCCCAATCAACGATTTGAGAGTAAGCAGAAAAACCACCGATGATCATCTTTGGTTTGTGCTCAAGCGCTAGCGCTTCCATTTCGTCGTAGTTGATTTGACCCGCTTCGTCGATACCGTAAGGAATCACGTTGTAGTGCTTACCCGAGAAGTTTACTGGTGAACCGTGCGTCAAGTGACCGCCATGTGCCAAGCTCATGCCTAGTACCGTGTCGCCTGGGTTCAACAGTGCCATGTAAACCGCACTGTTTGCTTGAGAGCCTGAGTGTGGCTGTACGTTTGCGTATTCTGCGCCAAACAACGCACAAGCACGGTCAATCGCAAGTGCTTCTGCTTTATCAACGTACTCACAACCGCCGTAGTAGCGCTTGCCTGGGTAGCCTTCCGCGTATTTGTTGGTTAGCTGGGAACCTTGCGCTTCCATAACGCGAGGGCTGGTGTAGTTTTCTGACGCGATGAGCTCAATGTGCTCTTCTTGACGTGCAGTTTCTTCCTGGATCGCAGTAAAAAGCTCTGGATCGTAATCAGCGATATTCATGTCACGCTTTAGCATCTGTATCTCCTGACTCAGATTGTTCCCTAGGCTAACGTGTTTAACCAAGTTGGCTAAATAACTCGATAGAGACAAGTGATTTAGTCAACCTGGTTGTAACCTCAGAATAAGTGGGTTTTTACCGATTCTAAAACACCAGTATCCATGCGGACGCAAACGTTTTCGTCACGGTTTTCCTAACTGGTGCGATTCTACAAAATTTGTTGCGCAACAGGTAGTAGCAATCACATTTTTTTTGCGTTGCCGAACATGGTCATTTTTCATTCTAACCATGAATTCAATTCACCCATCAAGCGCAAAGCGGCATGAAACCGCTATTCAACCGGATGTGTAAACCGTTTTCCTTTACAGTGTGTAACGCATTTATGACACAGGCTGTTCGCCGTCTTTCAGGCACATCTTTTCAATGTTTTCCTGAGTCATTAAGATTTCCCACTTTTTGTTTTACTGGCTCGTTAGCAACGTCATTTTTTCCTTTAAAAACGACAAATTTGCGAAGCAACACCATTTTGGGAGAACCTTTTGAACTTAACCCCTAGACACACGTCCCTCGAAGACTTGATCGCCATTTTGTCGGGTACATTTATCGTGGCACAGGGCGTGTTCTTTCTTCAACAGGCTGGCCTTCTTACAGGCGGTACGACAGGACTGGCACTTTTGCTCAATCAGTTTGTGGATCTGTCGTTTGGTACTCTGTATTTCCTGTTTAACCTGCCTTTCTATGTCATGGCGTGGAAACGCTTTGGGCGCCAGTTTGCGCTAAGAAGCGTGTTTGCCGGCGCCATGGTTTCCATTATCACGGACAACATTGGCCATGTGTTTAGCGTGGATTGGCTATCACCCGTGTATTGCGCGTTGATTGGTGGATTGCTGATGGGTGTTGGCATGCTGATGATTTTCCGTCACAACGCCAGCTTGGGCGGCTTCAACGTGCTTGCGCTGTTTTGTCAGGAAAGGTTTGGCGTGCGCGCGGGTAATGTTCAGATGGGAATCGATTTATCAATTCTTCTCGCCTCGTTTTTCTTCGTCTCACCTTGGCTATTGGCGTGCTCGGCGATGGGTGCATTTGTCCTGAACCTTGTACTTACCATGAACCATCGTCCAGATCGTTACGTGGTGTGTTATTGAATACGGTTGCAACCAACCAAAAGCAGTCGTTTGAAACAAGAAGGCCTCCCAGTGGGAGGCCTTCGACATATCTGTGGATGGCGGTTATACCGCTTCTTCGTCTTCTTCACCTGTACGGATACGAACAACACGTTCAACTTCGGTAACGAAAATTTTGCCGTCGCCGATTTTTCCGGTTTGCGCTGTTTCTACAATGGTATCGACGCACTGATCCGCCATATCAGCGGCAACCACGATTTCTAGCTTCACTTTCGGCAAAAAGTCGACCATGTATTCAGCACCACGGTAAAGCTCGGTGTGGCCTTTCTGACGGCCAAAACCTTTCACTTCAGATACCGTCATACCCGTAATACCCACTTCAGCTAACGCTTCACGGACGTCATCTAGCTTGAATGGTTTAATAATCGCTTCGATTTTTTTCATGTCGCATTCCCTATAAGTGCCGATCCCTAGCAACCGAATCAGCAATATCATCAATAAATTCGTTTAACGCTATGACGTTAATTGTAACCCGAGGTGAGGGATAGCGCGCAGCTTTCACTCTCACATTCGTGCATCGTATCGGCTCAAATCAGAGATTTTTTCCATTGGGTCGGCTTCGCATCGCCGCTTGCAAACGGCGGTTGGTAGCCTGAATTCGTCAATAATGACTGCATTGGCTTCCGCCCAATTACCGCACCACAGTCCACTTTGAGTTCATGTGTAATGGTTGCGGCATACGCTTCTAACGCATTTAACAAGATTTTACCGATACCCTGTAATCGTGAAGATTGATCCACTTCTAGCAGGGTTAACGTGGCGTTTTCCACCATGATGCCGTTATGACGCTTGGCGTGCGAAAGCACAGCCACAGCGACCGGCGCACCTTCCTTTTCTGCCACCAACACGGGCACTTCTTGATCGGAAGACATCTCATCCAGTTGAGATAAAGCGGGGAAACGGGTCAACAGCTCAGATGAGACTTGCCCCGTGGGAATGAGTGTAAAACTGATTGCACTGTCCATTTGCATCTCTCCTCCATTGCCATCGGAATATACCTTTTCGCCCTTACCGCATGCAATGAGATAAAAAACCGCCACCCGTGGGCAGCGGTTTGTGTCACAAATTTGGCGATTCCTTCATCCAATTATCCCAGCGTTACACGCGCATTGCGGAACATACGCATCCATGGGCTGTCTTCGCCCCAGCTGTCTGGGTGCCATGAGTTCGCCACGGTACGGAACACACGCTCAGGGTGCGGCATCATGATGGTCACGCGACCGTCGGTGGTCGTGAGGCCTGTGATGCCGTTTGGCGAGCCGTTCGGGTTAGAAGGGTAGTTTTCGGTCACTTTGCCGAAGTTATCCAAGTAACGCAGCGCCACAGTACCAGACTGCTCAATCGCAGCAAGATGTTCAGCATTGCGCACTTCCACACGGCCTTCACCGTGAGAAACCGCGATAGGCATGCGAGAACCCGCCATGCCACCAAGGAACAGGGATGGGTTTTCTTGCACTTCTACCAAGCTGAAACGCGCTTCAAAACGCTCAGATTCGTTGCGTACGAAGCGTGGCCATAAATCCGCGCCTGGGATCAGGTCATGAAGGTTCGACAACATCTGACAACCGTTGCACACACCCAGCGCAAATGAATCGCCGCGGTGGAAGAAACGCTCGAACTGATCACGCGCCATGTCATTAAACAGGATGGATTTCGCCCAACCTTCGCCCGCACCCAATACGTCGCCGTAAGAGAAGCCGCCACAGGCGACAAGACCATTGAAGCCTTCTAGCGTGACATTGCCGCTCAAGACATCACTCATGTGAACGTCTTTCGCGTCAAAACCAGCACGGTCAAATGCCGCTGCCATTTCAACGTGCGAGTTCACGCCTTGCTCTCGCAAAATCGCCATTTGAGGACGCGCACCTGTTGCGATGAACGGTGCAGCCACGTCTTCTTGAACGTCGAACGACAACGCTGCGCTCAAGCCTGGGTCAGTGACATCTTTCTTCGCCGCAAACTCTTGGTCTGCACAGCTTGGGTTGTCACGCATTGCTTGCATTTTATGGGTCGTTTCCGCCCAGATGGTGCGGAGTTCAGTGCGGTTTTGTTCCAGCACCAATTCGTCACCGTTCCAAATGCGAACCGTATCTTCATCGCTCAGCGTACCAATCACGTGGCTACATGCTTCTAGACCATGAGACGCCAAGGTCGATTGCACCGCGTCCAAGTCTTCAGTACGAACTTGAATAACCGCACCCAACTCTTCGTTGAACAGTGCTGCCAATTCATCATCACACTCGCCCGTCGCAGACAAGGTATTGATATCGACGTCCAGGCCAACGTGACCCGCAAACGCCATTTCAGCCAAGGTCACATAAAGACCACCGTCACCACGGTCGTGGTAAGCCAGAAGCTTCTCGTCACGTACCAAGGTTTGCATAGCATTGAAGAAGCCTTTCAGTAATTCAGGGCTATCAACATCCGCAGGCTTGTCACCCAATTGCTTGTAAACCTGCGCCAGTGCGGTTGCGCCGAGGCGGTTTTGGCCTTGACCTAGGTCGACCAGTACCAATGCGCTCTCGCCTTTATCCGTGCGAAGCTGAGGCGTGACGGTTTTACGAACATCTTCAACACGGCCAAATGCCGTGATCACCAAAGAAAGCGGTGATGTGTTTTCTTTCTGCTCGCCGTCTTGCTCCCAACGGGTTTTCATCGACATCGAGTCTTTGCCCACTGGAATCGTCAAATCAAGTGCTGGACACAACTCTTCACCGATCGCTTTCACGGCTTCATAAAGACCGGCATCTTCACCCGGGTGACCCGCTGCAGCCATCCAGTTCGCTGAAAGGTTGATGCGTTTCAGGTCACCAATGTCAGAACACGCGATGTTGGTCAGTGACTCAGCCACAGCCAAACGCGCCGACGCGGCGAAATCAAGCAGCGCAACTGGCGTACGCTCACCCATCGACATGGCTTCGCCGTGGTAGGTGTCATAGCTCGCAGCCGTTACCGCACAGTTCGCCACAGGTACCTGCCATGGGCCAACCATTTGGTCGCGTGCAACGAGGCCCGTTACCGTGCGGTCACCGATGGTGATAAGGAAGGTTTTCTCTGCCACAGAAGGCAAACGCAATACGCGAAGTGACGCGTCTTCCACCGAGATTCCTGTACGGTCGATCGCTTTGCCTTCCACTTTCTGAGTTTGCACGTCGCGGTGCATTTTCGGTGGTTTGCCCAGCAACACGTCTAGCGGCATGTCGATTGGTGTATCGTCAAAATGCGCATCTTCAAGGGTCAAATGACGCTCTTCTGTCGCTTCACCCACCACAGCATAGGGTGCGCGTTCGCGTTTACAGATCGCATCGAACACGGCCATGTTTTCTGGCGCAACGGCCATCACATAACGTTCTTGAGATTCGTTACACCAAATTTCTAGCGGGCTCATGCCCGGCTCGTCGTTCGGTACATCGCGTAGCTGGAATTTACCGCCACGCTCACCGTCATCAACCAATTCAGGCAATGCGTTAGAAATACCGCCCGCGCCCACATCGTGAATAAAGGCGATAGGGTTGCTTTCACCCAACTGCCAACAACGGTCGATCACTTCCTGACAGCGGCGCTCCATTTCTGGGTTTTCACGCTGTACTGATGCGAAATCAAGATCTTCTGCTGACTGACCAGACGCCATTGACGAGGCTGCGCCGCCGCCAAGGCCGATATTCATCGCAGGGCCGCCCAGCACGATAAGCTTCGCGCCAACCGGGATTTCTTTCTTCTGAACGTGTTGCTCACGAATGTTACCCATACCACCAGCGATCATGATTGGCTTGTGGTAACCACGGACTTCTTCACCGTTGTGTGACGTGACTTTTTCTTCGTAAGTACGGAAGTAACCCAACAGGTTTGGACGACCAAATTCGTTGTTAAACGCTGCGCCACCCAGAGGGCCTTCTAGCATGATGTCCAACGCATTCACGATACGGTCAGGTTTGCCGAAATCGGTTTCCCAAGGCTGCTCAAAACCCGGAATACGAAGGTTTGATACGGTGAAGCCAACCAAGCCCGCTTTTGGCTTACCGCCAATACCGGTTGCGCCTTCATCGCGGATTTCACCGCCAGAACCGGTTGATGCGCCCGGCCATGGCGAAATCGCCGTTGGGTGGTTGTGCGTTTCAACTTTCATCAGGATGTGTGCCGCTTCCTGATGGTAGTTATATTGGCGAGAATCAGGGTTAGGGAAGAAACGGCCTACCTCAGACCCCATCATGACAGCGGCGTTATCTTTGTAGGCAGACAACACATATTCACTGTTATGTTCAAAGGTATTTTTGATCATTTTGAACAGGCTCTTGTCCTGATCAACACCATCAATCGTCCAATCCGCGTTGAAGATCTTGTGACGACAGTGCTCTGAGTTGGCCTGAGCAAACATCATCAATTCGATGTCGTTCGGGTTGCGACCCAGTTTGATGAAGCTTTCCACCAAGTAATCAATTTCATCGTCTGCAAGCGCAAGGCCCAGCTCCACGTTGGCAGTAACCAATGCGTCGCGACCACCACTTAGCACATCAACGGCTTTCACTGGTGCAGGGGTTGCTTCAATGAACAGCGCGGACGCATCTGCCATATCTGCAAACACCACTTCCATCATGCGATCGTGAAGTAGCCCAATAAGTGTGCTTGTTTGTGCGTCGGTCAGTTCCGCAGACAACTCAACGTAGTACGCCGTGCCGCGCTCAAGACGCTTGATTTGGTTTAATCCGCAGTTGTGTGCGATATCGGTCGCTTTAGAGGACCAAGGAGAAATAGTGCCGGGGCGTGGCGTAACAAGAATCAAGGTTCCTGTTGGAGCATGTTCCGCGATTGTTGGTCCGTACGTGAGAAGACGCGCCAACTTTTGTTGTTCATCTTCACTCAACGGCGCGCTGATATCAGCGAAATGGGTATACTCTGCATAGAGGCCAGTAACAGGCAAATCATTCGCCTGACAGCTTTCTAGAAGTTTATTGACTCGAAAATCGGACAGAGCGGGGGAACCACGCAAAATTTCCATGTGCGTACGTCTCTCGGTTAGCGGTGGATTAAAGTGACATTGACCTAACCCCATGATTAATCGCTGCTAACGTTCATGGAAAAGCCACGTCGATACCACTTTTGAGCCTCCAACAAGGTCTTCGGGGCGGTATTATAGGGTAAAAAGGTGAGCGACGTAACACCTGACGCAACCGTTTGCGTAACTTTTTTCTGATGAACTTTGATCTTGTCAGAATACGGCACAATTTCAGCAAGAAATGCAGCTCGGCTTTTCGCGTAGTGCGAGCTTTGATATAACAGTCCCCTATCGATAGAGAGTGAGCATATCTTTTTGAACGCTAACGCAGTAAAACGACTTTATCCCCTGCTAGTAGGCATCATGGCGGTTTTCTTTCTTTCCGCCTGCGAGTGGCACTATGACGACAGATCTGAGCTGGAGAAAATCCGCGATCGTGGCGTCTTACGTGTAGGTACGCTCAACAACCAGTTGTCATATTACATTGGTTCCGATGGCCCAACAGGCCTCGACTTCGAACTCGCGACCCAGTTTGCAGACAGCCTTGGCGTCAAACTCGAAATGCAGCCGGCATATACCCTTTCAGGTCTTTTCCCCGCGCTTGAGCGTGGTGATGTGGATATTTTGGCCGCAGGCTTGACCATCACTGAAGAGCGCATGAAGCAGTTCCGCCCGGGACCTGCGTATTATTTTGTCAGCCAGCAATTGGTGTACAAAAACGGCCATTGGCGCCCGCGTAACCTCACTGAGCTGAATAAAGACGGCGCACGTATCGCCGTGGTGGAAGGTTCTAGCCATGCCATGACCCTTCAAGCCATTCAGCGCGAGTACCCAGATTTGATTTGGGAAAGCATCAAAGACACCGACGATGACGAGCTTCTTAAACAGGTCGCCGATGGACAACTCGACTTTACGATTGCCGACTCTGTCGATATTGCGCTGATCCAACGCACCCACCCCACCATCACCGTCGCGATTGAATTAACGGAAGATGAGCCTGTGGCTTGGTTTATGAAGAAAACCCAAGACGACAGCTTGTATGCGCTGATGATCGAATTCTTCGGCAAGAAAACCCAAAGTGGTGAATTGGCTGCATTGGAAGAGAAGTACTTCGGCCATGTCGACAGTTTTGACTTTGTCGACACCCGTGCTTTCTTACGCGCCATCGACAGCAAATTGCCGAAGTGGGAACCGCTATTTAAAAAGTACGCCGACGAATTTGATTGGCGCTTACTGGCAGCATTGTCCTACCAAGAATCCCATTGGAACCCGCGGGCGGTATCCCCGACTGGGGTTCGCGGCATGATGATGCTGACACTGCCTACAGCAAAATCTGTTGGCGTGAAAAACCGTTTAGATCCAGAACAAAGCATTCGAGGCGGTGCCGCATACCTACGTAAAATGCTCGACCGCGTGCCAGACAGCGTGAATGAACACGAGCGAATTTGGTTTGCCTTTGCGTCTTACAACATCGGTTTTGGTCACATGATGGATGCGCGTCGACTGACCAAGGCGCAAGGCGGAAACCCTGATTCATGGGCGGATGTGAAGCAACGTTTGCCGTTGTTGGCGAAGCGCCAGTACTACACGCAAACCCGTTATGGTTACGCGCGCGGCTATGAAGCGAAAAGCTACGTAGAGAATATCCGTCGCTACTACCAAAGCATCATTGGACATGAACAAGACAAGGCCCTTGCCATTCAAAGTGAAGAAGCCGATAACGTGGATGATCTGCAAACCATTGTGGTGGACATGGAACAAG
Organism: Enterovibrio baiacu; assembly: GCF_004120195.1. Taxonomy (GTDB): domain Bacteria; phylum Pseudomonadota; class Gammaproteobacteria; order Enterobacterales; family Vibrionaceae; genus Enterovibrio; species Enterovibrio baiacui. The sequence goes on along the minus strand of NZ_SCHN01000020.1, from coordinate 33,447 downwards.
CTGCGCCAAATAGTGAAAACAAAGCTGACGGTGAGGCACCTGCTGAGAAAGCTGACGACAAAACGTTAACTGAGCCAGAAAAGTCAGAACGTCCCAAAGGCGAAAACGACAGCGACAAAAAAGGCGACTAACCTGTCATAGTGTGTTCACACTAGCAGGTTATAACCTTAACCATCTAGCGAATCACGAGCGCAGCATTGGCTGCGCTTTTCATTCCTTTATGGAGCAACAGATGTTAGCGAAGAAAAGACAAGCTCAAGCAAGCTTCAGTCGAAGCAGCAGCATGGCTGCGAACCGCCGCAAGAGAATGCGTTCTAACAACTTGAAGAAAGTGTTATGGCGTCAACGCACCTTTGCGATCAGAGAGTTCGCAGCCTTTGAGGAAAACTATTAAGCGTTTTTGTTCAACGTGACTTTTTTTGCGGATTTGTTCGGCTTTTCAGCGCTCTCCGAGCCTTCAGCAGCCAACGCCGCCTTGCGTGCTTCTTTCTCCGCCTTTTTTTCCGCTCGACGACGACGGAAAAACGCTTGTAACTGCTCACGGCATTCCACGTCTAGCACACCACCTTCATAAGCAACATGGTGGTTTACACCGTCATAGCTGAGTAAGTTCATCACACTGCCCGCCGCGCCTGTTTTCGCATCGGATGCGCCAAACACCACTTTGCCGATTCGGCTATGCACCATCGCACTGGCACACATAGGACAAGGCTCCAGCGTGACGTACAGTGTGGCATCGAGCAATCGATAATTTTGCAGGACTTTCCCCGCCTGACGCAGCGCCATCATTTCAGCGTGTGCCGTCGCATCGTGCTGACCGATTAACCGATTCCAACCTTCACCAATCACAACACCATTGTGAACAACCACCGCCCCTACTGGCACTTCGCCTTCGGCTTCTGCATTGCCCGCAAGCTCAATGGCTCGTCGCATAAATTGATGATCTAATTCTGTTTGCGTCACGTCGTTTTCCACTGTTACTTTCCATCACTCGATTGCGAGACGGAGTATATACGTAAACCACCTCTAGGTGCTGCATCCTATGCGCAAGGACGAGGATATAACCGTCATAGCGCTTTATTTGCCAGCGCATCGGTTAAAAACGCCACCAGCGTTTTCACCCTCAAAGGCTGCAATCGGCGATGCGGGAAAAGTGCCCAAATCCCTTCTTCAAGATCTTGATAATTGTTCAGCACACGCACGACTGAACCTTCATCCAATGCGGTTTGCAGATAATAGTCTGGCAATTGAATCAAACCACTGCCCTGCTTTGCGGCATCTAACAAAGCGATACCGCTGTTACAACGCAATGAGCCTGAAATGCGGATATTTCTCTCGCGTCCTTCTTCACGAAAACGCCAATAGTCGTGCTGCCCTCGTAAGCAATTATGCTGACTTAACTCGGACAAAGTATGCGGCGTACCGTTCTTCGCCAAGTAGGTTGGTGAGCCACACACAATCAGCTTACGTGTTGCGAGGCGCTTGCACACCAATGACGAATTGGCTAGTCGCCCCAAGCGAATGGCAAAATCACACCCTGAATCAATTAAATCCAATTGGTTGTTGGTCAAATCGACCTCGATTTCAACTTCTGGGTACTGAATCATGAAATCCAAGATGATCGGCATGATCATCTGCTCACCATAGGTGACGGGGGCCGTCAGTTTAATTTGCCCACGCGGTGACTCCTTTAACTGTGTTAACGCGCTTTCAGCTTCCCGTAATCCGTCTAAAAGAAGGCGACAATGTTGAAAATACGTATCCCCTTCATCTGTAAGCGACACGCGGCGGGTTGTTCTGAACAACAATCGCGTATCTAACCTATCTTCTAGTAAAGACACTTGACGACTGACATGTGCCGTTGATGTACCCAATCGTTGTGCTGCTTTGGTAAAGCTTGCCGTTTCTGCCACAGCGACAAATTCTGAAACGCCTTGCCAATCTGCCATTGTTACTGTCCAGTAAAAGTAAATTGCAGGAATTATGGATTATCAAGTGACAGGAAACAAATAAACTATGACCAACTTTACAGCGTAATACTGCGTTGTCACAGAAGTGAACCCATTCAAGTTCTTGGTCTCTTCTATGGTTAGTCGAGAGAGCAACAATACTTTTTCTGAGGATATTTTCATGACAGACCAATTCATCAAATCTCGTGCAGCGATCGCATGGGAAGCAGGCAAACCACTGAGCATTGAAGAAGTTGATGTGATGCTACCCAAAGCTGGCGAGGTACTTGTGCGTATCATTGCTACAGGTGTCTGTCATACCGATGCCTTCACCCTATCAGGTGACGATCCAGAAGGTATTTTCCCTGCTATTTTGGGTCATGAAGGCGGTGGTATCGTTGAGCAAATCGGCGAAGGCGTCACTAGCGTACAAGTGGGTGATCACGTCATTCCACTTTATACCCCAGAATGTGGCGAGTGTAAGTTCTGTAAATCAGGCAAAACCAACCTATGCCAGAAAATTCGTGAAACCCAAGGTAAAGGCCTAATGCCTGACGGCACAACCCGTTTCTACAAAGACGGCCAACCGATTTACCACTACATGGGCTGTTCAACGTTCTCTGAGTACACAGTATTGCCAGAAATCTCGTTAGCCAAAGTCAACAAAGAAGCACCTCTAGAAGAAGTATGCTTGCTCGGTTGTGGCGTAACAACGGGCATGGGTGCGGTGCTCAACACGGCGAAAGTACAAAAAGGCGACACGGTTGCTGTATTCGGCCTTGGTGGTATTGGCTTGTCAGCCATCATCGGCGCAGCAATGGCAGGCGCGAGCCGCATCATTGGTATTGACCTGAACGAAAGCAAATTTGAGCTGGCAACCAAGTTGGGCGCGACCGATTGCATCAACCCAAGCAAGTTCGACAAACCGATTCAAGACGTGATCGTTGAAATGACCGACGGCGGCGTGGATTACTCGTTCGAGTGTATCGGCAACGTTAACGTGATGCGCTCAGCGCTTGAGTGTTGTCACAAAGGTTGGGGCGAATCCGTGATCATCGGTGTTGCTGGTGCAGGCCAAGAGATCTCAACCCGTCCATTCCAGTTGGTAACAGGTCGCGTATGGCGCGGTTCTGCATTCGGTGGCGTTAAAGGCCGTTCAGAACTGCCTGAAATCGTTGAGCGCTACCTTGCAGGTGAGTTCAAGCTGGATGACTTCATCACACACACCATGGGCTTAGACGGTGTTAATGAAGCGTTTGACCTGATGCACAAAGGTGAAAGCATCCGTACCGTCATCCATTTCGATAAGTAATTCAGTCACTGACCGCGTTTTGCTCACACAAAACGCGGTTTGAATGGAGCTCGTAATGAGTATTGAAAACATCAGTAGCAACCGCAGCTTTGGCGGTTGGCACAAGCAATATACCCACGCATCGCGCACCGTTCACTGTGATATGCGATTCGCTATTTTCCTTCCACCTCAAGCCTCTGAAACCAACAAAGTCCCGGTGCTTTATTGGCTGTCAGGCCTGACGTGCTCTGATGAAAACTTCATGCAAAAAGCAGGCGCACACCGCATTGCTGCTGAGTTGGGGATTGCCATTGTGGCACCTGACACCAGCCCGCGTGGAGAAAATATTCCTGACGATCCTGACGGCGCATACGACTTTGGCATTGGTGCGGGCTTCTATGTGAACGCCACTGAAGCCCCATGGAATCGCTTTTACCACATGTATGATTACGTGGTGAAAGAGCTACCAGCAGTGATTGAAGATCACTTCCCCGTCAGCGATGTTAAAGCGATCTCAGGACACAGCATGGGTGGTCACGGTGCATTATCCATCGCCTTAAAAAACAGTGGTCTTTACCGTTCTGTTTCTGCGTTTAGCCCAATTGTAAACCCCATCAATGTACCTTGGGGACAGAAGGCCCTAAGTAATTACTTGGGTGAAGACAAAAGCACATGGGGCGAATACGACAGTTGCGCATTGATCAAAAAAGCGGACGCTCACCTGCCGATGCTGATAGACCAAGGCGATGCTGATCAGTTCTTGCACGAACAGCTTAAGCCAGAAAACCTGCTTCAAGCGGCAGAGGAAGTTGGCTACCCACTAGAGCTTCGTATGCAAGAAGGCTATGACCACAGCTATTACTTCATCTCTAGCTTTATTGAAGATCACGTGCGTTTTCACGCCAAGCACCTCAAATAGCGTCAGGCTTACCCGAATCTGAAAAGCCGGCGGTCGCCGGTTTTTTTTATGTCAGCCTCTTTTGCTGGTCTCTCTGCGCACTTATCTCCCTCGTGAGGACTTTCTGTCGTGCAAGCTCTCACAAGCAACCACTCTCACGTGAACATTCGGGCGAAAAAAAGCCCCGCACAACGGCGAGGCTCTCGGTTCATTACGGTGTGCCTTTGTTCAAGCACACTCGCAAGCATCACGCTTACATAGAGTAAGTGTATGGCGCTTGAATACCCAATGGGATACCTAGAGCCCAGTACGCTAGTAGGAAGATACTCCAACCGATCAGCATCGCGATCGAGTAAGGCATCATCATTGACGCTAGGGTACCGATACCTGTGCTCTTCACATAACGTTGACAGTAAACAACCACCAGCGGGAAGAACACCATCAAAGGAGAAATGATGTTAGATACAGAGTCACCAACACGGTAAGCCGCTTGAGACAGTTCAGGGGAGATACCCAACGCCATCAACATAGGCACAAGGATAGGACCAATCAATGCCCATTTCGCTGATGCAGAACCGATCAACAGGTTCACACTCGCCGTTAGCAGAATCATACCAATGATGGTCAATTGACCCGGCATGTTCAGTGCTTTAAGCAACTCAGCGCCTTCCAATGCCAACAAAGTACCAATGTTTGATTGGCTGAATGCAGCAAGGAACTGCGCACAGAAGAATGACATCACAAGGTAGCTACCCATGGTAGACATGGTCAGGCTCATTGCCTTGATGATGTCACCTTGGGTTTTGAATGTACCTGCTACACGGCCATAAACCACACCTGGAATAACAAACAGGATGAAGATCAGTGGCACGATAGATTTCATCAGCGGTGCTGTGAACGCCGTCAATTCACCTTCAGGCGAACGCAGTGCAGAAGATTCAGGAAGCACAGCAAACACAAGTAGCGCGATACCTGCAAGCATCGCAAAGCCTGCGCGGTTGAATGCTTTACTTTCGATATCCGTGAAGCTACCCAAATCCGGTGCTTTTTCAGCATCTTCATCGATTGGCAGTTTGCTTAGGCGCGGCTCAATGATTTTTTCAGTCACGTACCAGCCGATACCCACGATCAGGAACGAAGACAAACCGGTGAAGTAAAGGTTAGCCAGTGGGTTTACCACGTAGTCTTTATCCAATACTTGTGCTGCTGACTGAGTGAAACCCGCAAGCAATGGGTCGATACCCGCAGGAATAAAGTTCGCAGAGAAACCGCCTGATACACCCGCAAATGCAGCTGCAATACCCACCAGTGGGTGACGACCCGCTGCGTGGAAGATAATGCCGCCCAATGGAATAACCAGAACGTAGCCCGCATCTGCCGCTGTGTGCGACACGATTGCCACTAAGATAAGTGCTGGTGTCAGCAATTTCTTAGGGGTGACGTTTAGCATTTTTTTCAAGCCAGTGGTGATGAAGCCAGACGCATCTGCCACACCCACACCCAGCATTGCCACTAGCACGATACCCATAGGCGCGAAGCTAGTGAAGGTGGTGACCATATTGGCAAGGAAGTTCGCCAATGCAGTACCAGTAAGGAGGTTGTTAATTTCTACGGATGCGCCGGTAACAGGGTGTATCAGGCCAAAATCAACCTGAGAAAGAAGTGCCGACAGGCCCCAAACAATCAACAGTCCATAAAAGAACAATAATGCCGGATCAGGGATTTTGTTCCCTGCTTTCTCAATCCCGTTGAGAAACTTGTCCATTGCGCTTTTTGGCGCGTCTGGAATGTTGTCCATAGCATGGTTACTCATGTAAAGCTCCATGGTTAAAAGTGTGTGTTTGCTTCGCTTGCTGCGAATTATTTTTCTGACGTGAAACCACGTCATAATTATTCAACAGCATAAAATACATATTTAATTCTTATTTGGTAGTCACAAATGCCCAATTAACTCACAAAAGAAGAATATTAGTTCAGAAAATACACACCTTTTCTACACGCTGGAAACAATGAACCACCTGACGCGCAACAAACGAAATAATGCGTTTACGTCAGGATGAAGAAATGAGTATTAGGCAGGCTGTTAGTGAGTGGCGTCACGGTTTTGAGAGGACAGAAAGATCAGACAAGTTCAAGTGAGTACTGAAAGAAAGGCATACATTGGTGAGCGAAAAATCACCACTAATGAAAAAGCCTCCGCCTGATTGGCGGAGGCTTTGAGTGCTTTAATGGTTAGCGATTAAACGTTCGCAAAATCAAACATGTCCGAACTGACATTCCAGCATTTGAAGTTTTCGAGAACGATCTGTGTGTTATCGCAATCAAACGTAATCAGGGTTGATTTACCCCAATCAAACGAATACACGTTGACTTGACTGATGTGCGTGGCGACAGAATTATCAATCACCAGCGAATCATAGTGCTTGTTGAAATCTTTAATGGTGTCTCGACCATCATTGGTTTCAAACACGAAGCTGTCACAGCCACTGCCACCAGCGAGGATGTCATTGTGGTTACCACCTTGCAGCCAGTCATTGCCAGAGTTGCCGTACAACTTGTCACAACCATTACCACCCAGCAGTTGATCGTTACCCGAGCCGCCAGAAAGCAGGTCGTTATGATTACCGCCATTCAAGGTATCGTTGCCAGGACCACCATACAGACTGTCACACCCATCGTTGCCATTTAGGGTGTCGTCACCTGCTTGTCCATACAAAATATCGTTGCCAGCGCCGCCAGAGAAACTATCGTCACCAGCACCACCGAAGAAGGTATCGCAGCCGGCGCCACCGTCGCCATAATCGTTACCATCACCACCATGGATAGTGTCATTACCGCCGCCAGCCCAGAAACCATCATTCCCGTTACCACCATGCAGCACATCGGTGCCATCACCTGTGGTGATGTGATCATCGCCATCGCCACCAAAGACGGTATTGTTGCCGCTCTGGTCTGTAATGACATCGTCGCCGCCATTCCCGTAGATGGTATCGTCACCCGCGCCACCATCGATCACGTCATTACCGTGGCAATCATCGGTTGCTTCAAGCACCACGTTATCAATTAAGGCACCGATACAGTCGGACTTGCCTGTAGCTGTAAAGCTCAGTGTGATGTCTTCAACACCTTGAGGGATCTCAAAGCTGGCCTCGAAGTTTTGGTAAGCACGAACCGTCGACTGGTTATCAAAAGATCGACTAAACAACACATTGCCATCACCATCAAAGACCTCAACCTTGAATGGACTGGTTGTGGTGTTGTTACCCGCAAAGCGATTGGCATAATCAAAGGAGAAGTTCATGGTGCGGTCGCCGTCTGCTGTCACGTTGGTGACATCAATATCTTGGCGAACAGAGGTGTTGACTGTGCTATCCAGCTCTAGCACTGTGTTGTGCTGCGGGTTGTAAGGCGTACCGCCAAACGATCCTTGCTGCAGTTCGATCTTCGTGGCATCCACGCTATACCAACCCGGGACTTGGTCATCTTCTAGCAAGGTCCACTCATTGCCAGAGTTATCACCCCAACTTTCAAAACCACTGTTAAGGACGAGGTTTATTTCGTCGCCGTAAATGACATCATCGCCATCGCCGCCCGTGATCGTGTCATCATCACAACCGCCTGAGATAATGTCATCCCCCGCGCCGCCATCAATGGTGTCATCATCATCTCCGGCCCAAAGGTCATCATTGCCGTCACCGCCGATCAGCGTGTCATCACCAATAAATCCTTCGAGTTTGTCATCGCCGTCGCCACCGTCCATGTAGTCGCTGCCAGCCTGACCAAAGAGCATGTCGTTATCGCCATCACCGTACATTTGGTCATCGCCATCACCGCCGAGCATCACGTCGTCACCATTGCCCCCATGTTGGGTATCTGCGCCGTTTTGCCCCCAAAGATAATCCGCACCATTCCCGCCGTTTTGGGTGTCGTCGCCGTCACCGCCCCAGAGAATGTCGTCGCCAACGTTGCCATCCATGGTGTCGTTGCCTGCATCTCCCCAAAGAATGTCATCACCTTGGCCCCCGTCTAGGGTGTCGTCGCCATCACCGCCAAATAAGCGGTCAGAGCCACCTTGGCCAAAAAGAACATCATTCCCAGCTTGACCGTAAACAACGTCGTCTGCCAAACCTGCATAGATGGTGTCATTGCCTTCACCACCTTCGATATTGTCTTGTCCATCATTCCCGTAGAGGAAGTCCGCACCGCCGCCTCCGACAATGGTGTCGTCACCCGTACCGCCGTGCACTTCGTCATCGCCTTCCGAACCGAGCAAAGTGTCATTGCCTGAACCACCATTGATATAGTCGTTACCACCCTCGCCGCGGATATAATCATTGCCATCAGAACCATAGATTTCATCCGCGTCTGATGTGCCTACGAGTGTGTCATCGTTCACTGTTCCATTGATCGTTGCCATTTTCGATACCTTTTAATAAGTCATACGAATATTGATGTGAGCACTTCTTTCGAGAGTAAGAAGCCCTATAGACATCTGGGCCACAGAAGACTAGAAGCTCATACATCGCACTATCGACTATGGCAGAGGTTGAGAGCGTTTCAAGGTCAGAAAAATGGACGTGAAACCATGAAGTTAGACGACATAGGAGGAGGACTAAAAAAGCATTAACTAATATATAAGAGTGTCTAGTCAGCGTTTTTCTAAAGAATAAGACGGGAACATACAGAGCATCGTTCTGTTTAAAAATTCGTGCTATTGCACTGATGATAAGCAGATTTATCAATAAGCAGGTGTTTGCATAACTCAATGTCAACCTGCAGTCAGCTAATGGTTAATTTTTGACCTTTACATTACCTAATGCATAAAAAAACCCCGAAGCCTGTTCGGGGTTTAGAAAAGCTAGGCGATTAACGCATACTTTATTGAAACAGAAATAATGAATTATTCCCACTCAATCGTTGCAGGTGGTTTGCCCGAAATATCGTAAACCACACGGCTGATACCATCGACTTCGTTGATGATGCGGTTAGACACCTTACCCAAGAAATCGTATGGCAGGTGCGCCCAATGTGCGGTCATGAAATCGATTGTTTCAACAGCACGTAGAGACACAACCCAATCGTATTTACGACCGTCGCCCATTACGCCCACAGAGCGAACAGGCAGGAAGACAGTGAATGCTTGAGACACTTTGTTGTATAGGTCTGCTTTGTGCAGCTCTTCAATGAAGATAGCGTCAGCACGGCGCAGCAAATCACAGTATTCTTTCTTCACTTCACCCAGTACACGAACACCTAGGCCAGGACCTGGGAACGGGTGACGGTAAAGCATGTTGTAAGGCAAACCAAGTTCTAGGCCGATCTTACGCACTTCATCTTTGAACAGCTCTTTCAGCGGCTCAACCAATCCCATTTCCATGTCATCTGGCAGACCGCCAACGTTATGGTGAGATTTAATCACGTGCGCTTTACCCGTCTTAGACGCTGCAGATTCGATCACGTCTGGGTAGATAGTGCCTTGCGCTAGCCATTTCGCATTGCTCAGTTTCTTCGATTCTTCATCGAAAACATCGACAAACACATGGCCAATTTTCTTACGCTTAGCTTCTGGATCTGAGATACCTTCCAGCGCGTTAAGGAAGCGCTCTTCGGCATCGACTTTAATGATGTTTAGGCCAAATTGGTCACCAAACATTTCCATGACTTGTTGGCCTTCATTCAAACGAAGCAGACCGTTATCAACAAATACACAGGTAAGTTTGTTACCGATTGCGCGGTGCGCCAGCATCGCAACAACAGAAGAGTCCACACCGCCCGACAAGCCAAGGATAACTTCGTCATCACCCACTTGCTCTTTAATACGCGCAACGGCATCTTCGATAATTGACTCAGCAGTCCACAAACGCTCACAACCACATACGTTCAGTACGAAGTTCTCAAGCATCTTCAGACCATTTTTGGTGTGCGTTACTTCTGGGTGGAACTGCACGCCGTAGTATTTTTTCTCTTCATTTGCCATCGCCGCGTACGGACAGGTGTCTGTTTGCGCGATTTTCACGAAGTCAGATGGGATCTCAACCACTTTGTCACCGTGGCTCATCCATACATCTTGAGTAGTTTCTAGGTCAGCAAACAGTGCTGAATCACCCGTCACCTGTACTGCTGCATAACCAAATTCGCGTTCGTCAGAGCCTGCTACTTTACCGCCAAGTTGCTCTGCCATGGTTTGCATGCCGTAACATACACCAAACACTGGCACGCCAGAGTCGAATACATATTGAGGCGCACGTGGAGAGTTTGCTTCTGTCACGCTCTCTGGGCCACCAGACAGGATAATGCCATCTGGATTGAACTCACGAATATCCGCTTCATCTACATCCCAGCTCCATAGCTCACAGTAAACACCGATTTCGCGTACACGGCGTGCGACGAGTTGAGTGTATTGAGAACCGAAATCCAAAATTAGAATGCGTTGGTCATGGATGTCTTTAGTCATTTTGAGCAGTCTTATCGTTACCGCCAGCTAAGCTTGATCGCTTGGGAAGACCCATACCATATGGGTTTTCTTTCCTACGCTGTGGTTGTGGGTTATGAAAACGAGGCGAGTTTACTCGCCTCTTATCAGTGCTTCAAGAAAAAAAGCAAACGTTTACGTCGAAGGAATTCTTTACCAGAAATTAGCTGCGACGGTAGTTCGGTGCTTCTTTGGTGATCTGTACGTCATGCACGTGAGATTCCGCCATGCCCGCACCTGAAATAACAACAAATTCAGCTTTGGTGCGCATCTCTTCAATCGTTGCTGAGCCAGTCAGACCCATGCTTGAGCGTAGACCGCCCATTTGCTGGTGAACGATTTCTTTCAGGTGGCCTTTATATGCAATGCGACCTTCGATACCTTCAGGAACCAGCTTGTCTGCCGCATTGTCTGATTGGAAGTAGCGGTCTGAAGAACCTTGAGACATTGCGCCCAATGAGCCCATGCCACGGTAAGATTTGTATGAACGGCCGTTGTATAGGATCACTTCACCTGGTGCTTCTTCTGTACCCGCAAACATTGAGCCAACCATGACACACGATGCGCCAGCCGCGATGGCTTTACAGATATCACCAGAGAAACGGATGCCACCATCAGCAATAACAGGAATGCCGTAGCCATTTGCGACTTCAACAGCATCAGCAATCGCTGTGATTTGAGGAACACCAACACCCGTAACGATACGTGTAGTACAGATAGAGCCAGGGCCAATACCCACTTTAACCGCGCTCACACCTGCTTCAATAAGGGCTTTTGCACCTGCACCCGTTGCGACGTTGCCGCCGATGATGTCGAGATCAGGATATGCTTCGCGTGTTTCGCGAATACGGTTTAGTACACCTTCAGAGTGACCGTGTGAAGAGTCAATAAGTAGAACATCGACGCCTGCTTCAACCAGTGCTTTTACACGCTCTTCGTTGCCAGCGCCTGCACCCACGGCCGCGCCAACACGCAGACGACCTTGCTCATCTTTACAAGCGTGTGGTTTGGTTTCAGCTTTGTGGAAATCTTTTGCGGTAATCATCCCTGTCAGTTGGAAATCATCGTTCACAACCAGTACTTTCTCAACGCGCGCCTGGTGCATTTTTTCTTGCACTTCTTCGCGACATGCGCCTTCTTTTACACTTGCCAGACGCTCTTTTGGCGTCATAACAGCAGAGACTTTCTTGGATAGGTCAATCACAAAGCGAACATCACGACCAGTAATGATACCCACAAGCTCATTACTCTCGGTGACGACAGGGAAACCTGCAAAACCATGCTTTCTGGTGAGTTCAACAACATCTGCGATTGTCGCATCTGGATGAACAGTGACTGGGTGGGTAACAACGCCAGCTTCATAGATCTTCACTTGGTGAACCATCTCGGCTTGCTGTTCAATTGACATATTTTTATGAATGAAGCCAATGCCGCCTTCCTGCGCCAGTGCGATAGCCAAACGCGCTTCAGTCACTGTGTCCATAGACGCAGAAATCATTGGGATGTTCAACGAAATAGTTTTCGTCAGTTGAGTACGTAAGTCGGCAGTGTTTGGAAGAACTGTGGAATGTGCTGGAACCAGCAATACATCATCGAAAGTTAGGGCTTCTTTAGCTATTCGTAACATTGCAATATCTCACGCCAAAATTAAATACGGGGGGTCTAAATATTGCCGCCGCATTATACTGATGACGCAAACGTTTGGCTATAGATTTTCACGAAAACGTTTGGCTTTCAATTTTTGGCTCAGTACCATGGACTCATCCCGCTGATTATCAAGGCGTAAATATCAATGCATTCTGCCCACAATAATATCTACACCGTCTCCCGACTTAACGCCGAAGTCAGGCTCTTGCTTGAAAACGAAATGGGTATTGTGTGGTTGGTTGGCGAGATTTCTAACCTCACCGTTCCTGTATCTGGGCATTGGTATTTCACCCTAAAAGACAGTCGCGCACAGGTGAAGTGCGCCATGTTTAAAGGGAACAACCGTCGCGTCACCTTCAAACCAGCCAACGGCAATCAAGTGCTCGTAAGAGCGCGCCTCTCATTATATGAGCCACGGGGTGACTACCAAATCATTGTAGAAAGCATGCAACCCGAAGGCGACGGTTTATTGCAGCAACAGTTCGACAAACTCAAAATGAATCTCGCCGCAGAAGGTTTGTTCGCGGCAGATTTAAAACGCCCACTGCCAGAACAACCGCGCCGTGTTGGTATCATTACCTCAAAAACGGGGGCAGCACTGCACGACATTCTGCATGTTTTGAAACGCCGCGATCCGAGCCTTCCTGTCGTTATTTATCCGACACAAGTGCAAGGCAAAGATGCCGCGATTCAAATTGCACAAGCCATCGGCCGCGCAAACAGTCGCGATGAATGTGATGTGCTGATCGTTGGGCGCGGTGGCGGTTCACTCGAAGATTTATGGTGTTTTAACGAAGAAATCGTCGCACGCACCATTGCTGCCAGCACCATTCCTATTGTGAGTGCGGTCGGCCATGAAGTGGATGTCACCATTGCCGACTTTGTCGCTGATGTTCGCGCACCGACACCTTCCGCGGCCGCAGAACTCGTCAGTCGAGATACATCATTGCGTGCTCAACAATACTCGCAGCGTGAAGATAGGCTTGCGCACAGCATCTCGACCCACCTAGCACGAAGCAAAACGGCCCTCACAAGGCTTCAACATCGCTTGGCAATGCAACACCCCCAAGCGAGACTCCAACAGCAAGCACAGCAGTTTGATGAGCTTGAGCGCCGTTTGTACCAATCCATGCGCCAAAAGCTTCAAACAGAGGCACAACGTCTTGATCGATCGGCACAACGCTTAGAACGCTACTCGCCTGCTAATCACATACCGCAACTCAGCATTCAACTGCGTTACACAGAGCAGCGTTTGATTGATGGCATGAAGCAATTGATGAGCCAGCAAGGTCACGCGCTGGCTTTGCAAATGGAAACACTGGATGCCGTTAGCCCCCTTGCCACCCTAGCGCGAGGCTATTCGATCACGCGTAACAACAAAGGAAACGTGCTGAAATCTGTCGCTGACACATCAAAAGGTGATGTGATTACAACAACGCTCGCAGACGGTGAAGTGCAATCGACGATCCTCTAATGGGATCTTGCAGGTAGAAAAACGGTGTCTTTAAGACACCGTTTTTTTTGCTTCAAAGACAATGTTTGCCGTTGAGCGAGATTTTAACTCATTGCACTGATGGCAAAAGTAGCTGGTTGAGCCACAGGCCTGTAATCTCTCTAGCTGAGCACTGCACATTTTACAGTATCCCTGTTTGATAAAGGTGTTATCGCAAGGATTACAGACATATACGCCGCTTTCCCACATCAATGCTTGTCCACAGTCAGGACATAAATTTTCCATAGCACTCCCCATCAATCACTTTCTCTCACTGTACTTTCATCCACTTATACAGCACGCAGTCTGCTTTTCTATTCTATCTTTAATAGTGAACGGAAGAGAACAGCGTCTTGCTGGATCCAACGAAGATCGTCAGATCTCCGCGTTAACGGGATCTGATCAGCGATCACCCCTCAAAAGAATATTTATCAATACAACTCCCGAAAGCATAAGTTACATGTTCTGCATTTGGATTTTAGACAATATAAAATATCGACATATGTTATCAGGATGACTATTTTTAGACTTTTGTAAATACAAGGCTATTTATCGAGCGTACATTAATTCATCCATGCCACTTAGAACGATATTTTTAACTGAATCACACTTTTTATGTGACTAAGATCAATTAATTAGTGAAACGAAAGAAACAGATCAACAACAACATCGCTGTGATCTGGCATTTACTCTGAGGGATCTCTGAAAGCATGACGCCAAAATGGCAAAATTACGGAAAGGTGTTTTTTTAAAGCTCTGTGAAGATTAAAAGGCATAAAAAAACCGGCCTCACAGGGCCGGTTTTTCGATATCATTCAGGATGATTATTTCTTATTGCGGTTTTTAACCATATCCATCAGGCGTTTACGTTGACGCGATTGAGAGATAGTGAGTTTTTCACCTTTCCCTTCAAACGGGTTCTCGCTGCTTTGGAATTGAATACGAATTGGCGTACCCATGATTTTTAGCGATTTACGGAAGTAGTTCATCAAATAGCGCTTGTAAGAATCAGGCAGCTCTTTCACTTGGTTTCCGTGAATCACGAAGATCGGTGGGTTGTAACCGCCTGCGTGTGCATATTTCAATTTCACACGACGACCGCGAATCATTGGTGGCTGGTGATCGTCTTGCGCCATGTTCATGATGCGTGTCAGCATTGCTGTTGAAATACGCTTAGTCGCGGACTCATACGCTTCTTGAATCGACTCAAACAAGTGACCAACACCCGTACCGTGCAATGCTGAGATAAAGTGGATACGCGCAAAGTCGACGAAACCTAAGCGGCGGTCCAGCTCAGACTTAACGCGGTCTTTCACGTCTTTATCCAAACCATCCCACTTGTTCACTGCAATCACGATTGAACGGCCCGCGTTCAAGGCAAAGCCCAACAAGCTCAGGTCTTGGTCTGAGATGTTTTCGCGCGCATCAATCACAAGCAACACAACGTTCGAGTCTTCAATCGCTTTCAGTGTTTGGATAACAGAGAATTTTTCGACCTTCTCGTTAACACGCTTACGACGGCGAACACCCGCAGTATCAATAATCACGTATTCGCGACCATCACGTTCCATCGGAATGTAGATAGAGTCACGCGTCGTGCCTGGCATATCGTAAACAACAACACGATCTTCACCAAGGATACGGTTAGTCAGTGTTGATTTGCCCACGTTAGGACGACCGATGATACCAAATTTGATCGGCAAATTTTGCAGACGCTGAAGCGCAGTTTCTGCATCTTCTTCCGTCAGATCTTTGTCTTCTTCATCGATATCTTGCTCGCCAGTCAGGTCAACCAGACCTTCTTCGCGTTCTTCTTCAGCAAGCTGCTCTGCAAATGGCTTCAGCGCACGGTCAATAAGACCCAGAACACCACGACCATGTGCAGCTGCAATTTGGAACATGTGCTCCATGCCCAGCTGCCAGAACTCTGCACTTGCCGCATCAGCGTCAATGCCATCAACTTTGTTAACGACAAGGAACGTGGTTTTTTCACGTGAACGTAGGTGTTGAGCAATCGCTTCGTCTGCAACGGTCAGACCTGCACGCCCATCCACCATGAACAAAACAACATCAGCTTCTTCAATCGCAGCCAATGACTGTTCAGCCATTTTGGTTTCAACACCTTCTTCAGTGCCATCAATACCACCGGTATCAACCACGATAAACTCGTGCTCGCCCAGCATGGCTTTTCCGTATTTACGATCCCTGGTCAATCCCGGAAAATCGGCAACAAGCGCATCGCGCGTACGTGTTAGCCGGTTAAAGAGTGTCGACTTCCCAACATTCGGACGCCCAACAAGGGCTACTACAGGAATCATACTGACCTCTAGAATTTCTTGGTTATGAATAACAGCGGCTCCTGACTTTAAAAAGTCAGGAGCCGAATATTTTATAAACGCCCAATACTCAATGCCTTGCATTGAATTGGACGTTACGTTTTAACTATGGCGTTTGCTTCTTGCTGATGCTGCCATCGCGTGTAACAACGATATACCCATCGTCCACATTCATTGGCGCAACCGCAATGCCGCTATCATCAAGCTGTTGTTGAGCGACAAACTCACCAGACGTTGGATCAATCCAGTGTAGATAGCCTTCGGCATCACCGACAACCACATAGCCAGAAATAGCTACAGGCGCGGTGAGCTGACGATACTCTAGCTCGTTGTTCGTCCAAAGCTCTGTGCCACTTCGTGCATCCACAGCAACAACATGATCTTTATCGGTGATCAGGAACAAGTAGCTCCCAGCAACCATGATGTCTGTTGACGAGCTGTACGTACGTTTCCACGCTGGGCGACCTGAACGTAAGTCGATCGCCACCAGCGAACCGTTGTAACCCACCGCATAAAGCAGTGAACCCGCCACTACTGGCGTTGAATCAACATCAACCAGACGGTCAATTTCCGTCGCGCCTTTCGGGCTTGCAATGGTTTGTTGCCAGATGATGTTGCCATTCTCAATTAATGCAGCACCTAGACGACCATTTGCCATGCCCCAAAACACACCACCTGAAATCGAGACAGGCGAACTGTCACCACGAAGCGTCAAGTTTGGCACCTCACTGGACAAGCTCCAGCGTTGTTCACCGGTTTCTGCTTCGTAAGCTGAAATTTCACCGCGGCTAGAATTCACCACGATCAGCCCTTCATCAGCAAGCGGCTTAGACAAAATTTCGCCACCGACTTGCGTGCGCCACACGAGCGCACCGGTTTCTGCATCCAGCGCGATAAGCTCGCCGGTTTCAGTACCAATGTACAACTTGCTGTATGAAGCCGTAATGCCACCAGAAAGAAGCGCTGACGCTTCTTCACCAAGGTTCACACTCCAAACCGTGCTACCGCTTTCAAGATCCATGGCCGAGACGATACCGTCGCGGTCAGCAGCATACACTTTATCGTAAGCCACTGCTGGTGCGAGATTGCTGAAATAGCGTCCAACACCCTCACCCACTTGAGAAGACCACAGTTGTACCGGAGTAAATTCGCTTTGAACCACTGGCAATGGTGCCATTTGGATCGAATCTTCTTCACTCGCACAGCCAGCAAGTAGTGCGCCTAAAAGGGCGACTGCACCAACATGTTTCCATCCCTTGCGCATCATTGTCAGACCTTATTGCGGCAGATTGTCTAGCTTCATCTGAACAACAGGGTTTGTAGCTGCGGCGATAGATGCTGCATACGCAGAACGTGCTGCGGCTGTGTCTCCCTGACGAAGTTCGATGTCACCACGTAGCTCTTCAACTTGAGCAGTCCAGCTTTGTGCTGACACTTTGTCCAGTTCTTTCAGCGCTACATCGTAGTTTTTCAGTTCCGCTTCAACACGCGCAAGACGCACAGAAGCAATCGCACTGAGGGTTTCATCTTTTGAAGATTGAACCATACGAAGCTGTTCCGCGGCTTTCACCAAGTCATTGGATTCAACCAGCGATTTTGCCAATTGTAGAGACAAGAGAGAGGCATACGCTTCGCCTTGACGCTCACTGATGAAAGCTGCAGCTTGTTCTTCTGCTTTTTCATCACCCGCAGCCAATGCATTGACGACTTGTGTGTAAGCCTCAGATGCTTGCTCGCGGCTCGTTTCTTGTTCAGCTTGGAAATAGCGCCATCCGTATAGGCCCCCCAAACCAATCACTGCGCCGAGGACAACGGCTTTACCGTTATCCCGCCACCACTGTTTAATCGCTTCGACTTGTTGTTCTTCTGTGGTGTAGACGTCCACGTTTTGTCCTCTCTTAAACCAATTGAGCCAATTTTTCGGCTACATCATCCTGAGAAATGGTTAGCTGCTCGCCGCCTTTAAGGTCTTTGTAAGTCACCATGTTTTGCGCAACTTCATCTTCACCCAATACGAGAGCAACAGACGCGCCGACTTTATCCGCACGCTTAAATTGTTTCTTAAAGTTACCACCACCGAAGTGGGTCATCACACGCAGACCTGGTACGGTTTCACGCAGCATTTCAGCCAGTTTCATGCCCGCTGCCAGAGTGCCTTCGCCGGACGTTACCATGTAAACATCAACCGCTGGGCGTGTTTCGTTAAGCTCGAGTGTTTCCATCAATAGAACCAAACGCTCAACACCCATTGCAAAGCCAACCGCAGGCGTTGCTTTGCCACCCAATTGCTCAACAAGGCCATCGTAGCGACCACCGCCACAGACAGTGCCTTGAGAACCTAGGCTTTCAGTGATCCACTCAAAAACAGTACGGTTGTAGTAATCAAGACCACGTACCAATTTCTCGTTAACCGTGTATTGGATGCCTGCGGCGTCCAACAGTTCACACAAACCTGCAAAATGTTGCGCTGACTCTTCATCCAAGTACGCTGACAGCTTAGGTGCGTCAGTCAGTACCGCTTGGATTTCGGGTACTTTGGTGTCCAGAACGCGCAGCGGGTTGGTGTGCATACGGCGTTTGCAATCTTCATCAAGCACAGACTCATGCTGCATCAAGAAGTTAACCAAAGCTTCGCGGTAATTTGCGCGCGCTTCAAGCGAACCGATAGAGTTAAGCTCAAGACGAACATGTTCATTGATACCCAGCTGACGCCATAGACGTGCTGTCATCATGATAAGTTCTGCGTCAACGTCTGGGCCATTCAGACCAAAGACTTCAACACCAAACTGGTGGAATTGACGGTAACGGCCTTTTTGAGGACGTTCGTGGCGGAACATAGGACCCATGTACCACAGACGTTGCTCTTGGTTGTACAGCAGACCATTTTCGATGCCTGCACGCACACACCCCGCCGTCCCTTCAGGACGAAGACTCAGGCTATCGCCATTGCGGTCTTCAAAGGTGTACATTTCTTTTTCTACCACGTCGGTCACTTCACCGATTGCGCGACAGAATAGATTCGTCATTTCAACGATCGGCATGCGCACTTCGCTGTAGCCGTATGCGCTGATCACGTCTTTTACAGTGCCTTCAACTTTTTGCCAAAGTGGAGACTGTGTAGGGAGGCAGTCGTTCATGCCTCGAATCGCTTGAATTGATTTTGCCACTTTAACTCTCGTAACCGATCTTATATTTCGCGTGAAGTCTGCAGATTGCTTACTTCTCTGTATTTACATCAATGCGATTGTTTTCATCAAGCATTGACGCCTTTGCCCGGATCTTCGCTTCCAGCTGATCGATCAGGTTGTCGTTATCAAAACGTTCTTTTTGGCGCTTGCCATCGTCGTAATACGCACTGCGTTTATTACTGCCCGCAACACCAATGTGTGACACTTCCGCTTCGCCCGGGCCATTGACCACACAACCGATAATCGAAACATCCATAGGAATCACCACGTCTTCCAGACGTTGTTCCAACGCATTCACTGTGCCGATTACATCAAACTCCTGGCGGGAGCATGTTGGGCACGCAATGAAGTTCACACCACGTGAACGAATGCGTAATGACTTGAGAATGTCGAAGCCAACTTTGATTTCTTCAACAGGGTCTGCCGCCAATGAGATACGAAGAGTATCACCAATACCTTCGCTGAGCAGCATACCAAGGCCAACAGCTGATTTCACGGAGCCCGCACGCGCACCGCCCGCTTCAGTAATGCCAAGGTGAAGCGGTTGATCAATGCGCTTTGCAAGCTGACGGTATGATTCAACCGCCAAGAACACATCGGACGCTTTCACACTGACTTTGAATTGATCAAAGTTCAAGCGATCAAGGATATCAACATGGCGCATGGCTGATTCCACAAGCGCTTCCGGCGTTGGCTCGCCGTATTTTTCTTGTAAATCGCGCTCAAGCGAGCCGCCATTAACCCCAATTCGAATGGGAATGTTTTTGTCACGCGCAGCATCCACGACTGAACGAATACGCTGTTCATTACCAATGTTGCCAGGGTTGATGCGTAAACAATCCACACCGTACTCTGCCACTTTAAGCGCGATACGGTAGTCGAAGTGAATATCAGCAACCAACGCAATCGACGTTTGTTGACGAATCAACTTAAACGCTTCTGCGGCTTCCATGGTAGGCACAGAGACACGAACAATATCAGCACCGACTTTTTCCAGCGCTTTAATTTGCGCAACCGTCGCGTCGACGTCGGTTGTGCGGGTGTTTGTCATTGACTGGACTGCTATTGGTGCGCCGTCGCCGATTGGCACGTCACCCACATAGATACGCGTGGATTGACGACGTTTAATAGGAGATTCGGTATGCATTAGGTGTACTCTGAATTACTTCGGAAGGCTCAAACGGGCTACCCGACCTGAAGGGTAACCACTGAGATCAACTTTTTTGCCATCGTAGGCAAGGTCTACAGCGCTAGGTGCACCTAGCACAATTTTAAACGGTGCTTTACCAGACAATGACAAGCTTTCGCCGGCAGTTTTAATGCCCGCAACCAAGCGCTTGCCATTGGCATCACGCACATCCACCCAGCAGTCTGCGCTAAAGCGCATGGTTAATGGCGCAAGCGGTGAGCTTGGTGTTTCTGTCTGTGCTGTTGAAGGTGCGGTTACCGTTGCTGTTGTCACAGGGGCTGTCGTCGCAGGAGCAGCAGTTTCAGTGCGCTCGGCACTGCTGGCCACTTGAGTTGGCTCTGATTTAGACAACACAATGTCAGTAGAAACACTCTCTGCCGTCTCATTGGTATCAGGCGTCGTGTCTTCACTGGTGGCCGCATCACCATCAACAACGGAGGCAGCGATATCGCGTTGAGCATCCGTTGATGCAGGCTCGATTACATCAGTAACCACTTCAAGGGATGCTGATGCGTCATCGCTGGTTTCATTCTCTTGCTGCGCAAAAATGTTCGCGCTCTCTGGAAGCGAAAGCAACGGATCGTTTTGTTGGTTTTGCCACCACCAAAATGCCGTCAAACCGATTACCGCAGCAAGGATAACCCAGGTTAACCCCATCACTCGGCTGTCGTGTTTTTCCAGACGCGTTTTACGCGAAAAACTCTGCATTTGTTGTGCAGAGTCTTCATGTTCTTTCTTAGGCTGAAAATCGCACAGTAGCTTGTCAGCATCGAGCCCAACAAGCTTGGCGTAGGAACGAATATACCCACGGGTAAATGTCGCGATCTGTTTTTGATCGCAACAATCCGCTTCTAATTCACGAATAACGGAAACACGAAGTCGCAATCGATCCGCCACATCCTGTTCGGTCAACCCTTGCGCTTCTCTTGCTTGCTTTAGCGCGGTACCTGGATGTGTCGCTTCGATGTCTAACAGCTGCTCTTCGTTTTTTTCAGTATTCATTCGCTAAGTACAGTCTATATTCTTTCGATTTAGGGAATTGTTTAGCCAATACATTCGCATAACGCTCCACTTCGTGAGGGCGATCCGCTTTTGCTTCCAATGAAATCATCGTGAGCAAACTGTTGGAGCGGTATCCATATCGCTTATGGAAATGGAACAAGCGTAATCTGGCTTCATTCAGCTCATCATCTTCCACTTCTAACTTTGCAAGTTGTAGGGTCGACAATGGACGATTTGGTTCATGAGCAATGGCTTTTTCAAACCATTCCTTTGCTAAGACCGCGTCGCCAGACTTTAAGGCACAAATAGCGGCATTCTCGTAACTGCCTGACATTTTGTAATAGTACGGCTGCTCTATTGCTTTGGCAAAGGCTGCTTGTGCTTCGTCATAACGTTCCTGACGGCACAAGAAAACGCCATAGTTGTTTCTCACATCACCGTTTCGCGGTGAGGCACGAAGCGCTTTCTTAAATTGTTCTTCCGCTTGGTCGTATTCGCCCACTTCCTGAAGATAGTGAGCGAAGCTGATCAGTGCGCGATAATAGGTCGGTGCATACTGCACAGCCGTTTCAAGATTTTGTCGCGCCCTTTCCCATTGGCCAGCCTCAAGATAGGCTAGCCCAAGCGCTATTCGGGATTCAGCAACTTGGATGGTATCAAACTTCGCGTTGTTTTGCTCTTCTGTTACTGTGACACAACCTGCTAATAATCCCATCAGTAACAGACTACAAAGCGTCCTTGCCATATTCCCATCCTATCAATCGGTTATCAGACTGATTTGACGGGAATCTGCTCCTCAACATTCAGTCTGCTTTGAGTACGTTTAGTACGGTCAATCACATCGCCGACTAACTGACCACAAGCAGCGTCAATATCATCACCACGCGTTTTACGTACCGTGACCGTGTAATCGTATTGCATCAATGTTTTCATGAACCTATCGATGCGTGAATTACTCGGTTTCTTGTATGGTGACCCAGGATAGGGGTTAAAAGGAATCAGGTTTATCTTCGCAGGCGTGTCTTTTAACAGCTCTGCGAGTTGGCGCGCATGGTCCATATCATCATTGACGTGATCAAGGAGCACATACTCCACTGTCACACGTCCACGGTTCGCATTTGAAGAGGCGATATAGCGACGCACTGAGTCCAAAAACGTCTCGATGTTAAAGCGATCGTTGATTGGCATGATTTGGCTGCGAAGCTCATCATTTGGCGCGTGAAGCGAGATTGCCAATGCCACATCGATTTTGTCAGTCATTTGGTCAAGACCCGACACAACACCCGAGGTTGACACTGTCACACGGCGCTTTGACAAGCCATACGCCAAATCATCCAGCATCAAGTTCAATGATGGGATCAAGTTTTTCATGTTAAGCAGGGGTTCGCCCATGCCCATCATCACCACGTTGGTGATCGGACGACGACCCGTTTCTTTCTCGATACCGATTTCTTTCGCCGCACGCCAAACCTGACCGATGATTTCAGACACTTTCAGGTTGCGGTTGAAACCCTGTTGCGCTGTCGAACAGAATTTACAATCAAGCGCACAGCCCACTTGCGAAGAAACACACAGCGTCGCGCGGTCTTCATCTGGGATGTAAACCGTTTCTACGTCTTGGTTGCCGACACGCATGGCCCATTTAATGGTGCCGTCACTTGAGTGTTTTGCAAGCGACACTTCTGGCGCGCGAATTTCGCATTTCGCCTTCAGTTTTTCACGAAGCTTTTTGTTGATGTTGTTCATCTGATCGAAGTCATCACAACCAAAATGGTAAATCCACTTCATGATCTGATCAGCACGAAACGCCTTCTCGCCTAATTCATCAGCGAAAAACGCTCGTAGTGATTGCCGATCGAAATCAAGCAGATTAATTTTTTCCGTCGTCATCAGATTGCCTCGTGAAACGTAATAGAAACGGGAATATGTTGCGTTTAATTTTACAGCAACGCTGCACCCACACTTGACTGCAAGCCCTGAAATCAAGGCGCGAAATTGTACAGTCTTTGTGATCCAGATTCCACCTCTTACTTGTGACCCCACTCGCCGCAACAAACACAGCAAAGAAGACACAAGCTTGGCCAACGCACATCATTCCTAGCTTGCGACGCTATTTTGCGCATTCAAACTGTGCATTAGCTTAGTGTATACCCAAATAATCTGACGATGCAGGATTCGACTCGCCCGAAAAAAGACCATCAATGCGAACATCTTCAGGCCGTTTAGGTATATGACGAGAAGCGCGCAAAATAAAAAAGGGAGCTTTCGCTCCCTTTCTGTTACGTAAATGGTATCCGCTAAAAAATCAGTCCTTACGAGGACAAATCTCATCATTCGCGAAGAAGTACGCGATTTCGCGCTCTGCAGATGCAGGACTGTCTGAACCATGCACAGAATTAAGACGCATGCTTACGGCAAAGTCTGCGCGCAACGTGCCGCAGGCTGCTTCTTCTGGATTCGTTTTGCCCATTAATTCGCGGTAACGGCTGATGGCGTTTTCACCTTCCAATGCTTGTACCATCACAGGGCCAGACGTCATGAATTCGACGAGATCGTTATAAAAAGGTTTTCCCTCATGCTCAGCATAAAACCCTTTCGCTTTCTCTTCAGAAAGGTGCAGCATTTTTGCAGCAACAACACGTAATCCTGCTGCTTCAATTCGTTGGTAAATTGCGCCAATCAAATTACGTTCAACGGCGTCAGGCTTCACGATCGAAAAAGTGCGCTCAATAGTCATTTTGTATTCCTTTTTTATTCGTCTGATGACGCTTTCTTCGGGCGTTATCAGCTTGTTATCTTAAGGACAGCCTACCAGAGCATTCCGCCATACCCCACCCTGATATCGCGGAACCGTTAACTCTGTTGTTAATTCATAGGGTGAGTTGTTAATTTACGGGTTGTTTTACGTTTTTACCGATAAAAATATCAGTTATCGTGCCGATTCGTCGACCAATATGCGCGACAAGGTTTTTACGCCCATACCGGTTGCGCCGACCGACCATTTATCACTCGCACCCTTACGGTAAGTGCCCGAGCAATCAAGGTGAATCCAACCGTTTTCGTAGTCATCAACAAAGTAAGACAAAAACGCAGCGGCAGTGCTCGCACCCGGTGAATACTGTCCGCCACTTACGTTCGCCAAATCAGCAAAGCTTGAAGGCAGCATGTTTCGGTGGAACTCAGCAAGCGGCAATTGCCACATGCCTTCGTTTTCCGCCTCTGCCGCTGCAAGGCAGCGCTGAGCGAGGTGCTGATCAAACGAGAACAGTGCGTGGTAATCGTTACCGAGTGCCATCTTGGCTGAACCGGTTAACGTTGCGCAGTCGATGGTTAACGCCGGGTTGTATTTGTTCGCGTAAAGAAGGCCATCAGCAAGCACAAGACGCCCTTCGGCATCCGAATTCAACACTTCAACGGTGACACCATTTTTGTAGGTAATAATGTCGCCAAGTTTGTAAGCGTTGCTGGAAATCATGTTTTCAGCACAGCAAAGAATCAACTTAACGCGTTTGTTTAGCCCTTGTGCGATTGCAAGCCCTAAACCACCTGTCGCCATGGCTGCACCGCCCATATCGGCTTTCATGGAATCCATGTAGCTCGATTGCTTGATGCTGTAACCACCTGAGTCAAATGTAATGCCTTTACCAATGATGCACGCGAAGACTTCGGCGTCCGCATCGCCCGTCGGGTTGTAGTCCAACTGCAGCATCGCGGGTTTACGCGCAGAGCCGCGGCCTACGGTGTGAATGCCCACCCAGCCTTGCTCGAGCAGATCGGCGCCTGACACAATTTTGTATTTTACGTTTTCTGGGTTTGGCGCTTGTGACTTAATGAACTCTCCCGCACGAACAGCAAGCTGTTGAGGGCCCACTTCTTCCGCCGTTTCGTTAATTATTTGGCGCACCCAGTCAGTCGCCACAATGCGGTTATTCAACTCTTTCTGTTGTTTGTCATCCAGCGTTGGCGCAACAAACTCATAACCCGCTTTTGGGCCACGTAAACCTTGATAAAATGCCCATGCAGATTCAACGTCCCAGTTATCGCCTTTTAACGCCACTTTGCGAATGCCTTGTGTATCCAGCTTTCTCGCGGCTTGTTGCACGCTATCAAGAACAGCGTCACCCTTCGCGTGCACTGTCGCACCCTGTTGGTCAAAAGAGATAACGGCGTTCGCACCACCCCACACATCGGCGGCCGGTTCATTGGTCAGTGCGATTTGCATCTTGTCGGTCATGTTGAACTCCTTGTTCCTAGCCCTTACTGAAACAATAGTAAGGTTTTTAATTCTGAAGGCTGACGTTTGTTATCTACGAAGGGAAAGCTTGATAGCAAGCACATACCCTTTGCAGTATGTGTATCATTATGAACATCAAAAATGACGTATTGATGAGAAAAACAAAGCGGGCCATAAGCCCGCTTGGATAAAACTAATGTGCCTGTAAAAAATCAATCAAACAAGCATTTTAGCCAACGATTAATCCATTTCGTCCATCCAACACAGGATGATCGCCTCGAGGATTTTTTCGTTTGAGTGATTCGGATCATCAGAGAAATCTTCTAACGCCATCACCCATGCATGAAGATCTGTAAATCTCACGGTTTTAGGGTCTGTGTCAGGAAACTTTTCCACCAGTTCAATCGCGATGTCGCGTGAATCAGTCCATTTCAGGCTCATTGTCTCAACTCCCTACAATCACTCACTCGTTCGGCAATGCCGAGCGATGCTTAATGGTTTTCTGCTGCGTGGTTCAAGGTATAACGCGGCACTTCGACAACCAAGTCTTTGTCCGCCACTTTCGCTTGGCAACCTAAACGTGATTCTGGCTCAAGGCCCCATGCTTTATCCAGCATGTCGTCTTCTAATTCGTCACTTTCGTCGAGTGAGTCGAATCCTTCACGAATAACCACGTGACAAGTTGTACACGCACAAGATTTTTCACACGCATGTTCAATTGCAATGCCGTTGCGAAGTGCAACGTCGAGTACGGTTTCTCCAGTTTCTGCGTCCAGAACTGCCCCTTCAGGGCAAAGGTCTTGGTGTGGCAGAACAACAATCTTTGGCATGTTTAAACCTCGTCAATGGAATGGCCAGCCAAGGCTTCACGGATGGATTTATCCATGCGGCGTGAAGCAAACTCTTGGCTCGCTTTATCTGTATCTTTGATGCCCTGCTCAATGGCTGAAGCATCCTCGCCATTACGCAGCACAATTAAGGCTTCAATGGCAGAAATCAGGGCTTTCTTTTCGTCTTCTGACAATAACTCGTCGCCATTGGCATCCAATGCAACCAGCAAGCCTTCAATCACACGGTCAGCTTCAACGCGCTGCTCAGCAAGGTAGCGTGCGTCTTTATCTTCTTGTGCGTGGGTAAAGGAAGAGCGGATCATGTTGGCAATTTCATCGTCACTCAACCCGTAAGAAGGCTTAACTTGAATCGATGATTGCACTTCCGTGCTCTTTTCCATCGCCGTCACTGACAGTAAACCGTCCGCATCAACCTGATAGGTCACGCGAATATGCGCAGCACCGGCAGACATTGGTGGTATGCCTTTCAACGTGAAGTTCGCCAGAGAACGGCAATCGTCAACCATCTCACGCTCACCTTGAACGATGTGCACTTTCATGCCCGTTTGACCATCTTTGAAGGTGGTAAATTCTTGCGCGCGAGCAACGGGGATGGTGGTGTTGCGTGGAATGATTTTTTCCACCAAACCACCCATGGTCTCAATACCCAAAGACAACGGAATGACATCCAACAGGAGCATTTCGCCATCTGGCTTATTGCCCACGAGGATATCCGCTTGGGTTGCGGCACCAATCGCCACAACTTTGTCTGGGTCAATCGTGGTCAATGGCGTGCGGCCAAAGAACTCACCCACTTTTTCACGTACCAATGGCACGCGGGTAGAGCCCCCCACCATGACCACTTCAAGCACGTCGTCCGTGGTGACTTGCGCATCTTTGAGCGCACGGCGGCAAGAAAGCAGCGTTTTCTTCACAAGCGCACCGATCAGTTCATCAAACTGAGTGCGAGTGAGTGCACCTTGCCAATCAAGCACTGAGATTTCTGTGGTATCAGCATCGCTCAGAGCGACTTTGGCTGCGGTTGCTGCATTCAGCAATCGACGGTGATCATCGCCTGATAAAGAAGCAAAGCCTGCTTGCTCCGCGATCCAATCAGCGATCAGGTGGTCAAAATCATCACCACCCAGCGCGGAATCGCCGCCGGTTGCGAGTACTTCAAACACGCCTTTAGACAAACGCAAGATAGAGATATCGAATGTGCCGCCACCAAGGTCATAAACCGCAATGACGCCTTCTTGACCTGAATCCAAACCATAAGCAATAGCCGCGGCGGTTGGCTCATTCAGCAGTCGAAGAACGTTTAAACCCGCCAGTTTCGCTGCATCTTTTGTGCCTGCACGCTGTGCGTCATCAAAATAAGCAGGTACGGTGATAACAACGCCTTCTAGCTCACCGCCTAAAGAGGCTTCAGCACGCTCATTGACTGTGCGAAGAATATCCGCAGACACTTCGATAGGGTTCTTATTGCCCGAGCGTGTGTTGATCAACGGCAAGCCGTTTTCAGACGCAGTCAGTGCATAAGGAAGGTGCGGATAGCGAGATTGAACATCCGCCAGCGAACGACCCATCATGCGTTTTACTGACACAATGGTATTTGCGCTATCTGTTTCGGATTGTGCTTGTGCGTCATAGCCCACGAGCGTCACGTCTTCACCGTAGTGAACCACTGAAGGGATCAGTGCGCGACCTTGGATGTCGTTTAGCGTTGTTGCTGTGCCACTGCGTACTGAAGCGACAAGCGTGTTGGTGGTGCCTAGGTCAATACCCACCGCAAGCTTGTGCTCATGCGGCGCAGCACTTTGACCCGGTTCTGCAATTTGTAACAGTGCCATGTTGGTTCCTGTAGCCGGACCCGCCGCCGCGTATTGTTAACCGAGCAGCCGATCTTCGATTCGTTCGATTTCTTGTTTGAGTTTGACGAGAAATTTGAGCTTGCGAACCAGTACCGCAGCGGTTTCCCAATGCGCACCGTTCAAGGCGTCCTTCAATTC
Organism: Enterovibrio baiacu; assembly: GCF_004120195.1. Taxonomy (GTDB): domain Bacteria; phylum Pseudomonadota; class Gammaproteobacteria; order Enterobacterales; family Vibrionaceae; genus Enterovibrio; species Enterovibrio baiacui. Next base: position 4,907 of record NZ_SCHN01000020.1, on the reverse strand, counting down.
AATCAATAGTGATTGGTGAATCGCCACCGTCTTCTCTTCGAAGTCAAACAACAATACATCTGGCTCATTGCTGTCTGCAATATCTTCTAGCTCTTCACGCATTTCCATTTGCTGCATCAAAAACTCAGGGTCTTGCATGGTTTGGGTTTCGTCACGCAATTCCAATCCATTCAGCGCAAGCAGATATTCTGCACGTCTTACTGGATCACTGAGGGTTTGGTAAGCATCGTTGATTTGAGCCGCTTTTTGAACGGCGAGCAGGCGCTCTTGTTCTGATGCTGTGGCAAATTTGTCTGGATGAAAGCGTCGCTGAAGTTCGCGAAACTGTGAAGAAAGAGAGCTACCATCCAGCTCAAACTGAGATGATAGCCCGAATAGTTCGAAATGATTCATTTCAACTCACGTGTTAAACGTTAAAGCTTTCGCCGCAACCACACTCACTGCTGACGTTAGGGTTGTTGAACTGAAAGCCTTCATTCAACCCTTCTTTTGCAAAGTCCAGCTCAGTGCCGTCGAGGTACAGCATGCTTTTGCTGTCGACAATCACTTTCACACCTTTCTCTTCAAAGACGTGGTCTTCTTCTTCAAGCTCGTCAACAAACTCTAGTACGTAAGCCATACCAGAACAGCCAGAAGTGCGAACACCTAGGCGCAGCCCAAGGCCTTTGCCTCGGCTTTCAAGAAAAGAGCGAACGCGTGATGCGGCCGCTTCTGTCATCGTTATGGCCATAGATACAACAACCCTTTACGTATTAAGCTTCGTGTTTCTTTTTGTAATCACTGACTGCTGCTTTGATGGCATCTTCTGCCAAAATTGAGCAGTGTACTTTCACTGGTGGCAATTCAAGCTCTTCCGCGATTTCAGCGTTCTTGATCGCCGCAGCTTCGTCAAGTGATTTGCCTTTCACCCACTCGGTAACCAGTGAGCTTGAAGCGATAGCAGAACCACAACCGTAGGTTTTAAACTTCGCATCTTCGATGATGCCTTGCTCGTTAACCTTGATTTGAAGTTTCATCACGTCACCACATGCTGGTGCGCCAACCATGCCACTGCCAATGCTTGGATCATTCTTGTCGAATGCGCCAACGTTGCGTGGGTTTTCATAGTGATCGATTACTTTTTCGCTGTAAGCCATGATCTGTTCCTCGAAATCCTGAGACCGCTTAGTGGTGTGCCCACTCAACAGTGTTTAAATCAATACCTTCTTTGTACATATCCCAAAGAGGTGACATTTCACGCAGCTTGATAACCGCTTTACGAACCTGCTCGATTGCGTGGTCAACTTCTTCTTCCGTCGTAAAACGACCGAAAGAGAAGCGAATTGAGCTATGCGCCAATTCGTCATTCAGACCCAATGCACGCAATACATAAGAAGGCTCAAGGCTCGCTGATGTACATGCCGAACCCGATGATACCGCCAAATCTTTCAGCGCCATCAGCAGTGATTCACCTTCAACAAAGGCGAAGCTAATGTTCAAGTTTGCAGCAACACGTTGCTCAAGATCGCCGTTCACATAAACCGCTTCAAGATCTTTCACACCGTCATAAAAACGGTTACGCAGTGCCAGTGCATGCGCTTGGTCTTTTTCTAAATCTTCTTTCGCGATACGGAACGCGACACCCATGCCCACGATTTGGTGCGTCGGCAATGTGCCTGAACGCATACCACGCTCGTGACCACCGCCGTGCATTTGCGCTTCTAGGCGAATACGTGGCTTACGGCGAACATACAAAGCGCCGATCCCTTTAGGGCCGTAGGCTTTGTGCGCACTCATCGAAATAAGGTCAACTTTGATTTCTTGCGTGTCTAGCGGCAATTTACCAATAGATTGTGCAGCATCAACGTGGAATACCACTTTACGCTCACGGCATAGTTCGCCAATGGCTGCGATATCTTGGATCACGCCGATTTCGTTGTTCACATGCATGATTGAAACAAGCACTGTGTCTTCACGCATGGCATCTGCCAATTTGTTCAGATCGATAATGCCGTTTGATTCTGGCTCAAGGTACGTCACCTCATACCCTTCACGCTCTAGTTGGCGGCAAGGGTCAAGCACCGCTTTGTGCTCTGTTTTACAGGTGATGATGTGTTTGCCTTTCTTGCTGTAGAAATGTGCAACACCTTTAATCGCCAGGTTATCAGACTCAGTAGCACCAGAAGTGAATACGATTTCACGCGGGTCTGCGTTCAGATAATTCGCAATATCTTCACGTGCAGTATCAACCGCTTCTTCTGCCTGCCAACCAAAACGGTGCGAGCGAGATGCAGGGTTACCGAATACGCCATCAAGCGTTAGGTGCTGCATCATTACTTCAGCAACACGCGGATCGACCGGGCATGTGGCTGAATAGTCAAAATAAATTGGCAATTTCATTTGTATCTCCAAGTACTCCGGTACGGCTAATCAAGAGCGAAAATTCACACCCAGTGCGCTTGTTGGGTTTTCACTGCTACTGGAGTTTAAGCCATGTCTAACAATTGTTGACGAATCAAGCGATGAGTCTTGACGACCTGCCACCTGCTTAACTTCGTTATCTTGCATCAACTCGCCGAGCGAGATGTCATTCAAAAAACTGCTAATGCGTGAACTTAGGTCACGCCATAGTGTGTGTGTCAGGCAGCGTGTTCCGCCTTGGCAATCGCCTTTACCTTGACACTTGGTGGCATCAACGGACTCATCAACCGCCGCGATAACCATACCAACGGCAATGTCGTTAGCATCCACACCTAGACGGTAGCCGCCGCCTGGTCCACGTACGCTAGACACAAGGCCTGCTTTACGAAGACGGGAAAATAGTTGCTCAAGATAAGACAGAGAAATCCCTTGACGCTCTGAAATATCAGCAAGAGGCACTGGGCCCATTTCTGAATGTAACGCGACATCCAACATCGCGGTTACGGCATATCTACCTTTAGAAGTCAGTCTCATAACACTCTACCTTTGAGTAACAATGAGACAATCTTGACATACCCGACAAAAACGGTCAAGTATTTACCCGAGTGTTTTAGTCAGGCTTTTACCCCTTAATAAAAAGAGGTTATTTAGACGACGATTTCGCTGCTTTTTCGACGGAAGAAAGCACACCACGAAGAATGTTTAACTCTTGGCTTTCAGGTCTTGCGCGGTTAAATAGACGTCTTAATTTGGTCATCACCATGCCTGGGTGCTGCTTATTGATAAAGCCTGTTTTGTCTAATACCGTTTCTAGGTGCGCGTAAAAACGCTCTAGATCTTCCGCCAATGGATACGCTTCTTCTTTTACTTCGCCTTTGTATGCTTGGCTGTCTAACCATGCCATGCGCGTTTCGTAACAAAGGGTTTGCACTGCCATGGCCAAGTTCAGTGAGCTGTATTCTGGGTTTGCAGGAATCGCCACGTGGTAGTTGCACGCTTGAAGTTCTTCGTTTGATAAACCAGTACGCTCACGACCGAATACAAAGGCAACAGGGTGTTGGGTAGATTCTTCGATAGCTTTAATGCCACTTTCGCGAGAATCCAACATTGGCCAATCTAACGTACGGCTACGGGCACTTGTCCCGATCACCAAGCCACAGTCAGCGACGGCTTCTTCCACGGTATTCACAATGCGCGCATTATTCGCGATGTCACTTGCGCCAGCTGCTAATGCAATGGCCTGCCCGTCAACACTGCACTCTGGTGCCACCAAGACTAAATTTGTCAGTCCCATGACTTTCATTGCGCGCGCTGCCGAACCAATGTTGCCTGAATGCGATGTGCCAACAAGCACAATTCGAATATTTTCTAACATTTAGAAACCACTGCATACTGTCGAAGAAATTAAGCCGCCGGATTCTATCATATTGGTATTAAAGATGGGCCGCTTTTGGCGTGACAAGAACAGCGAGCGAACAAAAAATAACCACTTCCCTTTTGCCGTAGCTCTGATATACTCGCCGCCGCTTTCCGTTCTTTAACATCCGTTGGGAAATTTGTATGCATCCTATGCTAAACATTGCCATTCGCGCTGCGCGAAAGGCTGGCGACTTTATCGCTAAATCTGCTGAAAACCCTGATAACGTAGAAGCGTCTCAAAAAGGCACTAATGACTTCGTTACCAATATCGATACTTCTGCTGAGCACATTGTTATCGATGTAATCAAGAAATCTTACCCTGACCACAGCATCGTTTCTGAAGAAGCGGGCGTTATCTCAGGTAAAGATGCTGATTACCAATGGATCATCGACCCACTGGATGGCACCACCAACTTCGTAAAAGGCATTCCACACTTCTCTGTGTCTATCGCTCTGCGTATTAAAGGCCGCACTGAAGTTGCGTGTGTTTACGACCCAATCCGTAACGAACTGTTCTCTGCACAACGCGGTGCTGGCGCACAACTAAACAGCAAGCGTATTCGTGTAAACAGCCCGAAAGACCTGAACGGTACTATCCTAGCGACAGGCTTCCCATACAAAGCAAAACAACACTCTGAAGGCTTCATGAAAGTCGTTAGTGCACTGTTCGTTGATTGCGCAGACTTCCGTCGTACGGGTTCTGCAGCACTTGACCTTTGCTACGTTGCAGCAGGTCGTTTCGACGGTTTCTTCGAGCTAGGCTTGAAACCTTGGGACATGGCTGCAGGTGAACTGATCGCTCGTGAAGCAGGCGCACTGTGCACCGACTTCTCTGGCGCAACAGATTACATGCAGACGGGTAACATCGTATCTGCAAGCCCTAAAGTACTGAAAGGTATTTTGGCGAAAGTTCGCGACAACGCGAACGAAGCAATGAAGAAATAAGATTCGCTAGAATCAAAAAAAACGGCGTCCTTCGGGACGCCGTTTTTGTTTGGGGGGTACGGGAAGAGCGGGTACTGGGTACTGGGTACTGGGTACTGGGTACTGGGTACTGGGTACTGGGTACTGGGTACTGGGTACTGGGT
>NZ_SCHN01000019.1 GCF_004120195.1 Enterovibrio baiacu | reverse complement strand
ACCTGACTCCATGCCGAACTCAGTAGTGAAACGTAACAGCGCCGATGGTAGTGTGGGGCTTCCCCATGTGAGAGTAGGACATCGCCAGGCTTCCAATTTAGATATGTGTATTGAACGACATGTATCGGATGAACAGGAGACTGTTTATCACCGTGTGGAGCGGTAGTTCAGTTGGTTAGAATACCGGCCTGTCACGCCGGGGGTCGCGGGTTCGAGTCCCGTCCGCTCCGCCATTTATTAAGAAGCCTCGCTAGCAATAGCGGGGCTTTTTATCGTCTGTGGGTTTTGCAGATGGACTCTCACGCGCCTTCGGCTTGAGTCCCGAACGTGCGCGTCCCCGGCCGTTCCGCCATTTATTAAGAAGCCTCGCTAGCAATAGCGGGGCTTTTTATCGTCTGTGGTTTTTATAGACAAGTATCCACTGCCTTCGATACCTCTTCACGAATACGCGTTTTCCCTCGTAGTTCAGTTCTCACTACTCATTTTCAGATGCAATTGCAGTGAATGACTAATTTATAGAACGTCATTCTTATCAATGAGAGAGTAATTAGATACCATCGATATATTATTTCAGTGAATGAACGAGGTTTGGAGAGCAATCATAATGAATGACCTATCGGCTTTAATTCAGATGACGCTTTTATGCAGTGCAATAGCCGCTGTTGTAGCGACTCCTGCGATTATTGGATTATTTGCATTTAATAAGTATCGTAGCGGTAAAGATCTCGCTGATTAGTGAAGGATTGTTCGAAAACTGGCCACTTGGAGTACGCTTTTGCATTCTGTTCTAGCAATTTTTTTTAGAATGGATAGAATGTTTTTCCTATAGGGGTGTAGCTCCAATTGGCAGAGCAGCGGATTCCAAATCCGCGTGTTGGGAGTTCGAATCTCTCCACCCCTGCCAGATTTAAGGCTCTAGCAGAAATGCTAGAGCCTTTTTCGTTTCTGTCACTTTTTCAAAGTGATGTTGGGAGCTGGAGCGCCAGCCCGGTCGAATCTCTCTACCCCTGCCACATTTGAGGTCTAGACTGCGCGTCCCGGCAGAAATACCGGAGCCTTTTTCGTTTCTATCACTTTTTCAAAGTGATGTTGGGAGCTGGAGCGCCAGCCCGGTCGAATCTCTCTACCCCTGCCACATTTGAGGTTCTAGACTGCGCGTCCCGGCGGAAATATCGGAGTCTATTTCGCATCTGTCACTTTTTTGTATTATGCAGAGGACTGCCACGGCTCTGATTTAACCCTCTGTTTTTCAAATGACAGTTCATAATGCTATTCGTAGGCTGATTGACGTTGCTCTCCGGCGATGAACTTCTCGTCTAATAGATAGCCATTTTTATTGGGTGCATGTCCCCCTCGTCTTAGCGCTTGGAGAGTTTAAGGCGTATCATACTGCTACTGTTTCTCATCATCACGGTTAAGAACCATGAATCAAGCTGTCCTACTTTCATTTATCGCGTTGGGCGGTGCTGTTGGTGCCTGCTCTCGATACCTTATTTCTGAACTGTGTGTCGTCTTGCTAGGGCGCGGATTTCCCTTTGGCACATTGACGGTCAATGTTATTGGCTCGCTTGCTATGGGCTTTCTCGTTGCTGTTCTAGAGCAAGAAACCTTCGCAGCGGGTCCTTGGAAGCACCTCATTGGATTGGGTTTCTTGGGTGCACTTACCACGTTTTCCACTTTCTCTATGGATAATGTTTTGATGATCCAACAAGGAGAATGGTTGAAGATGGGGTTAAACGTTGTGCTTAATGTCGTTGTCTGTATTTTTGCTGCATGGGCGGGTTTTCAGCTTTTAATGCGCAGCTAGTCACACCCTCTGCGGTTGAGATGGTTTATCTGATTACCTATACTGCTCGATGATACTTGTCGGAGTGCCATTTGGCTGAGACCGTGAAAGCGGGATCCGTTGAACCTGATCAGGCTAATACCTGCGAAGGAAACAAGAGAAGCAAACTTACATGCCGTAGGTATATCTATTTTTTGGATAGGTGTATTTATGTGCAAACATCACTCTTGAAGCGCCTATCCGGCAAGCATTTATTCCCACATAAACTTGGAGTAATGCTATGTCGAGCCGTAAACAATCTAGAAGCGAAGCGAAAGCTTTCATCGACAATCTGTCGGTACAACCTTTTCCCAATTCTCAAAAAGTCCATGTAGAGGGCTCCCGCCCTGATATTCGCGTAGGCATGCGTGAAATTTCTCTAGCCCCAAGCCTCATTGGTGGCAGCAAAGATAATCCTCAATTTGAAGACAACGAACCGGTCCGTGTTTATGACACGTCCGGCGTTTATACCGATCCTGATTACGATATTGATATCTATTCCGGCCTGCCCAAGTTGCGCGAGCGTTGGATAGAAGAACGCTCTGATACTGAATTGCTGGATACTGTCTCATCTGAATTCGCACAAACTCGCTTGGATGATGACACCTTAGATGAATTGCGCTTTGGCCAATTGCCAACGGTTCGTCGCGCTCAAAAAGGTCGTTGTGTTACCCAGCTTCACTATGCGCGCCAAGGGATTATTACTCCGGAAATGGAGTACATTGCTATTCGTGAAAATATGGGGAGCCCTAAATATTCTGATGAACAGTTAAACCGCCAACATACAGGTGAAAGCTTTGGCGCTAACTTACCGAAAGAAATCACCCCTGAATTTGTACGTAAGGAAGTGGCGGAAGGGCGAGCTATCATTCCATCCAATATCAACCATCCAGAGTCAGAGCCGATGATCATTGGGCGAAACTTTCTGGTGAAGGTGAATGCCAATATTGGTAACTCCTCAGTGAGTTCATCCATTGAAGAAGAAACCGAGAAACTGATCTGGTCAACACGCTGGGGCGGCGACACGGTGATGGACCTTTCTACGGGGCGTAATATCCACGAAACACGCGAGTGGATTTTACGAAATAGCCCAGTGCCAATTGGCACAGTACCCATGTATCAAGCGCTTGAAAAGGTGAATGGTGTCGCTGAAGACCTGACTTGGGAAGTGATGCGCGATACCTTGATTGAACAAGCTGAGCAGGGTGTGGATTACTTTACCATCCATGCTGGCGTGCTTCTTCGCTACGTTCCTATGACCGCCAAACGCGTGACGGGTATCGTGTCTCGCGGTGGCTCAATCATCGCCAAATGGTGTCTTGCTCATCACACCGAAAGTTTCCTATATACCCATTTCCGAGAAATCTGTGAAATCTGTGCGCAGTATGATGTCGCCTTGTCTCTAGGCGATGGCCTGCGTCCGGGCTCTGTAGCCGATGCGAATGATGAAGCACAGTTTTCGGAATTACGCACCTTGGGCGAATTGACCAAGGTTGCATGGGAATACGATGTTCAGGTCATGATTGAAGGACCGGGACATGTTCCGATGCACATGATCAAAGAGAACATGGATGAGCAGCTGAAGCATTGTCACGAAGCGCCTTTCTATACGCTTGGTCCGCTAACGACAGATGTTGCGCCAGGTTATGACCACATTACATCAGGTATTGGTGCCGCAATGATTGGCTGGTTTGGCTGCGCCATGCTTTGCTATGTGACGCCTAAAGAGCACCTTGGTTTACCCAACAAAGATGATGTGAAAGTCGGCTTGATCACTTATAAGCTCTGCGCGCATGCTGCTGACCTTGCGAAAGGGCACCCTGGTGCTCAGGTTCGTGATAATGCTTTGTCTAAAGCACGCTTTGAATTCCGTTGGGAGGATCAATTTAACTTAGCGTTGGACCCAGAAACAGCACGTGCGTACCACGATGAAACCCTGCCGCAAGAATCTGGCAAGGTGGCTCATTTCTGCTCGATGTGCGGCCCTAAATTCTGCTCAATGAAGATCAGCCAGGAAGTCCGTGAATACGCGAAAAACCAAGAGCTTGGTGAAGCGATTGAAGTGCAAATGCTTGATGATCCGCTTGAAGGCATGAAGCAGAAGTCTGCTGAGTTTCTTGCGAAAGGCAGCGAACTTTATCATCAAAAGGCATAAGGGGTCGGTATGCAGGCTTCGAATGTATTCGTCAGTCAGCCTTTTGAAAAAATGGAGGAGGGCATTGGCCCTCTTTATCCTGTAGTTGATGATATTTTGCTACTTCAAAGGTTATTGGCCCTTGGTGTGAGAACGGTGCAGCTTCGGGTCAAAGACCCGAGCCATCCTCATCTCGATGCCATGATAAAGGACGCTGTTGGGTATGGTGAGCTCTACAATGCGCAGGTGTTCATTAATGATCACTGGGAAAAGGCGCTCGCAGCGGGGGCTTACGGCATACATTTGGGACAGGATGATCTAAAACGTGCTGATTTGGATGCCATTGCGAGTGCGGGTATTCGGTTAGGTGTGTCGACAAGAACGGCGGAAGAGCTGCAGTTAGCCCTCTCTTTAAATCCGAGCTACTTGGCGATTGGGCATATCTTTCCCACCCCGACCAAAAAAATGCCAACGCCTCCTCAAGGTATTGAACAGCTCAAGAGCCATTTGCTAACCGTGGGTGGAAAAGTGCCGACTGTGGCCATTGGTGGTATCGACCTCTCTGTCGCGTCAGAGGTGTGGCAGTCAGGTGTTGATGCCATTGCTGTTGTTCGTGCTGTCACTCAAGCCGAAGATTTAGCCGCAACCCTTCACTCTTTTGCCGAAATACTAAAAGAGGAGGCAAGGCATGAACCTTCCACCACTTTCTGATAAAGCATTTGATCGATATAGCCGTCAAATCATGCAGGCTGATTGGGGGGAGACATCTCAGCAAAAACTCACAGCGGCCAACGTATTGATTGTCGGCTGTGGAGGCTTAGGGACAGCGGCTGGGTTGTATCTTGCAGGTGCTGGGGTGGGGAACCTCGTATTAGCCGATGATGATGAGGTTGAATCTTCAAACTTGCCTCGTCAGGTCGCTTATCGCGAAACAGATGTAGGAAACCCCAAAGCCAAGGCGTTGAGTAACCAGCTCTGTGCGTTGAATCATCATATTCATTGTCGACCGGTCGAGCGTCGCCTCTTTGGTAAATCGCTTTCTTTGGAAGTGTCTCTTGCCGATTTGGTATTAGATTGCAGCGATAACATGGAGACGCGTCAAGCCATCAATGAGGTTTGTTTTACCTCGAAAACGCCCCTTATCTCTGGTGCAGCAATCGGTTGGAATGGTCAGTTAATGGTGTTTGATTTTGCTCGTGCGAATACACCGTGCTACCACTGTTTGTTCCCTGCGAAACATGATGAAACGACACGAAACTGCCAATCAGCAGGCGTTATTGGGCCTGTTGTTGGTGTGATTGGTAACTTTCAGGCACTTGTCGCACTGCAATACCTGACCCAGCCAGAGAAACCCTTAACGCGCTTTTATCACCTTGATGGGCGCACATTGTCATGGCAAATGATGCACGTTCCTCAGGACCCCGCATGCACAGTTTGTCAGGTTCAAAAGAAGGCGGTGATAAATGAACATTTGGCTTAATGAACAAGCGTATACAACGATTGATGCTTGCGATCTTAAAGCACTCATTACTGAATTGTCGCTGCCAGATAATGCTGTCGCGATTGCGCTTAATGGCGATATTGTTCCACGCCATCAGTGGCAAGACACGCTATTAGAGGAAGGTCTTCACATTGCTGTTTTTCAGGCTATTGCAGGGGGGTAACCATGTTAAAAATTGCCGATAGGGTTTTCTCATCCCGCCTTTTTACAGGAACAGGAAAGTTTTCAAGCACCAAAGCGATGGCGCTGAGCATTGCTGAAAGCGGCTCAGAACTGGTCACCATGGCACTAAAGCGTGTTGATATGAAGAATCGAGACGATGACATCCTTGCCCCTCTTTTAGCCTCTGGTATCCACTTGTTACCTAACACATCAGGTGCCAAAACAGCAAAAGAGGCGATATTTGCAGCGCGTTTAGCGCGAGAAGCATTGGGGACACACTGGCTAAAACTGGAAATTCATCCAGATCCAAAATACTTAATGCCCGACCCGATCGAAACACTTAAGGCCGCAGAGCAGTTAGTGCAAGAGGGCTTTGTTGTTTTGCCTTATTGCCATGCTGATCCCGTCTTGTGTAAGCGATTAGAAGAGGTGGGGTGCGCTGCTGTTATGCCGCTTGGAGCGCCAATTGGGAGTAACAAGGGGCTGGTTTCTAGCGATTTTCTCGACATCATTATTGACCAAGCGAAAGTGCCGGTTGTGGTTGATGCGGGGATTGGAGCTCCTTCCCATGCCGCTTTTGCCATGGAGAAAGGCGCGGATGCTGTGCTTGTAAACACGGCAATTGCTACAGCAGCAAACCCCGTGGCGATGGCTCATGCGTTTAAATTGGCGGTTGAAAGCGGCCGGATGGCTTACGAAGCGGGGTTAGCAGGTAGAGCACAACACGCCGTGGCGTCGAGCCCATTGACCGCATTTTTGGATGAGCTTGCGTGATAACAGGGAGGTTATATGGGTTTTTCCGAACAATGGTCTGAGCTCGAATGGGATGATATCCGGCTATCGATTTACAGTAAAACGACCAGTGATGTATCGCGCGCCTTGGCAAAATCGAAACGCGACCTTGAAGATTTCAAAGCGCTGATATCGCCTGCTGCTGAACCCTTTTTAGAGCAAATGGCGCAACAAGCCGCAGCGGCGACACGGCGTCGTTTTGGGTACACGGTGAATTTCTATGTGCCGCTTTATTTATCAAACTTATGCGCGAATGCTTGCACCTACTGCGGTTTTTCAATGGAAAACCGTATCAAGCGAAAGACTTTGTCGATGCCGGATATTGAGCGTGAATGTGATGCCATCAAAGCCATGAACTTTGACAGTATTTTGCTCGTCACCGGTGAACATCAAACCAAGGTAGGCATGGCGTATTTCCGTGATGCAGTGCCTGCGATTAAGCAGCACTTCAGCTATTTGGCGATGGAAGTTCAGCCGATGGAAGAGCAAGAGTATGCGGAGTTGCGTAGCCTCGGTTTGGATGCGGTGATGGTCTATCAAGAGACGTACAACCGCGGCACTTACGCAGAGCACCACCTTCGCGGGAACAAAACGGATTTTGCATATCGACTCGATACACCAGATCGACTCGCGCGAGCGGGTATCGATAAAATCGGCATTGGTGCCCTGATTGGACTGGATGAATGGCGTACCGACTGCTTCTTTGTTGCGAGTCATCTTGATTACTTGGAGCGCACCTACTGGCGCAGTCGCTATTCGATTTCTTTCCCGAGGTTACGTCCCTGTGAAGGTGCAGTTCAACCTAAGTCGGTGATGACAGATCGCCAATTGGTACAACTTATTTGCGCCTATCGGTTGTTGAATCCAGATGTGGAACTGTCTTTATCGACCCGCGAGTCTCCTGTTTTTCGGGACAAAGTTCTACCACTGGGGATTACCTCGATGTCCGCAGCATCGAAAACACAACCAGGAGGGTATGCTGATAACGAAGAAGCACTTGAGCAATTTGCTGTGTCTGATGAGCGCAGTGCCAGAGAGGTCGCGACGGCCGTTAAACAGGCGGGGTTTGACGTGGTGTGGAAAGACTGGGACACATCGTATTCAGGGTAAGTGCAATAAAACAAAAAGGCACCCTAGGGCTGTCTCTCATACACAAATCCCTGAGCAATGCTCAGGGATTTTTTTTGAACTCATTTTGCATGGCGTGATCAGATCGTTTAGGACTCATTATTTGAGGCGATTATGATGATGAATCCAAAGCAGTGGGCGAAACGCCAATTTGGGCACGCAAACCTCAATGACCCAAGACGCACGCAAAGACTCGTATCACTGGCCGCCTCAATCGCTCAACAACCCGGAGTTGCCGTGTCCAGACTTGCCCTATCCCCCGCTGAGATGGAAGGCGCTTATCGCTTTATCCGCAACGAGAACATCCAAGCCGACGATATCGCTGAAGCGGGTTTTCTTGCTACCGCACAGCAAGCTAAGGCTTACCACACCTTATTGGCGCTTGAAGACACGACGTCGCTGACTTACAAGCATGACAGCATCAGAGACTCATTGGGACATGTCAATCAAGGTGACAAAAACCGTGCGATTCAAGCGCATTCTGTCTTGCTGTTTGCACCACAAAACCAGCAAGTGATAGGTCTCATCGAACAGCAGCGCTGGACACGGGATATCAAGAAGCGCGGGCAACGCTACCAACATGCCACTCGCCCTTATGAGGAAAAAGAGAGCTATAAGTGGGAGCAGGCATCAACCAATATGTCTGCCCGTTTAGGTGAGGAGCTCAGCAAGATCATTTCCGTTTGTGACCGTGAAGCTGACCTGTTTGAATATCTGACTTATAAAACCCAGCATCAACAGCGTTTTGTCGTTCGCTCGATGCAGAGCCGGTGTATTCAAGAGCACGCTCACAAGCTCTATGACTACTCAAACACATTACCTCTTGCTGCGACAAAATCTCTCCGCATCCCTCAGAAAGGGGGAAGAAAAGCCCGGGAAGTGAAGTTGGACGTCAAATATGCTCAAGTGACCCTTAAAGCCCCAGCAAACAAGCGCTCTGAGGCAGATATCCCACTGTATTACGTCAGTGTCGTAGAGCGGAGTGATAGCGACGAAAAACTGGCATGGCATTTACTGACGTCTGAGCCTGTCACTTGCTCGAAAGAAGCCCTGGAGGTTGTCAGTTACTACGAGCGTCGGTGGTTGATTGAGGATTACCACAAAGTATGGAAAAGCAGCGGCACTGCAGTAGAAGACCTGAGAATGCAAAACCGGGAGAACTTAGAGCGCATGAGCGTGATACTGGCCTTTATCGCTGTGCGTATACTCCAGCTTCGTTTTATCAAGGAATATAAAGCAGAAGTGGATCCACAAGGTTGTGACAGTCTGCTTGGTCAGAAAGCTTGGAAGTTACTCTGGTTGAAAATGGAAGGTGGTCCGTTACCTCAACAGCCACCAGATATGCTGTGGGCTTACGAATGTCTGGCTAAGTTAGGAGGGTGGAAAGATACGAAGCGAACAGGTCGGGCGTCAGTAAAAGCCCTATGGGAAGGATGGTTCAAGTTACAAACCATCCTTGAGGGTTACGAGTTGGCCATGTCTCTTAACTACGAGGACTTGTGATCAAGAGACAGCCAAAAGGAGCCTTTCATTCAGCATGCAAAAACTTAACGCGACAGCGGTTGGGTTGCTTGCTTAAGCCATGCTAAGTCTTCGCCATCAAGAGACAGGCTCACGTCTTGCCATACTTTCTGGTGGTAATCGTTCCACCAATTTATTTCGCTATCAGTCAGCAAGGAAACATCAACGAGTCGGCGATCAATCGGTGCGCGGGTTAGCGACTCAAAACCAAGCACCGTCATATCACCCTGCGTCGGCACTTCCACGACGATTTCCAAGTTTTCAATGCGAATACCGAATGCATCTGCGCGGTAGTAGCCTGGTTCATTCGACAGCACCATACCCGGAAGCAACGCGACAGTATTCGGCGCTTTTGCGATACGTTGAGGGCCTTCGTGCACACTAAGGAAATGGCCCACTCCATGGCCAGTACCATGGTCGTAATCAAAGCCGTGTGCCCATAGATGTTGACGGGCTAGCGCATCTAACTGGCTGCCGCTGGTGCCTTTCGGGAAGCGTGCTGTACCCAGCGCAATATGGCCTTTCAGTACTAAGGTGAAGGCGGTTTTCACTTCGTCTGAGCACTCACCAATCGCAATGGTTCGCGTGATGTCCGTGGTGCCATCTGGGTATTGACCGCCTGAATCCACCAAATACACATTGTTGAGCTCAAGCTCGCCCGGTTCTGGTTGATTGAGGTGGTTGTAATGGCACATTGCCGCATTTCCGCCAGCGGCAGATATAGTGTCAAAGCTCAAATCAGCAAGGGTGTCATCTTTCTCACGGAAGCTGAGAAGCATGTCAGAAAGCTCGGCCTCATTCGGAAGGTTTCCTGCAGCGACTTGTGTATCAATCCAAGCGAGGAAACGGCTCACTGCAACGCCATCACGAATATGACACGCTTTGATGCCGGCAATTTCAGTGCTGTTTTTAGCGGCTTTTGGCAACATGCACGGATCGGCAGCATGCACGATATTCGCGCCATGTTGGTTAAGCACCTGACTTGCCCACGCATTGCTTGTTTGTGGGTCAACCAACACCGTTTTTCCGCCCAATGAGGACAAAGACGCTTCGAGAGCCTCTGGCGCTAGCACAGACACACCGTGGCCAACATGCGCCATGAAATCGTCTGGCAAACGTGCTGGGTCGATGAAAAAGGTCACATTGCCGTTGGCTTCAATCAGCGCACTTGAGAGCAGTACAGGCAGTCGTGACACATCGCCACCGCGGATATTAAGTAGCCAGCAAATGCTATCAAGTTGGCTCAATAGCGCAGCATCAGCACCTGATGTTGCAAGGGTTTGGCCGATGCGTTGACGTTTGTCTTCACTGCTTTGACCGACAAGGTCATTCCCCATCAATCGGGCGTCAGTGAGTAACGGAGCTGGGCGATCATGCCACAAGGTATCGATTGGGTTACTGTCGATGCGAATGAGCTCAAGAGTGCCGTCTACTACTGATTCAGCTTGTGCTAACCAATTGGCGCTGTGAAGACGTGGATCCACGGCCACTTTGCTGCCAAGTGGCAATGTATTAAGTAGCCACTGCAGTGCAGGTTCCTCAATCAGGTGGCGGTATTCAAAAGTATCGGCAGGGACTTGCTTGCGCACTTGTACCGTGTAGCGACCATCGACAAACATCGCCGCTTTTTCGCGCGTGATCACCGCCGCGCCTGCTGAGCCTGTAAATCCGGTTACCCAATGGAGACGTTCATTATGTTCTGGAATGTATTCGCCAAGAAATTCATCTTCATGCGGAATAATCAGCGCGTCCAGTGACTGGTCTTCAAGCCAACGTCGTAAAGCCTCGACGCGTTCAGCAGTCGTAGTGTGCATGTCTCGTCCTATTATTATCTGTTTGAATGATCGTAACGTTCAAAATGGGCTGAAACCCTGTGGTTTCTTAACCTCTACGCTATCTGTTTTCCTCTGCCGCTGCAATTTCTGTCATATGTCTGCAACGCGAAATAATTAATTCCCTTAGCCAGTGATGCCCAGGATCACTTTGTCGGCTTTGATGCCAAAATAAGGTGTATGCCATGGGGGGAAGAGGCTCTGGCAGTGTTAGCACCATCATATCGAGTTGCTTGGCGACCGAATACGCAAAATGTGACGGTGCGGTAAAGACCAAATCGGTGTGCGTACAGAGACTTGCGGCACTGTTAAAGTCGGGCACATACATAGCGATATCCCGCTCAAGACCTCTTTCTGCCAGCTTGTAATCCAGTAACCATCTGTCGCTGCCATCGCAACGTACTTGCACATGCCGTTGTGCAAGGTAGGTGTCCATATCCCATTTTTCACGCAAGATGGGATGGCCTTTCCTCACAATAACCCGTTGATGATCTTGATAGAGTTCCTCATACACAATGCCTTTCGGAGGCATGAGTGTGAGCATGGCATCTGCGGGGTTTAGGTCTTTTCCAGTAATGCCAAAATCGACATCACCACGTGCCATCGCATCAAAGGTATGTGCTCCCCACGCTTCGGTATCCAATGTTATCGAGGGCGCGGCATCGAGTATTTCCCCTAAAAAGCGGGGCAATAGCAAGGGGTAGGCGCTTTCTACCAAGGCCAAATGAAAGCGACGATCACTGGTGGCGGGATTGAATTCGTCAGTGACGGTCAGCCCTTCAATATGACCGAGTAAGTTTTTCAACCCGATTTTGAGCGAAATGGCTTTCGGCGTGGGATGGAGACCATGAGAGGTGCGATTGAAGAGTGGGTCATCAAATTGTGTGCGTAATTTCGCGAGGTTTTTACTGACGGCCGATTGGCTCAAATTCAACCGCTGCGCGGCGCGCGTGACGTTACATTCTTCGATTAATACATGAAGACAAATCAGCAGACTGAGATCGTAACGAAGCAACTGGTTGAGGTTCATTTAGTGATATTCCAAATTGGCATGTTTGACCTGAATATAAACCATTTTCGCTCATATCTAAATCCGACTACACTTCGCGCAAATCATCAGGAGAAATCTATGTCCACCCCTTCTTCAAAACCTGATAGTCGCCTTGTTGCGTTAATGGTCTTGCTGGTGCTCTTTAGCCCGCTTGCCATTGATATCTATCTGCCTGCAATGCCACTAATGGCGACGGAATTCGATGTCGCCCCTACACGTATCCAAGACACGATTTCTTGGTTTCTTGTGAGCTTAGGCCTCGGGCAGTTGTTGGCGGGCCCATTGGCTGATCGTTTTGGCCGTCGCCCTGTCGCGATGGCTGGCATTGCGATTTATGCCGCGAGTTCAGCATTGGCGTGGGTAGCACAATCACTGGATGCTTTGCTGATTGCGCGTTTGCTCCAAGGTGCGGGTGCATGTGCAACGTCGGTGTGTGCATTTGCTGCAGTTCGAGACAGCTTTGGTGCGAAAAAAAGCGGCCAGATGATCAGCTACCTTAACGGTGCCATTTGTTTTATCCCCGCGCTTGCCCCATTGCTCGGCAGTTGGTTGACGCACATGTTTGGCTGGCGTTCAAACTTCAGCTTCATGATGGCTTATGCGGTTGTGGCATTTGTGTTGGTCATGACGCTGTTCCGTGAGACGCGCCCAGCAGATACCGACACCAGTGGTCGTTTGCTAAGCCCATCGCGCTATTGGCAAGTCTTGAAAGAGCCCGTGTTTGTTTACCATGCGGTGCTTTGCCTGTTGGCGATGTCTGTCATTCTCGCGTATGTGACCTCTGCACCTGTTCGATTGATTTCAGAACTTGGTTTGTCCATGGAGGCCTTCACCTTATGGTTTGGTACCAATGCGGCGTTCAATATTTTCGCATCCATGACTGCACCAAAGGTGATCGAAAAATTTGGCAGCCGTAAAACACTGAATGCGGGCATGGTGACCTTGTTGTTTGCAGGTTGCTTGATGGCGGCATTGAGTGGCACGCAACAGGCGTGGGCATTTATGTTGCCAGTGATAGTGTCTTCATTTGGTTTTGCGTGGATTCTAGGCTCTGCGGCGGGTAAAGCCTTAGAACCATTTGGTCAGCGTGCAGGCACAGCCGCCGCATTGCTGGGTTTATTTCAAATGAGTGGCGCTGGCACCTTGGTGAGTTTGACGCAGCGCGCCGGTTTGAGTGAGCCACACTTGCTGGTTTTCCACATGCTATTGCTTGCACCAGGCCTACTTATTCTCTGGTCATCTGCCGGTAAGCGCTGGCACACCGCCGAATGCTAGTCTCGTGACTAAGCATGAATGAATACAAAATGATAAGACGCGAAAAGCGCAGGGTCTCGACAACCCATTAACATTTCTTCGCCCGCCAATTCTTATTGTGCGGGCATTTTTTTGTTGCTTAATAAGTCAAGGGAGTATATTTAGTGTGCAACCTTTTCTTTTCCACCCTTACATACACTAATAGGCAGTCATAATTTATGTCGATGTCGACAATCGAATTAGCACGTCATCTGGAAATGCTTGAAGAATCGCCAGAGAAAATGATGTTCGGAAAACTTCTTACTGAATTAAGCGGTATGAGCGAAGAGCGTGTTCAGCGAGCAGCACGTCAAGTGCCTATCAGCGGCCTGCGTGAGCTGGTACATCAGTTTAATAAGGTGATTCACGATCGTCGTGGTGAGCGCGTACAAGAGCTTGCACAAGAGATGGCGAATGATGGTATTTCAGCAGAAGAGCTGCGCCAATATTTAGCGCAGCGTACTCGCTAGAATTAAATATTACCCTGAACTACGTTTTACTTTTTCGCTGCTGAACCAAAAGACCTGCAACAATCATTAGCAATCCGACCAGCGTTGTTGGATGGATTTGTTCGCCTATGATCGTGGCAAGCAGTAATAAAGAAATAAATGGCGAAATAAAAATGAGATTACTTATACGCGCTGTATTTGACGCTAACTTAATGGCATTTAACCAAAGCACGAACGTGATCCCCATTTCGAATAAGCCAACATAGCTAACTGCTAACCAGCCTTGCCAAGGAATGCCGCTCCAATCACTGGTGTAAAGGCTCAGTCCAATCGAAAAGGGCAGTGACAAAAGAAAGCCAAGCAGTAGACCTATCACTGGGTCGGCTTGGTTTTTTGCATTTAGGATCCAGTACCCGGCCCACAGTAAAGTGGATAGCAGCGCCAAGCCAACCCCTAACGGACTGTCAAAATTCAACGCAAGCACATCCCCTTTTGTGGCAATCACCACCACCCCGGCATAACCAAGCACTGCAGCAATCCAATCTTGTTTACGGATTTTCTGCCCCATAAAAAGGGCGGCCATCAGCGTGAGTGTGATGGCCCAACTGTAATTCAGTGGCTGAGCTTGAGACGCGGGCAGTAAATCGTAGGCTTTGAAAAGCACCAAGTAATAAATCAGTGGGTTAATTAAACCCAACATCAAATAATAAAGTGGGCGTTTAGAAAAGGTGGTCGTGAGCGTACTCAGCGTGCCTTTCCATGCTGCAATCGCGGCAAGAGACAGTGCAGACACCACGCTCGCTGCTGCAAGCATTTGGATGGGGTCCATGTAAGTGAGTGTGATCTTGAAGGCAGTCGCGACGGTTGACCACAGTAACACCGCAGCCAATCCGTAGCCGATCGCAAGGCGGTCGTTCATGAAGAGTCATTCCATTGAGAAAGAGAGAGCATGCAGTCTAGAGCAATCGGTGACCATTAGAAAAGCTGGACATTTATCCAGTGTCTTATTAGCCTTCAATACTGGTTATGGTGTGAAATGAAAAGGTTATCGCAT
Source organism: Enterovibrio baiacu (assembly GCF_004120195.1). Lineage (GTDB taxonomy): Bacteria > Pseudomonadota > Gammaproteobacteria > Enterobacterales > Vibrionaceae > Enterovibrio > Enterovibrio baiacui. The sequence continues at coordinate 89,338 of NZ_SCHN01000019.1, read as the reverse complement.
GCAGATTGAAAGCCTGCTTTCGGATGGAATGATTTGGGCGGCCGCTGGCGCTGGAGCAGGGGTAACAGCCATTGTTGGCACCCTCTTTCACCGATTCTCTCAGCGAAACCTTCGTGACCTGATGATGCAGCAACAAGACGCCGATGAAAAAATAAGCCAATCCACGATATTACGTCTCGAAGCCGAAGCGCGCACATTGCAAGATGAGCTCGATGGCATGGATTTAGAGCGTGACCGATTGAGCAATGAACTTCGAAACCAATACGGCAAACTGACAGCAGCGGCGGAGAAACTGCGCCAGATGGACATTCTCCGCAGTGAAAAAGACCAACTTACCGACACGGTGGAAACCCTTCGAGACCACAAAGCCGCGTTAGAGCTTTCCCTTCGAGAGCAGCAAACCCGCACGGAAGAGCAACTCGAAGCCGCTGATGCAAAAATTCGATTACTCGAGGGGGCGGAAGAACGCTTACGTGTGCAGTTTGAAAGCTTGGCGAACAAGGTGTTCGACCATAAAACACGCACAGTGGATGAACAAAATCGTCAGAGTTTAGAAAGCTTACTGGGGCCGCTAAAAAGCCAACTTGAAGGCTTCCACAAACAGGTTTCAGACAGCTTCGGTGAGCAAGCCAAAGAGCGCCATACCCTGATCCATGAAATTAAAAGCCTGCAAAAGCTCAATGAAGACATGACCCGAGAAGCGGTGAACCTCACGCAAGCGTTAAAAGGCGATAATAAGCAGCAAGGGAATTGGGGTGAGGTGGTACTTGCGCGTGTGCTAGAAGAGTCAGGGTTACGTGAAGGACATGAATATCAAACGCAGGTCAGCCTTGAAAACGAGCAAGGTAAGCGTTATCAGCCCGATGTCATTGTGCGTTTGCCTCAAGGCAAAGACGTCGTTATTGATGCCAAAATGGCGCTGGTGGCTTACGAGCGTTATTACCACGCAGAAACCCTGACCGACAAAGACAGCGCCTTGCGAGAGCATGTGGCGTCTATTCGCGGGCATATCCGAGGCCTTGGGCGCAAAGATTATCATCAGCTTCATGGCATACAGAGTTTGGATTATGTTTTGATGTTTATTCCGGTTGAGCCAGCATTCCAAATTGCCCTTGAAGCCGAGCCTTCATTGATTCGCGAAGCCCTCGATCACAACATCATGCTCGTCAGTCCAACCACCTTGTTGGTCGCTCTTCGTACCATCAATAATCTATGGCGGTATGAGCACCAAAACCAAAATGCCCGTTTAATTGCAGAAAAAGCCGCCAAACTTTATGACAAAATTCGTCTGTTTGTTGTTGATATTGAAGGGCTGGGCAGCGCGTTAGACAAAGCGGCTGACAGTTACCAAGGTGCGCTCAACAAGCTTTCAACGGGACGCGGGAACATTTTGCGTCAAGCGGAAGGCTTTAAAACGCTGGGTGTGGAGGTGAAACGGGATATCAGTGTGGCGATGCTGAAAAGAGATGCGTCGGACGATGAAGACGACGCGCCAGCCTTGTCGGCATCTCGTGATTAAGCCTGACCTCTTATCCACGGCACGAACCGCTTTTCGCCTTTGTGGGTATAAAGTACACTAAGCAGCAAAAATAACGGGCATTCTCTTAGCACGTCCGCTATTACTCAGGGGTTTACGATGACAGATACGACACAGGGCGTGACGCAAGACGCGGATCAGAATACCACTCACTTTGGCTTTCAAACGATAGCCAAAGAAGACAAAGTCAGCATGGTGGCCAATGTCTTCCACAATGTGGCAGCGAAGTACGACATCATGAACGACGTGATGTCTATGGGTATTCACCGGATTTGGAAACGCTTCACCATTGATTGCAGTGGTGTGCGTCCAGGTCATCGCGTGTTGGACTTGGCTGGTGGAACCGGCGATCTGACAGCAAAATTTTCCCGCATCGTGGGTGATAAAGGTCAGGTTATTCTGGCGGATATCAATAACTCGATGCTCAATGTTGGCCGCGATAAACTGCGCGACATCGGCATTGTTGGCAACGTGAATTACGTGCAAGCCAATGCCGAAGAATTGCCATTCCCAGACGACTACTTTGACTGCATTACCATTGGTTTTGGTCTGCGCAATGTCACCGACAAAGACAAAGCACTGCGTTCCATGTATCGCGTATTGAAGCCGGGTGGCCGTTTGTTGGTGCTGGAATTTTCCAAGCCTATCGTCGAGCCATTGTCAAAAGTGTACGACGCATACTCCTTCCACCTGTTGCCGAAGATGGGCGAACTCATTGCTAACGATGCGGAAAGTTACCGCTATCTTGCTGAGTCCATTCGCATGCACCCAGATCAAGAGACCTTGAAAGGGATGATGGAAGATGCCGGTTTCGAGCAAACGAAATACTTCAACCTGACCGGTGGCATTGTTGCCTTGCACCGTGGTTACAAATTCTAAGGTGCTGCTATGCCACTCGATCCGTTAGTGACCGCCGTTGTCGAAACCAGTCTCAATACGCTGATCCGTCAAGACAGCGAAAGCCAACGCCGTTTAGCGCGGTTAAAAGGCAACGTGCTGCGCGTCAAACTGACCGACATCAACAAGCAATTGGTGTTTGTATTTAGTCAGCAAGTGGATGTGTTGGCCGCGTTTGAAGGCGATGCTGATTGCGAACTTGCCCTTGCGGTTTCCGTGCTTCCTCAGCTAAAAGACAAAGCCAACCTGACCCGTTTGATCAAGCAAGACAAACTGCATCTAGACGGCGACATCGATATAGCGCAGCACTTCTCCAGCTTGTTGAATGGGTTAAACCCGGACATTGCCGAGTGGCTGTCTCACTATACCGGTGACGTGGTTGCACACACCTTGGTCAGAACGGCGCAACAAGGCGTCGCGTTTCTTAAAGATGTGGGTAAGCGTCAGCAGCGTTATGCCGCAGAGTTGGTGGTTGAAGAGTGGCGTTTAGCGCCTGGTGCACTGGAAGTCGCGTATTTCGCAGACCAAGTGGACGATGTGCAAAGCCATGCCTCGCGCCTTCAAGCACGTATCGATGCGTTCGAACAAAAGCTCAACGCAATCGCTAAGGTGGAGAGCGCATGACACCCAGCGAAATTCGCCGTTTATACCAGATCACCAAAGTTCAGCTAAATTACGGGCTTGATGAGCTATTACCAAAGCAACCCATCACGCGTGGGCCTCACTTCATGCGCAAAATGCTGTTTTGGTTGAAAAACAGTCATGAAGACAAAGTGTTGGGTGAGCGTCTTCGATTGGCATTGCAAGAACTTGGCCCTGTCTGGATCAAGTTCGGGCAGATGATGTCAACCCGACGCGATCTGTTTCCGCCAGCGATCGCCGACCAACTCGCCATGCTGCAAGACCAAGTTGCTCCTTTCGATGGCAAATTGGCGAAAGCGCAGATGGAAGAGGCTTTAGGTGGACCTCTTGAAACCTGGTTTGATGACTTCGATGAAACGCCCTTGGCTTCTGCTTCCATTGCGCAGGTTCACACCGCGATACTAAAAGAGAATGGTCGCGAGGTGGTGCTCAAAGTGATTCGCCCCGACATCCTTCCTGTCATTCAAGCTGACATCAATCTGATGTACCGCATGGCGCGCATCGTTGCCCGTTTTTTGCCAGAAGCACGACGCTTGAAGCCTGTAGAGGTAGTGCGTGAGTACGAAAAAACACTGCTTGATGAACTCGATTTGATGCGTGAAGCGGCTAATGCCATTCAGCTTCGTCGTAACTTCGAAAATGACCATATTCTCTATGTGCCAGAAGTCTTCAGCGATTACTGCCGTACACGCTTGATGGTGTCTGAGCGCATCTATGGCATTCAAGTGTCAGACATGGAAGGCCTACGAGAAAACGGAACCGATTTAAAACTCCTTGCCGAACGTGGCGTACAGGTGTTCTTCACACAAGTTTTCCGTGATAGCTTCTTCCACGCTGACATGCACCCTGGCAATGTATTCGTGTCTTATGACCACCCTGAAGACCCACAATGGATAGGATTGGACTGTGGCATTGTTGGCACATTAAACCGTGAAGACAAACGCTACCTTGCTGAGAATTTCTTGGCGTTTTTCAATCGTGACTACCGCAAAGTCGCCGAACTGCACGTGGATTCAGGCTGGGTGCCCCATGACACCAATGTGGATGAGTTTGAATTTGCGATTCGCACTGTGTGCGAGCCGATTTTCGAAAAGCCATTGTGTGAAATATCTTTCGGCCATGTGCTGTTGAATCTATTCAATACAGCGCGTCGCTTTAATATGGAAGTGCAACCACAGCTTGTTCTGCTGCAAAAAACCTTGTTGTATGTAGAAGGGCTAGGGCGCCAGCTTTATCCGCAACTCGATTTGTGGGATACCGCCAAACCTTTCCTCGAAGACTGGATGTCTCGACAGCTCGGTCCAAAAGCGTTGATAAACGCAATTAAAGAAAAAGCACCATTTTGGGCTGAAAAACTGCCGGAGTTACCGGAACTTGTTTACGACAGCTTAAAGCAGGGACGTCAGGTAAACCAACGCATGGACGCCATGTACCAAGAGTTTATGTTGGCACGCCGCCAGCATAACCGTGCTCGCTTCTTACTTGGAGTGGGTGCTACATTGCTCGTTACCTCTGCCATACTGTATAGCAATCACGTGGATCTTCTCCCTCAGGTTGCTGGTGGTACGGCAGTGTTGAGTTGGTTATTCGCATGGCGAGCGTTTAATAAATGATTCCCTTGCCCTATCAAGGTGAAGTAGATTGGGGCACATCAAATTACTTGTAACATTGAGCACGTAGACTCCTGTTACTTTTTTTACACCACATAACGCAGAGGTAGCACTAGCATGGGTGGTATTAGTATTTGGCAACTGCTTATTGTCGCAGTGATCGTTGTTCTTTTATTCGGCACGAAGAAATTGCGTAACATTGGCGGTGATCTCGGTTCAGCCGTGAAGGGCTTCAAAAAAGCCATGACTGACGACGAGAAAAAAGACGCTGACTTCGTTCAGGAAAAACTGGAAGAAAAAGACAGCACTGCACAGAAAAGCGAAGCGAAAGACAAAGAGCAGGCATAATCCGTGTTTGATATCGGTTTTTGGGAGCTGATCCTGATCGCGGTTGTTGGTCTGGTGGTTCTCGGCCCTGAAAGGTTACCTGTGGCTATTCGTAATGTGTCTCGCTGGATTGGTGCGGCACGAAGAATGGCAGGGTCTGTTCGCGATGAACTTGAGCAAGAACTCAAGATTCAAGAGCTGCAAGATAACCTGAAAAAAGCCGAGCAGATGGGAATGCAAAACCTATCACCAGATCTACAACAGTCTGTTGATGAGCTAAAAAAAGCAGCTGAAGACGTGCAACGTCCTTACAGCAATAAAAGTGCTGGCGAGTCAATTGCCAACACCGATGCTGCTAATGCTTCCAGCCCTGCGAAAGATAAAACCGATTAACGGTTTTCTTTTAGGGCTCTAGTTTTTGTCGAGTTACTATGTCATCTGTAGAAGATACCCAACCGCTCATTAGTCATCTTGTCGAACTAAGAGACCGTCTGTTACGTGCTTTGTTGGCCGTGCTGGTGGTGTTTTTAGGTTTGGTGTATTTCGCCAACGACATTTACACCTTTATTTCTGCGCCGTTGGTAGATCGCTTGCCTGAAGGCACCAGCATGATTGCAACAGATGTGGCATCGCCCTTCTTTACGCCAATCAAATTAACGCTGGTGGTATCGGTATTCGTTGCGGTTCCTATGATCTTGTACCAAGTATGGGCGTTTGTCGCACCTGGCTTATACAAGCATGAGAAGCGTCTGATCATGCCTTTACTGGCTTCGAGCTCACTGCTGTTTTATTGCGGTGTGTCCTTTGCGTATTTCGTTGTGTTCCCACTGGTTTTTGGCTTCTTTACGTCAATTGCCCCCGTGGATGTCGAAATTGCCACTGACATTGCGAGTTACTTGGATTTCATCTTGGCCCTGTTTATGGCCTTTGGTATTGCCTTTGAAATCCCTGTTGCCATCATTTTGTTGGTATGGACAGGCGCGGTCGATCCTGACGAGCTGCGTACAAAGCGTCCTTATATCATTGTTGCAGCATTCGTGGTGGGCATGTTCCTCACGCCGCCAGACATCATTTCGCAAACCTTATTGGCCATTCCAATGTGTTTATTGTTCGAAGTGGGTTTGTTCTTCTCGCGTTTCTACAAGCCGCGTGAAGACCTCAACGAAGAATAAAGTGAAGGTCAGAATTAAGCGTTTTCATTCCCTAAAAGCCAGTTTTATACTGGCTTTTTCTTTATCTGAAATCATGAATTTGCATCAAGGTTTCGCAGCTTGCACCCCGTTTGAATAAAGGACAGACACAGTGATTGATATTGGAGTGAATCTCACCAGCAGCCAGTTTGATGCCGATCGCGAAGAGGTGGTTCTTCGCGCTCAGGAAGCGGGTGTCACCGCCATGGTATTAACGGGCACAGATCTGGAATCCAGCCCTGCTGCGGCAAAGCTTGCGGAGCAGTATCCGGGGTTTGCGTATTCCACCGCTGGCGTCCATCCTCATGATGCAAAAAGCGTTGAGGACTTATCCTTACCGAGCATTCGTGAATTGGCCGCGTTGCCTCACGTTGTCGCAATCGGTGAGTGTGGCTTGGACTTTAATCGCGACTTTTCACCCAGGCCGCAGCAAGAAGCTGTCTTTGAAGCGCACTTAGCGTTAGCCGCAGAACTCAATATGCCGGTTTTTCTGCACTGTCGTGATGCTCATGCGCGTTTCATGGCCATTCTCTCGCCGTGGATAAGCAAACTGCCAGGTGCGGTTCTGCACTGTTTTACGGGCTCAGAAGACGAACTGAAAGCGAGCCTTGAGTTGGGCTTACACATTGGCATTACAGGGTGGGTTTGCGACGAACGACGCGGGCAAGCGCTGCGCGATATCGTGCCTTTGATTCCCGATGACCGTTTGATGATCGAAACTGATGCGCCGTATTTGCTGCCGCGGGATCTCTCACCAAAGCCGAAATCACGTCGTAACGAACCCTGTTACTTGCCACATATTGCTCGCGAGATCGCGACATTGCGTCAGCAGGACACTGAGCAGTTGATCACAATAACCACACAGAACAGTCGTCGATTCTTCAGACTGTAAGCGCTATGATGCGTTCAAAGCATTTGGATTAAGGAGGATGCCATGACTGTATCCACTCAGGGCGCGTTTCCGGCCCGTCGTATGCGCCGACTGCGCAAGCATGACTTTAGCCGCCGTTTGATGGCTGAAAACCAACTTTCCGCGAGTGATCTGATTTACCCAATGTTCATTCTGATGGGCAAAAACCGTCGCGAGAGCATTGAATCCATGCCCGGCATCGAGCGTTTGTCTATCGACCTGATGCTGTATGAAGCAGAGTATTTGGCGACCTTGGGCGTGCCAGCGATTGCACTATTCCCGGTTGTACCAAAAGAATTCAAATCGGCAGACGCCAATGAAGCACATAACCCTGAAGGTCTTGTGCAGCGTGCGGTGCGTTTGCTGAAAGAGCACGTGCCGCAAATGGGTGTGATCACGGATGTGGCGCTCGACCCGTACACCTTGTCTGGTCAGGATGGACTGACGGATGAAGACGGTTATGTGTTGAATGATGAAACCACTAGCGTGCTGATTCAGCAGGCGTTGTCTCATGCAGAAGCGGGTGCGGATATCGTGGCACCGTCAGACATGATGGATGGCCGCATTGGTGCGATCCGTGAGGCGCTGGAAGAGGCAGGTTATATTCATACGCAAATCATGGCGTACTCTGCCAAGTATGCGTCTGCATACTACGGCCCGTTCCGTGATGCTGTCGGCTCAGCGGCCAACCTGAAAGGTGGCAACAAGAAAACCTATCAGATGGATCCAGCAAACAGCGACGAAGCGATCCACGAAGTGGCCATGGACGTTAACGAAGGTGCGGACATGGTCATGGTGAAGCCAGGCATGCCATATCTGGATGTGGTTCGTCGTGTGAAGAGTGAATTGAAAGTACCAACCTTTGCCTACCAAGTGTCTGGTGAGTATGCGATGCACAAAGCCGCCGCACAAAATGGCTGGCTGAACGAGCGTGAAACCGTCATGGAATCACTCATGTGCTTCAAACGCGCTGGTGCAGACGGCATCCTGACCTACTTTGCCAAAGACGTCGCGCGATGGTTAGCGGAAGACCAACAAATGGACATTCCCGATTTACCGAATCAGGAAAGTGCAGAGTAATACTTCGCGCCCTCCCAAAGACAAAATGCCAGCTTACGCTGGCATTTTTCATTCTGAGCTTTAAAATTTCTCGCTTCTCGCTTCTCGCTTCTCGCTTCTCGCTTCTCGCTTCTCGCTTCTCGCTTCTCGCTTCTCGCTTCTCGCTTCTCGCTTCTCGCTTTAAGGTGCGACATTCCGTTTAATGGGATTTTGTAGCGAGATCAGCGTTTCGGTTGATTGCACTTCATCGATCGCTTGTAGTTTGTCGATCAGCACATATTGCAGTTCTTCGATTGAGCGGCACATCAGTTTAACGAAAATGTTGTACGCCCCTGTCGTGTAATAGGCTTCAACCACCTCATCCAGTTGCTGCAATTTCTCGATCGCTGAGTGGTAATCACGGGCGGCATAGAGATTAATACCGATAAAACAACATACGTCATAACCCAGTGCTTTGGTGTTCACCAGCACTTCCGTGCCCGTAATAATGCCCGCGGCTTTCATTTTTTCGACGCGGACGTGAACCGTTGCCGGGCTAACGGAAAAGCGTTTACCCATCTCTGCGTAAGGGACTTTTGCATCGCTCATCAAGGTGTGAAGTATCTGACGATCTAAATCATCTAACTTAACAATTTCATTCATTGGTATCGCTAAACTCCATGTTACCCGCAGTTTTCGTGCATGAAACTTGACCACTTCATTGTCTAGCCAATACGGTGTACTGACATTTCACACAGTGATGAAATCATCCAAATCCATTTCTTATGCATCAGATAATTAAGTGTTTTCTTCTTTTGGTGTTGATGCTGAAAAGTAGCGTTCTATTGGCTGCTGATCAGGTCCTTGCTATCCATTCTTATCACCCTGACTTTTTCTGGACTGAATCGCTCGTCAAAGGAATCGAAAAGGGGGTGGAAGGGCAGGATATTGTGGTTGAACATACCTATCTTGATACAAAACGCATTCAAACACCCAACTACCTCACGCAACTTAAACAACTTTATCAAGCTCGCCTACAAGATCACCACTACGACGCGATATTAACCACAGATAATGCTGCGCTTTGGCTTGTTGATGAGCTGGGCCACACGATCGGCGACACGCCCGTTATCTTTTCAGGCCTTAACACAGATACCGCACAATCCTTTGAGAACATCCCTCGTTTAAGCGGTGTAAAAGAACTGATTAACGTGCCTGATAACATCGCGTTGATTAAAACCCTTCATCCAGACACAAAACGGGTTTGGGTTGCGTTAGATGATGGCTATTCAAGCAGCCAATATTGGAATGCCATCGAAGAGCAACTCGATGGCGCACCCGAACTGGATGTCAGTGTAAATCGCCTTCATAACATGCGATTTGAGGAGCTAGTGACGCGGATATCAGCCCTTGAAGCGGGTGATGTGGTGTTTTTTGTCTCGTATTTTAAAGATGCGAGCGGTGCGTTCATGGAACATAGCGATTTGCTGCGCCAAGTATCAGCCTCGGCAGTGGTGCCGATCTACGGCGCGAGCAGTTTCATGCTGCCTTACGGTGTGATCGGCGGCATCATGGTGGATGGCGAATATCATGGTGAAGTGCAGGCATCATTGCTGGTCGATGCACTGAGGAAATACACCATGCCGACCGTGGTCAACGATGCAAACCAATTGATGTTTCAATACGACACCGCAAAGCGCAGTGCGATTGATGTGTCCCAATTTTCTGATGCCATTGTCGTTGATCGCCCACCTTCGTTCTGGGTAGCGAACCAAGATGCCGTGCTGAGCAGCTTAGCGATCATGTTCATTTCGGGCATTATCATTGCCATGATGACCAAGCAGATGAATAAACAGCGGCAGGGCGAGCGTGCATTGGCACAAAGCCGTGCCTTGTTCAAAGGCGTATTTGATCAAAGCCACCAATACATCGCCATGCTGGATTATCGCGGCCGTGTTGTTTCAGCAAACAGTGCTTTTCAATTCTTGTTTCCCGACATGCTGTCGCGTGAAATGCTGCCAATTTGGCGTTGGTCTGATTGGCTTAGTGCCGATCGCTTAAAGCTTCATATAGAGTCTTTGATTGAAGGGCAAACCAGCCGCTTTGAAATCTGCCTTATTTCTGAAGAGCAAAACGAAGTCATACTGGATGTTGCGCTCAAAGCCCTGCCTGATCACAGCCATGCCGATGCGCAAATTCTGTTTGAAGCCCGTGATATCAGCCAACGTAAAAATGCTGAGCAAAAGCTACAGCGCAGCGAAGTGGAGTATCGCATGCTCTATGAGCAGCAACCCGTTATGTTGCTGACCATCGACCAGCAATCTCGCATTCAGTCCGTTAACCAGTGTGCGTCCGAATGGCTAGGCTTTTCCAAGCGCCATATGCTTGGGCACAAAGTGACCGAGTTCTATGCTGATGAAAGTCTGCCGCCGCAATCCCTCGTGAGTGAAAACAATCGTGAACGCTTTGGCATCTGGCGTCGTGATATTCGCTATGTCACCAGTGATGGCCAAGAGCGTTGGATACGCGAGAGTGTGCGTTCAACGCAAGTGAAATCACAGTTGCTGCTGGTTGGGGAAGACATCACCGAAAACCGCCGTATGGAGTCGCAGCTTCGTTATCAAGCGCAGCATGATTTTCTGACGGGGCTGCTTAACCGCACCTATTTTGAAATGCGGCTGGTGGATGCGCTGCAAGAATCGGCAGACACCGAATCGGTGCATGCTTTGTTCTATATCGACCTTGATCAGTTCCGCGTCATTAACGACACCGTGGGGCATGAAGCGGGCGATGAGGCACTCAAGCAAACGGGTCAGGTGCTTCGCAGCATCTTGCCGCATGGTGCGACATTAGCGCGCCTTGGCGGCGATGAGTTTGCGGTGATTTGTTACCACTGTGATGAAGTGGCGGCATTGGCGCAAGGCGAGAAGATTCTCGATGCGCTCAGCGGCATGGATTTTTATTGGGACAATGCGCGCCTCGCGTTAGGGTGCTCCGTTGGGATCCGACTTATTGATAAAACGGCGGGTACGCCACAGCAAGTGCACGCGCAGGTCGATACGGCCTGTTATGCCGCCAAGCATGATGGCCGGAGCCGAATGCACCTTTATCGCCCTGACGACCAAGAACTTCGCCGCCATGAGCGTGAGATGGCGTTTGTAAATAAAATCTACGCCGCGCTCGCTGAAGATAGGCTTGAGGTTTATGCCCAACCGATTGTGAGCGTGACCTCAAGGCTGAAGGAGAAAATGTATTTTGAAGTCTTGGTGAGAATGCGTGATGAAGACGGCAATCATGTTGCGCCAGGGCAATTCATACCTGCTGCCGAACGCTACAACATGGCGCACTTGATCGATAAACGTGTGATTGAAAAAACCTTGGGGTGGTTTGAAGCGCACCCTGTTTTTGTTGATGAAATCGCGATGATTTCGGTGAACTTATCTGGCCGCTCTATGAGCGATCAAAGCTTCATTACCTTCCTTCTCGATGCATTGCAAAACAGCATAGTGCCGAGTAAATGTATTTGTTTGGAAATCACCGAAACAGCTGCTATCGGTAATCTGTCTGATGCGATAGAGCTGTTTACCAAATTGAAAGCGCTTGGCTGCACCATTGCACTGGATGATTTTGGTTCAGGGCTTTCGTCTTTTGGCTATCTCAAGCGTTTACCCGTCGACATCATCAAAATTGATGGCCAGTTTGTGAAAGACATCGTGGATGACGAGACGGATTACGTCATGGTGCGAGCCATTCACCAACTTGCTAGCCAAATGGGCAAGAAAACGGTGGCGGAGTTTGTTGAGAACGATACCATCTTGACGCGCCTTCAATCGCTCGGCGTGGATTATGCGCAGGGTTATCACTTCAGTATTCCTAAACCGATGCAGCACTTGATTGAAGATCATGTGGGCATTCATTTGGATGTGCCAACGAGCTAAGGCCATGACCTTGGGTTTGTTTCTCAAAATGCAGCTTACGGGCTGCTTTTTTAATGGGCTGATTCACCGTGATGCGGTGCGTTTTTGCTCTTTGTTCCTTGGTTGAGCCTGATATACTCGCCGAGATTACTTTTCCGGAGAGTTCAGGTGCACATTGCTTTATCTTGCGACGCGCCAGCGCGTACAGATACCCTGGCTGAGATTGCTCAGCGTTGGGGTCTTACCCATGATGCGGATGCCATATTCGCCCTCGTTTTAACCGAATCCCGTTTAGAGCTGCGTAAGCTTGATGAGCCTAAATTGGGCGCGGTATACGTTGATTTGGTTGGCGGCGCTGCGGGTCATCGACGCAAATTTGGTGGCGGAAAGGGGCAATCCATCGCGAAAGCTGTCGGGTTGAACAAAGGCGCGACACCTACAGTGCTTGATGCCACAGCCGGTTTAGGGCGTGATGCGTTTGTCTTGGCGTCGTTAGGGTGCAAGGTGCAAATGGTTGAGCGTCATCCCGTGGTGGCTGCGCTCCTTGAAGATGGATTGGCGCGGGCGAAAGCGGATGCGGATATCGGCGGTTGGGTCAGTGAGCGGTTATCCATGGTGCACGCATCGAGCCATGATGCGTTAAATCAACTGGTCAATGACACCACGTTAACCCGCCCTGATGTTGTGTACCTCGATCCTATGTATCCGCATAAAAAGAAATCGGCGCTGGTGAAAAAAGAAATGCGGGTCTTCCAATCGTTAGTCGGTGCTGACAATGATGCTGACGGTTTATTTGCCCCAGCGTATGAATTGGCGACGAAGCGAGTGGTGGTGAAGCGTCCCGACTACGCAGAATTTCTGGCTGAAAAAACGCCATCAACGCAGATTGAAACCAAGAAAAATCGCTTTGATGTGTATGTAAAAGCGGCAATGCGTTGATCACGCAGAAAAGCAGTAAACGGAGACCGATGCGTTGGCAAAAACATTGTGTGACTGGAAGAGCCGAGACATTGAAGGCGATTTGTCTGAACTGACAAAGCTGGTCAAAAAGCCAGAATTTGTGTGCAAGAAGTGCGCACGGGTGGCGAATACCAAGAAAGTGCTGTGCAAACCCATATCACTCAAGTGATTAGGGACAGCGAAAAGAAGATAAAGCACAAATGATAACGCCCCCGAATCGGAGGCGTTAGAAGGGCGTGGGGTTTACTCCATGCCTTTGACCATCAGTACTGTCAACAGACCGGTAACTACCGATACCAACAGGCCTGAAATGATCATCCAAGGTAACATATCCATGATCAGTCGAGCTCACTTTACAAATTTATAGCGTTATATTTTTTGTTACCGTTCTATTTGATAACAGTTACCTTGGCTTAACAATATGCCATAAATAGCAGTTAATCATTATTAACGACTTGAAACACATGGGGCTGTTTATCAGTCAATTTGCTAAATTTGTGAATAAAAAAACGCCCATTTGGGCGTTTTTTGTCAGTGATATTTTTCGCCAGATTCAGGCTGTTTATCGATGTTACGATGAAGATGTCGGTGGTAAAGGCAAGGCGAGTTTCAGTGCTTCACGTGAAACACTGTTGGCGATGCCAGATTCATTGAGTTTCTCTAGCGTATCAACCAGCCATGCGTAATCGGTCACGTCTGGGCGTGCTTCCAATGCGCGCTCAAAATGCTGTCTTGCCTCTGCCCATTTTCCTTCACGAAAATACAATTGCCCCAATGCGCTGTTGGTCACTGGGTTGTTTTCGTTGTAACGCAGCAGCTCTTGAAGTTTTAAAATCACCGGATGGTAATCAGGCAGAGTCAGTTCAGGCACCAAGCTTATCAACGACTCATCAGGCTGCTTTTTCAGGTTTTCACGTAAAATCACGTAAGCTTCTGAATCTGCACGGCGAGCAATCAACTGCTTCACCAAGCATGCAATCAACGATGTTTGTTGGCGCGCAGCGCGAGACAAACTGTTCCAGTGCGCCAGCAAGCCATCGCTGCCTTTTTGGGTCGCAATGTGCGCCATCAGACCACACTCCGCCTTCATCTCGAGCTTATGTGCCTCTTCATCAGAGAGTGCTTTAACACGTCTCAGTGACGGCAATAAACGAAGGAGCGCCTGCCAATCTTGCAGTTGGAGATAGGTGTCTTTCAGCAGTGTCAGCAAAATCGCATTACGCGGGTGTGCATCAATCAAACCTTGTAAGCTGGCGAGTGCTTCTTCGTATTGGCCTTGGCGGTATTGAAGTTTGGCGCGAGTCAGCGATGTCGCCAAATTGTCTGAACCAAAGTCCGCCGCTTTTTGCAGGTAGCGGTCACGGCTTTCAACATCACCACGCCCTTGTGCAGCTTCGGCGGCAGCAAGACAGTTCAGCAGAGGGGCATCGCTGTGTGATGCACCTTTAACAACCAATTTCTCAGCTTGCTTCCAATCGCCTTCCAGCAACTTCATTAAGCCATCGTTGGTTAGCTTGCGCGCCTTTTTGTTTTTGCGACCAGAGAACCAACCACGGGTTGAGCTGGAAAGCGAAAACAGTTTGCGCAGAATAAATTCCAGAATGAAAAAAGCAGCAAACGCGGCGATGACCAAAATGATCAGCGTGGTAAGACTCATTTCAATGGTCTGGTTGGCCGCGGAGATCAGCACATAACCTTGGTTGCCCGCAAGATCAGGCCCCACGATTAAGCCTGCAATCAGCGCAATGACCAGTAACAGAATTTTGATCATTGGCTGCTCTCCTCAGTTGGGAGAACCTCAGCTTCCGCTGGCAGTGGCGACAAATCACGGCGCAAGCGTTCAGACAGTGCTTCGCTGATCAAATCTTGGCTGTGCAGCACTTCCGGGTAATTCACCGAAATAGTTTGCTCGCTCAAGTGTGTCAGGGTAGTGATGAAGGCTTCTGTCGATTTCGCGTCTTGGTTGTAGAAACGTTCTGCCCACGCTTTTGCTGTGCTCAATGATTCTGAGTACAAACGACCATTCTCGCGATATACCGCCGTGATGGCTTGGTCTAGCTTCGCTTTGAGGTTTTCTTGCAGATAGAAGGTTTGAGCGGGTGTCAGCAGTGGCACCACATCACCTTCGCGTTTGCGGTAAGTGATGAATTTACCGACAAAGTCATTCATGGATGCTTTCAGGTTTTGTTCCCAATCGCTGACGTCCGTAGAGACGGTCTCTGGCGCTACTTCTTCTGCGTGCGGCATGATGGCATTGGCCAGTGGCAACTTATCAACTTCTTGCTGAAGGCTGTTCAAACGCAGGACCAGACCATCTCGGTCTATACGCTTGAGTGCTTTCAATTGCATGATGTCTTTTGCCATGGCTTGGCGAATCGGTGTCATTGACGGGTCATTAAGCTCAGCAATACGCTGATCAGCATTTTCCATCAGGGTGGTCGCGGTTAGCACATCATGCACTAACCACAGCTGACGACCCGCTTGGTTAACCAAGTACTCCGCTTCTGCCAACAACCAATCGTTCGGGCGTCGACCTTTCATATCAGCCAGTGCAGATTGCAAGCTGGTGATGGTTTTGTCTTGTTGCTCGATAAGCACTTGGGTGTTTTGTGCCGCACTGGCCAGTGCCGCTTTGTTTTGTTGCTCACTATCAGCTAGGGCACTTTTCAGCGCATCAACTTGGGAAGCCAACGCCGACATGTCTGCATTGTATTGCTTCGACTGCTGGTGGCCGTGATAGTAAAGACCCGCACCTAACGCAATCACCAAAATAATGGCAACAGCTGCTAATTTGTTTCCGCCACGCTTTTCTTCTTTGGCAGGTTTTGCTTCAGGCGGCGTCGGTGTGGTTTTCTTTTCAGCGTTTGAAGGCTTGCTGTTAGAGGATTGAGAGCTGGCAGCAGTGTTTGACGAACTAGGCGTCTCCTTGCCTGAAGAGGATGCTGGCGCCGACGTGTTTTTATCCGTGCCTGATGTTTTATTCTTGTCTGTCATCCGAATGTCCCGAGTTGTTCATCTCGTGTAATACGTGAAACAGTGTGCGGTTGGCAGCACTGTTTACACAGCTAATCGTGGAAAAACCAAGGCCAATTGCTTGATTGTAAATCCGTTTGCTAGGCACCAGTATATGGCATTCTTTTAGCCATTGCTGGTCACACTCTGAGATTGTCTGACACAAAAGTGAGAGTTGCTCACCACTGGTCACCACAATGGTATCGACATGTTCACGACGCCACTGCTCTGTGAGTGATGATAAGTGCTCACTCTCCCAGTGTCGTTGATATGCTTCAAAATAGTGGATGTGCGCGCCTTGCGCGTGAAGGGTTTCCCCTAACAATGCGCGGCCACCGTTTCCCCGTAAAATAAGCACCGACAGTGTGCTGGGCGCAGAAAATACAGGCAGCGCTAACATGCCTTCGCTGTCTTCGGTGTGGGGAAGGTGAGCCTCGATGGCGCTAAGTTCTTTCCATGTGACGGCGGTTTTTTCCCCTACGGCGACATAGTGCAAATCGCGTCGCCAAGGCTGATGTTGCGCGTTAAGGTGGTGATGCGCGTACTCCACCGCGCGAGGGCTTACCGCGACCACCACGCTATTGGAAGGCAATGCCGCCAAGGTGTCGCTGAGGGAGTGCAGGTCTTTACCGTCAGAAAAAGACAATAAAGGCGCGGGCAGCGCCTTTATTCCTGCTTGGTTTAGGCTATCAGCCAACGCCTGACTCGCAGGCGCTGGGCGAACAACCAATACCGTCATATTTCGTCCTGATACAACTTTTCAAGAATAGGGCGAGCGCCGTCTTCCAGCAGTTGTTCCGCAAGGCCTGTTCCCAGTTCTTCCGCTTTCTCAAGAGGGCCAGTCACTTCACCACGAATGATTTGGCTGCCATCAGGCTCGCCGACAAGCGCGCGAAGGAAAATCTGATCACCTTGAATCACAGAGTAGCTGCCGATAGGCACCTGACAGCCGCCTTGTAGGCGATTGTTCATGGCACGCTCACACAACACGCGGAACGTGGTGTTAGCATCTGCCAACGGCTCAAGCAGGGTGCGAACGCGTTCGTCATCAAGGCGACACTCAATGCCCACAGCGCCTTGGCCGACCGCAGGAAGAATCTCTTCGGGTTCGATTTCAGCACGAATACGGTCGTGAAGGTTCAGACGTTTTAGGCCAGCGGCGGCCAAAATGATGGCGTCATATTCGCCCTTATCCAGTTTGCCTAAACGTGTGCCGACGTTACCACGCAAATCTTTCACCACAAGGTCTGGGCGCATTTCGCGAACCTGACATTGGCGACGCAGGCTTGATGTACCCACAATCGCGCCTTTTGGCAGGTCGGCAAAGCCGTTGTATTTGTTAGAGACAAACGCATCTCTCGGGTCTTCACGCTCACAAATCGTGACAAGGCCAAGTCCTTCTGGGAACTCTACTGGAACGTCTTTCATGGAGTGCACAGCGATATCCGCACGTCCGTCCAACATGGCTTGTTCAAGCTCTTTCACGAACAATCCTTTACCGCCGACTTTTGCCAATGGCGTATCAAGAATGATGTCGCCCTTGGTTACCATAGGCACAAGTTCAACCACCAGACCTGGGTGAGAAGATTCAAGGGCTGCTTTTACGTATTCTGCCTGCCAAAGAGCCAGCGGGCTTTGTCGTGTCGCGATGCGGATCGGTGTTGAATTCATGTTGGCTTCCATTTGTTTCTAATACGCTAATCGTATCATCGCTTCATCTTCCTTGATAACTGAAGGTGATGGCGAAGGTTAAAACGTGCGAAGTGCGGCAGGATGGGCTAGTCTTGTGTGACGAGGATCTATTTTTTAGGGCTGATTCAGAAGGCGAAATAGAACGCGGTTCACCTTCCTATGAATCTATTTTGAGATAGCGTGTTGTCTCTCTCACAGTTTTGGTCATATAGTGAGCGAAGTGATGGGAAAACAAGAAACCATTGCTCGCTTTACGCTCCAGCGAAAAACTGTTAGATTGATCACGTTTTTGTCCATGGGTGTCGATGTCTTCTTTATTCTCGACCCCCGCTACGTTGACTCGGATGTCGGCAACTTTGGATGTTTATCTTGCAAAACTATGTTGATCAGCAAATAGAGCGCCTCGATGCTTTCAACCAAGTAAGGTTGGAACGTGCTCGAAGCGCTATGCACTCACAGGCCATTAACGTGTTTAACGTTTTGCCTGTCTTGCTGCACTTTAACCATCCAGCCATTCCGGGCTATTTGGAACGTAGCGTCGTCCACGGAATTTCTCGTTTTACCCTTTCTGATTTGCAGCGCGATTTCGTGAATGACTGCGCACTTGCCGTCGATGCCGCGATCCCTGATAAACCGTTTTCTGACGAATTCCCAATCAAAGGCCTTTTCTCCATGGGCAGTACCGCCTCTATGGGACAAAGCCTGTCGAGCGACCTCGATATTTGGGTGTGTGTGCAGCAATGGGTGAGCGAAGATCAGCGTGCAATGCTCGACAGCAAGTGTTCGATGATTTCAGATTGGGCGATGGCACAAGGCGTAGAAGTGAACTTCTTCGTGATGTGCGAACAACGTTTCCGCAAAAACCTTGCCCAAGCCATGACCTCCGATAACTGTGGGTCAAGCCAGCATTATCTTCTTCTCGATGAATTCTATCGCTCTGCGCTGCACCTAGCAGGTCAACAACTGCTGTGGTATCTCGTGCCGCCAGAAATGGAAGATTGCTACGAAGAGTATGTGGGTGAGATGATCGCAAGCGGCGCAATTTGCCGCGACGATTGGGTCGACTTTGGCGGATTGCCGTCGATCCCTGCTGAAGAATACTTCGGCTCAAGCCTTTGGCAGCTATACAAGAGTATCGACTCACCCTACAAGTCGGTGCTGAAAGCTATCCTCCTCGAAGCGTACTCATGGGAATACCCAGGTACGCAACTTCTGAGTGTGGATGGCAAACGCCGCTTTTATTCTGGCATGTTAGATGTTTACCAATCTGACGCGTATTACTTAATGCTAGAAAAGGTCACCCGTTACCTTGAGCGTATTGACGATCACCGCCGTTTGGATTTGGTGCGTCGTTGTTTCTACCTAAAAACCCACGAGAAACTCACCCGTGAACCGGGGCCTGGCTCAGTGCCGTGGCGTCGTGAAGTGCTGTGTGTGTTGACCCGTGAGTGGGGATGGAGCCAAGACGACGTTGCGCGTTTAGATAACCGCCGCAATTGGAAAGTGGAAGAAGTGAAAGAGGCCCACAACGAGCTGCTTGAAGCGCTGATGTTGAGCTACCGCAACTTGATCCGCTTTGCGCGTCGTAATGACATTACCTCGGCAATTAGCCCTGAAGACATCAGTATTTTGGCGCGCAAGCTGTATGCGGCGTTCGAAGTGCTGCCGGGCAAAGTGACCTTGTTGAACCCACAATTGTCGCCAGATTTGCATGAGCCGAACCTGACCTTGATTCAAGTGCCAGAAGGCCGTAGCAACCCGCCGGGTTGGTACCTCTACAAGCAATCGCTCAAGCCTGTCGACATCATTGGCCGTTCGCCCCTTGAACATAACCGTTATTTGTCGAAGTTAGTCGCATGGGCGTATTTCAATGGCATGTTGACCGAATCGACGTGTTTGCACTCCGTGGCGCGCAACAGCAATGTGGACATTGATAAGCTTTATCAATTAGTGAGTGACATGCGAAACACCTTCTCGGTACGCCGTCCTCAGCCGTCATTGCAGGCGTTGTCTAGCCCGTGTGAAATTCGCAAACTGGCGTTGTTTATCAACCTTGAGCAAGACCCAACGTCTGAGCTCAAGCAGCCTGCTGTACGTTTCGATTTTAAAAACACCGACATTTTCAGCTATGGACCAGAGCAAGAGTGTTTGGTCGGTAGTGTTGACTTGGTTTACCGCAACAGCTGGAACGAAGTGCGAACCCTTAACTTTAAGGGTGAGAACGCCATGCTGGATGTGTTGAAAACCTTGTTGGGTAAAATGCACCAAGACGCCATTCCGCCTGAATCGGTCGATGTGTTCTGCTATGCCGGTAAAATGCGTGGCTTGATCCGAAACTTGGTGTACCAACTGGTGGCAGAGTGTATTGATATGCGCTTGAAGCCGGTTGATCAGGAAAAACGCCGTCGCTTTAAAGCGATTCGAGTGGCAGACCAAACGTTCGGCCTGTTCTTTGAGCGTCGTGGCGTGTCTGTGCAGAAACTCGAAAACTCTGTCGATTTCTACCGCTCTATCTCGACCAACAAAATCAACGGTTCGCCAGTGGTGGTGCTTGATAAAGACGGTGAAGTGCATCCGCCTGAAGTGGTTGATGCGTACGCGAGTGAAGGGCTTATCCAATTCTTCTTCGAAGATTGCGAGCAAGGCTTCAATATTTACGTGCTAGATGAAAACAATCGCGTCGAAGTGTATCGCCAATTTAGCGGTGACAAAGACGAAATGGTGCAGGGTGTGAACCGCTTCTACACGTCGTCACAAGACAAGGTGTCGTTCACAGGGCAAGCGGTTAACTTCAACCTGCCACAGTTCTACGACATTATTCATCATGCCGATGGCCGTGCTCAGGTGATCCCTTATAAGAGTGGTCCTTGGCAGCGTAGCGCCGAAGCGAACGCAGAAACGTCACAATACGCGTCGCGTTGATCCTTCTCTGATTCCCTGTGCTGCCAAACGTGCGGCAAAAAAATGCTGATAGCGTGTTCTGCTATCAGCATCTCTTCAAACGCCATAATGCGCGTCTTACCAATTCACGTCTTCGCCAGCGTGCTTGCTGCACTCTTGCTTTACCATGTCCATGAATTCAATGCCTGACTTGCTACAAATCCATTTTCCGTCTTTGTAAGCGAAATGGAATCCACCTGAGCGAGACGCCAACCAAATCTCTGACATAGGCTCTTGACGGTTAATAATGATCTGGCTGCGGTCTTCAAAATCGATGGTGAGTACGTTTCCAGACGTCTCATAATCGATATCCGCACCACTCTCGTCGATGCCTTCTTCGATGGCCATCCATTCTGCATCAACCAGTTCGTGGTATTGGGTTGTGTTCATTGCATTCCGTCCTATTGCTTTTCAGTGTGTTGATGCGATTATAGAGGGCATTAACTTTTGGATCACTGGCATAAATGATGCGAACTACCCTGAAATTCTTTGTGCTGGCAGCCGTCACCGTGTTGTCAGCCTGTGGTCAGCAAGGCCCACTTTACTTTCCGGAAGATGCACCAGCGCAAAATTCTGCGCCAGCAACGTCGGATACCACTCAGGATACACAGCCTCAGGCCGCCAGTCAGCCATAACCCAATCTGGACAGGGAAGGACAACGTTGGACTATTTTAACTATCAGAATGACGGACAACTGTGGGCAGAAGATTTGCCGCTCGCGCAGTTGGCTGACACATACGGCACGCCGCTTTACGTTTATTCACGTGCGACGCTTGAGCGTCACTGGCATGCGTTTGACAGTGCTGTAGGCGATCACCCGCATCTGATTTGTTATGCCGTGAAGGCAAACAGCAATCTAGGTGTATTGAATGTATTGGCGCGTTTAGGTTCAGGCTTCGACATTGTGTCGTTGGGTGAACTGGAGCGTGTATTGGCCGCAGGTGGCGATCCGGCAAAAGTCGTGTTCTCTGGTGTGGGCAAAAAAGCGGATGAAATGGCACGCGCACTGTCGCTTGGCATCAAGTGCTTTAATGTGGAATCAGAAGCTGAACTGGATCGCCTCAACCACGTCGCTGGCGAGTTGGGCAAAGTGGCACCGGTTAGCCTTCGCATCAACCCGGACGTTGATGCGAAAACCCACCCATACATTTCAACGGGCCTGAAAGAAAACAAATTCGGTATCGCCTTTGACCGCGCGCGTGAGGTGTATAACTACGCCAACAGCCTGCCAAACCTCAATGTGCATGGTATCGATTGCCACATCGGTTCTCAGCTCACCGATCTTGCGCCATTCATTGAATCGACTGACCGTTTGTTGTCTTTGATTGACCAATTGGGTCAAGACGGCATTCACATCTCTCACCTTGATGTGGGCGGCGGCTTGGGCGTGACCTATCATGACGAGAAGCCACCAGAGCCATCTGATTACGCAAAAGCCTTGCTTGACCGCTTATCGAACCATCAAGGCATCGAGTTGGTGTTTGAACCGGGTCGTGCGATTGCAGCTAATGCAGGCGTATTGCTGACGCGTGTTGAGTTCCTCAAGCACAACGAAGAAAAGAACTTCGCCATCATTGATGCGGCGATGAATGATTTACTTCGTCCTGCGCTATACCAAGCGTGGCAAGACATCGTGCCTGTTGCACCGCGTGCGGGCGAACCGAAAACCTATGATTTGGTTGGCCCAATCTGTGAAACGGGTGATTACCTCGGTAAAGACCGTGCACTGAACATTGAGCCAGGCGACCTATTGGCGGTGCGTTCTTCTGGCGCGTATGGGTTTGTGATGTCATCGAACTACAACTCGCGTGCTCGTGCGGCTGAAATCATGGTTGATGGTAACACTGCCCATTTAGTGCGTAAGCGTGAAGTGCTTGAGTCACTGTGGGAACTAGAGCAAGTATTGCCTGAGTAAAGGATCCGGATGCAGATACAATTTTCGAAAATGCATGGGCTTGGCAACGACTTTATGGTCGTTGACTGCGTGACGCAAAATGCATATTTCTCCCCGGATATGATCCGCCGATTGGCGGACAGAAACACCGGTGTGGGCTTCGACCAACTTTTGGTGGTCGAGCCTCCGTACGATCCGGAAAGTGATTTTCATTACCGGATCTTTAATGCGGACAGCAGTGAAGTCGAGCAGTGTGGCAACGGTGCCCGCTGCTTTGCGCGCTTTGTGCGAATGAAAGGCCTCACCAATAAGCATCAAATCAATGTCAGTACCAAATCTGGCAAGATGGTGCTGAAAATTGACAGTGACGATGCCGTGACTGCCAACATGGGTGAGCCTATTTGGTCGCCTGCAAAAATCCCGTTTCGCGCAAATGCGGAAGAAAAAACCTATATTTTACGTGTAGACGATAAAACCTTGTTTGTTGGTGCTGTCAGCATGGGCAACCCGCACTGTGTGACTGTGGTTGATGATGTGGATACTGCTGATGTGGAAACCCTTGGCCCATTGGTCGAATCGCACGAGCGATTCCCAGAGCGTGTGAATGCGGGATTCATGCAAGTGGTCTCACGTAACGAAATCCGACTTCGCGTGTATGAACGTGGCGCGGGCGAAACCCAAGCATGTGGAAGCGGCGCGTGTGCTGCCGTGGCTGTTGGTATCACTCAAGGTTTGTTGGATGAATCTGTCACCGTGCATTTGCCAGGCGGTTCATTACACATTCGTTGGCGTGGGCCGGGTCATCCGCTGTTTATGTCGGGGCCTGCTTCTCATGTATATGATGGACAAATAACCGTATGACGGAGCTTTCCAAGCTCGAAGGGCCATTGGCACAAGCACTTACTGAAGATGCCGTGGCCAGCTTTTTGAAAGATAACCCTGATTTTTTCCAGCGTCAGCTTCAGTTGCTGACGCAGTTGCGTATCCCTCACACTGAGCGTGGTGCGGTGTCTTTGGTTGAGATTCAACTGGGTCGCTTGCGTGATCGCGTTGCAGAATTGGAAGAAGACATCACACAGCTAATGAGTATTGCGGCGGGCAATGAAAACTTGTTCCGCGCTTTCTCTCATGCTCACAAAGCGTTGTTTGCCGTTGAAAGCGAAAGTGGTGTTCACCAAGCGCTACGTGAACTGGCTTCATCGTTAAACCTGACCGTCACCCTTCGCCTTTACGATGGCGATAAAGGGCTAAATCGTCAGGGGGTTGATGCGGTAAAAGCGGCGCATTTCTGCGGTCAGCGCATTTACCTCGGCCGACTGCGTAAGAATGATGGCGAGTACTTCGTGCATGCCGCCCCTGAACTAGGTTCTTACGCGCTGGTGCCTGTGTACAAAGGAAAAGAGTTGGGCTTTTTATCGTTTGCCAGCAAAGATGGCGGACATTTCCAACCGAGCATGGATACCTTGTTCGTGGAACAAATTGCCGAGCACATCGCCATTCTTCTTTCCAAGTGGCAGGCGGCTGAATGAGCTTGCCAGCCACGCTGGAAAAACCCCTCGTCCGTTTCTTTGACTACATGATCCGCGAGCGCGGTTTAAGTCGTCATACTGAATCTAACTACCGTCAGCAATTGCACGCCTGTGCTGAGTTCTTGGTTCGCTCTGAAGTGACCCAATGGCAGGACGTGGATTCGGCGTGGGTGCGTCAGATTGCCAGCCAAGCCAAACGCGACAAACTCAAACCCGGTAGCATTGCGCTTCGATTGTCTGCGCTGCGTAGCTTCTTTGATTTTATGGTGTGGGATGGCGCAATGGGCGCAAACCCCGCGAAAGGCGTGGCTGCGCCCAAGCAAGGCCGTACCTTACCGAAAAACCTCGATGTGGATGAGATTGACCAGTTGTTGTCGGTTGACGAAGACGACCCGCTGGCGATCCGCGATCGTGCCATGATGGAATTGATGTACGGTGCTGGCCTGCGTTTGTCGGAACTGATCGGATTGAACCTTCGTGATGTGGCGGTGCGTAAAGGGGATCTCCGCGTGATCGGTAAGGGCGATAAAGAACGCGTTGTGCCGTTTACAGGTAAAGCACAAGAATGGCTGGTGAATTGGCTAAAAGTGCGTAACCAATTGCTCAAAGGGCCGGAAGAGGCCTTGTTTATCTCCAAGCTTGGAAACCGAATTTCGCCGCGTAGCGTACAAAAACGTATGGCGGAATGGGGACAAAAACAAGCCGTTAGCAGCCACATTAACCCGCACAAACTTCGACACAGTTTTGCCACGCACATGCTGGAATCTTCCGGTGATTTACGTGCAGTGCAAGAGTTGCTTGGGCACGCCGATTTGTCGACGACCCAGGTTTACACCCACCTCGATTTTCAGCACTTGGCCAAGGTATACGATGCCGCACATCCAAGGGCGAGAAAGTGCAAAGGGGAGTGACACCTCAACCATGAAGTTCTATCGACGCTGGCAACCTGTAAACGCATTGACGTTTGATCTTGATGACACGCTTTACGATAACCGGGTGGTGATAGTACGCGCTGAACAACTGCTGCTCGATTGGCTGGAAGACCGCTGTGAAGCCATGGCGGCGTATGATTGGTCGCAATGGCAAGCAATGCGTCAGCAAGTGATTGATGAAAATCCAGCGTTGGTGGGGTTTGTCACGGACATTCGCCGTGCGCAGATTGTATTGGCAGCCACACGATGTGGCTTGCGAGCGCCGGAAGCGCGCTTATTGGCCGATGACGCGGTGGCATTCTTTTTGTTTGAGCGCAGCAATTTCACTGTGCCGGATGAGGCTTTAGAAACCTTGTCTTTGCTTGCGTCGCGCTACCCGCTGGTGGCGATCACCAATGGCAATGTGGACAGTGACAAGCTTGGTTTAACGCCGTATTTCAAGCACGTATTGCGCGCAGGGCCTGACGGCGCAGCGAAACCTGACAGCGCCTTGTTCGTGAAAGCCCAGCAAGCGTTGGCAATGCCTGCCTCTGACATTCTTCATGTGGGTGACCATTTGAAATCAGACGTGCGTGGTGCCGTGTTGGCAGGCTTTAAAGCGTGTTGGTTCAATGACACGCATCAACCGTTGACGACGCAGCGACGGGCGTCGCTTTTGCCTGATGTGGAAATCACGCATCTTAGTCAGCTTTTGACGCTGACAGGGTGTGGAGCGTCATAAGGCGGTGTTGTATCGCCCATCAGTATCGTCTTCAAAAATAAAAAAAGCGCCTTAGGCGCTTTTTCTGTCTCTCTTGTTGGCGGGATTAGCCGCGACGTTTAAGAAAGTTATCAACGGCAGCCAAACCTGGGCCAAGGATAATGGTCGCCAGCAGCATGATGCCCCACATTTGGTGATCGTAGAATCCTTTCTCCCACAGTGCCGGATAAGACACGACCGCGACAATGTTGAACACAAACAGTGCCAGCGCAGCAGGACGCGTGAGTAAGCCCAACACCAAGAACACAGGAAGGATCAATTCAGCCGCGGTGCCAAGGTAAGCGGCAAGCTCCCAAGGCAACACAGGCACTTGGTACTCATATTCAAACAAGAACAAGGTGCTGTCCCAACTGGCGATCTTGGCTTGGCCTGCGCGGAAGAATACCCACGCCACCCAAACACGGCTAACAAGCAACAGTACTGGAACCAAAGGCTTTAGCGCGGATTCCATCAGGCCATCAATTTTGTTAAATACAGCAATCATCTGCTATTTCCTTTTCATTCTTAGTCATCGAATCATTCGCTGTGCCAAGCTAAATCGCTGCTTTGGCTAAGGCTGGTCAGCAATATCAAAGTGTTCAAACACACCGCGTTGAACCGCAGGGGCGATGTGTTTAAGAAGTTCAGGGTCAATGGCACCCAAGGTGTTTTCATTGCACGCCACAATCAGTGATGCTTCTTCTGCATCAATGGCTTGCAGTTGAATGCCTTGTTCATTCATCAGCAAAAGCACGGTTTCACTGTCTGATAAGTCGAGGGCTTGCAGTGCATTCCCATCGTTGTCTGTCACTGCATGCCAAATACTGGCAGCAGGAAAGCGGCTTTGAAGCAGTCGCACTGACGGCGCGACAGTCAGCCTCAAGGCATCAAAATCTTCGGGCGCAACCTGTGATAACGCCTCCAAAGGAAAATCGGTGGCGCGAGGCGCATGTTGGTTCACGGCTTGGATTAACCACTCTAACGTTGCGATGTCGGCAAGGTAGGGCACGGCATCGATGATGTTAGGAATGGCGTTAATGGTGGCATCAAAGCCATCGCCGTATTGGTCGGCACGTGCATCAAGCATGGGGGTGTTCAATACATGGTGTCGCGCCAAGGCATTGAAGCAGTCTTCACCGACAAGGGCATGTACCACGGGATACACGACTTCAAGGTATTCCGTTAATGTCATGACGAAGTTATTGCGATAAACCTGCAGCAGTGCATCGGGCTCCGCGACGCCTTCCTCAACGGGAAGCGCGTAGGGCTGGTAATGCAGCGCTTGGCTGAACTGCTGTTGCAAAGCAGCCAGTGACGGTGAGTCACTCATGACGCCTCCTTACGCACCATTGATGCTACTGCTTTAACAATGCGGTCGGCTTTCGCCGCTTCTGCCAATAACACTTCTGGCGCAGGGATATCTCTGTCCCACTCGATCAAGGTGTGTCTTGGGCCATGTTGGGAGATCCATTGCTCATAGAGCGCCCAAACAGGCTCAGAGACAGGCTGGCTGTGCGTATCAATCCAAATCTCGCCTTCTGGCAAGGGATTGACAGTAAAGCCTGCCAGATGAATTTCTTTCACGCTGTCTGGGTCAATAGCACCGAGGTAGTGTTGTGCGTCAAAGCCATGATTAAAGGCACTGACGTGAATATTGTTCAGGTCGAGCAGTAAGCCACATCCGGTTCGACGAGACACTTCGGTTAAGAAATCCCATTCCGACAAGGTTGAATGATTGAAGCTCAAATAACTGGATGGGTTTTCAATCAAGATCTGACGGTTCAAGTAGTCCTGCGTTTTGTCGACATTGGCACAAAACACATCGAGGGCTTCTTCGGTGTAAGGCAGGGGCAACAGATCATTGAAGTATTCCCCGTTCACTGAGCTCCAACTCAAATGCTCTGATACAAACAGTGGATCAATGGCATCAACCAGATGCTTGAGCCGTTGAAGGTGTTGAACATTGATAGGGTCGGTTGACCCGAGTGATAACCCAACGCCATGACAGCTGATGGGGTATCGGCGCTGCAGCGAATGCAGCGCCTGAAACGCATCGGAATCAGGTTGGAAAAAATTCTCGCTGTGTACTTCTAACCATCCAATATCCGGGGATTCTTGTTCGAAGTGGTCATGGTGTGGATGACGTAACCCAACACCGACCCAAGGAGATATTTTTTCCATACCTTTTCTTCCGTAATCGTCAGCTTATGAAGATGTGCTTGAGCTACCTGCCAAGCGATCACATAGACCTTTTGGTACAACGATGAATGCATCAGATTGTGCGTCTTTGGTAGAGGTACCAGCACATGAACTTGTGTTTGTTGCACAGTCATTCTTACCGGCTTTGGCTACGCCATAGCACTTCTCTTTTTCTGCAGCGTGAACCGCGGTGGTGGTCAGGGTAGTCGCACCCACAGCAAGTAAACCGGTAACAGCAGCAGCAACAGCAAGATTGGTCTTTTTCATGTTTAATCCTCACTCTTAGGACTCTGTCGTCCTCAAGATTATCAATCGGTTGTAGTAGGGCGAGTCTTCAATAACGCGCTCACTTAAAAAGATAGGATGTGAGAACAAAAACTTTCGCATTCGCGTCCATTTTTTCGCCACTGGCTCTTCGTTTCGGTGAGATTTTTTCGTGAAATATTTTTTAAGTTTCTGATATTCCGCTTTAAAACGTCATTCGGTAAAGAAAGAAAAAATATTCACAAACATGATGTTTTTTCGGCAATTAGGCGGGTGATGGTGATGAATGAGAGGGTTGGTTTCCATTTTGAGCTCAGAAAATCGGCGCGAAGCGAGCAACGCACGCCACTTTGGGTATATAATCCTCAACCAGTGTATAAATAACCAGTGAATGAACGATGGACGTATCCCACCTCATAGATGGTCTTAACGACAAACAGCGCGAAGCCGTGGCCGCACCGCTCGGCAACTACTTGGTTCTAGCGGGAGCGGGAAGTGGTAAAACACGCGTGCTGGTTCATCGCATCGCTTGGTTAATGCAAGTGGAGCAGTCATCGCCTTTTTCGGTGTTGGCGGTAACCTTCACCAATAAAGCGGCAGCAGAAATGCGCGGCCGTATTGAACAATTGATGCATGGTACGGCGTCAGGACTTTGGTGCGGAACTTTCCACGGCTTGTGTCACCGCATTCTTCGTGCGCATCATTTGGATGCGAACTTGCCGCAGGATTTCCAAATCCTCGATTCTGATGACCAACAGCGTTTGCTGCGTCGTTTGATCAAAGCGCAAAACTTGGATGAGAAACACTGGCCAGCGCGTCAGGCGTCTTGGTACATCAATGCCAAAAAAGACGAAGGGCTGCGCCCACAACACATTGACGCGCAATTCGATCCGGTAGAGAAAACCTGGCTACGCGTTTACAGCGCATACCAAGAAGCGTGCGATCGTGCAGGCTTGGTTGATTTTGCGGAACTTCTGCTGCGTTGCCATGAACTGCTGCGCGATAAAGCCCACATTCGCGAGCACTACCAAGCGCGCTTTAAGCACATATTGGTCGACGAATTCCAAGATACTAACAACATCCAATATGCATGGCTTCGCATGATGGCAGGCACAGAAGCCAAGGTCATGATCGTGGGTGATGATGATCAGTCTATTTACGGCTGGCGCGGTGCGAAAATTGAAAACATTCAGCGCTTCTTGAACGATTTCACTGCCGCGAAAACCATTCGTCTTGAGCAAAACTACCGCTCTACGGGCAACATTCTCAAAGCCTCGAACCACCTGATTGAAAATAATGCGGAACGCATGGGCAAGAGCCTGTGGACCGATGGCAAAGAAGGTGAGTTGATTTCGGTTTACAGCGCCTTTAACGAATTGGATGAAGCACGTTTTGTCGTCGGAAAAATCAAAGCGTGGCATGACGATGGGGGCGCACTGAATGATTGCGCCATGCTGTACCGAAATAACGCCCAATCCCGTGTGCTTGAAGAAGCCTTGATTCAAGCGGGCTTACCTTACCGCATTTATGGCGGCATGCGATTCTTCGAACGCCAAGAGATCAAAGATGCCTTGGCGTACCTGCGTTTGATGGCAAACCGTTTTGATGATGCGGCCTTTGAACGTGTGGTGAATACCCCAACCCGTGGTTTGGGCGATCGCACCCTAGAAACCATTCGTCTGGCAGCGCGTGATCGCGGCGCGACAATGTGGGAAGCCAGTACTCAACTTCTGGAAGAGCAAGTGCTCGCGGGTCGTGCAGCAAACTCACTGCGTCGTTTTATCGAGCTCGTGAATGCGCTGGAAGACGATACCCGTGAAATGGCCTTGTTCCAGCAAACGGACTATGTGATCCAACACTCTGGCCTTCGTGCGATGTACGAAGCGGAAAAGGGTGAAAAAGCCCAAGCGCGTATTGATAACTTGGAAGAACTGGTAACGGCAACCCGCCAGTACGAAGTGCCTGAAGACGTGCAGGAAACCATGTCGCCGTTGTCGGCGTTCTTGTCTCATGCCGCGCTTGAAGCTGGTGAAGGCCAAGCCGATGAGTTTGAAGATGCGGTGCAATTAATGACGCTGCACAGCGCCAAAGGTCTCGAATTCCCCTTGGTCTTCATGGTCGGGGTGGAAGAGGGCATGTTCCCAAGCCAAATGTCGTCAGAAGAAGCGGGGCGCTTGGAAGAAGAGCGTCGCCTTTGTTATGTCGGCATGACACGTGCGATGAAGAAACTCTTCATTACCTACGCAGAAATGCGCCGTGTTTACGGTAAAGACATGTTCCACAAGGCATCTCGTTTTATCCGTGAACTGCCGGAAGAGTGTTTAGAAGAAGTGCGTATGCGCGCGAAAGTGACGCGTCCTGCTGCTTCTGCTGGCCGTTTCTCGCAAACGCAGACCCAATCAAATTTCAACCAGACCGGCTTTGCGCTAGGGCAACGCGTTCAGCATCCTAAGTTTGGTGAAGGCACCATCATCAACTTTGAAGGCAGCGGCGGTCAAAGCCGTGTGCAAGTCGCCTTTAACGGCGAAGGCATTAAGTGGTTGGTGACGCAATACGCCAAGCTTGAAGCCTTGTAAGTAAGGGCTGAATGGCTAAAAAGCGACAATGAAAAAGGGTGGTCATGATGACCACCCTTTTTTACGTTTTACTGCGTTGATGCAGAAAGAGCAGAAGCGATTACGCCGCTTGACCCCAAAGGCTAGACAGGTCGCTAAGCAGAGATTCGCTTGCGCCTTCGTTACCTAAGAATTTCAGGATCATAGGCGCATATTCTTGCACCATGGCAGGGTCTAGGCCCAACGCAGTAAAGACTTTGTTTACTGACTCCATGTTGTTCAGCATGCTACCAAGATCGCCAGGGATGGCGCCAGTCAGCGAATCCAAGCCTGGAACCATTTTAGTCAGTTCGCTTGCTTGGTCCGTGCCGAGTTCTTGATACGCCATCGCAAGAAGTGCACCCGCACCGCCTGCTGCTTGCTCGTCATTCACTTTCAAGCCTTCAGCAATCTGCGACGTTAGCGGGTTGTCTGCCGCTTCTTTGCTTACACCGGTCAGTAGATTGCTTGCTTCTTTTGTCGCTTCACCCACCAAGCCGTCTAGGCTCAGTGCATGTGCTGGCAACGCGGCCATCGTTAATACGGCTGAAAGTGCCATCACATTTAGTTTACGTAACATTGTGCTCCTCCTGAGGGGCGTTATATCTGGCTACTGCGCCGTTACAAGTCCTTCGCGCCTTGGGTCGGCTCCGCCTTCCAAAGTGCCACTATCGATAACAATACCGTGTATACCAGAGGTTAAGTCACGAATATTTACCTCAAACCCCATCTCTTCAAGGGCAGGTTTGAAGCTTTCAGCATCTGTACCCGCTTCTACATCATAGGTGCCAAAACGGTTAACCAAATGCGGGAGGTCGATGGCTGATTGTACATCCAATCCCCAGTCTAGATGCGCAACCAATGTTTTCGCTACATAACCGATGATACGGCTACCGCCTGGTGAACCAACGGCCATGTAGGGTTTGCCATCGCGCATAACGATAGTCGGTGCCATTGAAGAACGTGGACGTTTACCCGGCTCAACACGGTTGGCGATCGGTACGCCATTTTTGTGGGTTGCGAAGGAGAAGTCGGTCAGCTCGTTATTGAGTAAGAAACCGCGCGTCATCAAACGCGAGCCAAACCCGTTTTCGATGGTTGTGGTAATCGACACAACGTTGCCTTCTTTATCCACGATAGAGAAGTGGCTGGTGGAAGGCAGTTCAATCGATTGATCATCGGCCCACTCAGGTGCGACGCGAGCATGTGTAAATTCAGGTTGGCCTGGAGCGGCATTTTCCAATGCGGCATCGCCACTGATGAGATCAGCGCGAGTCTTGAGGTATTCAGGTGATAACAACCCCTCCGTAGGCACAGGTACAAAATCGCTGTCTGCGATGTAACGACCACGGTCAGCAAAGGCAAGGCGAGAGGCATCGCCAATCAAACGCCAGCTTTCAGGGTTGTCTTTCCCCAAGGTTTTCATTGGGTAGTTGCTTAAAATACCGAGGATTTGACCCACAGTAATGCCACCAGATGTCGGCGGTCCCATGCCACAGATTTTGTATTGATGATAGGGCGCACACACAGGGTTGCGTTCAACCACGCGGTAATTCGCGAGGTCTTTCTTGCTCAAAATACCAGGGTTGCCTGCGGCATTTTGCACCGTGGCAACGATGTCGTCCGCGATTTCACCTTCATAGAAATTGTCGATATCTTCCGCGACCAATTTCAGCGTATTGGCATACTCTTGGTTGACTAAGCGATCGCCAACGTTGAGTGGGTTGCCCGTGTCATCAAAGAAATAGTGGTACGTGCTTGGGTAGCGGCGCAGTCGGTCGGCATCGCCTTCAATCAAGGCGGCAAGGCGGGGAGACACTTCAAAGCCGCTTTCCGCCAGCGCGATCGCTGGCGCGAGCACTTTACGCCAAGAAAGGTTGCCAAGTTTGGCGTGGGTGTCATGCATTAAACGCATGGTGCCCGGTGTACCGACAGACAACCCGCCCACGACGGCATCGTAAAATTGAAGCGGTTGACCATTGCCATCGAGGAACAGGGTTGGTGTTGCATCCAATGGCGCGGTTTCGCGTCCATCATAAGTCGTCAGGGCTTGCTTCTTTTCATCCCAAAAGACCAGTAATGCACCGCCGCCGATCCCAGAACTTTGTGGCTCTACCAGCCCTAAAACAGTTTGAACCGCGACCATGGCATCAATGGCGTTACCGCCTGCCAGCAGCATTTGCTCACCCGCCTTACTGGCATGAGGGTTGGCAGAGGCCACCATCCATTGTTCACCTTTCACGCTTTTACGCATGACACTGCCAGTGGCAAGTTCGGGGGCAATTGCATCCGTTGCTTGCCCTTCGCTGGTCGCGTTGGCGGCGCCGCCGAAGGCAAGACTCAATAAGAGTGCGGGGAGAGTAAGAGAGGGGAGCTTTTTCATTGGAATTCCTTTTGCCACCTGAACGATTGGTCTTTCAGTATAGTTCTCCATCGCGAAGGTGATGTGTCGGAAAGTCGAGGCAAAAGGGAAATTTATTGAGAAGTTACGGAAAGATAGATACGGAGGGTGGTGAAAGAAAAACGGCACATGACGTGCCGTTTTGAACATGATGTGCGATTAAACGCGATATCGCGTTAAGGCTGCGCTTTCTTTTCGCGTCGCTGTTTTCGCTGCTGCTTCACCGCATCAAACGTAAAGACCACCAGTGCTGTCCAAATGAAGGTGAAGGTCGTCGCTTTGTCTGCGGTAAACGGTTCGTTGTACAAACCAATCGCCAGCAAGAACATGATGCTTGGGCCGATGTATTGGAAAAAACCTAAGGTCGATAAACGTAATTTAGTGGCAGCGCCGTTAAAACAAAGCAGGGGCAGCGTCGTGACAACACCCGCTGCGATCAGTAATAAGTTCATGCCAATGCTGTTATCGAGCAAGTTTGAGGTCGTGCTCTCTGCGATGAAAAACAGGTAAATAATAGATGCGGGCAATAGCACCAAGGTTTCGATGAAAAGGCCAGTCGCCGCATCGACATTGATTTTTTTACGCAGTAACCCGTAAACGCCGAAGCTACTCGCAAGCACTAACGCGACCCAAGGCAGCGAGCCAAAGGTGACTAACTGAATGCCCACGCCTGCAGTGGCAAGTGCAACAGCAAGCCATTGCAGTTTTCGAAAACGTTCGCCGAGAAACACCATGCCAAGCACCACATTCAACAGTGGGTTGATGTAATACCCTAAACTGGCGTCGAGCATGCGGTTACTGCCAACGGCCCAGATAAATATCAGCCAGTTACTGGCAATCACGATGGCGGTGATCGCAAGCAATGCCATGCGCTTCTTGTCTTTAAATAGCAGACGAACACGTGCCATGCCGCTGCTCATATAGACAATGACAGCTAAAAAGAAAAACGACCAAAGCACACGGTGCATGAGCACTTCAAGTGGAGGAACGTCGGTCAGCGATTTAAAGTAAATGGGGGCGACGCCCCACATGGTATACGCGCCAAGGGCGAGCAAAACGCCACGGCGAGTTTGTTGCGCATCATTCACTGCGTTATCTCGTGTTGTTTTCCTTCCATGGGTAAAGCGACAGCCTATGCGGCAACTGGAAGGGCGGTTCAAAGAATAAATGTCGCCAAGTGGCGAAGTAAGCAGCGAAATATAAGGATGAAGTGGCATTGTCACTGCCGAACGGCTGAGCAATGGCATTGAATGCAAATTGTTTTGCTGCTTTGGTCAGTATATGGATGATGAGAGTTTAATCACACCCTTCGAGTGACAAATTGGTGAGAAAATTTTGTACAACGCCAGCATCGCTTTCAACATTGCCGTGGTACGTTTAGAATGAGCGCCAATTCTTCGAAGAGAGGCGCTATGACCCCTACTGATTCGACCGCGTTAACGTCGGAAATCGCTCACGATCACTCTGTTCTTCAGAAGGTATTCGGCTACCACAGCTATCGCGACGGTCAGAAAGAAATCATTGATGCTGTGATTGCAGGTCAAGATTGTTTGGTCATTATGCCCACGGGTGGCGGTAAGAGCCTGTGCTACCAAATTCCTGCCTTGGTGCGTGATGGCATCACGATTGTCATTTCCCCGCTCATTTCTTTAATGAAAGATCAGGTCGACCAACTGCTCGCCAACGGTGTGCAGGCGGCGTGCTTGAACTCTTCGATGACGCCAGACGAACAAAGCGAAACCTGGCGAGCGCTACGAGAAGGCAATTTAAAGCTTTTGTATGTGTCGCCTGAACGTGTGCTGATGCGAGATTTCATCGAACGTCTGCAATCGGCTCAAGTAGGGTTGATTGCTGTCGATGAAGCGCACTGTGTGTCACAGTGGGGGCACGACTTCCGCCCAGAGTATGCGCAACTTGGCATGCTGAAACAGCACTTTGTTGATGTGCCTGTGATGGCGCTGACGGCCACGGCTGATGACACCACGCGTCAAGACATTTGCCAGCGTTTGGCGTTGAACGCCCCTAACATTTACCTCGGCAGCTTCGACAGGCCTAACATTCGCTACACCTTGCTTGAAAAGCACAAACCCCTCGCGCAACTCACCCAATTTTTGACCACTCAGTCTGGTCAAAGCGGCATTATTTATTGCAACAGCCGAAAGCGTGTTGAGCAGGTCGCGGAAAAATTGTGCGACCAAAATATCCGTGCGGCGGGTTATCACGCCGGCATGAGTAATGAGCAACGTGGATTTGTGCAAGATGCCTTCCAACGCGATGACATTCAAATCGTGGTGGCCACCGTGGCATTCGGCATGGGGATCAACAAACCCAACGTGCGCTTTGTGGTGCATTACGATATTCCGAGAAACATCGAATCCTACTATCAGGAAACGGGCCGTGCGGGGCGCGATGGTTTGCCCGCAGAAGCGGTGATGTTCTATGACCCGTCAGACATTGGTTGGCTGCATCGCTGCTTGCAAGAAAAGCCAGAGGGCCCGCAAAAGCAAGTGGAAAGCCACAAGCTGAATGCCATGGGGGCTTTTGCAGAAGCCCTAACATGTCGTCGTTTGGTGCTACTGAACTACTTCGGTGAATACCGCGAGAAGCCGTGCGGCAACTGCGACATTTGCCTAGACCCACCCACCTTGTTTGATGGCACTGAGCAGGCGCAAAAAGCGTTGTCTTGTGTGTATCGCGTGAACCAAAGCTTTGGTGTGGGCTACGTGGTGGAAGTGCTTCGTGGCATGCAAAACCAACGCATCAAAGATCATGCCCATGAAAAGCTCAGCACCTATGGACTGGGCAAGGATAATAGCCATGAGTATTGGGTCAGTATTTACCGTCAGTTGATCCACCGCGGGTATTTGGTGCAGAACATTGCTCGAAGCTCTGTGCTGCAATTGACCGAAGAAGCGCGTCCATTATTACGCGGTGAAATCGCGCTGGAACTGGCCGTGCCGCGTTTGGGGTTGTCGCCGCGCAGCAAAGCCGACAAGCTTGGTAAGCGTAATTACGATAAAAAACTCTTCGCGAAACTGCGCAAGCTGCGCAAAGCCATTGCCGATGAAGAAGACGTCCCGCCTTACGTGGTGTTTAACGATGCCACCTTGATTGAGATGGCGGAGATGATCCCAACTTCGCAAGGTGAACTGCTCGCAGTGAACGGGGTAGGCCAACGTAAGCTCGAAAAATACGGCAATGTCTTTTTAGACGTGATTGAAGATCACATCACCATGGATTCAAACGATGCCAGCTACGGATAACCGCATACTGACACACGCGAACATAGCGCTCTTTGATATCGAAGAAGGGCGTTTTGTGTTGGCCATTGATGATCTGGATTTCGACAATGCAGACGGTTATGCCGCCGCGTTTTGCCAATTGATTGATGCTGCCATCATTGAAAAGCAAATGGATGCGGATTTGATGAGCTGGCTGGTCGATTTTGAGGGCGTGCAGTTCATGTTAAAAGCCGAGCATTACAGCGCAAGTTTGTGGCTAGAGCGCCTTGGCGCTGACGGCGATGACGAACTCACGTTCTTGAATAACTGGCTCGTTAACCAGCTCCAAACCTCAACCTCCTGAAGGCAGTTGGCAATCGAAAGATTTGCTGTATAATTCGCCACCTTCTGATCCGTTCGTTAAGAATGAGCGCGCCAATTTGGTTCGCGAATCAGTGAAAAATAAGGTGTTAAGTCCAGAGGCTTAGCATTTGTAGTTAATTTGGGTTCCCTCGCCCCCAATGACAAAAAGGTTCACAATGAGCACTTTTACGCCCGCGCAACAGCGCAAAGCCCTTTCATACTTGGTGGTTTTCCACCTCGTCATCATTGCATCTAGCAACTATTTGGTTCAGCTGCCCTTCACCATTTTTGGTTTCCACACGACGTGGGGCGCATTTACCTTTCCGTTTATTTTTCTGGCAACAGATCTAACGGTACGTATCTATGGTGCAGGCATGGCGCGTCGGATCATCTTCAGTGTCATGGTGCCGTCACTGCTGATTTCTTATGTGTTATCCGTGCTGTTCTATCAAGGACAGTATCAAGGTCTCGCACATCTGACGGAGTTTAATCTGTTTGTAGCCCGTATTGCCGCCGCAAGTTTCATGGCGTACATGCTGGGTCAAATCCTCGACATCCACGTGTTCAATCGTCTGCGTCAAACCAAACAATGGTGGGTAGCCCCTAGCTGCTCAACGCTGTTTGGTAATGCGATTGATACCTTGGCGTTCTTTGCGATTGCGTTTTACAACAGCCCTGATGCCTTTATGGCGGAAAACTGGAAGGAAATCGCACTGGTGGATTACGCATTCAAGCTGGTGATCAGTCTTGGATTGTTTGTGCCTATGTACGGTGTGCTGCTGAACTATGTGGTCAGTCGTATCACCAAGGTGGATACGAACGTTGCTATTGAGCAGCCGAGCTCAAGCCGCGTCTAACGCAAACACACAGTTTTGAGGGAAGAGGAGCCGGTCGAGAGATCGGCTTTTTTTATGCCACTTGAATCGAAATGATGGGCTTTGTTGCTCCGAAACAAATCGTGCAACGTCGGAATTACTATACTCGCTAAACGGTCTGCATAAGGATTTTTACCATGATTATTCGAGAAGGCACGCTAGAAGAAGCCGTAGATGTGCTCGGGAGAATTGAAGAGTTCGCGCGTGTTGAAACGTTAGCCTCACTGAAACGACGCATTGGCGACAAAGCATGCCTCGTGCTGGTGGCCGATGATGATGGCGAAGTGGTTGGCGTTAAAATTGGCTATCAACTGGATGACGATTGTTTCTATAGCTGGATCGGAGGCGTGACGAAGAAGGGGCGTCGTCGCGGCATTGCACAAGGCTTACTGCACGCGCAGGAGCGCTGGGTGGCGAGCCATGGCTACCAAACCATTCGTGTTAAATCTCGCAACTGCTATGCGGGCATGCTGTGCTTGCTGCTGAACAACCACTACCACATTGAGCATTTAGAAAAGAAAGATGAACTGGCGCAATATCGCCTTCATTTTGTGAAAAAGATCACATCTAGTTAAAGAGTGAAGAAAAACTGAACGAAATGGGTTGTCAGATGATAATGAGAATGGTTATTATTATCTCGTCCTAAGGCGAAACGCGATATCTTCGCTGAGGGGCACACGACATTGCTCACATTGCTTCCAGTATATGTATTTGCATTAGACTGCGCCTTTTCTAGCAGTTTACCCTGATGCAGGCGACGCCCCTTCCGGCGTCGCTTTTTTCTTTCTGGCTTCCCTACCTCGCAGTTTTCCCTCGTTATCCCAATTCCACCAATTTCGCGACCAACTTGTTAATGCCTGACGCCGCTTCACTGACACTGCCTGCCAACATATATGCAGGGGTGGAAAGAATACGTCGGCTTTGATCTAACACGAAGTCATCGACAGGGCATTTGATGTGCTCACCGCCCATGGCATTGAATGCTGCAGCTGTTTCGGGATCATTGCCGATAGTGCCTTTTGCACCAGGCCCATAGATCGCAGGGATCAGTATGGGAGCAATACAAAGGTAGCCTGCGGGTTTCTCAGCATCGGCAAATGCTTTACACACGACCAATACATCTTCTTGCACTGTCATTGCGGTGCCATTGATGGCGAAATCGCACAAGTTCTTCGCCACACCAAAACCGCCCGGCAGCAACAAGGCATCGAACTCTCGGGCATCCAGTGTAGAAAGAGGGCGAACGTCGCCGCGCGCGATGCGTGCAGATTCTTCCAACACATTTCGTGGTGCGCCGCTTTCTTCGCCAGTTTGATGATTGAGCACGTGGCGTTTTTCTATGTCTGGTGCGAAACAATGCCATGTTGCGCCGGCTTGCTCTATTGCGAGAAGTGATAGCACTGCTTCATGAATTTCTGTGCCATCAAAGACACCACACCCAGATAAAATCACGGCAATATTTTTCATTCTTAGCACCTCGCATCAGTGAAACGTCGAAAAGAGCAGCAACAGAATGATGCCTATCTAATCGTCAAAAGAAGTACAGATTATGAGCAAAGCGATGTGTATTTGAATGCAACGGGATCACATCCTTTCATTTCAGGTCGAAAATTTGGTTTTTCGTCGAATTGAGAGGAGAATAATTTCTTTTTCCACAGTCGATGATCTGATCACGATCCTGATCACGATCAAAGTGTTGATGTTAACTGTTTATAATATAAGGAATTAATTTCAGTATTTTCAAAATACACACAAGCGATCTAACACGTTAAAAATAAATACCAACAAACTTATCCACAGAACGGCATGTGTTGTATAACTCTGTGTAGGGTTTTAAATGATCGTCTTTTTCGGCCTACGGTGTGAACTTCCAACATTTATCTCAAGTCTGCCGACCACTTATGCCTCATCAACCTGAATGTGAGCATCTTCATGTTGGGAGGGTAAAAGCCATTTTCAGCTTACCTTTCTTCATAAAGCACGCCGAATCCTGCAACTTCTGGATGTTTGGGTAACTATCTCTCAATCGTGGGTTAACAGATTTCTCTAGTCATGGCATCCTTACCTATCCATCATTTTCCGGTTAGCTAAGACAGTTATGGCCATGAATCCTGAAAACCCGTTGATTTTGGTCGACGGCTCTTCCTACCTTTACCGCGCGTACCACGCTTCTCCTAATCTCACCAATGCAAAAGGTGAACCGACGGGGGCCGTGTATGGCGTCGTAAACATGCTACGCAGTTTGGTGAAGCAGTATCCAAAATCAAATGTGGCGGTGATTTTTGACGCCAAAGGAAAGACCTTTCGCGACGACATGTACAGTGAGTACAAAGCGAATCGTCCACCCATGCCGGATGATCTTCGCGGTCAGATCGCACCATTGCACGCGATCATTGAAGCCATGGGCTTCCCAATGATGGTGATCGAAGGCGTGGAAGCGGACGACGTGATCGGTACGCTCGCGACACAAGGTTCGGCGGCGGGTATGCCGATCTTGATCAGTACGGGCGATAAAGACATGGCGCAGCTGGTTGATGAAAATGTCACGCTGATCAACACCATGACCAATGTCATCATGGATCCGCAAGGTGTGCATGATAAGTACGGTTTTGGCCCTGAACACATTATCGATTACCTTGCACTGATGGGCGATAAAGTCGATAACATTCCAGGCGTTCCTGGTGTGGGTGAGAAAACAGCGACAGCGCTGATCGCAGGCATTGGTGGCTTAAGTAAGCTGTATGACAACCTCGACCAAATCGCAGGTTTGGGCTTCCGTGGCTCGAAAACCATGGCGAAGAAGCTCGAGGATAACCGAGAAAATGCTTACCTGTCTTATGAGCTTGCCACCATCAAGCTGGATTGCGAATTGCCTGCTCGTCCAGAAGAATTGATCAATGGCGAAGCGGATAACGAGAAGCTGGTAGCGCTATTTACAGAATTGAACTTCAAGCGTTGGCTTGCCGAAGCGCAAAGCGGCAATGCAGGGATTGATTCTGTTGCAGCTGGCGCGTCTTCTTCTGCATCCGTGGGCGCGTCATCGGCTTCTGCCGCGAAAGACGCTGAATTCTCTGCCGCTACCATTGATCGCAGCCAATATGACACGGTATTGACCGAAGAAGCATTCCACGCATGGATGGAAAAACTGCGCGCGGCAGACGTGGTGGCGTTCGACACCGAAACAGACAGCCTAGATTACATGGAAGCCAATCTGGTCGGTTTATCTTTTGCCATCGCACCGGGTGAAGCGGCGTATGTTCCTGTTGCGCACGATTACCTTGATGCGCCTAAGCAATTAGATCGTGATTGGGTCATTGCTGAAATGAAGGGCTGGCTGGAAGATGCGGGCGCATTGAAGGTGGGTCAAAACCTGAAATATGACGCCAGTGTGTTGGCACGTTACGACATCAACATGAAGGGTATCGCGTTCGATACCATGTTGGAGTCGTACGTCTATAACAGTGTGGCTGGCCGTCATGATATGGACAGCCTTGCCACGCGTTACCTGCAGCATAAATGCATCAGTTTTGAAGACATCGCAGGTAAAGGTAAAAAGCAGCTAACCTTCAATCAAATTGAACTTGAGCAAGCTGCGCCTTACGCGGCGGAAGATGCAGATGTGACGTTACGATTGCATCTTGCGCTGATGGGACACATCAACAATGATGACAAGCTCAAAGCCATTTTCGAGCAATACGAAATGCCATTGGTGCCTGTGCTTTCGCGCATTGAACGCCACGGTGTGTTGATCGATAGCGATATGCTGGGTAAACAATCGCAAGAAATTGCGGCGCGTTTGGATGTCCTAGAGAAAGAGACGTTTGAATTGGCTGGTGAAGAGTTCAATCTTAGCTCGCCAAAACAGCTTCAAGTGATTCTGTTTGAAAAAATGGGGCTGCCGGTGATCAAGAAGACACCATCAGGTACGCCTTCGACCAATGAAGAAGTCTTGCAAGAGTTAGCGTTGGACTACCCACTGCCAAAACGCATTTTGGAATACCGTGGACTTGCGAAGCTAAAATCCACCTACACCGACAAACTGCCAAAGATGGTGAACCCAACGACCAAGCGTGTTCACACGTCTTATCATCAAGCCGTCACCGCAACAGGACGTTTGTCTTCTACCGATCCAAACTTGCAGAACATTCCAATTCGTAATGAAGAAGGTCGTCGTATTCGCCAAGCCTTCATTGCGCCGGCGGATAAAACCATTCTGGCCGTCGATTACTCTCAAATTGAACTGCGTATCATGGCGCACTTGTCGGGTGATGAAGCATTGATCGATGCGTTCCGCCACGGCAAAGACATTCACAGTGCTACCGCTGCGGAAGTCATGGGCATAGATATCTCGGATGTGACGTCTGAAATGCGCCGACGTGCGAAGGCGATTAACTTTGGTTTGATCTACGGCATGAGTGCATTTGGTCTGGCGAAGCAGTTGGGGATCCCGCGTGGTGAAGCGCAGCAGTACATGGAACGTTATTTTGAACGTTACCCTGGTGTGAAGCAGTACATGGAAGCCACGCGTTTGCAGGCGGCGGAACAAGGGTATGTTGAAACCATCTTTGGGCGTCGACTGCATCTGCCTGAGATTAAATCGAGCAATGGTATGCGTCGTAAGGCGGCAGAACGTGCCGCGATTAACGCGCCTATGCAGGGCACGGCAGCAGATATCATCAAACGTGCGATGATTTTTGTCGATGGCTGGATCCAACAGCAACCAGAAGGACGCGTGTCCCTTATCATGCAAGTGCACGATGAATTGGTGTTGGAAGTCGATACCGAACACCTGTCTGAGGTAGAAGCGACGGTTTGCAGGCTCATGGAGTCAGCAGCAATGCTAGAAGTGCCTTTGATTGCTGAATCAGGTAGCGGTATTAACTGGGACCAAGCCCACTAAAACCAAGCTCCTCAGCGGTTTTCTATCAGCTGCCACTTAAAGTTTAAAGCGAAAAAAGTCCACGCAAGTGGGCTTTTTTTTCGACCTAATGAAACAAGATGAATACATATCATGTTCTTTTTTATAATTTTATGAAAAAAAATTACGTAAAGGGTTTTCTTAATCGAACATTTGGTATACAGTTATTCGCGTAGGGTACAGAGGTAAGATGTTCTATCTTTCAGACCTTTTGTTTCACGTTATTGGATTTAGCTGATTCAGCAGCCCCGGTCGATGTATGTCGACCGGGGCATTTTTTATGTGGAAAACCCAACGTCATTCCCGTCTCTTTAATCCCCATAAAACTGTTATTTAATAATGGTTTAACCGTTTTTCTCGGTGTGTAAACCTGTTTGTGCAAACTAAATTAGAGTAAATACTTTAATTTGTCAGTGTTGACGCTATAATGACCACTGCTTCTTATTCTTAATGTGTAGAGACTCACTGCGGTAGTGTTTAAGACAGTGCATCTCCACGTTGATTCTGGCCGATCTGACTCTCAGTTCGGCCATTTTTTTATCTCGCTTTCTGTAATTCAATTCCAGTAATTCTGTAGCCAAAAAACATGTTCGAATCATGATAATTCTTATAAAAAAATAAGAATATTTTGGATAGCTAAAAACATGATGAATCATGAGGTTAAAAAGCCGGGTAAATTAGCTGCCTGTTAAGTAAGGCAAAAAAACGTGAGATGTGGGTGACGTGGACTTGCGAGGATGAGAATCATTGCTGACACTGAATCTATAACGAATAAAAAAACCTCCTATTTCTCTCCCGTTACCCCACCCATGAGGTGGGGGTTTTATTTGGGACGTGCTTATTCCGCAGAATCAACGTCTGCTGGTGCTGCGCCAGCATTGTCTTCGACATCAGTCTCAACATCGCTTTCTTGATACGGAAAATACCAGCCATCAAGCTTCTTGCGCAGTTTATCCACACCGATGCCTTTGAGGGATGAGTAGAGCTCGACTTCCACATCGCCGCCAAAATCTTTTGACGCTTCACGCACTTTCATCAGTTCTGCTTTGCGCGCACCGCTTTTCAGCTTGTCACACTTAGTGAGCAGGGCAAGAACGGGAAGATTTGAATCTACCGCCCAGAAAATCAGTTGCTGATCGAGCTCTTTAAGCGGGTGACGGATGTCCATTAGCACCACCAAGCCCTTGAGCTGATCACGTTTTTGCAAATATTCCCCAAGGGATTTTTGCCATTTTTTCTTCATTTCCAGAGGGACTTGTGCAAAGCCATACCCCGGTAAGTCAACGATGTGGCATCCCTCATCCACTTTGAAAAGGTTAATTAATTGTGTGCGACCTGGTGTCTTACTCACCTTTACCAGACCCTTATGATCACATAGTCTGTTAATAGAGCTTGATTTACCTGCGTTCGATCTGCCTGCAAAGGCAACCTCGGTCCCGGTATCAGCAGGCAGGGCACGAATGTCCGGTGCACTGGTAATAAAGTGGGTATTGCGATAGTTGAGTGAAGGATTCACTGTTAACTCCGTCTCGACTTTATGTAGTCGACTGATTACTTTTATGTGAAATTGTGTAAAATATCCGTGCTCGGTTTTTGCTCAATGATTGTATCATGATGGCGTGAGCATCGTGGTATCGGAAGCTTGATAATTATAAATGGAATGTCATGAAGAAATTAGCGCTATTACTCACCTTACTTGCGAGTTTTACCGCCTATGCACAGGGTGATGCAGAAGCAGGTAAAGCAAAATCAGCCACTTGCGCAGCTTGTCACGGCGCTGATGGTAACAGCCTCATCGCTGCAAACCCAGTTTTGGCAGGCCAGCACGAAAAATATCTTTTGAAACAACTTAAAGATTTTAAGTTGGGAATGACCTCTGGTGGCGCTCAAGGCCGAAATAATGCTGTCATGGCTGGCATGGTTGCCCCTCTCTCAGAAGAAGATATGTCAGATCTCGCCGCATACTTCGCGATTCAAACCCCGAAAGCGGG
The DNA here is from genome assembly GCF_004120195.1 of Enterovibrio baiacu. Lineage (GTDB taxonomy): Bacteria > Pseudomonadota > Gammaproteobacteria > Enterobacterales > Vibrionaceae > Enterovibrio > Enterovibrio baiacui. The sequence continues at coordinate 44,746 of NZ_SCHN01000019.1, read as the reverse complement.
TAGCACACCTGAATCATCAATCCCTGTTGGTGAGCAACTCTATCTCGCTGGTGATAAAGAGCGAGGGATCGCAGCGTGTATTGCATGTCATGGCCCTCGCGGTAACGGCACTGCGTTGTCAGGATTCCCGAAAATTTCTGGTCAGCATGCTGATTACATCAAATCTCAGTTGATGGCATTCCGTGATAAGCAGCGAAACAATGACATGAACGGCATGATGCAAATCGTTGCCTCTAAACTGTCAGATAAAGAGATTGAAGCGATTTCTCTTTATGTGGGTGGCTTGCACTAATCACCATTCCCATGCCGTAAATGGGCATTGAAGGTGACGTTATCGAAAAGGCAGCGAAAGCTGCCTTTTGTCTTTCTGGGCATTTTTCCCGCCAACGTGTAAGCGATCGACCATCCTGAGATGCGTCATACGCGCGAAAAAATGACAGACTTTATTTTTTTGTTCTACATTTCAGTTAGATATTTCATTTCTCTGAAAATGGCTAGTGCGTTTTGTGAAACATGACCTGTTTTGTTTTCGAGAGACTCGTAAACTTATCTATGTCGACAGGGAACACGACACGGAATGGACCATCAGGACGATGACGCAGGGTGCGTAACGGACAAACGGATGCTGGCTCTGGATGAGCCTTAGAAAGAACAGGACGTTTTGTTGTCAGGATGACAAGCGGTGTAAAGGAATAACGCCGATAGGACACTCTCTGGAAGAGAGAAGGACACCCGCCAGGATGGTGGAGACAACAGGATGTTGACGAGTAAAACTCAAATAAAAACGGCAGGAAGCCCTATCACAAAAGGAACATTGTTCACCGGGAAGTGGTGTTACTGTTAGGGATGAAAACGGTAAAATCCGTTCTTTAGAACGCTATAGAGCGACAGGCCTTGCCTGTCGCTTTTTTCTTATCCATCTTTCTGATACATTTCCGCCATTCACTTTGGTGTAGAAATCTCCAATGACCCTTTATTGCCCGCTTTGTCAGTCGACCCATGTCGTCGATTTTGAGCAGGATAAACGTCGCCGATATTTTCGTTGTGAGCCTTGTTCACTGGTTTTCGCCGATCCTGCTAGCCGACTTTCACCGGAAGAAGAGAAAGCGCATTACGACCTGCATGAAAACTCGGCAGAGGATGAAGGCTATCGCCAATTTCTGAGTCGCGTTGCCACGCCACTGAGCGAAAAACTCGGTATAGCGTCTAAGCAAGGCTTAGACTTTGGTTGTGGACCAGGCCCCGTGTTAGCGAGCATGTTGGCAGACAAAGGACACACAATGTCGATTTACGATCCGTATTTTTCGCCTGACACAACAGTGTTGGAAGCACAATACGATTTCGTTACCTGTACCGAAGCGATTGAACACTTTTACTTGCCTCACAAGGAATGGAGACAGTTACTGAGTCTGGTTAAGCCTGGAGGCTGGTTAGCTATCATGACCAAGCTCGTTATTGATGCTGATGCGTTTAAACGCTGGCATTACAAGAACGACCCAACCCACGTGAGTTTTTTTAGTCGCGAAACGTTCTGCTTTTTGGCAGATCGTGATGGTCTTGACGTGGACTTTGTTGGTAACGACGTAATTCTACTGAGGAAGAGAAACGAATGACCCGCAAGAAAAAAGCACGCAAAGTCGGCTCAGAAGGCCCCGCTCAATTTAACGAGCGCTCGCTGAGCAAAGAAGACGTTGCGTCATTGGCACGCAAACGCGCAAACCGTCGTAAAGGTTTGAAAGCAGGCTCTCGCCATTCAGACGGTAAAGTCGAAAAGCAACGCCAAATCAATGCCGCGAAAGATCCTCGCATTGGTAGCAAAAAGCCGATCGCATTGGTTGTTGAGCAGAAGCCACATCCAAAATCAGCGGAAGGTAAAAAAGTGCGTCGCCTTGATGCTGCAAAAGAATTGGAGATGCTGGAAAACGATGCACAACTTAATGTGTTGTTAGACCGTATTGAAAATGGCGAGAAGCTTGGTGCAGGTCTTCAGTCTTATGTTGATGAGAAACTGGATCGCATTGAAGCATTGATGGGACAGCTTGGCTTGCTTGAAGAAGAGCAAGAAGAAGCGCCAGTTGAACAGCCAAAAGCTAAGAAGTCGCGCCGTGGTGACGATGATTTGTTGGCTGAGTTTGAAAACCTAAAATTCGATCAGGAGTAAGTGTTGGAGACTCTTCCTTTAGGTGTTATGGCGCTTGGCGGCGTCATTATTCTTGGGTTAGCAAGTTATGCAGGTTGGTTGTTGTCGAAACTTCGTCGACAAACCCGCTTTCAGGCTGCGCAGCAAAAAGCCGCGATCACCCAACGAAATAACAAGATCATCGAAAGCGTTGATGTGATAGCGATGGCAACATTGCAAGAGCAATGTGATTTGTCAGAAGCGGCGATCCGTTTGTTTATGATCATGGATCACCTACAGGGAGAAAAGCGTGTGGATTACCCGACGCGCTTTCCTGCACTTTACGAACTGTATGACGTGGTCAAGGACATGCCACGTGGTGACGCCAGAAAGGCCATCCCGAAGAAAGAAAGGATGCGTCATGATTTAGAACGCATGAAAGCGGAGACCCGCCTTCAAGACGCGATCAAAATCGAACTTGAAGAAATCCTCGCGTTTACGGGTGCAAAGATGACGCCGATTCGGACGCTAGCGAGCTGATCGCTTCGATCTATCCAGCAAAAATACCGTTGCACAGCGAGATTGATTCATCTGACACCGGAGAGTGTGGCAAAATAATACTCTCCGGTTGTTCATATTGGGCGAAATATACATGTCAAAACAGCAAATCATTTGGGATCAGAGTCTGATCGAAAAATACAACTACTCAGGCCCTCGATATACCTCCTATCCAACCGCGCTGGAATTCCATGAAGTGTTTACCGCTGCGGAATTTGACATGGCATGTACCCAGTACCCTGAGAGAAACCTGTCTCTCTACGTTCACATTCCTTTCTGTCATACGCTTTGTTACTACTGCGGCTGCAATAAAGTCATTACACGCCATCAGCACAAAGCCGATGCGTATTTAGATGCGTTAGAGCAAGAGATTCGTCAACGCGCTTATCTGCTTCGCGATCGCAACGTGACACAACTGCATTGGGGTGGTGGCACGCCAACCTTTTTGACCAAAGAGCAAATCTCACGATTGATGGGGCTGCTTCGCCAAGAGTTCCAACTGAATGACAATGCCGAGATCAGTATTGAAGTCGATCCACGCGAAATTGAGTTGGATATGCTCGATCACTTGCGCAGTGAAGGCTTTAACCGTTTAAGTATCGGCGTTCAAGATTTTGACAAAACCGTACAGAAAGCGGTGAACCGTGAGCAGGATGAAACCTTCATTCGTGACATGGTTGCCCGTGCGAAAACCTTGGGTTTTCGCTCAACCAACCTTGATTTGATTTATGGCCTTCCGCATCAAAACGGTGAGACATTTGCGAAAACGCTGTCGCAAGTGCTTGAGATGAAGCCGGGACGTTTATCTGTTTTCAACTATGCGCACCTGCCATCCTTGTTTGCGGCACAGCGTAAAATCAAAGATGCGGATTTGCCGTCGCCACAAGCGCGTTTGTCCATGCTGGAGCAAACCATTGGCACATTGACGAGTGAAGGATACCAGTTTATCGGTATGGATCATTTCGCGTTGCCAGAGGACGAGCTAGCGGTCGCTCAGCGAGAAGGCAACCTTCATCGCAACTTCCAAGGCTACACCACCCAAGGTGACTGTGATCTGCTTGGTTTGGGTGTCTCGGCGATTTCCATGATTGGTGATTGTTACGCTCAGAACCAAAAAGAGCTGAAGAAGTATTACGGCCAAGTGGAAGAACAGCGCCACGCGTTATGGAAGGGCGTGATGCTAGATGGCGACGATTTGCTGCGCCGTGAAGTCATCAAGTCGTTGATTTGTAATTTTTATCTCGATAAATCCGCGATTGAAAGCACGTATAACGTCGAATTCGACACCTACTTTGCCGAAGACTTATCGCTGCTTCAGTGCTTCGTTGATGATGAACTGGTGGAGGTGGATGCGAAAAGCATCAAGGTGACGCTGAAAGGCCGTTTACTGATCCGCAATATCTGTATGTGTTTTGACACTTACCTTCGCGATCGTGCACGTCAGCAGCAGTTCTCTCGCGTGATTTAATGCGCTTGAGTGATTGAACGCGATCGCGACGCACATCAGCGACATTGACAAAGAACAAAAACAAAAAAAAGCCGCTCTCGCGGCTTTTTTCGATCTGGCGTTTGCGCTTACGCGCCGCTGCCAAGGCTGAATACAGCCAGTACCACAGCAAGGGCTGCCGCTGCCAGTTGACCTGGACCCGCAGCTGCCATTTCATTCAGTGTAAATAGTGCGTCGAACATGAACGTTTCATCCGGCGTGTTAAAAAATCGGCGGCATTGTACGTCAGCTGCGCTCAAAAAAACACCAGCAATTTGCTGGTGTTTTTCGTCATGCTCAGTGCTGATTCGGTTACCATTCAGCGTACTGCTGCCAATGTGTTGTTTTAACGAGGTTTACGCGCGCGCTTGTGCTTTTGCGCGGAGTTCCGCTTTTTCACTGTCTGACAAGTAGGCGATCGCTAGGCCATTTTCTTGCAGCTGTGTGATTTGCGCTTGGCTCAAGCCTGCTTGTGGTGCAGCAACGTCATATTCGTGTGGCAGCTCAATACCCGAAACAGCGGGGTCATCGGTATTGAGAGATGCCAAGATGCCATGTTCAAGGAAGGCTTTCACTGGGTGCGTCGCGAAGCTCTCGACAGTGCTGGTTTGCACATTTGACGTTAAGGCGGATTCGATACCAATGCCGTGTTTGGCAAGGTAATCCATCAAGCGTGGGTCTTGGATGGCTTTTACGCCATGACCAATGCGGCTGGCACCCAGCTCGTTAATGGCCTGCCACATGCTTTCAGCGCCAGCGGCTTCGCCCGCATGCACGGTGACATTGAGGCCTGTTTTACGCACTTTGGCAAAATGCTCGTTAAATTGCTCGCCCGGCTGGCCAAGTTCATCACCGGCCAAATCAACGGCGACAAGGTGCTGTTTGAGTGCGAGCAAGGCATCCAATTCTTGCATGCATGCATCGACACCAAAGGTGCGGCTCATGATGCCAATCAGGTTGGTTTTCACGCCGAAATCTTGGCTGCCAGCTTTCACACCATCTATCACGGCTTCAACCACGCCTTGCACGGGCAGGTTATGCTTCATTGCCATGTAGTAGGGTGAAAAGCGTAATTCTGCGTAATCAATGCGGGCGTTCAATGCGTCTTCGACGTTCTCGTAAGCGACACGGCGCACCGCATCCAGATCGCCAAGCACTGCGACTCCCCAATCCAATTTGGACAGGAAACCGACCAAATCAGGTTCGTTGGACATCACTTGTACGTGTGGACGAAGCGCTTCGATGGTCGTCGCAGGGAGCGCCATTCCGAACTTCTGACCCAGTTCCAAAATGGTATTAATACGAATATTGCCATCAAGGTGACGGTGAAGGTCCGTCAGTGGAAGGTGGGTTGCGATCATAGCCAAATATCCTTAAATCAACTTTTGAGAAGTATAAGGACTAAAAATAGGCGCGTCAGTAGATTGGTGAAGACAAACCGTTCGATTCAGCGGTTTTGTTGTTGGTGTTTACCAATATTGTTGATTTGTTGCGCAGTGACGAGGTGCTCGGCTGAAGCTAAAGCTAAAGCTAAAGCTAAAGCTAAAGCTAAAGCTAAAGCTAAAGCTAAAGCTAAAGCTAAAGCGTAAGGGCGATCGTCGCCCTTACGCGAATGGGGTTAGGAAATGTGAAGTTCTTTGAGTTTGCGTGTCAGCGTATTGCGTCCCCAACCGAGCAACTTTGCGGCTTCTTGTTTATGACCGCGCGTGTGGCTGAGAGCCTCGCGCAACAAAATCCGCTCGAACTCAGGCAAGGCTTCTCTGAGCAGGTTGTCATCACCATTCCCCAACGAATGCTTTGCCCATTGTGAGAGCGCACTTTGCCAACCGCTACCTTCGCCTTCTTCGACGGTATCGTTCGGTTGCAGCAATTCTGGTGGAAGGTCTTCGGGCAAAATTTCTTTGCCACTGCCCATCACGGTGAGCCAACGACAGGTGTTCTCAAGCTGACGAACGTTACCTGGCCACGCGAGGCCAGAAATTAATTCGAGCGTGCTGGCATGCAGCGATTTGACCTCGATATCGAGCTCATCGGACGCGCGCTTGAGGAAATGTTTGGCGAGCTGGCCAATGTCTTGGCGACGCTCTCGCAGCGGCGGAAGATGAACGCGAATCACATTGAGGCGATGGAATAAATCTTCACGGAAGCTGCCTTCTGCCACCAGTTTTTCGAGGTTCTGGTGCGTGGCCGCGATAATTCGCACATCCACGTTGATCGCTGAATGCCCGCCGACTCGGTAAAACTGCCCATCGGCTAACACGCGCAGCAAACGGGTTTGAATATCCAGCGGCATGTCGCCGATTTCATCCAAAAACAGCGTGCCACCATTGGCTTGTTCAAAGCGGCCTTGGCGAATGCTGTTTGCCCCGGTAAACGCGCCTTTTTCATGACCAAACAATTCAGATTCAATCAAATCTTTCGGAATCGCCGCCATGTTCAAGGCGATAAAGGCGTTCTTTGCGCGTGGGCTGTGGCGGTGCAGTGCGTGGGCAACCAATTCTTTACCCGTGCCAGATTCACCATTGATTAGCACAGAGATAGAGGAGCGAGATAAACGGCCAATGGCGCGAAACACTTCCTGCATCGAGGGGGCTTCACCAATGATTTCAGGCACAGTTTCTTGCGCTTCACGCGGGGAGCGTTGACGTTTTTGCTCTTGGCTGTGGGAAACCGCACGTTCGACTAAGGCAACGGCTTCGTCAATGTCGAATGGCTTCGGTAAATATTCGAATGCCCCTTTTTTATAGGCGCTTACAGCCGCATCGAGATCGGAGTGCGCGGTCATGATGATGACGGGCAGTGTCGGGTATTCTTCCTGAAGACGATTGAGCAGGGTGAAACCGTCGGTTCCCGGCATACGGATGTCTGAGACCAACACATCGGGCACTTCTCGGTTCAAGCCTTCTAACACGCTGTCTGCATCTGCGAACGTCTCACAGGCCATGCCTGCCGCATTTAGCGTACGTTCTAATACCCAGCGAATTGAGCTGTCGTCATCAACGACCCAAATTAATCCTTTGCTCATGAGCTCCCCTTAGCGACGAATTGGTAACAAAATGGTGAAGGTGGTGTGCCCCGGCCAGCTGCTGACATGAATATTGCCCTTATGCTGATCAATGAGGTTCCGCGTAATAGAAAGACCTAGCCCAGTGCCGCCAGCGCGCCCTGATACCATTGGGTAAAAGAGTGTGTCTTGAAGATCGGGGGCGATACCCGGGCCGTTATCCGAAATATCAATGCGGGCGGCAAGACGGTGGCGCTGCCCGTTAATAACGACTTGATGTTCGGTACGCGTTCTAAGTGTGATTTCACCTTCGTAGGTGTTTTGTGCGTGCAGTTCTTGCAGTATCTGTGCGGCATTACTGACCACGTTCAGTATTGCCTGTTCCATCTGATCGGGGTCCATCTCCAAATCGGGCAAGCTCGGGTCATAATCTCTGACAATGGAAATATCGCCAGATTCGAGCTCAACCAATTGGCGCACTTTCTCCAAGATGACGTGAATGTTTTCGTGTTGGCGATGCCCGGGCTTTTGTGGCCCAAGCAAGCGATCGACCAAATTTCGTAACCGGTCTGCTTGTTCGATAATGATGCGGGTGTATTCGTGCAGGCTTGGGTCTGGCAGCATTTTCTCGAGCAATTGCGCCGCGCCGCGTAAGCCCCCAAGTGGGTTTTTAATTTCATGGGCGAGCCCGCGCACCAGTTCTCTTGCAGCTTGCTGCTGGGCTTGCTGGGAGAGCTCTTTGCTGATGCGCCGTTGATGCCCAATCGCTTTGATCTCAAGCAGCATGGACGGGCTACGCTCCCACATCAATGGGCTGGCACTGAATTCGACTTTACGCTGGTGGCCATCGATAACGAGTGTGACATCGCTGTCTGTAAGGCTTTGCCCGTTTTCGAGTGTCTCTTTGACCTGCACGAGATCAATGGAGCTGTGTTGCAGTAACTCTGTCAGAGGGTGATCCCGCAGGCGGCGTGCACTTTGGCAGAACAATTGCTCTGCCGCAGGGTTGGCATAGGCCACGACAAGATCGTTGTCGAGCACCAGCACTGCCGTGATCAGGTTGTCCATTACTGTTTCGGTCAGAGTAGCCACATCACCTTCCTAATTTGAATGCACCACATTGGTGCATTCTAGTTTACGCGATAGTGCGTTGTAGTGCAGCGTTCGATATCAATTAATGGCATATCGATAACTCTGTGTTGTTGCACCCCTATCGTGGTGTCGGTTTTGGTGCTTTGGGCTTTGTTGCTCGATGCAAAAACACAGTCACTGATTGGGTTGCTGCAATTACCTTGCCATTTTGTAGCAATTGCACATTTACGTTGTGGGTGCCTCGGTCTACGTTGTTGAGTTGCCAACTGTTCGCAGTTTGAGGGGCGCGTTTATTCCCGTCCATAACAAGACGTAATGTTTGGTTTTTCCCTAAGGGTAAATCGGTTTCGACATGAATGCTGATGTTGCCTTCGTTGCTTCGAATCGTGGCTTCATGGGAAGGCGACACGAGGCGCACCGCGGTTGCCATGGCGGGGGCTTCTGGCGCTGGCGGAGCAGGAGGCGCATCGGGTGTGGGTATCTTTGTCTTGGTGGTTTGTTTTTCGAGAGTGACGACATCAACCTGTATGTCGAGCTCGAGGCTGACGTCGGGTGGTGCATCGCTAAAGTGCATGACGCCGTTTTCATCAACCCATCGGTAGTACTCGTCGGACGCGATGGACATTGAGGTTGCACCAAAATAGAGCAGTAGGCTTGAGAGCAGGAAAACACGGAACGAGCGCATCGTTTAACATCCTGAAGGATAAAGTTTTATTTTGCGCCTGATCTTTTTTACGACAATAGAAAAAGGGCTCGCTTGTGAGCGAGCCCTTTGATTTGGTATGAAACCGAGAGTATTACACTGAGTAGTACAGTTCGAATTCCAGTGGGTGCGTGGTCATGTTGATTTTCTCAACGTCCTGAGATTTCAGTGCGATGTAAGAATCGATGAAGTCATCAGAGAATACGCCACCTGCAGTCAAGAACTCGCGATCTTCGTCAAGTGCTTTCAGCGCCACTTCTAGTGACTCAGCAACTTTTGGAATCTCTGCTGCTTCTTCCGCTGGCAGGTCATACAAATCTTTGTCCATTGCATCGCCAGGGTGGATCTTGTTCTTAATACCGTCAAGACCAGCCATCAGCAGTGATGCAAACGCCAAGTATGGGTTTGCTGCTGGATCTGGGAAGCGTGCTTCGATACGACGTGCTTTCGGGCTTGGTACCACAGGGATTCGGATAGAAGCAGAACGGTTACGTGCAGAGTATGCAAGCATAACTGGTGCTTCAAAGCCTGGTACAAGACGCTTGTACGAGTTTGTTGATGGGTTAGCAAAGGCGTTGATTGCACGTGCGTGCTTGATGATACCGCCAATGTAGTAAAGCGCCATTTCAGATAGGCCGCCGTACTTGTCACCCGCAAACAGGTTCTGACCGTCTTTTGCCAGTGATTGGTGAACGTGCATACCAGAACCGTTATCGCCCACAAGTGGCTTAGGCATGAAGGTCGCTGTTTTACCGAAAGCGTGTGCTACGTTGTGAACAACGTACTTGTAGATTTGGATCTCATCCGCTTTTGACGTCAGGGTGTTGAAACGCGTTGCGATTTCGTTCTGACCTGCAGTTGCTACTTCGTGGTGGTGCGCTTCAACAACCAGACCCATCTCTTCCATTACCAGACACATTGCTGAACGGATGTCTTGTGATGAATCAACTGGCGCTACTGGGAAGTAACCACCTTTAACGCCTGGACGGTGACCTTTGTTACCGCCTTCGAAAGAAGCACCGCTGTTCCAGCTCGCTTCTACGTCATCAATTTTGTAGAAAGAACCTGACATGTCAGTGGCGAACTTCACGTCATCAAACAAGAAGAACTCTGGCTCTGGACCAACGAGTACTGTGTCTGCAATGCCGGTCGCACGCATGTAATCTTCAGCACGCTTTGAGATTGAGCGTGGGTCGCGGTCGTAGCCTTGCATTGTTGCTGGCTCAAGAATGTCACAACGCACGTTTAGTGTGCTGTCTTCAGTGAACGGGTCAAGTACAGCAGTAGATGCGTCAGGCATCATTACCATGTCTGATTCGTTAATGCCTTTCCAGCCTGCGACTGAAGAACCATCAAACATTTTGCCGTCTTCAAAGAAGTCTGCATCAACCTGATGGGCTGGGATTGAGATGTGCTGCTCTTTACCTTTGGTATCGGTAAAACGCAGATCAACAAATTTCACTTCGTGCTCTTGGATTAAGGCAAGTACGTTTTCTACTGACATGTGAATAAACCTCCGGTGTCAATTTTCTCTAAATTGCTAAGCAGCTTGTTTCGCTCAGACAAAAAATGAATCTGTATGCTACTAAGCGAAAAGCGTGCCAAGTTTTAAAACCCTGTTACTGCCTGATTTTGGGTCATCTTGTCCACAAAATGGGGTCAGTAATGTTCACTTTTGGTGCGCGTCCGCACTGTTTTGGTGCATCTGAAAAGAATGCGTGTCCAATCCTTTCATTCAGCAGCGGTTGCTTCATGTTGTCAATCAATGTTGAAGGTGAGAAACACGAGGGATGTTGTACCTGTGATCTCGATCGGAAAGCCAATGCATGAAGCTATCTAGCACAGAGATGACCCGCTAGGGGCGCAAAGACGGGGGATATGGCTATATTAAGAGGGCTGAAAGTGTGTCATCACTAAGGCGAGGTGAATATAAATTGATCCTAGGTCACATTGTTGGAGTGTTTTGAGTAAGAATCTGTTAAATTACGGTCGTTTTTTTAATCAAGTGGCGATGAATGCCGCTAGCAATGCAGCTAGCAGGCCTTTTGCGACACATCTTTTTTGAGTGAAAGAGAACCCATGTCTACGTTACAGATAGATAAATTGAGAAATATCGCGATTATCGCGCACGTTGACCACGGCAAAACTACCTTGGTTGATAAACTGCTTCAGCAGTCTGGCACCTTGGAAACCCGTGGTGAGCACGAAGAGCGTGTCATGGACTCGAACGACATCGAGAAAGAGCGTGGTATTACCATCCTGGCGAAAAACACCGCCATTAACTGGAATGATTACCGCATCAACATCGTTGATACCCCAGGACACGCCGATTTCGGTGGTGAAGTTGAGCGTATCATGTCAATGGTTGATTCTGTTCTTCTGATCGTTGACGCTGTTGATGGCCCAATGCCACAAACGCGTTTCGTAACGCAAAAAGCGTTCGCTCACGGTCTGAAGCCAATCGTTGTTATCAACAAGATTGACCGTCCAGGTGCACGTCCTGATTGGGTTATGGACCAAGTGTTCGACCTATTCGACAACCTAGGTGCAACTGACGAACAGCTAGATTTCCAAGTGGTTTACGCATCAGCGCTAAACGGCTGGGCAACACTGGTAGAAGGCGAGACTGGCGAGAACATGGAACCATTGTTCCAAGCGGTTGTTGATAACGTTTCTGCACCACAAGTTGATGCAAGCGGTTCTCTGCAGATGCAAATCTCTCAGCTTGATTACAGCTCTTACGTAGGTGTAATCGGTGTGGGTCGTGTAACTCGCGGTTCAGTACGTCCTAACCAACAAGTAACCGTTATCGGTGCTGATGGTAAAACACGCAACGGTAAAGTCGGCACAGTTCTGGGTTACCTTGGCCTTGAGCGTCACGACGTTGAAGAAGCTAACGCGGGTGACATCGTTGCAATCACAGGTCTTGGTGAGCTGAAAATCTCTGACACCATCTGTGATGTGAATGCGGTTGAAGCACTGCCAGCGCTGTCTGTTGACGAACCAACAGTGACCATGACGTTCCAAGTAAATACCTCTCCTTTCGCAGGTAAAGAAGGTAAGTACGTTACCTCTCGTAACATTCTTGAGCGTCTGCAAAAAGAATTGGTTCACAACGTTGCATTGCGCGTTGAAGAAACCGGTGACCCGGATCGTTTCCGCGTATCAGGCCGTGGTGAGCTTCACCTGTCTATCCTGATCGAAAACATGCGTCGTGAAGGCTTCGAGCTAGCGGTATCACGTCCAGAAGTTATCATCAAAGAAGAAGACGGCCAGAAAATGGAACCGTTTGAAACTGTGACGATCGACGTACTGGAAGAAAACCAAGGCGGCGTAATGGAGAAAATTGGTCTTCGTAAAGGCGAATTGACTGACATGTCTCCAGACGGTAAAGGCCGTGTACGCATGGACTTCATCATGCCTTCACGTGGTCTGATCGGCTTCCAAACTGAATTCCTGACGTTGACTTCAGGTTCTGGTCTGATTTACCACACGTTTGATCACTACGGTCCAATGAAACCTGGCGTTATCGGTCAGCGTAACAACGGCGTACTGATTTCGAACGCAACAGGTAAAGCACTGACTTATGCACTGTTCAACCTGCAAGAGCGTGGTCGTCTGTTTACTGAGCACGCTGACGAAGTTTACGAAGGTCAAGTTATCGGTATTCATAACCGTTCTAACGACCTGACAGTTAACTGTCTGAAAGGTAAGCAGCTGACGAACGTACGTGCATCTGGTACTGATGATGCGCAGGTATTGAGCCCAGCAATCAAGTACACCCTAGAGCAAGCGCTAGAGTTCATCGATGACGATGAATTGGTAGAAGTAACGCCAGAAAGCATCCGTATCCGTAAGAAACTTCTTACTGAGAACGATCGCAAACGCGCAAGCCGCGGCAGCAAATAATTCTTTGCTCGCCAGATACCTCACTGCTTGGTGAGGTATCATAAAAAAAGCCTCCATCGTTGGAGGCTTTTTTGTATCTCATGTTTTCATTTCAGCGCATTCTCAATGCTATTCGGCGTAAGAAGCTGTGTTGGTGCTGGATAATTTACTTGGCGAATCGGTTGTATAGGAACAACAAGATCAGTGCGCCAACGGTTGCCATGACAATGCTACCTAGGCTTAGGCCGCCCGCAGTACCAATGCCAAGTAGTGAGCTAACCCAGCCACCGACAACCGCACCCGCGATACCCAGTAGCGTGGTCATGATGAAACCACCACCGTCTTTCCCAGGCATAATCCACTTTGCCAAGATACCAGCAAGTAGCCCAAGAATGATCCAAGAAATAATACCCATGTGTTCTCCTCCGAGTTGAGAGACGGTGAATATCCATCAGCGTTGACCTTTTGTTCAGGCTGCATGGTGTATTCATACCGTTGAATACAGGCAAGAAGTTGCCTGCACACACGATAAGGGAAAACGGTTTTACAGGGTGTTTCACTTATTAGAAACAGCGAATCCTTAATTAGTTTTTCAGGGTAGCAAGGAAGCGCTCAGACTCATTAATGGCTGCCTGCATGTCTTTGATTGCAAGATTGATATCATCTTCCAGCCCCGCAAACTCTCCCTTAAGCGCGCCGATGGCCGCAGCATTCAGGTTGTGTTTGAGGTACAAGCTGTTGTCTCGCAATGTATCAAGTACGGGCTCCATTTTGCCTTCAGCTTTTCGCATAGCCGCGAGCATTTGGGTGTAGCTACGCTCCGTATTTTTCAACTTGCGCTCGCTCTCGCGACGCAAATTCGCGCTTGAATACAACGATAATTCTTCCTGCCATTCGTCAAATAATGCATCTGACACATCTTCTACCGCATCGATGCGTTCTTTTACGTTTTCAACTGTGGCTTCGCTCTCTTCGTACTGGTCATTGATGGTGTTATACATGGCTTCTAATTCACCACCATCAAAATTGGTCAGCGCGGTGAGTGCTTCAAGCGCACTCGTGAATTGCTCACTGGCTTCTTGTTGCGCTTCTGAAGCCGCTTCGACGCGGTCAGCCATAATGTCTCGCTTGTGAACGCCAACCTTTTCCATGGTTGCGTAGTACGCAGACTGACAGCCTGACAAAGCGAAAATAAGAAATAGGGTGGTGAGTAGACGCACGGTAAACTCCTTTACGCATTCGTGTATGATTAGGTTTCTTAACAAAGGTTATCTTAATAACAAACTATGGTTGAAGCTGTGGAACGACTCAAGCATTCATTGCCCAAGGTGGGGCAGACGTTATTCGCTTTCGCAAGACACTTGGTGTCGCGAGTAAGTCACGATCGACTGACGGTAAATGCCGGCTATATGGCTTACGTCACTTTGTTATCTCTTGTGCCGTTGATCACTGTGGTACTTTCAGCACTTTCGATATTCCCAACCTTCGCGGGTGCGGGCGATGAAATCAAATCTTTTGTCCTGCATAACTTCGTGCCTGCTTCGGGTGAAGCGCTTGAAAAATACCTTGATGAGTTTGTATCGAATGCTGGGCGAATGACCGCAGTGGGTGTTGCCTTCCTGTTTGTTGTGGCTTTGATGCTGATTTCAGCGATCGACAAAATCTTGAATTACATTTGGCGGGTTCAACATAAACGCGCGCCGGTTATTTCATTTTCTATTTATTGGATGGTGCTGACGCTCGGCCCTGTGCTGGTGGGCAGTAGCCTCGGTGTGAGTTCTTACCTCGGTTCACTGAACCTGCTTAATGTGGAAGGCAGCGAGCAATGGATCCCGTCGCTGCTTCGAACCCTGCCCTTTGTGTTGACGACCATTGCCTTCTTTGGCCTTTACACCTTGGTGCCGAACCGCCCTGTGGTGCTTTGGCATGCGCTGACAGGCGCAGTTTCCGCAAGTTTGTTGTTTGAGTTTAGTAAGAAGGGGTTCGCCATCTATGTGTCGAAATTCCCGTCTTATGAACTGATTTACGGTGCATTGGCGGTGGTGCCCTTGTTGTTTGTTTGGGTTTACCTCAGCTGGTGCATTGTATTGCTCGGCGCAGAAGTGACCGCCTCACTGGGTGAGAAAAACATGTGGTATGTGGAACGTAAGTCGACCAGCGAGCAACTTACTGATAATTAAAATGATAAGAGAGGAACTGGTATGATTGCGCTGATCCAGCGAGTAAGTGAAGCACGCGTCGTGGTTGACGGCGAGGTTGTGGGGGCGATTGATCATGGCCTACTGGTGCTGCTGGGCGTTGAAAAAGGGGATGACGACAAGAAAGCGCATCGCCTACACGAGAAAGTTCTGGGTTATCGCATTTTCGGTGATGACGAAGGAAAAATGAATTTGAACGTGCAACAAGCAGGTGGTCAGGTGTTGGTGGTGTCGCAATTTACGCTCGCCGCTGATACAAAAAAAGGGATGCGTCCTAGTTTTAATGGAGCGCCACCGGCGGAAGCAGACAGGCTGTACCAATTGTTTTCGCAGTACTGCCGTGACAGCGGTGTTCACACTGAAAACGGTGTATTTGCGGCTGACATGAAAGTCAGCCTGACCAATGATGGGCCAGTTACTTTCTGGCTTCAGGCTTAGAGATCCACTTCAGGTTCGCAAGGAGAGCTGCGGAATGTTTCGATTGATCACACCAACGAAGGAAGACGAATTAAAAGCGTACTTCCATTTTCGCTGGCAGATGCTGCGCGAACCTTGGTGTCAGCCTGAGGGCTCTGAGCGTGATGCCTACGATGTCGGAGCGATTCACCGCATGATCGTGGATGCCAAAGGCGAGCCTATTGCGATAGGTCGTTTATATATCAGTCCAGATAATGATGGGCAGATCCGTTACATGGCCGTTTCCCCTGATTATCGAAAGCGTGGTCTGGGTGCTCTGATCTTAATGGCTCTGGAATCGCTTGCGCGCCAAGAAGGGGCAAAACGCCTTGTGTGTAATGCCCGCGAAGATGCCATTGGGTTTTATTGTGGCAATGGGTTTGTCAGTCAGGGTGAATTGAACGAAGAGCGCGGCCCTGTTCGCCACCAACAAATGCTTAAACCGCTCGATATGATGTCTGGTGTTGTTCGTCATCCAGAATGGTGCAGCGAACTTCAGCAACGCTGGCAAACACAGATCCCGATCAGCGATAAAATGGGTGTTCGCATCACCCAATTCACAGGCTATCGTTTTGAAGTGTCCGCTCTGCTGAATGCCAATCTTAATCCTCATGACTCGATGTTTGCGGGCAGTGTGTTTAGCATGGCGACCCTCGCAGGGTGGGGCATGGTGTGGTTGCTGATGAAAGAACGACAACTGACGGCGGGTATTGTGCTGGCAGACAGTCACATTCGATATCGAAAGCCTATCACTGAACGCCCACGCGCAGTGGTGTCGCTTGATGGGTTAAGTGGTGATTTAGACCGCTTGGCCGATGGGCGAAAAGCGCGCGTGAAACTCGAAGTGACGTTATACAGTGGTGATGACATTGCAGGTGTGTTTGCGGGTACTTACATGTTAGTGCCAGAAGAGAACACGTCGCATCAAGATCAAACACCAACGCAAACGTTACTGTTTGGTTAAGCCATCAGCTTGATGGCTTATGTACCATGAAAACTGACAAAAAAGCGCGAAGATTTCGCGCTTTTTTTATGGCTGAAAATGGCAAGTTAAGATCGTCTCAGCATTCCTGCTCATCGCGCTTCAAAAGTGTTAGCGCTTATCGTCTTGTTCGACAATGCCCCATCTTGGGTCACTAAATCCCACTCACCAGAAAGTTCAGTTTTCTCATTGTCATCTTCAATGGTCATTGGCGTAATCTGAATACGCCCTCTGTCGGCGGTGATGGCGATGTCTCCCATCACCAATGGCAGATCAACAGCGCCTTGCGTTCGCTCGTTGTCTGTGAACACATTCAGAATGTCTTGAGAAAGCGTTGTGCCTTGCGTGCGAGAAAATAGCACTCGGTGCGGCGTGGCATTCAAGGTGCCCGTCAGGCTATACGCGAAACTGTCGTTACTTGCGGCTAGGCCAGAAAATGCAGCATACACGTCGTGATCACCAGAGAGGGGTAAGTACACACCAAACCAACGCTGATAAAGCGAGGTTGGAATGCTCAGCCCTTGCGCTTTCACTTCCCAAGGTCTGCTAGGGTTGGCTAAATCAATCTTGGCGGTCGCGTTCAATTGGCCTTGCGGGAACGACAATGACAGTGCGTCTAATTGCCATGCGCCATCATTCACGGACATGCTCGCATGCGGTGCAGAGACGGAAACGCGATTTACACTGGCGGCTTTCATGCTGACGGTGAGGTCACCTTGCCACATTCCTGAACGTTGCTTTTCGCGCAGCGACAACGCATTTCCCCGCAGGTTGATGCCAATTAACTGCAGCGGGAAATTCACATCAGGCACGGTCACATTGGTGTGTCGCACTGACAGCGATGCTATTTGAACATCGTCCAGTGCCGACCACGCCGTGTTCAGGGAGGTAAGCAACGGCGCTTGAAGCGTTAAGTCAAACCCATTCACCACCAAGGTTTGCAGTTGCAGACGGGCTTTGCTGATATCTCCGGCAAACGAGATAAAGCCCTCATCGTTGATCTTGGAAGAAAACGCATTAACGCGCAAAAGATCAGGGGACAGCGAAAACTCCCCCAACGCATCGGTCAGCACCCAAGTGTCGTAGCGCAGTAAGTTTGCATTGAACGATAGCAAAGATGGCACGTTACTGTTGGCCCACGTCAGTTGGCCATTTTTCACGGTAATGGATTGTGCGGAGAGGTTGAGATGATCAATGCTCAATGTGGGCATTTCCGCACTGACATCCAAGAGGTCGAGCCTGCGAATGTCCATGGAATAGTGCTGAGAAAAAGCCTGCCATTGAGAGGACAACGCGGACAGTGCCTCTGAGGGTTCAATTCGCGCATCACTCAGGCCAAGTTGGTGAATGGTCCAGTGGTTGTTTGTATCAAGGGTAGCGCTACCTGTGACGTTGCCAAACATGCTGTTGAAGGATAATCCCCACACTTCCCAAGTATCATCACGTTTTTCACTGTCGAGCAGCAAATTTGAGAGTGTCTGCCCCTGAAGTGATATCTGAGGGGCGGAAAATTGAAACTTCCCGTTCCACGTTCCCCATTCTTTTTCACTGCTTTCCCAATCCGATAATTGCACATCTGCTTGAGAAAATGACAACGCGTCACTGTCGTACGCCAAATCATCCAGTGCAATGTGTTTCACGGTGAGTGAATTTGGCACCCACTCAGGCAGGGTATCGTTGAAGGTGGCGCCCCGAATGACAAGGCTTCTTAGGGCGAGTTGTCCGGTGAGGCTGTCGAGTGGGGAAACGGTGACAGACAAGAACGCAACAGAATCGCCACGGTTGTCTTTCAACAGCTCGGGCTCATCAAATGCGATGCTAAACGGCGAAAGAATGTCGTACTCAAGGGCACTGGCATTGAGTTGATAAGGCGTGAGAGTGCTAACAACACGTTGCACCATGGGCAAACCGTAAGACGTGTGTAGAACCGTCAGGAAGGTGCACAAGGCGACAACGAGCACGATGAGTAGCGACGTAAGCAACTTTGCAAGCAAACGCATGTGGAGATGATCTCTTTAATACCCAAACCAGAATAACGACGTACTTTGGTTTGTGAAGAATACGCATAGGTCGGGTTTATACCCGCATAGTGTGTTGAGGTTGGCGTAAAAAGGTCGGTTATTCAAGCCGAAAGCGGCAAGGCCGTGAGACAGCATGAAAAGAAACAAGGATTACATCGGCGGAAAAAAGAAAGCCCCCAAGAGGGGGCTTTCATCGGCAAGTGTGTCTTAGTCGAGTTGTGGACCCGCTTTAACCAATGCTTTGCCTTCGTCGTTGTCAGTGTACTCAACGAAGTTGTTGATAAAGCGCTGTGCTAAATCTTCCGCTTTGCTTTCCCATTGTAGAGGGTCAACGTACGTGTCACGTGGATCCAGAATCGCTGGGTCTACGCCTGGTAGGCTGGTAGGCACTTCCAGGTTGAAGATCGGAATAGATTTGGTTTCTGCTTTCTCGATTGAACCATCAAGAATCGCATCGATGATGCCGCGCGTGTCTTTGATTGAGATACGTTTGCCCGTACCGTTCCAACCGGTGTTCACCAGGTAAGCTTCCGCACCAACGGCTTCCATACGCTTAACCAATACTTCTGCGTACTTGGTAGGGTGAAGCGTTAGGAACGCTTTACCGAAACAGGCAGAGAACGTTGGTGTCGGCTCAGTGATACCACGCTCAGTACCTGCAAGTTTGGCCGTGAAGCCAGACAGGAAGTGGTACTTGGTTTGCTCTGGCGTCAGCTTAGAAACAGGTGGCAATACGCCAAATGCATCAGCAGACAAGAAGATCACTTTGTTTGCGTGACCGCCTTTTGATACAGGCTTAACGATGTTTTCGATGTGGTAGATCGGGTAAGAAACACGGGTGTTCTCTGTTTTCGAACCATCATCAAAATCGATAGAGCCATCTTTACGAACGGTCACGTTCTCTAGCAGTGCGTCACGACGGATCGCATTGTAGATATCAGGCTCCGCTTCTTTTGAAAGCTTGATGGTTTTTGCGTAGCAGCCACCTTCGAAGTTGAAGACGCCGTTGTCATCCCAACCGTGCTCGTCATCACCGATAAGCTCGCGCTTAGGATCGGTAGACAGTGTGGTTTTACCTGTACCAGAAAGACCGAAGAAAATCGCAACGTCGCCTTCTTTGCCCATGTTTGCAGAACAGTGCATTGATGCAATGTCTTGCAGAGGCAGGAAGTAGTTCATCATTGCGAACATGCCTTTCTTCATTTCGCCGCCGTACCATGTACCGCCGATCAATTGCATTTTCTCGGTCAGGTTAAATACGGTGAAGTTTTCAGAGTTCAGACCGTGCTCTTCCCACTTCTCATTGACGCACTTAGCACCATTCATTACCACGAAATCAGGTTCAAAGTTTTCCAGCTCTTCTTCAGTTGGGCGGATAAACATGTTTTTAACGAAGTGTGCCTGCCAAGCTACTTCTGTGATAACGCGGATGCATAAGCGAGTATCAGGGTTTGCGCCACAGTAGCCGTCAATGACGAATAGACGCTTGCCAGATAGTTGGGTAGTCACAAGGGCTTTCAGATCATCCCAGACGTGCTGTTCGATCGCTTTGTTGTCGTTAGCGCCTTGATCTGACCACCACATGGTGTTTTCAGTGGTGGCATCTCGTACGATGTATTTGTCTTTCGGGGAACGACCAGTAAAAATACCAGTATCGACTGACACTGCACCAAGTTCGGTAACAACGCCTTTCTCATATCCTTCAAGCTCAGCTTTTGTTTCTTCAGTAAAGAGTTGCTCATAACTTGGGTTACGAATCACCTCCTTAACATTGTTTAAGCCGTGCAGTGACAAATCTATATTTCTTGCAACCTTTTTCTCGACGTTCATGACAGTCATAGGTGCTCCTTGGGTAAGATGTGTTTAACTGTCGTCCATGCTAGCAACCTGAACTAGGTAATTCAGAGAGTTAATTCAAAAAATAACCACAAACAAATTAAGGTAATGTAATACTCTTAACCAGTCTGTACCTTTTATATTACCGCCATGTTAAGCACTTGTGCCACTCGATATTGGTTATTATTTGTACAAAATTAAGCAGTTAAAGGTCGGCGTATTTTTTTTGGGAAAGAGACGAGAAAGGGAAAAAAAATCGGCCAGGAGGCCGATTTTTGTTGGTTTTTTGTGCGTTAATTATTTAAGGAAAATATTAATGCATAGAATCTGATGAAGGACTGTTTTGATCGAAAATTGCTTTAATATCAACACTATCGAATTCATAGTCCGTGCCACAATAATCACAGTGAAGTTTGAGGTTTCCTGTCTCAACGACCATTTTCTCAACTTCTTGGCGTTCAATTGCAGCAATCGCAGAAGCGCTGCGCTCGCGAGAGCATGTACACTTGAATGTCACGTTTTTCGGCTCGAAGACTTTTACATTTTCTTGGTGATAAAGTCTGTAAAGAACGTCTTCAGCGGCCAAAGTGAACAATTCCTCGTTCTTCACTGTGTCCGTTAACTGTGCAAGGTGGTCGAAATCTTCGGCACTTCCTTGGCCATCAGGCATCACTTGAAGCAACATGCCTGACGCGTGGTTTTTACCGTCAACGTCACCTGTGCGAAGCCACAAACGTGTTTTTAGCTGCTCAGAACGTTCGAAGTAATCTTCAATACACTCTTGAAGGGTTTCGCCTTCCAAACCAACGATACCTTGGTAGCGTTCGCCTTTCTCTGGCTCGATAGTGATCACGATTTGCCCTTTGCCGATCATACCTTGCAAGGTGATGTCGTCAGCAAGCTCACCATGCCAGCGCGCTGTTCCACGAAGTACTTGTTCGTGGTTACCGTTGATAACCACAAGGGGTACTGGACCGTCACCTTGGATTTGCACGGTAATGCTGCCCTCGAATTTCAAGGTCGCAGTCAGCAAGCTGGTGGCAACCATAAGCTCACCCAGCAGCTTTTTAATTGGCGCAGGGTATTCCTTGCTGCCTGTGAGTTGTTCAAAAGAATCAGATAATTGAACCAGTTCGCCGCGTACTGAAACGCCATCGAACAAGTAACGGTGCAGACTGTCTTGTGCCATGGGATAATTTCTCCGGCGTTAATCGTTACTGTTTCTAAATTTGATAATATCGCGTCGCTGCTTTTTGTCAGGTCGGCGTTCTGGGCTCGGGTTGTGCGCATTGAGTTTGCGTTCGAGACTCTTTTGCTCGCGCAATGTCACGCTGGCATCGGTTTCGCTGTAAAGCGCTTGTGCTTCTGGGGCACCGCGTCGATGTTCGCTGAGTTTCTCAACCACGATGGTTTTTTCTTCAGCACCTTGGCGTAGTCGGATTTCCGCACCGACTTCAACCAATTTGCTCGGTTTTGAACGCTGGCCGTTATAGTGCACTTTGCCACCGTCAATCATGTTTCTCGCCAAACTTCGTGTCTTGTAAAAGCGCGCGGCCCACAACCACTTGTCTAAGCGAACTTGCAATTTTTGGTCGGAATTGTCGTGTTTTGAACCCACTAAACACTCCTTTACATTCAGGTGACTAAACTTACCACAATTGGTTAATACGATCAGCATCACAGTTCAGCGCTGGATATGGTGTCGATCCGTCTAACTTTCAAGCCGAGATGGAATCATTCAGTCAAAAATCAGGTCTCTCTTATCGGCAATTGGTCTGAAAAAAGGTAAATTGTTGAGTCATACTAATGATTCCTGCATCAAGGCGCTAAAAACAGTCAACATATTGGTTGCCAATGCATTGCTGATGTAATTAGACAGGAAAAGCATGTTTGCAAATTTCGGGATGAAGCGCTTAGGAAACTTTGCGCCGCCACAATTAGGAAAGGACGCTCCTGCCACGGCAGCGAAGTGGGTGACACGGATATTGCTATTTATATTGGCATGGACGTTAGGCCGCTTGCTATGGGTATGGTTTGTACCCGCTGACGCGACGGTTGTTTCTTCTGCACCCTCTCAAGTGTCGGTTGGACAAGTCACACCTGCCTACCAAATCGATCAGATCGTTAATCATCATATTTTTGGGCGCTTCAGCGAAAAAACAGCGCCAGCCCCTAAAAAACCTGAGCCAGTCGTTGATGCCCCGCGTACCCGTTTAAACCTCACGCTTGTCGGATTGGTGGCGAGCTCTGAACCTGAGCGTGGCTTGGCGGTGATTGCAAACCGTGGCTCGCAAAAAACCTACGGAATTGGCGAAGCCATTGAAGGAACTCGCGTTACTTTGCGTCAAGTTTTGAACGACCGCGTCATTTTGCGCAATAACGGACGAGATGAAGCTTTGATGTTGGCGGGGGTCGATTACAATGCGCGCGGCCAATCGAAGCCTGCAACACGTTCAAAAGCATCAGCGCCTGTTAGACGAAATACAGGCAAGCCCGACCTTAGCAATGTAAAAGCTGAAATCTTGAGTAACCCGCAAGCGCTGCTGAAATACATCACCTTGTCTCAAGAGCAGGGTGAGAATGGATTAGTGGGTTATCGCATCGGCCCTGGTAGCGATAGCCGTTTATTTGATGAAGCGGGCTTGAAGTCCGGAGACGTGGCGGTTGGTCTTAACGGTGCTGACTTAACAAACCCCGCAGAAATGAACCGTATATGGCAAAGCTTGTCTGATGCCTCAGAGATCAGTCTCACCGTTCAGCGTGACGGTCAGTTGCACGACATTTATATCAGCCTGTAATTAGGACTGAAAACGGAGAACAGAGTGGATACGTGGAAGAAACGTAAAACGTGGCTAGTTGCCGGCGTGCTAGCGATGCAAAGCATGGGCGCGTGGGCCGCTGAATTCAGTGCCAGTTTTAAAGGAACGGACATCCAAGAATTTATCGAGATTGTTGGTCGTAACCTAGAGAAAACCATCATTGTCGATCCCGCTGTACGCGGCAAAGTGAATGTTCGTAGCTATGACGTCCTGAACGATGATCAGTATTACCAGTTTTTCCTCAATGTGCTTGAGGTTTACGGGTTTGCTGTGGTTGAGATGGAAAACGGTGTGTTGAAAGTCATTCGCGACAAAGACGCGAAGCAGGCAGCCGTTCCTGTTGTTGGTGACGACAACACCATCCAAGGTGATGCGGTTATCACACGTGTTGTGTCGGTGAAAAACGTCACGGTGCGCGAATTGTCTCCTTTGCTACGCCAACTTATCGACAATGCGGGTGCGGGTAACGTTGTTCACTACGATCCGGCTAATGTCATCATGATCACGGGCCGTGCTGCGGTGGTGAATCGACTGGCTGAAATCATTGATCGCGTAGACAGAGCCGGTGACACGGAAGTTGAGATCGTTAACCTCAACCATGCGTCAGCGTCTGAAATGGTGCGTATCGTTGAAAGCTTGCACAAACAAGCGGATGGCAAAAATACCCCTGCGTTGTTGCAGCCTAGCTTTGTTGCGGACGAGCGTACCAACTCGATTCTGATCTCGGGTGAACCTCAAGTTCGCGAGCGTATTCGTAAGTTGATCGGTCAGTTAGACCGTGAAATGGCGACCACAGGCAACAATCGTGTTGTCTATCTGCGTTACGCAAAAGCTGAAGACGTGGTGGATGTTCTACAAGGCGTCTCTGACAACCTGATTGCAGAGAAGCAAGGTGGCCAGAAGTCTGGCGGTGCGCAAGCTGGAAATGACGTGAAAATTTCTGCGCATAAAGGGACTAACGCCCTCGTTATCACTGCGCCGCCCGATATCATGCGTGCCCTTGAGAGCGTGATTGCACAGCTTGATATTCGCCGTGCACAAGTGCTTATTGAAGCCATGATTGTGGAGATCTCTGAAAGCGATGGTGCAAACCTTGGCGTTCAGTGGGGGTCTCTAGACGGCGGTGGTATCCAGTTTGGTAATACGGGTGTGCCCATCACCAACTACCTAGCGGCACAAGAGCAAGCCAAAGACACCACGACCACAGAGTCGCGTTTCGACAACAACAATAACTTGGTTGAAGTACCGATCACCGAATCAGGCGACCCAACGGCGATTGCGGAAGTGCTAGGCGGCGTGAGTGGTTTGGCTGCAGGTGTTGTGTTTGGTGATTGGACTGCGCTGGTAACAGCTGTATCGTCTAACAGCGATTCAAACATTCTATCTTCACCAAGCTTGATGGTTCTCGATAACGAAGAAGCCTCATTCATCGTGGGTGAAGAAGTACCTGTTGTAACAGGCTCTGCGACAGGCTCAAACAATGACAACCCATTCCAAACCGTTGAACGTAAGGATGTGGGTATCAAACTGAAAGTAACGCCTCAAATCAATGAAGGTGACTCTGTTCAGCTCAACATCGAACAAGAAATCTCTAACGTGTTGGGTGCCAGCGGTGCGGTGGATATTCGCTTTGGTAAGCGCCAATTGACAACGTCGATTCTGGCGGCTGACCAACAAATGATCGTGTTGAGTGGTTTGATTGATGAGCAAACCAATGAAAGCGAGCAGAAAGTGCCAATCCTTGGTGACATTCCAATCCTTGGTCACTTGTTCAAATCAACCTCTTCAGGAAAAACGAAACGTAACCTGATGCTGTTTATCAAACCGACGATCATTCGCACGGGCCTGACGGCTGACGGTATCACGCAGCGTAAATACAACTACATTCGTGCCGAGCAAATCTTCCGTGCACAAGAAGAAGTGAAGTTGATGCCAGGTGTGACAACACCGGTGCTACCTGAATTTGGTAACGACCTGACCATGCCCGCAGAAATCCGCGCCATTATGTCGGAACTGAGGTAAGCGCGATGGATGAGCTTCCAGTAGTGTCTGATGAGGTGCTTGAGCAAGTTGTGCCAATCGCAGCAACGCGTTTGCCGTTTGGTTTTGCGAAGCGCCATGGTGTGATGGTTGAGCGCACAGATACAGGTTGGTTGATGTATTACAAAGATCAGCCGCGTGCAGAAGTGTTGATGGAAGTGCGTCGTGTGCTTGGACAATCTTTCACGCCAATCCAACTGCGCGTTGAAGATTTCGATCCTAAGCTGACCCAGCTTTATCAGCGTGATTCGTCGGAAGCACAGCAATTGATGGAAGACATCGGTGCTGACAGCGATGATTTCTTTGCCTTGGCCGAAGAGCTGCCGCAAAGCGAAGACTTGCTGGAATCGGAAGACGATGCGCCGATCATTAAATTGATCAATGCAATGCTGGGTGAGGCGATCAAAGAAACCGCGTCTGACATCCACATTGAAACCTTTGAGAAAAATCTGTCGATCCGTTTTCGTGTCGATGGTGTGCTTCGCGAAGTGCTAAGCCCAAGCCGCAAACTCGCGCCACTGCTAGTGTCGCGTATTAAGGTGATGGCGCGTCTTGATATCGCAGAGAAACGTGTCCCACAAGATGGCCGTATTTCTTTGCGTATTGGTGGCCGTGCTGTCGATGTGCGTGTGTCTACCATGCCATCGTCTCACGGCGAGCGCGTGGTATTACGTCTTCTTGATAAAAACGCCACCCAGCTGGATTTGGAAAGCTTGGGCATGACGCGTTCAGTGCATGACAGCTTCCAAACGCTTATCAAACGTCCTCACGGTATTTTGCTCGTAACGGGCCCGACAGGTTCTGGTAAATCCACGACCTTGTATGCGGGTTTAACCGAGCTAAACAGCGCTGAACGCAATATTCTGACGGTAGAAGATCCGATCGAGTTTGATATCGACGGTATCGGTCAAACGCAGGTTAACACCAAAGTCGACATGACCTTTGCCCGCGGTCTTCGCGCTATTTTGCGTCAAGACCCGGATGTGGTGATGGTCGGTGAGATCCGTGACTTAGAGACTGCCCAGATTGCGGTTCAGGCCTCGTTAACCGGTCACTTGGTTCTATCAACCTTGCACACCAACACGGCTGTCGGTGCCATCACGCGTTTGCGTGATATGGGCATTGAACCTTTCCTTGTGTCGTCGTCATTACTCGGTGTACTTGCACAGCGTCTTGTTCGTACCTTGTGCCAAGACTGTAAAGAACCTTACGAAGCCGATGCACCAAGTAAATCTTGGTTTGGTATGTCGGAAGATGAGTCATTGACCTTGTATCGCCCTAAGGGGTGTAAGCACTGTAACAACAAAGGCTACCGTGGCCGAACAGGTATTCACGAGTTGCTGGTGGTTGATACGCACGTGCAAGAGCTGATCCACAACGAAGAAGGTGAGCAGGCCATTGAGCGTTATGCTCGCCAACATTCGCCAAGTATTCGCGCTGACGGTCTGATGAAAGTCAGGCTCGGCCAGACCACGCTTGAAGAAGTCCTTCGCGTTACGCGGGAGGGATAATGGCAGCGTTCGAATATAAAGCGCTTAACCCTAAAGGTCGCACCATCAAAGGTGTGATTGAGGCTGATACAGCCCGTCTTGCAAGGCAAATGCTGCGTGAGAAAGGCTTGGTGCCGGTTGATATCGCCCAAACGCGTGAGAAAGAGCAGCAACAGCAGCGCGCGCAATCTGTTGGCTTTCAGCGTGGCATCAGCACCAATGAATTGGCGTTGATCACCCGCCAGTTGGCGACCTTGGTGCAAGCCTCAATGCCTTTGGAAGAATGTATCAAAGCGGTGGCGGATCAAACGGAAAAGCAACGCTTGAAGAACATGCTGACAGGGGTACGAGCGCGGGTTGTTGAAGGGTATACCTTGTCGGACAGCTTGGGGGATTACCCGCATGTGTTTGACCAACTGTTTCGCGCCATGGTGGCCGCAGGTGAGAAATCCGGTCACTTAGGGCCTGTGCTTGAACGTTTGGCTGACTTCGTTGAAAACCGTCAGCAAGTGAAAAACAAACTGATCCAAGCCATGGTGTATCCGATTGTGTTAACCGTGGCGGCGATTGCGATCGTCGCGTTCTTGTTGGCGACCGTGGTGCCTGACATTGTCGGACAATTCTTGCGTACAGGCGCGGAATTACCGGGTATTACGCAGGTGCTGCTGACGGCCAGTGACTTTGTGACCAATTGGGGATTGCTCGTCTTAGTGGTGTTTGTGGGGCTTTTGGTGCTCACCAAAATGCTACTGAAAAACGAAACCCGCAAACTCAATTGGGATCATCGTGTACTGGGCATGCCAGTGATTGGGCGTGTGGCGCGTGGGTTAAATACATCACGCTTTGCGCGCACCTTGTCGATTTGTACCTCAAGCGCCATTCCTTTGCTTGATGGCATGAAAGTCGCCGCCGATGTCATGACCAATACCTGGGTGAAAACCAAGGTGTTGGAAGCGTCTGATCGTGTGCGTGAAGGGGCAAGCCTTCGTGTGTCGCTAGAAAAATCAAAACTGTTCCCACCGATGATGCTTCATATGATCGCCAGTGGTGAACGCAGTGGTGAGTTGGAGCAAATGCTGACCCGCGCTGCGGATAACCAAGACCGCGATTTTGAATCTCAAGTCAATATCGCACTCGGGATCTTTGGCCCGTTACTGATTGTCTGCATGGCAGGCATCGTGCTTTTCATTGTTGTGGCAACCTTGATGCCCATTATTCAGCTCAACAATATTGTTGGTGTATAAAGCAAAACATAAGCTGCACAGCAGCATTTTTCAGGAGAGAGAACATGCAACGTCGTCAACAGGGTTTCACCCTGCTGGAAATCATGGTTGTTATCGTTATTTTGGGTGTATTGGCAAGTTTGGTTGTCCCTAACCTTCTCGGTAACAAAGATAAAGCTGACCAGCAAAAAGCAATCACTGACATCAGTGCACTGGAGGGTGCGTTGGATATGTACCGTCTAGACAACAGCGTTTACCCAACCACAGACCAAGGTCTGGATGCATTGGTGTCGAAACCTACGTCATCGCCAGAGCCGCGTAGCTATCGCCAAGACGGTTACATCAAGCGTCTTCCACAAGACCCTTGGGGTAACGATTACCAGTACTTGAACCCAGGCGAGCACGGCACAACGGATATCTTCACCCTAGGTGCAGATAACCAAGAAGGCGGTGAGGGTGTCAATCAAGACATCGGTAACTGGAACATGCTAGAGATTAACTGATTGTGAAGAATGGGCACTCAACCGGATTTACATTGCTGGAAATTTTGCTTGTCCTGCTTTTGTTAGCAGTCAGTGCAGTGGTTGTGGTGCCTAATCTTCCTCAAAATCAGAGTGATGAAGCGAAAGAAGAAGCGCAGCGTTTTTACCAATTGGTGCAACTGTGGACAGAGCAAGCGCTGCTGACAGGGCAAACATTTGGGCTGCGTTTTGATAATGACAGCTACACCTTGAATCAACTGACGCCAAAAGAGTGGCAACCTGTCTCGGAAGGGCGTTATGCCAATGCGATTTCGATGCCAGAAGGCATTGAAATGGATTTGGAAGTGTCAGGCTTTGTGAATGAAGAAGACCGCTTGTTCGATCGCAAAGGTCTGTTTGATGACGAGTTGTTTGCTGAGGAGGAAGACAAGCCAAAGCCGCCTCAAGTGGTGTTGATGGGCAATGGCGAAATCATTCCTTTTACGCTGACTTTTTTGGCCGACGACAAACGTTTGTGGCAAGTCAAAGGCAATGATGTGGCGACCTTTGAAATTACTGCGCTGAATGAGGGTAAAGAGTGAGACAAACTCGTGGCTTTACCCTGATTGAAGTGCTTGTGGCAATGGCCGTGTTTGCGGTTGCTGCCATGGCGGTGCTGAATGCGACCGGGCAACATGTTAATTCGCTCGGAGCGCTAGAAGAGAAAACCTTTGCTGCCATGGTGGCAGACAATGAATTGGCGCTATTTACCCTTGAAGGGAAAGTGCCAACATCCGCGAAAAACGGCAAATCTGAACTGGCGGGCCGAACGTGGTTTTGGACGATACAGCCAGTCCCGACAGTGGACAATGCATTGAAGGCCGTGGATGTGATCGTATGGCAAAACGAAGAGAAGACAAACCAGCTGCTCTCCGTAAGGACGTACGTCCCTAATGGCTAAGATGAACAAGGTAATGACGTTAACGACGTCTCGCAAAGTGCGCGGTTTCACCTTGATTGAAGTGCTTTTGGCGCTAATGATTTTTGCCACGTTGAGTGTGGCAGCAAACCAGATTTTTCGTAACGTGATCAATGCGAACCAGCAAACAGAAGAAGTGGGTGATGCGCTGAAAACCTTACAGCGTAGTTTGGTGATCATGGACAGTGACTTTCGCCAGATGCTGGCGCGTCAGTACCGAAACGGTGGCGATGAATCCGACGGTAAGTTGATTGAATTAGGCGATGACTTATTAGGTTCAGAAGCGGCTGGCATTCGCTTTGTGCGCGGTGGATGGATCAACCCACAACAGCTTTTCCCAAGAGGAGAGGTCGTGAAAGTGGGCTATCGCTTGCAAGAGGAAAAGCTAGAACGCATTCGTTGGATGTATGCTGATGACAGTTCCGCAACCGAGCCTGCGGTGATGCCATTGATGGAAGGCGTGACGAATTTAACCTTTGAAGTGCTTGGTGAAGACAGCTGGCAGAAGAACTGGGATAGCGCGAATATCATGCCGAAAGCGGTGCGCGTGACCCTTGAAACCGAACGGTACGGTGAGTTGACGCGTGTGTATCTGCTGCCGGGGCAAGAGATCGCGGATACCCCTGCGGGTGGAGGGGTGCAATGATGAAGCACTCCCAACGTGGTGTAGCATTACTGGTGGTTTTGCTGATCATGGCGTTGATGACAACGGTCGCTGTCAGCATGTCGAGCCGCATGTTCGTGAACTTCAACCGAGCAGAAAGCCAGATACGCTACCAGCAGGCCTATTGGTATGCACAATCTGTAGAAGCACTTGCGCGCTACGGTATTGAAGAGAGTATCGACAGTGATGAAACCGTCACGCTTAGCCAGCCTTGGGCGGTGCGAGACCAGATTTACCCATTAGATGGCGGACAAGCAACGGGCAGCGTGTTCGATCGCCAAGCCTGTTTTAACGTGAATGGCCTGAGGGACATTAAACCGTTGGAGAATGGCACCAACCCGTTGTTGGTGACCGCGCTACAGCAATTGATTGAGTCTCAAGGCATCGATAGCTTTGAAGCAGAAACAGCGGCCGCATCCACGTGGGAATACATTGATACGAACTCAGAAGTGCAATCGCCATTGGGCGTTGAAGACAGCGAATACGAAGCGCGTTCGCTAGCACACGTTGCACCGAACAATTTTATTGCAGACATCTCTGAATGGCGCGCGATCAATGGTGTATCCCAAGAGATGTTTGACAAAGTCAGTCCGTTTCTCTGTGCCGTGCCTAATGGCAACCTTGTGGTAAACGTGAATACACTGACAGAAGAAGACGCACCGATACTGAGTGCCATTTTTCACCCAAACTTAAGTGATGATCAGGCCAAACAACTGATCAATGAACGAAACGCCGTTGATGGCTGGAAAGACGTGGCGAGCTTCATGGCTGAGCCCGTGCTTAGCAGCTTAAAAGAAGACGACAGAGAGCGCCTTCAGAATTTTTTTGATGTTCGAAGTCGCTTCTTTGAACTGGATACAACCATTACCCTCGACAGCACAAGCTTACGAATGCGCGCGTTGTTGGAAAGAGATGATTCAGGCACGGTCACAGTTGTCCGTCGCCGCTTTGGAGGAATGAGTGAGCGAGATCCTGACGATAAGGCTTAACAGTGATCCGCAGGAAGCAATACCGTGGCTAGTATGGTCGCCAAGTCAGCAAGATGTGATTGCATCGGGAGAGGCTGAAAACTTGGCACAATTGGCAGAGTATGCCAAAGACCGCGATGTCATGGCGTTGGCGGATAGCGCAGCGTTGACCTTAGCCTCTGTGGCTATTCCTTCTGGCAGTGAACGCCAGTTGGAAACTGTGTTGCCTTACTTGCTTGAAGATGATTTAGCGCAAGATGTCGATCAGGTGCATGTCACCCTGCTTGGGAAGTCTGGTACGCAGGCACACGTGGCGGTGATTGAGCACCGTATTCTGCAGCGTTGGCTTTCTGAATTATCTGATGAAGGCATGACATTGAAGCGCCTTATTCCTGATTGTTTGTGTTTGCCGTTACATGACGACGCTGTGAGCGTGGCATCGTTGAACAACCGCTGGCTGGTGCGCGTGAGTGACACCCAAGGCGGAACGGCGGAACCTGCTTGGCTACCAATGTGGCTGAAGAGCATCGCGGATGCGCGCGATGATGAAGAAGCAGAAGAACGCGCTGTGATCAGTTATTCAGCCTTGCCTGATGATGCCCCTGAAAATTGGCGCTGTGAACCTTCCGAGCTAGTGATGCTTCTACTGGCGCAAGGTGCCATGTCGAGCCGTGCTTCATTGCTAACGGGCCGATACAAACCGCAAAACCAAATTTATAAACACTTAAAGCCTTGGCGAAGTGTCGCCATTGCCGCGGGGATATTGTTATCTGTGCTTGGCGCTGAAAAAGTGGCGGGCATTTACCAAATGGAAGCACAAGCAAAACAACTCCGTGAACAAAGTGAAACGCGATTACGCTCTGTGTTACCGAATAATCAACGTATTCCAACCACCAGTTACCTGCGCCGTTTAATGGAATCGGAAGTGAACCGTCTTTCTGGAACGGGTGAGCAAACCGGTTTGATGGTTTGGTTGCACGAGTTGGGGCCGATGCTGAAAGGCGTGTCAGGCATTCGTCTGGATTCTATCCGCTACGACCAAAAGCGCGGTGAGCTGCGCTTTAATGCCCGAGGCAAAGACTTTGCAGATTTCGATAAATTGCGAGAAGCACTCTCTCGTAAATATGAAACGAGCATTGGCCAAACAAGCCGCGATCGTGAAAGCGTCACGGGTGCCTTTGTGCTGAAGAGGGCGTCGTAATGAAAGCATTTATCGCGTATTGGAAAGGCTTGTCGCTTCGCGAGCAACGCTTGTTAGGGGCTGCTGCTGCAGTGCTATTGTTGGGCGGTTTGTATTGGGGGTTGATAAGCCCGCTGCAAGAACGTGCCGAACAAGCCAAGCAAAAACTGGCGAGCGAAAAAGCGTTGCTGGCTTGGGTTGATGGAAAAGCCGCAGAAATTGAAGCGCTTCGCGCGGCAACCGGCAACCGTTCACAAGTGAGCACATTACCGCTCAACCAAGCCGTGACGAGCAGCGTTAAGCGTTACAAATTGGAAATTGTTAGATTGCAGCCGCAACAAGAAGACATTCAAGTGTGGCTGAAACCCATGCCTTTCAGTACATTGCTGACTTGGTTGGAGTTTCTTTCTTCTTCGCAGGGCGTGCAGGTGAAGTTTATCGATTTGGGTAAAACGGATACCGAAGGCATGGTTGAAGTGAAACGTCTGCAGTTAGGGCGGGGATAAGATGAAAGGAAAAATTTTCACCGGACTGGTGTTTGTCATCCTTCTTGTGACCAGCGGTATCGTGCACATTCCTGCGAGTTTTGCGCTTCGCTATATGCCTTCGAACACGGGCGCGGATTTTAGTGGTGTTTCTGGCACGGTATGGAACGGTTCGGCAAAGCAATTCACGTGGCAAGGCCAACCGCTTGGTACGTTAAATTGGACGTTGAACGTATTGCCTTTGTTTACCGGAAAGGCGGATGTGTCGGTCCGTTTAGCCGGGGCAGGTTTGTCAGCCCGAGGTAATGTGGGCTATGGGTTTAATGGTGTGTTTGCGAAGCAACTTTTGCTGTCAGCGCCAGCGTCTTTTATTCAATCTTATGTGCCGTACCCTCTGCCCGTTAGCGTGTCGGGACAATTTGATGTGACCGTGCGTGATTACCTGATGAATGAACCGTTTTGCGATACGTTAGATGGCAATATTGCTTGGTCTCAAGGAAGTGTCAGTTCTCCACTAGGCAATGTAGATCCTGGATTGGTGGTTGCTGAGGTGACTTGTGATGAAGGTAGCCTTGTGTTGAACGGTGACAGCAAATCGGATGCACTGCAGAGCGAATTTTCTATCTCGCTCGACCCGAGTCAGCGTTACAACATTAATGGTTGGTTCATTCCTGGTGATGCGTTACCGGATAGCATGAAGAATCAGTTAAGCTGGCTAGGAAAGCCGGACAACGAAGGACGCTACAGACTCAGCTTTGGTAGCTAACAGCCTTTGTTAGGAGAGAACACATGACAAAGAAACTCACGCCCCCCGAGATTTTGGATGCCAAGGTAGTGGCGAAATCGCGCCTTTTCCAAATCGAGTCTCTGGAACTTCGTTTTAGCAATGGGGAAGAGCGTACATACGAGCGCATGAAGCCAAGTGGCAGAAATGCTGTAATGATTGTGCCCGTCACTGAAAATGGTGATCTGCTTTTGGTTCGTGAATATGCTGCCGGAACGGAGCGTTATGAACTAGGCTTTCCAAAAGGCCTTATCGATCTCGGCGAAACCGCACTTGATGCTGCAAACCGAGAGCTAAAAGAAGAAATCGGCTTTGGCGCTAATCAACTTTTACCGCTGAAAGAAGTGGTACTTGCTCCGTCGTATTTCTCAAGCAAAATGACCTTATTTCTTGCGCATGACTTGTATCCAGAGAAGCTCGAGGGCGATGAACCTGAGCCATTGGAACTTGTTCGTTGGCCTGTTAATCAGGCTGAAGCGCTGCTGTCTCACATTGATTTTGGGGAAGCCCGCAGCATTACTGCACTGCTGTTGGCATTGAAACATCTTTCCGGCCAGTAAAGACTGTCGGCGTTCTTTTCAGTGACTAAAAGACATTGAAAACAGTCGTAGTGTGAAGGCCCAAGAGGAGTATCACATGGAGCTGTCACAGCTACTGCAACCAGTGATTGAAATCGCGCGTGCATCCGGACAAGTGATTCTGGATATCTACCAACGTGGTGATTTTGAAAAAAACATAAAAAGCGATGATACGCCTGTCACCAGCGCCGACTTAGCGGCGCATAAATTAGTGACAGAGCGATTGACTGCACTCACCCCCGACATTCCCGTGCTTTCTGAAGAAGATGCAACTGTG
Source organism: Enterovibrio baiacu (assembly GCF_004120195.1). Lineage (GTDB taxonomy): Bacteria > Pseudomonadota > Gammaproteobacteria > Enterobacterales > Vibrionaceae > Enterovibrio > Enterovibrio baiacui. The sequence continues at coordinate 10,455 of NZ_SCHN01000019.1, read as the reverse complement.
CCTTTGTCTGAACGCGAAACATGGGACAGATATTGGCTGGTGGATCCGCTTGATGGCACGCAAGAGTTCATCGCAGGTAGCGGCGACTTTGCCACGATCATTGCGTTGGTTGAAAACAACCAACCTGTGATGGGCGTGGTATATGGCCCTGTTTCGGGTGTGTCGTACTACGCAGCGAAAGGCCACGGCGCATGGAAAATCATGCCGGATGGTGAGAAAGTGCGTTTATCCATTCTTAAGCATGATGATGAAATGTCGTCATTGTCGATTGCGATCAGTCGCCGACAAGACATCAGCAAAATCACTGAGCGCTTAGACCCAAGCCGCCACTATGATTTAGTGCCATTAGGTTCGGCAGCGCTGAAGTCATGTTTGGTGGCGGAAGGTGCGGTGGATTGCTACCTACGCTTAGGGCCAACAGGTGAGTGGGACACGGCAGCCACGCAGTGTATTGTCGAAGAATCCGGTGGCCGTATTTTGGACATGACCTTGTCGCCCCTTTCTTACAACGAAAGAGATTCGTTCGAAAACCCGAACTTTATTGTATTGGGTGACACCGGGCTGCCTTGGCGAGATATCGTGCGTTTAGAAGGTTAAAGCCTTCATAAAGCCAGCAACAAAAAAACGGAGCATTCGCTCCGTTTTTTTGTTAAGCAGGAACTCTGCATTAAAACAATCGATTCAACCCGTTCAATGCCGCAACACGATAGGCCTCTGCCATGGTGGGGTAGTTGAACGTGGTGTTGATGAAGTAATCCAAGGTATTCCCTTCACCTTTTTGCTCGAATATCGCTTGGCCGATGTGAATGATTTCCGCGGCACGCTCTCCGAAACAGTGTATCCCGAGAATCTCTTTGGTTTCGCGGTGGAACAATATCTTCAAACTGCCAACATCCATGCCCGCAATCTGCGCGCGTGCAAGGTGCTTAAACTGCGCACGGCCAACTTCATAGGGCACTTTCGCTGCCGTGAGTTCTTGCTCTGTTTTGCCGACTGAGCTGATTTCGGGAATGGTATAAATGCCCGTTGGAATATGGTCGATGAGGCGTCCTGCCGCTTGGCCCTCAACAATGGCTTGTGCCACGATTCGGCCTTGGTCATACGCTGCACTGGCGAGACTTGGGTAACCAATCACATCACCCACAGCAAACACATGCTCCACTTCGGTTCCATAGTTGTCATTCACTTTTAATTGGCCACGAGAGTCGGCTTTTAAGCCAACCGCTTTGAGGTTGAGTGAGTGAGTATTACCGGAACGTCCGTTCGCGAACAGGATGCAATCTGCGCGCATTTTTTTGCCGGATTGCAGATGCAAAATCACGCCGTCTTTCGTGCCTTCGATACGCTCGTATGTTTCGTCGTTACGAATCAAAACACCGCTGTTCCAGAAGTGGTAGGAGAGCGAGTCAGACATTTCGTTATCAAGGAAAGACAACAAGCGATCACGGGTGTTGATCAAGTCCACCTTGATGCCGAGACCACGAAATATCGACGCATACTCGCTACCAATTACCCCTGCTCCATAAATAATGACATGGCGAGGGTCGTGCTCTAAAGAGAGGATTGAATCACTGTCGTAAATGCGTGGGTGTTTGAAGTCGACGTCTTTCGGGCGGTAAGGGCTAGAGCCGGTCGCAATGACAAATTTGTCGGCGGTGTAGGTATCCACGCTGCCATCTTTCGCGGTGACTTGCAGTTCATTCGTGCCGCTAAAACGCGCACTGCCATGCAGGATTGAGCAGGCATTTCTGTCATAGAAGCCTTGGCGCATGCGGGTTTGCTTTCCGATCACAGATTGCGCATGTCCGAGAATGGCTGAAAACGTACTGTGTACATATCGGTTATCGCCTGAATAGATCGGGCTCTTATTAAACTCGATAATACGGCTAACGGTATGGCGCAACGCTTTAGATGGGATGGTGCCCCAGTGGGTACAACCGCCACCGACGGTCTCTTCTTTTTCGACGACAGCAACGCGTAAACCAGCTTTGGTTAAACCCATGGCGGCACCTTCGCCGCCAGGGCCACTGCCGATCACGATAACGTCAAAATGGCTAGGCGATGTAGGGGATGCTTTGCTCATATCCTTATGACCTTTTGTTTTCATTATGTTAAGAATCGCGAGCTGATTGTAACGCCGCAGGCGCTTAACGAGAACACACTCACTACTAATCAGCGTAGGTGATCACGCAACTTTGGGCGAAAAGGTCGCTCTTCGCGTCATAATTCTGTCTCGTTGTGGTGATCTAACACAGGGATTGCAAAAACGAACAGTGAGACCCACTGAACTCCTTGTAAAAAGCGGGTATAGTTTGCGGTTAGATTTCATGAGGTAAACACTGGCGATGGGAATAAGAGCTCAACAGAAAGAAAAAACACGTCGTACGTTGATCGATGCTGCATTTAGTCAGCTCAGCGCCGATCGCAGCTTTTCCAGTTTAAGCCTCCGTGAAGTGGCACGAGAAGCCGGTATTGCACCGACATCTTTCTATCGTCACTTTAAAGACATGGATGAATTAGGCCTGACCATGGTTGATGAAGGAGGTTTGCTGTTGCGTCAATTGATGCGACAAGCGCGCCAACGCATCGCGACCGAAGGCAGTGTGGTCAGAACGTCAGTAGAAACCTTCATGGAATTTATCGAAAGCAGCCCGAACGTGTTCAGGCTGTTATTGCGTGAACGCTCTGGTACATCGACAGCATTCCGCGCGGCTGTGGCCCGTGAGATTCAGCACTTTGTGGCTGAATTGACAGAATACTTCGAAGCGAAAACCGGACTAACCCGTGATGAAGCCTATAATCAGGCGGAAGCATGTGTGACCTTGGTATTCAGTTCTGGTGCAGAAGCACTCGATCTGGACAAACGAGCACGTGCTGAACTCGCTGAGCGATTGGTGACACAATTGCGCATGATTGCAAAGGGCGCTTACTGGTACCGCAAAGAGCGGGAACGCAATGCTCTCAAGGATAAGTTGTCTTCAGGCAGGTAAGAATTATGGAACAAAATCATCAATCTGAGCGTAAATTTCTCCTCCTCGCGGTTATCGCGGGTTTATGTGGCAGTGCGACATTGTCGACGCTGTTCGTCGATAGCGTAGCATTCTCGATTTTCCCAATTATCGCGTTTGTTTTGTCTATCTACTGTTTCTACCAGCAACACCTCACACAACCTCTTACTGAAGGTACGCCGCTTATCGCGTTTGCGTGTTTCTTGGTAGGTGCGTTCGGATATTCGGCATTTGTACGTATGCAGGTGCCAGACCTCGGCGGTAATTTCTTCTCTATCATTGTGACCATGATCCTGGCGTTTTGGATTTTCCATCGCATGGGTTGGTTGAAAGGGAAAAAAGAAGCCGTTGAAGAATAAGCCATCAGGTTTGTTCGACTAAACGTAAGAAAGGAGCCGCTAGGCTCCTTTTTTATTGCATTGTGTTTGCTGGGCTATTTACGTTCCAGCATGACACCCGCTTCCATATGGTGGGTATATGGGAACTGGTCAAACAGCGCAAAACGAGAAACGCGGTGTGTTTCAGAAAGAATCTCAAGGTTTTCTTTCAGTGTTTCTGGGTTGCAAGAAATGTAAAGAATGCGGTCGTAGGCTTGAACCATACGACAAGTCCCTTCATCCATGCCTGAGCGTGGTGGATCAACAAAGATGGTGTTGCAGTTATAGCTTTGTAGATCAACACCTGCTTGCTGAAGGCGACGAAACTCGCGCTTACCTTCCATCGCTTCCGTAAACTCTTCTGCAGACATACGGATGATTTGTACGTTGTCAGCATTATTGGCGGCAATGTTGAATTGCGCTGATTCCACTGACGGCTTCGCCAATTCAGTCGCTAAGACGCGCTCGAAGTTGTGTGCCAGTGCCAATGAAAAGTTGCCGTTACCGCAGTAAAGCTCAAGCAAGTCACCCGTGCTATCTTGGGTGCAGTCTACTGCCCATTCCAACATCTTCTCTGCGACTTTGCCGTTTGGCTGCGTGAAGCTGTTTTCGATCTGCTGGTAAGTCAGTGTGCGATCGTGAACCGTCAGCTTTTCAATCACGTAATCGCGGTCGATGATGATTTTCTGCTTACGTGCACGGCCAATTAAGTTCAGGTTAAACCCTTCATCATTTAGGCTTTGTTTCAGTTCACGCGCGTTCTTCTCCCACTCTTCATCCAGTTGACGGTGGTAAAGCATAGAAACCAGCACTTCACCGCTCAAAGTAGAGAGAAAATCGACTTGGAAGAGCTTGCGACGCAGGCTTTCGATGGGCTTAATCGCGTCGACCAAAAGAGGCATCAGATCATTGATGATGCGGCTTGCTTGTGGAAATACATCTACGCGATACTTTTCCTTCGTCTCTTGGTTGAACATGATGTAATAGAGATCATCCCCTTCATGCCAGACGCGGAACTCTGCACGCATACGATAGTGCTTGTCTGGAGACGGAAACACCTCGAGTTCAGGCGTGTTGAACGCACTAAATGCCTCGTTCATGCGGGCAATTTTCTCGTCCAGCTGTGCCTGATACTGGCGGGTGTCAATCAGGGTGTTGCTCATATTACCTAACCTGCGTAACTAAAAATGAGCGCAAATTGTAAGTAGCCCATCCATATTGTCCAGCCTTTTCGCTGACTTTTTCGCCAATCGGACAATGTGGCAGCGTAAACGGAGTGCTTAGGATAATATTGGCGCAGTTTGCTATGGCTGGAATGATCATGACCTTTCGAAAACCCAAAAACCGTAAAGAAATTTGCTATCCCTTCATCTATGAATCGGCGTTGACGTGCGACTATGAGGTACATACCGATGAGTTGTGCAGCTTGGTCGGTATGGTGTTGGCACAAATGCCCGAAGGGTTTGATGATGTGGTGGCTGACCTCGAAACCCTTCACCCTAAGATCTATCATCTGAACGGTTCTGTTCGCGGGAAGACGGCGATCTTCGAAGAAGACCTCGAATGGCTTCACGCACGTTATGACTATTACAACGAAGCCAGCAAAGGGCGAATCTCTCGTTTCGTATTGCCTCGTGGCCCTGTCGCTGTGATGGCGTTGCACCAATGCCGTACAGGGTCGAAGAAAACCGTTCGTTTGCTGCACCGCTTGGATGAATCAGGCGTAACGTTTGAGCCAGTACTGCCGCGCTTTGCGAATCTTCTCGCCAATTTCTTCTTCGTGCTAACTGTCTATATAAAGATGAAATTGGATGTCGAAGAAGTCGATTTCGTTAGCCTCAGTTACTAGTTTTTTGGTAACACACCGTCTTCTTTGCGATTCAAATAGGACTCAGATCTCACTATCAAAGTATCAATAGCGCGCTGACTTCACTATAATCGGCGCGCTTTTTACTTCCAGCTGGGAATCTGGTGAAAATCCAGAACTGGCGCGCAGCGGTAATGAGAAACGAAGGTGACACGGCGTAAGCCAGACACTGTGCTTCTATCGACGATAGGGTGTGGGAAGTCGTCACTGTAGGCCGTCTCTAAGTCCGAATATCAGCTGGGTCACAATATGGTTTCAGGAATTCCTGACATCATTAGATACACGCGATTATGGATCTGATATGTCTCATAAGTATTGGGTAGCAGGAATGCTGCCAATGGCTGTGTTTGCGCACGCCGAAACAACCACCCCTTCTATCGACGACACTATGGTCGTAACTGCTAGCGGTTACGAACAACCTATCAAAGATGTTATTGCCCCAGTTTCCATTGTTACTCGCGAAGACATCGACGCTATTCAAGCCAACTCATTAACTGAAGTTTTACGCCGTCTCCCTGGCGTTCAAGTTTCAAGTAATGGTGGTTATGGGCAGCTTTCCCGAGTTTATGTTCGTGGTAGCGATAACGTTCTTGTGCTGTTAAATGGTGTTCGTATTGGTAGTGCGACTGCTGGTTTCGTTAATCTGGGTCAATTGCCTCTTACAGGTATTGAGCGTATCGAGTTTGTTCGAGGCTCACGCGCTGCAGTTTATGGCGCTGATGCAAGTTCGGGTGTAATCAATATTATTACGATCGCATCACCATCTTCCTATGGCGGAGAGGTGAAAGCAGGCACAGGCTCGAACGGTTACTACCAAGTTGCGGGCTCTGCTTCAAATGCCATTGGCGAGAATAGCTGGGCAAAAGTAGCTGCAAACTTAGAAGCAGCAGAAGGCTACAGTGTTCTGAAAGATGCCGATACAGATGACGATGGCTTCAAGAACAAAGATGTCTTACTTGAGTTTGGTCATAAATTCAATGACAACCTCACTGCTCTGGTAAATGGTTATTACCATTCAGGCTTTGTTGAATATGACACAAGCTATGTCAGTTCTGATGAAACGGATAATGTTGTTTACAACGTGTCAGGTCAGCTTGAGTACCGAGATGAAAAACTGGCATCGTCTTTCACGCTAGCCACCAACCGTGATGAAGGTGAGAGCAAGGGCGCAGTGATAGGTAGTACCATTGTCACTGAACGTGAATACGCAAACTGGCGTTCTAGCTATGCGTTTTTGCCAGGATACCTAGTTGGCTTTGGCCTTGAATACAGTAACGACAGTGTTAAGGACTCTACGCTAATCTCCCGTGGCGAAGCTCAGCAGTACGAAAAGACAAGTCGTGATAATCATGCTGCTTACATGACGCTGAGCAGGGACATTGATCAGGTTCAGCTAGAGGGTAGCGTTCGCTATGATGATAACGAACAATTTGGTGATGAGGTTACTTGGCAGTTAGGCGCAGGCTACTGGCTTACAAACGAATTCCGAGTAACTGCAAATTCAGGTACTGGCTTCAAAGTTCCAACTTATAACTCTCTATACTGGCCAGGTTCATCTAATCCGTCGTTAATGCCAGAAGAAACACAAGACTATGAGATTGCGGTTGAAGGTTATCAAACATTTGCGGATTGGCGTTTGTCAGCCTTTAGAAGCGACATTACGAACCGAATCAGTTGTCAGGATAACTCGGCTTGTACTAACGACAATGTGCGTATTGAAGGTATTGAGCTAACAAGTCAATTTGATACTGGTCCATTGAGTCATGTTGTTACCCTTGAGTTTCTTGATCCCAAAGATCGTGATGAGAACGGTCGTCAGGTGGCTCGAATTTCCAAGCAAAACGCCAAGTGGGACATGACATACTACGGCGATGCATGGCAAACAACGTTAAGCTACCTCTACCAGAGTGACCGTTATGATTATATCTATGGTGGTGGCGTACACGAAATGCCAGCTTATTCTTTGGTTGATTTGTCTGGCAGCTACAACATCACTGACGCGTTGATTGTGAGTGGTCGCGTAGCAAACCTATTTGATGAAAGCTATGAACTGGCTAGAGGTTACAACCAACCGGAGCGCAGCTTCTACGCAACAGTTACTTACGAGTTTTAAGCCGAAAGCCGCCATCAGGCGGCTTTTTCTTTTGGAATAAAAAATGAAAAAACGCGTTATTGTCAGTTGGTCATCTGGCAAGGATTCGACGTTGACCCTTTGTCGCTTACTAAAAGACAGTTGCTACGAAGTGGTGGGGCTTTATACGTCATATGTAAATGGGGAAGTACCATTTCAAGCCACTCCCATTAATATCGTTAAGGCGCAAGCGAAAAGCATTGGCTTGCCTTTGGTTCTGATCGAACTGGAACAGGTGTTCCCACCTAACGATGCATACCAGCAAGCGATCATTAGTGGTATCAAGCATAGTGGCCTCGAGATTGATGCTGTCGCGTTCGGGGATATGTTTTGTAACGGCATAGAAGCATACCGTCGAAGTTACATAGAGCCGGCAGGGTGGGAATGTGTGTTTCCGCTTATTGGCCAAAACAGTGCACTGCTCGCCAGAGAAATCGTAGAGGTGGGTATTGTTACGAAACTGACTACGATTGATACCTCGCAACTAGACGGAAGCTTCCTAGGAAGAGCTTACGATCAGCGACTTCTTAATGATTTGCCTGCCCATTGTGATCCGTGTGGTGAGGATGGTGAATTCCATACATTGGTCACAGATGCGCCATGCTTCTCTTACCCACTCATCACCGAGGTCGATACTGTTAAACGCGAAGGGCGTTTTCATCATCAGATTCACCGCCTTCTTGAGTGAGAGATTTTAAAACCTGAGCATGCGCAGTATCATGACGGCGAAAACAATGACGAAGGTAATAGATGTGAAAAGTGTGCTGATTTTTGATTCTGGTGTTGGTGGGCTTTCAGTCTATCGAGAAATCACAAAGATGATGCCTGAACAGCATGTGATTTATGCCTTCGATAATGCAGCGTTTCCTTATGGCGAATTAAAAGACGACGTCTTAGTGTCTAGAGTCACTGGTATGGTGTCATCGATTTGTGCTGAACACGACATCTCGCTGGTGGTCATTGCGTGCAATACTGCAAGCACACTTGTGCTTCCATATCTTCGAGACATGCTATCTATTCCTGTCGTCGGCGTCGTTCCGGCGATAAAGCCTGCCGCAGCGCTAAGTAAGACGAAAAGAATTGGCCTTTTAGCTACACCAGCCACAATAAAGCGCCCTTATACTTTCCAACTCGTAAATGATTTCGCACCTGATTGCGACGTTAATATGGTGGGCTCGACCGAATTGGTTCAAATGGGGGAGTCTAAATTACGTGGCAAGCCTGCAAATAAAAGTATATTAAAAGACATTCTCGCCCCGTTTATTGGGCAGGTAGACTGTATCGTTTTAGGTTGCACTCACTTTCCATTGCTTAAAGAAGAAATTGAAGAAGTGGTAGGAAAAGACTGCAAGGTGATCGATTCGGGAGAAGCGGTTGCGAGTCGGGTTGCAGAGCTAATAAAAGAAGAAGGCCAAAAGGCCTTCTTCAATAAACGTCAACATAGAGTATTTAGTAGTGCACCGGTAAAAGAAGAGAGTGCATTAAATCAGGAGCTGTCACTACTAGGCTTTTCGCCTATTGAACGCGCTCCGACTTTCTAGGGTCATTCGCTTCCCTGACTTTTAGCGTCCTTTCACCGTATTCACTATTGTTTAGTTGCTCAATGGCTGCTGGTGCATCAGCGGCGGCCATGACAACAAACCCAAACCCTCTCCGTTTTCCCGTCCTTTTGTCTTTCATCAAACGAACCGCAAACACTTCTCCGTATTCGGCGAAGAGTTCCTTCACGTCATTTTCATTTGCACGATAAGGCAGGTTACCTACATAGATTGTTTTTGAATTTAGCGAAGACGCCTCAGAAGTAGTGCCTGCAGATTTTGTAGATAAAAGAGAAAGGGCAATACCTACGGTTATGGCACCCATTGCGAATGCGAACCCGGTACTCGATATTAGTTGTGAAGTATTAAGCAGTAATGCGCCCAGTCCAGCAATGGCTGCTGCAATAAGCAAACTTATAGATGTTCTCATAATCGTCTAATTTAAAGTTCTGTTAGAAGAAGTAGCATGAAGAATAGAAATCAATGCTGATTAAAATAAATACAATTGTCCGTTTGATATTACGGTTATTGAATTGTTATTACCAGTGAGTGAATGTGACCGTTATCTAATGTTGCAATATGTTGTGTTTTTTAAAGTTTAGGTTGAATTGTGTTCAGTCGAAATAAAAACGAATAAAAACGCTTGCCAATGTGATCTCAGTCTCTATAATGCCGCCTCACTGACACGGAGAACGACTTCTTAAAGAGAAATCGCTCAACGAAATCAGGTAGGGAATGGCTTCAAAATTCGATGATAAATAAACGCTTGACGCGTTGGTTTGAATCAGTAAAATGGCCGCCCGCTTCACCGAGAAAGCCCAGTGCTTATCGCGGCTGAAGGGAGTCAACAAGACGTTTTGGATGTGGTGAACACCACGCTGAAAAATCTCAAAATTTCTTCTTGACTTCATCGCCCGGCAGCGTAAAATTCGCAGCCCTGACGATGAGAAGCGAACGCTTCTACAGTCAACGTTCTTTAACAATTTGACCTATACAATCTGTGTGGGCACTCGTACTTGATAGACATAAAGATTTATCAATGAAYTGAGTGACCAAGATGGTGAATCTCTTCGGAGTGATACTATCAACACAGCAATGCAGTTTTGCCTACGGGCAAAAAAGTAATTCAGTATTCATTGAGCGTTAGAACTGTTTCTTCGGGGATGGGGATAACAACAAAATTCTAATTGAAGAGTTTGATCATGGCTCAGATTGAACGCTGGCGGCAGGCCTAACACATGCAAGTCGAGCGGCAGCGACAACATTGAATCTTCGGGTGATTTGTTGGGCGGCGAGCGGCGGACGGGTGAGTAATGGCTGGGAACCTGGCCTGACGTGGGGGATAACAGTTGGAAACGACTGCTAATACCGCATGATGTCTACGGACCAAAGAGGAGGACCTTCGGGCTTCTCGCGTCGGGATGGGCCCAGTTGGGATTAGCTAGTTGGTGAGGTAATGGCTCACCAAGGCGACGATCCCTAGCTGGTTTGAGAGGATGATCAGCCACACTGGAACTGAGACACGGTCCAGACT
>NZ_SCHN01000018.1 GCF_004120195.1 Enterovibrio baiacu | reverse complement strand
CTGTAGAAGCGTTCGCTTCTCATCGTCAGGGCTGCGAATTTTACGCTGCCGGGCGATGAAGTCAAGAAGAAATTTTGAGATTTTTCAGCGTGGTGTTCACCACATCCAAAACGTCTTGTTGACTCCCTTCAACCGCGATAAGCACTGGGCTTTTCCGTTGAAGCAGGCGGGCATTCTACTGATTGAGAAGGTCACGTCAAGCGTTTATTTTCAATCAATTTTGAAGCCGTTTCACCATCCTGATCCAGTGGCCAGTTCCGTTTGGAGCGGGTCGCCGTGTCAGTGAGGTCGCATTATAGGGACGGTTCAGATCTTGGCAAGGCTTTTTTAGCCCAAAAATGAAGAAACACTCTCTTTCGATTGAACTTTGAACTTAACGCTCAAAAACAATACAAATCCTCATGATTTGACCGTCATAAATAGAAAGAGGCCTTAGACGGCCTCTTTCATTTAGCACTATTTCAGGTCAAAACATGCGTTTTGCTCTCCCAATACTGCCATTAATCATTGAATTGCTATGATCTGCTCATTTTCAACAATCAACTTCACAGGTTTACCTGGAACCACCTCACCTTTGAGAATGGCCTGTGCCAATGGATTTTCAACACTCTGTTGAATCGCACGTTTTAATGGACGTGCGCCATAAACAGGATCGAAACCGGCATTGGAGATGAAGCTCAGCGCATCTTCGCTTACATCCAATATCAAATCTCGCTCTGCCATGCGCTTCGCTAGGTGTTGCAGCTGAACACCAGCAATCTCTTTAATGTGCTCTTGCCCAAGCGGATGGAAAACCACGGCTTCATCGATACGGTTAATAAACTCTGGACGGAAATGCTTGCTTACCACATCCATGACCATCACTTTGATACCGTCATAATCCAGTTCACCAAAGTGCTCTTGGATACGATCAGAACCAAGGTTCGATGTCATGATGACAACCGCATTACGAAAATCGACAGTACGCCCTTGCCCGTCGGTCAATCGCCCATCATCAAGAACTTGTAGAAGAAGGTTGAACACATCAGGGTGTGCTTTCTCCACTTCATCCAACAATATGACGGAATAAGGACGACGACGCACAGCTTCGGTCAAATACCCACCCTCTTCATAACCAACATAGCCCGGAGGTGCGCCCACCAGCCTTGCGACCGAATGCTTCTCCATGAATTCAGACATATCAATCCGAACCATGGCATCGCTGCTATCGAACATAAATTCGGCGAGTGATTTACACAGCTCTGTTTTCCCTACCCCCGTAGGACCGAGGAACAGGAAAGAACCAATAGGACGATTTGGATCGGCCAGCCCTGCTCGACTACGACGGATTGCATTAGCAACGGAGTTCACCGCTTCTTCTTGTCCTTTTACGCGAGCGTGGAGTTCATCTTCCATTTGAAGAAGCTTTTCTTTCTCGCCTTCAAGCATCTTGGCAACAGGAATGCCGGTTTGGCGAGATAGCACTTCCGCAATTTCCGCATCAGTTACACGATTCTTTAGCAGCGTCATTTCCTGCATTTCAGCTTGGCTCGCAAGGTCGAGCTGCTTTTCAAGTTCAGGGATTCGTCCATATTGCAGTTCGGACATTCGATTTAAATCGCCAGCTCGTCGTGCAATCTCCAAATCCGTGCGCGCTTGCTCTAAAGCACTCTTTATATGTTGCGTCCCTGACAACGCAGCTTTTTCGGCATTCCACACTTCATCAAGCTCAGCGTAATCACGCTCTTTCTCATCAATTTCTGATTGCAGCGTTTCAAGGCGCTTCTTGCTGGCTTCATCATTTTCTTTGGCCAGCGCCTGCTGTTCTATCTTGAGCTGAATCAACCGACGCTCAAGACGATCCAGTTGTTCGGGCTTTGAGTCAATCTGCATACGAATACTTGATGCTGCTTCATCAATCAGATCAATCGCCTTATCCGGCAATTGGCGATCAGAGATATAGCGATGAGACAAACTCGCTGCTGCAACGATTGCTGGATCCGTAATTTCAACGGCATGGTGAAGTTCGTAACGCTCTTTCAATCCACGAAGAATGGCCACGGTATCTTCAACACTAGGCTCATTAACCAGCACTTTTTGGAAACGACGTTCCAGTGCGGCATCTTTCTCCACGTATTGCCGATATTCATCCAACGTCGTTGCACCTACACAGTGAAGTTCACCTCGAGCCAGTGCAGGTTTCAGCATGTTACCAGCATCCATTGCGCCTTCAGCTTTGCCTGCTCCTACCATGGTGTGGATTTCATCGATGAAGAGGATGACATTGCCTTCTTCTTTAGCCAGTTCATTCAGAACTGACTTTAAGCGTTCCTCAAACTCACCACGGTATTTTGCACCTGCTACCAGTGAACCCATATCAAGGGACAATACGCGCTTATTGCGAAGCCCTTCAGGTACTTCACCATTCACAATGCGTTGCGCCAGACCTTCAACAATCGCGGTCTTACCCACACCAGGCTCACCAATAATGACCGGGTTGTTTTTAGTACGACGTTGAAGGACTTGAACCGTTCGACGAATTTCATCATCGCGTCCGATTACAGGGTCAAGTTTGCCTTGCTCTGCTTTTTCAGTCAGATCAACCGTGAACTTTTCGAGTGCTTGGCGTGCTTCTTCGGCATTTGGATCATCGATGGCCTGACCGCCACGCACCTTATCAATTGCACCTTCGACTTTTCTCGTCGTTAAACCAAGGCTACGTAGCAACTCACCTAGCGGCCCTTTGTCTTCGACGGCAGCAAGGATGAATAACTCAGAGGAGATATATTTGTCTTTACGCTTCTGCGACAACTTATCGCACATGTTAAATAACATGCCCATACCGTGAGAAAGCTGGACATCACCACCAGTGCCAGACACCTTAGGTAGCTTGTCCAAAAGCTCACTCAGGCTTGAGCGCAATTGGCTCACATCTACATTGAGAAGTGTCATTAAAGGACGGATGGTGCTGCTGTCCTGATTGAGGAGAGACACCATCAAGTGCACAGGCTCGATATATTGGTTATCACGCCCTAAAGCCAGAGACTGGGCGTCGGAAATGGCTAATTGAAATTTGCTGGTAAATCGGTCAAGGCGCATGGCCCCTCCTCTGCATTACATCGGTATTTTGTTACCGATCAAATGGGAGCAGCCCTGACCAATTTCAAGTTGAAAGGTGAAATATTTATCGCTGAGGTGGGTGTTCAATCCAGATGCAACTAGCCTGACGGCCTGTCTGGTTTTCTCGTCGATATGAGAAAAAGCATTCAGGCTCAGACACAGTACATAAATCACCGCCGCTGATATTGGTCACGCCTGCTCGATGCAAACGGCGTCTCGCGAGTAAGTAAATATCCGCAAGCCAGCGATCATTATGAGCCTGAAACGCAATGTCTGCGCCACTATCATTCGCAATGAAGGCGTCGCGCACTTCACTACCGACTTCAAATGCAGAAGGGCCTATCGCAGGGCCTAACCATACCAAGACATTTTCAGGGTGAGGGAATCTCGCCAATGTTTCTTCCAGCACACCATTGACCAGCCCACGCCACCCAGCGTGTGCAGCAGCAACTTGCGTCCCTTCTTTATCGCAGAAAAGAACAGGTAAGCAATCTGCCGTCATAATGGTGCAGACTTCGCCGACATGTCGAGTAAACGACGCATCAGCATCAGGTACCGAACCGGAAGACAAAGGCAGTTCAACCACCTCAGTACCATGCACTTGATTAAGCCAAGCGGGAGTTCGTGCCATTTGCATTTGTGATGCAAGAATTGCACGGTTCTCCGCAACATGCTCAGGGTTATCCTGAACATGATCTCCCAAGTTTAAGCTTGTGTAAGGCAACAAGCTCACGCCACCTGAGCGCGTTGTGCTCACAGCTTTCACATGAGAGGGAGCGGGCCAGCTTGGCGTAATCCAATCCATTTTTAGTAATCCAGATCGCTGAACTCTTCAGCATCAGCACGAAGTACTTCTGCCAGCTTCACCATGTCTTCTGGAATTGGCGCATGCCATTCCATCAATTCACCCGTGATTGGGTGCTCTAAACGCAGCATGGTTGCGTGCAGTGCTTGGCGGTCAAAACCACGCAACGCTTGGATCAGCTCATCACCAGAATTACGTGGTGGACGAGGACGGCCGCCATACAAGTGGTCACCGATCAACGGGTAGTTTAGGTAAGACATGTGAACACGAATTTGGTGTGTACGGCCTGTTTCCAAACGCACACGCAAACGCGTATGCGCACGGAAATGCTCCGCAACACGATAGTGCGTGATCGCAGGTTTACCCAGCTCTTGAACTGCCATCTGGGTGCGCTTCGTCGAGTGACGACCGATTGGTTTTTCAATCGTGCCGCCGCCCGTCATCGTACCGATAACGATAGCTTCATACTCACGGGTAAATTTCTTGCGCTTTTGCAGCGCACGCACCAAACGCGTTTGAGCAGGAATGGTCTTCGCCACCACCATTAAGCCGGTTGTGTCTTTATCCAGACGGTGGACAATACCTGCACGAGGCACTTCCGCAATATCAGGATATCGGAACAACAAACCATTCAGGATGGTGCCATCAGGGCAGCCTGCACCTGGATGCACAACCAAACCACGAGGTTTATTGATCACCAAGATGTCGTCATCTTCATAAACGATATCCAATGGAATGTCTTGGGCAGCCCAACGTTGCTCGTCTTCGATTTCCGCTTCAACGACAATGGCTTCGCCACCCATCATTTTCACGCGTGGCTTGTTGACGATCGCTCCATCGACGCTTACTTTATCGGCCAGAATCCATTCTTTGATCCGAGAACGGGAATAATCAGGGAACAACTCTGCCAACGCCTGATCCAGACGCTGTCCTAGTTGGCTGTCACTAATTGTACTGCTTAACTCTAAATACTGTGCCATAACGAACTTTTTGATTCTCAATGAGACTAATACCCTACAACGTGGCTTTTTACCCCTCGGGCACGGTCACGTTTACTAGTTGGTATTATATCGGGTCGATGGGTAGAATAACCCCTATCGCGCCATTGTATCTTTTTGCGGCTGACTCCGTAATGGGCAAAGGCTGAAAAATATTCTTTCAAGGAAGCAACCGTAGTAATGAAACGCCTGACTCTTTCTTCTCTACTCGCCCTTTCTCTGCTGGCAGGATGTTCTAGCACGGACGAGATTGTGCCTGACATTCCGCCGTCAGAGCTTTATCAAGAAGCCCAAGTTTCATTGAATGAGGGAAGCTGGAATACCGCCATCGAAAAATTGGAAGCGCTAGATTCTCGTTATCCGTTCGGTGCTTACTCTGAACAAGTGCAGCTAGACCTCATTTATGTGTATTACAAAAATGACGATTTGGCGTTGGGTGAAGCGACCATTGACCGCTTTATGCGTATGAACCCCGGGCATCCAGAAATGGACTGGGTACTGTACATGCGTGGTTTAACCAACATGGCGCAAGACAGAAGTTTCCTGCATGACCTTCTGAACGTTGATCGCAGCGATCGCGATCCAGAACCGTCTCGTCGTGCATTTGTCGACTTCCGACGCTTACTCGATCGCTATCCAAACAGTGAATATGCCGCAGATGCGCAAAAACGCATGGTGGCACTCAAGAATCGTCTGGCTGACTATGAATTGGCGACCGCGGATTTTTATGTGCGTCGCGAAGCATGGATCGCAGTGATTAACCGTTGCCAAGAACTGCAACGTGATTTTCCTGATACCTTGGCAGCGAAAAAATCACTGCCATTGATGTTGAAAGCTTATGAAGAGCTAAAACTCGATGTTCCCGCAGAGCGCACTCGTGAGTTAATTAAACTTAACGAAAGCTAATCACGCCGAACAAAACGGAAAAAGCAGCCCTTGGCTGCTTTTTTTAATTCTAAACGAGAGTACTCGGTTCAAATGTGTGTGGTTAAAATCACACCACAACGTTCTTTAGCACGAACGATGTCCCTAACGTTCAGTGTTCGTTAGCGACCTTATTTTTCCATCTTGCCTTAGTTATCTTAGTGCTTTCAAGCACTTTCTCGTGCCTTTCATCGAGAGATTCTGACAGGATCACAACATAGCTCAACAACGCCAGCCCTCAGGCCAAAAAGTGATACAAGTCACATTATTTCTTCTACAGAAACGTAATCTGAAAGTGAGCCCAGCAAAGGGCAAGCAAAAGAGGAAAGACCTATGAGAGTAGAAATTACTGGTAAAAACATCGACATCACTGCTGCTATTCGTGAACGCATTACTGCCCGCTTTGAAAAGCTGGAGAAGTGGCAAGTCGCTCTCATTAACCCTCATGCCGTTATCAGTGAAGAGCCCAACAAGAAGTTTAAAATTGAAGCAGGGGTATCTGTACCAGGCACTACTCTGATCGCTTCGGCGGAGCACGAAGATATGTATGCCGCCATTAACGAAGCTGGCCAGAAACTAGAAAAACAACTCAACAAGCAAGCACACAAAGGAGAAGCGCGTCGCGCCAGCCATATCGAACTGCCTGTTGATGAAGAAGAAGCTGTCTAAGTCTCTACATACACTAACAATCAGCCCCGCACATGCGGGGCTGATTCGTCTTGACATAAAAGGGCCAGCCCAATAAGGTTGAGCAATATTACGCCAAACAAAGCACTATCGATGAAACCGATCTCTTCATTTTTCTTTCGCTTCTTCTTCCGCATTTAATTAGGCGGGGCTAAGGGCGAGCATCGATAGCGAAGAAATCCCAAAGCCTCCCTCACAAAGGGGGGCTTTTTATTAGGGTCAGCATTCAAACAGGATAAGGGAATGAGCAAACCAACACTGTCACTTGATGATATCCGCATCAATGTGAGTCGTATTGATCAGGAGCTGCTGTCATTGCTTGCTGATCGAAGAAAACTCAGCTTAGAAGTCGCAAAAAGTAAAATCCAAACGCAAAAACCGGTTCGCGACATCGAACGCGAACAAGTGTTGCTGGAAAAACTGGTGGCTGACGGGAAAACCCATGAGCTAGACCCTCAGTACGTCACAAAGATCTTTCATTCCATCATTGAAGATTCCGTGCTTTACCAACAAGCCTTTTTGCAGCGACTGACCAACCCTGATAACGAGCAACCCTTAGCGCGTGTTTCCTTCCTTGGAGGAAAAGGTTCCTATTCCAACCTTGCTGCGCGCAACTTCTTTGCACGGAAAAACACCAAGCTTGCCGAAATACAATGCCAAAGCTTTAAAGAAGTGATTGAAGTCGTTGAGAACGGCAATGCTGACTACGGTGTACTTCCGATCGAAAACACCAGCTCTGGTTCTATCAACGATGTGTATGACCAACTTCAACACACGCGCCTTTCAATTGTTGGTGAAATCACACAACCCATTGAGCATTGTTTGCTGACAGCGGTAGACACTGACGTAGACGCGATTGAAGTGCTTTACTCTCACCCGCAACCACACCAACAATGCAGTGAGTTCCTTCGCTCATTGGGTGATGTGAAGCAAGAGTATTGCCAAAGCACCGCCGAAGCGATGAAAGAAGTGGCCAAGTTAAAAGACCCGAAAGTGGCGGCGATTGGAAATGCGAACAGTGGCGAGCTTTATGGTTTAACGCCCCTAAAATCAGGCATTGCCAACCAGCAAGAAAACCACACGCGCTTTATCGTGGTTGCACGTAAACCGATTGAAGTGACTGCGCTTATTCCCGCAAAAACCACCTTCATTATGTCGACTGGGCAAACCGCAGGTTCACTGGTTGAATGCTTATTGGTATTGCGAAACCACGGCATCAACATGACCAAACTCGAGTCGCGTCCAGTGCTTGGCAATCCGTGGGAAGAAATGTTCTACGTGGATGTAGAGGGCAACCTGCGCACTGACGTGATGAAAGATGCGCTCGAAGAACTCACGCGCCTGACACGATACATCAAAGTGCTAGGCAGCTACCCGATTGAAAATGTAGCCCCTTGCGAAATCGATGTGTAGTACGCCGTCCAATAACCGCGAGACACACCCACAGCACGATCAAAAAAGGAGCCATTCGGCTCCTTTTTTATTATTCAAATCGCATTTAGCGATGTGCTGTGTCATTCGCTTGTCGTAAGAGCGTTTGGCTTTCTTTCAAAAAGCGCGGTGCAAACTCACCAAACCAACTTTCAACCTGTCCAAAGGTGGAAATAAAGCCTTCTTTGTCTTGGCTGTCTAGCAATGCAATTGCATCACCAAAGCGCGTGTGGAAGCGTTTTATCATGTCGATATTCTGGGAAGAAGACATGATGATGTCCGCATAAAGCTGCGCATCTTGAGCAAACAAGCGACCCACCATCGCAAGTTCCAGGCGATAAATAGGGGAACTTAATGCCGTCAATTGCGACAGATTTGGGTTCTCTTCTGCAAGGTGCAGACCGTAGACAAACGACGTGAAGTGGCGAAGCGCCTGAATCAGCGTCATGCCCTGATCATGCTCAATCGCACTGATGCGGTGTAAGCTCGCCCCCCAAATACGGAACTGCTCAAGCAGCCATTGGTATGTTTCAGGATTTCGCCCATCACAGTAAACAATCACCTGTTTAGCCAAACTCGCGATGTCGGGGCCAAACATAGGGTGAAGACCAACAACCGGGCCGGAATGTGATTCCAACATGGCCTGCAGCGGCTCGCTTTTAATCGATGTTAAGTCAGCAAGAATGCAATCATCAGGCAAATTGCTTAGCTGGCGAATAATGGTATCAGTGCGATTAATTGGCACAGTGACGACCACCATGCCCGCGTCCGCCAATATCTCATCGGCACGATCCCAATCTTGGCTACCCAAGATTTTCACATCATAGCCCGACAGTTTGAACAGTTTGCAGAACAGCGAACCGAGTTGGCCGTTACCACCGACCACCACGATTGAACGCAGTTCAGGGTTCAAGCATTTAAACCCTGAATCATTTTCGCTCGCATAGGATTCACGCATCGTACGGCGCAGAATATCTTCAATCAGATCGGGTGGAATGCCTTTGGACGAAGCCTCTTCACGCCGAGATGCCAGCATCGCCGCTTCTCGGTCTGGGGCATAAATCGGCAATCCGTGCTTGCTCTTTACTTCACCCACCTCTGCGACCAGTGAAAGGCGTCGAGCAAGCAACTCAACCATTTGTTTATCGACTTCGTCTATCTGATCCCGCAAGCGGGACAACTCTGCAACCATGGGGCTTTATATCCTTTATATACGCTGTTCCAAGAAGGGAATTAATTCATCGTGAGCATGGCGCAGCAGCTTTTCCGTCTCCTGCCAATTGATGCATGCATCTGTAATGGACACACCGTATGCCATTTCTTCACGCGGCAAATCAGCCGATTGATTTCCTTCGTTGATATTACTTTCTATCATTAGACCAATGATAGATTTGTTGCCTTCACGAATTTGATGGAACACATCTTCTGCCACCAAAGGCTGGCGGCGATAGTCTTTACGTGAATTTGCATGGCTGCAGTCTACCATTAGTGACGCTTCAAGCCCTGCTTCCTTCATCTCATTTTCGCATTCCGTCACAGAGACAGAATCGTAGTTAGTTTGTTTACCGCCACGAAGAATGACATGGCCATCAGGGTTGCCACCGGTTGTTAACAGTGCAACCTGACCTTCTTTATTGATCCCCATGAAACGGTGACCCGACGCAGCAGCCTTCATCGCATTAATGGCGGTGGCCAAGCTGCCATCCGTGCCATTTTTAAAGCCAATTGGCATCGATAAGCCACTTGCCATTTCACGGTGTGTTTGTGATTCAGTGGTACGCGCACCAATCGCGGCCCAGCTAAATAGGTCACCAATGTATTGAGGGCTGATCGGGTCAAGGGCTTCTGTTGCCAATGGAATCCCCATGTCCGCCAATGTGATCAGCAGTTCACGCGCTTTGTGTAAGCCCGCTTCTACTTCAAACGAACCATCGAGGTGCGGGTCATTGATCAACCCTTTCCAGCCCACCGTGGTTCTTGGTTTTTCAAAGTAAACACGCATAACGATGTAAAGCTGATCCTTCAGCTCTTCCGACAATGTTTTTAGCTGCTTTGCGTACTCAATCGCGGCATCAGTGTCGTGAATAGAACAAGGCCCACAGACCACCAATAGACGATGATCTTTTTTATGAATGATATTGGCAATGTCTTCCCGCGCAGCAGAAATTGACGCCAGTGTTTCTGCTTTTACTGGCAGCTTTTGACGTAGCTGCTCTGGTGTAATCAGTACTGTTTCATCTTGAATATGCACATTCGTAAGTAGATCTCTTTCCATGAAAACGTTCCTTCGCGTGTCGTTTGATTTTTTGGTCGCGTAATATTCGCTTTGCGTTTTCACGCATTGAGACACACCTTAACAAGCTCCCCCATGAATGCAACCCTTTCGTAAAGATAAATAAACAACGTAAACTTAAATTTACAATTGATACATTTAAAGAAGAAAAATTCAGTATTTATTTCATCAAAAAAGGGCAAGCAGAAAAGGGGCAATGGAAAGTTTTATATACACAGAAGTGGAACTAGCGAGGAAGGCTTAATACCCAAACAACCTAAGGGAGCAACATGCACCTTCAAATTGCTTGGGTATAAAAGAGCGTTCTGGATGGTGAGCAGTTAGAAGGTTTGATCGGCAGATTGAAAGTCTTCAAAACCGCGTTGGTATTCCATTTGGAAACGCAGGCCGTCAGGCGTATTTGCACACACACCTAAATATTTAAACCCCGAAAGACCAATGTCGTAGGCATTGTTCACGTCGCAATATTTATCGACACCTGAAGCATAGCCAGACTCATAATTATTCACGTTTGCAGCCACCCCGGCTTTTCGTGCCAATTCAGCTAAGTCGCTCAAAGAGCGAGATGGTAGACCACGCACGCCATCACTCTCGCCAATGGCTTGCCACTTGCCTTCCGCAGCAAGTGATTCGGCACTATCAATGCTCACGCAGCCCACCATTGTCATTACCAACAATGACAGTGCAATTTTCTTAACCATACCGCCCTCAAATCCTATAAAGCGACAAAAAATAGAAACGTACTATAGACGATTCCAAAACGCTTGGCTGCCGAAATGTCGTTAAACAAATGCCCCTACTTTCTTCAGTTTGAACGCGAGTACGATAAATAGCAGCCCAAAGACAAACGCATACATGGCAATAATCCAAAGCAATGCAATCGCGCCTTCAGCGGGGTTCGCCATAAGGAAACCACCAAAAACAATAGAAATAATACCACCAAGGATCAGTAGCCATTCTCCCGTGATTTCCTTTCGTAGCCGAATAGCGGCCATGATTTCCAATACTCCTTTAGCAATCGCCCAAACGGCAATGTAAAACAACAGTGCGACGGCCGTTAACTCGGGGACTGAAAATGTCATGACGCCTGCACCAATGCCGACTAACCCCCACAGCATGAGTAACATCCAATTATCTCGCTCTCTTCGTTCAGCGAGTGCCGTCCACACCTGTAACGAGCCATCAACGAATGCATACGCACCGAAAACCAAGACGAGGGTTTCAATCGATTGACTGGGTGGCATGGTCCAAGCCATCACGCCAAACACCACCGCTGCGACGCCTCTTAACAGCAGCACCCACCAATTTCTCGCTAACGCCCCGACCAACTGCTTTTCAACCGATTCCATTGCCGTTCTCCTCTGATTTTTATGGCATGATTGCCAGAAAAACGCGCAGTGAACTGGCTTGATCCGTCATATTGGACGAGGAAAGAAACCTCGTCATGTGTCGGTCAATCGCTGACGTTTTAGACAGTGAAGCGTGTTTGCATCACAAACGATGTTCTATCTTTGACACCACCTGTGAATCCCTAAATTTATGGAATCAGGGTCATGCTTGCTCGAGAGAATTCACGGCAGAGAAATACGCTAGCCAAAAAAAAGACGAAACATTAAACGTTCCGTCTTCACGTGTGCAAAACCATGTTGCTGATTACAACAGCTCAGCACCCAACGCTTTCCAAGAGGAAACGACATAGGTGGGGGTGATCCCCTCAGGTACAGGTTTGCTATCAACATTCAGCCAGCAAGTATCAATGCCTGCATTCATGCCACCCAAAATATCAGAATCAGGGTTATCCCCGACCATCAACACGCGAGAGAGCGCAGGCTGCCCCATTTGCTCAAAGGCCAAATGAAAAATCGCAGGATCAGGTTTGGCAACGCCTACCTCTTCTGAAATCACCACAAGATCGAAAAAGGCGCTAAGTCCTGTTTTTTCCAGTCTGACTTGCTGAAGTTGTGTGAAGCCATTGGTAATAATGCCAAGCTTTGCTTGTTGAGAAAGCAGAGGAACGATATCGCTGACAGATTCAAGTGGCTTACAGATGTCTGCCATGGCTTCGAGGAACAGACGATTGAGTTCAAACGGAGGGATATTGAGGCGATCAGACCAAACGAGAAAACGGTCTTCTTGCAGTTGTTTCGCGTTAATTTCACCGTCTTGGTATTTCACCCACAGCGGCTTATTCACTTTTTGGTACTCATCGAAATCAGTGCGAGTGAATTCGACACCCAGTCTTGAAAACAGGGTTTGCAAACCTAAATATGCATCAAATGAAAACAGGGTTTCATCGGCATCAAACAAAATCCAATCGTACTGCACGCGTATTTCTCCTTATGCGAAAGCGCATTATAGGGAAGTATCAACAAGCACACCATGAACGTATACGTACCAAAAAGAAAAGCCCGCCAAATGGCGGGCTTTTCGCTATCCCTTTGAAGGGATCATAAACGCCGGAGCGATTATTTCTTAGCCAGACGCTCTTTGATACGAGCTGCCTTACCAGAACGCTCACGCAGGTAGTACAGTTTGGCACGACGTACTGCACCGCGGCGCTTAACAGTAATGCTGTCAACCACTGGCGAGTGGATTTGGAATACACGCTCAACGCCTTCGCCGTTAGAGATCTTACGAACGGTGATTGCAGAGTGTAGACCACGGTTACGCTTCGCGATTACAACACCTTCATAGGCCTGTAGACGCTCACGGTTACCTTCTTTAACTTTAACCTGAATAACAACAGTGTCACCCACTTTGATTTCAGGAAGGTCTTGCTTAAGTTGCTCTTCTTCGAGCGCTTTGATGATGTTACTCATTTTCTATACCCTAGAATAAACTGATACTAAGTATGTTTAGGTACTTGCATTATGTTCGTTAATGAACGCTGCAAGCAGTAATTCCTGTTCGTCAGTCAGAGCTAGGTTTTCCAGGAGCTCTGGTCTTCTGAGCCAGGTTCGGCCCAGCGACTGTTGTAGTCGCCAGCGGCGAATGTCCTGATGATTACCAGATTTCAGTACCGCAGGTACTTCTAATCCGTCTAATACTTCAGGTCGCGTGTAGTGCGGGCAATCTAGCAAGCCATTTGCAAAAGAATCTTCTTCTGCTGACGCAAAGTCTCCCAGTACACCCGGAACAAACCGAGCCACTGCATCCACTAACGTCATGGCAGGCAGTTCGCCTCCACTGAGCACAAAATCACCGATAGACCATTCTTCATCGACTTCGGTTTGTATAATGCGCTCGTCTACCCCTTCATAGCGTCCACAGATAAGAATTAACTTCTCGTTCTGCGCCAGCTCCTCAACACCAGCTTGATCAAGCTTACGGCCTTGAGGTGATAGGTAAACCACTTTCGCCTTGCCTCCGGCGGCATTCTTGGCAGTTTCAATGGCATCGCGCAAAGGCTGTACCATCATCAACATGCCTGGGCCTCCACCATATGGACGGTCATCGACAGTCCGGTGTTTGTCGTGGGTAAAATCGCGGGGATTCCACGTTTCTACCTCGAGCAGGCCTTTTTTTACCGCCTGGCCAGTTACCCCAAATTCGGTAACAGCACGGAACATCTCAGGAAAAAGGCTGATAACACCAACCCACATATTTCCTCTCCCATGACTTTAAACGTTACCGGGGGATTTAAAATCCAGGATCCCAGTCAACTTCGATCCGTTGAGCAGAGCGATCAATCAGCTTGATGACTTGCCCATCGAGGAACGGTACTAGTCGTTCCTTCTTACCAAAAGCATCTTTCACGTTGGCAGCCACTACCAACACATCGTTAGAGCCTGTTTCCAAAATGTCAGTGACTTTACCTAGGTTGTAACCTTGGGTAGTGAACACTTCCATTCCGAACAATTCGCGCCAGTAGAATTCTTCATCTGACAGCGCAGGTAAAACGTCTGCATTAATAGCGATTTCAGCATTTGTCATAGCCTGAGCGTCTTCACGCTGATCCAGACCATTCAATTTGCCGACCCACCCTTGACCGTGGCGTTTCCAGTCTTCGACTTGAAACTCTTGCCACTCGCCACGCACCTTGATGAACCAAGGTTTGTAGTCAAAAATACTTTCAGCATTTTCAGTGTAAGAAAAAACTTTGAGCCAGCCACGGATGCCATAAGAAGAACCTAGCTTACCTACTACAACCTTTTCTTGCTCACTCATCTTTTCTTTCAACCCTGACACTGATTAATTACGCCGCTTTCGCTGCGTCTTTGATCAGTCGTGCTACGCGGTCAGAAACAGCTGCACCTTCGCCAACCCAATGGTTAACGCGATCCAGGTCTAGACGCAGCTTCTCTTCTTGACCCTGTGCGATAGGGTTGAAGAAACCTACTTTCTCGATGAAACGACCGTCGCGCGCTTGGCGGCTGTCGGCAACAACGATTTGATAGAATGGACGCTTTTTAGCGCCGTGACGTGCCAAACGAATGGTTACCATATCGTCCTCTTTGCATTACTGAATTAAATTGGCCCCGTGGTAGTACGGGGCCTCGTGCCAAAATAAAGCCTCGGAATTTTACGCTTTCTGTGATCGAATGCAACTGCTTTAGCTAAAAAAGCACCAGCTGTAAGAAGCATTCAATCACTTAGCGAAACTCCGCCGCTTTAAGTCTTCTTTATATAAGGAAGGAAGAAAGTGATTAGCGTGGGAACATACCGCCGCCACCGCCCATACCACCCATCATGCCTTTCATATTACGCATCATGTTCTTCATTCCGCCCTTCTGCATTTTTTTCATCATCTTCTGCATCTGGGTGAATTGCTTGAGCAAGCGGTTAACGTCTTGAACCTGAGTACCAGAACCCGCAGCAATACGTTTCTTACGTGAGCCTTTAATCAAGTCTGGGCGTGCGCGTTCTTTGGCTGTCATGGAATTGATGATGGCTTCCATTTGAACAAACATTTTGTCGTCCACTTGGTTTTTCACATCGTCAGGAAGGTTAGACATGCCCGGAAGCTTGTCCATCATCCCCATCATGCCGCCCATGTTTTTCATCTGTTGCAGCTGATCACGGAAGTCTTGTAAATCGAAGCCTTTCTTCTCTTTAAATTTCTTCGCCAGTTGTTCAGCTTTGTTTTTATCGACGTTACGTTCTAGGTCTTCAATCAGTGACAGCACGTCACCCATACCTAGAATACGGCTTGCAACGCGATCTGGGTGGAACGGTTCCAGTGCGTCGGTCTTCTCACCCACACCCAAGAACTTGATCGGTTTACCCGTGATATGACGAACAGACAGTGCCGCACCACCACGTGCATCACCATCGACTTTCGTCAGGATAACACCGGTAAGTGGCAATGCATCGTTGAAGGCTTTCGCCGTGTTCGCCGCATCTTGACCTGTCATGGCATCAACCACGAACAGCGTTTCAATCGGAGTAATGGCAGCGTGGACGTCTTTAATTTCGTCCATCATTTCTTCGTCGACGTGCAGGCGACCTGCGGTATCGACGATGACTACGTCATAGAATTTTAGTTTGCCGTGCGCCAGTGCAGCTTTCGCAATGTCGATTGGGCTTTGGTCGGTTGACGATGGGAAGAAATCGATACCCACATCGGTAGCCAAGGTTTCCAACTGTTTGATCGCCGCAGGGCGATAAACGTCGGCAGACACAACCAGTACCTTTTTCTTGTGACGCTCTTTAAGCATCTTACCCAGTTTACCGACGCTGGTTGTTTTACCCGCACCTTGTAGACCGGCCATCAAGACAACAGCTGGTGGCTGAGCAGCAAGATCTAACTCTGCGTTAGATTCGCCCATCACGGCTTCAAGTTCAGATTGAACAATCTTGATGAATTCCTGACCTGGCGTCAGGCTCTTTGATACTTCAAGACCAACCGCGGCTTCTTTTACGCGCTTGACGAATTCACGAACAACAGGAAGGGCAACGTCCGCTTCCAGCAACGCCATGCGCACTTCGCGCAAGGTGTCTTTAATATTGTCTTCAGTAAGACGGCCACGACCGCTGATGTTCTTCAGCGTTCGGGATAGACGATCGGTTAAGTTTTCAAACATGTCCTACTCGCTCTCTACGCGGCGGCACCACGACTTCAATGAATGAGGCTTAAGTGGCGATAAACACAAAATTGCCGCGATTATAACGCATTATCCTTCTCGCTAACATGATGCCTTCAACGATAGTTTTAAAGTACTGGCGCGGGTTTATTTCTTGTCTTCGATTAACTAAGAAGGCGAAATTGGCCGACAGAGTACCTAGATTAAGAAATGTAAGAATGTCTGCAGCACGCAAAAGCAGTGCGCTGTAGCGCGTTACGCAAGGTAAACGCCCAAAGATCCATGCCCTTGAATAGCGACGAAGGGTTGAGCAAGGTATACTCGATGTTTTCATTTTCATGCGACGATGCTGAAAAATACATGGATATCTTAATCGCCATTACTGCCGCTCTGCTTTACTTTGCAGCGCTCATACAAATCATTCCAGGCTTGTCTGGCCCAAACCAGATCCCAGCACGCGCGGTGTTTCTTAGCGCAAGCGGTGCGTTAGCCCTTCATGCCTACCTGCTTTTTGACCTTATTGATGTGTCTAGTGGGCAGAACCTTAGCATTCTCAATGTGGCATCACTGATCAGCTTTATCATTGCTGCAATGACGACAGGCTTGATGTTCAAAATGCGCGTCTGGGTATTGCTCCCCGTCGTCTATAGCTTCTCTGCAATTAATCTCGCGGCAGCCACCTTACTGCCCGGCGCGTTTATCACACACTTGGAAGCCAATCCTCAGGTGTTGATACATATCTCACTGGCTTTGTTCTCCTATTCAACCTTGATGATTGCCACTTTATACGCCATCCAATTGGCTTGGCTCGACCACCAGCTGAAGAACAAGAAAAAGCTGGTCATGAACCCGAACTTGCCACCATTGATGGCGGTAGAGCGCCAACTCTTCAATATTATTTTGATTGGTGAAGTGTTACTTACCCTGACACTGGTCACGGGAGCCGTGTTTGTACAAGACATGATTGCTCAAGGCAAAGCACACAAAGCCGTACTTTCTGCGATGGCATGGGTTGTCTACGGTGTGTTGTTGTGGGGTCACTATCGCTCAGGATGGCGTGGTCGCCGCGTCATTTGGATCAGCATCGTAGGCGCGTTTTTACTGACTTTAGCTTACTTTGGCAGTCGCTTTGTGCGCGAAGTCATTATCGCCTAGTGGTATACCCAAACAATCTGAGGTTCCAGCGTTTTACATCGCTTGGATATCGTGTCATCACTCGTTGTCAAAACACATATTGAACGTAACCGGTGGAATTATCACCATTGAGTTTGACAGCGAGTACGATCTTTGCCCTTAATTAGGGTTGAATACAATTAAAAGGAATTAACAGTTTGGACGACATATCGACGGGAACACTCGCGTCCCTTTTGGTATTGCTCATCGTCATATCAGCGTACTTTTCCGGTTCCGAAACTGGAATGATGGCGTTAAATCGTTATCGACTTAGACATCTTTCAAATCAAGGACATAAAGGTGCTAAGCGCGTAGAAAAGTTGCTAGATCGTCCGGATAGATTGATTGGTCTTATCCTGATAGGTAACAACCTCGTCAACATTATGGCCTCAGCCATTGCAACCATCTTAGGCATGCGCCTTTACGGCGATGCGGGTGTCGCAATCGCAACAGGTGGCCTGACCCTCGTGGTGCTCGTTTTTGCTGAAGTCACGCCTAAAACGCTGGCAGCCCTTTATCCCGAGCGCGTTTCCTACACCAGCAGTATCTTACTCAATATATTGATGAAGGTGATGTACCCATTGGTTTGGCTCGTCAATGGCATTACTAATGGTTTCCTTCGCTTAGTCGGCTTGACCACCAGCCATGATGCCAAAGACCATCTGAGCTCAGAAGAGTTGAGAACCGTGGTCAATGAAGCGGGGGGACTTATCCCGCGTCGCCACCAAGACATGCTGATATCAATCCTTGAGCTTGAAGAAATTGCCGTGAATGACATCATGGTGCCGCGCAATGAAATCACAGGCATCAATGTCAACGATGATTGGAAAGCCATCATGCGTCAACTGACCCATGCACCGCATGGAAGAATGGTGCTCTATCGCGACAACATAGACGAAGTTGTCGGCATGCTTCGCGTCCGTGAAGCTTACCGAATGATGGTAGAAAACGAGTTCAATAAAGAGAACTTGTTACGCGCTGCCGACGAGGTTTACTACATTCCTGAAGGCACGCCCCTCAACGTCCAAATGCTCAAATTCCAGCGCAACAAAGAACGTATTGGTCTGATTGTCGATGAATATGGCGACATCATTGGCTTAGTCACGTTGGAAGATATATTGGAAGAAATTGTCGGCGAATTTACGACGTCGCTTTCGCCGAGTCTTGCCGAAGAGATCACTGCATTACCAGACGGAAGCTACATGATTGAAGGCAGTGCGAATATCCGTGATTTGAACAAGAGTTTGAACTGGGCGCTACCTACCGATGGACCACGAACATTAAATGGCCTGATCTTGGAGCACCTCGAAGACATACCGGACTGCCAAGTAAGCATTGAAGTGGAAGGCCATCAAATGGAAATCATTGATGTGGCTGAAAACATGATTAAACAGGTAAAAATACTCCCTGTCCCTAAAGCGCCCCTGAGCTAACCGTGTGTATCACCCCGAATAGGCGCTATTTGGGGTGATACATATTTCATACAACAGTTGTATAGCGCTTCCTCTTTTTTAAATCCGTCATTAAATTTTACACATAAGAAATCACAACAAAGACACCTCTACTCTTTTTCAGCTAACTTTATAGAGCAGCTGTAAACCATGATGGATTAAACAGCATGCTTCACTTCCCGTAAAAACTCTGCGGCTTACCGCCGTTTAACGCGACAGGGTGTCACTATGTTCAACGGTAAACTAAAAAAAGAACTACAAGCTAGCCGAGAAGGCGCTGCTAAAAACCAAACAATTTTAGATGCAATCAATAGCAGTATTGCCACCATCTATTTTACCCCTGAAGGTATCGTTCAACATGCCAATTCCATATTCCTCGGGGTCGTTGGATTTTCTCTTGACCAATTAACAGGAAAACACCATCGAGAACTCTGTGATCCAGAACTTTCAAATAGCCCTGAGTATCATCGATTTTGGGAACGATTGCGTTCTGGAGAAGTGATTAATGGCACCTTTCCTCGTTTGAACAGTAAAGGCAAACGAATTTGGTTAGAGGCATCTTACTTCCCGATTAAAACGGACGGTTCCGTTACGGGTGTGATGAAGATAGCCTCAGATATCACCAAAGAAAAAGTACTGCTAGATCAACAAAGCGCTATATTCGAAGCCTTAGATAAATCAATGGCAACCATCGAATTCGAGCCTGACGGTACCATCATTAAAGCCAATGCTAACTTCCTTGGTGCTGTTGGTTACTCATTAGAACAAATACAAGGTAAGCATCACCGCATGTTTTGCCCTGACTCGTTTTACGAAGCTCAGCCTAACTTTTGGGCTGAACTCGCGTCAGGAGATTTTAAAGCGGGTCAGTTTGAACGCAAAGACAGTGCAGGCCGTGTACTTTGGCTGCGTGCCACCTACAATCCCATATTTGATAGCAAAGGGAAGGTTGTCAGCGTTGTGAAATTTGCCTCCAACATTACCGAGAAAGTCGAACAAGAACAGGCGATTCGATCTGCCGCAGAAGTAGCGTATACGAACTCCGTCAAAACAGCAGAAGTCGCACAGCAAGGTTCTGATGTGCTGGAGTCAACAGTGTCGACATCCCGCTCTATCTCTGAACAGGTCATAGAGACAGCATCATCTATATCGCAATTGAATGAGCAATCAAAAAGCATCGAAGCGATTGTCTCAACAATCAGTGATATCGCCGACCAAACTAACTTACTGGCATTAAATGCGGCGATAGAAGCAGCTCGAGCTGGCGATCAAGGGCGAGGGTTCGCAGTGGTCGCAGATGAAGTCAGACAACTGGCAGCACGTACTAGCCAATCCACTGCAGAAATTGCAGACGTGGTAAAAAAGAACCGCGAATTGACGTCTGAAGCCACAGGAAAGATGTCGAGTGTTTCCGAATCCGCTCAAAAAGGTCAGTCTCAAATATCGGAGGCATCTGGCGTGATGGAGGAAATTAAAGCGAGTGCGCAGACGGTTGCTCAGACGGTTTCAGGGTTGAATGTCGGCTAATCGCCATCTTTTCAAATGAACAAAAATTCAAAAGCGCTCCCTCAGGAGCGCTTTTATTATCGGATACGATTCCCCGAATCACTATCAAACAGCACCAGCTTTTCAGGATTAAATCGAAAGTGCGCCATGTCGCCGGCCTTCAAACGGATGTTTGCAGGCATCCGCGCAACCACTTCCTTTCCGCCTAATGACGTAATCACGTAAGTATCCGCCCCTGTTGGCTCAGTCACATCAACCTTACAATGCAAGGTTGAGGGCGTGCTGCCTTCGCTTTCGGTAATGTCTTCTGGGCGAACCCCCATTTGCACGGTTTTACCCACGTAGTTGCTCAGTGTTTCAAAGCCACACTTCACTGTCACAGATTGTAGCTCTCCATCAAACCCGGCTAATTGCAGTTGTGTTTCCGATGCATCAGCACGTTCCACCAGCGCATCCACCAAGTTCATGGATGGGCTTCCCATAAACGTCGCGACAAAGGTATTGGCCGGGT
Organism: Enterovibrio baiacu; assembly: GCF_004120195.1. Lineage (GTDB taxonomy): Bacteria > Pseudomonadota > Gammaproteobacteria > Enterobacterales > Vibrionaceae > Enterovibrio > Enterovibrio baiacui. Next base: position 99,753 of record NZ_SCHN01000018.1, on the reverse strand, counting down.
CATCATACACTTCCGCTGGCGAGCCGAGTTGCTGCAATTCGCCGTCTTTCATCACCGCAATTTTTGTTGCCAATGTCATGGCTTCGATTTGGTCATGGGTGACATACACGATGGTTGCATTTAAACGCTGATGAAGGCGTTTGATCTCTGTGCGCATATCCACCCGAAGTTTGGCGTCCAAATTCGACAACGGTTCATCAAACAAGAAGATTTTCGGGTCACGCACGAGCGCTCGTCCCATCGCTACCCGCTGGCGTTGACCGCCCGAGAGTTGCCCAGGCTTACGCTTTAGCAAGTGCTCGATTTGCAGCATTGCCGACACTTCACCGATTTTCTTTTCCCTTTCAGGCTTTGGCACATGGCGCATTTCAAGGCCAAACGAAATGTTCTGCCCCACCGTCATGTTTGGATAAAGTGCATAAGACTGGAACACCATGGCGATATCACGCTCTGCTGGGTGCAGCTCATTGATCACACTATCCCCAATACTGACCTCACCATCACTGATGCTATCGAGCCCCGCAATCATGTTCAGCAGTGTTGATTTACCACAGCCAGACGGGCCGACCAGCACCAGAAAATCACCGTCATCAATGCCAATGTTGATGCCTTTTAATACCTCAACGTGGCCGAAGCGTTTTTTTACGTTATTAAGCGTTAGAGATGCCATTACCTTATCCTTTTACTGATCCCGCCATCAGGCCACGAACGAAATAACGTCCCGCTAAGATGTACACCAACAAGGTGGGGAGCGCGGCAATCATGGCGCCAGCCATGTGCACGTTGTATTCCTTTACACCGGTAGATGAGTTCACCAAGTTGTTCAGCGCCACGGTGATCGGCGCGGTATCGCCCGACGCAAACGACGCACCAAACAGGAAATCATTCCAAATATTGGTGAACTGCCAAATGATGGTCACCACAATGATCGGCCCTGAACTCGGCAATAAAATGCGGAAGAACATACGGAAGAACCCAGCACCATCAATCATGGCGGCGCGGATCAATTCACTTGGGAAGGCTTCGTAATAGTTACGGAAGAACAACGTCGTAAACCCTAACCCATAAATCGCATGCACCAGCACCAGACCTGCCGTGGTATTCGCCAAACCGAGCGTACCCAGCACCTGACTCATCGGCACCAATACCACTTGGAACGGAATGAAACACCCAAACAGCATCAAGCCAAACACCCAACGGTGTCCGCGGAAACGCCATTTCGTCAGTACATAACCATTGAGTGCCCCAAGGGTGGTTGATAACAACACACCCGGCACAGTGATCATGATGGAGTTAGTAAAATACCCGCTGATGCCTTCACACGTCAGGCCAATACACGCCGTTCCCCACGCAGAAACCCAAGGTTCGACCGTCCAAACTTCTGGCAAGGCCAACATGTTCCCTTGGCGAATTTCATCGAGTTCTTTAAATGACGTCACCAGCATGACGAACAACGGCAGCAAGTACATGCAGGCAAATACGATCAAGGTGGTGTAAATCAAAATTCGCCAAAAGCGAGCCCCTTGAAAGGGAGAAGAGGTGTCACTGCTACTCATGCTTCTTCTCCTTCAGTTCGCTATACAGATACGGAATGATGATGGCTGCGATGGTCATCAACATGATGATCGCACTCGCCGAGCCCACCGCCATTTGGTTGCGTGAAAAGGTGTACGAATACATAAAGGTCGCTGGCATTGCCGTTGCGTTCCCCGGCCCACCGCCCGTTAACGCAATGACCAAGTCATAACTCTTAATGGCCATGTGCGCGAGTACGATAAAGGCACTGAGAAAGACAGGGCGAAGCTGCGGAATAATGATACGGCGATACACCTGAAATGATGACGCACCATCAAGCTGCGCCGCTTTTAACATTTCACTGTCGATGCCTCGCAAGCCAGCAAGAAACATCGCCATGACGAAGCCCGACGTTTGCCAAACACCCGCAATCACAATGGTATAAATGGCCATGTCTGGGTTTATCAACCAATCGAAGCTGAAGCTCTCCCACCCAAATTCATGCATGGTTTTCTCGAGCCCTAAACCCGGGTTTAGAAACCATTTCCATGCCGTCCCCGTCACGATGAAGCTCAGTGCCATCGGATACAGGAAGATGGGGCGCAAGCCACCTTCAATACGAATTTTCTGATCAAGCAAAATCGCCAGAAGCAAACCGAGGGCACAGCAAATGACGATATAAAGAATGCCAAAAATGGCGAGGTTTTCGAGTGCAACTTGCCAATTCAGGCTATTCCATAATTTCTCGTAAGGACGCACACCATCAAGGTTGTAGTTCGGTAACATGCGAGAGCGACTGAACGAGATGTAGGTTGTCCAAGCAATGAAGCCATAAACAAAAAACAGGATGAGCGCGAAGGACGGCGCGATAACAATTTTGGGTAACAGCTGCTGCCAGAAATGGCGCGAACTGTATTTTCCTTGAGAAGACATACATCGATCCTTGAGGTAGCGCGACACGGGTATGAAAAGCGCGGCTCTAGGATCTAGAGCCGCTGGTGTCACTCACACTGTCTTTAAATAGCGTCTTGAACTGCAGAGACCAGTGCTTTCGTTGCTTGCTGTGAGTCCATACCGCCGTTGAAGTGGTTGGTCACCACATCATAAACCGCATTTTTCACAGCAGCCGGCGCAGCGTGACCATGAGCCATGCTGCCTACCAAGGTGTCATTTTTGTTGGCTTCCGCAAGGTCTGCCATGCCTTTCTTTCCGCATGCATCAAAGTCTGCATTTGACACATCAGTGCGCGCAGGCACTGAACCTTTCACCACGTTAAATGCGGACTGGAACGCAGGCGCCATGATGGCTTTCGCCATTTCGTCCTGCGCTTTCGATTCGCCCACATCAAACATCACGAACTGATCCGAGTTAAAGGTCACCATACCTTGGGTGCCCGGCATACGGAAACACAAGAAATCTTCATTGGGTTTCAGGCCTGCCTTGAGGAATTCCCCTTTCGCCCAGTCACCCATGATTTGCATGCCCGCTTTGTTTTCAATCACCATCGCTGATGCCAAGTTCCAGTCTCGGCCTGGGAAGTTCTTATCCACGTAACCACGAAGCTGCGTCATACGATCAAAGACTTTCAGCATGGTGTCGGAGCTCAGCGCGTCAGGGTCTAAATCCACCATGGCTTTACGGTAGAAATCAATCCCCCCCGTGGTTAACACAACGCCATCAAAGATAGTCGCGTCTTGCCATGCCTGACCACCGTGCGCCAGCGGGATATAGCCAGCGGCTTTGAGCTTATCAAGTGCAGAAATCAGCTCATCCCAGTTCTCTGGCTGCTTTGCGCCGACTTCATCAAGCAGTTTTTTGTTCGCCCAAATCCAGTTGGTGGAATGCACGTTAACGGGCGCTGAGACCCATTTGTCGTCGTATTTTGCGAAACGTTGAAGTGCCGTCGGTACAACCTCATTCCAGCCTTCCGCTTCCGCAACGCTGTTCAGGTTTGCCACCACATCTTCAGCCGCCCAGTCTTGAATATCAAAGCCAAGCATTTGAACTGCAGTAGGCGGATTGCCAGAGGTCACACGCGCACGGAGGACAGTCATGGCATTGCCACCACCACCACCCGCCACTGGCATGTCTTGCCAGCCGACGCCCTTGGTACCCAGATCGTCTTTCAACACATTCAAGGCAGCCGCTTCACCGCCCGATGTCCACCAGTGCAAGACTTCTACATCTTCTGCCTGTACCGCTGCCGTTGAGAGCAGCAAAGCACCCGCGAGGGGCAGGGTTTGAATCATGGTGTTCTTTTTCATGATATGTCGTCCCGTTTATCGTTGACCTGCAATGACTGCAGTCTTCCTTTTTGTCATTGGGAGACAAGGTTGAGTGAGCAACCTTATCCCCCGATCGCGCAGCACGACGAGCGAATCACCAATTCCACACCAACAACATCGTTGTCAGAGGAAAGGGAATGCTCTCTGCATTGCTGCATGCGTTCACTTGCCACTCGGCCAATGTCTTCCGCATTCACACGTATTGTTGTTAACGCTGGAGACATCAGTCGACTGTCCTCTAAATCATCAAACCCCACCACGGAGATATCCTTTCCAGGCTTCAACCCCCGGTCGCGCAATGCCGTGTATACGCCGTACGCCACCACATCGGTAAAACACACCATGGCCGAAATGCTTGGGTCGCGGTCTAACACGCGCGTTACCGCTATTTGCCCGCCTTCCCGTTTGGTTGAGCTAGGTTCAATGTCACTGTCTTTAACGGCTAATTCGGCCTCTTGCATAGCAGTGAGAAACCCTTCTTTTCGTTCCTGATAATCGGAAATACTTTCCACACCACCAATAAACGCAATTCGCGTATGCCCTAGGTCAATCAAGTACTTCGTCGCTAAGTACATGCCGCGTCGGTTGTCAGGCACCACAACGGGCACATTCGCGCCAACAATTTCCCGCATCAAACACACCACGGGATACCCTGCACTAGCGAGTCCTTGCAGCCAATCCGCCGATGTTTCCGGTGCTGGCGTAATGAAAAAACCTGCGACATTGTGCTCTTTCAGCGACGCAACCAGTGCCTTTTGACGCGTTTCATCTTCATTGATATTGACCACGACAGGCACAAGCCCTTGCTCGGTCAATGCACTCTCTAGTGCAATGATGACCTGCGCCAAATAGGGGTTCGCGAGATCATTGGCAACAATCGCCACCATGTTTGATTCTCGGTTCCTAAGCCCTGCCGCTTCCCGGTTATAGACATAGCCCAACGCATCAATCGCTGCGTTCACTTTCTCGACAGTTCGTGCTTTTACGCCCACCCCGCCGCGAAGTACCAAAGACACCGTTGATTTGGACACACCAGCCGCTTTCGCAACGTCAATCACCGTCGCTTTTTTACTGGCCACATAGCTTGGTGACTTATGATCAGCCACGGAAAAACATCGTCATTGCGTCCACCCCACCCACTCAATAAAAAGTTATTGATGAATTACAGTCATCTGCGAGGAAAAGCAGTTGTTGTTCAAAAATTAAACTGGAACGTTCCAATAAAGGTAGTATATTTGTGAAATTAATGTTGCTAGTGAGTTATCTATCATTAAGGAAATAAGCGCTAGATCACGACAAGCACAATGGTAGGTGCATGACTGTCGATGTTCTGGAACAGAACATGCTGTTTTGCACCGCATTGTTACGGATGGAAAGCACGAGAAAGGAAGGTACGATGGCACTCTCTACAGAAAATTTGTCTCAGCAAATCCGCGAATTCAAGGCCGCCCTAAAGCAACAAAGCCCCAACTACAAAGCAAGGTTTGAATCCGTAACCCATGCGATGGAAGCCGAAATTGCCCGCATCAAACAGGAAGAATCTGAAGGCTCAGCCATTCCTCAATTTGAGTATGCAGACATTGCGAAATCAGGGTTTACTGACGAACAAAAAGAACGTGTGCACCGTGCTGGATGTTGCATTGTGCGTAACACCTTGCCCAGTGATGAAGTGTCAGCGCACAATGAAGACTTGTCTAAGTACATCATTGATAATGGTTATTACGACCACAAACCCACAGTAGAAGATAACTACTTCAGCCAGCTCAAATCTGACAAGCCCCAGATATTCGGGATTTATTGGTCTCAAGCACAGGTATGGGCAAGGCAGCATCAGAATATGGCGACACTGCGTCGTCACCTCAACCACTTGTGGCAATGGCAAGATCCGAACAGCGGCGACGCGTATTTCAATCCTGATCTCGAATCGAGCTACGCAGATCGTGTTCGTCGCCGCGAGCCAGGTGATGCAACATTAGGTTTGTCTCCTCATGTTGATTCAGGCTCCATTGAACGCTGGATAGAGCCTCACTACCGCGATGTCTACCATGAGGTATTTCATGGTGATTGGACAAAATATCAAGCATTTGACGGGCAGAATCGCGTTGATGTAGAGGAGTTCCCTTCCCCTGCCGTGTGCAGTGTGTTCCGCACCTTCCAAGGCTGGGTAGCGCTCACGCCACAAGGAAAAGGCGATGGCACACTGCAAACCGTCCCTTCCATGTTGGCCATGCCGTTCATGCTACTTCGCGCGATCCAAGATGATGTGGAAGAGGAAGACCTGTGTGGTGCCGCGCCGGGACGCGCACTGACGGTCTACAAAGAATGGCACCCATTACTGCTTGAAGGGCTGGTGTCCATTCCGAAAATGCAGCCGGGTGATACCGTGTGGTGGCATCCCGATACGATTCACGCGGTGGAAGACAAACACAATGGTGATGGCTATAGCAATGTGCTGTTTATCGGCGCAGCTCCTGATTGCGAAAAGAACCGTGCGTTTCTCGCCAAGCAACGCCCCGCCTTTTTAAATGGAAATAGTTGCCCTGATTTCGCCGCTGAAAACCATGAACAAAATTATAAAGGTCGCGCAACCGAAGCTGACTTGTCGCCACTCGGGCGTCAACAGATGGGGTTTGAATAACACGCGAGAAAGCGTGCAATTGCACGAGGAAAAAGAAAAGCGCCATTTGGCGCTTTTCATGTTTTTGTAGAGAGCGTTAGAACGACCACCAGCTTCGGTTGCTTTCTAACTCTTCGCGGCAACTACTGAGTTGCCCGCCGTATTTTTTCGCTTGTCGTTCAACTTTGCGCGCAACCTGCATCACCTTCGGTTTCGCTTTGTAAGAACCGCGTTTATACCCACCGCGACCTTCATGGTATGCCAAGTATTGGTTATACGGATCCCACTTAGAAATACCCAATTGACGTTGTGTTTCCGTGGTGTACCAACCAATGAACTGCATCGCATCCCCAAAGTCTGTTCGCGATCCTCCATTTCGGGTCGCTTTTTGATAATCAGACCAGGCTGGATCTTGTGCTTGCGCGTAGCCATACGCACTGCTGATCCTTCCCCATGGGATCACCCAAAGGACATAATCTCGCGGTGGTACAGCATCGTGCACGTAAGAGCTTTCTTGTTTGACGAACGCCATCGCCACATGAATAGGCGTTCCCCATTCTTCCTGCATGTCGACGGCATCTTCATACCAGCCATCGTATTCACGAAAAATACTGCAAATGTTATCTGGGTTCTTGGGTGGCGGCGTCGCACACCCCGTCAGCAACAACGCGCCGATTAACGCAAGCCAACGTCGAGGGAAACGGCAAGATGAAAGGCGCTGCGATGAAAGACAGAATAATGAAAATTGCATGGGTGTCCTTATCTCCACTTCTGATTCAATGCGGAAAAATGCACATAAAAAAACAGGCAGGGTGAGACCTGCCTGTTTCTCTACCTCGTTTTTTTTCGCTCCGCCGGATCACGCGAGGGCGGGCGTTACAACAAGGTGTAAAACGTGTATCTCACTATATCGATACACTATCACCAAAGTACTCAGCCAGATACTGATCAAGGCTCACACTGTCGCCCTGCTCAATCTCTTGTTGGCGCTTCTCACTCGCAATGGCTTCTTCGCGGAACTGTGCATTTGAAAATTCGGTGTAATCACCACCGGCAAAGCGCTCCGCATTTTCAGCTGCAATCGCAAGCCCCACTTTACCAATGCTTTCTTTCGCAAGGATGTCATTAAGCAAACGTGCTGAGAGTGTTTTCTCTGGCTGATCAAACCATGTCACCAACTCTTTGCACACCGCTTGATACTTGTCACCGCCGTATGCTTGGTCCATCACAACCGCGAGCTTTCCAAGATCATCAAAGACACGACGTCCCCACTCTGCTTGAGTGAGCTGCTCACCATGGCAACCGATTTGCAGTGTTAGACCAGGCTTACGCCCTTCCATGACCACTTTTTTCCAGTTATCACGCCAGCATTCAAGCTCGCAATCCGTCATCGGCGATGAATCAGACAGAGCACACCAAGTAACAAACAAGTCGAGGAAGTGAACTTGGGTTTCATCAATGCCTGTCGGGCTGAATGGATTGACATCCAATGAACGAACTTCAATGTATTCCACCCCGCCACGCTCCAGCGCATCAGACGGTTTCTCACCACTTTTCGCAACGCGTTTAGGGCGAATAGGCGCATAGAGTTCGTTTTCAATCTGAAGCACATTCGCATTCAATTGGCGGTAGCCTGATGCGTCTTTCACGCCGATTTTCGCAAACTCAGCCGACGGTGTACGAATAGCATCACGAACACCTTCAAGATACTTCTCTAGGCTATCAAAACCAATTTTCAGCACACTTTGCGCGCTGTTGGTGTAACCCAAATCGCTCAAGCGCAATGAGGTTGCGTAAGGCAAATAAAACGTTCCTTCGCCCACGGTATTGAAATCCAATGCCGTGTCAGTGTTCTTGATGAATGAACCACACAATGCTGGGGATGCACCAAACAGATAAGGGATCATCCAACCGAAGCGGTAGTAATTTCGGATAACACCGAAGTACGCATCAGACACAGATTCTTGGCGTGCATATGGCGTTTGATCGCCAAACAACTGCTGCCAAAAGCTTTGGGGGAAGGAGAAGTTGAAATGCACACCAGAGATCACTTGCATCACACTGCCGTAGCGGTGCTTCAAGCCTTGGCGATACAGGGTTTTCATACGTCCCACATTTGACGAGCCGTATTGCGCTAACGTGATGTCGTCTTCATTCGCGACGTAACAAGGCATGGAGAGAGGCCAAAGCGACTCACCATCTAGCTCACGGTAGGTAAAACGATGAATATCATCTAGCTGCGTCAACGTTTCGGAAACGGAGTAACTCACGGGCGTAATGAATTCAAGCAGAGATTCTGCAAAGTCCGTGGTGATCCATTTGTGGGTTAGCGCAGAGCCTAGCGCCTTTGGGTGGGCCGCAGAAGAAAGCGTGCCTTCAGGTGTAATACGCAGCGCTTCGCGCTCTACACCGCGGCCAATTCCTTTTAGCGCTTCGGGATGTTCCGCCAGCGCCGCCAACCGTTGTGAAAAACTAGTCAAGGCTGTACTCATTTATATTAGTAAACTGTTAAGATGGCTAAGCATAATCACTCTGAAACGCAAAAGCCATCTCACTGTTTTTAGGGTTTGCTTAACTAACGATAAAAGTCGCTCAATTCTCAATCACTAAACGTTTTATCGGTAATCCCAATGTCGATAAGGTTGGTGTCAGCGCTTTCGCATCGCCCACGATAATGATTTGATAATCCTCAGGCTGGAACCAGCTATTTGCCAAGGCATTCAATTCATTTTTGGAGACAGAACCAATAATCGCTTTTTGCTGTGCTTTGTAATCAGACGGCAGATCATGGCGCATGATCGTCGCAATAAGACCGGCCTTATCCCTTGGCGTTTCATAGCTCAGTGCATCTTTTTGACCCACGGCCAAACGCAGGAAAGCCAGTTCGTCATCCGTGATGCCGTTTTCCGCCATTTGGCGCAATTCTTTCTGCATTTCTTTCACGGTGTCGAGTGTGCTGTTCGCGCGCACTTGAGCTTGATAGACAATGCGGCCAGTATCTTTTCCGCCAACCACGTACCCACTTGCCCCATAAGTGTAGCCTTTGTCCTCACGAAGGTTGAGGTTTAAGCGAGAGTTAAAGTTACCGGCCAAATTGAAGTTCGCGAGCTGTGTTCGGAACATGTCACCCGTGGCATCAAAAGGCATCGCATGACGTACCATCTGCACAACACTTTGTGGTGCACCCGGCTTATCCACCAGCCAAATTTGCGATTGGTCGTAAGTATTTAGCTCCGCTTTCGCCGGTGCTTTTGCTTCAGCGCCCTGCCAGCGATTCAACCCTTGGGTTGCGGATAACAGACCCGCTTTGTCGATATCACCCACCACAATTAAACGCGCTTTGTTAGGCGTGTAGTTTTCCGCGTAAAACGCCTTCACATCTTCGAGCGTTAAGCTGTTCAATGTTTCAAAGGTGCCTTCAGATGGAAGTGCATGCCATTCGTCTTTGAACAACACCTCGCGCCTCGCCTGACTGGCCTGCCATTGCGGCGTTTGATGACTAAATCGAATGCCTTCCAACGTTTGTTTTTTCAAACGATCGAAATCGTCTTGCTCTAATGCGGGGTTGAAAAGAACATCACCCGCGATCAATAAGGTTTCGCGCAGGTGTTTGGTCAGTGATGACACACTCACCGTCGTGCCATTCAGTGATGCATCAATGCTGACGCTTGAACCTAATCGATCCAATTTGGCGGCAATATCTTCACTAGTTTGGGTTTTACTGCCTTCCGCAATCAAATCTGCAGTAAGCGATGCCAGGCCGTTTTTGCCTTTTGGCTCCATTAAGCTGCCAGCAGGTAAAATAAGGTGCAGTGCAACCGTCGGGGTTTCTGAGGATTCAGCGCCACTTATCTCAATGCCATTGCTCAATTTACTGTGATACAGGGTTGGCACATTCACGCTAACGGCACCGTTGGGTGAAGGTGCGACACTGCGATCAAAGGTTTCAGGGGTTTGTCGTTGAACAATGTTCACGCTTTCCTTGCCCTCGTTGCTGCTGGACATCGCGCGTTTGGCCGTGAAATTTTGTGGTTCAGCTTCCAACGCAACTTGCCCATCTGGCACTACAGACACGTTTACCGATGGCTTTTTCCATACAAAGGTATCGAAAACATTTTCGACATCTTTGGTTGTCACCGCATCCAAGGATGCAAGCCAAGAGGCCAAACGATCAGGCTCACCATAGAAGGTTTCATTGGACGCTAGCTGTGCCACTTTGCCGTGCACACTTTGCAAACCGAACACCGCACCGGCTTCAGCGCTGCCTTTCACTTGGTCGAGGTCATCCTCTTTGATGCCTCGCGCTTTCAAAGAGTCCAACACCGTCAGTACGTCTTGGCGGACTTGCGTGAGGTCTTGTCCACGGTTTGCCAACACATAAAGTTGGAAGTTACATGCAAGCTCCGCACAATCTTGGTACGCGCTCGCACTTAGCACTTTGCCCGGCTTCACGAGGTCTTGGTAAAGCAGACTGTTTCTCCCCTGCCCCAACACAGACGCAAGCATATCGAGCGCTTGTCGTGATTCAGCCGTGGGATCCAATGTCGGCCAGCTCATCACCAACATCGGTTGTTGTATGCGATCTTCCAGCGTCACAAAACGATCGCTGTCGATCGTCACTGGCCATTTGTCTGCCTTCGCCACTTCTGGCCCGCGAGGAATATCGCCGAAGTACTTTTCAACCCATTCAAGGGTTTGCTTCGCATCGATATCGCCGCCAATCGTTAACGTGGCATTGTTTGGGCCATACCAGCGCAAGAAGAACGCTTTTAAGTCATTCACGTCAACGCGATTAAGGTCTTCGATGTAACCAATGGTTGGCCAACTGTAAGGATGTTCAGGTGGATAAAGCGCTGCTGCTAGCGTTTCTTGTACACGACCATAAGGACGGTTATCGACATTTTGTGCGCGCTCATTCTTCACGGTATCACGCTGAATTTCGAACTTACGTTGCGAGACAGCTTCAAGCAAAAAACCCATGCGATCAGATTCGAGCCACAGCATTTTCTCTAACTCATTGGCGGGCACGGTTTCGTAGTAATTCGTTCTGTCTCGGTTGGTGGTGCCATTCACACTGCCACCCGATTCGGTCACGTACTTGAAGTGCTGCTGATCGCCCACATGCTTCGAACCTTGAAACATCATGTGTTCAAAGAAATGCGCAAAGCCTGATTTACCCGGTACTTCTCGTGCCGAACCAACGTGATAGGTCACATCAACATGCACCAGAGGATCAGAGGCATCCGGGTGCAAAACAACAGTTAACCCATTTTGTAGTTGGTATTTCTGGTAAGGAATAGAAGGCGCATCACTCTGCGCGTTCTTTTGTTCAATGAAGGTGACGCCTTCCGGCAATGAAACATTCGGCACGGCTTGGCTCAAGCCACACCCAGACAAGCCCAATAGGGCTGCCGTCAGGATAAAATAACGCACACGCTATCCTTTCAAAATATCATTTAGAGAAACAGTAAACCGCGGGTCACGAGGGCAAGTACGATGTATCTGAGGGTTTTGCCAAGTGCGATTAATATCCAGCACCAGCGTTGCTTTAACCTCAGCCATCCAGCAGCCAAGCATAAGGGATCACCGATAACAGGCAGCCAGCTTAGCAATAAGGTCCAATACCCGTAACGCTGAAGCCAGCTAATGGCTCTTTGACCGTGTTTTTGCTCTTGGGTTCGCGCAGGAAGAAAACGACCAATCCAATAGTTGGTCATGCCGCCAAGCGTATTGCCCAACGTGGCGACCAAAACGAGCACGGCAATGCTATAGCTGCTCTCTTTGAGCAAAAGGATCAGGTTCGCCTCTGATCCTCCAGGAAGTAAGGTGGCACTGAGAAAACCGGTAGAAAACAATACCCATAGCGCCGAGTCACTGCTAAGCCAATCCAACATCTGTCACCCGAACATCAATGACATCCATGCCCGCCGCTTTTGCTGCATCAAAACCAAATACCGCATCTTCAAACACTAAACATTTTTCTGGCGCGACACCCAATAGCGCGGCACAGCGCAAAAAGGTATCAGGGGCGGGTTTGTGTGCGCCAACTTGATCAGCACCCACAACGTGATCGAACAAATCAAGTATGCCAGCCTTTTCCATCATACGAGAAGCAAGCTCTGTCAGCGTACCTGTCCCCACCGCCATGGGTTTCTTTCCTGCAAAGTGACGGGCAACCTCTGTAAACGGCAAAATCGTAAGATGATTCTCTAACAGGGAAGAAAAACACTGGGTCTTGTGATCAGCCAATACCTGCGCATCAATGTCGAGGTTAAGTTGCTCAATCAAAGAACGCGCCGTCAGAATCGTCGGGCTACCACCTCGCGTGTGATACCACGTCTCTGACACCGTAAAACCAAAATCAGCAGCGGTTTGTTGCCAAGCTGCATAGTGACCCGGCATGGAATCCAGCAAGGTACCATCCAGGTCGAAAATCAATCCATCATAGTCGTCATACCGACTCATTCAGGCATCTCCAATAATAATTTACCGCGCGTTCGGCCAGTTTGAATATCAACATGGGCCTGCACACCTTCTTCTAGCGGATACGTTTTCGCGATTTCGACGCGCACTTTCCCTTCATGCACCAAGGCCAGTAACGCATCCATTTGTTCGGGGTTGGGCACAACCAACATGCCTTTCACATCAATGCCCAATGGTTGTGCCGCTGCAATAATGCGATCGGCGGTGATAGTAGGCACAGTCACGACTCGCCCATTTTTCGCTACGCATGCCAGCGCAGCTTCACCAACATCACTACCGACAAGGTCAATCAACACATCAACGTCACTCACTTGCGTTTCAAGCGAAGAGGCTGCGTAATCTAAGGCCGTGGCGCCCAAGCCATTCACAAAGGTAAGGTTGGCTGCAGAAGAGCTCGCATACACGTTCGCACCCTTTGCTTTGGCAAGCTGAATGGCGATATGCCCGACACCACCCGCGCCAGCCAATATCAGTACTTTTTCACCCGCCTTTAGACCAGCCAGTTCCAAGGCCTGCCATGCCGTCAATCCTGCCACAGGCAACGAGGCGGCGGCTTCAAACGACACATCATCAGGAATGCGCGACAACGCATCAGCATTTGCACACAAATACTGACCGTAGCCACCGCCTTCCACTATTCGTCCCGCAACGCGATCGCCCGCTTTAAACACACCAGCACCTTTAACGACAACACCTGCTGCATCAAACCCCGGTACCCAAGGCAAGATGTCTTTGATTTTCTCCGCGCCCCAACCTAAGCCTGCACGAGTTTTCGCATCCACGGGATTAACGCCAGCAAAGGCCACTTTGATGAGCACTTGCCCCTCTTGGGGCTCTGGCATTGCTGTGTATTGGCGTTTCAACGTTTCAGGTCCGCCGAACGCGGTGATGGCGAGTTGGAGATTCTGAGGCATATGTCGTCCTTAATGCGTGTGATGTCCTTTGTTCAGTTTCAATAAAAAAGGCGGAAGACACAATGCCTTCCGCCTTTATTTCATCAGTTTGTCGTATTGCTTGCTCTAGCAGCGAATCCTGCTTTACCCCACAAGGGCTAACAGCACACCTGCCGCAACCGCTGAACCCAATACGCCTGCAACGTTTGGACCCATCGCGTGCATGAGTAGGAAGTTTTGAGGGTTAGAATCTAAGCCCACCTTGTTCACCACGCGAGCAGCCATTGGCACCGCAGACACACCCGCCGCACCAATCAATGGGTTGATGTTGTCTTTGCTGTATTTGTTCAGCAGCTTCGCCATTAATACGCCTGCAGCAGTACCAATACTGAACGCAACCGCACCAAGCACAAGAATACCCAAGGTTTCAACGTGCAAGAACTGCTCAGCTTGAAGCTTAGAACCCACCGACAGACCCAAGAAAATGGTCACGATGTTGATGAGTTCGTTCTGTGCCGTGTTCGACAGGCGATCGACCACGCCGCTTTCACGCATCAAGTTACCCAGACAGAACATACCGACTAACGGCGTTGCCGATGGTAAGAAAATAATCGCCATGACCAGAACAGCCAGAGGGAAAATGATCTTTTCGGTTTTCGAGACGTGGCGTAGCTGCTTCATCTCGATCTTACGTTCATCTTCAGAGGTAAACAGCTTCATGATTGGCGGCTGAATGATTGGCACCAATGCCATGTAGCTGTATGCAGCAACAGCAATCGCACCCAGCAAATCAGGCGATAGCTTACTCGCGAGGAAGATAGCCGTCGGGCCATCAGCACCGCCGATGATGGCAATCGATGCCGCATCCGCGAGCGAGAACTCCATGCCCGGAATCAGGTTCAGCAAGATAGCACCAAACAAGGTGGCGAAAATACCAAACTGCGCTGCAGCCCCTAACCACAAAGTTCGAGGGTTAGCGATAAGCGCGCCAAAGTCCGTCATTGCCCCAACACCCATAAAGATGAGGAGCGGTGCAATACCTGATGCAATCGCCACGTTGTAGAAGGAGTAAAGCGTACCGTCAGAGAATTTGGCAGCATGAGCCGCTTCATCAAGCTCTTTCAGTTGATGAAGGCTCGCACCGTCCATCGCCACTTTAATCGCTTCAGGGTTCGCACTACCCAGACCAAGGATACGGGCAAACTCCCCCATCACATCCGGACTTGCTGCGTACAACGCATTTTGAATCGCATTGTTTGCCAGACCCACTTCAGGGATATTGGCAAGAATGGCACCAAAACCAATCGGCAATAGCAACAGCGGCTCAAAACCTTTGCGGATCGCTAAATACAACAGCACGCAGCCAACAAAGATCATGACCAACTGGCCAATCTGGAAATTGGC
This sequence comes from Enterovibrio baiacu, assembly GCF_004120195.1. Classification (GTDB taxonomy): domain Bacteria; phylum Pseudomonadota; class Gammaproteobacteria; order Enterobacterales; family Vibrionaceae; genus Enterovibrio; species Enterovibrio baiacui. Next base: position 84,556 of record NZ_SCHN01000018.1, on the reverse strand, counting down.
AAGACCTGTGCCTTGCCAGAGGATTAACAAACCTTCCATGTCTTTCCTCTATCCTCTTACGCCAAGTTCATCAATGGAGAGCCGACAGTCACTGCATCGCCTTCTTTCACCATGACGTCTTGAACCACGCCAGCACGTGCAGCACGTACTTCGGTTTCCATCTTCATCGCTTCAAGAATCAGCAACACATCGCCTTCCTGAACTTGATTGCCGGTTTTGGCAACCACTTTGAAGATGTTACCCGCTAATGGTGCAGCAACCGCTTCTGATGCACCCGCAGAAGGTGCAGCAGATGGCGCTGGCGCAGCTTGTGGCGCGGCGCTTGGCGCGACAGAGGTCAACTCACCCTGAGGGCCAACTTCCACGTCATAAACCTGACCGTTCACTTTCACGCTATACGCTTCAGTGCCGCCAGCGGTGGTTGCCACAGGTGCAGGTGCACTTGGTGCTGCCGCAGGCTCAAGGCCTGGTGCTGGTTCAAACGCGTCTGGGTTACCGCGGTTTTTCAGGAATTTCAAACCAACTTGTGGGAACAAGGCATAAGTCAGTACGTCATCAACTTGCGCTTCAGCAAGCAAAATGCCCTCTTCTTTTGATTTCGCAATCAGCTCATCAGTCAGCGTATGAAGCTCAGCTTCAAGCAAATCTGCAGGGCGGCAAGTGATCGGCTCTTTACCATCAAGAACGCGAGCCTGTAGCTCCGCATTTACTGTGGTCGGCGCTTTACCGTATTCACCTTTAAGAACACCCGCCGTTTCCTTCGTGATGCTCTTGTAACGCTCACCCGTCAGCACGTTAATCACCGCTTGCGTACCCACAATTTGCGATGTTGGCGTGACCAAAGGAATGTAGCCAAGGTCTTCACGTACACGAGGAATTTCTTGCAGAACTTCGTCAAGGCGATCTTGTGCACCTTGCTCTTTAAGTTGACCTTCCATGTTCGTCAGCATGCCACCTGGCACCTGTGCGATCAGGATACGTGAATCAACACCTTTGAGCTGACCTTCGAACTTGGCGTATTTCTTACGCACTTCACGAAAGTAAGCCGCAATCGGTTCGATTTTTTCTAACTCAAGACCCGTATCGAATTCGGTGTTTTGCAACATAGCAACCACGGTTTCTGTTGGGGTATGACCGTAGGTTTGGCTCATCGACGAAATCGCGGTGTCGAGAATATCTAAGCCCGCTTCAACCGCTTTAACGGCCGTTGCCGTTGAAAGACCCGTTGTCGCATGACAGTGAAGCGCAAGAGGAATATCACAAGAGGCTTTAATGCGCGTAATCAGCTCTTCAGCTTCGTAAGGACGAAGCAGGCCTGACATGTCTTTGATACACAGAGAGTGACAACCAAGGTCTTCAAGGCGCTTCGCCAGGTCTGTCCACGTATCAATCGTATGGAATGGGCTGGTGGTGTAAGAAAGCGTACCTTGCGCATGTGCGCCAACAGAAACCGCCGTTTTAACTGCTTTTTCAAAGTTGCGAACATCGTTCATCGCATCAAAGATACGGAATACATCCATACCGTTTGCATGTGCGCGCTCAACGAATTTTTCAACAACGTCATCCGCGTAGTGACGGTAACCTAGAAGATTCTGACCACGAAGCAGCATTTGCATCGGGGTTTTAGGCATGGCTTTTTTCAGCTCACGCAAACGAACCCATGGGTCTTCACCGAGGAAACGGATGCACGAGTCAAACGTCGCGCCGCCCCACGTTTCCAAAGACCAATAACCCACATCATCCAACGCAGCCGCGATGGGTAACATATCGTCAAGACGCATACGTGTCGCAAACAGCGACTGATGCGCATCGCGCAAGACAACATCTGTTATAGCGAGTGGCTTAGACATACTACATAACTCCTTGTAATTGTATGTTTCGCATCAGCTAGCGCTGGCGACTACGGTATTTATTCACTGCCGCTGAAATGGCTGCAATGGTTTCTCCTGGAATTTGCCCATTATTTTGAGTAGGCGCCGAGGTGGACGCGATTTGTGGGGGCAATTCTTCAGGAACAATGCGGGACATCAATTTGACCAGAACGATCAAAATGGTGAGAAAAACGAAGACTACCGCCATGCCAGTAAGCATGAGCGTAGCAGCTTGCTGGAGTGTACTTCCCAGATCCATATACGAGCTTCCTTTGCTTCTATAACTGGCAAACCTGCAGTGTTTGCTCAGCACACCAATGCTCACAAAATGCGTTTTACATTTTGTTGAGAATTTACTTATTCAGTTAAGTATGCGGTCAAAATACTAACAATCTACAATAATGACAATCCTGTAATACTGATCATTTCTGCCATTTTCGGCCTCAGACGCAATAAATACGTGCAAATGTTACAACCTTGTTAACGCAAAAAGCGGTAAATCATCGTAGATCTGTTAAGAAATAATCAACAGATAAAGTAATGGTATGTCAGGGTATTAAGTCGTTTTTTTGGGGTGTAAAACAGGCAAGAATCAGGAAGTCTTTAAAAGACAAGGAACAGTGTAATAGAAGCGGAAAGTTTGCTTTTTGAGATAACACGCAAATAAGCAATTAAAATGCATGGACATGCAAAAAAGAAGAAATGGCGCGCTCGGGAGGATTCGAACCTCCGACCGCCTGGTTCGTAGCCAGGTACTCTATCCAGCTGAGCTACGAGCGCGCAGGCAATTGTGATACAGACGTAAAACAATTTGGTGAAGCAAATTGAAAGTGAAGATGGCGCGCTCGGGAGGATTCGAACCTCCGACCGCCTGGTTCGTAGCCAGGTACTCTATCCAGCTGAGCTACGAGCGCGCAGTAATCACTTCATGCATCAATCCGGATGCCAGTGCTTCGTCGGAAACGGAGCTTCGTCCTTGGATAAGGTCATTAACCTTAGGGGAATATAAATTAGGATGGCGCGCTCGGGAGGATTCGAACCTCCGACCGCCTGGTTCGTAGCCAGGTACTCTATCCAGCTGAGCTACGAGCGCGCAACTAATTTATATAATGGCGGTGAAGGAGGGATTCGAACCCTCGATACGGGATAAACCGTATACTCCCTTAGCAGGGGAGCGCCTTCAGCCTCTCGGCCACCTCACCGCACAAATCATGGCGCGCTCGGGAGGATTCGAACCTCCGACCGCCTGGTTCGTAGCCAGGTACTCTATCCAGCTGAGCTACGAGCGCGCAACAATTCGGGCATGTTAACAGGCGTTGCCTGAAAAACAAAAATATAATGGCGCGTCCGGGAGGATTCGAACCTCCGACCGCCTGGTTCGTAGCCAGGTACTCTATCCAGCTGAGCTACGGACGCGCAGGCATGCATCTTAAAAGCTAATAAATTAAGTGCAAAAGCAAATGGCGGTGAAGGAGGGATTCGAACCCTCGATACGGGATAAACCGTATACTCCCTTAGCAGGGGAGCGCCTTCAGCCTCTCGGCCACCTCACCGTCTTGCGGAGGCACATATTACTTTGAGCCAGAAATATGTCAAACACTTTATCCGCAAAAATCTGCATTCACGATGCGTTTGCACACTTCTGCATCATTCGCACAGTTTATTTGCCGAAAATCCCCTCAATTGCTTTTTAAATGAACAATCTAAAGATAACAAAAAGGCCGATTAAAATGATCGGCCTTCAGGGAATTTCAATTGCGTGTCGCTTAAAAGTTACCTGTTGTTGGTGCAGGGTTGCCTTTTTCAGCTTGAATACGCATGTAGATCTCTTCACGGTGTACAGACACCTCTTTCGGCGCGTTCACACCGATGCGAACTTGGTTGCCCTTTACGCCCAGTACAGTCACGGTGACTTCATCACCAATCATCAGCGTTTCACCTACGCGACGAGTCAAAATCAGCATTCTTCTACTCCTTGAGTAATTACAACTTTCTTCTAGTTGAGTCTGTTTGGTCTTCTTACTGCACGAAGTAAACTCATACGGCAGCTCAAGCTCCGAGATGGACTAACAACTACTTTCCTTCCTTGCGAGCATCCTTTAACAGGCGCTACGCCAATACAATCAACGCCTGTCTGGGTTCTCAATATGGCTCATTTCTTTGGCCAACTCCAGTTTGCCAATGAGAATTCGCACAATCAATCCAGACAATGTGACCCTTGTGCCCAGAAGATCACGGTGTCACACATCAAATGGTAAGGAAATGTTATCCAATAGAGCTAAAAACGGGTGAATAAGGTTTCAATTAAAACCTTATAAACGTCAAGGCGATGCACTATACAGATAATGAAACAAAGTGCAAATAATAAACGCATCATAAAAAAGGGCCTCCAATGGAAGCCCTTAATGACATCGTTTACAGTCGCCTAAAGCAGTCGTTTGCGCTTACAAGCGCTCCGCCAGCCAAGGGGTCACTGATTCAAGTGCATTTGGCAATGCCGCTGCATCGCTGCCGCCAGCTTGCGCCATGTCAGGACGACCACCGCCCTTACCGCCCACTTGCTGAGCAACCATGTTAACCAGCTCGCCGGCTTTCACCTTGCCAATCAAGTCTTTGGTTACACCTGCAATTAACGCAACTTTGTCGTCTGCAACGTTACCAAGGAAAACAACACCGCTACCCATTTGGTTTTTCAAGTCATCAACCATGGTGCGAAGTGCTTTGCTGTCTGCGCCATCAAGCTTGCTGATAAGCACTTTAACACCGTTAATTTCCGTCACGTTGTTGATAAGGCTTGCGCTCTCTTGCGCTGCAAGTTTCTCTTTCAGTTGCTGAATTTCTTTCTCTAGTGCTTTCGCACGGGTTTGAGATTCGTTTACCTTCTGTGAGAACTCTTGCTGCTGACGGTAGAATGCATCTTCTGCACCTTGACCCGTCACGGCTTCGATACGACGCACACCTGCAGCAATACCGCCTTCAGAGGTAATTTTCAACATACCGATATCACCGGTACGGTTTGCGTGAGTACCACCACACAGCTCGATAGAGAAATCGCCCATGGTCAACACGCGAACTTCATCGTCATACTTCTCACCGAACAATGCCATTGCACCTTTTGCTTTCGCAGCGTCAATGTCCATCAGTTCAGTAGATACGTCATGGTTACGACGAATTTGCTCGTTCACCATTTTCTCAACAGCACGCAACTCTTCCGCTTTCACCGCTTCAAGGTGTGAGAAGTCAAAACGCAGGCCTTCAGCACGAACCAAAGAACCTTTCTGTTGAACGTGCTCACCCAGAACGATGCGAAGTGCTTCGTGCAGTAGGTGCGTTGCTGAGTGGTTTAGTGCAATCGCTTGGCGACGTTCAGCATCAACTTTCGCGTCAACGCTATCACCCACAGACAGAGTACCGTCTACCAGCTTACCGCGGTGGCCGATCGCCGAACCGTATTTTTGCGTGTCGACAACTTCGAACTTACCCGCTTCTGTCATCAAGAAACCTGCATCACCACACTGACCGCCCGACTCTGCATAGAATGGGGTTTGGTCAAGGATGATCACGGCTTCGTCAGACGTTGCCAGAGCTTCCGTTGACATGCCGTCAACGAAGATATCAGTGATCAAGCCGTTGCCTTGTGTTTCACCGTAACCGGTAAATGCAGAGCTGTTTTCTACTTTGATGACTGCGTTGTAGTCAGTACCAAATTGGCCTGCATCACGTGCACGTTGACGTTGCTCTTCCATCGCCGCTTCAAAGCGTGCTTCGTCAATCGTCAAACCACGCTCACGCGCAACGTCGTTAGTCAGGTCAGCTGGGAAGCCGAAGGTATCGTAAAGTTTGAAGACGGTTTCGCCATCAAGCACATCACCTTCAAGGTTTTCCAATGCTTCATCAAGGATTGCCATACCGCGATCCAAGGTGCGACCGAAGTTTTCTTCTTCAATCTTCAGCACTTTCTCAACCATTGCTTGCTGCTTCTTCAACTCTTCGCCAGCGGTACCCATGATCTCAGCCAATGGACCAACCAGCTTGTAGAAGTAAGAACCTTTCGCGCCTAGCTTGTTACCATGACGCACTGCACGACGAATGATACGACGCAGTACGTAGCCACGGCCTTCGTTTGACGGCATCACACCATCAACGATCAGGAACGCACAAGAACGAATGTGGTCAGCAACAACGCGCAGAGACTGGTTAGACAAATCGTCATAGCCAATCACTTCTGCCGCTGATTTGATCAGGGTTTGGAAGATGTCGATTTCGTAGTTTGAGTGAACGCCTTGCATGATTGCAGCAATACGCTCAATACCCATACCCGTGTCAACAGACGGCTTTGGCAGTGGTTCCATCGTGCCATCGGCTTGACGGTTGAACTGCATGAACACGTTGTTCCAGATCTCGATGTAACGATCGCCATCTTCTTCTGGAGAACCCGGAGGACCACCCCAGATGTGATCGCCGTGATCATAGAAAATTTCAGTACAAGGACCACATGGGCCAGTGTCACCCATTTGCCAGAAGTTATCTGACTCAAACGGTTTGCCACCTTCTTTATCGCCAATGCGCACGATACGGTCTGCTGGAATGCCAATCTTCTCATTCCAAAGCGCAAAGGCTTCATCATCCGTTTCGTAAACCGTTACCATCAGCTTGTCTTTTGGTAGTTTCAGAACGTCAGTCAGAAACTCCCATGCGTAGTTGATAGCATCTTCTTTGAAATAGTCACCAAAGCTGAAGTTGCCCAGCATTTCAAAGAATGTGTGGTGACGGGCAGTGAAACCCACGTTTTCCAGGTCGTTATGCTTACCACCAGCACGAACACAGCGTTGTGCTGACGTTGCTCGCGTATAGGCGCGTTTTTCGGCGCCAAGGAAGCAATCTTTAAACTGGTTCATACCTGCGTTTGTAAACAACAGCGTCGGGTCGTTTGCAGGCACAAGCGATGAGCTAGGCACGATTTGGTGCCCTTTGCTTTCAAAGAACTCGAGAAACGCCGTGCGGATCTCGTCGGTGCTCATGTACATTGGCTAATCCTGAAATTGGGGTTGTAGTAGCAACTAAATCGCTTTCGGTGCGATTGACTAGAGTCAGTTGAGAGCCATTGTAAACAACCTGACCAGTTGCGAAAAGAGGCGGAGAGAAGTTTGCGTGCCGTGTAAGACGCTATCAGAGTAGTTTTTTGCGTTTATTGATAGAGAAGTCAGTCAGAAGAGGATAACGCGTAGTTAATTTGGTCAAAGTTAAATCCGCGACTTTGTAAGTAACGCATCCATTTTGAGCGTTGTTTGAAGTCGGCTTCCGGTAAGACGCCGTCATAATCGCCAAATCGGCGCACAGCCAGTTCTTTCGCAAGCTCATACCAATCATGCTGCTGGTTTTCTTGTGCGGTTTCTAGTAGCGGCGTTGGAATGCCTTTTCGTTTTGCATCAAAACAAATGCGCTGCCAACCGTGCCCTTTTAGGACGCCTTGGCGAAGCATGCTTTCTGCGAAACGTTTGTCATCAATCCAACCATGATAAAAGCAGTGCTCTATGGCGGTATCGATTTCTTCAGGCGGGTACTGTTTCTGCGCCAGTTTCTGACGTAGTTCCAGTTCTGAATGGTCACGGCGGGCCAAAAGGCCCACCGCTTTTTCTCGTGCTGTTAGACTCAGAACGCTTCGCCTTCTGGCAGCTCTTCATCGTCTTTCGCGTCTTCTTCGCTCAAGGTTGCGTTTTGTAGCAACATGTCGCGTAGTGTCTTATCAAGCTCTTTGGCGAGATGTGGGTTTTCTTTAAGGAACTTACAAGAGTTCGCTTTACCCTGACCAATCTTGTCGCCGTTGTAGCTGTACCATGCACCCGCTTTCTCAACCAACTTGTGCTTCACGCCCAAGTCAATCAGCTCGCCGTAAAGGTTGATACCTTCGCCATACATGATTTGGAATTCTGCTTGCTTAAATGGTGCAGCAATCTTGTTCTTCACCACTTTAACACGCGTGTCGTTACCTACGATTTCATCGCCTTCTTTGATTGAGCCGATACGACGAATATCAAGACGGACTGACGCGTAGAATTTCAGCGCGTTACCACCGGTGGTGGTTTCAGGGTTACCGAACATCACACCAATCTTCATACGAATTTGGTTAATGAAGATCATTAGTGTGTTGCTGTTTTTGATGTTTGCAGTCAGCTTACGCATTGCTTGAGAAAGCATACGTGCTTGCAGACCCATGTGAGAGTCACCCATTTCACCTTCGATTTCCGCTTTTGGCGTTAACGCCGCTACGGAGTCAATGATGATAACGTCAACAGCACCTGAACGCGTCAGTGCGTCTGCGATTTCAAGGGCTTGCTCACCGGTGTCAGGCTGAGAAACGAGAAGGTTATCGATATCAACACCTAGCTTGCGAGCATAGACAGGGTCTAGCGCGTGCTCCGCATCGATAAACGCACAGGTTTTACCTGCTTTTTGTGCTTCCGCCACCACTTGAAGTGTCAGGGTTGTTTTACCTGAAGACTCAGGGCCATAGATTTCAACAATACGACCGAATGGCAAGCCACCCGCTCCCAACGCGATATCCAATGACAGAGAACCTGTAGAGACGGTTTCAATGTCCATGGTGCGATCATCGCCTAGACGCATGATCGATCCTTTACCGAATTGTTTTTCAATTTGGCCTAGGGCCGCGGCAAGCGCCTTCTGTTTGTTGTCGTCCATTTGATTCTCCAACGGAAGCAATATTCGTTCAGATAACTGTTCATCAATTGCTGCTAAGTATACTGTCCATTTATACAGTGTCTAGCCCTGTACAAACTTTTTCTTTCCTTTCGTGTCGCCGCTCTTATTTTTGGCTTTCTAAATAAGACTGTAAACGACATAAGCTATGGGCGATGGTATTGAAACGAATAACATGTCTGTCTCCGTCAAAAAGACATGTTTCAGTAACAACCCCTAATTTTGTCGCCCAGCCAAAACAGACTAAGCCAACTGGCTTATCGTCACTTCCACCTGTGGGGCCCGCGATACCACTGACTGCTAAGGCATAATCAGCATTTGCCGCTTTCAATGCCCCTGCCGCCATTTCCGCGACGACTTCTTCACTCACCGCGCCGTGTGCCTCTAAGGTTTCTTGCTTTACGCCAACCAGTTCATGTTTAGCTTCATTGCTGTAAGTGACAAATGCACGCTCGAACCACGCTGAACTTCCCGCCACTTCAGTCAGGAAATAAGAGATACCGCCGCCCGTGCAAGATTCCGCCGTGGTCACCGTCTCGCCGGATGCTTTCAGCCGCTCACCTACTTGCGTCGCCAGTTTAATTAGTTGCTCCATCGTTCCCTCTATTGGCTCATTTGCTCGCCATCGCAATAAGTATACTTTACCGCTTCGCAGCGATTCACGTATCCTTATTGCCTAATCTCTATCCTTTGTAATTTTGCAGGCCAAACCGTGACAGAACAAGCAACAGCAAATCACACACCGATGATGCAGCAATACCTAAAACTAAAAGCGCAACATCCCGAAGAGCTCCTCTTCTATCGGATGGGTGATTTCTATGAGCTTTTCTATGACGACGCGAAACGCGCATCGCAACTCCTCGATATCTCACTCACAAAGCGTGGCGCATCTGCAGGCGAACCTATTCCGATGGCTGGCGTACCTTACCATTCTGTCGAAGGGTACCTTGCGCGTCTGGTTCAGCTTGGAGAATCCGCAGCGATTTGTGAACAAATCGGTGATCCAGCTACCAGTAAAGGGCCTGTTGAACGTGCCGTGGTTCGTATCATCACACCTGGCACTGTGTCTGATGAAGCCTTGTTGAATGAACGCGTCGATAATTTGCTGGCTGCGATTTTTGCTCGTGGGGATCGTTTTGGTTATGCCACACTCGATATCACCTCCGGCCGCTTTCTGTTAAGCGAGCCTGCCACCGAAGAAGAAATGGCAGCGGAACTGCAACGTACTCGCCCCGCAGAGCTTCTCTACCCAGAAGATTTTACGTACCACACACTGACTGAGATGAGCAAAGGTAGCCGTCGTCGCCCAATTTGGGAGTTCGATCTCGACACAGCAAAGCAACAGCTCAATCAGCAATTTGGAACCCGAGACTTAGTAGGTTTTGGTGTTGAAGATTGTGGTTTAGGTTTAGCGGCAGCGGGCTGTTTGATGCAATACATCAAAGACACCCAGCGCACTGCCCTGCCGCACATTCGCTCTTTGGTGAAAGAAAACAAAGATCAATCGGTGATCTTAGATGCCGCGACGCGACGCAATCTAGAACTGACCCAAAACCTTTCGGGTGGCTTGGAAAACACCTTGGCATCGGTCCTTGATAAGACCACCACAGCCATGGGTAGCCGCCTGCTTAAACGCTGGTTACATCAACCCATCCGAAACTTCGAGATGGTGAATGACCGACTCGATGCCATCACAGCTCTTAAAGAATCGGGGCTCTATGTTGAACTCGCAGGCGCCCTTCGCCCTGTGGGAGACATGGAACGTATTTTGGCGCGTCTAGCGCTTCGCTCTGCACGCCCTCGCGATATGGCAAGACTACGCGGTGCATTGCAGCAATTGCCAGACATTGAAACGCTGCTAGAAGAGCTGACTGACAACGCGATCATGCCGCTAAAGAAAGCCGCCACGCCGATGCCTGAACTCACTGCTTTGCTTGAGCGCGCGGTTGTAGAAGCGCCGCCGGTTGTGATTCGAGACGGTGGCGTTATCGCCCCTGGATATAACGCTGAGTTGGATGAATGGCGAGAGCTTGCAGATGGTGCGACGCGCTATCTGGACGAACTTGAGAAGCGTGAGCGTGAGCGTCACGACATCGACACCCTAAAAGTTGGCTTCAATCAGGTGCATGGCTTCTTCATTCAAGTCAGCCGTGGACAAAGCCACCTTGTGCCGCCGTACTATGTGCGCCGCCAGACGTTGAAAAATGCTGAACGCTATATCATCCCGGAACTGAAAGAGCATGAAGACAAAGTCCTCAACTCTAAATCGAAAGCGCTCGCGCTTGAGAAAAAATTGTGGGAAGAACTGTTCGACCAATTGCTTCCACATTTAGAAACGTTGCAGTGTGCCGCTGATGCGCTCTCGTCGCTGGACGTGCTTGCTAACCTCGCAGAACGTGCGGAGACACTGAACTACTGCCGTCCAACCCTGACAGAAACGCGTGGAATCGACATAGCTGGCGGTCGCCACCCTGTGGTTGAGCAAGTGCTGGATGCCCCCTTCATTGCCAACCCAACGGTGTTACATCCGCGTCGTCGTATGCTGATCATTACTGGCCCTAACATGGGCGGTAAATCGACATACATGCGCCAAACAGCACTGATAACACTGTTGGCGCATATTGGTTCTTATGTGCCTGCAGAGTCCGTCACTATGGGGCCAGTGGATCGTATCTTCACGCGTATTGGCGCCTCGGACGATCTGGCTTCTGGTCGCTCAACCTTCATGGTCGAAATGACAGAGACAGCCAACATTCTTCACAACGCCACAGAGAACAGCTTGGTATTGATGGATGAAATTGGACGAGGCACCAGTACCTATGACGGCCTTTCTCTGGCTTGGGCAAGCGCAGAATGGTTGGCTGAGAAACTCAAAGCCATGACCTTATTTGCCACCCATTACTTTGAACTCACAGAGCTGTCTGGTCAGGTAGATGGCTTGGTCAACGTTCACCTAGATGCCGTTGAGCACGGCGATGAGATTGCCTTTATGCATGCGGTTCAAGAAGGTGCAGCGAGCAAGTCTTATGGTCTTGCCGTCGCGAGTTTGGCTGGTGTGCCGAAAACCGTCATTCAGCGAGCGAAAACCAAGCTGCGTCAACTTGAAGCAAGTGGACATGAAGTCGTCACCGGTGAGCAGAGCAATGTACCTGCGGCACAGCTTTCATTGCTGCCAGAGTTGAGCGAGATGGAAAAGGCATTTGCTGACATTGAGCCAGATAACCTAACCCCGCGTCAGGCGCTCGATGCGCTTTACATGCTCAAAGCCATTAGCGGATAAAAAACCACAAACACGCAGACAAAAAAAGCCCCAGACAATGGGGCTTTTTTTGCGAACACGTAAAGAGTGCTTCAAACTGTGTTTTGGCGCAGTGTTCGCAACCTCTTTAGCATAAAGTCCGTACAGCTTAGTGCTCAGTGTTGAACAACGATTCGATGTTCAAACCTTGGTGCGTAAGCATGTCACGAAGACGCCTGAGACCCTCAACCTGGATTTGACGAACGCGTTCACGTGTCAAACCAATCTCACGACCTACGTCTTCTAACGTTGATGCCTCATGACCCAATAGGCCAAAGCGGCGCGCTAGTACTTCACGTTGTTTCGGGTTTAGTTCTTGTAACCAATGCACGATAGACTTTTTCATGTCATCGTCTTGTGTTGTGCTCTCTGGGCCACCTTCTTTCTCATCAGGGATGATATCAAGAAGTGCTTTTTCAGAGTCACCGCCGATAGGGTTATCGACCGAACTAATACGTTCGTTAAGACGAAGCATACGGTTCACATCTTCTACTGGCTTATCCAGTTGAAATGCGATGTCTTCTGCAGTGGGTTCGTGATCAAGCTTCTGAGCGAGCTCACGTGCGGTACGCAAGTAAACGTTCAGCTCTTTCACGACATGAATAGGCAGACGAATGGTGCGCGTCTGATTCATGATGGCACGTTCGATTGTTTGACGGATCCACCACGTTGCATACGTTGAAAAACGGAACCCACGTTCTGGGTCAAACTTTTCAACCGCACGGATAAGACCCAAGTTACCTTCTTCAACCAGATCAAGCAGAGCAAGACCACGGTTTGAATAACGGCGAGAGATCTTAACCACCAAACGCAAGTTACTTTCGATCATGCGTTTGCGCGCAGCTTCATCACCACGCAATGCGCGTCGTGCATATAGGACTTCTTCTTCCGCAGTAAGCAGAGGAGAATAACCAATTTCGCTAAGGTAGAGTTGCGTTGCATCCAAAGCTTTGGATGATGCCGCGAAGGATACGGATTCTTCAGCTTCTTCGGTTGTTTCAACCTCAGCGTCAGTCTCAATTTGTTCCATTTCAGCTTCGTCGACTACCAAGTCCTCGACTTTCTTTGCAGTATTATTCTGACTCATAGCGCCTCCCAATTTGGCGTAGCAAGCAAGACAGTACAGCAAAACTGTCACGGTCTACCGTTTGGGCAAGTACCTCAACGGATTAACCGATTTTCCCTTATAACGTATCTCAAAGTGCAACCGGACACTGTTCGTACCAGAGCTACCCATCGAAGCTATTTTTTGCCCCTTCTTGACGCTCTGTCGTTCCGAAACAAAAATGCGGTCATTGTGTGCATAAGCGCTTAGGTAATCATCATTGTGCTTAATGATGATTAAATTGCCGTATCCACGTAACGCGTTGCCCGCATACACAACTTTTCCATCACCTGATGCATGAATGCTCTGACCTCGCTTACCGGCGATATCGATACCTTTATTCCCTAATTCAGAACTAGAAAATCCAGAGATGACTCGTCCGCGAGCAGGCCATTGCCATGACACCGCTTGTTGCGCTTTAGGCTTGTTAGCAGTTTTTTCAACAGATGGTTTATTTTTTGTTACAGGTTGACTGTACTCCTTCGCTTTTTGCTGTTCAACCGATTTATTGTTTTGAGAACCAGTTCCAGACTTAATTTGCGGAGCAGTTTTTTGATTCTTTTCTGCTGATTTAGACGATGATGCTGTTACGGGTGTGGGAGGCGGTGCAACAGGTACTATCGGTACAACAGGGACTTGGGATTTCTTGCCATACGTAGGCGGGACGTACTTTTGCTTCCACAAGTTTAGCTTCTGGCCGGGGAAGATGGTGTACGGTTGTTTGAGGTTGTTTGCATTGATAATTTCTTTAACGTCCCTGTCCGTAACGTATGCAATATAGTACAGGGTGTCGCCTTTCTGGACCTCGTAATAGCTGCCTCTGTAGCTTCCGCGCTCAATTTCACCATAGTCCGGTCCGACACTTGAAACAGGTGCCGGACTTGAGACTGTGCAAGCGGTGAGAAATACCAACAATGAAAGAAAAACTAGAACTTTCAACTGAATTGAAACCCCAACCACTTGACGATACCTAAGCCAAATCACCAGCGACAAGTGGGACGAAACGCACAGCTTCGATTGCTGTTGTTTCAAACTCATCGCCATTACGCATTACTTTGTACAAAACTTGTTCTGTTTCACCAACAGGTACGATCAATGTCCCACCGTCGGCAAGTTGCTCACACAGCGCTTTAGGCATGCTTGCTGCAGCCGCTGTCACAATGATTGCATCAAAAGGACCTTTGCTTGCCCATCCCTGCCAGCCATCACCGTGCTTGGTGGAAATATTATAGAGCTCAAACTGTTTAAAACGGCGTTTAGCAACCATTTGTAGCTGCTTAATTCGCTCCACAGAATAAACATGCTCAACCAGTTGCGCTAGCACACATGTCTGAAAGCCCGATCCTGTTCCGACTTCGAGAACACGACTACTGTGTGTCAGGTTCAATAACGCTGTCATCTTCGCCACGATGTAGGGCTGAGAGATAGTCTGGCCGAAACCTATTGGTAAGGCATTGTTGTCGTAGGCTTGATGCGCCATTGCTTCAGAGACAAACACATGACGAGGTAGACGGCTGATAGCATCGAGCACGTTTGCGTCAGTGATCCCTTGTTGTTGCAATAGTTGAATAAGTGAATGCGAATAATTCACTAATAATATCCTTAATTATTCGTCGTGGAGCTAACCCATTGCGACAACGCATCCAAGGTATCATGCGCTGTTAAATCGACTTGTAGGGGTGTTAAAGAGACACATTTATTTTCAATGGCATAGAAATCAGTACCAGGGCCTGCATCTTGCGTCGCGCCCGGAGGGCCAATCCATAAGATATCCTGACCTCTTGGGTCTTTTTCTCGGATCATACCTTCAGCACGGTGTCTTGCGCCTAGGCGAGTGACTTGCCAACCTTGTAGTTCATTCAGCGCACAATCAGGCACGTTAATGTTCAAAATTCGGTTGCGCGGTAAGGGCTGTGTTTTGTCACCCAATACCACTTGCTTCACCACTTCAGCCGCTGTAGCAAAGTGCGTAGAACCACACAATGAAACAGCAATCGCTGGTGCACCAAGGAAGAAGCCTTCCGTCGCCGCCGCAACAGTGCCGGAATAAAGCACGTCATCACCGAGGTTTGCGCCATGGTTTATGCCTGCGATCACGAAGTCGACGTCTTCTTTCACCAACTCATTTAGCGCAATGTGCACGCTGTCGGTTGGTGTTCCTTGTACCGCGTAGCGACGCTCACCCACTTCGCGCATGCGAAGCGGGTTTTCAAGCGTCAGTGAATTAGACGCACCAGAACGGTTGCGATCGGGCGCTACCACAGTCACCGTTGCGATGTCTGACAGAACCTCTGCCAGTACATTGATCCCTTCGGCAAATACGCCATCGTCATTACTGATCAGAATGTGCATCGAATTCTTCATCCATTGATTCCTCAATCACTTCTCGCATGACTGCTGTAGCAAAGCTACCTGCAGGCAATGAGAATGAGACTGTTAACGTGTCTTTTTCACACGTCCATTCCATATCTTGTGGAAATAACATCAGTGCACGGCGGTCGTGACGCATGCGATTGCTGCGAATAACCGCTAGCAAATCAGGTTCCTGATCAATGATGTTTTGCTCAAATTTTCGCGCATCGGCTTCTGTCGGCAACGCGTTGTCACCGGTCATTGGGCCTGAAATTAACCAGTGGCCTTTTTCAAGCAGCTCAGTCGCTTTATCGGTGTCTAGCACCAATTTAAGATGTTCAGTGTTATCAATCAGCATATCGCCGCGCATTGGCGTGTGCGTCATGCCTTGCTCTATACGAGCCGACAACACTTGGTTAAACATGTATGAGCGTGCAGCAGACAAATAGAAGCTGCGCTTGCTTTTGTCACGGACACGGAACTTATCTTGTCCCCACTCACGGGCTGAAACGACATTGTTGCCATTACGGCCAAATCGCTGGCTGCCAAAATAGTTTGGTACACCTTTGTCGCGAATGTTGCTTAGACGCGCGTCTATCGCGGCATCACCAGTAAAATCTGTGATCACTAGCGAGAAGCGGTTACCGATCAAATCACCTGGGCGCAATTTTTTGTCGTGACGCGTCGTTTCAAGAATGGCATCGACGCCTTCATGGGTATCAACAAATTCAGTCAAGTCAGGGTCATCTTGCCCTGGCAAGTGAACGCTAAACCATTGCTCGGTAACAGCGTGGCGATCTTTAAGACCCGCCCAGCTCACATCGCGAGATTTCACGCCACACGCTTTTGCCAATTCATTGGCCACGTACTTGGTGTTTTCACCGATTTTACGAATGCGAACCAAGAAATGCTCACCGTGACCTGCTGGGGTGAAGTCGAGGGTTTCACTGACAAAAAAGTGTTCAGGTTTGGCTTTTAAACGGCCTGTCGCTGTCGGTTTACCGTGTTGGTAAGCCAGCGAATGCATTACATCAGTCATAGGATTCCTTGCGGATAATAACTACCGCTTCACAAGCAATGCCTTCTTTTCGGCCAGTAAAGCCAAGGCGCTCCGTGGTAGTCGCTTTCACATTAATATTGCTGATGTCCGTTTCGAGGTCTTGCGCGATCACCGCACACATTGCATCAATGTGCGGTGCCATTTTTGGCGCTTGCGCCATGATGGTCACGTCAAGGTTGCCGAGAATGTATCCTTTCACTTTCACTTTTGCGTAAACGTCGCGAAGCAGAAAACGGCTATCTGCCCCTTCCCACTCTGCGTCTGTATCAGGGAAATGGCGACCAATATCGCCCGCGGCAATGGCACCTAACAATGCATCACACACTGCATGTAGCGCGACATCACCATCAGAATGCGCAATCAAACCTTGTTCATAAGGCACTGCGACACCGCCAATAATGATTGGGCCTTCACCGCCAAACTTGTGAACGTCAAAACCGTGTCCAATACGCATCATAAACTGTCCTCTTTATCTCAACCCTGAGCGGCACGTTGTGTTAGGAAAAACGCGGCTAATGCTAAATCTTCAGGTTGAGTGACTTTAATGTTATCCGCATGCCCCACCACTAATTTCGGTGAGCCACCCGCAAATTCAATGGCAGACGCTTCATCTGTTACTGCAAGTGCGCGCGCAAGCGCCGACTCTAATGCCGTAAACAGCGACTCACGTTTAAACATCTGTGGCGTTAAGGCGTGCCAAAGCTGTTCACGGCAAACCGTGCTATCTACACCGTTTTCGCTATTGCCACGCTTCATGGTATCGCGCACAGGGCACGCCAACAGCGCACCGTCTTGGTGTTCGGCAGCAGCAAGGATCAGCGCATCAATATCGTCATGGCGAACACACGGCCTTGCCGCGTCGTGCACCATCACCCATGTTGCGTTTGTGGCTTTGAGCCCTGCGAGCACTGAGTCTGCGCGTTCAGCGCCACCAGTTGTCACTATCACACGCTCATCATTCACTAATGACGTGTCTTGGAAATATTCGTCTTCCGCACCAATTGCAACAACCACTTGAGAAATGGATGGGTGCGCCAACAAATAGTGCACCGTGTGCTCAAGTAAGGTTTTGTCATTAATGGTGAGGTATTGTTTCGGGCAAGCGGCACGCATGCGCTTTCCTACCCCTGCGGCGGGCACAATCGCTACCACGTCAGATACGGGAGTGTGTGACGCACGCGCTTTTTCATCACTGGCCGGGGTATTCATGATTCTCTTCGTTTTTTTGTAAAGGCGGGCGTGGGTTAATCGTTGACGATACGGAAGAAGGTTTCTCCCGGTTTGATCATTCCCAGCTCATTGCGAGCACGCTCTTCAATCGCTTCTTGCCCGCGTTTGAGATCGGCGATTTCTGCATACATCTGTTGATTGCGCTGATGAAGTTTGTCATTCGCTTGAATGGCCAATTCAGACACCGCACTTACTTCGAGGTAATCCGTTATGCCGTTCTTGCCCCACCACAGGTGATACTGAAGCCAACCAAATAACACAAATAAGCTGAGTGTTAACATTCGCACTGGATTGACCTCCCTACGTCACCTGCACATGGTTTATCGAATGATGCGCTAATACAGAAATATTCTTCAATAATAGTCGGCAATAATCCCACATTCGCCTCTTTCACACCAGCAATGGCAAAGACAATCATGCAGATATCAACAAATTGGACAGCCTACCCCGCGCAGAGGTCATTTATCTTGTTCAGGGAATAGGAAGAGATGAAGGAATCGGTAGCAGCACCGCGCCTAAAGGACGCGGCATGAGAAATAGCTATCAAGATAGAAGCCTAACTGTTTGAGGGCGATAGGCTTTCCAGCAGAGGCAAACGCAAAATCGGATTAGGCAGCGCATCCAATAACGCCGTTAAATGGGCCGCAGGGAATGCAAAGGTGAACTCAGGCAACCCCGGTGTATACATGAGTGACTCGAAAGACAGCAGGCTTTCATCCAAAATCACATGAATGTCTTCAGGTAAACCAAATGGGCATACTGCACCCGGTACACAACCAATGGCCGCAATCATTTCATCATCAGACGCGATAGAGGGACGTTGCCCCATCAGCGCCTTCACACGCTTGGTGTCTAACCGGGCGTTCTTGTGCGTTAGAAGCAACGCAAAATCGCCAGACTTAAAACGCAGAAACAAGCTCTTGGTCGGCGTTGCCGTCCAGCCCAATTGCTCCCCGACCCTAAGATCGGTATCAAAATCTAAAATAGGTTCGTGCTGCCACTGCTCATAAGTCACACCACACGCTTCCATGAGTGAGACGTTGCGCTGAAAAATGTCATTAAGCGCTTCTTGGTTCATTCCTTATCACCCCGCTAACCATTTTTGCATCAATAAGAATGCAACATACAACATCATCGCTGCCACCAAAATATCAATCGCCTGACGCATACGTGGGCGTGACAATACCGGGGACATTTTCGCCGCGCCTAAAGAAATGCCATAAAACCAAACAAAAGACGCGAGCACAGTCCCCATCGCAAACGCGATACGCTGTGAAGGCTCAAACTGACCGCCAATCGACCCTAAAACCACCACGGTATCAAGATACACATGCGGGTTGAGAACAGTAACCGCAAGTGCACCGAGCACAACAGCGATCATACTTCTTCGACTGACATGATCTCCTTCTGGCATATCGTCTTTCTCACCTTTCCAAGCGCGATATAACGATTGCAGGGCGTACGTCACGAGGAAAGCCACGCCGCCAATTGTCACGATATTGAGCAGCAACGCGTTGCTCGCCAACATGGCACCGCCACCAAAGATCCCTAACGCAATCAAAATGGCATCGCAAAGAAAACAAATCGTGGCCGTCACAACATGATGATGTCGACGAATGCCTTGGTTAAGCACATACGCATTTTGAGCGCCAATCGGGATGATCATGCTAAGCCCTAGGCCAAACCCTTGGAGAATAATGGTGCTGCTCATGAATCGACATCCTTCTGACTTCGGCCTTGATGAAGCCACACGATAAGAGTGACGCGGATGTAAGTAAAACTAATAAATTTAATGCTACATTAGAGTTGCTAATACAAATAAACATACCGCCATGCTTTTATAAGATCGCTAACCCGCATGGCTGACCTATTCCAAGGACGCTGAAATGAAAGGACTCGATTACCGTTGGGTTGCCGCGCTGGATGCCGTGATCGCCAGTGGCAGTTTTGAAAAAGCGGCAGACACACTTTTCATCACGCAATCCGCCGTGTCACAGCGTATCAAGCAACTTGAAAAGTTGGTCGCACAACCCGTATTGATCCGAGAGAACCCGCCCCAGCCCACAGCGATCGGAAGAAAACTGCTTGGTCTTCATCAACGCGTTCAGTTGCTAGAGCAAGAGTTGATTCCTGAGTTAATGCCTGAAGGCCAATCCCATGCGGTGACCGTGCCAATCGCAACCAATGCCGACAGCCTCGCCACGTGGCTATTGCCCGCGCTGACCCCCCTAATGAATGCCCAAGCACTTGAGTTGAGTTTAATTGTTGATGATGAAGTTCGAAGCTTGAACCGTATTCGATCGGGGGAGGCTGTGGTCGCCATTAGCACCGAGCCTAACCCTCTGCATGGATGTTCAGCACAATGCCTCGGCAACATGGAGTACTTATGTGTCTCCACGCCCGCATTCAAAGCACGCTTTTTCCCCAATGGCATGAATGCTGGAACCGTGAGCAAAGCCCCAGCAGTGGTGTTCGATCGCCTCGATGATATGCACACACTGTTTGTTTCAGAGCGCTTCAACCTGCCAACGGTTGGCTGGCGAAGCCATATGGTTCGGTCCTCTGAAGCATTTGTAAAAATGGCCAAACTTGGTGTCGCCTACTGTTTGATTCCGCGGCTTCAAATTGAGCAGGAATTACGTGCAGGCGAGCTTATTGATTTGTGTCCTGGAGATGGCGTCACTCGTCAACTTTACTGGCACCATTTTACAACCGAGAGTGGCGTACTGGCAGAAATGACGGATGCCTGTTTACGTTATGCGCGCAACGTGCTGGCATAATGTGCAAACGCCAATATCTTTTATCATCATCGGGATATTTTAACGAGAGACGTGGTCATACCGCTGACTCATCACTTAATGGAAGCATTTCAATGAAAAAGCATCTGATTGCTACACTGATTGGCGCCACTGTTGCGCTTTCTTCTTCTTTCGCTTCTGCTGCAACACCTGAGTTTCCGCATTTAGAAACCGTCGGGATTGGCGAAGTTGTTGTTACACCCGATACTGCAAACATTCAGGTTGCTGTAACGCTCACACGCACATCAGCAAAAGCAGCGAAAAAAGCATCGGACGACGCCGTCACAGCATTGCTTGAACGCCTCGAGAAAATGGGGATCAATAAGAAAGACGTTGAAAGCGCTAACTTGTCTCTGCAGCCACAATACAGTTACCCGAAAAACGGGGAGCCAAAGCTGACAGGCTACCGTGCCAGCCGTAACGTGGCCGTCACGATTTCAGAGTTGACGAAGCTAAACAGCATTCTTGATGGCGCACTGAGCGACGGCGTTAACCGCGTAAATGGCATTTCATTCTCATCAAGCAAAGAAGCAGAACTGAAAGAAAAAGCCCGTATGGCTGCCATCAAAGATGCGAAAGCCAAAGCAGAATCACTCGCGTCTGGGTTCGGTGAAACCCTGAACGGTGTGTGGGAGATTCGTTACATGGATCAGAGCCCTTCCCGTCCTGTTACCATGCGCATGGCTAAAGCAGAAAGCGCCAATGCCTCATACATGGATGCAGAAATCACCATTCGAGATCGCGTTGAAGTGGTGTTTGCGCTAGGCGAGTAACTCTACGCAACAAACAGTGAGCAAAAGCTCAACGCAGAAAAAAGGCCGCTTTCGCGGCCTTTGGACTGTTTGTTGGGGGAACAAACAAGTGAATCAGTGAAGAATACGTGAACGAAGGGTGCCTTCGATCGCTTTCAGCTTCTTAAGCGCCTTCTCTGAATGCTCAGTTTCGACGTCAATCACAACATAACCGTATTCAGCATTGGTTTGCAGGTACTGACCTGCGATGTTGATGCCTTCCTCTGCAAAGATGGTGTTGATCTTTGTCAGGATGCCCGGTCTGTTTTCGTGGATATGAAGCAAACGAGACGTACCTGAGTGCTCAGGTAGTGACACCTCAGGGAAGTTAACTGAAGACAGCGTTGAACCATTGTCTGAGTACTTCACCATCTTGCCGATCACTTCAATACCGATGTTTTCCTGCGCTTCATGCGTAGAACCACCAATGTGCGGCGTAAGGATCACGTTGTCATACGCTTGCAGCGGTGACTCAAACGGGTCGCTGTTGGTTTTTGGTTCGGTTGGGAATACATCCACTGCCGCACCACCAATGTGACCGCTTTCAAGCGCACCACACAGCGCATCAATATCAACCACAGTGCCACGCGCTGCGTTAATGAAAATCGCGCCAGGCTTCATGCGAGCAAACTCTTCGCTGCCCATCATGTCTTGTGTTGAATCCGTCTCAGGCACGTGCAGGGTGATGACATCACTCTTGTTCAGCAGCTCTGACATTGATGCCACTTGGGTTGCATTACCCAATGTCAGCTTGTTTTCAATGTCATAGAAGAAAACGCGCATACCGAGGTTTTCAGCCAAGATACCCAATTGCGTACCAATGTGACCGTAACCGATGATGCCAAGGTTTTTACCACGCGCTTCGAATGAACGATCAGCCGATTTAATCCACTCGCCACGGTGCGCCGCTGCGTTTTTCGCTGGAATGCCACGAAGTAGCAGAAGAATTTCACCCAACACTAACTCTGCAACGCTACGTGTATTAGAGAATGGGGCGTTGAAGACAGGAATACCACGCTTCGCTGCTGCAGTAAGGTCAACTTGGTTCGTACCGATGCAGAAACAACCAACAGCAATCAGCTTCTTCGCTTTTTGGAAAACGTCTTCAGTCAGCTGAGTGCGGGAGCGAATGCCCACAAAGTGTGCGTCTTCAATGGCTTTTTCGAGCTCTTCGCCAGAAAGGGAACCTTTGTGGTACTCAATGTTGCTGTAACCAGCACCTTGAAGCACTTCTAGAGCAGATGGGTGAACACCTTCAAGAAGAAGGATCTTTATTTTGTCTTTTTCAAGTGACACTTTAGCCATGGGAAATTTCATCCTTAAAAACAAAACCAGAACTAGAAAATCGGTTTTCGCCATCCAGATGGCATCAATTAGTGACTAAGGTAACAAAAAGTGTTCAGAAAGGGTAAGAATATTACGTCATATAGGCGAAAAAAAACGGTGCTGAAATAGCACCGCTAACTCATTGAGTTACTTAGACGCAAACGTTTGGCTAATCCATCAAAAAAAGTGGGGAGCTAAAGGCTTGCGAGCTAAAGCATTTTTAGCTTTTAACAACACCGTTCGGTGTGCCTTCAAGCACAACATCTGCACCACGGTTTGCAAATAGACCCACGGTAACAACACCGGCAATCGCATTAATCTTGTCTTCTAGGGCTTTCGCATCGGTGATTTCAAGGTTGTGAACATCAAGGATGACATTGCCGTTATCTGTGATGCAACCTTCGCGGTAACAAGGATCGCCACCCAGTTTCACCAATTCACGACCCACGTATGAACGCGCCATTGGGATCACTTCAACGGGCAGAGGGAAGTTACCAAGCACATCGACTTTCTTTGAATCATCAATGATGCAGATAAATTGCTTAGAGATTGCCGCGACAATTTTCTCGCGGGTTAACGCTGCGCCACCGCCTTTGATCATGTCGTTGCTCGGATTGATTTCATCCGCACCATCAACATAGATATCCAAGTACGCCACTTCGTTCGCATCAAACACAGGAATACCGATTTTCTCCAGACGTTCTGTCGACGCCACAGAGCTCGATACTGTACCTTTGATTTGATCTTTCATTGTCTCTAACGCATCGATGAAGTGATTAACGGTTGAGCCAGTACCAACACCTACGATGCTGTCTTTGGTTACATATTCCAATGCAGCCCAGCCAGCCGCTTTTTTCATTTCATCCTGATTCATGAGAGTCTCCTGCTAATTTGGATTCGTAGGGGAAATATGCCGATGATTATACAGATCGAGACGCAACGCGCGCAGCTTTTTCCGGTGCGAGATCCCGTTCTATTCAGCGGTTAAAAGGTGACAGAAATGATGAACAAACATCACCATGTCCAAACGCGAGATGGTGTCAGGATTTGAGGCAACGGTACATCCCATGCTTCGACGGGTAAAGCGTCTACTTGCTGGCAATCGTGCGCAAGGCCGATGGGTTTCGCCCCCTGCTTTGCTTCAAACCAAGGTGCTAACGTTCTGTCGTAGTAACCACCGCCCATACCCAATCGTTGACCGGTTTCATCGAACGCCACGAGCGGTGTGCAAATCACATCAAGTCGATGCGCAGGCAGCACATCTCGCACGTCTAATTGAGGCTCTAAAATACCAAAGCGGTTTGGCACTAGCACTGAGTGGGGGTGGTAGTGAAGAAACAGCAAGTTGCCTTTGCTGAACGGATGAATGACAGGCAAATACACGTCTTTATTCAACGACCAGCAATGCTCTATCAGCGGCGTCGTGTCTAATTCACCGTCAACAGACAAATAGAGCGAAATCTTGCGTGCACGCTGGATGTCATCAACCGATTTGAAATGCGCGAGAAGATCGGCGGCGGCGCGTTGTTGTTGGTCTTGCGATAATGCTTGTCGCTTAGCGCGGGTAGATTTTCTCAACGCGGCGCGTTGAATCATCGAAGGGGATGTCTCTTGCATCGGCTGTCCTTGCCGTAAAGCGAGATAAGGTAAGAAGGGATGGCCCCGGAGTGCCGTTGGGGATCGACAGCCCTTGAACCCTGCGGTTCAAGGCGGATATGAAGAACAGACCGTAGGCTTCTCGGTACGAGCCGAGCTTGCTCAATAGCCCAATAACGACACATCCTTAAATTTGCTTATCGGCTCAGGGACATAGATCCACTGACGTACACTCCAGGGTCAAACGGGTGCAGCCCTTAGGCTTTCGACGCGCTGTGTTTCAACAACGCCTCTTCAATCGTTTGTTGCAACAGCATGATACGCTGTTCCATTTCACTTGTATCGCTTACGCTTTTCTTTCGTTCTTCACGAAGTTCATAGCAAATGTTCAAAGCAGCGATGGTGAGCAGTTGCTCCGTATTCGTTACTTTAGTGCGCTCAGACAATTCATGCAACCGCTGATCAAAGTCATTTGCCGCCTCAGTAAGAGACTGCTCCTGACCTGCTGGGCAATTCACCCGCATGGTTTTTCCAAGAATTTGAATTTCAACAGCCTGCGTAGTCATAATCTTTTTTGAGCTCCCTTCAAAGCGCGATGTCGCGCCCTGACGTAACGGGCGCAAACTATAGGAAATGGCAGGTTAAACTTCAAGTCTATCCTATTGTTGATTGCCACTCGACGCACTGAACAGTCGAAAAGTCGTCAATGTGATGAAAATCAGAGCAATTCCTCCCCCTGTATTATAAATAACTCAGCATGTGAGCGACTTTTTATTGCGAGATGTTCTTCGACATTCGGGGAAGTGGTAGCATACAGCAGAGAATTAATGGCATTCAAGGTGACCCAACGTGACCCAAGTAACTTTACCCGAATACAGCACTATCACAGCAACGTTGTCATCCGACAGCTTAGCGGTAACCCCCGCAGAAATGCATGGCCTTCTATCAGGCATGCTGTGTGGTGGTTTAGATCCTGCGCTCGGGAATTGGGCACCCATGCTGTATGACTACACCAATGACGGCCAAGGCTGGCCAATTCAATCAAAAGAATTGGCAGCATCTTGTGTACAACTGGCGTCTGAGCAATTGACAGGCGAAGACTTGGATTTTGAATTGCTACTGCCTGCTGACAACGAAAATCTACTTGATCGTGGTGATGCCCTAACGGAGTGGGTCAGCGCATTTATCGCCGGTATCGGTGTGGTTGGCGTTAAGTCTGGTGCGTTGTCTGAAGATGGCAAAGAAGTGCTGGCAGATTTGGCAGAAATCGCTCAACTCGGCATCGATGAAGACGATGACATGGAAGAACAAGCTTTGCTGTTCGAACAAGTGATCGAGCACGTACGCGTTTGCGCCATGACATTGCACGCAGAATTAGGCCTAAAGCCAAGTAACGACGAAGACAGCAAACCAACGCTTCATTAATTTCACGCTTTTTAGGATGGAGAACACCTAGGAATGGATGCCAGTACGCCGTCAACATCTGCGTCAAATGATACATCCAATACAACATCAAATTTTGATGTTGTCATCGTGGGTGGCGCCATGGCTGGGGCAACACTTGCACTTGCCATTGAACACTACACGCAAGCTGGCTTGTCGGTGGCGGTGATCGAAGCCGCCATTCCAGACAAGGCACACCCCGGCTACGATGCCCGAAGTATTGCGCTGTCTTACGGCAGTTGCGACTTGCTCGAACGCATCGGCATTTGGCACCCCCTTTCTCCATTTGCTACGCCCATTAAGAACATTCACGTCTCCGACCAAGGTCACTTTGGCTTAACGGAAATGCATGCCGAAAAAGAAGGCCTTCCCTTCCTTGGTAATGTCATTGAATTGGCCGATGCAGGACGTGTATTTCATCGCGCCTTAGAAGACGCCAAAGGTGTCACCCTGTTCTGCCCTGCCATGGTCTCGACAATTGAGCGAGCACAAGAAGGCGTAACACTGACCTTAAACGATGGTCAAACACTGCATACAAAACTGCTGGTGGCCGCTGACGGGGCAACATCTTCTTGTTGCGACATGGTGGGCATTGAACGTCACGAGCATGACTTTCACCAAGTCGCACTGATTGCGAACGTCACCACAAACCTGCCGCATCAAGGCCGTGCCTTTGAGCGTTTCACTCAATCAGGCCCGCTTGCGTTGTTACCCATGTCTGAAGGGCGCAGTTCGCTCGTTTGGTGTGTCCCACCGGAAGACGCCCCGGGTTTATTGGCCCTTGGCGACAAAGCGTTCCTAGATGCCCTGCAGCGAGCGTTTGGTTGGCGACTGGGTCATCTGCTTCATGTCGGTCAACGCAACATGTACCCCTTGATTTTGCGTCAATCTACCAAGCTCATCAGTCATCGTGTTGCTGTTGTGGGTAATGCTGCTCAAACGCTGCACCCGATTGCCGGACAAGGTTTTAACCTTGGGCTGCGTGATGTGGTGTCATTGGCAGAAGAAATCACCACGGCGTTTCAAGACGGCGAAGATTGCGGTGACATCAGCACCCTGCTGCGCTACCAACGCCGCAGAACACCGGATCGCGACAGCACAGTCGCGATGACATCCGGCTTGGTACACGGTTTTTCAAACACATCAGCACCACTCGCGCTTGGTCGAAATCTCGGGTTAGCCAGTATGTCTGTATTCCACGGATTAAAAGCGCCTTTACTGCAACGCGCGATGGGATTAGTAGAACGATAATGAAAATGACGAACGTTGATATCGCAATCATTGGTGGCGGCATGGTGGGACTCACGCTTGCAGCTGCCTTAGAAGACAGCGATTTGCGCATTGCGATCATTGAAGGCAATGCGCCAAATACAGATTTCGACACCCTGCCCGACCTTCGTGTCTCCGCACTCAGCCGCGCAAGTGAAAGCATTTTGAAAAACATTGGTGCGTGGAACGGCATTCTTAACCGTCGCAATAGCCCGTATCAAAAAATGTCCGTGTGGGAGCAAGACAGCTTTGCGTCCATCGAATTTGACGCCATGGATTTGGGGCAACCCAACCTTGGCTATATCGTCGAAAACCGCGTCATTCAGCTCGCGCTGCTCGATAAAGTCAAACAGCAGCACAATGTGACGCTCTTTTGCCCCGACAAATGCGCCAGCATGATGTTCGGTGAAACCGAAGCGTGGTTGACCCTAGATTCAGGCAACGCCATCACCGCCAAATTGGTAGTGGGTGCAGATGGCGCAAACTCATGGGTGCGCAACCAGCTCTCTATCCCACTCACGCATTGGGATTATGGGCACAATGCACTCGTGGCCAATATTCGCACCGCAGAGCCTCATGGTGGCGTTGCACGTCAAATCTTCACACCTGATGGCCCATTGGCCTTCTTGCCGCTCTCAGACCCACACCTTTGCTCTATCGTGTGGTCTCAATCACCAGAGCTTGCCGATACGCGCTGCAATCTGTCAGACGAAGAGTTCAACAAAGCACTCAGTGCAGCGTTTGATCTGAAACTCGGCCTATGTACCGTCGAAGGTGAACGCGCGGCTTTCCCGCTAAAAATGCGTTATGCACGAGACTTCGTGCTTGAGCGTGTTGCCTTAATTGGCGATGCCGCCCACACCATTCACCCGCTTGCAGGCCAAGGCGTTAACCTTGGTTTACTCGATGCGGCTTCACTTGCACAAGAGATCCTGCGCCTTCACGATGAAGGCAAAGACATCGGCGAGAAAGCAAACCTACGCGCATTTGAACGCTGGCGTAAAACCGAAGCAGCGCAAATGATTGCTGCGATGCAGGCATTCAGAGATTTGTTTGCCGGTGAAAACCCAGCGAAGAAATTGATTCGTGGTATTGGTTTGATGGCCGCAGCGACACTGCCGGGCATTAAGACGCAGTTTATTAAGCGTGCGTTGGGGTTAAGCGGGGATTTGCCGGCGTTGGCGAAGAAATAGCGAGTTTCGAGTTTCGAGTTTCGAGTTTTCTAGAGTGATTGCTACTCAACCTTGCATCCAGCACTTCATTTGATCTGAACGCTCTTTCTCGTATCTCGCACCTGCTCTTTCTCGCTCCTTCTTTCAGACACAAAAAAACGGCTCCCGAGGGAGCCGTTTTCATATCTTAATCAGCATATCGCCGACTGAATGAAGAGCTAAGCGATTACGCTTGGCCTTTAACTTCTTTCAGACCGTTGAAAGGTGCGCGTTCGCCCAGAGCTTCTTCGATACGGATAAGTTGGTTGTACTTAGCAACACGGTCAGAACGGCTCATAGAACCCGTCTTGATTTGGCCAGCCGCAGTACCTACTGCTAGGTCAGCGATAGTTGCATCTTCAGTTTCACCTGAACGGTGAGAGATAACTGCAGTGTAACCAGCGTCTTTAGCCATCTTGATCGCAGCCAAAGTCTCGGTTAGAGAACCGATTTGGTTGAATTTGATCAGGATTGAGTTAGTGATGCCTTTCTCGATACCTTCAGCAAGGATCTTAGTGTTAGTAACGAATAGATCGTCACCCACTAGCTGAATTTTGTCGCCTAGAAGCTCAGTTTGGTGTTTGAAACCAGTCCAATCAGACTCGTCCAGACCGTCTTCGATAGAAACGATTGGGAATTGCTCAACTAGACCTGCTAGGTAGTGGTTGAACTCTTCTGAAGTGAAGGTTTTACCTTCGCCTTTCATGTTATAGATGCCAGCTTCTTTGTCGTAGAACTCAGATGCTGCACAGTCCATAGCAAGAGTGATGTCTTTGCCTAGCTCGTAGCCAGCAGCAGCAACAGCTTCTGCGATTACTTCTAGTGCTTCAGCGTTAGACTTAAGGTTAGGCGCGAAACCACCTTCGTCACCAACTGCAGTGTTGTAGCCTTTAGACTTCAATACTTTCGCTAGGTTGTGGAATACTTCCGCACCCATGCGTACAGCTTCTTTCAGAGTTGCAGCGCCAACTGGCTGAATCATGAACTCTTGGATGTCAACGTTGTTGTCAGCGTGCTCACCACCGTTGATGATGTTCATCATTGGTAGAGGCATAGAGAACTGACCAGCAGTGCCGTTTAGTTCAGCGATGTGCTCGTACAGTGGCATGCCTTTAGCAGCTGCTGCCGCTTTTGCGTTCGCAAGAGATACCGCTAGGATTGCGTTTGCACCGAACTTAGATTTGTTCTCAGTACCGTCCAAGTCGATCATGATTTGGTCGATTTCTGCTTGGTTTTTCGCGTCTTTGCCTTCTAGAGCGTTAGCAATTGCGCCGTTTACTGCGTCGATTGCTTTTAGTACGCCTTTACCTAGGAAACGAGCTTTGTCGCCGTCACGCAGTTCAAGTGCTTCGCGAGAACCGGTAGATGCACCAGATGGAGCAGCTGCCATACCAACGAAACCACCTTCTAGGTGAACTTCTGCTTCTACAGTTGGGTTACCACGTGAATCGATGATTTCACGGCCCAGAACTTTAACGATCTTAGACATTGTGTTTCCTCTCGTATGTCAATAGCTTACAAATGCGAAAAAGCGGTCGCACAACCATCGCAACCGCTTCTTTGTTCAGTTACAGCTCACCACGCTGATTTTTACCTGCCGCTGCAACAAAGCCCGCAAATAGCGGATGGCCGTCACGTGGCGTAGAGGTAAATTCAGGGTGGAACTGGCACGCCACGAACCATGGGTGCGCAGGGTTTTCGATAATCTCAACCAGCTTTTTGTCCGCTGACAGACCAGATACAACTAAGCCTGCTTTTTCGATTTGCGGACGCAATACGTTATTTACTTCATAACGGTGACGGTGACGCTCATGAATCGTGGCATTGCCGTACAATTCACGTGCTTTCGTGCCGTCAGCTAGGTGGCAAAGCTGTGCGCCAAGACGCATGGTGCCGCCTAGATCAGATTTTTCGCTACGTTCTTCAACGTTACCTTCTTCATCAACCCACTCAGTGATCAGGCCAACAACAGGGAACTTACTGTCTTTGTTGAATTCTGTAGAGTTCGCGCCTTCCATACCCACAACGTTACGTGCGTATTCGATCAGCGCAACTTGCATACCTAGGCAGATGCCCAAGTAAGGAATTTTGTTTTCACGTGCGAACTTCGCCGCCAAGATCTTGCCTTCTACACCACGGTCGCCGAAGCCACCTGGTACAAGAATCGCATCCAAACCGTGAAGTGCTTCTTCACCTTTGGTTTCTACATCTTGTGAGTCAACGTATTTGATTTTCACTGTCAGGCGATTTTTCAGGCCTGCGTGCTTCAATGCTTCGTTAACAGATTTGTATGCATCTGGCAGTTCGATGTATTTACCAACCATACCGATAACAACTTCACCGGTCGGGTTAGCTTCTTCAAAAATAACTTGTTCCCACTCAGTCAGATCTGCTTCAGGCGCTTCAATGCCAAAACGTTGACAAACAAGATCATCCAAGCCCTGTGAACGGATAAGTGAAGGAATTTTGTAGATGGAATCTACGTCCTTCATTGAGATAACCGCTTTTTCTTGTACGTTACAGAAAAGCGCAATCTTCGCACGTTCATTCGCTGGAATAGCACGATCGCTACGGCAAACCAGAATGTCTGGTTGAATACCGATAGACAGCAATTCTTTTACTGAGTGTTGAGTAGGCTTGGTTTTCACTTCACCTGCCGCAGCAAGGTAAGGAACCAGAGTCAGGTGCATGAACATGGCACGTTCACGACCCAATTCAACCGCCATTTGACGGATAGCTTCAAGGAATGGCAATGACTCGATGTCACCAACAGTGCCGCCGATCTCAACGATAACAACGTCGTGACCTTCGCCACCTGCTAGCACACGCTCTTTAATAGAGTTGGTGATATGTGGAATAACCTGGATGGTTGCACCCAAGTAGTCACCACGACGCTCTTTGCGCAATACATCGGCGTATACACGGCCAGATGTGAAGTTGTTGCGCTTCGTCATCTTGGTACGGATGAAACGCTCGTAGTGACCCAAATCTAGGTCAGTTTCTGCACCGTCTTCCGTAACGAATACTTCACCGTGTTGGGTTGGGCTCATCGTGCCCGGATCCAAGTTGATGTATGGGTCAAGCTTCATCATGGTCACATTAAGACCACGAGCTTCTAAAATTGCTGCCAAAGACGCTGCTGCAATACCCTTACCGAGGGAGGAAACCACCCCGCCCGTTACAAAAATGTAATTCGTTGTCATGCTAAACCTGAGAGTTGGATTTAGGGGAAATTATTGGAAATCTGGACGGGACGACATGTTACCAGAGCCCGAAACTTCCCACAACGTGAAAACTATCACACAGATCGCCGTTTTTTTTTGTCGTAAATCAATTCAGTGATTTACGGTGCTTTGTTGCTTTCGTCACGTTTCACTTCTTGCCAAAGCATTTCTAGCTCATCTAGCCCACTTTCCTGCAAGTTTTTATCATTTTCGCGTAATTTCGTTTCAACATTGCGAAAACGCTTTTCGAATTTTCGATTTGCGTTCCTCAACGCAATTTCAGGATTTGTGCCGAGGTGCCTTGCCAAATTAACCACAGCAAACAATAAATCACCGATTTCTTCATCGACGCGCGTTTGGTCTACATCCACCATCAACGCCTCTTCCATTACCTCATCGAGCTCTTCATGAACCTTCTCAGCAACAGGACCAACGGCATCCCAATCAAAACCAACGCGCGCACAACGTTTTTGTAACTTCATGGCGCGTCCAAGCGCAGGCAAACTGTTTGGCACATCATCAAGTACGCTGACGTGTTCAGGCGCGTCAGCTTTTGATTCCCGCTCCTTGGCTTTGATGCCTTCCCAATCCGCGGCAACAAGAGGATTCCCATCTTGGTCTTTCTCACCAAAAACATGGGGGTGACGACGCACAAGCTTTTCGCTGATTGCGTCCACGACATCATCAAAATCGAAGTCGCCTTGTTCTTTACCGAGTTGACTATAGAACACAATCTGAAACAGAAGATCGCCCAGTTCATCACGTACATCAGGCCAATTTTTACGCTCTATCGCATCGGCCACTTCGTAAGTTTCTTCGATGGTGTAAGGAATTATGGTGTCGAAGGTTTGCTTTTTGTCCCACGGGCAGCCGTTTTCTGGGTCTCGCAGCGTGGCCATAATTTCGAGCAATTCTTGCATTCGCGACGTGTTTTTCATCTTTTTAATCCTTCATCAACGACGCACCGCTTCTCACGTCAAACGAGTATGCAGTGCCAATATGTCGTTTTAAAGAAAAAGGGAAAGCCAACGCTTTCCCTTTATTCATGTTTTGGTTGTTCAGTGCAGACGCTTTGCTTCATGCACGTCTTTGACTTGTTCCAATCGGCTTATCACGCGACTTAGCACTTCCAAGTCGCTGAGCTCTAAATCAAAGTCCATGATCGACATTTGTTTTTTGTAATCAACGCGACTTTGCATGCCAGCGATTTTCACTTTTTCATTCGTCAGCATGCTGGTGAGGTCTTTGATGAGCCCATTTCGTTCTGTCGCAGACACGCGCACACTGATTTGGTAACTCCCCACAAAGCCACCGCCCCAAACGGTTTCAATCAAACGCTCTGGCGCATGATGGCGAAGCTCTGCCAGTTGCTCACAATCAGCACGGTGAACGGAAATACCGCGGCCTTGCGTGACATACCCTTCAATCACATCCCCAGGGATGGGCTGACAGCAGCGCGCAAGATGCGTCATCAGGTTATCAACCCCTTCTACCACCACGGCATCGCGACGCGGTTTTTTCGGCGCTGAAGACGTGTCGGCCTGCTCGAGTTTTTCACGAAGCTGTTGGTCTTCTTCTGCCTTGGTCGGTTTATTGACCAAGGAGTTGATGTAATTCACCACTTGGTTGATGCGCAAGTCGCCACTGCCGACACCGGCATACACTTCTTCCAAGCTGTTCATGTTAAAACGCTTCATCGCCAGCGAAGCATCTTTGCTGACGGCACCAATTTTCGCCAGCTCGGCATCCAAGATCTCTTTGCCCGCAATCATGTTCTTTTCACGTGATTGCTTACGGAACCATGCGTTAATCTTGGCGCGAGCACGCCCCGAATTGACGAAGCCCAAGCTCGGGTTTAACCAGTCGCGCGACGGGTTTGGCTCTTTCTGGGTGATGATTTCGACTTGGTCACCCATTTGCAGGTGGTAAGTGAACGGCACAATGCGCCCTTCCACTTTGGTCCCTATGCAGCGGTGCCCCACTTCAGAGTGAATGTGGTAAGCAAAGTCGAGCGGGGTTGCGCCAATCGGCAAATCAACCACATCACCACGAGGTGTAAAGGCGTAAACGCGATCATCGAAGACTTGGCTTCGAAGCTCATCCAGCATCTCGCCGGAGTCAGACATCTCTTCTTGCCAATCAAGCAGTTTACGCAGCCAAGTGATTTTCTCGTCGTAACCACTGCGGCCGCCCGCCGATGCGCCTTCTTTGTACTTCCAGTGCGCCGCAACACCTAA
This sequence comes from Enterovibrio baiacu, assembly GCF_004120195.1. Classification (GTDB taxonomy): domain Bacteria; phylum Pseudomonadota; class Gammaproteobacteria; order Enterobacterales; family Vibrionaceae; genus Enterovibrio; species Enterovibrio baiacui. The sequence continues at coordinate 51,025 of NZ_SCHN01000018.1, read as the reverse complement.
CTCCGCATCATCATGCATTTGCTTGGTGCGGATTTGGATTTCTACGGTTTTTCCTTCCGGCCCGAGTACCACGGTGTGAATCGATTGATAACCGTTGGGTTTCGGGTTCGCGACGTAATCGTCGAACTCTTTGGGAAGGTGGCGATATTTGGTGTGCACCGCACCTAGCGCGGCGTAACAATCTTGCAGTTGGTCTGCAATGATGCGCACGGCGCGCACGTCGAAGAGTTCATCGAAGTCGAGACTCTTCTTCTGCATTTTACGCCAGATGCTATAGATGTGTTTTGGTCGGCCATACACTTGCGCATTGATGTTTGATGCACCCATCGCTTGCTGCAAGTCCGTCACGAAGGTATCAATGTATTCTTCGCGGTCAATACGGCGTTCAGCCAGTTGCTTGGCGATTTGCTTGTAGGTTGCCGAGTGCTGGTAGCGGAACGCGTAATCTTCGATTTCCCACTTTAGCTGACCAATACCCAAGCGGTTTGCCAGCGGTGCGTAAATGTTCGCACACTCTTTCGCAACGGCTTGTCGAACCTCATCCGGTTCATTTTTCACTTGGCGAAGGTAGCTGATACGTTCAGCCAGCTTTATCACCACGCAACGAAAATCATCCACCATCGACAGCAACATGCGTCGAACATTATCGACCTGTGCGGATGTGGCGGCTTCTTCTGTTGTCGCGTTCAAATGACGGATTGCCGCCATTTCTTGCACGCCTTCAACCATCTTGGCAATGGTTGCGCCATAGTGCTCTGCCAACGTTGCGCTATCCAGCAGTCCTTCTTCCACAACGGGAAAGAGCAATGCAGATACCAACGTTTCCTTGTCCATACTCAGTGTCACGAGGATCTCTATCATCTCGCGTCCACACCACAACGGCAGTGCAAGCGTGTCTTCATCGCCAAGGGTTTGGCAGTAATGATAGGTATCGGTCAGAGCCTGAGAGACCGCGGAGTCTTGCGCTAGGCTTTTTACCCAGCTTTCAAGAACAAATTCTTTATTGTCATTAAGGTGCGCGCCACGAATTGCGACCATTTCACTATCCTGTTTTTTCTTATCCTTTAACCGGCAACCTTCATGGTTGCCGGTGTCGAGCGGTTTAGGCTTTGACGAATAACGCCATCGACTCTAAATGCCCGGTGTGTGGGAACATGTCCAACATGCCCAACCTAGCCAACTTATATCCATTTTCGAGCAACACTTGGCTGTCTCTTGCCAGCGTCGCTGGATTGCAAGACACATAGACCACTCGCTCAGCGCGTGATTGTGCCACATATGGCATAACCCCTAAAGCGCCAGCACGTGCTGGATCGAGTAAAATTTTGCTGTAACGCTGCTTACCCCACGCGGTGTCCTTGGCATCTAGCTCAAGGTTGGCGTGATAGAACTCAGCATTTGTCAGCGCATTGCGCTGTGCGTTGTCACTCGCGCGTTGCACCATGGCATCCACGCCTTCAATACCCACAACAGAAGCCGCGTGTTTCGCCATCGGCAAACTGAAGTTGCCAAGGCCGCAGAACAAATCCAGAACCTTGTCTGTGGGCTCAAGCGCCAACCATTCTAGTGATTGCGCAATCATCTGCTCATTGATGTTCGCGTTCACTTGAATGAAGTCTTGAGGTTCAAACGACAGCGTCAGATCGTCCAAGCCGTATGCAGGCATTTCACCGCGCAAACGCTGGGTTTCGTCATCACCTTGCTGAAGGTAGAAGGTCAGCGCATGTTCATCTGCGAAGGATTGAAGGCGAGATACGTCTTCGTCGTGCAAATGCTTCACCGCACGCACTAAAAGAACGCGCTCCACGTTTGCATCCACCAGCTCAATGTGACCGATAATGCGGCGGCCACGCAATGCGTTGATGACGTCATACAGCGGCGGAAGCAGCGCATCTAATTTTGCGTCCAACACAGGGCAGTGCTTAACCGTCACAATGTCTTTTGCGCTACGCTGACGAAAGCCCATTTCAAGCTCGCCAGATTTGCTGACTTTTACGCTTAAACGCGCACGACGGCGATAGCCTTCACCACGGGAGATGACTGGGGCATCTTGCACCAATTCTGCCGAAGCGAACTTCTTCATCAGTTGCGACAAGGTATCTTGCTTGGCCGCAATCTGTGCATCGTGGTCAAGGTGTTGCAGGTTGCAACCACCGCACTGGCGATACAGTTTGCAGAAAGGGGCGACACGTTTTGCGCTCGGCGATACCACTTTAATCAGCTTGGCACGGGCAAATTGACGTTTGTCTTCGGTCAATTGCGCCAACACCTCTTCTCCCGGTAATGCACCCGCGATAAAGACCGGCTTCTTGCCTTCGAAGGCAACGCCATCGCCTTGGTGATCGAGACGCTCTACCTTGAGTGATTTGTGTTTGGTATCGAGAGATTTTTTCTTCTCTGGCTTAAAAAAACGCGCCATGTATGTGTTCCAACTTCGTCAAATCAGCCCAAAAGGTATGAGGCTGACAGCAGTGATTCGTGTATTGGCGACCAGACAGTTGTGATAACCTGCTGAATTATCGCCGACAGCTTTGGCATAGACTTCTACCAAGGGGTTAGAATATAACTCAGGTACGTCTAAAAATGACGTCAATTCTCCCACAGAACAAGCAGCATGACCAAATACGGACTTCGCGCCAGAGTAATAACCCTCACGATTGCACCGACCCTGATTGTCGGTGTGTTGCTAAGTGCGATTTTCATTTCAAATCGCTACCAAGAACTTGAGAATCAACTCAGCGTCACCGGTCAGGCCATTATTGAGCCTTTGGCCATCGCCAGTGAAATCGGCCTTGCCAATGAGAGCCGCGAAAACGTGCGCCGGTTAATTGGCCACACCCACAAGCAACACAGCAAATACGTGCGCAGTATTGCGGTGTTTTCAGGGCAAAATGATCTCTTCGTGACGTCGAATTATCACCGAAACCTTGATTCTCTCGCCGTGCCGCGAGACTTACCGATCCCAAACCAACTTCAAGTGGTTCGCCTTCAAGATAGCCTGTTACTTCGCGCCCCAATCCGCGCCATAGGGCGCTTCAATACCAATCTTGATAACGAGCAACCCATTGGTTACATCGCCATGGAGATGGATCTCTCCACCGTGCGATTGCAACAATACCAAGAAGTCATTTCAGTCTGTGTCGTGCTACTGCTCGGCATCATCCTTTCGAGCTTCTTCGCTTATCGCTTGCTGATGGATGTCACTCATCCCATCACCCAAATGGTAAATATGATCGACCGCATCCGTCGTGGGCATCTCGATGTTCGGATTGAAGGCAAATTATTGGGTGAGCTGGATACCTTGAAGAACGGTATCAACGCCATGGCGATCTCCTTGTCTGAATACCATTTGGAAATGCAGCAAAGCATCGATCAAGCAACATCCGATCTTCGTGAGACGCTCGAACAGCTCGAGATTCAAAACGTCGAGCTCGATATTGCGAAGAAAAATGCGCAGGAAGCCGCGCGAGTGAAGTCGGAATTTTTGGCGAACATGTCCCATGAACTTCGTACGCCGCTCAATGGGGTCATCGGCTTTACGCGCCAAATGTTGAAAACCCAACTCAGCAGCAGTCAGCAAGATTACCTACTAACCATTGAGAAATCGGCGAATAACTTGCTGACCATCATCAATGACATCCTCGACTTTTCTAAGCTCGAAGCAGGCAAATTGCTGCTGGAAAACATTCCGTTCGATTTTGAAGACTCACTCGATGAAGTGATGCGCCTTCTCGCGCCAATGGCTCATGAGAAAGGCTTGGAACTGAACCTTCGCATTGACCCACGCATCCCTCCAGGTGTGATTGGTGATCCACTGCGCATCCAGCAAGTGCTGACGAACCTTATCGGTAACGCCACCAAATTCACCGAACGCGGCCACATCAATGTCAGCGTGGAGTTGAAACAGAACCGTGACGAAAACCTTGAGCTTCAGTTTGTTATCCGCGACACCGGCATCGGCATTTCTGAACGCCAACAAGCTCAGTTATTCCAAGCATTTCGTCAGGCTGATACCAGCATCAGCCGCCGCTATGGCGGCACAGGCCTTGGCCTTGTCATCACGCAGAAGCTAGTACAGCAAATGGGTGGCGACATCGGCTTCAATAGCCGATTGCATCAGGGCTCAACCTTCTGGTTTACGCTGTCGCTGATGCATACCGATCTGCCATTGATTCAGCCAATTGATAGCACCGCCCTTCAAGGCAAATCGCTGCTGTTGATTGAACCGGACGGCGAAAGCCGACATGTGTTGAGTGAACGATTGACCCAGCTTGGTCTGGTCGTGCATAGCTATCCGAAACGACCTGACACCTTCGAGCGTACCACCTTCGCGCTTTACTGCATTGACGCTAACGATGTGCCCGAGCCGGAACAGTTGCTCGATTGGGCAAGCAACGCTGACGACGTGGCAGAGAAAGTGATTTTCTGTTTGCCAACGACAGAACTGGCGCTATCAGAGCAGCTTCTGCAATCAGGTGTCGCCGCCTGTTTGGCGAAACCGCTGTCGGTACGCAAGTTAATAGAGCAGCTCCAAGGGCCCGTTCAAGAACTCAAACTGCTGCCACCTGTCACCGAAGTGCATTTGAGCAAAACGCCCGTGACTGTGATGGCCGTGGATGATAACCCTGCCAACCTCAAGTTGATCACAGCCTTGCTCAAGGAACGCGTTGCCCATGTCGTTACCGCATCGGACGGCACGACGGCGTTAGAAAAAGCCAAAGAGCGCCACTTCGATTTGATCTTGATGGACATTCAAATGCCAGAAATGGATGGTGTGACAGCAAGTCAGGAAATTCGTAAAACACCGCTCAATCAATACACCCCGATAGTGGCTGTGACAGCGCATGCAATGTCGGGCGAACGTGAGCGATTAATTTCTGAAGGCATGGATGACTACCTCACCAAGCCGATTGAAGAGCACATTCTTGAGCAAGTGCTGCACCAATGGACGCACACACACGCCGACGCGTTTCAGCCCACCACGCCGCTGATAGCGTCGAACAATGGCAACATGTCGCTGAGCGTCGATTGGTCTCTCGCCATGAAACAAGCGGCGGGTAAAGAAGCCTTAGCCAAGGAAATGCTGCACATGTTGGTGCGTTCATTCTCTGCGGTGGAAGACATTGTTCAGCGCAGTTTGAACGGCGAAGTGATTGATTTACTGCCGGTGATCCACAAGCTTCACGGCAGCTGTGCATACAGCGGTGTGCCTAAGTTGAAAAAGCTTTGTTTTGATTTAGAAAGCGCGCTCAAAGCCAATGCTTCCATCGAAGATGTGGAGCCTGAACTGCTTGAGCTGATGGATGAGCTGGACAACATTCGCCAACAAGCTGAGCCTTATTTAGAAAACAGCTAAGGCTATCAATCTTAGCGATTAACGTCAGAACAACGCCCATTAAAAAAGCCACTGGAAACAGTGGCTTTTTGTTTTGTACTTCTCACTCTGCCGCACATATCTCGGCAAGTGCACTCAATCGTCGCTCAGGATTTTTCACGTAAGGGTTATCGGTGTCCCATGCGTACCCTGCCAATATCGAGCAGATCATTTGTTTAATTTTCGGATCAGGCGACGGGTAGAAAATCACATCTTGCAGCGTGCCTTTGTACCAACCTTCGACGTAGCAGCGGAAAGTATCAACACCTTTCAGCAAGGGTTCTGCGTATTCTGACTGCCAATCCACTGACTCACCGTTTAATTGGCGCAAAAGCGTCGCAACAGACAGTTCAGCAGATTTCATGGCGATGGTTACACCTGAGGAGAATACAGGATCAAGGAACTCACCCGCATTGCCAAGCAATGCAAACTGCTTTGTCGCCAAGGTAGACACATTCGCGGAGTAGCCACCAATGGTGCCAGACGGGTTCGGATAATCAGCCTTGCTCAGCAACGCGCTTAAACGCGGCTCTTCAGAAGCAAGTTCAGCCAACGCTTCTAAGTGATTATCAGGATAACGGTCAAAGAACTCAGGCTCACCCACAACGCCGAACGAACAGGAACCGTTGCTGAACGGGATCAACCAATACCACACATCTTTTGATGTCGGATGGACTGAAATAAGGATTTTATCGCGGTCGTATTCATCATCTTCAATGTTGTCGATGATGTGAGTAAAGATGGCTTTGCGTGGCGGCAAGCAAGACGGCGATTCCAAATCGAGCAATCGTGGCAGCACACGCCCAAAACCACTCGCATCAAGGATAAACTTGGCTTCAACGTGATATTCCAACCCGTGCTCGTCTTTAACGCATAGAACCGGAGAATCCGAAGACAGGTCAACGGAGAGAATCTCGTGCTGGTAACGAATTTCCACGCCTTGGCGCTCCGCTTCGTCAGCAAGCACTTTATCAAACTGCGCACGTTGCACTTGGTACGTCGTGCCCTCGCCGAGCGAAAATTTGTCGGTGAAATCAAAGGCGGTGTACTGTCCTTGCCAGTTAAACGCCGCCCCATTTTTAAATTGGAAACCGGCGCTATTCACCGCATCGAGCATGTTGGCCGCTTTAAGCGATTCCATACAGGCAGGGAGAAGGCTCTCCCCAATAGAGAATCGAGGAAAGGTCGCTTTTTCTAACACCAGCACCTTCACGCCTTGTTGGTGCAATAACGCAGCGGCGATAGAACCAGAAGGCCCCGCACCAATAATGACCACCTCTGTGGATTCACGGCTCAACGACATCTCTCCTTAATAAAAACCATGCTCAATAACACCAACGCGCAAGCCGTTAAACACGGCTTGCCGACACACCTTTTTAGCGTGCTTTTAATTCTAATAGGGTGTGACCCAAACCGATATTGTCCGTTTGCTCCACCACGTCAAACCCCGCTTCCTCCACAATTTGAAGGAATTCATTGCAGCGATAAAAACGGCTGTTGCCGTTCGCCAGACACGTAAAATATAGCGAGGTCGCATTCAAACTGTACGACGCCGCTTCATATTTTTGCGCATCCCAAAACAGCTCAAGAATATACACCACTGCGTCCGGCGCCATCGCTTGCCTAACGCGACGGAGAATACTGAGAATTTCCATCGGTGAAAAGCAATCAAGGAACTGGCTCATCCACCACACGTCTGCGCCCTGCGGCAGTGCCAAAGACGCGTTCAACGCATCAAATGGATGACCATGAATTCGGCCTTCAAACCCTTGCTGTTTGGCGTTTTCTAGCGCCATATCGATTTGCTTCGGCAAATCAATGATGGTGACGTCAACGTTGTCATCATGGTGACAACACTGCATTGCCCATTTGCCCGTGTTACCGCCGATATCGAAAATCTTTTTCGGTGAGCGCGCGAACACTTTTTTAAGTAGCAATGGGAACGAGCGATCAGAGTAGAAATGATCAAACTGGAACCAGCTTTCTTTGGCCTTTTCAGGCAATTCAGATAAGCCTTCGTAAATCGTGCTCCACTCACCCAGCTCTTTCAATCCCGCAGGCTTACCTTCTTTGATGGCGTCAGTGAGATGCGCCATCGCGGCGTAACACACGTCTGCGGTGAAATCCATGTTGGCGCGCGTCATGCCATCATGCAGCACAAAGTGGCCAATCTTAGCGATGCGATATTGAGGCTCATGCCACGTCACCAACTTTGCACACAAGGCCATATCGAGCAGCACTTTCACGCCGTATTCAGACACACCTGTCACCTCAGAAAGGTGCACGGCATCCAAGCCTTCAGCGCCAGCATCATCGAGCGCTTTCAAAATACCAAGATCACGTAACGTTCTGGCGGTATGAAAAACAATCGGCGCAAAAGCTAGCTTTTGCGCCTCGGTCTTAGCATCAAATGCGCTAATGGTATCCACATCAAAAGAATTCAAATTAAAACCTACTACTTAACATCAGTTACTTTTGAGATGCAGACAACATTGAAAGCTTTTTACGAATATCTACATCTAGGTTGTTGATCCAGCGATTGTAATTACGGTGAATCTTTCCATCGCTGTATTTTAAATTGTCAGAGTCGACATAATGAATGGAATACACTTTATCGCTGTACTTCACATCAATGACGGCACTGTGTGAACGCACAAACAGTTCGCCACGAATAACACCAGGCTCAATCTCAGTCATCACCCATCCACGGTTTGACCCAGACTCAATAATGACTTGCTTCACGCTTGCAGCTGGCAGGTTGTACGCAATAGGCGCGTTTTCAACATTTCGGATCGGCTGCACGCGACCACAACCAACTAACAAGACAGACAAAGTAAGCAAAACCAGATATTTTTTAATTTTCACGACACACTCCTTGTTATTTCACAGGCGGGCTGATTACCTATACCGAAGATTACGATATGATCATGCATTACAACATTGATCGACGTGTAAGAATATTGATCAATGACATAATCAACGACGTTATAGCACCTCCCATGAGTAGTATTCAATTCAATCTGCAACGACTAAATGCACTGTCACCAGGCCTTGAAAACACTGAGGCATGGGAGAGTTGGTGTCAGCAAAATCACGCTTGGCCAGAGGACGCGCCTGCACCAAGAGCAGACGCCATTCCCGCCATGATGAAGCGTAGAATGAGTCCAATCAGCAAGTTAGCGGTGCAAGTTGCCACTGAGCTTTCTCGCGATGAGCACATCGATTTCGTTGTGTTTTCGAGCCGTCATGGTGAGCTGCAACGCACCGTCACCCTGTTGAGAGACATACAGATGGGAGAACCTGCTTCTCCTACCGCGTTCTCACAATCGGTGCACAATACCGCTGCAGGCTTGTTCACTATCGCCACCAAAACGCCCGTGCCCGCAACCTCATTGGCGGCGGGTGAAGACACCTTTCACTGCGCCCTGACGGAGGCGGCGATTTATCTCAGCGAACACCCTGAACACCGCGTTCTCGTGATCGATTTCGATGCGCCTATCCCTGAACCTTACGATGCGTTTGAACAGCAAGCATTCCAACCCTATGCGTTGGGTTTGTTACTCACAAAAGGGGATGAGATCCGTATCGAGCGACATCCAATGAACGGCGTTAACGGTGGTGATACCCAAGAAAAAGCCTTGCCACAAGGGCTTGCCTTCTATGCGCACTGGCTTCAGAGCAACACCCGTTTTGACATTGAAAGCACTCGCCAATCTTGGCGCTGGCACATCAAGCAGGTAGAAAAATGATCACAGCCGTCAGCAAAGGATGGCGTGTTATTGCTACCGGTTTTTGCTTCAGCCTTTTTGGGCTGGGTGCATTGCTGCTGACCTTCCTCGTTTTTCCTTTGATGACCTTTACTGCAAAGGATCATCAAGACAGGGAGAAGCGCGTACAACGGATCATTCAAAAAACGTTTTTGCTGTTCTGTTTGATCATGAAATACACAGGTGCGATCAATTTTCGCATTACGGGTGCTGAAAAGCTGAAGGAAGACAGAAATTGCCTGATCCTCGCCAACCACCCAAGCCTGATCGATTACGTACTTATCGCATCGCAGCTACCACAATGCGATTGCTTAGTGAAATCAGCCATATGGCATAACCCTTTTATGAAGGGTATCGTCAAGGCAGCAGGCTACATCCCTAATAACAGCCCTGACGATCTTTTCTCACGTTGCAGTGAACGCCTTAGCGACGGCAACGTGTTGCTCATTTTTCCTGAAGGCACGCGCACCACACCCAATGAACGGTCTGTGTTGCAACGCGGTGCCTCACAGATTGCCGTAAGAACACAAACGGACATCCGCATCGTTCATATCACCGTCACACCCAGTTTTCTCACTAAAGAAAAGAAATGGTATCAAGTTCCAGACACGAGACCCTTTTTTCATGTGGAGGTGAAAGGTAAGATAGTCGCGAGTGAATTCACAGATTGTGATGTAGCGGAAGCGACACTTGCTCGTCGGCTGAATAAAACGCTGGCATCGGCACTATTTCCAAACACTGACAATTCCAAACATCAACACTCAACATAAGAAGGCTATGGTGAATACACTACATAACGAGCTAAAAACGTTGATCATCGAGGCATTGAACCTGGAAGATCTGACTATTGACGATATTGAAACCGATGCCCCTCTTTTCGGAGAAGGACTTGGGCTTGATTCCATTGATGCCCTAGAGCTTGGGCTAGCCATTAAAAAAGCGTACAACGTGGTACTGGATGCTGATGACAGCAACACCCGCGAGCATTTTGCTTCTGTCGCTAACTTGGCTACGTTCATCTCTGCCAACAAAGCGTAAGTAAATAATGACAGAAGTAAGCAAAACCCAAGTATTTGAACAGGTACGTGACGCTCTTGTTGAGCTGTTTGAGCTCGATCCCGCGGACATCACGCTGGAAACCCACCTGTACCAAGAACTTGATTTAGACAGTATTGATGCGGTTGATTTGGTTGTTCATCTGCAAAACCTCACAGGTAAAAAAATCAAACCTGAAGAGTTTAAATCAGTACGCACAGTACAAGACGTTGTTGATTCCGTAGTTAATCTGCTTTCTGAAGCCCAATGAGGCTACTTACCGTTTTAGCGGGCTTGCTGTTGCTCGCCTATCCGCTAGCGGTATACGCAGGACTCTCAAACTTTGGGATCGCTCCCCTCGCACTTGTGCTCGTCATCCTTTTTGGGTTTCGCATCGCTTCTGGTCATTTAGCCAATCGTGGACCATTGAAACACCTCGCTGTCGTCACTGGCGCAATCGGTATTGTGCTCGTGTCTCTCGGTTATCTGTTTCGACAACACGATTGGCTGCTGTTTTACCCGGTTGCCGTCAATAGCGTCATGCTGACAGCGTTTGCCTATAGTCTGACTCAATCTCAATCCATGATTGAACGACTCGCACGGTTGCAAGATCCCGACCTCCCACCTTCCGGTGTGCGTTATACCCGTAACGTCACCAAAGTCTGGTGTGTGTTTTTTCTGGTGAATGGCAGCATTGCTTTAGCAACCTGTTTTATGCCCCTGACATCTTGGACACTCTACAACGGCTTATTAAGCTATGTTGCGGCGGGCGTTTTGTTCGGCATTGAGTTTGTGGTCAGAAAAAGGGTTAAGACGTCCTAATGTCTCTCATTCCTCTTGCACATTTGCTGGCGTGTGAACGTCCGCATGATCACCCTGTTGCGTTCAGTGACAATCACACAGCAACGTGGGCACAGTTTCAACATGACGTGTCGTCACTTACGGCGTATTTCGACGCCAAAGAAGAAAAACGATGGGCGTTAGCATTCGATGATAGCTACCTGTTTGCGACCGCCTTCCTCGCGCTATGTCACGCAAGAAAAGACATTGTGCTTCCTGGCAATCTCCAGCCTGGTGCGCTCAATGAACTGCGCCCGCATTTCGATGCCATTGTGCATGATGCGCGCATTCAATTGCTTGCAAACACGCCTGCTGTGTCTCTTCCGTGCACAGAGCTAAACGCGCAAGCCAATCTTTCACGCCCTGCCCCTTTTGATGCCGTCACGCTGACCTTGTTTACGTCAGGGTCAAGTTCGACGCCGAAAGCCATCGTGAAACAGCTCAGTCAACTTCAAGCAGAGCTAAACCAACTAGAATTTCAATGGGGAGATACCGTGTCAAACACCCGTGTTCAAAGCACGGTGTCCCACCAGCATATTTATGGCTTGTTGTTCCGCGTGCTTTGGCCATTAAGTGCAGGCCGTGCCTTCTCATGCAGTGATTTGATTTACCCTGAACAAGTCACCGCCGCAGCGCAGTCCGATGCCACGCTGATAAGTAGCCCGGCGTTGCTAAAACGCTTAGAAGGCCAATGCAAACACAACGAATACCGCGCGGTATTTTCGTCCGGCGGCCCGCTTCCTTTTGATGCTTCAACGCACAGTGAGCAGTTACTCGGTCAACGCCCTGTCGAGGTCTATGGCAGCACAGAAACCGGCGGTATTGGCTATAGACAACAAACCCTTTCCACTCAGCCGTGGCACTTGTTTGATGACATTCGCGCCGAACTGGATGAACACGGCTGCTTGCGCTTGCTCTCTCCCTACATTGATGCCAATACGTGGTACCAAACCGCGGATCTTTGCGACCTCATCAACGACACCCAGTTCGTGCTAAAAGGCCGCGCAGATCGCGTCATAAAATTGGAAGAAAAGCGCGTCTCATTATCTGAGATAGAACAACGACTTTGCGAAAATGCGTGGATTTCAGATGCCGCTTCTTTGGTTTTGTCACTTGATGAACGTCAAGTTGTCGCCGCAGTCGTGGTATTATCCCCCGAAGGACAACAGAAGGTTGCCGACGTTGGGAAAGGAAAATTCCAGCTCGCGCTGAGACAACAACTTCGAGATTGGTTAGAGCCGATTGCGATTCCTCGCCAATTCCGATTTGTTGATGCAATACCGCAAAACAGTCAGGGAAAACGACAGCAACAGGTGATTGAGTCTTTATTTTCACCCGCATCGTCGACGAACGAGTAACAGGTAAACCATGCAAAGAAAACCCACTTTACTCAATACAACATTGGGTGAACACACCGCCACATTGACCTTAAAAGTGGACGCAAGCCTTGAAGACTTTAAAGGCCACTTTCCTGTGTTCGCACTTCTCCCTGGCGTGACCCAAATTGATCTGGCGGTGCGTTACGCGCGCGATACCCTTGGCATTGATGGCACCTTCGGCGGCATGGAAGTGATCAAATTCCAAGATCCAATTTTGCCTGATGCCACAGTAGACCTAACGCTTACATGGCATCCAGACAAAGAGAAACTGCATTTCAGCTACCAATCAGGCACCACTGCGCACTCATCAGGCCGTGTAACCCTTCGTCAGGCACAGTGAGTAATTAACGTTGTATGAGTAGTTATCGACCCTGTTTTCTGATCCCTTGCTACAACCATGGCAACACGGTACATGGTGTTGTTCAGCAGTTGATGCCCTTTGGTTTTGACGTGTTGCTGGTAGACGACGGTAGCAATGCTGATACCAAATCTGCCCTTGCCTATGCCGCCCTTTCACCGAACGTCACTTTGCTGACATTGAAAGAGAACCAAGGCAAAGGCGGTGCAGTCATCGCTGGGCTAAAAGAAGCGCAAAGACTGGGTTACTCCCATGCGATTCAAATCGATGCCGATGGTCAGCATGACACACAGGCATTGCCAGCGCTCATCCAAACCTCGAAAGACAACCCGAGCGCTTTGGTGTCCGGAAAACCCATTTATGATGCGTCCATTCCAGCCTCTCGCCGCTATGGCCGCTATATCACGCATTTCTGGGTGATGTTAGAAACCCTCTCCACGTCCGTAAAAGACACCATGTGCGGTTTTCGCGCCTATCCATTGGCCCAAACACTGGCGGTCATCGACGGTGCAGCCATTGGCACGCGCATGGACTTTGACATTGAAATCATGGTGCGCCTTTACTGGAACGACACGGACATCTTGTTTGTCGATACTCGGGTGATTTACCCAGAAAACGGTATCTCGCACTTTGATGCGTTGAAAGACAACGTGCGCATCAGCAAAATGCACAGCAAATTGTTCTTCTCGATGTTTCCTAAAATCCCGCATTTGCTCAGCAGAAAACGCCGAAAAGCCAAACATTGGTCAACGCAAAAAGAGCGTGGCACCATTCTTGGCATTAAAATCCTCTTAGGATCTTACCGCTTGTTAGGGCGTGGTTTTTTCAGCCTGCTGCTGCGCGTCGTCATGGCGTATTACTGGCTAACAGGCAAATCCGCAAAGCGTGCATCTGAGCAATATTTAGCGCGATTGAATGCCTACTGTGCTGAGCAAAACATCACATTTCCTGAAACGATGACGTCGTATAAGCACTTGTTATCCTTCGGGGAAACCATGCTCGACAAACTCGCGGCATGGCAAGGTGACTTCGACGAGAGCAATTTAACTATAAGTGGCGCGGAACATTTTCATGACTCTGTGTCGCAAGGCAAAGGCGCAGTGTTATTAGGCTCGCATCTGGGAAATATTGAACTGTGTAGAGCGTTGAGCCGCCGACACACTGGTGTGAAAATAAACGCCTTGGTGTTTACTGAACATGCAGTTCAATTTAACTCGGTAATGGAAGCTGTTAACCCAGACTCCGCCGTGAACCTGATTCAAGTAACCAACCTTGGCCCTGACACCGCGATCATGTTGCAACAAAAAATCGATCAAGGGGAATGGATCGTCATTGTTGGAGACCGGACATCAGTGACCCGTGAAGGGCGCGTTGTGATGGCCGATTTTCTTGGTCAACCTGCGCCATTTCCACAAGGTCCATTTGTGCTCGCGTCGGTATTGAAAGCCCCCGTATTTCTTCTCTTCGGCCTCAGAGCCCAAAGCGAAAGCGGTCCGCACTTCAACGTCTACTTCGAACCTTTTCATGACCCGATTGTACTGCCTCGCGGAAAGCGAGAAGAAGCACTTCAAGACGTAGTACAACAATACGCTTCGCGTTTGGAGCACTACACCCTTTTAGCACCACTCCAATGGTATAACTTTTTCAATTTCTGGCAGTTAGCGGGTAAAAATAATGAATAAGATTTCTGACAACCCTATTGTGTTTGGGGATGATCAGCTCACCATCGAGTCTGTTGTCGCCATCGCGAATGGACAACAAGCTGCATTGAACAGCTCTCCTGAATTCAGCGCGCGCATTGACCGCGGCACCAAATTCTTGGAGCGTTTGTTGAAAGAAGAAGGCGTGATTTATGGCGTCACCACGGGGTACGGGGATTCTTGTACCGTGGCGATTCCGCCTTCTCTTGTTGATGAACTACCCCTTCACCTCACCCGTTTCCACGGTTGCGGACTAGGGCAAAACCTAGACCATGTTCAAAGCCGAGCGGTATTGGCGACGCGCCTTAACTCCTTAACCCAAGGCGTATCTGGCGTGAGCATGGAATTGCTCAACCAACTCACTACATTGATCAATCACGACATCTCCCCGCGCATTCCACAAGAAGGTTCTGTGGGCGCAAGTGGCGATCTAACGCCACTTTCTTATGTTGCCGCGACCCTTATCGGCGAGCGTGAAGTGATTTACAAAGGTGAAATTCGCCCAACGGCAGACGTGTTTGCTGAACTTGGCATTAAGCCCATCAAACTTAAGCCCAAAGAAGGCTTGGCGATGATGAATGGCACATCAGTCATGACGGCACTCGCGTGTCTTGCATTCAAACGTGCAGAGTACCTGACCCAACTTTCAACGCGTATTACCGCCATGGTGTCACTGGCAATGCAAGGCAACGATTTCCACTTTGACGAAGCCTTGTTTGCGGTGAAACCTCACCCAGGTCAGCAGCAAATTGCCGCTTGGCTGCGTGATGATCTGCAAGCGGATCGTCCACCACGAAACAGCGACCGTCTGCAAGATCGTTACTCGCTACGCTGCGCCCCACACGTTATCGGTGTACTTCAAGACACCCTACCGTGGCTGCGTCAAATGATCGAAAACGAACTCAACAGTGCGAACGATAACCCGATCATTGATGGTGACAACGAGCGCGTCTTACACGGCGGACACTTCTATGGTGGCCACATTGCCATGGCCATGGACACACTGAAAACCGCCGTGGCAAACATTGCCGATCTGCTTGATCGCCAAATGGCACAGTTGATGGACTACAAGTTCAACAATGGACTGCCGTTTAACCTGACGGGCGCTGAAGGCGAGAGAAAGCCAATTAACCATGGCTTTAAAGCGGTACAAATCGGCATTTCAGCATGGACAGCGGAAGCGCTAAAAAACACCATGCCAGCCAGTGTCTTTTCGCGCTCAACTGAATGTCATAACCAAGATAAGGTCAGCATGGGCACCATCGCCTCGCGCGATTGTCTTCGTGTGTTGGAATTGACAGAGCAAGTCACCGCTGCAAGTTTGCTTGCAGCGACACAGGCGCTTGAAATTCGTATTCGCAAAGGCGAACTCAACATGAATCACTTGAGCCCTGCACTTCGTCAAATGATGAAAGACGTGCAGAGCGATTTTGACTTTGTGGTTGAAGACCGCCCGTTGGAGCAGGATTTACGTCGCTTTATCGATCGTATCCAGCATCAAGGATGGGAGCTTTACTAGTATGCCAGAAGCCACGTTACAGGCTGAGGTTACTCTAAGGACGGCGTTTCAGGACGCCGATCCTATGGGTGTGATCTACCACGGAAACTATTTCCGCTTTTTCGAAGAAGCCCGTCGCGCCATGATGGAACAGCTCGATTATGGCTACATGGCAATGAAAGAGTCTGGGTATATGTGGCCCATCATTGATGCGGCCGTTCGCTATGTACAGCCCATCAAGTTTGACCAATCCATCATCGTCACGGCCAAGCTCACCGAATGGGAAAATCGCCTTCGCACCGATTACGTGATTTACGATGCTGTTACGCGAAAACGTCTCACTAAAGGCCACACCATTCAAGTGGCCGTCAGCATCGACACAGAAGAGATGTGCTTTGTCTCTCCGACCGTTTTTACCCAAAAACTCGAGGCGTACCTGAGTGCTCAATAAATACCGCCGTTGGTTATCTGCGTTATTGCTGTTTGTGTGTGCCTTTCCCGCACATGCATTGACCCTATCTGACCTACAAACACGCCTTTCGGCTCATGACATCACGCGTGGCGACTTTACCCAAACGCGTCATCTCGCCATGTTAGACATGCCATTGGTGTCACAAGGTGCCTTCCTGTTAAGCCAGCACCATGGTCTGCTATGGCAACAAACAACGCCTTTTCCATTGTCCTTGGTGCTGACGGGAACAACCCTCACCCAACGCATTCCCGGGCAAGCGGACAATATCGTCAATGCGGATGACAATCCGATGGTGTTCTATTTCAGCCGTTTGTTTTTGTCTTTGTTCCAAGGTGATACAGACGCACTGGCAGCACAGTTTGATTTGCAGCTAACGGGCTCCACAGAAAAGTGGAAATTGGTACTAACCCCAAAACAACCGCCGCTGTCTCAGGTATTTAAAGAAATCACGCTTCAAGGCGCAGAGCATATCGACATACTTACCTTGCACGAAGTCAGAGGCGATCACTCAGACATTCGCTTTACCAATGTGACCTTCGAACCCACAAACCTGACAGAAGAAGAACACAGTGAATTTGGTGACTAAAGCAACGGGTTGGTTGCTTGTTCTTGCTTTGCTTTTCGCTACCGCACTTTGGCGCCAGCCTAGTGACTTGCCGATGTTGGACACTGATGTCCTCAATCTTCTGCCTAAAAACCAACAAGACCCATTAGCACAAAAGGCGTTTCAACAAGCCGCGGAGAACATTGAAGATCAGGTTGTTATTCTTGTCGGACATGCCTCGCCAAACATTGCCATTGATGCCACGAAAGCACTGGCTTCTCAGCTAACACAACTTCCGTTGTTTGATAGCGTCAAAGCAGACATTTCTGACGATGAACAAACCGCGTGGGGCACTGTCTTTGCGCCTGTGAAAGCGCAACTGCTGACAACAGAACAACGCCAAAGGCTTGCTGACAATCCCTCAGCACAAACTGCGCATGTCATTCAATCCATCTATAACCCCTTTTCAGGCGTCACCGGGGCAGAGCTCGCGCACGATCCTTTTTTATTGTTCCGCGATTTCTTATTACACCTCGGTGCGCAAAACAGCCGTTTTACGTTAAAAGACAATGTGCTCACCACCCAGTTTGAAGGCAAGACTTACACCTTGATGCGTGCAAGCCTGTCAGGCAGTGCCTACAGTTTGCCAATGCAAGAACAGCTTGCGGATTTATATCAGGCAGAAGCGCAGCTAAAAACGCAGTACGGTGTGGACGTTCTGCATACTGGCGCTGTGTTTTACGCGGCCTTTGGCGCAGAGAGTGCTCGATCAGAAATCAGCACCATTGGTATCGGTTCCATGGTGGGCATTTTGCTTTTGGTGTTGTTTGTGTATCGCAGCTTGTTGCCCGTTAACCTTGCGCTGCTTTCCATTGGCTCTGGGGTTATCACCGCCTTTTCCGTCAGCTTGCTCGTCTTTGGGCAAATTCACTTGTTCAGCCTGGTCATTGGTGCCAGTTTGATCGGTGTTTCTATTGATTATTCTTTCCATTTCTTAACCGAAAGAATGGCAATGGGCGACAAGTGGAACGCCAAAGCAGGTTGGCGCGCGGTTGCCGTTCCAATCACCTTTGGCCTTGCCTCAACGTTGATTGCCTACCTGAGTATGTTTGCCGCGCCTTTCCCCGGCCTTCAACAACTTGCCGTCTTCTCAGCTGCGGGCCTCATCGGTGCTTATCTCAGCGTGATGTGCTGGTACCCTTTACTTGCCGCAAAGCCGGCGAAAAAAAGAACGCTCCCTTGGCAAAACACCGCGGCGAGGTGTCTCGCACCTTGGCAAAACGCTTCATGGCAGCGAGGCATCATGTGCATTGCACTCGGTATTGGCGCGCTGGGCTTAGGGTATGCCGATTACGATGACAACATTCAGCAGTTGCAGTCACTGCCTCCCTCGTTGAAACAACAAGAACAACGGATTCAAGACATTGCCGGCCTTGGAAGCAGCCAACCTATGTTGCTGGTGCGAGGCGACAGTGAACAGGCCGTGCTCACGTCACTCGACCGTCTCACGCCATCCCTTAATGCGCTCAAGGCCTTTGGAGACATCCGTGGGTACCAAACCCTCTCGGACTATGTGCCACCGCTGTCTGTACAAAAAGATAATTATCAACGTGTTGAAGCGCTTTATGCCTCACAAGGTGAGAAACTGGCGCAACAACTCGGCTTGGCAAAGATACCGACTCTTGAGCAAACGTTTACCCCGTTCACCTTGCGTGATTTTTTGCAGTCACCGAGCGGTCACGAGTTTCAGCCGCTTTGGCTCGGGGACATTGACGATCAGTTTGCTGCGCTCGTGCTGCTTCAAGATGTGTCTTCGCCAGCCAACGTAAAGGCATCAATCGCCCATCATCCCCATATCACTTGGCTGAACAAAGCGGAGGAGGTGTCGCGTCTGTTTGGCGATTATCGTCACCGTATCAGCGTACTTATTGGGTTGTCGTGCATCGTCATTCTTATCGTGCTTAGCCTTCGTTTTGGCGTGAAAAGCGCGTGCCGTATCCTTATCGCCCCCGTGTTGGCGGCAGGCGTTGGCTTGGCCGCAGGTGCATTGAGCAGCGTGCCGATGAACTTGTTTAATTTGCTGGCGTTGTTCCTCGTGATGGGCATAGGCATTGATTACGCCCTTTTCTTTGCCGAACAGAAAGACAGTCGCCGCGCGTGGGTAGCAAACACTCTGGCTGCGCTGACGACCTTGCTCGCATTCGGACTCCTTTCTCTTAGCAACACAGAGGCGATCCATAGCTTTGGCATTACGGTGCTCGTTGGCATCAGTGCGGCTTGGCTCCTATCCCCCATCGCGATTCGCACCAGCGATAAGGTTAACGCCAAATGATCAAACGATTTGCGCTACTCATTACCTTGGCCATGAGCCTTATGGGCTGTTCCACGCTTTTCAGCACGCCTGACGCTAACAACCGCGTTGAACTGGCCGAAGGGGTATCTGTCACCCTACCCACCCCGGCAGAATTTGGCGGCAGCGTGAGTGTTAGCCAGCTCATTAACGCAGATTGGGAAGGCGAGACACATACGCTTCCTGTACATTTAGAAATTACCCCTGAGCGTGTGGTGCTGGTCGGGTTTTCGGCATGGGGAACCCGCCTGATTACCGCCACGTATGAGAATGGTCAACTCGAAGAAGATGCGCTTGCAGGCCTCGGCATTGTTTTGCCAGACAGCCGACAAATATTGATGAATTTGATGATTACACTCTGGCCAGTTGAAGCATGGGCACCGCATCTCAAGCCCATCGGCTGGGCGCTAATCGAACAAGATAAGCATCGCATCTTACGTGATACGAGCGGCGAAACCGTGGTTGAAATACAGTATGATGAGCCCTTCAAATTGGGGACGGTGCCAGCCTTCATCCAATATGAACACAAAAAACAACATTATCGCATTACGATTAAAACCCTGAGCCCGAACGGACGCTAATTTCAACACCAAGGCGGTAAACTTCATGACTCCCGTTTACATACATGCCTGCGGTGCGCACTCCGCACTTGGCAGCACTCTCGATGAGATTCATTCCAGCTTAAAACGAGGCATTAGCCCAGGTATGTCCGGCGAGCGCTTTCGGTTGAACGATGACACCATGGTGACCGTCGGTCGCGCCGTGGGCACACTACCGTCATTGGAAGCTTTTCCTTCACATCAGCAGACACGCAATAACCAACTGGCACTCTCTGCGTTGCTGCAACTGTCTGATGCCGTTAATGATGCCAAAGCGCGTTTCAGCCCTGATCGCATTGCCGTGGTATTAGGCTCGAGCACCTCCGGCATTTCAGACGGTGAGCGCGCGTTAAAACATCACATTGATCAGGGTGAATTCCCAAAAACTTACCATTACCACCAGCAAGAACTCGGTAACCTATCAGACTTCGTCAGTGACTATTTTGGCCTAACGGGGTTGCGCTACACGGTTTCAACCGCGTGCTCTTCGAGTGGCCGTGTTTTCCTGACGGCGAAACGGTTATTAAAAGCAGGCCTTGCCGATGCGGTGATCGTGGGCGGTGCAGATAGTTTGTGTGCGTTAACGGTTAACGGCTTCCACGGACTTGACTCTGTGTCCTCTGAACTTTGTAACCCGTTTGGTGAAAATCGAAACGGCATTAACATCGGTGAAGCGGCGGCCTTTATGCTTCTTTCGCTTGAGAAGCCTTCCGCGCTAGCCCCTGACCAACCTGCTATTGCTTTGCTTGGAGCGGGTGACAGTTCAGATGCACACCATATTTCAGCCCCTCACCCCGAAGGCGATGGTGCTGAACGTGCGATGCGAAAAGCACTGGACGATGCGCATCTCACCGCGCGTGACATTGGTTATGTGAATGCACACGGCACGTCTACACCATTGAACGATGCGATGGAATCCAAGGCGATTTTACGCACCTTAGGTGAAGACGTACCTGTCAGTTCGACAAAGCCGCTGACGGGACATACATTAGGCGCAGCCAGTGCCATTGAAGCCAGTATTTGCTGGCATGTATTGAAGCATGCTCTGCCGTTGCCTGTTTCACAACATCAACAAGCGCATGCAACGGATGTTGCGCCGATTCGATTGGCGCAACTCGGCGATACATTGGAAAAACCGACCATTTTGAGCAACTCCTTTGCGTTTGGCGGTAACAATATCAGCCTGATTTTTGGACACGTATGAAAACAGTACCTCACGTGAATGATTTGCTTCCTCACGAAGCACCCATGATCTTGATCGACGACATGATCGATGTGGGTGAAAAACACATTCACTGCCGCGTTACCTCAAAAGAGAGCAACCTCTTTTTTGACCAAGAGATAAAGGCCATTCCAGGTTGGGTCGGCATTGAATTAATGGCCCAAACCATTGCAGCGTGGTCTGGGTATCACGCATGGCATGAAGGTGGCGAACCGCCGGTCGGCTTCTTACTCGGCAGTCGTCGTTACAACACAGAAACCAGCGCATTTCCTGCGGGACAGGTGTTAGACATTCATGCCGATCACATGATGGAAAGCAACGGCATGGCCGTTTTTGCTTGCCGAATTGAACATGACGGCGTTGAACTCGCCACCGCGCAGCTCAACGCATTTGTACCGCCAAAAGAAAAACTCGAACAGATGATGAACAGGGATACCCAATGAACAGAGATGTGCTTGTAACGGGTGCCAGCAAAGGCATCGGTAAAGCGATTGCGCTGCAACTCGCGAAAGATGGGTTTTCTGTGGTGGTGCACTACGGCCGAGATAAAGCGGGCGCAGAAGAAACACTTGCCGCCATTCAGGCTGAAAATGGACAAGGTCGACTCATCAGTTTTGATATCAGCGACCGTGAACAATGCCGCGAAACCTTAGAGGCGGACATTGCAGAACACGGCGGCTATTACGGCGTCGTGAACAACGCAGGCGTCACCGCCGATACCGCATTCCCCGCCATGACGGCTGAAGAATGGGATGGCGTGGTTCATACCAACTTAGACAGCTTCTACAATGTGCTGCACCCTTGCATCATGCCGATGCTTCAACGCCGCAGAGGGGGACGCATTGTCACCATGGCCTCTGTTTCAGGTATGATGGGCAATCGCGGTCAAACCAATTACAGCGCAGCGAAAGCAGGCATTATCGGTGCAACAAAAGCTCTGGCCTTAGAACTGGCTAAACGAAAAGTCACGGTCAACTGCGTTGCACCCGGTTTGATTGACACCGGCATGATAGACGAACATGTCAAAGAACACGCGTTGCCACAGGTGCCTTTGCGTCGCATGGGCGAACCTGAAGAAGTCGCGGGCCTTGTCAGCTACCTCATGTCTGACATCGCAGGCTATGTCACGCGACAAGTCATTTCAGTAAATGGAGGCCTCATATGAACCGCAGAGTTGTTGTCACTGGTATGTCCGGTGTCACTGCGTTTGGTAACAACTGGCAAGACGTTAGCGCCAAGCTCGATGAGCTTAAAAATGCGGTACGTTACATGCCAGATTACGAACAGTATGACGGACTAAACACCAAACTCGCCGCGCCGATCAGCGACTTTCAAGTGCCTTCGCATTACAACCGCAAGCAACTGCGCGGTATGGGTCGAGTCTCAAAACTTTCCACCGTGGCGACAGAGAACGCTTTGCTTAAGAGCGGGCTGATTGGTAGCGACACCCTCACCGACGGTCGCACAGGTATCGCTTATGGCTCATCAACGGGCAGTACACCCGCTATCGGTGCCTTCGGTGTCATGTTGAATGACAAAACCACCAAAGCCATTACAGCCACCACCTACGTGCAAATGATGCCGCACACCACCGCGGTTAATGTTGGCTTGTTCTTTGGTCTAAAAGGCCGCGTTATTCCAACCAGCAGCGCATGTACATCAGGCAGCCAAGCCATTGGGTATGCCTTTGAAGCCATTAAACACGGCTATCAAACCGCCATGGTTGCAGGTGGCGCAGAGGAGCTTTGCCCGACAGAATCAGCCGTGTTCGATACCCTTTTCGCGACAAGCTTGAGAAACGACGCCCCTGAAACATCACCGCGCCCGTACGACAAAGACCGTGATGGCCTTGTGATTGGCGAAGGTGCTGGCACCTTGGTGCTGGAAGACTACGAACATGCGGTTGCTCGTGGCGCAACGATTCTGGCGGAATTGGTGGGCTTTGCCAGCAACTGCGATGCGGCTCATGTCACGCAGCCTAAAATGGAAACCATGCAAATTTGCATGGAAATGGCACTGCAAAACGCAGGCTTAACCCCCTCTCAAATTGGCTATGTGTCTGCGCACGGTACAGCAACTGAAAAAGGCGATATCGCAGAATCTCAAGCAACGTCAAACGTCTTTGGCAACCAAATGCCCATCAGTTCGATGAAAAGCTATTTTGGCCATACACTCGGCGCATGTGGTGCGATTGAAGCGTGGCTTGCTATCGAGATGATGAATGAAGGCCGATTTAGCCCGACACTGAATCTGGAAAATATCGACCCCGCCTGTGGCGATCTGGATTACATTCGAGGTGAAAGCCGTCACATTGATTGCGACTACATCATGAGCAATAACTTTGCTTTCGGTGGCGTGAACACTTCTCTGATCTTTAAACGCTTCCAAGTGTAAACGTTAAGTTTACTAACAGCAGCGTTCAGCGCACACCAAGAAAACAAGATAAAAATGCCCGCAGTTCGCGGGCATTTTTCTTTGAGAACAACGGTGATTATTGCAGGTTTCCATCCGCGTCGTAGAAACGCTGGGTACTGTACTCTTCCAAAGGTAGCTTGCTCAACGTACCAACCGCTTCTGCGTAATCCACGAAAGCCTTCGCATAGTCGAGGTAAGTATCCACCGCACGCCCGTCATCCGTCACATCGCCAAACACAACGTAACCATCACGTCCTGCGCTAACGAAGTTGTTCGTCACCACTTGAATGTTGGCTTCAGTGCTGGTGGTATCCAGCGCAGTCCAATCTCCCGCTAAGCGAGAATTGATTTCAATATTGGTCACACGCTCGCCGAACGTTTTCGAGATATCGACATCGAAACGCAGGCCAGAAGCGTAAGGATAAGCACCACTTGAACCGTCTGGGTTCAGCGCGTAATCCACACCTTGCTCCAGCGCCAGCTTCACTTCCGCACCGCTCATGTTGAGGTTCACAAGCGTGTTCGCAAATGGCAGCAACTGATACGCCGTTGCAATCGTGACATCGCCCATTGGAACATCAATGCGCACGCCACCCGCATTTTGGATGGCAACGTCAGCTTCAAGGCTCTGAGCCATAAAAGCCTTCGCCACCACGCTGGAGATATCCGATCCATTCGATTCGGTCTCAGTCACATCACACAGTGAACTGCTCCCTTGGCCTGGAATACGTTCAAGGCATAAATCCGTTGTCGCAGTGGCAATCACGGTTTGTGTTTCTTCTTCGATGCGCTGTGTGTAGGTGTCTAACAGGGTTTGCGTATCCGCGTCTTTATCGACGATTGTCAGTTCTGGGGTTTCTTCGATATCTGCGTAAACGGCATCACGATCAGCGCCTTCAAGCTCGACACGTTCACCGTCATCATTACGACGTTTAAACGTATCACCCAGCAGCAAATGCGGCGTGCCGGAACACGTTTCTACCACGCCTTTGCGGTCAAAGCTGATGTCGAGTTCTCCCACGACAGAGGCGTACTGCCAGGCTTGTGCCACACACACAGGATCACCATCAAGGTTTGTCACCATCGTTGGATAATCCCCCACGCTGTTTAACCCAACCTCATCGAAATCCCCCAACAAAGAATGAGAGTCACCACCAATAATGACGTCAACACCTGACAGATTCTTCGCCAGTTCAAGGTCGTTTCCGTACTGATAATGTGTCAGCAGCACAATTTTGTTCACGCCTTTTTTCTTGAGCTTATTGATAAAGCGTTGCGCGACTTTCGTTTCATCCAAAAACTCAGTGGTTGCATCAGGGTTGGATGAATTTTTGGTTTTGGTGGCAATATCGATACCGATGATACCGACTGCCTGACCATTGATTTTTTTCACGGCTAGTGGGCGGAAAGAGTCCCATTTTCCTTCTGGCGTTAATGGCGAAACACCGACTTCAGGGCGAACGTTTGCTGCCAACACCTTGGTATTACAGTCGCCACTTGCCAGTTGGTCGAGGAAGGTTTTCAGGCCAGCATCGCCATCATCAAATTCATGGTTACCCAACGCGAACGCATCGAAACACACTTGGTTCATCATGGCCGCATCGGCTTCGCCACCAAACAGCGTGTAATAGAGATCGCCCGTTATCGCATCACCCGCATGCAGCTTAAGCACGTTTTGTTTGGACTCGTCTATTTCACGAATTTTGGTCACAACGCGGGGGAAGCCACCGACTTCAACCCGTGTTTCCTCGCCACCTACCGTAATGTCAAAGCCGTCGTCAGCTTCAAGGTGTGAGTGGTGATCGTTGATGTGTGCAATGGTGAGATCCATTGGTCGCTCAAAACAGCCTGTGAGCGGGAGGGATAGCGCTGCGACTGCAGCGGCAAGCAGTGTTTTCTTCATTCTTCTGTTCTTCCTTGTGAAGGTGACCTAGCTAAGCAATACACTAGGTTCATCATGTTTCACTCGGGTAAATAAAACAGGATAAAACAGAGAAAAATCAGAAGTGATACAGGCTACTGTTCAAGTAAGACGGTGGCGACGGCATAGCGTTTTTCATCCGCTATGGTCAGCAGAATATTCGTCACGCCACGTTCATCTGCCATTTGCTTGGCAACGCCAGAGAAGGTCACAATGGGTTTGCCCAAGGCATCGTTGGAGACTTCAAAGTCGTGAAACGTGACGCCACAGGCAATGCCCGTTCCCAAGGCTTTAGAGGCGGCTTCTTTTACCGCAAAGCGCTTGGCAAGGTAACGGGCAGGAAATTTCGTCGCGCCATACTTTTCGAGTTCAGCACTCGTGAGTACACGCTTGGCAAAGGCATCTTGATTTCGCGCGATGATGTCATCGAATCGCGCGATTTCAACAATGTCTGTCCCTAGACCAACCACTGACATTAGCGACGCGCATCCTGCATGATCACTTTCATGTCAGCCACGGCTTTTGACAGGCCATCAAACACGGCGCGACCCACAATCGAGTGACCAATGTTCAGTTCGTAGATTTCAGGGATAGCCGCAATGGGTGTCACGTTGTGGTAAGTAAGACCATGGCCCGCATTGACCTTGATGCCTTGGTCATCGGCGTAGCTCGCTGCGGCTGCAATTTTCTTCAGCTCCGCTTGCATGTCTTCATCTGATTCAGCATCGGCGTAGTGACCCGTATGAAGCTCGATGTAAGGCGCGCCACAGGCTTTCGCCGCATCAATCTGCTCACGATCAGCATCAATAAACAGCGACACTTTAATGCCCGCATCTGTCAGGGTTTGGGTCGCTGCTTTCACTTTTTCAAGTTGACCAACAACATCCAAGCCACCTTCAGTGGTGAGTTCTTCACGCTTTTCTGGCACCAAGCAAACATAGGCTGGTTTCACATCCAACGCGATGGCGACCATCTCGTCAGTCACGGCCATTTCAAGATTCATGCGCGTTTGCAGTGTGTCTCTCAGCAAGTAAACGTCACGATCTTTTATGTGGCGACGGTCTTCACGAAGGTGAACAGTAATACCATCAGCACCCGCACGCTCTGCAATTTCAGCGGCATGTACGGGATCAGGGTACTTGGTACCGCGTGCATTTCGAACAGTTGCCACGTGGTCAATATTGACGCCCAGATAAATGGTATTCATTGCGTAGATTTCCTTGTTCGTAACAAAAATAGCTCTCTGCTCTTGAGAGGCTTTGAGCCAAGATAAGGCTTGAGTGCCAGCCGTGTAAAGCGCTTGGCGGCTTTTAACTGTTCAGCGGTCGAGAATTGACGGCTTGAGAGCGCGATCAAATCGCTGCCTTGAAAGGCCAGATTGTGACTCTTCATGAGTGAGGCGACAAATCCCATTTGCTCACGGAATATATATGTCATTCCTTCCCCAACTGGTTCACCGCTGCCTGCACAATGCAGAAAATCGACGCCATATCCTAGCGATTCCAGCAAGGCTAACTCAAATCGACGGAGTGCAGGTTCAGGATTGGCGAATTGTGCGAGCTCTGTTAACGCTGAAACGTAATCAAAGAAAAGTTGGTGATATGCCGTTTCCGGTTCAACAACGCGGCTAAGGATTTCATTGAGATAGAAACCTGAAAAGAGGGCGTTACCAGAAAGAGGAATCGCGAGGCCCATGGCTTCAGCGTGACGCAAGGTATGCATCTCACCGCGACCTGACCATTTCATTAAAAGCGGGGTAAAAGGCTGAAGTGCGCCTTTTAGGGGAGAGCGTTTACCACGAGCGCCTTTTGCCATAAGGCTAACGCGCCCGTGATTTTCGCTAAAAACATCCAGAATAAGGCTCGTTTCGCTATAAGGGCGAGAGTGCAGGACAAAGCAGCGCTGCAAGCCTTCCATATCCCACCTTTCTTATTCTGAATGTTCGACGATCAAAGATCGTCGATGTAGCCAAGGCTACGCAGCGCACGTTCGTCGTCTGCCCAACCTGATTTCACTTTCACCCAAAGCTCTAGGTAGACTTTGCGTTCAAACAAGTCTTCCATGTCGAGACGGGCTTCGCGGCCGATGGTTTTGATTTTGTCGCCACCTTTGCCGATCACCATGCGCTTTTGACCGTTACGCTCAACCAAGATCAGGCCATTGATTTCAAAGCCATCTGTGTCTGGATTATAGTCAAAACGCTCAATTTCAACGGTGACGGCATACGGCAGTTCATCGCCTGTAAAACGCATCAGCTTTTCACGAATGATTTCAGACGCCATAAAGCGCTGAGAACGGTCTGTTACGTAATCTTCAGGGAAGTACCACTCACCTTCTGGCAAGTGCGCACGAACCAGTTTCTCAACCACATCGATGTTTTTACCGCTCTTTGCAGAAACAGGCACAACATCAACGAAGTCCATCTTCTCGCTCAGCGCTTGAAGGTGTGGGAACAAGTCCGCTTTCTCTTTTACGTTGTCGACTTTGTTGATCAGCAGAACAACAGGTAGTTCTGATTTTTTCAGCTTGTTCAGCACCATTTCGTCATCTTCGGTCCAATGTGTACCGTCAACGAGGAAGAGTACCAATTCAACATCGGTCAATGAGCTTGATGCCGCGCGGTTCATCAATCGGTTGATGGTGCGCTTTTCTTCAATGTGAAGCCCTGGTGTGTCCACGTAGACCGCTTGGTAACCCTCGCGCGTATCAACACCCATGATGCGGTGACGCGTGGTTTGGGGTTTACGCGACGTAATAGACAGTTTCTGACCCACTAAGCGGTTCAGAAGTGTCGATTTACCGACGTTAGGGCGACCAACGATGGCGATAAAGCCACAGTGGTGAATTTCGTGCGTGTCTGTCATGAGTCCAGCTTTTCTAATGCCAGTTCTGCAGCCGCTTGCTCAGCCTTGCGACGACTACTGCCTTTACCTACCACAGGTCGTTCCAGACCTGCCACTTCACATTCAACCGTAAATTGCTGGTTGTGTGCCTCGCCTTGTACCTTAGTGACATTATAGGCAGGCAATGGCTTACGACGTCCTTGCAAGAATTCTTGCAACCGTGTTTTCGGGTCTTTTTGGTTCGCGCCAGGCATGATGGTGTCTAAGCGCTCTTTGTACCAACCCAAAACAATCCCACGGACCGTTTCCAAATCGCTGTCGAGGTAGATGGCGCCGATAATTGCTTCTACAGCATCAGCAAGGATGGAGTCACGACGGAAACCGCCACTTTTCAACTCACCCGGGCCCAATTGCAATACATCACCCAGTTCAAACTCACGGCCTAGCTCGGCCAGAGTATTACCACGAACCAAGGTCGCTCGCATGCGGCTCATGTCACCTTCATCAACGTTCGGGAAACGATGGTAGAGATCGTCAGCAACGACGAAACTCAATATAGAATCCCCCAGAAACTCTAGGCGCTCGTTGTGTTGACCACTTGCGCTGCGGTGAGTAAGGGCGAGACTAAGAAGCGCCATATCACTAAATTCATAGCGGATACGGCGCTGTAATTTATTTGTTGGTGTCGTCATGTTGTTCCAAGTTAATCAATGCCGCCGATACGCTCGAAGCGCACGCCGACAGGTACCCATGATGGCAAGACGCTATCGCCCTGCTCATCAAATTCAAAACTGGTCCAGATACCTACTGCTTTACCCACCAAATTTGCTTCTGGGACAAAGCCCCAGAATCGACTGTCTTTACTGTTGTCACGGTTATCACCCATCACAAAGTATTGGCCGTCTGGCACTACCCACTCACCAAGCCCTGGTGTCGGGTAATACTGCATGACTTGATTTTTAACTCTTGGGTTAACAAGAATTTGGTGCGGCTCTTTACCAAGCTGTTCTTCGGCTTGAATTAAATTGACGCCGTACTGCATAAACGGGCTTTCATGGACATCATCCACAACAACCAGTTCACACGTAGATTCGCCTTTTTGTTGGACACAAAGGCGCTTGTCTTCGCTGTAACGTACGGTGTCGCCCGGTAAGCCGATAACACGTTTAATGAAATCAACACTCGGCTGCGGTGGGTACTTAAATACCACTACATCACCACGTTCTGGTTTCCCCGTCTCAACAAGTTGATGACGGAAAACCGGATCTTTCAAGCCGTAAGCAAACTTCTCAACCAAGATGAAGTCACCCACCAGCAAAGTAGGCATCATAGAGCCTGAAGGAATTTGGAATGGCTCGTAGATAAACGAGCGCAATACCAATACAAGGCCGATAACAGGGAACACAGAAGCGGCAGTTTCTACCCAGCTAGGCTGAGGAGCAACTTGAGCGATTTGCTCTTCACTTGCCTCACCATTTTCCAGATTGAGCGCTTTCGCCGCTTCTTCTGCGCGACGCGGAGCCCATCTGAATTTATCCAGTGCCCAGATTATCCCAGTCAACAGGGTGACCAGCACCAGAATCAGTGAGAAAGTATTTGCCATAGTGTTCCCCTAACCTTTAGTCCTTTTTTATTACTCAACCTGAGCTTGGCATAACGCCAAGTCAGGTATTCTTATTGTTGGAGCCTGAGTTCAGTGTGACGAGATCAGGTTATTTATCTTTGCCCACGTGCAGAATAGCGAGGAACGCTTCTTGTGGCAGTTCGACGTTACCGATCTGCTTCATGCGTTTCTTACCTTCTTTCTGCTTCTGCAGGAGTTTCTTCTTACGGCTCACGTCACCACCGTAACACTTAGCGGTTACGTTCTTACGTAGCTGTTTCACGGTTGAACGCGCAATGATGTGCGTACCAATAGCCGCTTGAATCGCGATATCAAACTGTTGGCGAGGAATGAATTCTTTCATCTTCTCAACCAAATCACGGCCACGACCTTGCGCATGATCTTTATGCGTAATGATCGCCAATGCATCCACGTTATCACCGTTCAATAGCACGTCTACACGCACCATGTTTGATGGCTCATAACGTTGGAAGTTGTAATCCAGTGATGCATAGCCACGGGACGTGGACTTCAGACGGTCGAAGAAGTCGAGAACTACTTCTGCCATCGGGATGTCATACGTCAATGCCACTTGGTTACCGTGGTAAACCATGTCTACCTGCATACCACGCTTCTCAACACACAAAGTAATCACGTTACCAAGGTATTCAGACGGCACAAGGATATGACAGCGTGCAATGGGCTCACCCATGACCTCAACGTCATTCGTTGGTGGTAGCTTCGCTGGGCTATCCACGTACAGAATGTCACCGTTGGTTTTCTTCACTTCGTACACCACGGTCGGTGCAGTTGTGATCAGATCAAGGTTGTATTCGCGCTCAAGACGCTCTTGGATGATTTCCATGTGCAGCATGCCAAGGAAACCACAACGGAAACCAAAGCCAAGTGCTGCAGAGTTCTCTGGTTCGTAGAACAGAGACGCATCGTTAAGGCTCAATTTGCCCAACGCATCACGGAAGTTTTCGTAGTCGTCAGATGACACAGGGAACAGACCCGCGTAAACCTGAGGCTTCACTTTCTTAAAGCCTGGTAGCGCCGCTTCTGCACCGTGTTTCGCTGTGGTCAAGGTATCACCAACTGGTGCACCTAGGATGTCTTTAATACCACAAACAACCCAGCCCACTTCACCGGTACGAAGACCTTGGGTGTCAGTTTGTTTTGGTGAGAAGATACCAATGCGATCCACGCCCCATACTTGGCCCGTGCTCATCACTTTGATCTTTTCGCCTTTCTTCAGTACGCCGTTTTTAATGCGAACCAAAGAAACAACACCCAAATAGTTATCAAACCATGAGTCAATGATCAGTGCTTGCAGAGGACCTTCTGGGTCACCTTCTGGTGCTGGGATGTTTTTAACGATGTCTTCAAGCACCAAATCAACGCCAACGCCTGTCTTCGCAGAACAGCGGGTTGCTTCGGTTGCATCAATACCAACGATGTCTTCAATTTCTTCCGCTACACGATCAGGATCGGCGGCTGGCAAATCGATTTTGTTCAAGATTGGAACCACTTCTAGGTCCATCTCAATCGCTGTGTAACAGTTGGCTAGTGTTTGGGCTTCTACGCCCTGACCCGCGTCAACCACCAGCAAAGCACCTTCACAGGCCGCCAGTGAACGTGATACTTCGTAAGAGAAGTCAACGTGTCCTGGGGTGTCGATGAAGTTCAGCTGATAGGTTTCCCCATCATTGGCTGTGTAATTCAGCGTCACACTCTGTGCTTTGATGGTGATACCACGTTCGCGTTCTAGATCCATAGAATCCAGAACCTGCGCTGCCATTTCACGGTCTGATAGACCACCGCAAACCTGGATTAGACGGTCTGACAGTGTCGACTTACCGTGGTCAATGTGGGCAATAATCGAAAAGTTACGAATGTGCTTCATAGATGGTGTGACTAACTCGTTAGTGAAAATTTGACGATCAATAGATCAAGTGGCGGGATTCTACCGAAATTAATGGCTAGTCGCTATCCTCAGTTGCGGCATTTATCACCGCAGCCCCTGCAACGGAAGCCCCAAGAACCCGAATCAAGGATGGCGTTGACTCAGTATCTTGTTCCAACTTACGGGAAAAACGACGCGCGAGCCCGATACCGAGGCCACCTGCTAGCAGGGAAGATAAAATGATTATCCCTTCACCACTTTCCAATAAGTCTGATAAAAATTGCCCGACGAATGCCCCACCTATCGCAAACATCAGCGGCAAGACATACACCAGCATGGCAGATTTCAGCACGGTTTGTTCTTCCAAACCAATTTCGACCAAGGTGCCGGCGGGCACAGGTTCTGGGGAAGGCACGCGAATATCGAGCACTTTCCCCGGCAACGCATTGCTCACCACCCCCGTGCCGCAGCTGCTTTTTGACGCACAACTACCGCAACTGGTTTTCTGCTGGCAACGAACAGTGAGATAACCGTCTCCACTGCCCGTTACTTCAGCCAATGCAGTCATCATGGTTTCTGCACCTCGGTTGCGATCGCATCCGTTGCGGTTTCATCTGATGGTGGATTGAATCGTACCGATTCTGCCACTTTCTTTGCCGTTGCTGGCGGAATATCGCCGACCACGGTGATCTCAGCATTGCCCGACACATGGCTGTGCAGTGTGCGACCGCCTTTGCGAACAAGCTGTTCACGTACCGACATGTTGTCCGCTTCGGCTAAGTACACAGAAAAGCTA
Organism: Enterovibrio baiacu; assembly: GCF_004120195.1. Lineage (GTDB taxonomy): Bacteria > Pseudomonadota > Gammaproteobacteria > Enterobacterales > Vibrionaceae > Enterovibrio > Enterovibrio baiacui. The sequence goes on along the minus strand of NZ_SCHN01000018.1, from coordinate 18,403 downwards.
AACAGCCCATCGCTGAACATCTGACTTTCGACAGGTCGTTCCGTCAGCAACAAGCGGTGACGGTTGCTATAGATAGGTTCAAAGCCATTCGGAAGCGCGGTTACCTGCCAACGCAATCCCGTTTTTTGCTGCTTAGGCACTTGCACCACTGGCGGTAATTCCAATGCAGCAAGCTTGCCCATGGCATCGCTCAGTTGTGGAGACACCACCAATGACAACGCGCGATACTGTTCGATAGGGTCGCCATCGCGATCCAACAAATCAGCGCGGACTAGCAAGCGCGAACCTTGGTCAATCCAAAGCACATAGGAATAGCGCGCACCGTCTTTTGGTGACACACGCACAACATCACACGCAAGGCCCGCTTCACGCGCACGCCCCAACGGGACGAAGTCGTACATGGTAGCAAGGTGGTTCACGTCGGTTTGTAAAATGGAAGGCAAAGGCGCAACCATTTGTGCGCTTTTAATCGTAAATGGATCAACGCCCGGCTCGAAGTAGCTGACTTCGTCGCCCCGGCGGATCACTTCTCGAGGTGGACCGCTTAGGTAGGCGATATGCCCAAAAGATTCGCCTTCCACCAAAGCATGGCGGTAGCGCAACGGTTCGATACTGTTTTTTCGAACCAAGATGTACGACAGTTCGTAATTTAGTTGCTCGGTAGCCTGGCCCATTTGATGCAACAATGCCTCGGCCGGACTTTCATCCGTCGAGGCATTAGCAACCAGACTGACCAGTGCAACAACACCGATCAGGAGGGGTTTCATCAATCTTGTATGCTCACTTCCGGGGTTAGCAGATCGTTTTTGTCAGCAATGTCATCCGCATTTAAGCGAAGCTGCAGTTCATAGTCTTGGAACATCGCGTTTACGCGGCGGCGTTGTTCCATCAGTTGAGCTTCGTTAGACGTGGATTGCAAAGGTTCACGACTCAAACTGACAGGTTCAGCAGAACCAGACAATGGAATGGTTTGCAGCACTGGAGGCTGTGCACCGGCTAATACGGGATCCGACACCGAACCGCCATTGTATTGCTGTACACCAACAATCACAGCCAGCGATACCGCAGCGGCCATACCCACTTGGGTCATTTGCTGAAGCCATGATGGCATACCGCTACGTGCGACCTCTGGGGTGGGTTGAGAGACATGCATAGGTACAACGTTTTCTGCTGTTTCACCTGAGTATGTCGGCTCATTTTCCAACGCAGCGGCAACACTGCCGGCGATATCCCAATTCAGATTTTGAGGGGCATCGCCACGCATCACATCGCGGGTGACGCTGAAGCTCTTCCATGCTTCTTGCGCCGACACATCGTTTTCGAGGGCATCAATCAGCCGACGATCTGTCGTATCACCATCAAACAATGCAGATAGGTTTTCTTTTTCAGCCATTTATTTCACCGTTATTAAACAGGTCATTCGCTAGTGGTTCATCAACGGACGAACACGTTTATCCACTGCTTCCCTGGCGCGAAAAATACGCGAACGTACTGTTCCTACCGGGCAGTCCATTACTTCTGCGATCTCTTCATAGCTTAGGCCATCGATTTCACGCAATGTAATTGCTGTTTTCAGGTCGTCAGGCAACGCCTCGATGGTACTAAAAACGACCTGTTTCAATTGTTCTGACAACATAAGGTTCTCAGGGTTCGATATTTCTTTTAGCGCCCCACCACTTTCGTAATTTGCTGCATCTTCTGCATCAATATCACTGGCTGGCGGACGTCTACCCTGAGCGACTAAATAATTCTTCGCTGTATTGACGGCAATGCGATACAACCACGTATAAAAGGCACTTTCTCCGCGAAAACCCGGCAAGGCACGATACGCTTTAATAAAGGCTTCTTGAGCCACATCTGGTACATCACCGCTATTGTTCACATAGCGAGAGATAAGGTTGCACACCTTATTCTGATATTTGATGACCAAAAGATTAAACGCTTGTTTATCACCGTTTTGTACGCGTTCGATTAGCGCTTGATCAGTAAACTGCTCGCTCATTCGAGCGCCTTCTCCTTATTATTGATACCAATACACTAGAGGCACTGCGTAATGCATAACCTACAGTTTTTCATCGACATCATGTCTGTGTTTGGTATTTCTTTATGCTCTTATGCCACTGCACTCTGCTGCATAATGTTTACAGCGAGTCATTTATGAATGAGCACATTGTCAGAGTTTGCAGAAAATGAAAAGTTCCCACTAGAAGCTGAAATCATCTCGCGATCTGATCCAGCTCGCAAAGTCTACCAGATCGAACGGCTACTCTGTAACCGTCAAACCAAGACATACCATATACCCAATTACCCTCAAGGTGCAGGACTCAACGCAACGAAAGGTTACTTGGCAATATAAGCATTGTGTCATGCCAATGTCTCTAACATGCGAACATTCTCCGTTTACATGGTTTCGTGTAAACTGGCTTGATATCTCAGAATAAATCACGCTGTCTCGGACGGACACAGGAAACGCGGGTGCCAATTCGTTCGAGTGAAAGGAATACATAATCGATGGGCAATCACCAAGAACATATTTGTGACGTGCTGGTTATAGGCAGCGGCGCAGCAGGACTTTCACTGGCGCTTCACCTCGCGCCAACGCAAAAAGTCATGGTGTTAAGTAAAGGACCTCGAAACGAAGGCGCAACCTATTATGCGCAAGGCGGCATTGCTGCCGTTTTCGATGAAAGCGATTCCGTTGAATCACACGTTGAAGACACCCAAATTGCCGGTGACGGCATTTGTGACGAAGACGTCGTGAAATTCATCGCTGAGAACGCGAAAGAGTGTGTGCAATGGCTCATTGACGGTGGCGTTCCTTTCGATCGCGAAGAGAACGACAACGATGATTCACCCAAATATCACCTGACGCGAGAAGGCGGGCACAGCCACCGCCGTATTTTGCACGCTGCCGATGCGACCGGCATGGCGGTGCAAACATCCCTTCAAGAAAACGTTCACCAGCATCCAAACATTACTGTGCTTGAGCGCCACAACGCGCTTGACCTGATCACGCGTAAGAAAATAGGCATTTCCGGTGCGAACCGCGTGTTAGGGGCGTATGTGTGGAACCGTGACCGAGAAGCGGTTGAAACGGTACGTGCAAAATTCGTGGTACTTGCATCTGGCGGCGCATCCAAAGTTTATCAATATACCTCTAACCCTGACGTGTCTTCTGGCGATGGTATCGCTATGGCATGGCGCGCAGGGTGCCGTGTTGCCAACCTCGAGTTCAACCAGTTCCACCCAACATGCTTATTCCACCCTGATGCACGCAACTTCTTGTTGACCGAAGCCCTGCGTGGTGAGGGGGCTTACTTACGTCGTCCCGACGGTTCGCGTTTTATGCCCGATTTTGATGAGCGTGCAGAGCTTGCACCTCGCGATGTCGTGGCACGTGCGATCGACTACGAGATGAAACGTTTGGGTGCAGATTGCATGTACATCGACATCAGTCATAAAGACCCGGAGTTCGTGTCCAAGCACTTCCCCACCATTTATGAAAAGCTGCTGACATTCGGGTTTGATTTGACCAAAGATGCCATTCCTATCGTGCCTGCCGCACACTACACCTGTGGTGGCGTAATGGTAGATAAGAACGGCCAAACAGACCTGAGCGGTTTGTATGCCATCGGTGAAGTCAGTTACACCGGACTACACGGCTCTAATCGCATGGCCTCTAACTCACTCCTCGAATGCGTGGTGTATGCGTGGGCAGCGGCGATGCACATTGGCGAGCATGCATCTGAAGCAGAAGTGCCGCCTTCTCTTCCTCATTGGGATGACAGCCTTGTTTGTTGCTCTGACGAAGAGGTGGTTATCCAGCACAACTGGCATGAATTACGCCTGTTTATGTGGGATTACGTGGGCATCGTGCGTTCGACCAAGCGTCTTGAGCGCGCACTTCGACGCATTGAACTGCTCAAGCAAGAAACCAATGAGTACTACAGCAACTTCCGTGTTTCTAACAACTTGTTGGAATTGCGTAACTTGTTGCAAGTCGCAGAGCTTATGGTGCGCTGTGCGATGGCGAGAAAAGAGAGCCGAGGCTTGCACTACACCATCGACTATCCGGATAAGCTGGAAGACAGTGGCCCAACGATTTTGGTGCCTGACTTCCCCTGTTGAGCATGTGAGTTGCCATGTTCCTAAAAGGTAATGGCCAACATTAAGATAGCAAAAAGCCCTCGAAGGAGGGCTTTTTCATGTCTCGCAGACATGCAATAGATAAGGCTACGGATTAAGATCGGAAGGCGGCTATCGAACGCTCAAGCTCTTCACTCTGCTCGGCCACACGGTAAGCGGCACGCGCGTTTTCACCGGTCGTTTCGGTATTCTGAGACGTAATGGTTTGAATCGAATGCACGTTCACATTCACTTCTCTCGCCACCATGCTTTGCTCTTCAATTGCCGCTGCGATTTGTGTACTCACATCCATGATCTGCTGCATGTCGATGATGATGTTATCCAGTTCAGATGCCGCATCTTCGACATAATTGACTGACGCATTGCTTTGCTCTTGGCACGTCGCGATACGTTCAACCACCTGATTCGTTTGCTGCTGAAGCGAGGTGATCATATTGCCAATTTCTTCCGTCGATTTGTGGGTGCGTGTTGCAAGGGAACGAACCTCATCCGCCACCACGGCAAAACCACGGCCTTGCTCACCCGCACGCGCCGCTTCAATCGCAGCATTCAGTGCAAGCAAGTTGGTTTGCTCAGAGATGCCTTGGATAACATCCACCACACTGCCAATCTCTTGAGAAAGTGACACAAGGCTATGAATATCGGTGTTCGCCATGCCCAGCCCATCGGAAAGCGACACAATCGCATCACGCGTTGCCTGTACAGTTTGGTGCCCTTTCTGAGCACGAGACAGACTTTGATCTGCGTTAGCGGCGGCAGATTCGGTGTTCGAGGCAATTTCACGAATGGTCGCTTCCATTTCGTTCACTGCTGTCGCCGCCATTTCTGCCTCAGATTGCTGCTTATCCAGCGCACGCTCCGCGTCACTGCTTCTTACGCGCACATCTGATGCTGTTGCATTCAGTGTGGTGATGGACACTTTCACGCCAGCAATGAGCGTCTGACAATGCTGAAGCACAGTATTGAAATCTTTCGCGACCAAGCCAATTTCGTCATTGCTTGATTCATCAGCACGAAGGGTAAGATCTCGCTCAGATGCCACTTTTTCCATGGTCCCCGTCAGCGTTTTCAAGCGTCCTTGGATGTCTTTGTTTAACCACATACAGCACGCGATCAGCAGAAGGGAAATCACCACGAGCACACTGCCCGAAGACACAATCAGGCTTTTCTCTGATGACGCCAATTCTTGGTTCAACTGTGTGCGCATCGAATCAAAGTCTGCTTCCACCTGATGGGTTTGACCACGAATGCTGCCGAGTAGACCCGATTTATGATCTAACCCAACCTCACGTTTTAATTGCATGTAACGCGTCACCAATGCGCGCTGCTCATCAAATAAAGGCGCGTCAGTCCGCGATGCCATGCCTTCCCACGAAGAAAGGTACTCATCAAAACGCGTTTCAGTGGTATCTGCCACCAACAAACGGGCAAGCGTTACCGCGTGCTCAACGTCTGCGTTATTAGGTTGCTCAGAAAGCAGCGCGGTATTCACTTTGGTGAGTTCGCCCCACGTACCCGACTCGCGATGCAAGCCTAAGGTTTTGTAGCTGTTCGCCAACGTTTTGAAGCCATTGCTGTAGCTTTCCATCGCGCGAGAGACGGCGTTTAATTGCGGCAAATCAAGGGATAACATTTGCGCTTGTTGATTGAGCGTCTCTAAGTCTTGATCAAATGCCGATACGTTATTGGCGAATCTGCCCACGTATTTTTCATCCAATCGCGCCAAGAAATCTTTCTCATTACGCCTTAAATTTAATAGACGCACTTCAAGATCGGAGATAAGTGTTTGCTTGGTTTTGAGTTCAACCAACCTATCAGAAGCCTGCCAACCTATGGTGGCAAACAGAATTAAGGACACAGCAGAGAATGCGGTAAGTGCGTAGAGTTTGGTTCTTATTTTCATCGTGTGTCTTCCCTATAAACGTCTTTGGGCGCATGAGTGTTCACAAATGCATCTTCATTTATCGACAGGGTGAATGGTTTTTTTAGGGACGTTATACGATAAACAACAAACTTATGAGATCGAGATCACACCTTTATCGCCAAACAAACGCGGCTCAGGTGACGATAAGTGGATTCAGAGAAGGCATCTTTAAAGAAAGGGAGTCGGCGTCGTTGGCGGCCATCGTGAAGATCAATCACCATTAACCACCCACTCAGGAAATGAACACGGCGAACATGCCACACGTGGCTATTCAGCAAGCATCGCCCTTGCGTATCAAGTTGGAGGACGTCTCGCACCGACGAGCAAGGTTCAGGTGTAAAAGGTTGTGACGCAGATAGTCGCCAAGAAAGACGGCGAAATTCAGTCGAGAGAAAGAGAAGACAAAGCGCTTTCGCTTCAAGAGGTAACGCGCTGACGGAAAACAGAAGTATTCCCGTCAGCACATATCCCACCACCACACTACGTGCAAATAAGCGGGAATGACCAATGTGCGTATTAACGCAACTTGCTTCGGTTATGAGCAATGATCTTGTCCGTCATCGCTGACAACGCGGGTGATTCACTGCGCGTGTGTCCCATCAACCATGTAAATAAGTCAGGGTCATCACACTCAAGTAAAGCAACGAAATCTTGTTTCTCGGCTTCGGTCAGATTATCAAAACACTCTTCAAAGAAAGGCATAATGATAACGTCCAATTCCAACATACCGCGACGGCATGCCCATTTGACCCGCGCTTTATCTTCTGCGGTCAGCATGATTACCTCGTTAAACATCAATAGAAATTCTGACACAAATAGTATCAGTGCCTTGCGTGCGGCGCTATTTCCATTATCAGACACCTTTAGACCTTGTGATCCAGGTAACTCACCCTCACTTAAAGAGTGAGAAGATGTAAGGTGCTGACTTTACGCCAAGGCAGCATTAACATAACAGCATTGAAAATGAAGCGAGAAATACCATGACAAACTGGTACCAACAGCACGACTTCCCACGCCTGCCACTTTCTCCGGACAGCGAGTTACCAGCACTGTCAGTGATCGCGCTGGATACGCTCACGCTGATCACCGCAAAAGGTGACGACACCATCAGCTACCTTCAAGGCCAGCTAACGTGTGACTTGGTTTCTCTCGATAAAACCGCGTCTACCCTTGCAGCACACTGTGATGCAAAAGGGAAAGTGTGGTCTGCACTGCGAATGTTCCACCATCTTGATGGTATTGCTTATACCCAGCCTTCTTCTATCGCAGAAAAGCAGCTTACTGAAATTAAAAAATACGGCATTTTTTCGAAGGTGACGTTTGAAATCAGCGAACTGGTGTTGCTCGGTGTCGCCGGTGAGAAAGCCGATAATGCCATGCTGTCTCGTTACATTGGTGACGGTGATGTGCGTGCAACGCAAACCGGTACCGCCGTTCGTCTTGAACCCAATCGTTGGATGCTCGCCATCGAGGCGTCTGAAGCAGACCAATTACTGTCAGAGTTGGGTGAGCGCGCAACGCTAAGTGATGCAGCGCTTTGGGATCTCTTAGAGCTTCGTGCGGCAATCCCTGCCCTTTCTGAACCCACAACGAATGAGTTCATTCCTCAGTCGTTGAACCTGCAGGCCTTGGATGCCATCAGCTTCAAGAAAGGGTGTTACACAGGCCAAGAAACCGTGGCGCGCGCGAAATACCGTGGCATCAATAAACGTGCGACCTACCTTCTGCAAGGTGAAGCAAGCACGGCACCGAAAGCGGGGGATGCAATGGAGCGAAGCGTGGGTGAAAACTGGCGTTCAGGCGGCACCATTTTGTCTGGCTACCAGTTCGATAACGGTCAAGCGCTGGCACTGGTTGTCATGCCAAATAACCTCGACGATGACACCCAATTCCGTCTTGCTGATGCGTATGACATTTGGCAGAAACTGCCACTGCCTTACAGTTTAGAAGACGCCTAATCGACCTTCCGACTTAAAGAGTTCACGGTTTTAGAATGACAGATTTTGATACGCCAATTTTGTCGGTGCTTCGCTATCACGAGATTGCACACCACATTTTGCCTCATGAAACAGAAGCAACCACCATTGCCGATGCCGCGCAACAGCGCGGTGTTGACCCTCGCCAAATGGTGAAATCCATGTTGATGAAAGACATGGGTGGCAACATCGTGTTGGCGTGTGTTCCGGGAACCGCATCCGTTGATCCAAACAAAGTCCGTGACGTTATGGGGCTTAGGCGCATGACCTGCGTTGAAAGCAAGCACGTGATTTCCATGACAGGTTACGCACCCGGCATGGTCACGCCTGTGGCAGTCAACCAGATGTACCCCATCATCTTTGATGCGGCACTCAGTGAATTTGAGCTGATCAATATCAGCAGCGGTTCGCCTATGGCAGGCGTGGAAATGGCTTATCAAGATCTCGTCGAATTGTGCAACCCAATCGTTGCAGACATTCGCCGAGACGACGCGAGCTAACCCTGCATGAAACAGGTAAATTGGCGCAGTGTTGACCTTAACTTGTTGGTCGCATTCTCTGCGTTGATGGAGTCACGCAGCGTGACCCGCGCGGCTGAAAAGCTGTCGATTGGCCAATCGGCCATGAGCCATAACCTGTCTCGCTTGCGCACGTTGCTTGATGATCCCTTGTTTCATCGACAAGGGAATGAAATGCTCCCGACGACCCGCGCGTTAGAGCTTGTGCCTGTCGTTGAGCAACTCCTCGAAACCATTGCCAGCGACATACTCACACCGGTTCGTTTTGAGCCGGAGCTGTACGATGGGCCAGTTCGCATCGGGCTGACTGATTACGCCGAGCTGGTTTTTGCGCCAGTGCTTTTTGATGAATTCCGCCGCCAAGCGCCGCATTGCCAATTAAGCTGCCGCCCTGTTGATCGCGTGAACTATCGCGAAGCGCTTAAATCGGATCATGTTGACGTGGTGTTAGGGGCAGTAGAGCCGCAAGATACGGCACTTATCATGGAAGATTTATACACTGAGCGACATGTCTGTCTGTTTGACCCGCGTTCTACAGGACTCTCGAGCCCTCTAAGCTTAGATAACTACACATCAACACCGCATGCCCTCGTGACCGTTGATGGTCAACTCAGCAGCCCTGTGGATGACACATTGCGTGCCTTAGGGTGTGACAGACAAGTCGTCATGGGCTCACAACGCTTCCTCACGGTCAGGCATTTGCTCTCTGGCCGTAATCTACTCTGCACCGTTGCCGAATTGATGGCGAAGCTCGAAATGTTCAATGACACCTTGGCGATCAGCCCAGCCCCCGTTAACGTCAGCGATTTCGTTATCCGTCAGATTTGGCACAAAAAACACGACAACAACGCGAAGAATATGTGGATCCGCAACACTATTCAGCACACTGTTATTCAGCAAGTGGAAGATTTACGTGCTAGATAGCACAACGTCTGTCTAACTTTCTGGAATGTGACCAATCGCTTATTCGTACAAGTCTTTCTATTTTTCTTGGGCAAGTGCCTTGTATGTCACATTGTGGTCATCACTGCATCGTTATAATGCCGCCCGCCAAAAATGCAGAATCTTGCTCTGCACTTTAAGCGGTTGGCTAGCAGTGCCGTGAGGCACGGACATAAAAACGAAAAAGGAATTACGTAATGCGGATGTTTAATCGTTATGTCCCTACCATGATAGCTAAACACGTCTACCGTTTGTTTCAAGGACGTATTTATATCGATGGTCGAGGAGATTTCGAATTTCATCAAGGAATGGTGCAAGCACAGTCTAATGCAGACATTGAACACTACCGTACGGTCAGTGAAATCAATGCAGAAATTAAACGTTTGAAACAGCAGCACTAGGGGCGTGGAACGCCAAATTTTGAGTGTCTATTTAGGCATATCGCTTGATCAAAAACACCGCGACATTCGCGGTGTTTTTTTATCTCGAAAAAGCAACCTTACTCGTCGTCTTCTTCAATCGCATCGGTATACGCTTCTGCATCCATCAACTCATCAATTTCTGAGCTATCTGAGATGCGGATCTGGAACAGCCATCCATCACCGTATGGGTCTGAGTTAACCAATTCTGGCGAACCTTCCAAATCTTCATTCACCGCAACGATTTCGCCTGTCAGCGGTGTGTAAATATCCGAAGCAGCCTTAACGGATTCAGCAACGGCACAATCATCGCCCGCATCAACCGTGTCACCAACGTCTGGCAAGTCAACAAACACCATGTCGCCAAGCAGGGCTTGTGCATGGTCTGAAATCCCCACGGAATAGACGCCGTCACCTTCAGGTCGTACCCACTCGTGAGAAGCCGTAAATTTCAGCTCAGATGGGATATTGCTCATAAATCAAATTCCTTCTATTTAAACGCGCTGCTATCTCTTAACTGTATGCCGTCGAAAATTCCCATCACCACATCAAAGTCATGCTTGATGAACAAGCTCAACGCTTCAAACAGAAGCTCACACCTCAAAGAAGCTAGGGACATCACCTCAGATACGCAAATTAGGAAAGCCTTCGCGTCTACGCAAGAAAATTCCTTAGCGCGCCCTCAATTGTTTTAACTCGATCAAGGGTTAATCCCTCAACGCGCCGCCGACACACTAAGGCTATATGGATGGTATAAACTCAAATCACACAAACAAAAGACAAAAAAACGCCAGCAACCCAATGGGGTTGCTGGCGTTTTCTAGGAAAAACAGACTACATTATGCGTCGTTTTTCTGAACGTGAACGTCCATTTGTGGGAACGGAATTTCGATGCCTTCGTTATCAAGCTCTTCTTTGATAGCTTGAAGAAGGTCAAAGTACACGCCCCAGTAATCCGCTGTTTTCACCCAAGGGCGAACAACAAGGTTTACAGAAGAATCCGCAAGCTCTACCACACCAATGGTTGGCTCTGGCGTTGGAAGAATACGAGATTCTGCAGCAATAACACGCGCCAACACTTCTTTGGTTTTCTTCAGGTCAGCACTATAAGACACGCCAATCACGTAGTCGATACGACGTGTGTTGTGGCGTGAGTAGTTAGTGATTGGGCTTGAGATAACGCCACCGTTAGGCACAACGATCATTTTGTTGTCAGGCGTAGTCAGTACGGTAGAGAAGATTTGGATAGATTCAACAGAACCTGCTACTCCAGCAACCTCAACGTAGTCGCCAGACTTGAACGGACGGAATGCAACAATCAGTACACCCGCTGCAAAGTTAGATAGCGAGCCTTGAAGTGCAAGACCAACAGCCAAACCCGCGGCACCGATAACAGCAACCACTGACGCAGTTTGAACGCCAAGTTTACCCAACGCAGCAATGATAACGATGACGAAAAGTAGGTAACGAACAAAAGAGTGAACGAATTCAACAACGCTGTCATCGAGTTGTTTTTTGCGCATCATTTTAGCGATGGCGTTAGCGATTTTCTTAACGACCCAGTTACCGACGATAAGAATAAGAATGGCGGAAATAGCATTTACCGCATATTGAAGCAGGAGGTCTTGGTTTTCAGTGAACCAGGTGACCGCACCTTGAGTTGCATCTTCCATTGCAATGTCCTTGATGTTTGTAATTTACGTAAACTGTCCTGAGATACGCTCGAGAGCAATCGCACCCCAACTACCTGGTAATTTGTCACAGGTAAAAATCAGGAGAGAGTTTACAGTTTAAGCAGCAATAAAAACTGTCTCAAATTTAAAACATGCGAACTGATCTTTTTGTGACTTATCTGTGTCATAGATATAAAAAAGCCCCGCATATTTGCAGGGCTTTTTCTCAGGATGCGAGGGATTAAACCGCTTCAGCAACCGGTTGTTTCTCAGCGTTGGCTTTCGCCTTCACTTCTGCAGCCGCAGCGTGGTAATGCACATCCATTTGTGGGAATGGAATTTCGATACCCGCTTCGTCTAGGCCTTCTTTAATGGCTTGCATCAAGTCGAAGTACGTTGCCCAGTAATCAGCCGTGTTTACCCAAGGGCGAACAACGAAGTTCACTGAAGAGTCCATCAATGCATGCACACCAATCGTTGGCTCAGGATCTTGCAGAACACGCGGGTCAGCTTTCACAATACGCGTTAGCACTTCTTTGGTCTTCTTAAGATCAGCCTTGTAAGACACACCGATAACGAAATCAATGCGACGTGTATCATGGCGCGAGTAGTTAGTGATAGGGCTAGAGATCACGGTGCCATTAGGCACGACAACCATTTTATTGTCTGGTGTGGTCAAGATGGTCGAGAAGATCTGAATAGACGCAACTGAACCTGATACACCGCCCACTTCTACGTGGTCGCCAGACTTGAATGGACGGAACGTCACAATCAGAACACCTGCCGCAAAGTTAGACAGCGAACCTTGAAGCGCAAGACCGATAGCAAGACCTGCCGCACCGATAACCGCAACGATTGACGCAGTTTCAACGCCAACACGACCTAGAGCAGCAATCAGTACAATGGTAAACATCACGTAGCGAACCAAGTTCTCGATAAAATCGACGACGGATTGGTCCAACTCACGTTTTTTCAGCACAACGGCTACAGAGCCAGCGACTTTCTTAACAACCCAATTACCCACAAGCATGATCATGATTGCGGTAACAATATTCACGCCATACTGAATCATCAGTTCATGGTTTGACGCTAACCAATTCATTGCTTCATTTGCTGTGTCTTCAACAGCCTGAATTGCATTTTGCTCAGTCATCTCTTTCTCTCAACTTAAGATCACACAAGCCAACTCCTACCGCAGTCCCCTGCAATCAGAATTGGCTTGGTCACATGACTAAATTTCAGCCACAAAAAAACCCGCTAAATTTAGCGGGTTTTGAGAGATTTGTAATCCGTTTTTTTTAAAAAACGAACTTACAGAACGTCGATTGCGTTCAGGTCAGCAAATGCTTTCTCTAGGCGAGTAACCATTGAAGCTTGACCAGCGCGTAGCCATACGCGTGGATCGTAGTACTTCTTGTTTGGCGCAGATTCGCCAGTTGGGTTACCGATTTGACCTTGTAGGAAATCGTGGTTTTCAGCTTCGTAAGTACGGATACCATCCCAAGTCGCCCACTGAGTATCAGTATCGATGTTCATTTTGATAACACCGTAGCCGATAGACTCTTGGATTTCTGCTTCAGAAGAACCAGAACCACCGTGGAATACGAAGTTCAGAGCGTTAGGTGCGATGCCGAATTTCTCAGCACAGTACGCTTGTGAATCACGTAGGATGGTTGGCGTCAGTACAACGTTACCAGCTTGGTAAACACCGTGTACGTTACCGAAAGATGCTGCGATAGTGAAACGTGGGCTGATTGCGCTCAGTTTCTCGTATGCGTATGCAACGTCTTCAGGAGAAGTGTATAGCTCAGACGCGTCCATGTGAGAGTTGTCTACGCCGTCTTCTTCACCACCAGTACAACCTAGTTCGATTTCTAGCGTCATACCCATCTTTTCCATGCGCGCTAGGTAAGCTGCACAGATTTCGATGTTTTCTTCTAGCGTTTCTTCTGACAGGTCAATCATGTGAGAAGAGAACAGTGGCTTACCTGTTGCTTCGAAGTGCGCTTCACCCGCGTCTAGAAGACCGTCGATCCAAGGAAGAAGTTTCTTCGCAGCGTGGTCAGTGTGAAGGATAACTGGAACACCGTACGCTTCCGCAACAGCGTGAACGTATTTAGCACCTGCGATTGCACCAAGGATTTGTGCACCTTGGCCTTCTAGTTTCACGCCTTTACCCGCGAAGAAACCAGCACCGCCGTTAGAGAACTGAACAACAACTGGCGCTTTCACTTTAGAAGCTGCTTCTAGCACACCGTTGATTGAGTCAGTGTTTACTACGTTTACCGCAGGAAGAGCGAACTTGTGCTCTTTAGCAATTTCAAACACTTTCTGTACGTCGTCACCAGAGATAACGCCAGGTTTTACAAAATCAAAAATCTTAGACATAACAATAGTCCTATTTACTCTGTTGTCTTTGAATGAATCATTTACCAAGCTGGCCATAATCCAACCAACTCGGCTAAATCGGCAAACGTTTGCGATCAGCGCTGCGCATTGTACCCAAACGTCTCTCCAAACACATTAATTTTTGCATTTGGTGTATGCATCTTCACGCATAATTCTCGGCGAAAGACACATAAAAAAACGGAGGCTAATCACCTCCGTTTCACGAATTACGCTTTAGCGCGTGCTTCTAGCATTTCAACAGCTGGAAGTACTTTACCTTCAACGAACTCTAGGAATGCACCACCGCCAGTAGAGATGTAAGAAACATCCGCTTTGATACCGAACTTGTCGATAGCTGCTAGCGTGTCACCACCGCCCGCTACAGAGAAACCTGCAGACTCAGCGATTGCTTTAGAGATACCAGCAGTACCCGCTTCGAAGTTCTTGAATTCGAATACGCCTACAGGGCCGTTCCAAAGGATGGTTTTCGCTGCGCCGATGATTTCAGCAAGCGCTGCAGTTGATTGAGGACCTAGGTCGAAAATCATGTCGTCATCTTGAACGTCTGCAACGTTTTTGATTTCAGCTTCTGCGTTTTCGTCGAATGCTTTTGCACATGCAACGTCAGTTGCTACTGGAATCGCACACTCTTTCATCAGTTTCTGAGCCGTTTCAACCAGGTCAGCTTCGTAAAGAGACTTACCTACGTTGTGGCCTTCCGCTGCGATGAAGGTGTTCGCGATACCACCGCCAACAACCAATTGGTCAGCGATTTTAGATAGAGACTCAAGAACGGTCAGTTTAGTAGAAACTTTAGAACCACCAACGATAGCAACCAATGGACGCTCTGGGTTGTCCATTGCTTTACCTAGTGCTTCAAGTTCAGCCGCTAGAAGAGGGCCCGCACATGCGATAGGTGCGAATACGCCTACGCCGTAGGTAGATGCTTGTGCGCGGTGCGCAGTACCGAATGCATCCATCACGAATACGTCACACAGTGCAGCGTATGCTTTAGACAGTTCGTCTTCGTTCTTCTTCTCGCCTTTGTTAAAGCGAACGTTTTCTAGAACAACCAGCTCACCCGCATTCAGCTCTAGGCCGTTCAGGTAGTCTTTCGCCAGTTTAACGTCACACGCAAGTGCATCGTTTAGGTAGTTAACAACAGGTTGTAGAGAGAACTCTTCCGCGTACTCGCCTTCAGTTGGACGACCAAGGTGAGAAGTTACCATCACTTTCGCGCCAGCATCTAGGCAAGCTTGGATGGTTGGGATTGACGCTAGGATACGTGCGTCAGAAGTTACTTTGCCATCTTTAACTGGTACGTTCAGATCAGCACGGATAAATACGCGTTTGCCAGCCAGATCCAGATCAGTCATTTTAATTACAGACATTTTCGTCCTCTCTCTAAGTTGCAAAAATTAAAAAATTTGCTTTAGCTCTTACTGAGTAAAAGCCGTGACTCAAGCCTTCGAGCCACTGGAAACTGCTTCCATGGCTAACGCGGTGTCTAACATCCGGTTAGCAAATCCCCACTCGTTGTCGCACCACACCAGCATTTTCACCAAATTGTGGTTACTCACCCGGGTTTGCGAGCCATCGACAATGGCGCTGTGGGGGTCATGGTTAAAGTCAATCGAGACTAATGGCGCCTCGGTATAATCGACGATGCCGTTCAATGTACACCGAGCAGCCTCTTCGAGTGATTGATTTACGTCATTAACTTTCACTTTTGTGTTAACTGTGACACTTAAGTCCATTGCAGTGACGTTAATTGTTGGCACTCTAACCGAAATCGCTTCGAATTTGTCAGAAAATTTCGGAAATATTCTTCCAATTCCCAAATGCAATTTCGTATCGACAGGAATAATAGACTGACTTGCAGCACGTGTGCGTCGCAAATCTGGATGATATGCATCAATTACCTGCTGATCATTCATTGAAGAGTGAATTGTTGTGATTGTACCCGACTCAATACCGAACTGCTCATCCAGTACTTTTATCACGGGAACAATACAGTTTGTGGTGCAAGAGCCGTTTGAAACGATAAGGTCAGAGGCGGTTAATGTGTCTTCATTCACACCAAAGATGATGGTGTTATCAAGATCATTGCTGCCCGGGTGGGAAAACAGGACTTTCTTAGCCCCCGCATCAATATGTGCTTGGCCGTGTTCGCGGTTACCGTAAACACCGGTGCAATCGAGCACGATATCAATGTCTAGGTCGCGCCAAGGGAGCAGTTCGATATCAGACAAGTGAAGAAGGCGAATGGTATCGTAGTCACCGTCTTGATGATGGACGTAGAGGTGTTCCTGATTATTGGTGATTTTTTTCTGGAATCGCCCATGACTGGTGTCATATTGCAGAAGATGAGCCATCGCATCAGGCTGGGCAAGTTCATTCACCGCCACCACTTTAATTTGCTGACTTTTTCCACTTTCATATACGGCGCGTAAAACATTGCGGCCGATACGCCCAAATCCATTGATCGCTACCTTAAGCATTGCACCCTGTGTCCTAACACGAATTTATTGTCCTAGATATTACATGATACGGATCACAATCGCATCCGTAGAATCGTATCAACCAGAAGCAAGCGCTTTCATGGCGTACGCCAAACAAAGTGCACTGTTTCTTTCCTTATTCCCTACGCAATTCAATCGCAATACGCTCTTTTCAACCGAAAAAAAACCGAGCCCACTGGCTCGGTTTTTATTGTCACTACCTTGCTATTACGCAAGCAGCTCTTTCGCCGTTTCAACCACGTTTTCAACGGTGAAACCGAACATCTTGAACAGCTCACCAGCAGGTGCAGATTCGCCGAAGGTGTGCATGCCGATGATACGGCCGTCGAAGCCCACGTACTTGTACCAGAAGTCAGCAATACCTGCTTCAATCGCAACACGTGCAGTCACGTCTGAAGGAAGCACTGACTCACGGTACGCTGCGTCTTGCTTGTCGAACACGTCAGTTGCAGGCATAGAAACAACGCGTACTTGCTTGCCATCAGCAGACAGTTGCGCTGCAGCTTCAACTGCAAGTTCCACTTCAGAACCGGTCGCAATCAAGATGAGGTCAGGCTTACCTGCGCAATCTTTCAGGACGTAACCGCCCTTCGCGATATCAGCCACTTGCTCAGCAGAGCGATCTTGCTGCGCCAAGTTTTGACGAGAGAAGATCAGCGACGTTGGGCCATCTTTACGCTCGATAGCCAGTTTCCATGCAACCGCAGATTCTACTTGGTCACACGGACGCCATGTGCTCATGTTTGGCGTTAGGCGCAGTGATGCGATTTGCTCAACAGGTTGGTGTGTTGGGCCATCTTCACCCAGACCAATTGAGTCATGGGTGTACACTTGGATGTTCTGAATTTTCATCAGTGCAGCCATGCGCATTGCGTTACGTGCGTATTCCATGAACATCAGGAAGGTTGCACCGTAAGGCACGAAACCACCGTGCAGTGCGATACCGTTGATGATTGCTGTCATGCCGAACTCGCGCACACCGTAGTGAACGTAGTTGCCTGACGCATCGTCAGCCGTTACCGCTTTTGAACCAGACCACATGGTCAGGTTTGAAGGCGCAAGGTCAGCAGAGCCGCCCATGAACTCAGGGAGCATCGCGCCAAACGCTTCTAGTGCGTTTTGAGACGCTTTACGTGATGCAATGTTTGCAGGATTTGCTTGCAGGTCAGCAATGATTTGGTTGGCTTTCGCTTCCCATTCTGCAGGCAAGTCGCCGTTTACTCGACGCTTGAACTCAGCCGCAAGCTCTGGGTAAGCCGCTTCATACGCAGCCAGCTTCTCGTTCCAAGAAGACTCTTTCGCTGCACCCGCTTCTTTCGCGTCCCACTTACCGTAGATATCCGCAGGGATCTCAAACGGACCGTGTTCCCAACCAAGCTGTTGACGAGTTGCTGCGATTTCATCTGCGCCCAATGGTGCGCCGTGACAATCGTGTGTGCCCGCTTTGTTTGGTGAACCGAAACCGATAACGGTTTTGGTACAAATCAAAGTAGGACGACCAGTTTCTGCTTTCGCAGCTTCGATAGCGGCATTGATTGCGTCAGCATCGTGACCATCAACAGCCGGAATAACATGCCAGCCGTACGCTTCGAAACGCTTAGGTGTGTCGTCAGTGAACCAGCCTTCTACGTGACCGTCGATAGAGATACCGTTGTCATCCCAGAATGCGACCAGCTTGCCCAAACCTAGCGTACCCGCCAGTGAACAAGCTTCGTGAGAAATGCCTTCCATCAAACAGCCGTCGCCCAAGAACACATAAGTGTTGTGGTCAACGATGTCGTGGCCTTCACGGTTAAATTGCGCGGCCAGAGATTTCTCTGCCATCGCCATGCCTACCGCATTGGTGATGCCTTGGCCAAGTGGACCTGTGGTGGTCTCGATGCCTGGTGCATAAC
>NZ_SCHN01000017.1 GCF_004120195.1 Enterovibrio baiacu | reverse complement strand
ATATCAGTCTCAGTTGATAACAAAAGGATGGCGCGCATCCATGACTGACGGGTATGACTGTTATCAGAACGCACTAGCGGAACGGGTCAATGGCATTCTCAAACAAGAGTTCTTGCGTTATCGATGCAAAAACAAAGCAGAGTTGCTATCGCTGGTGAAGGAAAGTATCGATATATACAACAAACTTAGGCCGCACCTCAGCCTAGGGATGCAAACCCCAAATGAGGTACATGAAAAAGCCAGTAGGCAATACCCACTGGCTCTTACTTAAAACCGTCAACTTATTTTAGGACGGGACAATAAGCGTGAGGCTTATTTCGCTGCTGCCGCTTCCGCGTCGTCAGCTTGTTTCGCTTGAATCGCAGTCAGTGCAACGGTGTAAACGATATCGTCTACCAGTGCGCCGCGAGACAGGTCGTTCACAGGCTTACGCATGCCCTGAAGCATTGGACCGATAGAGACCAAGTCAGCAGAACGTTGTACTGCTTTGTACGTGGTGTTACCGGTGTTCAGGTCAGGGAAGACGAATACCGTCGCTTTACCCGCTACTGGCGAGTTAGGCGCTTTCGATGCTGCAACGTTTTCCATGATTGCTGCGTCGTACTGAAGCGGGCCGTCGATCATCAGATCAGGGCGTTTTGCTTGCGCAAGTTTGGTTGCTTCACGTACTTTATCAACGTCTGCACCCTTACCAGATTCACCGGTAGAGTAAGAGATCATTGCAACGCGTGGGTCGATACCAAATGCTGCCGCAGAATCCGCAGATTGAATTGCGATTTCAGCCAGTTGCTCAGCCGTTGGATCTGGGTTGATTGCACAGTCACCGTAAACCAATACTTGATCAGGCAGAAGCATGAAGAAGATTGACGAGACGATAGACGCATCAGGTGCCGTTTTGATGATTTGGAACGGAGGAACGATGGTGTTTGCTGTGGTGTGAACCGCACCAGAAACCAGACCGTCAACTTCGCCCGCTTCAAGCATCATTGTGCCAAGGAAGACTGAATCTTGTAGCTTCTCGCGAGCAACAACTTCGGTCATGCCTTTCGCGCCACGTAGCTCAACCAAGCGAGCAACGTAGTTTTCACGTACTTCATCAGAGTTGATGATAGTCACGCCAGCACCCAACTCTACACCTTGTTGCGCAGCAACACGGCGGATTTCGTCAGGGTTACCCAAAAGCACACATTCAGCAATCTTACGCTCAGCACAGATAGCCGCCGCTTTCACTGTACGTGGCTCGTCGCCTTCTGGCAGTACGATGCGCTTCGCTGCTTTACGCGCGAATTCAGTGAGCTGGTAACGGAATGCTGGTGGGCTCAAACGACGTGCACGAACAGAACCTTCAGAAAGAGATTCAATCCAGTTGCCATCGATGTGGTTTGCAACGTGCTCGTTAACAAACTCAACACGCTCTTTGTCGTCTGCTGGTACTTCTAGGCTGAAGCTCTGAAGGTTCAGAGATGTCTGCCAAGTGTTACCTTTGGTGGTGAATACTGGCAGACCAGATTCAAACGCACGCGCACACAGGCTTTGAAGTTCTGTTGGGATGTTGTAACCGCCAGTCAGAAGCAGGGCACCGATTTCCAGACCGTTCATTGCAGCAAGACATGCAGCAACGATAACGTCAGGACGGTCTGCTGAAGTCACCAGCAGTGAACCAGGACGGAAGTGCTCAACCATGTTCGGAATAGAACGTGCACAGAAAGTGATGCTCTTAATACGACGAGTGTTGATTTCACCTTCGTTTACGATCTCAGCATTCAAGTGCGCAGCAAGGTCGCTCGCACGTGTTGCAATCAGATCGATGCTCCAAGGCACACAACCAAGAACACGGATAGGGCTAGAGTTAAAGATCTCCATCACTTCCACGTTGGTTGGTTTCGCCACGTTAGACTCATCAAAGATGTCTGACAGGTCTGGACGAGTGCGGCCTTGGTCATCAACAGGTGCATTGTGCTTGTTGATGATCAAACCAGAGATGTTCTTGTTCTTCGAACCACCGAAGTTAGATACAGCAACCTCAATGCGCTCACGAAGTTGCGCTGGGTTATCAGTACCTGGGGTCGCTACGAACACGATTTCCGCGTCCAGAGTCTTAGCGATCTCGTAGTTTACTTGGTTAGCAAACGGGTGGTTACGTGTAGGTACTAGACCTTCAATCAGCGCCACTTCTGCATCGGCAGTTGCGCCTTTGAAACGCGCGATGATTTCTTCCATCAACACGTCGTTTTGGTCAGTACGGATAAGCTCTTCAGCTTTTGCCATGCTAAGTGACGCTGCCACTTTCATGTTGCTGTTTGCTTCGATGATGGTCGACGTCAAGTCTGGCTGGTTGCCACCATCACGAGGTTGCGCGATTGGCTTGAAAAACGAAACGCGAACGCCCTTGTGTTCCATCGCACGCAATACGCCTAGGCTGACACTTGTCAGGCCTACACCAGCGCCGATAGGAATGAGCATGATAGTACGGGACACGGTTAATTCCTCTTTACTACGTCAGAAGCAAAGCCCGCATAGATGCAGGCTTAGTCAGTATGTTCAGTGTGGCAGAGCTTAGTCAATTTGCTGAAGATCCGCCAAAACTGAAACGACTGACCGAAGCGGCCAGTCGTAAAGTCACGCGTGGTGGGTAATTAAATACCAGCCAGACGTGCAGTATCTTGAGCGATAACCAGTTCTTCGTTGGTAGAGATAACCATCGCAGGAACACGGCTGCTATCAGTGGTGATAACGCCTTCGCCGCCGAAGCGTGCTTTCAGGTTGCGCTCTTGGTCAACTTCAACACCCAGTAGGCCTAGACGGTTAAGTACTAGCTCACGGATTGGGCCAGAGTTCTCACCGATACCACCAGTGAACACGATCGCGTCCAGACGGCCGTCAAGACATGCAGTGTAACCTGCAACGTACTTAGCAAGACGGTGACAGAATACGTCCATCGCGCGCGTTGCTTCTTCTTTAGAACCGTAGTTGTCTTCAACGAAACGACAGTCAGAAGTCACTTCAGTCAGACCAGCAAGGCCAGACTCTTTGGTTAGCATGTTGTTGATTTCTTCAACGCTGTAACCCAGTGCATCGTGCAGGTGGAAAATGATTGCTGGGTCTAGGTCACCAGAACGGGTACCCATTACCAGACCTTCAAGAGGCGTCATACCCATTGAAGTGTCTACAGATTTACCGTTTTTGATTGCACATACAGATGCGCCGTTACCTAGGTGACAGTTGATGATGTTTAGTTCTTCAACTGGCTTACCAAGTTGTTCTGCAGCTTCTTGCGCGATGAAGAAGTGAGAAGTACCGTGCATACCGTAGCGACGGATACCGTTCTCTTTGTACAGTTTGTATGGCAGAGCGTATAGGAACGCTTCTTCTGGCATAGTCTGGTGGAACGCAGTGTCGAATACCGCTACGTTTTGTAGCTCTGGGAACGCTGCTTTCGCTGCTTCAATACCAACAAGGTGCGCTGGGTTGTGAAGTGGTGCGAAGCTAGAAGCATCTTGGATGCCTTTAAGCACGTTGTCACAGATCAGTGCAGACTGAGTGAACTGCTCGCCGCCGTGAACGACACGGTGACCGATAGCGCCCAGGTTTTCTGCTAGCTCAGGTTTTGAAGCCAGGATGGTGTCAACGATGAAGCTTAGCGCTTCTTGGTGTGCAGCGCCGTTGCCCAGTTGAGCTTCGTGCTTGCCGTCCAATTTCCACTTAATGCGGGCTTCTGGAAGTTGCAGACATTCTGCAAGACCAGTCAGGTGCTCTTCACCTGTTTGAGCGTCAACGATAGCGAATTTCAGCGATGAGCTGCCGCAGTTAAGAACAAGAACCAGCTTAGACATTTGAGACTACCTATTCGTGTAAAGTAGAGTGTGTTGATTAACGGGAGAAGAATAGTTAATTAAAATGTCACTAACCCTCTCACTAAAGCGATGCTAAGAAACAAAATATTTTTGCTTCATATTTAGCCAATTTTGTCGCGGAATAGATACTTCGCTCTTCGGTCCCTGATCCACAACGCAAAACGCCAGACAGATTTCGTGCCAGCACACCATCATTGGTGATTTGTTGCGCTGCCGTTCATCCATATGGCGTTTCAGTGGTTGCGAGATAATCAAATCCGAGCAACAATTGATTTAAGTCGGCTAAGGATAGCGATACTTGCTTCAGATAACAAAAATTTTTGAGTCATTCTTGATTTGAATTAATTTTTATCAACTTTGTTTTAACATTTGCAGCAGGATTTTAGTCGGCGGATCAATGAAATCGCTTGAGAGGTATGCGCCGTATGAGCAGAAAAACAATCTGGGATAGTTTCCGTGATGGTCAAAAATACATGACGGAATGGCCGATTCGAAAAGAACTCGCGCCCATGTTTCCCGAAAACCGAGTGATTAAAGCAACCAAGTTTGCTGTAAAAGTGATGCCTGCTGTCGCGGTGATTAGCGTCCTCATGCAAATGGCGTTTAACAACTACGCAGGGTTGCCACAGGCCATGATCATTGCTTTGTTTGCATTGAGCATGCCGCTGCAAGGTATGTGGTGGCTAGGCCGACGTCGTGACACCCAACTGCCGCCTGCATTGGCAGGTTGGTACCGTGAACTTCATGAAAAAATTGTCAGCGAAGGCGGTGCCATTCAACCCATCAAAAGTCGCCCTCGCTACAAAGAGCTGGCTCAAACGCTCAATCGTGCGTTCAAACAGTTGGATAAATCTTCACTAGAACGCTGGTTCTAACACCTAACTGACCTTGCCTGCCTTTGCTGGTAACGAGTCAAACGAATAAGCGCCTTGGGAAACCGAGGCGTTTTTGTCTCTGGCCAATTCCCCTGCCTCTTGTCGTCCGTCTTGTCTGGCGTCTGTTTAACCTGCTGATGGGTTAAACCATAAGTGCTGTTACCCCGTAAGACTCTGTTGAGCATTCCATTTAGTTCAATAGCGCAAGGTGGCATTAGCATGAACAAAGCCGTGTATTGGTTCACCCATGATTTACGGTTGCAAGACAATCCAACGTTGAGTGATGTGCTTCGACAAAGCGATGCTGTCGCCTTTGTTTTTGTCATCGACCCACGTTGGTTCGAGCAGCGTAATCACCATCAAAAAATGATGGGCGCTCATCGGTGGCGCTTTCTGTGTGAATCACTCATGGCGCTGGACGATGAATTGCGCCTTCATGGCCAGCACCTGATTGTGCTCGAGGGCGATCCTGTTGAGCAGCTCAAATCAGTTCTCATTGAGCACCGCATCGACACGCTCGCATGTGCAAAACAAACCGGCTGGTTTGAACGCATGCAGTTGGCGCGGATTGGCGTCGACATTCCGCGGTTGAACATCTTGTCGCATTGGAATAGCACGCTGTTTGATGAGGCGCAGTTTTCGATAATGGGCGACGTCTTTTCGACATTTTCTCGGTTTAGAAAGCGTGTTGAATCTGCCAATTTCATGCCGTTAGACCCCTGCAAAATATGGCTAGAAACCCTTCAGCCTCCGGTGTTCGAAAGGTCGGGCTCGTTGCGTGATACGCTTTCTCACTATGATGTGTTTAATTCGCTGCGCTCTGATAGGTCACCGCGTTTTTATGGCGGTGAACAGGCCGCACTTGAACACCTCAACAACTACTTTTCTTCCCGTGCACCGCTTAGCTACAAGCAAACCCGAAATGCGTTAGACGATTGGGAAAGCTCGACCAAATTCAGCCCATTTTTGGCGCTTGGCACGGTATCGCCTCGCCAAGTCTGGCAACACCTCAAGCGGTATGAGGCCGAGTTTGGAAGCAACGAATCGACGTACTGGATTGGGTTCGAGTTGCTGTGGCGAGAGTACTTTCAATGGCTAGCAATAAAGCAGGGCGTCACACTCTATGCCTTCAAAGGCAATGCCAAATCAGCCCCACTAACAAGCCACTATGCTGGGCGCTTCATGAAGTGGGTTAAAGGTGAAACGCCTTTTCCACTGGTCAACGCATGCATGAAACAACTCAAAGAAACAGGCTATTTGTCGAACCGAGGACGCCAAATTGTCGCCAGCTGCTTGGTGAATGAGCTGTCTGTCGATTGGCGGTTTGGTGCAGCCTATTTTCAACAGCAATTGATTGATTTTGATGTCGCATCAAACTGGGGCAATTGGCAATACATTGCTGGTGTCGGTGCTGACCCGCGTGGCGGTCGACATTTTAACATCGACAAGCAAGCCGAGATGTTCGACCCCGATGGTGAATACGTACGTCGTTGGTCAGGGCAACAGGGTGTTCGCACGTTGGATTCGGTTGATGCGGCAGATTGGCCCATTTATGACGTGTAAATTTGGTCTCGCCACATCACAGCCCTTTTTTGCGCCCACGTCACCGAATGAGGAGGGCGCATGTCGATTTCCGTTGTTTGGCTAAAGCGAGACCTTCGCTTGATGGATCATGCGCCTTTATTGCGCGCAGCAAACTCGGGGTTGCCTGTCCTTTTGGTGTATTGCTTTGAGCCCATGCTCCTTGATGACCCACATTACGAGGAGCGCCATTGGCGATTTGTTGGCGAATCTCTGAATGACATCCAATCGCGGTTGCAAGACGGTGCGCTCTACATCTCCGCTGAAGGCGCGTTAGAAACATTGGAAAGCCTCCACAAGACCCACGGCATTGAACACCTGTTCTCTCACCAAGAAGTTGGCCTGAACAATACCTTTGAGCGGGATAGAGCCGTCCAAGCATGGTGCGATGCGCAAAGCATCAATTGGGATGAAACACCTGTGGGGGCTGTGATACGCGGTTTAACCCACCGAAAAACGTGGGACAAACATTGGCAGAAAGTCATGCGCGCGCCCCAAGCTGATTGCGACCTATCCCGTGTGTCTTGGGCAACATCACGCGCTGAAACGTTGCCAAGCCGTGTTGAGCAATACCTTCATCCGACCACGAACGCTGAGCGCTTCCAACGCGGTGGTGAAACCGCAGCGTGGCAAACCCTGAATGGCTTCTATGATGACCGAGGGAAGGATTACGCCTACTCATTATCAAGCCCGACGTTGAGTCAAACCCACTGCTCTCGCGTCTCACCTTATTTGGCGTGGGGGAACGTGAGCCTTCGTCAGGTATACCAAACCGTGCTGAAACACTGGAGTGTGCCGGGGTGGCGACGCTCGCTGGTGGCGTTTAGCTCGCGTTTACATTGGCACTGCCATTTCATTCAAAAATTCGAGAGCGAATCCAGCATGGAGTTCCAGCCTGTTAATCGCGGCTATCTCGAGTTACCGCGCATCACGGGCGACGTTGCGCAGCAGCGACTAACCGCGTGGAAAGAAGGGAAAACGGGCTTTCCCATGGTGGATGCCTCCATGCGTTGCTTGAAAGCCACGGGGTATTTGAATTTCCGTATGCGCGCTATGTTAGTCAGTTTTTTGTGCCATCACCTCGCGTTAGATTGGCGACATGGCGTGCAGCATCTTGCACGCGTTTTCCTCGACTTTGAACCCGGCATTCATTACAGCCAATTTCAAATGCAGGCGGGCGTTACAGGGATAAACACAATCCGTATTTACAACCCCGTAAAGCAGGGGGAAGAGAAAGATCCCGACGGTGTGTTTGTGAAAACCTGGTTGCCTGAGCTATCCGAGGTGCCAGTACCACTTGTTCATTCCCCTTGGCGACTGTCGCCCATGGAGCAAATGCTGTACGCCGTGAATATCGGCGAAGATTACCCCGCGCCCATCGTCGATTTGAAGCAAAGCTACGCAGAAGCGCAAGCGCTACTTTGGCGCTGGCGAAAGTTGCCCGATGTACAACGTGAAGCACATCGCTTACTCAAGCGACATGTAAGGCCAGATTGAATAAATGGGCTGACACTGAATGAAGAAAAAAGATTTGCCGACAAAGATGTGTGTTGTGTGTCAGCGCCCGTTTACGTGGCGCAAGAAGTGGGCGCGCGTGTGGGATGACGTGAAATATTGCTCGAAGCGCTGCGCAGGTCAAAGACGTGCAAAACCCGAATTTTTAGCGAGAACAGAATGACAATAAAAGCCTCTCGATTACGTTTACTGCTGGGTGATCAACTCAACGCCAGCCACTCTTGGTTCCGTGAGCAAAATGACCAGACCTTGTATGTGATTGCCGAACTTCATCAAGAGGCCAATTATGTGCCTCATCATGTTCAAAAGGTGTGCGCCTTCTTCGCGGCAATGTCTGCTTTCGCGCAGGCATTACAACAGGCAGGGCACAGAGTGCTGCACCTGACCTTGGATGACACCGCACCGTTTTCGGATTTACCGGCCTTGCTCACGCACCTCATCGAGCAACACGGTGTGAGTACATTCGAATACCAATTGCCTGATGAATACCGACTGAGAGAGCAATTGTCGGTGTTCGCCTCCTCCTTGCCTATCGATGCTAACGCGGTCGAATCTGAGCATTTTTATCTGTCTGACCAAGAACTTCCCAAAGACTTTAAGCAAGGTAAGCGACACCGCATGGAAGCCTTCTACCGCAAGATGCGTGTGCGCTTCAATCTATTGATGGACGGTGAAAACCCCGAAGGCGGGCAGTGGAATTATGACGCTGATAACCGCAACAAACTCAAAGCGAAAGACATTGATGAGGTGCCCGAACCGCTGCTGTTCGGGAATGATGTGGCAGATATTCTGGCGCGCATTGAGCGCCATGACATCAGAGTAATAGGAAAGCCCGATTCGAACCTGCTGTGGCCGATAACACGCTCACAAGCGAACGAATTATTGGCCTTCTTTTGCCAGCATTGTTTACCCAATTTTGGCCGCTTCCAAGATGCAATGACAGGACAGGCCGATGACGAAGGCAAGCGCAAACAATGGAGTTTGTATCACTCGCGGTTGTCCTTCGCCCTCAACAGTAAAATCCTCAGCCCACAGCATGTGGTCGACATGGCGGTGTACCACTATCAAACGCGCCCAGAAGCGATTAGCTTGGCGCAGGTGGAAGGCTTCGTTCGCCAAATCCTTGGCTGGCGAGAGTTCATTCGCGGCATCTACTGGGCGAACATGCCGGATTACGCCACGCTCAACACCTTGTCTGCTGCCCGAGATTTACCGTCATGGTTTTGGACGGGTAACACCAAGATGGCGTGCATGAAACACGCGATTGAGCAGTCGCTGGATTATGCCTACGCACACCATATCCAGCGTTTGATGATCACGGGTAACTTTTGCCTCATTGCGGGCATCGCCCCTGAGCAGGTTGATGAGTGGTATCTCGGTATTTATATCGATGCGATAGAATGGGTCGAATTGCCGAACACACGCGGCATGAGCCAGTTTGCTGACGGCGGCATCGTTGGCTCGAAAGCCTATGCTGCCAGTGGGAACTATGTGAAGAAAATGAGCGATTACTGCGGAAACTGCCACTATAAAGTCGCGAAAACCACCGAAGATGACGCCTGCCCGTTGAATGCATTGTATTGGCATTTCATGGACAAACACCAAGCCGATTTTGGCAGCAACCCCAGAACCAAAATGGTGTATGCGAATTGGAATAAGAAAACGGATGAGCAGCAGGGATTGGTGCTGGAACGGGCGGAAAGGGTGTTGAGGGGGATTGAGGAGCTGTAAAGAGCAGGTTCGAGGAAGAGCAGGTACGAGATCCTAGGAAGAGCAGGAAGAGCAGGTGCGAGATCCTAGGAAAAGCAAAGCAAAAGCAAAGCAAAAGCGAAAGCCAGAGCGAAAATCAGAGCGACCCCTCCCTAGCCCTCCCCTTGAAAAGTGGAGGGGATCAAGAGCAAGCGCGAATATTACCTCGGATTTAAGCTCTTGATCTTTCTCCTCCAACTTTCCAAGGGGGAGGTTGGGAGGGGGTTGTTGGCTCGAAGAGCCAAGGTTTTATCAGCGTAAACTGACCTTGGCTCAATGAGCTGAAATGAAATAAGAAAAGGTTGATTAACACACCTGTGATCCCATCCTTTTCTCGCAATCTCGCAATCTCGCAATCTCGCAATCTCGCAATCTCGCAATCTCGCAATCTCGCAATCTCGCAATCTCGCAATCTCGCTACGGCACCAACCCCTTCAACGACGACACCTCCTTCGCATTCACCTTCACAGCACGCGCTTGTTTCAACAAACCAAGCAATGTGCGGTTTTCCCATGGAGTGGAAGCAGTGCTGTAGCGGCTTGCCATCATGGTGCTGATTTCAGCATCAATGCTGTCGCGAAGTGCTTGTGGTAGAGCATTGAAATGCGCTTCTTGTTGCCATTGGCGGTAAGCGGCGGCGACGTTGACAGCGTCATTCTCAGCCACTGCGGCTTCCAATGCTGACAGGGCAGACGTGCTTGAGTGAAGCGAAGATACCGCCACATTCGCGGGTATCGCGACTTGCTTAGGTTTGCGCAGGTAAAGTGCCAAGGTGACAAGCCAAAGCAGCGCAAACACGCCTGTTGCCCACGGCCAATAACCGGCATGTGTGATCACTTTGGTCGTGACGGGCGCGGGTGTTAGCAATGCTTGCTCGTTGTTCGGCAAAATCGGCTGTGTGGATTGCACCTCATCGTTCGGGGCGACCTTGAGCGTTAAGCCAGAAATGGCGCTGGTTTCTTGCTTTCCTGTGGTGGTGTTAAACCAATTAATCGACACTGACGGCAGCGACACATCGCCCACTTCCCTTGGAATGATGACCTGCTTCATGGTCATGATGGTGGCATCGCCATCTTGTCGGTATTCCGGTTTTTCTGAATACACACGAACACGCGAAGGGTATGTGACTGACAGGTTCGGCATGGCGCTTTGCGCGATGTTCTCAATTCTCAGGGCAATAAAACGCGTAATGGGGTCGCCGACCTTCGCGGCTTGCTCAGCGCTACCCGCAACGTCACTCACTTCTGGTTCCCAGCGCTGTGACAGTGTCAGTGAAGGGGTTGGCAACCAAAGGCCGTTGTAATCCGCAGGCTGACCCTTGATAGAGAGTGTTTCGGCCTTCGCTTGTCGGCTTATCGGCAAACCCAATGTTGAATTCCAACGGTTACCGTCGACTTTTGTGCCTGTGAAGACCGCGCCGTTTAACGTGAGTTCACCCGCTTGGGTTGGGGTAATTTGGTACTGACGTTGAATGGCAATGTAGCGGCGACCGTTACGCACGGTCTCGGCTTGTTGGTCTTCACCGATTTGTTCCACGGTTAAACCATCGCCGAAGGGGGCTTGCAGCGCAGGCGAATCCACGCGTGTGCCGATCAGCAACTCGACGTTGTAGGTAAAGGTTTCACCGATGTAGCCGCTCTGTCGGTCAAGGCGCACATTCACTTGTATTGACTGGTCATCGGCTTGTTTTGCGCGTTGGCTGGCTTCCACCACATTGATGCGGATCGGTTGGGTGGCGTAGTCCTCAATCTGAAAGCTAGGAATGGTAAATACACCGATCGTTTTGGCTGCCACGGCGACGCGAATCTCTGTCTTCCGGGTCATGTCGCCATTGATGATGGAGGTGCTATTACTGACACTCGGGCGGCCATACGTGAAGTTTTTCGCAAGTGGGATCAAGTCGAGATCGTCCGTGTCGACGCTGTCATTGATAGACAAGGTCAACTGAAACGGTTCATTTACCGCCACCAAGTTTTTAGAAACAGTGGCAACCGCGTCTGCGGCTGACGCCGAAATCGGCAATGAAGCCATAAGCATTATCACCATGAGTGATAGGCATTTAAGGCGCTGTGATAGTGAGTTCAATGCAATTCTCTGCTTTGTCATTGTGCGTTTACCATGAATTTTCTGTTGGCGCTGGCATGTCTTTCTGCCTCGCCTGTAAAAGCATTTGTGCGCGGATCAGTCCCGCGGTGTCATTCGGCACTTGCTCAAGTTTTTTCAACACTGGGTGGCTGGCGGAAAGGCCATCTTGATTGTCGCCTGCTTCTGCGCTTTCTCCTTGCGCGTCAGCTTCAGCGCCTTCTTCACCTTCTTGGGGTTGGGATTCGGATGCTTGTGCGCCTTGAGCCTGCTCTTCGCCTTGCTGTGATTCTGACTCAGCTTGGCGTTGCGCGTTTTGCTCTTGTTCTTGCTCGCCGTCAGAGGACTGTCCTGATTGTTCGTCTGATTGGGCGTCGCTTTGTTGCTGGTCAGATTGCCCTTGCTGATCGCTGTTTTGTCCCTGTTGTTGGTCTTGATTCTGCTGACCTTGTTGGTCGTTGCCTTCTTGGTTTTGACCGCTGCTCTGATCCTGAGACGATTGGCTTTCATCGCCTTGCTGTTGATCACCTTGTTGTTGATCGGATTGCGATTGCTCTGACTGTGACTGATCAGACTGTTGGCCGGATGAATCTTGATTTTGCTGCTGTTGCTGTTGTTTTTGCTGCAACGCCTGTTTGACTACATCCAAATTCTTTTGGGCATCAGCATTGTTTGGGTCGTTTTTCAGCACAGACTCAAAGGTTTCTTGGGCTTTTTCCAGCTCACCGGCTTGAGCATAGGCATTGCCTAAGTTGTAGCGAGAGGTCGGGTCATCGAGCGCCGATAGCGTATCGATTGCCCCTTGGTAATCCCCGTTTTTATACTGGGCGATGCCTTTCCATTCTTGGGAGGCAAATCCATTTGCGGCTTGCTCAAAGTCGCCAGATTCGAACTGAGCGTAAGCCTGTTGATCATCGGTTTGGAACACGGCAGCCGAGACGGGATGAATCGGCACCATCACAAACATTAACGCCAGAACAAGGCCACGACGAAATCCCAATAGCGCCAGCAAAAGCACCGGAATAATCAGCCAGAAACCCGCATTCAAACGTTCTTCCACCGACTTGCTTTTGCCCTGTGCTGCGCCGTCCATCGGTTTTTCAGTGAAGGCAACAATGTTGTCGACATCGCGGTTGGTCGGTTGCCACATTTGCAAAATTCCGCCCGTTGCCTTGGTTATCGGCGACAAGGTATCCAACGTGACTTTTGCCACCACGGGTGTGCCGTTTTGTTCGATCAAACTGCCGTCTGGAAGCTGAATCGGCGCACCTTGCTGCGTGCCAATGGCGAGTACTGACACGCGATACTGGCTGCCATCCAAGGCCTCTAACGTGGCCTTGGATTCGCGCTCGGTCATGCCATCTGTGATCAGCACAATGTCACCGTCGGCGAAGCCTGCTTGCGAAAGCAGCTCCATCGCTTGCACCACGCCCGCAGCGGCATTGCTGCCGGGGATCGGCATGATCTCTGGCGAGAGTTCTGGGAGCAGGGTTTTCAACGTTGATGCATCGTCCGTTAATGGGCTGATGATGTAACCGTCAGCGGCATACGCCACCAAACCTGTGCTGCCTTCTTTCCAGCCGGGCAACATGTCTAATGCTTTAAAGCGCGCTTGTGTCAGGCGATTTGGCGACACATCGGTGGCATACATGGAGCGTGACATGTCCATGACAAGCACACGCGCCCCCGCCAGGTTCACGGCAGGCATTTCATTTTTCTGCCAACTTGGGCCAGCCAATGCGAGCACACTCAGCAACCAAGCAATCGCTAACACGGCAAGCGGCCAACGTTTTTGTTTTCCTGATTCAGCGCGGTTGCCTGACAAGAGCTTGGAAAGGTGCGGGGCGATCAAGCCCGATGTTTGTGCCTTTCCTTTCACCCAAGGTAATAGCAATGCCAGCGGCAGCGCCGCGAGTAACCATTGGGGATACATAAAGGTAAAATCAGCCATGGCGCCTCCTTACCACAACAATCACCACCGACAACACCAGCGCAAAGGCCAGCGGGAAACGGAAAAGCTCATCACGCGGACGCCAGGTTTGTTGCGCGCTGGAGATGGGTTCAAGTTGGTCGATGATTTGGTAAATCGTTTCTAATTCTTTGGGATCGCGTGCGCGGAAATACTCGCCGCCTGTCATCTTGGCAATTTGCGTCATGGTTTTTTCGTCGAGATCTTGCGACGGGTTCACCACGCGAGAACCAAACAAACTGCGTTGACGCATTTGTTCTGCACCCACACCAATGGTGTAGATGGTGACATCGTTGTCTTTTGCCAGTTGCGCCGCTTCCAGCGGCTCGATAGCACCTGCGGTATTCGCACCGTCACTGAGTAAGATGATCACCCGTTGTGGCGCTTTGCTGTCGATAAAGGTTTTGGTTGCAACGCCCAGCCCTTCACCAATGGCCGTGCTTTTGCCGATCAGGCCGAGAACCGCGCGATCAAGTTGTTGCGCCACTGTGTTGCGATCCAGCGTCAGCGGGGTTTGCAGATAACCATGATCTGCGAACAGCACCAACCCCAAACGGTCGCCAGAGCGCTTTTGAATGAAATCAGACAACACGCTTTTCACCGCTGTGAGGCGGTCTGTGGTGCTGCCGTTAGCGGTTACCATGTCCTCAATGTCCATCGAACCTGACAAATCGACGGCAAGCATCATGTCGCGGTGTTCGGGCTGGATCTGAATCGGGTCGCCGTACCACATTGGGCGCGCCAAGGCGGTGACGAGCGAGAGCCAGAACAGCGCCATCAAGACATGCTTAATGCGGCTGGTGCCTTGTTTCTCGCCAAGCCCTTCTGGTAAGCGCGGCAAGTGAATGGCGGCAGGGCGCGGAATGGGTTTCGCCAATTTGAACACCAGCCAAGGCAAAGGAAGCAGGGCAAACGCCCACCACCATGTAAATTCAAACATGGTTTTCCTCCTTCGCTGCAGGTGTGTATGAAGATGCGCGCGAGGCCTTTGGCGGCAAAGCGTGTTTAAGCCAGCGTTCAGTGAGCGCTTTACACGTCGCTAGCTCAGTGTCGGATAACCCTTCTTTGGAGAAAATGCCTTTCTGCCAAAGATCTTGGTGGGCGGAAAAGTCGTGTTTACCATCAGGATGTTTCGACGCGGGCAACTGTTCGTCAAGAAAGCGAAGCCATGCAGCGCCGGTTAAACCTGCCACGTGTTCACGGTCGAAATAGCTTAATGCCGCGCGTTTGAGCAGGGCGTTCATGTCAGCCAAAGCGGTGACTGTGTTCAGCGCTTGCAGAGCTTCTTTCTGCGCGCGGGTTTTGTTTGCTCGTGCGCGAAGCCCGATAACAATGGCGATGATCAACGCCAGTGTTGCGGCGATAACCAGCCACCATCCCCATGCCAGCGGCCACATGCCCGGCGCGGTGTGAAGGTGGATATCAGCCAAAGGAAGTGTGTTTGGCGTTGGAGTCGTCATGTTTACATCGTTGCCTTATTCGTGTTCTTACCCAGTTGCTGCAACAGGGACTGTGCAGCGGTGACCGAATGCAAAGGGATCGCCAGCGATCGCGCCAATTCGACGATAAATGCTTGGTGACGTTGATACTGCTCTGCTAACCCATCACGGGTTTTACGGGCAGAGAAATCAAGCCATGCGGTCTGTTTGCTGTCAGCCACCAATTCATGCCCACGGAACGCGGTTTGTCCTTGTTCGAGCGGATCAGAAACCTGAATGAATTGGATGCGATTATGCTGCCGCAATTGGCTCAGTCGGCGCTTGTCTTCCATCGTCAGGGAATAGAAATCACTGATGACGGCAATTTCGCTGCCTTTTGGGCACAAGTGGTGCAAATGGCGCAGCATGTTTTGCCAGCCTTCTCTTGGCGCGCTGTTATTAGATGCGCTCTCAACGGCAGCAGTATCCACAGCCAGCATTTCTGCATGGGCTTCCATCAAGGCATGAATAATGCTGAGCGGCCCTTGCTGTCTTGCCGTCGGTTTGCATTCGCGTAAACGCACGCCGTTATAAATCACTGCACCGATACGATCTTGCTGACTCACCGCTAACCAACTCAGCAAGCTGGCAAAGTGCGCGGCTTGCACGGATTTCAGCATCAACTGCGAACCAAACTTCATGCTGGCACTGAGATCGATGGCGAGCATCACTGGCTGTTCACGTTCTTCGGTGAACAGCTTGGTGTGCGTTTTCCCCGTGCGCGCAGTGACGCGCCAATCAATCGAGCGAATATCATCACTTGGCTGATAAGGGCGCACCTCAGAAAAGTTCATGCCGCGGCCTTTGTGTCGGCTGCCATGTTGCCCGCTCAATTGCGACCAAATGCTGAGCGCGGGAGGTAACCAGCGCACCGCTTGTTGTCGATAATGAAGCAGTTCCGCCAAACACAGGTTCACGCCATCGCTGTGCGCGGGCAGCGCCTGTGCAGGGGAAGCGCTATGGGCGTTGCTGACACTCATACACTGGCAACCTGACCAATGAGGTGTTGCACCACGCTGTCAGCATCAATGCCTTCCGCTTGCGCTTCGTAGCTCAGCAACAGGCGGTGGCGCAGCACAGGGTAGGCCATGGCTTGCACGTCTTCCGGGGTCACGAAGTCACGCCCCGCAAGCCATGCGTGAGCACGGGCACAGCGGTCGAGTGCGAGTGTGGCCCGCGGGCTGACCCCCATTTGCAACCATGCCGCCAACTGATCGCTGTAGCGGCTTGGCTCACGGGTCGCCATCACGAGGCGGATAATGTATTTCTCCACGTCGTCAGCCATGTGAATGCCAAGTACCGCATTGCGCGCTTCAAAAATGCTCTCTTGATTGATGTGAACAGGCTGCTGTTTCTCCACCCCCAAGGCTTCACCACGGTTCAGACGGAGGATGTCGAGTTCACTCTCTTCGTTAGGGTAATCGACGTTTAGCTGCAGCAAGAAACGGTCTAGCTGCGCTTCAGGAAGTGGGTATGTGCCTTCTTGTTCGATCGGGTTTTGCGTCGCCATCACCAAGAAAAGCTCAGGCAATGCATAGGTTTGACGCCCCGCGGTAATTTGTTTTTCCGCCATGGCTTCAAGCATCGCTGCTTGAACTTTGGCCGGTGCGCGGTTGATTTCATCGGCCAGCAACAGAGAGTTAAAAATCGGCCCTGCTTGGAAGGTGAACTCGCCCGTTTCTGGACGGAAAATGTCTGAGCCTGTCAGGTCTGACGGCAGCAAGTCGGGGGTAAATTGAATGCGGTGGAAATCGCCTTCGATGCAATCAGACAAGACTTTCACCGCGCGTGTTTTTGCCAATCCCGGCGGGCCTTGTACCAAAATGTGTCCGTCGGCTAACAAGGCAATCAGCAGTTGTTTGACGAGCTCAGGTTGGCCGATCACCTGACTTTGCAGGTAAGCGTTAAGACGTTGAAATGTATCAGCTAGCATGGCGAATATGACCTTGGTGTATCGAAAACAAAAGGAAAAAGATGAATCTCAGACCGCGTTCGAGGCGAGAGGTTCCACCTTATTGATATGGAGCGCGATAAGAGCGCTTTCAAGGGCGGAAAAGAAGACGTGTCACAGAACATAAACCAAAATGGTGTGTGCGCCGTATGTTTGACTCGAACGAGGAGAATATCGATGAAACATACGTTTAATGACGAAGAGACTTCACGCATCATCGAAATGGCGTGGGAAGACAGAACACCGTTTGAAGCCATTGCGACCCAATTCGGCTTGATTGAAAGCGATGTTATTCGCTTCATGCGCTGTCATTTAAAAGCGGGCAGTTTCAAATTGTGGCGCAAACGCGTGTCGGGCCGAGTAACCAAACACGCGATGCGACGCCCAGAAGGCATTGAACGGGGTTACTGTTCGACGCAGTACAAGCACCGCAGAAAGTAACATTCCCGGTGCTAGTTAATTTCAGGTTTAGTAAATACATCATCTAATGCAGAAATGAGGGTTTCTTCGCTGGCGATCCAGCCGACACCATTCACTGAGCGTAGGAAGTACTGGCCCGATGGCGTCGAGAAAACGGCTTCCACAGACCCTTGCATCCGAGTAATGCTGCCTACGGGGTGCCCATGATCATCAACAAGCTCCCAATTCGTGACACCTTGCTTCCACGCTTCCTCTGATTTCACGATGACCTGAATGCGCTCTTCTCCCATCTCGGGAAGCGAAAAACGCTGTCCTGGCGTCAATGTGTCTAAGTTGGTGTCATCAAATTCAATGAAGTGCTTTTTATCCATGGATTGCACATCCGTGTAATTTTCAAAAACCGATTTAGCACTTTCACTGGCGCGCCACAGTGTCAGATCCACATCAACGAACGTTTGTATCGGGGCGATGCTGTTATTGCGATTGTCGCTTCCCTCCAATGCATTGGCGTTTTTTTCTGCGAAAGCCGACACATCAGCGTCGAGTGCATCCAAGGTGTCAGATTGCGGCGCAACCAGCTCAAACTGCGCAATAGGCGCAGTGTGAGTGTTTTCTCTATCCGATGAAGATCCTTTCAATTCTGGTGAAAGAATAGGAGCCTCCATCGGTTGCACCGCGAAACCGTTTTCCATTGCTTGTTTCTCGTCATTCTCATGCAACGTGCTTTCTTCGGAAACAGGCGAAGATGACTCTGCCTCCCATAGGGAGGGCAGAAAAGAAACAATGACACTAGAGATAAGGCTAATGATGCCGATAGCGATCAGATTACGTTTCATTATTGGCCAGCGTGCTCTAGGGCTAATTTGAACGTTAGTGTTTTATTGAAGCTTGAATGCCAGCCTTTTCCTGCAATGTTAAATAAGCTGTCGTAGCTTCCTTTTGGCAATGAAGTGTTATCTTCTGCGGAGTAAGACACACGCAATTGGCCGTATTTCGCGCCGTTTGAGCAATACACACCATTGTTCATGGTTGTCCAGCCGCATCCTGCATAGCGAGATGCGCGTAGCGTCACCGTTTGAATTTCTTTGGTATCGCGGTTTACGGCTGGTACGTTTAACGTCGACCATGTATTGAAACGACCATGCCAAACGCGTCGCGTTGCATCACTGGTGGTTTCACCTTCGCTCAAGTAATACACCGAACCGTTGACGGTGTTGTCATAGCGAACTGTGGTCACGGCGCTGGATTGCGTGACAGTGCCTTCGATGTGAGAGGCGCCATCGACAAGAATGCTGGTGTTGAGGTTGATCGCGCTATTGTAGCTGTGGTCATGCCAACCTTTTGCATTCAGCGAGAACGTGCTTTTGTACAATCCAGCGGGCGCAGCTTGGTTATCAGAGGCGTTGTACCACACTTTCAAACTGCCTTTTGAGGCGCTTGGGTAGCAATACACGCCGTTATTAATTTCACCCCAGCCACAGTAGGTTTGGCGTTGTGAACGCAGCACGATGTTATGCGTGCCGCCCGTGGTTTGGTTAACCATCGGCACCGTAAGAGGGGTGTAACCACGAGGGTATGCCCATTTGCGGTTTGTTGGGCCTGACACATTGTCACCCGCAAGGTAATACACCGTCCCTTTTACATTGGCTTCAACATCTTTCAGTTCGACCGCTTTACTTTCGGTTAGCGTGCGAGAGCGTGTAACCGTATTGATGTTAGGGAAGATGCGTTTCACCCATGCTTGGTGCGGCGCGACACGGCCGTGGCCTGAATATTGGCTTCCCCATCCAGCCCACCATGATGTAATGCCCATCCCGACAAATTGGCCTTCACGCCATTGCCATGTGGTAGAACCGCTATCGCCCGGCGCAGCGTATGCCCAAGCGTCTTCGGTGTTTGCTTTGTTACGTAAACAGCCGCCAACATCTTGCGTAACGTTTGCAGCGCCATAAGCGCGACCTGAAGACAGCCCCCCAAGGCTGGGTGTGCCTTGACGACCATAGCCAGCGAGTGTCATCGGTTGACCAACATAACCGTTAAACTTAGCGTCATCGGCATAGATAGGCTGTGGCACTGCACTCCCATCGCTACTGATTGGGTTCGTGAGCAAAGGTATCTCGAGAATGGCTAAGTCAGATTGACACCCGTTGTAACCGATGAAGTGGTTCGTGGACACACCGGATGCGACAAGGCGACCATCGCCCGTGCGGAAAGAAATGTTTTGTCCTGTGTAAGAGGATTCTTGTGATTTGTTATCCCCAGCGACACAGTGCGCGGCCGTAATGATAAATGCGGTATCCCCATCATTGCCAAGCCAGGTTGCGGTACAGAGCGCGCCACCGGCGACAATGCGACCGACAGCTTCAAAACGCGGTTCGAGAGAAATCGCTTTGAGGTGGTCATAAACTTTGCGAACAACGGTGTTTTCATTTGAGAGTGAGCCGCCGAGCTCTGTGTATTTCGCATCACTGACACCCACAGCGAATGCGCCTGTTGAGATAGAAGATGCCAATACGGCTGAGGCTAAAAGCGTCGGAATTAAACGTGTCGGAATAAAAAAGGAGCGATGTGATGTTTGATTTGATGAGACTGCGGCCACTGAAGCCAGTGTTTTAGTTGTTTGCATTTCCCTGCACCTTGACGTTGTCGATTACGTTTTCCGGTGCATCTTGCGATATTTACGCCACTCAAGGGTTCTTGATGATGAGATTATTGTCATGATTAGAATGTGGTTATGTAACCCTGAGTGGCACTATTTCTGGGTGTTTTGCCTCCGTGTTTGGCTATGCACTATTCACAGCTGAGAGATTTTCTCGATGTGTGCCGCATCTTGCCAATCGCCGCATTCATCTCTTCTTCGGACAGCCATTGCTCTGGCAAGGGTTTGACGATCAAACGGTAATCGTCAACGTGATTGGGAAGTGGATCATCCTCGGTTTGCGGCGAAATGATCGCGATCTTTAACTCAGGGTTGCGTTGGTGGATACGGCTGGCAATCCCTAACCCTTCCTCAACGTGAAAAGCCCCAGCCACATGCATCACCGTGAAATCAGGGTGTGTGGCGAGAAAGTCCACGATGCTTTCCGCCATGGTGTCATCCCACGCAATTTGGGCGAGGTATTGGTTCTTGGTTTTCTCTTCATCGCCATGAAACATCACCGAGAAGAACTTTTCTTTATAAGGCGATGCCTCTGACGACAATTGCCGCGCCACATGCTGGCGTTTATCAGCAGGTAGGTTGTCGAGGTAGCTTTCCCCTTTGGATGACAGGCAGCGCACGATGTCTTGCGTGGTGTTCGCCGCAATCACAGGCAAGGCTTGCTGCTTGGCGATTTCCATTAAAGGTCGGTAATCACTGGCGTAATTCGGCCATTTTCCGGTGTAACTTGTTAAGGCGTGTTCACCTCTGTCGCCGTTCAGATACGCATCTATCACAGGTTGGGCAGGGCGTGAGAATTGCTCCATGGACAGCGCCGTCGCTGGGCGTCTTTCCGCCAAGGTCGCCAGCAATTGCGCTTGAAACAGATGAATGCCCGGGTGCGTGTGCCATTCGCCCACCAAAATCACGTCGGCGTCGCTGACCGCATTGGCAAATTCGTTTAAGGAATAGGGCGTGCCGCCTGACGATTCAATGCGGTAATCGTACAAGGTGGTGGCAGGAACGGGCGTTTTTTGCAGGTCTAGCGGATGGCTACAAGCAACCAGCAAGGTTGTCAGGCATGCGGAGAAGAAGGCACGGGTCATAATGCGAATCCATCAGTGAGAGAGTGCTTCTTTCAAACTACCTCAAGATGCACCACTCGGCGAGTTTCACCGTGGATTAAATCACATAAACAAAACGCGGCTCGCCTGTGACCAGAACGAACCGCGTTGCGCTCAAAACGAGAAAAAGGCTTAGGCGTTTTTACGATAAACGCGCAGTGTGAAATCCGCTTCGCAATCAAAGGCGGTTGCGTCTTTCAGGGTTTGCCACAGTGATTCTGGCGCGCGCCACGCAAACGGCGTCATTTGCAGCAGGGTGGTTGCATCGTCACTGTTTAAGATCATTGGGTAAGCGACAGACTGCTCCGCTTCCAGTTCAAAACCTGGCAAATCTTCCACCGCCACATCGTGCAGTTTCACCTCTGAGTAGATGCCTTCTTTCAACTGGTAAAGATGGCGAGGCCCCGGGGTTACAGTGACAACAACGCCGCCGCTTTTCACGGTGCGCTGCAATTCTTCACCGTTACACGGCGCATAAATACGCACAACCGCGTCCAGTTGATCATCCGCAAACGGTAAGCGTTGGCTTGATGCCACAAGAAAATCACAGGCAGGGTAGCGCTTCGCCGCATAGCGGATCGCGATTTTTGAAATGTCTAAACCAATGACCTTGGTGTTCGCCATTTGCGCATCAAAGTAGCTGGTGTAATAGCCTTCGCCACAACCGATATCAAGCAGCTGCGTGCTGCCTTCTTTGCTGACCAAACCACGCAACAAGTCACTCACCGCATCGCGCATCGGTTGGTAGTGCCCGCCGTTTAGAAATTGACGGCGTGCTTGCATCAT
The DNA here is from genome assembly GCF_004120195.1 of Enterovibrio baiacu. GTDB lineage: Bacteria > Pseudomonadota > Gammaproteobacteria > Enterobacterales > Vibrionaceae > Enterovibrio > Enterovibrio baiacui. The sequence continues at coordinate 107,723 of NZ_SCHN01000017.1, read as the reverse complement.
CTCTTTATTGTCACCGGGATCTTTCGAGCGTTTGTGCTGAACAGGCAACAGGTTTACGTAGCCTTCTTTAGCCAGATCAAACTGGTGATTGTTGGCGCATTTGTAGGTGCGCTCAGAAAGATTCAGCGGCTGCTGACATAGCGGACAAAGATAAGATGACATAGTGACATTTCGACAAGGATGGATGAGCGGCAAGGATACGGTGCAAGGGCTAGGGGTTCAAGCAAGGAGAGGAGAATAGAAAGAGAAAATTACTCGGGAGGCACTTTGAAAACGATAAACCGCTGAGTGCGGCATACGCCTCAAAGCAAAACAAATGTAAACGATGTGTCTGGTCAGATATGTAAAGGATGTCTCGGGTTTTACTTCTTTCCGCGGTTGTTCAGCTCTTGATCCTCCCCACTTTTCAAGGGGGGAGTTAGAGGGGGGTTATGGCTGCGGGCAAGTGTTTGGGTATTGATTATTTCAGCACAGGCTCATCAACATAAACGTTGTCAGTGAAATGAACTTTTATAGATTCTATAGAGTTTTTTCAACTCATCTTCATCAATGACTCTCGCTTCAGACACATTGTCTGAGAGTATATCCATAAAACTAAGTATATCAGCGGTCGTTAATTCTTTTTGTTTCGGAAAAAATTCTTCTGGTGTAACCGAGAAACTTAACCAACTCCGATCATCATCAAATACAATATGGGAACCCCATTTACAGATGAATAATTCCCCTTCTCGCTCACGCCAGACAACACTTATGTGGTAGTAGTAAGAATCCTCATCAAACCACTCATAATAGGGATATTCATCTCCATCTTCATCCTTGAAGGTTTTGTCATAGCTCATAGAAAATATTTCTACCGTTGCGACAGTGGGTGCTTCGGTATTGTGCGATACATCGGTAAAGGTGTCTGTACCAATAGTGAAAAAGATTAACGCGGACAGGCACTTTTAGAAAAAGCAAAACCGGTATAAACCCTATGTCCGATCAGATATGTAAAGGGTGTCCCCCGGTTTACTCACATCTCGGCTTGCAAAGCTCTTGACCCTCCCCACTGTTCAAGGGGGGAGTTAGAGGGGGGTTATGGCTACGGAGAGCAGGTGTTTGGGAATTGACGCTGAATGGTTTTTGGACAATTTTGAGCTAGCGTTAGTGACTAACTCAAAAGTGGACAGAAACGTGTTTCGGAAATTAGAATATTAGTACTTCATGAATTACTTAAAGTATGGAAAAGTCGTACGCTTAACTTGGTGTCCAAAGCTAATGTTGCAATTCACAACAATGGCCAACCTGCACGTTATCTATAACTAAAACGAGGTACTCGATATAAAGATGCTATGCTACCGATACCACTACATACTGCTTACATACCAAGGTAGTGCTGCATGTCTGTAAAGGTGGCTTCTGAACCGAAATTACCATAAAGCTAGTTTAGATCGAAGAAAATCATCATAAGATTGATTTATGAAATAAGTTACTTGAAGAGTGAGCGTAAGCATTTAAAATCTTTACCCATATTCTTAAGCAGTGTCAGTAATGAAAATATGAAAACTACTTTTAAAATTGGATTGGTGGTTGCTTGTGCACTATCCATTTCAGCATGTCAAAGTACCGCAACACAAACAGCAGTCTCTCAGAATGAAAAGCTACCTAAGTTCGTTTACAGCCCTCAAGGTCAAGAGCAGTTTGTTTTCGCAGAGGTTCCTGACAAATTACAAAAATATGCATATGCAGATCTATGTTTTCAACTACCGATAAAACACCCCTCTGAATGTGGATTAAACAAGTTGGACTACAACAACTATGTTGGGAAAAAAGGATACTATGTAGATACACCAGAGAAACAATATCGTGGTGGATATGTATTACGAGAGGCTGTATTAGAGACTGGTGAGGTTGTATACCTAATGTCTTCTACTAAGTACAAGCATGTCGGAAAGAGTTTTATAAGTTTGGCTGAACACAATAAAGTATCTAACTTTGAGCCAGAGCCAATTACCGAAGGTTCAGTTGTGACTATTACTGGTTACAGTAAACTTGCAACGGACAGGTTAAATGTGAGTAGCCAGAATACCCACTCTTTCACAGAAAATGAAATCAAAGCTATCCAACGTATAGCATCGAAACACCCTAAAAACGGAGCACGTATTGCAGACTTATTGACAACGCTAAAAGTTGATTATGATGCTTTTGAGGGACGAACAATTATAACTCATTTACCCTTCAATAATAGAGAATCATATTTATCACTAAAAGTTATTATTATGGATAATGGGAAGTTTTATCCATCGGTAACGTCATTCTATAAAGCTAAAGACTGGTTATTTGTTGATAGTTATTCGGTATCGGCTGATGGTTATCGCTGGAATAGCGGCTCATTAGAGTTCAAGAGAGATCATGCGGGTGGGACCATATGGGAGTGGAATAACTCTTCTTTAAATAAGAAACAAAGAGAAATGTTAATTAAAATGGCATCCTCAGATAAATCGATTATTCGATTTAGAGGCAAAGATTATTACGATGACTATGAATTAACAAAGCTTCAGAAAAAAGAACTGTCATCTCTACTGGAGGTGGTAGAGTTAATGGAGTAAATGGTAAATTCAGCCAAACGATATTATACAAAGGCGCTCATTTTGAGCGCTGTTTTGTATCTGTGAGAACTATGTACCTTTTAAGGAGAGTTCAAATTCGGACTAATAGAATGTGAATGATCTTTTACTCTAACGAATTTCGGGGCAAGAATGACTTAGAGTTGGTGCTCCAAGCCATGCAGATTGGATAAACTGGATTTGGTGAAAACCTAGCTTATTTCAGTTTATCTCTTAATTTTCTTATGGTGTAACTAACTTAGGCTCAGAGAAGCTACAAGTAGAACAAGTATAAACTCTTTCCATCGCACCTAACCTACCCATAGTTTTGTGTGGTTTTGTTGAAACCAACTCAAACGAACGGTTATTGCACTTGGGACAAAGTTCACCAGTCGCGCTGGTTAATGCATTCAGCTTTTCCTTTAGTGTTGCATTTTCAGCGACCAAGTCAGCGATTTTAAGTTTGGAATCTGCTAACTCTAAACTTAAATCTGCCAATACATTCTTAAACTCAGCATCCTCTATAGTTTTCCCAATCTCACGTAAACGAGTCGCTAATGAGAGCGCTGTAGAAAATGAAGACAGTAAATCCGCCATGGCTTAACCCTTATTTAATCTATAAACATATATTTTCAAAAGAGTATCATGACTCAATCTAAATATACCAACGGGAGAATACGATAGGATCGAGTATTTATACACACCTCTCGTTTGGCATTAGAAAATCTATCTAAAACTCTCGGCGTGAATCTGATGACGTTAGCTTTTGCCAACACGGAAAGGGGCAACCCTAAGCCAGCAATGCAATCGTAAACTTCAAGAATGATGTGGGCTAATTTCAGGTAGTTTTAGCTGTTGTCTCAGAATGTCATAGACCTCTTCCATGCCGTCGATGCAATCAAACACGGTATCATTGTTGAAATGCCTACCTGATTGTCTTGCTAGATCTGAGGAGACATCGAGCAAGTGTTTCGTGTACTTGCTTTCTTTTCCAGTCCAGAAGCGCACGGTTCCAAAAGGCTGACCAATAAATCGCGTCACTTGAATTTTTGTTTCAGGCGTAAATTCAATGGATAGTGAACTACCACCGAGGTTTTTCCTCTCTATGATTGCCCGCTTATTGGTTACGACATAAACCGTATTTTTCCGAATATATTGGTCGTGAATTTGTTTACCGTATAGGAAATAGAACAAGGCCATTGCCAACAAAAAGAGTGGCAACGCACTGGAAGGTGTATCAGCGATAGATATTGAACCGATGAGAACGATAGGGAGAAGAATCACCAGTAAAGTGATGTTAGAACCCATTGACGTCGAATCTCCTTCTCTATGTATCCGCCCTTGATGAGGCTGCCCGCACCACAATACGCGTTCAGACTCTTCTAAGGGTGTATTGACCTTACTAGCATCAATGGTACTCACACTTACTCCTTAATACCTTGAGATCGTTCAGACAACAAAAAGCATCCGTGACACCGTCGCACAAAAAACAACCCCTAGCAAATGAACAAATCCCATCGCGCCTCAATTTGAAAATGGTCGGCTTCTGATTCGCTGCCCATGTCGTATGTGTCGGTGTGGGCATCGAAGTGAATCAGTGCCATTTCGCCGAATTGCTTTGCGTGTGAGCGCTGTAGGGGCAGGGTCACGAAGTGGTCGCGGTTTTCGTAGAGTGTCTGTCTCTATGTTTCTGTATGGTGATAAAAGGTTCTAACTAATTGAGACCAGAGTTTTTTTGAGCGCTAAAAATTAGGGTGCTATCGCCTAACTATTTGCCGAGAGAAACACCGTGAAATAAAATACGCGTTTAAATATCTGATTGGACGAAACAAATGAATATCGGTGAAGTGGTTGAAGGCACTATGGGCAATGTGAAACAGCGCTTGTCCAGCCCGTTTTTCGGTGCACTTCTCATTGCTTGGTTATGGGAAAATCACCGAGGAATAGGTGTTTTTTTGTTTTCTGAAGCTGACCAACGTTTAGAAATAATTAGTAACTATGACATTACATCAGAGTATGGAGCCATTGTATCAACTTTTTTGTTTGCGATGTTCGTTTTCTATTTTGTGATGCCTGCTATTCAGTTTCTCTATCAATGGACTTATCGCTTGTTTTTAGGAGTTCGTTTATCTCGTGCTCTTTTGGAGCAAGACAAAGCAATTATTGATGATGAGGTCGAGGCGGAAAAAGAGTATCGCCGGAAATTGAAATTTGATCAGCTTGGTGATTGGAAAGCCGAAAAGGTAGGGATGTCATCAAAAATTGAAGAACTTGAGTTCGAAATCAACTCCTTGAGGAAAGAATTAAACTTCCATGAAGATAATTTCAAAGATTTGAGTAACAGCAGTGAGTCTCGTATCAGCTATTTACAAGATGAATTGCAATCTACACGGCGGGAGGTTTCTGAATACACGAAACGTCTAAAGAAACACTATACATCTTTGGATGAGGTTCTTTGCGAAGCTGAAAAGACGATTGGTGGTATCACGCCCGACTCGATCAAGCTAAGTACTATTCGAAAGGTTATAGCTGCGATAGATAGAGAAGATCTTTCAAGGTTAGTTCAAGGCTTAGAGTACTTGGGGAAAAATAAGGTCGTACGAGAACTTCGGCAAAATCTCTCTAGCGAAAAATAAGCTTAGTTATAAAACAAAAACACCCGCCAATGCGGGTGTTTTTCCTAAATGAGGCTGAATCACTTCGCCTTGCGATTCGCTGCCCACACATGAAGCAGGTCAGTCGCAATGGTCGCGGCTGCCAGTGAGGTCAGTTCAGCGTGGTCGTAGGCTGGGGCGACTTCTACCACATCCATACCAATCAGGTTGATGCCTTGCAGGGCGCGGATGACTTTCAAGATCTTGTCCGTGCTCAAGCCGCCGCATACTGGTGTGCCTGTGCCCGGTGCGTAAGCAGGGTCAAGACAGTCGATGTCGAAGGTCAGGTAAACCGGACGATCGCCCACGCGGGTTTTGATCGCTTCCACGATTTGATCCACAGACCAATCGTTCGCGGTTGCGGCATCCACCACTTGGTAGCCCAAGGTGTGGCTGTGCTCGGTGCGAATGCCGATTTGAATAGAGCTGTGTGGGTCAATCAAACCTTCGTTTGGCGCATGGTAGAACATGGTGCCGTGGTCGTACTGGCTGCCCATGTCGTAGGTGTCGGTGTGGGCATCGAAGTGAATCAGTGCCATTTCGCCAAATTGCTTTGCGTGTGCGCGCAGCAGGGGCAGGGTCACGAAGTGGTCGCCGCCAAAGGTCAGCAAGGTTTTGCCTTCTGCCAGCAAGCTGGTGGCGTGGGCTTCTAGGCGTTCACACATTTGGGCTGCGTCGCCGCAATCAAACACCAAATCACCACAGTCAGCGATTTTGATTTCTTTGGTGAGGGAGAAATCCCACGGCCAGCGTTTGCCTTCCCACGCGAGGTTGGTAGACGCTTGGCGAATCGCGCCAGGGCCCATGCGGCTGCCAGAGCGGCCTGTGGTGGCCATATCAAACGGCACACCGGTAATAACAACGTCTGCATCGCAGCCTTGTGGTTGGAACACCAAAGGTTGGCGCAGGAAACCGAACGCGTTGGCGTACAGTGAGTAATCTGGGAAATTGGCGAGGGTTGCCATGAGTTAAATCCTTGCAAAAAAGTGGCTGCCTACGTCTGAGCAGGCAGCCAATGTCATTAACGGTTTTGGTGAATGTCTTCGAGGTAGGTGTAGCCTTTCAAACCTTCTGACAGTTCGAACAGAATAGATTCTTGCTCTTGTTCTGGCAGGGCTTTCACCATTTCTTCGTATTGGCTCAGGAACTCGTCTGCTTCCAAGTGCACATAACGCAGCACGTCGCCCACGGTGTCGCCGTGGTGGATGGAGGCAATCTCGTAGCCGCCGTCTTTGTTGGTGCGCACAACGGCGGAGTCGGTGTCACCGAACAGGTTGTGCATGTCGCCGAGAATTTCCTGATACGCACCGACAAGGAAGAAACCAATGCGGTACGGGGATTCATCACACCACGTCGGCACGGCAAGGGTGCTCTCGATGCCTTGGCCTTCCACGTATTGCTCAACCGCGCCATCAGAGTCGCAGGTGATGTCGAGCAGCACCGCGCGGCTTTCCGGCGCTTTATCCAGCTTTGACAGCGGCAGAATAGGGAACACTTGTTCGATGCCCCACGCATCTGGCAGCGACTGGAACAGCGAGAAATTCACGAAGAATTTGTCGGCGAGGCGGCTGTTTAGCTCGTCCAATACTGGGCGGTGTGCGCGGTTCTTGTGCGACATTTTGCAAGACAGTTCGTAGCAAATACGCAGGCTGATTTGTTCTGCCCATGCACGGTCAGCAAAGTTCACCAAGCCCATGGCGAATTGCATGTGCACTTCCGCCAGATCGTTTTGGTTGTCGTGGTAAATCTCGACCAATGAGCGTTGATCGGTTGACTGGCTCAGGTCTTTAAACGAGCGCCACATGTTGTGCAGGATCTGCGATGCGTCTTCTGCAGGCGCAAACACTTCTTCACGCTGGTAGCTTTCCACGCCCATCACATCGGTGATGAGTACCGCGTGGTGCGCGGTCAGGTTACGGCCTGATTCAGAGATAATGCGCGGCATTTTGATGTCGAAGGCTTTACACACATCACCGATGGTGAAGACTACGTTGTTCGCATACTCGCGCTGGCTGTAGTTCATTGAGCAACTGCTTTGGCTACGCGTGCCTTCGTAATCGACCGCCAAGCCGCCACCTACGTCGAGCGTGGTGATGCCTGCGCCCATTTGGTAAAGCTCAGCAAACACACGCGCTGCTTCGTTCACGCCTGAGCGCACGTCACGGATGTTGGCGATTTGCGAGCCGAGGTGGAAGTGCAACAGTTGCAGCGTGTCTAGCATGTCTAGCTCACGCAGGCGGTTCATGACCGTCATGACCTGAGACGCTGACAGACCAAACTTAGATTTCTCGCCGCCGCTCGCTTGCCATTTGCCTTTGCCTTGGGACGCCAAACGCGCACGCAGCCCCAGACGCGGTTTCACGCCCAGCGCTTTTGCTTCCGCCAGTACGGTGTCTAGCTCAGAGAGTTTCTCGAGCACGATGTAGAGTTCGTGACCCAGCTTTTCGCCAATCAATGCAAGACGAATGTATTCGCGGTCTTTGTAGCCGTTACACACGATCACCGAGCTGGCTTGCTGTGCCATGGCCAGTACCGCCATCAGCTCTGGCTTGCTGCCTGCTTCAAGGCCGAGTTGGCGTTCTTGGCTGGCGTATTGGCTTTTCAGAATTTCGCCGACCACTTCTTTTTGCTGGTTCACTTTGATTGGGTAAACCAGCAGGTATTCACCTTCATAGCTATAATCTGAGATGGCGTCGTTGAAGTGGGTGCACAGGCTGTCTACGCGGTGGTGCAGGATCTCAGGGAAACGCACCAGCACAGGCAAAGATGCGCCTTTGGCGATCAGTTCATCTGCCAGCGTAGAAAGGGCGATGTGGTTGTCCGGTTGGTTGGTGTCCGGACGGGCAACCACGTCGCCTTGTGAATTAATGTCGAAGTACCCTTGGCCCCAATATGGCGTGTTGTAGACATCACGGGCGTCGTTAATAGACCAATCACTCATGTTCTTTCCTCATACGGTGATTGGGTACATGCCAAATAAGCCATGCGCAGTGAGCTGCAAAGCAACGGCATATACCGAAAATTATGGAGATAACGATTGCGATAACGCGAACGGTGTTAGCTGAGACGGCTCATTGAGCGTGCATGTCTCGCGCTCACGGTAGCGTCGGATAGATCAGGAAATTCGCGTCATGGCGACGTGTCCGCCTCGATGCGGATTTTTTCCTGCGCGCCGTTGCCGAAAGGGGCTTGGGTTGATGTTGCGGTTGGATCGTAGCTGCGGAGTCGCAAAGGGTCATCAGGCTAAGCACCTGATCATCATGGTTTGCGAAAGGTTTCATTTTCATTCCCACACAGCCGTGCTGCAGACAGGCACGGTATGAAGAGACAGTGGCTTGGATATGTGCGTTATTTCAATTGGTTAAGCACAGTAACCAGCCTGTATACACCTCGTCGGTATGATGGAACCCTTTGGGTGCATGGCGATTAGACAACCGTTTGCCAGTGGGTGCAAATAAATTAATTTGCGCATTACGATGAGTAATTTTAATGATGAAAAGCAGGCAATAAAAAGCCCTCGTCCAATCAAGGTTGAGGGCATTCTCAGGGTGTTTGGGTATCGTGTTAAACGCGATTACGCGCCCACGATTTGGCAAAGCTCGTTGCCACATAGATGGTACTGACGAGGGCACTTACGCCACACTTGCAGCATGCGCTGGTATTTTGCCAGCATCGGCGTTTGGCTGTTGAAGTGGTGCGAGCCTTTGTCGAATTGCGGGTAAAGGCCTTCGTTGTCTGTGAGGAAGCGAACATAGTGCATCAGTTGTGCTTCTGTCGCGGCATCAAAGCCCCAGAATTGCAGGCGACGTGCGTCAACATCACATTCGCAACGGGTGCCGTCTTCCAGCATGCGGTAAGATTCCTGAAGTGCGTGGTGCATCTCCATGATATCAACCACCTGGCGGCACAGGTCTTCTGACATTTCGCCGAAATCTTTGTCCAATTCACGCATTTGCAGAGCGTAACCACGCTCTACAATGGTTTGTAGGCGCTGATATTTTTCCGCGTTTTGTGGATCAAGTTGTGACATCAAGGTGTATTGGTTAGATAGGATTAGACGCTGAGCGTGTGTCATTTCCATGGTTGTTGCCTCAAAAAGATAAAAATTCTTTATCCAAACAATCTCTTAGTTATGTGTTTGAGGTGAGAAGTTTGGCAATTCATGTGCCACAGATTAACAGTTGGTGTGGTTCTTTTTTTTGATCTGGACACAGGTTAGTTACGCTTTTTAACGTGAAATTTCACAAAATAGTCGACGTTTGAGAGCGAAAAATAACAGGGATTTTATGTTGTATTGGCAGGTATTTGGTTGGGCTGTTTTGCTGGTCATGCTTTGGCTTTGTTGGCCAAGGGATGGGTGGCAGAAAATGCGCCAAGACAAAGGCTATCAACACTTGGTGTTTGCCAGTGGCATTGTGCTGTTTTGTTTGTGGGCGCTGAAAGCCGGCATTCGCGAAGGGCTGGATATTCACTTTCTGGGGATGACGGTACTGACGCTCTGTCATGGCCCAAGGATCGCGGTGTGGATTGCCATGATCCCGCTTGCCTTGATGGTGGGCTTTGGCCTGTTACCGGCGATGGATGTGGGGCTCTATGCGGTGACCACGGCGGTGATTCCCGCCTTTGTGAGTTACGCCATCTTCTGGCTTTCCTACCGTTACCTCAGCCGGCATCTGTTTGTGTATATCTTCATTGCAGGCTTCTTCAATGCGGCGTTCACCATTGTATTGCATTTGATCGTGGTGTCGGCGGGGTATTGGGTGTCTGGCCTGTATTCATGGGAAACCATTACCCATAACTACTTGATGCTTGCCGTGCTGATCTGGTTCCCAGAAGGCCTGCTCAATGGCATGGCGGTGACGCTGATGTCTGTGTATCGGCCACACTGGCTCCGCACGTTTTATGACAGGGAGTATTTGTCGCCGGATCGATGAAATGCAGCGCGCGCATTGACCTTTTTTCCACCTCGACGCCGTTAGTCTTGTTTGCGGGGAGTCATGGGGCGATAGAAAGGAAATGCGGTAATGGCGGAGTTTCGTCGATTTATGGGGGTAGGGTTATTCAACACTGCGCTTGGCTATGCCCTTTATGCATTCTTTCATCTCTTTCTGAGTTTCACTCAGGCTTATACCGTGTCCGTCGCTATCGGCATTGTGGTGTCCTACATGCTCAATACCAAAATGGTGTTTCGAAGCCGCATTTCCCTCAGAACTGGCATTCTCTTTCCTGTGGTGTGTTTCGTGCAGTATCTCTTGGGGATTTGTTCGCTGAGGTGGCTGGTGGAGCAGGGCGGCATTCATGACTTGTTGGCACCTCTGTTGGTGCTTGGATTGACGGTGCCGTTTGGCTTTTTTGGTTATCGGTATGCGCTGAGGGGATGAAGCTATTTAGCTATGTAGCTATGTAGCAGGGAAACAGGGAAGCGGAATCATTGGCTTGGGCGAGCACCCAAGCCAACAGAGAATCTGGATTTAGTACATCACTTTCAAGCCGTAGCTTTCTAGAATGTTTTTCAGGTTTTCCATGGTTTCTTTCTTCGGTGGACTCACGTCTTTTAGCTCGTACTCATAGCCCAGTGCTTCCCATTTGTGAGCGCCTAGCTGGTGGTACGGCAGCATTTCCACTTTCTCGATGTTTTCCATGTCTTTGATGAATTCACCCAAGCGGTGTGCTGAATCTTCATCGTCGGTGTAACCCGGTACAACGACGTAGCGGATCCACGTTTTTTGGCCGCGCTGGTGAAGGTAACGTGCAAAGTCCAACACACGCTTGTTTGGCACGCCTACCAGGTTCTGGTGAATGTCATCGTTGATCTGCTTCAGGTCGAGCATCACAAGGTCGGTCACGTCCAGCACTTCATCAATCACGTCGGTGTGCTTGCGGATATAGCCATTGGTATCCAGACAGGTATGAATCCCTTCTGCTTTGGCGGCAGTGAAGAAATCGCGCACAAATTCAGGCTGAAGCATGGCTTCACCGCCAGACGCCGTTACGCCACCACCCGATGCGTTGATGAAATGACGGTATGCAAGCACGTCTTTCATTAGCTCTTCAACGGTCACTTCACGTCCGTCATCGAGATCCCATGTATCGCGGTTATGACAGTACTTACAGCGCATCAAACATCCTTGAAGGAACACGATGGAACGAATACCCGGACCATCAACGGTGCCACAAGATTCAAAGGAGTGGATACGGCCATTTACCGACATGAGGTTCTCCAAAAACTACTGTAAAAAGTAAGGTGTTATTTTATTACAGTTCTGTGCGTATCTAAAGGGAATAAACAGAAAGAGGGCAAGGAATCTCAAGGTGTTGAGGGTTGAATGTAAGATCAGAAAAAATCGACGTTTTTCCCATCATACAGAATGAGAATCGCTGTCATTAAGCCACTGTGAACTGGGCGAATAACTACGGAGACGTTGGCGAAAGAAAGGCATAAAAAAACACCTCCGCATGGGAGGTGTTTTTTATCACTCAGTGAATGCTCAGATTATAGAGATTCAGTGAATGTACGTGCGATGACGTCTTTTTGCTGTTCAGCAGTCAGAGAGTTGAAACGCACAGCGTAGCCCGATACACGGATAGTCAGCTGTGGGTATTTCTCTGGGTGCTTAACGGCGTCTTCCAGTGTTTCACGGTTCAGAACGTTCACGTTCAGGTGTTGACCACCCTCGATGCCTGATTCGTGGTGGAAGTAACCGTCCATAAGACCAGCAAGGTTCGCTTTCTGCGTGTCGCCATCTTTACCTAGTGCGTTAGGCACGATAGAGAAGGTGTAAGAAATACCGTCTTTTGCGTGAGCAAATGGCAGTTTACCTACAGACGTTAGTGATGCTACTGCACCTTTCTCGTCACGACCGTGCATTGGGTTTGCGCCTGGTGCGAATGGTGCACCTGCACGACGACCGTCAGGGGTGTTACCTGTCTTCTTACCGTATACCACGTTTGAAGTGATAGTCAGGATAGACTGAGTAGGTACCGCGTTACGGTAAGTTTTCAGTTTACGAATCTTGTTCATAAACTTCTCAACCATTTCACATGCGATGTCATCAACGCGTGAATCGTTGTTACCGAATTTCGGATAGTCGCCTTCGATTTCGAAGTCGATTGCGATGCCGTCTTCGTCACGAACTGGTTTCACTTTCGCGTACTTGATAGCAGACAGTGAGTCAGCCGCTACAGACAGACCTGCGATACCACACGCCATTGTACGGTAAACGTCACGATCCATCAGCGCCATTAGCGATGCTTCGTAGCTGTACTTGTCGTGTGAGTAGTGAATCGCGTTTAGTGCGGTCACGTACTGTGTTGCCAACCAATCCATGAAGCTGTCTAGGCCAGCCCATACTTTGTCGAAGTCTAGTACTTCGTCAGCCATAGGCGCTTGCTTAGGACCAACTTGAAGTTTCAGCTTCTCATCCACACCGCCGTTGATTACATACAGTAGTGTTTTAGCAAGGTTTGCACGCGCGCCGAAGAACTGCATGTGCTTACCGATAACTTGTGGAGATACACAACATGCGATCGCGTAGTCATCGTTGTCGAAATCTGGACGCATTAGGTCATCGTTTTCGTACTGGATAGATGACGTGTCGATAGACACTTTCGCACAGAACTTCTTGAAGCCGTCAGGCAGTTGCTCAGACCAAAGAACAGTGATGTTTGGCTCTGGGCTTGGACCCATGGTGTAAAGCGTGTTCAGGAAGCGGAAGTTAGTACGGCTTACTAGTGTACGACCGTCAACACCCATACCACCCATTGATTCTGTTGCCCAGATTGGGTCACCAGAGAACAGCTCATCGTACTCAGGCGTACGTAGGAAGCGAACCATACGCAGCTTCATTACGAAGTGGTCGATCATTTCCTGTGCGTCGATTTCAGTGATCTTGCCAGCAGCGATATCACGCTCGATGTACACGTCTAGGAACGTAGAAGTACGACCTAGAGACATTGCAGCACCGTTCTGAGATTTAACAGCAGCTAGGTAACCGAAGTACAACCATTGAACAGCTTCTTGAGCAGTTGTTGCAGGACCAGAGATATCTGCACCGTATTTCTTCGCCATTTCTTTGATTTGGCCAAGTGCACGGTATTGCTCTTGAATTTCTTCACGCAGTTGCATGGTCATTTGTAGATCGTCGCCAGCTTCCAGTTTCGCTTGTAGCGAATGGAATTGCTTAGCTTTGTCCTTCATCAGGAAATCTACACCGTAAAGTGCAACGCGACGGTAGTCACCGATGATGCGGCCACGGCCGTATGCATCTGGAAGACCAGTCAAAACACCAGACTTACGGCAGTTCATGATATCAGGGGTGTAGATATCGAAAACGCCTTGGTTGTGTGTCTTACGGTATTCTGAGTAAATCTTAGAAACCATTGGGTCAAGCTCGCGATCATACGCTTTGCAAGAACCTTCGATCATGCGTACACCACCGTTAGGGATCAGTGCACGTTTCAGTGGCGCTTCAGTTTGCAGACCAACGATCTTTTCTAGATCTTTGATGATGTAACCAGCGTCATGAGCAGTAATAGTAGAGATAACTGAAGTATCGAAATCTACTGGCGCGTGAGTTGAGTTCTCAAGCTTGATGCCTTCCATTACTTTGTCCCAAAGCGCGTTAGTCGCTTCAGTACCTTCAGTAACTAGGAAAGACTCGTCGCCTTCGTATGGGGTGTAGTTCTTCTGGATGAAGTCACGAACGTTAACTTCAGTCTGCCAGTCGCCGGCTGCGAAGCCTTCCCACGCTTGAGTAAATTGCTCTGCCATGATGTACCTACCTGTTTAAATTCAGTAGAAAAGAAAATATAGAGATTCGCGTCGTTTGAGTTCAGCTATGAATTAGCTGTGACTTTGTTCGCCACGAAGATGAATCAGCCAGTAAGTCATGCCTACAAGTAGGCCACCACCAATGATGTTACCGATGGTCACTGGAATAAGGTTATTCAGGATAAAGTTGCTCACCGTTAGGTCGGCGAAATCTGCTGCACTATACCCTGTTGCTGCCCAAAATTCAGGGCTCGCGAAGTTATTAATCACGATACCCATCGGGACCATGAACATGTTTGCAATGCTGTGCTCAAAGCCTGCTGCAACAAACATAGCAACTGGAAGCATCATCACGAGAATCTTGTCTGCGACACTGCGGCATGAATAGGTCATCCATACAGCTAGACACACCATGAGGTTACAAAGCGTGCCGAGAACAACGGCTTGAACAAAACTGTGGTGCAATTTGTGCTGGGCAATTTTCATTGCGTTGATGCCCCAATCACCATTGCCTGCCATGTGCTGACCCGCCAGCCAAATCATGACAACAAAGAAAAGCGCACCCACCATGTTACCGAAGTAAACGGTGACCCAGTTGCGGCTCAGTTGTGCCCATGTGATTCGATTATTGGCTTTTGCGACAGTCGTTAATACGGTAGAGGTAAAGAGTTCACCGCCACAAACAACAACAAGAATAAGGCCGAGGCTGAAGGCGATACCGCCAACAAATTTGACGAGACCCCAAGGCGCATCACTCGCACCTGCGGTCACTGTGGTGTAGAAAACGAAAGCAATAGAAATGAATACGCCAGCAGTGATGGCGAGGATAAAAGATTGGAAAGGCGCTTTAGTTGCCTTGTAAACCCCGACATCTTCAGCTTTTTGCGCCATTGCTGGCGGCATCAGTGCGTCAAAAGGGTTGGTTTGAGTCTTCACGATAGTACCCACTGGTCTCCAAATTTCGCTGAAAGAATAGTACCAGAGGCTTGTTCCATCAAAATTGATTTAGATCATTGTTGTGAAATTTTATAACATTTAAAACGGCGATTTTTGGCTTAAAATTTATATGTTGTTGATATTGTTAAATATAAAAAATTTAAACATTTTCAAATAAAATTGAATTGTAATTTAATTACGTATTTTAAAAGAAGTAAACGTCGACTTTTCGTTACCAATGTTACGGTAAAGCATTGCAATCAATCGCTTATGAATGCCTCGTTGTGCGACTATTCATAAGCTGAATGATTTGCTGATAGTTCTCTTATTAAGACAACTTAGCCTTTGCGATTTGTAGCTTGTTATAAGAGCCAAGCAGCTTTTGGTGCGCGCCAAATGCGGTGAGATCGGCCTCTGGTGCGGTTAGGCCAAAGAAGCGGATGTCTCCAGAGATGGAATCCCAAACGGCATCTGTGGTTTCTTCGCCATAAATAAAGCCAAACGCCTGACGGTATTCCGCAGGATCACGTACGTCATCTTGTGCAAGCTCTAGGCTTGCGATCAGGCAGCGCATGAATACGGTGCGTGCTTGGCTGTAAATGGTGGCGTTGTAATCCAAACTCCACACTGCGAAGTCTTGTGCAGATTCCAGATCACCCATTGCCAGTGCCAACAGGCATTTCAGTTCACCAATGGTGAGGGATTTCCATGCGGTGTTTGCATCTGGGGCGATACCCATGAGTTCGCACACCATGTAGCTGTCATCGAAATCTGCCATTTCGAGCACATCGAACAGGAATTCAACGGACTCGTCGCTGTATTCAGAGGCGAGTAGCATCGACATAGCATCACGCAGATCGGTACCACGGTTGTTATTACACAGCTGAATTTCTTCAGATGGGTAAATTTCCGACCAACCTGGCACGATCACGCGACAGCAATTCACATCAAGGTGGGTGTAGTCGGCGATGTAAGCGTCGGCATCCTCAGCGTGCAGTTTGCCCAGTAGCCAATCGCATTCTTCTTGCGATGTGCCCTCGAAGTTCCAATCCGCAAACTCGATGTCGGCGGTGGCTTTGAACATGTCCCAAGACACCGTGCCTGATGAGTCGATGAAGTGGGTTTCAAGGTTGTGGTGATCGGCCACGTCTTCGTCGTGGAAAGACGGCGCTTCGAACACATCCAGATCTTTAAGGCTGCGACCTTGAAGCAGTTCGGTCACGGTACGCTCCAGCGCCACCTGAAAACGTGGGTGCGCACCCCAAGAGGTAAAGCAGGTGCCGTTGTTTGGGTTAAACAACGCAACGCAAATCACGGGGTATTTGCCACCCAGTGACGCGTCGTACGCGACAACAGGGAAGCCTTCGGCAATCAGCGCATCAATAGAGGCTTGAACCGATGGGTAACGCGCCATCACGTCGGATGGAATTTCCGGCAAGCTGATGCGTTCAGCGATAATGCGGTTTTTGATGGCGCGCTCGAACACTTCAGACAGTGCTTGGCTGCGTGCTTCAGTTTGGGTGTTACCCGCTGACATGCCGTTCGACACATACAAGTTACCAATCACATTCATTGGTACATACACGGTTTGTTGGTCGCGTTGGCGCTCAAAAGGCAGGGCACAAATGCCGCGTTCTTCGTTGCCGGATTGCAGGTCAATGAGATCGCTGGCAGCAAGGGTGTCTTCTGGGTCATAGAACGCTGACATGGCATCGTCCAACAAGCCTTCTGGCAAGCTGTCGTCATCGGTCAGTGGAAACCATTTCTCGTTCGGGTAATGCACAAACGGTGCGTTGGCAACGTCATCACCCAAGTAGAAATCGGCGTAGAAATAGTTACAAGACAGACGCTCAAAATACTCACCCAATGCAGAAGCTAATGCTGCTTTCTTGCTGGCACCTTTGCCGTTGGTGAAGTTCATCGGCGCATCAACGTCGCGGATATGAACAGACCAAACATTGGGTACTGGGTTTAGCCAAGAAACAGGTTCAACGTTGAAGCCATACGCAGTGAGTTTTTCCTCAAAGCGATTGATGGATTCTTCCAGTGCGGCATCTTTACCAGGGATATAGGTTTTCATGGGAATCTCAGTCTCATAAGGGGGCGGCGAGTATAGCCCGAATAAACGTGCTTCAGTAAACATATCTTTATTCGGATCAACAGACCCGAACCGAAATGTTGTCAGGCTATAGCAAGGTAGCAAAGGGTGTGACAAATCGGGAATTCAAACAAAGCGCATAACGAAAATCGGTCATTTTTACGCCTGTTTTTCTCATAAAAATGAGGATTGTCGTTTCCATGCAAAAAATCGGCGTTAAAACGCACGGATATTGTCCGATCTGCGTTATAGTCGATTTATCAGATCGTTAACGGCTAAGGGATATGAAAGGGTTCGGTATTGCTATCCTCTTTATGAGTGCATCATTTTCGGTGCTTGCCAACGATCCTGATTTAGCCCGTCATCTCACGCGTATCGAACAATTGCTGTCGAATGAGCAATATAAAGATGCGTCCAATTTGGCCAAAGCGCTTGTTCCTGATAATGACGAACAAAAAGCCCTGCATCAGCGTCTTCTTGGGTTTATCTACCTGCAAGACGGCGACCTCGACCGCGCATCGCTTGCTTATACCAATGCCCTGAAATACAGAAAGCTGCCACCAAGCCTTCGACAAGATGCTTTGGGTGCGTTGGTGTCTATTTCGATGAAGCGTGACAGACCTGATGTCGCGGTGCGATATGGTCACCTTTATTTAGAAGAATTCCCGCCGTTCCAGCCGGTAGAGCAGCTGTATACCCGCGCTCTGTTTGCTGAACAGTATTATGACCGTGCGCTAAAACAAGCCAATGCGGTGATTGCGCGCTATGCCGATGCCCCTGAGTTTATGTGGCAGATTAAGGCGTTGAGCGAAGAGCAGTTGTTCCAAGATCGCGCGCTGATCAATACCACGAGAAACATCCAACAACGTTACGGCAATGATATTCGCTGGCAGCGCAAGCAAGCGGGAGCGTACGCCCGTCTAGGGCAGTTACGACAATCGCTGCGTTTGTATCAGGAAGCCAAAGAACAAGGCATGGCGCTAACGGGGCAAGATTATCTCGATATGGCGCATATTTCCGCGCAATTGGGTAAAGCATCGCAAGCGGCGCAGTGGCTATCACAAGGCGTGACAGAAGATGCGGCACTCAACGACAGAGAGACGCAGAAACGCCAATTGCAGTATCAAATGCAGGCTTCTCTATGGCGTGATGCGTGGGTAACGGCAGAGCAATTGAACCAAGAGCCGGAATTGTCATTGCTCAAAGCACAGTGCCGTATTGCTTCGCAATTGCAGCAATGGCCAGATGCCGCGGAGCTGGCGCAACGCGCGATCGCGATGGGCGGTGAAGATGATCCTTTCCTTTGGGAGATTCTTGGTTACAGCGCGATGAAAACCAACCAATTCGACGTTGCCCGACATGCGTATGAAACCCTCAAACGACTCGAACCTGAGGGGGATGCGGATGTGTGGTTGAAAACCTTAGAATTGTTAACGACAGAATAAAGCGAGTATCTTCTACTCGCTTACTCGCGCTTCGGTCGGGTATAGATCCAGCAATTGAATCAAACGCATTCTTTCGGTCGGCCAAATCGTTGGAACGGCAGGCTTCCCTTTTTCTGTGTGCCAACCTCTATAGCGTGTTGATGTGTATTCAACGGTTTCAAGCTTGTAATACAGCGGCACGGTGATTTGCTGTTCTGCAATGCGCAGGTGCAGCTTATTCACCACATCGCGCTGGGCACTTGGCGACGTTTGAAGAAGAAAATCGCTCAGCAATCCATCAATCACATCGTCTTTAAAAAAGTGGTGCGCGAAACGCGGCGAGCTTGGTGCGTGATAGTCACTGTTGAAGGCTTCGTTTAGATAGCGGAAAGGCGTGTCACCAGACGGGTAGTTAGTGATGCTGATGTCGTAGTTCGCCGTTGCCATGTCCTCTATGTATTTCGGGTAAGGCAATTCTTTCACCGACACCTTTAAACCAGCCGTGCCCATCATTTCGCTGACAACGTTGGCTGCGGACGTGAAGTCACTCCAACCGGTTGGGGCAATGATCGACAGCGCTAAGGGTTTGCCTGAGGGTAACTCGCGATAACCATCGCCATTCGTGTCAGCCAATCCCATTTCATCCAACAAACGCTGCGCCACTTTGGCGTGATTGCGAATGTAGTAAAGATGCTGCTCCGCAGCCGATGGGGCAATCCAGTCTTCAAATTTTGATTCAACGCCACTCGCAAACATGGCTTTTTGGCCTTGCCCAAACACGGCAATATCAATCAACAACTCGCGCGCCAAACACATGGATACCGCACGACGGAATCGCACGTCGTTAAACACGGCTTGAGTATCGGGGTTTGCATGTTTGAAGTTGAACAGCAAACTGACGATTGTCGAAGGCTGGTGGTAGTAGTGATAGTCACGGGAATAGGAGGCGTAGTTGCGCTCAATGTCGGGAATGAATGCGCTCGCCCAATCAAACTCGCCGCTGCTGAGGCGCGAGATCAATTCATCGTTTGTTCTGACGGTAGGATAGCGAATACAGTCAATATTCAAAGCCTCTTGTTGCCAGTAATGCGGGTTGCGACATTGCACAATGTTATTACTGGTGAAGGCTTTGATGGTGGTGAAAGGGCCGGTTCCAACAGGGTGCTGGTTGAGGTAGCTTCTTTTACCTCGGATGTTTTCCCAGATGTGCTTAGGCACGATCACGGCATCTGCTAAACGTTCGGCGATTTGCGCGTTAGGCCGGCTTAACGAGACGTATACCTCATTTTTACCACGTTTTTCGACACGTTCGACCCACTTCCCGAGCGAATTGTAATCCAGTTCTGGTTGTTTATTCAGCAAGGACAAACTGTAAACGACGTCATCGCTCGAAAATGGTGCACCATCAGACCAGGTGATCCCTTCACGTAAATAGAGGGTGATGCCTGTTAAATCAGGCGAGAGTGCGTAGCGCTCAGCCAAGCGAAAGTGGGGTGTGCCGTTGTCGAACACCATGAGGGGTTCGTAGACAAAGTCATGAGTCGTCGCCAAGGTATCGCTGCGAAATGGATTGTAGTTACGCACGAAACCATTCGAGAGCTCAGGGATGATTGTCAAAGTATTAGGCATTGCAGCGCTGGTGGTAGACACCAACACGAAACACAAGGTCAAAAAGCGCAGCAGCATGAATCTCTCGTTATTGAATTTAAAGAGTATTTTTCACCGATTACACCCTACACTAACCCTAACTATGCATCAATGATATCGACGCAGTGCACAAAAATCGCTCTGATTATTTATGCGATTTATATGACTTAAATTTTAATTTGTGGAAGGTTAACAAATTGTTGCTGCTGGAAGTAATGGATGTTATTTTCAAAGAAATGGGCTTCAGTAGTGGAATGTGTTGTAACACGTGAGAAAGTTACAACTTAGTCAAATAAGCGCTGACCCCAAAAAAGTGAATAGGCAAATAACAACAACACACAGCCGAATGTGTGCACATTGAACGTGCAAAAAAAATGACAGGAGTCAGGCGCATGAGCGAAGCAGTAGCGCTGCAAATTAAAGACCTTCACAAAACATTTGGTCAACATGAAGTATTGAAAGGGATCTCTCTCGACGCTAACGGCGGCGATGTTATTTCTATTATCGGCTCTTCCGGCTCAGGTAAGAGTACGTTTCTTCGCTGTATCAACCTCCTCGAAACACCTACCAGCGGTGAAATTTGGGTCAATGGTGAATTGATCGAAATGAAGCCGGGGCGCGGCGGTGTTGCTGTGCCCGTGAGTGACAAGCAAGTGCAACGCATTCGCTCTCGTCTCGCGATGGTTTTCCAAGGGTTTAACCTTTGGTCTCACATGACGGTGATGGAAAACGTCATCGAAGCCCCTATCCATGTTCTCGGTGTCCCAAAAGCAGAAGCCATTGAGCGCGCAGAAGCCTACTTGCAGCGTGTTGGTTTGTACGAACGCCGTGATTACTACCCAGGACACCTTTCTGGTGGTCAACAGCAGCGTGCCGCGATTGCGCGCGCATTGGCGGTTGAGCCAGAAGCTTTGCTGTTTGATGAGCCAACCTCAGCACTTGACCCTGAGTTGGTCGGTGAAGTGTTGAACGTGATGAAGATCTTGGCAGAAGAAGGGCGCACCATGTTGGTTGTGACGCACGAAATGGCGTTTGCGCGTGATGTGTCTAACCATGTGATGTTCTTGCACCAAGGCCTTGTGGAAGAACAAGGGCACCCTGAAAAGCTCTTCAGCAACCCTGAGTCAGAGCGTTTACAACAGTTTATATCGTCAATTTACTAATTTTCCGTTTGTGTTTGCTAATACTAATAGAGAGCAAATCAACGCAAATGTGACAATACGGCGGATGGCGATGGAGTTTTGCCGTCCGTGTTAAGTACCTAAGGAGACATTAAGATGAAAAAGTGGTTAGTTGCAGCTGCCGTAACAGCAGCACTTGGCGCGACAGCAGTTCAAGCTAAAGAATGGACAGATGTTCGCATCGCTGTTGACGTTCCTTACGAACCATTCGAATACAAAGCGCCAGATGGCACCTTGACCGGTTTTGAGGTGGATCTGGGTAACGCTGTGTGTGAAAACGCCAAGCTAAACTGTAGCTGGGTCGTTCAGGCATGGGATGGCATCATTCCAGGTCTTAAAGCGCGTAAGTATGACGTTATTTTCTCTTCAATGTCGATCACCGAAGAGCGTGCGAAGCAAGTTGCTTTCACTAAGCCTTACTACAACACGCCAAGCGGTTACTTCGCACCAAAAGCATCAAACGTAAACCCAAGTGACGTTGCTTCACTGGAAGGTAAGCGTATCGGTGTTCAGCGCGGTACAATTCAAGACAACCACGCGACCGACACCTTCGGCAAAGTGGCTGAAATTAAGCGTTACACAACCGGTGATGACTTGGTGCTTGACCTGCAAGGCGGCCGTCTTGATTTGGTTCTGATTGATTTCCCTGTAGGTGAAGCCGCAATTTTGGGTGCTTCTGACGGTGCGAACTTCAAAACCGTTGGCGAGAACATCCAACTGGGTGGCGGTGTAGGTGCTGCAATGCGTAAGCGTGATAAAGACCTACTGGCTATCTTCAACAAATCACTGGATGAAGTGAAAGCAAACGGCACATACGAAGAGATCATGAACAAGTACTTCAAGTACAACATCAAAATGTAATGACTCGGTATGGTGAGTGAAGGTCCACAGGGTGAACCTTCACTCACACGCCAAAGCAATACTCTGCTTATCAACGACAAGCAGAATGTTCCAAAGGGAGCAGGACGTGCTCCCTTTTGACCGATTGGGTGACATCGGTTTTTACGTGCAGGAGGAAAGGATGTTAGATCTGCATGGTTATGGCCCTTCCATATTTATGGGCGCAATTCTGACCGTTCAATTGGCGGTGTTATCAGCAGTGATCGCATTGTTGCTGGGCTTGATAACAGCAATGGCGCGTCTCTCAAAAAATCGCATCGCGCGTGGCGCAGCAACAGTGTATTCCACCGTGGTTCGCGGCGTGCCTGACTTGGTACTGATGTTGCTGATCTTCTTCGGCGTTCAGATCATGCTCAACAACTTTTCTGATTGGCTCTATGACAGCTATGAAATCGATGTTTTCTTTAACGTCGACGAGTTCACTGCCGGTGTGTCTACTATAGGTTTCATTTTCGGTGCCTACATGGCGGAAACCTTCCGCGGCGCATTCCTTGCGGTTGACCGTGGTCAGCTAGAAGCGGGTACGGCGTATGGCATGAACAACTGGATGGTCTTCCGTCGCATCATGTTCCCTCAGATGATGCGCCATGCCTTACCGGGTATTGGTAACAACTGGCTGGTGTTGGTGAAAACCACCGCATTGGTTTCTGTCATTGGTTTGGCGGACATGACGCGCCTTGCGAAAGAAGCGGCGGGTGCGGTGAATGAACCGTTTAAATTCTTCATCCCGGTTGCCATCGTGTATCTGTTGATCACCTCGGTGTCGGAACTTGGCCTAAAGCGTCTGGAACGTAAGTTCAGCGCGGGTGTGGTAAGAGGCTAAGGAGAGCGGAATGTTAGAATCACTGTATGCCTTTCTCGATCAGAACGAGATTTTCACTTCAACCACCATTCTTCATTACTGGAGTGGGTTGACGGTGACTGTTCAATTGGTGGTGCTTTCCCTGTTTTTAGGCCTGATTTTATCTGTGCCTTTGGCGGTGGCTAGAACCTCTAAAAACCCGTGGATTAACCGTCCAGTTTGGGTTTATGTTTACATTTTCCGTGGCACGCCACTGTTGATTCAGCTGTATTTGATCTACTACGGTGTGGCGACCATTGAAGGCATTCAACAGTCCATGTTCTGGGCGATTGTTGAAGATGCCTTCTACCCGTGTTTGTTGGCGTTTGTGCTCAATACCGCGGCATACACCACTGAAATTCTGCGCGGCGCCATGATGGCAACCCCACGCGGCGAAATCGAAGCTGGCATGGCCTATGGTATGTCGCGCTTCACCATTTTGCGCCGCATCATCCTGCCATCATCATTCCGTCGCGCGCTGCCTGCGTACAGCAACGAAGTCATCTTCATGCTTCACGCCAGCTCCATTGCGTCTGTCGTGACCATTATCGACCTCACAGGCGCAGCACGAGACATCTACGCGCGTTTCTACGCCCCGTTTGATGCCTTCCTGTTTGTGGCTGCGATTTACTTGTGCCTCACGTTCACGATTGTGTATGGCTTTAAGCGTTTGGAAAAACGCTGGCATAGACATTTGAGGCCGTTGGAGAGTTAACTGCAGATTGCGAGAATCGAGAAAGATCAAAAGAGCAGATAAAGAAAAAGCCAGCATGAGAGTGCTGGCTTTTTATGTTGAGGAGGCAGAATCGCTTTTCGCTTTAGGCTTTTACTCGCGACTAGACTCTGCTCTTTCTCGACCCTGAATTACTTAAATTCCGCCCAAATCGGCGCGTGGTCGGATGGCTTTTCAATGCCACGCAGTTCGTAATCAATGCCGGTATCGATGCATTTCGCCGCGAGCGGGGCGGTGGCAAGTACCACATCGATGCGCAGGCCGCGGTTGTCGTCGAAGCCGCGTGAGCGGTAATCGAACCACGAGAACTTGTCGTCTGCGTCTGGGTATTGCTGGCGGAAGGTGTCTACAAAGCCCCAGTTCATCAAAGTCGCGAGCATTTCACGTTCTTCGGGTTGGAACGAACACTTACCGGTTTTCAGCCAGCGTTTTCGGTTGACGTCGCCGATACCGATATCAAGATCGATAGGGCTGATGTTGATGTCGCCCATCACAATCACGTTTTCGTCATTGGTGTGTGCGTCGTTGAGGTATGTCATCAAATCTTTGTAGAACTTAATCTTGGCTGGGTACTTGGTTTCATGGGCGATGTTTTCGCCTTGTGGGAAGTAGCCATTCAGTACGGTCACTTCACTGCCGTCTTCTTGCTTGAATGTTGCTATGATCATGCGGCGTTGTGCGTCTTCCTCGTCCGTTGGGAAGCCTTTTAGCACCTTGATAGGTTCTTCTTTACACAACATTGCCACACCGTAGTGGGCTTTTTGGCCGTGAAAATACACCTTGTAACCCATGGCTTCGACGTCTTCGAGCGGAAATGCTTCGTCGTGTACTTTGATTTCCTGCAAGCCAATCACATCGGGTTGGTGTTTTTCGATCAGGGCTTGGAGTTGATGAAGGCGGGCGCGTAGACCATTGATATTAAATGAGATGACTTTCATTCGCTTTTTCTTCTCTTTGTTTGTGAAATACGTCGAGCGATAACCAGTGTACCGCATCTCAGCGCATTTGGGCTGAGAAAACAGTGAGTAAGCCGAAGCTTCTGTATCGTCATAGAAGCGAAATCTTGTGTTTGCAACTATGCTGTAAACAAAATAATGCGCTAGATACAGATTGATTGACAATCAACGCGTTGCTCGCGGTTTCTTTGTTGTGGTGTTTCACGACGTGACGGAGGCAATTAATGAGAACAATGACCTTGTTTAAAGCCAGTTTGGCGGTGCTCGTGACTGCGATGCTGTCCGGCTGCGGGGAGTATGGAGACTTCACCACAGAGCAAATATGCAAAGCCAGTATTGCCGCGATCAAGAAGAAAAGCCCAACCGTCATGACCGTGGATAAAGTGGTTGTAGAAGCCGAAACCGAGCTCGATGTTTACTACATCTCTTACCGACGTCCCGATGATGGCGGTAAATGGCACGTTCGCTGTAAAGTGAACAAGACCCGCGCGATTTGGTCTCAAAACGAAGGACGCTGGCGCGATCAGGCGCAAGATCCGACGATCCGTTTTGAAATCGAAGACGATGAAATCACCATCAACGAATCCTACCCTGATGGCAGTGAAGCCAGCAATGTGACCTTTAATATCAGTTACCTTGGCGGTAAACAAAGTTAGATGTATTGGGAACTCTTTGTCGGGCTGCACATGTGCAGCCCGATTTGTTTCTCGCTTTGATGCTTTGTTGAACTGAAAGCTGTTGATGTCCAATATGGCTGTGCATCTTGTTCAAAAATCTAGAACAACACTAACAAGTTTGTCATGCCGACTTTCTTTGCCTTACTTTTTATACTTTCTCTATGGAAATAAGGGAGAAGCATAATGGGTAAGTTAGTTGACGGCGTTTGGCATGACGTTTGGTATGACACCAAAGCGTCAAACGGTAAATTTGTTCGAGAAGATGCGGGTTTTCGTTCTTGGGTAACACCAAACGGTGAGGCTGGCCCTACCGGTGATGCTGGGTTTTCTGCTGAGTCTGGCCGTTATCACCTCTATGTTTCTCTCGCGTGCCCTTGGGCACACCGCACGCTGATTTTCCGCAAACTCAAAGGGCTTGAATCGCACATTGGCCTCAGTATTGTCAGTGCTGACATGCTGGAAAGCGGCTGGGCATTTGATGAACCAGAATCGCTGTACGGTTTTGACTTCATGCATCAGCTCTATACCAAAGCCAAAAGCGATTACACCGGGCGTGTTACCGTGCCGGTGCTTTGGGACAAAAAGACAGAGACCATCGTGAGCAACGAGTCGTCTGAAATCATTCGTATGTTTAACACGGCATTCAATGGCCTGACAGGGAACACGGACGATTACTACCCGGATGCGTTACGAAACAGCATTGAAGAGTGGAATGCGACGATTTATCCGAACGTGAATAACGGTGTTTACCGCTGTGGGTTCGCGACCACGCAAGAGGCGTATGAAAGCGCATTTGATCAGCTCTTTGGCACACTAGATTGCCTTGACGAGCATTTGGCGACGCATCGCTTCCTGACGGGCGGACGCATCACAGAAGCGGATTGGCGATTGTTCACCACGTTAGTACGTTTCGATGCCGTGTACGTGGGTCACTTTAAGTGTAACCGCCAGCGTATTGCGGATTACTGCAATATCTTCAATTACATGAAAGAGTTGTATCAAGTGGAAGGCGTGGCAGACACGGTGAACATGGAACACATCAAACGCCACTACTACTACAGCCACGCGAACATCAACCCAACGCGCATTGTGCCAAAAGGGCCAGAGCAAGATTTGTGGACGCCGCATGGCAGAGAAGCTTTGAGCATCTAAGCTACGTGGAATCTACGCCGCAGCTAATTCATTGTCGATAGCGCCCAACACCGACGTATTCAGCGCAAAGTGACGATGATTAAACGCAAAAAAGCCAGCTCAATGAGCTGGCTTTTGCAATGATGGTGGTGGGAGAAGGATTCGAACCTTCGAAGGCGGAGCCGTCAGATTTACAGTCTGATCCCTTTGGCCACTCGGGAATCCCACCACGAGTTTTTCTTTTTCTATGTTGCGTTGCGTTCTTAATGTTGCCCATCAAGCCGCAAGGCGAATGATGGTGGTGGGAGAAGGATTCGAACCTTCGAAGGCGGAGCCGTCAGATTTACAGTCTGATCCCTTTGGCCACTCGGGAATCCCACCACGAGTTTTTCTTTTTCTATATTGCATTGCGCTCTTAATGTTACCCATCAAGCCACAAGGCGAATGATGGTGGTGGGAGAAGGATTCGAACCTTCGAAGGCGGAGCCGTCAGATTTACAGTCTGATCCCTTTGGCCACTCGGGAATCCCACCACGAGTTTTTCTTTTTCTCTGTTGCGTTGCGCTCTTAATGTTTCCATCAAGCCACAAAGCGAATGATGGTGGTGGGAGAAGGATTCGAACCTTCGAAGGCGGAGCCGTCAGATTTACAGTCTGATCCCTTTGGCCACTCGGGAATCCCACCACAAGTGCGGGGCGCATATTATCAAACACGTCCGTGCTGTAAAGTATTTTCTCTAAAATACGATGCGTTTGCTGGTTTTTTCAACGCCATGATGAAAAGGCGAGCGAACTGGTCAAATTTCTTTCCAATCTCGTAAGTTAATACATTCTGTCGATAGCAAAAACTTCCATGGATTTACATTTCTTTACCGCACGTAAAAGGTGCATCGAGTAGACTATGGCGAGTTGTTCTTCTTGGTTTATAAAATGAAAACAAAAGCCCTTTTCACAGCCCTTGTCGTTATAGGTGCTGCCAGTGTCTTTGTCTGGCAAAAAAACTCCGAAGCCGCGGGCCAGTCGTCTGCGAAACCGACGCGTCCTGCGATTGCGGTTGCGACCTCGAAAGTGGAAGCCCACCCGGTTTCTCGAAGCCTTTCTTTGATTGGTAACCTTAAATCTGAACACTCTGTGGTGATTGCGCCGGAAGTGGGTGGGAAGATTTCGGCAATTTACGTTACCGCGGGTGAAAAAGTGGAAGAGGGCGCATCGCTTCTAACACTGGATACCGCGAAATCACAAGCGGCTCTGGCCGAAGCGCAAGCGTTCCATAAAGACGAAGTGCGTAAGTTGCGTGAATACAGCAAGCTGGTTCAGCGCGGCGCATTAACCAAAACAGAATTGGATGCCCAACAGGCAAGCGTTGATGTGGCGAAAGCCCGTCTGGATGCTGCCACGGCTGACTTCAACGACCACCATATTAAAGCGCCTTTTTCTGGTACCGTTGGCCTAGTGGACATTACGCGAGGACAGTTAGTTTCTGCGGGGGAAGCCTTGTTGAACCTGGATGATCTTTCATTGATGCAGTTAGACGTGAATGTGCCAGAGCAGTACTTCAGCGATCTGAACAAAGACATCAAAGTAACAGCACGTTCGAAAGCATGGCGCGACCAAGCGTTTGAGGGGCAGCTGACGGCGGTGGATTCACGCGTCAACAATGACTCGCTTAACCTTCGCGCTCGCATCAACATCGACAACCAAGGTGACTTGCTTCGTCCTGGCATGATGATGGAAGCCCTGTTGGATTTTAAACCGCAGATCTCGTCAGTGATCCCTGTTCAAGCGATCGAATATTCGGGCACGAAGCGTTTTGTTTACCTTGTGGGTGATGATGGTATTGCCAAGCGTACCGAAGTGAAATTGGGCGCGCGTGTCGATAACAAAGTGACCGTTGAGAGTGGATTAGCATTGGGCGATCGCATTGTTGTGCAAGGCCTTGTTAGCATGCGAGATGGCACAAAAGTGAATGATCTCACCGCAGCGAAAAGCGCAGAGGGCAAGTAAATGTGGCTCTCGGATATTTCCGTTAAGCGACCGGTTGTCGCGATTGTTCTGAGTTTGCTGCTCTGTGTGTTCGGTATCGTTTCCTTCGAAAAGCTGGCCGTGCGTGAATACCCAGACATTGATAGCCCTGTTGTTTCGGTGATGACCCGATATGCGGGTGCGTCTGCCAGCATCATGGAAAGCCAAATTACCCAAGCGCTCGAAGATGAACTGTCTGGCATCAGTGGGATTGAAGAAATCACCTCTGTCAGCCGCAACGGCATGTCGCGCATTACCGTTGAGTTCGACATTGATTGGGATCTCACCGAAGGCGTGAGTGATGTGCGAGACGCCGTTGCCCGTGCGCAGCGTCGTTTGCCTGATGAAGCCGACGAACCTGTTGTGTCTAAATCTAACGGCTCAGGCGAAGCGTCTATCTACATCAACCTTGCCTCGCCAGAAATGGACCGCACTCAGCTCACTGAATACGCACAGCGCGTACTGGAAGACAAATTCAGCCTGCTAACGGGCGTGAGTTCCGTTGAGCTTTACGGTGCGCTTTACAAAGTGATGTATGTACGCCTTGATCCTGTTTTGATGGCAGGTCGTGGCGTGACAACAGATGACATTACTTCTTCATTGCGTCGTGAAAACTTGGAAAGTCCGGGCGGTGAAATCCGTAATGACATCACCAAAATGACTGTGCGTACGCAGCGTTTGTACCAATCGCCAGAAGATTTCGAATACCTTGTGGTGCGCACCGCGTCAGACGGCAGTCCGATTTACCTGCGTGATGTAGCAGATGTGTACATCGGCTCACAGAACGAAAATGCGACCTACAAAAACAACGGCGTCAACAACCTAAGCCTCGGCATTGTAGCGCAGTCTGATGCAAACCCACTGGATGTTGCGGTCGGCGTGCGTGCGCTGGTGGAAGAGTTTCAACCTTTCTTGCCGGCGGGCGCAAGCTTGTGGGTGGATTACGACTCAACGGTGTTTATCGAGCGTTCGATTGATGAGGTTTACAGCACCTTGTTTGTCACCGGAGCGCTGGTGGTTCTGATCCTCTACATTTTCATTGGTCAGGCACGTGCCACGCTGATCCCGGCGATCACCGTGCCTGTGTCCTTGGTATCGGCGTTTATTACCGCGTACTTCTTTGGCTTTTCGATCAACTTATTGACCTTGATGGCGCTGATTCTGGCGATCGGTCTGGTGGTGGATGACGCCATCGTGGTAGTCGAGAACATGTTCCACCACATCGAAAAAGGCGACACACCGCTTGTGGCGGCGTACAACGGTACACGTGAAGTGGGCTTTGCGGTTGTGGCAACCACCGCCGTGTTGGTGATGGTGTTCCTGCCGATTTCCTTCATGGATGGTATGATCGGCAAACTCTTTACCGAGTTCGCCGTGTTGCTGGCAATGGCGGTGATTTTCTCATCCGTGATCGCGCTGACCCTGACCCCTGTAATGGGCAGCAAAATCCTGAAAGCCAATGTGAAGCGCGGCAAATTCAACATCATGGTTGATAACTTTTTCAGTCGCTTTGAAAACAGTTATCGCAATGCGTTGACCCTTGCTATTCGTGCTCGCTTCGTCGCACCCATCGTGATTGCAGCCTGTGTGGGTGGCAGCTACTTCTTGATGAAAGCACTGCCAGCACAGCTTGTTCCGCAAGAAGACCGCGGCGTGTTGATGGCGTTTGTGAAAGGCGCAGAAGGCACGGCTTACAACCGCATGGTAGGCAACATGGAGCAAGTGGAGCAGCGTCTACTGCCATTGGTAGAAGAAGGGCTTCTCACCTCTATCAGCTTACAAGCACCAGCATTTGGTGGCATGGCGGGAGACCAAACGGGCTTCGTGATCATGCAGCTAGAAGATTGGGACAACCGTGACCAATCTGCAGAGCAAGTGCTAGGCCGCGTTCGTCAAGCGTTGGGTGGCATTCCGGATATCTTTGTGCGTGCGTTCCTGCCGGGTTTCCGTGGTGGGTCAAGCGAGCCTGTCCAATTTGTGTTGGGCGGCCCTGATTACGATGAGCTGAACAAATGGGCGCAAGTGCTGTTGGACGAAGCGAAAGCCTCACCGATCTTGCAAGGCGCGGATCTGGATTACGCGGAAACCACGCCAGAGCTTGTGGTGAACATTGACCGCCAGCGCGCCGCTGAGTTGGGTATCAGTGTGGACGATGTCTCTAACACCATGGAAGTGATGTTGGGCGGCCGCACAGAAACCACCTTTATCGATCGTGGTGAAGAGTTTGATGTTTACTTGCGTGGCGACGAATCTCGCTTCAACAGCAAAGACGACATCAGCCAAATCTACATGCGAACGCGCACTGGCGAGCTGGTGAGTTTGGATACCTTGGCGGAAGTTGAAGAAGTGGCGTCATCGCAATCTCTTCGTCACTTCAACAAGCAAAAAGCCATCACGCTGAAGGCGAACTTGGGTGAAGGTTACACTTTGGGTGATGCCTTAACCTTCCTGGATGCGAAAGCCATTGAGCTGCTGCCAGCCGATATTTCTATCAGCTATTCCGGTGAGTCGGCAGACTTTAAAGACAACCAAAGCAGCATCCTGATTGTGTTCGGTTTGGCGTTGTTGGTGGCGTACTTGGTCCTTGCCGCGCAGTTCGAAAGCTTTGTGAACCCCTTGGTGGTGATGTTAACCGTCCCTATGGGGATCTTTGGTGGCTTTGTTGGCTTGTGGATGACAGATCAAGGCCTGAACATTTACTCGCAGATCGGCATGATCATGTTGATTGGTATGGTCACCAAAAACGGCATCTTGATTGTTGAGTTCGCGAACCAGCTCCGTGACCGTGGCGAAGCCTTTGAACAAGCGATCATTGATGCGTCTGTTCGCCGCCTCCGTCCGATCATGATGACCGCGTTCACCACCATCATTGGAGCGTTGCCGCTGATCTTCTCAACAGGTGCCGGCTATGAAAGCCGTGTGGCTGTAGGCACGGTGATTTTTGCGGGCATGACCTTCGCAACGGCGGTTACGCTGTTCGTCATCCCTTCAATGTACCGTTTGCTGTCTGTGAAGACCCACTCACCGGGCTTTGTTGAAGCACAGTTGAATGCTGAGCTTGAGCAGATCAAACCGCACCGAACGAGTCATGGGGATTTTTAAGAGCCAGGTGCGAGAAAGAGCAGATTCGAGTCTCTAGAAAGATCAAAAGCCAGCGGAGATGCTGGCTTTTTTGTGTTTGTGGTAACGCACCGGTTAGGGGAGATGTCTCTAATTCGAGGGAAATTTTTGCTTATGGTGCAACACGCGCATGACGCGGATGTGTGAGCCATCAATCCAATAGGACACAATCATCGAAACCTCAGGAATGATGAGAAGCCTTCCCTGAATACCGTCTCGTTGAACGCCCATTAAAGGCTGCTCTAATAGGTTTTCGACTTTTTCCTCGATCAGTTCATCGGTTTTCTCGGCCGCATCGGGGTTGAAGTCATAAAGGAATTCGAAAATCTTTTCGCGATCGTTAAGAGATTCTTCTTCCCAAAATATCATTGGCGACCTCGTTGACGAATTTTTGCTTTTCGTTCTGCCATCCGCGTTTTGGCTGTGTCATGTTCTATGAAAACTGCCTCGTTTGCGTCGAGTTTATCGAATGCTTGGTTTACTTGCTCTGTTAACCAAACGTCATGAGACAAGGCCTTTCGTTGCTGTTCTGCCAGTTGTTCCGTCAGTTCGCGGCATGCATCGCTCAGTGTTCTACCTTGGCTCTCAGCCATTTGCTGTGCCAAGCGCTTGGTCTCTTCATTGACTCGAAATTGAATGCGAGTATCCATTTTAGGCTCCTGATACGATGTGTGTACAAATGTTAGCACTGGCGATCATTGCTATCAACTTTGCTTGATGTGAGTGAAGCGCGTATCTCACCCACCTTTCAACTTTCGCATTTTCCTTTTCTTCCCTTGCCCTGATTGTTATGTTCTTACCCATAACAAGAATTTTGCTTTCAAAAACGCATTTAAAGGATAAAAGCCATGTCGGATAAATTGACGCAACAGCAGCAGGATGAATTAGACGCAGCCACGTTTCGCCGCTTTTTGTCGCACCTCGACAACAACAAAGACGTGCAGAACATTGATCTGATGATCCTTGCGGATTTCTGCCGTAATTGCCTTGGCAAATGGTACAAAGCCGAAGCGGATCAGCGTGGCATTGACGTGAGCGATGACGAGGCTCGTGAGCGTGTTTACGGCATGTCTTATGCAGACTGGAAAGCCAATCATCAGCTTCCAGCGACCGACGAGCAAATGGCGGCGTTTAAAAAGCGTCAGGATGCCAAAGAAGGTAAGTAAGCCTCACATTGAGATGAAAAGCGCCATTTGGCGCTTTTTTTATATCTGCCACTATTGTCTTTTTGCATGTCAGCGACACTCTCAAATTGAGGATTAATATTGGGTCGTGTTTAAATTATTGATTTTTAATAATAAAATAACTGGCCTTTATCTTGCTTAGTCACTTTTGAGTTCATAAGAACACTAAAAGGGGCACGATTGATGAAAGCGGATGTAAGAAGATTATCTACCGAACAAACCGAAGCGTTTGATGTGGAATACATCGACAAAGCCCTGTTTCTGGTACTGACCACCCACATAGATAAGCAGTTCGATACCAGCCAACCTTTCCATTTGCTGGATGTTGGCGGTGGGAATGGCATGTACGCGGATAAAGTGCTCGAACACTATCCTAGTGCTGATGTCACTGTGGTAGAGCCTGAACAAGCATTGCTGGATAAAAATCGCGTCCATCCCAACAAACACCTCCAAGCATCCACCTTTCAAGAGTCATCGCTGCAGACTAGGCACGATATGATCCAGTTTAACTGGGTACTGCATCACTTTGTTGCTGACAGTTTCAGCCAAACCTTGAACGCTCAGCAAAACGCGCTTGATACCGCTTACCAAAACCTAAATCCTGGCGGTTTGTTGATCGTGTTTGAAAACCTGTATGAAGGCGAGTGGTTACACGACCTGCCGGGACAGCTTATCTACCGCTGCACTGCGTCGAAACTGTTAACCCCTTTGTCGCATCGAATGGGT
Organism: Enterovibrio baiacu; assembly: GCF_004120195.1. Classification (GTDB taxonomy): domain Bacteria; phylum Pseudomonadota; class Gammaproteobacteria; order Enterobacterales; family Vibrionaceae; genus Enterovibrio; species Enterovibrio baiacui. The sequence goes on along the minus strand of NZ_SCHN01000017.1, from coordinate 74,139 downwards.
GCGAATACCGCAGGCGTTGGGGTGAGCTTTCACAGCCATACGAAATGGCAGCAAATGATAGAAAAAGCTGGATTCAGAACAACCGTGTATGTTCCTTGCTACCATTTCGGCAACTTAGGGAAATTAGTGAAATTCGGGCTGCACTTGAAAGAACAAAAAGTCGGCATGTTTATCGCCATTAAGGAGCGGTAACGTGGAAGAGATAAGCGCCGAACGGCGCTTTTTTATGCGTGTTGCGCCTCGAGAATGGTTTCTCGAAGGTAGCGCACTGCACTGGGTTTTATCAGCCTTGGAAACGTGACCGCCAGCGCTTTTAGCTTCGGCAGGATTTTCGAATCACAAAACGGCTTGTCAGGCTGACGCCAAAAGTAGTTTTGCACCGCTGATGGGTTGGGGTAAAACGCCACAAACGGTTTGGCTGTTGTGATGACAGGTGCATCATAATCACTGGCGGCGAATGCGATGGCGCTCATAACTGCCGTATGTTGATCACTGCTGAGCGGATACATGGCGCTTGGGTATCTTTCTCTCGCGCTGTGGTTTGATGTGCAAGAATGCGTGGAAAGGTGCACGCGAGCGATATCTTCCAGAGAAATGATCTTTTCATTGAACGCAAAGAACGCCGCTTCTACGTACTTTCCATCATGAGATTTTACGAAGCCTTGTTCGACATTCGACACGCCGTTCAGCGCATTAAACACGGCTTCCATGCACCAATAGCAGGTGCCACTTACCGCAATGTACATGCTTCCTCCTCGTTAGGCCTACAAGAGAAGAACCGAGGTTTTCGCCAATGTATTTCATCAATTGCTAAAAAAGGCAGCCAAGCTGCCTTTTTACTCATGTCTAACACAAAGGTATCGACTTAATGACGTTTACTTTCCAGTGACGCCATTACGTTTTCTTTGTCTTCAAGATAGCTGTCGAGACCCTTCTGGCGAAGGTCACAGGCAGGGCAGTCGCCACACCCTTTGCCGATCACGCCGTTGTAGCAAGTCAGGGTGTTATCGCGAACATATTCCAATTTGCCGTATTTGTCTGCCAGCGCCCAGGTTTCTGCTTTGTTCAGCCACATCAGGGGTGTACGTAGCTCGAGTTCGCGGTCCATGCCGAGTACCAGTGCTTTGTTCATCGCTTGCACGAAATCGTTGCGGCAATCTGGGTAGCCTGAAAAATCGGTTTCGCAGACGCCCGTAATCACGGTTTCCGCCCCCAATTGGTAAGCGTAAATCCCTGCCAATGTCAGGAACAGAATGTTGCGCCCTGGTACGAAGGAATTCGGTAGGCCGTTTTCCTGCAACTCATGAGACACAGGAATGTTGTCGCGCGTCAGCGAACTGATCGCCAGTTCATTGAGCAAGCTGACATCCATCACCTTGTGCGAGGTTGCGCCGAGTGCTTTTGCAACATCTGCCGCCACCTCAATCTCTTGCTTATGGCGCTGACCATAATCGAAGGTCATACAATGTACTTCGTCAAACTCAGACAATGCTTGGATCAGACACGTGGTTGAATCCTGCCCGCCACTAAAGACGACAACCGCTTTTTTCATGGGTAACCCTTTCGCTCATCACTAAATGCTTTTTATGGGCGAAGTGTAACGCAGAAGCGAGAGCAGCTCTATGCAGAGCGATGCTTTTCCTCACTTGGAAGACACATCCAAAAAGTAGTGGAAATAGGTGGTGTCTTTCACATAGCCCAGCGATTCATAGAGTTTTTGTGCGCCGATGTTATCGGGTGCAGTTTCTAATGCGAGCCCATTTGCACCGGTTTCAATCGCGAGTGCTTTGGCGGCGTTTAATAGGGCTTTCCCCATGCCTTTTCCTCGCTCGGAATCGAGAACAAACAAATCGTTCAGCACCCAACTGCGCTGTGCCGACACCGATGAGAAGGTCGGATAAAGTTGGGTGAAACCTGCGGCGTCACCGCGTTCGTTTCTGGCGAGAAACACAACCGATTCGTTGTTAGAGAGGCGCTCTTGAATAAAGCATGTGGCCAGTTCGATGTCGTCAGGCTTGCCATAAAACACACGATATTGGTTAAACAGATCGGCAATGGCGGGGATATCACTGGTTGTTGCTTGAATGATGTTCATCTCGAGGGGCCTCCTTGACCTTGGGGTCTGTCTTTTTCGTTACGATGTTTTTTCTAACTGCCATGTCCCATTGCAGACAGCATTAGTGACTTTCCAATCACCGTCGATGCGATCGTGGTTTGCTGTGCCTGCGAAACGGTATCCCCACTTTTGGCTATCGGCATACAAAGCCAGTTCGCCTGTGTCACTGACAAAGCCTTCTAAATAGGTGTTGTTGTACATGAGGCGAAGCGACACTTTCCCTTCTTTGATGGTGCCAATAATGCGGGTTTGCAGGCAGATATTATCGCCACTGATATCCGTGCGTTTTCCTTCCCATTCGCCATCAAACTGGGTTGATACGTTGAAAGGTGCAGCAACAGGTAACGGCGGATTGAGTGGGGCTCTGTCGGCACCGAACATGTCTTCAACCATCATGATGAAGAAAAAAACGGCGCTGGCAGCGATGAGGTACTTTTTCACTGTGGTCTCCGTAAGCTTGAAATGAAAACAGTATCAAATTGAAATGATTGAAAAATGTAACACGTACCGCTGTGGAAAATAGGTGAATGACGTGCGCTGTGTGAGAGGTCAGTCGCGAAACCCTTTACAGTTCAATGATACCGAGACTGATGGCTTTCGCGACGGCTTGTGAGCGGTTCACCACATTGAGTTTTCGAAATGCATGGGATAGATGAAACTTCACCGTGCGTTCTGACAAGGTGAGGATGGCGGCAATCTCCCAGTTACTTTTTCCTTCTTTGGCCCACGCGAGCACTTCTTTTTCTCGTTCGGTGAGTTTGGGGACGGAAATGGTTTGGCGATTAAAGCTGCCTGTGCGGCTAAACATCTCATGGATGTGCGGGGCAAGGTATTCCAAGTAAGGGGTGAAACGTATGGTTTTTTTTTCACTTTCGAGTGCCAGTGAAACAATGGAGAGGCCGGTGTCGCCAGACACCTGAATGGAAATTCCATCTCGCCCTAAATGCTTTTTGTAGCCTTTGCTAAAATTGTCGCACTGAGCAAGAGGCTCACAATCACGCCAAGATACCGCTTGATTAACCTTTTGAATGCGTTGAAGAACAGGGTCAACACGCCAATATTCGAGGTGTTGATAGGCTTCCACCCAACTAAATGGCGTGTTCTTTCTTAATACTTGCGTACTCGAGGTGAGGGTGAAGGCATTACGGTGATCAAGCGAGATCATGGCGGAAGAGAAAGGGATCACATCATGAAGTCGGTCCAGAACTTTATGGGTGTTGTCATTGTCGCTGTTAGAGGTAATACAGAGCTGAGTGATATCCATCAACTGCAATAAGGTTTTCTTGTTCGCATCCATGCTTACAACCCACCATTTAAAAGCGAATGAAGAGGCAGTGTATCCTTGTTTGTTGATGTATTGCTTTTCTGGATGGGTTGTTTTTGAGTTACTTATCAATTTGTTATGCAATAATTGATGATTGCAACAGTATGAGCGGTAAGGGAAGTGCTACTCGCTATTGAAAGATGATTTCGTGGCAGTTTTTCATCAAAGAAACCTTGTCGGAGTAGCATGATATTCTCGACGGGTTAAATCAGATTCTTGAATTCAAAAAACGGCTTTTGGCTGAAGGATTGCGGTCGGACACCGGATGTAGCATGTGGAGCTACAACGCGTAAAAAACGCGAGAGTTCGGTGTCTAATTTTACTTGATCGCTAACGTTCAACTTCCCATCTTTAAAAGCGTCGTAATAGCAGCCCAAACTGTATGAACCAATGATCTTCGCACCTTGTAACGGGAGCACTTTTTCCATGATGCTAAGGTTCGTCGCACCGCCGCTTTTATCTCGAGATGTGCTCATGAGCAAAACGGGTTTATTGCCAAAAAGCGCGATTTCATCCTTGCAAGCGCGAGCAAGCCAATCGAGTAGATTTTTGAATGCCGCAGGCATGAGTCCATTATGGTCTGGGGTGGCAATAATATAGCCATCATATTGACGAATCGTGCTTTTAATTCCCGCTAAGCGTTCAGGAAAGCCCAACACGCGCTGGTTATCTGCGTTATAGAGGGGCAAGGAAATGTAGCGCATGTCCAGACAATCGACAGCCACTCCCTTGATGTCGGATGTTGCAAGCTCAAGCAGGTTTCGGTTGATCGACAGTTCGTGGCTACTCGCAGAAATCGCTAATATTTTTTTCACGTCACAGCTTATGTCAGGACAAAGAATGATGCCCATCATAGTGTGTGACTGATTAATAACTACCTGTACGCTCGTACAGGTGGCATTGCTGATGCACAAAAAAGGGCGCAACGCGTGCACCCTTAATCGAATGAAGTGTAGGCTAATTAGCAGCTGTATTTCTGTAGTGATTCTAGCGTTGGTTTGATGTCACCGATATTTTCCTTCACCCATTCCTCGTTGTAGTAGCAATCAAGGTAGCGTTCGCCGCTGTCGCAAAGCAATGTCACGAGTGAGCCGCGTTCGCCGCGTGCTTTCATCTCTTCAGCCAGCATCAACACACCCATCAAGTTGGTGCCGGTTGATGGGCCTGCTTTACGGCCAAGAATGCCTTCAAGCCAGTGAACCACGGCCACACTGTCAACGTCCGCGATGGTTTCCATGCGATCAATCACACCTGGAATGAAGCTTGGCTCAACGCGAGGGCGGCCAATGCCTTCAATTTTACTGCCGCGATCCAGCGTTAAGGTTTTGTCGCCTGTTTTAAAGTAATCGTGGAATACCGAGTTTTCAGGATCGACGGCCATCAACTGCGTTGGGTGGCAGCGGTAGCGGATGAAACGGCCAATGGTGGCGGATGTGCCGCCAGTGCCTGGGCTCATGACAATCCAGCTTGGGATTGCGTAACGTTCGAACTTCATTTGGCCAAAAATGCTGTTGGCGATGTTGTTATTGCTGCGCCAGTCTGTCGCGCGCTCTGCGTAAGTGAACTGATCCATGTAGTGGCCGTTCAGCTCTTCAGCAAGTCGGTGCGATTCCGCGTAAATCTCATCAGAGCGCTCGACGAAGTGGGCTTCACCCCCGTAGAACTGGATCTGCTCGACTTTCTTTTTCGACGTGGTTTTTGGAACCACAGCGATAAAACGTAAACCCAACAGGCGCGCAAAATAGGCTTCAGAAATGGCGGTGCTACCTGATGAAGATTCGATGATGGTGGTGTCTTGGTTTATCCAACCATTACACAACGCATACAAGAACAGCGAACGTGCAAGACGGTGCTTCAAGCTGCCTGTCGGATGTGTACTCTCATCTTTCAGGTAGATATCGATATCATCGAAGTACGGAATATCCAGCTTGATTAAATGGGTATCCGCCGAGCGTTGAACATCGGCTTCGATTTTACGGATAGCATCGCAGACCCAGTGGGACGGAGTGGCACAGCAAGGGGCTTCAGTCATTATTGGCAGTTCTCAGTGTTTTAATGGGTATAGGTAAACTTTAACTGCTTGTTCAGAGTATTGTTTTTCCATTTACGCTCGAATAATCGAAAGTGTTAGAAAATTATTCTACAATTGTCGCTTAGGTGAAAATAATTTCTCCATTAGGCAGGTTGGCGAAACGGTGGCTGCTTAAATGGGCAACGAGAGTAGTATATTGATGACTGTCACATTAGATAAAGTTGACCGCCAATTGTTAGACTGTTTGCAGCGAGATGCATCGCTGTCGCTGGCTGATCTCGCGGAGCATGTCAACCTCACGACCACGCCGTGTTGGAAGCGATTAAAGCGCCTTGAAGAGAGTGGTGTGCTGCGTAAGCGCGTCGCACTGCTTGATCCTGAAACGCTAGGCTTGTCCTTTACCGCGTTTGTGCACATCAAAACCTCCAATCACTCAGAAACTTGGTATCGTGCATTTGTGGAGGCAGTAACGCCGTTTCCCGAAGTGATGGAATGCTACCGTATGGCAGGCGAATACGATTACATGATGAAAGTGCAAGTCGCAGACATGGCCGCGTATGACCGTTTTTATAAGAAGCTGGTGAATAGCATCGAAGGGCTCACGAACGTGACATCAACCTTCGCCATGGAGCCATTGAAATACACCACCGCATTGCCGCTCGTTTAACGTGCTGATGGCTTGCTTTGAATCCAATAAGCAATAAAAAGAACAAAGGATGCCTGTTTTTGTGTCTGCACGCCTCAGTATGATCGAGATCGAAACAGGCAGGTTAAGGAAAGTGAATGCGAATATTCGTCGAACTCAGTTGGTATTTTCGACAGCAGTGGAAGCGCTATGCCGGCGCAATTGGCTTCCTCATGCTGGTCTCCCTGTTTGAATTGATCCCACCGAAAGCCATTGGTTGGCTGGTAGATGGCGTAATGACAGGCGATGTTAGTCGTAACATGTTGCTGGCTTCATTGGGCGGGATCGCCGTGTTATGGGGGCTGGTGTACGTGTTACGTGTGGTATGGCGCGTGTGGTTATTTGGCGCCGCTGTTGAGCTTGGCACTGTGCTGCGTGACAAACTGTATCGCCACTTTACGACACACTCACCGCGCTTCTTCGAACGTTACCGTACTGGCGATCTCATGGCGCGTACCACCAACGATGTGAAAGCCGTGGTGATGACGGCAGGTGAAGGCGTGCTTACCGCCGCAGACTCCGCCATCATGGGACTGGCTGTGCTGGTGGTGATGACCACCACCATCAGTTGGGAGTTGACCATTCTCGCGTTGCTCCCTATGCCAGTGATGGCGATTCTGGTGAACCGATTTGGCACACAGTTGCATCACCGTTTCTCTGCGTCGCAAGCCGCGTTTTCGTCGTTATCGGATGAAACCCAATCGTCGCTCAACGGCATTCGCATGATCCGCGCATTTGGCTTAGAACAACAGCAAATCCAGCGTTTTAATGCTGTGGCAGATGACACGGGCGAGAAGAACATGGAGGTCGCGAAAGTCGATGCCATGTTTGATCCAGTCATCTACCTCACCATCGGCGCGTCTTTTTTCTGTTCGATCAGTGGCGGTGGCTATTTGGTGGCAACAGGGGCGATGACGCTGGGCGAACTCACCGCATTTACCTTGTACCAAGGTTTGATGATTTGGCCGATGCTGGCGATCGCATGGCTGTTCAACATTATCGAGCGCGGCTCTGCAGCGTGGATCCGCATTAAAGAACTCTTGAACGAAACGCCAGACCTGGTGGATGGCGAGAAAGCGTTACCCGCAGAGCGTGAAACCTTGTCTGTCGCGATTGACCAGTTCACTTGGCGTGGTCAATCAGTGCCCGCGCTGCGAGATGTACACGTTGATTTACCCCCAGGAAAAATGCTCGGCATTGCAGGGCCGGTAGGCAGCGGGAAATCGACCTTATTGAGCTTGTTACTCCGCTTTGAAGATCCCGTCCAAGGATTTGTGTCATACGGTGGTACGTATTTACCTGAATTTCGTTTGGGCGAATGGCGCGCCAAAATGGCCGTTGTCACTCAAACCCCTTTCCTGTTTTCCCGCAGCATTGCGGACAACATTGCTTTAGGAAAGCCAGATGCAACCCGCGAAGACATACGCACTGCGGCGGCGCTTGCGTGTATTGATGACGACATCATGCAGTTTCCTGAAGGCTATGAAACCCAAGTCGGAGAGAAAGGCATTACCTTGTCCGGTGGGCAAAAACAGCGTATTTCCATTGCACGCGCACTCTTGCTCGATGCCGAAGTGTTAATCCTGGATGATGCCTTATCCGCCGTCGACGGGCGCACAGAGCACCACATTCTGAAAAACCTGCATGACCGGGCTCAGCACCAAACCACTGTCGTGATTGCGCATCGCTTGTCGGCACTTGAAGCCGCCGATGAAATCATCGTGCTGCAAAAAGGCCACATCGAGGAACGTGGTACTCACGCCGAGCTGTTGGATACCAACGGGTGGTATGCCGAAATGCAGCACTACCAACAGCTCGAACAAGCACTGGAGGAGGCGTAATGAACAAGCGCGAGATTTTAAAACGCCTGCTGAGCTATTTGTTCGAAGACAAAAAAGGCTTTGCCATTGCCGCGTTGTTCTTGCTGATTGCCGCGGCGGCAGACGTGAGCGGCCCATGGCTAATTCGCATCTTCCTTGATGATTATGTCTCGAAAGATCATTACCCCGCGATGATGTTGTGGGCGTTGGCAATAGGCTACATCACAGTCACGATACTCTCGGGGTTCTTGCATTATGCTTATGGCATTAGATTTAGTCGCATCGCCGTGGATATCGTGCAAACCATCCGCAAAAAGGTGTATGCCAGCATCATTAATCAGCCCTTATCAGCCTTTGATTATGTGCCTGCGGGCAAGCTGGTCTCCCGTGTGACTAACGACACCGAATCACTCAAAGAGCTTTATGTGCAGGTGGTGGCGAGCTTCCTGCAAAGCTTGGCGCTGATTACGGCCATGCTCACCGCCATGTATTTGCTCAGCCCGATGCTGACCCTAGTGGTGGCGATCCTGATGCCGTCCGTGGTGCTCGTGATGTACTACTATCAACGCCGCTCGTCAGATCCTTACCGAGAATCTCGTGATTTACTGACCGACATTAACGGCGTGATGAGTGAATCGATTCAAGGCATGAGCCTGATTCAACTGATGGGGCAAGAACAGCGTTTCTCCGAGCGCTTTGCCTCGCTGAACGAACGTCATCTCGGCGCAGAAGTGCGCATCGTTAAAATCAACGGCATCTTCCTGCGCCCATTGATTGATTTGCTGTCCGGCATCGCGCTGGTGTCTTTGGTCGCTATCTTTGGCTGGCAAGGCCATGAAGTGATCGGTGTCGGTGTGTTGTATGCCTTCATCAGTTACCTCGGCCGTGTGACAGAGCCGTTGATTGAACTGATGCAGCGTTTGTCGCTGTTGCAGCAAGCCATCATGGCGGGCGAGCGTCTGTTCGAACTGATGGACGCGACGCAACACCAATACGGCGACGATGACGCGCCCATTGCGCGCGGGGATATCAGTGTGTCTGACGTGAACTTCAGTTATGACGGCACTACGCCGGTGCTGAACAACATTTCGGTTTCCGTGAAAGAGGGTGGTTTTCTTGCGCTGGTGGGGCACACAGGCAGCGGTAAAAGCACACTGGCTTCCTTGCTGATGGGTTTTTATCCTCCAAGCACAGGTGACATCCTTTTGGGCGGTCGCCCCATTGCATCACTTAGCCAAAACGCTCTGCGCAACGGCATTGCGCTGGTGCAACAAGACCCTCACGTACTCTCGTCATCGTTTCGCGACAACGTCACACTGGGGCGAGATGTGTCTGATGATGCCGTTTGGGAAGCGCTAGGGTTGGTCGACATAGCCGATTACGTGCGTGAACTACCCAAGGCGTTAGATACTTTGCTCGGCACGGGCGATGTCAGCTTATCCGCAGGCCAAAAGCAGTTGTTAGCCTTAGCGCGTGTGCTGGTGGATAAACCACGCATCCTGATCCTTGACGAAGCCACCGCGAACATTGATTCCGGCACCGAAGAGCGCGTGCAACAAGCGCTGTCTGCCCTTCGTCATACCATGACCATCGTAGTGATTGCGCACCGACTTTCCACCATTGCAGATGCCGACAACATTCTGGTGCTGCATCGCGGGCATGTGGAGGAGCTGGGCACGCACCAAACGTTACTGGCACAACAAGGTCGTTATTGGCAGATGTATCAGTTGCAGAAAACCCGGGCGCATTTGAAGGCGTTGGAAGAGCAGGCGTGAGATTCGAGAGTGCGAGTGTCGAGAAAGAGCAGGAAGAGCAGAAGCGAGATTCGAGAATACGAGCGTTGAGAAATAGCAGAAAGAGCGGGTAGAGCGAAGAAAGTGCTTGAAGTTGGGTTGGGGTGAACGGATTCTAGGAAACTCGAAACTCGAAACTCGAAACTCGAAACTCGAAACTCGAAACTCGAAACTCGAAACTCGAAACTCGAAACTCGAAACTCGAAACTCGAAACTCGAAACTCGAAACTCGACAACGCAGGTGCGTGTGATGGGAATGAATGACGGCAAGGTTATCGAGGTTTGGCAGGCTGCGCCGATTCGGGCGATGACGGCCTTTGTTGTCCCTGATGGCTGTCGTGATGTGATTGTTACTCGGAACACGCTCGGGAATGTTGATGTGCATGTCTCTCCACTTTTCGACACCACCCTCGCCATTGAAGTTCTGCCAAACCAACATCTCACGGGTTATCGTTTGCAAGCGGGAACCTTGCTTGATGAGGCGGCTTTGCTTTCTGCGTTGGCCGAAGACGAGCATAACGTAGAAGAGAAAATCGCCACATTTGCCTCAAGTAATGCCAATGTTTACGAGGCATTGTCGTGTATGCGTGAACACGGTGGAACGGTGGCGAGCATCGCTGCTGAACTGGGTGTCAGCGAGCGAACCCTGCAGCGTCATGTTCAGCAGCATAGCGGAAAGTCGCCGCTGTTTTGGCTGCGTTTAGCGCGTATTCGACAAAGTGCTTTGGCGCTGGTTACTGGTAACACACCTAATAAAACGGCGTCTTTGAGTGTTTGTGATATCGCGTTTGAGTTCGGCTTTTCTGACCAAGCGCATTTTTGCCGAGAGATTAAACATTGGTTTGGCGTGACGCCTGAGCAACTGAAAACCCGCCAAGATTTGATTGAACAACTTTACCAAGCGGGTTACTGACGCCTTCTTTGGTATGGCGCTTATTGCGCCTGAATTGGGGAGCATATCTCGACCAAGAACCCATTGAGGTCTTTCACATACGCCGTTGTTTGTCCCCAAGGCATATGTTCAACGCCCTGCACCAACACTGCGCCCGCCGCTTTTGCCTTTTCTAAATAGCGTTCGACCTCTTCCGTTTCAAACGCGATTTCAAAACAAGGGGCATTTCCGTTAACGCGTGATGGGTTCTTCCCCAATTGCTCCATCAATGCCAGCGATGAAAAAGAGAGCGTGGTGTCGCCAGAAGACAGTTCACCGTAGTCTCCACTTTCGTGAAGCATCGCGGTTTTCATGCCAAATGCATTTTCGTAAAAAGCGAGCGTTGCCGCGACATCTTCCACGTACAAAATCGTGTATTTGAATTTCATATCGAATCCTCTTCTAAGGGTTAAAACTAACGTAACGCACTCCGATAAATAGGTATTGAAGATTTCCGACAGCATTCTGGAAAGAGGGCTTTGTGTTGAAACGAACGGGCAAAGCCCCTGAGAAAGATAAGTGAGCACAATATGAAACTTATCAATAAGTTGCATCATCTTGCGATCGATGACGGTAAGTCATCGAAATGAAATATAGATCGACATAAAACGTCATGGTTCAGTCACTTAACCTTCATTTTTAGCGTCTAGTTTTGCCTCATCGAAACATCAGTAAGCAAAACACTCATTTAATAAGGACGTTAGAAAATGAAAAAGGCAGCACTCGCTTCAGCAATTCTTTGTGCGTTGGTATCAGCACCGACCTTGGCAGCAACCGTATATGATGCCGATGGCACCACGCTGAAAGTTGGCGGCCGTGCAGAAGCGCGTTTCAATGTTTCAGATAACAACGAAAGCACTGAAGACAGCACCTTCAAAGATAAATCTCGTGCTCGTGTAAACCTGAAAGGCAAAACCGAAATCTCTGATGACCTTTACGGTTTCGGTAAATATGAAGCAGAATTTTCTGATGCAGATAGCTTGAAAAACCGTTACTTCTTCGCGGGCTTGGGGTTTTCTGCGGGTGAGTTTTCTTACGGCAAGCAAGACTCTGCGCAGGTTCAATTAACGGACATCACTGACGTGATGGCCACCTTCGGCGGTGATGCGGCAGACGTGGTCTCTGGCAACAAAGACAAGCGCGAAAACAACTTTGTTTACGCTGGCGAGTTCAATGGCCTGACGCTGCAAGCAAACTACATTGCAGCGGATGAAAAAGATGCAGACAGCGTCGGTATCTCAGCGCTTTACAGCTTCGGCGCATTTGCTGTCGGCGCAGGCTATGTCACTCAAGATGCGGGCACAGACAGCGATGATCAAATTAACCTCGCTGCTCAATTCAAGATGGACGCGTTTACCTTGGGTGCGCTTTACACCATGGCATCAGAAAGCAACGTGGATTACACGGGCTACGAAGTGTCTGCACAGTACAAAGCGAGCAAGAAACTGGCACTCGTTGGTGTATACAACTTCGGTGAGTTCGACAACACCACGACAGAAGAAGCGAACAACTTCGCACTTGAAGCGGTTTACAAGTTTAACGGTCACCTACGCACTTACGCAGGTTACAAATTTGAAGGCGTAACAGGTAAAGACGACCAACTACAAGCGGGCATCCGTTACGATTTTTAATCGCCCGTTCTCCTTTTAGAAAACACCTCATGTCGTCAAAGGCCAGTCTTCCACTGGCCTTTTTTTGATCTCATGTTTTGGCTTTGGCTTTGGCTTTGGCTTTGGCTTTGTTCTTGATCCACTCCACTTTTCAAGGGGAGGGATAGGGAGTGGTTATGCTCTTGGTGTTTTTGCTGGTAGCCGACTTGGTGTTACGAATCGGATAGAAAGTACTTGGCTCGATGCGCCAACAGCCCCCTCCCGGCCTCCCCCTTTGGAAAGTTGGAGGAGAAGAGCGAGAGAGGGGTATTACGTTAAGCGCGTTTTGGCGCGCCACTGCGCATTAAGCCTTCTTGAACCGCTGAGGCGACCAATTCACCTTTTTGGTTGAAGATTTCACCGCGCACAATGCCGCGTGAACCGCTGGCAGAGGGGCTATCAATCACGAACAGCAGCCACTCATCCATGCGGAATTCACGGTGATACCACATAGAGTGGTCAATGGTTGCGACCTTCAATCCCGGTGTCATTAAACTCACACCATGTGGTTGCAATGCCGTGGTCAGGAAACCCCAGTCTGATGCGTATGCCAGCACATATTGGTGAACGCGAAAATCATCTGACATCTTGCCGTTCGCGCGGATCCAAAGGTATTGCTTTGGTTCAACAATGTGCGGTTTAAGCGGGTTAATTACATGAACAGGACGAACCTCGATAGGGCGCTCCCCCCCGAAGGTTTCAATGACCTTCTTCGGCAAATGAGCAGCAATTTCATCCACCAAGGTTTTTTCAGATTTCAGTTCTTCAGGGCCGACCACATCTGGCATGGTGGATTGGTGTTCAAAACCTGGCTCGTGCTCTTGATACGATGCAGTGAGATAGAAAATCGGTTTACCAAACTGAATTGCCTTCACACGACGCGTGCTAAAACTCACGCCATCACGCAGGGTTTCGACATCATAAACAATCGGCTTTTCAGGGTTACCTGGGCGAAGAAAATAGCTGTGGAAAGAGTGCACAAAGCGGTCGCTGCTGACCGTGCCCGTTGAAGCAGAAAGTGCCTGACCAATGACTTGGCCACCATACACCTGCGGTAAACCCAAGTTTTCACTTTGTCCGCGATACAAGCCTTCTTCGATTTGTTCGAGTTTCAGAAGGGACAGTAATTCGTCCAGTTTATCGCTCATAAATCCCCTAACGCGTTGTTTGCCAAGCAATTGACAGAAAAATGACAGAACTCTCTCAATTTACCGATAATTTCGAACTTTTCCAGAGGTTATGCTCTCTAACGCAATGCAGTCCTGATTAACGGAGTGTGATCTTAAATCCACAATTTTAGGAAGGGTTGCGTTCTCTCGCGTGTTACACTGTTGTTAGCATTGTCATTATTGGTCGTTTTGTCGGAGTTTGTACCATGAAAAAGGTGTTTTTTGGGTTCTTTGCAGCGTTAATCGCACTCGCGTTTACGGCATGCAGTGACATCATGGCGGATCAAGATATGGCAACAGTCGATGGCGACGTTTTCTACCTCCAACGTATAGCACTACCAGACAATGCAAAACTCACCGTTACACTGGCGGATGTCTCTCTTGCAGACGCACCAATGGAAGTCATTAGCAGTCAATCCTACGTGACAGAAGGCAAGCAGGTACCATTGCCATTTAGCCTAAGCTACTCACCGAGTGAAATTAAGCCGGGTCACACGTACAACGTTAGCGCACGCATTGAAGTGAATGGCGAGTTGGTGTTCATCAGCGACACCGCACACCACGTGATTAATGACCCAGCATCGACACAGAACATCAAAGTGCAGGTGGTCAGCGCCGCGCGTTAATCCAAGGTGATAAACGCAAGTGACGACTAGGCAGGCTCACCATCCCATTTGAAACGGCGCAACGAAATTGCGCCGTTTTCTTTTACCTCAACACCCTCTTCTAACAACAGCTCACGCTGATCGATAAAGCGCGCACCTTTCAACGAAATCATGCCTTTACCGTTAACAACACGAAACCAGGGCAAGCGACTGTCTTTCGGCAATCTTCCTAAAAGCTTTCCAACGTGACGCGCATGACGGGGAAACCCCGCAATTTTTGCGACATCACCGTAAGTTGTCACTTTTCCTTTCGGGATCTGCACGAGTACCGCATAGATTTGATCATCAAAATTGGGCATATTGGATTGAGATAACGCAAAATTAAAGAAACAGACAGTCTCCATCATAGCGCAAACAAAACACCCATTAGCATGATTTACTGATGGTTATTCCAAAGCGGCGTGGAAACCAAGCGCAGAAACAGAAGAACAAAAAGGGACTGGATACAAAACGCGTTATCGCCTTTCGGGAATCGCTGGTCTCAACCAGCAAGATATCGACATACAAGCGCAAGGAGGTGCAGCTATGTGGTATTCAACAATGTTAATGGTCACCGCCGCCGTGACCGTCATCGGTGCAGCCTTTTCTCTCGCCATTACAGATGGAGACATTCCGCTGCTGGCTTACGTCATCCCCGCACTTTTCCTCATCGGTAACGGGGGAGCAGCTGTGTGGCTGCTCGTGATTGGCCTAGTCGGTTTCGGTGCCATGGTGCCATTGCAACCTGTCGCGATATCCCTCAGCTTATGGATGATTTTACCCGCCCTTGTTCTGATGACAGGGGAGCGCCGCAACTGGCAAGTCTCCATCCTTGTGCTGTCCGTGGTTATCGCCATGGAATGCGGTGTGCTCGCCCTACAAGGCGATGAAAAGCTCGGCGGCGCAATGCGCTACACCTTGATGCAAATCTTCTGTGTCGTCCTTGTATGGCTATCTGCGTATTTCTGGAAACCTGTTACCAAAATCAGCTGGTGGCCTGCCGCCTTGATCGTAGGCTTGCTCGCGGGTGGATTGCCCCAAGGTGCCATGCTTGCGTTCTGCGGCAGCGTGTTGGTGTTATCACTGCAAGAGTTACAACGCATCAGTGATGGTCACCGCGGTGACAAGCTCACCGTGATACTGCCTGCCATCGGCTTTGCCACCATCGTTGTGATCCCGCAATTTTCCGTGCCTAACCCTGTGTTTGTGGCATGGCTGTTATCACTGACGATTGCATGGCTAGGGGATTACCTCCTCAACGCGGAAAACGAAGAGGAAGAAGAGTGAGCCACAGGCTGAAATTGCCGGAAGCGGATAAAATCTCAGCACTCACACCCTGAAAGCCGGATAACCCCTTGCATTGGTGTCAGCCTTCTTACATAATGCGCCCGAACCGAAAGTTTCTTTTAAAAGAAAAGTTTGGTGTAACAAATCTATGGAGGCCCTATTGGTTCTCCCGCAACGCTATCTTGTGTAATGGGTCAGGTCCGGAAGGAAGCAGCCCCCGCTTGGGACGTGTGTGCCGGGATGTAGCTGGTAGGGCTTCCACCCAATTAAGCCCTCCTGTTTTACTTCGTACTTGACACCTTACAAGGTCATTGATTGATTCTCCTTTCTATACCTGATTGAAACGCAACTGTTCGCGTAGCTTCACCCCTTTTCTATGTTTCTATCCTCGTTTGTGTGCTCTTGAGCGTTCACTGACGCGTCTGTGTCTTTTGGAATCACCGTCCAATCATCATCAATAAAGTAACCATCGCATCTGGCACTTTCACGGAGTTGCTGGTTTTGTACGTCTGCTATCATCGAACCAAGCCTTAGCTCTAAAAAGTAATCCTCGTTACGTTTAGCCAACTCTTTGTCGATGGGTTTTGGTACCACGGTTTCAGTGGTTTTTTTACGTGAGCGGCCGACTAGCACGTAACTGGCGACGGAAACGATGAGGAGTATGCCAATGGAAAGGAAAATGACGGTCATGATGAAAAGTCCATGGTAGCTAAGAGCCAACAGATTGCGCCAACATGTTGAGCGTTGTCGAGCAACATGGCGTTGATTTCAGGGAAACCCTACAAAAGTATCTACACTAAAACCCAAGGACAGCGCATTCCTCGCACCACTGGAAGGCCGACGGCCCCCAGTGTTGAGTGCATCCATTCAAGTAACCAAAAAGGAAGGCAAGATGACAGACGGACAATGGGTATTTATTGGGTTTGGGCTGGTGCTGATTGTGGTGGCGGGGGTCTTGTTGCTAACACGCAAATCTTGAAAGACACATCGTGCCATCACCATCAAACAACACATCATTTCAGCGCTTTGCGATGAGAATTCCCAGATATTAAACGGGTTTTAAATGTCAAAAGTGTGTAGTTTCTAATGAGGATTTGTTTTGCTTCATTACGCTTGGACAAAAGCGCAGGGATGATGGATGAAGAAATTAATTGTTAGCGTGATACTCCTTTCGATTGCAGGTTGTTCGTCCAGCGACAACTACAACACCACAGAATCCCCCCTTTTAGATGTATTAGAAAGATCATGGAATGCGCCTCAAAGTGAGAAAACCATTGCGCAGCTCAGATCTGGGGCGAATAAAGGGGACGCTGAAAGCCAATATTTACTCGGGTGGGCGTACGACGCGGGGGAAGGGGTAGAGCAAAGTGCTACTGAAGCCGTCAAATATTACAAAATGTCGGCAGAACAGGGGTTTGCTGCGGCACAAACCAACCTTGGGGCGATGCACCTGAGTGGCGAGGGTGTAAAGCAAGATTACGAAGAGGCATTGCGTTATTTTCGCCTCGCTGCGCGACAGGGCTATGCCATGCCTGAATTCAACCTTGGCTGGATGTATGAAAAGGGCTTGGGTGTTGAACAAAGCTATGAAAAGGCATTGATGTATTACCGTTCAGCAGCGGAACTCAACCTTCCCCGCGCACAATACGGCCTTGGGAATTTGTACGGGCTTGGATTAGGCGTCGAGAAAAACGAAGAAACAGCAGCGAACTATTTTTTATTGGCAGCGAACCAAGGCTATGTTCTCGCGCAAACGCAGCTTGGATGGATGCATGAGGAAGGTCGAGGCGTTTATCAAAGTGATGAAGAAGCGCTTAAATACTACCGAATGGCCGCACAACAGGGGTATGCCTCCGCGCAAAATAGCCTAGGTTGGATGATCCAAAATGGTCGTGGTGTTCCCAAAGATAATGAAAAAGCTGCTGAGCTTTACCTCATGGCGGCAACACAAGGTGACGTTTACGCACAAACCAACCTTGGCTGGATGTATCAACATGGTGAAGGCGTGCCTCAAAGCGATGAAAAAGCCCTCGCGTATTATCGCCTCGCCGCAAACCAAGGTGATGCCGTTGCATACTCTAGCCTTGCTTGGATGTACGAGTATGGTCAAGGTGTCACTCAAAACTATGAAAAAGCAGCTCAGTACTACCGCATCGCTGCAGGCAAAGGTCATCCCCGCGCACAGACGAATTTGGGCTGGATGCATGAAGACGGTAGAGGTGTGACTCAAAGCTTTAAAAAAGCCATTGAGTATTATCAGCTCGCGGCAGATCAAGGCGATGAGCGCGGACAAGCCGGTCTTGGTTGGTTGTATGAGATGGGCAGAGGTGTTCCTCAAAATTATGAAAAAGCCTTTGAGTACTACCTTTTGGCGGCGAACCAAGGTTATGCCGCCGCACAAACTAGCTTAGGCTGGATGTATAAAGATGGGCGAGGGGTTGTTCAAAACAACGAAGAAGCCATCAAATACTACCAAATGGCAGCCAAGCAAGAGGATGCCCGCGCACAAACGCATTTGGCTTGGATGTATGAGGTGGGGCAAGGTGTTTCTCAAAGCCATGAAATAGCCGTCAATTACTATCGCTTAGCGGCCGATCAGGGCTATGCCCAAGCACAAACCAACCTGGGGTGGATGTACGAAGTTGGACAAGGTGTGATTCAAAGCGCTAAAACAGCCGTTAAGTACTATCGCCTCGCCGCTGATCAGGGCTATGCCCGAGCGCAAACCAACCTGGGTTGGATGTATGAAGAAGGGAAAGGCGTTGCCCAAAGCAACGAAAAAGCCGTTGAGTACTATCGCCTCGCTGCCGATCAAGGCGATCCCCGCGCTCAAGCGAACCTCGGCTGGATGTATGAAATGGGCTATGGCGTGCATCAAAACAGGAAGAAGGCGCTGAGCTATTACCGCATGTCTGCGGAAGGTGGCGATTTACGCGCACAATATAAGCTTGGGTGGGCGTATAAGCGAGGCAATGGGGTAGAACAGAACGAGGTGAAATCTTACATGTGGTTTTACATTCGCCACTACAATGAATCACCAGATGAAGCGTTCAATGTGGAAACCCAATTGAACGCGACTCAAATTGAACAAGCGGAACAAATGGCCTTGCAGTGCATTAATTCGGATTATTCGGACTGCGATTAAGCCAAGCACCGCCCGCAACCTGCTTGTTTCATAGCGCCATCTTCACTGTGAACTGAAGATGGCGCTTTCATATAGTGCGTGACACTCGTTCGTCGCGCCTTACAAACAAAGCATGAATGGGCTGAAAAGACACACGGCGCCAACGCTACGACTTAATAGCGAGCAGCGTGCCGAAAGCCACCAAGCCAATGCCACATGCTTGATTCAACCCCTTCTTCATTCTCAACACGTGTTTTTGCAACGTATTCGAGGTCAGGAGAATCGCGATTGTATGGAGCCACAATCCGTGCCAGTTCCTCTAGCGAACTCACATTCTGGTTCCATTCAATTCGCTGACTTCGACTTACTGAATGATTTTCAGTCGATTCGGGTAATGAAGGTTTGCTCGTCATCCACAAAAGCGACAAAGCCGCCGTGATAGATAAACACCCGACCACGCCCTTCAACGAGGCATGCAAGCAGTGGGTTCAAACCTTCTTCGTTATCCTTGCTTTGAAACATGCCTGTATCGGTGATTACGCCGCTCAGTGGAGGCAAATATCCATATTTTCGCTTGGCTTGATCAATCAGGTTCAATTCGCTGGCGGCAGAGAAGCAAGCGGGGATCGTACCGGCTTCTTCGATAAATAGCGTTTTCAGTTCTTCAAAAGCTGTAATTACCAGCCAGTCGATGTCGTTAACATGATGGATAAACATAGCGTTTCTCGGTCGTTCTGATGCGGTGATTTTATCACTATCAAGGAAACGCGTCGTAGAGATTTAGCGGCTAACGGCGTTGATACTGTGCCATTTCTGGACATTCATGAGGCCTGTTTGAAACCGCTGTCGTCCAAAATCGCTTTATGCCCCTCCTATATCCTCGCTTTCCACAAAACTGAAACGTCCGTCATGTCCCATCCGCGCTATAGTCATTCGATAACCAACAGGGCAGGATGCCCAAACAGCATGCAGAGATTGCAAACAAGGAAGTGAGTGACATGGCAGTAGAACAGAGTTTTGTGGAAACCCTGAATGCAGTATGGGCGACGCCTTATGGCGTGGCGGCACAGTACATTTTTATTGGTGGGGTTGTGTTGCAGCTCGGTGTGATGGTCTCGCGCTATAAAATGTCTGTGGTAGATGCGCTGCTGGCAGTGATGGGTTTCAAGCGCGTTCAACACCGCGAAAAATGGTTTAACATTTTGCATATTTGTGTGATTGCCATTCCCCTTGGGTTGCTTGCGCTTGCAATCTAATACCGCCTTTCATCGGATGCTTCGTTCGAGCTAACAAAACATCGCAGCATTGAGGCGTTTTGTTGGTTGATAACTCCTGTAAGCTGATCGCTGAACGAGGATGATGGCAACGGATGGGTGGAGTGATATATGGATTTTGGTTATTGGTTTGTCTTTTTCAGTGCGGCGGTCTTACTAACACTATCTCCGGGGCCAGATCTGATTTACATCCTTTCAAGAACCATTACTCAGGGTAAGAAAATTGGCTTTGCCTCGTCACTAGGCGTGTGCAGTGGCGCGCTCTTTCATGTCGTTGCTGCGGCACTGGGCTTGTCGGCGATTCTTGCAACCTCTGCCATGGCATTTACTGTGGTCAAATACGTCGGTGCAGTCTACCTGATTTACTTAGGTTACAAAGCCCTTCGCTCGGCGGGGGAAAGTTTTGATACCGAATCGTCAGGGGAAAAAAATGTCTCCTTCTGGGATGCGTTCAAGCAAGGCGTGTTGATTGATGTGTTGAACCCCAAAGTGGCGGTGTTCTTCATGGCTTTCTTGCCGCAGTTTGTAAGGCCAAACGAAGGCAGCGTGACGGTACAGCTTATTGTTCTTGGTTTCCTTGTGATTTTGGTCGGGCTGGCTATCGAGTTTCTTTTTGTGTTGTTGGCGGATAAAGCCACGCGGTTTTTGAGGAACAGCCGCCGGTTTTGTGCGTGGTTGGACAAAGTACTTGGGGCCGTTTTTGTGGGGCTTGGCGTGCGATTGGCCCTGATGGAAAAACCGTAAGTTCGATTACATCGAAGAGAGAGAAGTGGTGACTATTTTATGCTGCTTCTTTTTCACTCCTCAAAATGTGCGCTTTCTGCGCGCGAAAACGTGCTTGGGCTGAAACTGTTGATGTGATTCAAATCGTCGACAAGTGACAGCCCTTCATTTTGATTCTCTTCGCCAGTCCCACGAATAAAACAATCAGTCTGTCGACCCAGTTTTGAATGCGTTTTAAGGTGAGGTTGTCGGGTTTTGGAAAGGGCGCTGCATGATAAAGGACTATGACGCGCTCTTTTGGGGGGCACGTTATCATCTCAAACGGGATAATTCTGGTAACGGCTATCTAGTGGGGACGAAGCAGAAAAACTCAGCGGTTTATGGTTTCATCACGCTGGTTCCTCTTGGTGCATGTTTGGTCATGGCGTCTGTTTCTTGGTTTAGCGGGGACAACGAACGGTATTTCTTCCTTCCTGCCGCCTTCTTTCTTGGCTTTCTATGTGTACTTTTTTTCTCGCGACGAGAACGGTTTACGTTTCAAGGTGACAGCGTTCTTCACTTCTTGGGCTGGAAAGGGCTCGGGATGTCGCTGATGGATGAATGGGCCGTGTCAGACTGCCGTTTGACGGTCATTCCCATTGCAGAGCACAAAGAAGGGTGTTGGCTTCGCTTGTCCGTGAATAACAAACAAATTTGGCGAAACAGCGTTGGCACTTTTGCACAAACGGTCGAATTGGCATGTTTTATCGCTCATCACTATCAGCTAGCTGCTTTTGATGGCGTGACGGACTGGCCAGATTCAAGGCCCTTGATGGTGGTGCCGTCAGAGAAAGTAATCGCAGAGTTGGGTACTGTTGAACCTGAGGCTGCTGCTCATGATGTGACGCATCAACCTGCCTCCCATCAACTCTCGGAAACACCGTTTCGTGTCGAAGGTTCGTTGTGGCGTTTGGTGTGGATTTTTCCTGTCATGCTTGTGCTTGGCGCGCTCCTTTTCATCGCATCGTAGTAACGGCCAAGGTGAAGGTATCGTCAGGCAGGAAGGTAAGAGGTAGACATGAAGAAGACACATAGTGCGAACACTGGCGAAACAGTCATTACCTTTGGTGCGGGTGTTGTCAGAAAAGCAATTGGGTGTCTGTTTTTGGGGTTTGCGTTCTATCAACTTGGGTTTGACAACGTTGAGTCGCCGTCGTTTGTCTTTGTTTGGGCTTCTTTAGCTGCGTTTGGTTGGCACATGGCGTTCGCACGTCATTACGTGACCGTGAATCGACGAAAAGGCTTGATGACGCGGGTAATTTCCAGTGTGTATCC
This sequence comes from Enterovibrio baiacu, assembly GCF_004120195.1. Classification (GTDB taxonomy): domain Bacteria; phylum Pseudomonadota; class Gammaproteobacteria; order Enterobacterales; family Vibrionaceae; genus Enterovibrio; species Enterovibrio baiacui. Next base: position 52,254 of record NZ_SCHN01000017.1, on the reverse strand, counting down.
TGTTTACCGCTTTGAGGCGAACTTAGACGCTGTGCGTGGCTTTGTGGTGGCACGCGCTAAGCATCGACGCGATCAGCATGGCCTGAAGGTTCACCAAATATTTGTGTTGTTTGCCTCCGGTGAACGACATCCGTTCTTAGCTGGCAATAAGGCGAAACTGATTGTTGAAGGTCGTGAAATCGCCGCGTTGTGTGACAAACCTTTTGTCGTGGATGAAGAGTCGACATAGTTTGATTTATCGTTTTTGTTTCCGGGAGTCCCCCATGCGCCATTTCTCAGGTTCGCTCGCTTTTTCATGCCGTATTACTGCCGTTTTTCTCTGTTTTATTCTGCCCTTTTCTGTGGCGGCGGAGTCGAATATTGAGCGGAATATGGCGGCCATCGAAAAGTTGCAGAACAACACGGCTCCTTTGATTGATGAAGCGTTGAGTAATGTGAGTGAGTATGAGGCATTGACGGAAAGGCTGTCTGAACGTTTTGAATCGACAGGCAGTGGTTTGATGGCGCTGCGCGTGGCGAAAATAGACAAGCGTATTGCGCTGGCAAAAAGCAATTTAGCGCTGGCGGAGCGCTACATTGAAAAATACAAAACCTTTCTGAACGACGTTGACCCCGAATCGGCGTGTTACCGCCCTGAGTTAGTGTCTGACTTCTATGATCGTATTCAAGCGCTGGACGATCTTAGCACGACCATATTGACGTTCAAAACCATCACTGAAGAAGACAAGGCTAAGGCCGCGGTCGTGCAGTTGGGCATGCATGGTGTGGGCGTGGCGGAAGTGCCAGGCACGTTCGTTATCGCGAATGCTTGTTTTCTTGAAGATGCCGCGCCCGTACTAGAAGCCTTTTTTGGTGACATGAGCGGCGAGGAATTTGCCAATCTGGCTGAGCTTGCGGAAAGTGAAGGCATGCTTGAGCCTTTACCGGGTGACCTGTGGCAGGATGACGAGGCATTGGAGGAAGGGATGGATGCACTTGCGCCGCTTTCTCAGCCCATTGATGACGTGGTGTTTTCCGATCCTGAAATGGAAGCCTGTGTGTCGATGGCTGCGCAGGTTAATGAGGCGACACGCGTCAATGATCTGTCGACGCTGCTTTGCGATCTTCCTATCAACGCCAAGATCCGTTTAGATGACCTCGCGAGCTTTCCGGGTTTAGAAGTGGTCACCTTGAGTGGTGTTGAGGTGGAATCTCTCTCACCATTGAATGAGATGCCTGCGTTATCTCAGGTATTGATTGAGCAAAGCACCATTTCATCGTTCGGCGATATGTCGAACGTGCAGGCTGATTTGGTGTTCTCTGAGGTCGACGCGGAAGATTGGGGGGCTCTGGCCCAATCAGAGTCGGGGCGGATTTACATTGAACAACCATCAGATTGTCGCAGCCTTTCCTCGCTGGTGCACTCTGGCGCCGTCTCGGTTATTTTCAGTGATGGCGAAGGCCAGCTTGATGCGCAAGGCATGTCTGATTCCGTAAATGCGGATAGGGTAGTGATTACCGATTGCACGCGAGACAGTGTGAATTAATTCAACGCAAGGAGGCAAATCATGCCAAATCAACAAGACCAGAACGGTCTTCTCGATCGCCCGTTGGTGCTTCCTTGTGGCGCAGTGCTGAAAAACAGACTCATTAAATCTGCCATGTCTGATTCGCTGGGAGACGGGGCGGGCAATGCCACAGCACCACAGGCGCGGCTTTATGAAAAGTGGGCTGAAGGCGGCGTGGCATTAGCCATCATTGGTGAAGTGCAGTTTGATCCGCGCTTTCCTGAGCGTCCGGGCAATTTGGTCTTGAGTGATGGTGCTGATGTAACGGCGCTGCGCGAACTGACCTCTCGTGCTTCTATCAACCACGCGCACATTTGGCCGCAGATTGGTCATGGGGGCGGGCTGTCGCATCCGCCCATTAGCAATCCGAAAGGGCCGTCGCCGCTCAACATTGGTGAGTTTCATTGTGATGGCATGTCGGTAGAAGACGTCGAACAACTTCCTGCGCAGTATGCCCAAGCGGCGGTGCTGGCTAAAAGTGTGGGTTTTACGGGCGTACAAATTCATGCTGGGCACGGCTTTTTACTGAGCCAGTTTTTATCGCCATTGTTTAACCGTCGTGAGGATCAATACGGCGGTGATGTGGCGTCTCGCTGCCGCATTGTCATTAACGTGATTGCAGCGGTGCGAGAGGCGGTGGGGGAGGCGTTTCCGATCGGCATTAAGATCAACACAACCGATCAATTGGATGGTGGATTGACCCAAACTGACGCATTGGCTGCGATAGGTTTGTTGGATGCCACCTCGCTGGATTTGATTGAGCTGAGTGGCGGGTCATATTTCCCTGGTGCGGCGTCGAGTTCTGACCGCGTTGCGTCTGGGCCTTACTTTGTCGAATTCGCGGAAAAAGCCAAGCAGATGACGCGCATTCCTTTGGTGGTCACGGGCGGTTTCAAAACCCGCGCGCAGGTTGTCGACGCGCTTGCCAAAAATGCCGCCGATGCGGTTGGGCTGGCACGTGCGTTGGTTTTAGCGCCTGCATTGCCCAAGGACTGGCTTGCAGATAATGACGGCAATCTCACGTTTCCTTCTTTCTCATCACCGCCACCGGGTGGAATTACCGCGTGGTTTTCCATGCGATTAACGGCGATTGGAAATGATGAAGAAGCAGACTTCAACCCTGAGCTTCACACCGCGATCGATGAGTATGAAGCCCGAGATGCCGCGCGATGTGCGGTGTGGAAAGTGAGATTCGGTGGATCTGAATAATCTTCTGATCTGGCGACAGAATTCCAGAAAATCACATCTATTTAGACCGTGTTCGTCGCATTTGTGAACACAGCCGCTTCGGCGCACTACCTATAATTTATTGCTGTATATAAAGCCCAATACACTGCATGTCGCAGTGGGCTTTTAAGGCAGCCTTATGAATAGTAGATGGATTCATTGTCGCTACATTGTGTGTATTTCCTTCCTTTCCTTCACGCTTTCCCTTGCTGGGTGCGGCACATCGCCTGAGCCTACCGAATCTTCCGAACAACCCGAGTCTTTAGCAACGCGAGAACCTTTAGTGCCGATTACGCCTCCAGAAACTGAACGCGATCCTTCTTCGGCCATCACGTCAGCATCGCCAAGCGAGATTGACCCTAACACTTCTGCCAATCATGGTGAGATGGACGTAAACGACGCGGATGCGTTGGCTGGATTGGATGATGGAATGGACACCGTCATTGCTCCTCCTGAAACGGCACCCACACCCGGCCCTATTGTTGGCACCACGCCCGTGCTTTATGACGAATATTTGGGGCCGCCGGATCTGGCTTGCGGTGAAGATGGCGCACCAGCCTGCGGTGATGAAATTAAAATCGATGCCATTTTAGTGGGTGATGCAACCAACTGGGGCTGCAAAGGAAAGAACCTCTATTTCACGCCGAAAAATGGCGGTGAGTGTTGGCGGTGTCCTGAAGGGTATCGTCGAACATGGACGCCGATTCATAAAGACAATGCCTGCAAAGAACGCGGCATTGGTTTTAACAAAGACACGGTCGATGCGACGTTTGAGCGCTCCGTCTATGGCTGCGAAGATGGTCAATTTGAGAAAGGCGGTGAGTGCTATCGCTGCCCGACAGGGTCTTCCAAAGTCAGTTTTCTGTGGGCGTTCAACCCCGGTGCAGAATGTAAAACCGAGTACTACTGCGATGAAGGATTGGACTTGATGCCTTCGCCTGCGGATGCTTTGCTGAATTTAGGCCCGCCGTATGAAAAGGTGTGTGGAGCGCCAATTGATATGCAAGCTGAGATAACGGCGCTTGCCCAAACGCGATTGGAAGAAGACCTCGCATTGAGCCAAGCGGGGGCTGAATTCATTGCGGCAGTGGCGAAAAACAGTGCATTGAGACGAGCGATTTCAGACAAGGATGGCGAAGAGGTGTTTCGACTGATTTCGCACATGCCTAGCTACCTTGCCTTGCGTGAAATTGCGCTCGCCAATGGGTATCAATCCATTACCTTGGGTGGCGCACCTGAACTGGAAGTGGGTGTCGGCACAACCGCCGAATACGGCGTGGCGTTGGATTGGCAAGGTAACGCACGGCCCTATGGTGCGGTTGCGATATCCAAAGGCGCTTCTCTCAGTGTGGGACTCGGCGTGAGTTTAGGTGTGTGGAAAGACGGCATTGAAAGTGATGCGCGAAACATTGGTGGCTACGCGCATGGCGCAAGTGTCAGCGTGCCTTTGGGAGTGGCAGATGTCGGCAGTGGCGCATGGTTCAGCTACTACCCGATCCGCTACCTCGGCCTCACGTTTAGCGCCAGCGGCGGCATTGGCCTTGAAACCGTGAATTACAACCAAGCCGTCACCCTGTTGTATTGAGCGGCGTAGTGTTCAACATCGTAAAACGACATAGCGCGCCCAAAGGCGCGCTATGTGTATGTAGAGATGCGAGATGAATAACGCAATAACGCGTTATACGATCGCGTGTTCTAAGATCTCGCGGCTTTTTTCTAGCGTGATGGATTGGTTTTCCCCCAGCGCTGTCATGCCGTGTTTTGTCAGTTGGTCAATCACTGCATTGATGGCAGTTTCTTTGTCGCCAGAGTACTCGGCCAGTTTGGTTTCTAAGCCAAGCTGCTCGTAGAAAGCTTCAATCGCATCGATGGTGCGTTCTGCCAGATCGTCGCTGTCCGCAAAACCAAAGACATTGCGGCCCATTTGTTCGAGCTTGGCGCGCTTGTAATCGATTTGGTTACGCAGCAGCGAAGGCTGAATGATGGTGAGCGAACGTGCGTGGTCGACGTGCCAAAGCGCAGTGAGTTCGTGGCCGATCATGTGCGTCGCCCAATCTTGTGGTACGCCTTGTCCAATCAAACCGGAGAGTGCTTGGTTAGCACTCCACATCAGGTTGGCGCGCCATGCATCGTTATCGCGCTCTGCGAATTGCTCACCTAACGTTTTCAGATTGCGCAGCAAGGTTTCTGCATAGCCGTCTTGTACCGCCGCATTTGTTGGGCGGGTGATGTATTGCTCACAGGTATGCACCCACGCATCGGCAATACCGTTAACAAGCTGACGTTCTGGCAGTGTTTTCATGGCATCGGGGTCGAGCACGGCGAAAACCGGGCGAACACTTGGGTGCATGAACGGCAGTTTGTCTTGAGTTTCTGCTTTGGTGATGACCGCGGCGGGGTTGGATTCTGAACCCGTTGCTGGCAGCGTTAAGATCGCACCGATAGGCAGTGCGCTTTCAATGGTGTATTTACCGGTCAGGATATCCCAGCCGTCGCCGTCGTATTTTGCTGCAGCAGCAACGTATTTCGAGCCATCAATCACTGACCCGCCGCCCACGGCCAAAATGAAATCAATCTCTTCTTGCTTGGCAATCGCGACGGCTTTGTCCAAGGTTTCTTTGGTTGGGTTCGGTTCAACGCCTGCGAAATCCAGCCAAGTGTGGTTTTTCAGTGCGTCAGTCACTTGGTCGTAAACGCCGTTTTTCTTGATGGAGCCGCCACCGTAAATCACCAGTACTTTGCTTTGTGCTGGGATGACATCAGCAATGGCCGCAATTTGGCCTTGGCCAAAATGGATTTGCGTTGGGTTGGAATAGGTAAATTGCATGTGGACCTCGTGCTCTTTATGGCATGTCGCCAGATCGTTATCTTGCACACATCATAGTTCCGACGAGCTGTCATGCGATAGGGCATTTCTCGCTACTTCTTGCCTAATAATCCAAAATTGAGAATGTCAGGTATCCCCGATGGAGCAAGGGATGTGGTCGTTTTACCTGCTGGTGGATGATTTTAAATGAATACCAATGACCATATATCAGTGCCTTGAAGTGGCTTTTCTTCGGTTCTATTGGCTCATCCCCTGTGCATTGAGCACGTTGGGAAATGGCGAGGATATGTCAAATAACCCGAATCTCTTATTTTTACAGCCATAAAGCACTGATATGTTTTCCGCGAATTTACGTCGTCGTATACGTCACTGTCGAATTAGGTTTCGATGGTGACGTTTGTTATTGCCTTGCTGCAACAGCTAAGAATATACCCTTCTTCTTCCTCTTCTTCGGTGATCCCGCCGTTATGTTCCATGGTGACTTCACCAGACAACAATCTCACTTTGCATGACCCGCAAATGCCCATGCCGCAGGCTTTGGGTACATGTACGCCGAGCTTGGTGCTGGCGGTGTGAATGGTTTCGTTTTCGCTGACGGTGACGGACATGCCTTCATCAACGAATTCGACGGTGAAACCAGGAACTGGGATTTCATCGGTGATCAGTGCTTGTTCTGCAGACTCTTCCGCATCTTCTTGTACTTCTGTTGGCGTCGCGCCGAAGCTTTCTTCGTGGTATTGGCGCATGTCGAAGCCGATTTCCATCAGCATTTTACGCACAGCAGCCATGTAAGGCTCTGGCCCACAACAGTAGACTTCACGTTGAAGCGCATCAGGCGCAATCAGCAAGAGGACTTCTTTGGTGAGGTAGCCACGATAACCATGCCAGCTTTGGCCGGGGTCATAGCGTTCACAAATGATGCTGAGGTCGAAGTTATCAATGCGTGCGTTCATCAATTCCAGTTCTTTGAGGAAGATGATGTCTCGCGGCGTTTGGGCGCTGTGAACGAACTTGATGTCCACCGCGCCGTTGGTGTCGTACCACCATCGCGCCATGGAAATCACGGGTGTGATGCCGACACCACCCGAAAGGAGCAGCGCTTTATCGGTGGGGTTGTCGATGCAGTTGAAGTTGCCGACGGGACCATGAACCGCAATTTCGTCATCGATATTGAGGTTGTCATGCAGCCAGTTCGACACTAAACCATTCTTGAGCCGCTTGACCGTGATGGAAAAGCTGTATGGCACGGAAGGCGAGGAAGACATGGTGTAACTGCGCATGACTTGTTCGCCACCAATATTGAGCTCAAGCGTGACGAATTGTCCCGGCTTGAAGAAGTACATGATGGGGGTTTGACTCATGAAGCAGAAGGTTTTTACGTCATGCGTTTCGCGTATCACTTTTACGCAGCGCACAAGGTGTCGCCCATTCACCCACGTTTGTGTGTTAACGGGGTTGAGGCTGTTGTCGGGTACCACTTCTACGTCATTCATTGTTTCGTTCCCCAAGCAGTGAGCGCACTGTTTTTCTGATAGCCAACGTATTTTTGTTTGTGTTTTCGGTTAAAAACCATGCACTTTTCTTGGATTTTGTTGCCATTTGCGTTTCACGATTTATGCAAATACGACATGCACATACCAAAACGCACCAACACTTATCCGAGGTTGGCTTCTAGCTGTTCGCAGTACCAGTTCACAAAGTTGATCACCCCAAACTCATACGTCTTGGAATACGGGCCCGGTTGGTACGCTTTCGAGTTCACGCCAAGCTGGTTGGTTTCAGCGAGCGTGCGGTCTTGGGCGTTCGTCGCCATCCATACATGGATCAGGTTTTCAACGTCGTAGTCCACACCTTCAACGGCATCTTTGTGCACAATCCAGCGGGTGATCACTTTGGTTTCTTGTGGGCTCACGGGCAGGATTTGGAACGCGATCAAGTTATCGCCGCCGCCGTGGTTCCACGAGTTCGGTAGGTGCAAAATACGCAACACGCCGAGGTCAGGGGTGTCGATGCGTCCCATGAGCTTTTTGCTGGCGGCTTTGCCGTCCATGGTCATGGCGTGAGTGCCTTCTTTCAGTGGCGTTCGCACCATGCGGTTTCTAAGGCCATACGCGCCTTTGAACTTGAAGGGAATGTCATGCCCTGCCCAGAGCTTTTGCTGTTTTTCGACCAAGGCGATGAATTCAGGTGTTGCGCGTGGATCGTTGTTGTCATCCCACTCAAGCAATGTATGAAGGAGTTCTGGGTGTGAGCCGTCACAGTGGTAACACTCTCGGTTGTTTTCGACCACGAGTTTCCAGTTCGCTTTTTCAATGATGGTGCTTTCGTAGGCGACTTTGGTGTTGGCCATGTCGTAGGGTTCGAGGTAGTAATTCAGGTCATCGAGGAATTCTTGAATCGGCGGCGGGTTATCTGCAAGGCACACGAAGATGTAACCACCGGCATTTTCACAATGCACGGGATGCAAGCTATACAAGGATTTATCAAAGTCGTCGCCCATGTCGACGCCGGCGTAAACCAATGACCCATCGAGATCATACGTCCATTGGTGGTAAGGGCAGACGAGCTTGGCAGATTTGCCTTTGTGGGTTGTGCAGATTTTAGAACCACGGTGTCGGCATACGTTGTGGAAGGCGCGAATTTGGTCTTTGTTATCGCGCACGATAATGATGGGGTTACCGCCAATATCCTGCGTGGTAAAACTGCCTCGTTTTGGAAATTCGCACGTCATGCCTGCAAATATCCATTCTTTACCGAAGATTTCTTCCATGTCGATGCGGAAAATCTCCGGGCTGTTGTAGAAGGGTTGTTCAAGCGTAAAGTTCGGAATGCGTCGCTCGAGCATGGTTTTGACAGCTTGCTTATCAATGACATCGCTGTCGATTTGTTTGATCGGCACTTGGTTCATCTTGTTTCCTTCCCTTCGTCTTGCCCACGACATGCTTTTTGAATTCTCAAATGGCAATCCTTTGTCGATATACTGCACAACATAAACACGCCACCGCGCGCGTGTTTAAACCGCTTTCTTTGCGGCATTTGAGAGGCCTACATTTGGATAATGGCCCTTTTTGTTTGGGGGTAATTATTTATTTACGACGCGATACGCGCTTTTTTACGACGGAATGCGCACTGCGCTGCGCATTGTGTGGGTGAAGGGTTGAGGGGTAACCCACTGACTCATCGATAGAAAGTTGGACTATTCTCGGCATCTCTCGATCAGGAACTGTCGAAGGGCTTGAACGGCCGGATTGAGCTGCCGACGGTCGGCACAAATCAGGTTCAACGGTGCATATTGACCGAGCCAATCTTCACACACGATCACCAATTTTCCTGCGCGAATGTCTTCTCGAATATCGAGGTAAGATTTGTACGCAATTCCCCGGCCCGAAAGTGCCCATCGACGCACCGCTTCACCGTCATCTGCCATCCGATTTCCTTTCACGTTCACGCTGACATCTGGCGGTAGGTTGATGCCTAAATGGCGAGGGTTGTGCTGCGTTGCTTTTTCCTCGTCTTTTTTCCAGAACGCCCACTGCGTGTGTGTGGTGTCGCCAACGGCAAAACAGAGGCAATTGTGCTGTGTTAATTCATCCGGTGTCTTGGGGTTTCCGTAGGCCGCAATGTATTCGGGGCTGGCGCAAAGTACACGGTAATTATTGGGTTCGATGGGCAAGGCAATCAGGTTCGATGCAGGCGGCTCACCATAACGCAGCGCAAGGTCGACAGGTTGAGAATACACATCGGCAATGCGATCGGAGAGGTGCAAGCGCAGTTCGATGAGGGGATAGGTATCCAAAAAGGCATCAAGCCATTCGAGTACCTGATTCCGCCCGAGATCTGACGGCAAAGAGAGCTGAATGACCCCACTCACCACGGTTTGCCCGGATTTAAGCGTTGCTGCGCTGTCATCCAAGAGTTGTATGGCTTGCTGACATTGTTGAAGAAATGCTTCGCCATCTGGCGTTAATCGTAGGCTTCGGGTTGAACGGATAAACAGCGGCGTTCCCAGTTCCTTTTCCAATCGCTTCACCGCTGCACTGGTGGCGGCAGGGGTGAGATCCATGTTTCTTGCCACGGCGGAAAGGCTGCCTTGTTCTGCGGTTTCAATGAATATTCGGAAGTCTTGAAGGGCTTTCATCATAGCGGGCTTTTCACATTTAATTTTCAAATACAATTTGAAACTGGTTATACCCAAAGCTAGTTTTTCAAATCTTATCCGTCAAATACGCTGTGATCATGTTGAACACAATCAGTGAGACCCATGATGACAATGTCCAATCCTACTGACGGTAAAACCGTGGTGAACACCCCTGACTACACCTGGCAGTTCGATCATGTGAGTGTGCTTGCGCCGCCGAATAGTAACGCATTGCAGCATTTAACAACCTTACTGGGTTTGTCGATGGGAGCGCGTCCTGCGTTTCCGTTTCCGGGGCGTTGGTTTTACCGCGACGACCTTGCGGCGTTGCACGTTGTCGATATCACCGATATTCGGGATATCGAGCTTAATCATATTGCCCTGCGATCTGACATGCCAGCCCGTGAATTGGCGCGTTGGCTCGACAGCATGTCGCTCATCTATCAGGTCACGCTTGTGCCAGACACGCAGATTGCGCAGTTCTTTCTTCGATTGTCTGCGTCGCTCCTGATTGAGCTAGATGTTCCCGACGACGGCATCGATCTCTCTATTGATATTCTTCAATCCATTCATTCGCTTAACGATTAATGACCTGCTGATGCAGAAGGAGAAATTCCATGACCTTATTTCAATCACTAGAGCTGGGTAAACACACACTCAACAACCGTATTGTGATGGCTCCAATGACCCGCAGCCGAACCACACAACCGGGAAACATTCCGAATAAAATGATGGCGGAATACTACGCACAGCGCGCAAGTGCAGGCCTGATCATTACTGAAGCCACGCAAATATCGCCGCAAGGTCAAGGGTACAGCTTTACCCCGGGTATTCACACGCCAGAACACATTGAAGGGTGGCGTTTGGTGACGGATGCGGTTCACCGTGAAGGTGGAAAAATATTCCTTCAGCTTTGGCACGTTGGCCGTATGTCTCATGCCTCTTTTCATGGCGGCGAAGCGCCTGTTGCCCCGTCGGCATTAAACCCTGACGCAAAAGTGTGGGTTGCGGATGACGAGGGAGTGGGCAGCATGGTGGATTGCCCGACACCGCGTGCGTTGCTGTGGGAAGAAATTGCACAGATCGTGACGGATTATCGCAAGGCTGCGATCAATGCCATGGAAGCGGGGTTTGACGGTGTCGAAATCCATGCTGCAAATGGGTATCTGCTCGACCAATTCCTTCGCTCAACCTCAAACGTTCGCCAAGATGTGTATGGCGGCAACATCGAAAATCGCGCACGTCTTTTAATCGAAGTCGCCACGGTGATCGCCAATGCCATTGGATCAGAGCGTGTGGGTGTGCGCTTAGCACCTTTCATCACGGCACGGGGCATGAATTGTCCGCAGATCATTGATGCAATTTTGTATTCCGCGGGCAAACTCGCGGAGATTGGCGTGGCGTATCTGCACCTTTCGGAAGCGGATTGGGACGATGCACCCACGGTGTCGCTGCAATTTCGAGAAGCACTTCGGGACATTTATCCGGGAAAAATCATTGTGGCTGGGCAGTACAATCAGGAAAAAGCGGAGGCAATTTTGTCGCGGGGCTTGGCGGATTTGGTGGCGTTCGGTCGACCGTTTATCGCGAATCCAGATTTTCCTAAACGCATTCAGCACCGATGGCCACTCGCTGAGCTTGATGCGACGACCTTGTTTGGTGGAGATCGAAAAGGGTATAGCGATTATCCTGCCTATTGCGAGGAGTAGCGGAAAAGGCGGTTAAGCATGGTGGTATTGCCGCCGTAAAAAGGAAAACGTCAGTGTCGAGCAAGGCAGTGGTTTGCTCGTCACCGACGTTTAAAGTTGTGCTTTTCGAAACGCTGTTGGCGTTATTTCAGCAAGGCGACCATGGCTTCGCCCACACCGTGTGCACTGGCTGGGTTTTGGCCAGTCACAAGACGTTCGTCAACGATGACATGCACGCCCCAAGGCTGGATCTTGCTAAATTTCGCGGCTTTACGGGCGAGCGACTCTTCCAGTAGGAAAGGAATGTCGTTGATGGTGCCAAAATCTATTTCTTCTTCACGGGTAAAGCCTGTCACTGTTTTGTCTGCGATCAATGGCTGTCCATTACTAAGGGTAATAGGAAGCAGACCCGCAGGGCCGTGACATACAGAACCGATCACGCCGCCTTTTTCATAGAGCGATGCCGCGAGGCTTGCTGTCAGTTGATGCTCTGCCAAATCAGACAGTAGACCGAATCCACCAGGGTAGAAAATGGCATCGTAGTCGTCGATGTTAAGTTGGTTCACAGGGATGGTGTTGTTCACGCGAGACTGAAACTCTGCGTCGTTAAAAATGCGCGTATTAACGTCATCACCTTCCATATCTTCGCCGTAGAAAGGCACTGCGCCACCGTTGATAGAAGCAACGTCGTAGCTGAAACCCGCCTGCAAGAATGCATCCAACGCGTGGGTCATCTCAGGGGCGTACGTGCCGTTCGCCTGATCGGTGGTGCCAAGCGTGGCATGATTCGTAACGATGATTAGAACCTTTTTCATAACGTAATCCTTCTGATGTGAGTGGGCTTATCTAGCAGCAGACCGTATGAGGACATGAGTAAGCCGTTTGATGTTGACCATTCTATGCTTTCGCTATATGAGTGATAATCCGCTAAAATGAAAAACCGTCTTTGCTATATGGCAATAATGAAATGAACCTCCATTCACTCAGTTTTGATGGCATTGTTGAATTCGTTACCGTGGCAGACGCCAAGGGCTTCAGTGAGGCTGCGCGTCGTTTGAATTGCTCCGTCAGCCACGTTTCTCGCCAAGTCTCTCGCTTAGAGCAGCGGCTCGGCACGGCGTTGTTTGCGCGGTCTACCCGCTCGGTGAAGCTGACGGAAACGGGTCAGCAGTATTATCTGCAATGCCAAGAGTTGGTGAGCGGGCTCGATCAAGCCAACGAAATGGTGACAGGCACGCAGTTTGATTTGCAAGGCACACTCCGTATCAGCATGGCGGGGTCGTTTGCCGAACAGTTCGTTGCGCCAGCGCTGGTAGAGTTTGCCCAGCAACACCCCAAATTAACGGTGGAAGTGGATTTTAGCAGCCGGCACGTCAACTTTGTGGAAGATGGCATCGACTTCGCTATCCGTTATGGGCGCTTGCAAGACTCGGGGCTGGTGGCGAGAAAGCTCGCTGACCGCAGTTTGATGGCGGTTGCGTCGCCTGATTACCTTTTGGAACACGGTGAACCAAACCACCCTAAAGCGTTAGCGCAACATTCTTGTTTGATCACCAATAACGATACTTGGCTGTTCGAGCAGGCGGGCAAAGAGATACCGGTGAAAGTCGCAGGGCGCTTTCGCTGTAATAACGCGAATGCGTTGGTAGAGGCATGTAAAGGCGGGTTAGGGATTGGCTATATGCCCAAAAGCAGTTTCCAGCAAGCGGTTCAAGAGGGTGACTTGGTTCCAGTGCTCGCTCCTTTTTGGACGCAGAAAATCACCTCATGGGTCGTGTATCAAAACCGCAAGTTCTTGCCTCTCAAAGCGCGCCTTGCTATCGATCATTTGTTGACGCACTTTGAGGGGTGGGAAGAGTAACTAGTCTGGAGAGCACGTCAGCTCATTGGAGGAATAGTTAAGCTGGTGTTTGGTGGATTTGAAAATTAGCTTCACTTCGCCACCGGCTTTGACAAACCCTCTATTTGGTCCTTGCTTACCACATACTTCCCGCTCTAGTTTTTTCAAACCTGATGCGCTGATTTTCTGTCGCTGAACATTCGTTCCATCGAGCACATAATCGAACTCAGGCAGATAGGCATACTCAAGCGTGAGCGCTTTTCCGCTTGATGACACTTTTTCTAAAATGACATTGTTTTGAATGTTGTAGAGATCGTCTTTTTGGGTGAGTAGCGCCTCTTCTTCAACATACGCACACAAATCAACAGCAATGAATTTGCTGTAACAACTCTCACTGGCGTCAAATCCCGTATTATCGAGCGTATTGATGACGGTGGTATGCGCATCACCTGAGGTGTAGTCGACTTGCAGTGAAAACTTGAGCCCTTGAATGTCGATCCAATGAGGTCTATCAGCGAACATACTTTCGACGATTCCAGCGTGGAAACCGTCAAAGACAGTGAGTTGACCTTTTGGCGAATTGAGAAAAGCGACCTTTTCGGCTCGGCTATTCCCTTCCATTCTCGGATACATGAGTAAGTCGTCATCAATCTCAATCACCATATTGATATGGCAAGTGAAATCATCATTGATGAATTCAACGCGTTTGGCTGTTAGCCCTTCATCGAGTCTTCTTGGTAGGGCGTTTTTGGGGCGTTTGATGTCCTTCTCTAGCACACGGCAAACGTCTTGATGTGTATCCGCTTTGTCACTGGTATTTTTGCTCGTATTGCTCTCTGTGTTGGCGCAGCCTGCGATAACGAGGAGTAACCCAACTACCCATAACTTCATACACGTTTCCTTGTGCAAAAACTGGTTTAAACTAAGGCGAGATTAGCAGTTTGGTGGTGAGTGTATGGGTGTTTTTAATGAGACCTGAGTGTAAAGCTTTTTAGCGAAGATCGTATTTACGCTCATACCTTGGCAGCATACTTTCGTTGCCTAAAATGCCGCCTTGGTGAATGTAGAGAAGCTGTTTGTCAGCGTTCTGTGGGTACCATGTCTGTAAACATCGCCACATCATTGGGTCATACAACAAATCAAACTCGATGTGGGTTTGCTCAAGCAAGGATTGCCACACGCGATAATCTTGTTCGTACAGCTTTCCAAAGTGATGCTTCTGCTCGCGAGTCAAAATAGTGGGGTGGCTGGTTTCGCCCAGTTCTTCAAATTGCGAAACAAGGTAACTTTCCCCACCAACGCAAGGGCAGGTAAGCACCTCAATGCCGTGTGGGTGTAAATGCTTGTGCAAATACAACGCCGTGGTACCCGTGCCCGCAGGTAACGCGATGGCCAATGGCTTTTCTTGATGGAAGTGAGACCACGCGAGAATTTCGTCCGCAAGGGTTTTGACGCCTTCTTCTGCAATCGGAGATCGACCACCTTCAGGCACAAGTAGGTGATTTTCATCTTGTCGGTGCTTATAAATGAAATCAGCAGGGTGGGTAGATTCGACGCAGATGTCTGTCATTGCAATGACTTTCGCGCCCAGATCTAACGCCCCACGATAATTCCCAATCGGGCTCTCTTTTAGCCAACTTGGAATGCGATCAACGTAAAACTCTAACTGCCAACCTTTGATGGACGCGAGCGCCGCAAGGGATAACAAGGAGTTGGCCTGCGGTGAACCATACCCAATCAAGTGGGTGATCTTTGGATCATCGTAAGCAAGAAGCGACATCAGTTTGCGGGCTTTGTTTCCCGAAAAATGACCGTGAAGTTGGTCGTCGCGCTTGAGGAAGAAAGGAATACCGTCGAAGACGTGTTGTGTAACCGGACTGTTGGCGAGCTTCATATGCAGGCTTGGATTGAAATAACCGCTGGCAGTATATCTCCAAATAAACCCGATGTGGGCACGCAAGGGAGCAAAAGGATGTTGCAGATGGGGAATCGAAGACAGTGCGGTGAAAAATACAGGCGCTTCTACAACCCAGAAAAGCGCCTGCTTGCTATCGGCTTGGTTTAAGAGCCGCTGTTATCGTCTTTCACTTGGCACTCGGGAGCTTCTGACCCTTCTGGGCACTTATTGCCCCCATCGGTCGAGGTAGCCAGTGCTGAACCTGTAAAGAAAACCGCTAGAGCCAACATCAGTGTTTTTAGCATTGTCATCGCTTACTCTCCTTTTCCTGTGGAGTCATTGGGTAGTGTTTTGCTGCAGCACCTTTACTGTCGTTCAAAACAAGTAAGCCAATGTTAGGTGTACGTAATGGTTGTGTTAGGGCACCATTTTTGTACGGAGAGTAAGACAAAACACCTTTACACTTGTTGATTGTGTGCCGGCTCCTAGGTGTTCAATCAGTGGCTGATGGCATCGCGTACCATGACGATTTGGTCAGGCACAGAGGCTTCAAATCCGTAAAACTCGCCATACTTTGGACGTAACGTGTCCATGGCTTTTGCGGTGATGGCATCATAGTAAGCCTTTGCAGAGGCTTGGTGGTTGTTGTATTTCGCCACAAAGTAATCGCCTGGGTTTACGCTGCCGAGGGCGTCGCCCGTGGCGGCTTTTAGATCAGCCACGTATTCCTGCATGAAGGTAAAATCTGCTTTGCTGCCAATGTTCCCGTGCCCTCCTGAGAAATACGTCCACTCTTTGGCTTTGATAAACGCAAGATTATCTTCATAGCCTTCGAAGGTGTCTGAACCACCAAAGTTCAGGTACGGCATTTGGTCTGGGTTGACGACATCTGGGATATGCGCAATTTTTGCGTTTTCCAATATCCAAAGCGCGCTGTCGTAGGTGTGCGCAGAATCTGCAAGCCCATAGACGGTGATGGTTTCATCACCAAACGTGAAGCTGTCACCGCTGAACTTGAGTTCTTTGGTTGCAGGTGTCACCTCACTCCCGTGCGCTTTCATGCCTTTTGCGGTGGCATCCGTCGCAATGATTTCAAGTTTTACGCCAGCATCTTTTGCCGCTTTCTCGAACACGGAAATATCACCAATGTGGTCTTCATGGTGGTGTGAATACACCACGGCGGTGACAGGTTTGTCGGTGACATCTGCAATTGCAGCAAGCACTGCTTCACCGCTGCCATAGGCCAGTGGATCCATCAAGAGCACACCGTCATCACCGACAAGAAACACGGTGTTGTAAAACCCTATTTGAACCCAGTAGGCATTGTCAGTCAGTTTTTGCACGATCACGTCACCGTTAAAGTTTCGCGCCGTCAGGTTGCTAATTTTGTCACCCACTTTAAGGGGTGTTTTTGCGCTAGGCGCAACAAAGGTCGCATCAGTGGTTGAGGGGTAACCGCCGTCTGGCAGATAGGTAAAAGGTCTTGTTTCTTCTGCAACCACGGCAGTGGTAAATAAGGTGGCAATCCCCGCGGCGATTAGGCTTACTTTGAATGTGTTCATGTCGTATCCCTCGTTCGTTTTTGTTATCGATTTATGCGTTTGTTGGCAGTGTTCAGTGCCAGTGAGGAGGACTATAAAACGCACAATTTGTTCGATAAATGCCGTAACGAGAAACAGATTATTAACCAAATCGTGCTAATAAAAAGTGAGTCATTTTAGGCATTGTGTTGTCGGGAGCCCCAATTTTTGCTTCGAGCAACAGGGTTGCGATATGTAGAGATGCGAGGGGGTCGGTGAACATCATGAAAACGATGTATGGGTATATTGTGGGGGATGTGCCGTTGACGACAGCATGCAGTGGGACATTGATTCAAACTCGAAATGAAACGTGAAAATCGCTAAAAACATTTCCAGCGGTTATCAATTTGTGTGTGGTTGTTGAATTTGGTGATGAAACAAATGCGTATGATCACAAACGAAGGTAGGGCTACGCATTCCGTGGCCTCACAAGGTGCGAAAAAGTGAAAATAACCCTTTACTAATCTCTCCGCTACGGTATTATTCGCCTCGCTCTGTATGTTCAGATTTATTAATGGAACTTCAAGCCAAAGTAAAACCTCAAGATTTCTTCGTAACCGTGGTTATCCTTAGTGTTTCCCTTAGCTTCATCGTCACATTCAATAATTCAAGCGCCAGTGCCTCGCATTATCGCGAAAATTTATTATCAACTAAATATTAAGGGACACATTATGTCTAAGACTACTGGTATCGTTAAGTGGTTCAACGAAGAGAAAGGTTTTGGTTTCATTACTCAAGACAACGGCGGTGCTGACGTATTCGTTCACTTCCGTGCAATCGCTTCTGAAGGCTTCAAAACTTTGGCTGAAGGCCAAAAAGTATCTTTCGAAGTTGAGCAAGGCCAAAAAGGCCCACAAGCTGCTAACGTAGTAGCTCTGTAATTTCGAAAGGCGGCGTAAGTGGCTTTGCCATTTACGCCTCTTTTTATCTCGAGTTTCACTCCCCGTAACACGTTTTAGTTTCACCCACACCATCAGCGACACCTCCATTATTTTTATCGTCTTCTAGCAAAAATTATTAACTCCCCAAATATCTCTTTTCCATATTTGTCTTCCAGTTACATATTTCTCAGCTATATTTCTATAAATAACAATGAAAATCATGACGTTGCTTAGCAATGTACACGATGAAAACTCAGCACCTCGCTTGGTGTTATGCTGATCAGAAATAGTAAGGAAGAATATGTCACGTTCAACAGGTCGTAAACGATTTTGGTTCCAACAAACCCGTGAAGACAACGCGATTAAAACCTCGAAATCACGCACGAAAAAGTAAGTACTGGGCGTTTCCTGCCATTCAAGTAAACGCCTTCTCTGTTGCAGCGCATTGCTGCCTCTCCGAATTACCGCTCAGCGTCATCTCACTTTCACATGTATAGGATCGCCGTATTGGGTTACCCATGTATCCTTGTGCAACTTTCATCATTCATCGACAGTTTGCTGCAACCCATTAAGTGTTTTGTTGATTAGCCCCCAATTTCTCATCGCTCGGTGACCTTCCATACCGCGATTTTCTCAAATTAAGCTACTCTTTTAACTGCAAATCCTTGAAATGGTATCTGAGATTTAGAGATTGGAAGCGAAGCAACGAAAGATCGTCACTGCAGTCAATCGACATTGGCATGCAGAACTTATCGGCACTGATATGTTTTGGTGTGACATTCTTGTGGATGCTAAATTTTCCGCAGATAGCGACCAACTTAGCCAGTACGTTGTCGATTACCGTGACAATTTGAAACACCACATTGAAGATGTGCTGAGCGAAGCACGTCTTTATCTGATGTGTGAGCGGGAAAAGGTCCGGTTCAACGCTTTCAAAAAGCCCGGTTACAACCCGTTTACGCGAAAGATGAAGTTTCACTTTTTGGTGGGAGAGTCTAGCCGAAGAGCATCGCTGACCGTTGATATTCGAAAACACTTCTTTCCTGATTTGGCACACCCCAAAGTCTTCCTTGAATCCAAATTCATTACCCTGCTGAAAAACGAAAAAGACAATGTCACCTTGTCAGTGCATGATTTTTTGTCAGCCATTGGCGCAGACCTTGGTTTGAACAGCCGAGTGGTGTCATCAGGTTATAGTCGTTCCCCATACTGGGGCGGTGAAGAGGGCGCGTTAGTCATGTTGCAGCGTCAAGCCGCGAGGTTTACCAGTGACGACAAAGACCTCGTGGTGTATATCAACGAGTACAACATGCACCTCTTCAGCAACAAGTCACGCGCTTCGAATCAGTCAGGACGCAACATCATTGAGTTCTCCGATGAATCCATCGACATGTCATTCATGATGCTCTCACGTAGCTTTAGTTTGTACTTTTTGGGCTGTGATGCGGAAGCGTCTGTTGAAGTGAAAAATGCAATGGCCAACGTTTCCCGGTATTTGAGCCGTAATCAGATCCATCGCATCACGGTGGATCATGCGTATGAGCAAGATGGTGAGTACCTAAGGTTGTGCTCGCAGGAAGTCGAGACCTCACCAAGCCATGTGTTTACGGTGCTACTGGAACATGGAAAAGTGGTGTTGGATCGTGGAGAAATCTACGATTAAACCATCGAGAAACGGGTGATGCAGCGTTCATGCTAATCAATAAAAACGGCAGCCTATTTTGGCTGCCGTTTTTGGTTTTGTCTGTGTCTCGTGGCCGCTAGGCGAACACGGGGCGGTATTCTTGCAAGGCTTTTTCTAGCATAGCAACGCCTCTTGGAAGGTTTGCCTCACCACCAAGTGCTTGAATTGTCGAGCCTAGTGCGTGAATGGTGCGGAATATGTTGTGCACGCGGCATTGTTCACCCATTTGCCCAATACGAATAATATCCAAGCCAAATGAGCCTGAAATCTCGACACGAAATTCACGGGAAATATGGCTCAGTATGTCTTTCTGGTTCAACCCGTTCGGCACATGAATACCGACGACCGAGTTCAGTCGTGATGCGTTATCAACACAAAGGTCTAGCCCTAACCCTTCAATGCCTGCTTGGAGTGCCCGTGAGCATTTCAAGTGGCGATCAAAACGCGCCTGTAGCGTTTCTTCGCAGATCAAACGTAGGGCTTCATGAATCGCCATGATGCCTGATACCGGTGCCGTGTAGTGGTAAGAGCTTTGGTACCAGAATTTGTCAGCAAGTTTGGCATCCAAGCACCAGTGGCGAAGGGTGTCTTCGCGGGTTGTGATTTTTTCCCATGCGTTATCTGAGAACGCCACCAATGACACGCCAGGAATGCAACTTAACCCTTTTTGTCCGCCAGTAATCACCGCATCAACACCCCATTCATCCATCTCTAATGGCATGGTACTGAGCGTGCACACTGCATCGACTATCACGAGACAATCTGCCGCTTTCGCAGCGCGGCAAATCTCGGGTAGGGCATGGTTAAAGACAGTGTTAGATGTTTCACCTTGCACGATGGTCAGTACTTGAGGTTGGTGCTTGGCGATGGCGAGCGCCACGGTGTGAGGGTCTGCCGCTAAGCCTTCTTCGATGGTAAGGCGCGTTACTTTGCCTTCTACACGTTCTGACATTTCAGCAAGACGACCACTGAAGAAACCATTGCTTATCGACAAGACGTTATCGCCTGGTGCCACGAGGTTGGCGACGGCCATTTCCATGGCAGCAGAGCCTGGACCCGCAACACCCATGATGTGCGTGGATTCGGTTTGAAACACATAGCGAGACATGGCTTTTACCTGCTCGATAATGCGCGACATGGTTTCGCCAAGGTGATTGATCACGATGCCATTGGCGGCGGCCACTTTGGCTGGAATTGGCACGGGGCCTGCACCCATCATTAGTAACGGTTCGTCTGGCAGTATGGTGTCTAATGATTCAACGATTGGGGCAGATATGCGCACGCGGTACTCCTGTTTGACTGGATAGTGTTACCTAATGAGGGCGTATTTCACTATCTCAGTGATGTCCATGTATACCCAAACAACTTCACGACATCTTGCATCGTGTTTTTGTCGTTTTGTCTGGGTTTTTAAATTGTGTCACTTTCCAACGACTGTCTTGGCATCTTAGAGCAGGCAGGCAGTGATTCCTATCCCTACCTTGTCTCAAGTCCCCGATCTTGGGGGGAAATAATCCCAAACGGCATGAAACAGCGTCTTGACCTTCATGCTGAATAAGGATGTTCAGCGATCAGGAACCGTTATTGAGTCTCTTTGTTCGAACACATGTCCAAAGCATCGTTTCTTACACTCTGTTAAAGATCAGTAATTCGAAAGAGTGACCAGACGAGAAAACAATGTCGTGACATGCGCGGCATTAACCATAAACCAGCCTCAACATAAACAGGGAGGCAAGATGTTGGACGTATGGAGTGATTTTCTGATTGGTGGCGCCTGGGGAGCTTGGCTCGCGTTCTATTTGGAACGCTTGTATGCGAGGCAGGTGACGTTCATTAATTTGAGTGTGTTTGTCCTATGGGGGCGAAGCTATAAAGCGAATTGGCGTCTCGCCAAAGTGCTCAACGTTGTCTTGCTGTCAGTATTTCTGTTTGCGGCATCTGCGGTGATTGGCATGTGGGTAGGCCATTGGGGTGTGTTCATCCTTGGTTGGGTGGTCGGTCATGGCGTGTTCGCCTTGTGGCAATTTTACTTGCGTTTGCGCCTCGCGCCGCAAGGCAAAAGCCGCTTTCATCAACGACACAAAGCGCACAAGTAGCGTATTCCGAGGTCGCGTAAAAATGCCCAGTTTGTCTGGGCATTTTTCTGCAGCAAAGGAACACGAATGTGGGGCATTTGATGCCGATACACGGGATTGGGTGAACAAATAAAACCCAAAGCGATCGTTAGAACGCATACCAAGGTAAAATTGTGTCTTTACCCCTTGACCGCATCGGCTTTTTGCCCGATAACGCATCTTAATATTTTTTATGGTTTTAGAGCTGAGATGGATACAGATTTACTGCGCACATTTTTAGAAGTGAACAAGACTCGTCATTTTGGTCGAGCTGCGACAAACTTGTATTTAACACAATCTGCGGTCAGTTTTCGTATCCGTCAGCTTGAGATCAAACTCGGTACGCCTGTGTTTACCCGTAAACGTGGCGATTTACGCCTGACTGCGGCGGGTGAGCGTTTTGTGCCATATGCAGAGAGCATTCTGCAAACTTGGGGGCGTGCACGCCAGGATGTGGCGCTGACGGACAGCTATCAGCAGCAATTGACGGTGGGGGCGACCTCGCTGATTTGGGAAATCGACAACAGCAGCGAATGGCTAGAACAAGTTGAAGCCATTCAGCCTGATTGGGCGTTGCGTACGGAGTCTTTGAGCCGTCAGCAAATTTCCAATGCATTGCTTGAGAAACAAGTGGATGTGGTGCTGACCAGTGAGCCACCAAAATTGGCTGACCTGCAGCAAGTCCGTTTAACGGATTTCAACTTGGTGTTGGTCTCAAGCGAACCAGAGCAAACCATGGAAACCATTGGCGCATTGCCCTTGGTTTACCTTGATTGGGGCACGCGCTTCTCCGTGGAGCACAGCCGCATTCCTTCGCTGCAAAGAACGCCTGTGTTGCATAGCCATGGCTGCCAACCTGCGACCAAGTTTTTGCTCAACCGTGGTGGCGTCGGTTACTTACCGTCGACCATTGCCCAGCCTTGGATCGATGCGGGTAAACTGCACCTCGTGGAAGACAGTCCAGCAATGGAAAATGAGCTTTTCATGGTGTGGTTATCTGGGAATGAAAAACACGAAGACATTAACTCGCTTGTTGAGGCGTTTTCTGAACACGCCGTGCACGAATTCGAATAAATTAACGCAATATTCCCCGTTTAAAAAACGCCCATTCAGGGCGTTTTTTTATGCCCAAATAATAAAACGGCAGGCTTTTTAGATTATTTTCATCCCTATTACGTTGAGCGATTACTGTGAGTGAAAATATTCATCATCTTGATGGGTTTGCCATCAGTGATAGCGCCAGGCGTTTCCTTTAAACCTTAAACTTGCCGAGATGAACATTGGCGGAATACGTTCTAAATGTCTGGTTATTTAGATGGTTTTAAGGCCGAAAATTTACGGGTTATGCCTTGCTATCGTTGGTGTTACTGCATTCAGTGTCGATGAATCTATTCATTTAGTCAGCAAGGTTTTTTTGACACTTTAGCCATGCATTTGACGATCACACTTGCTGCTCAAAATAAATCCAAATAAACGTATTTTCCCTATTGGAATTAGGTGATCTAGGTCGCATAATGCGCTCGATTCTTAATGAGTGGTTCGCGGGAAAAGTAAACAAATGTCACTTAACAATATTTCTATTCGGCATCAGATTCTGATTCCGATCCTCCTTTTAGTTCTGAGTGTTTCTGCGGTTTTAATTTTTGCAAAAAGTGAAGTGGAAGTTTCGTTAGTTGCAACAAGTCAAACGGCCCGTCAGGTCGTTAAAGATAAAGACGCGATTGCCAAGCTTGCAGATCTCGCTTGGGCAATGCGTGTGGAAGCGATTTATGGCATCTATGATGCTAATCGTGCGAAAAACATGGGCCGTAACGTGGCGGATCTTGCCAATGAGGCGCTGACGACGCTGCGCACCATGGGACATTCTGAGCAGTTACGTCAGGTGTCTCAAACCCTTGATAGCAGCATCAGTGATTACATGCGTTACACCAACGTAAAAGCGCAGCCAACCATTGAAGCGTATTTCAACGCTACCGTAGACGCAAAAACCTACCAAGCCATGGTGAGCGAATATCGCGCTATGGGTGCGGACATGATGAAAGCCGTGAATGCGATGTCTGCCTTCATCAATCCATTGGTGGAAAAAGACCTCGAAATGTCGGACGAGAACAGCGAAAGCATGGTGATCACCACGGGCTCTGTGCTCATGGTGGCGATGTTGGTCGCGATGATCATCGGCTGGTGGTTGTCTGGCGTGATTGTGAAGCCGCTTTCCGAATTGCAGGATGTGATGCGTAAATTGTCGCAAGGCGATTTGAATGCAAAAGCCTCTGATGAAGGCACCAACGAACTTGCGCGTTTGGGTCGCGATACGAACCAAACCGTTGATCAGCTGCGTCGCACTGTGACGACCCTGTTCAGCATCAGTGATGAAGTGGCAGCCGCATCGACAGAGTTGGCGGCAGTCATGACACAATCAAGCGTGAATGCGCAGCAAGAGCAAGGCGAAATTGAACAAGTCGCTTCTGCGGTGACTGAGCTTTCGAGCACGGCTGACAATGTGTCTGACAACGCGGTGAATGCTGACCATGCAGCGCGTCAAACCGATGAGCTCGCGTCTCAAGGGCTGTCGATTTTTGAGCAAAGCTCACAAGCGGCTGTGCAAATGGCGGAATCGATTGAGAACACGGCAACCGTTGTGACGACGCTGCGTGAGCAATCTGTTCGTATCAGCCATGTGGTCGAAGTGATCCGTGGTATTTCTGAGCAAACTAACTTGTTGGCACTGAACGCGGCGATTGAAGCGGCGCGTGCAGGCCACTCTGGTCGTGGCTTTGCGGTAGTTGCAGATGAAGTACGCATGCTTGCTGCGCGTACTGAAGCGTCGACCAAAGAGATTCAACAAATCATTGAAGGTCTTCAGCATCAAGCGGCACAAGCGGGCGACAGCATGGGCACATGTATGGATGTGCTGGCGCGCACGCAAGAGCTAAGCCAAGAAGCGAATGAAGCGCTGAACGGTATTACGCGTTCTGTGGCACAAATTACAGACATGAACACCCTGGTGGCGACCGCAGCGGAACAACAGTCGGCAGTGACGCAAGATATTCACCGTAATATCACGAACATGTCGAGCATTATCACGCAAAATGTTACTGGTATCAGCCAGAGCGCACAGGCAAGCCAAGAATTGTCTGAGCTGGCGGAAAGCCAAAAACAAGAGCTGTCGTTCTTCCGCGTGTAATTCACTGATTGAGCACGAACTTCTTTTGCGTGGATGCGTGGAACAGATTCGTGCATGTGTTGAGTAATACACCAAGCCGCCCTGATGGATACATCAGGGCGGTTTTTTTATCGGCGAAGAAAAAGTACATCGTTGGGCGCAGAGGAAAGCTTATTCAGCGGTCTGCGAGAGAGGGCGCATGGCTCGTTCAATGATTGCCATGACGGGGTCGTAACGCTGAGGCAAAGCGCGATGGCGCTTTTGCGCCAAGTAGACGGTCTGAGATATTGGCTCGATCAGCGGAAAGCGCGCGAGTGTGTTCGGGGCTGAAAAGCTGTCGATGACACTGGCGGGCAAAACGGTAAACCCAAGCCCTTTAGATACAGGCAATAAGATCTGCGCGAGCTGGTTGACATAGCCGCTGATTTTTATCGACTCTAAGCCACGATAATGCGCGGCAAAATTGGCGGTAAACACCAAGTCAGCATAGTGCTGCCCGTCAGGGTGGTTGATATAACCCAGTGCGGTCAGCCCTGCATAGTCATCACTGTCGATGTTCGCCGTCACAGGTACGACGATACTGAGCTCTTCCTCCCCTAAAGGGTTTTCCAAAATGGAAGGGTGGTCAATGCGCTGTGTGCTGATCCCAATATCGATCAAATTTTCCATCAAGTAGTGACGAATACGCTCTGCGGGTGCCGCTTCGAGGTGAACCGACAAATCAGGATGCTGCGCTTGATGGGCGAGCAAGAGCGGATAAAGCGTCATCGCCATGGTGCCAGAACACGCAATGCGGATACTGCCTTGATGAGGGCTGTCTGATTTTAGTCGGCTGAAGAAATCCTCTTGTTGCTGTTTTTGCTCTGCCACAAACCCTTTTAACATGATGCCTGCTTGGGTCAGCTCAAATTGTTTTCCTTCCCGATAGATCAGCACTTCACCTAATTCGGCTTCCAGCTTTTTAATGTGCTGGCTGACGCCCGGTTGCGTCATGAAAAGACGCTCGGCGGTTTGCGTAAAGCTGCTTGTCTCTACCAAGGTTTCAAAGGTATTGAGCCATTTCGGGTTCAGCATAGTTCACCATAAATAAATGTTATCGATGTAAGAATAAACCATAATTTTTAAACAGTGAATGGGATAAGTAGACTGAGCACATTCAATAAGAAGAGAGGACACTCACATGCAAATGCCTTACCCACGCACTTTTTCACACATTGGTATTTCAGTACCTGATCTTGAAGCGGCCGTGAAGTTTTACACGGAAGTGCTTGGTTGGTATCTGATCATGGAGCCGACAGAGATCGTGGAAGACGATTCCGCGATTGGTGAAATGTGTACCGATGTATTTGGCTCAGGTTGGGAATCGTTCCGCATCGCGCACCTTTCAACGGGTGACCGCATCGGCGTAGAGCTTTTCCAATTTAAAAACCAAGAAAACCCAGAAGACAACTTTGAATACTGGAAAACAGGCGTGTTCCATTTCTGTGTTCAAGACCCGAACGTAGAAGAATTGGCAGACAAAATTGTGGCTGCGGGCGGTAAGAAGCGCATGAAAGCGCCACGCTATTACTACCCAGGTGAAAAGCCTTACCGCATGATCTACATGGAAGACCCGTTCGGTAACATCTTAGAAATCTATAGCCACAGCTATGAACTGCATTACGCCGCGGGTGCTTACAAGTAAATCTAGGATCCACACAAAACCGCCTTGCTGAGCGCGAGATTCTCAGTGGGGCGTTTTTGCGTTGGCTTTCTTTTCTCAGCCTTCTATTCTTTTTCGCACCTCGCACCTCGCGATCTTGACACGCCCATTGGTCACTTCCCAAAAACAATGTTGCAATTCTGGATTTTTAAATTATATTGATAATCATTCTCATTGCGATTTGAAAGTTAAGGTCAAGCATGACAACACTTGTCTCTAAATACCTTTCGCCCATCGTCAAACAGCAGGACTGGACGCTAAAGAATCGTCGTCTGGTGTTCCCTGTCGTTTTGATGGCGTTGCTGATGGCGGAGCCTACCCGTGCAGTAAGTTTGGGCGTGTTGTCTGATGCATTTTGGCAAGTTGCAGCCTATGTGGCTGCAACCTTGGCGCTGTTTCACTATTTGACGGACAAGTTTGACCGAAAAGGCGCTTGGACGAAGCAACTTTCGGCGCGCAGATCGCTGCAAGTGTTGCTCGCTGCATCTATGGGTGCGCTCCCCGGATGTGGCGGTGCGATTGTGGTGATTACCCAATATGTTCGCGGTAACTTGAGCTTTGGTGCGGTGGTTGCTGTGCTCACGGCCACCATGGGAGATGCCGCTTTCTTGCTGCTCGCAACCCGACCTATGGACGGCTTTATGATGGTGGGATTGGGCTTCGTTGTCGGCTTGATGTCAGGTGTGATTGTTGATCGCATCCACGGGGGCGATTTTCTTCGCCCAAACGCAGTGCGTAGTCACAACCTCAATGCCAATGAAGATTCAGAGACTGCCTCATCCAAACACGGGTTCATTAATGCGCAAGGGCGTTTTTGGCAATGGCTCGTTTTCCCTGCCATGGTGATGGCCTTGATCGGCTCGTTTCAAATGGATGCGGATGCCGTGTTTAGCCTGCCAGCAGGCACCTCGGAGATATTGGGCGCTGCCTTGGCCGTGATCACCGTGACCTTTTGGTCGTTACAACGGGAAGTGAATACTTACGAATCCGTGGTGGGTGAAGACCCTAAGTGCCGCCAATCTCATTTATTTCAACGCGTTGCGCAAGACACTAATTTTGTCACGGTGTGGGTGATTGCAGCGTTTCTTACCTTCGAGTTGACGATATTGGGACTCGACATTGAATTGTCGAATGTGTTTGGAGGTTGGGGAGCGTTGATGCCATTGATGGGTGTCGCGATTGGCTTGCTGCCTGGGTGTGGCCCTCAAATATTAGTGACCAGCTTGTACATTAGCGGGGCAGTGCCTATGTCTGCGCAAGTCGGAAATGCTATCTCAAATGATGGTGATGCGCTGTTTCCTGCCATTGCGCTTGCGCCTAAAGCTGCGATGATGGCAACCCTGTATTCAACGGTGCCAGCGCTCATTGCGGCTTATGGGTATTTTTTCTTGTTTGAATAAACGCGAAGGATAGTTAATCGCCACATAGCGCTGTTACAGGAAAAAGAGAGAGGTCAGCCTCTCTCTTTTTTGTTTTTACGCAGCGATGGATCGACGCATTTCTTCATCGCTTGAATGGTTCATCCCTTTCGTCATTCTGGCATTCCCCCTATTCCGGTTTTTATCTGGTGGTCATTAGGCAGATTCAGAATGACATGTCTAAATCTCTGAGCAGTGCCGCAGATTAAAAAACAAACTAACTTACGTATTTATTGTTATTTCATTGTTTTCAATGTGTTGCGGGCGGCTGGAAAATCTGTGATGCAGCGCAGAAATGGCGATCGAGACTCAAAAAAGGACTTCATGCTATATGCAAAGACACTGCTAATCTCTTGGCTAATTATTGTGACAAGAAAGTAAATATTGCAGAGGAGTATTCTGGGATGAATACGGAATCAAGAAAAATGTCCTTAACGACTCGAGTCCTAGTCGGCATGGTAATGGGTATTGCGACCGGATTTGCGATTCGTTTATTGTTCGCCGATGAAGGGTTTGTGAACAGCTACATCGTGAACGGTTTGTTCGATGTAGGTGGTCAGATTTTTGTTGCCAGCTTGAAGATGTTGGTTGTGCCATTGGTGTTTGTTTCTTTGGTCTGTGGCACCAGTGCGCTCAAAGACATTGCAACACTCGGGCGCTTAGGTGGCAAAACCCTGACCTTCTATTTGGGTACCACGGCGTTGGCGATCACCTTCGCGATGAGCTTGGCGTTGTTAGTTGGCCCGGGCAAAGGGGCAGACCTTTCTGCTGCATCCAGTTTCCAAGCTGCCGAAGCACCTTCTCTCGGTGAAGTGATCGTCGGTATGTTCCCGACGAACCCAATCAGTTCGATGGCAGAAGGCAACACGCTACAAATCATTATTTTCGCCTTGTTGTTCGGTATCGCGATCAGTGCATCGGGTAAGCCGGGTGAGCGTGTGGCAGCATTCTTCCGTGATCTCAATGAAGTGATCTTGAAGCTGGTCGCTCTTCTGATGAACCTTGCCCCGTATGGCGTGTTCTGTTTGATGGCAAAGCTGTTCACGTCTCTGGGTCTTTCTGCCATTTTGAGTTTGGCAGAGTACTTCTTGGTGCTCAGCAGTGCGTTGATTTTGCATGCATTGGTCACTTACACCACCTTACTGAAAGTGTTCAGCGGCCTAAGCCCAATCACCTTCTTGAAGAAGATGGAAGATGCGATCATGTTTGCTTTTTCGACGGCATCTTCAAACGCGACCATCCCTGTGTCGATGGAAACCACCACGCGCCGCATGGGTGCTGACAACAAGATTGCCTCGTTCACTATCCCGCTAGGCGCAACCATCAACATGGATGGTACGGCGATGATGCAAGGTGTGGCGACGGTGTTTATTGCCCAAGCTTTCAACGTTGATCTGTCATTAGCGGATTACGTGACCGTGATTTTGACGGCGACATTGGCGTCTGTGGGCACGGCTGGTGTACCGGGCGTTGGCTTGGTGATGTTGGCAATGGTACTAAACCAAGTGGGTCTGCCGCTTGAAGGTATCGCATTGATCATGGGTGTTGACCGCTTGTTGGACATGATTCGTACCGCCGTGAATATCACGGGTGACTGTGCGGTGACCTGTATTGTGGCGAAGAGTGAAGGCGCACTCGACCTTGAGCGCTACAACGACATGAAAGCGGGTGAAGAAGACGAGCGTATCGTGTTCAAACCGTCGACTCAGTCGTAATTACTTCCTTTTAAATCGCGAGAAGCAGACGAAAACCTGTTCTCTCGCGCCCCCAAAACGCCGTTTATCACGGCGTTTTTTTGTGCGTTCGCATAAGGAACCATGGATTTATCCGCCTGAACCGACCGAGATCAAAGAAGTTAGTGGTTGAGATGAGCAGAATGCGCCATCCCAGTGACTGTGAATATTTTGTAGCTGGTTTTAATGAAAAAGTTTGATGCTAATAAGCATTTAGTTTCATTTTACGTAGCAAATATGAAGCGTCATAGTTTCTGGTCCAAAGAAAGCACAAGAGGGTGCTCTCTCTGCAATAACAAAAAATACAAAAATGGAGTTTAGTTGTGAGTGATAAAAGCCATGACGAGTTAATGACGCCGGATGGTGCAGTGACCCCTATCGATACCGACTACCAAGTGGGTCAAGATAACATTGCACTGAAGATCGGCCCATTTGGCCTAGACATTCATAACCGAGTGTTTGTCGTTTCGGGTTCCTTAATCGCGCTGTTTGTTGCGATTACTTTGCTGTTCCGAAACTCAGTAGGACCTGTATTTAGCGAGATGCGTAACACGCTGACCTCGCAAATGGATTGGTTCTTCATTTCTGCGGGTAACGTGTTCGTGTTGCTCTGCTTAGTCTTAATCGTAACGCCTTTGGGCCGAGTTCGCCTTGGTGGCACAGAAGCGAAACCTGACTACACCTATGTGGGTTGGTTCTCTATGCTGTTTGCTGCTGGTATGGGTATCGGTTTGATGTTCTACGGCGTTTCCGAGCCTTTATCCCACTATGCTGCCTCACTGGGCGGTGTGAATGTGGTTGATGGCGTTCGTACTGACTGGGCGCCACTGGGTGCTGCAATGGGAAGTACAGACGCGGCGAAAGATTTGGGTATGGCTGCCACGATTTTCCACTGGGGTCTTCACCCGTGGGCAATTTACGCGCTGCTTGCATTGTCTTTGGCACTGTTCTCTTTTAACAAAGGTTTGCCACTGACGATCCGCTCTGTGTTCTACCCATTGTTTGGTGAGCGAATTTGGGGCTGGCCGGGCCACATCATCGATATCACGGCGGTTGTTGCGACCTTGTTTGGTTTGGCAACGTCGCTAGGTTTCGGTGCATCTCAGGCTGCAGCGGGTTTGAATTTCTTATTCGGCATTCCTGATGGCACGCCGACGCAAATCATTTTGATCATTGGTATCACAGGGTTGGCGTTGAGCTCTGTGGTCGCAGGCTTGGATTCGGGCGTTAAGCGCTTGTCTGAAATCAACATGGGCCTTGCGACCATGCTGATGTTGTTCGTGATCGCTGTGGGTCCAACCATGGCCATTTTCAGCAGCATCTTCACCAACATGGTGGCGTACTTCGAGAACCTGCCTGCACTGTCTATGCCGTTTGATCGCCAAGATGCGAACTACTCACAAGGTTGGACTGCGTTCTACTGGGCGTGGTGGATGTCTTGGTCACCGTTCGTGGGCATGTTTATTGCGCGTGTTTCACGCGGTCGTACCGTGCGTGAGTTCATCGTCTGCGTATTGTTGATCCCAACGTCAGTGTGTGTGATTTGGATGACCACATTCGGTACAACGGCGATTGAACAACTGAACGACGGTTACCGTGCTGTGGTTGATGCGGCATTGCCGTTGCAATTGTTCAACATGCTAGATGGCTTGCCATTGTCGAGCATTACCTCTTTGTTGGGTATCGTGCTGGTGGTGATCTTCTTCGTGACGTCGTCAGATTCTGGCTCGCTGGTTATCGATACGATTTCTGCGGGCGGTAAAGTCGATGCACCGGTTCCACAGCGCATCTTCTGGTGTTCGTTCGTTGGTCTGGTGGCGATTTCACTCTTGCTGGGTGGCGGCTTGTCTGCACTACAGGCGATGGTGGTATCAACGGGTCTGCCGTTCTGTATCGTATTGCTTCTTTGTGCATTCTCACTGGTGAAAGGCTTGATGTCTGAACCACGTGCGTAATGACACATAAAAATCCGGGCGGCTTGTCGCCCGGATTTTTTTCATCTTTCTTTTTTCATCCCACTTTTTATTTTTGCGCCATCGCTTGATGGGGACCTTGGCTTAAATTGGATCGATGCGGACGCATACACGCAACTTCAAAATGTGTTAGCGCATACGATGCTCTATGAACGACTGAGTATTTAGAGTTCAATGGTTGTGGTCAGGCGTTACGATGCTTGCTGAGCAGAAAAAGAGCAATAATCGCTGGAAATGTAGCGAAAGCTAGAATCAAAGACGATCAATCTCTCACTATTTAAGCATTGAACTCTAAGGATATGTTAAAGTGTTTAGTTCGTCAGTGAGCGTTCAATCTGCTTCTTGTTGATACGATATTTATCGACCTCGTTTCGAATGTACCGTGCAAACGTGTGCACGTATTAACGAGTGCCAAGGCATAAAGTCTATTGAACGACATTGACTTGCTTAACTCGCAAAACGGACAAAGGAGTTTACTGTGAGCGATAAAAGTCATGAAGAGTTGATGAAACCGGATGGTGAGGTCAACCCTATTGATACTGATTATCAGGTCGGCCAGGATAATATTGCGCTTAAAATTGGTCCGTTCGGACTCGATATCCATAACCGCGTTTTCCTGATTTCTGGTTTATTCATTACCTTATTTGTGTTTGTCACCCTCGCTTTTCGAGATGATGTCGCGCCGATGTTCGGCGACATGCGAGGTTGGTTAACATCAAACCTAGATTGGTTCTTCCTCTCTGCAGGCGATATTTTTGTCTTGGTGTGTTTGTTCCTGATCGTGAGCCCCTTAGGCCGGGTGCGTTTAGGTGGTACAGAGGCAACGCCTGACTACACCTACGCGGGTTGGTTCTCCATGCTGTTCGCAGCAGGGATGGGCATCGGCCTTATGTTCTACGGCGTGTCAGAACCGCTCTCCCATTATGCATCCTCTTTTGGCGGTACAGCTGTTGAAAATGGGGTTCGTACAGACTGGGCGCCGTTAGGTGCTGCAGCGGGTAACGCAGAAGAAGCGCGCAAGCTTGGTATGGCAGCGACGATTTACCACTGGGGTCTTCACCCGTGGGCGATCTACGCAGTATTGGCCTTGGGCTTGGCGCTGTTCTCGTTTAACAAGGGCTTGCCACTGACCATGCGTTCAGTGTTCTACCCATTGTTTGGTGAGCGCGTTTGGGGTTGGGTTGGTCATGTGATCGATATCCTCGCAGTAGTGGCAACCTTGTTTGGTTTGGCCACATCCTTGGGCTTTGGCGCATCGCAAGCGGCATCCGGTCTTAATTTCCTCTTTGGTATTCCACTGGGAACGACGACCGAAATTATTTTGGTGGTACTGATCACCATGCTCGCGTTGGTTTCCGTGGTTGCGGGTTTGGACGCGGGTGTAAAACGTCTGTCTGAAATCAACATGATGCTTGCTATCTTGTTGCTATTGTTCGTGATTGTGGCTGGACCCACGATTGCGATCATGACGGGCTTTTTCAGCAACCTTGGTGCGTACCTTGAGAACCTCCCTGCGTTGGCGATGCCCTTTGGGCGGGAAGATGTCAACTTTACCCAAGGCTGGACAGCCTTCTATTGGGCGTGGTGGATATCTTGGTCACCGTTTGTAGGCATGTTTATCGCTCGTGTATCTCGCGGTCGCACGGTGCGTGAGTTCATCATCTGTGTGTTGCTTATCCCATCAGCGGCGTGTGTGCTTTGGATGACGGCTTTCGGTGGTACAGCCATCGACCAAGTGGTGAATGACGGTTACACCGCGGTGACAGAGGCGGCATTGCCACTTCAATTGTTCGCGATGCTGGATGCACTGCCGTTTGCACAAATCACATCATTCATCGGTATCGTGCTGGTGGTGGTGTTCTTTGTCACATCGTCTGATTCCGGCTCTTTGGTTATCGATACGATTTCTGCGGGCGGTAAAGTAGATGCACCCGTACCACAGCGTGTATTCTGGTGTACGTTCGAAGGATTGGTCGCGATTGTATTACTGATGGG
Source organism: Enterovibrio baiacu (assembly GCF_004120195.1). GTDB lineage: Bacteria > Pseudomonadota > Gammaproteobacteria > Enterobacterales > Vibrionaceae > Enterovibrio > Enterovibrio baiacui. The sequence goes on along the minus strand of NZ_SCHN01000017.1, from coordinate 18,847 downwards.
AGGCGGATTGGTTGCCTTGCAAGCGATGGCAGTCTCGACGGGCTTCCCATTCACCATTGTGCTTTTGGTGTCTTGTGTTTCGTTGATCAAAGGTTTGATGTCTGAACCGAGAGATTAACAACACAGGTGACCATAAACATAGCGAAACAGGTCTTTGTACTTGACGCTATTGAGGATGGGGCAGGCCAAGTGCCTGCCCCATTTTGTTCGTTTTGTTTAGATAGGTTGCCGTCAATAGTGTGCGGCTCTCTAACACTGAGATTGAGAATTAATGGAAGCGGAACAAATAGAAATCGCAGCGTTTCTCAAACAGTATGCGCCTTTTAACGAGATGCCTGAGGAAACGGTAGATACTGTTGCCAAGCGAATCGACATCTCTTATTACCGTGCAGGTACGCAGATACTTGAATACGGCGAACCGCTGAATGACTTGTGTGTTGTTCGCAGCGGTGCGGTCGAAATCTTTCGTCGAAAAGGGGAGCTTTTCAACCGTTTGACGGAAGGGGATGTGTTTGGTCAGTGGGGCTTGATGATGAACCGCCGCGTTCGTTTTCCCGCGAAGGCGATTGAAGATAGCTTGGTGTATTTCATCCCTGCGGATCTCTTTGACGATTTGTGTGAAAACAACGAAACCTTCGGCGATTTCATGGAGATCGAAGATGGCTCCCGCCTGCGTCAAGCCGTTGAGAATCACAAAGACAGCAATGATCTGACGACATCGAAAGTCACGGATTTGATCTTGCGTGACCCTGTGACCGTGGAATGTGAAGCCACCGCACAGGAAGCGGCACAAATCATGACGGAAGAAGGTGTTTCTTCGCTGCTCGTGATGTCCGTTGATATCGAAGAAGACGAACGTGAACACCAGCGTATTTTGGGCATCCTTACCGACCGTGATTTGCGCTCTCGCATTCTTGCCGAAGGCATGCCGTTCGACACCCAAGTGTCTGAGATCTTAACGCCGCAAGTGATCACCCTTGATCACAATGCCTATGTCTTTGAAGCCATGTTGTTGATGCTGAGAAACAACCTGCATCACTTACCGATTTTGCGCCACCAAAAGCCAATCGGCGTGATTGCGCTGTCTGACATCGTGCGTTACGAATCTCAGAGCAGCTTGGTGATCGTGAACAGTATTTTCCGTCAGCAATCTATCGAAGATCTCGAAGTCTTGTCGAAAGACGTGCCAGCGTGTTTCTCGCGCATGGTGCAAGAAGATGCCAACTCTCACATGATTGGCTCTGCCATGGCAGTGATCGGTCGTAGCTTCAAACAGCGCTTGTTGGAACTTGGCGAAGAAGAGTTTGGCCCGCCACCTGTGGGGTATTGTTTCTTGGCGCTGGGGTCGATGGCGCGTGATGAGCAACTGATCGTTACCGACCAAGACAATGCCATGATCTTAGACGACAAGTACGATCCTGCGGAGCACGAACCGTATTTTGCGAACTTAGCTAAGTTCGTCAGTGATGGCCTTGCGCGCTGTGGTTACAGCTATTGTACCGGTAACATCATGGCGACGAACCCCGAGTGGCGTAAAACCCGCACCGAGTGGGAAGCCACGTTTGCGGATTGGATTGATCAGCCGAATCCAAAATCGCTGCTTAACAGCAACATTTTCTTTGATTTGGACGGCGTGTACGGTGCGACCAACTGGGCGGAGCAGCTCAAAGCGTTTGTCGGACGCCGCGCCCGTCGTAACAACCGTTTCCTTGCTTGCATGGCGCGAAATGCGTTGAACCGCACGCCACCATTGGGCTTCTTTAAAGATTTCGTGCTTGAGCAAGACGGGCGCCACAAGAACTCGATGAACCTGAAACGTCGCGGCACTGCGCCATTGGCGGATTTGATTCGTGTTCATGCGCTGGCGGTGGATTCACGTTCGCAAAACTCCTTTGAGCGCTTGGATGACATCATCGAAGCCGGCATTTTGCCGAAAGGCCGCGGCACAGATTTACGCGATGCGATGGAATTCATTTCCATGGTGCGTATCCGTCACCAAGCCTTGGATGTGGCCGGTGATCAAGAACCTGATAACAACATCGAACCTGAAAACCTGTCTGACTTTGAGCGTCGAAACCTGAAGGATGCATTCCAAATCCTCAGCAATGCGCAGAAGTTTTTGAAATACCGTTATCAACCCAGCCGCAGCAATTAGGTGACCCGTGCTATTTCTTGAACCCAACAAAGGGGCACCGCTGGTTCAGGCGGGCCCGGACTGGCCAACTGTTATCAAGCGCTTGAAAGAGCGGGCGAAAGTGCCGTTGCTGGAACGCTTCTATGAAGCGGGCGTGGTCAGTGGCGATACGCCACTGTCGGACGTGCAGTTTGTGGCACTGGATCTCGAGACCACAGGGCTCGATCCGCAGAAAAATGACATTGTAAGTATTGGTTTGGTGCCATTTACCTTGTCGCGCATTCACTGTAGCCAAGCGAAACACTGGATAGTAAAGCCACGTCGACCTTTGGAAGAAGAGTCGGTGTGCTTTCACGGTATTACGCATTCCGATGTCAGTGATGCACCGGATTTACAACGAGTACTGGAAGAGGTGTTGTCTCATCTCGAAGGGAAGGTGGTGGTGGTGCATTACCGCCGTATAGAGCGTGAGTTCTTAGATGCCGCGATAAAATACCGACTGGGTGAAGGACTGCTTTTCCCGATGATCGATACGTTGGAAGTGGAATCTTGGTATTACCGAAAACCCAGCAATAAGTTTTGGTCTTGGCTGCTGAAAAAGCCGCTTACCTCGATCCGCCTTGCTGACAGTCGTCGCCGTTATAATCTGCCTTTTTACCAAGGGCATAACGCGCTGACAGATGCGGTCGCAACCGCAGAATTACTGCAAGCGCAAGTGGCACATCGTTTCCGTCCTGATTACCCTGTCAAAGCGCTGTGGCGATAAGCTAACACGCTCATACCTTAATGACGCTCTTTATTCTGAAGGGCGTCATAGACTTCTGAATATTCTTACTTTTAACTGCCTGAATCGCGTAAGTTCACGTTTTTTTCATTCAGTCGGCGTAGATTAGTCAGTTGAAACACGGCGATTAAGCCGCTGTGTTAGAGTCAAAGTATTCCCGCAGAGGGATGACCAGTATCTGTCCGGTCGTTCAGATATATACATTCGCTGCCGATAAAGGATGGCAAGATGATTGAAGAAAACAAAGTCGTAGTAATTGATTACACCGTGAAGGACGAAACAGGTCAGGTAATCGATACGTCTGAAGGTAAAGAGCCACTCGCATACCTTGCTGGTGCGGGCAACATTATCCCTGGTCTGGAAAAAGCCCTTGTAGGTAAAGCCGAAGGTGACGCATTCCAAGCGGAAGTGCATCCAGAAGATGCTTACGGTGATCGCAATGAAGCGCTGATTCAAAACGTTGAGAAGAGTGTTTTCCAAGGTGTTGAAGAGCTGGAAGTCGGCATGGTGTTTAATGCTCAAGGCCCACAAGGCAACATTCAGGTTACTATCGTCGAAATCGACGGTGAAGACGTGACCATTGATGGCAACCACCCACTGGCGGGCTTGGTTTTGCACTTTGAAGGTGTTGTGCGCGAAGTGCGTGATGCGACGCCAGAAGAGCTAGAGCACGGCCACGTGCATTAATCGTTTAACGGTTAGCACCCTGATTTAAAAGCGAGCCATTGGCTCGCTTTTTTCGTTTTAGTCCGTATGTCGGGAGCGTTATTCTGAATGACTTTCTTGTGGTTCATTTTGGGTCAGCAACGTGTCGAATATCTTTGCATCATCAAAATGGCGTTCGCCAATAAAGGCGATAGCGTGTTGACCTTGTTGTCGCATCGCACCGGGATTTCTAACCCCAAACGGCCACAGAAACCACCGTTCGCCTCGGGCGCTTTCTGCCAGAACACCATGTTGATTGAAGGGGCTAAGGACATTGCCGTTTGATGCTTTCAACGTAAGAAAGGCATCCAGTGGTTGCGTGTTGAGGCCAATAGCCGCGGGTATGTTACTGGTAAAATGTAAATCAGTGATCATGTGTCTGCCGCCGGACAGCGATACATGCAAACGGTTTGATGGCTGCGGTTTCGCAAGGTGTTGTTGAATCGGTTTCTCGTGCTCACTCTCGACGAAAGAGAGTGTCGGGCTAAGTGCATACACCATGTGAAAGCAACCACATTGATGAATAGCATCCACGATCAAAGGCGCCCCCTGTTTATCCAACGTTATGCGGATATTCACTGCATCAAACGCGCCGCTATATGGGTCAAATGTGCTTTCGGCGGGTCTTGCTGAGAACCACAAGACGTAATTAAGTTGAAGTAGGATGTCGCCATTAAACTGCGTGTAGCTGATGTCTTTGTAAAGGGTTGGCGTGTTTGTGTTGATGGTAGGCGAGGCATCATCGTCAAGTTCAAGGGCTCCTGGCAAGTCCGCCTTTGACAGGGTTTCAACGGTAAAGACGGGCGCATAGTGGCTAAGAAGCAGGTCTGCTTCTGGCGCAGATAATATAGGCCAATTCAGCGCGGACTCTTCTCGTGCTTGCTCCACCATTTTTTGAATGGTGAGGTGCGCATCGTCGCGCGCGATCTCGTCATTCACGAGTGCGTCATAGTGAAAAGGATGGGCAAGTGGGCGTGTGAATTCACGTTGGATATGTGCCTGCTCTTCTTCTATTTGACCCTTCGCGACCAAACTGGCTAAGGGGTAGATCCCCACGACACGCTTCCACGGTTGATACGCGGATGGGATAACGACGGGCTTGGCGTCCATTTGCTGCCAAAACAAGGTGCTTTCGCTGCTCGATCGCGCCAATTGCTCTTGGCATTGTTGAAGTGATGCGCGACGTGTATCGGACAGGCCGTTCTGCCACGCCATGGCTGTGTGCAGTTGCTTCTCTCCGAGTCCGTGCACATAGGCAAGCCATTGGTTTTTGCCTTCAAGGGTTGTTAACGAGGCGGGTAAAGAAGCGCTGAAGCGATCAAACGCCAAATGAGGAAATCGCACATCATAGTGAAAAGGTAAGAGGGAGGTGTGTGTGTGCTTAACCTCTTGATAGAAAGTTTGAAGCTGTTTTTCACATTGCTGTGAGGGGATGTCGTTGTAGCGCGATGGCGGCGTTGATACACAGCCTGATAATACGCTCAATAAACAAAGGATTATGAACCTTGATCCCACTTTGATTCTCCAGCTTAGGGTAATGTGCGACGTATTCAGTGTGACGAAAAAATGAGTAAATATGAAAACTGAAAAGCAAAAAATGCTAAGCGGCGAGCTATATCGTGCAAGCGATCCGGAATTGGTGGCTGACAAAACACGTTGCCGTGAAGCGATGCGACGTTTTAACCAAAGCTTGCCAGATACGGATGAGTGGAAAATCGCCAAGCGCGATTTGTTGCCAAATGCCTGCGAAACCCTCTATGCCGAACCGCCTTTTTATTGTGATTACGGCCAACACATCACCGTGGGTAAAGGCGTGTTCATGAACTTTAGCTGCACCATTTTGGATGTTGCGCCAGTGACCATTGGTGACAATGTCATGATGGCGAACAACGTTCAACTGCTGACCGCAACGCACCCATTGGATGTGCAGCGTCGCGTGGGCAATTTGGAAGAGTACGGTTTACCGATCACCATTGGTGAGAACAGCTGGATTGGTGGCGGGGTGATTGTGTTACCCGGGGTCACGATCGGAAAGAATTGCGTGATTGGCGCGGGCAGTGTGGTGAACAAAAGCATTCCAGACAACAGCGTTGCGGTGGGGAATCCGTGTCGCGTGGTGAAAACCTTGTCGGAAGAAGAAGTGGCGTTGAAAACCGCGGAATAGCGTTTTATCGCCGTTGTAGAGCGCTTACTGGATATTAGAAGGTAAGCGTTTCTAGTTCGATCAGCACTGCCATTGCGTGCGCATTCGTTGTGCCGCAAATATCTTTATCTGCTTTAAATTGGCTGCATACCGCTGGGCGGTCTGGTTGGCCAAAAATCTTACACAGATTCTCATCGTTCAATTGAATACAGCGCTCGCCGGCCGCTTTGCCGTTTGGCATACCCGGAATTGGCGATGAAATGCTGGGCGCAATGCAACAGGCTCCGCAGCCGAGTCGACACTCTACTTCTTGCTCTTTCATCCATCCCACTCAACACTCAAAAGAAGGCGCGCACATTATCATTCGTTAGTGAGTAACGCAAAAGGTTGCCATCACTCACGCGTAACTTATTGATCTTGTCTGATAGGTCTTGCACTTTCGTTAGTGGGTGGTATAAACACCGCCTCATGGCTACATCGTTATAGCTTCATCATTTTCTGGCAGGACACGCAATAATGACAACACCCTTCTGGCAACAAAAGACACTGACCGACATGACGGACACTGAGTGGGAATCACTCTGTGATGGTTGTGGTAAGTGCTGCCTTCACAAGCTGATTGATGAAGACACAGAAGAGTTGTATTACACCAACGTGGCCTGCAGCCTGCTGGATGATAAAACCTGTTCGTGCAAAGACTATACGAACCGTTTCAGCTACGACGAAGACTGTTTGAAGCTATCTCGCGAGAAAATCGAAGAATTCTACTGGCTACCAGACACGTGCGCTTATCGCTTACTGGCTGAAAATAAGCCACTTCCAGCATGGCATCCACTGATCACGGGCTCAAAAGAGGCCATGCATGCGGCGGATGAATCGGTGCGTGAAAAAGTCGTTTATGAAATCGACGTTATCGACTGGGAAGACCACATCCTGAACCATCCGCGCAAGGGCAACTAGACGTGAAACTCGTTCTTGGTCCTATGGAAGGTGTGCTTGATGCGTTGATGCGTCAAATGCTCACTGAAATCAATCACTACGACCTCTGTGTGACGGAGTTTGTGCGCATTGTTGACAGCCTTCTACCACCGCGTGTTTATCACCGTATGAGTCCTGAGCTTGCTGCGGGCGGTAAAACGGCATCTGGTACCCCTGTGCGCATTCAATTGTTGGGGCAATCGCCACAGTATATGGCTGAAAACGCGGCGCAGGTGATCGAGCTTGGTTCTGCGGGCGTTGACATCAACTTTGGCTGTCCTTCAAAAATGGTGAATGGCAGCAATGGTGGTGCGGCGCTGCTGAAAAACCCGGAATTGATGTATCAAGTGGTGAAAGCCGTTCGTGACGCTGTGCCGAGTGATGCGGTTGTCAGTGCAAAAGTGCGTTTGGGCTTTGATGATTGTTCGCCCTACCGTGAAATTGTCGATGCCGTGCAGTCCGCTGGCGCGAATGAAATCGTGGTACACGGTCGAAGCAAAGCGGATGCTTATAAGCCGGGCACGGTGCGTTGGGATTTGATTGGCGACATTGCTGATCGCCTCACCATTCCTGTGACGGCAAACGGTGATATTTGGGGGCAAGATGACGCCATTCGTTGCCAAGAGGTAACAGGTTGCGACACGTTAATGGTGTGCCGTGGTGCGTTAAACATGCCTAACCTTGGTGCCCATATCAAAACCGGACAAGCACCGATGACGTGGCATGAAGTGTTGATTTTATTGGTGCGATACTCTGAATTTGAAATCCGCGGTGACAAAGGCTTGTACTACGCAAACCGTGTTAAGCAGTGGTTCCGCTACCTGAAAGATCAGTATCCAGAAGCACACCCTGTGTTTATGGAATTGCGCCAATACAACGACAAATTCAAAGTGCTTGCCGTCATCGTTGATGCGCTTAACGCGCTAGAGAAGAAGCCTGTAGCTGAGGCCGTGTTCTAAATACACTCGGCGCTATTTTTATCGCGACTCAGACAGTAAAAAGGCAGACGTAGCGTCTGCCTTTTTCGTTGTTATTCGTTACGGTAAACGAGTAAGGGGTGTCAAGGAATGCTCAGGAGTGCGTTAACACGCGACCCGGAAGGATGCGCATATCCAGCCTTCCCGGCCAGTTTTGCTCCGTTAACGCTTGGATCATGCCCCGTGCAACTCTCACCGCTTCGACAGGCTCAAAATCTGCGAGTGGCCCTGCGAGGAAAGGCTTGAAGATCGGCATAATGCGCTGAAGCATTTGCTCATCTTTTCTTTCAATATCACGCTGGCCAAGCAACGGCCCAGGTCTTGCGACAAGCAGGCGTTTGAACCCCATCTCAGAGAGCGCGCGTTCCATCTTCCCTTTGCAACGCAGGTAGTGAGAAGGGGACCAAGGGTGAGCGAATAGGCTAGAGACAACAGAAACGTGCTTTACGCCCATCACTGCCATCATGCGTGCCACTTTCACCACTAAGTGCAAATCAACCTCTTCCAAGGCTTTGCTGGAACCCGCGATTTTTTTCGTGGTGCCAAGGGCGATGTAACCCTGCAGTGGTACGGGCCATTCAGGCTGCCAATGTGTCACCGTCAGATCCTGACTTTGATGCACAATGATCTTCGGAGAACTAACAGCAATGGGACGGCGCGTCACCACGTGAATTTGTGTCACGTTAGGATCGCCAAGCAATTGATGGAGGATTTCGTCACCCACCAAACCCGTAGCACCTGCCAAAATGACACTTCGAGACAATGGCACTAATAAGTCCTTTTCAATAAGTGAAAGCACAACGAGGCTATCACGGAGTGATATAAAGTGATCATATTGATGATTTGGATATTCGAGACAAATCGTCGTCTGTTTTGCTGAAAAATAGCATAAGCGATGTAGAATGCACGCTAGCGAAATGATCGTAATCAGACAATCATCAAGAGAAAAGCGTAAGAATCTGTAACGGTTCGTTGGCTACTTTTAAACTCGCTGATTTATCGTCTCATATGCTTCCTATTCGTAGGGGGGAGGGGCGACTACTCTCTAATTTTAAACCTTGAGATCCGTAATGACCAAACTTGTTGAACTGCATGACGATTGGGCAGGAATGCCAGCCACGTTTATTGAAGGTGCACTCTTGGCAGCAAACTTATCGCCAGCACCACTAGACCCTGACATGTGGCTTCCTTTGCTCATTACGGGCGGCGTTGAAGAAGACAATGTTGAGCCGCTGAATCCAGAGAAAAAGCGCAGCATCATGTTACGTTTCGAGCAGCAATATGCCTTGCTTATGAAGCATGAATACGCGTTACCCACGGAGCTTGCATTGGAATCGGCGCGCACTGAAACGCACCAAGCGTTTGCAGAAGGCTTCTTAGCGGTGTGGCCTCACATTGAACCAGCGTGGCAGGAAGTGACGGTGTCAGACGGCAGCCGTCGTATGTTGTCTGCCCTAATGACCACCATGCTGTTTTTGCACGACGAGCAGGGCACGCTGGCACAAATGGAAGAAGCGGGGCTTTCTTCGCTGCCCTCACCAGAAAAATACTATCAGCAGCTTCCACTCATGATTAACGAAGTGGCACTGGCGGCGGATGAAGTGCAACAAGGATCGGGCGCGCGTGCGGTGAATCCTTACAAATCCGTGGGGCGAAATGATCCTTGCCCATGTGGTAGTGGCAAGAAATTCAAAAAATGCTGCGGCAAGTAAGCGTGAGCGGTAAAGAATAATGACCGATAAGCCACTTTGGGTGGTGGCAGGTGTGGTCACAGACGGTGAGCGTGTGCTCATTACCCAACGCCATGACACCGAAGAAGCAAAAGGATTGTGGGAGTTTCCCGGTGGTAAAGTCGAAGCGGGAGAAACGGAACCAGAAGCCTTGGCGCGCGAGTTGAAAGAAGAGCTCGATATTACCGTTGCTGTGGGGGATTTTCTCACCGAAACCTTGCATCACTACCCAAACAAATCGGTATTGCTGCGCAGCTACCGTTGTCGATGCGAAACAGGAAATATCACTTTGCTTTGTCATCAAGCCATGGCTTGGGTGACAGCGTCAGAGCTGGTGGATTATGACTTCAGTGATGCTGATAAACCCTTGGTGTCGTTGTTGCTGGAGCAACACTGAGTCGGCTCACCTGCCACCAATAAAAAATCCCTGCCTAGGCAGGGATTTTTCTATCTGGGTTCGTCTATTGAAAGACTAGAACAGACGACGTTCGCGGCGCTTACCAAAGAACTGAGAAAGCACAACGATAACGAGCACAATCAGCATGGCAGCAAAAATGATCACAAGCCATTGTGGCATGGACAGATCGAAGAATTGCCAAACCACTTTGCTGCAATCGCCGTTTGCTTCAAACATCCAAGGTACCCATTTGTTGAGTGGGGCCCAAGAAGGGAAAGAAACGAAGATGTCGCATGTTGCGCCAAACAAATCGTTAGGATCAGGAAACTGATAGCCAACGTGTTCAATGGATAGTTTTAATCCATAACCCGCAGATACGCCCCAACCCAACAAACCAGCCCAGCGGATGAGCCCATTTTGTGGTGCCAGTAAGCCAATGAAAGCAGCGACCAAAACGCCCGCCATGGCAACACGTTCATAAATACACATCACACACGGTGCAAGGTTCATCACGTGTTGAAAGTAAAGCGCGCATAACTCAAACCCTAAAACAGAAAGCAAGAGCAGAAGCCACGCTCCGCGGGTTCGAGAGATTTCATTGAAAAAGGCCAACATAGTTAACGTATCCGTTCTAAAAAGACAAAGCCCTGCGTAGGCAGGACTTTGCTATTCAAAGTGTTATTTGACCAAAAATCAACAATTAATGGCCAGAGGTCACTGCACTAACAGCACTTGCATCACCCAGTGAGATCCAGCCAGCAGCGTAGAACCAATCTGTCATTGGTACCAACAGCAGCTCAATACCCGCCAAGCCAACAAGACCCATCACGACGGTATATGGCAATGCCATGTACACCATTTTGCCGTAAGACAACCGAAGTAGCGGTGCAAGCGTTGACGTTAGCAGGAACAAGAACGCAGCTTGGCCGTTCGGCGTTGCAACTGAAGGTAGGTTAGTACCCGTGTTGATAGCAACCGCCAGCAATTCAAACTGTTCACGTGTGATCACACCATCCATGAGTGCTGCTTTCACTTCGTTGATGTAAACCGTACCAACGAATACGTTATCAGACACCATAGAAAGCAAACCGTTCGCGATGTAGAACATGGTCAGCTGTGCGCCACCTTCAAGTTGAAGTACGGCGCTGATGACGGGCGCGAAAAGCTCTTGGTCAACGATGACCGCAACGATAGAGAAAAATACGGCAAGTAGCGCGGTAAATGGCAGTGCTTCTTCGAAGGCTTTACCAATGTGGTGTTCATCAATGACGCCTGTGAACGACGTAGCAAGGATGATAACCATCAAGCCGATGAGGCCAACAGCCGCAAGGTGCATGGCCAGAGCAATCACAAGGAATACTGCGATACACGCCTGTGCAATCAATTTTGCCACGTCGATGTTTGTGCGCTTTGCTTTTTCAGCGTTGTTGAATTCAACAAGGATCGCACGCACGTTTTCTGGAAGCTCTGTGCCGTAGTCAAACAGGCGGAACTTCTCTACGAACAAACAGGTAAGCAAACCACAAACCAACACGGGTAAGGTTACAGGCAACATGCGGATGATGAACTCACCGAACTGCCAACCCGCTTTTTCAGCAATGATCAGGTTCTGTGGCTCACCTACCATGGTCATTACGCCACCCAATGCCGTACCGACACCTGCATGCATGAGCAGGCTACGTAGGAATGCACGGTATTGTTCAAGGTCTTCGCGGCTTAGGTCATCACCGAGATTATCGTCAGAGGTTGGGTCGTTATCTGCGGCACCACCTGATGCGACGCGGTGGTAAATAGAGTAGAAACCAACCGCGACGCTGATAACAACAGCAATAACAGTTAGGGCATCCAAGAATGCAGAAAGTAAGGCTGCTGCTGCACAGAACGCGAGAGAAAGAAGGGCTTTAGAGCGGATGCCAAGGAGTATCTTTGTGAACATATACAGCAAAAGCTGCTTCATGAAGTAGATACCTGCAACCATGAAGATCAGCAGCAGTAGCACTTCAAAGTTTGCCACAAGCTCATGTTTTACTGTGCTGGCATCGGTCATGCCGATCGCAACAGCTTCAATGGCTAACAAACCGCCTGGTTGAAGTGGGTAACACTTCAGCGCCATCGCCAGAGTGAAAATAAACTCGATGACGAGTAACCAACCTGCCACAAATGGGTCAATTGCGAAGACAATTGGGTTGATAATCAAAAATGCGATGATTGCTACTTTGTACCAGTCAGGTGCTTTACCGAGAAAGTTCTTGGTAAAGGCATTCCTTAGCGTAATTGCCATGTCTGTTTCTCTGTTCTTATGAAATAAGCTAATTTTCTTGGAAAATTGAAAAGAAGGTGTAAATAAACTGTTGTTGAGGCTGGCGGTTGTTTTGCATTATTCGCCTTTGGTGGAAACAGGAGAGGATTTACAAACCTAACGTCGATTTCTCAACTCGCACGACCTTTGATGCCCCATCGCACAGGTATACACGGAGCACACAATACAGCGAGTTTCTAAACAGTCAACATTCCTTTTCGTGTTAATTAAATTACTGGAATTTGTTACGAAAAAAAGCAACAAGGACGCGAGTCAGTTGACGGTTTCTGTAACATTTTGCGGCGGTATTTTATGCTGCGGTGGGTATTGATACAGTGATGCGGATCAACATTGTCCGAGCAGAGTTTCATGCTTTGGTGATTTTTATTCAGTGAGTTAATGCTAATGCACGTGAATATTGAGCTATTTATGAATAATCATTGAATGAGCGCCTAATCCCTGCATTAGAGGTTATCGATGAAATTGCGAAGCGCTTGGTGGTTTTTATTGGACGCCGTGTGTTTTAAACGGTGCGATTTTTATACCACTTACTGCTGATACGGGTTGTGTATGGCGCGTTGAAAATTTCTCTGTATGTGAACTGGCTCAGGCGGTGGACGTTAAATGACGTGAATCGATGTCACCGGAAGGTTTCTCGGTTGATGTGAGAAGTGGTATGATGAGTTATTAATCAGGATAAGAAGCAACTTGGATACAATACTAAATGGTTATTAAGGCTGATAGCCCGGCAACGTTTGCTGAGAAATATATAATAGAAAGTATCTGGAATAATCACTTTCCTCAGGGCTCTATTTTGCCTGCAGAGCGAGAGCTATCAGAACTTATTGGCGTTACGCGTACAACGCTTCGTGAAGTCCTTCAACGCCTTGCACGTGACGGTTGGTTAACCATCCAACACGGCAAACCTACCCGTGTTAATGACTACATGAACACGTCTGGTTTAAACATCCTTGATACGCTTGTTACCCTTGAAGGTGAAGATGTTCATGGCGTGCTAGAAAACCTTCTTGCAGCACGCACTGACATCAGCGGCGTTTACATGCGCTATGCGATGAAGAACGATGCACAGTCTTGCGCCGCGCTGATTGAAAAAGTCATTAGCCGTTGTGAAACACTGCTTGCGAGCGACAGCTTTACTGCGTTCGTTGATGACGTGGAAGAAAAAGCAGCCATTCAGCAAGACGTGAAAAAGATTTACGATACCTTTGGTAAGCTGGACACTGAATTGTGCGAGGCAGTTTGTCGCGGCCGTGCGTTCAACCACTTCGACTATATGTTGTTCCAAGGTATGGCTCAGCGTTCGGGCAATAAAGTTTACGTATTGACCATGAACGGCATGCGTAAGATTTACTCGCGCGTGGGTGGTTATTACTTCATGGATCAACGTGCTTGTGAGCTGGCACTTCAGTTCTACCGTGACCTTCTGGATTTGACGCTTTCAAACAGCCATGGTGATGTGGCTGACCGTATTAAACAGTATGGTCGTGAAAGTGGTGCGATGTGGTTCGGTAACCGCGATACCATTGCAAAACTGATGGAACAAGAAGAAGCGTAAACGCTTCGTGTTGTGTCTTTAGGCACAACAGAGAGACACGAAAAAAAACCGCCAATTTGGCGGTTTTTTGTTTTTATGGATAAGCCGCTCTGCGGGTACTAAGTCCCTGGGATCAAATCCGGATCAAACTGCGGGCGCTTTGGACACGTCGCGATGATCTTTCCTTTCCCTTCTGGGGTTTCCTCTTCGAGCACCACTTCAAACCCCCACAAACGATGAACATGTTTGAGCACTTCCTCGTGTGAGTTTCCGAGTGGAATTCGGTTGTGTGGCACATAGCGCAGCGTGAGCGAGCGATTTCCACGTAAATCAACATCCCAAACCTGAATGTTCGGTTCGTGGTTGGCCAAATTATACTGAGCGGAAAGCTTCTCGCGCAGTTGCTGATAACCTTCTTCGTTGTGAATTCCCGTCACTTCTATGTAGTTCTGTCTATCATCGTCGTTGATGGCAAAGAACTTCATGTCGCGCATCACTTTCGGTGACAAGAACTGGCTAATGAAGCTTTCATCTTTGAAATTGTGCATGGCGAAATGCAGTGTTTCGAGCCAATCAGAACCGGCAATGTCTGGGAACCAGTGCTTGTCTTCTTCCGTCGGGTTTTCACAAATTCGACGAAGGTCGGTAAACATGGCAAAACCCAAAGCATAAGGGTTGATACCGCTGTAATACTTGCTGTTGTAGGGGGGTTGAGCAACCACGTTGGTGTGGCTGTGCAGGAATTCCATGATGAAGCGATCACTCACCAAGCCTTCGTCATACATATGATTCAAGATGGTGTAGTGCCAGAACGTTGCCCAGCCTTCATTCATTACCTGCGTCTGTTTCTGCGGGTAGAAATACTGGCTGACTTTACGAACGATACGAATGGCTTCGCGTTGCCAAGGCTCGAGCAACGGTGAATGCTTCTCAAAGAAATACAGGATGTTTTCTTGTGGCTCTGAAGGGAAGCGCTCCACTTCGATTTCACGTTTCTTCTCGCTGGTGGGGATAGTGCGCCAAAGTGCGTTGACTTGGGTTTGTAGATAATCCTCACGGGCTTTCTGGCGTGCGACTTCTTCTGCCATGGAGATTTTCTGCGGACGCTTGTAGCGGTCGACACCGTAGTTCATCAAGGCATGGCAGGAATCGAGCAGTTTCTCGACTTCATCAACGCCGTATTTCTCTTCACATTCGCTGATGTAGTTTTTGGCGAAGAGGAGGTAATCAATGATGGAACTGGCATCAGTCCAGGTTTGGAACAGGTAATTTCCTTTGAAGAAAGAGTTGTGGCCATAGCAGGCGTGCGCCATAACGAGCGCCTGCATGGTGATGGTGTTTTCTTCCATCAAATAAGCGATACACGGGTCGGAGTTAATGACGATTTCGTACGCCAACCCCATGTGACCGTGTTTGTAATTGCGCTCTGTTTCGATGAATTTTTTGCCGAATGACCAATGGCTGTAGTTGATCGGCATGCCCACACTGGAGTAGGCATCCATCATCTGCTCGGCAGTGATAATTTCAATTTGATTCACGTACGTATCGAGCTTGTAGTGCGCCGCTACTCGCTTGATTTCAGTGTGGTATTGGTCAAGAAGATCAAATGTCCAATCTGGCCCATCACTGAGTGTCTTGTTTTTCTTCTTTGCGGAGACAGTCATCATGGTCCTCCTTGGCGTCCGAACCGAATGCGAAATGCTTAGTGCGTTTGCAACAACACGCCGACTAACTTACTTGTTTCTTAAATAGCTCCCTGAACACAGGGAAGATATCGTCGGCAGTTCGAATGTTCTGCATGGCGAAGTTTTCGTAGTTTTCATCAAGCGTTTCATATTCTCGCCAAAGCGTTTGGTGCGCACGGCGAGTAATTTCGATATAGGAATAATATCGCGTCACAGGCAGCAGTTGTTTTTCGAGTAATTCACGACAACCTGGGGAATCATCCGCCCAGTTATCGCCATCTGAAGCTTGTGCTGCATACACGTTCCACTCGCTAGCTGGATAGCGTGCTTTGACGATTTCATCCATCAATCGCAATGCGCTGGAGACAATGGTGCCGCCGGTTTCTTGCGAATAGAAAAACTCATGCTCGTCCACTTCTTTGGCTTGCGTATGGTGGCGAATGAACACCACTTCAACGCTTTTGTATGTGCGTGTTAAGAAGAGGTAGAGCAAGATATAAAAGCGCTTGGCGATGTCTTTGGTGGCTTGGTCCATTGAACCCGAGACATCCATCAAACAAAACATCACGGCCTGACTGCTTGGCTGTGGGCGTTTTTCGTAGTTCTTAAATCGCAAATCAAAGGTGTCGATAAAGGGCACGGCTTTGATTTTGTCTTTGAGCGACTGAATTTCTTCTTCGATGCGTTTCTCTTCGAGCGGCTGAGCAGGCTCTGTCCCTTTCAACAGTGCAAGTTCTGCTTCGAGCTCTTTCACTTTGCGTCGCTTACCCGCAGACATCGCTGTACGGCGAGCCAGTGAGTTTTGCAGCGAACGCACGATGGCAATGTTGGACGGTACACCCGTGGCTTTGAAACCAGAGCGATGGGTTTTGTATTCGACCAACTTGGTCATCTGATTTTTTTGAAGGTTAGGCAATTCTAAGTCTTCAAATAACAAATCGAGATATTCGTCTTTGGAAATCTGAAACACGAACTCGTCTTGGCCTTCGCCGTCAGGACTGGCTTGCCCTTCTCCTGCGCCGCCACTTCCACCACCGCCAGGTGGGCGCTCGATGCGATCACCTGCGATGAATTGATCGTTGCCAGGATGGACAGCATCACGCTGTCCTCCTTTGCCTTGACGAAAAGTCGGCTCTCGGATGTCGCGAGAGGGGATAGTGATGCTCTCACCACTATCCACATCGGTAATCGAGCGTTGATTTACGGCATCAGCAATAGACTCTTTAATCTGCCTCTTGTGACGACGTAAAAAACGTTGGCGATTGACCGTACTCTTGTTTTTTCCGTTGAGCCGTCGATCTATAAAATGCGCCATAAGCCCCCCGTATGCTGGTTACTTCTCTGACTACGCTGAATTATGAAGACTTACGCACGCGTAGGTACCATTCAGACAGGAGTCGCACTTGCTTGCGGGTATATCCCTTCTCCATCATACGAGCGACAAAGTCGTCGTGTTTCTTCTGCTCTTCGGTCGACGTTTTGGCATTGAAGGAAATGACAGGCAGCAGCTCTTCTGTGTTCGAGAACATTTTCTTCTCAATCACAGTACGAAGTTTTTCGTAGCTGGTCCAAACCGGGTTCTTGCCTTCATTGTTAGCGCGAGCACGAAGCACGAAGTTAACAATTTCATTTCGGAAGTCTTTAGGATTACTGATCCCCGCAGGCTTCTCGATTTTTTCCAGCTCGCTGTTCAATGCAGAGCGGTCGAACAATTGGCCGGTATCCGGATCGCGGTACTCTTGGTCTTGGATCCAGAAGTCTGCGTAAGTCACGTAGCGGTCAAAGATGTTCTGACCATATTCAGAATAAGACTCTAGGTAAGCGGTCTGAATTTCTTTACCGATGAACTCAACGTATTTGGGAATCAAGTAGCCTTTGAGGTTCTCAAGGTACTTCTCTGCCACTTCTTGCGGGAATTGTTCACGTTCGATTTGCTGCTCGAGCACATAGAACAGGTGCACAGGGTTAGCCGCGACTTCTGAATGGTCAAAGTTGAACACGCGTGACAGGATCTTAAAGGCGAAGCGCGTAGAAAGACCGTTCATGCCTTCATCGACGCCCGCGTAGTCACGGTATTCTTGGTAAGACTTGGCTTTTGGATCCGTGTCTTTCAAGGTTTCACCGTCGTACACACGCATTTTCGAGAAGATGCTTGAGTTCTCAGGCTCTTTCAGACGAGAAAGGACACTGAAGCGCGCAAGAATATCGAGCGTGCTTGGCGAGCATGGTGCGGATGAGAGCTCACTGCTCTCTAATAGCTTGTCGTAAATCTTCATCTCTTCCGATACGCGCAAGCAGTATGGCACTTTCACAATATAAACACGGTCGAGGAAGGCTTCGTTGTTCTTGTTGTTACGGAATGTCTGCCACTCGGATTCGTTTGAGTGAGCCAGAATCATGCCGTCAAAGGGCAATGCTGACAGGCCTTCTGTACCGTTGTAGTTACCTTCTTGCGTGGCTGTCAGTAATGGGTGAAGCACTTTGATCGGTGCTTTGAACATTTCGACGAATTCCATCAAGCCTTGGTTGGCTTTACACAGCGCGCCGGAGTAGCTGTAGGCATCTGGGTCATCTTGCGCAAAGTGCTCGAGTTGTCGAATGTCGACTTTGCCGACCAAGGACGAAATGTCTTGGTTGTTCTCATCGCCCGGTTCGGTTTTGGCCACTGCAACTTGGTCTAAGATTGAAGGGCGTACTTTCACCACGCGGAATTTACTGATATCACCGCCGAATTCGTGCAGGCGTTTAGCTGCCCAAGGCGACATGATAGAACGAACGTAACGTTGTGAAATACCGTACTCGCTTTCAAGCAAAGCGCCGTCTTCAACAACATCGAATAAACAGAAAGGATGGTCGTTTACCGGGCTGCGTTCACCGTTGGCTGTCAGAATGTACACAGGCACTTTCTGCATCAGGCTTTTCAGTTTTTCAGCCAGTGAGGATTTACCACCACCAACAGGGCCAAGGAGATACAAGATCTGCTTACGTTCTTCCAGGCCTTGGGCAGCGTGTTTTAAGTAGGAAACGATTTGTTCTATGGCTTCTTCCATGCCATAAAAATCTTCGAAGGTTTTGTAGCGTGAGATGACTCGGTTTGAAAAGAGGCGACTTAAACGTGGGTCTAACGCCGTATCAATCATCTCGGGTTCACCGATTGCCATTAACAAACGACTATGGCGTCAATGATTAATTCTTAGCACTGTTTTCATCCCACATGCTGCCGTCTCTGAGCATAGAATTTAAGATAACAACCATCTTTCTCACACAGGCAATGATGGCGACTTTTTTGGGTTTTCCAGCGTTGACTAAACGCGTGTAGGTTGCTTTAAAAGTAGGGTTACATTGCATCGCAGACATCATTGCCATGTAAAGAACTGTCCGCACTTGAGCGCGTCCTCCTTGGATGACGCGTTTTCCTTTGTAGCGTCCACTTTCTTTTGTCATGGGAGCTACACCAATC
>NZ_SCHN01000016.1 GCF_004120195.1 Enterovibrio baiacu | reverse complement strand
TCGGTCGACACGCTTGATGGCATGTTTAGCGGTCGTCCTAACGTCGAGCGAGCGACCAAGTTTTGTGAGTGTTAGATCAGCGCCATCGAGTGAGGATTGAGTCGCAAGTAGCAGAGAATGAAGCCGTTTTTTATGAATAGTGGGACACTGATTAGTTAATGTATCTTGTAGAATTTGAATATCGCGCATCGGTAATTCCTCTTGGTGGAATGTGGTTTTTGGCGAAATTCATTAGATCAAAGGGTACGGTGCGCGTCTTTCTCATTGTTTAGAAGAGGAATTTTGAGGGGATTCGCTAGCCCAAAACTAAATGTAATCTATCGTTCAAGATAAACGGAAGAATCACACAAGTTCAGCGTTCTTCTCTTCAACGGATTTTTCAAGTTCAGGCGCAACGCGTTGTTGTCCATTAATTGCAATGCTTCTTGGTTTCATTGCTTCTGGAATACGTTTTAGAAGTTTAATGGTCAATAGGCCATTTTCTAAATCAGCACCTGTAATTTCGATATAATCAGCGAGGTTGAACTTTCGCTCAAACGTACGGTTCGCGATACCTTGGTAAAGGTAATGCTTATCTTCGGCTTTTGCTTTCTCACCACGAATGGTCAGCACACCACGTTCAACATTGATGTCTAGCTCATCTTGCGTAAACCCTGCGACAGCAAGGGTGATGGCATAGTTGTTCTCTTCAAGAGATTCGATGTTGTACGGAGGGTAACCGCCTGCAGCGCTTTCTGCACGAAATGCGTTATCCAACAAAGACGCAAAGCGATCAAAGCCTACGCTATTACGGTACAGTGGGGTCAAATCGATAGTTTTCATCATAATATCCTCCAAATGAAGCGATATGGTTAATAGAGTTTTAATATAAAGGCCGCACGAATATCGCCACAACCTTACATCACTCTATTTGGCGTCCACCTAATCTATTTTCAAGTATCTCATGGAAAATATTTTTAATTTATTTATAAGCTAACGAAAAGTAAGGCATTATTTTCTCCTTTAAAGAGAGGGAAAACATCAATACCAAAAGAAGAAAGAAAACAGATAATCTTAAAGATATGGAGATAGAATCAAACGTTTTCAAGCGTAGGTGTAAATATTTTAAAAAATTAATTTAGCAACAAGAAAAATTAACACTTTGTTAACTTTGATTTCGCAATAAAGCGCAGCTTATTGCGCCTTTTGAAGACGATGAACACATGCATTCAAACATAACTTTTGGACAGCTTGCTTAGAATCGACATCCAGACAACTAAACTCGGCCGCACAGAGTTGCCCGTTGAGGAAGAGCCGTTCCAAGCTATCAACGGATATCTCTATCTGAACTGTTCGCTTTTTCGGCGTTATCTCTACCGCAGAATGAGTAACGATATTTCCTTGAACCATGATGATGCTCCACGCGCTGCCTTATCACAAAGATTAGATGAGAATGACTCTCATTACAATCTTTCAACATTAAACTGACAGGGAAATTACAGTGTAAATTTTAATCAACGGCTGGTAACAAGAGGAAAGCAAGGAAGAGTGACAATACAAAGCGCAATGGGAATTACACGTATCTCCCAGGTGTGCTTCCGGTCATTTTACGGAAAAAACTGATAAAAGCGCTGTCACTGGAGAAGTGCAGCCCACTTGCGACGTCTGATACGCTGTCACCCTGAGAGAGACGCTCAACAGATGCCTGTAACCGCCATTGCTGTCGCCATGATTGATAAGGCATGCCCGTTTCCCGAGTGAAAATTCGACTGATGGTTTTAGCACTCGCACCTATCCCCTGCGCCATTTCATTTAACGGCGCTGGTATGTGCTCGCCTTCCAACACACCTTCTAGCCATCGTGCGATTCGTCGGTCTGTGGGTAAAATCAAAGAAAATTGCTCTTCTTTTGCGGATTTGAGTTCCTCACAGAACAGTGAGAATGCGGTTTTTTGTGCTTGCATGGGCATTTCCCACTCCCAATACGCCATGCGCTCTATCAACTCCCTCATCAAGCCGTTTACAGAGATGATCTTTATCTCCGACGGCAACATTGGCGCGACATCACGGTGAAAATAGAGTGAACGATACGCCTCGACGTTTCGCATTTCGGCACAATGATCAGTGCCCGCAGGGATCCACGCTGCTCTGGCTGGTGGCACCACGCACCAAACACCATTGAGCATGATGCTCATACAGCCAGAAGATGCAAACAACAGTTGTGGCTTAGCATGATGATGCATACAGGCATCATGCTTGCCCACGTTAGCAGCTACGCCAATCACCAAGTTGTTGAAGTGATCAGCATTGAATGAAGAGGTCTCAGAAATATCAGCCATAGTGCCTTTTCGTCATACCACCTGTTTTACGCTCAAATCACACTGACGCGCAGTGGCGCTTGCATCAATGCATCAATGCATCAAATAGGAATCTATACGGCGCTGTAGCGTCTATCGGATTACTTTGCGAATTATATGCGCAGTATTTCCGGCATGCCCCTTCATCAGAGGTCTAAACGCAGGATTTAACCGTCGGTGAATGTGAAGGAAATAATGAAAGGAGTACAAAAAGCAAAACAGCAGCACTGAGACAGCACTGCCGCTTTTGTCAACAAGATAGCACGGACGTTAAACCTTGATTGGCGTGCAAAAGCTCACATCCGCAATATGAGCTTCTTGATCGTAAGCATGATACAACTCGAAACAAGGTCGATTGTCCGGCTCTAGTCCTGAGTTGATCATGTCTGTCATGATTTCGTCCCACGCCCCAGAATACTGCGAAAAATCGGTCATGATTTTGCGCATCACACCATAGCTGCCACCAGCAAAGTCTTGCAGTTCAACATCCCCATGCACACTCGTGTCTTCTGGCACCATCAAACAAATATCGGTTCGACATTTCTCCGCTGGCGTAATTTCAGGGTTATCGTGATAAATAAAGATGCAGGTCGCTTCAGCCAACCCTTTCGGCCCTGCCCATTGATAAAGCTTACCCGCGGCAGGCTCATAGCTTTCACCATAAGGTCCCGTGACACGGATGTAAGCCAGTTTGGCAGGTTCAAAATGTTGTGTTTCCATAAATTCACTCCTCGTTGATGTCGTGGAGCCAATATAGGGGTCTGTGTCTCCGCCTGCGTTTCCAATCTTGCGCAATGTGTGTCCAATCTTGCTACTTCGTGAAAGCTCACCGAACATTTGCCAGTCTTCGCAATCTCTAAACGCCGTCGGGGTAACACCAAAGTGCTGCTTAAATGCTTTTGCAAGGCTCTGAGAGGACGAAAAGCCATAATCGAGGGCGACGTTCAACACGGGAGGCTTCGTCTTGAATAATTCTTCCGCTGCAGCTTCTAACCGCAAGCGACGTATAAAATCGGCCAAGGTTTCTTGCTGCACCGCTTTGAACATTCGATGAAAATGATAGGGAGATAGGTTAGCAAGCGCTGCCACTTCAACCAGATTGAGCGGTTCATTGAAGTTTGCCTCCAAAAAACGAATGACGGGTAATAAACGCTTCTGATAATCCATTTTCATGGTCGCGTGATACTCCAAAGACAAGTGACGAGGCTTGAGACTATCGAACTCATTCCTATAAGTCTTCTCAATCACCGATGAAGTGGAACATAGACCTTGATATACCCACCCCTCGCGCATGTTCAAAAATCACGCTAAAAACCGCAATAACTTCTACGTTTGTCTCACGAATCACCCATCTTGGATCAACGAGTGAGAGCAAGCTCACCGAACGCTAAACTGCCCCTACCTTCCGAATTTCAATGCGTTAAAGTGCATGCAATCAATTGAACACAGTCAGTCAACATGAAATTTGAACAACAATTAGACCACGCACACCAAGTACTGCTCGAAAAAGGCTTTCTACCTTCTTCTATCAGCCCAATCATCTACCGTTTAGCGCGTCGCGTTGGCATTAACGTTCCGCCACCGCAATTTTGTGCATTTGCCGTTAACGTGCTTTTCGGGATTGCATGGTTTGGCACGATTTGGGGTGTGATCATGTGGTTTATGCAGTGGCGCAGTTTAGGCGTCTCTGTGATTTACGCTTTTAACGCGTCACTGTTTACAGGCATCGTCTTCGGTTTATTGATGGCAAGTTGGTACAAGCTCTCTGCAAAGCGCAAAGGCGTACCGAGCTGGAAAGAGATAACGCGCTAGCGAGATACGAGATACGAGATACGAGATACGAGATACGAGATTATAGAAGCGAGAAGCGAGAAGCGAGAAGCGAGAAGCGAGAAGCGAGAAGCGAGAAAATAATCTGCGATTTGTGCTTGGTTTGCCAATGACCTTATTTGGGGGAATGGGTCGTTGGCAAGCCAGCCTTTCACAAAGCTGCATAAAACGAAGACGAACATCCTCAGCCCCGTTAAATCCAGCAACTACTCTTCAATATCTACGCTTCAGCATCTACTCTTCAATACCGCGAAGACGCGCGCCGCGCCGACGTAAGAACTCTAACGTCGTCAGCAAAGCAATCGATAACACCACCAGCAACGTCGCCGCAGCCAAAATGGTGGGGCTGATTTCTTCACGTATCCCCGACCACATCTGAATTGGCAAGGTGGTTTGTTCAGGCCCTGCAATAAACAGCACCACAACCACTTCATCAAACGACGTAATAAACGCAAACAACGCACCCGAAATCACGCCGGGCGTAACGAGCGGCAAAACCACCCGAAAAAAGGTGTAAACCGGGTTCGCTCCCAAACTTGCAGCAGCGCGAGTCAGCGAGTGATCAAAGCCGCTCAAGGTTGCGGTCACCGTGATAACAACAAAGGGAATACCCAGCGCTGTGTGAGCAAGCACAACGCCAATGTAAGTGTGCGTCAATTGGAATCGAGAAAAGAAAAAGAACATCGCAGCCGCAGAAATGATCAAAGGCACTATCATTGGCGAAATCAGGATCGCCATGATGGCATCTTTGTAGGGCATATAGCGGCTGGACAACCCCAGTGCTGCAACGGTGCCGAGCACGGTCGCGAGAATCGTTGAGGCAATGGCGACAATCAAGCTGTTTTTGATCGCAGTCTGCCAAGATTCTGAGCTAAAGAAATCGTCATACCAACGCAAAGAAAAGCCTTCAGGACGAAAACTCAGCATTTCTGGTGTGAACGTAAAATAGGGTTCAGCGTTAAAACTTAGCGGGATAATGACCAGCAAGGGGCCAATGAGGAACAAAAATATCCCTGCACAGATGATACGAAACGCAACATACCAAACCTTTTCACTCGTGGTGGCGCACTCTGGAATAGCCATGTTATTTCCTACCCTAATTTCACGTTATCGACGCCAATCAGGCGGTTATAAAGCCAATACAATCCGATAACGATGATCAGAAGAATCGACGCAATGGCGGCTGCCAAGCCCCAGTTCAGCGAGGTTTGCATGTGATACGCAATAAAGTTGGTGATAAAGGTACCGGTTTGTCCACCCACCAAAGCGGGGGTGATGTAGTAACCAATCGCGAGAATAAACACCAGAATTGAGCCCGCACCAATACCAGGCAGTGTTTGAGGGAAATAGACGCGTCTAAACGCTGTAAACGGCGTCGCCCCCATCGAACGCGCAGCGCGCACGTAACTCGGGGATATGGTTTTCATGACGGAATAAAGCGGCAATATCATGAACGGCAACAATATGTGAGTCATCGCAATCAAGGTGCCAGTCTGATTGTAGATCATCTGGATCCGGTCTTCATCGGAGAGAATACCCGCCCCGACCATAAGATCGTTCAATACACCTTGTTGCTGAAGAATCGCAATCCATGTCGCGGTGCGCACCAGCAGCGACGTCCAGAAGGGTAACAGCACCAAAATCATCAGCAAGTTGGCCTGACGAAGCGGCAAGTTTGCTAACAAATAAGCAATCGGGTATCCCAACAACAAACACAAGAAGGTTATCGCGATACTCATGTAAATCGTTCGGAAGAAGAGAGAATTGTAGATTTGTAGATGTTCGGGCTGCGCCACGATATCGCCATTATCAGCGTATTTATGGTCAACCGCATTCAGGTAATACGAGAACGTATACGGACTAGATTCGCGCTGAATCAGCTTCCATACACCGACATCGCCCCAGCGTTTATCGGCTTTCAGCAACTGTTCTTTGTATGGCCCTTCTTTAAAACGCTTGGATTTACGTGCTGATTTCATGATCAGAGAACGCATACCCGATTTTTCGTAGTTGAGTCGTGACGCCACTTTCCCTATAGTTCGCGCTTCTGCCCCAGCCTTTAAATCCACAGCCAACGCAGCAAACACAGTTTCATCAGGCAGTTCGTCGTCATTCCATTCTTGTAGCGCGACAGTCGTGGTGGGAAGGTAAGTGAGCACTTCGGGGTTTTCGACACTGCGTTTTAGCATGTCGACAATGGGTAAAACGAACGCCACCAGCAGAAATATCAGCAGCGGCGCTACCAATAAAAACGCTTTGATTTTGTTGCGTCGAATTGATCGTTCTTGGCTAACGCGAAGTGAAACGCCATCTGCCGTTGTCAATTCTTGTGTTTTACTTCCCTGCACGTGCTCTCTCCAACCTCTGGTTCACAAAAAATCGGCGGATAACCGTCCGTCATCCGCCGACTTGTTGTTACGTTACTGTACTAACCACGCATTAAAGCGTTGTGCTAGTTCATCACCATTATCAGCCCAGAATTCATCATCTTTTGGAATCGCTGTGCTGAAGTTAGGCCCAAAGGTTGGCATGTGCGGTTTCATGTCGATGCCCGTGTCAGCGTGCGTTGTTACCATCGCTGCAGAAGAGTTTCGTGCTGGGCCATACGAAATGTATTTCGCTTGATCAGCCAGACGCTGAGAGTCCGTCGCAAAGCGCAGGTAATCTTTCACTTTGTCGAGTTTCCCTTTTGGCACAACCCAACCGTCTAGCTCAAACACTTGGCCGTCCCAAATGATGTCAAACGGCTGCTTCTCATTCACCGCCGCGTTAAAGATACGGCCGTTGTACGCAGAGGCAAAGGCCACTTCTTTATCTGCAAGAAGCTGTGGCGGCTGAGCACCCTCTTCCCACCAAATGACAGAATCTTTAATGGTGTCGAGTTTCTTAAAGGCACGTTGAACGCCTTCTTCTGTGCTGAGCACATCGTAGACTTCGCCTGCAGGAACGCCGTCTGCAATCAATGCCCACTCAAGGTTGTTGATAGGTTTTTTCTGAAGCGAACGCTTGCCTGGGAATTTCTTCAGGTCAAATACGTCATTGATAGAGTTCGGCTGTTTGCCCTTAAACATTTCAGTGTTGAAGGCAACAATGTTCGAGTAAACGATCGAAGGAACAAAACACTCGCTCAAAGAGCCAGCAAGGAAGTCTTTTGTCGCTGGCATGCCATCTGGCGAAGCGGCAAGCAATACATCGTGATCAAGTGGCTCAGCCAAGCCTTCATCACACGCAACAATGGCATCAGATGGCAGAATGTCTACCAAATCCCAGCTAACATTGCCTGCTTCCACTTGCGCACGCAGGCCAGAAAGGCCGTTCTGAGATTTATCAATATTGACAACCTTCTGACCCGTTTTTGCCGTCCATGGTTCATGGTATGCCTTGGTTTGGCTGGCAGTATACGCACCGCCCCAAGACACAATATTTAACGACTCTTCTGCAAAAGACGCGGATGCAGCACCCGTTAGTCCTGCCAGGATTGCAACTTGCAACGCGAGTTTTTTCATTGTTTTCTTCCTCAAGTCTATCGCTTGTTTACGTCTAGACAGGTGTAGGAATCCACTTTTGGATGGCATCAATAACCTGCTTTCATGCCATGCAAAAAACTGCGTTCCTGAGTGCCCGTCTTTCAGTCCTCGTTTTCCGTGTGTTTTACGTTTTTACGTCACGTTCAAACTGGGCAAATACGCCAATTTGAACAAGAAGGCGTCATGCTAAGAGGCATCCAATGCGCGGCAATCTTCTTCTGCCCAACCGACGCGGATCATTTCTCCACGGCGTAAATTTGGGTGACCATCGGCATTGGGGGTTTTGATAATAAATTCGCTGTTTTCGCACACATTCACGCGGGTGCGTAGGTGGTCGCCGAGGTAAATCACCTCTTCGACTTTGGCGTCAAAGACATTCGCCAATGCGCCATCTTCAGGGTTGATGACGATACGTTCTGGGCGAAGCGACAAGGTTGATTGTGAACCCATGCTGTCTACCGCAACAGGTTTGGCCGTAATGATGTCGCCATTAGGCACTTTCACGCGGCACTGCACATCGTTTAGCTCAATGACATCGCCTTTCAAGCGATTGTTCTCGCCAATAAATTGCGCAACGAACGCGTTTACAGGACGTTCATACAGCTCTTCTGGTGTCGCCAATTGTTGCACCACACCATCGTTAAACACGGCAATGCGGTCAGACATGGTTAGCGCTTCAGATTGATCATGAGTCACGTAGATCATGGTCACGCCAAGATCTTGCTGGATGTGTTTGATTTCGTATTGCATCTCTTCACGCAGGTTCTTGTCCAACGCGCCAAGTGGTTCATCCATCAATACCAATTCAGGCTCAAACACCAACGCTCGCGCCACGGCAACACGCTGTTGCTGACCACCCGAAAGGTGCGCGGGGCGACGATGCCCAAAATCAGACAGGCGCACCATATCAAGCGCGCGCTTCACTTTCTTCTCGATGTCAGATTTGGAGAGATTGCGTACTTGCAAGGGAAAGGCGAGGTTTTCTTCCACCGTCATGTGGGGAAACAGGGCGTAGTTTTGGAATACCAACCCAATGCCGCGTTTGTGCGGAGGCAGCGTCTTAATGGGTTGGTTGTTTAGGTAAATTTCTCCATGAGTAGGCTGTTCGAAACCCGCCATCATCATCAGAACAGTCGATTTACCCGAACCAGATGGGCCAAGCAGAGTAATGAACTCACCTTGTTGAATATCAAGGTCAAACCCTTTGACGACTAAACTTCTGCCGTCATAGCTCTTTTGAACATTGTCGAAACGCACAAAAGGAGAACCACTGTCGCTTGTC
Source organism: Enterovibrio baiacu (assembly GCF_004120195.1). Taxonomy (GTDB): domain Bacteria; phylum Pseudomonadota; class Gammaproteobacteria; order Enterobacterales; family Vibrionaceae; genus Enterovibrio; species Enterovibrio baiacui. Next base: position 133,925 of record NZ_SCHN01000016.1, on the reverse strand, counting down.
TGTTCTTGATGGATTCCGCGGGTATTTCCTTGTCCGTTCCCTGCGTCTTGCATGGTGACTATCATCCTTTACACGTCTAACCAACATAGAGCCTATAACACGGTGTTAACATTGATCAAAGTGCATACCCCCCCAATGAGAGACTGATCAATTCATCAGGCTCCCAATCATGAAACACTCATTTTTAACTTTGAATTAGCAAAATCTAACAAACATCACGATTACGACTAAATTCACACGCTTCGTTTACACACTTTGTTATCGTCTTTTCACCGATGGGAATACCCTGAATACACCCAATAAAATAACAAGACGAACATCGTCGACTGCCGGAGATTTTTACATGCAAAAACGCTATCTTCCGCTTGCGCTGCTAGCTCTCTCTCCTTTCGCTTCCGCTGATGAATGTGGCAATGTCACCATTGCAGACATGAACTGGAATTCCGCCACGCTCATGGCAAACGTGGATAAGTTTATCCTTGAGAACGGCTACGGCTGTGACGCCGAACTCGTGCCGGGCGACACCATGCCAACGGGGATCTCCATGACAGAAAAAGGCGAGCCAGACATTGCGCCGGAATTCTGGAGCAACTCACACAAAGAAATGCTCGAAAAAGGCGTGAACGAGAAGAAACTCCGTTTTGCCGGTAAAGCGTTTGCTGAAGGCGGTGAAGAAGGGTTTTGGGTGCCGAAATACATGGTCGACAAACACCCTGAGCTGGCGACAATCGAAGGTGTGAAAGCGAATGCTAAGCTCTTCCCTCACCCAGAAGATGATAGCAAATCAGGCTTTATGACTTGCCCATCAGGTTGGACGTGCCAAATCACTGCAGGGCACCTGTTTAATGCACTTAATCTTGAAGAAGCAGGGTTTGAGTTGGTCGACCCAGGTTCAGGCGCAGCGCTGGCAGGTTCAATTGCCCGTGCGTATGACCGAGAGAAACCTTGGTTTGGTTACTACTGGTCACCGACCCCTGTACTTGGTCGCTACGACATGGTGAAAGTCGATTTCGGTGTTGAAGCCGATCCGGCGCACTATGAAGCGTGTATTACACAAGAAGGCTGTGAGTCGCCAAAAGTGACGGCTTACCCACCGTCTGCGGTAAACACCATCACCACCGAATCGTTCGCAACGGAATCGCCTGAGGCTTATGCATACATCGCAAATCGTGCGTACCCGAATGCAGACATGAGCGCGATGATGGCATGGATGGAAGAAAACCAAGCGGATGGCGAAATCGCCGCGCTAGAGTTCCTTGAATCCTACCCACAGCTTTGGAGCCAATGGGTGCCTGCTGACGTTGCCGCGAAGGTAAAAGACGCGCTGTAAACACCTCGCCACGACGGAATTCGTGGCTGTTTACTGAAACGCGTCAAGCTAAACAGCAAGATCGTTTTTAAACGCTCAATTCGAAAATAAAGGAGGTGCAATACCTCCTTTTTCGCGCTTTCATTGACCATGTTGAACACCCACATCTGCATTTCATCATCACCCTGATTTATTCAACCCTTTCAACTGTCTGATTTATTGTTCATTTTTAACCGTCCAAAGATTGCCCTCATAGCGTGCACATTTCCCGTTTCATTCGTCCCAAGAAGGAAACACCCCTGAGTGACAGGTTGCTTATACTTTTCGTACCGCACAGGAGAGGCAATAAAAATGGGCATTCAATCACCCTATTTTACAGGTGCACATCCACACCTTCCCTTCTCTCCTCGCACAACATCGAGCATGGAGAGTCACGCATGAACAAATGGGTCTTAGGAATGTTGGTGATCGTCGTGCTCGCATTTGGCACCGTTATTGGCTTTAACCTTTTCGTGAACAATAAGATTGAAAACACCCTCGCCAACTTGCCAGAACCCGTTTATCCGGTGACAGTCGAAACGCTCACACCAACGGTGTGGCCACAAAGTATCAATGCCATCGGTTTTATAGAGCCAAACCAAGGGGTCGATATTTCCAACGAAGTTGCTGGTATCGTCACGGGCATTAACTTTGAAAACGGTCAATCAGTGGAAAAAGGCACCGTATTGGTCAACCTTGACGCGTCTGTACAAGCCGCAGATTTAAAAGCGCAACAAGTGCAATTGCCGTCAGTACGTGACGACTACAACCGCCTCGTCAAGCTCTACAAAGAGCGCTCAGTATCAGAACAAAGCGTTGAAGCGGCGCAGTCAAAGTACGAAACGCTACTTGCGAGCATTGAAAGCTTGCAAGCCACTATCGCCCTTCGGGAAATCAAAGCCCCGTTTAATGGCTTGCTCGGTATTCGCAACGTCAATCTCGGCCAATATGCCTCGGCCGGCACTGACATTGTTCGCCTCGAAGATTTGTCTGTCATGCGAGTACGATTCAGTGTTCCGCAATCTGAACTCGGTAAAGTCAGTATTGGTCAGCCTATTTCACTGACCGTGGAAGCCTACCCCGACCGCACTTATGAAGGGAAAATCAACGCCATCGAACCCGTGGTCAACGCCCAAACCGGGCTAGTCGCCATTCAAGCTGAACTCCCCAACGAAGACAGATCACTACGCGGCGGCATGTTTGCTGATGTCGCCGTTGCGCTCGCTGATTTGGACAAGCAATTTGTCGTTCCTCAAACCGCCATCGTCTTCGCCTTATACGGCAACTCTGTGTATGTCGCGGAAAAGAAAGAGGATGAAACTCGGGTCAGACAAATCACGGTTGACGTGATTGCACGCAGTGGCAACGATGCCTTGGTGTCGGGGGCACTGAAATTTGATGAAGACGTCGTCACCACAGGCATTTTGAACTTGGGCAACAACACCAAAGTGAAGATCGTGCCCAACCCCATTTCTGTTCCTGATTCCATGCCGCAGTTGTAAGGAGTCAGACGATGAAATTTACGGACATTTTTATCTACCGCCCCGTGATGGCGGCATCCCTCAGTATTTTGCTGCTTTTGCTCGGCTTGAATGCCTTAAAAGATCTGCAAGTGCGCCAATACCCTGAAATGACAAACACCGTTATCACCGTGGGCACCGCGTATCCGGGGGCTGATGCTGAATTGGTGGAAGGCTTTATCACCCAACCGTTAGAACAAGCCTTATCGCAAGTGGACAACCTCGATTTCATGACCTCAGCCAGCGAACTTGGCAGTTCGAGTATCGTGTTGAACATGATGCTGAACACCAATCCAGATGAAGCGCTCGCGAATGTACTGTCCCAAATCAACTCCGTCACAAACCAATTGCCACAAGAGGCCTACGACCCATCAGTCACCTCATCGACAGGTTCCACAACGTCGATTATGTATTTATCGTTTTTCAGCGAAGACCTCAACTCCAGCCAAATCGCCGACTACCTAGAACGGGTGGTGAACCCTCAACTTTCTACCATTAACGGTGTGTCCAATATTTCCATGATGGGCGGTGCACCGTTCGCGTTGCGAATATGGCCGGATCCAGAAAAACTCGGCCAGTACGATCTTTCCACCTCCGATCTTGTCGGCATTTTGCAGCAAAATAACTACCAATCCGCCGTCGGCCAATTCAGCAGCTACTTCACCGTGCTAAACAGCACGATAGACAGCCAAGTCGACACGGTAGAGGGGCTACGCAACCTCATCATCAAAAGTCAGAAAGGCCAAGTTGTACTGCTCAGTGATGTGGCCGAAGTCAACATGAGCAAAAGTAACGACAGTTTCCGCGCGTTAGCCAACGGGCGAGAAGCCGTCATTATTGGCATTAACGCCACGCCAACGGCCAACCCGTTGGACGTCGCAGCGGGTATCAGTGGTTTATTCACCTCCATCCAGAAAAACCTGCCGTCCACCATGAAGGCCAGCGTCCTTTATGACTCCACGCTGGCGATCACAGACTCAATCGACGAAGTCGTGAAAACCATCGGCGAAGCAGCACTGATCGTGATTGTGGTGATCTTGCTGTTCTTGGGTTCGTTCCGCGCCGTGGTCATTCCTATTGTTACCATTCCTTTGTCACTCATTGGCGTTGCTGTCGTCATGCAAGCCTTTGGCTTTACGCTCAATTTGATGACGTTGCTCGCCATGGTGTTGGCCATCGGGCTTGTGGTGGACGATGCCATCGTGGTGGTAGAAAACGTCGACCGACACATCAAGATGGGCACAAAACCCTTTAAAGCAACGCTTGAAGCGACCCGCGAAATCGCCGTTCCCATCATATCCATGACCATTACCCTTGCCGCGGTTTACGCACCCATTGCCCTGATGGGGGGCGTCACAGGCGCATTGTTCAAAGAATTCGCGCTCACCCTCGCTGGCGCTGTGTTTATCTCAGGCTTCGTGGCGCTCACTTTGTCGCCCATGATGTGTTCCAAAATGCTCAAGCCGCACACCCAACCGAGCCGTTTTGAAGCCACGGTTGAACGTGTCTTAGGTGGATTAACCCAGCGCTATCAGCACGGCCTTCATGCCATCATGGAACACAAACGCGTTGTGGTGGCCTTTGCGATTGCTGTGCTTATAGCACTCCCCATGTTGTTTACTTTTGTGCCTTCGCAGCTTGCGCCTGATGAAGACCAGGGCGTCGTCGTGGTCATTGGCAGCACGCCTTCCACATCAAACAACGATTACATTCAAGCGAACATGAAATTGATTGCGAAAATCATTGCGGATCAACCACAGGCAGAAGCATCGCTTGCCCTTGTCGGCGTGCCGACCAGCAGCCAAGGCATCGCGATTGGCCCTTTGATTCCTTGGAGTGACAGAGCGTTAAGCCAAAAAGAGATCTCCGCCAACATCAATAAGGCGGCAAAAGATATTCCAGGGATCAATGCAACGGCTTACCAAATGCCTTCACTGCCCGGCGCATCTGGCGGCTTACCGGTTCAGTTCGTGATCACCAGCCCCGCTGATTTCGAAACCTTGTTCAGCATTGGCAACAATATCCTAGAAAAAGTGAAAGCCAGTCCGCTTTTCGTCTATTCCGACGTCAACTTAAAATATGATTCCGGCTTGGTGCGTTTGCACATTGATCGAAATGCTGCGGGGGCATATGGCGTCACCATGCAAGAGATTGGCGCAACCTTAGGTACCATGATGAGTGGCGGCTACATCAATCGCGTGAACATTGATGGCCGCTCTTATGAGGTGATCCCGCAGCTTGATCGGGTTAACCGCGCTAATCCGCACAGCATCAATAAATTCTACGTGACGGCACAAGATGGCTCCGCCATTCCTCTCTCCAGCTTGGTCAGTTTCACTGTCGATGGACAAGCCAAGTCGCTGCCACACTACAACCAAATGAATTCCATTTCGATTGAGGCCGTGCCCGCCCCCAATGTCGCCATGGGCGACACCATCGCCTTCCTTGAGGGGTTAGCGGTCACTGACTTACCGCAGGGTTACACCTACTCCTTTATGGGCGAAGCGCGTCAATTCGTAGAAGAAGGCAGCTCCTTGTATCAAACCTTCGCGCTGGCATTGGCCATCATCTTCTTGGTGCTCGCCAGCCAGTTTGAAAGCGTTCGAGACCCACTGGTAATCATGTTCACTGTGCCGCTCGCCATCAGTGGTGCGCTGATTGCTTTGGGGTGGACGCACATCTCAGGTGAAACCTCGATGAACATCTATTCACAGGTCGGTTTGATTACCCTCGTAGGGCTTATCACCAAACACGGCATTCTGATGTGTGAAGTCGCCAAAGAAGAGCAAATCTTAAAAGGCGCATCCAAACAAGCCGCGATCATTGAAGCGGCTACCGTGCGTCTTCGTCCAATTTTAATGACCACGTCAGCCATGATTGCTGGTTTGATCCCCTTACTGTTCGCGACAGGGGCCGGTGCCGCATCGCGCTACAACATCGGGTTAGTGATCGTGGCAGGCCTTGCCGTGGGCACCTTGTTCACCTTGTTCGTGCTGCCTGTGATGTACACCTTCATTGCGGATCAACACAAATTGCACCAAGGGGAAATGGATGAAGCCGAAGAGGAAGCATTGCATGACGGTATCGATGCAGATCTCGACGATGTCGCGCTTGGCGATAAAGGAATTGGTGAAGAGGCCCCTAAACCAAGCCATTGATTACGCGTGTGGGTGGCGTGAATGTCGAGCACAGGAAACGCCATGAACGACGCGTCTTAGCCCACATCTTGGCTTTGCGAGTACGTTTGCTTTGCGTATACTGCGCCCCTTTGATTCAACCCTTATCGGTCACGACCTATGATTATTTTCTCTACCAACTTCGGCGACATTGAAATCGAACTCGACATGGACAAAGCGCCAGTCACGTCTAAAAACTTCCTGAAATACTGCGAAGATGGTTTCTACGACAACACGATTTTCCACCGTGTGATCAAAGGTTTCATGATCCAAGGCGGCGGTTTCACCGCGAAAATGAAAGAAAAACCTACCCGCGAAGCCATTGTGAACGAAGCAAACCGTGGTTTGAAGAACGTGACGGGCTCTATCGCGATGGCGCGTACTGATGCCCCGCATTCAGCGACCGCGCAGTTCTTCATTAACTTGGAAGACAACCATTTCCTCGACCACACAGCAACGACCAACCAGGGTTGGGGCTATGCGGTATTCGGTAAAGTGACCATGGGCATGGATGTGGTAAACAACATTGGTAACGCGATGACCACACGCGTTGCTGGCCACGATGACGTGCCAATGGATCCTATCGTTATCCAAAGCGTAACCATTAAATAACATCGATTCGCTGGTGTTTTGCATAGCCTTATTCAGGGTTAAGTAAAACAACGTTCAGTGAAAAGCGGACAAAAAAAGGCAGGTGATTAAACCTGCCTTTTTGATTTCTGCTATGCGGTTAGGGTGTATTCAACGCACTAACCACTAGCGAGCAAAACTGCGTTGGGACCACGTTGCTTCCGCTTGTTGTGCCCCACAACATAGCGCCATGATGATACCAAAACAGGCCCCCTGCGTGATCATGGCCGTGCCGCCGTAGCTAATAAATGGCAACGGACTACCCATCACAGGAAGCAACCCGCTCACCATGCCGAGATTGATAAAGGCATACAAGAAGAAACTCATTGCCAGAGCACCACTCACAAGACGAGAAAACGCCGATGGGCTTTGGCTCGCGAGCCACAGGGTTCGACCTGAAATAAACAAGTACAACAAAATAACGGTCGCACTACCCAAATAACCCCATTCTTCCGCAAACGTCGAGAAAATGAAGTCAGTGTGGCTTTCAGGAATGAAGCCCAATTGCCCTTGGGTTGCACTCATGAACCCTTTGCCTTTAAAGCCACCAGAGCCAATCGCAATCAAAGATTGGATGATTTGATAGCCCGACCCGAGAGGGTCTGATTCAGGGTTCAAAAACTGGGTAACACGCATTTTTTGGTAGTCTTTCATAAAGAAAAACCACATCACTGGTACAGCCGCCGCCACGGTTGCCAATACGGATCCGATGATTTTCCAGCTCATGCCCGCCAAATACAGCACAAACAGTGCGTACATCACGGTGAAAATTGCGCCGTCCAAGTCAGGTTGGATAACAATCAAACCCGCAGGTAGCGCGGTGACCAAGGCGCACATGGCGATTTTCTGAAGCCCCGGTCGCCCAGGGTCTTTGACAATGAGCCATGCCACCATCATTGGCATCGCCACTTTGATCAGTTCAGAAGGTTGAAAACGGATAGGGCCAAGCGCCAACCAACGTTTTGCGCCATTTACCGTGTCTCCGGCAACGATAACGCCAACCAACAACACCACAGCAATAATGAAAAGCTTGGGGGCAAAATCTTTATAGCTTCTTGCAGGAATAGCCGATAAACCAATCAGCGCTAAAATGGCCAACGCGGCGCGTGCCAAATGGCGTTCTAGGATGGGCAAGCTATAGCCACTTGCACTCCACACACTTAGCGATCCGAAGGCAATTAAGGCACAAATCGCAAAAAACAGCGGATAATCTATCCGCAAGCGATAGCTGAACACGGAACTCTCTATCTCACTCAGTTAAAGAAAGCGCGCAATACTAACGTCAGCGCGCACAAAAGCAATGTTATGCAGAAGGTTTTAGATTTCCTTGCAGCGCCTTACGAATGCGCCACGTTATCGCCGTCAAAATCGCAATACACAAGGTGATCACAGGTGCTGCCATCAGCCCCATTGTCACTAAGCGGCTGATCGGCTCCGGCAATGACGGTAATAGGTAACCCAATCCCGACAGCAAGAACACCCACATGGTGGCGCTCAACCACGCAAAGTAATGAAAACGCGGTGCTTCATGAACACGCATCCCCATCATCATCGGCAGCACAGAACGAACACCCGGTACAAAGCGCGCGATAAACAACGCCACCAGACCATGACGGCATAAAAGCGCGTCGACTGTCCGCATTTGCTTTTCAGGCACTTTCGCCAACCAAGACTGCACCAGAGGCAATCTGTTTAGCCATCGACCTTGTGAAAATGCTAACCAACTGCCCATGGATGCCGCAATGATCAGCATCGGGAACGCAAGGAAAGGATCAAGCACGCCCACTGCAGACAGGGTGCCAACAAGCACGACGATACTGTCACATGGCAAAGGGGCCGCAGGGAGAAAGCCGCTCTCGAGGCTGATAAGAATCGCTACAAGAATGTAAATGAGGGTTGCACTGCCCGGTGTGAGTAGTGCATTGAAGTCTTGGTGCCAAATGGCGACCAAAACCTCTTGGATTGCTTCAAACATGGTTTCTCCAAAATACCAAGGTGCTAGAAATGCGTGTTACGGAGTCATTGGTTTTTATTGTTCTACACGACGTGTTACGCCACGTTAGGCGTGATCACTGAAAAAAGAGGCGTCAATGTGTCGCGCGACGTTTGGCTTCTAGCGGGAGTGAATAAATCGATATTGCAGGTTGGCGTCTTGCCAACCCGCTAAGCGATCGGTGTCGATAAAAAGGTGTGTTCTTGGAAACCCATACAAGATGCATCCCAACGCCAGCAAGCTTGCAAAAGAGGCAAACAACACTGGCCAAGAAAGTGGATCTTTATCTAGCGGGTCTGACGCAGAAATGAGTATACGAGGTGACGCAATGCGCGGGGCTAATGTGTCGATCTTGGTGTCTGGTTCGGATTCTTGGCTGACAGCCTTATTTATTACATTTTTAGCATGACTTAACCCAATCACACCAAGGGCGTAACTGCAAAATAACACAGTAAGCAATACCATGATAAATGGCAGCTTTTTGGGCAGTTTTTCCACGCGAGAACCAAGAGAATGAAGGTAGTTACTATTTACTTCTAAACCTGAAAAAAGACAACATTTTTGTCAGGGCGAATGCACGTAAAGTTGAGCAAACACCCACGGTTTAAAAATCTAACGCGCAGGCGTAAAAAAAGGGCGCACGCCCTTTTCATTCCCCCCTTACATCACCCTTGGTTATTTTGTATCCGACCTCGCCGGAAAATGGCAATTTCAACAACGGGAACAAGGAAGCAGATCGCCGTAGCGAAGACGAGAGAACCGAAAAGATCCACAGGCCAATGCATGCCGAGCCAAAGCCGACTCATGCCCACAAGACCTGCCCACATTGTCAATATCACCGCGCACAAACGATAGCCTTCAGACAGCAAAATCGCGCCCCAAAAAATGGCCGCACACGCTGCGAAAATCGTGTGCCCAGAAGGGAACGAATAATTGGTTTCTTTTTCCCAATGCGGCAACCGCCAGTCGCTCACCGATCCCTTCACCGCTTCAATCGTATTCACGCGTTCTGCTGACGACATCAAATAGAAAGCGTTCGCAGAATCTACCGCATCTAGATCCTCCAATACATGCGTGTAAGGACGAGGTTCTTGTGTGACCGATTTCAACACGGTTTTGGTGACGAAACTCGCGCCGAGCACAAACACAAAGCACGACAAACACACTAACACCCGCTGACGAGGCCATTTTAAGAAAAAGGGAATGGCACAAAGCAACGCAGTGGTAAACAAGAACCCTTTAGGACCCGCAGACCACGACAGCAAAGAAAACGCTGCACCCACTGCGTCATTCACTTCACCAACAAACGAAAAGCGCATTGAAACAAGCGCAGAAAAAGACAAAAACATGCAAAGCAATACAGCGCACATCAATCCATATTTTTTCTGAAAAACCATAAACCGCAGAACCTTTCACTTTCAAAAGACGAGAAAATTGATGAAGCAGTCTACCGCCAACTGATCCACCGGGTGTAAGAACGTTGTGAATTCTTAGATCTCATTTTTTAAACACCTTGCAATTTTGCCTACGTCGGTGCCATTTATGTGTATTAGAGGAAACTTTCAAGCAGTGATACCCATTCCAATCCACAACAAAACAGTAACTTCATGCTTTTTTCATCATGTTGGAGCAAGTCGCATAAACTCAACAATTTCGAGATATCATCCCACGAAAGATTTTTCTGGTAACTCTCTATATTATATATAGTTAAGAGATCACTAATGTTTAAAACGATGCTAGATAACGCTTAAACATTCAGTAATATTCATTTAGCCCAAATGCCAACTCATGCTTTTTCCCTCTTTTCCTCTCTTCTCGCCTTATAAATGATCAGTATGTCTTAAGTGAGAGATGCCCTTTATTTCAAAGTCCAAATATCCACATTTATAGTAATGCCACTCAACCAAGCGCTCATTTTATAACCACAACAAGACGCGCATTAATCAACAGAGGGATAAAGGAATGTCAAACATCATCAATGGGACAAACGGTGACGATAGACTTCGAGGAACGACAGGCGTAGACACCATTTATGGCCACGACGGGAATGATTACATTCAAGGCGATGGCGATACGGATTTCATCTACGGCGGTGACGGCGACGATACGGTGATCGGCGGCGACGGAACAGATGAGGTACATGGCGATGCCGGCAACGATTGGGTTCGCGGCGGTTTCGATAACGACAACCTATTTGGTGATGATGGCGACGACCTTGTAGAAGGCGGCCTAGGTGATGACACCATCTCAGGTGGCAGCGGCGCAGATCGCCTTTTCGGTAACGAAGGCAGCGATACCCTATACGGCGGCACTGGCGACGACAAAATCCGCGCTGGCGATGATGATGATGTCGCGAATGGCGGCGAAGGTAACGACGTCATCTTCGGTGACGACGGCGACGATACCGTGAATGGCGACCAAGGCAACGATGTGCTTTGGGGCGGCGACGGCGGCGACACCATGCATGGTGGCGATGACAATGATTCCCTTTGGGGGCAAGAAGGCAATGATGTGCTCTACGGCGACAAGGGCGACGATACACTGCGCGGTGGCAACGGCAACGACCAATTAGATGGTGGTTATGATAACGACACCTTGTTTGGTGGCGCGGGTAATGATCGCCTGATTGGCGATGATGGAACCGATCCAAATGCAGGTTCAGGCAACAGTGGCGAAGATGGCGTTGTGCGCATTGAAGCCGCAGGCCCAGCGACAGAAGGTGAAGCCAATAACGCCTGGAATACCACAACAATTACCATTGATAGCGTCCCTTACGTGGTATCAACCAGCTTTGGTTACAGCGGCACTACCATCATTTCGCGTGTAGAAACTGACGGCACACTGACTGAAACAGATCGCATCAGCTACAACAACAGCACAGGCGTGGTCACGTCCACGTCTGGTGGTGACATCACGTCACAAATTACCGATGCAGGCTTGTCTGTGGGTGCACTTGGTAATGGCCTCACACAATCGAACATGTCAGTGGTTGATGGCCAACCTACCCTGTTTTTAACCTCTCAAAACAGCGGCTCGATCACGACATGGCACATCTCTGAAGACGGTCAATTATCATTGGACGGCGGCTTATCAGCCTTCGGCGGCTCTCAAACATGGCTGCGTGGCGGCATCGTGCGAGAGAACGTGGTTTTCGAAGCCGACGACGGCTCGGAATACATTTACGCGACCCGTTCACAAAATGACCGCATCGATATTCTGACCTACGACCCAGCAACAGGCAAAATCGCAGAGACAGGGACATCTGTTGCGGCGGGCGATTGGGTGTCTGGCATTGATATCATCACCACGGACAGCGGCACTTACCTTGCTTCCAGCGCAAATGACAGCGTCAACATTTACGCCGTGGATTCCGCAACGGGCAACCTTTCACTGGTTGATACAGAATCCGTCAAAGCAGGCGGCGGCAACTCTGTAAACTTCTACCAAACCGCAGACGGCACGACCTACGCCATTTCATCAAGCAACGGCAGCGACCAAGCATCCCTGTTTGAAGTAGGCGCTAACGGCTCTCTCACTTTGACCGACACCGTTGATGGCGGCGGTGCGTACATGTCTTCTGCGGGTTACGTGGAAGGCGAACCTGTATTCGTCATGCCAAATGCGACAGAAGGTGTTGATCTCTACACCATCGCCGAAGACGGCACGCTGGTTCTGCGCTCCACCATTACTGACATGGAAAACGATCAAACGCCTCCTGTCATCGTTCAAACCGAAAACGGCAAATACTTCTTGGTCGATGGAGACGGCAATGCGTCCACTGTCGAACTCGCAACGGGCTTCGTCCACGGCAATGCGTTTAATGATAGGTTGTTCGGCGAAGAAGGCGATGACTACCTTGATGGCGGAAACGGTGACGACTTACTGAAAGGCGGCGCAGATAACGACGAGCTTCATGGCGGTGATGGCAACGACCACCTTGTGGGCGACGATGGCACGTCATCAAACCTGTTGCTCGGTGCGAGCAACAACGCCGTCACGAACGGCACTAACTCAAGCTGGAACACCACAACGGTCGACGTTGACGGTGTGCCATACGTAATTTCTACCAGCTTCGGTTACAGCGGCACAACCATCATCTCACGCGTTGAAAATGATGGAACACTCACCGAAACCGACCGCATCAGTTACAACAACAGCACGGGTACGGTGACCTCAACATCGGGCGGCGACATCACGTCTCAATTTGCAGATGCTGGCTTATCTGTCGGTGCAATGGGTAACGGTTTAACCCAATCCAATGTGTCTAACATTGATGGACAAGAAACCCTGTTTGTCACCTCGCAAAACAGCGGCTCCATCACCACTTGGCATATCTCCGAAGACGGTCAGTTGTCATTGAATGGCGGACTTTCCTACTTTGGCGGTTCGCAAACCGGCCTACGTGGCGGTATCGTTCGCGAAAACGTCGCCTATGAAGCGAACGATGGCACAGAGTACATCTACGCCACGCGCGCACAGAACGACCGCATCGACATCCTGACCTATGATCCCGAGACAGGAAAAATCGCAGAAACAGGCACGTCCATCGCAGCCGGTGATGTCGTTTCAGGCATCGACATTGTCACCACTGACAGCGGCACCTTCGTCGTCTCTAGTGGCAATGATAGTGTGAACACCTATGCCGTCAGCAGTGCCACAGGCAACCTCACTTTGGTGGATTCTCAATCTGTTAAAGCAGGCGGCGGGAACTCGGCAAACTTCTATGAAAAAGCGGACGGAACAACCTATGTGATTGCATCAAGCAATGGCAGCGATCAGGCGTCACTCTTTGAATTGGGAGCTGATGGTTCAATGACACTGACCGACACGGTTGATGGCGCGGGTGCTTACATGTCCTCCGCTGGCTACGTGGATGGTGAACCCGTATTCGTGATGCCAAATGCCACGGCAGGTGTTGATCTGTATACCATTGGTGAAGATGGCACCTTCGTATTCCAACTGAATGTCACAGGTATTCAGAATGATCAAACACCACCTGTGATTGTTCAAACGGAAGACGGCAGCTACTTCTTGGTCGATGCCGACGGCGCAACCGCAAGTGTAGAGCTGTTCTTCAACTACGACACTGACAGCCTTGAAGGCGCAACCAACAACGATGCACTTTACGGGGAAGACGGCGACGATTTGCTGGAAGGTAACCAAGGCGATGATATGCTGAATGGCGGTGAAGGCAACGATACCTTGCTCGGCGGAAACGGAAATGATTTCCTCACTGGCGGCACAGGAAATGACACACTAACCGGCGGCAAGAATGACGATATCTTCTACTTTGACAGCGAATCAGGTAAAGACATCATCACTGATTTTAATGCACGCCAAGACACCATTGAAATCGATAGTTCACTCGCGAATGACTACGCCCTGCTTTCATTCACACAAAGTGGTGCAGACACTGTGATATCCGTTAACGATGGTGCAGCAACCATCACGCTCGAGAACATCTCGGCGGATACCCTGAATGAAGACTTGTTCGATTTCACCTAATTGAACTGCGTTTCACACAACGTAAAACGGCCCTGATGGGCCGTTTTTTCGTTTAACTCACAGAAGGCATCCAAGCTTAAGTAATAATCAAACCTTCCTTATAGAAGGGGCTGCTCCAATGCCATGCAGATAAGACTTAACACACACCTTGTGCCAACATCGCATCCGCCACCTTCACAAACCCAGCGATGTTCGCACCGAGTTCGTAGTTCACCTTTCCTGACTCATCACGGCCATATTCCACGCAGGTATCGTGAATTCGACGCATGATGTCTTGCAAGCGCTGATCAACTTCCTCACGACTCCAACCCAAACGAAGCGCGTTTTGGCTCATTTCTAGACCTGAGGTTGCTACACCGCCTGCGTTGGCTGCTTTGCCAGGCGCATAGAGAATACCGACATTGTTGAACACAGCAACAGCATCAGCCGTACTTGGCATGTTCGCGCCCTCGGCAACCAGCTGAACGCCGTTTCCAGCCAACATTTCAGCGTCATTAACCGTGAGTTCATTCTGCGTTGCACAGGGCAGCGCGATATCCATTTCGTATTGCCAAGGCTTCGCGCCCTCAGCGTAAGTCAGCCCCATTTTAAGTGCGTAATCTGCAACGCGACCACGTTTTACATTTTTAATGTCCATCAGAATTGAAAGCTTTTCGGGCGTAAAGCCTTCAGGGTCATAAACGGTGCCACATGAATCGGATGCAGTGATCACTTTGCCGCCCATTTCCATCGCTTTCTCAATGGCAAATTGTGCAACGTTCCCCGATCCCGACACACCTACACGCTTCCCAACCAATGTTTGTCTTTTTTCCTTCAACATCGCTTCAACAAAGTAAAGCAGGCCATAGCCTGTGGCTTCTGGGCGGATCAAGCTGCCACCAAAAGACAAACCTTTTCCGGTAAATACGCATTCGGCACTGTTAGACAGCTTCTTCATCATGCCCGTCATGAAGCCCACTTCTCGCGCTCCCACGCCGATATCGCCCGCAGGAACGTCCGTATCAGCGCCTAAATGACGGTGCAGTTCAAGCATCAGCGCCTGACAAAAACGCATGATCTCGTTGTCACTTCTGCCTTTCGGATCAAAATCACTGCCCCCTTTACCACCGCCCATTGGTAAGGTTGTTAACGCGTTTTTAAACGTCTGCTCAAAGGCCAAAAACTTGAGTACTGAAGAATTGACCGAAGGATGAAAACGCATCCCTCCTTTGTATGGACCAATCGCAGAGTTATGTTGAACACGAAACGCTCGGTTAACGTTCACTTTGCCGTTATCGTCGACCCAACTCACGCGAAATTGAATTAAACGTTCCGGCTCAACCAAACGCTCAAGGATCCCCGCTTCAATGTATTTAGGGTTCTTTTCAACGAAGGGCCATATGGAGGTTATTACTTCTGTCACCGCCTGAAGGTACTCAGGCTGGTTGGGGTTATTTTTAGCAACACGCGACAAAAACGCGTCTTTAAGCATCACTTCTGTCATCACGAACTCCGTCTCTGTAAGTCAAACTTCCCTATGAATAGATATGCATCTATATGGGTATATTTTATTCCATCGACGGTTATATCAGGTTCACCACCCACGCTATAAATAAGAAGCGATGGTTTTTAATCACACATCAAAATCCGAGATTAAAATATTTTGTTTTGTTTATTTGGACTTAGGAGTAATGTAAATCGGTAGAGTCACATATCTCAAAAAACAGCGCATTAGACGTGTCTTAAGGTGCCTTAGCAATGCTTACGACGAGATGCAATTCACGCCCTTCAACTTTGAAGAAAAAAGTAAAAGGGAAGTGATAAAAACGGCTGTATCAGACTCACCACATATCCTTATTAGGATCATTCTCTTCCGCCCATGCAGCATCTTCTCTGGCTGCTAAATACAACTGTAAGCCGTTGTAGGATGCGAAAGCACCTGCGCCGCCGAGGTACTGGAAGTCATCAAAGTAGTCATCTTCTAGTAGGCAAAGTGCTGATAGCGTGTGTGCGCCTCTATCCATCGCCCATTGAATGGCGAACGTGGGTGCAGTAGCGCCTGATACGGAGACATCGACAATGGCATGATCTTGGGCGTTCATTGCCAACCGTTCGCGCTCGGCTTCGCGGTCTTCTACTTCCTGAACGGCGATGTCATCAATGATTTGCGTGCGCCTTGACGGGGAAATGCGTTTATTCAGCTTGGCGATTTTCAGGGCGTAACCGAAGCGTGCTGGTGTGACAATGTCCACCACTTGCGTCAGCAGATCTCTGTCCACATCACTCGCGTTGACAAAGAATTCGATACACGCAGCAAGCGAGGCGTAGTGCGTGCCATCAAATTCAAAACTGCTCGTGTCATCGATAGCATAAAATGGCAAACCATCGACGATCAGCGGCCAGCCTTCGTAAGCGATTCGCTGCTTGGCGATTTCATACATCTGCCACGCACTTTCACCGAATCCACCCAATATCGAGCCTGAAAACTCACTGTCTTCTAGCTCTTCCTTCGTCCAGTTTTCACCAACAGCGAGGTGTTTGGTGTATTTGGTCATCAGCTTTTGTTTGATATGGGCGCGTAATTGCCAAATGGATTTGATGTCACGAGGGTATGAGATTGCCTCACACTCTTTGCATGCGGGGATCGCCAACAGCGCATGTTCTACGTTCTTGTTAGCACGACGTGGAAAGTTCAGCTCTCGAGAAGCAGGCTCACCACAAAACCAACAGGTATGGCGAAAGTTAAATGGGATATCTATCAATGTATGGGAGTCAGTTTGCATGGCGGCTTTATACTTGAACAGTTGGCTGCAGTTTACGTTGTAATCTTGCTAATGTATCTACTCACTCTAGAACAACGCCCGCTTCTTTTTCTGTCTTGGCGCAGGCTGACACCCAAAACCTTAGCTTTAAATACCACGAAAAAACGGCCGATAGCGGCCGTTTTTTGAATTCATAAAGGCGTTAAGCTCAGGGGGCTTCGCCCAGCCACAATACTATTTCAGCCTTTGATTTGGACATAGTTCATTGAATAATTTCACTGACATGTCGTAATTGTGCTGCCTTGCGATTTTTTGAGAGAAAAACAGCTGTGGCAATTCATACAACACCAATGCGATTAGCAAATAAACAACGGCATGCACACCCGCAAACAGCCCGATGATGCTGAAAACAAGAATCGAGAATTCGATAAAGAATATTGTGTATTTTCCTAGGTAGATGTGGTGAAAACCGCCGATAAAGAGCCAGTTCAACGAGGCATAGGTATCAGGGTCTTTAAGGTTCTCCCCTTGAGCCGCGTAGAACGTTTTTTTCTTTTCTACTGATAACGCATTAACGCGCTGTCGCAGCATTTCTTCACGCTGTTCTAACTCAGCCAAAGGCTCTAAAAGCTTCACTACGGCACCTCATCATGGATTTTTTCTACTAGGTCAGGTTTGTTGCAGCGCTTGATTCTCGACAGGCCAAGTCTCCACCCTTTCACCGCGCCATATTTCATGATGCACTGCTTCGTGTATTCAGAGCAGGTAGGGACGAAGTTGCATTCAATGTTGAGCAGCTTTTTTGATCCACCGCTCGCTTGGTAGCGATGGATCAATGTTAAAGAGATAAACTTTAACAATGTTAGCGACCTAAGGTCACGATCACAGCTTCTCGCTTCCAAAATAGCATAAATCTTTTTTGCTCAACGATCTGGAAAACAACCTGCCATCCATCCTGAGCATATTTATTAAGATCTGCTTCCATTTTTTGAATTGGTAGACCACTCGCACCCAATAAAAGTGTTCCGCAACCACCTTCAACAATATGCACAACTTTAAATTCCGTGAATTTTGTCATTTCTCATCCATTTTTTATAATATAAGCCAACTTATTGATACAGAGATCTTATGCATTCATTGACATAAATACTGAAAACTCTATTTCATCAAGTGAATAAATACAGCCCTAAATAAAGGTTGACAGCATACTAAATCACCCATATTCCGTTTACAATCTTTATACGTAACAATGATATAAATTAGCCATTGGTGATGAACCTGAAATAAACCATAATCTCTCTGCGCATTAGAGATGCATGATCCAGTGCATCATCGACTTTTTTCATTCAGCACAAATAATAAAATTGAAATACATTCATTCTTTAAATGTCAGGCAATAAAAATGCAGGACATGCCTGCATTTTTATTGCGTTAAGATTCTGTATTTACCCTTTCCACGCACCACACCATTCATCACGGGCTTCTTTATTCAAGAAGGTCCAGGCAACCACGCGGGTGATTTTCTGGCCCTGTGCCATTTCAATTGTGTGAATGTCCTTCGCTTTGACGGCTTTTAACGCTTGGTTAATCGCGGGCAGGTTTTCTTTTTTCGATACCATGGTGGTGAACCATAAGCACTGTGTTTTGAACGTGGCGCTTTGTTCGATCATTCGTTTGATAAACGCCGCTTCTCCGCCTGGACACCACAACTCTGCGTTTTGACCGCCAAAATTCAGTTCAGGTTTGGCTTTCTGATGTGGCGCGTTACCCGCTTTTTTTCCGAACGATTGAACGTTGAATTTGTCGGACCCTTTTTTCTTCGCATTTGCAGCAAGGTTGCGCACTTTGCGCTCAGATCCTTTCGTCGCGTCTTCCATTGAGGCATGGAATGGCGGATTACACATGGTGAAGTCGAAACGCTCATTGGCGTTGATCATGCCAGCAAAAATGTTGTCCGCGTCTTTTTGTAAACGGCACTGAATACCGCCTTTCAAGGATGGGTTTGCCCCCACCAGCAAGGTCGCACTTTTCACCGAAACCGGATCGATGTCTGCGCCAACAAATTGCCAGCCGTACACACGGTGTCCCACCATAGGGTAAACGCAGTTTGCGCCCATGCCGATATCCAGCCCTTTCACCTTTTTGCCGCGAGGGATTTCACCATCGGCAGTGTCTGCAAGCAGATCCGCAAGGTAGTGCAGGTAATCCGCGCGCCCTGGGATCGGTGGGCACAAGTAGCCTTTTGGAATGTCCCAAAACTCAACCTGATAAAAATGATGCAGCAATGCTTTGTTCAGCGTTTTCACTGCATCTGGGTTGGAGAAATCAACAGACAAGTCACCGAATGGATTTTTCTTCACAAACGGCACCAACGCAGGGGTGCTTTTCATTAGGGCAGGAAAATCATAACGGGCACGATGCGGGTTACGTGGGTGCAAACCTTTCTTCTGTTGAGGGCTATTTTTACTTGGCTTTACCATGTTGAAATCCAGTTGCAGCTTGGTCTGGGAAACGCAGGGCTGGCATTCTACGCATTCACGCAGCCGCGTGACAGCGATAAATCACGCAAGGACGGACTATTTCCTCCAACACGCATCTAGGGTCTTGGAAAAGGCATCGCTAAGGGATACCCCCGTAACGTGAGACATGGTGACTCTCCTTAAACATGATCATTCATCTGTTTTTTCGACATCGCTGTCTTTATTAAACCACTGAACCAGCTTTTCATTAGCCTTGTCAGTGTGCTCAGATTTCACATGCATCACTACGGCGGCAGCGGCGGCGACCAGCACGCCTAAATCATCAGAAAACCCAACGACAGGCGTGAGATCAGGGATCGCATCAATCGGCGTGATGAAATAACCCAAAGAAGCAAAGATGGTAGTTTTCGCCCACTTTGGCGTGTCGTCATCCGTCGCTGAATAATAAAGCTTCAACGCCTTTTCAAGCACGTCGTACCCAGCCTTTTGTGCAAAGCCTTTCACCTTGCTCCAGAAGCCCGCGTCAGAATATTCGTCTAGGTATTTATTGTCACTCATGCGCTTTACCTCCATGCCTCGTGCTGTCAATGACTGTACTGGCAAATGCTATAATTCGCCATGAAAGAGGATGAGAACTTATTCACATTCAGCAACTTTGAGAAAATTGGCCGAGTCCGCAACTGGTATAGTTGTCCCATTCAACCATCGCAAAACGGAGCTTTCGTGACAGGCATCGAGACATCGAAGTGGAGCTATATCCCTCACGACAAGAGAAATCGAACTACCGTCTCCGCAAAAGGAAGTGGAGTGCGTCAATGTTAAAGTGGTACATGGTGCGCAGGTGGATAACCTCGCAGTTTCAGCGATTGAGTGGCAAACATGTTGCCATGGCGGTACTCGCCTATGCGGTACTGAGTTGGGTAATGCTGACGCTTGCGGGCGAAAAAGCACTCACCACACCTTTCGTGGATTTTATTTATTATTTGTTCGTCACCGCCTCAACGGTCGGGTATGGCGATATGTCCCCTACCACGGTAGCGGGAAAATGGGTGGTCGCACTGTTTGTGATCCCTATTGGTCTCGGTATTTTTGCTATCGCAGTGGGTCGATTAGCAGGGGTTGCAATCAATTATTGGCGTCGCGGTTTATTAGGTAAAAGGAGTGTTGACGTGTCAGGACACATTTTGATTTTGGGTTGGAATGAGCATCGTACGCTGCATCTCATTGACATGTTGCTTCATGAAGAAAAAGACGGCCGCCCTATCGTACTTTGTGTGCGCCCTGAAATGGAAAACCCGCTGCCAAAAGAAATAGAGTTTGTGCGCACCACAAGTTTTACAGACGAAGCCAGCATGGCGCGCGCGGGTGTGAAAGATGCCGATTGCATCATCATCGATAACCCAGAAGATGACATTACGTTCTCTGCGGCACTCTTTTGCGCCAGCAAGAACCCTGATGTGCACATTCTTGCTTACTTCCAAGATGAAGTGTTGAGTAATTTGCTGAAATCTCACTGCCCAAATGCCGAATGTGTGCCTTCTGTGTCGGTAGAAATGATGGCGAAAGCGGCCGTCGATCCGGGTTCTTCAGAGCTTCACCATGAGCTTTTGAACACGCGCAAAGGCATGACGCAATACGCGGTTGAGTACCCTGCCAATGCACAGCACACGACGGTAAATGCACTGTTCCTTCGCATGAAAACGGACTATGACGCCACCTTGATCGGGTTACGTCGCGACAGCGAAGTGATGCTAAATCCGGCGCTTGATTCAGACATCAAGCCGAATGATTTGTTGTTCTATATCGCCGATGAACGTATTGACGATTTCAAATGGGACTAGCGTTCACGCACTGACCAAACACGAATGAAAAAGGGGCTAAACAGCCCCTTTTGTTTTCTTTTACCCTTGAGTACACAGATACGATCTATCGCGTCACTTAGCTTTATTCTCTTTTCTTGTATCTCTTTTCTCTTTTCTCGTATCTCTTTTCTCGTATCTCTTTTCTCGTGTCTCGTATCTCGTATCTCGTATCTCGCTTCTATCTCATCACGAATAGAATTAGCCAATCTTCAATGACGCATGAAGCTGCCGTCTGAGCAAATATCCAAGTTCACGACCTTGCTTGCCTTTATGCGCGCCAAGTAAACCGCCAAATCGCGCACCGTCTTTTGCATCTTGATACACCAGATCAAACAAATTGTTTTCAAGCTGGGCGAGGTAATTACGTCGATTATCGCTGTCACACCAATTCAAGGCACGCTGGTTCAGCGGCACATTAAACAGCGTTAAACGTTTCTCGTCAGGCAGTCGCCCCACAACCTCATTCATCACTTTGAGCAAGTTATAAGGGCGCATGGTATCGCCTTTGCGTGAGAATTCTGCCGCATAAGAGACTGGCGTGATCTCAAGCTCTGCATCTCGCAACAAGCAATGGCGCAGCAACGACGCTGTGCTCTCTGGCCAAATTTCGACCTCATGCGAACGAGATTCATCCACGTAAGCCCACTCAAAGCTGTGGTGTGCAGAATCCACTTTATTCAGCATCACCAGCATGCGCTGTTCTGCCGATTCGCCAAGCGCGGGGGCAATCACTTTATTGATCAACTGATACCCATCATTCAGGTTTTGCTGCGCGGCATCCAACACCACGACCACTAAATCAATGAGAGGTTTTCCCGCTTCATCGTATTCACTCAACGTCGCCGCAAGTTGCATGGCCGACTGGGTGTCTTCTGTTCGGTAACCGGGGAAATCCCAAAGCACTAACTCACCAGATGAGAAACGCACGATCGCATCTTCATCCTCCGTCCCTGATGTTTCAAACTCTTCGGTCGCAAAAAGCGCTTTGATGGTGGCACTTTTGCCCACACCCGATGGTCCAGCAAACAGGATGTTTAACGGTTGGTCATTGAGTTGATGAAGGCGTAGTTGAAGGCTCGATTTCTTCCACTCATCAAGAATGGGAGATTGGCTGATATAGCGAGAAAGTTGGCGTGAAAAAGCGCTGTTATTTTCCATAGGATTATCCTCTATGGCTAGGAAGTGCGAGCAACGGTCTGCTCGCCTTCATTCAGGATCAGTTACACACTCGTGCCGAATTGTTTTCTCAATCCATCACTCACAATGTCACCAAGCGCGCGACCATGTCGACCTAAAAATGCACCGAGTTGGCCACCAAAACGATCGCCATCTCGCGCCCCTTTATGCAACGCGTCGAAACACAGGTTTTCGATTGATTGCATGTAAATCTTTCTTTCATCGTGGTAACGCCATGTTTCATCACCTTGTGACAACGGCTGATTCAACAGCATCAAGCGTTTTTCTTGCGGAAGCGCGACCATCAATCGCGTCATCAATTTAATCAGGTTATAAGAACGTACCGCTTCGCCTTTTTGCACCGCCACTGCGCTATAAGGTACAGGCGTAATGTGGATGCCCGCGTTCTCATGCAGGTGAAACCGAATCGCCGCTGACGTGCAGTCTAGCCACACTTCCGCATCGAGCGGCATCATCTCTTCAACGTCCTCACCGCGGATAGTTTGCGCGACCTTATCCGCTTTATTCATCAGCACAACCAAACGCTGCTCGGCATGTTCGCCCAACTTAGCGATTAAGGTTCTTTGAATATCCAAATAGGCGTTATCAATATTGGCGCTGCTTGCGTCCAATACCACCAGGACTAAATCGACCAACGGCAACCCTTTTGCCGTGGTTTCAGAAAGGAGTGCACTGATTTCACAATCCGTTTGCTCTGGCTTATCACTCTCACTCGGCAGTAAACCTTCCCAGCAGGTCAATTGATTCAATTCATGACGAACAAGCTGAGATGACGACTGAATCGCCTCATGATCCCAATCGTGTTGACCAAATAGCTGCGTTAACGTAGACGTTTTCCCCACGCCTTTCGACCCAACGACGAGTATATTTAACGAAGATTGAGATAAAGCGGTAAGGCGATCAGTCAACGAAGATTTGAACGCATCATCCATGTGTGCGTTGCTAGAAATTCGCGTGCGAACATCTTCAAAGAATGAAAGAGGTTGTTTCTGGCTTTTCCATGAAGCATTTGATGCATCGACTACGCACATCGTTTTAAACACTTGATTATCCACCTTCATCTCAAATTGGTCTGGTAACATAAGGCAGGTTCTCCTCTTGGCTAGAATCACAACTGAACCCACGATCAATATATGCACGAAAGCACGTAGCAACGTGTCTCGGAATTGAAACCAGAGAGAAACTCATACTTTCGTTTTAACACTCCCTGTTTCATAAAAAAGAAAATTCAACTAGGTTAAATGGTATGGAGCCGTAATTTATGCAGACCACATGGGTTAAAACCAATGTGCCTGCGCAAATTTGTGTACCTAAGTACATGTTTACCAACGACAAGGAGGATAGTGCTGATGTATTACTGCAACCTGTGCAGCGATCATTCTGACAGCGCTTTGCTGTCACACTGGTACAACAATGACATCCAACTCGCCTACGATTTCCCTCGCGTTTGATCCTGTTTGACGCCTTCGCGTCACCTTCACATTTTTAATTTTCTCGTTCACAGGGCATTCAGCGCTTTCTTTCGCGATCTTTTCGTTTTCTGTTGAAACAAACGAGTCGCCGTAAAAGCCTTCTCTTGTGATCGACACGCCCAATGCCACACGCGCTCAGATCTGCTCTACACGAAACGAGGAGCAGCCAAGGACGTGGCATTGCGCGAAAAATAGGATCAAAACCATGAAACGATTACCAGAACCTTTCCGCATCAAGATGGTTGAACCCATCAAAATGACCACGCCGGAATACCGTGCAAACGCGCTGCGAGAGGCGGGATTGAACCCTTTCTTGCTGCGCAGCGAAGATGTCTACATTGATTTGCTGACCGATTCAGGTACAGGTGCCATGAGCGACAATCAATGGGCGGGCATGATGATGGGGGATGAGTCTTACGCCGGTAGCCGAAACTATTACCACCTCTGCGATGCGGTTGAGCATTTCTTTGGTTACAAGCTCACTGTACCAACACACCAAGGTCGCGGTGCTGAGCAGATTTTGTTTCCCTGCTTAATCGAGCGCATGCGCCAAGTACGCGGCGGCACCGATCCGGTGTTCATCTCGAATTACCACTTTGACACCACGGCAGGTCACGTTGAACTGAACGGCGGCATTCCCGTTAACGTGTTAACCGAGAAAGCCTTCGACACCAACACGTATGACGATTGGAAAGGCAACTTCGACCTCGACAAACTGCGCGAAAACATTACGCACTATGGAGCAGAAAACATCGCGGCGATCATCACGACAGTGACGTGTAACAGTTCAGGTGGTCAGCCGGTATCCATGGCAAACATGCGCGCGGTATATGAGATAGCCAAGGAAGCCGACATCCCCGTGGTGATTGATTCCGCGCGCTATTGCGAGAACGCATGGTTCATCAAACAGCGTGAAGCGGGCTATGAAAACGCCACGATCACCGAGATCATTCGCGAAATGTATTCGTACGGCGACATGCTCACCATGTCCGCAAAGAAAGACCCTCTCGTGAACATCGGCGGCTTATGCTGTGTGCGTGATCACGAGGAGTTGTTCCAAGCGGTACAAACTCGCTGTGTGCCGATGGAAGGGTTCGTCACCTATGGCGGCATGGCAGGCAGAGACATGGAAGCCCTCGCCCGCGGTCTGTATGAGGGCGCAGATGAAGACTACCTCAACTACCGTATCCGTCAGGTGGAGTACTTGGGCGAGCGTTTGCGAGAAGGCGGCATTCCCATTCAGTACCCTACGGGCGGACACGCGGTGTTTGTCGATGCCGGGAAAATGCTTCCCCACCTTCCTGGCGATCAATTCCCCGGCCATGTGCTTGCGAATGCGCTTTATGTGGAAGCGGGCATTCGCGCCGTCGAGATTGGTTCTTTACTGCTGGGTAGAGACCCCGCCACAGGTGAACAAAAAAACTCACCGATGGAATTAATGCGACTCACCATTCCACGACGGGTGTACACCAACGACCACATGGATTACATCGCCGACGCCCTGATTGCGTTGAAAGACAAAGCGTCATCGCTGAAAGGATTGACCTTCACCTATGAGCCAGCAGTATTGAGGCATTTCACGGCGAAGTTTAAAGAACACGAATAATCGTTATCGCTATGTTTCCTCTTCCTCTCACAAAGAGGAAGAGGACTTTTTAATGAGATACTTATAAGGATTAGGTCGCATTTTTTAAACCTCATAAAAACCCACCTCCAATACTCGTTGCTACACCCTGTTAACTTGTTTGTTGTTTGTGATGCAATGGTTAAAGGCAAGAGTGGGGTATCGCGTTCCACAGACACTCAATGCCGTTACTACGTCCAACTCTTTTCGTTAAAGGAATAACAATGAAAAAATTACTCGGTTTGGCTTTGATAGCAACACTTGGTCTTTCTGGCTGTGCATCAGTCCCCATGGTGTCTGATGCTGATACCAACGCAGCAAAAGAATTCAGAGCGCCCGCCTCTTCTGATAATGCGGGTATTTATGTTTATCGCATCGATTCTCCAGTCGGCGGCGCACTGAAAAAAGATGTCTTTATCAATGACGAATGTGTTGGTGAGACTGCGCCGGGCGTGTTCTTCTACCACGAGGTACTTGCAGGCCAAGGAACGAAAATTTCCACGGAATCAGAATTCTCTCCTAATGATCTTCTGATCGATACAGAACAAGGGAAACTGTACTTCGTTGAGCAATATATAAAAATGGGGGCATTTGTCGGTGGTGCTGGCGTAGAGTTAGCGGATGAAGAAACCGGAAAGGCTGAAGTATTAAAGCTGAACATGGCAGTTAAAGGTTTTTGCGCAGCGAAGTAACCTCCTAATTTCTATTATAAAGCCCGCCTTCGCGGGCTTTTTTCTGCGTTTAATCTCACTACATTTCACCGTCGGAAATTTTGCGGTGTGCTTCTTTTTCCGTCATTTCGCCAAAGAGCAACGCCATCATGGTTTGAATGCGCTTGTTGTCATTGCCAAACTTATCAAGGTTCGCGCTATAAGGCGCAACAAAGGTCACCTCTCCCACTTTTTCGTTCTGCTTGAAAGCTGTGATTTTTGCGTCTGCGATATAAGTCCGTAAATCCCAGCTCCAGCGAGAGATGTAATTCAAGGTTAAAGGCGCATCATCTTGGCCAATTGCTTGACGCACAACCTTGCAGTCTTTTCCTGAATCTCTGCACCAATCCAGCATGTTATCGAGAAAAACGGCGCGTGTGCGCTTGTGTTCCACAATCGTCACCTT
The DNA here is from genome assembly GCF_004120195.1 of Enterovibrio baiacu. Classification (GTDB taxonomy): domain Bacteria; phylum Pseudomonadota; class Gammaproteobacteria; order Enterobacterales; family Vibrionaceae; genus Enterovibrio; species Enterovibrio baiacui. Next base: position 107,261 of record NZ_SCHN01000016.1, on the reverse strand, counting down.
GTCTTGCGGTATGTCCGTCGCAATAGGCATTACGGTGAATTTAGGCGCTGAACAGCCCGCCAAAACAAAACATGCGAATAAGATAACTAACCATTTCTTCATTGTTCGTCCTTGTTGGTCTCAACACATTCCGATGTTTAACGCGCATTGAATTATGGTCGTATGTTCAAAGAAGCAGGTGCATCAAAAGTTGTTCGTGGAGAAATCAGTGTTATATACCACTCAGATCGTTGGATTTTTCTTCGACTTTCGACCTTCTTTTCACATTCTCTCGACCATACTTTTGTTATGAGCAATATCCAGTACGTATTGATTTAAGTCGCTTTTCAGCAATGGGACGTACTTTACTCCCGTGTTCAGGCAGGATAGAAAACAGGAATTCGTGAGAGTGAAAGAATGAAAATTTTAGTGGTAGAAGACGAGCCACGTTTGGGTGAACAAATACTCGAAACGCTAGAAAAAAATGATTGGATGCCTGAGCTTTCTCAAGACGGCATTGATGCCCTCTATCGCGCAACGTCTGAGCCGTGGGATGCCATCGTGCTCGATCTCGGCTTGCCCAAAATAGACGGTTTAACCGTGCTTAAAAGCATTCGTGACGAGAACATCAACACGCCCGTGATTATTCTCAGTGCGCGCGATACCTTGTCACAACGCGTTGAAGGGCTAAACGCTGGCGCAGATGATTACCTCACCAAGCCTTTCGAAATGCTCGAACTCACCGCACGTTTGCGAGCACACCTTAGACGCGCTTCAGGCAGCGCCTCCCCGACGTTGCAACTGGGCAATCTAAGTTTAGATACCCGTACCTCTACCGTTCTTTGGCATGGCGAAGCCGTTAGCCTGACGGCATTGGAATACAAAGTTATCGCGCATTTCATGCACAACCCCGAAAAAATGATCTCCAAAACCGAGCTCACCGAACACATCTACAAGCAGGATTTTGAGCGTGATTCGAACACGGTTGAAGTGTTCATCGGCCGCATAAGAAAGAAAATATCGCCCGACATCATCAAGACAGTTCGCGGCTTGGGGTATCAATTTAATGCGCAGTAGAGTCAGTTACATTGGAAAACTGAGCTTAAAAAGTCGCTTATTATTAGCCACTGTCATTTGGTTAACCGTGATGGTGTCCATCGCTGGCGTGGGCATTCCTGTGTTGGTGAACGACTATCTTGTTGATGCCACCAAAGAGCGCTTACAGCTTTCGATGACCGAGATTTCGACCAACTTACAGGTTGCTGAAGATCACACGCTAAGCCTCTCCCAACCGCTTTCAGATCCAAGATTCCAACAACGTTTTAGCGGTTTGTATTGGTCTATCAGTGCAGGCAGCCAACAGCTTCGCTCCCCTTCTCTCGCGGGCAAAGATTTCTATGAGGACGTGAAAGGCCCCCTCAAAGAAATACATGGCGCGCGCAAAGAAACCCTGATTACGATTTCGGATTCATGGCTACCTGACGGCAGCCAACATCCCGTTCAGGTTATGATCGGCATTGATGAAGATCCAACCGAAGATGTGCTTAAAAGCCTTACCAGTAAGTTATGGGTTATTTTGTCGATGCTGTTTATTGGCGTGTTGGTCCTTATCGGCTTACAAGTCGCGTGGTCGCTGTTGCCTTTAAACGACATGCAACGAGAATTGGTTGCGCTCAAAGAAGGAAAACAGGATGCGCTGAGCACCAATTATCCGCAGGAAGTGTCGCCTTTAGTGTCGGATTTGAACGCCTTGCTTTTTCATTATCATGAACTGCTTTCACGGGCGCGACACCACGCGGGGAATTTATCCCATGCGCTGAAAACGCCCTTATCAGTGCTGAAAAATGACATCTTGTCCCTCGACGAAGAAACACAGAAAAAGCTGTTGCCGTCTGTGGCGCAAATCCAAACCCAAATTGATTATCACTTGGGGCGCGCTCGGGTTGCGGGATCAATGAACATTTTGGCGGTGAAATCAAACCCCAGTGAGCGGGTCGAGGCCATCACCATGGCATTTGATAAAGTGTATGCTTCGCGGGAAATCATCGTGGTTAACGAGCTCGACGATGCATTGGATGTAGCGGTAGACCCGGCGGATCTTGACGAAATACTCGGAAACCTGCTGGAAAATGGCTACAAATGGGCCAAATCGCTCGTGCGTGTATACGCGGTTGATGCAGAAAAAGACACCGTCCAGTTGTGTATTGAAGACGATGGCGACGGCATTCCTACAGAAGAAATGGCGCATGTGCTCGAGCGCAGTGTGCGCTTGGATGAATCCGTTCCTGGCACAGGGTTGGGGTTAAACATTGTGAAGGAAATCGCCCACAGTTATCGCGGTAAACTCGACCTGTGTAACGGGCGCATGGGCGGATTGAAAGTGGTGTTAACCGTGAAGCGAGCACGCTAGTTTTCTCTCTATACCGTTACTATCTTCACGCCTACTCACGCTATGCGGGGTGACACTCAACGTTTTATCGTTCTGAGTGTCACCCCGTTAACGCCTGAAAAATCAATTGGCTTGATGCGTGAGCACGAGTTGAGGATCGTTCACCACCAGCACACGTCCATCGCTGTAATAATCATGGTCTTCATCAACTGCTAATGCAGACATGGCTTGGTAGTAATCTGTCGTCATGTCCGGTAGCTCGGTGTTAATCAAGGACGCGAGCTTGTCTCGCTCTGCATCTATGTTAGGGTCAATGCTATGTAATACGGTAATGATCCCCGAATACATGGTGAGCGTTAGTCCATCGTCATAACTGATTGCGCCCACCCACATCGGTTGATTCAACCTTTCATCGATTCCAGCTTGCCACCAACGAATATGCGCTCGCTTTAGCAAATCACCCGGCAGTTGGAATGCCATGTCTTGAGGACGACCATTCCAGAACAGATCAGACACAGGCGGTGTTTGCCCTTTCAGCAAATCCACATAGTCATTCCAATCAATGTCGTTGCGAGAAAAGGTCTGATTCTCTATCCATCCTAATGACGTCATCATGGTTCTTGGTGTTTCACCAACAAACAACACGTTAATGCCTTGTGCATCAAAGATCGGTGATTTCCCTGGGTATGCTTTGTAGTTCAACGACAAAGGCGTAACACTGGATGTTGGAGTCGCATCAACAAAGTTATCTGCGAACCAAAAATAGTGGCTGTAATTCACCGTCAGCATAGCGGCGAGGAAAAACACACTCACCTTAGGCAGCCATTTTTTCCAGCGATACACATACCCTACCCAAGCCAGAACGAGCGTTGCTGCCACGGCAATCAGACTGTATTTGTGTTCGGCCAACATCGTGATGAATGCTTCAATATACGGGTATTGCTCGACACCCGCGGCGAGTAAAAAACCCCAGAAGATAAACTGCCCAGCACCCAGTAATAAGCCAATGCTTGAGAAGATCGTAAATCGTGCCCAAGAGATTTTTTGTGAGCCCGCCATAAACGGAACAACCCACGCAACAGGGCCGAGCAAGCGAGAGAACATCAGCGCAGCCGTGCCTTTGGTTGCCATAAGGTGACGGCAACGCGCGAATGCACGGCGCGTTTTCGGTTGCCAGTGCATCAGTTTTTGTTGTGCTGGCTTACCAAACTTCCTGCCCGCGAAATAGCTTATTTGGTCTCCAAGAAAGCCGCCAAGCAACACCATGAACACACCCGATAAGATGCCATCGTAAAGCTGGTATCCTGCGGCCAGCAGAAACGGCTCTGCTGGCACAAACAGGTTAGGTCCAATCAGCGCATCGAAAAATGCCCCCAGAAACAGACCGAAAGACTCAAACATGATTGCCTCGAATTACCGTGTTTATGTTTGTGTGTGTTTCGCTAACAAATCCGTTCACGTTACTTTTGCTCGTGATAGTGGCCGAACTTGTATTCCATTTCGTTATTGCGCATTTCCCCAAAGAAGAATCGACGCACATTGGCTTTCACGTATGTCATGCCTGTTGCCATCATACCGTCTTGATCTAATCGGCGAGGGTCGAAATCGAACGTGGTGTTGATGAACCGAAAACGCGCATTTTTGCTAGCGCGACGCACATAGTCGCAGTCTTCACACAAGGTGATCCTTTCATCAAAGCCGTTCAGTTTTTCGTGCGCGCTGCGTGTTGAGAAAATGCAGGCACCGACAGCCGTTGGAAAGAAAAACTGGGTGGCAAACATGCCGCCGTTAAACGCTGCATAACACAGCTTTTGCACCATTGGGAGGTTGCTTGCACCCATGTAAACGCCAGCCACCTCAAGATCTTTATCGTTCAGTTGATTGACAGCTTTTGTTAGGAAGTCTGCAGACAAACGCACATCGGCATCCAAGAACAGTAGACGTTCGTTGTTGGCCAGTGACGCGCCGGTATTTCGACCAAGGCTGACACCACGGGTTTCCATGCGATGAACAGTTAAAGATGGCAAACTTTCGGCGTATGAACGGGCAACCTCGCGGGTGGCATCGTCGCTGTTCGAGTCCACCAAGATAACTTCAAAATCACGGTGGGTTTGCTGGCACAAGTCGTCCAGCAGACGGCCGATGCGTTTTTCTTCGTTGAGGGTAATGATGACAACGCTAATGGGTTCCATGTGTTTCTCCTTACCTTGCAATAGATGTTTTTGCTTAAGTTGGTAAGAAGCTTAACGGGGGCACACTTAACCCAGCGTGAGGAGCTTGTTCATATTCAGTTCAGGTTCGAATTCACATCCACTGCAACGAAAAACGCCATGCTTCAAGCATGGCGTTATCTTTCAATTGGGTGCTGATGTTATTGTTGTTGAAGCCTGATCGCACCAATCAAAGCGTCAACGCCGGCTTCGACTTTGGTGTGAGCGCAGCCCAAGTTCAGGCGCACATAGCCCTTCCCTGCGTCGCCGTACACACTGCCATTCATGATGGCAACGCTGAACGAATCAATAAGGTCGCGCTGCAATCTGTCCATGTCTAAGTTCAACGATGACAGGTCAATCCACGCCAAGTACGTTGCATCTGGCGTGCAGTAATTGACTGAAGGAAACGCCGCATTCAGGCGCGACGCGACATACGTGTGATTTTCTTGCACATAGTCGTTCAGGGCATTCAACCAAGGCTCGCCTTGCTCGTATGCCGCCATCATGCCCAACACGCCCATGATTGAAGGCGACGACAAACCATCCACCTCTTTCAACTTGAACAAGTAATTCTCTCGACACTGGGTATCAGGAATAAACGCATACGCTCCATTCAAGGCTGGAATGTTGAAAGACTTTGAGGCCGACGTGACGAGCGCCCAACGGGTCTGCATGCCAAAGCCTTGCCAAGGCGTGTGGGCTTCAAACGCGACATCCATGTGGATTTCATCGGATATGACTGCCACCGCGTGTTTGTCGCACAGCGCTGCAATGCGGGTAAGCTCCTCTTTACGCCACACTCGCCCCGTTGGGTTATGAGGACTGCACAATAGGAAAATCGTCGTGTCTGGCAGGGCAAGCTGTTCTTCAAGACGCGCCCAATCCACGTCCCACCCTGAATCGGTTTTGATCAGCGGGTTACGAATACAGCGACGACCAGACCCTTCCACCAACTTGTCGAACGCGTCATAAGCTGGCGTTTGGAATACCACACCATCACCGGCATGACTCCATTTCTCAATCAATTTAGCGATGATATAAATCACCGAGGGGCCGTAAACAATTTGTTCAGCATTCACTTCGGCATTAAATCGAGCGGCATACCAGCGCACGATCGCGCCTTTAAAATCATCATGATTCCAACGGCTGTAACCCAACACGGGGTGCTCTAGGCGCGCTTTCAACGCCTCAACCACAGCCTCTGGAGCACCGAAATCCATGTCTGAAATGGTAAAAGGCAACAAGCCAGCTTTCCCAAAGCGGTCTTGCACGTAATCCCACTGCGTGCAGTACGTGCCCATGCGGTCAATCGTGGTGTCAAAATCAAAGGTCTTGGTCATGCTTTGTATCTTCCGAACTCACACCGTCTGAATACAGTGTGTTTTGTACGAATAAAACTGAAAAACCCCAGCCTGTTAGAGACCTATCAGACCGGGGATTTCATGCGGGGGAATCGTTAACTTAGCTCGCTGTTGCTGTCATCAGGGCTTGCATTTCATTCTTCACCAAATGCACTTGCGTACCGATAACCACTTGCAGACTGTGCGCATCGAGCTTCACCACACCTAGCGCGCCGTATGCTTTTAGCTTGTCTGCATCGACCAAATCCATGCTATCAACCGTCAGACGAAGGCGAGTAATACAGTTGTCGAGTGACGTGATGTTGTCTTTGCCGCCTAGTGCTTTCAGGATGGCCGCACCTTTGCCTGATTCGTTAATGAATGCAGCTTCTAGCTCGCTATCCACTTCTGCGGTATCCACTTCACGGCCCGGCGTTTTTAGGTTGAACTTCAAAATCGCGAACTTGAACACACCGTAGTAAACCGCGAACCAAGCCGCTGCAACCACAGGCACCAAGTACCATTTCGTTGCGGTGCCTTGAAGCACGCCGAACACCAAGAAGTCGATGATATTGCCGTCGGTATTACCGATGGTCACGTCAAGCAGGCCCATCACCATGAAGCCAAGACCAGTCAAGATAGCGTGAATGAAGTACAACGCTGGTGCAACGAATAGGAACAGGAATTCAAGCGGCTCAGTAATACCACCCACAACACATGCAACCACACCCGAGATAAGCAGCGCTTTAATTTTTGAGCGGTTTTCAGGTTTTGCACAGTGGTACATTGCCAGCGCCGCACCAGGTAGACCGCCAAGGAAAGCTGGCATCTTACCTTGAGAGAGGAACGCCGTAACTTCTGGCGTGAAGCCGTTGGTTTCTGCACACGCAAGCTCTGAGTAGAAGATATTCAGCGCACCAGACACCGTTTCACCACACACCGCCATGGTGCCGCCCGCTTCAGTAAAGCGAACCAGCGCAACAAGAATGTGGTGCAAACCGATAGGTAGAAGCAAACGCTCACCCGTACCAAACAGCATTGGACCAAACGCACCCGCACTTGCAATCAAGTTACCGATACCGTTAATGCCTGCTGCAAAGTAAGGCCAAACGAAAGGAATAAGCACACCAACCACGCCCAGCGTGATGGCAGAAATGATAGGAACAAAGCGCGCACCGCCAAAGAATGCCAATGCGTCAGGCATTTTGAAGGTGTAGAAACGGATGTGTAGTTTGGCAACGATAATACCCACCAACACCGCACCCAAAATGCCTGTGTCGATAGATTCAATACCGATGATGCTCTTCACGCCATAAGCTTTGCTCGCCGCAGGGTCGCCCAGCACATTTGCCACAGTCAGGTAGAAGTTAATCGCCAAGTTGAACGCTGCGTAACCCACAAAACCTGCGAATGCTGCCACGCCTTTTTCTTCGCGTGCCAGACCCAGAGGAATCGCAATCGCGAACATCACTGGCAGATAAATGAATGCCACCAAGCCAATCTTGGTCATCCACATAAACAGGTATTGAAGCAAGGTGTTATCTAAAAATGGGATCGCTTCGCGAATTGCAGAGCTCGACAGTGAACTGCCCACACCCAATAAGATGCCTGAGAATGCAAGAAGTGCCACTGGCAGCATGAATGTTTTGCCAAGGCTTTGTAGGAATTCCCACATGGTGGATTTTGTCGCTGCTTTGTTCGTCATAACCACTCTCCGAAAATTGAGAACATGACAGTTGTGCTAGTAACAGCCCTATCGCTAGGACGATGTGTGTTCGAGGTGGATAATAGGGAAGGAAAAATTTTGATAAAACGTTTTATCAAAACATTTGTGATCTGTGCATGTTTGCATAATCAACAAATTTGATCGGCATTGAAAAACGGGAAAATAAACGTATGCTTGAGTGATAAAACGTTTTACCAGAGCTAAAAAAGGGAATCTGTTGAAGAAAGTGACCATCACGGAAGTGGCTGAACATGCTGGCGTCTCTGTCACCACTGTTTCTATGGTGCTCGGCAACAAAGGGCGCATTTCGCCCGACACCATAGAAAAGGTAAACAACGCTGTGGCCGCGCTTGGGTACGTGAAGAACCGCTCCGCCGCCAACCTTCGCTCCAACAGCAGCGAAATCATTGGCCTCATCTTAAAAGACATCAGTGATCCGTATTACGCACAAGTTGCTGCAGGGCTTTGCGAAGAAACGGAAAAACAAGGCTATATGGTGTTCCTCGCGCAAAGTGGCGAGAGCGATGAAAAGTTCGAACAGTGCATGCTGACCATGGCGCGCCAAGGCGTCGGCGGTATCGCTTTTTGCCCGAACAACGAAAACCAACACGTAAACGCCGATACATTAAAGGCGCACAAGTTGCCGATGGTGTGTATTTCTCGCGCCTCCTTGAATCAACAGATCGACTATGTCGGCCCTGATAATGCCAGCGCCGCCAAAATGGCGACCGAACACCTGATCAATCAAGGTCATCGACGCATTGCGTATGTCGGCGGGAAAAGCAGCTCACTTTGCCGTGCGGAGCGTGTTGGCGGCTATTGCAGCACCTTGATGCAATTTGGCTTGCCGTTAAAACCAGAATGGGTGATTGAGTGCGATGCAGGCCAAGCCCCTGCTGCCGATGCCGTTCAAGCCTTGTTAGCCACACACCCACAAATCACCGCAGTGTTGTGTCATTACTCGTCAACGGCAGTGGGCGCGGTTCAAGGTATCGCGCGCGTAGGCCGCTCTGTCGGGGAAGACATATTTATCGGCAAGCAACTCAGCATTGTTGGCTTTGATGCGGTACAAGATGCTGAACTCACCGAACCCCCGATTACTTTTGTAAATTCCGATGCAAAGGAAATCGGCCGACAAGCCGCGAAACGCCTGATTGAGCAGTTTGAGGAGAGTGACACGATTCCGCGCAAAGTCATTGTTGCCCCAACACTCACCAATGCGTAGTCAGCCCGATGTAAGGTGAAAGCAAAAACTGGTACATTAGCGGCCATCACTCACTACTCTTTGCATCATTTTGGAATTATTCAACATTTCTTGCCTGGGCAAGCCGCTTCGCTTAGAAGGGTCGCTCGCAGGTTGGCAAGCGCTTTACTGGGATAACCAACTGGTCTCTCAATTGGCCGCTAGTGCGGACAGCGAAGAAGAAAAAACACACTCGTTTCAACTCGCAAGAGACGAACTGATCTTAACGGTGAACGTTGCTTCCACGGTGACGTGGCAGCCGTTTACGATCGACTATCGCGTGACCGTTAACGACGAAGTGGTGGAATCCGGCTCTCGCGATGAAAGAGACATCGAGCGTCAAACGCCGGTTGTCGAACCACAAGCCAAGACGAAATTTAGCCTGATTGGCTTAGCGTCTCTCGGCATGAAGCTATTCAAAAGTGCCAAGGTCATTAAAGTCGTGCTTGCTGGTGCGAGTGTGGCGGCCTATTCATGGCTCTTTTCATGGCAATTTGCCGTCGCGTTGATTGCGTGTTTGGTGGTGCATGAATATGGGCATATTCGCGCCATGAAATACTTCGGCATGAAAACGAAGGGCATCTATTTGATCCCCTTCATGGGCGGTCTCGCGCTATCAGACGAGAAAATCAATACGCGCTGGCAGGACGTGGTGATTTCCATCATGGGGCCGACCTTTGGCTTGTTGATGTCGCTGGTTGCTATGGTGGCGTATTGGGTAACGGGAAATATATTCTTCGCAGGTCTCGCCACGTTTAACGCGCTCCTCAACCTGTTCAACCTACTGCCGATTCTACCGCTAGATGGCGGACACATACTGAAAAGCATCAGCTTCTCGATGAACAGCATTGCGGGTTTGATTGCCTGTATCGCAGGCGCGGCCATTGGTGTATTCGTCAGCTACACCTTCGGACTGGCCTTACTCGGTTTCTTGCTGCTGATTGGTAGTGCGGAGATCGTGTTTGAGTGGAAGTATCGTCACCATTCTCATCTTCTGCCGCTCACCCGCTATGGTCAACTGTTCAGCACTGCGTGGTATTTGGCAACGGTGGCCTCTTTGATTGGCGTGATCATTTACTTTGCAACAAAAGGTGATGACATGCTGGCATTGCCATTGATGATCTTACAAAGCTAAACATTACCGAAACGCACAAACAAAAAACGCCAGCATTTGCTGGCGTTTTTTTAATGAAGAACCGTCGGTGTTTTGCTTTTTCTGACAGAAGTCAGTGCTTCTGCCATGGCATCAAAACTGGCTTCATCGACAGATTCGGCGCCTTGCATGCGCATTTCGAGTTTAATGACGTTCTCGATTGATTTGCGCAGTTTGAACACAGCCACTTTTAACTGACCGATAACGGATAACACGTCCGCAGCCAATTTAATGTCTTTTGAATTGAACGTCGCATCTGACTGTATACGCAGCATTTCTTCTGCACTGCGCGAGAAAGCATCCGCATCAACTAAGGTGTGCGCGCTTTCCTCATCAAAGTAACCGGATGGGATCTCTGAATGAATGATTTCATAGAGTTTGTTGTTCCAGTTAGCGGTTTCCACCTGAATGGAAAGAAGCGACACGTTGATCGTATCTAAAAAAGGTGTTGCTGCTGTTCTATTTTGATCTTCCGAATATGTCCCTATTGCACTCAATGCGTGGACAGCATTAAGTAATGAAGTTCTAGCGTCCTGGCTCAGCGAAAAGAAATCAATATTCATAACCAGATCCTTACTCACTTTATTGCAATTAAGCTCTAGCGAATTGATGAAACAACTCGAGTTAGTGAGAGGCTAGCTATCAGAGTTTGAAAATACAACCATCTTTATTTATAAAAATAAATATCTAATGAGATCTGTTTTATATTAGAGACATTCGAGCCGTACTTGCATAGAAAACACGTCAGATTGGCACATATATATTTACAACTGCACATTTTGAGAAAAACAGGCACAAAGAGCGAGATACATTAAGAATCAGACAAGGTGTTAAGTATACAATACACACTCCAACACCTTGTTATTATTACGTTAATAAAAGCAACTCACTTTCAATTTTCAAACCCTTCATTATTTAAGTTATGCTCCTAATTTCCTGATTTAACGTATTAAAACCTGAAAGCGCAAGCACTTTTAAAACAAAACAAAGTGCATATGTGTATGTAACTGCACTGGATATACGAGAAAGTTATTTTTTGACGCGAATATATAAAATCCAAACTAACTCTTTGTAAATAAAACAGTAATTAAAACACTTTCAATGACAGACCTAAAAACATCACGCATTATCGGGATGCACACCAACAACGCGTGAGATAATGCATCTAAATAGTCGCCTTGCCTTCTTGCCATTTATCCACGACCAAGGCTGCAATCAAGTCACCCTCTACATTCACCGCAGTGCGGAAAGTATCAAGCGGGCGCTCAATGATCAGCAATATCGCAATGGCTTCTAAGGGAATGCCCGCCGCAAGTAGCACCAATTGCATTCCTGACATGGAGCCCGAAGGCATACCTGGCGCGCCGATGGAAGACACCATCGCCATGATAAAAATCATGACCAAACCACTCGTGCCTAAATCGATGCCATACAACTGAGCGAGAAAGATGGCTGCAACCCCTTCAAACAACGCAGTGCCATCCATGTTCATGATCGCGCCCAGCGGCAACACCATACTGCTCGTAGATTGAGAAACGCCCAGCTCCTCTTCTGCAACCTGCATCGACAATGGCAATGTTGCAGAGCTTGAGGACGTGGCGAATGCCATTGCCATCGGTGCAGACAGAGCCTTGAAGAGCTGACCCAATCGAATGCCCGTCATAAGCTTCGCGATCAATGGCAATACAAGGCCACCATGTATCGCGGTAAGCACAAAGACGAGCAAAGCAAATAAGGCAAGTTGACCAAACAAGGCATCCCCGCTATTCAGCGTAAACTCAACAACAATCGCAAACACCGCCAGTGGCGCGAGTCGAATGATGCCAGACACCACATAATTCACTGCGGTGTTGAGGCCTGAAATCACCTCAAACACGGCATGCTCCCGTGGCAAGGTTGCCAACAATGCAATGCCCAATATCAATGAGAAGAAGACGATCGCCAGTAAGTTGGTATTGGTAAGCGCATCAACGGGGTTGACCAACGCCATAGAAAACAACTTGGTCGCAATCGAACCCGCGCTGCTGGATGCTTCACTGATCAATTCAACGCCAGGTTGAACAACCACGGATGACGGCTCGATGAGTGCTGGCCATTCAGGCAATGAAAGAGACACGCCAAGCGCAAGAGAAATCGCCAGTAACGACGTCACGGAGTAAAACACGACCGTTTTCAGGCCGAGCGCTTTTAGCTTCACCGTCGAACCAATGCTGGTAATACCCTGTAGCAGAGATAGCATTACCACCAAACCAACCACCATTTTTAGCAGGCCGATATAGGTGGTTTTTGCCAATACGATCAGGCAATAAAACGCGCTGTCAGTAAACGCATTATCAGAAGGTAAAAGTGCCGTAAAGCACCAAGCCGCAATCCCGGCAAGAAGCAACTGAACAGGAAGAGATGAGAGTAATTTGCGGTTCATAACGAATATCCGTTAAGCGTAGATCTGATGGTTGATCTTGGTGTACAAAGCGATGCTGAACACCGCTTGACCGTGTAAGGTCGACAACAAAAAAACGGCCTTCGAATAAAGGCCGTTTTTCGAGTATTGGAACGAGAATTACTTGTCGAAGTGGATCACTGTGCGAATGCTTTCGCCCTTATGCATAAGATCGAACGAATGATTAATGTCGTCCAGGCCCATTGTATGGGTGATAAAATCATTCAGTTTGAACTCACCAGCCATATAGCGCTCAACAATTTCTGGTAATTCAGAACGCCCTTTCACACCACCAAATGCAGAACCACGCCACACGCGACCAGTCACAAGCTGGAACGGACGCGTAGAGATTTCTTGGCCAGCACCGGCAACACCAATAACCACAGACTCACCCCAGCCTTTGTGACAGCACTCAAGCGCTGAACGCATGACATTCACATTGCCGATACATTCGAAGGAGTAATCAACCCCGCCGTCTGTCAATTCAACAATCACATCTTGAATAGGCTTGTCGAATTGTGTCGGATTGATGCAGTCTGTCGCACCTAGCTGACGCGCTAACTCGAACTTGCTTTCGTTAATGTCGATAGCAATGATGCGGCTCGCTTTCGCCATTTGCGCGCCAATAATGGCAGAAAGGCCAATACCACCGAGACCAAACACAGCCACCGTGTCGCCTTCTTGCACTTTGGCGGTGTTCAATACCGCGCCCATGCCCGTTGTCACACCACAGCCCAACAGACACACTTCTTCTAGTGGCGCTTCTTTGTTGACTTTTGCCAGAGAAATCTCAGGCAATACGGTGTACTCAGAAAATGTCGAGCAGCCCATGTAATGGAAGATAGGCTGGCCATCTTTGTAGAAACGTGTTGTGCCATCAGGCATCAAGCCTTGGCCTTGAGTTTCACGAATTTTCTGACAAAGGTTGGTTTTGCCAGACTTACAGAACTTACACTCACCACATTCAGGTGTGTAGAGTGGAATAACATGATCACCCACTTCAACGCTGGTCACACCCTCGCCAACCATTTCAACGATGCCGCCACCCTCGTGACCTAAAATGACAGGAAAGATACCTTCTGGATCATCGCCTGACATGGTAAAAGCATCTGTGTGACAAACACCGGTTGCCACGATACGCACGAGCACTTCACCTGCACGTGGCAGCATCACATCAACTTCTTCAATAGACAGTGGTTGGTTTGGTGCCCAAGCAATGGCCGCTTTAGATTTAATAAATTGGTCAGTCATTTTTATCTCTCAATGATTCGTGCAGCAGAACTAAAAACACATCGCGTTAAATACGTCTGCATCGATATATCCAAACAGCCTGAAAATGCAGTATTCAATTCATTTGGACTTAAATAGGAAGAAACCGCCAAAACGAATCAACACCGTTTCGCGTTTCGATGGGACGCATTCTAGGCTTTTACTGAGATTTGATAATCCATCAAAATTGAAAAGAACTTTTACCTGTGGGTAATAATAGGAAGGCGTGAAATGCGAAGAACACAGCAAAGGGCGGACGTTTTCTTGGCAAAATAGACGATGTAAGCTGCGTTAGTCCTATATCCAGAGAACAACGCAGCACAAAGAAGGATGGTGGCTACATTTGGCTCGCAAAGTACGCCATGATCTCGGCTTCAGTCATCGCTTTGGTTTCGTTGGAGAAACAATAATAGTCAGGCTTTAAATCACTGAAATACTGCATGTCCATTTCTAGGTTTGGCAGTGATGGGAATAGCCCCAGAGACAGGTTGTAGCTTTGCGTGCTTTTCACGCGATAAAACAAATTGGTGCCGCATTTGGCGCAAAATGCGCGCTCAGCCCAAGGCGAAGAATCGAAAATCGTGATGTTTTCTTCTCCTTCTAAAACCACATCGGTGCCACATTGCACGGCAAATAACGGCCCACCTGTCCACGTTCTGCACGTACTGCAGTGACACACCGTAAATTTAGGGTTTATTTCGGCCACATGGAGTTTTACGCTTCCGCACAAACACTGCGTTGTGTGTCTTTTAGATTCTGGCATCGCCACTACCTCGTTAGTTTCTGCTTATCACAGCATCAATAACTGTATATATGAACAGTAAAATAGCAACACAAAAAACACAGCAACGTGACGCGTATGCAAGACGAACAGACAAAAAAACGCCAGCGATATCGCTGGCGTTTACCTACCTTCAAGTCAATCAGCAAGCCGGAGAGGGCGCCGGCTTGCTGAATACAGGGACTTAAAACGTCACTTTGAAGGATTTTGCCTGACACGGTTTCAACGTGCCAAATTCGGCATGCTGAACGGTCGTTTTTAATGGATGTTCATCCATGCTGGTTTCAACCCAAGACGCGACTTCGCGCGAGAAGGCCACGCTATCTACAACGTCTCCCTGCTCAGCTGGGTTATAAACACGTAAAATCAGCGCATTGTCATCTTCTGCTTTTTTCAGCACGCTCAGCACCGCACCTTTTTGATCTTTACTCAGTAAGCTAAAGGTCAACGGCAGGTTTTGCTCGCCCACGTTCAATTTCATCGCGTTATAAGGGATCTTGTTGTAACACTGAATGCGCGTCACGTTGTCACGTGCCTCGGCCATGATGTTGGCATCGATATGGTTGCCGACATAACCGAACAGGCTAAATTCACACACCAATTTGCCGCGTACTTGTGAATCAGGCGTTGGGATCTTAATGCCTGATGGACGCCCAGGGCGAAGCAACAAGTTTTCTTTACCCAGCACACCCACACCACGAAGCAAGGTCAGTGCGAAAGTATCGCGAACGTCATTACCTTGGCTGGAAATCACTTCAAACTCACGCAGACCATTGCTCATCACCGCAATGCCCGCTTGATCGTCTTCCAGCGCCGCAAAATTCATCATCTGATAAACCGGCACTGGCGCTTCTTTCCAGCCATCCGCTTCCCAGTTCGCCATTTCTGCATCATTGGTTGGGCGAGTGATAAGACCAAATTGGTTATCTGCCACCACGGTGTCACACGCAAACGGCACAGGAACCAATACGCGAAGGCGATGATCATCGGCTTGGTTGTTGATCTCCATGCGCACTTCAATGCGGCGTGAGCCTTGCTTCAACACGACTTGGCAGTTCACATCCACAAAGCCATTTTGCCCTGCGCGTTCTTCACGCTCTTGCAGGTTTTCAGGCACGGCCATGCGAAGCGCGATGGTCGCGACCGATTGGAACCCTTCATGTTTGATCGCGGTTTTTGCCTCAAACTCATCAGAGTAGATGAGCCACTCTTTACGCGATGGAGAGTAGTCGTACTCGTCACCATCATCTGAGCCATCTTCAATGCGTAGCGCTTGCTCGAAGCGTGTGTTGGTCTCTTTATCAAAGATGTCTAACGTGCCGTTAGCATTCACTGTGATGCGGTAGAAGGCGTTCTCAAGCACATCATCACCTTGTTCCACCGCCTTTTGCGTGCCGGCTTCATTGCCTTGAATGTGCAGGGTGGTAAAGCCCATGGCAGGAACGGCGACCTTCAGTTGAATGTCGTATTCAACGAACGGGTCGTAGTTACCGTAGTGAACGATCTGACGGTCAATTTTACCCGGGTCGATTTCACGCTGGTCTTGAATGAAGTACTCAACCGCATTGCCATGCTCGTCGAACAGATTAAAGGATTGCGCGCGGATCGTGATGGTGGTGTTCACCACATCATCACGCATGTAAGGAGACAGGTTAAACAGCGCCAGTTTGTCGCAGTCTTCGCGTGCTGGCATGTGGTCAACAATCTTACGCTTGTAGAAATTGATCAGGTTGGTCGCCATGTCGTCCGCCAGAATATAGCGATACAAGATTTCAGCGTGCACTTTGTCTGAACAGCAACAACCAATGGAATCATGGGCATGATTTTTCATGCTCTCTTTCCACATTTTCTCAATCAAGCCGTGGTGATATTCAAAGCCCAGCGTCCAAGCGATAGACGCCAGCGGCTCAAGAATGTTGACGATCTTGTTTTCGACTTCCGCATGCATCAGTTTGATGTCCATACGGGTTGAAGAAATCGTGCGGTGAACACGCATGTATTTACCGTCGTTGAATTCACCCTTGATGGTATCAAGTTGATCGCGTGATGCTTCAATACGCTCGAATACCTCTTCAAAGCGGCTCATCTTGAATTCACGATCAGGGTATATTTCACGCAGTTTATCCATCACTTCAAAGATGTCGCTTTGCAGTGGCATCTGATCGTGACCATTTGGCAGTAGAATGTCTTTCGTGACAGACGGCTTCTCAAGCACCGGGAAATACTTGTCTAAGCGGTCGCGCAGGCCTGCTTCGTCTTGCGGTAAGTATTTACCGATTGCATAGCCCAGCGGCAGCACTTGTGCCGTCACTTCACTGCCATCGTTAGATTGCCAAATGAATTCGGTTTTGTTGGTGCCATGACGCTCTGAACAGCCACGCCAGAACATCGCGCGGTCAATACCAAATCCGTTGTATATCATCGGAAGCTGAGAACTCATCGAGAATGAATCTGGCAAGTAGCCGATCTTCATTGGCTCGCCCAGCGCCAAGCAATCGCGCAATCCATAAAGCATGTTACGAACAATGGATTCGCCTGAAACCTGCATGGTATCGGTTTGGCTGTACCACGGGCCGACAATCAATTTTCCTGCTTCCACCAGCGCTTTCACACGTTCTTTGTGCTCAGGCTTAATGGCAAAGTAATCTTCAAGAACGGCGGTTTGCCCATCAAGAACATAGTATTTGTAGTCTGGATCTTGCTCCAGACGCGTCATGATTTCTTCCATGTTATTGACGAGTAGGATGCGAGATTCTTCTGTCGTGAAATACCATTCACGGTCCCAGTGCATGTGAGGTGTAATGTGTACGCGGGATGTAGTCATCGTCTTATTACCGTCTTTGGCGTATCGCCGTAAGTTATCTTGGGAAATTGTCTTCAAGCTAACGTGTATTTGCTGCATGTAATTTATGCGCCGACGCTGCTTGTAAAAGGTGGAACCAGCCACCGAAATAGTGTTATGCGCTTTGCGCTTTTAATAAGTAGAGCAGGATGAGCAGCCCCTAAAACGTTGCGCTGCTGCCCATCCTTGTGTGTGCTTAGCCGTTTACAGCGTCAGCCACTTGATACTTTCCTTTCTTCACTGCGTGGGCACGCCATGCAATGAGTGTTGCGGTTGAAATTGCGGCACCGATAAGCGCTGCACCGAACCAAATTGCGGCGGCCATGTAAGCACCAATACCCGCATCATGAAGCAAGAACAGTGAGAAAATACCTGCACCTGGCGTGGAAAGACCGATGCCCGCAGCACCTACCATGGCACCTGTCACCACAGAGCCAAGCAGGAACGAGCCGATAACGCGGATAGGATCTTCAATCGCCATTGGGATTGCGCCTTCCGTTATCCCGGCAAGACCGAGTAACCACGTGGACTTGCCCACTTCAATTTCAAACTCTTTAAACAATCGAGGTGCAATCATGGTGGCTGCGGTCACCGTGAAAGCAGAGACCATTTTCACCGAGCCAAAGATGGCATAAGGGCCATACACACCATTCGCCATCGCACCCAAACAGAATGCGTACGCCGCTTTGTTCACCGGACCACCAAGGTCGAACGAAACAAACAAGCCAATCACCGCACCTAAAAGAAGCGCGTTGGTGCCAGATAAGCCGTTTAGCCAATCTGTTAGCCCTTGGTTTAGCCAAGCAACAGGTTTACCGATGACAAACAGCATCAACGAACCAACAACCAAGGTACCCAGCACTGGGTACAGGTAGAAGGTCAAAAAGCCATTGAATGCGGGCGACAGGCGAATGTTTTCTTTCACCCAACGCATGAAGTAACCAGCAATCAAACCACCGACGACACCGCCGAGGAAGCCAGAGCCAATCAGGTTTGCAGCAAGACCCGCAGCGAAACCAGGGCCTAACGCGGGTTTATCCGCCAAAGAGTATGCGGTGTATGCTGCAAGCACAGGAACCATCAAGGTACCCAGCAAGCCACCACCGAGTTTGCGATACATCCACAGCCATGAACCGTCAGTGCCATAGAGATCTTGCAGATCGAAAATTTGAGCAATCAGTACCGCAACCGCCAGCACCGTACCACCCGCAACGATCAACGGAACCGAGAATGAAATACCGCTCAACAGGGCTTGTTTCAGCTCTGTTTTCAGTGGCAATTTCTTCGGTTTGTCTTCGGTGATCACAGCACGGTCGGCACCTGAGCTGTTTTTGCTTGCCTCAACGGCGTCGTTCAAAATGCGCTCTGCGTATTTGATAGGTTCCGCCACAGGTGTTTCCACACGAGGAATACCCTTGAAGCGCTCGACGTCTTTGATGGCGACTTCTGCGGCAAACACACAGGCCACAGCATTGTTCAGTTGTTCAGCGGTGAGGCGATCTTCAATGCCGTTCGCGCCTTGTTTTTCAACATGAACATTAAAGCCAAGCTTCTTGCCTGCCTTTTCTAAGTACTCTGCTGCCATGTAAGTATGTGCGATCCCGGCTGGGCACGCGGTGACACAAACAATCGTAGGTAGAGTTGTATCTAAAATGTCTGCTTCTTTTTCTGGCGCGTTGTCACCGTCAAGCAAAGCAAAAAGTTGTTCTACAGTTGTTGCATTCAAAACAGCGTCACGCACATCGTCATCAACCAAGGCTGTGGTCAATTGCGTAAGCACTTGCATGTGGGTAGAGCCAGCCTCAGCATTGGGAATGGCTAGCAGGAAAATCAGGTTAACGTCTTCGTCGCCATCAATGCCTTCCCACTTCAAATCGTCCGTCAGTGTCGCGACTGCAAACGCCGCCTCTTTGACGGCATCCGATTTGCCATGAGGAACGGCCAAACCCTCGCCAAGCGCGGTAGGTCCTTCTTCTTCACGGGCAAATACTGCCTTAAGGTACTCGTTTTTATCATGCAGTTTGCCTTGTTGTTGTAATTGTTCAGCAAGTGCACGAATAGCATCATCACGTGTTGCAAACGTCGTTTTAAGGTTAATGAGCGACGCGTTGGTAAGAGATGTCAATTTCATAACTTTTATTCCATTGTCACGTTCAGCGGTGTTGTTTCAACGAGCACGAGGATAATACATAAACAATACAACAAACCTTGAGTCAGATCTCAATAACTCAATTAAATGTATTATAGTTGTATTGCCTAATTCAATACTAGCAGCAAACATTTCCTTGTCTTGGAGGGCGAAGTTTGTATCATAGGTGAATAAGAACAACAGGTTAATCAGCACTCACTGATGACATTATCAACGAGTATTGAGGTGAAAATGGCAAGACTCCCAATGTATCGCCAAATTGCAGATGCTATTCGCGAGAATATACGTAACGGCGAATACAAGGTGGGCGAAGCGTTGCCAACAGAAGCACAACTTCGCGAAGCCTTTGCTGTCAGCCGCGTGACGGTAAGACAAGCCCTCAAGCTATTGATTGAGAACGGTGAGCTGGAAAGCATTCGCGGCAGCGGCACCTACGTCAAAAACAACAAAGTTAACTATGACATTTATCAGCAGAGCAGTTTTGCTGAAAAGTGGGAACATTCTGGCGGCGTCACACACAGTGATGTGTTGGCGTTTGAAGTGAAGAATGCGTCTATCAAAATGGCGGATTTGTTGAACGTAGAAGAAGGTGCGCAGATATTTTATGTTCGCCGCGTTCGCTATCTCGACAACAACCCCATCACGGTAGAAGAAACATGGCTACCAACGGTCATGTTCCCAGATCTCACCTATCAGGTGATGCAAGGCTCTAAGTATCAGTTCATTGAGAAACAAAAAGGCTTGATCATCGATCGCAGCGAGCAGGAAATCATTCCTGTGCTACCCCCGAAAGAGATTGCAGAGTTATTGGGCGTTGACCCTGCCGACCCTATCATCGAGAAGCGCACGCGCGGCTACCTTGAAGACGACACTGTGTTCGAATACAGCCGAAACTACTTTAAATCGAGCGACTATAAGTTCACGCTCGTGGCCAAACGTGGGCGTCAGCATTAACTTGCCCGAACACCAGCAATAAGTTCAAGCTCCGAATACCAAAAGGCCACACAGTTTCCTGTGTGGCCTTTTAAGTCTACCGGGCTAGCGTAAATCAAAACGCGAACAGCCCCCCATGACGCGAGAGAGAAATATACGTACTTCTGAAGCCGTGATACCAGTCATGCACCATATAACCGCCGGGATCTTGCGTGAAGCCGACGGGGGCATCATCGCGATAGTCCGTCAGAAATGAACTCGCGACACCGGGTGCAGAAAGTACGGTTGCATTGCCAATGTTACACACAATACTGTTATGTAAATGCCCACAAATCACCCGCTTCTCTCGCGGCGACCGCGCCAAAATACGCGCCATGTCATCTCGGCCTTTTAACCCGATGTTATCCATAAACTGGATACCCGAATCAAACGGTGGATGATGCATCGCAATCAACGCCGGCTTCTCTAAATCTGTCGCTAAAGCAGATTCAAGAAACGCGAGTGTATTGTCGCTCAACGCACCTGCACCACTCCCAGGTATGACCGTGTCCAACGCAATAATGTCAAATGCACCAAGGGGGTAAACACTGTTTAACTCCCCTGTCTCCCCACACACTGACAGACCATCAATGGCTGATACCATGGCTTCACGCTTATCATGATTGCCGGGTATCACCACATAAGGCAGATTAAGCCGAGAAATGATCGCATGAAAATCGCGATAACTTTCCTCATCGCCGTGGTCCGAGACATCCCCAGTCACCACGATAGCATCCACCTGACCAAGCCTTGGCAGATCATCTGCAATCTTTTCGATAGCCTGCTCAAACAAGGTATATGTATCGAGCACCTTAGAAACCCGCTGTTGGCGCGGCACAAGATGAATGTCAGTTAACTGGATAACACGAGAACCCATATTTCTACCCTGTTACTTAATACCCGCACGCAAGAATGCCTGAACAAACTGACGTTGGAAAATTAAGAATGCTATCAACAGTGGTGCTATCGACATCATGGTTGCCGCCGAAATCACCGAAATATCTACACCATTTTCTGGTGCGCCGAAAATAGATAGCCCGACGGTCAATGGACGCGTGTCATCAGAGTTAGTGACGATGAGCGGCCAAAGAAAGTTATTCCAGTGTGTAGACACTGACACCAAGGCATACGCTAGGTAGGTTGGCTTCGCGAGCGGCACATAGACTTTCATCAAAATGCCAAACATGGAACAACCTTCTACACTCGCCGCTTCATGCAGTTCATAAGGCACAGACTTGAAGGATTGTCGCATCAAGAATATCCCGAAGGCACTCGCCATATAGGGCATACCGACACCGAGAATGGTATCAAACAGCCCCAATTTTGAGGTGATCGCGTAGTTTTCGACGATCAACACTTCCGGCAAGATAAACAGTTGAAGCAATACCAGAATGAACACAAAGTCCTTACCCGGAAACTTCACTTGTGCAAACGCAAACCCCGCCAAGGTGGTGATGATGAACTGTCCAATGAGGACTATCGTCACGAGGCAAAAGGTATTCCAGAAGTAGCGAAGCCACGGTGCGCCGTTCCACACTTCACGGAAGTTATCCAGCGTCCAACCTGACAGAAGGTTGAAATTAACTGCGTCAGACGTGGTATGGAAAGCCGCCCAAAACGCAAACACCAGCGGGGAAATCCAGATAACGGCAAGAAGGTGTGCACCAAAGGAATCAATAAACTTATTAAACGATTTCATTGGTAATGCGTCCTTCTATCAAGGTACAAAAACTGAATGGCAGCTGCGATACCCAACACCAGCAATACCAATACGGTCATCGCGGCGGCATGTGGGGCATCAAAGAAGGCAAACGCCATCTCCCAGATATAGTAAAGAATGAGTTTGGAGGCGTCTGACGGCCCGCCTTTGGTCAAAATAAACAGATGGTCAATGAGTTTGACCGAGTTGATCATCGCGTTCACCACAATGAACATGGTGGTTGGCATCAATAACGGCAGCACGATGCGGCGCGTATAAGTCCAACGGCTTGTACCTTCAATGTCAGCCGCTTCTTTGTAGTCCACGGGGATGGTCTGCAAAGCGGCCAGATAGAAGATCATGAAAAAGCCTGCTTCTTTCCATATCGTCACAATGATAATGGCCCAAAGTGCCGTATCAGGACGCCCCAACCAGTTCATGGATGGCAAACCAAACAATGCACCAATCTGATCAAGCACGCCGAGGTCTGGGGTATAAAAGAACAACCACAGGTTGGCGGCAGCAATCATCGGCAGCACGGTTGGCGTGAAGTACGCCGTGCGCACAAACCCCGTTGCTGGGATTTTTGAATTCGCCCAAAGCGCCATCGCAAGCGCTATCGCAATGGATGCTGGGATCGTCACACCGGCATAAAACAGGTTGTTTTTCACCACTATCCAAAACGTCGGATCGTTAAAAAGGTCCGCGTAGTTTTCTAAACCGGTGAATTCTGAAGGTCGTCTGCGCGTGCCGCGCGAAAACAGACTCTCCCAGAACGTCGCTATCGATGGATAGAAAGCAAAGAGGGTTAACAGAATTGCCGCTGGCGTAAGGAGAAACCACCCATAAAGGTGCTGCCGACGACGCTCCATTTCTGCGTATCGATTCATAGTATTACTCGTTGTTGGTACTGCTGTGTCTCGCACTGCTGCATGTTTGCAGCGCAACCGAACACCTTATTGCTGTCCGTTGCGTTAGAAATGGCTCCGCTTGCAAACAAGCGGAGCAAGGTGCAGTTACTGGTAATCTCGCAGCAGACGTTTTGCAGATTTTTGCGCTTCGCCCAACGCCTCTTCTGGCGTTTTGCTGTCTGTTAGCGCCGATTGAATCGCGTTGTTCAACCCTTCACGCACACGTGCTGTTTCATAAGTAGAGAATTCAGCCACTGCATGTTCAAGTTGATTGCGTGCAACCAGTGCCGGTGGGAACTCAACGGTGTAGTTCTTGAGTGCTTCCGTTTCATAAGCACTCTTCGACACGCCCATGTAACCCGTTGCAATCGACCAGTTAGCCGCTTGCTCAGGTGATGTCATGAACTTAACCAGCTTGAGCGATGCCTCTTTTTCTTTTTGAGAGGTGTCTTTAAACAAGTAGAAATTACCGCCACCTGTTGGTGAACCAAGACGTTCATTTCCTGGGAGCATGGCAACACCGAAATCAAATTTCGCGCCTTTTTTCACCGATGAAAGGTTACCCGTGGAGTGCCACATCATCGCGGTTTTGCCTTCTAAGAACGCTTGGCGCAGGGTGCCCCACTCAACCGTACCTGTTGGCATAATGCCGTGTTCCGCAGACAGTGATTTCCAGTATTTGAGGGTTTCTAACACCTTTGGATCATCAAAGTAGGTTTCTAGACCATCATCAGACATGAGCTTTTGGCCGTTTTGAATCGCCAGCGCTTGGAACATCCAGTAAGGGTAACCCGTCGATGGAATCATCAAGCCATAGGTATCATCATTGGTGAGCTTTTTGCCCATTGTTACCAATTCGTCCCACGTTTTAGGTGGCTTTTCAGGATCTAACCCAGCGGCCTTAAACATCTCTTTGTTGTAGTAAGCAACAATGGTGGAACGTTGGAATGGAATGCCCCATGTTTTGCCTTCCGCTTGGCCGTTTTCCATCAATGCTGGATAGAAATCGTTCAACCATGCTTGGTCTTCTTTGCTGTTCATGACGTCATCAAAAGGGGTAATCAAGTCTTGCTCAATCAGGTCATAAACATCGATAGAAAACATCACCGCTAATTGCGCCGGCTCACCGGAACTCAGTGCAGACAGCGCGCGAACACGGGTGTCATCATAGTTGCCTGAGTAGATAGCATTTACTTTGATATCTGGGTTTTGTTTTTCAAACTCAGTCACCATGCCATCAACCACTTTCGTGAGTGAGCCACCCACCGCAATCGGGTAATACATGTTGAGTTCGGTTTGTGCAGAAGCCGTGTGTGCAGACATCGCAAATGCACCTGCAAAGGCACAACTGAATAACGTAGAGAACTTCATAGTTTCACCATTGTTTTAGTTGAACATTAATCTCAAGTTAGTTGGCTGTGGAGATATATGCTAATGCACACATATCCTCAGCATCGTCAGCATGCTTCACGAAGCCATGCGGTTACCGTTTTCATCAAAGTAATGCAGCGCCGCGTCATCAAAATCGATATCCACCGAACTGCCTTCAACCAGCGAGGCATAGCCATGAAGCTTCACCACTAGGCCTTTCCCTTCTGGGTGCTCTAACTGAACGTGCGTTTCCACACCCAAATATTCGCTTTCTGACACAGTGCACGTCAGACGGCCTTTACCCGCCTCAACCACAGTGACATCTTCGGTTCTTACACCGACTTTGTTCGCATGCTCTGCCCCTTTGATGGCAGCGCCTGAAATCAATGCCATCGGCGGTGCGCCCACAAATTCAGCAGCAAAAGTATTTTGCGGCTCGCTATATAACTCTTGTGGCGAGCCGATTTGCATGATGCGGCCGTCTTTCATCAAGATGATCATGTCTGCCATGCTCATGGCTTCCGTCTGATCATGTGTCACGTAAACCACGGTCATGCCGAGTTTGCGCTGCAGTTTCTTGATGTCTCGACGCACAGAGTTACGCAGCTTGGCATCCAGGTTTGATAACGGTTCGTCCATCAAACACAAAGGCTGCCCTGCCACAATGGCTCGGGCCAATGCGACGCGTTGGCGTTGACCGCCAGACAATTCGCCGGGTTTGCGCTCCTCATAGCCGAGCAGCCCCGTGATATCGAGTGCATTGTGAAGCTTTTCCATGCACTCATCTTTTGGCACTTTTCTTACCTTCATCCCAAACATGACGTTTTCCGCCACAGAGAGATGAGGAAACAAGGCATAAGACTGGAACACCATAGAAAGGTTACGCGCAGAAGGCGCCATTTCTGTCACATCGACGCTGTCGATGATGATTTCCCCTTCATCTGGCGTTTCAAGACCAGCAAGCAAACGCAATGTGGTGGATTTACCGCACCCCGACGGGCCAAGTAATGCGACAAATGCGCCTTCAGGGATCTGAATTGTGATGTCTTCCACACCCAACTGACCGTTCCATCGTTTGCCAATTTTGTTAAACGTCACAAAAGGTTCTACGTTCATGAAGCCTCGCCTCCAACTAACTTCAAACGATCTCCCACACGCTCACTGAGCGCCGAGAAATCATCCCCTGGATGTCGATCCATGATGATTTGGTCCACATCAAAAATACTGCCGCCCACTGCCGGTGCAGTGCGCGTCAACTTGGTACTGTCCATGACAAGAATTGAGGTTTTACAGTGCGTACGAATCGCTTCACGGACGCGCACTTCGGACGCGTGAAAATCCAGCATACCGCCGTCTTCATCAACACCCGCCACCCCAAAAATGCCAAACTCAGCTCGGTAGCTATTGAAAAAAGCCAACACCTCATCACCCAACACATCGCGATCTGGCATGCGCACTTCGCCGCCTGGAATGATGATGCGATTGGTTGGCTCGTTGCTCAGCACCATCGCCGCGTTCAGGTTATTCGTCATCACCGTTAATCCGGTTTTCTCACTTAACGCTTCAGCGACAATCGCAGGTGTTGAACCGATGGAAATAAACACCGTTGACCCGTCTGGCACCATTTCAGCCACCGCTTTCGCAATCGCATGCTTCTCTTCAGAGTTCATCACCGCGCGCAATTCATAGGGCGTATTCAACTGACGCTCAAAACGCTCAACACCACCGTGACGACGTCGAAGCAAGTTATCGCTGCACAGTTGATTAATGTCTCGACGAATGGTTTGCGCCGACACACCCAATGTTTCTGTTAGCACTTCGACAGACACGTTGCCGCGCTCTTGTGTCAATTCGATGATCTGGTCTCTGCGTGCTTTCGTTTTAGATTTCATTTTCGAATCGAGACTCATAATTGTTGATATCGACTATTTTTTATTCACTTTAGGCACACAGTTAACAATTTGCCAACATTTATTGAGCGAATGATTAATTATTATGTTCGTTTGTTGATCAAATGCTCACTTTCGATTACTTTTATGTTCATGTGCTCAATTAAAATGTTCATTTGTCGCCTCATATGACTCAATTCAGCGACAAAATGAGCACATGCCCACCCTTCACTTGCATGAGAGAGTGATAACAAACAAATATTAAAAAGAGATGTCACATGAGCGGAACGTCAGTTCTCATTCAATTACTCGGAGGAGTTGCGCTGCTTCTTTTCGGGTTACACCTTGTAAAGCAAGGCGTCATCAAAGCGTACGGCGGGAAAATGCGCCGCCTTCTCGGTCGAAGTCTATCCAATCGGTTCAATGCCTTTTTCGTGGGTATGGGTGTCACCTGTCTTCTGCAAAGCAGCACAGCCACAGCACTCCTCGCGAGCTCTTTCGCGACACACGGTGTTGCAACAGCATCGGGACTTGCCTTGTTACTGGGTGCAGACGTTGGCACCACCCTCGTCGCGCAAGTGCTGACCCTTGACCTTTCTTGGCTTCAACCCATTGTTATGCTTGCTGGCGTTGGTGTGTTTACACGCGCAAAAAAAGAAAAAACCAAGCACGCAGCGAGCATAGCAATTGGTTTAGGTTTGATGCTCCTCGCCCTAAGTTTGATTCTGCAAGCCTCGCAACCCATGCGAGAGTCTCCTCTGATCCAGTCACTGCTTGGCTCGCTGAGCGGGGAACCCGTTCTTGCCATATTGGTTGGCGTTTCCATCGCCTTTTTGGCGCACTCTAGTCTTGCAACCGTGCTCTTGATCGCTGCGCTCTCTAGCTCTGGGGTCATTACATTGGACGTGGGATTTGGCTTGATCTTGGGTGCAAACCTGGGGGCTGCATTGCCCGCGGTCGTCAACACATCACGCGCAGAGCCTTCCGTGAGGCGCGCGCCTATGGGAAATTTGCTGTTCCGATTAATGGGGGTCTTGATTTGCCTTCCTATGATCAATCAATTAGCTGATCATGCCTTTTTCTCTTCCACCGACGTCGCCCGTCAATTGGTCAATTTTCACCTGTTATTCAACATTGGCTTAGCATTGCTGTTTCTTCCTTGGGTGAGAACGTCAGGAAAAATGATAGAACGTTGGCTTCCAAATAAAGAAAGCCCCGATGTAGACAACAAGCCACGCTATCTCGACCGTAATGCATTCAAAACACCGTCTGTTGCCCTATCCAACAGTGTGCGTGAAGTGCTCAGAATGGGGGACTTACTTCGAACCATGCTGGATACCACCTTTGATGCGTTAAACACGCGCAATGGCGCACAATTGCAAAGTGTGAAGCGTTCAGACGATCTGGTGGATGAGTTTCATGACAAAATCAGTTTGTACCTTACCGAGCTAAGCCGACAAGATATCCCCAAGAAATATCGACGTCGCTGCTATCGCATTTATGCCTACACCACGAATCTAGAGCATGCAGGAGATATTCTTGAATGTAGCCTTACCGACGTGGTGTCAAAGATCATTACCAACAACGTAGTACTGCCAGATTACGAATTGAAAGCCATTGATGCATTGCGAAAATACATCAATAGCAATATGGAATTGGCGTGCAGCGTGCTGCTTACTGGCGACATCAAGAACGCACGAGCATTGTTAGAACAGAAGAGCGTCGTGAAGGACATCGAAAGACGTGCGGCCTTGGCACATCAAGAAGGGTTGCGAGATCAAACAGGGCTCCCAGCTGAAGGAAGCAGTCTGTACCTCGATCTCTTGCGCGATTTAAACCGTATCAATTCACACTTTTCTTCTATCGCCTATCCGTTATTAGAGCAAGCGGGCGAACTGCGATCTAATCGCTTAAAAGCTATGCCTGTAGACACCAATGAACCTACACTTTCAGTCAACGCTGATAGCTCGCCACGTTGAGGCACGAGCGATGCCATTTGCGTTATATCGATTATCAACGAGGACACAGAATGACCGTGTTTAAAAACAGCTATTTCCTGATGCGTCATGGACAAAGTAAAGCCAACGTAGCAGATAAAGTGGTAAGCGATCCGAACATTGGTTGCCATCAATATGGTTTGTCTCCATTGGGCGAGGAGCAAGCTGTCGCTTCTGCTCTGGCCGTTAAAGACGCGGGTATTTCCGTGATTGTGTGTTCCGATTTCACCCGTACACGTGAAACCGCAGCACTGGTAGCTAAAACGCTATCCATTGACACACCTATCCAAGATATTCGATTGAGAGAGCGCTTTTTTGGCACATGGGAAGGTAAATCTTCCGATGCATACGAGCAAGTTTGGGCAAAAGACGCAGTGTCATCATCTCAAACTGATAATGGCGTAGAGAGCACAGAGCAAGTAAGAAAGCGAACGATGGATGCCATTCTCGCCCTTGAAAACCAATTTAGTGATCAAGTGATTCTCTTGGTTTCTCATGGCGATGCTTTGCAAATTCTCACGACGGCGTTTAGCGACATCCCAGCGGGCCAGCACCGCACATTGCCGCACCATGAGACGGGTGACATCAAACCACTTGCGGCGAAAGGAGAAGCTCTACCGAGTGCATTCTCTGCGGCGGGAGTGGCATAACGGGTTGTTGAAACTGCGCGTTTCCAGTCTCTGTCGAAACAACGCCAGCAAATCGCTGGCGTTTTCCCTCACACATAAATGAATAAGATCGACGAACCACAATAAAACCGTAAGCGAAAATATGTGTCGTGATAATAAAGATGAGGCGGGAAAACGTTTTATAGGAGATGTTGGATAGTCACTGTTATCACGTTTTGAAACACCCGATAAGACAGATTTTTTGCGTTAAAGCATCAATGTAATGTTTTTTCAAAGGGGTAACGTCAGTTACCGCTGAGCGCCTTTGTAATATTCAACAATGCTGGCATCTTGCATTGCATATCGGTCTTTACGGCCCATGAAATACACACCACTCGCCGCATCAACATTGTAGGTTTCAGGAATTAGACGATCGAAAGCCTGTAACCAAAACAATCCTAGCTTAATGATCTTCCCCATTAATTTTGAGCGAAACAGTCCGCAGAAAAAGCTATCAAGCGCCCATAACAATTGTGTGCCCGCTCCTGCTGATGCACCGGATTTAATCAACGAAAAACGCCTAAATAAATAACGGTGACCACTTTCTGTGTATCGCGTGAAATCGTAAGCGCCTTCATGAACATGCTGCAAAAACGGTGTTTCAGCGTAAACCATCCCATCAGGTTTCAGGACGCGGTATGCTTCTGCCACTACCTCTTCTGGCCTTAACACATGCTCTAACACCGCTTGAATAATCACAGCATCAAAGCTTTCGCTGACCAACGGAATGTTGTGTGCATCTGCCAAAAATTGCACAGAGGGAGACGCATAAATATCAAAAGAAACAAGCTCGATACGAGGGTCTGTGTAGAAAGGCTCCATACCACAACCCACGGTGCCACCACCGATGATCAATACACGCGCTGAGTTGTGCTGGGAAAGAAGGGTGTCTAAAAGGAGCTCGACATTGCCTTTGGTAACATGGCTTGGAGGGCACGCGAGACGCTTAGCAACACTGAACACACCACCGTAAGACTGGCGGTGTACTGTTGATGAAAGACGTTGAATATCCGATTTATCGAGAATGCTGTTCTCAAATCGGATTAACACAGGGTAGCTATCAACCACATCATATTCGTGAGTACCATCCGTCGAATATGCAACTAATACATTAGTGTCTAATGATTCAAGACTTACCCCAGACACAGGGCAACGCAACAATTCTAAAACGGCTTCCTGCCCTAATAGCATCTTAACTCCTGCTCTTTGGCCACATTCCTAATAGCCAGAAAAACACACATAGTAAATCAATTAACAGCTGTAAAAATAGTAAACGCTAACATTTCCATTTTTAATACACATTAATTTATGGCTTAGATTATTTTTCTGTACATTATTTTGAGAGTGTCTGAGTTTTCTATATTTTCACTAATAACAAAGATATATAAGCATCTTCTAAATCAGGTGATTCAAATTTTCCAAAATAGAAAGTTTCCAGATAACGCCCAAGATATGCACAATATGCAAATAAACCACATTCTTTATGTCTATTATTCAAGTCATTTTACAGCGCTGCACATATTGACACTTTTTATTCTCATTTACTAATCAGTCATTACTAATCGTCATTCTGTTAAGTCACCCCGTAGACTTTTATTGAGCTTTTTCTAGTTATTTTTGTATGTAAATCTATATATAAGTGCCTTACATGACCAACACTTACCTAATGATATTTCACGAACAAATAGTGATTTTATCTAAGCCGAAGTATGAACTAAGTAGCAGATGAACAGCGGGGAAATTTACAGATTCAGAGAAATGCGTTTGAACAGCACGTTAACATTATGTTTACAGGGGGAATTTAAGCGCAGTCGCGTATTAATACTAAAAAGGTAGCCTCGGTAGAAGTACGAGCGCGACAGCGAACTGCCGCGCTGTATGATTATTTTTCTGCAGAATAGGGATCTTCAGCCAATAAAAATGCACGTAGATCGGCTTTTTGTGGGTGTGAAAGCATCCATTCTCTCAGCGCTTTCACTTTTTGGTAGTCTTCTTCGCCGAACTTAGACACATATAAATCAGTGAAGCTTTGCTTGGCGCTCTGTTCACGCACTTTGTGCTGCCACTGCTCTGTCACTACGCCACCGACAGATGTTGCCAAACCTTCGGCTTTCAGCAATTCCCATTCACCATGATCGAGCCAGATGCCGCCAACCGCCGCACTGTAATCAACCCTATGATCATGCGCAGCTGAAATTCTGAATTTACGCATAATGACGCCCGATTGCGGACACAGCATAGCTTTTTTTGTTTCTGACGCATCCAGGGTTAACGTCGCATTTTCTGCGAATTCATAGCCCGGGTTTCGTTCGCGCCAAGCGATAAAATCTTCAATCAGAATCCAATCGCCTTTGCAGTGCGAACAGGTGTGCGCGCGAAACTGGCCTTCTATATAACTCGGCTTCAGTACGCCGCGTTTGCAGCTTGTACATTCCATGTGAACTCTCTTGTATTGTCCGTGTTTTCTCACTCTACACGCTCACAAATCACGGCTCAAGCTGGATGCAAAACATTGAGGTCACGCCTGAATTAATCTGAGAGATCCGATAAAAACCATGAGATTAGCGATGATTCAGGCCAAACCTTTTGTCGGACGACATCGCTGCCTGCCTCGCGAATGATGTCACTCAAGGACATTGCCCGCTAAAGGTCGATCTTGAAAATAATAGGTTCTGTCGTGCTCACCTATCGCTCTTAGCACCTTGCAGGGCGAACCCACCGCGACCACATTGGCAGGAATATCTTTGGTCACCACGCTACCTGCACCAATCACGGTGTTCTCTCCAATGGTGACGCCGGGAAGTACGACAGAGTTCGCCCCTATCCAGACGTTGTTTCCAATCGTGACGGGAATATTAAACTGCCCAACCCTGCGACGTAATTCCGGCTCTATCGGGTGTCCTGCCGTCGCGATGGTAACGTTAGGACCAATCATGACAGCGTCGCCAATCGTGATATCCGTATCATCGACCAAGGTAAGATTGAAGTTGGCATAGACATGTTTGCCCAAATGGGTATGTCTTCCCCAATTGGCATGCAGTGGAGGCTCGATGTAACACCCTTCGCCGACAGATGCGAAAATCTGCTTCATGAGCGCCTGGCGTTTCTCTACCTCCGAGGGACGTGAATGATTAAAATCGTAGAGTGTTTCAAGACACTGCATTTGCTCAGCGAGCAGCGTTTCATCATTACTAAAATACACTTTTTGACTGCGCATTTTTTCCGTCGAATTCATACCATCACCTTATAGACAAATACATGAATGCGATAATATTTAAGGCACAGAAAAGACAAAGGCAAGCCTTTTCAAACTTGCCTTATCAATCAATTAACGGATGGAGATCAGACGCAAATTCGCACATGAATTCGCTTGTCAAAATACGGGGGCAGTGCACGGAATCACGGTGTCAATCTTGTGCCAGGCCACGAACTCAGCGCTGTTAATGAAGACGCTCAATGATAAAATCGGTTTCATCGCTGTTATGGATAAATAGCTCGCCTTCTCCCAATCGCGCATTCAAGAAATCCACTTTTCCTCGACCAGACATTTCCTTGCCTTCACAGATACCCCGCCATGAAAACTCAAGGCTAGGCTCTTTCGATGAAATGCGAACATCAAGTTGTCCTTTCACAGCACCGAATGCAAAATTTCCTAGCGTGTCTCGCGAAAACTCCATGTAACCCGGTTCAAGAATATCGACATATTCTTGCGACCAGTTAGACATCCACTTTATACGCCATTTGCCAGTGAAATCATGCATTTCTGTACTCCATAGACACAGTTTGTGGAAGACTTTCCCTAGTCCACCACCATGTAAAACAAACAATCGGACAAAGCGATATCATGTCGCGTTGTGATCATAAACAGCTTACTTGCGGCTTTGAGTTTGAGTTCACCGTCTTTTTCGTAAAAAAGCGAGGCAATCGGATGTCCGCCTTTACCATCATCCGTTTTTAACGCATCCAACCCTCGATCGCCGAGCCAGCCAATGTGAGAATCTGCCGCCATCCAACCAAAGTTATGTCGGTCGATATCTGGCGCGAGTGTTAAATCTGCTTGTTCGACCTTTCGGTCGTGATAACACAGTTCAGAATCTGGCTGCATTTGAATTCGCACAGGGCGATACAGCATTTCTATCGGCCAAAATCCGAGGTTGTCTTGGAAGATGTTTTCAGCCGTCATGAAGTGATGCAAACCGTTCTTTGCCACTTCATGCGCGGCACGATCACTTGCACCACCACATTCGATGGTAACAATGGGAGACGTGCTGCTCGTCATCTCCATTAACGCACCAAGACGCACATTCGAACAAAGCATGTGCTCTGTGAACAGAGACGCAATTTGCTTGTGCACATCATCATCGTGAATCGACACTGCAAACGCTGGGCTGGTGCCCGACGTGTTGTGTAAATCCACGACTGCTTCCGGTGCGAGGGAGGAGATCCGCGCCAAGATCTCATCGGCGATCTCGTAGCTGTCGTCCTCACCTTGTCGTCCAAAGCAACGGTTCATGTCCGGCTTGCCGTCTACATGCCGCGTCGTAAAGGGCGTATTTGCCTTGGCTGCATTGACGTTAGCCAAGCAAAAATGCGTCGTGACCGCGCACTCAGGTGTGTTTTCAACAAAGTGCCAGAACGCATTCGTGCCTGAAGGCTCGTTGCCATGCAGCAGAGTGACAATCACACGATGTCTGTTCGGATCGCGCCCCGGCAATGTTAGCCAGCTTGCGCCCGGGAGCATTTCTAGCCATGGAAGCAGACCACCTTGAAACTCTGCTTCGCTTGGCCAACTGACATCGTGTAACTTCATCCATTTCCTCTCTTCAATCCGTTTTGTTGCAATGTGTATTCGTATACTCCATCACAAAACGGGCCAATGCGAAACCGGCTCTCCTGATAAAAATTGCTTTTGATACAAACCGAACATCCTGCCAAGCGCTTCTGATGCAGAGTATTTTTTCTCCAACGCCGTTAAGGTCGCAAGCTGCCAACTCGCCCCGTTTTGACGCTTGGCGAGACGATGTTCGATCACCATCATCAACATGTCTGCCTCTTGTCGAGAAACACCGAGTTGAATGAGTGAATCCGCAACCCTCGGCAACAATTTCGCCAACACATCTGTCAGTGCAAACTCAGCTAACGCGCCGTTTTCCGATTCCCACAAAATGTTGGCATCAACACCAAATTGCGCCGCGCGATAAAAATTGTATTTGGCAAACTCAAACGGCAGCAGATCCATCAATCGATCAAGGTCGTTTCTTAGCGCATGCGCCAAACCAATGCACAAAGCCGCATTGGCCACCATGTCGATCGTGGTGGGTCCTGCAGGAAGGCTTCGCAACTCAACGCGCAGATGCCCATTATCAGCGTCGTCATACACTGCTCGGTTCCAACTCCAGATGGTGCTTTGGTGTAGACGTAACGCTTCAAGCGGCGGCCCACAGCCTTCTTTGGCTTGGGTGTCGCACATGTCTGGCAATAGCACGGGTTGCAAGCTCACCCCTTGGCGGAACAGCTCAAGCGCACTCTTGCGCACGTAGCCTTTACCAAACGATACACGTGCGGGGGTGTGCCAGTTCATACCACACAAGTTTCGGCTATCAATGGATTGCTTAAACAGGGGAATGCGCGTTTCATGCCACAGCTTTCTTTCTAGGAAGACGGGGGAATTCGCGCCCATTGCCAGCGTAAAGATGGTGGCAAGTTGAATGCCGTTATACCACGTCGCAAACTCGTCGGGTTTGACGCGATAGTGCACTTGGAATGAGGTATTCGCCCCTTCTAGCGTCAGATCGTCCGCATCAATTTCTAAGCTTTCCGCTCCATGAATGCGTATGTGGAATGGGCCGCCCCGAGACTCGCACAGAATTTCTGTTAGCGCGTGATACCGCGGAGAGTCAGTCATGGAGGCTAAGCCAAAGTCACCGTGTTGCAGAGTGGGAAGAATACCGATGGGGGTGACATTCACGCCTGTTTCGTTCGCAAGGGATTGGAGAGACAGTAACCTGTCATCCATGTGTTGTTTCAAGAAGGAAAACGGCGCACCTTTAAACGTGGTGTAGGGACAATTGTATTCAAGGTTAAAGCGATTAATTTCTGCGGTCATCAAAGGGTCCGCAGCTTTTTCAAGTAAGTCCAAGTTGTAATGGGCGGGTCGATGGTTTTTGTCTGTGAGGTACAGTTCAAGCTCCGCTCCTAACGTACATTCCCCGACACCCCATCCCGGTGTTTCAAGTAACGCTTCCAGTTGTTCAAGTTCCGATTTTAGCTGCAAAGCAAACCGCGTGTGGTCACTTGCACTAAACGAGGTTTTAATTATATTTTGGCCCACTGCTCAGCCCTCTCCTCGCGTGATTGAATTTTTAACATAGATCAATTTTGCAGCGATTTCAGCGGGGGAATAAACGGCGTGGCAAGCGATGATTTCATCGTCTTAACAATGAGTTTTTCTTCTTCGCTTTTTACGCATCTGGTTTCGTGACTGCTCTGCACATTTGGGCGGAATCTGGTAAACTCGCGCTCCTTTAATTTGGTCTGTTCCGGAAACATCATGTCTGACAACGCTTTCACTCTTCTCAATGCGACGCTTCAATCGACGCTAAGTGCACTTGGTTACACCCAACCGACTGACATTCAGCAACAGGCGATCCCGAAAGTATTGGCGGGAAATGATGTGATGGGCGCAGCCCAAACGGGAACAGGTAAAACCGCCGCCTTCACCTTGCCATTGCTGCATCAACTGCTCGATAAAGGCGTGAAAGGCTCAACCCGCGTGCTGGTTGTTACTCCAACGCGCGAGCTTGCACAGCAAGTGTTGGATAAGGTGGTGGAATACAGTCAAAACACCACGTTGAAATGCGTGGCGCTTTATGGCGGTGCGAACATCAACCCACAAAAAAGTGCCTTGGCAAAAGGCGCGGAAATTGTGGTGGGCACACCGGGGCGTTTGCTTGATCACTTGCACATCGGCACCTTGAACCTCAGTGCGTTAGATACCCTGGTCCTCGACGAAGCCGATCGCATGTTGGACATGGGCTTCATTTCAGACATTAAACGCCTGATGAAGAAGATGCCGAAAGAACGCCAAACCTTGTTCTTCTCTGCCACCTACCCAAAACAAGTGATGGATTTAGCCTATCGCTTGTTGAACAACCCAGTACGCATTGAAATCTCCACCAGCAACAGCACCGCAGACACCGTAGAGCAGCTGGTTCACCCTGTTGATAAGAAACGTAAGCGTGAATTGCTTTCTTACCTGATTGGCAGCAAGAACCTACAACAAGTCTTGGTGTTTGCGAAAACCCGCCAAAGTACTGAAGCCTTAGCGAACGAACTCAAGCTTGATGGGTTAGCCGCAGAAGCGATTCATGGCGAAAAAACGCAAGGCGCGCGAAACCGTGCGTTAGAAGGCTTTAAAGAAGGCACAATCCGCGTCTTGGTTGCAACCGACGTGGCAGCCCGTGGGCTGGACATTCCTTCTTTGGATTACGTGTTCAATTACGAATTACCGCATCAACCCGAAGATTACATTCACCGTATTGGCCGCACGGGCCGCGCGGGTAAAAGCGGCAAAGCCATTTCTTTGGTCAGCCGTGAAGAAGAAGGCATGCTCGTGGCGATCGAGACCTTGATCGATCAACGTCTGCCGCAGGAGTGGCTTCAAGGTTACGAGCCTGATTTGAATGCAGACAAAGAACATCACGAAAAGCGCGGTGGTCGTGGTGGTGAGAAGCGACGCCTGAAGCGTCAGCTACTCAAAAAATCAGGGAAAGCCAGCCGCTAAGCTACAGCTACAGCTACAGCTACAGCTACGCATCGTGTGAAGCATGGCTATTGATCGGCAATGAAAGCATGGATATCGGACTTGGTTGTAACAGCGGCAACGTCATTAGCAGTGCTGAAAATCTGCGCCAAGTCTGAAAATAACACGTGGCATTTGCCGATTTCTCGTTACTTAACCACGAGATAGCGCGTATGAAGGTATACACTTAACACAGATTAAGAATGGATACCGTCATGCAAATACCGAACGTTGGCTTTAGTTACGAGAGCACAGAGCAAGCCGAGTTCGAAATCATCGACATGGCTAAAATCTACCGCAGTAAAGGCTATGATCACGATCCGGCCGCCCCTCACCGTGTTTCCTTTTTCATGATGATATTCATTGAGGAAGGCGAAGGCGTTCACATGGTGGATTTCAAAGAATACCCGTTTAAACCCGGCACCATGCTGTTCGTTCAACGCGACCAAGTCCATGCCTTTGATAACACTTCCCAACCAAAAGGGAAGATTCTGATCTTCACGCAAGCCTTTCTCGATAACCTGCACACCAACATGCGTTTGCCTAACTACACCCCTACGCATCTCAATCAGCAGCATTCCCCGTTCTTGCAGTTAGAAGGCGAAAGCCGCGAACGCACCCACAACCTGATTATCCAAATAACGCAAGAACTCGACCTCAACGATCGTGACCCATTGATCGTGATGTACCTCTTTTCTGCACTGGCGCTCATACTTAAACGCCAACAGCCTGATGAACACTGCGAGTCGCTGTCCCAATCGCAAAGCGCCACCTTTTCGCGTTTCTTTACTTTGCTGCAATCCAACTTCCAGCGTGTGAGAGATGCAAACTGGTACGCCAGCCAAATTGGCACCACCTACAAAACCCTCAATCACGTGTGCAAATTGGCCGCGGGGCTAACCGCAAAGCAAGTGATCGACAACTTCACCATCTTGGAAATCAAACGCCGCTTAGTGGTCAGCAACATCACCTCACAACAAATCGCCTTTGATTTTGGCTTTGAAGATGCGAGCAATTTTGTGAAGTATTTTAAGAAAGAAACGCAGCTCACACCGAGCCAATTTCAGAAGTTATATATCACTCCTGCACTTTAGTTTTTAGGCATCTTTTTCTTTTAACAACCCATCTAAAAACAGCGGTTTCAGGCCGCCATTTTCGCCCATACATTGCTCTTTTCATCTCTAACTGATTGATAAACAAATCTCATAAGCTTTCGCTAATAAGGTTCGAGATTCACCAGTTTTAAGCACATATCCACTCTGCACAGCCTGCCCTTTCCTCCCTATTATGATTCCCAAGCAAAACGTTCCTGGCTGAACCCAAGACAAAAAAAACGCCTCACTGGGAACAACAATCATAAGTCGCTCTCAACATCGAATAAGGAAGATTGAATGAAAACGCTTACTAACGTGCTTACCAAAACACTTGTCGCTGCCAGCGTGTTAGGTGTTACTGCGTGTACTCTGCCAACGCACGATGTGCCGACGAATCAAGAAAAAGCCGTTGCGTTACTTGAAAGCATTGAAACAGGCGATGCAGCACCCGTTGCTTACATAAATCCGAATGAATACACACAACACAATCTCGCAGTCGGTGATGGGCTTGCTGGGTTCGGTGAGATCATGCAAATGTTGCCAGAAGGCAGCGCGAAAGCCGATGTGAAGCGCGCCTTTACCGATGGAGACTATGTTGTCACCCACACAGAATATGACTTCTTTGGTCCAAAAGTAGGGTTTGATGTGTTCCGTTTTGAAAACGGCCTGATTGTAGAACACTGGGATAACTTGCAAGACCTCGCGCCTGCAAATGCCAGTGGCCGCACTCAGCTAGATGGAGCAACCGAGATTAAAGACATTGCGAAAACCGAACAAAACAAAGCCTTGGTGGCGGACTTTGTTCAAACCATTTTGCATGACGGCAACATGGCGCGCATCAACGACTTTATTGATAACGAGGACAGCGCATACCTACAACATAACCCAGATGTTGCTGACGGTCTGAGTGGGTTAGGTGCCGCACTGAAAGCCATGGCAGAACAAGGCATGAGCATGTCTTACTCCAAAACACACAAGATTTTGGGTCAGGGTAACTTCGTACTGGCGATCAGCGAAGGTGAATTTTTAAACAATCACGTGTCGTTTT
The DNA here is from genome assembly GCF_004120195.1 of Enterovibrio baiacu. Classification (GTDB taxonomy): domain Bacteria; phylum Pseudomonadota; class Gammaproteobacteria; order Enterobacterales; family Vibrionaceae; genus Enterovibrio; species Enterovibrio baiacui. The sequence continues at coordinate 68,287 of NZ_SCHN01000016.1, read as the reverse complement.
ATGACTTGTTCCGCGTTGAAAACGACAAAATTGTTGAGCACTGGGACGCCATTGAAACCATCCCAGCCCGTGATACATGGAAAAACGACAACGGTAAATTTGGCTTCCAATAAGCCCTCACGTTGTTCCAATGAAGCACCGAGGCACTGAATAAACAGTGCCTCTCTTTTTAGCGTCACCGAAAGACGTTTCGCGTTTTTACATCGCGTTCAACACACCGAACTTCACCACTTATCAGGAGGCGACATGACGCTGAAAACGCTCACACCTCACAATAAAGCGTTACCGCTTTCAGCCTATGCAGAACGCGTTCACTTACACGAACGCTATATCGCAACGCTGGAAAAAGCAGGAAAACCTTCTGAATTGGTGAAGGATTTACTGCAGATGTTGGGGGATTCACTGGCACAGTTTGGCATTGATGATCCCAATCAGTATGACGAGAAAATGCAGCGCACCTTGCTGGACTCACTCATCACAGTGCTGCCACCCAACAGTTTGTCGAAAGAGGCGGAAGTAAAGCTCAACACCTTACTTCACATTGAAGAATCGCAACGAGAAACCGTTCAAGCCACAGAGCTTGCGAAAATGCCGTTTTTTAATGTCGGCAACACTAAGGTGCTGCTTTGGCAAGGGGACATCACGACACTTGAAATCGATGCCATCGTGAACGCGGCGAACAACCGCTTACTTGGCTGCTTCCAACCACAGCACAAGTGCATCGACAACGTGATCCATAGCCGCGCAGGCGTTCAATTGCGGGCAGATTGCGATGCCATCATGCAACAGCAAGGCAGCGCTGAACCCACGGGAGAGGCGAAGGTAACGCGGGCATACAATTTGCCATCACGTTACGTCATTCATACCGTTGGCCCTATTGCACAAGGGCGTGTTACCGAGCAACACAAACAACAATTGGCCTCGTGTTACCGGCGCACACTGGATGCCTGTACACAGCTATCAGACATTCGTAGCGTGGCATTTTGTGCCATTTCAACGGGCGTGTTTGGTTACCCCGTCGAACAGGCAACACCCATTGCACTCTACACCGTTACGCAATGGTTAAAGGACAATTCGAACGCGCTCGACATCGTGATATTTAATGTCTTTAGCGATCATGACCACCACATCTATCAATCCGTTATGGAGGAGTTTGTATGTCAACACTAAACCACCAAACATTGCAGCAAGTCGCAAGGTTATTGGATGACGCAGATGCAATCCTCATCGGCGCTGGTGCGGGGCTTTCTGCTGCCGCTGGCATTAACTACTTGGATCGCGAAAAATTCGCGCAAGTGTATCCGGGATGGGTAAAGAAAGGATTCCGTACACAGTATGACCTCATGGGCTATTCCGCTTGGACACAGCGTGAGCAATGGGGCTACTACAAAGTACATTTGGAATATGTGTATTTTTCACAGAAAGAAAACCCGTTGTACCGTGCGCTTTATGAACGTGTGAAAGACAAAACCCACTTTGTGATGACCTCCAACGTCGATGGCCTGTTCTACAAAAGTGGTTTTGATAGGCATCAGGTTTACACCCCACAAGGTGACTATGGCAAGATCCAATGCACTGTGCCTTGCAGCCAAGAAGTGTGGGACATCAAACCCTTCCTCGACAAGATGGATGAGAGTTTTGATTCAATGGCGCAGGTGCTGACCTCTGACGAGGCCGTACCTAAGTGTCCGAACTGCGGCGAGGATATGTTCATTCATGCACGTATTGATGGTTCTTTCATCGATACCGTGCACGAAGAAGAACGCCAGCGCTTGATCGAATGGCTCAACGCAAACATGGATAAAAAGGTCGTGGTGTTAGATCTCGGTTCGGGTTTTAACACACCCACAGTGATCAGAAAGCCGATGGAGCAAATCACCGCGTCTTTCCCTGATACAACCTTGGTGCGCGTGAACTTAGATCATGCAAACGTGCCGCCAAGCTTGGGTGACAAGGCGATTGCTGTTCAAGGCGATATTCGTGCCTTTGTTGAAGGTATTTCACAGCCAGTGAGCACCGCTTGAGTGCGTGACATGCATTGAGTGGTTGCCTTGATTATTTGATTTGATAGCGCGAGTTAGCCTCAGCCTTGTTCACCTAAAAATGCCCCTACTTAGGGGCATTTTCATTCTACGCACGTAAATCTTCATTGGGCAAAGGATCACTTTTCGTATCGTCGGTTCGAATCACAATACAATCTCGACCGCTAGATTTTGCCTCATACAAGGCTTCATCAGCGGCGTTAAAGAGATCTTGAAACTGATTCTTCCCACTCGGTGTGGCCGTTGCCGCCCCAATACTGATGGTGACTTTGCCTTTGTCTTCATTGTTGCTGTGTTCAATGCCGAGTGCTTTTATCTTTGCGCGACAGCGTTCTGCCACATTACCGGGGGTTGTTGTGTCTGGCAGCACCATCACAAACTCTTCACCGCCATATCGACACACAATGTCCTGCGAGCGCATTAACGCATGTTGAAGTGCTGAGGCAATTTTCTTTAAACAACCGTCTCCAGCAAGGTGCCCGTAACTGTCGTTGTATTTCTTAAAATGGTCGACATCAATTAAGAGTAACGACAACGGGGATTGAGTACGCTGAGCCCTTAACCATTCGCGGCTCGCGTACTCGTCAAAATAGCGCCGATTGTATAGCCCCGTGAGTGCATCGTTCTGAGAAAGCTTCTTCAGTTCGTTGTTGGCAAAATCGAGATCTTTTGTTCGTTCAATCACCTCTTTTTCAACCAAACCAGAATGGCGAAACAACAGGCTTAAATAGGCGGTGAAAAAGGCGGTCAACAAGATGCCCGAGATAAATACAATGGCCGGCGTCATGCTCTTTTTCCCTAAGAGGTAGGCGTCCGTAGCGGTCACTTCCATCTGCCACTGACGGCCAAGAACGGGCGGCAATAACGTGGTGTAACGCAGGTCGTTAGACAAGACACTGTCTCTTGGGGTTTTATCAAACAGCACTTCTGTCTGCTTGGGGTTAGTGATATCGATCAGTCGGATAGATAAATCCGTCGGCAACTCCCCGTGTTGGGACATCACAAAAATATCGCCAATACGATACGAGGCGAGCACGATGCCGATGATATTCTTTTGCCTGTTTGCGAGGGTGGATACAGCTCCTTGGTAGATAGGTACCATGGTAAGAAACCCCCGCTGGTTTTCGGTTTCTTGAATCAAACGAATACTGGCCGTCGCTTTCGCCTGGCCCGAATCTCGAGCCTCTATCAAGGTCGCCATGCGACGAGGGTTGGAGGCAATATCAAAACCCAGTACCCGTTCATTCCCGAAATACGGTTCTATGTAATACACGGGATAATATTCAGGGCTCTCTTTGGCAATGGCCATGTTGCCATGAGGCGAAATATGGGTGAAGGAAAACTCAGGAAAATACAGCTGCATCACGCGTTCAGCATCTGTGCGCTCATCTTGTTTAATACGCGGTGCCCACTCAAGGCCCTGAATGCCTGAGTGCCGTTGCAAGATGCGTTGTGCTTCTTGCTGAAACATCAAAAATCCCGTGTCGGGATAACTTCTGAACAGAGTGCTAATCGATTGAAGTGCCTCGAAATTCATGTCGAGAGTTTGAGAAAGTGCAGCCGCTTTTCGCTCTACCTCAAATTCAAAGTCAGACACAATATTTTCATGTTCAGAGGCGCTAAAAAGGGCTGAGAGACTGGTGGAAAATACGATTCCGATGATGACGGCGAACGTTCGAATATAACGTCGCTTTAGCCTAGCCATGCTCCCTCCCTAAACATAAAGAATTCAATACATTTATGTTTAGTTCATTTATGAGACAAATGCGTAACCATGTGCAACTACAGGATTATTAGCTACGAAGACAAAAACGCCCCGGTCGACGACCGAGGCGCAAGGCAAAGAAGGTGGGCGAGCAAAGGCGATCATGCGTTTAAGTACGATACCCCCATGCAGCATCTATCAATTTGATCATCATTTCTTTCGATATGCCTTCAGGGTCTTTCTCAGGCAAATACTCAAGAAAATCAATGCCGACGAATTTAGGGTGCGCCGCGAGTTCATGAACGAGCGTGAGCGCTTCGCGCGCCGATAAGCCACCCACATTAGGCGTAGCACAGGCACGGAAAATTGCACCATCAAGCGCGTCATAATCAAACGAAACGAAAAAGCGATCATAGCTGCCTTCGAGCTCAGCAATCAGCCTATCCAGCATTGTTCGAAAACCAATCGCATCGATCACCTCAGGGCTATATAAGTCGATGCCTTCTTCTTTGATCAACTCGGCTTCTGGCAACATCAAGTCACGCACCGCCACGTAGTAAATGTCTTGCGGTGATAAACGAATATCAGCAGGCACGGTCCAATTGTCGTGAGGGTATTTGTCCATCAGTAACGCAAGGGGTTTGCCATGTAAATTTCCGCGTCCCGTATTGCAATCGGCATGGGCATCCACCCACACAACGGCCACCTTTTCGCCTTTCTCTTTTTGAAAGTATTCCAATGTCGCTTGCACCGTGCCGACCGTGATCGCATGATCGCCACCTACCACAACAGGTACGCGTCCTTCTCGGTAGCTCTGCATCACCGTCTGTTTTAACTGCTCGGCATAACGCGTCAACGCCGCGATATCTTCCCCATGGTTGACGAGAAATTTGGCTTCGTTGTCGGGCAACACATCGCCTTTATCTTGAATATCCGTGTTCCAGCGCAAATTGCGCATTTCCAACCACTCAGTCAAGCCCAACCAACGCTCCTCATCCAGTCGTCGCAGCTCTTCCAATGTGTTTTTCTCTGTTTTTACAGAGCCAAACTGATTGAACGGTGCGCCGATGAGATCGAAGGATCGTTTCATGGTGAATTCCTTTACATGTCTTTTTGAAGTTGGGGTCGAGGGTCTGGCGTGTTCGACAGTATGAAAATCAGTTCGCAAACCCAACGGCGTTACATTGTGGTTTTGCAAGACAACGCAAAGCGTAACTTACTGATATGAGGCCGAATCGTCAGAATTATCGCCGATTGAAAACACATTGATAGCGTTATTAGTAATGACATCCAACAATCGTGAAGTGAAACGCAAATACCCCCTGAGTACCTCGCCATGGACGTATTCATAGAGACAAAAAAGCCCTGAAAATTCAGGGCTTCATCAAGGTTTTAAGCAGGTGTTAAGCAAACCAATGACGCGTGCGATTCGCAAACCACACCAATGACAGCATCACAGGTACTTCCACCAGCACACCCACAACAGTTGCAAGCGCAGCACCGGAATGTAAGCCAAAGAGTGAAATCGCAACAGCGACGGCCAATTCAAAGAAGTTTGATGTGCCAATCATGCCTGCTGGCGCCGCCACGTTATGCGGTAATTTCATCCACTTTGCGACACCATAGGTAATGGCAAATATGCCGTAGGTTTGAATCAGCAGTGGAATGGCAATCAAGAGGATAGATTGCGGTTGGCTAACGATGGTTTCCGCCTGAAAGCCGAAGAGCAGTACAACCGTGCCGAGCAAACCGACAATCGACCATGGCTTTGTCGCGGCGAGGAAAGTATTGAGTTTGTCCTCGCCCTTATCAAGCAATTTTTTGCGAACAACCGCGCCTGCCACAAGCGGCAGCACAACATAGAGAAGCACGGAACTGGCCAGGGTTTGCCAAGGCACAGAGATATCGCTGACACCGAGTAGCAATGCCGTGATGGGTGCGAACGCAAACACCATAATGATGTCATTCACCGACACTTGCACCAAGGTGTAGTTCGCATCACCTTTGGTCAGCTGACTCCATACGAAGACCATGGCGGTACACGGCGCGACGCCAAGCAAGATCATCCCAGCGATGTATTCGCTGGCCGTTTGCGGGTCAACCCAGTCAGCAAATATCCCTTTAAAGAACAGCCAACCCAGCGCAGCCATGGTAAAAGGTTTCACTAACCAGTTAATGATTAACGTCAGCGCAATCCCCTTTGGCTTTTTGCCGACATCTTTTACCGCACTGAAATCCACCTGAACCATCATGGGGAAAATCATGACCCAAATCAGCACAGCGACAACAAGATTAACGTGTGCAAACTCCCAGCCTGCAATGGATGCAAACACAGATGGAACAAGGTTTCCCAATATCACCCCAGCAGTAATACATGTCGCTACCCAAACGGACAAGTAGCGTTCAAACATTCCCATTAAGTCGCCCTCTTTTTTATCAAACCAACCCGATACATATGGTTTTCCATATATATCAATTTAAATTTTTTTAGCAGCATGCAGAAGCGCGCGCTGGGCGATCGCCCATACGGCATAAACGCGCCATGTCTTCTTCTAAAAACACAGCATTCGCTTTCATCGTGGTGGTTAACACGTCTTTCGCCCACGCCGGCAAATCTGCATTGATGCGATAAAACACCCATTGGCCTTGGCGTCGGTCTGTCAGAAGGCCACACTTTCGCAGTTGGGCTAGGTGACGAGACACTTTTGGCTGACTTTCATTTAACGCCGCCATCAATTCACAGACACACAACTCTTCTTCTCGCTCCAACAACAACAGGGTTTTCAAGCGCGTTTCATCAGCGAGGCATTTATAGAAATTGACAGGTGACATGAGGCCTTCGGTATTTTTACATTGAATACCGCCACTTTATATATGTTTTTCCATATGTAAAGTGACGATTGCATGGCAGCAGGTGATTGCGTTCAGAAGAGGGTTACGATTTGAGGGCTTGTTCGACCGCTTTCGGGGAAAATCCATGCAGCACTTTATCGCCGATTTTGATCACGGGAACGCCGCGTGCGCCCAAGGCAGCGTGTTCTTTTTTCCCGCGCGGCGTGCCTACATCGCACTCTCTGTAGGTGATTTTCTTGCTATCAAAAAATTGCTTTGCCGCGTTGCAGTGCGCACATTGTCGGCTGGTATAGATGGTAATGCGCTTCACGCGGCCTCCAGAGTTCATCGTATTCAGATTGCCCCCAATGGCTTTCACAAAAGCTGATTGGGATAAACGGAAGTCTAATGAATTACCGCGGAGAACTCGACCGTTTCTTTAATAGACGCCCTTCTCTTTGAGCAACTGCATAATAGCGTCAGCCGCCTCTTCAGGGCTGGGATTTTGTAGAACTTTACCCCCTGTTGAGGCGGACGCTGCGGTTGCCGCACGGAAACGATCTCGGCTTGAGGACGATGCTGCGACGGTTTTAACGCGTTTCGCGCGCTTTTTCGCTGCCTGCCAGTGCCATGTGATCAACTCGGTATCTTCAACGTCTGCCACGCTCAGTGAATGAATCACTCCGTCTCTCGCTTTGGTAAAGGCACTTTGCCGAGCAACAGGGGCAGATGCGCTGGCGATTAACACTGCGGGAAGTCGAACGTGTAACCGACGACGTTGCCCGCCCGCGAGCGCTTGAAGCACTTCAACGGACTCTGCATCTTGCGCAAGAATATCCACCACGTCTGGCACCACAGCCGCGTTCAAGCGTTTTCCCACCAAATACGGCACCATGCCTGACGATTCGCCTTGTTCTGCGCGGTGGCCGCACAAGACGACACGGGGCGATTTTTGATGGGCGTAACTGGCAAGCGCCGCGCTGACATCGGATTCGGCGGTTTGGATGAGTACGTTGACTTCAGGCACGCCCATTCCCAAATATTCACGCAATGCCGAGCATTCAGGATCACCGGCAAACACCACGTGGGGCGAAGCCGTATGTTGCAGCGCAATTTCGAGTGCTTGCGCATCACGATCAGCGCGACGCTCTCGGCCTGAAAGTGGATGATGCCCGCAAGAGGCCAGCACCATGATGTCGTCATTAACTTGCATCACTGATCTCCTTGTTGGTTGTCGCACCCTGTGCTGCATCCACGAGGGCTTGCATCACTTCTGAACTGTCGGCGATGATGCTGAGGTCAGCACGTTTCACCATGTCGCAAGCAGGGTCTGCGTTTATCGCGATCACTGTGTCACAGTGCGTCATTCCTTGCAGATGCTGGATCGCCCCTGAAATCCCCACGGCGATATACACTTTGGCGTTAACATAAGTGCCTGATGCTCCCACTTGTGTCGTTCTGGGCATGTGCCCATTATCCACCGCCACACGGCTTGCCCCTTCTGTCGCGCCCAATGCGTCTGCACATTGATGGAACAACGCCCAATTTCGCACGCCGTTTCCGCCAGACAAAATAAAGCCCGTTTCCGGCAATGGGATGTTTTTCGGGTCAACTGCCACGCTGCCAGCATCTTGAATGGCACACACGTCGCTGAAAGCGTGGGTAACATCAAGGGGTGATTCTTCCAAAGGCGACGCGTCAGTGAGATAGCCCGAAATCGGGTCTGCCACTTGTTCTTCCACCAGCAAAACGCGCGCGAGTTGCCGCGTCACGGTTTTCCCCGCATCACCGCTCGCGCATTCGATCCGCACATCTTCTGCTGGTGCATCGATCACGCCTCTTACTCGCGTTGCGGGTCTCTCATTGAGTTCCACACTGAGTTTGCGTGCCAAATCACCGCCCACCAAGCCCGAATCGGGGAACACCCAATGAACGGGCGAAAGGGATGATTCAAGTGAAAGTAATGCAGAGAGCCATTGCTCAGGGGCATAAGACATTGACGCATTGAGCGCCAGCACACGATCAGCGCCTGCTGCCGCAAAATCATCTTGGCGCGTGAACACAGTGACCAAAAGCACGGCGGTGCTTTCACCCGCTCTCGCAGACAATTGCTGTGCCAAGCCAAGCATGTCTTTATCGAGCGTTGATAGTTTTTCGCTGTCGCCATCCGAGACTACCACCACATAATCCGATGGCGATGCGATGTGTTTTCTTGGCAAGCTTTGTTCAACGGCTTTTGCCGCGATCCCTGCTGCCGCAGAGGTTTCTCCGGATCGATCGACCCGCTTAATGCCATCGGGAGTGAAGAAACCAACACGGTGAGGGTCTTTTCGGTTTGTACCGCCCAGCATGATGTTTTGAGATGCCACTAACGCCGCGTGTTCAGGGTGCAGGCGATTACGCGCTATGTATTCGAGCCGTCGATTCCGCCTCAGCGGTACGCTTTGTTTGGTATCATCGCTCATCACAGCTACCCCGCTTTCTCAATGCGATCTAACAGCATCACGGCCACATCTTTGACATCTGGGCGCGGCATCACCACACCTTCCAACATCACCGCACACTGCGGACACGCGACCGCTACCAAATCCGCGCCCGTTTCTCGCGCATCATCCATACGCATGTCGGCAATGCGGTGCTCACCGGGAATATCCGTGATGGGCGCGCCGCCACCGCCGCCACAACAGCGCGAACGAAAGCCTGAACGTTCCATTTCATTGAGCGTAAAGCCCATGGCTTGCAGCAAATATCTCGGTGCATCATAGCCGCCGTTGTACCGCCCGAGATAACACGGGTCGTGATAGGTCACGTCTTGTGTTTTGGTTTCGGATACGGTGAGTTTGTTGGTTTTTACCAACTCAGCAAGGAACTCCGTGTGGTGCATCACCTGATAGTCACCGCCGAAGTCGCCATATTCATTTTTCAGCACATGAAAGGCATGAGGGTCAGGCGTCACTATGGTATCGAAGTTGTATTTGTTGAGGGTTTTCACATTGGCACTGGCGAGACGTTGGAACGTTGCTTCGTCACCTAATCGACGCGCAAGATCGCCGCTGTCGAGTTCTTCATTGCCTAAAATGGCAAAGTTCACTTTGGCTTGGCGAAGCAGTGCCACCACGGCGCGAAGTGTGCGTTGATAAGCCAAATCAAACGCGCCGTCACCCGCCCACAGAAGCACATCAGCGCGACCAACATCCGACATTGCATCGAGTTTCAAATCAATCGACCAGTTAGCGCGATTCGCAGGAGAAAAACCATTGGGGTTGTCCGTCGCGATCAAGTTATCAAGCGAGTCCGACCCTTTCCCTGCGGTTTCACCTTTCGCCAACGTCAAATGACGGCGCATGTCCACGATGGCATCCACATGCTCAATCATCATTGGGCACTCTTCTACGCAGGCGCGACATGTGGTGCAAGACCACACGGTGTCTGTGTCCAACAAGCTTTCAAACAACGGCGTATCCGGTGCGCCACATTTCGCGCTTTCTTTGCTCGCCTCCTTTCCTGGATAAGGGCTACCGGCATAGTGAGAAGTATCGCCACCCGCCATGCCCACCACGAGATCTTGGATCAGCTTTTTCGGATTAAGCGGCTGACCTGCTGCAAACGCAGGGCAGACTTTTTCACAGCGCCCACATTGGACACAAGCATCAAACCCGAGCAACTGATTCCAGTGAAAATCCGTCGCCATTTCGACACCGAGTTTGCTTTCATTCAAATCGATGGGTTTCAGCCCCGTAGAGCGTCCACCTGAAAAACGATCTTGTCGGCGATGAAAACCAAGGTGCAATGCACCTGCGAAGGCATGCTTCATTGGGCCACCCCATCCCATGCCCACGATCAGTTCGGTTAACCCAAGCAACACCCCGCCGATTAAAAAGAAGGTAACGACGATAGAAATATTGACGATGCCAAGAAGCTGAATGAGGGAAATACAAAGGCCTGAGATCGAAAACACCAGCAGGCTATAGGGTAGGCGCTGCCAAGGGCCTTTCGATAAATTCGCGGGCGGATTATCGCGGCGCCTTTTCACCTGATAGGCACCAAGACTCATCACGGAGAACGTGACGGCCAATAAGCCATACGTTATCGGCGCGTCACCGCCGAACAAATATACCACCAACATAACCAGCATAGAGGCAACGAATCCCCCTGCTGTTGCGACGTGCGTGTTCGCAAACTTTTTATCGCGAGCCACCACGTCATGCAAATCATGAAGGTAGCGAGGAAGAATGGCGGTGATGGCGTTGAAAAATGGAACGTGGTCAGGTTTCCCCTGACGCCACATCTTGACTCTTCTCCCTGCTCCTACCGCGGCAAGCACGATCACAAGGAGAAGAAGAGGACCAATTAGCGTTGTGGACATATCGCTCACCTCGCCAGATGCTACAGGTCTTTACAGAGGCGCAAGGCGTCGTAAATCGCAGCATGAATATTACGCGGCGCATTGCAATCGCCTAGGCGATACAGCAAATACCCCTCCCCCTGTTCGGAGAAAATAGGCTGAGGCTGCGCGGCGAACAGCGCTTCAATGTCGATTTGCCCCTTATTGCGCGAGCCGTCTTTGAACGCGTAGTAGAGCGCTTCATCCGGTCTGACGCCGTTCTCAATCACCACTTGATCAACCACACGTTCTTCTTTCACGCCCGTGTATTCATTTTCAAAGTGTGCAATTAACGCATCCCCTTCTTTGTAGACCTTCTCTAGCATCAAATCGGATGTCATCACCACATCTCGGGTGTACAGGCTTCGGTAGTACGTAGGAAAACTTGTCCCGCCGACAGCGACACCGGGTTTAATGTCATCCGTGACCAGCTCAACTTGCGCCCCCTTAGCGGCGAGAAAATCAGCAACGGACATACCGCTAAACTCACAAATCGTGTCATACACGACGACGTTTTTACCCGGTTCAACCGCGCCACTGAGTACATCCCAGCTGCTCACGACCAAGCCATCGTCTGCGCCCCATTCAGGCATCTGATTCACGAACGGCTTACCGCCCACCGCAAGTAACACCACATCAGGATTTTCTGCCTTGATCATGGCTTCATCTGCGGTTACATCAAACACTAAGTTCACACCTAGACGACGAAGCTCTAGATCGAACCAACGCGTGATACCCGCAATTTGTTCGCGCTGTGGCGCTTGCGCTGCAATGGTGATCTGCCCACCTAGCTCGCTGTTTTTCTCAAACAGCGTCACTTGGTGCCCGCGCTCCGCACAAACGCGTGCCGCTTCCATGCCCGCAGGACCACCACCGACAATCACCACTTTACGAATGGGTCCGTCTGTTTTTTGGATGATGTGCGGCATGGTTTGCTCACGAGAGGTCGCGGCATTTTGAATGCAGAGTACATCTATGCCTTGGTACTGGCGGTCAATGCAGTAGTTCGCGCCAACACATTGGCGAATTTGATCTGTCTGTCCCAGTTTGACTTTGGTGATGAGGTGCGGGTCTGCAAGGTGCGCGCGAGTCATGCCCACAAAATCGATCAAGCCACTTTCCAGTGCTCGTGCGGCTTGCACCGGATCTTTGATGTTTTGTGCATGCATGACAGGCACATTGACCACACTGCGAATGCCTGCTGCTAAATGAATAAATGGCTCAGGCGGATAGGTCATGTTCGGGATCACGTTCGCGAGCGTATTGTGAGTATCACAGCCTGAACCCACGATGCTGAAGAAATCAATCATGCCAAGGCTGTCGTAGTAAGCGGCGATCTCTTTCATGTCGTCTTGGTTTAGGCCATCAGGGTGAAACTCATCCCCCGTCATGCGAATACCGACCGCGAAATCAGGCCCCACTTCTTCACGCACAGCTTTTAGCACTTCAACCCCAAAGCGCATGCGGTTTTCGAAACTGCCGCCCCATTCATCGGTGCGTTTGTTAACGCGAGGGCTCCAAAACTGATCGACGAGATGCTGGTGCGCGAAAGAGAGCTCTACACCGTCTAAACCGCCATCTTTTGCACGCTTGGTGGCTTTTGCGAAGTCGCCGATAACACGCCAGATTTCTTCCGGCTCAATGGTTTTACAGGTCGCACGGTGCACCGGTTCACGGATACCACTCGGGCTCATCAATGATGGCCATTCGCCACCATCCCAACGTGAGCGACGCCCCATATGCGTAATTTGGATCATGATTGCCGCGCCATGCTTGTGCATGGCATCAGCAAGGTTTTGCAGGTGAGGGACCACGTCGTCAGACGCCATGTTGACGGATTTCCACCAACCTTGGGGGCTATCAATCGACACAGGACTTGACCCGCCACAGACACACAGCCCAATACCGCCTTTGGCTTTCTCTTCGTAATACTGGATATAGCGCTCAGTCGGCATGCCATTTTCCGTCGAATACACCTCGGCGTGGGCGGTACTGATCACGCGATTTCTGATCATCAGCTTGTTGATCGCAAGCGGTTGAAAAATGGCATCAAACTGAGACATTGCACTTCCTTATTATTTTAATTGCAGATTTCGAGTTTCGAGTTTCGAGTTTCGAGTTTCGAGTTTCGAGTTTCGAAAAAGTGTGTTGAAGCCATGCATCGACTCAAGCTCTGTAGCTTTTGCTTTTTCTCGCCTCTCAACTCTGCTCTTTCTCTACCCTATCTCTCGTACCTGCTTCTAAATCGGCTTCACCTCAAACACCCCAACATCGCAGCCTTCTTCTGAGCCGCTTTGCAATTGGACTGCTTGCGTTTTCAATGGGAATCCCACGCTTTCGGACACTTGATCCATCGCGCCTGCGAACCACCCTGTGAACATGTAATCCACCTTGCGGTTATTTTTTCCGTAGTAATACACGAATGCGGAGTTTTCGAGGCGCACACGCGCTGTGCCTTGCGACACATCAAGCTGCTCGATAAAGAACTGTCCCCAGCCGCGCTGCGATAGACGCTTCATGTAATGATCAAACACTTCAGCGCCTGAAATACCGTGGGTTGCCCCTTCCTGCTCACACCAAAAGTAAGCGGATTTATAGCCCGCTTTGTAGAGCAAATCCGCGTAGACATCTGCGCCTAACGCTTCTTCAACTGCCGCATGGTTGTTGATGAAGAAATGGCGCGGCACGTACAGCATGGGGAGGCCATCGGTGCTCCAAACGCCGGTTTCGTCGTCGACGTTAATGGGTAATTCTGGTGGATGATGCCCCATGGTGTTTTTCCTTATCAGTTGGCTGTTCCGTTATGGTTTGTTGACGTTCGTTCGGTCAGATGGAGAAACTATTCGCCCCATACATCTTTGAGGACATTGACCCAATTCCCGCCCATCACTTTCTGCACTTTTTCTGGCGACCAGCCATTCGCAAGCAAGGCTTCCGTGAGATTCGGAAACTCGCCCACGGTGCGCATGCCTTTCGGGTTGATGATTTCGCCAAATTTCACCAATCTTCGGGCGTAGCCTTTGTCATGCGTGATCCATTCGAAGAAGTCTTGCCCGTGGCCTTGGGTAAAATCAGTGCCGATCCCGACACAGTCTTCTCCTACCAGATCCACGATGTAATCAATGGCTTCAACGTAATCTTCAATCGTGGAGTTAATGCCGTTCTTCAAGAAAGGGGCGAACATGGTGACGCCGATAAAGCCGCCGTGATCGGCGATAAACTTGAGTTCTGCGTCGGATTTGTTTCGGGGGTGATCTTTCAACCCCAGCGGTAGACAGTGGGAATAGCACACAGGCTTTTTCGATGCGAGAATCACTTCTTCCGACGTTTTTGGCCCAACGTGTGAAAGGTCGCACATGATGCCAACGCGGTTCATTTCGGCGACCACTTCACGGCCAAAACCCGATAAACCACCGTCACGCTCGTAGCACCCAGTGCCAACCAAGTTTTGCGTGTTGTACGCCATTTGCGCGATGCCCACACCGAGCTTTTTGAAGATCTCGATGTAGCCCAATTTGTCTTCGAAGGCGTGCACATTTTGGAAGCCGAGGATAACCCCTGTTTTGCCTTCTTCTTTCGCGCGGAGGATGTCTTGCGTGGTGTGAACAGGACGAATCAAGTCGCTGTTTTCTTCAAAGAGTTGGTTAAATTCGACGATATTATCAATGGTACCTTGAAAGCCTTCCCATACCGACACGGTGCAGTTGGCCGCCGTTAAGCCGCCCTTGGCCATGTCTTCGAACAGAGCCCTGTCCCATTTGGCGATGATGAGCCCATCAATGATGATGGCGTCATTGTGAAGTTTCGCCGCGGCTGGATTGATGTCCGACATTGCGCTGTCCTTGTTGGTTTTATCCTTGATATACCTTCCAAGTTAACCAACAAGCTTCAATTTCAGCGACACGATTGCGACAACTTATGGCGGGAATGCGTCAGGGAAATATACTGCCCCTGACGCCATAAAATATTCAGAAAATTTGGCGTTGAATCACGCGTTAATTTCCCTCATTTTTTGTCTTATTTCTCAATGCATTGATGGGATACAGCAATTGCCCGATGATGGTTTTCGGCAACGGCTTTGTTGTGCCATATTCCGCCGGCCAATGCTGCGTCGGCATGTGCATGGTGCCAAACAACCAATCAAACAACACCAAATGCGCAGAGTAGTTAGTGTCAATCGCCGGTTTTTCAGAGCTGTGGTGCCAATGATGGAATTGCGGCGTGACGAAGATGTATTTCAGCACACCAAAATGCATCCGCGTGTTGCAGTGGATCAGCACTGCTTGAAGTGCTGCAAAGATGACGTAGGCATTCAACGCACTTTCAGAAGGGCCCAATAAATACAGCGGCACCATTACCATCGCGCGTTCCGAAAACACTTGAAGAAAATGGCCGCGCGACCCTGCTAACCAATCGAGATTTTTTACTGAATGATGCACAGCATGTATTGGCCAAAGTAGCTTCACTTCATGGAACAAACGGTGCTCCCAATACAGCACAAAGTCAGCCGCAATCACGATCAACGCGAATTGCACAATCGTCGGCAGCGATTGAATCGTTTCCTGAAACGATCCACTCACCGCCCAACTAAAGTGGCTGGTATGGTAGTTGGCATAAATCAAGATGGCGGAAATCGCGAGATGGTTAAAACAGAAATAGAAAAAATCCGTCTCCCACTCTTCACGTAAAATCACTTGGTTTTTGTATTTTGGCAGCAGTTTCTCGAGGGTAATAAACACCAGCGCAGAGCCTAAAAACGCCAGAATGAGCCAATCAACACCGAGGGATAATGACTTAGGTTCTACGGGCCCAACAGGGACAGTGTATCCGCCAAGACCGAAAGCAATCAGTGTCAGCAACATGCCCGTGCATCCGAGACGGCGGTACTTTTTCAGAAAGTGGGTCATTGCGCCGAAAAAGAGGGAGAAGTACATGCCGTATTTCAAGACCTGTTGCAGGCTTTCTGCATCGTACGCTTTTCGCAACTCGGTAGTCGTTAAATAGGAAGGAAAGAGGTAAGCAAGCACGGCAAGCAGAGACATCGCCCCGAGAAACACAGACAAATAACCACTGATTTTCCCTTCGCCAAATCGAAACGCCCGATCGGTATATAGCTCCACCTGTCGTTCACGATATTGATAAGGCTTGTCCTTCTTGCACATAACGGCTCCCTATTAGCTCTTGATTTAAGGGCACTCTACCTACTTGAACCCCAAGCGCAAATCAACAAACCCCGAGTAACAAAAAGCGCGACCCAACGTCGCGCTATTTGTCACTTTAGCCTCAATATTGGCGAAAACGTTTCAGCAGGATTTAGAACAACCCGACAATTTCGCCGTTGTCATCCAACGATATACTCAACGCTGCGGGTTTTCTCGGCAGGCCTGGCATGGTCATGACGTCGCCACAGATGGCGACCACAAAGCCTGCGCCTGCCATTAAGCGAAGCTCACGCACGGGCAGAATATGGTCAGTTGGTGCACCCAACATGTGTGGGTCAGCAGAGAAGCTATAAGGCGTTTTGGCAATACAAATGGGTAAGTCGCCAAAACCTAGCGCGTGGATTTCGTCCAACTGCTTTTGTGCGGCGATATTAAATTGCACATCCGAAGCGCCGTACAGTTTCGTCGCGACAGTGCGAATTTTTTCGTCAATCGGTAATGCTTTATCATAAAGGAACTTTACGTCTGGCTTTTCGCCATCCAACAGGGCTTTTACCCCTTCTGCGACGGCTTTAGCACCAAGGCCACCTTCCGCCCAGTGTTGGGCTTCTTCAACCGGCGCACCTAATGACAAACAGACGTCTTTGATTGCCGCCAATTCCTGATCATCATCGGTCGGGAAGCGGTTGATCGCCACCAAAGGCGTCAAGCCAAATTGCTGCATGTTTATGATATGGCGAGAGAGGTTTGAAGCTCCTTCAATCACGGCATCCACATTGGGTGCATCCAAGTCCGACTTAGGCACGCCGCCTTGCATTTTCAGCGCGCGCACCGTACACACCAGTACGACGGCATCGGGCATTAAACCTGACATGCGGCATTTAATGTCGATGAATTTTTCCGCGCCGAGATCGGCACCAAATCCCGCTTCGGTAACAACCACGTCACTCAATGCCATCGCAGTTCGGGTTGCCATCACGGAGTTACAACCATGAGCGATATTGGCGAAAGGACCGCCGTGTATCAGCGCAGGGTTGTGCTCGAGGGTCTGAATTAAATTGGGTTGAATCGCTTCTTTCAGCAATACGGTCATAGCGCCTTCAGCGCCCAGTTCTCGCGCAGTAACAGGTTGGTTATCGCGGTTACGCCCAATGATGATATTGCCGAGGCGCTTTTGAAGATCTTTTCGGTCTTCGGCTAGACACAAGATCGCCATGATTTCTGATGCGACAGTGATGTCGAACCCTGACTCTCTTGGCTGACCATGAGCGGGGCCACCAAGCCCCACCAGCGTGTTACGAAGCGCGCGATCATTCATGTCCATCACGCGTCGCCAGGTGATGCGGCGAGGGTCGAGATTCAGCTCATTTCCCCAATGAATGTGGTTATCAATCAATGCGGCGAGCAAGTTATGCGCGGAGGTAATGGCATGAAAATCGCCATTAAAATGCAGGTTTAAATCTTCCATTGGAATGGCTTGAGCACGACCACCGCCCGCGGCACCGCCTTTTACACCAAAGCATGGGCCTAAAGATGGCTCTCGGAGGCAAACGCTCGCGTTTATGCCAATGGCATTTAATGCGTCAGTCAAGCCGATACTCGTGGTGGTTTTCCCTTCACCCGCCGGTGTTGGTGTGATAGCCGTCACCAACACCAATTTACCCAACGTGGTATCGGTATCAATCTGCGCCAAATCGAGTTTGGCTTTGTAGTGTCCGTAAGGGATCAACGCATGCTGCGCAATGCCGAGTTTACGTTGCGCCACTTCGAAGATAGGCCACGGTTTTACTGCACGTGCAATATCAATATCCGGCGAGCCGGGAGGGGGTAACATTGTCATAGTGGTCTCTACCAGTACTGCGTTATGTTTATTATTCACCAGCCTGCCAGTGCGTCGGAATGGTGGCGCGTGAGTGATTGCATCTCACCATGCTCTTTAGAAAGTACTTTTCTTGGCATCTAAACGATCGATGACCAATAAACACGGTGACATAAAGCATCGCGGCGTAAGTAGACAAGAACGGCAAGTACAATAGGTTGATGTTGGTCAATGCCCGAGGCTAACGCACGTTTTTTTCGCCACCGATTTGTCTTTAATTGACGGCGTGTGCGTTATTTTGTACGTATTATCAACAGCCTTTCTGTCAGTTTACACTTTCATTTTCCTGCTTCTAAGATGGGTGTAATTCTCAATATGCAGTATTCCAGCCGCGACACCTCGGAGAGTAAACGCGTCAAAAGCTCACTGAAAACCATACCCAATAGTGGATGTTCGAATACCACCTCTCGCTTTCTTAGGGTTACACTCTCATCCTGGTTGAATAAGGAGAAAGAAAACCATGCCAAGGATTTTGTGTTTCGGTGATTCAAACACATGGGGATATAACCCTTCCAACGGCCATCGCTGGCCAGAAGGTGTTCGTTGGACATCTCGCCTGGCTGCTGCCTTGAATGAACCAGCCCCCTCCGATGCGCGCTGGCATTTGATAGAAGAAGGATTAAACGGGCGCACATCTGTTTGGAATGACCCAATGAAGCCGCATCGAGATGGCAGTGCGGCGCTTCCCATGCTGTTACTGAGTCACCGCCCCCTTGATTGGGTCGTGATCATGCTCGGCACGAACGATTTGAAATCACAATTCCCATCTGAGCCCGCCTGGATTGCTGAAGGCATCCGCAAATTAATTGGTCAAGTGCGTGAAGGTGACAATGCAGGCCATCCAAGTCCAAACATTCTTGTCGTCTCCCCACCGCCAATGCATGACCAAAACAATTGGGCAACGGGCTTTATTGATGGCCGAGAAAAGTCGCTTCAGCTTGCCGATTTTTATCGTTCAGTCGCAAAAGAAGAAGGCTGTACATTCTATGAAGCTGCCTCGGTATGTGAAGCCTCCCCCATTGATGGACTACACTTGGATGCGCAAGGCCACAAGGCCTTAGCGGAGGGACTTGCAAGCGCGTTAGAACATACTTTTGCGAGTGGAATACCCAAAGCAGTTGATCGCTAAGGATTTTTCAAGCGTATTAATATGGAAATACACATAATAAGAAGAAGAGATATGATTAAAAAAATCGTCATTGCCTTTGCGCTATTGGTTGTTGCTGGGTGTCATTCGGTGCCTGAGGGCGTCACACCTGTCACTGGGTTCGATAAAGACCGTTTTCTTGGCAAGTGGTATGAAATCGCTCGCCTAGACCATTCTTTCGAACGTGGTATGAACAAGGTGACAGCGGAATACTCCTTGAGGGAAGACGGCGGCATCAAAGTGGTCAACCGAGGGTTTAAAGCAGAGGAACAGGCGTGGTCAGAAGCCGTTGGTCGAGCGTATTTCGTCAATAACGACGATGTCGGTCATCTAGAAGTGTCATTTTTTGGCCCGTTTTTCTCCTCTTACGTCGTTTTTGACCTCGGTGAAGACTACGAATATGCCTTTGTATCGGGCTACAACACGAACTATTTGTGGTTACTGTCGCGCACGCCAACGGTTTCAGATGCGTTGCTCGCACGCTTTTTAAGACAGGCTGAAGAAAAAGGGTTTGATACTGAAGAGGTGATCTTGTCGGTGCAAAATTAATCACATTCAACGGTGATTGATTAAACTATCAACAAGCTCGCTGGCAAGTTCGGTAAACCGCTAAACATTTCGCCTTTGTTTTGGTTAAATGTTGGCGGTTTTTCATTTTAGTAGACGAAGCATGACGGTAATTACCGATACAGCGACAATGCGAAATACCCTCGCTCGCATCAACCGAGATGCGCTCGACTCTCTCTCCCATGAAGGGGAGTGCACGGTAAAAGTGGGCGACCTTTCGGCCCTTCTCATGGCTTACAGAATCGAGTTAAACAAAAACAAGCGGCTAAAAAAGACGCTTGATAGCCAAACTGTTGTTGCAAGCGCCCTGCTTTAAGGGCGTTTTCCTTCTCTTTTTTATCTTGACGCTTCGCCCTTCGCTTGTTTTTTACTCTGCCAGAAAATACGCAAAACAACGCATAAAGCACACTTTCTCTCGCGACTATTTGGGGAATGAGATTTTGCTCACGGTGTGATTTTTTATCGTTTCCACAAACCTCTTTTCTATTTTAAAACCATAGAGCTAGCTTTTAGCAGTCACTGAAAAGGCATTCTCATGGAAACCTATAATTACCGTCTCTATTGCACCGATTGTAAATCTGTCACCCCTCATGACTTTCCCAATGTCGAAAATTACAAAGCGTCAGACTCCATCGGCACAAGTTTTATCAAATCACTCTTCAATGGCCTCTCTGGCTCCATGATTTCAGGGCAAGCACACCGCCAATGCACCCACTGTGGGAACGAATTCGACTCTTAGTGCCTGCAAACCCATATCCTTGTCTCAAGACACTGCGTGAAACAACACGAGAAGCACACCTTCCTTGTGTTTCAACCTTGTGCACCTGCGTTGCTTAGGTTTTAATCAATCTTCATGTCTTAGATTGTCAACATGCAAGGATCGCCCGCTCATGCTTAACGCCACTATTCCCTTTGTTTTTGTTTTGCTCTGGAGTACGGGGTTTGTTGGGGCGAAATTCGGGCTCATTGATTCGAATGCTGCAACGTTTCTTCTGATCCGCATGACGCTAAACGTATTGGTATTTGTCGCAATATTGTTGGTCATGAAACCCGTCATGCCGAGAGGCATGCAGATTGTGCACGCACTGGTATCTGGATTACTTATCCATGGATTTTATCTTGGGGGCGTGTTTGCATCGATTGGGCTCGGCATGCCAGCGGGCCTTTCTTCTTTGTTAGTGGGGCTTCAACCTATTCTCACCGCCGTGATCGTTGTGAATACCTCCTCAGAGAGACTCAACGCCGCGCAATGGCTTGGGTTGGCGGCTGGGATCATCGGTATTGCCTTTGTGGTGCAAGGCAAGATGAGCTGGGGACTCGATGCACAACCACTTTACGCCTACATGTTTGTCGGCTCCGCCCTGCTTGGCATTACATTCGGTACGCTCTATCAAAAACGCTTTTGTCACGGGATAAATTTGGTCGCCTCTGCCATGTGGCAATATGTCGCAGCGACTGCCGTTTTTTTACCGATTGTTTGGTTCATTCAAGGCTTCCAAGTGACATGGACAATCACCTTTAGCCTCACTATGTTGTGGTCGGTACTTGTGTTGTCAGTGATCGCGGTTCTCCTTTACCTCTATATGGTCGGTCAAGGCGCAGCGTCAAAAGTCACGTCCTACATTTACCTTGTTCCGCCATTGGCTGCCATCCAAGGTTGGCTATTTTTTGACGAAACCTTCTCTGGTGCCACATTGATTGGCTTCGCATGTTGTGCACTGGCGGTGTACTTGGTGATGAAAGCGCCAAGATTGTCGCGATCTTAATCACGACTGATTGGGAAAAAGGCTGCGTATCTATTCCATCGCAGCCTTTTTATGGCACCTAGCGACCGCCTTCCTTCTGACGCCATTTGTTTTCCACTTCTCCCAACGCTATTCCCGTATCTGCATTTCTCTTACACACCATTAATTGTTCAATTTGCAGGCGGTTATTTCGTCTGGCATTTGAGCAAAAACAAGTAGTCATCGATTATTTATATCTACACAGCTAAATCAATTGACTTTTTATTCGCCTTTAACGACATTTTATGCCCCTTATAGATATTGAGAAGTGATGGAATGTCTCAACCTCATGTTTCCACTCAGGATGCATCATCAGGTGTAAAAAAGTGGCAGATGCCAGACACCTTGATCCTGATTTTCATTGTTGGGTTATTGGCAGCCGCAATGACCTATTTGATCCCTGTGGGTCAATTCGATAGCCAACAAGTGTCATTCATGGCACACGGTGTCGAGAAATCTCGCACAGTCATCAACCCAGAATCATTCCGCTACGTGACCGACGAAAGCGGCGAAATGGTTTATAACAAAGTCCAATTCTTCGCCTCTGGCGGCGGTATTGGCTTGATGAACTTCCCCTTTGAAGGCTTGGTATCAGGCTCAAAATGGGGCAGCGCAATTGGCGTTATCATGTTCATGCTCATCATCGGCGGTGCATTCGGTATCGTGATGCGCACAGGTACGATTGATAACGGCATTTTAAAGCTGATCGACAAGACCAAAGGCAGCGAAGCACTCTTCATTCCCGCTTTGTTTTTGCTGTTTTCTTTGGGCGGTGCCGTGTTCGGTATGGGCGAAGAAGCCGTGGCGTTTGCCATCATCATCGCACCCTTGATGGTTCGATTGGGCTACGATGGCATCACCACTGTGATGGTGACCTACGTTGCAACGCAAGTTGGCTTCGCCACGTCTTGGATGAACCCTTTCTCTGTCGCCATTGCACAAGGCATTGCGGGCGTTCCCGTGCTGTCAGGTATGACGATGCGCATGGTGATGTGGGCTGTGTTTACCCTTGTGGGTATCGGCTTCACCATGATGTACGCATCGCGCATCAAAGCGAATCCTTCAGCGTCTTACAGTTTTGAATCCGACGCCTACCTGAAAAACAAAGACATCGATGTGCAAGAGTCTCGTTGGGGATTCGGCGATACATTGGTGATCCTAACGGTTATTGCGACCACCATTTGGGTTGTCTGGGGTGTGGTCATGCACGCTTGGTACATCCCAGAAATCGCGTCTCAGTTCTTCACCATGGGCTTTGTGGTTGCCATCATTGCCATCGCGTTCAACCTGAATAACATGACATTCAACGATGTAGCAGACGCCTTCAAAGAAGGGGCTGGCATCATGCTAGCACCGGCATTATTGGTTGGCTTTGCTAAGGGTGTGTTGCTGCTGTTGGGCGGCGGTTCCGAAGATCCAAGCGTCTTGAATACCATCTTGCACAGCGCAGGCAGCGCAATCAGCGAATTGCCTTCTGCAATGGCAGCTTGGTTGATGTATGTGTTCCAGTCCGTTTTCAACTTCTTCGTGACTTCAGGCTCAGGTCAGGCCGCGTTGACCATGCCATTGTTGGCACCTTTGTCAGATATCGCAGGAGTGACACGCCAAGTTTCAGTTTTGGCCTTCCAACTGGGCGACGGCTTTACTAACATCATCGTTCCTACCTCGGCGTCTTTGATGGCCACACTGGGTGTGTGTCGTATTGATTGGGGTAATTGGGTGAAGTTCGTGTGGCGCTTTATGCTGTTGTTGTTCATCATGGCAAGTATCACCGTTGTGGGTGGACACATGATGGGCTTTGCATAACCGCAAAAGCCTTCCACGCTATACCGCATACATTTACAAAGGCGAGATCACCATCTCGCCTTTTTTACAGCAAGAAAACGCAATGACGACATACATTGAAAACAACAAAATTGATGGCCTAGACGTCATCAGCGCACTTGATGTCACCACACTTGAAGCAGGTCAGCACAAGTTTTGGTTCCGCATTTCCACGGATGCGTTATCACAGCATCAGCACCTGCCTGTTTGGGTATTCAAAGGCAGCAAACTGGGCAAGAACATCGTGATTACGGCGGGTGTTCACGGTGATGAATACAATGGTGTTCTCGCCGCACAACAGATTGCGCGCGAACTGAAAGACAAAGACATCGCCGGTTGCGTGACGATTGTGCCGACGGTGAACCTGACGGGAATGAAGCACCATACCCGTGATTTTGTGTCATCAGATCCTGATGTATCAAACGGCAACTTGAACCGCTTCTTCCCAGGAGATGCTACGGGCAACGATGTACAACGCTACATCTACGCACTTTGGCATCATTTGCTCCAGCCAAATGCCGAGTTGGCGATTGACCTGCATACCCAAACATCAGGCACGGTTTACCCGCTGTACACGTTTGCTGATTTCCGCATTGATGATGCCGTGCAAATGGCGCGCTTAATGAACCCAGATGCCATCTTGAATGACCCAGGCGATCCGGGCATTTTGGAAACCGTGTGGAATGAAAATGGCATTCCGAGCATTACCGTTGAAGTCGGCATGGGCCGTTACACAGATGTCGAATTGGTTCAACGCACCACTCGCGGCGTGATGAACATCTTTAAGCACCACGGCATGATAGAGGGCGAAACAATGACATTCGTCCCTGCCGTTGAAGGCGAGAAAGTGACGAGCATTCGCGCTGAACAAGGCGGGTTTATTTTGCCACAAGCAGAGCTGATGCAATTTGTGGAAGAAGGCCAATTGCTCGCGATCCAATACGACAGTTTTGGTGAAGAAATTCACCAATACCGCGCGCCGGAATCGGGCATTTTGTTGAGTCAGAATGTCGAATCTATGCGAGCAGCAGGTTCATTGGTGGCAAGGATCATTCATCCTTACAGCTAACGCTTCGCGATGTCACTGCAGATCGCCACCATTCTACAGCCGCGTTATCGCGGCTTTTTTGTCTCTATACCCAAACCAGCAAAAAGTATCACCGAACATGTATCGTGATTATCTCGGACATAACGGGCGGGAGAAGGGGAATATGTTTTTCATCACCGACAAGCACTTGCAGCGTGTGCTTTCCACTTGGCAAGGTTAATACCACTGACTGTTCACCTCTACTGAGATGGCGAATGTGCCCAGTTTTCGGCAGAGGCGCGGAGAAATCGCCAAGGGCATCAAGGTTAATCAACACATGGTAACGTTCACCACGCTGTGAGCGCCGCCCTGTCATTCTGACGTTATCACCAACGCCAATCACAACCTCAAATTGATGAGGTAGCATGTCGCCATCTTGAGGAGAAATAAAATACACACTGGCGTCCTGCGTCGCTGATAGGACATGCCTACTCAATGACGCCGTCAACACAAACAAGGCGACGACCAAAAAACTAAATAGCCCCAATTGCCGACGAATTTTTGCAACCATGCACCCACCTTTGGTCGCCAAACGTATTACTTACAGCATGGCGAAACGTCAGCGAACACAGCGCTTCGAAGTTGGGACGTCTAGCATATTACTATTCAAGCAAACCATTGAGGTACGTAGAAAAGACAAAGGAGAGAACAAGAAAAGAAAGGAGATAAAACGAGATCAAGGTTTAAAAGTCGTGATCACAGCAAAGACAATCACTGCTTAGCATCATCATTCTTACTTGGCGAATAGTCTACTTCGCCTAATCTATCTTCACGACGCATTTGCTTAGCCTGCTTATCATAGGCGTCGAGATCTTTGGACCACTTAGATAACCTTGAACCAATCGATTTTACGAACTCAGTAACGAACCGTACTAATGCTTTCACCAATAACCTCATCAGACAGCATAAACAGATAAAGACATTTCGCTGAACCACAGAACTATCAAAAACAAGGGGCTAACATGCGCCACTTAACAATGTTTCTCAACTCACGTTCTATTAACAATAGCCTCTAATCTGAGGTCTTGCGTCAGAAAGCCGTTAGCTTTTGAAGTCACACCTTACCATTGAAGAATGCGCCCCCCTGTTATCGAAGTGAGACAAGAACGTCTGTTGCTCAAACCATAACCATCCGTCAAACATTTAATTAGGATTTGCTATATTAGCTATCGCTAATTATAGTATTCCTATCACGCCACATATTTACGTATAACGAGGAATTCGTATGGTTTATCACATCCCTTGGGAGGCATTGATCGGTGGGTTCATGC
Source organism: Enterovibrio baiacu (assembly GCF_004120195.1). Classification (GTDB taxonomy): domain Bacteria; phylum Pseudomonadota; class Gammaproteobacteria; order Enterobacterales; family Vibrionaceae; genus Enterovibrio; species Enterovibrio baiacui. The sequence goes on along the minus strand of NZ_SCHN01000016.1, from coordinate 42,603 downwards.
TTGGCATCTCAGCCCTGAGCTTGCTGATTATCAATGGAAAAATTGCAGGCATTAGCGGTATTTTTTCAGGTCTTCTCTCTTCGCAAACGCCCGACAAGGCTTGGCGCATCGTGTTCATTATCAGCATGGTAATTGCAGGGTCAGGCGTCGCCTTTTTAAATTCAGGGTTTCCTGACTACTCACTGTCAGGCGCAGGAATCACCCCTTTCATCGCAATGGCAGCGGGTCTACTTGTTGGAATAGGCACAAAGCTCGCGAATGGATGCACAAGCGGCCACGGTATCTGCGGGATGGGTAGATTCTCGCGACGCTCATTGGTGGCTACCTCCACGTTTATGGCAGCCGCTGCGATAACTGTCTTTCTTCGACTGCATGTATTAGGAGGCTAAATGTCAGGCAAGAATATACTGTTTTACTTCGGTGCTCTGTTCTCTGGTGGACTATTTGGCGCTGGGATGATGGTGTCAGGTATGGTCAATCCGGACAATGTCATTGGATTTCTTGATGTTTATGGCAATTGGAACCCCAGCCTTGCCTTTGTCATGGGTGGCGCACTGATGGTATTCATACCGGGATACCTGCTACTGATAAAACCAAGATCCGCGCCTATTGCTGAAACGCACTTCAACATGAGCAAACGTAACGATATTGATAGACGCCTACTCATGGGCTCAGCCATCTTTGGTGTGGGTTGGGGATTGGCAGGCATTTGCCCTGGCCCCGCCATAACAGTATTAGGCTCAGGCTCTCTCAATATCGTCCTTTTTATAAGTAGCATGGCGATGGGCATGCTCGTCGTTGATAAAGCATCGAGGCGTTCAACACCACAAACTGAAACAACGCATCAATCCGCATAATCTTCCTCCGGTGTTTGGCGTAATGGCTCTCAGAGAGCACACCTCCAAACACCCTTCAAACCACACATACACTCCCCTATTCTATATCTCGGTAGCGCTGCTCGTTAAAAACCACCAAACTCTAATATTCTCTCACCCGCATTTTTAACAAAAAAATTCAACATCCCACTTCAAAGGCTATGTGCACCCAAAATGTAAATATAAATGCGAAATAATTAAATAAATTCACACGAATTTCGCGTCAAATATGCCTAAAAAATATGACAATGTTAATTATTTGTAATCACACAGTTTCTTAATTCTGGCGACTAATAAAAAATATCAAATGGAATTCCTGACTATTTTTTATGTCACCCTGTATAGACATGTAATCATTCAGCTCCAATAGAAGTAAGAACAATGAAATTAGACACTTAAGAATTAAAATAAAACACAACTTTTCATCAAAAATTATTGTGAAGACCTTCAAAAAAAATCACTCGGCAAATGCTAATTTAGATGATCCACAAATTAGACAAACAAACTTGTTTCATATTTTTTATTGTGATAACGATCAAATTTACAGCCAAGTTTAAACAACTATTTTCATATTTATTTTGTTAACCCCAACCACCCAAGCACCTCATTTATGAGACATTAGATCTCAATAAGAGCCAAGTGAGACGAGGACAACATATAGATTATTTTACACATGAGATATATCTTAATTACTGACTTTGAAATCGTCTGGCTTTTACTGACGCCCTATCGTTAGTACGGATAAATAAAGTCGTCCTTGCATTAACAAATTATTAAACGATTAAAAAATGAATGGAGTCTAACCATGTCAATTTTTCACAAAGCCAAGTGCTTTATCTACGAACAACATCTAAAGAGCTACCTCAAAGATGAGCGCGGCGTGACAGCCATTGAATATGCGGTATTGGGTGTGGCAGTCTCAGCTATCATGCTAGCGCTTTTTACTGGTGGTGACTCTAGTCTTGGTGGCGCCTTAGAAGCAGCATTTGCTAAAATAACAGAGAATTTGAAAGCAGCAACTGGTACCTAGTGCTGGTGATTAATATTCACTTGGTGTTACATCAACAATGTTACTAGACATTGTTTTAACGACCAGCTCCGTAGCTGTAATTGTTAGTGATCTAAAATATCGTAAAATTAGTAATTTTCTCGTGCTAACGATATTTATCATGTGCATATTGATGGGCATTAAAGAACCAAGCTTATCAATTCATTTTCACCAATCAATTTTAGTGTTACTCGTTGGACTGGTTTTATTCAGGGTTGGGCTTTTGGCAGCAGGGGATACAAAGCTATTTGCAGTATATTCACTTGTCATCAACCCTGAATATATACAACTTTCCATTGTTCTGATTGGATTTATTGGAGGGATAGTTGCTGTACCTATCTTTGTAAAAAAGTATTTTTCTGAAAGCAAGGCTGATAGAGGTGTACCCTACGGTATTCCCATCGTCCTATCGAGCTTGTTTAGTATTTACCTGAGTAAATTGAGTTAACTGATGAGCCAGCGCATTTTTTTCTTATTCGCTATTCTAGTTGTCTTTATAGGACTTTTAGGACTAAGCGGATTCTTCCAGAGCAAACCAACAAGTGCTGCGATTGCTCCCAGTATTGTGTATAGAGTTGCTCAAATTAACGAACCTTTATCCAAAGGACAGTTACTTACACCCCAAAACCTTCGTTACATCAAACTCACCGAAGACGATGCTCTTAGAAATGGTATCGCTGGCAATATTGACATTAAGCATGTACCTGGAATGGTTTCTAGAAGAGAGATAAACCCAACAGAATTCGTTACAGCTAATGACTTCTTACTTCCAAATGATCCAGGGTATTTAGATGCTGTAACAGGTGAAGGGATGACACCATACCCTTTAAAAATTCGACAAGTGGATTTCATTGGTATGGGCGTTGATGTTGGTGATTTAGTCGATATCATAATATTGACGTCCGATGAACAAAATATTTCAAATATATCGGCCTCCAACACAATCAAGTCATTCCGCTCACTTGCCGTATCTCCCCTATTTAAGGGCATTAAAGTTCTCGCAATAGATGAAGTAGAAGATGAATTCCTTCCTCTCACCATCGAATTAGATCAACACCAAATCGCAAAAATGGTCATTGCGCGACGAATAGGTATCGTCGAAATAATAAAAACGACAAATCAAGCGACAGGGCAAAGTACGATTTTAAATGCAGACACACATGATGTTTTGCCAAATTTTCAATCAGTAGTAGAAATTCGCGGTCAATCAAAGGCCTTAAATTAGAGAACAAGAATATGTTGCCTTCTATTAAAACAATCACTTTTTCTCTGTGCACGATTGTTTTCGGTATGTCGCTTACGGTACAAGCTGCGGGAATCATGAACTTAGGTACGGGAGACGCTCGACCACTGAGTTTCAAATCTACCATAGGGACTGTGTTTATTTCCAATCCTGAAGTAGCAGATTATCAAGTCATTGATAACAATCGTCTTGTTGTGTTTGGACGTGATATTGGCACCACGACATTGATAATTTTCGGCGAAAGTAGCGAAGAGTTATTAAGAAGAAAAATAGCTGTAAATCAGAGTCTTACAAACATAGAGCAAACGATCGCGATCAGATATCCCGATATCAATGTTTCCGTACTCAATCTAGGAGAGCAAGTTGTGCTCTCTGGCTTTGTGCCGACTCAAAAAGAAAAAAACGACATCTACTCTATGGTTGGAGAACTATTGAACAAAGAGTTCACCGAAAAGCGCACAGAATGGAAAACCGATGAAGGCGAAGAGTTCGATATCGACTTCATGGCTCGTCGGTACTATCGAGGACTGGTTAACAACTTAGAGGTATCGGTCACCAAGCAAGTCAACGTCAAGCTCACCATTGCCGAGGTTAATAGTGCTTTGGTTAACGAGTTAGGCATCGAATGGGGTACGGTTTTAACCGATGGTTTTGCCGGAAACGGACAATTCTTCCGGGGTATATCTGGCTTTGGTGGCGGCGCAACAAATGTTGCGACCTTTATATCCGCAATCAATGACGACAGTGTCGGCCAAGTTCTCTCTGAGCCTAACGTGTCCGTTATCTCTGGAGAGTCTGCCAGCTTTCTCGTCGGTGGTGAGATTCCCGTTACCTATCGTGTCGATGACGGGTATCGAATCCAATATAAAGAATTCGGTATTGGCCTCGATTTAGCCGCTGAAGTACTGAGAGATGACAAAATTAAATTGGCGATACAACCTCAAGTGAGTTCTGTTGATGTTCAGTTTGGTAACACATTATTAGATATTCCTTCGTTTAAAGTGCGCAGAGCAAGAACGACTCTTGAATTAGGCGACGGCCAAAGCTTCATTCTTGGTGGGTTGTTGAGCACGGAAGATCAAGAAGAACTCTCTAAAATACCTTTCATTGGCGACGTCCCAATCCTTGGTGCCTTATTTAGAAACACGTCAACAACCCGACGCAAGACGGAACTGATTATCGTAGCAACCGTGTCGCTTGTGGAACCCATTAGTTCTTCAGACGTAAGAATCCCTGGCATGCAACGTACATCAACGCTTTCCCGCTTTTTCGGCATCAAATCAAGTGCATCTCCCGAGGTGTCTAAGTGGCAACAACAGATCCTAGCAACTGGAGGCTTCAAGAAATGATGTCGCGCAAAGCTTATACCCAGCACATTCTATTATCGACATTCTTATTCATGATGCTTGGCTGTGCGCCCAAACCATCCATTGAGGCATCAAGCGTTCTTGTGACACCCGTGACTTACGAGTACCAAATCAGCCTTAAAAATAAAAAACGACAACCTGCCAAACAGGAGCTTTTTGCGTATTTAGAACAGAACCGTTATGCCCTTCAAGTTCATGGCGCAGAAATAAAATGGCAGGGCAAAGAAGGCAAAGCGCTCGCGAATATGGCTCGCCAATGGCTGCTACGCCAAGGAACGCCATCAGAAAAGGCTGAATTGGTTTCCAGCAGTACACTGGCAAAAAACAGCATTTTGCTGTCAACCACGGTTCACCAAGTTCAAGCCCCTGAATGTGCGCCGATTGTGATTGGCGAATATCACCATGGCGACGATGGCTGCACGCAACAAGTGATGCGTTGGCAATCTATGGTCTATCCAGACAAGAAGCTTTCTGGCACTCCACGTCTTTCTATCTCATCACCTAACACACAATAACGAGAGAAGAGACATGTTAGATTTTAGCGACCTACTAAAAAAAGACGCAAACCAAACAACAAGTGCACCTCAAAAAGGTCTTTCATCTCTGCATTTTTTTCGCTCAGAAGAAGTGAAAGATTTGGTTGAAGAAACCTTTCGGTTTGATGGTCATCCCCCCCCTATCGCTTACCCGTATAAATTCAGAGAGATTGCATCAAAGATAGAAGAGCACGGTGCCCAGTTGGTTGTCCTCGATCTTCGCGGATGCCCAGACACGCTAAAAGAATCAAAACAACTGTCTTCAAGATTGCCGACATCTGTATCGGTTATCGTACTCGGCGACGTTGATGCGATATCTGTTGTCAGAGAACTAAAATCTCTCGGTTTTTACTATCTTTTTTGGCCTGTAGAAAAGATGGAATTGGCGGAATTCATTCAATCCGTCGCCTCACGACACATTGAAGCATCTAACTTTAGGAATAGACGACGCGCTAAGCGCGTGGGTGTTATTGGCATCAAAGGGGGCGTAGGGTGTTCATTGCTGGTTGCCGAGCTAGGTAGAATGCTCTCTCATGAAAAGCAAACGTCGTGCTTAGTGGTCGATCATAACTATATGTCCAGTAGTCTCGATATTTTACTTGGTTTGAAAAACCGCGAAAAACGCATCATTAACGAATCTGAAGTCGGCACCGAGTTGGATCAGGCTTCAGCAAAAACGCTCGTCACACGAGTTAATAACCGATTGAATTACCTAGCATTAGGACTTCAAGATGAGCGTTCAACCGACCTGTTTGAAATGAATGATCTCGTGATCAATCAATTATCAAATGAAACCAACTTTACCATCGATGATTTCTCCGCATCTGTCAGCTTTGACGTGAGTCCTCAAGTGATCAACTCAACGTTGGACATCGCCATCATAGTTATGGAACCAACGATTGCTTGTCTTCGAGAGACTGCTGCAACGTTAGGTAAATTGAAGAAACTCGCTGACGAGCACAATCGAAGCAAATCACTCAGAATTATATTGGTATTAAATCAGCATCGAGCACAACGCTTTACCAGCGTTACTGAAGCTGAAATTGAAAAGTATCTCGACCACAAGATTGATATCAGCCTCCCTTATGAAGTCACGATAGAAGAAAACCTCTTAAACGGTACATATCTGGGTGAAGGCAAGTCGAAACTCGGGAACCAAATTCGCCGACTATGCTCGCTCATCATCGGCGAAGATCTCTCCACCCCACCTAAATCATTGTTTTCAATGTCTTTACTGGGGAGAAAATAATTGGCCATTTCAGGAACAAAAGCGTTATACCGTTCACTTCGAGAGAAGATCTTCGATGCCATTGACGCGGAAACCATTGCAACATTAAGCAAAGACGAGTTACAGCGCCAATTAACACAAGGCATTGATATTCTTGTAGAGCAAGACAATGTGCCAATGCCATCAACGCTGAAACATGAATTTGTCAAAATGATGCATGACGAGTTGCGCGGCTTAGGCCCTTTGCAAACTCTGATTGAAGATGAGTCGATCTCAGACATCATGGTGAATGGTCCAAACGCGGTGTTTATTGAAAGAAATGGTTTGGTCGAAAAGTCTTCTGTAACTTTCATCGATAACGACCAACTACAAAATGTCGCAAAACGCATTGCAGCAAAGGTTGGTAGACGTGTTGATGACTCCATGCCGATGTGTGACGCGCGTTTGATGGATGGCTCCCGCGTAAACATTGTTCTGCCACCTATCGCTATCGATGGGGCTTCCATATCCATTCGAAAATTCAAAAAGCAAAGCATTACCTTTAGCGACTTAATTGACTTTGGCGCAATGACCCCAGAAGTTGCAAAGCTCATGGTTATCGCCTCTCGTTGTCGCGTCAATATCATTATCTCTGGCGGTACGGGCTCCGGTAAAACAACGATGATGAATGCACTTTCTCAATATATTTCTGAAAGTGAACGTATCGTTACCATTGAAGATGCCGCTGAACTTCGCCTCCAGCAGCCTCATGTCGTTAGGCTTGAAACCCGAACTGCGGGTATCGAAGGCACTGGTGAAATAGGCCAGCGCCAACTCGTCATCAACTCACTCCGTATGCGTCCAGATCGCATCATTATTGGAGAGTGCCGTGGCTCAGAAGCATTCGAAATGTTGCAGGCGATGAATACCGGTCATGATGGCTCAATGACAACCTTACACGCCAACACACCTCGAGATGCGATTTCCCGTATAGAGAGCATGGTCATGATGGCAACGGCCTCTCTTCCACTTGAAGCCATTCGAAGAACCATTGTTAGCGCCGTTGACATCATTATCCAAATCAGTCGTCTACACGATGGTAGCCGAAAAGTCATGAGCATCAGTGAAGTGGTTGGAATGGAAGGTTCTAACGTTGTGATGGAGGAAATTTTCCGCTTTGACCAACAAGGCATTTCTGAAAAAGGAAAGGTGCAAGGCGACTTTACAACGTCGGGTTTGTTACAGCGTTCTGTTTTGTATGAAAAAGCACGGTATTTCGGACTAGACGCCGAGCTAAACAGTATTTTCAATAAGGTCGTCGCATGATCGCAAATGCTATCTATTGCCTAATGATCATATTCGGCTTGTACGTCTTGTTTAACCAAAGCCGATTAAAGAAGCGGCGTGAAAGCATGCTTCGCGACAGTAACACACTGCCTGAGACGAAATTTCTAGAAAACCGTGCCGTTGATATGGATGCGTTGACAGAGACGACATTTCTACAACGGGTACAACGAAACATTGGAAACACGCTGGAAGACCTTGGCGATTATTCGGCCATTAAGATTTTCGTTTTCTACGGCGTCACGCTATTCGCTGGCGACTACATGTTGGGAAAGCTGTTCCATTTGAAGATACTCACTTCCGTTTTAATAACATGGCCAGTTGTTACGTTTCTAGGGCTTAGATACCTCAAAATCCGAGCTCACCACGCGTTTGAGCAAAGCTTCCCTGATGCATTAAACATGATTGCCAGCTCGGTATCTGCAGGGGAGAGTCTCCTGCATGCCATCGTATTTGTTGGAGATTCACTCGACAGCGTCGTTGGAAAAGAATTTAAGCGGATGGGTGAACGTCTGCATATGGGGGAATCAACAGACGCTGTATTCCGCAAAGCCTGCTTGAGATTCCCTACACCTATGTTCCAGTTTTTCGTTATTACAATGCGTGTCAATGTAAACCGAGGTGGCCAACTTCGTGAAGTCATTACAAGGCTGAATCGAGTACTGTTCGATGCCCGATCTATCGAGAAAAAGAAGCTCGCAATGACGGCTGAAGCACGGATATCTTCTTACATCGTTTGTGCCATTCCTTTCATTTTTCTCTTTGCGCTAATGCCCATCTTGAGCCCTGAGAATTATGACTACGTCATGAACGATCCAAGCGGACGACCATTACTGTATTACATGCTGATCAGTGAAGCGATCGGAATGACGATAATTACGCTACTGATGCGGAGTGTAAGGTAATGAATAGCGCCCACATTCTTATTTTCTCTTTACTCGTCGCTTTAGGTGTCGCATTCATACTCACCATACTCTTTGGGGTTTATATGCGTCGCCAACAGCTAACAAACATGCTTGAGCGACCTCAGCGTACATCAAATACATTTTCGAATTTGTCCAATGTCGCCACCAGTTTTTTCTCAGGGACCAGCCATGAAATATCAGAGAAGCTGATCGGTGCGGGCATCTATAATACGGCAGTAGCGCCTTATTATTTCCTGCTTAAATACACCCTTTGTAGCATAGGGGTTTTAGTCATTCTGTTAACGGGAGATAGTCTTGGGATTGTTACAATACAAGACAAGGTTATCTACCTAAGTCTACTCATTCTTGCTGTTGTCATTTTACCCGATTTATATCTGGAGTTTCGTCGACGTTCTCTCGCGCTAAAGCTCACGCGTAAATTGCCTTACTTACTCGATATGATGGGGGTTTGTGTTCAAACGGGCATGACTATCGAATCAACGTTATTTTATCTAACAACTGAAATGGCTGCGTTTGATAGAGACATGGCATTTATGCTCAAACGACTCAGAGACAGAGCGCAAACAATGGGGTTGGAAAAAGCGCTTCAGGAATTGTACGACCGTATCCCCTCCCCTGAAATGCACAGTTTTGTAATGACACTGACACAGAGCATGCAACACGGCACGTCGATTTATAAAGTGCTGTCTACTTTAGCAAAAGATATTCGCGAAATTCAGCTACTTTCCTTAGAAGAAAAAGCAGGAAAGCTTTCTTCAAAAATGTCAGTTCCTCTCATTATATTCATCATGATTCCGATCGTGATACTCATTACAGCTCCTGGGATCATGAGGATTATGGGCGTATGAAGATACTCTTTTCACTTATTGCGGCAGTCATTATTACCGGTTGCAGCAGCACACTTTCCGACAACGATTTCGTCAAAGAGAAAGGGGAAGAAATACTCATAGATTCAGGAAATTATGCTTCCTTGATTTCACGTTATGAAGCCTCTTTGAAAGAAAGTGAATCTGACACACTCCGTTTCAAACTGGCAAATGCGTATTACCTTTCAGGAGATGGGGAAGCAGCGATGTTTCAGCTTTCCCAGATAGACCCTGACAGTATTGACGTGGCAGAGCTTTCGCTACTCCGAGCCAATATTTACTACGACAGAGGTGCTTATCAAAAGTCCCTCCAGTACGTAAATATGGCAATACGTTCAGAGTCAAAACTGGGTGAAGCCTATAACCTACAAGGCCTGATTGCCGCACAACAGGGCGAATTAGACAAAGCCAAACGTGCGTTTGAAAACGCAAGGGTGCACCACTATAACGACGCATATGTGAAAAACAATCTCTCTATGGTTGCAATGTTGCAGGGCAATTATCATGAAGCAATCAGCATATTGACGCCGTTGGTTCAAAGTGGACGCGCTGATGATACTGCTAAAGCTAACTTGCTTCTCGCATATGCAAAAACGGGGAAGACTCGCGCCTTTAGTAACATGCTTTCGGACAGCGAAAGCGACATCCACCTCGCAGACAAATATCGAAGTCTAAATGCCGCTCAACCTCACCTAAATCAACCAAGCAGCCGCCAGAAAAGTGAATCACGCTCAACGCTATTTAATGGTCAGGCAACCCCAATAGAGACCAACCTAGAGAACAAAGAACAGCAAATTGATAACACAGGCGCAGCGAAGCAAACATTGGAAAAAAAGGGCAGCCTTGAAGGCATTTCCAGCATTGAAAGAGCCAAACTCATTGCCGTCCAAAACACCAATAAAAAAGAACTCGCCCTAAAGCAGAGTGTGGTAGAGCAGATCAGTCATGAGGCACCTGCTATCGAAACAAACATAGATGCAGACCCTCAGAGACAAAATGCAAAGAGCACGTCTAACAACGTACAAATTGAGAGATTAAAGGAAGCATCGACGCCCACAGAAATAGAAACCGTGAAAAACGGGGATATTCCCGACGCCAACCCTGAACAAACAGCGCTTGCTAAACTTCGCGCGCACCTTACAGAAGCAAGAAATAATGAAATTGAAAAAACAAAGAATGAAAGTAAGAAAAAAATAAGTGCGCCAGCACCCAAAATGCTTCTCACAAATCTAGAAAAACAAGTAACAAAGGATGGCTTTGTTTATATAGCAACATCAGATTTCCCCTTAGGAAAAGTGACAACACTTCATCTAAAAAAAAGAAGAAAGTGGGTATTTGATATTCAAGGAGCGAAAAATTTCACCATCAAGAGAAAGCGCTATTACAAAACAGGCCCAGCACGTTCAATTGAAATTGGAGAGCATAACAGCTTTATTCGCATCGTCTTAACGGCAAGAAAAGGGGTAGAAAGAAGACCGCAACACAGAATAGAAGGCAATAAATTGCTAATCCAATGGTGAGCACAACAAGAATGAAGAAACACTCTACAACACATAAGAAGAATCAACGCGGCGTTGTCTCCATCGAATTTTCCATCGGAGCGATTTTCCTGTTCTATGTATTTTTCCTTTGGGCGGAAATATGCATCATGGGTTTTATTTCTTCATCCTTAGATTACTCAATATCAGAGGCATCAAGAATAGCAAGAACATCTTCTAATTCAGATTACAAAGCCATCTTTGAACAAGAATTAAATAAAAAGACCAATTTATGGGCAAAATTTCTCGACACAGAAAAGTTTGAAGTCTCTGTAAAGTACTTTGAATCCTTTGACCAAGTCTCTGATGATAGCGTTACGGGGAGCGATGATAGAGAAGATAAGCCCATTGCGTTATATCGCGTCAGCTATGACTACTCATTAGTTTTTAGTGGTTACTTTTCGCGCGACACTGTCACATTGTCACGAGAAGTATTTGGTGTTCAAGAATTTGAACGCAATGAATTCAGTCAGTGATTCTCCCTAAAAAGTATGCCTAACCTCATGAAAAATATAACTAGAAAGTGTCGCAACACCAGTAATCAAAACGGCGTATTCATCATTGAATTTGCCTTTGTACTTCTGGCTTTTAGTTTTTTGATTGTCTTCACGATGGATTTAGTCGCAAAGCAGTCAGTAAAAGGAAAGCTAGATCGTCTTTCATATTCACTCGTCAGTGTTTTGCGCGAACGCACTCAGCTGTTCGACGGCGATGAAACCATATCTTATCAAGAGGCCACCAAAGCTTACAACCTCATACGGAAATCATTGACTAACACTCTCGCCCCTTTTGAAGAATCTCGCTTGGGTGTACTCATCGAACAGCAGCGTTTTGATGAGGATAAAAACCCAATCAGTCAAAACACCAATGAGCACATTTTCAATTTGGGACCTTATGCATGCCCGGCCATAGAACCGCTGGCAGACATGCAAGAACTCGCACCAATCACTCAGTTCGACAACAGATTAACGCTCTATCAGGTCACGTTGTGTTACCGCACAGACAACTGGTTTGGGTCATTAATTGACGAAGAATACGAACGGGTTAGATCCGCTTCCATTTCATTTGGTAGGTAAGAAACGATGAAACTACAACAACAAAAGAAACAGAGAGGCGTAGCGGCCATCATGTTTGTGGTTATTTTTCCCACCTTTTTCGCTCTTTTCGTGCTGGGTGTGGAGGCAACAAGATATCTACAAACACATGCACGATTTGGTGATGCCGTCGAGATGGCGTCATTAGCCGTTGCTGCAAACGCCTCGACATTAGATTCAGAAAACAAAAAACTCGCCAAAGAATATGCTCAAGCATATGTGCCCGATGGCAGCATTGATCTGTCCAAAATACGCATTATCAAAAAAAGTTGTGATGAGATATACGGAGAGCAATGCGGAAAACCAAACGTCTATGACGAAGAAGGGCTTGTTTTTACGCAATATAACGTTGTTGTGAAGTCTGACTTTACTTCTTGGTATCCTGAAGATGATTTTGCCCATGGATTTGACGAGACTGTCACGATGGGAACGAACGCAGTCTCTCGAAAGTATCAAGGTTTCACCATTGATGTCGCTTTTGTCGCTGACTTTTCTGGCTCAATGAAAGACCCATGGAATGGCCAAACGAAATATCGCGGCGTTATCAACGTTATTGAAGATATTACAGAGAAGCTTGAATCATTCAATGAATCTACTGAGCAAGAGCTAGACGGAAAACGTCTGCTAAACCGAGCCGCATTTATTGGCTATAACCTGTATACAAGTAATGGGACCTCATATTTTAGTAATGTTTCGTACACAAGCAACGCAAGCCTGTCTAGAGAATGGTGGACTAACACGCCTCGCATTGCCTTTGCCAGTACCATTGCAAACCCTTTAAACACTGGTTCTAAACGCATTAATGGTCGAGTTTCAGGTGATGATTCCTCATATTTTCGAACAGTGGACTTAACCGACGACTTCCCAAACTTCCGTTCGACAATTAATCAATTCAGCCCCAATCACGGTACTGCTTCTTATGAAGGGATAATCGCTGCCGCAAAATTGTTGGAACAAGGAGAGAATGTTCGGAAACTCATCATTGTTTTGTCAGATGGCGAAGATTCGGTAAATCAAAACAACTCCGATGATGACAGGTACCCAGGCTACGCCGCATCGCGACTCTATAATGGCGGATTATGTAGCAATATCCTTAATGATCTCGAAGCCTTAGAAGTTGATGGCCGTTCCGTTGAGGCAAAAATTGCAGTCATTGGATTTGACTACAACATTGCTGAAAACCCGGGCTTACAGACATGTGCAGGTGCTGAAAATGTTCAATCTGCCAACTCTTATCAAGAAATTTACGACAACATTCTCGAGCTGATTAGTGAAGAGGTTGGCCACTTATATTACAAAAACTACGAATAAACATTGGAGACATTATGAAAACTGCCTTTACCCTGCCGGCCTTATTTTTGGCGATGAGTGTGTCGTCGTTTTCGAGCGCTGCGGCTGAATTGTCTGCCACTGTGTTTGAAGATATTTGTGCAGATAAAAACACGGAAGTGGCGTTTACGGTCTCACTAGGACAATCCACCGAAGTGTTGTTCCACCGAGCGCAGTTTCTGCAACTGGAACGCCCGGTGGACGGCTTGCCTACCACGCCGCTTTTCATTGAAGCATTAGTGAATGCAGGGCTTAACAAGAAATGTGCGGAGTTTTTAACGCGGGAAACACCCACAGTGAAAACACATCACAATCAGCTTATTGCGATGGTGCATTTTGGCTTTGATAAAGCATCGCTGACATCGACGGGTAAGAAGATCTTGGCGGGCCTCATTGATAACATTAAGCGCTCAAACACTGGGCTTTCTATTGAAGGACATACAGACAGCACCGGTAGTCACGCCTACAACCTCAAGCTTGGTTTAAACCGTGCTGAATCGGTCAAACAATACCTTGCTACGAACACAGGTAAAGGCGATACCATCGCGACATTATCTCGCGGTGAAACGCAGCCAATCGCAAGTAACACAAGCAAGGCGGGACAAACGCAAAACCGTCGTGTTGAAGTGCGTGTTGCGTCAGCAAAAAGCGCGACGGTCACCACGCCAGTGGTTAAGCCTGCGTCTTCAGAAGCGTTGGTTATCACGCCGTAACACAGATATGTTCTCGTCGCTTCTTAACATGTCGCATGACTGCGGCATGTTTATTTTTGGCGAAAGCAAGAAAAAGCGTATTGCATCTTCAGGTCGTTTGGATATAGCGGTGTATACTTTCCTTGCCTCTTATCTGCGACTATCTTTAAGGCATGGAAGAAAATCCCCTTTAGACCTTTCTATTAAGTGACATCAATCGACGCCACGAGGCCACACTATGATTAATTGCAGTGACTACGACTATGTAGAAGTTGCTTGTTTGTTCCACTACCCCGTCAAGATCACGCTGAAATCTGGTGATGTGGTTGAAGGTATAGCTGAAGACACAACCCACAATGAAGACCGCGATGAGTGCCTCGTGCTCCGCCGCGATCGCCAAACGTCAGAGGTGGTACTGACCCAGATTCAAACCATCGACGTGCTGGTGAAAAACCCTCACTTCCAGCAAATGACATTTGGCCAAGCCTAGTCACTGTTTCCTTCTTATCTCGGGATTTAACAATGAAACGAAAATTCCATTTTCAATTTCAATTCGAAACATTACACTGAGTTGAGATGATAAGAATCGGAATTTTCTATGGCAACGGCTACTCACCTCGCTGAATTGCAACAACAAATACGTCACCGCTACCATGACCTAAGCAAACGCCTCCAACAGGTGGCGTATTATGTCTTGGACAACCCCAATAGCATTGCCTTCGATACCGTCGCCGTTATCGCCATACATGCAAGCGTTCCCCCTTCGACACTGATTCGTTTTGCGAATGCCTTTGAGTTCAGCGGCTTCAATGAAATGAAGCAGCTTTTTCGTAAGAACCTCGTTGAAGAAACCAGCAGTTACACAGAACGCGCGAAGTTACTTCAGGCGCGCGAGGGCGAGCATCAATCGCTCGACACCCCAGCAGATGTGCTCATGCAGTTCAGCCAAGCCAATGCCGTTGCGTTGCAAGAGATGCCTTCAACGATTCCGTCAGAGTTGCTCGACAATGCCGTCACCTTGCTAGAAAACGCCGAGACTATCTATGTGGTCGGAATGCGTCGCTCGTTCAGTATCGCCGCCTACTTCGCCTATGCCCTTCGTCATCTCGAACGCCGAGTCGTGCTGGTGGATGGATTTGGTGGCATGGCGAATGAGCAAATGGCATTGGTGTCTGAACGCGATGTGGTGGTTTCAGCGAGTTTCCCTGCGTATTCAGAGGAAACGGTATCACTATGCGAACGCGCTGCGGCATCAAATGCCAAGCAGATTGTGTTCACCGATAGCCAAGTCAGCCCTCTGGCGGCGAACAGTGATGTGTGTTTTGTGGTGAAAGAAGCGGAAGTGGAATCTTTTCGTTCTCAAGCCGCGAGTATGTGTTTGGCACAAACACTCGCTGTTTCACTGGCGTTTCGCTTGAGCCAAACAGGTTAAATCAACGCCAGTAAACCATCGTACGAGAGCTTTGCGCCGGACAGGAACAAGAACAAATAGCAAAGCTGGTAGATGCGCGTTTGACTGACTCGGTGTAGCAACCAAACCCCCATTGACACGCCGAGAGGCGCAAAAGGCATTAGCACCAGTGCTGTCAGCACATTGGTGGCGTCAAACTCGCCGCTTAATGCATAAGGCACAAGCTTTGCCACATTCAGCAGCGCGAAAAATACCGCCATGGTGGCGATTAAGGTGACCTTTTCCAGTTTTAGCGGCAACAAATAGATACTGGCAGGTCCACCACCTGCATGAATGGTCGTGCTCGAAAATCCACTCACCGTCCCCCACACGGTTGCGCCAATAGTGCTATTAGTTTTCACTGCCTGTGCGCTATTCGCGAACATTGACCAGACATACTGAGCACAGAACCACAGGGACAGCACACCAATCGTCAGTTTCAAACCTGCTTGCGGCACCACATTGATATAAACACCTGCAATGATCACCCCCACCAGCGCGCCTGGCAGCATCTTCTTTATTACCGAGTAATCCGCATTCTTGTAGTGATAGCGCACCGCAAACACATCCATCACACACAGAATGGGCAACAAGATCGCTGCGGCCTGCAATGGCGATACTGCAAACGCCATTAAGGGAACAGCGATAATGCCGAGTGCCCCTCCTAACCCGCCTTTGCCAATACCGTAAATCAGCACCGCGGGAACAGACAGAAAATAGAAAATCGGGTCGGTAATGATCGCCAAGCATTCATCCTTAACAGCAGTTCGTGAGCATGTCATCATCGCTCAACACAACGTCATTCTTCGCCTTGCTCATGAGAATGACGAAAAAAGACCCGCAATATGCGGGTCTTAGTGAACGGTGTGGGCAGATTTAGCCGTCCCAGTTCATGCCATATTCCTCGGCAGAGGCTTGCATCCAAAGCGCGATGTAGTCAGCGAAACTCCGGCGTACAATCAAATCGTAGCTGTTTTCACTGTTGTGCTTCATAAACACCTGCGCTTTGGCAAACGTGGTGCCGACACATTTCCCTACGGGGAAGTAACCGTCATCCACGTCATAAGGCACAGATTTTTTCAGTACATCTTTCGCGTGAGAGCCCGTCAAGGTGACCAGCGTTTGCCCACCGGTGACATCCGTTACCGAATAATGGCCTTGCAGCTTATCGCGCAGCGCCGCTTCTGTTTCTGCCGCTGATTGCGATGCACTTAAGATCAACCACTCGTCCGGCGCGAGCCACCACACTTGGCGTTCATCGGTTTCAGAAGACCTTGATGCTGAGATAGGCAGTGCTTGTCCCAGTGCCGCTTCAGCGGCTGACGCAAATTCAGCCGTTGGCTCACCACGCAAAATCACATGGCTAACGTTTTTGTGCTCATGCAAATGAACACCTGGTGCATGTGTACCCGCGTTGGAACCTAAATGATGTAACGCTGATTCAAAGCGCGCGCCGTTTTCTGGCACCATCAACGTCGATGCAGGCGTTTCCGGTTCTGCGCCAGCGGCCTTTTCGTTTTTCGGATCATAGAAAATCGAACTACAGATTTCTGCTTTCAGCACCGTGCCATCGGCCAATGGGAAGTAGACGTGCTCTCCCATGCGGTTCAAGCCATCTTTGATTAATCCAAACGCAATGGAGTACCCCAAGTTTGCGCTGAAGTAAGAAGAGCTGACGTGGCCTACCATGGTCATCGGAATGGGTTCATCGGGGTCATTCACCGCTTGCGCACCCTCAGGGATCACCTTGTAAGGTTCGGTACACTTCAAACCCACTAGCTGTTTGCGATCGGTACGGATTGTGTCCTCACGGGCCCATGAGCGACGGCCAATGAAGCTGTAGGTTTTCTGTTTACCCGTGATCCAACCCATGTTGAGATCTTGCGGCGTCACAGAGCCATCCGTGTCCTGACCGACAATGATGAAGCCTTTTTCGGCGCGCAGAATGTGCATGGTCTCGGTGCCATAAGGCGTGATCCCAAACGGTTCGCCCGCGCTCATCACATGTTCCCACACGAACAGACCGTGGTTCGCATTCACGTTGATTTCGAACGACAACTCACCCGTAAAACTGATACGGAACACACGCGCATCAACGCCCGCTACCTTCATGGTCTTCCAACTCATGAACGGCATCGTTTCTTCCGAAATATCTTCATCGCCAACCAATTGCTGCAACACATTGCGGCTGTGGGGGCCAGAAATGGTCATGGTCGCCCAATGGTCAGTCACACTCGTGAAGAACACCTCAAGCTCAGGCCATTCCGTTTGATGCCACAACTCTAACCAACGCAGCACGCCTGCCGCCCCACCAGATGTGGTGGTCATGATGAAGTGATCATCGCTGATGCACGAGGTCACCCCATCGTCGAACACCATGCCGTCTTCGTGACACATAAAGCCATATCGACAGCGACCAGGGGCAAGCTTGTCCCAGCCATTGGTGTAGATACGATTGAGGAAGGTACGCGCATCCTTGCCTTGAATATCGATTTTACCCAAGGTGGATGCGTCGAGAATGCCGACGCCTTCGCGGGTCGCCTTGCACTCACGCGCTAGCGTTTGCTCCATGGTTTCATTCCCTTTCGGGAAATACCAAGGGCGTTTCCATTGACCAACATCTTCAAACTTTGCGCCTTTTTCCACGTGCCAAGCATGCATGGCTGTATAACGGCATGGATCAAACAAATGCCCCGCATCTTGCCCTGCCAACGCGCCAAACGTGACAGGGGTGTACATCGGGCGGAAGATTGTCGTGCCCGTTTCTGCAATGGTTTTACCCATCGCATTCGCCGCGATCGCCATGCCATTGATGTTGCCGGTCTTGCCCTGATCCGTACCAAAACCCATCGCGGTATAACGTTTGATGTGTTCAATGGACTCATAGCCTTCACGCACCGCAAGCTCAATGCCTGCGGCGGTGACATCGTTTTGGAAATCAACAAACTGTTTGGGTGCGCGGCTCACTGGCAATCGGTGAGGCACCAAATACATCGCCATGGCAGGCGCCGTAAGCCAATCATCCACCATAGGTAACGGCATATCTTCCAGGTGCACATCGAGGCTTTCCGAAATGCGCATCGCCGCACCCGCGCCGCTCAACATCGCGTGAGATAACGTGCCATCGCCATCGACTGCGCCCGCATACTCCATCCCTTTGACGTAATCTGAAGGCACAAAAGCCGCAATGTCATCCCGCCAAACGGGGCGACCGCCAATGTGGCAACTCAAATGCAGTGCCGGGCTCCAACCGCCACTCGATGCCACGGTGTCACAAGAAATGACTTCCATCACGCCCGTCACCGTTTTGCCTTCTTTATCGATAGGCACCACTTCCGCCGCGGTAATTTCAGCACTGCCTTGCAGGTTCGCGATGCCATGACCAAAGATAACCCTAATCCCAAGCGCTTTCGCCTGTTCGATACGATCGCCTTCAGCATACGCACGGGTATCGACAATCGCCGCAACGGTGCGGCCACTTTCATGCCAATCCAATGCCGCGTTGTAGCCCTCGTCGTTTGAAGTCATCACCAGCAGAGTATCCCCCGGTGCCACGCCGTAACGACGCAAATAAATCGACACCGCAGATGTCAGCATGCTGCCCGGAAGGTCATTGTTACCAAACACCAATGGACGTTCTATCGCCCCTGTTGCCAACAACACATGTTCGGCACGAATGTGATGAATTCGCTGACGAACCCCGCCTTGCTGCTCGCCAAGGTGGTCGGTTTTGCGTTCAAGCACACCGACAAAATTATGGTCGTAATAGCCAAATGCCGTACTCCTTGATAGGAGCATGCAGTGATGATCGGCCCTGAGTATCTCAAGGGTTTCATCAAGCCATTCTGTGGCAGGCTTGCCGTCAATCGTCTCGCGGCAATGCAAAAGACTGCCGCCCATTTCCGACTGTTCATCCACCACGATAACGCGTAAACCTTGCCCCACCAGCCTGCGTGCAGCCATTAAACCCGCCGCGCCTGCGCCGATGATCAACACTTCGCAGTGTTGTTGCATTTTGTCGTATTTGTCCGGATCATTCCCGCGTGGGGTTTCACCTAAACCCGCCGCATTTCGAATGTGTTTTTCGTAGGTTGGCCAGAGCGATTCTGGGTACATAAAGGTTTTGTAATAGAAACCGGCTGGCATCATGGAGCCACTGAGTTTCCCGATGACAGACAAGGCATCATTTTCCAAACTCGGCCACGCATTCACGACCTTTGCATCTAACCCGTCATAAAGCTCGGTTTGGGTCGCACGTTGATTCGGTAGTTCAGATTCTGGCGTTGAGCCAATCTGCAAGATCGCATTGGGTTCTTCGGCGCCCGCACCCAAAATGCCTCGAGGTCGGTGATATTTAAAACTGCGCCCCACCACTTTGATGCCGTTAGCTAACATTGCAGACGCCAAGGTGTCACCTTGATGACCTTGGAAGGTTTTGCCGTTGAACGTGAACGTCAGCGAGGTATTGCGATCAATGCGCCCGCCCTCAGAGAGGCGATTTTTCTGGCTCATACGCGTGCCTCCCCGTTAGGTGTGTTTGTTTCGCTGTCATCACTCGGTGGCTTTTCACCGATTTTATAAACCGCTTCAATCTCGTAGGTGACGGTGTTGCGCTGAACATTGAAATACTTTCGGCAACCCGCCGTGTGTTGCCACATTTCACGATGGCTGCCTTTGATGTTCTTGCGGTGGAAAAGATAGCGACCCCATTCATCATCTGACAAGGCATCAGGATCTAACGGCCTGATGATGTGCGCTTCGCCACTATACGTAAATTCTGGTTCTTCCCTGAGTTCTTCACAGTAAGGGCAATAAATCCTTAGCATGTCTTTTCCTTTCTCAACAAAGCGTCTTCTTCAACACGCGTTTTGTTCCACTTGAAGTGCGCAACGCGGTGTATGTTGTTTGAGTGAATCCCCATGAGCACCCATCAGTGCGCCACGCCGGCCGCACCATGTTCATCAATCAAATGGCCGCTGATAAAGCGATTGAGCTTGAACGGCGCAGCCAATGGATGTGGGTTGTCTTTCGCGATCGTGTGGGCAAACACATGGCCCGAGCCCGGCGTTGCCTTAAAGCCCCCCGTGCCCCAGCCACAGTTGAAGTACAACCCTTCCACGTCCGTTTGACTGATGATCGGACACGCATCTGGTGTGGTATCGACAATGCCGCCCCAATGGCGGTTCATGCGCACGCGACTGAGGAAGGGGAACATCTCGACAATGGCGGAAATTGTATGTTCGATGATCGGGAACGAACCGCGCTGACCGAAGCCGTTATAACTGTCGATACCCGCACCGATAACGAGATCGCCTTTGTCAGATTGGCTGATATACCCATGCACCTGATTCGACATGATCACCGTATCAATACAGGGTTTAAGTGGCTCAGACACCATGGCCTGAAGAGGATGAGATTCAATCGGCAGCGTCATGTTTGCCATGCGCGCTAGCTCACCGGAGTTACCCGCAACAACACAGCCGACTTTGCCCGCGCCAATAAACCCATTCGGGGTTTCAACACCTTTGATTTTGCCGCCTTCGATGCGAAGACCAGTGACTTCCGTTTGCTGAAGCATGTCGACGCCAAGCTGGTCAGCCGCCCGCGCAAAACCCCACGCGACGGCATCATGACGGGCAACGCCCCCACGGGGTTGCCAGCTAGCGCCCATCACGGGGTAGCGCGCACGTTCAGAGCAATCGAGCAACGGCACCAAATCTTGCACGCCCGCGGTGTCGAGCACTTGACTGTCGATGCCATTCAAACGGTTAGCACTGACACGGCGCTCAATGTCGCGCATGTCTTGCAAGGTGTGCCCAAGGTTGAGCACGCCGCGTTGACTAAACATCAAGTTGAAATTGAGTTCTTGCGAGAGCCCTTCCCACAGTTTGAGTGAGTGCTCGTAGAGTTGTGCCGCTTCATCCCACAGGTAGTTTGAACGCACAATCGTGGTGTTTCGCGCCGTATTCCCGCCGCCAAGCCACCCTTTTTCAACCACAGCAACGTTCTTTACGCCACACTCTTTGGCTAGGTAATACGCCGTCGCCAGCCCATGTCCGCCGCCACCCACAATGATCACGTCGTAATAGGGTTTTGGCGTAGGGTTACGCCATGCACGCTGCCAGTTTTCGTGAAACGTGAGCGCATGTTTAAACAACCCAAACCCTGAATAATTTGTCATTCCGTTGTCCTGAATCACTGATGAATCAAACGCGTTCCCGATGCATGCGGGTTGCTTAAAAAAGTGTAGCTATTTCATTGCTCTCACGCGCAAAAACGCTGACTTTATCTCAAACATGGTAATGCGCCCCCAGTGGGGTAAAGTGCGGTTTTGCGCCTGAGTTTGACGTTATTGCGACACTGCGTGAGCTCGCTTTTTAGTACCAATAAAAAGCACGGCATTCGGCCAAACGCTATGATGGGAGTGAGGGAACGTATGAAAGGCTCGTCAGGAAGAGAACATCACGATATGCAGAAAAAAAAAGCGTTCAGAGAAATCCCGCAACTTGAGAGTGATTCCACCCTCGCGCCACACTCGCTGCACCACTACATCAGTAGCCAAGATGCTTCAACCTGCTTTTCTACCTTGCCGACCGAAACGCCACTCGCCATCAGCTTCAATGGCGTCAGTCATGCAGTGATGATGACAACCCCGCAAGACATCGACGATTTTATTTATGGCTTTTCACTGACCGAGCGCATCATCAATGATTGCAACGAGATCCACGAGATCAGCCTCGATCAGGAAAACGACGCCATTCTTGCTGATGTTCAACTCGCTAACCGCGCCAATGCTCGCCTCACACAAGCTAAACGGCATTTGGCCGGACGAACCGGTTGCGGAATTTGTGGCGCTGAATCCTTAAGCCAAGCCATTCCTGATTTATCGCCCATGGGCGGCGAAAAGCCGCTCGATGACGACAAGATCTTGGCGCTGCGAGAAACCCTTCGCCAATGGCAATCACTCGGGCACATCAGCGGAGCGATCCACGCTGCCATGCTGGTTGATCATCAGGGGGAGATTTTACTGTGCAGAGAAGACATTGGCAGGCACAACGCACTTGATAAAACGCTGGGGGCCGCAATGCGAGGCCGCGTGTTGCAGCCAGCACACACCTTGTTAGTCACGAGCCGTTGCAGCATTGAGTTAGTGCAAAAAGCCGTCATGGCGGGGGTGGGTTCATTGATCACGCTCGGCACCCCCACTTCGTTGGCGGTGAACACAGCGATCGCCACAAACCTCAACCTTATTCACCTACCTCGCCAAGATGCGCCTCGGTTTTATAATCGCGTGACGGCATAACAAAGCATGCTCGTGTCGCGCATGCTTTTGTTGAAGAACACCATGAAGACACAGCACCTCCTATCACCAAATATCTGAATCCCCCCGCAGATAGCAAAACGCGCACGAGAAGATCCCATCAATAAGCCAACATCCCTTTTTCATCAGTGATTTAATGGTCGAAAAAAGAGGCAAACGCCCTCATTCGTCAGAAACTATTGGTTAAACAAGGACGTCACCATGCTGTACACAAACGAAAAACCGCGTCAACAAAGTACCCCGCCAAAGGCTGCAAACTTCTTGCACGTCTCGCTGGCTTTGTGCCTTCTTTCTATCTTGATGGGCGTACTCTTTTTTGTCATTGAAGACATGCTTGGGTTTGAAGTGCCCAGTGCAGGCGTCATTTCTACTGCAGTACCAGCCATGATGACGGGCTTTTATTTTGGCCATAAGACTGAAACCCTGATGTCGGCAGAAACACGTTGGCTCGCCATTTTGGTATGGACAAGTGCAAGCTACTTCTATGTGTTGGCCGCGTTTCAATATCATGGTTTGTCTTTGTCAGATCTTTTTGAGGAGTTTGGCAGTTTTGTATGGGTATTTGCGGGTTTCACAGCCCTGATGGCGGTGCTGAGTTATTTTGTGATCAAATCAGGCGAAAAGACAGGCATCAAGAACAAGATAAAAACGCGAGAGAAACTCGCCAATCGGGCTTGATGAGTGAAAGGACATCAGAAACAAAAAAGCCAGTGCATCTCTGAGGCACTGGCTTTTTTTGGTATCTTGCGTTCGGCAATCAGTCTTTCGCGATTTTCACACGAATGGCGTTGCCTGCCACACTGCTCATGTTCAAGCTAGCGATCGCTTTTTTCGCTTCATCATCATTGGCCATTTCAACAAATGCGAAGCCTTTAGACAGGCCTGTTTCTTGGTCTAATACCAGCGAACACTGACCTACAGAGCCGTGAGCAGAAAACAGAACACGGATTTCATGTTCAGTGGTAGTGCGAGCAAGGTTACGAACGAGAAGTTTCATAGGAGACCATTCAGGTATAAGGAAATCGGGCGGATTGTCTCAGGTTATGCGACCTATACCAAGGAATTAATGCGTTCCTCCTCGTATCGGCACTGCGAAAGGTTCCAGCAGCAAGCAAAAAGGGAGGCGAGAGCAACGTCAGATCGCCGATGAATAACAAGAAATTTAGTACCTACTCAATACTAAATCGGTCGCAGTTTTCCCTCTCCCAATGCCAAATCACCCCCCTCATGATTACCCTGCTCTTTTGCCAAAGAATAAGGACATTCTTAGCGATGCGCAGCGAAGATAAATTTCACACTTGGAAACATCGCCGAAAGCAGGGTATGTTCGTGTACGTTCTCCGCCTCTTTTTACTGGTTTCTTGTCCCATCCTGATTGGCGCATTCCTTGGCCTTTTCAACTATGCCGACCCTTCGTTCATTCACATCCTCTTCCTTTATCTCCCACTATACTTACTCACATTCGTTTTCGTCGTCATGACCTACAGTGTGCTGGTTTGGTATGCCAAAGAAGCAAGCTTCAAACGTCGATTAAGAAAGCGACTCGAACAATCTCACTGCCTTTGAGAGCAACACAATGATAAACATCGTCGCCATTGACCATCTCGTACTAAGAACCACCCACCTTGACGATATGCTCACGTTTTATGTGAACATTCTGGGCTGTTCGATAGAGCGTCAAACGTCTGAACAAACGGGCCTCACCCAATTGCGTGCTGGCAATGCATTGATTGATATCGTCACCGTTGACAGCGAACTGGGCGCGATGGGTGGCGGTGCACCAAAGGCTTCGGGCAACAACCTTGATCATTTTTGCCTGCAAATAGCGCCTCGGTCCGAAGGCGACATTCTTCAACACCTCAACCAACACGGCGTCGAAACGCCCGCATTTACAAAACGGTATGGCGCTCAAGGTTATGGGAATTCGCTGTATATCAAGGATCCCGAAGGCAACACCGTTGAGCTTCGCTGCACGCTCAGTTAAATGCCGTTTTGGAGTACAAATTCCGACAAACAAACATCAACATTCGTTCTCATTTAAACATCTCATCACCTTCATCATTCCCTTCAAACGCAACCTCACACCTCGCCTTGAGTGAGTGCATATCTATTCGCCTAAGTATTGTTTTCGATACAGATTTATCACTAAACGTAGATGTACAGTAAACTCGCACTTTTTCCGCCCTGTGTTGTGACTTTTAAGCAAAGAAAGGAACACACGCAGAAAACGGTGCAAACAAAGAAGGGTTAGTAAAAAGCATAAAATAAAAAGGATTTTGTAATGCAGAAATGTCAGTGGTTGATTTGCCTTTCACTCGCGGCAACGCCAGCCGTCGCGAACATAGCAGATCAAGACATCTACCTGGCTGCCAGCCTTGGTGCGCATGAGTTCGCGGACGAAACCGGTGGAAAGTTCGGTATCCATTTTGGTGGAAAAAACATCTTCGAAGGCGGCTTTATGCTCGGGGGTGAGTTGGCGTTTTCAAAAATCACCAACGATGACTTTGAGAAGCGATACTCGGGAGATAAAGAGGATTACTCTCTTGCCGCCAACGTGCCAATTGGGAAACGTTTTGAGCTTGGTGGTGAAAATGCGATTGATGCGTATGGCCTTATCGGATACTCGTCACTTCGCGTCTATTCCGATACTGCCAGTGAACGTCTTGATGGCATTCGTTGGGGAGCGGGTGTGGATGGAAACTTCTCGAACTTCCTTGTCGGTCTTCGTTACACACAAGGTAAGTTAGACAGTGATCTTATGGACGACTTTACGGAGAAGAACCTTAGCTTGCAGTTTGGCTATCGCTTTCAGCTCTAGAACAACAACATCGCGATGAAGTAATCCAAAACGGCGTTCGCGATGAGCGCCGTTTTTGCATTCAAAGCAAAGGTATTGCTTCGTTTTTCTGACTAGCAGAGCAAGGCAACACACACAGGATTGCCCGTCGCAAATTCATGCCCAGACGGCGAGAGCAAACCTGTTGTTTTATCAACGCGGTAACTCACGAGGTTGCTGGTATTTTGGTTAGCAACCACCAGCCATTCACCATCATGCGTGAGATTAAAATCTCTCGGGTTGATACCATTTGTGCTTATCGTTTGTTGTAAAGATAGCGTGTTGTTGTTTTCTATTTTAAGCACGCAAATGACATTTTGCTGACGGCCTGATACATATAAAAACTGCTCATCATTGGAAAGACGAATCGCTGCCGCAGCGCCGCCATCATTGTGTTTTTGAAAGGGCGAAAACGCTTGAACGATCTTCCAAACACCATTCTCCTCTCTCTCAAGCACGGTCACTTCTTCGGATAACTCACACAGCACATAGGCGAGCGTTTCTTGCTGATTAAACACCAAATGGCGCGGACCACTGCCGGGCGGGAAAACCACATGCTGCGCATTCTCTCGATCAAGGTGCGCGTCGGACACAGGGTAAAAGCTCACGCGATCGGTGCCCA
Source organism: Enterovibrio baiacu (assembly GCF_004120195.1). Classification (GTDB taxonomy): domain Bacteria; phylum Pseudomonadota; class Gammaproteobacteria; order Enterobacterales; family Vibrionaceae; genus Enterovibrio; species Enterovibrio baiacui. The sequence goes on along the minus strand of NZ_SCHN01000016.1, from coordinate 16,309 downwards.
GATCGACGGTGACTAAGGTGTTTGACGTTGCCAAAAATTGAGCGAAATGGGCGTGTGGCGCATCTTGTCGATCAGGGTTTGCCCCCGCACCCGTGTGCTGCACAGTATCAAAGTGTGTGAGTGACCCTTGTTCAAGGCGATACACGCTAAAACTGCCAGAACCGTAGTTTGATGCCACCACCATATCCTGTGTTGCATTCACTGAAACGTGGCACGGATAATCGCCGTCAATCGCGACCGATGACACTTCATTGATAATGCCATCGCGATGCGTCAGAAATCCGATGCTTGCGCCCTCTTGTCGCGCGAACTCAGTCACCGCAAATACATGCTCGTCAGCAACGGTCACATAGGAGGGATTCTCGCAGCGCGACACGATAGCCGGTGCAGAAAATGCGCCTGTTTGAGCATTAAGGTCAACGGCAAGAATACCTTCACCCTCACCATCAATGCTGCCCATCGGTTGGGTGTAGCTACCAATCAATAATCTGTGTGTCACCGCCATCTGCTGCGCCTTTCCTTATCACATTTAGAGGGAGAGATACTAACAGAGACCGCCATCAAATCAGCACGCTAAAGTGTTGAAATACGATGAGCAACAGCTTACTTTCAATGTGACGATTAATGACGACTCTCCAATCACTTATCACGTAGAAGCGAACGCATGTCATCCATTCCACAATCAAAAGATGCATTAGAACAGGCGATCCGCGATGCCCACGCTAAATTAATGTGCGATTACCGCGCTGTGCCTGAACACATGACGCGAGAACTTGGTTTGGAAGGCAACGTAAAAGGCACGCAAATCAGTGTCTGCGACACCGTGGCGTACCTGATTGGTTGGGGTCAGTTGGTGTTAAAATGGCACACATTGACATCGCAAGACCTGCCTGTTGATTTTCCCGACACGGGCTTTAAATGGAATCAACTGGGTTTGCTCGCCCAACACTTCCAACGCGAATATATTGAATGGCAATACGCAGCATTGCTGGACAAACTCGATACAACGACCGCGCAAATTCTGACGCTCATTGCCCACCTCAGCGATGATGAACTTTATGGCGAACCCTGGTATGAAACGTGGACGTTGGGACGAATGATTCAATTCAACACCTCTTCGCCAATGAAAAACATACGAACAAAAGTACAACGCTTTAAAAAGGGAAAGGGGTTACGTTAAAGTGCCATTGAGCACCGACTCTGATTCGTATATGGGCGGTTGTTACGCTTTCTACATGACACTGTTACGCAAAGGAAATGCATGATGCAATGGGACACTTTTATCCTCTATGCCACGGTCTCGTTTTTCTATATCACTAGCCCAGGCCCTGCAATTTTACTCGCGATTCGAAATGGACTAACCGGAAAACTGACGGTGGTGGCTACATCAAGTTTGGCAAACATTATTGGCTTGTTTGTGCTATCGGCAGTGTCAATGTTAGGGCTGGGTGCGTTGCTATCAACATCCTCGGTATTGTTTACTCTTTTTAAAGCCGTTGGTGCCTGCTATTTGATTTACCTTGGCATTAAAATTATTGCTTCAAGCAATCGAAACCCATTGGAAAAAGGGATAGAACCAAAATCTACAAAACCCTATCGCGCATACTTTTTCGAGAGCCTTTTGCTTTCGGTGACAAACCCAAAGCCCATTATTTTCTTTGCGTCTTTTTTCCCACAATTTTTAAACACTGAAATCGCCATTGCACCCCAGTTTTTCATCATGACGATCACCTTCATGACATTGTCATTTGGATCTCTCATGTTTTACGGTACAACAGCTAACGTGCTGAAAAAGACACTCTCCAAAAACGTGGTTTCTCTTTGGTTTAATCGCATCACTGGTGGAATCTTTGTTGGGCTAGGGGCGAAGTTAGCACTAACACAACGCATGTAATTCAAGAATACCCATGCAACCTCAAAATGCCCGGCATATGCCCCTTCAAACAAAAACGCCGCGAAAGCCATTGATGCTTCGCGGCGTTTCTCTTTACGTTGTCAGTACGACGGCTAGGAAGCCAGTTCCTGCAAAATTTGCTTTAACGTTTCGACGGGTTGAGCACCAGACACTGCGCTTTCTCGATTGAAAACAAACGTCGGTACAGAAGAAACACCAAGCTCTCTCCAATACGCATTTTCCGCGTCAAAGGCTTGTTGTACGTCTTGATCATCAAGCTGTGCCATGGCCGATTCGGCGTCAATGCCAACGTCGACGAGTAAATCTGAAAGCACAGCACGGTCGGAAATGTCCTGCTTCTCTTTGAAGTAGGCATCAAATAATCGCAATTTCAGAGCAGTCTGCTTTTCTACTGACTTTGCAAACGCCAGCAGAACATGTGCGTCTCGAGTATTCAGTGTTTTCATGTCTTCAAAAAAATTGAACGCATAACCCACCTGCAGGCCCAGCTTTGTCAGTTGTTGACGATTGCGGTCGCTATCTATCTTCAACATGCCGTATTTTTTCATTAAGTGTTGATGAAGATTCACCCCTTCCGGAGACACATTCGGGTTCAGTTGAAAGGGCTGCCATTGAATATCAATGTCATCTTGCATGCCGAGTTCATCAATTGCCGATTCAAGGCGTTTATACCCAAGAATGCACCACGGGCATACCACATCAGAGACAATATCAATTTTGATTTTTTCGGCCATGTTGCTGCTTCCTTTCCTCATTGCGTCGTTTTTATTATGACCACTGCCTTGCAGTCAATCTACGGTGTGTGTGCGATTAATTCGTAATACGTTGGTATGACAGTGATAGTTCGTATGCGCCACGCCAATTTTTTCGTCGGAGAAAAAGACACCACAAACAATTGTTCAGTCACATTTCTCCGCAATGGTGCATCACCTATCTCCCTCTGAAAGGAATCTACTCATCATCAGGTCTGTATGGGTATCGACATAACAAGATGCAGGTGTAGGTACAACGAATGAAAAAGTTAGTGCTAATGGCGGCGGCAATTCCTTTTGCAAGCGTCGGTCAAACTTGGGTAAATGCTGATGCGCCCGCGACCGTCGTAGAGCTCTATACCTCAGAGGGATGCAGCAGTTGCCCGCCTGCAGAAGCCACCCTCAATGCCCTAGAGCGTAACGCTGATTTGTGGAAGAAAGTCATCCCCCTCGCCTTTCATGTCGATTATTGGAACTACATCGGTTGGGATGACACCTTTGCCGATCCCGCGTATAGCCAGCGTCAGCGAGACAAGGTCAACCAAGGGCAATCGAGCGGTGTGTACACGCCGGGGTGGTTCATTAACGACCAAGAATGGCGCGGTTTTTTCGCTCGCCAAGCCATTCCTTACGCCAATGGCCCAAGAGCCCCCAAATTGACGGTGATGCTGTCAGACAAAAAACTCCGACTCGACTACGAAGGAACACAAACCTTGGTTGCTAATATCGCGCTCGTGGCAATGAACCAAACGACCGAGGTTAAGCGTGGCGAGAACCGAGGAAGAACGTTAGACCATGATTTCGTCGTGGTGGATTTTGCGAAGAAAGCAGGGAAAAACCATTGGGAATATACGCTACCTACTTCGCTCGACATTTCAGTCGATGCGATTGCAGTGTGGCTAACGCCTCCTCAGGGTGGTGACCCGGTTCAAACCGTCGCAGGCTGGTTAGACAACCCTTACCCGAATTAAGTCGCGCTTCCCTCGCCCTTCACCCGGCGAGGCAGTGAGATTAAATAATATGCTCAGATTCGACACTAGATGGAAAAGTCTTCCGATTTGTCATCGCTGACTTCTGTCGCCTCAGGCACCACGATTTCTTTGTTTTCCTCAAGGAAAGCTTTGAAGCCTTCAAGCGGCAGTGGTCGGCTTAAATAGTAGCCCTGCGCCAAATTACAGCCTTTCGATTTGAGCATTTCAAACTGCTCGGCCGTTTCAACACCTTCTGCCACCGTCTTGATCCGCAGCCCTTTGGCCATTGCAATCACGGCTGTCGCCAGCGTTTCATTCAGCTCCACATCCGTAATACCATCGACAAACGAGCGGTCGATTTTCAGTGCATCGAACGGGAATTGCAGCAGATAGCTTAGCGAAGAATACCCCGTACCAAAGTCATCCATAGACAGCATCACACCCATGTCGTGCAGGTGTGCAATCATCTCTTTGACCTGACATTGCTTGGTCAACAACAGACCTTCTGTAACTTCCAGCTCTAAGCGAGACGGGTCAAAACCGTCATGGTCTAAATGCTTTTCAAGATCGCCGATAAAGTTAGGCTGGCGAATTTGCTGAGGAGATATATTCACCGCCAAATGCAACAGCTCACCCGAGGAATTTTTCAATTTCACAAAATCTCGAATGGCCGTTCTGAGCACAAAATTCCCGATTTCATAAATCAGGTTGGACTGCTCTGCGATCGCAATAAACTTATCGGGCGGCACAGAGCCAAGCTCTTCGTTATTCCAACGCAGTAAGGCTTCTGCGGCCACCACTTTGTTGGTTTGCATGTCTATCAGGGGTTGATAAACGAGCGAAAATTCATTTTTCGATAACGCCCACACAAGGTGATACTCCATGCGCACGCGCTCGTGGACGCTGTCGTTCATTTCAGACGTAAACAGGCGGTAGCAGTCTTTTCCGCCACTTTTGGCTTGTTGTTTAGCAACATCGGCATTCGCAAATAGGCGCTTAAAGTCATCCGAATCCAGTGGCGAAATCGAAATCCCGATACTGGCAGTGACATGCACTTCCCCATCACCGTTAATGGAGATGGGTTTATTGATGGCCTTGCGCAACTTGCTCGCAATTTGGCAGGCGTTTTCGGTTTGGTGCAAACCCGGAAGGACGATGAGGAACTCATCACTGCTCACCCTTCCGACGGTATCAATTTCTCGCACCACTTTGGTGATGCGCTTTGACAGCTCGACCAAGACTTGGTCACCCACATCATGACTGAGGGTGTCGTTAATCAGTTTAAAGCCGTCGATGTCGACGAGCATCACGCCGGTGAGTTGCCCTCGGCGTAAATCATGGGTGATTGCGTAACGCAGACGATCAAGGGTCAGGTTTCGGTTAGCCAACCCTGTTAGCGAATCATAAAGCGCGCGCTGCAAAATCAGCTCTTCATTGCGGCGAAGTCGAAGCTGGTTATAAATACGCAGTTTCACTTCTGCGGGTGACACGGGTTTGCTGATGTAATCGGCACACCCGATTTTCATGCCCATCTCGCGCCCTTCGTCTTCCTGAGATTCAGTGATCAGAATGAGGGGAATGTCGCGCGTGCTAATGTCATTTTTAAATTTCTGGCAAAGTTCGAAGCCATCGATGTCGGGCAAATCGACATCCATCAATATCAGACGGGGCTTTTCAGATTTCGCCAACACACTGGCGGTTTTCCCCGTGGTCGAAAAGATCACGCGGTACTCCTCACCCAAAATGGCATTGAGTATGCGAATACTGTTCGGAGACGGGTCGATCAGCAGTATGGTGTCTTTGTCGAGTGCATCCTGACTAACGTTTATCATTCGCACCTCCCACCACTTCCGCTTGAGGTTTTCCGCTTAACTCATCGTCCAAATAGGCATTCAAAGCGACCATGGCTTCCGTGTATTCAAGGTTGATCAACTTGTCACCGATCGGTTTGAGCTTGGGTGCCACGTCACAGTAATCCACCAGCAGTTGGTAGTAAGTATCAATCGCCATGAGATCTTGGGCCATGACCTGATTTTTAAAATGCATCATCCTGTTCATGAAGGCATTCGCTGCGCCGTTGTCCGTCGCGCCCGCCGTGTTTTGCGTTGCACCTTCGCGTTTAGGATCGATGGCTATGCCGCCACGTTTCAGCAAAATCTGGCCGATTTCTTTAATGGCATTGTCAACATCACGCTTGAACTGGCTCAGCGCTGCATCATGATCGCCCAACGCCATCAGGACGTTTTGCAATTGCTTCGCGGATTTTCTGAGCGCAATCACCGACAAATTCCCTGCGCTACCCGCAATGGTGTGCGCATGTTCTGCCGCTTGCTTTAACTGCCCAGATTCAATGTGCTGATAAAGCATGTTTTCTTGCACACGCGCCTGATGCACAAAATCACTGAGTAATTTGAAGTAGAGGGTGTCATTGCCCATCACACGTTTGATGCCTTCTTCGGTATCAACGTAGTCGTATTCGTCTTCCTCTTCCTCTGTCTCAGACACCAGTAAATCCGTGGTCGTTACCGCAAGCCCAAGGTGTACCGCCAATTTCTGCAGTAATGATTCCGCTTCAATGGGTTTCGCCACATGGTCGTTCATGCCAGCATCGCTACAACGCTGTCGATCGCGCTCCATGGTATGCGCCGTCACGGCCAAAATCGGTAAGTTTTCGGGGTCTGCGGTTTCGCGAATAATGCGCGTGGCTTCTAAGCCGTTCATTTCTGGCATTTCCAAGTCCATGAGAATCACGTCATACAACTCAGGCGCTGGGCACACCTTCATCAGCGCTTCTTTGCCTGTTTGTGCGATGTCGACTTGGAAGTCATTACTGATCAGTATTTCTTGCGCGATCTGTTGGTTGATTGGCATGTCATCCACCACCAAAATACGGCGGCCTGCGCCATTGACAGACACGCCTGACAAACGGTTCTGCGCGTCCAGCACACGGCGGTGTGTTTTCGGTAAGTTTTGCCCCATTACATCCATGATGGTGTCGAACATGACAGAGGCGGAAATCGGTTTGTGCAAATAGCCATCGATTTTCCCTTTGCCTTTTTCTTGATCGATGTGTGCTTTATCGAAGGCGCTGATCACTATCACTAAGGGAATATTCTCTTTCGGCATGTCTGCCTGAAGCTTGTCTAAGAGGTGGTAACCTTTTTTGCCCGGCATGTGCCAATCAAGCAGCACAAGGTCAAAAGGTTCGCCTTCTAAATCAAGGTGCCCTTCTTCGATGGCACTGAAGGCTTCATCCACGCTGCTCACCGCTTCGCAGTCAAAACCTAAAGACGTAATGATTGCGGAATGGACAGCAATCGATGAGGGGTTGTCATCAACCACTAAAATACGGAGTTCTCGCAAGTCGACAGGCACGGCAAAACTTTTGTTTGATGGCACAGAAGAGACTTGCATGTCGAGGCAGAAATGAACGCCCGATGCCTCTTCTTCATCGTCCATTAATACGCGACCACCCATCGAATCAATAAGGTAGCTGGCGATAAGGAGGTGGAGAGATTCGTCCACTTCAGACATCGCCATCATGGCGCGTTCAGCGAGTTCCTCAAGGTGATCTGACGGCTCGTCGTTTTCCGCAATGTTCTCTTGAATCGAGACGCGCAGCGTCACTGAATGATCAGAAAGATTGTCGGCGTTAATGCTCAGTACAATCGGACAACCTTCGCCAATCAAAATGGCTTCTGAAATCAGGTTGAGAAGAATGCGGCGCAATCTGTCTGGGTCGCCAATCAAAGAGCGCGGCACGTCGAGGGGAACATTGAACAGCAATTCAACTTCTCGGCTTTCAGCTTCGCCCAGTAAATAGTCACGCAGACTTTCAAGCAATTGGTCGAGGTCAAAAGGCGTGTTTTCCAACGTCAGGAACTGAGTAGAAAGCTCTTCAAAATCTTGAAGGTTGTCGCTCAACACCGTGGCACGCTTCGTGGCACGATGAAGGCTATCCACATACACCGCTTGCTTGTTACTGAGCGATGTTTTTTTCAGCATTTGTGCGCAACTTGCCGCCGTCGCCAGTAAGGGGTACAGCGACATATTGGTTTCAGCCAACACATTAAAGCTTCGGCTAAGTGCACTCGGAATGCCTTTGCGCGCACCCGCGATCAAATGCATCCCCATTTTCAGAAACAGCTCATCGGGCGCGATAGGATACACCATGTAGTCGCTCGCACCCACGCGGTACGCCAATTGTTTTTGTTCTGAAGAGAATTGGTTGGTCGTAAGAAGAATGCGGGTGTCTTTACAAGTAGGAATTTGGCGGATTTTTCGAATCTCTTGTTGCAACGACTCGCCATCGGAAAAATGGAAATCCATGTTCAGTACAAGAATGTTAACGGGGTGCTGTTCGAGAATGGTGTTAAGTTTTCCAGGTGTGGCAACAGAACGGAGCCAAAAGCCATTTTCGCTGAGTACTTGTTGATAGAAATCGATGTGAGAAAGATCTTCATCAGCAAGCACGATGACGGGCTCATTTTTCACCAAACCTTTCATTAGACATTCCTTTCGATGTTGTTCGCTAAGCGCAGACGCTTAACGTCCCGTAAAGGCAGAGTAAGAGAAATGCTGTAAATAAAACGGACAGTCAATGGCAGGAACCCCCTGTCATTCCGCGCAATCAACGTTTTTGTGGCGTACACGCCTTTCTCTCTGTCGCACTTTGGATGCATGTATTTATCTAATAAAACTAGTGGCTTTTTTGCCTACCTGCCAATTCCACTTGCCCACTGTTCATCAATTACTTAGTTCCACTGCTACGCACTGGCTGCTATGAAACATTAAAGCCATGCCGACTTTATTGTTATTTATTATCTTTTTTTCTAGACAGTTCGACCAAAAACATCCTCATTAAATGCCACCAGTCTCATATATGAAACACATATTAATCATTATCTTGGAGATGGCTTGATCGTTTTCTCAGCTTCGATTGATCTGTACTAAGTTTATACAGCGAGTTGATTGTGAGACACACATTCCATAATTAAAACGGAAGCGTTCGGGAGAAGGATATGGCCGTCACTTTAGTGCTTAGCCAGGTAGCGGGTCAGGCGTTTGTGGTTGATAAAAATGGGGAAGTAAGCCCTGCTCAACCAAACATGCAGCTGAACACTGGCGATGTAATTTCTGTGCCAAAGGGAAAAAATGCTTGGCTTGTTACAGAAGACCAAGAACAAATTGATGTTCTCGACGACGCATTGTTGGTCGGCGAAGACGGCGTTGAAAGCCTAAATTTGCCCTCAGATGTCATTGATATCATTGCCGCAATCGAAGATGGGCAAGATCCAGGGCAAGTCGAAGATGCTGAAACCGCTGCAGGCGAAGAGGTCTCCGACTCAAGCTGGGGCGCGCAGGTTGTTATCGAAAGCAATCAATTTGACAGTAGTGAAGAGGGAGGCATCCCACGCTTCATCAGCACCATGTTAGCGGAAGCCGGTTTATCGCCCCAACAGATAGATGCCATCAGCAACTCCCGCTATAGCTTGCTCGCAAACCAAGAGACGGATGAAACCGACACGTCTGGTTCAACAGGATCTGGCGCCGACTCTTCTAATCCTGACTCGACAGTTGATCAACCCGCGACCGTGTCTGGCGATACACAAGCAGAACTCGAAGACAACGATGGTGATGGCCCAATCACCGTAACGGGTTCAATTAACGTGTCCGACCCCGACTCAAACAATCAAACAACGATTCCGAACACTACTGTCGAAAGCGAATACGGCACCTTGGTGCTGGTCGATGGCAATTGGGTGTACACCTTAGACCCAGATAAAGCCAAACCGCTTGCCGAAGGCGAAGAAGCAACCGATGTCATCACCCTCACCGCCACAGATGGCTCAACGCATCAAGTAACCATCACTGTCACCGGCAAAGACGACACCGCAGAAGTGTCAGGTGACGTCTCGGCTAACGTCACCGATGGCGAATCCGTCACGTCGGCATCCGGCTCCATTACAGTGACCGATCCTGATAATGGTGAAACGGCCACCATCGAAAATACGCGCGTTGAAGGCGAATACGGCACCTTCGAACTTGTCGATGGCGATTGGACCTATGTGCTCGACCCAGACAAAGCGCAATCGTTGGCAGAAGACGAAGAAGCCGTTGATTCCATTATATTAACGGCATCTGATGGCTCACAGCATTCCATCGATATCACGGTAACAGGCACCGATGATGCAGCTGTGGTTACTGGTGACACAACCGCAGTGGTTCAGGATTCTACCGAAGGCGCAGCAACAGCCACAGGCTCTATTACTGTTACCGATCCTGACAGCGGCGAAACAGCCACAATTGATAACACAAGTATCGAAGGCCAATACGGGACCTTTGAGTTGGTTGATGGCAATTGGACTTATACCGTTGATCGCGAGAAGACCCAATCTCTCGCGGAAGGCGAGGAGGCGGTTGATTCAATCACGCTCACAGCATCAGACGGTTCACAACACACCATTGAAATCGCGGTAACAGGCACGAACGATGCTGCCGTGGTAACAGGTGACACAACCGCAACCGTTCAAGATTCCACCGAAGGCGCAGCAACAGCGACGGGCTCTATTACTGTTACCGACCCTGACAGCGGCGAAACAGCCACGATTGATAACACCCGCATTGAAGGTCAATACGGCACGTTAGAATTGGTTGATGGCAATTGGACCTACACCGTTGATCGCGAGAAGACCGAACCTCTCGCGGAAGGCGAGGAGGCGGTTGATTCAATCACGCTCACCGCATCGGATGGCTCACAACACACCATTGACATCACGGTAACTGGCACTAACGATGCTGCCGTGGTAACAGGTGACACAACCGCAGCGGTTCAAGATTCCACCGAAGGCGCTGCAACAGCGACGGGCTCTATTACTGTTACTGACCCTGACAGTGGCGAAACAGCCACAATTGATAACACAAGTATCGAAGGCCAATACGGCATCTTTGAGTTGGTTGATGGCAATTGGACCTACACGGTTGACCGTGAGAAAACCCAGTCGCTGGCGGAAGGCGAAGAAAGCACAGACACGATTACACTGACCGCATCTGATGGTTCACAGCATCAGATCACCATTGATATCACAGGCACTGATGATGTCGCCCAAATCACTGGCGATACCACGTCTACAGTGCAGGATAACGCCCAAGGCAATGCGGTTGCGACAGGCAGCATTAGCATTTCCGACCCAGACACAAATGACAACACCACCATCGCAAACACCTCCGTTCAGGGCAATTATGGCACCTTGGTGTTAGTGGATGGGAACTGGACGTACACCGTCGACAAAGAAGCCGCAGCACCACTTGCAGAGGGTGCGCAAGCCGTTGACATTATTACTTTGGTAGACAGCAATGGCGATGAACATCAAATCGTCATGAACATCACGGGGACGAACGACCCAGCTGAAATCGCGGGCGAGGTCTCCAGTACCATCGTGGGTACAGAAGGCGGATTGACGGCAACAGGACAGCTTTCTTCCACAGATATCGATGGACAAAACAATGCCTTTGTCGCTGAAACCGTTTCTACTCTGCGCGGTGAACTCACCATCGACGCAGCAGGTAACTGGACGTACGTTTCTACCGATCCAACGGGCGTGATTAAATCCCTTGGCGAAGGCGATACCCTCACCGAAGTCGTGACGGTACGCGCCGCAGACGGCACAGAACAACAAATTGAAATCACCTTTGAAGGGGTGAACGATGAAGCTGTCTTCTCAGCCATCAGCACAGGCACCATCACTGAAGGTCAAGACGGCTTGTCTGCAGCAGGCTCTATCAATGTGGTAGATGCAGATGCGGGTCAATCCTTCATGCAAGCCGGTGACATTGATGGTCAATATGGCGTACTCACCATTGATGCGGCAGGTAACTGGAGCTATGCGACAAACGACAGCAGCCTACCTACCATCAATTCGCTCACAGACGGCGAACATATTACTGACACCATCACTGTTTACTCACTTGATGGTTCCGAAACCCAAATCACCATCACCATCAATGGCTCAAATGATGATGCTGTAATTGATGGTGACGTTACCGCGACTGTCGTTGATAACGGCGGTACATTATCGACATCTGGCGAACTCTCTTCACAGGATGTCGACGGCAATGACAATGTCTTCATTGCAGAAACCATTGCGACACCGCGCGGCGAATTCACTATCAATGCTGACGGCGCATGGACATACACGTCTACCGATCCGACTGGCGCAATTGAACGCCTAGGTGAGGGCGACACCCTGACCGAAGTCGTGACGGTTCGTGCAGAAGACGGCACAGAACAACAAATCGTTATCACGCTTGAAGGTGTCAACGACGCGCCTGTTTTCTCGGGTATTTCAACCCGAGATGTCTACGAAACCAACGACGTGATAAGTGTCTCCGGCTCAATCAATACCGTTGATCCCGACTACGGTGAGTCTTTCATGCTGGCAGGCACCTATCTCAGTGATTTTGGCTCTGTCACCATCGACCGCGCGGGCAACTGGACGTACACATCCGACCCAGACCAAAGCTCTGCACTTGATGCGCTAGCAGAAGGTGAGACCCTGGTCGAGTCGATCACTGTGCGCTCTGTAGACGGCACCGAAACAGAACTGCTTGTCACCATTATCGGCACTAACGATCCCGCTGAAATTGCCGGTGACATTACCGGTACGGTCATTGAATCAGATGGCACCATGTCAACCACAGGTTCATTGACGTCTACGGATGTTGATGGCACTGACGGTGCCTTCACGGCGCAAACTATTGAAGGCCGATGGGGTGAACTGACCATTGCCGAAGACGGTTCGTGGACGTACAGCACCACTGATGAAAAAGGCGCGATTGATCGCCTAAGTGAAGGTGATCACCTTACCGACACCATCACAGTGCGCGCTGAAGATGGCACCATGCAAAGCATCACCATCACCATTGATGGCACAAACGATGTGGCGACGTTTGGTGGCATGCAGTCTGCCACCATCAACGAAACAGACGGTCAGCTTTCCACCTCAGGCCGCGCAACGGTATCGGACGCCGATTACGGCGAATACTTCTTCAACGCGGGCACCTACACAGGTACGTACGGCGAAGTCACCATCGACAAAGCCGGTAACTGGACGTACACCACAGATCCGTCTCACAACGACATGCTGAACGGCTTAGACGCGGGTGACCCGCTGGCAGACACTGTCACGGTGTATTCACTTGACGGCACGCCGATGGACATCGTTATTAACATTGTGGGTACGGATGATCTCCCCGTTGTTAGCGGGGAAGTGACAGGCGACCTCACAGACACAACAACCGGTGAAACCCTGACAGTCAGCGGTGAAATCAGTATTTCAGACGTTGATGGTGACGACACACCAAGTTTTGAAGACACCCGCATCGAAGGCGAATACGGGGCGTTGGAATTGGTAGATGGTGCATGGACATACACCCTCTATAAAAACGCTGCCTCAGAAATTCCAGAGGGCGATACAGACACCGATACCATCACACTGACAGCGACCGATGGTACAACGCAAAGTATCGTTATCACTGTCACAGGCACGGACGATGCGCCAGAACTACGCGGTCACACGACAGGCGATTTAGATGATGGTGGCGATCTGATGACCAGCGGCACGATTGAGATTGTCGACCCTGATTCAGATGATAACCCTACCCTGCCAGATGTCACCGTAGACGGTACGTTTGGTTCACTAGACCTTGTTGATGGCGAATGGACCTATACCCTCAACCCTGACAGCGTTGCGTCACTGAACGAAGGTGACATCACAACCGACACCATCACGATTGAAGCGTCTGACGGTTCAACCCATGACATCGTCATTACCATTACAGGGACAGATCAAGAACCTGTGTTGCAAGGCAGCACAACGGGCACCGTCGCTGAAGGTGGCCTGCTCACTGCCAGCGGTACGGTAGACCTTGTCGATCCAGATTCAAACGACAATCCAACCTTGCCAAACAGCACGATCAGCGGCCAATACGGTTCGCTGGAAATCGTCGATGGCGCTTGGACATACACGCTAGACCCTGAGTTGGCGCAGTACCTTGATGAAGGGGAAACGGCCACAGACACCATCAGCATTACCGCATCTGACGGCACAGTGCATGACATTGAAATCACGATCACTGGTAGCGAGAGTGCCGCCGAGATAAGTGGCGATCTCGTTGGCAACGTGACAGACGATGATGCGTCTCTCGTCGCGAGCGGAAGCCTGTCTATTGAAGACCCAGACACCAGCGACAACCCAACGTTACCTGACACCACACAAAGTGGTCAGTATGGCACGTTCGACATGGTGGATGGCGATTGGACATATACCCTTGATCCAGAACTTGCTGAATCACTCGACGGTGGTGTCACAGTGTCCGACACCATCACGATCACCGATTCAGAAGGTGGAGAGCACACGCTCATCATCAATGTTACTGGCACGGATGATGCTGCTGTTCTCACCGGTGAAACCACGGGCACGCTGACAGAAGGCTCTGGAATTGTTGCACCAAGCGCGTCAGGCACTGTTGAGCTTATTGACCCAGATACTGGTGACACACCCACCATTGAAAACACCAAGGTTGAAGGCGAATTTGGTAGCTTGACCCTTACCGACGGCGAGTGGACATACACACTCAACCCTGGCGCAGGGCAGTCACTCGGTGAAGGGGAAAGCACCACAGATACCCTCACACTGACTGACAGTGAAGGAAATACCCATGACATCGTGATCACCATTGAAGGTACTGACGATGCTGCGGTGGTGACAGGTGATACCACCGGCACCACCACAGACCAAGGCACCTCGGTGTCTGGCTCTATCAGCATCAGTGATGTGGATAACGGTGAAAACCCAACCATCGGTAACACCACCATCGACGGGGAATACGGTAGCCTTACACTCACTGACGGCGAGTGGACCTACACGGTTAACAGCGAAAACGCACAAACCTTACCGGACGGCGAATCAGCCAACGACACCTTCACCCTCACAGCGTCTGATGGCTCAACCCATCAAATCACGGTGACGGTTGAAGGCACCGACGATGCCGCAGTTGTCACCGGCGACTTGAGCGCGTCTGTTGCTGAAGGCGGCGATGCGTCTGTCTCCGGTTCAATCAACATCAGCGACCCAGATGCCACCGTGCAACCTACCCTTGAAAACGGCACAGTCGAAGGTGAATACGGCAGCCTGACTTTGACTGACGGCGAGTGGACCTACACGGTCAACCCTGACAATGCACAGTCTCTGGGTGATGGAGATTCTGCGACAGACACCATCACAGTGACGGCTTCTGACGGCTCTGAGCACCAAATCACCATCACGGTAACAGGCAGCGATGATGCTTCTGTGGTCACGGGCGTTACTACTGGCGGCATTGATTTAGGCGCTGACACACCAGAAACCAGTGTCTCTGGCACACTCTCGATCACTGACGTGGATGACGGCGACACACCAAGCTTCGACAATGTCTCTATCGACGGCGATTACGGTACCTTCACGCTGACTGACGGTAACTGGACCTACACGGTCGATCCGTCTAAAGCGGATGCACTGAACGACAACCAGACCGAGCAAGAAGTGTTCACCCTCACCGCCTCGGACGGCACGGTGCAACAAATTACCGTCGATGTCACGGGCGCAGATGATGCGGCGGTTATCACGGGTGATAGCACCGCGAGCATCACTGAAGATGTGGGAGTGCAAACCGCGACGGGCACCATCACGATCACCGATGCAGACACCGGCGATACCCCAACCATTCCAAATGGCACCTTGGCGGGTGAATACGGTTCGCTGACCTTGGTCGATGGCGCTTGGACGTATACCGCGGACAGCGCATCGATCCAATCACTCGCTGATGGCGATACCGCGACGGACACCATCACGGTGACCGCCTCAGACGGCACCACGCAAGACATCGTGATTACCATTACAGGCACGGATGATGCGGCGGTGGTGACGGGCGATACGACGGGCAACACCACGGATCAAGGCACCTCGGTGTCGGGCTCTATCAGCATCAGTGATGTGGATAACGGTGAAAACCCAACCATCAGTAACACCACGATTGAAGGTGAATACGGTAGCCTTACACTCACTGACGGCGAGTGGACCTACACGGTTAACAGCGAAAACGCACAAACCTTACCGGACGGTGAATCGGCAAACGACACCTTCACCTTAACGGCGTCTGATGGCTCCACCCATCAAATCACGGTGACGGTTGAAGGCACCGACGATGCCGCAGTCGTCACAGGCGACTTGAGTGCAAGTGTGGCTGAAGGCGGCGATGCATCTGTCTCTGGCTCTATCAACATCAGCGACCCAGATGCCACCGTGCAACCTACCCTTGAAAACGGCACGGTGGAAGGTGAATACGGCAGCCTGACACTGACCGACGGCGAATGGACCTACACGGTCAACCCTGACAATGCACAGTCTCTGGGTGATGGAGATTCTGCGACAGACACCATCACAGTGACGGCCTCGGACGGCTCTGAGCACCAAATTACCATCACGGTAACAGGCAGCGATGATGCTTCTGTGGTCACGGGCGTTACTACTGGCGGCATTGATTTAGGCGCGGACACACCAGAAACCAGTGTCTCTGGTACGCTCTCGATCACTGATGTGGATGACGGCGACACCCCGAGCTTCGACAATGTC
>NZ_SCHN01000015.1 GCF_004120195.1 Enterovibrio baiacu | reverse complement strand
GGTCCAACCCTTGACTGATGAGGCGTTGGTCTGCCCCGCCCGCCACGACATTGCCCGTAAAGGCATTGACGGACAGCCCACTGGCTGACCCCACGCTGCCTTGTCCGTGAACATCAAATTGACCAAGTCCTGCGCCGCCGATGATGACTGCCATGTTGTGCTTCCTTTTACATTGAATGGGGTGACGGGGGTATATGGAGAGAAACGCGGAAAAAACTGAGCGGGAAAATGAAAAAAGGCCCGTTAGTGTGAATCAAATCACACTAACGGGCCTTTTGAAGAGAGAATGACATAAAGAATAAGGATGAAAGAACTGTAGATTAAGGGTTGTTTCGATTCTAAAACAACGTTTTAACACCACACCCTTTTAACACCAATCCCACTAAAAAGGTTTCGGCATCTTTAAAGTCATCGTCTTCGAGTGCGTATTTTCCGCTGACTTGGCAGATTTGCCAGTTGAAATCAGCATAGGTTTGAGTGGATGACCACAGCATAAACATCAGATGTTTTGCAGGCACAGGATCCATCCAGCCTTGCTCTATCCAATGGTCGAACTTGGACAGCATCATTTTGGATTGATCCATCAAGGCTTCAGCGATATCGCTTGGTAGATGTGGCGCTCCTGCCATGACTTCTGCAGCAAAGGTTTTTGATGCCGCGGCATGGTCGCGCGATATTCGCAACTTGGTGCGAATGTATTGGGTGAGTGCTTCTTGTGGGTCTTCCAGTTGCTCGATGGGCAAAGAAGCTTGAAGCAAAGGCTGTGTCACGCTTTCTAACACGGCGCGATAAAGCTTGTCTTTGCTACTGAAATAGTAATAGAGGTTGGGCTTTGGAATCTCAGCTCGCAGCGCGATCTCTGCAGTCGTGGTGGCGGCATACCCCTTTTCTGCAAATAAGAGGCTCGCGACTTCGATAATTTTTTCCTGATTCTTCGCTCTGATCCGAGACATTATCCCTGCATGGGTGAGTAAGCCATGCTTCAACTGTAATGAATCACGCAAGATTCATCCAGCCTAAGGCGTTAATACCTCAACAGATTCGCGGCATTCATCGTTATTTTCATTAGGTGATAACGAATTGTATGCGTTTGCCTCATCCAAGAAGCATGATTTGGCATGTGTTGCATCTCGGCCAGAAAAAGGCCCGGACCTATCAGTACCGGGCAAAGCTTACATGGGTCTCGGTAAAGATCATGTTTCAGAAGGGTATTTAGCGAATACTGTGGTTAGATAAGGTTTCTATGGCTTTTACCATGGCGGAGTGATCCCAACCCGCGCCATCTTGTTCTGCACATATCTCAAAAAGCTCTTGGGCTTTTTGCGTATTAGGTAATGCCACACCTAGGGAAGCAGCACCGGTCAGCGCAAGGTTCAAATCTTTTTGATGAAGTGCGATTCTGAAACCTGGATCGAATGTGCCTTGGACCATACGTTCACCGTGCACTTCCAACACCTTAGAGTTGGCGAATCCTCCTAATAAGGCTTCGCGAATGCGCGCCGGATCGGCGCCTGCTTTGGAGGCAAAGACCAAGGCTTCCGATACTGCTTCAATGTTCAGCGCCACGATGATTTGATTGGCAACTTTACACACTTGCCCCGCACCACAGTCGCCCACGAGATTAATGTTTTTCCCCATCGCGCCAAACAAGGGCAATGCGTTTTCAAATGTGGCCTTATCACCGCCCACCATGATGGTCAGCGCGGCATTGATTGCGCCGACCTCACCGCCAGAAACAGGCGCATCAAGGTAGTCAGCACCCAGAGCTTTAACACGTTCAGCAAATCGTCGCGTTTCGATGGGCGAAATCGAGCTCATATCAATCACGGTTTTGCCGGCGGTCAACATTGCATCGATGCCATCATCCCCGAACAGCACGTCTTTAACTTGAGGCGTGTCTGGCACCATGATAATGACGAAATCCGCATGCTCAACGGCGAGCCTATTACTTGGAAAACGTTTTGCGCCGCCGTCAATAAGGGATGTTGGCGCAGGAGAGCGTACTTCAGAGAGATGCAGCTGATAGCCCGACTTTTGCAGGTTTTCTGCCATCGGTTTACCCATGATGCCTGTACCAATAAATGCAATTGTGCTCATCTTACTGCTCCTTATTCACGTCGTAGTTGTTAAGCCATGTCAGGCCCACTTGTGTCGACCTTGCCGGTTTATATTCACACCCTACCCAGCCGTCGTAGTCCATTTCATCGATGCATCTAAACAGGTAGTGGTAATTGATCTCCCCCGTTCCTGGTTCGTGACGCCCTGGGTTATCCGCAAGTTGGATATGGCGAATCTCCTTTACGTTTTCCTGCATGGTTCTCGCGATATCGCCTTCCATGATTTGCATGTGGTAGATGTCGTATTGAATGAAGAGGTTTTTACTCCCAACTGCTTTGCGAATATGTTGCGCTTGCGTGGTCGTTGTGAGGAAAAAGCCCGGTATGTCACGCGTGTTAATGGCTTCAATCAACAAAGTGATACCCTCAGCTTCCAATGCATCAGCGGCGAACTGAAGGTTTGCAACAAACGTCGCTTCCGCCTCTTCGTGCGTGACGCCAGAGGGAACGATGCCCGCAAGACAGTTCAATTGATGGCACCCCAGTACTTTGGCGAAGGCAATGGCGACAGGGATACCTTGTCGAAACTCCTCAACACGGTCTGGGTCAACGGCAATACCTCGGTCTCCTTTTCCCCAATCCCCCGCAGGGAGATTAAACAAGACTTGTTGTAGCTGATGTTTCTCGAGCTCTGATGCGATGTCTAAGGCATTTTCTTCATAAGGGAAGAGGTACTCGACACCACGGAAGCCAGCTCGAGCGGCGGCACTAAAACGCGCCATGAAAGGTAACTCTGTGAATAACATCGAAAGATTTGCGGTCAATTTTGGCATAGCGATGTCCTTATTCTTTGGTTGCGATAACACCACAGCGTGGTGTGACACAATCCGGATTAATCCTGAAATGAAAAGATGCGTTCTATTTACTGGCGGCAAGTGCGGTCGGTGCATCCGCCAGCGATTCAGCTAGGGATTCAAATTCATTAATCGCATCGATCTCCGTTCCCATGGAGATGTTGGTGACCTTTTCAAGCATGATCTCAACCACCACGGGCACACGGTTTGTCTTCATCAGCCGTTTTGCTTCTTCTAGTGCAGAAGCAATGTCTTCCGGGTTTGTTACTCGAAGTGCTTTACAGCCTAACCCCTCCACGACAGTGACATGATCGACACCGTAATCTGCATGTTCGTCGACGTTTTGGTTTTCAAATGCCAGTTGTACACAGTAATCAATGTCAAATTGACGCTGAGCTTGTCGGATAAGACCAAGGTAAGAGTTGTTGACCAACACATGGATATACGGGAGTTTAAACTGCGCACCGACAGCCAGTTCTTCAATCATGAATTGGAAATCATAATCACCGGATATGGCGACAATATCGCGTTCAGGATCAGCCGCTCTCACACCAAGGGCTGCAGGAACCGTCCAACCTAATGGCCCGGCTTGACCACAGTTAATCCAATGGCGAGGTTTATAGACATGAAGGAATTGCGCTGCGGCGATTTGTGACAAACCAATGGTGCTGACATAACAGGTATCTCGGTCAAACACGCGATTCATTTCTTCATATACGCGCATGGGTTTGACTGGCTGCTCTGTATAGTGGGTTTTTCGCAACATGGTCGCTTTACGTTGCTGGCACGCCGTTGCCCATGCGCTGCGATCTTTAAGCTTGCCTGCCCCGCGCCATTCTTTGGCCACTTCGACCAAAAGTTCGAGCGCACTACCAGCGTCAGACACAATGCCTAAGTCGGGGCAAAACACGCGGCCAATTTGCATTGGTTCAATGTCGATATGAACAAATTGTCGACCTTGGGTATACACATCAACCGACCCTGTGTGTCGGTTCGCCCAACGATTGCCGATCCCAAACACCAAGTCAGATTCAAGTAGCGTTGCATTCCCATAGCGATGGGCAGTTTGCAGCCCCACCATGCCCACCATCAATTCATGATCATCGGGAATGGTTCCCCACCCCATTAAGGTTGGAATCACTGGCACGCCCGTAATTTCTGCAAACTCTTTCAGCAGATTGGATGCATTAGCGTTAATCACCCCGCCGCCAGAGACCAATAGCGGTTTATCCGATGCATTGAGCATCTCTAGCGCTTTTTCAATTTGTCCACGCGTTGCCGAGGGTTTGTAAGCAGGTAGGGGCTCGTAGCTGTCAATATCAAACTCAATTTCTGCCAATTGCACATCAATGGGCAAATCAATCAAAACTGGTCCTGGTCTGCCTGAACGCATAACGTGAAAGGCGTGTTGAATTGCACGAGGCACCTGTGCGGGTTCAAGGACGGTAGAGCACCACTTCGTCACGGGTTGCGCAATGGATTCAATGTCCACGGCTTGAAAGTCTTCTTTGTGTAAGCGCGCACGTGGCGCTTGCCCTGTAATACACAGAATGGGAATAGAGTCTGCTTGCGCCGAATAGAGCCCAGTGATCATGTCAGTACCGGCAGGCCCAGAGGTGCCGATACACACACCAATATTGCCTGGGTTTGCGCGGGTATATCCCTCAGCCATGTGAGAAGCCCCCTCGACATGACGCGCGAGGATATGCTCAATACCCCCACCCAGCTTTAGCGCCGAGTAAAACGGATTAATTGCCGCACCAGGAACACCAAACGCTTTCGTTACCCCTTCCTTTTTCAATACCGCAATAGCTGCATCAATTGCTCTCATCTTCGCCATCTCACACTCCGATTGTATACAATTTAACTTTATATTGTATTCTTAGATCGATAACCGATGATCATCAAGCATTTTTTAACGGTAACTTAACTTCTCGCTCATCGCTGATTTTGCCTTTTCTTGCTAAGTAGCGGATTCATTGGGATAAGTGAGAGAAATACTGCTATTAACGTGCAACAACAAACCGTAATTTACAGAATTCATGTTAATAAATTGTTTTGATTGTTGTCGTTTTATCCGATATAAACGGATCATTAAACCTTATTTAATGTATACAAATATAAAAACAAGACGAGGCTTACATATGGATCATGAAACAACATCAGAGAGCGATATGCCCTCTACACCACCGCTTACACATTTCAAATCACACAGTGATCAACTCATTGCCGTTAAAGGTTCAGTTTTCAGTGAAGAGGCTGCGTCGATTCTCAGTAGAGAAGCGTTATCGTTTGTGGAATTGCTGGTCGAGACATTTGGGCTTCGCCTTGAGGCCCTCCTCGAAAAACGCAACGAAACGCAAGCGGCCTATGATCATGGTCAGCTCCCTGACTTCCGCCAAGACACAAAGGCAATAAGAGAAGACAGCGGTTGGCAAGTCGCTGAGATTCCGGATGATTTGCTGGATCGCAGGGTTGAAATTACCGGACCAATTGACCGAAAAATGGTCATTAATGCGTTGAATTCCGGTGCCAATGTCTTCATGTGTTGTTTTGAAGATGCCACGTCTCCCACATGGGAAAACATGGTGAATGGCCAAATCAATATGAGAGAGGCGAACAATGGCTCCATCGCACACGTTGACCCAAAAAGCGGAAAATCTTATTCGTTAGGTGATAACCCCGCAACCTTGATCATGCGCCCTCGCGGCTTGCATTTGAAGGAAACCCATATTCAATTCAACGGTAAGCCTATACCCGGATGTTTGATGGATGCGGGTCTTTACTTTTTCCATAACTACGCCGCTCGCGCAAAGAACGGTCAAGGGGTGTATTTCTATATTCCAAAGCTTGAATCCATGGAAGAGGCTGCGTGGTGGAACGATGTGTTTACCTTTATGGAAAAGCACTTCAATGTGCCTACCGGAACCATTCGCGCGACAGTACTTATTGAAACTTTACCTGCGGTCTTCCAGATGGAAGAAATCTTATATGCCATGAAAGACCATATTGTGGGCATGAATTGCGGTCGGTGGGATTACATTTTTAGCTACATCAAAACGCTAAAGCATCACGAAGACAGAGTACTTCCCGACCGTCATTCTGTGGGTATGGATACGCCCTTTCTTGATGCTTACAGTAAGCGATTGATTCAAACCTGTCACCGACGCGGCGCATTGGCCATTGGCGGCATGTCAGCGTTTATCCCCTCCAAAGATCCTGACCAGATGGCCTTCGTCACGCAAAAAGTGATTGAGGATAAGCGACGCGAATCGGCAAACGGACACGATGGAACCTGGGTAGCGCACCCGCATTTGGTGATACTTGCGCGCGAGATTTTCGATCAGGCGTTGAATAACCGCCCCAATCAACGCCATGTCATTCCCGAAGGGGATTTTAACGCAGACAGCTTACTCTCTCCCTGTGAGGGGCCAAAAGATGAAGCGGGCGTTCGAAAGAATATTCGTATCGCTGTGCTGTATATGGAAGCGTGGCTTCGAGGTGTCGGATGTGTACCTATCTTTGGCCTCATGGAGGATGCGGCGACGGCAGAGATTTCCCGCGCAAATATCTGGCAATGGCTAAAGCATCAAGTGCAACTCGATGATGGAAGGCTGTTTACGGATAGCCTTTTCAAGCAATGGCTAGAGGAAGAAACCATCGCGATGAAAGCAGAGGTGATGCATCCAAACGGCGAACAAGATCAAACACGAAAGTTTGATGAAGCATCAGCCGTTTTCTATCAACTGTCGACGGATGCTGACTTTGCAGATTTCCTCACGCTTCCTTGCTACGAGATGCTCGAATAACTGAAATTGATGGCCATTCACTGCTCGCATTGTGGCCATCACTAAGATCCCGCAAGGGAATGAGGAGAAAGCAAATGGAAAACCTAACATTGCCAAAAGCGCTGGAGATTGCCGACGAAGTCTTTCATGCAGCATCTAAATTAAACACCCAACCTCTCACGGTTGCGGTGCTTGATAAAGGTGGCGCCTTAATTGCGCTTCAACGGCAAGATGGCTCAAGCATGATGAGGCCGGATATCGCCATTGCAAAAGCATGGGGGGCACTCGCGCTAGGGTGCTCATCGCGAAAAATTGCTGATGATGCCCAGCAAAGACCTTGCTTTATTTCTTCCGTTTCGACACTTGCGCAAGGGAATTTGGTGCCCGTACCAGGCGGGATCTTAATCAGAGATGAAAGCAAAGAACTTGTTGGCGCGGTTGGCGTGTCTGGCGACACATCGGACATGGATGAAGCCGTTGCCATTTCAGGGATACTTGCAGCACAAATGCAGACTGACAGTTCGGTGTTTGCGTAGGTATGAATTTAAGGTGACTAGAGATCAGTATTGAAAGAGCAAAATAGTTTCAAAGTATAACCTTTGGCCAAAAGAAGATTATTTCCCCTGAATTAATTTAATTAACTCAGGAAACGCCTGCTTGGGCCAAAGGTACTGATACTTTAGGGTTAAAGATTGCCAGCCGAATCGTTCATACTTGCGGGCGCTTGTAGCAAGTTTACTTGGGCAGCGGCGGACACTCATTGCTTTTCGTTTAGCTTGCCAAATGAGCAAATGGTCCTCACCGTATGGTGCATCCTCAACATAGCCACCCAAGTCATGAAAGTTTTCTTTTGAAAGAAAGAAACCTTGGTCGCCAAAGGGAATCCCTAACACATCGGAACGAAATTTAGCCCCTATCTCATTGATATAAAGTAGCTTACTTCTTTTATCATGAAAGTAGAGGTCAAAATAGAACAACGTAGCCAGTGTTCTTTTACTGTTCAAGCAACTGAGCAGTGCA
The DNA here is from genome assembly GCF_004120195.1 of Enterovibrio baiacu. Classification (GTDB taxonomy): domain Bacteria; phylum Pseudomonadota; class Gammaproteobacteria; order Enterobacterales; family Vibrionaceae; genus Enterovibrio; species Enterovibrio baiacui. The sequence goes on along the minus strand of NZ_SCHN01000015.1, from coordinate 158,561 downwards.
TAAACATTGTGACGTGTTATTCGACTGTCAGCATGAAGAAACCAGATATACTCACCCTGCGCCAGTCTCGCCCCTTTATTCATCTGAACGCCGCGTCCTTGTGCGCTGCTTAGAACAACCCATTTGAGATGCGGAAAATCGACTTCAAACTGACGGACTGGCTCAGTGATATCTTCGCCTTCAACGACGGCAAGAATAATTTCAGTGTTTCGAGGTAACACATTAAAGTCTTCACACAAGCGAACCCACTGAGTCTCACCTTTTGCCAATGGGATCACGATACTCAAAAAAGATGAATTCATCTTACCTCTTAAGTACATCTAGCAATGCTTTCTTTGCTTCAGGTATAAACTGAGAGGGCGTAAGAATTGCGGATGATAGGCTTTGTCGTTGCGGACTGCTCTCATCCGCAGGCTGGTGATGATTTTTCAAATACATTTTAATCAATGACTTGGCTTTTTCCAAACTCTCGCCATAACGTGAAATAACCTGCTCTACAGTAACGTGATGAGCCGGATCCTCTTGCCAACAATCGTAATCTGTGGCTATTGCGACAGTGCAGTAACAGATTTGCGCTTCTCTCGCCAAAAACACTTCAGGGACATTTGTCATACCAACCAAATCGGCATTCACAGCATTCTTAAGAAACAGGCTTTCTGCTCTCGTTCCCAAACGCGGCCCATCGACACACGCATAGGTTTTATCTCGATGTAGAACAATATCAAGTTCTTTCGCCGCATTTCCTAGATGCATCGCTAATTGAGGGCATGTTGGCTCAGCTGTAGATACATGCGCCGCAATGCCTTCACCAAAGAAAGTTTTTTCTCTATTGCCCTTTATGAAATCGAAATACTGTGAAGGAAGAGACAAATCGCCTGGCGCTATTTCTTGTTGCAGAGATCCCGTCGCTGACAAACCAATCACCTGCGTGACACCAAGACTCTTTAACGCCCAAATGTTTGCACGGTAATTTACCTCGTGAGGTAAAAATTGGTGCGCACTTCCATGCCTAGGCAAGAAAAAGACCTTAAGGCCGTCAAATTTACCTTCAATGATCTCACCAGATGGCTGTCCATAAGGTGTTTCAATCGTATGTGTTGTTACTACATCAAGGCCTTCAAACTGATAGATCCCTGTTCCGCCAATGATCGCGAGCATATTTATATCCTTCAATTTACAGCCAGTTGTTGTGGCAATTCTTCAATCCAGTCTTTGATTTGATCCCTAACCTGACGATAACAATCTAGTGCGATAGCTTGATCTTCAGTAGCTGCAGCCATCTTTGGTGGATCGTCAAACTGATAACAAATAACTTGTGTATGGCCATCAAACGACGGGCAACTTTTATTTGCGTGATCGCAGACTGCGTAAACAAAGTCGAATTCAATATCAACAAATTCACTCAAGAGCTCAGAGCGATGACCACTGATATCAACACCCGACTCTTGCATCACCATAATGGCGTTTGGGTTAAGGCCATGGGCTTCGATCCCAGCGGAATAAAATTCAACATCCTGTAAACCAAGCGAGTTAGCCCAACCTTCTGCCATCTGGCTTCGACAGGAGTTACCCGTACACAAAAAAAGCACTTTTGTTTTCTTTTCCATTGTTCCTTCCTTTTTAACCGCTACAAGAAGAGCCAAATGCAAAACAGCTATAGCAGCGATGGTGTTTCATGCTGATTCTTTGCGTCTGACTCTCTGAGAGCGAATTCCCTAATTCATACTCAAGGTCATCGTCCACCAAGGTACAGGCATACACTTTCATTTGCCCTTCTCGCTTTACCACCATTTTTGAGTAATGGCACATAAAGTCCTGACGACTTTCCTCACTCTGGTAGTGAGTCATACAATGCTCACTGATGTGCGGAACATTAGGTAAAGATCCCGGAGCGAGAAAGTCAGGGAAGGCAACCATAGGGAGCTCTTCAGGTAAACCATTCAGTACAAATAACTGCTTAAAGCCATGCTCGATGCGCTCCGTGCTTTCTCCTTCCTCCATATGCCGTGCAACAGAAACAGCAAAGCCACGAGAGTGGAGTGCTCGCATACCGGCAACTGCCTTTGCAAAGTTGCCTTTACCACGGTGCGCATCATGACTATCCGCATCAAGGTGATCTAAGCTAATGCGAAGTGAAATAGGGAAAGGATTTGTCGACAGTTCAGTCAGTTTTTCCAAACGTTTCATCAACGGCTCAGTTCCATTTGTCAACACGAGAACTGGTCTATGCAGGGAGGCGTAATCAAGAATCTCAATAATCTCTTTCACTAAAAACGGTTCACCACCAGTAAAGGAAAATTTCTCAACCCCCATCTCCAAAGCTTCGTCAATAATAGGCCGAACCTCTTCAAGCGTCGGATTTCCCAGTCTTTTGTCCGAAGGGCTAGAACCCTCTAGACAGAATTCACATTCCAAATTGCACCGTGTACCAGTGTGAAACCAAAGCTCTTTCAAATCACCAGGCTGAATATATCCACGTGGCTCATCAGTTGGGGTAGTCCACCACGCGTCAGATTTATTGGCTTTCATCATTTTTCCACCTTAGCAACAACCTGCATTACCTTGTTCATCCGTAACGTCATCAAATGGCAAAATGGTTCCGCACCCATCAAATATCCCGTAGTGGACATCAAAATTACCGATAAACTCAAAATGTTCTTTAAATCTCGTGTCGTTAAGCATCCGCCATGTATTACCGCAAACAGGGAAAACCTTCCCAGCTTCAATGTTGTGGTGTTTATCTAGTACGAAGGTATTTGGGTGATATTTAATCGTGCCTTTGTAAATAACCGCTTGGCCATAATCTTCACAGTGGCTCTCTAACTCAGGCAGTTTGAATAAGCGATAAGTTGCAGAAAAGAAATTGATATGACCCACTTTGCTGATGATTTTCTGGTTATCAATTGAGATCGGTCGGTCCTCAACAAGCCTAGGATCAGCAAAGCCTGCCTTTTTTGCGAGGTTAACAAAATCATTCCAGTAGAGCGCACCACTTAAACATTCACCATATAGCAATGGGTCGTCTACTAATGCCTGAGGCACTCGGCGATCTGCATAAACATCAGAAAAATAGATTTCACCGCCAGGCTTGAGTAAATGAAATGCCTGCCTTAAAACGGCATCCTTGTCAGGAGAAAGGTTAATGACACAGTTCGAAACAATGATATCGAAGCTTCCAGGTTTTAAACCAAGTTCATCAAGTTTTTCGATATACCCCTTCTTGAATTGTACGTTTGATGAACTGAACCCGAACTTCTCTTTGTGATAATTAAGGTGGCGATTCGCAACCTCTAATTGTTCATCAGTCATATCGACGCCGACAACTTCACCGTCTTCACCCACTAGTTGTGCGAGCGCGTAAACATCCCTACCTGAGCCACTGCCCAAGTCAAGAATCCTTGCACCTTTTAACTGTTCTGGACACACGAGACCACAGCCGTAGTAACGCATCATCACTTCATCATGAATATTGCTAAGCACCGGCTTTAAAAACTCTGGCATAGCGTCATCGGTACAACATGCGTTGGTTTGCAGATCGCCCGAGCCTTGTAATATCTTTCCGTAATATTCCTGTACTTGATTATGCATAGTATGAAGTCTTCATTAGTTGATGGATTTCTGATACGAGCGCCTTTCTAGCCGGACGTTCATCCTCTTTAAGGTCTCTTACTAATCGATAAAGGTGCTCTTGAATATCGATATCGTAAGCTGGAGAGGTATGATTAACTGAAAGCTGATTCTCTAGGCACAAATCAGTAAGCGATGTTCCTAACTTATCAGTGCTCCAAGGTAGAGCCGTCATATCTGGCCAAGTGCGATTACAAGCCATGATCGTTACACCGCCATCAGAAGATGGACAAAACACAACATCGTTGCTTTCCAACGAAGTCAAAATTTCATGGAAGTGTATATTTGAAAGAATAGGGGCATCGCTGCCAATGTAGATAAGGGCGTTATGACCTTTTGCTCGGAGTTCGCGATCGAGAAGGTTTAACCTTTTACCGAGGTTCCCGTCGGATTGGGGAACAACCTCGAAATCCCTCTCAAGTAGTGTCGATGACCATTGAACATCTGAACTATGCGAGGGTGAAATAACAACTGCTCCTGCCCAGTCAGAAAGATCCTCCAAAGCACATTGAAGTAAATGCTGAGCAATTGAAAACGCTTTCTCTGCACCAATTGTCTCCGCCAAACGCTGCTTTCCTTGGTGTAAGGCTGGGCGCTTGCAGACCAAAACTAAAGTGGCGATATTTTTCGTCAATTCCGTTCCCTTTACTTGTGAGTAGATTTGCTTTCTTCATAATCACAGGACACGGACAAAAAGATTTATCTTTCATTTTTTCTGAATCAGTAAATAAATAAGAACCAAAAGCATTTAACTCTCTGCTTTTAGAAGTAACAGTTCACTTAAGAGGCTTTGTTGTTACGGATACACACCTTTTGGCATAGTCAGCCTAGTCACGCCCTCCACACTTGCAATTCCAACAACTCAAACTGAACCGCCTCTAATTTTCGCGGTCAATACGCTAATTCCTCAACGCTAAAGTACAATTTGCTTATCCATGCTGTACAATCTGATTATCAGATTCCATACAAAATATTCATGCAATTGCATTTAAGACCGAACAACAATGGCTTGGTTCGGGTCATTGCGTGACAAAGAGGAAAAAGAGGCCGTATGACTGGACTCATGAAAACAAACACAAAAAAAGACAAGATGTTAGGGCCTAAACAAACGCAAGACGACATCGTTTATGGGCATATCTTTGATGCCATTTTAGAACAACGCCTTCCCCCTGGTACCAAACTCAGCGAAGAAGCCATGGGTGAGATTTTTGGTGTAAGCCGTACCATTATTCGTCGCGCATTGTTGCGTTTATCAGTAGAACAAGTGGTGAGTACGCGCCCAAACCGCGGCTCCATCGTTGCGTCGCCCACGGTTCAAGAAGCGTTACAGATTCTGAAAGCCCGAGAAGTGATGGAATTAGCGATCATTGAACTCGCTGCCGATCATGCGACAAAAGAACAAATCGCAAAATGCCGCCTTTTGGTATCCGAAGAACAAGAAGCCATCGCTCAAGGTGACACAGGCAGAAGCATTCGCCTTTCCGGTGAATTCCATATCGAACTTGCTGCAATGGCAAATAACATTCCATTGGCAAGTTTCCAGCGCAGTTTGGTATCCCAGTCTTCTTTGATCATCGCGTTGTACGAATCAAGCAAACACACTAATTGCTCGCTCGATGAACACACGGAATTACTGGATGCTATTGAGGCAGGTGACAAGACACGATGTGTGTCTCTGATGAAGTCCCACTTAGCGCACATCAAATCCAAATTAAAGCTGGATGACGACAATCCAGTAAACGATCTTCATGCGGTTTTCTCCAATGTCGTGAAGAAGAAAGCGTAACGCCTGTTTCAGTATTTATAAGCCACTGCCTGCACCTTCAGTGAAAGGAAAAACGCAGTGGCATTTTTGCTCCTCCTTCACTTCCCCATACTTTCTATTCCTTTTCCAAGATTTTCTCTCATCATCACGAAGTAAATGTACACCGCCTTACTATGTGTTCCACAGTCGAGACCTCGAGCTTTCCAACAGATATTGAAAACGATCATGCTCACATATTGTATACAATATCTCGAGCCAAATATTAGAAATCTCACCAAAAAAAACATTAAACCACTGTTTTATATGCTTTTTAACGCCAAAAACCTTGGTTGCCAACTTGTTAACTAAAAGTTGACCATTTAGTCAGGTTTCATTAAGTTTGAATCATGGATAGCCAAAACGCGCTGGAGGCAACGTGATCCGTTTTCTGCTTAATCAAACGTTACGTGAAGAATCGTCTATCTCACCGAACATGACGGTTTTAAATTACCTTCGTGAACACATTGCTAAAACTGGAACAAAAGAAGGTTGCGGTTCAGGCGATTGCGGTGCATGCACCGTGGTGTTAGGCGAAGTGGTAGACGGAAGGCTGTCTTACCGAAGTGTTAACGCATGTTTGACGTTTGTCTCTGCGCTTCATGGCAAGCAACTCATTACCGTAGAAGATCTACGTAATAAGAAGACACTTCATCCCGTTCAACAAGCCATGGTCGAACATCATGGCAGTCAGTGTGGGTTTTGCACGCCCGGCTTTATTATGTCGATGTTTGCGCTCACCAAGAACAAGCCAAACGCTGATAAAGAAGAAACCTATGAGGCGCTCGCCGGGAACCTTTGCCGATGCACAGGCTATCGCCCTATCGTTGATGCAGCGCTGTCGCTAAGCCAGAGTCAGCCTATTCGCGATCAGTTTGCAGAGTACGAACAAGAGACAATAGCTCGCCTTTCCAGCATTGCTCCCCCTGAACTGCAGCATCAGTGTGATGGTAAAACCGCATTTACCCCTCAAAGCAGCGATGAATTAGCGTCAGTACTTCTCGCACACCCTAACGCCAAACTATTAGCAGGCGGCACGGATTTGGCACTTGAGGTAACACAGTTTCATCGTGATATTGATGAACTCGTATACGTCGGTCAGGTTAATGACATCAAAGTGGTCAAGGAGACAGATACACACATTGAAATCGGTGCAAATGTCCCTTTAACCGATGTCTATGAAGCGCTCACGCCGCATTACCCTGATTTTGGCACCTTGATCCAGCGCTTTGCGTCTTTGCAAATTCGTAACCAAGGCACCGTCGGAGGAAACATTGCCAATGCCTCACCCATTGGAGATGCGCCGCCGCTGTTAATTGCACTTGGTGCATCTATCGCGCTTCGACTCGGCGACGCGGTGCGAGAAATTCCCCTCGAAGATTTCTTCAAAGGGTACAAAGTCACGGCACTCCAACCCTCTGAATTTATTCAAACCGTTCGAATCCCCAAACCTCAAAACGGTCAAATGTTCAAAGCCTACAAAATATCGAAACGCTTCGATGATGACATCTCAGCCGTGTGTGGCGCTTTTCATTTGACCTTTGAAAAGGATGCAGAAACAAAGAGTGACGTTGTCACTAGTGTTAAGATTGCCTTCGGTGGCATGGCCGCAACACCCGCCAGAGCCGCAAGTTGCGAGCAGGCTTTACTCGGAAAGCCACTCTCAATGGCAAGCATTCAAGCCGCAATGGTCGCCCTTGAACAAGACTTTGCCCCCATCACCGACTTTCGCGCCAGCAAAGAATATCGATTAGAAACCGCAGCCAACCTTCTGTATCGCATGTATGCAGAACTGAGAGTTGCAGGTCATGCAGAAAGCGCCAAGTCTAGTAACGCAATAGCAACGAGGGTTATTCATCATGTCTCGTAAAACATCACCATCAATGACTATCGAAGAAATGTCTGCGCAGGCTAAGCAAGATCTCTCAACAGGCGTAGGCAAATCGGTGAAGCATGAGAGTGCTGAAAAGCAAGTGTCTGGTGAGGCGCTATACATTGATGATCGCGGCGAATTTCCTAACCAGCTTCATGTTTATGCATTGATGAGCCCGCATGCACACGCCACCATTACACACCTTGATGTATCGCCCTGCTATGCGGTTCAAGGCGTTCATAGTGTACTGACTGCTGAAGACATCCCCGGTGAGCTCGATATCGGCCCTATTCTTCCTGGCGATCCTTTGCTTGCGGATGGAAACGTCGTATATGTGGGCCAGCCCGTTATCGCCGTGGCCGCAGACAGCTTAGAAAACGCCCGCAAAGGCGCACAAGCGGCCATTGTCGAATATAGCGAACTGCCCGCAGCGCTGGATATTGAACAAGCGTTGGCCCAAGAACTGTTCGTGACAGATAGCCACCAGCAAAAGCGTGGTGATTCGGAAAATGCCATCGCGAACGCACAACATCAACTCGAAGGCGCTTTGCATGTCGGTGGCCAGGAACACTTCTACCTTGAAACCCAAGTGTCGAGTGTTGTTCCCACAGAAGACGGCGGCGTGATCGTGTATTGCTCCACGCAGAACCCAACAGAAGTGCAAAAGCTTGTGGGTTCCGTGTTGGGTATTCCCATGCACAAGGTACTGATCGACATGCGTCGAATGGGCGGTGGTTTTGGGGGTAAGGAAACCCAAGCTGCGGGACCTGCTTGTATCGCAGCAGTCATTGCGGTGCAAACAGGTTGCCCTGTGAAGTTCCGTTTACCACGTCGTGAAGACATGATGATGACGGGCAAGCGTCACCCTTTCTACAACCAATACAAGGTCGGCTTTAATGATGACGGTCTTATCCAAGGCATTGAGATTGTCGTGTCGGGCAACGCAGGACATTCACCCGACTTGTCGCGTTCTATCGTCGACCGTGCGATGTTTCACTCGGACAATGCCTACTTTCTCAACAATGCCACCGTCACAGGACATTGCGTGAAAACCAATACGGCGTCGAACACTGCTTACCGTGGTTTTGGCGGCCCGCAAGGCATGATGACCATTGAGCATGTGATGGATACCATTGCTTACCATCTAAAGAAAGATCCACTTGATGTCCGCAAGATCAATTACTACACCGACAACGAACGGGACGAAACACATTACTTCCAAAAGGTGGAAGACAACTTCATTCAAGACATAACGGAAGAACTTGAAGCGTCCTGTGAGTACCAAGCACGTCGCACAGAAATTGCTAAGTTCAACGCTGAAAATCCGCTATTGAAAAAAGGCATTGCCCTCACCCCTGTCAAGTTCGGTATATCTTTTACTGCAACTTTCCTCAATCAGGCAGGCGCACTTGTCACTGTGTATACCGATGGCAGCATTTCGCTCAATCACGGTGGGACAGAAATGGGGCAAGGTTTAAATACCAAGGTCGCACAGATTGTGGCGGAAACCTTTAGTGTGGATATCGACACTATTCAGTGCACCGCAACCAATACTGAAAAAGTACCGAACACATCACCCACGGCGGCATCTTCCGGTACTGACCTCAACGGTAAAGCCGCGCAAAATGCCGCATTGACAATCAAACAACGCATGGTGGATTTCGCCAGTAACCATTTCAAGGTTTCCCCTGATGCAGTTCAATTTAGTAATGGTATCGTTTCTTGTGGCGACCAAGCAGCCATGACGTTCGCTGACTTTGCTGAATTGTGTTGGTTTAATCAAATCTCGTTGGCCTCAACGGGTTTCTACCGAACGCCAAAGATTTACTACGACCACGACGCAGCGCGTGGACGCCCTTTCTACTATTTCGCGTGGGGCGTGTCCTGTTCAGAAGTGCTGATTGACACCCTCACCGGTGAATACAAAGTGCTGCGCGTTGATGTCCTTCATGATGTCGGTGCGTCCCTCAACCCCGCCATTGATATAGGGCAGGTTGAAGGTGGCTTTATTCAAGGTATGGGTTGGCTCACCACCGAAGAATTAGTGTGGAATGATGCCGGCCAACTCATGACAAGTGGCCCCGCCAGTTACAAGATCCCAGCCGTTGCAGACACCCCGGAGATATTTAATGTGACTCTGGTGGAAAATCGCACCAATCCTGAAGACACGGTGTTCCACTCCAAGGCTGTGGGTGAGCCGCCGTTTATGCTCGCTATTTCTGTCTGGAGCGCCCTTCGTGACGCAGTAAATAGCGTTTCTGAAAATGGTGAAATTCCCTATCTCGCTGCGCCCGCGACACCTGAACAGGTCTATAACGCGATTAAGCGTGTTCGCAAAGGAAAGCGCCCGACGGAATTTCCGCTTTTCGAAGACACCTTGGCGACAAAATAAGGAGGCCATATGTTTAAGGACAACTGGATCCAAGCACTCGCGCAATTTGAAACCCAAGGCACACCTTGCGTCATGGTGACCGTCCTCGAAGACAAAGGTTCTGTGCCACGCGGGGCTGGCACCAAGATGCTCGTCACTGAGGAAGATGTGATCGCAACCATTGGTGGCGGACACTTAGAGCACATTGCCATGAAGACAGCGCGCGAGATGCTCATCAATGCCGACACCGACATGAAAGTGGAACAATTTAACCTTGGTGCGCGACTGGGGCAATGTTGTGGCGGCATGGTCACGCTCAGCTTTGAACCCATAGGGCAGCCTCGGCATGTGCTCGCCGTCTTTGGTGCTGGGCATGTTGCCAAGGCACTCATTCCCATTCTGGCCACCCTGCCTTTCAAGGTGTATTGGATAGACGAGCGCGAAGCGCAATTTCCCGACCATATACCCAGTAATGTCGAAAAATGGGCAACGGACGATCCTGTCGCAGAGGTCTCTTCTTTACCTGAAAACGCCATGTATCTTGTACTTACACATAATCATCAGCTTGATTTCGATCTCGCACGCGCCATTCTTAAACGGGGCGATAGCCGTTATTTCGGCATGATAGGTTCACTCTCTAAGCGCAAACGCTTCGATTACAGATTGCGTGAACGTGGCTTTTCTCAACAGGCCGTCAATACAATGATTTGCCCCATTGGTATTGCCTCGGTCAAGGGTAAGCACCCTGCCGAAATTGCTGTGTCCGTGGCGGGAGAACTGATCGCTTGCTACCAAGGTGAAACTATCGACAGTAAACGTCCAACCACCAGCACGAACAATGACAGTCAAGAAAACGACGTAACACGACCAGCAATCGAACCGCTTAAACTCAAGGCGTAACAAGGAAGTCATCCAGAATGAAAGATCCCAAAGCACGCTCTACCTATGCCTTTCGTGCCGCCATTCTCCATAGCTTGGGAAACCCAACGGAGCGAGGCTTGGAAGACTCATATGCATATTTTGACGATGGGATTTTGGTTGTTGCCGATGGGCATGTTATTCGGGTTGGAGATGCCAAAGACATTCTTCCCACGCTGGACGACACTGTCTCGCTGACCACTTTTGAAAACAAGCTGATCACACCCGGCTTTATTGATACCCATATCCACTACCCGCAGACAGGCATGATCGCCGCCTATGGCGAACAACTGTTGGATTGGCTAAACAACTACACCTTTCCCGAAGAAAAACGCTTTCAAGATGTCGAGTATGCCCGTAACGTCGCGGTGCAATTTTTGGATGAGCTGGCGCGGAATGGCACCACATCAGCACTGGTGTTTGGCACCGTGCATAAAGAATCTGTCGATGTGTTTTTCCAAGAGGCTGAAAAACGCAACCTGCGCATGATCGCAGGAAAGGTGCTCATGGACAGAAATGCGCCCGAAGATCTGACCGACACCCCCGAGTCAGGCTATGCGGACAGCAAAGCATTGATTGAAAAATGGCACAACAAAGGACGACTCCACTACGCCGTGACACCCCGTTTTGCGCCGACCAGCACGGCGGAACAATTGACCTTGGCAGGAAAGCTACTGCAAGAGTATCCCGATGTTTACCTGCATACGCATCTGTCAGAAAATCCGTTGGAAGTTGCTTGGGTTCAGGAATTATTTCCAGACAGCAAAAATTATCTCGATGTGTATGACCAGCATGGATTGCTTTCTTCACGCTCTATTTTCGCCCACGGCGTGCACTTGTGTGAAGGTGAATGCCAGCGCCTATCAGACACAGGATCCGCCATAGCATTCTGCCCAACGTCTAACCTCTTTCTCGGCTCCGGTCTGTTTCCACTGAACAAGATGGAAGCCAAGGGCATCAAGGTAGGAATGGGCACCGATGTCGGCGCGGGCACGAGCTTTTCGTTACTTCAAACCATGAGCGAAGCGTATAAGGTGATGCAGCTACAAGGCGAAAAACTTCACCCACTCAAATCCCTCTATCAAGCCACGTTGGGCGGAGCGAAGGCATTGTCAATTGACGAACATGTCGGAAACTTTGAACCAGGAAAAGAAGCCGATTTTGTTGTGCTCGACCTCCACGCAACGCAGTTAATGAAATTCCGTATGGAACACACGCAATCACTCGAAGATAGGCTGTTTGTCTTGATGACGCTCGGGGATGATCGCGCCGTGGCGCACACCTATTCGTACGGGCGTTGTGTGTACAGCAAAACGTCTTAACGTTTTACTCGCAGTTACACGCTGCCTGAAACGGAAAACGGGGTGCCACTCAAGCACCCCGTTTTGGTTTATCGCGCAGCGATGCTTAACGCTCAACCACCGTAAAGTCATTCGCCACGGCATTCACTGTTTGCCCATCACTGAACCGAACAATTTGCGCTGAATCCGAGAAATTGTAGACCACATACGTCATGGTATTACCATTCTTGAAAGCGACCGCTGTCGGGGAATCAGCAGTAAGCTCGCCCGTCCCTGTTTCCAATTGACCTAGCGCTTTCCATGTATGGATCCAGTGGTAGGTATGCGCTTTCGACTCACCTTCCTCTGTCACGTAGTTTGAACCCACGGTTTCGTAATCGGCGATCGACGCGTTTGCATCCGTCATTGCCCAAAGGTTCCACCAGATATCACGCCATTGACCATCAACCAAACCCGACGGTTTACCGTTGCTTGATTCCTCAAGACCAAGCGACACGTAATCTTCCATGTAATCCGCATACTGACCAACATGGAAAACCAATGGATTCAAAGGCAGACCTTGGATACCCAAAATGTGCGCGTAAGCGCCACTGAACCATGTAGAGAAAGACGTTCCATGGCCCCAAATGATCGAGGTAGTGATGCGGTTGTACCCTGATGGGAAGTTATCGTAATCATCACCTCTATCGACGTAATTTGGGGAGTCATTGCGGTAACCATCAATGTTGTTCCAATACTCCCAGTACGCTGCGCTCGATGACGCATGCAAGTACATGCCCTTTTCTGTTAGCTCATCGTTGCCTGTGATTAAGCCATAGAGCACGATCGCGCCGTAAGAGTTAGCGGCTTCAGAGGTGGACTCATTGTTATTACCCAGCGCAAAATTCGCGTGGCCCGATGCCCAAGAGAAACCGTTCGCAGGGTCGAAGTTGCGTAGATAAGGGAACATGTCATCCCCCTTGCTCGCAGCGTAATCACGGATCAATAGTTCAATCATCGGTCCATACTGATCCGCACCACACCAAGATTTATCAGTGCGACAGATTTCAGCCGCTGCACGCACAAAATACCCATAGTGGAAATGGTGATCGTTAAGTTGCTGATGCGCACCAAAGGATTCTTCTACACCCAAAAGGGTTGTCCATGTCTCGTCGTACACGAAATATTTGACTGTATCGAGACCACCAGAGGTATCCGCAGTAAACCAGTCTTCGAGTTCAGATTTTAACCACGCTGTTAATGTGTTCGCTTCAGTGTCCATCCCAATCGAACGTGCGATAGCAATGATTTCAGCCGCTTTGCCGTAGCTCTTGCCTGACCAGTAGGTATCGGTATAGGGGTTCCAACCGCCCGTGCCTTTATTCATGTATTCAGTAACAAGGCCCCTGAGCAATGGAAGATCGTAGTTGTCTTCCAATGTCGGCATGTATGGCAGCACACCCACAAACGGAATGGTGTAACTGAAATCTGAGACTTCAGCAAACTTCACCACACCCCGCGCGCTTCGAACCTTGTGTTCGCTCGTTGGCGTTGTGCTGTTCTTCCAATGCATAGGATGCATACCTGCAATGGTCTCAACAGGTACACCATCACTGTCGACATAGGCATGCGTAACAGTGACGTCGTTAGTGGTGCGATCAACCGAGTAATCAACATTCACATGACGAACCACATTTCGTGCAGGCCCTTCGAAAAAAGCACTCACTGTGTCTGATGGCGTACCGTTCGTCGATGGCAATAGTGACACCGTCACTTCATTTGCACTGTTAATCACGGTGATGGATGAACTGGATGCACCATTAAATTGCGTGTCGCCTTCGCCCACAATTAAGAAATCGTTTCGATTACCGGCAACATTGGTCCAAATACCTAAGCTGTTATTTTTGTTGTAAAACGTCCCTTTCTCAACACCATCAGTGCGAAGCGTCTTGATCACAATGTTGCCCTGATACGCTTTCACATACACATAAGGCGAGCCATGAACAAACGTCGCTTCCATGACTGGCGAATTGTTTGCGCTCCACTCTACGGTGACAGAACCATCACTGTGATCTTTAAGATAGCCTTCTAATTCAGTGAACTGTGAGTTGGCGATAGCGATACCATCGAACACTTCGTCAAATGGGGCTGGCACGCTATATAAGAAAGCGTTTTCTTCTGAAGACAAACCATTGGAGATACCCATCACACGGAAGCCTTTGTTCGATACACGTGCCGTTAGAGGATCTGGCGTAATGTAGGCCGCTGAGTCAGCATCACCAATCGTCATTTCACCCAGGAAGGAAACAGAGCCCCACCATTTATGCGTCGGTACGGGTTGGTCTTTAATGTCTTCCGCCAAGTGCGGGAACAAAGGAACAGGCGTTGCGATGTTGTCACACGAGCCAGCTTCAGGTCTAACAACGCCAGCATTTGAAATCCAAAAGCCATGATCTACGGTACAACCATACCCATCAGGATTGAATGTATCGGAAATGTTCCCTGCGCCGTATTGCGTGATGGTGTAATCACCTTGGTGAGTGTCAGTGTTTTCGCCCGTGTCTACGAGGTAAACGTCTGCAACATCTACTGTACCGTTTAGCGGGAACATCAAACCTATCCAGGTCAATTCTTCAAAGTGTGGAAATGTCACTTCCATCTCTTTCCAACCATTTCCAACATCGGTTGCAGCAGAAAGTGCATAAGTGATTTTTGATTCGTCTTCGGTTTTGCTTTGAATAGACACTTCTACCGTGGTTGCTTGAGCCGATTTGAATTTGAAGCGCAGTACATCGTAAATACCTGCATCCGATGTTTCATCGTTTTCATGGCCCCATGCAACAACCGCCCAATCGCCGCCCCAATTATTTCCACTGGTGACGCTGTATTGGCGTTCATAATCACCCTCGGTGACTTCATTGACAGTCGCACCGGAAGTCCATGGGTTGCCATTGCTATCAAATTTGAAAGAGTCTGCCATTTCAGAATGAAACACGTAACCACGGGTTTCTTCGGACGCATTATCACCGCCGTTGTCAGTGCCACCATCAGTGCCTGAGTCTGTGCTGCCGTTGTCGGTGCCACCATCCGTACCTGAATCTGTGCCGCCGTTGTCGGTGCCACCGTCCGTGCCTGAATCTGTGCCGCCATTGTCGGTGCCACCATCTGTACCTGAATCTGTGTTGCCGTTGTCGGTGCCACCATCCGTGACTGAATCCGTGTCACCGTTATCGGTGCCACCGTCCGTGCCTGAATCTGTTCCACCGTTGTCGGTGCCACCATCTGTACCTGAATCTGTGCCGCCGTTGTCGGTGCCACCGTCCGTGCCTGAATCTGTGCCGCCGTTGTCGGTGCCACCATCTGTACCAGAGTCTGTGCTGCCGTTGTCGGTACCACCGTCCGTGCCTGAATCTGTACCGCCGTTGTCGGTGCCACCATCCGTGCCCGAATCGATATTTTGATTATCTGAATCGTTAGCGGTTTTCAACAACGTGATAGAAAGGCTGCGGTCAGCGTTACCCACAGAGAAATTGAGACGCTTCGAGGCATAATCGTCGTGTGAAACAACAATGGAAAGGTTGCCATTGGGCACGCTATGTGTCGCCGTACCTGCACTGTTTGTCATTTGACTTACGTTATCGACAGAGACATCTGCATTCTCTATTGGCAGACCCGTTAGGCTATTGGTAACCGATACAGTCAGCGCATAATTTGAAGCATTGGAGTCGCCATCACCACCTCCTCCACCACAGCCGTACAGAAAGAACGAGATGCCGAGCAGTGTGAGAAGTTTTAGCGTATTCATCTAATGAAGTGTCCTTACGTCTATGGCTTCAGAGGGATGATGACATTAAGAAAGCGCTTTCTTAACTGGTCGGAGTTTATGAAGATTGGTGGCGGCAATACACCCCTGAATCGATGCGTTTTTAGCCTCCGTCACATTATTGTCAAATTAAATATGACTAATTATTCGAAATCTTTTTTATGAGACACTAAGAAATAGACAACTGACGTTTGCGCGCAGATTGAAGACAAATTAAACAGAAAATAATGCATGAACGGCATCCAGCTAAACGTCAGGCACAAAAAAGCGCACTGTGATGTGCGCTTGGTGTTTTTGCTAAAACAGAAGCCTTATTCGGCGTCTGGCGCTTTTTTCTTCTTAACAGCAAAGACTTGGTCACCAACAGATACACCTTTATAAAAACTCTTATTGCGTTGCTTCGGTGTGTCTTTCTTCGCGTTGGTTTTCTGCACTTTCTTCGCTTTGGTTGGTTTCTTCGCGAAGGTCTTCTTACGTTTCGGAGCAAGACCGGTAAATTTACCTTTCAGGCCTTCAAACGTTGCGAAGTTCATCTTCTTGTCGAGGAAGCCCTCAATGCTCTTGAAGCTCATCCAATCTTTAGGACCAACAAAAGAAATTGCAGTACCTTTGTTACCTGCACGACCTGTACGGCCGATACGGTGAACGTATTCTTCCGCATGCTTAGGCATGTCGAAGTTGATCACGTGAGACACGTTTGAAATGTCCAGACCACGAGAAGCCACGTCTGTCGTTACCAACACTTTGTGCAGGCCACGTTCGAATTCGTTCATGATACGGTTACGTGCGGCTTGGTTCATATCGCCACTTAGCGCAACGGCTTTAATACCACGGTCAGCAAACACAGTGGCAAGACGCTCGGTGTCTGCACGGGTTGCCGTGAATATCATCAACTGTTGGTATTCTTCTTCCTCGAAAACACGGTCGAGCAATGCTTGTTTGTGGTCAAGGTGATCACACAGATAGAAACGTTGTTCGATGTCTTTGTGTTCTTCGTTGACATAACCAATGGCAACACGACGCGGTTCATTCAGCATGTCTGCCGCAATATCGTTCACTTGTTGGTGGTTAAGCGTTGCAGAGAACATCAGCGTTTGACGACGACGGTGCGACGCAGCGTCATTGATCGCTTTAAGCTGTGGCGCAAAGCCCAAATCAAGCATACGGTCTGCTTCATCAAGGATCAGCAGTTCCAGCCCTTCGATGCTCAGGTGGCGGTGCTCTAGGTGGTCAGCAAGGCGACCTGGCGTTGCAACCACAAACATCGGATCTTTACGGAATTCTTTCGCTTGGTCGTTGAAGTTCTCACCACCAAGGATCAACACGCCTTTGTATTGCGTGCCCGCAAGCAGTTTGCGTAATTCACCAAACACTTGTTTCGCCAACTCACGCGTTGGTGCAAGAATCACAACACGTGGATCGCGGCGACTTAGGGATTTCGTACGCATAACGCGCTGAAGTGCTGGCAACAAGAATGCGAGTGTTTTGCCGGAGCCAGTTTTAGACGACGCGAGCAGATCTTTTCCTGCTGTAACAACAGGAATTGCAGCTGCTTGGATTTCAGTGGCTTCACTAAAACCCCAATGCTCAATTGTCTTGATAAGGCGTTTGTCTAAACCTAGGTCTTCAAATTGCAAGGTAGTACTCCAATGATTTCTTTTTATACAGGGAGTTATTGAGTTATCTATACCCGTCAACCCAAGGCGACTCCCATGGAAATTAGGCGCGAATACTACCATATTTCTGCAATATCACGCATTTTTTATTGTTCGTGATCACACTTTTATTGCTGTCTCGCGAAACATTCTTCAAGAAACACATCTTTCAGCGTTAGCGTGAGCGTATTATGCGTTTTTAAGCCAGTAAATTATTGCTCATGCCTAACCCAAAACAGCTTTACGCGTGGAAGCGCTTTACACTCGAAGAATCCACGCACACCTTGCCGAACGGTGTCGTCACCAACCATATTACCCTTGAGCACCCCGGCGCAGTGCTGATTTTGCCCGTTGCAAACGATGGGAAACTGGTATTGCTCAAACAGTATCGCCCTTCTATTCGCCGTTGGATCTATGAATTTCCTGCCGGCACGTTAGAGTCTTCAGAATCCCCTGCAGTCTGTGCCATGAGAGAGCTTGCAGAAGAAGCCAGTTTACAAGCAGAAGAATGGCATGCCATTGGCGAGTCATTGCCCGCCCCCGGGTTTTGCAATGAAACGCAGTACCTCTTCGTCGCAAAGCAACTGTCACCGTGCGAAGCGCAAATGGATGATGATGAAGTGATCGAAGTTGTGTATTTCTCTGTTGAAGAGGTATCGAACATGATCGCCAACAACCAGATCCAAGATAGCAAAACCATTGTGGCATTCTGTCGCGCGCAATTGCTTGGCTTGATCACATAGCCTAGGGTCAAAACAACCATCACATTGACATCCGACCAGTTGAGTTTATAGAGTGAATTGTATTCAACCGCCTCAAGGACGAAGGATGAAACAATCACTTAAACACGCAAACCGCATGCTGGCACTGTTTGGCTTCTTTAAAGTGCCACTGATTTGGTATTGTCGCCCCAAGATTCTGGTGTTGAATGAAGAACAAGTTCAAATAAAAATCCGCACCCGACGCCGAACCAAGAACCACCTCAACAGCATGTACTTTGGCACGCTTGCAATCGGTGCTGATGTTGCAGGCGGTTTTATGGCAATGAGCAAAGCAGAAGCGCGCGGCGAAAAAATCTCGCTGGCATTCAAGGCGGTGACTGCGGAGTTTCTCAAACGCCCAGAAGCAGATGTGTTATTCACCTGCGTTGACGGACGAGAAATCGATGAAATGCTCGATGAAACCATTTCGACCGGTGAACGCGTTAATCGTCCTGTGAAAATCACTGCAACGTGCCCATCAATCAGCGGTGACGAGCCAATGGCAATCTTTCATCTTACCCTCTCCGTGAAAGTGATCCCCGCGAAGAAAGCGGCCTAACGCATCATCAGAACATTGCAGTTGTCTCAAGATGGCTGCAATGCTCTCCCACTTCCATGCCTACGCTTATTCTTAACATCCTGTGATGGAACACATGGAAGCTTTGTCAAAACGTTATTCAATGTCATGCATTTGAATTAATGTTTGGACAAGTTTTTGCCCTTTTTTCCTTTTACTTATTAGACTTAAGTATTATGCGACGAAGGATAGGAGCGCGTTTTGATTAAAAAACTGGGCGACTTTTTCAAGCTCGACACGGCCCCCGGGATCCTCTTAATTGCCACGGCTTTCGCAGCCCTTATCATTGCGAACTCACCATTAGCTCCTTACTACTTAGCACTACTTGATACCCCCATCCATATAAAGATTGGTTCTCTTGATATCGAAAAAAACCTTCTGCTCTGGATTAACGATGGCTTAATGGCCATTTTCTTTCTGTTAATCGGCTTAGAGGTAAAGCGGGAATTGATTCAAGGCGCACTCCGAACCCGCTCTCGAGCGATGTTCCCCGTCATTGCTGCAGTGGGTGGCATGGTGGTACCCGTTCTCATTTTCGTTATGTTTAACTTCAATGATCCGAAGTCATTGGGTGGGTGGGCCATTCCTGCCGCCACTGACATAGCGTTCACGCTCGGTGTACTAGCATTGTTTGGCAAGCAAACCCCTGTGAGTTTAAAAGTCTTCTTGCTTGCCCTTGCAGTGATTGATGACCTTGGTGCCGTTATCATCATTGCACTGTTCTTTAGTAGCGATTTGTCCATCATCTCACTGTCTGTCGCCGTCGTCGCCAGTGCAGCCCTGTTCTATATGAATGCAAAAGGCGTCGCACGACTCACCGGATATTTGCTGGTTGGTGCCGTTCTTTGGGTCGCGGTGTTGAAGTCTGGCGTACATGCCACGGTAGCCGGTGTGATCCTTGGATTTGCGGTGCCACTTCGCATCAAGCATCACCGGGTCAGAAGTCCTCTCCGCTATTTGGAACATGGCATTCACCCGTGGAGCAGCTTTGCGATTCTGCCTTTGTTTGCCTTTGCGAACTCTGGCGTACCGCTCGATGATTTCCGCGCAGATATGCTGCTCGAACCTTTGCCATTAGGCATCACTTTGGGTCTGCTGCTGGGTAAACCGTTAGGAATAAGCGCCGCCTGTTACCTTGCCATTAAAACGGGCATTGCAAGCTTGCCCAAAGGCGTGCATTTCATGCATGTGGTCGCCGCATCTATCCTATGCGGTATAGGGTTTACCATGTCGATATTCATTACGACATTAGCCTTCCCAGGCGCTGACAACCATTCCTTAGTCGACTTATCACGCATCGCGATATTTATCGGTTCTATTCTCGCGGCAGTGATTGGCTACTTGGCATTAAAATACACCTTTAACCAGAGTCCACGTGCTAGCTCAGAGAAAGAAAACACGGTTGATGAATCAACCTAGCGCGCTTTAACCCGATAATTTAGTCCTTCTGAAACAAATAACGCCAAGCACAATGCTTGGCGTTTTCTTTTACACCTTTCCAGCCTTGTAAGCCGCTTAGCGTTTGACCAGTATGCATGTGTGCAACTATTGAGCACTTTCAAGTAAGAAACCGACAGTTTTTATCGATGCTTTTTAGTGCATTTAATTGATCATGCAACTCTAATTATATGGATCAATATCCGCCAAATTGCTTTCATTCTTAGATGGTTAAGACAAAAATCCTGTCAAGTTTGAGTCACATTAAAATTTCATCAAAATGTCATTGCTTGACTTTTTTGTAAGCCGCACTGGATAAGCCTTCACATGATTAATCTACCGAGTTATCAACCATTTCTGTGGATAAAAATTTAGTTATCCACACCGCACGCACAACTCTAAGTTACTGATATTTAGTATTTATTTTTCATTAAACTTTCGTTGTTTTTTTAGCCGTTTTTTTGGATGTGACGATGAGCACCCTTTTAAAATGAAAATAGCCTGCATGATGCAGGCTATTTTCCCGTTAAAACACGGATCATACAGGATGATATTTTATACGGTAAAAGAGACGGTAAAGCACAGGCACAACAATCAATGTCAGCACGGTCGCAAAGCCCAAACCAAACATGATGGTCACCGCCATCGGCTTAAAGAAAACATCGGGTAGCAAGGGAATCATCCCCAGCACGGTCGTGATTGCCGCCATGCACACAGGTCGTACACGACTAACAGCGGCATCCACAATCGCGGTGAGTTCATCTTTCCCGCTTTCCATCTCAATGTTGATTTGGTCAATCAGCACTATCCCGTTTTTGATCAGCATACCTGACAAGCTCAAGAAGCCGAGCAGCGCCATAAAGCCAAATGGCGTATTCAGCAATAGCAAACCTGTTGTCACACCGATTATGGCGAGTGGCACCGTCAACCACACAATCAGCGAGTCTTTCACTGAATTGAACAAGAACACGGTCACCAAGAACATAAAGAGGTAGCCCAACGGCATAGTGGTGAACAAGCTCGCCTGTGCATCGCCAGACGATTCAAATTCTCCGCCCCACTCTATGCTGTAGCCTTTTGGCAACTCGATAGCTTCAACCAAAGGTTGAATGCGTTTTTGCAGGGTCGCTGCAGTCACATCTTTCAGTGGGTCAGGGTCAGCAAACACGGTCAACGTGCGTTTGCGGTTTTCGCGCACGACAAGCGGATCTTCCCAAATCACGTCATAGCCAAGAATCACTTGCTGTAAAGGAATGTAATCTTTCAGCACTGGGCTCCAGATTTTCATGCCTTCAATGGTCTTCACGTCCACTCGTTCTTGTTCAGGCAAACGGGTAACGATAGGCATCAATGTCGTGCCATCTCGATAAATACCGACGTTGAGACCAGAGAACGCCATCATCAGAAGCTCATCCACATCCGCTTTGGTGATCCCGTAGCGGCGCGCCTGACTTTCGTTGAATTGTGGTTCGAGGATCTTAGTACGCTCTCGCCAATCATGACGAACATTCACCGCATCTGGGTCGCTATTAAGAATATCGGTCACTTCTGCTGCAATCGAACGAAGTACCGTCGGGTCAGAACCCAAGATGCGCGTTTCAATTTTCGAACCCGAGGCTGGGCCTAATTCAATGCGCTTCAATTTGTATTGAAGGCCTGGGAAGCCCTGATCAAGGTGGTCACGCACCGCTGCCATTGACGGCAACACAGATTCATAGTCCTTCACACGGATGATGATTTCACCGTACGCGGAGTAACTTTTCTCCGGCGCATACGTCAGCATAAAGCGCTGCACACCTTTACCTGCACTGGTAGAAACATGCTCTACATTTGGCTGCGTCTGTACCCAGGAGCCGATCTCAATCAGGTTTTCTTCCGTTGCACGAATATCAGTGCCTTCTGGCATCCAGATATCCACCATGTACATTGGCGTTGTTGATGATGGGAAGAAAGACTGCTTCAGCAAGGTGAACCCATAAAGGCTTCCCGCGAGCGCTGCAACCAACACAACAATAGTGACACCCGTGCGGTGCATACACATACCTAAGAACTTACGATACAGCACGAACAACATACCATTGTAGGGATCCGCTTCTTCTTCGCCTTCAGCCTGCAATTCTTCTTTAAAGAACATGCTGGCAAAAAATGGCGTCAGCGTGATGGCAGTGAACCAGCTCAGCATCAGTGAAATAAGCAGCACTTGGAACAAGGTGCCACAATATTCGCCGGTGGCATCGGCAGACAAACCGATAGGCGCAAAAGCGGTTACTGAAATGACCGTCGCCCCCAGCAGCGGCCACTTGGTTTGGGTAACAATGTCTGACGCGGCCTCGGTCCGGGTTCTCCCCTTCTTGAGGCCGATCAGTATCCCTTCGACCACCACGATGGCGTTATCCACCAGCATCCCCAATGCGATAACCAACGCCCCCAAAGAGATACGTTGCAGATCGATGGCGAAGTACTGCATGAAGATAAAGGTGCCGAGCACGGTCAGCAGCAATATCAAACCGATCAATAAGCCGGAACGCAGCCCCATGAAACAAAGAAGAACGATGATCACGATGGCAACAGCTTGTCCCAAGCTCACCACAAAACCTTGTACTGAGGTATCCACTTCCGTTGGCTGGGCATACACCACACCAATATCGATACCAATCGGTTGGTTTTCTTTTAGCTCGGCAAGTCGGCGATCGACGCGTTTACCCACTTCGACCACGTTAACGCCTTGAGCAAACGAAACACCGAGGTGCAACGCTTCGCTGCCGTTATAGGTCAGCAAATTGCTCGGCACTTCCTGATAGCCGCGTTTAATGTCTGCGACGTCTTTCAGGTAAATCAGCCCTTCTTGCCCTGCTTCATTGATGATCAAGTTACCCAGCTCTTCGACGCTGGTAAATTCACCGGTTGGGTGAATGCGAATGTATTCGTCACCAATGCGCAGCGCGCCCGCGCTACCGACTAAGTTTTGCGTAGAAAGGAGGTTATCAATCGTATCTGGCGACAGCCCAAGGTTCGATAAACGACGCATGGAGATCTCGATAAAGACCTGTTCTTGCTGCGTACCTGTAACTTGTACTTTGCCGACACCTTCAACTAGCTCAAGATCTCGGCGGAGAAAATCGACATAGTCTTCGAGTTCTTGGTAGGAATAGCCCTTACCCGAAACGGCCAACAGCACCCCGAACACATCACCGAAATCATCGATCACCTGAGGCGTGTTCACTCCGGGCGGTAAATTGCCCCGCAAGTCATTCACCTTCCGACGTAATTCATCCCAAATCTGTGGCAGATCATCAGGCCCATAGTTGTTCTTCATGGTGACCGTGATTTGCGACAAACCGCGACTCGAAATCGAGGTCACTTCGTCTACATACACCAGTTGCTGCACCGCTTTCTCGATGGGATAAGTCACTTCTTCTTCGACTTGTTGCGGTGTCGCACCGGGGTAACTGGTGATAATCAATGCATCTTTGATTGTAAAGGCAGGATCTTCTAATCGCCCCAACCCGAAGAAGGCTTGGGTGCCGCCAATCAAGAAGATCAGCGTCAACATCCAACTGATTACCTTATTGTTTATAAAGTAACTGGCAATCGTCTGCTTCATTGGTCAATGTCCTTTTTCTCGATGACGTTTACTAACTGGTCTGCACGGAGGCGATTCACACCCGTCGAGACAATGCGGTCGCCCGACATCACCCCTTCAGTAATCAAAATGCCAGAAGGCGTTAAATTGCCGACCTTGACGTTTCGCTTCTCTAGCGTGTTGTCATCTTTTACTATCCAAACAAACTTATTGCTCTTATCTAACGCATCACCGTCTTCGTTAAACACAGTTTCAATCGGCACCTCGATGAGTTGTGCCCTGTCGTCATACAAACTGATTTCGTCCACCACCACTTCAACCGTCATGCCATCGAGAATGAACTTGTCTTTTGGCATCGGCATGGTCAGCGTCACCATGAATGACCCTGTTTCAGGATCAGGCTGGGCGGTAAATTCTTTAACTGTTGCGCGGTATTCCATGCCGTCGTCGGTTTGCACCTTAGGTCGAATATGTTGCGTGTTCTCTTCACGGCTTTTGCCGCCGTTTCGCGTAAACATCACATCGGGCACTTGAATGCGCACATCCACCTGACTCGCATCATGGATGTTCAAAATGGTTTGGCCGATAGACACATTCTCAAATGCTTGGGTAGGTACACGGCTGATGACGCCGTCCAAAGGCGCGGTCAGTTTGGTATAGGACAGTTTAAGCTTGGCCAGATCTAAATCTGCTTTGGCGATTTGTCGCTGAGCAGCCAGTTCATCGAACTGAGATTTCGCCAGCAGGCCTTTATCAACCAGTGGTTTAGAACGACGATATTGGCTGTCTGACACATTGAAACGCGCTTGGGTATTGTCTACTTCCAGCTGGTAACTCCTTGGGTCGAGCGATGCAAGCACATCACCTTTCTTCACGATGTCGCCGGGTTTCACGTTGATGGCATTGATCTCTCCAGCCACCAAGAAAGACAGCTCGGCTCTGTCAGCCGCTGCTGCAATGGCAGGGAAATGCAAGCGCGCATCGTTTTGTCCGTCACCCACCATTAAAACATCAACATTTTGTAGCGCTTTTTCCGTCGCCACAGGCGCTTCATTGCACCCAATGAGGGCAAGCGCAATGGCTGGCACCAAGGATTTGATGGCAAATTGATTAATACACTTCATCATTCTTACAACCCTCGCTCCTTGACCCACGGATACACCACCATGCCTTCATCAAGGCTATTGATTCCATTAATAACAATGGTATCGCCACTTTCAAGCCCACCGATCAGCTTGTTGCCCTCTAAAGAGACAGACACTTTCGATACTTGGCCATCCTCAGCGACGCGCCACACCGAGGTGCTTTCGCCGTCAGTTTCAATGGCAGTGTCGGGAATGATGTTTTGGCTGGCCCCAGGTAAGGTTGCCGTCACTTGTGCCGCCATGCCCGGCAAAACGTTCACGTTAGCGGGGCGCGGTAAGGTCACCGTAATGCGGTAAGACGCTGTGGTGGTATCCGCTTCGGTATCCACTTCTTTCAACGTGGCAGGAAAGCTGCTGCCTGGGTATGCATCAAAAGAAATCAACGGCTGGTGGGTTTCCAATTCTGATTCAGAGTTGAAGTATTGGAAAAGGCGTTCAGGAAGTTGAAAGCTCACGTTAATCACATCTTTGGTTTGGATGTTCATCACGGGCTCCATGGCATTAACGAACTCATTGCGCTCTTTCACTCGCAGTGAGATCGTGCCGCTGTATGGCGCTCGCAATGTGGTGTAGTCATAGTTTGATTGCGCAAGGTCTAAACCCGCCTTGGCTTCACTCAAGCTCGATTTCGCGCTATCAAAGTCTTGCTCCGAGATAACATTGGTTTTCTTCAACTTAACCGCACGGTCATATTGCACTTTAGAGAGACGGTAACTTGCCTTCGCTTTTGCCAGCAGCAAACCGTATTCATCTTTATCTAATTCTGCAAGCACATCACCCACGACCACATCTAACCCAGATACAGCGGGCATGTCCGTGATCTCTCCAGAGACACGGAACGCCAGCACAGCTTGGTCATCTGCTTCGACGGTGCCTGAGAAGGTGCGATTTATGTCGCCATCCCCGATCGAGACGGTCATCATTTTGGCAGGTCTTGCTTCGGGTTCTGGTACGGGGGGCTCTTCACTGCATGCGATGAGTGATAACGAAATAAACGCTATCGTCAGCGTTCGTTGCATTGGACTCTCCTTTTCGCGAAATGGTTGTCCTATGCGCAAACAATCATAAGATGATCAAGTTCAAGGCTCTTGGCGGCGCTTAACTCGATGCAAATCATTTACGCATATCATTCACGGTATAAATATGATTATTAAAACTTAGTCACTCCAGCCAACTACACCAACATTCCTTACACAAATGAAGAAGATTCGTTAACTTCGCGTGACGATCTGTCAAATGTTCCGAGAATTGAGAAAAAGTGATTGAGAAAAATAGAGGCGCATCAACAATGCAACAGAGACAGTAACAATCAGTGAAGCATGACATTGTCATCGGATTCGCCAATGAGACGATATGAGGGAATCAACACCCAACGAAATAAAGCGATAGGGATATGCAACTCAATGATTATTAGCAGAGAGGCAAAGACAGCAAGAAGGCTGCGCCGTTAAACAGCGCCGAGGGCTTCTACTTCGCGAACAATGGCGCGTGCATTCTGGTTGAGTAACGGCAGATAAGCACGCAATGCATGAATATCGTCAGAGGGGTACTTTTCTATCTCAAGGCACAGCGTAGACAGTTCAGATGCCCCTATCATGGCGGCTGCGCCTTTCATGCGATGAGCGATTTTTCTGAGACTGGTGAAGTCTTTTTCATTCAATGCAACTTCAAAGGCCTCAATGTCGCTGAGTTGCGTCTTAACGTACTTACCCAAAATACGTTGAATCATTTCTTCGCTATCGCCAATTTGGTCGCGGATTTGATCAAGGTTGATTTTCGATTCACTCGCGAGCACCTCTTCGTCTTGCTCAATTGAAGCAATGTCCGCTTGAGGCACAAACTTGTTTTCAAACTCAGTGAGATTAATGTCGATACCAACAAAATCAGGTTGCTCCTCGCGATGAATTTTATCGTTTGGCACGTACAACAACATCAAATTGACCAGCTGATCTTTGGTAAACGGCTTCGCCAAATGTGCGTTCATGCCCGCTGCCAAACAACGCTCCGCATCACCAGATAACGCATTCGCCGTGACGGCAATGATCGGTGTTTCGCTGTCGAATTTACGAATGCGTTGCGTGGCTTCAAATCCGTCCATTTCCGGCATTTGGCAATCCATAAGAATAAGGTCATACGGATTGGCTTTATGTTTGTCCAAGGCGACACGGCCATTATCTGCCAATGTGGAATTGCACCCTAAGCTCTGCAGCACGAGCACCATCAAATCTTGGTTCACCAAGTGGTCTTCCGCAATGAGCACGTTCAGGCCGTCAAACCGCACTACGCCATCCTTTGCGCTATTGTCTTCAAATGTAGGTAACTCTTTGTCTGCGCACAGCACGTGGTAGAGCACTTCAGGGCTGATGGGGTTAATCAAACACGGCATGCCCTGGCCTTCTACCATGCCATCATGGCTGATCAAAATGGCCGAGGATGACGCGCTAATGGCTGCATGCACTTCACCCGCGACATCTTCATCAACGAACAAAATGGCGCTGCTCGCCACTTCTGTCGGCAATTCTGATTCTGGTGAATATTGGGTAACAGTGAGACCCAGTTCTGTTAGGTAGGATTTGAACACCAACATTAATTGGTCATCGCGCGTTGCAACCAGCGCGTGTTGCTCAAGCGTGTCGCCAAGTGGCGGCAAGCTACTGAATAAGGTTTCAGGATGGTTTTCCAACCCTTTCAAGGGGACATCAACAGTGAAAGTGGTCCCCATTGCATCGCGGCTGGAAACGCGAATGTCCCCTTCCATCAAATCAACCAATTTGCGGCACACTGGCAAGCCGAGACCGGTGCCCTGATAAGAGCGGCTATATGAGCTATCGACCTGCGTGAAGTTTTCGAAGATCGTATCGAGTTTATCCGCAGGAATACCAATGCCCGTGTCGATCACTTCCAATCTGAGCCACGGCGCTTTGTTCACTTCAATTTGGCTGACGTGCACCATGATTGAACCTTGCTTGGTAAACTTCACCGCATTACCCACCAAGTTCAAAATCACCTGCTTATAACGCACCTGATCAAGCATCATCCAGCGCGGCAAATTTGGTTCAATGAAGCAGTGCAGGCGTAAGTTTTTCTCAACGGTTTTGGCGTGAAACACCACTAGCGCTTCGTGAACAAGATCAGGCAGCTCGCTTTCTGTTTCGAGCAACTGCATTTTACCCGCTTCAATTTTGGTTAAATCCAATACGTCATTGATGATGTTGAGAAGCGCATTGGAAGAATGCACCAAGGTATCCACAAAGTAAGATTGCTGTTGGTTCAACGAGGTTTCACGAAGCAAATTAGACATACCCACAATGCCATTCATTGGCGTACGAATCTCGTGACTCATCATGGCGAGGAAATTGGTTTTGGCTTCGTTAGCGCGCTCCGCATCTTCTTTCGCTTTGACCATCTCACTCGAGATCAAATCATTAAGTTTTTTCTGGCGAACAAAGTTAACCATGGCACTCAAGCTCGAAAGAACAGGTTCAATCCATGATTGCAGATCGTCATCGTAATTCGTTGATTCATCGAACAAACACACCACACCCACCAATTGGTTTGACAGGAACAATGGCATGCTGAGCGCATTGATGATCAGCTTATTGTTGTTGGTCGCAAGGCCCGCCACTTGAAGGCTACGGCTGCCCTTTTTGGTTTCTATCACGTCAGTGACGACGTTTTTCACAAACCCTTCTGACACATAGCCATTCGCAATCAAACGTGTCTGAGAAAGGATTCGGTAGTTATCTGGTGCTTCATGGTCGAGTTCGACAATCAAGCCGTGGTTACTTTCACCGATTTTAAGCAGGATCTTGAGCACTTCTTTGAAGCTGTGGTGGAAATCTTCACTGGCGAGGAATTTGTCTTGCAGCGTTTTCACAGCAGAAAACAGCTCAGCCCCTTTCGACACTTTAATTTTGTCGAGGTACTGCTCAGTAATGTCGCGAATGATGGCGACTTGAAGCTGCTCGTCGTTAACGGTGATTTTGGTTGAACGCACCTGAATGATGACTTTGTCATTTGCACGCATCAATTCATAGTTCAGGCTTTTGGTGTTGAAGCCATACAAAGCTTGGGAAAAGTATGCACGCGAGTCCGGCACAACCTTGGAGATAATGTCAGACAGGGAGACATCTTCATCACTGACGTCATCCACCTCAAACAGCCGTCGCGCTGCTTCATTCAATGTGGATACGCGGTGGTCGTCCGCTAACACCACCAAGCCGTCGTTGTAGCTATGAATAATGGTGTTGAGGTAATTCTTACTGGATTCAATTTCTTTAATGGCGCGGGCGTATTTCCAAATCAAAAACATGATCATCAGATCGAGCAAAAACACCTGAGCGATGCCTGATACGATTTCTGATGTCAGCGTGCTTTCAATGGGGCGCGGATCTTCATAGATGATCAACTCGCCCACAGGACGAGGTTTATCTAATTCGCCGTAGATAAGCGGGTAAACGTGGAGTTTAAACTCGTTGTCTACCCTGCCATCCTTTGGTGACGTGATATGACGAAAGTTGTCGTCTTTGGCGACAACTTCAATGCGATACACAAAGCGGGAAGCAGATTCACTTTCAATGTCTTTAATGACGGTTTCAAAGTCAAAATTCCACAATTGATTTGGCAAACGGTAGGACAAACGCATCGCGATGGATGACAATTCATTATCAAGTTCACCGTACAAACGATCATGTGTTTTGTAATAGTTGAACATCCCAAACAGGCTTAAAATCAGCGTTCCGCTGACAATCAGCACGACTGCAAGTTTGGTTCTCATTGTTACCGTCATATTTGTATTAGACCTGCATACTGGCGGTTATGTCTGCTGTGCTGGCTCGGGCTGCTTCAAAGTCCTTCAACACGGCTTTATCACTTAATTTCAGTTGGTTACACCAATGCACCAATCCATTCCAGTTTGCCTGGTCAATGTCATGGCTCATTTGCAAAAGATGCCCGTAAATCCCCTCTTTGTTTACGAGCGCGCGTTTCACGTCATTAGAGAGGTCAAGCTGAGCAACAATATCAGCCATAGGTTTACTCAACATGACATCCAATAAAGAAAACGCCCCCACGATAAATGCCTCATCGGGATTGAAGGCTTTGTCTTCAATGGACAACATGGAATAAAACGTTGCCCGTGACAGTGCCGCGTTTTGAAGCTGCGCGGCATGCTGATGATTCAGGTTAGACATAATTAACAAAGATACCAAGCGTCTAAGTGCCTGAACCCCCAGATAAACAACAGCTTGTCGAGGATTTGAGATTTTACTGGTCTTGGTTTTCGCCAAAATGTTCGCGCTAGCAATCACCTTATAAAGCAAAGAGACATCTTTCGAAATCACCTTGGTTAAGGTGTCGATGTCATCGGGGTTTTTATTGATGATGATGCAAATATCCAGCAGTGACATCACGGATGGCGCGACATCCTCTGAACGTACAATCTGAGGTTTTTCGAAGAAATAGCCTTGGAACAAGGCAAAGCCATAAGATTGGGCCGCTTCTAGCTCTTCTTGCTTTTCCACTTTTCGGGCAAGGAAAACCTGTTGCGGGTATTGGGAAATCGTATATTCCCAATCAGCAGGGTTATCGCGTTCCATGCTGATACTTAAAATGTCGATGAGTTCTAAATAGTTACGCCATTCGTTATTGGTGACTTTGCCATCCATCAGAATGCGATACCCTTCCGCGCGATAAGCACGCAGTTTACTCACGAGTTCCGCTGTCGGTGAGCAATCGTCGGTCACGGCGATGATCAGATGCTGGCTCGGCATAGACAAAGGGATTTCATCAAGTAACGAAGATTCCCCAAAGCTCACGATGTATCGCGTGAGTTTTTGCTTAGAATTGCTCGCGAGGAAATTCGCACTCAGGATCCGCGATGTGGCTGTGTCTTCATCAATGGAAGGAAACTTGTTTTCTAACCCTTCACGGAAAAGCAACTCACTTCCCCAATGTTGCAATTCATTGTCAAAGATTGGTTGACATGAAAAAAAAATCTCAGCCACGCTTTCTCTATCCCGTTAGTAAGACACATTTTAAAGTTAGACCAAAGTTGATTTTTTTCCTTCTTTTTCCGTTAAATAGCGCTATTTCTGGAGGGAGTTAAAATTATAACTGTAAAGAGAATAACCATAAAAAAAGGAAGCCAATGGGCCTCCCTTTTTTAAGATTCAATCAGTTACCGAATTTTATGCGGTTAAACTACGCAAGTTCTTCTATGCGAAATGGAATACGCTGAGGTTTGTTACTAAAGCCACTCACTGTCACATTTTCAATAGCGTCTTCATCACCATCGACTTGCGCCCACAGGAGCGACCGTTTGTTCAAGATCTCGCCCTGCTCGAACAGGTAACGGTATTTACCGCCTTGGTAACAATGCAAGTAGGAAGCAAGCGCCCCTGCCGCACTGCCTGTCGCTGATTCTTCATCAATGCCTACGGCTGGCGCAAAGTTTCGGCAGCGCGCGGAAATGTCAGATTCAGCGGGTGTAATCGCAAACACATGAATGGCCGCCGTATTCGACGCAAGGTTAAATGCTTTAATGGCATCCAAATCTGGCGTGACCTTATTCAGCAGAACTTCATCAATCAAAGGCACAATAATGTCAGACATGCCTGTTGATACCGCTTGCACAGGCAACCCCGTCGCAAGAATGTCTTCACTGTGAAGACCAAGTAATGGGGCGATGTCTTCAGGGGTAAACTCAGCACCGAACGTTGGAAGGGCTTGCCCCATCGTGATACGTCCATCGGTTTCAATCTCGATGCTTAGCACACCCGCTTTGGTTTCTTGGCAGTACTTACCTGCTGCAATCTTTTCGGTTTTAAACAAGGTGGAGAAAGTGGCAATGGTGGCATGCCCACAGAAATCAACCTCTTCGGTTGGGGTAAAGAAGCGAACGCGAAAATCCGCCTTTTTCGATGAAAGAACGAACGCGCTTTCCGAATGACCGAGTTCAGCAGCAATCGTCTGCATTTGCGCAGCGTCTAACGAATGGGCATTTAAAACAACACCTGCGGGGTTTCCGCCTTGGTTATCAGCGACGAATGCGTTGACTACGTAGACTTCAATTACATCTGCCATAAATACCTTCCTTTGTTTTTTCTTATTTTCATCTCGCCAACTGTCATTTGTTACAGTGTTACAAAAATTTGAAAAACACAAGAAATTGAACAAAAACCGTGTCTCAGCGTGTGCTCTAGCCCCTTTTCAACGCTTTGATGTGCCCAAATTTGTTTGCGTTTCGACAACTAAATACGTGTTAACCCCCTCTCTGGGTGTCTCTTTGCTTGATAGCGTTGAGACTTTTTCCTTAAAATGGACGTCACATTGAAATTGGGTCTTATAGATATGATCGATTTAGAAAACTTGATGAAAGATGCGCCTGAGCGCGAACCTGACCTTCCTTTGCCTTCGATGGAAGAACAAAAGCGCATTGCTGCAGAATTGAAAGCGCTTGAAGAGAAAGGCGAACTGACGCCTGAGATTCTTGAAAAGTACTTCGGCGGCAAAACAACGCACTAAGTTTGCATTGCTGACCCGCTTTGATAAAACGCGCCCCATGGCGCGTTTTCTGTTTTCCCCGCGATATCTTTGCAAATGCCTATGAGCGGGAGTCGCCATACACAATCACGCCTTACTTGGTTGGCGTCACCTCTGGCGCTGGCCTTAGAATATTTTCAAACTGCGTCTCTGCTGCAAACATCGACGCCGCCAGTGCATTCAGCCTGTCCACACTGATTTGTTTCACCACACTCTCAGGATCCAGCAGCCCTTTTATGTCATATCCCCAAATGCCATAACGTGCAAGCGCACCAACCACTCTGTGACTGTCTCTGGCCATGCTGTTTATCTCTCGGGTTAACTGAACGCCTGCATTGTTCTTTTCTTGCTGCGTAACGGGACGAATCAGCTCGGCTTGTATCGCCGGCCACCGCCTTTGCAATTCATCTTCACGCATTGGATCAATCAGCGCCGTGAACGTGGCGACAAGTACCTTCTGACCGTCCCATGTCCACGCTGAAAAATACGGATCATAGTCGAATCCATGTCGCTCGCGCATGATGGCGTTGTATCGCGCTTGCATGACGCGATTGAGCATATCTTCTGCGAAGAACTGTTCCACATTGCGTTCTTCAACGTTCAATACATAGATTTTCTCTATGTAAGTCCGGTACTCCGGCGACGTCGCCACCACAACGCGCCCACCTTTTGTGCGTAATGTTGGAGATGATGAATCTGAAGGCGCTCTATGCGTCGTTAATCCGCCTAAATACTTGCCAGTCAGTTGCTGTATCACGCTCGGGGGTAAGTCCGATGCGACGTAGATTTTCATGTCACCGAGATCGGCGAACAGTCGCTGATAAACATCAACCACATCGGTAAAGGTTAACCGCTCGTAATCTTCTAGGTTGAGCCGTGATTCATAGGAATCATCTGGGTACATAAGCTGCAACGACGCGCGTTCAAACTCATCGTAGGGTGACGATTTCACACTGTTTAAACGGGCAAGGAGCCGCGATTTTTCTCGATAAAATGCCTCTTCATCAGGGATAATGTGTTCAATCATCAAACGAAGTGCATTCAATGATTCCGCCAAGGTATCGCTGCTGGTAGACAACGCGATATTGTGCGCAGTGCTATACACAGAAGGCACGATGGAAGCACTGAGGCCATCAAGGTGGTGATAAAAATCGTTGAGATCGATGCCGTCAACGTCGCCCCGTCGATAGGTTTCGTACAACATGTCCACCGCAGCACGTTCTCGGCGTGTTAGTGATGACAGGCCACCCTTCGCCTGCAACACAACGTGGCTATACCCTGTTCCATCATCCATTTGATAGAAAGTGGTCTGAACCCCATTGGGTAGCGACCATTGATACAGATCCCGCGCGACAGCTATAGGGGCTGAACGCTCTCTCACAGTGGTTGTGGGTTGCGGTATTTGAACCTGTTTATACTCGATACGTAAGGCTTCACCGGTTTGCGCGACAGCATCAAAGAACGCGCGTTTGAGCGCATCGGCGCTCGCCAGTGATTCACCTCTGCCATACGCGATGGTCAGTGACATATTTGATGGGGAAAGCAGTTCATCTAGACGGGCATTGATGTCCTCACGGGATAACGTCTCAAGGAAGCGTTGAAAGTTGTCGTTTTCTTCAAAAGCATCTTGCGGCAAGCGATTAATATACAGATTCGATACGGCGTTTTCGGCGTTATCGAGCGAGGAATAACTGTCCATGGAAAAATCGATGTTTTGGTATTGTTCAAACAATAACTGAAACTCACTCTCGCCAATGCCTTTGTCCCTCAGCGAGGCGAAGTCTCGTGCTACCGCATCCAGCACATCGTCTCGCACTTGTTGGTTGTGATCGACAGTGAACTCATACACGTTCCAACCAGGCACAAACGACACATTGCTGTAAACGCCGTTATTGTTAATTGCGCGTCGGTCGAGTTGTTCATTGAGCCGCAGTTGAATCGCATCCGTCACCATCCAATCAAGCCAACGCATGCGTTGTTCTTTTAGTGTGCTTGCGGGCATGTATCGCCCTTCTTTGATGTTCACGACAATGGCGGGTGACTGCCCTTGCTGACCAAACACCGTCAATGGATACTGAAACGCCTCCCCCACATCTGGCAAAGTGTGACGTTCAGGAAAGGCGCTTTCTGTCGGCAATGACGCAAAATCTTGATGAATCACTTGCTGTAATGCCGGCGCATTCATGTCACCGACCACGATTAATTGCATGCGATTCGCGCTATACCATTTCTTATAAAAACGGCTGAGTGACTCGGCGTTTGCCTTTGTTAACGTTTGTTCGGTGCCGATGGGGTCTCGCTCTATATAGGGCGTTCCGTTCAACACATCGTCATACACTTGAAGCTGCCATGACGATTGGGCTTTGTTGTCCAACCTCCATTCGCCGAAGATCACCGCTATCTCGTCTTTCACCGCCTGTTCATCCAGCGTAATACCATCGCCAATGTCTCTAAACCAACGCAGCGCATCGTCAAGCTTTTCATCGTCGGGCAGCGACAGTTGATACACAGTACGGCCGTAATCGGTCACGGCGTTGATGTCCGGCCCAAATTGCACACCAACAGCAGCAAAGGTTTTAAATACGGAATTGTTCGGGAAGTGTGTTGTGCCATTGAACGCCATGTGCTCAATGAAGTGGGCATATCCGCGCTCTTCTTCACGCTCATTAAGGCTGCCGACGTTGACGATAAGGCGTAGCTCAACGTCCTGCCCTTCAATGGGGTACAAATGGTAGCGAAAACCATTAGGGAGGGTTTCAGAAACCCAATGCTGTTCGGTCGTTAATGGCGGAGAAACGGAAAGAGACGAGCAACCAACCAGTAGCAAAACCATCAATAAAGAGGGAATGCGAAAGCGCATGGCGTTTCCTAAATAAATTCTTCTATTCATTAAGACATAGGCAACAGGGGAATAATTGCAATGGCAGACGCCTGATTACGGGTAAAAACCGTGGTTTGAGGTATCAAATACGAAAAACGAACGATTTACCCAAGTAACCTGAAGGTACGTGGGTAGCCATATCGCCCGTTTTTAGTGCTGCATTTTTACAAACTCGCTAACTGCTTTACGCCAATATCAGTGCGTTATTGTGGCAAGGCATCGGTTTTCGCGGCACAAATGAAATCGTTCTTGTGAAGCCCTTTGATTTTGTGGGTCCACCATGTCACGGACACTTTGCCCCACTCCAACAGTATCGCGGGATGATGCCCTTCAGCCTCAGCAAGCGTTGCAACCTCATTAGAAAACGCCCACGCCAGCTTAAAGTTTTTGAACGTGAATTCACGGTGTAGTTGCTCAATACCGTCAACGGTGATCAATTCCCAAGCAGGAATACCCGTCATGAGTGTTGACGCTTCATCTTGTTCGACACGCGGCGCATCAGCGCGGCACGCTTCGCATTGCAATTCATGTAAATCTGTCATGGTTTCCTTCCCTATTGCGCCATTTTGACGGGGTATAACGGTGAATGGAGGCCCAACGCCATGGCTTGATGCACGCAGGCCATTAAATCCATTTGCGTAAAGCTAAACAGTGTTTCGAGATCACTGAGCGTAAAATAGATAGGTTGCAAAATATCGATACGGTAAGGCGTTCTCATCACATCTACGATGTCGAGCGGCTTGTAGATTGCTTGCTCACTGGAAAAGGCATAGTCCGTTTCTGCGGGTGACGACAGAATCCCTCCACCATATATAGAACGCTTCCCGTTGTGCTGAATCAAACCAAACTCTACCGTGAACCAATAAAGTCGGGCTAAATACACCCGCTCTTCTTTCGTGGCTGTCACACCTAAACGGCCATAAGTCTGAGTAAATGCAGCAAACGCAGGATTGGTTAACATGGCGCAGTGCCCAAACACCTCGTGGAAGAAGTCTGGCTCTTGCAGGTAATCCATGTCTTTTTCCGTGCGCAAAAACGTCGCGACGGGGAATTTCTTTTCAGACAGCAAAGTAAAGAAACGGTCGAAATCAATCAACGCGGGGACAGGCTCGAGTTGCCACCCTGTGGTATCCCCCAACACCGTATTGATGTCAGCGATTTGTGGCGCATGATGATGGGGAAGATCCAGCAAATCCAGGCCATCAAAATACGCGCTGCAGGCTTTGCCTTTTATGCAATTTAACTGGCGTGAAAACAAGTGCTCCCAAACGCCGTTTTCGTCAGAAGTCCAATGTATTTTCCCGAATGCATCGAGGGGCTTTGACGCGTATTGACGTGTTTTCATTTCACGCCTCCCAAGAATTTCCGTGCCTAAATCTACGATAGACAGCCACGTTTCATTCGTCAGCAAAACGGCGAGGATACGGTATGAAACAGTGTAATTTTTTATTTACGAATCAGTAAACATCAGGAGTCCAGCGAATTTTTCATGTCAATTTAGTTTTCACGTTTTCCAGATAAGTTGTCCATTCTTGAGACAATCGTGGCAGGAGATCACAATAATTCGATATCTTAATAAATGTTTGTTTTTGGAAAGCGATTCTTTAACGTAAGATTCTTCCCAGTGATTTTAGAGGTAGGAAATCAGTGGTAAAGCACCTAAGGACAAGAAGTGATTTTGAAAAGTGCCTGAGAGCCGGAGACAACGGCGAACTCACTGCTACTTTTAATGGATTTCATCTTCGCAGCGTTTACCAACCCATTTTTCGAAGAGACAATTCTATCCTCGGTTTTGAAGCGCTCGTGCGTGTTCAAGACGAACAAGGCCAAAACATTTGCCCCGCAGAGCTCTTTCGCTACCTCTTACCCACCGATGAAGAATTTGCCGACCAAATTAGCATCGATAAACTCGCCCGCGTTATCCACTTAAGAAACTTCGCCAAACACGCAGGACAGCATTGGATTTTCCTCAATATGCTCCCTTCATCAGCCGTCGCCTCCATCGAAAAATTCGCCAGCCAACAGTTGATGGTCGGACGCCTTGCCGAACTTGGCATTCCTCGTGCTCACGTTGTTCTTGAGGTGGTTGAACACCTCCACGATGACAGCAAACGCCTTTCTTTTGCTACGCATCAATCCGTCGAAAACGGCTTTAAAATTGCCATTGATGATTATGGTGTTGCAGGGTCGCAAGAAGAGCGTGTTCGCCAAATGAACCCAAGCATCATGAAACTCGACCGCTCCCTACTGCAAAGCTACGTTGAAGGCGATCAGGACCCAATGCACAGCGCAATTGCCCTAGCAAAAGAAGTGAACGCACAAGTCTTGGTAGAAGGCGTTGAAAATAAGCAAGAATACGATGCTGTAATGGCACTAGAGATTGATTACTTTCAAGGGTTTTACCTAGGCATGCCAAAATCAATCAGTGAATACTTCCCAGCAAGCACCGTTGGCGTGAGTTGTCCAAGCAGTGCATGATTCTCCTCACTCCCATCACGCCGCACGCTCTGAATAAACATTGATCAATGCGTATTAGCACCTAACGCATTCTGCTCAGTTTGAAAGCCGACGAACGAGAATGTTCCTTTCTCTTTGTCTAGTCGTAGCGGCCAAGCTAGGGCTCCTGCTATTTTCCCCCCTAGATCGCCCACTCTCTGTCCAACAAAGCCCCCCACCAACGCTAACGTTTTCCGTTGCCTACAATTAAATGCTAGAATCGCCGCCATCATTTTCGCGTTCGACACGGTGGCTCCCCCCCTCTCGACGGCGATAGACAAGTATTCAAAAGGCAATCATTCACATGATTAACAACACGATTCAGTGGTTCCCGGGCCACATGCATAAAGCACGTAAAGAAATTGAAGAAGTTGTACCAAAAATCGACGTCATCATCGAAGTGCTTGATGCGCGCATTCCTTTCAGCAGTGAAAACCCGCTTATCCGTCATATTCGTAAAGACAAGCCCGTCATTAAAGTGTTGAACAAGCGCGACCTCGCTGATCCGGAAATGACCGCACTTTGGCTTGAGCACCTTGAAAAAGAGCAAGGTGTAAAAGCCATGGCAATCACCACGGAACAAGTGAGTGAAGTGAATAAAATCATGGATCTTTGCCGTAAGCTTGCGCCGCACCGCGAAGAAATGGGCAAACATATTCGCACCATGATCATGGGTATCCCGAATGTGGGTAAATCCACCATCATCAATACCTTGGCGGGTCGTGTTGTTGCAAAAACCGGTAACCAACCCGCGGTTACGCGCCAGCAGCAACGCATCAACCTACAAAACGGTGTTGTGTTGTCTGATACCCCAGGGATTTTGTGGCC
Organism: Enterovibrio baiacu; assembly: GCF_004120195.1. Taxonomy (GTDB): domain Bacteria; phylum Pseudomonadota; class Gammaproteobacteria; order Enterobacterales; family Vibrionaceae; genus Enterovibrio; species Enterovibrio baiacui. Next base: position 119,963 of record NZ_SCHN01000015.1, on the reverse strand, counting down.
GAAAGTAGAAAACCCACACAGTGGTTTCCGCTTGGCAGCAACAGGGGCGATTAAAGACACAGCAATGGAATACGATGAAGTTGCTTTCTATACCGTTGAGTACTTGGCAAAGGCCTACCCTGACTTGCTGAAAAGTCGCTACAACATTGAAGAATTACCAGAGAGCGATGTCGAATTGATGGAAGCGATCGGCGAGAAACGCGGTTGTTTGCGTGCTGGCGGCCGTATTGATTTGCACAAAGCGTCTGAGATCTTAATCAACGACCTTCGCAACGGCGCATTGGGCTTAATCACCCTTGAGCACCCAGACATGATTGATAGTGAGCTTGTGGCCGTTGAAGAAGCTGCGGTTCGCAAAGCCGAAGAAAAAGCGAAAACGAAAGAAGAGCGTCGTAAGCGTTACCTTCGTAATAAGCGCTAATTCGCGAATTCTCTATACGAATAAGCCCAGCACTTGCTGGGCTTTTTGCTCTGTAAGCTGCTGTGTGATGGCTTTCAGTGAGATGAGTGACTGCGACACCTCAACGTGTATTACACGTCTGCCAGTGTCCAAGCACACACGTCGGTGTCAGTAAGGCGCTCCAACTTCACGAGTGAGCGACGACGCATTTTAACGTGGGAGAGCAACTCAGGGAGCTGAGCGACAAACGTTTCGTTGCATGTCATGTAGAGGCGTTTCTTGGTTTCCATCGCCATATCGACCAGCTTGAGGAGATCAGGCGGCGTTAGCAGATGAGCATCGTCTACGCCGATAAATGGACAGTCCCTTTCAGACATCTCCGTCCACTCTTCATCGGTGATCCTTGTATCTCCACCACAGTAGGCAATTTTTGCTTTGGATACATCCAATACAAAAGGTTGCCCTTGGTATTGCTCGTACAAAAATTTCGTTTTCTCGGTTCGATTAGGGCCGACGATAAGGCTGATATCGTGGAGCGTGAGTTGATATGCAACTTTGTACCAGAGCATGATTTCCCTATATGCAACTGAATGTTAGCGAATAAGGATTATCCTAATTGCGGTTTGCAACCATGTCCAACGTTATCCTGCCAAAATCACTGATAAGCAAGAGGTTAGCTTTGTGCCTCAATCACTATATTGGTGCTCACGGAGTTTGCGATAAAGCAGTGTTTATGGGCAAGTTTATGCATTTTGTCGATCATTGCCGACGATGGCGTGTTATCACCGGAAAAACGTATTGTTGGCCTTAAAACAACGTCCGTAATCGCAGTGCGTCCTTCTGCATTTTCCCCGAGGGTACCAGTGGCATTATCTCGGTAGCTTTCAACGACAAATCGCTGTTTCTCAGCCACAGTGAGAAACGTCATCATATGACAACTTGCAATCGCGGCAATAAAGGCTTCTTCAGGATCAATCGCGTCTTCTTTTGCCACCAAAGGCATCACTAATGGAGAAGGCGAAGCATCTACCGTGATCCCCCCGTCGAACGTCCATTGGTGTACAAACGATACCTTTTTGCTTGCGGCATCAACTTGGCCGCTATGCTCCCATTGAACCAAAACACTGTGCGTCGTCATCCGTGACCCATTGATGTGTTGTGTAACGTTAAAACAGGATAAAAAAACGCCTTGCTGATACAAGGCGTTTTTCACAAGAACTTATTGGTAGTCATCACCCGCAGCGGCAACAAAGGCCATTTCTACCAAGTATTTTGGATTGGCAAGTTCGACTTTCACACACGCGCGGCTTGGTGCTGTACCTTCGTCAAACCATGCATCCCATACGCCATTCAGCGCGTCTAAGTTGGCAAAGTCTGTGACGTAAATGGTGACCGAAAGAATGCGTGATTTGTCGCTACCTACACTTGCCAACATTTCTTCTGCTTGTTCGAAGATTTGCGCAGTTTGGCCTTTAATGTCTGCATCAAGGTCACTTTCAGGCACTTCGACAAAATGTGCAATGCCGTTAAACACGGTAACGTCAGACCAACGTGCCGTTGGATTAATTCGATGGATTTTCATGCAGTTAACACCTCAGTAAATGTGAGGGGATCATAGCAGAGCTTTATAGGCAATGAGAACTACCCAAAAGGGTGTTTTGAAGCCTTCTGTGCGTTGCTTTCAACGGGTGGTACTCATTTTCAATGCAAAAACGCCATGCGCTCAAAACAGCCTAAAATGAAACATACGAAAATTCGGCACTGAATACATATATTGAGGTCTATGGTTACATAAGTAAATACACCACCATAAGCAACTTATTTCACCTGTGCCATTTTTAAAACAAATTTTAAACAAACGATTCAATCGAAAATTCCAAATTGAATCATCGATTAATATCACTATACAGCGAGTGGAATATAAAGAATCATATTTAAACAATGTCGATTATAGGTATATAAAATGAAAGCATTCTCTTCCCTTATCTCTGTAGCGCTTCTTACTTTATCTTTTCAAGCCAGCGCTGCAGATCAATACAAAGTAGACAGTGAAAATTCCACCATCAACTTTGCAACGATCAAAAAGCAATATGTCGTTGAACCTGCGGAACTTACCAATGTAAGTGGCATGTTGAATGAAGATGGCAGTTTTTCCGTGAAGGCAGCACTATCAAGCATTAATACGGGAATCTCTATTCGCAACACGCGTCTCAACGAGATTTTCTTCCAATCTGCTAACAACCCCGATGTCACTATTTCTGGCAAGGTGTCACTCGAAGACGTTGAAGGGGCGAATAAATCTATCCCTGTGAACGTTTCTTTGTATGGCAACAGCAAAGAACTGACGGTACCCGTAACCGTATTGAAGAATGATGATCAAATCATTGCCTACACTGTAAAACCTTTGATTGTTAAAGCATCAGAATTCGGCATTCCAGTTGAAAACTTAAATAAACTGGCGGAAACCGTAGGCGGTATTACATTATCAGACACTGTACCAGTGAGCTTTGTATTAGTTTTTGATAAATAATCACAGATAATTATTGTAATAATCTCGACGTGATATTTATTCCAAAATCAGAAACTAAAAAGCCAGCATAAACATGCTGGCTTTTTTATATTAGAAAAATGACATATAGATGTTTGGTAGTTATACCCAAACAACCTGAAGATGCTCGATGTCAGAGGCCATCAGTGCGTTCAGTTCAAGGCAAATTCTTGTAGGAATAGTCATTCTATTTCACAGGAATTTAACGATGAAGTGGACGCACTGAGGGCCTCCCTTCGGGCGAGTTTACTGACGCCATGCTCGGTGTTATCCCTTTTTGATGGAGATCACTACATCGGCAAAGGGACGCCTAGATCATAACGTCAGGAAACCTCGCTGAATCCTGCATCTTCAGGTTGTTTGGGTATAAGTCCCCCCCGACTACCACCACCATTTCCATTTCTTCACGCTAATTTTCTTGGTTTCAGAGTCCGTTCCTCCTAAATCATCCGTCACCGTGTGTGTCACGTCGTACTTGCCCCGCTTTCTGTAGGTGTGCCATACCATGCCCACTGAGGATGTTGCCTTCCTCCCATCACCGAAATTCCAGTGGTATTTGTTGATATCGCCATCGCTATCTGTCGAAGCTGAGATAAATAGCGCCCATTTCCCCACTTGAATCACATCAAAATCAGCTTCTGGGGCAACGTTTAGCGTCACACGTTGCGTGTCTGTGTCTGTCTGCCCAAACGCATCTGTCACCGTCAATGACACGGAATAGATGCCGCCTTGCGAATACACATGAACGGGATGCTGCTCACTCGAGCGGTAACCATCGCCAAAATCCCAAGCCCACTGTGCAATGGCCCCTTCTTTGTCGTTCGATTGATCGATGAAAATCACTTCATTGCCCTCGATGGCAGCGCTGAATGACGCCGTGGGCGCATCATCATCTAGCGTAATTTCGACAACGCCAAAGTGATTGTCTTCCGCTTGCTCTACCACAGTAATACTGAGGCCGTATTGGGGCACAATTCGGCCAGCGTCAGGCTGTTTGGGATTGGAGTAATCGCCGCGATCATCAAACGTTGGGTTTGCATTCAATGCGTCGTCAATCAAGGTGCCAGTGTCGTCAAAACTGACGTCAATAGGTGCTTGGTCTTGCAAGCTAAAGACGGCATCACGGATCTGATATTTGGTCGATGCCGATTCGCCGTGATCTGTCCATGTAAGAGCAAACTGGTCAGCATCAACCACGCCGAGCCACCCTTTTCCAGGGTGTTGCCCTACCCAGTTATCAGAGTATGAATCGTCGGCATACCACACCACCAAACCCGGCTCATACTGCCAGCGGTCGCCACTGCGTTGGAGGTTCTTTAACCCTTCATCAACCCCCGTATGGCTTCGCCATTGAAGCATGTAGTAATGCGCGTAATACCCAACGCCGTCATTCTTGCTGTAGCCGTTAAAGGCAAAGGTGCTGTCAGATTCAGCATCGTCTGACAGCACGGTGTCTCCGTCAGCAACCACCAAAATGTTGTCTGCGTAAAACCCCTGTTCAACCCAGCCCCCATCGGTGATGTACTCAAACGTGAGTGTTACGGTTTGCCCCGAATACGCTGACAAATCAAACACCGCAGGCACCCAGCCATTGACGTTATCTGGGTGATCTTTGGAATAGCTGTGAACGGCAGGTACTAGGCCGGAACCTAGCGGATCATCGTACGTGGTGATATTGCCTGAAATGGGCTCACCATTGATGAGTACGCGGGCGAAGTCGTAATCAGGTTCCACGTCATAATGCGCATCGAAGGAGAGTGAGATGGCTTCTGCGGTGGGCAGCGCCACTTCTACTGACATGCTGCTGTGCAAATCGTCTCCTTTGCCAGAGTAATACTGGTACTCTCCCGCATAAGGCAGAATTTCTACGACTTCTTTGTTTGGTAGGTTGATGCGCACATGGTTCGTGCCGTCGTTGTTTTCGACGGTTTCAGCAAGTCGTACTGTTTGCGTTTGACCCGCTAAATCATTCAAGGAATAGGTGACAGCCTCTAGCCAGTTCCCACCCATTTGGGCATATAGAAACTCTTTCGCCCACGCACTGAACGCAACAGGTTCCGAGCCTGGGATTTTCCCTGCCCACGATCCAGAAGACATTATCGACCAAGACGACACAGGCTCACCCTCGCCCGAATATTGAGTATCATATTCATCAGGCAAGCCCAAATCATGCGCATATTCATGCGCGGCAACACCCGCTGCGGCGTCAATCGGCTGCATGGTGTAATCGTAAGCGGCGTATTTTCCGTTCCAATGGGATAAACCGCTTTCGGTGCCTTCTAGCTCATAAACGGCAGGGAGATTCCAACGGTGCGACCAAATGGCATCTTGTCCGATCGCACCTCCCCCTGCCTCCTCGCCAACAGACGAATGAAAGATCATTAAGTGGTCGATAACACCGTCAGGTTCAAAAAAGTCACCATCATTATCAACGTCATACCGGTCTTCGTTATCATAGTCAGCAAGGTTAATCGTGCCATCTTGAACCAGCGCATCGAGCGCTTCTTTTACCAACGCTCTGGCGTTGGCATCTTTTGCACCGGAATCAGTGTGTGCGCCGTAATATGCCGCTGGATGCTGCGCGCGATACCAGCCCCCCACCGCCCCCGCAACGCTGTAGCTGCCACCGGATTCTTGCTCGTAGTACTGACGCATTGTGATCAAAGATTCACCGTTTGGCCCTGTGTATTCATCACCAAACAAGAGATCCTGATAATGCGAAGCAGGATAGCTGTCATAGAACATGTCGGTATGTTGCGGCGCGAGCTGATTGTTATCGACAGGCAGATCGGGAAAATCTATCAGAATGGCCAACACGCGGTCGGTACGCGTAGTCGGAGCGGAACGTAGAAATGAAAACCGCTTTGTCGTTTCAGCTGGCGCTTCTAGCTGTGCTTTTCTTTTCAGAATGTGTTGACGATTTTCTAATTTCTTCTTGGCAAACACGCCATCATCTAAAGGCTGAGTACCGCCCAAATAGGCGTCGAGGGCTTTCTGAATCTCCTCTGGTGATGCGTTGTCCGCCAGCACACCCGTTCGCTTTAAGTAGGCGATCACTTTTTCTTCATTGATGATAGAGAGGTCAAACGGCGTATGTGCACTTACCGATGACATGGATGCACTGACTACCACAACAAGTGCGAGGTGTTTGACGGTGTTCATATGCCAGAATGTCCTCTTTTTCGAACGAGTTGTCATGAACAGATCACAGCAACTGCTGCCTGTTCACCTTGCCAACATAGGCATTTCGCTGTTTCAGCAGCAAACATCCAACCTCAATGAAAAGTATTGAAACGATGACACGGTGCCTTAGGCGCTTTTCATTGAGACGTCACATTCACAGTCGGAGGCTTGTGTTTTCTAAGATCAAACTCGTGAGATGGGCTTAGATAGTCTTGGAGAATATGTTGCTTTTCCTGGTCACTCATTTCAGGGGTGATGAGCCCGATGCCTTCTAAATACGTCAGCACCTTTTCTTCATTGGCGGAAGAGAGAATAACCGCTGATTCTTGCTCTTCTTTACTGGATGGATGGTCAGATGTGGTTTCTTGCGTCTCTGCATTCGCCGTCAATTGCGCATTAGAAATATTAAACAGTACTGAGCAGTAACACACACCCACCAGCGCGCATCGAAATAGGAAAGAAGCTGAAAACCAGCAGGAGCGAGCTGACATAGTGACCATATGGATTACTTAACAGGATATATGGAAATATAGTCACAACGCACTGTCAGGGTTGTAGGTCAAAAATGAGAACTGGGATCTTTTACCAAAATATATGCACAGGTAAAACGACCGTGACTGCATGATGAGAATCCCCGCCCTTGCTGACATACCTCGTTTTGGCACACGCTGTTTTTAACCTTCAAAGGCAAAAAAGCCAGCACGAAGCTGGCTTTTACATTGATATGGCGTGCATTCAAACACGCAATAGCACCACGAAGAGGCAAAGAGTAAAAAGCGTTTTACGAAGACACTTTCACCAATGCGTCTGCAAGGTAGTCAATGCGCGATTCAGTCAGACCCGCGACATTAATACGGCTATCACCCACCGCATAGATACCAAACTCATCACGCAGTTTGCCAATTTGCTCAGGCGACAAACCCAGCATAGAGAACATGCCTTGGTGCTGCTTGATGAAATCAAAACGGTTGTCACCACAACGCTCAGCCAGAGACGTACACAGCGTTTCACGTAGAGACACAATACGACCGCGCATCGCGTCGAGTTCTGAGCGCCACTGTTGTGTGAGTGCGTCGCTGGTGAGGATCGTTTCTACAATAGCTGCACCATGATCAGGTGGCATGGTGTATGTTGCACGCGCCAATTGAAGCACGCGCCCTTTCGCGTTCATGGCTTCCTGCGCATTCTTACCAATCACAATGGCGGCACCTGTCCGTTCACGGTACAAACCGAAGTTCTTAGAGCAAGAGGTGGCGATCAGCATTTCTTCCACGGAATCGGCCAGCAAACGCAAACCTTGCGCATCTTCTTCTAATCCCGCACCAAAACCTTGGTACGCGATATCAACGAATGGCGTGAAACCGTTCTTCTGAGCAAGTTCATTGATCGCCTGCCAATGCTCAGGACGAATGTCTGCGCCTGTTGGGTTGTGGCAACAACCATGAAGAAGAACCACATCATCAGAGCCGGCTTTAGACAGCGCATCGAGCATGGCATCCGCATCAACCTGCTTGGTCGCAGCATTAAAGTATGGATAAAACTTCACCGTCAGACCTGCCGCTTCCATGACAGGTTTGTGATTGACGTAACTCGGATCGCTGATCCAAACCGTGGTAACAGGTTTCGCAAGGAACATCAGATCAGCCAGCATGCGCAATGCACCGCTCGCGCCGGGTGTTTGCAATGTCGCGCAGCGCTGATAACCGTCAGTGTCTTTGAGCAACAAATCGGTCATTGCCTGATTGAAGGCTTCGTTGCCAGCAAGACCAACATAACTCTTCGTTGTCTGCTCATTGGCAAGTTGCTGCTGAGCCACCTTCACCGCTTGCATGATCGGGGTATTGCCTTGGCTATCCTTGTATACGCCAATCCCAAGATCCATTTTGTCCGTACGCGTATCTTGTCGGTAAGCAATGGAGAGTGACAAAATCGGATCTTGTTGCGCCGGAGTGAGCAGATCTAGCATGGGTAACTTCCTTATTTAACGGCTATTTAAAACGTGATGCGTCTACATTACTAGAACATGCGCGAAGCGCAAATCAAAAAAGCGCAAAGGTAATCATTACCGTTGCGCTCGCTTTACACGTTTACAGACGTGTTGACATTTTAATCGACAGGTGAGGTTTTACCGCGTCGCGTTAGGTTTGGGTTGAACGAATTTTCGGCTAACATCGACAAGTGCCGTCCCCTTCAAATAGGTACGCCCGAGAAGAACGGGAAAGTTGAGATGATGTCTGTCACGCAAGGTGAACTCCGTCTTCTCTGTCACGTCCCCAATGGTGATTGGTAATGCGACAACGTAGCGACGATCATACCCTTCCGCGCTCGATTGAATGATGCGCACAGTGCGGACAACGCGAGATTCCAGCACATCACTTTCTTTGTTGTCATGCGCCAAGCGAAATTTAACCCATTTCTTCCCATCGCGTTCGAAGGGTTTGATGTCGACGGCGCTGATTGACGAGGTTGTTGCGCCCGTATCTACACGCGCTTTGGCAACCACGCCAATGGTGTCAACTTTCACCCATTCTTTTTCTCCGAGCAACAATTTGCCGTCAGATGCATGTTCATAAACCGGAGAGTCGGTCGCGGCGTGCGAAACAGAAAAGGGGCTAGCGAAAGCCAAGGCAAGCAAAGAGAAGAAGGCAAACTTGCACAGCGCCATTCTGCTTCGTTGCAGGTTATGTCGTTTCATTCGGTGTCCTTAGTGCGAAGACAATGCTGAATCGAGTGAATGTTCAACAGTATATAATATCAAACTCGATGACTAAGGTCTGTTGACCTTATTCGGCTGGCATAAAAAATGCCGCTGAGTGAGCGGCATTAAGCTTATGATATGTATCAATAAGAATTGTTAGACGAGTGTCAAACGATGAATCACTTGGTTAGCACTGCCACGCCAAGGTAACGACGGACTCGCCAATTCTTTTTCATATTTGCCGTCTATCATCACGTCAACGAGATCAATCACAGCCTGCTGTTCTTGCGTTAAATTCGCAAGCTCATACCCAGACCATAACCAGATGTCTTTGCCTTCACATTCAGCACGCACACGCTTCACCAACGCAAGTACCGCTGGCACATTGGCAGGATGAAGGGGATCGCCGCCACTGAGCGACAATCCTCTGCGTTTGATACGTGTATCATTCAAGTCAGCAATCACACGATCTTCCATTTGCTTATCAAATACCTGCCCTGAATTCAGCGACCAAGTAGATTGGTTATAGCAGCCTCGACATTGGTGCTCACACCCTGCAACAAACAAGGTACAACGCGTTCCTTCGCCGTTGACGACGTCAACCGGATAATATTGATGGAAGTTCATGACTCAGCCTTACATGTGTTTAACGCGACGTTTTACTTCTTCTTGCTTGCCGTCGTTAAACGGACGTGCATCTGGGCTACCAAGGTAACCACAAACACGGCGTGTTACAGATACTTTGGTTGAGTCGTGGTTGCCACAACTCGGGCAGACAAAACCTTTGCTCGAACATTCAAACTCACCCATGAAGCCACATTCGTAACATTCATCAATCGGTGTGTTAGTGCCGTAGTAAGGCACACGCTCGTAGCTGTAATCCCACACGTTTTCGAGTGCTTCAACGTTGTGCTGAATATTCGGGTATTCACCGTAACAAATGAAACCACCGTTCGCGATTGGCGGATAAGGCATTTCAAAGTCGATCTTGTCGTACGGGTTAACGCTTTTCTCTACATCGAGGTGGAAGCTGTTGGTGTAGTAACCTTTGTCCGTGACACCATCAACCAAACCAAATTCTTTTGTGTCGATTTTGCAGAAACGGCTGCACAAGTTTTCACTCGGCGTGCTGTAAAGGCTGAACCCATAGCCGGTTTCGTCTTTCCAGCGATCTGTCGCGGCTTTCATGTGCTGAATAATGGCAATGGCTTTCTCGCGCAATTCTGGTGAATCGTACACATGCTGCTCAGTGCCATACAGCGCGTTCATGGTTTCATGCAGGCCGATGTAGCCCATTGAAATCGAAGAACGGCCATTTTTGAAAATCTCGCTGATGTTGTCATCCGCATTCAAGCGAACGCCACACGCGCCTTCCATATAAAGGATCGGTGCAACACGCGCCTTCACACCATCTAAGCGAGCAATGCGTGAATCCAAACCTTCACGCGCAACCGCCATCACTTCATCCAGCAGTTTGTAGAAGGTTTTCTCACAGCCATTTGCACGAATAGCAATGCGCGGCAAGTTCAGGCTGATCACACCAAGGTTGTTACGTCCCTCGTGGATCAGCTCGCCATTTTCCTCATACGCTGACAAGAAGCTACGGCAACCCATTGGGGTTTTGAATGACCCCGTTACTTCCACCACGCGATCGTAATTCAAGATGTCTGGATACATGCGCTTAGACGCACATTCCAATGCCAATTTCTTGATGTCGTAGTTCGGCTCACCGTCTTTCAGGTTCAAGCCCGCTTTTACGCTGAAGACCAATTTCGGGAATACTGCGGTCTTGCGATTTTTGCCCAATCCCGCGATGCGATTTTTCAGAATCGAAGACTGGATCATGCGCGCTGCCCATGATTCTCCCAAACCAAAACCAAATGTAACAAACGGCGTTTGTCCGTTTGCGGTATGCAGGGTGTTTACTTCATATTCGAGCGATTGGAACGCGTCGTAACACTCTTTCTCAGTGCGTGATTCTGCATAGCTTTCTGCATCAGCAATGTTCCACTCACGCGCAACAGCAAGGTGTTTTTCGTAACTGATTTCTACATACGGTGCGAGGGTTTCGTCGATGCGGTTGATCGTTGTGCCGCCATAAATGTGGCTCGCCACTTGTGCGATGATTTGTGCGGTAACCGCCGTTGCCGTTGAAATTGATTTAGGTTGATCAATTTCCGCATTACCCATCTTGAACCCTTTGGTCAACATGCCTTCAAGGTCGATCAGCATGCAGTTAAACATTGGGAAGAACGGGGCATAGTCCAAATCGTGATAGTGGATATCGCCTTGCTCGTGCGCGCGAACAACCGATTTTGGTAACATGTATTGGGTGGCGTAGTGTTTCGCCACGATACCCGCCAACAAATCACGCTGTGTTGGGATAACTTTGCTGTCTTTGTTCGCGTTTTCATTGAGGATGTCTGAGTTAGTCTGCTCAACCAAACCACGGATTTCATGGTTTAGGCGACTTTTGCGCTCGCGAATGCTGTCACGATCATGACGGTATTCAATGTATGCACGCGCGACCGCTTTATGTGGACCTGCCATCAAATGGTTTTCGACTGCATCTTGGATCTGATGGATATCAACTTCGTCTACACGCATAAATTGCGCCAGAACGCCGTCTGCAACAGCCGCTGCATAGGCGCGATCCATGTCTTCGATATTATGTGCAGCACTAATGACCGCATCTTCAATGCGTTGACGTTGGAATGGCACACGACATCCATCACGTTTGATGACAACAGGTTTCACAAAAAACTCCTCAACGAATAGTCCTAATACACCCTGTAACTGAAAAGAGAAAACGGCAATGCCCGCCTGATTAAGGAAAGGCGCGGCATTTACGTACCTAAATCACTCAGTCACTGAGGTTGTCATGCGATACACACAAAATGCCGGCAATTAACAGCATTTTTTCTGCTATTTTTGCGGGAACATGGTGCTTATCACGTTAGTGTCCAACCCGTCAACAAATACCAAATATGGGCAAGTTGATAGTGACAGCTACAATATGTGGTGCATTAGACGATCACGTAGGGACAAATACATTGATTTAGATCATAGCCAAATAGGATGCGTTTTTTATCTATTCGATTAGTGCGGATAAGCTTCAATATTTGAGAAAAGCCTGTAAAAAAGTACAACGTACAGCGCAAAAATGTCAGATTGAAAAAACATCGTATACTGTATGCACTACTATCGCCCCATGACCCCAAGTAACCTAAAGACGCCGGATACAGAATCAAGCGCTAGGTTCGACGAGGTTGTTCAGGGTCAAAGCAATTGAGAAGCTGTGGTTTGCTCTCATCGGAATGAAGAAGATAATAAATAGAGAAACACGACTTTTATGCGTTTTAGTCACACCGAAAGAAGCTGTTTAAGCAACGGCATCTTCCCGTCTGCTATTGCCTGTTCTTGGCAAGCTATAAACGCACCTAAATCGCGATACATGGTCGTACTCGCTTTCGCCCTGTTATCACTCTTTTTCATGCGCCCTGCCCACGCCTCACTCTCTATCGCCACATGGAATATGGAATGGCTTTCCGACAAGAACGACATGATTCAAAGTAAGCGCACTAAAGACGATTACTTGATGTTGAAAACCGTGTCTTCCGTGATAAATGCCGATCTCATTGCGTTCCAAGAAGTTGATTCTGTCGACGTGCTGGCGAAAGTACTGGATATCAACGAGTACAATATCTATTTCTCGGACAGAAAAGCGCGATTTAAGCGCAGCCGCGGCAGTGGTCAATTCACAGGTTGGGCCGTCAGAAAAGGCATCTCTGTGATTGATCACCCGGACTACAAGCCGCTTGGTCTTCCTACCTTCCTTTCTGACGGTGATTTACGCTACGGCGCATACATAGAAGTAGAACGTGAAGGCGAACCGCCACTGCATTTGCTCTCCATTCACCTAAAATCAGGCTGCTTTGAAACCCCCGTCCGCCGTAACAACAGCTGTAAGAAACTCGATCGTCAAATCGAAGCCCTTTCCGTTTGGATTAACACACGCACAAAGTTGAACGAAGAGTTTGTGATTGCGGGTGATTTTAACCACTACTTAAATGAGAAAAACGAATGGGTGTGGAAGGCGCTCATCAAAGAAGTGGGCGAAGAGAACGTCGTAAATCTGACACAGAATACGCAAAGCAAGTGTAAAGCCCGTAAATATAACTATCGGACCAAGCGTTGGGAGCATGTTGTTTATAGAAAACTGATCGACCACATCATTGCCAGCCCAGGGGCTATTACGGTAGAAAACCCGCCTAAAACGAAGCAGTATCAGTACTCCTACCATGCTGTCGCGACCTACAGACTCTCGGATCATTGCCCGATCCTTGTAGAAATGTGAGTTACCCCAAACATTTCAGTGCTGTTCCATAAAAGTCACTTTTTTTACCGCAAAATAAAACGATTCTGACTCACCACTGACATATAGAAAATTTGGTATGGCAAAATTTTGCCAATACTAAGAATGATGGACCATCCAAATGCGTTTTTTTACTTTGCCCCTGCTTGCCGCCACCCTTGTCGCCTCTACTTCTGCGATGGCGAAACCCGAACTTGCTCCTGCTGCGTTACTGGATTACGGACACTATGAAAAAGTCGAAGAACTGACGGTTTATGGTGATATCCAACAAGACATCATTCAACTCGCCGAAAACAACACGGCGGACTCCGATGCTGACTTGTTTGTGATCGACGATATTAATGAAGATATTGAAAAAAATGTGCTGATTGTGTCGCTCTCTCTGTATGTCGACTTAAACAGCGGCATTGTGAAGCGCTAAATCTCAGCGTTAACGCGGCACTCAAACACATGAATTTCTAGACCGGTGAAATGTGCGCACGTTTCATCGGTTTTTTATTGCCCCTTTCTTCGCACTGAACTTCTCCCTCATCGCTCCCTGGCATAACGCTGACCTCTTCAATTTTTTTCCAACATCATTTTCTTCCAACGTCTCAATGATGTCGTTTGCTGTTTTGTTAACCTAAAATTTTCAACCGTTTCTGGTAAACTGCTCCCACGTAAAGGACAACAATAATAAAACCATGATTACTGGTACTTTGAGCAAAATGAAAAGCGCACTTGAAGACACTGTGCGCTACACCCTTCTCGTCGGCGAAAATCAGGTTGAGTTAACACCCCTTATCGGTAAATCACTCACCCTGACGCACACAGGCAATATCTATTGCGATGCTTGCGGCAACAAAACCAATAAGAGTTTTAGCCAAGGGCATTGTTTCACCTGCATGAGGAAACTTGCGCGGTGCGACATGTGCATTATGAAGCCTGAAACCTGTCACTTCGCAGAAGGCACATGCCGAGAGCCAGAATGGGGTGAGCAGTTCTGTATGACAGACCACATCGTTTATCTGTCTAACACCTCTGGGCTAAAAGTCGGCATCACCCGCGCGAGCCAAATACCGACACGCTGGATCGATCAGGGTGCGACGCAAGCACTTCCTATTATTAAGGTGAAGAATCGCCATCTGTCAGGATTGGTAGAAATCGCCCTTGCAGAGTTTGTGGCAGACAAAACCAATTGGCGCGCCCTACTCAAAGGCGACAACGAACCGTTGGATTTGAAAGCGGAAGCGAGACGCTTGCTCCCATTGATCGATGCCAAGCTGTATAGCCTTCGCATTCAATATGGTTTCGATGCCATTGAGCCAATCTTCCATGACATCGTGAATATTAGTTACCCTGTCACTCAGTATCCAACCAAAATCGTCTCCCACAATTTTGATAAAGAACCCGTGGTATCTGGCGTACTTGAAGGTATCAAAGGGCAATACCTGATCTTTGATACTGGCGTCATTAACGTTCGTAAATTCACGAGCTATGAAGTGAATGTCGAATATTGAGTAAATGTCGAATGACGTTCGCTTAGGCTGAAAATAGACAAAGCCACCGAGTTCGGTGGCTTTTTTATTGGGGCTGAAGTCTTTCTAAATATCTCGATAGTAAGCTTGATGACATTCAACATGGTTCAACATCGCTTAATCGCTCTTTACCAATACCTTCATACTGACACCGTCATTATTTGACGGACAAGGTAACTCGCTTACCACCCCAACCATGCACGCTGTCTCTTGCTTCGATATACACTTCATCAATCCCACGAGGGATAACAACCCCGGAGAGACTGCGCGTGAAGGGTTGCTCGTTAACATGGGGATGCGCCAATTCACGCGTGCCAAGCACGGTGCCGTCGGCGGTGACAATGCGCCATGCATCGGCGTAATGATCCCAGCCTTCATCAGCATGTTTTACCGTTGCAGAAACACGGTAGCTATCACCCGACGGCGAAAGCGTTGCATCAATAACATCCGCTTTTCCTGCCAGTAAAAATGGCGACCAACTTAGCAATAAAGCCGCTGCGCATGTTTTGAATATGGTCATTTTCTCTCCTTGAACCCACGAAAATACGTAAACGCTAGATGGATAGTTGTATTTCTACATACTCACGGGTTCAAGAAACAAGGATTGCATCAGCCTTTAATCGCAATGCCTGTGGCATCACTCACTGCTTGCATGTTCTCTTTTGAACCCAGCGAAAGACTCCAATTCACCGTGCCGCCATTGGCGATCAACATACATGGCGCACCCAATAGGCTGATGTCATCCGTATGCGCCTGCAGCGTCATTTGGTTCTCTTGGAGCTTTACCATAATCTCGTGCATGGTCGCCACGACCTTTCCACCAGGGATTGAAATAACCACGCTTATTTCCCTTTGTGTTGCAGAACAGCCATGGTCAAGCGACTTGTGCACACAAGGCGACCACGTTCATCACTGATTTCGATTTGCCAAACCTGCGTCGTTGCACCCAAGTGAGTCGGCGTCGCGATACCCGTGACGAAACCCGAACGCATTGCACGAATATGGTTCGCATTGATATCTAGACCGACACAGTACTTATTTTCTTCCACGCACATATTGGCTGCGAGCGAACCCAGCGTTTCCGCAAGCACCACAGAAGCACCACCATGCAACATTCCCAGAGGTTGATGTGTACGTGAATCGACAGGCATGGTGCCCGTTAAGCTGTTGTCGTCAAAATGGGTGTATTGAATACCAAGGTGCTCAACCAAGGTGTTTTTAGACGTAGCGTTAAGACCGTCGAGAGAAATGGCTTTTTTCCAAATAGACAAATCGAGCTCCTGATAGATTTATTTGCATCATTATCGTTGGCATTATCCGCCGTTCTCAAGGATACGGCTATGGTTTGTAGGTATTTGAGACGTTAAAAACAGAAAAAACTCAGTCGTAATAAAACGTAAAATGAAATCTGTTCGACCTGCTTTCTGCGGCTCATGCCGCTTGCCCCGATAAGCAGAGTGATTAGAATGTACCCAAGGCGAAACAAGGGAATGGAAAGATGAAATTCAAGGCGTTAAAAACAACGGTAGCCACCGCATTGCTTGCATTAATCGTGAGCTGCTCCACGTCTCCGACGGGGAGAAACCAGTTCATTCTCGTCTCGGGCGCTGAAATGGCGCAGCTGGGTGCGTCTTCGTTCTCCGAGCTGAAATCTAACGAGAAAATCAGCAAAGACGCGAAAACAAACCAATATGTGCAGTGTGTTACCGATGCCATTTTGAAAGTCACTCCGCCGCAACCGGATTTTGAAAAGTGGGAAGTGGTCGTTTTTGATAGCCCGCAAGTAAACGCATTCGCACTTCCGGGCGGCAAGATTGGCGTTTACACAGGGTTGCTAAAAGTCGCAAGGACACAAGATCAATTGGCGTCTGTAATTGGGCACGAAATTGGCCATGTCATGGCTAACCACGGCAGTGAGCGTGTTTCTAGTTCGATGGCAGCGAATGGCGCACTGCAAATTACCAGCATTGCGCTAGGAGCAAGCGGTACGGCGAATTCAGACTTGATCATGCAAGGGCTTGGCCTTGGCGTTAATGTCGGGGTTCTGCTGCCGTTTAGCCGAGCGCACGAGTCTGAATCTGATTTGATCGGCGTGCAGTTAATGAATGAAGCCGGGTTCGATCCAAACCAAAGCGTTCAGCTTTGGAGAAACATGGCCACCGCATCGAAAGGCTCACCACCAGAGATTCTTTCTACGCACCCTTCCCATGACACCCGTATTGATGACCTTCAAGCTGCCATTGACGCATTACCCGCCACGAACCGAAAAGCCCCAAACTGTGGCCGCCCGAATGTTTAAGTTCTAACATCGTGCCTCAGGCAAATAGAAAGCAAAAAGCCGATCTTATTGAGATCGGCTTTTTGCTTTTATTTGGTCACCAAACACGCAATATAGAAGACGCGTGTTAGCCACGCTTAATCGTGCGCCAACGCTTCGCCAGTCACATCCGCCACTGAGATAAACATGTGTTGTACTTCGCCCCGCAGGTTAACCATTGGGTTCAGCGTGACATTCTGGTACATGAACTTCGCTCGTCCTGTAATTGGACGCACATTGCGGCAGCGAAACAGGTAAGGACGCTGCTTCCACAGCACAAAGCTGCGGCATTTCAGCTCAAAGACAGGCCTGCATTTTGCGCGGAACCACGCTTCAGAAATTTCAGGAAATACGTCAAACAGCGATTTCCCCTGCACTTTGTTGGGGTGCTTTCCTGTGTGATGAACCATGAACCCGTTCCACATGTGTACCGTGAAATCGCGGTCTACAACGATCAACCCCATGTCGATATTTTGCACCATATCGACCATCCAGTTGAACTGTTCAAATTCTGGCGAGTCAATCATGGTTAATCCTCATCGTCCATCAAGTAAGCCAATTTCGCGTCAAGCAATGGCAAGGATTCGTCCACCAGCAACAACAACAAATCACACTTAATGTTGGTGTCATCGATGGCGTAACTCACTTCTATTGTCACTGTGCGCTTCCATGTGCCACGCATGTTATCGACCAAGCTGTCGACATCCATGTGTTGGCCAAGAATGACAGGATAGCTTTGTGCAAACACCAGCCCTGCTTGTTCGCCAATGCCGGCTAGGAATGCACTAATAAGCACATTGCTGACATCCACGAGCACTTCGAGATCGTTGTCGATGGAACCGTCGTCGGGGTAATCCAAAATCCCGAGCAGATCCTTCATTGAAGAATCAGAGATCAACATCAGTGCTTCGCCTGCTAGCCCTTCGCCGCTGAAGCCTTGACAGATGCCCGACATATTGTCGTTTGCCGCAAGGTGGCGAATGGTCATGTCGAGCTCACTCACCTCAAACACGTTCACTTGCGGTAACGGCATATGAACGAATACGTCAAAATAGCGTGCAAGCGAATCGGCAGCACGCCCCATCGCCACATTCACCACTTCCATGTACATTTCACGGCGTCCCACTTTCACACTCGCGGGCGCAGATTTAGCTTGAACAGGCGCTGCAGGTTGCGGAACAGATTGAACCCTTTCGGCGTCTTTATACGGTTCGAGCATCTCAATCAATTCAGCTTGAGAAACGGGCTTTTTAACAAAGGCTTGCGCACCTAGCGCTAACACACGCTGTTGCGCTTTTGGCTGAATATCTCCTGACACCACAAAAACAGGCACATTAATGTTTTGGTCACGCATGGCTTCCAAGGTTTGGAATCCGTCCATTTCTGGCATCGTGAGATCAAGGAACATCAAATCAAAAGGTTGGGATTGCAGTGCTTCGATAGCAATTTTGCCATTCTCAGCAAAGGTAACATCAGCATTCAGGTGTTCAGGAAGAGAACGCGCAAGTTGCTTTCGCGCTAATGCAGAGTCATCAGTGATCAATATTCGGGTCGTCAACGTGTTTACTCCCACTATCCGATTATTGTCGATGCTGAATGCATCTTATGAAAATTCAGAAACAAACCTGCGAAATATAACGCATTTATCATGCATCTGTCTTACAAGTACGCCGCTTATTCATAAGCATAGTGCGAGTTGCGCGGTTTATCGCCAAGCCAAATGCATTTACTTGAATATGCGCAAATCATATCCAAGTTTTCAGCTCGAAATCACCCGCTTAGCGCCCGCTTTTTCGGTCTCTTCTTCCGAAGACTCTTTACTCACTAAGGGTAAATTGCCAAACGCAGAAAGTTGGCGATTTACACTGTCCAGTTGACTGCTGATCACATCGAATTCTTCGATCATGTCATCAGCCGCTTTCTTCATTTTGGCGTAGGTATCGCAGTCATCTTGTGAAACGCGATTCCACGAATTGCCTTTCTTAAATTCATCACACGCTTTCTGACTTGCTTCTGCCTTGTGGCTCGCTTTCAGAATGTTCTCATTCAATTCACTCACGGCTTTCGTCAAACGAAATCGTTCAGCATACAGACGATCCGTGTTTTGAAGACGTGTGCGCAGGGCTTCCAGCGCTTTTTCACTTTCCAGCAGCTTTTTCGTTTGCTCGCTATTTTGAGATTGAGACTGACGGCTTTTCATCGCAATCTTGTGTTCGAGCTCTGCCAATTCTTTGTCTTTTTCCTGCAGCTGAACAACCAGCTTTTCAACGTTGCTTTGTGTTTTCTCGTGTTGAGATGCGCTCACAGACAACGCTAGATCTTTCGCCTCAATGCCTTTCGACAGTGTGGTGTGATCATTACTCAACGCGGCATATTGTTTTTCTAATTCAACCACCTGATCAAACCACACAGCACTAGCAAGCAACCCACCAGCGGCAGCACCGAGCAATAGTAGCGCTGCGTTCTTTGTTTTGACGCTCGTCATTCATATTCATCCCATAAAAAAGCTGCCGCAATGATACCTCATGCGGCAGCCTTAAATGTTAGCTTATCGAAAAAAAACGTTATTTTTCGGCGTCTTGCTTAAGATCTGTTGGCCTTAGATATTTGCCAACGTCACGTCACCTTTAGGTACACAACAACACGTCAACACCAAGCCTTCTTCTTTTTCACCTGGATAGAGCGCGGGCATATCAGGCTGGTCGACATCGCCATCCAACAAGCGCATCTTGCAACAACCACACACACCCGCACGACAACTGTATTCCAGCGGAATACCCGCTTCTTCAGCTTGAACCAAAATAGGACGCTGATTATCACCACGAATGAATTCGCCTTCGATGGTAATGTTCACCTCCGCTGCGACATCCTCGTTTGCGCCAGCAGGCGCACCAAAGAACTCTTGGTGACGTTGTGGCTCAGGCACACCCAAGACATCAAGCAGGTTCATGGCAGATTCCATAAAGCCTTGCGGGCCACACACAAACACTTCTCGCTGCGCCAGTTTCGGCACAAGCGCCAAGTGGGTTTGATCCAATCTGCCCGTCATGCCAGACCATTGCTCTGAAGGTTGGCTGAGCAAGGTCATCACCGTGAGCCCTTTATGCTGCTCCGCGAGGGTATTGAGTTCGTCAGCAAAAGGAATGTCAGCTTCAGTGCTGCATTGATGCAAGAACACAACGTCTTCGATTTCATTCGTATCCGCAAGCGCTCTTAGCATGGACATCATGGGCGTCACGCCACTGCCGCCAGAAAGAAGCAGTAACGCACTGCGTTTATCAGCGTCTTCGCTGAGGTGGAATTGCCCATCAGGCTGTTGAGCAACGATACGACTGCCCGAGATGACATTATCATGCAGCCAATTCGATACTAAGCCATCCTCTACACGCTTAACCGAAATGGATAAGCGCTCAGGACGCGTTGGTGACGATGACAACGTGTAACGGCGCTGGATGCGTTTGCCGTCGATATCGAGCTCGATAGGTAGATGTTGTCCTGCTTTGTATGTTGGCAGCAAACCTTCTGTACGCTCAAACCAAAAGGTTTGGAAATCGCGAGAAACGGCTTCTGTTTCCGTGCACACAAGTTCTAATTTGGGCGTGGTAAGGTCTTCGTACTCTTCGACGTCACGGTACGCCAACACCTCGATGTCGTCACCCGCTTGGATCATGCCTTCATTCAAAGCAATCAAGTTCATGCCGAAGTTAACATTGCCGTCTCTGTCAGTACGAAACTTCGACAATGTGGTGATCGGTTCGCCATTAGCTCGGAAACGGCCGTTATCGAGATCCAAGGTCGTGAACACGCAGCGGCTGCACGGACAATCCACACTGAACTCCACCGTGCCTATGCGAATTTTCGCCCAACGATCTTCTTCAAAAGCGTCACAGCCCGCAGCAACCAAGTTGGTACGGAACTGATCCATAGAATGAAGATCAGGCGAGCGCGCATTCAACGCTGCCAACGATGCTTCTGAAATGAGCAACAGTGGGAAACCATCTGCAAAGCTCACGTTCACATTGGCTTTTTTACCAAAACGTGGCGACGATGTTTCGCCCGTGAACAACAATTGCATCTGCCCACTCAGCAAATGGCTAAACCACGCGTTAGCTGTGGCGGTTGTCGCATAACCTGCAAACTCATCTTTGAAAACGTTGGTGTTAACTTCAGTCAGAGAAAATTGCGCGTATTTGAGGACTAACGGCGACATGGTGGGATGTGTGAGCGTGATGCCGTTGGCTTGGAGCGATGCCGTGACTTGCGAAAGAATGGGATGTGTTCTGCCAGTAATAAATTTGCCCGTGCTGTCAGCCACCATAAAGCGTCTATCGAAGCTCAACCCTACTTTTTCAACCCAAGCATTGCTGAGCGATGTGCCAGCAATGGATTTTACGGGATAGACATTAATTTGATTAATTTTAACGCTCACACTTGCCCCTCTTATTGTTCTGTTTTTAGTCCTTGAACATCAATACTCAGCAATCTAATCCCGCTGCAACCAGCACGCATCGTTAGTTTGTTTAGGTATTAACGCTAATTAGAACATAAGAGAGGAAATGATCGGTCAAAAAAGTGGTCAAAATACGTGATGCATAACCCAAAGACTATTGAAGTGTTCCCGATTCTAACAGGCAATATCACCCTTGGTTTTGCTGACAATTTTCGCCAATCTATCGGGGTCGCTTACCAGTGTTGGCATCTTCAAATACAGATGGTGCAAACAGGTGAGGCACAAAGAAATACACAACATGGTTTTCTCACGAATTTCTTCCGCATCCCACCAAGCATCGCCTTGTAGTATTTGATTCCAATCATCAGCCAATTCATGCGCAAGCTGCGCGGCTTCATCGGCATCACCTGACACTAAGGCCTCAACCGCTTTTGGCACGTCGTCGGCATTGCTGCCTGCACCAAAAATATTGCGTAGCGCGACCATGGCATCAAGCAATCCATCAAGACGTGAAGGCTGGCGAGCGGCACTAAAAAGACGGCTAAACGCCAAGCGGATCCCTGTCGAATCGGTGTCTTCAAGCAACAGGCTCCAGTTTTCAACGTCGTCCAATACGCGCGTTGTGATTTGAACCGGCTCGTCCGCTTCTTTCACGGTATCGACATTTTCCTTCGCTCCTTCCAGAGAGAAAGGATCTACATGCCACACCCATTCAGGCGCAACAAACGGCGGTGAATCGTTCAGAAAACACATGGCCAAACACAAGGTGATATTGAGTTCGGTCGAGACCTTCTCATTATCCGCTTCAAGCACATCATCTGGCCAATCATCATCTTCAAGCAGATCACCGCTGTTAATGGCGTAGGCATAACCAGATTCGAGCATGAAGCCACTGTCTTTGCGCTTCGCCATCAGACTTGGCAAATGCAGCGTGTATTCGGCGATCGACGGTGTATAGCGGCGGATTGTCCCCCACTTGGTATCGAGTTCATCCAAATCCACCAGCGCCGCATTTCTGAATCCAACGAATAGCGGGATTTGTGCCACCTCGCCGTCGGCAACACTGCGGGCAATCTCTAGCATTTCAAGCACGGTTTCGACAAAAATGCTGTCTGACATGGGCCCACGAATGCGCATCAAATCATAGCTGTTGATCAAAATGGCAGACGGCAGCGAGGAAAGCGTGATCACACCACGCTTCCCTTTGGAATCGACATAGTGCCCCAGCGTTTCACTCGGTTCATTGCTGATGGTTTCAAACACGCGCTCGAAAGAGAGATCTTCAAGGATGTGACGATACAGTGCTTTGTGACCCGGTAACTGAGCAATCGCAGCACTCAGATAACCCGATGCACGATAGAAAAGGTGCGGTTTTGTTCCCGCTTTGACAAGAAACAACGGGTACAGCTCAGTGGCCACGGCCGCCAAGCTCTTAGCCAGTGGATCATTGATGCTGACGCTCGGCTGAAAGCCATCATTCTGGTTTCGCCAAACAGAAAATATGTGTTTGCCGTTCTGCAACACATGTGGAATTCGATGAAAGAAGGATTGCTCAATATCACCCTGTGACAAAGCAACGGCACGCATTTGGCGGCACAATTGAATGTAGGAAACAAAGGTATCTTGCTGCTTTGCAGACAAGCGATATTGATTCTGCAGAACCTGACGCGCTTCAGATTCGGTCACGTTCAAAATGTACGCAACGACGCGATGCCCCATGGCTTTGACGAAATTCGGGATGGGTTCTTTCACTAGCATGACACCCCCAGCGTCAAACAAATCGGAAAAGGAAAACGTGGTGTCGAAGAGCGATTAAGGATGGCTATCTATCGACACGGTATGTATCGGCAGCACGTTCAAAAAATATAGCAGTTTCCTTTATGAGAATTTGTAATCCGCACTGACTTTCTTTTCCACTTCGCGTTAAGCACATGAGTTACATTAGAAAGTTACGCCTCTGTATTCGATAAACTTTTTAATGCCTTCCATACTTTTTCACCCGAGGGATGCAGCCTCGCCTGATAGCGGTACGCAAAGTAAGCAACATTGCGGATCAAGTAGGGTTCGCCAATCACCACCAAGGCCCCTTCTTCTATTTCTTTTTGCACAGAAAAATCAGGTAACCACGCGACACCATTTCCCAACAATGCTTGCGCTTTAAGCATGTCGACCATAGACGACAGGAAAACAGGCTCGACGATCACTTCGTGTCGCACTGATTCTGTTTGTCGCCCCATGTAAGACGTTGGGCTGTAGGCCAGCCAAGGCGTTGGAGGCACATCCTCGTCATTGGAGAGCACAGATCGTCGCGTGAGGGAAAAGCGCGGTGTTCCATCGTCATGCTTACTGCAAACAGGAAGCAGTTCAGCTACGCCAACCGGGATATGTTCGAAGGGAGGAAGCTTCATGTGTTCATTATCAAAAGCGAACAAGATGTCGCACTCGCCCTCTTTGAGCGCATCAACGGCTTCATCAACATTCATGGCTTCCACACTCAGCATAGGCATGTCAGCTTGGTTCGATAGCTGGGTTTGAATTGCCAGCGTCAGATTCAGCGCTAAAGAATGGGCAGACGCCAAGCGCACGATCCGTCCGTCCGAATTATTCAGCGCCGAAATTTGACCAACGCTCTCCGCAATCTGGTTCATCAAGGTTCGCGCTGTTACGCGGAAGACGCGCCCACTTTCGGTCAAGGCAATCGGCGTCTGACCGCGATCAACAAGCTCCGCGCCCACGCTGCGTTCCAACATGCGAATGCGACGACTGAACGCGGGTTGAGTGACATTTCGACGCACTGCAGCCGCAGAAAAGTTTCGCGTTTCCGCCAACTCGAGAAAATCTTCCAGCCATTTTGTCTCTAGGTTCATTGCCACTTGTCCTTGTATATACCCAAACAACCTGAAGATGCTCGATGTCAGAGTGTTCAATTCAAGGCAAATTATTGTAGGAATAGTCGTTCTATTTCACAGGAATTTAACGATGAAGTGGACGCTCTGAGGCCCTCCGAGCGCTTCGAACAACGTCAGTATATCGATAAAGTTGCATTTCATCAGGGTACAAACTTGGGAATGATCACGTTATTGGTCACTTTCCATACCGATTATGCATCACCGTATCGAAAACGGCATTTATCACCAAGCCAATTGAACCCTATAGTGAGTACATCACGTTGAATTATGGACATTCACATCGTTGATCGTGACCCCACTGCGCCATCGCGCATTGCCACATCGACGACGTTAAAGATTGAGGTAGAAAGGAGACCTATGAACATTCCAGCCCCCTACATGCTTATGCTTGGCGACAACAAGGATCCATTGGCCATTAAAACGGCGCGCGGCATTCACTACTGGCGTCCTGAGAAATGCATCGGCCAAATGCGCCTCAATGAAGATGTGCCGTCACTTGGCCTGCCTGACATGGACATCGACACAGCCATAGCGCATGGCGCGAAAACCTTTGTACTCGGCACAGCCAATGCAGGTGGCGTACTGGCAGAAAGCTGGATCCCTTTGATTGTCTCGGCCATTGAAAAAGGCATGCATGTGGCGTCGGGTTTGCACCAGCGCTTAACCGATGTCCCTGCGATTGTCGATGCGGCACAAAAAGCCGGTGTTGAACTGTTCGATTTACGTCATTCAAAACAGAAGCTCGATGTTGGCTCCGGTGTTAAGCGCTCAGGAAAGCGCCTGTTGACCATCGGCACCGATTGCTCTGTCGGCAAAATGTTTACCACCCTTGCGCTTGAAAAAGCCATGAAAGCCCGCGATCTGTCTACCTCGTTCTGCGCAACAGGCCAAACCGGTATTTTGATTGAAGGCAGCGGTATCGCCGTTGACGCTGTGATTTCTGATTTCATTGCTGGTGCTGTGGAATCCATTTCTCCGGATTGTGCCCCTGAACATTGGCAGTTGATTGAAGGGCAAGGTTCGTTGCTAAACCCCGCATTCTCTGGCGTAACCATGGGCTTGTTACATGGCGCACAGCCGGATGCGTTGGTGCTTTGTCATGAAGTTAACCGAGAGCACATCCGCCACATGCCCCATGTGCCTATGCCGAAAATGGAAGACATAATGTCGCTAGCAATGCGTTTGGGCCCTTTGACCAATCCAAACCTTCGCTTTGTGGGCATCGCCATCAATACATCATCACTGAGCGAAGAAGACGCGATCAGCTACCTTAAAGAAGTGACAGAAGAATTTAATCTGCCCGCGACAGATCCGGTGAGATTCGGCGTGGAAAACATTGTTGATAACCTCATCAGCGTGTTTGAGGAAAATGCATGAACATTACTGCAAATGTTGTCGCCTACCAGTTAAAGCGCGCCTTTACGATTTCACGTGGTTCACGAACGGAAGCGGAAGTGTTGCAAATCACGGTCGAAAAAGATGGCAAGACAGGCATTGGGGAATGTTCGCCAACAGGTCGATACGGTGAAAACTTTGACAGCGTGATTGCGCAAATCGAATCACTGCAAGGTACTGATTTTGACCGTACGACGTTAATGCACCTTTTGCCACCCGGTGCGGCGCGCAATGCGCTAGATTGTGCCTTGTGGCAACTTGAGCAACCCACTTTTCCGGCCAACTTCGATTTGCCAGATACCATCACCACTGCGATGACCGTCTCTATTGCATCGCCAGAAGAGATGGCCGAAGAAACACGCCAGTACATTGCGCAAGGTGCAACGCTGATCAAAGTGAAACTGAATGCGGATCTTGTTGTTGAACGCCTTCAAGCGGTGCGTGCCGAAGCACCAGGTGCCATTCTCATTGTCGATGCCAATGAAGCATGGGGACCATTAGACATCCCACAAACCATTAAGCAGATAGCGCCATTGAACATCGCGATGATTGAACAACCGCTTCCAGCTGGACAGGATGACGTACTCACAGAAATCAGCAGCCCCATCCCCCTTTGCGCGGATGAAAGCTGCCATACTGCGGACGACGTGGTCAATCTTGTTGGCAAATACCAGATGGTAAACATCAAGCTCGATAAAACAGGCGGATTAACCAGCGCGTTTGAATTAGAGCGTGTCGCGAGAGAGCATGGCATGCAGGTAATGGTCGGTTGCATGCTAGGAAGTTCCATCGCAATGCGCGCGGGGCTTCCTATCGCCTCTCACGCAGTGCTGGTTGATTTAGATGGTGCCGCATTAATCAAAGACGATGTCGAAAATGGCTTAACGTATGAAAGTGGACAAATCGTCTTACGATAGTTGACGTTGGAATGTGCGAAAAAGAGTGAAATGAGCGTGATTCATTACACTCTTTTTTTTGATGCTTATCGTGTGCTCACAATTCTCTGCGAAATTGAGACAAATTGTTAACAGCCATCTTGACCCCCCATCCAGTGACCACTATTCTAGCGTACATGTGTACGCTGGAATTTTGATATTTAAAATGGAATCAAATCAAAAAGAAAAACCGCCAATCATTTGGCTGAACCTTTCGGTGTTTGTTGTCACATTCGCAGTCGCCGCAATTGGCACGCCTCTATGGGCTTGGTATCACGGATTCGATTGGGCGCAAATCGCCATGTTGCTCGTCGGGTTCACGTTTAGCGGTATGTCTATTACCGCGGGTTATCACCGTCTCTGGTCTCACAAAACTTACGAAGCGCACCCTGCTCTCAAATTTATCTTCGCGCTTGGCGGGGCTTACGCGCTTCAAAACAGCATCCTTCATTGGTCTTCAGACCACCGCGTTCATCACCGTCATGTTGATGATAACGAGGTCGATCCTTATTCAGCAGGCCGTGGCTTTTGGTACTCACACATTGGTTGGATGCTGCGTGAATACCAACAGCACCGTTACTCAGATTACTCAAACTGCCGCGATTTACAGAAAGACAAAATCGTGATGTGGCAGCATAAATACTACCTACCGCTCGTGTTTATCATGAACTTTGGTGTGCCCATTGCCTTTGGCCTTATCCACGGTGATTTATGGGGTGCCATCATCCTGATTGGTTTTACACGCCTCGTGCTAAACCATCACTGCACCTTCTTTATCAATTCGCTGGCGCACATTTGGGGAACACGTCCGTACACAGAAAAGAACTCTGCGCGTGACAACGGATTCCTGGCATTTTTGACCTTTGGTGAGGGCTACCATAACTTCCACCATATTTTTGAAAATGACTACCGCAACGGCATTTACTGGTGGCAGTTCGATCCCACCAAATGGTTGATCAAAGCGGGCAGCTGGTTAGGTCTCACGAAGAAACTTCGCATTACCCCGCCCGACCGCATTGAAAAGGCTCGCGCCACCATGCTGCTAAAAAACATTCAAGCGCGTTTGAGTGTGAGCCCGAATGGCTCATACCGCGTGCAGATCATCGAACAAGAATATGAAGCGCTCGTTGCTCGCATGAGTGACTATTACGAAGCGAAAAAGCGTTTGATTGATATGAAGAAGAAAAATCTTTTGAAGAAATATGAAGCGGCAATCTTGGTTCAACAACTTCAAATTCTAAAATCTGAATTCCATCAGCAAAAACGCAACTGGCAAACCCTCACGGCAAGCTACGCGTAAACTGATTCCACGAAACCAAAAAGGCAGCCCTCGCTGCCTTTTTTCGTTTAAAGCCCAGATGTCATCTCCAGTAAGTATTAGGCGTTAGGTATTTCGCCCTTCAGGGAAAATGGGTAAATCATCGGTGATGTCTTGCCACTGGGCTTTATACTGGGTAAAGATGTGCGCATCCGGTTTCAATGCAATGTCGCTATCCAGCGTGCCAAGTGAAAACTCAACCAAGCTACCGTCACTGTTTGAAGCCTCAAACAATAAACTGGAGCCGCAATCCTCACAAAACGTTCGCTTGGTGCCGTTTTCAGCTTGATAGACCTTTAACTTCTCTTCACCTGACGTGAACCGGAAATTCTCAGCTTTTGCCTCGCCTAAGGTAGCAAATGCAGCACCATGAAATTTTCGGCACATCGTGCAATGGCAATGTCCCATCGCTGGCTCTATCACTGCCACTTCATACCTAATCTGTCCGCACAGGCATTGTCCTTTATAGGGGAATGCTCTCTCTCCCATGTTAATTCTCCTTTTCCTGCATTAAGGCTGTACACTCAATAAACACGTTCAGCTGCAGCACAGACAGAACCTCATCCTGTACACCACCATACAAAACAACCAGGGCAGTTGAAACCATCACTCGACAGTAGATTTTATGTGATGACCGATAGTGGCCAGCTTCACGGTTCACAGTTCACAGTAAGAAGGCATTTGAGACAAAGCGTCCACATAACGCCACAGCAGGAACAGCGCCTTATTTTGCGACCCTATCGACATTTTTTAGGGGCAGGCATAGAATCAACGACTTCTTGTGAGTGAGGCAGAAATGATGGCCAAAAAACCGACTCGCATGGACGCCATGAAACTCATCATTGAGCAGGTAAAACAGGAATTACCCTTGTATGAATCTGATACGTTTGTCTGCGGCCCAGACAATTCTTGTATCGGATGCCCCAAAAAGCTTCTGGAACTCGTAGACAGCGAATTGTCTTACTGGGAATCCGCAATGGATCGTGGTGTCGATCCTAACTTCGATGAGATTCGACGCTTCGGCAAACTCTGCACAAATGTGCGCCGTGGATTGGTGAGAAACAACATTCTTCCCGCGTAATCATCCCTGCTGCAAGTGCGGTGTCGACAGTCCATCAACATTGAGTTGGTGGGCTTCTAGTGGCTCCCCCCAATAGAGAAATACATCACTCACACCCGCATCATGCGCCATGGTTTTGAAGGCTTTCTGCTCAACCGACGTTAAGCCGCCTTCTACGCATTCCATGGGGTGCAAGATCACCTGAATCCGACTGGTAAAGAAGTTTCGCTGAATCAAGCTGGTCATTGCGCAGCGCAGTAAAATTGCGCCCGTGTCGATATCAGCAATCAAGCTACGAGGATGATCAAAAGGGTTTTTGATAAGGTGTCTTTCATCCAACGTTTTTACATCATCACCAAACCCAGCAAAGCGTTTTCGCCAAGGTTTGTCAGCGTGCCAAGCAACCAGTGGTGATTCATCAAACGTATTCCCCGTTTTTCCATCAAGAATACGCAGTCTGTCATTCCAAATTTGTACGTAGAGCGTACTTCCATAGGCATAGCTAAAGCGAGTAAGCATGGTTAACCTTTTCGAGCCAATGTCATAATTATTATGGTTTGAATTATTCCGACACCGACGAATTGGCGCAAAAGAAAAGCCCATAAATATGCCGTAATGCACATTTTATTAGGCATTCAATGCAATATTTGTGGTCTCGACTTACAAACCGAGTAAAGGCTCATGTTTACGTGATTGATAGGTCAGCGCGGCGGCAATACAAATGCGAAGCGGTTCAATAGGAATGGGGGAATGAAGAGGGATGCGTAACTCTCGATTACCTTGATATTCAAAGGCATCAGGCAAGACTTCTTTGAACGTTTCGATCAGTAAGGTTTTGCAGTTAAAGAACATACACAGCGATTCGGGTGAGCATGCTTTCCAATCGACTCGAATAGCGGTTCCCCCTTTCACTGAGTAACTTGCTTCCTCCCACTTCACGCTTTCTTCAACGCACTTGCCTAATGATTCAGCCACGTCAAAAATCAACGCTTCTAACGCAGAAAAGTGGGCTTTGGCATCCTCTGGATATGTCGCTATCTTGCTTTGAATTTCTGGCAACATCCGAGTGTTCTCCACGTCAGCGTGAATGCCCCAATTGGGTATTTGGGGCAAGAAAGTCTATGCGATGAAGGAAAGCAGAATATCTTCGAGTTCATCCCACGGTAATGGGTTTTTATCAATCACTTCAACACGTGATTCAACACCGTCAAGACTCACAGGATTGACCGTGACCATTTGGTTAACGACGTTAAAGGCAAACATCCCATCGTCTGTTTTCATGACCGCTTTAACGCGTTCAGCGTTTAAGTTCGCAAACAATCCATACAAAGCATCAAACGGGAAAACGGTCGTCGGTTCAAAGATCCAACCACAACTGACATACCCTTGCCCTTTGTTTTCTTTGCGTCGGAATGTCTCTCCCGGCTCAAGCTCAAAAGCAGGCATTTCATCATCGTCATGCGAGTGATGGTGACCAAATTGCGCATCACGGTTAACACGCGGCAGCATCAACCAAGCAGGATCAAGTTGGCCTTGTTCCACGTACCCTAATGCCAGTTTTGGAATCTCAGACGCACGTACGTAGTCATCAAATGCTGCGCGATCTTGCTCGGTGCACATGTCGATTTTGTTCGCGACTACCACATCGGCCAAGGCGATCTGATCTTGGAAGTTCTGGTTTGTCGTGTACTTCTCATCAGCAAAGTTACGCGGATCGACCAAGGTAATCGTCGCATTCAGCGCAATGTAGTTTTCGTAATGCTCAGAAAGCAATTTACCGATGATGTCTTTTGGATGACCGAGCCCTGTAGGTTCAATCAATAGGCGGTCAGGGTTTTGCGCCAACAACGCATTAATGCCGATAGCCATAGGTAAGCCAGCCACACAGCACATGCAGCCGCCCGGCACTTCTTTGACCAAGGCGCCTTGTTCACTGAGAAACGCGCCATCAACGCCAACTTCTCCAAACTCATTCACCAATACAGCCCAGTTTTCATCTGCAGGTTTTTGTTTGAGGAGGTTTAAAATCGCGGTGGTTTTCCCAACACCCAGAAAGCCCGTGATGATGTTGGTAGGGACTTGTTTCGTCAGTTTTTCAGCCATTGTCTATTTCCATGTACCGAGTACGCGTCTGAGCGCGCTATCAAAAATGCGGGATGGCAGAAGTGTATCAGGCTGTTGATGGGATAAAAGCGATTTTTGTGGTCTGATTCTTTGTGAAAGGCACAGAACTCGCGAATGTTTTCATTCGCCATCTGTTTACGCACATAACGAC
Source organism: Enterovibrio baiacu (assembly GCF_004120195.1). GTDB lineage: Bacteria > Pseudomonadota > Gammaproteobacteria > Enterobacterales > Vibrionaceae > Enterovibrio > Enterovibrio baiacui. The sequence goes on along the minus strand of NZ_SCHN01000015.1, from coordinate 88,583 downwards.
GCACTATCACCCATGGCATGTAAATGCTGTAACTCAATTAAATATACCTGTGATTTTTGGTTGTAAAACCATCAAAAAAGCATCGATTGTTTAATCCTATATCACTAAAAGGTAAAGAATATTGGTGCTCGTTTACCGACCTGATACTCTGAAAGTGTTAGGGCTAGAAAAAGAGCCAATTCTGGATACCCAAGCACTGCGAAGGTACTTGGGTATATAAAGGAGGAAGGAATGTTAAATCCGAACACTGCCAAAGCGGTGATTGATCATGCGCTGTTCCTTGGTGCAGATTTTGCGGAGCTCTTTGTAGAGCGTCACCATTCAGGCAGCGTAGAAGTGCTGTCCGGCGACGTCGACAAAGTGAACTCTGGTATTGATTTTGGGATTGGCATCCGCCTGTTTTTTGGTCATAAAGTGCTTTATGGCTACACCAACAGTCAGGATGAAGAAAAACTAAAGCGCGTCACTACCCTGCTCTGCGCGAAAGATAAACGCGACCAAATCGCCAATGCGGGTGCAATAAACCTGATCATGAATGCAGATCGTCACCCAGCGACGATGCCTTTTTCCGTCGATAACCGCGTCGAGGAGAAAATCGCCTTTTTGAAGCGTGTCGATGCAAAAGCGCGCTCAGAAAGCGACAAGATTTCTCAAGTGATTGGACGCATTGCACAACGTGAACAACACATTGAAATTTTCAACTCAACAGGCTTACACATTCAAGACACTCGTCATTACACGCGAATTGCCTCGTCTGTGGTTGCCACCCTGGGGTCTGAGCAATCAACAGGCTACGAAGCACCGGGCATGTTGTCTGGGTGGGAGTTTAACGCTAGCGTCGACCCTGAAGCTCTTGGCGAAATGGCGGCAAAACAAGCACTGATTAAACTCGGCGCGAGCGCGTGTCCATCGGGTGAAATGCCCGTTGTTATCGGTAATGGCTTCGGTGGCGTTATCTTCCATGAAGCCTGTGGCCACTTGCTTGAAACCACATCTGTGGCGAAAAAAGCCTCGGTCTTCCACGACAAAATGGGGGAGATGATCGCCAACCCTGTTGTGAACGCAGTAGACAATGGCCTTCTGACCAACGAATGGGGTTCCATCAACATTGATGATGAAGGCATGGAAACCCAACATACACAGCTGATTAAAGACGGCAAGCTGACGGGCTTTATGGTTGACCACATGGGCGGTTTAAAAACCGGCTATGAGCGCACTGGCTCAGGTCGTCGTGAATCCTACAAATATGCGCCAACCTCACGCATGCGTAACACTTACATCGAAGCTGGCGACGCCGAGTTTGATGACATGATCTCTGGCATTGAACGCGGTATCTACGCGAAGAAAATGGGCGGCGGTTCTGTGCAACCAGGAACAGGCGAATTCAACTTCGCAGTGCAAGAAGCCTATTTGATTGAAGAGGGCAAAGTCACCAAACCACTGAAATCTGCAACGCTTATCAGCACCGGTCCTAAAGTGCTGAAAGAAATCAGCATGGTCGGCAAAGACTTTGCGTTGGCTGCAGGCATGTGTGGTTCAGTCAGTGGTTCTGTGCCGACAACAGTGGGTCAACCCGCACTGAAGGTCGATAACATTCTTGTGGGAGGTGGCAGCTAATGAGTGAACTGAACAACCTAGAAAATGCCCTAGAGCAAGTCCTTGAGCTTGCCACCAAGCAAGGCGCTACAGCAGATGTCATTGCTTCGAGTAGCGAAAGTTTCAGCTTGAAATCAGACCAAGGTGAATTATCTGAATACAAGGTAACAGCCAGCCAAGTGATTGGCGTGCGCGTGATTAAAGACGAGCACGTTGCGATTAGCTACTCGGAGTCTCTAGAGCCAGAAAGCCTTTCGCAAATGGTGAACCAAGCGCTGACGAATGCGAGTTACACCAAGAAAGATGCGTTTCAAAAAATCCGCGCTGAAGGGTTAACTCTGCGTACTGAGCAACCTGAGATTTACCAGCAAGACAACGCCACGCCAGAGCAGAAAATTGAACTGGCCTTGTCGCTTGAAAGCCAGATCCGTGAAAAGCCGTTGGCGAAATCTGCACCTTACAATGGCTACAGCGAAAGCAGTTCCATTCTGTTGTTAGGGAATACACTTGGCACCCGCTGTTCACACCAAGAACGCACCTTGAGTTGTTACACTGCCGCACTGCTTGATCACAACGAAAAGCAAGCCATGCACGTCGCGGCATCGGTCGCACGTACCTTCGATGGTCTAGAAGCCGATCGCGTGATCCGAGATGCCTACAACATGGCAGAAGCCTTGTTGGAAGGTGAACCTATCGCGACAGGCCAGTACTCGGTGATCTTTGAACAAAATGCATTGAATGAAGTGCTTGGCGCGTTTGGCAGCTGCTTCTCTGGTGAATCGGCTAAACGCGGCATTAACCCTTGGCGTGAAAAAGTGGGTGAGCAAGTCGCCAGCCCACTGCTTACGTTCAAAGACGTTGCCTATATGCCGGGTGGTCACGCCATTAAAGCGTGGGATGGTGAAGGTTTTGCCACGGGTGATACGTCTTTGATTGAAGATGGCAAGCTCGTTGGCTTACTCCATAACTCGGCTACAGCGGCACACTTTGGCGTCGCACCGACTGCGAATGCTGGGCGTTCGGCAAAAGGCACGCTCAGCGTTACCTCGCGCCATGATGTGATTGGTGCAGGAAAAAGCAGCGAAGCGGAAGTCACTGCGGGTGAATACCTCGAGCTTGTCGAGCTTCAGGGCGTGCATTCTGGTGCTGACGCGATCAGCGGTGAGTTCTCATTTGGTGCGAGCGGTTTCTTGTGTCGTGATGGTAAGCGCCTCAAACCTGTTCGCGGCATTACCGTTGCAGGTAATTTCTATACCATGATCAAAGAAATCGACGCGGTTGGAAACACAGTTGTTCCGAACTATGACGGCCATTTCTTCTCGCCATTAATTCGCTTTGCGCGACTGAACATTGCTGGCAAATAGACGGCATTCAGCACATAAACAAAAAAGAGCCTTCGGGCTCTTTTATTATGTCAACGATACTCACCAGCAATGGCGCTAGAGCAGCATGTCTTCTTCGATGGGAATGAAGCGATCAACACTGTTCACCAGAGAATTCGCCGTCAGCATTGGCACGCCAAAAACGACAGATTCTTTGCCATAACCTGTCTTCACCTTTTCCATCAACAAGTCGAAATCACCGTCGCCAGAAAGAAGCACAACCATGTCAACGTAAGGTGCTGCATCAAGTACATCGATCGCGATGCCAACATCCCAGTCGCCTTTTGTACTGCCGTCGCTGCGTTGTATGTAAGGCTTCAGCTTCACATCAAATCCAATATGACGCAGTGCATCTTGGAACTTGATTTGCTGATCATCATCGCGACGGATCGCATAAGCAGTCGCTGAAACGACCTCGCCCATGCCTTCCAGCTTTTTCCACAAACCTCGGTAGTTGAATTGACGACCATACGCCTGCCGAGTGGTGTAATACACGTTTTGTACATCGGCAAAAACAGCGATTTTCTTCAAAAGATTCCCCTACCTAACATCAATAAATACGCGCGGAGCATACCACATTCATACACGGTGAAACTAACGCTACACACTCACTATTTTCAATCTCAAAATACGGCGAGAACAAGGTTCCAAAGCGACGCAATCAAGAGTACCAAGAAGGTCAGCACCATCCCCACTTTTCGAAAGTGAAGCACTTCTTTTGGTTGGCTTACGCCGTACGCATGCGCGCAGCGCCCAATAACCAACGCCAGACCAAGCACATGCAAGATCAAAGAAGCGCCGCCCGCCAATTGCAGTTCCAACATCAGAAGCAGTAACAGAATAAGGGGCACATATTCAGCGAAGTTAGCGTGAACACGCATGGCGCGAGATAGCGCTTTGTCGCCCCCGTCACCAATCCCCACCTTTAAGGCGCGACGCACGCCAATGGTGCGAAATGAGAGATAAAGAAACAGCAATGCCAATAGTGCAGCGTAAATCGGTGTAATCATTGTTTTCCTTTCTAGGGTCTATCTTCCTTGATGACGACCCTTCACTGACATTGTCAGTGAAGGGCGGAATGCATCATTAGCGATTGATTAACGCGTTAAATGCTTCTTTTAACGGATCGCTTTTTAATACGCGGCCATGTCCTAATCCTTCGGTAGCGACGAGCGAAACATGGTCAAAACGATTGGCTTCTTCAGACACTGCAAACGGCGCGAAGCGATCCCCTTTATCGTGGACAATCACCACAGGCGCTCCACGGTGTTGTAGCTTGGTAAACGGGTCAATCTCATCCACGGTGAAATTGTACTGACGACCAACATCGTCAATGACTTCACGAAACAACTTCATGGAATAGCCCGATGCTTCAACAGTGCCGAACAGGTTTTCCCAATATTTCAGTACCGGAGCAACCAAAATAATCGGTTTATGTTGCAAGCATGGGTGTTCGCTTTCCAGTAAGGTTGCACCGCCCATCGAGTGCGCAATGACGCCTTCAATCTGTGCTTGTCGGTTTAAGATGCCATCCAATGCAAAAAGGAACGCCGGAATGCTGCCTTCTTTCCCTTCACTTTTACCGTGAGCAGGATGATCATACGCCAGCGCGGTATACCCCGCCGCCGCGATGTGTTCCATCAAAGGAAAAAACTGATTCGCAGAGCCAGACCAGCCATGTGTGAGAACCCAAGTCGGCCCTGAGCCCAGTTGATAAGACATCATTTTACCTTCTTGGGTATCGATAGCTTCAACCACCATGCCTTCTGGCGTTGGGTTGATGTCTTTCATTTTTGCCGGAGTGAGAAACAAGCGACGTGCCGTTTTGAGCGCATGTTTAGGGGCTACGCTATGATGAAACCGCGTTGCAACGCTTAATGCACTGCGGCGAAAGCTAAACCCTTTTTTCTGTCCAAAGTAGATTTTGCTACTCATTGTCTACTCCCTTTTTATCGAACGACCGTGCTATTTCTAAATAAACATAAACGGCTTTTATAAGACGTTTCCGTATTAGTGCGCGCTTTCAGTCAGTTCACTGCCATCAACTTTCGGTATATCGAATCCGAACAAAGAGATCGTCTATGCCCTTCCAAAACTTGAGTGCGCCTTGCGTTTCAAGCGATAAGGTGCGAAACAGATGGCTGCTCAAATACAAACCGTACATCTCGTAAACGGTCTGCCAGCAATCCAGATCTGCGCGAAACTCTTTCGCCTCTATGCCTTTTTCAAACTGAATGTTGAGGTAATCTAACCAACGTTTGGTGATGACTTCTAACATCATTTGCATTGGGTCATCGTCAGCGTGGCCGTCACGCCATGCGTCCAGAAACATACAGCTTCCTTGAAACGAACTGTTCCAGGTCAGCCAATTATCCAGCATATGACGCAGCTTAGCTTCGTAGCTGTTATGTGATGCTTCGCGACACGGAGCAATCACACGCTCAGCAAAGCGTTCACCTGCATAAGAAACCACGGCCGCTTGTAAATTGGTGCGAGAGTTAAAATGCGCAAACAAACCACTCTTTGACATGCCAACGCGCTTTGCAAGTTCGCCAATTGTCAAACTTTCAAGCCCTTCAAGGCTTGCCATCTCAAAGCCAGCCATTAGAATTTGCTCTCGCGTTTGTTTTTTCTTGTTCATCATTTCAACTGCCCATACGACTGAATTAAGTTATAGCACGATCGTACTATTTTTCTCACTGCATAATTATGTGGTCGGAGGTGTATGTTACCCATTTCGGCAAGAATTCCCGTCAAATATCACTAATGAGAACGTGACTCTTTTTCAATACAGCGTATGTATTCTCATGAATTTCGTGAGCTATTTAGTACGCGATTCGTAAACTCAATTTAGTGCAAATGCACCGATTCACACTTAGTCACCAATCACTTAGAAAACACAGCGCATATAAAAAGAAAAACGCCAAGCATTGCTGGCACATAAGGATCGAAACCGCTCGAGGGGGAAAAATTGGACTTCACATTCACATTGGCACCATCAAAGGATGATGTATCAACCATCTATCAAGGATTAGTAGGTTTTAATCGGGAGCACTTTCCTACGCCGAACGAAAACAGTTTTGGCCTATTTATTTACGATGAAGAGCATCGAATCGTGGGCGGCTTAACGGGCCAACAATTTTTCACCTCTATGCACATTCGCTACCTGTGGTTAGATGAGAGCATGAGACGACAGGGCTTTGGCCGCCAACTCATCGAACGCGTTGAAGAAGAAGCAAAACAAAGAGACATTCTGAATCTGTTTATCGACACCTATTCTTTCCAAGCCCCCACCTTTTATGAAAACCTTGGGTTTCGACAAACGGGCAGATACAACGATTACCCCATGCGCGGCATTGATAAAATTTTCTATCAAAAGCGTTTGAAACCTCAAAGGCCGCGCTGAATAACCCCTCGCCCGCCAACATGCTTTACAAAGAAGTGGTAGAGCTTGCGAAGTTTAAAATCTCCCAACATGTCCAAAAACAGCAGATCGATGTCTTTTTTAGGCACGGGCACGGAATCTAAATATTGATAAAGCGCGTCATGAACCAAAGAAGCGTAAAAGCAGAAGGGCTTCATGGTGCGATAATCAATATGCCCATCTGGCGTTCCAATGATCACAAGATTGAGCACACTCCATTTGGGTGTGCATCCATCCCAAGCATATCCCGTTTCGTTCGCTTTGACGGTGATAGTGCCGTCTATAGAGATCGCCAGCCACTGAGAATCAAAAGGTTGGTCGAGCTTCCAACCTGACGCGTATTCAAAGTCTTTATCAATCTTAAACACATACGGAAAATTTCCCGTTCTTACGATGTCTCTTGGTTCTGGCCAGTTTGTCATTCAATACCCTGCCAATGTGAGTTTACCTCTATACCCAAACGACCTGATGGCCTCTGAAATCGAGCATCTTCAGGTTGTTTGGGTATAACTGTATGTTTTGCCGTGGCCGCGTTATGTCTTCACGGTGAGAATTCTCTTTTGTCGTTAAACGCCACGCACATAATGGACAGTTAAGCGGCCCATTGTTGCTCAACAAGAAAGAATGTATTCGCTGAGGGAGTGAAATTTCGCGTGGTTGATTCAGTCAATATTCAGGTAAAGCTCAATGTGTTAGCACTCGCTGAATCACGCCTGAACACAGCTCAACTATCGCTTTTCGCAACCAACCTCCGTTGTTATGGTGATTTCGTTCTCAATAATAATGAAACGTTGGAGATAACAATGAAAAAAACACTAACCGCAGTTTTAGTGATGCTTGCTTCCTCATCTGCTTTTGCACAGGCACCGACAACAGAGTTGAGTGTGACCACAGTACGTGGCGGCGCTTTCGTTCAAGTAACACAAGATGGTGAGCCAATTTCTGGCTATGACGTATCCACTTCCATCAACGCATTGGGCTCGAAAGCCACCGACGAGAATGGCTTTGTGTATTTCTCTTTGTCACCACAACAGACCCAGCGCATTGATTTCTTCGTGATTGATGAAGACGGCCATAAGATCGAAAAAACGCGCACCATCGAACGCTCGTAATCACAGCAATAGCATGAGGAATCGCGAACGAGCGGCCTCGTGAAGACAACAAAAAACGCAGCCTCTTTGGCTGCGTTTTTGTTAATCACCTAAGCAATGTTTAACGGCGAAAAAAGACAATTACTCATCCTCACCCAAACATTGCGTTGGCACATCAGGCTTTGCATACGCCAGTCGCCCTAATCGCTGCGTCACGTGATAAGCATCTAGCCCTGATATCGCAACAGTATTGAGCTTTTCAATATCAATGTATCCGTCTTCCATCACGGCGTCGTCTTCAACAAAAATATCCGTGACTTCGCCAATGACCATGACGGTGTCATTCACTGCTAAGGTAGTAATCTCAACCACCTTCAATGCATAGGACAGCGCACTTTCTTTAACAAATGGCGCAGCGATGTTCTCGCGAAAATGTTCGCTCAATCCAGTGACATCAAACTCCGAGATGTCCGCATCATAGCGCGCAGACGTTTGATGAGCCTGTTTCCAAAAAGAGGACGAGACTTGGTTGAGCGTGTAAACACCCGTGGCCTCAATGTTTTCTAGCGTGTCACGCGTGACAGAGTGCGGGCGGATGATCATGCCCACCAGCGGCGGATTCGCGCCGAGGTGGAACACTGAACTCACGATCGCTAAATTCGTTATCCCTTGGGCTTGCGCATTCGCACTGATGGTGCCAACAAGATTCGCACTTTTAAAGCCAGATAAACTGTTAATCAGCCGAGCTTTGTAGCGACTTTCTAATGCGCTTAAACGATTTTCATTGAAATGCATGGTGACGGATTCTCTAAGAGTAATGATGCGTATGCTGTACGAGTAATACCCTGAAAAACCGGGATTCGATCACTCTATTGACCCCAAACGTGCCATCACACCACATAATTCGACAGCGAAAAGCGCTTTCCATTTTTAGAGCAAAAAAAAGGGATGCGCATTGCATCCCGAAAATCGACTGAAACACGAGAACACTGACACTTAAACAACGTGAAGAAATACCAAATCAGCACTTCTCCGCTTAATGTGTGACTACAGGTCTTCTAGAAAGCTTGGGAATGAGTTGATGGCATACTCAACCTGCCATGCGAGAAGATCCAAGGTGTCATCCGTCCAATCGATGTAAAACAGAGAACGGAACGCATCGATGTCGTTATCTACACTCACGAGATCGGCGGTATTAACGCGGAAAATGGGTTGCGACAAGAATCTAAGTTCTTCTTTTAGCGGCGTCGTGAAATGGCGTGAAAGTCCTGTATCAAGGAAGAAAAGCGGGGTAAAACGTTTTGCGGAAAGGTAGTACACATCACCATAGAGTTTCGAATCCACACCCAAGGTATCTGCGTCTTGTTGGTAATCAAGGTCTGACACCATCTCGCCTTCAAGGTTGAAGTTATCAATATTCAGCGCGTTGCTGTACCAGACACTGTCATCTTGCCCTGATGTGCGAATCGCGGCTTTCACTTCTTCGAGCACCGCATCACCGAGGCCTGCAGCGTCAAACACGGTTGCGTGTTCGCCAGTAAGAATTGCCGCTGCAGTTGCAAGTCCACCACCGAGACTGTGGCCAGTGAAATGGATATCGTATTGGTCGTATTTGTTCACTAACCAACCTGCATCTTCAATCGCTCGACGGTACTGATCAGGAACTTGTCCTTCCACCATAATGCCGTTGTTCACCCAATCAGTGGTACCAAGCTCACTGCCTCTGAAGGCGATAATTGCGTCACTGCCCTTAGTGTAAACAACAGCATGGTAGCCAATGGATGAATCGTGGATGGTTTCTGTTGCTGTCCAGCCGCTCGGCGCACCAAACGCTTTGTAAACGTATTCGGAAAAATCGAGATAATGGAGCGCTTCCCCTGCTTGGTTCACGGAAGGCGGTTGATGGGTTTTGTAAAGGGTGCCAGCGGGACTTGGCGTCACCGTCATATTCGGGTTAAATACCGACTGAACGTACGAACCAATATTTCCTAACTCTTCTGCCGTCGTTGCCATCACATTCGTGGTCGCAAGACTCATCGAAAGTACAAGACCACAAGCCAATAATTTACTCATTATTTTCCCCTTCCTCATTTTCCCTGCCTGTATAGTGATACGATATGTATCGTTATTTACACTATGTACTGTATTAGCCCAGCGAGAAGAAAGCGTGACTCAGGGATGAGAATTACGTATATAACCTTAATAAAATAAAGGCCTTTTGTTTAACTGGCGTTGCTTTAACGTTTTATTTCAATCAATTATAAGCAACATCTCATTTATAAATTGCGCCAAATCTGAAAAACGCAATTCCTTCAGAATGTGATGCGATGTGATGTGATGTGATGTGAAAATAATTCTCTAATAAAGAGACTTATCAATGACAAAATCTGATAACGTCGCCAAAAGGGGAAAAATCAAACACAGGGAGTACCAAATGAACAAGGTGGTCGCGTTTTTTAAACGTACCTTTGTCGACAGTGTCGGCGTTTCAATGACCCTCTACAAAGTCATGATCCCAACCATTATCGTCGTGAAGATATTCCAAGAATTCGGCGGTGTTATTTGGTTCTCTTCACTCATATCGCCACTCATGGATGCCGTCGGTTTACCGAGTGAAATGGGCATCGTTTGGGCGACGGCGATGTTGATTAATATTTATTCCAGCTTGGTGGTACTGATCAACCTTGATGTCCCGATGACCGTTGCGCAAGCCTCCATTTTAAGCACCCTTATTTTGCTTGCGCATTCCATGCCGATTGAGACAGGACTCGCGAAAAAATCGGGTATCTCAATTTGGTGGACATTGTTGGTTCGCGTGGGCGGTGCTTACCTTTTAGGGTGGATACTCCACCAAATCTACATGGCGACAGACGCGCTTCAACAGCAAGCCCACATGATTTGGCAGCCAGGCGTGACGGAAGATTCTTCCTTGCTAAGTTGGGCGCTTAACCAAGTTCAAAACTTAGTGTTGGTTTTCGTTATCATCAATGTCCTGATCTTCACCCTGAATATTCTCAAAGTGATTGGCTTGGAAAAGTTGATTGGTAAGGCGCTGAGTCCTTTTCTTCGCTTACTGGGTATCAGCAGAGAAGCGACAAACCTGACGTTGATAGGCATAACATTGGGCTTGTCCTATGGCGGAGGGCTATTGATCAGCGAAGCGCAGAAAGGCCACATTGCGCCACGCGATATTTTCACCGCTATAACCTTACTCGGCCTGCTCCACAGCTTGATCGAAGACACCTTGTTAATGCTGGTGATTGGCGCAGATTTCAACACTATTTTCTGGGGAAGGCTGCTGTTTGCGCTGGTGCTTGTTGGCATTATCTCGCGCGCGGCAAGGCTGCTTGATGGCGGCAGTTATGAGAAATACTTCTATCGTTCTGTTGCAAACTAGTTTTTCACAATCACACAGTGAAGCAGAAAAAAAACCGCCTTATGGGCGGTTTTTTTGGCGCTCGGCATCAGAACATGCCCCACGCTAACGAATCTCCATGCCTTCCCTGCCCACTTCAAGCCAATCTGGCGTGCCATGCCTCATAAACCACGCATCGAGCTCGTGGCCTATGTGTGTGGCAATCATTTCTTTAGGCTGAAGCTTTTTATAGATCTCATTCGCAGTTGATAAACCACCGTGATTGGCTTCGTCTTCTGCAGTGACATAACTGCAATCCAACACCACGGCGTGAAGCTGTTCCTGACTGAGCAGAATGTCCATGCTACTTGCAGGCAAACCGTTGGTGTCCGTTAAGTACGCGTATCGCTTATTCGCAAACTCGAAGATAAACCCGAAAGTGATACGAGAATGGTGCATACGTAACGGTGTGATACGAAGGCCATTGATCGTAAACAATTCACCGTGTCGAAGTATGGGTTTGTACTGCAAACAACCGGGGTGTTTAAGTAAGTCTGCACAGCCGGACGGGTCGTCAGGGCACCACACTGGGATGGGGGGAGGATTTCCCCATCTTAGGTGAAAGAAGCCCTGAACGTGATCTACATGAAAGTGGGTCAACAAAAATCCGTGGTAGGTGCCTGCTGGAAATCGTGCGTGCAGATCCATCAGCCCCGCATCAATGAGCAGCCGTTCTTTGCTGCTTCCCCTTCCCCATTCAATCATTGCACTGCTGGGTTTTCTTTCAAACGCGGGTTGTCGCCTTGCACGATCACATGCACAGCAATCACAGCCATAGAGCGGAACGCCACCCGCGGCTCCGGTTCCAAGCAGAGTCAACTTGAGCATTACATTGTTTTCCCTAACCTAAATTAACTAACTGAATGACAGCGAATTTCCATGAATCGCCGTCCTATTCTTATGTTTTCTATGAAACGTTTATACCCAAACACGCAACGTTCGAATTTGCTAATAAACTAATTAAGACATAACACCACAAATGACATGCGAAACCTGTTGCAAAAACGAGCGTCGCGAAAAATAGCGTTTCTCAGGCAATTTTTTATGATTTTCTAGGCAGGAGTTTGTGACTATTGCAATATCACAGAATGATATGTCCTAAATACACACAAGTTATACGTAATTAGGTAAGAAGAATATTAAGCAAATCGTGCCGAATCAAGGGATCATTAATACTCAACCTTGATAACCACGTCGTAAGGTGTTTCAAGCGTCACTATGTCGCCAAATCTAACGATGGTTTCAAGCGCCAATACTACCCCTGAAAACTGTGTTCTTTTATTTTCAATCATGTCCTTCCAGATATTATCCAAACGTAAACGTCGAGTATCATTAAACCCCTCGAGTTCAACCGTAAGGCAATAGCGCCAAGCATCGCCGTGCCCAGTCGCTTGATAATCTGTCCCCGGATTCCCAATTGAGCGCTTCGAAATCACCTCGAGATCAAAGTTCGTTAGGTTTTGCGTTTCCCAGTCTGACATGTGTTTCCCCTTGTTTACTCAAAAGTGTAGACAAGGCATTGGAAAATAACGAATTGATAAAGTCATCATGAAGGCTCACAAGGATTGTAAACACGCCCATGTGTGTAGCGTGAGATGCCTAAAAGAAACGGGAGCAATGCTCCCGTTTTTTCATTCACACGTTTTCATTCGCATGTCATCGTGATGATCAGTGCAGATTACTGGCTAGCGTTCATGGCATCCAGCTTGTCACCCACTGGGCCTGAGAAATTGTAGCCGTCGTGCTGATCCCAGTTGATTGACCACGTCATGACGCCGCCATAGTTCGGGTAATTAAACGCAGGAACAACCGTGCCGCACGATGTGCCTTTGGTTAAGCAATCCAAGGCATCCAGAATGTTCTGGGTAGGTGCTTGTCCTGAGTTTGCAGAACTTGGGCCCGATGGCAAACCAATCGCAACTTGGTCGTCATGTAATGGCTCAAACATTTGACCGTTCGCCAGTTCAAAGCCTTCAATCAACATTTTGGATTGCGCGACCATCATGTCGACCGAGCCTTCTGGCGCTGCACCCGGCAGATACGGGTTAGGCATACCGCCGTTGTTGTAGAGCTGAACATGAAGAAGATCCAAGGTATCGCGCAGTTCATTGATCAATGGAATGTAGGCACCCCAAATACCACTGTACGCCACCATACCACCTTGAACATATGGGTGTTCTGGCGCCATGGTCAGGTACATGTCACCGCCCATGTTTGCTTCAATTTGCTTCAAAGCACCCGGCAAACGCGCTTGAATTTGCGAGCCGTGAAGCAGGTTAGACCCACTTTCTAAGTCGATATCTAAGCCATCAAAGCCCCACTCTTTCACGATGTCGGTCAGACTCGCAACAAAGTTCGCTTCATCCACATCATTGTTCAACGTGATGGTGCCTTCTGCGCCACCCAAAGAAAGCACAAACACTTTACCTTGAGCTTGCAACGCCGCCATGTCTTGCTTAAAGCGCTGTGGATCCAACGCTGGGCAATCGCTGTAGATGTCACCGCTGTAGAGGTTGAAGTGGACGGTGCCATCGCTGTTGCGATCGTTTTCAGCAAACGCGATGTCGATGATGTCCCACGCCTCTGACATTTCGCTAAGGTTCATCGGACAACCCGCACCATTAACGAAATTATGCCAGTAACCGATCAACTTGTGCTTCACCGCTGATTGCTCAAACACTTTGACGGTCACACCGTCAGTCGTGGCGGTAAGACCATTGCTGTCTGTTGCTTGTGCTGACACGGAATAGCTGCCAATTGCGCCAGGCGTCCAAACTGCGTCATACGGCGACGTTGTGTCTGTCGCAACAACCGAACCGTTAACCATGAAGTCGACTTTAGACACTGCACCGTTCAATGAACTGGCTTCTGCCGCCAGTGTGACTGCTTTGCCTAAGCCAACGGTTGTCCCTGCAGAAGGCGACGTTAAACTCGCCACCAAAGGTTGATCGCTGACGTTGACCAACACACCCGCTTCGCCAGTGTTGCCTTCATTGTCGGTCGCCAGCGCCGTCAAGCTCACATTGCCGTTGCCTGACGCGAGCCAATCCACGCTGTATGGCGCGACGGTATCAACACCCAAGCTCTGACCGGCGGCAAAGAATTCAACACCGTCAACACTGCCATCAGCGTCGGTTGCATCAACCAAAACTTTCACCGTTTCGCCCGCGAGCACGGTGGCATTGTCTGCAGGTGATGTGAACGTCACGGTGGGTACGATGGCGCAAATGCCCAATTCAGTCCAAGCATCTTGCCAGTGCGCGCCCACATTCGGCTCATACGCCCATGCAGCATCCGACGAGCACCAACCCGCCACATCGCACTGATATTTGAAATTCGCGTTCTGAACGATATCGCCCGCTGAATACGCAGTGCCTGCTTTGTAGGTCGGCACGCCCGCACAACCACCACCCACGGCATTGCCAGAAACTGCGACAGTAACCTCACCAGACCATGAAGAGATGTTGTCTTGATCCGTTGCTTTGGCTTTGAAGGTATGCGCGCCTTCAACAGCATCCCATCGTGCTTCATACGGCGCTGTGGTATCTGTGCTGATAACGGCGTTGTCGACATAGAAATCAACACGTGCAACGGAGCCATCTGCATCAGATGCATCCGCCGTCACGAGGACTTGATCACCCACTTTGATTTGAGAACCCGAGGTTGGGTTAGTCAAATCAACAAACGGCGGCAAATCCGTTGTAGGTGTCGCCACAGAAACACTGACTTCATCTGAACGGCTTGCGCCTTCGTTGTCCGTCACCACGGCTGTGACAATGAAATTGCCTTGCTCTGCCGTCCAAGTCAGTTGATAAGGCTCTTTTGATACCACGCCTAAGCTGACATCATTAAGAAGGAACTCAACATCAGACACAGACCCGTCGCTGTCTGAAGCAGATGCCGAAACAGTGATGACATCACCTTCGGTAAATTGGGCATTATTCAGCGGAGAGTTAACAGACACAGAAGGCGGTTGATTTCCGCCCGTTGAATCACATTGGCCAAGCGCTTCCCACTCTTGCCAAGGGCCTGAATGATCAGCGGGGTTATTGCCTGTCGTCCACCAGTTTGCCTTATACGCGTCGCCTTGATGCGCGACTTCTGTACCGCTGGTATAGATTGCGCTGCTTTCCCATGAAGGTAGGGAGTTACAGTCCACAGCCCACGCAGGGAATGCAGCAGCAATACCTAACGTGACCGCGGAGTAGAGTAACGGTTTGTGCATGATGAGTATCCTTATCAATGTAGGGTTGAGGGATTTCCACTTTATTTACATCTTGAAATATCCCTTACTCATCATCAGTAAGTTCCTTCGCTTGTGCCAATTTAACTCAATGATATTTATCGACAATTACTGGAGCCTCGCAAAAAGGGACTCAGCCACTTGAAAGCCTCATTGTGAAATCTGAGACAACATCACCTTTTTCTTTTCTCATTCTCAAACGCAGCACTGATGAAACCTCTCTTATTGAATTATCTATTTAAAAGCGAAGAATTTTCGTGGCTGATAAGTGAGTACTTCATGGTGAAAAAACAGTACATGCAGAATGGAAAACGTATATTGGTCACGATATTGCTGGCGACTGCTGCAGTCTTCACCTCGACCAGCGTGCTCTCTGCATCCACATCCCCCACGTCCCCCAAGGAAGAGAGCAAAACCGAACCCAGTGTCTGGCGTTTCGGATTGGAAGAAATCGAAGGGTCGCTGCAACACATCTACGCCAAAGCATTTAAAAAACGTATCGAAGAGAAAACCCAAGGCGCCATTGAGGTGGATATCTACTCGTACGGCACACTCGGGGAATCAGAAGACCTGACTAACTTAACCGCGCAAGGCACAGTGCAACTCGCCCACGCCTCTACCGGTATCTTGGGGAAACGCATTCCTGAAATGCAGGTGTTCACCTTGCCTTACTTGTTGTCTCATGACAGCCAACGCAACAAACACGTACTCAGCTCAAACACTACGCTTTACGGCATTTTGGGTAATGTCCTGATAGACCAAAACCTGCGACTTCTGACTTTATACAGTGAAGGCGACATGGTTTGGACGACCAATGAACCGATTCGTCATCCTCGTGATTTTGACGCGTTCAAAATGCGTGTCATGAGTGCCCCGCTAAACATAGATACCTTTCGGTTATATGGCGCTGACCCTGTTTCACTGCCCTACTCTGAGATATACAGCGCCCTGCAATCCTACCGTGTCGATGGGCAGAGCAACCCGATATTCGCGATTGAAGAAATGCGGTTTTACGAAGTCACCGACTACATGATTTGGTCTGGTCAGCAGAAATTCATTACCTCAATCATCGCCAATCAAAGCTGGTATCTACACTTATCCGCGAGCCATAAAAAGGCGCTGCGAAGCACCATTTCCGAAATGACAGACATCATCCATGAACGTCAAGAAGCGCTCAATCGTGCGCAACTCGCCACCATTAAACGCGAAAAGCCAGACATGGTGATGTTTACTCTCAGTAGCCGACAAAAAAGGGCGTTTATGCAACGGGCGCAGCCAGTGCGAGAGAAATACATTGAGATAACAGGGAAGCAAGGAAAGCGATTACTTGAAGCGCTAGAAGAAGCGTTTGATACAGGGCGATAACGGAAAACGGGCAGAAAAAATCCCCCTCTTTTCAGAGGAGGACATGTGATGTTTAACGAATCATCGAGACGTTCTGAGATTCAATCTACAAGAGTTATGCTGCCGTTACTGGCAAACTCCCAGCACATTTCCCAAGTGCAATCCGCTGAAGGCTGTAGTTCTTGAATTCGCTGGCAGAAACGGAACGGCTAAAGTACCAACCTTGAATAATGGTGTCTTTTTCATTCGCGACAATGTCATATTGCTCTTGTGTTTCAACGCCCTCGACCACCACCATCAAACCCAATTGGTTCGCGATGCCTGTCAGGCTATAGAACACCTGCTTGCCGCGTTCTGTGTCCAACGCCAACACGAAACTGCGATCGATTTTAATCACATCAACATCAAAGCGGTTCAAATAACTGAGCGAACTATATCCCGTACCAAAGTCGTCAATATTGACCATCGAACCTGCCGAATGAAGACGCTCAATCGACGTTTCAACCATCCATTCTTTTTCGATGAAGGTGTCTTCCGTGATTTCAAAATGAATACAGCGTGGGGTCGCTGAAATCAGGGTAACAATCTCTTCCATCGCTGCACGATTGGTCAGAGTATGGCTAGAAATGTTCACGCAAATCGGCATTTCAAACCCTTCAGCGCGCCATTTCTTACTTTGGTTTAACGCTTGTTTCAGCACCCAGAGATCGATGTCTGTCATTAGATTTGCTTTTTCGAACACCGACAGGAAGGTCGCTGGCGAGGTCACATTCCCCATGCTGTCGCGCAAGCGGATAAGCGCCTCTGCACCCACAACCTGACCTGTCGTGCTGCTCACTTGAGGTTGATATTCCAAGTAAAACTCACGTGTTGCGAAGTCTTCGAGCTGCTTTTGTACGCCTTCAATCTCACGCACTTTGCTGAGCGATTCAGTGACCGGATCAACCGCCAGCACATACGCTTCTTCTTCACGACGGGTAAAGGTCGTATCCAGCGACGGGATGTAGAGGTCGCGGGTTTTGGCGTGTGAATCCAATATGCGGACAAACGGCCAATACACCAAGGTGCTCAAGCCCACCAGCGCGACTTGCAAGATTACCGCACCGTAATCACCCCCTGTCGAAATAAACGCATTCAATATAAGCGGGCTGGTGATAGGTGCCATGACAACAGGAACAGCAACCAAACCGAGCTGTAACACTGCCAATGCCACAAACAAGTTTGCCATTGGCGCGATGAAAAATGGGAGCAACAAACGAAGGTTAAAGATGATGGGCAAACCAAACATCAGAATTTCGTTAATGTTAAACAAACCAAGAGGGATGCTTGCAAGCGCGATAACACGGAACACTTTGTCCCGTGAAAACGCCAAGATCGCAATCGCCAAGCCCAAGGTTGCACCCGAACCGCCAATAAACACAAAAGACGACAAGGTCGACAAATTCATGATGCTTTCTGGCACGCCACCTGACAGGAACAAGGCGCGGTTGACGTCCAAGGTATCAATGAGCGGCTGCACCAAAGGCGTCAGCGCATAGTAGCCATGAATACCTAAGAACCAGAGCAATGAATTCAGGGCTGCGAATATCGCCCCCACACTGAACGGCTCGGCACTTGGGTCAAAATTCTGCATAAGCAGTTCAACATCTACATGCAGATTCGCCAAGGTAAGCGCTTTGGTGACCAGAACAACCACACCCGTGACGATAACGCCCGGTATGATAAGGTTCATGGAATCCTTCACCAGTTTTCCAGCCACTTCATCTTCTACCAATCGCGCCCAACGCATTTTTTTAAGTTTGGATATGAGCGGAACGGTATAAAGCGGCAATGTCAGACCAACAAAGGTCAGCAATATTGATGACGCTTGGGGTTCGTAACCCAGTACTTTCTCAGCCACCGCCACATAAGAGATGCACAGCACCGCTATCGGCGGCCTTGGTAGGCGCCACTGGATCGCGAGCATCATACTGATGGATGCTGAAAACAGGTACGGATAGAGCGCAGTTAAAGAGAGCCGTAACAAATTCAGTTCATTGATAAATCCAGGCATATCTACGCCTAGAAATTCAAGCATGCTAGCAATAAAGCCAAGAATACTCGACACAATCAAACACGGCACGAGCCAAAGCATACCATCACGCATCGCACGTAATGATCGCGTCACTGCATCCAGTTTGTATGGATTGAGCAGCGACAACAGTGGCTTGCTTATTTTCGGTTTCATGACGTTCACTTATAAAGCGCCAGGATCTCTCCCAGCCAAAAAAATTCGCAAAAATATAAAGGCGAACAAAATAAATTTAATATGCGCTTTTGTCTCAAGCGGGGGGTATTGTAGTGCCTCGCATAATGAAAGCAACAGGCAGCATTGTTTCAATCGAGATTTTCTTTCGCTCCCATTTATTCAATGAATGTAATGTGAAATTACATATCTCGAGACTCTCAATTTGAGATTAATATCACGAAATTCGCCTTTTAAACGTGCTACAAACCCAGCTCGATTTTATGCGCTATACCACGTTGAAACCACAGCCTATAAGGGCTAACACAAAGCAAACACAAGGGGGGGATACAAATCTGTCGTTGAGCAAACATTGAACACACACTAAGCAACAACATTCCAAAAACATTATTCCTATATTTATGAATGGAATATTTTTAGTTGTTAACAGATGTTAATTTCACGCAAACGTTTACCTGCACTTTCTCTAATTGAGAGCGTGATGATAAAACGTCCATTATTTATCATGGTAATTAACTAAAAAACACGCGCCGTTTTCTGCTAAATTATAGATCTAATAATTAATTATATAAGTGGTCTTTGATTTGCGTACCTGGGGATTTTTTCTACTTTTATTGAGCGTTTTTCTGTCGACTGACGCCATAAGCAAAACCAAACCCACCTTCGTCGATACCCTAAAACTTCACGGCTATGTGGATTCCTATGGCAACCTCAGACTGCGTAACTCGAACATCAACGAGTTGCCAGAAAACTATATAGTGAAGGGTTTTCTAGACATAGAAGGCAGTGAGATCATTCGCTTACCGAAAACGCTCGCTATCACGGGTCATTTGAACGCTGCGCACTCTAAACTCACCACCCTCCCAAAAATTGACGTTGGTGGGTACATCAACCTCACAGGCTCCAAACTTACCGCGCTTCCCGCTGGGTTAACCGTGAAAGGCGACCTCAGCTTGGTGGACACCCCCATCCGCGCCCTTCCAAGACGGCTCAACGTTGAAGGCAATTTGTTTCTCACCAATACAAAGGTGGAACAGCTCCCGCCCGATCTGAAAGTGGGCGGCAATATCTACATGCGAAACACCAATATTACGACAGTGCCAGAGACCATCCGAGTCGGAGGTCAGCTTTATCGTTAGTCAGCAGGGGTAACGAAAGGTAAGCAACAAAGTGCTGGTTATAAACGACGCGTCACTGAGGGCAGTAACAAGGGTGCTTTCAGCCAAGGGGAATGGAAACAAAACGTGCTGGGGGAGAAGTGTTGGCGCGTTCTAGCTGTGCGAGTTAGGCAGCCTTCTTCGCGTCTTTCAGGTGCCACATTTGAACAGAATGCAGTTTCCTGCGCAGTGATAAACCGTAGCGATACCAAGTACGCCCGCCACGCTTAATGGTTGCTTTGTGTTTTATCGTGACGTGTAGCGTTGGGAGTGACGTAATTTTAAGCTCACATTCCCCCTCTTCCAGTTTCCATTCAGAGATGAACCCAATCCCTTTTTCAGAGACGTCAGTGATCGCAATACTCACGCGCGGCAAGTATTTGTGGGCCCAGTAAAGTTGGCCTTTCACTCTTGGATTGAGTCGGAAACGTTTCCAACGGCGAATGTCAGTCATTTTTACACCTATCTTCATACTGAATCGCCATATTAAGTCAGACGCATAACGCCATGGTGAAACAAAAGTGAGACAGATAGAAATTAAACGGTCGTTTGAAAATAAACACCGTATTCAGACGCGCGTCAGCCCAGCGTCTTTACGGTGTTTACAGAGAAGCAAGCTCATAGAGTTCAAGCGGTAACCCATCAGGGTCATTAAAAAAGGTAAAGCGCGCGCCGGTGTAAGGGTCAACACGAATGGCTTCAACGCTCACACCATGCCCTTCAAGCGCGTGCACCGAAGCATCAATATTCTCGGTCACAAAGGCAAGGTGCCTTAATCCTCTCGCTTCGGGATAAGACGGTCGCTCAGGGCTGTTAGGGAATGAAAATATCTCTAATTGCTTCCCATCCGCTAAGGCGACGTCCAGTTTCCAGGAGTCACGTTCTTCGCGGTAATGTTCCGCCAACACCGAAAAACCCATCACTTCGGTATAGAAGCGTTTTGATTCCTCATAATCACTTACAATCAGCGCCACATGGTGAACACCCGATACGACAGACATGTTTTCTCCTCATTGCGCATAAATTTTTCACCAACTCTTGGTAATTTTCGCCAACTTCATACGGTCTGTCTAGGGAAGAGATCGCGGTCAGCACATTGAATGCACATATTTTCAATGCGTTACCAAGTTGGCACTGTACTTGCCTTTTGTATTTGATAGAGACAAGGAATTGGCATCACCGCCAAGAATGAGGATGACATAATGACTCACTCAAAACGAAAGCAACAAAGTCTATTAGGACTCACCATATTCACGATTGGCGCAGGTATCGGCGCTGCAGGCAGCATCGCGATCGCCATGGGCGTCATCGGCTAACGGCCTTCAGGGCTCGCCCTCCATTCAACGTTAATCAACGCCTTCTTGTGGACACTTCTCCACAGCAAAGCGCATCATCCAATGATTGCCTAACGCATTGCGCTTTGCTCTCTTTTTTCTGTCGTTCAATGCCTTAGATGATTCCCTTCGGTTCTCCCTTTTTCCTTTTTTATTCATGCCGCTACAACATGCGAATAACGCATATCTACGTCGAACCAGTGTACAATTTTTCAACGCAGCGCTAAGGTAATGAATATATACCCAAACAAGCTGCAGAGGCTCGCTGAATCCGGCATCTTCACGTTGTTTGGGTATACGTTAAAAACACGTTTTCATTCAAGGAAGCATGCATGACACAGGCAGATCATCGCCCTCAAGGTTCCCATCTTATCGACTTCAAAAAGAAAATCAGCCTTGAGCGCCCTCTTCCCTATGGACGAGATTTGCAGCGCGCGTTAGAAAGCGATCGCGGTCGAATCATCAACTCCGCACCGATCCGTCGCTTGCAGCAAAAAACGCAGGTTTTCCCCCTTGAGCGAAACTCAGCGGTTCGAAGTCGCCTCACTCACTCGTTGGAAGTTCAACAAGTCGGCCGCTTCATTGTTCAAACCATCTTTGATCGCCTGACAGCACAGCAAAAATCCGCATACGGTTTAGACGGCCTTGAACGCGCGGTGGAATCCTTAGTAGAAATCTCCTGCTTGATGCATGACATGGGTAACCCGCCATTTGGTCATAGCGGCGAAGATGCCATTAACCGTTGGTTTACCCAGAACCTGACGACACTTGCTCCTATGAAAGCGCTGGCTCAAGTATGCTCGGAGGATGAACTCGCCCCCATTCACCATGAACTCTGTCATTTTGATGGCAATGCGCAGGCCATTCGCCTCGTGCAATCGCTTCACCGTTTTAACCTCACCTACAGCCAAGCCGCGTCAGTATTGAAATACACGCGCCCCGCAACCGAATCCGCCGAGCAAGTGCCGAAAGATAAAAACTACCTCACGAAAAAGGTCGGGTATTACGTCACGGAAAAACCGTATGTTGAGGCCATGATGGCAGCGTTGGACATGGCACCGTATTGCCGCCATCCGCTCAGCTACATCATGGAAGCGGCTGATGACATTTCATACTGCCTGGCAGATCTTGAAGACGCGGTTGAAAAACGGATTCTCTCTCTCGAAACCCTCACGAAGCATTTATCCGACACCTTTAAAGAACTCGAACCCGCAAACCGTCCCATCAAAAAAGACAAAACGTTTGAGGCGCTTCTTCAGGAGGTGTTTAAAGATGCGTCACAAGATGAGATCAGCAAAACCCACAAATTCTTCATTAAGCTGCGTGTCGAAATGGTTCACCCTTTGGTGGCGCATGCTTCTAAGCAATTTATCGACAACCTAGAACAGGTGTATCACGGCGATTTCAACCGCGCACTGATTGAAGACAACAGCCAATTCCACGCACTGGCGAAAACCTTTAAACAAGTCGCCCTCAAACATGTGTTTAACGATCCGGAAGTCGAAACCTTGGAGCTTCAAGGGTATAAGATCATTGGCGGGTTACTCACAGAATACCGTCCGTTGCTTGAGCTTTCTCAAGACGCATTCAGCGATATCGTTAATGGCGGAGGCAGCAGAAGCTACCCTGTGGAGAAGCGCTTGTTTAACAAGCTGTCACGCAAACACGTTGGCGCTTATGAAGTGGCATTGAACGAGCGCGATAGCGACAAAGAAAACAAAAGCGGCATTCCAATGAACACCAGCATCGAAAACAGCGCACTTTGGGAGTTCTATTTACGCTGCCGTTTACTGCAGGACTATGTCAGTGGCATGACTGACCAATTTGCGTTCGATGAATACAAATCTCTCGTGGTGAGTAATTAGTGAGCTCAGTAACGAATGGTGCTGAGTAATTATTGGAAATCAAAAAGCGTTAAAAAAGGATTGAGGCGGCGCGACATCACGCGCCGTTAAACTTTGCTTCCGCGTAACCATAGCCTCTCAGGAACACGTCAATGCTACGATCAATGTAGGCACGACGTGTGACTTCATCTTCATCCGCATCAAACCCAAAAAATCCCCAATACACAGGGCGACCGTGCAGCATCAGCAACATTTGCATTGCGGCGGATTCGACATCGTCGCAAAACGGCATGTCCCCTTGCGTAACCAACTTTTGCAAGTAACGGCCAAGTTGAGACACGTTTCGCTTCGGGCCTTGTTCGAGAAAAATCTTGGCAAGCTCAGGATGCGAATCTGATTGTCGCACCGTGTTTTGAAACGTACTTCGGGCTTCTCGTCCCAGTAACATAGATTGAAACAGCCAACCGTATTCACGTAACACCACGTGCGGTGGACGATCATCTTGTTCCAAATCCCAGTCCAATCCCGAGTTTTTACACTTCTCGATGATGCAGGTTTCAAAGAGTTGATCTTTATTGCTGAAATGCGCATACACAGTTTGCTTAGACACATTCGCTTGTTGAGCAATTGCATCCATTGATATGCCATATCCCTGTTGGCAGAAAAGTTCAGAAGCCGCTTTTAAGATCTGCTGACGCTTTTGCTCTTTTCGATCAGTACCCTGCACGCTCATGCGCTATCTCCGTGTAAATCTTGTAACAAATATAGAACGAATCAAACTGGACAGTCTAGTTTGATTCCACTACTTTTTATACATATTGGACTGGACAGTCTAGTCCATATGTTAATCGGACAACGAGAACTTCGCCATGGAAAGACGCTACCCTCTGTTCATTATGTTACTTTCAACCCTGTTCTTGTCAGCGTGTAACTCGCAAGCAGAAAGCAAGGTTGACGCTTTGCCTGATGCCGCACCAACGGTCAATGTCATGACAGTAAACATGGCACCCACCTACGCGGTTGATCGGGAATATGTGGGCACGGTTCAAGCTGGACAGAACGCCAATTTAGGTTTTGAGCTTGGTGGCAAGGTCAATGAACTTCTCGTAGATGTTGGCGACCGAGTAGAAAAAGGCGCAGCATTAATCAGCTTAGACACACAACTGCTCGACACAGAAGCACAGCAGCTAGCGGCGCAATTAGAGCAACTCGACGCGCAACTCGAACTCACTCAAACGAATCTCCAACGCCAACGTCAGCTCAAGAAAAAGGGATTCAGCGCCGACTCAGAAATCGACTCGCTGATCAGTCAACGCGACGCCTTACGGGCGAACGTGCGCCAACTTCAAGCATCACTCTCTTCAACCCAACTTCGCAAAGAAAAATCGACCATCTACGCGCCATATAGCGGCCTGATCAGCGAACGTTTTGTCTCTCATGGCGATGTGGTGAATGTAGGCGCGCCTACCCTTACCTTGCTAGCAGACACGCAAAAAGAAGCGCACATTGGCGTTCCAGTGAAACAGCTCCTCGAACTCAGCCAACGCGAACGTCCGCAGGTTCGCATTGGTGATTCGCTGTATGACGTCACGTTGCTCAACCCTGGCGCGGTCATCGACATGCGTTCACGCACTGTGATGCTGCGCTATCTGCTCTCCGACGAAGCGGACGTCATAAATGGTCAGCTCGCTTACCTTCAATTTGAAACCCAAAACCCCGGCGAAGGATTTTGGGTGCCGTTAACAGGCCTAACAGATGGACTTCGCGGTACGTGGAATGTCTACGCCGCTGTTCCCAACGAAGACGGCGTTTATCAAATCGCACGCCGCTCTGTGCAAGTTCTCCATGCTGACAGCGATAAAGCGTATGTGTCCGGCGCAGTGAAAGACGGCGAAAAAGTCGTGTCTGACGGCATTCATCGCATCGTGTCAGGGCAACGTGTGAAGCTGGCTGCGGAGTAAAAGCACATGGAAAAACTGCTTACAAATACGCGCCTATTGGTGTTGTTCACCGTGCTACTGCTGGTGTCAGGTTTCTCCGCGCTTTCTACCCTTCCTCGCGCGGAAGATCCGGCGTTAATCAACCGATGGGCAACCATTACCACCGCCTACCCCGGCGCGAGTGCTGAACGCGTAGAAGCCCTTGTCAGTGAACAACTCGAAATCTCATTGCGCACCTTGGATGAAATCAAACTGATTGAATCCTCCTCAAAACCCGGTATTTCTGTCGTCACGATTGAGCTTAATGACGAACTCACCGACACAGAAACCGTTTGGTCGAAAGTCAGAGACAAACTCGGGGACGCAGTACCATTGCTACCAGAAGGCGCTTTTGAACCAAACTTCGACAATGACCACTCCAACGCCTTTACCTATATCACCGCCCTTCAGTGGCAAGGGGATTCCCAAGTCGATCCCCTGATCCTCGGTCGCTATGCCAAAGAACTAGCAAAACGCTGGCGAAACCTTGGCAGTACTGAATTTGTTGATACACACGGCGTGCCCGACGAAGAAATTCTGGTGACGCTCGACGTGGCTGCATCCAGCGCATTAGGAAAGTCTGCACTTTCCCTGTCCAATGCGATTTCAGGCGCGGATGCAAAAAATTCTGCGGGGGAATTGCACAGCAAAGACAACCGTTTTCAGCTCGAAGTGGCTGGCGCTCTCGACTCAGTGGATCGCATCAAACAGGTTCCTGTGGCGATTGATAACAGCGGCTTCTTAGTGCGCTTGGAAGACATCGCGACCGTGACACGCGCAGCTGCCTCGCCTTCCGAACAAATTGCGCTGATTGATGGCAAACCGTCGGTACTCATCTCCGCGCGTATGCAAAGTGATATCCGCGTTGATCGCTGGACAGCATCCGCCGATAGAATGCTCGACGCATTCCGCGCAGAACTGCCAGACAACATTGTCTTAACGCCAATCTTTGCGCAAAACCGTTATACAGAATCTCGACTGTCCGATCTGATGGACAGCCTCGCCATGGGTTTCGGCTTGGTGTTGGTCGTGTTGTTTGTCACCTTGGGGATGCGCTCTGCGCTGCTCGTGGCCTTGTCATTGCCCATTGCAGCGGCCTTTACGCTTGGCATGATGAGCTTTACAGGCCTTCCGATTCACCAAATGTCGGTGACGGGTTTGATCGTTTCCCTCGGCATCATGGTGGATAACGCCATTGTGATGGTCGACACCATTCAGCATTACCGCCAGCAAGGCGTGAAACGGCTCGATGCTGCGATGCGCGCCATTCGTCATTTGTGGCTGCCGTTGCTCGGCTCGACGCTAACAACCATCCTCGCGTTCGCCCCGATCTTCTTGATGCCCGGGCCGGCGGGGGAATTTGTCGGTGCCATTGCGATCACCGTGAGTTTCTCTCTGATTGGCTCTTACATGGTTTCCATGTTGTTGGTCTCGGGTTTTGCGGCGCGTTGGTTGCCTTCTGGCGAATCGAGCACGCGTTGGTATCACGCAGGTATCAGCTTACCCGCGTTAAGCAAAGCGTTCCGTACCACGATTTATGGTGCGATTCGCTACCCATTGCTCACCATTCCCCTTGTGTTTGCCGTGCCCTTCACCGGCTTCTGGGCGGCAGGTCAATTAACCGAGCAATTCTTCCCGCCATCAGACAGAGACATGTTCGAGATCCAAGTGTTTCTCGCCCCACAAGCCAGTATCCATGCGTCACTGGAAACCACGCGGGAAATTGAAGCGATCATCTTGCAGAACGACGACATTGAACAAGTCGGCTGGGTTGTTGGTGGGAATTTCCCTTCGTTTTATTACAACCAACAAGCTCGCCAACGTGGCGCACCAAACTTTGCCCAAGCCATGGTGAAAGCCAAGGACTTTGCCGCCGCCAATACGCGCATTCCTCAACTGCAGAAAACGCTGTCAGAAGCTTTTCCCCATGCACAAATATTGGTGAGAAAACTGGAACAAGGCCCACCGTTTAACGCCCCGCTGGAAGTGCGTGTGTTCGGCCCGAATCTTGACATGCTCCGCGCAATTGGCGAAGACATTCGCCTGTTGATGGCTGAAACCCCGGATGTGATTAATACCCGTGAAACCTTGCAGCCGGGTCTACCGAAGATCTCAGTCAACGTGAACGAGGAGGCCAGCCAGTTAACCGGGCTGACATTGCGCGAAATCGCCACGCTATTGAATGCCTCTATGTCGGGCAGCGTGCAGGGCAGCTTGATTGAAGAAACGGAATCCATTCCGGTGCGAGTGCGCGTCAACGACGAAGCGCGAACCAGTTTGGATCAGCTCAACCGGTTGCGCTTACCCATTGCAGGGAGCGAAGGGCAAGTTGATTTACCGATTTCAGCCATTGTCGATTTAACCGTAGAGCCAAGTCGCGGCGCCATTCCACGCCGCAACGGTGAACGTGTGAATGTAATTGAAGGTTACATTACCGCGGGCGTGTTACCTCAAACAGCCTTGAACCATTTCACCGATAAACTAGAAGCGGCGGATCTACAGTTGCCGCCCGGTTATCGCATGGAATTTGGGGGAGAATCCGCCGAGCGAAACGATTCTGTGAATCAGCTTTTGGCGAACTTAACCATCGTCATCACCCTACTGGTGGCAGTCGTCGTGGTCTCTTTCAATTCCTTTAGATTGAGCGGCATCATCTTCATGGTTGGCATGCAAGCAGCTGGTTTAGGTTTGCTCTCTGTTTGGGTTTTCGGTTACCCCTTCGGGTTCACCGTGATCATCGGCTTGCTGGGATTGGTGGGGCTGGCAATCAACGCGTCTATCGTTATTTTGGCTGAACTCAAATCAAGCCCAGAAGCGTTGCAAGGCGATCGTGCAGCCATTGTTGAGGCCGTGAGCAGTTGTGGTCGACACATCACATCAACCACAATCACGACCATAGGGGGTTTCTTACCACTGATTCTGGCTGGCGGTGGATTTTGGCCCCCTTTCGCGATTGCGATTGCTGGCGGTACCTTGTTAACCACCCTGCTTTCTTTCTACTTTGTGCCAGCGGCATTCAAACTGGCCGTTGCGTTTTGGCCTCTGGGGAAGCCCAACGCCATGGAAAGCCAAGAAGCCTGATGCTGCCATACTGATCGTGTTATACGAAAAATCGCGAAGAAAAGCGTTAAGGCAGGTTGCGGACATAAAAAAACAGCCACTAGAGAGTGGCTGTTTTTCTTTATCAATCGGTTCAATTTGTTAAATGTTTGTCGTCAAAATGCAGAAAGTACTGGGCTTGCCATAAAGCCCATCAGCAGCATAATTGGCAATAAAATTTTAATAAAAAAAGGTACCCGCATCATCTTTCCCTTCTTATTCAGTGGGTGGAGGCGTTGACCTTGTCTCTACTACCCGACTAAGACGCGTTCCCTACCTCACAGGTGTTACTCGTCGCTCCAGCGGGATAATTATAGGCACAAATTATTAACAATGCATACAGAATTGCATGCGAAAATAGACACTTTCTATGATTTCAATCCTACTTATTTGAAACTCAGTCAAAAATGTCATGCACGCGAAGTGAATAGTGTCGATATTTTAAGCGGAAAAATGGCGAAACCCACGCACAGTGACTAGATAGCTAGCCATAAATCGACATAATGCCTTTCATACAGGCTCATCGATGTCGTCCGTTAACCCACCCTTCACAGTGAAACTGGCGATGCTTTAGATCAATAGGGATTATAACCAGCGACGAACTCGGGCTTTGTATGCGGGGTAGCTGTCTGGGAAAAGCTCCGTGAGGTAGTCTTCTTCGGGTAAAATTTGAAAGGCGTTCATGTAAAGCACAAAGAAGACGCAGCCAAGAAGCGCATACACGCTGTTCCAGAGCAGTGCCGCCGCCATTAAGATGCAAAGCATCCCGAGATACATGGGATTACGCGTAAAGCGGTACACGCCACCAGATACCAGCGCGGAAGATGCCGTTTTCAACATCGGATTCACCGTCGTTTTCTTACGACGGAACTCAAACACGCCCGCCACCATCACAGCACCACCAATCCCCACCAACACGATGGGCAAAAGCAAAGGCAAATTCGCCAGCGTTGGGCTTGTGGGTAACAGGGTCGAAATGGCTTTCATCATCACTAACGTGATCACGACCAACACCAAAGGGGGGATTTTTAGCTTCAAACTGTCCATATTTTTCCTTACATGTCTCACGTTAGCTTATTGAAACATAACATCATTGTTGACGAAGAAACGCAATCATAGAAAACCATTTTAGACCCGTTCGCGTTTCACACGCATCCCCCTTTTCAACAAACAAAAAAACGGCCGCTTTCGCGGCCGTTTTTCGTTGTTTTGCATCTCTTATTTCGCACGTTTTTGTTCTTAATGCGAAACAAGGATATCAGTGAGTCAAGCCAATACACCGTGACGATGTGCGCTTTCGCGCTGCTGTGCTAACGCCATCAAGCGTTTCACTGAATCTTTAATCATTTTTACAGGTACGGTAGCAAAGTATACCGATGCGAGAATCACCATCATTGGGTCTGCATACACGGCATATTCACCGTTGCCTGTCATCATCAAACCCCAAGCGACCAAGAAGCCAACCAGAACCGCGGCACTGATAACGGTATCCATCAACCATTGGCTTGATTCCGCCTTCAAAATGGTTGAAGCGCCCTTGTTTGAGTGTTTCTTAATGGCGAGGTACGTGGCTAAACAACCCGCAACGTTTACCACACCAAACACGAGTGCAAATCCCGCGTTAACGTCTCGCCCACCCGTAAACATGGCATCCAATGCAGAGGCAAAAGACACCACACACACGATCGCGACAGCGAGACCTTTGATTAATACAACCAGTGATTCGATTACCGCCGCTTTCTGCGCAGAGACCGCCTTACCTGAAGTGTTGTTCTTCGATGCTGGTTTGCTGATGTAAATGGTTGCTGCTAACGCCATTAAAGAGAGTAATAAACTGACTAGCGAGTAAGCACCGTCGAAGACGATCACCATAGATCCAGCCCAAATACCGAGGCCGATTCCGAGTGCTGCAAAGCAAAAACAAGCAAAGGTAGAAAATTTCAGTAAGTTACGTTCTTTCGCATATTCATTCGACATAAATCCCCACAAGGTGACAAGTTTTTTGACTGTAGCGCTATCTTCGAGCGCTTGAAATACACCATAACGCTAACTTTTCCATTCACAGAGTTACTGAGCGACAACTTTTTTGTCGCTAGTGCTTCCATCTTAAATATTTAGAGCTAGAATCATTTAGCGTTTGTCGTGAGCGAAATTGGGAAATTCTTATGAGAAGCAGTCAGATAGAAATGTTTTTGAGTGCCGTCGAAACAGGCTCCATTGCCGGCGCCGCCAGAGCACTCGAAAAAAGCCGAACCACTGTCAGTGCCGCCATTGGCGCACTGGAAGATAATCTGGGGGTGGAGTTGCTTTCACGCTCGGGCAACAGTGTCACCCTGACCGATGCAGGCAGAATGATCCACGATGACTGCGAGCGATTACTGCAAGCGGCCTTCGATATCGAGGCCAAATGCCGACAATTCGAAAACGGCATCGAGTCTGCTCTGCGCATTGGCCGTGATGACGCCTTGCCGGAAGCATTCTGGCGCGCGACGATGCGCGAAATTCGCCAACGCTTTCCCGATTCAAGCGTCTCTTTGTATGTCGCCCCGCCGCCTGAGCTTTATGAAATGGTGGATGAGAACATGGTGGATGTTGCGTTTGGCTTGCTGCCAGAAACCCGCGCCTTTGGCCGCATTTCTTCCAAGAAGCTCGGCCAAGTACGAATGATGTCTGTGGTGCATAAAGATCACCCTCTCGCCGCCCTCAAACGCGTGTCTCGTGCCGATTTGGAATTGCACACCGAGGTAACCCTAGCCTACGTCGATGATGAAGGCTTGAAAGCCCTCGACCCAATTTCACCCCATTACATCGCACTGCCCTTTTATGAGCATTTACGTGATGCGGTATTGGACGGTTCAGGCTGGTCAAACGTGCCGTCTATGTTGCTGCGCAAATATCTACGAAGCGGCACCGTTCAAGTGCTTCGCCATTCCAGTGCGATGCAATGGCAGCCTTATGGCGAAATCACCGCCAGCGATGCCCGTCGCGGCGCGTTAACAGCGTGGCTATCAGACCGACTCGAAGCCTTTTTGATAGAAGAAGCTGAGTAAAGTCTCACCACTTGAGCAAGCCCACCTTGAATTCTGGTTGCTACCATCAATACGGGTGGTAACCTCGCTGACATAACAGCAACATATGAAGGACATTTCATGAGCACATCAAACAGCTTCCCAATTGGCACACCGGGTCAACCTTGGGGCGACGAAGAAAAAGCACAGTGGCTAGCATCAACAAGCATCAAACGCAGCTATAAAGACGATGTTCTCAGCAAAATCGACGCACTTCGCGACCGCTTTGACGTGACGCAATACGGTGCATTGTCCATCGACCCAGAACGATACCCGCAATTTGGTATCCAAAGCCGCAACTTTGACGCAAGCAAACCAACCATGTTGATCACCGGCGGTGTGCACGGTTACGAAACCAGCGGTGTTCATGGCGCATTGAAGTTTTTAGAAAATGAAGCCGATGCCTTTGCCGAGCACTTTAACTTTATTGTTGCGCCGTGTGTCAGCCCTTGGGGCTATGAAACCATCAACCGTTGGAACCCGATTGCAGTCGATCCAAATCGCTCGTTTGTGGAGAACAGCCCATCAGAAGAAGCCGCCAATGTGATGGCATTTGTGAAGGGCTTGGGCGTTAACATTTTCGCGCACATCGATCTTCACGAAACCACTGACACGGACGAATCTGAATTCCGCCCAGCCCTTGCTGCACGTGATGGCAAAGAGTACGAAGAAGACATCGTGCCTGATGGTTTTTACACCGTGGGCGACACGGAAAACCCAAACCCTGATTTCCAAAAGGCCATTATTGATGAAGTGCGCACGGTTACGCACATTGCGCCAGCAGATGCTGACGGCAACATCATCGGTTCTCCGGTTCAGCAAGACGGTGTGATTAACTATCCCCTGGCGTCGCTTGGCCTGTGTAACGGCTTCACGGCCTGCAAGTTCGGCACCACGACCGAAGTGTACCCAGACAGCCCGAAAGTGACTGACGAAGAGTGTAACGACGCGCAAGTCGCAGCCATTCGAGGGGCATTGAAGTATTTGATCGCCGCGAAGTAGAACGTCGCATGATTGCCGCCTCACTGTCGGCGGCAATCATGCTCAATTAAACCCTGCTTCTTTCAAACCTAACGGTTTGGCATTTCATAAACTATGGCTTCCCCGCCAAATATTGATTCGCCACTTCCAACGTCGACTCACTCACCCCTTCCATTTCTATCACACGACGCGCCAACGCCGCGTTCATGGCTGATTCATCGGTATGGCCGACGAGAAATTCAAACAAGAGATCACGAGTGGGCGCCAAAACATCAGCATCTTCAATTCGGTGGCGCAACTTCGCCTGATAGCTTTCAGTTAATGCAACGGACGCCCCCTCTAGCCCTGTTGCAATAGCTCGGACGACGCTTGGGTGCGAGTCATTCAACATTTGCGTCATGAGTTGAGGACGCATAACAGGGTTCTTGCTCAACAGTTTGGCGGCCAATTGACGTTCATCCGAAAAGGTACTCGAAAGATACGGCGTCACCTTTGCATCTAAGGCATTACTTCCTAGGTTGTTGGCGGCCAAAAGTGAAATGTATGCGTCTTTTCTAGACGATAAGGCCTCAGACAAGAATGCCGTCACTTGAGGGGTTAAACGTTCGTTCTGCTTGCCGAGAATACCGATATTCAACATTGCTGTTTGCGCCAGCACCGGATTACCATCCGTCACCATCGATTCCAGGGTTGTTAAAGCGCGAGTGCTGTTTACATCGCCCATTTTCACCATCGACATCATGGCGCGAATGCGGTCCGTTTCTTCGAGACTTTCATCTTCTATCAATGCAGAAAGAATAAACTCGCCTTCCGCTAATCCAGATCGTTCCAACGAAAAAATGATGTTTGAGCGCATACTGTCGGTCACGTCTTCCGCAAACATCAATTCACGCACGAAGCCTAGCCCTTGCTCTGCGGCATACACGCCCAATATTTCAGCGGTGTCCAAGGTTGGATTACGATCAAACACCACCAGCGTCGACATAAAGTCTTCAGGTGTTTGAATAACAACGTCGCTCTCTTGACGGTTGAATGAGACGGCATAACCTGTGTTTGCATTCACGCTATAGTTCGCCAACAACAAAACATCATTCTTAGTCCCAATAGGCGTTACCGTAATGCTCTGCTCAAGCTTGAGCGGCTGATTGTCCATCACCACGTTTTTAGAAACTCGGTTATCCAATTGCACAGGGAAGCCCGATACATCAATGTTGAGCAACCAACTATCGCTTTGAGACAAGGTACTGTAACTCGTTGATGTTGGTTGCTCTCGGATTAGTGAACGAAACACCTTATCGTCCTTCACCGTGTAGGCATACGTGCGCTTTCCATCAGGCAAATCTATCGTGTGCGCTTCTGGGTAATAAGAGAGTTGCTGTAACAATACGGACACGATATTTAATGGATGCTCAGGCTGTAACCCAAGCAAGGAGACATTGTGAAACGCCCCGTTGTTGTATGAGTAGGTAAACCCCATGACCGCGGGTAAATCCGTTTCCGGATTTTCAGACTCAAACTTCGCATTATAAACAGCCCCTTTTAAAGGCATGTCTTCTTGATCCGTGTGCTTTTTATCTTGGTGAAGCACAAATTTAAGCGTGTTAGTGAAGTGCGCCAGTTCTTTGTTCTCACTCGACAAGGTTGATACAATAACCGCCTGATATGCATGCGTTTTACTGTCACCTTTCAATACCGATGCGTCTGTCGTGTCCAATGAATTCTGGCGTTCTTGATTGTTATCGCTTTGGTACTTAGGGGAAACGACAATCACTTCTTTCTTTAAGGGTGCTTCAAGCGCCGCGTCGTTATCACCAAAAACATAAAACTCTAAAAGCAATACTGCAGATAACGGCAGCATTAAAAGTCCAAGCGTCTTTCTCATTATTACCTGTCCCTTTAGATGGGTATTCAATGCCTGCACTCAAACAATACAAAGCATTCAACATACATTGAGCTTTGTATTGTTCGGGTATTGATTATTTAGAAATAAACGGATTTTTCATAAATGGTATGATCAAATTCATAGGTCGGGGACCAACTGACCAAATCAGTTTGCGCATAAAATATTCTGGCTAAGCCAAATGCTTTAACATCACAATACAATCCGATACTGCCATTCCCTCCCTGTGCATTCGCATTCCATTTAAGCTTGGTGTAATACTGATAATTCTTTTTCCCATTGCAATTTCCACAATCACTATCAGGCTCATAGGTAATTCCTGCCTCAGCGATGACCTTCGTTCCTGCGCTAATGAGAGTGAGCGATCCTTTTACGCCTTTTTCAATGGTTTTAAATATAAGGTTAATACTGGCGTAACCTTTCGCGGTAGCATCACCGGAAATAAAGGGACGAACACTTGCATAAATAAAGTCAGGCTGTCGGTTACCTGCAACATAAATAGGTGTGTTAGGCTTATCATAACCCCCCACCTCCAAACCCGCTGCAAAATCTGCCCCAACCTTTAGCGCTGCGCCAATTTTGACACCAAGACGGAAAATGCCAGCAGGATCGATAGGCACTTCGGGGATTGGCACTTCAGCTTCAGCAACCGTATGGCTAAGTGTGCGTTTCACATCAGCACGCAACAGCGCACCGCAAGTAGGACTCAACGAAAACGGGACATCAGAGCCAACACTCAATGAAAGATGGAGCCCTCTAACACATTGTATTTCCTCAGGATTGAAGTTTAAATCGACAGCACCTAATACTGAACCAATCTGCGTGTTATGAGGACCGACTGTCACTGAGAATTTATTTTCGGTATTCCCAATGACTTTGCCACCACTAAAGGTGACATAACCATAGCCTTTGCGTGTCTCGATGAAGTTTTTAACAATATTGTGCGTTTTCGCTTTGTGCGTTTTGTTCAGTACGGTTCCGGGAGATAAACCTACAGCGTTTGCTGTAAAAGAGGATAATGATATTGCAAGTGTTGCAAATATTATTGATAGTTTCTTCTGATTCATTAGAATTTCCTAATTACATATTAAAGTTAACACTTAACTACGTAAACGTCGCCAATGACAGGCAAGGAAATACTAGATAAAAAAATAAAACCAACACAAATAACAATAAGAATTAATTTAAATTGATGACAACTATGAGATGTTAAGCCAACGAAAAGCAATTAATAAATTAGAATAT
This sequence comes from Enterovibrio baiacu, assembly GCF_004120195.1. Classification (GTDB taxonomy): domain Bacteria; phylum Pseudomonadota; class Gammaproteobacteria; order Enterobacterales; family Vibrionaceae; genus Enterovibrio; species Enterovibrio baiacui. Next base: position 53,236 of record NZ_SCHN01000015.1, on the reverse strand, counting down.
ATTAATAAAAATAAAAAACGGAGTAATTGAATAAAGATCGATTTCCACTATAAATATTTTACACAGCCATGACATAAATCACCCTGCACAATTAAACAAGGCTAAATAGATATTCCCCCTTCAATATATTGAGATACCCATTCAAAAATAGATGTAACTGTTGCAATAAGGAATTATTGGGCGTCTTACGGTGTATACCCAAACAATGTGCTCACTCTCACTGAGAGTGAGCATCACCTTCAACGTCGGCCAAACGTGCACACCTTCGAACCACCTAAAACGTATACGCAGCACCAATGCTGAATTGCCATCCCAGATCGCGCTGAACCAAAGCGCTCTCACTGTCATGGTGCTCAAATTCGAGCTTACTCAAGCCAATGACATCATCAGAAAAATCATAGATGCCAATCAGACCCGATTTGTACACCCAAGTGCTGTCAGCATTAAAGGCGGCAAGGCCAGACGCGCTGCTTTCTCCCACTGAAATACCATAGAGGTGATTCGACAACTTTTCATCGCGGTAAGCGACTTCCACGTAAGGCGACAGAGTGAACTGTTCAAACGGCGTCTCAAATACTCGCCCTAAGTGAAGCTGCACTTCATAGCCATCATGTTCGCCAGTCACATCGTGCAAATAGGTCAAACGCGCGCCAACAGTACCTAGCGTAATGCCTAGCTCTCCATTGCCATCACGGTCATTTATGCCGTTCGGGATATCATCGAAATCATCCGACACTTCTGCAAATCGCCACTGACCGGAAATACCAAGCCACGGCAGCAACGAATAATTCACTAAACTACCGTCAATAAAGCCGTATTCGCCGTTGTAGAACAGGTTTGGCTCCACACCGGCCTTGGTGCCGTCGCTGGAAAACACTGACTCGCCCACGGTGACGCCACCGCCAATAAACCCAAAATCCTGATACTTTTCTTGTGCTGATACGTTCATTGAAAGCGCCAACAGCGTCAACCCAGACAAGGGGCCCCAACCTACTCTCATCATGATCTGCTTCCTTTCGTTTTATTTGCGTTAGATAGAAACAGAACCGCTAACAAGCCAAAATCTTCCGCCGATTGAAAGATGTGCGAATTCAGAGAGAGCTTTGTGAGAAATTGCGCAAAGGCGCTTCTTGGGTGAAAAGAGTATGGTGGGTGAAAGAAGTCAGGTGGGAGGAAAGAATGTGGTGGGTAATGGTATTAACGAAGGCCATTGGGCATCATTGCCGCCCTCTAAGAACAAAAAACAAGCGCTAAACCTCGCCTAGCGCTTGCGACACATAACACGGAATAACATCACATCATCTGCACGATTTGTGTCTCAAATTGATGGGCAGGGAAAAAAGGATTCAATCGTCATTGAGCGGTAGAGAAAATACACCGCAAAGGGCGATGAATTAAAAAGTGACCACCGCACCAATAGCAAACGTGTTGTTTTCTTCCGTTCTACCCTCATTCACTTCGGTACGGTTGTATTCACCTACCAAGCTCAGATTTGCATTCACAGTATGAAACCATGCCACCGCATAGTTTTCGTACTCCAATGAAGTCGTTCCTTGGGTTTCAACTTCTGTCTTTCCGTATGAAAGTACAAAACGTTCTGCATCAAAAGAGTATGACCCTTGTAGTAAATACCCTTCCGATTCGGTTTGCTCATTCGAAATCAATGTATCTAAACCCGCAACATCCCCTAAACCTTCCGTGTTAAAGCCTGAAGCATTAAACGCAACACCCGCATAGCCTAAGCGAATACCACCGCCGACGCCGTTTGAATCGGTTTTGCCAGCACTGTCTTCAGAGCTTTGTGTCACACCATTGATATAGGCCTTAAAGTCCACAGCATCGAACGTATTGTTGTACGTTATTTCACTTTCAAAACGCGGATTATCTTCAGAACTGGTCGCACTCTTCTTGTTCGGGTCAATGACACCCACTGCGATCTGAACACCCGAGATGTCAGGGCTACGATAGGTAATCTGTGCTTTTGGGAACGGATATGTGTAACCCGACCCAATGTTTCCAAACGAGACGTTACCGCCATCAATCAACCCATAAAAATCACTCGTTTGACCATGACCCAATAACAGTTCATCCGTCAGAATGTTACTGCGCGAAAACAAACCAAAATCCTTGCCGAGCAAGACCTGCCCCCAGTCTGCATCGACCGTTGCATAGAACTGACGAATGTCGACACCCGAGCGTGTGCCCAAACCTTCTGCGCCACGTTGAGTGTCTGTGTCATTCAATGTCACCCAGAACGATGAACGCGCGCCGATTTTCAAGCCATCATCGGTTTCGGTGTTGTAATTAAACCCAATGTAATTAGGCAGAAAGCCAACCCTAACACGCGATTGATCTCGGCTTATCATCCCGCTGTTGGCATCGTTAAAATCTGTTAAACGGTCAACACTCGAGTTGGTATAAAAGACATTCACCAGTAAGTCCGTGCTGACCGAATGTGTGTCGTCTTCGTACAAAGTGACTGCCGCCGTCGCGTTTGCACTCATTGCCGCTAAGCTAAGCATCAATAATCGATTTGCATGAGTCTTCATCGTGCTAATACTCCCTGTATTTATTGTTAAGATTCACTGCTCATCACTGTCACAACCCATGTTTAAGGGTCAGTTGTGCAGCGATTTCTCATGCTAGCGTTCGAGGTTTTTGGGGAATATGGCAAATTAGAACGAAAAGAACTCGTTCTAACGACGGGGGACTAATGGGGGTAAATTGCAGCCTTAAATAGGGAGATGATTCATCGATAAATCGGCATGTTATGCAAAATTAAAGAGCCAACACACATTGACCCTTCAACGATAACGAGGTAAACCACTCGGTTCAGTGCGCGTGAGAAAGATTAATCATGCCAATACCAATGGCAACAAACACCATGCCTATCCAAACGGTTGCATCGACGTGCTGTCGATACACAATCGCAGACAACAGAGTGACAGACAAAACAGCCAGTCCCGCCCATAGCGCATGAGCAATACCCACTGGGATCCCTTTCATTGCATGACTCAGAAACAGAAATGCCGCCAAGTGTCCCATCACAACAATGAACAGTGGCAGAGGTTTATTGAAGCCATCCGTCGATTTGAGGGCAACGTGAGATAGGGTTTCCGCCCCTACCCCCATCAATAAAAAGAACCAGCTCATTTATGCTCTTCCGTTGTAGTAAGGGTTCATCAGACACTTAATGCGTTTCAGCACCATCAATCGCGTTACCCTTCCCCAACCAAATAGCACTTGTTGATGTAAACGGAAAATGGTGTCGTACAGTTTGCGCACTTGTCGACCACGGAGCACCACGCGATCATTCATCACGGCACCAACTGCATAGTCATGTCCCAGCGCCACGAGCATTCCGCCATCATTGAAGACAAACGGTTGGAGAGCTTTCCCTTTACGCTGACGTTTAAATTGCTTAGCCAAATGCGTTGCTGCCTGATTGGCTGCTTGGGCACGTGGCGGCACAAAACCACCGCCAGGTTGCGGGCACTCTGCGCTATCGCCTATCACGAAAATGTTCTCGTCTAAGGTCGACTGCAAAGTAGGTTGCACTTTCAATTGATGAATACGGTTGGTTTCCAACCCATCAAGCTGTGTCAGCCAATCAGCACATTTGATACCCGCAGCCCACACTTGAACATCAGATTCGACAACCTCACCTGTAGCCGTGATCAATGCACCTGCTTTTGCTTGCTGGATACGTGTATTCGTCAGTACTCGAATTCCTTGTTTTTCTAACATGGACTGCACTTTCTCAGACATACACTCAGGGCTCATTGGCAACACACGGTCAGCGGCTTCTATCAAGGTGATCTGAAGCTCGCTACCCGTATTGTATCGGCTCAGCTTTTGGCTCACTTTGGCGAGTTCAGCGACTAACTCAACCCCCGTCGCGCCTGCGCCAACAATGGAGATACGGTGCTCTCCTGGGGCGCGTAACAATGGATTAATGCGTTGCCACACGTTGTGCGCTTGCTCTGCGGAATCAAGGAACATGCAATGCGACGCCACACCAGGCGTTTTAAAGTCATTGCTTACCGCGCCAACAGCAATGACAAGACGGTCATAGTGTTCCGTCACCAAACGCCCCTCCGCCGTTTTGATTTCCAGCGTCTTTGCTGCACGGTCAACACCAGTCATTCGGCCTTGTAGATAGCGGTATTTATTACACAACGCATGCTTCAAGTAGCTGACTGCATCCAACTCTTCATCGAAAGTGCCCGCCGCGATTTCATGCAATCGCGGTTTCCAAAAGTGGTGAGAAGACGGCTCGACCAAAACCACTTCATCGTGCTTGTCACGCCCAAGACGCGTAACCAACTCTAGCCCAGCAGCACCGCCACCAATCACAATTGTTTTTTTCTTTTGTTTTGACATTGTCTTTCCAAACTTAGGTTTGATGGCGCGCTGAATACACCGCATCATCTGACATCGGCAGTTGAAGCACACGCAGATGTGTGTCCTCGAACGTAATGGCGGGCATTATAGTGATTACAGGAAAATTAATAATCCATGAATATTGAAACTGATTTTTACCAAGCGGTAATAATCAGTTTCAATGCTAGTGGGGGAACGGTATGGAAAAGCCATGCGTTTTTGTCTCGCACATTGCCTCGCTTGGCACGCCGTGAAATAATCCACGCACAGAAATTTTGAAGCACAGAAAGAGTGTTGAACACATGAACAACGAAACCGATATCATCGACAACCTGCAAGATCTTGAGACCTTTCTTATCGCTGTTGAAAATGGTGGCTTAGGGCTTAAGAACGTCGCTGGCGTAGCGCTCGCTACCAATAACTCAGACGGCCGCCCTTTTGTTGCGGTTTTAGATGATAACCATCAACTGCTTTTGGCTCGTTGGGTAACGCAAGACGTGTTCGATAACGGCAAAGACCTTGTTCGCAACGGCCCTAAAAAGCACTGATCGACGAACAATAAAAACAAAAAATAGCGCCAAGTTTCCTTGGCGCTTTAACACTAAGATCAGAATAACCTCACATCATCTGCACGAATCGTGTCGAATAAGGGATCTACTTTTAAACGGAGTTTCATGTGTTCGCTAAGATCGCGTGTCTAAGCCTTAGTCGTCAGCTTGAACTCAACGAACCGCCACATCTTATCGTCCCTCTCTGTTCTTCAACATCACGCATTAGTAGGATCTAGAATCCTTCTTTTAGGTGATAGCCATAAGACTTACAGATTGCCTTTCACCGTGCTTTTTAACTTCAACATGAAGGCTTTGAAATGCGGCATGAAGTCGGCAAAGAGTGGATGTTTACGGTTTTCCATCATAGTGGGTCCTATCAGGCGCAATGCGACCGCCATCTTGATTGCTATCGGCGCTTCTAGGCCGCTTCCCTTCTGGAGCTTTTCAACCACATTGAACAGGTCTTCTCTGTCAGCATGTTCAAATTCAAGCGTTTGGCCAACCGCCTTATCGCTGCCTAGCTCTTCAATGGTGATGCGGTAGCGTCTGTCTTTTCTCATTGTCGTCATGTTACTGCTCTCTTAGATTCTGAAATGCTCTTGGATTTTTGAACCGCTTGGTTGCATCGTGTCTGGGCTTAACTTTTTAGAAAACGTTCAATCTTGGGTTTCACGGTAGTAGAAATGATGAGCATCAAGGTCAGCGCGACTGGCAATGCCGCCAAAACGGCGTCTAGCCATGCCTGATAGAACACGCTCTGTTGTTCAAAGCCAACGTTGTTGATCGCGGTGGTGAATGCCATGCCGGATTCCATGATCAACGCCATGCTCACGCCCACCAGCAAGTTACGCTTTACGTCATGTGTATTGGGAAGCAACACATGGGACAGTTTTGTCAGTAACGCCATCAACAAAAAGCCAAGAGGCATCACTGTAGTTGCAGCCAGAAGAAATGAACTGCTCCAGTCTGCGAAAAAGGTTTCGGTATAGCCGAGGTTTATATAAGTCATCACACCCGTTAACGTGCCGCCCATCAACGTCATCATACAAAGCACAACGAGCACTTTTTGATACAGCGGGGTCTTTGCTTGATGTTGATCTGACGATGGCTGTGGGGGTGACATCACATCTTGTGTGTTCATGGCTTTCTCCTAACTTGCAGCGGCACTCAATTAAGTTGATAATATCAACCATACTAAATTTTAGTTGACTTTATCAACCTTTTATTTGAGGGCTATGCTCGTGTCAGATCAAAAATCGCTCGACAGTCTGTTTCAACTGGCGCACGCGCTAAAACGCAAGATGATTGAAAACATTGAGGAATTGGAATTGGGTATTGCGCCCATGAACGTTCGCGTGCTGAAAATCATTCGGGTGAAAAAAAACACCACAGCCATTGATATCGCCCACCTATTGAGCCGAGATAAAGCCCAAGTCACCCGTTTATTGAACGCACTGATCGCGCAAGGCTTGATCAAAAAAGAGCCCAATCCGGAAGACAAACGCAGCCAACGCTTAACATTGACGAAAAGTGGAGACGCGATCTTGGAACAGATTTCGGGTATCGACACCAAGGTTTTTGAGCAGTTGTCACACGGCGTTTCGGAGGAAGAGTGGGACATGTTTACGCGCATTGCAGATAAAATGACACGGAATCTCACCAGTAAGTAAAGGCGTGATTCAACGCGGACTTTCTCATTCAAGTTTGCCTGAAAGTAAGAAGTCAGAGCCAGATGTAACCTTGCGAGAACCCTCTCATAACCTCTAACGATTTGAATCACTTTCTTGTAGACTAAGCGCCGATTGTTTTACCGCTACTATGGATTTTCATTTTGCATTCTCTTTCTCAGCTACGTGCCGGCGAACTTGTGGGCGTGACGCGCCTTACACTGTCAGAAAACCTTACCGAGTTTCCCCTCGAGATCTTGTCTCTTGCCGACAGTTTGGAAATACTGGATCTGTCCAATAACCAGTTGTCCTCGCTTCCCGATGACATTGCACAGCTGCATAGACTGAAAATCTTCTTTGCATCAAACAACCGCTTTGACACCATGCCTGAAGTACTTGGCAACTGCCCTGAACTGGAAATGATTGGCTTTAAGGCCAACCAGATTGTGCATGTTCCTGAGAATGCATTACCCCCCAAACTGCGTTGGCTTATCCTGACAGATAACCGTATTGAAACCTTACCGGATTCACTCGGCCTTCGTCCTCGCATGCAAAAGCTGGCGCTGGCGGGCAACCGCTTAACATCGTTGCCGCAGACAATGCGCCACCTTGAGAATCTAGAGCTTCTGCGCATTTCCGCGAATCAACTGACCGAATGCCCAAATCAACTGTTAGATTTGCCAAAACTGGCGTGGTTTGCGTTTGCTGGAAACCCTTTCTGCCGCACAGACATCAGCATTGACTCAGTTCCCCATGTGGCATCTTCTCGCTTCTCGCTACAGAACGTATTAGGCCAAGGGGCATCAGGGGTAATCTCTAAAGCGGTGTGGAACGAAGCCCAGCAAGACTTCCAAAATGACATTGCGGTGAAAGTGTTCAAAGGTGAAGTCACCAGCGACGGCTACCCACAGGATGAACTCAACGCCTGCTTGAAAGTGGGGAATCACCCGAACCTGGTTCAATCACTGGCACAAGTTAACGAGCCAGGTTTCCTTGCGCTAATCATGAACCTGATCCCGTCGCATTATAAGAACCTCGGTTTGCCACCGAATTTTGACACCTGCACTCGCGACACCTTCCCTGCAGGCTTCACGCTGACGATTGAACACATCAATACCATCGTTAAACAAATGCGCGACGTGTTTGAGCACCTGCATGCCAACCAAGTGTGTCACGGTGATTTGTATGCCCATAACACCCTGTATGACGAAGACGCCAACATCATCTTTGGCGACTTTGGTGCGGCCAGCATGTACCACATGCTAAGCGATGAGCAACAAGCGAAAATCAAGCAGATCGAGCAACGCGCGTTAGACTTCTTTATTGATGATTTGCTAAGCGTATGTGCGGAAGAGGATCGCGATAGCGCCCGTTTTCACGCGCTTAAACAGGCAATTGGACAAGGATAAACACAGGTATTGCCCGTCTAAGCAATAGATTCCGTTTATTAGATGGGCGTTTTGCTGTATAACCTCACTCCGCATTTAACTAACCCGGAAAAAAACCATGTCTAAGTTTTTCTATAAAGGCAGAATTGAAAAGAAACCAAAATACGAAAGTTTTGGTTACAACACCAAGCGCAGCGCAAAACCGGGTTCAGAAGATCACCCTCTTTCGCTAAACGTTCAAACAGAAGAACGTAAAGCCGAACTTGAAGCGATCGCGCTTGAAAACAAGCTATTTGCCAACATTGTTGTTGATGCTGAAAAAGCAGAAGACATCACTGAGCTTGAAACCTACATGGCGAAACCGCAAACCACCACGTTTGAGAAAACGCCAAACCGTAACGACCCATGTTCGTGCGGAAGCGAGAAGAAATACAAGAAATGTTGCGGTAAGTAACGGCTGAAAAAGGCATCGAGAAGGTGCCTTTTTTGTATCTGCTTCAAAAAGACAGTATCTGTAGTCACGCGTTCAGTGACATCATGAACACTCAATCAACCACAAACAGCGTTGCGCCAACGTTGGTAGAAGAACGGTGCGCTTCAGCATTGTCCGCCACTTGGTAGCTCATACCTTTTGTGAGGGTATAGGTGCGACCATCATCCAACTCTGTGTCTAGTTCACCCTCTAAGCAAAACAGAATGTGCCCTTTGGAACACCAATGGTCTGCCAAGTACCCAGCGGAGTATTCCACCATGCGAACGCGCATGTTTCCGAAGTGCTGCGTGCGCCAGTAAGCCATGCCCGTTTCACCTTTGTGTTCAGTGGGCGTAATTGCTTTCCAATCCGTTGTACCAAAAGGCAGATCATTGATATCCATAGTGCGGTGTTGTCCTTGACGTATCAGTGTGAGTAGAAATCATCACCTCCCACACTAATCATAAGTCACAACATATTCAATTTCGCATAGAGTACAAAGCTTGAAAGTAACAAGGTAGAGACGGCAGGGATACCGTCTTTCCACGTATCGAAACGCACGTGGAAGCAAATTGCGCCCGCTGAAGTGACAAGTAAACTCGCCGCCCCAATAACCCCGATCATTTCCGAAGAAAAAATGCTCACCGCACCAAACAGCTCAACGCACCCTACTAAGAACATGATCTGACGGTTCAGTCCGTACTTTTCAAAAAACGCCAATTGCGTATCAAAAATCATCTTCTGCCAACCGAGTATTTTGATTGAGCTTGCGAAGATAAAGAACACACTGAGAAGAAGTGAAACAATGAATACGGCGGTCATCAGGGCTACCTCAAAAATAAACGTCGACAGAATGCATTTATGTTAACAAACCCTAATATAAGAAAGGTTTACTTCCTATATGCAAAGGTGATTCTTTCACGCAAAAGATGTTCGATAGATCGACCCTGTTCCACTTTCAACAGACGGTGGGCAAACTAAAAAAGATGAGGTACAGACATCTTTATGGCTGTACCTCATGCTTATATCGATGGGATAGTGCGTTTGGCGAAGTTAAGCCGCAGAGGAGAAATGCTTTCCAAGCAATGCGTGATAAAAGTCGTTGTCACACAGTACACCGATGACCTTCTCATTTTCACTCAGGAGTACAGGTTGACCCGTTTGATAGCGAATTTCGAGCGCATGACGCATCGAGATATCCGCTGAGACAATCACCACCGAATCCACTGCTAAAGCCTCGATGCTGTCGCCTTTGCTCCACTTCACCATCGGCAATGCTTGCTCTTGGCGCTGGGCACGAACCACCAGTCCTTGCTCATCTGTGATCAACACCGTCTGTTCATGACGCTTTAGCACCAAGGTGTCACCAACGCGGGTAAGGTCGCTGAGCGATGTCATGAGTGAGCGACCACGAAGTACGTTTAGTGGATTGGTGTGTGCGACGAAATCTTCCACATACTGATTTTCAGGACGAAGTACGATGTCTTCTGGCTTGCCATGTTGGATGATCTTGCCCGATTCCATGATGGCAATGTTAGTCCCGATTTTCAGCGCTTCATCTAAATCATGGCTGACGAAAACAATGGTTTTATTGAGCTTGCGTTGAAGCTCGATCAATTCATCTTGAAGCTGATTTCGAATCAACGGATCCAGCGCCGAAAACGGTTCATCCATCAGCAAAATATCGCTGTCCATGGTGAAAGCTCGCGCTAAACCCACTCGCTGCTGCATACCGCCCGACAACTCGTGCGGAAATTTGTCTTTCCACTCACTCAGTCCAACCAGTTCCAGCTTGTCTTCTGCGTGTTTGCGTCGTTCAGCTTTGCCCATGCCTTGCATTTCAAGACCAAAAGCAACGTTGTCGACCACGCTTAACCAAGGCATTAAGGCGAACTTCTGAAACACCATCGAAATACGGTGCGACCGCAAATCACGCAACGATTTCTCATCAATGCCTGCAAGGTTCACAACATCATCACCGAGGTTCACCTCAAGCGAACCGCGCGTCACGGGGTTAAGGCCATTCACGGCACGTAACAAGCTCGATTTCCCCGAACCGGACAAGCCCATCAATACGCAGATCTCACCCTTTTCAACGGTGAGCGAGGCATTGTGAACGCCGACAACATCGCCCGTGGCTTCTTGAATTTCCTGACGGGTTTTCCCGTCATCCAGCAAGGCGAGGCTTTTCTCCAAAGATTGCCCGAAAACCACATCGAGGTTTTTAATCGTAAGTGCATTCATGGTTAGCCCTCCTTGTTTTGAGATGCCGGCGCTTTACACAAACGGTCGAGGATAATCGCCACCAAGACAATCGCCAGACCCGCTTCAAAACCTTGTGAAATGTTCACCGTGTTAAGCGCGCGAATCACGGGCTTACCTAAACCATCGGCCCCCACAAGTGCGGCGATAACCACCATGGACAGTGACAACATGATGCACTGGGTGATCCCCGCCATGATGCTTGGCATGGCGGCAGGAAGTTCCACTTTATAAAGCAATTTTGATGGGGTTGCGCCGAACGCTTTCCCAGCTTCAATCAATTCTTCAGGTACGCTGCGAATGCCTAAGTACGTCAAACGAATCGGTGCGGCAATCGCAAAGATGATCGTGGAAATCAACCCCGGCACGACGCCAAGACCGAACAACACCAAGGTCGGGATCAAATACACAAACGTTGGAATAGTCTGCATCAAATCCAGCACGGGCCGCATAAAGGTGTAAAGCCAAGGACGGTGCGCGGCCAATATGCCCAGCGGCACGCCAACAGCAACAGACAGTGACGTGGCGGTCAGCACCAACACGAAGGTTTCTATCATTTCCTGCCAATAGCCGAGATTCAAAATCAACAGGAGTGCAACCACAACGAAAGCGACCAATGGCACGCTGCGGTGAAGTAACCACGCAATTGCAGCGGTCAGTGCAATCGGCACATAAGGCGGAAACCACTGCATGACGTCAACAAGGGAGAGAATCAACCACTCTAGCGACACAGAGAGTGCGTCGAAAAAGCCAGAAGCGTTGTAAGTTAGCCAATCCACACCGGTTTCCATGTAATCGCCGAGTGGAATTTTATTATCTGTAATCCAGTTCATGTGTACTCCAAAATCCATCATGGTGTGGGAGACGACGCAACCAAAGGCCAATGCGCCGCCTACCCTAGGTTCCCGTCACTCACTGCGGACGGGACACACAACGATGATTACTGGATATCTAAATGCGCTTTAACGGCAACTAGCGCGTCTTTGCCATCGGCAGTTTTAACACCGTCTAGCCATGCATTTAACACGTCTGGGTTCGCTTGTAGCCATTCTTGTGCAGCGACTTCAGGCTTATCCCCATCGTTCAAAATGCCGTTCATGATGTCGTTTTCCATCGCCAGCGAGAACTTTTGGTTGGTGAGCAGTTTGCCAACGTTCGGACATTCACTGAGGTAATTTTTACGCACATTGGTAAAGACATTGGCACCGCCATAGTTCGGGCCAAAGTAATCATCACCACCCGCCAGATATTCCAACTCGAAATTACTGTTCATTGGATGCGGTGCCCAACCAAGGAATACAATCCATTGATCACGACGCACAGCACGTTTCACTTGCGATAACATGCCCGCTTCACTCGACTCAACCAGATCGAACCCTTTCAAGCCAAAAGCATCAGAATCGATCATGTCTTGGATCAGACGGTTACCGTCGTTACCCGGCTCAATGCCATAAACACGGCCTTTGAATTTGTCTTCATGCTTGGCGATATCTTCAAAACTTTGCACGCCCCCTTCAAACGCATACTTAGGAACCGCAAGGGTGTATTTTGCGCCTTCAAGGTTCATGTTCACGGTTTCTACCGTGCCTGCATCGCGGTATTTCGCAATGTCGCCTTCCATGGTTGGCATCCAGTTGCCAAGGAAAACATCGATGTCACCGTTTGCCAGCGAGGTATAGGTAACAGGGACTGATAGCAACTGAATGTCGGTCTTGTATCCCATACCTTGCAGTACAAGCGTTGTCGCCGCTGTGGTAGCAGTAATGTCAGTCCAACCTACATCAGAAAAACGCACAACATCGCATTGGCTCGCCATTGCAGGTGCCGCAGCCATGGTGGCGGCGAGTGCAAGGCTCAGCCCTGTGAGTCGTTTGGTCTGTTTGTTATCCATCATTACGTTCCTTTTCCTTTTTTGAGTGTGAGGATGCAGCATCATTGCCGCATCCACTCCTTTTACTGACGTTTACAGGTGTTCTCTTATTCTTATGTTTCCTTCATCGAGGCTTACGTCGACTCAGTGAGTCATGCCGTCAATCAGGCTTGCTTCTCTTCTCGCTCATCAAGCGGAAAGAGACGCTGCTTGGTTTGCCAATTCGGGTCTTGCCACACCGACACATCGGCTGGAGATAAGGTGTCATCGTTCAAAATGATGTCTGATGCACGTTCTGCCACCATAATGGTTGGGCCATTCAAGTTGCCGTTCGTGATGGTCGGGAAGATCGAAGAATCCACCACGCGAAGGTTTTCAATACCACGCACGCGGAGTTTCTCGTCCAGCACGGCAAGCGGATCGTTATCTGCCCCCATCTTGCAGGTGCAGGATGGGTGATAAGCACTTTCCACGTTCGCTTTCACCCAGGTATCAATTTCGTCATCGGTGTTTACGTTCATTCCCGGCTGAATCTCGCCGTCACCAAACGCATCAAAGGCTTGCTGTGAAAGAATTTCGCGGGTGAGGCGAATGCAATCACGCCAATCTTGTTTGTCTTGTTCTGTGCTGATGTAGTTGAAAACGATCTCTGGCTTATCCGCAGGGTTCGCGCTGGTGATGCGGACATGCCCACGACTTTCGGGTTTGTTTGGCCCCACGTGCACTTGGAAACCATGCCCTTCAACGGCGGATTTACCGTCATAACGAATTGCTGCTGGCAAGAAGTGGTATTGAATGTTCGGCCATTTGATGCCTGCACGGCTGCGGATAAACGCGCAAGATTCAAAGTGATTGGTTGCGCCTAAACCGTCTTTGAACAAGATCCAACGCGTGCCGATCAAACCTTTGCTGATAAGTCCCAACTTGCCGTTTAACGTGATCGGCTGCTTGCAGTGATATTGGAAATACACTTCAAGGTGGTCTTGCAGGTTTTCCCCCACCCCCGGTAAATCGTGTTTTACCTCGACGCCCGCGTTTTCAAGCACCGCTTTTGGACCGATACCCGACAATTGCAGCAATTGTGGAGAACCGATCGAGCCTGCTGCACTGATGATTTCTTTGTTGGCATGCACCTCAACCGTCTGGCCACCTTTGCTGTAGCTCACACCGACGGCAGTTTTTCCCGCCAGAATAATTTTGTTGACCGTCACGCCTTTAATCAGTGTCAGGTTAGAACGCTTCAAAGCTGGGCGAAGATAGGCGTTCGACGTTGACGCGCGCACCCCGTTATCGACCGTCATGTGCATCGGGCCAAAACCTTCTTGCTGATAACCGTTGTAATCATCCGTGACAGGGTAACCGGCTTGTTCTCCTGCATCGATGAAAGCGCGGTAAAGCGGGTTCAATGCCATGTCATTGCCGTTACAGGTGCCGACCGGCCCTTCTCCGCCACGGTAGTCATTCGCGCCACCCGACCAATGCTCTGCACGCTTGAAATACGGCAGGCAAGATTGATAGTTCCACCCTTTCGCGCCTTCCGACTCCCATTGATCGAAGTCGTAAGCGTGGCCGCGCACATACACCATGCCATTGATGGACGAGCTGCCGCCCAACACTTTGCCGCGCGGACAATGGAGCTTACGCCCATCCAAGCCTTCTTCGGCCTGCGACTCAAACTGCCAGGCGTATCTCTCTGTGTTCATGGGGTACGACAGTGCCGTCGGCATTTGAATAAAAATGCTTCTGTCCGTGCCGCCCGCTTCTAACAAGAGAACTTTGTGGTAGCCAGACGCGGTCAGGCGGTCTGCCAACACGCAGCCCGCAGAGCCTGCGCCAACAACAATGTAATCAAATTCAGTATTACTCATGAATCGTTCAATTCCTTTACTGACTCGGGCTACGCGTAAGGGCTGTCCACATCCCCAAGCTCGACATACACACTCTTGGTTTGGGTGTAACTGCTCAGTGTTTGGACGCCATTTTCACGACCAATCCCTGACTGCTTATAACCGCCCACCGGCATTTCTGCAGGAGATGCACCCCAGTTATTGATCCAGCAGATACCGGCTTGAAGCTTGGCAATCACACGGTGGGCGCGAGAGAAATTCGTCGTGAACACGCCTGCAGCGAGGCCGTAGTGCGTGTCATTGGCGCGCGCAATCACGTCCTGCTCATCGCTGAATCGTAAAACAGACATCACAGGACCAAAGATTTCACTTTCAACGTGCGACATGTCATCGTCACATTCAGCAAAAATGGTGGGCGCAACAAAGTTACCGTTTGCCAATTCACCGTCCGTGATTTGGTAGCCCCCCGTTAACAGGCGGGCGTTGGTTTGTTTCCCTTGTTCGATGAAGCCGAGCACTTTTTTGAGGTGATCTTTTGAGATCAATGCGCCAATTTGTGTATCAGGATGGCTAGGATCACCAACGATCAGTTTTTCAGTGCGCGTTTTAAGCTGCTGAATGAAAGCATCATAAATATCGTCATGCACAAACACGCGTGTGCCATTGGTGCACACTTCACCTTGGGTATAGAAATTCGCGAGCATGGCGCCTGAAACGGCGTTATCGAGATCGGCATCGTTAAACACGATCAGAGGTGATTTGCCCCCCAGTTCCATGGTCACAGGTTTGAGCGTACCCGACGCATCCGCCATGACTTTTTTACCCGTACCACACTCTCCCGTGAACGAGACTTTCACGATGTCCGAGTGTCGTGACAACATTTGACCTACACGGTAATCACCTTGTACCACATTGAAAACGCCATCTGGCATGCCCGCTTCGGTGAAAATCTCCGCCAATTTCAACGCCGTTAAAGGCGTTTCTTCCGACGGTTTGAACACCATGGTGTTACCTGCAGCCAGTGCCGGCCCTGCTTTCCACATCGCAATTTGAATCGGATAGTTCCACGCGCCAATGCCGGCACACACACCCAACGGCTCTTTGCGCGTGTAGAAGAATTGGTTTTCCCCCAAGCTTTGCTGCTCACCTTGAATGGACACCGCGAGACCGGCGTAATACTCAATCACGTCAGCGCCTGTGACAATGTCGACGTACAAAGCTTCTTGAATGGGCTTGCCCGTGTCCAAGACTTCCAAGGCGGCCAGTTCATCATTGCGCTCACGCAGAATCGCAACAGCACGGTTCAAAATGGTGCGACGTTCAGGCGCACTCATTGCTGACCACACTTGAAAACCTTCCCATGCGGATTGAACGGCTTTGTCCACATCGGCTTGGCTGGCTTGTTGCACATCTGCCAACGGCTGATTAGTTGCTGGGTTGAGCGTTTTGAATGTTTCACCAGAGGTCGCGTCTACGTAACCGCCGTGGATATAGAGTTGTTGAGTATCCATTTAATTTTTACCTTGTTGGTCTGGATAAGAAGGTGACGCGTTAGACGCGTGTTGTAGCTGAAGTTCGAGATAATCTTCGATGGCAGCAACGGCAGATTTTGGGGCAATCCCTTCAGGATTTAGCGCGCCGCGAAGCCAGATACCGTCAATCATTGCTGCGATGCCTTGCGCGACAAACGCAGCGCGTTCGGCTGGCATCAGCATTTTGAGTTCGAGAGTCAGGTGTGAGAGAAGACGTTGAGCATTGACGCGTTGAAGACGAAATAACGCAGGCTCATGCATGGCATGGGCCCAGAACGCGAGCCATGTTTTGGTGACCTTACCGTTCACTTGGTTGCCATCGAAGTTCCCTTCAACAATCGCCAAAATCCGTGCTTTGGGATCGTTTCGGTCAACCAACCTTAAACGTTGTTGCACACCACTGGAGAGTTGGCGAAGCACGGAGCGCATAGTTTCTTCCATCAAACCATGCTTGCCGCCAAAATAGTGGTTAATGATCCCCGCCGACACACCGGCTTTTTTGCTGATGAGCGAGACACTTGCGCCTGCAAGACCCACGTCATCAATGACAGCCATGGTGGCTTCCACTAACTGGGGACGGCGTATTGCCGGCATTCCTACTTTTGGCATTCAAACCCTCCTTGGTTTTCGTCCTCAAGCGATCGACATTCCACGTTGAAATCGACGAACCATCGACAGTAAATGTAGTGGAATTATTTTTGATTGATCGTTCAATTAAAAATAGACTTACAAATAAGACACAATTTGTCAAAATCAAGTTAGGGTCATAACGGTTTGCAAATATGGATAAACGGATTTAACTGGATAATTTTCAGTTATTTATAATTAGGAAAGAGATTGTAAGGAAATTTACAACTGCATATCATTTAGCCCACTAAGCATTCTCTTTTGACTGGGCATCGCTTTGAGTGGATGTAGCTTTGAATGGATGTAGCTTTGAATGGACATAGATTGAAAATTCGCCAGAAGCGAAAAAGGCAAACACAGAGAAGGTGTTTGCCTTTGGTTTTTAAAGCGGTTCCTGTTCGATGAATCAACGCGTCATTTTCGACAGTATTCTTACCGTCACGAGCGGGTAAACAAGCAGAGAGAACAAAATCATGACAAACGCCAGCGACAAGAACAGCGATTGATACTCAAAATCTGCAGGTAACAACAGAATGAGTGCAACCGAGACAGCGCCGCGTGCCCCAGAGAAATTCAATAGCCAAAACTCGTTCATCGAAAGGCGCATGCCCTCCACGCGCATCACTGGCTTCAACACAGAAAGCGCGACAAAACGACCTGCGAATAATAGCCCGACCGCTAACAGCGTATAGCTGATGGGTAAGTTTGTCTCTGCAGTAAGCGCAAAGAAGCTGGTGCCGAGCAAAAAGAACAGCAAGGCATTTGCCGCATAGTCGAGGTATTCCCACACTCTTTCTTCCGCGAGGCGGTTGGCTCTGTCTTTGTCTGGTTTATAGCCATAAGCGAGCGCAGCGGCGAACACCGCCAGAATGCCAGAGAAGTGCATGGTTTCAGCCACCACAAAACTGCCGTAAGCAAGAGCAAGGGTGATATTGGTGGTGAGTATATAGTGCGATGTGTGCATTAATCGAAGAATAAAACGGGCTAATCGGCCTAGTAGCGCCCCGCTGATCAGCGCTCCCGCAATGTGTGTTACAAAGCTCACGCTGGTATCAACCACACTGAAACTGGTCATGCTGAAAATCAGCAATGCGAGTATGCCAGCCACGGTAACAACAAAACCGTCATTGAGGATCGATTCACCTTCTATCAGCAATTTTTGGTTTTCAGTGATGCTTTCGTTGCCTTTGAACAAAGCACTGACGGCAAGCGGGTCGGTCGCTGAAATGATCACGCCAAACAGCAATGCGGGCAGTAAGGCAACATCCAACAACCAGTGAATGGTCAATCCGATGGTCAACATGCTCACCACGATGCCGAGCGTACCTGCGATTACAGCAGGCACGATGATGGGCCTGAAATGAAACAGGCACATTTTCTTGGTCGATGCGAAGATCAACAGCGGCACAAAGACATACAAGACAACATCTGGATCCATCACCAATTCTGGCAAACCCGATTCTGGATTGGTCGACACCCAGCCATAGGCGATGCCCGCCAGGAGAATCCAAATGATGTCGGAAAATACCATCCATTTTTCCGACACGTAAAAAATAACATTAAGCGCCATCCACCCTAAAACCGCGTATGTCACCAGCGTAGGCACAGATTCAGTCATCATCACCCCATGTGATTGTTATTAGGAGATTCTAGAACTCGCTATCCTTCTCTCTAAGCGTGTTTGAAGTTAAGAACAAACCAGTATGAAGATAACCTCCAGTCTGCAGGCAAACACCTCAAACGCAATACTCCCCGTCTGACAAGCAAGGAGTTTGGTTCTATAGGTATAAGAATTGGTTCACAGGGATGTGTGCAGGGAGGATCAGGTTGCTACGTGATGCGTAAACCTCGGCTTCTTCTTACTCTAAGTGCCGACTTACACTATAATCTCCCGCCACGCAGAATAGATGACGCACCATGAGCATTTCAAAGCAACCCTCAACGTTGAGCTTGCCGCAAACCAATCCAGGTGTCGCCACTGTATTGGAATACCTCATCATCAAGTTCCCCTTCATTGATGCGCAGGTTTGGCGTCAACGTGTCCGTGACGGAAAAGTACACGACTACGACGGCACACTGGTTACCGAACAATCCTTATTCAAGCCTCAGCAACGCATCTACTATTACCGCGAAGTGGTTTGCCAGTCAGCATCATTTCCACCTCGTCTATACGCATCAGCATTTCTATCCGAAGAAGCTCAGAGAGTTTATTGATACCATGATGGAGTAGCGTAAACATAAACATCACTGGTTTACTGACTGAGTGTACTAATAGCGAGATCAAAAAAGGCACTGATTACTCAGTGCCAATGATGGAGGACAAAAGAAATTATATTTAAGATTTTGATCCCTGCGGTTAATGCTTAACTTGGTGTTGCACCAAAAACACTTGCAAAGCGCAATACAAGATCACTTGCTCCAATATTTCCGATGCTGCTTGGGTTAGCAACACGAAGACGAAGGTTACCAGAATGCGCCTTGTCGAAGGTCATCAGCACTTCCACTGTTTGTCCACCACGCACATCAACAGTCCTATTTGCCAGTACTTCGCCAGTTTCAAGATCGATAATTTCTGCTGTGCCGGTATGAGTTGGGCTACCTGAGCTATGAGCCCAGAAAGTAAGGGTTACATTATATGTTTCTCCGCTCACAGCAGAAAAATCTTGCCATGCTACACCACCAGGTTGAGTGCCCCCACGGTTATAGCCCAACCCACCAATTGTTGACTGAAAGACAGTTCCTTGTGTCTGCCACCTTGAGAAAATTGGCTGTCCCGCTTGTGGAAGACGCTCGCTCCTAACAATATCTTCATCAACAATAGTGATTTTTGCTGAAGACAAATCACTATTATCTTCTTGCAATGATGCATCGAGGAAAAAGGCTTTATCTGCTTCATCAAACTCATTGTCAATCGTAGGAATATTAACAGTTATCGAACTGTTACCAGCAGGGATTGTTAACGTCGTTGCCGAATCACTTAAAGTAACATTTTGGCTGGAACCATCCTCGAAACTCACCACTACCGAGCCGTCAAAATCTGCACCCAATAACGCCGTTTCATTTCGCAATGTCAATGTCAAATCTGCTTCTGCTACAGACTTTTTATCGAATGAGATAGTTACAGCTGCAGTATTGCCCTCTTCTATTGAAACATCACTCACTTCTGTTACTGATAGGTTCAGATCCGATTTAAATAATGTTTCTGGATAGCAATTGTAAGTTTCAGAAGTGTTTGTCGCCATTGCGCTCAGACGAGCAGGAACAAGGCCGACAGTAACTCTCTCACCTGTCTCAGGGTTAAATCGATACAGGTGAGTACTATTAACATTACCTGTTACATTCTGATTTTTCGCTGCGATGAGAACTTGACCATTCTGGTCTAATGTAGCCGAAGTAATAAAGTCTGTAAAATGGAATGCTTTTAATGAAACAGCACCCGTTTCTTTATTTACAATAAAGGTTCTACCATTCGTAATAAATAAGAGCTCGCCTTTGTGAAATAAAAAATCCCCCCAGGAACTGAACCCCCCCTGCCTTATTCCCGAACTAAATTCAGCGATATCAGTAGATTCACCCGTCACAGGGTCAATCGTGAATATCTTCTGGTTATCTGAAGCATAAATCAGATTATCATTTGGGTCGAAAGCCATCCTGAATGTAGCAGGAACATCTGCAACGATGATATTTCCCCCTGTTTTAGGATCATAATATGCGAGCTGGTTTTTCTGAGTGAAGGCATGAAAATCTAAATTATTAAATTCATCTTCCGACACAAGGTTTTCTAAGCCTTGAACATGATATTTGCTTGGGCGTGGAGAACTCACATAATAGATGCGATCGTTATTACGATCATATGTCATTGCAGAAGCACTAAAAGCTGTTCTTGATACTGCAAGTGCTCTATCACCACTATAATTCCCAGTAAATACATCCGATTCCTGAATATCAACCAAAATACCAACGTGACCACGACCAGCATTCAATGAATATACATTACCAAAACAAGAAGCAAGGCTTTGTTGTGCAACTAAGCTTGAAAGCATAATCGTTGCTATTGCCGTTTTCTTTAACATATTTTATTCCTGTAAATTATTAGCAATTAAAAAAAGCACCAATCACTTGGTGCCAAAGAGGGAGGTTAATAAAAAATCATTACTTATGTGAAATCAAAGATGTCCGCACTTACCTGATCGATTGAGAAATCGTGAAGGACAATTGAAGAGTTTGAATTACCGAAATGGAACGCCGTGGTATTGGCATCATGCGCCCAATACGTCACATCATTCATGCCCGTTGAATACGAGCCGTGGATTTCAATAACATCGACACCTTTTTCAAAATCAAAGATATTGTCGCTACCGCCATTCGCTGAAGTATCAAAGTAAAAAACATCACTCCCTTCGCCACCCCAGAGATAGTCGTTACCTTGTCCGCCAACAATGAGGTCATCGCCCTCTTCGCCGCGAATGACGTCATAATCGCCACCACCGTGAAGTTCATCGTTACCCGTGCCGCCAAAGAGACGGTCTTGCCCCCACTCGCCACGAATAAGATCATTCCCGCCGTCGCCTTTCAGGGTGTCATCACCCCAACGACCGATAATGCGATCATCACCATCACCACCAAACGCTCTATCGTTGCCTTCACCAGCGTTAATCACGTCGCTTCCCGCACCGCCATGGATCTCGTCCTGTCCTTCATCACCGTAAAGTTTGTCGTTACCCTCATTACCTAAGAGTAAATCATCCCCTTCATCGCCATGAACAACATCATTTCCATAGCCGCCCTCGATGGTGTCATTATCAGCACCACCATTCAGAACATCATTACCCGAACCACCGTCGATAACGTCATCACCAGCTTGACCATAGATCGTGTCGTTTCCATCTGCAGGGACGACTGGCGTGGTATCAACATAGATTTCATAACTGATACCACCCGCATTACCTGAAGACATGACATCGAGTGTGGTAAAAGGCATGTCTATATCGATTGTGGTGTAGTCGCGAGTGTCAACATCGCGCGATTGGAGGTGACCAGCTTCATTGATGAAATCATCGTTATCGCCACTCAAGTTACTGATGCTGATCGTACCGTTGGCAATACCATCCGCCAGGCTGATTTCAACACCATCCAGTTTGAACCAAATCTGTTCTGAGTAGGTCATGTAACCCACTTTAATGCGTAAGCCATTTGCTTCTTCTGACAATACGTGCGTATGGCTATCTGTCCACGTACCTGGGTTAGTCCCCATGTAGTACCCTTCAAAGACACCTTGAACCGTTTGATAGTGGTTACCATTGATTCCATTTAGACCACCATTGTCGACAGACGTCATGGTGATAGTGTCACCCGTCGTTGTGGTGAACTCACTGGATGAACCAGGTGTAGATTTTTGATAGACAGGCTCAGACGGCGCTGGTACTTGAGCTTCGCCCTCGTCGCCACCAAATAAGCGGTCATTTCCTTCTCCGCCCCAAATCACGTCATCGCCAGTATTACCCTCAATGAAGTCATCGCCCTTGTCACCCCAAAGCTCATCAGTGCCCGCCCCGCCTGATACGATATCATCGTTGTCACCGGCATAAACTGTGTCATTGCCTGCATCACCAGAGATGATATCCACGCCTTCGCGCCCTAGCAGGGTATCGGAGCCCTCACCACCGATGAGAGTATCGTTATCAATACCACCATCGATATAGTCGTCGCCGGTACCGCCATCGATATAGTCAGTGCCTTCTGCACCGTATAGAGAATCGTTGCCGTCCGAATGAGGGACGGTTTTAGGTTCTGTGTTAAGGTAGATTTCGTAGCTGATACCACCAGAATGACCAGAAGAAAGCACTTCAAGTGTGGTAAATGACATGTCTATTTCAATCGTGGTGTAATCCGTTCCATCAATTTCACCGGATTGCAGGTGCCCTGCATCGTTGATGAAATCATCATTATCACCACTCACATTGCTAAGTCTGATTGTGCCGTTTTCAATACCGTCAGCAAGGCTGATTTCTACACCATCCAATTTGAACCAAATCTGCTCAGTTCGCGCCATGTAGCCAACCGTTACACGTAAACCATGCACCTCATCTGACAAAATATGAGTATGACTGTCACTCCATGTACCTGAAGATTGCCCTAAGTAATACCCTTCAAACACACCTTGAACAGTTTGGTAATGAATACCATTAATCCCATTCAGACCACCATTGTCAGCAGAGGTCATGGTGATTATGTCACCGTCGCTTGTGGTAAAAGTACTGGAGGATCCAGGCGTAGATTTTTGATAGATGGGTTCAGCATCTGACGAGTCCGGCGTTTGTCCGTCACCAGACTCGCCGTTTTCGCTGCCGCCAAATAGACGGTCATTACCTTCACCACCCCAAACGACATCGTTATCGTCATTGCCTTCGATAACATCATTACCGTTTTCACCAAACAACACATCATTGCCCGTTCCGCCAGACACGACATCATCATCATCTCCCGCACGGACAATATCTCGGCCTTCACCGCCAGAAATGGTGTCATTGCCTTCATTACCAAAAAGCCTATCGTCACCTTCGCCGCCGCTGACGAGGTCATTGCCCAGGCCACCTTCTACACGATCATCCCCAGTACCACCGTAAACTTTATCATCCTGTAGACCACCACGAACCCAATCATCACCCGCATCGCCATGAACTTCGTCCGTGTGATCTCCACCAATAACAGTGTCGTTGCCGTCACCGCCGTAAATAAAGTCAACGTCGCCGTCACCTTGGATAAAATCATCGCCGCCATTGCCATAAATAAAATCAACGCCTTCTGTGCCGCGAAGCGTGTCGTCGTTTTCGGTACCTTGAATGATCGTTGTCATGTTCCCTTCCAATGAATACGTGGTTTACAACCTATATATTGTTGGGTTCGAGCCCTGATCGAAAGGTGGTGAGTGTCTCACATATGAAACCGATGCATTGGGTTTGCCTTCCACTCGACTTAAGCATGACTAAAGACTGAGTCTCAATATAGTCATGCATTCCTAAACTAACGCCTTTTTTACAAAGAGTTACTAGTCTTTCGCAGATTCCCCTTTTTCATTTGTTACATTAAAAATACATCTTAAATTTAAAAATGTACCAATTAGAGCATTAACGCTAAAACCCCACAATTTGTATGAACTTTATTGAATGACGGTTAGAGTAAAACACCCCACTAAATTGTCCATTTATTGATACATATTGATAATTTTAAATCAGTGCGATTCACACAAGCACATAATTATCATCACTTTGTAGAAGCTTTCCCAACACACAGAAAACCAAGACAAAACGCACTAAATCACAAAATATTAGGCATTAAAACTTGGCGTCAATGTTTCAGTGACGGAAAAGTGGATAGCCCTTATCCACCCGGATTCTCATCATCCAAAGCAATTTGGCTGCGCACAACACTTGAATTTGAACTGATCCGATACGATTAGGCGCAGAGTTGGCAACGATGGAATTGGCGTTTGTTGTTGCGATGATTGTTGTTGCGAAGCTGAAGACGAAGGAGGTAGAAGTGCTTTATACCCCTTTGCACAAGAGCAAAGGGGGACAATTCGAACGTCGATATCGTTAACGCTTAGGTATCAACGCTGAATAGTCTGTACCTGCTGGGTGTTCCACGAACCAAAGTAGCCACCAAAAAGATCGCTCGTGTTCTCGTGGCTAGCCAGCAATCATAGGCACAGAGGGTTGAGAAAAGGGCCATGAACATACCCTTTCGTCGTGATTATTCTGGCAATCGATGGGTTGCGCAAATTTTGTTACCGGATGGATCGCGTAAATACCCCAAGTAAAGCTTCATTACTGCAGACTCTCTGACGCCCGGAGGTTCTTCACAGGTTGTACCGCCGTTTGCCAAACCCGCATCATGAAACGCATCAACCAATTCAGGACTCGCCGCAGCAAAGCCGATGGTGCTGCCATTCCCATGACTCGCAGGCTCACCGTTAATGGGCTTGGTGATCGCGAAAACGCCTGTAGGGGCGAAGTAGAAGCATCGGCCTTTTGGATCGAATACCCCTTCGCTGTATCCCAATTTTCCTAAAATCGCATCATAAAAAGTCTTGGACTTTTCCATGTCGTCCACACCTAACATCACGTGACTAAACATTCGTATTTCCTTTGTTATTTTTGGTTATGTAGAAGGAATACCGTACCACCAATGGTTAGCGCTCTGACATGATTTCCTGCTTTTTCTGAATTATCGGTTCAGTTTTAAGATGGCGTTAGAAATCAGTCAACATTCATAGCCTTACAACGATGAGATTCGATAGCTCAACGCGCCAGCCGAATGACACCGCTTTTTGCTAGATTGATCGTCGTCAATCAGACATCAATCAGTGTTTGGTTTCGATGTTCAAATGACATCAGATTGCTACTATTCCCTCGTGTTTCCTTTTCTCGGTTCTTCTCATGTCTTCGAATATGGACCATGTGCTACTCAATATTGCATTGAACCTCAGCTCCAACCTTGCCAGCGAAAAACAGTATCAACGCTTGATAGACGGAATGAGTGACGTCTTTCCCTGTGATGCCAGCGCCTTGTTTATTTTCGACAAAGATGGCTTCCTCTCGCCTGTCGCCGTAAAAGGGCTTTCCAGCACTGTGCTTGGGCGACGATTCTTCCCAAAATCCCACCCGCGCCTTGAGGCCATCGTCGCCACAAAAGGCCCTGTTCGCTTTGATGCTGACTGCCCGCTCCCCGACCCTTTTGACGGCGTGCTCCTCACCGATGATGCATCCATTGACGTGCATGATTGCATGGGGTGCAGCTTGCATGTTGACGGGCACTTGGTTGGCGCACTGACCATGGATTCATTAACCGTGGGCGCGTTCGATCATATCGAACCTGTCGCCATAGAAACCTTTGCAGCGTTAGCCGCAGCCACGCTACGAAACATTGGCTTGGTCAACGCGCTAAAAGCGCAAAATCATAAACAAAAATCGGTTACCGAAACCCTGATCCAACAAGCACGTTCGCTGCAAGGCGAAATGATTGGACTCAGTCCGCAGATACAGCAGCTTCGACACAATATCGCCACCGTGGCCGCATCAGACTATGCCGTGTTAATCACGGGAGAAACGGGCACAGGAAAAGAGTTGGTTGCGCACAGCGTCCATGCGCAATCAAACCGCAGCGACAAACCCATGATCTATGTGAACTGTGCAGCATTGCCAGAAGGCTTGGCTGAAAGCGAACTGTTCGGCCATGTAAAAGGGGCATTTACCGGCGCCACCAGCAACCGTGCGGGGAAATTTGAACTGGCTGATGGCGGAACCCTGTTTCTCGATGAAGTGGGCGAATTGCCCTTGGTACTGCAAGCTAAGCTGCTTCGCGTGATCCAGCAAGGTGAGTTACAACGTGTCGGTAGCGATAAACACTTGTTGGTGAATGTCCGCATCGTCGCGGCCACTAACCGCATACTCGAAAAGGAAGTGGATGCTGGCCATTTTCGCGCCGATCTTTACCATCGCCTTAATGTCTTCCCCATCGCCGTGCCTGCCCTTCGCAAGCGCGACGGGGATATTCCTGTGTTAGCAGGGTATTTGCTAGAAAAAGTGCGTCATCAATTCAACGTGCCAAACCTTCACATTCACGCAAAAGCCCTCGCCATGCTGGAAGACCAAGCATGGCCGGGAAACGTGCGTGAATTAGAACACACGATTACGCGTGCCGCGTTACGGGCCATTCAAGCTCAATGCCACACCATTGAAATGGGACATTTTGATGTCGTTTCCGCGAAGAGTGATGTCAAAAACACATCGCACTATTTCCCACCCGATCATCACGGCATGCGTGAGTTAGTAGAAACCTATCAGCGCGATCTAATTTCTCATGCACTTGAAAAAACGGGGGGAATTTGGGCAAAAGCTGCAGAGTTTTTGCACATGGACAGAGGCAATCTCTACCGTATGGGCAAGAAGCTCGGCATTCATCGCTGAGGTGTTGTTCACCACACGCCAAGCACCGATGTAAAAAAGACAACAACCACGTTGTCTTTTTTACACTTACACCGTTGCAAAATGTCAAATATATCATTATTAATCAACTGGATAACTATTGGCACAAACCCTGCAATTCCAGTGCATCAATTGAATTACATCAATAAACACTGGAGACCCACTTATGTTCTGTATTCAATGTGAGCAGACAATTCAAACCCCAACCATCAAAGGCTGTGCATTCGCAAAAGGAATGTGTGGCAAAACAGCTCAGGTATCAGACCTGCAAGATGTGTTGGTGTATGCATTACAAGGGGTATCTTTCTGGGCGGATCTCGCCCGTGAATTCGACATCATCAACGATGAAATCAATCAATGGGCGCCGAAGGCTTTCTTCTCCACACTCACCAACGTTAACTTCGACCCAGAGCGAATTCTTGAGCTAACACACACTGCATCGGTTTTCAAAGCACACCTAGAGCAACACGTTCGCGCCGCTTACCAAATGGCAGACAAGGCACTGCCTGCATTGCCAGACGTTGCTACGTTTGAATTACCCGATACCGCAGAAGCGATCCTTGCTTTCGCGCCGCACGTGGCCGTTAACCGCGGTAAAGATTGCGTGCATGAAGATGTGATTGGTTTGCGCCTGTTGTGCCTGTATGGCTTAAAAGGTGCGGCAGCCTATATGGAGCATGCTCTGGTATTGGGTCAAACCAACAACGCAATTTATGGCGAATACCACGAGATCATGGCGTGGCTCGGCACGGACCCAGAAGATTTGGGGGCGCTACTCGACTGTTCAATGAAGATTGGTTTGATGAATTACAGCGTCATGGAAATGCTGGATTCTGGCGAAACACAAACGTTTGGTCATCCGGCGCCCACTGACGTCAACGTGAAGCCAGTGAAAGGCAAGTGCATTTTGGTATCAGGCCATGATTTACATGATCTTGAGAAAATCCTGCAACAAACCGAAGGCAAAGGCATTAACGTATACACCAATGGCGAAATGCTGCCCGCCCACGGTTATCCGGAATTGAACAAATACCCTCACCTTGTCGGCAACTACGGCGGCGCGTGGCAACACCAGCAAAAAGAATTCGCCAACTTCCCCGGCGCGATTGTGATGACTTCAAACTGCCTACTGAACCCGAATGTGGGTCAATATGCAGACCGTCTGTTCACACGTAGCATTGTGGGCTGGCCAGGTGTTGCACACATTGAAGGGGACGATTTTAGTGACGTGATCGACGTGGCGCTTGCGCAACCGGGTTTCCAGTACGACGAGATCGAACACATGATCACCGTTGGTTTTGGTCGCAATGCACTCATGAACGCGGCACCGGCGGTGATTGATGAAGTGAAGAAAGGCAACATCAGCCACTTCTTCTTGGTGGGCGGGTGTGACGGCGACAAATCTGAGCGCAGTTACTACACCGATTTCACCGCCCAAGCACCCGCAGATTCCGTGATCCTGACATTGGCTTGCGGCAAATACCGATTCAACAAAAACCAGTTCGGCGACATTAACGGCATTCCGCGTTTGTTAGACGTGGGCCAATGTAATGATGCTTACTCCGCGATCCAACTTGCTTTGGCGTTAGCGAAGGAATTCGAATGTGACATCAACGAATTGCCGTTGACCTTGGTATTGTCATGGTTCGAACAAAAAGCCATCGTGATTTTGCTGACCTTGTTTGCGCTGGGTGTAAAAGGCATTTATACCGGCCCAACCGCCCCCGCATTCCTAACAGATAACTTGATTGCCATCATTCAAGAGAAATTCGACATGCGTTCGATCTCAACCGTTGAAGCCGATCTGAAAACAATCCTCGCGGCATAATTTCACGCGATAATGACAACAGCCCTCCTCGTTTACCTGTATGGCGAGTAGGGCTTTGCCTCCACCATCAGAATCCTTTATAGAAGAAGAGATTGCGCAAGGATTTTGTGTTCGTCTCTTCTTCGATTTATCGGGAAACATTGATATCGATCTATAAAATCCAGTGTGATTGGGCGCACAATTTCTTGTGCGGTTTCCCTCTGAGTCACGTGCATTCAACAAGATGAAGAGCGAAACATTCATCAACCAGAAATTAGGCCACGGGATATGAATCAACACAATTGCCCTAGCTTGCCACTCTTCGATACAACCAAAGCGCACAAACACCGCGTCTCTGATTACCACTCCCCACCTTACGTGCGATAAGTGCGACATACGCTTTCGAGCAACACACGTCGCCAACCTTCTCATGGTCGCTTATACCCAAACAACCTGAAGATGCTCGATTTCAGAGGCCATCAGTGCGTTCAGTTCAAGGCAAATTCTTGTAGGAATAGCTATTCTATTTCACAGGAATTTAACGATGAAGTGGACGCACTGAGGGCCTCCCTTCGGGCGAGTTTACTGACGCCATGCTCGGTGTTATCCCTTTTTGATGGAGAGCACTACATCGGCAAAGGGACGCCTAGATCATAACGTCAGGAAACCTCGCTGAATCCTGCATCTTCAGGTTGTTTGGGTATATTCAGGTATTTTGCTCTGGCTTAATGCCCTGATTTTACTTTGTATCATTTCCTGCAACCGCCTTTGCGGCGAATTCTTCTACGCTGGGAAAAGAGAGATCGCTTTGGACACGCGCAATGACTTCAAACTCAGACAATAAACAACCTGTCAGCACACAAGAAACCTACATCGAAACAGTGCAGGCCGAACCGACGCATTCTGAGGCCACAAACGCTCAGGTCACAGAACAGCCCACCAAGGTTGTTCGTCGATTTGTTTCTCGTCATCGAAGCCCACTGTCAGTGCTTTTGCTTTCCGCCATTGTTGGCGTGTTGGCAGGTTTGCTGTGTACCGCGTTCGACATGGCGATTGATTGGGTGGTTACCGAACGCTCCCATTGGGTGCAAACCGATGGCGGCGTGGATTTTCTCACTGTCACTGCCGTGGCGCTCACCAGTGCATTGCTTTCCGCATTCGGGTTTTTCTTGGTTAACCGTGTTGCACCTGAAGCTGCAGGGTCTGGCATTCCTGAAATTGAAGGTGCGCTGGATAACCTCAGGCCCGTGCGTTGGTGGCGCGTTATTCCTGTAAAATTCTTTGGTGGTGTCGGTACCATTGGTGCGGGGCTTGTGTTGGGTCGCGAAGGGCCTTCAGTGCAGATGGGGGCGAGCGTTGGGCGTATGCTCACGGATATTTTCCGCATAAAGGACGACGAGGGACGCCACACCTTGCTGGCTTCAGGTGCAGCAGCAGGGCTTGCGGCTGCCTTCAATGCGCCGCTGGCGGGGATCATGTTTGTGGTTGAGGAAATGCGGCCGCAATTTAAGTACAACCTCATCTCCATCAAAGCCGTGATGATTGCTGCCATTACTGCCACCGTGGTGTATCGCAGCTTGCAAGGGCAAGGAGCGATGATCCCTTTGCCCGCTCATGCCGACGTGCCACTGGCCGCTTTAGCGCTGTTTCTGGTGTTAGGGCTGATATTTGGTTTTATTGGCGTGATGTTTAACCGCATGGTGGTGATCACCATGGACAGCTTTGAGCGCTTCCACCAGCACGACACCAAACGGTTCGTTGCTGTGGGGGCAGGGCTTGGGGCGATGTTCGGTTTGATGCTCTTCCTGCTACCCAAGCTCACCGGAGAAGGCGTCGAACTCATCCCTGATGCCGTGCATGGCGATTTTGCCCTTTCCATGTTAGCGCTGCTTTTCGTTGCGCGTTTGATCACCACCCTCGCCTGTTTTGGTTCAGGTGCGCCCGGTGGCGTATTTGCACCGATGTTGGCACTGGGTACCTTGTTTGGCACTGGGTTTGGGCTGTTCTGCATGCACCTTTTCCCGCACATGGACATCACTGCGGGCATGTTTGCCGTAGCAGGCATGGGGGCGCTTTTTGCTGCCACAGTGCGCGCCCCCATCACTGGCATTCTCTTGGTGATGGAACTCACGCATAACTACGAGTTGATATTGCCACTGCTCATTACAACGTTAGGCGCAACCATGACAGCGCAAGTAATGGGCGGTAAACCGCTTTACAGTCAGTTATTACAACGCACCTTGGCAAAACAAAAAGCCACTCAAAGTGATGCTGAAAACGACGTAGAAAACGAGGAAAGACCAGAAAATTCGGGTGACGACACACAACCTCGCCACACACAACCGACGGGTGCGAAACCTAAGTCATAAACGAAACCGCCGCGCGAATCACAAAGGAGAAGTGCGGCGGAATTGAAGAAGAGAAACACGCTTTACGGCGAGGCGTGTTTTTCTTTTCGACGCTGCAGGATCACCATGGTCATGTATGCCACTACTACAAGGTTCACAACCAACGCCAGCACTGGGAGCATTTTCCCTTCTGTCGCCACGGCATACACTTCAAAAGGCAGGTAAATACCGCCACTCGCTAACGCGAACCATTCTGTCCACGCGTACCCTCGCCAAAGCCCAAACGCTTCCACCAGCCTGATCGTCGCATATAACACAGAGCCTAATGCGAACAAGGTAAGGTTTTGGTCGTTGATCTTGTAGGCCGAATGCATGATCACACTGGGTATTTCGCTGGCGGGATTTAAGTGCAAATGCTGGAGTAAGGCTTCACAAAGGTGTTGGATTTCTTTGCCACCCAATTCATGCAACGCAAAACCCACTGCCAAAGAGAGCACACCTTTCAATGCTTCCAGCGCTGCGATCGCTTTTAACCCTTTGGGAGATTGTCTTGCTGCACTCATGCTATTTTCCGTCCCATTGGTTACTTCTTATTCTTTCATTTTGGTAACGTTATAGATTGGTCAACTTAATACGCCGCCGTCGTAGCAAGGGCAAGAAAAAAGGCCCTTTCGGGCCTTTTTGGTTTTGTTGCAGTGTTCGGTTTTCGTTACACCGAGTGTACGAAGTAGAGCTGGGCTTTCATGCGGATAATGATGCCACGAACCACATCAAGGAAGCTCATAAAGGCGATAGGCTTTTCACCAGAAATCCATGCCAACCCGACGGCACCCACGGGAATGTCATACCCTTCAGGCTCGTCGAGCTTCAAACGAACAAAGTGGTGTTTGTTTTTCAGGTTTGATCCTGTCGTCACGCGCACACCTTCTTCGAGCGCCAGCAATTTACCTTGTGATTCACCGGTTGCTTCTACAATGCCTTCCACTTCGGCTTTGAAGATTTTTCCCGGATACACAGGGCTTGCAAACTCGGCGTACTGACCGACTTTCACATTTCGGATTGCTTGGTGATTCACGCGCATCAACACGTACTTTTCATCGGTATACATGTGTAAGCGCGGCAACACGCCTACATACTGGCCTTCACGCATGATGAAGTTGGTCACGTACCCATCAGACGGTGCGATGACCTGGGTTTGTTCCAAATTCCATTGCGCTTGAGAAACAGCTTCAACGGCATTGTCGAGTTCTGCACGTTTGGCAGCGACAGCAAGCACAGATTTCTCTTGGCTTAATCGTGCGTGCTCCACGCCGATCTTCGCTTTTTCAATCTGTGTTTCTAACGTCGTGACTTGCGATGTTGCCAACTGCACTTTATTACGTTGTTCATCCAGTACCGAGGTCGCGACCGTGTTGGGTGCTTTTCGGTTCTGTTGTAGGTAGCGATTTAACTGACTCTCTTTCCACTTCGCGTCTTCTTGTGCCGCATTCAATTGGCTTTCAAGTACATTCAGATCCGCTTTCGTTGCTTGGTATTGTTGCTCTGTCAAAGTGACATCTTGCTTAGAAACATCCAACGCGACCTGCGCAGAATTCTCAGCAACAATGGCGCGATTTAACGCGATTTGATAAGGCTCATCTTCAATGGAGTACACCAACTGGCCTTTCTTCACTTCTTCGTTTGGCGAAACAAAAATCTCGTCAACGTTGCCTCGCACTTGGCTTGAACCCGGACGAAGCTGAATGTGTGGAGATTGAACGACAGAGCCACCAGAGAGATCCATTGGCGTGTAATTCAACAAACCAATCCAAACGAACAACAACCACGCGCCACCACCAATGTAGGCGAACAGCTTACTATATAAATTCCAAGGCATTCCCACCATGCGAAGGAGGTAGATAAACAACGCCCATACCGCTAAACCTTCAAGCATTGGTTTTCTCCTCTTTTTTCACATCTTGATCGCCTTGTTCCGCTGCGGTGTTTTGCATGACTGCAACCCCCTCGGAGACGGATTCTATGTCTTCATCGTTCGATGTTCTTGCTGGCTCACGCCAAATATCGCGAATGCGTCGAAGGGCTTGGTCGCTATCAACAAACGCCACGATAACGGCCACGACCCATACCCAGTGCCACAAAAAGCCAATCCAAGTGAGTGCTGTGATCAGCCCCATCTGCTGATGTTTCTTTTTCTTTGCCTTGCTGACAGGCAGTTCGTGAATTTTCCAGAACCCGAACGCAATGGCGCAAACGGAACCCACTAAAACCACGGCTGCAATAACATGCAGCACAGTATCCGTTGTTGCATCAACAAAAGGTGTCGCCAATAGGCTCATCACTGTCTCCAAGAGTTAACAAGAAAACAGATAGTTACATCAATGTCTCTTTTGTGCAACATTTAGGAACGATTGATTCACTAAATCGTGTATATTGATCGAATCTATCCAATTTAATGGCAGAGCATGATCGACATTACTTTTTGCCGTATGGCGTATATCAAACCGCTTCTCAAAGGCGTCATGCAGGTCTATCGACTCGACATTGCGCAGATCGGTATTCCTCGCGCGTTATATGCCGACGATATGGCACTGATACCCCATTCAGAAATTAACCGTTGGTTACGCAATATCGTCACGCTAACGGGGGACCGACATTTCCCCTTTCATATCGCCGACTTCCTTGATGTAGCGAACATCGATGTATGCGCGAATTGGCTAACCGCCGCGCCCGATCTGTCGATCACCTTCCGTCGCATCAATTACGGCATGAGTTGTTTTCATTCCAGTGGCCACTACGTTGGTCGCCAGTCAGGCAATATCCTCAAGTGGTGCTACCACAATGCGTTTACCGACGATGTCAGTGACGTTGACTCGTTGCGCGTGGCCATCATGTTCACGCAAGTCCTGCGACATTTCTCATCATCCAACTCAGAGACAACAAGCAAAAAAACAAGCCGCGCGTTGCTGCAACAACGAGATGGCTCTTTGCCCTATTCGCCCTTAATGGTTCGCCTTGCGGGTACAAGCATCGATATGAAAGAAGCAGAAGTGTGGTTTGGTTGTCAGGTCATTACTGGGTGCGAGCAGACCGAAGTGTGGTTTGATACCAAGTTGTTGCTGCTTGAGCACACAGCATCAGTGGAAAAAAACCGAGAAGCCGTATTGTCACTCAACGAGCTGGACGAGTTAGTTAACATGCCGCAACGGGATGACCCCACCAAGGCACTTTACGAAGTCGTCAATTATGCGCGCTATTACGGCATGCCAACGGTAGAACAAGTCGCCAACCTGCTTGCGCTGTCACCACAACAACTGCAACGTCGCCTGCAAAAGCTCGGGTTCTCGTTTACCAGTATTCTGGCGTATGTGCTGAACAACATCGCTGTGCGTTACTTGCTTAAAGGCTATGCGCCAAACGACATCGCACAGTTACTCGGCTACACCCATCCGCAAAGCTTCATCAAGGCCTTCAAACGCGTTCGGGGGTGCACACCGAATGAGTACCTCCGTCATTTAAATATCTAAGCGAGCGCGCCATTTGGCTTTATCAACGAGGCGGGCAACCCAGAGCGACTGATACAAAGAGGGAAAATACGATAAAGCGTGATCATTCTTTAAGCACTCGCGCCAAGCCCCCTTCCCTTTTTAATGAGAAACACAGTAAACTCAATCTGTTCTGAAAAATCAGAACATCACAATGAATTATTCTCAGGGCGGGGCGAAATTCCCCACCGGCGGTATGTCAGTGAATACCATTGACGAGCCCGCGAGCGCCCGAACCTAGTTCGGGGTCAGCAGACTTGGTGAGATGCCAAGGCCGACGGTTAGAGTCCGGATGAAAGAGGATGATATGTTTACCCATTCAGCGGCTGTTTTCTGGCATCTGCTGATCGGTAAATTGTGCGTATTCGAATTCTCGAATGCCGCTCATCTATGCCCTGATTCTGGTACGTAATATAGGAGTTACCATGAATCAGACACACACTTCACTACTTGCTCCACTAGGCACCCCATTTGAACGCGTTGAAGCTGCGCTAGACGCACTTCGTCAAGGTAAAGGCGTATTGCTGCTTGATGACGAAGACCGCGAGAATGAAGGTGACATCATCTATTCAGTCGACCACCTGACAAATCAACAAATGGCACTCATGATCCGCGAATGTAGCGGCATCGTTTGTTTGTGCCTGCCGGAAGCTCAGGCTGACAAACTTGAGCTGAATCCGATGGTGGCAGACAACAACAGCGCCAACCAAACCGCATTCACTGTTTCAATCGAA
Organism: Enterovibrio baiacu; assembly: GCF_004120195.1. Classification (GTDB taxonomy): domain Bacteria; phylum Pseudomonadota; class Gammaproteobacteria; order Enterobacterales; family Vibrionaceae; genus Enterovibrio; species Enterovibrio baiacui. The sequence goes on along the minus strand of NZ_SCHN01000015.1, from coordinate 18,220 downwards.
GCAAAGATCGGTGTGACAACAGGTGTTTCTGCGGCTGATCGCGTTACCACGATCAAAACGGCAGCTAACCCTGATGCACAGCCTTCTGATTTGGCGCGCCCAGGTCACGTATTCCCACTTCGCGCACGCAATGGCGGTGTACTCTCCCGTCGCGGACACACCGAAGGCACGATCGATCTGATGCAAATGGCAGGATTGTCGCCAGCAGGCGTATTGTGTGAAGTGCAAAACGAAGACGGCTCAATGGCAAAAACGCCCGAGATCATCGCATTCGGTGAGAAGCACGACATGCCAGTATTGACCATTGAAGACATGGTGCAATACCGCTTGATGCAGGCAGAAAAAATCGCATGATTTTCAGGCGATCATTCACACGACGGCTAACGAGCTAACGAGCTAACGAGCTAACGAGCTAACGAGCTAACGACAGTGTGAAACATCGAGCGCGCGTTTTCGGAAACGAAGACCGCGCTCTTTTTTGTGCTCACGAGCCCTCGACGCACAAGAATCACAGTGCCTCCCGCATTCAAATTCGCCTCCTCAGTTTAATGATTCATCGAACTCTTGTTCACTTGTTAGGCAAACAGCACGCCCTTCACAATAATCATTACACGACGAAACGTCTGAATCTAATTATTTACGCTGGCGTACAAAACACATCCAGATCGTAAAAAATCCTTATTAATTCACTCACTTTCGTTAACTCTTCCGTTCAAAGTTATCAGCATTTACATTCACGCGTCGCAACTGCACTCACGCAACACATTCACACCGTGATTACGATGAATATCTTTGCTCATTAACATAAGCAGTGCGAATTGATGCTTAGCGTCATAAACATCACAATTCCTATGGTTTACATATCAATGGAGAGATACACAGATGGGACGCCACTTTCAGCTTATTGACAAGCCAACCTTCTTTGGCGCGTTAGGGCTCCTCTTTTCCGTGATCATCCCACTTCTTGTTTGGCCTACACAGGGCGCAGAGTGGATAGCAATCGCGAAAACCTTTATGACCGACAAACTCGGTTTCCTTTACCTTGGTCTGGGTATTGCCGCTTTCTTTTTTATGGCTTACATCGTGTTCAGCGATATTGGTCAAATCAAACTTGGCGATGCTGACGAAAAGCCTGAATTCGCAACAGGATCATGGGCTGCCATGCTGTTCTGTGGCGGTATCGGTGCAAGTATCCTTTACTGGGGTACCATCGAATGGGCTTACTACTACCAGAATCCACCTTTCCAACTGGAAGCAGGCAGTGAAGAAGCCGTTCGCTGGGCAGCGACTTACGGTATTTTCCACTGGGGTCCAATTGCATGGTCAATCTACCTGATCCCTGCTATTCCAATTGCATACTTCTTCTATGTACGTAAGCAACCCGTATTGAAAGTGTCTGCTGCATTGATGCCAGTGATTGGCGAAGCGCGCAGCCACGGTAAAACGGGCAAGTTGGTCGATGTACTGTTCATCTTTGGTTTGTTAGGCGGCGCTGCAACGACTTTGGGTCTTGCTGCACCGTTGATCAACGAAGGTATCAGCTACCTGTTCGGTGTGCCGTCTTCAACCATGTCACAAATCGGCGTGTTGTTGCTGTGTACTGCACTGTTTGCCTACTCGTCTTACAAAGGCATGGATGAAGGCATCAAGGTACTGAGTAACATCAACTTCTGGGGTGCACTTGGTCTACTTGCGTTCGTACTGTTCGCTGGCCCGACCCTGTTCATGCTGGAAACTGGCCTAGATTCCATCGGTCGCATGCTGTCCAACTTCTTTGTAATGGCAACATGGGCAGAACCGTTTGGCGGTTACGGCACGTTTGAAGACACCCACTTCCCACAAGATTGGACCATTTTCTACTGGGCATGGTGGCTAGTGTTTGCACCAAGCATGGGCTTGTTCGTTGCGCGTATTTCACGCGGCCGTACTATCAAGCAAATGGTGTCAGGCTCTATCTTCTTCGGGTCACTGGGCTGTGCACTGTACTTCATGATCTTGGGTAACTATGGTCTGTCGCTACAACTGTCTGGTCAGCTTGATGTGGTAAGCATTCTGAATAGCGATGGCCCAACGCGTGCGATTTTCGCCATCCTAGAACAGCTACCAATGAGCACCGTGGTGATCGCTGTCTTCACCGTATTGTGCATCATCTTTACCGCTACAACGTTTGACTCCATCTCGTTCATTCTGGCGTCTGTCGTGCAGAACAACGTGACCGAAGATCCAATGCGTTGGAACCGTTTGTTCTGGGCATTCACACTGTCATTCATGCCATCGGTATTGATGTTCATGGGCGGCCTAGCAACGCTTCAAACAGCAGCGATTGTGGGTGGCTTGCCGCTTCTCGTTATCGCGGTCATGTTGATGATTTCGGGCGTGAAAGCAGCGACCCTCGACCTGTCGCATCAAGAAGGTTATGTCGATCCTGTTATCAACATTGAAGAATTCCCAGATGTTGACCCATGGTCAAAAGAAGGCATGGCGATGGCACAGTTCGAACGCCTGAAAGACGAAGCAGTGGCCGCAGCAGAAGAAGAGCGTGAAAAACTGAACGCGATTTGGAACCTGAAAAAAGACATTCGCGCCACCGCCCTTTCACAAGGCGAATCTGGCATGGAGCTTGGTGACGCGCCACAAGAGCAATTGGATGAAATCCAACGTCTGACTGACGAAGCTATGGCCGCTAAAGAGCACAAGCTTCAAGCGTCTGAAGCCGCGCAACAAGCACGTATGGCATTCAATGAGTTGATGCGTGAGCGCAAACGTCTGGAAGAAGAAAACCAAGACGATTTGAAACCAGCATAACTCAGTAACACCTCCCCCATTGAAAAGGCCGAGCAATCGGCCTTTTTTTTGTTTGAAGCGCGTTGAAAGCGCCATGCGCCAAGTTTCGATTGGAAAAATGCAGGTCAGATGGAAAAGTAAAACTGGAGGTTGTCACTGCCCACCATGCAGCCAGTGGCAATCAAATCACTTCGCCACTAACATGTGATTGACCTTAGTAACATCACGACCGCGCTCACAGCGCTTGTTGCTAATTCTCGCAATGACGGGATAATGCGACACCTCCTGTCACTGAAAAATGTTCTCTTCATGCGCCTTGATAAGTTTGTTTGTAAAAGCACCTCACTGACCCGCTCTGACGCCATTCAGTGCATTCAACACGGCAAAGTGTCAGTTAACGGCGAAACCGTAAAAGACGAAAGATCGCAGGTTCATGAAAACAACTCAGTGACACTTAATGGCACAGCACTTACTCCTCGCCCTTTCCGCTATATTCTGATGCACAAACCCGCTGGCACGATTTGCTCGAATGTCGATGAAGCCTATCCATCTTTATTTAACGGCACCCGTATCGAGCACACGGAAGAACTGCATATCGCAGGACGATTAGATGCCGACACAACAGGTTTGGTGCTGATCACTGACGATGGGCATTGGTCGTTCAATATCACCACACCCACTAAGCACTGTGAAAAAGTCTATCGTGTTGGGCTTTCTCGCCCCATTCGAGACGACGCTGCAGCACTTTTTCACGCTGGTATTCTGCTACAAGGTGAAAGCAAACCGACCTTACCCGCCGAGCTCTACATCGTTACGCCGAAAGAAGTGATACTCACCATCACAGAAGGTAAATTTCATCAGGTTAAGCGCATGTTTTCTGCCATAGGGAACCGCGTTACTTCATTACACCGCGAGCGCATTGGTGAGGTGTTGCTTGATGTGGAAGAAGGGAAATGGCGTTATCTTTCAGAAAATGAGGTCGCGTCGTTCAAGGCCGCATAGAAGACACAACAAAGCACAGAAACAAAAAAACGCAGAGACAAATGCCTCTGCGCGTAAAATCTGGGTGCGGTATTTGAATATTGGCAGAGTACGAATTAACGCTCGCCTTGCACTTCAAATTCATCAAATACCAAACGGGCTTTGCCGTCTTCTTGAATTTTCCAGTGTTCGCGGTGAACAACCCCAAATGCTTTGTTCATTGTCCAATCCGCACTGAGGATGTACCCCTCATCACCTTCTACGGGTTCCCACTTCACATTGGTGTAATCCACATCTGCGAAGCCCTGATCCATGATTTGCTGCCAAAACGCTTGGATTTCTTCACGCCCAGTAAACTCGCCAAAAGGACGTGCAATCATGAGCGTCGTATTATCCGCATATTGCGCTGCACAGCCCGCTGCGTCTTGATTGTTGAACGCATCTTGCCATGCTTTGATGCCTGCTTCGTAGGTAGAAAGCGCTTCTTTACCATTCATTAATTTAGCCTTGTCTTAAATATGTGAAAGGACTTAGTGTAGAAACATGATTAGATAAGATAAATAAAGTAAAACAAACGCATTGTTCTCCCATACAAAACAATATGAATAAACTTAGAAAGATGACCTTGTTCATGAACGTGGTCGAAGCAGGCTCCATCACAAAGGCAGCGGACAAACTCGATATTTCGAAGTCCGTCGTTAGCCAATCCTTAAAACAACTCGAAGCAGAGTTGGCAACCACCCTGCTCAAAAGAACAACGCGCCGCCAATCACTGACTCAAACCGGTGAGCAGTTCTACAAGTACTGTTGTGAAATGCACAGGCTGGCGGAACAAGCATGGGAAGACATGAAGATTCAGCAGACCGTGCCAAAAGGGAAGCTCACCCTTACCGCACCCAATGCACTGATGTCTTCATTGGTTGTTCCTGCACTGCTGGACGCGTTTGCAGCATTTCCCGATGTTGAGCTCGATCTGATCAACGATGACAGCCAGCTCGATTTGATGGAGAACAATATCGATCTCGCCATTCGGGCGGGTAATTCGGCACACAGCAACTACAAACAGCGCCGCATTGGGGAATTTCGCGATGTCCTGTGTTGTGCCGTAGGCAATGATTTGTCGGTGGATGAAGCGCCCTATGTTGTCCATCAGTGGCAACCACGTCCCGTGGTGCATGAACTCCATAATCCCCTGACCGATGAAGCGCTGTCGTTAACGTTTTCGCCGCAACACAGAACGAACGCGATGCAAACAACGCTGGCGCTGATTGAGTCAGGCTATGGCATGGGCATTTTGCCCGACTTCATTGTGGCCGCAAACCCAACACTGAAACCCATGCTGCCAGATTTTCAGATGCCACGGGTGAACGTGTATGCCATCCATCCGTTTCATGGCAACGTGCCTATCGGCGTTAAAATGGCCATTGCCGCCATTGAGAATGCCCTTATGGATTACACCAAACCAGTCAAGAACGTTAGCTAAACGCCGCCTCAATGACTGACGTGTTAATAGATACCCAAACACCCCCTGCCGCTCATGGTTGTTTGGGTATAAAATAGGGACGAATTTCAGTTCAGCGCACGCATTCTTCATCGCGCTACCCCGTCAGAGAACACACCATCGTGGCAAATTATTTTGAAAGCCCTTTTGCGGGCAAATCCCTGCAAGAGCAAGTGACGAACCCAAACATCATCGTGGGAAAACACAGCTATTATTCAGGCTACTACCACCAGCACAGTTTTGACGACTGCGCACGCTACCTCGCGCGAGATAGGGATGATGTCGATAAACTGATCATCGGCAGTTACTGCTCCATTGGTTCAGGCGCGGTGTTTATGATGGCGGGAAACCAAGGACATCGCTTGGATTGGGCCAGTACTTTCCCATTTTTCTATTCGGGTAATGACGCATTTTCAGGTGCTCATGATGGGTTCAAACGCGCGGGTAACACTGTGGTAGGTCATGACGTTTGGATAGGTACAGAAGCCATGATCATGGCAGGTGTGACCATTGGCGACGGTGCAGTCATCGCAAGCCGCGCTGTGGTAACCAAAGATGTGAAACCTTATGAGATTGTGGGATCTAACCCCGCGAAACACATTCGTTTTCGCTTCGAGCAAGATGAAATCGACATGCTGCTTGAGATGACATGGTGGCACTGGCCCGAAGAAGCAATCAAAGCATGTATGCCTTTGATATGTTCAAAAGACATCAAAGGTCTCTACCTGTATTGGCAAACAAACATGCAAAATACGGCTGGCAGTGCCCATGTTGAAAATACATAACCACTGAGGCGTTAGTTGCGCAGAGGGGATACATTTAGCCTGCGTGAATGTCGGCAAATTCATCACTTTATTGTTAACTTTCTGGTGTTTTTAGAGTATTAGCTCTAAACTGTTTCAATCACTCCCAATGTGGACACTTTGATGTTTGCCAGAATCCCTTTTTCTCTGCGCGCGCTTGCCCTCGTGACAATGCTTATCCCCGTCACTTTTGTATCGCAAAGCGCCCATGCAGAATCCATGTCATTTGCCGAAGCATGGCAAGCCGTTCTGACCCGCAATGATGCAATCGCCGCAGAACGTGCAAATGTACAACGCGCCGAACACATGGCAAATGCCTCTTCTGCGCACCACTTACCGAGCATCTCTATTGGCGGTAACTACACACGGCTCGATCAGAGTGTTGAAGTGTCGCCCTCTCAACTCGCTCATCATATGAACGGGGGTGAGGCGATTGGCAACCTTGCGGGACTACTGCCACCTGGCTTGGGCAACCTTGATAACTTGTTGACGACAACCTTAGCTGACCGCGATGTATACACAAGTTCCATTCGCGCAGTGTGGCCTATTTTCACAGGGGGTCGCATTCTGGCTGCGGGTGACATTGCCAATGCACAGAAAGACGAAGCGACCTATTTGATGCAAATGGCCCAGCAAGCCAAATTCGAAGATCTCGCCAAAGTCTACTTCTCTACCGTGTTAGCGGAACAAGTGGTAGAAACACGCTTAGAGGTTGAGCAAGGTCTTGCCAAACACCTCGACCACGCAAAAAAAATGGAAGCGCAAGGGCAAATAGCCCGCGTTGAACGCCTGCAAGCAGAAGTGTCTTACGACAAAGCAAAAACGGAACGTAAGAAAGCGCAACGTGATTTAGATATCGCCCATGCAGCACTACAAACCTTGGTGAAAAGCAACGCGCCTGTGACACCGTCAAACGGCCTATTTACCCAAGATGCCGTGCCTGCCATGTCACCGTTTCTTAACAAAACCCTCGCGACGTACCCCGGTTTAAAAGTGTTGGATGCAAAGCGCCAACAAGCTGATGGCCTGGTCGACCTCGAAAAAGGCAAGTACTACCCGCAAGTCTTCCTTTACGGAAACTACAACCTGTACGAAGACGATTCATTAACCGCAGAACTGACACCAGATTGGGCTGTTGGTGTAGGTGTAAGCATCCCACTTGTTGACAACAGTGGCCGCTCAGATCAACTCAAAGCCGCTCACAGCACTGCACTACAAGTGAACCACCTTCGCGCTCAAGCCGAACAAGATTTATCGCTGCTGGTTGAAAAAACATGGCGTGAAGCAGGGCAAGCGCTCGAAGAATACCAAGGCTTGTCGTCCAGCATTTCACTGGCGGATGAAAACCTACGCCTTCGTGAAAAAGCCTTCGCGCAAGGTTTATCAACGTCGCTGGATGTAGTAGATGCCGAGCTTTATCTCGCCAGCATCAAAACCCAACAACTCGCAGCGGCGTACCAATACGTCTTATCGCTGTCTCGCCTTCTTGCAATCAGTGGTGATATGAACGATTTCGCCAACTACCAAGCTGCCGCACTGCAACTTTCAACGTCGCCAACCCTTACTCTCCACACATTGCAACAGGGATAAACATCATGTCTAAAGTCAAATCTGCCATTCTCGTTATTCCTGCAATCGCGCTAGTCAGTTGGGTTGGTTACAGCTTCTATCAAGCCTACCAACCCGCGCCTGAACGTTTTCAGGGACAAATCGAAGCGCAGCAATACAGTGTGTCATCAAAAGTGCCAGGGCGCATTGATGAAGTGCTTGTGCGCAAGGGTCAGCAAGTCGATAAAGGCGACTTGATCTTTACGTTATACAGCCCAGAGCTTGATGCCAAACTCGAGCAAGCGAAAGCAGGTGAACAAGCCGCAGACGCGATGGCCGAGCAAGCAGAAAGTGGCGCACGTTCGCAAGAGATCAACGCTGCCCGCGACCAGTGGCAAAAAGCCAAAGCGGCATCTGCGCTTTATGAAAAAACCTACCGCCGGGTAGATGCTTTGTATCGTGAAGGCGTGACCGCCGAGCAAAAACGCGACGAAGCCTTCACCCAATGGAAAGCATCGGAATACACAGAAAACGCCGCTCGCCAAATGTACGACATGGCCAAAGAAGGGGCACGTACGGAAACCAAACGCGCTGCACAAGAGAAAGTGCGTATGGCGGCAGGTGCCGTTGCAGAAGTGGAAGCGTACACGCAAGACACCAAGATCCACAGTTGGTATCAAGGCGAAGTGAGCCAAGTGCTGCTGCACCCGGGTGAACTCGCGCCGCAAGGCTTCCCTGTCGTCACGGTCATCGACATGAACGACGCATGGGCCGTGTTCAACATTCGTGAAGACAAACTGCACCAGTTCCAAAAAGGTGCGCAATTTGATGCCAGCATTCCAGCCTTGGGGGATAACGCTTACCGCTTTGAAGTCACGCACGTGGCCCCAATGGGTGATTTCGCCACATGGCGCGCGACCAACAGCCAACAAGGCTATGACATGCGCACCTTTGAAGTAGAAGCGCGCCCTGTTGAGTCAATCAGCGAACTGCGCGCAGGCATGAGCGTGCTCGTCACAGAAAGCGCTACCCAAGGGTAAGTGGAATGAAAAATACCCCCTTCATTTCCCTACTTTGGCAAGAGTGGCGACTCATCGCTTCTGACCGTTGGCTCGCTGCCCTTTTGGGCGGTTTGCCATTGGTGATGTTCTTGCTGGTGTGGGCGATTTTCTCCTCGGGAACAGGGCGCGATCTACCCATTGGGGTTGTCGACTTAGACAACAGCGCATTGTCCCGCGCATTGGTGCGGTATTACGATGCCACGCCAACGCTCGCGATCCGCACCTTTGACGACGTAGACAGTGCATCTGCTTCGTTAAACAGCGCCCAAACCTATGCCACCGTCGTGATCCCCCATGATTTTGAAAAAGCGACAAAGCGCGGTGAAAACCCCAATGTCACGGCGTTCTACAACAGCCAGTACATATTGATCGGTAAACTGGTGAATTCGGCGATCAACCAAGCGCAAAGTACCTTTTCCGCTCTGGTTGCCACGCAAAGCGAAATGCTTCATGGCACCACGGTCGCCACCCAAGCAGCAGGGTTATCTGTCCCCTTGCGGTTTCAGCTCGTTCCCCTGTTTAATGCTGGCACCAACTACGCGCAGTTCTTGGTATCAGCCATTATTCCTGCGCTATGGCAAATCACCCTTGTCGCCAGTGGCATGCTTTCTATGGCGCTGACGGACAAACGCATTGGGCTCGAAACCTACTTCCGGGGGGCTGTAGCGAAAAAGCTCACCGTGAAAGTGTTGGGGTCGGCACTCCCCCTTTGGTTGTTGGGTGTGGGCTTTGCTACCGGCATGCACTGGGGATTAGGTTGGCCAATGAACGGCGATTGGACCATCTTGTTCACCGCGCAATGGTTCATGGTGTTAGCGGGATTGGCCGTCGGCGCATTACTGTACGTTGCGTCACGGGATGCTGTGCGCGCCATGAGCTTGGTTGCTGGCTTTACCGCCCCCGCATTTGCGTTCATGGGCGTGAGCTTTCCTGCGAGCGAGATGCCTTTCTTCGCGCAGTGTTGGCGTGCCATGCTGCCTGTCAGCCACTACATCACGCTGCAAATAGGACAATTCAACTACGGCGCGACACTGCAACAAGCCATGCCTGCCCTGCTTGCTTTGGCGTCGTTTAGTCTGCTTTGGTTATTGATTGGGCTTAAAGTGAAACGTCTTTCAACCCGCCCTGCCAATTGTCAATCCGCGGACGCATCGTCGGAGGTGGCCTCATGAGTTGGCGCGATGTTTTCATCGGTGAGCTTCGTCGATTATTCTCAAACCCTGCCGTGGTCTTTACCGTGTTCGGCGGCATCATTATCTACTCATTGCTCTACCCGCTGCCGTATGCCAATCAATTACCGCGCGAGCTGCATATCGCGATCGTTGATCATGACCAGAGCCAAAAAAGCCGCACTTTCATTCGTATGTTGGATGCGACACCGCAAGTACAAGTCGTGAAACAACTCGGAAGCGAAACCGAATCCAGCCCCTATTTTGCCTCTGCAGAGATTGAAGGCGTGGTGACGATTCCGCAGCACTTCTATCGCGATCTTTTGCTCGGTAAAAGCCCTGTGGTGTCTGTTGGTGGGGATGCGTCATTCTTCCTCACCTACGGCACCATCGTAGAAGGGGTGGTGGCAACCGGCAGCACCTTGGGTGCGCAAGTCAAAGTGCAACGCGCACTCATGAACGATACGCCGATGCCTCTCGCGACAACACAATATGCGCCGTTTTCGCTCAACGCCGTGCCTGTGTTTAACCCCACCACGGGGTATGGCGACTATGTGGTGCCGGGTGTGTTTATGCTGATTTTGCAGCAAACCTTGTTGATTGCGTCAGGCATGTTGGGTATTTCAACGGGCAGCGCTCACGCAACGCAAGAAACCGCTCGGAACAGCAAAAGCCTGTGGGCCAGAACCGCGATTCTGACGGGCATTTACTGCATCATGGCGATGTATTACCTAGGCGCGAGTTTATCGCTAAATGGCGTAAACCGAATGGCAGAGCCTCTGCAATTGGCGGCAGTGATGTTGCCCTTCTTGCTCGCCACGATTGGCCTTGGTTCTTTGATCGGCATTGCCATCAAGCGTGCTGAGATCATCACGCTAATCGTACTGTTAAGCTCGATGCCTTTGCTGTTCATTGCAGGGTTTGTGTGGCCAAGTAGCGCATTGCCGACATGGTTGAATGTGATCGCGCAATTTGCACCGTCGACGGTGGTGATTCAAGCGACCTTGCAACTCAACCAAATGGGGGCGGATTTCCATAGCCAGCTTGGGCATCTCACCCAGCTTTGGCTTCAAGCTGCCGCCTATTTGGGCTTGGCGTTTTACCTTAAAGGAAAAGCCAATCGCGCCGCCTAGGCAATCTGCTCAACCCTCATCATGCAAAAAGCCAGAAAAGCACCACCTCGGGGTTTTCTGGCTTTTTACGTACAGTCACCTTCCACGCATTTCTCAATGCAGTTCAAATTATTGTGTAACCCCCTGATTATTTTCGAGGTAAGTGATTGAGACGTTGAGATTTGCGATGCGGATTACAACCTTGAATTGAAAGGCTTGAAGCGGCTTATTAACACTATTCACATTGTTAGCCACGCCACAGAAATACCGCTTTTAAACGGTGTTTTTCATCCGTCAAACACGGGCCAATCATACCGCCTTCTCACTATGAGAATTTGTTAAAAAACCGCCTTAAATCCGCCTCAGCAAATCTAAAAAAATCCCAATCTGAATGCTTTTTTTACGTTCTTGCATTCCACACAATGGGCACACTTCGGTCACTCAACTTTTGAACCCATTTGTACCGAAACAGGAGCGTAAAACATGAAAAAGCTAGCGTTAGCCGCGGCATTGATCAGCGTGTCTGGTGCCAGTGCAGCAGCACAAAGCGTGGATGAGATGTCTCAACTGACCATCATCCCAAATCACAATGCGACCTTGATTCGAAACTTTAATCCCTACTTACCGGGTCGCCTTCATACCGCGCGTGATTTCATTTATGAACAGTTGGTCATTTTCAACGAGCTAAAAGCCAACCGCCCTGAGTTTCGTTTGGCGACAGACTACTATTTCAGTGACGACCTAAAACGCATCACCTTTGACATTCGCGATGGCGTGAAATGGTCTGATGGTGCGCCGTTCAGCGCAGAAGATGTTGCCTTCACCTTCAACTTGGTGAAAGACACGCCGGCATTAGACGATCGTGGCGTGAACAAGATGGTGACCAAAGTTGAAGTTGAGGCGGGCAATAAAGTGACCTTCCACCTCAACGAAATCAACACGAACGCCGCTTACGAAATTTCATTGATTCCTATCGTGGCACAACACGTGTGGAAAGATGTAAAAGACCCAACCAGCTTCGTGAACACCAACCCGGTGGGCACTGGCCCATTTACCGAAATCCCAACCTTTACGCCTAGCCTGTTCTTGCAGTGCCGAAACCCAAATTATTGGGACAATGCAAACCTCGACGTGGATTGCTTGCGTGTACCGCAGTTCAACCACAATGACCAAGTGCTTGCCGCGCTCATTGACTCTCAAGTCGATTGGGGTGGCTCGTTTGTGCCAGACATTGATGCGACTTACGTAAAAGCCTCTCAGCACCACGGTTACTGGTATACCGCCGCAGGCACACAATCGTTCGTGTTTAACTTCAACAATGGCGATCCGGTAAAACAAGAAGCACTGAACAATGTCGACTTCCGTCGAGCATTCTCTATGGCACTTGATCGTCAATCTGTGATTGATATTGCCAACTATGGCAACGGCACAGTGAACGACTTCGCATCCGGTTTAGGGTACGCCTTTGAAGCATGGTCAAACGAAGAAACGCACAACAAATACCGCCCTTACATGTCTTTCAACACTGATGGCGCGAAAGCACTTCTGAAAAAAGCAGGCTTTGTGGATCGTGATGGCGATGGCTTTGTTGAAACCCCATCCGGCAAGCAATTGACGTTAGATATTCAATCACCAGGCGGTTGGACAGACTTCAACAACGTGGTGACGCTTTCTACCGAACAGTTGGCGGATGTGGGTATTCGTGTACGTGCAAGAACGCCAGATTTTGCCGTGTATAACCAATCCATGCTGAATGCCAGCTATGACATCGCGTTCACCAACTACTTCCACGGTCCAACACCGCACAAGTACTGGAGCAGCGGTTACCACTCTAAATTGCAAAAAGGCGAAAGCATGCCGCGCTTCGCCATGCACTTCTGGAACGATAAGAAACTCGATACCTTGTTGGATGATTTCTACAAAACCGACAAACGCGAGAAGCAAATCAAAATCGCTCATGAAATCCAAAACATGATTGCAGAAAACCAAGTCACGGTGCCTGTTATCTCTGGTTCAAACTTCTACCAATACAACACCCAACGTTTTACGGGTTGGTGGAATGCTGACAACCCGAAAGGCCGCCCAATGCCATGGGAAGGCACGCCTGAGCGTGTTCTTCACGTGTTGGATTTGAAACCGGTTATTTAAGTTAACAATGTAAGACAAAGCCAGAGCAAGACGACGTGCTCTGGCTTTTTTGTTGACGCTTTTCAGTGTTGCGGAGGTTGTCAATCCTGACTAATAAAAGGTATTAACATTAATACGTTAGTATCAGCGCATTTGGCTTACGTTATAGATTGCAGCGTAGGAGGGTCTGAATGAGCAAATTACACACATTTAGTGGATCGTGTCACTGCAATGCAGTGCGATTTGAAATTGATACGGATTTACACGAATTAACCACGTGTGATTGTTCAATATGCATAAGGAAAAATGCGTTAATGGTAAAAGTGCATGAGAGCGCGATGCGTATTCTCTCAGGCACTGAACAGCTAACTACATACCAATTTCATACACATACCGCTGAACACTATTTCTGCAAAATCTGCGGTATCTATCCCTTTCATCGTAAGCGCGTCACACCCGATTATTATGGCGTAAATGTTTATTGTCTTGAGGGCTTCGACCCGACTGATATACCCGTGCGTGCGACGGTCGGGAAAGGCATGAGTTAACTTCATATGGCTCAGAGATAGCATTTGCCCAGCACGTTACCGGTTCGTCTTGCAACGCTGCTGTCAATTCGCATCCACAACAAGGTGTTCGTCGTCTGACATAACGAGGCAAGCTTTGTTCTGCTCAATCATCTGCGCGGCATATGACGGTGTCACCGCCTGAATCTCGCCGCTCGCCTTAAAGGTGGGCGCTTCCCAAGCTTGGTCACGATATTTCCCTGTCTGCGTATATTGAATCAATACTTTCATCGTTTTGTACTCAGTGCATTTAACGTGCTACTAACACTAATTGGTTTTTTTGATTCCCGCACCCGCTAAAAATGAAACATAAGTTTAACGAAATGAACTGTTTGCTGATCAGATACATCATCAACTTCCCCTCCAATTGAAAGAAAGCGCCACTCAACACACCACAGTCCGTCTCATTAAGAATCATTAATGAGACATGTGAATTCTTTCCTATACTCAGAGGTAACCCAGTGACTAAACGAGGCGTTACGAATGAAAGGCTTGCATTGCACCATCATGTTGCTTTGGTTGTTTTCAACCACGGCTGCCGCCGAAGTCGGCGTGACTGAAAATACAATCACATTTGGTATGAGCAATGCCCTTTCGGGGCCAGCGTCAGGGCTCGGTAGCGGCGTGAAAGACGGAACACTCGCTTACTTTGAGAAAGTGAACCAACAAGGCGGCATTCATGGTCGCAAGATAAAAGTCATTTCACTCGATGACGGCTATGAGCCTGATCGTGCAGCAAAAAATGCCAAAAGACTGATATATACAGACAAGGTGTTTGCACTGGTAAGTTTTGTCGGCACGCCCACCTCAAAAGCTGTGGTGCCTGAAGTGAATCGCGCAAAAATCCCTTATATCGGTCCATTTACGGGTGCTGAATTTTTGCGTAACCCTGCCAATAAAAATATTTTCAATATCCGCGCAAGCTACTTCAACGAAACGAAGAAACTGGTTGATCATTTCATCGACGATCTTGGTTACAAGAAAATCGCAGTGTTCATTCAAGATGACGGATACGGCGCAGCCGGAAAAGCGGGCGTTCAAAGGGCCCTGAGAATGCGAGGCCTTAAAATTCACGCTGAAGGCAGATACAAACGCAACACGCTCGACGTAGAGCAAGGCTTGAACAGCATCATTGCGAAGAAACCTGATGCCGTCATCATGGTGGGCGCGTACAAAGCGTGTGGCGAGTTTATCAAGATGTCACAGAGTAAAGGCTTCTCTCCAAAATTCGCCAACATTTCCTTTGTTGGCACCAAAAAGCTCATCGCTGAATTGGGCAATGCCGGCGACGGAAGCTACATCTCTCAAGTCATGCCTAATCCGGATGAAAGCTCGCTCGACATCATCAAAGACTTCAAAGCAGACATGCTGAACTACGGCGTGGATAACCCTTATTACACACAATTAGAGGGCTACTTGAATGCGATGGTCATCGTTGATGCGCTTGAGCAATCTGGTGAGTACCTGACAAGAGACCGTTTTATCGGCGCGATGGAAGGCATGAAAAACAAAGACTTTGGCGGGTTGAAAATCAACTTTGGCAAATCTGACAGACAAGGCTTGGATGACGTTTATCTCACGCAAATTCAAGACGGAAAAGCCTTACCCATTCAAACGATGAAGTGAATGTATGACTATGTGGTTAAAGATCTTTTCGGGGTTGTCACTGCGCTACCGTATCTTGCTGCCATTGATTGGCAGCATCACGGTATTTCTGATCATCGCCGCCCTCTTCTTCCATCAGATGACATCAAATGAGCTTTCCAAAATCCAAAAAGGAAAGGTTGAAGCGCTCGCAAGCTTTCTCAAGCAATCGAGTCAATCGTACATTCTGAATTACGACTTATCAGCGTTAGAAGATTTCGTCAGTGTAGGGATGCAAGATGAGGACATCGACCACATAGAATTCGTTGACGCAAACGGCTTGCCGTACACAGAAACAAAGCCAAAAACGGCGAACCATGAGGTAAAAACCTATTCTGGCGACATTCTAGGGCAAGATGGTTCGGTGCTAGGCGTACTGAACATTACCTACAACGAGAAGAATTCGACCGTAGCGTTGCAACAAAACCTGCAGGTTATTCTGGTCTGCTTTTTTACGATTATCGCGTTGCTTTGCGTCATTATTTACATTGTTGCGCTTCGCCTTTCCAAGCCACTCATCGCGATAACACAAGACCTCACCGCCGTCTCAGATGACGCCCTAGACAACTCACGCCTTGTGCTCAAAGGCGCGGAAAGCTTGGCAGACGGTGTGGAAAAGCAACGCGCAGCCTTGGATTCCAACGTGTCTGCCATTTCTGAAATAACCGAAATGGTGAAGCAAACCAATCAAAATGTATTGGGGTGTTTGGACGTATCAAAAGGCACACTTGCGCTAAGCAACGAAGGCAGCAAGAACATGGACAAATTGGCGCACTCGGTTGTACTTATTGAAAACTCCAATAAGCACCTTCAGGAGATTAACGACATCATCCAGAAGATCTCGGATTACACCAAAGTCATCCACGACATCGTCTTCCAAACCAAGCTTCTTTCTCTTAATGCCTCTATCGAAGCGGAACGCGCCGGTGAACACGGGCGCGGCTTTGCGGTTGTCGCACAGGAAGTCGGACAACTCGCACTCACATCAGGCCAAGCCTCACAGGACATCGACAAACTGCTCAAAGATTCCATGGTGACGGTGGGTGAAATCGTAAAAGAAACCGAGCTTCGCGTGAAAGAAAGCAAAGCGTTGTCAGAACAAACCCAAGTCAGCTTTTCGGGTATTTCCGATCAAATTCAGGGGCTTTCGCGTGAAATAGATTCTTTCAGTGAAGCCTTTAACCAGCAAATGAAAGGCATCGTTCAGGTCAACTCCGCCATGGAGTCTATGGCGGGGATAGTGAACAGCAACCATCACATTGCCAATGAAACCTCACAAGTCTCGATGAGTTACAAAGAGCAGAGCCTAAAGCTCAAGCAAGTGACGGATACGATGAAAGGTCTGATTAAAGGCAAGAAAGCAGCGGGTTAAATTTGGCGAGCATTAACATGGCGTGATGTCGCTGATTTGAGGGGTTGCGCGCATTTAATACATCCATTGAACTGTCGGTTGCCTTGCAATTGTCCACTTCCCCTTTAGCGAGACAACGCATAGCTAGAGGTTTCCAATTTCCTCCGGTATTCGGTCGGAGGAATGTTTCCTAAGCTTTCGTGGGTACGTTCTTCGTTATAATCACACATCCACACCCATGCCATATCTCGAACCTGTTCTATGGATTCAAACAAATAGGCATTGAGGAACTCCCGACGGAATGAGCCATTAAAGCGCTCTACAAATCCGTTTTGTTGAGGTTTGCCAGGCTGGATATATATAAGCTCGATATCATGAGCTTTACACCAGTTGGTTAATTGTTCAGATATAAGCTCGGGCCCGTTATCCATACGAAGCTGCTTTGGTAGGCCGCGTTCTTGTTCTAACTGTTCGAGGACACGTACCACACGTCCCGCAGGCAAGCTCGTATCGACTTCTATTGCTAAACATTCGCGTGTTGCCTCATCGAGAATATTGAGCGTCCGAAAGCGTTTACCGCAATACAGAGAGTCATGGACAAAGTCGAGTGCCCATTGGTGGTTTGGTGTATCCACCACATCCAGCGGCATAGCAATTCGTTGCGGTAGTACGCGCTTTTGACGCCGATTTAGGTTTAATCCCATACGGCAGTAAACTCGGTATACCCGCTTATGATTGAAACCTTTATGTTTTCGCTTTATTCGCCAGAAACACTTCCAGAACCCTGCATTGGGGGCTTTTTCAAGTACAGTATTAATGGCATCAATTACTTCAATATCGGCAATACGCCAATCCTTCGGTTTTCGATAGTAACTCGCGCGCCCCAGTGCTGTGAGCCGGCATGCACGAAGAACACTCAAGCCAGCGGCAACTAACGTGCGTGTGCAATCTCGCTTCTCACACACTACCAACCCTTTTTTGCGAACAGCTCCTTCATGGCATGGTTTTCCAAGCTGACGTCGGCAAACATTTTTTTGAGCTTAGTATTTTCTGCCTCTAGCTCCTTGATGCGCTTCAGTTCAGACGCGTCAAGCCCACCATACTTGGCTTTCCAATTGTAATAAGTTGCGCTACTGATGCCGTGTTGGCGACAAATATCGTCAACTTTCATGCCTGCGTCGGCTTCTTTGAGGATCGTGACTATCTGTGATTCAGTAAACCGTGACTTCTTCATGATGATCTCCTGCTTTTTCTGTGGCAGAAAACTCCAGTTTAGACTGTCTCAGCATAGGGGAAGTGGACACAACGTCATACCCGTACCAGTAAGAAGCATACGGCGTCTCGCCTCTTTGCTAAAAGCGCTAATGAACCGTGGTTACTGGTGACTAATATCCCGAATGACACACTAAACGCGATTCAGATAACACGACTATATGCAAAGAGAATGCAGATAGAAGAAGCATTCCGCGACTTGAAAAGCCCCGCGTATGGACTCGCTCTGCGGCATAACCGAACGCGTTGTATCAAGCGCCTCAACGTCTTGTTATTGATTGCGCTGCTGGCAGAGCTACTC
>NZ_SCHN01000006.1 GCF_004120195.1 Enterovibrio baiacu | reverse complement strand
TCGGGCGAATATGAATATCTAATTGTGTTTTCCCTGTATCAACACCGACGTTGATATTTTGCGTGATATTGGAATTCATAATAAGCTCACTCATGCTTGCGAAATGCGGGTTCGAGACCCAGTCGACTATTCGAGGTTTAAGCTTGGAGTCCTATGTGGCGTTCCTGTTTGTTATCGGTCTCTCGATAGAGGAGCCAGCGTTCAATCGAACTGCCATATAGAAAGCTTTAGTTGCAGCTAAAGCCTGGGTCTCACTTTACCCAAAACAGGTCATTTCGGTCAGGATATTTTCCATACAAGCGTTCAGCCGCATTGGCATAAACACTGCGATCTTCCCGGCAAAGGTCCAGAAACTCTTGAAGGCTCAGCTCTTCGTCTTTCGCTTCTTCGTAGCGCTGACGATAGTGGTCGAAAATACTCATGGTCCTGCCCCCTAAATCGTGCTGTTAACATTAAGAAAGGATATCGGCGCAGTCGCTTTCATATCCTCACTAATTTAAGACTAGTACCAACTGATCAATTTGCTTGGTTGAATTACTTGTTTTTTCGATATTTTTCCCTTTTGTGATAAGGCTTTGTATTCGGTATGTAACTTTTGCCAGTCGCAATTGTCCTTGTGTATTTCCTTGATTGAAGCGGGAAAATCTAAATCTTGAGACGGCAATAGTGGAATTTGCTGTTTGATGGAGAGGAGGTTGGTAGGGAAAATTTTGGGACAAGGTAACAAAAAAGAAAAGCCGAAGCGGGGGGGCTTCGGCTTCGTCATTTACGCGGCAGGCGGCGTTTTGCCGTCGCTTTACGTGTGATTAGCGGCTTACAATTTTTGTAGAAAGCGTATGCGTTTCGCCAGCGTTCAATGTCACGCTGCGATCGTATACCGCAGATTCAACGCAGACCATGGTTTCGTAGCTGTTATCTGCCATGTCACCCATGCTGATCGACAAGGCTTTCCAAGGGTTCCAGACAACCACGCCATTGTTGCCACTGTTGATCACGTGAAGGCGACGTTGCAGGGCAGGATCTTCTACAACGACCGTTTCGTCTGCATGCGGGTAAATGCGGTCAACTTCTTGGTCAAATTGCGTGTTACCAGCGCTTGGTTTACGTACGCCACCTTCAATGTATTCGTTGCCGAGGCCTGATACTGTGGTTGTGGTGATGTCACCGATGTTGAGGTAAGTGTGCAGTGCGCCGCCCAGTTGGAAGGGGGCATCACCTGTGTTGGTGCTGACCAGTTTTACATCTAGCGTGTCAGTCACTTCAACGAGGAGCTCAGCCTTGAATGCATGTGGCCAAATCGCGCGGGTTTCCGCAGAATCTTGCAGTGTTAGGCTAATGATCACGCCTTCATCGTTCTCACGGTGTTCGTTGAGCGTCCACTCGCTGGTGCGCGCGAAGCCATGAGAAGGTTCAGCGGCTTTACCAAACCAAGGCCAACAGACAGGAATACCACCACGAATGGCTTTGCTGCCACCAAAATCCGCTTTCTCGCTCATCCAAATGGTGTCTTTCTTACCGGTTGGTTGAAAGCTGAGTACGTGAGCACCAAAGAGAGAAATCGCCGCGGTTGCTTTTGGGTGAATAACGCGAACAACTTTGATGCCGTCTAATTCGCAAACGGTAACATAGTCAGAGAGTACAGCGAGGGTAGGGAGCTGTTTAACGTCCATGAAGAATGCCTTCTGAATGTGAAATTTAGGTACAAAAAAGGCGGCTAATAAGCCGCCTTTTGTCACTCATGCCTTAATGGCAATCCGGAATGATCACTTAGAGATGTGAGCAATCAGGTCCAGAACTTTGTTTGAGTAACCGATTTCGTTGTCGTACCAAGATACAACTTTAACGAATTTGTCAGTCAGAGCAACACCTGCTTTCGCATCGAATACTGAAGTTTGAACTTCACCGATGAAGTCTTGAGATACAACTTCGTCTTCAGTGTAGCCAAGAACGCCAGCCATTTCGCCTTCTGAAGCAGCTTTCATTGCCGCACAGATTTCTGCGTAAGTAGCAGCTTCTTTCAGGTTAACAGTCAGGTCAACAACAGAAACGTTTGCAGTTGGTACGCGGAAAGCCATACCAGTCAGTTTGCCGTTTAGTTCTGGAAGAACTACGCCAACTGCTTTAGCTGCACCAGTTGATGATGGGATGATGTTCTGAGAAGCACCACGACCACCACGCCAGTCTTTCGCAGAAGGACCGTCAACAGTTTTCTGAGTTGCAGTAGTAGCGTGAACAGTAGTCATAAGACCAGATTCGATGCCCCACTTGTCGTTCAGTACTTTCGCGATAGGCGCAAGACAGTTAGTAGTACAAGAAGCGTTAGAAACGATGTCTTGACCAGCGTAAGAAGCGTGGTTAACGCCCATTACGAACATTGGCGTTGCGTCTTTAGAAGGACCAGTTAGAACAACTTTCTTCGCACCAGCAGTGATGTGTTGGCGTGCAGTTTCGTCAGTCAGGAAGATACCAGTTGCTTCAGCAACAACATCAACACCTACTGCGTCCCACTGAAGTTCAGTTGGGTTACGTTCTGCAGTTACACGTACGGTTTTACCGTTAACAACTAGGTTACCGTCTACAACTTCAACAGTACCGTTGAAACGGCCGTGAGTTGAGTCGTACTTCAGCATGTACGCCATGTAATCAACGTCGATCAGGTCGTTGATTGCTACAACTTCGATGTCGTTACGCTCAACAGATGCACGGAAAACGAAACGGCCGATACGGCCAAAACCGTTAATACCTACTTTGATAGTCATTATGTTGCTCCACAACTTAATATCTAGTGAAAGGAAATTGGTAGTAAAATTACAGAATCGGTATCACCCATGCAAGCGAAAAACCGATCTAAATTGCGTAAAGTCAAAATTTAGTACGGATTATTTTTACACCACCCAAACAAATTTTGTGTTTCCTGTTAGAAAAGTTGAATTTATTGGGGTGAATGACGCGATGACTGATTTTTGAACATTGCGCACTGAAATGCATACAGCACATAAAACGTACGCAAATCGGTATATCGAAAAGTATGGTGAGAATAATGCGATGTTTGAGTGCGAAATATGAGAATTGGAACGAGTTCCAAGTTATCGACGGTGGGGGTATTTTGCCGTGTCATTTATGGACACGCTTTGACCTTGCGGTCGAATGAAGCTGGTTGAGTGCTGACCCGTATTCTTTGCTTTGAAGAGAAACATGCAAATCGTTAGAACTCAAAGTAATGATGTTGGCTGCTTTAGGGACTTTTACGCCGATGCGAGGTTAGTTAGCGCTCAACGTTGGGTGCATTGACGGTAAGGAGCATGCGTTTGATCACATCTATGCGTGTGAATGCTTATTGTCTGCGCGAGAACTGTTTTAAATAGACAATGGATTGATGCTTCGGCACAGGTAAATGTATTTAGCACAGGGAGTAATGATGACAAAAGGCGGCGATGATAAGTGGAAAGCATCACTTTCTGAGTTGGCTTATAAGGTTTGTCGCCTGGGGCACACTGAGCCTGCATATAGCGGAACCTTACTTCACAACCACCAAACAGGCTCTTACCATTGCATTTGTTGCAATCAGCGATTATTTGATTCGAACACGAAATTTGATTCGGGGTGCGGCTGGCCGAGTTTCGATGCGGCGATTGAAGGCACGGTTCGCTATGTGGCTGACCGAAGCCATGGCATGGTAAGAACGGAAATTCGTTGCTTGCAATGTGACAGTCACCTAGGGCATGTATTTGATGATGGCCCAACGAGCACGGGTCAGCGCTATTGTGTGAATTCTGTTTCCATGAAATTTGAAGCGACATCGTCTTCGGACGAATAACGGCACGTGATTTTCGGGATAAAAAAAGCGAACGTAAGACGTTCGCTTTTTTGTTTATGTCCTGTCAGCTGCTTTTAATTCAAGCCTATTTCATATTGATGTGCTGAAGTAATAATCAACGGGACATGCTCCGCTCAAAAACTATTCCTTTTTGTCATCAATGATGGCCATTGTGCTTAATAAACCCGCATTGAAATCACCATCTTCAATGGCGCTAGCAATGTCGCCTGCGATGTCTGAAATTTTATCACGGCGTGCATCTTCCATTGGGTAAAGCAATTTCAATTGCGCTTGTTTCGCAACGGGAAGATCCATGTTAGATCCGACGAGGGCCCATAGGTAAGCAATGTCTAGTTTGCCGAGTGAATGGTTTGCCGTTGCCAAAGATTTGATTGCTTCAGGAACCGTCTTATCACGCGTCTTTCCCGCTTTTCCGTCATAAAGCGACAAGGACTTGTGCAGTAATTCAATGGTGTGAGATTTGTCTTTATCGACGTAGTACGTGGCAAGACCGAGTTGTAGCTCAGGCGTGTCGAGGTACTCGGTTTCTTCTAGCTTCAAAAACTGCTCTAACGCTTCATTGTCACCCTGAGTCCAACGGTAATAAATGATCGAGGGTTGATAAGAGCTTTTCAATTCCGTTTCTAGACGCTCAATGGAATCGAAGGCATGGAACAGCGCTTCTGTACGGAGTGTTTTCTTCGCTTTCAGCGTGGTGGTTTCAATCTGTGCGACGAGCTCCATACACCGAGCATATTTCTTGGTGAGCATGAGTTCGTCGAATTTATTGAGGTCGGAAGGCTTCTTGGTGACGTTAAAACGCTTCCAGATGAGGTCGGTGCGCTCATGACGACACTGACCATCTTGCACATTCAGCTTGGCGCAAATCGAAGGGTTGTTTTCACAAAGTTGAGCGGTACTGCGGTTGCTTTCAAAGCAGCCCGTGACCAGTAACGTACCGAATACGGTAACAGCGAGTTTGGTGCTGAATTTGGCTCGACCTATCTTCATTCCGTGAAATGCTCTTCTGTTTTTAAATCGGGACACAAGACTTATAACATAAACACTTCTTCTTAGTTTATCTCCAATTTTGGCCTTTTGCGTGACCACGCAAGAAGAAAAAAAGGCCAGCATTAAGCTGACCTTTCTCTTGCTTACGGATTTTATCTGAATTTATAGACCGTTATACGATATCCGTGCCGAGGTAAGTAATGTTCTCTGCGTCGGTCCAAATCGTGATTTGATCGTCACTGAACTGGTCGTCAAACACATAAGCTTGAAGATCGCTGACTTGCGCGTTGGTGAGCCCCATCTGCTCGATCATGGCAGGTGTGATGTCTGCGTTTGATGTTGCTGTAGCATTGTATGTCCAATTCACACCCGTGAGGTTCAACGTGTCGTCACCATTTCCCAACCAAGCAACAAAACCCTGCCAGTCGCCATTGTTTGTATCATCAGATTGCTCATCAATTTCATGAACATTGATGGTGATGGTCTGGTTGCTACTGTCGCCTACTACTGCTTCTATACCTGCAATAACGTTACCTGTAACACCGGGCGTGGTTTGGTAGGAAGCGCCTGTAAAATCGGCATGATGCTCGCCTTCCACCAGTAAGGTATCGAACCCGGTTGAGGCATCGTAGATATTTTTGTTTATCTGCTTACCGCTCCCCAAGGTTCGGATCTGTGCTTGGAAATCATCTTGATCGAACACCAAGGTGTCTGCGTTGAAACTGCCGACGAGAATGTCTTGGCCTTCTTGCCCATCCAAGTAGTTGTTATCGCTCATCCAGCCCGAGAACAGGTAGTCATTACCTTCGCCCCCTAACAGCGTATTGCTACCAAGAATACCGTAGACTTCGTCGTCGCCGTCTCCGCCATCTAAGTGGTCATCACCGCGTTGACCTCGCAAGATATCATCGCCATCTTCGCCATAGATTTCATCGTCGCTTGAACCGCCACGTAAGTCGTCGTTTCCATCGCCGCCGTAAATTTCATCGTCATCACGACCGCCAAAGACGAGGTCATCGCCATCGCCGGTATCGATATAGTTGCTGCCTGCGGTACCATGAACTTCATCGTTACCGCCGTCTGCCCAGACTTCATCATCGCCTGCGCCAGCAATGATGGTGTCATCGCCGTCTTGTCCGAAGATTAGGTCAGCACCGTCGCCGCCATCCAGGGTATCGTTGCCGCGCCCGCCGCGCAGTTCATCATCACCTTCGCCGCCTTCTAATGTGTCGGCACCGTTTTGCCCAAACAAGCGGTCATCGCCGTTTCCACCATGAATGAGGTCATCACCGTCCTCACCCCACATTCTGTCGTCACCTTCGCCACCTGAAAGCACGTCATTGCCGTCGCCGCCTATTAGAGAATCATCACCACCTTCACCGTAAAGGCGGTCATCACCGTCATAACCATAAAGGGAATCATTTCCGCCAACGGTGAGATCTCCCGTGACTTGCTCTACTTCGATAGTGAGAGAAGAGGAGGGGATATTGGTGTCCACGTCGTTAAGATCGAGTGGACGCCATTCGAATCCCGCTCTATCTACAACAGGGAGTGAGTAAAAGACGAGCGTGGTGCCATCGGTGACATTGATATCAATGGCACTGGTGTTTTGCGCAGCATCTGTTGATTCGATGAGGATTTTCTTGCTCAGCACATTTCCGCTGCTATCCAAAATGGCGTAACCCACGCTTCTATCGTCACCAGAAGGGAAAGCGAATTGTGACAAATGCACTGACAGGGAAGTCTCACTAGAGATACTGTAGCTACCATCAGCATTTTGCACGAGCTGGGAAACCTGACTGCTCGATGAGTCGCCATAAACAACGTCGTCGCCTTCATAGGCTCTAAGGGTGTCATTTCCGCCTAGGCCATAGATGAGGTCGTCATCTGTTGTGCCTTCGAGCATATTTGCGGCGCTATCGCCTGTGATCGTAGCCATGGGTTTTACCTTCTAGTGGGCGCTTTAAACAATAAATAGTGCGCAACAGAACCATTCGCATTGCGCATTGATGTTGTGCAAAGTGTCGGGGGTAAAACCTGAAGTCGTTGATTATATTTATATGCGACGAAAGAACGCTACTTGCTGGTGGCAAGTGAGTTCTTCTTATTAGCCAGATAAAACAAGTTTTAGTGAAATGAGTTTCTCTACACCCTCGATAGTAGGGATACGGTGGCAAAAGTGGACGAATGTCACAAGACTATGGCTGTCTATTAATAAGAAAATCAGTACTATTGGGGTCTGGTGATATGCTGTTTTTTACCTAAAGCATGATCAAAATATGAGATCTCCATTCAAATTAGAATGGGTTTCAAACAAGACGCAATCGTGAAATCTTTGGTGTAAAGTAAACCAAATACTGGCCTTACGCGTTGATTAATGCGAGATGTAGAACCGAGGGAAGGTGCAAAACAAACATGGATATCGAACAACTACTAGAAAGCATCACACCTGAAGCATTTGAACGATTAAATTACGCCGTTGCGACGGGAAAATGGCCTGAAGGAACACCGCTGACACAAGAGCAGCGAGACAATGCGATGCAAGTGGTCATGCTGTATCAATCGCGCAACAATACTGACCCTCAGCACATGTCTGTGGCTGCTGGTGGGGACATCAAATTCAAGTCAAAGAGTGAATTAAAGCGTGATTTTTCGCCTGCGCAAGAAACCATTGTTCAGGTGAAAGCAACTGACGATTGATCGGTACTTTTTTCATTCTTAAAGATGAAATAAACGGCCCGGATGGGCCGTTTGTTGTTACATGCTTTTTATCACAATAAGATCGTCGTCAATTAAACGATATCAATACCGGATTGCGTCACGTGCTCAGCGTCCGTCCAAACAGTAATCTGTGAATTGCTGTTGAAGTCGAAAGTGAAAACGTAGGCTTGAAGGTCGGCAACTTCTGCTGCAGTGAGACCCATTTGTTGAATCATCTCTGGCGAGATATCGGCATTAGACACGCCTGCTGCATCGTAGCTCCAATCTGCACCAACGAGGTTCAGGGTGTCATCACCTTCACCAAGGTAAGCGACGAAACCATCCCAGTTGCTCAGGTCGATATCATCCGATTGTGCAAAAATAGCAAACTCGTTCACCGTGATAGTTTGGTCACCCGCATCGCCGACAACCGCTTCGACGCCCGAAATGACGTTACCCGTTATGCTTGCATCAGATTGATATTCTGCACCCGTAAAGTCAGCATGAACATCACCATCCACTTTGAGTGTATCGAAGCTGCTAGACGCGTCGTAAAGCTT
The DNA here is from genome assembly GCF_004120195.1 of Enterovibrio baiacu. Taxonomy (GTDB): domain Bacteria; phylum Pseudomonadota; class Gammaproteobacteria; order Enterobacterales; family Vibrionaceae; genus Enterovibrio; species Enterovibrio baiacui. Next base: position 506,901 of record NZ_SCHN01000006.1, on the reverse strand, counting down.
CACGTTTACTTCACGACCAGCACCGTTCACGAAGGTGCTACCGTCAAAGTCATTCACATCAAAGATCAGCGTATCGGTGCCGATACCACCGACATACTGGTCGACGCCAACGCCGCCATCAAGCGTGTTACCATGCCCATTACCCGCAAAGATAAAGTCATCACCTTCACCGCCGAGTAATACGTTGCTGCCGTCGTTACCGAACAAGCGGTCGTTACCAGCGCCACCTTCAATGGTGTCGTTACCCTCTTTGCCGTGCAGAACGTCATCGCCGTCACCACCGTAAATGGTGTCGTCACCTAGGCCGCCACGAATGTTATCTTGACCTTCGTCACCATACAGTTCGTCATCACCTTGGCCACCGAAGATCAGGTCATTACCTTCTCCACCAGAGATGGTATCTTCACCAAGACCACCGTAAACCGTGTCATCACCGCCTTCCGCTGAAATGACATCGTCGTCAGGCTGGTTTGGCAGGAATTGATTCACATACACGTCAAACGTTGTATCAACGAAATCGCCTGAGCCCAAGTTCCAACGGTCATCCCAGATACTTGTATCACCGTCAATCTGTTCATGGTCTTGGCCATCACCGTTTTCGTTTGCCTGAGAAACATAAACGATAGATTCAATCGCACCTTGGGTAATAATTGGAATTTGGCCTGAGATATCAAGAGCAACCTCACCTTCAACATAGCCTTGAGAAGCGCCGTCAGGAATAAGGAAAAGACTGAGTGACGTTGCACCTTCTGTGTCAACACTGAAGATCGTCGCGGAGGTTGCAGTTTGTGCATTGGCTGTAAGTATTTCAGCGCTCAATACATTGCCATTACTATCGAGGAGAAAATAGCCAACAGAATTGTTGAATTCAGTATCGTTGGTGAAATTCGATAGACTGATATTGAACGTATCACCTTCACTGACGTCGTAAGTCCCGTCAGCGTTTCGTGCGCTCGGAGATGCCCCATTGGCTAACTCGCCGCCGATAATGAGATCATTCCCATCACCACCATTGAGAATATCGTCTCCCTCCAACCCATAGATGGTGTCGTCGGTAGAAGTGCCGTTTAACGTATCGTTTTGGTTAGTACCAATAATAGAAGCCATTTTTCATTGCCCTGTATATAGATTGAGCCGAAGCTCTGCAACTGACATTCATCGAAAATCCCAACACCGTTTATGTTCGTCATCGTGATGAGATCGCGATGCGATTATTCGCCTTGCAGTCGACGCTTTATGTTGTGTTGAGTGAGAAAGGTACTGAGAAGACCGACGACTACCTGGCCTTGTACCTAGGGAGAATTTAAATGTACAAATTTCTATGACAAGCGATGAGCTGTGAATTAAGTGGAATATGGAAGATAGTCTGATGTAAGTGTGACCAGAAATTTTCTTAAAGTATGTAATACCGTATAGGGAAAGTGCTAATAAAGAGGGGATAAGGCAATATGGGAATGGGTCTCACGTCCGCGTTTTTTCGCGATTTTTTGCTTTAATCTGCATGTATTTCGATGTAAAGGAAGGGTGTCTGGAATTAATTGCAGGCTTTCTTTTAAAGTGCAGTTTGTACAATAATACGAATCTCTAATGTATGTAAAATCATACATTCGAAAGGGTGGATTGAGCTATAAGATGTGAGCCAATAAGGCACATTTATTCATACATCCATGCTTGATGTAAGGGCAATACTTGATGTCAGGTGAGTGCAAATGAAAAGCAAAAAGCCAGCCGAAAACGACTGGCTTTGAGTGCAAGCTAATAGGGAATTAGTGCGTCAATTCACCACGAAGATCTTGTTGCAGCATGGTTCGGATCGTATCCATTGGCAGATCTTGACTGAGCAAGTAGTGCAGCTTTGCCAATGCAGCTTCTGGGGTCATGTCATAACCGCTTAGCACGCCCGCTTCTGCAAGCGCACAGCCTGTGGCATAGCCACCCATGTTCACTTTACCCGCAAGACATTGGGTGAGGTTGAGAACAACGACGCCGCGCTGAGTGGCTTCTTTCAGTAAACCCAGCAGTTCCGCGTTTTGTGGGGCGTTACCAACACCAAACGTTAGCAATATCATGGCATTCACTGGTTGCTTGAGCGCATTGCTGATGACATCCGGTGAGATACCTGGGTACATCATGATGATGGCGACAGGTTGCTCTGTGATGGTGTGAACCTTAAACGCACCTTCTGGCTTTTTATCAATCTCCGCACCGTGAAGTTGAATATTGATACCAGCTTCAAGCAGGGAAGGCAGGTTTGGCGATGTGAAAGCGTTAAACCCATCAGCATGCGATTTGGTGCTGCGGTTGCCACGAAGCAATTGGTTGTTAAAGAACAACGTGACTTCGTTAATCGGGTAATTTGCCGCGATATGCAGAGAGTTCAACAAGTTGGCTTGGCCATCAGAACGAAGCTCTGCCAAAGGAATTTGTGACCCGGTTACGATAACGGGCTTATCCAAATTCTCTAGCATGAAAGAAAGCGCAGACGCCGTGTATGCCATGGTGTCTGTACCATGCAAGATCACAAAGCCATCATACTTGTCGTAGTTGTCGCGGATATCGTCAGCAATGCGTTGCCAATCCGCTGGCGTCATATCAGCAGAATCGATGAGTGGGCTGTACTCATGGATCGTGAATTCAGGCATTTCTGGGCGATGGAATTCAGGCATTTGCTTAAGTTGTTCTTGCATAAAGCCAGACACAGGAATGTAACCCTGTTCAGATTTAAGCATGCCGATCGTGCCGCCTGTGTAGGCGATGTAAATATGTTTTCTTTCCATCTTCACAAATTCAATGTTGCCGAGGTAGTGGCGGCATTATACGTACCAGTGGCGCGAAAAAAACCCCGGCACTTGCCGGGGAGTTCTCAGTTTTCGAAATAACGGCAATTTGGACATAGGGCATATCGCCCATTTGGGTCATTGAGGTTATTCAAGTTGTTGATTTCTGATGCCGCTGCGTTAGCAAACTGTTCAAATGCGGGGGGCAATGTAAACGCGGTATCAAGACCGACAAACACCATGGTTTGATTGATCATGTCATAAATAAACTGCTGTGCAGGCGTGAGCGGCTCTTCCATCCAATCCAGTGAGTAATCGGTAATGCCTGCTAACTCTGCAGCGACAGAAACCGCATCGTCAAAGTCACCCATCTGATCGACGAGACCACGCTTCATGGCGTCATAACCTGTCCAAACGCGACCTTGAGCGACTTGATCGACATCCTCTACAGATAGGTTACGCTGGCTCGCGACGAGCTGAATGAAGCGCTGGTAGCCATTTTCGATGCCAAGCTGCATGATTTCACTGACCTCTTCCGGCAAGGCGCGTGTTACGCCAACACCCGAAAGCGGCGTTGTGCCGATACCGTCGTTGTAGACACCATATTTGGCGAGCGCATCTTCAAAGGTAGTGAGAATGCCAAAAATACCGATAGAGCCTGTGATGGTGGTTGGCTGCGCCAAAATACGGTTCGCGCTGGTGGATATCCAATAACCGCCAGATGCCGCGACACTCGACATAGACACCACAACAGGTTTGCCTGCTTCTTTGAGTGCTTCCACTTCATTGCGGATCACTTCAGAGGCAAATGCACTGCCGCCCGGACTATCAACACGAAGCACAACGGCTCTCACGGTATCGTCCAAACGTGCTTCTCGAAGGAGGGCACCAGTCGTGTCGCCACCCACGGTGCCTTCTTGCTCGGATCCATCAATGATGGCTCCGCTCGCCACCACCACGGCAATTTGATCTGCTTTTGGTAGGGTGAAATCGTTGGCGTTGTATTCGTAGATGCTGACGTAGTTGAAACTGTCATCGCCGTCGCTACCAAACTTCTCAGCCAGCTTGGTTCGGATTTGTTGGCGCGTCACCAACTCATCAACCAAGCCAAGGTTTTGTGAAAGTTTGGCGAAATCACCGTCTGCGGCCTTGATGGCGTTGAGCAAGGTTTCAGAGTCTGGCGAAATGGATTCAACCGTCACACCACGGTTCATCGTGATATCGTCAACGAATGCACCCCAAAGCTGATTAAGCCATACGGCGTTGGCTTCGCGTGCTTGTTCCGACATTTCGGTACGGGTGTAAGGCTCTACAAATGATTTATACGTACCGACGCGGAACACATGGGTGGTGATATCAAGGTTCTTTAACAGATCTTTGAAATAAAGATTGTACGTGCCATAGCCGCGCAGCAGCACCGCGCCGTCTGGCGACATCATGATTTCGTCCGCATAGCTGGCGAGGTAGTACTGGCTTTGGTTGTAATGTCCGCCAATCGCCACCACGGATTTTCCTGCGGCTTTAAACTCGTTGATCGCTTTCGCAATGTAGCGCAGCTTTGTCAGACTGGTTTCTGACATGTCGGACAAACTCAGCACCATGCCATTGATCTTGTCGTCCTTGGTGGCAGCACGAATTTGGTCGACCACATCAAACAGCACAGTTTCAACCTCTGCCGATCGGCCAATGAGATTTTGGGCTGCGATGTCATACGGGTCTAGGCGGCGTTGTTTTTCAACAATCGGGCCTGAAATATCAACCAGCAGCGCACGAGCGGGTTGATCGGTAGGTGTTGGTAATTCTGTGTCTTCAATCGTAAAGGCGAAGTAAATCGCAACGAGTAAACCAATAAAAAGCACGTTAAGTATTAACTGACGTGCAAACCCCAATATCTTCCAACACCATTTCAATACGGTGCCTAGAAACTTAAAAAGCGTTTTCATGAATAATTCCAGCGACTTTCCCTAGACATAATCGTAACGAATCCTATTTGGAATGCTAGGGTCTGAGGGTTTTTGATAACACTATTCTACATAAACCCTCGGCAAGACCTCATAAAAGCCTATGTATTTAGATAAAAAAAATCGCTTATCCATACCTTAGGCATTGGTATTTGATCGGTGTTGTAAAAATGTAAACAAACGTTTGAATTTTTGGTTTTGCAGGCTTATCTTGGTCAGACCAGAACTCATAATAAGAATGGAAGCGCCTAATGAATTCGCCTTACCCTCACTTGCTCGCTCCACTGGATCTTGGTTTTACCCAGTTAAAAAACCGTGTGTTGATGGGCTCCATGCACACAGGGCTGGAAGAATCTAACGATGGGTTTAAAAAGCTCTCTGCCTTTTATGCTGAACGTGCCAAAGGGGGCGTTGGGCTCATTGTGACGGGTGGCTTTTCACCAAACTTCCGCGGTCGATTGCACCCACTCAGCGCGCAATTCAGCAGCGGCAGAGCAGCGAGGGCGCATCGAAATATTACGGATGCTGTGCATGAACACGGCGGGAAAATCGCCCTCCAGCTGCTTCATGCTGGGCGCTATGCCATGCACCCTTTTGCCTTGAGTGCGTCCGAGGTGCGTTCACCGATTTCAAAGTTTGCGCCTTCTGAAATGAGTGAGCGCCAGATCAGAAATACCATCAACGACTTCGCAAAGAGTTCAGAGCTTGCGCGCGAAGCGGGGTATGACGGCGTTGAAATCATGGGTTCTGAAGGTTATCTGATTAACCAGTTCATCTGTAAGCGCTCAAACAATCGCTATGACGCATGGGGTGGCAGCTATGCGAACCGCTCACGTTTCCCGATTGAAATCGTGAAAGCGGTGCGTGAACGAGTAGGGAAAGATTTCATTATCATCTTCCGACTCTCCATGCTGGATTTGGTGGAACAGGGCAGCACACATGATGAAGTGGTTGAGCTAGCGAAAGCCCTCGAAGCGGCAGGTGTGACCATTTTAAATACGGGTATCGGTTGGCACGAAGCCCGTGTTCCGACCATTGCTACCCAAGTGCCGCGAGCGGCGTTCAGTTGGGTCACTGAAAGGTTGAAAGGGGAGGTGAATATTCCTCTCGTGACCTGTAACCGCATTAACACGCCAGAAGTGGGCGAATCTATTTTGTCGAGCGGGCAGGCCGATATGGTTTCGATGGCGCGCCCTTTCCTTGCGGATGCCAACTTTGTGGTGAAGGCCGAAGCTGATCGCTCGGACGACATCAATACATGTATTGCGTGTAATCAGGCATGCCTTGACCATGTGTTTAAAGGCAAGCGCGCAAGCTGTCTGGTTAACCCACAAGCGTGTTATGAAACAGAACTGGTGGTTGCACCTGCGACTGCCAAACGAAAAGTTGCTGTAGTCGGCGGCGGCATGGCCGGTATGTCCTGCGCTGTGACGGCGGCCGAGCGTGGCTTTGATGTTGTGTTGTTTGAAAAAGCCCCTCAGCTAGGTGGCCAGTTCAATCTTGCTATGCAAATCCCCGGTAAAGAAGAATTCAAGGAATCAATCCGATACTTCACGCGTCGCGTTGAGCAGTGTGGCATTGACGTTCGCTTGAATACAGAAGTGAATGCGGAATCGCTCGATGGGTTTGATGAGGTGGTGATCGCCACAGGCGTGAAACCGAGAATGCCAAACATTCCGGGTATTGATCATGAGAAAGCCATCGATTACCAAACGTTTATTCGCGAGCAGCCTGAGTTGGGCGGACGCATTGCGATTGTGGGTGCTGGTGGTATTGGTATTGATGTCGCGACCATGATCACTGAACCTGAAGATCAAACCTTGGATGAGTGGCTGCAAGATTGGGGCATTGATAAATCGTTGTCTCATGAAGGCGGGTTACTTCCTGCGCCACATTATGTTGCCCAACGCCAAGTGTGGCTGTTGCAACGTCGCCAAGGACGTGTTGGTAAAGGCCCTGGTAAAACGACAGGCTGGATCCACCGTAAAACGTTAGAAAAACGTGGTGTAGAACTGCTCGGTGGTGTGAGTTACGAAAAGATAGATGATGCAGGTTTGCACATTACCTTGGAAGGGCAAGAGCATATTCTTCCTGCGGACCATGTGATTATTTGTGCAGGCCAAGAATCCGTGAATGGCTTGGTCGCAGAGCTCGAAACCAAGGGCATTAATGCACACATTATTGGTGGCGCAGAGAAGGCCGGAGAGCTTGATGCAAAACGCGCGATTCGACAAGGTGTTGAGCTCGCAATCACGCTTTAAACGTTCGATATAAATCCGCAAAAGCCAGAGGGAAATATCCTTCTGGCTTTGTGTTATCTTGAGGGTAATTGTTTTCTTACATTGGATCATTCATGGACGCTTTAAGCCTACTGACACAACGTCGCTCTATCCCTCGTCTTTCTGAGCCAGCGCCATCCGGCGATGCACTCAACAACATGATTGCTGCGGGGCTTCGTGCTCCCGACCATGGCGGATTAACGCCTTGGCAATTTGTGGTGGCGACAGGCGAAGGGTTGGAGACGCTTTCTGACATTTTGAAACGTGCCGCTGAATCCGAAAACGCCGAAGACGCTGTGGTTGAAAAAGCGATGAAATCGCCGTTTTGTGCGCCCATGGTGATCACTGTTATCGCTCGCACCAAACAGCATGACAAAGTCCCTGTGATTGAACAGCACATTTCAGCGGGTTGTGCTGCTCAGGCGATGCAAATGGCGGCGGTAGCTCAGGGCTTCCAAGGATTTTGGCGAACAGGGAAGTGGGCGTATCACCCTGTCGTACGTGAAGCGTTTGATGTGTCCGGTGATGATGAAATCGTTGGCTTTTTGTATGTAGGAACACCGGGGTGTGAGCCTGCCAATCCACCTAAGCGTGACACCGACAAATACGTTACCTTCCTGTGATCTTCTGAACTCAATCTAACGCAAATAACTGGATGAATATCCAGTTATTTGTTGTTAATAATCCGCGATTTCGCTAAATTAACGCCAAGACCCTCAGTTTAGATTTCTTCATGGCTCGACTCTTTATCGCAGAAAAACCCAGCCTTGGCCGCGCAATTGTTGCCGCTTTGCCTAAGCCTCATAAAAACAATGACGGCTTCATTCAGGCCGCGAATGGTGACACAGTCACATGGTGTATTGGGCACTTACTCGAGCAAGCTGAGCCGGATGCCTATGATGAAAAATACAAGACATGGCGTCTTGATGATCTGCCGATTATCCCGTCTGAATGGTTATTGAAACCGCGAAAATCCGCCGCGAAGCAGCTTTCTGTTGTGAAAAAACTCCTGCGTCAGTTCGATGACATCATCCATGCTGGTGACCCAGATAGAGAAGGGCAATTGCTGGTGGATGAGGTGTTCAGCCACGCGAAATTGCCTGCGGCGAAGAAACAAAAAATCCAACGTCTTTTGATTAACGACCTGAACGTGTCGGCAGTAAAAAAAGCACTGTCAGCATTACGTAGTAACCTTGATTTTGTCCCGCTCTCAGTTTCTGCATTAGCCCGCTCTCGCGCTGATTGGCTGTATGGTATGAACATGTCTCGCGCCTACACCTTGCTCGGTAAACAGGCTGGGTATCAAGGCGTGTTATCTGTAGGGCGCGTTCAAACGCCGGTATTGGGTTTGGTGGTTCGACGTGATCGAGAGATCGAGGCTTTTATCCCTAAGCCTTTTTATCAGCTAGACGCAGTGATTCCGTATCAAGGGAGTGACATTTTGGCGCGCTGGCAGCCCAGTGAATCCTGTGAGCCTTGGCAAGATGAAGAAGGACGTGTGCTGTCGCGAAAGCTGGTAGAGAACGTTGCGAAACGCATTGAAGGCCAGCCTGCAACAGTGACGGAATCGGAGCGCAAGAACAGTAAACAAGCACCGCCTTTGCCATACAGCTTGTCGACCTTACAGATAGATGCCGCAAAACGCTTTAACATGAGTGCAGCGGACGTATTGTCATGTTGTCAGTCGCTCTACGAAAAACATAAAGTCATCACCTATCCACGCTCTGATAGTCGCTACTTGCCGAAAGGCCATTTCAAAGAAGCAGGAAGCGTGACCGCGGCGATCAGTAAAACCGCGTCGTCACTTGGTGAGGCAGTGAAACACGCCAATTTGTCGCTGCGTTCCAAAGCGTGGAATGATGCCAAAGTAGAAGCGCACCATGCGATTATTCCGACGGGAAAAAGCAGCAGTGCGCTAAGCAGTTACGAGCAAAATGTCTACGAGCTGATTGCTCGTCAGTATTTAATGCAGTTCTACCCTGTCGCAGAGTATGCCGAAGCCAAGTTGAACTTTGATATTGCAGGTGGGCAGTTCATTGCCAAAGGCAAACAGCTTACCGCGCAGGGCTGGCGAGTGCTGTTATCCCGCGACAAAACAGCACAAAAAGAAGACATTGAAAGCCAAGTTCCACCTCTGGAAAAAGGCACGGTACTGACCTGTCAGCGCGGAGATATTAAAGATTGCATGACAGAGCCGCCAAGGCACTTTACGGAAGCCACTTTACTTCAGGCGATGACAGGTATCGGTCGATTTGTACAAGATGCTTCGTTGAAGAAAATTTTGCGGGAAACCGATGGCCTTGGGACAGAAGCAACCCGCGCAGGCATTCTGGATTTGCTCTTCAAGCGCAGTCTACTTTCTCGAGAAGGAAAACAGATTCGGGCAACAGCCTCTGGGTGCGGTTTGATTGATGCCTTGCCAGAAAAGGCGGCTTACCCTGACATGACAGCACAATGGGAACGCCAGCTGCATGACATGGCAGAAAAGAAGGGCGCTTATCAGCCCTTTATGACGGCATTAGAGTCGGAGTTGTTGGCGCTAATGGGCGCTGTTCGACAAGGGCCTGTTCCTGAAAGTTTGCGTTCATTACCCCAAAGTCCTTCTCCGTTTAGGAAGAAAAAAGGTCGCGCATTTTCAAACAAGAAGAAGGGATATCAAAAGAAAGCAGCGAGCAAATAGCAGCAAGTATCTGCGCCTGACATGAACGAAAAAATAGCGAGGCTTTCCTCGCTATTTTTTATCAATGATGCCTAGAGACTAGAGACTAGAGACTAGAGACTAGAGACTAGAGACTAGAGACTAGAGACTAGAGACTAGAGACTAGAGACTAGAGGCAGATGCTGCTACAAGACAAACGCGCAATCTTTGCCGCTGCTCTTGGCTTCATACAAAGCAACGTCAGCATCAATGAAGAGTTGCTGTTGATTGCTCGCTCTATCAGGGATCGTGGTCTTTCCGCCAATACTGATGGTAACGAATGGCGAAACAGGCGAGGTCTCATGCATGATTTTCAGTTTTCGAACGGCGTTCAAAGCGCGTTGGGCAATGGCTGAAGCGCTTTCTGAGTCACACCCTGGGAGCAAGTAAACAAATTCTTCACCGCCGAATCGAGCAAACAAGGCCCCAGCACGTCGTTCTACCTTGCTCAGCGCAGTTGCCACTTTCATCAAACACAAATCACCTAAGGCATGCCCGTATTTGTCGTTGTATTGCTTAAAGTGGTCAATATCGATAATCAGCATGGACAGCGGCATGTGATAGCGCCTTGCGCGTCGCCATTCTTCTTCAAGCTTTTCGTCAAGCATGCGACGGTTAGGGACTTGCGTTAGGCTGTCTTCGCGTGAAATTTGGTTAAGGCGCTTATTTGCATTCTCTAACTGTGCGGTGCGCTCTGCAACGCGATGTTCCAATGATTGGTTAAGCGCTTTGAGATCGTCTTGCGCATGTCGTTGGATCAGGTGTTGAGACATGGTCACGCCGAGCAGCTTCAACAGCTCACTGTGATAACTTTTTAGTGGTGTGCCCGTTAACAAGTTGTCGCACGCTATCCATCCTATGGCTTGGTCGCTGTCCCACAATGATATCGTGGCGTTCCAACCGACCCCAACCTCTTTATTGGCGTGATAGAGCGGAGTGCCCTCATTGATGGTGATATGTTGGCGTCGGTCGAGTGTCTTTTTCGCGTGATAATGTTCTTCAATGGCGGTGGAATACCACTGCTCGTTAGTCACGACACCATTGATGTCTGTGCCGTATGTCCCCCGAAGGATCCCCGTGCGATTATTCACCAAGAAGATTGCCATGCGGTCAAAGTCTAATGCATGAATACACTCGTAAACGGCTGTGTGGAGCATGTTATCCAGGGAATGGGCATGCCATAAGCGCATCGAGATTTTGTGCAAGATATGGAGTTGCTCTAGCAAACCTTTTTGCGAGCAGACTTCTAAATGCCACTTCTTCAGCGTGAGATCATGGTTGCTTTTCTCATGCGCTAACGCGTCATGTTGTAAGTGGCCATCTAGCGAACTTGCAATGAAGGTCGAAAGCATGGTCAGCGTCGAATACAAACTCGCATCTAAGGGTTGAGAGAAGCGAATGGCTAGGCAACCAAAGGTGTCGCCTCGCACCGATAAATCGATCAGTAAATGGTTTGAACCAAGAATATCGATGCGTTTATCCGCCGCGAGCCAAGTATTGATCTGTTCAGCGGATGTGGACGATTCTTTGCTAAAGACAATAGCAGGCACATGAACATGAATATCTTGGTTTTTCATGGCTGTGAGCAGGTGCCAGCCATTCTCTGAGCCAGAAACGACAAACAATTCGAGTTGGGAAATATCGGCATGTTTGGAGAGCGTTTGAGCGAGCGACAAACAAAAAGAGTGCGTGTCTTTTTGCTGACAAACGGCTTCACTCACGCTGAGGCAGAACGCAGTGTCTAAAGCTTGCATGCCCGCCAACTCCCTTTTCACGACTAAATTCAAAGTGTGATCTTGCTTCTAAAAGATGTAAGGGTTGAGTATGACATCTATTGGCATTAGAAATGCCTGAATATTTATCATATACGACTTATATCACAGGTGAGGTGGGCGACATGTGATCACGGTAAACTCTTTGATAACAAAGAGATGTGAAGTGGTTTTAGGGGTCACATTTACGTAGCTTGCAAAAGCGATTTATTGTCATTAATTCTATGCAGTGTAGGCGAAAACACATCCAACTAAGGTCATGATGAACAAGAACCATTTCAAGGTTTTTGGGTTGGCCTTGATAGCAAATTTCACCGCAATCCATGCGCCGAACATGGACCCAATGGCGAGCAACAAGCCCGGCAACCAAAGAATCAAATCCTGCCAAATGAATATCGCGAGGGAGACACCGGTGAATGCGAGCGTGCACACCAGTTTAAGGGCATTACCTCGCACGAGATCGTACCTTAGCGTACCGCACAGCGCGGCCAGCAGGACGAAACCAACACCGGCTTGAACAAACCCGCCATAAAACCCCGCGATGCCTAAGCTGAGCCATGAGGCGGGCGTATCTGCGACTTTCTTTACGTCTGTTGCTTCTTCTGGTGTCACCAACGACGGCTTCACGAGCATGATAAAAGCCATGAGCAGCATGGTGCCCAAAAGCAGCGGTTTGATGATGGATGATGGCAACCACGCTGCCGCTGAAGCGCCAGTAGCGCCGCCCAGCAAGGTTGGGATAAGAATAGGGATGAGATCAGAGGTATCAAGCCGCTTATGGTGACGAAAGCCCGCCACACCAGAAACACTTTGCATCATCACGCCCACGCGGTTTGTGGCGTTGGCCACTTCGGCAGGCATACCGAGCACAATCAACGCAGGAAGGGTGAGGTTTGAACCGCCGCCAGCAAGGGTATTGATGATACCTGCAACAAAACCCAGCACGATGAGCAGCGCACCAAATGCTATCGAGATATCCATATCTTCAACCTTTGCGTTATCAAGCGAAAAACCAGCGCGTAATACTATAACGTAACGCGCTGAAAAAACGGGGCGTGTAGCGTTTAAACGAAAAAAGCCCGCAGCGACTATGCTGCGGGCTTTCGAAGAATGGTCGGTCTGAGAGGATTTGAACCTCCGACCCCTGACACCCCATGACAGTGCGCTACCAAGCTGCGCTACAGACCGACTAATTGAAATTCATGTTACGAACAGAGCGTTAATGTGTCAATTGTCTTTATTCATTTTCTCTGGGTGATTCAACCAGTTGGATAAGGAAGCAAAAAAGAAGGCAGCCCATTGGCTGCCTTCTTTTTATTGTTCTTCTGGGTGATAAAACCGCTTGAGCTCGTGCATGACTTGCATCAAGACAGACAGTTGAGGCTTGCCTTCTGGCTGCTGCTTGTAGTTGCTGTCATAAACACGGTAGTTACCGAATTTATCAACCACAGTGGTTTTGTCCGGCTGTACCACCACGATATCTCGGCTGTCTCCCGCAAGCACCCACTTGCGTGGCTTGTCAGCAAGTTCAAAAATATTGCGACCACTGGTGTAAAGCTCTGATGGACTATCTACCGCCAACATCGACTCCATCAAGGTAGGAACGATATCTAGGTGTGAACTGTACGCGTCAATCACCTGTGGCCCTTTGTTTGGCCAATGCACGACCAAAGGCACTTGCAACTGATATTTGCTGTAGTTGGTGTTGGCACCCCAGCTGTTCGAACCTGTCTCGTTAAACTCTGTTCCGTGGTTCGACGTCACGATGACGATGGTGTTGTCGAGTTGATCATTCGCTTCTAGGGAATCAAACAGGTCGCCGAGCAATTCATCCACGTAATACGCGGCATTGTTGTAGCTGTTTTTCAGCACTAGCGCGGTGTGGTCGCCAACGCTCGCCAATTCATTATCAAGGGAAGGCTGGAACGGACGCGTATAATCGCCGCCTTGCTCGTAATTGGTGACGCTTTTTAGCTCGAGGTACGCGAACCAAGGGGCTTTCGTGTCCGAGGCATTGACCCACGTACTGAGGGCATCTGTTGCTTGGTCATCAGCAACCCACGACGCTTCACCGTCAAAACGCTGAGCGGTGTCTAAATGTTTACCAAAGACGCTTTGGTAATAAATCGGATTGCTGAAATTGTCTGCGCCGAAAAGCCCAAACGCGTATTTTTTATCTTCCAGGGTGTCGATAAGCAGAGGGCTTAATCCCTCTGTTCTCGCGCTTTGCGCGTAGCTACCCGGTAAGCCATAGAACAAACCAAAAATACCCGCCATCGCATCATTGCTGGTGCTGAAATGGTGTTCAAACTTGGTGTTGTTGCCAGCAAATTCATTCAAGCGAGGCATCACAACAGGATCAAGCATATCGGCACGGAGGCTCTCTACCATCACAACCAAAAGGTTCTGATTGTAGCTGCTCGCGTTGGAAGCGAAGGAAACATTATCAAGAGGATAACGGATGACTTCGCTGTCCTGCTGACCGAGTTCATCACGGCGTGCTTGATATTCTTTGCGATCAAGCAGACCGTATTTCTCCATGAAGGTTTTTGCCGTCATTGGGTAAGAAATTGGGAAATTAGAACGTTGCGCTGTTACCGGGCTATACAAGAAAGCATCTGCCCAGATGTGGATCAGATGACTACCGATGAAGCACAGCGAGAACACGGTGGCGATAGGCACACCGACACGCTTGCGCGAGAGTTTACGCAGCTTGCGCCATACCCATTCGGACATGGCAATTTCGAGCAAGAAAATCGCGGGCACGACGACAAACAAATATTGCCAGTGCGCGTTCATGTCCGTCTTTTCACCGCTCAAAAGCAGCTCCCACACCAAAGGGTTCAGGTGCAGGTGCAGTGTTTGATACGCGTAGATATCCAGCAATAACGTTGTAAGACCCGCCGTTGCTACAAGCACAGCAAACAAGCGCATTAGGCGCTGCGACGGTATGATAAAGCTGGCAGGGAAGATAATCAGAATATAGACAGCGAAAACCAGAAAGCCGAAATGACCTATCCACGTTAAAAGTTGATAAGTTTGTCCAAGCAGGGTTTCTGGCCAACCCGACTGAGCGATATAGCGCGTGCCCAGCAACATGGCTGCAATGATGTTAAAAAAACTAAACCAGTGTCCCCAGCTGATAAGCTGTGACACTTTATCCCTGTAGGTATTTCCGCTGTCTACCATAAAGGCCAATTCTTCTCTTTATTCTTACTGCGCGATAGCCGAATTAACGGCTTATTACTCTGTATCGATTGAAGACACGAGAGCTTGAGCAAATTTTTCAGCGATCACTTTACGTTGCGCGGCTGGCAAGTTGTTATTGATCAGATTTGTCGCAATGTTACCAACAACCATCAGTGATAGGTCAGTAGACGCTTTGTGCTTTTCAAGAACATTGACCACATCACTCAGGATCTGTTCAACGTTTTTATCTTGATATTTAGAAGTAACAGGCATAGAAACTCTTGTCTTGTGTTCACAGAAGCCGCGTATAATACCCCACACTCTAGTCTGACTTAAAATGTTTTCAATTATGAGCCTCACGCTTTCAAACGTAATTCTTCATCAACTGAAAAAAGACGGTGAAGACTCGCTGGTCGTTCAGCTACGCGATCAACTCCTAACCCATTCTCCTTCAACGGAAAATTTAATCAGTGAAATCCACCGCATTTACAACGCAAAAGCCGGAAAAGGTTTTGGTCAATTTGCGCAGGAGAGTGACGTATCTGCGTGGCTAAAGGCCTCTCGCAAGCAAGAAATGGATTTTTTAACCTTTTCTGCTCAAACCGCAGAGCGCTTAAAGACGGAACTTGCCAAGTATCCTTTTGCTGATGAAGGGGTTTTGGTATTGGCAGAATACCGTTCACTGGCGACGGAATATTTGTTCATTGGTCTTTTGGAATCAAAAGCCAGCATGAAAGTCACCGACGATCTGGAAATCAGCTCAACGGATTACCTTGATGTGGCCAAGATGGACATCGCTGCCCGTATCGATTTGTCGACGTGGGAAAGCGATGCGGATTCAAACCGCTACCTCACCTACATTAAGGGCCGTGTTGGCCGTAAAGTGGCAGATTTCTTCCTCGACTTCATGCAAGCCGAAGTCGGTATGGACACCAAGCAGCAAAACTTGGTGCTGATGCAAGCCGTCGAAGATTACTGCGCAGATTCGCGTCTTGAAAAAGATGAAAAGCAGCAATACCGCAAGCAAGTTTACGATTACTGCAATGGCCAATTGCAATCTGGCGATGAAGTGATTGTAAAAGAATTGGCGAGCGAACTTCCTAAGAATGACCAAGGCGTGGATTTTTACCAGTTTGCGTCCGAGCAAGGTTATGAGTTGGAAGAAAGCTTCCCTGCAGACAGAACCTCCATGCGTAAGCTCACAAAATTTGTGGGTGGCGGTGGCGGCCTTTCGATTAACTTCGACAGCATGCTGCTTGGCGAGCGCATTTTCTACGATCAAGATACAGACACACTCACCATCAAAGGCATTCCACCCAATCTCCGCGACCAACTTACGCGTCGTTTGAACGTGGAAGAGTAAATCTTGCTGATTTATCTGTAAAAATGAAGTCGCTTATTGCGGCTTTATTTTTATATACTGCTATGCAAAAACACGCACAACATTTGCAAAGTTGGGCAAAGTTCCTAACTTAAAAGAAGCATATCTAGAAATGCTTACAACGTGATTTTTAACGCTGGCAGATTAATGGCTTAGGAAAGTGAAATTTTACAAAACTAAGCCTTTTTTAAAGGATTCCCTGTGATATCACCACTATCCATTTTCGCTTTGAACAGTCGAAAAAAAACAAGAAATAGCCAGCGTCTTCAACTGAGTCGGCTTTCAAAGTTGGTATGGGTGCTTTTTTTCGTCTCTTTTTTCTACGCTATTGCAACCTACAAAGAGATGTATCACGTCAAAGAGCACGCGACACATGTTGTGAAGCTCAATAATGCGGCGCAGCAATTACGACAAGCGGTTTCTGCCTCAATGCTCAACCAGCAAATTGAGCTGTCGAATATTGAAAAAGAAATTCAACATTTCCGTTTTCTGCTGCTGCGTACCAAATCTCACTCGATAGATGATCAATGGAACGACATTCAAAGCACCTTATTAGATGCCGATGCATTCGTGGAAGATGTCGATAATCTGCTTGCCTCCATTTACTCCGTATCGAACGTAACAAAGAAGCTCAAACTGCTCTCTGAAACCGAGGTTACCGTTGAACAGCAATTGTTGTTTCAGAGTATTACGAGCTACCTGCTTTTCGAATTGCATGGGCTCAATGATTCCAGAACAACCAGCCGTGCAGACCGTTTTAATGAATACATTTCCAAGTTAGAGATCATGCTTGCGGCGCGTTCAAGCAAACCGACGAGTGTGGAGATTTACGCGCTGTACACAGGGCTAGAGCGATTGAATCAGCAGTTGGAAAATGTTGATAGTATTATGAATCATCGTTTCGTGAGGGCGATGACCCAGCAACAAACCTATTGGACAACACAAGTCATCGCGTTGCTCGATCGCACTTTGATGCTATCCGGCATTGCGTTTTTGTTCCTTGCGGCGCAGATCCTGATCCGTTACAAAATCGAAAGGCTGTCGACTAACTTTTCACGAAAAGTATCAGCAGTGTCCTCTGAAGAAACCGGTTTGATAGAGGACGCCGCCGTGCAGTATGAGCGCGCTATTTTTGAAATCGATAACTTGATGGAGCAGCTTGAGGGTGATGCAGATGCCATTGATGCGGTGCTGAGCATGTTTGTCTCCGAGCATCAAACCGATGGCAAGAAGCTGCAAGCCTTTGCCAATAGGGGCGATTTAGAAGGCATGCGCGCGCTCATCCACAGCATGAAAGGTGTCTCGGGCAACATTGGCGCTTACGCGATGCAACAGTTCTGCATCCAGATTGAAAAAACGTTGTTGGCGGGTGAATTGCCAGATAAGCGTGTGGTCGAACAGTTTGACCCATTGTTAGCACTCACTATCAAAGACGTGCAGGGCGAGATAGAAAAACTCAACAAAACCATTGCTTCCTGAGGCTCGGCCCGTGTTTAAAAACGATATTCCTTGGTACAAAACGATCAGCGTCAAAGCACTGTGGATCCTCGGGCTTATGCTGGCGGTCGTGGTGGTATCCATTGTTTATGTGCTGGAAACCACGGGTGATAGCATGGTTCGTGATAGTGCCAATCAGCGTGTTGAAGCACAGGTGGAAACCGTCGCACAAAGCCTTGGACAACTCTCAAACAACATCGGAACGGTTGCCCTCACCATTGCCGATGTTCTGTCTGTCGATGACACTGAAGCCCAGATTGAACAAAAACTCGCGACGCTGCTAAGTAATGCGAACATCAGAAATGTGGTTGCCAGTGGTGGTTTCTGGCCTGAACCTTATCTCTATAACCCGTCTAGATCGAAAGCCTCCGTATTTATCGCTTTCAACGATGACGGCTCTTATCGACGTGTCACTGACTATAACGACGAATCTGCGCGTCCTTACCAAATCGAAGAATGGTACGCGCCAGCTCGCTGGTCTGTGCCGGGCTCTGCGTATTGGTCTCGGGCTTACATCGACCCTTACACGCAAGAGCCCATGGTGACGTGCAGCGTACCGATATACTCTGATGGCGTTTTCTTTGGCGTTGTGACCATCGATGTGCGCTTGGCAGAGCTTCAAGCTTTCTTAACCCGCAGTGGACAAAAGCTCGGTGGTTACCTTGCCATGTTTGACCGAAGTGGGCGCTTAATGTCAGATGCGGAGTCGGTGACGAAAGGCAACCCTAAGTTTGGCCCTTTGCCTACCACGCGTGAAATTGCTGCCAGTGACCCACAATTTTCTGAACTGGCTTTAGTGATCAGTGTGGCGACACAAGGTGACCGCCTCGTGCGCCAAAGCAACCAAAGGCTACAATCCCTCGCGAGATCCATGGTGCAATCTTCACCGGACATCGACATTGGCTATGCGCTGTCGATTGCGTCAGAAATGGTGCCGGATGAAACCGTGTTTAAAGGCTCAGAAAGGCTCTTTACCCACCGCCTGCAAAACGACCCCATGCTTCAAGAACCCACCTTGGTGTTTGGGCGCATTTTACCGGGATCTAACTGGATGCTCGTCGGTGCGCTGCCGGAACGATTACTGCTGGTCGAAGCCACAACCTTAAAGAACGATTTGTTCTTCGCGATGGCATTGGTGGGGATTTTGCTGGTGGGCGTGACTTACGCGGCGATTCACTTTTACGTTGTTAGACCCATGGCCAAAGTGCGACTTGCGTTGATTGAACAACGTGGTGATGGGCCGTTCTCGCCGATTGACTACATGGAGCAAGATGAGCTGGGTATGCTGGTGCGAGAGTTTAATGACATCAGTACCGATCTTGTGGATGCGCGGGAGAAAGCGTTAGATGCTGCGCGCGCCAAGCAACTGTTTCTCGCGAATATCAGCCATGAAATCCGTACCCCAATGAATGGGATCCTGGGTGCAACCTCTTTGATGCAGGACGAGCCGATGACGGGCAAACAGGCAGAATACTTGTCAGTGATTGCTCACTCTTCCCGTGGCCTAATGTCGCTTATCAATAACATTCTTGATTTCAGTAAGATGGAATCGAATCACCTGAAACTGGAAGAAGCGCCGTTCGACCTAGAGCAAGTTGGGCGTTATGTGCATGATTTGATGTTGCCAACGATCAAAGACAAGCCGCAACTTTGTTTTGAGTATGAGTTTGATGAGCATTGCCCGCGCCGCTTTATGGGAGATGCTCACCGTATTGAACAAGTGATGTTGAACTTGGTGTCTAATGCGCTGAAATTCACTGAGACTGGCTTGGTGAAGTTGAAAATTTGTGTGAGTAAGCAAGGTGGCTTGTATTCCGGTGTCGTGCTGCGAGTTACGGACACAGGGGTGGGCATTCCGTCAGACAAGTACAAACTGATCTTTGATGAATTCCAGCAAGCGGATGCATCAACCACACGCCGATTTGGTGGATCTGGCCTCGGCCTTGCGATTACAAAGCAATTGGTTGATTTGATGGGGGGCGTCATTTCCATCGCGAGCAAGGTTGGACGAGGTAGCCAATTTGATGTTTCTTTGCCGCTTCAAATCGAGAACGACGTGTCGAGCGAAACGGCGCAGGAATTGATCAGCCAACATCTCGATGCGTTCTTGGGAAAACAGTGTTTGTTGGTGGAAGATAATGCCATTAATCGCATGATTGCAGAGAAAATGTTGTCTAAACTTGGCTTCTCCATTGATATCGCAAAAGACGGTGTAGCTGCGCTGGAGAAAGCAGCATCACGCAGCTACGACATCATTTTCATGGATATCCAAATGCCACGAATGGATGGTTTAGAGGCAACGCGCCAGATCCGCGCATCGCAAAATATGAATCAAAGTACACCGATTGTCGCGATGACGGCGAACGTGCTGAAAGATGATATTTGGCGTTGTATCAGCAATGGCATGCAAGGGCATATCGGAAAACCATTGCGTGAAAATGATATCTACTCAGCGTGCATTAAAGTCATGTCTCGTGAATTTGAATCGTAAATTGATGGCAGAGCAATCGATACCGAACAATTAACTTGATCTGGGTCAATGGTTTTTCGCCGCGCGCGAGCAAAATAGCGCGCCTATGAATACTGTATCTGTAACGTCAACCCAACGACGCCAGCCTCTGTGGCTCGTTCGCGCGATGACGACATATTATTGCAAGCACATTCACCGTGGCAGCCAACTTTGTCCTCAGTGTTCTGCCTTGATTGCCTTTGAAGAAGCGCGATACACCCAGTGTGCTACTCAAATGGGGAATGCGTCTTGTCGTGAGTGTCATCGTCAATGTTATCCCGATGCGAAGCGACTGGAAATCAACCACATCGTTCGATGGGCTGAGCCTAAAATTCGCTGGCGTATTCCGTTCATCATCGCTCGCCATTACATGCATGGCCTCTTCCAACCGCAGTAATTTCACCGCTGCTTAACGGTTAAGTACGCGTCTTCATTGTCTTCTTTCTTAGAATGGGAAATGGGTGGAAATTCACCCCTTTCCCAATTTCGATCTCTCAGTTTTGTTTCTTGATTGTTAATTAAATGTTTCACCGCATTTAACCCTCATCTTCCTTGCGCTACTGATTAAAGGGAAAGCAAACATTCTCTGTGTGAATGTTTATCAAGGTAGGAAGAAGAGGACATTCTATGAAAAACCTTCAAAAGATGGCTTCCGCCATCGCACTGTGTGTGGGCATGGTTGCTGGTGCACATGCGGCTCCCGACACCATAAAATTTTCTCACGTGGTGGCTGAGAACACACCCAAAGGCCAAATGGCGCTTAAATTCAGAGATCTCGTGGCTGAGCGCATCGGCGATAAATATGTGGTTGAGGTGTACCCCAATTCACAACTGTTCGGTGACGGTAAAGAAATGGAAGCGCTGATCCTTGGAGACGTACAGTTTATTGCCCCATCTCTCTCTAAGTTCTCCAAATACACCAAACAACTCCAAATTTATGATCTCCCATTCTTGTTCAAGGACATGGAAGCGGTTGATCGTTTTCAACGAAGCGAAGCGGGACAAGCGCTACTGAAGTCGGTGCAAGGCAAAGGCTTGACGGGGCTTGGTTACCTGCACAATGGCTTAAAGCAATTGTCAGCGAACGACCCACTGCGTGTGCCTTCAGATGCTGACGGCAAGAAATTCCGCATCATGAGTTCTGACGTACTGGCGGCGCAATTTGAAGCGGTAGATGCCGTACCGCTGAAAAAGCCGTTTTCTGAAGTGTTTACCTTGCTGCAAACGCGCGCGATTGACGGTCAGGAAAATACTTGGTCAAACATCTATTCGAAGAAATTCTTTGAAGTTCAACCTTATATCACTGAATCCAACCACGGCGTGCTGGATTACATGGTGACGACATCAAATGAGTTCTGGGCAGGCTTGCCTGATGCCGACCGCGATGTGCTGAAAAAAGCGTTGGATGAAGCCGTTGCACACGGTAACCAAATCGCGAATGAAAAAGGCATGAAAGATCGCCAAAACATCATTGATTCGGGGCGTAGCCAAGTGATCACACTCACTGATGCTGAGCGCCAGCAATGGGTTGAAGTCATGAAACCTGTCTGGGGTGAGTTCCAAGAACAAATAGGTCAATCGCTGATTGACGCTGCGGTTGCCTCAAACCAGTAAGTTGTTTTAGCCCGACTTAACATGTCGGGCTTTTTGATGTTTGGAGTGGAACATGGTTCAGTTTTTACACCGCTTTGAGGAAGCCGGCATTGGCTTGTTGCTGGTGGCGATGACCTTGTTGGTATTTTTCGAAGTGATTTTGCGGTTCTTCTTTAACGAAGGTCTGCTTTGGGCGCAAGAGCTTACTTTGTACATGTCAGCATGGTTGGTGTTGATGGGCGCGTCGTGGGGGCTACGAGAGGGCGCGCATATTGGTGTGGATGCGCTGGTGAAGCACTTACCCGTTGGCATGCAAAAGACCGTAACGTTGGTAGCGCTAGGTGGGTGCCTAGTGTATTGCGGACTCTTTCTGTACGGGTCTTGGATCTACCTGAGCAAAATGAAAATGATTGGCATTGAAATGGAAGACATGCCGATTGAAAAATGGAAAGCCATGTCGTGTCTGATATTTGGCTTTGCACTTCTGGCATTGCGCGTATGCAGCTTGGGCTATGAAGTATGGACTGGAAAACGCGCGGGCTTTGGTTTCCATGATGAAGCGAAAGAAAGCATGCATTTGGCGCAAGAGCTTGAAGATGAATACGACGCTAAGGAGGGGCAAAACAAATGACCATTGCAGCACTATTTGGATTGCTTTTCCTTTGTATGTTCATGGGTATGCCCATTGCTATCGCGCTCGGTTTGTCGAGTGTGGCAACGATTTTGATGTTTTCAAATGATTCATTGGCATCCATTGCCTTGAAACTGTTTGAGGCCACCAGTGAACACTACACCTTGTTGGCGATCCCTTTTTTCATTCTCTCATCGGCTTTCCTTTCAACGGGTGGCGTCGCAAGACGTCTGATTAATTTTGCCATTGATTCTGTGGGTCATGTGAAAGGCGGCCTCGCCATGGCGTCTGTTATGGCCTGCATGCTCTTTGCGGCGGTATCGGGCAGCTCTCCTGCTACAGTGGCTGCTATCGGCTCTATCGTCATTGTGGGCATGGTGAAAGCAGGGTACCCCAAAGCGTTTGCCGCCGGTGTGATTGCGAATGCGGGCACCTTGGGTATTTTGATACCACCTTCTATCGTGATGTTGGTGTATGCCGCAGCAACAGAAGTATCAGCGTCGCGCATGTTCATGGCGGGCTTTATCCCAGGTTTGATGATGGGCGGCATTTTGATGCTGGCGATCTATATCGTCGCGCGCATTAAAGGCCTTCCCTCACAGCCATTTCCGGGTGTCGCCGCGTTAATGCACTCTGGGCTTCGGGCGCTTGGTGGGCTCATGCTGATTATCATTGTGCTCGGTTCTATTTATGGCGGTGTTGCCAGCCCGACTGAGGCTGCGTCCGTAGCTGCAGTCTACGCGTGGCTCGTCAGTGTGTGGGGGTATCGCGACATTGGCCCGCTCAAAGATGTGCCTTGGCGTCGGGATGGTGAAGGCACAGCCAGCATGTTGCTGAGAAACCTTGTTTCGTTGCCGATGGTGATGGTCAAGTCGTTTACCGACAAAGAAGTGAATAACGTGGTTCGCGATGCGTCGAAAGTCAGCATCATGCTGCTCTTCATCATTGCGAATGCCATGCTGTTTGCGCATGTGTTAACGACGGAGCGCATTCCTCATACCATTGCGGAAACCATTGTAGCGTGGGGATTGCCGGCGTGGGGCTTCTTGATCGTGGTGAACATCCTGCTGTTGATTGCGGGTAATTTCATGGAACCATCAGCTATCTTGCTGATCATGGCTCCGATCTTATTCCCTATCGCGACGCAACTTGGCATTGACCCTATTCATCTTGGCATCATCATGGTGGTGAACATGGAGATAGGGATGTTAACGCCACCAGTTGGGCTGAATTTGTTTGTGACCGCGGGGATCACGGGGGAAAGCATGGGGTGGGCGATACGTGCGGCACTGCCTTGGCTGGGTCTGCTGCTGATCTTCCTGATTCTGATCACTTACATTCCGCAGATATCGTTGTTCTTGCCGGATTATCTCGATTCACTTCGAGGGTATAAATCCTGATGTAACGACCAAAGATGATAAAAAGGGGCGATATCGCCCCTTTTTTATTTGTACGTTTGCGAATAGCTGCCCGCATCGAGTCGACGCGGAGCAGGCGCGAAGACCCGCGATAATACTTACTTCGCCAACTTCTCAAGTACTGCTTTCAGCAGTTTGATGCGGGGCTCAATAGAGTGAAGCTCAAGGTATTCTGCATCGCTGTGGAAGCCCGCACCGATTGGCCCCAAACCATCAAGGGTTGGTACGCCTAAAACGGCCGTAAGGTTCGCATCAGAGCCGCCGCCCACTTCCTGCCAAGTGATGTCGATACCCAGATCTTTTCCGGTTTCTTCGATCATCGCCATCAGGCTTTCGGTTTTACTCGTCGGTGCCATGGCAGGTTTGGTTGCTTCACGCACCAAAGAGACGGTGACGCCATCAACAAACGGGGTTTCCGTCAATGCGCGGATTTTAGCATCTACTCGCGCATATTCATCGTTGTCCCAGAAGCGCACGTCAACAACCGCTTCAGCGTGTTGTGGAACAATGTTCGCACCGTCGCCGCCATTCACAACACCCACGTTCAGGGTGGTGCCTGATTCGAAGTCCGTCATTGCGTTCAAGGCTAGGATCCAATTGGCCATCTCAGTGATTGCACTGCGGCCATTTTGTGGTTCATTGCCCGCGTGCGCCGCTTTACCATGGAACGTCATTCTGTAACGCGCCATGCCTTTGCGTGCTTTTACCAATGAGCCGTCAGCACGCGCAGCTTCAGCAACGAGCACGTGACGTGCATCTTTTGCTACGGATTTCAGCCATGCTTCAGAGTGCAAAGAACCAATTTCTTCATCTGGGTTCATACAAACACAGATAGACAACGCATCGCGAACAGTAAGATCCAGCTCACGCAGTGCGTATACCACGTTGAGAAGACCTGATTTCATGTCAGAAACGCCTGGGCCGTATGCGCGGTTTTCATCAGTGCTCATCGGGCGCTCAGCCGCTGTGCCCACAGGGAAAACAGTGTCCATATGACCAATCAGCATCACATCGATGTGTTCTGCTTCAGGCTTGTTGCGGATCTCAAGACCCACGCCAGCAATGCCACAATCAACACGTTTGATGTTCCATCCGCCCATGTCTTCGTATTTTTCGGCCATGATGTTGGCAATCACTTCGATGCCTTCAACAGTCAATGTGCCGCAATCTACATTGATCAGGGGACGTAGTTCTTCTAGATAGGTGTTCAGAGAAAAGTTCATAGCAACTCCGGAAATCCGTTTGGAAAGCAACGCCGAGCCTTCATTGAATGAGAAAAGCGCTCGGCGTGAGAGAAAAGCGTTAAACCAGAATGTTCATCACCAACATTGCGCCAAGGGCGTTGATCACTGAGATGATAACCATGGCAGGGATGTAGCGACCTTCAGTACCGATTGGGCCAAGGATGCGGCCAAGGTATTGAACTTGTGAACCCATTAGGTAGA
This sequence comes from Enterovibrio baiacu, assembly GCF_004120195.1. Lineage (GTDB taxonomy): Bacteria > Pseudomonadota > Gammaproteobacteria > Enterobacterales > Vibrionaceae > Enterovibrio > Enterovibrio baiacui. The sequence goes on along the minus strand of NZ_SCHN01000006.1, from coordinate 481,751 downwards.
TTGCAGGGGCAAGAATCGCAATGTGCTCGCCGTTCAAGATGCCTTGGTCAAATAGGCTAATCACAACGCCCACGGCACCACCCATCGACATCCATGCGCCGATAAGCACGGCCGCCGCTTCACCTGGAAGACCAAACACTGCCATCACTGGAGAGAATAGGGTGCCCATCAGATCTAGCGCGCCGGTAATTTGCAGCGCTTTGATGATCACGAATGCCATAAGAACGTTTGGTACGGTTGACGTTGTTGCGATGTTCCAGCCTTTCTTAGCGCCTTCTACGAAAATATCCGTCACCATTGGTTTTTTTGCTTCAGCCATTATGCTTTTTCCTCGGTTAGCGCGTTGTCGGTTTTGTCTTCTTTGCCTTCAGTGATGTTCAAGTAAACGCGGAACAGGTTTGCACCCACGAATTTGAATACGAACATCACGGCAACCGCGAGACCGATAGAAGAAGAAACGGCCAAAGAGCCGTCCATCAGTGTCAGGGTGAACAGCACCGCGCCTGATGAGAAGAAGTTCACGATCGCTGCACCTGCAGAGAACTGGAACATGGTGAAAATATCTGCTTCACGCTTGGTAAGGTGCCCCTCGTCTTTTAGCTGACGTGTCATGGCTGCACCCGCATCGGTACTTTGTAGCGATGCAATCAACGCAAGACCGGTGTTACCAGGTATGTTCATCAATGGACGAAGCAGAGGTGTAAGCAATTTACGCGCAGCATCCAGTGCACCGTAGTGCTCAAGCACGTTGATCATGCCCAGTGCGAACATCACGGTAGGGATCAGTGTTAACGCGAACAGGAAGCCGTCACGAGCACCGCTACCGCCTTTACCACGCATAGAGGTCGTTGCAGCTTGGATGCCGTCAGCGGTTTCGTTGACGCCGTAAACAACGCTACCGAACGAACCGTTCAATGTGGTGAAATCAAAAACGCCATACCATTCGTTAGATTGGAGTAATCCTGAAAAGAAAACGACGGCGAAGGCGAGGGCAAAGTAACTACCGATAGTAACTTTGCGAGTTTGCTCGCTAGGAGTGCTCATAGATACCTCTTTGGGCTAAGTGTGTTTGCGTATGCAAAATGAAATCTGCCTCCATTCTCTTCTGCGAGGGAATCCGCACTTTGATTGGGGTCAATATGTGCTACTAAATGGTGGGGATTTCGCGTGGTGCAATGTTGAATGTGTGATCGTGATCTACTATCAGCGGGCGTGTCGTGGTGGCGGATTTTTTGGGCTAAAACAAGGATGTAAACACTTTTCGCGAGATGTAAAAAAGGCAGCGTTCGCTGCCTTTATCAATGGCTTGTCGATATTACGCTTTTTGCAGTGCTGCAGCGCCTTCTAGGCTTGCGTTATCGGATGCAACTTCGTGCTGTTGGGTTGGCTCAACAGGGTCAACAAACCAACCAAGGTACGAGGTCACAATGGTCACGATAATACAGACAAAGCTCAGCCACATGAACGGGGCATAAGACAGGGTGGCAACACCTAAAATACTTGCCATGTAAATACCGTTATCACTCCAAGGCACCATACCTGATGTCAACGTGCCGCCAAACTCAGCGTTACGAGACAGGTTCTTACGGTGGTAACCAATGCGGTCATAGTTCTTCGCACAAATCTTCGGTGTCAGAATCAAAGACACGTACATGGCAGAACCAAATACGTTCCCAAGGAATGCCGTACCAATGGTGGACGTAGCAAGACTACCTGCTGAGTTCACTTTACGCTCGAAAATCTTCGCGATGGTTTCAAGTACACCTACCTTGTCTAGCAGGCCACCAAAGCCCAGACCGAACACAATCACAGCCACTGAACCTAGCATGGATTCCATGCCGCCACGGTTTAAGATGGCATCAATGAAGCTCACACCCGACTCAATTTGGAACGGTGCCCATGCCGTGTTGATTGCGGCAAGCGGGTTCATGTCTTGAACCACGATAGCCCACACGATACCCAATACAGAACCAAGTGAAATTACCGGGAATGAAGGAAGGCGAAGAGCCAGAAGCAACAACACTATCGCAACAGGGATAAAGGACATTGGTGAAATCACGAATTGTTTGTCCATCGCGGCAATCACGTCACTCACCTGTGCCATGTCAACGTTGCCGGCGTAGTGCAGGCCTAACGCGGTGAACAAAATACCAGTGATGATGTAACTGATCAGCGCGATTGGCAGCATGCCTTTGATGTGCTCAACGATTTCGACACCCGACATAGAAGACGCAAGGATCACGGAATCAGAAAGCGGAGACAGTTTGTCACCAAAGTAACAGCCAGAGAGCACAGCGCCCGCAGTAACGGGCGCAGGAACACCAAGGCCCTGACCAATACCCATCATTGCGATGCCAGCCGTACCCGCTGCACCCCATGATGTGCCCGTCGCCAGCGCAGTGAGTGAACAGATGATCATGGTAGCTGCGAGGAAGATGGATGGGTGAATCGCTTTCAAACCGTAATAAATGATGGTTGGAACGATACCGCCCGCAATCCAGGTGCCGACCAGTGCGCCGACAGCCAGAAGAATTAATACTGCGCCAAGACCATTTGCAATGCCGTTGGTGGCCGCTTTTTCAAGATCTTTGTACTGATGACCGAGCTTAATGCCGAGGCCGATGATTAAGAACCAACCAATGTACAGCGCCAATTGAATAGGTAAGTTAAGTTTGGCGGTAAAGGAGAATGCCAACAACAGGAACAGACCGAGCGCCATGAATACTTGGAACAAAGAAGGAAGTTGCGCCGAGCGTTTTTTCATATATCAAACCTTTCTTGAGAGTCGGGCCCGTGTCGGTTCCTTCCGGTGAAATACATAACCAAGTCACGTCAAAATGAACGTCTGTACGCGTAAATTTCGCGTTCTAACGTCGCTTTCTCTGAAGTCGCAGACATCATTACCTTGAGGTCGCTTGGGTATACAAACAATCACAAACAGTGGGCTGTTATTACTACCATCCTGGCGGCGAGAGTTACTTTAGCGAAAGAGGATAGAAGAGGTGAACAAGAATTTCATTTTATGTGACTTATGCGCTCAAGGGGTTATTTTTCATGGTTTACCTGACGATAATTGTATGGATATGGTTAATTTGTGTGATTGTAATGCGGTTAATGTGTGTTTCTAAAATGTGTGTGAAAATGTAAACCTGCAGCATTTAAGATGGTTTACTGGGATATTTTTGAAGTCATTGTTCGTCTAAATCGAATAGCTGAGGTTTTTACGTGTAAGGCTTAGTGAGAGAAGCCTCGTAAAAATTGTCTTTCAGTCGCTTCGTCCTACTTTTAAGTGGCAACCTTTAAAACTTGGTGTTTATTTTTTGTTCGGAACGCATTCTATGCGAATGTGTTGAGATTTTTCTCGTGCTTAGGCAAAAAGATGCAGTTTTTGCTTGTTATTTGTGTCGTTAATTTTCAAGATAAGTGAAGAAATTTAAACAAGGAGTGTGAGAGCGAATGAAAAGAGTAGGGTTAGTAGGCTGGCGCGGTATGGTAGGTTCTGTACTGATGCAGCGCATGGTAGAAGAGCGTGACTTTGATGTTATCGAGCCGGTTTTTTACAGTACCTCTCAAATTGGTATCCCTGCGCCAAACTATGGCAAAGATGCAGGTCTTCTCGAAGATGCCTTTAATATCGAAAGCCTAAAAACATTGGACGTTGTTATTACCTGTCAAGGTGGTAGCTACACAGAAGAAGTGTATCCAAAGCTACTGGCTGCTGGCTGGAAGGGATATTGGATTGATGCCGCATCAACACTTCGTATGAAAGAAGACAGCATCATTACGCTGGATCCGGTTAACTTTAAGCAAATCCAAGAAGGCATTCACAAGGGAACGAAAACCTATGTGGGTGGTAACTGTACTGTCAGCCTCATGCTGATGGCGGTGGGTGGCCTTTACAAAGAAGGTTTGGTTGAATGGATGACCGCGCAAACGTATCAAGCCGCTTCAGGTGCAGGTGCGAAAAACATGCGCGAATTGATCAGCCAAATGGGTGTGATCAATGACGCGGTGAGCCTTGATTTGGCAAACCCTGCAACGTCCATTTTGGATATCGACCGTAAAGTGGCTGAAACGCTGCGCTCTTCAAGTTTCCCAACCTCAGAATTTGGTGCGCCATTGGCTGGTTCTTTGATCCCTTGGATCGACGTGAAACGTGAAAATGGTCAAAGCAAAGAAGAGTGGAAAGGAACGGTAGAAACCAACAAGATCCTAGGTCTTGAAAGCAACCCTGTCCCGATCGATGGCACGTGTGTGCGTATCGGTGCAATGCGTTGTCACAGCCAAGCATTGACCTTGAAGCTGAAGAAGAACGTTCCTTTGGACGAAATCGAAGGCATCATTGCTGCGCATAATGATTGGGTGAAAGTGATCCCGAACGAGCGTGACATTACCGTGCAAGAGCTGTCTCCTGCAAAAGTAACAGGGACTTTGTCTGTGCCTGTGGGCCGTCTTCGTAAGATGGCAATGGGTGATGACTTCTTGAACGCATTCACTGTGGGTGACCAACTACTGTGGGGTGCTGCAGAGCCTCTACGTCGTACACTTCGCATTATTCTTGCTGAAGTGGCGTAACACCGCGTTCAACGCCAGTTAAAATATAAGACCTCAAACAAAGCCGCTGACCATCAGCGGCTTTTTTGTGACAGACGTTTTTGGCATCTTAGCTTCTAGCTTCTAGTTTCTCGGTGAACGACAAGCAAAAAAATACCCCGCCGAAGCGAGGTATTTCGTTCACACTCAAAGGTGCGGAAAGAACCGAGAGATTACGCTGCTAGGTTTTGAGCAACGAATTCCCAGTTAACCAATGCCCAGAATGCATTCATGTAGTCTGGACGCAGGTTACGGAAATCGATGTAGTAAGCGTGTTCCCACAGGTCAACAGTCAGAAGTGGTGTAACACCTTCTTCAGTCAGTGGGGTGCCTGCGTTTGACGTGTTCACGATATCGAGAGAACCGTCAGCTTTTTTTACCAACCAAGTCCAAGAAGAACCGAAGTTGTTGATTGCTGAATCAGTGAATTTCGCTTTGAATTCTTCGAATGAACCGAACGCTTTCGCGATGGCATCTGCAACATCACCTGTTGGCTCACCGCCACCATTTGGGCTTAGGCAGTGCCAGTAGAAGGTGTGGTTCCAAATTTGCGCAGCGTTGTTGAACACACCGCCAGTAGATGTCTTTATGATCTCTTCCAGAGATTTGCTCTCAAGCTCAGTACCTTCAACTAGGCCGTTAAGCTTAACAACGTAAGTGTTGTGGTGCTTACCGTAGTGGTATTCCAAAGTCTCTTGAGAGATGTGCGGCTCAAGTGCATTTTTTTCGTAAGGAAGAGCTGGTAGTTGAAATGCCATTACTCGATTCTCCATGATGGGTGGGGTTGCCCCCTGACATTATTGCTTCCTGTAGATTTGTCTTACACTTTAGGTGACTAAATTGTCGACGTTTCTACTTATAGACTGACTGCAAAACAGTTTAGCAAGTTTTTACTTTATTAAAAGAATAATTTTAAAAAAAGCGGCTGAATATGTCCTTACAGTTTTTAGGCATTTTTTTCCGCGCTTTTCCCAGTTAATATGAACGAAGTCATCACACTTGGTGTTCGAGGAAGTAATGGAAACTATTGATAAAATCAAACAGCAGATCGAAGAGAACGCGATCCTGCTTTATATGAAAGGCTCGCCTAAGCTACCTAGCTGTGGCTTTTCTTCTCAGGCTAGCCAAGCGCTGATGGCGTGTGGTGAAAAATTCGCTTATGTAGATATCCTGCAGAACCCAGACATTCGTGCTGAGCTGCCAATCTACGCGGAGTGGCCAACCTTCCCACAACTTTGGGTTGAAGGTGAGTTGATTGGTGGCTGTGACATCATTCTGGAAATGTTCCAGAAGGGTGAACTTCAACCTATCATCAAAGAAGCGGCAACACGCCGTGATGCGGAATAAAACCTCGACGTTTTTAACGCAATGATTCAAAAAGAAAAAGCCGCTGACCATCAGCGGCTTTTTTATTGAATATTAGTGTACCGTTTGGGCTATAAGTGCTTAGGTTACAGCACCATTGCAGCGATCCAACCAAAGCCAATCAATGGCAAGTTGTAGTGAACAAAGGTGGGCACAACTGTGTCCCATATGTGCTCGTGCTGACCATCAGCGTTCAGGCCTGAAGTGGGGCCAAGGGTTGAGTCAGAAGCTGGGGAGCCTGCATCACCCAAGGCTGCAGCTGTGCCCACCAGCGCGATCGTCGCCATCGGTGAGAAACCAAATGCCAATGCCAGTGGCACATAAATGGTCGCGATAATCGGGATGGTGGAAAATGACGAGCCAATACCCATGGTGACGAGTAGGCCTACAACCAACATCAGCAGCGCGGCGAGTGGTTTGTTGTCACCAATGCTAGAAGCCAGTGACGCCACTAAGGTTTCAACGCCACCCGTCGCTTTCATCACGGCTGCAAAACCTGCAGCTGAAATCATAATGAAGCCAATCATGGCCATCATATGCACGCCGCGGGTGAAGACATCGTTCGTGTCTTGCCATTTGATGACGCCGCCGACAGTGAACACCATGAAACCAGCAAGTGCACCCACGATCATCGAACCCGTATAAAGCTGTGCACCCAAGGTTGTCGCGATTGCGACGATAGCCACAATAATGTTTTGCGGTTTAATTTCCGTTTTTTCAGGCTCTGCCGCGCGGATTTTTTCTTCTGAGTAGTGTCGAGGTTTACGGTAGCTGATGAACGCAGCGACCAACACACCAAATAGCATACCCGCTGCAGGTAAGAGCATGGCCTGAGGCACTTGGCTTGCAACAACATCTAGTCCGTTATCGTGCAGGTTTTTCAGCAAAATATTGTTGAGGAAAATGCCGCCAAAACCAATCGGTAACACCATGTATGGCGTGATCAAGCCGAAGGTAAGAACACACGCTACGAGTCGGCGGTCTAGGTTTAGTTTTGCGAACACATGCAAAAGAGGCGGAATCACAATGGGAATAAACGCAATGTGTACAGGAATGACATTTTGCGATGACATTGCAAGCAGTGCGAGTGCAACCAACACCATGTATTTCAGTGCACTTGTCGCCGTGGCATTGTCTTTACCATTGAGTTTACGAATCACCGCTTGTGCAAGAAGATCGGTAATGCCAGAACGACTAATTGCAACGGCAAACGTACCTAACATGGCGTAACTCAACGCGATGGTTGCACCACCGCCAAGCCCACCTTCAAACGCTGAAATGGTATCAGTTAGCGATAAGCCACTAACCACACCGCCAAGAATGGCACTAAAGGTGAGCGCGACGACAACGTTAACCCTTAAAAGGGCCAACATTAGCATCACACAAACCGCGATAACGACCGGATTCATGAGTTTTTTTCCCTACTTCTCTGCGCCCAAAACGAGCAAAAAATTATCCCAAATGTGTATAACCAAACCACCTCGTCATCCTTGATGAGTCAAAAGGTAGCTTGGGTATCACCTTGCGAAGATCACAGTTTGCGTTTTTTTTTAACGTTGTCGAGAGGAATTTGTAAAGAAGAGAGAAATAAAGAAAAAGGCCAGCAGTGCTGGCCTTTTGGGGGGATTTTATTTAGCTTATTCAAGCACGCTTGTGTCCGATACTGAGTAGTCTTCTGCTACACCACTCAAGAACTGAACCAGCTGAGATTGCATCTCAGTGGTATGGCCTAGATCTGCTAAGTTTGCATCTTGAGGCGCAATCACAGAGCTGTGCTGGCCAACATCACTGAACTTCGTAAAGTTTCGACCATTGCTGGTGGCTTGTGAAGCGCTGTCTACAACAGCCAAGCCTAAGCTTGTGGCGAGCGGTATAGTGCCTGCGAAGGGAGCGTTTGTTACTGCATTAGGCACGGTGTCATCATCTTTTACCTGCTGCATGTAAATTGGAAGTCCATCTAAGACGTTTGTACCCTTATAATCATTGAGTGCAACAAGGTTAAATGGATCAACCGCGTCAATCACCGTTTGCGCGGCATAAGCAAACTGATTAATTACGCTTTCTTGCTCTGCAGCTGGCACACCAGCCGTCACCTGCGAACGAACCAGTGGGCCAAATGACTCTGAACCTAAAAGCAGATTTACGATTTGCCCACCCGTGTTTGCTGCCGCAACGCGAGAGAATGTAAATAAGGTATCTGCTGCGCTATTGTCCGTGGTAGCAGTGCTAAGCGTATTGTTAGCAGTGGCGACAGTGCTAAACCCGGTGATTCCTCCTAAAGAATGACCAAACAATGCTGGGTGAGTAGTCGCAGTATTATCCAGCGTGGCCAGTGGTGTATTGGTAAATAAACCTGCCGCTTGCGAGAGCGTAACAGCGGCGCGAAGACCGACATTGTCTAGGGCACTTTGGCGTAAGTTATCACGTCCTACTGGCAAGTAAGCCAAGTTGAGATAGTTAGTTGCGTCAACATTGGCCGAGCGAGTTGAATCCAAGCTACGTTCCCCGTGTATAGGTTGGTCAATCGCAAGTACCGCAATATCCTTACCTAACCCTTTCGCACCATTGATAATGTTAGCTGCAAACGCATACGCATTTTCTTTCGCTGACGTAATACCATGTTGATAAATCACTAACTCAACCGCACCAGAAGGGGTTGTCGGTGAGAATAGAACAAAAGGAACATCATCCAACGATTTTACCTGAGGGATAGGGCTGAATCCGGTGATGATCCGCTCAGCATCCAATTGAGCGCCATTTGCTCCTGTTAACGTTAAACCGACAAGCTTGAGTCGCTCTGTTACATCATCCGCCAGCTTCGCTGTATCAACACCTGCCGCTGCAAGTTGTTGAGCCACTGTGCTGGCGTTTTCATCACCGAGCGCGCTCAAAATGATAGCAAGGCTTGGCATCCCAGATTCGAAGGGGGTAGTGTTCCAATTAGCTGCTCCTTTTTCGAGGAAATAAGGCAGTTTAACGGTTCCCTTTGTGACGGTAACGGTATTGGCGGCGTACGATCCCACGAGCAGTGGCGCTATCGTTCCATTAGGGTCGATATAAGTCGCAAAGTTTGTATCAGCTTGAATTGCGGTTGCATAGTCCTCACCGGATGCTGGGACAGACATTAGGTATGCTTGTGATAGATCAACGTTGTTTGGGTTGGCAGAACCTTTCCAGATCGCGTTGAAATCACCAACACCGGACGCAATTGCCGCTTTTGTGGCATATAAGGTGCTGCCCACGGATTGGGTCGTAAACCAAGAACTATAAACAATATCCTGAGGCTGGACGCCTACCGCTGAGAATATGGAATTAACCCCTTGTGTAAGCGCACTGGCGGGTTTTAGTGATTCCACCAACGTTGGGTTTGAGTCTGAAATCAACGTCGCGTAAGAGCGGGTCATGCCCACGCCGTCGCCGTTTTTATCTGTAAACGCATTAGAGATTGCAAAGGCGTATTCGGAAGAGGGCTCAAGTGCTTGGGTAAAAACAACGATGGCAGACTCAGCGCTCGTAATGACATTAAAGTCAGTACCAAGTTGAAGTACCTTTTCTACGGAAGGATCGCCGTCTCGATCTGTTAGGCTCTTCGTTAATTTAACAATGCTGATCCCTGTGGTTGCAAAGCCATCGGCAAGGCCTGCGCCTTTAAACGATAGGCTCATTGGCATTGACACTGGCCATCCGTCCATCGTTCCCATTGCTGCGGCTGGATTTGATAGGGCATTGTCGCCACGTGTTGGAATATCTAGCGTTCCATCAGTTTGGTTCATCAAAAGAAAACTTGGCCCCGGAATGCTAGCGTCAGCCCCGGCCAATTGGAAATTAACTTGTGTTGGTGCGTTCAAGCTGTCCTGGATGTAGTCTTCATAGCTACCGTTTGCGCTTCCACCGCTTAATTCTGATTCACCGCCACATGCCGTTAAACCCAATGCTGATGCTAGAGCAAGTACAACTAATTTCTTGTTCATAGGTAATCCTTTATTCATCTTCAATACTCCCTGGATAAATGGCTAGAAGCTGTAGTTAGCTTGCATCGCACCGATATAAGCAGCCCCTTTTGCAGAGAACGTACGTTCTCCCGTCAGACTGGTTTCGGTGAAGGTTCCAGATTTACTGGCGATATAGGTAACGCCAGCATCGAAGGTTAAGCGAGGGGAGTAGCGATAGGTTGCACCAGCAGAAAACCAGTAGCGATCAGAGTCAGGAATACTCAGTGTTGATTTGCCTGCTTTCTCATCAAAGGCAAAACCTGTGCGAACGGTCCAGTCCTCAGAGATGTCATACGTTGTGCCTAAAGACCAACGGAATACACTTTCATAATCTTCTTTTTTGTCGAAACATACACCCTGAATACCATCAGAAGTACATTGAGCATTGGTTGCTTTTAGCTCTGTGAATGAACTCCATTGGCTCCACATCATGCTGTAGTGCACTGCAAGGGAAGGGTTTAGTTGGTGAAAGCCAGACAATTCAGCAATGGCGGGCAAAGGAACAGACAAATCACCAGTGACCACTTGTCCAGCGGTGTTGGTAACTTGACCAGTGTGGTCAGTGAATTCACCTTCGAAATCGAGATCGATTTGTGAGCGATAAGCAATGCCGAAGCGATTATCTTTGTCTAGCTCAAACAGCGCGCCTACGTTCCAACCAAACCCCCATGTATCGCCTTCCATGCTGATGAGTTTGTCTGAGAAATTGTCGGTGTTGAAGCTAGGAGCAAGTGCACCAACATGACGATTTAATTCTGCAATGGCATAAACCACGTTAATACCCGCACCAAAACTCACTTGGTCATTAAGGCGATACGCAATAGAAGGGTTGAGGTTTACGCTCGCGAGTGACGTGTCACCTGCTACATCGCCCGCTTCAAATGCATCTGGGTAGTCTGTTGCGACGCCGTAGACAGTGTATAAGCCGACGCCCCATGCCCATTTATCATTGATCGGGCTAACGTAATAGGTGGCGGGTACGAATTGCATGGGCGCAACGTCCGACGCTTTTTGATTGTTGCTGGTATCCGTGATGTCTATTTCTGGGTCAACAATGTGAAGAGCTGTAGAGAGTTGTGCTTCCTTAAACATGGTCATTTGTGCAGGGTTGCGTCCTATGACTGATGCGTTATCAGCGATGGCGGCGTCACCGGCATACGCTCGGCCTAACCCGCTTGCAGAGTGTTCTGATACCTGAAACCCCGCACTCCATGCGGATGGCGCAGCTAATGCAACTGCCAGTGCAATCGCTGTTCTTGATAGTTTTTTTGACATACAGCCTCTCATTCCAATTGAGCAATGGGTCGCTAAGCAACCTAAACGCAATACATTCAATGGGTTGAAACAGCAGAACGGCTTTTATAGGTTATTTTTAAGCTGTTCAGATTACTTCGGAAGCTAATATGTCACGGTATGAATAATTGTTAAATAGCTGTTAAATCACCTGTAAGTGTCTTAATTTTCGGGATTTATTGTCCAGTTTCAAAACTGACGTTTGAAGTAATTACACTAATCAAGGCTTTTTATCAGATAAACCCTAACAATTAAGGGGTTGGTCTATATTTTGACGCGATGGATATGTGAACGTATGTTTAAAAATGGAAGGGCGAGACGAAATTCTGCATTTCAATGGGTTACATTCACATTTCATTAATGTGACAGGCAACAAAAAAGCCGATTGCAAAGAATCGGCTTTTCTTATTAATGAAACAAGTTGTTAGAAGGTGTAGTTGGCACTTACGCTGTAGATATAAGCATCACCGCCAGCTTCGAATTCAAAAGCAGTACCGCTTTCAGTTTCGTTTCCTGTTACTGTGTCGCCTTTCAAGTAAGCAAAACCACCGTCAATAGTAAGCGCTTTTGTTGCTTGATAAGTTGCACCGACAGTATACCAAGTACGCTCACTATCTGGGATGCTCAATGTGCGGTGAGAACTTGGAACAGGACTTTCATCCAAAGCTAAACCTGCACGTAATGTCCATTGTTCGTTCAAAAAATGAGTTGTACCAATAGCGTAGCGCCATGAATCATCCCATTTTTCATCTTTCTGAAGGCAGACGCCGTCAGCAGCATTAGGGGAGGATGCACAATCGGTTGTAGCTCCAGTTGCTAACAATTCTTGAAAACTGCTCCAGCCAATCATCATTGCGCTATAGTGTATCGCCCATTTTGGCGCGACTTCATGATAACCAGAAAACTCGAAGATATCAGGTAAATTTAACTCCAGTTCACCGTTAACTTTTTGGCCTGGCTTTCCGGCATAAGCAGTATTAACACCGTTGTAATCACCTTCAAGGGTAATATCTGTTTGTGAGCGGTAGGATATCCCTAAACGGTTTTTTTCATTAATTTCCCATAACGCACCAACGTTCCAACCGAAACCCCATCCGTCTCCTTCAAGGTGAGATACAACATCAGTAGGCTGCGTCACACCAATATTCGCTAAATTTGAAGCATTTGAGCCGTATACCGCTGCACCAGCATTTCGGGTTAGTGAAGCATCTGCGTATATGGCGCTGATACCCGCACCCAAACTGAACTGTGGCGATATTTTATAGGCGTAATTTAAGTTGAAATCTACAGTTGCCAGTTCAGTTTCCCCTGCGATAGGTCCCGCTACTGAATCGGATGGAAACTCGGTCGCTAACCCAAAATTCGAAAATGCTGAAAGGCCAATTGCAGATTTGTCATTTAGAGGACGAACATAGTGAATGTTTGGTACAAAAGCGTCTGGAGCGACTCCACTATGCTCTGAAGACGTATTCGGGATAGCGGCCGGTGGATTACTACCAACAGATGTCACTTTTGCATCAACATCAGGCTGGATAAATGAAATACCACCTGAAACTTGGGCTGAATCAAACATGGTCATTGCAGCAGGGTTGCGCACAGCTACGGCTGCATTGTCCGCAATTGCTGCCTCACCCGCAAAAGCTCGGCCTAGGCCGCTCGCGGAATGTTCACTGATTTGGAAACCTGCACCGTGTGCTTGGAATGTCGCTACAGCAATCGCTGTTGATAGTAAGGTACGTTTTGTTAGACGGTTCATCTAAATGCCTCTCTTTCACTGCTTTATTGTTTTATCCGCTATCCCTGCGGGTTGACCGAGACAGGTGGTGCGGTTCAGTTCTAAGAGAGTATAAGCATGGAATTAAAAATGTAGGTTTTTTGTTATCAATAGTTTGCGCAAGATCTAACCTATTTTTTCGGCGGTGATGAGAGTGATTTCATACTTTTGTTTAAAACGTGCGATTGACAAGGTGGGAATAACGGCGGATCGCCTTATTTTTCATGCAGATCCGCCTGTTAAATTTTTGAAGAGGATGCGTTACTCTTCTGAAGTTTGTTCGGAATCACTTTCCACAGGAACGACAGGCCAGCCGCCCAATTTCTTCCATCTGTTAACAATCTCGCAGAAAAGCTCTGCGGTGCGCTCGGTGTCATAGAGGGCCGAGTGCGCTTCACGGTTGTCGAAGGCAATACCTGCGGTTGCACACGCTTTTGCTAATACGGTTTGACCCAAAGCAAGGCCGCTTAGTGCTGCCGTATCGAAGGTAGCAAAAGGGTGGAAAGGGTTACGCTTTAGTGCGCTTCGCTCGGCGGCTTCCATGACAAAGCTATGATCAAAGTTGGCATTGTGCGCCACCATGATAGAGCGTTGGCAGCCTTGTGCTTTTTGTTCTTTGCGAATGAGCTTAAAGATTTCTTTGAGTGCATGTGACTCATCAACAGCACCTCGAAGTGGACTGAAAGGGTCACGAATGCCATTAAACTCCAAGGCTTCTTTCACCAACACCGCGCCTTCAAAAGGGGCAACGTGAAAGTGCATTGTTTTGTCTGGCATTAACCAACCTTCTTCATCCATTTTCAGGGTGACGGCACAAATTTCCAGAAGCGCGTCTGTTTTTGCATTGAAACCTGCCGTTTCAACATCAACGACAACTGGGAAATATCCACGAAATCGTGCTTTTAGGGTATTTAGGTTGGTTTCTTGGCTCATGTCTACAAAGGTAAAAGTAAATCAGGTAGGCATTATGGCAGAAGCGACGCGGGTTCTAAAGGCATCTTCCCCTTAGTTATGTATATACTGCGCCCATTGCTAACGAACGAATTACGTTGTTACCTCAAATCTTGCCCACGTTTTCTGCGTGACAGGGAATGTGCCGTCTAAAATAGACCTAAAGAACTGCGCGTGTTTTCCGATACAATAAAGACTTATTCATTCACTTGAACAGGACGTAGCCCTGCCATGACATTCGCCAAGCCTTTTACGCTGTTATCGCTTTGCATTGCTGCTAGCACCTTGCCTGTGACAGCGAATGCCACCAAGTTGTATGGTGCAAAGCCAACAGAATCCGTTTGGCAAATGACGGTGGACTCTCCAATTGAGTGCCGCGTTGAACACATGATCCCCAATTTTGGCAATGCGACCTTTACGTCTCGCGCCAGTAAGAAAATTAACCTCGACTTTGAATTGCAAATGCGTCGCCCGATGGGCAAGACCGAAAACGTCGCGTTGCTGTCCATGCCTGCGGTATGGATGCCAGGAGACCGTGCGGAATATATCGATCGTATTCGTTTCTATAAGCAGTTTGATGGGTACGTCGATGGTCAAACAGCGTGGAGCATGTTGGCCGAGCTGGAAGATGGCCGCTTTCCCACTTTTAGCTTTAGAGAATGGCAGAGCAAGGGAAAACGCGTCGATGTGTCTCTGTCACCGGTGGCTTTTCAAACGAGCTATAACGAATTCAGCAGCTGTGTAGACAGACTATTACCTTATTCATTTGAAGATATAGCATTTACCACGCTGCATTATGACGACAATGGGGATGAGCTTAATAAATCGTCTATGGCGAAGCTGGCACAAATTGCCGAGTTCGTTCGCTACAGCCCTGACATTGATTTGGTGTTGCTGGCGACATACACAGACGGCCGCGGTGCGAAAGCTGCGAACCAAAAATTGTCGGAAAAACGCGCGAGAACCTTGGAAGGCTACTTCATGTCTCTCGGATTACCGAAAGATCGCATTGGTATTGAAGCGTTTGGTGAACGTCGACCGATTGCGGAAAACGATAGCCCAATTGGACGAAACAAAAACCGCCGCGTTGTGATATCTCTGGGTCGCTCGATTATCTGATCATTCGATGAATGGTGTCGCGCGCTAGGCGTTGACAATGCGTGACGATGTGAGTGATGAAAATCCCCGCTTTCGAAAGGAATGCGGGGATTTTTCGCTTTAGGCTTCGCTCACTGTTTTGGGCTTTGCTTTTTGTGCGGGTTTGATGATGGCCAGCAATGCTGCTTCATCAACGCTATCGCGCTGAGATGCAGGCAAGAACGCCTCTGCGTATCGTAGGTATACTTTCTCTTCAATGAAGATCCTATAAAGCTTCGGATCGATATGCTTATCCTTGGCCATAAACGCGAGGATTTTGAGTGCTTCGCTGAGCGATTTGGCTTTCTTATAAGGGCGATCGCTGGCGGTCAACGCTTCGAAAATATCGGCAACTGACATGATACGAGCGTCTATGGACAAATTGGTGTCATCCAATCCATAGGGATACCCTTTACCATCAAGTTTTTCATGGTGTCCGCCCGCAATCTCAGGGACGCGCTCCAAGTGCTTAGGGTAAGGCAGCTTTTTAAGCATATTGATGGTTTGGATGATGTGGTCGTTGATAATGAAACGCTCTTCTTCCGTTAACGTGCCACGTTGGATCGACAAGTTATACAGCTCGCCACGATTATATTGAAGTTCAGGGATAGCTAGGCTAAATTCCCAGTTTTCAAAGGTCTCTTGTTGCTGAGAAAGCCAAGGAATATGGTGGTACAGATCATCAGAAAGCACCTGTTCTTTGCAAGGCAGTGCGCGTGATGGCATTTGTTTGCGGCGGCTTTCCTCTTCCCACGACAGGCCAAGCGTGTCGTCAATGGTGCGATGCCAGGTACGTAGTGCAATGGTTTTGAGACGCGTAATGCTTTGTTCATCCATGAATTCTGCGCCGACATTACTTTTTGCAACGAACGCAAAATCATCATCCAGCGCATCAAGTTCTTTTTTCAACCAAACATCGAGTTCCTGTTGAGGCATGCCTTCGGCACGTTTCTTCCAATACTGAATTTCTTTATCGCGTTTTAACACTTCAAAGCGTGTACGCACTTCGTGGATACGGTTGTAAATGGTTTCCAATTTAGTGGCTTTATCGACGACATATTCTGGTGTTGTCACCTTGCCACAGTCATGCAACCACGCAGCGAAATACAGCGCTTCTCGTGATTGGTCATTGAGGGTAAAGTCAGGGAAATAGGCGGTGTCTTTATTGACCGCATCCGCGAGCATAAAGGTGAGCTCAGGAACACGTTGGCAATGTCCGCCTGTATACGGTGATTTGGTATCGATCGCAGAAGCCATCATCTCAATAAAGGATTTGAAAAGATGCTTTTGCGCAACAACGCGATCCCAGTTTTCTTTGATCAGCGAAGCGAAACCCAAAAACTGACGAATAAAGGGAAGCTTCTCTTCTTGTTTTGCAGTGACAGGGCGATTAAAGCCAACCATGACATAGCCAATGCAGTCACCATCTCGATTGTTCAATCGTAACAACCACGCATGGTGGAGAGTCGAAGGCAAATTACCGTTGTCTTGCTCTACCACTGTCGGCGCAAAACTCACGAAGTTTTGGTCAGAAATCTCTTTCTGAATACGTGTTGACGTAGACAGCAGTTTTTCCAGATGAATATCGCTGCCACACGTTGTTGATGGATATTGGGCTGTCAGTTCGAGTGCATCGCGATCATTGGCTGAATTTGTCCACATCAAGACATAGTTGGCATCTGTCGTTTGTTGGCAATGTAAAACGATGTCAGTCAGAAGCGAGTCAAAGTTCGAGCTGTGTGAGACGCGGTGCAAGGTATCTAGAAAGCCACTGATGGTGTCTGACATCATGCTGATGGACTCAGACAATTCTTTGACTTCAACGACATTCGATTTCACTTTCGATACGGTAGAAAAATCGAATTGGCGAATTCTCTTCGTAGCTTCACCCAGTTTTTTCAGTGGGGTAGCAATTCTTGCTGATGCGACTAAGACCATGGCTGTACCAAGGATTAAACCTAAGAAGCTAATGACGATTTGATTGTTTCTCGCGTCAATCGCACTGCCTATTAATTGTTTCTCTGGAATGGCTTTTGC
The DNA here is from genome assembly GCF_004120195.1 of Enterovibrio baiacu. GTDB lineage: Bacteria > Pseudomonadota > Gammaproteobacteria > Enterobacterales > Vibrionaceae > Enterovibrio > Enterovibrio baiacui. The sequence goes on along the minus strand of NZ_SCHN01000006.1, from coordinate 464,609 downwards.
CAACCAAAGGCCACGCTCGCCACCAAACGTGATACGCGCCAAACTGAGCATCCATGTTTCTCCACCATGCTCGACATTGATGGATGTTTTTTGCCAATCGCTGGTTTTGTAGAGGTGGTTCAAGGGGGAAGCTGCAAGGGCTTGAAGGTGCTCTTTCTGTGAGCGCCCCGATGAGGCGTCGGGCAGGAAGCCAGTGTGTGCGAAAATTTTACGGCTGTCGTCGAGTAACATAAGCTGGGTTTCTTCTGAGTCCACCAAGCTATTGAGGAAGCTAGACAGGGAAGCAAGGGTGATATCCGCCGCGATAACCCCATCATTGTCTGGTAACTGGCGTGACAGCGTAATCCCCATGCGTTGAATGAAGAAATAAAAATACGGATCAGTAATGTGGATCGCGCCGTTCTCCGGCGCAACCTTATACCAAGGTCGCGTGGTCGGTTTATAAGTGATGTTATTTGTGTCGATGGAGATGAAATTCAGCTTTTCGTCGTAATAAGAACGCACCTGAAGTCCGTTGTTATTATTGATGTCCACCATGATGTGGCTGTTGTCGGGTGTGGAAAATTGGTGCCGCATAAAAGCAGGCTTGGTGGAGCGAATAAACGCCGATTCTTCCGACGGATACCCGACATACACTGACAGGACATCGGGGTTGTTTTCCATCACGGCATTAATGGTGGAAAGCCATTGTTTATCGTTAGAGGCATGCAATTGACGACCATACTCAGACACCGCAAGAGAATCTATGGCGGTAAGGACGGGCAAGGTGAGCTTTTGAAAGGCGAGTTTCACTTGCTCTGCGTTTTGACGGGTGCGTTCTTCTGCAAGTTCTTGATTGAGTGCTTTCGAATTTTGGTAGCTGAGCACGATTAAGAGAATGGAAAGCGCAGACACCACGGAAAAGAATATCCCAGCAATGTGTATCTGAAGAGTGTAGCGACGGTTTAGCATCCTGGTTGTCGTCTTGTTAATGAGACATTGTGTAGAGACTACCAGATATAATTTCGCGCTTTATGGTTTCACTCAACCATTTGAATTGCATCACGAATATTTTAAGTTGCTGATAAATCGCTCATTCATTGAATGAGCATCAACACACATCATCATGTGTAATGAAGAAAGAAGCACAGCCTTTATTGTCTGGCCGTGCTTCTTTTTACTCTATTTCTCGGTGCGGATGTTCTACGAGGAAACTGTCGTTGTGTCTTTTTGCGGCGGAGTGACGATGGCAAGTAGCGTTTGTTCATCCACGTCATCGTGCTGTTCTTTTGGTAGGAATGCATTGGCGTATTGCATGTAGATTTTTTGCTCGATGAAAAGCTGGAACAAATGAGGATCGACGTGACGATCCTTTGCCATAAACGCCAATATTTTCAATGCTTCGCTAAGCTTCTTCGCTTTCTTATAAGGGCGGTCACTCGCCGTCAATGCCTCGAAAATATCCGCGACGGCCATGATGCGCGAATCAATCGGCAGATTGGCGTCAGACAGGCCATTGGGGTAGCCTTTGCCGTCCAGTTTTTCATGGTGTCCGCCTGCAATTTCTGGAATGCGACGCAGGTGTTCAGGGTAGGGCAGCTTGTTCAACATATTGATGGTTTGAATGATGTGGTCGTTAATGTTGAACCTTTCCTCGGCGGTCAAGGTGCCGCGCTGGATGGATAAGTTATAAAGCTCACCGCGATTAAATTGAAGTTCGGGTACGGTGAGCTTGAACGTCCAATTTTCAAAGGCTTTCTTCTGGCTTTGCGTCCAATGGATTTCTTGGTCGCTGGTGTCTGTTAGTAGGTGCTCTTTGCACGGTAAGTCATGATCCCCACGACGCTTGCGTCGCTGTTCCTCTTCCCAAGACAAACCCAGTGTATCGTCCATGGTTCGCATCCACGTACGCTGAGAAATGCGCTCCAATATCTCGATGTTCTTTTCATCCATGAACTCGCCGCCAATGTTCGTTTTGGCCACAAAAGCAAAATCTTCATCGAGTTTGCGGTGCTTTTCTGTGAGTATCTGTTTGAGTGATGCCGAATCACCACCTTGTGTTATGGCCTGCCAATACTCTATTTCGGCGTCACGTTTTAACACTTCAAACCGCATCCGAATTTCATGTATGCGGTTATAGATGGTTTCCAGCTTAGTGGCTTTATCGACGACGTATTCTGGCGTGGTTACCTTGCCACAATCGTGAAGCCAAGCAGCAAAATATAAAGCTTCTCGGGATTTTTCATCCAATGTGAAATCAGGGAAAAGCTCGGTGTCTTTGTGGGCGGCTTCTGCGAGCATGAATGTGAGTTCAGGAACGCGCTGACAATGCCCGCCCGTGTAGGGCGATTTTGTGTCTATCGCCGATGCAAACATTTCGACAAAAGACTTAAACAGGTTCTTTTGCGCCGTAATGTGGTCCCAGTTTTCTTTTATCAGGGACGCGAAGCCTAGGAACTCTTGAATGAACGGGATCTTTTCCTCTTGTTCAGGTGTGACTGAATGGTTGAATCCGATGAAAACAAACCCGACGCGCTCATCTTCTCGGTTGTGCAGTGGCAGCACCCATGCTCGTTGTAATGCTTCAGGAAGGTGCCCCGTCACCTCGACGCGATCTTGTGGCGTGAAGGTATAAAAGCTGTGGTTGTCCAATGCGGCCGCCATGTCTGGCAGGTCTTCTAACAGTTGGGCAAAATCAATTTGGGTCGCGCTGGTGGCTTCGGGAACATGTGCGGCGAGCGACAAGCAATTTCTGTCTTCCATGTCCGCTGCCCACAATAATACATAGTCCGCATCAGACGTCTTCTTACAGTGGGTCACCATGTCCGTCAGTAAGGACTCGAAATTGGAATTGTTAGACACTCGGTGCAAAGTATCGAGGAAGTCGGCGATGGTTTCTGACATGACGCCGATGGAAAGGGCGAGTTCTTTCACTTCAATAATGTTGGAATCGGGTGTTTTTACACCTGCGAAATCCAAATGTCGGATACGTTCGGTGGTTTGGTTTAACAATTTCAATGGCGTGGCAATACGCGCCGCCGCCCACAGTACGAGCAACGAGCCGACCCCAAGGACGAAAAAGGCAATGATGATTTGATTGTTCCGCGCTTCAATCGCGCTGCCGATCAGTTTTGTTTCTGGAATAGCATTAGCAAGCCATAACCCTTTGTCTTCCCCAAACGTCACATGGACAAGCGTGATCCGCCAAGCCTCGCCGTCAAACATCACGGTTGTCGATGATTCGGCCAATGTGTCTTCTTTGAATAAGCTGTTAAGGGGCGATTGTGTCGCTTCATTTTTATAGGTTTCTTGAGACGTATTTTCTGGTGCATTTTCCATGATACCGCTTTGGGCCAGGATGGTTTTGTTGTCATCGAGAAGCAGCATTTTCGAGTCGCCCGAAAAGGGCAGCGATTTGAGGAAATCGGCCAGTGATGCCAGTGTGATATCAGCAGCCAACACACCACCACTTTCCTTCATGCGTTTCGAGATCGTGATCCCCATGCGTTTGATGAAGATATAAAAGTAGGGGTCAGTGATATAGATGCTGCCGTCAGCAGGTGTATCTCGATACCAAGGCCGCGTGGTTGGTAGGTAATCAATGGTGTTTTTTGTTTCACCAATGAAGGCCAGATTATTGTCATAGTAGATGCGCGATTGGGCGCCACCCGTTTGATTGATGTCTACCATGATGTGGCTGTTCTCAGGCGTTGAGAACTGTTCTTTCATAAACGCGGGTCGGGTCGAGCGAATAAATGCGGAGCTTTCGTCTGGGTAGCCGACATAAATGGAAAGCACGTCGGGATTGATGTCCATGATGGCCTCGACAGAGGCGAGCCAATATTTGTTGTTGGAGGCGTCGAGATCATTACCAAAATCAGATTCTGCCAAGGTATCGAGCGCGGTTAGGACAGGGATGATTTTCCTGTCGAAAGCCAATTTTATCTGATCAGCACTCTGCGCCATTCTCTCTTGCGCTAATTGTTCATTGAGCGCTTTTGAATTTTGATAGCTCAATACGATCAGTAGTACAGCCAAGATAGACATGACGATGAAGAAGATACTGGCGATATGAAGTTGTAATGTACTTTTAGTTCCGAACATGTAGAGGTTGTATCAATATTGAGACGGTAATTAAAGCCTATCAGACAAAATGCGTTTATGCGGTTTTCATTCAAAAATTGAATATAGAGCAGGTTGGGCAAGGTCGGTATGAATGCATCGAGGGGGAAGGATGTTGAATGAAGTGGATGGATAACAAAAAGAGAAAAGCCATGCGGATTCGTTATCAGCATGGCTTTTAAAGATGGAACGTTAAGCGTTTGGGAAGGCGAAAACCTTGATTATTTCCCTAGACCGGCAGACGCGCTCTTGTTTTGAATAAGCTCGATTTTATAGCCATCAGGGTCTTCAACGAAGGCGATTTCGGTTGAGCCGCCTTTCACTGGGCCTGGCTCACGTGTGATGTTTGCGCCCGCTGCACGCAGGGCGTCACAGGTCGCATAGATATCATCAACACCAATCGCAATGTGGCCAAATGCGGAACCGTGCTCATACTCAGTGGTGCCCCAGTTATAAGTAAGCTCAATCACTGCGCCTGTTGATTCATCACCGTAACCCACGAACGCGAGCGTGTACTCGTATTGCTCGTTCTCGTTTTTACGTAGAAGTTGCATGCCCATTACATCGGTATAGAAGCCAATTGAACGATCCAAATCGCCAACGCGGATCATGGTATGCAGAATACGACCGTTGCTCATGTTGCTCTCCTTTATTGTATTTTTCACTGACAGCGACAGCCCTTTTTAGGTTGCCTCTGCCAACTATGATTCATCCAGAATGCCTAAGAGTGAGGTTTACCCTTTTCGATGAGGGCGAGATTATTCGTCTGGGTAGATTTTGTCTTTAAATTCACAAAGATCTTCAATCACACAACTACCACAACGTGGCTTTCTTGCGACGCAGGTATAGCGCCCATGCAGAATGAGCCAATGGTGGACATCCACTTTGAATTCTTTTGGCACGACTTTCAGCAATTTTTCTTCTACCTGATCGACATTCTTGCCCATCGCGAACTTGGTGCGGTTAGATACGCGGAAGATATGGGTATCGACAGCGATGGTTGGCCAGCCGAATGCGGTGTTAAGTACCACGTTTGCCGTTTTGCGGCCGACACCGGGTAACGCTTCTAACGCGTCGCGGTCTTCCGGTATTTCGCCACCGTGCTGCTCAACCAAGATACGGCATGTTTTGATGACGTTTTCGGCTTTTGAATTAAACAACCCAATGGTTTTGATATAGTCCTTAACACCATCAACGCCCAAGTCCAAGATGCTTTGCGGTGTATTGGCAACCGGATAAAGCTTATCGGTCGCCTTGTTGACGCTTACATCCGTCGCCTGTGCAGATAGCAGTACTGCGATCAGCAATTCAAACGGAGATGTCCAATTTAGCTCGGTTTCTGGGTGCGGGTTTTCGGCGCGAAGGCGCTCTAATATCTCAACACGTTTTTGGTTATTCATTCTTCATCCGTAAAGCGTTTTTTTAATCTGCCGAGGTGATGCGCACACGTTCGATCACGGCTTTTTCTTTTGGCTGTTTCTTCGCTTGGCGTTCATCCAACACGTTCTTCGCAGCAATCAAGAAGCCTACGGTTAAGAAAGCACCGGGAGGTAGCATTGCCAGCAAGAATGCACTGTCGAAGTGGAACACTTCAATGCGCATGCCCGCCGCCCAGTCACCAAGAAGGCGGTCTGCGCCATCAAATAAGGTGCCGTTACCTAGAATCTCACGAATCGCGCCGAGCACGACAAGCGATGCAGTCATGCCCATGCCCATCCAAAAACCGTCGAGCGCAGAGGGTAATGGCGTGTTTTTAGACGCAAAGGCCTCAGCACGACCAATGATGATACAGTTGGTCACGATCAGTGGGATAAAGATACCCAACGATTGATACAGGCCAAATGCATAGGCGTTCATGAGCAGCTGCACACAAGTAACCAATGATGCAATGATCATGACGAAGATCGGGATACGTACCTCTTTCGGCACCCACTGGCGAACCAACGAAACGATAAGATTCGAGCCGACAAGGACCAACATGGTCGCAATACCCAATCCCAGCGCGTTGGTGACGGTGGCGGAAACCGCTAGCAGAGGACATAAGCCTAGAAGCTGCACCAATGCAGGGTTGTTGTTCCACAACCCGTTTTTCATCAATTCTTTGTTTTGACTCATGATGCATCTCCACAGTCACGAGGTTGGCGAAGGATTTGTTCTTGATGTTGGCTCACATACCATGCCGCTTTTCGGGCTGCACCGACAACCGCTCGCGGCGTGATGGTGGCGCCCGTGAACTGGTCAAATTGACCGCCATCTTTGAACACGGCCCAACGTTTGTCATTCGCGTTTTCAAGCGTTTTACCACTGAACGACAATACCCAATCAGACACGTTTAAATCAATTTTATCGCCGAGACCGGGTGTTTCGTTGTGCTGAAGTACGCGAACACCTAATACGGTATTGTTTGTATCCACGCCAACGAGCACCTTAATGGCACCGTTATAGCCATCTGGCGCGATGGCTTCGACTGCCATTGCAGTCGGCTCACCGTTTTTACTGGCGAGATACACGGGCATGGGTTCATCTGTGCCAAGGTCTGGGCTTGTCACTCGCGTACAGGTTTGTGCCAATGGGTTGTCATGAATATCAGTTGGAATGACTTGATTCAGTACCTCTAGCAGCTGCAAGCGTTGCTGTTCGGCAATGGTGTCTTCTGTCAGTGAGTGAGTCACCGCCACTAACCCTGTGGAAAGCAGCGCAGCGAGTGCCAAAATCGCACCGTTGTTTCTCATTGCGCGGATCATTTGCTTTCCTTCTTATAGCCGTAGGTGGTGGGTTTGGTGTAGTAATCGATCAACGGCACGCACATATTTGCAATCAGAACAGCAAATGCGACGCCATCTGGGAAACCCCCAAAGGTACGGATGAGGTAGATCAACATGCCAATCATGGCACCAAATACCAATCGGCCTTTGGTTGTGGTGGATGCCGAAACAGGATCGGTTGCGATGAAAAACGCGCCCAGCATGGTTGCACCTGAGAACAAGTGAATAAGCGGGGTCGCGACAGCGTCAGGGCTGATGGCATAGCCAAAAACACTAAACATAAACAAAGTAACGAGCATGGCTACTGGGATCTGCCATTGAATAACGCGCTGTTTAAGAAGCACTAATCCGCCCGCGAGGAAGGCAAGGTTAACCCATCCCCAGCCGAGTCCAACAAACGTGCCGAATACGGGCTCTTGAACCGCTTCAGATGCAGTTTTACCGGCTAACAATGCTGTTTTTACCGTGTCTAACGGCGTCGCCATGGTGATGCCATCTACGGTATGACGCAGTTGGTCAACGCTGAATCCATCTGTGCTTAGCCCGGTTAGCACGGTCGATACGCTGTCCATGAAGCTTAATGGCTGCGCGATCAGCGAAGAAGGTGGGAGCCATGTCGTCATCTGTACCGGGAAAGAAATCAGCAAGACAACATACGCCACCATGGCAGGGTTGAAAGGGTTTTGCCCCAATCCACCATAGAGGTGCTTGGCTATCACAATGGCAAACAGTGCGCCAATAACAGCAATCCACCAGGGCGCGAATGGCGGTACCGCGATACCAATGAGTAAACCTGTGAGTAACGCGGAATTGTCTTGTAAATAGCGTTTTACTGGGCGTTTTCGCAGGGCAACGATAGCCGCCTCAGCCAACATGGCCGTGACAGAGGCAATGGCGATTTGCAGTAAAACACCCCAGCCAAAGAAATAACAAAGTGCCGCAATGCCTGGAAGCGTACAAAGGATCACCATCATCATGATGTCGCTGGTACTTTTGCGGTTGTGGCTGTGCGGGCTACTGGCAATAAAAAAGGCCACGTTTATTTATCCTCTTCGTTTTTCTTTATCTGTGCTGCTTTGCGTGCTTTTGCACGCGCAATGGCAGCAGCAACAGCCACTTTTTTCGGATCGATATTTTCAGCGACCGGTTCAACCGTCTCAGGCTCTGCAGATGCGCTGTCTGTTTTCGTGGCTTCTGCTTGTTGCGCAGCTTTGCGTGCTTTCGCACGGGCAACGGCGGCAGCAACTGCCGCTTTTTTCGGGTCGATATCTTCAACGACTGGTTCAACAGACTCAGGCTCTGCAGATGCATTGTCTGTTTCCGCGGCTTCTGCTTGTTGCGCAGCTTTGCGTGCTTTCGCACGGGCAACGGCGGCAGCAACAGCCGCCTTTTTCGGATCGATCTCTTCAACGACCGGCTCAACCGTCTCAGGCTCTGCAGATGCGTTGTCTGTTTCCACGGCTTCTGCTTGTTGCGCAGCTTTGCGTGCTTTCGCACGGGCAACGGCGGCAGCAACTGCCGCTTTTTTCGGATCGATATCTTCAGCGACCGGTTCAACCGTCTCAGGCTCTGCAGATGCGCTGTCTGTTTCCGTGGCTTCTGCTTGTTGCGCAGCTTTGCGTGCTTTCGCACGGGCAACGGCAGCAGCAACAGCCGCCTTTTTCGGATCGACATCCGCCGTGCTTTCATCTTCTGACGTTTGCGGTGTGTCAGCTTGTTGCGCTTCTTTGCGCGCTTTAGCCCGAGCAATGGCAGCAGCAACAGCGGCTTTTTTCGGATCGACGTCAGCTGCGCTTTCTTCTTTTGCTGCTTGCGGCGCATCAGCTTGTTGTGCATCTTTGCGTGCTTTAGCACGAGCAATGGCGGCAGCGACAGCCGCTTTTTTCGGATCTACATCTGTAGCGCTTTCGCTGGCATTCACGTTCGATGTTTCAGCCTGAGCCGCTTGCTCTGCTTTGCGCTCACGAGCTTGGCGTTTACGCTCTTCGCGCAGTTTCTTCATCTCGCTGTTATCAGGTTCGGCTTGGCCACTTGCTGCAGCTTCAGCTTGTTTCGCTTTTGCTTTTGCAATGGCCGCCGCGACAGCAGGTTTAACAGCCGTTGCAGCACTGCCTTGTTCTGACTTCGCTTTCACACGTGCAATCGCAGCGGCGATAGCGTCGCCATCACCGGATTTCTCCATCGCCTTACGACGATTTTCTGCGGCCTCTTTGTGGCGTGCTTCGCGTTTTTCTTTCTCGCGCTCCATGCGCATTTTTTTCGCTTCGAAGCGTTCACGCGCGCGTTCTGCGGCCACCGCTTCCGCATTTCGATGACGAATTTCTGCTTTTGCTTGGCGGTAGTACTGCACCAAGGGAATTTCACTTGGGCAAACGTACGCACAAGCGCCGCATTCAATGCAATCGAACAGGTTATATTCCTCGCACTTATCGAAGTCTTGGTCTTTTGCATACCACTGGAGTTGTTGAGGCAGCAAAGAGGCAGGGCAGGCTTCTGCACAAGCACTACAACGAATACACGCCATTTCGCCTTGTGAAGGTGCGATTTCGCGGCGGCTTGGAACCAATACGCAGTTAGTCACTTTGGTGACGGGCACATCCGCATGCGGGACGGTGAACCCCATCATCGGGCCGCCTATGATCAAACGTTCAAGGCGCTTATCTTGTTTGTAACCGTGTTTTTCAAGCAGGAATCGCACCGGTGTGCCAAGCAATACCCAGCGGTTACGTTGTTCTTCGAGTGTCGTGCCCGTAAGCGTTACTACGCGTTGAATCAATGGCTCACCATCAATGATGGCGCGCTTGATCGCGTGAACGGTACCGATGTTTTGCATCAGCACACCAATGGCGGCAGGGATCCCTTTCGCGGGCACTTCTTTGCCCGTGATCAGTTTAATGAGTTGCTTTTCACCGCCAGACGGGTACTTCGTCGGCACCACTTGAACGATGATGTTTTTCTTGTCACCAATCGCATGCTTTAGCGCGGCAATGGCTTCTGGCTTATTGTCTTCAAGCGCGAGCACTGCCAGTTTAGGCTGCACAATGTGTTGAAGGATTTCGACGCCTTGAATGATTTCATCGGCGTGTTCCTGCATCAAACGATCGTCAGCGGTGATGTAAGGTTCACATTCGGCGCCATTGATGATCAAAATTTCTGTGCGCGCGAGGCCTGTTTGCAATTTACGCGCAGAAGGGAAGCCAGCGCCACCCATGCCTGCGATGCCCATCATTCGAACATGATCGACCAGTGCGTCTGCAGCCGTGTCTTGGAAATTGTCGATGGGAGATTTGTCACCCCATTGATCTTCGTCATCAGGACGAATCACCAAGCAGGTATCGCTCAAACCAGATGCATGCGCAATCGTACGAGATTCAATGGCTACCACTTCGCCAGATGTCGGCGCGTGAACGGGACAAGATTGTAGAGAGTCTGATTTCGTCAGAGGTTGCCCTTTAAGCACGCGGTCACCGACGTTCACCAATACCTGACCTGCAGAACCAATGTGTTGTTTCAGTGGCAGAACAATTTCATTCGGAATGGCGATCGGAATGATGGATTGCTCGCTAGATTGACGCTTGTTTTCTGGCGGGTGAATGCCGCCATGGAAATCCCAGACCTGCCCATGTTTAATTTGTTCAAGTAACGCGATCATGCTTGATTAACTCCTTTCGCACTGTCGGCATGGAGTTGAACAACAGGAATTTGATTGAGCTGCCATTTCCAATTTTCTGGGGTGGTTTGAACCGGGATCATTTCTATACAGTCAGTAGGGCACGGCGCGACACAAAGATCACAACCCGTACATTCATCTTTGATGATGGTATGCATGGCTTTGGTGCTGCCAATGATGGCATCCACCGGACATGCTTGAATACATTTGGTGCAGCCAATGCAATCGTCTTCGTGAATAAACGCGACAGTTTTTAGGCTGGTTTCTTCATCATGCGCAGACTCAGTGGCTTCAACGCCCATTAGGTCGGCGAGCTTCACAATGGTCGCTTGACCGCCTGGCGGGCATTTATTGATGTCGTCACCGTTGGCAATTGCTTGCGCATATGGGCGGCAGCCAGGGTAACCGCATTGGCCACATTGTGTTTGTGGAAGAATGGCATCGATTTGATCGACGATCGGATCGGCTTCCACTTTGAAACGAATAGAAGCAAAGCCAAGCAAAATACCAAAAACGGCAGCAAGGACGGCGATAGCAAGTACCGCAATCAAGATTCCGGTCATTACAGTTTCACCAAACCAGTAAAGCCCATAAAGGCAAGAGACATGAGGCCTGCGGTGATCATGGCGATAGACGCACCTTTGAAAGGTTGAGGCACATCTGCTGCTGCGATGCGTTCGCGCATTGCGGCAAACAGGATAAGAACCAGCGAGAAGCCCGCGGCTGCACCGAAGCCATAAATAATGGATTCAATAAAGTTATGTCTTTCATTGATATTCAGCAACGCCACACCGAGAACGGCACAGTTTGTCGTGATCAATGGCAGGAAGATGCCTAACAGGCGATAAAGTGTTGGGCTTGTTTTGTGCACCACCATTTCCGTGAACTGCACGACAACGGCAATCACAAGAATGAAACTGAGTGTGCGCAGGTACTCGATGCCTAGAGGCTCAAGTACGTATGTTTCCACAAGGTAGGCGCTTACAGATGCGAGTGTAAGCACAAAGGTCGTTGCGAGACCCATGCCGATAGCGGTTTCTAGCTTCTTCGATACACCCATAAATGGGCATAAGCCAAGAAACTTAACCAGCACAAAATTGTTCACCAAGACGGTGCCGACAAGAAGCAATAAATACTCAGTCATGCCATTCTTCGAATATTTTAAAGAGATCTTTATATTATCGGACTTTGGCGCGTCTATAACAACTGATAGGCGGAAGGGTTTTTGATGAAAATGACCATAATGGTCATTCTTTATGCGACTTACTGCCGACTTTACACCGTATCAATAAGCCAGCAACAATTTCACGCAAGAAGAATTAAAGTGCAGATAACAAAAAACCCAGCTAAAAAGCTGGGTTTTTTGTTTAAACGTGGCTCGCCCTGTGAGACTTGACGGGGCCGCCTAGGCTTGCGACATATCGCGAAGCGATATACTCAAACCTGTGATTCGTTCTTCAAACAAAATCACGAAAAGTGGCTCCCCCTGCAAGACTTGAACTTGCGACATACGGATTAACAGTCCGCCGTTCTACCGACTGAACTAAGGGGGAACAGATTGTGTGGTTTGGTACACATCGCGAAGCGATACACCCAAACCGGTGATTCGTTCTTCGAACAAACCACGAAAAGTGGCTCCCCCTGTGAGACTTGACGGGGCCGCCTAGGCTTGCGACATATCGCGAAGCGATAAACTCAAACCCGTGATTCGTTGTTAGAACAAACCACGATAAAGTGGCTCCCCCTGCAAGACTTGAACTTGCGACATACGGATTAACAGTCCGCCGTTCTACCGACTGAACTAAGGGGGAACAGATTGTGTGGTTTGTAACACATCGCGAAACGATACGCTCAAACCGGTGATTCGTTCTTCGAACCAATCACGAAAAGTGGCTCGCCCTGTGAGACTTGACGGGGCCGCCTAGGCTTGCGACATATCGCGAAGCGATATACTCAAACCCGTGATTCGTTCTTCAAACAAACCACGAAAAGTGGCTCCCCCTGCAAGACTTGAACTTGCGACATACGGATTAACAGTCCGCCGTTCTACCGACTGAACTAAGGGGGAACGGATTGTGTGGTTTGGCACACATCGCGAAGCGATATGCTCAAACCTGTGACTCGTTCTTCGAACAAATCACGAAAAGTGGCTTTCCCTGTGAGACTTAACGGGGCCGCCTAGGCTTGCGACATATCGCGAAGCGATACACTCAAACCAGTGACTCGTTCTTCGAACAAATCACGAAAAGTGGCTCCCCCTGCAAGACTTGAACTTGCGACATACGGATTAACAGTCCGCCGTTCTACCGACTGAACTAAGGGGGAATTTCTCAAAGCGGGGCGAATCTTAGCTATCACCCTGATGGCTGTCAACACCAGAAACAGCACATTTTGCTGTTTTTAAATCATCTGATTATTCGGCGATCAGACTTGGCTGTTTTTTTGTTCTGTCGACGCAATATGGGGCGAATTTTCTTTTGGATCACTCGGCATAGAAATAATTCTGGGTGTGCTGATGGTGCACAATTTCTTTCGAAGGGATGGAAACAGAGGCAATAACCTTTGCGTTATCTTTGCACTTTGGGCGCACGCTCATTTGCCATATTGAGGCTAGGTAAAAACGGAAAGACTTAGATTGGTTAAAAAACGAACGCCTGCATAGCGGGAGATTTGTCAACGTGGCTCTTTTGGGTGAATTTCCCTGATAATCGGCGAGAGAAAACTTTGTGATGCAGCTCTCATTGCCTGTTTTGATGTGTGATAGCTCTATTTCAGTGACTTTGATTTAAAAATGGATTGACTTTGATGAGTGCTTTTAGTTTCTGGCTTGGCAAAGGTTACCCACAAATTCTGTGGATAACTATGTTAATCACGGCATTTATCCCCTAAATAGCGAAGGCCGTTCGTGAGCCTTTCAGTTGTCTTTCTCTTTGTTATGTGGAAAAGCCCCGATCACACAGCATGTTGCAACACCTATGTAACCAACGGATCCTTTTCATTACAAAATGGAGTTGTACACATGGCAGCTCTCTTTTAAAGTGATGAAAGGATCAACAAAGAGGTCTCTAACCTCTTTCTCTTTCACCTATCTTCTTTCTTGTTAATCAACCCTGTTCCATTTTTTTGCGTGTTGATTTGCAGCACTTGGCCAAGTAGTAGAAGCTAAGTGATAGAAGCAAGGTGAAAGAAGCCAAGCAACTATGCATACACAACCAGAAAATACTTAAACAAACAGACAGTACGCGCAAACAAAAGGACATGATTGTGGAAGCCCTACCTAAATTAGCCCTCAAAGGGAAAGTCAGTGATGTTGAATGGCAGCAGCGTGTCGACTTGGCTGCGTGTTACCGCCTTGTCGCGGATATGGGGTGGGGAGATCTCATCTATACCCACCTTTCTTTACGTATTCCTGATACGGACACTTACCTCGTTAATGCGTTTGGCGTTGCATTTGATGAAGTGACCGCATCAAACCTTGTGAAAGTGGATTTAGACGGCAACATTCTTGATGACACGCCTTTTAACATTAACCCGGCAGGTTTCACGATTCACAGTGCGATTCACGAAGCACGTCCCGATGCTCACTGTGTGATTCATCTACACACAAACGAAACCATCGCGGTCGCGACACAGAAAGACGGGTTAAAGCCGCTTAGCCAATATTCGATGTTTTCCCTGCCGTCGTTGTCTTACCATGCGTATGAAGGCTTGGCGGTTAACGATGCCGAAAGAAAACGACTTCAAAATGATTTAGGCGACACCAACCATATGCTGTTGGTCAACCATGGCGGACTCACGTTAGGGCCCTCGGTGGGGGATGCCTTCATGCGCTTTTATGACATGCAACGAGCGTGTGAAGTACAGTTGATGCTTCAAGCCGCGGGTCAAGATGTGGTCGCGGTGCCGCAATCCATTCAAGACAATATCTTTGCACAAGCAAAAGTCGTGCATTCTGGGACGACGGGAGGGCAAAAAGCTTGGCCTTCTTTACTGCGCAAAGCATGGCGACTCGACCCAAGCTTTATGGAATAACAATCTATACCCAAACAACCTGAGGGTGCGCGGGTCTAGAAATTGACGAATTCAAGGAGAGAATAAATGAAAGTCACGTCAGTAGAAGTGTTTGATATCCATTGTCCAGAGCGCCCACCGTGGAATCCGGTGTTTGTGCGCATTCATACTGACGAAGGGATCAGTGGCGTCGGTGAAGCGGGTTTGGCTTACGATCTTGGCCACAGTGCAGCTGCACACATGATCAAAGAAATGGCAGAGGCCTTCTTAATTGGCCATGACCCTTTCCAAACGGAACAGCTTTGGGCGCGTATGTTGCGCGAAAGCTTCTGGGGTTTGGGCGGCGGACCTGTGGTTTATGCCGCGATGAGTGCCATTGATACAGCGTTGTGGGACATTAAAGGCAAAGCGTTGAACTTGCCTGTCTACCAACTTTTGGGCGGTAAGGTGAATGACAAGCTTCGTACCTATGCCTCTCAGCTTCAATTTGATTGGGACAAAGACTTCAAAGCGCTTTCAAAGCCAGAAGAATACGCGGAAGCGGCATTAAAAGCTGTTGCTGAAGGCTATGACGCGGTGAAAGTTGATCCGATCATGTACGACAAAGATGGAAACACCTACTACGAACGCACGAAGATTATCTCGCGCGCCGAAATGAAACTTTACAGAGCGCGAATGAAAGCCATTCGTGACGCCGTGGGCGATGAAGTCGACATCATCTTCGAATGCCATAGCTTACCAGGTGCAACAACGGCGATTCAGTTGGGTGCGATTGCAGAAGAATTTGACTGCATGTACTACGAAGAGCCCGTGAATTACCTCAACCACTCATTGCATGCGAAAGTGGCAGACAAGGTCAATGTACCGATTGCGGGGGGCGAGCGCCTTTACAACCGCTGGCAGGTGCGTCCATATCTTGAAGACCAAAGTGTCGATGTGTTGCAGCCAGACATTGGTCTCTGTGGTGGTTTCACAGAAACCAAAAAAGTGTGTGATTACGCCGATATCTTTGATGTTCGCATTCAAGCTCACGTATGCGGTGGCCCTGTGGCAACGGCGGCGTCATTGCACCTTGAAACGGCCATTCCTAACTTCTTGATTCACGAGCACCACACCTATGCGATTAAATCGTGGAACCGTGAATTGTGCCTTCAAGATCCGCAGCCGAAGAATGGCTTCTTTGAAGTTTCTGAGGCGCCGGGCATTGGCATTGAGTTGAACGATGAGATTGTCATGCGTTCGCCAAGGTTGACGATCAAATAGGTTTGGTCGCACTCATTACGCCGTGCTCAATATTGAAAGCCCCTGCCAATTTGGCGGGGGCTTTTTGTTTAATGTGGCGAAACCGTCGGATTGATGCAGTCTGAATTAGAACCGATAAAACTGTCGAGCATTGGCAAAGCAGAGTTTCTCCATCACTTCTTTTGTGAATGGCAAAGAAGCATATTCCTGCCACACATCTTTATATGCCATGCGCAGTTCGCTGAGCGGGAAATTGCTCGCGAGCATGACTTTGTCTTCGCCAAACCAATTCATCAGTTCTGTGACGCGGTTAGCCACGGCTTCTACTGAATACGTGCGGTTTGTCATCTCCCAGCCAGAGGCTTTGACATACACGTTAGGTTGAATGGCGAGACTTTGGAGATTCTTAGCCCATTGCTCACTGTCGTTTTCTGGTGGGAAACCAGCATGGCTGTAAGCAATACGCAGTTTGGGGGTTTCATTGCAAAGAGACAGAAAGGCATCCATTGCGTTGGAATCAGCGCCGTCAAACTGTGCCTCAAAAATCAGTGCGGCATCAGCGATCACGCGAAGGTTGCTGATAACTTGCGGGTCTCGGAGTAATTGTGCTGCATCTTCATCGAGTATGTGGCGAACACCAGCCACTGATTTGTGACGCCGCAATTTCGCTAGGTGTTGGGTGAACGCGTCTGGCGATAACGTCAGGTCGACACAGCCGATGCTTCGAAAAGGTGCGCGTACTGTTTCTTCCAACCACGCAATCTCACGCCAAGGGGCGTCATTGTCAAAGCCCGCTTCCACGTGAAGAAATCCTTCGATCTTGTGACCGTCGTTTAAGATCAAATCGGATTCACACCAATCACGACAGAGGGTGTCCTTGTCGGCCCAATGAGGCGGATTTCCCGCCCTAAGCCAACCGTATTTCCCACGCTGTAAATCAATAAGATGGAGATGAGCGTCAATTATTCGCATTATTATTGTGCCGTATAGCCGCCGTCTGCGGCATGTAAACTGCCCGTAATAAAGCTGGCTTTATCACTGGCCAAGAATACAACCAAGTGGGCAATCTCTTCTGGTTGAGCAATTCGCCCTAATGGTTGAAGTTTGCCTTCTTCTTTATGTATTTCTGCTTTATCTGCACCAGACCGTGCGCAGTAAGCATTTATTGCATTGTGGTAAAGCGGCGTTTCCGTTGTGCCAGCGCATACTGCATTGGCGCGAATATTATATTTGGCGTAATCAATGGCGGTTGTTTTCGCCATTGATGCGATTGCGTGCTTACTTAAGTTGTAGGCAAAAGAGTTAGGTTTCGCCACGGTACACTGATCTGACCCGAGCAAAACAATGCTACCTTTTTCAGCCACTTTCATCGCTGGAAGGCATGCGCGAATAGCGTGATATGCGCCTTTAACATTGATGTCTAACACGCGGTCCAAATCAGCTTCTTCGGTGTTTTCAATGGTCGAACTGAAGTGAATCCCCGCGTTGCACACGAGTGCATCAACTTGGCCTTCGTTGTCCAATAGGGTCGTCACCGCGTGTTGAACGGCCGCCGCATCTGTTACGTCACATGCCAGCCAATGTCCTTTTGGGCCTTCTTGGCGATCGGCGTTATACACGACGTACCCTTCTTCAATGAAGCCTTCGACAATGGCGAGACCAATGCCTGCTGAACCGCCTGTCACGAGTGCGACTTTTTTCATTTTTATTTTCCTCAACACTGATGCGCTACGTATGCGCGAGATATTTGGATCATCCTTGGTAAAAAAAATATGTCAATAAAGGCGAGGGAGGGGAAAAAGCGAAGCCGTTGATGCACTTGCTGGCTTTGTCAGTTGACTTACCTCAGCGAGGGCGCAAAATGAGAGGTTTGGTAATCATTGTCACGGACGCGTCATGGGCAAGACCTTCAAACTGCATTCCCCATTTAAACCCTCAGGTGATCAGCCGACGGCCATTAACCAACTTCTCGATGGCTTAGACTCCGGTCTCGCGCACCAAACGCTATTGGGGGTAACGGGGTCAGGTAAGACATATACCATCGCGAATGTGATTGCGACGGCTGACAGGCCGACCATGATCATGGCACCCAATAAAACCTTGGCAGCGCAGCTGTACGGTGAGATGCGAGAGTTTTTCCCGGAGAACGCCGTCGAGTATTTCGTGTCCTACTACGATTACTACCAGCCTGAAGCCTATGTCGCTTCCACCGATACCTTCATCGAAAAAGATGCGTCAATTAATGAGTATGTCGAACAGATGCGTCTGTCGGCGACCAAAGCGCTCTTGGAAAGACGCGATGTCATTATTGTTGCTTCGGTTTCTGCGATTTATGGTTTGGGTGATCCTGATTCTTACTTAAAGATGATGTTGCACTTGCGCCGTGGTGATGTGATTGACCAGCGCAGCATATTGCGCCGCTTGGCAGAGATACAGTACACGCGCAATGACCAAGCCTTCACACGCGGTACGTTTCGTGTGCGTGGTGAAGTGATTGATGTTTTCCCTGCGGAATCTGACCGTGATGCTGTGCGCATCGAGCTGTTTGATGACGAAGTTGAAAATATCAGCATATTCGACCCACTCACGGGTTCAATCTCTGAACGAAACTTGCCGCGCTGTACGATTTATCCAAAAACGCACTACGTAACGCCGAGAGAGCGCATTCTTGAAGCGATTGAACACATCAAAGAAGAGTTGGTTGATCGCAAGAAAGTCCTGCTCGACAACAACAAGCTCATTGAAGAGCAGCGCATTTCGCAACGTACGCAATTTGATATCGAAATGATGACGGAGCTGGGGTATTGCTCTGGCATCGAAAACTACTCGCGCTATTTGAGCGGTCGCGCGAATGGCGAGCCGCCTCCGACCTTGTTCGACTACTTACCCTCTGATGGCTTGCTGATCATTGATGAATCGCATGTGACCGTGCCGCAAATTGGCGCGATGTACAAAGGCGACCGATCGCGCAAAGAAACGCTGGTGGAGTATGGGTTCCGTCTTCCATCCGCTCTCGACAATCGTCCAATGAAGTTTGACGAATTTGAAGCGCTTGCGCCTCAGAGCATTTATGTGTCTGCAACGCCTGGGAAATATGAGATCGAAAAATCAGATGGCGAGGTTGCCGATCAGGTCGTGCGCCCAACAGGCTTGCTTGACCCATTGATTGAAGTTCGTCCTGTGGCAACTCAGGTGGATGATCTGCTGTCAGAGATCCGAATTCGAGAGAAAATTAACGAACGCGTATTGGTCACAACGCTGACCAAGCGCATGGCGGAAGATTTGACCGAATACCTTGAAGAACATGGTGTTCGTGTACGCTATCTGCACTCGGACATTGATACCGTTGAACGTGTCGAAATCATTCGCGATTTACGCCTGGGTGAGTTTGATGTCTTGGTGGGTATTAACTTGCTTCGTGAGGGCTTGGACATGCCAGAAGTCTCTTTGGTGGCGATTTTGGATGCTGACAAAGAAGGCTTCTTGCGTTCTGAGCGTTCATTGATTCAGACGATTGGTCGTGCGGCAAGGAACTTAAACGGTAAAGCCATACTCTATGGTGACAACATTACCGGTTCAATGCGCAAAGCCATTGACGAAACCGAGCGTCGTCGCGCTAAGCAGGAAGCGTATAATGAAGAGCATGGCATTACGCCACAACGCTTGAACAAGAAGATCATGGATGTGATGGAAATGGGCGGCAAGCGTAAGTCGCACAAGCCAAAAGTCAGCACAAACTTGAAAGCCGTTGCAGAGGCGGATGCGGAATACAGCACCAAGTCACCACAACAAATCGACGCGCAGATTCAGTTGCTAGAAGGCAAGATGTACGAAGCTGCACAGAATTTGGAGTTTGAAACGGCGGCATCACTGCGTGATGAAATAGCGACGTTGCGGAATTTGTTTATTCAAAACAGCTAAAAAAAAAGCCAACCGTAAAGCATTCGGTTGGCTATCTTGTTTCAGTGAACGAAGTGCTCACAAACAACGTCAGTTGGCTAGGTGACCCCGAAGGGTCAATGTATATAAAGCACATACCGTGCCAGCTTTGAAAATCCAATAATCAGTCAATATATTGAGGATTTTGTTCATTTCTTTGCAAAACCTTTTGCAATTTGCAATGCAAAACGCACCCAAAACAAGGTCGCAAAAAAAAATCAGCGTTATACTTGGGCAGTATTTTGAATAGTAGAAACAGTTTTAGGGATCTAAGCCGAGGATCGAATGCAAGAATCTGGCGCTAAAAAGCGAATCTTGATGGTGGAAGATACCGCCTCTGTCGCTGCACTGTATAAGTCCTATCTAAATCCACTCGACGTTGATGTCGAGATAGCAAGCACAGGCCAACAAGCCATCGAGCATTTTGCTGCGGGGCATCAGTTCGCCCTGATATTGCTTGACCTTCGTCTGCCTGATATTTCTGGTTTTGAAGTGTTAGCGGAAATCCGTAAACACCAACCAGACA
This sequence comes from Enterovibrio baiacu, assembly GCF_004120195.1. Taxonomy (GTDB): domain Bacteria; phylum Pseudomonadota; class Gammaproteobacteria; order Enterobacterales; family Vibrionaceae; genus Enterovibrio; species Enterovibrio baiacui. The sequence goes on along the minus strand of NZ_SCHN01000006.1, from coordinate 444,355 downwards.
TTCCTGTCGTGATCATGACCGCGCATGGTTCGATTGATGCTGCGGTGGAAGCGCTGCGCTATGGCGCAAGCGACTTTTTGATCAAGCCTTGTGAAGCCGATCTGCTGCGTGTCACGGTCAACAAAGCGCTTAAACCGAAGAGCATTGTCGACAGCAATAAACCGGAAGGTGCTTACTACGGCTTTATTGGCCGAAGTGTGCCAATGCAGGCTGTTTATCGCGTTATTGACTCTGCCGCACCGAGTAAAGCAACCGTCTTTATCACCGGTGAGAGCGGCACAGGCAAAGAAGTGTGTGCCGAAGCGGTTCATGCGGCGAGTGCGAGAGCGAAGCATCCGTTTGTTGCGATTAACTGTGCTGCCATTCCTAAAGATCTCATCGAGAGTGAGTTGTTTGGTCATGTGAAAGGGGCGTTTACGGGTGCAGCTGCAGAGCGTGAAGGTGCGGCTGAAATGGCCGATGGCGGTACCTTATTCCTCGATGAAATCTGCGAAATGGATTTGGATCTTCAATCCAAGTTATTGCGTTTTATTCAAACGGGTACGTTCCAGAAGGTAGGTTCATCCAAGGTTAAACAAGTTGATGTGCGCTTTATTTGCGCGACGAATCGCGACCCTTGGAAAGAAGTGGTAGAAGGCAATTTCCGTGAAGATCTTTACTATCGCCTCCACGTCATTCCCCTTTCGTTGCCACCACTGCGTGAACGCGGCGCTGACGTTGTTGAGATTGCACAATCTTTGTTGGTCATGTTCGCCATGGAGGAAGGGAAGGATTTCCGCGAATTCAATGAGGAGGTGACACAACGCCTGCTGACTTATGATTGGCCGGGCAATGTGCGCCAACTTCAGAACGTGATTCGGAACATTGTTGTGCTTCACAATGCTCGAGAAGTCACAGAAGAAATGCTTCCTCCACCGCTTTCTAACGTTTCTGGTGTCAAAATTGCATCTCCTTTCGTGAGAAGTAACGCCGAATCGACGATTGCACCCGCTCACGACAACAATGTTGCGGTTAATTCGGCCCTGTTATTAAAGCAAGGGCCGGTGACCAAAGCCGACATTGAGCCACTTTGGCTTACTGAGAAACGTGCAATCCAGATTGCGATAGATGCCTGTGATGGCAACATTCCACAAGCCGCCGGCTTGTTGGAAGTGAGCCCATCAACCATTTACCGCAAACTGCAGAGTTGGCAAGAATCACAAGAAAAAAGGAACTAGGTATGGCGACGACAGTGAATCATGAAACATTACGGCGATTGGCTGTTGAAGTTGGCGAAGAAACGGTTTCAAGCCTGCTCGTTGTCTTTAGCGATGAGCTTAGCCGTTATTATGATCAACTCGCAGAAACGCCAAGTACGAACCAAGTTCGTGAAATCAGCCATGCGATTAAAAGCAGTGCTGCCAGCTTTGGCGCTGATGAATTGGCAGAGCTAGCCCGTGAATGTGAATCACGCGTGAAGCTTGGGCAGGAATCGTGGGTGCACGAGCAGCTTCCTCGACTAACGTCAATGCTTCAGGGCACGGCCTCTGAATACAAAGCGTTAGCCGATCAGGAAAACTTATTCAATTAATCATGATGTCTTTAATGGCCTGCGACAGTCTGTCGCGGTCATGACGCCACTGGTGGTTTGCAGACGCTAAATCTGCTTCCACCTGTTGGTAAATCTCGTCTAATGTTTCGTCGGTGTTAGGGCCGAGAACAATATCAATCTTTCTCCCACCCATTGAACGCTCGCACCAAGACAACATCGTCTCTAACGACATTTTCCCAGCAGGGCCTGCTTCTTTCCCTAAGTTTCTGACAAAGACAATTTTTGCCGCGGTGGTTTTGAGTGCACGATTGATCTCAGGCATAAGCAGAGGCGGCATGACGCTGGTAAGAAAGCTGCCTGGGCCCAATATGACAATGTCTGCTTCTTGTATGGCACAGACCGCTTCGCGCGTTGCTGGAACGACAGGTTCAAGCATCAAGCGGGCAGGCGGCTCTTCCAAGTCATCAACGTCTGTTTCACCCGATATCATCAAGCCTGCGTGTGTTTGCGCGGCGAGATCGGCAGGGTGCTCTGACATGGGAACAATCTGCGTTGAGACTTTGAGCATATCTCTAATCAGGTTGATCGCTTCAAGTGGGCGGATAGATAAGTTGTCTAATGCTGTCAGCATCAAATTGCCAAGATTATGGCCGTCCAGTTCACCATTTCCTCTGAAACGGTATTCGAAAATCATTGAGCCAATCGAAGGTTCGGTGATGAGCTGGTTGATGCAGTTGCGCGTGTCACCCCAAGCAATGCCACCTTGGCAGGCACGAATTCGGCCAGTAGAGCCGCCATTATCTGTGGTTGTTACGATACCTGTGACGTTATCGCCAAACTCGCTGAGTGCGGAAAGAATGCGACCAAGTCCATGTCCGCCGCCGATGGCGACGATTTTTTGTTGTTGGTTGTTATTGTTCATTGAGTGCCATTAACCGTAGAGCCTATTAAAAATAATAAGGTATAACTCGAAAAAACATGACAATCTTCTTTCTCTAGACTGTGTTTTTTGAACGGGTGGTCACGCGGAGAATAAAAAAAGACCAGCGAGAGGCTGATCTTTTCGGGGTTTTTGCAGTGAGATTAACCAGTTGGTTTAAGCAATTTAATGCGGGTCTTTCATAAGGCTCAACAGGTATTCACACGTATCGCTGCACGAGTTTGCCGCCATGAGCACTTGTTTTTCGCTGGCTGGAATGGGTAATAACTCTAACCAACGTTGGCACAACCAAGTGAGGTTCTCAAAGTGCGGGCGTTTATGTAGCGAACTCAGTTCAGGGTAACGATCGAACATGATTTGTAAGCGCTCTGCCAGTGGCGCAGCATCATTGCTCACTTCACGTTCTGGCCAAGTTGGTAGCGTCTGGCAGACGGCAACAACAACGCCTTCTTCATTTTCTTTAATACTGTCGATCACAAAACTTTCGTGTCCACCCACGGTAATGGTTAACACGCCATCTTCGCCTGAGGTATTAAAGTCTTCAACAGTGACACGCGTACCGATCCCTGCACCAATCGGGCTCGTTTCATCCATGCATACTCCAATATCCAATCCATGCTGCATTGCATATTTCACGGTATTGAGTTGCTCTCCCGGCACCACTCGCAGTGGAAGACGGCCAGAAGGGAGGATATGACGATTATTGAAAAGTATAGGTAGAGTAATGGTCATAGTGAGCTCCCAGTCAATTTTTGTCTGAGCGTGTGACTGCCGCGGCAATGGTCTTTGTGGTTGCCCCTACACGCTTCCTTCGTTATTCATTTTTCATTCGGAACTGCTTGTGTACCCATTACTGCAAATTCAATGCCTATTTTTTTGAACGCAAAAACGCTGGTTTAACAGACGACATTTGCATTTTGCATTTTGAAATTGCGATACCTTTGTCATTTGACACGCAAAGGCTAACTACCTTGTCTATCAATAATAGAGGGTTAAACCCGTGCGTGTATGAGTACAATCCGTTTTATTGTTTTAGTATGTCCTTCACGACAAAAAGAAACTGTCGCAATTCGATTGTGCTTTAAGGTTAATGGTCAGATCTGTATGTGTTTTGAGACGGTAACAAAATAGTTATTGTTCGATAATATAATGAGAAAAGCGTCACCAATTCTTGTTTGCTGACCCTAAGGTTTGCTAAATTGGTGGAGATTGCTGACGCCACTTTGTAATTATTTACGCTTCTCAGCGGTCGTAACTCCGAAGCCTCTGTCCCTAAGTTCACCTGAATATGGGTCTTTGGCCGTGACATAAGGTCACCAGGGCGGTCATAGAAATGTGCTCGTCTCCCGATATTGGAAAGGTGTTTCGTGACAGTACAATTTGAAGATTCCTACAGTCGTAAGTTTTATTACTTACGCTTGTCTATTACTGATGTTTGTAACTTCAGGTGCACCTATTGTTTGCCTGATGGTTATAAACCTGCGCAAAAAAATTCCGGCTTCCTGTCGATTGACGAACTGAAACGTGTTGTTTCGGCGTTCGCGCATTGTGGCACGTCAAAGGTTCGTATCACTGGTGGTGAGCCATCACTTCGCAAAGACTTCACTGACATCCTTTCGATGATTTCTTCTCAAGAAGGCATTGAAAAGGTCGCGATGACGACCAACGGATATCGACTCGCAAAAAATGCACAAGCGTGGCGTGATGCTGGGCTGACCAATATCAACGTCAGCGTCGATAGTCTGGATGCGCGCATGTTCCATCAAATCACGGGCGAGAATAAATTCCGTGAGGTGATGGCGGGTATTGATGCCGCATTTGATGCGGGTTTTGAACAAGTCAAAGTGAATGCGGTACTGCTGAAAGACCTGAACAGTGCAGAGCTTCCTGCCTTCCTTCATTGGATCAAAGACAAGCCTATCCAGCTGCGTTTTATCGAATTGATGCAAACGGGCGAGATGAATTCGCTTTTTGAAAAGCACCATCAGTCGGGTGTGTCTATCCGCAATCACCTCATCGCGAATGGCTGGCTAATGAAAGTCCGTGAGCGCAGTGATGGACCTGCGGAAGTATTCTGCCACCCAGATTATGTCGGCGAGATCGGCCTGATCATGCCGTACAAAAAAGATTTCTGTGATTCTTGTAACCGTCTCCGCGTGTCGGCGCTTGGCAAACTGCACATGTGTTTGTTTGGTGATTATGGCGTGCAATTGCGCGATTTGTTGCAAGAAGATAAGCAAGAAGCGGAATTGATCGCGCGCATTCAAGGTCAACTTGCTGATAAGAAACAAAGCCACTTTCTTGACCAGGGACATACAGGCATGACGCCGCACCTGGCATCCATCGGCGGTTAAAACCGTTAATAGACATTACTCGTTGAGGTTCACATTTTATGGGTCACGCTGTCACTGAATTTTCGCCAGCTAAAATTGCCGTATTAACCGTTTCAGATACGCGCACAGAAGAGAACGACACCTCAGGTCAGTTCTTGGTGGATGCACTAAAAGAAGCCGGGCACACGCTGGCAGACAAAAAAATTGTCATTGACGATATCTATCAAATCCGTGCGATTGTGTCGCAGTGGATTGCTGATCAACATGTTCAAGCTATCTTGATCACGGGTGGTACTGGTTTTACGTCTCGCGACAGCACGCCTGAAGCCATCAAGCCGCTTTTCGACAAAGAAGTTGAAGGCTTTGGTGAATTGTTCCGTGCCATCTCATTCCAAGAAATCGGCACATCTACTATTCAGTCACGCGCGATTGCAGGCTTTGCTAACCACACAGTTATCTTCGGTATGCCAGGTTCTACGGGAGCGTGCCGCACGGGTTGGAACGGCATCATCAAGCAACAACTTGATGCGAGCCACCGCCCATGTAACTTCATGCCGCACCTAGGTCAGTAAGCCATGAGTCAGTTCACGCACATTAATGCCTCTGGCGAAGCCAACATGGTGGATGTCTCTGCCAAAGCTGAAACCGTCAGAGAAGCGCGCGCTGAAGCCTACATCGATATGGCACCAGAAACCCTAGCGTTGATTATTTCGGGTTCACACCACAAAGGCGATGTGTTCGCGACAGCGCGCATTGCGGGTATTCAAGCGGCAAAACGTACGTGGGATTTGATCCCGCTTTGTCATCCGCTGATGCTCACCAAAGTGGAAGTGCAGCTTGAAGCCTTGCCTGAAACCTCTCAGGTGCGTATTGAATCAGTGTGCAAGTTAAGCGGCAAAACCGGTGTTGAAATGGAAGCGCTGACGGCTGCATCTGTCGCGGCATTGACCATTTATGACATGTGTAAAGCGGTGCAAAAGGACATGGTGATTGGCCAAGTACGTCTGCTTGAGAAAACAGGCGGTAAATCGGGACACTTTAAGGTAGAACAATGATTCGAGTGCTTTTCTTTGCGCAAGTAAAAGAGCTGGTCGGCAAAGGCTCGCTGGAGCTTGAGGGAACGTTTTCTACGGCAGAAGAGATTCGTTCACATCTTGCTACTCAAGGTGACAAATGGTCACTCGCGCTAGAGTCGGGCAAATTGCTGGTGGCGATTAACCAGACGATTTCACCGCTAACCAGCACGGTTGCTGACGGTGACGAAGTGGCATTCTTCCCGCCTGTTACCGGAGGTTAATCATGATTTCAGTGCAGCACGACGATTTCTCTGTTGCGGAGGAATACCAATGGCTCAACGACAATGCCAGCGATGGTGCTGTTGTGACCTTCGTTGGTAAGGTGCGAGACATGAACTTGGGTGACAATGTAACAGGGTTGACCCTAGAGCATTACCCGGGCATGACTGAAAAGTCACTTGAAGAAATCTGCAACGATGCAAAAGCACGCTGGCCTGTGGGCAAAGTGCGCGTTATTCACCGTGTTGGTGCATTGAATCTGGGCGACCAGATTGTGTTTGTTGGCGTGAGCAGTGCTCACCGCAAAGCAGCGTTTGATGCGTGTGAGTTCATCATGGATTTTCTAAAAACCCGAGCGCCGTTCTGGAAGAAAGAAAAATTGGTTGATGACGAGCGTTGGATTGAAGCGCGCGACAGCGACGATGAAGCGGCGAACCGCTGGTGAGCCAACGAGGCTGAACTGAGGCGTGACGTGAATAAACAATAAAAAGGGATGCATTTGCATCCCTTTTGTTTTGTGGTTCTCTAGAGAACGTTACCTGAATAGACGATGCTCTCTAGGTAACAGTCTTGAGTGGTAAGTAACTTTACTGACAGTTAGCAGCACCTAACTCTTTCCAAACACCCCATTGACCGGTTGTGCCTGGCTCTTCGTTTTGCGTCCACCATTTCGCCGAGTATTCTTTGCCGTTGTGAGTCACAACATCACCAGAGTTATAGACAACACCTTCTTTCCAAGCATTTGCACACACAGGGTCAGTGGTATTTTTCGCAACGGTAACTGTGATGGAGGCACTGTCGTCCAGTTTGCCATCAGACACGCTCACTGCGAAGGTGAGGTTCTTCGTTGTTGCGTAGCTATCGGCAACAAAAGTAAGAGACGCACCGTTTACAGTCGCATTCACGCCTTCTGGAATGTACCAGCTATACGTTAGGGTGTCGTTTTCAGCATCGGTTGAAGCACTTGCATCAACAAGGACAACGTCGCCCGCTGTTACTACGCCAGGTGCTGAAACCACAGCAACAGGAGCAGTATTCACAGGATCGGTGCCACCTTGTTTCTTCGCCGTGACTGTCACAACGTCTGATGCTTTCGCTCCTTTGTTGTCTGTCACGGTGAGTGTGAATACAAACTGTGTATCAACAGTAACCGCTGGAATATCGGCGGAAGCGACAGCGTTATTCGCATTGGTCAACGACACACTTGGACCAGACGTTTGTGCCCAGCTGTATGAAACAACCTGACCGTCGGCATCAGAAGAATTACTTCCGTCTAGTGCGACTGCGCCAGCAGCCTCAACAACCGCATCTGCTCCCGCTTTTGCGACGGGTGCTTTGTTGGTTGGTGGAGGAACATCACCGGCAAGAGACTCTTGCATCGCGTTGAGGATATCGCCGTTATCTGCATCGATTTCCCATGCGAACAGACCAGCAAGACCTAACGAACGAACATAAGCGCCTTTCGCCATCACAGAACGCTTGTTGTCATAAGTGACTAGGTCACCGTTTGACGGATCCCATGCCCAAGGTGCTTCAGCGATTTCGTCATAACCGACAACAACGCCTGCCTTATTTTCATATTGGGTAACAACGTCTTTGTAGTCGATGACACCCGCTTCCCAAGAACCTGCAATCTTGCCATTGCCTACGCCTGTCATTGGGTTAGTCGGATCAGACATGCTTGCTTCTGTTACGCCTGTCCAGCCACGACCGTACATGGCGGCACCCACGACCAACTTGTTCGCAGGCACACCTTTTGCCATTAACAGATCGATACCGTTAGCTGTGGTGTACGCAGGTCCTTTACGTGGTTTCCCTTCGTCATCTAGGCCTTTACCCGCACATTCGTCCGCAGACATGTGGCTACCACAATTAAGCGCGGCTTGGTGCCCTACAACGTTATTCCATCCGCCATAGTAGTCATAGGTCATCGCGAAGATGTAATCCATATGAGGCACAGCGTCGGCGTAATTAACGTCTTCAATCTTGTCGTAGCCCACACCTACTGCCGATGTCAGTTCGTAAGTACGGCCTGTTTCAACAGAAAGTCCATCCAACATGGTACGCAGTTCAGCCATTAAGATTGCATAGGTATCGCCATCTTTGCTTGGATCGCCAAGGTTAGGGTTTGCGCCCTGACCGCCTGGGTATTCCCAATCAATGTCTACACCGTCATAGAATTTCCACGTTTGTAGGAATTTCTTCACCGAGGCAACAAATACATCGCGGTTCGCTTTTACGCCAAAATCATAGAAAGGGTCAGAAAGCGTCCAGCCGCCGATAGAAGGGAGAATTTTTAGATCAGGGTAGCGTTGTTTAAGCGCCATGATCTGACCATAAGTTCCTTTGTAAGAAGAGGAGTGGCTTTGGCCTGACTGTGGATGCGGCATTTGAACGGCTGCCCACGGGTCATGGATGACCACTTCATAGTCAGGCATGCCTGCACAAGCACGGTTAAGAGCTGCAAGAGGGCCGTCTTCTAAAGAAGGGTTGTTGCCACAAATAGGCACAAAGCCATAAATGATGTGTGTCAGGTTTTGCGCTGGAATTTTATCTACAGGGAATTTTCTGCCATAAACACCCCATTCCACAAAGTACGCACCGACAACCGTGTCAGCAGGCGTTACATAGCTTCCGTTGTTGGGATCAACGTTCATAGCGAGAGGGTCGAGGTGGCTACCGTCGGTATCCGCAACAACGATTTGTTTTGGTGCGCTTGGTGTACAGGCTTGTGCTGCGCCTGTACCACTACAGAGTTCGACAACCATGTCATATTTGCCGCCTTTCGCGACTTGCAGAACTGTCGATTCTTTTTGGCTGGCTGATGGCGTTACGCTGGCTTCATGTGCAACGACGCCGTTCAATAGTACGCGCCATGTGTCACCCGGCTCTCCAGACCAACGGTCCCAAGTAACAGGCACTTCTGCGAAAGGTTTAACAGTGACAAGATCTTTGTATGCAGAGGCAGCGTCGTTTACTTCGATGATGGAGAAGTTCGATTCCATCCAAGAAATCTGAGGAGCACCAGGTGCGGCGATTGCGGGCAGCGATAAGGCGCTCGCAATTGACGCAGAGGCTAACCCTCTTAGAAATACACGTTTGTTCATCCTTTTTATCCCTCAAAAATTTATATCGCGAAATATCTATTCATCGCGTAAATATGAGCCTTGTTGAATTGGCTCATCTCAGATACTTGTTCTGAATGGGAAAGATGGCAAAAAATCTCGTCGAGGATTTAGAGGCAATAGCGATAAAGGATTAACAATCTTGTTACATTGCGGTTATTTTTCGGACAGGAGGTCACAAAAAAACAGGACTTATTCATCGTGCGAAAATAAGTGGGTTTACATAGACAGAAGTTGTTAAGCGGGGCGTTGATAATTTCGGCATGTGTTTTCTTTGCGCATATTGACTGCGTTTAAGGCAAAAAAATAGCCTCTCAAAGAGAGGCTATCAGTTGATGTCTGGTTGTGTTTCAGCGGCTACCTAGTTGCTTTTCTTCTTTTACCTGCTTCTTGGGAGCAGTTGGAATAAAGCCGTGTCGGACGCGAGAGCACAGGGGTCTTGAGTTGGCACCAGCGGGTCTCATTTTATCGTTTCTCTTTCTCTGATCGTTAATATAGTTAGTTGTTTTTTTGCGAACAATGCACCTCTGTGCCGAAAAAGCGAGGCTTCATTACATCGGTACTGGCGCTATATTGCTCAAAAAATAAGACTTTAACAATTGAAACAGAGTCACTTTTGTGTTGATCGTGAATATATTCTAACCAGTAAAATTTTTATTCCGTTTAGTTATTAAAAACTTACGAATGCACGAAGAAGCCGCAATGTTGTGTTTGATCTCTCAATGTGTCAAATGTGGATCAAGCAAGATCCTAGGCTTTGCTACGCTTATTAAGCACTAGGAGTATTTGTGCCTGAGAGAACATCACAATCAGGAGGACCGTTATGGGACACAAACGCATTAGTAATAAGCGCATGAAACAAATGATGGAAGATATCTTGCCGGAAGAGATGAAGCATCAAAAAGATGATTCGCTTGTAGAAGGGAAGAGCCAAAGCAAATCAGACGACGGTGCTCTCGAGCTTAACGATCAGCAGAAATAGATTCGTCGTCACTTTCGAAAATAACATTCACAAAGAGCCAGTTGATAACTGGCTTTTCTTTTATATACACAGAATGAAATGTTACGAATTGTGTGTCTTTATTGTTAACGCTCACCGCTTTAATTAATTGAGTAAAAAATCAATACCCCTTCTTTAAGTGCGCGTTCTGCGTCAAAACCCTTCAATAACTATGCGTAAAAAATGATTTATTAGACAAATTTATTATCTTCCTGATATCGAGTTGTTAACGATTTTTGTTGTAAATAATTCACTTAATTGCAGTTTTTAATGCTTAATTAATGCTCGGATTAGGTTTTTTGTACGATTTTTCTCTTTGAATATGTGTTCGGTTGAAGTTTATGTTCACTAGTTGGAGCTGAATTGGAGTTATATGCTGATATTTCATCTCATGTTGGGTTTATGTGACTTTTATTGTTTATTATGTAGCAAATTAATTTGATGCTTGGTAATGTTTCAAACAATTCTCCGTACAGTGTGCGAATTAGGATCGGCCCATTTGCTTCATATTGGCCATTTTTATCACGCTGACAGAGAGTGTCATGGATGCAACTTAAGGATAGATTGGAGTATCTGCATGTATAAGAACAAAATCACTCAGGCGCTGCTGTTGGGCGCTGGTCTTTCTCTCGGTTTAGCTGGTTGTGATAATAAACCAGAAGAAACTCAAGCAACGCAGCCCGAAGCCCAGCCTCAAGCAACAGAAACAAAATTGGCGGAAGTGCAGGAACTCGTTCGTGGTAACGGCACTGAAGTCGCTTCACTTGATCCTCACAAAGTGGAAGGTGTGCCAGAGTCTCACGTTCTTCGTGACCTGATGGAAGGTCTTGTGATTCAAGATGATTTGGGTAATACCATTCCGGGTACCGCTGAATCTTGGTCAACAGAAGATAACCAAACCTTTACCTTTAAAATTCGCAAAGACGCGAAGTGGTCAAACGGTGATCCTGTCACTGCACAAGATTTCGAATACAGCTTTAAACGCGCAGCCGATCCGGCAACCGCGTCACCTTATGCTTGGTATATTGAATACACCAAGATGAAGAACGCGAAAGACGTGACTTCTGGTAAAAAGCCAGCGAGTGAACTGGGTGTGAAAGCGATTGATGACCACACACTGGTGCTTGAAACCGAGGTTCCATTACCATACTTCGTGAAGATGATGGCGCACACCACCATGTACCCAGTTCATCGCTCTACCGTTGAGAATTTCAAAGACTCCTGGACGAAGCCTGGTGTGTTTGTCGGTAACGGTGCTTATGTTTTGAAAGACTGGGTGGTGAACGAGAAAATCGTTCTCGAGCGTAACGAAAACTATTGGGATAACGCAGATACCGTTATCGACAAAGTCACTTTCCTGCCGATTGAAAACCAAAACGCGGAAATGAATCGCTTCCTTTCTGGTGAAATCGACATCACTTATGAGGTGCCAAACGAGCAATTCCGTCGTCTGGAAACTGAATATCCCGACAATATCGTCGTTTCGCCAAACCTGTGTACCTACTACTACGGCTTCAATACACAACGTGCGCCATTTGATGACGTTCGTGTACGTAAAGCTCTGTCTTACACCATTGACCGTGATGTTGTAACTAAAGCTATCCTTGGTCAGGGACAGAAACCTGCATATGCGTTGACGCACAGTGGGATTACTGGATTTAATCCTGAAACGCCTGAATATGCATCAATGTCTCAACAAGAACGAGATGCCAAAGCTAAGGAGTTGTTGGCTGAAGCAGGCTTCGATGCAGAAAATCCTCTTGATTTCACGCTGCTCTACAACACCAGTGAAAACCACAAAAAGATTGCTGTTGCAGCACAATCTATGTGGAAAAAATCGCTGGGTAACTTCGTTAGCGTAAACCTCGAAAACCAAGAGTGGAAAACTTACCTCGACAGCAGTAAGCAAGGCGACTTCGATGTACGCCGTGCGGGCTGGTGTGCGGATTACAACGAGGCCTCTACCTTCCTTGCCATTGCAATGACGGAAAATGGTTCGAACGATCAGAAATACTCGAGCGCTATCTTTGACAAAGCGATGAACGACGCGGTGAAAGTGGCGAAAACTGAAGAAGAACGTAACAAGTTCTATGCAATTGCCGAAGCGCAATTGGCGCAGGATATGCCAATTGCCCCTATCTACCAATATGTGCAACCACGCTTGGTGAGCACGGCAGTAGGTGGCTACCCAGATCAAAACCCTCAGGACAATATCTACTCGAAAGATATGTACATTATCGCAGAATAATAGAGGGCTGTTCTCCATGCGCCTGTAGCCCAACTGCGGGCGCATGTTTTTTTGAGCATAGTGAGATGCTTTATGTTTAGATTGATTTTTACTCGAACTCTGGAAGCAATACCGACCTTACTGGTATTGATCACCATATCGTTTTTCCTCATGCGTTTTGCACCCGGCAACCCATTCTCTTCAGAAAAAACACTGCCACCGGAAGTCATGCAAAACATCAACGCAAAATACGGTCTAGACAAGCCTTTGCATGAGCAATACACCACGTATTTAGGAAACATTCTTCAAGGTGATTTTGGGCCTTCCTTTAAATACAAAGATTACACCGTTAATGAACTTGTCGCGTCTGCACTGCCCGTGTCTGCCAAAGTGGGTTTCTATGCCTTTTTGTTAACTGTGGTGGCGGGTGTTGCGATCGGCACATTTGCAGCGCTTCGGCAAAACAGTTGGGTGGACTATGTGGTGATGTCGACCTCCATGCTCGGGGTGGTATTGCCTTCCTTTGTGTTGGCTCCCGTTCTTATCTACGTCTTCTCAATTGGATTAGGTTGGCTACCTGCTGGTGGGTGGAACGGCGGTGCAATTGAATACATCATCCTGCCCGTATTAGGCATGTCATTTCTTTATATCGCAACGTTTGCGCGTATTACACGCGGAAGCATGATTGAAACCTTGAACAGCAACTTTATCCGAACCGCGAAAGCGAAAGGGTTAAGCATGCCTTACATCATCATGAAGCATGCATTGCGACCAGCAATGTTACCGGTTGTTTCTTACATGGGGCCTGCGTTTGTCGGCATCATTACTGGCTCGGTGGTTATCGAAACCATCTTTGGTCTGCCAGGCATCGGTAAATTGTTTGTGAATGCCGCTTTCAACCGTGACTACTCGTTGGTAATGGGTATCACCATCCTGATTGGTGCACTGTTCATCATCTTCAACGCCATCGTAGACATCTTGTTAGCGTGGCTAGATCCGAAGATTCGTTATTGAGGTTTTGAAATATGCTATTGAACAAAGAACAAAATAACGAAGCTATCGATAACTTCTCTGCTCAGCTAGAAGTCGAGGGCCGAAGCCTTTGGCAGGATGCTCGCCTGCGCTTTATGCGAAATAAAGCGGCAATGACGAGCTTGTTTATTCTTGCGGTGATTACCCTTTGGGTGATTGTGGGCCCACTCTTTGCGACCTACGCCTTTGACGATACAGATTGGTATGCCATGCATGCTGCGCCGTCTTTGGGCGCTGAAGGGCACATTTTTGGTACCGATGCCCTTGGACGTGACATTTATGTGCGTACCCTTGTGGGCGGCCAGATATCACTGATGGTGGGTTTGATGGGGGCGTTGGTCGCTGTCATTATCGGCACGGTTTATGGGGCGACGTCGGGCTATATCGGCGGCCGAACTGACCGCGTGATGATGCGTATTCTGGAAATTCTGAACGCCATCCCCTTCATGTTCTTGGTGATTGTATTGGTGACCTTCTTTGGCCGAAATATCGTGCTGATATTTGTCGCTATTGGTGCCATTGCCTGGCTCGACATGGCGCGAATTGTACGGGGTCAAACGTTGAGCCTTCGCAACAAAGAGTTTATTGAGGCGGCACACGTCAGTGGTGTGAGCACGCGAAACATCATTCTCCGACATATCGTGCCAAACGTGCTGGGTATTGTTGCGGTTTACTCAACGCTGCTGATTCCAAGCATGATCTTGATTGAGTCTTTCTTAAGCTTCCTTGGCTTAGGCGTGCAAGAGCCGATGACAAGCTGGGGTGCATTGCTGCAAGAAGGATCGCAAACCATGGAGTTGGCCATTTGGCAGCTAATTTTCCCGACATTGTTCATGGTCACCACCTTGTTGTGCTTCAACTACGTGGGTGATGGTTTGCGTGATGCGCTGGATCCGAAGGATCGATAAGGAGGAAGTATGAGCCTATTAGATGTAAAAGATCTGCGCGTAGAATTTAAAACCCAAGATGGTTTTGTCACCGCAGTGAATGACTTGAACTTCTCCCTCGATCGCGGCGAAACGCTCGGTATCGTCGGCGAATCAGGTTCAGGTAAAAGCCAAACCGTGTTTTCCATCATGGGTCTATTGGCGAAAAATGGCATTGTAAAAGGCAGTGCTAAGTTCGAAGGCAATGAAATCCTGAACTTGCCAGAGAAAGCCTTGAACAAAATCCGCGCCGAGCAGATCGCGATGATTTTCCAAGACCCAATGACGTCATTGAACCCTTATATGAAAGTCAGCGACCAGCTCACTGAAGTGTTAATGCTGCATAAGGGGATGGGAAAAACAGAAGCGTTTGAAGAATCTGTGCGCATGCTTGAGGCGGTGAAAATCCCAGAAGCGCGCAAACGTATTAGCATGTACCCGCACGAGTTCTCTGGTGGTATGCGCCAACGTGTCATGATTGCCATGGCATTGTTGTGTCGTCCAAAACTTCTGATTGCAGATGAGCCTACCACCGCATTGGATGTGACGGTGCAGGCGCAAATCATGGAGCTATTGAACGAGCTGAAATCGGAGTTCAATACCGCGATCATCATGATTACTCATGACTTGGGCGTGGTCGCTGGTTCGTGTGACAAAGTGTTGGTGATGTACGCAGGCCGAACGATGGAATACGGCAGCGTGAATGAAATCTTCTATCAGCCAAGTCACCCGTATACCGAAGGGCTGTTGAAAGCGATTCCGCGCTTGGACACGGAAGGAGAGGTGTTGCCGACCATTCCAGGAAATCCACCGAACTTATTGAAATTACCACCAGGCTGTCCGTATCAAGACCGCTGTCACCGTGTGAGTGATCACTGTAAGCAAGAATCTCCGATTCTGACGCCGTTTGGCGAGGGTCGTCTTCGTGCGTGTTTTTCTGATCAGGAGGCGTGGTAATGGGCGTGATGGATAAAAAACTTTTACTGGATATTGAAGATCTGAAAGTGCACTTCAATATTGCCTCTAAATCAATGTGGCCTTGGGCAAAACCTGCTGTATTGAAGGCCGTTGATGGCGTCAACATTCGTCTTTATGAAGGTGAAACGCTGGGGGTTGTGGGCGAGTCGGGTTGTGGTAAATCTACCTTTGCGCGCGCAGTCATTGGGCTTGTAGAAGCCACTGACGGGCAAGTGGTTTGGCTAGGCAAAGACTTAACCAAGCTGCATGGCAACGAAATGCGTGAGAAGCGCAAAGAAATCCAGATGATATTTCAGGATCCGTTGGCGTCGTTGAACCCGCGAATGACGGTAGGGGATATCATTGCTGAACCGTTGAAAACCTTCTACCCGACGTTGTCGAAAGACGAGGTAAAAGCGCAAGTTCAAACCATGATGACGCGCGTGGGTCTATTGCCCAATGTGATTAACCGCTACCCACATGAATTCTCTGGTGGTCAGTGTCAGCGAATTGGTATTGCGCGTGCTTTGATTTTAAAGCCAAAGCTGGTGATTTGTGATGAGCCCGTTTCGGCATTGGATGTGTCTATCCAGGCGCAGGTGGTGAACCTTCTGAAAGAACTGCAAAAAGAGATGGGCTTGAGCCTTATCTTTATCGCGCACGATTTGTCGGTGGTGAAGCATATTTCCGACCGCGTACTTGTCATGTACTTGGGGAATTCGGTTGAGCTTGCTGAGAGTAAAGCACTGTTTGATAACCCCCAACACCCTTACACCAAAGCATTGATGTCTGCGGTGCCGATTCCCGATCCAGACAAAGAACGAAACAAAGAGATCCAATTGCTAGAAGGTGAATTACCTTCACCGATGAACCCGCCGTCAGGGTGTGTTTTCCGCACACGTTGTCCGCAAGCGAATGAAGCGTGCGCACAAAGAAAACCTGCATTGGAAGGGACTGATCAGCATTCAGTATCATGTCTTCAAGTGACCTTGTAAGCGTCGTTTTTCATCGTAAGAAAACAGAAAAGCCTTCCAGATGGAAGGCTTTTTACTGAGCATACCGTTCGAGGTTGTCACTCAATAGAGTCTGTTAAGCCTGCGGATACCAATAACCTTGGTTGCAAAGCTCAAGCAACAACGCCAGTAATGCAGGGTTGTTGGCGATCGGGCCCAAATCTTCACCAGTAAAGGCTTCTTGGTCACACAACACGCGCGCCGCAGCTTCACAACCTTCAGGCAGTTCGATCGATTCGCCGTTCAGGAAAATCACTGACAGGTCGTCTTCGTGGTAAAGCGCTTTTAGGCCAGAGACTTTCTCAAGCACCAAGCTCTCTTCCATGAATTGGAATAGCTCATCCGCTGCCCATGGTGGCTCTGCGGGCATGATGTCCAGCTCATGACGTGACTGGCTTAGTTGCTCGCCCATCCAGCGTGATTTCGCTTTCGGGTCGTTCAACAGCTTCATCAGCATGTTGTTCAACGCATCAAACTCAGCGGTTGGGATCATGCCGTGTTCTTCACGGGTTTGCAGGTTCGGATCGTAGTAGTGAATATCACCCAACTCATTGGTCAACACGTAGTCCGCAAAGCCGCTCAACAGCTCTAGTTTCTTCGGAGAACGGTAGCCAATGGAGTAGCTCATCGACACATCGATGGTGTTTCCTTCATGCGGGAAACCCGGCGGGATATACAGAATATCGCCCGGTTCTAGCACTTCATCGATGATCGGATCAAAGCCTTCAATTTGACGCAAACCTGTGTGGTGGTTAGCGTCTTTGTATTCGCCTTTATCACCCACGCGCCAACGACGTTTACCCATCCCTTGAATGATGAACACATCGTATTGGTCGATGTGCGGGCCTACGCCGCCATTGGGCATAGACAGGCAGATCATCACATCATCAAACAACCAGTTTGGGAGAACACGAAAGGGTTCTGCCAATTCGCGTAACCCTGGGTGCCAGTGGTTTGCCGCTTGGATGATCAGTTGAGAGTGAGTGTCTGGGAAGTCGTCGAAATTCTCGAATGGACCGTGTTTTGCTTGCCAGTTGCCATCGAGGTTCGTTACGAAGCGTGAATCGATTTCTTCTTCCATCGCCAGTCCCGCCAATTCATCTGGCGTGATCGGGTCATCAAACTCAACGAAACCGTTACGAATGATGGTTGGCTTTTTATGCCAATACGTCGAAAGGAAGCTATTTAGGTCGAAATTTAACTGATACATAAGGGAGTGCAGTTTTCTAAGAATGGGCTCAAGTATATACCCAAACAACCTGAAGATGCAGGATTCAGCGAGGTTTACTGACGTTATGATCTAGGCGTCCCTTTGCCGATGTAGTGATCTCCATCAAAAAGGGATAACACCGAGCATGGCGTCAGTAAACTCGCCCGAAGGGAGACCCTCAGTGCGTCCACTTCATCGTTAAATTTCTGTGAAATAGAATGACTATTCCTACAAGAATTTGCCTTGAACTGAACGCACTGATGGCCTCTGAAATCGAGCATCTTAAGGTTGATTGGGTATATACCCAAGCATGGTGAATATGCAGAGACGCGAGAGAAATAAAAAGCCCGGCAGAACCGGGCTTCAATCATTCTGCACGCTGTGGCAGAAAGAACAATCGCTTACAGCTGATCGGTCAGCTTGATCGCATCGCCGATGTAGTTGGCTGGGGTCATTTGCTTCAGACGCACTTTCTCGTCTTCGGGCAGATCCAGACCATCGATGAAAGCACGCATGCCTTCGCCATCAACACGCTTGCCGCGCGTTAGCTCTTTCAGTTTCTCGTAAGGCTTCTCAATGCCGTAACGACGCATCACGGTTTGTACTGGCTCTGCCAATACTTCCCAGTTTTTGTCGAGCTCAGCTTCAAGCGCGGCTTGGTTAACTTCCAGCTTGCTGATGCCTTTTAGGGTCGAGGTGTATGCAATGATTGCGTAACCCACGCCAACGCCAAGGTTACGAAGCACCGTTGAGTCAGTCAGGTCGCGCTGCCAGCGAGAGATTGGCAGTTTTTGCGCCAAGTGGCCAAATACTGCGTTCGCTAGGCCCAAGTTACCTTCAGAGTTTTCGAAGTCGATTGGGTTCACTTTGTGCGGCATGGTTGAAGAACCGATTTCGCCAGCAATGGTTTTTTGCTTGAAGTGGCCCAGTGCGATGTAACCCCACACATCACGATCGAAGTCGATCAAGATGGTGTTGAAACGCGCAATCGCATCGAACAACTCAGCAATGTAATCATGCGGTTCGATTTGCGTTGTGTAAGGGTTCCACGTTACGCCAAGCGATTCAGTGATGAATTCTTCGCTGAAACCGTGCCAATCCACTTCAGGGTAAGCAGATATATGCGCGTTGTAGTTACCTACAGCACCGTTGATTTTCGCTAGGATTTCAACGTTTTCGATTTGCTTGTACTGACGTTCCATGCGGTATGCTACGTTAGCCATCTCTTTACCCATGGTAGAAGGAGATGCTGGTTGACCGTGTGTACGAGACAGAAGAGGCACTTCACGATATTCAACCGCCAGTGCTTTTATCGCATCAATCACGTTGCGAATTTCTGGCAAAATCACGTCATCACGCGCTTCTTTAAGCATCAATGCGTGTGAGGTGTTGTTGATGTCTTCTGAAGTGCATGCAAAGTGGATGAACTCGTTAACAGCGTTCAACTCGGCATTGCCAGCGACTTTTTCTTTCAGGAAATACTCAACCGCTTTAACGTCGTGGTTGGTGGTGCGCTCGATGTCTTTGATGCGTTGTGCATCAGCTTCGCTGAACTCAGCAGCGATTTGGTCTAAAAGCGCGTTTGCTTCTGCGCTGAACGCAGGTACTTCCTTGATAGCATCTGTTGCTGCCAGTTTTTGCAACCAACGAACTTCTACGATTGTGCGGTACTTCAATAAGCCAAACTCACTGAAGATTGAACGCAACGCAATCGTTTTCGTTCCGTAACGGCCATCCACCGGTGAAACAGCTGTCAGTGCTGACAGTTCCATGGTCTCTCTCCTGAATTAAAATTACGAATTTCGGGCTAAGATGATTTTGGCCTGCTCGATCATTTGTTTGCGACCAAAGATAAGATGACGGCGTTTGCCGCCAACCTGACGCCAAAGCACGGCGCTTCGGATACCCGAAAGCAATAACGCGCGTACTTTATGTTGTACGCCTGTTATTTGAAGCTGTGCTGGTGTGCCCGTCACTTGGATCCTTGGGCCCAGCGGGCTAATAGTGTCCAAGTAAACGCTGGCAAGGTTGCTTACCATTTGTTCATCAAGCAGGTCAAAGTGCTGAATCTGGCGTTGGATTGTGTCTAAGCGATCACCAAGCTGTGCGAGGCTGTCGCGACGGCCTGATAGCTTACGTTCCAAAGCCAGAATATTGATCAGATAACGAGTGAGTTCACTGCCACCAGGGCTGTTGTCTAACTCGTTAATGAGGGTAGTCAAACCAAGATTGAGGTTTTCTTCTTTGCCGAAAACCTCAATCGTTGAAGCAGGGTTGGTGACGATAATACTGTTTAAGCTTGCGCTGAGCGTATCGCGATCACAGGTGCCTGTGCGAGCGACCTCTTGAACAAGTTTGACGGATTGACAGATACTCGCAAATGCGATGGTACGATCAAACAAAGTATTAGCCACTGACGATTGCTCCTTAAATACGCGCTTCGATGATGCCGCCGCCGAGACACACATCACCGGAATAAAATACGGCTGATTGACCAGGGGTAACCGCGACTTGCGGCTCATCAAAGATGACTTTGATCTGGTCTCCATCAATTGGCTCGATGGTACATGATATGTCAGTTTGGCGGTATCGCGTTTTTACGGTGCACTTCAATGGTTCGGTCATTGTTGCGCGATCAACCCAATGAAGTTGAGCGGCGATCAAACCTTTTGAGAATAGACGTGGGTGATCATGGCCTTGAGCAACAATCAACACATTGCGTTCTACATCTTTATCAACCACATACCAAGCAGCTTCTAGGCCGCCACCACCTTTTTGACCACCAATGTGTAGGCCTTTGCGCTGGCCCAATGTGTGGTACATCAAACCTTGGTGTTCACCAATGGCTTGACCTTTGGTGGTTTCAATCACACCTGGTTGTGCTGGCAGGTATTTCGACAGAAAATCAGTGAATTTACGCTCACCGATGAAGCAAATACCGGTCGAATCTTTCTTCTTCGCGGTGATCAGATCTTGTTCTTCTGCAATACGGCGAACTTCTGGTTTTTCCAACTCGCCAACAGGGAACAGGCTGCGTGCCACTTGCTCATGACTAAGCGTGTACAAGAAGTAGCTTTGGTCTTTGTTGTTATCTACGCCGCGCAGCATTTGCGCTTTTTCGCCTTCCTGAGTAGGGAAGGTACGACGTACATAGTGACCCATGGCAATGTAGTCAGCTTCAAGCACTTCATCAGCAAATTCTAAGAAGGCTTTAAACTTGATTTCTTTGTTACAAAGAATGTCTGGATTAGGCGTACGACCCGCTTTGTACTCTTTAAGGAAGTGTTCAAAGACGTTGTCCCAGTATTCAGCTGCAAAGTTAATGGTGTGCATCTCAATACCAAGCTTGTCGCAGACGGCCTGTGCATCGGCCAGATCTTCCGCTGCCGAACAGTACTCGTCGTTATCGTCTTCTTCCCAGTTTTTCATGAAAAGGCCTTCTACCTGATAGCCTTGTTGCTTCAGTAGATAAGCTGATACTGAGGAATCGACGCCGCCGGACATACCGACGATAACTTTTTTGCTGCTGTTATCTGACATGACGAAATTTCAAGCTCCAATTAAATCGGTGGCAGAGTTTACCAGAAACCTTTGCGCTGTTACAGATGAGAACTCAATCACATTTTCATTGTTTTTGAGGAAGGGAAACCTCTTTCCATTCACCCGGTTGCAGATCGTCAACCGTCCAATCCCCCATTCGGTGACGAATCAGGCGCAGCGTAGGGTGGCCAACGGCTGCCGTCATTCTTCGTACTTGGCGGTTACGGCCTTCTTCCAAGGTAATCGCTATCCAAGATGTTGGGATAGAAGGGCGGTGACGGATCGGCGGATTGCGATCCCAAATGTTGGGTTCTTGCATCAGCTCAATGCCCGCTGGCAATGTCCATCCATCATTGAGCTCAACACCTTCACGCAAACGGGTGAGAGATTCTTCCGTCGGAATGCCTTCAACTTGCACCCAGTAGGTCTTTGGCGATTTTGATTTAGGTTGTGTTAATCGCGCTTGAAGAATGCCATCGTTGGTCAGCACTAAAAGCCCTTCGCTGTCTTTATCGAGACGACCGGCGGCATAGACATCCTTCACAGGAATAAAGTCGGCTAACGTCGAATCTCCCGGTTCACCTGTGAACTGCGTCAAGGTGTTAAACGGCTTGTTGAAAAGGATGATTTTCGTCGGACCTTTCGGGCGCGCAGGTTTATTGGAACGCAAGCGTGAAGTGCGTCGAGAATTTGGCTTAGAAGCTGATGTTTTTGCGCTTCTTTTTGGGGTGGTTTTAAACGTCATTAAATACTGTCAATCAGGTCAGGTAACAAATGAGACCTCCGTATTATACATGGAATAATGTGATTGGCGTGTTGCATGATTTACAGTATTCTTTTGCCCGCATGTTATACCAAACAGAACAATTACCTGTTGCACCAATTTGGAACAAAAGGACGTTTCCGGTGTGCCAGAAAATTGCTCTGTTTGGTGAGCAAAAGATAACAAATGGACGCTAGGAGAATTAAATGGAAAGTAAAGTAGTCGTGCCAGCTGATGGTCAGAAAATTGCAGTAGAAAACGGCAAGCTGGTCGTTCCTAATAACCCTGTCATTCCTTACATTGAAGGTGACGGTATTGGCGTTGATGTTAGCCCTGCGATGATCAAAGTTGTTGATGCTGCGGTTGAAAAGGCTTACGGCGGTGACCGTAAGATCTCCTGGATGGAAATTTACACCGGTGAGAAATCAACCCAGATCTATGGCGAAGATGAGTGGTTACCTTCTGAAACCCTCGATTTTATCCGTGATTACAAAGTAGCAATTAAAGGTCCTCTAACGACGCCAGTAGGCGGCGGTATCCGTTCTTTGAACGTTGCCCTTCGTCAAGAGCTTGACCTGTATATCTGTGCTCGCCCTGTTCGTTATTTCGAAGGTGTACCAAGCCCACTAAAACAACCCGAACTGACTGACATGGTTATCTACCGTGAAAACTCAGAAGATATCTACGCAGGTGTTGAGTTTAAGGCGGGTACGGCTGAAGCAGACAAAATCATCAAATTCCTTAAAGAAGAAATGGGCGCAACCAAAATCCGTTTCGACGAGGAATGTGGTATCGGTATCAAGCCTGTTTCTGAGCAAGGTACTAAGCGTCTTGTTCGCGCGGCAATCCAGTACACCATCGATAACGATCGTGACTCAATGACGCTGGTTCACAAAGGCAACATCATGAAGTTCACCGAAGGTGCCTTCAAAGATTGGGGCTATGAAGTAGCAAAAGAAGAGTTTGGTGCTGAACTGTTGGACGGTGGTCCATGGATGACGCTGAAAAACCCGAACACGGGCAAAGAGATCATCATCAAAGACGTGATTGCTGATGCATTCCTACAGCAAATCCTTCTTCGTCCAGCGGAATACGATGTCATTGCAACCATGAACCTTAACGGTGACTACGTGTCTGACGCACTTGCTGCGCAGGTGGGTGGTATTGGTATCGCACCGGGTGCAAACATCGGTGACGGCATTGCATTGTTTGAAGCAACACACGGTACTGCACCTAAGTATGCAGGTCAGGATAAAGTTAACCCTGGTTCACTGATCCTTTCTGCTGAAATGATGCTTCGTCACCTAGGTTGGACTGAAGCAGCAGACCTGATCATTTCTTCTATGGAAAAAGCGATCGCAAACAAGACAGTAACGTACGATTTCGAACGTCTAATGGACGGCGCAACGCTGCGTAAGTGTTCTGAGTTTGCAGAAGACATGATTCAACAAATGTAATCCATAGGATTCACTTGTTTCTAAGCCCGGCAATCGCCGGGCTTTTTTATGCCTAGGGTTTCGCTGTCTTGACGCGGTTACCCAGCCTGATTTAAAACTTTGGCCTGAGTAAAACCATCAGTTCGACGTCAGCAGCGTTGTTTGGTTTAGAGCGGTTGCAAGTTGATGTCGACGGCTTCAATGCGCAAACCATCAGGGTCGATGTCGTTATCGACGAGCCATGGGGCCATACATTGCCGATCTTTCACACACGGATCGGTCAAGGTGCGAAGAAACGCGGTTAAGTCTTGAATGTCTTCTTCGTCATAGGATTGATTACTCAATTGACTGACACCGACGATCTGCTGAACAAACAATATGTTTATTGCTTCTTGCGTATTGTTTTGCATATCACTTTGCTGAACAGAAGGCTGTGTGCCGTCATATTGATAACGTGCCACGGCGACTGCAGGGTTCATATGATGGCGTATGGTGTCCTCTAAGCTGCTATATGCACCAGAGTGACCATAGGGGCCAGTCACATCCACATTGAGCAGTGACGGCGTTCTGAAGGCGAATAAATCGGTAAAGCGGTTGGTCTCTCGGTAGCGTCCAAAATCATTGGTGCGTGTGTAGCTGTCACCTTTACCACGCCCCAACTGCGGCATGGCGATATTATGAAAACCTTCATCCGTCATCAGATTGCCGCTGTGGCAGCGTTGACAATTAAATCCGTTTGCACTTGCAGGCGCTAGAAACTTATAAGCGCCCCGTTTTTCTTGTGGCGTGAGCGCGAGGGTGTTGCCCTGAACGTAATCAAACCATGGGTTATCGACAAAGACCTGAGAGCGCATGTATTCCGCGAGCACTTCTCGTATGGCAGCAGGCGTGATCACTTCGTTGAGTGGGACGTCGGGAAGGTTAAACGTTTCACGAAAAAGCGTTGGCCATTGATTCAATGCCAAAGGCTCAAGTTCTCCCCGCATTCTCGCCGCAACCCGCTCCCGTGTTTCTTGATTTGATAACCCTTCTGCAAAGGTAAAACCTCGCATCTCTTCAAGCGTGACTTGTGGGAAGGCTGCTTGTGCGGTGCTGAGGTTGTTGCCGGCATCGGGATCTGGCAAGTCTTTGCCTGAATCCGGCGTGCTTATGCCGCCAATCCCACCATGTTGGAAGGGAAGCGGCAACAAGGCTTCCACCCGCCCATCGTGAAAAATATGCTTATCCCAAAAGCCAAGGTTGAAACTGGTTGGGACATTTCGGGGCATTGTGGGGCCGCCATCGTAGAAAGGCGCGGTTGATCGGTGCTCGCGACCAGGACCGAGCAAGTTAGGGTTGAGGGTATCAACGCCTATCGCGATCGAGAGCGCATCGGCACCGCCTAACATGGGGTGATGGCAAGAGACGCATGCAGTGTCGAAATTACCGCTTTGGATTTTACTGAAAAACAGCAGCTTCCCGAGTTGTGCTTTGGGGGTGTTGATCGAGGGGAGTGAGCGCGGGGATAGCGGGTCTCCTGTGAGGCTCAGTTGAGAAATTCGTTGTCGGAGCGCTGCATCCAGCTCGGCATCGGACGTGAAACTGAGGGTACTGGCGTTGGTTGGGATGGAAAAAAGGAATAGGAATCCCGCCAACCATAAGTCGGATATTTTCATCGAATAGCCCTTTGTCTAACAGATATCTAGTCCCGAACACTATGAAAAGGCTCGGGTATATGCCCAAACAATGAGATGGCCTTGCTTCGGTAGCGATTACGAACGATGAGAGCGGTGTGCGTTTGGCGAATAGTGCTGAGTGATGAGAGCACTGCCTGAAAGAGAGCCTTTGCGTATCGTTGTAAATCTCACGGAATCCTGCATCTTCAAACTGTTTGAGCGTTTGTCTGAGCGATGTGTATGAAAAATTGGTCTCGCCCTAAGGTGAAATTAGACTTTTACGTGAGGGAGCACGTTCTCAGTATTGATAATCTAGGATGTTTATTGTGAGGAGGAGGAGGCTGGACGCCTTTTAGACTCTGGGTTGTAGCGTATAAAACAAAAGAGCGAACACAATGTCCGCTCTTTCAAACTTCGACCTTACGGCAGCAAAAAGATTTGTAGCAACACTAATTATTTTAAGGCTTCGCTTTCTATTGGAACAATCTGGCTAGCGTGGTAACCCTTAGGACCTTCCAGCACTTCATAGTTCACGGTCTGTCCGGCTTTTAATGTCCGGTAACCATCCATTTGAATCGTAGAGTAATGAGCAAAAATATCACCATCACCCTCATCAGGGCATATGAAGCCAAACCCTTTAGCGTTGTTAAACCATTTAACTGTACCACTTGCCATGCGAAACATCCCTCTTGCATTCAAATTGCATAACTATGAGTAAAACCAACATCTGCAATCACGTTACTCATTGGTAATTGATGCTGTATGTTTTTACTTCAATTCACACTCTAGTAGAAAGATTTAGGCAGTCAAGCCCCTTAGAAGCCATATAACAACATTTTAATAAAAATAACTGAAGATGTTCGCGAAGGATGATGTGTGTACCATTATGTGTCTTTTTGTTTCATAAATAAGTCAATCGAATCAATGTTAAAGGTCGGATGTGTTAAGTTGATTTCAAGGGTTCTTAAAAAATAGCTTCATGACTGTTAAACCCTCCCATCAAGGCGTTAATTGTAACATCATGATAATTAAGGTTTGAGAAAGCGGTTTTTTTTTACTTTTGTCAGTGTATTAATACACGTAGTGGAAAGTATTTAGAGGGTGAATAGTTAATGAATGAATATTAACGAAGAGAATTAAGTTTTTGTGCTGATCAACAAAGTGAAAGCAAGAGGATGATAGTGGTAATCCAAACAGATGTATGGATATTCTTACATTGTGGATTCTGTTTGTAATACGCGGCGTGTTTTGACGGTCTGATTGGATGACAAGGTGATTTGAGCGAGAAGCGAAGTGGCAGGATTGGTGAACTGTGGCACTATTTCTGCATCGCAAATATTGCTCATCATAGCTTTGTCGCGGTTGCTGGAATACAATCTGTGAATTACGTTTTAAGTATCGGTAGCGTTTCTTGTGTATGATGTCCCAATATACAAAACACCTAGATAAATAATTGTTTTGTAAGGAACACTTGAGCTACCTTAAAGATTGTAAGCAGTTATGAGCAAAATGTACGAATGGATAGTTCCGGATTCTGACGTTAAAGAAGCGGAAGAAACCAAAGTAAAACCGCCATCATTATACAAAGTGCTATTGAATAATGATGATTACACCCCCATGGAGTTTGTAGTGGAGGTGTTACAGCGATTCTTTTCCATGGATTTGGAAAAAGCGACACAGTTGATGCTAGCTGTTCACTATGAAGGAAAGGCTGTCTGTGGCATTTATTCCTCGGAAGTTGCCGAGATGAAAGTCGCACAGGTAATGATGTATGCAAAAGAACATCAACACCCACTACTGTGCACAATGGAGAAAGCCTAAGTTATAGAAAAAGGATTTCTTCGGCACACCAGAATGTGGTTATTGAGGGAGGTGCCTTATGCTAAACAAAGAACTTGAAGCGAGCCTGAACGGGGCGTTCGCAAGAGCACGTGAGAAGCGTCATGAGTTTATGACCGTGGAACACCTGCTACTCGCGCTGTTAGAAAACGTTGCCGCTCGAGAAGCGCTACTCGCTTGCCGCGCCGATCTTGATGCCTTGCGCAAAGAATTGGAAGCATTCATCGAACAAACAACACCGTTGATTCCTGTTGATGATGACAATCGAGAAACCCAACCAACGCTGAGTTTTCAGCGCGTACTTCAACGTGCTGTTTTCCACGTCCAATCATCGGGCCGCAGTGAAGTGAGCGGTGCGAATGTGCTGGTGGCTATTTTTAGTGAGCAAGAATCCCATGCGGCCTACCTGCTCAAGAAAAATGATATTAGCCGCCTTGATGTCGTTAACTACATTTCACACGGTACAACCAAATCTGCAAGCAGCGATGAAGAACTGCCGGGTGCGGACCTTTCTTCTGAAGAAGCGGCCGTAGAAGGTGGTGAAGAGCGCTTAGAGAACTTCGCT
This sequence comes from Enterovibrio baiacu, assembly GCF_004120195.1. GTDB lineage: Bacteria > Pseudomonadota > Gammaproteobacteria > Enterobacterales > Vibrionaceae > Enterovibrio > Enterovibrio baiacui. Next base: position 416,968 of record NZ_SCHN01000006.1, on the reverse strand, counting down.
ACCAACCTTAACCAACTCGCACGTGTCGGTGGTATTGACCCTCTTATTGGCCGTGACAAAGAGCTTGAGCGTACAATCCAAGTGCTTTGCCGTCGTCGTAAGAACAACCCACTCTTAGTTGGTGAAGCCGGGGTCGGTAAAACTGCGATTGCAGAAGGTCTTGCTTGGCGCATCGTTGAAGGTCAAGTGCCAGAAATCATTCAAAACTGCGTGATCTACTCTCTCGATATTGGTTCGCTTCTTGCCGGAACCAAATACCGTGGTGATTTTGAAAAGCGCTTCAAGACCATTTTGAAGCAGCTTGAGAAAGAAGAGCATGCGGTTCTGTTCATTGATGAAATTCATACCATCATTGGTGCAGGTGCAGCATCAGGCGGTCAAGTAGACGCCGCTAACCTGATTAAACCGTTGCTTTCGAGCGGTAAGCTTCGTTGTATCGGTTCAACCACTTACCAGGAATACAGCAGCATCTTTGAAAAAGAGCGTGCGCTGGCGCGTCGTTTCCAAAAAATCGACGTTGTGGAGCCATCACTTGATGACACCACGAAGATCCTGATGGGTTTGAAACCTAAGTACGAAGCACACCATGAAGTGCGTTACACCAATAAAGCCATCCGTGCAGCGGTAGAGCTGTCAGCCAAATACATTAATGACCGTCATCTTCCCGATAAAGCCATTGATGTGATTGATGAAGCGGGTGCGCGCTGTCGCCTTGCGCCAGCAAACAAGCGCAAGAAAACTGTGGGTGTGGGTGATATTGAAGCCATGATTGCGAAAATGGCCCGCATCCCTGAGAAATCCGTTTCTTCGACTGACCGCGAAGTGCTTCAATCGCTTGAGCAGAAGCTCAAAATGCTGGTCTTCGGACAAGACGATGCGATTGGTGCATTGTGTGAGGCGATTAAACTCAGCCGCGCAGGTTTGGGTGCAGAGAATAAACCCGTCGGTTCATTCTTGTTTGCAGGTCCAACCGGTGTGGGTAAAACCGAAGTGACCGTTCAACTTGCCCGTGCGATGGGTATCGAGCTGCAACGCTTCGATATGTCTGAGTACATGGAGCGTCATACCGTCAGCCGTTTGATTGGTGCGCCTCCAGGCTACGTGGGTTACGACCAAGGTGGTCTGTTGACGGATGCGGTTATTAAACATCCACACAGTGTTGTGCTGCTTGATGAAATCGAGAAAGCACACCCAGATGTCTTTAACCTGCTTCTTCAGGTCATGGACAACGGGACATTGACGGACAATAACGGCCGTAAAGCAGATTTCCGAAACGTGATTCTCGTGATGACAACCAATGCGGGTGTGACGGAAACCATTCGTAAGTCGATTGGCTTGATCCAACAAGATCACAGTCACGATGCGATGGCTGAAATTAAGAAGGTGTTTGCACCTGAATTCCGAAACCGCCTTGATAACATCATTTGGTTTAACAACTTGGATAAAGAAATCATTCTTCAAGTTGTCGACAAGTTTGTTGTCGAGCTTCAAGCTCAATTGGATGCGCGTGGCGTTTCTCTTGAAGTGACAGATAAAGCGAAACTGTGGCTGGCAGAGAAAGGGTATGACAAGTCTATGGGTGCACGTCCAATGGCGCGTGTCATGCAAGAGCATGTGAAGAAGAACTTGGCGAACGAACTGCTGTTCGGTTGTTTGGTGAATGGCGGCACAGTGAAAGTGGGTGTGAAGAACGACACGCTTACCTTCAGCTTTAGTGATGAGATGGAACCTGCTTGATTCGTTAAAAAGCAGGAACCAAAAAACCCGGCGCATGCGCCGGGTTTTTTTGTGTTCGCGAGACGTGAGGATTAACGCGCGCGGAAGATAATGCGACCTTTCGACAAATCGTAAGGTGTCATTTCAACAGTAACTTTGTCACCCGTTAGGATGCGGATGTAGTTTTTACGCATCTTACCAGAGATGTGAGCAGTAACTACGTGGCCGTTCTCAAGTTCTACGCGAAACATAGTGTTTGGCAGGGTGTCCAATACGGTACCTTGCAGTTCAATTACGTCTTCTTTTGCCATTTAATCCTCTTAGGCTATCTCTCAGCCATTTTTTGACTGGCAGATAATGCCTTGATTGTTTGAGTCTGTAAAGTTCAGGGCCGAAATTTTACCCCTTTGTATTCACAGTGACCAGCAAAAATCCGCCAGAGGTCTAAGTTTGACGTGATTCAGGCCAGAATTTATGGGGTATTGTCGAAATCTATGATGATAAATCAGGCGTATACAGTGCCAGATACACAAAGGGTGGCGGATCATTTTTCGAAAGAAACCCATTCACCGGCAATGTAACGCTGATTAGGTTTAAACTTTTCTTTGTAGCGCATTGCACTGCATGCATCGATTTGGAAGCCAAGATAGAGCCAAGGCTTCTGATTTTTGCTTGCCAGCGTTAGCTGGGCGAGCACACACAGCGAACCCAGCGACCATGAATGGTCAGGGTCGAAGAAGCTGTAAATGGCACTGTATCCTGCATCAATATCGTCTGTCACCGCGATGGCGATCAATCGATCTTGGTCATAAATATGGAGGTAGCGCACCGTTAGCCAGTCACTTTGCACGAATGACAAGAAGTCGTCTTTTCGTGCGGGATACATGGAGCCGTCGCGATGGCGCGCGGAAATGTATCGGTCATAGAGTTCAAACCAATTGTCATCGAGCGTGTCTTTTAATTGAAGGTCGAGCCGCTTTAATTGGTTGAGTTGTCGCTTCTGACTCTTGGACGGTTGGAAATGTTCCACCGACACCCGCAATGAGTGGCAGGCCGTGCACGCGCCACAATGTGGACGATAAATATTGTTGCCGCTGCGTCGAAAACCCGCTTGGACGAGATAGTTGTAGCCTTCGCTTGATAGCACATCATCATCCATCACAATGGCGATGGACTCTTTTTCTGAGGGCAAGTAGTTGCAAGGCGATGCCGCCATGACACCGAGTTTGATGGCATGTTTAATCATCCTGCACTCCTAGGCGCTGTGGCTTATATACTGACGCGTCGAGCGTGATGTGCTTAAGCTGGTCCAATTCGGTCAAGAATGTGTCTCTCGATACGGCGTGTGCGCCCATAGAAGCCAAGTGTTCTGTCATCATCTGACAATCTATCCATTGACCGCCATGAGAAAGAAAGTGCTCACAGAAGAACCACAGCGCCGTTTTAGAGGCATTGGGTTTAAGTGAAAACATGGATTCGCCACAAAACATTGCACCGACGCTCACTCCATACAGTCCGCCAACGAGTTCATCGCCTTGCCACACTTCGACGCTGTGCGCGCCACCTTGACGGTGAAGCGCTTTGTAAGCGTTACGCATTTCAGGCGTAATCCACACCATGTCTTCGCCTCGAATCAAGGCACAATGTTGGATCACGTCGTCAAAACATTGATTAATCGACACGCGATACCCGTTTTTACGCACAAACTTTCGCAGACTTTTTTGAGGTGTAAACGTAGCAGGGTGGATCACTGCACGCTCAGAAGGGGACCACCACAAAATAGGTTCATCGACACCAAACCACGGAAAGATCCCTTGTCGGTAGGCTGATGCCAATCGACGAGGAGAAAGGTCGCCACCTATCGCGAGCAATCCGTCAGGATCATCGAGTGCTGATGAGATAGGTGGGAAATGCTCAGGCTTATTGTCATCCAGTGGCGGTAAATAGATGGTCATTCAATGATCCGATATTCCAAGGTGAACGGTTGGGTAGAGAAGCAGCAAGGCCATTAACAAAAAGGGAGCCGAAGCTCCCTTAAGTATACAATCTGAAACGTATTACTGAATACGTTGCAACAAACTTGTGTAGCGCCCACCTGCAGCTTTTAAGTCGCTGTGAGACCCTTGCTCGATGATGCCACCTTCGTCCATAAGACAAATGGTATCCATATCTTTCAAGCCAACCAATCTGTGCGTAATGAACAACACGGTTTTGCCTTGGCTGTGTTCAAGCAGCAAAGACAAGATCTGTTGTTCCGTTTTCACGTCGAGCCCTTCGGTAGGTTCATCCAGCAACAAGATAGGCGCATCACGTAACAAGGCGCGTGCAATGCCAACACGACGGCGTTCACCGCCAGAAAGCTGGCGACCACCATCGCCTAGCCACGTATCCAATCCTGGCCCATCGAGTAGGGCGGAGAGCCCCACTTTATGGATAACATCGAGCAGCTCTTCATCAGTCGCTTCGGGGTTTGCCATTGCAAGGTTGTTACGCAGGGCACCATTGAAAATATCCACGCGCTGACTGACGACGGCCACGGACGAACGCAATGCGGATTCACGCCAGGTTGAAAGCGGCACGTTGTCGATGCGTATTTCACCTTCAGTTGGATCCCAAGCGCGGGTAATCAGTTGTAACAAGGTAGATTTACCACAGCCTGTTCTGCCTAGCAGTGCCACTTTTTCCCCGGCTTTGATGTGAAGAGACACATTGTCGACAGCAGCCTGATCTGCACCATGATAGCGATACGTCACGGCATCAAAGGTGATATCGCCTTTTGCGGTGTTGTTATAACCCAAGGGATCAAACGGCGTTTCTGGCGTCGCCTCAATTATTTCGTTCAGGCGTTTTGCCGACGTCACGGTTTGGCTGAGGTACTGGAACGCGCCTGCGACAGGCATCATAAGTTCGAAGCTTGCCATGGTGGCAAAGGCAACCATAGCAACCATTGGATTGGGATAGTCCCCACCCACGCCATCCGCGGCAAGCCAAAGCATAAGCACCAGAGTTAAGCCGTTTGCCGCTAGGAGTACGCCATTTGCGAGGCCCGTTATCCCTGCCATTTGACGTTGTGCGTGAAGCAGGCTTTTTTCATCGTTATGCGCTTGTTCGCGGTAACGCTCTGCGGCACCGAAAATCTGCAGCTCAGCATGACCTTGAAGCCAATCAAGGAGAGAAGTGCGCAAACGCGACTTTGCATGGGTGATTTCCGCGCCATGTGGTCGCCCAAGAACAAAGAAAACTACAGGCAGGATAAACATCAGTGCGAACAGTATGCTGCCGAGTGTTAATCCGATAGCAGGGTCAAACCAATACAGGAAAGCACTGATGCTGAGAATACCCAACACGCCGACAACCATCGGGCTGACAAGACGCAAATAGACGTGGTCCATGGCATCGACATCAGCGACTAACCGGTTGAGGATATCCGCATCGCGCAGATTGCCAACTTTTCCTGGGATCAGCGGCGTCAGTTTTTCGAAAAAGAAAATACGCAAATCAGCGAGCAACTTAAAGGTTGCGTTGTGACTCACCACGCGCTCACCCCAACGTCCAGCGGTTCGCGCGATAGAGAAACCGCGAACCCCCGCAGCGGGTAACATGTAGTTAAAGTTTTGCGTTGCGGCAAGACCTGCAACAGCCGACGCAGCAATAAACCAGCCTGATAAGGTCAACAGACCAATTGCAGCGGCGAGCGTCGCAAAGGATAGCAACATGCCTAACGACAAGCCGAACCAATGCTTTTTATAAAGTTTCAGGAAAGGAATGAGATCACGCATCGAGGTCACTCCTGTCTACGGCATGGATCATTTCTGCAAATACGCCAACGTCTTTAAGCGCGTCGAAGGTGCCTTGTTGAACGAGTTTCCCGCTGTCCATCACCAGAATTTGGTCGCTGGTATCGAGTTGATCAATGCGATGGCTGATTAACAAGGTTGTCGTCTCTTTAGTCGCATTGTCCAAGCTCGCCATCACCAACTTTTCGCTTGAGGCGTCAAGGCTGGCGGTCGGTTCATCCAACACCCAGAACTTTCCGTTTTGCAGCAAAGCGCGTGCGACGGCGATACGCTGGGCTTGGCCTACGGAAAGACCTGCAGCACGGTCGCCCACATGGTGTTCGTAGCCGTTTTCTAGCTTAGAAATAAATTCGTCAGCGTAAGCGGCTTTTGCCATGGTGTGCATGTCAGCGTCTGATGTGAGCGTCGATGCCAAGCAAATGTTATCGCGAATGGTGCCGTGGAATAGCTGCGGGTTTTGCCCAACCCAACTCACTTGTTTACGCCAATGCGAGAGATCGGCGGTATTGAGCTCGACACCCTCTATTTTGAGACTGCCTCGGTAAGGTAGGAAGCCAAGTAGGGCGTTGATCAAACTGGTTTTACCCGCGCCGCTTTGTCCAACCAATGCCACTTTCTGTCCTGCTTGAATGGAGAAGCTAAGAGGGCCTGCTAATACGGCACCATCAGGACTGAGTACTTCAAGATCCGTTGCTTCAAGCGTAATGGCGTCAGCGGTTATCTTTGCATCGCCCGAAGACTGATGCTCTGGCGTTGAATCCAAGAAATTCACGATAGATTCGGCTGCCCCGATGGCTTGGGCTTTGGCATGGTAGTAAGTGCCTAGGTCTCGCAAGGGCTGATAGAACTCAGGTGCAAGCACCAAGACAAACACACCAATAAACAGCGTGATACCAATACCATAGTGGCCGAAGTTCAGCTCACCAATATAACTAAAACCGAAATACACCGCGGTCACCGCAATTGACAATGCAGTGAAAAACTCCAGTACCGCGGACGACAAAAATGCAAGGCGCAACACTTCCATGGTGCGTTTACGGAAATCTTCAGAAGCAACACGAAGGTGTTTGCTTTCCGCTTCTGCTTGGTCAAATAAACGTATGGTTGATAAGCCACGAAGACGATCGTAGAAATGCCCTGATAGGCGCTGTAACGCTTTAAAGTTACGACGGTTGGCATCGGCTGCGCCCATACCGACCAGTGCCATAAAGAAAGGCACGAGCGGGGCCGTAACAAGGAAGATCAATCCTGCCGCCCAGTTAAGCGGGAAAACGGCAATAAGAATGATAAAAGGAATAAGAACTGCAATGGCCATTTGCGGCAGATAGCGAGCAAAGAAATCTTGCATCTCTTCGACTTGTTCAAGAACAAGGCTTGCCCACGTACCTGCGGGTTTCCCTTGAATGGTCGCTGGGCCTAAGGCTTCCAATTTATCCATAATAAGGTGGCGAATATGCAGTCGAACTGCTTCCCCCGCGCGGTAGCCTGCTTGTTCTTTTCCCCAGCTACAGACGGCACGAAGGCAAACGATAATGGCGAGACCAACGAAAGAGAGCCATAAGTCGGATTTGTCGGCTTTTTCAATAATGAGTTCATGCAGAATATTGGCCAGCAATGCCGCTTGTGCGACTAAAAACAAACCTGACAAAAATGCCAAGCCAATTGCTGTCATAAGCCATGTTTTGCCTAGCTTGCTCTGCCCTTTGAGCCATTGGGCAAGAGAGCGCTGTTTCTTTTTATCCATAAAACTTCAATGATCGTGGAATGGGAAGGCGGGTCTGGCAAAGCATAGGCCTGCAAGTGTGCAGGCCTAGAGGTAGAGTGTTACTTAGCTTGTTCTTTTGCGTCAAGGAAGCGTTCTGCGTCAAGCGCGGCCATACAACCTGTACCTGCAGACGTGATTGCCTGGCGGTAGGTGTGATCCATAACGTCGCCTGCTGCGAACACGCCTTCAATGCTGGTTTGCGTCGCGTTGCCTTCAAGACCAGATTTCACTTTGATGTAGCCATTGTGCATGTCTAGCTGGCCTTCGAAGATGCCGGTGTTAGGCTTGTGACCGATGGCCACGAACAGACCCATTACATCGAATTCTTCCGTTGCATCAGATTGCGTGTCTTTAATGCGAACACCCGTCACGCCCATGTCGTCACCCAGCACTTCGTCAAGAACACGGTCTGTATGAAGAACGATGTTGCCGTTTTCTACTTTGTCCATCAGACGGCTGATCAGAATTTTTTCAGCACGGAAAGTGTCACGACGGTGGATAAGGTGAACTTCAGAGGCAATGTTTGACAGGTACAGTGCTTCTTCAACCGCGGTGTTGCCGCCGCCGATTACGGCTACTTTTTGGTTACGGTAGAAGAAACCATCACAGGTCGCACACGCGGATACGCCACGGCCTTTGAAGTTTTCTTCTGATTCCATACCTAAGTATTGTGCTGACGCGCCCGTTGCAATGATCAATGCATCACAGGTGTATTCGCCGTTGTCACCCTTTAGGCGGAAAGGACGTTGCGTCAGGTCGGTTTCGTTGATGTGGTCGAACAGGATTTCTGTGTCGAACTTTTCAGCATGTTCTTTCATGCGATCCATCAGTGCAGGGCCTGTTAGTCCTTCTGCATCACCCGGCCAGTTCTCAACCTCAGTCGTGGTCGTTAGCTGACCGCCCTGTTGAATGCCCGTTACCATTACCGGGTTCAGGTTTGCGCGCGCAGCATAAACTGCGGCTGTGTAACCAGCAGGGCCAGAACCTAAGATAAGAAGGCTTGCATGCTTTACGTTGCTCATTATTTCTCCGGGTGGATTTTGTATTTATATTGAAGCTGATTGTAGGGAAAATAAGAAGCTAAAGAAAGGGCACCGTGCGGTGCCCTTAATCTAAATATGTTATCTCTTATTACTTATTGATTACGCAAGCGCCGCTCGCGGATCAACATATTCCAAGTCGAAAGATTCCGCGACCTCTTTAATGGTCACTTTGCCATCAATAACGTTCAGTCCGTTTAGCAGGTTAGCGTCCGTCAATAGCGCTTCGCGATAGCCTTGGCTCGCCAATTTAACGATATAAGGAAGTGTCGCGTTATTCAGGGCAAATGTAGACGTTCGTGCTACAGCGCCAGGCATGTTTGCGACGCAGTAGTGAACAACATCATCAACGATATAAGTAGGATCGGCGTGTGTGGTTGCGTGAGACGTTTCGAAACAACCGCCTTGGTCTATCGCGACATCCACCACAGCTGCACCCGGTTTCATACGCTTGATATGGTCAGCATTTACCAATTTTGGTGCTGCTGCACCAGGGATAAGCACTGCTCCGATGACCAAATCTGCGGCGAGAACGTGCTTTTCGAGAATTTCTTCTGTTGAGTAGAGTACTTTTGCACGTCCTTGGAACTCTTCATCGAGTGCGCGCAGTGTATCAATGTTGCGATCTAAGATGGTTACGTCAGCACGCATGCCAACGGCCATTCTTGCCGCATTTGAACCAACAACACCACCGCCCAACACTACGATTTTCGCGGGTTCGACGCCAGGTACACCACCTAGCAGCATTCCTGCTCCGCCACGGGATTTTTCAAGCGCTTGTGCACCGGCTTGGATCGACATTCGACCAGCAACTTCGGACATAGGTGCAAGGAGTGGCAATCTACCCTTAGAATCTGTTACGGTTTCATAGGCTATACAGACAGCTTTGCTCTTGATAAGGTCTTGTGTCTGTGGAAAATCTGGTGCAAGGTGCAAATAAGTAAACAAAATTTGCCCTTCGCGAAGCATGGCACGTTCAACGGCCTGCGGCTCTTTAACTTTTACAATCATTTCAGCGGTAGCGAAGACATCTTCAGCCGTGGGCAATATTGTTGCGCCTGCCTGAACATAGTCCTCATCACTGAACCCGATTCCCATGCCTGCCTGTGACTGGACGTTAACAGAGTGGCCACGGGAAGTAAGTTCTCGAACGCTAGCAGGGACCATGCCTACACGGTACTCGTGGTTTTTGATTTCTTTAGGTACACCAATGATCATCCTGATTCCTCGATTCTTTGTAGAGTTATTAGCTAGTGTTTTGTGTTATTGTTGTATTTAGAGCCAGTATAGTTCGCAGAAAGCCAGATTTGATGCTAAAGATAAAAGTTATGTTAGGAAAAATGGCATTTAACATTGCAAGGAAGTAAAAAGGTGGAATAAAAAATGGTTGACGCCAAAAAGAAACCCTCCAAGGAATTGGACCGTATAGATAGAAATATTCTTAATGAGCTACAAAAGGATGGGCGTGTATCTAACGTCGAATTGTCGAAGCGTGTCGGCCTATCGCCAACACCATGTCTAGAGCGTGTTAGACGCCTAGAGAGACAAGGTTACATCAGCGGATATACCGCGTTGCTTAACCCGCAATTCCTTGATGCCTCTCTGTTAGTTTTTGTTGAAATTACGCTTAACCGTGGTGCGCCGGATGTTTTCGAGCAATTCAACAAAGCCGTACAACAGTTAGAAGACATTCAGGAGTGTCACCTTGTATCGGGTGACTTCGATTACCTTTTGAAAACCCGCGTTTCTGACATGTCTGCATACCGTAAACTGTTAGGCGAAACATTGCTTCGTCTTCCAGGTGTGAATGACACCCGCACCTACGTGGTGATGGAAGAGGTTAAGCAGACTAACCATTTGGTCATTAAAACGCGTTAACAACCTCACACCGCTCGGACACATTGGGCTTAGAAGAGTGTTATATTCGACAAACCGAGTAGCTTGCTGCTCGGTTTGTTTTTTTGTTTGGTGTACACTTTTGCAAAAGGCTGATGTGTTGAGTGATTTATGCTTCGCAACTCAACAATTCACCGACATGAACAATTGTAACCCTTCACCGATGGTATGGGATGGCAAAAACGTAGAATAACGAAGCCAGCATACGCAGATCGGAATAAGATTAAATAGATAGGTGATAATGGAGTTTTCCTTGCGTCAGGAGCACAAACAGACAGAGACCCCGCGTCGATTAAACGGAACGCAGCGCTTAAAAGAAACCGCGCTCATTCTCGCTTTGCTGTCAGCCGTGTTTATCCTAGTTTCTCTCCTCAGTTATGATTCTGCAGATCCATCTTGGTCTCAAACCGCGTGGGATGGCCCAGTTCAAAATGCCGCGGGCACATTTGGTGCTTGGGTGGCAGATACCTTCTTTTTCTCTCTCGGCACCTTAGCGTACCCACTTCCACTGCTGCTTGTTCTTGGTGGTTGGGTGTTTTTCCGCCGCCGTGGCGAGGCTGAACCTTTAAATTACACGATTCTCGCCACACGCATTCTTGGTGTGGTGTTGCTGTTTCTGACCAGTTGTGGCCTTGCAGACCTAAACTTCGATGATTTCTGGTATTTCTCATCCGGTGGGGTAGTGGGGGATGTGCTGTCAGGCATTGCGCTGCCTCTGTTTAATATTTTGGGAACCACCCTCGTATTCTTGTTTTTGTGGGCAGCCGGTTTCACGCTATTCACGGGTATTTCATGGTTAACCATTGTTGATACCTTGGGCGAGAAAACCTTGTCTGCGGCAACGTGGGTTGTTAACCGCGCACGTGGTGATAAACCTCAAACACTTGGCTCCACGGTAGATACGTCAGAAAGCGTTGAATTGTCGGATGCGGATAAAGATGATCCGTTGTTCGCGCAACAAGCAACGACCAATGGTCGCGAACTGGCCGATTTGACCGCACTAAACAAGGTGCAGCGGGTTGAATCATCAGAAGGCGCACCTGCACCCATTATTCATGCGGCCTCTTCGCCTAGTCCTGTACCTGTGACGGCGGCCATTGCTGCAACTGTGTCTGCAGCTGCATTGGCTGGTGAGCCAGCAGAGCGAAAAGAACCAACCATTAGCTTTGGCGATGCCAACGTTGAGGATGGTGCCTCTGACAAGGTGCATGATGATGTTTTGCTGTCACCTTCTTTGCCGACTGATGAGCAACGAACAGCGTCGGATGAGCATGTGTTAGACGATACGGCACCTTCATTCGGCGTGAATGATCGCGATGAACCACCGTTCGACATCGATGAAAACGAAGGTTTCACGCCAAATTTGGCCCCACACCTTGATGCTGCACCGCAAAACGATGTCGCTCAGAGTGACGCTCTGAAAAATTCACCAGAACAAGACGAAGAAGGTTTGGGGGCGGCTGATAATACCGCTTATCGCGAAGCTGAAGACGCGCCAGCTGAATGGGAAGCAGTTGAAGAGACGCACAGTGATGCCGCGGCGCGAGAGATTGAGATCGGTAATACCGATGGTTTGTCAGAGCTTGACCGTGCCCAAGCACAATCCGTGATCCCTGATGATGAAGATCCCTTCCTCGAAACCATTCGAGAAGCACAGAAAAATGCTGCAGGCGCAACGCACCCATTCTTGATTAAAGATGAGCCAAACCTGCCAAAACCTGCAGAACCCCTACCTACGTTAGATTTGCTCGATCCTGCGCGTAAAACCGCGACCCGTGCGTCTGACGAAGAGTTGCAATACCAAGCAAGGCTGATTGAAACGCGTCTTGAAGATTACAAAATCAAAGTTACCGTCAAAGGGATTTTCCCGGGGCCGGTGATCACGCGTTTCGAGCTAGAGCTTGCTCCGGGTGTGAAAGTCAGCCGCATCATGGGTTTGTCGAAAGATATTGCACGTTCCTTGTCGACCAGTGCGGTGCGCGTGGTAGACGTCATCCCGGGTAAGCCTTATATCGGTCTAGAGCTTCCAAACACCAGCCGTGAAACTGTCTTCATGTCAGAAGTTGTTGCGAGTGAGCGATTCCAAGCGTCAAAGTCGCCGCTATCTGTGGTACTAGGTAAAGATATCGCAGGCGAAGCCATTGTGACTGACCTAGCAAAAGCCCCGCATATGCTGGTGGCTGGTACGACAGGTTCTGGTAAGTCTGTCGGCGTCAACGTCATGATTGTCAGCATGCTGTATAAAGCGGGCCCAGAAGATGTTCGTTTCATCATGATTGACCCTAAAATGCTGGAATTGTCGGTGTACGAGGGTATTCCGCATCTTCTGACCGAAGTGGTCACCGACATGAAAGACGCCGGTAACGCGCTACGCTGGTGTGTGGCAGAGATGGAGCGTCGTTATAAACTGATGTCAGCCCTTGGTGTGCGTAACATCGCAGGCTTTAATGACAAGGTGAAAGAAGCCAATGACGCGAACCATCCTATCCCTGATCCGTTATGGAAACCGGGTGATAGCATGGATGAAACGGCGCCTGTTTTAGAAAAACTTCCGTACATTGTTGTCATCGTCGATGAATTTGCTGACCTAATGATGGTCGTAGGTAAGAAGGTTGAAGAATTGATTGCTCGCTTGGCGCAAAAAGCGCGTGCGGCAGGTATTCACCTTGTACTGGCAACCCAGCGTCCATCGGTGGATGTGATTACCGGTTTGATCAAAGCAAACATCCCAACGCGAATGGCGTTCACGGTATCCACCAAAACCGACTCCCGCACCATCCTTGACCAAGGTGGCGCAGAATCGCTATTGGGTATGGGTGACATGCTCTTCATGCCGAATGGGTCTAACCATCCTGCGCGTGTTCATGGCGCGTTCGTGAACGATGATGAAGTGCATCGCGTGGTGAACAACTGGAAAGCACGCGGAAAGCCACAGTACATTACTGACATCACAAACGGTGACCAAGGTTCTGAAGGCCTGTTACCAGGTGAAGCGGCTGAAGGTGCGGACGGTGATGAGTTGGATCAGCTGTTTGACCAGGTCGTCGAATTTGTGACTGAATCACGCAGAGCCTCAGTCTCCGGCGTACAGCGCCGATTTAAAATTGGCTATAACCGCGCTGCGCGAATTGTCGAACAACTTGAAGTGCAGGGCATAGTGAGTCCACCCGGACATAACTCAAATCGCGAAGTGTTGGCACCGCCACCTCCTTCGAGAGATTGATTGGAATGATACGAATGAAGAAGATGTTGTTGTCTCTACTGCTGATTGCACCTGCAGTGTTTGCGTCTCCTCAGCAAGAGTTGAATACGCGTCTTGATAAGCTGAACAGTTTTACAGCGGCCTTCAACCAAACGGTAACCAGCCCAGAAGGAGAGGTTATCAGCGAAGGTGAAGGCACCTTAGCGATGAAGCGTCCAAACCTGTTCAACTGGGAAACGGTAACACCGGATGAAAACCTGCTGATCTCAGACGGTAAAACCCTGTGGTACTACAGCCCGTTTATTGAGCAAGTCACCGCAATGTGGTTGGATGATGCTACGTCGCAAACACCGTTTGTCTTGCTAACGCGCAATGACCCAACCGATTGGCAGAACTACAATGTCAGTCAAGACGGTGACAAGTTTGTGTTGTCACCAAAGCAAGCGTCTAATTTGGGTGAGTTCGTCGTGAATGTTCGCCCTGATGGCCGAATCACAGAGTTTGCCGTGATTGAACAAGATGGCCAAATGAGCCGTTTTGCCCTCGACAATGTCAAAAATGCGTCGCCAAGCGCGTCACTCTTCAGCTTTACTGTTCCTGAAGGCGTAGAGCTGGACGACCAACGACAGTAAAACGAGTATTTCCTATTGAGCAATCTAAGTCTCGATTTCGCCGATGACTTCCGTCCATTGGCCGCGCGCATGCGGCCAACGAACTTGGCCGAATACATCGGACAAAAACACCTACTCAGTGAAGGTAAACCGCTTCGACGTGCGTTAGAAAGTGGTCAACTGCACTCCATGATCTTATGGGGGCCACCAGGCACAGGAAAAACCACGTTAGCGGAAGTCGCTGCGGGTTATTCGAACGCGGAAATTGAACGCGTGTCTGCGGTAACCTCAGGGGTGAAAGACATTCGCCTTGCCATTGAAAAAGCGCGAGAGAATCAGCTGGTAGGCCGACGAACCATTCTGTTTGTGGATGAGGTGCATCGCTTCAACAAAAGCCAACAAGACGCATTTCTCCCGCATATTGAAGATGGCACCATCACGTTTATCGGTGCGACGACGGAAAACCCTTCCTTCGAATTGAACAATGCACTCTTGTCTCGAGCGCGTGTTTACAAGCTGAAATCGTTAGATAAAGACGACATTCTCGACGTTATCGAGCAAGCGCTAACCGATGAAACTCGAGGTCTTGGCGCGGAGAAGCTCCATTTCCTAGAGGATGTCAAAGAACAACTGGCGAACTTCACGTCAGGTGATGCACGCATGACGTTGAACTATCTTGAGCTAATGTCAGACATGGCAGAGCCAGATAGCAAAGGTCAGAAGAACATATCACTTGAATTGTTGGCTGAAGTGGCCGGCGAAAAAATTGCGCGCTTTGATAACAAAGGCGATCTTTGGTACGACCTGATTTCTGCCTTTCATAAGTCGGTGCGTGGTTCAGACCCAGACGCCGCGCTTTATTGGTATGCGCGTATTATCACCGCGGGCGGTGACCCGTTATATGTGGCAAGACGCCTATTGGCCATTGCCTCTGAAGACATCGGCAATGCTGATCCTCGCGCGATGGAAATCGCCATCAATGCGTGGGATTGCTTCACGCGTGTTGGCCCTTCAGAAGGTGAACGCGCGATTGCGCAGGCAGCGGTTTATTTGGCGTGTGCACCAAAGAGTAATGCTGTTTATACAGCGTGGAAACAAGCCTTGCGTGATGCGCAGATGCACCCAGATTTTGAGGTGCCCAACCATCTTCGTAATGCCCCCACCACATTGATGAAAGAAATGGGGTATGGCGACGGGTATCGTTATGCCCATGATGAGCCAAACGCTTATGCGGCAGGAGAGAGCTATTTCCCAGCGGAAATGAAAGGAACGCGGTATTACGAACCTGTAAATCGCGGACTGGAAATTAAAATCGCTGAGAAGTTGGCATTTCTTGAACAATTGGACGCAAATAGCCCTCAAAAACGCTAGGAAAAAAGGGGTATTTTGGGTATTGTTTAAATCCATAAATACCCACTGTCTGCGATACAAATATCTCTCGATTTAGCGGGTACAGATCCTTTCATATTGGCGCTGTCATATTAGTGCGTGGCAGCGTTAAGTCTTTTTCAGGCACTGTTAGATAACGATTCACAGGATTAACATGCTGGATTCTAAACTACTTCGTACCGAGCTGGACGCAACAGCTGAAAAACTGGCGCGTCGTGGCTTTAAGCTTGACGTAGATACACTTCGCGACCTTGAAGAAAAACGCAAATCGCTACAAGTTCGCACAGAAGAGCTACAAGCAGAGCGTAACTCTCGTTCCAAGTCCATCGGTCAAGCGAAAGCGAAAGGCGAAGACATCCAGCCACTGCTGGCAGAGGTTGAAAACCTTGGGGACGAGCTAAACAAAGCAAAAGCAGAATTGGCTGATCTTCAAAACGAATTGAACGCTATCGTTCAATCTGTGCCAAACGTCGCCGATGATGCAGTGCCAGTCGGTAAAGATGAGTCTGAAAACGTTGAGATCTCTGTTTGGGGCGAACCTAAATCTTACGATTTCGACGTAAAAGACCACGTTGATCTTGGCGAGCTTTCTGGCGGCCTAGATTTCGCAAGTGCGGTTAAATTGTCTGGTTCACGTTTTATCGTGATGAAAGGCCAAATGGCGCGTCTGCACCGTGCAATTGCACAATTTATGCTAGATCTTCACACCACAGAGCATGGCTACACCGAAATGTACGTGCCTTACTTGGTGAACGCTGACAGCTTGTTTGGTACAGGTCAGTTGCCGAAATTCGGTGAAGATTTGTTCCACACGCAACCAGCGACGGAAGAAGGCGTTGGCATGTCACTGATCCCGACGGCAGAAGTACCGCTGACCAACATGGTTCGCGATACCATCGTCGACGAAGCAGATCTTCCAATTCGCATGACGGCGCACACACCATGTTTCCGTTCAGAAGCGGGTTCTTACGGTCGTGATACACGCGGTCTTATCCGTATGCACCAGTTCGACAAAGTTGAATTGGTTCAAATCGTGAAGCCAGAAGATTCAATGGCAGCACTGGAAGAATTGACCGGTCACGCTGAGAAAGTGTTGCAACTGCTGAACCTTCCGTACCGTAAAGTGATCCTATGTACGGGTGACATGGGCTTCGGCGCAGCGAAAACCTACGACCTAGAAGTCTGGGTTCCAGCACAAAGCACGTACCGTGAGATCTCTTCATGTTCAAACATGACTGACTTCCAAGCGCGTCGTATGCAGGCACGTTTCCGTCGTAAGTCAGAGAAGAAGCCTGAGCTTCTGCACACCTTGAATGGCTCTGGTTTGGCTGTTGGCCGTACCATGGTAGCAATCCTAGAAAACTACCAACTTGAAGACGGCCGCATTGAAGTGCCAGAAGTACTTCGTCCATACATGGGTGGCCTTGCTCACATCGGCTAAGCATGTAAAAAACGACATTGAAAACCGGCCTCCTTGGTCGGTTTTTTTGTGCCTTATTTTTACAGGACGTGAAATCAACGTGGTAACGTAAACGGCAGAGTTTGCAGAAATTTTGATGTTTCGTCTCAGTCATGTCCGTTAACTGTATCGCAAGAACAATGCACTACTGATAAACTTTTCAACAGCTATTCTACTGATTAAAAAGGAAAATCTTATTTTTAGCACGTAAGTGATTAATTATTCAGAACCTTACCCTTACAGACGAAATATTTCGTCTAGTATTAATTACTAGAAAGATGTCTCATTCAATAAAGGGTAGTGCCGTATGCGAGTCAATAATCCTGTAACGGACAAGGAAATCCGATTTCCAGTCGATTACAACTTACTATCCACGACGGATACACGCGGAATCATCAAATACGTTAGTGATGAATTCTGCGAAGTGGCAGGTTACACGCGCGACGAGTTGATTGGTCAGCCACATAACATGGTTCGTCACCCGTCTATGCCGCCAGCAGCATTCCAAAACATGTGGGACTACATCAAGTCCGGCAAATCGTGGATGGGTATGGTGAAGAACCGCGCTCAAAATGGCGATCACTATTGGGTGAATGCGTTTGCATCACCGATAAAATCAAACGGACAGATTGTCGAGTATCAATCAGTGCGTATGGTGCCTGACAGAAAAGCTGTCGAGCGTGCTGAGAAGCTGTATCCTCTTTTACTCGCAGGTAAAACACCTTCTGCACTCAAGAAGCCCAGAACCAGAATGTGGCAACGCGCCTCTCTTTGGTTTGTTATTTCTGCAGCAGTGGCTGCGGGGGCAGGATTCTTTGGTGGCTTCATTGCATCGGTCGGTGTTCAGCTTGTTGCTTCAATCGTAGCGATTTATATGCTCACTCGCCGCCTCGAGAACGTGACAAAACTTGCGAGGGAAGCGTACGACAACCCTCTCATGGAACACTTGTATAACGGCGCAATTGATGACGTTTCAGAAGTTGAGCTCGCGCTTAAAATGCGTGCAGCAGAGCTAAATGCTGTGGTTGGTCGCATCATGGATGGCAGTGATCAAGTGCTTGCGGCTGCAAGTCTTGCGAAAGAAAACGGGCAGCGCACAACCAATAACCTTGATAAACAAAACGCTGAAACCGATCAAATTGCAGCGGCGATTAACGAAATGTCAGCGACCGCGAATGACATGTCAGGGAATACGCAAAGCGCCTCTGATGCGGCGATGGAAGCCCAAGAAGCCACCCTTGCAGGGATGGAGACTGTGGGTAAAACCGTGGATGCCATTCAAAACTTGGCAAAACAACTTGATGGCGCGTCCAGTGTTATCTCTGAACTTGAAGAGCACGGCAAACGCATCGGTGCGGTGTCTGATGTAATTCAGGGCATTGCTGAACAAACCAACTTGCTGGCATTGAATGCCGCGATTGAGGCTGCGCGAGCAGGTGAACAAGGTCGTGGTTTTGCGGTGGTAGCAGATGAAGTGAGGGCACTGGCTCAACGTACCCAAGAATCGACGTCCGAAATTCAAGATGTGATCTCGCAGATTCAAAACGGCACCAAACAAGCCGTTGAATCCATGGAACGCGGTACAGCCTTGTCGGTTGATTGTGTATCAAGCGCCGAACAAGCAGGTGAAGTACTAAGACGTTCGCAAGAGTTGGTGACGGATATCAATGATCGAAACCACCAAATCGCAACGGCTGTTCAAGAGCAAGCTGCGGTATCGAATGAGATGAACGGCAATATCCAGTCGGTATCAGAAGTGTCTCAAGAGACGATAAACATCTCTCGTGAATCTGTCCAAGAAGCCGAGATTCTGTATCAAGCGTTGCAAGAGCAGAAACGCTTGGTAAGACAGTTCCGCCGAACGGGTTAACGCCTTTTCGTTTTAAAGCAAAACTGTTTGAGACAAAAAACCGCCATTGATGGCGGTTTTTCTTTTTCTGTTTGGTACTCAATGTGATGTCGTGTTTCTCTTCCTCGTCTTACTTCGACTGCTTACTTCGACTGCTTACTGAGAAGCCAGAGTGATTGCGGTCACTTTAGGCTCAGGCGTTTCAGCAGTTCGAATGGAGAGCTCTTGGTCGAAGAGATGCAGCAATACTATGCTCAAGTCGGTACTGATTTTTGTCAGTGACTCGGCGGGGATCTGCCCATCTTCTGCGTGAATGATGGAATCAAAGCGGCTATCAATGCGTTCGAACGCCATTGATGCCTCTGATGATGTCATCAAAGAAAGCTGATGCATTCGTTTTTGCAGTATGCGGCTTTGCAGGTTCACCGATTGCCACGCGGCGATTTTACCCTCTGAAAAACGCATGGTGGCTTGTTCAAAGCGTAATTGCGCTTCTTTGGTATCAATCCAAATTTGCCAGAACGCTTGATATTCTTCGTAAGAGGTGTCTTGCATGTTCTCGCTGAAATAAGCGCGGGTCACTTCGTCAATAATGTAAACCAGATGGTCTGATGCACGGGCATGAATGGCATACCAAGCCGCTTTCGATTGGTTAGGCAGGGCAGAGAGCGCATTTTCCATACGACTGTTGAGCACACGAAAAAGAGGGCGTTGAGGGGCTGCGCACTCACGCTGCATTTTCAGACAATGTTTATAAATGTCTGAACGTGCCTCTGACGCTTTTGGCGACTGAGGCGCAAGTACAAAGCGAGAGTTGTGCTCATGCAGCATCCACAGTAACGAACGCAGTGACGAAATTTGAGCGCGGTAATGCTCCTGTCTTAAATCACGTGAGCGCGTAAAACTTTTTGCGAACTGACGAAACCAGTTTGGGGTGATGGACGTTAGCATTGTCATAGCATTTTCCTCAGTAAGAGAGCCTGTCTGACAAATTGCAGGGGTTGTGCCAATTTTTATGGACGACATTTCAATGGTTTACAAAGCTTATATGCAACCAGTGATGCGTGTTGATGCAAGCATGACCTAACGTGGTGCAAGTTAGGGAGCTGTTAAGCAGAGAAGACGAGGAATAGGCGAGAGAAAAACAAGCAATAAAAAAAGAGAGCCGAAGCTCTCTTTTCAATGGTGTCGCGCTATAAGGCTATGCATTGGCGAGTGCCAAATTACATGACGCGCATACCCGCTTGTGCACCTTCGTGTGGCTCAAGCAACCAAAGGTCTTTACCACCAGGGCCTGCCGCAAGGATCATGCCTTCAGACATGCCAAACTTCATTTTGCGAGGCTTCAGGTTGGCAACCACCACGGTGTACTTACCGACAAGGTCTTCTGCTTTGTACGCAGACTTGATGCCGGAGAACACTTGACGCGTTTCGCCGCCGATGTCCAATTGGAACTTCAGCAATTTGTCTGCTTTAGGCACTTCTTCACAAGAAATGATTTTCGCGATGCGAAGGTCAACTTTTGCAAAGTCATCGAACTCGATTTCATCAGCAATCGGCTCTTCAGCCAGTGGGCTCTTCGCAGCGGTAGACGTTTCAGACAATGCTTTCTCAGCGGCTGCATCTTCTTTCGATGTTTCCACCATGGCTTCAACGTGTTTAGGGTCGATGCGGCTGAACAGTGCTTTGAATGGGTTCACAGTGTGGTCAGTCAAAGGTTGAGCAATACCTTCCCACGTCAGGGTTTCATTCAAGAAAGCTTCTGAACGTTTTGCCAGTTCAGGCATAACAGGTTTCAAGTATGCCATCAGTACGCGGAACAAGTTGATACCCATGGTACAGATTGCTTGAAGTTCAGCGTCTTTGCCTTCTTCTTTCGCAACAACCCAAGGTGCTTTCTCGTCAACGTATTGGTTCGCTTTGTCTGCCAGCGCCATGATTTCACGGATAGCACGGCTAAACTCGCGTTTCTCGAACAGGTAACCGATGCGATCTGCTGCGTTAGCAAACTCTGCATACAGCGCAGGTTCTGCACATTCAGCAGACAGTTTGCCTTCGAAACGCTTCGCAATGAAACCCGCATTACGTGATGCAAGGTTAACCACTTTGTTCACGATGTCAGAGTTAACGCGCTGTACGAAATCATCCAGATTCAAATCCAGATCATCAATGCGGTTGTTCAGTTTAGCGGCGTAGTAGTAACGCAGGCATTCTGGATCCAAGTGCTTAAGGTAAGTGCTCGCTTTAACGAAAGTGCCTTTTGATTTTGACATTTTCGCACCGTTGACGGTCACGTAGCCGTGAACGAACACATTGGTTGGTTTGCGGAAACCCGCACCTTCAAGCATGGCAGGCCAGAATAGGCTGTGGAAATACACGATGTCTTTACCGATGAAGTGGTAAAGCTCGGTCGTTGAATCTTTTTTCCAGTACTCGTCAAAATCAACGTGGCTGTTTTTATCACAGAAGTTCTTGAATGAACCCATGTAGCCAATCGGTGCATCTAGCCATACGTAGAAGTATTTGCCAGGCTCACCCGGGATTTCGAAACCAAAGTAAGGGGCATCGCGAGAAATATCCCACTGTTGTAGACCCGTTTCGAACCACTCTGCCATTTTGTTTGCGGTTTCTTCTTGAAGCGCACCCGAGGTGGTCCAGTCTTTCAACATGCCTTCGAATTGTGGCAAGTCAAAGAAGAAGTGCACGGAGTCTTTCATGACTGGCGTTGCACCACTTACCGCTGATTTAGGATTGATCAGTTCGGTAGGGCTGTATGTCGCACCACAATTATCACAGTTGTCGCCGTATTGGTCTTCAGACTTACAGTTCGGGCATGTGCCTTTCACGAAGCGGTCTGGCAAGAACATTTCTTTTTCTGGGTCAAACAGTTGAGAAATGCTGCGGCTGTTGATGAAACCATTGTTTTTCAGTTGCGTGTAGATGTGCGACGCAAGCTCACGGTTTTCATCACTGTGGGTGCTGTGGTAGTTATCAAAACTGATATCGAAGCCTGCGAAATCTGTTTCATGCTCTTTTTGCATTTCCGCAATCATGGCTTCCGGCTCAATACCCAACTGCTGAGCTTTCAGCATGATTGGTGTACCGTGCGCATCGTCTGCACAAATGAAGTTAACCGTGTTGCCACGCAGGCGCTGATAACGCACCCATACGTCTGCCTGAATATGCTCGAGCATATGACCCAAATGAATAGAGCCATTTGCGTAAGGCAGGGCACAGGTAACCAGAATTTTTCGTTGGTTTGCAGCCATAATCTAGATCGTTCGCTTTTGACAGAATGAATCGGAAGAATGCCGCAAATCTTACCTGATAGACAGTGGATTGCCTAGCATGTGGTGTTGAATCACTCACTTTCGCAGATTATCGTTACTTGGTTATTCAAAGCGTGTAAAAACCGTGTGAATTGGTGCAATTTTCATTAGGCTAAGGAAAACCGCAGTGGGATTCGAACGAGGAGACGGTGCTCACCATGATATTTGGTCGTAGTAAAAATAAGGATGCGGATTTGTCTGCCGCGATAGCCTTCTTGAATCAATTTGAACACGCTGCGCTGATTGGCGATTGGGCAAGTCAGCGAGGCATGGTGACGCAGTCCGGCGATAACGCGTTTACTGTAACCTTGCCATTCGCTGCCAGTGAACTGGCCTCTGAACTGGATGCATGGATTGAGGCGCAGATTGAACAAGATGTTTCCCTTCCTCGCTTTAACGTCACACAAAACATTGTGCCGCTGAAAGCGGGTGACAAAGCCTTGCTCAAAGGTGTTAAAAACCTGATTGTCGTTAGTTCGGCAAAAGGGGGCGTCGGGAAATCGACCACGTCAGTGAATTTGGCATTGGCCTTGCGTGCACAAGGTGCAAAGGTGGGGGTACTCGATGCCGACATCTATGGGCCTTCGTTACCTCTTATGTTAGGTACGAAAGGTAAACAGCCCCACTCGCTTGATGGCAAAACCATGGAGCCGATTGAAACTCATGGGCTGTTCAGTAATTCCATCGGTTATCTCGTGCCGGATGAAAACGCGATGGTGTGGCGTGGCCCCATGGCATCCAAAGCGTTCGCGCAATTAGTGAATGAAACGCGCTGGCCTGACTTGGATTATTTGGTGGTGGACATGCCGCCGGGCACTGGCGACATTCAATTGAGCTTGGCGCAGCAGTTTCCTGTGACTGCTGCGATAGTCGTGACAACACCGCAAGATCTTGCGCTCGCTGATGCCATTAAAGGCGTTGCTATGTTTGAGAAAGTCGCGGTTCCTGTACTCGGTGTGGTGGAGAACATGAGCTACCATATTTGCAGCCAGTGTGGTCATCATGAAGCCATTTTCGGCGAAGGTGGTGCACAAAAAATGGCCGCGCAACATGGGCTGTCTTTGCTGGGGCAAGTGCCGCTTCATATCAGTATTCGAGAAGACATTGATGCCGGCGCACCTACGGTGGCGAGTCAACCCGATAGCGAGCATTCGGTGATTTATCGCCAGATGGCGTTGGGCGTGGCGAGTAAGTTGTATTGGAGTGGTGAGGCAGCGCCTGCTCAAATTTCCATTACTACAGTAGAGTGATCTGCGTCACAAGCCGAAAGCGCATAGAAAATAGCGGATAAAGTAACGTCACATTGATGAAGCTTTGTCCGCTTTACGTTTCAAATGGGCGCTTTTCCTAATTTTAGTTGGCACCTGAGAGCTCAACTCCCTATAATCAGGCGGTTTATTTCTCGCCAAATTTCCGGGTATTCATTTATGAGTGACAACAACCAATGTGTCATTATCGGTATCGCAGGCGCATCTGCATCCGGTAAAAGTCTGATCGCCAGTACAATTTATCAGGAACTAAAAGAGAAAGTCGGCGACCACCAGATCGGTGTTATCACGGAAGACCGCTACTATCGCGACCAAGGTCACCTCAGCATGGATGAGCGTGTCAAAACGAACTATGACCACCCGCAAGCGCTAGACCACGATTTGCTTTGCCAACATCTTCAAGCGCTGACCGAAGGTAAAGCTGTAGACGTACCACAGTACAGCTACGCAGAGCATACCCGTATGGCGGAAACCACCAAGTTGACACCGAAGAAGGTGATCATTCTTGAAGGTATCTTGTTGCTTACCGATCCGCGTCTACGTGATTTGATGCACGCGAGTATTTTTATGGATACTCCACTCGACATCTGTTTGCTTCGCCGTGTAAAACGCGACGTCGCAGAGCGTGGCCGTACCATGGAATCTGTGCTTCAACAGTACCAAAACACGGTTCGCCCAATGTTCATGCAGTTCATTGAGCCATCCAAACAGTATGCAGACATCATTGTTCCACGCGGCGGTAAAAACCGTATCGCGATTGATGTTCTCAAGGCGCATATCGCCAAACTACTGAAAGATTAATAAAAAGCCGGCTGAGTCCGGCTTTTTTTCTGTCTGTCCTTCGATAAAATAACACGCATCCGAGGTGTCACTCGGACAAATGCGTGTGAAATCCCAACGCCGTTACTGTGCAAGGCTCGACGTCGCTTGCGGGTTGCTTGGGTTTGAGAAACATAAAGACAGAGAACACGTCACACCATTGAATAGCTTGCGAAAGGGAATGCGCGATGAGATTGAGCGATAAACACATCATCGATTATTTGGATGAAGGCAAGATAGTGATCGACCCGCGTCCAAGCAATGATGATATTTCTGGGGTGACAGCAGATGTGACCTTGGGGAACAAATTCCGAGTCTTCAGTGATCACGGTGCGCCGTATATTGATTTATCAGGGCCGAAAGACGAAGTCTCAGCCCAAGTCGATAAAATCATGAGTGAAGAAATCCACATTGCAGACGGTGAAGCGTTTTACCTTCACCCAGGGCAATTGGCGTTGGCGGTGACGCAAGAAATCGTGACGCTGCCAGATGATATTGTTGGTTGGCTTGACGGCCGTTCGTCGTTAGCGAGATTGGGGCTGATGGTGCATGTTACTGCGCATCGTATCGATCCCGGCTGGAAAGGTCGTATTGTATTGGAGTTTTTCAACAGCGGTCGCTTGCCCCTTGCGTTAAGGCCAGGCATGCCGATTGGTGCGCTTAGCTTTGAAACGATGAGCGGGCCTGCAGATCGTCCTTATAACAAGCGCGAAAACGCCAAATACAAAAACCAGCAAGGTGCGGTGGCATCGCGCATCGAAGATGACGGTGCGTAATCTTACAACCGTCGCGACACAGTATTCACAACAGATGGTGCTAGCGATCGAAGACGATTTTCCGTCAACGCTCAGCAGGAAGGTTGGAATTATGCTGAATCTGCATTGTCTACTACAGCAATTGCAGTGAGATTTCGCTAGGCTTCCACTCATCTCGTTATACCGCCTCATATGCGCTATGTCTTTGAGACGTCAATGTCATTGATAAACATGGCATTCGTCAAAGATGAAGAGGCAAGCTCTAAAAAAGGGACGACATATTATTATGAAAAAAATCCTCTACGTACTTCTTGGCTTGGTACTGCTCGTTGTGGTTGCCATCGGTGTGCTTGTCACCGTCATTAACCCGAACGACTTTAAGCCCCTGATTACTGAAGAAGTGAAGAAAACAACGGGCCGTGAGCTGATCATCGATGGTGATATCAGTTGGCGATTCTGGCCGAGCCTTGGCCTGTCTGTTGAAAAGCTTCAATTTAAAAACCCTGAAGGCTTTGCTGAGCCGAACCTGGTGAGCTTGGATAAAGCGGAACTGTCTGTTTCGGTGATGCCATTGTTGTCAGACACGCTCGACATTGGCCTTGTTAGCCTTTATGGCGCGCACGTATTTGTTCAAACCTTGCCAAACGGCACTACAAACCTTGATGGTTTGACGGGTGGTGAACAGGGTGCTGCGCCAGCGGAGAGCGCTGAAACCTCTGCGCCTGCATCTGAAGCACCTCAAGAAAGCACAACACCTGCTGACCCAGCAACAGCATGGACTATCGCAATCGGTGGATTGGATTTGGTAGATGCAAGTGCAACCGTTCGTGATGATAAAGCAGGCACAGTAAGCGAAATCAGCACGTTGAACCTGAATGTGGGTAAATTGGAAACGGGCCTTTGGGTACCGATCGAATTTAACGTTGAAGGCAAGCAAAACGCGATGGCATTCACCGCCCGCGGCACAACGGAAGCGATGTTGGCAAAAGACGCCATTAAATCTCAGCTTCGTAAGTTGTCGTTGTCTGCCACGTTAAATGATCCGCAACTGACGCTTGAAAGCGTGAGTGTAACCGCTGACCAAGCGGGCATCGCGATCCCTGCAAACATTGGCTTTTCGGTCAAAGGCAAAGCGAATGATTTGGCGTTCGATACCTCGGGCACGGCAGAGTTGCTGGTTGATGAAACCATGCAGCAAATCGCGGTGAAAGGCATTGATGTCGCGACGGCGCTGGTGGGCTCAACGCTTCCTCGCCCGAAAATGAACGTAGGCTTTAAAGGCGACGTTGATTATAACGGCGCGGTTCAGAAAGTGTCGCTGGCAAACCTCGTCGCGAACGTGGATGAGTTGGTTGTTGATGGCAACGCGTCTGTCGTATTGGCTGATATACCCGCTGTGCGTTTTGATCTGCACAGCAAGAAGATCAACGTTGATGCCTTCTTGGGTGGAAAAGACGCTGCAGCGCAATCTTCTGATGGCAATGCCTCACAAGGTGAAGCACCTAAGCCATCTGCACCTGCTAAGAAAGCGCCATTGAGTGATGTAGAACCGGATCTGTCAGCCCTGAAAGGGTTAGACATTGCAGGTAAAATCCTGATTGAAGAATTCATCGCGAATAACGTTGTAGTGACGGATGTGACGACAGCATTTGCGGTTAATCGAGGCAAAGCGACGCTCAAGCAATTTGATGCGAAGTTGTATGACGGTACCATCGCTGCGACAGGTTCGTTGAATGCGACCACATCCCCAGCGCGCTACCAAGTGAAAAAAGTGATTAAGAACGTGAACGTTCAGCCATTGCTTAAAGCCGCGGCTAACCAAGACATGCTTTCTGGTAAAGGTAACATCGATGCAAATCTAAGCGGTGTTGGCCTATCTGAGAAGCGTTTGCGCGCAGGTATCACCGGGACGATCGCAATTAACTTCGCAGACGGTTCTGTGAATGGCATTAACATTCCAGAAATGATCCGTGAAGCGAAAGCAACGCTCAAAGGTAAGCGTGCTGAGTATGTTGAAGAAACCAAGAAAACGGACTTTAGCGCACTCACAGCGACCTTTAACTTGGGCGGTGGGAATGCATCAACGCGTAATTTGAAACTCGAAGCGCCAGCGATTCGTGTTCACGGTGAAGGCTCAACCAACTTGTTGTCAGAAACTATCGATTTTGACATTGTCACATCGGTTGTTGGCACCAGTAAAGGACAGGGCGGTAAAGACATTGACGAGCTAAACGACGTGTCGATTCCTGTCGCATTGGGTGGAACATGGCAAGCACCGACGTATGAGTTAGACGTCAAAGCGCTGCTTTCAAACAACAAAGTGTTGGAAGAGAAAGCACGCAAAGAAGCGGAGCGCGGACTGAAAAAACTGTTGGGTGATAAAGCCGAAGACGACAACGTAAAGCAAGTGGCGGACAAATTGCTGAAAGGCTTGTTCAATTAAGCTTGCGCAGTGAGTTACTCACGCATGAAAAAGCCGCTGAATGCGGCTTTTTCTTTATGTATTGAACGTGATGGTTACGCGCGCTGTTTCTTCTGGCTCTTCTCTTTGTTCAATAAGTCTTGCAACGCGCCGAGCAAATCCACCGCGGACAAAATGCCTACAAGCGTGTCAGTTTTATCCAGCACGGGCATCGCGCCGACATTGGCGTTCAAAAGGGCTTTGTTTGCTTTGGAAAGGGTTTCATAGGTACGACAGGTAATGACATCTCGTTCCATGACATCGCCCACGGTTAAATCGTCAGACAACAAATAGGGATGTTCGATGTCTGGTGTTTCATCTGCCCAATTGGGTCTGCGTAGCTGACGGTCGCTGATAATGCCGACGAGCTCATCGCCATCAATGACCGGTAAGTGGCGAATTTCCTCATCACGCATGGTGAAGTAGGCTTCTCTTACGCCCATTTGCGGGGTAACCGTTATGAGTTTTTGCGTCATGTAATCTGAAACTTTTCCTGGCATCTTCGCGATCCCTCCTCTTCATCATCATGTCTCCCTATAAACCTACAGAAAGTGAGGACTAATACTGAGAGCTATGCCTAGGAATTTTGTGGCGCTTTCAGAAAAATTCTGTAATAAAACGGGGAATTACTTTCACTATTGATGTTGATCGATAGAATCGAGTCTTCAGTCAGCGAGTGTCTTTCTTTAGGCTGACACAGCAAAGATGCAATAAGGAACGCGTTAATGGATTCAATTTCTCAAGCTGCTTTGGGTGCAGCGGTAGCCGGGGCTGTCGCAGGTAGACGTTGTACACCAAAAGTACTGCTTGCTGGAGCAGCACTCGGCACCTTGCCCGACCTCGATGTTCTGTTGGACTACGGTGACCCCATCTCAAACATGGTCAAGCACCGTGGTTTTAGTCATTCCTTATTTGTATTACTGCCTTTTGCGGCGATACTCGCTGTGCTTTGGAAGCGTTTTGTCGCAAAAGATTGGCCGCTTTGGCAGTTAATGGCATTGATTGGACTGTCGCTGATCACGCACCCACTGTTGGACTCTTTTACCAGCTACGGCACTCAACTGTTTTGGCCTTTTGCTGTGCCGCCTGTTGCTATCTCTAGCATGTTCATTATTGATCCTGCTTACACCATACCGCTTTTAGTGCCTGTTCTTGCTGCGTTTATTTGGCGCAGCCGAGCCGCCAAACTGTGTGCGGCGGGTTTAACGATTTCGAGTTTGTATCTGGTTTGGTCCTTGGTCGCGCTTGGCATGATGAAAGAGCGTGTTGAAGAAAACGTAGCGGGAACGCATTTAGAAGGCCAGCCCGTCTTTATGGCACCATCACCATTAAATACCGTGCTGTGGCGCATTGTTATCTTAGACGGTGACAAATACTGGGAAGGGCTCGCCTCCTTAATGGATGAAGACCCTGCGATTGATTGGATGCCGATGGTGAGAGGGGAATGGCCGTTTCCAGCACCGCCGCCATTGCTGATCGACTTGGAACGATTTACCGACGGGTTCGTGAGCTTTGAGCAGCAAAACGATGACTTGGTTGTCACTGACTTGCGCCTAGGCATGGCGAGCTATCACCCGTTTAGTTTCGTTATGGCGACGCAATCAGAAAATGGTGTTTGGGCACTTACTGAGCCAACCCAGCTTGACCCTGGTCCTGTTCTTCCTCGTACCATTCCCGCGCTTTGGTTGCGATTGCTTGGTGCTCAGCACATTGATGCCATGTTGTGTAATGAAAATGATTGTTTCCGCGACGAGCCATAAAGCGACAAAGACGGAGAGATAAAAAACGCCCCGCAAAAAAGCGGGGCGTTTTTTATCGAATGAATCTGCGGGAATGATTACCAGTCTATGCCTTTACGCACCTTCACGCCCGATTCAAAGGCATGCTTCACATTGCGCACTTCCGACACGGTATCGGCCATGTCAGTCAGCGTGCGGTGTGCTGCTCGCCCTGTAATGACAACAGATTGCTCACTCGGTCGATTCTCAAGCGCAGTGACAACCTCATCCAGCGCAATGTAGCCATAGGTCACCATGTAGGTCATTTCGTCCAGTAACACCACGTCATAGCTTGGGTCTGCCAGCATGCGTTTGCACTCTTGCCATACCTCTTGCGCGGCTTTTGTATCACCGGTTTTGTCCTGTGTGTCCCACGTGAAACCGGTCGCCATGACATGAAATTCAACACCGCATTTTTCCAGTAGATTGCGCTCACCACACGCCCACGTGCCTTTAATAAACTGGGCGACGCCACATTTCTGGTCGTGGCCAGTCGCGCGAGTAATGACGCCAAACCCCGCGGTGGATTTTCCTTTCCCATTGCCGGTAATGACGAGCAACAATCCTTTTTCGATCTGGGCGGCAGCGACGCGTTCATCCACTTGTTCTTTTACTTTTTGTTGTCGTGCTTTGTAGCGTTCGTCGCTCATATCAGATCCTTTTCAGTGCCAATGCGTATATTTCAGTCGGGAGGGTATGGTGAGCCTCGAAGATTGGATCACAACATACCAAAACTCTCTCTATTTGGAAGCATTCATCGCGCGTCGTCTTATATGTAAAGCTACGTAAAGCCAAGGGAATACCCCGCAGGCTTCTCTATTGAGTGACTACACTTTAAGGCTTGCTAAAGCAAAAACGTACACGATGAACATCGACAAGCAAACGAGGGAAAGAGCATGAAACGATTAGGGTTAGCGCTTCTTGGGTTGTCATTTAATGCATTTGCAGGGCAAGTCGTGGATTACAGTGCAGATGGCATGGAATTGGAAGGCTACTACGCGAAGGCACAAGGCACACCGAAAGGCTCAGTGATCTTAATCCACGATTGGGATGGTCTGACTGGCTATGAGCAAAAGCGCGTCAGCATGCTGTCGGAAATGGGGTACAACACGTTTGCCGTCGATTTATACGGTAAGGGCAACCGCCCAACAGACACTAACGCCAAAAAAGCGGAAGTGGGTAAACTGTACAAAGACAGAGAAAAAATGCGCAGCTTGATCCTCGCCGGTTTAGACAAAGCCAGAGAGATGGGGATTGATGACGTGGTTATTGCCGGTTACTGCTTTGGCGGTGCAGCCACACTGGAGCTTGCGCGTTCTGGGAAAGGGCAGGGGGTGTTGGGCTATGCAACGTTTCATGGTGGTCTGAAAACACCGAACGCGCAGTCTTACCCAGAAGATACCGCGCCGATCTTTATTGCCCATGGTGGTGCAGACGCCAGTATTCCTATGGGTGACGTTGCCATGTTGTCTGAGCAACTTGAAGGGTCGAAAGTCCCTTACCTGATTGAAGTTTACTCAGGTGCGCCTCATGCATTCACTGTGTTTGAATCGCCGCGCTACCGCAAAATTGCGGACACGCGCTCTTGGGAAACTTTCGGCACTTTTCTGAATGACAACTTCAGTAAATAACGGCCGAGCTTGAGAACTAACGAGGGTTCAGTACAAGCGAGCGTTAAGCGCAAACACGTTTACGTACATTGCCGACGTTGTGTGACACAGTGTGCGATGCTAAGTCGGCAATTTAACGGATGTTTTTTGCGCAAAAGCGCGTGTTTCGATAGAGTGTTAGTTCATTGTATCGCTGCATGGAAAGCCAATGTCCCTTCAATCCCAATCTGCCGTACACGGCACCCCTCGCATTCTCGTTGTTTGTATGGGCAACATTTGTCGATCACCCACAGGTGAAGCTATCTTGCGGGCAAAAGCCGCTGAAAGGGGCATAGACGTAGAGATTGATTCGGCTGGCACCATTGGTTATCACACTGGAAGCAAACCTGATCCTCGTAGCCAACAAGCGGGGGAAGCCAGAGGCTACAGCTTCGCTGGCATTCGTTCGCGACAAGTGGGTGTGGAAGATTTCGAAACGTTTGATCTTGTACTCGCAGCGGATAAAGCCAACCTTGCTGATTTGATTGATATTTGCCCCCCCGAATATCGCCACAAAGTGTCTTTATTCCTCAGCCATGGGGATGTCACCCTTGATGAAATCCCTGACCCTTACTTTGGCGGTAGCCGTGGATTTGAACGCGTGTTGGATTTGATTGAAGAAGCCAGCGACAGCATCCTCGATTTGTTCGATAAGCAATGAGTTCACGTTTTTAGCCTTGCTGCAATACTCTCATGCGATCTAAAGGTATTGCCTCACCTATCTATTCCTGCATGGCCATATAAGCAAAGACATGGCCATCTCTCTCCTCAATGGCAAGAGCCTTTAATAAATGCATCCTTGTTGTCATTTTCACGCACTTATACTTGTCTAAAGCGGAATGCTCTTATAAATTCAGGATCTATAGCTGTATTCTATGTGTGAGGTAAGGGATTGAAACTTCAACAGCTCAAATACCTAAAAGCGATAAAGGACAACAACCTGAATGTGTCCGCGGCTTCGCAATCGCTTTTCACGACGCAACCGGGCGTCAGCAAGCAAGTGGGTTTGCTGGAAAAAGAACTAGGCGTTCGGATTTTTGAGCGACGCGGTAAGAACCTCAGTGGTGTTACGCCTATTGGGGAACGTATCCTTGAGCAAGTCGAGCGCATGTTGGCGCTTGAACAAAAAATCAAAGCGCTCGCCAATGAGCACTTAGACCCAAGTGTCGGGACGCTCAACATTTACACCACCCACACGATCGCACGCTACTTGCTGCCGAACAGTGTGTCTTATTTCACGCAGAAATACCCCAATATCAATTTCCATCTTCAGCCTACCTTGCCACTCCAAACCAAAGGGGTTATTAGCAAAGGGCATTCAGATTTTTCTATTGTTGCGCATGATATTGGCGCAGATAACGATCTGATCGTGTTGCCTGCTTACCTTTGGACATTGGGGTTGGTTGTGCCTGAGACCCATCCATTGGCCGAGGTGAAAAAGCCGACGCTCAAGCAATTGGCTGAATACCCGATCTTGAGTTACGAGCCGGGCTCAACGGGCCGACAAACCCAAGATGAAGCATTTGCTCGCGTGGGCATTGCGCCAAACTACTTCATGACCGTCATGGATGCAGATGTGATTAAGCGTTACGTCCAATTGGGATTTGGCATCGGTATTATCTCGACGCTTGCAGCACGTGATATTGAAAATAGCGGCCTGACGTACATCAATCTTGATCATCTGTTTGCGCCATCAAACGCATGGATTTGTTTCTCGAAAGACATTCTGCTGCAGAACTACATGTATGATTTCTTGACCTCGTTCTCGCCGCATTTGACGAAAACCTTGATGGAAAACGTATTGATGCAAAACAGCAGCGACAAAGTCGATAAACTGTTTGATGGCTTAGAGTTGCCAGTTTACTAACACACAGACAGCGTTAAAATCGACATCAAAACGCCAGCGCTTATTCACGCTGGCGTTTTTCATGCTGGTATCAAATTTTTAAGCGGTTAGTTACTTTCTACCTTGGTATCGCTCGCACTGGGTGGCGTTCTGATTTTTCGCCCTTGATTGTTATTGAGTTCAGGGTGATCCACCAGTAAGTGTTTTCTGATTTCTGGCTCGACCGCGGCGTTCTCCGGGTGGTGGTGGTGAAAGATCGGTGTGCGAGGTCGATATACATGGGGAGGGCGATCGCCCTCTCTGATCGTTTCAGGAATTCGCTTACCAATAATGATTTCGATAGCCGTCATGGGATCTGAATCGCTGGCATTCTCAACCTCAACGACTTCATTGATTTCCATTTCTTCCGATGTAAATGCAGGTGTGCTGATGGCGAGCACCAACACACTCGCGCCGACAGCGACACAACGAAAGACCAACCTATCAAGTGCTGCATGGTTGCACATGTTGTCCTCCTAGGCGGCTGCGCCATTGTTGTTATCTCGTGCGGCGACAAAACCATAGAATATGTAGCCAATGAAGGTCACGATTGCGCCGTAGAAAACGGCAGACTGCCCGCAGGCGTATACGCCATAAATACTGTAGGCCACTGCGAATGTGCCGATGATCGCGCTGGTTTCATACTCTTTCTTACCCACATTCTTCTTACGCAGAATCACTTCGAGACCTGTGAGGGATAGGATGTAAGGCACCATGTTGATGAAGACCGCAAGGTTAAGCAGAACGTTGAATTGCTTCACCAGATTTGGCGAAATGGTCATCAGTGCCAACCCGAGTTCCAAGGCAAGCATGATCATCATGCCTTTGATGGGAGCATTCGATTTATTCACATCACCAAAGACTTTCGGAAACAGGCGAATGTCTGCTGCGGCTTTAGACACTTGCGCGTTGGTGAACTGCCAACCGAGAAGTGAACCAATACAGGCGATAACCGCCAGCGCTGTAATCACTTGCCCGACGGTTTCATTGAACATATAGGTGTAAACAAGGCCAAAAGGTGCATCCGATTTCGCTAACTCTGCGTTGGGTATGATCCCCTGAATCACAGACGTTGAGGTGATATACACAACCGCAGTAAAGCTGGTGGCAAGCATACAGGCTAAGGGGACGTTCTTTTCGGGGTTCTCAACAGCCCCCGAGTTTGCCCCCGCCGATTCAATGCCGAGAAAAGCCCAAAGCGTTAGGGCAATCCCTGAAGAAATGGCCGTGACCGTGGTGTCTTGATGAGGGTTCCACGCCTCTGAAAACAACTCTGGTTGAAACCAAAACCAGCCACCAATCGACAGACCGACCACGGGAATAATGATCCCCCAGACAGTAATGGCAGAAATCTGCCCTGTGATTTTGGGTCCCCAAAAGTTGGCGACCATGGTGACGACGAGAATGCCGACCACGGCAACAAAGGTATGTATCGGCGTGGTCTTAATCCAAGGGAAAAAGGGAACCAGATACCCTGCAGCCGACACTGCAATGGCAACGGCACTGATCACCAAACACACATAGTAGGTATAAGAGGCGATAAAAAACGAGGATTTACCGTGTGCTTCTGCGGCATACGCTGACATGCCGCCATCTCTATTGCAGTACATGCCACACTTTGCAAATGCATAGGCGATACACATTGCCCCAAGCGCCGTCACGATCCATGACAACAGAGAAATTGCCCCTGTTTGCGCCAAACTGGCCGGCAGCATGATGATGCCTGACCCCATCATGTTAACCGTCACAATGGTGGTAAGGCCAACCAATCCCATTTTGTTTTGTTCTGAAGCCATGCTAATTCTCCACCTCGTTTATCTTGGTGTCACGTCGGTAGGTTTCGCTTCGCTTGGCCTTTTTCCTACTGCTACGGCATGAATTCTTTGCATGCTTGTTATCGAACATGCCTGATACCGAAGATAAAAACGCCAAAGTCCAAGTGAAAACAAATTTATACCCATGGATTCACTGCTCTCATTGAAGAGATTTCATGGGGTGATAAATCGGAAACGTTTATCGTTGTCGAATTGAACTTAGATGTTGCGCTAAGGCGGAATTGATTCTTTTCCAAGACATGCGGGCTTTAAACTGTGAGGCAAAAACCAATAGCGCATTGAAATTAAGCGCTATGAAAAAAAATGCATTTATGTCGGCTGATTATTGAGACTTTTTCTATCTGTTTTTCTGGCGGTGTTTTTCTGCGTTTATGTCTTTTTTGCGACTTTTTCTACGTGTTGGCTCTTCTATGGTGAATATACCCAGTCGCCTGAAAATGCAGGATTCAGTGCGCTTTTGCTTGTTCATTCTTACCGTGCCGGAGCAGGGCCATGAAAAAATATGGAAAGAAATACAACGTTTTAATTTTAGAGGAAGCTCACCGACAGGGTATTGTCGGTAACGCGATTGAACGACTCATATCAGAGCTTGAAGCGAGTGGTGCAAACGTGACGGTAGCGACCAGTTTTGATGATTGCTACTCGATCATTTTTACGAACACTGCCATCGATTGTTTAATGCTGACATCCGCCATGAGTGGCTCACAATCGGAGGAAAACGACCGCTTCTATGTGTTGATTGATAAGCTGAATCGACGCCAAGAAAATGTCCCTGTTTTCCTATTGGCAGAGCGCAAGAAGATCACCCTTCATGTCACCCGTGAGATGATGGAGAAAGTCGATGAGTTCGCGTGGATCATGGAAGACACCCCTGACTTTATCGCAGGGCGCGCTGTTGCCGCGATGACACGTTATCGCTCAAAACTGCTGCCTCCGTTGATGGCGGCATTGATGCGCTACGATGATATTCACGAGTATTCATGGGCGGCACCTGGGCACCAAGGTGGGGTAGGTTTTACCAAAACGCCAGCAGGGCAGCGTTTCTACAATTACTATGGTGAAGGTATTTTTCGTACCGACATGGGGATTGAGCGTGGGTCATTAGGTTCCTTACTCGACCACACCGGCGCCTTTGGTGAAAGTGAGAAATACGCCGCCAAAGTCTTTGGTGCGCATCAATCCTATTCCTTGGTGACTGGCACATCAGGCTCTAACCGCACCATCATGTCTGCCTGTATGAACGAAGACGATATCGTGATTTGTGACCGCAACTGCCATAAATCTATCGAGCAAGGGCTCATGTTGTCTGGTGCACGACCGGTCTACCTACTGCCAACACGTAATCGCTACGGCATCATCGGCCCGATCTACCCTGACCAACTCGCCAAACCTGTTCTGCAAAAACGCGCAGAAGACACAGCATTGACCAAAGCTCATGCCCACAAGCGCGCGGTTTACTCTGTACTGACGAACTGTACCTATGATGGCTTGTGTTACAACGCCAAACAGGCGCAAGACATTCTGGCAGAGAGCAGTGACCGCATTCACTTTGATGAAGCGTGGTACGGCTACGCACGGTTTAACCCCATTTATGAAAATCATTACGCCATGCGCGGCGAACCGGTAGAAGACCCCGATGGCCCGACGGTATTCGCCACCCATTCCACACACAAGCTATTAAACGCATTGTCACAAGCATCGTTCCTTCATGTAAGAAACGGAAAAGGGGCGATCAGCTTCGAACGTTTTAATCAGGCGTATATGATGCACGCGACAACGTCACCTTTGTACGCCATTTGTGCATCGAACGACATTGCTGCGTCTATGATGGATGGCAACCGAGGTCATTCGTTAACACTTGAAGTGATCCGCGAAGCGGTGGATTTCCGTCAAGCGATGGGACGCTTAAACCGAGAGTTCAATGATGCGGGAGATTGGTTCTTCAAACCGTGGAATGCAGAATCAGTCAAAGACCCAGAAACAGGCCAGTCTTACGCATTTGAAGATGCGCCAGCAGACTTGCTGTGTGAAAGCCAGGATGCGTGGGTGATGCATCCTAACGATGATTGGCATGGCTTCAAAGATATGCCTGCTGACTGGTGTATGCTCGATCCAATCAAAGTCAGTATTCTGGCGCCAGGCATGGGGGATGATGGCAAATTGCTGGACGCTGGTGTGCCAGCAGCACTCGTGACCTTGTACCTTGGCCGCTTTGGTATTGTGCCAACGCGTACCACGGATTTCCAAGTCATGTTCCTCTTCTCAATGGGAGTAACAAAAGGGAAGTGGGCAACCTTGGTGAACACCCTAATGGGCTTCAAGCGTCATTATGATGCCAATACGCCATTGTCGGAATCACTCCCTGATTTGGTTGCAGACTTCCCTGATGTGTATGGCGATCTCGGTATGAAAGACTTAGGCGATAAGATTTTCAAATACCTGCAAAAACACAATCCGGGTGAACTGCTTAATGCGGCGTATGAAAATCTACCAGAAGCTATCATCACGCCAAGGGCGGCGTTCCAAGCCATTGTTGCTGACAATGTCGAGATGGTGCCGTCGCATCAGTTAGAAGGGCGCGTGGCGGCAAATGCCGTGATTCCTTACCCTCCGGGTATTCCAATGCTGATGTCGGGCGAAAGCTTTGGTGACGAAACCAGTGCACAGATTAAATACCTGAAAGGGCTCGAAGTGTGGGATGAGGAATTCCCTGGCTTTGAGAAAGAAACAGAAGGCACTGAGCTGCATGATGGCGTTTATCACGTCATGTGTGTGAAGTCGGTATAGCACCGCATGGGTGTTCATCTTCTGGGTTGAAACCAAAAAGGCCGGATATTGCATCCGGCCTTTTGTTTTCTTACGTGCGTAAGTATCTGTGAGCGTTATGCACAGGCGATACGAATGAAGATCTGTGCGCCGATCAGCAGGAAGTCGTCATCCACGTAGTAAGGGCTTGAGTGCAGGTAGTTACAAATGCCTGCCTCTTTGTTGCCACTACCAAGGAAGAACATCGCGCCTTTTTTGTTTTGCGCTGCGTTCACCATCAAGCTGAAATCTTCAGAACCCGTCATTGGGTTGCCGTTTGGATCAAGGCGATCGGCTGGCACGGTGTCACGCGCTGCATCCACCACGCGTTGGTACGCGTCTGGGTGGTTGATGACCGCAGGGTAACCTTCGCATTCCATGGTGGTCTTGAAGCCACGGATTTCACTTTCCTTCACGAACATGCTGAAGCTGTCTTTCAGAATTTGATCCGTTTCTGCGTCCATCGCACGAATGGTGCCGCGAGCCTGCACATAATCAGGGATCGCGTTTGGAATCGTACCGCCATTGAACATGCCACAGCCAAATACCGCAGGGCTGAATGGGTTGGTGCGTTTAGCAACAACGTAATCCATGTCCATGATGATACGGCTGGCTTCACGAATCGCATCTAGGCCTTTCTGTGGCGTAGAGCCGTGCGCTGATACACCGTGCACGTCAAGCGTCCACGCCGAACCGTAAGAAGACATGATGCCGTTGTTGATCTTCACCATGCCGTATTCCAGCGCCGCGTCGTTATGCAGTGCATACACTTCCGCCACGCCTTCCATGCAACCCAGCTCAACCATTTTGTTTGCGCCAGGTACGCGCATGTCTTCTTCGGCCATTTGGAACGCGAAACGCACGTTGTGTTTCAGTTCGCCTTGGTTTTCCGCCAAGTATTTTGCCGTGGTCAGAATGATTGCCATGTGGGTGTCATGACCGCAGTTGTGTGAACACCCCGCGTGTTGAGAGCGGTAGTCGTTCTCTGTCATGTCTTCCATTTCGAGTGCGTCCATGTCCGCACGGAACGCCACACGATCCCAATTGTCGTTGATGGTGAGATCAGCAATAAAACCGGTGTACCCTTCGTAGGTCGTCAGGGTATAACCCATTTCTGTCATCAGTGCCTGACAGTACGCCGTGGTTTTCAGTTCTACGCCCGATGCTTCTGGGATCTGGTGTAAATCGCGGCGTGTTTTGATGCTGAATTCGTGCATTGCCAGCAGTTTGCCGTCTAGGTTAAAGCGGCTGTATTTGTCAGACATTTAGATAATCCCTTTCATTTGGAAACCGATTTGCGCAATCATGGACGCGCCAAAGAAACAGCTTGTTGCCACAATCAGGAAGATGACGATCACTTTCCAAGACATCTTCTTCAATTCTTCCATTTGGCCGCCCACAGACAAACCTGCGAATGCTAGCAAAGGTACACACACGGATAAGAACTGAATTTTACCCACAGATTCTAGGAAGTAAGTACGAACCGCTGTTTCAGGCAAACAAATCAAAATACCGATGATGGTCGCGTACGCAAAGGTTGGCAGAGAAGACGGAAGGAACTTCTTTGCAACCAGTGACAAGAAAACGATCACCGACATCGCGATAAAGCTGTCGACCATCTCCAACGGCGCAGTGCCATTGGTTAAAAATTGGGTGAAACCTGCCAGTACAATCGCAAGCGAGACCAGCTTCATATCAGTCAGAATGGCTTTCATGGCTTATTTACCTTTGTTGCAAAGTTTGTAAGTGAGTTCAGCAAGTGGCAGACCGAGGAAGGTCAGTGACAATGCGCCAAGTACAGATGAAAGCAGGTTGGATGCCGCTGCAATGCTCAGTACTTGTTTTGCCATTTCTGGCTCAAGACCGGATACCAGTGCGCCTGATGCTGCACTTAGCATTGACCCACTGCCCACACCAGAACCAGCGGCCAGTGCCAATGGGTGAAGGCCTGTCAACGGCGCGATACTGCCCAGCACGCTGAACCACAAGGTACCGATAACAGAACCACACAGGTAAATCGCCAGCACGCCAACATACTCTGGGCTGCCAGTACCAAATTTACCTTGGATAACCGCAATGGAAGGTTCACGGCTGATCGATGAACATGCGCCGATGGCTTTACGACCAAATTGGAATTTCACTGCCAGCGGAATGGCAATCAAAATTGGAAGTAGGTTGCCCAACTCTTGGAAGAGAAGCGGAATACCCGCGTCGATGATCATTTCTAGGTTAGGGATGATCATGCCCGCATATTGCGTGCCCAGAACAAGCAGGCAGTAGCCCACCATTTTGCCGCAGAAACCTTCTTCTTTTTCTGTGAAGGTTTTGCCCCACACTTTGATTTTTGATTTGGTCCAGTTGACAGAAAGCGCCATACCGAACATCACAGCGAATAACATGGGAAGGATAGAGATGGTCGCGAAGCCAAGATCAATTTTTTGGGTGCCGATCAGGGCCTGAGAAACAAAAATCAGTGCAGCAACGGCAAGTACGCTCGTGATGACGACGCGTGCTTGGCCAGCTTTGTTTTCTTCTGTGTTCATACTTCTTCATCGAGTAAGGGTGGAATTCGCGGCGATTATAGGGCGTTGTGAAAAGCGAAACGTGAATGAGATCAACACTTGTATGCGGTGACTAGATGAAAACTAACTATCATATTCCCATACGGAATTAGTGGTTATTAAGGTGTAAATGGAGGGGCTTTTTCGTGCTTCATCTGTTGTGGGAAAGAGGCAAAACGTAACAATTTGCGGTGGAAGTTGTAGGCGAATATCAACGCGCACTTTTTCATGTGCGGTGCGCTTGATGGGGGTTGAATGTGTATCGATGGTTGGCAAAAAAAAGCCCAGCGTGAAAGCCGGGCTTAGAGGTTTTTTGAGTAAAGACGAACGCGTTATTGCATCAAGGGTGAGCAATTGCACAAGGCACTGCTTGATGCGGACTTCTTGCTGTCTTTTTGAGGCTGGTACCAGCTTTCTAAACCGCTTTGTAGTTGGTTCACGGCTTGTGTGGGTGTCATGGAACCACCCATCACGGACGTGGTGGTATTCCATACTTCCATTTCAAGATCTGGCTTGCCGCGGGTGAGTACTTGTGCGGTGTTGCGAATGGTAGAATCACACTTATCACGCCATGACATCATTTCCTGCGCGATAGGGTTTTTCACGTCGAAGAAATGGTTAGAGAGCGAGAAGAACCCTGAGATCTCGTTCGTCAGCAACTCTGCAAATTCCGCCGTTGTCATCCATTTCAGGAAGGCTTCTGCCGCTTCTGGGTACTTTGAATTGGCATTGATGCCCATGCCGAGATCGGTATGGTCACTGAAGTAACACGCGTCGCCTTTCTTTTCGACTGGCGGTGGGAAAACCCCCATGT
This sequence comes from Enterovibrio baiacu, assembly GCF_004120195.1. Classification (GTDB taxonomy): domain Bacteria; phylum Pseudomonadota; class Gammaproteobacteria; order Enterobacterales; family Vibrionaceae; genus Enterovibrio; species Enterovibrio baiacui. Next base: position 376,285 of record NZ_SCHN01000006.1, on the reverse strand, counting down.
TCACTTTGTCGTTGAAACTCATGATGTCCCAAGAGCCTGCTGGATAGACCGCGGCTTTTCCATTCGCAAAGAGACTGATGGCGTCGTTATAGCCGCGTTGGTCGAAATCCTCACCCATGTACTTCGCCCACTTTTCCAATTGGCGGAATGTGTCGCGGTAAGGTTTGCTGTCCATGCGTTCTTCGCCGTTAAGCAGAGCGCCACGGCCATCTTCGCCTTTCCAATAGGTTGGGCCAATGTTTTGAAAGCCCATGGTTGCCGCTTCCCATTTGTCTTTGGTGCCCATGGCGAGTGGCAGGTAGCCACCGCGCTTGGCTTTTTCTAGCACCCAATAGAAATCTGCATTGGTGACTGGCTCGTTTACGCCCAGCTCTTTGAAGATATCTTTGTTGTAGAAAAAGCCATGGATCACGGACGCCATCGGCAAACAGAACGTTTGTGCGCCAGAGTCGGTTTGCCAAGGTGCTTGCGCAAAACTTGGGAAGTTTTCCATGCCTTCCATTTCGGTGACTTCTTTAAAGATGCCACGCTTGAATAGCGCTAATGACCCATCAAATGGACGGCACGCAATCAAATCGCCAGCGGTTTGGCTCTTAAAGCGGGCCTCCATGTCACCGTTCCATTTAGACGCATCTAAATCAGGTGGAGAACGGTACTCCACTTTGATGTTTGGGTAATGCTTGTTAAACGCGGGAATGATTTTTTCATTCCAAACGGCATCGTCGCTGCGCCAAGAATCAATCACCAGTGTGGTTTGCGCGCTCGCGAAAGCAGAAGCGGCTAGCATTGCTGCCGCGAATGGCATAAGTATCGATTTTTTCATAGTCATGTCCTCACACGCGGAAGTTGGCAATCAGGTTTTGCTGGTCTTGCGCCAAGTCAGCCAGAGATTCGCTGCTCGCGGCTGAAGCACGGGCTTCTTTCTCTGCTTCATACGCAACGTGCGCAATGCCATTAATGTGCTCAGCCACATCGATACTGACTTTGATTTGTTCTTCCGTCGCTTGTGCAACATGCACGGCCATTTCTTGAATGGCTTCCATGCGTGACACGATGTCTTGCAAGGTTTCATCCGTCAGACGTGTTTGCGTTAAACACTCTTCCATCTGCTTCTGGCTCACGTTCATGGTTTCGGCCATGCGCGATGCGTTCCCTTGCAGATTGTTGATCATCTGCTGAATCTCTTCCGTCGAGCTTTGCGTGCGGTTCGCCAGGGCGCGTACTTCATCAGCAACCACAGCGAAACCACGGCCATGCGAGCCTGCGCGCGCCGCTTCGATGGCTGCGTTCAGGGCAAGCAAGTTGGTTTGCTCCGCGATTTCCTGGATTACATGCAAAATTGACCCGATGTTGCTGGAGTAATGGTTCAACTGCTGGGTGTTCGACACCGCTTCGCTGATATTGCCTGAGAGTTGTTCCGTGAGCGTTCGGTTGCGAGAAACCTGCGCACGACCGCTGTTGGCCGCTTGGTTGGTGTTTTCTACTTCCACCACGGTGAGCTCTGTCGAACGGGCAATTTCCTTGGCGCTGACTTCCATTTCAGAAATCGCTGCTGCGACCTGATCGGTACGCGATTTTTGGTCTTCAACGCGTGACATTGCACTGTCACTCACAGAGGCAGCACGGCTGGCTTCGTCGAGCAGGTGAGACGCGCCATCACCGAATTTCGAGAGCGTTTGCGACATGGTGTCAGCCAACATATCGATAGAGCGACTAAGGTCGCCAAACTCATCATTCGCAACATAGTTAGCGCGAGAGCGCATGTCGCCGCTGGTCATTTTCTCAAGCACGTTAGTGATCATGGCCAGTGGCTTCTGGATGCTACGCGTGATGCTAAAGCCAACCACGAGGCTAATGACAGCTGCTACAGAGGTCATCACAATGATGTAGAACAGCGCTTCACGAACGGCATTCTCTGCATCTACACGGCTTGTTGCAGCAAGCTGTTGTGCATATTTGGCGTGATCTTCTAGCAGCGACTGAATGCTGTCGGTCTGCTGTGTGGTTCTTTCGCGCTCGACATGCAGCTGGCTGTTCACAGATTGCTGTTGTGCAAGCACATCCAACAAGCCATTGTCATCCAAGGTGAGCACTTCTACCTTCTTCAGATTACGCGCATAGCGCGCTTTGACATCGTCTTCTACAGAGATGAGTTCTAAACGTTTGAATGCGATTTCGATGTCTTTAGCCAGGGCTTTGCGAAGCACGACCAGATCGGTGTCTTGATCGGCGCGGCGTAGCAATTTCAAATCGCGCGCGATACCGCTGGTGATCAACTCTGCGCGGTTGTGCAAAGAGCGCTTCACTGACGCTTTTTGAAGCAAAAGGTTTGCCGCCCATTGGTAGGTATCTTCAAGACGCAAGAACTTGAGATCAAGCGCTTCGCGTTGTTCCACCAAACGGTCGGATTGCTGTTGCAAATCAATCAGGGCAGAAGCCTGTTCGAAGTAGCGCGACGATGCCGAGGAAATCTGGCGGATCTGCTGGCGTTCTTCATTAAGGTTCGCATTGAGCTGTGCATTGTTTAGCGTGTCGAAGAAGCGTTGCTTCTGGCGGTCGAATCGCTCGTCAATGTTTGCAGCAATGGCTGGGTCATCTTGGAAAGTGCTCACGAGAAGGTTCGTGTGCATCAACTGGGTGATAAGGTTGCCAGAGGTGACAACCATTGGCGTGGTTTGGTCGGTGATTTGCTCGACTTTGCTTTGAAGTGTGTTGGCGTTGAACAAACTGACACTGCTTAGCAATGCAATCAACACAAACATCAAGGCAAAACCTGCTATCGTTCTTTGTACGACGGACAACTTCATTGTTCTCTCACTCTACAATAGCCTGCGATGGGAAGGTGGATGCCACAGCTTGGCTAAAATTCGCGCTTCTAAAAAATGGTGCTTAAGCGTGAAAAATCGGTCGTGGATTGTGACATTAAACGTACCTATCGGCACGATAGTTGATTGTCTTTAGCGATTTTTTGTTATCAAACGCACAAATAATTCGCGATAGAAAATAAATGGAAGCAAGATCGGGTTTCCGCCGAGGGGAGTGAGGAAGAAGGCAGAAAAAAAGCCCCTTGCGGGGCTTTCTTGGAAATCGAAAAAGGTAAGGGTGTTACCATTTCTTTTTAGGGGCAAAAAGCTCATCAAGCTCTTTGTTGTCATTGTCTTTTGGTTTAGCGATTTCGTGGCTCTTATTCAATGACTGTGTGATTTCTTCCAGCATGCCATTGAGTGATTCTTTTGCCGATTGGCAGTAGGGATCGTTCTTTGAACTGACTACATCAATCGCTTTCTTCAACAGTTGTTGCGCTGTGCCCATTTGACCTTTGATCTTGGCATCGTTAACACGCTTTAGCACGTTCTCGATGTTAATCTTCATCTGCATTTGTTCTAGGCGCGTGTTTTCAGCGACGAACTGCTGCGTGGGCATACGGCCTTTGGTGTGCTCCGCTTTGATCACGGCACGCAGACGTTTTACCAATTTCAGCATGGAAATCGCTTCTCTATCGCTGTCAGGAACGCGAAAAGAGGTCGACTCTTTGTTTTGGTAAGTTTGCTTGATTTGGTTTATTTGCCCTTGAACATCGGCAATTCGACTTTGTAAGGATCGATCGGACTTGTCGAATTCATGCATTGTCTTCAACGCATCAAGGATTTTGTTGTTTAGACAAACAAGCAAAGACCCGCTGTAGGGTAAGTTGTGTGCATTACCGATCAGCTCTTCTGTGGCATCAATAACTGCAATATATTTTGCCATTTCTTGGCGCTTTGTTGACTCAACGCGTTGTTTTTGCTGAGCAATGATGTTGTAACCAACAATCAGGCCAAGCAAGATGACACATAAGCCAGCAACGAGGGCGATATTCATAAGCGAGCGTCGATATTCCCGGTTAAAACTAAGACGGCATAAGATACACGATCTGCTACTATGGTCATAGTTTGTTAATGCTATTTTCGATCTTAGCTAAATTCTGGCGTTTCGTAACGTATTTCTGGTACTTAGTGCGTAATGACGCACGTTTATCGCCTGCTTTTTCATTGCTTTAACTAAGGGTAAAAAGTTTCATCATCACACTAAAGAAAAGAAAGCCTTAACAATTTCTGAGCGCTATGTGGCGGTTATCGGCACGAAAGCTACTTTCTTTGAGTGGAAGGCGATATAAATTTACCTGTCCCTTTGTTTTCCTGCGTTTTCTATGAAATTACAACAACTAAAATACATCGTTGAAGTCGTGAATAACGATCTGAATGTGTCTTCCACTGCGGAAAATCTTTTCACGTCTCAGCCGGGTATCAGTAAGCAAATTCGCGCGCTGGAAGACGAGTTGGGCGTTAAGATTTTCGGTCGTAGCGGTAAGCACCTTACCAAGCTAACGCCAGCGGGGGAGCAAATTGTCGATATTTCACGCGATATCTTGTCTCGCGTGAATAGCATTAAGTCCGTTGCGCTTGAATACACCAATCCAGAAATGGGGCAGCTGAACATCGCGACCACGCATACCCAAGCACGCTATGCGCTGCCAACCGTGATTTCAGCGTTTGTGCAGCGCTACCCGAAAGTGTCTTTGCACATGCACCAAGGCGCGCCAAGCCAAATTGCAGACTTCGTTCTAAAAGGGACATCTGAATTTGCGATCGCCACCGAAGCGTCACACCTTTACGACGATTTGGTGATGCTGCCTTGCTATCACTGGACTCGCTCTCTGATTGTGCGCAAAGATCATCCGCTGGCGAACAGAACCACCATTTCCATTCATGACATTGCGCGTTATTCGCTGGTGACGTATGTGTTTGGCTTTACGGGCAGATCGAGCCTGGACTCCGCGTTTGAACGCGCAAAGCTCAAACCGAAAATTGTCTTCACCGCCACGGATGCTGACGTGATTAAAACCTACGTCCGGTTAGGTGTCGGCATTGGCGTGATGGCGACCATGGCATACGACAAAGAGTTAGATAACGATTTGGTGGCCATTGATGCCAGCCATATTTTTGATGCGAGCACGACGCGCATCGGCTTCCGCCGCGGCACGGCACTACGAAGTTATATGTATGATTTCATCGAGCGCTTTGCGCCACATCTGACCCGCGAACGCGTCGATCACGCCATGACGCTCAAAGACGGGCATGACATCGAAAAGCTGTTTGCGGATATCGAGCTTCCCGTAAGATAAAAAGTTCTGATAGACCGCATAGAATCCAAGGATTGAAGGTTATACTTGCGCCAACTGACGTGGTTTTTTGCCCCATATTTGTTGGCGATTGGAGTTAGCTTTGCCTCATCCCTCTTTTTCTCTTACAGAACGTTTTCTCGCACTGGATCGTGCGTTGGAACGACACCGTCCTTTTTGGCAAGGAATGCCGTTTGATTTTGCCGATCTGCCTTGGCGAAATGCGTATCCCGAGCTTTGTGATTGGTTGGATGAGCAAACCGTCGCATCTCTCGCGTCCTTAAAAGCGTCACCAGCACAACTGACTGCCATCGTTAAGCAATGGTTGCCTGACACTGAATCTTTGCTTGAGCTATGCCACGTCAAAGAAAGCCACCATGCGGACCTGTATTGTGATCCTCATTGGTCGACCGGTATTCCTGGTCGCAAGTGGTCTCAAATCGCAGCCTTCAACGCATCCATGCCGAAAGCGAATGGAAAACATTGGCTGGAATGGTGTGCGGGGAAAGGGTATTTGGGCCGCGTTTTGTCTGTTTCGCGTGAATCCAACGTCACCAGTTTGGAATGGCAAGAGGCACTATGCCGTGACGGTCAGCAATACGCGGAAAAGCACGATTTATCCATGCAGTTTGTCCAAGGCGATGCATTTGCGGCTGAAAGCCAGCGACTGGTTGACGACTGTGACCATGCTGTGGCGTTGCACGCGTGTGGTGACTTGCACGTGACCTTGTTGAAGCACAGCGTGGCTGCAGAGCACCTCTCGGGCCCCTCGACAGTCACTGTGTCACCCTGTTGTTATCACCTTATTCAAGATAAACGTTATCAGCCGCTTTCTACGTTGGCGAAAAGTTCCAAGTTGTCTTTGAGTAAACATGATTTAAAACTGCCGCTGCAAGAGACGGTGACGGCGGGTCAAACAGTACAAAATAAGCGCTATGTCGAAGTGACGTTCCGATTGGGGTTTGATTCTTTGCAGCGCGAGATGACGGGGAGCACGGCTTACTTGCCTGTGCCAAACGTACAAAAATCGCTGTTGAACGAGGGGTTTGAAGCCTTTTGTTATTGGGCGGCAGAACAAAAAGGGATCGTGATCCCTTCTGATACCGACTTTGCGGCATACCAGGCGCTCGGTGAAGCGCGTTTTCTATTGGTAGAGAAAATGGAAACGCTCCGCACTCTGTTCCGTCGTCCACTGGAAATGTGGCTGGTGTTAGATCGTGCACTGTATCTCACCGATAACGGCTTTGATGTGGATGTTTCAACGTTTTGTGAACGTGCACTGACACCGAGAAATTTACTCATACACGCGACGCGAATCCAACGATAGGTGATCGGCGTTAGGTTTTTTTAATTGAGATGATGACTGTGATGGAAAGAAATCACTGATGGAAATGACTGTCGAACAAACCCTGCTTGTCATGCTCGCGTTGGGTGCAGGCGCCTTTGTGCAAAGCTTGATTGGCTTCGGGTTAGCCATTGTTGCAGCGCCTATTGTCATGATGATAGAGCCGTCGCTGGTTCCGAGTGCCGTGACCATGGTGACTTTGTGCCTTGCCGCGATTAATACGTGGCAATACCGCCGACAAATTTCGCTAAAGGGGTTGGGTTGGGCGTTTGTTGGGCGTATTCCCGGCACATTCGTCGCGGGTGTAATGCTGATTTACCTCTCTTTGAATGTGCTTGAAATCGCGATGGGTGTGGCAGTGCTATTTGCCGTCTTGGCGAGCGTGTTCAAGTTTTCTGTCGAACCGAATAACAAGAACATGTTTTGGGCAGGGTTCACGGCGGCAGTCATGGGCACCACCACCAGCATTGGCGGACCACCAATGGCGCTGGTTCTACAGAAAATGGACGTGGCAATGATGCGTGCAAACCTTGCGGGTTACTTTGTGTTCAGCTGCGTGATTTCTTTGGTGGTTCTTGCGATGACAGGGTATTTCAATCTTTGGCATGTGAAGGTGAGCCTGATGTCTTTACCGATCGTGTTCGCATCTTCTTGGGTGGCGTTTCGCATTGCGCCGCACATTCGCGCTGAGTGGGTGAGGTATGGGCTCTTGGTGCTGTGTTCGTTTGCGGGGATCACGACATTGATTCGCGGCATTTCCGCGTAAGGGGTTAAACCCCACTTATTTTCTCTTCCTATGAGAGACAACAAGATCAAAAAAGCCGACATGATGTCGGCTTTTTCATTTTTTCAACACGCTGTTTTGGTAACGCGTTGAATTAGAACTTCAGGCTAACCTGCATACCGATGAACTGGTGGTCATACGGTGCGCCAGCATCTAGTGCGAACTGGGCGGCGTCTTGGTTATCAAACCAAGGGTTGTAGTTCATGTTCACTTCCGTATCGCCTTGCCACACGCCGGTGATCCAGTGGTGAATATGTCCCACTGGGTTCAAGAAGAACAGGCTCACACCGCCAAGTGTGTCTGAACCAAGTACCTCGCCACCATCGGCAACGATGTCTTGCTCAGTCAGGTACATCCACTCACCCACAGCCGCACCAAAGAGAGGTGTCACGATAATGTCTTGGATAGACGGTACTTCTGCGAAGGACTCTACACCGTATTCCCAGAAAAACGTGGACATGGTGAAAGAGTAAACGAATGATTCCCACTCGTTGAAGCCTGAGTGACGTGCCGCGGTGTAGTAAACACCACCGAAGTATGGGTGCATCACATAGTTGAGGTAGTGATCATCTTTATCCCAAACAGGGCCTTCAGAAACGTTGTCCCACCATTTGCTTGCCAAGTTGCTGAAATCACGGTCTTCCGCCGTCCAGTTAGTCACGCTTTCTGGCAGCAAGGTCATCATACCTACAGTGGCAACACTCAAACCGAGAATGGTGTAGGTTTGGCCCATCAAGTAGTCCCAGTCTTTTTCGGGTGCTGTTGACAGGTATTTAGGCAATGCATGTCTTGGTTGATCGTGGAAGCCTAGTGTATCCGCAGATTCCAAAGGTTGCTCGCTCAGCGATGCAGGAGCAAAACCATAGCTGTTAGCGTAAACGCTAGCTTGCTGTTCAAAATTGATGGTCGTTGAGTCAAAAGCAAAAGCGGATTGAGCACAAAGTAAAGCGGCCGCAGCCACGGTTGAGCAATAGCGCACGTAGGATCTCCCACACAACAAAATGCCAAACCTAAGGGCCTCTCGAAGAGGGATAGGCTTGGCAGCGAAAATTTAGGTCATGAAAGCGTTAACTAAGCGAGTGCTACGCGAAACATCCTTGCTCAAGACACCGCTAGGGGCGTTTTCTCTCAATTAATACTAAGTACCAATTGTGATGCAACCACAGTAAAGCCGCCAATCATAGCAAGTGATAGGCCAATATTTCCACCAAAAACTTGATACTTGTCGCGGTTTAATTCTGCTTGGCGGACCTTAAGTGCCATTAAAACGGGAAGTACAACGGCAAGCAGAACAAGTGCGATGGCAGCATACCCCAAAGCGGCAACGAACCCTTGCGGATAGAACAAAGCAATGAGCATTGGTGGAACGAAGGTCATTAAACCTGTTTGTAAACGACCACTTACGGTGTTCTCTCGCTTTAACGCATCAGACAGAAAATCAAACAAACCAAGACTGACACCTAAAAACGATGTGGCGAGTGCAAGATCTGCGAACAACGAAATGACTGAGGTAATGTAGGGAGAAGTCACTACTTGGCTCATTGCACGAATAAATTCAGGCAGTTGGTCGTTGTTGAGCAGGGCGTTCTGGCTCAAAACACCAAAGCTGACGCCTTGCCATAACACGTAAATAATGAGCGGAAGTGAGGAACCAAACAGCATGACTTTTCGCAAGGTGCGAATGTTTAAACCCGTGTAAGCCACGACCGAAGGAATGCTGCCGTGAAAGCCAAACGAAGTGAACATCACTGGAATGGCGGCAATGGCAAGGCCTTGGTCGATAGGCATTTCGGTGAGATGCAACATGGAAACGTGCGGGGTAAGGAGCCCCAGTGAAACGCAAAGCAGCACAATCTTGAGCAGAAACAAGCATCGGTTAATCAAGTCTACTTTGTGTGTGCCAAGCATGACCGCGCCAGCGATGATAAAGGTAAACAAGAAAGTACCCATTGAATCTGGCAATGCGCCGTTTGTAAAAGCAATGAGCTTGGCGTTCAACTGGCTTCCACCGCCTGCAATGTAGGCAGCGCAAAGCGCATACAAGAGAAATAAGGTCGCAAAGGTCGCGAGGGTTTGGCCTTTACGACCCAGAAATTGTCGCGCCAGACTGTTGAGCGTGGCACCTTCGTGTGCGTGCTGGTGGATTTCTAACATAAGTAGGGCTGTGTAGCTCATGAGTAGCCACATAGCGACCATAATGAGAGAAGACTGAATGAATCCTAGCCCTGCGGATGCAAGAGGGAGGGCGAGCATGCCAGCACCAATGGTCGTGCCAGCGATAATGAGGGTACTTCCGACTAATTTACTGCGCATAATGTCGACTTCAATAGGTGTAATATTAAGTTTACATAGTGGGTTGGGTGACGAGCTGAACAGTGCGAGGTCAATTAAACACTATGCTTTCTGAGTCTGTCCTGCGCTGCAGGTTTCAGATTGCGAAAGAGTGTAACAGATATAAAACACATGGTGTAATTTTAAATGTACATTTATGCGAGTTGCGGTGTAGGTCAGCTTCTGGGCATAATGAAATAAGTTGAACGCACACAAGGAGATAGCGGTGGGTCAGAGTAAGCTTCGGGTTGCCATGTTAAGCACGGGAGAAGAAGTGCTTCATGGAGATATCACTGATACCAATGCTGCATGGCTTTCAAGACGTTGCTTTGAAGAAGGCTTTGCCATGCATCGCCGCGTCACTGTGGGTGATTCGTTAGATGAACTTGCGATTGAATTGGTGCGTTGTAGCCAAGTTTCAGACATCGTGATCGTGAATGGTGGGCTTGGTCCGACAACGGACGATCTCACCACGGAAGCCATGGCGATGGCGATGAATGTGGATGTTGAACTTAATGCGCATTGGCTTTCTGAAATGAAAGCCCGCTTTGAGAAAAACGGCAAAACAATGCCCAAGAGCAACATCAAACAAGCGATGTTGCCCGAAGGTGCGGAACTCATCGACAATCCCGTTGGCAGTGCGTGTGGGTTCGTGGCCACGCTAAATGATTGCTTGTTCTTCTTTACGCCGGGCGTGCCGAGCGAATTCAAGCAAATGTTTGATAATGAAATTCTGCCCTACCTGCAAACGCAGTTCCCGAACAACCTCAAGCTAGAAATTCAGCGCCTCTATACGTTCGGGCTTTCTGAATCGTTATTGAACGACAGACTCGAGCCGCTCGAGCTGCCTGATCTGTTTGAGATTGGCTACCGCTCTGCCTTGCCGTTCATTGAGGTAAAACTCTTTTCTCCTCGCCAGCACTCTGACATTTCGTTAATCACGGATGCGATCCGAAAGATTTTGGCGGATCACATGGTCGGTGATGGCGTGCCTATGTTGGAGTCCGTTGGCGGATTACTGGCTCAGAGTGGTCAAACCGTGGCCGTGGCAGAAAAATTCACCGGCGGGTATCTCTCAAATTGGTTTAACCAATCTGCGATGACCAAGGATGCCTTGGTGCAAGGATGGGTACTGAACGAAAATGCGCTGAACGCGGATGGCGACTACAACCCGCTCGCGGCAGTATTAGCAATGGCGACCGCTTCTCGTGAAAATGCAGGTGCACACTTTGGCCTTGCTTGTGGAAATGCAGAGAACGGGGAAGTGGCGCTGGGATTGTCAAGCGTCGAAGGGGATTGGGGAATGATCGTCAAAACCCGCCGTTCACTCACCCATGAAGATTTTCGCTGCTATGCCTCAACCATGCTAATGGATATGTTACGCCGTTACTTGCAGGGTAAAGAGGTGTTTGGCGAGATCAGCTCTCTGATCACACTTGAATCGCTGTTTATTCCCGCAGAGGATGAGCCAGCTGACGCACAGTAATGGTTCGACATAGAAATGGATACGCATAAAAAAGTGAGGCTTACTGCCTCACTTTTTCGTTTGTTAGCATGGCGATTCTCAATGCTCTTTCCTGTGACGAGAAATAATCACGCCGCGTAAATATTGAGATCCAGTGCCTTTGCTACTTCTGCAATCATGCGTTGGGCGCGGACACTGTTCCCCGACTCATCGAGAGGTGGCGAAAAGGCGGCAATGCCAAGTTTGCCCGGACAGACGGCGAGTAAGCCACCGCCCACACCACTTTTCCCCGGTAACCCAACTTCAAATGCCCAATCGCCTGAATAATCATAAAGCCCTTCCATGGTCATCTCCGCCAGAATATGCGGGATATTTTCTGGGGTAAGCACCTGCTCACCAGAAAGCGGGTTTTTGCCGTGGTTGGCCAGTGTTGCGCTCATTGCGGCGAGATCTTTACAGGTCACCAAGGTTGAGCATTGTCGGGTATAAACCTCGCAGGCTTCCATCGGATCGCAGAAGCAATTTCCGGCCGCATACAACAGCCAAGCAATGCCACGATTATGAAAATTGGTGGTTTGCTCCGATTCATTAATGGCATCGGAAAGCACCACGTTGCCTGCTGTCATTCGACGCTGTATATCAAGGATCCGCGACCAACGTTCTTCGCCGGATGTGGCATTCAACAAACTTACGCTCGCCATAGCTCCGGCGTTAACAAGCGGAGACAGCGGCTTGTCTTGGTGTTCACACAAGGCCAGCACGGAATTGAATGGCAGGCCTGTGGGTTCTGCGCCGATTTTCTCTCTGACTGTCTCTGGGCCAACATCCTCCATCAACAAAGACAGTGTGGCGACTTTCGAAATGGATTCGATGGCAAAGCCATAGTCACTGTCTCCAGCTTTATAGATATCACCGTCTGCGGTGACGATAACCAGCGCAGCAAGCCGTGACGGCACCGAATCTAAGTAAGGAATATAACTCGCGTTTTCACCACCGGGTAAAGCGTGGTAGAGCGCGAATGTTTTATCCACGAGTGCTTGAAGCTCTGTGGCAGAAGGAAGCACGTTCATGACTGTGCTCCTTGGCGTTCTTTGTGGCTCGCGGTCACCGAGTCGGTGTGCAAATCGGAGTGGTTTTGCAGCCCAGGATGTACGTCTTCAATTTGCCAAGTGAAAGGTGCAAAGTCTGAATTTTCATCGCGCCAATGGGGTTTGCGAATGGCGTAAATCACCAAAGGTATCGCGATGAATAGCGCACTCAAACCAATCAGTATCGACATGAACACCGTCGGGCTGCCGACGGCAATTTGGCTCGGCGGAATAAAACTAAACGCGAACGCGGTCAGCGACGCTGTAAAGCCGACGCCCGCGACAATATACAGGCCTTTCTTACCGCCCGGCACATGATAAGGGCGAGGACGATTGGGTTGGCTGAATCTTAGGTAAATGGCTGACGAGAACATCAGCATATAGAGCGTAAGGTAAATCACTGCGGCGAGCTGGCTTAGAATCTGGTAGGCCGCTTCTACTGATGGCAATACCACAAAGGTGACGGCAAGGAAGCTCACAATGATGCCTTGCACTAACAGAATGTGCGTCGCCATGCCGTTCTTGTTGGTGTGCTGCCAAAAGCGTGGCATGTAGCCAGCCTTCGCGACTTCTAGCAACCCTGTTGAAGGGCCTGCAACCCAAGTGACAATACCCGCGAGCACGCCAATGGCTAAGCAAATTGCCATGACGGGGGCAAGGAAGCCCAAGCCCGCCCAATGGAACATGTCAAAATAGGCCACCAGCAAACTCTGGGTGAGATTGATTTCAGTGCTTGGAATAACAAATGCAATGGCCAGCGTGCCCATGATGAAGATTACCACCGTGCCCAATGCTGCCATGCCAATGGCAAGCGGGTATGAGCGCGTGGGATTATCGAGATCTTTCACGTGAATGGCATTCATTTCCATGCCCGCATAGAAGAGGAAAATACTGGCTGCGAGCACCACATTATTGAAATTGGAGAAATCAGGGATCAGCTCAGACCATGAGAGATCGATTTGGATCTTTGCGCCACTAAGGTAAAACGCAAAACCCAAGATGATCAGAATGATGGCGGGGATAATGGTCCCAATGATGCCGCCCCATTTCGACAGTAGGGTAAAGGCGGATACACCTTTGAAGGCAACAAACGTCGCGAACCAATAGATGGCCAACACGATGGCAAGAACAAAGAACTTGTTCTGGGATAAGGCCGCATCAAAGGTTTGATCGGGTCCAATAAACGCCAGCGAAACGGCGCCAAAGGTGAGGGCGGTCGGAAACCACACACACACCTGCACAAAGAGCAAAAACATCGCCATAAACGCTAAACGGGGGCCAAAGGCTTCGCCAACCCATCTAAAGATACCGCCTTTTTCTGGCCAGCCTGTAGCGAGTTCTGCCGCCACTAAGGAAACCGGGACTAAGAAGAATGCGGCCGCAAACACATAGTAGAAAACAGAACTGAGGCCATACTCGGCTTCTGCCGGTAAACCACGAAGACTTACGACAGCCACGATGTTCATGATGGCGAAGGTGAAAACACTGATTTTGCCTGCTTGTTTTACATTCGCAGTAGAGTGGGCTTTCTTGTTCATACGCGTCGTCCTTCAATCATGCTGACCATCTTGTCGAGGGTCAGCATTGATCAAATAAGAGTGTGTTTATTAACGGTTGTCTGTTGTTGAACTGAGCGAGTTAAATGAGCCAGTTCAGGGCGATTACACGAAGACGCTATCCATGATGGAACGTGGATGTCGCCCCGGAATGCACTTGTGGGTACTGCTGGAAGTACTCGACGCATCGCTTCAGATCTTCGAGCATGAGCGAAGCCATATCGAGGCTTACGCCGTGCCGGATCATGATGCGTTGAATTACGGTATCTTGTCGGTTACCGGGAAGAGGGTAGGAAGCAATCTGCCAGCCCCGCATGCGCATCCGGTCAGAGAGGTCATAGAGTGTAAAGCCCCAGTCGCCCTCTTTTAGGCTGTAGCTCAGTGCAGGGAGGCCACCTCGACCATCGTAGAACAGGTCGAAAGGACCGATTTTGGCGATTTCATCGGCCAGCCATTGTGCCGTGCTCAGGCAGGCTTCTTGAATGCCCTTATAGCCATTAAAGCCGAGGTGCAGGAAGTTGTAGTATTGCGCCACGATTTGCCCGCCGGGGCGTGAAAAGTTCAGCGCAAATGTTGGCATGTGCCCGCCTAAATAATCGACATCAAAGACGAGCTCTTCAGGAAGGTGTGCAGCATCTCGCCATACCACCCAGCCCACACCGAGTGGGGCGAGGCCGTATTTGTGGCCAGAGCTATTGATAGAGACAACACGAGGTAGCCTAAAATCCCACTTCAACTCGGGGTTAACGAATGGGGCAATGAACCCACCGGATGCGCCATCAACATGAATGGGTACATCAATGCTTTTCTCGGCGTGCAGTTCATCGAGTTTTTGCGAGATCACTTCTACAGGTTCAAACACACAGGTATAGGTCACGCCAAGCGTCGGCACAACGCCAATGGTATTTTCATCGACATACTCTGCAAGCTTGTCTGGGTTCATGCAGACTTCGTCGCCATCGAGTGGGATTTCTCGCATTTCAACATCAAAGTAGCGGGCAAACTTGTGCCAGCATATCTGCACAGGGCCACACACAATATTGGGTTTGTCGGTGGCGAGCCCTTGTGCTTCGCGTTTTTTGCGCCAGCGCCATTTCATTGCAAGGCCACCCAACATGGCGGCTTCAGAGGAACCTGTGGTTGAGCAACCTACTGTCGTTTCGCTTTCTTGGCTATTCCAAAGCTTGGCAAGAATGTGTACGCAACGTGATTCAATTTCGGCAGTTTGAGGATATTCGTCTTTATCGATCATGTTTTTATCGATACAAACATCCATGATTTCGTGAACACTGGGCTCCATCCATGTCGAGCAAAACGTCGCGAGATTTTGGCGTGCATTACCATCCATCAGAAGCTCATCTTTCAATAATTGTGCGACAAGATCTGCGGGCTGGCTTTCTTCGGGGAGTGAGAACTTAGGTAGCTGTTTGCGAGAGAGGACTTCTTCGTAGAGGTCTTCGCAGTTATCGCCTTTTTCTTTCCCGTAGTGCAGTCCCATCTTTGGTGCTCCTTAATGTGCTTATTATTAGGTGTCTCGGTAAACCCTTGAAGAGATGCTTGTGTATAAGGTAGATACAAGCGGTTTAAGCACAGATAGGTATAGTCAAAAAATACCGTGACGGATGTCCTTTGTTTTAGCAACAACCCTCATTGGGGGAGAGAAACGGCGGTGTGTGAAGGTTTTAATCTTTGCTTTCAAACAGTTTGAAGTGAGGAGTAAGGTTAGCCTTCCTTTTCGAAAATGAGGGATTGATGCAAGAAAAAAGCGCGCCTTTGGAAGGCGCGCTTTGCGGATTTCATCTGATTACTTAAAGAGGTTCGGTAAGAACATCACCAAGCCTTCGAAGTAGGTCAAAATCATTAAGACAGTGAACAGTGCCGCGAGCAAGGGAGCGGCTTCACGGACAAAGTCGACCATCCTTACCTTCAATATCGAACAGACGGTAAACATCATGGAACCAAATGGCGGCGTCACGCCCCCAATCATGATGTTCACGATAATGATGATACCGAAGTGAACCGGGTTTACGCCCAGGTTTAATACTGCAGGCAGCAGCAGAGGCGTTAAGATAATCATCGCCGCGCCACCCTCAATAAACATACCCACCACAATCAGCAGTATGTTGATGATGAGCAGGAGTACGTTCTTGTCGTCGGTCAGGCTAATGAGCATGGACGCCACGTTCTGTGGAATCTGTTCCAGCGTCATGTAGTAGCCAAACACCATCGCCCCGATGATGATAAACATCACGCTGCTCGTGCCTTGAATGGTCTCACGTAATATCGCGGCAAAGTGATGGATCTTCAATTCTCGATAGATCGCAAAGCCAATGACGGAACACAGCAACACCGCAATTGCGCCTGCTTCTGTTGGCGTGAACAGACCAAATCGCATACCCAGAATAATACCAAACGGAATGAGCAGCGCAGGCACGGCTTTGCCAAAATAGCTCAGCCTTTCTCTGCCGGATGCGGGATGGACACGAGAGGGTTTGTACTTCCGCTTTTTCGAGATAAATGCAATCGTGATCATCAAAGACGCAGCCATCATAAACGCAGGGACATACCCAGCGATAAACATGGAGTGCACGGAAACATTGGCCAACAATGCGAAGATGATGAGATTGATACCCGGCGGAATAACAGGACTGATGCTAGACGACGCGGCGGTAACGGCTGCAGTAAACGGCAGGTCATAACCACGTTTCGTCATCTCTGGGGCGAGGATTTTTGATTGCATCGCGGCGTCTGCGTTCGCGGAGCCTGAAATGCCGCCCATCAAGGTACTGAGCAATACATTGACGTGCGCTAAACCACCCACCCGATGTCCTATCAGTGAATCCGCAAATGCCAGCAAGTTTCGGCTTATTCCCGCGTAGTTCATGATTGAGCCAACCATGATGAAGAAAGGGATAGCAAGAAGAGGGAACGAAGAAACGGTAGAAATAAACCGCTGCATCACCAAGCTGACAGGGATTGAGTCGTTGATAAACAGGAAGTAATACATCGATGAAGCGATCAACGAAAAGGCAATCGGTATGTTAAGCAGGAACAGTATGAAGAGCAGAATAATAGGTATATAGATATCCACAGCGATCACCTATTGTGTTTCATTTAACGTGTTGCTATCTGACGGCTTTAAATCATCAATGATGAATCTGATGGTATGAATTGCCATCAAAGAAAAGCAGATAACCAACACGCTGTTGATTGGGAAATATGACATCCCCATGACGGGGGTGACTTTCGTCGAAAGCATGGTGTAGTTGACGCTGAGGTAGGCCATTGTGACGTTCAATGCCAAAAGGAAAAGCGAAATAAGCAGTCTGAAATAACGCTGTCCATTTTGAGGAATGAAACTCATGATGACATCGACGCCCATGTGTAGTTTGTGTTTGTAGCAAGAACTGATACCGAAGTAGACGGACCATGTAAAACAGATGACCGACAGCTCTTCACTCCAAGGCACGACAAACCCAAGGCAGTAGCGAAGAAACACATTCACGATGACGACCACGACAGTGACGGAAATGGCTATCGACGCTAAAATTTCTTCTAAGTTAGCTAAAAGCCGCATTGTAACTCCAGGACGGTGAGGCAGATGAAATTTGCCCCAGCGTGGTGCCGGGGCAAAGATGAGGCGGTTACTTGGCTGCGCGGATTTTTTCTAGTTCAGCATTGATTGTGCCGTGTACACCTTCGCTCCAAGATGGGAACTGGTTGTATACGTCAGCCGTGAGTGCATTGAACGCAGCGGTGTCGACTTCGTTGAACGTCACGCCTTGTTCTTTCAGCTTTTGCTCATACTCGGCATCAAGCTTCACCAAAGAGGCAGTGTTAGATTTTGCACCTGCGTTGATTTCTTCCATGACGATTTTTTGTTGCTCATCAGAAAGCTTGTCCCAAACGCTTGGTGAAATGTACAGACCCACTGTGCCTAGGAAGTGACCTGTCTTAGACATGTTTTTCGCCACTTCGTAAATCTTGGTCGAATACATGGTCAGAATTGAACCTTCTAAACCGTCAACAACGCCTTGCTGAACGCCTGCGTATGTTTCTGGGAAAGGAAGTGCCGCCGGTGATGCGCCCATCGAAGAGAGGGTGTTAATAAACAGCTGGCTGCCTGGAACACGAATGCGCATGCCTTTCATGTCTTCTGGCGTTTTGATCTCTTTGTTTGTGATCATATGGCGGAAGCCAAAGATGTAATCGGCGCTCAGTACCTTGATGCCTTTCTTCTCAACTTGCTCTGTGAGGTTAGCAACGTAGTCAGAGTCCATCATGGCGAGGTATTCATCGTACGAGGTATAAAGCATAGGACCCGCAAGTGCTGCGAAATCTGGTACGTAATCGCCAAGGTAGCTTAAATCTTCAACCGCAATCCAGTTTGCACCATTCACAACCTGTTCAAGGTTATCTTTGTAAACGGGTAATTGCCCACCAGGGAATACCTTGATATTTACGCCGCCATCAGTGCGTTCTTTGATCTTGTCAGCCACTTTGATCAGCTCTTGCGTGAGCAGTTCGTTTTGGGTGAAGACAAGGCTCATATTGATTTTTACAGGGTCGTTATCGCTTGCGATAGCAGCAGTTGATGCCATGCCAAATCCGAATAACGTTGAGGCAGAAAGCACGGTACCAAGTAGTAATTTTTTCATATTGTTCATTCCCTTCTTATTTTTAGAAAGTCCGTTTTTACCTTAACCAAGCATGAAAATGTGATATGCCTCGAGAAGATATGACGATCTCTAACGCAAGATATAGCAATTGGAAATAGTTTCAAATGAACATCTAAATGTTCATACGAACGCTGTGATCATCTTAACAAAGCCAAATTGAATGTGACTCATGCACTGAAATCCCTATTTTTAGAATGTTCAGATCGCTATTATGCTCAACAAGGCAGTTTGGTTTTCATATGAACATGAATGGGAAAGGAAATGATCATTGGACATAGAGGCGTAGCGGCATTAGCACCGGAAAATACGCTGTCTGGCATCCGCAAAGCGGCTGAGTGTGGGCTTAATTGGGTTGAAATTGACACACAACTCAGTGCTGATGGGGTGCCTGTTATTTTCCATGATGACACCGTTGATCGCTGCACGGATGGAGAAGGGAAGTTAGGCGCATTTAATGTCTCTGCGCTGAAAAACTTGGATGCGGGAAGTTGGTTCGATAAAGCACACACCAACGAGAGTGTTCCAACGCTAGAGGAAACCTTGTCTTTTTGTGTCGATGAGGGCATGAGCATCAACCTAGAGATCAAAGTTTACCGTGATGCTCAGGTAGCGCCACTGGTTGATGCGGTGTCGGCGGTGTTGGCCTCCTCGGCGTTTCCTGCTGAAAAGCTGTTAATCAGCAGTTTCTCTAAAGACGCGCTACTGCGTTGTAAAGCAGCGATACCGCAGTGTCGATTTGGGTTTATTGCCGATAAGCGCAACATCAGCGATCTGCATGCATTTGATGATGTTGGGCTCTACAGCGTACATGTTGATCATCGTATGCTGACGCCAGAACTGGCAAAAGAGATCAAAGGTAAAGGGTACATATTGAACATTTGGACGTTGAACGAGAGTGAGAAAGCGGATGCGTTCATTGCGATGGGGGTAGATAATATCATCACGGATGACCCAACGCTGTTTATACCCAAACAACCTGAAGATGCTCGATGTCAGAGGCCATCAGTGCGTTCAGTTCAAGGCAAATTCTTGTAGGAATAGTCATTCTATTTCACAGGAATTTAACGATGAAGTGGACGCACTGAGGGCCTCCCTTCGGGCGAGTTTACTGACGCCATGCTCGGTGTTATCCCTTTTTGATGGAGATCACTACATCGGCAAAGGGACGCCTAGATCATAACGTCAGTAAACCTCGCTGAATCCTGCATCTTCAGGTTGTTTGGGTATAACCTTAAGTAGAGTAAATAATGGAAGTAACCGACCGCCAACGTCAGATCCTTGATTATATTCATCGCAATGGCAACGTTCAGGTTGAGGAGCTTGCAGAGATGTTTTCGATCACAACGCAAACGGTGCGTCGTGACGTTAATGCTCTGTCTGAAAAGGGGCTTGCTCGGCGTGTTCACGGCGGTGTGAGTTTGCCAGCGGTGCTGACCAATACAACATACCAATTTCGTTACGATCTTGAATCTGGTGTGAAAAAGGCGTTGGCACATCGTGTGGCGTCTGAAATACCTGATGGGGCAACGGTATTCATTGGTATCGGAACGTCTGCAAGCTATGTGGCGCAGTACTTGTCTGGTATGAAGCAGTTAAGGGTGGTGACAAACAACCTTCAGGTTCTACGAATTTTAGAAAATGCGCCCGGTGTTGAAGTGCTCATTACAGGTGGTCTTGTGAGAAGCGATCACCAGGACGTTGTGGGCTCGAGCGCTGTGCAATTTTTCGATGCATTTGAGGCGGACATTGGCATTGTTGGGTGTGGCTCGATATCGTCAACGCAGGTTGCGATGGAACATGAAACCCAAGAGGCGGATGTTTCAAAGGCGATTATCGCGAATGCCAGAGCGTGTTGGCTGATGGCGGATGCGAGCAAGTGGGAGCGATTTGCGTCAGTCAAAGTGGCGTCACTTTCGCGCTTTTCTCGTATTTTTACGAACAAGTCTGGACTGAGTGCAGAGTTGCCCGTCAGCATGGTGGCGTCAGACGTTTAGCATTCACGCTACGCATCTTTTGGACAGTGGAACTGGATAAAGAGACGCAACAAAAAAGCGCCGCGAGACCGAGTCAGAGGTTCGCGGCTTTTTTTGCTACAAAGGAAAGCTGATAGTCGAATTCCAGCTCTACGTTGCCAGAAGGCACGGAAGCGCAGGTCAATATTTCCCCCGCGGCAACATACGCCATCGCATCTTGCTGTGAGACTGTGCCTTTATCGAGTTTGCAGCGGCAAGCACCACACACACCGTTACGGCATTGGAATTCAGGCTGAAGTCCTGATTGCTCGAGTTGTTCGAGCAGAGGCTGATGAGTATTCCCCACCAGCATTTCGCCATTCACTTTGATAGTGATTTGACTCATAGTTCGAAGTCACCCAAATCATCGATGTTCATGTCGTTATCAATTTGGCCAACAAGGTATGAACTGATTTCTGCTTCTTGTGGCGCGACCTGAACGTTGTCAGAAGACAGCCATGCATTGATCCAAGGAATCGGGTTTTGAGAGGCGTTCGCATACGCAGGTTTCAGACCCACCGCAGACATGCGCAGGTTAGAAATGTATTCCACGTACTGACAAAGAATGTCTTTGTTCAAACCAATCATTGAGCCGTCTTTGAACAGGTATTCTGCCCACTCTTTTTCTTGCTCCGCCGCCGCTTTGAACAGCTCAAAACACTCTTGCTCACACTCTTTCGCGATGACCGCCATTTCAGGATCGTCTTCGCCGCTACGCAGAATGTTTAGCATGTGTTGTGTGCTGGTCAGGTGCAGTGCTTCATCACGCGCAATCAGTTTGATGATTTTTGCGTTGCCTTCCATCAATTCACGTTCAGCGAACGCAAATGAACATGCAAAGCTCACGTAGAAGCGAATGGCTTCTAGTGCGTTCACCGACATCAGGCACACATACAGTTTCTTCTTCAATTCACGAAGAGAAACGACAACGGTTTCGCCATTGATGGTGTGCTCACCTTCACCTAAACGGTGATAGTCGCTGGTGGCTTGAATCAAATCATCGTAGTACTTAGCAATGTCGCCAGCACGCTTGATGATGTGCTCGTTATCGACGATGTCATCGAAGACCAACGCAGGGTTGTTCACGATGTTTCGGATAATGTGAGTGTATGAGCGAGAGTGGATCGTTTCAGAAAACGACCAAGTCTCAATCCAAGTTTCCAGCTCAGGGATAGAAACCAGCGGAAGCAGCGCTACGTTCGGGCTGCGGCCTTGGATGGAATCTAATAGCGTTTGATACTTCAAGTTGCTGATGAAGATATGCTTCTCGTGTTCAGGCAGCTTGTTGTAATCGATACGGTCGCCAGACACGTCCACTTCTTCTGGACGCCAGAAGAAACTCAGTTGCTTCTCAATCAAGCGTTCGAAGATTTCGTACTTTTGTTGGTCGTAGCGAGCAACATTAACTGGCTGGCCAAAAAACATCGGTTCTTTGAGCGCATTGTTGTTTTCTTTAGAAAAAGTACTGTAAGCCATTACCGTAAATATACCGTTTCGAATTAAACCTTAAAGAGGGAGCTATCGCTCCCTCCCGAATGTAGTCTTAGATCTTACAAGCGCCGCCTGCACAATCATCATCTTGTGCTGCCAAATCTTGTTGAGCATCGTCTGCACCATCACGTGTGTTGTGATAATACAGGGTTTTCACGCCCAGTTTGTAAGCCGTTAGCAAATCTTTGAGAAGCAGTTTCATTGGTGTCTTACCACCAACTTGTTTGCTTGGGTCATAGTTGGTGTTGGCAGAAATCGCTTGGTCGATAAATTTCTGCATGATGCCAACCAACTGCAAGTAGCCGTCGTTCGATTCGATGTTCCAAAGCAACTCGTAGTTTTCTTTGTACTTGTCATACTCAGGCACAACTTGCTTCAAGATGCCGTCTTTCGATGCTTTAACAGAAACGAAACCACGTGGTGGCTCAATGCCGTTTGTCGCATTCGAAATCTGTGAAGAGGTTTCCGAAGGCATCAGGGCAGATAGGGTTGAGTTACGCAGACCGTGTTCAACGATTTCGCCACGCAATGTTTCCCAATCGTAGTGAAGCGGTTCTTCACACACGTTATCCAAATCACGCTTGTAGCTGTCGATTGGAAGAATGCCTTTCGAGTACGTTGTTTCGTTGAACAACGGACATGCACCTTTTTCTTTTGCCAAACCGACAGAAGCTTTCAATAGGTAGTATTGAATCGCTTCGAATGTGCGGTGCGTTAAGCCATTTGCGCTGCCGTCTGAGTAACGTACGCCGTTTTTCGCAAGGTAGTAAGCGTAGTTAATCACACCAACACCCAAGGTGCGACGGTTCATGGTCGCTTTGTAAGCTGCCGGCAGTGGGTAATCTTGGTAATCAAGCAGTGAATCCAACGCGCGGATTGTCAGGTCTGCCAGATCTTCTAATTCATCAAGGTTGTTCAGTGCGCCAAGGTTGAACGCTGACAGCGTACACAATGCGATTTCGCCTTGGTCATCTTCCACGTTCGTCAACGGCTTGGTTGGCAACGCGATTTCAAGACACAGGTTCGATTGACGAATCGGTGCAACCTCAGGGTCAAATGGGCTGTGCGTATTACAGTGGTCAACGTTTTGGATGTAGATACGGCCTGTCGACGCGCGTTCTTGCATCATCAAAGAGAAAAGCTCTACTGCTTTCACTGTTTCACGTTGAATTGAACTGTCTTGCTCGTACTGCGTGTACAGACGCTCGAACTCTTCTTGGTTCGCGAAGAAGGCGTCGTATAGCCCTGGTACATCTGACGGTGAGAACAATGAAATGTTCTCGCCTTTGATGAGGCGGGTGTACATCAGCTTGTTGATTTGAACGCCGTAGTCCATGTGACGAACACGGTTCTCTTCAACACCACGGTTGTTCTTCAATACCAACAGGTTTTGAACTTCACGGTGCCACATTGGGTAGAACAGTGTCGCTGCACCACCACGAACGCCGCCTTGTGAACAACACTTAACCGCTGTTTGGAAGTATTTGTAGAACGGAATACACCCAGTGTGGAAAGCTTCACCGCCACGGATAGGGCTGCCCAATGCGCGGATTCGACCTGCATTGATACCGATGCCTGCACGCTGACTTACGTAACGCACAATCGCACTCGCGGTGGCGTTGATGGAATCAAGGCTGTCATCACACTCAATCAGTACGCATGAGCTGAACTGACGGGTTGGTGTGCGAACGCCGGACATGATTGGCGTTGGCAATGAAATTTTGAATTTAGACACCGCATCGTAGAAACGACGAATGTAATCGAGGCGTGTCTCTTTCGGGTAGTTTGCAAATAGACATGCTGCAACCATCATGTACAAAAACTGTGCACTTTCGTAGATTTCGCCCGTAACACGGTTCTGTACTAAATATTTACCTTCAAGCTGTTTCACTGCCGCATAGGAAAAGTTCATGTCGCGCCAGTGGTCGATGTAACCATCAAGGATGTTCAGTTCTTCTGTCGAGTAGTCTTCGATGATGTGCTTGTCGTACTTGCCCATGTCGATCATTTTGTTGACATGGTCGGCCAGTGTCGGTGGCTCAAACTGGCCGTAAGCCTTTTTGCGCAAGTGGAAAATCGCAAGGCGCGCGGCCAGATATTGGTAGTCTGGGGTTTGTTCAGAGATCAGATCTGCAGCAGCTTTGATGATGGTCTCATGAATGTCTTCAGTTTTGATACCGTCGTAAAATTGGATGTGAGAACGGAGTTCGACTTGTGAAACAGAGACGTTGTCGAGGCCCTCAGCTGCCCAGTCGATAACGCGGTGGATTTTGTCTAGATCGATGTTTTCCTTCACGCCACTGCGCTTTTGAACGGTAATTTGTTGGTTCATTTATCTTGTTCCTGGTGTATCCATGCCTGAAGACGTGTTTTTCGCAATTCTCACTGTTCACGCAAATTTTTTGTGACCAATGTTAAACTAATGAAGTAGATGCTCAAACACTACATATAGGGCTGCTGCCTGACTTGAGTAACAAGATAGTGTTGAAGGGAGGATATTGCAAGTTGGGTAAAATGGGCGTTCTGTGGATATCTTGGGGATTAGAAATACATTGTTAGTGGTTACTCACCCCTTTATCCCAATAACGGCAACAGCATAGAGAAAATCAATCATTTTTCTGTCATCAATTCGAAATAAAAAAAGATTTTTATCTTGCCTCAAGGTACAAACAGTGAATCGAGATAACCCCCTGTTATTCGGTTAAATTGTGCTCAAGGTGGGTGTGATAGGGATCAGAATAATGACAGAATCTCTTCAGGTTTGTTAAAAACCAGATCTGCATCCCACTCGAGTGGTTTGTGCTCGCTGCCGATATAACCCCATGCTGCAACAGCGGAAATCATGTTCGCAGCATTGGCTGCGATGATGTCTCCCTCAATGTCCCCTATATATAGACAAGCTTCATTGTCGATACCGAGTGCCTTGGCGGCGTGCAGAAGCGGTTCTGGGTGCGGCTTGGCTTTGCTTAGGGTATCGGCACAGACCAAGGTGCCCGTTGAAAGAAGGCGAGGGAAATAGGGAAGAAGCATCTCTGTGAGAAAGCCCGGCTTGTTTGTCACAATGCCCCACGGCACGTTCATGGCCTCTAAACCATCAAGCAGCGTCACCACGCCTGAATAGATCTGTGTCGTCGTACATATATTGTTGGCGTAATGCTGAAGGAATAATTCTCTCAGCGCACCAAGATCTTTGCCTTCAATCTGGTCGCCAAAGCCTGCCCGTAACAATCCGCGTGCGCCATAGCTGGTGTTTGCTTGAATCTGGCGCGCATTTAGAGGAGATAAACCATAATCAGCCAGCACACAATTGGCAGCATTTGCCATGTCGGGAGCGGTATCTAGCAAGGTGCCATCCAAATCAAACAGAACCGCTTTTACATTAACGTCCATGTGTTTTCTCTACGTGGTTGAGGGCTGGGTAAGGTGTAACTGGGTTGCCGTCGATAACTATCAGACAAAAAAATACCCGGTTTAAGCCGGGTAATGAGTATGTACGATGTAGTTCACGTCTACATTCTTCGGAGACAACCAATACTGCTCTGTCAGCGGGTTGTAATGAAGACCTGTCATTGCCCGTTCTTGTAGCGGCGTGGCATCCACCATGCGCAATAACTCAGAAGGACGAATGAACTTGTTATGATCGTGTGTGCCCTTTGGCACGACTTTCATGATGTGCTCGGCACCCACAATCGCAAACAGCCAAGATTTGGTATTTCGGTTTAACGTCGAAAAGAAAACATGACCGCCGGGTTTTACCATGCGCGCACACGATGCAATGACAGATGCAGGGTCGGGCACATGCTCAAGCATTTCCATGCATGTCACGATATCATACTGTGCTTCATTGCTCGCCGCGTGTTCTTCAGCCGTTGATTGGATGTACTTTACCTTGGTGTCTGTTTCTAGGGCATGCAAGCGCGCCACGGTAAGAGGTTCTTTACCCATGTCTAGGCCGGTTACGTCTGCACCTTCTCTCGCCATGCTCTCGGCTAAGATACCGCCGCCACATCCTACATCGAGGACTTTCTTGCCGAAGATGCCATTGCTACGTTCAATCACGTAATCCAAACGAAGAGGGTTGATCTGGTGAAGGGGCTTAAACTCGCCCTCAAGATCCCACCATCGAGACGCCATATCTTCGAATTTTTTAATTTCTGCCGGATCGACATTGGCCTGATTTGTCATCGAATGTTTGTCCCTAACTCTTACTTATAGTGTCTGGGTACAAATATATGGGAAATGCAGATCATTGAGAAGCATGAAGATCTGAATCGGTGCTTGTGATTGCGTACGGCGTTGCGGGGAATGAAATCATGCAGGCAGCGATGCTGGCGGCTTTACCAAAGCAACAAGGTTCGGCAAAGCCGATGGTACGGTGCGTGGTGAATGGTCAGTGAAACTTATGTGGCATTGGTGATGGTCACTGCTGCCAACAGCCCAAATAAAAGGTATTTACCGACAATAATCGCCACCCCAACAGCGTTGATCGCGTGAAAAATCATAGCGCCCCCTTATGAACACGAAAGTGTGTCATGCGTTATTTGACCTTAACTAAACTAGGGTTATTGGGAGCAGTTTCTCACTGTATCCATCCTTCCTTTATTACATGCTGAATCGTGAACTGAACATGTTTCAAACGCCGCGGGCAAAAATTGACTCAGTGCCTCTGTAAGCAATGATCATGAAAGTATCAACCTCCACCTTGAAGTTGAGCGTTTTTTCGCCCTGTTGAGCCTTAGAGCGCCAAAATAAGAGTAATCCGTGATTTATCTCTGGTTTAGACTGTGACTCTTTGGCTGCTTTTATGATATTATTTACGGTCTTGCACGTAGTCATCTTTGACATACTTACCTGAGGGATATTGGCTCCATGAGCGATCTTGCTAAAGAGATCACGCCCGTCAACATTGAAGAGGAGCTGAAAAGCTCTTATCTCGACTATGCGATGTCAGTTATCGTTGGTCGTGCTCTTCCAGACGTTCGTGATGGTCTGAAGCCAGTACACCGCCGCGTTTTATTCGCGATGAATGTACTAGGCAATGACTGGAACAAAGCATACAAAAAATCTGCCCGTGTTGTTGGCGATGTGATCGGTAAATACCACCCACACGGTGACAGCGCTGTTTATGACACCATCGTCCGTATGGCACAGCCTTTCTCGCTGCGCTATATGCTGGTTGATGGACAAGGCAACTTTGGTTCAATTGACGGCGACTCTGCGGCGGCAATGCGTTACACCGAAGTTCGCATGTCAAAAATTGCCCACGAACTATTGGCGGATCTCGACAAAGACACCGTCGATTACGTACCTAACTATGACGGTACTGAACAGATCCCAGAAGTCATGCCGACGCGAATTCCTAACCTATTGGTTAACGGTTCTTCGGGTATTGCTGTGGGTATGGCAACCAATATTCCTCCGCATAACTTAACGGAAGTTGTTAGCGGTTGTTTGGCATACATTGAGAATGAAGACATCACTATCGAAGAGTTGATGACGCACATTCCAGGTCCAGACTTCCCAACAGCTGCAATGATCAATGGCCGTAAGGGCATTGAAGATGCGTACCGTACCGGTCGCGGCAAGATTTACCTGCGCTCTCGCGCGGAAATCGAAGTCGAGAAGAACGGTAAAGAAACGATCGTTGTGACGGAAATCCCTTATCAAGTCAACAAAGCACGTTTGATCGAGAAGATCGCCGAGCTGGTGAAAGATAAGAAGATTGAAGGTATCAGCGCGCTTCGCGACGAGTCTGATAAAGACGGTATGCGCATCGTTGTTGAATGTAAGCGTGATGCGGTGGGTGAGGTTATCCTCAACAACCTATACGCACAAACGCAACTTCAGACCTCTTTCGGTATCAACATGGTTGCGCTGGACAATAACCAGCCACGTTTGTTTGGCCTTAAAGACATGCTGAAGTGCTTCGTGAATCACCGCCGTGAAGTGGTGACACGTCGTACTATCTACGAATTGCGCAAAGCGCGTGACCGTGCCCACATCTTGGAAGGTTTGGCGATTGCACTGGCGAACATCGATGAAATCATCGAAATGATTCGTAATGCACAAACCCCAGCGATTGCACGTGAACAACTACAACAACGTGGTTGGGATCTAGGTTCTGTTGCTGCAATGCTTGAAGCAACGGGTGTTGATGCTGCTCGCCCAGAATGGCTGGAAGATGAGTTTGGTGTTCGTGATGGAAAATACTTCCTTACTGAGCAACAAGCACAAGCTATCTTGGACTTGCGTTTACACAAACTGACCGGTCTTGAGCACGAAAAGATCCTTGATGAATACAAAGAGCTGCTACAACTTATCGGCGAATTGATGTTCATCCTGTCTAGCCCAGAGCGCCTCATGGAAGTTATCCGTGAAGAGCTTGAAGCAGTACGTGATGGCTATGGCGATGAGCGCCGTACCGAAATCACCGCTGCAAGCCATGACATCGATATCGAAGATCTGATCAACCAAGAAGACGTGGTTGTGACATTGTCTCACGAAGGCTATGTGAAATATCAACCACTTACTGACTACGAAGCTCAGCGTCGTGGCGGTAAAGGTAAGTCAGCGACTCGCATGAAAGAAGAAGACTACATTGAGCGTCTTCTGGTTGCGAACACGCACGACACCATTTTGTGCTTCTCAAGCCGCGGCCGTATGTACTGGCTGAAAGTGTATCAATTGCCACTTGCGTCGCGCACTGCGCGTGGTAAGCCAATTGTTAACTTGCTACCGCTTGAGGCCAATGAGCGCATCACAGCAATCTTGCCTGTGAAAGAATACTCAGACGACAAGTTTGTCTTCATGGCAACCGGCGACGGTACTGTGAAGAAAACGCCGTTGACTGACTTCAGCCGTCCACGTAGCGCGGGTATCATCGCGGTTAACCTACGTGAGAACGATTCGCTGATTGGTGTAGATATCACAACCGGTGATAACGACATCATGCTGTTCTCTCGTTTCGGTAAAGTGGTTCGCTTTAACGAATCTCAGGTACGTGGCATGGGCCGTACTGCGGCGGGTGTTCGCGGTATTAAGTTGGCAGAAGGCGATAAAGTGGTATCACTGATCGTTCCTCATGTTGATGGCGATATCCTGACTGTGACTGAAAACGGTTACGGTAAGCGTACTGAGCTTGAAGAGTACCCAGCGAAGAGCCGTGCGACACAAGGTGTTGTGTCTATCAAGGTGTCTGAGCGTAATGGCCCAGTGGTTGGTGCGGTTCAAGTGAGCGAAGGCGACGAGTTCATGATGATCACCAACGCGGGTACGCTGGTACGTACGCGTGCGTCTGAAGTGAGCCAGGTTGGTCGTAACACCCAAGGTGTGACACTGATCCGCACAAGCAAAGACGAAGCGGTTGTCGGTCTGCAACGTATCGAAGAACCTGATGAAGACGAACTACTCAACAACATCGAAGACGGTGAAGTTGTAGAAGGTTCGGAAACATCAGCCGATGCGCCAACAGCAGAATCTGCACCAGAAGCGCCAAAAGCTGAAGACGACGCTGAAAGCGAGTCTGACGAAGAGTAATCTTCACGCTTTTATTAGCGCCTAATAAAAACGCAGCATTCGCTGCGTTTTTTTATGCCCGTCATTATTGATGCCTAAATCGCCTGTCTAAGCGTGAATCGCGCATCTTCGTGCTGTTTGTGTGTAAGCCACGTTTGTCCCGCTTTTCTCGTTTCAATTACGGTGGTAAGGTGATGAAACATATTTTTCTTCTAGTGTTTCCGACGACCGCGCAGAGGGCGCGATTTGGGTTCAGGGATAATCCAATTGTATTTGGAAACGCTACAGTCTCGCGATGTAACGCAGGAGCATTCAATAATCATGGAAAAGGTATACAACTTCTCAGCTGGCCCCGCGATGTTGCCACAAGAAGTCTTAGCAAACGTTCAATCTGAGTTAGTGAATTGGAATGGCATTGGCTCTTCCGTCATGGAAATTTCCCACCGCAGCAAAGAGTTTTTAGCGGTAGTGGCAGATGCAGAGAAAAATCTGCGTGAATTACTTTCTATCCCAGAGAATTACCACATCCTGTATTGTCAGGGTGGGGCGCGCGCGCAATTTGCTGCTGTGCCAATGAACTTGCTGGGCAGCAATACCATTGCCGATTACATTGATGCTGGCTTCTGGGCAAACAGTGCCGTTAAAGAAGCAAAGAAATATTGCACCCCGCACGTCGTGAATGTGCTGACGACCATTGACGGTAAGCGCGCTGTATTACCCGCGAAAGATTGGAAATTGAGTTCAGATGCAGCCTATGTGCACTTCTGCCCGAACGAAACGATCGATGGTATTGAAATTCGCGATTTGCCAGAAACGAACAAGCCGATCGTCGCTGACATGTCGTCTACCATTCTGTCTCGTCCAATCGACGTATCAAAATACGGTGTGATTTACGCGGGCGCACAGAAGAACATTGGTCCTGCTGGTATTACCTTGGTGATCGTGCGTGATGATCTGCTGGGCAAAGCGAAAGAGTTTCTACCGAACATTCTGAATTACACCACGTTGGTGGATAAAGAATCTATGTTCAACACGCCGCCAACATTTGGTTGGTACCTTGCAGGAGAAGTGTACAAATGGCTTCTGGCGCAAGGCGGTGTTGAAGCAATGCGCGTTAAGAACGAAGAGAAAGCGGCGCTGCTTTACAGCTGTATTGATGAATCAAGCTTCTATGTGAATAACATTCATGAAAATAACCGCTCTCTAATGAATGTACCTTTCCAGCTTGCTAATCCTGAACTAGATGCTGCTTTCCTAGAAGAAGCGGCAGCACAAGGTTTGGTTGCACTGAAAGGTCACCGTGAAGTGGGCGGCATGCGTGCGTCTATTTATAACGCGATGTCGTTGGAAGGTGTGCAAGCGCTGGTAGCTTTCATGAAAGCATTTGAAGCAAAAAATGCCTAAGCGACCATTCGCAGCCTAACGAAAGAAAAGCCGTCGAAAGACGGCTTTTTTGTGCCAGTAACGTCGCTACGCGATCAAATACCCCACCTTTTTACCACAAGATATTAACGATTGATTACGCGGTGAGCACTTGTGCTCCGATGCTTGCGCAAACGTTTGCTATTTTGTTTTCTGACTATAGAATGACGCGAAATTTCCTTCACATCAGACGTTTATCCTTTCAGGTGTTCTGAGTAACAGCAATCACAGAGCAAGATACCTGTCGGGCCTATTACCCATTCAGCGTAATAGTGAATGTCCCACCTTCAAAGGTAGAGTTGTATGAGTGTTTCCCAGTCTTCGAATGATGCGCCCGTTAGAAATTCTGAACTTGTTTATCGTCTTGATGACAAGCCACCGCTACCACAAACACTTTTCGCTGCTGTTCAGCACTTGCTTGCGATGTTCGTTGCCGTGGTTACGCCGTCTCTTATTATCTGCCAAGCGTTAGGGTTGCCAGCGTCAGACACCAACACCATAGTCAGCATGTCTCTTTTTGCGTCGGGGTTAGCGTCGTTTATCCAGATCCGTACCATCGGCCCACTGGGTTCTGGTTTGCTTTCCATTCAAGGGACGAGCTTTAATTTTCTTGGCCCCATTATTGGTACAGGCCTTGCGATGAAAGCGGGTGGTGCGAGCGTGGAAACCATGATGGCAGCGATTTTCGGCACCATCATGGTTGCAGCCATGGCAGAAGTACTGCTTTCGCGCGTTCTTGAGCATGCACAGCGCGTGATCACGCCGTTAGTGTCAGGCATTGTCGTGACCTTGATTGGTTTGACGCTTATTCAAGTCGGCTTAACGTCGATGGGCGGTGGTTATGCAGCGATCGAAAACGGCACTTTCGGTAGCCTTGAGAACTTGACCCTTGCGGGGACGGTGCTGGGTGTGATTGTGCTGCTTAACCGCATTGATAATCCTTACCTTCGTGTATCTTCCATCGTAATTGCTATGGCATCAGGGACCTTGGTTGCGTTCTTCTTTGGCATGGTAAACACATCGCCGGCAGAAAATGTCGAATGGATTGCGATTCCTCAGCCAATGCAATATGGCTTGTCGTTTGATTGGGGTTTGCTGATCCCACTTGTCATCGTGTTCTTGGTGACGTCCTTGGAAGCGATTGGTGATATTACCGCGACATCGGAAACCTCCGAGCAGCCAGTTTCTGGACCAATTTACATGAAACGTATCAAAGGTGGCGTGTTGGCTGATGGTGTGAACTCTGCGTTGGCGGCGGTATTGAACAGCTTCCCGAACTCCACCTTTAGTCAGAACAACGGCATCATCCAGCTTACGGGTGTGGCGAGTCGCTACATTGGTTACTTCATTGCGGGAATGTTGGTGCTGCTGGGCTTGCTCCCTGGTGTAGCAACCTTGGTTCAGCTCATCCCTGAACCTGTCTTAGGTGGGGCAACCATTGTGATGTTCGGTACGATTGCCGCATCGGGGATCCGTATCATTTCGCGTTGTGAGTTGAACCGCCGAGCGATCCTGATCATGGCGCTGTCGTTCTCAATGGGATTGGGCATCGCGCAGAAACCAGAAATCCTTCAATTTATGCCAGAGTGGATCCGCAACATTCTTTCTTCCGGCATGGCGGCGGGTGGTATTACCGCCATCATCTTGAATCTTGTGCTGCCACAAGAACATAAAGACGATTAAGCGCGCGTCAAACTGCAAAAAAGCGACGTGCACTGTGTGGCGTTTGTTGAAGTAGCCAGTCTGTTACTTCAACGCGTCGCCTTTTTATATGCACTCAATGGCGTTGATTTGTCTCAATTCTCACCTCTTGTTTCTATACTGAGAAAGTTGGAGGTGCAGTTATGTCAAACCGTTCTGAAGCTGCTCAAGAAAAAGGAGCAGCCATTGTGTCAGATTCTACATCTAGTCAAACGCAAGTTTCCCCCGAAAATAGCGGCTCTATCTCATCGGATAGCTCGCCGTTGGACACCAGTGAAAATCCAGAATCCCATCACCATACATGCCAGTATCTCGATCCTGATGGCAAGGAGCACGTCTGCTCTGAGGTCGCAGGGGAATCAGGTTTTTGTTTTTGGCATGATGAAAATCAGCCCAGAGACCAAGAAGACATCAAAGCGCGACTCGAAGCCTTCGCAAAACAAGGGGGGCAACTACGCGGCATCATTGTTAAGCGCGCGGATTTGCAAGACGTGAATTTAGTTCGGCACGGGCCGGGCGGCGGCTATGATCTGAGTTATGCAAATTTTTACCGCTCGAACATGACGAATGCACATCTGTTCAACGCAAAGTTTGATAACGGCAGTTTGATGAAGGCGGACTTACATGATGCAAACATTCATTGCGCAAGTTTTATCAACTGTAACCTTTTGGGCGTAAAACTCACCGATACCAAAATAGATAACATTAAAATCGGGACGTTACTCCAACAAGAATCGGAAGGTAGGGTTGCCGAACGGCAAGGAGATTTAGAGAAAGCCCTCGATCTCTATGAGCAATCAGAAGAGATCTATCGTGATTTACGCAAAGCATCCGAAGCGCAGGGCATCTTTACGATGGCGGGATATTTTTTACAAAAAGAACTCACAATGCGTCGCTTCCAAATGCCAATGTTTTCCACTCAGCGCGCCATGTCAAAAACCGTTGATTTATTCTGTGGTTACGGTGAAAGCCCTATCCGCGTTATCTTCTTTTCGTTAGCACTGATTCTGTGGTGTGCGATTATCTACTTCTACATGGGAATACAATTTGCGGGCGAAACCGTTGCGTATTCTGCACAACAAACGTTCGCAGACAACTTCTGGGCGTTTTCTGATTGTCTTTATTACAGTGTCGTCACCTTTACCACCTTAGGGTACGGGGATTTTATTCCCATTGGCATGTCGAGATTGGTGGCTGCCACCGAAGCATTTACGGGCAGTTTTACTATCGCACTCTTCGTGGTGGTGTTTGTTAAGAAAATGACGCGTTAGCTGCAAATCATTCTGAAAAGCAGTAAAACGAAACATCCGAGCAGCTGGGGGTAGCCCCTCGGCTGCTTTTTCGTTACTCTCATAGTACGAAAAATAAAGGATCTCAGAAGTTCAGATGGAGCAATTGACGTTACAACCTATTTCTAAGATTAACGGCACCGTTAATCTTCCTGGTTCAAAAAGTGTGTCTAACCGTGCACTGCTATTGGCAGCACTTGCCAACGGAACCACCCGCCTAACCAATCTTCTCGATAGCGACGACATTCGCCACATGCTGACAGCACTGGCTAAATTGGGTGTTACCTACCGTTTGTCAGATGACAAAACAGAATGTGAAGTTGTCGGCTTAGGCGGTGCATTTACTACGTCTGAATCTATGGAGCTGTTCCTTGGCAATGCGGGAACCGCAATGCGTCCCCTTGCTGCAGCGCTGTGTCTGGGTAAAGGCGAATACGTCTTAACTGGCGAGCCGCGCATGAAAGAGCGTCCTATCGGCCACTTGGTCGAAGCGCTTAAAACCGTGGGGGCAGACGTCACTTATCTCGAAAATGAAAACTACCCACCGCTGAAAATTGTCGGTCGTGAGATCGCGGGTGGACGCGTTGAGATTGACGGCTCTATCTCAAGTCAGTTTTTGACTGCCTTTTTGATGACAGCACCGTTGTTCAGTGGTGACACCGAGATTCATATTAAAGGCGATTTGGTTTCCAAGCCTTACATCGACATTACGCTGCACATCATGGCGCAATTTGGTGTGTCGGTTGAAAACGGCAACTATCAAGTCTTCAAGGTGAAGGGCAACCAAACCTATCAAGCCCCTGGTGACTTTTTGGTCGAAGGCGATGCCTCATCTGCGTCATATTTCCTTGCTGCTGCAGCCATTAAAGGCGGCGAAGTGAAAGTGACGGGCATTGGTAAAAAGAGCATTCAAGGTGATGTTCAATTTGCAGATGCACTTGCTGCGATGGGCGCAGATATCGAATGGGGCGATGACTATGTGATTGCTCGTTGCGGAACGCTGAATGCAGTGGATTTAGATTTTAACCACATTCCAGATGCTGCCATGACCATCGCGACGACAGCGCTGTTCGCCAAGGGCACTACGGCGATTCGCAATGTTTACAACTGGCGAGTGAAAGAAACGGATCGACTTGCGGCAATGGCGACGGAGCTACGCAAAGTGGGTGCGGAAGTCGAAGAGGGTGAAGATTACATCACCATCACGCCGACGGATAACCTTCAGCACGCAGCCATTGACACCTATGATGATCACCGCATGGCGATGTGTTTTTCTCTGGTTGCATTAAGCGACACTCCCGTGACAATTAATGACCCGAAATGCACCTCGAAAACCTTCCCTGACTATTTCGAGAAGCTTGAAGGGTTGGCGGAAAGATAACGCAACAGCGTGTAATAAAATTGAGAGCAGGTCAGTTTACAGCTGGCCTGTTTTTTTTGTCCTAGTTTCCTTATAATACGCCCCCGATTCTTCGGAGTAGGTACTTGGTGCTGCATCTGTTGATGCTCTGCTAACCTATTCTGAACGTAAATGATTTGGAGAAAAGAATGTCTACCCAAGCGCCTGTAATTACCGTTGATGGCCCAAGTGGAGCCGGAAAAGGAACTCTTTGTATGCTATTGGCGGAGAAGCTGGGCTGGCATCTGCTGGACTCTGGCGCGATTTATCGCGTGCTTGCGCTGGCGGCTATTCACCACGG
Organism: Enterovibrio baiacu; assembly: GCF_004120195.1. Taxonomy (GTDB): domain Bacteria; phylum Pseudomonadota; class Gammaproteobacteria; order Enterobacterales; family Vibrionaceae; genus Enterovibrio; species Enterovibrio baiacui. Next base: position 340,746 of record NZ_SCHN01000006.1, on the reverse strand, counting down.
TGTCGATCCTGAATCTGAAGATGCGTTAGTGCCTCTGGCTGCGCACCTTGATGTGCAATTTAAAGCGGAAGGGGAGCTTGTCAAAGTGATCCTAGAAGGCGAAGACGTCTCTAGCGAATTGCGCAAAGAAGAAACAGGCATGGCCGCGTCAAAAGTGGCGGCATTGCCACGTGTTCGTGAAGCATTGCTGCGCCGTCAACGCGCATTTGCAGAAGCGCCAGGTTTGGTTGCTGATGGTCGCGATATGGGCACAGTGGTTTTTCCTAAAGCAGAAGTGAAAATCTTCCTTGATGCAAGTGCTGAAGAGCGCGCCACTCGCCGCATGAACCAGTTGCAACTAAAGGGGTTAGATGTTAACTTTGACCGCCTTTTGAACGAAATTCAGGAACGTGATGACCGAGATCGCAACCGCGCAGTCGCGCCATTACGTCCCGCGGACGATGCACTATTGCTAGATTCAACCTCTCTCAACATTGAGCAGGTGCTCGAGCAAGCTTTGTCCTATATTGAAAGTAAATTTACCGTTACTTCTTGAAGTAGCGGCAAAGCCGTTGGTCGCAAGGATGATGACCGACATTAATATCAACCCCACGCGGTAGGATACCCGTGGACGTTTAAATAATTGAAGATCAAATTAATGACTGAATCTTTTGCTTCACTCTTTGAAGAGTCTCTTAAAGAGCTAGAAACCCGCCCAGGTGCCATCGTTAAAGGTACTGTTGTAGCTATCGAGAACGGTTACGTTCTAGTTGACGCTGGCCTGAAATCAGAATCTTCTATCCCTGCTGAGCAGTTCAAAAACGCTGCTGGCGAGCTAGAGATCGAAGTTGGCGCTGAAGTTGACGTAGCTCTAGACGCGATCGAAGACGGTTTCGGTGAAACTCAACTGTCTCGTGAAAAAGCGAAACGTCATGAAGCTTGGATCCAACTGGAGAAAGCTTACGAAGAAGCTGAAACTGTTATCGGTGTTATCAACGGTAAAGTTAAAGGCGGTTTCACTGTTGAGCTTAACGGCATCCGTGCGTTCCTACCTGGTTCACTGGTTGACGTTCGTCCAGTTCGTGACACTGCTCACCTGGAAGGCAAAGAGCTGGAGTTCAAAGTTATCAAGCTAGACCAGAAGCGCAACAACGTTGTTGTTTCTCGTCGTGCTGTTATCGAATCTGAAAACAGCGTTGAGCGTGATGAACTGCTTGCTTCTCTGCAAGAAGGTATGGAAGTTAAAGGTATCGTTAAGAACCTGACTGACTACGGTGCATTCGTAGATCTAGGCGGTGTTGACGGCCTGCTTCACATCACTGACATGGCTTGGAAACGCGTTAAGCACCCATCAGAAATCGTTAACGTTGGTGACGAGATTCTGGTTAAAGTTCTTAAGTTCGACCGTGACCGTACTCGCGTATCACTAGGTCTTAAGCAACTTGGCGAAGATCCATGGGTAGCAATCGCTAACCGTTACCCAGAAGGCCACAAGCTAACTGGTCGTGTAACTAACCTAACTGATTACGGCTGCTTCGTAGAAATCGAAGAAGGCGTTGAAGGTCTAGTACACGTTTCTGAAATGGACTGGACTAACAAAAACATTCACCCATCTAAAGTTGTTAACGTGGGTGACGAAGTTGAAGTTATGGTTCTGGACATCGACGAAGAGCGTCGTCGCATCAGCCTAGGTCTGAAGCAATGTAAAGCGAACCCTTGGAACTCATTTGCAGAAATGCAAAACAAGGGCGACCGTGTAACTGGTAAGATCAAGTCTATCACTGACTTCGGTATCTTCATCGGTCTAGACGGCGGCATCGACGGTCTTGTTCACCTGTCTGACATTTCTTGGAATGTTGCAGGCGAAGAAGCGGTTCGTGACTTCAAGAAAGGCGACGAAATCTCTGCAGTAGTTCTTCAGGTTGATGCTGAGCGTGAGCGTATCTCACTAGGTATCAAGCAAATGGAAGAAGACCCGTTCAACAACTATGTTGCTGACAACAAAAAAGGCACCATCGTAACGGGTAAAGTAACTGCTGTTGACGCGAAAGGCGCAACTGTTGAGCTAATCGAAGGCGTTGAAGGTTACCTACGTGCTTCTGAAGCATCACGTGACCGCGTTGAAGATGCGACTCTTGTTCTTGCTGTTGGCGACGAAGTTGAAGCGAAGTTCACCGGTGTTGACCGTAAGAACCGCGTAATCAACCTTTCTGTACGCGCGAAAGACGAAGCAGACGAGCAAGAAGCTATGGCTACTCTGAACAAAGCAGACGATGCTGCGTTCGGTAACGCAATGGCAGATGCTTTCAAAGCTGCGAAAAGCGAATAATTTAGTGCAATGAGGGGGAAATATTCCCCCTCTATGTTTATACTGTTGAGAAACTTACTAAAAGCGGGGTATTCATGACCAAGTCTGAGTTAATCGAAAGACTGTGCAGTCAGCAAACCCATCTTTCTGCCAAACAGGTAGAAGATGCCATCAAGGAAATCCTTGAGCACATGGCCACTACGCTCGAAGAGGGTGACCGAATCGAGATCCGTGGTTTCGGCAGTTTCTCATTGCACTATCGCGCTCCTCGCGTTGGACGCAATCCAAAAACTGGCGACAAAGTTGAGTTGGACGGTAAATACGTTCCTCACTTCAAACCTGGCAAGGAGCTTCGTGATCGCGTCAACCTTGGTTGATTCGCTTTCGAACAAAAAAACGGCATGCTATACGTATGCCGTTTTTTTTATGCCTAATACAATGGTCTGACAAGCCAAATTACTGCATAATCACACATAAATAGCGCGGCGGATGATATTGGCTTATTCTCGATATTCGCTGATGGCTGAATTTTAAGAGGGAGTGACTGTGAAGATTATTGGTATCGTAATACTCGTTCTGTGTTTCCTAATCACACTCGCCTTAGGCGCGCAAAACCAAGAAGTGGTCAACTTCAACTATTTGGTCGCGCAAGGAGAGTTCAGATTATCATTGCTTCTGGGTGTGGTGTTTGGCACTGGCTTTGCACTCGGTTGGCTGATCTGCGGCATGCTTTACCTTCGAGCTCGTATGTCTACAGCGGTATTGAGAAAACAAGTTAACAAGCAACGCCAAGAGCTGGACAAGCTGCGTACGGACCCAGTAAAGGAATAATCGTAAATGCTTGAGCTGTTGTTTCTATTGCTGCCAATTGCCGCCGGTTATGGTTGGTATATGGGTAATAGGAATGCTCGTCATCGTCGTCAGGATCAGTCTCATCACCTATCGCGTCAATATGTAGCAGGTTTAAACCTTCTCTTATCTGATCAGTCTGATAAGGCGGTAGACCTTTTCATTGAGCTGCTCCAAGTCGACAACGAGACGATTGATACCCATTTAGCGCTCGGGAACCTATTCCGTTCTCGCGGGGAAGTCGATCGCGCAATTCGCATCCACCAAAACCTCATCGCTCGACCCAATCTCACGCTCGATCAACGTAACCTTGCTTTACAGCAACTCGCCAAAGACTACATGGTCGCGGGCTTCTTTGACCGCGCGGAAAAGATCTTCCATCAACTCATTGATGAACCCGATTATCGCGAGTTTGCATTACAACAATTACTCGCTATTTTTCAGCAAACCCGAGAGTGGGAAAAAGCCATCGACATAGCAAGTCGTTTGGTGAAAGGTGGTAAGAGCAAGCTCAAGCGCGACATCTCGCACTTTTACTGTGAACTTGCCATGCAGTCCATGGCCGACAGTGATGAAAAAGCAGTAAGACAATTGCTACGTAAAGCATTATCGACAGATAAAGCCTGCGTCCGAGCGTCCTTGATGTTGGCGCGAATAGACATCGATAATGGCGACTACAAAAGCGCCACGAAATCTTTGGAATCAGTGCTCGACCAAGACCCTGACTTTGTTAGCGAAGCGCTTCCTATGCTTGAAGACTGCTATCAAGAAATGGACAAAGAAATGGCGTTGGTTCGCTTCCTCAAGCATTGCATCGAAAAGAACACCGGTGTATCTGCTGAATTGATGATGTCTGACATCATTAACTCCCACGAAAATGCCGCCATGGCACAAACCTTCCTGACTCGACAACTCACGCGAAACCCCACCATGAAAGGCTTCCACAAATTGATGGAACTTCATGTCGAGCAAGCGGAAGAAGGACGCGCGAAAGCGAGCTTGAACACCTTAAAACACCTTGTAGAAGAACAACTAAAAATCAAACCACATTACCGTTGCCGTAAATGTGGCTTTTCAACACACTCGTTATACTGGCACTGCCCTTCGTGCAAAGGGTGGGGCTCAATTAAGCCTATCAGAGGGCTAGACGGAGAATAAGCAAGAATGCAGGACCCTAAAGTAATAGTTGCATTGGATTACCCAAACATTGATCAAGCGTTAGCCTTTGTTGATCGTATCGAGCCGGGTAGTTGTCATCTGAAAGTGGGTAAAGAGATGTTTACCCTATATGGTCCTGACTATGTGCGTCAGTTACACGCGCGTGGCCATACTGTGTTTCTTGACCTTAAGTTTCATGATATTCCAAACACCTGCGCGCGTGCTGTTGCAGCAGCGGCTGAACTCGGTGTGTGGATGGTTAACGTTCACGCAACGGGCGGAGAGCGCATGATGGTCGCTGCGCGAGAAGCGTTGGAACCTTATGGCAAAGACAAACCTTTGTTGATTGGCGTTACCGTGCTGACCAGCATGGAACAAAGCGACCTAGAAGGCGTGGGCATTGCGCGTGCACCACAAGACCATGTGATGTCTTTGGCAACCCTAACCCGCAACAGCGGCCTCGATGGTGTTGTATGTTCAGCTCACGAATCGAACATGCTTAAAACGTCTCTGGGCAGTGACTTCAAACTCGTTACTCCGGGTATTCGCCCTGCGGGCAGTGATGCTGGCGACCAGCGTCGCATCATGACACCGGTTGAAGCCGTTGCAGCAGGTTCAGATTACCTTGTGATTGGTCGTCCTATCACGCAAGCAGCCGATCCTATGGCTGTGTTGACAGAGATTAACGCCTCGCTGGCGTAAGCCTCTCGCGTTTATCCTAAAGCCGCTCAATGAGCGGCTTTTTTGTTTCCGACACGCTATGGGTTCGTCGTTTGAGCACGCAACACTAATGTGTGGTTGCTAAGAAGCGCCAGTTACATTTTTGAAGTGATTTCTCTCGCAACTTATTGAATGTTCAGTGAGTGTTAATGGTCGGTGCTCGTTTGTATTCAGGATGTGAATTACTATTAATCCTTATTTTACAAGGAGGTAGTGATGAGGTTATTGGTTACGCTTGCTACCCTGTTTCTCCTGATGGGGTGTCAAAGTACGTCGAACAGCAAGCTCGACGCAGACCCTGAATGGGTAACAGGGGAACTAGAAAATGGTCTGACTTACCATATCTACGCGTCAGACAAACACACACCTGTCTCTCTCCGATTTGTATTTGAAGCGGGTAGCCTTCAAGAAACAGATGCTCAGCTAGGCTATGCGCATTTTGTCGAGCATATGGCGTTCAACGGTTCTGAACACTTCGAACAAAATGGCATTCTTGATTATATGCGGAGCATTGGCGCCACCTTTGGCCCCGATGTTAACGCCTACACGAGCGAAAAGAACACGGTGTATGTCCTCGACCTACCCAATAATGCGCACCTCGACAAAGCGTTTAATTGGTTCAGTGATATCGCAAATGGGCTGAACCTTGACGCGAACGAAGTTGAGAAAGAAAAAGGGGTCATTGTTGGTGAATGGCGCGACTCCCGCAGAGAGAACAAATCGGCTTACATGTACATGTACGAGAAAGCGATCGCGCAATCCCAACTTGCTGCCCGTGATCCTATCGGTACGGTTCCAAGCATAGAAAGCGCAACGGACGTCTCTCTTCGTCAATTTTACGAAACCTGGTATCAACCGCAGCTAGCGCACATTGTTGTCGTGGGTGATGTGTCTGTTGACGAAATTAAAGCCCACATTCAACGCGAACTTGGAAAATGGGAACGTGGAAATACACCCGCCCCCGACACCTACGTCATCCCAACACCGCTTCCAGAAACCATTCTGCAGCCTGCACTGTCTGCGGAAGGCACCTCAGCAAGTTTTGCCTATGATTTAGGACCGACGGCGACGGAAAACAAAGGGCAGCTCTTTAATCAGTGGACCAACGAAGGCACGGCGTATTTGATCCGTGAGCGCTTAGCGGATGAACTGCTAGGCATCACTGGCAAGCCGAACAGCGTCGAAGTGGGTATTACCAGCGCTGGCGAACGCGATTTTCTCATCATCCGCGGATTGTTCCCTGCTGAACGTCGTGAGGAAGCGCAAACCGTGATTGTGGAGACGCTCGCCAGCATGCGTGATCGTGGTGTCGATGAAAAAGCCGTGGGGAATATTCGCTGGTATCAGGATGCACGAAAATACTACCAACAGTACGACGACAATTTGTTGCCCAAAGATCGTATCAGCAACTTCACGTGGGACTTAATGCGTGGAGAGCCGTCCCTTGGCACCGAAGATCTCTTGTCATTGCGTCTTGCTTGGTCCAGAACACTCAACCGTGATGGTGTGAGTGATCACCTTGAAACCATGCTGTCGAGTGAACCTGTGGTGTTTGGTTTTTGGTTAGACGATGAGCAAGAAGCGCAGGTTGAAGACCTGCTTGTTGATGCGCATACACGTCTTATGGAGCAAGGGAAAAAACGAGGCTCTCGTGGCGGCAATACCTTGTTGGCGGCAGTCTCGCATAAAGGGACAGTGGTTGCTGAGCAGAATAAGACCGAGACATTAAAGGTGTGGACGCTAAGCAATGGGGTTGAAGTTTGGTATCAACAAAATCCGAAAGCCAAAGAACAAGTTCGCATTGTTGTGGGTGATAAGGGCGGTCGCGCGCTGTTACCCGAGCACTTGGTCTCAGCCAGTTTCTTAATGCCCGATGCACTGTTCCTGTCTGGTTTAGCAGGGCAAGATGCTAAAGGTATTTCCCGCTATCTCAACGAGCGCAGCACTGCGATTTGGCCTGAAATTACACCGACTCGACACGCCCTGCACATTGATACTAACCGCTACTACATGGACGATGCGTTAGCGCTGACGCATCACCTCATTCAAAGCCCTGCATTTACAGAAGAGGGGCTGGCGCTGTCCAAGCAGAAGGTGAGCGAGGACTTTAAAAACTTCCATGCGTCCATAAACGGAAAGTATGACGATGCTGTCTTTAACAAGCTAAGAAACGACAATCCTGCTTACCGTTTATCGACAGTGGAAGACATTGATGCCACGTCACTTGCTGATATATCAGCCGTGCACGATGTGTATTTCAGCAAAGCGAGAAACACCAAGGTATACATCGTCGGTAACCTGTCTCCGAACCGCTTAAAACGCGCCGTTGCGAGAAATTTAGGCGGCATTGTGTTTGCAGAACCGAGTGTGCCTGAACTGAATATTCAGCCTGACACTTGGTCGCCAGCTTTGTCTGATGTACTCGGTATTTCTGAGGAAGAAAAGGGCAAGGGGCTCTCGGCACTTTATGTATTGTCTGAGGTGGAAAACGATCAAAGTGCAGAAATGGTATTCATTGATGACATTCTTACGCGTATTGCCACCAGAAAAGTACTGAACAGCGTGCGCGAACAAGCCGCTTTGTCTTACTCTCCAGGGTCGTTTGAGTTATCGATTGATAATGAAAAGTACACCGGGTGGGCGTTTGCTGCGTCTGTGAATCCGCGTCAAGCCAAGCAAGCGAACGACCTGTTTGAAGGCGTTGTTCAAGACATGGCTCAGGGCGTAAGCGACGATGAAGCAACCGTGGCATCGACACAATTGAGAGAAGCACTTCAAGGCCTCGATGAGAATGCACATCATCAAGCGAATATCTTTAGCCGCTATTTGTTCAATGGATGGGGTGTGGATGCATTGCTTGATGTGGATAAGACCATTGAAGGTATTTCTCCTGAAGAGGTCTCAGATCGTGCGAAGCTCATCTTTGGCAAACAGAGTAAGGTCGTCAGGGCCTACAACATGCCTGAAGGTGTGGCGCTGCCAGAGTAAGGCGTCGAACACGTGAAAATGGTGGTTTGTTAACTAGGCTACTTAAACGAACAACGCCCCGCATATTGCGGGACGTTTTATTTTCTCTAGAGACTAGAGACTAGAGACTAGAGACTTACACCGCGTTGTAACGTGAACGTCTATCCAGCGAAGGAGCCGTGAAGTGGCTTTCAATCAGGCGTTGTGTCAGTGCGTGTTTAGGGGCCGAAAAGACCTCTTCCGTCGCGCCTACTTCGACCACTTCGCCGTTTTGCATCACCATGACCTTATCCGCCATGTGCTTTACCACGCCCATGTGTTGCGATACATACACGTAAGACAGACCCATCAATTCTTGAAGCTCGATAAGAAGGTTCAGAATCTGCGAACGCATAGACATATCCAATCCGTTCAAGGCTTCATCGGCAACCAATACACACGGTTGAAGGATAATCGCACGCGCAAGTGACACACGCTGTTTCTGGCCTGTCGCCAGCATCTGCGGATAGAAATACGCGTGCTCTGGCAGCAAACCCACTTGGCGGAGCGTGTCTGACACACGTCGCTCTCGCTCTTGCGGCGTCATGTTTGTGTTTCGCTTTAGCGGGCTTTCTAAGATCTGGCCGATCTGGTTGCGTGGGTTGAGTGACGTGTTGGGATCTTGGAAAATCATGCGGATCAACTTACAACGTGTCTTATAGTCGTTGGGTTGCATGATCTCGCCATTCACGCGAATTTCACCGCCAGAGGGATCAACAACGCCTGCCAGCATTTTCGCCAGTGTCGACTTTCCTGATCCATTTTCCCCAATGATCGCCAATGTCTGCCCTGCATCTAATGAGAAAGACACGGGTTTCACCGCCTCAATCACGCGTTTGGTGAACAGGCCAGTACGGTATTGATAGTTCTTACACAAGCCATCAACTTCAAGCAGTGCGGTCATGCTTTTTGACTTCCATATTGAGAGGGAAATGGCAGGCAAACTTGTGGTTTTTCACTTTTCGCGTGCGTGGTACTTCAACACACTTACGTTGCGCATAGGGGCAACGTGGGCCTAAACGGCACCCAATCGGTAAGTGTTGAAGGGGTGGAATTGCACCGGGTAGTGCTTCCAGTTTGCTCTTGTGAGGGATTTCTTTGCTGAAATCAGGCATCGCGCGAAGCAAGGCATCGGTATACGGGTGGTGTGGTGATTGCAGAATCTGTTTGCGGCTTGCGGATTCCACCGATTGCCCGCAATACATTACCGTAATGCGGTCAGCCCATTGAGTCACTGTGGTCAGGTCATGGCTGATCAGCAAAATCGTGGTATTTGAAAGCTGATTGGTTCGGCTCAACAAACGGAAAATCTGGGCCTGCGTGATGGGGTCCAAGTCGTTAGTGGGTTCATCAGCAATCAATAGGCGAGGGCGGTTCGCAATCGCCATGGCAATCATAACCTTCTGACACTCTCCGTCGGTTAACTCGTACGGATAGCTGTTCATGATGCGCTTGTGGTCTTTAATCCCCACTTTATGGAGTAAGGCGATGGATTGCTGCTTACGCCAGTTTAAGCGCTGCCACCAACTGCCACTGAACGAGCTGGGTGGAATGGCTTCTTCAAGCTGATAGCCAACCGCTTCTGAAGGGTCGAGACAGGTTGATGGCTCTTGGAAAATCATCGCGATGTCTTTACCAACAACATGTCGGCGGTCGCGAGCTGGCAGAGAGAGCAAATCGATGTTGCCGAGACGCAAACGGTCAGCACTGATGCGCCAGTTGTCTTTGGTCACACCACAAATGGCCTTCGCCACCAAGCTTTTTCCCGAACCGGACTCACCCACAAGGCCACGGATTTCCCCTTCGTTGATCGTCAAACTCATACGATCAACGGCTTTAACTGGCCCTTGAGGTGTGTCGATTTCAATGGTCAGGTGTCGAATATCTAACAACGGCATTATTCAGTCCCCGAGTTAATCGCTTGTGTCAGGCCATCGCCGACGAGGTTAACAACCAAGACACTCATCATGATCGCCAAGCCCGGCAAGGTCACTGTCCATGGTGCAGTAAAGACGAGCTCAATGGAATCGCCCAACATGGTGCCCCATTCTGGTGAAGGAGCTTGTGCGCCCAGCCCCAAAAAGCCCAGTGCTGCAATGTCCAAAATCGCCACTGAAATTGCGCGTGTCAGCTCAGTACTGAGCGTAACGAAGATATTGGGTAGCACCGAGTGATACAGCAAGTAGAAGCTGTTCGCCCCATCAAGACGGGACGACAAGATATATTCTTTTTCCATTTCCGCGTGAACAGCGGTATATACCGAGCGGATAAAGCGTGGAATAAGCGCCAGCCAAACGGCCAGTAGAATGCTCATTTCGCCAGGGCCATAAAAGGCAACCATGATAATGGCGAGCAACAGAGAAGGAATTGAGAGCACGGTATCGAGTAAGTGGTTAAGGAAACTCGACTTCAAGCCCGATGTCATCCCCGCCAAAATACCGATGAAAACGCCGATGATACCTGCCGCCAAAGCCACGGAAATGGCGTAGCCAAAGGTGAGTCGTGAGCCTGCAATCAAGCGCGACAACATGTCTCGGGTTAGGTCATCCGTGCCGAGGAAGTAATCAACCGACCCCAGATTGTCCCAAGACGGTGGCAGCAATAGCTGACCCGTTTGGAATTGAGGGCCATATGGGGTAATCCACGGTGCGAAAATCGTGATGAGGATAAGCAAACATAAACACCACAAGCCAAAGACCGCGAGGGTGTTTTCACGAAAGGCAAACCAACAGCGTTCAAGCTGGTTGGGAATGCGTTGCTCTAGGTAAACACTATTTGAGGGCATACCATTCCTTCCTTGCCAGTGGGCTGATGGCAGCACCGGCTAAATCGGAGAAAATATTGGCAAGCAATACGATGCTACCTACGGTTAATACGCCTGCTTGAACCGCGACGTAATCTTGGAAACTTAATGCATCAAGCAGCCAAGTGCCAATGCCCGGCCAGTTAAAGATGGATTCCGTAATAATGGCAAATGTCATCATAGTAGAAATCTGAATACCGAATTTAGGGATGATGGGCGGCAGGGCATTTTTGAGCACATGGCGCATCACGATTTCGGATTTCGACAAGCCTTTGGTTGCTGCCGCCTTGATGTAGTTTTGTCCCATCACGTCTGACACGGAATCACGCAGCAAAGTGATGATTTCGGTGGTGGGTGCAACCGCGAGTACCAGAGTGGGCATAATCAGGTGGCGAATAATGTCTTCGAGCGCTTGTGAGCGCTGCGGGTGGTTTGACATCAACACATCCACCAAGGCAAACCCCGTGACTTGTGGGATTTCGAAGAGCAGGTTGTAGCGCCCAGAGACAGGCAACCAACCCAAGTAGAGTGAAAACACCATGATCATCAAAATCGCCATCCAGAAAATCGGAATGGAGAAGGTCAATAAGGTGATCGACGAAATGGTGATATCAGCGGGAGAGCCACGGCGAATACCGGCGAGTGTGCCTAAGGGAATGCCAATGATGAGCGCTAACAAGAACGCAAAAAAGCACAGCTCCAAGGTCGCAGGGAATACCCGCGCAAGTGACTCCGTGATCGGCGTGCCATTTGCTGCAACACCTAAATCACCTTGCAGAAGTTGTTTCAAATAGTGCATCCAACCGACCCAGAATTCTTGCTGGTTAAAAATGGAAGAGGGGTCGAGTCGTACAATGTTGTAGCCAATCAAGGTGAGGATCAGCAACGTGATGATGAATAGATTGAGCCGACGCAAAGCATAGATCAACATAGATCAGCGGCTCCTAGACACGTTTGCAAAAGATTTATCTCCGAAGGGACTAAGCGTAATACCCTGCAGTGTGGCGTTTCTCGCTTGATAATGAACACCGTGGGCAAGAGGGATAATTGGCATACGTTCGCGCAAAATCCCTTGCGCTTGCAGATAAAGATCGCGACGGTCGGCGCGCACATCAGTGGCGATGGCAGCATCGAGGAAACGGTCAAAATAGCGGTTACACCAGTTTGATAAATTCCATCCGGTAAATTTAGCGTTGCATGTAAGTAGTGGACGCAGAAAATTATCAGGGTCGCCATTATCGGCAATCCAGCCCGTCAGCACCATATCTAAACTGTCTAAATCTTCCCTTAATTGCTTACGGTTGACGTCTTCTTGAGCAATTAGCTTCACCGTGATGCCGATGGCCTTCAAATTCGATTGAATCAGCTCCGCCGTTTTACGCGGACTTGGGTTATAAGGTTTAGGCGTAAGTGGCACGAGCAGGTTCACACTAAAGCCGTGACGATAGCCCGCTTTGGCCATCAAACCAATGGCGAGTTGCGGGTCGAAATAGGTTTGTGTCTTCTCGTTATACGCCCAAGACATAGGCGGCAACATCCCCGTTGCAGGCGTGCCTGTACCGTAATACACAGATTGGATCAGGGCTTCACGGTTGATGGCCAAACTAATGGCTTGTCTCACTTCAAGTTCGGACAGCGCAGGGTGGCGCGTATTGAGCGACAAGAACGCCACGTTCATGCCGGTTTGAGAAGACAGAATAAAGTCGGGGTCTTTTTCGATAACAGACAGTTGGCTTGCGATGGGAGATGACAACACATCACATTCGCGCGTCACCAACTTTGCCAATGTCCCTGTCCCGCGAATACTGACGTCATACACCACTTGTTCCATGGGCGCTGCGCCGTTCCAGTATCCCCAGTGGCGCTTCAAACGAATAATTTGATGCGGCTTGTATTCATCAAGGTAGAAAGCCCCAGAGCCGACAGGGTGTGTATCGATGCGAGAAAGCGTATCTTCGCGGCGGAGCTTTTCAGCGTATTCCGCAGAATGCACAACGGCATAGGTGGTGGCGAGCGTGGAAAGGAACGACACATCAGGGCGAGAAAGGGTGAACTTAACGGTGTAATCATCAAGGGCTTCAACACGCTCGACAAGACCAGAAAAGTCCATGCTATCGAACCAAGGGTATTCACCGCCTGACACTTCGTGGAACGGATGATCGGGGTCAATCAAACGATTGAAGCTGAATACCACGTCTTCTGCATTCACGCCGCGATGGGGAATGAACCAATCTGTGACTTGGAATTTCGCGCTGCGGCGCAGTGAGAAGGTGTATTCTTTGCCATCAGGGCTGACCGACCAACTTTGCGCAAGCATGGGCACAGGTTGATACGTTTTCGGATCAAGCTGCAGCAGACGGTCAAATATCTGACTTGAAAGGGCATCCGCTGTCAGCCCACCATCGGTCAACTGTGGGTTGAATGTGTTGGGTTGACCCGGACCACAGTAAATAAAGCCGCGGTTGCGAACTGAATTGTCTGAGAACGGATCTTCGCATCCTGCCAAAAGGAGAATGGTTACGCTTGCAACCAGCAAGCGGCTTAGTGCTCTCATAAGCCAATGAATACGTAATAAAGTTAAGTGAGACAATTTACCACTTTAGCGCGTGTGTCACCAAGTAGCCGTATGAATATCTGTTAAAAATCAGGACATATGGCGGCGATTCTATTCAGAATCCTCTTTTTCATCGCCAACGAGATTGTACTTTCGCAATAATCCCCTTACTTGATGGTAGCTTAACCCGAGTTGCTCTGCGGCACGTCTTTGGTTGTACTTGGCTTGTATCATCGCAAATTCAACAATTTCTTTTTCTTGCGCCTGTTGCCACTGGCGTAAATCCATGGGCAGTGTAAATGCAGGCTCAGACACCTCTTTTTCTAACGATGTCACGGATTCCCAAGGCGCCGTGAAAGGGTCTAAGTGAATGGCATCAACGGGAGAGTCTTCATCGTTATGGCGATAAATCGCACGTTCTACCACGTTTTTAAGTTCACGCACGTTACCCGGCCAGTGGTAGGTGTTTAAGGCTTTTTCTGCTTCTTTGGTAAAACCTGCAAAGTAGCCGTACCCCAGTTCACGACACATTTTCAGTGCGTAATACTCCGCCAGCAGTGCAATATCCCCATGTCGCTCGCGCAGTGGCGGCAGATGAATCACGTCAAAGGCCAACCGGTCAAGCAAGTCAGCGCGAAACTTTCCTTCTTCGGCCAAGCGCGGCAAATCTTCATTGGTGGCGCAGATCAGCCTGACATCCGCATTGAGAATGTCGCTACCGCCGACGCGTTCATACTCGCCGTATTCAATCACGCGGAGTAACTTCTCTTGCACGCCAAGGGGAGAGGTGGCGAGCTCATCCAAAAACAAGGTGCCGCCTTCCGCACGCTCAAATCGGCCTTTGTGACGGCCTTTTGCGCCACTGAAGGAGCCAGCCTCATGGCCAAACAATTCTGAGTCGATTAATCCGTCGCTGAGTGCCGCACAGTTTAAGCTCACCAAGGGACCATCCCAACGACGTGACAAATAGTGTAGGCGTTTCGCGATAAGCTCTTTACCCGTGCCTCGCTCACCCAAAATCAAAAGTGGGCGGTTAAGAGGCGCAATGCGGGAGACGTGATCGAGCACAGAAAGGAAGTGGTCGGATTCACCAATCAGATTGTCAGGCTTTTGCATGGTTAAATTTACCAACTGTTAGTTTATTTCATCATACGCGGATTGGCGTAAAATGCACATAAGGCGTTAAGTGATTGAAATTTATAGTCTATAAAAGTTGGCACGCACTTTGATATAGGTAAGGCATATGAGGATTACCTCGTCACCTGTTAGCGCACTCAGCGCGATTGTAAAAGGAGCAATACAATGGGTATTTTTTCTCGCTTTGCAGATATCGTAAATGCAAACGTAAATTCACTGCTTGATAAAGCAGAAGATCCACAAAAAATGGTTCGCCTGATTATTCAGGAAATGGAAGACACTTTAGTTGAAGTTCGTACTTCTTCAGCACGCGCGCTGGCTGACAAAAAAGAGCTAGCACGTAAAGTGGATAACATCGAACGTCAAATGCACGACTGGCAAGAAAAAGCGACGCTGGCCCTGCAAAAATCCCGTGAAGATTTGGCGCGTGCCGCACTGATTGAAAAGCAAAAAGTGCATGATATTTTGCTGACGCTAAAAGAAGAGTACAACTTGGTTGAAGAAACCATTGAAAAGCTCGGTAACGAAGTCGCGGAACTGGAAACCAAATTGACAGAAACCCGTGCACGTCAAAAAGCCTTGGTCATGCGTCGTGAAGCGGCGGGCAATCGTCTTGATGTTCGTCGTCAATTGGACACTGGCCGTACGGATGAAGCAATGGCAAAATTCGAACAGTACGAACGCCGCATTGATGAGTTAGAAGCGGAAGCCGACAGCCTCAGCATTGGTAAAGGCAAGCGTTTGGAAGATGAGTTCGCCGACCTTCAAGCGCAAGACGACATTGAAAAAGAGCTGGCTCGCATGAAAGCAGAGCTAAAGGACAAAGAATAATTATACCTGCTTAAGGTAAGGAGAAAGCATGTCAATGGCGTTTCTATCTATCCCACTGGTGGTGTTTCTAGTACTTGTTGCACCACTGTGGCTATGGCTCCATTATCGCAGTAAGCGTCAGGTTGGTCAGGGTTTGAGTGGTGATGAATTCGCACAGTTACAAGCCTTGGCAGATCGCGCAGAATCACTGCAAGACCGTATCCATTCCCTAGAGCGCATTCTTGATGAAGAAGCGCCAAATTGGAGACACAAATAATGAGCAAAACACTGTATCGTGACCCGGTAAACGGAAAGCTCGGCGGTGTTTGTGCAGGCGTCGCCGATTACTTTGGTGTTGAAATATGGTTGGTGAGGATCCTCACAGTGACAGCATTTCTAATCGGCATGGGCTTCTTTGTGTTAGTGGCGTATCTCGCAGCAATGCTGATACTCGAAAAAATGCCACCGGAAGAAGCGCAGCAAACGCAACATACGCGTGATCACCAAGTCAAACAAAAGCCTTGGCAACGAGGCAAAACAGCGAGCGATTTGTTGGTTGATATCGACAATGAAATGAAAGAGATGGAGCAAGATGTAGCAAAAATGGAGGCGTATGTAACGTCGTCAGAGTTTGACTTAAACCGTAAGTTTAAACAGCTATAAGCGCATTCCTCTCATTCCCCCGCCTTATGCGGGGGACATACCCAAATTTCTTCTCATCATATTCTCGGTTTGGTTTCTTCTTTCGGCGTAAACTCTTCCGTGAGCCTTGTTTTGATTGAAGATGCTTTCACACTGAAGTGATTTGGGTATGTGTTTATTAGGAGTCATTGCTTTTAATGAAATCCGTAAAAAATCAGGTTAACAAATGGGTTAACCGTGGCTTAGACCGCCATGTTCGTCTTGCAGTTACCGGCCTTTCAAGGGCGGGTAAAACGGCGTTTATAACGTCGGTCATCAATCAGCTTCTTCATAGCGCGACGAACCCAAGAATGCCGCTTTTTCAGCCTGTTCGAGACGGGCAGGTGTTGGGGGCGCGCCGCGTGCAGCAAAGCCAGCTTCATATCCCTGCGTTTGATTACGACATTGGCATTCAGTCATTGCGTTCACAGCCGCCAACGTGGCCTTCGCCGACGCGAGACGTGAGTGAAATTCGCCTCGCGATCCGTTATCGCCCGAAAAAAGGCGCAATGAAGCTGCTGCAAGAAACCGCAACCTTGTACCTCGACGTGGTGGATTACCCCGGTGAGTGGTTGTTGGATTTGCCGTTGTTGAGCATGAGCTTTGACGAATGGTCGCGTAAGCAAGCCGCTATCTTGAAAGGAAAACGCAAAGAACTTGCTGAGGAATGGCTTCAAGCGCTGGATGCATTTGACCCTTTAGCAGAAGCCGATGAGCAGCGCATTGCTGCGTTGTCAGAAGGTTATACCTCGTACCTGCATGCCTGCAAAGACGAAGCGGGTTTGCATTGGGTACAGCCGGGTCGGTTTGTGTTGCCGGGTGAATATGCCGGTGCGCCTGTGTTGCAGTTCTTCCCCTTAGCGAACGGGCAATACAGTGAAAGCCAACTGGCATCAGCTTCGCCAAACAGCAACTATGCCATCTTGAAGCAGCGTTACGACTACTACTGCCAGCACATCGTGAAAGGCTTTTACAAAGACCACTTTTCGAAAGTGGATCGCCAAATCGTGCTGGTGGATACCTTGCAACCATTGAATGCGGGGCCAGAGTCATTCAACGATATGCGCTTGGCGCTTGAACAGTTGATGCAGAGCTTCCGTTACGGCAAAAGTGGTTTGCTTCGCCGCTTGTTCTCACCACGCATTGATAAGATTTTGTTTGCCGCGACCAAGGCTGACCATGTCACGCCTGAGCAGCACCCGAATTTGGTGTCGTTGCTGCAGCAATTGATTCACGAAGCGTGGCAGTCGGCAGCGTTTGAAGGCATTGATATGGAGTGCGTGAGCCTCGCGTCTATTCAAGCCACCGAGCCTGGCATGGTTGATCACAAAGGCGAAACGATTTCAGCGCTGCGAGGCACGTTAGAAAACGGTGAACCGATGCTGATGTACCCAGGCGACGTGCCAGCACGACTCCCGGGGGATGCGTTTTGGCAAAACAACCATTTTGAGTTCCGCCAATTCCGCCCGATGCCGTCAGATGTGGATGAGCCATTGCCCCACATTCGCGTGGATAAAGCGCTGCAATATTTGCTGGGCGACAAGCTCAGATAAGGTAAGACATGACTGAATATAAAAAAGCGATTGTGTTTGATGAGCCAAAAGATGACACCGATGCTTCGCCTGAATTAACGGCGCAGCAGCAATTCGATCATGACGCAACGACGTTTGCCATCACCACCGTGGATGAAGAAAACGACGCCGAACAAGCATTAGAAGCCACGCTGGCACCGCGCAAGAAACGCTGGGGTTTGCGTGCGCTTGCAGCAGCAGGTTTAGCGCTGGTGGGCTGGCAAACCGTTGATAACGTGGTCACCGCCGTACAAACCGCTGACTGGCTTGCCGTCGGGTGGAGCGGCTTTGTTGCTGGTCTTGCCGTGCTGGGTGTGTCGGCACTTGGCAAAGAGTTTCTCGCGCTTCGTCGTTTGAAAGGGCGTCAAGATGAACGCGAGACGGTACAAGCCATTATTGATGCTGATGGCATTGGTAAAGCGAAAGCCGTTTGTGAAAAGCTTGCGCATCAAGGCCATGGTGAACTGACCGCAGGGTTTGATCGCTGGCAGAACGCGCTTGCTGCGACCCATAACGACAAAGAAGTCTTTGAGCTTTACGACAGCATGGTCGTGACAGAGCAAGATGTCGCCGCGAAAAAAATGGTGACCAAATACGCCAGCGAGGCCGCAGTGATGGTGGCGATGAGCCCGCTTGCGTTGGCAGACATGTTGCTGGTGGCGTGGCGTAATTTCCGTTTGCTGGAACAAGTCGCAACCATTTACGGCGTTGAACTTGGCTATTGGTCTCGCATTCGTTTGCTGCGCTTAGTGCTGGCAAACATGGCCTTTGCGGGGGCGAGCGAAGCATTAACGGATGTCGGTGCAGATCTGCTTTCCGTCGATCTTGCGGGTCGATTGTCTGGGCGTGTCGCACAGGGGTTGGGTGTCGGCTTGCTCACCGCACGTTTGGGTTACAAGGCCATGGCGCTGATGCGCCCGCTGCCTTACTTGAGTGCGCCAGCCCCTAAGCTGTCGGACATGCGTCGCCAACTGCTTGGCAAGCTGACACCGAAAGGCAGTTCATCAAACGGCTAACGTAAACAGCTAACGTAAACAGCTAGCATTAACAAATAGGGCTTCGGCCCTATTTGCTTTCCCGCTTTCCCTTTGTATTCTTTTCTCGCTTCTCGCTTCTCGCTTCTCGCTTCTCGCTTCTCGCTTCTCGCTTCTCGTTTCGTGCGCGCCAAAGCACGCTTTTTCGCCAACGTTTGCAGCGAAAAAGGCATTCCTTACCCTTGGGGAAATTTCTTTCTCACGTTTTCTAGCACATCGCTTGACTCATACAGTGTTCGGGCGCAAACTTCTGAAACTGTCAACATTTCCTGACACTTTTTACATGCGCCAATTTGCGTAATAAATGTACGTGCCAGAAAGTGCGAGCTTCTTCCTGATCAACATGTCGGAACGCAGAAGTAACACATACAGTGTGTTTCGACTTTCAAGTAGGACATCAACGTGAGATTACAGGTCTATTGTGAAGATCGACTTGGATTAACCCGCGAACTTCTCGACATTCTCGCAAGACGTAATATCGACCTCCGTGGTATTGAAATCGATCAAGTCGGCATTATTTACCTTAACTGCCCCGAGGTAGAGTTCGATGAGTTCAGGCAACTTATGTCTGAAATCCGCCTGATTAGTGGCGTCACCGACGTTCGAAAAATCCAATTCCTACCCGCAGAGCGTGAGCATCGTGAACTGCGCGCATTGCTAGAAACACTGAGCGATCCTGTCTTTTCCCTCAACCTAACGGGGAAAGTGGACATGGCCAACAAATCTGCCTTCAGGCTGATGGGGTCGCACCATGAAAACCTCATTGGCGAATCGGCCAATGTGCTGTTCCCTGACTTCAACTTCGCGCATTGGTTAGAGCGAGAAAAAGCCAGCCAAGTGTGCCGACAAGTGGTGTTAACGGGCATTGATTACCTAATGGAAGTGATGCCTGTCTATGTTACTGACAGCGAAGATAACGATGTATTAGCCAGCGCCGTGGTGCAGCTAAAACAAGTGTCGATGAACCACTTACCAACCACCTTGTACCGCACGCCGGGCGAGCATGGTTTTGAGCATCTTGTGGGGCAATCCAGCAAATTCCGCGCCTTGGTCAATCAAGCGAAGAAATTTGCCTTACTGGATGCGCCGTTGCTGATCCAAGGCGAAACCGGCACAGGGAAAGAACTGCTCGCGAAAGCGTGTCATCAACGTTCACACCGCGCAGAACATCCGTTCTTGTTGGTGAACTGTGTGTCCATGCCAGACGATGCGGCAGAAACTGAATTGTTTGGCTGTGCGCCTGGCCCCGAACGCGAAGGCAAGAAAGGCCAGTTTGAACAAGCCGATGGCGGCACTGTGTTCTTGTACGAAGTGGGTGAGATGAGCCCGCACCTGCAAATCAAATTGCTGCGCTTCATGCAAGACGGCACGTTCCGTCGCGTGGGCGAAGAACATGAAGTCAAAGTGGATGTTCGCGTTATTTGTTCAACGCAGAAGAACTTGTCCGAGTTGGTCACCGCAGGGCAGTTCAGAGAAGATTTGTATTATCGTTTGAACGTGTTGTCGCTAACTGTGCCACCGCTGCGTGAGCGTCCTTCTGATGTGCAACCGCTGGCGGAATTGTTCTTGAATCAGTTCTCTGCGGAGTTAGGTCAAGAGCGCCCCGCACTGCAATCCGGTGTGCCCGATTTTCTGTCGCAATACTCGTGGCCCGGTAACGTTCGCCAATTGCGTAACGTGCTTTTCCGTGCGGTCACGCAAATTGAAGATGGCACCTTAACCAAAGAAGACATTCAACTGCCAGAAACCGAACAAAGCGCCTTCTTAACCGAAGAGTCAATGGACGGATCGTTGGATGACATCATGAAGCGTTACGAGTCAGGCATTTTGACCAACTTGTACCGTAGCTACCCGTCAACGCGCAAGCTTGCCAAGCGTTTGAGCGTGTCACATACCGCGGTTGCCAACAAACTGCGCGAATACGGCATCGGCAAAAAGTAGCGGGTTAGGCACCGTTGATTGGGGTGTATCCTTGAACGGGGCGTGCACACGTCAAGCCTGTTCAGGGCGACTGCCAAGCGAAAATGAAAAACGAAAAAAAGGTGGCAGAACTTCTGCCACCTTTTTTGATCGGTATATACCTTGTTGATCGGTTTATACCTAAGCAGTCTGCACGTCAGGTTGCTTGGGTATAAATAAAGCGAGAACAGACTACTCCGTTACAAGAGGGCATCCTTCAATATCGAGCAGTTTTTGTTTGATCTCGAGGCCGTAACGGTAACCGGTGAGTTCACCTTTGCTGCCAATCACACGGTGGCAAGGAATGATGAAGGGGATAGGGTTAACGTTGTTTGCCATGCCGACAGCGCGACTGGCTTTCGGGTTGCCAATCTCATGAGCGATTTGGCCGTAGGTGCGTGTTTCGCCGTAAGGAATACTGCGAAGTTGCTGCCATACCTTGTGTTGGAATTCCGTGCCTTCGGGGGCAAGGGGTAAATCAAAGGACGTTCGCTCACCGGAAATAAACTCGATAAGCTGGGTGCGGTACCCCGAAAGTTGCGCCGGAGAGTGATGCCAATCACGGCTATGCTCAAAAGGATGCCTTAGGCATAACGTCAATTGTCGAAGGCCAGTATCATCGGCCAGAAGGTGTACTTTTCCCAAATCTGTTTCAAAACTATCATAGAACATAGGCATGCTGCATTTAGACTGGAGGCAAGTTGACTGTCGAAATTATAAACCCTTTCCCGTGTTTGAGTGTGGATAATCTTGTCGTACGTGCAATACAGAAGGCAGATGTCGCTCGAATTGTTCGCTATTTCCAATTAAATCGCACTTATTTGACACCTTGGGAGCCGCTTCGCCCCGAAGGATTCTTCACGTATGAAGGGTGGGAACGACGTGTCATCCAGTTGGTGGAGCTCCAACGTCATGGTTTGGCCTACTATTTTCTGATTTTCGAAAAAGACACGGATGAGGTGGCGGGCGTGATCACCTACAACAACATCATGCAGTTTCCTTTTCACGCCTGTAACGTTGGTTACTCCCTCGCAGAAGCCGCACAAGGCAAAGGGTTCATGCGCCGTGCGCTCAACCTCACGAACCAATGGCTGTTCGATAACCTCAATATGCACCGCATCATGGCCTCTTACATGCCGCGAAACACCCGTAGCGAAGCCGTATTAAAAGCCGCGGGCTTCCAAGAAGAAGGGCACGCGAAAGACTATCTCTTGATCAACGGCAAGTGGGAAGACCACACGCTCACCTCGCTGATCAATCCAAACTGGGTGGCGTCCATCAATGAATAACGTGCCTGAGACGTCGCTATCGCGCTTAGAAAAACAGCTCGCGCTGCTGATTGAAATCGACAAGCTCAAAGCCGTGCTGCGAAGAACACGCATCAAATCTGACAATGCGCGGTTAGAAAATTCCGCCGAGCACAGTTGGCAAGTCGCGCTCATGGCGCTGTTGCTCGAAGAGCACGCGAACGAACCTGTCGATATCGCCAAAGTCGTGAAAATGCTGCTCATCCACGATGTGGTGGAAATTGATGCGGGTGATACCTTCGTTTACGACCTAGAGGCCACGAAGTCTCAAGAAGAAAATGAAAAGAAAGCTGCCGCGCGTTTGTTCGGTATGTTGCCGAAAGAGCAAGGCGACGAGTTACTTGCGCTATGGCATGAATTTGAAGCCGCGCAATCGCCCGAAGCGCAGTTCGGCAAAGCGCTCGATCGCCTGATGCCCATGCTACTGAACGTCAATACCAACGGACAAAGTTGGAAAGAGCACGGTATCTCGCTACAGCAGGCATTGACGGTGAACAGCAAGATAGAAAAAGGCTCGAAAACGTTGTGGGACTACACCCAAACCATGTTGAAAGATGCCGCAGATAAAGGCTGGTTAACGCAGCCACCTCGCGAGCGCTAAACAGCGCATTAACGCCAGAAACGAAAAAGGGAGCGTGATGTGATCATCACGCTCCCTTTCTATTCTTTGTGGTTGAACGTCGCTTAGTTGGAAGACACCGTGGATTTGGGTGTCAACGCAGCGCGATCAAACTGAACACCTTTCCAGCCCGATACCATAAAGTTGCGAATGTTCTGATGATCCGTGCCCGATGGGTGACAAAGCACATCATCGCGGTAGTAACCACCGAAACACGCAAGTACCGCGCTCTCCTCTAACTCATGCAACTGACCAAACGCCAGTATTTTGCATGATCCTGAATTCTGCCCCGCTTTGTTGACGAGATCGCCATTGGTAAAGCGTGTTGGCGAGAAATCGTAATGCCCGTCAATCACACTCATGGTGTCTTCAAACTCAATAAGCGCAGGAGTATTCGCCAGTTTTGCGAGAAATTCGTTGAGTTGCATTTTGTTCCTGTTTCGATGTGTCGCGTCCATTTCTCCCCCTTGTATCAGGATGAGGCGCCAAAGTGAAGCGCCAATCTTGAATCTCGTGGGGATCTGCAAAGCTTTACCAAACTATCCAGATTTATTGCATAACTTTCACTGCCGAAGAGGTTGTTATTTGATTCACTGTCTACAATTATCATAACAATTGGAAACGTTTACATTTTTCTCGTGTACTTTAGGTCACAGGCGGCGATTTTATGACGACGCATTGTTAAGCAAGGGAGCGGCAGCTCACCTTGGCGAGTTGTTCGATAGTCGATTGATTTTATTGTCAAAGCCAACCCGAACCCGTTGTGGCGCGTTAAGTACAGGTAATAATTTTTGTTGAGGTGAAAATGACGGATCAGCAGCGCAATCAACAACAGCGCCAATTTGTGCAATCGACGTTCGAGCACCATTTTGGTGTTGCGCCTACGCATTTATTCAGAGCGCCGGGTCGCGTCAATCTCATCGGGGAACACACCGACTATAACGACGGTTTTGTGCTGCCATGTGCCATCAACTACCAAACCGTGGTTGCAGGCCGAGCGCGCAACGACGGCATCGTTCGCGTAATCGCTGCCGACTATGACAATGAAGAAGACACCTTTTCGCTCAATGATGTCATCACACACAAAGACGATGCGCAGTGGGCGAACTACGTGCGTGGCGTCGCGGTGCACTTAATCAAACATGGATTAACGCTGACCGGCGCAGACATGGTGATCACAGGCAACGTGCCGCAAGGGGCGGGGCTGAGTTCCTCTGCATCGCTGGAAGTTGCGGTTGGGTTGGCGTTATCGCACCTCAGCCAAGATGCGGCTTCCGCGATATCACTGCAAGACATCGCGCTGGTGGGGCAGGCGGCAGAGAACTATTTTGTCGGCTGTAACTGCGGGATCATGGATCAGCTGATTTCCGCGCTTGGCGAGCCGGGGCATGCCTTGCTTATCGATTGCCGATCGTTAGAAACAAAACCCGTCAGCTTGAACAGCGACATGGCCGTGATGATCATCAACTCGAACAAGCAACGCGGCTTAGTGGACAGCGAATACAACAGCCGCCGAGAACAATGCGAAGCCGCCGCAGATTTCTTCGGCGTGAAAGCGCTTCGAGACGTGTCTGTAGAGACATTTGAAGCGCAGAAACACGAACTGAATACCGTCATCGCAAAACGTGCCAAACATGTGGTCACTGAGAATGCCCGCACCTTGGCTGCCGCAGACGCCTTTGCGCGCAGTGATTGGAAAAGCCTCTCCACATTGATGGCGGAATCTCACCAATCAATGCGCGATGATTTTGAAATCACCGTGCCGGAGATAGATTTAATCGTCGATATCGTGTCCAAGGTGATCGGTGATGAAGGCGGCGTAAGAATGACGGGCGGTGGCTTTGGCGGCTGTGTTGTCGCACTGGTGCCTGTTGCTCAGATCCAATCGGTGACCGATGCCATCGTGAAACAATACGATTTAACCTCAGGCCTCGTGGCAGACATTTATGTATGCAGTGCGGAGAATGGTGCAGAAGTGATTGTGCTCAAGGAGGATGCACTATGACAACGAATGAAAGAGAGGCAATCCAGGGCGTTCACTCCCACATACCTTCTGATGGGAACTCTCCAAACCTGTATGAGCTCACCAATGCCAACGGCATGTCGATTGCCCTCATGGACATCGGCGCAACCTGGGTTAGCTGTCTTGTGCCCGTGGATGGCATCAAGCGAGATGTCATTCTTGGTTGCTCAAGCGCCGAAGATTACGAAAAGCAAACCGCCTACTTTGGTGCGACCGTTGGCCGATACGCCAACCGCATAGCAAAAGGGCAGTTTTCACTGGAAGGCGAAACCTATTCGCTGTCCACCAATCACGGTGATAACACCTTGCACGGCGGGGAAGCAGGGTTCGACAAACAGCGTTGGCACGCGGAATCCCTCAGCCACAACTCCGTCACCTTCTCGCTCATCTCGCCAGACGGCGACCAAGGCTTTCCTGGCACACTCAAATTGTCTGTCACCTACACACTCAGTGATGACAACGCCGTCGTCATTCGTTACCAAGGCGGCTGCGACAAAGCCACCCCCGTGAACCTCACCAATCACGCGTATTTCAACCTTTCAGACACCGAAGACGACTGCCTCTCACACCGACTGCGGCTTAACGCCGATCATTACGTCGATGTCGATGAAAACCTCATCCCAACAGGCACCTTGATTGCCGTGGATGGGGATGACATGGATTTTCGCGTGAGCAAGGTCATCGGGCGTGATTTGATGCAAAGCCCAACCCAGCGTATTGCAGAAGGGTATGACCACGCCTATCTGTTGAATGCCGACACCGCAGAAGCAAGAGAAGTCGCGGCATCACTGATTTCACCAGATAGAAAAGTGATGATGGAAGTGTTCACCACCAAACCCGGCTTGCAGGTGTACACAGGCAACTTCTTAGCGGGCGAACCGTCCCGTTCAGGCCAATACAAAAAACACAGCGGCGTAGCGTTAGAGACGGGTTACTTGCCTGATTCACCGAATCAGCCAAGTTTTCCGAATTCTGTGCTCGCCAAAAACGCGCCTTACAACCACGAGACCACGTATAAATTTACGGTAATGGGTTAATTTTGATGTGATTATCACCAGATTGCTGTGAAAGTGCGCGAACGAACGATTTTCGAGAAAAAAGGGTTTACAGCCCCCCGAGAGGACTATAATATTCGCCGCAACCACGGAGAGATGGCTGAGTGGTTGAAAGCACCGGTCTTGAAAACCGGCGTGCGTTTATAGCGCACCTAGGGTTCAAATCCCTATCTCTCCGCCAAATTAGAAAAGGCCGCTAGCTCTTATATAAAAGAGACAGCGGCCTTTTTGCATTTCAGCGATGGTGATTTCAGGCAGAGATTTGAAAATCCCTCTATACCTCGATCTGGCACCACCAAATGAGATTAAGCCCGCGAGCTCCTACTAACAGGAGCTAGCGGGCTTTTTCGTATCTGGAATCTGCCTCAATGCAGACAGTTAGACATTAGTCGTACCTTACGACCAATGTCTAACTGTCTGAGACTATTCGTGTTTTTTCGTTTGGTATAAGGTACTAGCAACTACATTCCAAAGGTTCATAAAAATCAGTCATCGAGTTCTTATGGCAGAAAAGATATAGACAACGGCTCGCTTAATTTTCGTTTGGTGAGTCAATAACGCTGGTTGGAAAAACACACCTTAGAGTGTGAATGAAAGGAATCATAATGAGCACTACGTTAGAGTCCGCAGATATACGAACAAATACGCCTCAAGCCAATGAGGATGCACTCACTTATGAACAACAACATAAACCAAGATCGGAATTTGATTCCCGCGAACAGTATCTAGAACATGAATTACAAATCATGGCGCCTAAACGCTGGCGTCCTAATTTGCCGTTTAAAGATTATCGATTCGAGGTAGAAGACACCATTCCAGCGATGGCCGCGACCATTGGTAAGGTCGTTATGGTGGGCGCCATTGCAGCAACGTTTGCCGGGGCGCTAGGGCTGAATGAAGGCTTTATTTTAGAAAATGTGCGTTATGAACTACTTATCGCCTCTGTTTTCATTATTCTTTTCTCAGGCTTTCTCTTGCCGACCGCCAACCTCGCGGGTACACACGGCCCACTCATCCCTTTAATTCCTATCGTCGTTGCAGCAGGTGGGCACCCAATGGCGTTTGGCTTGCTGATTGGCGCTTTTGGCTTACTCTTGGCCATCAGCAAAGGTGGCAGCATGTTGGCCAACCTCACCAGTAAAGGCGTGTGTGGCGGTTTACTGCTCTACCTTGGCTTTGTGGGCACCGCTTCTCAAGTGAAAAAGCTGTTCGCTTGGGCGGAGGGCATCGGAATGAGCCACATCGCTTTTGTCGTGATCTTTTGCACCATTGTACTGTATGCGTTATTGGAACATTTCCGTAAACGTTGGCTAGCCGTGCCTCTTAGTTGCTTGCTGGGTGGTACGTTAGCGTTTGCCATGGGTGCACCGTTTTCTTTCCAAACCGAGCCGGGTTTACCCAATATGAACCCAATGTATTGGTGGGGAGAAGACACAGGCTGGATGCTTGGCCTACCGACGCTTGAACATTTCATGGTGGTATTACCGTTTGCGATTCTAGCTGTGGCGATGTGGTCGCCAGATTTCTTAGGACATCAAGTATTTCAGAAAATCAGCTATCCAGAACGTACCGAAAAAGTACACATGAACATTGATGACACCATGACCACAGCTTCCATTCGTCAAACGTTCGGTTCTTTGCTTGGCGGTACGAATTTTACGTCTTCATGGGGCACTTATATCGTACCGGCAGCGATTGCTAAGCGTCCTATTCCTGCTGGCGCGTTGCTCACGGCGCTGTTCTGTATCATCGCCGCGATTTGGGGCTACCCGATGGATTTAGCTATCTGGCAACCTGTGCTTTGTGTCGCGCTCATTGTTGGGGTATTTGTGCCATTGCTAGAAGCTGGAATGGAAATGACGCGTGAAGGTAAAACCACACAGTCGGCAGCGATTGTTGTATTTTCTTCAGCGCTCGTTAACCCTGCATTTGGTTGGGCTCTCACCATGCTGTTGGACAACTTAGGCTTAGTCGGTTGTAAAGAACGCAGTAGTGAGCTGAGTAAAATGAGCCGTTGGGTGTTGCCTGGCATTATGTTTATCGTGCTAAGTGGCGTGATGGCATTAGTCGGTTTACTTCCAGGGATACCAGCGATCATCCCAAGCTTTCGTTAACCCTTGAATAAGCGCTTTTAAATTAGCAGCAGGATAGAAAACCAGCGCGCGTTGATAGCGCATCTGAGGTTCAGCCGAGCGAAGAGAGACAATGTTGCCCCGACGCAGTCGGAAAAGGCAACGGCCCTAAGGGCAAGGGAGCGTAGCGACCGAGTAAATCCCGCTTTCGCTTTTCTTACCTCCGCTAAATGAGATTAAGCCCGCGAGCTCTTACTAACAGGAGCGAGCGGGCTTTTTTGTATCTGGAATCTGCCTCTATGCAGATAACAATACAGAACCCTAGGTCGAGCCGCTTTTGATTTTGATCCTCCCCACTTTTCAAGGGGGGAGTTAGAGGGGGGTTATTGCTACGGAGAGAGGTGTTTGGTGGAGAACGTTAAATGGCTTTTCCAACATCGAGCTAGTGATGTGACTGGCTTGGTTGTGCCCCAAAGCGTGTTACCCAATTTTTCAATAATCTTCAAACGAAGGACACATTCACAGGAAGGCATCTTTCAGGTGCTATCCATTCATTAAACAAATCTTGCTTCCACTTCTGTCTAATCATTCGTCACTCACTCTGCAATGAGATCAAAATCAAGTCTTGCTTTATGAACTTCGTGATACATTCCAGCCGGAGAATTTAGACAGTGGTGGCGTGTTTCATGCCGAGAAGCAAAGGGTGGCAGTGTAAGACGCCTTTGCCCTTTTGTGTTTTATCATTAAAACGTCCCTCACTTTCTTATGCTTCCATGTGACCAAGTTTATCTAAAACACCAATATGTGAATTATTAACTACTGAGTGGGTGGTTGCCAGGACCTATCTACCTCATTGATACAAAGGTACAAAATGGAATTTTTTGTTGGGGCTTTCATCATCTATATTCTGTACAAACTGATAACTGGGAATTCTAAGTCCAAAACTTCCAACAGCTATAACTCTCCCAAAAATAATGCAGTCTCCAAGCCTTCTGCTCAAAAGAGTGACGCCTATAGCACGCAAGCTGTATCAGTTTCCTCATATCATGGCAATGATGAAGAGTTTGCAACGTTCACAATTCACACGAGTTTTGGAAGAGAAGCTGAAAAATCGTCTAATAAACAAAAGGGCCGATGGATCGGGGAAAGTGAACAGCTAACCATTATCGGAAGAAAGTTCAACAAAGGTCTTTTTTACTTTGGTGGAGTGATGAACTCACTTGATGGATATGGGTTAGAACCATCTCTTGTAGATGAGGAACGCCCCGCATCGAAATCTTCAATGAACATAGGATCGGAATTTCATACCGACGAAACATTAGGATACTGGCCAAGTTATTCCTCTTTATCAAAAGAGTGCAGAGGAGCCTATTTAGACTGGTTAGCGTCTGACCGCTCTGATCCAAACACACCAATCGGGTACGTATTCATTTACTTCTATGGTTTTGAAAGAAGAATCATTCAAAATCAAGCTAACTCACAAGTATCAGATCAAGAATTTACCACAATATTTGAAGAAGTATTACGACTCCATACAGTGTTCAATGCAAGCCGCTCTTTTAGAGGATATTCAGCCAATTTTCTTGAGTTGATGGCTTTACTCAGACCGACTCTACTCGAGCAGCGGATTGCAAAAATACCAGATACAAACAATGCATTGTCATTCAAGCTGAAATTAGCCAAAACCATAGTTAATGGGCAACCCGTCGGAGCTGAGTTAGCTTTAGACTGGTTAAAAAATACATTTGAATATTCACTAAAAACTCCTGCTCGTAGATGTGAAGAAGAGTTTCGAAAACTTTTCGAAATAAGGTTCTCTCAAAAGTTTTGTGATGGTATATCAGTCAAGCCAAACAAAACGAAGCTTCGACTCTCATATCACGCGGCAAGCAACGGCATTAATGGTATTGACTTAAATCTCGATGGGTTGCCTGATCCTAGTATTCTCAAAGGTCCTATAAACAAGCTTATTCCTATTGCAGAGCAGTGTACGGAAGAGTTAAGTAGCTATAGTCGCTACCTAGGCAAGGCTGACACCTCGAAAAATGATATAGCTGCACTGATGTTACTACCAAAAGAACTAGCAAATGAATCCAACTCATCAGTCATTGAATCTTTTAAGTCATGGGCTGTTCAAGTGGTTCAGAACAATAACGGGATAACAACTGTTGAAGAGTTCTGGTCTCACACTGGAATACCGTTTCCCAAAGCTATGAACAAGAAAGAAAATGAGCTCCTTATCAAACTTGCTGCTAAAGCTGATATAGGTATCGCCCCGGATATGCGTTTTCATCAAACCAAGTTCAAAGCTGATGGAAACATTGTATTGTTCTCACCAGGCCATGGCGAATTTTTTGAACCTAGTTCTGCTTTCAATCAGGTAAGTCTGTGGATGAGGCTTGGCGCAATGGTGGCTACTATTGACGGTATCGTTGACCAAGATGAAAAACTGACGCTGCAAAAACTAATTGAACATGATGACCGACTGTCTCCATCCGAGAAAAGTTCATTGAATGCTTACCTAACGTGGCGACTTAATAGTCCAGCGAACACTGCGGGATTAAAAGCAAGAATAGAACAGTTCAATTCACCACAAATTGAATCCTTAAAGAAATTTATGATTTCAATTGCTCTTGCTGACGGTAAGGTCGATTCATCTGAAATAAAACAAATGGAGAAACTCTATACATACCTGGGGTTAGATAAATCACTTGTTACGAGCGATATTCACAACCTAGCATCCACGAGATTAACTGATTCTGGCTTTCCAACAACTACCGATGAAATCAGAGATAAGTTCCAGTTGGATGAGGGGATTCTGGCGATGCATGAGAGTGATACCAGCGATGCTAAGAGTATCTTAGAAAGCATATTTACGGTTGATATTGAACCAGAAATAGAGACGATGAGTTCGCTCTCTACAGATCATGATGGACTGGATACTGCGCATAAAAACCTGTTCGATATTCTGCTTAGCAAAGAAATATGGCCTCGAAATGAAGTTAATAAACTTTGTAGCAAACTGAACTTGATGGTTGATGGCGCTATAGAAACTATCAATGATTGGGCTTATGAAAAAGTAGATGCTCCTGTCTTGGATGATGATGGTGATATATACGTCGATCTGGAAATTGTAAAAGAATTAGAAGGTTAAATGATGGTTGCAAAAAAAATACGTGCAAAAGAAAGAGATGCAATTATCCAATCGCTGAAATCAGGTGTAACTCCAAAAGTTGGGATTCAGCATATTCAAGTTGGTCGCGTTAACGAACTAAAAGCACTTCTTCAAGATATTGAACGGATCTCCGATGGAGGCTCAGCCTTTAGGCTTATTATTGGCGAATATGGCTCAGGCAAAACATTTTTTATGAGTGTTGTTCGAGCTATTGCTTTAGAAAGAAAGTTGGTAACTGTTAATGCTGATTTGTCTCCAGATAGGCGAATGCATGCATCTGCTGGGCAAGCCAGAAATCTATACTCAGAGTTAATGCGCAATATGTCCACGCGCAATAAACCAGATGGAAATGCGCTAACCAGTGTGGTTGAAAAGTTTATCACCGAAGTGAGAAAGGAAGCCGATACTACTGGAAAAATCATCAATACAGTTATTCATGAAAAACTATCTTCAATTTCTGATCTTGTTGGTGGATATGACTTCGCCAAAGTCATCGAGGCTTATTGGATTGGACATGAACAAGACAATGACACACAAAAAGCTAATGCTATAAAATGGCTTCGCGCTGAATACTCAACTAAAACGGACGCTCGCAAAGATTTAGGCGTTAGAACAATAATTTCAGATACGTCTTTTTATGATGCACTCAAAATAATGAGTCTATTCGTTCGCCAAGCGGGATATCAGGGGTTGCTCGTTAACCTTGATGAAATGGTAAATCTGTATAAGTTGAATAACACAGCAGCCAGGACTTCTAACTATGAACAGATATTACGAATTCTCAACGACTGTCTACAAGGCACTACCGAGTATTTAGGCTTTTTACTTGGTGGAACGCCTGAATTTCTGCTTGATCCTAGGAAAGGTCTTTATAGTTATGAAGCCCTTCAGTCCAGACTTGCGGGTAATAGCTTTGCGAAGCGAGCAGGCCTTATCGATTACTCATCTCCAGCACTGCACCTTGCAAGCTTGACCCCGGAAGAGCTTTATATACTCCTTAAAAATTTGCGTCACGTTTATGCCGAAGGTGATGAAAGCAAATATCTTGTTCCTGACGAATCCTTAATGGCATTTCTAAAACATTGCAGTCAGACTATTGGAGACGCTTACTTTCGAACTCCACGCAACACTATAAAAGCTTTTTTGGATATGCTTGCGGTAATCGATCAAAATCCAACAATAAGCTGGAACAACCTAGTTTCATCGGTTGGAATTGAAGAAGAGAAACCCTCTGACGTTGAGCTTGAGTTAGATGAAAACGAGGGCGACCTCGCCGACTTCAAATTATGATTAATGAACATGAAAAGCTTGATGTTCGAGTTCAGCGTTGGATATTTAAACAAGGTTGGTCAAACCTACGAGAAATCCAATGCTTAGCTATTGAGCCTATTCTGTCTGCGAAAACTGACCTTGTTATCAGTGCATCGACAGCTGCGGGAAAAACTGAAGCGTTTTTTCTTCCTGCTATCAGTGCTATTGCTAATCAAGATGAAGGGGTTGGTATCCTTTATATTAGCCCACTCAAAGCTTTAATAAATGATCAAGATAGACGTTTAGAAAGCCTCTCAGATCTAATGGATATGCCTGTCACTCCGTGGCACGGGGACAGTGCTAAAGGCCGAAAGAATAAGTTAAAAACTACACCAACGGGAATTGTACTAATCACTCCAGAATCGCTCGAATCGTTGCTTATCCGAGATTCGGGCTGGATGAAGTCTGCATTTTCTGATTTGAAATATATCGTTATTGATGAGTTTCATGCATTTATTGGCACAGAGCGCGGACATCATTTACTTTCTTTGCTTCATCGATTGGAACATCTTCTTGGGAGGTTGAAGAAGCCGATTCCAAGGGTTGCTTTGAGTGCAACTCTCGGTGAGTTAGACAAAGTCCCGTTGTCACTTCGTCCCAACCAATCTTTGCCATGTAAAATAATAAGGGACTCGAATTCGACATCTGTACTTAAGGTGCAAGTCAAAGGGTATGTAAACCCCACTCAGGTAGATAGGGAAGCGACAATTGATGCTGAATCCAAAATCTGCCAAGACCTGTTTAAATTTTGTCGAGGAGATAACCATTTAGTTTTTGCAAATAGCCGGAATAGGACGGAAAGCATTGCTGCAACGCTTAGCGATTTCTGTAATCAGCAATGTGTGCCGAATGAGTTCTTTCCTCATCATGGCTCTCTTGCCAAGGAATTGAGAGAAGATCTAGAGAAACGTCTTCTACAAGAGCAGTACCCTACGACAGCGGTGTGTACCATGACTCTTGAGTTGGGTATCGATATTGGTAAAGTGAATTCCGTCGTTCAGGTTACGGCCCCCCACTCAATTTCGAGTCTGCGACAGAGGATGGGACGCTCAGGAAGGCGTGGTGGCCCTTCTGTACTGCGAGTGTTAATTGCAGAGGATGAACTCACAAAAGATTCAAATGTTGTCGATATACTCCGCTTGGAGTTAATACAATCCCTAGCAATGATCAGGTTACTCATTGGCAGTAAATGGTATGAGCCTGCAGATACATCTCTTTACCATTTTTCTACACTTCTACATCAAATACTCGCTGTTATAGCTCAATGGGGGGGTATTCGAGCTGATCAATTGTTTAACTTGCTCTGCAAAGAAGGGCCATTTCAGAAAGTTAGCGTAGACAACTTCAAAGGTCTTCTAGTCCATATGGGAAATACCGATCTAATTACTCAGTTAGGAAATGGTGAATTAGTTTTGGGCCTATTAGGTGAGCGTATTACAAGTCACTATTCATTTTATGCTGTATTCAAAACGCCAGATGAGTACAGGGTTATTAGTGGAACAAAAACGCTGGGGACACTTCCTATCGACTCACTTGTGTTGGTTGGGCAGAACATTGTGTTTGGTGGGAAGCGATGGAAAGTAAATGATATCGATAGTGACAAAAAAAACATTTACGTTGAACACGCTAAAGGTGGTAAACCACCAAAATTTGGCGGTAGTGGAATGACAGTTCATGACGTCGTTCGCCAAGAAATGTTTCGCATACTCAAAGATGGTGATTACAGAATATCAGTAGGTGATAAAAAAGTAGACTTTGCGGATGCGATCGCAAGGGAGCAATTCAAGGAAAGTATCACCTTTTTTCAACTATCAGATTTAGCAAGAGAACCGCTACTGAAAGCTGGCAAAAATACATATTTGTTTACGTGGTTGGGTGATAAAGTGGTCAATACTATTGTGGTTCTCCTCATCATAAATGGATACGAAGCTAGCGCATATGCCGGTGTTATTGAAGTAGAAAAAACATCCGTTGAGGATGTTAAACTGACGTTATGTTCTCTAGCTTCAAGAAAACTGCCTAGTGAAAAAGAGTTAGCACAGTCTGTATTGGAAAAGCAAATCGATAAGTTTGACGAGTTTTTGCCTGAGGATATTCTCTCTATTGGGTATGGTACAAAGGCGTTTGATATAAGCGGGGCTAAAGAGTGGCTTAGTTTTTTTGATATTTGACCTAGGTATAGGTTTTCCCAAACCTGATTTAATCCGTATATTGCTAAATTAAGAAGAAACTCTAACGAACTTCTGTACAAAAACAATCCAACGCTAACTCGAAAATCCAGCTCTTCGTAGCAATAACCCCCCTCTAACTCCCCCCTTGAAAAGTGGGGAGGATCAAAATCAAAAGCGGCTCATACCCGTTGTTCTAAGAAATTCGGGGTTGATTCTGTTCGAGAACCATAATAGCTCCATACAAACACCAAACCCAAAGGCCGCCAACGCTTATACAAAAGAGCTGACGGCCTTTGTCTCATCTGTACCTAAATACGGCTAACCAGATCTTCCGTAAGTCTTCACGGAGCCGTCATCACACCGTATCGTCAATGTTTCTCCGTATTCTTCTTCAGCTAATTCATATTTGCAGTAGAAACCATAATATGCCCAGTCTTCGGTTACCCTAGGCTCGCTAAATTCACCACCTCTATAACTTTCGCTGCGAAGAATTTGCCCCGCCCAAGCATCAATATAGAACTCACTATTAGTTATACCGGAGATCGACTGGTGAGGGGTAAATGATTCGCGCACTGTATAGAATCTATCCCAGTAACCGAGTATTGGCTTGAAAAAGTATTCGTAACCGCCTTCCCTATAGAAAATGTGTTCGCAGTTTTCGGTGATTTTTAAAACTATCTTTCCCCGCCCAGAGTAACGGTAATCGGATTTAGACCAAGTTCCTATCAGATTTGTCGGGAGTCGTGTACCGTCATAGCAGGGGATAGTTTCCAAGCTTACATCGGTTCTGTCAGTTTCATCGGTGCTGTCAGTTTCATCGGTGCTGTCAGTTTCATCGGTGCTGTCAGTTTCATCAGTGCTGTCAGTTTCATCAGTGCTGTCAGTTTCATCAGTGCTGTCAGTTTCATCAGTGCTGTCAGTTTCATCAGTACTGTCAGTTTCATTGGTGCTGCCAGTTTCGTCAGTGCTGCCAGTTTCATCAGTGCTGTCAGCTTCATCAGTGCTGTCAGTTTCATTGGTGCTGCCAGTTTCATCGGTGCTGTCAGCTTCATCAGTGCTGCCAGTTTCATCGGTGCTGTCAGTTTCATCGGTGCTGCCAGTTTCGTCAGTGCTGCCAGTTTCGTCAGCGCCGCCAGTTTTATCGGTGCTGTCAGTTTCATCAGTGCTGTCAGCTTCATCAGTGCTGTCAGTTTCATCAGTGCTGTCAGTTTCATTGGTGCTGCCAGTTTCATCAGCGCTGTCAGCTTCATCAGTGCCGCCAGTTTTATCAGTACTGCTTGCTTCATCAGTGCTGCCTGATTCTCCCGTACTACCAGAATCGTTCGTATCACCGATATCAACAGGAGTTTCTGTATCGTTGGGCGAGCTCTCTGAGCTACCGCCGCAGCCAGATAGGAAAAAGGTGATCAATAAAGAAGCGAGAAGAGGGCTATTTTTCACTTTACGGTCCTTGTAACGTGAGAGAGTAAGTTGAGTTCTTCCGAGAAAATGACAAACTCTATTGTTCAAGTGCTCTTCTGAGTCAGAGCCCCACTATAATTCGAATTTTTTAGCGGCATTTGTAAAATTAATTAGACCTAGTGTCGATTACTCATGCGCTTTAGGTGACGGGAGTTCAAGGACAGAAACTCTCTAAAGAACCACTTTCTCTCCCCCAAAACCCAAAAGGCCGCCAACGCTTATAAAAAAGAGCTGACGGCCTTTGTCGTATCTAGCACCCATTAATTCAGCAATAATTCTCGCACCTGCGCTTTCGCCACATGGCGGTCTACCGTGTCTGAATGCATTGTTTCACCGATGTTCACCTCGAGTTTTGACCAAAAGCGCGCAGGGCGGGTGGTGAGGGCGTGGCCGCCTTTGTGACTGAAGAATGACCCCCACAACCCTTTGAGTGCGACGGGAACCACCAAGGTGGGAGTGCGCGCCAGAATCTTCTCAACGCCTGCTTTGAACTCGCCCAATTCACCGTCTGACGTCAATCGACCTTCTGGGAAAATGCAGACCAATTCGCCATTGTTTAACGCAGCATCTATTTGATCGAAGGCGGCTTCATAGGTGTTTGCGCACTTATGTTTTGCGCAGATAGGAATGACCCCGGCATGACGAAACACGTATTTGAGTAGCGGCAGTTCACTGATGGACTTGTCCATCACGAATCGCACAGGGCGGGTAGACGCACCCATTAAAATCAACGCATCCACATAGCTGACATGGTTGGCAACGATCAGGGCTGCGCCTTTGGTGGGAATGTGTTGGCGGCCTTTTACAGAAACACGGTATAGGCAATGGCTGAGTACATAGCTAATAAAGCGCTGCGTTAACTCAGGCACTTGGCGATATACATACACGGCAACCACGAAGTTCCCCAATGCCATTAAGGCAAACAACTCGACAATGGAAAAATCCAGCACACTCAGCACCAAAATCGACACGGCCGCCGAGACCACCATGAACAACGCATTCATGATGTTGTTCGCTGCGATAGATTGCGCGCATTCCCCATCGGCAGAGCGTGATTGAATGAACGCATACAAAGGCACAATGAACACACCGCCACTCACGCCGACAAAGAACAAGTCAATCATCACTCGGTAATGCATGGATTGCGCTAAGAAGGCTTGTACGTTGTAAAACTGCGTAGGGAAAGAATCGATGCTCGGCACGGCCCACAACAAATCGCCCGTGAACAGGGTTAATCCCAAAATACCAAAAGGAAGAATGCCTAACTCGACATGGTTGAACGAGAGCTTTTCACACAGCCATGAACCTGTCGCGACGCCAATGGAGAACAGCGCGAGCAACAAGGACACGACCGTGCTGTCGGCATACAGGTGTTCGCGTGCAAAGTTGGGGAATTGCGTTAAGTAAGTTGCGCCCATAAACCAGAACCAACTGATGGCGAGAATGGCCATCCAGATCCCGCGTTGTTTGTTCGCAATCTTGAGGGTTTTCTTTAGCCCTGAAATGGGTTCAAAACGCACCTTTTTAGGCTGCTGGCTCGGCATAGACGGAATGCGTAAGCTACTCAAAAAGCCCAGCACTGATAGTCCAACGACAAGACACGAAGCGAGGTAAGTACCGCCAGGAACCGCGAGCAACAGGCCTGCACTCAGCGTGCCGATAAGAATGGAAAGGAACGTGCCCATCTCGACCCATGCATTGCCTTTTACCAGCTCGTCCTGATTTAACGCTTGAGGCAACAGTGCGTATTTTACAGGGCCAAAGTAAGCGGATTGTGTGCCTGTCATGAACAGAAGCGCGAGCATGAGCATGACACTCTGGGTCATGATTGCCATGGCTGCACACAGCATGATCAGCAGTTCGACCACTTTCAAACGACGAATGAGCGTGGCTTTATCCATGCTGTCAGCCACGGCACCTGCGTGTGCTGAGAACAAAAAGAAAGGAAGAATAAAAAGGCCAGCAGCGAGGTTGATGAAGAGATCAACGGGCAGGGGTAGCGCGTCGATTTGGCTGTACGTCACCATCAACAACAGCACGTTTTTGTAGAGGTTGTCGTTCAATGCACCAAGGCACTGCGTGATGAAGTAGGGAAAAAAGCGTGTTGAGAAAAGCATGCTGGCTCCGTAGATGCAAATCACTGAGATAACTGCACCTTACGTGATGCTCAGTGATAAACCAGCCGCATTGAAAGAGTGACAATATAGGGAACCGAGGGTAACAATGGGCAGAACTTTTCGTCATCTGTGCCGAAAAGTTCTGCTGTTAATACACCTGGCACTGCAGGGGCAGTCTCAAAGGATATCTTTGGGCACAACCCTGCGTAGCTTCACTTTTAACTGCTTTGACGTCGACACCGTGCTGTCAGGATTGAAATCTTCCGTGATCCGCCAGGCATTCTCGGGCGCTAGCTCGACGTTCATCGCGTGGCTCACGTCCTTTGTTATCTCTGCAGATTTGATGATGGTAATGCTTTCGGTGTTCAGGTTGGCGCTTCTTGGGTCGAGGTTGTAAGTGCCAATCACCGTTGTATGGTCATCGATGGTCATCGTTTTCGCATGCAGGCCGAAAATAGGCTGAGAGGGCAGGCGCTTAAACATGTGCTCTGTCATGACTCTCTGCCTTACTTTGGCATCAGGCTTAAATTCGTAGATTTCAACGCCTGTTGCGAGCAAGTCGCTTCTGTCTCTTTGGTAGCCGCTAAATGCCTCTAAATTGTCATTCGAGGCGAGGCTGTTGGTGAGGATTTTTATCGAAATGCCGCGATCGACCAGTTGTTTTAGAAATTGCCTGTCCTGAGTGGTGGTCACTAGGTACGGGGTTTGGATAAGAATCTGCTTTTT
Source organism: Enterovibrio baiacu (assembly GCF_004120195.1). GTDB lineage: Bacteria > Pseudomonadota > Gammaproteobacteria > Enterobacterales > Vibrionaceae > Enterovibrio > Enterovibrio baiacui. The sequence goes on along the minus strand of NZ_SCHN01000006.1, from coordinate 302,140 downwards.
GGCAGTATCCGCCAGTTCAACGAGTTTGGTTTTGGTGACGCTGCCGCCACCGAGAAACGCACTTTTATCATTCTTACCGGGTTCGTCGTAGACATACTCGACATCGTCAATGAACCTGAATTTCCCTTGTGTTTCTAGCTCACGAAACGTTTCAGGGACTTGGTCTATCTGCGCGCGTATTTCAGGGTGGAAGTTATCTGTGTTGCAGGCATAAGCATGCAGGCGTGAAAAATCTGGGTTGAGTGGGACTTCGTCTTCTGGGAACAGTTTTTCAATGCTGACGCTTAATGGGTGTTGCCAATATTCTCCAAACGAGGTGGTGAGTGTCGCGACTTCTTTCCCTGCCAAGAAAACGTCTCGGTCTCTAAAGTTATAGGTGTGGTCAAACCCGAAATATTCATCGGCAATATTCCGCCCGCCCGTTATGGCGACTTGGTTATCTACCACAAAAATCTTGTTGTGCATGCGTTGGTTTAAACCGTGAAAATCGGTCAGTAGCACTTTGATCTTTTGCGTGAGGTTTTTACCGATGTTGACGTTCGGGTTGTAGATTTTGATCTCGATGTTTTCGTGACCCGCCAGCATTAACAACTCGTCGCCACGCGCTTCTATCATCAGGTCGTCAACCAGCACGCGCACTTTTACGCCCCGCTCTGCAGCTTGCACCAGCATATCGCTGGCAATCAGCCCGATATTGTCCACCGAGAAGATGAAGTACTGAATGTCTAAGGAGGTTTCGGCACTTTCAGTGAGCCAAGCGCGTGACATCATGGCTTCTGCGCCCTGTTCGAGCACATAGACCCCTGTTTTTGTCGCAAGCATGTCTTCATAAGGCGCGAGGTAGGTGGATAACGGCTTACGTGCTTTCGAGGGGTGATTGGCGCAGTGGTCGAACTGGGAGACTGGGACGCTATCGCGAGGTGTATCGCACCCCATAAGTAAGAGTGCTGATGAAAGTAAGAGGGTTTTCATCGCGTGCATCGCGGGCATATTCAAGTGATCTCATTCCATGTTGTTTGATTCTCGACCAATGATTGAACATACACAAAGGGTGAGGGGTTGTCACGTGGCGGGGCAAGCGCGCCAAACGGGGTCAATCACTATGAATCGCATTGAAAAGGCAGTATTTCTTTTTCATCGGTATCAAAATACGTCGGTCTGTTTCTTTGGCAGAAAAGAGAAACAGAGGGTGCATTGCGTGATTTTGTCTTCACCGTCGCAGTTGATTGCATGAAATGGCAGGTTCGTCTTCTGGTCGCAATAGAGCAACGATAGGATAACGTGACGTATTAAGAAGGTTGCTTGGGTATCAGCTCACCGTTTTTCATCATGTGAGCGAAAAGGAGGTTAGGTTGAAGTTTGCGAAATACTGGAAGAAGCACGATGTGACCGTTGATGCTGACATTTTTGGGCGTGAGAAGATCTCCATCTGGGGCGCTTCAAATAGCAGTGAAAATGACGCGGGGCTCCATGCTGAGAAACGTCTGGCATCGATGCAGGCATTCCTCAAGGGAGACTTTTCGAAAGAAGACGAGTACGAGTATTGGATCGACTTTGTTAAAGAGGAAATTCTTGATGAAGTAGACGCAGCTGATGGGGAACCGCTGGCGGTGTTAAGTCGCAATGGCTATGGTGCGAGGGTGTTGAACACTGACAGTGTCGTGTTTGGCGACATTGATATTCACCCCGCCGGCTTCTTTGAGCGCATCATGCATCGCTTTGGACGACCTTTAAAAGATAAGTCTTTCGTTGTCGGACAAATAGAAAGCTATCAACGTCAGCATCCGTCTCTGTCTTTTCGTGTCTATGAAACGCACTCCGGTATTCGATTTATGCTGACCAACCAACACTATTCCCCTGGTGATGCCGTGGTTGAGGCAATGTTCCAAACGCTGAATGTTGACCCGTTATACACCACTTTGTGTAAGCAACAAGATTGCTTCAGGGCAAGGCTGACACCGAAACCTTGGCGAGTCGGTTTGGCACGGCCTAGCAGCCGTTACCCGCGTTCAACTGACAGTGAGCAGCGCGAGTTTGAACGCTGGCTAAAAGAATATGAATCGGCCTCTTCTGCGTATACGGCAACAAAATACCTTGCCTCGTTTGGCGAGGAGCGCGTCAGTACCGACATACAGAAAGTGATCGACATTCATGATGGCCGCCATTCGAAAGCATCAGCCGATCTCGCGTAATAAGACATAGAAAATCGCGAGTCTTGTATTGAAGTAATTACCCATTGATTGACGTTATTTGAAAGGACATAGAGTGAGTAAAGTAGGGAAATATATCGGTATCGTATTAATCGCATTGGGCGTGATCACCTTGATGCAGTTGCTTTTCAGCCTTCCTGATTATCTGAGGGATTTTCCGAACAGCCCCATTTATGCGTACATTGCGGGTGCTGAGGAAACATCTTACGTTGCCACACTTGAAGGTAACGATGTGACCATCTCCCATGACATGATGCGTATCGTCGCGCTGTTCTTTGGCTTCATGCTTCTGAAACTCTGGGTAAACATTGGATCAACACTGATCCATGTTGGCCGCAGTTTGCTGGTCGACGACATGGAAAATGTAAAAGGGCTTTTGAATACGCTGATCAAGAAAGAATAACGGCTCGCGTTATCAAGCGAAGTACATCATGAGAGTAAACGATGATTTTTAGACCTAACGCTGGCGCGATAGCGCATGGTAGCGCTTTATGCGGTGAGCTTAAGCAGTTCTTGATTGAGAATGAACCGGAGTATGGCGCGTCATTGGTGCCTAATTTGTCCCATATTAGTTTTCTCGCTAAAAACAATACGGGTATCGATATTGATGACGTCACGCATTTGGTTGGCAATGAATATCAACTCAAGTACCGCTACAAATGGTCAATATTCAATGGCTGCGCTGATATGGATCTTGATGGCGAAGAAAGCACCACAGTGTCATTCACCATGGATGACCTAGGCAGTATCAAATTCAACATCCACGATAATGAAGCGCGTGACACGCTCGACGAGTTTTAGTGCCCGCGGAATTGGCATCAATGCTTGAACAAGTCGTGAAACATGGAGCCTACGTGGAATAGGCTCCATGATCGAAAAGGCAGTGTCCGTGCGACTTATTTGATGTCTTGCACGTTCATGACTAAAGCGTCCCAGTTACGCTGGTTTTCAATGTCATGCTGAAGGCCTTGGTCATCGGCAAGGGTGAAGCGTTTTAGCGCAGGTGTTTTGCTGGTGGCTTGGTACAGCCAGTAAGCTTCTGCTTTAAGGGCTTCATCGATTGGCTTATCAATAGACTCATAAACCGCTTGTTTACAGGCATTGATCGATTCTGCTGGGAATTGCGCGATACGGTTCGCTAGGTTATCAACGTATTCACCGATCTCTTCTGGGTCGAGTGCGCGGTTGATGGTGCCCATTCTTTCGGCTTCATCGGCATCAAAGTCACGTGCGCTTAGGATGATTTCCAATGCACGGCCAAGTCCTGTTTGGCGTGCCATGCGTGACGCACCGCCACCACAAGGCAGAATACCCATCGCCACTTCCATTTGCATGAACTTGTATTTGCCGCGAGCCGCGAAACGCATGTCCAGAGCGAGTGCCAATTCATGGCCGCCCCCTCGCGCAAAACCTTCTAGCTTCGCGATGGTGGCTTGTGGAACCTTGCTGATGCGCTCACAAACGGATTGCAGGTCTAGAAGCTGAGCTTCTTCGCGAGAAACGGCTTCATCAGACATGTCTTTAAGCAGTTCTGTGTCGTAGTGACATACCCAAATTTCAGGGTTCGCTGACTGAAACACAACCACTTTGGTGTTTCGGTCACGCTCTAGGCGCATCGCGAGGCTGTTCAGATCAGCCAGCATTTCTTGACCTTGAACGTTCACGGTACCGAAGTCAAAAGTAACGGTCAGAATGCCGTTGTTCTGTTCGGTCGTGAAGGTAGTAAAGCCTGCATATTTCATCATCTCATCCTTTTTTATTGGCGTTATATTTTTGTTTTCTCTTCTTTTCTCATGCCCCAGAGGTGTTGAGCGCTCCGGGTATTCTTTTCAGCGAAGCTTATGCAAATCTCACGAGGGTGCGTGTTTCTATGCTCATCCGTGGTGCGGTTGCATCAGATTGACCCACAATATCCAGCGCGCTATGCGCCAAATAAGAGCGGCCTTGATTGTCGTAAACGTTGAAGATCACCACTTCATCCGAACGCATGTTGGATTGATAGAACCACTCATGCTTGGGGTTTGCAGCAACACCGAGAATTTCACCTCGACGGTCGGGGTAGACCAGATCGATCGTCATCCAATCCTCGTTATCCATCGATGTCGGATGAATAAAGCCGAGCGGCGAGGTTGTAATGACCGGACTGATTGGACGCCATACATTGACGAACGCAAACGCGCCTTCTTGGAAGGTTTTCGCGCGTTCTTCGCCCACTAAGTTGACCAAGCGTTGGTTTGCGCCGTCTGGGCTGTAATCGTTGTGAACGTTTCTGGCGGGTTGACGCGCCGAATGTGGGTCATCAATTCTGACGGTGTGGTCAAATACGATCACCTCGAGCGCATTAATCTCTTGCGCAAGCAGTGCTTGGATTTCTTGGTCGTAAGCGGGTTGCCATGCACGGCCTTCATCAAACTCAGTCACAGTAGAAGGCTGGGTAACAAACGTGATGCCATCGTTGGCAAAATTGATGTTGCTGCCGCTGTCGCGGTTGTCCCTGACATTCACTTGCGTGGAAACCAACTCTGGGACAATCAAGTTGCCGGAAATGCCATCAACATCAAACTGGAAGGCCTGTGCTTCATGGCTTTGTACGTGGTAATTCACTGAGGCTTTAAGTGTCATGATTGAAGACTCCATTCCATGTTTCACGGCTACACATCGGCACCGCATATCATGGAAACAGAGCTTAATCATTTAGGAGAGGCTGAAAAACAAGCGGGAAAAAGAATCAGAATTCGGGTTTTGAATATAATCGCGATTGGCGGGGAGAATTGGCGGACGAACGAGTCGCCAACACCTTAAGCCCAGCCGAAAAATTTGTGTTTAGGTTGTCGATTAACCAACGCGTTGTGCAAAACACCTCTGCCTATGAGCATGAGCCGCTTGATTTAGGCTTCCCAGTGGTCGTTGACAAAATGGGTGCGTTGAAGGGATTGAATGACATTCTCCAGTACAGGACCAACGGCATGACGGCGGGAAACCAAGCAACCCACAGACGTCATCCAACCGTTGTATTCATGGGAAACGGGCAGGGCGATCACATCGCCTTTTTGTATTAAGGGTTTGGCTGAAAGCTCAGGTACGTTTGCCCATCCCACGCCTTTACTGACGAGATCAACCAAGGTTTGATGGGTATTGGCGTACCACATTTTCGAACTGATGCCGTAGCTAAACCAAAGCTCCTTGTGTTCTGCGCTGCGGTGCACGCATTGGCGATACCGCTTTAAGTCTGCGTCATGAACAACAGGCAGTGTCGCCAGTTCATGATGAGATGCTGCAATGGTCAAAAACCGCGCCTGTCCGAGCAAAAAGAAGTCCATGTCCACTTTCAACTCACCATCCGCGTAGATGATCCCCACATGCGCTTTGCCGTCTCGCACCAAGTTTTCCACATCAAACGTGGAGGCGGTGATGATGTCGAAATGTGTGATAGGAAACGCGTCAGACAGCGGTGCAAGAATGGCGATGAGGTTCCCATCGATCAGGCTTTCATCCACCGCAATCACCACCTCATGCTCGTGTTCTTGGGTTAAGGATTCGACTTTCTGATCGAAGTAGGTTTGTTGATGAAGAATGGATTGGGCGATGGGCAGCAGTGCCTTGCCATTATCCGTCAGCACGGGGGTATTTTTCTCGCGGTTGAACAGCTCCTGATCAATGGCGATTTCAAGGTTTGCGATGGCTTGGCTTACACCGGATTGGGCGCGTTTCAATTTGCGTGCGGCGGCAGAGAAGGAGCCGCTTTCGCAGACTGTCACGAATATCTTTAATTGTTCGAAGCTGTACATGATGACACCACGGAAGAAGGTTACGCACTTTAGTTAAGGATTGACGTTATGCAATCAGGCTATCACTGATCGTGATGGCTGTTAACTTTGTTTATGGTTTTAGCCTGCCATAATCGCCACCTCGCAATGTTGGCTATCTTTCTTTTTGAGTGACCTATGACCACCTTAGAACGCATTTTTCATTCTGTTTTATTCGAAGCACTCGCCATCACTTTCTCAGTGATTGGCTTGTCTGTCTTTACGGATCACGATCTGAAAGCACTATCAGGAACCATGATAGTTGTGGCGACCATCGCCATGATTTGGAATTACTTCTTCAACTTGACGTTTGATCACTTTGTGAAAGGCGAGAAAACCGAACGCTCATTGGGTACGCGGGTGTCCCATGTATTGTTGTTTGAAGGCGGGTTGTTGTTTTTCACTATCCCTGTAATGGCGTACTTGCTGAACGTGAACTTGTGGGAAGCGTTCATCATGGACATTGGCGTGACTGTCTTCATTACGATTTACGCTTTTTTGTTCAACCTGACTTATGACCATGCTCGTGTGTTTATTCTCCAGCAACGTCAGGTGAGCGTGTAACGTTAACGGATGTTGAAATAAGAAAAAGCCCGTCGCGTTGTTAACGGAAAATCGTTAACCCGCGGCGGGCTTTTTTGTCTGCGCGAGGCTTGTCTTTGCTCGAGAAGATCAGTTTGAGAAAGCCAGCTAAGGTTCATTCAAGTTGTTTCAGAAAGCTTATCTTTTTCCTCTGCTGTTGAAGAGGGTTTGTGAGGCGTCAGTGTGCCGATGGCGATGCGGTTCCTTCCTTTGTCTTTTGCTTTGTAAAGAAGCGCATCGGCTTCATCGAACGCGTTAGAGTAAGTCCATTTTTTTGCAGATGGTGTGACGAGCAGTGCGCCCACGGACAGTGTGACGATGCCGCTTTCTGTGACATGAGGAATGGACAGTTTTTCTACGCTGCTGCGAATTCGTTCAGCAATGATATTGAGGAACTTGGCGTCACTTAATGGCAGGAGTGCAACGAATTCTTCTCCGCCAATACGGAAACACAAATCATCACTTCTCATTGCATCATGCATGGCATCTGCGATCGATTTAATGACGTCGTCCCCACGTCCGTGGCCGAAGGTATCGTTATAGAGTTTGAAATTGTCGATGTCACAAACAATGATGCCAAGCAATTGGTTTTCAGCTCGCGCCTGATTAAAAAAGCGTTCGGCTTGCTGCGCGTAACTGTTTCTTCCAGGCAGTCCGGTTAATGCATCCGTGGCAGACTCATGGCGGAGGAGTTTCATTTGAGACTGTGTTTGAAGGGTAAGTGTATTAATGCCACGCGCTAATACGCCAATCTCATCGTTACGTTTCAGTTCTTTTAACTGACTCATATCTATTGCTTCTACATCTTTACCCATTTGTTTGGCGAGATGGCGAAGAGGCTCGACGAGTGTGTGCGAGACCCAATAAACCAGAATGATCGAGATGATTAAAGAAACAAATGCTTCAGCGATAAGCGCATCATAAATTTGCTTTTTCAGTGAGAAGAGATGTGATGCATCAAAGATGGCGAGAACATGTCCCCCATTTCTGTTCAGAAGAGGCAACTTGAAGTAAAAAACTTTTTCTGAGTATGACAAGACATAATCTTTACCAGGCGGGATGGCGGGAAACTGCCACGGAATGAAAGCGCTCTCTTCTAAATGAACACTGTCTTGAAGGATATTGATGTCTCTTGTTGATTTGTTGATGAGAAACTCAAGTTTTTGCATTCTGGTTTTTTGTTGGTTACTCGGGTGGTTTTTCGCATGCACTAACTCTTGTGTCTTGGCTTTAGCTGCGTCGATTTCCTGTTGGGTAACGTTAGAGCGCCACACTTTATTGAGCGATCGATGATATCGCAAACCGTAGCTTTTATTGGAATAGTCGGATGTGCCTTGAATATCTAAGTAAAGAAGCTTCTCAATATTGTGAAATTGCGCTTTCTTTTGTGGCATCAGGAGCTTGGAATAACTGCGACCCGCGACGGCAAGGGAAATATCATGGAGCATAGGAACCAACGCGCCTTCTGCGGTGCCTGCTGCAAAGTTAACTCTCGTCGTCCATTCGGTTTGGTATCGAGAGTAACTCATACCCAGTATAAGGATGAGCACTAACAGTAAGTGAGAGAGGAATAGCGTTTGTTTTATCGAGAGTCTTTGTAACATGGTCGGTACTAATTCTTAGTTGTTACTGTCGGGCTGATAAATAGAGAGAACGGGCTCTGCACAGGTGCCGTTAATGCAGACATCCTTGTAGGTGTCATGGCAACGTTGGCAAAACTCTGCTTCAAGTGTGGGGTGCATGCCGCTGATATCTTGTCCTTCTCGGTTATAGCTTCCATAAATCGGTAAGCCACCAAAATGTTCTGTCACCCATATGATCCCTTGTACTTCAGACACACCGACGGCAGTGGGGCCATCCGTATATGGGCCGTGGGTTTTGTACTGTTCGAGTTTATCTGGGTTGACGCGAATGGTAAGTGGAGAGCCTTCGCCGTTGTTTATCCAAGAGTAGGCATCTACCGTCTCTTGGATAAACAATGTTGTGTCGGAGGGCAGAATGGTATTTGAAGGTAAGCTGACTGTTTCTTTGACTACGGGCCAGTTTTCCCAGCCTTCAGGGTAACTAGCAATGGATTCGGACGCACTTTGCGTACTAACGAAAGTTAGAGATGATATGAGATAAAATGAATAATAACGTTTCATATGGTGGTCCTAATTATTGAAGCGCAGAAATAATAATTAAGCGCTATCTATGTATCATAATTGCTACTTATTTTTTATAAATAATAAACATATCAATAATCGGAGTTAAATCTATTTGTTAGATCAATGTTGTTATTTTCAATGGTCGAGTTTGAATAATATATTTTTTGTTCTATGTGTTTTTTGATGGTGGGATTATTTAATTAAAACAAGGGGTTGGGCTGGGTGTAATATTTGCATTTTTTGGTCTTAATATTGATACAGTTACGCGGATTTGTGTTCTTGTAATTTAGAATGTTCTTATGAAATGAGTGGAATGGGTTATTTTAAAATAATAAAAAAGCCTGCTCTACTGAACAGGCTTTAACATTCATTTACTTCGCGACGTTCCCTAGCTTGGTCCAGGTATCAACCACAGTATCTGGGTTTAGCGATACAGAACTAATGCCTTGCGCCATCAACCACTCTGCCAAGTCGTCATGATCTGACGGGCCTTGACCACAAATTCCGACGTATTTGCCTGCGCGTGTTGCCGCATCAATCGCCATTTTCAGCATGGCTTTCACTGCTGGGTTCCGCTCATCAAACAAGTGGGCGACATCGCCAGAATCGCGGTCCAAGCCCAGTGTTAGCTGTGTCATGTCGTTTGAGCCAATCGAGAAGCCATCGAAGTACTTCAAGAAATCATCCGCAAGCACGGCGTTTGATGGCAATTCACACATCATGATGACTTTCAGGCCTTGTTCGCCACGGCGCAGATCGAACTTCGCCAGCAAGTCATTCACTTCAGCGGCTTCGCCTGTGGTGCGAACGAATGGGATCATGATTTCAACGTTCTTGAGCCCCATCTCATTGCGCACGCGCTTAATGGCTTGTGTTTCCAACGCAAAGCAATCTTCGAATACCGGAGAGATGTAACGCGACGCACCACGGAAGCCCAGCATTGGGTTTTCTTCATGCGGTTCGAATTCGCTACCACCAATCAGGTTGCTGTATTCGTTCGATTTGAAATCGGACATACGCACGATAACGCGCTTCGGCCAGAACGCTGCTCCGATGGTGGCGATCCCTTCCGTCAGTTTGCTCACGTAGAAATCGACTGGGTCTTTGTAGCCGCGAATGCGTTCATTGATTTGTGCTTTCAGCTCGTCACTTTGCGCGTCAAAGTTCAACAGGGCTTTCGGGTGAATGCCGATCATCTTGTTGATGATGAACTCTAAGCGCGCAAGGCCAACGCCTTCGTTTGGAATTTGCGCGAAGTCGAAGGCGCGGTCAGGGTTGCCGACGTTCATCATTACTTTGGTCGGCAATAATGGCAGTTCATCAACCGCAGATTGGCGCACCACGAAATCGAGTTTGCCGTCGTAGACATAACCGGTTTCGCCTTCCGCACAGGAAATGGTGACTTCCGCGCCGTCGCTCAGTTTACTGGTGGCATCGCCACATCCCACGATGGCAGGAATGCCCAGCTCACGGGCAATGATGGCGGCGTGACATGTGCGGCCGCCGCGATTGGTGACGATCGCCGCTGCTTTTTTCATGACAGGTTCCCAGTCGGGGTCTGTCATGTCAGTCACAAGCACGTCGCCGTCTTGCACTAACGACATTTCATCCAGCGAGGCAACAACGCGTACACCACCGCTGCCGATGCGTTGTCCAATGGCGCGGCCTTCAACCAGCACGCCGGCTTTGTCATTCAGCTCGTAACGTTCGATGACGTTAGCGTTCTTCTGTGAGCATACGGTTTCTGGGCGCGCTTGCACGATGTAAAGCTTGCCGTCGATGCCGTCTTTCGCCCACTCAATGTCCATCGCACGTTGGTAGTGCTTTTCGATGATCATGGCTTGCTTTGCAAGTTCCGCGATTTCATCGTCAGTGAGCGAGAATTGGTTCTGTTCTTCTGGAGAGGTATCAACAATGTCGACCTGTTTGCCAATCACTTGGCTGTCGGCATAAATCATCTTGATGAGTTTCGAGCCAAAGGTGCGTTTCACCACCGCTGGCGTGCCAGCTTCAAGCAGCGGTTTGTGCACGTAAAACTCATCAGGGTTAACCGCGCCTTGCACGACCATTTCACCCAGACCCCAAGAAGAGGTAATGAACACCACTTGGTCGAAGCCTGATTCGGTATCTAGCGTGAACATGACGCCTGATGACGCTTTGTCAGAACGTACCATGCGCTGAATACCCGCAGAGAGCGAGATCCCACGGTGGTCAAACCCTTGGTGGACGCGGTAAGAAATCGCGCGGTCGTTAAAGAGTGACGCAAAAACATGTTTGGTGGCTTCAAGTACCGCATCAATGCCTTTCACATTGAGGAAGGTCTCTTGTTGCCCAGCGAAGGAAGCGTCTGGCAAATCTTCCGCGGTTGCAGAGGAGCGTACAGCGACGGAAAGCTCAGAATTTCCATCAACCAGCGTGTCATAGTTATCGCGAATATCCTGCTCAAGATCAGCAGGGAAGGGGGCATCTAAAACCCATTGGCGGATCGTAGAACCGGCTTGGCGTAGTGCATCAACATCTTCAATGTCGAGGTCATCAAGCACCTGATGAATACGCTCGTCCAGCCCTTCAAAATCAAGGAATTGGTTAAACGCATACGAGGTGGTTGCATACCCATTTGGCACGGATACGCCCGCGTTGGCGAGGTTTGAGACCATTTCGCCGAGGGACGCATTCTTGCCGCCGACTTTGTCGACATCATCCATTGATAGGGAATCGAACCACAGGGTGTTCTTTTGCATTTCTTTCTCCAGAAATAGTGCAGCAATTGGGATTTTGGTAGCAACCTAGGTCTCTGCGCGAATAAAACCATGATGAGTTTTAAAAGCTGTGGAGACACGACTAGCTTGCTAAGTGTCGTTATTGTTATCGTTGTGTTTCTATCCTATGAAAAAATTGCGAGAAGATTAACCATCTATGCATAAAGATATTCAAAGACGAGACGTCTTCTATGTTTCGGATGGGACAGCCATCACATGCGAAACGTTAGGGCATGTCGTACTGGGACAATTTGCGTTCGACGTGAACGAGAAAACCTTTCCGTTTGTCGAGACGGAAGACAAAGTCTGCGAGCTGATAAAACACATTCAGCACGCGTATGAACGCGATGGCGTGAAACCCTTGGTTTTCTTTTCGATGGTGGTGCCAGGCATTCGCGAACGCTTGTTGAAAGCGCCCGCGTTTTTCTATGATGTGTTGGAAAGTGTGGTGCAACGGGTCGCGGAAGATACGCAGATTGAGCCCAAGCCCAAACTGCAGCGCTCCCGCAGTGTCGGCAAAGATTCCGATACCTATTTTGACCGAATTTCGGCCATTGAATACACCTTGGCGCATGATGATGGTGTCTCGCTAAAAGGCTTAGAACACGCAGATATCATTTTGCTGGGCGTGTCGCGCAGCGGGAAAACACCCACCAGTTTGTACATGGCGATGCAGTTTGGTTTGCGCGTGGTGAACTATCCGTTTATTGCAGAAGACATGAAGATGCTTCGCTTGTTGCCTGAGTTTGAGTTTCATCGTCACAAGCTGTTTGGCCTGACGATTGATCCTGAGCGCCTCACCCAAATCCGAGAAAACCGTCTTTCTGGCAGTGAATACGCCAGCACAGAACAGTGCGAACAGGAAGTGAACACGATTGAATCGTTGTTCCGCAGAGAAGCCATCTCCTACATCAACACCACCGCGCTGTCGGTGGAAGAAATCACGACGCGTGTACTGGAAAAAACAGGGCTGAAACGCCGTTTGTTTTGAGTATTACGCGTTTTCAGCAACGCCCATTTGTGTTTTGACGCGCAGATGGGCGTTTTGCTTCTTGATGGCGATCGTTTGTGTGTGCCGCCTAGGGGGCGAAAATCCGTCGGGATGGTAACCCTCTGCGTTGAGTGCGTAAATTCCGCGTGTACTTGAGGGAAATTGCGCATAACCCGCATGACCTTGCGCAAGAATAGAGAATCTAAGCGCGATCTCTCAGTACACTTTCCAATACCAAACGTAATGTCTTGCAGCCTGATGCGGCAAGCAAGCTTGCGCATTACCGATCGGAAAAGGATTTTATTACACATGCTGACACTATCAGGGACTCTCACCCTTTTCTCAAATCCTCTTGCGTCTGCCAAGCATGCTTACAGTGCTGAGCAACGTTCAGTGCTAAATGTTGAAGGTGCGCAAGCCGCAATTCGCGATATTACGCGCTGGCCGGGGTATGCACCTACGCCGCTGTATGAGTTGAGCGCCACCGCCAAGACGGCGAAGTTGGGTAAGCTTTGGTACAAAGACGAATCGCAGCGTTTTGGGTTAAAAAGCTTTAAAGCGCTAGGTGGTGCGTATGCGGTCGCGAAACAGCTTCAACTTGTGCTGAAAGCGCGTCATGGCGAAATGCCCACCATGGATGATTTGTTAGCGGGAAAGTGGCAGAAAGAGGCGGCTGATGTTGTCGTGAGTTGTGCGACGGATGGTAACCATGGCCGCTCGGTGTCTTGGGGCGCTCAAATGTTTGGTTGTCAGTGCATTATCTATATTCATCGTGATGTGTCCGAAGGGCGCAAACAGGCGATGGAAGCCTTTGGTGCTAAGGTGATTCGCATTACAGGTAACTACGATGAATCGGTGCGCACCGCTGATGCAGAAGCGAAAAAGCATGGGCGTATTATCGTGTCAGACACATCCTACGAAGGGTATATGGAGATCCCGAAAGACGTGGCGTTAGGTTACACCGTCATGTTGTCGGAAATCGTCGAGCAATTGGACGGCGAGATCCCAACCCATGTGTTTGTCCAAGGTGGAGTGGGGGGGTTGGCCTCTGCGGTGTGTGGCTATTTCTGGGACCTTTGGGGTGAAGCGCGTCCTCGATTCATTATTGTGGAACCGGAAGAAGCGAACTGCCTCCAACAGAGTGCCCTAGCAGGGAAACCTGTCCCAGTATTGGGTGATTTAGAGACTTTAATGGCGGGGCTTGCCTGTGGTGAAGTGTCCAGCTTAGCGTGGACCATTCTCGCCAATGGCGCAGATGATTTTATGACCATCAGCGAAGAAGCTATTCCGCAAGCAATGAGATTGCTGGCAAAGGGCAGAGAAACCGAGGCAGCCATTGAGGCGGGTGAATCTGCGGTGCCGGGATACGCCGCCGCGATCATTGCGAACCGAAAGCCTGAATTGGCAACCCAGTTGGGTTTGGACAACACCAGCCGTGTGCTGGTACTTGGCACCGAAGGGGCAACGGACCCTGAGCTTTACCGGGAGCTTGTTGGCTAAGTATTGGCCATCAGCAGTGTGAGAGGCTGTTGTCACACAATAAGCGGCGTATTTTGCGCCGCTTTTTTTTGCTATCACGTTAGGTGGATATTCAATCTGCTTGTTCATCAATCGGCACGGACAGGCCGACTTTGACAGGGTCCATCACCACATTGGTTTGAAAGCTTTTTATGTTCGCGTTATCGAAGAAGGCTTCTCTGGTGAAGGTGTCGTATCCTGCCATGTCTGCCGCGGTCACAATCAGAATAAAATCCGAACTTCCCGTCACGTAATAGCATTGCTGCACGGAACGATTGGCTTTCATTTCCTTTTTAAAATTGTGCATCAAATCTACACGCTCTCTTTCCAGCGTGACTTGCACAACAAAGGTCATGGCATAACCCAAGGCTTTAGGGTCAACCACCGACACATCCGCTTGAATGATCTTTTGCTCTCGTAGGCGCTTTAAGCGGCGTTGTACTGCGGCGGGTGAAAGTCCCACTTGGTCGGCTATGTAGTCAGATGTTGCGCGATTCGACACTTGAACAATGTTAAGTATCTTTCGATCAAAGCTGTCTATCGCAGTGGTGGAAGAGTGCGCCATACCCGTTCGTCCTTTGAAAGTAGGTGTTAATTATGGAAGCGTTTTATGCCCGTTTTTGAGACGAAAAGTGGTTGCTAACCCCTTATTAACGCCTTTATTTCTTATTGGTACTAAAAAACCACTATAGCGCATAAAAAATGCGGATTTTCTTCATTCAATGACATCTTTATTAGGAAATTCTTCAAACTCTTCGGGAGATTATTGCACTTGTGAAGAAAATGTAACCAAAGCACTGGCGTGCAGATGAAAAGAAGTGGACGAGATGAAGGTTGAAACTTTAGTACCTGAGTATGCACTGGATCACCTTGCTCCTTTAGGGAGAATCGGCATCATCGCGCTCGCGACAGATTTTAATATTGAGCATGATCTCAATGCGATGTACCCCCGTGACGTTCGTGCTTTCACTAGCCGAGTGAGAAACGTTAACCCGCTCACGGTTGAAAACCTTCGCACGATGGCGCCAGGCATTAGTGCGGCGGCAGACGCGATTCTTCCTAATACTGATTTGGACGTCATCATCTATGCCTGCACGTCAGGCACGGTTGCCATTGGCAATGAACGTGTCACGGCGCTTGTGCATCAAACGCGCCCTGACGTTGCGGTTACTAACCCTGTGACTGCCGCATTGAATGCATTTGATGTCTTGGGGGCGAAAAAGTTATCCATATTGACGCCCTACACTGACGCCGTTAACCGCGAGATGGCTGCTCTATTTTCAGCGCAGGGGTATGAGGTGCTCAATATTGCCGGATTTGGCTTTGAAGATGACACTGCCATGACCTACATCTCGCCGGAAGACATTGCGCAGGCGGCCATTTCACGCTGCGACCCCGAGGCGGATTTACTCTTTATCTCATGCACCGCTTTACGTGCTACTTCGGTGTTAGCGCGTGTTGAAGCGGCACTCGAAAAGCCCGTGGTGAGCAGTAATCAAGCGTTGGTATGGGATTCATTGCGTTTACTGAAATACCCAAAGCCGATTGAAGGTTTTGGCGTGTTGCTTGAACAGCATCTCGCGCAATAGCGCATCTGTTTCTATTGTCTGAAATAAGGATGTTTTTTTAATGACGGCTAACGGAGCGCACACCATGTCATCGTCTTCTTCTGAATCACCTTCTTTGAGTACAGCGTCGCCTTTGTCGCGGCAGTTGATTGCGGACATGACCACATGGCGTCAGCACCTTCATCAATTTCCTGAGTGTGGGTTTGATGTGAACCTTACGGCGGATTTCATTGCTGAAAAACTCGAAAGCTTTGGCATTCAGGTTGAGCGAAATATCGGCAAAACTGGGCTGGTGGGTATCCTTCGCAGCGGTGACAGTAGTGACAGCGGTGAAAAAGCTGCGAGCATCGGTTTGCGTGCAGACATGGATGCACTGCACATTCATGAGCAAAACACCTTCGCACACTGCTCAAAACATGATGGAAAAATGCATGCCTGTGGGCATGACGGGCATTCTGCGATGTTACTTGGCGCAGCGTGTTATCTGGCACAACATCCACATTTCAATGGCACGGTGTATTTCATTTTTCAACCGGACGAAGAGCACGGTTGTGGTGCGCAAGCCATGATTGATGATGGCCTTTTTGAGCGTTTTTCGATTGATGAAGTCTACGGTATTCATAACTTCCCCGGTCTTGCGGAAGGTGAACTCATGGTGCGCCCGGGGTCACTCATGGCAAGTGAAAGCGGTTTTGAAATCACCATTAAAGGTATTGGCGGCCACGCTGCACTGCCGCATCAAGGCATCGACCCAATGGTTGTCGGTGCGCAAGTTATCCTCGGCCTGCAAACCATTGTGTCTCGAAACCTCAGTGCCATTAGCGACACCGCTGTGGTGTCGGCGACCGAATTTATTACGGATGGCACCGTCAATGTCATTCCCACCCAAGTGACCATCAAGGGCGATTGCCGATGCTTCACAGAAGCAACCTTGGCCCGCATTGAAGAAAGCATGGCGCGGATCGTGGCGGGCATTTGTCAGGCGGCAGGGGCGAGCCATTCGTTCACGTTTACCAATACGTTTTACCCCACAGTGAATGCCAAAGCGCAGACTGCATACGCCGTCGACGCGGCGCGCAAAGTCTTAGGCACTGACAAGGTGAATGCGGAGTGTGAGCCCCTGACCATCTCAGAGGATTTTTCTAGCATGTTACGCGTTAAACCTGGCTGCTATGTGTTGTTGGGCAATGGCGTGGACTCTGTTGGTGGCTGTGCACTGCATAACCCTGAGTATGATTTCAACGACCGTATCCTTCCCCTAGGTGCGCGTTATTGGATCCAACTGGTCAACGATCGTTTGAGTACTGCCATGGTCGATTGAATCAGTCCCATGCTGCGATAAAACGCAGCCATTAGCTAACCACCTACATCACGATGTCTTCAAGTGACATGTCTCCAAGTGGACGCTTCCACTTGGGTGCATCAGTGCGGCGAAAATTCGGTGAAGGTGACGCTTGGATAGCGAAAAGAAGGAAGTAAAGGATGAAGCGATTTGGCATAGCACTACTGAGTTTAGGCATGATATTCGGTGCCCACGCTGAAACATGGAAGTTTGCCTCAGAGGAAGACAAAACCGATGTGCAGGACATTTATGCACAGAAGTTTGCAGAGGTGATCAAGAAGGAATCGGACGGCGATATTCGTGTTCGTATTTATTACTACGGTCAACTGGGCACTGAAAATGACATCGTTGAGCTTGCAGCGAAAGGCACCATTCAGTTTGTGTCCGTCGGCTCGGGACACTTGGGTTCATACGTGCCAGAAGTGCAAGCGGTAAGCTTGCCTTACGTGTTGGGTACGGATGAAGAAGTGACGCACAAGGTACTGACAACCAGCCCGACAATTTACAACAAACTCGCACCGAAATTTGAGAGTGTGAACCTGAAACTGCTTTCCATGATGTCTGAAGGTGAAATGGTATGGGGCGCAAATAAAGCGGTGCGTTCGCCAGAAGATTTTGCTGACCAGAAGATCCGAACGTTCACGTCAACCATCCCTGTCGAAACCTACAAAACGTTTGGCGCCACACCAACACCTTTGTCATGGGGTGAGGTTTACGGCTCGCTGCAGCTAAAAACCATTGATGGCATGGTGAACCCGATTTACTTCATCTACAACGCCAAGTGGCATGAGGTGCAGGACTTTTTGATGTTCCCTGGTCAGCAACCTTATGTGAGCACCGTATCAACGAACAGCAAGTGGTTCAGCGGTTTGTCTGAAGAGAAACAAGCCATGATCCGAAAAGCGATCAAGGCAGCAGACAAAGCGGCGTACGACTACCAAATCCGCATTAACAGCGAAAACATGGAGAAGATCCTGAAAGAGCGCCCTGAAATGCAAGTGGTGGTGTTAACGGAAGAAGAGCGCAATCGCTTCAAAGCGTTGAGCGAAAACCTCCACGGCACCTACTACGATGTGGTCGCGAACGCGTATCCGGATGATCAAAAAGCGGCAGCACGTGAAGGCGCTCAAAACATCCTTCAAAGTCTACTGAGTGAAGTTGACGCGGCGTCAGGCGGGCAATAACCGCAGGCCTTTGTCTTCGTTAATGCGTCGGACATTCCAGTGTGGAGGTTCGCGCATTTACCTGTTAAGTCAATAACATCAAACGCGGTCGGCAATCGGCCAAACACAGCTTTTTGATAATGGCTGGAAGTATCGCCGATACGCGTGTAGGACGTGTTATGAAAAACTTGTTGAAGAAGATCAGCATCATGACGGAGAAGCTAGAACGCTTTCTGATCATGGCAGGCATTCTCGTGATGATGGTAAATTCGACGGCGAATGCCATTGGTCGCTATGCGTTTAACAAAAGCATCTTCTTCTCTGAAGAGCTAAATCAGTTCCTCATCGTTGGCGTCACCTTTGTTGGGTTTGCGTATGCGGTGCGAAAAGGACGAAATATTCGTATGACCGCGGTTTACGATTCGTTAAGTCTGCGCGTCAAGAAAGTCCTGACCACGGTGATTGCACTTACTACCTCACTGCTGTTGTTTTATCTCGCCTATTTGTCGGTGTTCTATGTGTTAGAGCTCAAGAACATCAATCGCCTAAGTCCGGCTTTACAGATGCCCGTTTATTACGTCTACGCGATTATTCCTGTTGGCTTTGCTATGGCGGGATTTCAGTACGCAATGAGTTTTGTGATGAACCTGCTCCACAAGGAAATCTATGTGTCGTTTGATGTCACGGAAGATAAAACTGACAAAGGGAGCGCATTGTAATGAGCGATGTAATGCAGTTTTTTGGTGACATTATTTCGGGTGAGCTCGATATTTACGTGATCACGTTTACCCTGGTTTCAGTGATGATTGTCCTGCTCTTTCTGAGCTTTCCCATGGTTGTGCCCCTTGCGGTTGGTGCATTGATTGGCTTGATTCATTTCTCACAAGTTGACCCTGAAGTGCTGATTCAGCAAATGGTCACGGGCATTTCACCTAATGCATTGATTGCGGTGCCCATGTTTATTTTGGCCGCAGACATCATGACACGCGGTCATACCGCCCATAATCTATTAGGTTTGATCCAAGCGTTTGTCGGGCACCTGCGCGGCGGTTTACCGATCACGACGTGTATCAGTTGCACCTTGTTTGGTTCGGTTTCTGGCTCCACGCAAGCAACCGTGGTGTCTGTGGGGCAGATCATGCGCCCTAAGCTGCTGCAAGCGGGGTATAAAGACAGCTTTGTGATGGCGCTAATTATCAATGCCAGTGACATTGCGTTTCTTATTCCGCCAAGCATTGGCTTGATTTTGTATGGCACGTTAGCCAATGCCAGTGTGGGTGAGCTGTTCATTGCAGGCATAGGCCCGGGCATCGTGTTAACGGGCTTCTTCGCGATTTATAGCTATCTCTACAGCGCCAAGCATGCAGATTCCATCAGCTTGGTGGAAGAAACCAATACGGCTGAAAAGATAGCTGCCATCAAAAAAGCCATTTTACCTTTGGGCTTTCCGGCGCTCATCATCGGTGGCATTTATTCGGGTATCGTGACGCCCACCGAAGCGGCATCTTTTGCGGTGCTTTACGCCATTATCGTCGAATGTGTTTTCTATCGAACCTTGGGTGTGAAAGACATCTGCGACGCGGCACTGAGCACAGGTTTGATCACTGCGGTGGTATTTGTGTTGGTGGGTGTAGGACAGGCGTTTTCTTGGTACATCTCGTTCGAACAAATCCCTCAAGAATTGCTCGCGCCGCTGGATTTAAGCAGTGCGTCGCCTGAGTACATTTTATTTGTTATCGCATTGGCGTTTTTCGTCGGCTGTATGTTTGTCGATTCGCTGGTCGTGCTGTTGATCCTGACGCCTATCTTTATGCCGATCGTCAATGCGGCGGGGCTGGATCCTATCCTTGTAGGAGTGTTGATCACTCTGCAAATGGCGATCGGTTCGGCGACGCCACCGTTTGGTTGTGACATTTTCACGGCAATCGCAATCTTTGAGCGTCCATATTTGGAGGTGATTCGCGGGACATTGCCGTTCTTTTTCATTCTTTTACTCATGTCAGCATTGTTGATTTTCTTCCCGAGTATCGCGTTGTTGCCAAGAGACATATTGTTCAGTTAGACCAAACTTAATGACGTATCAACAGAAGGATAGGGACATGCCAACAACGCCGTTAGTGGCGCCGCTGCGCGGCTTCGCATTGGTTGAATTTGAACATAGAACACTGCAATTGCAGAAACACATGCGTGAACAGCAAGTCGACGCCGTGTTCTTTACCACAGAACCCGAGTTTCGCTATTTTAGTGGCTTCAAATCCCAGTTTTGGGAGAGCCCAACGCGACCCTGGTTTTTGGTGGTGCCCGCAGAAGGGAAGCCGATTGCGGTTGTGCCAGAGATCGGCGTGTCGGGCTTCGATCAAACGTGGATTGATGATGTGAGAAGTTGGCCTTCGCCAAAGCCGGAAGATGACGGTGTCTCTTTGTTGGCGACAACCTTGGGCGAGGTCAGTAGTCGCTTTCGTCGCGTGGGCGCCATGTTAGGGCCTGAAACCCATCTCCGTATGCCTGCGCAGAACTTCGCTGCGTTGCAGCAGATTTTGATGCACCATGAACTTGTCGATGTGTCCACCTATATACGAGACATTCGCAGCGTTAAGTCTTTGGCTGAAATCGAGAAAATTCGTTTTGCGAGTGTTGTGGCTGCGTCGGGTTTTGAGTTCCTTCGTGGGCATCTTGCTGTTGGCATGACAGAACGTGAAGCCTGTAAAGCCATGCACCTAGAAATGCTGCGTTTGGGGGCTGACAGTTGCCCGTATTTGATCTCTGCGTCGGGGCAGAATGGGTATGACAACATCATCATGGGCCCGACGGATCGTGAACTGAATGACGGTGATGTATTGATCATCGACACGGGCGCTAACTTTGACGGCTATTTCTGCGACTTTGACCGGAACTTTGGCTTTGGAGAGATAAATCCTGAGACCCTCCGCGCATATGACACCGTCTATGCCGCCACAGAAGCAGGGCTAAACATTGCAGCGCCGGGACGCACCACGGGGGATGTGTGGCAAGCCATGTGGACAGAGCTCGAAAGGGGAGGCGCACTGAGCAACAACGTTGGCCGAATGGGGCATGGGCTGGGTATGCAGCTCACCGAGTGGCCGTCGCATGTGCCGAATGGCAATGTAGAACTGAAACCCGGTATGGTGCTGACGCTGGAGCCAGGAATGGCGTTTGCGCCCAACAAAATGATGGTGCATGAAGACAACATTGTGATCACCGAAACGGGCTGTGAGCTTTTGCATGACAGAACTTGGCAAAGTATGCCGATTATTTGAAGCATTACGCAGATAACGACGGGATTTTTGCTCGCCGCGCGAAACGTTCAGTGTGGGCCGAGCATGTCAAAACACGTTACCAGGGGTCTGAAAAGAAAAAAGCAACAGGTGCAAGCCTGTTGCTTTTTCTCTTTGAGCGTTTTTACAAAGTGTTTACTGACGAATATTAGTTCACGAAGAATGAATCTTTCTGTGTGTTGACATCGATGCCGTGCTCGGTGACATGCTCGGCATCTGTCCAGACAGTGATGTGCGCATTACTGTTGTAATCATGTGTGAATACATAGGCTTGAAGTGAGTCAACTTGTTCGCCAGTAAGTGCAAGTTGTTGAATCATTTCAGGAGAGATGTTCGCATTAATCTCACCATCTGCATCAAAGGTCCAATCGTCACCATTGAAATTCAATGTGTCGTCACCGTCGCCGAAGTAGGCAATAAAGCCATCCCAGTTGCCAAGATTCATGTCATCCGACTGGGCATAAATAGCGTTCTCGTTAATGGTCGCTGATTGGTCGCCTTCATCGCCGAGTATTGCTTCTACACCTGAAATGACATTGCCCGTCACGCCAGAAATGTCTTGATAGGCATCGCCCATAAAGTCAGCTTCTACATCACCTGATATTTCGAGTACGTCAAAGCCTGAGGCGCCATTGTAAACATTGGCATTGATGACACGGCCATTTGCGAGTTCGCGCGTTGCGCCAATGAAATCATCTTGATCAAAGATCAGTGTTTCAGTGCCATTGCCGCCAATGTATATGTCTGCGCCTGTTTGACCATCTAAAAGGTTTTGGTCGCCGTGGCCCGAGCTCAAAATATCGCTACCTGAGCCGCCCAATAAGGTGTTATTGCCAAAACTTCCGTACAGTAAATCGTTGCCTGCAGCGCCATCTAAGAGGTCATTACCTGCTTTACCGTGGAGAATGTCGTTACCGTCTTCTCCATACAGTGCGTCATCACCCTCTCCACCACGAATGTCATCATTGCCTTGACCGCCATGCAGTGTGTCGTTACCGCCACCGCCGAAGAGTCGGTCATTGCCTTGTTCACCTTCAAGGGTGTCATCGCCATTGTCGCCAAAAAGAAGGTCTGCTCCGTTGCCACCAAGCAAGGTGTCGTTGCCTGCACCGCCACGTAGTTCGTCATCGCCATCTACTCCCAGTAAGTTGTCATCACCCGCTTGGCCATAGAGCTTGTCGTCTTCCTCTCCGCCGTCGAGGTGGTCATTGCCGTGACCACCCATTAGTTCATCACTGCCAGACCCACCGTAGAGACGGTCATTACCATTTTCTCCGAACAGTTTATCGTTGTCTTGCTGACCGAGGAGTAGATCATCGCCCTCACCGCCGTATAGCGTATCGTTACCCGACCAGCCATGGAGTTCATCATTACCGTCCACACCAAGCAAGGTATCGTCGCCCCACTGACCATAGAGCTTATCGTCGTCTTCACCACCGTCGAGGTGATCGTTACCGTGACCACCCGTTAGCTCATCACTGCCAGACCCACCGTAGAGACGGTCATTGCCATTTTCCCCGAACAGTTCATCGTTGTCTTGTTGGCCAAGGAGAAGGTCATCGCCTTCGCCACCGTATAATGTATCGTTACCCGACCAGCCGTGGAGTTCATCATTACCGTCTACACCAAGCAAGGTATCGTTGCCCCACTGACCATAGAGCTTATCGTCGTCTTCACCACCGTCGAGGTGATCGTCACCGTGACCACCAACGAGCTCGTCGACGCCGGTTCCTCCGTAGAGGCGATCATTGCCATTGCCACCATTGAGGTAATCATCATCCTGTTGACCAAGCAAGAGATCATTGCCATCGCCACCTTGCAAGGTATCAGTACCTGTCCAGCCATGCAGTTCATCGTCGCCAGCATCACCATTTATGGTGTCATTCCCAGCTTGTCCATAAAGCTTGTCGTTTCCTTCTTCGCCTGACAATACGTCGTCACCATCGCCGCCTTTTACATTATCGGCGCCAGCATCACCATGGAGTTCATCGTTGCCACTACCACCTTTAATGATATCGGCGTCGTCGCCACCAAAAATGGTGTCATTACCATTCCCACCATTGATGGTATCGCTATCGGTCATCGGAATTTCTTGTTCAAAGGAAACAGAGGTTTCAATAATAAGGTCGTTCCAATCGTGACTGATAGGCGAAGATGCTGCGGTTGAATCTTCCCAATGAGAGACGCCGTCAATAATTCGCTCAGCCTCGAAATCCCAGCCATTTAGCGAGGGGTCTGAAAAGGACGGTCTGTCATTGGGTACCCAGCCTTTTTCGACGCGGTGGGGTTGTTGTACGAGAGCTGTGTTGTTTTCACGAAGGGTAATATCAACCTCGCCTTCGACGAAACCGGATGTGTAGCCGCCGAAAACAATAAAAAAGCCTAATTGCGAACCACCGAGCGTATCTATCTCAACATTCCATTGATTTACGTTTTCTGAGGCAGGTTGATTAGCAAGGTGCTTGTACGAATCATCAATAATAACTGCACTCATAAACTGTCCATTGTCGTCTAAGATGTAGTAGCCAAGGCTATTGTAAAACCCTGCACCTTCACTGAGCATCTTAAGATCGATTTCGACGGTATCTTGGTTGCTGATATCAAAGTTGTTGTTTTCATTTCGTTCAGCAAGAATCGTTTCAGTTCTGACGCCTGTCTGTCCACCATAAATGACATCATCGCCATCGCTACCTGAGAGTGTATCGTCACCCTCAAATCCATAAAGGGTGTCATTGGAGTTTGACCCAGTGAGATGGTCTACGTTTGATGTTCCATTAATAATTGGCATATTCAATCCATTGAATTGGTAATGATCTCAGATATTGAGTATCGGTCTTAGTAAGGACCCTTAAGGGACAATGTTCATAGCGATGTGGTTACTATAAGGGGTATTTTCTATGTATGTATTCATGCGTGAGTGAATACATACGCATTTAGTGCTTTTACTCGAAATGTTTTAATGATCTAGACTGGTAAAAGTATTGATTTGTTTATTAGCAAATAATGAATTAAACAATGTTCATATACTTAACTGTCTGAAAATGTGGGTGTAAAAAAGTCATGAGTTTGTTTTTTCGTCATGGCGAGAGGGGTGAAACCGCGAAAATATATTTGATATGGCCTTTTTAGTGACCGTAATTTAGACGCTTTGCTTACTCGAAATTCAGTATTCTTTCGTGATTTTTGCATAAAAATTCTGATAACTCTTTCTTTTACTGTCTTGCTTTGTGAGCAATAAGCGCATGACGACTTAGCTATACTCGCTAGATTCCTTTCTCATGAGTCGCCTTCTTTGACATTACGCCATCAAATTTTGAATCGCCTTTTGTCAAGCTGGCGATACCTCCGCCACTTTCTGGTTGCTGCGGCTGTTTTCTTTAATGGCCTACTTATTCTGCGCTCCGTATGGGGGCAGCCGATTAACCTTGTTGAACTGTTCAACATCAAGAGTTTCACCAATATCAATTGGGCCGATGCCGCGAATGGCCCGTGGCTGCTACTCGGTATATTCCTCATGTTCAATGCGATCGGTTTGCTTTACCGAGCCCGCATTGCTTGGGCTGTTAGCATTATTTTGTTGGCCATCGTATTTACCTTTACGTGGCATTTTTTTCCGCAATTGACTCGGCATTTGTACTGGAGCGGTGGCGCCATTTTGCTCTTGGTGGTGATGGGGAAGGATTTTAATCACTCCAGTGCTACTGCAGGGGGAATTGCGTCTTTTATCAGTTTTGCTGTGTTGTTGTTTTATGCCACTTATGGGGCGCTGTATTTCGGTGCAGGTTTTCAACCTGTCATCCATGATTTGATGACGGCGTTTTACTTCGCCATGGTCACCATGACCACCGTGGGTTATGGCGACATTGTTCCTCACAGTGAGCCCGCTCGTCTGTTTACCATTTCCGTCATCATTGCGGGTATTACCGTGTTTGCCACTTCTGTGACCACGGTGTTTGGGCCTGTGATCCGTGGTGGTTTGAATAAGCTTGTGAAAGGAGTTCAAAAACCCATGAATCGAAAGAACCATTTTATTGTTTGCGGCACATCAGTACTGGCAACCAGCACCATTGCTCAGTTGAAGAAGCGTGGGTTCGATGTGACGGTGCTGACCTCTGAGGATGAAGAGAAATTTCCGGCGATTGAACAGCGCATTGGTAGCAAGCTGGATATTCTCTCTGGTGACACAACAGACGACACCTTGCTGAAAGAAGCCGGCGCAGAACAATGCAAAGCCGTGCTCGCGCTAACGGCTGATGATGCAACGAATGCCTTTATTGTGCTGTCAGTGAAAGAATTGTCCGTAGACATCAAAACCGTGATTGCGGTAAATGATGCGAAAAACCTCAACAAAGTGAAGCAAGTGAAAGCAGATGTGCTCTTATCGCCACAACTGTTTGGCAGTGTGGTACTTGCAAGTGTGTTATCGGGTGAGCCGCTCAGTCATGATGATCTACTGAATATGCTGCTCACCTCTGGGGATGGGTTGTTTGATAAATCGGAAGGGTGATTGCGATACGCCTTAAACACAAAATCATCGAGAGCAAACGCCGGGATCAGAGCTTGTTTTGTTGTACCAAGGTGCTGAGTCGCAGCACTAAATCTGCGACATTGGTGGCTTCAAACTTCTTCATCATGTTGCCGCGATGTACTTCAATCGTGCGGAGCGAGACACACAGTGCTGTCGACATTTGCTGGTTGGTTTGGCCTTTCAACACCAACTTCAACACGTCTTTTTCGCGCTCTGTTAGGTTGTCGTATCGGTTTTCAATGGACACATCTTCTGCCCGCTTAAACGAGTAGGCGAGGGCTTTCTCGATGGCTTGAACCAAAGGCTCTCCATCGACAGGTTTTTGGAAGAAATCGACCGCGCCATCTTTAAGCGCATCGACCGCCATGGGCACATCGCCATGCCCTGTTAGGAAAATCACTGCCAATGGGCTGCGTGCTTCAATCAAAAACGCGTGCACATCTTGCCCGCGCATTTCTGGCATGCGGCTATCTAAAATCACGCAACCGGGTTGCGAAATATCAACGCCCTCTAAAAAGGCTTTGCCCGAATCAAATTCCTGCAGTTGCAAATCGAAGCTTTCCAGCATGAAAACAAGGGAGTCGCGAACGGGTTCTTCGTCATCAACGACATAAACTGGGCCGAATTGTGTGTGCATTTATTCCTGACTCCTTGTGACCGGAATGACCATGGTGACCTGACAGCCGCGCGGGCGGTTTGGTTGGATCATAAATTGACCGTGATGCGCCTCGATGACGTCGCGACAAATCGGCAAACCAAGGCCTAAGCCGTCGTTTTTAGTGGTGTAGAAGGCCTGCTGCACTTCTTCTTCGCTGGCTGCTAGGCCGATGCCGTTGTCTTCCACTTTGATGACAATTTCATTGGTGCCGTACAGCAATTCCACTTGCACCATTGGGATGACTTCCACATCCATCGACGCAATACACGCTTCCTTGGCATTTTTCAGCAGGTTCAACATGACTTGCTGCATGCCGATGACGTCAAATTCCCCCTTGAAGGGTTCGCCATCTACGCTCAATTGCAGGCCAATGTTTAGCGCTTGGAAATCGTATTCCACAAGCTGAATCGAATCGCTGATGAAATCGACGGGACGACACACAACCCGCTCGGTGGGCGTGCGTTTTATCAAGCCTCGAAGACGCTGAATGATGTCGCTCGCCGCGCCAACTTGTTGCTGAATCTTGCCCAATATTGGCGTGAGATCTTTCGGGTCCATCCCTTGTGCAAGGCGGCGTTGAACACCTTCGGAGTAGCTTTTGATTGAACTGAGTGGCTGGTTGATTTCATGCGCAATACTGCTACCAAGCTCGCCGACGATCATGGTGCGTTGTACGTGTTCGAGAACGGCATTTTTTTCTTTCAACGCGAAAAGAGTGCGTTCGAGTTCTTGCTTACTGCGTTTGAAATGGTATTCGACCCATAGGTGATAAACGTTCAGCAAAATCAAAATCAGCACGGTCGAGAAGGCAAGGAATTCGTTGCGGTCGAGCCATTTGTAAAAGCTCTCTTGCCATGTTTGCTGCAAGGGGTGCATGTCGAGGTGCTTGAAGACGTTATCTACATCCACCGGGCTCTCTGGCAGCGTCCAGCCAATGTTGTTTGCCGCTATTGCTGCAGGGGCATTTTCGGGCATCGTAAGCAGGGCTTGGGCCACTTTCTTGCCGATTTCATTGGTGGCGCGATCGGTTTTGGTGAAGGTCCAATTTGGATAGAGCGGGGTGCTGACGCCGCACACGGAGCCATCAGGATACTGCACATCCAACACGCGCACGCTGGAGGTGTCCACCAATCCTTCTTTGGCCATGTTTTCTAAGGTACACGCGGGGACAACAGCAACATCAATATTGTTGTCGAGCACGTCGTAAATCAGTTGGTCCGTTGGTGGCCCTGTGAATTTGATTTTCTTGTAGAAAGAGGCGTTGAAATAGTCGAGCTTTTCTAGCTCGTAGCGAAGCGCGATGAAACCACCAAACGCTTTTTCAGATACCGCTGCCACACGCGCTTGTTTAATGTCTTTTAGCGATGTGAAGTGGGAGTTTTCTCTCACGACGACCACTGACGCGATGGACCGACTGGTTTTCTTGCTGTACGCCGTTTCCTGAGTCGCTAACCAATTGAGTTGATGTTGGCGCGCAATCCTGGTGGCTTGGCCGGGGCTGGTCAGCAAGAAATCGAGTTGATTATGTTTAAATGCTTCATCGAGCTCATCGAAATCATACGGGTGTAGCTCAAACGTCACCCCCGGAATTTCTTTTTCAAGCCAGTCAAGGGTAGGCCGCCAAGAAGAGATGGCATGCGCGTCACCACGCAGCGCTAGCACACCCACATCGTAATGCTGAACGATGCGAGCCTGCGCTTTACAACTGCAAAGACAGCACACACTGACGAGCATCATCGCGAGCGCTTTAATGCAGAAAAACGGCGAGCTACGTAATAGATAGTTGTTCAATGAGAGGTCACTGTGATGGGAAGCTTTTCGCCGCGCATCTTACCCTAGATATCCATACTTTTGTTGTTGTTTTAGATCAAACTACTGACAATATTGTGGTTTACCACAATACCCCGCTGACAAAAAATTCCCCACACTGCGTGCCACAAGCCCAAAAAAGGCAGTGATGTGTTCATGATTCGCGCGACGCGCGCCCAGACACATCGACAGAATGTAGCAACATGATGTGTTCACCCGATCGGCACAAACAATAAAAAACAAAGCCCGTCCGACTGCGTCATGCCCGACAAACGATTTCATTCTGCTCACTGATGAGCGAATTAATTTATACATAATCTTGGGATAATCTCGATGAAAAAATCGACGGTAGCAGTGGGTGTTTTCGCGGCGCTGATGGCGGGGGGATACGTGGCGTATACCTCTATGTTCGGTGCGGAAGCGGTGCACGTGAGCAATCATGTTCTGCAAGAAAAGTTTGCGGAATATGCCAACCCAGAGGCGTTTGTATCAGCGCAAGAACTGAAACAAATGATGGAAAGCGACGAGAACCTCGTGGTGATCGGTGCGCTTAACCCAATGAAACCGGACGCGCCAATCGCTGGTTCTTTCACCATGTGGCGTAACGATTATTCTGCAGCGAAAGACGTGTATGGCTATGACGGCATGCGCAATTCTGTGGAAGACATGGAAGCGCTGTTGAGCAAGTTTGGCGCAACGCCAGAATCAACCATCGTGGTTTATGCGGCTAACGCTCACCACGACGCTGCTCGCCTGTTCTGGCAAATCCAAAACCTGGGTCATGACAACGTTCGTTACCTTGACGGCGGCTTGAACGCGTGGATCGGTGCGGGTCTGAAAACCGGCGACGCAAACCCAAGTGTTACGGCAACCTCTTATAAAGCGCCACGCCCAGAAGCCGAAACCAGCGGTTTGGCGACCATGGACATGGTGCTCAATGCACAAACAGCGAACGATTGGGTGATCCTTGATACCCGTGGCCAAGAAGAATTCGACGGCACAACCACAGTCGGTGGTGCATACGGCCCAGGTACGATCCCTGGCAGTGTTCACATCAACTGGACCAAAGCCCTCAATGAAGACAGCACGCTGAAATCAGCCGATGAGCTAGCTGCGCTTTACGGCGACATCATTAAAGGCAAGAAAGTCATTGCTTATTGCCAGTCTGGCGTTCGCTCTGCACACACCATGATGGTGCTTGAAGAAGTGCTGGGTGCAGAAGGCGTCTACAACTACGACGGCTCTTGGATTGAATACAGCTTTGCACACTACGAGCAGAATCGTGCTGACGTGAAAGTGCAAAGCGGCACCAAGAGTTAATCAACGCCACATACGTACGTAATTAACCAAGACTGGAATCATAAAAATAATGAGCAATGTAATTTTTAGTCAAAAGCTATACGACGCTGCGCAGAACGTGGTTGATGGCTGTATGGGTGATGCGGATCCTGCGTGTCAGACCGCGTGCCCAATGCACACTGATGTGAAGCAATATGTTCGCCTTGCAGGTGAAGGCAAATACCAAGAAGCGCTAGACACCATTCGCGGCAAACTGTTTTTGCCACAAACCTTGGGCCGCATTTGTGCGCACCCATGTGAAGCGGCGTGTCGTCGTAACACGGAATATGGTCAAGCGATCAGCGTGGCGGGCATCAAACGCTTCGTCGCTGAGAAGATGGACAACAAAGAAAACTGGGATTTGGCGATCCTCAATCCAACGGGCAAACACGTTGCCATCGTAGGCGCGGGCCCTGCGGGTGCACAAGCGGCGATCGAACTTCGTCGTAAAGGCCACGACGTGACCATCTATGAAAAGTTGGATGTGTACGGCGGCATGATGCGTGTGGGTATTCCAGAATACCGCTTGCCACGCAACGTGATTGATTTCGAATTTAGCTACCTAGAGATGCTGGGTATCACGACCAAGTTTGGCGTTGAAATCGGCAAAGACATCAGCTTTGAAGACCTTCGTAATACACACGATGCAGTGGTACTTGCACACGGTGCGCATGTCGGTTCAATCATTCCACTGCCGGGTCACAAGGCGGAAGGCGTGTTCTCTGCGGTTGAGTACCTGAAAGAAATCTCTGAAACCCGTGCGTTCCCGCGTGCTGGTAAGCGTGTGATGGTGATTGGCGGCGGCGACGTAGCGATGGACTGTGCACGTTCTTCATGGCGCATCGGTGCAGATGAAGTGCACCAGTGTTCGCTTGAAGCCATGGAAAACCTACCAGCAAGCCATGTTGAAATTGAAGAATCGTTGGAAGAAGGCGTGGCATTCAACGCAGGTTGGGGCCCAATCTCGATCGAAGAAAAAGACGGTAAAGTCTTCTCTATTACGCTGAAGCGCGTGATTTCAATTTTTGATGAGACGGGCAACTTTGCTCCAACGTATGCCGATGATACGCGCACGATCGAAGTGGATACCGTGGTATTCGCGACAGGTCAGGTGGTTGCAGACATTACTGGTGGCGCATTGGAAACGGGCCGTGGTGGCCGCTATGTGGTGGACAAGAACACCCTAGCGTCTTCTGTGAGCGGCGTTTACGTGGCGGGTGATGCGTGTGGCGGTAACATCGTTATCGAAGCCATGGCACTTGGCCGTAAAGCGGCGATGAGCATTGAGCGTCAATTCGCGGGTCGACCTTTGGAAGAAGGCCGCGATTTCCAAGAAGAATACAGCTACCCATCGCGCTTAGACATTCCTCTGCCAAAAGGCACTGTAGACGTGCCACGTCTGCACGGCGAACTGCGCGATGCGGAAGAGCGTAAGCGCGACTTTGCTCAGGTTGATTTTGGTTTCACGCAAGAGCAAGTGAAGCAAGAGTCAACGCGCTGCCTGCAGTGTACCTGCAAGCTGTGTATGAGCGAGTGCATCATGATGAACGACTTCGGCGACTGTCCGAAGACGCTGTTCGGTGATTTCGTCAATAAGAAAGAGATGGACCCATTGCTGGCTTACTCCTGTAACGCCTGTGATCAGTGCACCATCGTGTGTCCGAAAGATTACCCAATGAAGGAAATCTTCCTAGGTGCGCGCGTTGATTTCGTGAATGCGAACAATGGCGAATCACCAATGAAAGGCCACAAAGCGATCAACATGCACCAAAAACTGGGTTTCTCAAAACTCTTCACTATGGCTAAACGTGCGGTAACAACAAAATGAGTAATAAAGTATTCATGCCAGGATGCAGCCTGCCATCCTACTCGCCAGAAGGTGTCGCGGCGATCGCGAAACACTTGAAAAATGTATTCCCAGACATGGGTGCGGTTCAAAAATGTTGCGGTAAGCCAACCGCCGCGATTGGCCAAGCTGAGAAATTCAAAGAGCGTTATGGTCAACTACAAGCTGACTTTGACAAGCTAGAAGCCGAAGAAGTGATCGTGGCGTGCCAAAGCTGTTACGGCATGATCAAGAAATCGGGCGGCTCGCAAAAGCCATTGTCGCTTTGGAAACTGCTGCCAAAAATCGGTTTGCCACCTGAGCTTGTGGGCAAAGCAAAAGACAGTGACGTGGTGTTCACCATTCACGATTCTTGTTCAACCCGCTACGAAAGCGAGCTTCAAGACGGCATTCGCTGGATTTTGAATGAGCTGGGTTACAAAACTGCTGAACCAGAACACACCCGCGAAAACACGCGTTGCTGTGGTTTCGGCGGCATGGTGGTGCCTGCGAACCCGAATGTGGCTGAGCGTGTTGTTCAGCGCCGTGTTGATGAGTTTGAAACTGACCACGTTGTTGTTTACTGCGCCGCGTGCCGTGCATCCATGATGGGGGTGGGCACGAACGCTTGGCACATTCTTGATCTGATGTTTGGCCCGGTTGTGATGAAAGACACCGCGCCGCCAGTGAACGTGCTAGCAAGCCCTGCGAAAGCTTGGTTCAACCGCTACAAATCAAAGGCGGGTCTGATCAAGTGCATGTCGGTGTAACCGCGCAGTACCTGAATTAAAGGAATCGCCGAGTATGCGTTGCTTGTGAAAACGGGCGCAGTTGTCTCCTGCTTAATGCACTCGGCGACTTTCTTTACCCCGCACGTTTGGTGAAGGGGTATTGAAGAACATTGAACATTTTTCGAGAAGTAATTGATGAAATTTCTAAAAATTGGTGTGGCGATTCTTGCAGTAGCGCTGGCGCTATTTGTGGCAAAACAAACGGGTATTCTTGAGATCATTACCGACATCAAGAGCCTTCAAGCGTGGATCGCAAGCTTTGGCGCGATGGGTTACGTAGTGTTTGTTGCGGCGTTTGTTTTTGCGTGTGTGTTCTTGCTGCCTGGCAGTGCGTTCACCATTGTGGCTGGCATTGTGTTTGGCCCAATCAAAGGCGGCGTATTGGCATTGTTCTCTGCAACCCTTGGTGCGGTTGTTGCGTTCGTGGTTGCGCGCTTTTTGCTACGCAATACCATCATGAAAAAGTTTGGTGACAACCCAATCTTCAAGAAGATTGATGACGGTGTCGCGCAAAACGGTACCAGCTTCCTGATCCTGACTCGCCTTGTGCCTGTGTTCCCGTTCAGCCTACAAAACTACGCGTACGGCCTAACCAGTTTGAACCTTGGCACTTACGCTCTGGTGTCATTGATCACCATGGCACCGGGTGCTTTCATCTTCGCTTACATGGCGGGTGACATTGCCACTAACGGTGTGTCTGCAATGTTGCTGGTTAAGTTCGCCGGTGCGGGTCTTATTCTGTTTGGTATGTCTCTGATTCCGAAGTACATCGCGAAGAAAAAAGGCATCAACATGGCAGAGCTAGCGAAATAACTTGCGCTTGCGTCATAAGTGATTAGATTTATCGTCCCTTACCTTATGGTGGGGGACGTTTTTGCGTTTATAGCTGCTGAAAATAGCGGCGATGAGTGGTTAATCCGGCATCAAATAACGATAAGAATAAAAAGACTTTTATGAAAACTCTGTTCTCAGCGATGGCTTTGTTGATCGCGTCTTTCGCGGTGTTTGCGTCAGCGCCAGATCTCAGCGATTGGTCGCAGGTCGAAGTGAAGGCACAAGGCCAAGATGTGTACTTTCATGCATGGGGCGGCAATCAGGAAATTAACCGTTACATCCAATGGGCGGGGAAGGAACTGCAACGTCGTCACAACATCAATCTTCATCATGTAAAGGTGACGGACATTTCCGAAACCACCACGCGATTGATTGCTGAGAAAGCCGCGGGGAAAACCACTGGCGGTAGCGTTGATTTGGTATGGATCAACGGTGAGAACTTTAAATCACTCAAAGAAAATCAGTTATTGATGGGCAGCTTTGCACAGCAATTGCCGCATTGGTCGCTGGTGGATCAAAACCTGCCTGTGACTGTCGATTTCTCTGAACCGACAGACGGCATGGAAGCACCGTGGGGCTTGAGCCAACTGGTGTTTATTTATGACAAAGAAACCCTGAGCACGCCGCCGCGCACCTTTGGTGACATGCTGAATTACGCCAAACGCAATCCAAACCGTTTGAGCTACCCGCGTCCTCCTGAATTCCACGGCACCAGCTTCTTGAAGGCGCTGTTGATCGAGCTAACGAACGATTCGCCATGCCTGTCTGAGCCTGTTGATCGCATTGATTTCGACAAAGTGACCGCGCCGCTTTGGCATTACTTGGATGAGTTCCACAAAGTGGCTTGGCGTGGCGGTAAACAATTCCCTGCAGGCACGGCGGAAACCCTGCAATTGCTGGATGACGGTCAGATTGACTTAGCGATTACGTTCAACCCGAACGCGGTCTATGCCGCGCAATCAGCAGGGAACCTTGCAGAAACCACTGAAGCTTATGCGATGGAAATGGGGGCGTTGTCGAACATTCACTATTTGACCGTGCCTTGGAATGCGAACGCCAAAGAAGGGGCGCTCGTCGCCATCAATTTCTTGCTGAGTCCTCACGCGCAATCACGCAAAGGTGACCTGGATGTGTGGGGCGATCCGGCGGTGCTAAAAGACACACATTTGTCCGGTTCAGCCAAAGAGAACACCCCGTTTACAGCGGTCGCTGAGCCGCACCCAAGCTGGCAAAGCGCGCTCGAAAAAGCGTGGCTACAACGCTACGGAAGCTAAATCTCATGTTAAAAGCGCTCTATCTGATCATTGCGGTGTGCTGCTTCTTGCCTACGCTTCCCGGCTTGCTGGGCGTGTTGGTGTCGTCACTTGGCTATGTGCCGCCGTTGGGCATGCACAAGTTCGGGCTCGCAGGCTTTGCCATGGTTTTCGAGTGGGAGGGAGTGTGGCAGTCGATCTGCATGACAGTGTATTGCGCTATTGCCAGTAGTTATCTGGCGTGTTTGATTACCTTCGCTATTTTACAGGCCAGTTGGGGTACGCGCTTTTGGCGTCGTGTAGAGATCTCGTTATCTCCTTTGCTTGCGATGCCACACGTGGCGTTTGCCATTGGTTTTGCGTTTCTGTTCGCGCCAACGGGGATGGGGCCAAGGCTGTTAAGTCTTGTAGGGTATGACGCCAACGCCCAAACCGTGAGTGATTTGGCCTTACTGGTGAAAGATCCGTATGCATTGGGATTGATCCTGATGCTGGCGATGAAAGAAGTGCCTTTTTTACTGCTGATGAGCATTTCTGTGTTGCGCCAACTCAAGGTTGATCAGAGCGAGAAAGTCAGTGCTTCGTTGGGGTATAGCAAAGCACAAACCTGGTGGAAATGCGTTTTTCCACAATGGCTTGCCAAGCTGCGTTTTCCGATGTTGGCCGTGATGGCGTACAGCTTGTCGGTCGTCGATGTGGCGCTAATCATTGGCCCAACCAATCCGCCCACGTTTGCCGTGTTGGTGTGGCAGTGGTTCAACGACCCA
Organism: Enterovibrio baiacu; assembly: GCF_004120195.1. Lineage (GTDB taxonomy): Bacteria > Pseudomonadota > Gammaproteobacteria > Enterobacterales > Vibrionaceae > Enterovibrio > Enterovibrio baiacui. The sequence continues at coordinate 266,955 of NZ_SCHN01000006.1, read as the reverse complement.
GATCTTGCCTTGTTGCCAAGAGCGGCTGCAGGGGCGGTTGTGCTGTTTGTTATCGCGATCGTGATGATTGCGTTCGCAAGGCTGGTGGAGTGGGCGGTCACGAAAGGGTTCAGAGAATGGCAATTCTCAGGCCGAAGTGGTTGCTCACTGCCGGGTAAATCGGTGTTCTCCGCGATCTTGTTTATCAGTGTGGTCATGGTGCCATTGATGGTGATTTGGAGCATTGCCCAACGCTGGCGATTCCCCGATTTACTGCCGAGCCGTTATAGCCTCCGATTCTGGGAATATGAGTGGGATTCGATCCTTGGTACGGTTTCTCAAAGTCTGTTCATCGCCTTAATCACAGCATCGGTGGCCTTGTGCTTTGCGCTGGTTGCCCATGAATATCGCTTGCGCTACAAGCTTCAAGTGCCGGGGTATGTCATCGCGATTCCTATGCTTATCCCGCAGCTTTCTGTGTTGTTTGGTATGCAGGTTGCTACCTTGTACCTCAGCAGTGATGCACACTTTTTCTGGGTGTGTTGGGCGCATGTTTTCTTCGCATTCCCGTACGTGTATTTGTCGTTAGATGGCCCGTGGCGCAGCTATGACGAAGGCTTAACCCGCGTCGCGTTGAGTTTGGGAAAATCACCGCTCCACGTTTGGTTTCAAATCAAAATGCCGATATTGCTGCCTGCCATTGTGTTTGCGTGGGCAATCGGGATCAGCGTGAGCTTGGCGCAATATCTGCCGACCTTGGTGTTAGGGGCGGGGCGCATTAGCACCATCACGACCGAAGCGGTGGCGCTGTCGAGCGGGTATGACCGCCGCGTGACAGCGATATACGCGATTTGGCAAGCCTTGCTGCCGTTAGTTTTCTTCTCTTTTGCGATTTTAGTGAGCCGTTTACAGAGCCGCTATCGCCGTTTATCCATGAAAGGTCTGCTTCCGAATGAGTCTTTGTATCGAAAACCTCGCCATCCGTAAGTCGACGGGCGAGGTGCTGTTTTCTTCCCTGAACATGCGTGTTGAAAAAGGGGAGATCTTGACGCTAATGGGGCCAAGTGGCTGCGGGAAATCGACGTTACTTGACGTGATTGCAGGGCATCTCTCGGATGAGTTTTCTTATTCCGGCAACGTCGCATTAGATGGGCAGTATTTGGATGGTACACCTGCACATAAGCGTGATGTCGGCATTCTTTTCCAAGAAGATTTGTTGTTTCCTCATCTTTGCGTGTGGGAAAACTTGGCGTTTGCTTTGCCTGACGCGATTAAAGGGGCGGAGCGCAAACATCGCGCCATGCAGGCGCTGAAGAATATCTCGTTGACCAAACTTGCGGATTCTTACCCTGATCAAATTTCAGGAGGGCAACGAGCGCGCATTAGCCTGACACGCATGCTGTTGGCGAAGCCCAAAGTGGCTTTGCTCGACGAACCGTTCTGCAAGTTGGATAAAGGCCTTCGAATGCAGTTTCGCGATTGGGTGGTGGAGCAATTGAAAGACGCCAACATCCCTGCGCTGATGGTGACGCACGATGTGGAAGACATTCCTGAAGGCAGCAGATTGCTGACGCCATGGGAGCCTGCTCATGCTTGATGCAATGGCCATTAACGTCGTGCGCTGGCCGCTGACGCAAACCGCAAAGCTGGTCGATAAACTTGGTGTCACCGCCAATCAAACCACACTGGCGGGTTTCGTCCTTGGGTGTTTTGCATTGCCTGCCTTGGCGTTTGAGCAATACACCTTGGCGCTGGTTTGTATTCTGCTTAACCGTGTGTGTGACGGCATGGATGGCGCACTGGCGCGTATTCAAGGCATCACAGATGCCGGTGGCTACCTCGATATCAGCTTAGACTTTTTGTTCTATTCGCTGATCCCGTTTGGGTTTGTGTTGGCAAACCCCGAACAAAACGCCGTTGCGGGGGCGTTTCTGATTTTCTCCTTCATTGGCTCTGGCAGTAGCTTTCTGGCTTTTGCTGTTATGGCGAGTAAGCGCGATATCGCAGACCCCGTGTATCGAAACAAATCGCTCTACTACATGACAGGGTTGACCGAAGGCACAGAAACCATCGCCTGTTTCGTGTTGTTGTGTCTGTTCCCAACGCACTTCGTGCTGATTGCCAGTGTGTTCGGTGCCATGTGTTGGTTCACCACCGGCTCGCGTATTTACTCGGGGTTTCATACCTTGGCGGACAAAACTGCCGCGTAGCATTCGCTGTGACCTGAATGTAAAAACGCCCGCGATGTGAATCGCGGGCGTTTTTGTATCAGTAGTTATTGCGTTTCGAGCGAGGAACGCGTGATTAGGACTTGGGTTTCACTGTTTTACGTTCCACCACGCTAGGCTCTAATTCCACGACTTTCTTTTCACCATCGTTATCACCAATACGCGCAATCAAGGCATCGACCGCGGCTTTTCCGAGTCGGTATTTCGGTTGGTGAACCGTGGTAAGTGACGGGGTCATGAATTTGGCAATGTGGATGTCATCATAGCCAATGATCGACAAATCATCCGGCACCTTGATGCCTTGTTCGTGGGCGCTGTTAAGCACACCCATCGCCATCATGTCGTTACAGACAAAGATGGCACTCGGTTGATGCGCTTGTTGCTGCATCTGTGCAAAGGCGTGTGCGCCGCCTTCACATTCGAAATCTGACTCAATGATCCATTCTGGTTTGAGCGGCAACTTGGCTTCGTTCATGGCTTGTTTGAAGCCTTCAAAACGTGTCTGAGCTTGGCTTTTCACCAACGGCCCTGTGATACAGCCAATCTCGGTGTGGCCGTTATCAATAAGGTGTTTGGTGGCGAGGTAACCGCCGTGCAGCGAGTTGTCTTGGATTTTGTCGCACGCAAATGAGGTTGGGCCCCAATCCATGATCACCACAGGCAGATTCCCCATACGATCGTAGATTTCGTCTTGTTCACCTTCGAGTGTTGAACACATCAATATCAGCCCATCGACACGTTTTTGCATCAGGGTTTCAATCGAGGTTTTCATGCGGGTCGCATCGCCTTCTGTGTTGCAAAGAATCAGGTTATAGCCAAGGTGGTAGCAACTGCGCTCTACGCCTTTGACCACTTCACCAAAAAAGGGGTTGGTAGAGGTGGTAACAAGCATGCCGATGGTATTAGTGCGGTTGATCTTAAGACTGCGAGCAAGGGCGGAAGGGGCGTAATAGTGCAGCTCTTTGGCTGCACCGTTTACACGTTCTGCAATTTCATCGCTAACGAACCGGGTTTTGTTGATCACATGGCTAACGGTGGACGTAGACACCCCCGCAAGCTTTGCAATGTCTTTCATTGTCGCCATGTGATGCTCCGATTACTGCTGGTCAGCCAAAAAGGTATCAACCTCTGTGCGGCTTGGAATAGACGTTTGCGCACCAAAGCGTGTCACTGAAATGGCAGCAGCAGCGTGGGCAAACTTAATCGCTGATTCTAAAGGCATTGCTTCCAATAGACCAGTGACGAGTGCGCCATTAAAGGTATCTCCTGCTGCCGTCGTGTCAGTCGCTTCCACGCGGAAACCGGGAATAATTTGCCCTTTCTCTTCGTTATTCTGACTTACCCACACGCCTTTCGCGCCGAGCGTGATCATCACGGTTTCAATGCCTTTTGCATGCATCACAGCCGCGGCATTTTGGGCGCTTGCTTCGTCGGTTACGGCAATGCCCGTCAGCACTTCGGCTTCTGTTTCATTTGGGGTGATCATGTCCACGCGCGCCAGCAGTTCATCGGATAACGGGCGGGCAGGAGCAGGGTTTAGGATCACCTTGGTGTTGTTCTCTTTAGCAACCAATGCTGCGCGCTCAATGCCGTCCATCGGGGTTTCAAGCTGCATAAGTAAGTAGGTTGCTTGGCGAATCGCTTCAAGATCTGGTTCGATGGCGTCTGCGGTTAACTTGGCGTTGGCTTCGGCGGAAATACAAATGCTGTTCTCGCCGCTATCTGCCACTTGAATCATGGCAATACCGGTCGGCGTGCCAGCCTCGATTTTTATCCCACCAACGGCAATGCCGTCTTGTTTGAAGCTCTCACGAATGTTGATGCCAAACGCATCGTCACCCACGCAGGCAATAAAGCCGATGTCTGCGCCTAAACGCGCTGCTGCAACCGCTTGGTTTGCACCTTTGCCACCAGGGATGACTTGGTAATTACGTCCATGCAAGGTTTCACCCGGACGCGGGAAAGAAGGCACCTGAAGGACATGGTCAGCGTTAACACTGCCTAATACGACTAACTGATTCATTGTTTGTTCTCCGACGCTCAAGCGCCTATTCGTTATTCTTCGTCACGCGGCAGCAATGTGTTTGCTGCGGTGACGTAATCCGATAAAAAAGAGCATTGGGCTTTGCTGGATGAAGCGCTCACCCCTTTTTCGTCCTCGCCTTGAAAGTGGAGGAATTCAAAAGCACAGTGCTGTTTTCTCTCTTGTTTCTCGCTTTTTGTCCTCCCCACTTTTCAAGGGGGGAGTTAGAGGGGGGGGCTCTGGCTCTTAGCGAGAATCAAACATTCCCTTCATTTTCGACGTGGAGGGAATGTTCGAATATCGCGTCAGCGATTATTCCTGTGTAATCACCTTCAATGGCACAGGGATAGATTTACGCACGGTTTCGCCCTTCAGCATTTTGTCCGCCACTTCCACACCGATTGCGCCAATCATGTCTGGTTGCTGTGCGATGGTTGCGCCTAGCTTACCGCGTTTTACCGCTGCAATGCCGTCGTCTGTGCCATCAAAACCCACAATCAGCACGTCTTTGCCTGATGCTTGCACAGCGCGAAGGGCACCGAGTGCCATCTCATCGTTTTGTGCGAACACTGCTTGCACATCAGGGTTTGCCGCCAGCATGTTTTCCATTACGTTCAGACCTTTAGTGCGGTCGAAATCCGCCGGTTGGCTTGCGAGCAGTTCCATGTTGCTGTTGTTGACGGTGTTCATGAAGCCTTCACCACGCTCACGCGCAGCAGAGGTGCCTGCAATGCCTTCAAGCTGAATGACTTTCGCTTTTGCGCCCACTTTTTCCATGATGTAACGGCCGGCCATTTCGCCGCCTGCCACGTTATCGGAAGCAATGTGGCTCACCACTTCGCCGCGTGCTGCACCGCGGTCAAGCGTCAGAACGGGAATGCCAGAACGGTTGGCGATGCGAATGGCGTTCGAGACCGCGGCAGAATCTGTTGGGTTAATCAGGATTGCTTTCACGCCGCGAACCGTTAGATCTTCCACGTTTGACAGTTCTTTGCTTGGGTCATTTTGAGAATCAAGCACGATCAGGTCGTAACCCAGTTCTTGTGCTTTGGCTTCTGCGCCGTCTTTCATGGTCACGAAGAAAGGGTTATTCAGGGTAGATAACACAATCGCCATGGTGTCTTGCGCGTGAGCTGCCATGGAAGCGGTAGATGAAAGTAGGGCGGCAGAGATAAGCATTGAGAGTTTTTTCATGTCACTTTCCTTTAGTTTTTGTTTGCGCGTCTTGTCGCGGGGACGGCAAGCGCGCTTTCTACACGTTTTTGGATTGTTTTTCGTCTTGCAATGAAAATGGGTTTTTCGGTTTACTTGTTTTTGTTATCCACCATGACAGCCAGCAAAATCACGACGGCTTTGGCAATCATTTGGTAGTAAGAGGACACATCCAGCAGGTTCAGGGCGTTGTTCAAGAAGCCGATGATCAGCGCACCAATCAAGGTACCCATGATGCGGCCTTTACCGCCCATCAAGCTGGTGCCGCCCAGCACGACCGCGGCGATAGCATCAAGCTCGTAGCCCATGCCTGCGGTTGGCTGTGCAGAAGAAAGACGAGAAGTCACGATGATGCCCGCCAGTGCAGCCAGCAGACCACAGATGGCGTACGCGCCGATTTTGACTTTGTCGACGTCGATGCCTGAAAGACGCGTTGCAGATTCGTTGCCACCCAGCGCGTAGATGTAGCGGCCGAAACGGGTGTGGTTAAGCAAGTACCACACCGCCGCGAACACAATCACCATCAACCAGACAGGAACAGGAATGCCCAGCGCGTAACCTGTACCGAACCATGCAAACGCATCTGCGGTGTCAGTAAAGCCTGTTGAGATAGGGCGACCTTCGGTGTACACCATGGTCACACCGCGCAGCAAGGTCATGGTAACCAGCGTGGCGATGAAGGCTTGCACCTTGCCTTTGGCGATGATGATGCCGCTGATCGCGCCCAATACAGCACCTGCAAAGAGGGCGGTTGGCACGGCAATCAGCACAGGCACTTCCATCGCGATCAAGCTGGCAGCAAAGGCACCACACAAGGCAAGCACAGAGCCGACGCTCAGATCGATGCCTGCGGTGAGGATGACCAGCGTCATGCCGACGGCAATGATGGCGTTAATCGAGGTTTGACGCAGGATGTTGAGAATGTTGTCGACGGTAAAAAAGTTCGGACTTAAAAACGACACAACAACAATCAGAAACAGTAAGGCAATCAGAGATTTTTGTTCAATCAACCACGCTTTGCTAAACAGCTTTTTGCTGTCGGCTTGTGTGTTTGGTTGGGCGACTGGGTTGCTACTCATGCTGCATCCTTCTTAACGTATTTACCTACAGCGCAGGCTAGTAATGTTTCTTGGTCGGCGTCTTTGGCGATGAATTCGCCAGTAATGCGCCCTTGGTGCATGACCATAATGCGGTCGCTCATGCCGAGCACTTCTGGCATATCCGAAGAGACAAGGATGATGCTCATGCCATCGGCCTTAAATCGGTTAATCAGTTGGTAGATTTCTTTCTTCGCGCCCACGTCCACGCCGCGTGTTGGTTCATCAAGGATCAACACGTGTGGTTTGGTCATCAGCCCTTTGGCGATGGCGACTTTTTGCTGGTTGCCCCCGGAGAGGTTGCCAATCAATTGTTCACGGGTCGGGGTTTTGATGTTGAATAATTTGATGAAGTCATCGACGGCAATGACTTCGTCACTGTGACGGATTTGCCCGCCGTTGCTCAGTTTGTCGAGGGTACACAGCGACATGTTTTCTTTGACGGAAAGGCCGAGGATTAAACCGTCGCCTTTGCGGTCTTCTGAGATGTACGCAATGCCGTTGGCAAGGCCATCGCGCGGGCTGATTGGGTTTATGATTTTGCCGTTGAGTTTGATGTCGCCGCTGTGCAGCGGTTGTGCGCCATAAATGGCTTTCATCAACTCAGTGCGGCCTGCACCCATCAAGCCCGATACGCCAAGAATTTCGCCGCGTTTGAGCGTGAAGCTCACGTCGTTGATCCCAACGCCAGAGACATTAATGACTTCTAAACTGGTTTCACCATGGGTGGCTTCGATGCGTGGATACTGTTCATCGAGCTTTCTGCCCACCATCATTTCGATGAGTTGATCTTCGTCGATGTCTGCCACTTGGCATTCGCCAATGAAGCGGCCGTCGCGCAATACCGTGACGTCGTCACAAATGGTGAAGATTTCTTTTAATCGGTGGGAGATATAAACAATCCCGCAGCCTTGGTCGCGAAGCTCATTGATCACGCTAAACAGCGATTCGGTTTCGGTGTCCGTTAGCGCATCGGTCGGTTCGTCCATGATGATGACATTGGAATCGAACGACAGCGCCTTGGCGATTTCTACCATTTGCTGCTCACCCAGCGATAAATCACCGAGCAAGGTTTTCGCGCTGTGCTTCACGTTCAATCGGGCAAGGAGCTTATCCGCTTCGGCATACATCTTGTCCCATTCAACACGACCAAATTTGCTGGTGAATTCGCGGCCAAGAAAAATGTTCTCGGCAATGGTCAATTGAGGGATCAAGTTCAGCTCTTGGTGGATGATGCTGATACCCGCGAGCTGAGAATCGCGTGGGCCTTTAAATGCCACGGACTGACCTTGGTAATGAATGCTGCCGCCATCCAACGCATGGATGCCCGTCAGTGCTTTCATCAGCGTGGATTTGCCTGCGCCATTCTCGCCCATCAATGCCATAACGCGACCGGGATAGACATTTAAACTCGCCTTATCCAAGGCTTTCACGCCGGGGAAGGCTTTTTCTATCTCGTTCAGCTGCAAGATTGCTTGAGTCATATTTCGTCCTCAGAACGTTGGATTAAAACACCACACCCGTTTGGAAAATCACATTGGCGTAAGGGGTGCATTCGCCAGTGCGGATCACGGCGCGACTGTTGTTGGTGCGCTGTTTAAATGCTTCATGGGAAACGTATTGGATGGAGAAGGTTTTACCGCAGCGTTGTTCTTCCTGCTTGAGTGCTTCGAGCAAGGCTTGGTGGCATTCAGGGCTGATGGTGGCGAACTCTTCGGCCATGATAATGCCTTCAATCTGTGAGTCGGTCAGGTAAACACGCACGGTGTCTAGGAAGCTCGGAACGCCATGGGTAAGTGCCAAATCAATGCGCTGAACATGTTCGGGGATCGGTAAGCCAGCATCGCAAATGGTCACTTCATCGGTATGACCAAGAGTGCCTGTGAGGTAGGCAATGTCGGCGTTCAGTAGGGTACTTTTTTTCATGTATTAACCTTGTTATGTCGGTTATTCGTGATGACGTGTCGTCTTTTTTCTTGGTTAAAGACATCAAGGCACAGCGTCATGTAGGTGTCATCGAAACGTTTCGCCAACGATAATCGAAACGTTTCGATGGATCTTGTTTCGTGTTTCTGGTTGTGATTTTGATCGGCTATTTGGGGCGATTTTGCGCGCTGAATTTGAGCTAATTCACTAACTGCTCATTCGCGAAAGGAGAAAATCTGCGGGGAAGTGAGCATGTTTTATGTGGCAGGGTGGCGAAAAAAGAAAAGAGGCCAGGTGGCCTCTTCCTGTTATCGCAAGATGTTGCTCTTTATTAACGACAAGCAACACACACGCGGCGGTTGTTATAGTTGTCTTGATAATACTGACCATAACCGAGCGTATAGGTTCTGCCGCTAGGTGTTCTAACTGTCGCGCTCAATTGCGTATTGAACTGCATGACAGTATTCACACTTGGCCCAGAAAGATACACCGTGGTGTTATACGTTTGTCCATATGTGCTCTTTTGTGAACCGATAGGTGAACCGTTCGCATAAAACTGAACCGTTAGGTTCGGTGGCACAGCAAATGCGTAAATACCAGTTACCCAGTTGCCACCGTGGCCATGCCATGCCACACCTTGATTTTTGATGTAGGTAGCAAGGTCAGTTTCGGTAGTATCTGTGATGGTTGTAGTCGCTGAGTGTTGGTCACTCTTGTTGTTCTCTGTCCATGCCGAAAACACAAAGTTCTCAGCGTTTTCGAAATCCGCAGTTTTCAATGTTGTGACAGTCACTTCGATGGCCGTCGCGTCTTCTGGAATTGAGACGCTAGCTCCATCGCTGGTCAGTGTGGCTGTCGTATCACCGTCAACACCTACGTAATTGATGGCCACGCTGGCATTGACGTCTGAACCGATTGTTGCCGTTCCATTTGTCAGTGCTAGCAATACATCAGTGTCTTTGGGTAGGGCTTTATCGAATGTCACTGTGTATGTGACGGATTGTCCTTCGTTAACCGTGCTTGCTGATGCGGACACATCGGTAACATCGGCATCTAAATCGCTGTTAAATAGGGTTTCTTCGTAACACTTATAGGCTTCTTGCGTATTTGTTGCTAAGGCGCTGATACGCGCAGGGTACAAGCCTACGGACACTTTTTCGCCTGTTGATGGCTTATAACGCCATAACCATGTGCTGTTCAGATTGCCGTTTACATTTTGGTTTTTCGCTGCGATAAGGATTTGACCATTTTGATCGTGCGTTGCCGCTGTCACGAAATCAGTGTAGTGAAAGGCTTTAACGGTGAGTGCAGCTGTCGAAGGGTCAACCACATAGGTACGTGTGTTGGTCACAAACAGTAGCTCATTGTCATGGAAAATGAAATCACCCCAGTTTGTGAAACCACCTACAACGACACCCGAAGGGAAAGCGCCAACTTCTTCGAGCGCTAAGGTGTTCACATCCAATTTGTAAAGTTTGAGGCGATCCGATGCATACAGTTCGCCTGTCGCTGGGTTGAACGCCATTCGGAACAGTTCTTTCGCGAGTTGACCAGCTAGAACATGTTGTTCAGTTGCGTGATCATAGTAGGCAAGCTGAATGGCCTCCACTTGGGATGCATGAAGATCTAAACTTTTCTGTTCTGCATCTGTCGTTGAGTTTTCGTAGTCTGTAACGTGGTAGCGCGTTGGAATAGGCGAACTCACGTAATAAGTGCGGTTTGTTGCTTCGTCGTATGACATCGCCGCAGCACTAAACAGTGCGCGAGAAACGAGAGGAGAGCGCTCGCCATTATAAGCCGTTGTGACTTTCTTATCGTCCTGGATATCAAGGAACATCCCCACGTGACCACGGCCAGCATTCATAGAATACACATTACCATAGCAGGTCGCAGCAGCTTGCCCTGCTACAGATAAGCCTAATGCCAGTGCCAGGCCTTGTAGTTTGTAATTCATTCGAATCTCCATGCATTAATTCACATTAAATGCCCCTCCGTGTTTGAATTTTTATAGTTGTAGCGGAAGGTGCGCGTGAATTTTCCCCTTTAAAGATGTGGTATTTCGTCTTAATTGGGAGACTTGTTAAACATAAAACAAATGCACTGTTTTACATATTGGAACCTGCTCATTTGATGCTTTAGAAATGATACTTACGTTTTTTTTTCAGGATGCTGGTGACGCAGTGATTACGGGGCGAGGAGGATTTTGGGGGGAAGCAATAAAAAAGCCCGTGGTTGCCACGGGCTTTCAAAATTAGAGGGAGCTGGCTTGTTGCGGTGTGTCTGTTTGTGTCATTTGGCGCGCAAGTTCGTGGAAGGTGGCAGACTCGTGTCCGTCGTTTGCACTGTACGCTTGGCACTCCAGAATGAGCTGGTGAAGGCTCGTCCACTGAAGGTTTGCTTGTGCTGCGATCTTTTCTGGCAGTTCGCGCATCAGTTGTGAAACGCCTTCTTCATTGGCAGGTAAACCTAACGAGATTAAGCACTCCATGCGTTCTTTTGAGGTGCGGCGTAGTTGTTGAAGAAGTGGCGCTTGTAGGCGGATGTTCGCTTCAATCGCTTTGCTGTCGCGCTCGGTATAAAGGCTTTGTTGTTGCTTTAACAGAGACAGCAGTTTGTTGTAGGCCTTAATGTCGTTACTCATTGAACGAAGAAAATATTGAATGCGTTGAGGTGCGGCTGATTCCATGGTTGTTCCTTATGCTCAGTGCCTGTTTATCTCATTTAACGTCATACACATTGAAGAACGTCAGCGAAGTGAGGCTTGAGACGTTGCGCAGCAAAACAGTCTTGCTTGCGAGTAGTGGTGCGAATCCATCGCGTTGAAAGGCGTCCAATATATTGCTGGTGTTTCATACAGCTAAGTATATACCCAAACAACGTAAAGAGGCAGGATTCAGCAAGCGTCTTCAGGTTGCTCTGGTACAGACCCTGAGTTGTACTCGAACTGTTGCTATCAATTCGAGGGGAAAAAACCAGAAATGCCAACTTGCATCAATAAATCATGGGATTAAGGGCAGCAGCCCTTCTTAGAGTGTTTTGAGATACTGGCGAGGTGTGAGGCCGAACTCTTGTTTGAATCGGCTCGCGAATCGCGCTTCAGATTGGTAGCCGCACGTGAGTGCGACATCCAATTGCGAGCGGGAAGATTGCATCAAGCTCAAGGCGTAATTCATTCTCACATGCGTGAGCACTTGGCGGAACGAGGTATTTTCCGCATTCAGTTTGCGCACCATGGTCGCGCGACTCATGGAGAAATGATTGGCGACGGTTTCAATATGATGCGCTTCGCCAGGGTTGATACTGAGATAACTCGCCAAGCGCTCTCGCACGCTTTTCCCTTCCCCTGGAAACAATAAATGCAGTGCGCCAACGTGTTTGAGTTCAGCATAAAAACCCAAAAGGAATTGCCGTTGTGTGTCCTGTGAGAGGGCTTTTTCTGACATGTCGAACAAGGTGTTAAAGCAATAATTCAGTTGCGGTGTCACCTGTACCCGCAGTTCGGCATGAGGTGCTTTATCAGCAGAGGCCTGAATCCATTCGGCGGGAGGCGCTTCATGAAACGTCATGGTGCGCGAAAAGAATTGAGATTGGTCTGGCTCGTTTACAAACGTCAGGTAATGACTGGCTGGCACAACCAACCAGTCAGACGGTGTATAACGGTGGGGTGCATCGTGCCACCACAATTGTTTGTGACCGCGATGTACCCAAACAATGGTCGGTGCATGAATCAGCACATTCCGAAGGGGCTGGCTTTGCGTGCCACGAAATTGGCCAGTCTGCACCAAGAGTCTTGTCATACGTTTCCGTCTCGTTACCTGTTTTCGTTCTTATGTCGATTTACTCAGTGACAAACGTTGCGGTAAGCGTGGCTTTGTCGAGAGCCGAACTATTTAGCATGTAGCCGATGAGCGCGTTTGATGGTTTTTCTGGCAAACCTAGGGTTTCAGAAGGTAACGCCCACACCGTGAATTGGTAGCGGTGCATGCCATGACCTTTGGGTGGACACGCGCCGCCAAAGCCTGTTGCGCCGTAATCGTTCCCCATTTCTTTCGCGCCTTTAATGTCACCTGATGCACCGCGTTTTACGCTGTGTGTGGACGCAGGAATATCCAATGCGACCCAGTGCCACCAACCGCTGCCTGTTGGCGCATCAGGGTCAAACGCGGTGATCGCAAAGCTTTTGGTGCCTTCTGGCGCATCGCTCCAGCTTAGCTGTGGAGAAAGGTTGTCTCCTGTGCAGCCAAAACCGTTATAGGCAAACGTATTCGCCATACGCGAGCCTTCTTGAATATCTTGGCTGGTGAGTGTCATGGCGGAACTTGCAAAAGACGTTGCTGCAAGCAGTGCGACCAAGAGTTTTGTTTTCATCATGCTTCTCCTCAGTAAGTGAACGAGAGTCAGTGTATGAAGAAGTCATGCGCCAAAATGAACATTGAGGCTCAATATTTGAATTGTAATGGCTTGTTTGAGCTTTAGTGTTATTTATCGAGAGGCTGAACGAAAGTGAACGTTGGTGAACGCGGTTTTTCCCATTCGGTTTTTCGTTAAGTCCTCGGCAAATTCGACATGAGAGCGCGACAAACCGCGTGGAAACGCGCACTTAATTCAGCGTTTCTGGTATGGTTTTTTTAAGCTTCGAGCATCTTCAGGTTGTTTGGGTATATACGGCGTTGCAAGCAGAAGGAAAAGGATGACCAGCAATAGCGAAAGGTTTTCGATCAGCAATGAAAAAAGCAATGTGGATGTGATGCGTTTAAAGACGTTGCTCGCCGGCTCTTACTGGGCACATGACCGTGATACAGACACCATTGAGCGGTCCATCGAGCACTCTGAATGTTTCTCTTTGTTTGATCGCGAGAACCTTGTGGGCTTCGCGCGTGTCGTAACGGATTACAGTACATTTGCGTATGTGGCAGATGTCATTATTGACCCCGATTATCGTGGGCAAGGATTGGGGAAATGGTTGGTGGAGACAGTGGTGAATGATACGCGCTGGAAAGGGCAATTAGTGATGCTCGCGACAGATGATGCACACACGCTGTATGAAAAGTATGGCTTTTCAACCAGCCAAAAACTCATGGGTATTAATTGTCGGTAACAGAACAACGAAGGAAGGGCGGCAACATGCTAGACCGTGAAAACACAGGCCTGATTGTGGTGGATGTGCAAGGTAAACTCGCGCAATTGGTGCATGACAGTGATACGTTGATCGCTAACACTATGAAGCTGGTGAAAGGTGCTCAGGCCTTGGGTCTACCGATTGTTTCGGTTGAGCAAAACCCTGAACGACTCGGTTCGACGGTCGATGAGCTTCAAGCGCTGTTAGCGGGTAACCCCGCCATTCCTAAGTTCACCTTTGACGCCTGCAAAGCCCCTGCTTTTCTTGAAGCGATAAAACACGCCAATGTGACCACTTGGCTCATTTGCGGCATTGAAGCGCACATCTGCGTTTACCAAACCGCTCAACATCTTCACCAACTCGGCTGCACGGTCGAACTGGTTCAAGATTGTGTTTCTTCCCGCGCCCCAGAAAATACGCACCTCGCTATCTCAAGGCTTTCCTCGGAAGGCATCGGTATCACTGGCCTCGAAATGTGCCTTTACGAGCTGGTGGAAGATTGCCGAGCTGATGGATTCAAAACAGTGCTTGGGTTGGTGAAGTGATCAATTAACACAAAGTAGCCTAATCCTAAATAAACCCAAACTCTAAAAGCTTCTATCTTATTGATCAAGAATAACTATTTTCGATTTTAAGTTGCGAATTTTATCAGTGAAAAACTATATAATTCTGCTCGATAAATCTTGAAATTCGATATTTATAGGAAGTATTAGTAGTGAAAAGAGTTCTTTTTTCAATTGTATTGTCAGTGTTTTTAGTTGGGTGTGGTTCGCCAAGATATTTAGGTACAGCAATTCCGGATGTAAGCGAAAAGCCTGAAGTCGTAATAGTACAAGATGCAGAAACCCGACCTGGGTTCTTAGATACAATGGAAAACTGGCTTGACAGGCATAATTACACTTACAGTGTTGTACCTGACAAGTCTAAGCATGATCTTTCCAAATTGACATTGGAATACGAAGGTCATTGGGGGTGGGACTTGGCCCTATATCTGAAGAATGCAGAGATCAATGCGTTCAAAGATGGTCAGAGAGTTGGCGAAGTTACTTTCAAAGTTCCATATACTGCAAATCCAAGTAAGTTTGGTGTTGCTGAAACAAGAATCAATTACATGATGGATGCTTTGTTTGGGAAGATGACGCCTGAAGAAGCTACCAAAGCCGCTAACTCATCTAAATCTAGCGCAACAAAGTAAGCCCTAAATAGGAGCCGAACGTTGTTCGGCTTTCGAGTCTATATTCCTCAATGCACTCCACTCTCAAGCCTCAGACAGATCTTATCCTCCTCTTTGAATAAAGTACGCAGATACACATGCTAGCGCGTTGCACCAAGGTTTCTTCTTAAACACCTGAAAGGCAAGGAAGCGCGGCGTCATTTGCTCTGATTCGTACCTAGGTTTATGCGTTATGAATATTAAAAAGCCGAGGCTTGGTGAGCCCGCACCATGGTTTGAGTGCCGCTCCCCGCAAAGCCCTAAATTCAAATTTCATACGGTCGCAGGGCGTTACATTGTGCTGCACTTTTTCGGTTCTTTGACGCAGGATATTTGCCGAAAAACCGTGGATGCCTTCTTTCAATTTGAAGATACTTTCGATGCGTTTTCGTGTTCGTTTTTTGGTGTGACAACTGATCCCAGCGACGGCTCGGAACCGCACTTTGATGGTCGCGCTTTAGGCGTGCACCTGTTTCAAGATTTCAATAAGCAGGTGAGTGCAAAATACGGTGCGGTGAATGCGCAAGGTACGCCTTTACCACAAACATATGTATTGGATGAGCGCCTTCGTATTGTTGCCAACATTGCTGTGTCTCCGTCGCAGTTTGGTGAGACGCACGTCGCGAAGGTACTTTCGGTAGTCTCGAATTTACCGACCCTGAAGCCTAGCGCCATCGCTGATATTCCAGCACCTGTGCTTATTGTTCCTCGCGTTTTTGAACCGGCTTTTTGCCGAGAACTGATCAAATTTTATGACGAAAGGGGCGGTCAAGAGTCTGGCTATATGCAGGAAATTGGCGGCAAAACCGTTTATGTTGAGAACCACAAACATAAGCGCCGAAGTGATGAGGTGATCGACGATCAAGCCTTGCGTGAAGCCTGCATGATGCGAATGAAGTTTCGCCTGTTACCTGAAATTCAAAAAGCCTTTCAATTCAATACCACGAGAATCGAACGCTACATTGTTGCTTGCTATGACAGTGCAACCTCTGGGCATTTTCGCGCCCATCGTGACAACACAACTAAAGGCACAGCACATCGACGCTTTGCGGTTTCAATAAACCTCAATACGGATGAATACGAAGGCGGAGAGCTCAGCTTTCCTGAATTTGGCCGTCAACGCTATGTTGTGCCCGCAGGCGGCGCATGTGTGTTTTCTTGCTCGCTACTTCACGAAGCAAAGATGGTCACCAAAGGCTCTCGCTACGCGTTTCTCCCGTTCTTGTATGATGACGCCGCCGCAGCTATTCGCGAAGAGAACAGGCAATTTATTGAAACAAACGATGCGTGAGTTTTCCTTCCTAGGAGGTTGGATCTTGTTCTTGGTGAGCAAAAATGTATTTTCTCGGGGCATGAAGCTCTGTTTTTCGACGCTTGCTTCTTTCGGACTTTCTTTGGTTTACGCGGTAAATGTCTTTGCCAGCAGCAATGCATTTATCGATGATTTTAGTCTTATCGAACCAAGCGTGAGCGAGGTAATCTCACACAATAAAACCGTGGTTTACGAGACGGATTTCAACATTCCTCTTCAGCTTTCAGATGCCGAATCGTATGCAAAACAACACGGATTAGCGTTGGCAATAACGTCGTTTGAGCAAAAAAGAGGCGGTGGTGGGTCTGGCTGTGGGCACTCTCCAGTATGCATCATCGTTCTACCGTTCGTTTTGTTTAACGCCATGTCTTCTTACACCATTGATGTGGCTACATTTTCAAAAGACGATCTGTTTTTGTTTAGCACCGAATATGATCAACGTAGTGGTTTATTATTGGACGTGACCTTTGATGAATCGCTGAATGCCAGTGTATCCATTGACTCCAGCCAACTTATAAATCGTGTGTTTGTTCAGTCAGCCTCTCGTGATGACAACGCAAACATTGTGGAAGCGTTGTATACGGCGTTGCCAACACTTCCTGATGATAGTCCGTTTCATTTATTCGTTTCTGAAGTTGTTCACTTCGCTCAGTGGCAAAACCCTGATTGGGAGTCCGAGCAATTAGAACGCGCAAACGTGGCATTAAAAAACGGTAAAAACTATTCGGAAAATCAAACGACAGCATTAGTCAGTCTTGTGTGTCAGGTCGTTGCTTCCAAGAGTGGAGAGTCGCCGAGTGCTGTGCTGTCTTATACCTCGGCAATCGAATCGACAGAAAATAGCCAGAGTGTGCTGGATTGTGTGAAGGACGATGAAGCTTATACGGTTGAACAGCAAGCAGAAATAGATAGATTGGCCAATAGGCAGCTTTCTGCGTTTTGTCATGATGCCGATAGTTTTGAAGTTACGGATTGGCATGAAAATATAGAACGCTTTTATCGTGATTACTCACCTATGATGAAAAGCGCGGCGATGCGTTGTTCTGCTCCACCGTTCAACATCTATCAACGTTGGTATGAAGACCAAAAGGTGTCTCAGGTTGATTATGAATATCTCGCGAAGAACCACGCTAAGAAGAGCCGGACATTGCGTGATAGCATGACAGTGGCTGACCCTAACGTGCTTGCCGCGAGATTAAATCTGGCCTCGGAATCTCGATATGCTGCTGCAGATATTCTGAGTGAAATTGAAAAGCATCAACCCGCAATAAGCGAGCAAACCGCACGCCAACTTAGTCACTTATATTGGTTGGATCTCTATAGCATAAGCTCTTTTCCTTTCTTACCCGATACCGATCGAGACATTGAGAAACAGGCGCGCATTTTACGAATTCTTTCCAGCACATCGGCTGAAATGAAAAGGCACATTTCAATCGAGTTTTCAGCCCATTTAGATGATGAAGCGTTGTTTGATTCTTATGCCAAGGCAGCATTTCGTGTTCTATTTTCGAATGAAATACCTGACGAGCTAATGCGCCTCCTGGTTGAAAAAACGCCGAGTGTTGAAGACGTTTCGTCAGTGCAATCACAGTATCAAGTCTCGACAAATGTTGATGACAATGGTGAGCCTGAACACTCGGATTTGATCTGGCTGGCTCTGTACCTAAATCCAACGTTGGGTCATTCGGTTGAGGACAGTTATCCGGCAGCATTGGCTGAACATAACGCCAATAAATCCGACTGGTTAGACGGTGGGCGATCATTGCTTAATCAAGTTGAGGGCTTGTTTTAGCTGTCTGTCTCCACCGTCGATCTCATTAGGATTACAACCACCCCTTCCGCTTGAAATACAGCAACGGTGCGATGCCTGATGCCACCATTAAGCACAGGGCAAAAGGGTATCCATAGTGCCACGACAGCAGCGGCATGTTTTCAAAGTTCATGCCGTAGATACTGGCGATAACCGTGGGTGGAAGAAAGACGACAGCGGCGATCGAGAAGATTTTGATGATCTGGTTTTGTTCGATGTTGATGAAGCCTTGCGTGGAGTCCATCAAGAAGTTGATTTTGTCGAACAAGAAAGTGGTGTGAGAGAGCAGGGCGTCAATGTCGCGCACGATTTCGTTCAGATCTTCTCTGTGTTCACTGCGAGATTGAAGGTGGCGCAGCAAGAATGAAATGGCGCGCTGCGTATCCATCAAGCACAACCGAACCTTGCCGTTGCTATCCTCTTGGCGAGCCAATTGGCTGATGCATTCTTCAAGATCGGAATCGTCATCTTCTAACACGGCATGACTGATTTTCTCTAGCTCACGATGCAAATCTTCCAACATATCTGCATGGTTTTCGACCTTCTGTTCCAAGATCGTTAGCAATAGCGTTTCGATATCTTTGCAACGAATCTGACCTCGGCGCGCCCTCAGTCTCAATAAACGAAAATCGGCAATATCCCCGTCGCGGATCGTGATGAGTCGTTTGCTTTGTAAGATGCAGGCAACCGACACAGTGTTGTGTTTGCCTTCGCTTTTCGCGAGGAACAAAGAGTGAACATGAAGGCCACGTTTGTCGAGGAAGAAACGTGCAGAGGATTCGATTTCATCAACATCGTCAGATTCGGGCAATTCAATGCTGAGAAGTGAGCTAATAACGTCTCTTTCGTGCTCGCTGGGAGCGTGGGCGTCAATCCAGGCTGCTTTTTCGACGAGCAGATTCATGTCGTCGTAATCATAGGCATGTATTTCAGTGATGAGCCCAGCATCAATGGTAAAAAAACGCAGCATGTCGCCTCCCTCGTTTGGATTGGATCGGCTTGGTCTGGCGTGAAGTGGCTTTCAATCGAGAAGTGCTCACTAACAGTGTGGTAGTGAATATAGAAAACCTTCAAGTCACCGGGTGGCTTATTGTCGAATATTTGAAGAAGTAGTGTGAAAGTGGGTTAAGAAGGAATCATCCTCCCCTTGAGGCAGGGGAGGATGTGCGCTTTGTATAGCTTTGCACAGCTTTGTGCAGTTAGTGCGAACTTACTTGAGAGAGTTCTTCTGCATGAGTTCTTCAGCAACACCTTTAAGCACCATTTCATCCATGACGAAATTCACGGTGTTCAGTAAACGCTGTTCGCCTTTTGGAATGAGATAACCGAATTGACTGCGGGTGAAGGGTTCGTCACAACGTGCCGCTTCTAAACGCGCGTCAGTCACTTCATAGAACATCCCTTCTGGCGTTTCAGTCACCATGACATCAACATCACCGGCAGCCACGGCTTTCGGTACATCAAGGTTGTTTTCGTAGCGGGTAAACGTTGCATTAGGCAGGTTTTTATCTGCGAACTTTTCATTGGTGCCGCCAATGTTTACGCCAACGCGAACCGAGGCTTTGTTCACTTCTTCCAGTGAATTGAATTTTTCAACGTTACCTTTTGCCACCAAGAAGCATTTGCCAAACACCATATAGCCTTGCGTTTGCTCTGCTGCCAATTGGCGAGACATACGGCGTGTAATACCGCCCATGGCGATGTCGTATTTGTCTTCTTGAAGGTTGCTCACCAAGCCTTTCCATGTGGTTTGAACCAACTCAAGTTTCACGCCAAGCTGGTCGGCAAGGTGCTGTGCCACATCAATGTCATAACCTGAAAACGTGTTACCGTCGTAAAATGAAAACGGTTTGTAATCACCCGTGGTACCTACTCGGATAACGCCTGCTTCTTGAATATCTTCCAACTGATCTGCGTTCGCAATGCCTGAAAGGCCTAATCCACTTAGACCCATCGTGGCGATAAGGAGTGCTTTTTTCATTGTTCGTCCCTTTTGTTTTCGCACAAGTTTGCTTGTACTTGCATCCAATTTTCATCGTATCAGTATGGTTGAGCGAAAAGGGTCAAACTATTGAGAAGAGGTTTAGATCGTAAGCTGGCACTTTCAGCTCAAACGACGCGTGTTTTTGGATCTTTTCACCGACTGTGATGTTCAATTTCCTTTTCCAGTGGAATAATAGCGGCCGCTTTTCCTTCCCTATTTGATGTGGTGTGTGATGTTGTCTGAAAGACGTGCGTCTTTTGTTTTGCTGATTGTGACCGTGCTGGCTGCGTGGGGATGGATCTTCTCTAAGGAGGCGATACAGGGTTTGCCTCCGTTTGGTTTTATTGGTCTTCGCTTTTTGTTTGCGTCTATCTGCTTGCTGCCGTTTTGTATTGGCAGTTTGAAGCGCGTTGATAGGGGCGACTTAGTGCGTGCATCGGGCGTTGGCAGTTTATTGTCTGGGGCCTTGCTGTTCTGGATCTTCGCCATGTCAGTGAGCACATCGCTGGGGGAAGGGGCATTCATCATGAGCCTTTCCATGCTGATCGTGCCTTTGGTCGCGTGGGGACTCTTTAAACAAACACCGCCGCGAATTTTCTGGGTATCCATGCCGATCGCGGTTGCTGGTTTGGCGCTTTTGTCGTTGGGTGGTGTGGGTTGGCAACTGTCGCCCAGTCAGATTTGGTTCCTGCTGGCTGCTGTTTTTTTAGCTATCCACTTTAACGTGAACAGCCGCTACGCGAAGCGGATCCCGACCTTGGTGCTCACCTGTGTTCAGCTGTTTACGACGGGCGTGATTGCTTCATTGGTGTCGCTGTGTGTCGAAACCTGGCCTGACGTAATACCTCCTGCGATTTGGGGTTGGTTCACATTGAGTGTGGTGGTGGCGACGAGTTTGCGCTATTTGCTGCAAACCTTTGGGCAAAAAGGCGCGAATGCGGCAAATGCGGCCATCATCATGATCTTAGAGCCTGTCTGGACTGTAGTGCTGAGCGTGGTGTGGTATCACGAAGCCATGCCTGCTCATAAGATAGCGGGCTGTTCAATGATTCTGCTGTCTTTGCTTATCTACCGCGGTAGTCAGCCACTCAGGCATTACCTTCGCCGCAAGCTCAATTAAGCAAGCTGACTGTCTACCCATTGGAGAAACGTTCGGACTTTTGGGCGGTTTTCTGTGCCTTGTGGACACAAAATGCTATGGCATCTTTGTGTCTCCATGGCGGGATAGGGCGCAACAAGCTCGCCGGATTCTAGGGCATCCTTCACGAAACGATAGCGACCCATGGCAACACCTAATCCATTTCGAGCGCAGGTGACCGCCATGTCTTGGTGGCTGAGTGTCATGAATTGATTGTGGGTATCTATGGCGACCTTGTGTTGTTTTGCCCACCGTTTCCAAGCTGTCGATTTTTTTGCATAGAGAAAATTGACGCGCTGCAAAGAAGCTAACCCATCTTCAAAGAGACGGTGGTTTTTAGCATAACCCGGCGTGCAAACCGGTATGTATTTTTCACCAAACATCCGTTTGCTGTGCATGTTTGGTCTTTCATGGTCTCCAAAGTAGATTGCGATGTCGATGGCATGCACATCAAAATCGAGCTCGACATCATTCGTAATGATATTGAGGTTGAACTTGGGATACTTCGCTTTGAAGTCGGCTAATCGAGGAATCAGCCATTCGTTGGCAATGCCCGGCGATGTGGCAAGGGTGAGTTCGCCAGACAGTTCAGTTGTTCGAATGTTATCAATTTCGCTGAAGATAGAATTCAGTGATTTAGACAAGGTTGCTTGAAACTTCTCACCTTCCTCTGTGAGCGCCAACTTGCGTGTTCGCCTGACAAACAGGTTAAACCCCAATTCTTTTTCCAACACTTTTATCCTGTGACTGACCGCGCCTTGAGTGAGGTGGAGCTCTGTTGCCGTCTCAGTAAAACTCAGTGTTCTTGCGGCTGAACTGAAGGTATGCAAATTCCGCAGAAGAGATTGATGATTCATAAGATGTCATGCATTAAAAATTTTAATTCATAGTGTGCTTTAACTGGTTTGTTTGCAATAAAAATTAATGTGTAAATACACCCAATGTCTTTGCATTTCTGCGTTTACGGAGCAAAACCCACGGTAGAGACAAACAATTTTTTATCACTTTTCTTGATAACATTTTTGGGGGCTACATGAATATCCTTGGATACATGCAAAAAGTCGGTAAAGCATTGATGGTGCCCGTCGCCACCTTGCCTGCTGCGGCGATCTTGATGGGGGTCGGCTACTGGTTAGATCCTGTTGGCTGGGGCTCTGAAAGTATCATTGCGGCCTTTTTGATCAAATCTGGTGGTGCGATTATTGACAACATGGCGGTGTTATTTGCCATTGGTGTCTCATTTGGATTGAGCCGCGACAAAAATGGCGCAGCGGCGTTGGCCGGATTCATTTGTTTTACGGTGGTGACCACCTTACTGTCACCTGCGACAGTGAGTCAGTTACTGAGTGTGGCAGCAGATGAAGTGCCAGCCGCGTTCGGCAAAATAAACAACCAGTTCATCGGTATTTTGGTCGGTATCATTTCTGCGGAAATCTACAACCGCTTCCATACTGTCGAGCTACCTAAAGCCTTGGCCTTTTTCAGCGGCAAGCGATTGGTACCTATCTTGACGTCGATTGCCGGCATTTTTATGTCGTTCATTCTGCTCTACGTTTGGCCTGTGGTATACGACGCACTGATCGTGTTTGGTAACCAGCTGTTGGCATTAGATGCGGTTGGCGCAGGGTTATTTGGCTTCTTTAACCGACTCACATTAACCATTGGCATGCACCACGCGCTTTATCCGGTGTTTTGGTTTGATGTTGTTGGCATCAACGACATTCCGAACTTCCTCGGTGGCGCGCAATCTATCGCAAATGGTACGGCGATTCCGGGCAAAACGGGCATGTATCAGGCGGGCTTCTTTCCCATCATGATGTTTGGCCTTCCAGCTGCTGCTTTGGCGATGTACCACTGTGCCGATGCGGAAAACAAAAACGCGACGTTCTCTATCATGCTGGCTGCGGCAATGGCTTCTTTCTTCACGGGCATCACAGAGCCGCTTGAGTTTAGCTTTATGTTCTTGGCACCAGCACTTTACTTTATTCATGCCGTGCTCACGGGTGTGTCTCTTTACATTGCTGCGAGCATGGAATGGATGGCAGGCTTTGGTTTCTCTGCGGGTTTCGTTGATTTCATCCTATCAAGCCAAAACCCGCTGGCGACGCAATGGTACATGTTGATTGTTCAGGGTGTGTTCTTCTTTGTGGTCTACTACTTCGCTTTCCGCTTCGCGATTGTGAAGTTCAACCTAAGCACACCAGGGCGTAACGAAAAATCAGAAGGGAGCGCGAGCGCACAAGACATTGGCCCGCTGACGCTTGATTACATTGAAGCGATTGGTGGAGCAGACAACATTGTTGAAGTGGATAACTGTGTGACGCGACTAAGACTGACGGTTAAAGACTCTGCCATGGCAGATGCCGACAAACTGAAAAAGCTCGGTGCAGCAGGCGTCATTCCTATTGGTAAAGCGGGTTTGCAAGTGGTTGTTGGCTTGGGCAAGGTCGATAAAGTTGCGGAGCAAATGAAAAGCGTACTCGCGAAGTAAGTAATGAACTAAAGCGGAGTAAGTTCAATGAGATTTAACGGGCAGTAACTGCTGTCTATCCTTCCCCCTAGAAGCGCTGTTTCGCAATGAATGCGATGCGGCGCTTCATCCTTTTACTGCGAGATATTGCTCCTTTTACTGCGAGTCGTTAGGTCTCTGCATATTGCGTCTTTAAGAAATCAAGCATTACGCGGCACTTTCGCGGCAAGTAAGCTTGTTTTCGATAGTAGGCAAACAAGCGAAAGGGGCGGCTTATACCCGCGTCAGGCAGCACAGGAATCAGTACTTTTTCATGCACTTCGTTTTGAATGATTAAGCGCGGTATATAGACGATGCCTTGATGTTGAATGGCGGCTTGAATCAATACCTCTGTGCTGTCAGAGCGTATTGCAGAGGTGATTTTGACGGACGCTCCCTGTTCGAATGTCCATTCGCTTCCCATTTTTCCTTCAGTACTCTGCTTTCCATTTCCTACGCCGTAAGTGAGGCATTGATGCTGTTCAAGATCAGCAATGCGACGGGGTGTGCCGTGAGTTTCAAGGTATGACGGAGATGCAAACAGGCCGTTCTGAAACGTCATTAATGGCACCCCAACAAACATTGCTGCATCGAGCTGTTCGACTTCTCTTGCGATAGAAATATCAGCGCCTTGCACCGGAATCTCGTCATAGTTTGTATTGGTCAGGTTGAGTGAGATGTCTGGAAACTGTCGTCTGAATGTGTCGAGTTGCGGCATAAGCACTCGGCTAAGCACAAGACTGGGTGAAGCCAGAGAAAGAACGCCCGCGGGTTGCGTTTTTCGGTGTTTCGTTTCGGCGAGCAGCTCTTCCCAGTCGGTACCGATTTGGCAGAAGGTTTGATAAAAACGTGCACCATCTTCTGTGACGGCCACATTCCGTGTTGTGCGAGCCAATAGCTGCACCCCCAAGCTCGCTTCGAGCTCTGCAATCTGCTTACTCACCACGGAAGGCGTGATATTCATGACCTTTGCGGCAGATGCCATAGAACCTTGTTCGACGACATGTTTAAACAAAAGGGCATGTTTGAAATTGGTCATGACGGCATTCGTTCATTTTTGGAAACTGATACTTCTAATATTTGGTGATTATCTTGATATGGGCAATAGCTAGAGTGTCTCGATATTCATCAACGAGGGAAAAGAAGCCAATGAATTTGACGGACTATGTGGTTGAAACCGTTACGTGGCAGGCCAAGCAGGGCGTGAGTACGGAAGACATGTCAGCAGCCATTGATGACATGCTGGTGGATCTGAAAACACTACCAGGTTTTCTGCACGAGACGCTTTGCCAAGCCAGCAATGGGGATTGGATGCAGCTCTATTATTGGGAAACGGAACACGACGCACATCAATCGAATACCTTGATGGCAGATAAAGCATCGTTTGTGCAGTTGTTGGCGTTGATTGCCCCGGATTCTGTTGCGATAAACGTGTATGCGCCTGTGCAGGCATCTTCTGGGGTTGTGTTTACTTAACGGGAAACGAGAAGGGTAGATCGCGGGGGAGAAAAGCGTGGAGCGTGCAGCGGGAATCGAACCCGCATCATCAGCTTGGAAGGCTGAGGTAATAGCCATTATACGATGCACGCGCTTGGGATTAATGTAGATCGGCGGGATGTTCCCTGCAAGATATTGCTTTTTGATCAATGCATTAATGTGAAGGTGAAGGGTAAATGGTCAGGCTTTGAACAATCATTGGCGCTGTTAAGCGCCAATGCCGATCAGTTCTTTGACGTTTTTCAGATAGCGACGACTGATTGGGACAGTATGTTTGCTGAGCGTGACGATTTCCGCCAATCCGTTGTCGAGCAGTTTAATTTCGCTGATATGGTGGATGCTCACCAAATACTGGCGGTGGCAACGCACCAAGGTGGTTTTGTCTTCCAGTGTTTTCAACGTCAGTTGCGTACTGGCAGATTGTCGATCGGAGCGCACATGCACGCCGCTAAGGTCACTGTATACGCATTCCACCTGTTCGATGGGAATAAGAAGGATGCGGTGGTGGCCTACACAAGGGATATGTATGAGCTGCTCGGGAGCAATGGCGGCGTAGTGCGGTTTCGGCGCGATCTTCTCGCTTTGCTTATTGAGGCGCTGCAAGGTTTTCTGCAGGCGTTTGGGTTCAACCGGCTTGAGCAAATAATCGAAGGCATTGTCTTCAAAGGCCTGAATGGCGTATTGATCGTAAGCGGTCACAAACACCACCTGCGGCATGGTGTCTGGATCTAACATGCTCAAAAGTTCGATGCCGGTGACTTGTGGCATTTGAATATCAAGAAAGACCACGTCGGGCCTTAATTCATTGATTTTCTTTAGTCCAACAATGGCATTGGACGCATCACCAATAACCTCAATCAGCCCGCTTTCTAACAACTGTTCTGCCAGTTCCTCACGAGCAAACTGCTCATCGTCAATTACCAGCGCTGTTAACATTGCCTTATGCACCTTTACGCATTCATGAAGCGGGGATAATAAACGTCATTCTCGTAAAGGTGTTTGGCTCACTCGTGATTTTTAGCGATGCGTCACGCCCAAATTGATGCGAGAGGCGTTTTGATACGATATCCAATCCCAAACCCACATGTTCTTCATCAGGCGCGTGGTAACACCCTGCATTGTCTTCAACGGTGATGGCGGTGTTTCCGTTGATGGTTTCGCTATAGATTCGCACTGTGCCCCCTTCAAGCAAGGTGGATATACCGTGTTTAATGGCATTTTCAACCAAAGGCTGCAAGGTGAAGCTCGGCAGTGTTGTCTCAAGCAGGGCGCTGTCAATTTCGACGCTGACTGAGAGCCTGTCAGTGAAACGGGCTTTTTCAATGCTCAGATAAGCATCGACGTGGGCGAGCTCTTCGCGAAGCGTCACGGTATTGATGTTTTGTTTTAAGTTGCTCCTGAAAAATTGCGACAGGTTCTGAATCAATTCACGGGCCTTGTCGGGGTCACGACGAATGATTGCGCTGATGGTGTTCAATGCATTGAACAGAAAATGCGGGTTGACTTGTGCTTGCAGCAGCTTGATTTCTGATTGGGTCAGTAGGGACTTTTGTTCAAGGTAACCACTAAACAGAATTTGGCTAGACAGCAATTGCGCAATGCCTTCAGCCATCGACATGTTGATGGTCGAGAAGAGCTTGTGTTTTCGTTCGTACAGCTTGATGGTGCCGACTACCTCATCGCCCGTGCGAAGCGGGATAATCAGCGCTGAGCCGAGCTTGCAGTCGGAGGACAAGCTGCATTGATATGGGCGTTCAGCACCATCAAGGTAAATGATGCTGTTTTTTGCCATGGCATCGAGCGTGCTCTGAGAGGAGATGGGTGTGTTCGGTTTATGGTGATTATCTCCAATGCCGACGAAGGCGAGTATTTTGTTTTTATCGGTGATTGCGACTGCGCCTACCTTGGTTTCTTCGTAAATAATGCGGGCGATTTTCTCGGCATTGTCGCTGTTAAAACCACTGTGCAGAATGCCAACACAACGATCGGCAATCGTTAATGCTCGACGGGAAAAGGTGGCGGAATATTTCTCGAAGATGGTTTTTCTGTCTTGCAAGATGCTCATGAACAAGGCCGCGCCAAAGGCGTTTGCAATGATCATGGGGGCGGCAATGGCTGAAACCAGATTGTAAGCTTGGTCAAAGGGCTTAGCGACGATCAAGAGAATGAGCATTTGCACCGCCTCTGCCACAAAGGTAATGCCGAACACCACAAAGGGGTTAAACAACTGTGCGCCACGGTTTCGTTTGATCAAGTACACATGCAAAAAGCCACCAATCAATCCTTCTGCGGTGGTGGAGATTGCGCAGGCGACATCGGTGAACCCGCCCAAGGTATAGCGATGAATGCCGCCCGTTAACCCCACCAGAAACCCGACAACAGGCCCACCAAACAAGCCACCCATGACAGCACCAATGGCGCGGGTGTTGGCAATGGCATCGTCAATTTGCAGGCCAAAGTAGGTGCCGAGAATACAAAAACCGGAAAACAACACGTAACAAATGAGTTTGTTGCTCAAGCGGGAAGAGATGTTCAGCAGGGGAAGAATGATGGGTGTTTTACTGAGCATATAGGCCAACACGAGGTATACACACATTTGCTGAAGGAGCGAGATAATCAATTCCATGTTGCGCCTTTAATGGGCAATGCCCACGCTATTCGAAGAGAGTCATGGTAGAAAGTAGGGGCATTTTAACGTTCAAAAATCTATAAACAACAAGAGCCTGCCGAAGCAGACTCTTAATGTTGCACTTTCTAGGGTCTACCGACCTTGGTGTCTACGCCGTTTTGGTTTCGACCTGTGGTTTTTCATCATCAGGGAGTGCGTCTTCACCTTTCCCTTTTGATGTTTTAATCACGTAGCCCGTCACAGTGAGTGCGAACAGAATACCTGCGACGGTGGAAACGTTCATAGGTAAACCAAAACCAAGTGTGCTGCTGTTCAAGATGAAGGTGACACACACGGTTGTCATGAACATCGCTGGGATCGTGGTGACCCAGTGAAGTTTGTTATGACGGAGCAGATACGCGGAGGCGGTCCACAACATCATGACGGCGG
Organism: Enterovibrio baiacu; assembly: GCF_004120195.1. GTDB lineage: Bacteria > Pseudomonadota > Gammaproteobacteria > Enterobacterales > Vibrionaceae > Enterovibrio > Enterovibrio baiacui. Next base: position 238,850 of record NZ_SCHN01000006.1, on the reverse strand, counting down.
TCGCTTGGTTAGCAAAACCGAAGTAGCGCCAAATGATACCGAAGTCGACTTGGGTAAGAACGCCACCGATAACGAACAGCGGCAGTGCCATCAACAAGCGGTTACGTAAGGTCTTTTGTTCCATGTTGAAGTACTCAGCAAGAATCAAGCGGCTAGAGCGGAACGCCGTGTCACCAGAGGTGATAGGCAGGATCACCACACCGAGGAAGGCAATCACGCCACCAAACACACCGAGCAATCCGAAGGACGCGCCGTAAACCACGTTACCAGGGCCGCCATTAGCAACGGCATCTTGCAGGCCTTCTAATGTGCCGAAGAAGGAGAGGGCAATCGCACACCAAATCAGCGCGATAATGCCTTCGCCGATCATAGCGCCATAAAACACGAAGCGGCCATTCTTTTCGTTTTCCATGCAACGTGCCATCAGTGGCGACTGGGTCGCATGGAAACCAGAGATGGCACCACAGGCGATGGTGATGAACAGTGCTGGCCATAATGGCATGTCATTCGGGTTCATGTTGGTGAACATGTCGCTGAATGCAAAGCCACCCATGACGGTATGTTCGCTTGATAGGCCAATGGCTGTCATCAAGCCCACAGACATGAAAATCAAGAGTGCGCCAAAGAATGGGTAGAAGCGCCCAATAATTTTGTCGACAGGCACAATGGTCGCGAGGATGTAGTAAGCAAAAATCACCACCACCATAAAGGTCATGCTGATATCAAAACTGGTTTGTTCGTTCACCAGTGTGGTGATCATGCCGGCAGGCGCAGAGACAAACACCACGCCAACGAGCAGCAAAAGCACAATGGCAAAGATGTTCATAAAGTGTTTTGCGCCATTGCCAAGATATCGGCCTGTGATCGTAGGAACGGATGCGCCGCCATTGCGGATCGATAACATGCCGGAGAAGTAATCGTGAACCGCACCCGCGAAGATGCAACCAACCACAATCCATAACATGGCTGCTGGGCCGTACAAGGCCCCCATGATTGGGCCGAAAATAGGACCCACACCGGCAATGTTCAGTAGCTGAACCAAATACACTTTCTTGGTCGACATGGGCACAAAGTCCACGCCGTCAGTTTTAGTGTGTGCAGGTGTCGGGCGATTTTCATTGATGCCAAAAATCTTCTCAATGAACGCCCCGTAGAGGAAGTAGCCGCCAATCAGAGCAGCGACACAGGTAAGAAACCACAGCATTGCAATCGTCCTTATTGAATGAAATCACAGCGCGACTATATGGAGAAGGCGGGGTGTTGGCGCGGACAAACTCAGTGAGTGGACGAATAGCGTGTTAAGCGGCAAAAAGAGGCGACAAAAATATTGTGCCAACCTGACATGTTTAGTGACTGAGTGTTCGAAGCAACCCGCAATGGGGGCCAGAAAAGAAAAAGCCCGCCAAAGGCAATTGGCGGGCTTTCAGGCTGCATTCACGACTGTGATTCACTCACAAGGTGATCACCCGTGCGTGCGTTATTTCTCCAACTGAATGTTTCTCACGCGGTAACTGATACCTGCTTGAGAGGCATTCCATTCACCCAAGGTTGCGAATGGCTTGTTCACTTTGGTGATGTCCAACGCGCCTGTGTTTAGGTCAGACACAGGAATGGATACCTGATGCCACATACCCGTTGAAAGGCCGCCAAGGAAATAGTCATCACCTGTACCTTTGGTGGATTCCATCTTCACAACAATGTCGGTGCTTGGGTTTTCACCCGGGTTCGCAATCTCGCCATAGCTGTCGATGTAAATCTCAAAGTTCAATGTACCGCTGTCGGTAAATTGGGTGAGGTTCTGCGTGGTACCTTCAAGCGTGACAATGCCTTTATAGTGCTCAGGGCTGTTTGCATCATAGGTCACGGTGAACTCACGGCTCGCGTCAGATGCATCAGGTTCTGTGATGGTGACATGACCACTGATGTTCGTCCAATCATCGGTACGAACTTGCCATGAACCCAATGCAGGATCCCACGTGTTCCAAACGTCAACCACATCGTCCGTCAATGGCGGTAGGCTAGGTTCAGTAAACACGCTACATGCAATGGCATCATCGGCTGGGTCAACACTGTTCGGAACGAAACGCACTTCACCCAAATTGAACTCAACGGCATCATCGGTATAGATGAGGAACGGCGTGTTCAAGATAGAGAATGCCATGCCTTGGTCTGCGAAACACTGCAGTGGGATCTTAATGGTTGTCCACTTGGTTTCGTTTGCGCCAGACGGTGCTGGTAAGACTTTATTGATGGCAACTTGACCCAAGCAAGGCCATTCACAGTGCATCGCCAATACCATGCTTTCTGGTGCCGCAGACTTCATGTCGATATCAAACTGCAGCGTTGCGTCAGCATTGAGGTAAGCCTGTTTGTCCGTTACGGCTTGATCCAGCGTTTGCATGTAGACCTGCGCTGGCGAGTCACCGTTGAATTTCACATTGATGGCATCTTGCTGGTGGAGGTAATCCATCGGCGTGGTGGTCACAGAACCAATGGTGGTTGGTGTGCCGTTCGACACGCTCTCACCGACCCATCCGTTTGCGGAACCTGCGATGCGAGGAATAAATTCACCCTCAGCACTACGGCCATAAACTTCTAGGTTAGTCGTCGCGATGCCGTTGTCTGGCGCATCTTGGCCACAACCGTAGTCACGTGGATCAAGTTCTAGGTTGTTCAGATCGGCATCTACTCCCATCAAGTCGCTTTTCTTCGCGTTGTAAGAAAGGCCATAGCCATAGGGGAACAGAGGTGCATGCTCGCCTTCGATGTCTTGTTCCATCTCTGGCGTGACATAGTCTTTTAGGTTTGGCGCTTTACGGTTGATGGTGGTGGAACATTTCATGCCAGGCCAAGAGTATGACAAACGGCCTCGGAAGTTTTTACCTTCTTCGCGGAACAATACATCGGTAATACCGCCCGCTTCGGTGCCCGGTAACCAAGCTGCCACGAATGCATCTGAGTTGTTGATCTCTTCATTGACGTAAAGCGGACGCCCAGAGAAGAACACAGTCACAACAGTGAGGCCACGATCTTTGAGTGATTTAATCAGTTCGAGATCGGCGGCATACGTCGACTTGAGTGATGCATATTCAAGGGTTTTGGTCGCGTTGATGTCACCGAACATTTCTGCGTATGGGTCTTCACCTATCACGACAACTGCAATGGCATCTTCTGGCGCTGCATCAACATCGGTAAAGACATTGTCAGTGCCTACTTGATCGCGCATTGCCATCAGCATGGTTGTTGCACCCGGGAAATCACGCTCTAAGGTATTTTCCGTACCTTGCCATGTGAGTGACCAACCCCCTGTTTGCTTTTGAATGTCATTCGCTGCGCTACCAAGGACAAGGTAGTGTTTGTCAGAGGAAAGCGGCAGTGCTTCGTTTTCATTCTTTAACAACACCAAGGATTGGCTGGTTGCCTTACGCGCCAGCTTGCGGTGTTTGTCTGAACCAAGAATATCTTGCTGGCCCGCGAGTTGACGTTGTGATGGTTGCGGTTTTTTCCAAAGGTTTGCACGCATTTTCACGCGAAGAATACGCGTGACTGCATCATCAATACGTGACATTGGAATGGTGCCATCATTCACTTGGTCGATGACATTTTGATAGAACACGGTCCAGTCTTTACGCGCTGTAACCATGAACACATCGTTACCCGCTAGCACGGCCTGTGGACAGTTCGATGCGGTACAGCCATTGATTTCACCATGACCGTTCCAGTCAGTGACAACAATGCCGTCAAACCCCATTTTTTCTTTCAGTACATCGGTCACGAGGTACTTACTGCCGTGGAGTTTCTTGTTGTATTCGTCGGTATTCATCACATCGTAGTTTTCATCATTGTGCCACGAGTTAAATGATGTCATGACCACTTGCGCGCCTGCGTCTAGGCCCGAGAAGTAACCCGTCGCGTGAATGTTGCGTAGGTATTCTTCGGAGTAGTGGTTTTCGCCGCGGTCGACACCTTTATTGGTACCGCCATCACCGACCCAGTGCTTCACGTTAGAGATAACATGACGCTGGCTTTTTAGGCCTTTAGTGCCACCTTGCAAGCCTTCAACCATTTGGCCTGCGTATTGATAGATGATTTCGGGATCTTCTGAGTAGCCTTCATAAACTCGACCCCAGCGGTAATCGCGAGGCGACGCAACGGTAGGCGCGAATGTCCAATCCAAACCTGTTGCGGAGATTTCACGAGCTGTGGCTTTACCGATTTGCTTAATGAGTTTGGGGTTGTTGGCGGCACCTAGGCCGATATTATGAGGGAAAACCGTGGCGCGAAATACGTTGTTGTGGCCGTGTACTGCATCTGTCGCCCACATAAAGGGAATACGAAAACCACGATCGGCATAGGCTTCTTCAACGGCGAGATAATATTTGTCGGCCTCTTCCGCCCAGTCTAATGCAGTGGCGTATTTGTTTTCGTCAGGCCAAGAACCACCGCCATTCAATAGCGAGCCTAATTTGTATTGTTTTGCCTCTTCTGGCGTAACGCCACGAAGATCGGGTTGAATCATTTGTCCGACTTTTTCTTCCAGCGTCATCTGCGCCAAAATATCCGCGACCTTGGCTTCAATGTCGGGATCTTTTGGTACAGCGCTCTTTATTTCCGGCCAATCCGGAAAGTAGGGCACTTTCGATTCTTCCATACAGCCCGCAAGTAACACGAGCGACGCCATTCCTGACACAACTAACTTTCCTTTGAGCATACTGCCCCCTTTGAGGGTTATTTCTTTTTAAGATTGGTCACTCACCACAAGCATATGAACTAGAAAGCGCTTTCTTCGTCAGAGTGTTTGTGTCCCTCGAGCGGAAGATTGACGTGAATGTTCTCGACAACATTTAGCCAAAATTCTGGACAATCTTAGGGGCTGTTTTGGTGGTTTCAATAAGTACACATAAGGCAATCTTATCTTATTTAGTGTTCGATACACTTTCTTATTATAGAGAGCTCGCCGTAAAAACCCGGGTCAAAAAAATATGCTTTTCTTATCACTAATACCAAGTAAGTAGACAGTTTTTTCTACACTTTAGGGGCGATTATGAAAAACAAGGCTCAACCGGTTGATAACGATAAGGATAAAACACATGAAGAAAACAGCAGTTTTGGTCGTTGGCGCGCTAATGCTTTCTGGGTGTGCACAACAAACATTTGTGGTGAATGACAAACAGGGAAACTTAGAAGAAGAAACCATGCAGAGCTTTTTCGTTTCAGGTATTGGTCAAAAGAAAACCATTGATGCTGCCAGTGTTTGTGGTGGTGCAGAAAATGTCGCAAAGGTGGAAGTGCAACAGACGTTCCTTGATGGCTTCTTAGGGTTTGTAACCTTCGGCATTTACACCCCGCGTGATGCGCGCGTGTATTGTCGCTAACTCTGCGGTTGGATGTGCAAGCGTCTGAGTGGTTGATGGTTTGAAAAGGCTTCGAACAGGTACAGGCCTGTAAGTTGACGCTTGTTTCAAACGTCACACATCGTCGATAAAGAAAAAGCCTGACAACGAATACGTGGTCAGGCTTTTGTCTTATTTACCGATGATTACGTTAGTTATACGCACGCGCAAACTTGCCGTTGGATGATGCAAAGTATTCACCGACGTATGCAGGAATAAAGACAGATTCGCCTTTCTCCAGTGTCACGCTGTTTCCTTCCGCATCTTCTACGATCAGTGTTGCATCAACGGCCAGCAAAATCTCAGCGCTGTTGGTGTGCAGCGATTCTTTTGCTGTTGCGTTGTAAACACTGAATTTGAAGTCAGGCACAGGAATAGGGTAATGCTCAGCATTGCCGACTTTTTCTGGTGCCAAACGGATAACGTCTTTTGCCATTGGTACACAACGTGTACACGCAGTTAGCTCTTGCACGTCCATGTGTTTAGGTGTGAGTCCTGCGCGCAGTACATTGTCGGAGTTCGCCATGATCTCAAGGCCTGTGCCTTTGATGTATGCATGGGGGGTACATGCATCCAAGAACATGGCTTCGCCTGGTACCAATGTCAGCGTATTGAGGATAAGCGGCGAGAATAGGCCGATATCACCCGGGTATTGCTCAGATAACGTCAGCAGCAATGCAAACAATTCATCTGATTGGTTCTCTGTCGCAAATGCCAAGAGTTCAGCAACTGCTGTGTCTTTGTCTTCGCCTTCAAGAGAGAGCAGTGCTTCAAAGAATGCACTTAGCCCTTGCTCGTTTTGGTTTGCATCAAGGTTGGCAACCAGTGTGGAAAGCACATCAATATTGAGCTGGTGGAAGAAGGCAAGAATTTCAGAATAATCACGGAAACCATTCATCGCGGTGTATGGCGTCAGTGCGTAAACCAGTTCTGGTTTGTGGTTTGGATCTTTATAGTTACGAAAGCCCGCAGACAGAGGGATACCGGCTGCTTCTTCTTTCGCATAGCCTGCTTCTGCTTGCGCTTTGCTAGGGTGTACTTGCACTGAAAGTGCATTGGCTGCACACAGTACCTTGAACAAGTACGGCAGTTCGCCGAACGTTTCTTGTGTCTGTTGACCAATCACATTGGCCATGTCGCTGCCGATAAAATCAGAAAGCAGGGTTTGCTCACCGTTTACGTCAATTTTTGAACAACCATTTGGGTGTGCGCCCATCCAGATCTCAGCCTGTGGCTTGTTGTCCGGGTTTGGCATGTCGAAAAGCTCACCCAATGCGGTGCGGCTTCCCCAAGCATAGTCTTGGATAACGTTGGTCAGCGGGAAAAAATGTTGGGTTGTCGAGGTCATAATGTTCTTCAATTTTTGCGCCAATTGGCGTGCTCTATTCTGAGTAAGTCAGCGCGACGCTTTATCAAAATTCCGTGCTGACCGAAGCTAGCAAAGTGTACCAGATGTTGTTTTCGTTGAATGGGCACAAAGGCGAATAATCGCTCCCATGTGCTCTAAAAACATTGCTGTTCTATTCACGCTGGGAGCGATATTGGTCTGTCTTTTAACTTATGCCGCTGCGGTTTCTGATGCTGCCACTTTTGATTGGCGCATTTTCTTCAGTGATACCGCAACCAGTGCTGTCACAATCGCACCTGCCGCCATACATGCCAGTGCTAGTACAGGTTTGTTCATCGCACCTAGCAGTGCAACCACAGGGCCACCGTGAGCGACGCTGTTGGTGATGCCGAATGAGAAGGCCATAACAGCCGCAACCATTGAACCGATTACGTTCGCAGGAATCACAGACATTGGGTCTTGTGCTGCAAATGGAATCGCACCTTCAGAGATACCGACTAGGCCCATTGCACCTGACGCTTTACCTGCTTCGATTTCCGATTCTTCGAAGATGTTGAACTTGCGACCGATAACCGTTGCCAGTGACATACCCAGTGGAGCAACAGGGATGGCACACGCCATTGCACCCATGAATTGCGTTTGGCCGCTTGCGATCATGCCAACAGAGAACAGGAAGGCCACTTTGTTGAATGGACCACCCATGTCGAAGCCAGCCATGCCACCAAGCACAATACCCAGAAGGATAACGTTACCCGTGCTCATGTTGGTTAGCATGGTGTTCAAGCCTTCCATCAATCCTGCAATCGGCGCGCCGATAACGAAGATGAACAAACCCGCAATGAACAAGCTACCCGTGATTGGCGCGATCATGATTGGCACGAGCGGTTGAATGAACTTATGGTAGTTGCGTGTCGCAATCCATTTTACAAAGTAACCGACCAACAGACCTGCAACGATAGCACCGATGAAACCCGTACCCGCATCCGCGCCGTAGAATGAGCCGTTGTTGGCAATCCAACCACCGATAAGACCCGGCGCCAGACCCGGACGGTCTGCAATCGCGTAAGCAATGTAACCAGAAAGAATTGGGATCATCAGGGTGAAGGCAACCACACCCACATCCAGCACTTTGTTCCACAGGCTACCAGGAGGAATCGCCATGCCCGCTTCTGATGGTTGACCACCAATCGCCAGTGCCAATGCAATCAATAGACCGCCTGTTACAACGAACGGGATCATGTGTGATACGCCGTTCATGAGGTAGCGGTACAGATCTGAACGAGCTTGTGATGATTTGCTTTCAGTGCTCTCGCTTGACCCTTCGTCAGAAGACGCCGCGTACGCTGGCGCGTCAAGTGCTTGTGAAATCAGGCCTTTCGCATCTTTGATAGGCGCTTTTACGCCGGTTTTGATCAAGCGTTTACCCGCAAAGCGCGCCATGTCGACCTGTTTGTCACAGCTCACGATGATGGCTTCTGCGCGTGCAATTTCTTCTGCCGTTGGGCTGTTTTTCACGCCGATAGAACCGTTGGTTTCTACCTTCATTTCATAACCCATTGCTGCCGCGCCTTTTTCAAGGGCTTCCGCTGCAAGGTAAGTGTGCGCGATGCCAGCAGGGCAACCTGTTACGCCAATCAGCAACCCTTTGTTCGCTTCAATCGCTTGCTCGTCAGCTTTCTTTTCCATCAGAAGTGCCAGTGCGTCTGATGCAGAGGTCGCTTGCAGGAATTGCTCAATAAAACCGTCTTCAATCAGCTTTGATGACAATTCTGCAAGCACTTCGATATGGTGGTTTGCGCCGCCATCTGGCGAAGCAATCATGAAAAAGAGTTTTGAAGGCTGGCCGTCTTCGGCACCGTATTCAATGCCATTGCGACTGATACCTATCGCGACTGCAGGGTTCGATACCGCCGCACTTTTTGCGTGTGGCAGTGCAACACCGTCTTCGAAACCTGTGTTACCCAGCGCTTCACGTGCATGGATGTCAGCGAGGAATTGGGTTTTATCACTGACTCGACCTTGGGCGTGAAGCAGTTCGATCATTTCGACGAACACGTCTTCTTTCGTGGTCGCTTTTAGGTCTAAGCAAATCAGCGATTCGTTGATTAACGTATTAATCATGAGTTTTACCTCTGAATGTTGTTCTTATTGTATGAGCATATTTTCCCGTGACAGGGCGAGACTCGAAAGAGGAAAAGAAAGGCTTTTACTGGAAAAATGTAACATTGATTTGTTGGTGTGATCTGTTTCTCATTGAGATTAATAGGTGATAAGTGGTGATGAATAATGAAAAAATACTTATATACAGGGGCTTAAGGGTGGATTTTAAGATTGTGTACATTGACCGTAAATGGTGGTGTATTTTCTTTGACTAGAAATTCGTAACCGAAGATTGAAGTTTGCTTTCGCATTTTATTGAGCAAGGTCACGAATTTGCTGCGGTTTGTTCTGAAGTGCTCGGTTGTCGTCAAAATGGGGCAGATAATGCGCGCCATGTTTTCACGTAAAAATAGATGTTATGAGTCAGGTCTTTTCGCTGTTGCTCGACAACCTTCTGGGTGAAAGGGAGCATTTCAATCGCATTTGGTTTGCGAGCGACCAAGTCACACCGCCAACCTTTAGCTATCAAGTTAACTTCCCTCGCCTTGAATTGGTGATCAGTGGTGAATACCCCAACCAAATTGAAAATGCGGATAAGTCGATCAGCGAAGTCACCTTATTTGCGGGCGATGCGCTTTATGTACCGCCCAATAGTTGGAACAAACCCAACTGGGAAACAGATTGCTCCGTGTTGAGTTTACTGTTCGGTAAGCGACAACTTGGGTTTAGCTTGGTGGGGAAGGCAAAAGCACAGCCGAATTTTTATGACGTGCAAAAGCACAGCATTCAAACGCGCACTGGCCACGCCATTGATCATATTCTGAGTGCGTTGAACAGTTTGGCGAAAGAGCCTGTTCAGTCACCGATGGACAGCCACTTGCTGCACGCCTTATTAAGCTACAGCCAGCAAATGTTGCTTGCGCCAGAAGCGGGGCGTCGCAATCGCGTCGAAGATTTGTATCAAGGGATTTGTATTTACATTCAAGAAAACTTTCACCGTGACATCAGCAGGGAGTCCATAGCCGCGCGCTTCAGCATTACGCCCAATCACCTGTCGCGGCTATTCCGCCAACAAGGCCATATGCGAATGGCGGACTACATCACTTGGGTGCGTGTTGATCGGGCGAAATTCATGTTGAAGCGATACGATTTTCGATTAAGCGAAGTGGCCACGCGGTGTGGTTTTCAGGATGTGAACTATTTCTATCGCGTGTTCAAAGCGAAAACAGGGCTCACGCCATCTGAGTATCGTGGTAGCAACTAAGCCAAGTAAGCTGATGATGCGCGCAGCGTTGTGGCTTTAGTGACTTTTCAGTGCGGTTTCTAGCGAGTGAAGCACGATGGTTTCGACAATGTCTAACGAGGTGTTTTCTTCAAGATACCGACAGAAGGTCGTGTCGAGAAGCTGCTGTGAGAAGGTTGAAAAGGCCACAATATGCTCGCGCACGGGCGGCTTTGGGAGCATCACGCCGATAATGCGCGTTACCTCTCCACGTTTTGATAACCAATCCAGCGGTTGTTCTGTGGACGCGATGAAGACATGAATGTGACTCACCAAAGGCGTCATCACATGGGGAAGCGCGATGCCATTGCCCATGCAGGTCGATGAAACGTTTTCCCGTGCGTACAAGGCATTAAACAGGGCTTCTTGGGTGGTGTCTTCGCGATTCTCATTGTCGGCGACGCGCAAGGCAAATTCAGCCAGTAGCGCGTGTTTATCAAGGTTCGATTGAGGGGCTTGGTAAACACGATAAGAAAAAGGCAGAGAAATAAATGCGCTGGTGGGCGTGGCTTTCGAGCGCTTACCGCCACAGACCAAGATACCGTGCTCGGCGGCGAAATCGGTTAACACCATGGCCGCAAGTTCGGCATCATTGCCTTCAATCAATAATTGGCAAAGATCGTTAGGGCGCGAGCTGAGGCTCAGAATGCGTATTGGCTGCTCCGCGTTCGCGGCATTGCGTTGAGACAGGTTGCAAAACACGGTAACGGAGCGGAATAGACCCGCCAATGTTTTTAATCGATTCAGCTTCCATGCTGGTAAACCTTCGTCGCCGATCAGAAAGGTGATGCGTCGACTGATGGTTGGCATTGTCATAACGCTTTGCAGCGCTCCAACACACTGACAGGATCTGTCAGTACTTCTTCAATGGTTACGCAGTGGATCTTGCTACCCGAGAAGCGCGCTCTGTCTTCAATTTCAATATCAGATGCAATCAACACAACGTCTGCTTGGGCAATGTCTCGAATGCTTAACGGGTTTTCAATGCCCATCGCACCTTGGGTTTCGACATTAATGTGGATGTTCTTTTGTGCGGCTGCTTTTTTCAATTCAGCAGCGGCCATGTAGGTATGCGCAATGCCTGTAGGACAAGCGGTTACAGCGACAATTTTCATAGTGCTATCTTTTCGATTAAGAAGTAAATCCTGCACGGCGTGCGTGCCAGAGGGCGCGCATTGTCTACGAAGACTTGCGCTACGTCAGTGACTTAGCCCACGTTGTTGAAACGTGATGTGTCGCTTTTGCCAAAAGGGCAGTGGCGACATCCATTTCCACAGCAGGTTCCACGCTTCAAGTGATACCACGCAGAGAACACCATAAAGCCATTTTCCATGGTGTAATCCAGCCCTTCAATCAGGTCAGGGTTGTTTGCGTAGGGCTTGGCTAAACGTATCAGGTCATTGACGCTGTATTCTTGGTAGAGCACGTCTAACTCTTGGTTAATGCGCTTTGCTAAACACCTTGGGCACAAGCATGCCAAATTGTTCTTATCGGCAACGGGCAATATGTGCGGATATTGCATGCACCAACACGCGCCAGTATCGGCGGTGCAGGTGAGTGGGGCGTTGCACTGAGGGCATGATGTCATTGATGAATCTTCGTGTTGTTGAGCAAAGCCTTCCGCCGAAAAGCGTGTCGGCGAAACATGAAGCACGCATTCTACCTAATTTTATACCCATCCTTCATCCTCGGATTCAGCGGAAGCCCAACGCGCAAACACACAACCTAGATGAAACCTTTCACGCGTAAAACCCCTTGATGCGATCCACTTCTCTAATTTGTGCCTTATACTTTACCGATAAACGAAATGATAATAATTTGCATTCAAGTTATTTTGGAGTGAATACAAATGGCACATGAACAGGCTTTTCATCATGACCCTCTGCTTAGAGTCCGAGATCTGTGTGTTGACTACATCATGGATGATGGTCACTTCCGAGCGGTAAATTCCGTCAGCTTCGATATTGGTCGTGGCGAGATATTTGGCTTAGCGGGGGAGTCTGGGTGCGGCAAAAGCACCATCGCATTCTCTGTGAACAGTTTGCACAAGCCGCCAGCTTTTATCTCTGGTGGTGAGATTTGGCTTGAAGATCGCAATCTTCGCGAATTGGCGGAAAAAGATCTCAACATGGTGCGTTGGAGTGAAATTGCCATGGTGTTTCAAAGCGCCATGAACTCCTTGAACCCTGTGTTGACCGTGCAAGAGCAGTTTGTTGATGTGATCCAATGGCACAAAGGCTGGAGCAAAGAAGAAGCGATTGATCGTGCGATGAAAATGATGGATTTAGTGAACATCCCACGTGAGCGCATTTTAGATTACCCCCACCAGTTTAGCGGCGGCATGCGTCAGCGCTTGGTGATTGCGATAGCGCTGAGTTTGAGCCCGAAATTGATCATCATGGATGAACCAACGACAGCGCTGGATGTGGTGGTACAGCGTGAAATTCTTCAACAGATTTTCTCATTGAAAGAAGAGTTTGGCTTCTCGGTGCTTTTCATCACGCACGACTTGGCGCTCATGACTCAATTGAGTGATCGCATTGCCATCATGCGAAACGGTGAAATTGTGGAAGTGAACACTTCTTCGCGTATTCGTAATGAGCCTGAACACCCTTACACACAACAGCTTTGGGCTTCGTTCCCCAATATTCACGACCGCGAAGCCAGTAAAGAGAAATTTGAACAAGGAGAGCCTGCATGATGCCGCCATTGACTCAAGAGCAACCGATCATTCAATTGAAGAATGTCTCTAAGAATTTTGCTGTCGGCGGCGGGTTTTCAAAACAAGATGTGTTTCAAGCGTTACGCGGCGTGAGTTTCGATCTGCACAAAGGTAAAACCCTTGCTTTGGTGGGGGAGTCCGGTTGCGGCAAAAGCACGGTCGCGCGCTTGATCACCAAAGTGCATGATGCGTCTTCTGGCGAAATCTTGTTCAAAGGGCAGAACATCAACGATATTCGTTCCGGTAAATCGCTCCGTGACTACCGCAGCAATGTACAAATGGTGTTTCAAGACCCCTTTGGTTCTCTCAACCCTGCCCACACGATTGATCATCACATTGCGCGCCCGTTAAAAATCCACAATGCCATTGCCAGCAAGGCACAATTAAAAGCGCGTCAAACTGAGTTGATGGAAATGGTCGAGCTCGACCCTGCCTGTTTATCTAAATTTCCTCATCAACTCAGCGGTGGACAGCGCCAACGTATCAACCTTGCTCGGGCACTGGGTGTCGGTGCAGAGATCATTTTGGCTGATGAGCCGACGTCTATGCTGGATGTGTCGATCCGCCTTGGCGTGCTAAACCTTATGCAGCGGATGAAAAAAGAGATGGGTATTGGCTTTCTGTATATCACCCACGACCTCGCGACGGCGCATTACATCGCAGAAGAAACGGCCGTGATGTATCGAGGGCAAATCGTCGAGTGGGGCGACACGCAATCTATACTGTCGAACCCTCAGCACCCTTACACCCAATTACTGATTTCTGCAGTGCCTGATCCAGATACGCCATTCAGTGAATTGATTAAGCAAACCGACAACTATTCAGCGAACGCAGATGAAATTCGAGCGCTCAGTGAAAAGCTGCAACCGGTGGTGAATCAAGTGAGTGACAATCACTTTGTACGTTGTTGGGAGTCGGCGGCATGACAGATAAGTTCGAAGCAGAGATGACAGTGAATGAATGGCTCTCGTTGGCACAACAATGGTATTGCAATCAGAACATCAACGAGATGTGTTGTTTAGAAGAATTGGTAAAGCATGTGCCTGCTGCGCTGTTCGACCCGCATATCGATGAAGCGAAAAGTTTAGCCATTGGATATTGGATGGATGCGTGTATGCGCATTCATCATCATGAAGCTTCATTGTGCGAGGTTGAAGCCGCCTATGGGTACCTACAATTTAGCTACGGCAAGATGCAAGAAATGGCGAGTGATATTCGACATGAACTTGCCGTGAAAAAGTGGTGTCTGCAGCGAATGGACACGCTTATTGTGGTGTTATTGGAGTTTTGTCAAAGTCAGTGCGAAGAATATTGGCAAAAGGAAGCTAACTCTTTGATAGAAGCGCATGTTGTCTTTATGACAGCACAAAATCACCTCAACTTGTCCCAAGAGATGATTTCCGCATAAATATGCTTGTAGGCTGTATGAATACTGACCTACTCGGCATTGTTAATGATTTGTTGCATTTTACAGTGTGTTGTGGTTTTGATTATTTGAGGTGTAAATTAATTTAAAGGCTCATTTAAGAGACGAACAGGAAGTGCTAATCAAGATATACCTATGGCACGTCATACATTGGAATATCTTGAATCGGTTTTGTTCGTTGGCTAAATAACACCCCACTAAATTCAATTTTATATACCTCAGCACCTTTATTGGCTCAAAGGTGAGGTTACACAATTTTTAGAGGAAAGCGCTTCCTAAGCGCAATATTGCTATTGGCAAACTGAACCAAGGTCTTTCATGACGGGAAACACTACTTTAGTCATGGAGGCAATATGAGTAATGCAGCATCAAACGGTGAAGGGAAGATGAGCCTCACCGCCAAGGTGATTGTCGGGTTAGTCGCCGGTATTCTTCTTGGTTTAACCATTAACATTTTGGGTTTAAACCCAGCAGGTGGCTTTGTTGACACCTACATCACAAACGGCTTGTTCCACGTAGTGGGTAAGATGTTTGTTAACGCGCTGAAAATGCTCGTTGTACCTCTCGTACTGTTCTCATTGATATGCGGTGTCTGTGGCATCGGCGATATCAAAATGCTGGGAAGGGTCGGCTCTAAATCATTTGGTCTTTACATTCTCACTACAGCGATCGCGATTGCCGTGGCGATTACCGTTGCGGTTATTTCTGGCATCGGTAGTGGTATGGACATGGCCACTGATTCTGCGTTCTCTGGCCGTGAAGCGCCACCGCTATCTCAAGTACTGATCGACATCATTCCAAACAACCCAATCAATGCGTTGTCTGAAGGTGAGATGCTACAAATCATCTTCTTTGCGATTTTGATGGGCGTGTGTATTTTGATGGTTGGCAAGCCTGCCAAGAAAGTGGTTGAGCTCATTGAAGTGCTTAACGAAGTGATGATGAAGATGGTCACTGTCATCATGGAAATCGCACCATATGCAGTGTTCTGTTTGATCGCGAAGGCGATGGCAAACCTTGGTCTTGCGTTGTTCGCACAATTGATTGGCTACGTTGTGGTTCTGATCGCTGTGTTGATGCTGCACCTGTTTGTCGTGATTCCGTTTATCCTCAAGCTCTTCTCTGGTCTAAGTGTCACGACCTTCCTGAAGAAAGCACGCAACATGCAAGTGTTCGCATTCAGTACTGCAAGCTCGAATGCAACCATTCCTGTTACGCTGCGCACTGTGACTGAGCGTCTAGGTGTTCGTAACTCTGTTGGCTCATTCACTGTTCCATTTGGCGCAACCATCAACATGGATGGTACGGCGATCATGCAGGGTGTAGCGACAGTGTTTATCGCAAACATCTACGGCGTTGATCTGGGCCTTGCGGGCTATGTCACTGTGATCATGATGGCGGTTCTGGCATCTATTGGTACCGCGGGTGTACCGGGTGTTGGTCTGATCATGCTATCGATGGTATTCGCGCAAGTGGGTCTGCCACTTGAAGGTATCGGTCTTATCCTTGGTGTTGACCGTCTACTTGATATGGTGCGTACCGCTGTTAACGTTACTGGTGATGCTGCAGTGAGCTGTATTGTTGCGAAGAGCGAAGGCAAATTGGACGAATCAGTCTTTAACGACCCGAAAGCGGGTGTTGTTGCTGGCGTAGAAATCGACCATGATGCAGAGAAAGAATTAGCAGACGTTGCGAAAGGTTAATCTTTTGCAAGTACGCTGAGTGAAAAAGAGGCACCGATTGGTGCCTCTTTTTGTTTGTGTTGATTGAACCGTTAGTTTGCTGAAGGCGTGTTTGAGGTGAGGGACAAACGCGGGGTGATTGCCACTAACCACACACTCAAAAAGATGGCGACAATGGCGTGCGCAATCAAAATCTCGATGCTGGATGTCGACCACTGCCCAACCCCAAACGCCATACCTGCCAATACCACCAATCCTGCAAGCGACCATAGAAACCCGCTTTTCCCCAGTGGCGTATCTCCATGAGTAACGGCGTGTCTTGAAACACACAGTGACAAAGCAAACGCGAGCGCCAAGAGCATGCAATAAAGAAAGCTCGGTTGAATTTGAGTCGCGGCGAGTGGCGCGATAAATAGCGCAACCGTGAACCATAATCTCGCTTTAAGAATAAGCGGTGTGCCACGGTGTGCTACCCGAGAAAAATAGAGAACAATCGCTAAAGACAATGCGCCGACGACCGCGCCCGCAAGCACGTCAGTCACGTAATGCACGCCCAAGTAAACACGGCTGAGTGCGACTAAGGTGGCGGGAACAAGCCATACCCACAGTGCATTTTTCCCTTTTTGTTTCACCCAGCTATATACCAAGCCCCACACTGCAAACGCCGTTGCTGTGTGACCACTTGGAAAGGCAAAGCCAGATGCTAGATCCCGTTGGAGATCGGGAAACACGTAAAAAGGGCGGGGTACAGCAAAGTGCAGTTTCCCAAAATGGGTGATAACCGTAACCAAGACAGCAACCAAGGCAACACTCGCAGTGCGTTTTAAGCCTCCTGTCGCCATTGCGACAGGGAGCAGCAAAAAGAACAAAGCGCCATTCCCAAGTGCTGAGGCGGCAAAGAGCCCTTGCGATACGAGGCTTGATAGGAATGGTAGCAGACCTTCAATGAACTGCTGAACGTGTCGGTTTAGCCCAGCATTCCACACGGTAAAGGCTGATGCCATGTGAGAAAAGTTCTGAGAGGTTTCAAGTGCACTCGGTGTGGCTGACAATAGCAGCTCTGGGAACATGGCGACTTGTTTTGGAAAGCGGGCGTCTTTCAATATGATGTCGTTTGGTTTCATCATGAACACGGCGCGCACTTCTCGACCAAAATGCTCGGCGTTCCACGATGCCACAGCAGCGCGTTGCATGTTGAATGGATAGGCGTCTTTGGCTGCGTCATGCACGGGAATGGGTGACAAGGCCACGCAATCAAAAATGATGGCGTTATCTTGTCGCAAAAGTTCTCCAACGGGTTTAACGGCAATGCCCGTTTCTTCAAGCGTCTCTCTAACTGCTGCATCACTGGGGATATCAGTATCGACATACCCGCCAGGAATCGAGATGCGGTTGTTGAGAATATCGCGTGTGACGAGAACACGTCCCTGCGCGTCAGAGACGAGGCAAGCTGCTCCTTTTATCTGTTGAGCATCGTTTGTCGTAGCAAGTGCTGATAAAGAGATAAGTGACAGGAATAGGAAGAGAAGGTGGGTACGCATCATGCTCGCTCAAATCTGAATGTTGGCTGCATTGTAGCTGACTTACCGCTGAGATGTCTGAATGCAGGCAAGGAAAGTGAAATCTTCTTTTTAGATATTAAATTTATAGTATTAAGGTGTTGGTTTTTCGTGTTATTTGACTCATTGATAAGTCATTTTGATGTCTTTTTGAACGGTTGAGTAAGATAACGTAAAAAAGGTATTTACAGCTTCGCGGTAGGCCTATAATATTCGCCGCAACCACGGAGAGATGGCTGAGTGGTTGAAAGCACCGGTCTTGAAAACCGGCGTGCGTTTATAGCGCACCTAGGGTTCAAATCCCTATCTCTCCGCCACATTCTAGAAATTGGATGGCGACATCGAGTTTCATACAGAATTGGAGCGGTAGTTCAGTTGGTTAGAATACCGGCCTGTCACGCCGGGGGTCGCGGGTTCGAGTCCCGTCCGCTCCGCCAACACAACGAAGCCTCAGCAGAAATGCTGGGGCTTTTTTGTATCTGTCGAATTTGGGTTTGGGCTCTCACTAGCCTTCGGCTTGAGTCCCGGCCGTGCGCGCCCCCGGCCGTTCCGCCAATACAACGAAGCCTCAGCAGAAATGCTGGGGCTTTTTGTATCTGTCGAATTGGATTTGGACTCTCACGAGCCTTCGGCTTGAGTCCCGGACGTGCGCGCCCCCGGCCGCTCCGCCAACACAACGAAGCCTCGCTTGCTCATTCTAGAAAAGAGCGCGGGGCTTTTTTGTATCTGTCGAATTTGGGTTTGGACTCTCACGAGCCTTCGGCTTGAGTCCCGGACGTGCGCGTCCCCGGCCGCTCCGCCTATGCAACGAAGCCTCAGCAGAAATGCTGGGGCTTCGTTGTGTGCGTTAAATTTGGAAAATACGTGATCAAATCGCGAGTAGTGAAATCTTACCGATCTCTGTCTATGTATGAGCCTAAAATTACAGTTAGTTGTTTATTGTCTTTTCGGTAAAGAGGTTCGTATGACGCCAAACCATCTCAAACTGTTAGCGGAAACCCTTGCGATGCAGGAAAGCTGGCAAGTCGGGAAGGTATTGGACAGAAAATTCACCTTAACAGCGCCGTTGAGTTCGAAGCCTGTGCCCAACGCGTATTTGGCGACAGAGATTGAAACGGGTGACACCGTGGTGCTTCGCAGGTGCTCGCCGGGTTCTGAAAGGTCGAGTCTAGAGAGAGAATGGGAAGCTTTGTCTGCTTGTCGGGGCGAGGGCGTTCAACATGCTCTTGCGCTTTATCCGGCAACAGGGTTTATCGCGGTGGAATACTACCCCGATATGATGCCACTCATTGAGATGAGTCCGCATCAAGCAGAGACGTTTACTGTCTTGCTTCCCGAGTTACTGAAAGCCATGCGCCACTGTCATCATGCGGGGTGGATTCATGGTGATATCAAACCGTCGAATGTGCTTTGGGATCCGGCGGACAACCGAGTGTGTTTGATTGACTTTGGTGCGGCATTGCCGATTGGATTATCGCGCAAGAACCTGACGTCGTGGCACATGAGCAAAGGTTTTTCCCCAGATAGGCAGGCTAGAGGAGAAGGCACTGTACAAGCATCTGATGATTGGTTTGCATTGATGCGCTGGTTAAGGCAAGTGGACAAAGCAGCACTGTCCGATACAGGCCAGCAGCGGATTGATAAGACCATGGATTGGTTAAGGAAACAGCCATAACCTGTTTAGTGCAGAGACGTATACGTTGTTAAATATAAAGATTATCCGCACAACGTACTCTTCGCTTGAACTTTGAACTGTTTTCATTGCTAGTGCCCACATAAGGTGATCAATTTGGTTGTTGCATCGGTATGTATGTCAGAAGTGTTGAAAATCTACCCCGAGTATTCATTTGGTAACTCTCTGATGTAAATCACTATCGATACCTGTCACAACGCGTATTTCGAGGAAAGGATAGAAAACTGTCGTTAAGGGGTAAATAGTCTGATTGAGATGCAAAAACGAGACTTTTAGAAATAACAGGTATTCACATTGCAAGAAGGTGGCAAGAGCGACGGTTTCTCTATAAGTTACGGCTATTGAACTGAAGGACATGAACCATGCTGAATGCGCTAAACTGCGGACATCTCACCATTGTTGAGAACTACATTCGAGCCAAAGACAAAAACGAACCTGCACTGATGTCTACCGCGTTTGCAGAAGATGCAACGCTGGAGATGATTTTAAAGACGGAGAGTATTTCGTTTCCCGCCATCACTGATGGGCTCGATGCCATCACAGATATTCTTGTTCGTCACTTCAATGATGCGTATGAAAACGTCCATACTTTTTGCCTTGCAGACAAATCAGACTCTACCGAATATGAATTGTCGTGTAAGTGGATGGTGTGTATGACTGAACGTAAGAGTGGTGGTGTTCGAATGGGTACTGGCAACTACCGTTGGACGTTCGACAGAGAAACAGATTCTCGCGCCGTAAAACTGGTTATCACCATCGAGCAAATTGCCATGCTGCCTTCAGACGTCTCTGAAGAAATCGTCAATTGGGCGCAAGGGCTTCCCTATCCATGGTGTTACTCCGATACCATTCGTCAAACTATGCCTAATATTGAACAGCTTAATGCGTTGCGGAGAAGCATTGCCTAGAGGCTGAGTCCCTTGATTGCTTAGTGGCCTAGAGGCTTTTCATGTCATTTGCTGATTTTTTCAGCGCATATCACGCTTCATGTGTTTGGCTATGCCTGTCCAGTCTTTGTACGATTAATCCACTCCGCATTGATGTCGAATCTGTTTAAGATCGCTTGAGTTAGTGTGTGATCTTCCTTCATTGAAAATCACATTGAAAAAAAGAATACTGGAATAAATTACAATCCACTATTCAGTTTTTATTTCTGTTATTACTATTTAAATATCTATTTTGCTGGCTAGAGTCATTTAACTCTCTGTCGGTTTTTACGTATTTAAAATAAATAAATTCTTTATTTTTCTTTTCCTTATTTTAATTTTACTTGTAAGTATGGGATCGAGATCTTGAAAGAGTAATAAAATATTTAAAATACCATTTTGAGAGTTTCGTCAATTGTTCCTTATTAAAATGCGTTCATAGTGTCGCTCGTTGAATAATGCATTTGAACGCATATTTAAAAACCTCATCAATGAACATGTAGTAAGGACTCTTAATGGTCACGAATAAATATAAAAAACTTGCGGTGCTCACTCTTGCTGCGCTAACTGCACCAACAGCCATTGCTGCAGAAAAAAATCAGCTCACTATTGTGTCTGATTTTTATCCAACGATGATACGTAACTTCAACCCGTATCTTGCAACAAACTTGCGTACAACAACGGATTTTATTTATGAGCCATTAGTGATCTTTAACCAAATGCACGGCAACAAGCCGGTGATGCGTTTGGCGAAGGACTACTATATGTCTGAAGACCTGACACAGGTGACTTTCGTTATCCGCGAAGGCGTGAAATGGTCAGACGGCACGCCATTTACTGCGGAAGACGTGGTTTACTCGTTCAAGCTGATTCATGAAAAACCTGAGCTTGACCCTAAAGGCATGGACCGTTGGATTAAGAGCATTGAGCGTGATGGTGACAAGGTAATCTTTAACCTGACCGAAGCGAACTCTAACTTGCCTTACGAAATTTCGACCATTCCAATTGTGCCAAAACACATTTGGGAAAAGGTTGAACAACCTGAAATGTTTACCAATGAAAACCCAGTGGGTTCAGGTCCGTTCACTGAGATCGATACGTTTACACCGCAACTGTATGTGCAGTGTCGTAACCCAAATTATTGGGACAATGACAACCTAGAAGTGGATTGTTTGCGCGTTCCTCAAATCGCAAACAACGACCAACTGTTAGGTAAAATCATCAAGTCTGAATTGGATTGGACGGCAGCGTTTATCCCAGACATCGATAGCACCTACGCTGCGCGTAACCCTAACCACAAATACTGGTATCCAGCAGCGAGTGCACAAGCATTCATGCTGAACTTCAAAACACCGCATCCAGGTAACAATGAAGCCATCAACAACGTCGATTTCCGTCGTGCGTTCTCCATGTCGATTGACCGCCAAAAGATCATCGATATCGCGTTTTACGGTAACGGTGTGGTGAATGATTACGCATCGGGCCTAGGCAAAGTTTTTGAATTTTGGGCGGACAAAAACGTCTACAACAAATACAAAGGCTTCAACACTTACAGCGTTGAGAACGCGAAAGCGATGCTGAAATCGGCGGGTTTCGTTGATATCGATGGCGACGGTTTTGTTGAAACCCCAACCGGCAAAAAGATTGAGCTCGAGCTTCAATCCCCAACAGGTTGGACTGACTTCAACAACACGGTTCAGTTAGGTGTTGAACAGCTTCAAAATGTAGGCATTAACGCAAAAGCACGTACTGCAGACTTCGCGGTTTACAACAAAGCCATGGTGACAGGTACGTATGACGTGGCTTACACCAACTACTTCAACGGTGCAGATCCACACCGCTATTGGAACAGTGCATACCACTCTCGTTACCAAGAAGGTGCAAGCATGCCACGTTTTGCAATGCACTTCTTCAAGAATGAAGAGCTAGATACGCTGCTTGATAGCTTCTACAAAACGGGCAATCAAGAAGAGCAGATGGTTATCGCGCATAAGATTCAAAAAATCATCGCGGAAAACCAAGTGACGATTCCTGTCATGTCGGGTGTTGATGTTTACCAGTTCAACGAAAGCCGCTTCACTGGCTGGTGGAGCGAAGAAAACCCGAAAGGCCGTCCTTTGTCTTGGGCGGGTGTACCTGAGCGTTTGCTACACGTATTGGACTTGAAACCTAAAGCGTAATGAAAACATTGCGGCTAGCGATATGTTGGCCGCTTCTCCTGTTTATTTGTTTTCTAATTTTCTAAATCATCTTGTGATTTAAATATTATAAAAATGTTTCTTTGTGTTTAAGTAGGGCGGAACTATGGGTTTCTTCATGCGGCGACTGTCATTTTATTTTGTCGCCTTATTATTTGCAGCAACACTGAATTTTATATTACCCCGTGCAATGCCGGGTGACCCTGTGACCATGATGTTTGCCAATGCAATGGCACATGTGAGTCCAGAACGTATTGAAGCAATGAAAAAGTTGCTTGGTTTTGTTGATGCGCCTTTATATCAACAATACTTCACCTACCTTGCCAATATATTCACCGGTAACTGGGGTATTTCAATTAAGTTTTACCCGCTTTCTGTGAATGAATTGTTGGGTGGTGCAGTTGGTTGGTCGTTATTCCTGACGGGTACCGCCGTTATTCTTTCATTCTGTATTGGTTCGGTGTTGGGTATTTTCGCGGCGTGGCGTCGCGGTAGCTACTACGATGCGTTTATCTCGCCAAGCATGCTGGTTGTGCAAGCTGTGCCTTCCGTGGTTGTCGCCATGCTGGTGCTCTATACCTTCGCGATTGGCTTAGAGTGGTTCCCTTCGGGTAATGCGTATACCTCGGGCACCATGCCAGACTGGGGAAGTTGGGCGTTCTACAAAGACGTCGCTTATCACGCCGTTCTGCCTTTGACCTGTGCGACGGTCAGTCAAATCGGTGGCTTCTTGATCAGCATGCGTAACAACATGATTAACCTGCTGAATGAAGACTTTATCACCATGGCTCGCGCGAAAGGCTTGAGTGAAAACCGCGTTATCTTCAACTATGCAGCCCGTAACTCCATGCTACCAAGTGTGACGGCGCTTTCTATGGCGCTTGGTACCGCGATCAGCGGTCAGCTTATCGTTGAAATGATCTTCAACTACCCAGGCCTAGGCACGGTGTTGTTGAACGCCATCCACGCTCGCGACTATCAAGTGCTGCAAGGTCAGTTACTGCTTATGACCATGTTCATGCTGTTCTTTAACTTTATGGCCGATCTCCTGATCGTTGTGTTGGACCCTCGTCTGCGTAAGGGAGATAAGTAAATATGAAGGGTTTATTTAAACTTCTTGCAGGTAACCTAAAATCGCTGGCGGGTCTTTGCATCCTGTTCGTTTTTGTATTGGCGGCTATTTTTGCTCCTCAAATTACCAAGCACGATCCCGAAAAGGGCACGGGAAATCCGCACGAATACCCAGCGTTTGTGGTGAAAGCGGCTAAGAACAACCCTGAAGGTTGGATTGCGACCACGCTAGCCACCAACAAACGTACCCTCATGATGTCGGAAAAAGCCGATCACGTACTGGGCACGTCGCGCATGGGCCGTGATATCTGGTCTCAGCTTGTTTACGGCGCGCGTACCTCTATTTCAGTGGGCTTAGGTGCCGGTTTGATGGTGTGTTTTCTTGCCACTGCGATCGGTGTTTCTGCGGGTTACTTTGGCGGCAAGGTTGACGATTACCTGTCAGCAGCCATGAACATCATGTTGGTGGTGCCGCAGCTTCCGCTGCTCTTCATCATTGCCGCCTTTATTGGTCAGGCTGGGCCAATGACCATCGCGATAGTCATCGCGATAACGTCTTGGGCATGGGGTGCGCGTGTTGTACGAGCGCAAACCTTGTCGGTACGTGAAAAAGAGTTTGTTCGCGCAGCAGAAGTGCTTGGTGAATCGCCACTGCGCATCATCGCCGTTGAAATTCTGCCTAACCTGATGTCTATCCTTGGTGCGAGCTTCATCGGCTGTGTGATGCTTGCCATCATGACGGAAGCGAGTTTGTCTTTCCTTGGCTTGGGTGACCCTAACTCGATCAGCTGGGGCGTGATGCTTTACAACGTGCAGACCTCTTCTTCGATGTTGGTTGGCGCTTGGTGGGAAATTCTGCCTCCATGTTTGGCACTGACGTTCATTGCAATCGGTCTGTCTTTGCTTAACTTCGCCGTGGATGAAATTGCGAACCCGCAACTGCGTTCTCACAAGGGCATGCGTCGATGGACTGCGCGCAACAAAATGGCGAAAAGCGCTGCTGCTCAAGTAAAAACTGCACCTCAACACGTGCTTGAAGAGGGAGCGAAATAATGACAAACCCTCAAATCTCTATTCGTAACCTGTGTGTTGATTACATTACAGATGCAGGCGACGTTCGCGCGGTGAACAACGTCAGTTTTGACATCGGCAAAGGCGAAGTGTTTGGTCTGGCGGGTGAGTCTGGTTGTGGTAAGTCTACCGTTGCATTCTCGCTGATGCGCTTGCATAAGCCACCTGCGTTTATTTCTGGTGGCGAAGTGTTGTTCGATGGACATGGCGACATTTTCAAAAAGACAGACGAGCAAATGTCGCATTTCCGCTGGAGCGAAATCTCCATGGTGTTCCAAAGTGCGATGAACGCGTTGAACCCCGTGCTCACGATGGAGGAACAGTTCTGCGACGTGATCATGCGTCATACCAATTTCACCCGTGAACAAGCGGTGCGCCGTGCCGAAGGCTTGTTGGAAATTGTGGATATCCACGCCAGCCGCCTGCGTGATTACCCGCACCAATTTTCGGGTGGTATGCGTCAGCGTTTGGTCATCGCGATTGCGTTGGCCTTGAACCCGAAAATGATCATCATGGACGAACCAACCACTGCTCTGGATGTGGTGGTTCAGCGTGAAATTCTGCAAAAGATTTACGCGCTAAAAGAAGAGTTTGGTTTCTCGATTCTGTTCATTACTCACGACATCTCATTGATGGTCGAGTTCTCCGATCGCATCGGCATCATGTATTCGGGTGAATTGATTGAGGTTGCGCCTTCTCGACAGATTCTCGAAAACCCGTTTCATCCTTACACCGAAGGATTGGGTAGCTCATTTCCACCACTCACGGGCCCGAAAACACGATTGACTGGGATACCCGGTAACCCACTCAACCTGCTTGAAATTCCGCAGGGTTGTCGCTTCCAAGCGCGCTGTGGCAAAACACAGCCATCGTGCTTTAGCCAATCAACCACACTGAGCGAGATTCAACCGGGTCGCCTATCTAACTGCCACCTATTTACACAAAAGCTAGGTTAAGACGTGATTAATACCACACACCTTGATGGCTCAGGGTGTGTGTAGGAGATGCTATGAGCAAGCCAACAGGAACACCCATCGTTGAAGGCAAAAACCTGATTAAAGATTTTGCCGTTAACAGTAACTCGTTGAAGAAGTCGAAGATGCGTGCCATCAACGACGTGTCTTTCAAAATGTATAAAAGTCGCGGCCTTGCGGTAGTCGGTGAGTCAGGTTCGGGTAAATCGACCACTGCCAAAATGATCGCCAAAATGTACCCACCATCGGGTGGCAGCATTGAATACTACGGCCGTGATATTGAAACCATCACCAAAGGTGACGACTTGATGAAATATCGTCAAGGCGTGCAAATGGTATGGCAAGACCCGTTCGGCTCGTTGAACCCAACCCACACGATTTTTCACCACATCGCGCGTCCGTTGATCATTCATAACAAAGTGACGTCGAACAACAAAAAAGAACTCGAAGAAACGGTTTACCACCTGCTTGAGCAAGTGGGTCTTACGCCGGCAAAAGAAACCGCGGCGAAATTCCCTCATCAGCTTTCTGGCGGACAGCGTCAGCGTGTCAACTTGGCGCGAAACATTGCCGTGGGAGCCGAAGTGGTGTTGGCAGATGAACCAACCTCCATGCTGGATGTGTCTATCCGTGCGGGCGTGCTCAACTTAATGGAAGAGATGAAGTTTGAGCGTGAAATGGCGCTGCTATACATCACGCACGACATCGCGACGGCGCGATACATCGCCGAAGACATCGCCGTGATGTATGTCGGTCATATGGTGGAATGGGGGGACGTAGAAGAAATTATTCATGACCCGCAACACCCTTATACCCAGCTTTTGGTCTCCGCGGTGCCAGACCCGCGTAAATCGATTCACGAGAAGCTGAAAGGCAACCGCGGTGAAATTCCATTGTGGACACCAGACAGTGTGGGTTGCCCGTTTGCGGGCCGATGCACGCACGCAACACCAAAGTGTCGTGAACAATTGCCTGCTGTAACTCAACTGTCTGAGAACCATTTTGTACGTTGTTATCTCTACGAGAAATAACGTCATGCGCAGTATTTGTTAACGAACAACAAAACCAGATTATCTATCAAAGCAAACGCTCATCATGTGATGAGGGAAAAGGACAACAATGCTACAGATCGAATTTACTCGCATTGACGCAGAAAACTGCGATTCGGTAAGAACACTTCACATCAAAATGGGCGAGGGGAAATCGCTTGAGCTTAACCAAGATGTAGAAGGCTACAATGGCGAAATCAGCAAAAATACGTATAGCGTGGCAGATGCACAAGACATTGGCTTCGTGTTGGCATCGACCTTCAAAAAAGCGCAAACCCTACAACTTCACATCGACGCAGAAACTGCTTCATCGTTTACCACGGAAACATGGGTGAAGTGGGTGTCTTTCGGCATGGCACTGTCGACATACAGCTACAAGCACACTGAAAGCTTGAGTCTTCAACCTGTCATCAGTCAGTTTGAACTGAACAATGATCAAGCGTCGCTAAACACCGCGTTTGAACAAGGCCAAATCCTTGCAAAAAGCCAGTTGATCTCCCGTGAGTTGATGAACAAGCCGGGCAATGTGATTTATCCCGTTTCGTTTGTTCAAGCGGTGCAAGAGTTGGCCATCGACAAGATTGCATTGTCGTACCTTGATGACAAAGCCATGTTGGATCTTGGTTTTGGTGGCTTAATGGGCATCGCCCAAGGCAGTGACCGCGAAGCGCGTCTGTTGTGCATGGATTACCACCCTGAACACGCTGAGAAAACGATCGTCTTGGTGGGTAAAGGCGTGACCTTCGATTCAGGCGGTATCAGCATCAAACAACCGCGTTTCATGAGCACCATGAAAGTTGACATGGGCGGCGCAGCAGCCGTCACAGGGGCGATGAATGCCATTGCAAACCTGAACTTGCCAGTGCGCGTTATCGGCTTGTGTGGTTTGGTGGAAAACATGCCATCAGGCAGTGCGGTGAAGCCGGGCGATGTGGTCACCATGGCATCGGGCAAGAGCGTTGAAATCATCACCACAGATGCCGAAGGCCGTATGGTGTTGGCGGATGTACTCCACTACGCACAGCAAACCTACAACCCAGATTACCTGATCGACATTGCGACCCTGACGGGCGCGACAGGCATTTCGTTGGGCAAAGCCTATGCGTCTTTGATGGGTAACGACGAAAGCTTGATCACAAGCGCACAAGAAGCGGGTCTGGCGTGTTCAGAGCCACTATGGGCGATGCCAACAGGCCACGATTTGTTTGAAGCATCACTGAAGAGTGACTTTGCTGATTTGCGTCACGGCAGCGAAGAACCTGATGGCAGCGCATGTGTGGCCGCGACGTTCTTGCGTCACTTTGTCTCGCCAGAGCAAAAATGGATTCACATTGATTCTGCTGCCATGTCACTGGGCATGAACCACCGCAAAATTTATGGCAAAGCGGCGTCAGGCTACGGCGCATTGCTGTTAACCGAGCTTTGCCAACACCTTGTCGCTACAGAACAAAAGAATAAATAACGAGGAAATACCATGATCTTATTAGCAAACTCAGAAGCTTACCCAGGTATTGAAGAGTCGGCACGCCGACTGCAAGAGGGTGAAGACGGCTTAACCTCGTTGATTGAAGGCATTAAATTGGTCGAGCTAGACCCGCGTGTACGTACCGTGGGTTACGGCGGTTGGCCAAATGTGTTGGGCGAAATGGAGCTGGATGGCTCAGTCATGGATGGTGATAGCCTCCGCACGGGCGCGGTTGGCGCACTAAAAGGTTACATGCACCCAGTGGACGTTGCACACCGCGTCATGACAGACCTCAACCACGAGATCCTTGTCGGTGAAGGCGCAGCAATTTTTGCTAAAGAAATTGGTGCTGTCGCGGGGAATAACCTGATTGAAGATTCCAAGCAAGTTTGGTGGGAAAAGCTTGAACAAGCGATGACCCCAGAAGAACAAGCAGCCTTCCCGAACGTGCCGTTAGCGCCGTTATCAAACAACGCGACCGATCCAGAGCGCGTGCGTGATACAACGGTATTTTTGAGCAGCGACATTAACAAGAAAATCAGCGTTGCCACCTCTACATCCGGTTGGGCATGGAAATACCCAGGTCGTTTAGGCGATAGCCCAATCATTGGCGCAGGTTCATACGCGGATAGCCGCTACGGTGCGTGTGCGTGTACACACACAGGGGAAATGGCAATCCGTTGTTCAACCTCTCATGCTGTCGTGCTTTACATGAAAATGGGCATGAGCCTTGATGACGCAGTTTATGAAGCCATCAAAGATCTGGATTACCTCAAAGACGGCTACACCGAAGGCGTGACCATCCACGCAATTGACCGTTTTAATAACCACAAAGTGGTTAGCCTAAACTGTCCGGGTAACATCACGTACTGGTTCTGGGAAACGGGCATGGACAAGCCAGAAGAACGCCAAGCTGAAGTGATCATGACGAAGTAATTCGTTTTTATGCTGAGCGTTTTCTCATAAAGCCGAGCTGACATTGCTCGGCTTTTTCGTTTTCGAACACGCTTTTAAAAGAGGTGCGGAGCATGTTAGAACGTATACAGCACCTTATGATAAAGGAAGTTCAACGTGGTGAGAGAATGCTAGTAATCAGGACTGCACAAGAAAGCGATTTAGAACGCTTAACCGAGCTACACCGTCAAATCAGTCAGTTTCATTTTGAGCAAGCACCGAGAGTGTTTAATGCGCCCTCGGAGAAAGACAAAGCGTTTCTTCATCGGGTATTGAATGATGAACACCGTTGGTTCGCTGTAGCCGTTGAACACGATAAAGTGGTCGGTTTTATTACAGCGAAAATCGATATCAACGAAACCGTGTCTTTCATGAGCTTTGAGCCGATTTGCCGTATCAATACTGTGGTTGTGGATGAAGCACATCGGTCAAAAGGCATTGGTGGTGCATTGTTAAAAGCATGCCGCGAATGGTCGGAAGAGCAAGGTGCGGTCGAAACAAGGCTTGAAGTGATGGCATTCAATCCCGCCGCGAAAAAGCTCTATGAGCATCATGGCTTTCGCGTGCAATCGCATACCATGTCATGTTTTCATGATAAGTAAGCGCGGAATTTGTATATTTTCATGTTCTTGTCGACACGGTGTTTTTAAACGGATGGGCTGAAACATTCGCTCTAAAGAGAAAGGGTATGCGATGAGAGTATCGTTGTTAAACAAACTATTGCTCGGTGTGGAAGGGCTGACCGTGGGTCTTCTCTTATTACTGTCACTGTTGCTATTGCTATTAGCTGATGATAAGCCTCTCTTTTTTATCATGCTTGTACTGTCGATATTGAGCATGGTTTCACTTATCTATCTTCTTACAAAAACGATTCTAGGAAGCGTTGAATCAGTGCGAAAGCGGTTCGTTTATCTTTCGCATGTTGGATTGCTGGTGACTGCGTTTGGCTTTTTGGTATTGCTCATTAACGGAAATGAATTTAAAAATCACTCTCCCAATGCGCCTTTTTCAATCTTCGCGTTTGGCGCGATAGCGTTAATTCCTTATTGTCATGTGATGGTGATTAACCGCTTTTTCAAACATCACATGCGATCATGAAGCTATAGTGAGCAGAGACAGGCGACGCTGTTGTTGGAAGATACATTGTTAGCTTCTGTCCCTGCACCAAGCTGTCTAAATAACACTTCGGCCAAATGCACTGAGTATCAACGAGACGGCACGTTCTGCTGAGATGTTTCCTTTGTCCAAGAACGGATTAAGCTCCACGAGATCAAGTGACGTCATCAAGTTGGTTTCTGCACACTTCTCTAACAACAGGTGCGCCTCTCTGTAGGTGACACCGCCGGGAACCAAGGTGCCAGAGCCGGGAATGACTTCAGGATCGCAGCCATCAACATCAAAACTGACATGGAAACCCACGGTATCTTTCGTCACGATGTTGATGATTTCATCGCTGACCTTGTTCATGCCCATTTCGTCGATGTCGCGCATGCTAAAGAGATGCACACCTGATTCTCGAATCAGCTCTTTTTCCTTCTCATCAATGTCTCTGACTCCGACTAAGGCCACGTTCTCTGGCTTTATCTTGGTGTTTGCACTCAAGATGCTGGTGAAGTCTTTATCCCCGTAACCCATCAAGTGTGAGAGCGGCATGCCGTGTACATTTCCCGATGGGGAAATACCTGGAATGTTCATGTCTGCATGAGCATCAAACCAGACCAAGCCAATGTTCTGGTTTTGTTGTTGGTAGTAGTCGGCAATGCCTGAAATGGATCCCATGGCGATGGAGTGATCACCACCGACGATTAAAGGGACGTGACCATTGGTAAGGGCATCTCGCGTCACTTGCGCCAAGTCACGGCAGACATGCAGAATTTCACGTCTGAAACGCATGGTGCTGCCCGTTTCTGTCGGTCTCGATTCCATGGA
This sequence comes from Enterovibrio baiacu, assembly GCF_004120195.1. GTDB lineage: Bacteria > Pseudomonadota > Gammaproteobacteria > Enterobacterales > Vibrionaceae > Enterovibrio > Enterovibrio baiacui. The sequence goes on along the minus strand of NZ_SCHN01000006.1, from coordinate 208,008 downwards.
AGGAACAGTGACATCAACTTCTTGAGAGATCTGATATCCCATCTTTTTGAGTTGCTCACCGAGACCGGCGATACGCACCGCAGACGGGCCGCCATCTGTTCCCCTTCGTGATGCTCCGAGGTCTAACGGCACGCCGATGATTTGAATGGGTTTCGCTACGCCTTGTTGTTCCATTGGGTGACCCTCAAAAGTTTGCTTAACCAAGATGAGTCTTCCACAGTTTGTTTTTCAAAAACGTGCATCGGCAACATATTTTTAACATGCAAGTTGTGAAAAAGAAGGCCGGATCAAATATACGAAAGTAGTGGAATCGGCGAGAGCCAAACGCACATGTTTGAAACGCATCGAGAGGTGGGGTGTAAGCCTTAAGCTTTCATTGCCAATACAACACCACAAGCCGCTAGAATACCGCCGGAGACTTTGTTGATACGTGCTTTGGCTTTTTGCCCATTGAAAACGCGGGTGGCTTTGTCACCAAGGATCGCATAGCCACTCAAAACACCGCCTACGGCCACCGTTGAAAGAATCAAAACGCCCAAAATCCCCGACGCTGACAGGGTTTGCACATTAATGAAGGCAGGGAAGAAGCCCATGTAGAACAAAATGGCTTTCGGGTTAGACAGTGTGATCACCAAGCCCATGATAAAGCTGGAAGACCCTCTGGCTTTCGACGTTTTTTGAGTGGTGAGTTCGCTATTTGTCGTTGGTGATGTCCAGCTTTTGTAAGCCAGCCAAATCAAGTAAACCGCGCCTGCGTATTTGAGGAAAATAGAAAACTCGCCCATGGCAGTTGCAACAGCTGACAAGCCAGAGAGCGCCAAACAGATGAAAATGTAATCAGCCACAACCACGCCGAAAGCAACCAATAAACCTTGTTTCATGCCAAAGGAAAGCGACCGCGAAACCACCGCCATCACGCTAGGCCCAGGAATAATGACGGATAAAAGCAGGGCGAGAAACAGCGCGGAGCCGGAAAATAACGACATGGTTCTTCCTTGATGTCATGCAGTGGATGAATAGAAAGTGAGGGAACGGCTTAATCGGCGTTACTGATTATGCGCATTGCTTAACCACCGATCAAGACGGTGGGCATTGCGCCTTCAATCTGAGGATTGTTTGCGGGACGGGTCAAACTCTGTTGCAATTTTCATGAGATAAAATTAACTTCCGCGGTTTAACGGGTTGTTTTTAAAAGAGACCATGAGAAAGAGAAGGATATTTGGCCGTCTTGTTACCGAAATAAGGGGTTGTCAGGGCAAATGTGATTTGGATATACTCCGCGCCCGGTTAGAGAGGCTACTTTTCATGAACGAAAAGTAGATTCAGCCAGCTTTCAATCGGCTGCAAAATGGATACTTGCCCCACGGAACTGGGCCCAGCGTAACTGTGAGCATTTACGGGCCTTATTATTCACCGTGATGGTAAAGCACACCACTTTGCATTCCTGCCAGTAGTGTTGTCTTCGCACGCGTGTGGATTTGAGCGCCCGCCTAAATCCAGATACTAAAGCAAGGTAACATAATGCAAATCATCTTCAGTTTGGCCGGTATATTGGCTCTGCTTGCGTGCGCGTACTTATTGTCAGAAAGTCGTCGCGATATCAAATGGCGCACCGTTCTTGGCGCATTCGGCCTTCAAGCCGGTTTTGCTGCTCTCGTTTTATATATTCCTTTTGGGCAAGCCGCACTGGGTGCACTTAGCAACGGCGTTTCTTCCATCCTTTCTTTTGCGGACCAAGGCATCGGTTTTGTTTTCGGTAGCCTCGCCAACGGCGATTTCATCTTCGCCATCCGTGTTCTTCCTCTCATCATCTTCATCTCTGCGTTAGTCTCACTGCTTTACTATCTTGGCGTCATGCAATGGTTAATCAAAGTATTGGGCGGCGGTATTCACCGTTTATTGGGCACCAGTAAAATTGAATCAGTGGCAGCAACGGGCAACATCTTCCTGTCGATGAGTGAAGCGTCGTTGGTGGTGCGTCCATTCCTAAAAACCATGACGCGCTCAGAATTGTTCGCTGTGATGGTTGGTGGTATGGCGTCAGTAGCAGGTTCTGTGCTTGGTGGTTACGCCGCGATGGGCGTTGAGCTGAAGTACTTGATTGCGGCAAGCTTTATGGCAGCACCAGGTGGCTTGTTAATGGCGAAAATGTTGGTGCCTGAACGCCAACAAACCATTGACCAATCTAACTTCGAACTTGAAAAAAGTGAAGACGCTAACGCGATTGATGCATTGGCATCCGGTGCGATGAACGGCGTAAAAGTGGCGGTTGCCGTGGGTGCCATGCTGGTGGCGTTCATCAGTGTGATTGCTATGGTCAACGCAGGCTTTGAAATCGTGGGTAACTGGTTTGGCTACGAAGGCGTTACGCTTCAAAGTATTTTCGGTTTCTTGTTTGCGCCGCTGGCATTGGTGATTGGCATTCCAATGAGCGAAGTGCTGACCGTAGGTTCGTTGATTGGTCAGAAGACCATCATGAACGAATTCGTGGCATTCCTTGACTTCGAAAGCGTGAAATCCGTGATTTCAGAACACAGCCAAGTGATTGTAACGTTCGCATTGTGTGGCTTTGCTAACATTGGGTCGATTGCGATTCAACTTGGTTCTATCGGCGCGATGGCACCTGAGCGACGTCATGATGTAGCGACGCTGGGTTTCCGAGCTGTGGGTGCTGCGACACTTGCCAATCTCATGAGTGCGGCGCTGGCTGGCTTGTTTATCTCGTTGTAAGCAACGATTAGAGTCACTATAAAGCTTGGGTTGAAATGAGGGCTGCGAATTTCGCAGCCCTTCTTATTTGGCGGTGTATCGCCAACATTTTCTAGTTTCTAGTTTCTAGTTTCTAGTTTCTAGTTTCTAGTTTCTAGCTCACTGACCTCGGCCTGTTAACATCACCCAAACGGTTTTAAACATGATATAGCAATCCATTTTGAACCATGTTTTGAGCGATGTTAGCGCCAGCGCGTAAGAATGGTCGAAGCCCACTTTAGAACGCACATCGGCAATGCAGGTATCGTAACCTTGGTTAACTTGCGCAAGCCCGGTGATACCTGGTGTTACACCATAGGTGCGCTCAGCAAAGTAAGGGATGGCCGTTTCAAGTTTTTGATAAAACCCTGGGCGTTCTGGGCGAGGGCCAATCAATGACATGTCACCCACCAATACATTGAAGAACTGTGGAATTTCATCCAAACGGGTTTTACGCAAAAAGCGACCAACACGGGTAATGCGGGGATCACCATCCGTCGCCCATGTTGCGCCAGTTTTGCTTTCCGCATCGGTGCGCATGGTGCGGAATTTCACCATGTGGAAAATCAGACTGAGTTCAGGCGTCGAACGACCGATACGCATCTGGCGGAAAAACACTGGGCCTGGGCTGTCGAGCTTGATGGCAATAGCAATCAAAGGAAACAGCGGGATTGTTAAAGCTAGGCCAATCAGAGTGAGAACAACATCAAACACACGCTTAGATTTTGCCGTGATTGGGTCAATATCACTGAGGTTATCCATAGTCACCTTATTCATTCTTTTTCGAGTGTTAGTGAAAAATGATGCGATGTTGCTTTCTGGTTTCGCCACTTGAGTCGTCATAGTGTAGCCCTCAATAAATTTGGATACGGTTAAATGCGCTGCCAGCGGCCTGCTTCAAGACCGACGATGTACCGAAGTGTGCCAATCATGTTGGCGGTGTGGCCGGACACCAGATAGCAAAGTGTCGCAAGCAATGGATTCTTTGGCACGAGCTTAAAGAATTTGATGAACGCGACGAGCGTATAAGCTGCAACCTGAGCGGCTGCGCCCATCAAAAAGAGTACGTGAAATTGTGCTAACCACAGCCAGCCAATCAGAGCAGTGAGCATCAAGAAGGGCATAACAACACGCAGCGCTTTGCCGGATGCAAAAGTGAATGCCACGCCGCGATATTTAGGGTTAAGCAAGGCTGCTAACCGCACCATTTGTTGGTAGTTACCTGCACCAATGCGAAGACGGCGTTTGAAATCTTGGTCTGCATTTGTTGGCTCAAGTTCAACAGCACAAATTGTGTCATCCACCGTGCCGCGATAGCCCTGTGCGACGATGCTCATGGGTAACACGAAATCATCATTAATGGTGTCGGCGGCAAGTGGGGTGAACAAATCACGGCGCATGAGGTAGAGCGCGCCGTGAGCGCCCAAGGTTGCGCCCATTTTGGCTTCACGATGCTGAAGCGTGCACTGGTAATCCCAGTATTTCTTCTCGCCTTCGGTAGGTTCAAGCAGGTGATAGCGGCTGTTTACGACACCAATTTTAGGGTCAGCGAAGTGCATGGCGGCAATCAATAATGCATCAATCGAAATGAGGGACGAAATATCGCTCATCGCCACAATCTCTTCGTCGATCAGGGCCATCGATTTGTTGATGACCGCGACTTTCCCTTCATTCACTGCATATTCGATGACCGTCAAATCCAAATGCTGACACGCGGTTTCGTTCAACGTTTCTCGAGCAATGTTGGCGGTGTCATCTGAACAGCCATCACATGCGAGCACGATGCGCAGTTTGTCGCTTGGATAATCTAAGGTCGCGAGGTTGCGAATTTTGTCTGCGACCCATTGCGCTTCATTAAACGCCGGCATCAGAATCGCCATAGTAGGTAACGCGTCATCGGCTTTTGAGCTGTTGTAACCACGTGCTATCGGCGTTGAAGACAGTGATGAAGGAATACAGCGCACCAGCATCTTTAACAAAAGGGGGTAGCCGAGGTGATGGTAAATCACCAAAAAAGTGCTGATGGCTGTGAGCCATAAAATCCAAGTACTCATAGCGATTTCCCCTCAGCCAGTGCGTCATAGGCGCTTGCCATGGTACGAATGTCAGCGCTATTCGTGACAAACTCGCGCGGGCTCGCGATAAGACGCTCATAAAGGAAAGGGAGCATCTTGTCCGCCATGTCCTTGGCGTCACCTGCTTTCAAAATGACGCCGGTTTGTGGGCATAAGGTTTCGACAGCACCGCCGACATTGGTCACGGCTGCTGGAATGCCACATGCTTGCGCTTCAAGCGGTGCGAGGGGGAAGCCTTCGTTGAATGAAGGCAAGCAGAACAAATCGAGTGCTTGGTAAAAACGTGGCATGTCATCAACATAGCCAAGGAAATGGACGCGTTTATCGACGTTGAGTGATTTCGCCAATTCACGCAGTTCATTTTCTAACGTACCGATCCCCGCAATGGTCAGGTGCGTGTTTTCTGGCAACGTCGCCATGGCTTCAATTAGCACTCGGTGGCCTTTTACATCTTCCAATCGGCCACTCGCGCCAATGAGTTTTACGTCTTTCGGCAGGTTGAATAATTTGCGCGCAAATTGCTTGTTGCCTGGCGAATACTTATCGACATCAATGCCGTTCTTAATGACTTGAACGCCTGCCATACCAGGCATGGTATTCAGCGCGTTGGCGACAACATCGGCATCCGCCACTAAGGTCGGGTTCGTAACAAGGCGCACGATTTTTTGAAGCAGTTGATGGCGCTTGTCGTTGTAGTGCCAAGCATCATGTTCGGTATGAATAAGAGAGATGCCAGCAAGACGTGATGCAATGCCTGCGTAAAAGTAAGGACCAATGTGGTGGGTATGAACCACGTCAGCATTTAATTCGATCAGCAATTGTTTCAGCTGCTGAATCAGTGCCAACGAAAACCCGTCAGGTTTGTTCAGAAAAATCAGTTGGTCTCTGCACGCTTCAAGGCGAGGCCAGGCTTTGATGGCAGATTCTTTATCGCCTTCCAAGCTAATAATCTTCATGCGTTTTCCGTGGCTGGAAAAACGCATGAATTCGAGCGCCATCACTTCAAGTCCGCCAGGTCTCAAATGCTGTACTACTTGAATGATTGTTTTCATGGTGGCCTCAGTTGTTTTTATATTTAGACTCGTACGGCTCTAAATGCATGAGGTGTGCCAGAAAATCAGATATTTTAAAGTGGCGTTTTTTCAATGGATTAACAATTTTACGAGCTACAGCTTCCCTGAATTTCTCATTGTGAGAATCGGTATGAGAAACTCATTCGGACTCGCGGGCTAATTCAATGATTTGTTGTCGCCATCTGTTCAATTGTTGTTGGTCAATGTCGGGCACATCTTCCCACTCATCAGGAATGGCGCGTTTGAGTGTTGAAAGTAACGCGTTCGCCGCTGTGTGGGTTTGCGCCTGTTGCTCTAGCCAAAGCATCCAGCGGTAATCGACAATGCCTTCCATGATTTCGTAGAGATCGCGGTGAATATCCGGCTCTTCGGGACACGGGTTCTCTGTGGGATACAAGAACTGCACATCAAACTCTCGGCCATCCGTTGGATCGAAAGGGTCAGCCGTGGGCATGCGTCCATGCCATTTCAAAAAGCCATCTGCTTGCGTTTGCCAGAGATAAAAACCTGCCGATGCACGGGGGTTGGGCAAGTTGTAGAGCCAGATTTCTCGCTCGTCAGATTGCGCTTCTTGAATGTCGTCTTTGTCTGCGCCAAAACCATTGTTGATCAAAACCAAATCGAACAGAGGTAGGTAGGCCTTATCTTTATCGTGATTAAGGTGGCCAGCGAGTTTGGCGGTGGGCGCAAACATAGAAAAATGCCGGTGCATGTCTTCAAATAAATCAACGTTACCGGGGTTGCTCGGTTCATCAGCAATGGACCAATACGGCGAAGGCTGCAGACGTTGCTTATGGGTAGCTTCAATCTGCGCTACCACATTGGCGGCATTGCCAGTGCCGATAGCTTGGCTAAGGCGTTTCGCTGGCGCATAAGCCATGGACGCGGTATACCCGAGCTTATTCAGCGAAACAGAGAGCTTTTCAAACGCCCTTTGTTCATCTTCGTTGTAGGGCGTAGGGAAGGGGGGAGAAATGCCCGTTAATCCGAGTTTTCGCAGATAGGAAAGATCGCACATCATGGCTTGATTACCCAAATGTGCGATGTCTTTAAACCAGCCGTAATGCACGGGTTTTTCGAGGTAAATACCCACGGGCTTACTCAACGCCGGCAGTGACGCCTCTACCACATTAATGGTGATGGGTTGCCTGAGTGACTTTCGCTGCATCATGACGTGCAGTTCGCCAGTGTATGTCCCTGCGGGTGTGCCTTTGGGGATATCGACACGCAACACCAGTTTACGCGGCATGGCGACGCCGTCATTGATGGGCATGAGTCCATGACGTAAAAAGTTATCGTTGGCACTGAGTAAGGTCGAAGAAATGTGAGTGCGGGTTAAGCTCCATTGGCTCCAATGCCAACTGACATTCAACGCCGTTTCACCGCGTTTGGGTTTGTTGATCATCACCATAGGCGCGCCGGGAATATTGCCCTGCTCAAAACTAAATTCGACCAAGGCAGACGTATCAGGTGCTGCGTTTACCCTGTTGTCTGTGTGACTCGTCGTGCCTTTTTGAGCTGGCTTTAAATGCGCGCTGCCCGTTGGCCAAGCTGTCCAATCAGAAACAGGCCAATTCTTCTCCCACCACGCTTGCCGTTGCCGTGTGAGCATGTCCAAAATCATCGGATTGTCAGCAGGAACAGCCAAAATGCCGCTTACAAATTGTGCGTCGGTGGAGTCGCCATAAAGCTTAACGATGACAGGATCGCCGTTGCTGGTGATATCAAACGTGACGCGGTCACTTTTTCGTTCGCCGTAAAGGTCCCAACTGTTGCTCTTCGGGGTCACGGCCATATCGCGTCGTTTGAGGTAAACCTGTTCAATCCACTCTTTAGGCGACCGATTCTGCCGATAAACCGTTTCTCCGTTCACGCGAATTTCTCGCTGCAAAGGGTGGGGTAAGTATTCCCACTCTCCGGCATCACGAAGCCAAAAAGTGATTTGCCAATCTCCAGCAGGAAGGGGCAGAGCCGCGGTATCGATGCCACGAATACCATCAATCGTTAAGCTATCTGCTGCTTGCATGCGGGCACTGCGATCAATGGGGTTCAATCCTTGCCCAGATAAAAGCCCAGATTTTATGGTGAGGGGCTTAAAGCCCGGCCAAATGGCACTGCCAACAGGGCCAAGATCCCAAGCAAAGACGTTTTCCCCCAACGGCTTGGGCGTCTCCACGTCGGCGGACATCAATGCAAAGCCGCGTTTTTTCTCACCGGGAAAGATAATGATGTTCTCGAGAGCATTGAGGTTGAGCTGGCGACCGCCCGGGGTTCGCATGCTGGCAAAAGGCACGTGGAGTTCGAATTCGCCTTTGGTCAGGACGCGTTCGATATTGGCACGGTCTGCATAACCCGGGTCGACGGTATCATCAGCGCGGATCACCAAAATGACCTCACTGTCCGAGAGGTTCATGCCCTTGATGACCAGCAAGCTGGTTTCTGACACGGTTTGTAACGATGATTTTTCGAGGCGAAGTTCGGCATTAACAGGCGCAGCAAGTATCACCAATAAAAACAAGAACCAAGCTTTCATACCAGAGAACCTTCCGTGTTGACTGAGTGTGTTCGCTTTACGCACGCCGCCTGACGCGCCGTCAGTTGTTCGATTCAATCACTTTTGCTTCACCCGCAATTAATTTACTCCCCTCTTTAGGGGGAATAACGTCGTCGCTCAATTCCGGTATGCGTGTTAATACAGGTGCGCCCGTTATTTCTTCCAGCATTGCGATGCGACGAATGGACGTATCTGTTAACTCCAATAGAACAGCCATGCCGCAACCAAGGAAGATACCACCCACCATGCCTGCAATGGTGAAAACAATGATGGGAAGGTTGCTCGGCACACCCGGGGAGTACGGTCGATCGATCACTTTGATACGTTTGTCTTGCTCGAACACCCCTAATGAACTGGTTAAACGCGCCATTTCGTAACGTTCGAGCAGTTCGTGGAAAAGTTCACGCTTCACTTCGAGGTCGCGTTCGAGCTTTTTAATCTGCTGTTCTTTTTCCCCTGATTGGCTTGTCTTCACTTCCAACTCGGTGATCATTGAGCGAAGGCTGGACGTTTCCTCTTCCAGCATTTCCACTTTGCTGCGCGCGAGTTGCAGGTTTTCTAGCTGGGAAATCAGAAGAGGCTGAGATTCGCCGTCGGTTTCCATCGTGGAACTGCTGGCAATGTCCCATAGCTGACTGGCGTCCACGGTTTCAGAGGTGTTCGATAAGAGTTGGGTGCGCTGTTCTTCTAAGCGACGAAGGCTGCGGTTTGCCCCTTGAACCAGACTGTGTTGGTCGGTATAGCGCGCTTTTAATAGCGCGAGTTCACTGCGAATTTTAACGATTTGGTCTTCAATCTTGCCGATGACGGGGTTGGTGCTAGATAGCTGTTGGTCAAGACCACCCAAGCCGCGTTGCGCACCCGCCATCTCTGCTTCTTTTTCGGAAAGCCGCTGCTTGAGCGCTTCTATACGTGAAAGGTTTGCGAGCTGCAAAGCCGGCAAGCCGTCAGAGTGTTCGGTTTTGAATTCGGTTAGCGCCGCTTCGGCTTTATCGAGTTCTTGGCGGCGAAATTTAATGTGCTCTGAAAGGAAGAAGCTGGAATCTTTCATGGAAGAACGTTCTGGCGCGAGCAACTCTTCAATGACATGTTGACTCACGATTTCCAGTGTTTCTTTCATTCCCTCAGGGTTGCCAGCGCGATAATCGATGCGAATAACGTCTTTGCCGATGGTGGTCATCGACAAGCCTTCTGAGAGGTTAGCGATAGTTTCGTCCACCAAAACCGGATCAGAATCTTCAGCGATGAGTTCTTGTTCGATGGCAACCTTACCGAGAATATGACGGCTGTGGAGCAAGGTTTGAAGTCCACTAAAGCGCTCTTTCATTTTTGCGGAAACCGCCAAGTCTTCAAGAAACGGGTTCATCTTTGAGGTTTCTTGAATCAACATGCTGGTGTGAGAGTTGTACTTTTTCGGACTCATTAACCCAATGGCAGTGCCCATGAGCGGCAAAATGATGATGGGCATCATGATGACGTAACGACGTCGCCATGCCCCATCAAGCAGAATCAGAAATTTGTACGTTAGCGTGTTCATAGCGCGTCCAACCATCTCTCAAGTTCTTCTGCGCGAGCCTCCCAAGTGTGAGGCTTCACTGCGGCCTGTTGCTGCTCGTTTCTTAGCTGGAATTGCGCCTCTTCTAAGGCTCTGATCATCTCTTTTTCTGTTGTGACCACTGACACGAAAGCGGAGTAGCTCGACAACGCAGGAAACGGTGTACTCACAACCGGCGTCCCTGTGGCCAAATACTCGCGAAGCTTCAGCGGATTACAGGCGTGGATCTGTGCATTGTCAGCAAACGGAAGCAAACTTGCTGTCCAGTGTTGGCTGTAGCATGGCAACAGGTGATGCGGGCGTGGCCCAAGTAATCTCACGTTGCTGTGTTTTGTTAATGCTTGAGCGCGTTCGCATGCACGGCCGATAAACACGAAATCCCATTCAGGCAGCGCAGAAATCACGGCATCTAACAAATCATAGTCCAACCATTCCGACAATGAGCCATAAAACCCAGCGATGGGACGTCGGTTGTAAGGCATGTCGTCAGCACGAGGTGCGGGTGTGGAAAATAACGAATAATCAACACCATGCGGTAAAAACTGTGTGCGCTGCTCTGGAAAACGGTGCACCAAGGTTTCGCTTGACGCCAGAATGAGATCCGCTTTTTCGATGAGTTCTTCTTCACGCTCAGATACGGTGTCGTGATCCACTCCTGCAAGGGAGGAAAAATCATCACCGCAGTAATACACCAAAGAGTCGGTGCCAAGCTTGTCTGCGACGTCCACGGCGGTAGGCAGAGAGGTCCACAAGATAGGATTGTGCAGGTTATGTTTTTCAATGATGGGAAGCAGTTGCTTCTTCAACCAATTGGCAGCGAGGTTGCGGCTAAATTCTGAGCGCGGAGCGGGCAGCGTTGTCGGGTTAACGATGGTGATATTGTCGGGCGTTTCAATGGACATGATGGCGCTGTTGCCGATTTTCTTCGCCGTTAACTTTTTCCATGCGCGTTTAATGTCGCTCAGCGATAGACGAGGTTGTCGCAAACCAATGGAATTTACCCATATGACTTTACGTTGCGACGCAAGGTGACGAATGAGGTGCTGTGTGCTGGATGGCAATCCGCCCCAGTCTTCGCCAAAAACGATCAAGTCTCTGCTCATTTTTTCATCTCCTCAGCGGTGAGTGGACGAAGTACTTTTGCCGGTACACCTCCGGCAACAACAAACGGCGGTAAATCTGAGGTAACAACACTGCCTGCGGCAACAATGGTGCCTTCGCCAATGGTGACGCCAGCCATCACGGATACGCCGGTGGCGAGCCATACGTCACGTTCTAAAATGATGTCGCCGACTTGGCTATCTAGCTCAGGCAAGCCAGCGGCGCGATCTTCTGCATTCATCGGGTGGCCTGGGTATCCTGCTAAAAATGCGCGTCCAGCAATGCGCACGTTGTCGCTGATCACTACCTTAGTGCCCACCGCAATGGTGGTTTGCCAGCCAATGTCGACATTACTTCCCACGGTCAGAGACGGTGTGACATTACCCACTGTTCGGCCTGAAAACGTGGTTTGACCGGAAACGCGGCATTGGTCGCCGAATGTTAACGTGACAGGACCGCTCACGAAGGGCATGCCACCGTATAGGTAAAAGCCCTTTCCTACGGTGTCGATGCGACCTTTAAAGGTTGGTGTCCAGTAAAACGTACGGGTGAGGTTTGCCCACAAGTTCATGATAGTCGTCGTAAAAAAATACAAGGGAGCAGAAATCAGTTTTGGTGCGGGTACGCTCATCTGCATCATGGCTTTGAGCACAGTAAACAGTCCACGTGCGATGGGGTTTGGGCTGTGCTTTATCCATTGACGTGTTGATTGCATGCTCATCGCGATTACCCCTCATTCACGGATGTGGAGAAAGGGTGTGAACCGAAACCTGACGTGAAGGTTGTAGAAGATTCAGATACTGCAGTAACGATCCCACACATAAATATCCCCTTTTTATTATTCGTTCGAACGTTGTCGCGTCCGTTGAACAAAGGAAAAGCACAAAGCAGGCCAACTTTAACTCGTTTAAATATGAAAGGGTTAGGGTGGGAGGGTGTTTTAGCGTACGGCGTTTTCCCATTCTGATTGTCAAAAAGACGAAATCAGACACAAGGAGATGACGTGTCTTTTTAAATTTGCAAAATTGCCTACTATTGCGGCAATGAAAGGCGCAGTTAGCTCGCCACCTTTCGTTTCGACAGTCGGATTTTTAGACGCGAGCCTCAAAGCATGATGCTTCAAAAAACACGCGTCAAAAAATCCGAGCCATCAAAACTGTCGGTGGCGGATCGTACCCTGACTGCGGTAGCGGGTTATGCTGCCAGCATGGGCTCGTTAGATGGTGCAGACTTACGTCTCGCCATCACGATCAAGCCTGCAAACATCATGAGTCCAACAAGGCTTTGTGCCATTGGCGGCAAAGGCGCTGTTGCTATGTTTGACCCACCAAATGCATCGACTGGGTCACTGTAGACCATGAATATTGCGTCATTGAAGTCTTCATCAGATTGAATCCCCCAATCGTTGGAACTGGGGTTCACACGATTGAGGTCTTCAAAGCCCATGATGACTTGTTCTTCGTTGCTGTCTGCAAACAACATAGCAACGTGACGAGACGACGGGCTGGCACTGTCCAATTCATAGGTAAGATCGGCCTCGGGATTGAGGAAATCTAAGCCATAGAAAGTTTGGTCAGCACCTGTCAATACGCCATCAGACACAGTATCGCCATTGGTGTAAGCATTTTGCGAGAGGAAAAAGCTCACGTTCTTTCCTGCCGCGATGGTGGAATCTGTTACTTGTACCGTGTCACCCACGTTCAGACTACCGCCGCTGCCAGATTTCGAAAGGTTGGAATACAAAAAACCGTAGTCCACGCCTTCCACTGCGCCGAGTTCCGCGAGTGACACAACCCCTGAGCTGTCAGTGTCTATCGAGTTCTTGCTCAGACCGCTAAAGGTATTGTCATCAAACGTGAAGTAACCGAGGCTATTTTTGTACCCTGCGCCTTCATCAAGAAAGCTGACGTATACATTACCTTCTTGATTCATCGAGAGGTAAGGGTTGTAATCCGTGTTAAGAAACTCGGTATTTACAGCTCTTGCTTCTGGAAGCACAGTATCAGCAAGGTTCATCAATGATTCGTCGACAGGGTTGTTAACAATGTCGGGTGAATTGGCATCTAACGCATGTGCGGTCGATGCAGCGAGTATTGCGATCGTTCCTAGTAGTGTATTTATCGCGTGCTTCATAGGATACCCCCTTTGAGCGCGATGTGGTTGAACGGAAGTTGGTCTGCTCTTGCGCATCGTTCAGGGTGCGCGATAGCAAGGGCTGGACCCGGGTAGAACACGGTATGTGCGCCAACTTTTCGAGCAACAGCATGCAGCGTTGTCTTGAGCCAGAACACGGTACGAGGGAACTCGTTGTAAAGCGTCCCATCGAACAAAAATTGTGTGCGGTACTGGCTTCTTTCCGCCAGTGTTTGCCATAGCCCGGCAAATTCGTCGCCATCAGGCATCACCAACATGGCGAGATAACCTTCACAGCTTGGTACGGACACTTGAAGGCCCTTAATGCCAGCATCTTCCGTAAAGTGCACCGATTTCATGTCGAACAAGCCTTGAGATCGGAAAAACCGCACCAGTTGTTTTTCTGCCGACCCTTCCTGATAGAGGCTTTGGTTGTATCTCTGCTGACCTTGATGGCGATATGCAGCATTGGATACGTCGCTATTTAGGGTGTTCGACGCGATCACCGCGTCTGTCCGCAGATAGACGCCACTGGCAATCATCGCCACCGTGAGGGACATACTTACCCAATCAATGAGTGTGTTCCGTTTTTGCATAACGGATCCCCCAGAAAATGATTGAAAGCGTGAGTGCTGCGGAAAGGAAAAGATACGTATCCTCCCCAGTGGGTGAATGCCACCAGGTGTGCCATTCCATCGTAAGGCCCATGCTGAACAACCGCAGTACGTTGAGTAACAAGGCGCTGACAAGCAGTAATGCAACAATGGTCACCTCACGGAACGAAAACACCACTTGATGCCAACGCGCAATGGCGAACCAGCATGTGAAGGCGCTTATCATGGCGGGCAGAGAGGAACAGTTTCTCAGCATCAATACCTGATGGTCTGAAGGGCCAAAGTAAACATTTCCGACCGCATAGCCCGTGCCTGTGACAAGCTGCAATACTGACGCGACCATGTTCGCATCCAGTGCGAGCACGGGCTCGGTAAACCATTTCAATGCGTACAACACAGTGAGCGCTTGAAGTGCACATACCATTAGGATGAGTGCGCTGTTTTTAAGCGTTAGATGTTGGCTAGCCAGCTGTCTTGTCGAGGTTAGGCTGCTTTCATGTGATGCTTGGACAGAAGATAGAGCACGGATCGCAGTCCAAAGACCAACAAAGAAAAGCACAATTAACGCACCTTGGAAGCTCGGAATGGCGAGCAACAGCGCGAGAACAGTGGCAACAACATGGTCGCCTGTGCGTGGTGTTATCGCGGGGCTTTGAACGAGCAAAATCAGCCCTAGGCCTAAACACAACATGGCGGGAATGGCATCGAACTCCGACACAGTGGGCGCGTTCACCGAGAAAAACGGCAGGGCGAGAGACACACAAATACCGAGCAATAACACCATTGCAAGACGCTGAACGCTGGGCGTAGAAGCCCAGCGCAATACTTTCACTGATACGGTGAGGGTACTTGTGAGTCCTTGATTCATGCTACTTGCCCTCGCAATCTCTGTAACGAAAGGGGAGGGACAATGCCAAGTTTGTGCGCCAACATGAACACACTCATCGGCGCCAAGGCCGTTAAAACAATACGGGTGAACAATGACCATTCAAATTGGCTGATCGACAACCAAATAAGGCTAAACGTGAGCATCACGAGTAATGAGAAAACAGGGTAGGGCAAAAAGTAAAGGTGCTGACTGACGCAGAAGAACATTACCATGCGTAAGCCTTGGGTGAATGCGAGTGCTGCCAAAATACCGAAGACACCATATTCTGCGCCCCAGAGCCACAGAGTCGCCAAGGCTACAACAGCAGATATGGCATTGATAGCGAGTTGTGCGTAAGAGGTTTCTCCTGCATAGCTCCCCAGATTAATCAGTTCTGCGATTTCTTTAAATAATGCGGCGGCAATCAAAAGTGCCGTGAACTGTGCTGCCATCATGTAGCTTTCTGGCAGTAAAAAATGGATGGCGACAGGGGCGGAAAAGGCAACCACGACGGCGATGAACATACCTAGCGTGAGGCCGTAATTGGTATAGCGAGTGGCGTTTTCTCGGCCATTCTGACCGTACAAAATATCGAAGCGTTTTGGCATCCACCACATGCCAAAGGGTTGCAGCAACAGTACAACCGCCAAGGCGAACTTAGCCGCCACGCCAAATTGCGCTACATCTTCCAACGACGCGACTTCTGCCAATACCCAACGGTCGAGACCATTGAGAGAAAAAGCCATGAGGCCGCTTGCCATGATTGGCAGGCTATAAATGAGTGATTGTTTGGCGACATCTTTTGAGAAACCAAAACCAGTGTCTTTAAGTTGCAGAGCCGTGAGGATAACGGCTTGCATGACGGCAGCAATCACGCCAGCTTCGAGCACGCCATCAATACCGCGTCCCATTAACAACATCACCACCGTGAGCCCTGCATGGAAAAACGCGCGCCCAACGGCAACCGTGAAAAAGGCCGTCGCGCGGTTTTGCATTCGTAACCAGCCCAGTGGAACAGCAATGCAGCCTTCCAGAGCAAGCATCAGCAACACTAACCGTAATTGATACGTGCTTAGACCGCCCGGGACGTAAGCATCTAACCACGCTGCAAGCATCCAACCAGCCGGCACCACAAATGCGCCAACAATCAGTGTGAGTGTGAAAATACGCGCGGCCATGCGTTTGCGTTCGTTAGCGTCGTTTTGCCCTCCGACAAAGCGATACAGAGCGTCTTCCAATCCCAATCCGACCAAGATGCTGCCGAGGGCCGCAATACTGCTGACAATCTCGAGTTTCCCGAATTCCGCTTGTGGCAAATGATGGGTGATGAAAGGCAGCATCAATAAAGAAATGCCTTTCATCAATGCAATGCTGCTTCCGTACAACAGTGTTTGCTTCATCATCGGCGTCATGGTTTTCATCCTTGCCATTACGTGTATGTGTTGTTTTGTTGCTCTTTTGAAACCAGCTCTGGCATAACTTGGCGCGATTTACTCACCAGGCTTTCGCAAATCGCAGCGAAGCAAAGGTCAGCGCGATATTGAAGAGCAATGTTGCTGGCGGCTTTACCCATTCTCTTAACCTGTCGCATGTTTTGCTCCGCGGCTTGGATTGCTTCAATCAAGCTGTCTACGTCGTCAGGTTGATACTTCAGGCAATTTTCATTGGCGGTTAACTGGCGATCCCAAAAGGCGTCGTCAGAGGGAATGATCACACACATGCCAGCAGCCATAGCCTCGAGAATCGACAAGCCAAAAGGCTCTTTGGTGCTGGTGGAAACAAAGATGTTTGCACTGGCACGGATCTCATCAAGGTTGTCCGGCGCTTGGTGCCAGAAGACTTTGCTCAAGGTTTGTGGCGCTTCGCTGGTGGGTAAATTGTTTTGTTTCGGACGGATATAACAGACGTGTGATTCTGGACGCTCAGCAGGGCTCAATCTGCTCAACGCCGCCGTGAACGTATCAAGACCTTTCCATTTCAATAGCGATGCTGCCCAGAGCATGACGGCATAGTCATACTGACATTGGCTCGGCCAAGACTGCTTAGGCAGCCCGTTTTTGAAAGGTTGGATCTGAGGGTATGAAGCAATGTCTGGCGAGTGTCCCGCCGCTTCCAACGCCGTGGATAAAGAGGCTTGCGTGGCGTCGAGATAGAACACACTGTCGGCGGCGGCGAGACAGCGACCAATGGTGCGTGATTTCGCCACTGGGCCGTGAATCATTTGGATTAAGCGGTAACCAAGCACGGCTTTTACCAAATACAGACCCAGATCAACCCCCGGGCCTGATGCGCCTAACGCTGTGTGTATTTGTCCCACAAACAGACGAAGCCAGAGCAGTTGAATCGCGATCAGAATGTGACGCGCAAAGTACCCTAAGCCTTGTTCTGCTGTTTCCAAACGCTTAGGCATATGCAGCTTGGCGACATAGGCTTGTGATGATGCCCATGTCTCCTTGTCTGCGGTGAGAATGGTCACGCGCGCTTCTTGGCTCTCAAGCTGACTCAGCACATGCTTGGTAGAGACTTTTGATCCGCCAGCAAAGGCGATGGGATCAAGGATAACGATGTGCGTTAATCGACTCATAGCGCCTCCTTCGCAAAAAGATCGTTGGCAGTTTGTGCCGTTGCTTTGCGATTTTTTACAAACTTCAATGACGCTTGAATCGGTGGAAGCACCTGCCAGTGGCTGTGCCATTTCAACGGCATGCCTGGGTCGGTAAGCAAGGTGTTGTAAAGCGCTTCGAACTTCGCGGTGTGAGACGAAATCGTGAATTTTTCCATCACGCGTTTGTAGCCGTTTTGACCGAGCAACAAACGTTGTTCTTGGTTGATGTAAAGGTGGAACATGGCTTGCGCAATGGCATGTGCATCTTCTTCTGGCACCAAAATGCCTGTTTCGTGGTGCGACACAACGCTAGGAATGCCCCCCACATTGGGCGCGACAACCGGCAAACCGCTGAGGCCTGCCTCGGCGAGTGTCAGTCCGAATACTTCTTCTCGTGCGCCAGACACGACCATGTCAGCCCCGCCGCGCAATAGACCAACCACATTGTGTTGTTCCCCAATCAAATGCACGTAATCTTCAAGGCCAGCTTCTTGAATTTGGTTTTCGAGGTTTTGGCGTTCTGCGCCCTCACCAATCACGACCAAGTGAATGGGGAGGTACATTTCACGCAGTTGTTTGCAAGCTTCAATCAACAGATCAACACCTTTGCGGGTGATCAGTGAACAGATGCTAACGGCGATGAATGCATCGCTTGGCAAAGACAGTTTCTTGCGAAGGTTGGTAACGGGCTGAGCAAGCAAGGCGTCGGTATCAATGCCATTTGGAATGACTTGGCAGCGTTCTTCTTTGCTACCGTCATTCAGCAATTGATCAACCACAGGTTGGCTCACGCCTACCGCCATGCTGGCGTGGTGAAGCCCAAGTGTGATGCGGTCTCGCAGTGGGTAACGCGAATGA
This sequence comes from Enterovibrio baiacu, assembly GCF_004120195.1. GTDB lineage: Bacteria > Pseudomonadota > Gammaproteobacteria > Enterobacterales > Vibrionaceae > Enterovibrio > Enterovibrio baiacui. The sequence goes on along the minus strand of NZ_SCHN01000006.1, from coordinate 189,824 downwards.
AGATGTAACACCAAAGGTAACTTGCGCGCGCGCGAGACAACATTCAGCCATTGGCTTGGCGCGCCGCTGTTTGCGTGGAGCAGGTCGATATTGTGGTTATCGACAATCTCAATGCCTTGGCTGATGAGTTGTTTGTAGCCGCGGAAATTGCATTTCGGCGCGGTTTCACCGAATAGGAGCGGAAATTCGCTAACGTAAACGTTGATGTTGAGCTTGCGCGCTTCATCAGCCAGTAATTCACTGTTACACCATAGAACCGGTGTAAAGGCGTCCTTGTCGATGTGCGTGAGTAAATCAAGTAAGCAGCGTTCACTTCCACGAATCCAGTTATCACCGTAATGCACAAACAAGACATTACGCGATGTTGAGAGAGTTTGGGTGTTTGAATACATACTCTCTTCCTCCAGTTAGTTCAGTGACTCGTCACATGCGGTGCTTAGTGTGTCTGTGGCGAGATAGTCATAGTGACGATTGGCTTTCTTGTTGTATGACGTTGCCAATGGTCATCCCTGTATGTCTAAAATGTTTGCAAGGAGTAGGCCATGTTTTTAACGTGTTGAATATAAACAAAAGCGCCGCGTGAGCCTGCGAAAAATGCAGAGTCGGCGCGACGCCATTTAGTCATTATGAAAAAGAAAAGTAGTCATTCTGCGAAATTGGCATAATCCGCAAGTAACTTAGGAACAACGGCTTCCGTTGAAAAGCGCTGTTTGATGGTGGCAATGGCTTCTTGGCTCCACTGTGCTTTTTGCACGTTGTCAGACATTCGCCAATCTTGAATGGCAGCGACCATGCCTTCCATATCCCCTTGTTTCATCAGCCAACCGTTTTCATTCGGCTTGACGAGTTGATCCAGTGAGCCAACGTCAAACGCGATCACTGGAATGCCCCGCGCCATGGCTTCAAGCGCTGCCATTGGCAGACCTTCAGCGCGGGAAGGGATCACTAACAAACCGATGCGCGGCCACACATCGCGCATGTCTTTTTGGGGGCCATGAAAGGCAAGGTTGTCGGGCGCTTTTTGCTCGAGTTCTTTACGTAGGGGGCCATCACCATAAACGTGGAAATCGAGATGCGGAAAGCGTTTCGATAAGATGCTGAAACGATCCGGCGCTTTCTCATGGCTTAGTCGCCCAACAAACGCGATTTCTGTGCCGAAAGACGGTGATAGCGTGCTGGTGTCCACGAAGTTATCTGCCAGTTTTGCCGAGCACGGTAACGTAGACAGGATTGGGCTGCTCACCGCATACACATGGTTGGCAAGGAAGGCGGTATGGCGATCAAACCAGTCGTACCATTGCAGCTTGCCTTGCTTTTGTTCGCCACTGTGAAACGTACTGGCACAAGGGACTTTCATTAATCGTGCAATCGGGCGCACCAAAATCCCTGCTTTGTAACCGTGTGTATGGATCACATCGGGCTTTTCTTTTTTAAGCGCTTGCCACAAAGAAGCAATGCGTCCATCAAGCATGATGCAATCCAATCCTGAAAACATGAGTCTGCGTTGGAGGGGGTGTTCGCCGTAGTTTTGAAGAAACACAATGCTGACTTGATTGTTGGCAGCTTTCAAACCAAGTGCGAGTTGTTCAACATGGGATTCAATGCCCCCAAACCCGCGACTATCCAAAACGATCCAAATGTTACTTACTTTTTTTTTCATGTTGCCCTCCACAGTCACGATAAATGCGAGCAAAAGGTCTGTGTTTTCGAAAAGCGCTTCGATGAGGCTCGCGAGTGCCGTTGAAAACTGCAAAGTTAGTGCCAGTTCGGCATATGACGTGTGAGTGAGTTGATAAGGCATTGTCCTTAAAAGGTTGAAAGACTATTGGGCGTCAGAACCGTGAGTGACATGGCACGTGCGGTGTGTACGGCCACACCTGAAAATTCTCATTTTGATGAACAAATTTAGTCATTCTGCGAAAAACACGTTTTGTCGGCATTCAATCCGCATGTCAGATTGAGCAAATTGAAGAGGGGTTTTGCGCGCAACAAACCGTGTTTTCTTACTTTTCATTTTTCGATCAGTGAACTCAAAAATAGAATGCCCTTGTTTGCATATAGCGTAAAACCTAGGCAAAAGGCCGCGATGCAACAAAAAGTCACGAGAAAGAAAGTAACTTGGCAAACACTTTGCATCGAACGAATCAGCTCACTCTTATTTTCGTAGAGGCAGATATGGCAAGTTATCTAGTTACAGGCGGTTGCGGTTTTATTGGATCACATTTGGTCGAATCTCTCTTGGCAGATGGTCACCACGTTCGCATCGTCGATAATCTATCAACGGGTTCTCGTGACAACGTGCCTCGTCATTGTGAATTGCGCGTGGCAGACATTTCGATGCCTGGGGTGCTTGATGATGCAATGGATGGCGTTGATGGGTGTTTTCATTTAGCAGCCATCGCGTCTGTTCAACGCTCTAATCAAGAATGGATTGAGACGCACAATATAAATCTCACGAGTACGATCCGCGTGTTTGACGCTGCGCGAGCGGCTAAAACCCCGGTTGTCTATGCGTCGTCGGCGGCGGTCTATGGTGACAATGCAGAACTGCCATTATCTGAGCGTTCAACGGTACGACCGCTCACAGCCTACGGCGCAGACAAACTGGGGTCTGAGTTACATGCGAGAGTGGCATCTCTGGTGCATGGTGTGCCGACGACCGGCATGCGCTTTTTTAACGTGTTTGGGCCTCGTCAAGATCCTAAATCTCCGTATTCCGGTGTAATTTCTATTTTTGCCGACAAACTGCTGGAAGGCCATGCACTCACCATTTTTGGTGATGGTGAACAGACGCGGGATTTTATCTATGTCGGTGATGTGGTGCGTTTCCTTCGCGCAGCGATGACAAACGTGTCAGTGTCTCCCGATGTGTTCAATGTGTGTCGTGGTGAGGCCATGTCCGTGAATCAGTTAGCGACCATCCTCATGTCGATCACAGGTTCACGTGTTGCCATTGAATATATGCCCCCTCGACGAGGCGATATACGAACGTCTACAGGCAGTCCGTGTCGCGCAACAAAAGAGCTTGGGCTGGTGGCCACAACCAGCGTGACACAAGGTTTGAGATCATTGCTGAGTCATTTGACGGACAGCGATAAGTCCCGATTGTCTGTCGGATGATATCTGGCGTGAGCATACATAAAAACGCCGCGATTTCGCGGCGTTTTTATGTGTAGGTTACACAGTGCTTTGAACGGTTTGTGCTGCGGTCAGGCGTTATCTGTGTCGGTTTCCCAAGCTTGTTTCTTGCGATACAGGGTAGAGGGACTGACTTTCAGCAATACCGCAGCTTTCAATACATTCCCGCCACAGAACTCGATGGCTTGTTGAATGGCTTCGCGTTCAACATCTTCCAAAGGTCGAATGTCCGAGCTTTCCACGGGCGCGGCATGCGCGGTCGATTCAGACGCATCTGGCGTGGGTTCAACAAAGGTTGCGGGTGCCAAAGATCGGATTTCTTGATCGCTGAGCGTTTCATTCAGTGGTGGTGGCAGTTGCTTAATAGACACCGCATCGCCGTCATGAAGCACTACCACATTTCGAATCACGTTTTGTAGCTGCCTGACGTTGCCAGGCCATGGGTAATGGCGCAGCACGACTTCGGCTTCCGGTGAAAACTGCGTGAAGGATTTACCTTCTTCTTCGGCATAGGTGCGTAAGAATTTCGTGGCAATGGTAAGAATGTCATCACCACGTTCTCTAAGCGGCGGCAGGGCGAGGGGAACGACGTGCAATCGGTAATACAAATCTTCCCTGAATTTACCCGCAGCCACTTCATGTAAGGGATCTTTGTTGGTGGCACAGAGAAAACGAATGTCCACGCTTTCTTCTTTACTACCACCTACCTTTTGATAGCGACCTGTTTGGATAAAACGCAGCAGTTTTTTCTGTAGTTCTAAATCCATTTCGCAGATTTCATCAAGGAACAGGGTGCCTCCATCGGCTTGTGCTGCTGCGCCTTTACGTTCACTGCTGGCACCGGTGAACGCACCTTTGACGTGGCCGAAAATTTCGCTTTCCATCAAATCATGAGGAATCGCGCCGCAGTTGAGGGCGATGAAAGGTGCTTTTGTACGCGGGCTTTGGGCATGAATGGCTTCAGCGCAGACTTCTTTACCTGTGCCGCTTTCACCCGTGATGAAGACGGTGGCTTTGCTGGGAGCAGCAGCATCGATAATTCGATACACGTTCTGCATAGGAAGGCTTGCGCCGATAAAGCCTTGATAAGTGTTGCGTTCGAAACTGGTTTTGATGTCGTCGACGAGATGCTGCAAACGTACGTGCTCTAGTTGGTTTTTTAGCGTGGTTTTAAGGCGTTCAGCACTCACTGGTTTTTCGAGAAAATCATCTGCTCCTTGTTGCATCAGCTCTACTGCGGTGTTTACAGAGCCGTGACTGGTCACAATGATAACGGAGCAGGGAAGACCTTGCGTTTTGATCCAGTGGAGCACTTCCTGCCCGGACATGTCAGGCAATTTAAGATCAAGCATGATGAGGTGGGGCGTGGATTTCTCGAGGTAATCCAGAGCCTGTTGGCCTGTTTCAAGACAAACTAAGTCGATGGGTTCACCTGATAAATACTGGATATACAGATTCGCCAATGGCTTTGAATCTTCAATGAGTAGTACTCGGTATTTTGACTTCATGGTGCATGCGTCCCTTGAGATGTCTACCTAGGCCGACCCCATTGCTCGAGGGTTAAGGTATTCTGTCTGATTAAATCATATGCAATAAGTGTACGGCAATTTGGTCAAAAACCAAGTGTGCCAGCGCAATAATCGCGCTTTTAAATCAACTGGTTACTTCATGGCTAAACCACGCTGCAACCGTTTGTCCAGCGCGTCGAATGATGCTTCCGCCGTGGGCGCGAGTTGTGCCGCTGTCTCGAGTGCTTTTTCAAAGGCCTGCTCTAAGCAAGAGGCTTCAATGCTGCGACAAAGTTTGCACAACGCCGCATTCCCGTGCGCTGCGGCGCTGCTTCCCAACGTATGCGCTTCAAATTCCAGGGTGTAGAAATCTTCACTTTCCGCCGCTTCAACCAATTTGAGGACGCGTGTTTTTGCGTCTTCTATGTAAAAAGCGATGAGATTTGGTGCAGCTTCCGCCGAGGTATCAGCCACCAATTGCTGCAAGGTCGATTCATCAACCAGTTCATCCTGTGGAGGGCTACCCGTTGCGTTGCGAGGAGCATTTTCTCTTTCATCGTTCTCGCCCGCAGAGGCGGTTGGGTTCTCTGTGGTGACTCGTTCATTCTCGGCGCGTGATGCGTGATTCTGCCAACGACCTAAACAATCGAGAATGGATTGGCGCGTGACGGGTTTTGATACGAAATCATCCATACCCTGATTTAAGAAGTGTTCTTTATCACCTCGAATCGCGTGTGCAGTGAGGGCGACGATGATAACGTCTTTGGCGGGTGAATCCATTTGTCGGATGCGTTGGGTCGCCTCGACGCCGTCCATTTCTGGCATCGAAATATCCATGAAGATGATGTCATACGGGATTTTGCTGACGGCATCCACAGCTTCTTGACCGTTGATCACTATGTCCGCGGAAAGCCCTGAAAATTCGAGCATAGTACGCAGTACCACTTGGTTGGCAGGGTTGTCTTCTGCCAACAAAATGCGCATGGAATGACTGATTTCTGCGGCGTTGCCAAGGGCAGGGGTAGACGTGCTGAGCGGCGCACAATCTTCTTGTTCTGCAAGTTTGAGTTCTAGTGTTAGGCTGAACGTTGAGCCAACGTCTTTTTGGCTATCAACCGTGATTTTGCCTTTCATCAAATTGACGAGCTGCTTACAGATCGCAAGCCCAAGACCACTACCTTCATGGCGTCTGTCGTAGGTGTCTTCTGCCATGGTGAATTCGTCAAACAGTTCCGCGATGTGCCCTTGGTCAATACCTTGTCCCGTATCAGACACATCAATTTGAAGCTGGCAGGCATCGGTGTATAAACGCGCACATTTTATTGAGACCGTGATGCTGCCTTGTTGCGTGTATTTAATGGCATTCGACATCAGATTCAGCACGATCTGACGAATGCGGTCGCCGTCACCGATGAGGTATTGCGGCGTGTTGTCAGCAAAAATGACGTTCAGCTTGAGGTTTTTGTTCGCTGCTTGTGGACGCAGAATGTCGAGGGTTTGGTGGAGTAATTCAAGAATATCAAACGGATTCTTCTCAAGCGTCAGTTTGCCCGCTTCCATCTTAGAAAAATCTAGCACATCGTTGATGATCGCAAGCAACAGCTCGCCGGACTCGCGTGCAGTTTGAACCAAGCCTAGCTGTTTTGCATTGAGTGGCGTTTCTTTTAGTAGTCCGAGCACACCCAAGACGCTGTTCATTGGCGTGCGGATCTCGTGGCTCATGGTGGCTAAGAAACGGCTTTTCGATTCGTTCGCGGCTTCTGCTTCGTGTTGTGCGGTGCGGAGAATACGCTCATTGTGCTTTTGTTCGGTAAGGTCGAAGAAGTGCGCCACGTAGTGGGTGAGGGTGTCACCTTCATCGCGCACCGCTGTTATACTCATTCGAACAGGGAGTTCGTTGCCATCACGATGACGCAGTGAAATCTCGCCATTCCAACGTCCTGAATCGACTAACGTTCGCCAAATTTGCTTATGGAACTGAATATCTTCTGGGTTCGCAGAAAGGGTGCGTGGTTTTTCACCCTCCACTTCTGCGCTTTGAAAGCCTGTGATAGACGTGAAAGCAGGATTAGTGCGGATGATGTGTCCCTTTGCATCCGAGATGAACATCGCTTCTGATGACTCAAACGCGTGCGCCGCGATTTTAAGCTCGGTTTGGTCTTTCAAGCGCTGTGTAATATCGCGCATGTAAGAAACAAAAATATACCCCTGCTTGGTTTTGGCTGGGGAGATAGAAATTTCAATGGGAAACTCTCGACCACTCTTACGAACGGCGGGCAATTCAATGCGCTGGTTAAGTACAGGGCCCTCGCCTGATGCAAGGAAGTGCTGCATCCCTTTAATATGTGCTTCACGCAATGCTGGGGGGATAAGGGTATCGCCAAGGCGTCGCCCAACCACTTCATCTCTCTCCCAGCCGAACAGTTGCTCCGCAATGGCGTTGAATTCAATGATGATATCTTGATCGTTTGCGACCACAATTGCGTCCAATGATGCGTTGTAGATCGCGACGTTCTTCTCTTCGATTTGCTGCGCTTCGACGTAAGAGTATTTCTGGTCCCGAATGGAGTTTTGAAGCTGCTGGTAGCTCTTATCGAGCTTTTTCTGCATGGTATTCACCATGTCGACCGTGGCTTCAATTTCATCTTGAAAGAACATATTGAATGACGACGGGTCGCTGTCTTTTTTGCTGAGCTTTTGGAGTTTTCTCAGTGGGCGTGTCACCGCGAGCATCATGATATACATGGTGGCAATGGCAAGTAATCCGATGCCAGATGAACTCCAAATCAGAAATTGACCAATAGGGGAGGCCACCGCATCGGAGTGGTGATTCCTGAAACCAATGATGACTTCACCAGATGGATTGTTGGGGGACCCTATGGGGTATTTAGCGATAGTGACATCATTCATTTGTGTGTCAGCTCGCTGAGTGTGAGCCAGAACACGACCATCACGCTCAATGGTAAGAAAGGCGAGGCCTGAGTGCTGGATAAAGCGCTCAGCCTGCAGGTGTATGGTATTGAGGTCGTTTTCTTCCATCGGCACTTCAACAGCGAATGCGACAAGCTCTGCCACTTCATTCGAGCGATAAGCCAGCTCTGTTTCCCTTGCCTGCGACAAGTATTGAAATGCATAGCTGATGAACAAAACGAGCACCACGGTAAAAATGATCATCGTGGCAAAAACGGCTTTTAGCCTAATATTCAAAGCGCACCCACCTGGTTGGATAAATTAGTGAGACAGTGGTTTTAGTTATAAGACGGTGTATGACTTTGAGTTTAGTACAGATGTTTGGTTGAAGATGGATGACGCAACGATCTCAAACGGTGGTGATTCGCGGATGTGACAAGAAACACATGGTGTGCGAGTGTTTTTGTACGCGTTATCCGTCGGCTGCCCGTTGTAACATCACCAAGGTCGCGTCATCTTTGCTTTGTTCACCGATATCATCAAACACTCGCATTACCTCGTTTGCTGCTTCGTCCAACGGCAGTGATTGCGTGTCATGTAGTGCCTTAATCACGGCCTTTTCAAGCACCTTACGTGCTTCATCATCTTCTGCGGATTCAAATAATCCATCGGTGTAGAGAGCAAGTCGCTCGTTGGGGTTTAGAACAATCGACACTGTGTCATAACTGGCGCCATATAATACGCCCGGGAGAATACCGCCGACGCTGACTTCTTTCGTGCCAGAGGGAGAAATCAAAAACGGCGCAGGGTGCCCGGCGGTGGCGATATCGATCTTACCGCCGTTCGACATAGCAACGGAACAACACGTCAGGATCACCTGTGATAACAAGCCATCTTCAAGTGCGCTGTCTGACAAGCGGCTTAACAGCGTGGCGCAAGGGTCATTTTGGTCATCGATGTGATACATCAAACCACGCAGGTAGCCGCCAAACGCATACGAGAAGAACTTGGCGGCAACGTCATGACCCATGACATCAACCAAATTGAGCATCAGGTGCTTGTCGGTATCGCGATGTAAAACCAGATCACCGCCGCCTATGCCGGTATTGCGACTCACTACGGCCATTTCCCAGCCGTGTGCTTTGTGCGGTAATGACGGGGTTAATGCGTCGGTAATCCGTTTGTTTACACGGTCAGTAAGTTGTCGATAGATTTGGTCTGAACGGTTAAGCACCCGCTTTACACTCTGCATCAGTGACGATTTGCTGACAGGTTTCACCATATAATCATCAATGCCTAAACCAAGCGCGCTTTCACGGGTTTCAGGGTTATCGGCATAGGTGAGGAAGATAAAAGGTGTGAGTAGGGTATTGGTTTGCTGATGGAGAGCCCTTTTGAGACTTAACCCGTCCATGCCGGGCATGCGTATATCGGAAATAACGAGGTCAACATCTTGCTTTAACAAGATGTTGAGAGCCGCTTCTCCACTTTCAGCCTCAATGACTTGGTAACTCTCTGACAAATAAGCGCTGTATAAACGACGTTGGCAGACGTCGTCGTCGACGATAAAAATGCTGGGTTTGGATATTTTTTTCTCAATGTGCCAAGTCAACGACAGGGTGTTGGTGTCAATCATGTCCCTGACTTTGTACGCCATGTCATCGGTCAGGCTATGAATTAACGCCAAACCGCGTCCACCCTCTTTTTCTTCAAAAGTATCCAGCGTTTGTACGCGATTAGTGAGTGTTGGGTTCCAACTTTGCCCGTCGTCGCTCAAATGCAAGACCCAGCCAGAGTCAGAGCATTCTAATTGGACCAAGATAAACGTGGGCTGTGGGCTAGTGTGGTTAACGAGGTTTGCCCCCGCTTCAGACAAACAGAGCTGTATCTTGTTTGATAGATGATCAGACACGCCGCGTTGTTTTAGTGTATCAGCGACCAGCTTTCTTGCTTGGCTCACGGATTTCAAAGAGGCTGGACGGCATTCGTGGTGGACAACAGATACCATGAACTAGATCTCCAAAGATAAAAGGTGGCTACTCAACACCATTTTTCTCAGCTTTCCTGCGAGCTTGGGTAAGCGGTTTTTTATGCGACCAATTTCGCGAAGAATCTCGACCTTCAAAGAAGGGTTATTCTTATCATTAATCACGCTGCCTAAAATGTGTGCGCCTGCATCGTTGAGTTTTTTGACCGATTCAGCGGCCATCGCAGTGGTTGTTTGACCTGCCATCACCACAAAGATAGTGCCATCAGCTGCAGCAGCGACACGTTCTGGTGGGATATTGTTGGCATTCAGACGTGACATGGGAGAAGTGTCAAAAATCACCAGGTCATAGTCTTTATGCCATTCTTCCAAATAGGCTTCGAGCGAACCGGGACGTCGCAGCTCCATGATGGTCTCGCGTTTAGAAGGTGCGATGATGCCAGTAAAATAGGCGTGCTCACCTGCGACGCCAACCAACTCTGGGTTGGGTAGCAAGCCTCGCTCACTTTTCACCGTCGTCATGCCCTGACTTTCAAGACTGGGATGGTAAAGATTGAGATCAACCACCAAGGTGGATTTCCCGGCTAGCAAGGAGCGTTGAGCAATCGCCGTTGCAAGAGAGGTGACGCCTTCCCCTGACTCTGTGGAAGCAAAAGCGAGGGTTTTATAGTCGTTACGAATAACCTGAAAATATATGCGTTCGACTTCGAGATTGAGCGGAGGAATATTCATTAGAGTATACCTATCAGTGCTGCGATACCGGCGATCTGGAAGATATCGGTGATCCCTTGGCGAATTTTTTCTGCCGTACTTTCTTCTTTTGAAGGGACATAAACCGTGTCGCCCACTCGCAATACAGGAAGATCTTGGAAACGCGCAGTACGGCTGAATTCTGACAAATCGAATGTGCGCGCTTGGTCACGACAGCAAGACATGTTCACGACGGTGATTTTCTCGATGTAGGCATTGGCGCTCGGGCCACCCGCCTCTGCGAGCAAATCGAGGATCGTCATGTGGTCGTCAAAGGTGTAGCGCCCTGGTCGGTTTATTGCCCCGAGCACGCGAATTGTTTCTTCTTTCGGTTTATCGAGCCAGTTACGGTTTTTCTCTGGAATGTAAATGGTGTCGCCCATTTTTACTTCGGGTAGCAGGGTGGAATCGCCAGTTTCAAAGAATAAAGCGAGGTTAAGCTTACTGACTCGGGCGTGTTTACCGTCTAAATGGGTGACGCGAATGTTGTGTAAGTCAGCGCTGGCCGTTGGGCCGTCTGCAGCAGAAAGAATATCGAGAAAGTGCATTTCATTGGTGAAACGGTAGCGCCCAGGCGCACCCACTTGACCAAACACATAAATCGAGCTTTCTGAACTTTGGCGGATCCATTTGGATTTGTTATCGACAGGATCATCCGGTAAATCGTGAACACGTATGGTTGTGCCGGCTCTGACAGGCGGCAATTCTGAATCGGGTCGGCCTTCCTTGAGGAACACATCGAGGTTGAAGGTGTGAGATTTTGAGCGCGTCGCAGAGACGGGGGTGACGACCTCAATCTGACTGGTATCAGCACGGCTCGTTGGGCCGCCAACATGCGCGAGTATATCGAGCAGAGACATTTCATCAGACCATTCGATGCGGCTAGGGCGCAACACTTCACCGATAATGCGCACCGCACGGTCAGGCTGGACTTTTAGCCATGACTTTTCGTTCAAATCGAGTTTCTCGGGCACAAAAATCGCATCGCCGGGTTCGACTTTTGGTGGTCCTCCAGCCATCTTCCCTTCAGTAAACAAATTCAAGTCGAAGGGGACCGTGGAGCCATCGGCTTTGATTACGCGAATTTGGCGGCTTTCAGCAAAGCGGGTAGGGCCGCCAGCATTCGCGAGAATATCAATAAAGGTGGCGTCGTCTTTGCCTTCATACGCGCCGGGTTTGGCAACTTCCCCCATCACATAAACGGTGTTTGAGCCTGTTTTGATTTCTTCTTCTTGTTTAGGTACGAAGATGGTTGAGCCTGCAACGATGTTCGGTAACAAGGATTCATCACCGCTGTCGAGGTATTGCTTCAAGTTGAAGGTGCGTGGCTCATTGGAAGAAATAACGCGAATTTGCTCGACCGCGGCATAGCGGGTAACACCGCCAGCGCGCATCAATAAATCCACAAGGTTGTTTTCTTCTTTGGCAGAGAAACTGCCGGGGCGAATCACTTCACCAAAGACCTTAATGGCTTTTCTGTCTTCCGCCGCATCACCAGAATCGGCCAATGCCGCGGGGTCAAAGTTTTGTTCAACGTTCCCAATCATGGGTGAGGCAGGAATGAAAAGGGTATCTAGCGAGTTTAAGGTGGGCAGTAAAGTGTCGTCGCCAGTATCAAGGAATTTCTTATAATCGAAGGTGATCACCTCGCCATTCCGGCGCAGTTGGAATCTGTCGAGCTGTGCCCCTGTACGAAGACCGCCAGCTGCATAAAGTGCCATCTGAATCGAGGCATTTTGTTTTAGCGTAAATTCGCCAGGCTCTTCGACATAGCCTTGGATGGTAACAAGAAGCTGGCGTTTACTCACAAACACTTGCAAGGAGGAAAGGTCACGAAAGACTGAAGACAGGGTCTCTTTCACGGCCTCAGACAGTTCTGATTCGGTTTTCCCCAATGCTTGAACCATACCGACCTCGGGGAGGGTTAAGCGTCCCTGACGGTCGATTTGGAATTCTTTGTTTAAGGTGACCTCGCCCGGCAGCATGATGGCGATTTGATCGCCAATCTGTGCCCGATACTCTTCGGCATGCGCGGTGAGGGCAAACCCCATAGCGTGTGTGACGAGGATGAGGAGTAAGATGATCTTTTTCATCATAGACCTCCAGCACTCATTTTTCTCTTAACGTCAGCTTCGACCAATTCGATGGAAACGCGACGATTGGTGAGGCGAACTTCGGGTTGATTGCCTTCAAAGAGCGGGTCCGTTGCGCCAACAGCGTCAACGGTTAAGCGTGAAGGCGCGATACCAAAAATCTGTAAATAACGCTTCACTTGATTCGCACGCGCGAGAGACAAGGCTTTGTTTTGTGCGTCATTACCGACGGAATCTGCATGGCCAGTAATGTGCAAATCGTATTGGGTAACATCGCGCAGTAGGGTCGCGGCTTCTGCTAAACGCCCCATGTATTTAGGGTTCACTTCTGAGGAGTTAAAGGAAAACTGATTGTCGGCATTCAGCAAACCGTATATCTGGGCGGCGAGCTCCGCTGCAGATTGAAAACCAATGGACCCAGGTGGGATACAGGCTTTACTTCCGCGAACGGCATCAAGTTGCTTTTCGAGTCGCTCTAACGTTGCGCGTTGAATGATTAAATCATTGGCAGCATCGAATTCGAGCCCCCCTTGTAGCTCTCGAACGATGCGGTCTTGCATTCGGCGGGCTTGAACTACGGTCGCTGGAAAACACAGTTCCGCGCCTTCTAAAACAAGGATGTCGAGGTGACGTGACGTGAGTTCCCATTCAAAACGTAGGCCATGCTCGGGGCCTAAAGGCTCATCAGCCATCACGGGCGTTAACGACGAATAGTTGTGCTCTGCCATACCACCCTGGCCGTGGTCAGGAAACGCCGAACAGCCAGAAAGAACAACAATGGGCAGAATCAGAGAAAATAGCGTGCGCATGACTCGCCTCCTTCTTGCGTTGAAAAGTCCGTCTTGTATTTTCTGCGCGCAATCAGGCAGCACAGAAGACGGGGACAACGAATTAACTAACGGTTGAAGCAGGCTTAACAGAGATCGCGCTGTTGATGCGCAGCAATTGGATAATTTCCATTGGCTGACCGTGCACCTGTATGAGCGAAAGCACCTTGCCTTTTGCCTTTAATCGTTTGAAGAGGAAAACAATGGCACCGATGCCCGAGCTATCGAGGAAGTCGACGTTATGGAGATCGAGTGTAATGTCTTTCAGAATTTCATTGTTGACGAGCTCATCCAGCTCAGGTTGAATTTCGCTGCAACCTTGAGCATCCATGTCACCACAAATGACGAGAGTGAGTGAGTCGTCGGGTTGTTGAATATGTTCAATTTGCATGATTTCCTACCTCCCCTGTATAGATATATGTCTAAAGCGAAAACTATGCCAATAATTTAATGTAATTTAAAATCATATGGTTATGGCTATTGTCTGCATTGGGAGCTAGTAATTTCGCAAACTGACAACGATTTTGGGAAAGTGAAACTGACATCTTTAGCGCCCTAATTTGTAGCCATTGGTTTTTAGAAAACCGTATTTTTTATTGTTCTCTCGCCCGAGCAGGTTCACCGTCTGTGACCCTGCTCGAACGATAGCCTCGACTACAAACTGGGGCTCTTGAAGACCAGCATTTTGTCTCTGGTCATTTCATGCATTGAATATTGAATACCACCAAGGCCAACGCCTGATGCATCGCGTCCACCAAATGGCATCCAATCGACACGAAACGCAGTGTGGTCATTGACCATCACAGCGGTAGCATTTAATTGCTGTGTCAGCGATAGCGCATCTTCCAAATCATTCGTGAAAACCGATGCTTGGAATGCATAAGGGAGCGCATTTGCCCGTTTTATTGCATCGCTTTTCTCGACATAGGAGTACACGCAAATCACAGGGCCAAAGATTTCATTCTGTGAAACACGCACATCGTCAGGCGGATTTAACAGCACTGTCGGTGCATAACAACTGTCTGAAAGACGTTTGCCACCACTGATTAATTCCGCACCTGCAGCCACAGCTTCATTCACCCATTCTTCAACGCGATCAACTTCGCGCGGCAGAATGAGCGGGCCGACTTCTGTTGAAGGGTCGAGCGGATCGCCCACCTTCATTTGATCCCCGGCTTCGGCGATACGCACGGCCAATTCTCGGCAGAAGCCTTGCTGCGCATACACACGTTGTACTGATACACACACTTGGCCTGCGTGGTAGAACCCCCCTTTGGCGAGGCTAGGTACAACCTCATCAAGATTGGCGCTGTTATCGACAATAACGGGCGCGGCGCCACCATGCTCGAGGGCGCAACGCGTACCGGGCGCTAGCTGCGAGCGCAACATCCATCCGACATTGGCGGAACCAATAAAGGAAAGGAAATTAATGCGTGGGTCTGACACCAACTTGCTGGCCGCGTCGTTGTCCGTGACTAACGCCTGACACCAACCTTTCGGTAACCCTGCTTCGTGCAAAATTTCCACAAGGCGTAGACACGACAAGGGCGTTGTCATTGCGGGTTTTATCAACACAGGACACCCAACAGCAATGGCTGGAATGACTTGGTGAACGATAAGATTCAGTGGGTGGTTAAAGGCGCTGATGGAAGACACCACGCCAATGGGCTCGCGGATAGTAAACGCAAGGCGGTTCACTGACGCCGCGGTTTGCCCCATCGGGATTTGCTCGCCTTTGATTTGCGCAATGTGTTCAATCGCAAGTTTGACGCCATTTATCGCGCGAAGCACTTCGACTTTTGAATCGATGTAAGGCTTCCCACCTTCTTCTGCCGCCATCAACGTTAAGGCTTCGACCTGATCAGACATGATGCTGATGGTCTTTTCCAGAATCTCGATGCGCTGGTGGGCAGGCAACCACGCCTGCCGATCCAAGAACAATGCATGGGCGCTAGCAATTGCCGCGTCGACATCGCTGGCGCTCTGCATCGGTATTGTCTTTATCAGCCCGTTATCAAACGGGCGATAGACACTCAGTTCCGTCATGGTCTTTTCCTTTCTATTTAATGCCCTCACTTTCCTTAATCAATACATTAAGAATGGAGTGGTTAAGTGAGTAATCGACTGGGAGATCAATCAAATGTACGCCTTTCGAGTTCAATGCATGTTTCAAAATGGACTGAAATTCGTCATGGCTATCAGGTCGGTGACCGATTGCACCAAAGCTGTTGGCATATTTCACAAGGTCGGGGTTATTGAAATCGAGGCCGTAATCCTCAAAGTTCATGCCTTCTTGTTTCCATTTGATCATGCCGTAGGCGCTGTCATTCAGGATAATAACCACCAAATCCAAGCCCATGCGCACGGCGGTTTCGAGTTCTTGTGAGTTCATCAAAAAGCCGCCATCACCATTAACGGACACCACTTTTTTATCCGGATTAAGCTGTTTTGCTGCCATGGCTGACGGTAAACCTGCGCCCATGGTGGCAAGTGCGTTATCGAGAAGCAGGGTGTTGTTGGAGTAACACAGGTAGTTACGGGCAAACCAAATTTTGTAGACCCCGTTATCCAGCGTGACAATGTCTTCACCGTCGAGTTGGTCACGCAGAATCTTCACCAAGCGCTGGGGTAGCATTGGAAAGCGGCGGTCTTCGAAATATTTGGTGGTACGTTGGTCGACGTTTTCTTTCACGCGTTGAAAGAAGCTTAAATCTTGTTTCAGTTTGCCAACTTCTTTCGTTAGGCGGTTCACGGATGAGCAGATATCGCCCACGACGTTCAATTGGGGGAAATACACTTCATCGGTTCTTGCCGCAAAGAAGTTCACGTGAATGACTTTCGTCCCGCCTTTTTCCATAAAGAACGGCGGTTTCTCGATAACGTCGTGCCCCACATTAATAATGAGGTCGGCTTTCTCGATGGCACAGTGTAAGAAATCGTGGCTTGAAAGGGCGGCTGTACCAATGAATCGCTCGTGACGTTCATCCACCACGCCTTTACCCATTTGGGTATTAAAGAAGTAGATGCCGGTTTTATCGATGAAATCTTTGAGTGCCTGACTTGAGCGTTTACGGTTTGCCCCTGCACCGATGAGAAGTAGCGGCATTTTCGCGTTCTTAATCATTTCCGCCGCTTGCTCGATGCTTTGCATGTTCGCGTCAGGGCGGCGGTGGTGAACGGTATCAAAAATGGTCGCGGCGGAATCTTCATCTGCAATGTCTTCAGGCAACTCCAAATATCCTGCCCCAGGGCGTTCTTCTGAACACAGGCGGAAACACTCGCGCACCATGGCGGGCACGTTGTTTCCATCCACGACTTGTTCGGAGTATTTGGTGATGGGCTTCATGAGATTAACGACATCGACGATCTGGAATCGCCCCTGCTTACTTTTACGAATGGGCTTTTGACCGCCCAACATCACCATGGGCATCGCGCCTAACTGGGCATATGCGGCAGCGGTAACAAAGTTCGTTGCGCCAGGGCCCAGGGTAGATAAACACACACCGGGCTTACCTGTAAGCCTGCCGTAGGTGGCAGCCATGAAACCTGCGGCTTGTTCGTGCCGTGTAAGGATAAGTTCGATCGGGGAATCTTTTAGCGAGTTGAGAAAATCGAGGTTTTCTTCACCCGGGATACCATAGATGTATTCAACACCTTCATTTTCGAGCGCTTTTACAAACAAATCTGAAGTTTTCATTATGGTTCTCTCGTCGTCTCTCATTACAAACCCACGCTCACATCCACTCGGGGTAACGCAAAGACTCGTGACAACGCATGGAGCATTGTTTCTTCGAGAATCCCATCCCTAATGAATTCAAAACGCACTAATAACACAAGGCTTTTTTCGAAAGTGTAGTATCTGAGACAGAAAAGTGAGCAATTAACGGCTAGCTTGCGCCGGGCGGAGCACAAAATGAGCATGTCAGTATCTGCAAATCAGGCCAGACGGGTAGAATTGGCGCGAACTGTTCAAAAACTCCGCACTTAACGCATTTTGATGAAATTAACCCTTTACAGCATGTCATCAGCCCATTATTATGCGCACCACTTACGGAGAGATGGCTGAGTGGTTGAAAGCACCGGTCTTGAAAACCGGCGTGCGTTTATAGCGCACCTAGGGTTCAAATCCCTATCTCTCCGCCACATTCGAAATAGCCCGCCTGCTCTTAGAACAAAGAGCGCGCGGGCTTTTTCATTTCTGCTGCTTGGAAACAAGACGCAGCTGGCGACACGTTTCCAAGCATTCGATTCAAGGTTACATGCATACGAAAAAAGCCAAGTGCTTTCGTATGTCCTGTTTATCGACGCTGAAAACAGCAAGCTTATCTCGCCAGAAATATTCGATATTTTACAGAGAATCAAATTTATGGGTTTCACCTCGTTAGGTCTATCTGCACCAATCCTCAAAGCCATTGAAGAACAGGGTTATGACACACCGTCACCGATCCAAGCACAAGCGATCCCTGCTGTTCTTGAAGGTCAAGATGTTATGGCTGCAGCCCAAACGGGGACAGGGAAAACAGCCGGTTTTACGTTGCCAATTCTTGAGCGTTTAAGTGCTGGTCCGCGTGCTAAAAGCAACCACGTTCGTGCGCTAATTCTAACGCCGACGCGTGAGCTTGCTGCTCAAATCAATGACAACGTTGTTAAATACAGCCGTCACTTGAACGTGAGCTCTTACGTTGTGTTTGGTGGTGTGAAAATCAACCCTCAGCTTTTGCGCCTTCGCAAAGGGTGCGACATTTTGGTGGCAACGCCGGGTCGTCTGATTGATTTGTACAACCAAAATGCAGTGAAATTTTCACAGCTTGAAGTGTTGGTATTGGATGAAGCTGACCGCATGCTCGACATGGGCTTCATTCGCGACATCCGCAAAGTCCTTGCGCTGTTGCCAAAGCAACGCCAAAACTTGCTGTTCTCAGCGACGTTTTCTGATGAGATCCGTGAACTGGCGAAAGGCTTGGTGAACAACCCTGTTGAGATTTCAGTGACGCCTCGCAACTCAACGGCGCAAACCGTTGAGCAGAGCATTTACCCGGTCGATAAGCGCCAAAAACCACAAATGCTGGTACGTCTTATCAAAGAAGGCAATTGGCGTCAGGTGCTGGTATTTAGCCGTACTAAGCACGGTGCAAACAAACTGGCCCATTACCTGAACGACCAAGGCATTACCGCTGCACCCATTCACGGTAACAAGAGCCAAGGTGCGCGTACCAAAGCACTGGCAGATTTCAAATCAGGTGACGTGCGCGTATTGGTTGCGACTGACATTGCTGCGCGTGGTATCGATATTCCTCAGCTTCCACAAGTGGTTAACTTCGATTTGCCGAATGTGTCTGAAGATTATGTTCACCGTATTGGCCGCACTGGCCGTGCTGGTGAAACTGGTAAAGCGATATCTTTGGTGTGTGCTGACGAAGCCGCAGAGCTATTCGGCATCGAACGCTTGATTCAAAAAGTGTTACCACGTGTTGAAATGCAAGGCTTGAAGCCTAGCAATCCTTTGCCAGCGTCACGATTGGATACACGTCCAATCAAACCCAAGAAACCAAGAGGCGCGAAAAACGGCAATTCTGACGGCCAGCGCGCTGGCGAGAATGCACGTGGTCATAAGCCAGCAGGCAAGAACCCACGTCGCTTCGGTGGTCAAAATAAAGAGGGCGGTGCGCAAGGCGGAAATCGCCAAGGTGAAGGCCAACGCCGTCGTCCTACACAAGGTCAATCTGAAGGTGGTCAATCAGCGCGCGGAGACGGGAGTCATCGTAGCAACGGTTCTAACCGCACCAACAGTGCAACGCGCAATGGCGGTAACGGACGTTCAGGCGGTGGCAATGCGAAGCCTGCTCAACGTCGTCCACAACGCCCAGCGCCAACAGGCAATGCGTAAGCGTTAACGCTCAAAAATTAAAGAAAGCCGTGGCATTCCGTTCTTAGGAGCGGAGTGCCGCGGCTTTTTTAATATTTATCGGTCAAGGTATTTAGCGGTGAAACGTGGTTGGGGCTTTTTCCAACAAGAAATCGACCAAGGCCCTCGTTTTTGCCGGGATAAATTCTCGTTCAGGGTAAACCACATAGGTCGGAAGGCCACCGGCTACCTGATACGCTTCCAGTAATGGCACCAGTTTTCCTTCCTCAATGGTGTTCCCCAATAACCCTTTGTCGAGCAACAGCACACCGGCGTGATCCACGGCTGCCGAAACCAGCACACCCGGATCATTGACGGAAAAAGGGCCTGATACCGTAACGTCTTCTTCACTGTCTTTGCCGATGAATGACCACGTGTTCATGGTGACTTTGTTACTGCGGTAATAGAGACAAGGATGATTGAGAAGGTCTGATGGCTTGTTAAGTGGCGGGGCTGTTTCTAAGTAGGTGGGGCTGGCACAGAGTACCCATGACACATCACCTAGCTTTCGCGCAATCAGGGTCGAATCGGGTAAATATCCCACGCGAATCGACACATCAATGTTCTCGGCAACCATATCGACGAAGCGGTCTTCCAATTGCAAGTTAATGGAGACGTTCGGATAGCGTTTGAGGAACTCTGTCATTAACGGGGCAATGTGAATACGTCCTTGCGCGGCAGGACAGGAGACCTTCAATTCTCCTGCCACGACGGAACGCGAATCTTCACTGATGTGCTCGATGCGTTGGAGCGCCAACTCAACATTGTGTGCTTCTTGCAGCACCTTTCGTCCGACATCTGTGAGCACTATTTTGCGAGTTGTACGATTAAAGAGGCGTGAACCAATCTTCTTTTCCAATGCGGCGAGCTGTTTACTCACAGACGAACGACTGATCCCCAATAGCTGTGCGGCGGCCGATAAACTTCCCTGTCGGTTTATATGGGAAAAAAGAATCAATTCCTGCATATTTTCATTTTTAAGTGTCATTTTTAGCCTAATTGTTTCCAATTTATAAACAATATAGTGATGGTTTCATGGCTAATCAAGCGGATAAAGAAAGGTTACGATTTGCTCATATTGATACTCAAAGGCGGTCAGCTGTTTGGGTATTGCATACCAACTCAAAGGAGATAAATGATGAGCAATGTGATGAAAGCTGTGCAGATCAGCGATTTTGGTGGTCGAGACGTGCTTGCGTTGAACACGATTGACATTCCAACGCCCAAAGCCGACGAAGTACTCATCAAGGTACGTGCGGCGTCAGTGAACCCCGTGGATTGGAAAATCCGTGAAGGTTACCTACAGCCATTGCTCAACCATACATTGCCTTTAACCCTGGGTTGGGATGTGTCTGGCGAAGTGGTTGCCATTGGTGACAATGTGACAAGTCTCGCCGTGGGTGATGCTGTTTACAGCCGCCCAGAAATCGCGAACAACGGCAGTTATGCTGAGTACATTGCTGTTTCTGCAAACGAGGTGGCGATCAAACCTGAATCACTTAGCTGGCAACAAGCTGCTGGTGTGCCACTTGCTGCGCTCACAGCATGGCAGGCATTGAATCAATACGTTCAACTGCAAGAAGGCGAGCGTGTTCTTATTCATGGTGGTTCTGGTGCTGTGGGTCAGTTTGCTATTCAACTGGCGAAACTACGCGGTGCAACGGTATACACCACGACATCTTCACGTAACACTGAGCTTGTGCTGAGCCTTGGCGCTGATCATGTCATTGACTACCGTGAAGACGATTTCACTGCACTTGAAGATCTGGATGTTGTGTTTGACACCATTGGTGGTGACACGCAAGACCGCAGTTTCAAAACGCTGAAAAAAGGCGGTCGTTTAGTCTCGATTGCGAAGACGCCAGAAGAGGACATGGCGGCGACGTTCGGGGTAAATGCCTCATTCTGCTTTGTTTTGCCAAATCGTGAGCAATTGGAAGCACTTGCCGCGCTTGCTGATGCGGGCAAACTGACGGTGAACATTGATAGCGAATTCGCGTTAGACCAAGTTGCAGAAGCCCACGCGCGCAGCGAAACAGGTCGAGCACAAGGTAAGATCATTATTAACGTTTCTGCGTAGTGGCGAAAAAGGGGATTTCTTGCCCCTTTTAACTCTGTGTTTATAAGGATATTGAGATATGTTGAAAAAATTGTTTGGTCTTGCCCCTAAACGCGAGTCTGATGGATCGTATTCACCGTCGAAATTGGCGTTGAAGTTAGCCACGTCAGATAAAACAGATTATAAGGCGGTCGCGTATACCCCTTACGTCGGTAATCGCTCTAAAGTGTTGGTGATTTTCACCGAACAAAAGAACATGGAAATGCAAAACGGCAAGCAATTCTCCACGGGAAATCACCCCGTAGAAGCTTTGTTGCCGATGCTGCACTTGAAAAATGCAGGCTTTGATTTTGATATCGTCACGCCAACTGGAAAGCCAGTAGTCTTTGAAATGTGGGCGTTTCCAAACAAAGACGACAATGTCATCGCCTTTTTCAACGAGTACAAATCTCGCTTTGAACAACCCGGCTCATTGGAAGACTTCGTGAATACGTCGCTCAGTGAGAGCGATGCGTATGCAGCGGTCTTCATTCCTGGTGGGCACGGTGCAATGCTAGGTATTCCAGAAGACGTTAATGTGGGGAAAGTGCTGCATTGGGCTAACGACAATGGTTTGTTCACTGTCACGCTTTGTCATGGTCCAGGTGCGTTGCTTGCAACCTCGTTAGAGGGAAATGAGTTCCTTTATGCGGGTTACAAGATGGCCGTGTTCCCCGATTCCGTGGATGATGTCACGCCAAAAGTGGGCTACTTGCCAGGTAAAATGCTTTGGGGGTTGAGTAAAAAACTTGAAAGCCTTGGTGTGACACTGATGAACTCAAAATCCGACAACACTGTGTGTATTGATCGTCAGTTAATTACAGGGGCGAGCCCACTTGCCGCTGATGCACTAGGAAAATTAGCCGCGAATACTTTATTGGATTCGCTGAAGTAACTCGGGTAAAGCCTCTTTACTCGTGTTATGCGCGCCATCAACAGCGTGATTCAGCGAGTGTGTTTCAGTGGAACACACTCGCTGTTTGCTTTTTGGCTTACATCGCCATTCCCATTCCAGCATTGGCTTTCTTACCCACGCGATAAAACCAAACCGATAACGGTATAAAGATCAGGTTCATGACTGTGGTGGTGTTCCAACCAAAGCCATCTTGGATAAGAGGCCGCAAATTCTGAGATTGCGTTGTGATATCCAGCCCGTTGAAAATCGCGTCTACGCACAAACCGGTAAAGAGGATTGAAAGGAACAGCAAGCCGACAATCCATTTGGTGGGCCGTGTGCCGTAGTATTTTTGGTAGACGCGTATCATGGGGATTGTCAGCACATCCGCAAGAATAAAGCCAATGACCCCGCCGAAGGAGATGCCTCCATGCCAGAGAGCTGCAGCCAACAACAGATTTCCGACTGAGCATACGTAGGCAATCATGGCGACGAAAATACCGATAACAACATCGAGCAATGAATGCAGCCAAGTGGGAAGTCCAACACTGTCGCTGATGAACAAGATGCGCCACCCCTCAAGGGGAACAAGACTGATCAAGAGCGATGATACAAGGACACCAATAGCTATCTCTTTGCCGATCATGGCAAGATCCATTTGGAAGAAACTGGCCGAAGACGTGATCTTCTTCATCGTGGCGGAGGGGAACACCTTTGCTGAGCCTTTTTCGTCGTTATGCTTCATGGAAGACATGTCCATGCCGCAGTCACTGTCTTCATGCTTCATGGAGGACATGTCCATGCCGCAGTCATTGTCTTCATGCTTCATGGAAGACATGTCCATGCCGCAATCGCTGTCTTCATGCTTCATGGAAGACATGTCCATGCCGCAGTCACTGTCTTCATGCTTCATGGAGGACATGTCCATGCCGCAGTCATTGTCTTCATGCTTCATGGAAGACATGTCCATGCCGCAATCGCTGTCTTCATGCTTCATGGAAGACATGTCCATGCCGCAATCGCTGTCTTCATGCTTCATGGAAGACATGTCCATGCCGCAATCGCTGTCTTCATGCTTCATGGATGACATGTCCATACCGCAATCACTGTCTTTTACATTGTTCTGTGATTGTTCCGCATCGAGTTTGTCACGCAATGAGCGTTCGACATCTTTGGGGTAGAAGTGATGGAACAGGATCGCCACCGTCATGATCAGAATAAGCCCTCCGAGTACCTCTCCCCACAAAAAGGTCCAGCCCAACAAGGCGACGAGGACGATGAACATCTCAAGAATTAAATTGGTGCTCGAGACGAGAAAGGCGATGGCATTGGCAAGCGTCGCTTTTTTGGTCAACAGGGTGTGAGAAAGGGAGGCTGCAGCGTAAGAGCATGATGAAGACATGACACCCAAGAGCGTGGCGAAGCTTAGGCTTTTCATATTGGTTTGGCCTAAGTGTTTTGCGACTGTGCTGACAGGCAACAAGTGCCGAACGAATGAAGACAGCATTAAACCAAATGCCAACGGCCAATAGATCTGCCATATCATATTGGCTAGAACATCAAAAAAGTGGAACAGGATATTCTCTTGTTCATCTCTCATCGTCATACCTATCACGCCATTAAAACTGGGATAAGCATAGTCGCCTGTAAGCCTTTAAATTCGGGGGTTGGCACTAAGTTGCACATGTTGTCAGAAATGAGAGAAAAGCCCGACAGGTACGGGCTTTGGTCAACAGCTATCTGGAGAACGACGATATTGCGATAATAAAGTTAAATAAGAGGCAGCATTACGTGCCCCACAAAACGGGTTTTACTCGTCGTCTTCATCGTCAGGGCCCATCACGATGGTAACAGGGCCATAGTAGTGGTGGTGATGGTGTGTGGTTCGGTGATGGTGATGCGTACCTTTGTGTGAATTAACGCCACCATGCAGATGGTGTCCATGACTCGGTTCATGCTCGCGATATTCCAGATGATCTTTATCGTGATTGTGCTCCACGTCATCCCCGTATTTGTTCTCCATGGATTCATGGGTTGATACTTTGGTTTTTTGTGTTGCCATTGGTAGCCTCCTATCGTGAGTCCGAGTAATTGTAGTTATCTCTCCGTGAAACCCCTTCGTGATGTCTAAAAAAGCGTATTTATATTCAGGGTGGTCAACATAAGTTCTAAATACCTGTTCCGATGTCTCATCTTGAGGCTAGGTGTGAGGGGATATTTTACAGATGACTATGATTTAGGGGCTTGTAGACCGTTTTTTGTTGGTCTTATAGGTAGGGAACGTCGTAATAGCGTTGTTATTTATGCCGTATACCAAATGCAGTTTGACTATATTTTTAGATCCTTTCGGCGTGTATTGATTAATACCTTCCTTCATTTTCAGATTGTTATCTGAGTATGGTGTCCCGGAGTGGTTTCAAATACGTAGTCGCTCCACTTAATATCTGATGTGTATTAATCTAAAAGTGTGACATTTGTTCCATTTATAGATCTGATAAAAATATTGCCAAATAAAAAATTAATAAAAATATTAATTGGCGTGTACTTTTATTTCTGAGGCGATTTTAATTGCGGTTTTATTAATTATGTCTCACAAATAATAAAATATTAATCACTTTTTTATTATGTCTTAAAAATGATATGTGATTATTCTTGAACTAAATATAAAGAGGTTGAGCTATGGATGGTTTATTGAAAGTTGCAGTTGTTTCTGTATTCACGTTTGGTGCGACAAACGCACTGGCTGTGAGTGATACGTTTAATGCGACGTTAGAAATAAAGCAGGCGATATCAATGACAAAAACATCGGATCTAGATTTTGGTTTGATTACCTCAGATCAAGCGACAGATGTTGTTGTAGCTAAGTCAGATAGCGGTGCGGCTGCATTCACTATCAATGGTGGAACAGGTGCAGTTGTTGATGTTGCGATTTCAAATACCAATTTAGTTAATGGGGCAAATACGATTCCAGCAGAGTTCAGTTTTGATTCTAACCTTACATTAACAGGTGGAACCGCTGAATTAAAAATTGGTGGTACTGCAAAGACGGCTGGCGCAACATTAGTCGCGGGCACGTATTCGGCTAACGTGCCTGTTGATGTTACTTATCAATAGTGAATCAAGTGGCATATAGTATTTGATAGCAATGGCGATATTACTTAAATATAAACTTTACAGTTTTAGGTTGTGTCGCCATATAAATGCTATGTACCTTAGAAGTGTTGTTGTTTTTATTTTATCACTCATTTCTTTTCCCTGTTTTTCACTCTGTATTGTTCCCGAAAGAATGAAACTTGAGTTCTCAGGCATGTATGTAACAGGGCTCAATCAAAAAGCAAAATCAACGCCGTTTTCTAATCGTGTGGATGTGGCGCGATTCTATGTAGAAGGAAAGCCTGGCGAACGTGTTGTTGTTACCGTCCCTCACCGTCAATTCATTTACAAAGAGAGAGGAAGGGAGCGACTCAAAGTCAACCGCTTCATCTATGGGTGTGGATTGTCGAAAAGAGGAATTGTGAGGATCAGAGCCAACGGAAGAACACCATTGTTGTGCATTGGTGCGGTTGTGAAAATCCACGCAAAAAATTCTGCGGGTAGGTATTCCAGTGCTATTCGCTTTGAGGTGAATTATAAATGAAGTGTGTCCTGCTGGCCTTGTTCAGTTTTATTGTCTCTTTTCCCGCAACATGCCAATTGCTGATTGCACCCACGCGGTTTGTGTTAGATGCAGAACGTTCAGTCACTGAAAAAATCGTTGTTGAGAATACCTCAGATCAGCCGCTTCGATTGGACATTAAGGCGGTCTATCGGCCCATTACGTCTCAAGGCGTACGCCGACTGCGCGATGATATTGAAAGGGAGGAAGATATTTCTGACTTTCTGCAAATTTCCCCGCCGATCATTCGGAAACTTAACCCCAATCAACGACGCACAATAAGGCTGCGCCTCAAAGCGTTACCGTCTGACAAAGCCAAGGGAGAGTACCGTGCGTATATCCATTTTTCTCCGACGGTGAGTGTGGCATCGGCAGAGGAAGAAAAAACCTCTTCTGCCTTCGCGCTGAACTTCAAAGTTAACAGCTATATCCCTGTTTATGTTCAAAAAGGGCAACCCGAGCAAGATGTTTCTGTTCTGTGTGATGCCCATGGCATCCGTATTCAGAACAAGAGCAATTATCAATTCAACGCAATGTTGAAGTATGGGGATTGGACGCAAAATCTGGTTGTTGTGAGAAACGCTGAACTGAAGAAACCTCTCCCCAGCACCGCGACGGAAGCGCAATTGATTCAAAATGAGCAAGTCCTTCAGAGGTGTTCGTTCTAAACACGCAAATTTAAGGCAGAATGAAGTACAGCAGTCTCTGTTTATTATTATTGTCCTCACTCTTGTTGATTGTTTCTGGCTATTTACATGCCTCAGATGAATTTGACGATGATCTGTTCGACGCTCACATTGAAGTGCATGTTGGACAGGCGGGAGACAATTTCTATCGTGTGAGAATGGATGAGGATGAGCAGCCCTATCTTTCTCTAGATGACGCGATCTTTTCACTTATCGATATGGCTGGCGGATGTTCGGCGGGTGTCTGTGAGGCTTATCTACCGCAAGACATACGTCGAGAATCGCCACCTTTTGTGATTGATACAAACAACGCCCGATGCTATCGAGGCGATGCTGAGCAACAGAACGTGACACTGAGAGATCACAGCGGTGGCGTGCTCATCCATTGGAAAAGCATGGCGGCCTGCTTTCCTATTAAGGTCATATGGTCCATTGATGACTATCGGTTAAGCATTGAGCCCTTGTTTACCTCATCTGCCGAGCTTCGTAAGAAAGCGAAATTACTCAAAGAAACGACACGGCGAGAAGCCAAAGCGATAGCGCTTCAAGCGCAAAAACCTGCCATAAACCCGGAAAAGGGGGTCGGAATATCGAGCCGTTTTTCCATCACGTCTGCTTACCATTCACGTACCGACCAAGATTTTTCAGTGCTTTCAGATTCACTCCTTAGTACGCAATATTCTCACTCAAGGTTGTCTATCGATTCACGGGAGAGTCATCCCTTTGTGTATTACAACGTTGAACTTCATGATGAAAAACATGAAAGGTCTTTTCAATTGGGGAATGTATTGCTCGATGGTGGCATTTTCTCGCGGCCTCAAACGCTCGATAATGGTTTGTACTACACAAATCGAAAGCATCGCGTTGAGTCTGGTCGCGTGCAGTTAGAGCGGACGACAGATCCGAATATCAATGTTGATGTGTTGGTGAACGGCATTTATCAAAACGCCTATCAATCCGATGATTTTGGACGCTTTGTTGTTGAAGAGAGCAACATTGCTCCTGGTGACGTTCTAACGTTCCGCTACTACTTAGACAATGGCAGTTGGCTTGACGAGCAAGTGGTCGTAGCGGGGCTAGACGAGGCATTTTTAATGCAGGGTCAGTGGGGTGTAGATCTTGTCGCCAATGGTGACGGTGACCATGAAGCGGCGGCGGTGGTTGAATACGGCATTGACAGTTATCTCACGGCGGGTGGCACTGTGTTTACCTCTGAGAGTGAAAATATTCTCGCTCTGCAAGTGCGTTATCTTCCGGCGCATTGGATTGCTGGCTATGTGGGGTTTGTGCCTGCCCAACATCACTATCCAGTAGAACTCGAAATACTGTTAGACACGCACCAATCATTGTCGATTGAGTGGAATAAATCCGATGTGTTTACGTCGAGCGAAGACACTTACGACAGCGTTAAATACTACTTATCGCTAGAGAGGGTGAGCTTCAATGCCAACCTGAGACGCGAAGATGACTTATACAGAGCGGTATCTCGAATCAACACAAAAGTCGCAAAGAACCTATTTTTGGCTGTGGAGTCAGATTACACAGCATCTCGAGATACACAGGATCATGAATCTTTTTTTCGTGTTGAATTAACGAAAAGCGGGTTTTCTAACACCTCTTGGCGGCTGAAAACGCAATGTGACGATCACGGTCGATTTCTTCAGACCGATGCGTCTTTTCGGCACAGTTGCAAAGGTTGCCGGTTGGGTGGCGTTTTTAAGACTGACAATGTGATCACAAACATCTCCTCCAGCTACCGCAACAATGACTATGACGTGCATGCTTCCATTGAAGCGCGGTTGAATCCTAACTGGTTAATTACATTCTATGGTTCGTCAGACGGGGGCGGGATTGAGCTGACAGCCCAGTTTGGGGGCAAGGCCTATTTCAATGATCGACAACCGATAGACGCTGATGCCTTTTTTTCGAGCGCAGAGTTCGAATATACCGATTGGGACAAGTATGACGCGGCAAAGCTCAAGGGGAGGGTAGTAGACGCAAACGGGAATGGTGTTGCCAATGTGGGGGTGAAGGTGATGAACCAACACACAAAAACGCAGGAAGATGGTCAGTTTGAACTTCTTGATGTACCCGTGCGAGATCACCTGCCTGTTTTCATAGATGAAGGCTCGCTGGATTTAAATCTCATGCCAAAACAAAACCCTGTCTTTGTGAATACACGAAAAGTCGCAGTGACAGAACTCACGATCGCGATGGTGTCTTCTTTTGGTATCGATGGGTATCTTCAGGGGGATTTTCCATCTGGTGGGTATCTCCATTTCTTACACACAGAGACCCAGTTGGCGTATTCCAGCGAAATTGATAGGGACGGGTTTTTCATGGCTGAAGGATTAACACCTGGACGTTACATTGTGACATTAGACGTTGATGGTAAGGAAACAGCGCTGGAGACGTCATTGGAAGGAGATTTCTGGATTGGCGGGCTTACTTTCGAGGCATCAAATTTCCAATGATAGCGATGTCTGCCGATTGCCCTTACGTCGGTGTTAGGCCGTGCGTGTGAGATTGGTGTGAAATAATGCACACTCTTTAGCTTATTGTTCAATAAACGGTTTATCGCTTGGTGAGAGGGGTTACACTCATCTGATTGTTAATGGAATGGTGGCGACGCTATGGGTGTTCGGCCACGAACGATAAAGGACATACCTTTGACTAAACCGAGCAAAACCAAAACCAGTTTCTATCGTCGCTTATTGGTGGCTTATCTCATTGACCAAGGGGTAAACACTGTCCCGTCGTTGATGCAGGAAACGGGTATGCCGAGACGCACTGCACAAGACACCATTGATGCATTGTCGGAGTTAGATGTGCGTGTGGAGTTTGTCGGTGCCAACAAAAATGGCGGGTACGAGGTCAAAGATTGGGGTGCGATTAACCGCACTTGGGTAAAAAAGCATGCTGCGGAATTACGTGAAGTATTAGGTTACCCAAACAGCCAATAAGGCCATTCAGGTAAACCTCAAATAAACGCTCACAACGCAGATCTTTGGATGCGCAATCTGCGTTGTGGGAAGGTATAGAGTTAAGGCAGTAGCGCTTTTAATGCATCCAAACTGATGTCTGCTTGGTAATCCACGCCATCGAACTCAAATCCATTGAGCTGTAAAAACTCTTGGTAAACCCCGTCAAAATCCCCCAACTCGCGAAAATTTTCTGGGTTCAGCAGCGGCAGAATGTCATTCACAGCGTGTTGAACGTCGTCACTTAATTCCCAATCATCAACGCGGATCAGCCCGTCTTCATCGCGATCATCCTTGTTCGGCCATTTCTGATAGAACAGGCGCACCATTTGTTCGATGCATTGCTCATGCAAGCCTTGCGCTTTCATGGCTTTATACAGCACTAACAGGTAAGGCGTTAAGCCTGGAATGAACACACTGGCTTTCGTCACTAACGCTTTGCAAACCGCAACATCTGCCTGACCGCTTAGTGGTGCGAGCAAGGTGTTAATGGCAGTACGTGTTTGATGAAGGTCAATCTTGGCTTTGCCTAACGTGCCGCCATGATAGATATCATGCGTGTGTTTAGGGCCGATATAGGAATAGGACACCGTCGCGCAGCCTTCTGCCAGCAAATGGTTGTCAGACAAAAACGACATCCAATTTAGCCAGTCCTCACCGCCCATGACCTTGACGGTTTCATCTATCTCCTGCTCGGTGGCGGGAGGCAGCGTCATCAAATCTAATGATTGGTTTTCGAGGTTGATTGAGTAGCCAGAGACTGTCTTGCCAACGGGTTTGATGGCAGAGCGCCAGAACTCCCCCTTTTCTGGGTTAGGTCTCACGCCTGTTGCGAGCGAATACACCACCATGTCGACCTTTCCGCCAAACTGGCTGCGAATGGTTTCGGCAACCTGTTGGCGAACATCGTTGGAAAAGGCATCGCCAATGATATTAGTGGTGGTCAAGCCCGCTGCATCAGCTTCTTGCTTAACAAACACATTGTTGTACCAGCCCGCGCTTCCGACCCCTTTTTCAGAAGGGCCTCGCTCAAAAGAGACACCAATGGTGGATGCAGCCGCAGGGCCAAACATCAATGCGATGCGAGATGCCAGTCCAAATCCTGACGAGGCGCCTAAGATAAGCACACGCTTTGGTGTGCTGTCTTTGGTGGCAATCTCGTTGGTTTGGACAAGTGCGCGAACTGTTTCAATTTGATCTCTTACAGAGGCTTGGCAACCGTAAGGATGGCAATTACGCGCAACAACGCCTTGGATTTGAGGCTGGATGATCATCAGTGCAGACGCTCAGCGAGGTACGCTTCGTAGTCTGGAATTTCAGTGTCTACGTCTTCGCTCATCATCGGTGAGCTGATCATGAAGCGTGCTGATGCGCGGTTAATGGCGACGGGAATGTTCCACACTGCCGCGATGCGAAGCAGCGCTTTCACATCTGGGTCGTGCGGAACGGCGCTGAGTGGATCCCAGAAGAACACCAACATGTCGATTTTTTTCTCACAAATCAGCGAGCCGAGTTGTTGGTCACCGCCCATTGGGCCGCTCATCAGGGACGTAATTTCTAGTCCTGTTTCTTTCGAAATGATGTTACCCGTGGTGCCTGTGGCATATAAGGTGTGTTGCCCGAGTAGCTCTTTGTTTTCTTTTACCCAGCGCAGAAGCTCTGATTTACAGTGGTCGTGCGCAACGAGTGCAATGTGTTTTTGTTTTTTGACGCTACGAGTCGTTGACTTCATGTCTCTATTCTTTCTTCTAGTGTGTTATTGAACAGTATTGTGATCACTTTGACTGGATTGAGCGACAGGTGAATCTTCATTTCCTGACATTGATCGTCTATTAACAAGCTACATTATTAATTGTATGGCATGTTTTAACGATGAACGTGGACATTTTTCTTCATGTGAATAACGAAACGCTATCCACCATGGTTCGTGTCTTTTTCACCAAAGCCAAGGTAAAGCGAGAGGTCGGTCGCCGTTTCAAGCCAGTGTTTAATAAAGCCTGCAACCGCCTCGTGACTATTGATATCAAGTTGCGGGATATCGTTTGAAACACAAAGGGGTGAGGCACTGTCCGTGGCTATGGCGATGATGTCCCTATCATGTTCACATAACAAGGGTTTTCCGTGGCTTGGTCGATGAACTTCAATTTTTGTCAGGCTTGCATCACGAAACCCTTCGACCAAAACGATGTCCAACTTATTGAGGTCAAGTTGAGCGAGGCATTCTTTTAGCTCAGGCTCGCGCTCTTCATCGTCATGGTATTCAAAGAACAGCATATGGCGAGAAGAGGTGGCGAGTAACAGTTGATCGGAACCGGCATAGCGAAGGCGATAGCTGTCTTTCCTTGGCGAGTCTGGTTCGATGTTGTGGTGGCTGTGTTTTAACAGTCCAACACGCAACCCTGAGCGTTTGAGTAGAGGGATCACCCCCTCTAGCAGGGTCGTTTTGCCTGAGCCGCTGAATCCGGCGAAGCCAATAACAGGTTTGAGTCTGTTGGTGAGCATGTTCTGTGTTGCCTTAAATGAAAGCGGTTATTCCAAAAAGTGATAAACGCCGAATTTATGGTGACGCCTAACAAAGTTAAGACGGTCACCTTGGTAAAGAATCACTACATTTAGCAGTAGTCGTACCGTTGTTGCATATGGTTATGCCTGAAAGAGGACAGGTGCGGACAACTTGAAGAGAAAATGACAGGGCAGCTAACGGATGGTCACCGTTGTCATTTCTTGGTTGGATCCGCTGTAGCCTCAGGCGTCTCTTGAATACACTAGATTATCACGGAGCGATAATATGTGGGTTACTCTCGATTTTGAAGCGTCGGGATTGTCAGACGCTTCATATCCGATAGAAGTTGGTTACAGCTTACCCGATGGAAACAGTATTAGTTTGATCATTAACCCGGATTCGTCCCCTGAGGGATGGCAGTACTGGGATGAATTCGCGGAAAAGGAAATCCACGGCATTAGCCGCCAGCAATTGGTCACGCAAGGCGTTTCGGTGTCAGATGTTTGCACGCATTTGAACAATGCACTGTGTTATTACGATGACGTGCTTTGCGATAGCCAGTGGGATTTGTTTTGGCTTGGACGGTTATACAAAGCGGCACACATGCGACCAACCTTCACGTTGACAGAGGTGGGGCATTGGTTGCGTGACAAAGAGGGCGCTTGCCGGGAAGATTTCCTGTCGGCGCTGGATGCACTTGGGCCAGCACCACACCGAGCAGAGCCTGACGCGCAAAATATTCGTCGCGCGCTTTCTTCGGTATTGAAAGAAAAAGTACACGTTTCTTCTTAGGTCTTTGATGCCCTGTTTCTTGGTTGCCCTATCTTGGCAAAAGAAGCAGCGAGTCAATCGGCCATGGGTGAGTGACCACGAAAAATGGCAAGGCGATATGCCTTGTCCGCGGTGAATACGCTACTATCAGCGTATTCACTCTTTTTGGTCGCCTTCATTTACATGTCTTCTTCCTTTTCTTCCTCTCTCGTATTGTCATCCGACACTGAAAACAAAGGTGCAAACGCATACCGCTTTGCGACGTTTAATGTTGCCATGTCTGCTGACAACGCCGGTGACATGTTTGAGGCACTCAAAGATACATCTGACGCTCGGACTTCTGCGCGATGTAAAAACCTCGCGGCCATTATTCAACACGTTGGCCCCGACGTGCTTTTGTTGTGTGAATTTGACCACCTTGGTGAAGGTGGCGATGACGGCATGTTGGCGTACTTTCTTGAGCATTTCCTTGGTAAATCCCAGCAGGGCGAATCACCGATACATTACCCCTATTGCTACTTACCCCCAACAAACACAGGGCTCGCTATTCAGCAAGGTACAGATGTGTCTAAAGCGCCTCAAAAAGCGCACGGCTTTGGGCGTCATCATGGGCAATATGGGTTCGTGGTATTGAGCCAGTATCCGATAGACACTGACAATATTCGTAGTTGGCAATCACTGCGATGGGCGGACATGCCAAACCATCGCATGCCGAAGCATTTCTTCGATAAAGACACGGAATCTGCGCTGCGTTTATCTTCAAAGAACCACGTTGTTGTGCCTATTCACATCGAGGGGAAAATCATCCATGTGGTTGCCTGTCACCCCACACCGCCGGTTTTTGATGGGAAAGAGCGCAGAAACTTACGCAGAAACGCGGATGAGCTTCGTTTGGTGAGCGACATCATTGAGAATGCAGCGTATTTGGTGGATGACGCAGGGCAAACGGGTGGTTTAGGGGAAGACGATACCTTTGTTGTGATGGGGGATCTCAATGCTGATCCCACCAACGGCGATGGTGATAAGAAAGTGATTCAAGGGTTACTAACGCATCCAAGCATTAAGCCTTTGATCACCCAGACCGCTTCTCCTGAAAATAATCACCTACCGCGGCATATTCCAACCAGTGATGGGTCGATTGAATCGCTTGCAGGGTCTAATACGAAACACAAATCCCGCGCAACACATGCAAGAGGGCTGCGACTTGATTATGTGTTGCCATCTAATGATCTGGTTGCGGTGGATGGCGGGGTGTTTTGGCCGAGTTCGTCCTCTGACACATACCGTTTTATTTCTGATAACAGTGGGCGTGTGGTTTCCTCTGCATCCTCCGATCATCGGTTAGTTTGGCTGGATTTAGCGCTAAATCATGGCGAAACACGCTGATTTTTAGTGATTTCCATACGGCAAATGCTTTGGGTGTGTGAATGTGTTCAAGATTTCATCTATTGAGACGCGATATACAGTGCTCGAAATGTAGCTTAAATGTTAATGTTAACAATTCGGTGAAATATTGGACCTCTATTGACGGAGTAGCAAGGATGAAAGCAATCACCACATTAGCCGCAGCAGTCGCGCTTGGCATCGTGTCAGCATCAGCACACGCAGCAGCCTTTAAGCCTTCAGTCATTTTTGACATGGGTGGTAAGTTCGACAAATCATTCAACCAAGCCGCATACACTGGTGCAGAAGCCTTTAAGCAAGACACGGGTGTGAGCTATGGCGAGTTTGAAATCACCAACGAAGCACAGCGTGAGCAAGCGATGCTGCGTATGGCACAACGCGGTTTTAGCCCGGTTGTTGCCGTTGGTTTCCAACAAGCGCCGATCGTAGAGAAAGTCGCAAAGCAATTCCCGAAAACACAATTCGTTATCATTGATGCCGTGGTTGACCTACCTAACGTGCGTTCAGTGGTCTTTAAAGAACATGAAGGTTCGTTCCTTGTGGGCGCGCTGGCAGTCATGAAAAGTGAGTCTGACAAAGTCGGCTTCGTTGGCGGCATGGACATCCCTCTGATCCGCAAATTTGCGTGTGGTTATGAGCAAGGTGCGAAATTCCAAAGCGCAGATGCTGACGTTATTCAGAACATGACAGGCTCAACACCTGCTGCATGGAACAACCCAACCAAAGGCGCAGAGCTGGCAAAATCTCAGTTCGATAAAGGCGTTGATGTGGTGTATGCCGCAGCGGGTGGTACAGGCGTTGGTGTTTACCAAGCTGCCGTTGATGAAAGCAAATACGCGATCGGCGTGGATTCAAACCAAAACTACCTGCACCCAGGCGTGATGCTGACCTCCATGGTTAAGCGTGTTGACGTGGCGGTTCAAGACGCGTTCAACGATGCGAAAGCGGGCGAGTTCACTCCGGGTCTTCAAGCGCTAGGTTTGAAAGAAGGCGGTGTTGATTGGGCGCTGGATGAGTACAACAAATCACTCGTTACGCCAGAAATGGAAACACGCGTGAAGCAAATCCGAGATGACATCATCGCTGGCAAGATCGTGGTGCACGATTACTTCAGCACGGATTCTTGTGAGTATTAATCGCTAAAAGTTCGCCCCCTGAACGTGCTTAATTGCTTGTCAGGGGGCGATTTGCTTTGTGCCGCAAAATCGGTGAAGCAATGCGAGAAATGTGTCTGATAGATCTGATTCGTACTCACTACGGATAACGCGCATTCTGTCGCTTCGCCCTGATGTACCTTTCTTAATGCCAAGGAGTAGGCATGACACATCCCGCAATCCAACTGCGTGGAATCAACAAACGGTTTGGCGCGGTTCACGCAAATAAAGACATCGATCTATCGGTAATGCCAGGCACCATTCACGGCATTGTTGGAGAAAACGGTGCTGGTAAGTCGACTTTAATGTCGATCCTCTATGGCTTCTATCAAGCCGATTCAGGCACCATCGAAGTCAACGGTGAAACCGTCAATATCCGCAATTCACAAGATGCGATCTCTCATGGCATCGGCATGGTTCACCAGCACTTCATGTTGGTGGAAACCTTCTCTGTACTCGAAAATGTGATGCTGGGGGCAGAAGGCCACAGCATGCTGAATGTGGCGACGAAAACCGCCCGTACTGCGTTGGAAAAAATCGAGGAAGATTATGGCCTAACGGTTGATCTCGATGCCATTGTGGGCGAACTGGCGGTTGGCCTTCAGCAACGTGTCGAAATCCTCAAAGCCTTCTATCGCGGCGCGCGCATTCTTATTCTGGATGAACCGACAGGGGTTCTCACGCCGCAAGAAACGGAGCAATTCTTCGATATTCTCAACACCCTGAAAGCGCAGGGTGTCACCATTATTCTTATCACGCACAAGCTAAAAGAAATCATGGCGATCACGGATTCTGTTTCCGTGATGCGTCAAGGCACCATGGTTGCGCACCGTGAAACGGCGAACACCAATGTGGATGAACTCGCCGAGTTGATGGTGGGGCGCAAAGTGTTATTGAGCGTGGATAAAAGCGATGCCACACCGGGTGATACGCGTCTGTCTGTGCAAGATGTGTCGTGGAAAGACAGCCGCGGTGTCGAGCGACTGAAATCCCTGAATTTTGAATTGCGTGCTGGCGAGATCTTGGGTGTCGCGGGCGTGTCTGGCAATGGTCAATCTGAACTCTTATCCGTGCTTTCTGGCGTGATGGTTCCGCAGCATGGCGAATTTGCTGTATCGACCAGCAAAGGAAAAACACTGTTTACGCCAACGGTGAAACGCGACGCCGCAAAAATGCGTGCGCTAGGTGTGGGGCACATTCCAGAAGATCGCATCCGCCAAGGGTTGGTCAAGGCAATGCCTGCGTCTGAAAGCGCGATTTTGGGCTTTCAACATGACATTGCTTACGGTAAAGGTTTACTGAACCCTGCGGCGATTGAAGACGCGACGCGACACATGATGACGCAATACGATGTGCGTCCTGCTGACCCGCATTTAAAATCTGCCAACTTCTCTGGCGGTAACCAGCAAAAACTCATTATCGCCCGAGAGATGTTGCGCGAACCAGATGTGCTCTTGGTGGGGCAACCAACGCGTGGTGTGGATATTGGCGCGATTGAATTTATTCATCGCAACTTGATTGAAGCGCGTGACAAAGGCGCGGCGATTTTGCTGGTTTCAACCGAATTAGAAGAAATCATGTCGCTGTCTGATCGCATCATTGTTCTGGTGGACGGTGAGATCACGGGTGACGTGATTGCGAAAGACATTGATGAACGCGATCTGGGTAAATTGATGGCGAACGCGGCACAGCAGGAGGGCGAGGAATGAGCCAACCACAAGAAGGCGCCCCAACGTGGGTGAAAACATTTTTAGTTCCTCTGATTCAGCTTACCGTCGCGCTCGTCATTTCAAGCTTGGTGGTATTGCTGGTTGGAGAGAGCCCGACCGCAGCCTTTAGTGTGATGATTCAAGGGGCGACCAACCTTGAATACGGTGGTCTTAACAATACCTTGTATTACGCAACCAACTTTGTGTTTACTGGCCTTGCTGTTGCCGTCGCTTTCCATGCGGGTTTATTCAATATCGGTGGTGAAGGGCAGGCTTACATTGCGGGTTTAGGCATCGGTATTCTCATGCTGGTGCTGGATGATACGCTCTCTGTTTGGTTGATGGCGCCTCTCGCAATTATTGTTTCGGCGGCATTTGGTGCGCTTTGGGGGGCGATTCCGGGTTATTTGCAAGCCAAGCGTGGCTCTCACATTGTGGTGACCACCATTATGTTCAACTTCATTGCATTCTCTGTCATGGGGTACGCTTTGGTTGAGCACATTGCCAAGTACGGCGGTAACTCAACGGATTCCCGTTATTTCAACCCAGAAGCGGTGTTCCCCAAGCTCTATGAGCTGGCAAGCAGTTGGGGCTATGAACTGCCATTTTCGCTGCTGAACCCTTCCATTATTCTTGCGTTAATCGTTGCCTATCTTGTGTGGTTGATGCTGTTTAGAACCCGCCTTGGTTATGCCATTCGCGTGGTGGGGCAAAATGCTGATGCGGCGGAATATGCGGGTATCGATGCCAAGAAGATCATCATTATTGCAATGACAATATCTGGTGCGTTGGCAGGCTTGATGGCCGTCAATGAAGTTTTTGGTGCGCAAAACCGCTTGATACTGAACTTCACGGGCGGCTTTGGTTTCATTGGTATTGCCGTGGCCTTGATGGGGCGTAATCACCCCTTCGGCATCATTGTGGCGGCGTTGCTTTTTGGTGCGCTTTACCAAGGGGGCACTGAGCTGCAGTTTGAGATGCCAAGCTTGAACCCAGAGCTGATCATGGTGATTCAGGGCCTCGTGATTTTCTTCACGGGGGCGTTGGACAGAATGATCCGCAAACCGGTGGAAGGCTTCTTCTCTCGCCGTCGTTCGAATGACAAGGAGGCAGCAAATGGAACTGTTTAACTGGCTACTCTCCTCTGCTGACTCGACACTTCGCCTTGCGGTACCGCTTATTTTTGCGGCAATGGCAGGGATTTTCTCTGAGCGTGCTGGCGTGGTTGATATTGGCCTCGAAGGGAAAATGCTGTTTTCCGCGTTTGTCGCGGCGGCGGTTTCTTATGTGACGGGAAACCCATGGCTTGGCTTGTTCGCGGCTGTTTTAGGATCGATGCTACTGGCGTTGGTGCACGGATATGCCTCGATCACCCAAAAAGGTGACCAAATCATCTCTGGTCTGGCGGTGAATTTCTTTGCCTCAGGGATGACGATAACCCTCGGTCACGCGTGGTTTGAGCGTGGGGGTCAAACGCCGACCTTGCACAGCGAACAACGTTTTCTGCCTTCTGAGCTACCTGGCGCAGAATGGCTTGGTGACACTGTTCCATACCTAGGGCCTTTGTACCGTGATGTGATTTCAGGGCATAACATTCTCGTCTATCTGGCGTTTGTCGCTGCGATTTTGACGTGGTGGGTATTGTTCCGTACACGCTTTGGCTTGCGCTTACGTGCTGTGGGCGAAGAGCCGAATGCGATTGATACGGCGGGTATTTCTGTTGTTTGGTTACGGTATCGGGCGGTGCTGATTGCAGGCTTACTTTGTGGCCTTGCTGGGGCGTATTTGTCGACTGCGCAAAATGCTGCGTTTGGCAAAGAAATGACCGCAGGGCAGGGCTACATCGCGTTGGCTGCCGTTATCTTTGGTAAATGGCAACCCCGCAACGCGCTGTTGGCGTGTTTACTGTTTGGCTTCCTATCGGCGCTGGAAACGCGCATGCAAGGTGTCGATATTCCGCTGATAGGTGTGCTTCCTACACAGGTGTTCTCGGCATTGCCTTACGTGTTAACGGTGGTGTTGTTGGCTGGCTTTATCGGTAAAGCGGTTGCGCCGAAAGCGATTGGGCGGCCTTACGAGAAAGAGCGTTAACACCTGAAGGGATGACATAAATAAAAAAACGAGGGCAGATGCCCTCGTTTTTTTTGATGATCTGTTAGTGGTCGAGCTTTCTCGAAAACTTCTGACCAATGACAAAACCACAGCCAAAAATTGCAGCAAAAACCAAAACTGACAACACATACGCCAGCATTTCTGGTGCGCCAAGACCCCAAGCGAATGTAAATGCCACGCCCATAAAGGCATCATTCAACCATTCTGAATAAGGCGCATTGCTGGTTTGACCCATCAAGGCGATAAATGCAAGTAGAAGGATTAGCCCTACTTTAATGCCCACAAGTGTTGAAGTGCGCATACATAGCTCCAAATTTTATTTGGGGGCAGTATACGCCAGCACAACATTGTTAGAGAAACAGCTTTTCAATTTGTTTTGGTTAACGCGTTGTATTGAGCAAGATTACAAGCACTGCGCGAGCGCACCTTTTTTGGTCGCAGCCATGACACAGCCACGTGCGCTGTCATCCGCCGCTTTACATTGGCTCATGAGTTCACCTGCACTCGGTGCCATTGCACCCAGCACTTTCTGTGCATGTTTTACTACCTCACCGCATTTGCTCTCAGGCACTGGGTCGTGGCCAGAACAAGCGATAAGGCCGAAAGAAAGGAGAGACGTACAAAGGATTTTCGTTGCGGTCTTAGCAAGTTGCATATCATTTTCCTCATTGGGTCAATTTCTACTAGCTAAGCGTAGGAGAGGAATTCCTTTGTTGCGACATCTGTGCTTTTTGAGACACAAAAAAGAGGCGCATTAAGCCCCTCTTTTGAAGGAAGAACACACATCTCGCAATGTTCGGGTTCTCTCATTACCCGCTCCGCGAACAGTTGCTACCTAGTCACCGATGAACCCGCCCGTTTGATGCTGCCATAGCTGAGCATAAATGCCGCCACTGGCGATAAGTTCTTGGTGTGTGCCTTCTTCGGCGATTTCACCGTTATCAAGCACGATCAAGCGGTCCATTGCCGCAATCGTCGACAAACGGTGTGCAATGGCAATCACGGTTTTGCCTTCCATCAACTGATACAAACTTTCTTGAATGGCCGCTTCCACTTCTGAATCCAGTGCGGAGGTGGCTTCATCCAAGATCAGAATCGGGGCATCTTTCAGCAATACGCGGGAAATCGCGACGCGTTGACGCTGACCGCCTGACAATTTCACACCACGCTCACCCACTTGAGAGTCGTAGCCTGTGTTGCCGTGCGGGTCTGACAAGGTTTCGATGAATTCATGAGCTTGTGCGCGTCGGCTGGCGTCTCGCATTGCCTCTTCACCCGCATCTGGGTTGCCATACAGAATGTTATCGCGGATCGAGCGGTGCAATAACGACGTATCTTGTGTCACCATGCCTATATTGGCGCGGAGCGAGTCTTGGGTGACTTCAGAAATGTTCTGTCCATCAATGCGAATATTGCCGCCTTCTACATCGTGAAAACGCATCAGAAGGTTCACTAGGGTTGATTTACCAGCCCCAGAGCGGCCTACCAACCCCACTTTTTCACCCGGTTTGATGTTGAGGTTCAACTTCTCAATCACGCCTTTGCCTTCACCGTAGTGGAAGCGCACATCATCAAATGAGATTTCGCCTTTTGGTACGTCTAATGCGGGTGCGTTTGCTTTATCGCTAACTTCAACTGGCTTAGATAAGGTGGACATGCCGTCTACCACCGTACCGATGTTTTCAAACAGCGAGCCGATTTCCCACATGATCCATTTCGACATGCCGTTTATACGAAGCGCCAAACTGACGGCAATCGCAATTGCTCCCACGCTAATTGCAGAACCTAACCAAAGCCAAATTGAGATAGCAGCAATAGAGAACACCAAGGTGTAGTTGATGATCTCAACGGCAATGTTAAACCCTGTTGCTAATCGCATTTGACGGTGCACGGTATCAAGGAAGGTATTCATGCCTTCTTCTGCGTATTCCGTCTCTCGGTCAGTGTGTGAAAACAGTTTAACGGTCGCGATGTTGGTGTAGCTGTCGACAATGCGTCCTGTCATGAGTGATCGGGCATCGGCTTGCTCTGTTGATACCGCTTTCAAGCGAGGCACGAAGTACATTTGAATGCCGATATACGCCAACAGCCAAATTAACAGTGGGATCATCAAGCGAATATCGGCTTGCCCAACCATGACCAACATGGACGTGAAGTAGACACTGATGTAAACCGCGACATCCAACAGCTTCATTACGGTTTCGCGGATCGAAAGCGCTGTTTGCATCACTTTGGTCGCGATGCGGCCTGCAAAATCGTTTTGGTAAAAGCTAATGCTTTGCTTGAGCAAATAGCGGTGCGCTAACCAACGAATCGACATGGGATAGTTGCCAAGCAGCGACTGGTGCAACACGAGAGAATGCAGCGTGACGAGCAACGGCATGCCGACAAGGACGAGTAAGCCCATGCCAATAAGGGTTGAGCCTTCTTGCTCTAAAAAGGTCTCTGGGTTTTGGCTGGTGAGCCAGTCCACCATTTGCCCCATAAAACCGAACAGAGACACTTCCGCCACGGCGATCAACGCGGTCAATACTGACATCGCGATCAGTGGGCGTTCAAACCCCTTTGTGTAGTGACGACAAAACGCCAGCAAGCTGTTGGGCGGTTGCTCCGTTTCAGATTGAGGGAACGCGGCGGTGACCCGTTCAAAAAGTTTATAAATCATGGAACCTTCACGAAAAGAAGAAAGAAGAGGCAACATGTCGTTGCTAGCAGATCTGTGACTATGATACGACGCTCAAGCAAAAAAGAGCAGCGCGTTTGTATGAAAAATCCTACTGCATAGGATCAATATCCCTAAAGTGTTTTCGGGTGTCAGGATATTTAATGGGATTGTATTAAGTCCTGTGAATTACGAGAAATCAGAAGCCTTTCTTCATGCGGTTCAACTAGGGTAACAGCACGATGTGAAACAGATGAACTGAATCACAGCAACCGTGAGGAAGTAACCCATGTATGCGAATTGTCATAAGTGTGGGGGAGAGCCTGCGTTGAAGCATGGCTTTTCTTTAGCCTCTCGAGGTACGCGAAGCGCCATGTTGGAAAGGCAACATAACGCAAGGGTTCCATATCATAATCAGCATGAAAGTGACGCATCAATAGCAGCCTGCTTTCAATCATCGTTGGGTCGGCGGGAAATAGAAGCGTCGCCGATTCGTATTCAAATGATCAGCAAAGAGACACTGAATTCAAAAAGCGCGGAGCGGGAAGCAGATGCGGTGGCGGAGCAGGTGACGCGCTCACCAGCCGCTGCACCGTGCCTTGCCTGTCAGAAAAAACTCACTGGAGCTAAGCCTTTTCGAAATACGGCTCGCCTTTCAAAACCGCACATCCCGAACAACCTCCAAAGTATTATTCCCGGTGGTGGGATGCCCTTAGATGCCCCCCTTAAACAAGATATGGAGCAGCGATTTGGTTATGACTTTTCGCATGTCCGTCTTCATACCGACTCACGCGCCGCGAGCAAAGCCTCTGATTTAAATGCCAGAGCGTACACCGTGGGAAATAACATTGTGTTTAACCGCGGGGAATTCCAACCTCATCATTCATCGGGGCGCAAAACACTGGCGCACGAGCTCACACACGTGGTGCAGCAATCACAAGCGGGGCGAACGACAACGCAGTTTTTGAGCGAAGCAGACTGCGCAAAAAACTGCTCTGAAAAAGACGGTAATACCACGGGAAATGGCAAATTTTCTATTACGGCATATGCGGATAAAGAAGGCCCATTTTTGCTCCTACCCGCGACGCACAAAGTGGGTCATGCTTGGGTTAGGCTACAAGATGATAAAGGGAATTTGTGGACATACGGCTTTTGGCCAAAAGAAGGGTATGACGCGAGCGATATGAAAGCCGATGTTGACGGCTGTGTGCATCATCCCGACATAACAAGTCACAACAAGAATAACCCCGCCAGACAAACATTTGAGCTGACCGCTGAGCAATTTAATGCAGCGTACAAATTTGCCGTGAAAACCTGCAAGGATAGGCCGAAATACAACCTGTTTGGCCTGCAATGTACAGCATTTGTGAAACAGATGCTTGATGCCTCGGGTCAAGGCAGTGCGGGTGGATTTGGGCTGATTTGGGAAAGCCCAAATGCGCTTGCGTCTTGGATAAAGACCAATGCGTTGGTGCTTGGTATCAATACAACAGGCGCAACCTCTGCCGACGATCAAGCGGGACAAGGGGCGGTTGGATTGGACTTTCGTTATCGCCATCAGTTCTATTCGCTGTTAGGCAACAAACTTAGGTTGTATGGCATGGGTAGGGCTGAAATAAGCAAACCTGTTAAGGCGGGATCGGCAGGGTTTGGCTTAGAACTTAATACGCAGAAAATATGGTTGCCAGAGCTATATCTGGAAACGGGTGCCACCATTGGTGATTTAAATCCAACCGCAGGACAAGACAAGCTTGGTGCTGGGGTCATGGGTAGCGCAGGGTTGCGTTTTAGCATCGATGAACTGGCGTTTGTCGGCGTTGAATACAACGTTGTCAAAGACCTTGTGAATAAGGATCCTGAGTTGCATCGCTTGATGTTTAGTATTGGCTTGCGGCTGTTCTAACGAAAAAAGCCAACCCACAATGGGTTGGCTCTGATTTACACTTTTTCTAGCTTCTAGCTTCTAGCTTCTAGCTTCTAGCTTCTAGCTTCTAGCTTCTAGCTTCTAGCTTCTAGCTTCTAGCTTCTAGCTTCTAGCTTCTAGCTTCTAGCTTTTAGTTTCTAGTTTCTAGTTTCTAGTTTCTAGCTTCGCTTAGCCACACACAACAGACCAGCTGCCATCGCTTCCTGGAACAGACGATGTCCACCAGTTCGCTTTGTACACTTTACCGTCATGAACGATTTGGTCACCTGCGCCCGCATGGGTAGGGGTACCTTGCCAATCCGTTTGTGGCCAGTTTGGATACACATTCAAGCCAGTGGTGTCACAGGTACCTGGGTTTGGATTCTCAGGATCTGTTGGGTCAGTAGGCTTTGACAGGTCAGCCAGAGGCAAATCGCTGTACTCAAACGCGAACGCATAATCTACGCCGTTAATGTTAACCGTGTAGTTAGCTGGGCCAGAGATTGGGAGGTAGTAAACCATATCCAATTCGTAGCTTTCACCCGCTGGCAGCGATTTCCATGCTGGTAGCGAGAAAGCTGCACGGTGCATTGCACCCTCAAGGCCGCCAATGTTGTTTGATTTAGTGTGACCAGACGCAATCACTTTCAAACCACCGCCACTTTGGTCTTTGGCATTATCTGGTGCTGAGGTTGGAATATCGAACTGGAATTCCGTGCCACCAGGTAAGTCAGTACCTGTGTTGTTGGTGAAGGTAATTTTCGGGTTAATTGGGTAGTTTTGGTCACCCACTTTGAAGCCACCCACGCTCACAGCAATGTCGACTGCTTGTTCAGGCATCGCAGTTTCAGACAGCTTGTTACCATAAGGTGTTGCCGCGGCGAACTTGTCGTAGATCGCTTTGGTCATGCTGTTACCCATGTGGAACTCACCGTTACCGGTTTGACAAGCCACTTCAGTTTTATCAATGGTGGTTGAACGGTTGCCGTTAGCATCAAACACGTAACAGTTGTAGTCACCCGCAAGCTCCCAGAACATGATACCGCCGATGCCTTTGTCGATGATGTAATCCGACTTCACAGACACAGAGTCGACATCTTCTGTAGACAGGAAGACTTTCTTCTCTGCGTTCCACAACCAAGGTGCAACAGCCACTGCATCGTAATTACGTGCATAAGTACCTGTTAGCACGTCAGACGGATCGTTTGCTGGGTCTAGCTGATACGCCGTTGCATACGAACCGAAGACGCCATTTTCAAGGTTCTTCGCGTGCCACATTGGGTTAGAACCTGCACCCATTTCTTCGCCGAGTGAGTTCTTGTCGTGCCACATGTTATC
Organism: Enterovibrio baiacu; assembly: GCF_004120195.1. Taxonomy (GTDB): domain Bacteria; phylum Pseudomonadota; class Gammaproteobacteria; order Enterobacterales; family Vibrionaceae; genus Enterovibrio; species Enterovibrio baiacui. Next base: position 144,835 of record NZ_SCHN01000006.1, on the reverse strand, counting down.
GATACCGATAGCACCGTTACCACAGTTGTTCTTCTCACCTTCGCCTGTGCCTGGGGCACATTCCGCTTGGTTAGGCAGGGCAGCTTTACCCCACAGACCGTTTTCACCGCCTGTTACACCTTGCCAACCACGGGTGTAGTAAGGAACACCAATGTTGATACGACCTGCTGGCATTGAGCCGCGGAAGTAATGGTAAGCCCAGTCAGTGTTGAGGTAGCCCATGCCGCCGTATTGGCTGGTGCCGTATACGTTCCATGCTTCTAGCTCAGAGTCTTTACCTGTGTCGAACAATGCAGCGTTGTGACCAACGTGGTCATTCCATGCACCGTGTAAGTCGTAAGACATGATGTTGACGTAATCGAGGTACTTAGTGACATCGAATGTTTCCATACCACGTAGCAAGTAGCCCGAAGACGGTGATGCGATGGTCAGCATGTAGTGAACACCGTCTTTTTCAGACGCGATGTCGATTTTCTCACGTAGCACGCGCATCAGTTCTTGGTAAGACGCCCATAGGTATGGACGAAGTGGTTCCATGAACGCTTTGTCGTCAGGGTTACCCGCACCTGCCATTGAGGTTGGGTATTCGTAGTCGATGTCGATACCATCAAACTTGTAGGTACGGATCATTTCTACGGCAGAGTCTGCGAACTTCTCGATGCCCGCATGGTTAATTGAACCATCCGGGTTTGTGGTCATCGAGTAGAAGCCACCGTCAGCAATACGGTCGCCATTTTCAGCAAAGTGGCCGCCAGTTTCCGCCCAACCACCGATCGAAATCAGTGTCTTAACGTCGTGTTTTTGTTTGTACGTTGCCAGTGCACCAAAGTGACCTTTGAAGCCCAATGCAGGATCGACTTCCACACCCGGCCACTCTTTACCTGTCGCGGCGTTGTTTGGATCGTTAACGTTACCCACGTTCACTTTACCGTCAGCGCCAATGCTCACGAAGGCGTAGTTAATGTGCGTCAGTTGTTCCCAAGGAATGTCTTTAACAAGGTATTGTGCTTGCGGGTCATCACCTGAACGCCAGCTTGTGAAGTAACCGATAATACGGCGTGGGTGGTCAGCTCCCATGTCTTCACGGCCATCTGCGTCGTAAATCGTACAGTAAGGCACGTTTACACCAGGTGTTTGGTAAAGACCTTCTGGACGACAGTTAGACACGGTTGGTGCACCAGTGACTTGCACTGAAACAGCGCTTGAATCGGTTGATGCGCCTTTGTCATCCGTCGCTTTCGCATACAGAGCGATGGTGCCTGCTTTGTTGGCAACCCAATCAAGCGTATACGGCGCAGCATTGGCTGAACCAATCAACTGACCGGCGGCATAAAAATCAACGCTTGCTACAGAGCCGTCAGCATCTGCTGCATCAGCGCTTAGCGTCACAGTGGCACCTTGATCCACAGCGGCAGAAGACACTGCCAGTGAAACGGTTGGTGCTTCATTGTCAGGGATGACGACATCAGTAGCAACGGTCAGGCTCAATGCAGAACTCTCAGTCACTGCGCCTTTGTCGTCTTTTGCTTTAACAACAATGGAATGTACACCTTCCGCAGCAGTCCAAGAGGCGGTGTAAGGCGAAGAAGCATCTTTCGCGATAGATACACCATCTACGAAGAACTCAACATCCGCGACTGAACCATCAGCATCGGCAGCAGAGGCACGAAGGGTAACGACATCACCAGCAGTGACTTTGTCAGCGGCTGTTGGTGCGTCAAGTGAAACGGTGGGCGCCTGATTATCTGGTGGTGTGGTGCCATTGTCGCAAACATCAATTTGTTTCCACTCTTTGTAGTCACCAGACGACGTTGCAGGGCTGTTGCCCATTGTCCACCAATTCGCGGTGTAAACCTTGTCATTCTGCTGAACTTTTGAGCCGCCACCGTAAGCTTTATCTGCTTGCCATGTTTCGATGTTCGTACAGTCGGTTGCAGCTTGCGCGTTGAAAGCAAACATACACGCGACGGCAACTGCCGACAGCGTGAACCCTTTGCTCTTGCGTGATACATCCATTGTTCTATCCCTCGAAAAATAAATTACTTATTGATTAGTATTTAAAAAGCGCTACTTAAATCGCGCTTCTAATAAAGTAGAGAAGTTTCAAGAATGAGACATGTCGAAAATGATCAGATTTAGATCTCTACTCAGTATCTGGAGGGAAAAGCTTCACTGTCTTGGTAGCGATTCACAGTTTCACTTGCTGTTTGAAAGAAGAATTCATCAATTATGTGCGTTCAAATAATGCGCGAATGTTAATGCGATGTAGACTAATGTCTAACATTATTGTCGACAATATTGTTTGTAAATCCGTAAATATCGATCAATAATTGCTCAATATTGACACATTGTCGACAGAATGCATTTCAATGCGACGCAGTGTTAACAAAACGTGTCGACATGAAGAGGGTTGCAGATTGAAAGATGTCACCAAGTCAGAAGGGATAACGGAGTGGCTCATCGAAGCCATCGTGCTCGGCAAATTCGCCTCTGGAATGAAAATTTCGGAACCTGAATTATCTCGCGAGTTGGGCGTTAGCCGTGGCCCCTTACGTGAAGCCATGATGCGACTGGAAAGCATGGGGTTGGTTGAACGTGTGCCGCATGTTGGAGCGCGGGTTGTGACCATCAGTGCTGCTCAACTTGCGGAAATCTATGCGGTACGAGAAGCGTTAGAAGGTATGGCAATTCGCCAAGCATGCGCCAATATCACGCAAACTGAGATTGAATCACTTAGACAGTTGCTTAAACGACATGAGCAGCATATCGACCATGTTGATGGGGCAACGTATTTTCATCAGCAAGGTGACTTTGATTTCCATTACCTCATTATCCAAGCGAGTCGTAACAGCAAATTGATTGGTTTGTTATGTGATGAGCTTTATCACCTTGTGCGCATGTATCGCACGCAATCTACGCGCACTGCGTCTCGTCCTGAGAACGCGTTAAACGAGCACCTTCAGATCTTAGATGCGCTGGAAGAGCGTGATGCGGAGCTGGCAGAAATGCTGATGCGACGCCACATCCGTCGCAGTGGGCAGCTCGCTGCCAAACATCTTGAAGCTGAACAAATTCATCGTCGACAACAATAATCGACACTCATTCATGCCACGAAAGGGAAAGCATCATGAGCGCAGGGAAAAAGTTTCGTGATGCGGTTGTATCTAATCAACCGCTGCAAGTTATGGGAACCATCAATGCTTACTGTGCGATGTTGGCAGAGCAGGTTGGGCATCAAGCCATTTACCTTTCTGGCGGCGGCGTCGCCAATGCCTCATTTGGTTTACCCGATCTGGGAGTGACCACGCTAAACGATGTGCTTGAAGATGCGCGACGTATTACCGATGCCTCTTCACTGCCGCTGCTGGTGGACATCGATACGGGGTTTGGGGGCGCATTTAGTATTGCGCGTACCATTCGAGAAATGGAACGTGCAGGCGTGGCGGCAGTTCACATTGAAGATCAGGTGGCACAAAAACGCTGCGGTCATCGCCCTAACAAAGCCATTGTGAGCCAGCAAGAAATGGTCGATCGCGTGAAGGCGGCTGTTGACGCGAGGCACGATGAAAACTTTGTCGTGATGGCGCGCACCGATGCACTTGCTGTTGATGGCATGGAAGCTGCGCTTGAAAGGGCACAGGCGTTTGTTGAAGCAGGCGCAGACATGATCTTCCCCGAAGCGGTTAACACGCTTGAACAGTACCAGTGCTTTACGGAAGCGTTAAACGTGCCTGTGCTTGCCAATATCACCGAATTTGGCCAAACCCCGCTGTTTTCAAAACAAGAGCTCGCCGACGTGGGCGTGGATTTGGTGCTTTACCCGCTCTCGGCTTTTCGCGCCATGAACCAAGCTGCGCTCAATGTGTATCAGCATGTTTTGGCGGATGGCCATCAGCGCAACGTTGTTGATGCCATGCAAACGCGTGAAGCCCTATACGACTATCTGGGTTATCACGATTACGAGCAGAAGCTCGATCACTTGTTTTCAAGTAAAAAGCCACGTTAAACCCGCTTAGTCGGTACACAACGCAAACGTGAAAAACAGTAACGAGAACAAAATGGAAAGGCAGTGACGTAGACAAACACTAACGACAAGGAGAGGACAATGGTGGACAAAAATAAACCGTTGGGTGGTGAAGGACTGCGAGGTCAAAGTGCCGGGATGACGGCCTTGTGTACCGTTGGAAAAACGGGAACAGGATTAACGTATCGCGGCTATGACATCAGCGATCTGGCTAAACACGCTGAATTCGAAGAAGTGGCGTATTTGCTGCTGAAAGGTAAATTACCGAATGCCCAAGAACTCCGTGGTTATAAAAACGCGCTCAATGCCATGCGCGGTCTACCTGCACCTCTTTGCCGTGTGCTTGAACAGATCCCGGCAGATGCGCATCCGATGGATGTGATGCGAACCGGTTGTTCAATGCTAGGCAATCTCGACATGGAAACCGATTTCTCACAAGAGGGTAAGAAAGCGGATACGTTACTTGCACACCTTCCTGCCATTATTTGTTATTGGTATCGCTACCATCAAGACGGCACACGCATTGATACAGCCGCGAGTTCTCAAGGCAGCTTGGGTGGTTATTTCCTCGAAATGCTGACTGGCGACACGCCCTCCGAACTGCATACCCGTGTGATGCATTGTTCATTGGTGTTGTATGCGGAGCACGAATTTAACGCTTCTACCTTTGCGGCAAGGGTGTGTGCGTCAACCTTGTCTGATCTTCATTCTTGTGTGACAGCCGCCATTGGCACACTGCGAGGCCCGTTGCATGGCGGGGCAAATGAAGCCGCGATGGCAATGATTGAACGCTGGGAAACCCCAGATCAAGCCGAAGCTGAACTGATGCAGATGCTCGAAAACAAAGAGAAGGTGATGGGGTTCGGGCACGCGATTTATCGCGAGTCTGATCCACGTAATGCGCTGATTAAGGCGTGGTCACAACAGCTTTCAGAATCTGCACCCGACGCGAAGCTCTACGACATTTCCGTGCGTATTGAACAGGTCATGAAGAGAGAGAAAGACTTGTTTCCGAACGCCGATTTCTTTCATGCCTCCGCTTACCATTTCATGGGCATTCCCACAGAACTGTTTACGCCTATCTTCGTGATGAGCCGCGTCACAGGCTGGTGCGCGCATGTGTTTGAACAGCGCGAACACAACCGGATTATTCGCCCAAGTGCCGACTACATTGGTCCCGATCATCAAGATTGGTTACCTATCGAACAACGTTAATTTTGCGCTACCCCACGTCATAAGGAAGGAACCGAATTCATGTCACAGAATGTTGATATTAACCAACGCCCAGAGCCAGATGCATTGCTCCAAACCATTGCTGACTACGTGTGTGAGACCGAGATTGATTCGGCAGAAGCGTATAACACAGCCAGAAACTGTTTGATGGATACGCTGGGTTGTGGGCTGCTTGCATTGCGCTTTCCTGAATGCACGAAACACATGGGGCCTTTAGTACCTGGCACAACGGTTCGACACGGCGCACGGGTGCCGGGCACCTCTCATGAACTTGACCCGATCACGGCTGCGTTCAACATTGGTTGCATGATCCGTTGGCTCGATTTCAACGACACATGGCTCGCTGCGGAGTGGGGGCATCCGTCAGACAACTTGGGCGGTATTTTGGCGACGGCTGATTATCTCAGTCGCGTTGCAATCGCGGAAGGAAATGCGCCGTTGACCATGCATGATGTGCTGACCGCCATGATCAAAGCGCATGAAATCCAAGGTGTCATGGCGCTGGAAAACAGTTACAACCGCGTCGGCCTAGACCATGTGTTGTTGGTGCGCGTGGCATCAACCGCGGTAGTGACGCGCATGTTGGGCGGAAATCGTGACCAAGTAATCGATGCGCTTTCGCAAGCATGGGTTGATGGTTGTTCATTGCGCACGTATCGCCACGCGCCGAACGCAGGTTCACGAAAATCATGGGCGGCAGGTGATGCAACATCACGTGCTGTTCGTCTGGCGATGATCACCATGAAAGGTGAGATGGGATTACCGTCAGTGCTGACGGCGGAGAAGTGGGGCTTCTACGATGTGCTTTTCAAAGGCGAAGCCTTCCGCGTGAATCAGCCGTTCAACAGCTACGTCATGGAGAACGTGCTGTTTAAGATTTCATTCCCCGCGGAATTTCATGCGCAAACGGCGGTGGAATGTGCCGTTACCTTGCACCCGCAAATCAAAGATCGATTGGATGAGATTGACCGCATTGAAGTCACCACGCACGAATCCGCCATTCGAATTATTTCCAAAGTGGGCGATTTGGCGAACCCTGCAGACCGCGATCACTGCCTGCAATACATGCTGGCTGTGCCGCTGATTCATGGTGATTTGATTGCAGAACACTATGAAGATGATTTCCACCGCAATGACCCGCGCATCGATGCCCTTCGCGACAAAATGGTGATTCAAGAAGATACCCGTTACAGCGAAGAGTATTTAGACCCTGAAAAACGCTCGATTGCGAATGCGGTTCAGGTGTTTTTCAACGATGGGTCTTCGACGGAAAAAGTGGAGGTGGAATACCCCATTGGTCACCGTCGCCGTCGTGAAGAAGGGATCCCTGTGTTGGAAGCCAAGTTCAAACGTAACCTGCAAACGCGCTTTCCTGCGGCACAAACCGAGAGAATTTATGCACTGTGCTGTGACCAAGATGCATTGATGGATACACCCGTGACCCGTTTCATGGCGTTGTTTTCAATCAATTAAACACAGACCTGATTTTGAGCAATGCTAGGGTCTTTTAATCGCAAGTTAAAGTAGTGACTGAGTGGTTACTTGGCGGTGAAGTTCGACATCGACTTTCCGCCAAGGATTTTCCCTTCGCTCGCACCGAGGGGGATAAACCACTGTCTACCTAGAGGCAAGAAACATGACGACGTCCGCCTATCAACATGCTTTCCAACAAGCCACTGACAACCCTGAATCCTTTTGGCAGCAACAAGCTACGCACATTCACTGGTTTAAACCGCCGAGCGTGGCACTTGAAAAAGATGCCAATGGGATTGAACGATGGTTTCCTGATGGTGAATTGAACACCGCGTATTTGGCGTTGGATTATCATGTTGAGCACGGGCGCGGCGATCAAATCGCACTGATTTACGATTCACCCGTGACAGGAAAAAAAGCGCAATACAGCTACGCCGTGCTGCGTGACCAAGTCGCTAAATGCGCTGGCATGCTGGCTGAGCTTGGGGTTGTAAAAGGCGATCGTGTGGTGATTTACATGCCGATGATCCCTCAAGCGGCGATAGCGATGTTGGCGTGTGCGCGTTTAGGCGCGATTCACTCCGTCGTTTTTGGCGGTTTTGCACCGAATGAACTGGCTGTGCGCCTTGAAGATGCCGAGCCCAAGGTGTTGCTCACCGCATCATGCGGGATTGAAATCAGTAAAGTGATTTCTTACAAACCCTTGGTTGATCGCGCTGTCATGGACAGTCGTTGGAAGCCCGAACATGTCGTGGTGTTCCAGCGACAAGCGCTTCCCGCCAATTTGGACAACGCGCGCGATGCCGATTGGTCGGCTTTGATGGAAAAGGCGACACCACATGATTGCGTGACTGTGAATGCCACAGACCCGCTTTACATCCTCTACACATCAGGCACCACAGGGAAGCCGAAAGGCGTGGTGCGTGACAATGGCGGTCATGCCGTTGCGATGAAGTACAGCATGTCTGCCATCTATGACGTAAAGCCTGGCGAAGTGTATTGGGCGGCGTCGGACGTGGGTTGGGTTGTCGGGCATTCCTACATTGTGTACGCGCCTCTAATTCATGGCTGTACCACCATCATGTTCGAAGGGAAGCCAGTGAGAACACCCGATCCCGGTGCATTCTGGCGAGTGTGCGATGAGTACAATGTCGCTGTGCTGTTTTCTGCACCAACAGCGTTTCGTGCCATCAAGAAAGAAGACCCTGATGGTGTTCATGTTCCGCAGTATCCAATGTCTGCATTGCGCCATATTTTTATGGCGGGTGAGCGACTTGATCCGCCCACGCTTGAATGGGTGGAAGAAAAAACAGGGCGTCCTGTGGTGGATCATTGGTGGCAAACTGAAACGGGCTGGGCGATAAGTGCCAATCCGATAGGGCTGGAAACCTTTGCGATTAAACCCGGCTCGTCCACCAAACCTACACCGGGTTTTCATGTCGAGATTTTGGATGAATCAGGTCAACCTCAACCCGCCAATACGCAAGGTTACATTGCGATTCAACGCCCTTTACCGCCAAGCTGTTTGAGCACGGTCTGGCGCAACCATGATCGGTTTGAATCTGGCTACCTGCAGCAATTTCCCGGCTATTACGTGTCCGGTGACGGTGGTTACATGGACGAAGAGGGCTACTTGTTTGTGATGGGCCGTATTGATGACGTGATTAACGTATCCGGCCACCGATTATCGACAGGGGAGATGGAAGAGATTGTCGGGGCACATGAAGCGGTTGCAGAGTGCGCCGTGGTCGGTGTTTATGATGAACTAAAAGGGCAGGTGCCGTTAGGTTTAGTGGTACTAAAAGACGGATATGTGTCTGTCGGTGGCGATATTGAAGCTGCGCTGGTGGCGAAAGTGCGCAATGAAATCGGCCCTGTTGCTTGTTTCCAACGCGCCATTGTTGTCGACAGGCTGCCTAAAACACGCTCGGGTAAAATCCTGCGCCGTATCATTCGCCAAATCGCAGACGGTGAAAGTTACACTGTCCCCTCTACGATTGATGATCCGGCAAGCCTTGAAGACATTCGCCAATCTTTGAGTTAGCGGACTAAGCGTTTGTATTTATTTCATCTAGTGAGTGTTGGCTCTACGAGCCAACAACCCCCTCCCAGCCTCCCTCTTGGAATGTTGGAGGAGCAAGAGCCACTCGCAGGCGATTCAGAACGTCGATTCTGGATTCTTTGCGAGGGAGGGGTATTGCTCGCGCGCTTTCTCGTTCTATCATCTCTAATCTCTAATCTCTAATCTCTAATCTCTAATCTCTAATCTCTAATCTCTAATCTCTAATCTCTAATCTCGTTTCTTGCTTCTCAAATACCCCCTGTGATCCTACTGCCATTTAACCTTTAAATTAATGTGGATATAGAAAAGCCTTTCTACGCTTGGGTTGGAGAGTCAGCAGCCTTCAATTGAACATAAAAACAGGTAGGAAAAAGCCTGAGCAATGTCAGTGTGTAGTGAGGTTCGATATGAGCATAGAAAAACGTAACGGGCACATAAGGTTAGTGAGCCTTGTGGTGTCTTTGGTCTTTGCTGTGCTGTTTTTCAGCTCAGACGTGATGGGGACGCCAAAGGCGCTCGTCATGAAACCCTTTGATCAACTCAGCGAGCAAAGCAAGGAGTGTGCAGCCTGTCATAAGGAGAAAAATCCGTCGATTTATGCCCAGTGGGGGCGTTCAAAACACTATGGTGCTAATGTTGGGTGCTATGAGTGTCACCAAGCTGATCCTGACGACAAAGATGCGATTGTCCATGAAGGGCAGAACATCGCAGTGATTGTTTCTCCAAAAGATTGCGGCAATTGCCATGTCAAAGAAGTCGAAGAGTTTGGTGAAAGCCACCATGCTAAAGCGGCGCAAATTCTCGGGTCTCAAGATAACTTCCTTGCCGAAGTTGTCGAAGGGGCAATGACCATGCATGGGCAGTCAGCCGTTGCGGTGAATGGTTGCTGGCAATGTCACGGTGCAGAAGTCAAAGTGCTCGAAAATGGCGATCTTGACCCAACCACATGGCCAAATACTGGCATCGGACGGATAAACCCAGACGGTTCGCTTGGTGCCTGTTCAGCGTGTCACCAACGTCATGAATTCGACATGGTCCAAGCCCGTCGTCCTGAAGCATGTGGGAAGTGCCACCTAGGTCCCGATCACCCACAAAAAGAAATCTATGAAGAATCCAAACACGGCATCAATTTTTACGCCCATGTCGATCAAATGAACCTCGACAGTGCGAAATGGATCGTTGGTGAAGATTATGATGCTGCGCCTACTTGTGCGACCTGCCATATGTCAGCCACGCGAGAGTTACCGATTACACATGATGTGGGTAACCGCATTTCTTGGACGCTAAGGCCTGCCATTTCAGAGAAAATTGACGCCAAAGATATCGCTTCTGGTAAACCTTCGAAATCGTGGGAAGCACGCCGAGCGGACATGCAGAATGTCTGTCAGTCATGCCACACCAAATCAATGATTGAAAACTTCTATATCCAGTTTGATTCCTTGGTTGAGTTGTATAACGAGAAGTTTGCTCGCCCAGGTAAATCGCTGATGGCGGTGTTAACACAAGAAAACATGCTGACTGAGATCAGCTTCGATGAAGAAATCGAGTGGACATGGTTTTACTTGTGGCATCACGAAGGCCGACGTGCGCGCCATGGTGCTGCCATGCAAGCGCCGGATTACGTGCAATGGCATGGCATGTTCGAAGTAGCAGAACGATTCTATGTCGAAATGGTGCCTCAGTTCCTTGAAGTGGTGGAAGTGGCAGAACATAACGGCAATACCGAGGGCGCAAAACGCGCGAGAGCCGTGCTTGAAGAAGTGCTGGCGAGGCCTGAACATGCTTGGTTTAGCGGGAATGAGCCGGAGGAAGTGAAAAAAGCCCGACTGGATGCGCAAAAAGCGTTTAAAGCGCGCTACCTGAACGAAAGCCAGTAGCACCGAATGCAGGCTGGCCTCTCGCGTCAGCTTGCTCTTAGGAGGCATTATGAATCAACCTCTAAGCCGGTGGCAGACGCTTTGGCGATGGCTGAAACGGCCATTGTGGCTAGGCATTCCCATTGGCATCTTTGTTCTTGTTTTGATGGGGGCGGGGTTTCAGGGTGTGATGGTGGCATCAAACCAGAATGCGTTCTGTTTTAGCTGTCACCTTTCCATGGACACCATCGTGCAGGAATACAAAGCGTCGCCACATTACGTCTCGGATGGCGAAGTCTATGCAACCTGTGCAGACTGCCATGTTCCTCATCCGTTCTTCGATAAAATGAAAGTGAAGATCGCCGCCACCGCCGATATTTACTACATGATGACGGGAAAAATCACGAAGGAGAACTTCGAAGAACACCGGCCAGAATTGGCGCAAATGGTATGGGATGATATGGAAGCAGACAATTCTGCGAATTGCAGACATTGCCACAGTGGCGAAAACTTTTTGTTGTCCGAGCAACCCCAGCGAGCAAGGTTAAACCATGCGGTGATGGATAAACGGGGTGAATCGTGTATCGATTGCCACACGGGCATTGCGCATAAACGCATTGTTATTGAGTAACCCCTTCACAACTCAAACGGCCATTTATGGCCGTTTTTTGTTTGTATGTCTCTACTAACGCTATTTCATTTGACCACTCATTAGCATGACTTATCAGCGACATAATGACGATGAATTGGCTGCAATACATTCACCACGCAATAATTGAACACGGTTTTTTATTGTTCGTGTTGGAGATGAACTATGCGCCTGATGAATCGCTTCCCAAAAGCTCTGATAACTACCACCTTACTTATTGGACTCGCAGGATGCGCGTCATCAGATTTTGATACGGATAATGAAAACGCTAACCGCAACCGAGGTGCTGTCGGGGGCGCGTTAGTTGGTGCAACCATGGGGGTTCTGCTTGGCGAGCCAGACCTTGCTGTAAAAGGTGCCGTTGCAGGTGGTGTCGCGGGCGGTGTGTCAGGCTCGATGAAAGACTTAGACGATGCTCGCAAGCGTGAGAACACCGAAATTACCGCTGATGCCCTTCGACAAGATAACCGCTCAGACACAGAACGCCGCGTCGCCGAATTGGAAGCCGAAATCCGGTTGCTGGAATTGGAGCAGGAACTGAGAGAGAAAAAGGCGGGTAGGGATGAGGTGTAATGCGCTGCCTTTAATGCTTGAGCGAGAAAAGACAGAGCCGATTTAACATCGGCTCTCGTTCGATGAAAAGAAGCAAACAACGCTTCGATGGATGTTGAACCCTAAAAATTCGCCAAGAAAAAGGGAATCATTAAGGCATTTACAAGGTCGATGAAAAACGCGCAGACCAAAGGCACGATAATGAACGCCAGATGCGAGTTACCGTAGCGCTGAGAAACCGCGGACATGTTCGCCATGGCTGTCGGGGTTGAACCTAGAGAAATACCGCCAAATCCACTACAGATTACAGCAGCGTCGAAGTTCTTACCCATGGTAGGGAACACCACGTAAATATTGATAAGTATCGCGACCAAGAACTGTGCTGCCAGAATGGTAAAAATCGGGCCTGCGAGGTCGATCAGCGTCCAAAGCTGCATACTCATCAAAGACATGGCTAAGAATGTCCCCAACGAAATGTCAGCAAGCAGGGCAACTGCCGGTTTGCGGGATGGCCATTGTGTGCCTGTGAGCCTTGGCAAAGATTTAGGCACGAGGTTGGTAATGATGATCCCGGCAAACAAACAACTGACGAACAACGGCAATTGCAAACCGAGTTGCGTAATAGCCTCATTAAGTCCAAAGCCCAGAATAATGCAGACGTGAATGGCGAACACAGCATCGAGAAAATCAAAGCTGTTGATCTGCGGTGGTGCTGAGTCGTGTTCGGATCCAATATCAAGTGGCTCTGTCGTCTCGGGTTTCAACTGGTGTTTTTGAATCAGAAATTTAGCAATTGGGCCGCCCATCAAACTCGCCAAAATCAGGCCGAACGTTGCGCTGGCGATACCAATTTCCATGGCGTTTGAGATGCCATATTCTTCCGCAATTCTCGGCGCCCAGGCAATCGCTGTTCCGTGACCACCAATCAAAGAAACACTGCCGCCCAACAGACCCACAGGTGCTTCCAATCCAAACAGACCTGCAACACTGATGCCTGTCAGGTTCTGAATCACCATGTAACCAATTGTGATGAGTAGCAATACCACTAAGGGTTTTCCGCCTTTCATTAAATCACGCAAGCTAGAGTTGATGCCGATTGTCGTGAAGAAATAGACGAGAAGAACGTCGCGCGCCACCAAGTCGAATGAGACTTCAAGGCTGGTGAAGGCATAGAACAGTGAAAACAGCACCGAAAAGAGAATGCCGCCTGTGACGGGTTCTGGAATGCTGAATTCTTTCAGAAAGGGAATCGCTTGGTTTAAGCGTCTGCCAATGAACAGCACGAGAATACCGAGTGTTACCGCGAAAAAAGCGTTTATTTGAATAAGGTTTTGTTCGAGTAGGACGTCCATGTGTCTGACCCAATATGAAGGTAATACAGAATATCGGGTTAGCTAAACACAGCAAGAAATCGAGAAAAAGCAATAATCTTCAGAGGATTGAGTTGATGAAAACCGACTGCGATTTTTGCGAGTAATGTATCGTTAAGGGAGTGTGAGGGGTCAATTGCGCACCAACGACATGGGGACAAAGCGAATGCCATTAAACGCTGATTCTTCGTCAGTAGCTTCAAATCCATGACGTTGGTAGAAACCCACAGCATTGATGGATGAACGCAGACGGATTTCCTTCGCATCAGCGGAATTCAAAAGGACAGCCAGCAATTGACGACCCAAACCTGTACCCTGAGATGCATGAGAAACGAACAGATGCGTTAAGTAATTCCCGTCCCTTAGCGCAGCAAACCCAAGTAATTGGCTGCCAGATGTGGCTTTGATAGCGATAAACCGTTTCTCATCAAGCGTTGTGGAAAGGTCAGGCAACACGCGAGCTTTGTATTCATCTTGCCCTTGTTGGGTAAGCAAAGGCAGTACGTCGATTTCTGACACGGCTGAGACAAGGTGTCCACTTCCCCTTTAGCGAGACAATTCATAACTAGAGGTTTCTAGTTGTCTCCGGTATTCCGCCGGAGGGATGTTTCCTAAACTTTCGTGGGTGCGCTCTTCGTTATAATCACACATCCATACCCATGCCATCTCCCGAACCTGAGCTAACGAATCAAACAAATATGCGTTCAAAAACTCTCGTCGGAATGAACTATTAAAGCGTTCAACAAAACCGTTCTGTTGAGGCTTGCCAGGCTGGATATACACAAGCTCGATATCGTGTGCTTTACACCAGTCGGTTAATTGCTCAGAGATAAGCTCTGGTCCGTTATCCATTCGCAGCTGTTTTGGCAAGCCGCGTTCTTGTTTCAACTGTTCGAGGGCACGCACCACACGTCCTGCAGGCAAGCTGGTATCCACTTCTATGGCTAAACATTCGCGTGTAGCCTCATCGAGAATATTGAGCGTCCGAAAGCGTTTGCCGCAATACAGGGAGTCATGCACAAAGTCGAGTGCCCATTGATGGTTTGGTGTTTCCACCACATCCAGCGGCATAGCAATTCGTGGCGGTAGTGCGCGCTTTTGACGCCGTTTTAGGTTTAATCCCATACGGCAGTAAACACGGTATACCCGCTTATGATTGAACCGATTAGGTTTTCGCTTTATTCGCCAGAAACACTTCCAGAACCCAGCATTGGGGGCTTTTTCAAGTACCGCATTAATGGCATCAATAACCTCAGCATCGGCAATACGCCAATCCTTGGGTTTTCGATAGTAACTTGCGCGTCCCATCGCCGTAAGTCGGCATGCACGAAGAACACTTAGCCCAGCGGCGACTAACGTGTGTGTACAATCTCGCTTCTCACACACTACCAGCCCTTTTTTGCGAACAGCTCCTTCATGGCATGGTTCTCCAAACTGACGTCGGCAAACATTTTTTTGAGCTTGGCATTTTCTGCCTCTAGCTCCTTGATGCGCTTCAGCTCAGACGCATCCAATCCGCCATATTTAGCTTTCCAGTTGTAATAGGTTGCGCTACTGATACCGTGTTGGCGGCAAATATCGTCAACTTTCATGCCTGCGTCGGCTTCTTTGAGGATCGTGACAATCTGTGATTCAGTGAACCGTGACTTCTTCATGGTGCTCTCCTGCATTATCTGTGGCAGAAAACTCCAGTTTAGACTGTCTCAGGATAGGGGAAGTGGACAAAGGTTTGTTATTGCCGCTAAGTCTGTTTTGGAGGCTTTTTGAATATCCATACGTTTGTCGTTTGCCTACTAAAGTTGCTTTTGGTTGAAGGTAAGCTGATATACCTAGGTTGTCATGTGTTTAATCATCAATAGATCAACGATCACTTTGCCCTCAAACTCTTCTGAAACGGCACCTTCTGCAAATGCAAACCCGTGTTTGGTATAAAACCGTATTGCAGCGTCATTATTGTCTAAGACATAAAGTGTTACCTGGTGAACGTGATGGGATATCACTTCCTTTTCAAAATAGTGCATCAGCAAACTGCCAACGCCTTTCCCATAGGAAGTTGGGCAAAGGTAAAGCTTGCTGAGTTCGAACGCATTCTCGTGTGTTTGGCTCATTTTGAAGGACAAAAAGCCGACGACTCTGTTATCAAGCTCCGCGACAACCACCGTTTCAGTGTTGCTCGTCAGCAATTGATGCCATTCAGCCACTCGGCGTTGCAGGGTATAACTGTGAATATAGTTATCTGGCATACGGCCCGTAAATGCGGCCTTCCATGAGTTAACGTGTATTGATGCGATGTCATCGACATCTCCCGGTTGCGCTGTTCGGAGTGTTACGGCCACTTTATCGTCCTTGATTAAATACCTGACGCAACGTTGGCGTGAGGGCTACGCAAGAGATGATGCCATAAACATGCGAATAAATGATGAGGGGGCTCTTGAGGTGGGAGAGAGATCGAAGACGGACGCGTGAACTGAACGATGTCTCTTTGCGAGCTCTGGCTCATGCCCAAAATCAAAAAAGGCTTCTCAATGAGAAGCCTTTTTTAGAACACTATCAACCAACAGCAATCACTGCTGATGGCGGCGCTGCAAATAGGTATCTTGAAGGATGTACATGCGCTTGATATCGCAGTATTCACCGTTGACGAAGATCTCTTTTACCAAGTGACCTTCTTCGATAAAGCCGCTCTTTTCATAAAGGTGGATGGCTTTCTCGTTATTTACTGCAACGTTCAAATACACCTTGTGTAAGTTCAAGATCGTAAAGGCATAGTTCAGCGCTTTGTTGATCAGTTTGCGTGCATAGCCGCAACCTTGATAGTCAGGTGCAATAATGATTTGGAATTCAGCGTTGCGGTGAATCGAGTTGATTTCAACCAGTTCAACTAAACCGACTTGCTGCTTTTCACTATTCTCCGCAATAAAGCGACGTTCGTTGCTGTCGTGGATGTGTTTTCGGAACAACTCTTCCAATTCATAGTAAGACTCATACGGTTCTTCGAACCAGTAAGACATGATTGAGCGGTTGTTGTTGAGTTGGTGAATAAAGCGAAGGTCGGTTTGCTCTAGAGCGCGTAGGCGGATTTCATTATCCATGTCACTTTCCATTAACAAATAATAATATTGCTTATAGCATCATGTATAGATGCTTATGCTGGATTTGAAACATATCACCATAATGTGAAGTGGGAAATAAATATTTCAACGCGCCTGTTTCAATGCCGCTTATGTGAGCGAATAGGCCAAAAATTCGCTAGGAAACTCAGGTTGAAAGCTAAAAAAACCACCCGAAGGTGGCTTTTTCATCATAAAAAGACGATCAGTTAGCGTTGATAAACGCTCTGAATCGATTTTTCGTTTCTTGGTCGGCTTTTTGGTACCAGTAATGCAATTGGTACTCTTCTTCGTTTTTACCCACGCTATCACCGACAACCACTTTGCCACTGCGAACTGTTGGCACTGGCGCTGCAACTTGGGTCGCTGACAGCTGCAAAGAAGCAGGCTCTGCGGTTTGATTGAAACGTTGTAGTTCCGACACATAATCACGGCTTAATTGAAAGCCGCTTTTTTCCAATGTGCCTTGTGCAAAAGGCACGGCGCTGTCGCTGCCATCTAGCAATTTGAATTCTGGCTTTTTGCGGAATTCGCGGGCTTGTTTGGTGGTGCGAATGTCTGGGAAATCAAAGTGGATGTCTTTGTCGTCTGCATCAAACTTCGCGACAATAACGTCAGACTTTACGAAGGTGACGTCTTTGCCTTCTTCAATGCTTGCCACATAGCGAAACGCGATTTGTTGCGTACCGTTTTCCAACACGATCGGCGCTTCTGTGCCGAACACAGTGCCTTTGTGTGCTTGGCCGTTGAAGGCAAGCAGCTCAACATTGTTATTTAGGTGTAGCGTAACATCCGCGTGTGCGCTCATTGGAAGCAGCATGGCGAACAGAGATGCGAGAACACGTTTTCTCATCGGTATCCCTTCTTGGTCATTTCTTGACGGCTTGGCGTGCAGAAAGTTATTCACGTCATACACGCCAAACAATGTTGTCTTATTTTACGTAGCAAGCAAACCCTTTCAGGTAGAAACCTTCTGGGTAAGCGCTGTCAATTGGGTGGTCGGCAGCTTGCTCAAAACGCTCAACGAATTGAACGCTTCTGTGTGCATCAAGTGCAGCATCGGCAATGATTTTTTGGAACAAGCCGTTGTCCATCAAGCCTGAGCACGAGTACGTCAGTAAGGTGCCGCCTGGCTTCAAGATTTGCATTGCCAGCATGTTGATGTCTTTGTAACCACGGCACGCGCCAGTTAGCTGAGATTTAGACTCTGCAAACTTAGGTGGGTCCATGATGACGACGTCGAATTTCTCGCCTTGTTCGCGGTATTCTCGTAGCAGTTTGAACACGTCTGCGTTAACGAACTCCGCTTTAGACACGTCAAAACCATTCATTTCAGCATTGGTTTTCGCGATGTCTAGCGCAGGCTGAGACACATCAACGTTGATCACTTCTGCTGCATTGCCTTTCAGTGAGTAAAGACCGAAGCCGCCGGTGTAGCAGAAACAGTTCAGTACGCGTTTACCGTTAACGTATTTCACTGCTGCTTCACGGCTGTCACGTTGGTCGAGGTAGAAACCGGTTTTGTGGCCACCCGTGATATCAACACTGATTTTCACGCCGTTCTCTTCAATAACAACGGAAGCAGGTGGCATGTCACCGTGTAGAACGCCTGTGCGCTCTTTAAGGCCTTCTTTCTTACGAACTGACACATCGGAACGCTCGTAGATGCTGCACTCTGGGTACAGGGCGACAAGCGCATCTACCAGATTTTGTTTTTGTGCTTCGGCACCTGCACTTAGCAATTGGCACACCATGAAATCGCCGTAACGGTCGATGGTGATACCAGGTAGGCCGTCAGACTCTGCAGCAATCAAGCGGTAGCCCGTTAAGCCATCACGCGCTGCGAGAACATCACGCAGGCCTTGCGCTTCTTGCAGGCGCTTTTGGAAGAAGGCGACGTCGATCTCTTCTTGCTCAAAGCTCCATACGCGAACACGGATTTGAGAATTAGGAGAAAACGCACCACGAGCCATCCATTGACCTTGATGATCATACACGTCCACTGTTTGGCCTAAAGAAGGTTTACCTTCAACACGCTGAATGCCGCGGGAGAAGATCCAAGGGTGGCGACGGCGCAGTGATTTTTCACGGCCTTTTACCAAGTAAACAGACGGATTCATTGGTTTTTCCTAATGTCTGAAAGAGAGACAACCGCACGGTGAGAAGCAGCTGACACAATATGGACGCGTATTGTGTGAGATGAGGGGCAAATTTGCAAACGGCCGCTGAGTGAGCGGCCGTTTTTTCATCAAAATGCGGGTGTTTTTTTGAACGTTCGGTGTCGTTGGCGTGATTACTCTGTGCGTAAACCGTCAACCAGTGTAGAGAGGCTGCTAGATTGCTTCTGCAGGTTGCTCACTTCATTCGTGGACTGCTGGATCATTTCGCTCACTTGCCACGCTTGTTGGCGCACTCTCTCAACATCTTCGGAAATGGTGCTCGCCACGCTGCCTTGTTGGTTGGCAGCGGTCGCAATTTCGGTGCTGCGATCGGTAACATTAAGGCTTCGCTCAGTGATTGAATTGATCTCTGATTCGATGTTTTGCATCAAAGATTCGCTCGCCATGGCGTTATCAACGGTACCTTGCATTACGCTACGAAGGTGACCTGTATTGCCTTCTAGATCTTGGATCATGCGCTGAATTTCAACGGTGGCTTGCTGCGTTCTGCCAGCCAGCGTGCGCACTTCATCTGCGACCACGGCAAAGCCTCGGCCTTGTTCACCCGCACGAGCAGCTTCGATGGCAGCGTTTAGGGCAAGCAGGTTGGTTTGTTCTGAAATAGCACTGATGGTCGACACCATGCTGCCAATTTCTTGCGAGTTATGCTCAAGCGCACTGACCGCTTCTGAGGCTTGTTGGATTTCAGTGGTCAATGCTTGAATGGCGTGAAGTGTTTGGCTGACTTGCTGAGCGCTTTGTTTTGATGCTTCACCCGCAATCTTGATTTCGCCAGACGTGTTTTCAGCATGAGCAGCCACATCACGAATTGAGCCCGCCATTTCTTCCGTCGCGCTGGCGAGAGAATCAAGGTAGCCGCGTTGTTCGGTAGACAGCTTTTCGCTTTCAGCGCTGCGACGATTCAGATCGGCAGATAAACCTTCCATTAGCGTGGAGGCATTTTTAATGGCTTTGACTAAGCTGTGTTCGCGGTCAGCGATATTGTCTACCGTATTCGCAATCACACTGAACTCATCACGCACACGGAAGAAGTTCATACGGCTCGTGAGGTCGCCGTCTAACATGCGTTGAAGTGCGGAATTCATGGTGAACATCGCGCCGCCGATGAAGCTAGACACATAGTGCGATGCCATCAAACCGAGAACAAAAAGTACCGTTAACAGCGCCCATGATGACGCACTGATGTGGGACCAAAGGCTTGGCGCTTTGACATGGTAAGTGGTGGCTGAGCCATACGTCGACGAGGAGATGACACCATGGCTTACCAGGATGTTTGTAGCTTGTAGTGGATCAATGTCGTACTGAGACAACACAGCATTCAGTGCTGCGCTATGTTTTTCTTGTACTTGGTCGATCTGGGTTTGAGATGCGGAATATAAAATGGAACCCGTTGCGATGGTCAGGGCAAAAAGAAAAGCATAAAGAAAGGTGAATTTTTCTTTAAGACTCAGTTTGATCAGGTACTGATCGATCCAGCGAAATGGCGTTTCTTTCAAGATACGAGCTCCAAGGTTTAGTGTGGGCGAATGCATATATACCGCATGTCATGTTACACGGTTTATATTGTGAGAGATGCAGAACACCAATAGAGGATTGTTGATAAATGTCACAATTATGCGTCAGAGCATCAGTTTCGGGACACGTTCAAGGTGTCGGGTTTCGTTATCATACCGCGCACGAGGGGCTGAAGCGTTCGTTAACGGGTTACGCCCGTAATGAAGCGGATGGCAAAGTGACGGTGATGATGTGCGGAAAAGAAGAGAATGTGCATGCCTTGCTTGAATGGCTTGAACAAGGGCCACCAACGTCGCGAGTGGTAGACGTAACGTATGAGCAGGTGGAGTGGCAAGCTATCGACGGTTTTTCAATCCGCTAGTGCAAACCGCCAGTACAAACCGTCAGCGCAAATCCTAGCAGGTACGCTTTTAAAAAACGTTTAATGAGTGCTGTGCATGTTGCGAGTGTATTGTGTTAACGCTCATTAGGCGGGATAAAACGAAAAAGAGGTGGTTAAACCACCTCTTTTTTAAAGACATTTTGCAGGTTTTGGTAAGCCAGCAAGTTTGGTGGCTTGTTTTGCAGGCCCTTTTGGAAAGAGTTTGAACAAGTATCGGCTATTGCCTTTTTCTGGTCCGTATTTCTTTTCCATGGCCTTCACCAGCATGCGAACAGCCGGCGAGGTGTTGAACTCTTTATAGAATTCTTGCACAAAGTAGATCACTTCCCAGTGCGCATCAGTCACCGTGATTTTTTCTTGCTCAGCGAGCAAAGGCACTAACTCTTCACACCAATCGGAAAAGTTCTTCAAATAGCCTTGGGCGTCGGTATCAATGTGTTTACCGTTTACTTCCAACATGGATTACCTCGTTCTTCGATCGCGCAAAGCATATCGGCTTGTCGCTCTGTCATCAAGACAGATAAGGGCATAAAGCCAAGAGGGAAGGGAAATAAAAAAGCGCCCGTAGGCGCTTTTCGAATCATACTTTGTCATCGATGCGATGATTAATCATCACCACCGAAGATACCCAGTAGCTGCAACAAGCTTAGGAACAAGTTGTAGATGGATACATACAGGCTAATGGTTGCTGAGATGTAGTTCGTCTCGCCGCCACGGATGATAGATTGCGTGGTTAGCAAGATAACGCCTGTTGAGAACAGAACGAAGATACCGCTAATCGCAACAGACAGCATTGGCATTTGCAGGAAGATGTTTGCAATCATACCTACGATTAGCACAACGAAACCTGCCATCAGCATACCGTTCAGGAACGAAAGGTCGCGTTTGGTGGTGAGTGCGTATGCCGAACATGCCATAAAGGTTAATGCTGTGCCGCCTAGTGCTGGAGCAATTGCCCAACCAAGGCCAGCGCCCACATACATGTTAAGAATTGGACCTAGGGTGTAACCCAAGAAGCCAGTGAACAAGAATGTGAACACAAGACCCATTGAGTTGTTTTTGTTTTTCTCGGTCAAGAAAAGCAAGCCGTAAAAACCAACCAGCGTAATGATGATGCCTGGGTAAGGCATGTTCGCTGCCATTGACACACCAGCGACAACCGCTGACCACACAAGGGTAAGTGACAATAGGAAGTAGGTGTTGCGTAATACTCTGTTGGTTACTAACTGACTCTCTTGCGAGTATTCATTAGCAACAAAACGATCGTTCATAGCTTTCTCCCAATGGGGTACGAATATTTTCTATTACGACAGTTATTGCGTCTTTGGCTCAATATTTCAAGTCGCAAGTGTCGCATTAGTGATAATAAAACAGCTTAGCCGTTGAGAATACTAATATATCCCCTTGGCTAAGCCTGTGTGAGTTTGTAAATGGATGTTAATGGCGAGTTGGCGATGTCGCGCAACTCGCTCATGAGCACGTTAGTGGCTCAAAATCTGACTCAAGAACAATTGAGTACGGTCAGATTGTGGATTATTAAAGAACTGTTCGGGTTCATTTTCTTCAATAATTTCACCTGCATCCATAAAGATGACGCGATCCGCGACTTCTTTAGCAAAGCCCATTTCGTGTGTAACACACAACATGGTCATGCCTTCTTCTGCAAGTTCCACCATAACATCTAACACTTCGCGCACCATTTCTGGGTCAAGTGCAGATGTTGGTTCATCAAACAACATCACATTCGGGTTCATGCAAAGTGAACGCGCGATCGCAACACGTTGCTGCTGACCACCAGAAAGCTGACCTGGGTACTTGTCTGCTTGCTCTGGGATTTTTACACGCTCAAGGTATTTCATCGCAATGGCTTCCGCTTCTTCCTTCGGCATTTTCTTTACCCAAATCGGCGCAAGCGTGCAGTTCTCAAGCACAGTGAGGTGAGGGAAGAGGTTAAAGTGCTGGAAACACATGCCCACTTCTTTTCTCACAAGCTCGATGTTTTTAAGGTCATCAGTCAATTCTGTACCGCCAACCATGATCGAACCCTGTTGGTGTTCTTCCAATCGGTTGATACAGCGGATCATGGTCGATTTGCCTGAACCAGAAGGGCCACAGATAACGATTTTTTCGCCTTTTGCGACCGTCAGGTTGATGTTTTTCAACACATGGAACTGACCGTACCACTTGTTCATGTCTGTCAGTTTAATCACTGGGGTATCTTGTTGCGTCATAATACAATCCTTGTTCTTTATCGCTTGTGGCCAGTGTGAAGTTTATTTTCTAGATAGATGCTGTATCGGGACATCCCGAAGCAGAAAACCCAGAACACCAGAGCGACAAACACATAGCTTTCTGTCGCGAAGCCAAGCCATTTCGGATCCGTATTGGCGGCTTGCCCAATACCAAGTACATCAAACATACCGATGATGAGTACAAGGCTTGTATCTTTAAACAGACCAATGAAGGTATTAACGATCGAAGGAATGGTGATCTTCAATGCCTGCGGCAAGATGATAAAGCCCATTTTCTTCCAGTACGTTAAACCCAGCGCATCAGCAGCTTCATATTGGCCTTTTGGAATCGCCTGTAAGCCACCACGAATGACTTCTGCCATATAAGCGGATGCAAACATCACCACACCAATCAGTGCACGCACCAATTTGTTGGTTTCAGATTCGCCTGACATGAACAGTGGAAGCATGACCGATGCCATGAAGAGAACAGTGATCAGCGGAACACCACGCCATACTTCAATGTAAACCGTGCTTAGGCTGCGAATAATCGGCATGTCTGAACGACGTCCCAATGCAAGCACAACCCCGATTGGCAAAGAGATCACAATACCCACAATCGCAATGATCATGGTGATCAGCAGACCGCCCCAAAGGTGAGTTTCCACTTTTGGCAGACCGGCTACACCACCAAGCAGGAGGTAGATTGCCATCAGCGGGAACGCGATAACGAACAGCAGCAAGATCCACGGACGTTTTGGCGTTTTCTCATACACAAGCAACGCGACAAATATAGCGAGAACTGCGTAAAACAGTTTCGGACGCCATAGCTCTTCAGCAGGGTAGAAGCCGAACATGAACTGATCGAATCGGACGTTAATGAACACCCAACAAGCGCCTTCCCGCGAACATGCGTCACGCGTTGCGCCTACCCAATCTGCATTAATGAATGCCCAATCAATCACAGCCCAAATGCCGTTGAATGCGATGAACGCAAGCACCAGGGTCATGACCGAGTTAAGTGGCGATGAAAATAGATTCTTTTTCAGCCAACCAATCACACCCACCGTGTTCGGTGGTGGTGGCAGGTCTGGTTGAAACTCATGTTGTTTTGTCATGGGTTACCTCTCTACCAGAGCCACTTTGGCGTTATAAATATTCATCAGCATCGATGTCAGCAAGCTCAAGGTGAGATAAACACCCATTGTCATTGCAATGATTTCGATCGCCTGGCCTGTTTGGTTCAGGGTTGTACCCGCAAACACAGAAACAAGATCTGGGTAACCAATGGCCATTGCCAACGACGAGTTTTTCGTCAAGTTCAAATATTGGCTGGTGAGCGGCGGAATGATGATGCGCATTGCCTGTGGAATAACCACCAAGCGCAATGTTCTATTGCGCGGCAAACCCAGCGCCATTGCAGCCTCAGTTTGACCATGGCTCACCGCGTTGATACCCGAGCGAACAATTTCAGCGATGAAAGAGGCGGTATAAATCGCAAGTGCCAGCATTAGTGCGGCTAGCTCAGGGATGATGGAAAAACCACCACGGAAGTTAAAGCCTTTCAACACAGGATATTCAAGTGAAACAGGCATACCTGAAGCAAAGAAAGCGATCAGCGGTAAACCAACGATGGCTGTCAACGATATGCTTAGGACGGGCGTTTGTTGGCCAGTTGTTTCTTGTTTGCGTTTTGCCCAGCGGGAAAACACAAAGCTGAATACAAGTGCCGCAATGAGTGCGATGAAGATGATGGTGGAGCCTTCCTCAAACACAGGGCGAGTGAAATACAAGCCACGGACGTTTAAGAAAAATGATTCACCAATACTCAAACTTTCTTTTGGTGAGGGTAATGCTTGGAGTACCGCGAAATACCAGAAAAAGATTTGTAGCAGAAGAGGGATATTCCTAAATGTTTCGATGTACACCGCGGCAAAACGACTGAGTAACCAGTTGTTCGACAATCGAGCGATACCAATCAAGAACCCTAAAACGGTTGCAAGTATGATACCGAGCACAGAAACCAGTGCCGTATTAAGAAGCCCAACAAAGAAGGTTCTTCCGTAGGAATATGTTTCATCATATTCGATAAGTGTTAAACCAATGCCGAAACCAGCTTCTTGGCTCAAGAACCCAAACCCAGTAGCAATCCCTCGTGCATCGAGATTCGTCAGAGCATTGTTTACGATGGTAAAGACAAAAAATACCAGCGCGACAATGGCGACAAATTGGAAGACGACAGAGCGGAAAGTCGGGTTGTAGAAAATATTTTGCTTCTTCTCTGGGCGAGTGGTCGCCTCTGAATTCAGCGCATTTTCTTTAGATGCCATACAACTGCACCCCTATCCGTTGATAGTTAAACAATGGGGCACAACAAGGTGCCCCAGCGTATGTCAGAGGTAGTGATAACTACTTAACGGATAGGTGGCGCGTACAAGATACCGCCGTTGTTCCATAATGCGTTCACACCACGTTGAATCTGAAGTGGTGAATCTGCGCCTACGGTGCGTTGGAAGCTCTCGTCATAGTTACCTACTTGCTTGAGGACTTGGTAACCCCAGTCATCATTCAAGCCAAGGCCTTTACCTTTAGGACCATCCAAACCAAGAATACGGCGGATGTTTGGATCTTTAGAGTTCTTCATCTCATCAACGTTTGCTGATGTGATTTGGAATTCCTCACCATTGATCATGGTGTTCAGAGTCCATTTAGCGATGTTGAACCAGTTGTCATCACCTTGACGAACAACAGGGCCCAAAGGCTCTTTAGAAATGATTTCTGGTAGTACGACAGCGCTTGTAGGATCAGCGAGCTTGATGCGAGATGCGTACAGACCAGATTGGTCAGTCGTTAGCGTGTCACAACGGCCAGATTCAAAACCTTTCACCGTCGCATCATACGTATCGTAAACCACTGGCTTGAACGACATACCGTTTGAACGGAAGTAGTCAGACAGGTTTAGCTCTGTAGTGGTACCTGATTGAACACATACAGATGCGCCATCAAGGTCCAATGCGCTTTCCACACCTAGGTCTTTCTTCACCATGAAGCCTTGACCATCGTAGTAGTTAACACCCACAAAGTTCAGACCCAACGTGCCGTCACGTTGTAGCGTCCACGTTGTGTTACGTGAAAGTACATCGATTTCACCAGACTGAAGTGCAGTGAAGCGCTCTTTCGCTGTTAGCGGTACAAACTTAACTTTCGATTTGTCACCTAGAACAGCAGCAGCCATTGCTTGACAGAATTCAACGTCAATACCTTCCCACTCACCATTAGAGTTCGGGTTAGAGAATCCTGGAAGGCCAGTACTTACGCCACAGCTGATAACGCCAGCGTTTTTCACGCGATCTAGCGTATTTTCACCTTGAGCAGACGGAGCAGGTGCTTGAGCTGAACCAGCTTTCGCTTCAGAGAGTTGCTTCTCTAAAGAGGCGACTTGCTGATTTAGACTGTCAATTTGCTTCTGGCTATCAGCGTTTCCGCCGCTGTCACAGCCTGCGAGCAATAGTGCTGACAGCACTGCAAGTCCCAATGTCGACTTTTTATTAACCATACCTATTAATCCTTTGTGGGTTATTACTGGTTGCTATTCATGGACGAGATTCATTTGAGACAAGCTGCCTAAAAAATGGAGTGAAGCTCGTAAAACCACGTCAAAGCGATCGCTAACGTCAAAATTATTGTTAATCGAATACGCTTCGTTAACACTGCATTAACAAAGCCCAGTATAGGACTTGGGATTTTGGCTGCAAATTGAACGAGTAAGAGGTGTGATCTATGCAATGATCTTCGCGAAAGTTCATGGAATTTCTTAAGAAAATGTGAATATGTGGGTTTGTAACACATTGTTTTTACATTACTGATCGGCGATTTAGCGTGCTGATTATGCAACCTGTGCGAGCATTCGCGCTTTAGCATCGTTTTTGAAGGTTTAGTTTTGACCAGAATATTAGAACTATCTTGATTAAATGTTTATGCAGTACACCATGCGTATAAACGATAAATTTAAATCAATTGTTTGAAATTAATCCAATAACGGCGGGTGATGTGCACATAGTGGCGTAATAATGCGCGAACGAACAAGAATGCATAATTAGTGGGTTTACAAGCCACGAACTCCCTATTAATATACGCCTCAACCACGGAGAGATGGCTGAGTGGTTGAAAGCACCGGTCTTGAAAACCGGCGTGCGTTTATAGCGCACCTAGGGTTCAAATCCCTATCTCTCCGCCAAATTAGAAAAAGCCCGCTCATTGAGCGGGCTTTTTCGTATCTGGAGTAAACCTCTGAGATAGGGATGCAGGACCCTAGTCAGGGTTCAGCCGAGCGAAGCGAGACAACGTTGCCCCGACGCAGTCGGAAAAGGCAACGGCCCGAAGGGCGAGGACGCGAAGCGGCCGAGTAAATAACCTATCTCTCCGCCAAATTAGAAAAGGCCGCTGTTCTTACAGCGGCCTTTTTGCATTTTTAAACCTCGAAAAAGATAGGGATGCAGTGCCCTAGCCAGTATTCTGCTGAGCGAAGCCAGATAACTTACTTATATTTACTTTCCCCAGAACTGATCTTCGGCAGCTTGATCATCAGAGAAAAGCCAAACACCGACAATTTTATTGTCTTTGAGTTGGAATAAATCAACGCCAGTCATGTCAATAGAAGACGTTTGGGTTTTACCAGAGAATGTCACTGCAATAGAGACAAAATCATCATTTGCCATTGGATTACTCGTCGGCTTCACGACAAAACTGCCGCCAGATGTCTCCATCATGCCACCCACCATTGCGCCAACTTCATTGAAGCCTTTTTTTATACCTGAAAATGCATTGTTACCGGGTTGGACCCATACAACGTCATCTGCGAAAAGGCTTGCGAGTGTTGCCATGTCTCCTGCTGCCAAGGCTGAAAAGTAGGTTTCTATTGTTTTAATGTTTTGAGCTTCCATGTTGTTTTGCCTCGCGTGAATATGAAGTCATTGCGCCGCAGAGGGCGACACTGCATTGATACTTACAATTTTTCTCAGGTGCGATAGAAGCTTAGGTGTAATCATCTTGATGAACTAGAGGGCTATTATGGTTCTTATTGGTACTAAAAAGTGACCAATAAAATACTTTTAGGCTTTATTGTATTGTTTATTTGACGGTTTTATTCAGGTGAGGGTCAGGTTAGGAGATTGGTATAGATGTCAGGGGCTCTTTGCGGTTCTCTTCGGTTCCGTATCAACAGATTCAAGGCAAGTCAAAAAGACGAGTGTGCAGTCGCCCCTTTTCTCAACGATGTTTAATTTGTTTTTCCGCTTTGTCCGTTGTGTGTAAGTCTAAAATTCGGTTAGCTTGGTGAATGTTTACCGACATGAGGTTGAGGATCTTTTGTAAGGTTGTCGACTCGGGTGAGATGTTCATTCTGGCCAATTCTTCGTTCTCTTTCGCAAGTTTAGCCAGGCTTGGCATGTCCAAGTTCAATGCCGTACCTTTTACTACATGTAACGCATTGAAAAGCATATCAAGATCGCCTCTGCTGAAGGCGTCAATAAGGTTGTCCGAGGCTTTCTCAAATTCTTCAACCATCAACATCATCAAACAGTGTTGTTCTTCTATATCGTCATCGAAGACTGCCAATGTTGAGCTAGACGACAATTCCTCTTCTGTCATAGGAAGGGCGTTTTTGGGCATCCTCGACAAACAAACGACATTTGAGGTGTCGGCATCTTCTGTCGTGATGCCGCGGGCATGTCGGCGTCGTTCGAAATCATCCATAAAACGGTGGATCGCGCTTTCAATACTGCTTTTTTGGATGGGTTTGGTGAGTACATGGTTTGCGCCAATGCTTAAAAACTCGTCATGTGCTTCTCGGAAAACATCGGCGGTACACGCAAAAATCACGACCGGAGATTTCATTTGCTGACGAATGTGCTGAATAGCGCCAATGCCATCGAGTTCCGGCATGTGTTTGTCCATCAAAATGAGGTCATAGGGTTTGGCGTTTAGCGCCTCAATGGATTTTCGACCGTCAGTGGCGATATCGACGCAGTGCCCCAGCTGTTCACACAAACGTTTGGCGACCATGGCATTGACTGCATTGTCATCAGTGATCAGGATATCAAGCGATTCAATGCGCGCAGTGCCGTCTTTCACCGGCTCTGTTTCGATTTCCTCTGCGTATTCGTCAATGATCTCCAGAGGCACAGTGATCACGAAGGTACTGCCTTTCCCTTCATCACTGACCACACTGATGATACCACCCATGGTGTTGATGATGTTTTTCACGATCGACAGCCCCAATCCTGTTCCGCCATATTTTCGTGTCATTGATGCTTCTGCCTGGCGAAAAGGTTCGAAAATATCAGCAAGCTTGTGTTTCGGAATCCCTACGCCCGTGTCTTGAATCCAGATCCCCAATTGGTTTTCGCTTAACTTGTAATCGCAGATAATTTTTACGCTGCCCTTGCTCGTGAATTTAAGGGCGTTGCCCACAAGGTTAAAGAGGATTTGGCGAAAGCGGGAGCTGTCGCCTGCAAAGGTGATGTCATCGGGAATATTGCTTTCTACCTCCAGTGCGATGTCTTTTTCATCGGCAATAGGGCGCAGGGCATTCGTAACAGGATTAATCAGTTGCTTGAATTTGAAAGGATGACGCTCAAGTTCGATAAGCCCTTGCTCAACTTTAGAAAAATCCAAAATATCGTTGAGAATGGTCATCAAATGCTCACCAGAATCGTTGATGATCTGAATGTTTTCCTTTGTTGTTGCTTCCTGAGTTTCATCAGCAATGAGCTGTGCCATGCCAAGTACCCCGTTCATGGGAGTTCTCAGCTCATGGCTCATGGTGGCCAAAAAAAGCGATTTTGCTTGATTCGCGCGCTCGGCGTTTTCCGTCATTTCAGTAAGCTTTGCGTTTACTTCGCTCAACTTATCAACGCGATACCATGAAGATAAAAGAATGAACCCAATGAGGCTGACAAGTGACAGGCTGAAGAGCAACACAGACGTTTGGAATGATTGGTATTCCATGTCTTTCAATGCGTGTTCTGTGTTTTCGACAAACTCGCTATGCTGACCAAGCACCATGTCGTTAATCAATCGCGATATTTCACTGTTCAACGTGTTATATCGCTCAACAAATCGGGTGTTCTCAGGGGTTAACACCCCCAAGTTTGCCGTTAATTCAGCGGGCAATCCATTCGCTGATTTGTCGGGTTCAGACAGGGCGTGAATGGCACCGTTTCGGGAAATAATCAATGCGACAAGGTTGTCGATAGACTGGGCGAGGTGCGTAAACTCAGCAGAAAATGTTTCGATGGCGCTGTTGATGAGTTGGGTATTTTTGTCGAAAAACGCAAGGTGAGAGGTATGCGATTCCGCTAAGAAGCGCTCTAAGGCTTTTTCGGTGTTAACGACCCCACGGTTGATGAGATGGGGGGTGACAATATGCCCCGAATTGAAAGCGATCGCCTCATCGCGTAAATACAGAATGTCATGGCCGAGAGACGTGATTTCGGTACTGAGGTGGGCGAGTCTATTTTTGGCGATGTAACCGTTGGCAGCCATCAGCAGCAACACGGCGGAAAGAAAGAGAAAAACATATCGGAAGTGAGGGAGTTTATTCACGTTCTAAAATCTCCAGAACCTTTGGCCTTGGTGCGCTAAGGGCATGCAGGAATGCTGATATATCGTTTATCACTGACTGTTCTAAGGATTGTCCTAATTGAACCTTCGCCATGATTTCGATGGCTTCTTCCAAGTTGTTTGTTCTGCCGTCATGAAAATAGGGCGGTGTGTCTGCAACGTTCCTCAAGCTGGCAACGCGAAAGAGGTATTTGTCTGCATTGTTTTGGGTCATTTGGAAGCGTCCAGTATCGAGATTGCTTGCACTTGAGGTGTTTTTCGTTTCGCTGTCGTAGTAGCCAAAACGTTGCATCAAACTTCCACCGATGTTTTGCCCTTGGTGGCAATTGATGCACCCCAATTTTTGGAATGCCATCCAGCCTTTTTTCGCCGGTGAATCAATGGCGTATTGATCACCGTTGAGATAGCGATCAAAAGGGGAGTGTGGTGTAAGAAGTGACTCTTGGAAAGCAACCAGCGCATGCTGAATGGAATCTGCGCTGATGGGTAAAATCTCCGCTTCTTCAAACAGGGTTTCGTACTCAGGACTAGAGGCCACGTATTCAACAATGGCTGCCCATGACGATGCCAATTCGAGCGGGGCATGAACAGGACCGTCTATTTGTTTTTTCAGGGTGTTTGTTCTTCCATCCCAAAAGAATCGGTAGTTCAGTGCGGCGTTAAACACGGTTAGCGAATTTCGCGCGCCAGCACCACCCACGCCAACAGAAACAGCCGTGTTTGCAGCGCCATTTGTTTGCAGATTATGGCAACTCTCGCAGCTGACGCGGTTGTTTGACGACAGGCCTTTGTCTCTAAAAAGTGTCCAGCCGACTCTGATTAAAGGAAGATCGTAATCC
Source organism: Enterovibrio baiacu (assembly GCF_004120195.1). Taxonomy (GTDB): domain Bacteria; phylum Pseudomonadota; class Gammaproteobacteria; order Enterobacterales; family Vibrionaceae; genus Enterovibrio; species Enterovibrio baiacui. The sequence continues at coordinate 113,736 of NZ_SCHN01000006.1, read as the reverse complement.
CGATGTTCCTGAATAGGCAAAACGAGGGCGGTTTGGCTTCGATAGCTCACGTCACGGCTTGTTCCATGGTTGTCATTGTCGTGACCATGACCGTGTCCATCACTCAGCGAATGAGTCGGCCAAAAGATGCTACTTAAACCAATGATGATCGCTAGGGAGAGGCACCCGATAAGCAAAACGCGATGATTAACCATATTTTTTATATGTATGAATACTCATGCATAAAGCGTAGTTCACCATGAAGGTTTGTCGAGTCTGTTTTCCTCTAAATACTGTTATAAATATTTATAAAATAATGAGTTTATTGTCACTGATGTTCCAGATCAATCAAGGTGTCATGTATTTGTATTTACCAATTAAACGGCAAGCTCAGCTTGCCGTTTTTGTGTGTATTTAAACAGGTCGTGCTTTATGGTCAGGAATTAGGTGTTCATTGACGGTGTTTACAAAGCCAAGCAGTTTGCAGTACGCACGTTTTGGCAAGCTCATCATCACCAGCGGCACGAGGTACAACACGGTGAAGAACGACGTGGTCATGCAGAACACAATCACCACCGCGATGTTGTATTTCGCCACTGCACCAAAGTTGAATTGGAAGACCAAAGGCAACACGCCGAGGATCAGTGAGAACGAGGTCATAAACACCGCATTGAAGCGCTGAGAACAGCCTTCGATAATCGCGTCTTTCAGTTTGGCGGGGTCTGCATGTTCACGCGCAATGCGAATCACTTCGTACACCATGATCACCGCTTGTTTGGACGACAAACCCACCGCCGTTAATATCGACAAGCGGGTATAGATATTGTCGGACAGGCCAAACAGATCTAGCGCGATATACCCCGAAAAATAGGTCACTGGTACAGTGGAAAGCACGATGATCAGCGGCGCGACCACAGAATCGAACAACACCGTCAGCAGCAAGAAAATCAGCAGTAACGAGAACAAGGTAATGTTCATGTGCTCGGTCACTGACGACGAAATCGAGCGGCTTGAGCCAATGAAGGTGATGTTGTGTTCAGCAATGCCTTTCGACATCAGAATGTCTTTCAAGGTATGAATTGCATCGTACTTGTTCACGTCAGACAACGTAATGCCGCGAATTTGAACACTTGGTAGGCCGTTGGTTTTATTGATGTTCAATGGCTCGAAGGAAGGCTCTACATGCTGAATCGCACTTTTCATGATTTTACGGTCGCCATCGTCATACAAGGCGTAATCATCAATGGTGGTGGTTGCCTGCCCATTGCTTTGCATGGAACTGTGTAAGTTGCTGTTGTGCTCAGACGGGTTCACCCCAAGATAGACCTTCACATTGTCGTTCGCATGGGGCGTTTTACCGATGTAATTCGGCTGAGAAAACGCTGCAATCAATGAAGCAAAGTAGCGACGCTCTGCGCTGCCATACGTTGTCGAATCCACCAAGGTATCGATCTTAAACTGGTTCGATACGTATTTCGCATCGTGCACCAAAAACTCGTAAAGCCCCGTTGCACGCGCTTCTCGCAATGCTGCTTCTACCTTATCCAACACTTGTTCCGTGTCGCTGCCCATGATCGCCATGTCGATAGGGAAGGTAGACGCGCCTGGAATGTCCGTTGGCAAAATCACAAACGAGCGGCTCAATGTTTCTTGGGCGAGCATCGACGCCAAGCGCTCAGATTGCTCAACCAGCAAATTGTTTTTCTGCGGGTTATCAACGAACTGCTGCAGCGTGTTTTGCATCGGCAGCGTGATGTGTTCCCACCACGCCAGATTGTCGTTGCTTTCCTGCGTTTCAAAGACAGGTTCTTTCAGGCGCACGTAATGGGTGATCATGTTGCTGTCAGGCAGGCCAGTGACATAGTTGGTGGAATCCACCCAATCGAGCGCCAAAATACGTTGCGTCAGTTTGCTGGCTTGCGCCTGCACGTCGGATGACGTTGCATTCGGACTGACCTCACTCAGCACGAGCAGCAAGCGCTTGTCTTCCGGCGGTGCCACTTCACTGTCGCCGTTTTGCCATGCGTAAAAGCCTGCGACTAACACACCCATGATGACCACCGCTGTCAAAGAACGCATCATGCGGCTTTCCGCGAAATGGCACAGAGATTGGTGATACGCGCGCAACACCGGGTTTTGATACGCTTCGTTTGTGATGTTGCTTGCTGTGTTATGTGGAGTGTTGTTTGCCGCCTGATTTGCATACGCGCGCGTGCTCGGCAACAGCTTGGGTGTGATAAGCACAGACACAAACAAAGAACACAGCAGGGCGATGGAAATGGCGATGCCGAACTCTTTGCTGACCACACTGTAATCGGCACTCGAGAAAATATACGGTAAGTACACCACCACCAAGGTCAGCGTAATCGCGACCAATACCATCAAGATGGCGCGTAATCGCATCAACTGGCTACCAGATTGTGTGCTGGCTGTGGTTGGCGCGGAACTGTGTCCATTTAAGTAATCTGTCACCACAATGGAATCATCCACCACAAGGCCAATGGCAATGATGAGCGCCGTAATCGTGATCAGGTTGATGGAATCGAGCGACACGGAATAGAACGCAAAGGCCAACAGCAACGAAAGGGGAATCGACAGAGAAATCGCAAAGGCCGAGGCGACGGAACGCGTGGTGAAATACACGATCAAGCAAGTGACCGCGATAGACAAGATAATCGAGAGCAGGGTTTCCTTGATGGAGCCATACAGCATCACGGTGCTGTCCATGATTTCCTGCGCTTTAATGTCTGGCTCACCGACCAAGAAATCGGTGATCATGGTTTTCACTTCTGTTGAAACCGAAAGCGGGTTAGCGCGGCCATCGAAGGTCGCCAACATCACCACGCCGTCTTTGTCATTAAACTTGGCTTTCACGCGGGTGTATTCGTTGGCGACACGAAATGTCGCAATGTCCGACAGCGCGTGAACCCCTTGCGTGCCGTCATCCTCAAGACGCAAGGTCGCCATTTTTTGAATGCCGTTATCGACGGCTTTATGGTGGTAAATCTCGTAGTTTTCACCGTCCACCAAATAGCTCGCTGGCTGAGTGAATGCCGATTGCACCGTGTCATACACTTGGTTGAGCGCAAGGCCTGCGGCGTTCAAGCGATCTTGATCCACGTCGATGTAAATTGCGTCGCTCGGGCCGTAAAGTGCGACCGATTGAATGCCGGGCAAGCTGCGAAGAATCGGCGTTACCTCACTTTCCAGCAAGCGACTCACCAAGGAATCAGACCGCTCGGCAGAGGTAAAGACATAGCCCAAGTCGGGGGCGAAATCGCCTTTATCTAAACCCGATGTCAGCTCATCAAGGTTGTTTTGCACCATCGGGCGGTTGGTGAGTTGGTTACTGATGTCGCGGGCGACGGCATCAATGTCCACGCTTTTGTCGAATTTCCCCGTGACGCGCAGTGAGTTATTGCCCACGGTGAGGCGGGTGTATTCCAAGCCGTCTTGCTCCGCGAAGATGTCTTCAATGTCGCTCGCGACATGAGTGGCAATGTACTTCGCAGGCTTATCGTAAAATTGGGCGGAAACAAAAATGGTGCTGCTGCGAGAGTAGGGGAAAGACGTGAGCGTGACGAATTTCAGCGCCGCCAACCCGCACATTGTGATGAGCAACATCAGAATGATGTAGCCCATGCGGGATTCGAAGTAGCGTCCTAGCCAAGAGGCCGTTGAGTTATTCATGCCGTTATCCATCGCTCCATGTTTTCCCGCATCAGGTTTCATCGGACCACGTTTCATCTGACCATTCCCACCAGTTGTTCGGAATCATTGGTTTCTGTGTTTGACGGTGTGTCGCGTTTTAAGACAGGTCTTTTCACGCGCACCAGCTCGTTATCCAGCAACTTGAATGACCCCGCCGTGGCGATGTGATCGCCTGGATTCACACCGCTTTCAAGTTCCAGCACACCGTCGTCGTACCAACTGACTTGAACATAACTTTTCTTTACGCGGCGACCATCAAGCTTGAATACATAAAAGCCTTTGTAATCCAAATGCACATACTTGTTTTCAAGGAAAATACCTCGGTCAGCGTGTTGCAGCGGCAAGTTAGACATGCAGCGTTCGAAAAGTGAATGGTTCACCAAGTTGGCGGGTGTCCTCGTGCTTTCCATCATCACATCGTCTGGGCTTAACGTGCCGTATAAAGTGACAAATTCGCCGTTGTCTTCTGGCTCGTGGTGGCTGTATTGCGCCGTGGCAATCACGTCACCGTTATCGACAGAGCGCAGGGCGATTTCATCCCGAAGCGCGATGGAAGAGAAGATGTGCAGCGGGATTTTCGAGGTGAACTCGAAGGTTTGGTTACCGTAAAACGTCAAGACAGACACGCCCGGGCTCACGCGGTCATACTGCTTCACTGTTGGGGTCTCAAACACGCCGTCTTCCGGCGCATAAAACTTGAAAGACTCAAACAGTGCGCGTTGATACGCCACTTCAGCCCGAAGGTTATCGACCTTCAATTGCAGTTCATCGGTTTCTTGTTTCGAATTTTTCACGCGGAGTGAACGGTAGCGTTTCAGATTCAATTCGTTGAGGCGCAAATTGTTTTGCGCCACTTGATAGTGATAACGCACCGATTCGTTTTCAATTTCGAGCAATAACTCGCCCTTCTTCACCTGATGGCCGCCTTTGCGCACATACACCACTTCCCCTTCCACTTTGGGTGCGAGGTGGTAAATGTTCTGCGGTGCGATCATACAAGCGGATTGATAGATCTTGTTGCGACGTTCCGTCTGTACCAGCAGGCTTTCCACGGTTTTCATTTGAAAGCCCGCAGGAATGTCCGTGTTGGGCGTTTTTTTCTTCACGCCCGCAACAGAAAACAAGGAAGCACCGAGTGCGACAGCAAAAACAGGGATGAGAAGTGCGAGTTTATTGTTCATAGTGTCTCTGCTAACTGTCTTGGTTGAACATGGGTGATTGGCTCAGGCAGCTGCCATTCAACGAGGTCATTGTCGAGCAAGGCTTGTTTCAGCTTCTGCTTGTTGTGCTTGCCGTTGTCGTTGATGGGAATATCCACCAAACGTTCCACGCGCTTCGGCAAGTGCGATGACAAGGCAGAGCGTTTCAACAAGCGTTCGCGCAGCAGTTCGTCAGACATTGATTCGCCGACTTCTTCCACGATAAAGGCCGTGATTGCCATGGTGTCTCCGTTCACCAAAATGCAGGCATCGCGGATTTCAGGCTGCGATTTCAACCACTGCTCATGCTCTTTGCAGGAATACTTCAAGCCATCAATTTTGAACACTTCGTCTTTGCGGCCACTGAGGTAGAGGTAGCCTTCGCTGTCCATGCGGCCAAAATCACCGGTTGCGAGTTTCTTCTGGCGGTCATTCTCGTCAAAGAAAATTGCCTTGCGGGTCGCGTCTGGGTTATCTAAATACTCTGTCATGACATGCGGGCCAGACACCACGATTTGCCCTTCAGTGCCAGCGGGAACAGGTTGATTGTTCTCATCCAAGATCTCGATGCGTGTCCCCGGAATCGCAATGCCGACGCTGTCAGGTTTTTTCGCGTACTCGTCTGGGTGCAGCCAGGTGGTGCGTTTGCACTCGGTCAAGCCATACATGGAGAAGAAGCGGCAGTTCGGGAAAATGGTTTGCATGTATTCCACTTCACCGCGGTGAATCGCTTCGCCGGTATTGGTGATGGTGGTGACAGATTCAAGTTGCTTGGCACTGCCGAACTGCTTAATCAAACGCGCCATCGACGGCACGATAGGGAAGTGGGTTGCGCTGATTTTTTGCACTTCCATCAAGTTCTTCTGCGGGATCATGAAAGAGTTGGTCAAGAAGGTCTGACAGCCCGTAAAAAGCGGGAACAAGATTTGATAGAAACCGTAATCAAAGTTCAGCGGCAAGGCGTTGTAAATCACGTCATCGCCATCAATTTCGAGGTACTCGATGATGGATTGCGCCGCAAACAAGACGTTGGAATGGCTCAGGGCTACGCCTTTCGAGCGGCCAGTTGAACCTGAAGTGAAGAACACCAAACCAATGTCGCTCGCCACAGGTTTGCGGTTGCGTTGTTGCGCAGACACGTCGGTTTCGTTCACGCCTGTTGCACGGTCATTTCTGATCCAGCTTGGCGCATCCAGCGACGATGTTTCCACCTCGCGATAGTAGCTCAACTGATAACTGGCTTTGCCTGCGTGTTCAGGGGCAATCAGCAACATATCTGCTTCGTATTGGTCTATGATGGATTGGTTTTTGAGCTGGTCGGCGCGCGCATCAATGGTGGCGAACAACACGCCAAGTTTGTTGGCGGCAAGCAGCAGTGGCAAGGTGTTCATGCCACGACCTGCGATGTACAGCAGGCGGTCGCCCAGCCCTAAGCCTTCCTTCACCAGCGCGTCTGCATGGCTGTTGGCTTTGTTGAGCAAATCCGTGAAGGTCCAATCGTTTTTCGCGTCACTCAGGCAAACTTTGTTGGGTTGCTGTTGTTGGATGTGTACCAACTGATCGTAAAGTGTCGTTTTCATAGGGATATTCCTTTATAGAGTCACAGACTGCATTTTCTGCATGAGGTGGTATTCGTAGCGTGAGCGACCAATTTCAAACAGGATGAAAATAGCGGACGCAAAGAAGGCCACGGCGAGTAAGGCATAGAGTTCAGAGCTGGTGGTGCAATAAGGACGAACAATCTCAATCAGCGCGATTTCACCGCCGAGATAGAGCGCGTTGTAGATAAAGGCGCGACGCGAGCGGAAGGTTTGCTCCATGTACACCGTCATGCCGACATAGGTGGAGAGCACCAAGAGTGCTGGCGAAATCATGCGAAGGTATTCGGCACATTCCGCGGCAATGGACGGTTCGTTAACCAGCCACAGTGCAATGTTTTCGCTGAAGATAAACACCGCCAGCAGCACAGGGATTTGGTACAGAATTGATTGGCTCACAAACTGCGTCACACTGTTTTTCAGCATGCTGTAGTCGTAATCTGCCGAGTTCTTGTTGAAGCGAATCGCTTGGCTGACACCCACTGCAATCGACAACATGATGATGAGGTTCTGAATGCGTGCATAAAGCGGGAAGGCAGAAGCCGCAGCATCGCTGTATTGCAGCAAGACGTACGTGATGTAAAACAACCAAGCAATCAGTAACAAGTAGCTGGAAAATATAGGCACAATAATGGACAGCAGTTGCTTCACTTGGGCTTGCATGGCAGAGAAATACGCCAATGCGCGAGGCGCAATGATTTGGCGCAATGTGGGCGATAGCGTCAGTCCCATCGTGATGGCAACCACGGTTGAACATGCCGCCGCGTAAGGCATAGACATCACGCCGTGGCCTTGCTTAGCGAACAGGAAGATCAAGCTAAGCTGCAACACGTTGGCGACAACCACTATGCTGGTGGCGAGCGCGTTTTTCTCTTTCGCAAACAGACAGGTCGTTAGAATGGAAGAGACAGTGATTGGCAAGAACACCAAGGTCATGGCGAGCAGCAAATCAGAAAAATCGAGATAGGCGACGATAGGCAAGTGGAAATAAGATTGGAGCAGGGGCATGAGCCCCCACACCATCGCGCCTAACCCACCAAACACCACCAATGCCATACCAAACAAAGTGGCAACTGCGCTGTGAACCTCGGCTGAGCCGGCATCTTCATGGCTTGATACGATAGGCAGCGCGCCAGCTCGCATCGCATCCGACAAAGACGACAAGGTGAAGCCAAACGGCATAAACACCGTCAGGATCAGCAGCGCGCGTTGGTCTTCTTGGCTGATTAACCACACCGCCAGCAATTGCGTGACAAAGGTGGACGATGACGACGCGAAAATGGACAGCGTCGATGCAACCGAGGAGAAGGAAGAACCAACCGAAGAGAAGATAGAGGCGATATTTTTCATAGTCCGCTCCATGGGCTCACGTAATCGTTCCGCTTCAGGATGTTGACCAAGTTATGCTTCTGGATAACGTGCGTGCCTTCCATAAAATCAAAGGCGTAGCTGTCACGCATGAACTTGCGAACATGGGTGAAGTGGTCAGATTGAAGCTTGCTGACGTGCTGGAACAAGAACGGGCGCATTTGTTTTACCAAATCATCCAGTTCGATCTTCGCCAGCGACGAATACGCCATGTTGTCAGGCTCTTTATCCGCTGTTTGCGCCGCAACCAAATTCACGTCACGAATGGTGGCGAGAATGGTGTTGAAGTGACGACACGCTTCAAGCGGAATACCGGCCTCTTTGCCGTGATCAAGCAGCACATCTACGGCGGCTTGGGCATAGCCAATGCTGAGGCCAACCACGCAGGGGCGCATTTTGTTGAAGGTGCGGATCATCGAAAACAAGCCGCGTTCACACGGGTGAAGGTGTTCACCGAGCAACTGTTCCTGTGGGATGGGCAACCCATCAAACTTTAAGTAAGACAAGCGTGCGCCACGCAAACAATGTTGCTTCAACAAACGGCGTTCAACCTGCGGCGACTCAATCATCTCCTTGGTGAGCAAGGCCGCGCGAGTTGCCAGTGGGCTAGCCCCCGTTTTGAACAGCACCACGCCCATGTCGCCTTTGGTGCCGTTGCCAATCAGCCATTTTTCGCCGCTGAGCGTGCCTTCGGTGTAGCGCGATTCCAAGCGCCCCGCATCACTGCCTTTGCTCGGTTCAGTGACCGCAAAGAAGGTGCGGCAGTTATGTTCTTTCAGGTAATCGTAGAACTGGGCTTTCTGTTCTTCTGAGCCGGCTTCATTCAAGATCACCCCAGACAAACTTGGGCCTGGTGAGAACAGCAATGCGCCGGGGTCGCCGTAAGAAAGCTGCTCAAACATGCGCACCCGTTCTTCCGTGGTCATGGAGAAACTGCTCAGGAGCAGCGCGTCTAATTGCTCATTGCGGAAGTCCGTGTTGCCGTGAATGTCTTGGTAGTTATCGACCGCGCTGGCCACCTCGCGAAGCCACTCAATGTGTTCGCCGTATTTCTCGCCGTAGGTTGCGGCATATCTGTCTAAATTGATCATCGCCATTGCTCCAAATCGTTCAGTAAAAGGGCATATTGCAGGTGATGTTCGACGCCGCTTCCGGCAAGAATGGAAATGCCGCCTTGCAGGTTCGAAATAAGGTTTGAGGCCAAAAGCACACGCTCTGACACCGGCGCAAGTGAATCTGGCAGGGTCTCCGAGGCAAACTGGAGTTGGAACAGAAAGCGGTGATAGTCGGTAACGGACAAGCTGACGTTTTCAATATCGAGCAAGGTGTTATCGCCGACCTTCTTCGTTTTCAGCCGTGTTACGAGGTGGCGGAAAAACACCGACATTTCTGTGTGGAAGCAAGAGAGGGATTGCTTAACGAAATGTGCCCATGCGTCTTGCGTGTGTTCTGAGGAAGGCAGGCTTTTTCCTGAGCGCGATGGCACCTTCACCAGATAGGTATTGGGGAGCGCGACGAGGTTTTCAGCCTCAATCGCATCAATGCTGACGGTTTCCCCGTTGGCATTGCCTCGGCGGTCTATCATCACGAAGGTGCTGTCAGCACCGTGAAAAACAGAGACCAAGGTTCCTTTTAGTTGCTCTTCTTGCAGATCATCAATGATGCTGCAACTGTTTTCGAAATCGAGACGATACATTACAACGGCCTCAACAAGCTGATGGTTGTATTTAGCGATTCGGCATCTTCGTCAATGAAAATCCAAATACTGCTGCGAAATGAATCGGGGCTTCTCTGATATTCATCCAAGAGTTTCGGTAGCGTATTAACGGAATACTCTGGCGATAAGTAGTGCGCGTTCTTTAATAACTCTGGCGAGATTTCTCGTTTGTCAGATAAATAATCTAACTGTTTAAACGCGGCCGTATTTCGATGAAGGAACAAGGTGCAATCGCCAGCGCCTAATGTGTGCTTATTTAGCAGGGTTTTTAATTCCTCTGCCAATGCAAAGCTCGACGAATAGATTTTGTTCTCATTCAAAAATACGGAGTCTTCAAGTTTAAACAGCGCACCGTCGCTGTTGGCTTGGCTGACAAACATTGCTGAGCCACTCGAACTGCCCGGCATGATGTTGTGGTCAGGCAGATAGCGCGGCACAGAATTTTGCTCCATGCCCACCAAGATTTTGGTGCGAGAATCTTCCAAGCTGTCGGTATTGAAAAGGATGTGAAGTGCCGTGGTGGTTGCGATTGAACCCACATCGCACACATCAATAATCTCAGCCTCTAGGTCGCTTTTCCAAAGGAAGTAGGTCGCAAAGGCGGAGTACTCTGGGTCCCACTCGGGTGTCCAATAGCTAAAGGCGACATCAGAAATATCTGGGTAAGCGGCAAGCGGTAAATCGCTCTCAAGTACCGTATCAATGATGTTGGTGTAGCTATATTGGTCACCCGTTAAAAAGGTTTCTTGCGACAGGTCTTTATCGGAAATTCGGTATAAATCCTTAAAGTAGGTCATATACCGATCCCGCGGTTCCTGTCGTAGGCTCCTTTTTTCAAGTGGGAAATATTGGCAATAATTAATGTACATAATTAAGCAGCCGGTGCGAGTTCTACATTTTCAACAATGTAATCAACCATTGCGCCAATTGAACTGAAATGGCGCTCTTCCAAACTTTCAGGATTAATTGAAAAACCATCAATCGATTCTTCAAGTTCCATTAAGAATGTCAGCGAACCCAATGAATCCATGCCTAAATCGTCTCGAAGGCTCGTATTTTCCGTTAATACAACATCCTCTGGAATCGTGATGGTTGATTTCAGGATGGCTACCATATTTTGATACGCGTTATCTCTTTGCATAATTAACTCCATTTACGTGCTTTGGTTAGGTTGTGTGTTGCTCAAATTCCATGTGTTCAAATTAAGCGTGGGAGGGTGATTTGATAACCTGACACTTTTAACAGTAAGGGGGTAAAACGAGAGATTTGAACGAGGGTGTTGTTTGTATGTGTCTGAAAAATATAAAAATAAATAAAGGAGATAGTGGGCACGGGGTTAAGGTGAAAGTGGTACTGTCATTTGTGACAGGCGAGGGGGTGCATAATGCGTAAGAGCAGAGAAGAGCAGATTTGAGTTTCGAGATACGAGATAAGAGATAAGAGCGAGAGAACAGAGCAGGAAGAGTAGGGTTGAGTTTCGAGATTGCTAGATAAGAGCAAGATAAGAGCAAGATAAGAGCGAGAGAAAGGCGCAGAGCAAAAGGGAGAGGCTCGCTATGACTGCGCTGTAAGCGAGACCTGTATCCTTATTAGTACATGTACCAATGAGTAACTGTTGAATATGGACAGGTTAAAATTTGAGCGTTAGCCTAACCTTGATGAGTCATTACTCAAATAATAAGGCACTAAAGAATGCATCAAGCGAAGACACAGGTTGCCCTATGGGCGGGAATGACAATGGCGTTAAGTTTTCCAATTCAAGGGCTTTCAGCGTCAAGTGGGGCTTATCAAGGGACAGGCAGTATTACCCAAGGTGCTGCGACAACGATTGAAACATCCATGTTTGAATGTAAGAACGGCCGCAGCCGCGTGTCGGGTGTTGGTGAAATCAAAGACAGTGACGGCAATGTCTGGGTTGTGCCTGCAGATACACAGTATTTAACCGCGACGAAAGCGGTCGATCTCTACGAAGAATGTGCCAACATTACGCCAAAAAACATCGATCAGGTTGATCTCGACAGCGTGCCAGTTGTGACAGTGGATGAGGATGGTGATGTGGTGACGGGCTACATTTTTGCGGATAACTACTTTGAGCTTTACGTGAATGGCAAATTCATCGCGCTGGACTCCGTGCCGTTTACGCCTTTCAATTCAAGTGTCGTGAAGTTCAAAGTCAGCAAACCTTACACAATCGCTGTAAAACTGGTCGATTGGGAAGAGAACCTTGGTTTGGGTTCTGAAAACAACCGTGGCAAGAAATACCACGCAGGCGATGGCGGTTTTATTGCCAGTTTTAGTGATGGCACCGTCACTAATGCAGAGTGGAAAGCACAGGCTTTCTACACCTCGCCAATCTACGATCTCACCTGTTTGAGCGAAGAGAACGGCGCGAGACTGTCAACGGAGTGCACCACCGAAGGAACCGATGATGGCGCAGATGGGTACGGCGTTCACTGGAAAACGCCTGAGAAGTGGATGGATGAAGCATTCGATTCTGCCTCATGGCCACAAGCCACGCTGTACACAGAAGATGAAATTGGTGTGAATAACAAAAAGTCTTACATGAATTTCAGAGAGAAATTTGCAGGCGCGGGCGCGAGCTTCATTTGGTCTACCAATGTTGTGCTCGATAACGAAGTCTTGCTGAGATACACCGTAAAATAAACGCCGCGTTATGGTGACAACATCACCGCTATTTCGCATATCAAAAGCGCCTTAACACCTTTTACTTCGTCCGAAGTTTGCGGTGTTAAGGCGTCTGCATATTCGCTTTGAAACTATTTCGAACAAAAAAGGCCTAACAGATGCCTACCCATTGAATTTCCTATTCGATAGTATTGGCGATGTCTTCGAAATAGTTTGGAAAACGACACAATGAAGAGTGTTCCTACACACAAGCCACGTCCTATGGTTGACCTTCTGGTCAGTATTGTTGTCCCTGCATTTATTCTCATGAAATTGAGTGGTGAGAATGAATTGGGTGCGAGTGGCGGTTTGATCCTAGCGTTGAGCTTCCCATTGGGATGGGGTTTGTTCGAGCTAGTGAAATACAGAAAGTTTAATTTCATCGCTTTGCTGGGTTTAGTGAACGTTCTGCTAACGGGGGGCATTGGCTTGCTTGAACTTGATACTAAATGGTTAGCCATCAAAGAAGCGGCCATTCCTGGTGCTATCGGCCTTGCGGTACTTGCCTCAACCTTTACCTCATCACCAATGATCAAAGCATTGCTGTTTAACCCATCAGTGATGGACGTTGAGAAAATCAACGAGCGTCTACAACAACATAACAGTGTGGCGGAATTTGAGGCGCGTTTGCTAAAAGCCACTTACTTTGTCGCTGGCTCGTTTGCTTTCTCTTCCACCATGAATTACATCCTTGCGAAATGGCTCGTCACCAGCCCAGCAGGGACGCCAGAATTTAACGAGCAATTGGGTCAGCTAACCCTCTACAGTTACCCAATGATTGCACTGCCTTCTACCGTAATGATGATGGCCATTTTCTACTACCTATGGCGTACCATTCATGGTTTGACTGGGTTGAAGCTCGAAGAAGTGCTGGCGAACAAATCTGCGGGTTAAACATGCGCAAGTGATAGCGACATTGATAAAACACGAAAAGGCCGCTGAGAAATCAGCGGCCTCGTTCTATGTTCTTTCGATGATTAATGCCCCATGCAACCAGCTTTGAATACGTGTGGATTACGGAGTTAATGGGTTCGCAATGACTAAGGATCAGACACACAAGATGCGTAGCCATCATAAGCGATGGAGAATGCAGTCTGACTATCTTGTCGCAGAGAATGCAGGTAATACGCGTTTGAACTAAAGCCAGTGGAACTGCCGTAGCGCAGGCTAACCGGCCAGCCATACGACTGCATGCTCCCTTGATTGGCATACAGATTGTCTAATTCAGTGAGGGAAGGAACACGCCAATTCTGTCGCTGGTTAAATCGAATGTTTGATAGGTTTTCACAATATCGGTCCAATTGCCCACCTTGCCCATAGGTCGGGCTGGCGATGTCATTATTCCACCCGTTGCCAGCTTTTCTAAACGTCGCCACATTACCAGAAATATAGCTATCGCTGACTATCGAATCGTAGGTTTGTCCGGTATTTGAGTTATTTACTGAACGGGAGTAGCCCAGTGCGAGAATCGCCGATTCACTCGGTGTCCCGGTAAACAACATCCCCGTGCTGAGGTAATCGACGACTTTAATACACGCCCCCGTTGCATTGCTGCCATCACTGTCATTCACCGCGCCACCGCAGAGCGGGAAGGTGCTAACAGACAGTGAACTCGTGTTACTGGTGACAGCATTTAGCGTTGCACTAATGGATGATGAGCCTGCCGCATCACCCGTCGCTGTATTGCTAGAAAACGACGCAACCCCTGTATCTGAGCTTTGCCAGCTCACACTGCTTGATATATTGATGACATTCCCGTCGGAATACGTGCCATTTGCGGTATAAGCTTGCGTCGCGTTAAACGCAATGCTGCTTGTGGTGGGCGTAATCGCAATGGAATCGAGTTCAGCGGCGGAAACGGTCAATGTTGCGTCATTCGATGTGATGCCATCGTATTCAGCGGATATCGTTGTGGTTCCCGTTGATAGGGTGGTTGAAACGCCCAGCGATATGGTTGATACAGCCACATTACTGCTTTGCCAGTTCACCAAGTTAGACGCGTCTGCCGTTGAGTTATCGCTGTAGGTGGCTGTTGCGGTGAATGTTGTATTTCGCCCCAGAGCAACGGACGTGGAGGTCGGGCTAAGGGAAAGTTGGGTCACGTAAGGGGCAGATACCGTGATGGTGAGAACGTTGCTGGTAATTCCATCGTAAAAACAGGTGATGACCGCGCTGCCTGGCGATACAGCGATAAGTTTATCGCCTTCAACTTTGGCGACGGTAGCATCGGAGCTAGAAAATTCAGCCTCAGAGGTGATGTTCTGTGACGCACTATTTGAATATTCAGCCGACACACTAAGGGTAATTTCATCGCCTGTGTTGAGAGTCGATGCCTGATCACCGTTATCAGAGACAGTGAGTACGATTGCGGAAGGGGCATCAGAAGACGGGCTGGTTTGGTTGGAACTATAGTGAATCCACGTTGGGTTACAGCCAGCAAGTAGCAAGCTGATGGCAACAACCCACCAACACCTTAACCATGTATTTTTCACCCACGCCCGCAAAGCACCCACACGACAACCATATTCAATGTCTTTCATTTACTTTTAAAGCGTAGTTGGACTAAACGGAATGCTATGTGTTAATGCTTTGTCGATAATTGAAACTGTGAAGGACAACATTGTTCCACTTGATTCAGCATCAATATCAAAAGCGACACCTCGATTTCATTCTCATCATTTCGGAGGCGCGGTGCTCGCAGATTCATATTGAGAGGGAGTGCTTGCCCTAGCGAGCCAGTCTCGATAGGTTATGTAATCAATCACATACGAGAAGGAAGACGCAGTGACGATCACTTATGAAGTTAACCGTGTCATTACCGCAGCAGAATTTATCGACGTATTGGCACATTCGAGCCTTGGCGTGCGCCGTCCGATAGATAATTTGGCAACCATGGAGGGCATGGTAAAGAACGCCGACCTTACAGTGACTGCGTGGGATGGTGAAACAATCGTCGGTGTGTCACGGTCTATCACCGATTTTCACTATGCGTGTTATTTATCCGACTTGGCGGTGAAAGAAGCCTATCAAGGGCTAGGTATTGGCAAGAAGCTGATCCAATTAACGAACGAGCAGTTAGGGCATCATTGCAAACTATTGCTGATTTCAGCGCCAGCCGCCAGCGAGTATTACCCGAAGCTAGGCTTCGTAAAGAATGATAGAGCGTGGGAATTACCACGTGATAAGCAAATATCTTGAATATTCGAACTGCCGATAAATGGCCGCTGAGAAATCAGCGGCCTTTTCGTTCTTAGCATATGTTATGCGTCGATTTCAGCCAGAATGCAGAGGCTGGCAAAGGGGTATTCGTTTAGTAGTGACCGCCATGGTCACACCCGAATATTGAGAAGCTCGGCATATCCAAACCGTGTGTCCAATGCCCATCAAACGCAAATGCCGTTCCCATCAAACCAAACAGAACCAAAGCGCCAATTGCGAGTTTTTTCATTGAGTTATTTCCTTTTAGTTAGAACTCAAGTTTCGGCGCTAGTATCGCCATTTTCACTGGGATGAGAAGGCGATTTACGTAGCTTTACTTTGCTTTACGGTTTGATAACTCGCAGCGTCCGTCTCAGGAATATGGGTCAGTTGATCCAACAGTTCCCGTTGACTTGATCGTTGATGTTTACCCAAAACCGAGAGGTTTCGATCGGGTTTCCGTATGCCATGAAATTCCATCCCCAGCCGTCATGAAACTCAGCCACGCGCCAGTCTTCACCAAAGGTCTTCTCACAGAACTTGTTCACCTCACTCACCGAGTCAAAATTCTCCGCTTCTGGGGAAACCGCAGGAGACGTCGCGATAACGCCGCCAGACCACTGATGATATTTATTCGGTTCGCTTAGCCACCCTGGTTGATAAATACCAAGGTTGCCTTCGGGTTTCGTAAAATTAGAAGGGTGAATACACAACACGGGGCGACGTTCAGTGCAGAGCGTATCCCCTTGTCTCGGATCGCATTTGTCTACCCCGTTCCCGCAGCCCACATCCACAACCGCGGCGACATCCCCTTCGCTGTTCTTTTCCCATGTCATTCCCTTTCTTCCGGGGTCACACGCGTAAATATTTTCAACGTTGATGGTAACGCTTCGCGAGCTGCTGCACGTGAGAGAAGAGGGGCTCCAAATGTTCGACAGGTTATATGTTTTAGAGCCCGTCACCGTAAACATCTGGGAAGACATCAGAGAAGCAGTGGGATTCGGAATGGTGCTTGAATTCAAGCCCGAAGCGGGCGACCACGAATACGCGTCTGCGCCAGTGGCGGTGAGTTGCACATTCTCGCCTTGGCAGGCTTGTGTGCTCGGTGTTGGTGTGGTCAAAACGGTGGGCTTAAACGTCGATAAATTGATGTTGTCGCCTCTCTCCGCATTCGCCGCAATCCCAGTGCCGTAATGCTGCACCCTGAGGTTTAGCCCGCCGCCCGTAAAGCTTTGGCATACCTGAATACTTTTCACTTCACCGTAAGCCCAACTGTCCGCCGTGAAGGTGGCAATCAATTGATACGGCACGCGGCGAAACACCTTGTATGTTCCTGTGTTCAACGCATTGCCGATTGGGCTGTTGTTTGCGCCGTGAGTAGAGAGATTTTTTAGGTAGATATTTTCACATTTACAGATGGCGCGATTGTGCACGTCATTCCCCCCGCTTGAATCCGTAAAGAGGAAATTGGCGTGAAAGTTTTGAAGATCTGCAGCAAGGGAATACACGGGAAACATAAGAGCGAAAATGAAAGCTACCTTTGCAAAACGACTCATAGTAAGCGCCTATAGGAATGTTCGAACATTTGAATGCTGTAAACGTAGACGCACAGTCAAAGCGGAAAGATCCTTTGTAATAACGCCTAAATAAAACAACAGGAAAGCGCAATAAAACACATTGCGTCGTTTGAACTTAGCAAAGGTGAACACGGGTACATGCGTCGTTATTGGGAATTGTTTGCTTGCGAGGTTTTTTCGTGCTTTTAGACGCTTTTAATTAAAAAGGAGACGCCTCAAAAATAATTGTCACGTCGCGCCATAGGATTCCAATCCCACCGACGGGTTCATTGTCATGAACCTCTCTTTCTTGAACTACTTCCATTTTCTTGTCGCCATTGAAATCATACTCCACCTTTACCCTGCGGGCTTTGTCGTTTATATCTAACGTGTTGTCTTCATTGTAGGTTATGCGCTTTTCGACAAAACCAAAACCATCCCAAAACGCCGTGTGTTTTAACGTGGCGGTTGGAGCAATACGGCAATCATTGACGAGAGTTTTTTCTACGTTGTTACAGTGGTAATAGTATATTTCGCGCGTCGTTAATTCATTGGTGACGTTCTTGGTATAGCGTAATGAACCATCAAAGAAATAGTGAGAAACAACATAGTCCTTTGCATTATTGCTATAAACTTCTTTGGTGCTTACGGTGCCGTTTTCTTGAAAATTTATCCATTCTCCCTCAGGAAATCCCTCTTTATAGTTGTTTGAGAATTTTTTATTCCCATTGGAGTAATACCACTCCCATTTTACTTGCTCATTATTCTGATAATAAACAACCTGCTTTTCACCATCGTCATAGTATTCAGTAACCGTTTTCGATGCAGGGTCGGCTATCACTTCTTCTCTGAACAACCGCTTGTCACGCGTGTACGCTCTAAATTGGTAGAGAGCGCCGTCTCTTACGTACCATTCACGCGTTGAGCCATCTTCACCAACAGCATGAACCACCCCATTGCAGCGTGTATCAGACTCCTTTTCGAAGCAGATATTTTTTTTGATGTCCGTGTTTTCCGCCGTGTAGTGTCTTAGACCATCATCAGCCATGGCACTTACGCTGACACCAAGTGCAAGAAAAACAAACCCAAATAGCTTGCTGATACTTCTCATACCGTCTCATCTTCCGCTAAACAAGCATGAACATAGTATCTGTATTGGTCTTAGAGTGGTGATTTAAGTCGCAAAGTGGGATGTGTGTCAATCGTTCGAAATCGCACTCAATGGCGAATTTTTCTTTGAACGAAAAGCGGAAGGCGTGCAAGTCACGAGGGGCGAGATAGGGGTAAAAGACGAGAAGCGAGATCGCGAGTGTCGAGATAAGAGAAAGAGCCAAAGCGAGCTGGCTCTTTGGTTCTCCCCACGTTACAAATTAATCGAGTCTTTGGGATGGTGAATACCATCGTAGATTTTCACAGGCTCTAGGTCGTAGGGATTAATGCCTTCTAAACACGCAACATTTATCGCAAATTGATGCGGGTTCGAACGTCTTTGGTGGTGCGTATAAATGCCACACGTTTTACAAAAGTAATGCTTTGCCGTCATTGTATTGAACTGATAAAGCGTCAGATTCTCTTCGCCTTTGATGATTTTTAAATTTTCTAACAATACTGAAGCTGCAATTGCACCGCGTTTCCGACACATAGAACATGAACAACGACGCGGGTCTTCAAGGCCATTGGGTAACCGCAATTCAAGCTCGACCGCGCCACAATGACATTTTGCGATGTGAACCTTTTTCACTTCCATTTCCTCTTCTCCCTGTCTATGCGCAGATTGGTGTTTTATAGCTCATTCTCGGGTCTAGCCTACCCGATACGTCATGAATGCCTCTACGAACGTAGCATACAGACGCAATGCATCGGTTGAATGATGTGTGGTATTGCGACAGGAGTAATAGGTCAGGGGCGAGAGGTGAGATAAGCGCGAGGGACTAGAGGTGAGATTGCGAGTGTCGAGATAAGAGCAAGGGACGAGAAGTGAGATTGCGAGTCTCGAGATAAGAGAAAGAGCCTGAAGCGTGAGCTAAATGGCTCTTAGATCCTCCCCACTTTTCAAGGAGGAGTTATAGGGGGTCATTGTGACGGAAAGTAGTATTTAAAATGCATCACCCCGCATGATCTATCTTTCAACTTCCAGAGTTAAGGTGAAATCTCCAAATTGAATGCCATTTAATTCGAACATTGGTGCTCCAGATTTAACTGATATTTTGATATTGTGCATATCACAAATCATCTTGGCAAAATACAAACCATACCCACCACCTGTCCCATCAAATAACTCAGCTTGATTTCCTCTATACTTTTTACAGAATATTTTCTCTATTTCGGATTCGGTATTGCAGGGGCCTATAGAAGATACTGAAACACTTAAAGAACTCTGGTTTACCTCTTCAAAATGTACGGATACGCTTTGATCTTCGGGTGAGTATTTTATTGCGTTCTCAAGGATGACAAATGGAATGAGGTCGAAGATTTGATACATGTCGATTGTCATATGTGACGTGCCGCGAAACGGCATGATTCTTACACCTCTATCTCTAGCATAAGTGTCAAGGCAGTGGCTGGCTTTTTGAAATTTCTTGAAAATACCCGTGTTGAACTTTGACTGAGATGTTATTACTTCAGGGTTTTCCTCTAGATCGAAAGCGTTTAGCCTTACAGATATTAAAGAGCTAGATGCAAAGATGTTTTTAACTTTCTTCTGTACATGAGCTAGATCGTTCTCTTTGATTAGCAGAAGCTCTTCACTGACTCGTTTTATTTCACCATTGAATCTACGCACCTCATGTATTGAAAAATCAACCATATCAGAGTCAATCTTACTTCCTCTTACAGGATTGTTCAGCAGTGCTCGCGACTTGTTGATGCTTGCAAGGAAAACTTGAGGCGGCATTGTAGGAAGATAATCTGGTAACTTTTTAGTTTTGGTTACATCATAATATCCCTGAACCTTAATGGATGAATATAAGCTAGGTTCAGCATCTCCGGTACTGTAACTTGTTAACCCAAAGGGGCAAATGTGAAACCCTTTCACGTTTCTTATTTTTTCGTAATGCTTCACGCAAGTTCTAGTCTTTGCCTTAAGGCATTGCGTTGATACATTTAAAAATGTGCCATCTATAATTTTGTTATTATTAATATCCCATACAGGGAATGCGCTAATATTTTTCATTGTTAACCTATCACCAACTTAAAGACTAGGCTGGCAATAAAACCTTGAATTACACCCCTTACATCTTGAGATAGTAGATTAATGGTTTTTGGCTTTGCAAATTTAGATGCGTCTTTGTTTAATACGGCAGATATATATTCTTGCTCTAGTTGGAATATAATTTTTGTTGATGTGTTATTATCGACTAAATACTGGCGTATTCTTTTCCACTGTTCTGTTGGTGATGTGATTTTTCTCACTGTGTCATCCAAAGTATCTACCCATTGATCTGAGTCTATATCCTTGGATAAGACATAATCTGACATCTTGAAGTATTTATTGTATTTCGCATCAAATTGATGGCCGGAGAAAGCTATGACAACTTTTGAAGGATAGTGCTTTTTTATCTCTTGGATGATGTGCCCTCCCTCAAAAGGAGAATTAAAAGCTTTGCCAACACCTTTAATATCACAGATTACAATAGGGTAATCTGCCACAGATTTGATATCTTCAATATCTCTTAACACTCTAATGCTGAAACCATGATGACGTATTATTTCTTCATATTGAAGACCTTGGTCATCAATGCAGAGTATGTCGACTGCATTTCTCTTAAATTCAGATTCTCTATTTAAGCTGTCTAGCTCGCTTAATTCATGGGTTCTACCAAAAAACCAAACCATTTATTATCTCCAATTTTTATAAACAATCTATATTAAAATTTTATGATTGTGTAATTAATATTAAAAATCATCAGCTTTAAAAATTTTTTTTATTTTAATTATCATCTTCGGTTATAGGTAATAGGCATGCTGAATGACAGGTAAACTGGTCATCAAGCGCATCATGGTGTGATAATAAAGGCATATAGAAGTATGGCTTATTGATATGACTCATAATTTTGAACAATGAGTGGTAAAAAATGATGTTATTCAAGGGGATGGTTTCAGTGTGAGAGTTGTTCTTGTGGCTGGTTGTGCCAGGAACCAACACTAAGCACATCTATCCAGACATGCTTAGCGCCATTCAGTATTATTTCTCACCGACGTTCGTTCTAATTCGCGCCTACTAAATTCTCATCAAAAAACGCCACCAATTCGTTCGCTAACGCGGTTTGCTTGGGTGCGCGCTCAATCGGTTTCGGGTCTTTGCAGTTCTCCATAAAGAGGGAGAGCGGCCAAGGGCAGGATGGGAGGTACACATAATGGCCGGCATCTTCCAGCTCCTTGTGTGCCTTAATGTAGTTGTGCGATTGCGCGAGGGATTGCATGTCCGTCGGGCTCACGTATTCATCTAACTGACCGTTGGCAAGAAACACGGGTGGAGTGTTTTCTTGGTCTGCCATGTCCACAAGTTGCGTGTAAGCCGGTGCAAGCAATGCAATGGCGGATGCTGGAATGGCTGGGGTTTGGCTGCGAGCGGCGGCATTCGGTTCTTGTGCCAGAATCGCTTGAATGCGTTGCCCAAAGCGCGGGTTACATAACAAGATGTTTTCGCCGCGTGGCTGGGTTTCACAAAACGCGGGTTGCTTGTCGAGCACTGGCGGAAATGCAGTGCTGGTGAGCGCGGCATAGCCACCGAGGGAGTAACCCAGAATGCCAACAGGTAAGTTGCGCAGGGTGTTTTGTTCATCACTCGCGTAAAGCTGTTCGAGCAATAGCTGCAAGTGGCGCTGTCTTGCGACCATGGGGTCGTTTTCTACCAGGCCGCTGCGCAAACCTTTGAGATCGTCATGGGTGACGGCGGCGACCACATAGCCAGCGCGCGCCAGTTGGGCGGCATAAACACGCAATGTGCCTGCAGTGGCGGAAAACCCGTGAGACATCAAGATCACGCCTTTTGGTGGCTCCGCGTTCTCAGTGGGAACTTGCCACACTTGGGCGGTAAGTTCGGTTTGGCCTGTTGCATCTTCCACGGTGAATTTAGAGACCTGTAAACCTTTCTCTAGCGCGGGGTCGACGGGCGGGCGTTGCAGCAGAAAAACTGCCAACACGATAACGCCAAGCACGACGATAGTGGAAATCAGAAAAATACTCATTTTCTTCAATCGACCTCTCATTCAGTTTCCTTTCCTTTAGATATGCCGAAGAGGGTGGCACCAAATGAGGCACCAATACCTGCCGCAACTGCCAAGCAGGTGACGGTTTGGGGGCTATCTAACTCGTTATACAAATCATTGAGATTGACGAACAGATCACCACCGAAGCAGTGACCATATCGGGCGATGTTTTTGGTGTAAACCTTATCAATAGGGATGCCCAATTTTGCAGCCAATTTCTTCCATGTTTGTGCGTTCACGTTGTGTGGCAACACCACATCAATGTCTTCTCGGGTGAGGTTGGCCTCCGCTAAACAGCGATCGACCACTTTCTCGACGTTGATTTGGTAGAACGCGTTGTACTTCTCTTGAATACCGTCATTGGATTCAAGGTAAATCCCGCCGGAAAACTGGCCGTCGAACAAGGTCGCGACAGACAACACGGAGATATCGCTCGGGGTGCGGCTGAGTTTCACCATGTTGATGGTGTCTGAACTCAAGGCGACGGGGTTGACGCGCATGTCCACGTTGTCTGCAATGTCACCCGTGACCAACAAGATGTTGTTGAGGGCGCGGTTGCGCTCGAAGTATTTCATGAGCTGCATGGGCGTGGCGCATTTGGCGGCAGACGAGGAAAAGGGCAACCAATTGCTGTCTTCTGCATCGTCGTTGCTGAGTGTGGCGCGACTGCTTCGCAGCATGACGCGCTCGCCGAACACGCCGCACAATGCGCCGGTATGGTTATGTACCACGGCATCGTAAGTGTGAGGTTCAGTGGCCGGCGCAGTGCTGCTTTTCGCATCGTCCGATTCCACGTAGGTTTGCAACGCCTGTTGGTAATACTCGGTACAGGGTGTGTGATCGTAAAACGGCAGTTCGTTAAACCCATACCACTGGCTAAACACTTTGGCGGAGGATGCGCTCAGGAACAGCGCATCGTGGTCGTCCAACACATTCAGCACCCGCGGCGCGTCAGCCGTGATGTTGCGACTAATATAGAACATAGTCTTCCTTCCTTACTGACAGGGTTGAACGTTTGCCAAGGGTGGGTGATACGCTGATTTCACCGTCAGGCAAAAAGCGTTCGTCTTGCACCAGCAGTTGATAGCATTCGGCGAAGGCTTGCTCATCCAAAAAGTCGGTGGCGGCGATGCTGTCGAGCGCCTCTAGGTGCGGCTTGAACTTCGGCATCACGCCGGGTTTTGAATCGGTCAAATAGCCCCATAAATCGAACACATCGGCTTCGTATCGGCACAGGCTCGCCAAATCAAACAGCATGATTTTTCTCACGTACCACAAGCCCATTTGTGCATTGGGTGTTGTGCCGCTGAACCATTCTGCGCGCATGTTTTTATTGCGGATGTTGTGCCACGCTCGCGGGCCATTGATGAATTTCTTCGGATCAACGTCGATGGGGTTAATGCCCAGATCTTGGTGTGCCATCAAACGCGAGCTGCCGCGCGGCTCTAGGATCTTCCAGCGTCCCTCATCGAAATATTCCACCACCACATGGTCTGCCAGCGCGCGTTTTGTGTCGTAATACATGTGGGTGAAGCCAAAGCGAAGGCGAGCGGGCACGCCTTGGGCGCGAAATTGGCTACACACCAGCAGCGCCAAGTCGCGGCAGCGTCCACCCACAGGGGTGACGGGCGCTGAAGCGTCGCTGTTCAGTTCGTGGTAACGCGCGATGATGTCGTTCACCGAGCGCAATTCGAGATCGTCAGCGCGCTCTGGCGCCATTTTGTGAAACTCTGAATGGTTGTAGTGCGCGACCAACTCATTGGCCAAATCAATCGCGCTTTGTGGGTCAGACAAAATGTCGTCGCCATAGGCGGGGTTGAAGCGGCTCCAATCAGCAAACGCGGTGTAAGGCGTTGGGGTGGCGTAAACGTCATTGATGTTGGTCATGACGGTGCGTGCATCTTGGGCGTTAAGGGTTTGTGTGGTTGTTGAGCTCATCGTGTTTCTCCATGAATCAGACTGTCGAGAACCGCCAAGCATTCCTGCTTTACCGCGCGCTCGTGTTGGGATTGGGCGAACCCGCCGGTGGGCGTGGTGTTCGTGTCTTTGGTGACGGACAACGGAAGGTGAATGAAATCGTAGTGTTCACCTTTTGACAGCAAGTGAAGCTGCGTTTGTGACGCATCAAAAAAGGTTAAGTAGTGCAATGGGTCGCCAAACGTGGGGTGCGTGTCTTGCGCTGAATGAATCAGGTCCATTCGGGATATGGGTGCCTGGGCGAGCAACTCCCCCAAGCCTGGGGTAGCGGATAACCCCGGTGCCATCAGCAATAGGCGGTGTTGCCACTGTGGGCAATGGCCTTTTCTGACTGCGCGCACCAGCGGATATATGCCCGCGGAAAACGAGGCATAGCGAATTTCGCCTAAGGTCTCAGGTGTGACGGAAAGCCCTGTTAGCTGAGTAAATGCCTGCAAGATAGAGGGATAGGCCGCGTAAGCATCTTCAAGGGCGAGGGCGATTTTGTCCGGATCGTCACTCGGCTTGAGTTCAGGGTTGATGTAACACCCCACGGACATGACCCAATATCCTGCATTGGCGAGCGCTTCAGCTAAGTGAAACTGATCTAACGGCCCGCCGTTGAAGCCGGGGAAGATCAGGCAGAACTTGCTTACCTGAATATCGGGCTTGGCCTGAATGCAGCGTGCTTTTATCGCGCCGCCTTTGTGCGTGAGGTAATAACGCATGGGCTTGGCGGGCGCAGATGCATCGGCGTGTTCTGCAGTTTCCTCTTCCGGAGCCCAGATCGCCACGTTGGTCGGCTTGCCATCAATGGGCACGAGCCGATTAAACACACGGATCGCCTGTTGCCGTGCAGGCAGCGCATCAGTGGTCGGCTGCACCTGTGGTTGCAGTGGAATAGCAGACTGCATTTGGGGCTGAGTCGGGGTTAACGCCATCAAAGGCGTATCGTGATCAAACATGGCAGGCCACCTTTTCCATCAAGGCTTTCTTGTCGAGTTTGCCGTTTCGGTTCATCGGCAGCTCAGAGACGTTGACGAAGTGCGGCTGCACATAATTATCGTATTGGTCGCGGAATATGCGGGCTAACGCGGCTTCGCTGATTTTGGCGTTCACGGTGACCACCAACAGACGATCGAAGGTGGCTTCGTTGCTGTGGGAAAAAGGCGTGACCACCACATCTTCTGCCTGCGATTTTTCTTCGACAAAGGTGCGACAGGCCGCAGTGTTAAAGCGGTAACCCCCGATTTTAATGTCGTCATCTTGGCGTGCGATAAACACGTGGTTGCCGTCTTCTTCGATGCGAATGATGTCGCCCGTGCGGAAGAGATAGCCGTGTTCAGGGTGATAAGAAAAACGCAGCGCCGTTTGTTCTGGGTTCTTCCAATAAGCTTTCAGTACTTGTGGTCCGGCAATGTAGGCTTCGCCCGTGCCTGTTGCATGAAATGCGCCGTCGGCCTCGGTTTGAATCAATAAACGGTGTCCGCCGAACGGCCTGCCAAGGGGCATGTGTTGGGCGTACTCTTTGGTTGGGTCATACCAACACGCCATCATGGCGACGGTGCATTCGGTAGGGCCGTAATAGCTGTACACGGTGCAATTCGGTGCGGCGAGTGTCAGGGTGTGCAGCAATGAGGGTTGCACGGGTTCGCCACCGACAAACGCCAAGCGCAGTGCTGGGTATTGGCTCGGGTTCAACTGGCGGGTTTTGTTCAAATACGCCACGGTGGACGGCACGGATGCCCACACGCTTACCGCGTGGCGGGTGAGATACCCTGAGAAGTTGAATTTGTCGTTTTCACGCAGCACGGCAATCGCGGCTTGATTGAACAAGGCAATGAAGATTTCGTGAATGCTGAAATCAAAACTGAGCGGGGAAATGTGGCTCAGTACATCGTCAGCATGAATACCGAATTCGTCTCGCGTGGCTTCGAGGTAGTTGAGCAGGTTGTGCGTTTCAACACTCACGCCTTTCGGGTTGCCCGTGCTGCCTGAAGTGAAAATCAAATACAGATCGGGGTTATCTTGGCTGGGTGTAGCAAGCCATTCGCTGTTGGTTTCAAGCGGCGGTAAGGGTTGATTGAATTTCCCTTCACTCAAGGGCTTGCCGCGCGCGGCGACGAAGGTTGGGCAAGCGGCTTGCTGGGCGACGGAGAGCAGCCGTGACGAGCCGGTATCGTTAAGCGTGTCGGTAAAGAAGAAAGCCACGGGCAATTCGTTGATCAAACGCGCTAGGGAACGGTTGTCGATCTCCGCCGTCACGGGCACAAGGGTGTAGCCATACACCACGCTGAACACGTACATCACCACACTGGTGTAAGAACGCTCAGCGGACATGAGTATGTGTGTGCCCGTTGGCGTGCCTCTTGCCGCGGTGTTTAGCTGCGCGTGTAGGCATGCGGCGTCGTCTAAGACGTCGCGATAACGGTAGGTTTTATCTTGGTCGAGAACGGCAACGCGGTCTGCCGCTTCCACCATGATCTTATATAGCGTGTCTCTCATTGCGTAATCCTTCTAGCTGCATAACATCAAGCACACAGGCGCCGAACATCCCGCCAGCGCCAGCGGCCACGGCGAGAAAACGTAATGGGTTTTCAGCGGTGGGAGGTGTGTCTTCATGGGCGAATGCTTCAAGTGCATCGCTGAGGTTGATCACCATGTCATTGCAGAAGCAGTGACCTTCGGTCTGTATGTTTCGCGAGAACAAACGCGATTCAGACACGTCGAGCGATTGGCAAAGAAAACGCCATGATTTGATGTTGATGTTGTGTGGGAGTAAGTGGTCTATCTGTGACAGGGTGACGCCCGCTTTGTCTAACGCGCGATGGATCACCTGATGCATGTTCTGCCGATAGTTTTCTTCGTAGGCTTTGGTTTCGACGTTGTCGCCCCAAATGCCCCGCGCAAAGCGACGGTCGTAATGCAAATGCACGCTGCTCACCCGAATTTTCGGGGTGTCGGTGTGGCTCAATCGCAAGCTGGTGTTGCTGTCGCCTTGCACGGATAAGCCACGGGTGATGCGCATTTCTTTACTGAACGCGAGTTCGGTATTGTGAATGCAGTATTGACGCGGCGCAGGGGCTGAACGCGCAATCATGTCGAGTTGCTTAAACAGCGACACACAGCGGTTAGCGTTGCTTAACCCAAGCGGCGTGAGGTCGTGAATGCGCGCGAGTGCACGATCAACCGATTGCCCGAACTGCGCCCGCATTGCCCCAGTGTTGGCGCTACGAAGTTCTACATCGTTGCCGTATTCTGTGCTCGCTTCTTCCTTCGAAAGTGACACTAACGGCATCATGAGCGCCTCGTGCGGTTTGCCTTCGGGCAGCACATTGACGGTTTCAATGCCCATCATCTTTTTCAGAATGTGGGCGTTGAACGAGGAGCAGTGCACGGCGTCAAACTCATCCACCAACACGAGCTTTTTCTTCGGCCTGACGACGCGAATGGCGTCTATCGACAGGGCGACGCTGTTGTTATCTTCGAGCCTCATGAAGTTTCCGCCTCTGGGTTCACGTGCGTATACAGCTTCTTGTGGTCAATCTTCATGTTTTTGTTCATCGGCAATGGGCCGATATTGATCTTTAGCGGCAGGGCATAGCTGGGCAACGTGGCTGCCAATCGGCGACGAATATCGACTTCTTGCAGGTTCTCCCCAGAGATGAACAACACGATGCCGATGGTGGTGCCGTTGCAGGAATTTTTTTCGACCACGGCGAGGTTAGAGCACGGAATGGTTTGGCAAATCAGGTGCAGAATCTCGTTCTTTTGGATGCGATGTCCGCGAATTTGCAGCTGATCGTCGCCACGTCCGAGGTAGTGGTTCGGCTTGTTGGGTGAAAGCTCTACGTTGTCGCCCGTGCGGTAAAGCAGTTGCCCGCTTTGCGGCTCTTCGACCAGTTTTTCTCGGCAGACGCTGCCTTCGCGAAAGTACCCATCAAAGACTTGTGGCCCGCCAACAAGCAATTCGCCGCGTCCTTCTTGGCTGATGTGTCCTTCATTGAGCACGTAGAACAGGGTGTTATCCCAGGCTTCGCCGATGGTGAGCACGCCATTTCGAATGTCGTCTTGCTGCGGGTAGGTGATGTCTTTCCCTGAAACGGAAACAGTGCATTCAGTCGGGCCGTACAAGTTAAAAATGCGGCTGTTTGGGGCGAGGGCGCGCCAGGCTTGTTGAATCACTAACGTCAGCGCTTCACCGCAAATCATGGTTTTGCGAATGCGGTTGAAGGTGTTGCTGTTGAACTTGCGTAAGTGGTCTAAATGGTTGATGAAAGAGGGCACGCAAGACCAGAAGGTAACGCCGTGGCGTTCAACGAATTTGCTGACGGTTGCGGGGCTAAGCAAGTCAGATTTATCCGCGATGCACAGGCAGCCATGATTGTGGATGGGTAGGTACAATTCATGGATGTTGAAGTCGAAACAGACATCGTGGATCACGGAGAAATGCTCATCCTGTTCGACGCCAAAAAAGCGCGTGGCGGCAGACAAGTAGGCATCGAGATTGTGGCTTTTTATCGGCACAGATTTCGGCACACCCGTGGAGCCTGACGTTGACAGTATGTAGACGCACTCATCGAGGGAAAGGTGATTGTCTCCCGCGTTTTCAGGGCGCGAATGGGTGCGGTAAGACAAGTCTTCATCGGCAATCACCGTGAGGCTGGCACGGGCGGAAATTGGGCCCAGCTCACTCTCGGTGTGGGTGTCTGTCAGCAAGATGAAGTTTTGCCATTTACTCGCTTTGGCAATGGCGCGATCAAACGGTTCATTGAGTGACAGCGGCTCGTAGGGAATGCCTTCCAGCCCAAGTAAAAGGTTGAATATGTTGGCAAACAGTGGCGATCGTGAGCAGGTCAAAATCGGCACGTTTTTCTGAATGCCACCGTGTGCATCTAGCATGTCGCGAAGCTGGCTGGCGAGCACCAACAAGCCGCGATAGCTGTAGGTTGAACCACGATATCGCACCGCGGGTTTATCGCCAAATTGGTCGATGTTCGCCACGATGGTGCGTCGCAGTGCTGTGCTTTTTTGCATTGAGTCGTGCGCGGTTACACGCTCATTCGAGGGAGTGTTAGTCATAAGACGGGTCCTTATTGGTATCGGTCCGTTTCAGCGTCACGCTTGAGAAGAAACCACCCACACCCGCGGTCACACACAGGAAGTAATCGGGTATCGGGTGAGGTGGCGAATGGGGGGCGTCGTATTGTTCTGCAGAGTCTTTTTCTACAGAGAGTTGCGCGGCATGGCGCTGTTCGAGCAATTGCAGGTTGATGAAGGCATCGCTGCCGTAGCAGTGTCCGTGGTCAGCCACGCCGTCGGTGAAGAAGGAAAGTTGTGGGTTGTTGAGTTTCTTTTCGATGGCTTTCCAGGTGTACACATTGACATTGTGAGGCACGATGGCGATGCGACTTTCTGCATCTAACGTCAGCCCAGCCAATGATTGTTCGATCAGTGCAACAATCCGATCTTTATAGGTTTTCTCGTAAACCGAATGCTTTTCTTCGTCTTCCCACGCGCCGCCAAAATGGGCGGGGTAAACCTGCGATTCGTAACTGATCAATTGGTAGTCGCCCGCTGCGCTGTCATCCAAGCAAATCGCACTGCGTGCATCGCCTGTGACGGTTGAACCGGGAATGTCTTTGAGGATCGGCGTGAAGCCCGTATCGCAGGTCACGATAACGTGGCGTTTTCTCGCCGATGCGTTGCTGTCTGCGTGTTGCTGACGGCGGCGATACAAGTCGATGACTTTGAACGTGGACGCGCAATTGCAGGCGGTTGAGCCAAACAGCGCGCCATTTCCGCGACTTGAACGGTTTAGCGAGCGCAAGCATGACTGCCCAAAGGGATACACTTCCTGCCCTGTGTGGGTGTAGGTGAGTGCGTCGGATTCCAGCAGCTCGGTTTGCTGACAAAAGGCGTCTTGCATCAAATATTGCTGCGGCGACAGTTTAGATACTGGCGTTTGTGCAATGCGGAATATCTTCTTGATGATGCCGACATAGCCGGCGTCATAGCCGAGATGGGAGAGGGTCGTTTCTACAGGCTCTCTGTTGGTTGCTGTGTCCGACCAGTAATTCAATTGGGTCATAGTGCCTATCCACTTGCGAACGTATGACTCACATTGTTGTTGGTTATTTGTTCTTCACCCAGCTGTCAATTCTGACAGTTAGCCCCATTCCTTCGATATGCGATGGTGTATAGCACAGTGGGAATTTCCCCATCCCGCCTTGATGCGCGTTTGCTTCTAAAACCGGCTGAGACCCCTTCAGGTGAGTGATGTTAAGTGCGCGAGGAAAGGTGACAGCGTTATACCAAGGAGGATTTATGTTTAGGTCTATGTTCAACACCCTAATGAAGAAACGCTACGTGCTCGCGCTTTTGCTGGTGGTGCCGTTTGCGAGTGCCAAATCCAGCTTCGATAAAGCGGAAGTGCGGAACATGTTGAACGGCCATGAGCTGTCTGGCAGCCCGTGGGTGTTTGAGGAAAGCGATGAAATTAACCATTTCATGTTTCTGCGCGAAGAACGTAATCAAGAGTATCTCGAATACTTTGTTTACATGAGCTTACGCGCTGAAAAGGCATGCCATAACGTGCTGAGCCTTATCACGATCAACACCAATAACGATGAGTTGGAATCGGTAGACATGGTGCACCACGCCCCTGCAAAACGCTGCCTGACTTACGTTGAGTTTAAGAATCCGTAAAGGAAAGCACCCCGAATAGGACGTTTAAGATGTTAAAGACTTCGATGCCTCATACGCCATTTTATGTGTATGACCAAGCTGGGATTCAGCAGCAATGTGATCGCTTAAAAACCGTGACTCTGCCGGATGTCGCCACTGTATTGTATTCCCTGAAAGCTAACCCAAATCCGTCGCTGGTTGAGACCATTGTGAACCAAGGGCTAGGCTGCGATGTGAGCAGTGCTTTTGAGCTAGACGTGGCACTTTCAAGCGGTGTTGCGCCGAAAAACATTGGGTGTGTTGGCCCCTATAAATCTACACGACTTCTCACCGAATGTGTGCGAAATAACATCGCGTTTGTTGCTGTAGAAAGTGCCGAAGAGCTGGTGGAGCTTGGAGCGCTAAAAAGGCGCTATGGTTCGGACACGGCGATCTTATTGCGCTTAAACCCGAACGTGGAAATCTCTGGCGGTTCAATGAAAATGGGCGGCGCGGCATCGCAATTTGGTATTACGGAAGACGACTTGCCGACCGTGTTGGCGCTCGCCAAATCCCACCAAGTCGCGATTTCTGGCGTGCACATTTACGCCACGACGCGGGTGCTCGACCCTGACAGTTTTATCGCTAATTTTTCGGCGCTGTGTGAGTGCTTGATTGATCTGCAAACGCGTTTTGCATTGCCGCTTGATGCGATCAATTTGGGGGGCGGTTTTGGCATTCCTTATTACAAAGGGGAAGCGGCACTTGCCGTCGAGCCGATGCGAGAGGCTTTGTTATCTTTGCAGCAGAACTTGATTGAAAAAACAGGGGCGACACGCCTGTTTTTCGAAAGTGGTCGCTTTATCGTCGGCGAGAACGGCAAGGCCGTGATTCAGGTGAAATCCATTAAGCAGTCGGGCGGCAAAACCTTTGTGGTGTGTGATGGCGGCTATAACCTGTTTCATGGTGCAACGGCGTTTGCGAACTTGATGCGAAAACCGTATTTCATCAATAAAGCAACGCGCTTGAACGTGGCTGAGATTGCATGCGCGGCGTTGCCAAATCGTGAGAACACAGCGTGTGGTGAAGCTCTTTCAGGAACAAAAGCAGAAGCACAGCGATACACCCTTGTAGGCCCGCTGTGTACGCCGTCTGACATCATTGCTGACAAGTTTGATTCTGCACCGCTCGCCGTTGGGGATTACTTGGTGGTGCATCAAGTGGGCGCGTACGCGATCACCAGTTCCCCTGGGCTGTTTATTGGCCACGGTTTCCCGGCTGAATATTTGGTGACGCCAACCGGGGTTCAACAAGTGGGTAAGCAAGATTCCATCGAAGAGATGAAGCGCAGATACACAAACATCGAACAGGAAATGGCTTCAGAATCGCTGCGACGAGTGAGCTAATGCGAACGTTATGCGCAAAAACGCGGAGCCTTTGGGCTCCGCGTTTTTCGTTGTGCGAGGGGAAGGCGAGAAACGCCTTTTTCACCGCGCTGCTATAGATTGGGCTTGAGTAATCCTTTTTTAACCGCTAGGGCAACCGCGTGTTGGCGGTTCGAGGCAGCGAGTTTTTTGGTGCAGTTATTCAGGTGAAACAACACGGTTCGTTCAGACACATTGATGATCTTTGAAATTTCCCATGCGGTTTTCCCTTCACTTGCCCAAAACAGACAATCGGTTTCTCGTTTGGTGAGAGACACTTCTTCGCAGTCTTGGTTTTTGATCTTCATGGTGAGGTAGCACTCAAGAAGATGGGTGGCGAGCGTGTGTGCGAAAGGGATGGCGGCATTGAGCTTTTCGCATTGGTTTTCAACATCCCCAATGGCCATGCTGAGCAAGACAAAATCCCCGGATGCAGATTTGATCGGTACGGTGAACCCATTACACAGGCCATATTGGCTGGCGAGTGCCATCAGTTCTTGTTGCTGAGGCGCTTGAAATTCTTCACGTTGAACAAGGGAATCCCAGCGTATCGGTGCTTGCTGCGTCATGATGTAGCTCACCACAGGATCGACACGTTGTTTATTCTGTTGAAAATATTTTTCTAACCAAGGTGCTGGATAATTAGTGAACGTATGAATGACGGGCGCATAAAGTGATTCTTGCTCAATGACACCAAATAAATAATAGGGGAGTTCAACGAGTTCACAGAATTGTTCGCACAAAGATTCAAGCTGTTCTTTATTTTTTACATCGTTCAGTTTTTCAATAATGGTATATAGCTGATCGGTATCCATAAATACTACATTTTCATCCTTGATGTGAAAGGCTGAGTGAGGCGAATTAGACATCGTTATCGAGTGAGGGCGATACGGTTTGCGGCGACGTACTTGTGCCACGGTTCGCTCTAACGCTTGCTGTATCAAGTTATCAATGCACTAAAACATAGCACTGCGTTCCAGAAACGGTCAAACGAAAGGCCAGTTTTTTGGGCGGTATTGGATGCATTTTCCATATTGAATCTAAAGTGAGAAAAATAAAGTAATTGCTCTTGTCGCTTTATTAGAATGTCCTGACGTGTGATAGGGAAATATCAAGAAAAGAATGAGATCAAAATTTGGTTATTTTTTAATCATTACTGTCATTGGAATTAAATAATGTGCACTGAGTGTGAGAAATATAATAGTGCTGCTGCCAGTTTTAATTAAACATGAGTTTAATCTGTTTATATCTATTTAGATGAAGGGGTTAATATTCGTGGGCAAAACGAAAGGATACAGAAGAGACGCTCAGTGTGGTGGCGTGGTTT
The DNA here is from genome assembly GCF_004120195.1 of Enterovibrio baiacu. GTDB lineage: Bacteria > Pseudomonadota > Gammaproteobacteria > Enterobacterales > Vibrionaceae > Enterovibrio > Enterovibrio baiacui. Next base: position 80,142 of record NZ_SCHN01000006.1, on the reverse strand, counting down.
TACTCACTTCAATTCTCTGTTTTCTATTCATAAAATCGAAGTGAGCATTCCAAGGCGTGGAGATCAGACATCTATTGCGCTTGCTTCATCCATATATTGGATTTTACGGCGCATTTGGATCAGTACACCTGCATCAAAACTGTGGGTGGATGTTACCTGCCAACCAAAAAGGCTCGGTACTGCTTGTGCTTGCTTTCCAAACGATGCAGTCAACGGCTGAAAGGTTGGCAATTCGGTTAATGCGACATAAGTTCGACATTCATCCACGGTGTTGGCGTTCGCGAGTTCACAAAAGAAGGCGTAGTCGCACAGGGTGACTAAGGTGCTTTGTCCGCCACGGGCGAGTTTGTTCTGCAATTGAACAAGGGCATCGGCACTTTCTATTTCGATGGCGCAGCATTTCTCTTTGATTGCGTTTAGCTGAGGGTCGCACTGGGTCAGGCCTTTCTGGATGGCCACAATCGTATGCTTGGTTAACGTGTGATGAAAGGTACTTTCCGCACCAAACCCTGATAAAAAGTGATCGTATTTCACCCCCTGACCTTGGCTGTTCATCGAAATAAAGCAGGTTGTCCAAGGCCTATGGTGCTTTTCGAGCATGGCGGGACCAAAGAAAATCGATTCGCTTTTTGGGCTCAAAGTGGGGGTCGTTAGGGTGTAATTCTCTGGCTCATGAGCTTCGACCGCCAAAGCGCTGTTCATGGCGTCCGACAACTGGGGGAAGCAGACCAAATCAAGCTCCCATGTTTCTGCGACTTCTTCCAGTTCACTGCTCTTATAGGAATGACGATGAGGTGGGGAGGAGATATAAAGACGACGCTGATGCGCCGCAGGCTTCACGCGTTCTAAAGACGCGAACATGGGGTCACCTGCAAAGCCGCTATAACTCGCAATGAGCTGATTCTTTTCGAACATCAACCAAGCAACGCCGTTACGACTCGAAAGCGCTTTCGCCTTGTTTAATGCCATGACTAATTCATCTGGCATTGCGTTTTCCTCTTGTGAAGAACTGAGTATCGTCTGCGCAAATGCGCGTTTTCTATTTGGATTATCCAAGGTGTTCTATTCCTGTTTCCTCACGCGATTTTGCCGCGCTTTTGTATAGTCCAACCATAGAAAAATGCTGCCTAAAAATCCCCTGTTACAAGTGATAGGGAGGGGGTTGTATCAAGATAAAAATGCTTTTTATCAACAAGATAAAGTGTCCAGATTTATGACTGTTATTTCCGACAGCTTACCGATGTCGAGGGGCTGCCATAGCCTTGAACTCGTTCTCAAGCAATCGCCTTAAACGATTACCACCGACAAGTTGAAGGAATAACCATGAGCCAGCTAATTACCCTGACACCAGAATCAAAATTCAATAATCCTGCTGTTCTGAACAATATCTTCCGTCTACGTCATCGCAGCTTTTTGGAGCGCTTAGGGTGGGAAGTCGATTCAACGCAAGAAATGGAATCAGATAACTTTGATGAAATGGATCAAACCAGTTACGTCGCACTGACGGAAGAAAACCAAGAAGTGATTGGTTGCTGGCGTGCCATGCCAACACAAGGCGAATACATGCTGAAAGACGTGTTCCCCCAATTGCTGCAAGGCGAAGAAGCGCCAATGGAAGAGGGCGTTTGGGAAATCTCGCGCTTCACGACGTCGAAAGAGAGCTACGAAAACACCAACGGCTGGTTCGGCAACAACGCCCTGACACTCATCCGTTCGTTCTACGATTTCGCCCAAGAAAACGACATCCGCGCTTACGTGCTTGTTACCACCGTCGGCTGCGAAAGAATGCTCCGCTCACTCGGCCTAAACATGCGCCGCATGGGGGATGGAAAATCCCTAAAAGTCGGTAAAGAGCGCTCAGTTGCCTTACGCTTGGAAGTGGATGAGAGCTTGAAGATCAATATTAATTGAGCTCATTAACAAACAGATGCTAATGCCGACATGCTTCTCTTTTGTTCCTACTTTTATGTCGTCTTTACAAAAAGAAATCCCGCCTAGTTGGCGGGATTTTTTCTTCATTCTCATCACTGTTTAATCCTCAACCTTCAATCATCACCCAACCCCATCAATCAGCCCGGCTTGCACGGCATAAGTGATCATTTCGGCGGTGGAGGTAATGTCGAGTTTGTGTTTGATGTTTTGGCGGTGGGTTTCGACGGTTCTGACGCTGATGTCGAGTTCTTGGGCGATGTGTTTGCTGCTTTTCCCTTCGGTGACGAGCAGGAGTACGGTGATTTCTCGGCGGCTGAGGACAGATTTTGTAGTGGTTTTTACAGGGCTCTCTTCTGGGGTGTTGAACAGGGCTTTGCTGGCGGATTGACAGAAGTAGCTTGCGCCGGAATGCACGGTTTCAATGGCTTTGACCATTTCCTCGGCGGAAACATCTTTCAGGATGTAGCCGGACGCGCCGCATTGCATCACTTCCAGAATGTATTCGCGGTTGTCGTGCATGGTGAGCATGAGGATTTTGGTGTTGGGATGTTCTTGCTTGAACAAAGCGGTGGCTTCTAGGCCGTTGAGGATCGGCATAGTGATGTCCATGAGCACAACGTCAGGGTCAAGCACTTTGGCTTGTTCGAGGGCTTCAACGCCGTTGCTGGCGGTGCCGACGACAGCAATACCCGGTTCGCTTTCCAGCCTTGCGATAAAGCCTTCGATGACGACGCGGTGATCATCTACCAGTAATACGCGAATGTCGTCTGTGTCTTGGCGCATGGCTTATCTACTCCTGTAAATCCTTGAACACCCAGATCCCGTAACGTCCCTGATTACACGTCTTTGGTGATTACTGATAAGTCTAACAACACCATGATTTCCGTGCCGTTTGCGGTGCTAGAACTGATTTCCAGATCACCCCCAATGAACTCGATGCGCTCTCGCATGTTGCGTAAACCAATGCCGCGACCTTTCAGTGCGTCTGACACTTTAAAGCCAATGCCGTTGTCTCGAATAATGAGTTGAAGGCGCTCGCCAAGCTGTGTCACTTCAAGCTCAACAAGGGAACTGCCACTGTGTTTTTCAACGTTCACCAAGGATTCTTGCACCACGCGATACAAGGTGGTGACCACATCCGGGGGCAGGGTGGCATCAATTTGGTCGAGGTGAGTATCGACTTGAACATTTGTGGCTGACGCAAAGTCAGTGGCGAGGCTTTCTAGCGCCGCGGTCAGGCCGATGTCATCAAGTGTGGTTGGGCGAAGAGTACGAGACATTCGGCGCACTTCACTGATGGCCATCACCAAGGAACGTTCACTCTTTTGAAGGTGGGTGAGTTCGCTGTCTTCGTTTCGATAGAGTACGCTTTTGGCCAGCAACTCCAAGTGGCATTTGGCAGATACGAGTAGCTGATTAATGCCGTCGTGCAATTCGCGTGAGAGGTGTTTTTTCTCGTCTTCTTGCATCATGACAGTGCGGTAGGCGAGTTCCCTGAGCCGCATATCGGCAATGCGGTGTTCGTGTAAATTCACCGCCAACGCTATCACGATCATGATCACTACAGAGGTAATGAGCACCACAATGATGGCGAGGTAAGTGGTGTTGATACTGGCTTGAACCGACGTTTTTACTTCCTCTATTTGATGACCAATGTCTTCAATGTACAAGCCCGAGCCGACCATCCATTTCCATTTGGGCAACCACACGGAATAGCTGAGCTTGGGCACGATTTCATCGGTAGACGGTTTGTGCCAAAGGTACTCATGAAAACCGCCACCTGCTTTGGCGGAGGCAATCAGGTTTTGGATCAGAAAATCTCCGTTTGAATCTTGAAGGCCAATGAGGTTTTGGCCTTCAAGCTCCGGCATGATCGGGTGAACAAGGTTGTAGCCGTTTTCATCGTAAACAAAGAAGTAGCCGTCATCGCTGTAACGCATCTCGCGCAAGATCTCTAGTACCTGCAGCTTGGCCTCAGCGTCATTCGCATCGGCGTTATCGTATATGTGCTTGATGCTTTGTGTCGCGAGGTTCACGTAATCTTTGATCGATTGCTCACGGGAAGAGAGCATGCTGGCACGAAAGGTGGAAACCTCTTTCACTCCCAATGACTCCGCTTGCTGAATGGTGATCCAGCCAATCATGTAACTGATGACAATCAGCGGGATCACCGTCAGTAAAATGATTTTAAGTTTGAGTGTCATCCACTGCTCTCCCTGCGTGACCACCATGACTCCCCTCAGTGTAGAACCCTTTTTGTAGCGTTTGTGGCGACTTTCTACTGCGTTATCGGCTTCTCATGTAGGCCTGCTACACATCGAAGCCTCCGCCTTGTATAAAGCCGCCACAAACTGTTGCAAGAATTACCAATATTCGTCAAGCCATAGGCGATACTCGCGAAGGGTTTAGCTCGTCTCCAACATCAAAACCCATACAGTTCTGGCAAGAGCAAAATACTGGCAAGCACCGCCACTTGGATAAAGATAAAGGGCATGACACCGCGGTAAATGTCCCGCGTTGTTATCCCATCAGGGGCACAGCCTTTTAGGTAGAACAAGCTGAACCCGAACGGCGGCGTTAAGAAGGAGGACTGTAAGTTCATCGCAATCAAAATCGCAAACCACGTCATGTTGATGCCCATCAGCTCCGCAACAGGGGCAAGGATCGGCACAATGATGAAACAGATTTCAACGAAGTCGATAAAGAAGCCCAACAGCAAAATCACGAGCATGGTGATGATCAAAAATCCCCATTTTTCACCCGGCAGCGCCAGCATCCACTCTTCAACCAAATAGTCGCCGCCCGTGTAGGTAAACGCCATGGAAAAGGCGGTCGCACCCAGCAAAATACCGAACACCATGGCCGTCACTTTGACGGTTTCAAAGGCACTGTCATACAACAGCTTCCACGAAAACTGGCGATAGATCAGAGACAGAAGAATCGCGCCAATGCCGCCCAAAGCAGCAGACTCTGTTGGTGTCGCAATGCCCGCGAAAATTGAACCAAGCACCACGATGATCAGTGCCAGCGGCGGAATGACCGCTTTCAAGGCTTCGATGATTTCTTCTTTGCGTGATTGGCCTTCAACGGGCTCCATGGCTTGCGCGGCTTCAGGGTGGCGAAAGGCGAAATAGAGGATGTAGAGAATGTATGCGCCGACCAGCATTAAACCCGGCCAAACGGCTGCTTGGAACAAATCGCCGACGGGAATGCCGAGCACATCGCCAAGCAGGATGAGCACGATAGACGGGGGAATGATCTGCCCCAAGGTGCCGGACGCACAAATAGTGCCGCAGGCGAGGCCTTTGTCGTATTGGTACTTGAGCATGACAGGCAATGAAATTAAGCCCATTGCCACGACAGATGCGCCCACCACGCCGGTTGATGCCGCGAGCAAACTGCCCACTAACACCGTTGAAATGGCAAGCCCACCGCGCACGCCACCAAACAGGCGTGCCATGGCTTCGAGCAATTGCTCCGCTAGACGTGTTTTCTGCAGCACAAGGCCCATAAACACAAACAGCGGCACCGCCATAAGTACGGTGTTTTGCATGATGCTCATGATCCGAAACGGCATGAACGCGAAGATATCGAGACCTTCCGCCCACACACCGAACAGCAACGCAATGCCACCGAAGGTAAAGGCAACAGGAAAGCCGATCAGCAAGGCAAACAGGGCGACAACAAACATGATAATGCCAATCATTGGAGACTCCCTGATACGGCTGGGCGAAGAAGACGCGAGAGGGCGTTAAGGATTAACCCTAACCCGGTGACGGCGATAAAGAAGAAGGAAAACGGGATCATGGCTTTGATGATCCAGCGATGTGGCAAACCACCGGGGTCGCCACTACTTTCGCCAAGCTGCAAGGACTCATTGGCGAAGTCAATGCCGAAATAAACGATGAGAATGGCAAACGGCATCAGGAAAAGGACACAACCGAGCAGGTCGACCAGCGCCTGCGTTTTCTCGCTCCAGCGTTCATACAGCACATCAATGCGCACGTGTCCGCCTGCTTTCACGGCGTAAGGCACGCCCAATAGAAAAACGGCAGAAAACAAATGCCATTCCATTTCTTGCAGTGCGATAGACACGCTGTCGAAGGCGTAACGCATTACCACGTTGTAAAATACATTGAGCATCAATAAGAGAAATAAGGAACTGGCTATCCAACCGAGCGCGTCGGCGATGCGGTTTATGAGCCGTTCCAGAACTATCAGGCTTTGCATAAGACATCCTGTTCAAGCAAAACGAAAAAGGCGCCGAACAATTGCTCGGCGCAAAAGGCTACTCAGCGGTCTGCTGACTGTTGAGGTATGCCTTGTCTGAAATCGTGGTCCAGCGGCGGGCTTTCTTGAGGTATTCCGCTTGTGAATCGAGAATTTTCTTGGCTTGTGCGTCGTTTGCTGCGTGTTCAGCGAGCAAGGCATCGTTGGCGGTTTTCATGGCCGTAAGCACAGATTCTGGGAACTGCTTCACTTGGATATCGGGGTACTCATTCAACATGGTTTCCCACGCTTCTGCACTGGCATGGGCGTTTTGAATATACATGTCGTAAGAGGCAGTGCGCATGGCAACGCGCAGGATTTCTTGCAGATCTTCTGGCAGCCTGTCCCAGCTACGTTTGTTGAACAGGAACTGCAATTCCGTTGCTGGCTCATGCCAACCTGTGTAGTAAAGGGGGGCAACTTTGTGGAAGCCCATGCGCAAATCAAGACCTGGGCCAACCCACTCAAGAGCATCAATCGTGCGGCGTTCTAGCGCTGTGTAGAGTTCGCCCGGCGCAATGTTGGTTGGGCTTGCCCCAAGTTTGGCAAGCACTTCGCCCGCAAAGCCGGGAATGCGCATTTTCAGGCCATTCAGATCATCAACACTGTTGATTTCTTTTTGAAACCAACCGCCCATCTGCACGCCAGTGTTACCGCCAGGGAATGATAGCAAGTTGTGCGGGGAATACACCTCTTCCATCAGTGCCATGCCACCGCCGTGGTAGAACCATGCGTATTGTTCAGAGGCGACCATGCCGAATGGCATTGTGGTGAAATACAGGGTATTCGGGACTTTTCCTTTCCAGTAGTAAGAGGCGGAATGTCCCATGTCGTACTGGCCTGCTTTTACCATGTCAAACACACCAAACGGTGCTTTGTGCTTGTTTGATGAGTCGATACGGATTTGAAGACGACCGTTCGACATCTTCTCAGCCATCGCTGCCATATTCTTGGTGGCATCACCGAAGATGGGGAAGTTTGGCCCCCAGGTTTCCGCCAGCTTTAAGCGATAAACCTTGTCGGCAGCAAAAGAAGAAAAACTTGCTGTCGTAAGCAGTGTGACCGTGCCGAGCATGAGCAGCACTTTTTTCGCGGTTGAGGTAACAGTGATCATGATTCACATCCTTTTGATCGTTGCGTTCGACCTCAAGAATGCGAAACATCTTGTTAACAAAATAGCCGTGTTACTTCGCACGTAGCACGACAAAAGAGAGGGGGCTGGTGGCGCAGAATCTCCGTATATCTACGTAAGGGTTTTGCTGATTCTTGTTGCAAGTGGTTGATTGTGGATTTCTGCACCTCGTCTATACCCCGTAAAAACTACGTAGTTTCCGAAGCGCGAAAATCCCGATATTTTAATAGGTTATGTGATCTGGATTTAACAGAGGTTTAACGCGAAGGGTGGAAGAACCCGAAACAAATGCACACCTTTGAAAAGCATAAAACCGCAAAACGCTCTTCGCTTCGGCTTCTCTTTCTTTGCATTCTTCTCCCTCATTTGTGTTGACCTTGTGTGAAAAAATGGTTATTAATTGCTCGTTATTTTAATTTGTGAAACGATACGTTTCATTAATTGATATTCATTGTCGTGAATCGACACTCACTGGACGGTGCAGCATGAAAGCCATGAACAACATCATCGAGAAAGCAAAGGATCGGCATTCAAGAATCGTGTTGTGTGAAGGCGAAGACCGACGGGTTTTACACGCTGCATTTGAAGTTCAAACGCGCGGGATTGCCAGCATTATATTGGTGGGGAACAGAGCGAACATACAAGAAACCGCCGATGCCGCCGACATTCCTCTTGATGATTTTGACGTGATTGACCCTGATGTCAGCCCATTGACGGATGATCTCGCTGAACATTACTTTTTATTGCGCCAAAAGAAGGGCATCACGCGTGAGCAAGCGTTAACCGAAACGCGAAAACCCATCAATTTTGCCAACCTCATGGTCGCAAAGGGCATGGCGGAAGGCTCTGTGGCGGGCGCAACGCACACGACGAAAGACGTGGTACGCAGCGCGATTCAAATCATAGGGTTAGACAAAAAAGCTACCATCGTATCCAGTTTCTTTTTGATGATGCTGTGTCAGCCCTTCCACACCTTAAAAGGTGGTCTGATTTTTTCTGACTGTGGCTTAGTGATCGACCCTACCGATGAAGAGCTGGCAAACATTGCACTGGCGGCTGCAAGGAGCGCTGAAAATCTGCTGATGGTTGAGCCTAAAATCGCGATGTTGTCCTTCTCGACCAGTGGCAGCGCGCAACATGAATCTGTCAGTAAGGTGGTGCGGGCATCGCAGTTGGTGAAGCAACAAGCCCCCAACATCGCCATTGATGAAGACGTGCAGCTAGACGCGGCAATTGTTGCTGACGTTGCCAAAAAGAAGCTGCCGAATTCCAACGTGAAAGGGCAATCCAACGTCCTGATTTTTCCAAATCTCGAAGCGGGGAACATTGGTTACAAACTCGCGGAACGCATTGGTGGGGCAGTGGCGATTGGCCCGTTATTACAAGGCTTGGCAAAGCCTGCGAATGATTTATCGCGGGGGTGCAGTAACGACGATATCGTCAACGTGATCGCGGTGACGGTGATGCAAAACGAATTGGCATTAACCGACAGTAACAGGGTGAAAGGTTCGCCATAAATAACAGCAAATGATCCCTTGTTGGGGCTTGATGCAGCAAAGCAGATGCAGACCATTGACGACGTGCACGTCTGAATTTGATATTTGTTCCGATAATTGGAATAAATAATTTCATTAAATGTCTATATTCAATCAGTGAACATTTTCAACACTGACGATTACCGCAAGTTCAGCACTCACTGTGATAGTGAGAGCAAGGACGGACAACCATTCGAATTGGCTTTTCGATAACGAGGGTTTCATGAAACATATCAACTATATCGACTCTTTATCCAAATTTACGGCTGCCATTGAAGACGTCAAAAAACAGCATAAAACGGTGTTGTACCGAGGCCAGCCTAACATTCGAAGTAAGTTGCTCCCCCAAGCGGCGCGAAGCATAACGAAGTCCAGTGACATTGAAGCCAATATGTTGGCCGTGATTAATCTTTATGGCCGCGATTACATTGATATGGAAAACCCAACAACGTGTCAGTTGTTGGTTGAAGCGCACAATGCAGGGCTAGAAACGCGCTTGCTGGATTGGAGCGTCGACCCGTATGAAGCGCTGTGGTATGCCTGCCACAGCCCTGGCTCTCAACCTCATGTGTATATGCTGATCGCAGAAGACATCCCGACACTCGGCATTAACGAGAACCCGTTCGAGATAGAACAACTGCACATCATGCCCGTGAATCCGAATTCCCCGTACAAAAACAAGCGCCTTACCGCGCACCCGTCGCGGTTAGAAAACGGCGAGCCGGTATTCACCGCCTTGGAAGACGAAGAGGGTCTGCAATCTTTGCTAACGGAATTGCCAATCATGCCGGATTTGAAAGACAAAATTATTTATGAACTGAATGAAATGGGCATTAACGAGCACTCGATTTACAACAGCCTCTATGGCCTATGCCGACACATCAACCTGATGTATGACAACAACCAATGCAGCCGCATCACCCCTGAAGATGCAGACTTACCGGCTGATGCATCCGCAGACGGCGACTTAAAGCAATTCAAGAAGAAATACGTGCCTGATTTTGACTTTGATTGAGGGCGTTTTTGAAGGGCCAAGAAAGAAAAAAGAGAAGGGCGACCGCATGGGTCGCCCTTTCTGAATTTGGTGTTGAGTGAAGGGTGCGTGTACTAATCACTCTTAAACATTATGGTATGTCGCTAATACTAACTTGGAATGGGTAGATTGTGCGCTTTGAGGAAGCTCAATTTGTCCCAATAACCGCGCTGGAATACAATTAGACCGTTTTCAAATTGGAAGAAACCGCAACCACGCAACCCAATTGGATCTTTCCACTCTAAGATAGCCCATTGGCCATCCTGGAAAATATTTTCAACAATGCAAACCATTTCAGCAGCCGCAAACTCGTTTGTGAACATCTGTTTAATTGCGCCTTCACTGTAAAATTCAGTAATTAAATCAGCATCGCCTTTGTTGAACGCTTCAACCCACTTTGAACAATTTGCTTTGGTTCCATTACGTTATTACCCGCACAAAAAACACTTATATTTCAATATTTTTGATTTTGAATGTTATCGCAACAAAATGCTCTGCCTAGAGTTGAGTAACCTAATGCCAAAGCCACCACACACCGCTTTAATCACTAATTTCATACTCTGACGAGGTTATCTTTCTAGAAAGTACATAACTGGACTCACAGGATCTACAGTGCCATCAAAAGGGACTTGGATGTTTGAGAAAAGTGCGAAGCACCACCGCTCCCTCAAGAGAGAGCGGCAATAAGGCTCATTAACCAATAATGGTCAACGTCGCCTGCAGGATAATCAGGTTAACGATATCAATGAAGAACGCGCCGACGATCGGCACCACCATGAAGGCTTGTGGTGAGGGACCGAAGCGGTTGACGACGGAACCCATGTTCATGACTGCGGTTGGGGTTGCACCTAAGCCGAAGCCGCAGTGACCGCTGGCGATCACGGCGGCATCGTAGTTACGTCCCATTACGCGATACGTCACGAAGTAGGTGAATGCAGCCAACATCATGGATTGAACAATCAGGATGATGAGGAAGGGCACAGCCAGATCAAGAATGTTCCACAGTTTTAGGCTCATCAATGCCATGGCAAGGAACAGTGCGAGGGATACCGTGCCGAGTATATCGACGGTTTCCACGTCCATTTTTTGCACTTTGGTGACTTCCACCACGTTGGTGATCACCACGCCGATGAACAGCGCATACACAAAATCGGGGATCATCAGCCATGTGATGCCGAAGCTGCTTACCCATTGTTCGAGGTACTTTGCGCCAGTTACGCAGATCAGCAAGATGAACAGGGTTTCGATGACCTTTTTCGCCGTGACGTTATCTTCTTCGTTCTCGCTGTATGTCACGAGTTCTGGGAATTGGTCGTGGGTTTTGTTCGTGGTGCCGTATTGGGATTGCAGTTTGTTTTTGTCGATCAAACGCTGCGCCACAGGACTGCCAATGATACCGCCCATGATCAAACCGAAGGTGGCGGATGCCATCGCGATTTCCAGCACGTTATTCATGCCGTAAACATCTTGGAAGGTTTGTGCCCACGCCGCCCCTGTGCCGTGTCCGCCAGACAGGGTAATAGAACCTGCAATTAGTCCCATGAGTGGGTCTAGGCCGAGCGCGGTAGCGAGAGACACACCAATGCCGTTTTGGATCATGATGTAGAGTGAGGCGACACCGAGGAAAATGAAGACTTTCGCGCCGCCTTTAATCAGCTGTGTGTAGTTAGCCGCGAGGCCAACGGTGGCGAAAAACATCAGCATGAAAGTGTGTTGCAAAGGCAGGTGAAAATCGAGTTCTATGCCTCTAAAGTGCAAGACTGTAATCGCACTGGCAACGACTAAACCGCCGACAATCGGCTCTGGGATGTTGAATTTTTTGAGTACAGGAATTCGTGCGTTGATGAAGTGGCCGAGGAACAGCACAAAAATGGCGATCAGAAATGATTCAAGCGCACCAACAGAAATTAATTGATTCATAAAGCCTCTTAAGCCTCAACATCCTCCTTAATGTTTGAGTGCGAATTGTTCTTTGATTTTACGGGTATGGAGCTTAAAAACGTGGCATCGGCATCCATTGCCGAGTATGCAGATTTGCTGCAAGGGCGACGTTATCTCACATTGCGGGTGTAAAGCACAGCCTTTGGTTACAAAAATATTCATTTTAAATGATTAAAATTGCTAACTAAGAAGCGAGGAACTAGAGGCGAGATTAGAGGTACGAGGAGCGAGAACGAGCAAAAGCTTAAGAGCTAGAGAAAAACGAGTTTCTAGCGTTAGGTCGTAGCTATCTACTCTAGTTTCTAGTTTCTAGTTTCTAATCTCGTCTCTCGTCTCTCTTATCTAGTATCTAGTACCTCGTCCCTCAAATCTCTCTGTCTCGCCCCTCTGCTCTTAATGCTTATGCGGAATCAGCCCCGCAATCATCATAGTGTGTGCTGCGAGTGCCTGACATTTCTTCGATGCGGCGCAGCTTCTGTCGGCGGTGTCGGGTTGTTGTGCATAAATCACTTTACCGTCTTTAATGGTGCTTAACACTGTGATGTCGGCGAGCTCGAGAGGATTAATCTCAAGCGGGTCGTCGGAGAGCAGCACTAAGTCAGCAACTTTGCCCACTTCAATCGAGCCTTTGGTGGCTTCTTCGAAATGTTGATACGCCGCCCAGAGGGTTTGGGCTTTGAGTGCCGTCATGGCGTTAACGCGTTGGTCTTTGCCTAATACGCGCCCGCTGCGTGTGATGCGGTTGACGGTGGCGGAGTAAACGCGCATCGAATCTGGGAAGGCGACAGGCGCATCGTGGTGCGAGGTGAAGATCATGTCTCTGTCCATTGCCCAGCCTGTGGGAGAGATATTCTCAGCGCGTGCATCGCCAAGCACTGATTGCGCATGCCAATCGCCCCAATAGAAGGTGTGCATGGGGAAGAATGACGGAATGATGTTGAGTTCTTTGAATGACTGCACTTGGTCTTCACGGGCGGTTTGTGCATGAATTGCCACAAAGCGTCGTTCGCCTGCACCGTAGGTTTTTGTCGCCTTCTCGACGGCATGAATGTACTGATCAATGGCCGCATCCCCATTCACATGGGTGAGCATCTGCCAGTGGTTTTCCATCGCCATTGCCACGTATTTATCGGCCTCTTCATCCGACATGATGGGGTAGCCCTTATATTGCGCGTTCTGGCCTTGAGGCGGCACAAGGTAGGGCTTGGTAAGCCATGCGGTTTTGCCTTGTGGTGAGCCGTCTAGCGTGAGCTTCACGCCACCGACGCGAAAGCCGTTCTTGTAGCCGTCACCGTAATAGGGCGCTTTCATGGTCTCGGTGCCGAGTTGGATATCCACATAGGCCACCACATCAAGCAGAAGCTTTTCTTTTTGCGCAATGTCGTACATGGCCAGCACGCTGTCTGTCATGGTGCGGCCTTCTTGTGCAGTGGTGTAGCCATATTTTGAGTAGAGCTTCATGCCCGCTTGGAACAGGAGTTCGTTTTCTTCAGGGCTGATTTGCGTGAACAGCGGAATGAGCGCGCCGAAAAACGCGGATTCTTCCAATACACCGCTCGGTTCTTCACTGTCTGGCAGGCGGCGAATTTGTCCGCCTGGTGGGTTTTTACTTTTGGCTGTAAAGCCAAGCATGTCGAGCGCTTTGCTGTTCAACACGCCTAGGTGACCCGATTGGTGGATGATCATTATGGGCACGTCGGTTGAAACGGCATCCAAATCGTAGCGGGTAGGGTGCATCTGCTTTTTAAGCTGTGAATCGTCATAGCCAAAGCCAATGATGAACCCCTGCTCTTTGTTGACGGGTTTGTCTGCCCACTGACGCAGGGCATTTTGCAAGGTTGGAATATCCGTAACGGGGCCATCGGGTGGCGACAGCAAATTCGCAGAAACAGCTTGAAGGCCTGTGTTCATAACGTGGCCGTGGGCATCAATGAAGCCCGGCACCATGGTGAGGCCTTTTAAATCGACCATTTTGGTGCGGTCTGATGCCAATTGCAGCACATCTTCGTCACTACCAACGCCCAAGATTTTCCCATCAAGAATGGCCACGGCTTCCGCGGAAGGCTGTGCATCATTCACGGTAATGACATTGGCATTGCGATAGATGGTGTCGGCGTAAAATTGAAGTGGGCTTTCTGCCCATGCGGCTTGAGAAGCGATAAGAGCTGCAAGGGTAAGTAGTTGCGCTTTCATGAGTGTTCCTCTGAAATGAATAAAGCGGGGCAATCCCCGCTTTATTGTTGTGCTGATACGATTCGTTTGGGCATATAACTCAGTGTATGCCGTGCTTCGCCCAAAAGTCGTCCAGATTTTGAATCAGAATCTTACGCTCATCCTCCGTTAAAAACGATGCCTCAATAGCATTTCTGGTGAATTGGGTAAGTTGTTCTTTTGACGGTGAAAGTGCGGCGTTTAACGCAAGGAAATTGTCGTTCATGTATCCGCCAAAGAACGCGGGATCGTCCGAATTGACCGTCACGCATAGCCCTTCATCTAAAAGGGTGAGGATATTGTGATCTTCCATGTTGTCGAACACGCGTAACTTGGTGTTAGAGAGCGGGCAGACAGTCAGTGGCATGCGAGTGCGCGCCAGTTCTTGTACAAGCTCGGGGTCTTGCACACATTGCACACCATGGTCGATACGATTGACATGCAAAAGACGGATGGCATCCCAAATGTTGCTGGCTGGGCCTTCTTCGCCAGCATGGGCGACGGCGTTTAATCCGAGTGCACGTGCCTCCGCAAAAACGCGTGCGAATTTCTCAGGCGGATGCCCAACCTCTGACGAATCTAACCCCACACCCACAAGGCGATGAAGGTGAGGCTTGGCTTGCTCTAGTGTCTCAAATGCGGCCTCTTCTGATAGGTGGCGAAGGAAGCACATGATCAGTTTGCTGGTGATGCCGAGCTCTTTTTCGCCCTGTCGCAAGGCGTGATAAATGCCATTGATGGCAGTATCGAACGCAATACCACGGTCAGTGTGTGTTTGTGGGTCGAAGAAGATTTCAGTGTGCATGACGTTGTCGGCTTTACAACGCATCAAATACGCCCATGTCAGATCGAAGAAGTCTCGCTCCGTGATCAGCACATTAGCGCCTTGGTAGTAGATATCTAGAAAAGATTGAAGGTTATGGAAATGGTAAGCCGCGCGCGCTTCTTCCACATTGGCGTAGGGCAGGGCAATGCCGTTACGTTCCGCCAATTCGAACATCAACTCCGGCTCTAACGAGCCTTCGATGTGAAGGTGCAGCTCTACTTTTGGTAAGTGTCGGATAAAGTCTTCCATAAGATTCTCCCTTACACGTTTTGTATGTGTGAAGCATTCACATTGCCAACGAAATATGACAGTTGGCGCGGTGACGATGATTTCTCCCGTTTCGATGCTGTAGAAGAGGGGGTTTATGACTGTCTTGGACAGTATTGGTTGATGAGAAGACAAGAAAGCGCACATTCCGTATGCACTCCACTATAAAAAAGCTAGTGGTTACTGACCGTTCGGTCAACTTACAAGTCTGTCTTGTCTTTCACTGTGTGCGTTATCATCCAAAATCACACGGATGCTTAACGAGGGCATTTTCCCGCTTTCAGCAGGATGTGGCGCAATATTTACTTACACTCTATAGGGATACTCACAGAGAGAGTCTGACATACTCAGGGTTGCTTCTTTATTGCACAAAGGATGAACCCAAACACCGATGACGATTCTCTACCCTGCTTTATTGCTGATTACCTTGTGGGTGTGCATTTTTGTTCACTATTCCAGTTCGTTTAACTGGCAAATGGTGAGTGATGTCGGTGTTTATGGTTTGGTGGCAACCGCCGTTGTGTTTCCTGTTTTGCAGGGCGAATGGGGCGACTTTAAGTTCGCGGGATACATCATCGTGATCGCGTCGGGCATTGGTTTGCTCGGTAAAATGCTCATCGATGCCAAGCGCCCAGATAAAAGTGGCAACGATAGTTTCCCTTCAAACCACACCGCCAACGCCTTTGCTGCCTCGACCGTGCTCGCCATGAGCTACGGCTGGATCATCGGATTGCTGTCTTATGGTATGGCAATGCTGGTGGGATTAGGGCGAGTGAAAGCCCTTAAGCATCATTGGCGAGATGTCATCGTCGGCTTATGCGTCGGTCTTTCGACCGCAGTTTTCGCCGTCGCTTGGCTTTAGGAGCGAGAGCGCGAGATTCGAGATTCGAGATTCGAGAAAGAGCGAAAAGCATAAAGAGAGAAAACGAGAATGGGGAGTTGCTCTACTCTCGCGTTCTCGTTATCTCGCAATCTCGCAATCTCAAATCTGCTCTTCCTCGCCCCTGCTCTTAAGCATCAAACGCCAAATGCTTCCGTCCTGACCAATTCGAAATCACATCAATCATGCGCTTTTTGCTCACCGGCTTGGCGAGGAAATCATCCATACCGACGCGTTTACACTTCTCTTTATCTTGATCGCTGACATTGGCGGTCATGGCAAGGATGGGCAGGGTGCGTCCGTGCTCGTTGAGGGTTCTTATCACTTCACACGCTTCAAATCCGTCCATTTCTGGCATTTGTAAATCCATCAGCACCATCTCGTATTGTTCCTTACTGATGGCTTCAATCGCTTCACGGCCATTATTGGCGGTAACGACGTTAAAGCCTGAACGTTCCAACATGGTACGTGCGACGAGTTGGTTGGCTGGGTTGTCTTCCACGAGCAAAATACGGGTTTCACGCACTGGGCGGTATGGCTGACGCGCTTCATATACTGTGGCCGATTCTTCGGGGTAATGCATTTGGCATGGCAAGTGGATGGTAAATTCACTGCCAACCTCCACTTTACTGCTCAGGCTCATTTTCCCGCCGAGCAATTCGACCAGTTTGCTTGAGATTGCCAGCCCCATGCCGACACCGCCATATTTGCGCGAGAAGGTGGCATCTTTTTGTGTAAAGGGTTCAAAAATGACCGACTGATAGGCCTCTTCAATCCCGATACCTGAATCCCTGACTTGAATGAACACGCCTTTTGGAAACGCGTGGGACATGACCAATTCAACCTCACCTTCTTTGGTGAATTTAAGGGCATTCCCCACTAGATTGGTGAGCACCTGAGACAATTTCCCTTTGTCTGTGTTGGCAAGAAAGCGGTGGTTCAGTTCATCGTCAAAGGTGAGGGTAATGCCTTTCTCTTTAGCGGTGGTTTCGAACAAGGCCAGTACACTTTTACCCAGTTCACTGATATCGAATTCCGTTTCTTCGAGCTTGAGTGCACCCACATCGATTTTTGAGTAATCAAGAATGTCGTTGAGCTGGCTTAGTAACAAGTTCGCGGCATCGTCGGCCATTTCCGTCAAGGTTTCACAATGAGCAGGGAGTTTTTCTTCTTTGAGGATATCGAGTGCACCCATGATGGCATTCATAGGGGTGCGAATTTCATGGCTCATGGTCGCAATAAACTGGGATTTAGCGATGTTGGCAGACACCGCGGCTTCTCGAGCTTGGTCCAGCTCGATTTCGCGATCTTCTTGGCGCTTCATGTGTCTCGCGAGCATGGAGACGCTGTTGTCTAATCGGCTCAGTTCGTCTTGTCCCTTACTGAGCTTTGTATCTTCGTGGGCGAGTGACAGCAAGCGCTGGTTGATGCGAGAAATGGGCGAGATGATCAGCACTTGGGAGAGTAAATAGATCAGGCCTGCTAGCGACAACAAGGTGGCGGCGGTGTACATGCGCATTTTCTCTACGTGCATGTTTATTTCTTGCAGCATCTGTTTTTTGCTCAGGGAAATGCGCATAGAGCCGACATGTTCGCTGTTGTGCTGCACATTGTTGGTGAAGTTCAATGCCATGGGGTTGTCATCATGCGGGCGATCGCCCCATTGCCCCACTTCTAGCCCGTTGTTGTTGAGAATGGAGACATAGCAAAGGTCGGGGTAGTGCACCGCAAGTTGTTCGAGTTTTTCATTCAAGAACCCACTCTTTTGGGCAATGACATCACCCGAAAAAGTAGTAGCCAGTGCAGAGAAGTGCGATTTGATTTGGTTATCGAGTTGCTGTTCAAGGTAGCGCTTTTCGAATGAACGAATGGCTTCACCCGCCACGTAGCTCAGGCCTGCGGTCAATAACAGTACTAAGGTGACGTATTTGAACCAAAGCGGTAAACGTAAAATTGCCATCAGCTATCTCCCACAATAACAACGATGAGGTGGTGTCATTGTGAAATCGCATTTCTCAATTTGAGAGTGATTATGCATCACGTTGTCGCAAACTGACGCGATTTCACGGGGTTATCGACACGGTTTCATCCGGTAGGAGTACTTATGCATGGAGCTTGCCAAGTTGTTTTAGGCGAGAGAAACGGGTTACTTCTGCGGTTGAACCTGCTCCCTGAGCAACTGTTGCTGGAATTGTTTGGGGGCTTGTCCGACATGGCGAGTAAAGAAGCGGGAGAAATAGCCAGGGTCTTTGAAGCCTAACTGATAGCCAATCTCTTTCGATGACAGTTGGGTGAAAATAAGCAGGCGTTTGGCTTCATCCACAATGCGTCCGTGAATGATTTCGAGGGCTTGTTGGTCGGCGCTACGCTGACAAGTGCGGTTGAGTTGGCCTTGGCTTAACCCTAACGCGGTGGCGTATTCGTTAACACTCCAATGCTGGTGGTAGTGCTGCTCAACCAGTGCAGTGAATTTCTCAAACAGGGCGGTTTTTGCGTCAGAGGGTTGAGCAGGTTCGCGGTGTTGTATTTGTCGGCTCAATAGCACGAACACAATTTTCAGGTATGCGCCGATCATGGACGCTTGTCCTGCCTCTCTGCCTTGGTATTCCGCTAACAAACGCTCGCCCAATGCTTTCAATTCAACAATGTGTCTGCCTTCTGTTATTGGGATCACGAGGGGTTCACGCAGCACGGATGAGAGCGCCTGACGCTCGGATTCGTTAAACAAGCTCAAAATGAAAGGTTGGGATATCGACAGAATAAACCCTGTTACCCCTGGTTGATGAACGAATCCGTGAACTTCCCTTGCGGGGATGGAGAGCACACAGCCACCTTGGTATTCCTCGCTACTTTCTCGGATTTGTGCGGTCATCGAACCGGACTCGAGGATCATCAATTGGTGAAGATCATCATGCCTGTGCGGATGAATTTCCCAGTTGTGTTTTGGCAGCGACTGCTCAAGCCGTGCGATATGCATGTAATCCGGTGAGCTTTCAGGCAGTTCCTCGCCGTAAAGGAAATAATGGGGGATGTTCGACATCACACTCGCGCTTCAAAAATCTGGAATGTTAAAAATGTACAACAAAATGTAAAAAAGTTGAATTTATTGCGAGTCACATCATGACTATTCTGATCTTAATTCTCATGCGAAGGTCAGGAAGACATGGTTTCGATCCCTTATATGCAGCTCAGAGGCGGAAGCTCCAAAGGCATTTATTTCCTTGCAAGTGATTTGCCGGAAGACGTTGATGCGAGAGACCAAGCCATTCTCGATGCTGTTGGTCGTGATGCACGCCAAATTGATGGTTTAGGGGGCGCAAACCCGTTAACGAGTAAAGTGGCGGTCGTCTCGCCTTCAACGGATGCTGACTGCGATGTGGATTATTTGTTCGTTCAAGTCGTGGTGGGCGAAAACCGCGTGGATACCACACCCAATTGCGGGAATATTTTGGCGGGTGTGGGTGCCTTTGCCATTGAATCTGGCCTTGTTGAAGCGACCCATCCAAAAACCATGGTGCGTGTGCTGATGACCAATAGCGGCAATCGCTGTGATTTGGAAATCGAAACACCCAACGGTGACGTGAAATACGACGGCGATGCTGCGATCGATGGCGTGCCCGGTACCGCCTCTCCGGTGATTTGTCACTACCAAGACATTGCAGGCTCGATCACTGGCGCCTTGCTTCCCACGGGCAATACCCGCGATACATTTGAAGGCCTAGACGGTCATTACGAAGTGACCTGCATTGATAACGGCATGCCGGTTGTGGTGATGCGTGCCGAAGATTTTGGCGTAACAGGCTACGAAAGCGCCGATGCGTTGAATAACGACGCCGAACTGAAAGCGCGTATTGAAGCCGTGCGTTTAAAAGCAGGCGTGGCGATGAACCTTGGCGATGTGACTGACAAGGTTGTGCCAAAAATGTGCCTGATTGCTGCGCCTGTTGAGGGCGGCAATGTCTCTTCCCGTACCTTTATCCCTCATGTTTGCCACTCTGCCATTGGCGTGTTGGGCGCGGTGTCCGTTGCGACGGCATGTGCGTTATCCGGCTCGGTCGCAGAAGGGATTGCCTCCATCCCGGACGGCTTGGTGAAAACCTTGTCCGTTGAACACCCTTCAGGGGAATTCTCCATGACGTTGACGTTCGACCAATCTGGCGCAGTGCAGAGTGCCGGGTTGGTCAGAACGGCGCGTTTGCTCGCGAAGGGCGAGCTTTATTTGCCCAAGAAACCTTCATAGCAACACAGAAACCTCTGTAGAAACACGAGAAAACACCAATAACGATAGCCAAATACGAATAACGATACGCAGCCACTAAAGGCTGCGCAGGAGTCACGGAATGACCAAACCAAGTTGTATGCCACCTGATAACGACACGCGCACACCGCGATTTGTGGCACCTGCGAATGCGTGCGATGCCCATTGCCATGTGTTCGGCCCTCATGCGCAATTTCCATATGCGGATACCGCGACGTATTGGCCGCCTGATGCCGGTAAAGATGCACTCAAACGTGTGCATGACAAGCTGGGTATTTCCCGTGCTGTGTTGGTGCAAGCGAGCTGCCATGGCCGTGATAACCGCGCCATGATGGATGCGATCGCGACCAGTAACGGCGCTTACCGTGGCGTGTGCATGGCTGACGATACGTTTACCGATAATGATTTTCAGGATCTTCATGAAGGCGGCGTTCGCGGTATTCGCTTCAACTTCGTGACCCACCTTGGCGGCGCGCCCAACCTTGACATGATGGAAAGGGTATTGAAGCGTGTGAAGCCGTTTGGTTGGCATTTGGTGATTCACGTTAATGCAGAAGACATCATTCGCTACGAAGACTTCTTCAACCGTTTCGATATGGACATCGTGGTTGACCACATGGGCCGAGTGCCGACATCAGAAGGGGTGGGCCAAAAAGCGTATCAAATCCTGCTTGATTTTATGCAGCGTGATAACTGGTGGGTGAAGGTGTGTGGTTCTGAACGCATCGCTATCGCGCCGCCTTTTTACGATGCAGTGCCATACGCGCAAGGACTGGTGGAGGTTGCGCCTGACCGCATCCTTTGGGGAACCGATTACCCCCATCCGAACATCAAAAAACACATGCCAAATGATGCAGATTTACTGGATCTTGTGCCTTTGATTGCGCGTGATGAAGCCACGCAAAAGAAGATTTTGGTCGACAACCCAGCACGCCTTTACGGTTTTGACGAGTAAGGAAAGCAGTATGTCTATGAGAACAATCCAAGGCGTCGCCGTTCGACACATTGAGCGTGCTGACAAGGCAGTATTGGAAGGGCTCGCCGAATGCGGAAGCGCCACCGTGCATGAAGCGCAGGCGCGCACGGGCAACTTGAACCATAACTTGCGTCCTATTTATTCTGGCGCACAAATCGCAGGCAGTGCCGTGACGGTATTGGCTCAGCCTGGCGACAACTGGATGGTGCATGTGGCCATTGAGCTTTGCCAACCGGGCGATGTGTTGGTGATTGCGACCACCTCGCCGTGTACTGACGGCTATTTCGGTGACTTGCTGGCAACGTCTGCCCAAGCACGCGGCGTGCAAGGGCTGATCATTGATGCCGGCGTACGTGACACGAAAGACCTTACAGAAATGAGTTTCCCTGTTTGGTCAAAAGCGGTGTCTATCAAAGGCACGGTGAAGGCGACATTAGGGTCGGTAAACGTGCCCGTTGTTTGTGGCGATCAACCCATTTACGCGGGTGATGTGATTGTTGCGGATGATGATGGCGTCTGCGTTGTGCCAAAAGACCAGGCTGAAACGGTATTAGCAGCAGCGAAAGCGCGTGCGGCATTGGAAGAAGAAAAAAGACAGAAACTCGCCACCGGCATTTTGGGGTTAGACATGTACAACATGCGTCCGAAGTTGGAAGAAGCGGGTTTTCGCTATGTAGATAAATTGGAGGATTTGGAATGAGCACGGATACGCTAATTATTGATTGTCATGGTCACTACACAACGGCGCCGAATGAGTTAGGGGAATACCGTGATCAGCAAAAAGCCGAGCTGGCGACCGATCCTCTGTTCGATCATGTAAAAGGCGTGGTGAACATCTCGGATGATCAAATCCGCGAGAGCCTTGAAGGTGCGCAGTTGAAGCTGCAAAACGAGCGTGGTACGGACGTGACTATCTTTTCGCCGCGTGCAAGCTGGATGGGTCACCACATCGGCAACCAAACCACGAGTAAGTACTGGACAGAGCATTGTAATGAGCTGATTCACCGCATTGCAGA
Source organism: Enterovibrio baiacu (assembly GCF_004120195.1). Classification (GTDB taxonomy): domain Bacteria; phylum Pseudomonadota; class Gammaproteobacteria; order Enterobacterales; family Vibrionaceae; genus Enterovibrio; species Enterovibrio baiacui. The sequence continues at coordinate 57,866 of NZ_SCHN01000006.1, read as the reverse complement.
GCTTTACCCTCAAAACTTCATCGGTGCGGCGCAATTGCCACAATCACCCGAGGCAGATTTAACCGCGAGTGCTGCCGAGCTTGAGCGCTGCGTGAAAGAGTTTGGCTTTGTGGGCTGTAACTTGAGCCCGGATCCATCAGGTGGCTATTGGACTGCACCGCCATTGGATGACAAATACTACTACCCGGTTTATGAAAAAATGTGTGAATTGGATGTCCCTGCGATGATCCATGTGAGTGGTTGTTGCCACCCTTGTTTTCACACCACAGGCTCACACTATTTGGGTGCTGATACTACCGCGTTCCAACAGTTGATGATGTCGAAAACCTTGTTTAAAGATTTCCCTGAGTTGAAGTTCATCATTCCTCACGGTGGTGGCGCAGTGCCTTACCATTGGGGACGCTTCCGAGGTTTGTGCGACATGATGGGCTTACCGCCACTGAACGACATCATGGGCAACAACATCTTCTTTGATACCTGTGTGTACCACCAAGAAGGTATCGATTTACTGCTCGAAGTGGTGCCTAAAGACAACATTTTGTTTGCATCTGAAATGATTGGTGCTGTGCGTGGTATCGACCCGCAAACGGGCAATTTCTTCGATGACACAAAGCGCTACATTGATGGTTCATCATTGAGTGACGAGGACAAAGCCAAGATCTTCAATGGCAATACGCGTCAGGTGTTCTCTCGATTAGATGCCAGACTAAAAGAAGTCGGATTGATTTAAGCGTTATTTAAGGAGTGAATAATGCGCGAAAAAAGAGATTATGACGACATTCCGGGCACCTATGTGTTTGATGGACAGGCATCGCGTCAAGGCTATCACTTAAACATGTTTTGCATGTCGCTCAACAAAGGTGAAAACCGTGATGTGTTTCGCCAGGATGAAGCCGCATACCTTGATAAATACCCGATGACAGCCGCGCAGCGTGAGGCCGTATTGACGCGAGACTGGCTTGGCATGTTGCGTTTAGGTGGCAATATTTATTACACCTTCAAGCTGGCCATTTTTGATGGCATGACCATGCAACACGCGGGCGCAGCGATGTCGGGCAACGACATGACCGTTGATGATTTTCGAGACATGATGCTCGCGGGCGGTCGCGGTATCGACGGGAATCGGAGTAAGCAGGAATGGGCAGAGTACTATTCCAAGCCAGAAAACCGTGCGCACTATCAAGGCGATGCGAACAGCGATGTTGCTCGCCGTGCGGCCAACAAGAACAAGGATGATGCGAATGGGTAAAATAGTCGGCGGTATTGGTACGTCTCATATTCCGTCAATCGGTGCGGCTATGGATAACGGCACCATGTATGACCCCGCGCACAGCGACTATTGGCAGCGCTTTGTTAACGGTATTCAGCCTGTACGAGAATGGATGGAAACCGTGAAACCTGATGTATGCCTGATAGTGTATAACGATCATGCGTCTGCTTTTTCGCTGGAATCTGTGGCGACGTTTTCCATTGGTGTGGCGCCGACGTTTAACCCGGCTGACGAGGGCTATGGCCCCCGCCAAGTACCGGCATGTGAAGGTAACAGCGAGTTAGCGTGGCACATTGCAGAATCGCTGGTGCTTGATGAATTCGACATGACTATCGTGAGTGACATGGATGTGGATCATGGTCTGACCGTGCCACTGTCTGTGGCTTACGGGCAGCCTAAAGCATGGCCTTGCCAAGTGATCCCACTGGCGGTGAATGTGGTGCAATACCCGCAACCTACGGGGAATCGATGTTTTAATCTTGGAAAAGCTATCCGTAAAGCGGTGGAATCTTTCCCTGAAGAGACGAAAGTGGCGATTTTTGGCACAGGTGGTTTATCGCACCAGCTTCAAGGTGAGCGCGCAGGATTGATCAACACCGAGTATGACTGCCATTGGTTAGACATGATGGTGAATGATCCTGATGCAGCAAAGGCGGTGTCTCACACCGAGTATTTGCGTGAAGCAGGCTCAGAAGGCATCGAAGCGATCATGTGGCTTGTGATGCGCGGCGCGATGGATGAGAAGGTGGATGAAGTCTATCGATTCACCCATGCACCTGTGTCGAATTCCCACTATGGGTTAACCGTTTTAGAGAATGCCAGTGACAGGGTCACGGAAGGCACACTTACGTTCAAGGCAGACTGAGGCTCAAGGAGCAGAGAATGAAAATCATCATGGTGGGAGAGGGTGCATTCGGTCACAAGCACTTGGACGCACTAAAAAACATAGACGATGTGGAGGTTGTGTCGATCGCGGGTGGTGTAGAAGAAAGCACCCGTGCGACCGCAGAGAAGTATGGCATCACGCACTGGACGTTGGACTTACAGGAAGCGCTGGCACAGCCGGGTGTTGAGGCGGCAATTATTACGTCGCCGACACCTATACATGCCCGACAAGCCATCGAAGTGATGCAAGCGGGCAAGCACGTCATGGTTGAAATCCCGATGGCGGATTCACTGGACGATGCAGAAAGCATTGTTCGCGTACAGAAAGAAACGGGCAAGGTTGCCATGGCGGGACACACACGCCGTTTTAACCCTAGCCACCAGTACCTCAACAAAAAATTCCGTGCCGGTGAGTTGAAGCTTCAACAACTTGATGTGCAGACCTATTTCTTCCGCAGACAAAACCTTAATGCATTGGGTGAGCCACGCAGTTGGACCGATCATTTGCTTTGGCACCATGCATGTCACACGGTGGATTTGTTTGCTTACCAAACGGGTGAAGAAATCGTGCAGGTTCAAGGTATGCAAGGGCCTAAACACCCTGAGCTAGGCATTGCCATGGACATGAGCATTGGCTTGAAAACCGCCTCTGGCGCGCTGTGTACCCTGTCGTTGTCGTTCAATAACGATGGCCCGTTAGGTACCTTCTTCCGCTATATCTGTGATAACGGTACTTACATTGCGCGTTATGATGATCTGGTGGATGGGCGTGAAAACCCTATCGACGTGAGCAAGGTCGATGTGTCGATGAATGGCATCGAGCTTCAAGATCGTGAGTTTATCGCGGCTATCCGCGAAGGTCGTGAACCGAACGCCAGTGTGAATCAAGCCCTCGCAGCAATGAAAGTCTTGGATCAAATTGAGAAAGTGCTTATTTAAAACGCTGTCTCTTGATGCGGATTCCCGATAGCACACTCAGTTCGACACGCAGTGTATTAACCCTCCCTTAAACGCGGAGGGTTGTTTTGTTTAAAGCACACTCGTTATGCATAACACGGAAAAATACAACATGGATAAGCGCAAAATTGGTTCGCTACAGGTTTCCCCCATTGGTTTAGGCTGCATGAGTATGTCTCACGGCTATGGTCCTGCAGACGAGCCAACGTCAATCAAGCTGCTCAATGAAGCGCTAGACGTGGGCTATGACTTCCTTGATACCGCCACCATGTATGGCGGCGGTAAGAACGAAGAACTGCTAGCAAAAGCGCTCAAACCCCGCCGACAAGAATATGTGCTTGCCAGTAAATGCGCGCTGTTCAAAAAAGAAGGTAAACCCACCATTGATGGCCGCCCAGAGACAATTCGCCAGCAATGTGAAGCGAGTTTACAACGCCTACAAACCGACGTTATCGACCTGTATTACCTGCACCGATTAGATCCGAATGTGCCGATTGAGGAGAGTGTCGGTGCTTTGGCTGACCTTGTGAAAGCCGGTAAAATCCGTGAAGTTGGGTTGTCAGAAATATCGAGCGACACACTGCGTCGTGCGAATGCGGTACATCCGATTGCGGCAGTGCAATCTGAGTACTCTTTGTGGTCTCGTTTGCCTGAAATTCAGATGCTGAAAACCTGCGAAGATCTGGGAACGACCTTTGTGGCGTTTTCGCCATTGGCACGCCAGTTTTTAACTGGAAAAGCCAAAGATGCCACGCATTACGGTGACGGTGACATTCGCACCAACAATTCACGGCCGCGTTTTGAGCCTGAAGCGTTTGCCAAAAACATTCAACTGCTCGAACCGCTCAAAGACATCGCCGCACAGTTGTCTTGCACCACAGGGCAACTTGGGTTGGCGTGGTTAATGGCGCAAGCGGATAGCCAAGGTAACAAGACCTTGGTGTCGATTCCGGGTACCAAACACATTGAATATATGCGTGAAAACATTGCTGCCTCGAACATTGCGTTGAGTGACAGCCTGCGTGATGAAATCGGTGCCTTGCTGCATGAAGACATGGTGATCGGTGCGCGGTATGCACAAGGGCAGATGAAAGTGATGGATTCGGAGCGCGACCGCGACTAGCCTTTTTCGTCATTGCGGACACAGAAAGAAAGCAGAAAGCCGTCGTTGTCGACGGCTTTCTGGTGTTTAGCGGTCAGGTTAACTCACAAACTTGCTCACGAAGTTACCAATGTTGCTGAAACTTGCAGCGGCCATGATAACAACAATCAACGCGCCCGAGAGGGTGAGGTATAGTGGGTGTTTGTAGTTGCCGACGATGTCTTTGCGGCGGGTGGCAGCAAGCACAAAGGCAAGCACCACTGGCAGAATAATGCTGTTCACCAAGCCTGCCAGCATGAGCAACAGAATTGGCATGTTCATCATCACGGTGCCCACACTCGTCAGGATAATGAAGCCAACACACCATGCTTTTTCGTTACGCGCGACCACTGGGAACAGTGTCTTAATCAGCGAAATCGCCATGTAGGAGTTGCCAACAACCGACGTGATGGAGGCAACAAACAACACCAAACCGAAGATGAAGTAACCGACTTCGCCCGCGCCTTGGCGGAACGCATCAGCGGCTGGGTTTTTAGCATCAAGCGTAGCACCCGTTGCGATAACACCGAACACGGCGAGGAACAGTAGGATGCGAATCACCACCGCAATGGAAATACCCGCCCATGCTGCCGTTTTGATGGTCTCAACGTTTTCTTTGCCTTGTAGACCAATATCCACCAAGCGTTGTGCGCCCGTGTAGTAACCACCCACAGCGCCACCCACGATGGTTAGGGTTGGCAGTAGAAGGTTACCAATGTCAGCAGGCATGACGGCGGCAGTCAGTGTTTCGCCCATTGGTGGCAAACTCGTCATGGCGACGTAGGCAATCAGCACAATCATGAACAGGCCCAGATAGCGCGCCATCTGATCCATGCGTTTTGAAGCGTTATGTACCACAAACAGCAAGCAACCAATCACGCCCGTGAACAATGCACCCCATGTGGTATCCACACCTGTCAGAACATTGATGCCTAGCGCAGAACCGCTCACGTTACCGAAGTTGAAGGCAACAGCGCCAAGGGCAAGTAAAATCCCGATGAAGTAGCCCGCACCTGGGGCGATTTTGTTGGCGATGTCTTGAATGCGAAGGCCAGATACACCCACGATGCGCCAAAGGTTCATCACAATACCGAAGGTGATAAACATTGATGCGAAGACTGGGAAGGCCATGTCCATCTTGTAGATGTTGGTGAATACGGCAGTTTGCGTAAGAAATCCTGGGCCAACGGATGTTGTAGCCATAAGGAAGGCGACGCTAAGAATGGCTTTGCTTTGCCAAGACGTTGTAGGGGTGTTTTGAGTAATCGTTTGCGTGGTCATGCCGAATCCAAAAAGTGTTGTCTCTCTCTTTATAAAAAAAGAAAAACAACTGACCGGGATCAGCTGACGTTTGGCGGGTAACTTGTTGAAAAGACTCACCGTTGCGGCTTGTCTTTTTGCTGGGAGCGGATACTAAAGACTCACTAAAAGTAAGTCAATCATTAAGTCAGGAAAAACTGAATGTTTTAATGCCATTGCGTACGAGTGAAGGGTTTTTTGATGATGTAACACGTCCACATTGTTCGACAGTGTTTATGAGAAGTGGTCAAGGTTTCTGCCAAGTGCGGTGAATATGCAAGCGATTGAGCAGCTTTTGCTATTGAATCTGGACATGGCAATTCGTAAGGTCAAAACAGCAGAAAATTTTATGACTTTCGATTTCAACTTTTGAGGAAGTGCCAATGGATGGAATACCTAACCACATCATGCTCAAGCAATACAGTCAAGACGCGACGTTTTCTGATAATCATGTGCGAGAGATCCCTTATAACGGGGAGACGGCGATGGACGTGTATTTGCAGTTAATGAATAGCACGCCAGGATGGGTTGACGCGTTGATGCGGTTGCGAAATCGCATTGCATCCTCGCTCGGTTTAAAGCACTTGGGTAATTTTGAGGATTTTTCTCCCGCGAAAAAGGATTACAACGTTGGGGATCGCGTGGGGATTTTCACCATGATTTACCGCTCGCCCGTTGAAGTCATCATGGAAGACCGAGATAAGCACCTTGATGTGAAAGTCTCCTTCCATATCACCCCAAATGGAAACCGTGCCACGGTCACAGCAAGCACCGTTGTGCATGTGAAAAACCGTCTTGGCAAGGTGTACATGTTTTTCGTCGGTCCAGCCCACAAGCTGATTGTGCCTGCGACATTGAACAAGTTACCTAAAATCTAGGACGAATAGACCTTCGTTAAATATCTTTGTTTTGGCACGTTCGATCAGTTGTTCGGCTGTGCCTTTGACGTATCGATGTCATTGCTTTCTTCAAGCTTTGTTTTGATTTCATCAATCAAATCCATGATGGCGGAGGCTTCATCGGCTGAAGCGCCATCTAACAAGGCTTCTTGGATCAGTGTGTTGATGCGTTCCTTCCTCAATATGAACAAATCGTGAAGGGAGTAAGCCACTTCGAGTCGACGTTTCGGAAATTGTTCTATCAAGTGACGCAGAATTTCTCCGGAACGTTTCGGATAGGCCAAGACGATGTTTTTCGCGACGTCATTTGCGTTCAACGCAGAACCTTGCAACGCCAATTTGATCAGCAAGCCGGGGTCTGACGGGTTTTGCCCGAGCGCAGCAATCAAAAGTTTTAACTCTGGGTTGGTGGTGTTGGTGTCTTTAAAATCGAGCATCGGATCGAGTTCAGATGCACCTGGAATAGGCTGAACATTGACCTTGAACGGCGTGGTTGCTGGCAATGTTTCGGTTCGGACAAACAGTTTCCTGAACATCAAAAACGTGAACACAAAAATGTGTACTGTGATGATGTAGTAGTACAGCCAAACCACGCTGAAGGCGTTCATCAACTGACTGGCAATAATAGGCCCAATGACACCGCCTGTGCCGAGTAAGATCTGCATGGTGCTGGTGGCGGGCATCGCTTCTTTCGCGTCAATATGGTCGAACACCTGTGTGACGGCGAGTGGGAACAAGGCCACACCAGACCCGCCTGATATCCAGAACAAGACGGCGAGGAGCTCTATGGGGTAGGGGTAGAAGTTATCCAACACGATGAGGCTATTACTGATGATCCCCATGACCATTAGTCCTGATGCGACGACGCGTTTGTCAAAGCGATCAGCGAGCCAACCTGTTGGAAACTGCGTGAGTAGCCCGCCCATTTGGTAAGAGCCCAAAATCAGTGAAAGCCAGATGCCCGAAATTTCTTTGTCATAGGCGTACAGCGAAATCAGCGACACGCTGGCGGCGTTGATTAATCCCGCACAGAAACAAGAAAGGGTGCCGGATGGCGAATATCGCCAAAGTTGTTTGAGTGAAAGCGGTGCGCTTTTTGCGGGGAGTTCAGGGGCGGGCAATCGGCTCATCGACATGATGATGAGTGAAAAGCACAAGAACACAGAGATTAGGCCGAACAACCTTGGGTCGCTTTCGCTAAAAATACTGAATAAAAAGGGTGCTGTACCAAAGCCAACGGCGAAGCAAATTTGATACGTGGCATAAACACGGCCACGGTTGCTCCGGTCACTTAGAACGTTTAGCCAGCTCTCCAACGTGATAAAGCTCGTGACATAACAAAATCCCGCAATCATTCGCAGGCCACCCGTTAACCAGATATTGCTGGTGTAACTGTGGATGACGGAAACAATGGAAATTGTCGCCGCCATGGAGGCAAAGGCACGAATATGACCCGCCCGAAGTACTGCTCGCGATCCAAAAAGCCCCGCACAGATGGCGCCAACCGCAAACATACTCATTGCTAGACCGATGTTTGAGGTTTCATACCCCGTCTCTTTCATGCGTATTGGCAGCATGACGAAAAAGAGGTTATGGCTGATCGCGAACCCAAAAATGGTAAACAGGATGGGTCTGATCCTGACAAAAATACTCGTATTCATATCCGTATGTTTCGAGGTTAGATTGGCGATAGCTGAGGATATCCAACGTTCGCACTAAAAATGATGAATCGTGCTACTCTGCGGCTTAGAAGAGTAAAATGGTACTTTGGCGCTGTTTTCATTAATAGAGAACGCAGGGACGCGAAAATACAGATTTTAAGGTGTTATGATACCACCTAACGTCCTTAATATTGTGAGGGTCTTAGGACGTCTATACGCGCCTCTCGACACTCTGACATGATTCTTATTACTGCAAAATAACCGATGTTACTGATAGAACTAATATTAGGGTCTTTTCAGTATTTACGTTGAAAATATGCGGAAAAAAATCAAGGAATGTGCGTTGGTCGCTCAATATAGAGAGCGCATCATAAAACGCTGATATTTCAACACAACGACTTGTGAGTGCGTTGTAACCTTTATGGAGCAATATGTTATGGACAACATAAGGATCAGTACCCAGTTTGACGATTTTGATATCAATACCATTCATGAAGTGCTTTCGAACAGTTATTGGTCAAAAGACATTCCTAAAGAGATACTGGTGAGAGGCATACGGAACTCGCTGTGTTTTGCGGCACTGACTGCGGAAAGTGAGCAAGTGGGGTTTGCTCGTATGATCACTGATCGTGCCACGTTCGCATATTTGGCCGATGTGTTTGTGGTTGAGGCTTACCAAGGGAAGGGGATCAGTCGAAGGATTTTGGAAAGTATTTCAGCACACCCCGAATTACAGGGGCTACGAAGAGTCATGCTAGCAACGAAAGATGCCCATGGTTTATATGAGAAATATGGTTTTGAGAGTGTTGAAAATCCAGAAATACTTATGCAGATTTGGAACCCCGATATTTATAAAAAAATCCTCGATAATTAATTTTTATTTTAGTTTATTATTTTAATGTATTGTGATGTGGGTTTTCTTATTTTTATTGAGGTTTGAATGACATAGAGTCTCAGAAGCCTTTAAATAATTTGAAAGAAAATAATGTAAATATTGGTCATCTTTAGATGTGTTTGAACAAACAATGGTTCTGTGGAAAGTTGACCTTTGCGCGCAAATTACTATCGTGGTTGCATATTGGAATTTGCTGCACCTCCCTCCTGCCCCTTAAAGAACGAGGCTGTTGGCCTGATGTGATGATCTAGCGCACATATTTTCTTTTTACGTATAAACCTCGGTATTTGCTTTATGTGAATGGCTATGCGTTTGATGTTTAAATATGCTGTTGAAAACGACACGCTGTTGTTGTTCTTATATTTATGTGTTTTAATAATTATATTGAAAATTTGAATTTCACGATGAAATTTAAATTTGTCGCTTTTTATATCTCTCTAAGAATATGTCTCTTCATCAAGCCGGAAATACCTTATATGACTCATTTATATCTTAAGTGAGGAAGTGTGACTCTCTGCCAATATATTTGAATTTCATTCGATTGATTTCTGGAACATTAATTTTATGAGTGTTTGACTGATTGGGTCTTTTAAAAAGGATGACAATAATGAAAACATTCAACGTTAGTGGAAAGAAAGTCATCGTGGTTGCTATCAGCGCCGCCCTGTTGACGGGTTTTGCTGGTTGTGAAGACCCACGATGGGTGGCTAAAAAGGTCAGCAACGCGATGAAAGAAAAACGCCTTGTTGATCATTTGGAAGGCTTGGAAGTGGCCGCTGTTCCGACACCCGATGGTGAATCAACAACTCGGGCTGCAGGTTCTGATGGCTATTCGAACTCTGTCGATTACATAACAGAAACCCTTCAACGCCACGGTTATGAAGTGACTTATCAAGCGTTCGATTTTCGTGCTTGGGAAGAGCAAAGTGGCACCTCCCTAAGTGTAAACGGTCAAGCTCTTGTGCATGCGCGTGATGCAACGGACGATATTCCTGCCGACTTCGCAACCATGTCTTACTCTGGCAGTTCTAACGGCGCAATCAGCGCTGATATTGCATTTGTAACTCCCGATTTTAATTTTGAATCGCCAGATTATGACGACACGGATGGCTGTGAAGCATCGGACTTCGATGGTGTCGATGTGTCAGGGAAGGTTGCCGTTATCCAACGAGGCGGCTGTACGTTCAATGCCAAAGTGGTAAACGCTGAAAATGCGGGTGCTGTGGGGGCTATTGTCTTTAACCAAGGGAATGATGAAGGCCGTAAAGCGGTTGTAAACGGTACCTTGGGTAGCGACAGCGAGGCGAGCATCCCCGCGTTTGGTGCGCGCTATGATCTCGGTAAAGCATGGTATGACGCGCTCGAATCAAACACGATTGCTGCAGCGCTGAGTGTCTCTGTCGAAGATGAAGTGGTTGAAACTCGAAATGTGTTCGCTGAAACCGAAGGTGGCGATCCTGACCAAATTATCATGGTGGGCGCGCATTTGGATTCAGTTCCTGAAGGTCCAGGCATTAATGATAATGGCTCAGGCACAGCGGGCATCCTTGAATACGCGATTCGTTTGAAGAAGAAACTGAAAAAACTGCACGTTGATCAGAAAAACAAGGTGCGTTTTGCTTGGTGGGCAGCAGAAGAAGCAGGTCTTGTTGGGTCTGACTACTATTCCAATGAAGTGTTTGGTGCAATTTATAACGATGCACAAACCCAAGTCATGGAAGAACTCGGTATCACGGATCCTTCTGAGCTAACGGATGCACAACGTGACTTGGTTGAAGCGCGCTACAACGAGATTAATCCCATTAAGATGTACCTGAACTTCGATATGATCGGTTCGCCTAACTATATCTACGGGGTGATGGATGGTGATTTATCAGACACGAAAGACGATCCAAACAATGCGTATCCGGGGGATTTCGAGCCACCAAAAGGCACGTCTGACATCGAGAGTTTGTTCAATGAATTCTTTGCCGATAACGATGAAGCCACCGTTCCTCAAGCACTGTCAAAACGTTCTGATTATTCAGGGTTTGCTGACTGGGGTGTTGCATTCGGTGGTTTGTTCACCGGCGCAGAGCGCGTGAAAAATGCTGAAGAAGCCGAGCAGTTTGGCGGTGAAGTGGATGTTGCATATGACAAGTGTTATCACCAAGCGTGTGACGACTTGAACAACGTCAGCAACGAAGCCTTGACCAAAAACTCACGCGCGTTGGCCTATGTGGCGACATACTTTGCGATGACAGAAGAGCTATTTGAAGAGCAAGAAGAACAGAAACAACGTTCGCTTCTTCGTTCAGCTCCTCAAGATAAACACCGCATCGGAGAGAAAATCAAAGCAGCGTCTCGCGAGACGGCTGACCACGGTCACTTCCACGGAGATTTTGACCAAGATCGTGACTAAGTTTTCTCGATATACGTAAAAACAAGGGAGCCAAGTGGCTCCCTTTTTAGTGGTTTTTGCCGGGAATAGAAAGTGTTACCCCGCCAATTCTCTCGCTTGCATGGTCAAACGCATTTGACTGTTTGCGGCGCCAAAACCTTTATAGCCATTTCGTTGCAAGATCTCGAAACAGAAGCGACCTGCGAACAGCGTGGTATACAGCTGGAAGAAGGTGCCGTGTTCGTCTTCGTCATAGAGAATGTTGAAGCGTTTTAGCTTTGCTAACACGTCATCAGACAAGGAGAATCGGGCAGCGATGTCGTCATAGTAATTCGCCGTAACCGTCATAGTGGTGCTGGATTGTTTCTCCATGAACTCGGCGACAGCAAAAATGTCTGTGGTGGCGAACGCGATATGGTTTACGCCAGTTCCGGCGTACTTATCCAAAATGCGTGTTGAAACGGTTCTTGCTGATTGGCTGCTATTTAGCGTGAAACTGACTGCACCGTCTGGTGTTTGTAACGCCTGACTTTTTACAAGACCACCTGGGTCTGAGACATCCACCGTTGGCATGGTTTCCATGCTAAACATGGAGCGATATAAAAGTACGGAATGCAGCATCTCTTCATAGTTCATGGTTGTTGCAACATGATCGACGCGGTTTAGAAAACCCTGAGGCTGCACGTTGTCGTGCCAAGTGAATTCCCGTTCCCAATGGGCAGGCTTATCTGCATCATCCACCATGTAGAGTAGGCTTTCGCCTGGGCCATAGATTGCAGGAATACCGTGGGTATCTGTTTCTGGGTTGCCATAAACCGGCGGGAAGCCCAGTTGATTGGCGCGTTCAACCATATCACTAACCTTGTTACAGGTTAGCCCTACAGCGCAAACAGACACCCCATGTTGCTGGTGGAATTGCTGTGCGAAGCTGTCAGGTTCCATGTTCATCACGAGGTTGATGTTACCTTGTCGCCAAAGCTCCACGTCCTTCTTTCTGTGTGTTGCTGTGTGACAAAAGCCCAGCTGCGCTAAAATTCTGCTCAGGGCGTCTTTTTCGTTGGCACTCAACGCAAACTCAATGAATTGGATTTCAGAGGGCGGAGAAACCGTTGAAATCTTTTCAGGCTCGACATCCGGCGTTTTCTCAATGGCTTGATTGGCAAAAACCAACGAGCGATAGCCATCGCGCGCTGTTTTTTCTGTTGAGCCAGAGCGGAATTGGTCATTGAAAATCTCGAGAGAGAAGGGGCCGTCGTATCCGGTTGCACGCATGTTGGCTACGAACTTATCGAGCGGCAAATCCCCTTGTCCGGGGAAGCATCGATAATGACGACTCCAGCTTAAATGATCCATCGATAGGCTCGGCGCGTCAGCAACTTGTACCAAGAATATGCGGTCGCCAGGGATATTTAGCATGGTATCGAGTTCGGTTTGACGCGAGAAAATATGGAAAGTGTCTAGGCACACGCCCACGTTTTCATGGTTTGCGCGGCGCACGATTTCCCAAGAATCGCGGTAATCACACACGTACTTCCCCCAACCGAGGGCTTCATAAGCCACGCGCATATTGCGTTTTGCCGCGCGTTCGCCCAATTCGTGGAAGTCATCCGCAGCGCGCTGAATTCCCCCAAGTGCGTGTGGTGACACGCTACTACAAACCATTAAGAGGTCGGTGCCCAATTCTTCCATTAAATCGAATTTACGCTCGGCGCGATCAAAGGCTTTTTGGCGATAGGGGGCTGGTAACCCTTCAAAGTCTCGAAAGGGTTGATAGGTGACCACATCCAAACCGTGATCGTCTAGCATGCTACGAATTTCATGCACCGAACCGTTGTGGGTGATCAGGTCATTTTCAAAGATTTCGATACCGCGAAACCCTGCTTTTGAAATGGCTTCTATCTTTTGCCTTAGGGTGCCAGAAAGGCAAACCGTTGCGATGGAATAAATCATGATGATAACTCCGCACAGTCTGCCAACGCTTGAATAGCCAATGTGTAACCATTGACGCCAAACCCTGCGATAACACCAATAGCCACTGGGGTTAAATAGGAGTGATGACGGAATGACTCGCGCGCGTGCACATTGGAAATGTGCAGCTCAATCACAGGGACCTGAGCACCTTTGATAGCATCATGCAGGGCGGCTGAAGTATGCGTATAGGCACCTGCATTAAAGACAACACCAATCAACTCTCCGCTTTTATGCTGTCTTCCCGCTTCATGGATGGCATCAATCAGAACGCCTTCGTGGTTGCTCTGCAAGCACTCAACACTAAGGTTTAGAGATGCCCCTTTTTGGCGACAAAGTAATTCAACATCATTCAGCGTTGAGGAACCATACTGCTCAGGCTCTCGCTGTCCGAGCAAATTCAAGTTGGGGCCGTTTAACACCAGTAAAGATTTCATCGTTACAGTCCTTTGCCATTCCCTAGGGTTAACCAATGTCGTTCACAAAAACGGTTCTTCCGTTTTTCACCGCTTCAACAACGGCTTCCGTGACGCGGAGGTTTTGTAAGCCATCTCTTACTGTCACTAATGGCTTTTCTTCTTTTTTGATCACGCGACAAAAATGGGTAAGTTGCTCGACCAGTGGATCTTTACGTTCAAGCGATATGTTGTCGCATTCGAACGGCTTCCACCAAGAACGGTCTTCTTTTTCTTTATAGTATTTCAATCGCATGGTGGGGACGGAAATCGAGCCGTGTGTCCCTGCAATGTGGTAGCAATCTTCGTCTTCATAGCTCGAATAGGCTTTGTTTTCTTGGGATGTTTGCTCCCAGCTTCTGCCTGACCCTGCTGTGTCTGATAACAAGAAAGTGCCAAGCGAGCCATTTTCGAAATTGAAGGTGATTGATACGGTATCTTCCACGTCAAACCCGCGACGGCGATTGGATGCCATGGCTTGAACAGCAACGATTTCACCACACAAATAGCGCAGGTTTCCGATGTCATGGATTAAGTTAATCAAGATCGGGCCGCCACCTTCTTTGGTGCGCCACGGTGCAGCATCGAAGTAGTCATCGGGCTTGTAGAATACGGCGCTGCCTTGTGATGCCACTAAGGTCCCTAATACGCCAGAGTCGATGATTTCTCGTGTGCGTTTGATGATGGGGCTGTGCATTCTGTGGTGCCCAACCAGCAAGGTATCCCAAATGCCAGGGGTGTTCACCGCGATATTGAGCAGCTCTGTTGCTTCTTCAACGGTGTGTGATACGGGCTTTTCAATGAGCACGGGGATGGCGTGCTGGATACACACTTTTGCTTGGGTAACATGAAGGTTGTTCGGCGTTGCTAAAATCACGCCATCGACATCGATCGCGTCGATCATGGCTTCCAGATCAGCAAAATGGGGCGTTTTGTACTCTTCTGCAAGCTGTTTGCTTGCTTCGAAAGGATCGACAATTGCTGCGAGCTGGCAGTTTGGGTGTGCATCAACGAGTCGAATATGGTTTTTACCAATCAGCCCAGCGCCGACCACGGCGATACGTAGCATTTCCATGTTTTCTTGCGTTCCTTGTCTATTGGGTAAAAGCACGCGTTTTAACGCGTGAAAATAGCGATCGCGTCTTACTGTTTGTTATTTTTCTGTACTTGTTGCTTTCACGCGTTCTACAAAACCACCTAGGTGGGATTCAAGCGCATGAATGCAGGTGTCAATGTCTCTGTTTAATGCGGCCTCAAGGATGAGCGCATGTTCGTCCACAATGTGTTTTCCGCGAAATCCAGACGTGCGTAATTCCATCATCACGAATTGTCGAAATTGGTCATAAAGCTGGCGGTGGTAATGCATATGAAGCTCTGAGTTGCACGCGCCTATGAGTGCTGCATGAAATTCATAGTCGCAGCGGTGCCACATGACAAAATTGTCTTCAATGCTGTTTTGCATCTTGCTCTCTACGTGTTGTAGCTTATGGTGAGCAGCAACGAGATTGCTTTCCCATTCCATATCGCCCACTGCGAACGACTGTCTTGCACCATCGCTTTCGAGCAAAATGCGTAGTTTGGTGAGTTCTTCCATCTTCTGAACTGAAAAGCTGGCAACGTGGAAGCCTTTTTGGCCTTCAGCCACGACCAATCCATCGCTTGCTAAACGCGTGAGGCTTTCACGGAGCACGTTAACACCACTGCCATAGCGAGATTTCAGGCTTTCCATTCGCAGGCGGCTGCCTGCTTTGAATTCGCCTTTCAATAAGTCTGTTCGAAGTGTTTCGTAGAGTGTCATTGCTACTTCTCTTTGTTTAAAACGACGAAAGTAACGTCTTCAACGCTTCTATTAATGCACCAATTGCTGACGAACATTGGTGCAAATTTGAGATGAACCTACGTTTTGATGATTTCACTATAAAACAAAAAATATCACCTAAAATTAAAAATAGATGATGTTTTAACATTTGAGACACAATTGGCTAACATCGTGATCAATTATTCGTCTACGCTAATGACATATTCATGGTCAACTGTTGTTTTGATGTGTTTATTCATATTACGCATCAATGCGTTGACCCTATAAGGGCCCGCAGTAAGGGCTTTAATCAAAGGAGTGGTGTATGAAATTGTTGTCCCAATCATCAGCAAGCTGGATGAAGAACCTGATGAAGATGACTGCGCTATCAGTAAGTATGTTTGCTGCAACAGCGGCTGGCGCGGCGGATATGAAATTGCGCTTGTCGGCACCGAGTTCAGAAACTGATCAGCGTGCGGTTGCGCTAACAACGGTATTTGGTCCTGGTGTTGCAAGTTTTGCAGAATTTGAACCGCACTGGAATGCATCACTGTTCAAGCAAGGCACAGAGCTTGAAGCGATTGCGCGTGGCAACCTCGACATGGCAATGGCATCGGCGCAAGAGCTGGCAGAATTTATCCCTGAGTTCTCCATTTTCTCTGCTGGTTACATGCACCGCGATGCGGATCACCAAGTGGCGGTATTTAACGCTGACTTCATGGAGCCTCTTAAAGAGCAGGTTGAAGACACGTTGGGCGTGAAACTATTAACTGTTATTTACCTTGGCCGTCGTCAGTTAAACTTGCGTACCGATCAAGAAGTGATGACACCTGCGGATCTTGCGGGCGTGAAACTGCGTATGCCAGGTTCAGACTCATGGCAATTCCTAGGTAAAGCATTGGGTGCCAACCCAACTCCAATGGCCTTTACCGAGGTGTACACAGGACTACAAACTGGCGCGGTTGATGGACAAGACAACCCGCTTCCTACGGACAAAGATGCAAAATTCTACGAAGTGACCAAGCAAATCGTATTGACGAGCCACTTGGTTGACTTGAACTACCTTGCTATCTCTAAAAAGGTTTGGGACAAGCTGACGCCTGAACAACAAGCACAACTTCAAAAAGCGGCTGACGATGCAGCAGCATTTGGTCGCAAAAACCAATTGGCACTTGAAGGTGAGCTTGTAGACTTTTTCGTCGAAAAAGGTCTTAAAGTATACGAACCTGATCTAAATGCGTTCCGTACTCACGTACAAAAAGCGTACTTGGAATCAGACTTGTCTGACACTTGGCCTGAAGGCATGGTAGAGAAAATCAATAAGCTGTAATGAGGTCGCGTGTGAAATCGATATTAACTTGGTTTCAGCGAATTGCAGATGGCATTGCCGTCGCTATGTTGGCGGTAATGTTCCTGATGTTTTGTGCTCAGATTTTCTCACGCTATGTCCTGAATTCACCCATAGGTTGGTCATCAGAACTCCTGCTGACCTTATGGCTATGGGTGATTTTCTGGGCGGGCGCGTTTTGTCTTCGCCATAAAGACCACATTCGCTTCGACCTTCTCTATTTAAACGTGCCAGGAAAAGTCCAGCGTGTATTTCTCATCCTGTCAGCATTGGGCATCATTATCGGTTTCGGAATGAGCTTTTTGCCAACGTGGGATTACATCACTTTTTACAAGATCAAGAAGAGTGCCATTTTGAAGTGGCGTCTTGATTACGTATTCAGTATTTATGGCGTTTTCCTTGGTGTCATTATTCTCCGCTATAGCGTGTCATTGATTCAGTATTTGAACCCGAAATACAAGATCACGGATGAAAACGCAGATGCCAACAAGGATGAGCAGGTGGAACAATGAGTTTAGCGTTAACACTTTGCTTGGTGACTGTCCTTTTACTCGCTGCCTTTGGTACACCAGTGTCGTTTTCTATGATCATTGGTGCCATTGTTTATTTGGCTGTCAGTGGTCAAGATCTCGCCTTGGCGGGTGAGCAGATTATCCAAGGTTTTTACAACAGTTTTATCTTGCTTGCGGTGCCTTTGTTCATTGCGGCTGCCAATATCATGAATGCAGGAAGCATCACGGATAGGTTGCTGCAATTTTGCGTTGCATTGGTGGGTCACTTACGTGGCGGACTAGGGCATGTGAACATTGTGTCGAGCCTTATTTTCTCGGGCATGTCAGGATCTGCAGTGGCAGATGCGGCAGGCATCGGTCGCGTTATCATTAACATGATGACCAAAGATGGGCGATACCCACCTGCGTATGCCGCGGCCATTACTGCGGCATCAGCAACCATTGGCCCAATCATCCCACCGTCAATTCCGATGGTGATTTATGCATTGGTGTCTGATACGTCTATCGGTTATTTGTTCATTGCTGGCCTGATCCCAGGCTTGTTAATGGGGATTATGCTGATGGGGATGAACGCGTACCTTGCTACCCGCATGGACATCGTGAAAGAACCTCGCACACCGATTAAAGAAATTCCTGGTATTACCTTCCGTGCGCTACCAACGCTCTTAATGCCAGCCATTTTGCTGTTTGGTATTTATGGTGGTATCACAACGCCAACGGAAGCAGCTGCGGTTGCAGCAGCCTATGCGCTGTTCCTCGCGGCAGTGGTGTATCGCTCAATCAGCTTTAAGCAGTTGTACCATGCGTTAAAAGAAAGTGCCTATTCGTCTGCATCGGTAGGGTTAGTTATCGGCTCCGCGCTGATCTTTAACTACATCATTGCGACGGAAAATGTGCCGACCTCTATTGCGAACATGATTGCTGCGGCTGATTTGTCGCCAATGGCCTTTTTGATCATCGTTAACCTGATTTACTTGGCTCTGGGTTTCTTATTGGATGCGACGACCGTTATTTTGGTTATCGTTCCACTGTTTATTCCTGCATGTCGTGAATTGGGCATCGATTTGGTGCACTTTGGTGTTATCACTATCGTTAACTTGATGATAGGGCTGATAACACCGCCTTATGGCGTGCTGTTGTTCGTGATAAATGGAACAACAGGCATACCGTTAGCGGGCATTATCAAGCAGATCATTCCTTTCATCATTGCGCTGCTTGCAGCTTTGATAATCATGATCTTGTCGCCGGATTTGGTGCTCTCATTACCACGTATGATGGGGTATCAGGGTTAGCATCTACCTCAGATGAAACCGCGAATAAAAAAGGCCGTAACGGCCTTTTTTTGTGCCAGTTCGTATGTTTATGTCTAAAAAAACATTACAAACAATATTGCTGATTACTGAATGATCGCTGGCTTATCGCAAAAATAAAAACTTCATCATGGACGTATCAATGGGTTTATGTGGCTTGGGTATATTAGTTGTCAGTCTAACTACAAAGCGGCGTTATACAGAATCTGACGCGTTTTAATACTATTCACAAGGAGAGGACAATGAGTGATACCGTGGTAGAAAGCGGATCTTCAACTGAAGGCACTGCAAAAATCGTTTATGTGTTGTATTTGGTGGGTATTTTATTTGGTCTAACGACGCTTATTGGCGTTGTTATGGCTTACGTGAACCGAGGTGATGCGCCGGAATGGCTAAAAACGCACTACCAATATCAGATTCGAACGTTTTGGATTGGAGCGCTATATCTGATCATTGGTGCAATTACATCACTCGTGCTTGTTGGCTATCTGATCTTGTTGTTTTGGCTCGTGTGGACTGTGGTGCGCATGGTGAAAGGCATGAAACAATTGGATGCCAAAAAAGCCGTTGAGAACCCAACAGGGTGGCTTTTCTAACCCATCACCACGAAGACAGAAAAAACCGCATTTTCCAATGCGGTTTTTTTGTGTCCTCATGTTTCTCATTAGGTCTGATTGAGGCTTTTTGGGAGAGCTCGTTGACTAGGTTTTTTTCTGTTTTCGTAACTCGCCTGGGCTAATGCCCATTTCACGGATCATGGCGCGGCTAAGTGTTTGACCAGAGGTGAAGCCTAAAGAAACCGCGATCTTGTCGACGGATTCATCTGTGTATCGGAGGGCTTGATAAGCTTTTAGCCTACGCCAGTGATTTAGATAGGCAATAGGGGCCATGCCGATGGCATCTTGAAAGTGGCGCACCAAGGTCGCACGAGACATGCCAATTTGTTTTCCTAGTTCATCAAGTGTCCACTCCTTTGCAGGGTTTTCATGCATGAGGGACAAGGCTTTCAGGATTCTTTTGTCTCGCGTGTTAGAGATGAAATCCAGTATTTTGTCGTTTTCATCCAGATAGTGCCTTAAAAGCGTTATAAATAACACTTCCGTAAGTTTGTCGACGATCAGGTTATCTTGATACCCCGACTCTCGAATTTGGTGGTCAATGAGAGTGATCAATGTCCATATTGGATCGTCATGTGAGATGTTTTTGAAGTGCAGAATATCAGGTAAAGCATCCAACACTGGATGGCTTAGTCCTTCATCAAACTTTACCATGCCACACATGAGTCTATGAGTGGTTATTCCATTTTGAAACAATGGTTTATGAAGTGCGCAAGCCTCTTCCATGCTCTCGCTCGCTATGCGAGGGTTACTGGGATCATCGGCCAGCCAATGTTTATCGCCATTCGGTAGAAAAACGAGTTCCATTTCATCAGCTTGCAGTTCTTGGTCACCCTTTATACCGACGTAGCATTTGCCTTTCATGGTGATGTGAAAGCGAGGATACCCTGTCTGCTCGAGGGATATGCCCCATGGTGCAGATAAATCAGAACTTAGAAAAATAGAACCTCTAAACCTAAGTGTTTCAAGGATATCTGTGAGTAAATTGAAGCTTTCGTCGTTTTTGATTCTTCCAAGCACCAATGTGAGTCTCCTGATTATAACGCCTTTTCCTTGTATAGCCTAAGCTCTGTACAAATGCTTGTCTACTGAGCATTTTGTCACTAGAAAGGAGTAACTATAAATGGAAGCAAAAAAAGCATTCGCAACAAAAACAACTCCATCTTCAATTCTGGCTAAAGGGTTGGGGGCGGCTGCTTTATTGAGCGCGTTAACCTTGGCGTCAACCAGTGTTTCTGCAAAGGAATACTTCACCATTGTAGACGGCGCATTGGAACGTCCGACCGGTTATCGTGAATGGGTATATGTTGGAACACCCGTTACACCTAATGATATGAACAATGGCAAAGCGGCTTTTCCAGAGCACCACAATGTTTACATTGATCCTGAAAGCTGGGCGCATTGGAAAGAAACTGGCGAGTTCCGTGATGGCACCATTATCATCAAAGAGCTTGTGGATGTTGGCTCTAAGGCTGCAGTGAGCGGTGCAGGTTACTTCCAAGGGGATTTCATTGGCTTGGAAGCCACGATCAAGAGCAAAAAAGTGAACCCTAACGAGCCGGGCAATTGGTCTTACTACAGCTTTTCTACACCGGATCATGCTTCATTGACTGAAACCGCAACGGCATTCCCAGCGGCTGCATGTAATGCTTGCCACGCTGCTGCAGCAGCGGATGATTTTGTATTTACCCAGTACTATCCGGTACTGCGCGCAGGTAAAGGAACCGGTGAGCTTGCCATTGGTGGCGTGTCTTCATCATTAAAATAAGGTAGACAAAAATGAAAAAAAGCATCATAGCTTTCGCTTTACTGGCGAGCGCTGGAGTCGTTACCACCTCCATTGCATCAGATAAGACCTCGTTTTCAGGGCTTGTCGATGCAGATGGCAACATTGCTTTTCCTGAAGGGTTTCGTACGTCAATGGTCCATCTTGGATCTTGGTTTGTGCCTGATGGTGGTGCGAGCGGTTTCCACGGCGTTTATACAGAAAAGGAAACTGTAGAGGCGTTCCGTAAAACCGGTAAATTCCCTGATGGCGCGACGCTTGTTAAGGAACTTCGCGCGCACGCGAGCGGGGATTTCACCACGGGCGCTGGCGTGAATTATGAAACCGGAAACCTTAAACAATGGTTTGTCATGGTAAAAGACACTGAAGGTCGCTTCCAAGACTCGGGTGTGTGGGGAGATGGATGGGGTTGGGCGCTCTTTAAGCCTGATAACCTTGGCGTCAATGTTTCTTCAGACTACAAAACTGATTGCTTAGGTTGCCACATTCCAGCGAAAGACAAGGATTGGATCTACACAGAAGCGTACCCAATCTTAGCGGAATAAATGTGCTTCTGAATGTCCCTCAGTAAGATAAGCCAGCTCGCCAAGCTGGCTTTTTTCGTTCTAGGCCCGCGACAACCCGTCTTGTTGATATGGCTTTAGGCGTTAAATCAGCGAGTGAGAAGCGAATTGCGTCAGCCTAGCTTCCTCTGTATGTCGAGTAGCTATAGGGAGAAACAAGCAATGGGACGTGAAAGTGCTGATTGTGATCTGATATGCCAAATCGAATAACAATTTCGTCAAGAAAGGGGATGGGGTCTAGAGGTGTGTTTCGATTGCGAAAATACGCTGCCGTTGCAAACACAAGCTGATAGTGGCCCGATCGAAAAGCATCGCCTTCTAATAAAGGCGCATTGGTTCTGCCATCTTGATTTGTTGATGTGGAAAGAAGCGGTTTAAGTCCGTCATCATCAATGCGATAAAGCGATAGCTTCACACCTGCTGCAGGTACACCATTTGCGGTATCAAGAACATGTGTCGTGAGTTTCCCCATTTTTTAGCCTCCTAATAGTTGGTGTATTGACTGCATTTTTTTTTAAATTAGCAGGGAGGCGAGGTAGATGCATATCTAGAATCGAGAAATGATAACAAAATCAATAACACATTAACGCTTTCGTTACATTGTTCAATAAAATTATGCAACTGATATCATTTGTTTGTGTATTACGTGAACTATGAAACGCGCATTGTTTTATGGATGTTTTTCCCAGGGACAGACGTGAAAATCATAGAGCGCAAAAACGAAAATGGGTCGTAGAACGACCCATTTTATATTCGGTGTATTTTTCGCAAACAGCGATATTAACCAATCGTGGTTTACGCTGGCTGCGCCATTACTCGGACGATGGGTTTATCGTTAATCGGTAAGTGCAAAATCGCGGCTGTAAGTGCGAGAACAACTGTTGCCCACCAAATCGGTTCATACGAACCATAATGGTCGAAGACGCGGCCACCGACCCATGCTCCCATGAAGCTGCCAATTTGGTGGGTGAAGAAGACCAAACCGTATAAGGTCGACATGTACCGTGCACCAAAGATTTGGCGAACCAATCCTGATGTTAATGGCACTGTGCCTAACCAACAAAAACCAATGGCTGCACCAAAGAGGGTGGCGGTTTCTGTGGTCAATGGCAACGTCACGAACAGAGCCAGCACCACAGAACGCATCATATATAAAGAAGACATGACGTAGCGCTTGTTAAATCGGTCGCCCATCAACCCCCAGAAATACGATCCGAAGATATTAAAGATACCCACGTAGGCCAACGCCATCGCCGCCGTATTGCCGGGTAGCCCTTTATCTGCAATGTAGCTTGGCAGGTGAGTGGCAATGAACATCACTTGGAAGCCACAAACAAAGAAACCCGCGTGAATGAACCAGTAACCTTTGTGCTTGAACGCTTCTTTCAGCGCTTCTTTTAGCGTTTGGGAATCATCAGCAGGGTTCGTCATGCCTGCACCTTGCGATGTTTTGATAAACACCGAGAAGGCGATCATGATGGTGCAAAGCACGGCGAAAACCTGCATGGCCGTTTGCCAGTCAAAGTTCGCCAAGAGTGACTGGGCACCAGGAATAACGGCAAACATACCGAATGAACCCGCAGCGGTGGTTAAACCGAATGCTTTTGCTGTGTGTTCAGCCGGAACCACCTTGGCAACCGCCCCCAAAATGATGACATAGCTTGTGGCACTGAGACCCAAACCCACCAAAATACCGAGGGACACATAGAGCATGCCGGCGCTGGTCGCGATGGACGTGAGGTAGAGACCGAGAGCGTACGCAACACCCCCCATTGCAATGATGCGTTTTGCGCCGAATCTGTCAGCTGCCATACCGATAAAAGGTTGGAACGCGCCAAACATGAGGTTTTGCACGGCAATAGCGAGGCTGAAAAATTCACGTCCTGTTTGGAACGTGTCGCTGATAGGCATCATGAAGATACCAAATGATTGCCTGATCCCTAGGCTGATGATCAATATCCCTATTCCCATCCAAACGACGAGCGGGAACCGGAAAATACTCATTGAACTACCTTAACGTTGAGAGTGAATCATGTTCACTTATTGCTTATAAATTCGAAAATCGCGTGTACTTGACGCTATTTTACGCACCGCTTTGCAGTGACGTGCTGTATATGTCTTGTTCAGTGGTGGGGCGCGTCTCTGTGTTGTTGATGACAACCCCCATCCACGGCGTAGTCCGTTAATGCACGTTGAAGTGGCGTGCAGTGATGAACGACGATAAGCGTTAGCACAAGGACGATTGCCCAGCGACAGAGCTGAGACGCCAAAGATTGTGATTGCAAAAAGGGTGGAAACATAGCGACCTCAGGGTGAGAAAGGCGCGTAGAGTAGAGTTATCAATGGCATGAAGCAAATGAATTAGATGCAAAAAGGTCATGCGTTTTTTGCATGGCGAACGCATCAACACGATTAAGAGGTGCTAAGCACCATAAAGAAATGACGAATGTCCGCGCTGAACCGTCATGGTGTTTACACTTATGCGCGCCAAATTAAGCTTCTTTTCTCATAAGTACCTGCTGGAATGAAAAAATCAGGACAAGTAAAGTCACGCATTTAGTGAATAATTATTTGCAGGGGCGTGTCAGAGTCATCCGCAATATTGATAGGTCTTAAAGAAGTAAAACACGCTATGAATGATGCTAAGTGATTGAGTTTGCGATAATGCGTGATATTCGTCACAAATATTTTTCATGGAGATTTTCCCTTGCACGTCGATGTTCACGCATTGAATAGTGATTTAGATCACGGTCAAAAACTCATTTTTGCAATGCTAGATTGCATTTTTAGGGGTTTAAAAAATTCGAAATCGGAGAAGAATACGCTTCATCGAATAGAGCTATCTTGTTTAAGTACGCTAAGCTGCCTAAGAATGAAACGGTCTAAACGATTTAATGAATATGCTTTTCTCTAATATTCATTAATGGATGTATTTGCATGGCATTATGTCTATGTAAATATTGCTGTAGTAAGAGCACATTCGTTATTTCTGATTATCACCAATATCAAAATGCCGCCCTTAAATATATTCAAGTAAAATGAACGCTTGGCTATATACAGTCGCCATGGATCTGGCCGCCTGAAATTAATCTATTATTCTATCTCGTCTGAATTAAGGGTTTAAGTGATGTCTTCAGATGCCAATAGTAAAAAAATGGGATTGGTGGGTTTAACCGTTCTCGTTGCAGTAAATATGATGGGCTCAGGTATTATTATGTTACCTGCGAGCTTGGCACAAGTTGGAACCATTTCTCTCCTTTCTTGGGTTATTACAGCCCTAGGTGCAATGTGTATTGCGTATACCTTTGCGAAGTGTGGTGCGATTTGTAAACGTTCCGGTGGTATGTCTGCGTATTCCGAAGAAGCGCACGGAAAATCGTCCTTCTTTATTGCGTCTTATACCTACTACGTTTGCCTAGTTATCAGCTGTGTCGCTATCGCGGTCTCTGCAGTGGGTTATATCAAACCTTTCATGCCATGGCTTGATACGCCGATGCACACCTTCTTTGGTGTTGTCGCCATCCTTATCGTGACCATGTTGGCGAACTTTGGTGGTCCTAAAATCACCGGTCAAATTTCGTCATTGACCGTGTGGGGCATTATCCTTCCTGTGCTTGGTTTATCAGTGATTGGCTGGTGGTGGTTTGATCCACAGACCTTCATCTCTGCATGGAACCCACACCATGATACAACCATGCACTCTGTGTCTTCAGGTATCGCGCTGACACTATGGGCTTTCTTGGGCATTGAATCTGCCGGTGCTAACTCGGATGCGGTTGAAAACCCAGAGCGCAACGTACCGCTTGCTGTGTTATTTGGTACAGGCTTCGCCGCGGTGGTGTACATCCTTTCTACCACTGTGATCCAAGGGATTATCCCTAACGCAGAATTGGCGAATTCAACGGCACCGTTTGGTCTTGTATTCAGCCATATGTTTAACCCAACCGTGGGCAATATTGTCACCATGGCAGCGGTTATCGCGTGTATCGGCTCGCTATTGGGTTGGCAGTTCACCAATGCGCAGGTTTCAAAATCTGCGGCGGAAGAAGGTTTGTTCCCTAAAATCTTTGCGAAAACCAACAAAGCGGGCGCGCCAATCATGGGCATGCTGATCATGTTGGCGGCAGAACTGTTACTTGCCCTGATGACCATCTCTCCTAACTTGGTTAATCAATTCAACGCATTGCTCAACCTTGCGGTGTTCGTGAACATGGTGCCTTACATCCTCTCCATGACAGGATTGGAAGTGATGCTACGTAAAAACAAAGTCACACCTGCACAATACAAATTGGGAGCGACGGTGGGTACGCTGGGCGTGGTTTACAGCATCTATGGCGTGTATGCCTGTGGCGCGGAAGCCGTATTCGGCGGCACCATACTGACCCTGTTCGGCTACATCTTCTACGGATTCATTGCGGCGCGAGATATTAATACCGACGCGAACGAAGCAATCGCAAACGAAAAAGAAGTTAACGCGTAAGCAACACATTCATTATCTGCTTACCCTAGGAATTAGCATTAAATAACCAGCCTCATTTTCTCTCCAGTTATTGGGGTTGGCTATTTCCCTATTTTTTATAAAAGACATGAGCCAAAGAAATAACGCCGATATGGGTATTTATTCTTTGGTGGATTGAACGTGAAAGTTAAATTTAATTGCGCTGGCGTAATGGTCAGCCTAACCCTGAATTAACGTTAACCACTCTGCCTGACTTATTTGTATTACATACACAAGCCATCCAAAGCGTTGACGCTGAAATGCACCTTGTCGATTAGGTAATTATTATGAGCAACTACTTCAGCAAAATGCGCACTCTGGTTGTAGAGCCGCAAAATATTGATCCAAGCAGCTATGCTGCACGCACCACACAATCACTGATTGCAGAATTGCACGAACGCACGATTGAAATCGTCACTGCAAACTCTTATGAAGATGCGAAGGCTGTGATCCTCGCAACGCACATCGACAGCTTAGTATTGACGCTCGATAAATCAGAAGAGCAGATCCTCCATTCAAACGAAGAAATTGAACTGCTAAACACGCTCAAAGATCGTCAGTCAGAAGTGCCTGTCTTCTTGCTTGCAGAGCGAGCGCGAACCTCGATTCTTGCGAACCGCAAACTGATGGAACGTGTGGATGAGTGTTATTCCGTGCTGGAAGACACCGCAGATTTTGTTGCGGGTCGGATTGTTGCTGCCATGAAACGTTACCGTGAACATGTGCTGCCTCCGCTGATGAAAGCGATGATGCAATACAACGACATTCACGAGTACTCATGGTCAGCACCGGGTCACCAAGGCGGCATTGGCTTTACAAAAACGCCCGCAGGTAATCAGTTCTACCAATTCTACGGCGAGAACTTGTTCCGCTCAGACATGGGCATTGAACGCGCGGCGTTAGGTTCACTGTTAGACCACACAGGCGCGTTTAAAGACAGCGAAGAAGAAGCATCAAAAATCTTCGGTGCACACCAATCGTATTCCGGCATTGTGGGTACATCGGGCTCGAACCGCACCATCATGCAAGCGTGCTTGAAAGACGATGACATTGCCATCATTGACCGCAACTGCCACAAATCGATCGAGCAAGGTTTGATCCTGACAGGCGCGCGTCCTGTGTACATGGCACCCAGCCGCAACTGCTACGGCATCATTGGCCCAATCAGCCAAGCAACCATGTCTGCGGCGTCCATCAAACAAAAAATTGCAGATGGCAAACTGACCAAAGAATACACAGGTAAATCACCACGCTATGCTGTAGTCACTAACTGTACGTATGACGGTCTTTGCTACAACTCAGAGCGCGCTGAAGCCTTGCTTTCTGAAAGCTCTCATCGCATTCACATGGATGAAGCGTGGTTTGGTTATGCTCGATTCAACCCTGTCTACAAAGGTCACTTTGCCATGCGTGGCAGTGCTGACGGGCACAAAGGCCCAACGGTGTTTGCGACCCATTCAACCCACAAACTGTTGAACGCGCTCTCTCAAGCGTCTTATATCCATGTACGTAATGGCGAAGATGCGATTGACTTCGATCGCTTCAACCAAGCGTACATGATGCATACCTCCACATCGCCGCTCTACGCGATCTGTGCGTCTAATGACGTGGCAGCAAACATGATGAAAGGGGAAAGCGGTTTATCGTTGACAAACGAAGTGATCCGCGAAGCGGTTATCTTCCGTCAAAGTGTGCGCAAACTGTTCAACGATTACACCACTGATGGCGATTGGTTCTTTAAACCGTGGAATGCGGAAGTTGTGACTGACACCAACGGCGAGAAAGTGAAATTCGAAGATGCGTCAGTCGAATCGCTCATGACAGTGCAAGACAACTGGGTACTGCACCCAGAAGACAAATGGCATGGCTTCGACCACATGGACGACAACTGGTGCATGTTGGACCCAATCAAAGTGAGCTTGCTCACCCCAGGTTTGGATGACAAAGGACAATTCCTTGAAAAAGGTGTGCCAGCAGCGTTGGTGAGTGCGTATCTAGGTCGCTTTGGTATCGTGCCAACCCGTACAACGGATTTCCAAGTGATGTTCCTGTTCTCTATGGGTATCACCAAAGGTAAACGCGATACGCTGATCAATACCTTGCTGTCGTTCAAACGTCACTACGACGCAAACGTGTCTTTGGAAACCATGCTGCCAGAATTGGTAGAAAGTGCGCCAGAAATCTACAAAGGCTTGGGCCTGCGTGATTTGGGTGATCGCATGTTCCAATACCTTGTTCGTCATAATCCAGCACAGGTATTGAACGAAGCCTATTCAACCTTGCCAGAAGTAGAATTGAAACCACGCACGGCTTACCACCACATTGTGGCAAACGAAGTGGAATTAGTGCCTTCAGACAAACTGGAAGGCCGCGTTGCTGCGCACTCAGTGATTCCTTACCCACCAGGCATTCCAATGCTAATGGGTGGCGAGAACTTTGGTAACGAAAGCAGCCCGCAAATACAGTACCTTAAAGCCCTTGAAGCGTGGGATGACGAGTTCCCAGGTTTCGAACATGAAACCGAAGGGGCTGAGAAAGAACACGGTAAATACCACGTGCTTTGCATCAAATCTGATGCGCTGTAGGTGAAATGAAAGAAAACGCCTTCCCATTGGGAAGGCGTTTTTTTATCTATCTGTGTCCCCTGAGAGAACTCAGGATGCAGGGCACCATGTATACACGGTGTTGATGTCTGTTGCTGGCATCTTCATGACTTTATTGCTGCATCGAATCTCGTTTTGTCGTATCGCAGCGTCGATATGGGGACTGGCAGGTAAATCTGCAAATTTGAGGATGGAAGCCATCGTATCGTAAGGGTTGGCCGAGAAATGTTCATAGTCAATGCTGAGCATATTGATGTCCAACTCTTCCTCTTCTTGCTTGGTCGTTTGCAGCAATTTATTCAATTGGAACGCCGTGCCTGCAATAGGGTGGTCTCGTAGCATGTCATATTGTGCAAGCTCTCTAATGGAGTATGCACCACGCCACCACAGCATATGTTTCCCTTGGTATTCCCATTCTTCTGTTGAGAGCATGGAGTTCACCGTAGACGCCGGATCACGAACGATGTTCACGAACTTCGCCTCAGGAAAAAGGCTGCTCAAATAGTGCAAGCGCGATGGGCCTGTGAATTTCAACGCAAGGCGAGGGCGTTGTGTAGAGATTAGGCGTTTTCTCAACACGTCTTTAATGGTTGAGATTTCAATGGGAGTAGCGTGCTTACTTTTCGCAAAGCCACGGAAGAAGTCGATCTCATCTCGAGAATAGCCATCCCAAAATGACAGCGCTTCCGAAGGTGTCGGCGAGAATTCACGCGCTAATCCTGAAAACATGGCGTTACCAAGCACCGCGGAAGAGCGCCATTGGCTGGTCTGGGTAAATACATGGTTTTGCCATTGCGAGCGAGGGTGTTTTTCAAAACTCTCATCGAGCCAACACAGATCCGTATGATGGAAAACCAAGTTAGAAATCAGCGTCACGCCTGAGCGTGGTGGCCCAACAAATATCAGTGGCTGGTTTAACGATGATGTCATGGCTTCGCTCCCGTCGTATGTAATGAACACAAAGGAGCAAATTAAATGCCAGTATAGTAAGTGCTATTTTTCAATGAGATATAACCGAACGCCGTGCGTATAGCCACCTTGGTTTGCATATTGAGAATGTACACAGCAAAAAATGCAATGAGGTTCGAGATTAGAGGTACGAGATAGGAGTTTCGAGATAAGAGATAAGAGATTAGAGATTAGAGATAAAGCAGAGTGTTGCGATCCGAGGTTGAGGATGTGGTCTTCCCAATCTCGGATCTTTCACCATCACGCTTGGCGTTTTTCTCGTGACACCACTTGCTGATCTAAAAACGCAAACAGGCGATCGATGACGATGTTTCTGTCACCCATGCCGTTCGCACGAATAATTGCTGCGGCTTCATCCACTTTTTCATCGCCTGCTTTTTCTCTTAAGCGCTCAATCAATTGAAGCAGAAATGCATCCGTGAACTCGGGGTGGCATTGCATGGTCAATACGCGGTTGTCTTTTTGCGTGATAGCAATCGGGCAAAAATCGGAACCCGCTAGAACCTTAAAGTCGGGGGCGGCGTCTAAGACTTGGTCTTGATGCACTGCGATCAAGTCGAGAGACGTTTGCTGATGTGGGGCATCGAATGCTTCGTGGTCCAAAATGTTAACGGGATAGAGTCCCATCCCCCATCCCTTGTCGGATTTGGCCGCCATTCCGCCCAATGCTAAGTGGATCAATTGATGACCAAAGCAAACACCGATTAACGCTTGGCTTTCTTGGTCGCAGCGTCTAACAAAGTCGATGAGTTGAGCAATCCAAAGATCACTTTCGTACACGCCCCATTTACTGCCCGTAACGAGCCAAACATCACACTCTGACGACGAAGTGGGAAAGTCATCTTCAAACACACGGTATGTGACAAAGGATGTAATCGCACTGTTTGCGAAAAGGCGTTTAAATGCGTCGTCATAGTGACCATATACCGCTTGAGATTCTGGATAATGGTCATCACACAGCAATATCCCAAGGGTTAAAGTCATGTTTTCTTCCTTCTTCGTGGTGGGGAACATTGTCTTTTTAGCGTACTGATGAGAGCAAAAATCCGCCATAACTTTCTCTTGGCCTGTTCTCAATTGCGCGACTTTTTGATACAAAATAACGAACTTAGGCTTAATTAAGCCATTTAATGCATTGAAAGATGGACAGCTTTGTTTTTGTGTGCGATACGGAGGTTGACGCTAACTTAATGGGTTTAAACAGGTTTTCTCTCCAGTGAAGGGGGTTGTGCTGAATTTTTTGACCTTGTTGGCTTATTTGTTACGTTTTAAAACGAAAAACATGTTCTTTTACACAGAATCAATGTGTTCGCCCTTTTATTGTTGGGTTAAACTCAAGTAATATGCAGTTCAAGTCGAGCGCCATCCCGGCGCAAGGCGAGCCAAAATCATAGTGGAGAAACAAGCTTGATAAGTGTTTTCCTTGTAGATGATCACGAGCTGGTTCGCACAGGGATACGACGTCTTCTCGAAGACGTTCGTGGTGTTAAAGTGGTAGGGGAAGCCGAAAGCGGTGAGGAAGCAGTCAAGTGGTGTCGTAGCAATCATGCTGACATTATCTTGATGGACATGAACATGCCTGGTATCGGTGGCTTAGAAGCAACGAGAAAGCTCCTACGCTACAACCCCGACGCCAAGATTATTGTTCTAACTATTCATACTGAAAACCCATTTCCAACCAAAGTCATGCAAGCAGGAGCGGCTGGCTACCTCACGAAAGGTGCAGGGGCGGATGAAATGGTTCAGGCAATTCGTGCGGTGAACAGTGGCCAACGCTACATTTCACCAGAAATTGCACAGCAAATGGCGCTAAGTCAGTTTTCGCCTGCGGCTGAAAATCCGTTCAAAAACTTGTCCGAACGTGAACTTCAAATCATGTTGATGATCACCAAAGGGCAGAAAGTGACGGACATTTCCGAGCAGTTGAGCCTTAGCCCTAAAACCGTCAACAGTTATCGTTATCGATTGTTCAGTAAGTTGGGGATTAACGGCGACGTTGAATTAACCCATCTGGCAATTCGTCATGGTATGCTAGACACAGAAACTCTCTAACTATTTCTGTTCGCTGTGTTTGATGCCAAAGATTTCTTAAAAACTGTCTCAGATAAGCCAGGCGTCTATCGGATGATGGACGCCTCTGGTGAGATCATTTATGTCGGTAAAGCCAAGTCGCTAAAGAAGCGACTCTCTAGCTATTTCCGCAAAAACGTCCCCGGTGAAAAAACACGTGCGTTGGTGCGAAACATTGCCAATGTCGAAGTGACGATCACCCACAGCGAAACAGAAGCGCTCATTCTTGAGCACAATCTGATCAAGAAACACCTTCCGCGCTATAACGTCTTGCTCCGTGATGACAAGTCTTACCCTTATATTTTCCTTTCTGCCAGTAAACATCCTCGATTGTCCATTCATCGTGGTGCGAAAAAGCGCAAAGGCGAATACTTCGGGCCATTTCCTGATGCGGGTGCTGTTCGGCAGAGCTTGTATCTGCTGCAGAAAATCTTTCCTGTACGCCAGTGTGAAGACTCGGTCTATGGCAATCGTACACGCCCATGTTTGATGTATCAGATTGGACGTTGTGCGGGTCCGTGCGTCGAAGGCATCATTTCCGATGAAGATTATGATGAACTGGTGGATTTCACCCGCCTGTTTTTGCAGGGCAAAAACCGACAAGTGATCGCAACGCTGGTGGAAAAAATGGAAGCTGCGAGTCAAGCCTTGGAGTTTGAAAAAGCCGCTGAGTTTCGTGACCAAATCCAATCGCTTCGCCGTGTTCAAGAGCAGCAATTTGTTTCCCAAGACAGTGATGACGATTTGGACGCCATTGGTGTGTCAGTCGAAAATGGCATTGCCTGTATTCACGTGTTGTTCTTGCGCCAAGGCAAGGTGCTGGGAAGCCGCAGCTACTTCCCGAAAATGCCGGCGAACACAGAAACCAATGAGCTGGTTTCTAGCTTCATTGGTCAGTTCTACTTGAATCAGGCGGAAGGGCGAACCATCCCAACAAGCATTCTGATTGGTCAGGAAATGGGGGAGGAGCTCGAATCTCTCGCCGGTGCATTGTCAGAAATTGCAGGGCGGAAAATTCATCTTCAAAGCAAACCTCGCGGTGCGCGTGCGCGTTTCCTCAAGCTGGCACAAACCAATGCTGCTACGGCGTTGACCAGCAAAATCAATCATAAGATGACGATCCACAACCGCTTCGCGATGCTGACAGAAGCGTTGAACCTCGAGTCAGTAAAACGCATGGAGTGTTTCGACATCAGTCATACCATGGGTGAACAAACCGTCGCATCGTGTGTGGTGTTCAACCAAGACGGGCCGCTGAAGTCTGAATACCGACGTTACAACATCACGGGCATCACGGGTGGTGATGACTATGCGGCGATGGCACAAGTGCTAGAACGCCGCTACAGCAAGCAAGTAGACCCTGAGAAGATCCCTGACATCATTTTAATAGACGGCGGTAAAGGACAGCTAAATCGTGCGTGGGAGGTCGTCAGCCCGCTTATGGCGGATTGGCCTAAGCATCCGCTCATGTTGGGCGTTGCGAAAGGTACAACGCGCCGTCCGGGGCTTGAGACGCTGATCAAAGTGTCTGGCGAAGAGTTTTCCATGCCGTCGGATTCACCGGCTTTGCACCTTATCCAACATATTCGCGACGAAAGTCATAACCACGCGATCTCAGGTCACCGAGCAAAACGGGCAAAAGCGAGAAAGAGCAGTGTGTTACAAGAAATCGAAGGCGTTGGTCCAAAACGCCGACAGGCACTGCTCAAGTATTTAGGCGGAATTCAGGAGCTTAAGCGTGCTTCTGTTGAAGAAATAGCCAAAGTGCCGGGAATTAGCCGAGTTTTGGCTGAGAAGATTCATTCGTCATTGCAACAGCCGTGAGTTTCAAGCACCATAACGCGGTCATTCATAAGAAATAAAAACTATGCGACTGAACATTCCTATTATTCTGACCCTCATACGCATCGCATTAATTCCGGTTTTTGTTGTCGCGTTCTATTTGCCTTATGAGTGGTCGGCCTTCGTCGCTGCTCTGATTTTCGTTATCGCTGGTTTCACTGACTGGCTCGATGGTTATCTCGCTCGAACCCTAGAGCAAACCACCCGATTTGGCGCGTTCCTCGACCCTGTTGCCGATAAGGTGATGGTGGCAATTGCATTAGTACTGATCACTGAGCATTACCATTCCATCTGGGTCACCATTCCTGCGGCGACCATGATTGCCCGTGAAGTGATCATTTCAGCACTTCGAGAGTGGATGGCGGAGCTTGGCAAACGTGCGAGCGTTGCTGTCTCTTGGGTGGGGAAATTCAAAACCGCCGCGCAGATGTTTGCACTGACCATGCTGATTTGGCGACATGACGATATCGTGGTGTACATCGGCTATGCAGCGCTCTACATCGCAACCGCGCTGACGTACTGGTCAATGTATCAGTATCTGCTTGCTGCGAAAGATGACCTGCTGAACGCCGACTAAACCAGCCGTTGTTCATTTAACGCTTTCCACGAAAAAGGCCGCTCAGCGGCCTTTTTCAATTTTCTATTCTCGCCAATTAGCGCGTGCCTCTTACGTCGATATCTCCACGCTTTTCTAGTTTCTAGTTTCTAGTTTCTAGTTTCTAGTTTCTAGTTTCTAGTTTCTAGTTTCTAGTTTCTAGTTTCTAGTTTCTAGTTTCTAGTTTCTAGTTTCTAGTTTCTAGTTTCTAGTTTCTAGTTTCTAGTTTCTAGTTTCTAGTTTCTAGTTTCTAATCTCTAATCTCTAATCTCTAATCTCGCATCTCGCATCTCGCATCTCGCATCTCACACCTACCTTTTCTTTGCATACGGATTAGGGATCACGGATCGAGCAGAGCGTGAAAAGGCGTTCTTGGCTGTCTGTGGCACATCTTCGGGTTCATCGACGGCATCTCCTCTGGCTTCGGCCTCTTTCTTCCTTTCAACCTCTTGCTCCCTGACATAATTTGAGACTGCCGCGGTCAGTGCCAACAGAATGTAGATAGGCCATGTAAAACCTTGAGTGAGGAAGGTGCCTGACACACAAAACGCGATAATGCCCGAGTAAAGCCCTTCGCCAATGGCGAGGACAATAGGCGAATAATAGGCGGCGTTTGCCAACACAGTGTTGACCGTTTTAAGGGCGGAGCGATAGATAATGATGGTCATGACAAGGAAAGCGATCAGG
Source organism: Enterovibrio baiacu (assembly GCF_004120195.1). Lineage (GTDB taxonomy): Bacteria > Pseudomonadota > Gammaproteobacteria > Enterobacterales > Vibrionaceae > Enterovibrio > Enterovibrio baiacui. Next base: position 22,858 of record NZ_SCHN01000006.1, on the reverse strand, counting down.
CCGAGAAAGCCTGTTTCACCCAATACGCCAAACCACGTACTGTGAACGGCATGGTTTAACCCATCCCAATGGGATGAATAATAGAAGTAGTTGAAATAAAAGTTGTTGAGGCCGACGCCGGAAATCGGGTTGTCGACAGCCATAAAGAATGCAGCTTCCCATGCGTAAAGGCGGCCTTTTGCAGAGGCATCTAATCCTTCTTCTGCCGCTCCGCCGGATTTTCGATCACTGATGCCTGCTGCGAAGAACAAGATTGCGCAGACGATACTGCCCAAGGTGAGCAACAAGGCTTTGGACTTTATCCGTCGCCACGCCAGTGTGCCCAATGCTGACAAGATGCCCAGCAAACCGCCTCGGCTTTGTGTACAAATGATGGCGATGAAAATCGCAATAGCCGTAACAAGGCCGAAGAAACGTTGCTTCTTCGACAAGCCCGGTGTCATCGCGATACCCAAGGTGAAAGAAAATGGAAACAGCAATACCAAAGCTAAATCATTCGGGTCACCAAGTACCGACCCTAAATCACGGCCAACGGTGACGCGCGTTTCTTCCACCAATCCAATGCCGTTGACTTTGTTGTAAATCGTCACCAGCGCGATCAGCAAGCCGGATATCGAAATCATGTTCAGGGCTTTTTTGTAGTGCTGAACGTTACACAAAAGCCAAGCAAGGGCGGGGGTCATGATGCCGATTTTTATATACGTCTGTTTGTAGTAGTTGAAGGCTTCGCCGAGGTTTCCTGCAAGGGGAATACCGATGGTGACCAGAGCGAAAAACACGTAAAAGGCCGTGAGTTCGGCACTATTAAACATACGGATTTTGCCACTGATACCGATGTGCCACGCCAAGGTGGTCAATGTGCCTAGCGAAAGCATTAACGGTATTTTTAACGAGTACAGCGGGGCAAAGGCTTCATGAATACGGAAAAACGAAAAAGCGATGAACAACAGCCCCAGTAACACAGGTTGGCTAATGGTAATTAGAAGAGCTAAAGGAATAAGGCCAATGGCAACAGGAATGATCGGGTGAGGAATGATGAACCACAGGCCACACGCGAGCACGACGAAGAGCGCCGTTGCATGCACAAAATGTGTTTGGATGCGAGTTAACAACAACCGTCGTTGATCGTTAAGCCACTGGATTGCCTGCATCATTTACTCTCAATAGTTTCTAACAGTCTATTAGAGCAATTGCTGTGCCACCAAATATTGCGGACAATTAATGCCTACCATCGCGGCATTTGACGATGAAACAGGTGTAGGTAAGTCGCTGACATTGCCACTTTTCTCAAATTGCATGTCAAAGTGCCAAAAGCGGCGTTCTGATCCTGGTTCGTTAAGGTTGTTTCGGAAACTGAATCACGAATGCAGCGCCTTCGAGTTCTGACGTGGTGACGCTGATGACGCCTTCGTAACTTTCTACGATTTCATGACAAACCGCCAAGCCAATGCCCGTTCCTGGGTTAAGCTGATCAGCGCGAACACCTCGCTGAAACACCGAGTCTCGGATGGGTTCTGGAATGCCAGGGCCGTCGTCTTCAATCAGCAAGATGTAGCTATCGGGTGAGTCTTGAGTGCGAACCCGCACTTCGCCAATACAAAAGCGGAAAGCATTCTCGAGCAGATTGCCGAGCAATTCGGTCAGGTCGTTCTTGTTGATCGGCAGAGACTCAAGATCATTGAAATCTTGCGTCACGGTGACGGGCTTGTCTCGATACACTTTTGACAGCATACCTGTGAGGCTATCTACTGAAGGTTTGATGGCTGATTTTTCGCGCACAAGTCCGCGCTGACCCACCAAGGCGCGCTTGAGTTGGTATTGCACCATGTCATCCATTTGACTGACCTGCTCAATGATGCGCTTACTCATCATTTCTCGACTTAATGCACTGTCATCAAGCAGGGCATTGGTGGCAGCCAAACGGCTTTTTAGGCTGTGTGCCAAGTCATCCATGGCATGACGATACCGCTGTGTTTGCTCCTTCCTCAATTCGATCATTCGGTTGAGCGCGTCGGTAACGTCTTCCAATTCCGATGGGTAATCGGTATTGAGTTTTTCGAGGCGAGATTCCGCTATCTCGTTGAGTTCGCCTGCGAGTTTGCGCAATGGGCTGAAACTCCAGTAAGACGCGGCGTAAAGTAGGGCTGTGGTGGTAATGAACAAAATGCCGAGATAGAACCACGTTTTACGTTTTATCGCCGACAATCGTTCAAGTTGAGGTGCAACTTCGCGCACCACGAAGAATTTGTCTTCAATTAACCCCGAGCCTTCTGCAATCTCGTGAACCACGTACGGGTGTGCGTTATACATGATGAGTTCAGGGTCAACGAGATCATAGGGAAGGACTTGGCAGATATCACTTAGGCCGAGTCCTTTGGCGTGGCTAGACATCCAAAATAAGGACTTATCAGGCTGACAGATAAATGCCATGTAGTCTGTTTCCACCGAACCCATTTCAGGGCGACTTTCAGGGGCAATGTGGATCCTACTGGCGTCGATTTCAAGCAAGTTATCGCGTTTGAGTTCGCCCACGATTTGAGGAACCGCAGAAAGCAAATCTGAAGAATACAGTGCTAAATAGCTTTTGTTATAAAGCTGGTTGAGCACTAAGCCTAACGCCACGGTAAACACCAAAATAATGGAGATAGAGGTGGTGATCACGCGTCGATGGATCGGAGAAGGCATTTTAGGTTTTATCATCAGATTCTTCGCAGCGGTGTGTGGTGGTTAACTGGCGTTAATTTCGAAAATGTATCCCTGACCACGAACGGTAGAAATGGGATTTTCTTGTCCAGCTTGTGTCAGCTTTTTGCGAAGTCGGCTCATCATGACTTCGATGGTGTTCGGGTCGCCTTCTTGGTCTTGGTATAGCACATCAAGTAAACGCTGCTTTGATACCACTTGGCGACTGTGTCGAATCAGGTATTCCAGCAGATCGTACTCGAAGGCGGTGAGCTCAACGGGTTGTGCTTTCACACTGACCTTCTTGGCCAGTAAATCGATGCAGATATTGTCGGCATTGATTTCAGGTTTCACGAACCCTGCGCTGCGACGTACCAAGGCATTTAAGCGCGCGACGAGCTCTTCTTTTTGGAAGGGCTTCACCAAGTAATCATCCGCACCAGCATCAAGGCCCGAGACTTTGTCTTGCCAGTTCGCACGCCCGGTCAGGATCAGGATTGGCATACGGATGCCCGCGCGGCGGATATCTCTGATCAGGCTTAGGCCGTCACGGTCGGGTAACCCTAAATCCACAATCGCGATGTCGTTGGGATAGTCTTTGGCGACAAACAACCCTTCTTCTGCGGTGTTTGCACAATGCACTTGGTTTCCAAGCTCTGACAGTTCAGATTTTAGGTGATGGCTCAGAAGGGGATCATCTTCAACAATGAGGACACGCATATTTCGACACCTATATTTCGCCGCTATATTTCGCTGCTATTTTTCACAACAACCGTTACGTCCGGCAACCTCTTTCGGCGGCAGAGAATGCAGAAAAATGGAGGCCAGCGAGATGTTAGGAATAAAAAAATTCAGCGAACAGTGTAACCTTGTTCGCTGAATCTTGGCTGACTATTGGTTCGATTCTCGATCAGAACAGAATAACGAGCAGCGTACCTGCAAAGGTCAATAACACGTTGGCGATGGCATAGGTGCCCGCATAGCCAAGGGCTGGAACGGTGCTGCGCGCGTGTTGGTTGATCATGTCCATGGCGGGGGCACAAGTTCGCGCACCGATGATGGCACCGAACAAGAGCGCACGGTTCATTTTAAGCACATATGCACCCACAAGGTACGCAAGGATAACAGGCACAACACTCACTGCCAGCGCACCAAACATGATGGTGAAGCCCATCTGTTGCAGGTACTCCCAAAGGTTACCACCTGCGCTTAGGCCAACGCCGACCATAAAGGTCATCAAACCAAGTTCTTTCACCATGTTGATAGCGCCTTGCGGCACGTAACCAAACGTTGGGTGGTTCGCACGCAAGAAGCCAAGCAAAATGCCCGCAATCAACAAGCCGGATGCATTACCAAGGCCCAAGGTCATTTGGCCGAATGTCATGGTGATCAAACCAAAAATTAGGCCGAAAATGAAGAAGGAGCAGAACGCCAACATGTCAGAAACCTGACTGTGGATGGAGATAAAACCAATGCGCTCAGCAAGCCCCATTACGCGGCGCTTTTCACCACTGACCTGCAATACATCCCCTTTAGAAAGCAGGATGTTATGGTCCATCGGCATTTCAATCTGTGCGCGTACAACACGGTTCAAGAAACAACCGTATTCTGACAGGTTCAAATCAGACAAGCGTTTCCCAATGATGCTGTCATTCTTGACCACGATCTCTTCTTCAACCACGCGTAAATCAAGCAAGTCGCGGTCGAAGACTTCTTTACCGTTGCGGAATGACGGGTCAAGACGTGCGTGGCTGTCTGGGTAGCCCACCAACGCAATTTCATCGCCTTCTTGCAAGATGGCATCACCATCTGGGTTCGCCAGAATGCCGTTGCGTCGAATACGTTCTATGTAGCAACCGGTTTGGCGATAAATGCCCAATTCACGGAGGTTACGTCCATCTACCCAATTGATGAGTTCTGGCCCGACGCGGTAAGCACGAATGATCGGCAAGTAGACTTTGCGTTGAGAAGAAGACCCTAAGCCGCGCTCCATGGTGATTTGCTGTGCGGAATGCTCGAGGTTTTCCTTTTGCAGTTTTGGCATCAAGTTGGCGAGAAGAATCAAGCTCACCAAACCGACCAAATACGCAAGGGCGTAACCGACGCTCAAGTTGTCGATCATTGCGGCGATTTGGGCGGGCGAGTAATTCATGCCAGCGAGACCCGCATTGAGCGCATCTTTTGCGCCTACCAACACGGGTGTTGCTGTCATTGCGCCAGCCATCATGCCTGTGGCAATGCTGCCGTCGACACCGAATTGGTACTGCATCAATAGCGTAATGCCAATGGACGCACTCAATACCGTGAATGCCAGCACCAAATAGGATTTACCGTCTCGAAAGAAAATACCGAAGAAGTTAGGTCCCGCTTCGATACCCACGCAGAAAATGAACAGCATGAAGCCAATGTTGAGCGCTTCAGGGCTAAAACTAAAACCTGCGTGACCAAAGCTGAGGGCGGTGACAAGTACACCGATGGAGTTGCCAAATTGGAAACCACCAATTCTGATTTTGCCAATGGCTAAACCAATAGCGAGAACAACGAAGAGCAAGAGAATATCGTTTTGTACGAGCAGGTTGTAGACGTCTATGTTCACTGAACCGTAATCCGCGTGCGGGGGAAAGGGAAATTCTGGGCGGCCATTATACGCATTTTGGATGATTTGTAATGGAAAGTTGCGGTAATTTTGGCATTTTATTTCAGGGGCTTGTCAGAGTTTGGACAGTTGTTTGAAAAGCATCAAAATACGTTGGTTTTTATGCTGATTTATAACGAAAAAAGCCAGCGAATATGCTGACTTTTGTATGAGTGTTCGAACGCCTTGTGTCTATTTTGCTGCGAAAGCAGTAGATGTGCGTTTGAGCAGTAATAACCCGTTCTACAAAGCCGGATTACTCGTTGTACAGACCGAGGTTTGCTTTTGCGTACGCTTCGAATTCTGTAAAGCCGCCCACGTGCTCTTGGTCAACAAAAATCTGTGGAACAGTTTCCACTGGCTTACCAACGGTTTTTTCTAGGTCAGCTTTGCTGATGCCTTCAGCGTGAATATCAACATAGCGGTAGTTGAAATCATCGCGCTCAGCTTTTAGTTTGTCTGAAAGATCTTTTGCGCGAACACAGAAAGGGCAACCTGGACGACCAAAAATAACAACGAACATACCTAGAATCCTATTTTCATAATCAATGGTGAGAGATATCAGCCACCAACACATCCCGTGTTTGGTCTATCTCTGAAAGTTGTCATTACTATGCCTTAAGCCTAAAGAAGAGAAAAGAAGGTTTTGTCTCTTAATTCGATAGCGCTTACCTATCAATACATCTTGTCCTCTCTTTGATGCGCCGTAGAGATGTGATGGCATCGACACTAGCGAAACACAATGCCCAATGAACAAGCGAATACTGCGTTGAATCAAGATGCTATGAAAAAGGTTGGGTGATGCTGGTCGGCAGATGTTTTTGAAAAGGAAGAGCCATGTTTCAATTCATGACGGCGACAAGGATCATTTTTGGTGAGGGTGCATTAAGTAACTCCCTCTCAATGCTCAATCAATTCGGTTACAGCGCCCTGGTGGTCACAGGCAAGGATGAACAGCGTGCCGCGCCTTTGCTGGGCTATTTAAAACAACAGGGAATACGTTACCAACAACTCTCTGTGCACGGCGAGCCGCTCATCGCGATGGTCGAAGAAATGGCCGCGACAGGGCGAGTGTTTAAACCTGACATGGTGATTGCCGTGGGTGGTGGGAGTGTGATGGATGTAGGTAAAGCTTTATCCGCACTCATTCCCAACCAAGGAAGCGTTTACGACTATGTCGAAGTGGTGGGGCGCGCACTGCCGCTGACCGCCAAACCGTTGCCTTGCATTGCCGTGCCAACCACCGCGGGCACAGGCTCAGAAGTGACGCGTAATGCGGTGCTCATTTCCGCGCAAGAAAACGTGAAGGCAGCACTTCGCAGTACAGACTTGATTCCTGATATGGCGATCATCGACCCCACATTAACCTACGGCACAGACAAAGAACTGTCTGCGCGCTGCGGGATGGATGCATTTACGCATTTGATGGAAGCCTATGTGTGTGGCGACCCCAATCCACTGACTGACATGGTGTGTGAAGAAGGTTTACGCCGTTTAGCGCCAGCCATTATTCATGCGTGTGAAGAAGATGATCCGAAAGCGCGCGCAGACATGGCATTTGCTTCCATGCTGGGTGGCATGGCGCAATCCAACGCCAAGCTTGGTGCTGCCCACGGTCTTGCCGCTGCCCTTGGTGGCATGCTGGATGCGCCGCATGGTGCAATCACTGCGCAACTCGCGCCTTACGTGATGGCGGAAAATATTTTGGCAGCACGCGAAGCAGGGCGCATCACGCTGCTCAATCGTTATCGCCAATTGGCCGTTATTCTGACGGGAAGGCAAAATGCAGAACCCAGCGATGGCATTGTGTGGGTGCAGCGCACCTTGAAACGCCTCGGCTTGCCTTTGCTAACAGAGTTGGGTTTGTGTGACACCTTGTTTGAAGATGTGGCGTCAACCGCGATGCGTTCAAGCTCAATCAAAGGCAACCCATTACCATTGAGCAAAGACAGATTGATGCACATTCTTGAGCGGGTTTGTCAGGCAGAAAACATCGCGGAAGAAGTCGGGCCTTATTGATATCAATACGATAACTGTTGTGATCCAAACGGGTACCTTGTGTGCCCGTTTTGCTTTTTACAGCACAATCGCAGAATAATGGTGTTCTACAAAGGAACTGAGAGTTTGTTATGAACGACGTTATAAACACCTTACTTGCCCACCGCTCGATCCGTAAATTCAACGATCAACCGATCTCTGATGAACAGCGCAACGCGATTTTAGATTGTGCACGTGCCGCATCGACATCCAGCTTTATACAGTGCACCAGTGTTATTCGTGTGGTGGATAAAGAAAAGCGTCGTTTGCTGGCTGAATACGCAGGTGGGCAGGCGTATGTCGCCGATGCGGCTGAGTTCTTTGTGTGGTGTGCCGATTTCAATCGCCATTTACAGATCAAGCCAGATGCCAAGGTGGGGTTCGCCGAACAAACCCTGATTGGTGCCGTCGATGGCGCACTGGCAGCACAAAACGCATTGGCCGCGGCGGAATCGCTGGGGCTTGGCGGTGTGTATATTGGTGGCCTTCGAAACAACCCAGAAAAAGTGAGTGCGTTGCTAGGGTTACCGAAGCATGTGATCCCTTTGTTCGGCTTGTGTCTGGGGTATCCCGCGCAAGATCCAGAAGTGAAGCCGCGTCTACCTTCTTCTTTATATGTACACGAAGATACCTATCAACCCATGGATGAGAACGCGTTAGAGGCGTATGACGAAACCATTCGTGAGTACTATCGAACCCGCACGGGCGGCAGCAAAGAAATGAGCTGGAGCGAACAAATTTCTGGCACTTTAGATAAAGAAGCGCGTCCTTTTATGAAAGCATTTCTGGAAAGCAAAGGTTTCTCTGTTCGTTAGTCTTGCCTCATTTATGTTGAATCATTAATGACACACTGTCTTTGAAATAATTGTCAGATAGGTTGTGATTTCTCAGCCTATCTGGTTCATCATTTGTTACCGCATTTTTTAACAGAGATGTCTAGATGTAAAAGAATGTATATTTCACTGAAGCCTTTATTTAAAAGGGTTTTTTGTGCATTTTGCTTTTAGCACCTCACTTCCCCATTCACACTTCATGATTGTTTTTTCGTCAAATAAGCAACTATTTTGACCCTAATCAAAAGTAGATTTTGATCACACTGAAAATCCCTGATAGACTCCGCGCGCTTTGGTTGTTCTCAAACTATTTTGAACATTTCCAAAAATATTTTATTTCGTGGGTGACGCAGCCTTTTGGATTGTCGCGACACCTTATATTTGTGAGTCTATTGAGTCGTAACATGAAAAAAATGAACAAAGCTGCAGGCATCCTAGCCGCTGGTTTCTTTATCAATATGTGTATCGGCATCCTGTACGCATGGTCTGTTTTTAAACAGTCTTTGGTAGAGCAGGGCTGGTCAAATGCTGATGCATCTATGCCTTACACCGTCGCAACCATCTGTTTTGCGCTTTCTTTGCTCGTGGCGGGTAACCTTCAAGATCGCATGGGTCCACGTAAAGTGTTGATCCTGGGTACAGTAATGGTTGGTCTTGGCATGATCGTTTCTAGCTTTGCTGATTCTCCAATGACACTTCTACTAAGCTTCGGCCTAGTAACAGGTTGTGGCATCGGTTTCGGTTACGCATGTCTTGCTCCAGCAGCAATGAAGTGGTTCCACCCTTCTAAGAAAGGTCTGGTTAACGGTCTTATCGCTGCGGGCTTCGGTCTGGCTGCGGTTTACCTTGCGCCATTGACGTCTATGCTGATCAACACGTACGGCATTCAATCTAGCTTCATGATCCTAGGTGTGGGCATCTTGGTTATCGCTGTGCCATTGGCGCTGACCATCAACAACCCGCCTGCGGACTACACGCCAGAAGCGCCTGTGGGCTACGTGGCGAAAAGTGGCGCTGCGAATGCAGACATGGGCTGGCGTGAAATGATGAAGACACCACAGTTCTACTCACTGTGGCTAATGTACGCATTGGCGTCTTCTGCAGGTCTTATGATCATTGGTAACATCACGTCTATCGCTATCAACCAATCTGATTTGACCCAAGTAGCATTCCTTGTTGTTGTACTGGCTATCTTCAACTCAGGTGGCCGTGTTGCTGCGGGTATCTTGTCTGACAAGATCGGTGGTATCAAAACGCTGATGATTGCCTTCATCATGCAAGGCATCAACATGATGATGTTCGCGACTTACCAAACCGAGTTCACTCTGATGGTAGGTGCTGCGGTTGCAGGTGTGGGTTACGGTACGCTTCTAGCAGTATTCCCATCTATCACTGCTGATTACTACGGTCTGAAAAACTACGGTGGTAACTACGGCGTGCTATACACCGCTTGGGGTGTAAGTGGCTTCATCGGTCCAGTTGTTGCAGCTACCGCTGTAGACATGACCGGTAACTATGTCATGGCATACACCATCTGTGCAGCGATGCTGGCAGTGGCTGTTGTTCTGTCATTCGTGACCAAGCCAGTTGGCGCAGTTTCAGCGAAAAAAGCAACGGCATAATCGCCGACGCAATTCGCATTGAGAGAGCCCGCTATAGATAGCGGGCTTTTTTTATGCCTGGTGTTTACCCAGCACATTACGGTGGGAAAGAAGGAGAAAACGCGTTGCCTTCTTTCATCATTTCTCTGTTGGCGGGTGGCTAAAAAAATATTCATTATTGCCACCTGATGTATAAGAATTTAGTGGTCAGACCTGCGGCCAGTTTTGATAATGTGTGTCAGCGGTGAGAAATTCACTATCTGATTGAAAGCACAAAATTTGTGTGTCAATTGAACGGCGTTCGATAGTGATGTTTGTAAGTCGTTGATTAAAAAACGCCGTTCAATATTTTTTTGAAAACGCGCGTTTGCATTGCCCAAAAATTTGTCATTTTTGAATAGAAAACACTGTTTGATTGTTGATCTTCGTTTGGCTAGGTTGATTACACCACTCGAATACCAGGAGGGTATTAATCATGCATTCAGTGGATTCAAACTGTCTCAACAGTGAGCGTGAACAGATAGCGAAGATTCAGGCGGGGGACCCATTAGCTCGCCACTATTTTGACCAAGTGGTCGCTCGTTATCTTTCACCATTACATCGTCGATGCATGGCGTGGCTGGGTTGTTCTTATGATGCGGATGACGTATTGCAAGAAACCCTTGTTCGTAGCTACCGCTACATCCACGCCTACCGCGGCGAAGCGGCATTCAGAAGTTGGTTATATGCGATTGCAGACAATCAATGCAGAAGCTATTTAAAGAAACGTGCGACACACCATCAGCGTTTCATTTCGGAAGAGCAATCAGAAGAGCAGGGCAGTGAAGAAGTGTGTCCCGTTGCTGCAGAGCAACAAGGCATCGCCAACACTGTTCGAAACTTGGCAAAGACGGCACAAGAGATACTCGTACTGCGTTTTGAGCACGACTTATCCCTTGAGGAAATCAGCCAAGTGCTTGGACTGGGGCTTAGTGCAACCAAGATGCGCCTTTATCGCGCGATAGACGCTGCAGAGCGGCATGTCGTGAAAGAAGAAGAACGTATGTTGGCCACCGCTTGAAATGAAAAGTGATGGATAAAAGAAACCCGCCAATTCGGCGGGTTTCTTTTTTCTGGTGATAACGCAACGTCGTCACGTTATCGCCAAAGACGATGTCTTCGTTACTGCGTATTAGCAGATAACTTTGATGGCGAGACCACCTTGAGAGGTTTCACGGTATTTCGCGTTCATGTCTTTGCCGGTTTCCAGCATGGTCTCGATCACTTTGTCCAGCGACACACGCGGCTCAGACGAACGACGCAGCGCCATACGCGTTGCGTTGATCGCTTTCATTGCAGCGATACCGTTACGCTCGATACATGGCACCTGAACCTGACCTGCAACAGGGTCACACGTTAGACCTAGGTTGTGCTCCATGCCGATTTCAGCCGCGATACACACTTGTTGCGCACTACCGCCCATCAATTCAGCCAAACCTGCAGCCGCCATCGAACACGCCACGCCAACTTCACCCTGACAGCCCACTTCCGCGCCAGAGATAGATGCATTTTGCTTGTACAGGCCGCCAATCGCGCCAGATACCGCAAAGTAACGCATGTATTCACGTGGCCCTACGTTTTGAATGAACTTGTCGTAGTACGCCAATACGGCAGGGATGATGCCACATGCACCATTGGTAGGTGCAGTAACAACACGGCCACCCGCGGCGTTTTCTTCGTTCACGGCGAAGGCAAACATGTTCACCCAGTCAACCACTGCCATAGGGTCGTTAGAGAACTTCTCAGACGCAATCAGCTGTTGACGAAGTGCAGCCGCACGACGTGGAACACGCAGTGGACCCGGCAATACGCCTTCGTTGCTCATACCGCGGTCCAAACATTCGCGCATGGTGCGCCAGATGTTACCGAAGTAGGTTTGAATTTCGTCTTCTGAGTGCATCGCACGCATGTTAGACATGACCACAGCACTGATCGACAAACCCGTTTCTTTACAATGTGCCAGCAGCTCTTCTGCGCTGTTGAAATCGTAAGGTACTTTGATTTTGTTTTCGTCTTCTTTGCCGAAGTTCTCTTCGTCAACGATGAAACCACCGCCGATAGAGTAATAGGTTTTGGTGTAGATCTTTTCTTCACCGATCCACGCGTGGATTTCCATACCATTTTCGTGCAATGGCAGGTTAGACGTGTGGAAGTTCATGCCACCATCACGTGGGAAATCAACGGTGTGGCAGTGCATGCCAACTGGCAGACGCTCGGTTTCTTCAACACGCGCGATAAAGCCAGGAATGCTGTCGATATCAACGTGCTCTGGGGTGTTACCCGCAAGACCCATGATGATAGCAACGTCGGTGTGGTGGCCTTTACCTGTCAAAGACAGAGAGCCGTATACGTCAACGGTGATTTTTGTTACATCACGCAGTTTTTCCATACTGCGCAAATCGTCGATGAAAGACTTACCTGCTTTCATTGGACCCACGGTGTGTGAGCTAGATGGGCCTACGCCGATTTTATAGATGTCAAAAACACTGATCATTTGTCATACCTCAGTCAATGCTCGCGGTTTACGTTAAGCGGGCATTTGGATTTATTCTTAAATAGTTATCCATCCGTGGAGGCGACCAGATTCAGAGCAGGAAAGGAATTCCGTGGCTCGTGATTGGAAAGCAAAAAAGAGCAAGGTCATTAGAGAATCCTTGCTCTTTTACAGGTCGGCTAGTTTACACGAATTTTTACGATACGAAACCGTACATAATCGCTGAAATCGCTACCATACCCATGAAAGTCACGAAGATGTTGCTGGCTTTGCCGCCATACTTCTTCATCGCTGGTACTTTCTTGATTGCGTACATCGGCATGATGAACAGAATCGTTGCAATGATAGGGCCACCTAGCGACTCAATCATACCCAAAATGCTTGGGTTGATGGTTGCAACAATCCAGCTTGTGATGATCACAAACGCAACAGTGAACATGTCGATTTTCTTCAGGTTAACTGTTTTATTGCGTGAACGAAGTTGCTTGATGATCAAACCGTTCAGACCTTCACGTGCACCCATGTAGTGACCGAAGAAAGAAGAAACGATAGCAACGAACGCAACGATTGGACCCAAGTAAGAAATGAATGGGCTTTCGTGCTTGTTTGCAAGGTATGACAGTACCGCCAAGTTCTGCGCTTTTGCTTCAACAAGGTCAGCAGGCGTTAGGCTCAGTACGCAAGAGAACACGAACAGCATAACGAAACCAAGCAGCATGCCCGCGGTGCGGAACAAGATTTGGTTTGATTTGCGCTCAGCGTTGTCACCGTATTCACGTGTTTGTGCCATAGAGAATGCAGAAATTGCAGGGCTATGGTTAAACGCGAACACCAATACAGGGATAGAGATCCAGATAGTTGTCATGAAATCACCTGCGGTTGGAATTTGCTGCAGTGCAGATGTGTTCCAATCAGGGATCAGGTAGATAGACATGAACAGAAGGATAGCAACCAGTGGGTAAACCAAGAACTGCGTGACTTTCAGCATCAGTTTCTCACCCGCAAGCATGACAGACATCATACCTAGGATAAGAACGATAGACAGTACGGCACGTGGAAGTGATTCCATGCCAAGTTGGTTCACCATGAAAGAGTCAACCGTGTTGGTAATACCAACGCCGTAAATCAGAACGATCGGGTAAATCGCGAAAAAGTACAGAAGAGTGATGAGTTTACCCGCGGTCGCGCCGAAGTGTTCTTCAACCACTTCAGTGATGTCGCTTCCTGGTTTTTTAGAAGACAGTACAAAACGTGCTAAGCCACGGTGGGCGAAGTACGTCATTGGGCCAACAAGCAGCGCCAACGCAACCAGCGGCCAGAATCCGTTTAAGCCAGCATTGATTGGAAGGAAAAGAATACCTGCACCTACCGCTGTTCCGAACAGAGATAGCATCCAAGTTGTATCTTGCGCAGACCATTTCATTTTGGCAGCGCTTGAAGTGGTGGTGGATTGGGTGGTTTGCATCGTTTAATCACCAAAAAAATACGTAACGGATCATAGTCGACGCGTATTGTTTACATATTTGCATTTCAAACCGTGATTAAGATCACTTTTCTTTGTAAATGTAAGGAAGCGGAAAGAATATTTTTTGTTACACGCTATCGCTTTTTTATCGTTTAAAAACGATGTTTAATAGGCTAAAAATAATTTGAAATAATCAACAAAAGTTAATATTTGTCGCGTGTGAGGGCTGGGCAAATTTTGGCATCACTGGAGGTGAAGTTGTTGGCTTAATGTATGGAGAATTTGTGCCGTCACCCCCCAGATTAAGTGCTCTTGGTAGGTCATCGCATAAATGTCGTACGTTTTTCCACGCACTAAAAAAGGCTGTTTGGCGATGGCGTTGCGTCTCATAAATTGGGCGAGTGGCACTTCAAATAAGCAGTCCACCTCATTGGCATCAATCACAGCCTCATAATCCGCGTCAACAAAGGCGATCACTGGCGTAACCAAGTAGCCGCTGACCGTTGGAAGCGGGGCTAAACAGCCAAGAAGGTTGTCGCGCGTGGTCGTCACGCCGATCTCTTCTTCCATCTCTCTGATGGCGGTTTCAACGATGTCTTTGTCAGATCTCTCTACTTTGCCGCCAGGGAAACTGATTTGCCCGGGATGATGCTTCAAATGCATGGCTCTTTTGGTAAGCAACACCTGCAGTTCGCCATTGCGTTCTGCAAGGGCGATCATGACGGCGGCTTCTCGAAGTTCGGTGGTGTTGTTTTGCGTGAAGGCATCACGAGCGCGCTGTAACACGCGCTCATCATAATTGTTACAAGGACTTAGGCTAAATCGTTGAACAAGCCAGTGACGGGACAGGGGGCGCATAGGGTTCTGGCGAGTGCATCGCTGCAGAAACTCTAAGGTTAACGGTTCGTCGTTTTCCATCCCTGGCGTTTTTAACATGATTTCCTTTCCATACGTGTTCATCAAAGCGCTGCGTTAACGAAGCACGGGTTCTGCCGTAGGGAAGAGCCGGTGCAGTAGCGTGTTACGCAGAGAGAACGGGTAATATCTTGCTCAATTTATCGAGAGTTTCTTGGTATTCCGATGCGGCTTCACTGTCAGCAACCACTGCACCGCCAGCCCAAGCGTAGATCCGCTGTTCGTGACACACCAAGGTACGAATGGTGATGCTCGTGTCCATGGTGCCGCAGCGGCTTAAATAACCAATGCTGCCACAGTAGATGGTGCGACGGTGGGGTTCTAACTCTTCAATGATTTCCATTGCGCGCACCTTGGGTGCGCCAGTGATTGAACCACCGGGGAAACATGCCCTCAGCAAATCAATGGCATGCTCGTTGTCTGCCAAGGTTCCCGTTACAGTACTGACTAAATGATGGACAGCCGGAAACGTCTCGATATTGAAAAGTTTAGGCACATTTACCGAACCCGGCGAGGCCACGCGGCCAATATCATTTCGCAACAGGTCCACAATCATCAAATTCTCCGCGCGATCTTTCTCCGCGGTGAGCAAGTCTTCCATCTTTTCGGCGTCTTCAGACGGCGTTTTGCCGCGGGGCCTTGTTCCTTTTATCGGCTTGGTTTCGATTTCTTTACCGTGCAATTGCAAAAAGCGTTCTGGCGACACGGACAAAATCGCCGCGTTATCTAATCGCAAGAAGCCCGAGAAAGGTGCGCCATTGTTTTCTGCCAAACGTTGATACGCGTTCCATTCACTGCCTTGGTAGGGGGCTTCAAAGCGTTGTGCCAGGTTGATCTGGTAGCAATCCCCCGACATCAAATAGGCTTGCACCGCATCGAATTTGTTCTCATAGCTCTCTGGCGTCATGTTGGCTTGCCAAGCGTCAGTGAGTGAAAACGCCGCGGCGTGTTTGTCCTGCTCAGACGATGAAAACGTTGAAGGCGATTGTTGCGCATTCAGCCACGCCCAACGATCTTGGCCTTCCGGCTGGATCAGCACCAGCTTTTGTTCTTTATGATCAGCAATCAGCGCCCAATCATAAATGCCAATCGCCATGTCAGGGATCGCAATGTCGTTTTCAGCAAGGGTCGGCAAGGTTTCAACTTGTCGGCCTAAGTCGTAACTGAAATACCCTAATGCACCGCCTAAGAACGGCCAAGGTGCTATCGGCTCAATTTCTGGGAGTAACGCATCTTGTAAACGACGGAGCACTTGGAAGGGGTCATCGTTGTTTTGCGCCATGGTTTCATTCTTATCAGAACCATCACGATAACGAACCGTGTTTTCGCCATTCTCACTGCACAGTGTCGCGATAGGGTCTGCAACCAGAATATCAAAGCGATTATCAGGGTGAGACGCTGCGGCAGATTGCAACAACATTGACCAAGAATGCGCTTCAACGCGTGAAAATAGATCGGCAAGGCGAGTCGGTGAGTACTCAAAAAACTGCAGGGTGATGGGCATTCGTCTCGATTCTGTCATTTTCGTGTTTTTGTGATCGGTATTGACGCGTCTGTTGGCGCTGAATGGACCGTAAGAGTATCATAATCGCGGGTTTTATGACGAATATTCCCGCGTTCAGATTTCGCAGAATCAAAGGCATTCAGGTCAAATAGCGCAGATTGCATACTCTATTGTGTTTTTACGTTATTAGAAGAAGGTTTCGCTGCCTTTCTTAACGCTTTTCATCGGAATATTGTTATAAAATCGCACCGGAAAACTGCATTAACAAGGATACGTAACAGGTTGCTACGTTTGGCGAATTCGCGGGGTGATTGATGCCCTGTGCGTCAAAGCAGCCTACACTACCCAAATACATGGATGTGACAAAGGCAAGGCTTTTGCACCCGTGTAAACAGGGTAGGTAACGAACGTTAACTGGAAGCACTGTATAGCTTGTGACTACAAACGGGCAGACAGGGCCATGGAATCTATAACAATTAAAGAGGCAATTATGACTGTCATTCGTAAGGAAGACGTCATCGACAGTGTCGCTGACGCCCTGCAGTATATTTCTTACTATCACCCTATCGATTTTGTTCAAGCGCTAGAAAAGGCGTACAACAAAGAACAAAGCCAAGCCGCGAAAGATGCCATCGCACAAATTCTTATCAACTCACGCATGTCTGCAGAGGGCAAACGCCCAATCTGCCAAGACACCGGCATCGTGACGTGTTTTGTAAACATTGGCATGAACGTGCAGTGGGAAAGTGACCTGACAGTACAACAAATGGTGGATGAAGGTGTGCGCCGTGCGTACAACAACCCTGACAACCCATTGCGTGCATCTGTTGTTGCCGACCCAGCAGGCAAGCGCTCAAACACCAAAGACAACACACCCGCGGTTGTTCACATCAACATGGTGCCGGGCAACACGGTTGAAATTCAAATCGCAGCCAAAGGCGGCGGTTCGGAAAACAAAACCAAAATGGTGATGCTGAACCCGTCCGATGACGTGGCAGCATGGGTAGAGAAAACATTACCAACCATGGGCGCAGGTTGGTGTCCACCAGGCATGTTGGGCATAGGCATTGGCGGTACGGCTGAAAAAGCGGCAGTGCTGGCAAAAGAATCCCTCATGGAACACATCGACATCCAAGAGCTGATCGATCGTGGTCCTGAAAACGCGGAAGAAGAACTGCGTTTAGACATCTTCAATCGCGTGAACAAACTCGGCATTGGCGCACAAGGCCTTGGCGGTTTAACCACAGTGGTTGACGTGAAAATCAAAACCGCCCCAACGCATGCCGCTTCAAAGCCAGTGTGTTTGATCCCGAACTGCGCAGCAACGCGACACGTTCACTTTACCCTTGATGGTTCAGGCCCAGCCGACCTTCAGCCACCAAAACTGGAAGAGTGGCCAGAAGTGACGTGGGAAGTGGGCGATAACGTGCGCCGCGTAAACCTTGATGACATCAGCAAAGATGACATTCAAGAGTGGAAAACCGGCGAAACCGTTCTGCTTTCAGGCAAAATACTGACAGGTCGTGATGCGGCACATAAACGTATTCAAGAGATGTTGAACAACGGTGAAGGCCTGCCAAAAGGCGTCGATTTCAACGGACGTTTCATTTACTACGTTGGCCCTGTTGATGCAGTGGGTGATGAAGCGGTTGGCCCTGCTGGCCCAACAACCTCCACCCGTATGGACAAGTTCACCGACATGATGCTGAACGACACCGGCCTTATCGGCATGATCGGTAAAGCAGAGCGCGGTCCAGCAACGGTTGAATCCATCAAAGAGCACAAAGCGGTTTACCTCATGGCTGTTGGCGGCGCTGCTTACTTGGTAGCAAAAGCCATCAAAAAAGCCCGCGTTGTCGCGTTCGAAGATTTGGGTATGGAAGCGATCTACGAGTTCGACGTTGTGGATATGCCAGTGACCGTTGCCGTTGACTCACGCGGTGATAATGCCCACCAAATCGGCCCTGATACGTGGAAAGTAAAAATCGCGGAAATGGAAGATTAATTTCAACGCGATTTTAGAATTGAAAACCGCGGCTTCGGCTGCGGTTTTTTTATGGGCGTTGCTTTGAAAATCTGCAGGTATAATTCTAATGTAGGTTGGATCTGCCGACCATTTATGACTTCAACGAATTCCGCTACTGAATGAAGAATCCTAGGATGTTAGCAACGTTTAACCTAATCGAGACAGCGGACTGATCACGCCATTGGCGCCACTATTCAAAACATGTGTATAGATTTGTGTCGTCCGAACGTCAGAATGCCCTAACTGCTCCTGAACGGTTCTGATATCCGCCCCAGCTTCAAGCAGGTGCGTTGCGAATGAATGACGCAGTGTGTGACAACTAACTGATTTCCCGATGTTAGCTTCTTTTGCGGCGTGCTTTATCGCTCTTCGTACTGTGGTTTCGTCTATATGATGGCGTCGAATGAAACCCGAAGCAGGATCAACAGAAAGTTTATGAGAGGGGAACAAAAAATGCCAGCCAAGCTGTTGACTCGCTGATGAGTATTTTTTGGTTAACGCGTTTGGTAACCAAACACCACTGTAGCTGGGATTAGATAAGTCACTTTCAAAGTATTTTTCGACAACGGACATTTGATTTCTGATTAGTGGAACAAGCTCTTTTGCGAGTGTGACACGTCGGTTTCTATTTCCTTTACCTTGCCATATCAGAACTGAGTAATAATCAAAATCAATATCTTGCATTCTTAGCCGTAACATCTCCGAGACCCGAAGCCCACTTCCATACATCATTTTCACTGGAAGGTTAAAGCTTGGAGGGAGATGTTGAAATAGCAGAACAATCTCGCCTTTTGTAAGAACGACTGGAAGCTTAGGCGCTTTATTGGATTTATTGAAAGTCAAATTTCCCGCAAGGGGCTTGCGAATAAAATGTCGATAAAGAAAAACCAATGCATTTAGAGCGATGGATTGGCTTTTTACTGATAAATTCCTATCGTTTGCTAAATAGGTAAGAAACAATTCAACCTCAACGTCTCCCATATCATTGGGGTGTTTCATTTTGTTATGAATGATGAAGATCTTTATCCAATAGAGATAAGTGTCTACAGTCCGTTTTGCGTAGTGACGAGAATACATAAACTCGCTTATGGCGCGTAGAAAAGGCGATTTCATACCGGTCTCAATATGCTGTTTATTTATACAGTTTGGAGTCTATAGTAAAAAATCGGTGTTTTTTAGGTCGGGACGCCCGTTTTTCTCGGAATGCAGAGAGTGTCATGCTTCTATGTAACTGATAAATTGCGGCTTTGTGGTAAAGTAGAGCAAAAGCAAATGGACTAGTCGGGCGTCCCGGTTTTGGACTAATCGGGTAAGTTGCCCGCTAATATGTTGTTATGTGCCTAATGTATAAGCCGTTGTTCTAAATGCCATTACCTTCCTATTGGCTGAATGTATGTGTTACATTTGGCATTATGGATAGGTTTATACCTTGTTTGGTTAGTTTACTATAGATGAAAATTAAAATAGAAAAATTCAAAAAGATTGATAACGTTGAACTCGACTTGGCTCCGCTTAACGTCTTTATTGGAACAAATAATTCAGGAAAAAGTAGTTTTATTCAAGGGATTCAATTTGCAGTATCTAGTTGTCAGACTCTGAAGTTGAAAAAAGGTAAGTGGGTTAAAGGAGAAACCAAAACACTCTCTCTTGATTCAAGTGAGTATTTATATACTCCAACTAGTGATATAGCGTATCTATACCATGGAAAGCCATTGTCCGGAGCAAAAAGAAGAGGTGATCGCCCTTGGATCAAGTTCTCTTTTGACAACGGAAATTCTTCAACAGTGCAAGTCTCGCGAGGTAAGAATGGTGGTTTTACAACTATGCTTACTGGGAAGGTTTTAGGTGACTCTTTAAGTGAAATAGAAAAACCTTATTGCGTTTATGTTCCAGGTATTGCTGGTATCCCTATTTACGAAAAGTTTGAGGTCGCTATAGCCGTAAAAAAATCAGCTACTCGCGGTGATAGTAACAATTACTTAAGAAATATACTGTATACAATTAGTGGTGATCTTGAAAAATGGAATGCGTTTAAGGCTTCAGTCAACGCAATTTATCAAAATATCGACTTTAGAGTTGAATTTGATGAGCATACTTCAGAGTTTATATACGTATATGTTAAGAATGGTAAAGTTGAACTACCGCTAGATTCAGTCGGCACAGGTTTACTGCAAGTAGTTCAGATTTTTGCATACATAGAATACTTCAACCCTAAGATAATTTTACTTGATGAACCAGACTCTCATATCCATCCAACGAAGCAGAAGTTGCTATCAGAGGAGTTGGTTAAACGGACACATAATAATCCTGACTTGAAAATTGTATTTTCGACCCACTCAAGATACATACTTGAGTCTTTGGAAGGGCAATCGAATGTTGTTCACTTTCAGAAAGGAGCCGCTATTTCTGGTGTGAAAGGTAGTAACATATTGTTAGATATAGGTGCAGCTGACGCCGACTACTTATTCTCTAAGAAAGAGCTAAAGTACATCATTGTTACTGAAGATAAAGTTGATAATATTTCAGAGAAAAAACAATTTCTAAAGAAGTTTTTATTAGCCAATGGACTTAATGAAAATGAATTTGTTTTGCACTCTTATGAAGGCTGTACAAAGGTAGATTTTGCAAAAATCCTACAAGGATTTGTTAGGAAGCAAATACCTGGAGTTAAAGTCATTGTTCATATTGATAGGGACCAAAAAACTGACAGTGATCGTGAGGTGATAAAGCTCCGCGAAGATTGTGAGAAACGAGAACTATTGTTCTTTATGACTAAATATCAAGAGGTTGAGAACTATTTCTGTCAGCCAGTTCATCTGAACAATATTTATGGTACTGAAATAGGTACATTAGAAGGAAAATATTTCGAGTTTGTGGAAGAGCTCAAAGAGGAGACGAAAAGGAAGCTAACTAACTTCATTCTTAGAGACAGAATTGAATTGAGTAAGAATAAGAAGGGGCATACAGATATTGATCTTGTTGATTCTTATGTTAAGGACTGGATGGATGAATACGGTGATCAATTTACACCAGGTAAAGAGCTTCTAGGCAAAACGAAACACTATATTCAAAATGAATTAAAGTGTAATCCTAACGACTTATTGAATTTATCGGATGCATTAAAGTGTGAAGCCTTTATGAGATTAATTGAGCAATAGGCACATAACAATCTGTTTAAGAGTGATTCGCAACGCTTGGCATTTTTACTATGCGTTGCGTTTAGTGTTTAAGGTGGTATGCGGAAGCATCGGTATTGCGTTGCTCACACCTTAACAGGGCTACATGGATCCCCCCGTTCGTCAAACATCCGCAAGACATTCTGAGATACGTTATGGACTGCCGCTCTACATTCGGCCTTTATCTGACTCTCGTCATGGCCCTGATGACATTGCGCGGTTGCAGTGCCTTATTCGTTAGAAGGCATCAAATGTGCCCGCCGCATTAACAGGCTCTCTGCAAATGGTCTTAACCTATTCTCATCAGCTGCGTCTGCAATGACCCGGTTGGGGTGTTTCTCTACGTGGTTTGTGTCTTAGGCCGCGTAGTCTTGATATTCGGTTTGGTTGTGTAGTAGTGCCCAAATAATTCGCGCATTCTTGGCGGCGAGCGCAACAATGGCTCGGTTCATGCCTCTCCGTTCAAGAACATGCCGTCCCCACGTACTGAGCCTGTCCTGTTTTTCTCCGATATTAGTGATGGCAGCTCTCGCTCCGTGAACGAGCAAGGTTCGAAGATATTTATCACCATGCTTTGTGATGCGCCCGAGTCTGGGCTTTCCACCCGTGGAGTACTGTTTTGGGACTAACCCTAGCCAAGCGGCAAAGTCTCTACCTGAATCAAATTGCTCCCCTTTGCCGATAGTGGCGATAATTGCGGTTGCTGTTTGAGGGCCGATACCTCTTACTTTCATGATGCGCATAGCATTGGGGCTGGCTTTAACAACAAGATCAAAGCTTTGCTCTGCTTCATTGATGCGCTGATTAAGCGTTTGAAGATGTTCAAAACAGTCAGCTAAGACAGCGCGTGCAATATCGGGTAACCCGTTTTCAGCCGCTTCTAGAATGAGTGGCACTTCGCGATGAATAGCAGCGCGACCTGTGGGGAAAACAATACCAAACTCAGCGAGCAGAGCCCGAATACGGTTGATGAGAGCTGTACGCTCTCGTACCCAATGTTCACGCATTCGGTGAATAGCCAAAATGGCTTGGCGTTCAGGAGATTTAACGGGAACAAAGCGCGTGTTGGGACGTTGAACGGCTTCGCAGATAGCGATGGCATCGTTAAGGTCATTTTTGCCTTTGGTACGATACGGACCCACATATTTCGCCGCCATAATACGCGCATCATGACCGAGTTGAATGAACTCTCTCGCCCAATAATGCGCACCACTGCAAGCTTCAAGACCTATACGCATGGGTGGCATATTTGCTAATGTAGTCAGCAATTTAGCGCGGGACACCGATTTGTGAAGAATGACCTTTCCACGGTTATCAACCGCGTGCAAAGAGAAGTGGTGTTTGGCAAGGTCAACGCCGCAAAAGATTAAAGAAGACATGGAACCTCCGGTTTTGAAAAAGACACCTAAGTGTGGAAAATCCACATGAAGGGGGATCCATGTCATTCGTTA
>NZ_SCHN01000005.1 GCF_004120195.1 Enterovibrio baiacu | reverse complement strand
CATTAGCAGTGCATGCTTATGCCGAGCCCAGTGTTATCACCGAGCACCTGCCACACCTGACACATTACATCACCCTCAAGAACGACCATTACGGGAGTACAGTCTGGAAGGCAACAAAAACGCCGCAACAGGCAGAAAGTGCCCTGATTTTTCTGAGTAATGTGAAGAGTCAGCTTGATGAATTGTATGCACAGGCGTCAGAGGAGCAGACAAAAGGCGAGTTACTGGCCGCTCTGGCTTTGGTCGATGAGATGGTTGTTGCCATTGAGGCAGACCAATCAGCACGAACAGCCCTTGAGTCGGCTTCAGCGGCAATTGTGGCATTGGTTGGTACCGATACTGCAGCGCACACTGTTGACGTAGTGCGCCAGGCTCAGGATGGCTCTGCAGAGGCAACAGTGATGCTGGCACAAGTGCGCTATGACCAAGCTGTTGAAGAAAAAGCGCAAACTAAAGCCATGGTGAGAGGGTACACCTCTTTTTATCGTGTGACTGAGTATTTACCGCAACACGACTACACACTCCATCACAGTGGTTACAACAATCCGATATTTCATGCAACAGAATCCGATTCCTCTGCTTTGAGGGCCAACAGCTTTCTCACGGGCATTCAAAATGAACTCCGTGCTCTGCGCAACGATACGAAAGATGAAGCAAAACAGCTTGGTATCACTGAGGCGCTGTCTCTTGTAGATGAAGTGATGGCAGCCATTACTGAAGACCGTGCAGCACGTTCTCGGGAAAGTGTCGCTCAGACGGAACTTGCCCATGCAAAAGCATTGGCATCCGACGTGGCGGAATATCTTGAARCATCACCAGAGATGCCCGCGTTTGGCGTGCTTTCTGGGCTCTTGTCTCATTTAGTGAGCCACCAAGGTGCCATTGCTGACGTCGTGTCGGACAGGGGGGCGTCTGCCTTGGCGACAGATTTGGGCGATGAAAACGGGCTGCTGTGGCAGGCAASCCAGTCCGAGACGAAGGGCAGACAGGCGTTGGCCCTGCTCGAGACTGCCAGCACATCATTGAATGATCGAATCAATGCGATTGATTTGCGGGTAACAGAAGACAGTGACACTTTCGAAACACTGTCCGCCGAAAAGACACATCATCTTMACGGGRTCGCATTACTCAGTGCGCTGACTGATGCACTAAACGCAGACTTGGCTGCTAGAGTGACCGTTTCTCACACACATGCCACGAAAACACAAACGCAGGCCACCTTGGATGATGTGAATACACGCTATCAACACTTCACCACGCAACTGGCTAACAACGCGTTTGCGGCATTAGGACAAGCGCCCGTTATCAATCTTTCATCGAGGGTGACTGACGGTCTAGACGTTGGCAGCGATGACACTGCATCTTCTAACACTTTGACGATGGCATTGCGTCGTGTGGCATTGACGTTGTCGGAAAAAGCGGGAGAGATAGAGGTGCAGCGGCGCTTGCTCGCTAGTGACCCTGAGAACACACTGGCCATCAATGCTTTGGCAGAGATGGAGGCAGGCTATGCACAGCTTGAGCAAGAGCAAGCGGCGCTGCTTGCCCAGTTGGGTGAAGATACGGCGGCAGAGCAACTACAACTGACTAGTTCTTACACCAGCCTAGATGATGCGAAAATAAGCAGGAAACAAGCGGCGGACGACATTGCGACGAACCAGTTGAGAGTGGCAGTACTTCAACAAGAGGTTCAATCTCTCTCTAAGAACATTGCGGAGCAATTAATTGAAATTGAGAAGAGCCGAGACAGCTATATCGATACAGTCGATAAACTCAATGATGCCAACAACAAAGTACAAATTCATAAATATGAGCTTGTTGATGATTTTGATTATTTTGAGAAAAAAAGCGAAAGTGTAGATTTAATTAATAAAGAGCTAAAAAATTTATCTGATTCTCGCGATGGAATAATTGAAGCTACTTTGCTATTGGAGGGTGAAATTAGTAGATACCAAGCGGAGATTACGGGTAAGGAAATAAGTATTAATGATTACAGCTACATTATTAGTCAGAATAAAGCCGATAGGGTGGACCTTGTTGGAGAATTAAATAGCGCGCATGAAGCATTAAAGTCTCAGCGTTCTAGCTATTTTTTTGGGTTGGGTAATTACCAATCTTTTTTTTATAATACCTTTATCCCTAGTATGAAACATGCGATATCAGCTGGCAGGTTTGAGAATGGTCCTTTTTATGGTGTTAGTGTTTCGGTCAATGAGAATGGCTCTGTAAGCCCTAATGGACCGCTTGTCGAATATAACTACCCCCAAGATTCCATTGATGCTGTGGAGTATTTTTTGGGATCAAAGGTTTCCGCTGATTATGTCCATACGCTGGTTCCTTATGAATATAGGTATAGGACGGCGATTACGAGGTTTGAGAAGCTGATTAATAGGGATTTTCCGACTCTTAATTTTAATAGCTCAGTGCAGTCATATATGGGTAATTATCCATCAGATGTATTCGAGTTTCTCAATGTTAATCCAGAGGAGCCTGGTGAGTTTAAATTTGATTTGAATGAAATTGAAAGGATGACGGAATATGTGAATAATGAGCTCAATAGTGTTCTTAGCTCTCAAGGTAAGAATGATTTTACAATTAGTGGAGGGTTTCTTCCAGCATTTAGATCATTGGAAGAAACGCTAAAAAAACACAGAAGAGAAATGGAGATATTTGAAATATATAGAGAAGAATACTTCGATGCTGCACGTGAGGTTATAAGGGTTGAATCTGAGATTGATAAACTGGATTTTCACTCGAGCCAAATGGAAATATTACTCAGTGAGGTCTCTACAGCCAAACAAGGGGTGATAAAAAATGTAAAACAAGCTAGATCAAGCATTGCTCTTGCATACACAAATTTAGATGTCATAGATAGACAAGCACACGCTACCAAAATGTTATTAGTAACTGCGCTTAAAGAACGTGCGGTTGCTGAAGAGGCCGTTGCCGCCACACGCGCTTCTTTGGCTCAGGCTGAAGCTGACCAAGCCAATGCAGAGAAGCTGCTGCTGGATGCCCGTGTGCACTTGAACGTAGCCATCGTTAACTATAATGATGCCCAGTCCGCCCTGTATCAGGCGACAGACTCACTCAATGCTGCCTACACCAACCTAAACATWGCGATAAATCTGCACCGTCAGGCGGACATGTATATCCGCCAAGCGCAAGCGTCAGCRGGCGAGGCCAAGGCCACTTTGGCCGAAGCGCAGGAGCTGGTTAACCTCGCACAATTCTCTGTCCTCCGCAAAGCCAATGCCGACATTGCCAGCCACGACACAGGYTACGTGTACGATGGCCGTGGCCAATTAATARCGGAACAATCGGCGTTGGTGAGTTTTGGTGAGCATGCTGAGGGTGGCATGAAGCAGTACATTGGGCGTCTCATCACCGAGCACGATTACGACAGCYTRGGCAATGTCACGCGCACTATYACWGCGGCCAACACCAATAACGCCAATACCACGCATTACTATTATGACGTGCAAGGTAACCAAACCCGCTCTATTGGGCTAGGTAGCAGTTCGGTTATCTACAACAGCCAGAATCTTGCCGCCGTCAACATCAATGCCCTGAAAGAACGCCGMGACCGGGTGTATGACGAYGAAGGGCGCYTGCGCTATGAAGTCGACGARYTGGGTTTTGTCACCGARCACCGCTAYGAYGGGCTAAAYCAGAAAACCACGCAGCTGCGTTATGCCAACGCGTATACCGCAGGCCGCCCAGAGGGTGCATCGCTGACACTGGCAGCCCTGGACGCTTTCATCTCAGAAGGACAGGGGGGKGATTACCGCGCGCTGGATTACCGCTACAGTGCCCGCGGTGAGCTTGAAACCACCACCACATCGAGCTCTGTGGATAGCCAAACCCGTACCAACGGGGTGCACCACAACGCCTTTGGAGACAAGACGTCAACCTTTACCACCTACGTGGACGGCCAGGGAGAGAGCCAGACCGTTACCAACCAACACCACCTGTATAACGTGGCAGGCCAGCTGATGGCGAGCCGCGATGCAGAAGGCTATGTCACGACTTATGCCTACAACGGCTATGGCGAGCTGTCGTCTCAACGCGAGCTCAGCGCGCGTTATGTGGACAGCAATGAGGACCCACTTGCCTGGGATTGGACGTCGCTGGAAGCATGGGCAGGTACCAGAGAAGGCGCAGCTCATGAGCGCCGCACCGAATTTGCCTATGACCACCGTGGTCACCGCCATCAGGTGACGCAGGTCGATGTGGAGTACGCCCAACATGGCGGCAGCACGGTTGAGCAGATAAGAGGAGACCTTGTCACTACCTCTTATCATGACCATGCCGGTCGGATGTTTATGACCGTGCAGGAAGCTGCACCCTCCGATGCGCAAACACACCTCACCGCAGCTGACCGTACCTTGCATGAGTACGACGCTTTGGGACGCTTGGTGGCAAGCTGGAGCAAGCGCAAAGACTATGTGGTCTCTGGCATCGCACTGAGTGTGGATAACACCGACCCAACCCCCTTGAACAAGCACCAACGCACGGATTACACCTACGACGCTCAAGGCAACTTGATTGCCACGGAAAGCGACGGCCGTGCAACCTACCAACGCTACGATGCGGATGGCAAGCTGACCAAACGTATTGATGCACAGGGCAACGTCACCCATGTTGACGTAGATGCCATGAACCGGACCAAAGCAGAATGGCGTAATGTGAGCGCACCGGGGTACCAATACGAGCAGCGCACCGAATACAACTATGATGCGACTGGCCGCCAGACAGGCACTACCGTCACGGTCAATACTGGTCAGAACATCACAGAAAGCGCGGTTTACAACGCGTTTGGTGAAGTGACCGCGAAGACACACAACGGCGTGGTGCAGGAAAACTATGCCTACGACGGTTTAGGGCGAGTCCACACCAAAACGATGTTTGGCAGTCAGGAAGACGTCGTTACCACCTACCAATACAACTGGCAGGACAAGGTCACGACGGAAACCTTGGGCGGCAGCCGTACCACCACCCGTCAATACGACCTCACGGGTAACCTAGTGAGTGAAACGGGACCGCGGTTTGACGGCAAACAGTCAGAGACGGCCCAGACTTTTGACCGCTGGGGCAATGTGCGCCAGCAAACCGTGAACGGCAAGACCYATGATTTTGTCTACAACCATGCCAATCAGGTAATACTGCAGACCTCCCCAGTGGAAAACAAGACCATTGTGGATGCGAGTGGTCAGCGCATTGAAAACGCCCGCCCTCAAACCCGGATGTTCTATGACCGCCATGGTAACCGCCTGGCGGTGCAGGATGCGAATGGCCATTGGCAATGGAGCGGCTATGACCTAGCAGGCCAGAAGGTGTGGGACAAAAACGGTGAGCATGGTGTGACCCGCTACTACCACAATATTCACGGAGAAATGGTCGGTCGTATTAATGTGGACGGAAAAGGTGAAGTGTTCCGTTACRACAACAACGGGCAGTTGCTGACCCGCTCAAAAATCGACAACACCAAAGGGYATTTGCAGGTGTATGCCAAATACGCCTATGACCAGGCCGGACAGCGCTACCACGAACAGTGGTTCGGCGGGGCGGGCTATGAAATTTATACCCGGTATGACTCAGCGGGACGTGTACTGGAAACGCAAGGTAACGGACAGCACAAGCGCTACACCTATGACAGTTTTGGTAACAAGCAAGCAGATATCTTGCTGTACGGTGGGAGCGAGCGCGCGAGAAAAACGTCAGTCTATGATGCGTTCGGCAAACTCAGCACCGAGACCCTGTATGACGGGAGTGTGGTGGAGCACCATTATGATAAGTATGGGCAATTGGATGAGAAAGCTGGTGCCATTAGCATTGACTATGACTATTGGGAAAATGGCTTACTAAAACGTCAAGCCACGGGCAGCAAAACCGAGTCTTACCACTACAACGCTGACGGCAAAGAGACGCGCCGAACCCTGCAAGATGGTGATACGACACTCGTTACGACAACACAATGGGATAACCTTGGCCGCATTGAAAGCATAAGTAATGAGGCGGTGAGTGCATTTGGGCAATCGCTGAAAGCCTCTTTCGTAACATACCGGTATGACGAGGTAGGTAACCGCCGGAAAATCATCACCACGGGCGAGCAAAACAGTACCCGCTGGTACCACTATGACAAAGACAACCGCATGGTGGGGTCACATACCCGCACCAATGATGTTGAGTTTGACAGCATTGGCAACCGAGCCGGTGACCGCAAAATCACGTACAACACGCTGGGGCAGAAAGAAGTAGAGCATCGGTGGGAGAATAAAACCCGAGAAGATGTGACAGCACTAATCCATACCAAGGAAGTGTTTGAATACGATAAGCACGGTCATCTCTTCCGAGTAAAAGCCTATGAGATAGAAGGCGGTACTGAACATCAAACCCGTTTGATGACTCAAGAAAACAGTCGGATGGGACAGGCAACGTCCCAAAGCGATATCACCTACAAGTTTGATTACGTCAACGGACGTATCAGCAGCCAGACGGGGGCCAAAACCGCAAATACCGATTTTGGTTATTTGGATGGTCGCCTGATATCTCAAGATGTGAAAGACGGCACCCAGCTCGCTTATACAGTGCACTTCGATTACCACTTCAGCGGACAGATGCATCAGCAAAGGACCGTTTATCATAAAGATGACGGCGGTGTTGATACCCTTACGTATGCTTATAAAGGCCGCGAGAGCTTCCAGAAAAATACCATTACCGCGAACTCCACGCGAGAAGGCAATGGGAGTGGCTTTAAGGCGGGTACGACCACTTACGCGTACAACAGTGCGGGTCAGCTTAGCGGCATCACCAGTACTCGAGAAGAGAGTGAACGTAAGCACCTCACTGATTTCAATGGGCAAATCGCGCTGCAGCTGGATGTTAAAGAAAACACACTGCTAGCGAACCTCACGACCTCGGGCAACCCACTAGCAACCATCACCAAAGGCAAAGTCGATGCCGACCTGCTCGATGACAGCGGCAGCAGCGCCGGTCAACAACCTGGCACCTATACAGTGGGCGCCAATGACACTCTGCAGCGCATTGCGCAAGTGGTGTATGGCGACAGCCGCTACTGGTATCTGATTGCGGATGCCAATGGCCTATCACCAACGGAGCCACTCACCGAAGGCAAGCTGTTGGTCATTCCCAACCAGCACACTCAGACCTTTAATGGCGCAGAGAGCTTCAAGCCTTACAACGAAAGTGAAATATTGGGCAATGTAAACCCAGACCCGATTGCCCTGCCACCACCGAAGAAGAGCTGTAACCCGATTGCGATGATCGTGATGGCGGTTGTGGCGGTTGTGGTGACCGTTTATACGGCTGGGGCGGCGGCGACGCTGTTTGCGGGCGGGAGTTTACTGGGTGGTGGTGTCGGTGCCGCTGGCTTGGGAGCGCTGGGTGGTGTAGCGGCAGGTGGTGCTGCCTCACTAGGTACAGGTTTAGTCGCTTCTCTCCAGTTGGCTGGAGCCGCAGCCATTGGTGGCGCAGTCGGCTCAGCCGCATCACAGCTGGTTGGTAAAGGGCTCGGTGTTGTTGATGACTTTTCGTGGACGCAGGTCGCGTTAGGTGGATTAACTGCCGCAGCAGCATCGGGCATCGGCGGGGCGCTTGGTGAATACGGAGTGTTTAATGCTAACCCTGATGCAGCGAATCTGGCTTGGCGTCAAGCTGGTAATGCTTCTGTCAGCAGTGCGACGAGCTACGGCGGGAACTATTTGGGCTCAAAATTATTGGGTGAGGACGTCTCATTCAGTTGGACAAATCTCGCGGCCTCAGCCGTAAGCTCAGCGATCAGTGTCGGTTCGGCGCAGCTTACGAAAGGCTTAGGCATCGTCGGGGACACCATCGATAACTTTGTGAGTTCAGCGACAGCGACAGCGTTGAGGGGAGAATCATTCAGTCGTAATGCTGGTAGATTACTAACGGATGCGTTTGGTAATGCGTTAGGTACAGCGTCGACAAGTAGTGCGAGGGATGATTATCAGGAAGAGAGGCTTGAGGCTTTTTACAACAGAGAAGTCAAACTCCAACGAAGAAAGGTGTTCTTGGAATCTATAAGGAATGATTCTGAATATAATCAGTCTTCAGATGACTATGATGGCTGGGCTAAGCTTTTAAAGAAATCTGAAATGAATGGGTTTAGCATTAAAAAAATGACTAGTCGAACCTTTGATGAAAATGCCTTTAACAAGGCAATGAAAGATGAAATCATTAAAAAAGGGGTCGATAAATTAATAGGGAGTGTATTTTCTGAAGATGAAACTGCAGAGTTTTCCAATCCGATATTCCACATTTCGGATGAAGATTTGGATGTGTATTTTGATAAGCTGACACCTGGTGATAAAAAAGATTTTCTGTCAATGTACAATGATCTAACTCGATCTTTGACGAAGGATAGCTATAATATGGCGCAGGGAGAACTGAAAATACATGAATTTAATGATAAGTATGGTACTCACTTAGACGTTAAAGCAGACTCTAGGCATGTTGGTGTAATAAATGGTGCTTATTTTCAAGCATATACAGCCAAAACTGGTATAGGTCTTTTGGGGGGCGAGGTTGAGAAGGTTGGAAATGTAATTTCGGATGTGGCAGGTTCGCTAAACTCAATTTCAAGTGATGATAATGGTAATATTACGTCAATATCTATACCAGCATTTAAGCCTGCTGAGATTGCGGGTGCTGCATTTGTTGAGTTTATATTTAGTACATATGAAAATTACTGGGAAAGAAGCGGGCATAAGCTATACCCTCATGTTATCAGCGATCAGCATGATGTTGGTATTGAGTTTATTTGGATTCCAGAGGCTTGGAATAAGGAATTTAACAAGTGAGTAAAAAATTATTTTCTTGTGTTTTTATATTTTTATCTTTTCCTGTTTGGGGTTACTCGGAGAATTGTGGAACTCATATTGCCGCATTTTTAAAAAGTTCGGTTAGCGTGAAACCTGTAGGAGTTGAAGTGTCAGAAAGTAAATCTCGTTGGTTGATAGAGTATCTCGGGATATCTCCCTCGGATTTAATTGGTTTGGATTTTAAAGAAAAATTGAAACTTATCGAGATTAGTATATATGAAGCACTGAAAAATAATCCTAGGTTATATGATGATTCAAATTTTTTCCCATTGGCATTAAATGAATTGGTGGTGTTATATTCTACTTATGGCGATTACGATAGGTTTTATACTATACTAGATAATATAGATAGTGAGAATGCTAGGATGCTGTTTTTAGAACCTGTTTTTTACCGATTCACAAGTGCTGCGACGATTTCCCTTGATTCTAGCAACGGCTTTTTGAAATATTTCTTAGATTATCACCCTAACTCAATATTTGCATTGGAAGATTTGGGTGGTTTTTATCCTGACTTAGATGGAGAAGATTATTTGTATTTTCTTAACTGTATGTACAAAAAATGAAATGGTTGATGTTGGGGATATGTATTTACGCTCCCGAAATGCCAAACTAAAATATTTTATATCGATGGGACAGAAAAAAACAGAGACAGGCACTTTTGGAGAAAGGTACTGATTAACCAGTAAATAAGTGATTATTATAAAGTTGAATTTGTTGGACAGGTGCTCAGAGTGGCTTGTGAAGAACAGCTTTCCAGAAATCACGCTAAATTTATAAGTTTTCAGGCAGCACGAAAACAGGCGATGGCCTGTTAGCTGTTTAAAATTGCGCGAGGAGAAGGTTTAGCTATCAGGCAACCTGAATCCTGAAAGTCGCTTTCTGTTTAGGTGGGGCAGCGCGGCCTTAATGGCTTGGCTGCTGCCGACTAACCTGCCTCTTCCTACGTGGGTTCAGGCGTTCAGCCAATCGGCTTTGTCAAACCCCAACCTTGAAAGAATGGGTGGTGAAGTGCTGCTAATGAACATTTGCCAGGACAGACATCCTAATAAAATCATAGCTTTGTCAGAGCTATTTCTTTATGTTTCTAAGCTCATAAACGCGATCTGGAGATAAAAGATAAGTAATTGAACGATATTCTTTTCGTATCTCATCGCGTTCGTCGCTCACTCCCATGTGGCTATGACAGCGAATCTCAACAAAGCTGCTCTCATCGCCCATACAACAAGAAAAATACCGCGATAGAACACAAAAGAAAGGCGCATTTAAGCGCCTTTCTTTATTCAATATCTGAGTCTGTTTTACTCGTCTCTTAGAAGTGCTTTGGCAAGCAGAGAGACTGCTGCTGATAACAATACAATGTCTTTCAGCAGGAATTGCCCGGGTACGACTGAGATTGCAGGGAAGCCACCCAAACTTGCTTCGGCTATCGGTGCAGTGAACAAGAAGCTTGTGGTGACAAAAATTAGCGGGACAGACACCTTAAGAAATCATAGTGTCATCAGCTCCAACGTCTTGTGTTTCTTGGCTCGTAAACGCGCTTTGAAGATGAAGGGTAACTGGTTAAACGATATATTCTTTGAATCCTGTTGCGTTAGACAATCAATGTTTGGCTAAGATAGCCTAACTTCATAACGCCTTAGCACTGCCGATCACTGATCAAAAAAAGGGCTTTAATAAGCCCTTTTTACAATGTTTAACCGTCTTTTTATCAACGCCTACTCAAGCTACGCCTTCCGCGTCTTTTTGCTTAATCACTTTGTGGCCTTCTTCGGTGACGCCATTTTTCCAATAACTACTGATGTAGATATTGTCGCGGTCGACGTCTTTTTCATTGCGGAAGTACTGGCGAAGCTCGCGCATTGTGTCGAATTCGCTCGCGCTCCACACGAAAAC
The DNA here is from genome assembly GCF_004120195.1 of Enterovibrio baiacu. Classification (GTDB taxonomy): domain Bacteria; phylum Pseudomonadota; class Gammaproteobacteria; order Enterobacterales; family Vibrionaceae; genus Enterovibrio; species Enterovibrio baiacui. The sequence continues at coordinate 526,538 of NZ_SCHN01000005.1, read as the reverse complement.
ATCGCCATCCAGCCATACTTTTTGTTTCGCGCGGGTTGCCAAGGAGTCACTTTCGCCCGCCATTACCCAATCAAACTCTATGCCTTCAGGTGCATCAAGTACTTGAATGTCTTCTTTGGACAGCACCTCAACCACGGCATAGCCTTTTGCGTTGTTCGGCAGGGTTTTGACTTTTGCTGATAGGGCAGGCAGGGATGTCATGTCAGCTACCATGAAGAACCAATCCGCTGCACTGTTGATGTTTTGAATCGTGCCAGGGCCTGCGATGTTGATGGTATCGCCGGGTTTTGCGTTAAGTGCCCAACGCGCCGCATGGCCACAACCGCAATCGTCGACTTCATGACGAACGAAATCAACGGTCATTGTTTGGGTAATGAAGTCGAGTGTTCGAATGGTATAGGTGCGCATGACAGGACGCTCACCGTCGGCTAGATTGCTTAAATCTGTGCTGCCTTCTTTTGTGAACAGCAATTTGATGTAGCCGCCTTCGCAATCAGCAGGAAAACGTGCCAATCCTTCACCATAAAGCTCAATGCGTTGCATGTTAGGGGTGATCTGTGTGCTGGACTGAACAACAAGCGATGTAGGGCTAGGTTTTTTCATTCATTGTCTCTTTGTTTTTATGTGTGTTTGTCATCATTGCCTGCTCACAATATCGTCATACCCTGCACCTTGTCAATGATAATGGTTCTCATTTGCGCAAATTTACAATTGACATCTAAAGGTACTAAGAAACAAAAAGCCGACATCTTTGGAATGTCGGCTCGGGTCGGTTTATTTAGCGAATTGAGAACAGTTATCCCTCAAACCCCAACCCGCCTTGTGTAATGTTGATCACCTTGTGTTGCTTGATCGCCTCTTGTGCGGCTAGGCCTAATACCACGGCTTTAAGACCGTCTTCCAGCGTCACTTCCACAGATTGCTCACCCAAGATGGCGCGCTGAAACTTCTGGTGTTGATAGAAGGTTGAGCCGTTGTGATCGCCTGCTTCTAGCAACTCTGGGTCGACAGGTACGTCCATCTGCTTTGGCCCTTTCGGGTTACGAGGGCTAGAGATGACTTTTGATACTGGCGCGTCGCCGAGTGTGTCGGTCGGCCAAAAACGGCCGGGGCCGGGCACAAAGCATTCTACTTTACCGGCATCGCCCACTGCGCAGATTTCTTCTTGGTAGCGAGAGCCCTCCGCGAACATGCACAGTTCAAGGCTGGCACGTGTTCCATTGCCAAATTCTACGGTGACAAAAGCATTGTCGAGAATGTCAGGTGTTTGACCGTCATATTGTTCATCGCGGTGGTTCACGGCTTGGCTGCCAGAACCAAAGACGCGAACGGGGTTAGCTTGGGTTAACAAACGCATGAGATCGAAAAAGTGGCAGCATTTTTCAACCAGGGTCCCGCCCGTTTTGTGATTGAAGCGGTTCCAGTCATCCACTTTCTCTAAGAAAGGGAAACGGTGTTCGCGAATCGAAAACAGATGACGTTGGCCGACTTCCCCGTTATCGAGCAATGAGAGTAACTTGGTGATCGGCGGCATATAACGGTATTCCATCGCCACCCAAATAGGCGAGGGGTGATTGGCAGCGGCGTCGAGCAACATGTTTACGTCTTCAATGCGCGTGCAGACGGGCTTTTCAATCAAGATGGGCAAAGGACATTGTCTCAACATCTCCACCAGTTGCTCTGCATGTTGGTAGTTGGGGGTTGCCACCACAATGGCATCCACATTGTCTGTGGCTAACAAGGCCTCTAAATCATTTACGCAGGTTGCGTTAGGCACCAAGGCATGAGCAAGCTCGCGCATTTCTGTATTTGGTTCGGCCAGCACAGTGATTTCGACATTGTCTAACAGTTGAATATTGCGAATGTGCTCGCGTCCCATCATGCCGCACCCGAGAATACCGTAGCGTAGAGGCGTTCCTTGTTGTGTCATTGCATTGTCCTTATGAAAAATTGGGAAAAGTGTCGTTAAGCACGACTGTCTTTTAAGACCATCGTGCGGCGTAACGCACCGTGTGAGGGTCAAACCAAGTGAATGAGACTTCTTCGATGCGGTCTCGGTTTGACCAACTTAGCCGTTCTATATAGCCACATGGCGTTCCTTCAGCTAATTCAAATTCTTTGGGTTTCCAATCAGGCACGTTACTGACCGTGATGCTGTCTTGAACGCGGGAGATCCAAAAACCTAATTTCTCGCGGTAATACACGTAAAGTGATTCCACCAATTCTTGCGGATCGATGGCAGTGCGGTGTCGCCCATCGATCCAAATTTCTTCAACCGCCGCAGGTTTTTGATCGAGGCGACGCAAACGGCGAAATCGCCACAATGGCGCATTCGAAGGCAGGCTCAGTAAAGAGGCCACATAGGTGTTCTGCATTTTCTCCACGCTAAGAAAATCAGCATTCGGCAACCCGCCGCCGCTTTGCAGTTCTAACCGAAAAAAGTGGTAAATGGCATTGTCACTCAATGTTTCTTTTACGTAGGTGCCAGAACCTTGTTTTCGCTCTAAAAGCCCTTTGTTTTCCAATTCGGCGAGTGCTTTGCGGAGTGTTCCTGTCGCAACCCCTAGCTTTTTTGACAATTCTGCTTCCGTTGGCAATCGCTCGCCTGGCAGCCAATAGCCCGCTGTGATCTCTCTGTGCAACAACTCGCTGATTTGAATGAACAGGGGTAATCGGGTTGATTCACTCATTTCTAAAAATTCTCGAAATTGATAAATACTTTAAATTTAATGAGTTATCGCTCAATAGCGATATCTATTGGCTGAATCAATATCAAATTCATTCAGCATTGATTTACTTTTCCTATTTATCTTATAGCATTATTTAACAAATCATTCACTAATCATTTACCTTTTGAGTGTTTTCGCATGGAGCGTTAGGTGCTGATTGTTAAGCACTTTCGGTGTGCGTCAATTGAGTTTAAAAAGAAAAAGAGCGGGAGATTGGACAATGAGTGTAGTGCCCATCACAAGTGCAGGGTTAGACGCATCGGAAGTGTCATGGTTTGCACCAATTTGCAGTGATGACTATCGCTATCTAGGTGTGCCAGATGGCAATTTGAGAAGTAATTGGGAAAACACGCGAGACATTGTGCTCACCGCTGAAAAGCAGGGTTTTCGTAATATTTTATGTCCTTCGTCTTACCAAGTAGGGCAAGACACCATGACCTTCGCGTCGGCGATGGGACCATTGACTGAGCGCATTAACCTGTTGGCTGCGATTCGCTGTGGTGAAGTTCACCCTGCGATGTTGGCACGCTCGGTGGCGACACTCGATCACATCATGAAAGGGCGACTCACCCTGAATGTGATTTCCTCTGATTTCCCCGGCCAGAAAGAAGACAGCGCGTTTCGCTACCGCCGTTCGAAAGAAGTGGTTGAGATCCTGCGCCAAGCATGGACGCAAGATGAAATCCGCTTCCAAGGCGAGATTTACAACTTGAGCGATTTGTCGACAGATCCGGTGCGTCCTTATCAACAAAATGGCGGCCCGCTGCTGTATTTCGGCGGTTACTCGCCAGATGCGTTAGAGCTGTGCGGTTCCGAGTGTGATGTCTACCTGATGTGGCCGGAAACCCAAGACATGTTAGCGAATCGCATGCGCGCGGTGAATGAAGTGGCACAACGCCACAATCGCACCTTGGATTACGGATTGCGAGTTCACATGGTGGTGCGTGATACCGAAGCAGAAGCTAAAGAATATGCAGAGTCATTGGTTTCTAAACTTGATGATGAATTTGGTCGCTCGATCAAAGAGCGTGCGTTAGACGCAACCAGCCTTGGCGTGGCGCTTCAATCGAAGCAGCGTGAAGGCGCAGACCAGTTTGGTTATACCGAATCGAACCTTTGGACGGGCGTAGGCCGTGCGCGTTCAGGGTGTGGTGCGGCGTTGGTGGGCAGTGTCGACCAAGTGCTGACCAAAATTGAGGAATACCAAAAAATGGGGATTCGCGCGTTTATTTTCTCGGGATACCCGCACAAAGATGAATGCGAGATCGTGGGCCAGAAAATTCTGCCACACCTGAAAACCTGTTCAATGCCAGAAGAATATGGCCGCGTGCCAGCAACAACACCAGCAACACCTTTGGGTGTGGGAGAAAGAAAGTAATGAAGTACACCCAACTGAACGATGCTTTACCCGCTTTTAGCCGCATTGTGTATGGCGCTTGGCGTCTAGCCGACGATGCTGATACCTCAGAAGCGAACGTTCGCGCGAAAGTGGATGCGTGTTTAGAGCAAGGCATCACCACGTTTGATCATGCGGATATTTACGGCGATTACGAATGTGAGGCGGTGTTTGGTCAAGTGTTGGCGAAAACGCCGTCACTGCGTGATCAAATCCAGCTCGTGAGCAAATGCGACATCATGTTGCTGTCTGACAAATACGCCGATCGTCGAGTGAAGTATTACGACACCTCGCCAGAACACATCCGAACGTCAGTACATAATTCGTTAAAACACCTGAATACCGATCACCTTGATTTGCTTTTGATTCACCGTCCCGATCCTTTCATGGATCACCATGCCACTGGGCAAGCGCTGGATGCCTTGATTGATGAGGGATTGGTGAAAGGCGTTGGGGTATCGAATTTCAAACGCTGGGACTGGGATTTACTCCAATCTGGCATGAAAAACCCATTGGTGACGAACCAAGTTGAAATGAGTTTGCTTGCCCGTGACAGTTTTACTGATGGCACCTTGGCGTTTATGCAGCAACACGGCATTAAGCCCATGGCATGGTCACCGCTTGCGGGCGGTGAGTTGTTTGGTAATGGCGAAGCCGCGCAGCGCGTGAAGCCATTGCTGCAACGTGAAGCGGCGCGTTTTGGCGTAGGCATTGATGCGGTAGCGGTTGCTTGGTTATTGGCACATCCAGCGGGCATTTTGCCGGTGGTTGGCACCAACAATCTGGCCCGTATTCGTACCGCGAGTGATGCACTGAAGGTGAGCATTGACCGAGAAACATGGTTTGAACTCTTAACGGCAGCTGCCGGGGAGGAAGTGGCATGAGTAAGGAATTACGAAACGCATTAGGGCGCTTTGCTACAGGCGTAACCGTGATCACCGCGCGCCATGAAGGCGAAGATTACGGGCTGACCTGTTCATCGTTCAACTCTGTCTCGCTTGAACCTGCCATCGTGCTGTGGAGCTTAAACAGTGGGTCGTCGTCAAAAGCGCCGATCCTCGAGTCGGGAGGTTACACCGTGAGTGTTCTTGCGGTTGAGCATTCTGATTTGGCGATGAAGTTTTGCCGCGGCAGCCACGAAGAACGTTTCAGTGATGTCGAGATTGAGCGTGCGCCAAGTGGACGCGCCATCATTTCGGGTGCTGTTGCATGGTTTGATTGCGACATGCATGGTGTGGTGGCAGCAGGCGACCACGACATCATGTTGGGAAAAGTCACCGACTTTAGCTCTGGCCGTGAAGGGTCAGGCTTGGTGTTTGAACAAAGCCGATTTGGTCGTGTAGGAGAAGTGGCTTAATGGCATTTTTGACGACGAGTTTAACCGCAATTTCCGCGATCAACGATCGCATTGGGAAGATTGGCTCATCGATCGCTTGGGTGTTGGTGGCGTTAATGGTCGGCAGCATTTTGCTTCAAGTGGTGTGTCGCTACGTGTTCAATTCCGCTTTGCCTTGGCCGGAAGAAGTCGCGCGCGCATTGATGATTTGGATGATGGCGCTGGTCGCGGGTGATGCTTATCGAAAGGGCATGTTTGTCTCTATCGATATGATCCATAACTACTTGCCCGCCAGCATTAGCCGTTGGATCAAACTCTTCCTTATCGTGTTGGCGTTTGCCGTGTTGGTTCAACTTTTTGTCGTCGCCCTTGAGTTTTTTGATCGCGGGTTTCGTACCCGCGCTGCGTCGTTTCCATTGAAACGCGCATGGATTTACCTCGCGATGCCCGTGTGCTTTGGCAGCATGTTGTTGGCAAATATCGAACTGTTTCTTCGTGCTTTATTGCCTGACGATAAAGCGCGTGATGAAGCAGCATCCATCGGCGCGAATGCGGAAAAAGGATAACGACGACTGCCATCAATCTTGGCGCGTCGAAGGGTAATTTGAGGCAAGCGCCTTGTCTCAGCCCCTGCTCAACATAGGGAAGTGGTTGTAAATGTTAATCCTGTTTTTACCTCTGTTTTTACTGATCCTCATGCTTGGCATGCCAGTGTTTTTTGCCCTGCTGACCGCGCCGGGCTTAATGCTGTATGCAGAAGGCATGGATCGCGATATTCCTTTGCTGTTCCGCAATATTTATAACGGCATTGATTCCTTCCCATTAATGGCGATCCCCTTCTTTATGTTAGCGGGCGAGGTGATGAATCGAAGCGGTATCACACTCAGCTTGGTGAGCTTTTCTCAGTCTCTCATTGGCCATGTACGTGGCGGTTTGGCACATGTGAACGTCATGTCGAGCATGCTGTTTGCGGGACTATCGGGTTCAGCAGTGGCAGATACATCGGCGATCGGTTCCATGATGATCCCTGCCATGGAAAAGAACGGGTACTCGCGAAAATTTGCGGCGGCGATTACGGCGGCTTCGTCCGTGATTGGCCCGATCATTCCGCCTTCTGGCATCATGATTATCTACGCCTATACCATGGAGATTTCTGTGGCAGCGCTGTTTGCTGCAGGAGTGGTACCGGGCATGTTGATCGGTGGCGGTTTGATGCTGCTGATAGCACTAATGGCAAAAAGCCAGAATCTGCCTGTTGCGAGCGAAAAAGCCACGTGGCGAGAGCGCGGTGTGGCGACGAAAAATGCCTTCTGGCCATTGCTCACACCCGTGATCATTTTGGGTGGCATCTTAGGCGGTATTTTTACCCCGACAGAAGCATCGGCGATTGCGGTGGTGTATACCTTGTTGGTGGGCATGTTCGTGCTAAAGACCGTCAAGCTGAAAGACATTCCTGATATCTTCGCAAGCAGTGCGAAATCATCCGCAGTGATCCTCTTGCTGGTGGGCGCGGCGTTGGCATTCAAAACCGTGGTATCACTTTCTCATGCCGCAGAGGCCATGGCGGAATTCACGCTGGGCATCAGTGATAATCCACTGATCTTACTCTTCTTGATCAATATCTTACTCTTTGTGATCGGCATGTTCCTCGATGCCGGTCCTGCCATCATTATTCTGGGTCCAATTCTGGCTCCCGTCTTTATTAGCTTGGGCATTGACCCAGTGCATTTCGCCATCATCATGAGCGTCAATTTAACGGTTGGCCTTGCGACGCCGCCGATGGGCCTCGTGCTCTTTGTCGCCTCAAGCGTGTCTGGTGAAAAAGTGGAAACCATCTCCCGTGCCATTTTGCCGTTCTTGGCAGTCGAAGTATTGGTGATATTCCTGATTACGTTTTTCCCGGCTCTGTCTATGACTATCCCGCAGTGGTTAGGCTTGGCGTGAGTGGGTTTGTAAGCAACGGAGAACTGACGTTCTCGCCTTAACAAGGTCAGTGTTCGACTGGCTATCCACGGATGTGAAAGGTGAAGTATGAAAACAACAGTAAAAACAATGCATAAAGCATTGAAAGGAAGTGCTCTCGGACTGGCTGCTGTCATGTCGACAATGGCAATGACCGCGCCAACAATGGCCGCTGATTTTAACCTTCGTGCTGTCGCGAATTCGAACGAAAACGATGAAGATTATGATGGTCTTGTTGTCTTCAAAGACTTCGTGGAATCACACTCAAACGGCAAGATTAAAGTCGACCTTTTCATTGGTACCCAACTTTGCGGCAACGGCACCGAGTGTATTCAAGCGGTAGAAGATGGCTCTGTTGATGTTTATATTTCAACCTCTGGTGGTGCGGCGAACATGTTCCCGTATATCCAAGTGTTGGATCTGCCGTATGTATTGCCTGATGATCGCACTGCTGAAGCCGTGCTTCAGGGTGATTTCGTGCGTGAGCTGCGTAAAGAAATCCTCGCGGATACTGACAATAAATTGCGTTTGATGGCGATTGGTAACACGGGCGGTTGGCGTAACTTTGCTAATACCAAGCGTACGGTAAAACAGCCAAGCGACATGGAAGGGTTGAAAATCCGTACCGTGGTAGCTGATTTGCCGCAAGAACTTGTTAAAGCGCTGGGCGCAAGCCCTACGCCAATCCCATGGCCAGAGCTTTACACATCTTTCCAAACAGGCGTGGTTGAAGGATCTAAAAACGGCATCACCGACATCATGGGCATGAAATTTCCAGAAGCGGGCCTGAAATATGTCACGCTTGATGGTCACGCCTACATGTCAGCGCTTTGGTACATGAATAACGAAGTGTTCTTGGACATGCCTGTTGAGCAACGCAAAGTGATCGTTGATGGCTTCCGTGCGTTACAACAAGCAACGTTTGCATCTCCGAAGCGTAAGTCTATCGCGGCGTATGAAGCCTTCAAAAAATCAGGCGGTAAGCTTTATGTGCCATCGCCAGCAGACAAAGCCAAGTTCCAAGAAGCGGCTGCGCCTGTGTACACCTGGTTCCAAGAGAACGTAGATGATGGCAAGAAGTGGTTTGATCTTTTGCAAGCTGAAGCTGATAAAGCCAAAGCGAAAATCGCTGCGGATGATAAAGCGGATTTGATGTAACTGCCTAAGCAGCTGTTGCGTTATCTGCATAAAGCCAGCCGAGAGGCTGGTTTTTTCGTGGATTCATTTTGCAGCCTGCAAGACAAAAAAAGAGCTCGACCAACCTGGGTTCGAGCTCTTTGGATAGCAAGCGACATTGGGATGAGATCGCTACGTCTTAAAGGACGTTTCCTTAGTTTTTCAGGTCAAAGCGATCGTTGTTCATGACTTTTGTCCATGCCGCGACAAAATCATCCACAAACTTCTGCTCAGAACCGTTTGATGCGTACACTTCCGAAATTGAGCGAAGCTCTGCATTTGAACCGAAAATCAAATCGACTGGCGTTGCCGTCCATTTCCTATCACCAGAAGCACGGTCTGTACCGACATAGATGCCTTCCATGTCTGACGATTTTGACCACTTGGTGGACATATCAAGCAAGTTCAGGAAGTAATCGTTGCTTAGGGTGCCTGGTTTGTACGTAAACACACCGTTGGACGAGCCATCGCTGTTCGCGTTCATTGCACGCATACCGCCGACAAGTACCGTCATTTCAGGCACAGTGAGGGTGAGCAAGTCAGCGCGTTCAACCAATGCTTCGGCCGGTGAACGGTAGTTTTTCGACGCATCAAAGTAGTTTCTGAAACCGTCTGCCGTGGGTTCAAGCACAGCGAACGATTCGACATCCGTCATTGCTTGTGTGGCATCAGTTCGGCCTGGGTTAAATGGAACATCCGCTTTCAGCCCTGCGTCTTTCGCCGCTTTCTCAACACCTGCAGCGCCTGCCAGCACAATCACATCAGCCAGAGAGACTTGTGTGTCGCCCGCTTGCTTGTTGAAGTCTTTCTGAATCTTAGTGAGTGCTTTCAGCACTTTTTGCGTCTCTTTCGGGTTGTTAACCGCCCAATCTTTTTGAGGCTCAAGCTGCAAGCGCGCGCCATTTGCACCGCCACGCATGTCCGTGCCGCGGTAGCTTGCTGCTGATGCCCATGCTGTTTTCACCAGCTCCGGCACGCTCAAACCCGATGCCAGAATATCGGCTTTGATCTCGTCAGCTTGCTTGTCCGTGATGAGCGGGTGATCAACCGCAGGCACCGGATCTTGCCAGACCAGAATTTCTTCTGGGATTTCAGCACCGATGTACCTTGCACGTGGGCCGAGATCGCGGTGATTGAGTTTGAACCACGCTTTGGCAAATGCGAGCTCAAAGTTTGCAGGGTCCTCGCGGAAGCTTTCAGCTATTGCGCGGAATTGTGGATCTTCTTTGATTGCAATGTCTGTGGTGAACATGATTGGTGCATGGCGCTTGGTAGGATCGTGCGCATCAGGCACAAGCTGTGCTGCTGCTTTTGAATCTGGGATCCACTGTTTCGCGCCAGCAGGACTTTCTGTCAGCACCCAATTGAAGCCGAACAGGTTATCAAGGTAATTGGTCGTCCATTGTGTTGGTGTGACTGTCCATGCGCCTTCTAGACCACTGGTAATGGCATCAGCACCTTTGCCCGTGCCACATTTGTTTTTCCAGCCGAAACCCTGTTCTTCAACGGGTGCACCCGCCGGCGCTTCACCTAAACATTCTTCTGGCTTGTGCGCACCGTGCGCCTTACCAAAGGTGTGTCCGCCAGCGATCAGCGCGACAATTTCTTCATCGTTCATTGCCATACGGCCAAATGAATGACGAATGTCTTTTGCTGCTAGAAGCGGATCAGGCACACCGCCTGGGCCTTCTGGGTTGACGTAGATAAGGCCCATCTGAACCGCGGCAAGGCCTTCCCTCAACTTGCCGTTTTCATCGCGACGTTCATCAGCGAGCATTTCTTCTTCTGGGCCCCAGTAAACAAAGTCGGGTTCCCAATCATCTTCACGGCCACCGGCAAACCCGAAGGTTTTAAAGCCCATCGATTCAAGGGCAACGTTGCCTGTCAGTGCCATCAAGTCAGCCCAAGAAAGGCTTTCACCGTATTTTTGTTTCACAGGCCACAGCAGGCGGCGCGCTTTATCGAGGTTGGCGTTATCAGGCCAGCTATTGAGCGGGTCAAAACGTTGTTGACCACCGCCAGCCCCACCACGACCATCAGAAACACGGTAAGTCCCTGCTGCGTGCCATGCCATGCGGATAAAGAATGGGCCGTAGTGGCCGTAATCTGCGGGCCACCAAGGTTGGGATTCGGTAAGCACAACGGAGATGTCTTTTTTAACGGCGTCGAGGTCCAAGGTTTCGAATGCGGCAGCGTAGTCAAAGTCTTCGCCGAGAGGGTTTGATTCTTGGCCATGATCACGAAGGGGAGCTAGATTGAGTTGGTCAGGCCACCAGAATTGGTTTGATTTTGGTTCGCCTTGCGCGAATGTTGGTGATGAAACCAATAGACCAGACAAGACGACCGAAATAAGGGTCTTTTTAAACATGTTACTTTCCTCTTCCATGTATACGTGTGTGTGGATACAGTAATCCGCGCGTTATTTTAAAAATAAAAACACGTCTATTATTTAATTTAAGGAGTTAACGTCTCTGTACTCATATTTCAGTGCAAATGACAAAACGCTGACACAGTGAATGTGATTTTAAAAAACTCTCAGTATTTACTTGGGTTAAGAGTAATATTTACACCGGAAAAACACTCAGTTTTGGTTTAGTTCACCTTGTCCTTTTTTTTATGCAAAAAGAGGCCTAGGTCAATCATGCGGAATGTTGACGATATAAATAATGTTAAATAAGTAACCACTTAATGTGTCATTGTGCTTTGTCTGTAAATAGCACCTCCCATTGTTATGTCTAGAATGTTTGTCAGTAAAATGAGTATAGATAGCATTGACACAATTTATGAAAGGGATTATTTCGATGGTGATAATAGAAAAAAACAATGAAAGTTATTGTGTCTTTTAGAAATGCAAAGTAAGTGGTTAAAAATAAATGTTATTTTTATTTCATTCTCGATGAGTTTTTAGTTTTTATAAGGCGTAAGCTTCTGCAATTAAATTGATTTGGCGCAATTATTACGTTTAAATGCAAATAGTTTTATATTCTTATTTGTAAGATAATTTATCACAATTAAATCGTTAAAAAGAACGTATTTTAGTTTGAGTGAAAAAGATAATGAGAGGAATAGCATGAAACAAGCGCTGATCCACGTCGCGATTGTGGTGAGAGACTACGACGAGGCACTCGAGTTCTACGTCAATAAGTTGAAGTTTGAGGTGGTGGAAGATACTTACCAGCCAGAACAGGATAAGCGTTGGGTCGTCATTTCTCCACCGGGTTCGAATGGCATGACACTATTACTTGCAAGAGCTTCTAACGAAGAGCAAAGCACCTTCATCGGTAATCAAGCAGGTGGCCGTGTGTTCCTATTTCTTTCTACGGATGATTTCTGGCGCGACTACAACCGAATGCGTGAAGAGGGCGTGCATTTTATCCGCGAACCTATGGAGGCGGATTATGGCACGGTGGCCGTGTTTGAAGATCTCTATGGTAATCGCTGGGATCTTCTGCAGCTAACGCCTGAACACCCAATGGCTTCTCGACGTGTTTAAGAGCGCCACATCATTCATTGGAGGCCATGTGAAAGTCAGTCATCTTGACCATTTAGTGCTTACTGTTGCGGATATTAATGCCTCTGCGGATTTCTATCACCGTGTGCTTGGCATGAACATCGTTACTTTTGGTGATGGCCGAACGGCGCTTAGCTTTGGTCATCAGAACGTTGGCCACCAAAAGATAAACCTTCATCAAAAGGGCGCGGAGTTCCTGCCCCATGCGCGCCATGTCCAATCAGGAAGCGCTGACTTATGCTTCATCTTGTCCACCCCGCTGAGCGAGGCGGCTCAACACTTACGCCGCGAGGGTGTCGCCATTGAAGAAGGCCCAGTGCCGCGCACTGGGGCGCAAGGCGCGATTGAATCATTGTACTTTCGCGACCTTGATGGCAATTTGATAGAGATATCGAACTATGTGCATCCCGCTTGAGTGTGATGGACGCGGCTTTAAAGGCGTAAAGGATTAACGTTATGTTTACCACTGTTGTCGATGAAGACATTTCACTCGCGCTTGTTCAACCTTCCTTTGCTCATGACTATTTCGACATTGTCAGTCGCGACAGGGAGTATTTGGCAAAATGGTTAGCATGGCCACCGCATGCCGATGGTGTTGTCTTTTTTGAAGGGTTTGTCCGACGCTCGCTTCATGATTACGCTGATGGGAAATCGTTAACCTGCGCGATGCTCTACCAAGGGGAGGTTGTGGGAAACATCAGTTTCAATATGATTTCTCATGATCTAAAGAAAGTGGAAATCGGCTATTGGATTTGCCAAAACCAGCAAGGAAAAGGCATTGTTTCTCGCTGCGTGATGGCACTTGTTCGCATTGCTTTTGAAACGCTTGGTATGGAAAAAGTGGAAATATCTGCAGCGACGGACAACAAAGCCAGTCGCGCGGTATGTGAAAGATTAGGCTTCACATTGGAAGGCGTCATCCGGCAGGCAGAAAAGCTGGATGATCGCATTGTCGATCATGCTGTTTATGGCCTTTATCGCGCCGAACGAAATTCGTCTGAAACGCAATAACGGCTGCGTTGTTCGCGCAGTCTGATAAAGGAGCTTGCACTGTGGAGTATCTTTTCGCTGTTACGCTTTTTGCCATTTCCGCTTCCGCTACCCCTGGGCCAAATAACTTCTTATTGATGTCTTCTGGGGTTAATTTTGGCGTTCGTAAGAGTGTTCCTTTGCTTTTGGGGATTTGTGTTGGTTTCACCATCATGCTTTTGCTGGTGGGGCTGGGATTCGGCCAGCTTTTTCAGCGTTTTCCTGAGCTTCATTTGATCATCAAATGCATAGGTACAGCGTATCTTCTGTATTTGGCTTACTTGATTGCGCGCGCCGGAGAAATGTCCGATTCAACGGACGAGCAGGCAAGGCCACTCACTTTTCTAAAGGGGGCGTTATTTCAGTGGGTCAATGCGAAAGCATGGGTTGTTGCCACGGGAACCATTGCCGCTTTTACCTCCGTCGGAGAGGGGTTCTATACACAAAATGCCATCATCGCGACAACCTTCTTTTTTGTGTCATTTCCCAGTGTTGGCGTATGGCTGTTATTCGGCTCAATGTTGAAAAAAGTGCTTACATCATCGGCGAGAAGAAAGGTGTTTAACTACTGCATGTCACTGCTATTAGTGTTGTCAGTCATACCGGTCGTTCGAGATATTGTATTTCAAATCATGGCTTGAATCGGGCAGTATGAAGACAAGATCGATGACAAGGAGCGTGGCAAATGAAGTCGTTAGACCAATGGTTTGAGGAATATGGCGAGAGCCACCAGAACCCCACTAACCAAAAAATTCATAAGGTCGCCGTCCCAGGGATTTTCTTTTCAGTTGCGGGCTTGCTATGGCTTGTTCCATCGTTGTCCATTGCGGGCGTGAGCATTGCGCCGTATTTCCTCGTGTTGGCGTTTGTGCTGTGTTTCTATGCCATGATGTCACTCAAAGCGTTTGTTGTGATGACAGCCTTCTCGATGTTTTGCACCCTGTTGCTCGTGCAGCTTGAACATGCCAACGTGAATATTCTGGCGCTGTCACTTGTGCTGTTTGTTGTGCTTTGGATTCTGCAATTCGTTGGTCACCACATTGAAGGTAAAAAGCCGTCTTTCTTCAAAGATGTTCAGTTTTTACTTATTGGCCCTGCGTGGGTTTTTCACTTCTTCTTTCCCCTCACAAAACACGACAGTTGATCGCTAAACGCGGACATTCATGCTTTTGTTGCTAAGAAAAGGGCAAAAAAAATCCCAACCACCGATGATCGTGAGTTGGGCTGCAATTATAGCTAAAAGAGAATGTTTACATATGCTCATACAAATCGTCTGACGTTTGTTGTTGCGCCATACCATTTATTCGCCGCGTTGCGTTTGTGCATTCACGCGTTTTTGTTAGAGGTAAATGTCAGTCATGCTCGGGGGCCAAGATTAGCGCCCTCTCTCAAATGTGTCGCTCAGTGGAGTGAGCCCTTGAAAGCGTTTTCGTGACTGCAAATGCCGAATAATACCTCAGACGTGAAATTGGTACTTTTTTGTTTACATCTTGGTCACATAAAGTTTGGCTAAACGTGAAAATGCTTTCAATGAAAAGATGCTAATTGCACAAATAGCAGAAAATAGAATGAATGAAGACTGAGTTTTTATTGTGTTTTGTTTGAAAAATTTACACTTAAAAGAATGAGTTTGTAACGAAAATAATAAAGACCTCAGTGTTAATGTGCTGATTAATTTAGCCTTTGTTAATGTACCTAACGCTCATTTAGTTCGTTTTGATTTTGTGTTTTTTTGCTATTGGGTGTTTGAAAGTGACTGCTCAAATAACTTTCTCTATGCCGACGGTGATATGGCAAATGATTTTTTGAAATGATGTCGCTGTTATCAAACGCATCAAGACCATGGCTAGCGATGAGGTGAAACCCTGTCGTTGTTGACAACAACTCCCGAGACTCGGCGCAAACCTTTAATGTGATGTGAGGTGACAAATCGCCAAATACAACGTTAGAAAGCGTGTTGTCAGAGAAAGGTATTGAAAATGTGTGGGTAGCCGGGGGAATGATGCAGAGTTGTGTCACTCACACCGAAATTTCTAAAACCGCTTAAAAATACAAGGTCACCATCGTGCCAGATCTTAGCCCAACCGTTAGTGCGATTTTACACTTGATCGGGTTGCGCACAGTCTCAACACGCCTGGCACTGGTGCCAAGTGAATTATTACTATCTTCTCAAGCGTAAATGTTAACTATCCAATTGAAGATAAATAAAAATATAGGGATTGTTCAGTTTTGATGAAAGGTTAATTCTGGTTATCGCTGTTTTTCGAGTTGGAGTGCACCTGTATCTTGTTTACTGGGATTTTATACCTTAAATGCCTTGTTCATAATGCATCAAATGGAGGCAATGAATAGTGCTACAAAGAACAACAAAAATGTAGCCAATGGATATCTGATAGAAAAGGGGGAAACTAAATGTCACTACCTACGCAGGCGAGTATGGGCCAAAGAATGCCTGCGCTGTTTATCGGCCACGGGACGCCGATTTATACTTTATCTGAAAACCGTTACACGAATGCTTGGAAACAAATCGCAAGAGACATGGCAATACCCAAAGCGATCTTATGCATTTCTGCACACTGGATGACACGCGGCACGCGCATTACAACAGCCGAATATCCAAAAACGATCCACGATTTTGGGCCCATCGATCCTAGGCTCAACGTCATTGAATACAAAGCACCTGGCGCGCCGTCGTTAGCAAGAGACATTGCAGGGCGTGTGTCGTTTGACATTGAGCTAGATGAGGGATGGGGGCTCGATCACGGCGCATGGACGGTACTACGTCACATGTATCCAGATGCAAATATCCCTGTTGTACAAATGAGCTTGGACATGAACTTGTCGGCGCGAGAGCATTTTGAGCGTGGCAAAGCACTCGATTTTCTGCGCGATGAAAATATCCTCATTCTCGCCAGTGGCAACATTGTCCATAACCTCACCTTGATCGATCATCGCGAAGAGTATGCTTACCCGTGGGCGTTGCATGCGGACGCAAAAATAGCGCATCACCTGGTGCAAAACGACGTCGAGCCTCTGCTTGACTACGATTCACTAGGACAAGAAATGGATTTGGCGATTCCTACGCCGGACCATTATTGGCCGTTGTTGTATACCCTTGGTGTAAAGCGTGATGAAGATATACTGAGCTTTCCTGTGATGGGGATTTCTCATGGCAGTATGAGTATGCGATCAGTGCTGATTAACCAGCAATAACAATAGGTTGTCACGACAATTACGATCAGGGTTAATAGAAAAGCCCCATTGCATTCAATGGGGCTTTTTGTTGCGTCGTGTTTATTCATGTCACCGAATACACTGTATTCGTGGACTATGCACCAATGACGCCGCCATCCTTGCGCGTAATGCGCATAACGGTTGAACGGGGAATCGCATCTCCACCTTCTGGGAAATGAGAGGGGGCAAGATTTTCACCGGGGTGTTGAATACCGACAAACATGGTTTTGTAATCGGGCGAGAACGTCAGTCCGGTCACTTCACACGCGATAGGGCCTGTTAAGAAACGACGAATTTCGCCAGTCTTTGAATCCGCACACAACATTTGGTTGTTACCCATGCCCGCGAAGTTGCCTTCGTTTGAGTACTTGCCATCCGTCATGATCCACATGCGACCCGCCGCATCAAACCCTAAGCCATCGGGGCTGTTGAACATGTTGTCTTTGTTGATGTTGTCCGTTCCGGCCATCAAGCCTTCATGTATTTCTGGGTTACCTGCCATCACGAACAGATCCCAATCGAAATCCGTCGCTGTGTGATCGCCACCTTTTGGTTCCCACCGAATGATGTGTCCATAAGGGTTTTCGACTCGTGGGTTGGCAACGTTCACGGGTTGCGTGTCCCTCACGCCACGGTACTTGTTGTTGGTGAGGGTACAGAACACGTGTTTGTTATCTGGGTGGACAGCCACCCACTCTGGGCGATCCATGGTGGTCGCACCAACGTGCGTGGCGGCTTTTCGTGCGAAAATCATGACTTCCGCTTGGCTATTGAAACCATTTTCCGGCGTGAGGCCATTTTTGCCGAAAGTCAGCTCTAGCCATTGGCCGTTGCCTTTGAGTTCGCCTTCTTTTCCGTCCAATTTTGCAACGTAAAGCGTGCCTTCCTCCAAAAGATCGAGGTTAGAGGCATGGCTGCCGGGCTTATATTTGTTCTTAGAAACAAATTTGTACAGGTGCTCACCGCGTTCATCATCGCCCAGATAGACAACAACATGGCCGTCATCATTGATCGCCATCGCTGCATTTTCATGCTTGAAGCGACCCAATGCAGAGCGTTTCTTCGGCGTTGAATTTGGGTTCATTGGGTCGATTTCTACCACCCAACCGAAACGGTTCGGCTCGTTAGGTGTTTTCGCGATGTCGAAACGATCGTCGTGTTTCCACCAGTCATAACCCCAGTCTTTTTCTTTTACACCGTAACGTTTGTATTCATCCGTCAACTCAACCTCTTTAGACGCTGCAAAGTAACCATTGAAGTTTTCTTCACAGGCGAGATAGGTTCCCCATGGGGTTTGGCCGTTTGCACAGTTGTTGTATGTCCCCAGTATTTTCGTTCCGGTTGGATCATCTTTGGTTTTTAACAAGTCATGACCCGCAGCCGGGCCTGTCATTTCCATGGGAGTGTAAGCGGTGAGTTTGCGATTCAGGCGACCTTCAGTGTTCACTTGCCATTGGCCGTCCTTTTTAACCAATTCAACGATGGAAACGGCATGAGCTGCCTGAGATTTACGCACATCATCAGCAGAAATGTTTTTACCTTGATGCGTATAAAGGTATTCGTTGTTGGTGTATTCGTTGTTTGCCACCAAGACGGCGCGGGTGTCTGAGATTGGGAAGAACGTCATGCCGTCAGTATTGTCACCGTACTGCTTTTCCTGCGCTTTAGAATCGTTGCTTTGGCTAAACGCCGGAGAGTCTGCAAACAGGGCATCACCCCAAGAGATCAATGGTTCTGCAACGTAGCCTTCAGGAACAACGACGGTGTCTGCAGTTGACGTGGGAATGGCAGTGAACCCCATTAGTTCACTTTTCTTCATGGTTTCTGCAATGGCTTGAGCCACAGGGGTTGCGGCAAAGAAAGCCACCGTACCTGTCGCACCAGCAGCGCGAAGGAAATTACGGCGGTTCATTGCGGCATCAATAAAGCGGTTAAATTCAGGTTCGTGGTCTAGAGGACGTTGATCGTCATGTTGATTATATTCGCTCACGTTGTCTTCCTTTACTTTCTGTATTTTAGGGGGAGTTTCTTATCGTTATGGCTGCGGATTTTGGTTCTTGATTGTTAAGTACGGGTGACAAGCCGATGAAGAAAACATGTCAACTATCGCCTTTGTCGCCTAGCCAGAATTAAATAGGCCATTCGAATATGCACCAAAATGCGCAAAGAGATAAACGCTGTGATATTGGAGGAATTAAGCGATACCTATTCCAATATCGAGCTGAGTATAGGCCGTTGAAAACCGCGAAAGTGTATCGAAAGTTGTAGAGTAAGTGATGGTTTTTCATACATCTGTTTGAACGCGTTCACTGATTGCGTGCATTTTTGATGCGTACCGCTATGATGCCGTCACAAAAGGAGAACTCGCATGCTATTTCGCTATTCTATTGCTTTAACGATGTTTTTTATCTCTTCACCGCTACTGGCAGCCATGCCTGTGGGAAAGTCAGATTTGGGGCAAAAGAAGGCGTATTCTTGCCAATTTTGTCATGGTGCAACGGGGTATAGTCAGCGCGGTGGTTATCCGCACTTGAATGGTCAAAATGCGCAATATCTGTATAACGCCATGCTGAGCTATCAACAAGGCGAGCGTGGCGGGGTCTTGGGTAAAATGATGCAGCAACAGCTCTCCGCTTTAAACGAGCAAGATTTAGCGGATATCGCGGCATTTTATGCGGTTCAAAAGGCAGGCAAACCCAATGCTGAGTGAGAGGCATTGCTTCGCCAGATTTAGGCTGTTAATGTTCGCTGCAATTGACGTTTGAGGAAGAGAAACATGGCAAAAATTTGGGTCGATGCGGATGCGTGTCCCGCTGTAATTAAAGAAGTGCTTTTCCGCGCGGCAGACAGAACCCAAACGCAGGTTGTGCTTGTGGCTAACCAAGGGTTGCGAACACCGCCTTCTCGATTCATTTCTAGCCTTCAGGTAGAGAAAGGGTTTGATGTGGCTGACGATGAAATCGTTAAACGCGTTGAGCCAGGAGATCTCGTGATCACGGCTGACATTCCTCTGGCCGCTGAAGTCATCGAGAAAAAAGCGTTGGCGTTAAACCCGCGTGGAGAACTGTACACGTTGGAAAATATTCGCCAACGCCTGAACATGCGTGATTTTATGGATACCATGCGTTCGAGTGGTGTGCAGATGGGTGGCCCTGCAGCACTCAATCAGCAAGATCGCCAGCGATTTGCTAACGAACTCGATAAGTTTTTGCAGCGCAGCAAACGTTGATACACAAAGATAAAATAAAAAAGGGGAGCGACATGTCGCTCCCCTTTTTAGTTAGTTTTCTGCGTGGAATATGGCTTTAGTCGTCGTCTTTTATGGTGACAACGGCGACTTTCAAATCCGTAAATCCGTGTTGCAGAGCAACGATAGCATTAAACGTCTCATCAGCTTCTTTGATTGAATCGCCAGCGATGAGGATGCCCACCTTAATGTATTGTGTTCCCGCTGGAATGTTCATGACGGAAGGATTTCCTTTGTGGCCATTGTCACTATCTAGGAGGAGATTTGTGCTCTCGGAAATGAGTTGGTCATTTGCGGTAAAGAACCTAAAGATAGCAAAGTTATTTGCAAAATCTCTGTCTTCTTCCGCTGTTGAGGTCGAACCACTTCCTAAGAGAAAACGAAGTCTAGGTGTATCTTCGGTAACGACTTTATTCAGTGTCACCGTCGTCCCCCAGAAAAAACCACCTTCAGGGGCCAGTCCGTCAACAGTGATACTGCTAACAGCCAATGTCTGATCGGGTTCTGCAATCGTCACTGTCGATTCTTGTATGTCGCTTCTATCCTGTTGTCCCCAGACTTGGAACGTGACAGTTTCATCACTTTCCACGTTACTGTCACTGAGATAGGAAACGGTGAACGTCACATCTTTTGTGCCAGTAGGAAGAGATATTTCGTCACCTTCGTTGCTCAAGGTTTGGCTTCTAGAAGTAAGCTGGTTACCTGAACTGTCAAGGAATGACACCGTTACTTGACGATTGTAATCTTGGCCGCCTGTTGCTGTTCCATCAACCAATGCAGCCCTGATTGTCGTTTCATCTGTTGTTGCTTCTTCTAATGAAACCGAGAACTCGCCAGTTGTTCCTTCTGATTTTTTTGCGCCATCGTTAGTGAGAGACTCAACGGTGACTTTTTGGCTTTCGAATACCGTCGCGTCATAACACGTATGTTCTTCTGAGGTGACGGTCGCCATTGCACTAATGCGAGTAGGGAACAAACCTACCTGTACCTTCTCACCCGTTGAAGGGTTAAAACGCCACAGACGGTTGTTGTTCACGTTGCCAGACACGTTCTGATTCTTTGCGGCCATGATGAGCTGGCCGTTCTGATCTGTCGTGACAGAAGAGACGAAATCGACAAAGTGAAACGCTTTCAATGTTAGGTCAGCGGTTGTTAAATCGACCGAGTAAGAGCGTCCATTGGTAACAAACAACAATTCGCCTTTATAAAACTCAAAATCGCCCCAGTTGGTAAAGCCACCGTTACGTGGACCAGTAGGGAAAAGAGCAATTTGAGTCGTTTCGCCAGACGTTGGGTTTACAGTGAAAAGGCGATTTGCATCTGATGCGTAAAGCTCACCCGTCTCTGGTGAGAATGCCATGCGCATAATTTGGTATTTGGTGTTCGCTACCTCTACATGTTCGCCAGTCGCAACATCATAGTATGCCAGTTTGAAGCGCTCTGAAGACTTTGCGTGAAAATCTAATGATGCTAATTCGTCGTCACTAAAAAACGTTTCAGTGTCATTGATGTGGTATGCCGTAGGGGTTGGCACATTTGAATAATAGATGCGGTTAGTATTTTCATCATAAGCCATCGCAGAAGAACTAAAGAGGGCTTTAGAGTTGATGACAGCTCGCTCAGACGCGTTTTGAAAGTAGTTGTTATCCAAGGAAGCGCTTTCTTTTAGATCAATAAGCGCACCCACGTGACCACGTCCAGCATTCATGCTGTAAACGTTTCCATAACAAGCCGCAAAAACGTTGGTAGAGACCATGATGCTAGATGCCAGCATGAGTTGAGCAATTCTATTCTTTTTCATAGCGATATTATTCCTATCTAATTTGAAGTTCCATCTACATTCGCCGGTTGGTTATGTATCTATATTTTGGTGGCAGTTCTCTGTTGAAAATAGAGTTTGTCATATCTAGCCTAACTGACATTGCGGCGACTTTATTTACATCTTCCTGTTCAATGTTGAAACAAACTCTAGCAGCCGCACATTTGGTTCGTCACGGTGAAATTATCAGTTACATATGAATACCATCACTTAGTATTAAACCTGGTCTGTAAGTCGATTATAAAAGCGTGAGATAGCAGTCTTTATGATTCATGTTTTGTTTTAAAAATCCTCTCAAATTTCTCTCAATGTAAGATAATTACTATTAAATTTGCCATAAAACTTACTTAAGTTATTAATATATTAGACATAAATTAATTAGCATTGGCTGGGTATGTTTTCTCTCATTTCGGGGGGGTGTGAGGATAATTGCATCACTCTGTTTTAAATGTGGCTTATCTATTGAGTGGTAATTACGATTTTTTGATTTCATTTGACGTTATGGATGATGGCATTTCTTAACTGTGATGGACGAATGTCGTAAGAGCTGAAGATTGAATTTTTTTGGTAATATTCAAATTTAGTGTGAGTCGAGTGCTGAGCTGCTACCGACGGGGATGTGCTGATGCGAGAATATAAAAAAGGAGCGCATCTGCGCTCCTTTTAGCCTAACTGTCATTGTTTTTAGTTATGGATTTGCGACCAGCACCCGTTTGAACAATTTACGTTCTTATTGTGGTGTAACTGAGCACGGTGGCCAGTTTTCACGTTGTAGTATTTACCATTAGGGCCTTTCAAACGTGCCCATGCGATATCACCGCCTTTGTAGTAACGCTCATGATTTGAATGTTGCTCGTAGTATTTTCCGCCGCTGCTGATTGAGATGCTGCGAAGGAACCCGCCCGTTTGATAAAACTCTAGTGTTGTTCCTGCTGGAATCGTTCCGTTAATGTTTGCATGAACACCACGGATGTATTGGTCTTTGGTGAACCACGCGCCACCTCGGCTACCATGCCATGCTACGCCACTGTTATTGGCGGCATTTTGAAGTAAGGTATCGATGTTCGGGTCATTATCGATAATCGTGACGTTAGCAGTGCCAAGATCACTCTTATCGTCATTGATCCACGCCTGCATGGTGAAGTATTCGTTGTTCTCGTGCGTTGAATCATTCACGGTTGGCACGCCAATGCGCACAGAGGTAATTCCTTGCGGCAAGGTGATGGCAGTGAGGGTTGATGAAATGGTTGCTGATGACGTCGTGCCATCTGAATAACGCAGTTGAACCGTATTGCGGTAATCACTGTTCAAACGCGCGCTGCCATCTTTAATCGCCAATCGAATTTGTGTGGTTGCATTCGCCGTCTCTTTATCAAAAGAAGCAGTGAAGTAAGCCGTAGAGCCTTCATTTACTGATCCAGCGTTGGCGGCAAAGCCTGACACTTCTGGTTTCGAATCGCTAGGGAACACGGTCTTTTCATAACAGGTATGGTCTTCAGACGTCACTGTTGCCATGGCACTTATGCGGCTAGGGAAGAGGCCAACGCGCTTTTTCTCACCGGTAGAAGGTTTAATGCGGTAAAGAATGTTGCTGTTTACATTGCCGGAAACATTCTGGTTTTTTGCCGCGATAAGCATCTGACCGTTTTGATCCAACGTTGCTGCAGCGACGAAATCTACGAAGTGGAAAGCTTTGAACGTTTGCGCGCCTGTGGTCGTGTTGATAGAGAAGGTACGGCCATTGGTAACAAACAAGAGTTCGCCATCTTGGAAAACAAAATCACCCCAGTTTGAAAATCCGCCATTTTTTAAGCCAGTGTCAAAGTTACCCAAGTGGGTGATTGCGCCAGTGACGGGGTCTACTTTGAAAATGGTTTGGGAATCTGAGGCGAAAAGCTCACCGGAATCCGGATCGAATGCCATGCGCAAAATTTGTTTTTTCACGGTAGGGCCAGCAACATGGTTGCCTGTCGCCGGATCGTAATAGGCAAGTTGGAATGCTTTTATGGTTTTAGCGTGAAGATCCAAACTTTTGTATTCTTCAGCCGTTACGTCATTTTGAGCACCAGTCACATGGAATGACGTTGGCTGAGGCGAGTTAGTGTAGTAGAGGCGGTCAGTGATTCGATCATATGACATGCTTGACGCGCTAAACAACGCTCGCGAGTGGTAATCGCTGCGGTCAGATGCATCTGCGCTGTACAAGTTGCCCATTACCTCAGCTTCTTGTACATCTAACAGCAATCCAACGTGGCCACGACCGGCGTTCATTGAGTAAACATTACCTGCACAATTTGCTGCTGCTTGGGCAGAAACGAGGGTG
The DNA here is from genome assembly GCF_004120195.1 of Enterovibrio baiacu. Taxonomy (GTDB): domain Bacteria; phylum Pseudomonadota; class Gammaproteobacteria; order Enterobacterales; family Vibrionaceae; genus Enterovibrio; species Enterovibrio baiacui. Next base: position 502,776 of record NZ_SCHN01000005.1, on the reverse strand, counting down.
CTTGCCAGTATGGCTGTCGAGATTAACGTCTTCTTTATGTTCATATGAAATCCCTTTACCCAAAAAAGTTACCCTTTTTCATGCGGCGCGTTGTTAACCACGCCGGTGTGTTTAGTGACGGGTGGTACGGCTTGCATTTAAAAGGTTTTCGATGCCTAGGCAAAATATTGCCCAGCGGATGACGAGAGACTATGTAACTCATTGAACAATTTCCATCTCACAAATGAGACGGTTTGATTTTTGATATTATTTGACGAGAACTTTATAAGAAATTTTTGATAGAAGAATGACAAAAGACTGGGGTGGTATTTTCAATTGTCTATTCTAATGCACCAATATTCGATGGTTAAAGTATGGCTGATGAAATTTTTTTCTCATTTTGCCTTTCGCCAAATATTTGCAATCAATCATTAAGGTTCGCTAATATGCTGATAATGAAAGAGAATGATTTTTGTTTCAAACGCAGTGTTAATGTTTGTCGAAGTAGTTTTTCCTTCGGATATATTTGTCCATAAAATGATACGAAATCGGACGTAATAGCCAACTAACTAGTACTCGAATAATACGAATTAAAGACGGCATGTTACGGTAGATTTTATCATTATGTAGCCAAAGCAACTCACCAACGTGCCAAAACAGAAGGGGAATACCAGGGAGGAATGTCACCATGTCAACGTCGCAACAAATACGATAGGTTTTCGCGTTTAAACGGTAGCGTTTTTTGAAATTCCAATAGCCTGTCGCGGGTTGTCCAAACGTAACGATACGTTTAATGCAATTGGGATAGGTTTGCTCCAAGATTTCGCCCGCGATGATTGCCATACTTCCGCCTGAAGAGTGCCCGGTAAAAGACAGACGCTTACCTTCTTTTATCAAGGGGATCAGGCATTGCTCTAGCTTTTCCATCACCGAATGCCCGTCTAACGCTGAGCGCTCTCTTGAATGAAGAAGGTCGGCTTGCAACCCTAAAGGCAGGTTTACGATATCACGATGGTGATAAGCGCTTCGCGGTATGCTGGGCTGGCGAAGCAAGTAGTGAAATCCCCAATGCACATACCCTGCATTTTTAGGTGCATCAACACGGGTGGGTACGAAGACCAAGTTCAGCAACCAATCCCACACGCTTTGCGACCCCTTAAACACCACCACGGCATCTCCATCTTCTCGCCACAACACGCGAACAATGGTTTTCCCCCATCGATTATGGATATCAATGCGGCCCTGCGGAGAAAACCCATAGTGCTCATGATCGAAGACACTAGGATAAGCATCTCGACACAATATGGCGTAGCGCTCGTATTGGTAGCGTTTGAGTCTTTTCACCTGAACCTAAGTAAGCGAGAACATTGCGTTTAGTGTAATAGAGAAAAATGACGAAACAGAGACAGTGAGAAACGTGAAGATTAAGAGGGTGAGTGTGCGTGAAAAGCGAAAAAGACTGCAAGGTCGCAGTCTTTTTGCGTGGGGGCTGATTACGCGCCTAGGCTGTTAATCGTAGTGCTGCAAGAATGGAGCGCTATGGCTACTGTAAGTCAGTGCTTTGATCGCGCCGTGATTTCGGATTAACCATTCGGCTTTGGTGCAATTCCCAATACCAATGATGGCTTGCACGAGCAACTTGAAATCTCTTAACCAGCGGTCTTTCTGATCTTCACTCCAATCGTCTCGATACACTTCCAAGTAATGTTCCACCCACCAGTAAGAACCACGAATGAAACCCGCAACGATTTGGGTTGCCGGCTGGATTTGATCATCATTGCCATCAATCGCGTAGTCGTCAGCCAGCGGCTTACCTTGTGAAAACGCAGCATAGTTAATGCAGTATTTGAATAATGCCAATTGAAGTGAGGAGGCCGAATCGTAGTGCGTGAGTGGCAAAGTTGTGACGGGGAGATGCTTATTGTTGCTGCGGAAAAGCTCTACCGTGCGCTTACCCGGCAGCAGCCTTTCAATGACGAAAAACAAATCGATGCTGATCAGTTTGTTGCTCAACGTAAAATCCTTGATTGATGCTTTGCTATGGCGAATACAAAGTCAGGCCAACAAAAAATGAGCAAAGACATGATTTTTAACACGATAAGTGAAGCATACTCTCTCGTTTCGAAAAACGGAATGTCTTTGCTGTGCCACAGCCTTATCCCGTGACTCAAGCACCAAGATAACTGTGCGCGATTAAACAAATAAATGCACAATTGAACCTCCTTCCTGCACCAAAAAAACGTCACGCTCGCAAACTTTGTAATGAAAGTGTTAAGAAGGTTTTCTTCGGAACATGGGCGACATTAATACGTGAGTAAATCGTCTAATAATTAGTCGCTTAGCAATGACATCATGGAAGGAGATGACATGAAAACTATCCTCGCAGGCGCGGTACTGAGTGCGTGTATCGCTGCGCCAACTTTCGCTGAAAATAACGTAGTAGGTGGGTATTTCGCGGATTGGCAATATGCCAACCCTGACAATCCGTATACCGTTGCGGATATCCCTGCAGACAAGATGACACACGTGATTTACGCCTTTTTAAGCATGTGTGGGCCTCATTACAGTGCATCAGAGCTTGTTCAGAAGCAGGTGGAAACAGCATGTGAGGGGAAAGCACCTTTCTCTGCAGTGGTTGTTGATCAAGAAGCCGCATTGAACATCGATTTTGGTTCGGTGTCAGTGGATGTTCCTTATAAAGGCCATTTTGCGCAGTTAGCGCAGCTTAAAAAAGACAACCCTGACATCACCATTTTGCCGTCGTTCGGCGGTTGGACCATGTCTGAGCCTTTCCATGCTATGGCAAAAGATGAAGATGCCATTAAGCACTTTGCAAAGTCTGCCGTGGCACTGATTGCAGAGTATGACTTTTTCGGCGGTATTGATCTTGATTGGGAGTACCCTGGAGGCGGCGGTTTAACAACGTCTCCTTGGAACCCTGAAACCAAACTCACGGATGAACAAAAAGCGTCAGAGCGCAAAGCATTCACCACCTTGATCACTGCATTACGCGCGGAATTGGATGCTTTGAAAGCAGAAACAGGCCAAGACTACGAATTGTCGTCTGCGGTTGGTGTTGGGCCAAAAGCGGCACAAATTGATTGGCCTTCTGTCGCCCCGATGATGGATAACATGTTCGCCATGACCTATGACTTCTTGGGGGGATGGGGAACGCAAACGGGCCATTTGACGAACCTTCACGCAACGGAACGAAGCTGGTGGGGGATGGGTGCTGATGTGTTTGTAAATCAGATGATTGAAAACGGCATTCCAAAAGAAAAACTCGTCCTGGGCGCTGCTTTTTACGGCCGTGGGTGGGAAGGTTCTCAATTTGATGGGAGCTTGCCAACGAGCGATTTAGCGTCAGAGAAAGGGGCAAGTTTTGGTACGGGTGAGCCGGGCTATTTCATGTACTGGGATTTGAAAACCAATTATACCGCTGAGCAAGGATACCAATATGGGTATGATGAAGAATCACAAGCCCCGTATTTGTGGAACCCTGAGAAGAAAGTGTTTATCTCATTTGAAGATACACGCTCTGTGACAGCCAAAGCGGAATGGGCAAAGCAACAGGGGTTAGCTGGCGTCTTTACATGGGAATTATCGGGTGATCCTAACGATGAGCTGACAGACGCCATGTACCAAGTGCTGCACAGCAAAACCGCCAAGACGTCATCGCAATAGGCTTGAGGGTGAAAACCACGCAAGTACCTTGAGGTAATTTGGTATGACAAAGCCGACGAATGCGTCGGCTTTCTTTTGTCTTTCAGACGGGACTTTCTATTATTTCTCGCTTCTCGCTCAAAGTAATCCATGTTTTTGTTTTATCTCGTTCACTAACTTTCTGTTTTGTTTTAGGAACTGATTAAACTCCACGATCATTCCGGGGTGCAGCTTGGTGGATAGATGACGCGTGCCAGTAACATGAGGCAGCGTTTGGCTCATCGACATGAGGGTTGTTTGGTCGTGATGATGACTCACGTGGTTTCGCATGACTGCCAGGTTGGTGTAAATGCCGTCAATACGGCCTGTTGTGAGCATCTTAATGAGCGGTTCTAGGCTTCGCGTTTCGAATACTTCTAGGCGTTTACTATCAATGTCTTTGAGGTAAGGCGACGGCGTGAAGCCAGCGATCATCCCGAGTTTGTTCAATTCGTCACGTTGAATCGGTTTGTTCTTGTTCAACACGATGACCCCATCAACAAAAGAGACGATTGGATCGCTGTACAGAATATTATGACCTTCCTTTTGCGTGGCGCTCCAGATGGCATTGTCAGGGTACTTAAAGTCGACTGTCCCATCGAGGAATTGACGGTACAAGCGCTTGATCGGGAGCGCCATGTATACGAATTCATAGCCATAATCTTGTGCGAAAGCATCCAGTAATTCTCTGTTAAATCCTGAATAGGTGTTATTTACGAAGGATGAATAAGGGGAATAATCATTAAAATTCTGTACACCGACCACAAACCGTTTGGCGTCTTCACTTTTAGCGCTTGCTAGTGAACTTGCAAAAATAAGTGAATAGCATGCCAGTGCATATAAAAAAGTCTGTAGTTTCATGCGCTTTAAGAAAATTAAGGCCATAAATTCAGTATAGACAACATGAAGAATTCGTCTGATGAAATGCGTGTTTTCATTGGAGAGATAGGAAGAAAAACGTGGGGACTTAAAAAACAAAACCCCCGCAATGGCGGGGGATTGTCTATTTTAGCAAGCAAAGGTGACTTCGTTTTTTCTTTTATGAAGTGACTATAGTGTCGAGTTTTAGGGCTGTCCAATACTCTCGGCAGTGAGTTTAAAACATGGGTTGACAGTCACTTTTTTAATGTAACAGATTCAGTTGCATAAGTATTTTGGCATTGTGACTCGAGATTACTTACGTTTTTTGGGCAAAATTAGCATTCTGTGCTTGTTAGGAAAACTTTACACTTGGCCTTCTCCGTGCTGTTTCGACGCTTCACGGAGAGGGGCGTAGCCGCAATATCTGGCCATTTGATGCATCTGTCAGCAGGTAAAGGTTGCCTTCTGGCCCTTCAACCACGTCACGTATCCGACCGTATTTTCCATCTAACATGCGTTCTTCATTCACAATAACGCCGTTTTCAATATCAAGTCTGACTAACAGGCCAAACTTCAATGAGCCCAGCAGTAAATCACCCTGCCATGCTGGAAAGGCGTTACCTTGCACCATGGCTAAGCCTGAGGGTGCAATCGACGGTACCCAGTAATGAAGTGGTTGCTCCATGCCTTCAGCATGGGTGCCTTTACCGATCTTTGAGCCCGTGCCGTAATTCACGCCATAGGTAATGGTTGGCCAGCCGTAATTTGCACCCGCTGCAATGACATTCACTTCGTCGCCCCCTTGAGGGCCATGTTCGTGGGTCCAAAGCGTGTTTGTTTTAGGATCTAATGCCATACCTTGAATGTTTCGGTGCCCGTAACTGAAAATCTCTGCTTTTGTGCCGTCGTTGGCGGTGCTTTGCGCGTAAAACGGGTTATCAATCGGTGTGCTGCCATCCAGATTCAAACGAATGACACTGCCAATATGGGAATCAAGGTGTTGGGCTTTGTCTCTGTTTCCCCGATCACCGAGTGCAATATAAAGATGCTCATCCGTGGTCAACAGGCGGCCACCAAAGTGACGCCCTCCGGCAAAGCGTGGTGCAGTTTGGAAAATCGTCGTGATATCAGTAAGGGTGTCGCCATGGAGTTTGGCACGGATAACGCTCGTGCCCGCTTTGTTGTATTGCCCTTCCTCTGAAAAGGCGAGATAGATGATCTTGCTGGTGCTGAAATCAGGCGCAAGCGCGAGCCCTAACAATCCGCCTTGCCCTTTGTAGACTAAGCCTTCTGGTAATCCGGACACGGGAGACACATCGCCTTTGGCTGAAACGCGCTTCAACGAACCGTTTCGCTCGGAAACCAAGATATCCCCTTGAGGTAGAAATACCATTGACCAAGGGTGGTTGAGCCCCGTCGCCACAACGTCAATATTCAAGGCATGTTTTTGTGTGTTTACCGTGTCGGCCGTTGCCGATGGTGCGAAAAAACAAAGGGACAAGAAAGCGAATTGATGCGCACGTGAGAGAAGTCGGTTTAGACAAGCCATGTATTTTCACCTTTAAACGTCGAAAAGGGTTGAATACCTCCAACCCTCAACACGTTACGGATGTGGCCGTGTTCTGGATGTCTCTGAGTTGGAGAATCTACACATTGGGCATGCTATCAACGAATTCGTTCCATTTGCATGCCCCTAACCGCCATTGACGCACATGTCGGCGTTAACTGAAGTGTTGCGCGAATCGGAATTTCAAGCGACGGAGTTGGCGAGCGAAACGTTCGGAGCGTTGCGTTATCGACATGGTTTCTTCTGCCGCCTCAGTCGTGGCTTCACCATCAACGTGACCTTCCGGTAATTCAACACGGTTCCGTCCATGCTGTTTGGCGCGGTAGAGCAGTTTGTCGACGTCGCTATAGAGTTCAGACAATGATTGCTTTGCGCTTACCGGGTGCACGCCGAAACTCGCCGTCACGCTGAATTGATCACCTTGCTCACTATGGAAAGAAAGCTCGCTAATGCGCAGCCTCAAATCTTCCGCGATGGCCGCCGCTTGTTCGAGTTGGCTGTTTGGCAGTAGCAACATAAATTCTTCGCCGCCGACCCTTGCACAAATATCGTCGCGTCGTAAGTTATTGCGGAACATTTCAGCCACCCCGATCAACACTTTATCCCCGACAGGGTGCCCATAGGTATCGTTGACGCGCTTGAAGAAATCCACATCAAGCAGCAAGCAACTGACATCGGTGTTGTTCGAAACCATGTCTTTTTGTAAACGCTCTAGCTGAGAATTGAAATACCGACGGTTGAACAGGCCGGTAAGGCTGTCAGTATTGGCAATTTCACCCCAACGAATGCGACGGCGGTTAATACCAAAGGCCACCAAACTTGCCAATATGGTGGCGCTGATGCCCGCAATCACCAGAACGTTCAAGTATTCAACTTGCTGTTCATTGTTCTTGATTTCAAGCGTGTGGAGCACGTTGTTCCAGCTTAAGTTCTGGTTTTCAGCTTTCAGCTTTTCCAAGTTGAACATCATTTGTTGGCGTTCAAGGTTATTCACTTGTTCGTCTGAGCTGAATGTGGAGAAACGATCTTGGTAATCGAGCAGGGTGATATACGCGTTTTTGTAATCTTCTAAGCCAAAATAGGCCTTGGAGGCGACAAGGTATAATGCTAACTCTGTGCGATAGAGGCGGCTGAGGGTTTTCTGGTCTTCAATCAATGGCGTGACGTGATCGATGGCCGCTTGGAAGTTGTTATTAAGTAACTGTTCATTCGCCTTGAGGTGATTGTATTTACTGATGTAGTAACGAATGGTTTCACGGTCTCGCAGATTATCTGTTGCACGCAAATAGCGGATCATGTTCTTGGTGTCGCCGGCTTGTAGCAAGAGGTCGGCAATTTGCAGGTTAATGCGAAAGCGGTGAGAGCCATCTCCTAATACTTGGGCGATTTGAAGTGCCTGTTTGTATTCGATCAGCGCTTTCTTGTTATCACCTCGCTTTCTCGCAAGCTCTGCCATGTCGAGTTTGACTAGAAGTTGGTTAAACGACATCTTTCTGGAGCGGAAGAATTGGTATGACTGATCAAGCAACACGGAGGCTTTATCGAACCCGTTGAGTTGCACAAGCACGCTACCAAGGTTTGATGCGATGCGCTCAATCAGCATGTCATTGTCCGTTTCCTTGGCGGCATCGAGCGAGCTCATTAATGCGGCCATTGAAACGTCGTACTCGTTTTGCGCTTTATAAGCCTGACCTTTTACCAGAAGTATTTCTGCGGTTACCGATGGGTCGCTCAAGGTTTCAGAATTAGCGAGCAGGGCATCGAGCTGTTGCAAGGCGGAGGTTTCATCACCGCGCATGATAAAGGCCTGGCTTAATCGCAATTCAAGGCGATAAAGCTCGGCTTTAAGCAGTGGGTCACTTTTTGCTAGTTCTATCCCGCGGTTGGCTGCAACAACGGCTTGCTCTGGCGAATTGAGTAGAATATCAACCGTGGCTTTTTGTAAGTAATAACGGACGAGTAACGGGAGTGGCTGGTTCTCATTAAGCTCGACTTTTTCTAGATCAGATAACAGCGCGCGGGCCTTTATTGGCACCGAGTAAAGAATCGATTGGACGCCATTCAGCGTTTTTTCAAATGAACGTGTTTTTTCAACGGCTGCACTAGAAAAACTGAGTAAAATCAGCGCAGCAAGAATAACCGGACGGAAAAAAGATGTAGACATTGGTAGAACTTCCTTGCGCATAAACGGTGTAATCAACTTATTGTTTTTGTGGTTATCTAGCGTACCCAACCCATTGCACAAACTTTGTATCATTGTTGAGTCGATTGTATAGAAAGTCGAAATGACGTTCGTTAAGCGTAGATAGAGATGCCACCTTTTTCATGGGTTTAGGCGCAAGAAATCACAGGGAGCGGGAAGTGAACAAGGGGACAGGAGGAATAACTTGCACCATTTATCAGGAAATGGTGCAAGGATAAACACTCACTATTGAGTGAGTTGCGAGTAAATCTCGTCTTTCAGTTGAGCGCGGCGCATTTTCAAACTGCGGAATGTCGCATCGTCCGTTGGCACATTGCCAGATTCTAGGCCTCGGATTTTGTGGTCAAGATCGTGGTACTCATCGACTTTTGCACCGAAGACGTCGTCAGCCATTTTCATTTCATGGATTTTGTCTTTGTATTCTGGGAACTCAAACATCAGTGCGTGATTTTCGCCTAACATAACATCTCCTTTAAAAGATTCTGCCAATGCCCTTTGGGCTAGGCGATATTGCCTTGGCGTGTTCTACCCGTTTCGGTCTGCGGAAATAACTTCGCTAATCTGAGAATAGGGAGAAAATGAGAAGGATTCTAGTATTCGGCAAAAGGGATGGAGAGGTTTTCTTGAAAGTGAAACGTGATAAACGCAAATAACAGCAAGATGCAGATTCAACGGGAGATCAGTGGGTTCGATTCTTGTTGAGGCTGCACCTTGAGGTGATGAAACAATGGCGTTGTTTCAGGGGCGAATGCCGTTATTTCTTAAGATTGGCGTTTATCTTTGATAGATGCTGCTTCTTTTTTCAGCAGAAGAATACGGCCAAAACCTAGCTTGTTGAAGTAGCTGTCACGGTGGTTTCGTACCGCTTTAGTATCCGCCACCATTTCCAACTGAAGCTCCATTTTCAGGAAGTCAGTCAAATCAATTCCTTCTGCTTCAGCCGCTGCTTCGTGTGCAGAACGGTGCTGTTGATAAGAAAACGTAATGACTTTGGTTTCGCCTTTATAAGTGTATTGCAGTTGGCGTGACATATCGGCACCTGTAGCGTGTAGCAAAAATTAAGGTTGCGGAGTATTTCGCAGCCTCGTCATCAAGTCAATCCTGCCTCGCCGAATCACGGCAATTTTATGTATTGCCTGCCTCGCTCGTCAGCGCGTTGTCTGAGTTAAGGGTGTTGACGATCAGCCTCTGCGGACACGCTTTCTTGTTCGTCTTCTCTTGGCAAAAAGGCGATTTCCTCCCCTCGGCCTGTGAGCAACCCAATGCGCGATGGTGACCCATCAGCGTGTAGGTGAACTTCGCCAATCGCACTTCGATTAAGCAAAAATTGGTTGCTGCCATTGTCTGGGCAACGGCGTTCGATTCGCATGCGTTTGCGGCGTGTAAACACGTTTAGGGGCGATTCAGGCCAAAACAATTTGCGGTCAAACCACTCGAAAATCGACAAATAGGGCTCTGGAAATTGGTTTCTAAATCCGCTGCCCGTAATTTGCCAAATTCTCGGGCTTCCTTTACGAAAACGCAGGCGAATGTCATACGCGAATGAGTAATGCACATCGCCAGACAGAATAACGAAGTTCTTAGGTGTTTTGGGGTGTTTGAAGATGTTCAAAAGGGCATTGGCGGAGCCCGGATGCGCCATCCAGTTTTCGGAATCCGTCGCAAGCGGTTGACCGCAAAATGTCACGATGCGCTGCATGGTTTCAATGAATTTCACACCAAACATGGGGGCGGGGGATACAACAACAACGGCATCATTGTTAAACACGTCTTGTTGAAAATCCATCAAGGACTCCCAATCCATCAAGCCTGACGGCTTGTTATTGCTCGACTCTGAGCGCCAGCGCCGTGTGCGTGTATCAATGACGACCACTTTGGGAGACGTCGGAATGGTGTAATGCCACTGTTCAAAATGCTGGAACAACGTAATGACGTCACTCAAATGTGCGTTGTTTGGCGTTGCAGTAAACCGCGTGATGGTTTGCCAAAATGATGATGAAAATGCCGCGGGATTATTCCCCCAACCCTGACAAAAGAAATACCCCAGCATGCCATTATTGATAATGGCGTGCGCAAAGGGTGATTCGTAAATCGCGCGCTCCCAACCCACGGTCAGGTTGAAGTCGTCTGTGATGTCATGATCATCAAAAATCATGTAGGTCGGAATGTGGGCCATCAGGCGTCGAACTTGTGAAAGTCCTGCGCAGAATGTCTTGAGTTCGGATTTTTCGTCGTCCCAGCGTTTTCGCTCATCTGTCGTCAAGGACGGAAATTCATCGTTTTCTGGCAAAGTGATAAATGCCCATAGGGACGGCGACCAAACCAGCATGTACATCGCGATGAATTCGTTAAAACTGATGAGGTGATTATTGGTGGTGCGGGAGCTGAAAACTGGTTCAGGCTCTGCCTTAAAAAGCCGTTTGAATAGGCCATGATTGATGGTTGAACGAGGAAGCAGCGCATCGCGTTGATAGAGCATCGAGGTGTCGGCGAGGTCGCTACATGCTGATATTGGTGCATCTTCAAATGTTTGATCGCGCATACCGAGCAAGGTGATGGTCTGGCGAATGGCTAGCATCAATGGTCCGCATACGTCATCAGCATAAATTTGATCACCACTCATGATGAGGAGATCAGCGCGCGCACTGACATCAAGGCCATTGTTTTTATTGTCTAAAGCAACAAGGGCATCTTCACAAGGGTGGTGAGGATGACGGCATGAACCATGTGCGATGTAATCCGCTTGCGTTGAAATGACGAAGTTAGGGCGCGTTTCGTTGTCGTAGACCAGCCCTTCGACGTCCTGAAGCAAAGACGTCGCACTCTCGATGATGTCGTACTCGAGAGGCACGTTAGTTGGAAAGGCTTGCGTATCCGTAAAGGCCGCCATGACGACATGGCAGTGCTCCCCAAGCTCAACCCGCGGTTGTTCAGCGAACGGCGATGTATAAAACGGGGAAGTGTCTGAAGATGCGTAAAGCTGAAAGGTTGCGTCCAAAGGACGCGATGTGATCGCCCACAGGCAAATTTCATTGGCAGTGATTCTTCGAAGAATAGGGCCAGCTAAAAATAGGGGAAGATCGTTTTGCATCTATCGCTCTGTTTTCTTGCATCAATAAAGTAACTTTACGTGTGATGAATGAAAATGAGTAGCAAACAAAGTGTAAATTCATGCAAATTCCCACCTCAAGCCGTCGATGAATGTTCGATTGGCGCTCACTTCGTTGAAAACACATGTGCACCGTTTACTTTGGCTTTTTCTAGCCAAAGTGCCGCAACGTCCGTTTCACCTTCATGAACCAATGCTTGCGCCAGTGACACTTGGGCGTGAACATATTCTTGATGGGCAGAGAGGCTTAGGAAATAAATGCCTTTTTGAATGTCTTTGTCGGTAATGAACCCTTTGATTAACATGTTGCCAAGGGCATATTGTTCAATAGGGCTGTCGCAAAGAGCAAGATCAAGCACCCACTTGAATTCATCGTAATCAATGCCGTTCTCTTGTTTTTTACCGGTGTAAATGCTGCTGTTGGCCAGCGGCAAAATGTGGCTACCGTCATCACAATAATCAAGATAGAGCGCTGAGAGCTCAAACACGGCGCCTTGGTTTACGCCACGAGAAAAATAACGCATGGCGGCCTTGCAGTTAGCATGTTTTGTCCCATTGCTGTGCAGCCGTTTCCAGCCAGCATAGAAATCACTTTTCAGAAACGCTTGGGAATAGTTGCTTTCAGAGGGACACGCGCCAGAGGTTAAAGTGACGGGTTCATCCGAACACGCAGCAAGGCTGAAGAAGATGAAAGGAAGCATCGACATCTTACTCATACTTCACTCCCTGAATTCGATGTGCGGTATGTGAGTATAAAAATTCGAGGTTGTACCTGATCGTTCTATATCTGGGACTTGGTTGTATTTGGTTCGCGCTGACCGTTGGTAAACCACATAACACGCACAAAAAAACCACCCGAAAGGGTGGCTTCTTATCGGTTTATTCTTCTTCACTGTTCACAGGGCCTGGCACCTTGCGGCAATTCGCGTTGTGTACGGTGTATGGACAATACATAGCGTGCAGAAGAATAGAGGATGATGAAATATGCCATCAACTCTGTGCCTTCTTCGACCATATTTTTGACCACGCGAACATACCCGTCCCCCAGCGCATCTTCCCAGAGCGAACCCATACCAAAGAGGCGAGAAAATACCAAAAGTAGCACCAACCCAAAACTGAGCAGAGGAAACTCTTTGTGAGACACAAAGGCATTAAAGCCTTTCATGGTCTCCTCACGGTTGCTTAGTGCATAAATCAATGCAGAGGCAGCAACGAAAGTAGCAGGGTAAACCCAAAAACCATGAGAGATGGCTTCATCAAAGAACAAATCGAGTTCACGAATGAGCAGTACGGCAAAAAAGCCAGACACCAGAGCCATAAACCGCCGGCATGCGGGCTGAGCATAAGCGACAAATAAATAGCAATACACTGTCGCGGCGAGCAGAATCTGCTCACTGTATTCTGTAAGTGAACGCTCGGATAATCCATTTTTTAGGATAAGGACATCGGTACGAACAATTAAAATAGGTAGCGATACGAGCACTGCAAGAACAAAAAATTGTACTATTGATTGCAGGATAACTTTATTGCGGTTGGGTGAGTACGACATCAACAACCTCGATAAATGAATACTTGGATTAACTTTTCATTTTCCAAATCCATGTTTATCGCTTCCGCTCATACGGACGTGCAAATCCCTGCACAGCGCTGACTGTTTGTCAGTCGAAAATGAAACTACGACCCGATGAGTATAAGGAATTACTTAAATATTTATGTTCTCAATATAGAGACAATGGCGTCATCGTTTTATGCATCACTCATCGAGATCACGTTAGCAAGGCCTAAAAGGCGGATATATGATCATTAGTGAGAAATATTGCAACAATTGAGGGGAACAAATGGAACACAAACACATTCGCTGGGGCATGATTGGCTGTGGCAGCGTCACGGAACGCAAAAGCGGCCCTGCATTTTGGCAGGTTGAGCATTCATCGCTTGAATGTGTCATGGGGCGCGCTGAAGAAAAGGTAAAAGACTATGCCGCGCGACATGGTGTTAGACGCTACACCACGGACGCGAGTGCGCTGATCAATGACCCAAACATTGATGCGATTTACGTGGCGACACCGCCGGATAGTCATTTGGAATATGCCCTGATGGTCGCAAGTGCGGGTAAGCCCTGCGTGGTGGAAAAGCCTATGGCCGTTAGCGTTGAAGAATGCGATGCCATGATTGCCGCGTTTGAAGCAGCAAAGCAGCCGATATTTGTCGCGTATTACCGTCGGTCTTTACCGCGCTTTAATGCGGTGAAAGATTGGATTGATCAAGGCATGATCGGAAAAGTGCGTCATATCCATTGGACGTACCACCGTCAGCCAAATCCAGACGATGTGGCTGGAAAAGCAAACTGGCGCGTTAATCCCGCACAAGCTGGTGGGGGGTATTTTGTTGATCTTGCCAGCCACGGTTTGAATCTGTTTCAACGTTGGTTTGGAGATATTCGTCAAGCGAAGGGCATTTGCAGTAATCAACAGGGTTACTACGAAGCGGAAGACGCGGTTTCGGGCAGTTTTTTGTTTGATAGCGGTGTCATGGGATCGGGCTATTGGAATTTTGGCGCGGCCTCGCGTGAAGACAGGGTAGAGATTGTGGGCAGTGAAGGACGCATCGTGTGTTCGGTGTTTGGAGACGTGCCTTTCGTGCTAGAAGGCAAAGAGAACCAGACCTCGATGATTGATAATCCTGATCCGATTCATTACTTTCACGTTGAAAATATGGTTAAGCACCTGAATGATGAGAAAACACACCCAAGTCTTGGCCACAGCGCAAGAAACACGACGTGGGCGATGGCGCAAATTCTGTCCGGGCAGTAAGTTTGATTGAGTGAAATCCATGCTAATCGCGTGAAATAGCTCATCAATTCGCCACTTGATAGGATTTTTGGGTCGGAATGCAAATTAGTGCTTGCATGCTCTCGGCCCTTTGCCTAATATCGACCTCGTTCTCACGAGAAAGCAATCTTTAAGAAAGCGAAATCCTGAGTAAACAATTCCCCCTTAGTTCAGTCGGTAGAACGGCGGACTGTTAATCCGTATGTCGCAAGTTCAAGTCTTGCAGGGGGAGCCAAATTTAGAAGCCTCGTCGAAAGACGGGGCTTTTTTCGTTTGGGATAAATCGCGCTGCGATTTTGTCGCAAGCCTAGGCGGCCCCGTCAAGTCTCGCAGGGGGAGCCAAATTTAGAAGTCTCGTCGAAAGACGGGGCTTTTTTCGTTTGGGATAAATCGCGCTGCGATTTTGTCGCAAGCCTAGGCGGCCCCGTCAAGTCTCACAGGGGGAGCCAGATTTAGACGCCTCGTCGAAAGACGGGGCTTTTTTCGTTTTGGGATAAATCGCGCTGCGATTTGTCGCAGTATTGAATGCTATAAGCCTCATCGAATGATGAGGCTTATAGCGTTTTAGGGCGATATTGTTTTTTTGTCGATAAATGGCGTTTTATTCGTCTGAACAAGGCCTTGGCAAACAAAATCGCGCATAGGCAAGACGGATATGGAGTGTTATATTATAACATTACATGCCGATATACCTGTGATGTCATGCTGCTTTTGTTTCGTAGAGGATTACCACTGATTCTTGTTGTCTTATTGGGATGGCAAGGTTTGTTGGTTGCTGAACATAAAGGTTCGCATCATCATGAGTTAAAAACGGATGCGCATTGCACCATCTGCGTGTTAGGTTCGCCAGCGGTGCTTGGTCATGATTTACCCACGCCCGTGACTTGGCTTGTCGAGTCAGGTGAAAGCACGTTTCTGGTTTCTTTACCGCTAATTGTTTCCATCACCGCAAAAGCGCGCTCACCACCGCGCAATCTCCTCAATGTTATCTAGAGTTATATCGATTTATTTTGGAGAAATTATGCGTACTACCCCTTTATTTACTCTTAGCGCCGTGGCTTTGTGCCTATCCTCAACTGCTTTTGCTGAATCAGCAGAGTTCCGCCAGCATAGCGCTCATCAACACGGTTTGGTTGAGTGGGTTATTGCTCAAGACGGCAATGATCTGCTTGTCGAAATTGCCGCGCCTGGCAGCGACGTTGTGGGTTTTGAACATGCCCCAAAGAATGACGAACAAACAACGGCACTGAATTCAGCGCTTATTGCCTTAGCAGATGCCAATGCTTTGTTTGCGGTAAACAGTGGCGCAAATTGTTCGCTAGAAGAAAAAAACATCAGCCACACGTTGGCCGCATCGAAGGAAGATGATCATGACGACCACGGTCATGATGATCACAAAGGCCATGACGACCACGGTCACGATGATCACAAAGGCCATGACGACCACGGTCATGATGATCACAAAGGCCATGACGACCACGGTCATGATGATCACAAAGGCCATGACGACCATGGTCACGATGATCACAAAGGCCATGACGACCACGGTCATGATGATCACAAAGGCCATGACCACCACGACCACCACGACCACCATGATCATGAGGGTGAAGATGGGCACGGTGAGTTCAACGTGCAGTACACGTTCCACTGTGATAACCCAGAGAACCTCAAATCTGTAAGCACTAGCTGGTTTAAGGCTTTCCCGCAGACTGAACAAATCAAGGTTCAATCACTGACAGACAGTGGGGTTACAGCTGCAGACATGACAGCATCATCAAACACCTTTAAATTTTAAGCGGCGATACAGTCAGACATAAAAGAAAAACAAGGAGTAGACCCTCTCTATGAGGGTCTTTACCACATGTCGATATTAAAACTTGAGAACGTGCGTTTTCGCTGGGAAGGCCAGCCAGATTGGCAAATTGATATTCCTGCTTTTTCCGTAGAGCAGGGTGAAAAAGTGTTTTTGAAGGGCGCAAGTGGAAGCGGTAAATCCACGTTATTAAGCTTAATTGCTGGTATTAATCTCGCATCATCGGGGTCGCTGCAGCTCTGTGATACTGAACTGACCGCTTTAAAAGGCAGTCAGCGTGATGTGTTTCGTGCCGACAACATTGGTTATATTTTTCAGCAGTTTAATTTGCTTCCTTATCTGTCGGTATTGGACAACGTTCTCCTGCCTTGCCGTTTTTCCTCTTTACGTAAGCAGCGCGTGTCAGGCGATTTAATGCAAGAAGCTAAACGTCTTCTACTGGCGCTTGATCTACCTGAAAGCTGTTTAATCAAGCCTGTCACCGCGTTAAGTATTGGGCAACAACAACGTGTAGCGGCTGCGCGTGCATTGATTGGCAAGCCTGCCTTGCTTTTGGCCGATGAACCCACCTCCGCCCTTGATTTTGATAGCCGAAATGCGTTTATCGCGTTGCTGATGAAAGAATGTGAGCATGCTGGGTCTAGCTTGCTGTTTGTGAGCCATGATCACACCTTAGAATCGCATTTTGATCGTTCGGTATCGCTTACCGACATCAATGGAGCCAGTCATTCAGGTACTGCAACGCAAGCGGAGGGCGTATGACCATTTTTAAACTCGCCTTACAAAGCCTGAAAAACCGTAAGGCAACGGCGCTACTAACCGTACTCACAGTGGCCATTTCCGTGGTGTTGTTACTCGGTGTTGAGCGTGTTCGAACGCAAGCGAAGGACAGCTTCGCGAATACCATTTCTGGCACCGATTTGATCGTGGGTGCGCGTTCAGGACAAGTGAATCTGCTGCTGTATTCTGTCTTCCGAATTGGCAATGCCACCAACAATATTGATTGGAAAAGTGTTGAAGACATCCGCGCCAACCCCGCCGTTAAGTGGAGCATTCCGATTACGCTAGGGGATTCGCATCGTGGTTTTCGTGTGGTTGGCACCACGGATGACTACTTCAAACATTATCGTTTTGGCCAGAAACAAGCGCTCACCTTCCGTGAAGGGAAACCGTTTGAAGGGTTGTTTGATACGGTTGTTGGTGCGGAAGTGGCGCAAAAGCTTGGCTATTCGCTCGGCGACAACATTGTGATTGCGCATGGCTTGGCGGATAAAAAATTCAGTCGCCATGATAATCTTCCTTTCACCGTCACGGGTATCCTTGCGCCGACAGGAACGCCCGTTGATCGCAGTGTGCATGTGTCTTTGCCTGCTATCGAAGCTATCCATATTGGGTGGGAAAGTGGTGCACAGTTAGGCCCGGGTATTTCCGCGGAAGATATTGATATTGAAACACTTCAATCCGATCAAATTACGGCACTATTTGTTGGGCTGAAAAGCCGTATCCAAACCTTTGCCTTACAACGTAGCATCAACGAATACACCAAAGAACCGCTGACCGCCATTATGCCGGGTATCGCTCTGCATGAACTTTGGAGCTTGATGTCGGTGGCAGAACAAGCATTGCTGGTGGTGTCAGGATTTGTTGTTATTGCAGGCTTAATGGGGATGTTATCGAGCCTACTGACTAGCTTGAATGAACGCCGTCGTGAGATGGCAATCTTACGAGCAATGGGTGCGTGTCCATCACACATCTTTATTTTGTTGATCAGCGAAGCGCTCTTACTAACAGCCTTAGGTATCGCTTTGGGTGTGGTGACGTTATATGGTGTCTTGGCTATTGCCTCTCCGTTTGTGCTTTCCCACTACGGGTTACAACTGTCAGCCTCTTGGCTGAGTCTGCACGAATGGATGTTGATGGGCATTGTGCTTAGCGCAGGTTTTCTCGTTGGTGTGTTACCCGCACTGCGTGCTTACAAACAATCACTTTCTGATGGAATGACAATTCGGATCTAATTGAATGAAAAAATGGATATTAATACTGGTTGCGTGTTTCCCTTTGCTTGCCCAAGCAAACAATGAAGACGTGCTAACGCTGGATTGGATTGATCTGGTGCCAGAACAAGAAAGAAATCAATTTGATGATCGTGGCATGCCTGCGATTGACCATAATAATCCAGAACCGCAACAAAGTTTGTACGGTGCAGTGCGTCCTGAGTTGAACAACAGCCAAGTGAAGATCCCTGGGTTTGTTATCCCACTCGAAGGGGATGCAGATAAGGTTACGGAGTTCTTGCTAGTGCCATTTTTCGGGGCGTGTATTCACGTGCCACCGCCGCCACCGAACCAAATTGTGTATGTGAAATTTGAAGAAGGTGCACCTGTTCATGAGCTTTGGGATGTGGTCTATGTGATAGGCACGTTGAAAACCCATACGGTTTCTCATGAACTTGCTCAAGCGGGTTATTTGATCGAAGGTACGGCGATTGAACCGTACGATGATGAATAAGCCATGAAGGGCTAGCTGCGAGAGATTCTCCCACGGCACAACTCAACACAAAAAACGCCCGTTATGGGCGTTTTTTCTTTTCTGACGAGGCGCTTTGTTATCGCTGGGAAGGGAACAGAGAAAACAAAGTCGTATCGAGCCATGTCATGACTTTGTCCCAGCCGCGTGCTTTACGTTTGATAACGCTCAGCGTGTAAATCGGTGGACTGGACAACTCTTGTGTAGAAATGATTTTCACTTGGCCATGGTGCCACTCATGCTTTGCAATGTGCTCGGGAACAAACGCCCAGCCAACACCTCGCATGACCAAGTTAATGATGTAAAAGTAGCTATCAACGTGCCAATAGCGCGGCGAAATAGGTTGCTCTTGCGAATACCCTAACCGATCTCGAATGGCGAGCTGTCGATACGTGATCAAATCGTCTTCATGCGGGTGTTCAATGAGACTCAATGGGTGGTCACACGGGGCGATCATGACTTGTTTGATCGTAGCCAAATCATACCAATCTAACGATTCTGACAACGGTTTCATGCGGAAGATGAAACCAATGTCGGCGCGGCCTTCATTCACCCACGTTGCAATGTCATCTTGCGAGCCATTGAGTATGGTGAGCTTCAAGTTTGGGAAATTATCGGCCAGCATGACAAATAAGGTTTCAAAGGTTTGAATCGGTACCGCTTCATCCATGGCGACGTTGAAAGAGACAGGGTCGCCTTCGGTCACCGCCATTGCGCGCGAGTTCATGCGCTGGCATTGTTGCAAAATGGCTTTCGCATCCACCAACATTTCTTTTCCGGCGTCAGTCAGCACGGGTAACTTAGCGCTGCGGTCAAACAACTCAAACCCTAAATCCACTTCAAGGTTAGAAATGGCAGTACTGACGCGAGATTGCGCTTTGCCTAGTCGCCTTGCTGCGGCAGAAAAAGATCCACATTCAGCCGCTTCAACAAAGGCCTTTAATTGATCGAGCGTCCAGTTCATCACAGTAACCTAAAGGTATAAATCACAATAAGACAATGACTTAATCTATCTCATTTTCGGATGGATTGTAACTTTATCCTATCGGTTTAAACGAGATAATAGCCGCCTCCTTTTTTGATGAAACTTTTATGCATACTTCTTCTTTAGAACACAACGGTTCGATCAGTCGCACTTTCTGGCGATATACCATTCCAGCGATTGCAGCAATGATTGTGAACGGCCTCTATCAATTGGTTGATGGCGTTTTTGTTGGCCACTACATTGGCGCAGAGGGTTTGGCGGCCATCAATATTGCGTGGCCCGTGATTGCGCTCGTGAGCGGATTGGGTCTTCTCATTGGCATGGGTTCAGGTAGCCTAGTTTCCATTTACCGTGGTGAGGAAAAGATCCCTGCCGCGCGAACCGCCATGTTTACTGGTCTCATGCTGATCATCGTGTTTGGCGTGTTGGCGTCTCTCTACCTGGCATTCCTGGGTGACCCCCTGATCGGTTTGCAGGGGGCGCAAGGCATGACGCAAGCATACGCAGCGGATTACATCCGTGTCTTTTCACTGTGCGCGATGGCGACAGTCGCGTCAGGTGCTTTGCCGTTTCTTATCCGAAATGATGATAGTCCGATCGTCGCAACGGCCATGATGGTGGTAGGTGCGTTAACGAACATCGTACTCGATTACCTGTTTATCGGCGTACTGCATTGGGGGTTAGCCGGTGCGGCATGGGCAACCGTGATTGCACAGCTCACCACAGTCGCCATGGCGTTTGTGTACCTGTTGTCACGTCACTCTTATTTGTCGGTTTTTTCTCATCAGCTGCAATTTAGCCTGAGTGATGCAAGAAAAAGCGTAGCAATGGGCGTGTCGTCCCTCGTGATGTATTTGTACTACGGCGTGCTAGTGGCGTTTCACAACCGCTTATTTGTGGAATACGGCTCGCCAATCAGCATCGCGTCATTCGCCATTGTTGGCTATTTAATGACCTTGTATTACGTGGTTGCTGAAGGCATTGCTGAAGGTATGCAACCACAAGTGAGTTTCTATCACGGTGCGCGTCAATTCTCGAATATCGCGAAAGTCGCGAAACTAGCCACCATGGTGTCTTTGGGGGCGGGGCTGCTGTGGCTAGGGGTACTGAATGCGTTTCCTGAACACGTTATTGGTTGGTTCACCACGGGCGATCCGGCGTTGGTGGACGAAGCCACCTTGGGTATTCGTTTGCACCTATCAGCGATGTATCTCGATGGCCTGATCATTTTGGCATCGATGTACTTTCTTTCCGTTGGAAAGGGCGGGACATCGTTGAGTATTTCCGTGGCAAACATGTTGGTTCAGTTTCCATTTCTGGCGATCATGCCGAAACTGTTCGGGTTGCAAGGTGTTTGGCTGGCGATGCCACTCTCAAACATTGTGTTGGCATCCATTGTCATTCCATTGATGTGGCGTCATATCAAGCGACAGCGTAGAACAGAAACACATAGAGTGACGCCGTCACTTGCTACAGTGAGCCAGTGATTCTACAAAACAACAGAGGGAGCATCATGCTCCCTCTGTTGTTTTGTATAAGCGCACCGTTTTAAAACTCATCCCACTCAACGTCATTATCGTCAACGAGCGGTTTAGGTCTTGTCTCCAGTTTTCTCTGTGGCTTCGCTTTTCGCTTAAAAATTGGTGTTTTAATTTCTTCGTCGACTTGTGTGACGGTAAAGAATTCCATCATCACATTCATGTCCTGCGCTTGCGAGAGCATGCTTTCACCCGCGGTGGCAGCTTGTTCAACCAAGGCTGCGTTTTGTTGCGTCATGGTGTCCATTCTGGCAATGGCAATGTTTACTTGCTCAATGCCTGAGCTTTGATCTTGTGCTGCATCACTAATCTCCGCCATTTTGATACCGACTTCTTCCACCATATTGACGATCTCTTGCAAAGTATCGCCAGATTCAATCACCAATTCCGCACCGTCTTCGACCTTCTTGTTGGTATCACGGATCAGTTCTTTGATTTCCTTTGCCGCTTCCGCTGAACGTTGCGCGAGGCTGCGCACTTCACCTGCGACAACCGCAAAACCTCGGCCCTGTTCCCCTGCACGTGCAGCCTCAACGGCGGCATTAAGCGCGAGTAGATTGGTTTGGAAAGCGATTTCATCGATCACGCCAATGATGTCTGAAATCTTATTACTCGCACCACTAATTTGATCCATCGCCGAGATGGTGCGCATTACGACATTACCGCCTTCACGGGCTTTTAGACGGGCCTCCTCACTCAGCTTGTTCGCAACTTTGGCATTCTCTGCGCTTTGCTTGACGGTCTCTGTCATGTTTTCCATGCTGGCCGCCGTTTCTTGCAGCGAGGTTGCTTGGTCTTCCGTACGTTGGCTAAGGTCTCGGTTACCTGAAGCGATTTCATTCGATGAACTTGAAATGGTGCTCGAGGCTTGCCTGATGTTGCTGATCACTTGGGTCAGTTTATCGATGGTAGAGTTGGTGTCGATTTTTAGCTGACCAAATCGTCCTGTGTAGCTTTGTTCAATGCGCTCGGTAAGATTGCCGCTTGCGATCGAGCCAAGGATCCGCTGCATGTCAGCCAAGGCTGTGTCTGTGTTTGATGTGAGGTTATTTAAACCTTGTGCGAGGTTAAGGAAGAAGCCTTGCTTGTCCTGCAACGAGAGTTGTTTGGTAAAATCGCCACGGCTGGCCGCGTCTACCATGCCGTCAATCTCACGTTCAATCGCCACTTCTGCGGTGCGATCTGTCCACTCGATGACGGTACCAATGCGTTGACCGTCATCGTCGATGATCGCATTGGCTGCAATGGCCATTGTGCGTGTGCCTACAGGCAATTCAATATGATGTGTTCCTTCGAGTTGATCCAAGATATTGCGTTGATGTGCCGGGTTTTTATGGAAGAAGTCGATATTCTGACCCAGAATTTTGTCTGGGTTAAAGCGAGGAACCAGTGTGGCGAAATCATCTTTCGCGTTTTCCATTAACGCATGCGCGGTGCGGTTTAGGTAGATGATGTTGTAGTCTTTATCCGCAATCATGGTGTTAGTAGACACGTTGTCGAGTGCCTGTCGAACGCGCACATTTTCCTCTGCACGTAACTTGGCGTTTTTCTCCATTTCCGCGCGAAGGTTTTCTGAATTCTCAACGTTTTCCAAAGACGTATTGGTCGCTTCTTTAATCGACAGCAGATCGCCTTGAAAATCGGCTTCAATGCGGTTGCTAAAGTCTCCTTTCGCAAGGCCTTCCATGACTTTATTAATTTCAGACAATGCTTGTTGGGTGCTTTGCATAAAGCTGTTGAATGCATCGGCAGATTGACCAATTTCGTCTTGGCTTTTTACTTCTACACGTGCCGAGAAATCGCCATTCAGGGCGACGGTTTCGAGCTTCTTGGTAAGTTCGATAATAGGACGCGTCACAGATTGCGTAAAGACAGTTGCTATCACCGTGATGAGCACGACGCCGCTAACCAGAATAAACCCAAGCAACCATTTTAACGAGATGATGGTACCAAAGGCTTCGGATTCATCGATCTCTGCGATGAGCGCCCACGATGTGTCGCCAAAGGGAATCGACGTATAGGCTGACAACACAGGGATATCTCGATAATCGCTAACCACTTCATAAGCAGAAAGACCGGCTAAGGCATTGCGTGTAGCAACGGTTTTAATGTTACCTACTTCTGGATTGGCAAATGACGCTAAAACAGAGTGGCTGTTATCAGCGAGGTGAGAGTCTGAGCGCATCAAGTAGTCGGGCCCGACCAAATAGGTTTCGCCGGATTCTCCCATTCCGGTGCGTTGAAGCATGATCTTGTTTATTTCATCGACAGAGAGTTGAAGCACGGCGACGGCCAGTGTGTTGCCGCTTAAATCAACAATAGGGCGACCTATGAAGGCGGTGGGGGCGTCGTTTTGTGGCGCGTAGCGCTGGTAATCTTGAACATGTGTTTCTTTTGATGCGAGCACTTTTCGGAACAAAGAGGCGAGAGGGCTGTTCTTCAGTGTGCCCGTATTCAGGTTCGCGCCAAGGTCGCTGTTACGGTTCGCGGAGAACACCACATGGCCGCTATTGGCTTGAATAATAAATACATCGGAATAGCCATAAACATTCACGTAGTCACTCAGCGTGCTACCTTGGGAACTCCAAATTTCATCGTACTCATAGGTGTCGGTGTTGAACGGGTCATTGTCGCCAATCTCTTCATCGACGGCATAGAACTGAAGCAGTTTTTGAATTTGCTTGGTGTCTTCACTGCCTGCCAGAATTTTAATATCGTCATAGGCGCGCTCGATGTAGGCTTCAATTTGTGTTTTCTTGACTTCTCGCATGCTGACGAGCTGTGCAAAGGCTTGGCTTTGCATGGCTTCACTGGATTTGGCGAGAGCAGCATAACCGACGACCATGATCGGCACGCCCCCGATGAAAAGGAAGATAAGCAGCAGTTTTGTTCTTAACTTTCCAAACATGGTTAACCCTTCTTTCTCATCAAGTTGGAAACGAAAAGCGTTCCCCTAAATGGATTTACCCGCGGTGACATACGGATGTTCTAGCGCTTTCTAGCGAACAGACCAGTGTTCATCGGACACCTCTATTTCCCAAAGCGGCATGTTTGCCATGCGGTAAGGGGAATAGGTGACGTGTTTGTTGACGGCTAACACCTTATTAGGTGTGGGCACAAACAGCATGTATCCGTTGTCATAGACGTGGTACATGATCTTTTCAGAGACGTTGTCGAAAGCGGACGTGCCGACAGACTCACGGAACATCTCCTCCACATAACCATCGAGCTGAGGATCCGGTGAAATGGTGCTCCAGTAGTTGTGGGTACGATAGACGAGGAATGCTGACCAAGGGTGGTTGTAGTACCAATCGTCATCTCCCCACGCGAGTAAATCCCATTGCTTAGTGTTCTTGCCTGCATTGGTACTGAGCAATTGCCCGAACACATCCTTTTCACTGGTTGTAATATCGAACTTGAGCTTTACACCAACTTTGCGAAGGTCTCGGTCGATGCCTTTCCAAATGTGCATGTATCTGTCTTGTGTATAAACGTTCAGCACTAACCCATCGAGGGTGCGCTTGAGTTGATCACGAATGGCTTTTGGGTCTTCAACGTCTGAATAAGCCTTGAGTTTTTTGACCACCTTATCGACGCCGGGGTAGAGCGGGGCAGCGAGGGTCGGTTTGACTTGCCCTTCACCGTCATAATATTTGCTGAGTAAACGGCGTTGGTCGATGGCTTTGTTCAGGGCAACGCGGACCGCTTTGTCTTGAAGGCGTTTGTTGCCCGTGATCATGTTGATGTGAATGGCGATGTTATCGGTTGATGGTGCGGTCACCAATTTAGCGTAGAGCGATTGATTGACGCGGCGCTTCTCAGACACAGGGATCGGCATGATATCTAACTCGCCATCTCTGTCTATTGCTCTTTCTAGCGCTACCTTGCTGTCGAGTTCGGTGTAGACGGTGACCTTTTCAATTTTCGGATAGTCGGGGTTCCAATAGTTTGGATTGGCTTCAAGCACAGCATTTGGGGTCTGGCGATCGCCTTCAATGTATCCTTCTTTGAGGATGTAAGGGCCAAGGCCATACGGGCCAGGCTCTGCCAAATTCGGGCACGTCGCTTTGCCGTTCCAGCCGAATTTTTCTAAATACGTACGGGTATAAAATTGAATCCAAATGGCATCGTTAAGAAATTGCCCGTATTTCTGCGTTAAATGAAAACGCACTGTGTAGTCATCAATTTTCTCAGCGCGATCAAATACCGTGTCTATTTTGGTGAAGAGAAAAGGCGCTTTCTTAAAGTACTCCATATTTAACAGCACAGCATCTGCATTAAACGGTGTGCCATCTTGGAATTTAACACCTTTTCTTAGTGTGAATTCATAGGTGCGTTCATCAATGACGCTGTGGCTGGTTGCCATGTCATATTCCCACCCTTGTGCGTTATTTGCAGGGCGAAGAAGCGCAGCATTGATGGAATGGGAAATATAGATATAAGGCAGGCTGGGAATGAACACTTTTAAGTGTGACCCCGACACAGGCTTCGCCAACGCGATGCTAGATGCAAAGAAAAAAAGAAAAAAGATGGCGCTTATACACCTGAGCAATGTCTTCATAACGACAACCGTGTCCTTTGATTGTGAGTTCGAATTATTAGGAAGTTGCTGTTTAGTCATTGAAAAGTGTAGTTAAGTATTGGCTCATTAATGAGACGTTTATTTCTAAAGTGTGGATGTGTGCGGTTATATGTCTATAAACAAAGGCTTTTTATTTTATGAGGGCGATTTGAAATGAAAAAGATGCAAAATGACGATGTGTGATTTTTTGACAAAAACACCATAAAAACAACTGACTGAGTACCGGTGCTGGCATGGCGCGATGGGAGTGTTATGCTGGCACGGATAATTGTTAGGCATCACCTATAGATCTTCAAGGAGAGAAAATGAAAGTATTGGCGTTTGCAGCTTCGAGCAGCACGGAATCCATCAATAGACAATTGGTAACCTATGCAGCAAGTCTGGTTGATGGCGCAGAAACGGAAGTGCTCGACCTGAATGACTACGAATTACCGCTGTTCAGCGTTGATCTGGAAAAAACATTGGGCCAGCCTGATAAAGCCAAAGCCTTTTTCGAGAAAATTGGTCAGGCCGATGCGCTGGTGATTTCCTTCGCTGAACACAACGGTTCATATTCTGCGGCCTATAAAAACCTGTTTGATTGGGCATCACGCATTAATCAAAAAGTCTTCCAAGGCAAAAAGACAGTTTTGCTGTCAACGTCCCCTGGCCCAGGTGGTGCGCGCAATGTATTGGCCGCGGCAACCACCTCAGCACCGCACTTTGCAGCCGACGTAACAGCGAGCCTTTCAGTGCCGTCTTTCTATGATAACTTTGATATGGAAACAGGTTCGTTGAAAGATGAAACATTGAACAACGCATTGAAAACCACCATGGCATCGCTGGTGTCATAAAACACTGCCTTTTCAGCATGGCGACGTGCGGGTCGCCATGTGTCTCCTTTTGACACATTTCGTCACATCTTCCCCTTATTTTGTTACTGATTCTTTTGCGCTTTTTGTTGGCCTGTACAGCTAACAGAAAGGATCGCTTGTCATACTTCTGCTGTCATGGCCGTATTTTCTAACATTCCTTATTTGTTTGTTATCAATATGTGCAATCATGTGCACGCTTGGCCTTGAAGAATGTCGGCTAAACAATGACTTGAAGCACATAACGTGGCCTCAGGTCGAATGCGTTTTTATAAAGTAATCAGTAAACCTTCACATTCATCCCCTTTGAGGGAAATGTTAAGGAAAAGGAGAGAAAAATGGTCAACCGGAAGTTACTGCTTCCTGCGCTCATTAGCGCAACGCTATTGGTTGGTTGCGGCGGTAAAGAGGCACAACAGGGCGGCGGGTTCGTCCCTCTGGTGACGGTCGAAGTTGCACAAGTTATTGATTATCAACCGCGCCAAACCTTCGTTGGGCGTACGCAGGCCGTTGAAGATGTCAGCATTGTTCCGCAGGTGTCTGGTTACCTGAAAGAACGTTTTTTCAAAGAAGGTGAGTTGGTTTTCCAAGGACAAAAACTCTATCAAATCGATCCTTCTTTGTATGAAGCCAAAGTGGCGAGTGCAAATGCGGCTGTGGCGCAGGCAAAAGCGGGTGTGACCAATACAAATTTGGATTGGGAACGCGGAAAAGACCTCTTGCCTAAAGGTGGCATTAGCCAATCTGAATTTGACCGATTGACCGCAGTGAAACTGCAGGCGGAAGCGGCGTTAAAGTCTGCGGAAGCGCAGTTGAAAGGCGCTGAAGTTGATATGGCCCATACCGAAATAGTTGCACCTTTTACCGGCCGTATCAGTGAAAGCAATGCCAGCATTGGTGATTTGGTTTCCCCATCAACCGGTGTGCTGACGACCATCGTTAGCCTTGACCCAATGCAAGCGGCTTTCTCGATGAGTGAGAAACAGCGCTTAAACATGGGCGCAGATTTGATCTCGGGCAGTGGCGAAGGCCGCAGCGGCAATGCGGAAGTCTTCCTCAGTCTAGGCAAAGGGCATGACTATAAGCACGCTGGTCACATTGATTACATCGGTAACCGTATTGATCTGAAAACGGGCACCATTGCGCTACGCGCGAGTTTCCCTAACCCTGAATTCCGCTTGTTGCCTGGCCAATATGTGGAAGTAGAAGTGCGTGACAAGAAAGCCACCCCTAGCATTGTTATCCCGCGTATGTCGGTGCAAACCGATCTGGAAGGGGATTACGTCATGGTGCTGAAAGATGGGAACATTGTTGAACGTCGTAACGTGGTATTAGGTGTGCAAACCGATGAAGGTGTGATCGTCAAAGACGGCTTGCAGACAGAAGAACAAGTGTTGGTGAAAGGTCTGCAACGTGTTCGAAACGGCATGACTGTGCGTCTCCAAGATCAGGGAGCATAATCGACGATGTTGAGCCGATTTTTTATCCAGCGCCCAAAATTCGCGCTGGTGATTTCGATTATTCTGACGCTGGCAGGGGCAATCGCATTGCTCAACTTGCCCGTCGCAGAGTACCCAAGGATCAGTCCTCCTTCCGTTAACGTGTCTGCCATTTACTCGGGTGCAAGTGCTGAGGTGGTAGAGCAGGCCATTGCTGACCCGATTGAAACGTCAGTCAACGGTGTCGAGAACATGATCTACATGTCCTCTAAAAGTGCGAATGACGGTTCATACAGCTTGAACGTAACGTTCGACATCGGTACTGACCCTGACATGGCGCAGGTGAACGTGCAGAACCGCGTGGCGCAGATTGAATCTAAACTGCCGCCAGAAGTTCGCCAAGTTGGCGTGACGGTGAAAAAACGTTCTCCCGACTTGTTGATGGTGTTGAACTTTTACTCACCAGAAGGCAAGTATGATGACCAATTTCTGGTTAACTACATCAACCTCAACGTAAAAGACCAACTGGCGCGTGTAAAAGGCATCAGTGAAGTGAACGTGGTGGGCGGTGGTGAATACGCCATGCGTGTATGGTTGAACCCAGAGAAAATGGCCAACCTTGGTATTACCACGTCGGACATTCGCTCTGTGCTTGCGGAGCAAAACGTCCAAGTGGCGGCGGGTGATATCGGCGCGCCACCGTTTAATGACGCGCAGGAAATGACGTTCAAACTCGTGACGCAGGGTCGACTTGGTTCTGTGGAAGAATTCGAGCAAGTGGTTGTGCGTGCAAATACCGACGGCAGCATGGTGTATTTGAAAGACGTAGCTGACGTCTCTCTCGGCCGTAAATTCTACTCGGGTAACGGTAAATACCGCGATCGCCCAGCATCAATCGTGATTTTGAACCTCCAATCTGACGCGAATGCGTTGGAAAGTGGCGGTCTTATCATGGAGAGATTGGAAGATCTTTCTCAGAACTTCCCGAAAGGCATGGCGTATGAAGCCAGTTACGACACGACCTTGTTCGTTGCGGAATCCATCAAAGGCGTTGTGAAAACCTTGATTGAAGCCGTGCTCTTGGTTATCGCTGTGACTTACTTGTTCTTGGGCAGTTTCCGTTCGACCTTGATTCCAGTTATCGCGATCCCTGTTTCGCTGGTGGGCACGTTTGCGATCATGCTTGCCGCTGGGTTTACCGTGAACACGGTGACATTGTTTGGTTTGATACTCGCCATCGGTATCGTGGTGGATGACGCCATCTTGGTGATCGAGAACGTTGATACCAACATGTCGAAAGACCCAAGCCTGACACCGCGACAAGCTACTTTGATTGCAATGAAGGAAGTGACCGGGCCAATCATCACGTCGACCTTGGTGTTGTTAGCGGTGTTCTTGCCTGTTGCAATGCTGCCGGGTATCACAGGCATCATGTACCGTCAGTTCGCACTGACCATTTGTATCTCGGTTCTGATTTCGTCGATCAACGCCTTAACGTTGTCGCCAGCATTGTGTTCCCTTGTGTTGAAACAAGGCGAAGACAACCATGCGCGTTGGTTTACTAAATTCAACCGTGGGTTGGAAAAAGTGACGAACAAATACGGCGCGGTTGCGGGCTTCCTTGTTCGCAAAACCGTGGTGTTAGGGACTTTGTTTGTTGTTGCTGTGGGCGCGGCAGGTTACTTCGCGAAAACCACATCAACCGGCTTTGTTCCGCAAGAAGATAAAGGCGTCCTTTTGGTCAACATTCAGTTGCCAGATGCTGCTTCTTTGTCGCGCACGGAAGAAGTGACACGCAAGCTGACGCAAATCGTGAAGAATGAACCGGGTGTTGACGGCGCAACCGTTGCGAATGGCTTTGCCTTCCTAACGGGGGCTGCCGCATCAAACGGTGCGTCGATGTTCATCAAGCTAAAAGACTGGGAAACCCGTCAGGCGCTTGAGGGCGAGCATGATGCGTTCTCCATCACCAACCGCATTAACGGCGCAGCGGCAATGCAATTGCCGGAAGCGATTGTGTTTGCGATGGGGCCGCCAGCCGTGCCTGGGATGGGCGCTGCATCGGGCTTCGAGTTTGTGTTGGAAGACACCTTAGGCCGTAGCCGAAGTGATCTTGCCATGTTGATGCAGCAATTGATGGTGAAAGCGAATGAGCAGCCTGAAATTGCCCGTACCTTCAGTACATTCCGCGCGAACGTGCCGCATTTCTATGTAGACATTGACCGTGAGAAAGCCAAGCAACTAGGCATTCCACTGTCTGAAATCTTCACCACACTTCAAGGTAACTTGGCGTCGATGTATGTGAATGATTTCAGCATGTATGGCAAGAACTACCGCGTGACCATTCAAGCGGGTTCGGATTACCGTAACGACCTTGATTCACTGGGGCGTTTCCACGTGCGTTCAACCTCGGGTGACATGATCCCACTCAGCACCTTGATTGATGTAGAGCAAGTGTTCGAGCCTGATGTGGCATGGCGTTACAACATGTACCGTTCTGCTGTCATTCAGGGTTCACCTGCACCGGGTTATTCGTCAGGTGATGCGATTGCCGCCATGGAGCGTGTTGCTGCTGAAATGCTCCCACAAGGCTACCAGTATGAATGGACGGGCATGGCTTACCAAGAAGTGCAAGCGGGTAACCTTGCCATTTACGCCTTTATTCTGGCACTGATCTTCATCTACTTGTTCATGGTGGCGCAGTATGAGAGCTGGAGTATTCCACTGGCGATCATTCTCGTTGTGCCCGTCGCGACGTTGGGGTCCTTCCTCGCGCTCGCAATGACAGGTACCCCGCTGAACCTGTACGCGCAGATTGGTTTGGTTCTCTTGATTGCACTGGCGGCGAAGAACGCGATCCTTATCGTGGAATTCGGCAAATATGAGCGTGAAGAGAAAGAGATGTCGATTTCTGATGCGGCTGTGGAAGGCGGTAAGCTGCGTTTCCGCGCGGTGAACATGACATCTTGGTCATTTATCCTCGGTATCATGCCGTTGATTTTCGCAAGTGGCGCCGGTCACATCAGCCAGAACTCTTTGGGTATTTCTCTCACGGGCGGCCTGCTGTGTGTCTTGTTGGCAGGTACATTCTTGATTCCAGGTTTCTTTGCCTTGATTCAACGACTGCGAGAAAAGCACCACGGTGGTTCGACAAAACTGGTGGAATTAGAGGACTGATTTCACCAAAGGAAACCACACTTAAAAGCACCTTCGGGTGCTTTTTTTTGCATTGAATCAGGTAGTAACAGACGACAGTTGTTTTGAGCGAGGTGTTAAAGGTTTGTGCTTTGGTCAGTGAAACAGACCTGACAGGGGGAATGTGGGTGTTTTAAATGTGATTTGCTTCCAAATCTAGGTTTAAGGGTTGGCAATGAATGTAACTGCATCTCAATGAAATACGCGATAAACACCAATCCCCACCTTGAATGGCACTTTCTCTTCGTACTTGTTCACCAAAGTCATGTTGATTAGCAACATTCTGTCTTTACGTTCTCTTCGTCAAAAAACAAAATCATAAAAACCACAAAACGGCATGTTGCTGGCCTTGTCTGTTTTTGATGCGAAATCATCTCATGGATACACCTAATAGATTTATCAATAGCTCAATCATTCATCAAGCTGAAAATCATTGTGCGTATTCAGGGAGACTGCTAGATATCTGCTTCTCTTTGATTCTTTGTGTGAATCAAAGAAGGAAATGACACGTTATGGACTGAATCTTTCCACGGTATCCATACGCTTTCGTGTCAATTTTTGTTTATGGAGAAGCATGAATGACAACGCTCTTTAGCTTGACAGTGATCTTTGCTGTCGGTTACCTCATCGTAAAACGTTACAACCCACAAACGACGCTGTTTATCGGCGGTATGATCCTCATGGTCGCCGGCATTTTCTTCGAAACAGGTATGCCGTTACCTGAGTCTGCATCAAGCGGTTCTGTTGCCCTCGATATATTCACGTTTGTAAAACAGACCACGAGTAAAACGGTTGCAGGTCTTGGTCTCATCATCATGGCCGTGGGTGGTTTCGCGCATTATATGGACCATATCGGTGCTTCTCGTGCGCTGGTAAGCATCGCCATTAAGCCCTTGGGATATTTCAAAGCGCCTTATCTCGTCATGGCGTTGGGATATCTGATCGGACAATTCCTCAATATCTTCATACCAAGTGCTTCTGGGCTTGGTTTGTTGCTGATGGTGACGCTGTACCCAATCTTGGTTCGCTTGGGCGTGAGCAAGATGTCAGCGACTGCTGTGATTGCCACGGCGGCGTGTTTGGACTTGGGGCCTGCGTCAGGGAACGCAAACCTTGCCGCGCGTACCGCAGATATGCCGGTGACGGAATACTTCATTTCTTACCAACTTCCTGTCGCACTGATCACCATGGTCACGATCGCAATACTGCATTTGTTTGTACAACGCTGGTTCGATAGCAGAGAGACAGATAACGGCGATACCGAAATAAACGCGGGCGAAAGCGAAGCGAACCCACCGATGTGGTATGCATTACTGCCTGTTATTCCTTTGGCGTTGCTGCTTATTTTCAGCCCAATGGCGATAGAGTCAGTGAAGAT
Source organism: Enterovibrio baiacu (assembly GCF_004120195.1). Taxonomy (GTDB): domain Bacteria; phylum Pseudomonadota; class Gammaproteobacteria; order Enterobacterales; family Vibrionaceae; genus Enterovibrio; species Enterovibrio baiacui. The sequence goes on along the minus strand of NZ_SCHN01000005.1, from coordinate 470,214 downwards.
TGATGTCGTCACTGCAATGTTCGTCTCAATTGCTGTCGCAATGTTGTGCGAAACCTTCCGCCGTAAACCAAAAGCTGTTTTCAGTGATATTTTGGTTTACTTCGACAGCATGGGTCGCCAGTTTGCACGGGTTGTTACCCTTGTTGTTGCGGGTCAAACCTTCGCGCAAGGCTTAAAAACCACAGGCTTGTTGAACACCGTAATTGATGGTGCCTTGGCAGCAAGTGTTTCTCCGGCATTGATGGTTATCTTGATGGTGTTAATCATTGCATTGGCAGCAATCATCATGGGTTCAGGCAATGCGCCATTTTTCTCTTTTGCGGCCATCGTGCCAGACATCGCGGGTAAAGTGGGGATTCCGGCAATAGCGATGTTGATGCCAATGCAACTCGCATCGGGCATTGCGCGTTCTATGTCACCTATCACCGGGGCAGTTGTTGCCGTGGCGGGTGTTGCGGGTGTGTCACCGTTTGAATTGGTAAAACGCACTGCCATTCCCATGGTGGGAGCGTTGATCGTGTCAACAGTGGCCTCACTGATTATTGGCGTATAGCGAACAAAGATAGGCATTGAAAAGCCCAGTGATGACTCACTGGGCTTTTTTTCGTCATGTAAACAGCGAATAGACCATTATGACAAGAATATGATTATTTATTTCCTGCCTTATAGATTTAATTCAGTTGCATCAGGAGCGAGACGTAATGTTGAAATTACTAACGTTCCGTCAAGGTTATTATCACTAATCTACTATTTTTCATTAGCGATTAAAGAGAGGTGTTAATTACTAATAGGGGCTTTCTACTGAAAATAAATGATGCTTAAATACGCGCGGATATCAGTTTTTGAGAGTGAATTGGTCAATTTTGAATGATTTTCATAAGAGTTATTTCTATGTGGATGGTTTTAATGTGACTGGTTATTAATGATTCTCGCAAAGTGAACATGATTAAAAATGAAAATCATGTTTATTATGCTGAGGAGATTAATCATTGATTTGAAGGTGTGTGTTGGTTCCTTCTTGAAATTGTGCTCTTTATTTTGAGAATAGTCGTCGGAGTGATGAATGACACACACGGTCAACCTCGTATCGGGATTCAAGATATTTTCAGATGCGCTGAGAGAAGCAGCGCTTGCGCTCCTTCCTTTTATGCTTCTGCGCTCTGTTTGGATATTGTTCACTATCATCAATGAGCATTATTTGATTATTGATCATGATGTGACTGTTGCGTTGTCACAAATGTTTGGTCTTATCTTTCCTCTGTTACTCACAATATCGTTGGCTTATCACCTCGCTCTGGGTTTTTCTTATGAACGTATTCACGCCACTATTTTAACCTTACTGCTGTTTCTCAAGTTCTCTGGTTATATCCAAGTATCGGAAGGAGGAATAGAACTATCGAGCAATTTCGTTTTACCTCAGGCAATTGCAATTCCTGTATTTGTGAGTGTGTTTTATGTTGTTTTACGCCGAGTGTTCAAATTTACGATTGATCGAAAAGGCGTATTGAACCGCTCTTTAAGACATCATATCGACGCCACTTTGCCATATATTGTCATTTACATTTTTGCTCTACTGTTAACGCCAGTCATGCACTATTTTTCCCTTACGCCTTTTGTTGATTGGGTCGCTGAGCAATCTATGCAGTGGCAAAGCGTGGCGTATAACCTATTCATTCATTTGTTCTGGTTAATTGGGATTCATGGTGCTGCGGCTTATTACACCTTCTTTGATGCCCAATTTGTCACGGATGTTTATGTTTCGAATATTCCGTTCACCCAGTTCTTTGATTTGTTTGCTGTGCCAGGGGGCGCGGGAGGAACGTGGTCATTGATCTTGGCGTTGCTCTTGTTTTCTCGTAATCAACATGGGCGTGCTATAGCAAAAATATCCCTGCCTTTTGCGCTGTTGAACATCAATGAGATCCTCCTGTTTGGCTTACCAGTGATTTACAACCCCACGCTTGCTATTCCGTTCATTTTGGTGCCACTTATCAATCAGTTGCTAGCTTTTGTGCTGTTTACAGTGTTTCCGATCAGTGTTGTGAACTTGGACCTTAGTTGGATTACGCCCGTGTTAGCGAATGTTTGGTTGGCGACGGACGGAAATGTCATGGCCGTGTTTGTACAAGCCTGCCTTATTGGGATTGGCGTGATGATTTACCGGCCTTTCATTCGTCGTTTTGAAGTGGACAGTAATGAGATGCTCGGTGAAAAACTCGCACGGCGCTTGCGTCTTAACAGCAGAGTATTGGCGCACGGCGACATGTTGTTGAATAAAGCGCAGAATGCATTGGGCGAACGAGTTGCGACGGTGAATGATCACATGAAGCAACTCTTAGAAGGGGACTTAAAAGTCTACTATCAGCCCCAATACAATGTGAAAACCGGTGAGCTGGCAGGGTTAGAAGCCCTGTTGCGAATTGAAAAAAATGGGGTTGTCAGCAGTCCTACGTTTTTGAAAGATTTCATTTCGGCGGGTCTCGCGAGCTCCATTGATGTTTGGGTGCTAGAGCAAGTGTCATTGGACATGAAAAATTGGAAACAGCGGGGACTTCTTCATACCAAAGTCAGCATGAACCTGACGGTGGAATCGCTGTTAGATCCTGAACATATCGACAATATAAAAGAGATGTTAGACGGTCTCCCTGTGGTGGTTGAGATCACAGAGTCTGGCTATATACAGAACCGAGTGGAAGCCCAATCGGTGATTGTACAGCTTCAAAAGCGTGGCTTTGGTGTTGCAATTGATGATTTTGGCTCCGGCTATGCAAGCCTTTCCATGTTGGCAAAACTGAAGGCCGATTTCGTCAAACTCGATCGTCAGTTCTTAGAAAATGCCTCTTCACCAGAAGGCAAGATTTTGTATCTTCACATCAGTAGTGCGCTTAATGAAATGGGGTATACCGTTATCGCTGAGGGCGTGGAGAGTGAAGCAGAAATGGCGCTTGTTCAAGAGTGCGGCATTGAGTTTGTACAAGGGTATTATTATCAACCTGCGCTGGATAAAAAGGGCATTGAAACGGTGCTTGAAGGCGTGGGGAAAGCATGAATCTAGGACGAGGTTGAGAACGCGTATTCGGGATACTAACGCTGATTAAGCGCCGAGGCGAAGGCTCTACCGCCTCAGCGCTTATTGATATTAGGTGTTTGTTTTAATGCTGGGGGAGATCCGGCTTTGGCCCGACTTTCACTACGCTTTCGATGATTGTAATCGCAAGACCAAACCAAATCAGGCCAAAACTCACGGTCTTCACGCTATCGAACGCTTCGCCAAACAGAGCCACCGCCAACACAAATTGCAGACTGGGTTCAATGTATTGCATGAGGCCAACCATCGACATTTTCGCGTGCTTAACGGCTTCAGAGAAGAAGAAAAGCGGCAACAGCGTGATAGGCGCTGCCCCCAGGTACAAAAGTAGCGTCGAGAAATCCCCAGATACCGCAACACTGGTGCCAGCGCCGATTTTGTACGCCATGTAGATAGCGGCAATCGGGAACAGCACAATGCACTCAACGAACAACGACGTGATCGCGTCATAGTTTACGTAGCGTTTGCACCATCCGTACATTGCGAAAAATATCGCCATCAGCATGGCAGCAACCGGCACTTCACCGTATTGGAAAATCTGGTAGCTCAGGCCAAGTGCACCGAAGATCACCGCGGCTTTTTGGCCCAGCGTCAGCGTCTCTTTAAACGCAAGCACACCGAGCGCAATCACCAAGAGTGGATTAATGAAAAAACCCAAACTTGCATCTAGCACGCGATCGTTCGTCATTGCCCATGTGAATGCACTCCAAGAGATACACATCATCACCGAGGCGAGCGCAGAAAAGCCAAATGAACGTTTGTCTGCGGTGAGTGTTTTCCAATTTGGCGCCTTGCCTTTTCGGCACTGCAACATGAGCAACAAGAAAGGCACTGATGCTGCGATTCGCAGGGCAAGCAGCTCATCCATGGCGGCGTTAGGCATAAATTGGTAATAAAGCGGCATGGCTCCCCATAGGAGAAACGCAACGGCTGCCATCACGTTACCAAAACGTGTCGGATTCATTGAAGTACCAGAATGGAAAATAGTCAGAAGATGCGGGATTTTATAACCAGAACGGCATTTGTAAAGCGATAAGGATTGAATAACAACATTGTCATACGCATTATTTTTTCAAGTGATTGAAAATATATCTTAATGTGAAAATGCTTAATATATTTATTGTATTAATACATGGGTTTAATAGCATTTAATTAACATTTCAAGTGGGGTAAAATTGACAGTTTTTTCTGGGGTAAGTGGCGCGATTTTATCTATTAGTTGTGAAAAATTGGCCACGCTTTATCTCGACGTGGCCAAGTGGTGATTATGGCAAGTTATTGATACTGTCAGCCATGCGAATTAAGCGATCCAAAATTCTCTCGCCATCTGCTCGAAGACCGTTGTGCTCATATTCATTGGTTATCCATGCGCGGCTATTTGGAATGCCTTTCAGTGTTTCGCGCGAGTAATCCATTTCTACATACATATCATCAGCATACACTGCACAAACGACAGGCACGGTGTTCTTCGCTAACGCATCAACATCGTATAGCGCTGGCCAATCGGTTTTTGATGCCAATCGTTCTGCCGCTCCTTTGAGTGATTTCAGGTTCTCCATCTGATCAAACATCCACGGATACACCATCTCTCCGGTAAACAAAAACGGTTTGCCTTGTTCATAGTTGAACTCAGGGAAAGCGTGGTGACGAACGCGATGCGCTGACCAATTTGATGCGACGCCTTGGTTGTAAATCGGCTCATGCAAGAAGGCATAGATAGGATTGGTTTGATAGCTTTGCTCGGCAAGCATGGCGTGCAAGAAGGTATCGCTTAGTATCTTGCCCTGCGCGGTCTCAACGAATGCCTCTTCAAGCAAATAGTACATGGGCACGTTGGCGCCGCTGCGACCCAGATTAATCCCGATCTGCTGGAATTGCTCCACGGTAAAGCGTTGCCCATTGGCAAGCGTGACATGATTATCCATCAGGTAATCCGCGACTTCCGCGCAGCGCACTTGTGCTGATGGGAATTGCGCAAACAAGGTGTGGTTTTTGTCGAGCACGCGCTGATACGTTGCACGATACACATCATCGGCAGGGCGCGACAACGACGGTACACCGCCCGTGATATAAGCGCGGGTGAGGCTTTGTGGGTAGAAAGACAGATACGTCAGTGAACAAAAGCCGCCGAAGCTTTGCCCAAGGGTTGACCACTGTTTTACGCCTAGCGCTTCGCGGATCGTTTCTGCATCACGAACAATGTTATCTGCACGAAAATGCGAGATGTAGTTCGCTTGTTCTTCATCCGTCAGGTGTGCAAGGGTCTGGTGGGTAAGCGGTGAACTTAGGCCCGTGCCGCGTTGGTCTAACAAAAGAACGCGATACTGTTGCAATGCACGCTTTAGCCAGCCACTTCGCGCATCAGGGCGTGGCGAAGGAAAACCAGGGCCACCTTGAAAGTAAACTAACCAAGGGAGTGCATCCCCATCTCGGTCGAGGTCGACCACTTCACGCGCGAACACAGAAAGCGTGTCACCATTCGGTTGCGTGTAATCAAGGGGAACATCGAAAGTATGTTGGCGAAAGAGCAAATCACCGTCGATAAATGTTTTTTGCATGAGGGTCTTACTGCCATTTGTGAATATGACACCACGTTAGCAGATCATGACGTGAAATTACCCAAAAAACATCATGCGACGGTGTTTTCAAGTTGCTCGTAGATATCGGCCAGTTCTGCTTGCGCGAGTAGATGTGCGATGGCTTCGCGAATGCGGTGAGGCGGCTTTTCACTGAAACAGACACCTAATTGAAGGCCATCACCGATGCCGTGTACGTTGGCGATCTCACCTGAAAATGCGATAGGCGAATCGAACAGCTTGTTAAAAACTACGCGAATGGCTTGGCCTTTTTCGACGAACACATTACTGGAAACGCGAATGCCACAACCCGTGAGTGAAATGTCAGATAGCTTTGCAATGGTCATGCGTTCTTCCAATTCGATCTGAACGATGCGAGAAATGGAAAAACGGGGATTCTGCCGCATCCTGTGTATGCCTATCGATTGCGGGATAGCAATGGCGAGCATTTTTTCAGGGCGATGCATGACGCTAAGGATATGGCTTTGGAAAGCAAAAATATCGCCAAATTTAGATGCCGACAAGCCGCGGATCACAACATGAAACATCGATGGATCTTCGAGTAATTTACCCAGCTCGCGGTCGGCAGGCATTTCAATGAGCACATATTTCTTGTCGCGGTAGCCAATCACACGTGATGCGCCACCAAACGCTTTTGATTGGTCTTTGTAACGAAGTTCAAGCGTCAAGGGGGTGCCGACAGGCAACATGGGCAGAAATTGTGCAGGGGTCAGGATATCGGTCGTCTTCATGTCTATTGCAAACGGTAATTGTTGGTATACACCGGCTTGTTTCGTTCGGTGAACGCGCTAATGCGCTATCAGTGAATTGCAAAACAATGCGGCGGGGTTCGCTAAACAAGAATGGTGCGGCTAATCATCATTTAAGTCAATAAGTTAAGCCATGACAGGGTGTTAACTGAATACCTATTGAGCGAATAGCATTCAATGCAATGGCGAGAGAATCATTTTGACGAGGAGCGGGGAAGATCACACGCGCCTTTAGAGCAAGGTTCACAGCGATATTTCCCTGTAAATAGGTAAGAAATACGGTATCGATTTCGCGCAAAGAACAAATAGGCGCGATCAGCAAACCAGCGAATAACAGGCCAACGTAACACTGCAATCCAGCGTTTTTTGCCCACCAATGACCAGGCTTTATATGTCACGTCTAAGCCTAATAGAAGCTGCCCGTCGGTGTCATTGAGTTGGTCGGTATCAGACAGAATGCCATGAAGGACATTGCTTGCAGCTGCAGGGTCTATCGACGGATAACGCGATTGAAAATCCGGCGCGAGAATGTCTTCAAACCGCAGGTTATTTTGCGTGTTCAACGCACGAAGCTGATCCATTTCTGCCACGCAAAGTGGGCAACTGCCGTCATAGAAAACTGTGAGCGTCATTCCACAAGCTCCTGTAAAGTGCAATAAATAATGATACGGCGTTGAATTCGATTCGGATTGACAGAATATCACTCGTTGAACAAGAAATAACCACGGGAGTGACGACATGGAATTTTATCAGGCATTTTTAACCTTAACGCTGGTGCATTTGTTGGGGGCAGCTTCACCGGGGCCAGACTTCGTGATGGTGTCTCAGCAGTCTTTGGTGCACGGTCGTCGTGCGGGATTGCTCGTGAGTTTAGGTATTGCGCTTGGCCTATCCGTTCACATTATTTATTCCTCTGTGGGATTGGCGACGGTGATCAGTGAATCGTCCGCGATTTTATCTGTGATGAAATACTTGGCAGCCGCTTACCTGATTTACCTTGGCTGGAAAGGCATTCGTAGCAAAGCCTCGGTTGGTGATGATGAGCAGCAAGTTGATGTAAAACCGCGTTCTGCGGGCAAACTTATCTCGATGGGGTTTGTGTGTAATGCACTCAACCCGAAAGCGCCGCTGTACTTTCTTTCCGTTTTCACCTTGGTGTTGTCGCCAAACATGCCAATCATTGAACTCGCATTGCTGGGTGCGTGGATGATGTTCATTCAAATGATGTGGTTTGGCTCTGTCGCCTTGGTGCTTTCCAAGCCATCAGTGCAAGCGAAGTTCAAGAAAGTCGGCCACTGGGTTGATAGGGTGTTGGGTTCAGTGATGTTGGTGTTTGGCTTGAAGCTGCTTTTCACCAGCACAACAAAGTAAAGGAAGACGAGACAAGGTGTGCGTAGTGGGAAAGTATCACGCATATCGTGCTCAACAATGGCTGAACTGAAAGAGCTCAAATGACCACACAAGCGACCGAAGACGATTTGATGTATGCCTTGTCAGATCTGTTTATTGATAATGAAGTGGATTACGCACATATCGCGGCGGTGGCGCGCGATTTCCCCCTTGCCGAGGTGGAAATTGCTCTCTTTCGTTTTGTTGCTCCCGTTTGTTATCAAAACCTCTCTTCGCCCGTGCCACCTGTTTGGGCGATGTTTGATAGGGAAGAATTGTTGTCAGACATTGCGAGCCTAAAAAGGCGACAAGTAAACGCGGGTTGGTGGCGGAGGACTAAAGCTCGATGGTTGGAGGCCTATTTGCGACGGCGTTTTGCTGATGAGTGGGAAACGCTCAAGTCGGTCATTGATGCCGATGCTGCATTTCAACAATAAAAAAGGGGCGCATAACAGCGTCCCTTTTTATGTTGAAGCACTTTAGATCGAAGCACTTGATATCCAAAAACCTTGCGTCATAAACGCCGCTTAATGCGTGTTAATAAGGCGCAGTACCACGGATAGGGTAGTTGTTGTCTGGATTTCGTATCCACGTCAAACCGTTTACTAAGGTCTGTAAGTCTGGTCGAGAGAACGGGTTATTGGCGATATCGACCACTTGCACTGTGCCTTGTTCATTGATGACAAAGAGGCCAGGTTCCGCGAAGTGATGGTCTGTTTCCTGCTCTGAACGCGGCAGCGACACATACAAGCCTAACTCACGCATTTGTACTTCGCTTAGGCCATAGACAAAAGGAAACGATACCTCCATGCGAGACAGGTGTTCTTCAAGCTGTGCTTGGCTGTCGCCAGAAACAGCAAGAATGTCCACCCCAATCTCGGCAAGGGCAGACTTGAAGGTTTCAAGCTGATTAAGGTATTTGGTGCACAAAGGACAATGGCGACCTCGGTAGACCACCACCATTTGCCATGTTGCGCCTTCACGCGGTTTACCTAAGGTGTGCGCATTGCCATCCAGATCTGACAGAGTGATGGTCGGGAATGTGCCACCCGCTTGAAGTTTGTTGGTATAGATCATTATCAGGCTCCTCGTGTAATCGTTATCGCTGTTTTTGATGTTCTGCGAGCTTGGGTTTCACCTCTTTTCCCCACCTACTTTGTTGTTGAACTGCTAGGCTGTCAATCAGTGTACTTTTTGTAACCTAGTTACTTTTTTCGGAAGCCGACAACACAGGTTTCTCCAGAGTTATGTCTGCGATGGAATATGTCGTTATCTCGCCCAGTATCAAAGAGAACCCTAAATTAGCTCTTTTTTTAGTAGTCCCAATTTTGCGACGACATACTTTTCAAAAAACCGATATAACGCTCTGACTTTATTACTGCTATCTGCTTTTAGTGAGTCAATGCGCTCACACTTGCTGGTACTTGATGTGGTTGAAAATTAAACAGCCACTTTGTTAACATTGGTTACCTATGTTAACCAGGTTACTTAAGGTGACTCCATGTTGGTCACGTCACTTGATGTAACAAGAGCGGGTAGGCATGAGAACAATGGAAAACGCAAAGAAAGCGGAGAATAAGGCTAGCACTAACGGCAAACCTGCTGCTTGTTTAGAGCCATGCCCCATTGAGCGAGGCATGCGGATCATCGGTGGGAAATGGAAGGCGTCGATCTTGTGGCATCTAAAAGATGAACCCGTGAGATTTAACGACCTTTGTCGGCAATTGGGCGGCGCGAGTAAAAAAATGGTCGACCAACGGCTCAAGGAAATGGAGCAGTATGGCTTGGTCAATCGCAACGTACTGAGTACGCGCCCAATCGCAGTAAGTTATGAAATTACGGATTTTGGCCGCTCTGCACTGTGTGTGTTGGAAAAGCTGAGAGACTGGACTGAAGAGTATGGGGTCTAGCTAACCCCTTATCACAGCGTTGTTTTTCACGCGCAATTTTTGCGGGATAGAAAAACATCTATCGTGATGTCAAAAGGACAAACCATGGAAAACGATAAAAACAATGACGTTAGCACCACACCGAAGAAGGTGCTGGTGTTATTTGCGCATCCTTCGTTGCGCCGTTCGGAAGTGAACGCGCCTCTCTATGCTGCTGCCAAGCAAATTGAGGGCGTCACTGCTGTCGACCTTTACGCTGATTACCCGACTTTACATATCGATATTGACCGCGAGCAGAAGCGTTTGCTGGCCAACGATATCGTGATCTTTCAATTCCCACTTTACTGGTATTCAACGCCTTCCATTTTGAAAGAGTGGCAGGATTTGGTGCTGGAATACGGGTTCGCGTATGGCTCAAAAGGCACGGCACTTCACGGTAAAACCTTTATGTGTGCGATTTCTGCCGGTGGTAAAGAAGAGTTCTACAAAGCCGACGGTTACAACCACTTTAAAATCCGCGAACTGTTGCATCCGCTAGAGCAGATGTCGAACCTTGTTGGCATGCGCTACATGGCACCGTACTCCTTGTTTGGCGCGCGTACCGCGGTGGAAGATGGAAAAGTGGCGAGCCATACCGAAGGGTATCGTCAACTGTTATCAGCCTTGGTAAATGACACATTAGATCTTGATGTGGTTGCGACACGCGAAAAAGTGACGGCGGCTAACCTCAGCACCATGATGAAAGGAGCAACATCATGACGGGTATTTTTCTGCAAGCGTTCATCTATCTGGTCGCTGCTGTTATTGCTGTGCCAATCGCAAAGCGTTTGGGTTTAGGCTCGGTGCTGGGTTATCTCATCGCAGGTGTGGTGATTGGCCCTGTAGTTGGCCTTGTGGGCGACGAAACCACCACCATTCAACATTTCGCTGAATTCGGTGTGGTGATGATGCTGTTTTTGGTCGGCTTGGAACTTGAACCAAAAATGCTGTGGGCGATGCGTAATCGCTTAATGGGATTGGGCGGCTTACAGGTCGGATTAACGACAGTGGCGGTCATGGCCATAGCGCTTGTATTTGGTTTGCAATGGAGCATCGCGCTGGCGATTGGTTTGATCTTCGCACTGTCTTCAACGGCCATCGTGCTTCAAACCTTTAATGAAAAAGGGCTGACCAAAACAGAAGGCGGACGCAACGCGTTCTCGGTTCTTTTGTTCCAAGATATTGCAGTGATCCCGATGTTGGCGTTTATACCGCTACTCGCGCTGCCTGAGTTGGTGGCTGCGGCACAAACAGCAGCAGCGAGTGCCGCTGAGCATCATGAAGAAATGAGCTTGGTCGCGGGTCTGCCGGGCTGGGCCATGGGCCTAGTGATCACAGCCACCATTGCGGGCGTTGTGGTTGGCGGACACTTCTTGAGCCGTCCATTGTTCCGTTTTGTGGCGAGCTCTGGCCTGCGTGAAATTTTCACAGCAACCGCATTGATGCTGGTCATAGGTATTGCAGCCTTGATGAGCCTTGTGGGTTTGTCGCCAGCGCTGGGTACGTTTCTTGCGGGCGTGATCTTGGCGAACAGCGAATTCCGTCACGAGTTGGAATCCAACATCGAGCCGTTTAAAGGGCTGTTGTTAGGCCTCTTCTTCATCACGGTCGGTGCAGGCATCAACTTTGGCATTCTGTTTGAAGACTTCTTCTTGATCATCGGCCTCACTATTGGGTTGATGGTGCTGAAAGCCCTCATTTTGTTGCTACTCAGCTTTATTTTCAAAATCAAAGGCAGCAGCCGTTGGTTGTTCGCATTGAGCCTTGCGCAAGCGGGTGAGTTTGGTTTTGTTCTACTGAGTTTTACAACTCAAAACCACGTGTTGCCGATGGATATCGCGCAGTTGCTGTCACTCGTGGTCGCAATCTCTATGTTCCTCACGCCTGGGCTGTTCATCTTGTATGACAAGGTCATCTTGCCACGCTACGAGAAAGCCTCGAACGATCGCGAAGCGGATGAAATTGATGAGCAAGGCACCGCTATTATTGCGGGTGTTGGTCGCTTTGGTCAGGTGGTAAACCGCTTGCTGACGGCAAACGGCGTAAAAACGGTGGTCCTTGATTACGAAGCCACTCAAGTGGAAAACCTTCGTCAAATTAACATCAAGAGTTACTTTGGTGATGCAACACGTCCTGATTTGCTGCATACCGCGGGCATTGAAGAGGCATCATTGCTGGTGGTGTCTATGGACAATCAAGAAACCACGACCGAATTGGTGAGATATGTAAAACACACCTATCCACATGTGAAGATCATCGCGCGCGCCTTTGACCGTGGGCATTCTTACATGCTGCGTGAAGCCGGTGCGGATTACGTTGAGAAGGAGACATTCCACTCTGCAATTGAAGTAGGCGCGACGTCTCTGCGTTGTTTGGGTGTACACCCGTTTTTGGTTGAGCAGCAAAAAGCCAAGTATCTTCGTTTGGAAAATAGCAGTTCTGAAATGCTGTATCAGTCTTGGATGGGCGGTGAAGAAACCCAATCGTATGATAATCACTACCAACATTTGTTTATTCAGTTGGAGGAGACCATTCGCGATGCCATGGATGAAGACCGTATGGATCGCCATGCATTGACTGAACGTGAGTGGACGCCGCCGCCGAAAGATTACCTTGACAGCTTTGTTGAGCATCCATTGGATGAAGTGGTTGACGATAAGGACGATCTCTCCGGTAGTGAGAAGCCAGCATAATGGAGCTTGTGCCCTTCGGTAACAACGATGCGGCACAGCTTTGTGCGTGGATCCCTGATGCGACGGCAAATTTTCAGTGGGGAGGGCCAGCGTTTGCTTTCCCACTGACGCCCGAGCAGATCACTACGCATATTGCGCGTGAAGAAGTCACCCCATACTTGGTTAAACACAATCAAGAAGCGGTCGGCTATATCGAGCTGTTTCGTGTGTCTGACAATGAGTACCGTTTGTGTCGCGTACTCATTGCGTCACCGACACAACGAGGAAAGGGGTTAGGGCACCAATTGGTCGCTTTGGCGTTGGAAAAAGTAAGGGTGATTCCGAACGTGTATAAAGCGTCATTGGCGGTATTTGCGCACAATGCGGCGGCGATTTCCTGCTATTCCTCTTTGGGGTTTGTCGTATTGCCTGACCACACCAAAACGCGTTTCTTTAACGGAGAAGCGTGGACATTGCTCCGTATGGAACGTTGGCTGTAATGGCCGCGGGTATAAATGTCATGCGTCAATGAACTCGGCAATACACTGAAACAATAGAAAGCCAGACATGCTGTCCAGTATGTCTGGCTTTTTCTTTTATAATCAATACGGTATGAAATGCCGCCATGCTGCTTAAAAGGGCATCAATGCGCATTTTCCCCACTCGCAATTTATGTGATATAAATCACATAAATGGATCTATTCGCCGTTTAAATGCAGTAAATGTTTGTCTCGACGCATTTTCTGAATACTCTTGCGGCCGTTCCACATTCATCGGCAAACTGCTTGAAAAAGCAGGACGCAAAGCTTCCGGTCTAAGGGCAATTACCCAACAAGAGGTAACAGCTTATGACAGCGGGGCCGCCATTTTCTGGGTTCATGAAGAACCTGCTCGTTAAGACGCGTTTTCGTAGAAAGCGACGTTCAACAAAAAACGAGTCCTAGAGAAAATGTTCCGTTGCGCCGTTTGTCCGTGCTGTGGGTGAATCTAAAAACACGCAGGAAGTTCAAACATGCTCAAACTACGATCGACTCTTCTTCCCCTTTCGGCTGCATTGTTTAGTGCGGGCGCAATGTCTCATGGCTATATCAGCGCGTATGACGGCGGCGTTGCTGCGGGTCGTGCTGCGTTGTGTAAAGCACCAACGGCTGACACTGGCGAACAAAACGCGAACTGCGGACAAGTACAATGGGAGCCTCAGAGCGTTGAAGGCCCAGAAGGTTTCCCTGAGTTAGGCCCTGAAGATGGTAAACTCGCAAGTGCTGGCTTGATACAATTCTCTCCGCTGGACGAGCAAACAGCATCGCGCTGGGTGAAACGTCCTATTACTGCGGGCATGAATAACTTCGAGTGGACCTTTACGGCAAACCACGTTACCCGTAGCTGGAAATATTACATCACCAAGCCAAACTGGAACGTCAATCAACCGCTTTCACGCAACCAACTCGATTTAACCCCATTCTGTGTGGTTGAAGGCAACATGCAAAAGCCACCTAAGCAGGTCCTTCACGCGTGTGATGTGCCTGTACGTGAGGGTTACCACGTTATTTTGGCCGTCTGGGATGTGGGCGATACGGCAGCCGCGTTCTATAACGCGATCGACGTGCAGTTCGATGGCGACCAACCTGTATTACCTGAGTGGTCAGTGGCGGGACAAATTTTCCCGGGCATGAATTTGGCGAAAGGTGACAAAGTGTTCACCCGGGTGTTTGACAACGAAGGCGAGCGCCCTGAATTGACCACACGCCTTGAAATCGATTCTGAAAAAGCAGGCATTGCGAACAATTGGTCGCACGATCTTGCCGCCAAAATTAACGATTCAAACAATGACGCGATCAAAGCGGGTCAGCCTGATGGCAAAGGTAAATTTGTCCCTGTTTACGGTGCAAACCCGATTTACCTGAACGCTGGCAGTGGGCTAGCGCGCGTTGAAGTGGGCTATGAGATTGCCTCACCAGAGCCTGACTACAACATCACGATTGATGGTCTGAAAAAAGAATACATGATAGGCAGTAAGCCCGTCATGCTAGATCTTGCAGTGACGGCATCCGGTGATCTAACGGTTGAAATGACCGTGTATAACCATGCACAAGAAGCGCTGGCGAACGAGCGCTTGGCACTGAAAGACGGCACAACCGCTTACGTTGATATGGTGCTAGAGAACGCGACAGCAGGCCACCACATGCTGGTTTCTCGTGTGAAAGATAAAGACGGTAACCTGGTTGATCAGCAGCTGTTGGATTTCCACTTGATTGAGCAAAGTGACCAGTGTGGCACAGACCCTGAAGCGGTTAACTTCCCTGCGTGGGACACAGCCAGTATTTACACGGGTGGTGACAAAGTGAGTTACAACGGTTTGGTATGGCAGGCGAATTACTGGGTGACGGGCGCAAAACCTGACAACAGTGATGCATGGTCGCTAGTGAGCAAAATGCCCGTGCCATGGACGCAAGGCAAAGCCTATAACGGCGGCGAGCAAGTGATTTTCGATGGCGAGCTTTACCAAGCCAAATGGTGGGTGAACACCAGTCCAGCATCTTCCCCAGAAGCGTGGGAACACAAAGGTGTGTTTGTCTGCGAATAATCGCAATGTGGTGTGACGCACGCGTTTGGTGGTGATATACGAAGCATTCTAATGCGTTAAAGCCTGATAAACGCGAGAAAACACACAGGAATAGAAATGAAAAAGCCCGATGCGGGGATGTGTGCACCGGGCTTTTTGTTTTGCTCTTTCTTATGTCGGTTGGGCCGACTTAGTCATGCATTTTGTTATGCATTTTTTCTACCAAGGCTTTCAGTTCGCTGGCTGCAAGCTTGGCAAAGGTTTGAAGATTAGACGCATTGTGTTCTGTGTCTTCGTAAACCGCTTCGAGGTTATCAATCATCAAGTGTTGTTCACGCTCGATTTCTGCTTTTACTTCTGCTTTCTTCTCTTTGTTCTTCTTTGCCGCTGCTTCTAGCTCAGAAAGCAACTTGCGTGCACGACTGATTTCTTCCATTAACTCGTCGTACGATAATTTTGAATCTGGCATCTTGGCCTCCTAGCTAAGCAAGATTAGGAATAATGGGACAACGAAGAACACAAACACGATGTAGGCCAAAGGATATAGCTTGCTTCTTGCTGCGAGATCGCCCATGTAGGCGGCGCCTTTAAGTGGTAACTCCCGTAAAAACGGAATACCAAATATGACTGCTACGGCCATTACATTATAGACAAGGTGTACCAGTGATATTTGAAGTGCAGCATCTGCCAACTCACCACTCACGGCGGTTGCCGCCAGCAATGCGGTTACACAGGTACCGATGTTCGCACCCAGGGTGAACGGATAAATCTCACGTACCTTGAACACGCCTGACCCAACCAGTGGAATCGCCAAGCTGGTCGTGGTCGAGCTAGATTGCACAAGAATCGTCATCAAGGTGCCGGAGAAAATGCCTGAAACTGGGCCTTTACCGATCGCATTGTGAAGCAGCTGCTTAGCACGTCCAACCATTGCCACTTTCAGCAACTTGCCGATGATGGTGATGGAAATGAAGATACACGTGATGCCCAGCAGAATCATGATGATGCCGCCAGTCGGTTCACCCAGTGACTCTAACGCGCCTTTCACGGAGTTGATCACAGGTTTGGTGATGGCTTTCATGAAGTTGAAACCGCTCAAACTCATGCCATCAGAACCGGACAGCGGTGCCACCATCCATGCACTCACTTTCTGCAAGAAGCCTGTCGCGATTTCCAGTGGCAAGAAGATAACCACTGCCATTAAGTTGAAGAAATCGTGAATCGTGGCGGCTGAGAAAGCGCGCTTGAATTCTTCTTTGTCACGAACGTGGCCCAAGCTCACCAGGGTGTTGGTGATGGTGGTACCGATGTTAGCACCCATGACCATAGGGATTGCAGTTGCGAGAGGTAAACCGCCCGCAACCATGCCCACGATGATGGAGGTTACAGTACTAGAACTTTGAATGAGGGCAGTACATACCGTACCGATAATGAGGGCAGTAAAAGGGTTTGAAGCAAATTCAAAAAGTTCTTTCGCTTGTCCGCCTGTGGCCCATTTAAATCCTGAACCAATCATGCCGACGGCTAAAAGTAACAAATAAACCAGACCTACGATCTTAATCCAGACCATAAAGTCAGCGCGTTTACCCGTTTGTTTATTTTCGGCTTCTAACTGTGCCATATCCTTTCCTTGTGATGGAAACCAACATATTTATCGTTGTGGTTTTCTGTACGCACGACGAAGGTAGGATCGAAATATGACAGTTATCTTACAGCCAGATGACAGACACTGCCGATGGGATTCAATATCGAAAATGAGACAATATTTCGTCTATTACACTTTTGTTACCCGAAAATTTGAGATTAAGCGTCAACAAATATAAGCATCTCGTCTGGGAAAGTGTGCAGTCGATGTTTAGTGAAATTGGTTGGATACAGGGTGATTTTGGCGGATGACGCGGGCATATGTCATCGAGTGGATCGCGCTGTAAATGAAAAGGTAAATTGCGGGGGGAAAGTTGGTGTACGCTGCACCGGCGGACGGTGCAGCGTCAGCATTACCATTCGATCTCTATGGGTGTGCCTATGTTGACCAATGCTAAGAACTCATCCATCTCTTTATTTGAAATGGCAACGCAACCGTCTGTCCAGTCCTTACCTCGGTTCAGGCTAGGGTGAGGACCATTACCGTTCTTTTGTCCGTGGATCATGATTTGACCGCCTGGCGGAAAGCCTAATAGCTCAGCACGTGCGAGATCCTCTTTACTCGGGTAGTTGATGCGAATTGAACGGTAAAAACGTGAGCGCTCGTTAATCAAATCTAATGTATAGCGGCCTTCAGGTGTGCGCTTGTCACCTTCTCTTAGTTTATGGCCTTTGGGGTTCGCGCCCAACGCAATGCCATAGGTAGCCACTACCTCGTCTCCTTTGAGGAGAAACATCTTTCGCATCGATTTATCTATTTTGACCAAATCGACTTTCGGTGTGTCTACTGGCTCTGGTGGTTTAATGAGCACGGTTTTTTTGTCGTTTGGTTTGGGGGTATCTGTCTTCGGGCGTTGGCTTTTGCCTAAAATCTCATCGATAGAAGAGCGGGAGTAGCGCGCTGCCGATGATGATGAAGCGATAATGCTGCGAACGGCATCAATGGACGATTTATCGCTGACGCGAGAGACAGTCTTGGGAGCTGTGTCTGTCTGTGCGTCGTTGGGCTGAGTGATGGTTATGTTCGTGGAGGTTGACGCCGTCAGGATCTCCGTATCGCTCGAAAGAGTGTTCGCAGAGGCTGTGCCCGTTTGCGGCAGTGCCCACAACATGGTGGCGGCTATCGCAATCCCATATAACGTTTTCATGAATGTCCTGCTTTGTTTCTGGTGTCCATACCGTTGTATTTCTTATACCGCCTAACGCGTTTCCTCGACTTACCTGCTGGTCATTTCTGTTCTGCTGCGCGTTCAGCGCCACCCTTTGAGCAGGCGCTGATATAGATAAGTATTGGCGATGCATACTAGTAGAACGGGATTTTTCAGGAATTTTTGTTTCATAACTGAAAATTCAATGGATTAGCCATATTGGATTCTCAATTTTCCACGAATTTGACGCCAACACAGAATTTATAAGGCTTACAGCGTCTCCGCCAACTTGGAAACAACGACTTAACAAATGAAACTTAAATGACATTACGACAAAAATGCTTGTTCTTGGTCGCAAAAATCTCTAATTGGAGGTGATTTAGGGGCTTACGTATACTCGGGTCATCTTTGAATTTTTAGTCACTGATAACACGTAAAATTACAGATCGTGTAGAGAGCCCTTATGATTGATTTTTGGCCATTGATTGGCATTGTGATAATAACGGTGGGCTTAGCATTAAAGCTAAACACCTTGTTGGTAATTTTGGTTGCGGGTGTTGCTACTGGCTTGGTCGCAGACATCGCGGTAATGGACATTCTGTCTATCTTAGGTCAATCCTTTACCCAGAACCGCTACATGTCCCTGTTCATTCTTATCCTCCCTATGATCGGTATTCTTGAGCGCTATGGCCTTCGCCAACGTGCAGAAGCATTGATCGGCGCAATGAAAAAAGCCTCTGTCAGCAAGATCTTGATGACATACCTGCTGCTTCGCAAAGTGACCAATGGCATGGGGTTGAGCATTGGTGGTCACCCATCCATGATCCGTCCTCTGATTGCGCCTATGGCTGAAGCGGCTGCAGAGAAAGCCTCACCAAACTTGTCTGATGAAAAACGCCAAGGCATTCGTGCGCTATCGGCGGCCAGTGAAAACTTCGCGAACTTCTTTAGTCAGCTGTTGTTTATTGGTACGGGCGGCATCTTGCTCATTAAAGGCGTAATGACGGATAACCAATTGGACGTGAAACTTGAAACCATGGCGCTATGGGCACTGCCGACCGCGATTGCCTCTTTTGTTGTGTTCGTGATTTTCAGCAAAATCATGGAAGCCCGTTTGTTGAAAGTGGATGCATCGTCTGCTGCTGCAACGGCAAACGTTCAAAAAGAAGGGCAGTAAGCGATGTTAGAATACATTTACCAAACCACAGGCTTGCTGTTGCTGGCATTCTCCCTGCAAAGCTTCCTCGATAAAGACAACCCAAAACGCATCGGTTCCGGCCTGTTCTGGATGATCTACGGCATCACCTTTATCTTTGGCGCAATGATCCCGAACTGGGTAACCGGTTTGATGGTATTAGCGCTAACGGCATTAGCGGCTGGCGGCTTTATGGGCGTGGGCAACTATGGCACCACGTCTGAAGAAGAGCGTCATAAAACGGCGTCTGTGCTGAAAAACAAACTCTTCATTCCTGCGGCCATCGTACCTGTAGGCACGGTTGCGATTAGCCAATTCACCTCACTCGGTGCGCTGGTGGGCCTAGGTTTAAGCTCCATTGCATCCATCGTCGTGGCATTGCTACTGACCAAAAGTAAGCCAATGCACAGCTTGAATGAAGGCCGTCGCTTGATTGATTCCATCGGTTGGGCTGCCATTCTTTCGCAATTCCTTGCAGCATTGGGCTTCTTGTTCAACCAAGCAGGTGTGGGCGATACCGTCGCGCAAATCGTCAAAATGATGATCCCTGAAAACATGTTGCTGGTGAACGTGATTGCCTACTGTGTGGGCATGATGATCTTCACTGTCGTGATGGGCAATGCATTCGCCGCTTTTGCGGTGATCACGACGGGTATCGGTATTCCACTGTTGGTGATGGAATACAGCGGCAATGCAGCAATCATCGGTGTGGTGGGTATGCTTTCTGGTTACTGCGGTACGCTAATGACGCCAATGGCTGCAAACTTTAACGTGGTGCCAGCAGCCTTGCTTGAACTGAAAAACAAACACCATGTTATTTTGATGCAAGTTGCGCCCGCGATGATCATTCTCGCGTTTAACATCTTCATTATGTACAGCTTTGCTTTCTGAGAGTCCCAATGAAAAAGGTACTGATTACTGGTTTTGAACCTTTTGGTGGCGCTGCCATTAACCCTGCATTAGAAGCTGTAAAAAAGCTGGATGGCGTGACGCTAGATGGCGGAGAAATAGTCATTTGCGAAGTGCCTGTCACGCGTTATGAAGCCATTGATGCGGTTATTGCAGCGATTGAAACGCACAAGCCAGATTTCGTTATCACTGTTGGTCAAGCCGGTGGCCGCATCGCAATCACGCCAGAACGCGTTGCGATCAATATTGATGATTTCCGCATTCCAGATAACGGTGGCAACCAGCCTATCGACGAGCCAATCTATGAAGATGGCCCAGATGCATATTTCTCTACCTTGCCAATTAAAGCGATTACCGCGGCGATGCAAGCGAAAGGGATCCCTTGCCAAGTGTCTAACACTGCCGGTACGTTCGTGTGCAATCACCTGGCTTACGGTGTTCAGCATCACCTGCGTGATACAAACATTGGCCATGGTTTTATTCACATTCCATTGTTGCCAGAACAATCAACAACGGGCGAACAACCAACCATGGCGTTGGATGTGATTGCAGAAGGCCTACGAATCGCCGCGCAAGCAACCATTGATAACAAAACTGACATTGCAGTCGGTGCAGGTAAAATCTGCTGATTGTTGTTTTGCAGTGATGCGGTTAAAGAGAAAAACGCCAGCAATTTGAAGTGTTCCCTTAACGTTGGACATTTCAGTTAGGCGGATTGCAAGGCCTGATTTCGATATTCCATCGGAGTCAGGCCTTTTTGTTTTTCTGATTGGGTAGTTTTATTGATCCAAAAGCGCTTCTTCCACAATCACATACGCATCTTCAAACCATTCCAATTCGACAGGGGCTTTCAAGCTCAAGAAGGGCAATATTTCAGGGTGAAGCGCCGCCAGTTTTGGCGCGCTATACAGCACGAAGTTATCTGCATTATCTACAAACTCTTGGGTTTCTTCACCCGTAAAAAATCGCCATCCGCTGTCTTCATTGCTGTCGGGCTCTTCACGATAGAAATACCCAATGGATTTTCCATTATCAATCAACTCTTTGTTTACGATGACATAGCCAAGAAGGATGGGGGAGTGGCTACTTTTTCCATTTAACTCTGTGTGTTGCGTCATTTCTACGTCCTGTCGAAAATCACCTACCGATGGTTCGATATCAAGGGGTTAGTTTTCTTTGAGTATACCCAAGAAACGCCATACTGCTGGGGAACTCGGCCATATTCGCACTCATAGAGCCAGTGTCTTATATCAATGAATTTCTGCTAGAAAATGGTGAATTTGGCGCTTGAAAAAGCATGTCGTTATCACTTTGAACGATAGTAAGGAATATCGCGTCGGCTTCTAGCGTCTTTATGTGGAGGGATTGCCATGGAAAAACGTATTCACAGTGCGTATCAGGGGGAAGTATATGGCATTTCTTTCTTCACCTACTTTGCAGATAACTATTCAGATTCCTCTGCCAATGTTGCGACAGAAAATGCACGAGAAGCGCTCTGGGAAGCGCTCATTCTTGTCGAGGCACTCACGGCCGATTTGCTTGAAGAAACGCTCAAAGCGCGCGGCGTGAACTTTGATCGAAACGATGAAGAGATGCGGCGAAAAGGTGAGGAAGATGCCCATGCATGGGTAGCATTACCCTGGAGTGAATTGGTAAAAACATTGATACATTGGGTTGCACCTTGGGAGCAGAAATACCGCGAATGGCTAGACGATGCTCCCGCCGACTATCATGCCGTATTTTTATTGATTGCCGAGCATGAAACGGCAATTTATCAATGCTGGGAAGCAGAGCAACGAGGAGAAACTGGCGCCAACATTCTCAATGACTTTATTCGGAAATACACCGCTATTTAGCCAATATTTTTTACAGCCTGTCTCATTATGAATTCAGATGCAAAGGTGTGAGCCTCGGTAGAATTGCAGAAGAAAAGGGATGTTTTGCAGTCTTTCGAGGTGTTTATGAAAAGGTCTTTCTTTTGCGTGGCGTTAGTGGTGTTGAATGGTTGCGGTGGCAGCGGAAGCGATACCAGTAGCAACAATACTGGAAACAGCACAAGTGCCACAGCATGTTTTAATACAGATCTTAATGCGATTGGTGCGGATGTAACGATGGTTAATACTCGGGTAGTCAATGGACAAAGCGGACCGAATTACACTGAGCGAGACGTGGTCAGCGGCCAAGTCACTTACGAAGGTTATACAAACGCACGTGAAGTCTTGTTGTATGACGATTCGGGGGTGAATAAAGTCTACATTGTGTCTGACGAGAGCCAACAACAGGTTATCACTCTTGGGCAGATTATTGATGGCGAAGAGATTATCTACAAGCCCAATGGTATCCAATTAGATTACAACTTGAGTGCAGGAGAAACGCGAGAGTATCCGACGGTATCAGTGTTTACCAATGGCACGCAAACGGCAACGTACGATATTTCCTTTACGTTTGAAAAGAATGAAACCATTACCGTTCCAGCGGGTGAATTTAATACCTGTTTAATGACGTTAACCTTTGATGTTGTCGAAGGTGGCGTATCAACAAACGCGGTGTTTACTCAAAATATTGGGGTGGGTAACGGGTTAATGATTCGAGAGGAAACGAATTCGACATCAGGCAATAATACTTTCACAGAGGTCAACGAGTTGGTGTCCGCAACGATCAATGGTGAGACCATCCAGTGATCCTATTCCCATAAAGAAAAGCTCACTCGCAGTATTCAACTGCTGGATGTTAGAAAATACGCCAAGTTTTAGCTACTTGGCGATAGTCTAGCAAATATGGAAACATTAGACGGCGGGCGTGATAGCGCCATCTTCAAACAAGGCGATCATGTGTTTAGGCCATTAAATGCATGGTCGCCTTCTGTTCATCAACTCCTCACTTTCCTTCATAACAATGGATTTCATTCCTGCCCAGAGGTTATCGGCATTGAAGGCGGACAAGAGATATTGCGCTTTGTCGAGGGTGATACCTCGAATTATCCCTTGGTCGGTGCGATAGGCACAGATACCGCTTTAATGTCAGCGGGTGCGTTGCTGCGTGATTTTCATGATGTGTCGGCACTATTTCTCGTGTCTGAATCCGCACAACACCTACCTTGGATGCTGACACCTCGACCACTTTTTGAAGTGATCTGCCACGGTGATTATGCGCCTTATAACGTGGCGTTAGACGGTGAGCATGTCGTGGGAGTCTTTGACTTTGATACCGCACACCCTGCGCCAAGACTTTGGGATGTGGCGTATGCGGTGTATTGCTGGGCACCGTTCAAAACCAACGAATACGACAAGTTGGGTGACATAAATACACAGGCTAAGCGCGCTGCATTGTTCTGTGAAGCCTACGGATTATCGGCACCAGAAAAAGCGGGCTTGGTTGATGCCATGATTGAACGCCTGCAAGTGCTGGTTGATTTCATGATGGTAGAAGCCGAGAAGGGCAATGCCGCTTTTGCAGACAACATCGCGGATGGACATCACCTCAGTTATTTGGATGACATCGCGTATCTCAACACACATCGAGAGCGGATTGAGGCTGCACTGAAGTAACAGGGCGTGAGTAGAATAGAATGCCGCAGGCAATAAAAAACCGCTCAATTAAGCGGTTTTTTTTACAGCGCGAGCTTACTCGCCAGTCTTCAAACGTAGGAAGTAGTTTTCGTACTTCTCAGTCAGGTCGCCAACAGCATCTTGCCACTCACCACGGTCGAGATCTTCTTGTGGTGGGAACAGGGTCGGGTTGTCTTTGTACGCAGAGTTTGATTTCTCAACGGCGGTTAGGTAACCCGTGTCAGCACTGATTTTCGCTGCCACTTCTGGACGCAGAAGGAAGTCGATCATCTTGTGCGCTGCTTCTACGTTCTTCGCGTTCTTAGGAATAGACAGGCTGTCTACCCAGAAGATGCCGCCTTCTTTTGGCCATACCAATTCAATTGGTAAGCCTTCGCGTTGAGCGGCTGCCGCAGAACCGTTCCACAACATACCAAGGCCCACTTCGCCAGACATGTATGGGTTTGCTGGGTTGTCAGAGTTGAATACCAGTACGTTTGGCATCAGTTTTTTCAACTCTTCGTAGGCTTCGTCAATCTGCTTAGGATCGGTCGAGTTACCTGAGTAGCCAAGTTTACGCAATGCAATGTGGAAGACTTCACGTGTGTCGTCCATCAGCATGATTTGACCTTCCAACTCTGGGTTCCACAAATCAGCCCAGCTGGTGAAATCGTCAGGGTTGTACATGTCGGTGTTAACTGCCAGACCTGTCATCGCGATAACGTGAGGGATCGAGTAGTCATTGTTTGGGTCGAATGGCTTATCGAGGTAGTTTTTGTCTAGCTCGTTGAAGTTGTTCAACTTAGAAAGGTCAAGCTTCTGCAACATACCTTCATCACGCATTTTGGCAACGAAGTACGTTGATGGCACCACAAGATCATACCCTTCAGGGTGCGTCTTCATTTTTGCATACAGGGTTTCGTTTGACTCATACGTCGAGTAAATCACCTTGATGCCGGTTTCGCGGGTGAATTGCTCAAGCAACTCGGTGGAGAGGTAAGGTCCCCAGTTCGCGAAAATCAGTTGATCGTTTTCTGCTTTCGCAGGTGTGGTGAACATAGCAACTGCACATGCAGCGCTGGCCAGAATCGCAGACCATTTCTTCATTGGTGTTATCCACTCCAAGTCCCGTGTGTCGGGAGCATTCATACAGCGAAAGGAGAGTGTTCTCTTTCACTTAGTGTTTGAAAATGTCAGTCATTTTCGTAGGTTGTTTGGGCATAAAACCCCTTCGCATCGCTTGCCCGTTGGGCGTTGCGGGCGAAAAGTCGCGGGATAGTACCCATGAAATTCGGTTCAGGCAATATAAAAGCTGCACGGCAAACAACAAATTTGGGGAAAAAGAAAAAGGGAGACGGATTATTACCAATGAGTAAGGGTGATTTGTCAGAATTGGCGATTATCTCGCCGATGGAAAAGACTACAATTTCACCATCAATTTGAGGGAGGTATCGCTGATGAACCAAGCACGCGCAGAGAACCTTTACTACTTCCTGCGAGAACAAAACACATCCCAAGCGGAAATTAACACCGTGATTGAACGCCTTTTCGATACGCACGGCATTGATTTGCGAAAGCTGGATCTGCACTACCGCATGCGCCGCGGTTATTCTCCAAACCGCTTTGACATCAACACTTATGGTGGCGCAGGCTCGCGCACCATGAATCAAACCAAACAAATGCTTCGCACTGAGCGTTAAATGATCGCACTGAGCGCTAAATCATCGCGCTGTGTCTCGAGTGCCAACGACAATCAAGATGAAAAAAAACAAAAAGAGGATCAGGGTCTCTCCTGATCCTCTTTTTGTTGTAGTGCGTGTTAGTGATCCAAGTAAAGGTAGTTCTGCCAACTCTTCATTCTTAACAGCACTTTCCGCATGATAGCCAAGTGCTCAATGCTGTCTGAGTACACGGCGATTTCCGCATTCGTGCCATCGGGCAGGGCGTATTGGCGCATGTCTTCATTGATTTTGAGCGTCACCAAGGCGCGGCCTTGTTTATCTAACAACTGGCTGCCATACAAAGTGCCTTGCGCCTGCACTTGGTTTTCACCAATAGCGGGCAGCACTTCCATAATTTCCCCTTGGAAAACTTTTCCTGGAATCGCCTTGAAAATGAATTCCGCATCAAAGCCAGGCTCTAAGCGGAGTAAACTGTTTTGTCTAAATGCGCCGACGAATAATTCTGATTCCTTCGGAATGAAGGTCATCACAGGTCTTAACGGCATTGGAACGGCGAGCATGCCGGGTCTCAGCGTCACTTGCGTGACATAGCCATCTGACGGTGCACGTACTGTGGCGCTGTCGAGATCAAACTGAGCACGATCGAGTTGTGCTTGGGCTTGTGCCACGAGGGTGTTTTGACCGTCAATTTCAGATTGTGCGGCAAAGCGCGCTTTTTCTTCTTGTGATTGAGCAGCGCGAAGTGTGGCTTCTGTGGCGAGATAAAGCTGTCTGCGATTATCCACGCTTGCTGCGGTGAATGCGCCTTTCTTTGCGCCAGCCTGATAACGTGAAAATTCCTTCTTCGCGCGGTCTCGATCAGCGATAGCTTTGGCCGTGTTAGCTTTTGCGGTTTCATAAACCGCATCGAGTTCAAGAGACATTTGTTTCGCGGACTCAAGCGCCGCTTTGGCATTCAACAGGCGTGCATCAAAGAGGGTTGTGTCTAATTGGAACAAGACATCGCCCTCTTTCAGCAATTGATTGGGTTTGACGGGCACATCGACAACTTGCCCACGCACATTCGGAATGATTGGCGTGGTGACAAACACATTGCCACCAAACTGGGTATAAGGGTGGTTGTAGTTCATCAGCAGAATCAAGGTGCCGACCAAGCCAATGCCCCCAAGCACTGCCGTTGGCACTGTCCATTTGGTGAGCGGGATATGAAAGACTTTAAAGATAACAATACATAAAGCCGTGTACGTCATGATCAGAAGGATATCCATTATTGGTTTCCTCCTTGGTTGTCATCGTCTTTATTATTTGCAGGCGTGCTAGCAACAAGGTCATTAGAAACAATACTTTTAGAAGCGTGTGTCATTTGTTGTTTTTCCAGTGCATCGATGCGCTCTGAAAGGGCATTTACCTGTTCAAGTAATTTGGTTTGATTGTGTTCTAAACTGGAAAATCCCCAGCCCCTTCCGTCTTGCCACATGGTTGCCCATATCCACAAAAATGGCCATAAAACATGCAGGGTAAAAAGGCTTACCCAGCCAGCATAATGAATCGCGTCTGAATGGGGATGGTTGCGTTTTTTTGCGATTTCACAAGGGATGTCGTGAATGGCGATCACGCCGTAGAAAAAGACGATCGCGACGAAGAAGAGTAACCCTAGCGCGAAATAATCAAGAAACATGAGGACTCCTTGTCTCTACTGTTGTTATATATACACAAACAACTTGAAGATGCTCTGATGGCCTCCCTTCGGGCGAGTTTACTGACGCCATGCTCGGTGTTGTCACGAGCGCACTACATCGACAAAGGGACGCCTTGAACATAACGTCAGTAAAGCTCGCTGAATCCGGCATCTTCAGATCGCTTGGGTATAAGTATCTAATTTGAAGCTAATAATTCGCACATTACTGCGCGAGCAAAAATTTATCATATACACAAATATCGGTCGCTAAGCCATTGAAAAAAAGAATAATGTCCACTTCTCACATATGAAGCAGTGATAAAGTATTTGCAATAAAGCAACGCGTTTCAACTTTGGGAAAAAATAAACAATTGCATTAATGTTTCTCGACGAATCTTCTTTAACCCTAAAAGCTTACTGTCTTTTTCTGGTTACAATTTTGTTATTGGTGGTTGATATTTGTTCGGCGAGTGCTTAACATGCGCTCGCACTTGGTGCTTCCACCATTTTTCTTATCTACGAGCAAAAGGAGACATAAACATGACGATGACACTATTCACTCCCTTTGCAGGTATTGATAGCCAGTAACAGTTCCCTCGCTTCGCCGTCTTCTGTTCTATCCGTCTACATGCCTGCCTAAAAACATATTTTTATTATCCTGATAAAAGGAATAGGTAGCATGGACAAATCCGTCCAAATACTGACTGAAAAAGTCAGCCTTTTTGCGTCTGAATGTACGTGGATTGAAGGGCTGGCTATACAACAACTGATTAAAACTTCTGAGCTTGCTGGCATGATTGCTGTTGCAGGAATGCCTGATTTACACCCAGGTCGTGGATACCCGATTGGCGCTGCATTTTTTTCAGATACCAAGGTTTATCCCGCATTGGTGGGTAATGACATTGGATGTGGCATGGCGCTGTGGCAATCCTCCCTGAATGTGGCAAAAGTGAACGTCGATAAGCTAGCGAAGAAACTTCAACACGTTGAATCTGAACTGGATGAAAGCTGGCAGCCCTTAGTGCATAGAAGAAAGACGGAAAAACAGATCTCGGATTCCTTGTTTGATGCTGCGCTTGGCACTATTGGTGGAGGAAATCACTTTGCAGAGTTTCAAGCTGTTGATGAAGTGTATGACGCTTCTGAGATGGAGCAGCTCAACATTGATAGAAGGAAACTTTTGTTGCTTGCACATTCTGGGTCGCGTGGGCTTGGGCAATCCATTCTCGTTGGCCATATAGCCGAACACAATCACCAAGGGTTAGCGGTAAATTCGCCAGAGCATTCGACGTATATGCAGGCACACGATGAAGCTGTTCGATGGGCAGAGCTGAACCGTGAGCTTATCGCACGACGCTTTTTTGATGCAATCAATGTGAGTGGAGAATGTGTGCTGGATGTAAACCACAACTTTATTGAGAAAAGCACACTGCTAGGTGATGAGCAGAAAGCGGGTTGGCTTCATCGAAAAGGCGCGACGCCGAGTGACAAAGGCTATGTCGTGATCCCCGGTTCGAGAGGGGACTACTCCTACCTTGTGAAGCCCACGGAAATGATGGGCAAGCAACAGGGATTGGCGCTGTTCTCCCTTGCACATGGCGCGGGGCGAAAATGGAAGCGTGGTGAGTGTCAGGCAAGATTGAGCCATAAATACAAGAAAGACGACCTGTATAAAACGTCGTTGGGCAGCAAAGTTATCTGCGGTGATAAAGGCTTGTTGTATGACGAGGCTCCTCAAGCTTATAAGCGTTGCGACAGCATTATTGATGATTTGATCAATGCGGGTTTGATCACCTTGGTGGCGAGATTGCGTCCTGTGTTGACGTTCAAAACACAGGGAGGGTGCTCGGCATGATGCTACTGCAATTAACCTCGGGGCAGGGACCCGCAGAATGCTGTCTTGCCGTCGGTTTGGCTCTGAAGGCGATCGAGCAAACGTGTCGGGAGCAAAATGTGAAAATGGACATTGTGTCGTCATTACCTTGCGAACGCTCACGCGGGTTTAGATCGGTGTTGTTGGCCTTCGATGAAAAGAATGCAGAGGCCGCAAAACACATCGCGCAACATTGGGAAGGCTCGATGCTTTGGGTCTGCAACAGCCCACTGAGGCCAAAGCATAAGCGTAAAAACTGGTTCTTTGGTGGCAAGGTGTTTGAGGCCAATCCGCAAACGCTCGATAAAGAAATTACTTACCAATCTTGCCGCGCTTCAGGGGCGGGCGGACAGCACGTCAATACAACCGATTCAGCGGTGAGGGCGACGCATATTGCCTCCGGAGTTTCTGTTCGTGTGGAAAGTGAACGAAGCCAACATGCTAACAAGCGATTGGCTCGTGCGCTGATTCTGCAAAAGTTAGAAGACGCGAAGCAAGTGAAAGCTGAGCGAGACGCGAATGTGCGTTGGCAACAGCACTGGGATCTAGAGCGTGGAAACATTGTTCGTAAGTTTGTCGGCGAGGGATTCAAAGAAGTACGTTAACGGAGGCTTGTTCAAGCTGCATGTGAAGGTACTTTGTTTACTTATCGTCGCACAGGAGTCAGCATTCGCTGGCTCCTTTTTCACTGTTTTTTCCCCATGATGCTGCCGCTCACCGGTTTTCAAAAATCTAATTAACCATTCACTCAATACCTGTCATCAACCTCGCTACATCTTGGTTTTGTTTCGGCTACGAAATGTCGAAATTGTGTGCTGAAAATCTGATTCAGAGACATCGCTTTTGTGGAAAAGTAGGAGTGTGAGACGTTGTTCAGAAATTGTTGAAAGATAAGCGGAAAATACAAATAGCCATAAAATTTAAGAGGTTATTGGTATGTTGTACTTGGAATTTTTATTCCTGTTGTTAATGCTTTACATCGGTTCACGGTATGGTGGTATTGGCCTAGGTGTTGTTTCGGGCATAGGTCTGGTTATTGAAGTTTTCATCTTCAAAATGCCGCCAACATCGCCACCTGTTACCGTTATGCTCATCATCCTTGCGGTGGTAACGTGTGCGTCTATTCTTGAAGCCGCGGGTGGCTTGAAATACATGCTGCAAGTTGCTGAACGAGTGCTGCGTAAGAATCCAAAACGTGTCACCTTGATTGCGCCGTTCGTGACCTACGCGATGACGTTTCTGCTTGGTACAGGGCATGCCGTGTACTCCATCATGCCAATCATTGGCGACGTGGCGTTGAAAAACGGTATTCGCCCTGAGCGCCCGATGGCGGCATCGTCTGTCGCATCTCAAATCGCGATCACTGCATCACCCTTGTCTGCAGCCGTTGTGTATTACTTAACACAACTTTCGGGCATTCAAGCCGACATTACCTTGCTCTCAATCTTGCTGGTCACCGTGCCTGCAACCTTGTTTGGTACGCTGCTGATGTCTCTTTACAGCATGAAGCGTGGCAAAGAGCTGAATGACGATCCTGAATATCAAGCGCGCCTGAAAGATCCAGAATGGCGAGAGCGTATTCTTAACACCACAGCGACGTCGTTGGATGAAGTACTTCCAAAATCAGCGCGTAATGCCGTACTGATCTTCCTTGCGTCTATCGTTACCATCGTTGTGATTGCTATGGTGCCTGAAGTGCGCACCATTACTGAAGGTTCAAAACCGATCAGCATGTCTGTCATCATCCAGATGATGATGTTGTGTTTCGGTGGTGTGATTCTGTTAGCAACGAAAACCGACCCGCGCGACGTGCCGAATGGTGTGGTATTTAAGTCGGGTATGGTGGCTGCGATTGCGATTTTCGGTATTGCATGGATGTCAGACACCTACTTCCAATACGCGATGCCGCAATTTAAATCAGGCATTGTTGATATGGTGACTAGCTACCCATGGACGTTCGCACTCGCGCTGTTCATCGTTTCTGTGGTGGTCAACTCTCAAGCAGCGACTGCACGTATGATGTTGCCTGTGGGTCTTGGTTTGGGCTTAGACCCTGCATTGCTTATCGGTATTATGCCGGCGGTATACGGTTACTTCTTCATTCCTAACTACCCATCAGACATCGCGACCGTGAACTTCGATACGTCGGGCACAACCAAAATTGGTAAGTGGTACTTCAACCACTCATTCATGTCTGTTGGCCTGATTGGTGTTGTCGGTGCATGTTTGCTGGGTTATGTGCTTGGTCAGATGATCATCGCATAATCATGTTCTGCAAATGATCGCTTTGAAGCCCTCCTTGAGAGGGCTTTTTGTGTGAGTGGGTTAGAGAGCAAAAAAAAGAGAGCTTTTCCTTGGATTTTTCTTTACCTACCAATTTCTATCGTTCTAACCATGAATTTTGAAATTAGTTATTTAATTACAATTAGATATACCATTTACTAAGGTTTCTCCATGTGTTGTATTAAATGACGTAATTACTCTAATTGTCTTGTTTGTGTAAAAATAGATGACATTGGTGTTTTGAATTTGAGTCGTTAATTCTTTAAAGAACACATTTGTCCTTTTAAAAAATCACATTGTGGTCAAAGCTAAAAGCGTAGAAAGAAAACGCGATTATTTAATAGGGGAAATAATCGTGTTTTATAAGAACATTGGGTTTCCACTCCTTTTCCTGATGTTCTTTATTTTTGGCGACAATTGGCTAGGTTGTCTTTCTGCGGGGAATGGCTCTTTTTATTTTGATATAACAAGTACAAAAAAGATTATAAATATAAATGATCAGGAAGACTGGTCGGCAATAGGATAAAAAATAAGCGACAAACTAAATTAATCGTTAACTGGGGAGTGTTTCCCATGCAAATGATGAAGTGTGCAATCGTACCATTGTTAGGGTTAGCAATTTCTGCATGCGTCAATCAAGATGGCGCGAAAGAAGCAAAACTGAACGCGACTTTGAAAATTGATGGGTATTACCATTCAGAGTTTGACCAAGATGCAACGCTGGCGAAGGAAACGCTGCGGTTTGTTGATACGGTGAATCGAAAGGTTGTTGTGTCGAAAGTGTTGATGACGCCAGGGGCGGGGGAGTCTGGGCTACAAGTGACCAAAACACGAAAATCGGGTAACTACTACATTGATTGTCGTCAAGGTCGTCAGTTTTGTTTCTTAACCATCAACGGTGTGTTGGATGGGAGCGAATTTAGATACACCTATCGATTGAGCAAAAGCGGTGCATTGGTTAGGGATGATGGCATCAGGAAGAAATTTATCTCTGATACGTTAAAGAATATTTAATGCATATAGAGAGGGAATGGTTTTCGTATTCAGTTTAGACAGGCAGATATAACAGCAAAACGCACGACTCCATTTTGCCTGTCTTTTTTATTTCTTAAACGCAATGTGCGTTTAATCTACAGCGTTCTCGTTGACATGGATAGTCAGTATGTGTGTGTTCTAAAACACATTTGAAATAGGTTTTTCTGAGTGATGCAGTGTTATGTTTACCTATTTCATCTTTTATTTAGAATTGTGCTTGTCGGCAGCGAGCAATATAGCCCTCCTTGGAGGGCTTTTTTTTATTGTTTATTTCAGCATTAGTTTGCAACGCCGCCTTTCGTTAGCGCGGTCGGATCAAGCAAACGCTCAAGTGTCGCTCTGTCTAATTCTGTTTCTTCTTCTGCCACATCAATGATCGCACGCCCTTCTTTGTAGGCTTTCTTCGCGATGTCTGCTGCTTTCAAGTAACCGATCACTGGGTTTAGCGCCGTGACGAGAATTGGGTTCTTCGCCAATGCGATGTTGAGGTTGTCTTCTCGCACCGTAAACGTCTTGATGGCTTTGTCGGCCAGTGCATTTGCGCTGTTCGCCAGTAAGTCGATACTTTCCAGAATGTTATGTGCAATAACAGGCAGCATCACATTCAGTTGAAAATTGCCAGATTGCCCAGCAACCGTGATGGTTGCATCGTTGCCAATCACTTGCGCAGATGCCATGGCTGCGGCTTCTGGTATCACTGGGTTTACTTTCCCCGGCATGATCGACGAGCCAGGTTGCAATGCTTGAAGCTCAATCTCTCCTAAACCTGCCAGCGGGCCAGAGTTCATCCAACGTAAATCATTGGCGACTTTCATGATGGCGACAGCGGCGGTTTTTAATTGCCCCGAAAGCGCCACAATGGCGTCTTGGCTGCTGAGATTAAAGAAGAAATTCACGCTCGGCGTGAAAGATGCCTTCGTAAGTTGCGACAAGTTATCAGCGAATGTCGCAGCAAAACGAGGGTCTGCATTAATCCCCGTGCCGACGGCCGTGCCGCCTTGAGCTAGGGCGCGAACCGCTTGCAAGCTTTGCTCAATGGCACATTTTGCGTGGTCTATCTGGTATTGCCATCCTGCCAGTTCTTGGTCGAACGTCACGGGCATTGCATCCATTAAATGGGTTCGACCTGTTTTTACCGTGTTTCCCACTTCAATGCGCTTTTCACTCAAGGTGGAAATCAAATGTTCTAGGGCGGGCAAGAGCTGCTTTTCAACACTCAAGACACTGCTAATTTGAATCGCGGTTGGGATAACATCGTTGCTGCTTTGGCCCATATTCACGTGATCATTAGGGGATACTTCGCCGCCTAAGGCTTTACTCGCAAGGGTTGCAATCACTTCATTGGCGTTCATGTTCGAACTGGTGCCAGAGCCGGTCTGGAACACATCAATGGGGAACTGATCCAAATACTGGCCGTTGATGATGTCTTGTGAGGCTTCCGCGATCACTTGGGCAATGTCACCTTCCAGCAGACCTAGCTGCGCATTGGTCAGTGCCGCTGTTTGTTTTATGTAAGCTAGCGCCTGAATAAACGACACGGGCATGGTGTGCTGACTAAACGCGAAATTGTCTACTGCACGCTGGGTTTGTGCTTGATAAAGTGCATTCTCAGGGACTTTCACGTCGCCCATGCTGTCTGTTTCTGTGCGGAATGTTTGCGTCATATCCTGTCCTTTTGGAATCAATCTAGCGGTGCTTGAAGGCGTTGTAGCATTAGCTGAAGTTGGGCAAATTTTCGGTCGCCGTCGGGAACTTGCACATAATGTCGCTGCAGTGCGTAGAGCGGACTGTGAACGCCATCAAGGCATATACGTCGAAAGCTATGGCTTCTATAAGGGCTTTGAATGGCATCAAGCAGTTTGAAGTAAACCTGACGAAGAAAGAGCTCATTCAGCAAGACGCTTTCATGTTCTGACCCAAGCTCATGATAAGACGCCAACATTAACCCTGTTTGCACAAACCCTTGAACGATGTCGGGTTCATAGCCAAACGTATTTCCGTCCTCGTCGAACCTGTCTTTTGCTTTGAAGTAGGCATTGTAGATTTGCTGTCTTGAATCCATCGCCAGCCCTTTTATCTGCTCTTTATGATGTAA
Organism: Enterovibrio baiacu; assembly: GCF_004120195.1. GTDB lineage: Bacteria > Pseudomonadota > Gammaproteobacteria > Enterobacterales > Vibrionaceae > Enterovibrio > Enterovibrio baiacui. Next base: position 436,138 of record NZ_SCHN01000005.1, on the reverse strand, counting down.
TGATAATTATTATCATCTAATGCATTCTATAACAACCCTGAGTTTGTTATGCCTACTGGTTGGCATGAGAAAATAAAAAAGGGCACGCTATGCCCTTTTGTTGATTGGTGTCGAGTCAGGTGATAAACGCCCCATCACCACACTAGATGGCTTGCTCTAACCACGAGGTGAACTCTGACTGAGGGAGTGCACCGTTGATCTGTTTCACCATTTTTCCTTCGTTAAACACCATGATGGTCGGGATGCTACGAATGCGGTATTTCGCTGCCAGCGTTTGTTCTTCTTCCGTGTTTATTTTCACGAAGATCACATCGTCTGCTTTGCTTGCTGCCGTTGCTTCAAAGACAGGAGCAAATCCTTGGCATGGTCCACACCACGGTGCCCAAAAATCGACAACAATGGGCTTCCCTGATGACAACAATGCGTCCATGTTCGCCGCAGTGCCTTCGATGGGTTTGCCATTCACTAACGGAGACTTACATGCGCCACATTTCGGCTGGTCATCAAGGCGTTCAACCGGGAACTGGTTGTTTTTATGACAGCTTGGGCAACGAACAGTGATTGAACTCATAATCTTCCTTTTATTTTTTATTCTGTTTTTCTTTGTTGGTTGAACAGTATTACGGATGAAGAAAAAACGCTATGTGGTTCTGGCTATTGGTGTGATTGGTGGGGGCGATGGAAGAGCAGGGTGCGAGACAAGAGAGGTGAGGTGCGAGATAAAAGATTCGAGATAAGAGATTCGAGAAAGAGCGGGAGATATGAGACTCGAATGATCTGATCGTGATACCACCGATTAGTTCAAAGGGTTAAGAAACAACGCCCAGAGCCAATCACTCTGGGCGTTTTCGTATGAGGGAAAAGCGAGGAGAAAATTGTTTTTCTGGTTTCTCTCTCCTAACCCTTGGTCGCTAAATGCGTAGGGTGAGCGCGTTACTTATCAACGTCGCCGATCACGCCTTCGTGGGAAAGGTCGCCCGAAAGCTCCGCTTTAATTTCTGCAAGGCTCTCTTCTTCGGCTGCGACGATTTTGCCGCTTGCAGCGTCGACTTCAACTTCATACGCTTTTGCGCCTGACTTAACGAATACATCCCACTGCGAGTCTGGTTCGTCAAAACGGATACCAAGCACTTCTACGCCGACTTCTGCCAGTGCTGCTTTGATCGCGTCTTGCTCGCTGATGATGTTGGCGTCTTTTGATGCGAAGCTTGGAACACTGAATGCGCTTAAGGTCGCCAATACAACACCACTTAAGATCATTTTTTTCATTTGTCTTTCCTTAACATCAGAGTCAATGTGTACCTATCTCCCTTTCAGCCTTGTCATTGTTGAGTCTGAAAGAGCCTTCGATCTCAGGCTGATAGCGTAAGGGCAGTGATGTCGAAAAAATGTGAACGAGAAATATGATGTGCTGTTTGCTTTTCTTTGGGCGTCTTTTTCATGGGAGCTTTCCTTGAAAGCATCGACAAGAAGACCACCATGTTTTGCTTTATCTGCTTCTTCTCGCAATCTCGCTCATCGCATCTAAAAACAATAAAAAGCCCCGATATCGCTATCGAGGCTTCTAGTTTGTTGAGCGATACGGCGTGAAATTACGCGCGGCTCATGAATTTGTGTTCCGCAGTGTTGATGCGGATTTTGTCGCCAGTACCGATGTATTCAGGCACTTGAACAGTCAGACCGGTAGACACGGTTGCGGGCTTAGTGCGCGCACTCGCTGATGCACCTTTGATAGAAGGAGATGTATCAGTGATAACCATATCAACAGTAGATGGTAGTTCGATCGCGACAGGGCGACCGCTTACTGTTAGAACCTGAATACCTTTGGTTTCTTCAGTAATGAACAGGATTTCTTCTGCAATGGTTTCTTTGTTGAAGTGGTACGGCGTGTAATCTTCGCTATCCATGAAGATGTACTCGTCACCATCGATGTAAGAGAAATCCGCAGCGTGACGGCTGAAGTCAGCCAGTGGAAGCATGTCATCCGCTTTGAAGCTTTCATCATACTTAGCACCAGTCGCTACATCGTAAAGACGCATTCTGTACAGGCTGGTGCCTGCACGGCCAGCTGGAGTCAGTTTAGCAATGTCTTTAACCGCCAGCACTTTGCCGCCATGTTCAATCACTGCGTTCTTTTTAATTTCACTTGCCTTTGGCATGGTCACTTTTCCAATTGAGAAAATTTGGCAAGAAAATATCACGATTCTAAATTTTGGCAAGATGTTGGACGTTGAGATGGTGAAAGAACCGCCGGTGAAGGCGTTCTACGAGGCATTTATCACGTATTCATGGCCTAAATACGTGCCTGAGATACCTTGTAAAAAGGGCCGCTGAAAAATTTGTTGAACAACAATGCAATCAAAATTGCGACTGATTCGTTAATGAAGGAAAGCATTGTGTTTTACATGCGCCTTATTCATTCACACAGGATCTCTTATGAACAAAGACAGTACGCGATACTTACCTCAATCGCTTAGATTTTTCGGTGGTCATGCCGTCACAGCTTCCCGTTGAAAAATGGGTCTTACTCGGTGGGCGTTATTGCAGCATTGACGGAAAAATTGCCGCTCAACTGCATGTGAAAGATCTGGAAACTGATCGGGTGTACACCTTCTATCAAGCCAAACTGCCGCAAGGTAGTGAGGCTGATATGAAAAACGTAGAAACGAATGTGGATGGTGTAAATGTGTCTCTGTGGGAAGAAAACGGTTTGTTAATGGGGCTCGCCAAATAGTCTCAGCCGGTCCGTATTCCCGTGCTTTTTATGCTTTTCCCGCAGGGATCGCGCGGGTATATTGCGTTGTATTCGATATCATTCTTTCGCCTATCACCTGCTTGAATCGGGTGTGCGAAGGAGCAAAACAGGAATGCACCGTGATAAAGCAACTCGATAGCAAAATTGTATACCAAAACAAATGGATGAGCGTAAGAGAAGATAGAATTCTTCGCCCTAGTGGTGCTGAAGGCATTTATGGGGTGGTGGATAAACCCGATTGTGCGGCGATCATTGCCATTGATAACGGCATCATTCATTTGGTTCAACAGTACCGTTATACGGTGCAGGCGCGTTGCTGGGAAATTCCACAAGGGGCATGGGAATCCTCACCTGATGCCGATCACCTCGATTTGGCGAAAGGTGAGTTGCGCGAGGAAACGGGATTGGATGCAGCATCCATGACCTACCTCGGTGCCCAGTTCATCGCCTACGGCTTTCTCAATCAAACCTGTCATGTTTACCTCGCAACATCTCTGACGCAGAGAGGAAATCAGCTCGACAGTGAAGAAGAAGATTTGATCACGCGTGCTTTCCCTGTGGCGGAATTTGAGCGCATGATCATCGAAAGTGAGATCAAAGACTGCGTAACAATTTCGGCATATGGTTTGGCCAAGCTAAAGGGGCTGGTATAGCGAAGGCTATCAAGGAAGACTGTTACTAATTTTCTTCACAGGAGCTTGTGTTGCCAGAACGGCTAAATCTCTATATCTTTTTCGCATTGCTCTCAATATGATATTGTTCTTGTGTGATAATTATTTTGTATATCTGCGACGAAAGTTTGGCAAAATGTCGCTTATATGTTCACATTTAAGTCATTTTTATGGCGCTGAGTGAGGGGTATCGCAGAGAAAGCTAAAATACACAATTTATCCGTGTGTACTGCAAAGTTTCGTTTTTATAATGGCAAAAAAATGCATCAAATCGTGATTAAAAACATCGATTTAGATAATGCGTGTCATAACAAGAAGCAGTTGAGTGAGGACGTCCATTTATACACTTATGTGTAAAGGTGGAGAAATGTCGCGCTCATGGATAAAAATATGCGTATAGCCTCTCTAGCAATCCTTATCGCAGGGTTGAGTACCAATGTCTCCACGTCCGCGTTCGCCGAGTCAGAACTCGATGAATTGCTAAATATGTCGCTTGAATCCCTTTCTGAAACCAAAGTTGTTTCCGCTACGCGTACTGCCCTCAGTTTGGCTGATACACCTGCCGCTGTGCATGTCATTACCGCCAAAGAAATCAAACGTTCTGGTGTTCGCTCAGTCGCGGACGCCTTAGTGCTTGCTCCGGGTCTGCATGTTGCAAAGTTCTCCAACTACGATTGGGGCATTTCTGCGCGAACCACCAACGAAGCCTTGAGTAACTCCATGTTGGTAATGGTGGACGGTCGAAGTGTTTTTAATGGCATGTTCTCTGGGGTGGACTGGGATCTCATTCCCGTTAGCCTTGATAATATCGACCGAATTGAAGTGGTGATGGGGCCAGTTGGTACCATTTGGGGCGGCAACGCTGTGCATGCTGTCATCAATATCATCACACTGGACGCAGAAGATGCGTTACGACGTCACGTTTCAGTGTCCGTTGGTAACTATGACTATCAAGAATACCAGCTTCATCACGGTGGCCAGATCAGCGAAAACCTGTATTTAAGTGGGTATGCAGAATTTGTTCAGCATAAACCTTGGACGAGTGACGAAGAGCGCGTCAAAACGCTCCAAGAATACAAGGTGTATACCGAACGGTTCGGATTGAGAAGTGACTATCAGCGCCTTGATCGCACGGTCTCTGTGCAGTTGGGCGGCATTCGCTCTCGAGAAGACTATCAATGGGGATACTACGAACCCCATTTCCTAAACCCAGGGCATGACGGGCCGGACTTCAGTGCTTTCGACACCGAGCTTTTAGCAGAAGAGTACTTTGCAGGCTTGAAATGGCTTCAAGAAGTGGACGACCAGCGCCAGTGGGAGCAGCAGTTCTGGCTGACTTATAGCAGCAGCGATGGCGCTGACCGCAACGCATCCTTTACCCGATTTGACTCTGAAACGCGATATACCGATCAGAATGTCTTCGGAGGAAACCTGACAGTCGGTTTGAACTACCGATTGATCGACGAGCACTTCGATACCTATGACACGAAATCGTCGTACACCTTGCCTTATGCTCGAGTAACGGATGAACCGGATTTCACCAACCAAAGTGTGGCGGTGTATCTCAACTATTCCTACCCACTCACTGACACCACTGAATTGATGGTGGGGAACCGCTGGCAGTACTTCAATTTGGTTGAAGACACCTTCGCACAGCCACAAATTCGCTTGATGCAAGATGTGGGTGAAAACCAACGTCTATGGGCAGGTTGGGGACGCGCCGTGATCACACCGTCGCGCTTAGATCGCTCTACAGACTTCCATCAGAATGTCTATGGCAGCGATGTCATGTTTTGCACCGCAACTCAACCTGTACAGTGCCTGCCAGACAATTACGATTACGTCCAAAGCATCAGGTACCTGGGTAACGAAGACATTCCTGTGCCTAAGATTGATACGTACGAGATCGGCTATCGCTTCTGGGATGACAGACGCATTCAATTTGATGCGAATCTGTTTTACAGCGAAGAAGACAGCATTCCGGCTTACCAGTTGATCAGTGCAGATCGCTACTTGAATGGAGAGAATTCTTCGCCTGGCACGGCGGGCACCATTATCGATGTGTATAGCTATCAATTGATCACGCCATTGTCAGCGAAAACCTACGGCGGCGAATTAAGCATGAAGTGGTCGATCAATAACCAGCTTCAAGTGAATGCCAGTTATGCCTACAAACAAATCGAAGCGAAATGCGAAGGAAGCATCTGCGCATCGACAGAAGTGCCACTGCGTTCATACGAGAATGAGCCCATGCATCTGGCGGGTGCACAGGTCATGTGGGACGTTACCCCTGAGTTTTGGGTGAGTAATGTGGTTCACTATGTATCGGGATCTCATCCTGACGATGACATCCCAACAAAAGAGCAATATGCATGGCCTGAAGTGGTAACGTGGGATCTGATTTTGGGATGGCAATATTCGCCACGTGCCCCTTTGTTTACTTTGACGGTTGAAAACCTCTTGAACGATCAAGTGAACGAGTTTCCTGACTCAACGGGCGGCTTTGATAATGGCACCCAATACTGGCTAGAACTTGATTGGCAGTGGTACTGATTATTCGATGATACGGCAGCTTTTACGCAACAGATTAAGCACGACAAGCATCCACCAGTTCATTCTTGGACTGGTGGTCTTGGCGTTGTTGTCTGTCTGCTTGCCTGTGCGAAGTGACGACTTCCAAGACGAAGATTTAAAGGCCGTGTATTTGTACCGTTTTGCATTTTTGGTGAATTGGCGAGACATGCAGCCAGCAGACGGTCGTTATGATTTCTGCGTCTATGGCGACAGCAGCGTAAGCCGTCGACTTCAAGACATAGCAAATACAAAGCCTGAACAAGTGCACTATCACGACATAAAAGCCAGTGCGTCTTCCGAGGCAAGGTGCCAAATCATTTACACCCCTGAACGTGCCGAAGAGCACATAAGAACGCTGCATAACCGATACCCCAATGCGTTGATTGTGGGAGAGGGGAAACGGTTTTCGAAAGCGGGTGGCATGATTTCGTTTATCAAAGTGAACAACCGCGTCAAATTACTCATTAATAGAAAGAATATTCAGGGTATGCCCTTTACTTTGCGCTCGCAGCTACTATCCATCGCCGTTATAGACGGGGAGGAGGAAATATGAACCGACGCTGGATCAACAGCCTTCCTCTTCGCGTAAAACTCATTATGCCGATCTGGCTTTTGCTTACCTTAGGCATTGCCGTTGTCGGCCTTGCAGTCACACATATTGTGAGTAAGAACCTTGAGCAAAGCTTGCTAAGTCGAACCGAAATTTTGGCGAACGGTGCCGCGAGTAACTTAACGGCGGCGCTGGCGTTTGAAGACAGGGCGACGGGCAGGGAGCAGCTTGCCGCTTTAAGCTTTGACCCTGACTTAATGGCAGCACGCGTGACTCGCGTTGATGGCTCTGAATTCGTTAACTTGATGCGCTTGCCGAATGACTGCTTCACCATGGGCGCGGGCATCATGTGCTCAAAGACCCCATTCACCAAAGTCTCGCGCTCTATTTCGCTGGGTACGGATGTGTTGGGGCACATCGATTTGTTTATTTCCCGCAGCGTCATCGTGAATGAGCGTAATCGACTGATCTTGTTCCTCGCCCTCGGTACTGTGCTGTTATCCCTGTTTTCTTGGATGTTCGCGCAGCTATTACACCGTATTGTGTCGTACCCACTGGCGTCGCTTCACCGTTCAATGTCGAACATGATCCGATTGGGTATTCACGGTCACACGATCCCGATTTATCACAATGATGAACTGGGTCGCCTGACGGATTGCTTCAACGATTTGGTCAGCAGCCTTGAGGCGCGTGATAAGCAATTGAACGCGACGTTTAAACAGCTAGAAGAAAAGAACAGTTACATCAATCAGGTCTTGGACACCATGGATCAGGGGTTGATGGTAATTGCGCCGGGTGATCAGGTGACGTATTACAACCCTGCAGCCGCTGCACATTTGGCGTTGCTGGGCTGTGATCCGAATGATTTGGGGCAACTGCTGCAGATTCTTGAACCTTCCTCTGCGATGCACCAAATCTCAGAAGCCATTGATGCGCACCAGCCACTGACAGGGCTGGAATTGCACCATCGCCACACCAACAAATTGTTCCGCGTTAGCACACACCCAATGGCGACCGCGAAGCATTCTCTGCTGCAATTTGAGGACATTACTGAGCAACACGTGGCAGAACAGCGTCGTAAAATGGCGGAATACATCTTCGACCAGAGCAAAGATGCCACCTTGGTGCTATCTCGCACGTTGGCAATTGAAGCGCAGAATGCGGCATGTATTCGACTCTTTGGTCAGCATCGTCATTGGTCGGAATTGAGTGTGGATCAGCATCTACGCTTTGGACGCCCTGAAGTGAAAGCGCTGTTGTCTAATGGCAGTCATCAGTGGCAAACCCATATGCTTTCCGCATTAGGCACCAGCTTGCCGTGCCAAATCTCCGTGCGCACGTTGACAAATCGCCAAGGTAAAACCGAAGCCTTTGTGGTGTCTATCATCGACCAATCGGCCGCGATGGAAATTAAACGCCTTAACCATTTAGCGAATCATGACCCGCTCACGGGCCTTGCTAACCGTGTAAGGGCACAAAAACAGTTAATGCGCAGCCACGATATGGGGTGGGATGTGCACGTGCTGTTTGTGGACCTTGATGGCTTCAAAATGGTGAACGACCAGTTTGGTCACCGAGTGGGTGATGAATTGCTGAAAGTGGTCGCTCGTCGCTTACAGGCGAGTGTGGCGCAATCTGACATGGTGGCGCGTCTCTCTGGTGATGAATTCCTCTTGATCATCAATAATGCTGCAGAAATTGAACCCGTTGCCGAGCGTGTACTTCAAAAACTCAGCCAGAGCATCATCATTGATGGCGCACGACCTCAAATCAGTGCGAGTATTGGTATTCGTCATTGGCGTGCGGGCGAGAAAGGAACGTTTAATTCGATCATTGAGCAAGCAGATAAAGCCATGTACGCGGCAAAAGAAGCTGGTAAAAACCGTTATGCAATGGCTCTCGAGGGGAGTCAAGAAAGCTCCATGCTGTAGCAACGTTTAGAAACGGCTTCGAAACGCGCTTAAATCGTGCAGTATTGTAAAAAACGCCACAGATTGTTCGCGAGCGACGCGGCAACCTGTGGCGTTTTTATTTGGGACAGTGTCAGAGAATCTTACTGGCTATTTTCTGGCAACGCGTTGTGCCATTGCTTTCGTTTGACTTTGTAAACGCGGATTGAGATAGCCAAGAAATATCCCACTCTGACGATTTTGTGCGCATCAACCCTTTACGTAGAATCGACACAAGTGGCTTCGATATGTCGTTATTTGCTTCCACATCGAAGTCGTTATTATTTTCCACCAGTTTCCCGTCTTTTAAATTCCACTCCCCTTGCGCAGACACATTAAATGAATATGCATCCATTGGCTTAGGGTTTTGAATTGTCGAGATGGCTTGTGTATCTAAACCGCCGTCGCTGAGGTAAGTGATGTCTGCATTAAACGCGGTATTTTCGCTCGGTGATGAGACGGAAGTGCATTGCCATGAACCCAATAAACTCGTTTTCATATCAATGTATTGAAGATTGCTGCTTGCCAATTGCTGTTGTGTGTTGTCAGTCGATGCGCAGCCCGATACTGCCGCGCAAATCATGAGCGGTATGAGTCCCTTCACGATACTGTGTCCCTTTTGTCTAACCATTCGTAATAAATAACGGTGCGAAGCACGGTTATTAATATTGAAAATAATAAAGCTGGGGTATTAGGTATTGCTGTTATTTTTATATGACTTTATTGTCATCAATTGTCTAATTTAGCAATCGATGAATTGGCGATGTTTATTGCCAATGCAAGGCGCGCATATTCTATTTATTGTTTATCGTGCAATGCGAGAAAATAATATCTTGGTTTCACATTGCTGAGTGTCAACAGGATGAGATTGTCGAAGATAATCCGCGACAGGTGTGTTAGCCATCACAGAAATGAATTGAAAATCGAAAGGGTGCGTAACCCCGTGTCACCTGCAAACTGTTTTCCGCGTTTTGTGGTCGGCTGGAACGTGATAATGAAAGAGGCTATAGGTCACGTTTTTAAAGGGAGAGGCTTCTTTCTGGAAGGACAAAACAGAAGGGAAAAATGTCTCGTTAAACAGGCAATCAAGGTTTTGTGATTCCACACATTGGGATTACAATGCGCCGGATTTTTCATTACTCCGCAAAACCGCCTTCCCGCGCGTATGCTTTCAGACGGACACCCCCTTGAAACTCAGTAAAAGATTGACGCAAATCGATGCGATGGTTGCATCGGGTTATGACCATGTGTGGGACTGTTGTTGTGACCATGGTTTTCTTGGTTCAGCCTTACTTGCCCGCAGTGCCGCACCGCATATCCATTTTGTCGATATAGTTCCCGCACTCATGGACACGGTGAACCAGAAGCTACAGCGGTACTTTGTGCATGCAACTTCCGCATGGACCACGCACTGCATCGATGTTGCAGCGCTGCCTTTATCGCAATATCACGGGAAGCATTTGGTGATCATTGCCGGCGTTGGTGGCGATCTTATGATGACGTTTATCTCAGCGATTCACCGCCATTACCCTACGCTGGATATCGACTTTCTGCTTTGTCCTGTACGTCAGCAGTTTTTATTGCGCGAACACCTTATCTCGCTCGAGTTTTCAATGCTGCATGAAGCGTTAGTTGCAGAAAACAAGCGGCTGTATGAGGTGCTGTTGGTGTCGACGAAAAGCGATGCAGGATTTCCAATTCACCCCGTCGGTGAGCGTCTTTGGCAAACCCAAACGCCAGAGCAATCAAAAGTGGCGTTGGACTATTTGAACAATACATTGAGCCATTACCGCCGCCTTCAACAAAGCCAGCATGCCTCGGTTTCTCATATCGTTGAAGCGTATCAATCGGTGAGGTTGGACGCGTTCATTGAACGTTGGGAAAGATAAAGAAATAAAAGCCGCCGTAGAAAAAGATAAACAGGATAAACGCGAAGAGTCCTGCGAAGAAATGCGACTTGTTTTCGTAATAGTCGATGAACCCGCCTGCAAAGAAAATGCGTTTGGTGATGAAGGCGTAAACCACGTTCACGAATGACACGATAGCGGCGATGAGAAAAATGATGTCCATATGTGTTCCAGCAACCTTTGAAACCCGGGATTCTACGTGATCAAATCTCGACGATAAGATTTGCTCTTCCTCGTGAAAAACTTTCATCGATAGTGTTCACATTTCTGTGTTAGCTTCGTGGAATAACAAAGCGAAAAAACACGGAGGAGTCGACATGACGTTGGAAGGGGCGATTACGTTCACCATCGCAATATTCATTTTTGTCATCACGCCTGGGCCTGGCATTTTTGCGTTAGTGGCTCGAGCCATGACGCGAGGTGCAAAAGACTGCTGGGCGTTGGCGTCTGGTATGGTGCTCAGCGATTTGGTGTACCTCATCTTGGCCTGTTTTGGTCTGGCGACCATTGCGGAAAATTATGCCACCCTGTTTGTGGTTATTCGTTATGTGGGTGCGGCGTACCTTATCTACTTGGGTTACAAAATGTTTGTCGCCTTGCCGCAAGTGCAAGACTTGGCAGATCAATCCGAGACCAAGCACTCAGGCCATGTGGCGGCATTTGTGCAGGGCTTTTTGATTTCGGCATCAAACCCTAAAGTGATTTTGTTTTATATCGCATTTTTGCCAACCTTCATGGATCTAACGGTAATGAGCTTAGGCGATGTGGCATTGGCGGTTGTGCTGGCGTGTTTTGCTTTGATGAGTGGCGCGATGCTGATGGCATTTGGCGCGGCGCGTATGGCACGCATGCTGAAAACGGAAGCTGCACAGCGCAAACTGAACCGATGCGCGGGCTCTGTCATGATTGGTGCGGGCGCGTATTTGGCTGTGAGCCGATAGAGGCTTAAAACGGCTTTCTGACGCGCCATTTCAAACAACAAAAAAGCAGCCGGAAAGGCTGCTTTTTTTGTGTCTGTCGTTGGGGGGGTACTTCCTAAATAGCCTAAGCGATATTGGCTTGCTCGCTGCGTGTTGACGCAAACGCTTGTGTCAGTGTCGACACCACAAACGCCGACAATAAGGGGTGCGAGCGTGTCGCGGTGATCAGCACAATATCAATGGCGGGTAACGGCGGAAGATTCCCATGGGTGATCACGTTGAGACCGTCTGGCACACTGCTGGAAGCCATAGCGGAAATCGCGAGGTTGTTTCTGACCAAGCCTTTCAGTGTGGAGGCGCTGGTGGTGAAAGCATACAAATCCACATCAATGCCGAATTTTCCCAGCCCATCCAATGCCGTGGTGTGAAACTTACAATTCTTATCGAAAAGAGCAAGGGGCAGGGGGCGCTGCAATGGAAGTTGTTTGTCGCTGCCCATGATCCACACGCCTTGGTCATGTAGCAGCAACCAACCTTCATCAGAATCAGGGGCTCGCGTTACCACTGCCGCGTCAAGTTCTCCGCTGTCTAAACGTTGTCGAATACGCGTGCTGGATGCGCACAACACATCAAAGGTGATGTGCTGATTTACGTGTGCCCTAAGTGATTCGAGAAGCTGTGGCAGCAGGCTCTCCGCATAATCGTCAGGGCAGCCAATACGGATCGGGCGAGACGCATCTTCCTGTTTAAAGGCGATCAAGGCTTCATCATGTCCAGCAACCAGTCGTCTCGCGTGGCTTACCAGCCGTTGCCCTGACAAGCTCAAACTGAGTGGGCGTTTATCGCGATCAAACAACGCACTGCCCAGCTCTTCTTCAAGCCGCTTAATCTGCATGCTAATGGCTGATTGGGTGCGATGGATTTGGGCTGCTGCGCGCGTGAAACTGCCAGTGTCGACAATCGCGAGAAAGCTTCTGAGTGAGTCGATGTCCATGACAGATTTTTCCGTACATCACAAAAGCGAATACTTAGTATCAATACTTTGCGTTAGAAACCTAACGGCTTATTCAGCATACTGGTTTCATCAACGTAAATGCAAAGGAGTGCAAAGTGAAACTATTTATTGCAAACAAAAACTACTCGACTTGGTCATTGCGCGGTTGGCTAGTACTTCGTGGTTTCGACATTGATTTTGAAGAAGTGGAATTGCCTCTTTTTACCGACGAATTCTACACCGAACTAAAAAAACACAGCGGTGCGGCGAAGGTCCCGATGCTGGTGGATAATGGTGTTCCAGTCTGGGAGTCACTTGCTATTTGCGAATACGTGAACGAGCAATATTTGCAAGGAAAAGGTTGGCCAGAAAACGCGGCTGACCGTGCCAAAGCTCGTGCCATTTCTTCTGAAATGCACGCTGGTTTTGGTGGAGTTCGCAGTGAAATGCCAATGAACATTCGTGGTCGCCGCAGAATCACGCCCTCTGAAACCTGCCTAAAAGATGTGCAGCGCATTGACGATATTTGGGCAGAACAAATGGAGGTGTTTGCGGATAAAGGCGGCTATCTGTTTGGTGACTTCTCCATTGCGGACGCCATGTATGCGCCCGTTGCGCTTCGTTTCCTCACTTACGGCGTTCAACTGTCCGAGAAGGCCCAAATCTATGCGGATAACATTCTTGCAAACGCGGCGGTGCAGCAGTGGGTGGAAGAATCTAAGCAAGACTTGAGCGTGGTGCCGGAAGACGAAGCCGGTATCGAAATCAATGCGTATGCCTAGCGTCTCGACGAAAAGCGCGAAACATACCGAGTAGTAACACTCTCTCAATCTATCGATTTACCATACCTTTGACGGGCGAAAGCCCGTCTTTTTTTGCCCCAAACAGTCAGTTTGTCACCAAATCGGCCATTTCTTTGATGTAACCCATCTAATCGGTTTTTCACTTCCATTTAAGGTGTGGCTTCATCCCGCAGAAAAGAAGTCGCACACCGATGACAAACATTAATCAAGAAAGACTGGTAGAGCATTTTATTGAGCTGGTGAAAATTGACAGCGAGTCAGGTAACGAGAAAGCCGTTGCTGAAGTGCTTGCTGAACAACTGGGTCAAATGGGCTTTGAAGTGACGAAGCTTCCTGTTCCAGACACCATCTCAAATGGCTTTAACATCTACGCGAAACTGCAAGGCGAGCTTGAAGGCAGCATTGTTTTCAGCAGCCACATGGATACGGTAACACCGGGTATCGGTATCGAGCCAATCATTGAAGATGGCATTATCCGTTCGAAAGGCAACACCATTTTGGGTGGCGATGACAAATCTGGCATTGCAGCGGTGATGGAAGCGGTTCGCACCATCAATGCGAATGGCGAAGCGCACAAGACAATTGAAGTTGCTTTCACCGTGTATGAAGAGCTTGGCCTAGAAGGCGCGAAGCACTTCGACATGAGCAAGATTGAGTCGAACCAAGCGATCGTGCTTGATTCAGGCGGCAACATTGGCACCATCATTACCACGGCACCGGGTCAGCAAAGCTTGAAGGTGACCATCAAAGGTAAGCCAGCGCACGCAGGTTTGGCACCTGAAACGGGCATTAACGCCCTTACGGTAGCAGCCGACGCGATCAGCAACATGACGCTAAGCCGTATTGACCATGAAACCACCGCAAACATCGGCGTGGTGCGTGGCGGACAAGCGACTAACATCGTGATGCCTGAGCTATACATTGAAGCGGAAGCGCGTTCATTGGACGACGAGAAGCTGGCGAAGCAAGTGGCTCACATGGTGTCAACGTTTGAAGCGGCGGCTGAGAAGCACGGTGCAGAGATCGAGATCGAATCTACCCGTTCTTACAACGCTTACCGCATCGCGGATGACAACCCACACGTTGTTGCGATCAAAGCAGCGTTCGAAGCCATTGGTATTGAGCCAATGACCAAACCAACGGGCGGCGGTTCTGATGCGAACGTCTTCAACGAAAAAGGCCTAACCACGGTTAACTTGTCTACCGGTATGTCGAAAGTTCACACCACTGATGAGTTCATCGCGATTGCAGATATGGTGTCAGTGACTGAATTTATTCGCGCATATCTGACGCGTTAATGTCCACCGCACTGTTGAGCTGAACATCACATGCCGCCCTTAATACGGGCGGCATTTTTTTATCTGAAACACGTGGCGTGAAGGCGTTGTTTCTAACCAAACCAGACACTCAGGCTGTGTTCTATGCAAATGGACAGGGCAACGTATATCAATAAAACCGCCATTGTCCGCGTGAAATACGCAACGTAGCGAGGGTTTTCAATTTTTCGTCCAAGCGCGCTGCCGATCAGCGAATAGGATAAGGGTGCACCAAAAGCCAGTATTGATAGGGCGATTGACCACAACACACCGGCCGAACCGTTGATGTCAGCAGCGGGAAATTGGATGGTGACGATCGGCAATGTTGCCACCAGCCCTTTCGGGTTGAGCAATTGCACGGTTAAGCCTTGGCGAAAGCTTAAGGTGTCAGTCGCCTGCGCATTTTGCTTGTCTGATGTGCCTGTCAGCGGGGAGGCTTGCTGAAAACTTGCGCGCAGCAATTTGCTGGCAAGGTAAAGAATATAGCCGCTTCCTAGCAGGCTGGTGTAGGGCAATACATGAGGGCTAATCAGTGAGCTTCCCAGAAAGCTAAGCCCAAGAAATAGCAATAACATGGCAACGCCGACGCCCGCGAAGAAGCCAACATTTTGCTTGGTTTCTCCGTTAACCCCTCCGTTTAAGCTAAGAAAATTGACGGGGCCAGGGGAATACATGATGCCAAATGCATACGTCCAAATTTCAAACATAAAGAGAAGCCTCTTGGTATAGACGAGCGAATGCCTTGCCTCTGATTTCGCCCGTTGTGGCAAAAAGTGCAGCGGTGTGATTTACCGCGTGATAGGACGCGAGCGTGTAGTGAGCGGATCGATGCAGGGATCCATCATGTCGATGAATGACCTAGCTGAGAGCGGGTGGCGGCAGGGCGCGTATCTGGAGTTGGTATTGTTTTGGGGTCATGCCGTAGACACGTTTGAAGCGTCTATTTAAATGGCTGCTGTCGGAAAAGCCAAAGGCTTGTGCTACATCGCTGGAAGGTAAGCCAGATTCCAACGCTTTACGTGCACCATTGATGCGGCAATTGAGCACGTATTGGTGTGGCGTGATGCCAAATTGCGCGCGAAATAATCGGATGAAATGAAACTTCGACATCGATGCGGCGTTAGCGATGTCATCAATGGCGATGTCTTTGTGAAGCTCTGCTTGGATATAGTCTTTCGCGCGTAACAGTAACGATTCTTTGCGGCTCGATGTTTCCATTTCATCAAGCAAGCCTGCACTCGACACCATGGCGTGCGAAAGCTGAAATAAGGCAGATTCTTGCTCTATGCGACTGCTTTGCGGGTCTTTCAATACTGAGGCCATGATCAGGGCTTGGTTACGCAGATCAACATTGTCGATACAACACCCTTCGATGCGGAGTGAGCTGGATTGTTTCACGCCAAGCGCTCTGAATTGACTCTCTACGCTTACGGGGTGCACATAGAGCATCAAGTATTCCAAATCTTGCTGGCCTCCCGCACTGCCATCATGCACGTCTTCAGGGTTGAACAGTAATACGCTGCCTGCGGGGTTTTTGTGAAATGCCCCTTGGCAGAAGAAATCTTGTCGCCCTTGTAAGGTGACGCCGATTGAAAACTCCTCGTGAGCGTGTTTGTCGTAGGTGAAGTCGCGCATATTGGCATCAAGCACTGACACACCGTTGAGGTGCGTGCTATTTACAAACTGGAAGCGATTACTTGAGTCCACGATGACAGTCCTTTGGGTTCTATTAACATCTTGGCAAACTATATGAGAGAAGAGAAAGCAAAACTTGAACAAAATTGCGCATCGTAAAAGGGAGGGCGTAACTTCAGATTGTTTGGGCATTAAGGAATCGACAAAGAAAAAGAGGCCGTTTCTTTAGAAACGGCCTCTTTTCAATCATCAATTTTTAGTGTTCATCGTGCTTTAAAAGCCGCTTCCACTTTCGGGATAACCAAATGTTGAACCGCAGTGGTCACACTGTTGGTAAGAAGAGCCAAGCATCACATCAATGGAGTTAGAAATCATGATGGTTGCGCGGTGGAAAAAAGTGCTGTTCTCGTCAGCTTTCAGTGGCTCTAGGTCAATACGCTGGTGCGACGTCATGCACGCACATTCGTTACAAAATAGCTTATTTTCTTGGTCTGCCATGTCGCCTTCCTTGGTTCGGTGAACAGATTCGGATGACTTCACCCTACGTAGCGTGACGCTGAAAAATAGGTTACCGTCTTATATTTGTGACTTACATCACCATATCTGATGATAACTGATGACGATTTGAACACCACGAACAGAAACCTTTACGAAGACGTTGAATGCTGGACGCTCTCTTGTTTTGCGATCTTCTTTCGTGCATTGATCGCGCAGCCTTTGTCATTCACTGGGCCTGATACCGCTAAAAATAGGGGAGGGGTAGCTGTATCTGGAGACAGCAAACCTTCGACGCTATATTTCAATCTTGCCGTATATGCATGAGCTGTGAGCATTGAATTTATTGGCTCTCCGTCTAGGAAGTATTGGATGTCATTTTTATTAAGGTACTGTGCGAGTAGCATGTTATCGCTCGCGTCTTCACCCAGAATATTAACCAATACTTCCTGATGGCATTGGGCTCGTGAGAGCACATACACATAGCTGCTGTTATTGGTGTTTAATGCTGTTTTTAAATCAAGTGTCCACCCTGAGCTTTCTATGGTCTTTAAGAAGTGAGTCTCTGTTTTTTCTTGCTGCGTGATGGCGGCAGTGCTCGTATAGCGAGCAACCTTTTGACCAAGACTCACTGTGGCGATGAGGATGAATAGAAAAATACAACCGTAGTGGGTTCGCATCATGTTATGCCTCCCTAACAGCATTTATTGGCGTTTTTTTGTCACTGAACAGCAGAGCAGATGCGGCAATTAGGGTAAGTAATACATTGTAAACTTCGAGCCCGACACCTTCATGGACAACCAGGTAAATATCGTAACTTATTGCCA
The DNA here is from genome assembly GCF_004120195.1 of Enterovibrio baiacu. Lineage (GTDB taxonomy): Bacteria > Pseudomonadota > Gammaproteobacteria > Enterobacterales > Vibrionaceae > Enterovibrio > Enterovibrio baiacui. The sequence goes on along the minus strand of NZ_SCHN01000005.1, from coordinate 418,742 downwards.
TTATGCCGATGCGCACGATGTTAAGTGACATCAATAGAACAATGATGGTGATTGGCCAAAGTGGGCGAATTGACTGTCCGCCTTTCAAAAAGAACAAAGACACCCATCCCAGCATGACGAAAGACACATTGGAAAAACACGAACAGCCAATGCCGATGGAAAGATCATGGTTTCCGGCAAAAAGAAGGTGATTTCCGTTGATAATGAGCCCGTCATAAAGTAGCGAAAGCGTAGACCCAATGAGCCAAGTCTCAGCATCTAGTATTGGCGATGATGTGATTTTGAAAAGACAGGATTTCCAGATAAAGCTGCCCGCAATCATAAGCCATAGAAGCTGCTGCGGTTTGGCACGTTGACAGAAGTAGATGCGCCATACTGATGCACACGCTAAACCTACCCATGCCACCAGGGTGCTAGGAATCAGGCAAGCAAGTGAGAGGACGAGACAAGGAACGATAACATTATATGGCTTGTGCTTGTCTTTTCCCCGCTTTCTGTGAAGACACATTATGGTAAATAACGAGACAATCAAGACGGCGGGGAAAGGGTCGTTGGATTCTCCGTTAACCCAAAGAATGAGATTGTAAGAGAGCCCATTCGCGACCGTTAGCAAGGCCAAAACAACATAAACGGTTTCGGTAAAGAAATTGGTTTTGTCATTACGATTTTGGGCTTTCATGCCTATCACCGTGAGGTCTATTTAGAGACTAGGTCGCCGTGTTATCAGTATGTGGAATCTTGGCTTTTCTGCGCTGTAATACAAAACCAACTGCGCCTGCAAGAAGTAATACACCCGAACTAATTGCACTTGCGCCAAAATCGCCCATTGGAGCACTAGAACTTGAGGCACAGTGTGGGTTACCCACGTGTTTACCATTTCCACAAACGGCATCAGGAACTGCATAGGCCGCCGTTGAACACGCCAGTAGAGTGACAAAACCAAGGGGTCGATAATATGTTTTCATTGTGATCTCCTGAGTGTGATGTGCGTAGCTGTCTGGTTTCAAAATAAAATTCAATTTGAAGAGAGATTTTCAATTTGCACTTATCCAATGGTGAATTGAGTAAAATTGCTCTCTTCCATTGATAAAGTTCAAACGCTGTGCCAATAAATGAGGTTGTATGATTTTTTCATTCAAACTGTGAAGATAAATTGACTGGGAGGAAGGGCTGATGCACAACCCGAGAAGAGAGAATATGGAATGAAGCAACAAGAAAAAGGCCTGCAGATGCAGGCCTTTCAGCAGATATTACCGCCTCAGGTTAATCGACGCTGATGAGGATGCGACTTTCTTCGAGCATGGTTGTAATCACATCTGAACCTGTTGATGTTCCCGCCATACCGAGGTTTTCAGCCAGCTCTTCCACTGACGTGTTGCTGAACACGATTTGCTGGTCAATCACGTCACCATCTGTAGAGATAGAAAGAATGGCTTCGTCGTCTTCATTGTTTTCGAGTGACACAAGATAATCACCAATGTTTTCATTTTGGATGCCATCAAGCACATCGGTGAAATCCAACACATCGAGAGACGGGGAGTAATCCGTGATGGTGTCGATGGTCAATGGCGCTGCATCCCCTTGCAGGAAGGCAAAGGTGTCTGAACCTTCTCCGCCTGTGAGTGTGTCAGAACCTTTGCCACCAATGATGAGGTCATTCCCTAAGCCACCATCGATGTCATCATCACCCAAACTGCCGTACAGGCCATCGTTACCTTCTTCGCCGCGAAGGACGTTGTTGTCTTCGTCGCCAATCAGCAGGTTGTTGCCTTCGGTGCCTACCAGTTCGTCGTCATCGACCAATGCGTGAAGGTCTTTATCGACGTCTTCACCCGCTTTAATGTCTAACGTGCTTTCGGCATGCTCACCGAGCTCGTTCACAAGTACCAGATCGAAATGCTCAAGTTGGTCTTCAGCAATCGCATCATCAATCAAGTGATAAGCGTATTCACCTTCTGCATGGCGTGGGTCGTCGCGTCCAAAGAGAGTGAGTTCACCTTTTTCTGTTTCGATCACTACAGTGGATTCTGGCACCTCGTAAATCGTGCCATCAATATTGATGGACTCGATATGCCAATGGCCAATCATGTCGGCTTCAGAGAGTAGGGCACCTGTCGCGAGGAAGTTGTCGTCAACTTGTGCCACCACGGCGTGCTCATCAAAAGAGAGCATGCTTGATTGCGCAATCAAGGCATCGAAGTCATCATTTGACAAGAATTCAAAATTGCTTTCATCAAGGTCATCTACCGCTACATCCACCAAGCGCAACGTGTTGTCACCCAGCGTGATCAAGGTGTCCAAGCCATCTTGTGTGAGTGTGATCCCCGCGAGCGTGAGTACACCGACAGAGCGAGGTAGCGAGATTTTGTCATCACGGACGCTGAAATCAGAAACGGTGTCGTTACCTTTACCGTCGAACAGCACTACGTTATTGCCGCTGCCTAGGGTGATGGTATTGTTACCTTCACCACCGTATACCACGTCGCTGCCGCTGCTGCCGTAAAGGTTATCGTTACCTTTGCCTCCAACCATGATGTCATCACCGCTGCCGCCGTTCAGATCATCATCGCCTAAACCGCCGGATAGGATGTCGTTGTCGTTACCGCCATAAATCGTGTCGTTACCGTCACCACCGTTGACAGCGTCATTGCCGTTACTGCCGTACAGGATATCTGCGCCTTCGCCGCCGTTGACGATATCGTTACCAACGCCGCCGTACATCAAGTCATCACCGAGACCGCCGTCTAAGTTGTCATTGCCCGCGTCGCCCCATAGGCTGTCGTTGCCTTGCCCGCCAATTTGCGTGTCATTGCCGATACCACCGTAAAGCAGGTCATCACCTCTGCCACCCATGAGCAGGTCATTATCTTCTGCGCCGTAGAGTGCGTCGTTTCCGTCGTTACCGTGAAGAACATCATCGCCGGTGCCACCTTGTAATTCATCTGCACCGAGGCCGCCGTTGAGGGTGTCGTTGCCTTCATCACCATGAATCAAGTCGGCACCTCGGCCACCATTTAGCGTATCCTGGCCAGTGCCACCTTTGAGTTCGTCATTGCCACGACCGCCAAAGAGCATGTCATCGCCCGCGTCACCTTTGACGTAGTCACTGCCTTTACCGCCGCGCACAACGTCGTTGTCATCGCCGCCAAATAAGCGGTCGTTGCCTATGCCACCATGGAGCGTATCTTCGCCCGATGCGCCATATACTTCGTCGTTACCTCTGCCACCGTTCAGAGTGTCATCACCGGTACCGCCTTGTAATTCATCATTACCCCGACCACCTAACAGTGTGTCGTCGCCCGCATCGCCGTGGAGAACATCGGCGCCTCTTCCACCTTTGAGAATGTCGTTACCGATACCTCCATCGAGATTGTCATTCCCTTTGCCGCCGAGCAGGGTGTCGTCACCCTCTTCACCTTTAAGCAGGTCGTTACCTAAGCCGCCATTGAGGGTATCTTGGCCTGTGCCACCTTTGAGTTCATCACTGCCGCGACCGCCGTAGAGCATGTCGTCGCCCGCATCGCCTTTGACGTAATCATTGCCTTTACCGCCATGAACGATGTCGTTATCGTCGCCACCAAACAGACGGTCAGCACCGAGGCCACCTTGAAGATTATCAGCACCTGCTGCGCCATAAAGTTCGTCGTTTCCTCGGTTACCTTTCAGCGTGTCATTGCCAACACCGCCTTGAAGTTCATCCGCGCCAAAACCGCCGAGTAAGGTGTCATCGCCTTCATCTCCGTGGAGAATATCAGCGCCTCTTCCACCTTTGAGCACGTCGTTACCCATGCCGCCGTCAAGGTTGTCATTCCCTTTGCCGCCGAGTAGGGTGTCGTCGCCCTCTTCACCTTTGAGCAGGTCGTTACCTAAGCCGCCATTGAGGGTATCTTGGCCTGTGCCACCTTTCAGCTCATCGCTGCCGCGACCGCCGTAAAGCATGTCATCGCCCGCGTCGCCTTTAACGTAGTCGTTGCCTTTTCCGCCTTTCACAACATCGTTGTCATCACCACCGAACAAACGGTCAGCGCCGATCCCACCATGCAGGTCATCTTCACCTGAACCGCCGTAAAGTGAATCTTGGCCTTGGTTGCCACGTAAAATGTCGTTGTCATCGCCGCCTTGCAGCACATCAGCACCAAGCCCGCCATTGAGGACATCGTCGCCTTCTTCACCGCGAAGTAGGTCAGCGCCACGTCCGCCGTTTAAGGTGTCATTGCCGTCACTGCCGCGAAGCTCATCATTCCCGCGTCCGCCGAAGAGTGTGTCATCGCCGTTGTCGCCTTTGACATAATCATCGCCTTTGCCGCCATGTAAAACATCGTTGTCATCACCGCCGTAAAGTCGGTCAGCGCCTCGACCACCGTGTAGGTTGTCTTCGCCTTCAGCGCCATAAAGCATGTCGCTGCCTTGATTGCCGCGCAGCACATCGTCACCGAGTCCACCTTGCAATTCATCTGCGCCGCGTCCGCCTTTCAGAACGTCATCACCCACGCCGCCGTGGAGTTCGTCGTTGCCTTTACCGCCATTCAGGATATCGTTGCCAGTACCGCCGTTGAGGTCATCAGCACCTCGGCCACCGAACAGGCGATCATCGCCGGATTCACCAAAGATTTTGTCATCACCTTGGTTGCCGTAAAGGGTGTCTGCATGGCCAGTAAACTCGTAAACAACACCGTCGATTTCCACGGTTTCGTAAACTTCAGCCAGTGACACTTGGTCAATCAACGCGCCATAGCTGTCAGATTGTCCTTCACCTTTAAACGTGACCGTGACGCTTTCTGTACCTTCTGGCACAACAAACAAGGCTTCGAAAGAGTGGAAGCTCTCATTCGATTGGGTGTTGTCAAAGAACTGTGAATAAAGGACGTTGCCTTCGTTATCTGCGACTTCAACCGAGAATTGACTGGTCTCTGTGTTGCCACCGCGATAGCGGTTTGCATAATCGAAGCTCAAAGAAAGCGGGGAGGTTGAATCTGCAGAAATACCAGATACATCAACGGTTTGTTGTACGGTTGCATTCGCCGTCGAATCTAACTCCATAACAGTGTTGGACGTGCTGTTTTGTGGGCCACCGCCAAAGCTGCCTTGTTGGAATTCCATGCGAACGTTGTCTGGTGTGCTCCAGCCTTCCACTTGATCGTCTTGGAAAAGCCCCCAGCGGTTGCCTGCATCATTACCCCACGCTTCAAATTCACCGTTTACCAGCTCACTTTCGCCGCGTGTTGCGTTGTCGCCGTCGTCGCCAAAGATTACGTCGTCGCCACGACCGCCGCGGATGGTGTCATTGTCGCTATTGCTGTCGTCAATGACAGGGTTTTGTGTGACATTGAGATCGAACGTGACATCGTTGTAGTTTGCGTCACCCAAATCCCAAAGATCTTCCCAACGAGAGCGGGTACCGTCAAAGTTTTCATGGTCTTCGCCGTCACCATTGGCGTTATCATCAGAAACAAAAACATCGAGAGATGCACCGTTTTGAGTGACGGTTGGGCGAGCGAGGCTTAAATCAAGTTCGACATCGCCAACGTCAAATCCATTGCTCCCCCCATTTGGCACCAAGAAAAATCCGAGTGTTTCTGCACCAGAAGGTGAGATACTGATATCGACGTTGTCCGCCGTTTTCGCGTTTGTAATGAGTACTTGCGCTTCGGTGACATTACCGTTGCCATCAAGCAAGTAATAGCCAACGCTGTTTCTGTATCCTGCAATGCTGTCTACGTCAGAGATAGAGATGCTCACGTCCCCATCACCTTGAAGCGTAAACAAGCTGCTATTGGTTTGGTGTTCGAGTTCTATTGGGTCTGCATCTACATTGCCTGAATCAGGGGGGCTGTCAGATTCGCCAGCATTCCCGTATAGGCGGTCATCACCTCGGCCACCATTAATAATGTCGTCGCCGCCATCACCTTTGAGGGTATCTTCACCGTTTCTTCCAACGATCTTGTCTCTTTGTTGCGTACCGTCCAGCGCGTCATCATCGGCTGTGCCTTGAATGACGTTATCGAATGCAGGCGGTGCTTCTTGTTGTGGAATCTCGGGCTCCACAGCTTCAATAGGGTCTACTGCGTCTTGAACAGGCGCGTCATCTTCCGGTGGCGCTTGATTGAGCGCAGCGATAGATACGGGATCTTCTTCTACAATGGTGGGTTCTGAACTGTTGTCATTCTGATCATCATTATTCACTGCTGCGCGGCGAGAAGGTGAGAAGGCATCAAAGCGAGTGGTCACCAGTGAATTAAATTGATTCGAAGAAAGGCTGAAGTCGGGATTGAGATCGTTGATGTCGTTGAAAAGCGATTCGAGAAGGGATTCCTGATCTTCATCAACATCATCTTCTTGGTTACCGAGGCCGGCAAAGAAGGTAGGTTGACTAACAGGTTGCCCTGCTGCCGGATCGCTTCCGTCTTGGGCGGTTGGGTCTTCGCCATTGGCAATGGCTTCGACAATACCCTCAACACCCTCGGGCAATTGAAGTTCCTTGTCTTCACCGTTTTCATCGATGAAAACCACCTCGCCATTAAGGGCGACTGAGCTATCAGCCGTATCGACGAATGTGGTTTTGCCTTGTTGAGAGGTTAGTAAATCGCCTCGGCCAATTTGGTCTCCAGCGACTACCTCTCGCGTACCGCCATCTGGCGATACCGCAAAAGCTTTACCCTGTACCTGAGTAACGACAAGCTTCTCATCCATAAATTTTCACCTTCTTCTCGATTTCCTAACGCTCAAAAAGCGCACAGTGCTACAAGGTAAAAAGTAGGCACAAGAATCAAGTGGCTCAAATATAAAATTAATGTCTCATAAATAAGATTTATAAATGAAGGGATTTATTGGTTTTCAAGGGAGAATTAACTGAACTTATACAGCATGTTATTAACATTTTGGGCTGGGATGTAAAATAAAAGGCATGACCAACGGTAAATCCGCAAAACACAGCCATCAGAAAAAGTGTCAAAAAAATAGACAAAAATGAGATTTGCCTATGCAAACAGTGGCATTAATCTGCAAAGGTGTTGCAATGTGCTTTCACTGTTACTTCCATCGCATTCTATTCACGTGAAACCCGTGACGACAACACCTTGTGCTGAAATATTTATTTAGCCCAAGATTAAGGAATATGCCATGCGCTCAGAGGTTGAGGCGATCATTCAAATGAGGGAAGAACACGTTACCTCTGTGAATGTTAAGACAAATAAGAGCGTGATTGAGCGATTCTCTTTTCAAGCGCCTTCACTGCTTGATAATGCGGCAGGGGAAACCGCGAACCGCGACATTGTTGTTTACCTTCCGCCAAGTTACAAAGCATCGCCTGATTGCTTTTACCCGATCGTTTATGTGTTGCATGGCTATGATGCCTCACCAGAAAGTTGGTTTATGCACGTTGAAGGCGAGCTTGCGCTCAATGAGGTCATGGATTCGCTCATTGCATCTGGTGAGGTGGAGGAAATGATCCTTGTGGCGGCGGATGGCACGAACTCTTTGCTGGGCAATTGGTATTTGAACTCAGATGTGTCTGGCAATGCCATGGACTATATCGCCAATGATCTGATTGCAGAGGTAGAGCGCCGATATCGTGCGTGTGGTGATAAACGCGCGTTGTTGGGACATTCTATGGGTGGCTTTGGCGCGTTTAATACCGCTTTTCATTTTCCCAATACCTATCAGGCTGTTGCTGCGTTAAGCCCTGCAGGCATGATGCTTGTCCCTCATGCATACCAAGCGCATGCAGAATTCTTTGACGACCAAATACGCCGTTACTACAACGACGAAGAGGTGGCGTGGTTTATCACCGCCTACCTGTCGATCCTGCGTAGCGTTGCCCCGAATGCAGACAATGCCCCCAGTTTTGTTGCGACCAACATGAAGGACGCAATGGCAGCGCTCGAAGCCCTGGGGCTTTCGCAATTGTCGCAAACACACGCAAAAAGTGTTGGTTCACTGCCGTTTTACACCGAAATAGGCACACAAGAAGACGATGTGTTCGACATGCCAGTGTTGACACAGTTTGAGCAAATGGTCTCCACCATGAAGGAAAATGGTTTGAATATCACACATACCACCTTCGAAGGCGGGCATGTTGACAAAATGACGGACCAAATCACTCGCGCGTTAACGTTTATCGGGCCGTTCATCCGATAACGCCTAATTTGGCGCGTTCTGTTTTATTTTCATTTTTTGTCGTCTTTTCCCTTACGTCATCGTCTTATAAGCAAAGAAACAATAAAAGCCACATGCATAGCGTGTGGCGATTTTAATTAAGCTATTGCTACATATAAGAAAAATGACAATGAAATTAAACCATGTTTTGGCCGGGACGCTAGGAGGCATCCGCCGAGGTATTGAAAAGGAAACCCTTCGCACCACGAAGCGCGGCACATTAGCCCAAACCCCGCACCCTAAATCACTTGGCGCAGCGCTCACTCATCCGTTCATCACCACAGACTTTGCCGAAGCGCAGCTGGAGCTTATTACCCCGGCATTTACCGACAAACTGCAGATGTTTGAACACTTGGCGTCGCTGCATCACTTTGTGGCGACTGAATTGCCACAGGGTGAAACGCTGTGGGCGGGTAGCTTGCCGCCGGTATTGCCGAGCGATGAGGATATTGCGATCGCGCAATATGGCACCTCGAATGCTGCGCAGATGAAAATGAAGTATCGCCAAGGGCTGGCTAACCGTTATGGCAAACGGATGCAAACCATTTCCGGCATTCACTATAATTTTTCATTTCCAGAGCGCTTTTGCGCCGTAAAACTGCCATGACGTGCGATTGCTAATCCTTGCGACAACTAACACATAGATAACCCATGGAACTTATTTGGAAAATGCGCGGGTACATGAAGCTATGCTCGACGACCCGTTTAGCGCGCTCGATATGAAGACCGAATCCTTGGTGAGGCATAACTTGCGCACGTATTTCAGCCACAAATCCATGCTGCTGGTGACACAACGTTTGCCGTGGCCTTTTCGTTTTTGCTGGTAGCAGTCACCGCAGAAATGGCCATCCCTTGGTTGGCAAAAGTCATCATTGATGAAGTGATTGTGCCTCAGCAATTTGAATGGCAGCACCTTGGCTATTTGAGTGCGGCTGTGTTGGCGCTGTATGTTGTGCAAGCGGGTTTCCAATACCTGCAATCGCTCTCGTTCAAACACAGTGCCTTACTGGTGGTGAATGACGTTAGAAAGCAATTGTTTGACCACGTACTCAGGCTGCCCATTGCGGCGTTTGATCGTTTGTCGACGGGGCGCATGGTCTCTTATGTCACCAACGACACTGAGTCATTGCGTGATCTGTTTGTTTCAACGCTTCCGACCATCATTCAAGGCAGTTTGCGCATTATCGGTATTTTCATCGCCATTACGTTGCTGGACTGGCGTTTAGCGGTGATCAGTTTGGCGCTCATTCCTGTGCTGTTGGCGACCATGCAGATCTATCGCAGGGTTTCCACGCCTGTGTTTGATGGTATCCGCGTCCAAATCAGCCACATCAACAACACCATCAGTGAATCGCTGCAAGGCATGTCGTTGGTGCAGGCGTTTCGACAAGAAGATACCTTCAAGGCCAAGTTTGAAAAAGACAACGATGCATGGTTTGGGTTTCGTACCCGTTCCATCGCGGTGGATAGCCTCATGTTGCTGCCGTTTACCCGCCTTGTGGGTTCATTGACGGCACTGGGTATCGTGGCTTGGTTTGGTAGCGCATCACTGCAAACTGTGGTTGAAATCGGCACGCTTTACGCCTTTCTCAACTACATCGAACGTTTCTTCGAACCGTTCAGGCAACTGTCGATGGAGCTACGGAAAATGCAGGTCGCCTTGGTGTCTTCGGCGCGTATTTTCGAGATTTTGGATGCGCCAACACAACACAATCATCAAGAAAATGCACCAACCTTGCCACTTGCGCGAGATAAAGACATCGAGTTCAAGCATGTTCGACTAGCGTATGAAGAGGGCGTAAATGCATTGGACGATGTGAGCTTTGTTGCCAAGAGCGGCCAGTTCACCGCGATTGTTGGCCCAAGCGGCAGCGGTAAAAGCTCAGTGGTGAACTTGCTGATGCGCTTTTATCCGCACCATGAAGGCGAGATTCTGGTGGGTGGACAGCCGATTGATTCGCTGCCTGATGTGCAGATCCGAAGCTTGTTCGGGTTAGTGTCGCAAGACCCGTATCTGTTCAGCGGATCGGTTCGTGAGAACATCGATTTACTGCAGCGAGATGCCAACGCTGAAACGGCGGTGGCTGCGGCAACTGCTGTGAATGCATCGCGATTTATCGCGCGCTTGCCCGAAGGATACGAACACCAACCTGGGCACGGTGGTGCGTCTTTGTCTGTTGGCGAGAAGCAACTGATTGCGTTAGCAAGGGTGTTTGCCCACAGCCCTGACATCTATTTGCTGGACGAAGCGACGGCAAACATTGACAGCGAAACGGAAGAAGCAGTAAAAAGCGCGCTATCGAATATTCAGCATGGACGCACGGTTATCGCCGTCGCGCATCGGTTATCAACGATTAAGAATGCCGACCAAATTTTGGTGATGAGCAAAGGGAAGATTGTTCAACGAGGTACACACGACGAGCTGGTCTCGCAGCCGGGTGAATATCGCGAGTTATACCTCGCGCAGAAAGAACAAGAAGAACATGAAACTGAAAATGCCCATCTCGGTTTGGCAACAGCATGAGGCCATGGAGAGTGCGCTTTCCAATGGCTTTTATAACGGCATTCAACAACGCGCAAATGCGTGCGTGAAACGTGAAATGGTAGACATGATGAAGACTTCAATTCTCGAAAAACAATGCGTTGAAGAGCAATACCTTAATACACAAACCGTCGATGAGGTCTGTGAGTGGCAAATCATGCACGGTGTTGCCATAAAAAACAGCGATGGCACTGCACGCCATTGCCCTTTTAGCATTGCGCCGATGACCATGAAACGTCGCGTGTTTGAGCACTTGAAAACAGTGACGCCGATGCTGACAAACCTTATCAGCAAGGTGTCTGAAGACATGCCTTTCTTGCAGTCTTCGTTGAGTAGCATGGCGAACGCCGATCCCTTCTTTGGTCGCTTGATGAAAATGCACGCACAGATCCACGGCACGGAAGCTGCGCCTAAAACCGCGCTGCGTAAGCCTCTGCTTCTGATGCGCACTGATTTCATGGATGACCGCCAACAAGGCGCAAAAGTGATTGAGTTTAACGGCATTGCTGCTGGCATGGGGCCATTTGGTCAACGCGCCAATGAAATGCACGATTACATGCGTAGACAGTGGCCTGAGATATATCGCGATTGGGTGGAATCGCCAGCGGCTGTACCTGCGAATAATGCATGTTTGGAACAACTGGCGCACGGCATTGCGACGGCAGCGCAAGACATTCGCGTAACGTATGGCACGCCAACTGAACAACAAGAACAGCGCACCTTCTTGATGGTTGTGCAGAATCACGAAGACAATGTGTACGACCAGCATTTGCTGGAGGTTGCGCTGCAGCAGCGTGGTGTGCGCACCGTTCGTCGAACCTTTGACCAACTTTCGTCGCAGCTTTCGACAGGTGAAAACCAACGCCTGATCTTGAAAGACATTGGCCCGGTGGATGTGGTATACCTTCGCGCTGGCTACCAATATTCTGACTATTTCGCGCCTGAACTGCGTGAAGCTAATTGCTGCCATACCCTGAGCCAAACGCGTGTGTTCATTGAACAGCACAACGTGGCGGTGAACGCGACAGTCGGTCAACAACTCGCCACCAGCAAGACCATGCAAATGATCCTCACCATGATGACCACGCAAGAACTCACGCGCTGGGGATTGAGTGAAGAAGATGCCACCTTGGTCAAAAGCGTATTGGCAGATATGTTGCCGATTCATGCCGAGGCAATTGCATGGTTTAACCGCGATGCTGAAAAGCGCGAGTGGGTACTAAAGAACCAAGGCGAGGGCGGTGGTCACTGCGTGTTTGGTGACGATATTTCAGCGAAATTAGCGACACTTAAACCTGAAGATTATGATGCGTGGGCATTGATGCAGCGTTTGTATCCCCATGAGCGTGAGCGTCCAACCATTGCTGTGCGTAATGGTGAGCAAACGCTGGTGGACGATCTTGTCAGTGAAATCGGCTTGTTCACCGCGTATTACGACGGCAAACCTGTGACTGAGTTCGAAGGTTATGCGGGGTATTTAGTGCGTAGTAAGCCAGCAAAAGAAAATGAAGGCGGCATTCATAGCGGTAAGGGGATTCTCGATTCCATCACGCTTATCGACTAGCATGCCTATAAGTAGATGTACCCAAACAAGGTTTTGCTGAACACGCATGTTGACGTTGTTGGGTTTCTCGATAGCCGTGGAATATCGCGGCTATCGAATAATAAGAGTAAAACGATGACGATCGAAGCTGTTTGGCATGAATATCAATCAAGCGTAAAAGCCTTTCTCCACGCAAAAGTGTCGAACCCGGATGATGTTGACGACCTTCTTCAAGACATTCTTTTGAAAACCTACCTTCATCTCAACGATGTGAAAGACAGAACCAAAGTGAAGTCTTGGCTGTTCCAAGTTGCCAATAACGCCATTATCGATTTCTATCGCGAAAAAGGGCGTTCAAAGCGCATCGCTCAAGAAGACTTATGGTTCGAGCGTGAAAAAGAACAGGTGCGTGACGATCTTGTGTCGTGTTTGCTTCCGTTTATTCAAGCGCTTCCTCCGGAAGATGCTGAGATGCTCACTTCCATTGACCTGCACGGCAAATCCCAAAAAGCCTATGCGGAAGAGCAGGGGATCAATTACTCCACCTTGAAATCTCGTTTGCAAAAAAGCCGCGAAAAAATCAATGCGCTGTTTCAGGATTGCTGTGAGCTCTCTCTCGACAAAAACGGCAGTGTTATTGACTATGAAACACGTCAAAAAAACGGGAAGTATTGCTAGGGTCTGCGGATTGTTGATGGCTAAATTTTGCTCAACATTTACCTGTCCATAACGCGTTTACGAAAGAGCACCGAATCGGTGGGTATAGGCTTATGCAACCTGGGCCTCTCTTTGCCTAACAACTTAAGCACCTGTCTCCTATATCGGCACCCTTGCAGCGTTTATGACGCGATTTTTTGCACCAGTTTTCGCCAAAATAATGAACAAAAACGGGTGATTAGCAGTATTGAGAGAGAAGTCAAGCAGCGTGCTGTGAAGAAATCTAGGATCGCCAAAAGCCGCATTCTCGCTGCTTTTCGTCCTGAAATAGCGACATTGAATAAGCCGAGAATCTAGTCAATGTTTTGCTAAATTGTAAAGATTCCCAAACTTACAAAACCTCACTATTGTTACATCGGTCATAATCAGCCTACTAATGGCATACGCGTCAATGCCAGCGTTTTTCTATAACAGGAAGAGGCTAGACTATGCACAATCAACCGAGAACCAAAGATCTCCCTTCTTTTATCGAACAACGCCTGAATTTCTTCGTTCAAGACTTGTTTGAACCCTTTAACGACAACATTCCGTTGCCTGTGGGTCAAAAACCAAGTCACGACGCCGTAACGATGCAAAGCAATGACTACCTTGCTTTGTCTTTGAACGATGAAATTCAGTCTGCTCACATGCAAGCTATCTCAAACAGTGATGAGAACGTCGTGATGTCGGCGGTCTTTTTGCAAGATGAGGCATCCAAGCCTGATCTCGAGAAACGGCTCGCCACCTATGTTGGCATGGAAAGCTGTGTGCTTTCTCAGTCTGGCTGGGCGGCGAACATTGGCTTGCTACAGACCATTTGCGCCCCAGAAACCCCGGTGTATATCGATTTCTTTGCGCACATGTCTATGTGGGAAGGTGCGAGAATTGCCGGAGGGAAAATCCGCCCATTTATGCACAACAACGTTGCCCATCTGCGAAAGCAGGTTAAACGTTATGGTGCAGGTATTATTTTGGTGGATTCCGTCTACAGCACAATCGGCACGGTTGCGCCGCTCGAAGCCATCTACGAAGTGGCAAAAGAGTTTGACTGCGCGCTGGTGGTAGATGAATCCCATTCCTTGGGAACGCACGGGCCTGAAGGCTCTGGCCTTGTCAGGGAGTTGGGGCTTGAGCAGGATGTGGATTTCATCACAACCAGTCTTGCAAAGGCGTTTGCTTACCGCGCGGGTGCGATTATGGGCCCTGATAAACTGATGCAAGCGCTGCCATTTGTTTCATTTCCAGCGATCTTTAGCTCGACGGTACTGCCGCAAGAAATCGTTAGGCTAGAAACCACGCTGGACGTTATTCAACGTTCTGATGACAAACGAAAGCGGCTCTTTGAAGTGGCGGAAATTCTACGTACTGGGCTGACAAACATCGGCTTTACGGTGCGCAGCGAATCGCAAATCATTGCATTGGAATGTGGTTGCGAAAAGAACACTGAACGCGTGAGAGATTTTCTTGAAAACAGAAATGTCTTCGGTTCTGTGTTTTGTCGGCCAGCAACACCGAGAAACAAGGCCATTATTCGTTTCTCGTTAAGTGCTGATATGACAAACAGCGACATCGATTATGTGCTGACGGTTTGCCAAGCTGCGTATGACAGCGCTGAGCTCTCGTTTGTGTGATCTCAAAGTTGTAACGTACAGATTCGCGTTAACGTAAAAGCTCAGCCTTGTGCTGAGCTTTTCTTTTGTTCAGGACACCCAGGTCGCGATTTTATCGTGCAGGCGCTTTCTATCCGAAGGTTTCACGATAAAATCAGACATGCCAGAGGAGGCGACTTTATCGAGGGTAGACTTCGAACTGTCGCCGGTGTGCGCAATGATCGGCACGCTGGAATAACTCTTTCCTGAATCTCGAATAATACGCGAGGCTTCTACACCGCCCATCACCGGCATCTCAATGTCCATGAGCACCAAATCTACGCGCTTGTTATCCAAGGTTTCAATGGCTTCGCCGCCGTCTTTGCACTGAATGACTTTGAAGCCCAGTTTCTCAAGAAGCTTCGCGGTAAATTTTCGCAATGTTTCGCTGTCATCCACCACCAAAATGGTGTGCTTTTGAGGTTCCAACACGCGTTGGAGCGGTGCCATTGCATCTTCCTCAGTGGCATCAAACAGCAGGCCTTTCACAACAGATGGCGTATTGAGCAGCCAGGAGCGCGCTTCAATCCACACCGGATTAAACACCGCATTGGTTTGATAATCCGTCGCACAATGCTGGAACAAATAAACAATGCGCGCTTCGGTAAAGGAGAGCAGCGGTTCAATGTGTGTCAGGACATCACCATTGGCGATCATGCTTTCCAAGTCGACAAAGATTAAATCGTACTCAAACTCATGTTCTTTCTTTTGCAGCATCGAAAGGGTGCTCATGCTGTCCACGCGCATGCTCAGCGCTTTACCTGTATCAATCGCTTTGGACGTGAGAATGCTTTGGTCGCTAACAATCAGCATGGATTTCAGGTGGAGGACATTTCGCTCGATGACATCAACTTCGTCAGAATTCAGTGCGGGGAAGTGCAAGGTGAATTCTGACCATGCCCCAAGCTCTGAAGTGCATGAGATATTCCCGCCAAATGCCACCATCACCTTCTTACAGAAAGGTAACCCTAGCCCATAACTGCCCGAGCGCCCGGTGGTGTAGAAATTGTCGAAGATGTGCTCGATGATTTCTTCTGGAATGCCTGACCCATTGTCTCTCACGATGATGCGGCTTTCGCGCTCGTCAGATTCCAGCGTGACATTGATGTGGAAGTTTTCTGCACTTCGATGATGAAAGGCATTTTTAAACAGATTGTAGATAACGTACTTGAGTAGGGTGTCACTGCCTAAAAATTCAAATTCATCCCGAATGTCGATGGAAATCAAGAAACGATCCGTTGCGCTCTTATAGCCAAAACTTGTCATCGCATTTTCTAGCACATGCTGCGCCGAGTGCTTTTTGAACGTCGATCGTGACACGCGGTTCTCATCGATTGAGGTCAGCAACAGATCAATGGTCTCATTCCCCGCGCGTATGATGTTCATTGCATCATGGCTGATTTCACGCAGTAATAGCGCATCTTCCGCTGAGAGTGTGTAGTTAGCTTTCTTCTGGTCGTTAGGGTTAGGCAGAATGGCCTGAATCAAGTCAATGGAGGTGCAAAGCCCACTGAGCGGATTACGCATCTCGTGAGCAATACCTGCACCGAATACTTTCGCAATCGAGACTTTGGTTTCGTGTTCCATTTGATTGCGGAAGTAGAACAAATTGCCGAACAAATACATGAACAGGAAGATAGGAACGTATGTCCAGTTCATGGTGAGTGCGAGGTGATAGCCCTTACAAACCCACGCAAAGAAGATGGCGAGGGTGATGCCAATAAAGGTTTGGATAAACATCACCCGGGTGATGTGCACCATCAATATATGAACGAAAATCGCGGCCATGCATGAGAGCAGCCAAATGCTCGACCAATCGTTCATAAAGAGCATGAAGAAAAAGAAGAAGGGAAGGCACACGGTCATAGCAACTTGATAATACAAGTGCATGTGATCTTGCCACGAGAGCTTCAACTTGTTGCGGAACAAAATCATCAGAAAGAGCACAGAACAGAAGAGGCGGAGCGGTAGGTTTTCATAGGGTTGAGGGAAGATGTATTGCCAAATCACAAAATATGCAGGGAAACCAATGAGCCCCATCCAGCCAACTAAGGTCAGATTAGGCTCAGCATATTGATATACCTTGCGAAACGCCGCGTCCATGCTCTCGATAGTAATTTTCCTAACCCTCGCCAAACGTTGTACAAACTGGCTAATGCTTTGAGTGCTTTGCGCGGAAATGTAACTGCAAACCGGCTCTGTGCGTTGCTCTTATTATGTAGTCGCTACTTTACATACTGTTTTTTCAAACCACGGTGACACCGCGAGTACGTAAGCGTTCTCTTATACACCCGACTCGAAAACAAGGCGGGGCATGAAAAAATTTTATACAAGGGTTAGACAACGCAGTGTCTCTCTTTTTGTACAAAGCGATTAAATACTGATTGGTATTAGATTTCGCTGTGACTTTGAGAATTAGGCGCAGAAGAAGGGCGGATGAAATACGGTGTATGGCGCGAAATTAAAGGCGTGTAGACTCATAGATGCAGTAAATCCAGTGGCTTGCAGTACTCGGTTCGGCGTTGATAGTGTGAGCTGTGATAGGTAAGTGGTTAGTTGATTACACTCCATACACAAAAAAATGCAGCATTTACACAATGACTAATAATGCAAACTTTATGAAAGAAAAAACGAGCCAAATTGGCTCGTTTTTGTTTCGTTTAAAACGGTAGCGTGTTGATCAGTCTTCCATGTAACTTTCAATGCTCGGGCATGAGCAAATCAAGTTACGGTCGCCATACACGTTGTCGACACGGTTTACCGTTGGCCAGTATTTCGCATCTTTCGCTTGAACGCTTGGGAAGCATGCCAATTCGCGAGTGTAAGGACGTTCCCACACGTCAGACATCAAGTCTGATTGGGTGTGAGGCGCGTTTACCAATGGGTTGTTTTCCAATGGCCATTCGCCGTCTTGCACTTTCGTGATCTCTTCACGAATAGCAATCATGGCATCACAGAAGCGATCCAACTCCACTTTGTCTTCACTTTCTGTTGGCTCGATCATGAGCGTGCCAGCAACAGGGAATGACATGGTTGGTGCGTGGAAGCCATAGTCCATCAGGCGTTTTGCGATATCTTCTTCGCTAATGCCGGATTCGTCTTTCAGCGGACGAATATCAATGATGCATTCGTGGGCAATACGACCGTGTGTACCGCGGTACAGGACTGGGTAGTAAGGGCGCAGACGCTCCATCACGTAGTTCGCGCTCAAAATCGCGACCTTAGTGGCTTCGGTCAGGCCTTGCTCGCCCATCATGGCAATGTATGCCCATGAGATTGGCAAAATTGACGCACTGCCGATTTGCGCCGCGGATACCGCGAATTCTGTGCCGTTTACCGTGTGACCCGGAAGGAAAGGCGCAAGGTGCGCTTTCACACCGATAGGACCCATACCTGGACCGCCACCGCCGTGAGGGATACAGAAGGTTTTGTGCAAGTTCAGGTGAGAAACGTCTGAACCGATAAAGCCTGGGCTAGTAAGACCAACCTGTGCGTTCATGTTTGCGCCATCAAGGTATACTTGACCACCCGCTTCATGAACACGTTCACATACTTCCTGCACTGCTTCTTCGTATACGCCGTGCGTTGACGGGTAGGTGATCATGATGCAAGAGAGGTTGTCACGATGCTTCTCAATCTTCGCTTTCAGATCTTCAACATCGATGTTGCCGTTGTCATCACAACCCACAACAACCACTTTCATTGACACCATGGCAGCAGACGCTGGGTTTGTACCGTGCGCAGAACTTGGGATCAAACACACGTTGCGGTGCGCATCGCCACGGCTTTCGTGGTAACGCTGAATCGCGATCAAGCCAGCGTATTCGCCCTGAGCACCTGAGTTTGGTTGCAAAGACATCTCATCGTAGCCCGTGATTTCACAAAGCATTTTGTTGAGTGAGTCAGCAAGCTCGGTGTAACCCAAGGCTTGATCTGCTGGTACGAACGGGTGCAATGCACCGAATTCCGGCCACGTGACAGGGATCATTTCAGCGGCAGCGTTCAGCTTCATGGTACAGCTACCCAACGGGATCATGCCGTGCGTCAATGAGAAGTCTTTGTTTTCAAGCTTCTTCATGTAGCGCATCAGCTGTGTTTCGCTGTGGTGTGTATTGAAGACTGGGTGCGTCAGGTACGCGCTGCTACGACGGCAAGACTCTGGAATGGCTGCAAACTCGTCTGCTTCGATAGACGCGGCGAATTGGCTCGCATCACTTTCGTCAGTGATGGCGGCTAACAGGCCGTTGATGTCTTCTAGCGTGGTGGTTTCATCCACACTCACACCGAGTTGACCATCCAGTTTACGCAGGTTATAGCCTGCATCTTGTGCTTTTTGGAACAGTGCGTCCGTTTGGTCACCGGTGTTCAGCGTGATGGTGTCAAAGAAATCATGGAATGCCACTTCTACGCCAGCGTGATTGAACGCGGCTGCCGCCAATGCGGTGAGGTGGTGAACACGACGTGCGATTTTCTTGAGGCCGTCAGGGCCGTGGTAAACCGCGAAGAATGCAGCCATGTTGGCCAACAGCGCTTGAGCCGTACAAATGTTCGACGTCGCTTTTTCACGGCGAATGTGCTGCTCGCGGGTTTGCATTGCCATGCGCAGGGCTTGTTTGCCTTTATTATCGATAGACACACCGATAACGCGACCTGGCATGGTGCGCTTGAGTTTGTCACGGGTTGCCATAAAGGCCGCGTGAGGACCGCCGTAACCCATTGGCACACCGAAGCGTTGTGCTGAACCGATGACCACATCTGCACCCATCTCACCCGGTGCTTTTAGCAGCGCCAGAGAAAGCAGGTCTGCCGCAACAGTGACGAGCGTTTTATTGGCTTGTGCTTGGGCAATCAAATCCGTCAAATCACGCACTTGACCTGTTGTACCTGGGTATTGCAGCAACGCACCAAACACATCGTGCTGTGGCAAAGAGTCAGCCGCGCCAGTGATCACGTCAAAGCCCATGAAACCTGCACGCGTCTTAATCACGTCGAGGGTTTGCGGGTGAACGTCATCGGCAACGAAGAAGGTATTGCTCTTGCTCTTACCACCACGCTTACATAGCGTCATGGCTTCTGCAGCCGCGGTGGCTTCATCAAGCAGCGAAGCATTCGCCAATTCCATGCCCGTCAAATCCATCACCATTTGCTGGAAGTTCAGCAATGATTCAAGGCGACCTTGAGAGATTTCTGGCTGGTATGGCGTGTACGCCGTGTACCAACCCGGATTCTCAAGTACGTTGCGCAGAATAGGGGTCGGCGTATGCGTGCCGTAGTAACCTTGGCCGATGAAGCTTTGCTTGATGACATTCTTGCTGGCAATGGCCTTCAATTTGTCGAGCATTGCGACTTCGCTGAGTGCATTGTCTAGCTCAAGCGGCTGAGGCAGACGAATGTGAGCAGGTACCGTTTCTTCAATCAAATGCTCAAGGCTCGTGGCATTCACGGTACGCAGCATCTCGGCTTGATCAGTCTCGCGCGGGCCATTGTGGCGCGTCACGAACTCATCATGAGGTTGAAGTTGGTCGAGTAGGCGTGATTCGGTCATGACAGTCGTCCTGAATTAGTCTTCGATAGTTTCTTGGTAAGCGTCAGCAGACATCAAGTGATCAAGGTTGCTGTCTTCAGCAAGTTTGATTTTTGCAATCCAGCCACCTTCAAACGGTGCTTCGTTAACAAGCTCTGGGCTGTCTTCCAGATCTTCGTTCACTTCAACCACTTCGCCATTTACTGGTCCGTAAATGTCAGAAGCTGCTTTTACTGATTCCACTAACGAGAAACCTTCTCCCACTTCCACTTCACTGCCCACTTCAGGCAGATCCACAAAAACAACATCGCCAAGAAGCGATTGTGCGTGCTCAGAAATGCCAACGGTTACAGTACCGTCACCGTTGTCTTTTACCCACTCGTGGCTCTCAGCAAACTTCAGGGTTGCATCCATTTCTTCATCTCCGTTTGAAACGTGGTTATTCGTCTTCGCTCACTCAGCGAAAAATACCGATTCTGTGTGCTTTTCAGCGCGCTGATTGCCGCGCGCTGGTTGTTTTCTATTCTGTATTGCTTGATGGCTCGCGATTCAACACGCGACGACATTGATGGCAATGGTGTTCGTTGCAAGGCCACCTTGTGAGGTTTCCTTGTACTTGCTCATCATGTCGAGCCCTGTTTCGTGCATCGTTTTGATGACGCTATCGAGTGAAACATGGTGCTCGCCATCGCCGTTCAACGCCAACCTTGTGGCATTAATGGCTTTCACGGCGCCCATGGTGTTGCGCTCTATGCAGGGCACTTGCACCAAACCATTAATGGGGTCGCACGTCAGGCCTAAGTTATGTTCCATACCGATTTCAGCGGCATTTTCAATTTGTGCAGAGGTCGCCCCCATTGCTGCGGCTAAGCCTGCTGCGGCCATGGAACAGGCTACGCCGATCTCACCTTGGCAACCTACCTCTGCGGCGGATATCGACGCGTTGGTCTTGTACAGCGAACCAATCGCTGCTGCGACGGCAAGGAACGTTCGGATACCGTCCATGTTGTTCGGCGACACAAACTTGTTGTAGTACGCCAGCACTGCTGGGATAACGCCCGCGGCACCGTTTGTTGGTGCTGTCACCACGCGTCCACCAGCCGCGTTTTCTTCATTTACGGCCATGGCATACATGTTGACCCAGTCATTCGAATCAACGGGTAAACCGTCCGTGTCTTTGCGCTTAATGCACTCGTGCAATTTTTTCGCGCGGCGTTTTAACTGTAAACCACCGGGCAGGGTGCCTTCTTGCTCAATGCCGCGTTCAATACACGCAGACATGACATGCCAAATCGCATCAATGTGTTGATTGACCGTTTCCATCGTTGCCGTGTTGTCTTGATGTTTGGCTCGCGCCAGTTCATTGGCAAACATGATGTCGGCAATCGATTTGTTTTGCGTTTTACAGTGCTCGAGAAGTTCAACGGCACTGCTAAACGTGTTCGGTGGCGAAAAATCTGTGGCCAATGCATCAGTTTCACCTTTCTCAACCACAAAACCGCCTCCGACAGAGAAGTACGTTTTGCAGAGTAAAATGTCGTCGTTTTGACCAAATGCGGTCAACGTCATGCCATTTGGATGTTCTGGCAACACTTGGTCGAAATGGAAAACCAAGTCTACATCCCAATCAAACGGAATAAATCGATGTCCGTCGAGAGGCAGCTCTTTGCTCCCTTTTACCATCTTGCACATGGTAGGAATGTCGTCTGAGTTAATGGTGTCAGGCCATTCACCCATTAATCCCATCACACACGCAACGTCGGTGGCGTGTCCCTTTCCCGTCAAGGCTAATGAACCAAACAGCTCAATCGATACCTTGTGTGTATTGTGGAGCAATGCATCTTCGCGAAGATTGGCAGCAAATCGGGCGGTTGCCACCATCGGTCCAACTGTGTGGGAACTCGATGGGCCAACGCCAATTTTGAACAGGTCAAACATGCTATGACTCATTGCACGTCTCCTCGTTTTGTAGGGTACACACCATCCCTTTAAAGAGGGATGACAGTCCGGAGCCTATTATTTAAGTATTGGCTTTTTATACGTTGCCGGCGTCAACATTTGTGTAACATACAAAACGTAATGGCACTTCGTAAAACAAAATTTCCTATAGGAAACTCGCGATGTGATCCCTTAGTCAATTTCTGGAAATACACTTCCACGCGAAGCATTCTTGTTTTCGTTTTTGCGCAAACGTTTGCTTTTTTACTCTTTGGCATCCATGATTGCAACGGTTATTTCAATGTAAATAATTAATATCCATTAAAATCAATAATATATTGCTGGTGTTCTTTTTCCGTGTTTTTGTGAATGCCACAGATGTTATAGGTTGACGTAAATTCAATTGGTTAGGGTTCATTGCATGTCTGCACGTTTTTAGCGCGAGTTTCCAATAGGAAACTTTTTGTTAAAAGTGTTAACTTGCGCTTATCAGCTCGCACAATCTCTGTGTAAGAATGAGCCCACGCTGACGGCCCAAGGGACAATGTAAAGGGGAGTCGAATGACAACAGAGACAGATACACAAGACGTGTATCCATCAGTAACCGTTGAACGCGGAAGCTTGAGTGCGACCGGTGATGCGCACGTTGCGCCCCTAAAATTGGGCGAGCGCCTGAAAGAGATCCGTACTGCGGGAGGCTTGACCTTGGAAGAGGCGAGCAAACTGACGGGCCTGGCAAGATCGACATTATCAAAAATCGAAAACGAACAGATTTCGCCAACCTTTCAAGCGATGCAAAAGCTGGCTGCAGGTCTGAACATCGGCATTCCCCAATTGTTCACGCCGCCAAAACAGCGAAAAGCAACAGGACGACGCGACATCACGCGCTTAGGTGAAGGTAAGGCGCGACCCACGGCGACTTATGAGCACGAGTTGCTTGCCACGCAACTGACGAACAAAAAGATGTTTCCGTTCAAGTCCCGTGTGCATGCTCGCTCATTTGACGAATACGATGAGTGGATAAGACACGATGGCGAAGAGTTCCTCTTGGTGCTCGAAGGCAGCATTGTCTTTTATTCGGAATTCTACGAGGCGATTACCTTAGAAGAAGGTGACAGTGTGTATTACGACGCGGCGATGGGGCACATGCTCACGTCTGCCAGCGAAGAAGATGCACTCATTCTTTGGGTAACCGCTTCTTAATTTTTGCCTCTTGAGAGAGGTTGGTCATTCACCATTGAAGGATGACCAAAACACCATCCCGTCACACGGCGGACAATTTCTCAGTAAGTCGGCTATTGCCATGATCATGGAGTGAAACATGTCACAGGATCTTCTCAAAACCCCGTTACATGCCCTACACATTGAAATGGGCGCCAAAATGGTGCCATTTGCAGGTTATGACATGCCTGTTCAATACGAGTTGGGTGTGCGTAAAGAACATATCCATTGCCGCGAACATGCGGGTCTGTTTGATGTGTCGCACATGGGTCAACTTCGTTTACATGGCGAACATGCCGCAAAAGCACTCGAAGCATTAGTGCCTGTCGATATCATTGATTTGCCTGTCGGTAAGCAACGCTATGCATTGTTCACCAACGAGCAGGGCGGCTTGATGGATGATCTGATGGTGACAAACTTTGGCGATCATTTGTTTGTTGTCGTGAATGCCGCGTGTAAAGCGCAAGATATTGCACACCTTCGCGCCAATCTGCCAAATGACGTACAACTGGAAGAAATTGAAGACCGAGCACTGCTTGCTTTGCAAGGCCCTGAAGCTGCAACCGTGCTTGCGACGCTCAATCCTGCGGTTGCTGACATGGTGTTCATGGATGCCGCATCAATGGATTTGGGTGGTGTTGAGTGTTTAGTGAGCCGTTCTGGTTACACCGGTGAAGATGGCTACGAAATTTCTGTTCCTGCAGACAGCGCTGATGCGTTTGCACGTGCGCTATTAGCAAATGACGCCGTGGAATGGATTGGCTTGGGTGCGCGAGACTCACTGCGCCTTGAGTGTGGCTTATGTCTGTATGGTCATGATATTGACACGACAACCACACCTGTTGAAGCAAGCCTGCTGTGGGCGCTGAGCAAGCCACGCCGTGCAGACGGTGAACGTGCGGGCGGATTCCCAGGTGCAGACATCATTCTCGATCAGATCGCAACCAAAGACGTATCGCGTAAGCGTGTGGGTTTGTTGGGCGGCAGTAAAGCGCCTGTTCGTGAAGGTGCGGTGCTGTTTGACGCAGATGACAATGAAATCGGTGTGGTCACCAGCGGCACGTTTGGCCCAACGAAAGGCCAGCCTGTCGCAATGGGGTATGTTTCAACCTCGTTGGCTGTGATTGGCACAGAAGTGTTTGCAGAGGTGCGCGGTAAGAAGTTGCCGATGACCATCGAAAAGATGCCATTCGTGCCACAGCGCTACTATCGCGGCTGATCACGCAGCCTGACATTGAATTGACAGAGAATGCGGCGTGACGTTTTGGCGTCAAAAAAACGCAAACGGCAGTGAATACGCCAAATAAGAGTCACAAAATTGCCGCTTTATGCAATTCAAGCGAACACCTTGTATCCGTGATAGCGGATCCGAAAAGAAAGGCCAGTGCGTATCACTGGCCTTTTTCTTTTTCTACTCAATGGCCTAAATACCACCCCTTTTACGCTGTAAAATATTTTTACAGTTTGTCTCGTGATTGGCATCGACTATGCATGCATTCAATACAGCAAATGAGTGTTCTGTCAGTAGGAGTGAAAACATCCTGCTAAGGAGCAAAGAGCTGTGAGTCGGCGCAGAAGAACGGAAATTCGCAGGCGATACACAGCATAATGGATTAATGTCTTATATGTACGACATGTCGTCGATAGGAGAATATGCAGTATGCTTGCTGAACAACGGGATGACATTGATAACCCCCTAATCTGGCCGATTCTGAGCGTGCTCGAAGAATCTCACCAAAGCTGGAAGGTTCACTACCTGATGTCTGAGCTGCAGAAGAAGACCATCATGGATCATTTAGACGATGACCCACAATTGGATCTCTTCAAGCGTAATTTTCTCATCATGAACGCCCTATACCAACTGCAAGAAATGCTGCTTCCTCAGCAGTGGTTGCAGGTAGAGTCGATGGACATTCAATTAAAATGGCGCGGCGCAAGCTCAGGGTTTGTCCAACACGAAATCAACCGCGATGATCCGTTGCGCGAATACTACATGGATTGGAAAAACTACGATGCGCAGCTTGAAGACGTGCGTGATTTGCTTTCCTCTTTTTGGAAACGCTATCAGCAGCATGTTGGGCATTGCAGTGAGACAACGATTGAGCGCAAGAACGCCTTGTCCGCATTGGGCTTGTCTGTGGATGCATCCGATTTAGAGATACGCCGTCAATGGCGGAAGATGGCGTTGAAGTGGCACCCTGACCGTCCAGAAGGCGACGCTGCAACGTTCCGCACCATGTGTGAAGCCTGGCAGAGTCTTCGCTTGTAACACTGCCGACCTAAAGAACGCTAACGGTTGAAAAACCAGTATCAGTCGGTACTGGTTTTTTTATTGAGCGAGCGTTTTTCGTTGGCGGCAGACACGGTGAACAGCACCAACGTCAGGAGTACAATGCCCCCGCCAATCAATACGTTTTGACTCGGTACTTCCCCTAGTCCCCACCACACAAACAAAGGTCCCAGAATGGCCTCCAAAAGCATAAACAGGTTGGCGTGAGCCGCAGGTAAGTAACGTGGGCCGATTGAGATCAGCACGAAAGACAGCGGCACCACACCCACACAAAGTATCAAGATATATATCCATTCTTGTTGGGTGAGGGAGAAGGGTTCCGCGCCCGCGAAGAGGGCGATCACCATGGTGAAAAAACCGCCCAGCACGAGGTAAAGTGGCGCGTTTTTGCTTTGGGTTTTTCGCAAGATAACGAAGTAGGAGGCCAGCATAAAGGCCGTGATCAGCGCCATCAAATTACCCAAGGACGCGTCTGGCAATGCGGTGTCGCTAAACACAAACATGATGCCAGCGGTCGCCGCGACAATGGCGAATAAGGTGCGTCGATCAACACGCTCTTTGAGGAAAACGTAGGCGAGCAGGGCACTGATTAAGGGGCTGACATTAATGATGATTAATGTGCTGGCAACCTGCGTCATTTCAATGGAGAGGACAAAACAAATCGTCGACATTGAAAACGCAAAAGAGCCAAGAAAAAGAAACTTATCTGGCTTTCTGATCGCGGCGATGGTGCTTTTGGTCTGAAGGGTTAGCATGACAGACAAAATTAAAACGACGGAAAATAGCCCGCGCCAAAAAAGCAGTGTCCATTCTGAAGAATGTATTAATCGAATCAATAAACTGTCGACACTCAGCAAGGTAATGCCGACAAGCATCGCCCACGTCCCTTTATAAATAGGCGACACAACCGCTCCTTTGTGTTTTACATCATTTTGCGAATTTTCGAATTTCCTATTCGAGGTTACCGTTTTCTGCAAGTAATGGGTAAACCGATTTTAGTATAAATGTAGAACCAAACAGGCTTTTGCTTTTTCTCACTTTATCAACCGAATGTCGCCGTCTACGCTTATATAAAACAGATGTCACGAACATAAGATTTTCGGAGACGAAATGAGATCAATTCGGCACG
The DNA here is from genome assembly GCF_004120195.1 of Enterovibrio baiacu. Taxonomy (GTDB): domain Bacteria; phylum Pseudomonadota; class Gammaproteobacteria; order Enterobacterales; family Vibrionaceae; genus Enterovibrio; species Enterovibrio baiacui. The sequence goes on along the minus strand of NZ_SCHN01000005.1, from coordinate 392,056 downwards.
TATATTTTGCCTTCATGGGATTCATTCTTTTTCTAGGCGCCTCCATCATTTTTGCAGTAATCCGCTCTGAAGCGTTGAGTGAAGACATCAATGAGATTTATGAGCAACGTCATCAACAATATGCCTTAGCCGTTGAACTTAAACAAAGTTCTGACTTGCTAACGCAATTTGCGCGCAACTACTCTGTCACCACAAATAATCGGTGGCGCTATTTGTTCGAACAGGTCAAAGCGGTGCGAGATGGTCAGTTACCCATGCCATCTGGGTACAACTTTGACTACTGGGCACAGCTTTCTGACCCTAGCTACGAAGTGACTCAGCCTGAGATCCCGATTCGCCCCGATTATCCTTCCTTGGTCAGTCGATTACGCAATGTAGGTATTAGCGAAGCGCATTTGGCGTTTTTGAACCAAGCGCTTTCGCGCTCTCAAGATTTGATCACCATTGAACAGACAGCCATGGATCTTATCCAAGGACGTAAACGCACAGCACGTGGTATCGAGCGTGTATTGCCTGATCCTGAACTCGCTCGGCAAATGCTGTTTGGCCCTGATTACATCCACGCAAAAAACAAGATAATGGGCCCGATTGGTGCTTTCTACGACACGATTGATAAAAGCACCCGCGCAGAATTAGACAGACTGACGCAAAGCAAACGCAACATGGATGGCATCGTCATTTCGATGGCATATTTGCTGATCATTTCGGTTGCTGCCACCACGATATTGCTTTGGGTGCGTTTCCTGAAACCACTGGATAACATCCGAAGCACGATCGTCAGCAAAGTGAAAGATAAAGAATTCGAATTCAAGCTGGATGTTGAAAGCCAAGGTGAGCTGAAAGACCTCGCTTCAGCGCAAAATACGGTGCTGGAAGAAATTGCGGAACGGTTTGAGTTCAGTCGCCAGATAAAGGCCTTCTCTGATTTGATCCGTGGTTGTGCTGATACGCGTTCGCTTGGCATTGAAGTGCCGACTTTCTTTTCACAACGCTTTGAGATCCCTTACTCCGCCATTTATTGTGTGAGAAATGAAAAGCTGCATTTAATTGGCGGCGTAGGGGTTGATGAACAAACAAAAGTGATGGAAGCAGAAAGTGTGTCTTTCCATCGCACCATCATTCGCACCAAAGAATTCCTGCGCATCCGTAACCAAGACGAAAAATTCACGCTGATGCTGCCTGCTGGGCTATTGAAGCTGGAAGAAATGTATTTCATCCCGCTGTTTGTAAACAGTGAAATGGTGGGCGTGCTCGAGCTAGGTTCTGTGCGCGTACTTTCTGACAAAGAAATTGATTGGCTCTCAGAGGCGCAAGAAGATTTGGCGGTGGGTATTCAACTTACTATCAATGCCGAGCTTCAACTCGAAGCCGAGCGCAGAATTTCAGAACAGCTAAAACTCAACCAACAAATCATCAATGCGATCCCTAACCCCACTTACTTCCGAGATACAGAAGGGAAGTACATTGGTGTGAATGACGCGTTTACAGACTTCCTTGGTTTGTTCTTCGTCGACGTGGTGGACAAGTCGCCGGATGAGTTATTTAAAGACGATGTTGCCACCATGTTTGAGGAGAAGGAAAAAGCCCTTCTCGAAAACCCAGGTTCACACGTTTACGACATTGAACTCGCCAATGCGGAAGGGGATGTGCGCATTCTTACCGTGTATGAAGCCACCTACTACGGCGGTGATGGACAACCACTCGGTATTGTGGGTCTCTTCGTCGATGTCACCACGCAAAAACGCCTTGAAACTGACTTGATTGCTGCGAAAGACCAAGCGACCGAAGCCAGTAAAGCGAAGGGCGAATTCTTGGCGAACATGAGCCACGAAATTCGCACGCCAATGAATGCCATCCTAGGGATGTCGCACTTGGCGTTACTGACGGATCTTAATGACAAGCAGCGCAATTATGTTGGCAACATAGAAAAAGCGGGTAAATCCTTACTCGGCATCATTAACGACATTCTCGATTTCTCGAAAATTGAAGCAGGTAAGCTTTCTGTCGAGCACATTGAATTCCGATTCAGTGAAGTGTTGGACAACATCAGCAACATCATTTCCGTGAAAGCCAAAGAAAAAGACCTCGAACTTATCTTTGATATCGATCCAGACCTTCCAGATGATTTGGTCGGTGACCCGCTACGCCTCGGACAGATCATCATTAACCTCACGGGTAACTCAGTGAAGTTCACCGACAGTGGGGAAATCATCATCCGTGCGCGTAAAGTGTCTGATGGCGATGAAGTGGTGGAGATTCAGTTCGACATTGAGGATACCGGTATTGGCATGAGCGACGAGCAAATGGCGCGTCTGTTCCAGTCTTTCTCTCAAGCGGATGGTTCAATCACGCGTAAATACGGCGGTACTGGCCTTGGTCTCACCATTTCTAAGAGCTTCGTAGAGCTCATGGGTGGCCGCATTTGGGTAGAGAGTGAAACGGGCAAAGGGTCGACGTTCTCGTTCACGATCCGTTGCGGCCGCAGCGATTCCAGTATCAAAGAACAGGTGGCGAAGAGCACCATTCTTAACGATAAACGCGTGCTGGTGGTGGACGACAACCAAGCCTCACGTGACATCATGTACGCCTTGCTTGATAACCTAGACCTGCGTGTTGCAGCCGTGTCGAACGGCGAAGAAGCGGTATTCGAAGTTGAGAATGCCTGTAAAGGAAATGATGGCTTCGACGTGGTGGTCATGGACTGGAAAATGCCGGGCATCAACGGTGATGAAGCCACCATGCAAATCCAAGGTCTGCCATTGAACAAGATGCCGAAAGTCATTCTTGCCAGTGCATACGGTGAAGATGCGGGCTTGATTACCGATGATATGCAGGATCTGTTTGATGCCACCTTGGTGAAACCGATTAACCCATCCTCATTGTTCGATGCATTGATGGAAGCGTTCGGTAAAGAAGAATTGAAGTTGGTGAATGCGCGGGACATCGAAGAAAAATCGTCGGTTGTTTATGACTTCACTGGATTAAACATTTTGTTGGTTGAAGACAACATGATCAACCAAGAAGTCGCGAAGGGTATCTTGGAGACCTATAACCCGTCGATCGAAGTGGCAGATAACGGACAAATTGCGCTCGACAGGGTGCAAGAAAAAGCGTTCGATATTGTTCTCATGGACATGCAAATGCCAGTGATGGATGGCGTGACTGCCACACAGAAGATTCGCGAAATTGAATCACTCTCAGGTCTGCCTATTGTCGCCATGACAGCGAATGCCATGGAGCGCGACGTCAAACAATGTAAAGAAGCGGGCATGAATGACCACGTTTCGAAACCTATCGATGTCGATGAGTTGATCAGTGCCATTCACAAGTGGACATCGGCATCGCGCGATGCGGTGAAATCGTCTGTTGAGGCAAATGAGAAGAAAGAAACAGAGCCACAAGTTCATGACCTGAATGATATCGACCCGCTGGTGTTGGATGCAAATGAAGGTATTCGCCGAATTGGTGGCAATACTGTGGCGTACTGGAAAGTGATGACCGCATTTGTCGAGAGTAAGCTGGCGAAAATCGACACAATTCGCGAAGACATTGCACAAGAAAACCGTGAAGACGTGGAGATGTTTGCCCATTCCTTGAAAGGCGCTGCAGCGAATGTGTCAGCCAAAGGGCTTGCTGTGTTGGCGGGTAACTTGGAAGATCAGGCGGGTAGCGACGGACGCATGGAAGCAAGCTTGATGGACAAAATTCAAGCGACGCTGCTCGAAATTCAACAGTATATTCCAAGCGATGAACCCGTTGAGCAGAAACCAGAAGAAGCCGCTTTTGCGGGGTATACGCCAAGAGAGTTCCGTATCGAACTGGAGCAACTCAAAATTCTCTTGAACAACTTTGACACACAAGCCGTTGATTTTGTTACGGGCATTAAAGAAAGCTCTAAGAGCATGGATGTTGACCTTGCACCTGTTGAGGATGCTATCCGCAAGTTTGAATACGAAGTTGCGGCGAAGAAACTTGAGATTGTGTTGGAATCATTGGGTATGGATGAAGAAGAGAACACTCCAACCTTGTTTTAAGCGCGATGGGTATGACAGGGCGCTAATGAGATAGCGTCATCAAAACAAAAAGGCCGCTCAATGAAGATTGAGCGGCCTTTTCAATGGTCAGCTAACCGACCAGAAAACGATGCTGAAAGGCGATTACTTCGCCAGAGAACGGCTGCGCAGTTCGAAAATCAGTTTTTCGGCGCTACATTCAAACTTCAAGCGGACTTTTAGTGGGTTAAGCGCCAGTTCTGCAGACTCATCCAGATCGTGGATCACCGCGTCGTTAACTTGCTTCGCCAGTGCTAGGTACGCATTGAATTCAGCGATAGCGGTCGTTTTATCTTCTGCAAAGATTTCAACTTCAGCCACGTCGTCGCCTTCGCTGATAACGTAACCCATTTCAGCGGTCACGCCGCACGCTTCACATACTTGAAATTCTTCCTGACTCATGAGCACTCTCTCGATGATGGGGATAATAATTAGATTCGCCCTTGGGCTATTTCGTAATATTACTACATTTAACGTTGGTGTTTGTAGGGTTTTTTACGGTTCTTTATGGCGCGTCGGGGGAGAAAGTGTGGGAACAGCGTGGCGAAATAAATCACTACAAAAAGAAAGCGGACGCATCCGTCCGCTTTGATTTAAAAAAGGAATCGCGAGAGAAAATTATTCTTCCCACTGCACCAATTTGTCCGATGGCCATGTCGCACCTACGTCGTGATACTTCTTCTCAAGCAAGTGACGACGGATTTTCAAGGTTGGCGTGAGTAAGCCGTTTTCAACGCTCCAAGGCTCTTTGATTAACAAGACGCCTTTTATCTTAGCGTGTGCTTCCAACTCGCCATTAATGGTGTCAATGATGCGGTTTAAGCGACGCTCATAGCGCTCTGGGTCGAAGTTCGGAAACTCCTGAGGCAACGCAAGCAACACTGGCCCTGGCATGCCAGAACCCACGAGACACATCATTTCGATGTTACTGAGTTCAAACAGACGCTTTTCAATCGGCACAGGGCTAACGAATTTCCCTTTGGCGGTTTTAAAGGTGTCATTCTTACGGCCTTGAATGCTGAGGAAGCCTTCGCTATCAAGATCGCCGATGTCACCGGTGTGTAACCAGCCATCAATGATGGTTTCAGCCGATGCCTCTGGGTTTTTGTAATACCCTGCAAACAAACCTTCGCCGCTAACAAGAATCTCACCATCTGCGGCGATTTTGATCTCAACCCCTGGCCCAGCATTACCCACGGTACCGATTTTGTCAGCACGGAACGGGAAGTTCAGCGTGCTATAAGCAAAGGATTCAGTCATGCCCCAAGCCTCGGTGATGTTTAACCCAAGGCGCTCATACCAACGCAATAACGCGGCAGACACTGGCGCAGAACCACAACCCAATACGCGGGCTTGGTCGAGGCCAAGGTTTGAAGCGACTTTCTTCTTAATCAAACCCGACACGAACGGGATACTAAGCAAAATCTTAAGTTTGCTGTCTGGCAGTTTTTGCTGAATGCGTTGCTGGAACAGCGTCCACAAGCGTGGTACTGAGATGAACAAGGTAGGGCGCTGCATTTTCACATCATCGATAAAGGTATCGAGTGATTCAGGGAATGCAGTACAAATACCGGACATCATTGCTGAGCCCATGATGTATACGCGCTCTGTGATGTGTGCAAGTGGCAAGTAAGAGAACAAACGCTCTCCGCCCACCATGCCGATATGGTCAATCAGACGCTGTGCAGACCAAGCGAAAGCGCCATAGGTCAACATTGCGCCTTTGGGTAAGCCTGATGTGCCTGAGGTGTACACAATCGACATCAAGTCGTCGTCAGCATGATCAGGGTTCACGTCCGCTCGCTCATGCTGTGCCACCAAATCAGACCAATCATACCCGCAATTAATGGTTGGATAGGGCATGGCGATGGTTTGCAGGTTACTGCGTGAGACTAAGGCATCTTTCAGCGCTTTGGTGTCGTCGAGTTTGCCGACAAACACGGCTTTTGCCTCACTGTGGTCGAGCACATGACCAATCGTATCTTCACCAGCGGTTGGGAAAATCGGCACGCTAATGTAACTGCCTAGCATCATTGCTAAATCAGCAATGAACCACTCGGCACAGTTTTTTGAGATTAGCCCGACTTTGTCACCCGGCTCTAAGCCCATTCCACGTAAGGCCGTTACGATCCTCAGTGCCTGATCGACGGCATCTGAGTAAGTGAAATCTGTAAATTTGCGATTGATGATTTGTCGTAGAAAGATTTCATCAGGGCGTTCATCAGCCCATCGCAGCATTTGTTGATATGGTTTTGGTTGACCCATAACGGACCCCGTATAGCTGAAGGGAAGAGGTTAATTGTTCTAATTATATGTTATTGAGTTGTTAAACTAAGATTCGAGCCATGGTTTGGTCAAGTTGTTCTTTCAAACGCTTGTTCAAATTTTGAAGCTCGTAACGAAGACGCGTTGAAAACGCATGCATATATAGAAAGAATAACACCTTAGTTTCATGGTGTTATCGATTCTCCTGACAAACTTCCCTATCAAACCTAACCCGCTTCACGCTTCTTACAATTTCGCGAACTATATGCTCATATATTAGACAAATGTACTATCTTTAAGATCGCGAGTTAACGATGGGTAGTCGGTAAATTCTTCCCATCGGTTTCCGCTAAAACAAAAAGCAAATGCGCGCCGACAAACACACTTCACTCAAGAGCGCGCGTGCTGGTCGCAGAGAGGTCGGACGTTCTGAAGCCTGCACTTACTCCGTATGGAAGCCAGGAAACAGGGATTAGAGATATGCCAAAAAGAAGCAAAGAAGATACTGAAGTAACGATTCGACTGATCCTAGATGCCGTTGTCGATCAACTTGTTACTTTGGGGTATGACAGAATGTCTTACACCACATTGAGCCAGCAAACTGGGATTTCTCGAACAGGGATTAGCCATCACTTTCCCAAAAAAACCGATTTCATCACGCGATTGGATGACAGGTTGCTCGGGATTTTGATTGACCGTCTTGATCTTGATGGCGACAAACGAAGCTTCATAGACAGTTGGCTGAACGCTTTGCGTTCAGATAACCGTTTTACCGCCGTGTTGCGCTTGTTCTTCCTTCACACCGTCTCGTCAGAAAACGCCGAGGAGTTTACAAGCCACGCCAGCAAGAAGCTGCATTCACTGTGTTGCGATCGCTATGGTGACGACTTTGAGAAAGAATTTGAGTGGTTGCTAGGGAAGTCTCTACTGACAATGGCGTAATGATGGTCGCCTTGGACACAATTTGTCACCTTGGACTCCATCAACGCGAGAGCTAGATATTCTCCCGACCTCGTAAGTTCTCGCTGTGGACACTAAAAAAGACGCTCAACCTGAGCGTCTTTTTTTGATCCATTCTTTGACGCTTGATTTACAAAGTGACGTTTTTTAACCACATTTTTCACCCCTAAATTGATCTGAAACAGTAAACAGCCAAAAACTATTCAATCACCCAAATTTAAGTTGAATAGTTCAAATTAAATTTAATAATGGGCGCTCGGAATCCGATATTTAGTTTTACCCCCTTTTTCCAATGAGAGTTTTCATGAGCAATTCATTAGTACTAGTCCTGAACGCCGGCAGTTCTTCTCTTAAATTCGCACTGATGGACACACAAACAGGCGCAGCAATGTTGTCTGGTCTTGGTGAGTGTTTTGGTCTGGAAGATGCGCGCATCAGCTGGAAGCGTGACGGACAAGACAAACAAGAGCTCATGCTCGAGCAAGGTGGTAATCATCACGAGAAAGCGGTTGAGCTTATCGTTGAATTGGTTGAAAGCATGAACGTGAACGATCAGCTTGTTGCTATTGGTCACCGTGTTGTTCATGGCGGCGAAAAATTCGCACAAGCAACGTTGTTGAATGACAGTGTTGTGAATGAAATTGACGCACTGAGCGACCTTGCGCCGCTGCATAACCCAGCGAACGTGATGGGCATTCGCGCAGCAATGAAAGCATTCCCTTCATTGCCTCAAGTTGCGGTGTTCGATACCGCTTTCCACCAAACCATGCCGCAAAAAGCCTTTACCGGCGCCATCTGTAACGAGCTGTATAAAGAATACGGTATTCGTCGTTACGGCTTCCACGGCACAAGCCACTACTTCGTCAGCCGTGAAGCTGCCAAGATGCTGAACAAGCCTGTTGAAGAAACTAACTTCATTTCGGTTCACCTTGGTAACGGTGCTTCTGTCTCAGCGGTTCGCAAGGGTGAATCTGTTGATACCTCTATGGGCTTTACGCCATTGGCAGGTTTGATGATGGGCACGCGTTCTGGAGACCTTGACCCAGGTATCATCGAGTTCCTGATGAAGAAAGGTTGGACGCACGAGCAAGTGTTCGACACCTTGAACAAAAAATCGGGTTTCTTGGGTGTTTCTGGTTTGACGTCTGACGCACGTGGCATCCTTGAAGCCATGGAAAGCGGTCATGAAGGTGCGAAACTGGCGTTTGAAGTGTTCACCTACCGCGTCGCGAAATTCATCGGCTCTTACATGATCCCGTTAGATAGCCTAGATGCCGTTATCTTCACGGGCGGCATTGGTGAAAACTCACTGCCTATTCGCCGTGAAATTCTGAAAAACCTAAAACTGCTTGGTTTTGTTGAAGACGTTGCGGGCAACGAAGCGGCACGTTTCGGTAACGCAGGCGTTATCGGTGCGTCTGAAATGCTAGGTGCACAAGTGTTGGTTATTCCAACTAACGAAGAATTCGTGATTGCATCGCAATCAGCTGAGTTTGCGAAGTAACAAGAAAACGCAGAATTGAAAAGAGGAGCCGCTGACGAGAGTCAGCGGCTTTTTTTTATTCTATCGAAGAACAATCAGAGTAAAGCGTGTTAGAAATGGTAGGCCACGGTTGCACCAACCATCCATTGGTCTTCACTGTCAACAATGGGAGAATCAGCAACTTCGTCGCCTAAACGTGTGTATTGCGTTGACTGCGTGAGATTCCAGTTGTCACTGAGCGGATAGATCAGCTTGTATCCCACCTCATAAGCGACACTGCTGTCGCCAGTATAAGCGGGGCGATTGACACGCGCTTCGTTTGGATTCACGCCAAAATAGTAATCAACAAAGTCTTTGCTTTGCAGCATTATGCCGGCGAAAGAAACGAAATCGGCATCGCCGATGGGAAAGATGTCGAAGTATCTCGCGCCAGCAACATACCCTTTATAAGCACCGGACACATCGTGTTGGAAATAGGTGGAAATCACGCCTGTGCCGACTCTGAAATCTGCATTCACGCCGAGATCGAGGCTCAAGTTCCGGTCATCCATGCCTTTTAGAAAGTCTGAGGTGTCCTTGTCATAGGCGATGCCTGACGTGGTCAGGATAACCCCAAGGTTGACCCAATCACTGTCTGTGCCGTAGACACGATAGTTGGCGCCACTAAAATCGACATTTAGGTTTTCACCGTGGTAGCCAAAGTTCAACAAGGGAACGACAGAGTTATCTTGTTCCTTATAGAGATCGCTGACACCCGCTGCGCCCACCTCCGCTATCCATGTGTTTTGTTTGGTGTAGATACCACCGTTTAAAATATACGTGTCGCCTGCGGCATGAACGGCAGAAGCTGCGGCAAGGGTAGAACATAAAACGATAATGTTTTTCATGATGCTGTCCTGAGTTGTGCGTCCTGTGAACACCGTACGAAATCAGCCTGCTTGACGAAAGGGTCAGTGTGTCAGGGTTTGTTGGCGTTTTGTCACTGATTGTCAGCGCCAAGGTATGGAAACGTAAGAACGACTCTGGCGCCGCCTGATGAAGGTTCTTCAAAGGCGGCATGACCGTCATGTTTCTCAATGATCAGTTTGACGATCGCCAATCCCAATCCGTGGCCCATGTTCGCCTTGTTTCTTGAGGGATCGATACTAAAAAAGGGCTCGAAGAGGCGCTCTCGGTATTGCTCAGGAACCCCTGGGCCATCGTCTTCGATGACGATCTGAATGGTTTGTTTATGTTGAAAACAATGCACTGCCACCTTGGATTGAGAGTACCTCATGGCATTGGCTAATACGTTTTCAATCGCCCGCTTTAACAAGATTTTGTCAGCTCGAAATGAAATATTAGGGTCTACAGCTACGTCTATTTGACGGTGCTGCGGGTTAGGCAGGCGCTCAACTAACTGTGTAACAAATGGCTGTGCACATATGTTCTCTCGATTAAGCGGCGCGTCCTGACGACCCACTTTTGCGAAGTAAAGCAGTGCATCAACCAATTGCTCCATTTCCTCTGTATCTTCGATAATACTCGCGATTTTTTCCTTGAGCGCTGGGGTATCGGCTTCTTCATGAAGAATTTCCGCTTGCCACTGAATGCGAAAAATAGGTGTTCGTAGATCATGGGCGACTGCTTGGGTGAGCGTGCGATTGCTGGTGATGAGCTGGGATATTTTGTCAGCCATTTCATTGAAGCTTTCGTTCATTTTTCCCACTTTGTTTCCACTGTTGGTGGGAGCACGCACGTTTAAGTTTCCTTTGGCAAACTCTGCCGTTGCTCGCTGCAACGCGCGCGTTCTGCGGCTGATAAACCAGATAAGCCAACTTGAATAGATCATGAAGCCGATCGCGGTAAACACGAAAAACAAAGAATCGCTAAATGCTATTTTCTGCCGAACCAGCGCGCCCTCATCGGGGGCGATGTGATAGAAACTCTCTGAGTTGGGAAAAGTTAGCCAAAGTGCCCGTTCTTCGTCATAAAAAGAATAAGGATGGGGCGGGGGGGTCATCGCAAAGTAGTGTTTCACCTCGTTGGGTGCATTATCTAGGGGCACAATGTTCAAGATACTGGCTGTGGTGTCGGCATAGTTGGCAAGTAGCTGCGCTGTAAACGCACTGCCCTGGGGCTCGGACAGAGTATTTAAGGTGTGATGAAGGGCGGCAGCTTGCATGTCCTCCAGGACATAGTCGTAGTCTGGATTGAGTTGGTAGACAAAGAAATCAAAGGCAAACAGACTGACAATAAACAGAAAAAACAGTCCGATAAATGATTCGATATAAATTCGCCACATAGTCACACGTTATGTTGAAGGTCGTGCCAAGCATCTGGCACAAAAAGGTAACCCTTCCCCCTCACGGTAATGATCCGAGAGGGCGAGGAGGGGTTGTCTCCAAGTTTTTTACGCAAACTGACCACTTTGTTGTCAATGGTACGATCCAATCCATCGTATTCAATGCCTCTTACTGCAAGGGTAAGTGTATCTCTGGATAACACTTCATCCGCCGATTCCGCGAGCAACCACAAGAGATCAAACTCACTGTCTGATAACGGGACATGCTTATCGGCTAATGCACACCATTTCCGTGTTTTATTTAGCGATAAGCTGCCATAAGTCAGCGTGTTATTCGCTTTTTGTGGCAAGTGCTCTACTGTTACTGACGGATTATCACCTCGTCGGGTTAATGCCCGTAATCGCGCCAGTAACACTCTCGGTTTAATCGGCTTAGTAACAAAGTCATCAGCCCCGATTTCGAGTGCAGCCACGTGGTCAAAATCATCATCACTGGCTGTCAGCATGAGTACCTTGCCAGAAAACTGAGGGCGGATCTGTCGGCAAATTGTCAGACCATCGATATCAGGTAGCATCAGATCAAGCATGACAATCTCGGGTTGCTCCAACAAAATCGCTTCAATCGCATCTTCCCCTTGCTCGAATGCCTTAACGTCAAAGTCTTGTTCTTTGAAATAAGAAGACAGAAGCTGACGGAGCTTAGCGTCATCTTCAACGATGAAAAGACGGGGAGTAGGTGCCATCTGACGTCCTTAATATTCATGTAAACAATATGATCCACAAACTGTTTTAGCACAGCCTTTGGGGTTGAGTGGTCACTAATTGTTAAATTATGGATAAAAAAGCAAAGAAAGTTCGCGCGTTGACAGTGTCGGAGCTTTTGACCAAAAGAGACGTCCAACCAATCGCTGATGGGGGCCAAACATTGCATTTGGATTTTTGCATCAAGATACTCTTGTGATTTTTGTCACAAAAAATTACCATCTCGCCCCCTTTTAAATGCAGACCCCAAATCAAATGAACATTTCAGAATGTATGTTAGCCGTAATCACAAATGACTACGTTTTAGCCTGCAGTATGCTTGCTGGCTTTATTGCGATCACGTATTTAGCGTTAAGCTGTGCGCGTGTTAGCTATATGCCAAAAACCCCACAATGGTTAATGTCGATCATCGTCGCTGTGGCGATTGCTGGCGTTTCGGTTCCCCTTTATGTGGAGCTAAACGTCAAAGCGACAAGCACCATCAATACACAGCAAGCGCCAACCAACGAACACTGATTTTTGCAACGCAGTTGTTTGCCGTCGCCGATGAGTTTAGCGGACGAACTTATCGGCTATAGACAGTCGCTTATGCGGGCAAACATGCCTTTTGCATAAAAACCATACGCTGCGTGCAGATATTTTGTAACGGGCGGTAACGAAATTTGATGCTCGAAACGGCACCCAGAAACGCGATGAATGCGTTGAATGTATTGTGTTTCCTGCCTTGGCTCGCACTTTGTTAGCCTTTGCGTCTCTAACTACACACACGTTGCCCTGCGATTATTCTCTAGACTCTTTCAATTCGACGGAAATATACTGCGCATCCTGTTATTACATTAGGAATACTGTGTGGACCCCTCCTCGAATCAATTGTGTAAACCGTTCTTGGTCGTTTGTTATCAAGGGAGAGCACGACAATGATTGAGCCCCTTCTTACCCTGCTATTTGGCATTCTTCTTATCTTGGCGATTATTGCAGCAAACGGTTACTTCGTTGCGCAAGAGTTCGCGTACATGGCGGTGGACCGAGCAAGACTCGCAACGTTAGCTGCCACCGGCGATGAAGCAGCAAAACGCGCGTTAGCCGTCACCAAACGAACCAGCTTCATGCTTTCTGGTGCCCAACTTGGCATCACAGTGACTGGCCTTGTCCTTGGCTTTGTTGCTGAGCCGCTCGTGGGTCAATCCATGGGCGTGATATTGCAAAGCTTCGGGTTTTCGTTAGAAGCGGGTATTGCGATCGGTACGATCGTCACCTTGGGCGTGGCGATGGTTGTTCAAATGATTTTTGGTGAGCTGTACCCGAAGAACCTTGCGATTGCGAACGCAGAGCCGATGTCGCGCATGATGTCTCGCTCGACGTTGATCTACATGTCAGCATTCGGCTGGATAATCAGCTTCTTTGACAAGTCAGCCAACCTGCTTCTTCGTGCTGTTCGTATTGAGCCTGTGCACGATCTTGACGTGAGTGCATCAGAGGAAGATTTGCACCACATCATCGCGAACTCGCGCGAAAGCGGCGATTTGGCTGTTGAGTTGTCGCTGATGATGGATCGTATTCTTGATTTCCCTGAGCGCGATGTTGAGCACGCCATGGTGCCGCGCTCGCAAGTGGATTGGGTTGAGCCGGAAACCACACTGACTGAGCTTTTGTCGTTGATGGCACAAGCACACACGCGTTACCCCGTGATTAACGATGACGATGCGCCTGTTGGTGTTGTGCATCTGTCGGATGTATTGGCGCACATTGATGCGGGCAATACGGAAGACACGGTTGAAGCGGTAATGCGTCCTGCTATCGTTCTGCCGACCTTGATGCGCCTGCCTGATGCGCTTGATCAGCTTGTTACGTCTACCAATCAGTTGGCTTGTGTTATTGATGAATACGGCGGCTTTGCGGGTGTACTAACCATTGAAGATTTGGCGATGGAAATCGTTGGTGAAATCACCGATGAGCACGATGCTGACAGCGGCGAAGCCGTTGTCTCTGAAAGTGACAACATCTGGTTGATGGAAGGTGATGTACATATCGACGAAGTGGAACGTGCAATTGGTTATGACTTACCAAGAGGTGATGTGGAAACCATCGCGGGTATGTTGATTGCCGAGCGCGGCGCGCTGCCTGCTGAGGGCGAGACGGTTAACATTGAGCTACCTGTAGATCCGTCTGAATTCGCGTCTGGTGAATTGTTCAAGCGCCATCTTGAAGTAGAAGTATTGCGTATTGAGCGACACGTGCCGACAGAGGTACGTGTAAAACTGGTAGAGAATCCCGTTGAGGAGGGTGAAGAATGATCACTGATCCATTGATTGTCACTCTCGTGACAACAGCCCTTATCATCTTGAGTGGCTTCTTCGTGATTATCGAGTTCGCTTTGATGGGCGCGCGTCGTCACCGTCTAGAAGAAATCGCGGTTGAAAGTGCCTCGGCGCGCGCAGCATTGCGTGGTATGAATGATCTTACTTTGATGCTCGCGGGTGCGCAGCTCGGTATTACCTTCTGTACCTTTGCATTGGGTGCGGTGACCAAGCCTGCGGTTGACCTTTGGGTCAGTCCTGTCTTTCTCGCGATGGGCCTACCGGACTGGGCGGCTGGTGGTGCATCGTTTGGTTTTGCACTGTTTGTTGTTACCTTCCTTCACCTTGTGGTGGGAGAGATGGCGCCGAAATCTTGGTCTATTGCGCACCCTGAAAAATCAGCACTTGCCATTGGTATCGTTGCGCGAGCCTATGTTTGGCCACTACGTCCATTGCTTAACTGGATCAACCGCATCGCGAATGGTTTGGTGAAAGCCTCTGGCATTGAGCCTGTTGAGAGTGCGGCCGTTGGCGGGCAAGACGTTGATACCATTCGCCAGCTCGTTGAGCATTCGGGCAAAGTGGGCACGCTGAAACCGAACATTCAAAAGCAGCTCTCTGGCCTTATCGACTTGAGTACCATTCCGGTTGAAACCTTGGTAACAGAAGGTCAGGTCATGGCCCACGTTGACAAGCATGCAACGGTTGCCGATGTGCGTGTTGCGGCGATGGAATCGGGTCATTTGCGTATTCTGGTGTTTGGAAAACGTGGCTTGAAGCCGCTTGTTGTTCACGTGCGAGATACCTTGCTAGAGCCTGCTGACAGGCCGGCTCGAGAGGTTGCGCGTAAAGCCTATGTGCTGGATGCAAACACGCCTGTTTATGAGGCGCTGGCACGCATGCGAGAAGCGAGTGTTCAGTTAGCTGTCGTGAGCAAAGGCGACAAGATGATCGGTGTCGTGACCTTGGCCGATATCTTGAAATGCGTTCTACCAACGACATCGACGCAGCAGTAAGCTTCTTTGTCATTATCACACCCGCTTTACGGCGAGTGATGATAACGAAAATGCTGTCCCGTCCTAAAATAAGTTGACGGTTTTAAGTAAGAGCCAGTTAAAACGAAAAGCCCCATTCCTCGGAGTGGGGCTTTCTTTTTGGTTCATGACACGAGGCTAGCGCGCATGATTTGGAAAATACGTGACGTTACAGTTTGTCGTGCGTTGCCCAAATAGCGGCGAGCATGTCATGACCGAACATGGCACTGCGCTCGGGCGACCAACCGTAAAGCGCATCGGCTTGGCTGATATGATCTTTAAAAGGCATCTCTACGGTGTACGACAGGCATTTGAAGGTTTCGCCTACCCAATTTGAACACAGGGTAAGGTTGGCTTTGCCCGGTTCATCTTTGTCATACCCAAATTCATCTTGGAACTCTGGGGTGATGGTGAGCAAGGCGTGTTTGAAGTGATTTTCCAGCGCTTCCAACGCTTTGCTGTAGGAAGGAATGCCTTCGCTACCCGCCACAAAGTTGTATGGGATGGCTTCATCGCCGTGGATGTCCAGCATCATATCTACGCCAGTTTCTAGCATGCGCTCACGAACGTAATACACCTCAGGGCTTTTTTCGACTGTCGGAGTCGCCCATTCACGGTTCAAGTTCACGCCAATGGCATTGGTGCGCAGGTGGCCACGAATCGCACCGTCAGGGTTCATGTTTGGCACCACGCGGATTACTGCGTTGTCGATCAACGCGCGTCCAACCGTGTCTGTTTCATCAAGAAGACGCAGCAACAAACCTTCAATGAACCACTCTGCCATGGTCTCGCCAGGGTGCTGGCGACCGATGACCCAGATGTTCTTTTTGCCTTCGGCAGGTTCGCCAACCGTCAGCATGCTGATGTCATTACCATCAAGGGTTTGCCCCAGTGTTTCCAGCTGGCAGGCATAGTGCATTTGCGCGCTGTGGATCAAGTCTTGGTGGCGATCGTACGAGTACGGTGCAAAGTAGGCAAAGTACATGGAGCCGCACTCTGGAATGGCGGTGAAGCTAAGTGTGTCACCGTCAAACTCGGCAGGAATGCGGAACCACTCATCGCGGTCGTAAGAAGCAACAACATCGTAGTCTTTCCAACCTTCTGGGTAGGCTGACTTTGCAAGATTTAGGATCTTAAAGGAATGCGGTGTTTGCGGTGTGGTTTCCAAACGAAAGTGAAACCATTGTGCGATATCCGTCTGATTATCCGCTGGAATGGTGAGCTGAATATCGTTAGGTGTATCGGCGCTAACAACCTGAATGTTACCGCTTTCGAAATTGCTGAATATTTTCATGTGAATGCACTGATCAACTGAGGATAGTCACAGAGATTAGCACAGTTTTTGATGGCGAAAAGGGGATGCCTTCATTCATTGTAGATGCATCAATAAAGCCGTATTTACGTGCTCAAAACGTGTTCTGATGGGGCAATTAATGTCGGTTTTTATTAGCACATTATAATTAAGTGTCTAATATTACGTCGTTTCTGTCTCAAAGAAAGGGCATTCCTCTTTTAAGTTTTTGTGTCTACTGGATATCTGGTTTAATGCTATTCAAATAACCAGAAGGTGCCGAACTGAGCAGATTTGCTCTATGACGTATGAATGTTTGTGACGTCAGGCTGCTTGGGTGTGGGCTTATTCATAGAGAAAAATATTTAGGGAAGTAGACATGCATTCATTGGACATTCGTGGCAAGAAGATGGCATATCAGGACGTGGGTAGTGGCCCTGTTTTGGTTTTTGGCCATAGTTTTCTTTGGGACAGTGCCATGTGGACACCACAAGTTGAAGCGCTTAGTCAGCATTATCGCTGCATCGTGCCTGATCTCTGGGCGCACGGTGCGTCTGACTCTGCCCCAGACAGCACGAAGAACCTGATTGATTATGCCGACGATGTATTGGCATTGCTTGATGCGCTGGAGATTGACACATTTTCGATTGTGGGCCTTTCTGTGGGTGGTATGTGGGGGGCAGAGCTTGCGATTAAAGCGTCTTCACGCGTGAACGCATTGGTGTTGATGGACACCTTCATTGGTTTTGAACCTGAAGTTACCCATGCGAAATACTTTGCCATCATGGACATGATCGAAAGTGCAGAGATGGTTGCTCCACCGCTGGTGGATACGGTTGCGCCGATGTTTTTCTCACGTAATGCCGCTGAAACTGCGCCAGAGCTCGTTGCAGGGTTTCGTGAGAAATTATCAAACCTGAAAGGTGAGCAGGCAAAACAAGTGGTCAGAATTGGACGCATGGTGTTTGGTCGACGTGATACTTTTGATGATATCGCCAAGTTGACAGCGCCAACCCTCATCTTGGTGGGCGATCAAGACATGCCGCGCCCACCACTGGAATCCCAATTGATGCACGATGAAATTAAAGGCAGCGAATATCACGTTATTCAAGGGGCAGGGCACATCAGCAACCTTGAACAAGTGGACACAGTGACCGCTTATCTTTCTGATTTCTTGGCGCGCCAGCATGCGTAGATAACGTGTTGTAACATTGGTTTTTTGAGAATAAGAAAGGCCGAGCACATCGCTCGGCCTTTTTGTGTCTTGATGATCGTCAATGCGCTAAGAGAATGTTGCGTCACTTAGCTATCATTCGAAATCCATGCCATGGCGTCCGCTTCTGTGGCAAAGGTTTTCATTTCCCCTGAGATAAACCAACTGCCCACTTTGGCTGCGGCTTCCTGCCAAGTCTTACTACCAATCATGGCGATTTTGCTGAAGTTTCTGCCATGTTTGAGCCCGAGCTTGAAATCGTCCCACGCTGCTCGTAACTCCCAACCTTCAAAATGTGTCAGATCAACCACCACGTTGACCTCGGTATTAGGCACTTCTTTGATGGCGGAATCGAGCATTGGGGTGAAGACTTCATAATCTTCGTGGGTAAGTTTCCCCACGACTGAAAGTTTGACAAACAACTCACCATTTACACGTTCAATGCCGACAGATAAACCATGATTGCTCGTAGCCATATAAACCTCTGTGTGTGCTGGTCGAAAAGAGAAAGGAAAAAACGTTTTCGTCTGATTAGTTAAACAGAGAGGTGGCATATTGCTATCTATACTCCCTAAAAATTTGATTCTCTGCGCATTTGTTATGGTGTCGCAGAGGGCGAATAAGCCCTTTTAGAAAACACCATGTAGGAGATAGGGATGTCTGTATTGCGCTGCTCTTTTGTGATGGCACTCAGTGTCAGCTTTGTTTCTCTTCATGCCGTCGCAAGCATTGAAGATCTGACGGCGCACCGAGATAACTATTTTCTCCCTTTCTATAAAGAACAGAAGGTGAACCAAGCGCGTTTTGAGGCGCTAAATCCGAACGATACGCCCGCCAAGGACACCTTTATTCAATTCCAAATCAGTTTGAAATACCGTCTGCTTAACCTTGATAACGAGGGGGACAGCGGAAGAGGAGGCGACGGACTGTATGTCGCGTACACCCAACGTTCCAACTGGGAAGCTTATGACTCTTCAGCCTACTTTCGGGATTCCGACTATAACCCTGAATTGTTCTACCGACTGACCTTTGAAAACTGGCAGACATCCATCGGTTTTGAGCATCAATCGAATGGCGCGGGCGGTGATGTCGAAGTGAGTTGGAACCGCGCATACATTGACGTTCAGTATGATTTTGAGCATGGTTTTGTTCGCTTCAAACCGTGGGCGCGGGTTGGCAGTGTGAACTACAACCCCGACATTGATGATTTTCTTGGCTATGGCGAAGTCGAACTTGGCTGGTTGCCGACACAAAATAATGAAATTAAATTGCTCGCAAGGAACGTTTTTACCCAAAATTTTGAACGTGGCTATTACAACCTAAGCTGGAATTTCCCGATTTATCAGGGACTCAGAGGGTATGTAAAAGCGGAGACAGGATACGGTTTGACGATTTCGAATTACAATTTTAGAGATTCTGCGTATGGCCTGGGGGTTGCGTTTGATCTCTAGTTTTATCTGCTGTTAAGCCAAGAAAAATGCCCTCCGAAGAGGGCATTGTTTTTTCTAAACCGACACTGAACTAACGCTTAGAAATACGATGGCGCAGTAAACACCGTCACGCTATTGATAGCGAGTGGGTTACGTGTTGGTTTTGGCAAGTTGAGTGCTGCAACGGCCTTTTTACCTTCTGACGTTATACCGCCTGTGTAATTTGGTGTTGATTGCCCTGGAAGCATGTTGGCAACCACGCCTGGGTTCCACGCAGCAAAGAAGTCGGTCAGATCCGTCTGTGCGACATACGATGCACACAACATCAAGGTATCGCTCTTACCGAGGTGTTGAGCGCGGCATTGGTTGTCACCGTGAAGCGACATCGCAGGGTCTGAGGCATTTCGCGTTAGGCGGTGCATAAGCGTGAATAAATGGAAACCTTCCATCCCTTCAACTTGGCTGTAATACGCAGGGACTTTTCCTTCTTCATACCATTTATCGATTGCAAACTCGGTCTGCGCCCATTCTTTGAGTTGCGCGAACATCAACAAACGCTCACCTGCGCCGCCAGCACCCCACGCATGACCATTTTCCGCTGTAACGAAATCAGGTGCGATACGAATATCACGCTCAACACGTGACATGGTGCCAAGGTGTTTTTGCTGCATGTAAAGCCCGACAATGTTGTTCGCCACTTCGGTCGCACCCTCCACGGTGAATGGCGCTTCTGCTGCATTGTGACCCACTTCATGCCAGATCAGCCAATCATTGAGCGGCACCGTTGGCATCGCATTGCTGGTGGCATTAAAGCTGCTGTTCATCACAGGATAACCTGAGTGAGCCGCACCAATGCTGATGGCAACGTCGTTCACAAAGGCATGACGGTTGTTCGGAATGTCCGCATGCGTCGCTGCCCGGTTTACCGAACCTTGAACTAAGCCCTCGTCACGGCCGTAAAAATCATTCAAATCTGCAGAGAACTGGTCGAGATCATCGGCAAACTTACCGATATCGCCGTCAAAGTTTTCCGCATACATGTTCGCTTTTGGTGCGGTATACACAAAGGTATTCGATACGACATCGCCGATCGGCGCTGGTGAATCGATGCCGTTTACCCACGATTTCTGCGCACTGTTATACAAAGGCGCATCCACGGTGCCAGACAAATTGATGGCGACTTTATCTGCATTGCCGCCTTGCACGTAGATAAGGCCGCCGTAAGGTACGGTGATCGTTTCTGTGTTCATGACTTTCACGTTTTTCTGCATGCGTGGCGGGCGTTTCAATGCCAACTCATGCTTGTCGCGACCCGTTAGATCATCGTGCAAACCAATGGTCACCGTTACTGGCGCGGTATTTCCTGTCACGGTCACGGTGAAAGGTTGGTGAGCCACTGCCCATTGCCCCGTCGCCTGACGGTTTCCAGCGAAGTATGCAGCCGTTTGGTTGCGCATGTCATAGGTTTGATTAGCGCCACCAGAGTAGCCTGTTGGTTCTCCCGGGAACTGGCGGATATCCACTTTGACATCTAAATCCCAGTAAGAACGGCCCAACATCAAACGGGTTAACGGTTTCTCCATGTAGTTCAGTGGGTAGCTTGGGTTCATTTGGCCCGCATATTCTCCAGCTTCCAAGTCATAAACCATGTTGAGTCGGGTTAGAGATTTCCACAATTCAGCAGGGCAGAAGGTGTTGCCACCTGCAGCGTTGCTGGTATAGCAATTTAAGAATTCAGTGAAACGCTCAAACCCTAGCTCATCATTCGGGATGGACGATTCATAGCGATAATCAAGGTCATTCCACAGCCAGACGGACATGTTGTTGTAAATGCGATTGAGGTCGACGCTGCTTAAGCGTTCGCCCTCTTTGCCGCCAGTGCGGAAGTAGGTTTCGTGTTGATACAAGCGCTCGATATTGGTGCCAAGATCTGCCGCTTTGATCATCGCTTTGGCTTCTTCGCTACCGAGCTTCAGCTTGGTATAGATAGGGCGAGACATACCGCCTGTTAGTGGAATACCGTTGCCTGGGCGATACTCAAGGCAGTTGATTTCATAATGGTAATCAGCGCGCAAACATTCTTGATATGTCTGTGTCAGTTCGCCGTCCACATCAACGGCAAACTCATTGAGAAGTGCTTGTTTTGCCGCTTCTAACGATTCAGTGTCGATGCTTGGTTTACCGTTGCTATCGAGAATCCATTCGCCTTTATCGTTCTTTTTGAAATGATCTTCCTCTCGGATAAAGGCTTTCAGTGTCGCGGGTTTGCCTTCATGGTCAAAGCCTGCGTAACTCGCGGTTTCTAGCTTAGGGGCTTTATCCGGTTTGCCTTCAAGGATGTGATCCCACGTGACTTCGCCGGTGTTTTCATCGATGTTGTAAGGCAGTTTTGGGGATGTGCCTTCGCCTTCAGCAACGGTCGGGTAACGTTCAATGATCCACAGCCCATGCTCACGATTTGAGCGCACGCGATCGGCATAGCCGTCGTTCGGACCGTTTCCGGTTGGTACTACAGAGCCGCCCATACCAAATGCAATGCCAGCGGCATCCAGCAAACGACCTAGCTCACCTGCGTTGTTGGTGTCGGTCACGGTTTCCATGACCAGAATACTGCCGCCTTTACGCGTGTATTCGATCAGGGCATTGACGTTGTTTTGAGTGAGTTTTGGTTTGTCCAAATTGGCGCTGTGTGGAAGGGTGTAGTGGCTTCCGTCACCAAATTTGTATTCAAATCCGTTGATGATGAGCAATGGGGTATCAACGGGATCGATGTTGTCAAAATGACTTTCCTGGCGGGTATTTACCATGAATTCGTCAGAGATGATGTAGTCTGCTTGGTTGCCGGCCCATTGACCCGCTTTTGCAAAATACACATAGGGAATGTTTGTCGCGACATTGATGGTTTCGCCATCAATCCGGTTTGTGAGGAAGCGAATGACATTGCTGAAGAAATGCTTCATGTCGTTGCTGTCTTCGCGACCAATACATCCTTCGCTGTTGTTAACAGCGTTGTTCCATGAGTAATTGGTTGGACACACCAAAATAGAGTTGTAACGGGCGTTACCCACTACCATGATTTTCCCCGCCCCAATCTGGCCAAGGCTCGCAAACGGCAGGCCATAGGTAGCGGTTGAACCACCGACTTTATCGACGATTTGTGCAGAAGGTTTCTCAGTAATATACGCCAAGTCGCCTTCGTCATAGGCCTTGTATTCGCCGAAGGAGATCCAATAGTTATTGTCGTTTCGTGCCATCATGACAGGGATGGCACGGTTAGATACGTTCACCGCAGCTTGGCCGCGTGCAGCGCCAACACTGCCATAGAAGTTGGTTGCATCTGCAAACACGTGAAACGCATCAACGGGCTTCCAGCCGTTCTTTTCCTCACCATTGATACCCCAAAGCTTGTTGATGTCAGCTTGGATGTTTGCCAAATCGTTAGAGGCGACGCGTGTATCGTTGCTAGATGCGAAGGTTGATGCATTGCCGCAGCTACCATTACATATGGCGGCATCAACATCGGCTGCAAGCCCTTCAGAGAATTGCTTTGCAAACTCAGCGGGTACAATCTTGGTTTCACCGCCGCCAATTTCTAATTTTGTATCTTTATCACTCAATGACAGCGAGATGACTTCATTAATCACGTTCGGGTACTGAGCAAAAACGCGTTCAACGGTATCTGTTATTTCAAGACGGTTTTGTTCAGCCTTGCCATAACGATGAACAAGCGCTTCAGCATTGCGCCCGCGTTGTTCTGCTCCGAGATCGAACAATTTGAATGCGGTTTGGTTACCGCGGACGCTACCCAGTTCAAAGGTGTCGATACCAAAGGAGATCGATTCGCCCCACACAAATTCAAACTCGCCGTTTTCGTCCGTTTTTCCGCGCGAAGATTTACTGAAGTACGCCAATCCCTTAACAGGTGTACCCAATGAATCGGTGATTATCGCTTTCGACAGAATGGCTTCTTTCGGCGTGTATTGGTAAGCCGATTCGGCATCGGCAGAAACAAATCCCGCGTTAAGGTCAACAGAAGTGCCAGGGGTGACTTCTGGTTTGATATCTGGAACGTGGGTGCTTGGCAGTTTATCTGCGAGGTTTTCTTCTGCAGGTGCTTCTTCAATCAGCTTCTTAAATGCCTCTGGATCCATGTCGAGGTCATTGCTGTATGTGGCAATGAAATCCAGTTTTGCTTGTGATGTGGTGAAATCAAAATCGATGTGTTTTTCGTGTGATACCGCGACTGAGCGAACAAGTGCAAGCGCATTGGTTGCCATGTCAGGGTTGTCGGTGAATTCGTCAGCATCAGACAAAGTCAGCTTGTGACGGGTTACTTCAGCATTCTGCTGTCTTTCAGGCGTGTCAAACACTCTGCTAAAGGTTGCGAGCGTGAGACCTTCAACATGACACGAAACAGATTCTCTTTGTTCAAATTCGAAAGCGTTGGCCGGTTGCTCATTACAAGTTACTGAGTCGCCGAAAATGAGGTTGTTATCGAGCGAAAATGTAGCAGGGATAGGGGAGTCCTCAACACTGATATCAGGCAGCCCATCGGGGCCCTCATCGGGTGCAGCGGGATCATGAACGCTAATATCAGGCAAACCGTCTGGGCCTTCACCGGGCTCCGCGGGAAAGTCAGGGTTGTCAACGCCAATATCAGGCAGCCCATCAGGGCCCTCATCGGGTGCAGCGGGATCATGAACGCCAATATCGGGTAATCCGTTAGGGCCAACCCCCGGCTCCGCTGGCTCGTGGATTTCTGGTTCGGGAAGTACTACGAAGTCATCATTGTTGCAGCCGGAGAGCGCGGCCGCTATCAACACATAGAGGAGTTTTTTATTGTTCATATTCGGTCTATGTCCTTTCCATTCGCAACAACAGCGAAGGAACATCATTAATAGAGAAAACTAAGTGCATATGAAAAGAAAATGCGCGCTGTTTTACTGCAAAATTAGGAGGTTGACCAGTGAATACCTCCAGAAGCTGAAGCAATAAACATGTCAATGAATGAATATGTGATTTTTTGTCAGAATTAGATTTTACTTGTTACAAAAGAGTGGGTTACGGCTTTGACTGCTTGTTGTGTGGATGTGCCTCGTATGTGATCTACGATTTCAAATGGCAATAATGGCAGGCTGAGAGCGCTTGGCTTGTTTTATCGCCATGCGCACCTCCAAAAAAGTGCTCTAAAAGTGAGATGTGGAGTTTGGGAGTCCATCGTGTAATTTTCATTGGTACCGGATATTAATATTCACATCCGGCATATTAAATTGGCTGCTTGTAAAAAAACCATACAATGTATCTGAAATCTTGCAGTGTTTACTAAATTCTCATAGATGTCTGAATTTATTATGCATTAAATTTAATAAGCTGTTTAAAAGTACTGTTCCAATGGAATGTTTTAAGCCCTTAAATTCCGCGTGTCTTATTCTTATCTTTATTGAGACTCGGTGTGACTGGTCTCTTATTTGAGAAGAATGGACGCTACGTAATAAAGCGTGACTAACATTTTAAAATTGAATTTCGTGCACAGAAAATAGTTCATTAATACTTGTGGTATGCGATGGGTTTGTCACATTATACAACCATATAATGAATGCCTATGTTGACAGCGATAGCTGCGAGACACTTTCAAGTCTCTATAAGGTTTCTCTAATAGATATGACGTGCAAAGATACGTTTAAAATAATTATAATTTTTTGTTTTTGCTTCATTTAGTAAGTTTAAGGTTGGCAAGGTTCTAAGGTGGTATCAAGCAAAATTCCATAAATTGAACAGGTTAGTGTCTCATTGTTGCGAGTTTTGAAATTGAAGTAGGATGTTTACCTAATTTGGTTTTTTGAATTCATCAATTATTTTATGACAACAGCTTTTTAATTTAGGCATTTTTCCCTCCAAGTAGTCCCTCTGCTGTATACATTCTGCTCATTTCTTAATGGGCGACTTGATATTTATTTTGATTCAATTTAAGTGAATTTATTTTCATCGAGCACGTGTCTGCATTTTTTGCCAATGTAATTGCGAATGCTTTGCGTGTTGTTGATCTCGCTGCTTTTAAAACCCGTGGTGGGTTTGGAACAGCATTTTGTAATTTTTAGTTCGGTCTGTCTCACCACCCGGTGAAAATTCTAGCGAATGAACGAAAGGAGAGCGAAAAAATGGCGAAAGAGGGAAGTGTAGCGCCTAAAGAACGTATCAATATTAAATACGTTCCTGCCACAGGCGACGCCCAAGCGGAAATTGAACTTCCGTTGAAACTTGTGGTTCTAGGCGACTTTAAAGGTCACCCAGAAGACACCTCTATCGAAGAGCGCGAAGCGGTCTCGGTAGACAAAAACAACTTCACGTCGGTAATGCGCGAAAGCAACCTTTCCGTATCCACGTCTGTGCCGAATGTAATGACTGAAGAGGAAGGTCAAGAGCTTCCTGTTGAGCTTTCATTCAAATCTCTGGCTGATTTCTCACCAGATTCCATTGCCAGCCAAGTGCCTGAGCTCAACAAACTTGTTGAACTTCGTGAAGCACTCGTGGCGCTAAAAGGCCCACTTGGCAATATCCCTGCCTTCCGTGCTCGTCTACAGGAGCTTCTGGCTTCTGAAGAGTCACGCGAGAAACTTCTTGCTGAACTCGATCTCGTGGGTGCTGAAGAGCAACCCGCAGACGACGCATAACCCACGAAGAAAGAGAAAAGGATTTTGTTAATGTCCGTAACAGAGAAAGCGCCCGAAAGCGCGGATTACGCCACAGGTAGTCTGCTCGACGACATCATGGCGCAAACCCGCATGGCTCCGAGCGAAGAAGGCTATGACATTGCCAAGAAAGGCGTGGCAGCTTTCATTGAAAACCTTATCGGCTCTGACCAAGATCAAGAGCCCGTCAACAAAGCATTGGTTGACCAAATGCTGGTTGAGCTGGACAAAAAGATCAGTTCACAGATGGATGAAATTCTTCACAGCGCGCCTGTGCAAGAAATGGAATCTTCTTGGCGTGGTTTGAAACTGCTTGTTGACCGCACTGATTTCCGTGAAAACATCAAAGTCGAAGTACTTCATGCAACGAAGCAAGAGCTACTTGACGACTTCGAATTCGCGCCGGAAACCACACAAGCTGGTCTTTACAAGCACGTCTACTCTGCTGGCTATGGTCAGTTTGGTGGCGAGCCTGTTGGAGCGCTGGTTGGTAACTACGCATTCACGCCGTCTACCCCTGACATGAAGCTTCTTCAGTATGTTGGTGCGGTAGGTGCAATGGCTCACGCACCGTTCCTTTCATCGGTTGCGCCAGAGTTCTTCGGTATCGATTCATTCGAAGAGTTGCCAAACCTAAAAGACGTTGCTGCTACGTTCGAGAGCCCGCGTTACACCAAGTGGCGTGCGCTGCGTGAATCTGAAGATGCTCGCTACCTAGGTTTGACTGCGCCACGTTTCCTACTGCGTGTTCCTTACGACCCAGTTGAAAACCCAATCACATCATTCAACTACCGTGAAAACGTTAGCGATTCACACGAAAGCTACCTATGGGGTAACACTGCGTTTGCATTGGCATCAC
Organism: Enterovibrio baiacu; assembly: GCF_004120195.1. GTDB lineage: Bacteria > Pseudomonadota > Gammaproteobacteria > Enterobacterales > Vibrionaceae > Enterovibrio > Enterovibrio baiacui. The sequence goes on along the minus strand of NZ_SCHN01000005.1, from coordinate 365,437 downwards.
GTTTGACGGAGAGCTTCGCGAAGTACCGTTGGTGCCCGAACATTATCGGTCCTCAAAGCGGTGGTGCGATTGAAGATCTGCCTGTTCACTTGTTCGAATCTTTGGGTGCGCTGCAAGCGAAGATCCCGACAGAAGTGTTGATCACTGACCGTAAAGAATTCGAATTGGCGGAAGAAGGTTTCATCTCGTTGACCATGCGTAAAGGCAGTGACAACGCGGCATTCTTCTCTGCGAACTCGATTCAAAAACCAAAAGTGTTCCCGAACACCAAAGAAGGTAAAGAAGCGGAAACCAACTACAAGTTGGGTACGCAACTGCCTTACATGATGATCATCAACCGTTTGGCGCACTACATCAAAGTGCTACAGCGTGAGCAGATCGGTTCTTGGAAAGAGCGTCAAGATCTTGAGCGCGAGCTGAACACGTGGATCCGTCAGTATGTTGCAGATCAGGAGAACCCGCCGGCAGATGTTCGTAGCCGTCGTCCACTTCGCGCAGCGAAGGTTGAAGTGAGTGATGTTGAGGGTGATCCAGGTTGGTACCAGGTGTCACTGGCAGTCCGTCCACACTTCAAGTACATGGGTGCCAACTTTGAGTTGTCACTCGTAGGGCGTCTGGATCAGGCCTAATAGATGGCACTTCCTGACGCAGAAGACAGTGCGTATGGCGTCAGTTTCTTTCAACGGTTAGAAACTGACGCTCCAAAACGCTCTGTGACACAAGGGCCCGATCCGGCCGACGTGTTTGAGTCGTTGAAACACAATGTGTCGAACCTGCTTAACGCGCGCATTGGGGAATCCCTCAGTGCGCCCGAATTAGGCCTTATCGACTTCAACGATGCATCGCTAAGTTCTCACGATCTTGCTGTGCAAATCCGTCGTGCAATCCGGCATTGCTTGCAAACCTATGAACCCCGTCTCAAGAACATGGACATCATTGTTCAGCCTGATAACGGGTCACCGCTTAACTTGCGGTTCCAGATCGTCGCGTCGGTCAATGTGGGTGCGCTTCACCGCAAATTCCAGATTGATCTGCTTTTAGATAGCAATCGAAAATACAGAGTCGTATAAGTGTCAAGGAATCGATATTTCAGGGATGAGCTTGCTTTCCTAAGAGAGCAAGGACTCGAGTTTACGGAAGTCTATCCGCAGCTTGCCCGTTTTTTAAACAGTCGAAACACAGACCCGGATGTCGAGCGTTTGCTTGAGGGTTTTGCGTTTCTGACGGGACGGCTTCGCGAAAAAGTGGAAGACGAGTTTCCTGAGCTAACGCATTCCATCATCAATATGCTGTGGCCGAACTATCTCCGTCCCGTGCCGAGCATCAGCATTGTTCAGTTCTCGCCTGATGAAAAGGCGATCACCTACGGGCAAACGGTCGAAAAAGGCACGCAGCTCGATGCGAATCCTGTCTTTGGTACGGTTTGTCATTTCAGTACCTGTCGAGACACAGAGGTATACCCACTGCGTCGCAACAGCGTGAGTACCGTGCACACCCGTGAAGCGTCCTTGGTCGACGTCGACATGACGATTTTGGGCGACCAAAGTGCCGGTCAAATCGGATTAAAATCGTTACGCTTTTTCTTGGGTGGTGAAACTTACAGCGCAGAGATGTTGTATCTCTGGTTGAGTCACTACCTCGATAAAGTCGAAATACTGGTCGGTGACCAAGTCGTTACCTTGCCAAAAAACAGTTTTCGCGCGGTGGGCTTCGAATCTGAAGACGCCATTCTTCCTTACCCGAAAAACGTCTACGAAGGCTATCGTATTCTTCAGGAGTATCTGTCATTTCCTGAAGCCTTCTTGTTCTTCGAGGTGAAAGATTTAGGTAAGTACATTCCGCCTAAAGCCACGGGTGATTTCACATTGCGTTTTAGCTTTTCGAAAACATTGCCGCCGGATGTACGTGTAAAAGAAGACAGCTTTGAGCTGTATTGTGTACCGGTTATCAACCTCTTTACCCATGATGCAGATCCGATTGATCTCACCGGGAAAAGCACCGAATACAAAGTGACTCCATCCAGTCGTTATGCCTCGCATTATGAGGTGTTCAGTGTCGATCAAGTGCAAGGGTGGCAAGAAAACAATGTCGGGCGTATTCGTGGGCAAATAAGAAATTACACGCCATTCGAGAGCTTCCAACATGAAATCGAACGCGCGAGAGATCGCAAAGCCTTGTATTACCGCGTGCGTGTTCGAGACAGCATTCACAGTGATGGCTTTGATCACCACATTTCATTTGTGCGCAGCGATGAAACGGAGTGCACAGGGTTTAGCGAAGCGATATCGCTGACGTTGACCTGCACGAACCGCCAACTTCCATTGGAGCTTGGAAAAGGCGACATCTGTGTGCCGACCGACACCTCGCCTGCGTATGCCAAGTTTGGCAATTTGACCGAGCCAACAGCACCTATGCGCCCCATGCTTGATGGCACCTTGCTTTGGACGTTGATTTCCAACCTGTCGCTTAACTACCTGTCGTTGTTATCCAAAGATGCGTTGTCGTCAGTGCTTCGCGCATACGATTTCCGCGCCTTGGTTGATCGCCAAGCTGAGCGTGTTTCTCGTCATCGACTAGACGGCATTGTCGACATTCAATCTGCACCGATTGAAAAGCTGATCCGAGGCTTACCGGTTCGCGGTTTGCGTTCTGAAATCACGTTGGCGCAATCCGCGTTTGGCTCCGAAGGCGAACTCTACCTATTCGGCACAGTATTAAGCCGATTTTTCTCGCTGTACGCCAGCATCAATTCGTTTCACGAGCTTGTCGTGATCAACGCAGATAACCAGGAAAGGTACACATGGGGTATTCAGAACGGTCAGCAACCTCTGATCTAGAGGGAACTGCGCCTCCCAATGTGCCGATGAAACCGGACGACAATGGAGGCGACAGCGTAACACCCGCGTTGCCTCAAGATGTGCGGGCTTACAACTTTTATCAGTTGGTGGAGTTGCTCCATCAAATCAAAGACGAAGACCCAGAAGGGGCGTCGTCAGATGCGTCGAGCAAATTGTTGTTCGCATCGAACCCAAGCCTTGGCTTTGCGTCAAGCGATGTCACTGCGTTGGATGATGTGGGGCGCGATAAGCTCCGATTAGAGACCACCTTTTTTGGCATGAGCGGCGCGCAATCGCCGTTACCGGGCTTCTTCTTAGAAGACATTTTGACTGAGGATGCGGAAACCGGGCTGCGTAAGCCGTTTCTCGATTTCTTCAACCACCGACTGATTTCGCTGATTTACCAGATTTGGCGAAAGTATCGTTATTACATTCGTTTTCGTGAAGATGCGTCCGATGCGTTTTCAGCACAATTGTTTGCGCTGGTGGGATTGGCCGATGAAAACCTGCGCGGCGACACGCCAATCAACTGGTGCAAGATGCTGTCGTACGCCGGCATGTTGGCAGGAAGAAGCCGTTCACCACAGGTAGTGTCAGGCATTGTTGCGCACTGTTTTGATTTAGAAGACGTGACGATTCGCCAGTGGGAATTGCGACATGTCGATATTCCCGAAGAGCAGAAAATGTGCTTGGGGCGTGCTAATGCGTCGATTGGCATGGACTCAGTGATTGGCGACAAAGTGGGCGATCGCAGCGGGAAATTTGTGATTTGTATTAATGGGTTAACGCAAGAGAGATTCAAAGATTTCTTGCCATCAGGCAAAGAATATTTGCCGTTGTTGACCCTCGTGGAGTTCGTACTGCGCGAACAAATGGCGTTTGATTTGGAGTTAGGTCTTAAACAAGACGAAGCGCCACCGATGCAGTTGAGCGCCACCAAGCCAGCCTCTCTAGGCTGGTCATCGTTCACCGGAGAGGTGAAAAAGTCCCGTTTCGTGCGGATTCAGCTAAGGCAGTAGAGGGAAGTATGTCACAACAACTTACGGATGCTTCGGAAGTATCGTCAAAACAGCAAGTCTTGCTGGTGGTGACGAACACCCAATTCCTTGAAGCAGGCCTTTCCGCAAAACACACCTTCACCCAAGAAGGCGGCTCGATTGGTGCCAGTGAAGCCGATGATTGGTATCTGCGAGACCGTGAAGGGCGCGTGTTTAGCCATCATGCCGAAATTTTGTCCATCGATGGTGAGCAGTGTTTGCTCGACGTACGCGGCGCTTGCTACATGAATGGCGCAACTATTCCTGTTGGTGGCGGTAAGCCCGTCAAGCTAAACGAAAATGACGTTGTCTTGATTGGCCCTTACAAAATACGCATACACCTTGTGGAAGCGGGTCAAGAAGTGGTGAGCGGGCAACATGGTTTAGAGCACGTTTTCTTTAACGAACCGAATGCGTTGGACATTGGTTCAGAGAAGAAGACCTCAGACAAAGAGCCGCCAGAAGACGACGTGATTGACGATCCTCTGGCTGCGTTGGATGCCTTAACAGCGGCAACGATTGAAACCTCACCGCTTGATGAGGAAATTGCGCCTTCATCCCCCGCGCAAGAGAAAGAAGATTACTTGCTGGCCCGTGACACGGAATGGCATGGAAGCGAAAAAACAGTGCATGCGGACAGCGAGTATGAAATGAGCTCCGCCATCACGCTGAAAAAAACATCAATAAATGAGGAATACCCGATGGATGACAAAACCCTAGAACGCCTGGAAGAAGAAGTCGGGAGAAATTTCTCGGACAACACGAAAGGCGAAGAAAAATCAGCGTACTCAAACAGCGACTATGCAGCCGGTGCAGGTGCCGATTACGGCACGAGCAGTGCTGTGTTACCTGAAGATGCAAACCACCTCGTTGTTGGCCCTATTCTGCGCGGCCTCGGCGCGCAAGCAGGCAATGCTGGCAACATGGCGGAAATGCAGGCGCTCTCTGAAGAAATGGGTGCGTCGCTGCAAGCGGCTATTCGTGGTTTGTTGGAACTGCACACACAAGTTGAAGAAAGCCGTTACGGCATGATGAACAAAAACCTTCAACCGATTGAAGACAACCCACTGCGCCTTGGTCTTGATTACAAAGACACGGTTGAAACCATGTATGACCGTCAACGCAGTGCCGTTCACCTTTCAGCACCGTCTGCCATCAGTGAAAGCCTGACCAATGTTCGTCACCACAATGAAGCGGTTCAAATTGCGACGACAGAAGCGCTGACGCAAATCCTTCGCGCACTCTCGCCAGATGTATTGATGCGCCGCTTTAGTGCATACCGCCGCCCTGGCGAAACAACGCCAGAGTCAGCCGATGCATGGGCATGGAACATGTATAAAAGCTACTACGGCGAATTGACGTCTGATCGTCAAAAAGGCTTTGAAAAACTGTTCTGGGAAATCTTCGATCAAGCCTACGACAGAAAGCTGCGCGAGAAGCAATTGGAGGTCTAACGTGATAGTCCGCCTGCTCTCGTGCTTTTTAGTGCTGCAACTGGCTGGTTGTGGGGTGTTTGGGGGTTCTGATGAACCTAAAGATCAGCCAACAACCGTCACCTTTAGCTTGGTAGCAACCGAACGTGTTAACCCGAATATCAGTGGCGATGCCACGCCTGTAGAAGTTCAGGTGTTCGAGTTAGAAGACGATTCGATGTTCTTGTCTGGTGATTTTGAACAGCTTTCGGAAGATGCCGAAGAAGCACTGAAAAGTAATTACATTGACCACCGCGATTACGTGTTGGTGCCGGGGCAATTCAAGTTCATTGATCCGTTTGAAATTGAAGATGACACCCGCTACATCGCCATCATGGCGCGCTTTTCTGACCCTGATAACAGTGATTGGAAAAAGGTCATCAAGATCATTCCTGTGGGCAGGCAGTATCACTTGCTGATGCACCTCGACAAGAACGAAGTACTACTCGACAAAGTGGAATAAAGGATGTCATCGAGAAACCGGGTTGTTTGGAACGAAGGGCTGTTCGTTAAGCCACAGCATTTTCAGCAGCAACAACGCAACATGGAATATCAGTTAGATGAACGCATGTCAGCGGTTAGCCGCTATTTGTACGGCATCACTGAAATGACGCTTAACGCGGAATACCTAAGCTTCGGACGCATAGCACTTGATAGTGCATCAGGCGTGATGCCTGACGGCACCGTTTTCCGCATTCCTCAAGAAGACATGCAGCCAGAAGCATTGGAAGTTGCTGACAGTTCGCTGGCGAACCAGATCGTGTTCCTCGCCATTCCGCTTCGCAGTGATTCGATCACCGAAGTGACGTGGCCAGAAGCCGCTGGATCTGGGCGCTACCAATCGTACAGTCAGGAAATTCGAGACATTCACACCTACCAAGGTGACATGGCGCCGATAGACGTCAGCCCAGTTTGCTTGCGCTTGATGCTTGAGAAAGAAGATCGCAGTGCGTATGCCTCGATTGCCATTGCGCGTATTTTAGAAAAACGCCCTGATGGCAGCGTGTTGCTGGATGACACCTTCCTGCCTTGCCACCTCAATGTGAGTGCCGTGTCTGTGTTGCACCGCTTTATTGGCGAAATGGCGGGTTTGATGCGTGAACGAGCCAAAAACATTTCTCAACGTATTGGCGCGCCGAGCCAAGGTGGCGTGGCAGATGTGTCTGATTTCATGCTGTTGCAATCGCTTAACCGCATGCAGCCACAACTTCAACACCTCTCTCGACTGCGCAGCTTACACCCAGAGCGTTTGTACGAAGCGTTGTCATCCATGTGTGGCGAACTGGCAACCTTTACGGACGAAAGCCGTATGGCGCCGGAGTTTGGCAGTTACCAACACGATGCACCGGTGGAATCGTTCCGCCCTGTGATGACACGCCTGCGCCAGTCGTTGAGCATCGTGCTTGAACCACGCGCTGTGTCCATTCAGCTGCATCAACGTAAATACGGCCTCATGGTTGCACCGCTTCAAGATCCTTCGTTGGTGCGCGATGCAGACTTCATCATCGCCGTTCGCGCACGTATGCCGATGGACGAATTGCGCAAGCTCTTCGTGCAGCAAACCAAAGTGGCGTCTGTGGAGAAAATCCGCGAACTCATTTCACTGCAATTGCCGGGCATTCCTATTTCGCCACTGCCAGTAGCACCACGTCAATTGCCATACCACGCGGGTTACACCTATTACCAACTGGATAAAACCAGCCAAGCGTGGTCAATGCTCGCCAACGCAAGCGGATTTGCGTTCCATGTGGCAGGGCACTTCCCAGATATTGACCTGCAGTTCTGGGCAATAAGGAGTTAGTCATGGCGGAAATGTACATAGATACACCGAATCGCGAACGTCACTATGATGATTTGTTGTTTGATGAAGCGGCCAACATCGATGCGGATCAGGACTACTGGTTCAAACTTCGTGGGGACAATATCAATCCACTGATTGATGCTGCCACGCCCTTGCTAGGCATGGCGTTGCGCGTGCGTAAGCTCACCGAATGCCACAACGTGGATGTGATCTACAAGCAAGCGGTGGAAGAAGTGAAAGCCATCGAAGTGGAATTGAGCGAACAAGGTTACGACCATGCTGTGATTTTGGCGTATCGCTATGTGCTTTGCTCATTTGTTGATGAAGCCATCATGAGCACCCCGTGGGGCGCAGACAGTGTGTGGGCCGAACACTCACTGTTGACCCGCTTTCACAACGAGACGTGGGGCGGCGAAAAAGTCTTCACCATTTTGTCTCGATTAGAAAACGAGCCAGAGCGCTACAAGTCTCTTCTCGAGTTCATTTTCCTTTGCCTTACGCTGGGCTTTGAAGGCCGCTACAAGGTGATGGAAAAAGGGCGCGAAGAATACGAGAAAGTGATCATCAAGCTGCACCAAATTTTGCGCCAGCTTGATGACCAAGAGCCGCTCGCGCTAACCAGTGCTGCCGACAATGTGGTGTCGACGAAATATCGACTGTCGAAGCAAATGCCTGTCTGGACGATTTTTGCGGGTTTCGTAACCGGCCTTGTCGTCATCTTCATTGCTTATTCCATTGCGCTCAACAACAAGTCTTCGAGCGTGCTAGAGCAACTTAATCAAATTCTTCAATAACAGGTGAACCAGTGATCCGCATTGAACTTCACACGCTAATTGGCAAGCTAAACCCACAAACCAAACTGGCTTTGGAGCAGGCGGGTGCGTTGAGCATCAGTCGCCAAAACCCAGAGGTGACGTTCGAGCACTTGCTCTTTTCTTTGCTCGAAAATCCGCTCTCAGACATTCGTGTGCTGCTAAAAAGCGCAGGGCTTGACCATACGCAAATTCGTCAAATGACGGGCGATGCACTTAGCCGCGAAACACAGCTAGAAACCACGCCGTCGTTTTCTCCACTTTTGGTCGAGCTGCTTCAAGATGCATGGCTATTAGGGTCGACCGATCTTGGTCATAGTGAGATCCGCTCAGGCGTGATTTTCCTTGCCGCATTGATGCGCCCTGATCGTTATTTGCCGATGAACCTGATCCGTCAGCTTGATTCAGTAAACCGCGAAACCATGAAAAAGCATTTCGCGCGCCTAACGGAAGAATCATCAGAAACCGCGGTGGTTTCGTCCTCAAAAGGCAATGCTGCAGCTGTACCGAATGAAGCAGACACCGCGCTAGGTCGCTTTTGTACCAACTATTCTCTTATGGCGAAAAACGGCGAGTTAGACCCGGTTCTTTGCCGTGATGATGAAATCAATTTGATGATCGACATCCTATGCCGTCGTCGCAAGAACAACCCAATTGTTGTCGGTGATGCGGGCGTGGGGAAAAGCGCCATGGTGGAAGGCTTGGCGCAACGTATTGTCGATGGCAATGTGCCGGATTCATTAAAAGGCATCGATGTGATGTCGTTGGATCTGGGTTTGTTGCAGGCTGGTGCATCAGTGAAAGGCGAGTTTGAAAAGCGCCTAAAAGCCATTATTGATGAAGTGAAGACCTCACCGATTCCTATCATCCTGTTCATTGATGAAGCACACACCATGATCGGTGCGGGTGCGCAGGAAGGGGGCGGTGATGCCGCGAACTTGCTAAAACCTGCACTTGCCCGTGGTGAGTTGCGCACTGTTGCTGCAACCACATGGAAAGAATACAAAAAGTACTTCGAGAAAGATCCTGCGCTGAGCCGCCGTTTCCAATTGGTGAAACTGGACGAACCAACGGTTGATCAAGCGGTGGACATCATGCGTGGCCTGCACGGGGTGTATGAAAATGCCCACAAAGTGTTGATCAGTGACGATGCGCTGGTGGCTGCGGCTGAATTGTCTGAGCGTTATGTGTCGGGTCGCCAACTCCCTGATAAAGCGATTGATGTGTTAGATACCGCCTGTGCGCGTATCGCCATCAATTTGAGTGCGCCGCCGCGTCGCTTGGCTGAGCTTGAAACCAAAACCATTCAGCGTCAGCGCCAAATCGACATGCTAAATCGCGAAGTGCAATTGGGTCATGACATCGACGACGAATTGTTGGCCAAGTTAGAAGCCGATGAAAACGTTGATTTGGAAGAACAAGCCGCATTGCGCGAAGCCTGGAGCACACAGCAAACACTGATTGCCGACATCATTGAAAAACGTCAGCAAGTATTGGCGAAGCCTCAAACGGCTGAAGACGGCGAAGAGGCGGTCGAACCGCTGACTGAAGATGAAAAAGCAGAACTGCGTACTGAGCTGAAAGCGTTGTATGCAGAACTTGCCGCCATTCCACATGATGAACGCTTGGTTCACCCGCATGTCGATGCACAGCAGATTGCCGAAGTGATCGGCGATTGGACAGGTGTGCCTGTTGATCAGATGAACACTGACGAACTGAGCCGTATTACGCACCTTCCTGATTTGCTCGGCGCGCAAATCAAAGGCCAAGACGTAGCGATTGAATGCATCCACCGACACTTGCTGACGGCGCGTGCAGACTTGCGTCGCCCAGGCCGTCCGAAAGGGGCATTCTTGCTTGCTGGCCCAAGCGGCGTCGGTAAAACCGAAACCGTGGTGCAGTTGGCAGAGATGCTTTATGGCGGCAAGCAATTCCTGACCACAATCAACATGTCGGAATACCAAGAGAAACATACGGTTTCTCGATTAATTGGTTCACCGCCGGGCTATGTCGGTTATGGCGAAGGCGGCATTTTGACTGAATCAATCCGTAAAATGCCTTACTCGATTGTGCTGTTGGATGAAGTGGAAAAAGCTCACCCAGAAGTGCTGAACCTCTTCTACCAAGCATTTGATAAAGGCGAATTGGCAGACGGTGAAGGCCGTGTGATTGATTGCCAAAACGTGGTGTTCTTCCTCACGTCTAACTTGGGTTACCAAACCATTGTTGATTACGCAGAGCAGCCCGAGTTGCTTGAAGAAAAGCTGTATCCAGAATTGGCCGCCTTCTTCAAACCTGCACTGCTAGCGCGTATGGAAATTGTGCCGTATTTGCCACTGAATGGCGACACGCTCAAAGCCATCATTGCAGGCAAGTTGAAGCGTCTCGTGAATGTGTTTGAGCAACGCTACAAAGCCGAAACAGAGATCGATGATGCCTTGATTGGTGAGATTTCTCGTCGTGCTACGCGCTCGGAAAACGGTGCGCGTATGTTGGAAGCCATCATCGAAGGGCAGCTTTTGCCACCGGTTTCTTTGGCGCTACTCAACAAACTTGCGGCGCGTGAGCCGGTGACTCGCGTGTATCTGACTGCCAAAGACGGGCAGTTTGTTAGCGAGGTGGAGTAATCCATGAGCGATTGGCTTTCATTAGCAGTGTCTTTGACCAAGACCCGCGATCAATCTGATCTCACGAGCACCTTCGTGAACGAGATTGAGGCATCGCTGGGTGTGTCACGCGCTTGGGTGATGTTCCCAAGCGCGCAAGGACGCTCGCTAAGTGTGACGCAAGACGGAAACACGTTTGAATGGAAAGTCGATGATTTCACCCATCCGTTTGCACATGTGCTTCAGTCTGCGTCACCCATGCTGCTTGATCCATCCAAGCTCAATTACTGGTTAGAAAACGATGATTTTGTTGCCTTGATGTCGGCACGCAAGCGCGGTGAGAATGTGCTCATCATGCCATTGCCGCCGGGTGTTAAGAAGGTGAAAGCCATCTTGATGCTGACGGGCCCATCATCGGTACTTAGCCAGTTGTTGGCGGACAAACAGTGGGAACAACTTTGCGAGATCTATATCAACCAAAGCCAAATGGTGGCGGAGTTAGGTAAAGAACATCGCCAAATTTCCGCGCTGAGTTCCTCCATTGCGGCGATTCGCCGTGACGAGAAAAAGCGCGAGAAAGCGTACGAATTGAAAAGCGTCTTGATTGGGGAAAGTTCACCCATGCAAAAGATGCGCGACAAGGTCGTCACGGCGGCGCAATCTTTACTCAATGTGTTGGTCTGTGGTGACACAGGCACAGGCAAAGAGCTGGTGGCGCGTGCAGTGCATGAATTGTCTGACCGTCGCACCAAACCTTTTGTGGCCATCAACTGTGCAGCCATTCCAGACACCTTACTGGAAAGTGAATTGTTCGGCCATGTGAAAGGTGCATTCTCTGGCGCAGATCGTGCGAAAAGTGGCCTGTTATCAGACGCCGACGGCGGCACCTTGTTCCTTGACGAAATCGGCGATATGCCGTTGTCATTGCAAGCTAAATTGCTGCGCGTACTGGAAACGCGCTCATTCCGTCCTGTGGGTGGTTCTCAAGAAATCAATGTGGATTTTCGTTTGGTAGCAGCCACCCATGTTGCGTTGCCAAGCCGCGTGGAACAGGGCGAGTTTCGCCGCGATTTGTACTACCGATTAAACCAATTCCCGATTCTTGTCCCTTCTTTGGTTGAGCGTCTCGAAGACATTCCTGAATTAAGCCGTCACTTTATCGCGGAATATAACGCTCGCTCCGGAGGCAACATTGCAGGTCTGCGCTATGCCGCATTGGATTTGCTCAATCGCCACGCTTTCCAAGGCAACGTGAGGGAACTGCGCAACTTGATTGAATACGGGTGTGCAGTCACGGCCAGCGGTGAAGAAATTCTGCCTGCCGCTTTGAGTGAACGTTTAAATGAACAGCCCGAACTCAATATAACAGATGTACTTGCCAGTAATGATGATGTGGTTACGGACAGCTACATCGGCGTGGATTTATCCAACATCGATAACCTCAAACACGCGGTACAGGATTTCGAAGTGAACGTTATCCGTTCGCGCCTGACAGTGTTTGATGGTGACCGCACGAAAGCGGCGGAAAGCTTGGGTCTGCCTAAGCGAACCTTGGCCCACAAGTGCTTAAAAATGGAGATTGATTGACCATGAAGCGAGGCGGTTCCTTGAATGTTGGATTGCTGATTGGCACCACAATGCTTGGATGGGCAGGGTTAAGCTCAGCATGGGCAAACACAGCGCCAGAAAACGCAGAGGCACGATCAAACGCGTCACTGGTGAAACAGGCACAAACGTGTTCAGCGATTCCTACGCGACTTGAAAGGTTGGCGTGCTTTGATGGGGTATTCAATACACCGGTTGATGCTGACAACGAACAGACCATTGCAAACATTAAACCCGAAGCGTATCAACGTGCTCACGCGAGTGAAGCAGCACGCAGTGAGGGCGAACAAGGCTTCGTGGTGCGTTATACCGATCCTGAGGATCACAGCAAAGGCATCTGGATGACGGCAACGGCCATTCCTGATCGTGGACAACAACGCGAAGACATGCCGATTCTCATGTTGAGCTGCATCGACAGTATCAGCCGTATGGAGTTGGTGCTCCCTACGACCACGTCAGCGGGCAAAGCCACGGTCTTGGTTTCAGGCAGTTTTGCGGTTACCGACAGATGGCTGAGCGATGACAGTGGCACCATCATGCATGCAGGGCGCGGTATTCCAGCCATTAATGTGATGAAGGCATTGATGTCAAGTTCAGGCTCAGTGTTGCGCTCTGAATTGGATGAGATTGGCAACCTGACCTTTGACACCGAAGGGTTAACGTCTTCGATTCGTCCTATGCGCAACACCTGTCGTTGGTAGGGGGGAAGATGGATATTCAAACCTATCGCCAACGTGCAGCAAAGCCCATTGAGGGGAGTAGCCCTGTCGGTGAGCGACTGCTGGATGATGCGCTGCTGGATTTTGTCGAAGGGCAAATGATGAAGGTTGGCTCATTGTCTCACGGAGAAGTGCAATGGGCAGAAGCCGAGCAAAGTGCGCTCAAATTGATGGAGACGCACACCAAAGATCTCAAACTACTGACGCACCTTTTGCAGTGTTTGCAGTATCAGGCTTCACCTGAGCGATTCACGTTATCCCTCTATGTGCTGGCAGATTTTATTGCCCAGTACTGGGAAACCTGTCATCCCGCGCCGGGGCCTCGTGGGGTGTTACCACGCAGAAAGTTCTACTCGCAAATTGTTCAACGAACACTGAAAACCGCCGAGAAAATCGACGTTTCCATGTTCGATGTTGAGCAGAAGTCGGAACTTGAAAAAGCCTTTGCTGCGCTCAGTGAAGCCGCATCAGAGAAAGATTTACCGACAGACGGTGTGCAGGAAGTTGATGCGTTAATTAAACGACGCATGGCATCCAATGTACCGACTGAGCCACAGACAAACAGTGCAGCCCCAGCAGGACAAGGTGGTGGAAATGCCACCCCCATTTCTGCGGCGAAACCTAATTTGGACATTGATGGCAGCTCAGATCGTGCCATCAAACAAACACTGTTAAAGGTTGCGGAGTTTGTCTCCGAGCTTGATGGCGGGATAGGACTGTCGCTAAGACAGCGTCGTTTCGCTGTGTGGTTTTCCATTACGTCAGCGCCAGAAGCCGAAGCGAATGGAGAGACGCAGTTAATGCCTGTGTCAACGGATCGCGTTGCAGAGTATGAAGAGCAACTGACGCGAGGTGTTGATCATGCTTTGTGGCGCAAGGTCGAGCAAAGTGTCACGGTCGCACCGTATTGGATAGATGGGCATTTTCTCAGCTACCGCATCGCGCTCAAACTCGGCAATGCAGAGTGGGCAGAAGTGATTGCCAGTGAAACGCGCGCATTTATCCGACGTCTGCCAGCGGTGCTTGATTTGAGTTTCAAAGGTGGTGCGCCATTTGTCAGTGCCGAAACGCGGCGATGGCTCGACGAGGGCGAATCAAATGGTGGAGGTGCCTCCGGTGGTGGCACTGATTGGGAAGACAAGCGCAAAGAAGCCTTTGTATTGGCAGACGAAGGTGGCCTCTCGGTCGCACTCGCCATGTTGAATGACGGCTTATCAAGCGCGAAAGACCCAAGAGATCAATTTTACTGGCGCATGCTATCAGCCGATGTCATGCGTCGTCACAACCTGTCAGCCATGGCAGATCAGCAATACCAGATTTTGTTGGATCAAGTGACAACAACGTCACTGGTGGATTGGGAGCCGTCTCTGATTCAACGGCTGGAAAACATAACAAAAACGGATTAAAAGCAGGGATCGAAAAGTATGTTCAGCAAGTTAAAAACGCTTCTAATGAAAATGCTTCCAGCGCTAAAGGCCTCGCTGCCTATTTTGCTGGTCGCCATTTTTGTGCTGCTAAATGTGGCGATTTGGTGGGCGGGTCCTTGGCTCACGATTGACGAGAGCAAGCCGTTATCATCTGTTTCAGCGCGTGTTATCACCAGTGTTATCTTCTCGCTTGCTTGGCTTGCACTATGGGGCTTTATTCAGTGGCGCAAGCTCAAGGGCTACCATGCCGAGCAAATTCGTGAACAGCGCCTTCAAGAAGATCCGATTAAACGCTTCGAAGAGCGCCAAGAATCTGAACTTAATCAGGTGATGTCTGCGCTTCACAAAAGCCTTAATAAACGCAATTACTTGTATGCACTGCCGTGGTATCTGGTGCTTGGCCCTGAAAACGCGGGTAAAACCAGCCTGATCAACCGCTCCGGTCAGAACTTCGTGTTCTCTTCCGTGATGCGTGCGTCGGGTAAGAAAAGCGAAAACCCATACTCCTTCGATTGGTGGATCGGTGATGACTCTGTGCTTATCGACCCTGATGGTGAATTGCTGACGCAACGCGCAACCTCGAACGACGGCGAAGGGGAAATGGAACGCCGTCTGTGGGTTCACTTTATCCAATGGTTAGAGAAAACCCGTAGTCGTCGCCCGTTGAACGGTGTGGTGATTGCACTGGACGTCGCGAACCTTGCTACGTCTACCACCAGTGAACGCCGAGCATACGCTAACCTACTTCGTGCACGCTTGCGTGAGTTGATGGAGACCTTGTCCACACGTTTGCCTGTGTATGTATCTTTGACCAAGCTGGATCTGCTGACAGGTTTCGAACCTTTCTTCCGCAATTACACCAAAGCAGAACGAGAAGAAGTATTGGGTTTCACCTTTACCCTAGATTCTGTTGATGATCTCGATAGCTGGCTGAATGAATTCGATACAGAATTTGGTGCGTTTGTAGAACGTGTTAACCACATTCTACCGTCTGTACTCATGCAAACATTTGATGCCGAAGATCGCACGGCGATTTATAGCTTTAGCCGTCAAATGGCCGGATTGCACGATGTGCTTAAACAATTCCTCCAGGATGCGTTTGGCAGTGATCAGTTCTCAACGTCTGCATTGGTACGTGGTGTTTACTTTACCTCTGTCTATCAACAGGGCGTGCCGACCAATGCGTTCATGGATTCGGCATCGCGCCGCTATGGCATTTCTCATGCCGTGAATACCGCTCAAAACGCCGCGAACTCGACCATTTATTTCACACAACGTCTGTTCAGCAAGGTGATTTATCCTGAAGCAGGGTTGGCGTCAGATAACTTCCGCGTAGCGAAAACCAAGCGTCGCGTAATGATCTTGTCGGTTGTTGCGTGCTCGATTGCCTCTCTACTCTTGATTGGTACTTGGCACCAGTATTACCTGAAAAACGTCAAGCAGGCAGATGCCGTGTTGACCAAGGTAAATGACTACCAAGAAGACTTTGATGCGGAACTGGGCATGGACAGTGGCCTCGATATTCTCGCGCCGTTGGACACCATTCGTGAAGCAACCTTGGAGTTTGGTTTCTTCCGCGAAAAACCAGAGTTGATCTCTGATCTTGGTTTGTATCAGGGCCATGTGATTGGACCTGAAGTCGAACGTACGTATTTGAGCTTGCTGGAAGACCAATATCTACCAGCACTGCTGAAAATGGCAGCGGCAGATGTTGCGGGTGCAGAGACAGAAGAACAGCAGCTCGGCTCATTACGAGTATTCAGAATGATGACGGACGATAAAGGCCGTTATCAGGACATGGTGCAGAACTACTTTGCAGCGAAGTGGCAGGAAATGTACCCAGGTGATCGTCAAACGCAAGATCGCTTGATGCAGCACTTGGATTACGCGATGGAACACACCGACCTGCAGGGTTTACGTGCACAAGGTGACGAGCGTGCAGAAGAAATTCTGAAGCCGTATGACCGCCTGATTGATAACACCCAACAGTCGCTCAGCCGTATGCCGATCGACCAACGTGTTTACCGTAATTTGAAACAAGCATCGGCGTCGGTTCTAGGTTCGCCTGTTGACCTTGCGACCTCAATTGGTCCTGTGTTTGATGTGGTGTTCGCGCAGCGCGTTGAAGACAGCGAAAACCTGATGATCCCACGCATGCTGACCAAGAAAGGTTTTGAGGGTTACTTCATTCCTGAGTCTGACTCGGTGTCAGAGTTGGCGCTGGTGGATAGCTGGGTATTAGGGCAAACCGAATCCATTGATTTCTCAGATGAAGACAAGCGTGTACTGCGAGACAAGATCCGTAGCCAATATGTGGCGGATTACTCAGACAGTTGGCGTCGTGCGATGAACGACATCGACATCAAGTATTTCCAAGACATCCACAATGCTGTGTTGGTTTTGGAAAGCATTACGGGTAACAACCAACCGTTGCACCGCTTACTGGAAGAAGTGACGGACAACACCAAACTATTCCCAGCATTGCCAGAAAATGACACTGCGCGCGAAGAGTTAGTGAAATCACCGCGTTACCGTGTGGCGGCACTTGTCGACAACCAGTTCGCTGAATTAAATGGTCTTGCGACTACGGAAGAAGGCAAGCCAATTTATTTGGACGAAGTGATTGATTCTGTCACCCAGTTGCTGGCGTACATGAAATCCATCAACGATGCGCCGGATGTGGGTAAAGCCGCGCTAGAAGCGACGAAAGCCCGTTTAACGCTTAACAGTGCTGACCCCATTTACGTGCTTGAACGCATTGCTGCTGGTATGCCACAGCCATACGACAACATGTTGAAGAAATTGGCAGAAGAAAGCTGGTATGTGATCAAGCAAGAAGCCATCCGCTATCTCGAAGTGCGTTGGGCGGAAGATGTGTATTCGCAGTTCCAAACGAAGCTGGCATCACGTTATCCGTTTAACCCTGCGTCATCCAAAGACGTGGCACTAGAAGATTTTGAAGCCTTCTTTGCGCCAAACGGCATTTTGACCAGCTTCTATGAAAATAACCTGCGCATGTTCTTGGAAGAAGCGGGGGAACTGAGCTCTGATGCGGACAACAAATCGCTGATCCGTCGCGATGTATTGAGCCAGCTTGATGCTGCCGAAGTCATTCAAGGCGCGTTCTTCAACCGTAAAGGTGTGTTGGATGTGGAATTCACGCTCGAGCCTGTAGAGTTGAGTGCGAACAAGCGTCGCTCGGTCATCAATGTCGATGGTCAATATGTGGAATACAGCCACGGCCCGCGTAAGAATGTTGGGCTGATTTGGCCGAACACCTTACGTGACTCCGCGGTCAGCAAGGTGACCTTGGTGCCGTCTCGAACTAACCGTTCACCGCGCAGTATTTCCATTCAAGGGCCTTGGGCATTCTTCCGTTTGCTCGAAGAAGCAGAAGTGGTGGGGTCAACAGCAACCAGCGTGGACTATCGCTTTAACATCGACAGCGGCAATGTGTTGTACCGTTTGCACTCTGAAGCAGACAGCAACCCGTTCACTGCGTCGATTTTCAAAGGCTTTAAACTTTCTCGCACGCTGTACTAGCCGTGACGACATTCATGCACCACAAGGACACTGATTGAGCAATGCAAGGGCTGTATGCAGATATCGAGGGCTTGAAACCGGCGGGAGACACCTCCCGCCTGCGAGATTCGTCTGATTATCAGAAAATCCGAAGCGAAATTAATCGCAGATTCAACCCGCTTGCCGGTCTCACTGACTGGGAAAAAGTAAGAACCCTTTGCGAGAAAGTCGCTCAAGAGGAAGGGGTAGACCTACTGGTCGCCATTTATTACACCGTTGCAGCAATGAAAACCCGTGGCCTCACAGGTCTGGCGAATGGACTTGAACTTCAAGTCTCGGTGCTAGGTGCAGGGCGAGAAGACAACGACATGCCCGCGGCGCGGCGCTTAGAGTTGTACCGCTGGATGTTAGGGCGCATTGGAGAAGAAGTGCGAGCGATGCGCCCAGAGCAAGGGCAGATCCGCGAGCTTTATCGCTGTGAACGTTCACTGCAAGCCATTGATGCTTTTTTGTCTAAGCAAAACGGCACAAAAGTGGATGATCTCGATGCGCTCGGCTTTACGATTTTCGAGCATATCGATCGTTTGGAAAGTCGCAGTACCTCACGTGCACCTGCAATGCCTATTGAAGTGGAGGTGAAGAAGCAAAACGTCAGTGCGTTGATCTTTTTCGTAGGACTTGCCGTGGGGGCGGTGGCGATTTACTTGCTACTTCAACTTCAGGGTACGCGACCGAACCCGACGACTCAGCTCACCACGGCGTTGCCTGAGCCGAAAATCATCACGCTAGAAGAAGCACAGCAGATCCACCAAGAATTTGGTCCTGAGGCCTTATCGTCCCATCGCGAGCGGTTACTGACAGCGTACACGGACAAAGTGTCTGTGCTCACCGCGAGTAAATCAGGTGACAACTTGCTGGAAGGAATAGAGCTCGCGAACAGCTTGGCGTATGTCTTCCCAGAAGCGCCTGAGGTGACCTTGATGAACAAAAACCTTCAAGGTTGGCAAACGGGGCTGTTGGCGGAGGTTGAGGAACTCAAGCAGCGGTTTGTGACCGCAAGAACACGGGCTGCGAATCTGAGCTTATCGGCGAAGAACGGAAACTACTCGCAAGTTAGCGCGCTTGCGACTGGGCTTGAAAACTACGCGATTAGCTTGTCTCCATTGATCGGTCGACTCTCATTCGTTGAGCAGCAAATCGCCGAAGGCAACATGGAAAGGGCGAAGCAAGAACTGTCGCTTTTGGATGCTGACCTGAAAGCCATAACGTTGAAAAAAGCGTTGTTGGAACGTGAAATAGACGACGCTATTGTCGAGCCAGAAAGCTAACATGTATAGAAGCTAAGTCGAGCTGGTTAATAACCTAGTCACTCGTATTTTTAAACCGCCATTCGTGGCGGTTTTTTCATTTAAATTGATAAATAATCATTAAATATCAATTATTTAGGGTTTATTCACTCGCATGGAATAGACGTCTTATTATGCTCGAAATGAAAGCATATTCATAAGTGAGAATGATTGAAACTCAAATGCATTATTCGAGCGTCGAATGTGATCAAGGTATACCTTCACAATGTTAAAGGTTGTTTTATAGAACTGTTGTGGCATAAAACGAAAAGAAAGCGCTTTCTTTTCAATTTAAAGCGCGTATTCAGCAACAAAATTGGGTAAACAAATAAGCGCTGTTAATTTAACACACTGATAAATCGTCATTTTTAGTACCAATTAAATCGCGAAGAGATGGAAAACCACGGGGAGTCGCGATTCACACTAAGTCCATAGGGAGTGGGAAAGTGTCAAATATCTACAAAGCAGGATCCGCATACCAGTTTGAGCGTGAAGGTGTCAGTGCTCTGCGTGCGCAGACACGTGATCTTGTTGACAACAAAATTCATGGATTGTCGTTTAGCCCATATATCGACGGTCAAGGCCCTGGTACTGAAATCAGTGATGAGCAAATTCGCGAGCGCTTGGAGATAATCCGCCCGTATGTGAATTGGGTTCGTTCGTTTTCTTGCACAGAAGGCCATCAAAACATTCCAAGAATCGCCCGAGAGCATGGTTTAAAAACCATGGTTGGCGTTTGGATTGATGGTGATAGAGAAAAGAACGAGATCGAATTGGCGAATGCCATTGAAATCGCACAGCAAGGCTATGTAGATGTACTTGCGGTAGGCAATGAAGTGATGCTTCGCGGCGAGCTTAGCGAAGACGAGTTGGTGGATTACATCAACCGCGCTAAGGCCGCGTGCCCAAATGTGGAAGTGGGCTATGTAGACGCATACTTCCTGTTTGAAAACTACCCACGTGTTGCTGATGCTTGTCAGGTTATCTGCACCAACTGTTACCCCTTCTGGGAAGGTTGTCCTATCGAGTTTGCTGTGCCGTACATGAAAGAAATGTATCGCCGTGCGCAAGCTGCGGGCAAAGGAAAACGTGTGATCGTTTCCGAAACAGGCTGGCCAGATCAAGGTGTTGCAGAGCGTGGTGCTGTGCCATCAGAACAAAATGCATTGCAATACTTCATCGACACGTACAAGTGGGCGAAAGAAGACGATATTGAGGTCATCTACTTTTCCTCCTTTGATGAAGCTTGGAAAGTAGAAGACGAAGGTGCCGTAGGTGCTTACTGGGGGCTGTGGGATAAAGACGGGAATTTCAAATATACCGAGTAACTCGGGTACGTCGGTCTCCATAGCCACATCAAAAGAGACGGGAGCACGCTATACACTCCCGTGTCTTATAAAAAGAGAAAGGAAATAAGTTCATGGAACTGAGAAACGCCATTTGTTATTCAGGGTACCGAGAAGGCCAAAATCCCCGCGAAGGGATTTATCCAAGCTATGACGAAGTCAAAGAAGATCTTCAGATTTTGTCAAAGAATTGGGGCGCACTCCGACTCTATGATTGCAGCCATCACGCAAGATTGGTGTTGGATGTGATCGAGAACGAAGGAATGGATTTCAAAGTGATGCTCGGCGCGGACGTTGCTGCTGAAATGAATAACCCTGGGTGCCCATGGGGCGCGCAATTTAGTGAGGAAGAACTCGCTGCGAATCGTCAGAAAAACAGCGAAGAAATCGATCGCTTGATCGCGTTAGCAAACGAGTACCCTGACAGCGTGGGTTATGTCTCTGTCGGTAACGAAGCGAGTGTTGAGTGGACGGATCATCTGATCTCAGTTGAAAAACTGGTTGAACATGTTCAACGCGTCAAAAACGCAATCGCACAACCTGTGACATTCTGCGAAAACTATGTGCCATGGACCTACAAGCTAGGCGCATTGGCAGAAGCGTTAGATTTCATCTCTGTTCACACTTACCCAATTTGGGAATACAAGACCATTGATGAAGCGCTTGAATACACCAAGCAAAATTACTACGCAGTAAGAGATTGCAACCCAGGTAAGCCTGTTGTAATTACTGAAGCGGGCTGGGCAACAGCCTCAAACGGTCGTGGTATCGAAGCATGGAATGCGAATGAGGAGCTACAAGCTGCTTACTACGCACAACTGCTGGAATGGACACGCGCAGAAAACATTCTGACCTTTGTTTTCGAAGCGTTCGATGAGCCTTGGAAAGGGGATTCGCACCCAGAAGAACCAGAAAAACACTGGGGCTTGTTCAAGGTAGACCGCACACCAAAGCTGGTGATGCAGTCGCTGTACGGTGAAGTTGAACCGGCATAAGTTTGATTGTGCTGATGACTGAATAAGTCAGAGCCAAACAACAAAGAAAGGGCGGCATTAAGTCGCCCTTTCTTTATTTAAAAAACATGAAGAGCGTTCATTCTTCATTTGTTTGTAGTAAAACTGCAGCAATATAATAATCCGTATAAATGATAGGGTGCTCGTTTCGGCTCGAGCGAGACGGGCCCGTTGTAAGTAAAAAGTTTGTTGATTTAGGGAAAGAAAATGACACATCCAACATGGGAACTGCCTGTCGAAAAAGGCGCATTGATCCTGACACCCTGTCCGGGAACAAAAGGTGAAGGGCTAACGGAAAGTCTTGAGCAATTGCAACGTCAAGGCGCAACCGTCATCGTTACCGCGATTAACCATGAAGAAATGGCTGATAAAAACGTTGCTGCATTGGGTGAAGAAACCCAGCGTTTGGGGATGCAGTGGTTCCATGTGCCGATTGAGGATGATTGTGCACCCGCGGAAGACTTTGAGAAAAACTGGAAGGCGAGCCGAGAGGCACTTCACCACGCCATCGAAAATGGTAACAAAGTTGTGATGCACTGCATGGGCGGTTCAGGGCGCACAGGTTTACTTGCTGCACATTTACTTCTAGAGCGTAACTGGGAGCTTGAAGATATCGTCCGTGAGGTGCAAGCACGTCGCCCAGGTGCATTTACCAAACCGCTTCAAGTGGAATATATTGGCACACTTGTTGAGTAAACATTGAAATAAATCCATATTTATAAAAAGGCTGCTTTATACAGCCTTTTTTAATGTTTTAATTTTATCCATTAAAGATGTCATCAATGATACAAAGTGAGTTTTTAAATGATGAATAATATCGCGGTGCGAAAATGTATATCGCACGTATCTATTCTAATAAAGCAAACTTCTATTTTGATAACGACAGTACGAGGTGTATTAAAACTCTAATGCTCATTGTTGAATAGGAATATGCAATTATATTAAAAAGGAAAGTAGTATAATGTTAAAACTCTCAGCTGTATTTATGTCATTGGCGCTTGTTTCTGGATGTTCAACCATCGTCAGCGAAAGTAGCTATCCCGTCTCAATCTCCAGCAGCCCATCTCAAGCTGACTTTGTTCTTGTGAACCGTGAAGGACAACAGGTCCACACTGGAACAACACCAGATACTGTCACACTCAACGCATCATCAGGTTTTTTCAAAGGTGAAACGTATCAACTGATTCTTAACAAAGACGGCTACGAAGAAAAAACCATTGAAATTGAAAGCACTGTCGATGGTTGGTACTTCGGCAATATTCTGTTTGGCGGCTTGATCGGCATGCTTATCGTTGACCCTGCAACAGGTGCAATGTTCAAACTGCCTGAAGGGGCAGAAGCACAACTTGACGAAAAAGCGGTAGATGCAAGCACTGTGACCATCGCGATGATAGATGCGATTCCAGAAGCGCAACGCGCAACACTTATTCAGGTTAAATAGTATTACTGCTATAGGTTTTTAATTGTATGCCTTTAGATAAGTGATAAATCTCATATCGCTTACTTCATATCTATGAAGTAAGCGATTTTAATTTTTTGGAAAGAAAAAATTATGAGTGAAAGCCAAAGTGTTATTGGTCCAACATTATTTATGTTTACGGTAATATTTGCAGCTTTTGCAATGTATTTCGAAGCACCCGCAATGGTGTTCTACTTGGTTTTTGTTAGGCTGATTTATGCCATTTTTGTGTCAATCGTCATTGATGGATGGAAAAATAAACTGCCAGTGTTGGTAGAAACAGCGAAGATTCGGTGGAACAGAAACATCAATGGAATTCCGGTAAGTGACACGACCAATGCTCTTGTCAATTTGCACTTTAAAAGCGAGCGAGAACTGAAGCGTGCTTTTTTGACGTTGCTGATACCTAAAGCCATCATTGTCGTAGCCTTGGCTGTTTTGGCCATGGTCAACGTTTATCTGAACGTTGATGACATGATCAACTCTCCGCTTCATGCAATATCCATAGTCGTCGCTTGCTACATCCTTGTTAAGGTTTGTTGGGTCTTCCATCTGTTAGCGACACTGAAATCGAGCAGATGGTATTTACACAGTGCAGAGTTCGGCGAGGACACGTATTACTCCGCTTACTTGTCATTACCTGACACGTTGGAGCCATACTTAATAAAAGTCTTCGAATGAAATCGTGGTGTATTGAGAGTGTCTATGGAAGAGCCTTTGGGCTCTTTTTTTTGTGAAAATGAGTTCTATTCTGAAGGGTATGTACTTTTACATGGAGGCCACTTGGTGTATTCAAAAAGTAGTAGGCAAGGTACGAACGAAAGGTTATTGCACGGCTGTATTATCGCTATTAATATTATTATGCCCACCTGTTAAATTAATGATGTTATCACTCTCTGGGTGAGAGTGTTATCTGTTGAGATAATTATTAAATAATAATACTTGGTTCATATATTGAGTGCTCTATCAAATTAAGTGAAATTAATTGATATATTTGCAAATAAAATTTCAATCTGCTGTTGAAAACTTTTAAGTTACTTCCGATAATTCCCTTACTATTTTTCAGGTGTCATGTGATTTATCTCGTTAAATCCACTCTCACCTCACAACAATCCGTTAATTAACTCGAAAAGATAACTTTCTTTGATTATGCCGACACCTCGGACGTTTTCGTTCGCCTGTTCATAATTCATTGATGGTTTCATTGGTAAGGGCGCTTGAGACGAAATGAAAAACATAAAGAAAAAAATGTTCACACGAGTTTTGCCGATGGTGCTTTTTCCTGTTCTTTTTTCGGGTTGCAAGTCCACGACACCACCAGATTGGTATGCGGAAGAGCACGTTAACCATCCTGAGTATGTTTATGCGGTCGGTGAAGGTCGCAGCTTAAATCTTGCTAAAAAATCAGCACTTATCGGTGTTAACTCGCAGCTGTGGACACAAGTGGATTCGACGTTTTCGATGAATGATGTCTATAAAAGAATCAATGATGATTCGACATCATACGAAACCACAAGCAACAAGATAAATGCCAAAAGTGCACAAGTGACCTTAACGGGCGTGGAATATGTCCAGTCTGAAAAGAACGATGTGGCTTATTATGTCCAAGCAAGGGTGGGGCGAGATAATATTAAATCGCAACTATCTTCTGAGGTAAAACAAATAGAAAGCGCTGCGAAATCAAAGATCGAAAACTTGAGTCACCAAGACAAATTACTTTGGTGGTTAGACAACAGAGGTTCTGAAGTAAAGCTTGAAGATCTTTATGTTCGTCTCGCGATTCTTTCTTCACTAGGCTGTGATGAAAAAAACAGCGTTGTTTATTTGCCAGAACTGCTTGGTGATATTTCAAAAGTAAAATCTGAACTTCTGGTATCTATTCGTCCAGATAAGAAAGACAGAAAAAGTGCCGCCTTTATTTCTGAGAGATTCTCTGTTGAAGGTATCGCTACCACGCAATCGTCTTCTCGCCAAGCAACACATATTTTGATCATGAAATCGGAATACCGTCGCGGCATGGTAGGCGATGCGTACATCACGACAAAATTGACGGACCTTGTACTAAAAAACAAGGCCGGCAAAACCTTGGCTAGCAATGAAATTATCTCAACAGGTAATTCAATGACCAGTTACAAGTTGTCCCAAGAAGGCGCTGAACGCCATTTTTCAGCACTGCTCGAAGAAGCAGGCATTTGGCAAGCTGTTGGGCTTAAAAAATAGAACGATAAATTCACACTGGAGTATCTAAAGTGTTTAAGAAAGGGTTAGTGGCAGTCGCGCTTACAACAGCGCTAACAGGTTGTGGTGTAACGGCAGTATGTCCTCCGGGTACCGAAATCGAGATGGAAACAGCGGGTATCCCTGCGAAAGCCTCTGATGAACTGAAGGTGATTGTTCTTCCAGTAGATATGGAATTTAAAGACGCAGCGAAAGGCCGTCTTCAAACCGTATTCCGTAACGATTTGGAAGCCACCATTGAAGGTACTGGCGCGAAGCTGGTTGATCGCAAACTGGCGAACAAGCTAAAAGGCGAAATCAAACTGGCAGAACAAAGCGGCCGTTACAACAAATCGGGTGTGCCAATTGCCGACCTAGCAGTGATCACTGAAGTGACTGCAAGCAACCTGTCTAGCTCTTTCTCAGAAGCTTACTCTTACGAAAACGATGACGGCGAGACGAAATACGTTCCTGCAAAATGTTCGTTCACCACTGAAGTGAAGGCCGTTGCGAAAGTGGTTTCACTTCCAGACATGAACCTTGTTCAGCGTATTGAGCTAGGTGCGAGTGATTACAGCTCGACTGAAACAAACAACTCACGTTGCCCAATTTCAAACGCACAATACACAGGTATGGCGAGTGAAGCAGCAGAGAAAGCAGTAGCGTACAACTTTGAACTGCAAAAACTGCTAGCACCTTCTGCGCCAGTGACGGCGATGCGTCAGTGTGAAGCGGGCACCATGGTGAAAGTAGCAATGGGTAGCAAGAAGAAGCTTGAACCAGGCACAGACATCACCCTTTCTCAAATTCACAAGTCTGATGAAGGCGACATTGAAACGTTCACCCTAGGTGAAGGTTATGTTGTGAAGCATGAGCAAGATGCTGTGAAGCCAAACTTCTCTTGGGTTGCTATCGACGAAGAAATGTCTCTGCGAATCCGTAAAGGTGACTCAGCGAAAGTGGTACCTGAAGAGTGCCCAATCTTGAACCCAATGTGTCACCTAAACCAGCTAGGCCTGTAATAATGAAAAAAGCCATTGTCGCCACTGCGTTAGCACTGATGCTTTCTGCATGTTCAAGCAACAACCAAACCGTTGAACAAAGCCAAAATTTTGCGGCGTGTACGTTCCCAGATTCACCACAAGACAACGCACCTGGCTGGATTTGTGACGTGATGCCATCTGACATCGCTACTGCAGCAACAGGTTACGCGAAGAAAAGTGCAGCGGGCATGAGCGTTATGCGCAGAATTGCCGCGAGTGAAGCGCGTGTTGCGCTAGCTTCTCAATTCGAAACTGACGTGAACAACATGTTCAAGCAAGCGGTTGAGAGCACAGTGCAAACTGACTCGACGGTTGGCACGACTGAATCTGTTATGGAAGTGTTTGAGAACGTCACCAAGACCGTTGTTTCTCGCACCCTGACTAACAGTAAAGTGTTGGTGAGCCAAACCAGTCCTTCAGGTGGCCTTTACGTGCTAGTGGGCATGGATGACGAGGCTTACAAAGCCAATATGAACAGCGTTATCGATGCTGTGACAGAAGATTCGGCGTTGTGGAACCAATTCAACAACGAAAAAGCAGCAGAAGACCTTGCTAACGCGCTTGAGTCTCTGAAACAGCTTTAAGTCTGAGTCTTGTATGGCACCTTGCGATTCAGCGGGGTGCTTTCAAACCCTTACCTTATGAGGTTATCGCCAGATAGCCTCTTTTTCTATGTGGCTAGGAATTACCAGATGTCATTGGGTCGAATGAAAATTGTCGCCGCGTGTATTGCTGCGGTTTTATCCACGAGTGTTGCATACGCATCAGATTCTTTTGATGAGCTTGAACGTGAATCTAAGCGTGTAAACATGTCTCAGTCAGAGAAAAAAGCACAGTTCCACGAATGGCTAGATGCTTACTTGTCAGAATATGAAGCGTGGCGAGAGGCATACACCAAAGACATCGATCAACAGCGTGAAACGCTGATCGATCAGTGGGGCAGTGGTGAGCTGTCTGATCAAACAAAACACGTTGAATACGCAAAAGACAACACAGTGAAAAAAGTTGTCGATTACGAGAACAATACCGCTGTGGTGTCAGTGCTTGTTGACGCAGACGGTAACGTTGATCAATCAACCTTACCGAAGGGCAAGATTGAGATTGATGGCCAAGTCATCGAGTTGACGAAAGCAGAAAAGCGCATTGATGTTGTGGATTATTCTGCAGAACAAGAGAAGAAAGAGAAAGCCTTCATCGTCGATCATGTCTATGCACAAATGCAGGAACTGGACGTGCAAGCGGAACGATTGATTCGTTCAGGCACGGGGATCCCCGACTCGTTCATCTACGAGCGTGCATATAACAAAAAACTGGAACTGTTGGCATCTGCAAAAACGCGCATCTCGGCATTGTCAGCGCAGTTCAAGCAGAAGCGCTTAGCGCTTGGCATCCCTGAGCCCGTGGTTGCTGTGGTAAACACGCCCACGTCACCAGCAAAGCCTGAGGCCAAACCCGCGGTGAAACCGACGGTGGTGGCAGAGAAGCCAGTGCAAGAAACCACTGTCGTTGTCGCGAAAACGGAATCTACAGATGTTGTAGAAGTCGCAGCGAGCACATCAGCGCCAGCTATCGCAGAGAAAGCCGTTGAAGTGAAAAAGCCTGTCGACGCAGAAAAGGCCGTTGTAGCGAAGAAACCTGTGGTTGAGCCTTCCTTTGTCGCTGAAAAGCCAACGGTAGCGGCGAAGCCTGAGAAGAAAATTGTCAGCTACACAGTGAAATTGCCAGAAAACGCCTTGAAATCGCGCGCATCGAAATTCCAGCCTTTGGTGGAAAAAGAGAGTGAACGTTGGGATGTTGAAGCTGCGCTGGTGATGGCAATCATGCACAGCGAGTCGTCTTTCCGTCCTGATGCAAAATCACATGTTCCTGCATACGGTTTGATGCAAGTCGTGCCGACCAGTGCGGGCCATGATGTGAACAAACAAGTTCACAACATTGATGCGCCGATGAAGGCGGATGACCTCTATGTGCCGCCATTCAACGTTGAAGCAGGCACGGCATACTTGAACATTCTGAATACCCGTTACCTACGCTCCATTACCAACGAAGAAAGCCGTATGTACTGCGTAATTGCTGCCTATAACACGGGTGCAGGTAACGTGGCGCGCGCGTTTAACGCAGACCGTTCAACCAACATTCGTAAAGCAGCACACGTGATCAACGCGATGACGCCAGACGAAGTGTATGAGCACATGATTGACAATCTGCCATACGACGAAACAAAGAATTATTTGAAGAAAGTGAGCGGCCGTATCGCGCTCTATAAGTAGTGTCGGAGAACATAAATGTTGAAATATATCGTATTTGCGCTGGTCGGGTTTGGCGTATTTATTGGGGTAAGGTTTTCTGACGACATTACACGTTACATCAGCGAAGACGACATCGAAGCCATCAGTGAGCAAGTGATCGACACCGCCATTGAAAAGCTTGAAGATCTGAAGGGGTAAGCGACATGTCTTTGGTTGAAAACAGCGAACAACTTTGCCTGGAAGCGCAAGAGGAAATTATCGAACGTAACCTGCGTCAGCGTGTGCGTGAAAAATGGGCGAAGATCATTACCTTCGTTTCCATCATCGCGATTGCATTGGGCGGGTTGAATGACACCATGGATGCGCTCGAAAAAGTGTATACCCTCTCTTTGTCACAGTTCACTGATATTCCTTCGCACAACAAGCTTGATCGCATATACATTCGCGCATCAGAAGACGTGTTGGAAGAAACGTTCGGTGCGCCTGTATACATCAAAAAAAGCATGTCAGGGGATTTCATCAGATACTACCAAGACAAACGTTTTGTGTTGTCAGCAGTGACGCGTGATGGCGCAATTTCAGCATTCTTGGTTTTTCCTGAAGAGGGCTTTTTACCCAACACCAACGAGCATTCAGGCGGGGAGTTTCTTCTTGAGCAAGCCTTCTCTGCACATGAAATGGTGAATGATATTCGCTTGAACTCATCACGCTCGGTTAGCTATTACATTGAAGAAAACAGTGAAGGTGATTTCAGTAACTTGTACAACTCTGTAGCGGGTTATAGCGAGTTTCTTGGGCCGTTAGATGACAACACGAAGCGTCTTTTTGATGCGCTGTCAGAAAGCATGATGCTGGGTGATGACGTAACAAAACCTGCGGTCGCACTGCGTGATGCCATTACGCCGAACTTTTACGGCTACAGCATTCTTGGTCTGGACGTACTGGAAAGTGCCATTTTGACCTTGTCTGAATACCGTTTGATCACCGAGCAATGATACCGCGCATTTAACGCTGTCTTAAAAAAGGAGCCATTTGGCTCCTTTTTTGTCTCACTTTCTCTTATTCGTATCAGCCGGAAAACTGAGCAAATTAGTGGGTGAATGTTCCATGTTTTGTCTAGCAAAGTAGTCTTTCTCATTTTGCGTAAAAAAAGTTGGACTTAAATAAGCAAAAACTGATGATAAGGATTACATGCACGCTATGCCTCTGAAATTAAGGCCGTAAAACGAACGTTCTTTTTTGCGAAAATCCAGCGTTCAGAGGGGACTCTCTTAACTCCGCGACAAACGTCCCGCCCGATTTCACTCCATCCTTTGTGTATCTATTCACCAATACTCTTCAAGGGTGTTTCTAAATCTAACGTTTAAAACGTTGTGATATGCCAAGTTGCTTTTCTGTTAGGCCAATCGCTTGGTGATTGAAACGCTTTCCTTTGAGTGCAGATGTGTTTAGAAGGCGTGCAGAATTGGGTGGTGTTTACATCCCTCACTTCGCACCAGAGGTAAAAAGGTTTTGCGCCAATTGTCTCGATTGAGGAGGTATTCCATGCCAGTCGCACTGACATACCCGGGCGTTTACATTCAAGAAATCCCCAGTGGTAGCCGCTCAATCGGTGGCGTAGCTACATCCATCGCCGCGTTTGTCGGCGGCTTTTCTCGAGGACCACTCAACTCGCCTGTGACCCTGTTTCATGTTGGTGATTTCGACACCCATCTCGGCGGTGTGCATACCGACAGTGAAACCAGCTATGCCATTTCTCAGTTCTATCTCAATGGCGGCGGTCAGGCGATTGCCGTTCGGGTTGGTGGAGGTACAACGGGCGACATGACAGTGCAAAGCTGGAATGGTCTGACATCACTCCGTTTTACTGCAGGTCGCCAAGTACAAGATGCGTTGGTTGAAGACCCAGGTCGATGGAACAACCACATTCGTGTTGATGTCGATTACCTCACGTCTGATCCCGCCAATTTATTCAACCTTTCGGTATCGGAAATCCGCCATGTCGATGGGATTGAAGTCCCCGTTCGCAGCGAAACGTTCTCCAATGTTTCAATGGTGACAACACACCCCCGTTATGTGCTGAACGTGGTCAACGACGATTCCCTTATGGTGCAGTTGCGGCTACCTGCTCCAGGTACGGATATGCCTGCGCCGACAGGGTTTTATTCTGGTGTGCAAGACACCACGACATACGCCGCAATGGCAGACGATAATACGCTTCAAGTGGATTTAGGCACAGGCGTGTTTGATGTGGTTGTTGATGCGACAGCCAAACCCACCACGATAGCTGAAGCTGCCCTGATGATACAAAACGCCATTCGAGACACACGACCTGCCGATCCGCTTTGGGCGCAATGTCAGGTGGTGGTACGTGGTGATCGTATGGCGATTTTCTCGGGAAGAAGCAGTCCCGACTATCGATCCGGTCAGGTGGTTTCTGTCGCAGAATCGGCAGGGGATGCGGGCTCAGTATTGATGCTTGTTGGCAGCACCGAAGCCAATGTTCAGCAATATGCCATGAACAATGTGGTAGCAGGTCATCAAACTGCTGCAACAGCAGGAACAGATGGCATTGCGCCAACCGCTGCGCAACTTCGTGGTAATCGTAATTTGCGGACAGGCATTTATGCGCTGGAAGACGTTGATCTTTTCAACATCATGATGATTCCAGAAGCCTCGGATTTAGGCAGTGTTGCGGCCATGTCGAGCGTCATTAGCCCTGCGATCAGCTACTGTGAAGAGCAACGTTCGTTCTTGTTGATAGACCCACCGGCCGATGTCAACAGCGTGGAAGAAGCGAGCGATTGGCTTGATGAAGTGGCCGGGGCAGGGCTTCGTCACCGCAATACCGCCGCTTACTATCCGCGTGTTCAAGTGCCCGATCCGAACAACGAGAATCGCCTCAGAACCATCGCACCGAGTGGAACGGTAGCGGGGCTATATGCCAGAAAAGACACTGAATCCGGTGTATGGACAGCCGCCGCGGGCATTACTGCATCCCTCCGAAATGTTGTCAGTTTCAATCACGCCCTCACCAACAACGAAATCGGTTTGTTAAATCCAGTCGGTCTCAACTGCCTTCGCAATGGTGGCATCAGCGGCAACATTGCATGGGGCGCTCGAACACTACGAGGAGCCGATGCACTGGCCTCCGAGTGGGCGTATATCCCTGTTAGACGCACCGCACTCTTTATAGAGGAATCCCTCTTCCGTGGTCTGCAATGGGCCGTTTTCCAACCCAATGATGAGCCTCTTTGGTCAGAGATCCGCATCGCGGTGACCAACTTTATGCAGGGACTCTTCCGTCAAAAAGCGTTCCAAGGCTCTGCGCCTGAACAAGCCTTTCTCGTCAAGTGTGATGCAGAAACGACCACACCTGCTGACCGCGCTGCAGGGCGTGTGAATGTACTCGTGGGATTCGCACCGAAAAATCCTGCGGAGTTTGTGGTGGTGAGTTTGCAGCTCATGAACAACAGTGGCAGCTAAAGGCGTGAAGGGTCGCGCCTCATTAGGCGTGTTTAAGGCAAGTGAATTCGAATAATTGCGAGGAGGCGACATGTCGCAGCTCAATGTAAATGGTCAACGCATTGTTCCGTATCCCGGCTACAAATTCATCGTGAAAGAGATGGGTGGCGACGTGTTGGCAGCGGTTCAAAAAGTCTCTGGGCTGAGCCGCTCGGTGGAAGTGTTGGAATACCGAGAAGGGGGTGACCCGTCCCACACCCGTAAATCCCCCGGACAAGCCAAGTTCGAAGCCATAACGTTAGAACGCGGCGTGACAGAGAATCTGCAGTTTGAACAATGGGCCAACAAGGTATGGCGCATCGGCACCGACCTTGGGGGGGAAGTGTCACTGGCTGATTTTCGTAAAACACTGATTTTAGACGTGCTCAACGAAGCCGGTCAGAAGGTGATGAGTTACACCATTCATGCCTGTTGGGTCTCGGACTACAAAGCCATTCCTGCACTGGATGCGTCAAGTTCGGCGTTCATGATCCAGTCAGTGAAGTTGGAGAACGAAGGGTGGGAGCGCAATGATGTTAGCGTGCCGAAAGAACCAAGCTTTGTTTATCCTGAATCGTGATCCTGCGTTGAGTGTTGAGTAAGAAAAATGCGTGTTGGTATCGCGTCATTAGACGACAACCAGCGTGTTGCCCTTTGGGAATCGGCGATGGAACTGTCGCCGTCCCACCGTGCAATCACTATCTTGGCTGCCCATCTGCCGACAGTGCCATTCGAGGCATTGCAGCGTTGGACGCTGGTAGGGCGAGACCATGCCTTGCTGCTCGCATACCGCAGCCAATTTGGCGAGAGCATTCAAGTAGAAGGGCGTTGTCATGCGTGTGATACCAAAACGCAGCTGGCTTTCACGGTGTCAGACTTACTTGAAAGCAGCTCAGAAACGTTAAAAGCCGCGGTGTCTTGCATTGGAAGTCGCGATGAAAGTGGCAATCAATACAAGCATCAACATACGCAGGCTTCATTGGTAGACACGGATGTGTACGTGCCGACGTATCACCCTATTGCCTTAAACGGCGACGAATATCGGTTTCGATTACCAACAACACAAGACCTTGCGCTCATTCAATCGTCTTCCAGTGCTCAGAATATTAACCCTAGTGGGATAACCACCAAACAGGTGTGCGAACGATTGCTGGATGAGGCGAGCTTCAACGATTTGTGTGCCGTATTTGCTGATAAACACAGTGAAGGTGGCGCGACTGAATGCAGAAAAAACGAAAGGGAGCAAAACGACAAAGAGCATCAAAATAAAAAACAACAGGACAAAGGGTTAGAGAGCGAAGAACAACAAGCATGGATCAGCACCTTGGATACGCTGGAACAAGAAATGCTGCGCATCGAACCGCTGACCATCGTTTCGCTGAATGCGTCGTGCCCCGAATGCGGGGCACAGACGCAGCATCAATTTGACATTGGTCATCAGTATTGGGCACTACTCGCTGCTGATGTTGAGAAACAACTGTGGGATGTGCATATTCTCGCCACCGCTTATGGTTGGTCGAGTGATGCCATCTTATCGATGAGTCCGGCGCGTCGTCGCCAACATATCGCAATGGTGATCTCATGAGTCGTCTATTCGGTCAATACCTCACGCGAAACCTACAAGGTCAACAAACCTTGAAACCGATGATTCCGTCTTACTATTCGGGGATCTCGGCGGGCATGCCTTCAAGCCTATCTGCAACAGCAACGCAGACACCTAGCCAAGGGAATTCGGGGCAATCAGAAGGGAAGGAAGGCGATGCGTTTTCATCGTCAGCATCATCTTCTTCATTGCTTTCGAACGCGCATCACGCGTCGAATGTTGTGGCCATTTCACCATCCGGTTCGACGCTGTTTCACGACACAAAGGAAAGCGTCAGTGCGTCTCAAGAAACGGTTCGCGATATTGAACATGATGATGAAAGCAGCGTTACTCAAAACAAGGGCACCAATAACAACGCGACGAAAGTTAGCGAGGTAACAGTTAGCAACGCAACCGAAGGATATGCAGACAGCGCGGCACATCAAACCCCAGTCTCACCAATGTTTGAAGCTCAATCACTTTCGCAACATGGCTCGAGCCTTGCGCATTCATCCTCGAGCAACATGTCGTCGCTACATTCAAGAAGCCCAAGAAGTCAGGGCTCAGACGGGAAAGCCATCACATCGGCATCTGTTCAACACACACACCATGACCACCGACGCGGAGAACGCGGAAACGAAGACGCTGACGTAGCATCGGCAAATCCCCCATCTCATCAAACGTCACCGAGCCGTGGTGATTACACGCAGGACGTGGCTGCCTCAATTTTGTCGCCGACATCTCCTCCTGCTCAAACATCGACCATGAACGCGGCCTCTCAACCGAGCGTTACAGCGGTGCAAGCCAGTCATTCTCCGCTGACAGCAGATGTCTCTACTGCCTCGTTGTCAGATCGTGCTCAACAGATGGAGCAGGCAAAGCAATTTGCCACGAAGCGCCGACATGCAGAGAGCAATGTGTCGGTGAATGTCACTATCGGGCAGGTAACAGTAACCGCATCAGCGCAGCCTCAGTCGTCTACGCATGCAACCCAGCAGCAAGTCGCCCATGAGCGCACAGCATGGAAGCCTGCAATGACGCTTAATGACTACCTTCGTCAGCGTCAGGATGGTGAACGATGAGCAGTGCATTAGCGATTGCAGGCGTCACCCAGTTGATGCGTGATTTGCTCAACGACGGTTTGGTGGATCACGACGTGGCGGCGGTGGTGAATACCAACGTACCTGTGCATGCGTTGCCGCCAGATCAAATGTTGGCGCAAGAAGAAAACAACGCGCCAGCGTTGAATGTGTTTCTGTATCACTCCGAAGTGAACGGTGCGTGGGCAAATCAAGGCTTGCCAACACGAAACAGTGATGGGCAGCGGGTCAACAATACGCCGCTGGCCTTAGATCTGTATTACCTTGTCAGTGCATACGGCACCGCAGATCTGCACAATGACGTGCTCTTAGGGTATGCAATGCAGATATTGCATGAACACCCGGGGTTTACGCGTTCTGAAATACAAACCGCCTTGAATCCCTCTCCCGCCATTGCCGCGGGCTTACCGCCCTTGCTTCAAGCACTGGCGAGCACGGGCTTGGCTGATCAAGCCGAAGCGCTCCGTATTGCGCCTCATCCTATGGCGGTGGGTGAAATATCCTCGTTGTGGAGTGCATTGCAAAGCCAATATCGTCCGTCCATGACCTACCGTGTGTCCACCGTGATCATCCAATCGAGCGCACCAACCCACAATGTGCTGCCTGTGTTGACCATTGGTGAAGACAATACTGGGCCAATGGTGATCGCAACCCTTGCGCCTGATTCGCCATTGATTCGCCGAGTGATCACCCCAGCCTTGCAGTCCAGCGCGCGCGTCAATGATGTGTTTGATGTGGAAGGTGTTGAAATGGGCGGGGTAAATCCACGGTTTTCACTGTCTCATCTGCATCCTTCTTTAAACATCGAACACACCGTTATGGCACAAGCGGGGGGCGATGCGCGTGGGCAATCCATGCAAGTGCCGAATGCTCCCGCCGTTTGGGCGTCGGGCACCTATTCTTTGCTTTTCCATCAGGATGTGGCAGGGGCGGCGCAAACATCGAATCAACTTACCGTACAAATCGCCCCGGTGCTGACGTTACCGCCGCTGAACATTGTTCGAGCCGCATCGAGCATCACGGTCACCATCCGTGTTTCGCCGCATTTGCACCCCGGCCAACAAGCAACGTTATGGCTTGGCAGCGAAGGGGCGAGCGCCCAAGAGATCACCACAGCGACAGACACACTGACTTTTGTTTTCTCCGCCCTGGCTGCAGGTAACTATCCGGTTCGAATCCGTGTAGACGGCGTGGACAGTTGGTTCATTGAGCGTGATCGTCCGCCCATTGCCCCTGACTTTACGCCACGTCCGCCGATTTATGATCCAACCCAAATCGTGGTGGTGCCCGCATGACCGACATCCTTCGAATCGACGCAGATAAAGAGAACGCCAATTCTGATTCCACTGTCAGTGTGGCGCGCGGTAACGGGACTCATGATTCGAACGCTTATGATTCGAAAGGCTCAGATGCGTCGCAACAGCACCCTGAGTCCGCATCGTTTATGAACTGGCAACAGGCGAATCACAGCCATATGGTTGAGGTGATTGCTTGGGTAAAAGAAGGGTTAGCCATTCTTTCAAAACCGGCCCTTGCAGGGCGGAGTGCGCCTAAAAATATCCGTCCCTTGAACGACATCCATCGTCAATTTGTGTCTGAGCCGCCGACCGCGTTTAACCTTCTGGTGCAGCAGTTTGGCTTAAATGGCGTGGATCAAACGGCATTGGCGTTTTCATTAAGTGCTGCGCTGGACAGCGAGGTGAGTGCGACCTGCGTGTCGATGTCAGGCAACCCGCTTCAAACCATGCCAAGCATCGGCATGGCGCTCTCTTTACACGGGTTAAGTGAGGAAGGTGGTGAGAACGACAGAAGTGTATTTTCGCCGCATTCCCCGCTGCGTTATTGGCTGTTGATTGAGTGGCAATCCATGGGCGCGAGCGATGCCATTATTTCCCCGGATGAACGCATACTCAATTTTGTGCGTGGCGTGAATTACTTGGATGAACGTTTGAGTGTGATGTTAGAGCCGACCGGGAATCACCTCGCTCAACGGCCACTGAGTGCCTCGCAAGAAAAACAGCGCATTGGGGCCTTGCGCTTTATTCAACAAAACGTGCAAACACACATGCAGTCGCATCGCGCAATTATCGAATTGTATGGCGAAGACAAAACCAGCAAGCGAAACATGGCACACGCACTTGCGGCAAGCGTTGGCATGAATTTGCACCGCTTGCATGCGATGAGTTTGCCGACCCATGCCAACGACCTCGATGCGCTATCTCGTTTGTGGCAGCGTGAGGCAGGGCTATCACCGCTGTTGCTGGTGATTGAAGGCACGGACGATCCGTCACGTCAGCATGTGGTTGAGCAATTTGTCGAACGTATTCACGGCGTGGTTGTGCTCGAAGCGGGGGACTCGCCCATGGGGATTTTCCCACATAGTTTCCCGCTTCATGTAGCGCGTCCATCCGTGACAGAACAAGAGCAGTATTGGCGACAGTTGTTACCCCATGCCGATGCTGATTTGCCACTGCGTTTGTCGGAGCAATTTTCCTTTAGCCAATCCGATATTCAGCAATTGGTCACGGTTTCTTCGCTTCGCGATCAGGGTGAATCGAACGTTGATCACGTGCTGTGGAAAGCCTGCCAACGTCATTCTGCAACCGCATTATCCCGCCTTGCTCAGCGTATTGATTGCAAAGCCAATTGGGAGACCTTGGTACTGCCGCCGAAGCAAACCACCATGCTTGAACAACTCACGGCGCAAGTGGGGTTACGAAATCGCGTTTATCAACAATGGGGATTTCGTGAACGCATGAGCCGAGGCATGGGCATCAGCGCCATGTTCTGTGGTGACAGCGGCACGGGGAAAACCATGGCTGCAGAAGCCATTGCCAGCGAGTTGGAACTGGATTTATACCGCATTGATTTGTCGAGCGTGATCAGCAAATACATCGGCGAGACTGAGAAGAAAATGCGTGAACTGTTTCAGGCGGCTGAGCAGTGTGGGGCGATCCTGTTTTTTGATGAAGCTGATGCTTTATTCGGCAAGCGTAGTGACGTGAAAAGCAGCAATGACAGATACGCTAACATCGGCATTGATGATTTGCTGCAGCGTATCGAAAGCTATCGTGGGCTGGCGATTTTGGCGACCAATCTGAAATCTTCTATCGATAAAGCCTTTTTACGCCGATTACGGTTTGTGGTGGATTTTCCCTTCCCAGGGCCTGCCGAGCGTGAACGTATTTGGCGCACCGTGTTCCCACCACAAACACCGCTCTCAGGCGATGTTGATCCCGTGCGTTTGTCGCGTTTAAACCTGACGGGCGGCAGCATTCACAATGTTGCACTCAACGGCGCCTTTCTCGCCGCGCAGCATAACGAACCCGTGATGATGCGCTTTTTGATGGAAGCGGCATCGGCGGAGTTGCAAAAACTCGATAGACCAGTGAAAGCGGGGGACTTGGATTATGGCTGAGCACGCAATCACAACTAAACCCACGACTTCGAGCAACACCAACAAGACAGTTGAACGCAAGGCCAACAAACCAGTAGTGCCACCAGTGGTGCCGCAACGCGAACCGTCTATGTCGAACACCATGCTCGATGCAGTCAATGCAAATTCAATGGGCGGATTTTCTGTGGGATCTCACCCTGTGGGGGCTAGTTCGGCAATCGTGCAGCGCAAGTGTGCTTGTGGAAATGCCGCGCCGCAAGGCGGTACGTGTGGGGCATGTGCTGCAAAAGCCGCCGCGTCACCGTTAGCCAGCAACGCGTTTCTATCTCGCCCATCGTCTTCTACGTCGTCGGTTCAGGCGGGCAATTTGTCGGATGCTCTCCGTGCGCGCGCCGAACAAACCTTTGGCACTGCCTTACCCGACGTCAATATCCACACGGGCGCTAAAGCACAAACGTATGCGAGTGCTTTGCAGGCCAAAGCGTTTACCACGGGATCCGACGTGTATTTCGGCGCGGGCTTTTACCAGCCAAACACGACGTCAGGTTTGCAGCTTATTGGCCACGAACTCACCCATGTGATGCAGCAGCGTAGAGGGTTGTCGTTCGCCAAACTGCAAGGAACAGGCGACGCATACGAAAAAGAAGCCGACCGCGGTGGTGAAGCCTTTGCGGCGGGGAAAGCCTTTCAACTCGCCACACCATCAGGCCCCGTTGGACGTTGGGCACAGCGTGATATGGATGCCTCTCAATCGGCGCAAGTGGTGGGCATGGACGATCCTGCCCACGATTTGGAATTCCTTGGCGAAGCGTTTGACCAAGATGAATTACAGAGCTTGTTTGATGGTTTGCGCGAATATGAAGACGCGCAACACAGCCTGTATTTGATCCCCGAATCTGCCATTGATCAAATAGGGGGGGACCCTGCGCCATCGAGTAACTTGGTGTCTCAAGTTGGGGCAATCCCGAATCAAGGTGTCGGTGTCGGGCAGGATATTGGAACAACTGGCATTGCTCAAGCCAAAGCACTTGATGGTGTCACCCATAGCGCGGAACAATTGCTCGGTGGCGCGTCAGGTCAGCCTCGTGTTGTGCAGCGCGCCGTCGTTGCGGGTTGTAATGTCCCTGCGATGACCATGGGGCAAATCGGGATTGCGGCACACCGTCAAATCGGTGGATTTTGTGGCTTACTCTATCAAGCCATTTCACCCAGCACGCCTTGTTTGGGGA
The DNA here is from genome assembly GCF_004120195.1 of Enterovibrio baiacu. Taxonomy (GTDB): domain Bacteria; phylum Pseudomonadota; class Gammaproteobacteria; order Enterobacterales; family Vibrionaceae; genus Enterovibrio; species Enterovibrio baiacui. The sequence goes on along the minus strand of NZ_SCHN01000005.1, from coordinate 326,114 downwards.
ATGGTCACCCGGGCTTTCAAATTCCAGGTTCAACCCGCCCAGACATGGTGAAGCAGTATCCGCCTACCGGTGCGCCGCTGGTGGATGAATTAGGAGAAATCAAACCCGCATCTTGGCTCAACGGTCGACAGGTCGATGCGGAGGCGCAATTAAACCGAGATTTGGCGAATTATCGCCGTATCATCGGTCCCGCCACCACCATGTGGTCATACGCGTTTCCGACCATGCCGTTTGTCGCCAATCCGCTGCAAGATTTGTCCGTCTGGCCGCCAACAGGCGGGGCGACCTCTAACGGTGTGTATTACTACCGTTGCCGAAATACACAACGTCGCCGCGCACCTAGGCGTATCCGTATTCGCATTCATTTGCCTGTGCCAGTTGTGTTGCCGCAACCACAACCCGTGCCGCGTGTCGCTCCTCAACCGCAGCCACAGCCGCTACCTCAACCACAGCCACAACCTCAGACGCCGCGTCCTACCAATCCGGTGACACCGCCCACGCAAATGCCAGACTTGCGTCCGGTGGCGGGGGCGGCTGCGGCTGTCGGGATTGGGTATTTAATTTATCGCGGGATCCGGATGATCCCATCGCTTGCCCCACCGCTGTGGTGGACGGCACCCGCCAATCTGGCGATGCCTTAACGGTTTGCACTGATTTTTAAGGGGAGAAAATGATGAAGATAAATCTCCATATTGATGACATTTCGTTGCCGGATAACGCCACGTATCACGACGTGTATCGTGCCTTATCGCACGCCGTTGTTGAGCACTGGCCGAGCGGATTTTCTGACGGTGCGACGTCCATACGAGAGCACGCAATTGCGCGAGAGCAAGCCATCGTCCGAACAACGGAAACCGTGATGCATCAGTTGCAAACCCGCACACAAGCAGGAAGGGGACGCTAAATGTTATCGAGCCAGCCGAACTTCCTCAAAGGTGGCATTGTGTTACTTGACCAGCAAAGTGGAGAGCCGATTGAGGCCATTCCTTTGCTGATTAACCCTGCCACGCTCAGTACCCAATTTGAGGTGAAATCCCCCGCCAGTTCGCAAACGCGCGCAGAACCGATGCGCTTGAATGGGCCACCGAAAGAGTCCATCAGTTTCGAAGCGACCTTGGATGCCACCGACGCGATGGAACGTGGGGATCGCGATGCCTTGAATTACGGGATTGGTCACTACATCGCTGCGCTGCGCGGGCTGATCACGCCAAGCCGCCGACAATTGATGGATAACGACGCTCTTGCCAGACAAGGCAAGCTCACCATCATTCCCATGGTTCAGCCATTGCCAGTGTTTAGCTGGGGGATGAACCGCAGAGTGCCAGTGCGCTTTACCAGTTTATCGCTGCAAGAAGAGTTTTTTAATTCGGCGCTGAACCCACTTCGCGCAAAAGCCAGCGTGAATTTACAAGTGTTGACCGTCGATGATTTGGGCTTCGACCATCCTGCATCATCACTGTTTCTGCATTATTTGGCAGGGTTGGAGCGTCAAGCCAGCAAAGCGACGAAACCTGCAATCGACAATTGATTTGCGCATTCAAAGAGGGACAACAAGATGACCGATCTTTCTCACTATTTGCTTAGCAACACGGAAGAGACCGCAGACTTTACGCCGAACAGTCGTTACGTCGGGTTGCCGTTGCGCGTGATGACAGATGCAAATGGCACGGAAAGGGTGTTTGTAAGTCGTCGTTTCCTTCCTCAGCCTGCGTCAACGGAACGCGTGCAAAGCCTTGTGATTCGGGAAGGAGATAGGCTCGACCTGCTCGGTGCAGCGTACTATGCCGACGCGTCAAAATGGTGGTGTATTGCCGATGCAAATTTGGTGCAACACCCTGATGAGCTTGTCAGTCAAATTGGGCGACGCATTGCGCTGCGTTCTGATGACACTGACAATGGTTCTGGAGGGCGCTGATGTCTGATGTTGTCATGAGTTTGTACATTGGGCCTGTCGCCCCAGTGCCCGTCACGAAAGCCGTTATCCACGCATTTATTTCCTGCGAGGTTCGCTCTGTGACCACGGGTAAATCAGGGTTTCAGTTGGTGTTTGAAATCGACAATAACTCGCCCCTGCATACCGTGTTTCTGTTGTCTGCGAATAGCCCTATCCCAATGGTTCGCACCGTGATTGCGGTAGAAATGTTCGGCAAGAAATCCGTGTTGATGGATGGTGTAGTGACCGATCATGCGGTCTCGCCCGGTGCGGTGCCAGGGGTGTCTCGATTGACGTTAACGGGGGAAGATTTAAGCCGCGTATTGGATTACATCGATTTCAGTTTTATGCGCTATCCCGCCATGCCGGATTTCGCGCGCATTAACTTGGTGTTAGCGAAATATGCCTTCATGGGGCTGATCCCCAAAGTTATCCCTTCCGTGCTGATTGATGTGCCTGTCCCCACGCAACGTATTCCCGCGCACCAAGGGACAGATCTGAAATACATCATGTCGTTGGCAGATCGCGTGGGGTATGTGTTTTACATCGAACCTACCGACCAAGTTGGCGTATCTGTTGCCTATTGGGGGCCTGATGTCCGGCTCGGAAAAGTGCAAAAACCACTTAACGATGATTTGGACGCCCACAGAAATGTCGTTTCGTTATCGGGGAGTGTTGATACGCAAGCAGGAAAGCTACCTTTAGTCACTATCATTAATCCCCAAACCAAAGTGCCTCTCACTATTCCTGTGCCTGATGTAAACCCTCTTAATCCGCCTTTAGGTGTTGTTCGTCTGCTGGCATTGCAAGACGAACCTATGACAGGGACGGCAAAGTATTCGCCTGTTCAAGCGGCATTGGTGGGGTTAGCCAAAGCCGCTAAATCGGCGGTTCGCGCTGTGAAAATGACGGGCACCTTAGATGTATTGGCGTATGGCAGTTTGTTGGAGGCGAGGAAAAACGTCTCGGTACGTGGTGCAGGGCATGCCTTCAATGGGCTTCATTATGTGGATTCCGTTACCACCACGTTGAGCGAAGGTGAGTTGAAGCAGACGTTTGAACTGCGCCGAGATGGCTTGTTGTCGACAGTGAGTAGGGTGCCGTTATGACCCATCACATGTATGCAATGGAGACATGAAACGGAGAGAGATAAATGACCGAAAAATACTTCGGTAAATACCGCGGCACTGTGGTGAATAACGTCGACCCTATGATGCAAGGCCGCATTCTCGCCACCGTGCCTGATGCGACGGGCATGCCGCCGGGGAGCTGGTGTTTACCCTGTTTGCCTGTCCTTGGTCTGAATTCAGGGATCTTCTCGGTGCCGCCCATTGGCGCAGGGGTTTGGATTGAATTCGAGCAAGGGGATGTTGATTACCCCATTTGGACGGGCTGTTACGCAGGGGCCGCGTCAGACATTCCCAGCTTGGCGAAAACCGCGGTTGCGCCGATTTCAGCCATCACACTTCAAACCATGGCGAAGAACGGCATTGTTATCAGTGACGCGCTAGGACCAATGGGTTTGGGTGGCATCACGTTACAAACCGCCACGGGCGTGACGTTGTCGGTATCGGACGCTGGGATATTCATCACCAATGGGAAAGGAGCGCAGATCAATCTTGTTGGGCCGACGGTGGATATTAACAGCGGGGCGCTGACGATTACTTAGGGGCAGGAAGAGAAGGAAGGGAAGGAAGAGCAGGAAGGGCGAGAAGCGAGAGAAGAGGTTCGAGGAAGAGCAGGGAGAGCAGGGAGAGCAGGGAGAGCAGGGAGAGCAGGAAGAGCAGGAAGAGCAGGAAGAGCAGGAAGAGCAGGAAGAGCAGGGAGAGCAGAAAGAGCAGAAGGGCAGGGAGAGCGGAAAGAGAAAAGGCAAAAACAAAAGCAAAAGCAAAAGAAAAAGCAAAAGAAAAAGCTAGAGAGAAAGAAACGTGTCGTGGCAGTGGAGTGAGGAGAGGGTATGCCAGGAAATTTGCTACATGTCGGTGCCACCGTTATGTGTTCTCACGGCGGGCAGGCGAATCCGACAGTACCGAATCCCAGAGTGATGGTGTCGGGCAATGCCACGGTATTGCAGACAGCACCTTACACCGTGGCGGGTTGTGCGATGCCACCACCAACGGCAGGTAACGGCCCATGCGTTACTGCGCAGTGGGTAACGGGAACGGTGCGCGTACTTTCCTTAGGGCAACCTTTAGTGTTGAACACGAGCCAATCAGTGTGTGCGCCGACAGGGACACCGCTGATCCCATCCGTGGTGCAACCCCGCGTGGTGGCGTCTTAGGCTCTTTGCATTGGCAACAGCCACGGTGTTGTATCGCCGTGGAATAACAGCGACAGAGGTGAACGAAACATGAGTTACCCTGACTTTCCATATCGCATAGATACACAAGGGCGAACCGCGACCACGTTGCATCCGGATTTGATCCGCGATCGCATCGAGCAAGTGCTGTTCACGCAACCCGGCGAACGGGTGATGATGCCAACCTTTGGCTGCGGATTAGACCGACTGCTGTTTGCGCCCGCGGGCGATGTCGTGGCGGAAGAAACCCGCACATTGGTTGCCACCGCATTACAAACATGGATGCCAGATGACATTGAACTGACGGAAGTGACGGTGAATTTCATCGGATCAGCCTTGCAGATTGATGTGGGCTACAACCTGCTTCCTTCGGGCGATCCGCAATCTGCCAGTTTCACTCGGGAGGCCGCAGGATGATTTATTTCTGTTGCGACCAACGTCGCCGTGAAGCGGTTCGGGGCACTCTCCTCAATGGCATCGACTTTGTGGAAGTGTTGGATCGTGCCGCCGCTGTTCCGCAAGACCGACAACGTTTTCTGCACCTTCACCTTGTCAATGCACCTAACGGTCTCGTGCTCGATGCTGACAACATCCGCCTTGAAGGTGGGGCTGCCGTCGACGTGATTGGCGTTACCATGGGGCTGGATGGGCAAACCAATGTTGTCGTTATCGAACTCGCGCAGCCGGGGGATTTTTCGCCGTATACGCTGAACATCGTGACCAGCACGCTAAACCCTACACCGCCGCCAAGCCTTGATCCTGTGCTGTCTTCCATTACCTTTTCGTTCAAAGTGGAATGTCCTACACCGTTTGATTGTTTGTCTGATTGCGATTGCCCTGATGATCCAACGCCTGAGACTGGCATTGACTACACCGCGCGGGATTTCCACTCTTTCCGCCGAATGATGCTCGATCGCATGGCCATCGCATCGCCTTCCTTTGCCACGGGTCACCCTGCGGATTTGTCCAGCGCGCTGGTGGATATTTTGGCGTATACCGCCGACCAAATTGCTTACCAGCAGGACGCCGCGCAAACCGAAGCCTATCTGCATCATGCGCGTTCTCGCATCTCCCTCAGTCGCCTGACACGCATTGTCGATTACGCGGTGGATGAAGGTTGCAATGCCCGTTGTTTTTGCCATTTATCGGTTTCCAGCGATGTGTTGCCGATGGCACCAAGCACCGTGGTTGTGCCTCAAGGCAGTGCGGTGTGTACGCGATTGAACGAACAACCTGTGACCTTCGCACGGGACGATGCATTGTTGATGAAAAGCCGTGCAGTGTATGAAACGTGCCATGATGTCGCGGGCCTATTTGCCGCGCACAATGAGATGCTGTTTTACACCTGGAGCAATGCGCGTTGCCATTTACCTCGAGGGGCTACACAAGCCACTTTAGCAGGGCATTTGCCTGCTCTTGATGCGGGCATGTATCTCGCCATTGAAGAAATCACAGGTGCGAACACAGGCAACCATGCCGATGCGGTTCTCGATCATCGCCACGTCGTGCTGCTGACGGAGACCCAAGCCTTTGATGAAGGCGGCGATCCGCTGACTGACCCAGTCACAGGGGATGAAATCACCCTGATCCATTGGCATGCCAGAGATGCACTTCGCGCGCCAGTGTGCATTTCATCTGAAACCTCTATCGAAGAAGGTCGCCGTTATATTGAGCCTGTCAGCGTGGCGCGCGGCAACATGGTGTTGGTCGATCATGGACAGACCTTGAGCAACGAAGCCTTGCCTTCGGTACCTGAACCTTATCTAGCGTGGGCGCCCGGAAAAGGGCGCGAGGCCAAACAGCGAAAATCGGGCAACTGCGCCGAAACGGGGTGTGAACCTCGCCAAGCCGAATTGCTGCCGCCGCGTTATCAACCGCATTTGGCCTATGCCCCTTTGACTTTCAGCCCCGATTATTTCGCGCAATCGGAAACCGTCGCTGCGTCAGATGTGTTGCGCACGCCCATTCCTGCCGATACCTATCCCAACATCGCTTTACAAAGTGATGACGGGATGGAAACCCTGAGTTATGAGCCTGTGCGCGACATCCTTGCCAGCGACAGTGCGGCGCGGGTATTTAAACCCGAAGTGGAGCGCGACGGGGCGGTGAGTTTGCGTTTTGGCGACAATGTGTTTGGTCGCCGCCCGCTATCAGGCACTGCGTTTTCAGCGACCTACCGCGTGGGCATTGGCTCTGCAGGGCACATCGGAGCTGACAAACTTCATCACCTCGCGCTAGCACTGCCCGAAGTGACGGCGGTCAGAAACATCACGGCGGGCGCGGGCGGCCGAAACCCAGAAACCAACGCCAACATTCGAAAACGCGCGCCTTTCCTGTTCAAAACCCAAGAGCGCGCCGTGACCCGTGAAGATTACAAAACCCTCGGGCAACGCTTGGCGTGGATTCAAGATGTCAGCTGCGCCTATGTCCATACCGGCAGTTGGATAACCACCTTCGCGCTGCCCGATCCCAAAGATCGTGTCGGCATGCTGGATGAACAGCGCACCGAGCTGCGTCATCACTATGAGAAATATCGCCTTGCAGCACACGATGTTGAAGTGTCAACGCCCGTGTATGTGCCGCTCGAAATCACCTTGCACGTTTGCCTCGCCAAGAATGCCTCCAAATCGCATGTTCAGCAGGTGCTTCTTAAATTGTTCTCGGCAAAACGCCTTACGAATGGGCGTTTGGGTTTGCTTCATCCTGACCAGTTCCGCGCGGGGGAAACCTTGCATTTGTCGCCGTTGATCGCCGCCGCACAAAACGTGGAGGGCGTGATTGCCGCAAAGGCGACCCGTTTTCGTCGCTTCGGCGACCCGAGAACCAGCGGTTTGTCTGAGCGAAAACTGAAATTCTCTAGAACCGAAATTGCGCGGGTGGATAACGACATGAGCCATCCCGGCAACGGCGTGTTCTTGTTAGACATGGAAGGAGGGCGCTGACATGGCAAATTCTTACGCCGGACATTCATCCTGTGGCGCGTGTGAAGGTACGTCGGTATTGACGCCAGAAGCACCGAATAACGCATCAGGTTTGTACCGTGTCGATTTTCGCGCAGGCGAGCACAACGCCTTTTATCAAAGTATGGTGGCGCGACTTTCCTCATCAAGATATGGCGAACTTGGCACATTAACGTCGCGCGATTCAGAAGACTTCACCCTTGCCTTGATTGATGCATGGGCGGCGAGCTGCGATGTGTTGACGTTTTACAGCGAACAATGGCTTAACGAAGCCTACCTTCGCACCGCACAGGAAAATACCTCGCTGCATGAAATGGCCGCCTTGATTGATTATGTGCCGCACCCGGGTGCGGCGGCGACGGCAGATTTAGCGTTTCACATTGCAGCGGGTGAGGGCATTCCAGAGCTGATTACCATTCCGGTGGGGACGAAAGTGCAAAGTACGCCGGGGCAAGATGAAACCCCCGTTATCTACGAAACCCTTGATGATCTGCCCGCCCGCGCGGCATGGAATGCGATTCGCCCTAAGCTCACCGCGCCGCATCCGTTAACCACCATCACAACACGGTTGCCGTTTGAAGGCACGAACACGCGCTTGAAAGCGGGCGACGCAGTGTTCTTTTACGCCGACGATGGCACGGCTGTCTTTGGCTTGGTCAACGCGGTAACGCCCGTGATTGCGGATATTGCGAACGACCCCGATGCGAAAGATCTTACATGGGTGACGGTCTCGCCATTGGCGTCTGAACCTGTTTCGTTGCCAGGCAGTGCCGCAGCGATTGCGGTACCGAAAGTGCTTGTGGGAGTCGCGGGTGAACACACAGACAAAGCCATGGACGCTGCCGAATTGGTGGAAGTACTGGAGAAAGAAAAGGTCGAAGAAAAAGCCTTTTTTGCCCCCCTGATTGAAATGAGCGGTGCAGACAAGCAGGTGCTGGTATTTCGTGCATCGGCGGCCATTTTTGGCAATGCCGCACCGCCCTTATCCAGCTTGCATCATTCACTGACGGGTTCCGTGCCTGTGTACAGCGAAAACAGTTCAGGCGTGGTTGTTGAAGGCATTGAACCCGGGCCTTATGCCGATAAAACCGAAAACACATGGGCAGATGGTGGCTCGCTGCAATTGATGGACGAAGGTGACAACGACATTTTCCTCGATCGCCCTGTGGCAGAGATTGCCGTGGGTAGCGACATTGTGCTGCGCAATGGCGATCAGTGGGCACGTTATCGTGTGGAGGATGCCGCCGATCTTTCCGTGTCTTTCTTTGCCGTCACGGGAAAAAGTACCCGATTGAGGTTAGATCGTTCACAGCACTTCAACCGTTTTGCGATTCGAAAAACCACCGCGTTTGGTGCGAGCGAATGGCTGACCTTGGCAGAGCCGCCGATTGAAGCGCCCATGGATGAAAATACCAACACCGTGTTGTTAAACGGCTGGTATCCGGGGCTAGAAGCAGGGCGAACGGTCATGCTGCACGGGCTAGCGGAGGGGTTTGGCGATGCGCCTGAAATTGCGACCCGTACCGTTCAAACCGTGACCCACGATCTGACACTTGGTGCGGGAACCGAACTGATTTTCACTAAAGCGATTGGCGCGCCGTATTTACCGCAAAGTCTTCGCATTGCAGCCAACATTGCTTTTGCCTCGCAAGGTGAAACCGTCGCAGAAGTGCTGGGCGATGGGGCGGCTGTACCGCACATGCACTTTATCACCAAGCAAGCACCGCAAACCTTTGTGCCTGCTGAAACGGCGACGGGCGTAAAACCGACGCTGGAAGTGCGGGTGAACAACATCCTTTGGCATCCTGTTCCGCATTTCCTCCATGCGTTGCCATCAGACCGTGTGTATACCTCTCGAATTGACGAAGAAGGCTATAGCCATATTGCCTTTGGGGATGGCGTACTCGGTGCCATGCCGGGGAATGGTCATCAAAACATTCGCGCTCGCTATCGGAAAACCCACGGCCTAATGGGGCGGGTGAAAGCAGGGCAACTTAATCTATTGATGAGCCAACCCCTTGGTGTGGAATCGGTGAAAAACCTGCTTCATGCCGATGGCGGTGCAGACCCAGAAGGCAAGGAGGCCATTCGCCTCAGCGCGCCTTTGTCCTGCCGTACTCTAGGGCGCGTGGTGTCGCTCACCAACTATGCGGATTTTGCGCAAGGCTTTGGTGGCATCGCAAAAGCCAGCTCTCAATGGCTGCATTTGCCAACCGGCCCGCAGGTGATTGTCAGTGTGGCGGCGGAAGAAGGTGCAACCGTACCAGAAGGCAGCGACTTGCACACCACGCTCACCGATGCACTCACCGCCGCGGGCGATCCCTTTGCGCGTTTCTTACTGCGCAGTTATCGCCAAACCTTTTTCAAATTGGGCGTGCGTCTTCAAGTCCATTCCGATTATTTGCCAGATGAGGTTGCTACGGCGGCCGAAAGCGCACTGCGGCTGGCGTTGTCGTTTGATGCACGCCAATTCGGTCAGCCTGTGTTTGCCAGCGAGATCATCGCGATCCTTCACGAGATAGACGGCATTGATGCGGTGGTGATCGACCGTTTATACAGCGGCGCAACGCCAGAACGACGAGATGGTTTGGCCGCGCCGATGGCGGAATGGCTCGGTGATGACGTTGTTGGTGCATCCATCCTGAGTTTGCACCCTGCGCCCCTGGATTATCTGGAGACCAGCCTATGAGCAGCATGATGTCTTCAAGCGCCTTATCGCCAGATGCCCTTTATGCGCGATTGCCCGACATCTATCGCAAGCGCGATGAAGAGCAGGGCTTTCCGCTAAAAGCGTTAATGGAAATTCTGGCGGAACAAGCGGCAATTGTGCGCGATGAAGCCGACAGACTTTACGACAATCAGTTTATTGAAACCTGCGACGAATGGGCCGCGCCTTACATTGGTGAGCTGGTGGGTTATCGCTATGGCCCAGAAATTCCTGGTGTCAGCCAGCGTGCTGCTGCGGCAAATCAGATTCGCCTTGCGCGTCGTCTTGGCGTCGCGCTAACGCTAGAGCAATTAGCGACAGACACCACGCGTTGGCCGTCTCGTGTGGTCGAGTTTTTCCGGTTGCTCGCACGACCTGAGCACCTTGCGGCCCCGCGACCCCACGAACATTACACCTTAGACATTCGAAACAGCCGACAATGCGATGCGCTAGGCACCGCCTTTGATACGGCCAGCTACACCATGGACACAGGGCGCATCAGCCAAGGGGAAGGGCGGCACCATTTTCGACATGTTGGGCTGTTTTTGTGGCGACTTCGCCCGTATCGGCAACCACTCGCACCCGCGTTCAGGGTGGCAGCACGGCGTTACTTGTTTAACCCCATGGGCATCAACACCGCCATGTTCAACGTGCCCCTGACCGAGCCAGACATTAACCACATTGCAAACGAAGAAAACCTGCCCGTGCCGCTAGCGCGTCGTCGTATTTCTGGCGCGCACCTTTCCGCGTTTTACGGGCGTTCTTTCACCCTGTTTTTAGACGGGATTGAGCAAACCCATGACATGATCCAAATCTGTAACCTCAGTGATGACGGTGCAAATTGGGCACATTCACCTGTCGATCGCATTTCGGTTGACCCAGAGCTCGGGCGACTCTTTTTACCCGCCAGCATGGACGAGCCTGATGTGGTCGACATCTCCTATCACTACGGCATGTGTGCTGATGTGGGGGGCGGCGACTACTCGCGGGCTGAGGGCTTTATTCAAGGTTTGTCGCCGCTACTAACCATTGCCGCGGGGGAGGCGATTCAACCCGTGCTGGACACCATAGTATCGGGCGGTGTGGCGGAAATATCGGTATCGCACGTCTTCACCGAGCCATTGGCGATTGCCGTGGATGTCGATCAAACCTTGTCGCTCCGTTCAGCTGACGGTCATCGTGCATTTATCAACCTTGATGGCGATGACATGACCGTGATTGGTGGTGAAGAGGCAGAAGTGGTCATCGACGGTTTGACCCTTTATGGCGGGCGTTTGGTGCTTCCTGATACTGGCGACAATGCCCTTCGCCGTTTGGTGCTGCGCAATGTCACTTTGGTGCCGGGTATTCACCTGTCCATGGATGGCGAACCTCAACAACCAACGACGCCGTCATTGGTGATTGAAATCCCAAATGTCACCGTTGAAATTGAGCGTTCGATTCTTGGCGCGATTCATTGTGTAGAAGGTGCGTCCGTTACCATAAAAGACAGCATGATCGACGCAACATCGCGTACGAATGTGGCTTTTTCGGCGCTTGACGAGGTGACCCATGGTGGCGCACTCACACTGTGTGAAACCACGGTGATCGGCAAAGTGGCCGCCAAAAGTTTCCCGTTAATTTCCAATGCCCTGTTAGATGCCGCGCTTGACGAGGTAGATGATTGGGATGCCCCTGTGTGGGCGCAACAAAGACAAACGGGCTGTGCCCGGTATTCTTACATTCCTCCGCATTCACGCGTTCCTCGCCAACATCACTGTCAGCCCCAATTTGCGTCGGCGAAAGCCATTGAAGACGCAGAGCTGCACAACCCAACCCTCACCGATGCAGAACGTGACCATATCGTTCGCGGCGTGCGCGCCCGATTAGTGCCAGCATTCACCGCACTGCGTTATGGCAACGCAGCCTATGGGCAAGTGCTGTTGGCTGCTCCAGAAGAAATTCGACGTGGCGCTGACAGTGGCAGCGAAATGGGAATGTATCACCACCTTTACCAGCCTCAACGAGAAGATGCGCTGAAATTTCGCCTCGACGAATTTCTGCCGATTGGTCTCGATCTCGGCTTGATCTACGTGACCTAAAGGAGAGGAAAGATGGCTGTAGATATTTCAGGAAAGACTTTTGACCCTCGCCATAACTACTCCGAACTGGTGTCGATGCAAGGGCGGGTGGTGTCAGATGCACCACTCAATGAAGGCGCTGCGATGGTTGACCGCCGTTTCCGCGCAGAGACCATCGATCTTGCTGGATTTTGTGGATACCCCGCACACCTTCCCGACAGTTTCCGAATTTCTGTCATCGCAGGGCAACTCGCTATTCATCCCGGTCGATATTATGTTGATGGCTTGCTGGCAGAGAACTTTGGCAGCGGCGACCCGGATTTTTATCACCCCCTTGAAGAGTTGCACAGCACTGAGCCGTATCTGTTCCATGAACAACCTTATCGGCCTCTACTGGCTTTAAATGAACAGGCTTCTAATGCGTTGCTGGGGGATGAGCCTGAAGACGGTCGCTACGTGGTGTACCTCGAAGTGTGGAAGCGACCTATCACGTTTCTTGAAGCGCCTGATTTGGTCGATCCTGCTATTGGCGTGGATACCACCGCGCGTATGCAAACCGTGTGGCAAGTGCGACGTTTTGGCCCTGTCAGCGATGATGTGACGTGCGCAACCGATGATCAGGACATCCCCAAGTGGGATGACCTGACTGCGCCTTCTTCAGCGCGACTTTCTACCCGTGCAAACCCAGCCTCAGCGGTAGACGATCCATGTTTGTTGCCCCCTGAAGGAGGGTATCGCGGATTAGAAAACCGCACCTACATGGTGAGCGTGCACGATGTGTTGGCAGACGGCAGACCATTAATCAAATGGTCGCGTGTTCATGCTGCGTTTGCCGCGCGGATCTTGTCTCAGCCTGCGTCAAATACCCTGACCATGGATCAGGTCGCGAAGGACGATTATCTCAGGTTTAACGCCGGTGATTGGGTTGAAATTACGGATGATGTTCGGGTGTTGGAAGGCATTCCTGGAGCCATCGTGCGTGTGTTGTCGGTCAATGACGCGACGAACACCTTGGTGTTGGAGAACCCGTTAGCTGCGGGTGATTTGCTATTGGTGCCTGCATCGACGGTCGCCAATCAGTCGATTCATCCGATAGTGCGTCGTTGGGACCAATCGGGTGTGGTGTTGGACACTGATGGCAACCAAATTGTGAATCTAGACTCACCAACCAGTGATGGCCTGATCCCCATCAGCGCTGAAGGCACCTTTATTGCCCTTGAGGACGGCGTGGAAGTGGCGTTGAGTCGCCATGGTGGCGCGGGCAGTTATCATCCCGGCGATCACTGGACCTTTGTCACGCGCTATGCCGACAGCTCAGTTGAAACCCTGACCGACGCGCCGCCTCATGGCACGCATCATCATTTCTGTCGCTTAGCGGTGGTGGATGCGCTCAATGGCGAGTTTGTCGATCCTGTGTTTCAAGATTGCCGCGATCCCATTGGCATGACAGGGTGCTGCACCGTCGTAGTTAGACCCGGTGAAGACATTCAAGCCGCCATTGATAGCTTATCCATTGAGTTTGGTGGTTGCGTCTGTTTGAAAACTGGCGTGCATGACATCTTCCGCGCCATTCACATTCGACATAGCAATGTCACGCTTCACGGGGAATGTCACGGGGCGCAAATCCGTCACCTTGGTGGCGAGTCTGCCATTGTGGTTCAGTCAGACAACAATGACACCATTTCGGGGATTCATCTCACCACCATAGACATCCGCGTTGCTGCACCCAGTGAGAAGCCGCAGGGCATCGTATCGATGCTGGGTGTTGAACATAGCCTGATCGAAGATTGCCACATCTCCTCACAGACAAGCCAAGAAAATCAAACCGATAACCCGGCCATTGGGCTTTTTAATTGCAGCCATGTTCGCGTACTCAACAACATCACAAATAACACCACCATTGGGGTATGGCTTGATGACGGCGGTGAAGATCTGCTGGTTGAGGGTAACGTGATGGATGCGTCTGGCGTGTCGGGCAATAACGCGAATGACGATGTCAGCGTATTGGGTGAGAGTGGGCTCATTGGTGTTGGTGTCGGCCGGATTTCTGGCGCTGCCATCGTGACAAAAAACACCATTCGGGGATACCGACGCGGGGTTGTCGTGAATAACTCGCCAATGGGGCGTCAGTACTCAACCGCCGCGAACAGCCAAGTTACTGACAATCGCATCACCATCGAGCATCACCTTGAAGACGATGAATCTATCGCGATTGAATTGGCTTGCGCGTTTGGTGTGGTGTCGCGCAATGAAATCAACATCGGGGCGGGAAATGGTGTCGGCATTTCAGTGACAGGGCTCGGTTGCTTGATAGAGCGCAACCGTCTTCAAGGCTTGTCTGGCCGTGCGTTGACCCATGCGGGTTCAACAGATGGCGCGGCATTGCTGGCGATCAAAGTCGGCGATGACGAAGAAACCTTTACGGGCGGTGTCACCATCACGCAAAACTGGATACAGGGATTCATTGGCGGTGTCACTGCCGACCAAGTCTCTGCCCTGCGCATTTTGAACAACATTTTTGCGGGGAAGGCGGGCGATGAAGTGGGCGTGACAGCCTCTGAATGTACGGGGGTAAACATCGAAGGTAACACCTTTACCCAATGCAGTATTTCGGTGTTTGGCAGCCAATGTGAAGACATTCAAGTGCAAACCAACCACATCACCGATGGGGGCGCGGCGATCATGTGCGAGCGCTGCGTCCGTTTGGATGTGCTCAATAACCAAATCAGCAATTGCAGCCACGGCGGCATCGTGGTGGTGCTCTGTGTGATGCGTGCCGCCATTATTGGTAACCGTTTGAATTATGTGGGGGTGAAGGGCGATGGCATGTTCGCATCGTCGATTGCGTGCGTGTTTCACCTTGGTGAAAGCCACATTGAATCCAATGAAGTATTGAACACGGGCGTGAACAAAGACGGCGACGTGAATACGGAACGCACAGTCGGTATTGGTGCTGTGTTTGTGTTGGAAGCCAGGGTCGATGGCAATCTGGTGTCTTATTCAGATTTGCTGACGCGAGAACGCATCGAAGATGATCGCGCTTTGTTGATGCAAGGGCTGGTGGAATGGGCGTTCTTCTTTGGTGACAGTGCGCTTCGCATCGGGTATTCGGCACAGATCAACAACAACAAATTCCTCGGCCGCGGCAGCGATACGGTCGTTGAGATCTTGTCTCGCGGCATTATCGACAACCTCAATATTCGCTTTGAACGGGTGTTCTTCAGCAACAACTATGTCGAGCACGTGGGTTTCGTGAAAGACGAAGTTGGGCAGCATGCCACAGTGGTGCTTTCTGGCTTCCGCGCCTCCGTCATGAGCAATCAAGTGAAGGCCCAAACTCGGTTCCTTCCGTCTTTTGACTTCAACAACATGCAAGGGCCTTTCATCGGCAATATTACGACAGGCCGTGTCGAAGGGCACAACGAATTCCCTGTGCCAGAAAACGCATTTAATCAGCAGGTTTGAGTAAGGAGTTTCCCATGGCAAAAGCACAAGATCTTTTAAAGAAGCACTTCTCTTTGGTGTCTGACCTGCAGAAAGTGAGTCGCCCGTTAGGGGAGAAAAACCCCATCGGGCGCACCAAGGCCAATGCTGAAATGCAACGAAGCCGCTTAGAGCGCCGAATCGCAGAGCTAGAAAAGCAGCGGGAGGTGTTCAACCGCAGTATTGATGAATCCATCAAGCGTGAGCAAGAACAGCTGGATGAGATTCGTAAGTTTGAAGACATGGTGTCTGAACCCCAGCAGAACAAAGAGCAAGACAAACCTAAGCCAGCACCGAAACCCGCGCCGAAACCAAGAGCGAAAGCATCAGTAAAAGCCGCGACCAAAAAAGTCACCCCCGCACGTAAAACAACCACGCGTGCAGCGGCGAAGAAGCGTACGCCACCCAAGGCTTAGGGGGCGTAATCCATCCCTCGGCATTGGCGATATCCGTGAAGATACATTTAGGAGGACGGGGCAATGTGGACACATGCTCCGCGTGATGCGGGAAAACAGGTTTCGTTAAGCGGCGATGAACATCAAACGCGCACGTTTGGTCAGCGAAGTCAGGTGTTATCTACACCGACGAGCATGTTTTCGTCGAGACAGACAAAGGATGTTGCGCCGAATGCGCTGCCATTTGTTCAAACAAAGTTGAGTTTGAGCGATCCGGGTGACAAGTATGAGCGAGAAGCTGATCGCGTCGCTGATGTGGTGATGGGAAACGCGCCGACTTCCTCTGAATCTGCGCCTATCACGGGCGGTCCAGAGGCGATTTCCCGTGTGCCTGAGTCAGAAATGGTGGCACAAAGGGCATGCAAAGCCTGCGAAGAAGAAGAGTTGATGCGAGATGCGTCTTCATCGTCACCGACGCAGCAAATTTCTGATAGCGCCGCAGCGCATATTCAGTCAGTTTCTGGCGGCGATCCGTTGCCCTCGACCGAGCGGCAATTCTTTGAATCTCGCTTTGGCGCGGATTTTAGCCAAGTGCGTATTCACACCGACAGTCGCGCAGATACCGCTGCGCGGTCGATTCAGGCTAAAGCCTATACCCGTGGCGCTGATATCGTATTCCGTAAAGGGGATTACGACCCACATTCATTTCAAGGCAAAAAGCTGCTTGCGCACGAATTGACGCACGTTATTCAACAAGGTGGTGCATCACAGCATGTGCATCGCAGCATGGTGCCTACTGTGAGCGAACACGTTCCGCCGACATTCCAGCGCAGTTTAATTGCACGCACTTGCACTGTCGGGCCGGGCCCGTTTCCGGGGACAGGACTGACACCACCTGGAGATTGCGGTTGGTCTGACTACATACCTTTGAGAGCATCGGTGCTTTCAGCGAAGACACTGACGAATCAGCTTGGGGGGTGTACCGTCACTGAAAGTTGTGTGTCTTTAGCATTAAAAATCGCTGCGATGTCAGCGGAAATCGCTGCTCGCTTAGCGCTAGATACGACGTGTTTTCGTGGCGGGGATCGCGGGCATCGCATTCAGGTGTGTGACAAAGTAAATGCCATGATGCGTTGTTTTCGTTTCTTCGGTAACTCAAATTGTTCCCCTGAGCTTGTGGGGGCAATGGCAACGGTGGTTGCTGCAGTCACGACGGCCATTGAGGCAACAGCGGCTGCACTTGCCGTCGCCGTCGTGATAGCACTTATTGTGGCCGTGATTGTTGCGATCATTGCGCTGATTAAAGTGATTGCCGCTGCGATCGCCGCGGCGGCGATAACCGCTGCGGAAGCTGCAACATTGACGGCGGCCGCTGCAGCCATCTTACTGATGTTAAATACATTGCAAGAAAGCTTAGGATCAGACGATGATGATGGTGCGTAATCTGCGAAAGGAGTATCACCACAGTGATTGAAACGGAGAGCAATTCTGAATGAAGCATGAACACATTGCGGAACAACTAAAGCACGCATTTCAGGCGCGCCCACGCCCTTCAAACACGGAAATGGTCGCGTCTGATGTCAGTGAGTATGAAGCCCAAGAATTTAGTGCTTTGCTGATTGAGCGTGAGCCTTGGTCATTAACACCGTTGGAAATTCGCGATGTGATTGGCACGAACCTATGGATGTTCTCGCCAAAAGCGTTTCACTATTACTTGCCGGCGCTTCTTTCCGCCACGCTGAACCACTTTGGTTCCTTGAGCATGTTTGCTAACGAGGTGGTTGATGCCTTGATTCGCCCTGAAGTGGGAGACGCAGACGCTGTCATTGCGCGCTTTGAAGGAAAAGATGAAGCGGCGTTTACCGTATCGCTGAAAACCTGTATCCACGAATGGTATGACTCGGGTTGGCCTGACACCTTGTTTTTGCACCGTTTTGGGACGTTAACGCAAGAGGAAGGCGAGGCGGTGCTCAAGTACATCGAGGCGTTTCGCGATGCGCATGGCGAAAATTTTCCCTTTGATGAGTTGAATGTCGCCATTGAACGTTATTGGCAAAGGTATGGATGAGCAAAGAAGCGGGATACCTAAGAAAGAAAAAGAGGGCGGGGTGCCCTCTGATTGCCGAAATAGAGTAAGGTTATGCAGCGTCACCTTATCGTTAGGCTAAGGGATAGTAAGTTCAACACCAGTCATGTTTAGGAGGAGCTAACAACCTAAACAGCGTTGACGATCACTGGGTGGAAGCAAGACCAGTTGCTTTCCCCTTAAACCTAGACACTTATTTGCCCTTCAACCAATGCCAAGTTTTTTGGTCATTATTCCGATTCGGCATAGCGTGCGGTTTTATTTGGATTTAGCGGGATCCTTGGGATTGAATGTTAAGATCGCTATCCACATCACCCATCAACTTCGAAATTCTCACAATAGATTTTGCCACTGCATTTTCCGGTTCGCGGTAATACAAGCGAATTTGAAACGGAATGTGCCAGCGCTGCTCTCCTGCTATTTGCAATTCATCTCGTTGAAGTTCATCTTTTACAAACGAGTAGGGAAGCCATGCGACGCCATATCCGCCAAGAACCATGGATTTTAGTGTGTGAGCAAACGGGTTTTCGTATCGACGATTGAGGTATCCCACTTCTTTAGCAAGGAGTTGATCGAGCGCTTTCCCAAACAAAGATTGGTGGGTGTAAGCCACAAGCGGAATGGGGTCGTTTTCACTGCCGGGTAAGGTATATTTCGGCGCGCCATTGATGGAGGCTGCGACGGGAACCAAGGTTTCCATACCAATGATGGTGCTGCTGAATTTGTCTGGATCGATAGACAATCCGAGTTGCTCGTGGGTATAGCAGAGTAGGTAGTCCACGCTGCCTTGCGCAAACAGATCAATGCAGTCTGCCAGTCGGTCGGACGACAGACGAACGTACACAGGCCCAACGGCTTTTTCGACGTTCTTCATCCATGTCATGAACAGGGTTTGTACGATGGAATTTTGCGCCGCAACGGAAATCTCATTGCTGGCTGTTTTCTTCAATGAGCGGGCAGACTCTCTCGCCATGTAAAGGCGATTCAATATTTCTTCTGCGTCAGTGACAAAGGCGCGGCCTTGTTCTGTGAGTTCAAGTTGTTGCGATTCTCTGTTTACCAAATCCGTGCCAACCCACTGTTCAAGCGCCCTGATACGCCGGCTAAACGCGGGTTGGGTAACAAATCGCTCTCGCGCAGCAGACGTGAAACTGCTGGATTGCGCAAGGCAAACGAAATCTTCTAAGAGCTTAAAATCCAAGCGTCTTCTCCAAATTGTATGCATCCAAATTGCCGAGTAGGGCACGCATTCAACCAATCCGTGTTGAAAGCGTTTTCATATCTCCCTCCTTTAAAACTATCAAAGTGAATAAAACGGCATGGGCTTATGAATAAGAAAAACGACAATCATTGAAATTTTCTGTTCTTTTTAAACGGAGATGTTTTTTAACCCATTCATATTGCGCGTTAAAAATGCAGAAATTAAAAAACGGAATGTCAGCCAATCGAATCGGCATGACGCACAAAGAGGGATCCTGACCATGCTTAATATGACGTTTTTGTTGATTGTGTTTTCCCCAAACACTCGCACATGAAGACGTTAAAACGCCTTGCTTCGTTGCTTCCCTAACCCTAAACAGCAACGTGGCAAAACAAGAAAGCGTGACAAGGAGCAGTTGTATGAAATCCCCTATCAAGACCAACGCATTAAAGCTTTCCGTAATGACTTTCGCACTCATGAGTGCCTTGCCGATGGCGGTCAGTGCCGCCGAAACCATTCGCCTTTCCACCTACGTGAACGAATCTGATATTCGCTATGAAGGCTTCAAGAAATTCGCCGAACTTGCTGCGGCAAAAAGTAACGGTGACTTGAAAGTGCAGATTTTCCCATCAGGTACTTTGCACGGATGGAGCGAAGGCGTGGATGCGGTGCAAGGTGGTGTCTCTGACATCAGCTGGATTCCCGCCGATAAACGCTTGCCATGTTACCGTGTCACGTCTTTGTACCCTGTTGCGATCGATTTGGAAAAACAGATTGAGCTGGACGATAACTATGCCTCGCTCATTGAAGCCGAAGCGGCTAAAGCCGATCTCATCCCTTTGATTAATTCTAACTACTCCTATGACCAAGAGTGGTGGTTTGAAGACGCAGTATCTGATATCGGAAAACTTGACGGAAAATTGGTGCGGTCGATAGGCCCTCTCGTCAGCATGATGATTGAAACATGGGGCGGTAAGCCTGTGTTTGTGGCACCTAAAGAGGTGTTCCAATCGGCGGAACGTGGTGTGGTTGACGGCATCAACATGGGCGTTGCGACCTACAGTTCGTGGAAACTTTGGTCGGTGATGCCTCACATGGTGAACGCCAATATGTTCTACGGCAACATCATCTACATGATGAACAAGGACAAGTTTGATGACTTGAGTCCTGCCAATCAAAAAGCGCTCAAAGAAGCCGCCACCGAAGCTGAAGCTTGGCTCAAGCCTCGCTATGAAGGCTGGGTGGATGAGCGTGTCGGTAACGCAGTGATGGCGAACGGCGGTTCCGCGGTATCGATGTCAGAAGATCGCACGGGCGAATTGCTCGAAGGCATCGTCGCGAAATGGACACCGGAAGTGAACAACGCATGTGGTGTTCCACTTGCCGACAACATTCGCAGCCTGTTTGCAAAACACTCTGAATAACAGCGTGAAGGATAAACAGGGAGCGTTTGTATGAACAAAAAACTGTTCGACACACTCCGCCACATGTCACTGGTGCTGCTCTATGCCGGAGCAGCCGTGATTTTGGTGCAGGCGGCTTGGATCAGTTACGGCGTTATCGTCCGGTACGTCTTCAATTCACCCGATGGCATGGTGACAGAAGCAACAGCGCTGCTTTTGGTGCCCGTTGCATTCATGGGTGTTTCTTTTGCCTTGCTGAATGATTCTTACCCCAAGGTCACCTTGGTACGCGACAAATTGCCTGTGAACATTCAGTTCTGGGTCGATAAGTTCAATATGTTGGTGATGCTGATCATTGGCCTGTTCTTCTTGGCGGCCTCTGGGAAAGCCATGTTCAAATCTTTCGATTCTGGCGCGGCCTCTGAAATTCTCCTCTGGCCTCGCTTCTACTTCTGGATCCCTGTGGTGATTGCGCTGCTGAGCTTTTCCATTACGGCATTTTGCCTTTTGGTGGCTGGCCGTTCTGATCCAGACACATCGCCTTCAAACGGCGGTGATACGAATTCGATAGAAGCTGTAGAGAAACACGAAAAGGACGCATGATGGAATGGTACGTCGTAGGGCTAGGAATGCTCGGATTGTTGATGGGTTTTATCCTGATAGGGTTGCCGATTCCCTTTGCATTGGCCGCCGCTTCAATCCCGTTTTTACTCGATATTTTAAGCTTCAAATCCACCTTGGTTACCGCAGAGCTCAAGCTGTGGGGGGTGTGGTTTGACTACATATTATTGGCGGTGCCGCTGTTTGTTTTCCTCGGTGAGCTGATAGGGCGATCCAGCATTGGCCCCAATCTTTACTGGTTCATGCACAGTAAATTGCCCATTCGTGGTGCAGCGGCTTACGGCAGTATCGGCGCGTGTGCTGGCTTTGGCGCAGTGTGTGGGTCAAGCATGGTGGGTGCGCTCACCATTGGCGGTGTTGCATTGCCTGAAATGCTGAAACTCGGATATGGAAAACGCTTATCGAGCGGTGTGTTGGCGGCGGGCGGTACATTAAGTGTGTTATTGCCACCCAGTTTGATTTTGCTGTTTTATGGCATTGTGACTGACCAATCCATCGGTGCCTTGTTCATTGCCGGTGTCTTGCCCGGACTGCTGCTGGTGAGCATGTTCTTTGTGATCATCCTGATTTGGGGGAAAGTGCGCCCCATCGATATTCCGGGCCAAGAAAACGTGACGCCAATTCCTTGGTTGTTGGCGCTGTCTGCCATCTTGCCTGTCATGGTGATTGGCTTAGTGATCACCGTTTCCATCTATGCGGGGATCGCAACACCGACGGAGGCGGCGGGCGTTTCAGCCATGTTCACCTTGGTGCTTGCCTATTTCTTTGGTGGATTGCGCCTACCCGGTTTACTCCATGCATTGCGCTCGACCATGCAAACCATGGGTTATCTGGGGTTACTGCTCTCGTCCGGTGTGCTGTTTGGCTTTGTGATGACGTATCACCAAATCCCTCAACAGTTCACTCAGCTTTTCGTTGAAATGAACCTTTCCCCGTATGCCGTGCTCGCGTTGATCGTGGTGTTCTACGTTATTCTCGGCATGTTTCTCGAGCCCGTTTCCATGACCTTCATTACCTTACCAACCTTATATCCGTTGGTGTCTGCCGCAGGGTTTGATCTGATTTGGTTTGGGGTGGTTTACACCATCACCATGGAAATTGCGGTGCTCACGCCCCCCGTGGGGTTAAACCTCTTTGTAATACAAAACCTCGCCCGTGACGAGGTGACCATTGGTGACGTCATTATTGGCTGCTTACCGTTTATTGCTGCGCTCCTTATCTTGTTAGCCGTGCTGGTAGGTTTACCTGATACCGCACTTTGGCTGCCTGAATTGATGGAATAAAAACTATGAATTGCTTACGAGTTGGCTCTGGCCCAACACTGGTGTTGGTCCATGGCTTTTTGAGTGGATTAGCGTATTGGGAAAAACAGATTGAGTTATTTTCATCGTCGTTTGACGTGGTGGCAATGGACTTACCTGGCTACAACGGAAAAGCCGACGAAGTTGGCTTAGACAGCGTCGAAGAGTTTGCGCGTTATGTGTTGAGCCGATTAGATGCGATGGGCATTGAGAAGTTTCACCTCATGGGGCATTCCATGGGCGGCATGATTGCGCAAGAAGTGGCGATCATGGCACCTGAGCGCGTTGTCGGCTTGGTGCTTTATGCTACAGGGCCTGTTGGCAGCTTGCCGGGGCGATTTGAATCTATCGAGCAAAGTATCGAACGCGCACAAACTGAAGGCACACAGCAAGTGGCGTATGACACAGTGAGAACGTGGTTCTCAGATGGCGAAGACGATCCTGAGTTTAAAGAAGGGATTGAGCTGGCGAGTATGGTGCAAACCCAGACCTATGTGAATGGCCTGTTAGCCATGGCAGGCTGGCGTGCCTTGGAAAGACTCGAGCAAATTGAAGCGAAAACCTTGGTACTTTGGCCTGACAGTGATCGGTCCTATTTATGGCCGCAACCTGAATCACTATGGCAAGGCATCGCAGACGCAAACTTGGCTGTTGTGCCTCAAGCCGCCCACAACACACACCTAGAGAAGACGCATATCTTTAATATGCTGGTGGTGGACTTTCTAAAGAGTGAAAAAGTGAAACTAAGGCAGAAGGCGTTGGTGAAGGCGTTTTAGAGGACTGAGATTTGAGAGTAGAGTTTCGAGAGTAGAGAATCGAGATTAGAGATTAGAGATTAGAGATTAGAGATTAGAGATTCGAGACTAGGGTTTTGAGAGTAGGGTTTCGAGAGTAGAGAAAGGGCAGAGGGTGATAGCGTGATGAAGGGTAGTCACGCTATCTTTTTCTCGCTTCTCGCTTCTCGCTTCTCGCTTCTCGCTTCTCGCTTCTCGCTTCTCGCTTCTCGCGATCTAAGACTTACTTCCTCAATCCATCTAAACGTTTAATGTGCTCTGGGAAAATCGCGCAACAGCCGCCGACGACGTTTGAACCTGCATCCAACCAGGTTTGCACGAACTCGGCGTATTCTTCTGAAGACAGATCGCGCACTGTAGTCAGGGTGTTATTGGCTTCATGCGCGTCTTTGATCACGGTAAACCCGTTAGCGTAGGCGCCAAGGGAGATATTCGCGCCCAGTGCGTCGATGTTGTGCTTCGCAACGTCGATGGCGCCGAGCATCACTTCAGGTTGAGAGCAGTTAAACAGGATACCATCGACATTGCACTCGCAGGCACTCTGTACTGCTTCTTCAACAGGCTCACCCGAACGCAAGCGTGGAATATCTGTGTCGGTTTCTAGCACTGAAAATGCGAAAAAGGCTGGCTTATCGGAACGCTCAAGGACAGAAAACATGGTGTTGAATTCCGCAATCGAACCGATGGTTTCCGCGATCCAGAAATCGACATGTGGTGCTTGTGCGTCGATAAGGGTATTCAAGATAGGCGTGGCTTTTTCTGCATCGAACAGATCAGGACGATAAGAGCCCAGAACAGGGGGAATGCAACCCGCGACTTTTACCGCGCCAATGCCCTCTTGCTGAGACGCACTCTCTTGCACAGCTGCGCGGGCGATTTTGGCGGCTTTTTCTGCCAACGCTGCACCTTGCGATTGGTACAGTTCATCACCCAAATGGAAAGGTACGCAGGCGTAGCTATTGACCGTGATGACATCGCATCCCGCTTCAATGAAATTCTTGTGTGCTTGAGACACAAACTCTGGCGCTTCAATCAGCGCTTGTGCGCTCCAAAGTGGTTGAGAAAATGGCGCACCAATTCGCTGCAACTCTCGGCCCATGCCGCCATCCAATAGAACAAACATCACTTACATCCTTTTACGTCACACGGTGCTCGAATGGCCTTTCACTTATCATTCTGATTTTTATGATTTATAGGGTCTGGCTGTATCGAATCGGAATCGGGGCATTACATTTCTTGCAGCCCATTTTTCGAGCAAGATTACCTTGTGAAACGGCTAAGATAAAGCAGATTTATTGTTGGCCATAAAGCTCCGCCAGATAGAACCAAAAACGTTTTACTTCTGGCTTCACATTGTGCCTGTTTCGATAGAGCAAAATCCTCAGTTCGACAGGGGGGAGCTTGTCATCAATCAGCACTAATTTTCCGTCTTCGAGTTCTTGCGTGATCAAGCTAGAAGGTAGCCATGTCGCGCCAAATCCTTGCACAGCCATCGCTTTCAATCCTTCTGCCATTTCATTCTCACACACCACCTGATATCGATAGTGTGAGGGCAGCACGCTGAGCGCTTGCTCCTTGACGAGTTCGCCGAGGTAAGTGTCATCAGGAAACGCCAACAAACGGCAGGGTTCATTTACATCGAGTCGGTGCATGGGGTCGCCTTGCTCATTGGGAGCAGATACGGCCACTAAGGTATCCCGTCCGACCTGAATGCAGAGTTGACTCTTTTTGTGTTGTGGCGTGTTGAGGGTGTTGGAAGAAAACGTCAGCAAGAAATCCCCAGAACCGGCCATGAAGGTTTCATTGAGGGCATGAAGGTTGCCCGGCACCAATTTCACCATCGCATTGTCGATGAGGGGGCTCAGGGTTTGAATCCAGCTTGGGAAGAACGAAATCGCGGTGGAATGTTGAGATAAAAAGACCAAAGAGCGGGCGTTTTTCTGCTCATGAAGTTGGTCGCGCACACCATGAATGTCATTGACGATCCGTTTGGCGCTTTCAGTGAAGCTTTCGCCTGCCTCGGTAAAGCGGGTTGGAAGTGTATCCCGGTTCACCAACGCCACCCCTAACCAATTCTCAAGTGAACGAATGCGCCGGCTAAATGCTGGTTGTGTCACATAGCGTGCTTCTGCTGCTTTTGAAAAACTGCCGTGTTCAGACAGTGCGATGAAATCGAGTAACCATTTTAATTCCATTAAACCAACCTGTTAGCGTCCTGCTCGTTGAGATATGCAAAAAAGTAACTGCCGCTTGTTCAATATGTGTATTGGCGAGGTTTGCGTCCGTCCCACAGGATTATTGTTGCAAATATGTTTCCTGCTCGTTTACTCAATTTAGGGACAAAAGACTATGCATTTATCTCGCTTTCCTCGACTGCAATTTGCTCACCTTGCAACGCCGCTCGAGCCAATGACGCGCTTATCTGAAGCGCTTGGTGGTCCAACGCTTTGGATTAAACGTGATGACTGTACCGGCCTTGCTGGTGGCGGTAACAAAACACGTAAGTTGGAATTTTTGATGGCAGATGCCATTGCGGCCGGGGCTGACACCATTATCACCCAAGGCGCGACGCAATCTAACCATGCTCGCCAAACCGCGGCCATTGCGACCAAGTGCGGCATGGATTGTCACATTCTGCTGGAAGATCGCACCAGCTCGGAAGACCCCGACTACGTGCTAAATGGCAACGTGATGCTTAATCAACTCTTCGGTGCAACGTTAGCGAAATACCCCGGTGGCACCGACATGAATGCGGCGATGGAAGACGTTGCTGCGACACTGCGCGCCGAAGGAAAAACGCCATACATCATCCCCGGTGGTGGCTCGAACCCGATTGGTGCGCTGGGTTATGTCAATTGTGCATTAGAGCTTCTTACCCAAGCCAATGACATGGCACTACGCATTGATCACTTGGTGCACGCGACAGGCTCTGCGGGCACACAAGCGGGCTTGGTCACAGGCTTGGTAGCCAGCAACAGCCAAATCCCTCTGCTGGGTATTGGTGTGCGTGTGCCGCAAGAACAGCAAGAAGCGAACGTGTTCGCGTTGGCAGAACGTACCTGCGACTTGTTGGGCATTTCCGGCACGGTTAAGCGTGAAAATGTGCGCGCAAACTGTAACTACGTGGGCGAAGGCTACGGCATTCCTGCGGAAAGCACGATTGAAGCGATCTCCATGTTCGCCAAATACGAAGGCATCTTGCTTGACCCTGTTTACTCGGGCAAAGGCGGCGCTGGCCTGATTGATTTGATCCGCAACGGCACCTTCAAGAAAGGCGAAAACGTCGTGTTCCTTCACACAGGCGGCGGTCAAGCACTGCCGGGATACCGTGATGCCTTTGGGTTTGATAGCTACTGCTAACCCGCTTTGATTCTGGTGATGCCACCAGAAACGCATGTCACACAACGGAAAAGAGACATGTCGCTAAAGATGTTCAAAACAAAGATCACTACCCAAACAAGCGATATGTAACCCAAAAGAGTCGGTGATTGTCGACATTCATGCATCGTCACTGACTCTGATTATCTTCGTTGGAACGGATACCCAGCCAACGTTGTTAGAGTGAAGAAAGGTACAGCCATGGAAATGCTAAAACGCGCAGAGCGCGAAGCGGAAGTGCAAACTGATGACGAGCGCATTCAACATGTCGTGAAAGAAATCCTCGCCAAAATCCGTCGCGAAGGCACGAGTGCCGTTGAGCAATATGCCAAACAATTTGATAACTGGCAGGGCGATTTCGTTCTGTCTGATGAAAAAAGAGCCGCGTTGATAGCCTCAGTACCTCAGCGCGTGAAAGACGACATTGATTTTGCCCACCGTCAGGTGCGCCGCTTTGCCGAAGCGCAACGCGCCAGTTTGACCGAATTTGACATTCAGAGTGAAAACGGGGTGGAGCTAAGTCAGCGTGTCATCCCTGTTGATTGTGCAGGTTGTTATGTGCCGGGCGGGCGCTACGCCCATGCAGCATCTGCCATTATGAGCGTCGCGACAGCAAAAGCCGCGGGTGTGCCGACGGTGATTGCCTGTTCACCGCCCCGTGGCGACAGCATCAATGCTGCGGTGGTTTACGCCATGGATGTGGCAGGCGCAGACATCATTCTAGAAATGGGCGGGGTGCACGCCATCGCAACCATGGCGTTTGGTCTGTATACCGGGCAATCTGCCGACATATTAGTGGGGCCGGGGAACGCATACGTCGCTGAAGCCAAGCGATTATTGTTCGGTGAAGTCGGTATCGACGTGTTTGCGGGCCCAACGGAATCCGCCGTGATTGCGGATGAGACCGCCGACCCTATGACCATCGCCGTCGATTTGGTGTCTCAAGCCGAACATGGTCCGAACTCCCCGGTATGGCTATTCACCACAAGCCGTGAGGTTGGTGAAAAGGTCATCGAGATCATCCCAAGCGTGATTGCCGACATGCCAAATGCGGATGTGTGTGAAGCCGCGTGGCGCGATCATGGTGTCGTTATCTTGTGTGATGATCGTGAAGAAATGGCGAAGGTCAGCGATGAATGGGCATGTGAGCACGTGCAGGTTCAAGCGGCGGATCTTCCTTGGTGGAAAGGACGACTGCGTAACTACGGTTCGCTGTTCCTTGGCGAGGGCAGCACGGTGACCCATGGCGACAAATGCGCGGGCACCAATCATATTTTGCCGACAAAAAAAGCGGCGCGTTACAGCGGCGGCTTGAACGTTCAGAAATTCCTCAAAATTCTCACCACCCAAGAACTCAGTGCCGATGCGAACATGACGTTCAGCACCGCAGGTTCGCGGATTTCTCGCACCGAAGGCATGGAAGGGCACGCACGTGCTTGTGATTGGCGCTTAACTAAGTATTTCCCAGATACCGAATGGGATTTCGATGTGTATCAGCAAGCGCGATACGACTAATGATTCAAGGACGGACCGAACGGTCATGGCTGGAGGCAGGTGAATGTTGATGTTTAAGAAATCCTTTACGCAGCAAATGCCGATCCCCGAAGGGGCGATTGCGAGTGCGGTAGAAGTGATGCGTACAGGCCGTCTTCATCGATATAACACGCTGGATGGCGAGTTAAGCGAAACGGATTTGCTCGAAAAGCAATTTGCTGACTATTTAGGCGTGAAGTACTGCTTGAGCTGCGCATCTGGCGGGTATGCCATCTACATCGCCCTGCTGTGTGTGGGCGTGAAAGCGGGTGAAAAGGTGTTGTGTAATGCCTTCACCTTGGCGCCTGTCCCCGGTGCCATCACCAATGCGGGGGGTGAACCTGTGTTGGTGGAAACCACCGCAGAGTTAACCATCGACCTGAATGACTTAGCACGCAAAGCCTCTCAGCCTGACGTGCGGTATTTATTGCTTTCCCATATGCGTGGGCATGTAGCGGACATGAATGCCATCATGGACATTTGTGATAGTTACGGCGTCACGTTAATTGAAGATTGTGCACATACCATGGGCGCAAAATGGCGCGGGAAAGCGAGCGGTACGTTTGGCAAAGTGGCGTGCTTTAGCGCGCAGACTTATAAGCACATCAACGCCGGTGAGGGGGGCTTTCTCGTCACGAATGATGATGGTGTGATGGCGAAAGCCATCATCTACTCAGGCTCATACATGTTGTTCGATCAGCACCCCACGCTGCCGCCTAAAGAACGGTTTGATGAAGTGGCGTGTTCAACACCCAACTACAGCGGGCGAATGGACAACCTGCGTGCCGCTATACTTCGCCCGCAATTGGCGCGATTAGACCGACAGTGCAAGCGTTGGAATTCCCTCTATGCCGCGATGGCTGAAGCCCTTTCTTGGCTCCCAGGCGTGGTATTGCCCAAGCGTTCTGATGACGAAGCATTCGTCGGCAGTTCCATTCAATTTTCATTTCCTGATTTGCCCACAGAATGTTTTCCCGCCTTTGTCAGAGGCTGTCAAAAACACGGGGTGACCCTGAAATGGGTGGGTGCACCTGAGCCTTCGGGTTACAGCAGTAAGTTCAATCACTGGCAATATTTATCGCCGCCCACACCGTTGCCGCAAACCGAAAAGGTGCTCTCAACCTTAATCGATATGCGCATTCCACTGACATTTGAAGAAAGCGATGCGGAAGTTATCGCTCAAATCATGTCCGATGTTCTGAAAGAAATACAGTAAACCGAACCAAGGCTATACAGCCAATCAGCTACACACGCGGTGCAGCGCCGCGATGTGCAGGGATGCCATTCATTCACGGATGTTTTTCACGAAAAGAGGTAAAGGATATGACGCTTAAAAAATGGACCAAGTATCTTGCTATTTCCTGTCTTGCTCTTCCAGTGCTTGTCAGCGCCAAAACCATGAAGGTCGGCATGGGCGACCCTATCAACTCAGACCAAGGTGCGTATG
This sequence comes from Enterovibrio baiacu, assembly GCF_004120195.1. GTDB lineage: Bacteria > Pseudomonadota > Gammaproteobacteria > Enterobacterales > Vibrionaceae > Enterovibrio > Enterovibrio baiacui. The sequence continues at coordinate 296,513 of NZ_SCHN01000005.1, read as the reverse complement.
CTACGCGCTTTAAAGAGTTGGTGGAGTTTTATTCAGGTGGCGATATCAAAGTAAAACTCTATCCAAACGGCGCGCTAGGCAGCGAAACTGAAATGGTGCAAAACACGCGCCTCGGTTCGCTCGACATGGCGCTGATTGGCATTGGTAACTTAACGCCGTTTTCGAAAAAACTCGGTGCGTTAACCATGCCATACCTGATCACCAACTCATCCGATGCGGTGAAGATCACCACGGGTGAACTCGGTGCATATTGGGCGGAATTGGCAAAGAAAGAAGCGGGTGTCGATATTCTGGGTTGGACTTACTCCAATTTCCGCCACCTGACGAATTCCAAACGTCCTGTTAAGAACATGGAAGACGTAAAAGGGCTGAAAATACGCGTACCTCAAAACAGCATCATGCTGAAATCATGGGAAGTGTTTGGCGCGAACCCTATTGCGATGGCGTGGACAGAAACCTTCACCGCACTGCAACAGAAAGTGGTTGATGGGCAAGACAACCCCTACATCGTAAACAACACCATGAAATTCTATGAAGTTCAGCCTTATCTCACCGAAGTGCACCACCAGTACTCTCTTCAACCTTTGGTCATGGGGGCGCGTACGTTTGGGAAGTTAAAACCTGAGCAACAAGAAATCCTATTGAAAGCCGGTCTTGAAGCGCAGCAATACGCCCTTGTTTTCCAAATGACAGAAGCGGAAAACGCCAAGCAAAACATGATTGCCAATGGCGTTGAAGTGTTCACCTTGGAAGATGAAGATAAGTGGATTAAAGCTGCTAAAGAGCAAGTGTGGCCTGAGTTCTATGACGATATTGGCGGCAAAGCCAGCTTCGACAATGTGCTAGAGAAAATGCAGTAAGTTGGCAGCTTAACTCGCAGTAACAGACCCTAGCGACAATTCAGAAACAACAGGGGCGGTAACGTCCCTGAATAGGACTGGCTTATGCTCTCATTTTTCAAGAAGTTGGATAAGTTCGAAAGCTATGCGTGCCAAGCCTTACTGTGTTTGTTCGTCACGCTTTTGTTCATTCAGGTGATTCTGCGTGTGGTGTTCAACTACGGCATTCCTTGGAGTGAAGAACTTTCCCGATTTGCCTTTGTGTGGTTTGTGTTTCTCGGCGCATCTTACGCAGCAAGGCTCTCCGCCCACAACCGCGTCACCTTCCACCTAAAATGGTTTCCGCATCGTGTCCGCGTTAGCGTGGAATTACTCGCCGATATGCTGTGGATTGTCTTCAACACCTTGATGACGATTAAAAGCATCGAAGTCATTGAAAGCTTGATGGAATTTACCTTCCTTTCACCTGCACTCGAATGGTCAATGGCCTTCTTGTATTTCATCTTCCCGATTTCTTTCACCTTGACGTCCATTCGGATCATTCAGGTGAACTACATGAAGTTGGTGATGGGGGTGGAATTCCACGATGTGGATGACGTGAAAGTCGATTAAACAGGCTCACACATTGAGCGCCGCAATCAGGCCTTGGTGGGGAGAATTCGCGTGTCCCTATTCCCACAGGGATCAGCCTGTATTGCCATCAATATGAAAGGAGCCATTCATGGCAGCTTCTGTTGTACTTTTTAGTTCTTTCTTTGGGCTTCTGCTGATCGGCGCGCCCATTGTCATCGCACTGGGTGGCTCAGCCATGCTGGTGTATCTCCTCTCCGGTGAAGATTACATCTCGCTGGTACAAACTGCATGGAACGCCGTTGATTCCTTTCCGATCATGGCATTGCCTGCATTCATTTTGTCTGGCGCACTCATGCAAGCGTCGGGCATCTCTCGTCGATTGGTGCATATTGCTGAACTCTTGGCGGGGCCAATGGCGGGGGGCTTAGGCTTTTCAGCGATCTTAGCAAGTATGTTCTTTGGTGCGATTTCAGGCTCTGGCCCTGCAACCACAGCCGCCGTGGGTATGTTGATGATCCCTGCGTTAGCGGATAAGGGGTACAACAAAGGCTATGCCGCTGCGTTGACCGCTTCATCAGGCGGGCTAGGGGTGGTGATTCCGCCGAGTATTCCCATGGTGATTTACGGCGTGACCGCCAGTGAGTCTATCGGGAAGCTGTTCATCGCAGGGGTGATCCCCGGCGTGATGCTGGCGGGTGGTTTGATGATTGCAAACTACATGATCAGCAAGAAAAACGGTTATGTCGGCGCGTCAGAAACACAACCCGGTGAACTGGGTAAAGCCTGCAAAGACGGCATTTGGTCGATCCTCGCGCCTTTGGTCATTCTTGGCGGTATTTACTCTGGTTTATTCACGCCAACGGAAGCTGCCGTCGTGTCCGTTTTCTACACCTTGTTCGTCGGCAAATTCATTCACCGTGAACTGACCTTGGACGGGCTAAAAGAATCGCTGAGTTCGACCACATGGCTGACAGGCCGCGTGTTGATCATCATGTTTGCAGCCACGGCATTTGGACGCATTCTGGTGGAGAACGATACGCCGGCGGCTATCGCCAGTTCCTTGTTGGCACTGACAGACAGCTTGGCGTTGATTTGGCTGGTGGTGATTCTGTTTCTGATTTTGATCGGCATGTTCATGGAAACCTTGGCGACCATCATGATTGTCACGCCTGTGTTGCTGCCTGTGATGGTGCAACTGGGGGTTGATCCGATTCACTTTGGCGTGGTCTTGGTGTGTTGCTGTGAAATTGGTTTTTCGACGCCACCGCTCGGCGAAAACATGTTTATCAGCTCCAGTATTGCCAAGGTAACGATAGAGGAGATATCGGTGAAAGCACTGCCATTCGTCTTTGTCGAAATACTCGTGGTGTTCTTAATGAGTTACTTCCCCGATACCGTGCTTTGGCTGCCCAGCTTGATGGGGTATTAGCGAATGTTGAGGCGGCAAACAGTGCAATCTAATGGCATAGAGAGGAATGGAAACCGTGGAAAAAACTGAACAAACCGTTGGTATTCTCGGTGGCATGGGGCCTGATGCCACCGTTGATCTGATGCAACGCATCATCAACGCCACCCCCGCGAAAGATGATGCTGACCATATCCGATTGCTGGTGGATAACGACCCCAAAGTGCCATCGCGGATTAAAGCGCTGATCGAGAAAACGGGTGAATCGCCTGGGCCCTACATGGCAAAAATGGCGCAGGGGCTTGAAGCCTCTGGCGCCAATTTTCTCATCATTCCCTGCAATACTGCCCACAAGTATTTTGATGATGTGGTTAACGCGGTGGAGGTGCCTGTGGTGAATCTTTTAGATATCGCCGCCGCGCACGTAAAGCGCACATTGCCTGAGGCTACCTGCATTGGCTTATTGGCATCCACGGCGGTAAAAATCACCGATTTGTATGCGCCCGCCTGTCACGAACAAGGGCTAGAGGTGCTGTTCCCCGAACCTGTTTGGCAGGACGGTGTGATGTCGTTGATTCGCGCTGTTAAAGCCAATTCAGGCACCAGCTCCATGTGCAGTGTGCTTAATATTGCCGCTGAATCCCTTCGCGATCAGGGAGCGGATTGCATCTTGATTGCCTGCACGGAATTGTCTGTGGTATCCAACCACCTAGAAACGTCATTACCTGTGTTTGATGCCGCGCAAATATTGGCCGAGCATGTGGTGGAGAGGGTGAAAGGGTAGCGCCGCGGATGCATATCCGCGCATTATTTCCGGTAATGGCTTAAGAAAAACGACGCGGTCTCTTGGGCCAACACCCGTCCTTTTTCTTCGCTGATTGGCTGACATGCGCCAATGAGTTGCGGCCAAAATGCACTGCCTTTAATCAGGTTATGAAGCTGAGAGCGCGCTTGTTCGATGTTATCCATCGCGAGCGTTTTTTTTTCTTGTTGTGCCACTAACCAGGTATGCAATGCCGTGTCTTCTTTCGACATGTTTTTCATCTGTTCTTGCAGCGCGTCGGGTTGGAAGAGGAAGTGGCCGATACCCACTTTCGCCATATCTAAATACGCGGGTTTAGAGAAGACAAGGATCTCTTGATAGAGCAAAGTGGTGAGCTGTTCTTCAAGGGGCAGTTCAACAAGTTGTTCGAGGGTATCGGCGGTGATGGCGCTCTTCCAAAGCACTGACAGCAACTCCATCACAAGTGCTTCTTTCGACGCGAAGTGATTGTACACGGTGCGCTTGGAGACATTTGCCAGCGCAGCGAGCTTATCCATGCTGGTGTTTTGCACCCCGTACTCATGAAAGGCCTGCCTTGCTGCACAAAGGATTGCTTCGCGTTTTAATTCACTGCGTGTTTTTTTCTTTTCTATCATCACGTTAGTCGCCAACACCCAAATTAACCAAATCTATTTTACACTAACCGGTTTACTTTTCATTCGATAATTGTAAACTACACCGAGTAGTTTACATAATGCTCCATCATTTTTTGTTGTTGTAATGACGAGCTTCACTCACTTTTTAAACCAGCGTGGACGGTATGCAGAATCCAGTTTTAGAACGCCAAGTTGTTAAGAAATCGCTTTTTGCCGCCCGTTTGTTAACCGTAGTAGGAGCCATCACAATGAGCTGTTCATTGACGTCATGTTCAACACAAGAACAAGAAACCCCGCGTTATCCCGACAAGTTTGTAAACAGTGATCCGACTTTGAATGCGCCTGAAAACGTATTCGAAATCATCAAAGCGTATTTTACGGCAGAACGTAAAAATCCAACGCCGACGTTTGCATTGCCTGTACGCAGCATCACTGCAGAGCAATTATTGAATGAAGAAAGTGATGTGGTTTATCGCTTGGGTCACTCCAGTGTGCTTATGAAACTGGATGGAAAGCTTGTGATGGCCGACCCTGTGTTCAGTGAGCGTGCATCACCCGTGCAGTTTTTTGGGCCGAAGCGCTTTCACGAAACGCCTATTTCGCTAGAAGCGCTGCCTGATATAGATGTGGTGGTGATCAGTCATGACCATTACGATCACCTTGATAAGCATTCTGTGAAAACCTTGGAAAGCAAAGTCGGCATGTTCTTGGTGCCACTGAAAGTGGGTCAAACTCTGCGCGAATGGGGCGTGTCAGCCGATAAAATCACCGAGCTAGATTGGTGGGAATCCAAAACGGTCAATGGCATTGCTTATACATTGACGCCGACGCAGCACTTTTCCGGTCGCGGTTTAACGGATCGCGACTCGACGCTATGGGGGAGTTGGGTCATTGAATCTTCTGAGAAAAAGGTCTATTTCAGTGGTGATTCTGGATACTTTGAAGGCTTTAAAGAGATTGGTGAGCGCTTCGGTCCGTTTGATCTGACCATGATTGAAACCGGCGCGTACAATACCTTGTGGTCGCATATCCATATGTTCCCTGAACAAAGCGTACAGGCACACATTGACCTTAACGGAAAAGTGATGATGCCCATTCACAACAGTACGTTTGATTTGTCGATGCACGATTGGGATGAGCCGTTGGAGAAATCACTGCGCATTGCCAACGAGCGAGGCGTGACATTGGTGAGTCCTGAAATTGGTCAGCGTCTAGAAGTGGGTGAAGTGCTGCCGGTTGTGAACTGGTGGAATAACCCCTTGGCAGACTAATTCATGGGTGTGGTGGAGCAGTATCGGTGGAGCGATGAGGATGAGTATTGCAGGCGTGAAAAAGGGATGCATTGCCCTGTCTTTCGTGGTTGTGGGTTTTGCGCAAAGCGCTTTTGCCGCGACAACAACAGAACGCATTGAACATGACGTGATGTACCTGATAAGCCAGATGGAACAGGCGGATTGCACCTTTGTGCGAAACGGTAAAACGTATACCAATCTTGAGGCCGCAGAGCATCTTCGGAATAAATGGGATTACGCCAAGGATGACGTTGAATCGACAACCATGTTCATTGATGAGGTCGCATCAAAAAGTTGGTTCACGGGAAAGGCGTACAAGGTAAAATGCGGCGGTGAAGAGGTCACTAGCAAGGTGTGGTTAACGAAGAAACTGGCTGAGAAAACACCCGCAGAACAGCATTGATTCAACGACTGAGTATACGACTTATGGACAGTTGGTCAGCGTGGCGCTAATCACCTGCGGTGGGAACATAAAAGCATGCGCATTTCGCTAGTACGCTTCCATGTTCCCAAAGACTCACGAACTATGATTCAACAGTATCTGCAGCACCCTTATTTCCGACAAACATGAGCGTAATACAGACAACAGCGTAAACCGTACCGATCGGCCAGAACAACAAGGTGATGGCGCAGAAAATGCCCGCTGGCAGCTTCTTATCACCAAATGCGCCCCAACATCCCAATCCTCCAATGACTAAGCCTGCTATACCAAACGCTGAGAAGAGTGCGCCCCCTGCATTAATGCCTTCTGATGCAAAAACGCTGTTGAATAATTCCCCTCCGCCAATAAACAGTATGCCAGAGAGTACCGTGAGTACGCCGCCCAATCCCAAAAGTACGCGTAAAAACATGTTCATATTCTAGTAATCCATTGTGTTTAGTTATTTTCCCTTTTGCTTTTTATGGGCTGATGTTTCAGCCAAGAAAAGCAGACTGCTAAATGAGCAATAACTGCACCAAATAGGAAAGTAGTTAACACGTTGAACAATAGGGAGTATTTACTCAGTAGACTTTTAGGCAGGTGAAATGTTGCTTAAATGCTGGCGAAAAATTGCCTTATTGGGCAATAACTTGCTTCGATATAAGACGATTGCCTCAATAAGTACGCATCACTGTGAGGATATTTTTTTGTCACGTTTGAACATGACCCAAAGACAAAACAGCGTGAACAAAGTGACGAGGCCCACCAAATACCATGCCCATGATAATCCGAAGATTTCAATCGCAAACCCCATCAGCAATGGACACAGCGCAATCCCTGCGTTGTTCGCAATAACAGAGAGAGACACATACCGCCCGAGGTGAGTCTCTGGCACCAACTCGGAAAGGTAAGCGTCACCATTGGTGACTTCGAGGATCTCACTGGCTGTGATGATCATTATTGCGAACCCCATCATTAATAACGTCGGCATAAGCCCAATCATCATATAGCCCAAACCGTATCCGGATATGGCGATCATGAGGTTGTTGATGGGGTGCGTTTTGGCGGTGAGCGAGGTCAATATCGTGGTGAAACCAAGTACCGCCAGTGCGTTGATCATCAAAATCAGTCCGTAATACCGTGCGCCATCATCAGCAAAGCTTTCAGCCATTTGTAAGGGCAAAGTAAAGGTGATTTGGGCATAGCAAAAACTGACACAGACATTGACGGCCAAGAAGAAGGCGATTTGTATTTTATCCGGCTTGAGCGTGTTTTCTGTCGCGCCATTCTCACGCGATTCTTGGGATGACGCTTTGTCTGGTTTGGGTTTTTTCCCCGTGGTTTTCTTGATGAGCGAGGCGAGCAGAAAGGCGGCAATGAGGGTAGTGGCTGCATCACCCCAATAGAGCCATTGGTAATAGTCGAGCAAAAGAAATCCAGCGATTAAAGGCCCAATGGCGTGCCCCACGTTAAACGCGAGATAAGACAGCGACAGGGCGTAGCGTTTAGATTCGCGGTTTGTCGAGCACAATGATAATAATGCAGCACGCATGGCAGGTCGCATCACGCCGAGCGCCACGCTGGAGAGCGCGATAAAGACGATGGAGAGAGTGTCGTATGCGAACAGCCCAGCTGCGATGACACTGGCGGCAGAAAAGGCTTCGCTTATCGCCATCAAGGTTAGGCGGTTGAAGGTATCGGCGAGATATCCCCCTAGCACGCTGCCCAGCATGCCTCCGATGGACACGATGAAAACCGTCATTCCCGCATCGGCCGGGGAGAGGGAGAGTTTCTGTGTCAAAATCAGTGCATAGACGGGCAGCACAAAGGTGCCGCCAGCAATGATGAATCGTGCTACTGCGATCATCCAAATGGCAGGATCAAGCGCCAGATAGGGTTGAAAGTGATGTAGAAAACCTGAAGCGTTTTTCTTCATGTCGGCTTAGGAGAGGGCGTTTGCCATCTCAGCGCGATGACAATAAAACATTGATCCCCAAGCCGCCTAGCAAGGTGCCTGAAATGGCATTAATCCCGTTCATGAGTCGGCGGTTCTGACTGAATTTTTCTAAAGACACAGAGACCATCACCGTCAGGAAAGAGAACCAGCAAATGGCGATCAATGCATGAATGGTCACCAGCGAATACGCCGCAACAAATGATACGTTGCCCGCATCAATAAATTGCGGAAACGCAGCGATGTAAAACAGGGAAACTTTTGGGTTAAAGGCATTGGTGACAAGGCCTTCTATATACCAGGTTGCTTTCTGTTTGAGCGAAAAAGAAGGGTGAGAAATGGGTGTGTGTTCAGGCCGTTGAATGGAATCCGTTTCGTTATTTTCTGCGCTCGCAGTTTGTTTTTCGAAAAGTTTCTTCAGGCATTTCACGCCAAGAAAAATCAAATAACTTCCACCTGCAATTTTGATCCAGCCGTACAAGAGGGGCGATTGCATAATAAGCAGGGACAAACCAAAGACGGTAAGTGTGCCATGCACGTAAAAAGCGGTGGCGATGCCCGCGACATTGTAATAGCCAGAAATGCGCCCAAAGCTTGGCACATTCTTGATGATCAGCAAGCCGTTTGGACCAGGGGAAACCACCATTAAGCCGACGACCATGGCGAAAAGTAAACTGTTAGACCCATCCATGTGTGTGTTTATCCTTGCTTTAAATGTGTCATTTTGTCCTCGGCAATCGCGAAATGACCTTTATCGACCATACATTCTGGGCATACCCAATCGTCAGGTAAATCGGTGAAAGGCAGGGCATGATCTGAATCATCGTATTGATAACCACATACTGAACATTCATGAATCATGTCTTTTTCCTTCTTGATGATGACAAGTTGATGGTCCATCAATGCGTGAATGGCTTCTACATCGAAAATGTATCCGTCCGCTTCTACCTCTTCTTCTAGCTCTGCCAGCGAGAAAGAATCCATTCGATTCAGTAATGCCAACACCCATTGATGCTCGGGGTCGATGTCTATGCTGCCACTGGCGAAGAAAACGCGCAGGTTTTCGGTGTCCAGCATCAAAAACTGATTTCTGCCAACTTCAAGGCGCGTGGTGTAAGACACCTCATCGGGCGAGTTTCTCAGTGACTGTTCAAGGCTAATGGGCGCAGGCGGCTGCTCTTGGATGAAAGGGATGACATGTTGTTCAAACAGGGATTCTGCAAGGCTAGGATCATCACGAAACGCTTGGGCGATGTTTTCTAGCGAGTTGGCGATTACCTTAGAGATATGCTCGCTAAACTCGGTGTCGTGGCAATTGACGGCTTGTCGCAACTGTTCGGTGTAGGGGTGGAGTGTTTCAGAAAAGGTAACGAACAAGTCACGGTTACGCAGATTGAGGGTGGAGAACGTAAAGTGAAGTGAATTGTCGTCCAATGCGACGGCTTTGTGGCCTGTCCCACGAGGAATATAAAGCACGTTTCCCGGCTCTAAGATGCAATCGGTTAAGTGGTCACATTCTGTTAGCAACGTACTCGGACGATAGGTTTCCCCTTCATAGGGGCGATAGGCGCTGCGTGACTCCACCATCCAATGTTTGCTGCCTTCAAGTTGGACGATGTACACATCTTGATCGTCGTAGTGCAGATCTAATGCTTCACCCTGTGCAGGCGTCCAATAGGCATTGCAGTTGGTGGGGCACAAAAATTGTTGGCTGAGCAATCGGCAAATATTGGCAACCGCAGGTAGCTTTTGCTGTAAATCGTTCAGCACGATGGTGTAGCCGCCTTTGAAAGCATCAAGCAGCATGGCATCAGACGGCGGTTGTTGCGACAGAGTGGGGTCGGCATTGTCTTTTTTGGCAATGCGGATATCTCCCCACTCGTGCAGATAGGTTTGAATAAGATGATCCAGCGAGAACCCGTTAATTAAGGTGCTTATTAGCAAAGGATTGGCGGTGCGGAACACGTAAGGGTGTTTATCGAAATATTGCTGATAAAACACCTCCACCAACGGGATACCAAGAACATTAGAATGGGTGCACTTAAAGTTCAATGTCTTCTCTTTCTAGTTCGATTTTAGTTAATTCATTGAAATCACAAAGGCGGTCTTCGAACATCTGGTAGAAGAAATCCTTATTGTTTCCACGCGACGCGTAATCTTCAAAAATCTCAGCGGAATAATTGATGTGTTTGGCTTCATCTCGGATGAGGGAATCAGAGAATTTCTTCAGTCTAGCGTGGCTTTCTTCGGGGGCGTGTTTCAGTAATGCATCTCGTACCATATATTGCAGTACCAATGCCCGAATTTCTGTTATATGCACTTGCACCAGTTCATTGATGGACGCCAATTCAAAGAGTCGTTCCTCCTCAGGGACTTTGGCGATGTCAGGGTGCTGCGTCGGTGTGAATTTTGGCTGCATGTCTTCAATTTTGGATAAAGTGTCCTGATCCAAATCGAGACCGGGGTACACCAAATTAAGCATTGAAATAAACATGGTGGAATGCCGCGATTCATCCAGCGCATGTTGTCTTACGCGGCGGGCGTATTCGTCATTATCGAGTTGGTTGGAAAAGTTCCAGATTTGTTGTGCGCCATACCCTTCAAGGCAAGAATTGGCGACAAGCTGATTCGCGAACCATTCGCCATCGTCTGAAAGTTCCGCATAACGCTTTGCGAAAATTGATTTGGCGAAAACAGGCTGATGGGTATCAAATGCGTGCTTTAGGATCGCGTTGTAGAGCGGGTATTGTCTCGCCTGAACATGCTTGAGTTCACCGAGAACATTAGATGCAAGGTTAGATGAACGAGCCATAATCGTTTCCCTTTCTTGTCAATCAGTCGGCAGGATCAACACGAAAAAAGGCAGCGGGCCCTGCTGCCTGAGTCAGTCAATTAAGTAGTAGAGACTTACTTTTTCTCTTTGCTGAAAGAGTGGTTTCTAATGGTGAAAGCACTCGGTGCGGCTTTGTTGAAAGAGTGGTTGCGAATGGTGAACGCACTTGGTTGCTTCACATTGACCTGAGTATTTATCTTCATCGTTCTTTCCTTATTGATGGATATAGAGCTTTGAGGAATGCGCAGATGCGCGTTACTTGACCAAGTGGTAAAGAACTTTGCTGAGTTTGTTGTTAATAACAATTTAGACAGACGAATATTGTGATCTTACTTCAGACCTTTTTGTCTGCAAAATCAGGCAAAAAATTATGGCATAGAAAATTTATTAGACGCTGAAGCCCTTGTAATACGTGGCCTGTAGAAGAAGTGTCGATTTAGGGGGTGACGTGCTGTATATGCGTAAAGCGCATAACATTCCTTTTATTATTAACAAACTAGCTAACATTTCCTCCATTTGCGTCTAGCTCGCTAACGCGCTTCCTGTTCTCAATTCCGTTGATCAAAATCATCTTTCCGTTCAAAGGGCGAGTTTTTACCTTTTTTAGGGGTTTTTCTACCTTTTGACCACTTTGTTAATAATGGACATTCACGCTGACCCTCATGCGTGGATATACCAATGATCAGTACTAAGTGGCTCGAGCTATATCGCTATATCAATACCCAAGTCGATACGCTTCCAGCAGAACGCCTTTTTCTTGAACAATTGAATGACAAGCTGATGTTCATCAGCGCCCAGTTTTTAGAAAAGGGGAAACAGCCAAGCACCAAGCAAAAGGACTGGTTAGAAAATGAAGCCTTTACGTTGGTGTTCAGTGACATCATTCCGACGGTAAAACTGACGTCGGCTCAACTGTCTTTTTTATTCGAAACCTTGATGGCCGCGCAGCTTTGCCAATTGGCGATGGCGACCATCAATGAACACAAGCCATTGCTAGCAGAAGACGATTTCAAATCCAAATGTGGTTTGGTGTATCAGCAATTGGGCGACTATGACTTAGCGAAAGCCACATTCGAAGAGGCCATTGCATTAAACGATGCAAACCCGATGACCCATTGTCACCTCGGTTTTAACTTCCTCTACCAAGGCCACACAGAGCTGGCCATCGAATGCTTCAAATACAGCATTGAGGTAGGGCCTGAATTCGTGGGCGGCTATCAAAACCTTGCTGGTGTGTACTACCAAGACGGTGATTTTGCGCAGGCGGCTGAATTTGCAGAGCGTGCATTCTCTAAGTGCACCTCGCTTGTTTCAACCTACATCACTGCCATCAGCAGTTACCTCGCGCTTGGCGATAAAGCTAACGCGGAAGCGTGGATTAATCGTGCGTTTGAGCACAACGTTACGTCGATGGAGTTGGTGCGACTTGCAGGCATTTCGGCGCATCAAAACGGTCGCTGTGAAGAGGCGCTTGAGGCGTTGGATCATTACCTTTCCCACAATCCGAACAGCTTTGATGTGCTGAACATTCGTGCGCATGTCAAAGCAGAACTTGGTCACTTTGGCGATTTAGAAGCCGATTTGAAACAGCTTTTGGTGTTTGAGCCGCATGATGAATGGTCGCTTGAACACTTATTCCTTTGCTACTACCACAACGAACAGTGGGCAGATGCGCAAGCCGTGATGGTGCAGCTCAACAAGTTGGCTGCGCGCTACAAAATCACCTATCGAGAACAACTCAATACCATCAACAAAAAATTGAGCCTCGATCTCATCGACTTATCGTAAATACTGGAGCTACTGTGAAAACGCAATCTCATCAACGCGTTGAAAGCAATTCGCGCCGTGACTTCCTCAAACTTGGCGGCGTGGCTGCAGCAACTGTAACGGTTGGCGCAGCAGCAGGCGCAGGTTTTGTTTTGGGTCGCGATCCGGATGCCAATGTGGGCTATGGCCGAACGGAAGCGGGTAAAGACATGTTCTTTAACCGCGAACCCTTCCGCGTAGACGTTGCACCGACCATGGAAGTGGCGGGGGAACTTATTCGCCCTGAGTGGAGTGACTTTCTGTTCCACCGGACGCGCGTGTTAAGCGCCGATATGAAGGCGGGCTGGATCCCTACCAAAGATTGGCGTGAAATTCCTAACGAGCGCGTGCGTGAATACTATTCTCGCTACCCTGAGCGTTGGGCTGACATGTACGCATCGTTCGAAGAAAAAGCAGAACATGCGGCGAACTTCGAAAAGCACCGTTCCCGTTTTGCATTAGGTTGGGCATATTCCGCCGCCTACATGCGCGGTGTATACAGTGATTTCCCACCAAAACCACAAGGTCACCCGGATGAGGTGGACTTCCAATGGGTGAAGCGTCAAAAGCAAGAATTCAAATCCCCGAAACATGCGTCTGATCTGATCAAGAAGATGGCGTTTAAGTTCGGCATGAGCGTGGTGGGTATCACCAAGCTTGACCCGAATTTCGTGTTTAAAAACACCATGCGTGGCATGCCTGACTGGGACGAGAGCATTCCGAAGCACTGGAAGAACGTGATCATTTTCGGCACCCCAATGAACTGGGATCCTATGTATGCAGCGATAGGTTACTCCACGTCATACGACGGCTATTTCCGAGCGAAGAATGCATCGGGCTTGATGGCCGCGTTCCTTGGCGAACTGGGCTACGCAGCGCGTCCACAGTGGCCGGGTTCAGATTATGAAGTGGTTGTTCCGCCCTTGGCGATTCAAGCGGGCATGGGTGAAGCCGCGCGTAACGGCATCTTGTTAACGCCGGAACTGGGGCCAAACATTCGTCTGGCAGCCGTGATCACTGAATTGGATCTCGAAGCTGACAAACCTATCGATACGAAGGTGAAGCACTTCTGTGAAGAGTGCAAAATCTGTGCGGATTCTTGCCCAAGTGGGTCGATCAGCAAGGCGGATAAACCCGATGCGATTGTGCGTGGTTACCGCAAGTTTGAATTCAACCAAGACAGCTGCTGGACTATGTGGCGACAAGGCCCAACAGAAACCGCGATGGGTTGCCGTGTCTGTATCGCCGTGTGCCCTTATACCCGCAAGAACAACTGGATTCATGCGCTGGTGAAAGAAGCAGACCCTCGCGACCCAACGGGACTGACCCGTAAAACCTTGCTCGCGATGCAGCACAACTTCTTCTACTACCCAGAAGCAGAAGCGTATCACGGTGATTGGAATGGCGGCCGCTTTGCTGGCTATCACCAACCGCCAGAATGGATGCGCAGTGAGAACTACCTCAAGGTAGAGAAAACTTGGGAATATGACGGCAACTGGGAGGGATTTTAATGTTTCCTCAATCTACGGTACTTGATCCACTGTTTTGGATGGCGTTTGGTGCATTGCAAGTGTTGGTGTTTGCGGGTGCGAATCAGTGGGCGAAGCAATATGCGCTTGGCATGAATGGGTGGAAATGGTCAATCGTTGGCGGCTGGTGGGCATCTCTCGTACTGACTATCGCGGGTGCATTCACCTTACTTGGTGAAAACGAAGGCCTAGCGGGTTGGTACTTCCTTGGTTTTGTTGGCACAGCATTGATCATTGCGGGCGCAGTGATCCTTAGGGTGCTAATTGTGTTGAAGCCAAAAGCTAAGCAGTAGTTTTCATTGTCCATGTCTATTGAATAAAAGGAGCGAGCCTTTAGGCGTGCTTTCGCCATGAATAGCGGGAGCACGCATTCGGTTTGCAATAACGATGACAAAACAGAAATCCACGAATCGAAATAAAACCGTTGAGAAGGTGTTCAGCATTGTCTCTGTGATCCTGTTGATTGCCGCATGGTCTTTAGGCGGATTGCGCACTGACAATTCGCAATCTCAGTTTTTTAAACAGGTGCTCGCAAGCGGTGAACAGGCTGTTGAGGTTTCACCGCGTTTGTTCAAAGTTGTGCCTGACGGACAACGTGATGCTGAACCGTTGAAATGGATTGGTATCGGTGCGGGTGTTGGTTACGGTGGTGAGTTGACGGTGGGTGGTGTGTTCCTGTCTGATGGCCAAGTTGAAACGATCGCCTTATTGTCGTCCAAAGAAACCGCGTCTTACTTCGACAAAGTGGTGGATGAAAAGCTGCCTGACGGGCTGCTCGAACAGAACATTGTACGCACCTTGTCCATAGATGCTGTTTCAGGTGCGACGCTTACCTCTGCTGCCTATACCCATGCGTTAAACCAGGCGGCAGATCCGGTGCGAGCGATTGAATTTAATTACCAATTATCTGATACACCTGCTCTTTGGGAATACCTGAAATGGTTGGATCTGGCGGCCGTTTTGTTCTTTGGTGTGGCGGTTTGGGTGAACAAAACGCGTTCGCCGCATAAAGCGAAAATGAACGGCGCGATCTTGTTCGCATCGACCTTGGTTTTTGGTTTTTACTCCGCGTCGTTGTATTCCGCATCGACCATGGGCGGGCTCATTTTTGGCTCATGGCTCACAGGTGTCGCGAACTATACGCCGTTCATTTTGTTAGCCTTGAGCCTTGGTTACATTGTCTATTACAACCGCAATGTGTATTGCCAGAGCTTGTGTCCTTTCGGGGCCGTTCAGCAATGCTTGGCAAAGGTGGGAAATGCCAAATCGTCACCTGTTCGACATCAATTCTTTGTCTGGTTACCGCGCGTGATCTTGCTAGCGACGCTTTGTCTTGGGGCATATTTTCGCAATCCAGCTGGGTTTGTGTATGAGCCGTTTGGTATCGCTTTCGGTATGATCGGCGGCATGTATTTGTTTGTACTGACGATACTGATTTTACTCACCTCTTTAGTGGTTCGTCGTCCTTGGTGTCAAAGCCTTTGTCCAATCAATGCGATGACCGATTTCGTGGTATTCAATAAAAACTGGTTCAAACAAGTGAGAACCCAATCTGCGAAGAAAAAGCGGGCTTCAAGTGTGAGTGAACGAGCAGGGGATACGCGCCGAACTCGTCAGACTGGAAGAAAGGAGACTGAGGAATGAGAAAACATTTGTCATTGGTGTTCTTTTGTCTCGCGACGGTGCTGATTTTGCTGCAATTGCTGTTCAGCCTCATGGAATTAACCCAAGATCAGCGTCAACATCAGATCTTACATGTCATCACTCGCACCATTGAGAAAGCGCCAGTGATGGAAGCGCCGACACCGCACATTGATTTCAAAAAAATGGCGCAAGAGATGGAACAAGAAAAGTACTGATACCTGCAAGTGTCTGTACAAGCTTAAGTGATAAGAACACAGAATTCTTAAAATAGTACTGGCACTTAGGGGGGAGTGAAAGACTTTCCCTCTAAGCGCCATTTTTGGGTTAAACATGAGCGAAAAATGCATTCCCGTTGAACGTATGCGTTCAGAATTGGCTTTAGCCGAGCTCCATATCCTTCGTATTTCTTCTTTGTATGACTCTCGAGGGATCCACGATGTGTCTCGTCCACACCGTTTGAACTTCAGTGCATTGATATACATTACTGAAGGAGAGGGCGTTCATTATATCGATCATCAAAGGTACGTGATTCGTGCGGGCACACTGCTCACCCTTGGCAGAAACCAAATCCACAGCTTTGCGAAAGATCGCAGCGTTGACGGGTACGTATTGCCGTTCAATTGCACCTTTCTCTCATCTGCATCCAACGACCCGTATTTTGATGTGATGATTGCAGCGTTAAGCCATATCAACTGCCTGCCTAACGCAAGCGATGATATCGATAGCTTGTTCAACACCCTAGCGGAAGCATTTACGTCAACCTCTGAATTCAACGTTGAAATCATCCGTAGTTTACTGCGTTGCATCATGTTGAAATCGGTTGTGCCTGCTTTTAAGGCACAATATGAAGCCGCGCCGCCGACGGTCAGTAGTAGCGAGTTTTATCGCTTAAAGCAGTATGTTGATCGCCACTTCAACGACAGACCCTCCTCATCGGACATCGCTTTGGCGCTTGGCAAAAGTATCAAGCAACTCGACAAACTCGCCAAATCTCATGCAGGGGAGAGCGTTAAAGAACTCGTAGACGGACGCGTGCTCCTTGAAGCAAAACGTTTACTGGCGTTCAGCCAATATTCCATCGCAGATATCGCCGCTCAGCTTGGTTTCAATGAAGCCACAAACATGACCAAGTTCTTCAAGCGCCACACAGAGGTGAGCCCGAAAGATTTTCGCCAACTGTGCCGAATGGGATTGAGGCAGAAGTGATGGATGGATCTTTAGGAAGGACTGATTCCCATGAACCTGTGCATGATTCTTGCTTCCTGAATTAGATTGCGTTTGGCGTGATTATCTAAGCCAAAGCAAAGGTCTAGATCAAAGCGGTCAGTGGATTCTCGTGTGAAAATTCCACCTGAATCGAATGTTGAAGACTGAGTATTGGCTCAGAAACAAGGATGAGGATTGAGTGTGAGCGACGAATATAATTTTGCAATTTCAAAACATTACGCAACTTACAGACCACCGCTTCATGCTATGATTTTGGCACGGATCTTCAAGCAATCAGACAAGGTAGATGTCGGTCTGGATATTGGTTGCGGTACTGGCGTTTCTAGCATTGCATTGGCGCCATATTGCACATCTGTGTTGGGTATTGATCCTAGTGAAGCCATGATTGCACAGGCGGTTGAAGCACAGGGTATCACGTATCAATTGGGGTCAGGAGAAGCCATTCCGTTGGCGGATAATACGGTTGATGTGGTGACGTTCGCCGGTTCTTTATCTTATGCAAAAACGGAGACGCTGGTGGGCGAGCTAGTTCGTGTTTGTGCGCCGAAGGCTCGTATCATCGCGTATGATTTTGACGTATGTCTTGAAGAAACCTTACTTTTGCTGGGAAGCCAAGTTGATGTAAAAACCAGCGCGTATGATCACGCGATCAATTTCAGCGGCAGCCCCGAGTTAGAAGAAGAAAAAGTGGTTAAAGACACCCTGGGGTTAGAAATGGATTCTGAGCAACTGGCTCATGTCCTTCTTTCATCAACAAAACGCTATGATGTTTTCACGACAATGTTTAAGAGCGACTCGCCTTTTGAACCTTTAGTGAAGAAGTTAGATGCGATTGGATTACTGCATACGGTTAATGCCGACATCTACTATTCGACATACCGCTGTTGAAAAAAGCCTGTTAATTGCTATGAAAACGGGCAATGAATACACGAAAAAGGAGCGCAGTTGGCGCTCCTTTATTCATGAAAGCGATGGATTACAGCCCTCGCATAGTGTGATTAAACGAGCTCGCAACCCGTAACGAAATCGATGTTACACGTGTTAAAATGGCCCCACTGGTTTTGGAGCTGAATAGAGGTACCATCGCAGAAATCTAGCGTGACACATCCCCATGATTGGCTGACCGAAATTTGGCTCATAGAAGTTGCAAGGGAGTCGTCAATTTGGATCTTATCACCGCACCAACCATTGAAGTCAGTGATGACGTCGCAGCCATCATTCTTATCGAAGAAGAAAACATCTTTGCCTAGGCCGCCGGTGAGTACGTCATTGCCTTGACCGCCATGCAATACGTCGTTGCCCCATCCACCGTCGAGCTTATCCTTACCACAACCGCCAACTAAAATGTCATCGCCGCATTCGCCATAAAGTTTGTCATTGCCGTTACCGCCGTAAAGCTTGTCATTACCCCAGCCGCCATAGAGGTGATCGTTACCTTGGCCGCCTTTGATGATGTCATTATCATTGCCGCCATAAAGTTTGTCGTCGCCACAACCACCGTCTATGTAGTCACAACCGTTACCACCTTTGATCAGATCACCATCATTGCTTCCGATAATCTTATCGTTACCAGAACCACCATCAATGAGGCATTCATTGCCATATGCAACAATATAGTCATCACCACCTTTTCCATACAGCCAATCTACGTTGCAATCACTGATGATGGTGTCGTCGCAAGATGTTCCATGTTTTATCGTCATTTGATTTTCCTTTAGTTCACAGAATTGATGTTTTTCGCACCCTACAGCTCCAAAGGCAGACAGAATATGACAGAAAAAATGGACAATACAATTGGTATGCTGACACTAATACACTTAATAACAGTATGTTTATTATGTCTTCTCAAATGTGCGGTAAAATTGTTGTCAAAAATTAACCATGTCTAAAATGATGGTCATGTGGCTTTAATCTAGACAGGCAAAATACGTTAAAGTTGGGGGAGATAACGAGGTAGTGGTGCTGGATTGAGATACTTACACAGACGATGTATTGTCTCTATGCAGCTGACGTGATCATCTCTAAATGCATGCACATTAAAAGGCGAGCGCACCTGCTTGTTGGCAAATGCTCCGCCTTGTTAGTGCGCTAACATCGAAGAGAATACGGTGTTTATTCGCTTTGAATTAACGATACGGTTTTAGCGGTATCTTGGATGGATTGTTTTACTGAACGAGGCGTCCAATCAAACAGCGAACGCGTTGCTGCATTATCTGCACTTAAGTTCATGCCTAGCATTCCCAACATGCCCTTTGCTTCTCGATCGAACAATGACATAAACCGAAGGAAGAAATTTGGCGCGATGCGCGTGCTCGGTCCTTTATAACCTTCGTCTTTTAATATTTGCGCCATTTCCGCAAAACTACTTGGCGCTGAGCCTGCCGCTAAAATGCGCTTGCCGTTAGCCTTGGGGGTGAGCATGGCTTGAACATGGAGCACGGCGAGATCACGAACATCCACCATTGGAAAAGCGATATTTGGTACAAGAGGGAGCTTGCCGTTCAACATTTGATCAACAATGGCCATTGTTTGACCCGTGATGTTTGTGCCCAATGGAGGACCAAAAACCCCCCCTGGGTTCACGGTGACAAATTCCATTGTATTGGAATCAGGTAGGTTGTTTATGAATTCCCACGCCGCGCGTTCTGCAAGGGTTTTGCTTTTTGTGTAGGTACTGATTTGACTTGAGTTAGCGTCCGTCCAGTCACCTGGGCCGAATGTGCCTGTTTTCATGCTGCCCATCATTGCCACGATTGAACTCGTCAAAACGATGCGTTTTACGCCCGCGTGTTCACCTGCACGCAGCGCGCGTAGGGATCCTTCAACGGCGGGTGTGATCATTTCTTCTTCTGTTTTTGGGTTCGCGATGGTGAAGGGCGACGCAATATGCATGATGTAATCACACCCTTCAGCAGCCTCGTTCCAGCCTTTGTCTGATGTGAGGTCGAGTTGCACAAACGTAAGGTGTCGAGTATCAACGGAGGCTGCCGCAAGTGTAATCAGCACTTCGTCAGCTTTCTTCATGTCACGAATTGACCCACGTACCTCAAACCCCTGATTTAAAAGTTCTTTGGCGCAATGCAATCCGATAAAACCTGATATCCCCGTGACTAAAACTCTCTCTCTTGTGTTGTGCGACATGTTACGCTTCCTCATTGATTGTTTATTTAAGTACCATGCGGTACATTAAGTAATCAAAAACGTCATGTCAACATTAAATACCAGTTGGTACTTATTAATGAGTCTAGATTCAGTTAAAGCGCCGAGAGGCCGACCAAAAACGTTAAATAGGAATCATATCCTTGAGATTGCGATGCTTGCTTATTGGCAAAGCGGCACGCGTGATGTGTCGATAAACGAAATCTGTCGGCAAGCCAATGTGTCTAAACCTGGTTTATACCGTGAGTTTGGTAACGAAGATGGCTTGATGACAGCGGTGCTCCTTGCCTATCTACAGGGCGTGCTCATACCACTGTTGGAAATACTTCAAAGTGAACGCCCATTTCATCAGGTATTGGATGAATTGGTGACGTTCATTGCGGAAGATCCATCTGAACAACAGGTTCCTAAAGGGTGTTTGATGGTAAAGATGCGTGAATCTAGGATGTCGCTAGGGCAAGAGACCCAGTCACAGATAGTGAAATCCCATAAAGAGATTCTGGGAATGTATGAAAGGTGGATTCAAGGTTGTAAAGATAACGGAAGTTTCCGTTCTGAAATGTCACCTGCGTTTGCCGCTGAGTATATTGATGCGCAATTGACGAGCGCTCTTGCACAACTAGCAAGAGGGGAAGATAGCACCAATGTAAAACGTATTTTGGAGACCTCGTTGTCAGTGTTTCGTTGAACACACTGAGTAGACATCATTTCTCTTTTTCAAGCACACCGTTTCGGTGCGTTTTTGTTTATTTCCCTTTTTAACGGTTTA
Organism: Enterovibrio baiacu; assembly: GCF_004120195.1. Classification (GTDB taxonomy): domain Bacteria; phylum Pseudomonadota; class Gammaproteobacteria; order Enterobacterales; family Vibrionaceae; genus Enterovibrio; species Enterovibrio baiacui. The sequence continues at coordinate 275,643 of NZ_SCHN01000005.1, read as the reverse complement.
CTCTCACAGACTAAACAGAAAGTTAGCGATCGCTAATAGATAATGATGCCTGCTTCGCGAGTTGTAGCAGGGGCATTCATTGTGAAAGAAGTGCGGAGATAACATGAAAGAAATAACACGCATAAACCATGCAGGGCTGCGCGTTCGTGATCTGGGTATCACGCGTGAGTTTTATGAAAAGCTGGGGTTTGTTTTTATCGTCGGGCCTATTGGACCTGAGCCCGTCGCTGTGATGGAGCACCCCGCTGGAATTAACATCAACTTCATTCTCAATGCGTCTGACGATGCGTCTGAAAAAAATATCCTTTCGGATATGCCAGTCAAACACACTGGGTTTACCCACTTTGCATTAGAAATTACCGATGTAGAAGGTGTGAAAAACACGCTGGCCGACCACAATATTCCAATCACTGAAACCATCAATTTACCTGATGGTACAGAATTCTTCTTTATACGAGATCCTGACGGCAACGTGATTGAATTTCACAAACCTGCGCCGTAGTTGTCTATGCCCTTTTAGGGGCGGACACGCTGGTGCTTAGCGCTATGTAAACATCTACAGACAATAAAACCTCAGGATGTGTTGAATGAACCAGAAACTCGAAAATGCAAAAGCGCTCTACATGGAAGGGATCAGGGACGGTCATGCGCGTCAGGCCGTTGAAAAATATACCGGTGATCGCTATACCCAGCACTCAACAGGTGTGAAAGATGGTACCGCGGGTTTTATCGAATTCTTTGAACCTTTCCTTGAACGAAATCCCATTCGACACATTGAGGTTGTTCGTGGATTTGAAGATGGGCAGTACGCGTTTGTGCATGTTTATCAAAGTCTGAATCACGGCGAGTCACAATGGGTGACGATGGATTTCTTTGATACCGACGAGAAAGACAAGATCATTGAGCATTGGGATGTGATTGCAGAATACGTGGGTGAAACTGCATCAGGGCGCACTCAGGTTGACGGTGCAACGGAGATTACTGACACCGACGACACGGCGACAAACAAAGCGCTGGTGCGTGCGATGATTGAAGATTTGCTGATGCCAAATGGCAACCTTGGTAAAGCTGACGAGTATATCGCTCAGGATTATATCCAACACAGCGTGGATATCGCTGATGGTCGTGATGCGCTAGTAGGCATGCTGACATCGTCTGAGCGTGCACTTTGGTATCAAGAGATCGTGTTGTTGATTGGCTGCGGTGACTTTGTGGCAACGCTAAGCCGCACTGCGGTGGATGGCCAAGAATACGCCCAAACGGATTTGTTCCGTCTGGAAAATGGCAAGATAGCGGAACATTGGGATGCCTCAGAACCCGTTCCCGCTGCAGAAGAATTGGCGAACAGCGGTAAATTCTAAGCACGTGACTTTCATGACGGTAAGCGGGGATGCCCATGGCATATGACGAAGGGTTAGCGGAGAGAATACGTGAGTGTTTTCAAAACCGAGAGAACGTTGAGGAAAAGAAAATGTTCGGCGGGCTCTGTTTCATGCTGAATAATCACATGTGCTGTGGAATCGTCGGTGAAACCTTCATGGGGCGTGTCGGGCCAGATAATTATCAAGCCTGTTTGGAAAAGCCCTTTGCCAGTGAAATGGATTTTACGGGTAAAGCCCTAAAAGGCATGGTGTATGTCGCCCCTGAAGGCACCGGAGAAGATCACGAATTGCAAGTGTGGGTAGAAACCTGCGCCACCTTTGTCCTTTCGCTCCCGCCAAAAGTACCCAAAAAACGAAAGTCAGATTGTTAGGGTATCAACCGCTATAAACAAATAACCCGCCATAGAGGCGGGTTATTATTTAAGACATTCCAAAATAAAAAAGATCAGTCTCTTTTGTGATTGAAAAATTTGTGTTGGATGATGATGTTTCTATCTTTGAATAATACTTATCGCTACCTTTTGTGATTGGTGTGATTAATACGCCCCTCCCTAGGTGCACTTAATGTGCGAGGGTTTTATTCAATTATTTGATCTATGCTGGCTGTATTCTTTACATGTCCCATAAACGAATCATTTTATGACGCTTCAAAGGGTTAGCTTAAAAGTTGGTAATGACACTTTTATTGTTATGAATGCTCATTCATACCGTGAGGTGAGTTACTGTTTAGCATCACCTGCTATTGGGTTGGGAATCCTTTTTTAGGAAGGTTTCCAATTTTGGTGTTGCTAATAATAAAAATATAAAAGGTAACTATTCAAATGAAGGAGTAAGTATCATGAAAGGATACTTGAAATTAGTTGGCACTCTCGTGATTTTCTCGTTTCTAGGAGGGTGTTCTCACGCGATAAATATTACACCCCCAGTGACAAGTATGAATTCCGTAGATGTTGGCGAAAAAGTAGATAAAAATGTCGCGTATTATATTTCTAGCGAAGACAAAAATAAGAAGGTCACAACCCCTGGAGGTGGCGGCGACAAGGTATCATACAAGCCTTATGCTGATACTGAAGTTGCACTAAATGTCATGCTATCGAAAGTGTTTAAAAAAGTGTATTCACTAAAAGATATCAATGATAAAGCTTATATCGCTGACAATGGTATCAGTTATATATTTAAGACTGATATGAAAACGGATTCTTCTTCAAGCAGTCCATTTACATGGCCACCGACCAGTTTTACCTACGAGCTAACCTGTACCGCTGTTGATGCTTCTGGTGCAAATGTATGGAGTAAAACGGTTAAATCGGTTGGGAATGCAGAATTTGATGAATTCAAACATGATTTTTCTTTATCTGCCCGTCGAGCGACAGAAGATGCGTACAAGAAAATGCTGATGGAAATTGCAGCATCTCCTCAATTTAAGCAGTAATGGAGAGTTAAATGAATATTAAACGATTTTTTACCCTACTTTTTATTGTTGCTTCAGTTTCTGGCTGTTCTGTAATGGCGCCACCGTATCAGGCTGGTCTTCTTGCCGGTAATGATATTAGAGGAGCAGAAAATGTAGATATGAAAACTGGCCATTTTACGATGGTAAAGCCTTCTTTGAATAAAATCAGTCTAAGAGCTTCAAATTTGGTCTCACCCTATAAAAATTCGTTCTCCGAGTATCTGAGAAAAGGGCTGGAAGAAGAATTGAAAATCGCATCTCTTTGGAACGAAAACAGTGATGTGGTCGTGAGCGCTGTTCTATTGGAAAATGATGTAGACGCATCAGGTATTAATATTGGAACTGCAGATCTCTCTGCCAATTTCGAGGTTAACGCTCAAGGTGAGAAAATCTATGATAGGATACATTCTATTCATCACGAGTGGGATTCCTCCTTCATGGGAGCGATTGCTATTACAAATTCGCAGCTAGGCTACCAAGAGGCGGTTAAGAAACTTCTTAGAAACTTCCTCAATGACCCTATATTGCTTTCTGCGTTAACGAAAGAAGTAGAAAATCAGTAAGTTGAAACAAATAACCCGCCATAAAGGCGGGTTATTTTTATCTACGCAGATACGTAAGGTAAATTAATCGTCGCAGTCATCTTCTAGTGAGATCTCGCGAGCGATGTGTTTACCGTCGATGATGATGCCTTCAACTTCGACACATTCACCGCTTAAATTATCGAAATCAATGCGGTCTTCGTATTCGGTATTAGCATCAGTCACGATGGCTTTGCCATTGATGGTAAACGAAAGGGTGTCGCTATCAATGTCAGTAACGAAGCCTTGTTCTTCAAACTCGAATTGATCCCAATCGATATCAAAATCAAAATCAAAATCAAAATCAAAATCGTCTTCAAATTCGATTTCTTTGGCGTACACCGCGTTGCCTTGTTTGCCGATCTCTACTTCGACCAACGCACCTGCTACAAGGTTGTTTTTGTTGCCATCATCAAACTCAGTGGTTGAGCGTACAGCAATACGACCACGATAGTTCAGTTCGAATTCGCGTTTATCGTTAGCAACCCAAGTCACGATACCTTCGATCTCGCCGTCATTTGGGAAGTCATCGTAGGTTTCGATAGTGATATTTTCTGCAGTTATCGACCCTTCAAACTCATTGTATTGACCCAACACTTCTACCCACATTCCGTTTTCTAGGCTTTTCTCACCTGAAACGATGCGAGGGTCAAACCAAACTGTCAGTGATTTTCCGATTTTGAATGACGAATTTTCAGCTATCGAAGAAACATAGCCTTCAACAATTGTTCCACCAATGCTCGGGTCTTGTGCAAATTTCACCACAGACAACACTTTGTAACCCGCGTTAGCGGTTGGCATCGACGAAACCATTACCCAGTCGCCGTTGACGATGTGAGTCGAAAGACGTGGGAACTTGAGGCTAACGCCAGCAACCGAGAAGGTACTGTTTAAACGGTTAATGTTTTCAATTTGACCAATAAAGGTTGGTTCAAGCTCCACACTGCCGTTGGTTGCGCGAGATTGATTACTGACTTTTACCATCATGTTGGGTTCGAGTGTCAGCATGTCTTGAGCAAACGTTTGGCCCTGAAAAGAGGCAGACGTCGCTTGGTATTCGTAGCCATTGACGGTCACTGTCGTTTTAGACACGCTATCAATGGTTCCTTCAATCGCAGAAGGCGCAGCTTGTGCTGATGAATCACTTCCGCCATCGCTGCCACCACAGCCAAACAAGGCAAAAGTTACCATTGAAAGAAAAGCATATCGTTTCATTTTATAAGCCTTAAAAAGTGATGCTGCTTAATGAGCGGCGGGAATCTATCACAACGAAATCCCCGAAGATTCATCACTTTTGTCAGCGTTTTGTCAATTTGGATATTGCTCTTAAGGCATGACTAATTATCTGGTGGGTTAGGGTGTTTTTTCACCAAATGACAATGGGTTAGAGGTTAAGCAGAGGGGGATGAGAGAAACGATGTCAGCTTTTGTTGTTCTGTATCGTTAAAGATGACATAGCCAATCGGCACATGTGTGTTTATCGTTGCGATCAGGCGTTCTGCACTTTCTTTTCCAAACCCGCCACACAGTTCGATCACCTCTATGCCAGATTCGACAAAATCACGCACTGCGGCAATGGCTTCTTCATCTGTTGAAACGCCCACAACCTTGGTAAAGAAAAAGCCCGAATCCAATGTGCTGTGGTGGGTATCTGGCGTGTAGTTTTCACCTTTTACGATAAAACCGTACTTTTTAATCACAGCGAACTCCTTTTTTGCGGGGGCGGGTCGAGGTGCTCAGCAAGAAATGACAGCACAGTGGTTTCGTATTGATCGGTATTGAAACTATGTAAATCGACATGTGCAGCACCTTCCATCACATTGAGGTATTTCGGTTCGGGCGCATTGTCAAAAAGCATAAGGGCTTCGTATAAGAAAGTTCTTTTGTCCTTGTCACCTTGTATGAAGAGCACTGGCGCATTGAGGTGCTTTACAGCCTTGGCGCGTTCTACCATGTCACGCTTTGAACCGCGATTCCCGTGTAAAAGCAACACGCAGGCTTTACGGGCCTCTACAGGAAAATACCACGCGCTGATGGTTTCAATCGTGACGTTTTCCGCCGTTGGCGCATCCGCTGGGAGATGCACCGTTTGATTTGCTGGCGATGAAAGCTTGGAGCCTAACAGCCAGAAGGCACCGAGCATGGCGGCAAAAATCAGACAGAGTAAAATGCCGACGTTTTTCACATCAAACTCTCTATGCGTTTCGCTATCTGTGCCATTGCGTTAGACAACGTCTATGTACCCCATAAGTCCGGTTTTCATGTGTTCAATCACGTGGCAGTGATACATCCACTTTCCAGGATTGTCCGCAACAAATGCCGCTTTCGCGCTGCCATTCTTTCCCAGTAACACAGTATCAGTATGGAACGGCTCATCCAGTTTTTTGCTGTCGAGTTCCAACACGGTAAAGGTATGGCCGTGAAGGTGGATAGGGTGGTGATATTGCGTGACGTTTTTCAAATCGAAAATGTACGTCTTTCCTAGCTCCAACGTCGCAAGTGGCGCGGGAATGGACGCTTTGCTCATGCCTTCCCATGCGCGTTTGTTCATCAGCCAAAACTTGGTATCGACCTTGCCGTTTTTCTTGGTCGGCGAAATCGCACCTTCCCACTCAAACACGAAATCAATTTCTGTCGCGTTCTTTAAATCTAGATCAGGCAAAGGATTCAAGGGCAGAGCTGGCAGTGGTGCAGGGGAGGAAATCTCGGAAGCGACAGATTCAAACGTGCACAGTGGGAAGGGAAAGCGGCCTTTCATGTATTGCACGTAGACTTTTTCGCCTTGCTTTGGCGCGTGTAAGGCAAGATCTACGCGCATTCCCGGGCTGATTTTATGTTGCTCAAGAGGGTAAGGTGTTTTGATTGGATTACCATCAATGGCCACCACCCAGGCTTCTGCACCTTTTACGGCGATGGGATACGTAAGCGTGTTATCCACGTTGGCAATGCGCAATCGGGTTGTGGCATTTTCTTTCAATGAATAGACAGGTTCGTGCTTGCCGTTAACGGTTCCCCATTCACCGGGCGTACCCATTCTCGCGCTATAACGCGGGATCATAAGTTGTTTCCATTGGCCTTGCTGGTCGAGGTGCCAGTGTTTGAGAATGAGCGTATGTTCTTCTTCGAACACCACAGGCTCGGCTTCTTCCACGATGATTGCGCCTACCAATCCTTTGCCCAGTTGCACCACGCTATTAACGTGAGGGTGATACCAAAAAGTGCCCGCATCTGGCGGGGTAAAACTATACACAAAGGTTTCACCCGGCATGATGGGGGGCTGGCTGAGAAACGGCACACCGTCCATCTCGAAGGGAATGCGCAGGCCATGCCAATGGATAGTGGTGGGTTCTTTGAGCTTGTTAGTGAAAATGATGGTGACAGGCTCGCTCTGTCGGCAACGTAGCGTTGGCGCAGGGATTTGGCCATCAAACCCCAGAACATCGGTTTGGAAACCCTCTACGACTTCTGCCGTTGTTTCTTCCGCCGTCAGTTCATAAATCCAACCTTCTTTGTCATTTTTGCGTGCGTTCGCGATCGAAAGTGTCGGCAGCGCAAAGTAAGAAGAAACCGCGGCACCGGCTTGCAATAGCCTACGACGGCGAAAATCCATGCTCATTTTCCTTATGTCCTTAATCTGTTTCCCACGCTATCACAGAAAGGCGATTGATTTTGTTGAAGCATTAAAACAAATGAGAACTATTTACGATATTAGAGAGGGTGCGTCACTGTATCAATATTGCCTCATTGCGTCGCGGTGAAGCCTAGTAGGCTTTGTGGGGTATGCCGTGAGGGAGCGCAATAATGCTAGATCATTCTGTTCGAGAGTATGTGGCTGAAAAACTGGCTGCAATGGGTTTAAACAGTGATCCCTATGGCAATGAGCCGACATTGATTTTTATCGTCGCTGCAATTGGCGTTGCGCTCATCAGCTATTTGGTTGTGCATCGCGTGATCGTGCGTTCTGTGAACATTGTGCTGAGCCGAACCAACGAAATTTGGGGCTCAAACTTAGCAAAGCATGAGGTGCTGGAGAAAATCGCGCTCCTCGTGCCGCTCATGATTTTAGAGCTCCTCGTTCCCCCCATCATTAGTCAGCATCCGCTGGTGGCAACTGTCGTTGACCGTATTTTAAGTGTGATGGTGTTAGTGATGTTCATTTGGACGATTTTTGCGCTGCTAGATGCACTCAATGACATCGCCACAGCCAAAGGCATCACGCGAAGAATGCCCATAAAGAGCTTTGTGCAGTTAATTAAACTGTTCCTGTTTTTTGTTGGGATAGTGGTGTCTATCTCCATATTGGCTGATGAATCGCCCATCATCTTCTTGAGTGGTTTAGGTGTGGCCACGGGTTTGGTGATGTTGGTGTTCAAGGACACTATTTTAGGGTTTGTGGCAGGGATCCAGCTGTCAGCAAACCGCATGGTGAGTTTGAACGACTGGATTGAGATGGATGACTTTGGCGCGAATGGCTCGGTAGAAGAAATCTCGCTCACAACCGTTAAGGTGCGTAACTTTGACAATACTGTGTCGATGTTGCCGGCTTATGCCTTGGTGCAAAACGCGTTCATCAATTGGCAGGGCATGTCTGACTCGGGTGGGCGTCGGATCATGCGCGCGATAAACATCGATCAAACCTCGATTCGCTTTATGGAAGATGCAGAGATTGAATCGCTGAAAGAGATCCGCATTCTTCGGGAATACCTTTTCGAGCGAACCAAAGAGATCAATGAATTTAACGAAAACATCGATGACATTCCGCACGTTGCTAACACTCGCCACATGACCAATATCGGTGTTTTTCGCGCCTATTTGACGACATACCTTCGTTCCCACAAAGACATTCATCCTTACATGCTGTTTATGGTTCGCCAACTGGCGCCGACGGCTGAGGGGCTGCCTCTACAAATTTATGCGTTTACGAACAGCACAGATTGGGTGTTTTACGAAGGGGTGCAAGCAGATATTTTTGACCACATTTACTCCATCATGCCGCTATTTGGCTTGCGCCCCTTTCAGGCGTTTGGAGGCAGTGATGCGAGTAAGATTGGTTTGGGTCACTGAGGGTTTCTTAACCACAAACTGTCACATAAATGAGAGTTTTGCGCATTAATCGTGTTGAACGTGGCGAAAAGCGCAAAGAGGCTGTAAATATTCTCTGATGCTGCCGTTCTAATACGTAATGGCAGAAGAACCCCAAAAACCATCATGGTTTTTTGGTGGTGGTTGATGCACGAATTGAATGTAGAAATATTGGAGAATCGAAGGGCAGACCATGAAGCTGAAACGTTATCGTCCGAATGACAACGCAGATGCAGTATTGGAGACAAAAGTCATCGATGGCGTTTACGTCATGGAGCGACGCCGTCCGTCTGAACGACGCAAGCAACGCCGTAAATATGCGGGTTATGATCGCCGAGCATCGGCAGATCGTCGTCATCTTCGCAGCATTGATGAGTTTGTTTAAGCGTCTCGCCGCTACCTCGCAAACTCATCAAGCTCTCTTGCTTTTCCCGCTTCTCACGCAAACACAAAATGGTGCGCGATGGTTTTAAAATCTTCTCGCTGATAGAAAATGTGTGCTTTGAAGCGTTGGATTTCTGAATCAACGTGAATTTGTTTGCAGTCGTGTTCTGCTGCGTGGTTTTTCAACCATTCCATCAATGCTTTTCCCACCCCTTGCGAGCGATGGTTTTCGTTTGTCACCAAATCATCGATATAAATATGCTTGCCCCAGGCAAGATTTTCACGCATTTCAAAACCCACAACTGCCAGTACAATGTTGTCTGACTTCACGTAGGCGAGTTGATAGCCACTTTTCTGTTGTCTTGTGATTTGTGCGGCGAGTGCGTCTTGCGAAAAGTGTGGGCGAAGCTGAGTGAGTACATCAAGTACATGAGAGCGATCAGCGTTGTCTTCGAAAAACTTAACGTCCATGGTGGCCTCGATAAGATTGGGCAATTTGGAGAGGGGTGCTGTCGGGCATTTGGTGGTATCGGCACCAGTTGTAGGGTACGCCCGACAGCGTGTTTGATGCAGCGAGATTATCACCTAACTTTCTGAAATCCAGCGAAATAACATGCGCCATAAGTGTGTATGTTCATATTTTTGCGGTGAACGACTGTTTGGGAAAAGACGTATTGACGGCATGGTCAATATGGTGTTGTTTCCATTACATATTTCAGCCATATTGATCACACTATGAGGGATTGCTGGGGTAAATCAGACATGGAAATCAAACCAATCCGTTGGCAAGAAACACTTCCTTTACGCCATCACGTGCTTTGGCCGAATGAACCGCCTGCATTTTCGAAAGTGGAAGGCGATGAAGACGCTTTGCACTACGGCGCATTTCTAGAAGGCGAGATCGTTTGTGTGGCGTCGATACATTTTTCTTCTGAACCCAACCACGCTCACGAGAGGACAGCACGCCTGAGAAAGTTCGCCACCTCAAACGCGCATCAAGGGAAGGGAATTGGTTCGGCCATGTTGAAAAGAATACTGGCTGACATGAAACAGGAAGGCGTCAGCACCTTTTGGTGTGACGCGAGAGAAACGGCCATGGGTCTCTATCATAGGTTTGGCATGCAAGCGGAAGGCGAGCGGTTCTATAAAGGTGAGATTCCGTATTTTCGAATGAGCAAGCAGGTAGGGCGCGCTTAAGGCGTATCACAATGACGGTGTGGCTGGAAAGTTTGCAGAAAACTGCGGAATGTCCCTCAGGTTTGTAAACTTATTGATACTGATAGAAAAAGCCTTCTGCTGTTTCGGAAATGCCGCCTCCTTTTGCGATAGCATATCGCCTGTTTGCAAGGGAAGGTGCTTTAGGGAGAAGGTCGTTGTTAACGTTTGTTTCGTTTGTCTTGGCAGCCGTTGCCATATTTGTCGCGATAAAGGCGTCAAACCGTACGTTTAGACTGGAAAAGGAACTGTCAGATCTTAAAGCGGCGCTACACGATGCTACTTTATCTGAATCTGGGTATGCGCCTGTCAGCGCTTCTCAACCAAGAGAGCATCAATCAGCAACCGTCCGCCCAAGCGCAACGCAAACAAGCGCTTCTCATTCAAATTTACAGCCTTCGAGTGCCACCAACCCTGAATCTGCTATCGCGGAAAGGAGTGATAAGGCGACCGATGAATCGTTAAACGACGAGCAAGTTGATTCATCAACGACCACGCCAGTAAGACATACGACGCCTTCCCATTATCTCGCCGTTAAAAGCGCGACAATCAATGCAACGCCTGTGGTTCAGCCATCCGTCGCTACACCTTCTGCACAATCTGAAACTCATTCTCCCGCTTCTGATGCTGCTAAAAGTTCACACGGTCGAACACCCACACGTACCAATGATGATCTTGATACTGTCTTTGACCGTGGGCTGAGAAAACTGGTCTCGAGTTTTAAAGAGAACTGGCTGGTCTGGGTGGGTGCGATTGCGATGCTCATCGGCGGTGGATACTTGGTTCAAGTCATCGGTAGCCGCATCGAGTTTTCACCCATTATGCGTGTCGCTATCGCCTTTGCGCTTTCCGCATTGACTGTCGCCTTGGGGGAATGGTTTCACCGCAGAGAGCAGAAAGACGCAACCCGAAGTAAGCGGTCGTCAGGTTTTTCTTATGTGCCTGCTGCCATTACAGGCACTGGGTTAACGGGCATCTATTGCACCGTGATCTTCGCATTTGTCGTTTATCAAATGCTCGCCCCCACCACCTCCTTAGTGATCCTCGCCACCGCAGCGTTTTCGAGCCTTGCTTTATCATTACGTCAAGGCCCTTTAATGGCCGTGCTAGGGCTGGTTGGGGGTTATTCCGCGCCGTTTTGGATTGGCGGTACCGATCCGAATTACTTCCTACTGGGCGGCTATATCGCGGCGATTACGCTGGCGGGAACCGTATTGATGCAACGCGTAAAGCATGCGTGGTTAGCCCTCAGTATTGCTGTGCCGCATGTGCTTTGGATGGTGATATTGATTGAAGCCGTGCCGCAAACACAGCTGTTTGTGTGGCTGTCCGTCTTCCTGACCTTCACGCTTTATGTGTTGTTTGCCGTGCCGCGTTTGGGTTGGTTGCTTGATGTCCGTTATCGCCATGGCCAAACCGCACTAACCCATCATCCTGTTGTCATGTCGATAGCGATGGTGTTGTTGCTGTTTTGGTCAACAGAGCAATTTGATGCCATGTCTGGCATTGAGATGCTTTATCTCTATGGATTTCTCATCGTTACGCTGTGGCTTCCAGCACTTAGAAAAGGCATTGCACCAAGGGTCTTTCAAGGTGTGTCTGTGGTCGTCGCGGTGTCATTGTTGATGCTGTCTTTTGGCATGAAGGTGTTTGAATGGTGGTTGTCTGCTCGAGAGATTTTGATGTGCCTAGGGGTCAGTACCGTGCTGGTTGCCTTACGCACAGCAGCTCAGTATTTAGGCGGTGATCGTTCTCTTCCATCGCGCATTCTATTGATTGTTCTTGCACCTGCCATGACTGTACTCACGCTGGGGTATGTGGATGTGTATATGCCAGAACAATTGGTCTTCTGGAGCATGTTCACCGCTTTGGTCGCAGGTCTGTATGTGCAAATCGGCCTGAGACTATCCGCGTTAACGGCTGATGTGTCAGCCTGTGTTCATGGCATGGTCTTGGCGCTGTCGTTCGTTTGGTTTGATGATGCGACATTGACGTTTGCGATTTCCGCGCAAGTGGCGGTGATGGCGTTACAAGCGCAATATGGCCTTTTCCGTCCTGCCTATTGGGCCATAAAAGTCGCAATGAGCTTGCTGGTGGTGCGCCTTACACTCTTGCCATTCATTCCAGATTGGCAGCCACAAGATGGGGGCGATTGGAGCTGGGTGCTTCTCAGCTACTTGCCGTCGTTAGCGCTGTTGGCATACGCAAGGGTCGTACTGCGCAATACACAATCAGACATTGCTAGCTGGTTTGAAGGGGCATTCTTGCATGTGTTTCTTGTGGCCTTGTTCACCCAAACCAACTATTGGCTGACAGGCAGTTACGGGTATGTCACCGACATCGATTTTACGTCTTCCATTGTGTACGCCAACCAAGCACTCGTGATGGCCTTGGTTTATGGCTATCGCAGCCAATTTGCCGATAAGCTCTCGCTGGTGTATCGCGGGTATGGCTACTTACTGTTAATGGCGTTCGTCGCGTTTGAAGTGCTACTCAACACGCTGGAATCACCATTGATTCATGATCACGTATCAGCCAGTGAATGGCCAGTATTTAACATGCTGACGTTGGGTTGGTTAATGCCTGCTGCTGTGTTGTTTGGTGCGTATTTTTACCGCTTGAGTGCGTTACGGATCCCTGTGCGCATTTACGCAGGGGCAGGGCTCGCCTTGGCAGGGATTTGGTTGGGCATGTCGATACGCCATTTCTGGCAACCATCGTCCATGACTATCTTCAATTCCACCAGTATGGCGGAGCTGTTCAGTTATTCAGTTGCGGGTCTCGTGGTGGGTGGCTCTCTGACGTGGGTCGGCGTTACACGTCAAGCATTGCATGCACAGCGTGTGGGTCTTGTGTTACTTGCGCTCGTCGCGGTGAAAGTGTTCTTGTGGGATGTCAGTTCTTTGGACGGTTTCTGGCGCGCGATCAGTTTCCTTGGTTTAGGGGCCTCGTTGATTGGGTTGGGCTGGCTTTTCCAAAAATTAAACAAATCGGTCTCTGAAAAGCCGACAACCTAATGTATAGAGCAGTCGCAAACGCTGTGTACGAAATGTGACCAACCATGGGGCTTCCATAGCGTCTATTGATGAGATTGAGCGGTCGAAATGTCGCCATTGATGTGTCCATATCTCGTCTCCAAAATTTACTGTTTGAAACAAAATGCAGGGTATTTATTCTGTAGAAGTGTTGATGAAAATGCCAAGATAAATGTTGCATGGCATTGAGCATCATGAGTAAGTTCATTCTTAGGAGAGACGCATGACGGTAAGACACTTCTTCCGATCCATGAATCAGAAATTGGCTGGAAAATTGAAACAATCCAGCGAGTTTAGAGAGAGAATGTGGATTGTAAATGTGCGAGAAAGCACGTTAAAAAATGAAGCCTTTGTTGTCAGCGAAGACAGCTTTTCTGAACCCATGCAATGGATGAGACGCCAAAACTACTCTGAGTACATGATCGATGAACTCAACCAACTCAAGCTCTCTCAATCTATTAATTTTACTGTCGGGAATGCCGAGCACTGCATACTCCGAGTGAAGTAACGATGCCTTTCTCCTTTTACGCGCGGAGTTTGGTCGTCTCACATACCGCGTGGTGCTCGTAACACATTCATACAAGACGGGCGACCATCACTCGTCTGATATCGTTCCTATCTAAAACGCATTTATTCGCCAGCAAACCTCTTTGTTTGGCAGGGACAACTGTGCGCTGTGTATTGAACGTCTGCGCAATATTGGATGACTAATTGTTCTAATGTCGGGGGTCGCTTGACGGTACTTTCTCAAATTTATCAGCATTCTAAGGGGGATTTCCTCCGAAAGCTCTTCACCATAGCGCTACCCATTACGCTTCAAAGTATTTTGTTTGCCAGTAAAGGGCTGGTGGATGTGATGATGATGGGACAATTGAGTGAAACGGACATTGCAGCCATCGGTGTTTCAAGCCGTGCATTGTTTGTGGTGACGATTCTGATTGGCGGGGTGACCACCGGTGGTGCTTTGCTTACCGCGCAATACTGGGGAGCGGGAAACAAAAAGGGCGTACGCGAAAGTGTGGCGTTGGCTTGGGCTACCGCGCTTGTTGCAGCACTTTTAATTATCACGACGTTTACCCTTTTCCCTGAGTACATCATGATGCTGGCCAGTGATTCGAAGCAGGTTATCGCACAGGGCAGTGATTACTTGATGATCACTTCTTTCAGTATGTTGTCCTTGGCATACATCAGCAGCGTGGCGGCAGGTTTACGATCGGTGCATGAACCCATGGTGAGCACTGTGTTCAGCGCGCTAGGTATTGTGTTGAATGTGCTGTTTAACTGGATACTGATCTTTGGTCACTGGGGATTTCCTGCTTTGGGGATTCAAGGTGCTGCTATTGGTACGCTTACCGCGAGCATTATTGAAGCGTTAGCACTATGTATTTACCTGCGATTCAAAGCGCATCTCTTGTCCTTCAAGATGTCAGATGTTGTCAGTGTGATGACCAAAGACCGTGTTCGACATTTCCTCTCTCTTTCGATGCCGACCACGTTCAATTTCTTGGCTTGGGCGGGCGGGTTGTTCGCATATACCGCAATCATGGGCCAAACCGGAGAAGCGGGCTTGGTTGCACTGTCTGTGATGACACCGATTGAATCCATTTCATTAAGTTTATTGGTGGGCATCGCCAATGCGTCGGGGGTGCTCGTTGGCAATCAACTTGGTGCTAAGCGGTTTGATGCCGTGTATTACCAAGCCATTACCTTGGTGGTGGTGGCGATTGTCGTGACCATGACGACATCCATTGTTTTATATACATTCAGTGTTCCCATTCTAAATTTGTTCACTGCGTTGGAAGGCGAAACCCGTGCGCTGACCGAGACCTTTTTTGGCATTCTCTGCGTGGGCAATATGCTGAGATCATTGCCTACCGTGCTCGTGGTGGGTGTGCTCAGAGCGGGCGGTGACGTGAAGTTCTGCCTGTATCAAGACATGTTCACGCAATGGTTCTTTGGCATACCACTCGCGGCCATTGGGGCGATTTGGTTGGGCTTCCCACCGCAATGGGTATTTGCCATGTTCTTCCTTGAAGCCGTGTTTAAATGGGGATCTTGTACCTATCGCCTCCGCTCTCGAAAGTGGATGAAGAACTTGATTGATGCGTAATGTCCGCTTCGAAACATAAATATTAAGACTATTCAGGACTCAATGTCTCAATAAATGGAATTTGGTTGGCGGTTTTGATTCGTACTTAATAAAATCAAGATACTTTGATGTTTCATTTTCCACGTTCCTACAAAGAACAAACGACAAACGGAAGGGTAGAATGAAGGAAACACAATCAACGCTTATTCGTGGCTTTCATATCCTAGAAAAAATAGTGAAGGCCGACAAACCGCTCTCCAGTGTTTATCTGGCTGAAGAGCTAGATTTACCAAAACAAACCGTGCATCGCATCGCTCAGCAGCTTGAAGAGGAAGGGCTATTGCAACGGGAGCTTGATGGGAAACGTTTTACCGCCGGCCCACGATTACGCAGTCTTGCTCGAGACACGTTAAAGAACTCCTCCATCAATGCGCACCGTTACACCATTCTTAAAGAGCTTTCAGATGAGATAGGGGAAACCTGTAACCTGACTATTCTGGATGGGTATGAAATTCTGTATTTAGAACGTGTCGAGACCAACTGGCCGTATCGCATTCACTTGCCTGTCGGTGCGCACTATCCGTTGCATTGCACCGCATCGGGCAAGTTGTTCCTTGCGGACATGAAAGCGTCAGCGCGTAAACGTCTGCTCAAAAGCATGAACCTCACCCGTGAAACTGCACAAACCATCACGGATATCGATCAATTGGAAACCCATTTAGCGAAGATCGCCGAAGATGGTGTCGGCATGGACACTGGTGAGTTTCTTGATGACATGGTCGCCTTGGCTGTGCCTGTGATCAACAACGATAACCGAGTTGCATTTACGGTGGCCGTGCATGCCCCTTCTGCCCGCAAAACGACAGAGGAACTAAGGCAGTACTTGCCACTCATGCGCCGTGCTGCGCAGCGGTTGGCAGTGGCTGAGTTTGGAATCATCGACGAGTAAACGGCGACGGCGATGTTGGGTCAATTTCTTTTGCTCGCATCGCCGATTGCACGCTTAGTCCGTTTCCCTCCCGCGAGTGAGAGGCGTCCGAATCTTCAGATTACACAGGGTTATCTTCCAAAATCATTTCTGATGCTTTTTCGGCGATCATAATGGTGGGTGCATTGGTGTTGCCTGAGGCAATCACTGGCATGATCGACGCATCCACAACACGTAAATTCTTCACGCCATAAACCTGCAGTCTTGGGTTCACGACCGACATGTCATCAATGCCCATTTTGCACGTGCTCGTGGGGTGGTAAATGGTTTGGCTGTACTCTCTCGCCGCCACCAGTAATTCTTCGTCGGTTTGGTATTTTTCTCCCGGTACATATTCGCTGAGTATGTGCTCCGAAAGGGGCGGTGTATTCGCGATATTTCGTGCCACTTTTATGGCATTGATGATCACGGCTTGGTCGCGTTCATCAGAAAGATAACAAGGCTGTATCGAGGGGTGAGCGAGTGGATCTGTTGACGTGATTTTCACGTTTCCTCGGCTGTAAGGGCGAAGTTGACACACGGACGAAGTAAACGCAGAAAAAGGGTGCACGCCATCTCCGGGCTTATCGGCACTAAGGGGTTGCATATGAAATTGAATATCTGGCCGCGTCAAATGGGAAGAAGATTGGGTGAAAATAGTCACTTGGCTTGCGGCCAATGTCAGAGGGCCAGTGCGCGTAAAGAGATATTGCAGTCCCACCATGGCGCGTTTTACAAGGCTGTTTAATTCATCATTAAGCGTACGTTCACTGGTTTTAAACACCAATCTTACTTGCAGGTGATCTTGCAAGTTTTCACCCACGCCCGGCAGGTCATGTAAAACAGGGATATTGAGCTCATTGAGCAGAGAAGCAGGGCCAATCCCTGAGAGTTGAAGCAACTGCGGCGAACCAATGGCACCCGCGCTTAAAATCACTTCGCGATGTGCCATGATCTTCTGTTTTTTGTTGTCTTTGAGCACTTCCACACCGATGGCAGTGTCGTTATCAAACAGCACTTTCGACACATGGTGTTGGGTGAGAATATCGAGGTTTTCTCGATGTTTAGCGGGGCGTAAGAAAGACTTTGCTGTACTCCAACGAAACCCTTTATGCGCCGTTTGCTGGAAGTACCCAACGCCCTCTTGAACCTCACCGTTGCAATCAGGGTTGTAAGGGATACCTAGCTTGATCGCAGCGTTGATAAAATGGTCTGCGATAGGGCGACGTAGGCGTAAATCACTGACTTTTTGCGGGCCGTCTACCCCGTGAAAATCATCTGATCCGCGTTCTTGGTCTTCTGATTTTTTGAAGTAGGGCAGGATTTCTTTGTACGACCAGCCTTGATTCCCCAATGCTGCCCAGTGGTCGTAATCTTCCGCTTGTCCGCGCACATACAACAAACCATTGAGCGCACTTGATCCGCCGAGCACTTTCCCTCGTGGCCATTGAAGTTGGCGTGAATTAATACCGGGATCAGGCTCAGTGACATAACACCAATCTGTTTTTGGGTTATGCATCGTCTTGAAATACCCGACGGGAATATGCAACCAGGGATTGTTGTCCTTGCCGCCTGCTTCGATCAATAACACGCGAATGGAAGGATTTTCGGACAAACGATTGGCAAGCACACACCCCGCAGAGCCCGCACCCACAACAATAAAATCGTAATGATTTGAAGATAGTCCCATCTTTTTCACTCTCCCTCACTGTCTATCCATGCCGTAAAAAGCAGGCGGAATTTGCTCAATACCATCTGAAATCACAAAATCTCAAACATTGAAATATGAGACTAATGATCTCGATTTTTATAGTCAAGGCTTGAATTTTGGTTTTTCTATGCCATAAATGGAATGTTCTGGTTCGAAAATTAACCAATCATTAACATTTTGATGGCGGGGGAGTGAGTAGGAAAAAGGAACAATTTTATCGACTGAACGTTGGATTGCTTGGATTTCAGAGTGCAGTGAGTGAACACATAGCGCCCTGTTTGAAATCGCAAATGTCGGCATGCCAGCGTAAACGTTTGAGCGAAAGCCAACACAAAGGAGTGCGAGCATGAGCAAAAATCGGGAGATACTCACGAGAAGGGATTTTATGAAGGTGTCCGCCCATTTTGGGATGACATCGACCCTGATCGCCGCGGGGACATTGGGAGCAGGAGCCACCGTATCCACGCTGGCGAGAGCCGCCGAAAATACGCAAAAGGAACGTTATTCAGCACCGCCTAAGTTCCAACTCAAGTTTGGGGCATCAGGTTTTAACGAGAAAAACCTCGATATTCAAAAATCGGCACAGCTTTTTTTCGCCAGAGACCTTGAACAACGGACAAACGGCGCGATCCGCGTTGAGTTTATTGGTAGTAACCAAATCTGTGGTCAAACCAACTGTGTGAAAAAGACGCAGCAAGGCATTGTCGACATGTATTCGGCATCAACACAAAACTCCGCAGGGGGCGCGCCGTATCTTAATGTGTTGGATTACGCCTACATGTTCCCATCCCGCGCATCGCAGTTTCACTTTTTCTACAGCAAGAAAAGCGAAGCCCTGTTTAGAGAGCCACTGCGTCAGCGTCATAAACTGCAATTTTTGTTTACCCACTGTGAACTGCGCGGCATTCAGCTAGGGCTTAAGTGGCAAGACAAGCCACTCGTCACCTCTATCGATCAATTGGCGGGAACGAAAAACCGTGTCACGGGCACACAGTTGGGGCGAATTGCCATGCAACTGATGAACCTGAACCCTGTGCCGATTGCGTGGGAAGAAACCTTAGATGGCCTGAAGCAGGGCTTGATCGACGGCGCTGAAACGTGGATGGGTGCGGTGGCTTATGCCGGTATGTCACCTGTTGTTTCTCAGTGTGTTGATCTCAAATTCTTCTCGGGTACTGAGCATACGGCAATGAGCTTGCCAGTGTTCGATAAGCTGGGATCTGATCTCCAAGACGACGTGATGGAATCTGCCTATGTCGCGCAAATCTTTACGCAAGGCATGAATGAAGCGGCGCTTACCGACATTGTCGGCGCAACAAACCCACCACGACCGGACACCATTTTCGCAGAAAACAACACCCGTGTTGCCACATTGTCTGACGCTGAGTTGCGTAAAGCCGAGGAAATGTGTTCGCCAGAGTTTAACCCTGAACCTTGGCAGCAATGGCGCGATCGCTTGAACAAGTGGTCGGGTGGTCATGATACCTACCAAGAAATCTACGACATTGCACGAGAGATCCCTCGCGATACTTCCGCTGTCAATGTGCCACCGCAACGCTGGTGGACGAGCTAAAAATGGTCGCGCAGCGTCTGTTTGCTGATGTGAAAACACATCTGCAAACAGACCTGTGCGTGTCTTTACTCAACGATCTGTGAGGTCAGCATGAAACCGCTACAAACCTTGCTCAAATGGTTAGATGAAAACACGGAAAAGGTCATCATCTTGATCACCTATTCAAGTATGGCTGGCATTATTTTCGTAGAGGTTGTTCGGCGGTTTTTGTTCAACCAACAAGTGCCATGGAGCACGACCGTCCCCGTCCTACTTTTCCTCTGGGTGACGTGGTTTGGCGCTTCGTACAACATCAAAAAGCGCACACATTTGGCGTTAACTGAGATCCGTGCGCGACTCTCGTATCGTCTTCAATTCTATTGCTTGGTGTTAGATGCCGTGCTTTGGATCGCCTTCGCGGGCATCGTGATTTATCACGCGACCAACCAAACGTATATCGCTTATGACAACTTCGCGATAGTCGGGGGAACCGATGATGTGATGGAGTGGTGGTTCTATCTTGCCACACCGCTTGCATGGGTGTTGATCGTGATCCGCGTGCTGCAAAATTTGGCCAAAGACATTAAGCAATATCAGCGTAAAGAGCCGTTTGTGCTTCAAGCGTCATTACTGGATTAGGAGCAGAATATGGAAGACGGCACACTTATCACGCTGATATCTCTCGGGGTAACACTGCTTTTTATTGTCGGCGTACCCATTTTTCTTGTGATTGGCTTTTGGGTTGTGGGTTGCAGCCTCGTCATCGATTTTACCCTCGCCAACATTGGCGTGACCTTATTTGAAGGCTTAAATTTCTTCGGCTTACTAGCACTCCCGTTGTTCATCATGACGGGGGATTTGATCAATGCAGCGGGCATTGCCAAACGCATGTCGGATTTCGCGTATTCCATATTGGGATGGGTGAGAGGCGGCTTGGGCATGGCGACCATCGGTGCATGTGGCATGTTCGCGGCCATTTCTGGTTCGAATGCGGGTACAACAGCGACGATCGGTTCCATCATGCAGCCTGAAATGGCAAAGAACAATTACGATGAACGTTTCGCTGCTGCCACCGCTGCGGCAGGGGGCACGGTGGGGATCATCATTCCGCCGAGCATCATCTTTATCGTTTACGGCTTTTTGCTCGATCTCTCTATCAGTGACCTGTTCGTTGGTGGCATGTTGCCAGGCTTACTCATGGTGATCGCCATGCAGCTGGCGTGTTACATCGTTTGTAAGAAAAACGGATGGGGAAACCTCATCAAGTTAGAGCCAAAACGTATCCTGAAAACCGGTTTGAAAGCCTATCTTGGCTTAATCGCCATCGGTATCGTGATATACGGAATATACTCTGGCGCGTTTTCTCCTACAGAAGCTGCAGGCGTAACGGTTGGGTTTTGTTTGATAGCCGGTGTACTTATCACCCGCCAAATCAAGCTCCGTGAATTGCCAAACATCTTACTGCGCTCTGGGCAAATCACGGGCATGTTAGCGCCTTTGATTGCGGTGTCTGTTGTGATGCAGCAATTGCTTTCCCTGTTAGGGGCAGGGGAAGTTGTGCGTGGCTGGATGTCTGCCATCGGTGATCCTACCTTTGTGCTCATCGCCTGCATGATGCTGGTGCTGTTGGCGGGAACGGTGTTAGAAAGCCTGCCAAATACCATCATTCTTGCGCCCATCCTTGCGCCGATTGCTTACAGCGTAGGGGTCGATCCTATCCACTTTGCGGTGATCTTCTTGGTCGGTGATGCGATTGGCTTTATCACGCCGCCTTATGGTTTGAACCTGTACGTTGCCAGCGGAATAACGGGAATACCGTATTTCACCATTGTGAAGTATGTACTGCCGTATCTGTTTGCACTCATGGTCGCGTGGATGATCATTGCCTTCTGGCCGCCACTCTCCACGTATCTGGTGCAGTTCTCAGCGGTGGGGTAAACAGGCTCATTGTTGGCATCATTAAAATACAAACGGCGCTGTATGACAGCGCCGTTTTTAGATCTGCTTCATCTCTTCATTTCAGTGCAAATCATGCACCTCCATTGCGCAAACATTGCGAGAAATATCTCTTTATTGGTGTATTTATCAATAAAATCAGCATCATGAAAAACTGGCAAGGAGTTTGCTGCAAGTAATCCAGTAGCGTGCCAAAGATGTATCGGTAAGTGGCGGATTCTCGCCACACCTACAGACAATTTGACAATGGATAACTAGGGTTCCGGCGTTTGCCTAAATTTGTTGAGTTAAGGATGACACTTCAAATTTGCATTTCGCGGCTGGTCCGAGAGTTATCAACCTCGTGAGAGGTCACACGGAGGGACAAAAGCCCGGGAGAGTCTTACTGATATCTCTTTGGCCGCGTCTTAAATCCGAAGCTTATGCCCACAATGACATTGGTGCATAGCGTGAATCTCAAGGTAGAGGTAGCTATGAAAATATTCTCATCATCACTCCGTAATATAACAAAACGTTTACTCCTTGCTGTTGTTTGTTTCTCTGTCGTTTCAGCGCCTACCTGGGCGGCAGAGAAACCTTCTTTTCGTCTTGCTTGGTCAATCTATGTCGGTTGGGTGCCATGGGATTATGGCAACAACGCGGGCATCATTGATAAATGGGCGGACAAATACGGCATTGAAATCGACGTTGTTCAAGTCAATGACTACATCGAATCCATCAACCAATACACAGCAGGCTCGTTTGACGCCGTCGTGATGACAAACATGGACGCACTGACCATTCCTGCAGCCAGTGGTGTCGATTCTACCGCGCTTATCGTGGGTGACTTTTCTAACGGTAACGACGGTGTGGTGCTGAAAAACGCCAGTGCGTTAGCGGACATCAAAGGGCAACGCGTTAACCTTGTCGAATTGAGTGTCTCTCATTACCTCCTTGCTCGTGGTTTAGAAACCGTTGACATGACTGAACGTGATGTGACCGTGGTGAATACTGCAGATGCTGACATGGTGTCAGCGTTCGTCACTGACGATGTCACGGCGGTGACCACATGGAACCCGCTGCTTGCAGAAATCAACAAAATGCCGAACAGCAATGTGGTGTTTGACTCTTCCCAAATCCCCGGCGAAATCATCGATTTATTGGTCGTGAACAGCGAAATCCTGTCGCAGTTCCCTGAACTGGGTAAAGCACTCACGGGCGCATGGTATGAGATCATGGGGCAAATGCTGCAAGACGATGAAGTGGGGCTGAAAGCATTGAACTTCATGGCGGCGTCGGCAGGCACAGATCTGGCCGGTTACAAAGACCAATTAGCCTCTACCAAAATGTTCTACCAGCCTTCAGAAGCGGTGGCCTTCACGGAGTCAGCAACACTAAAAGACACCATGGCGAAAGTGGCGGAGTTTTCCTTTAAACACGGACTGCTTGGCGAAGGCGCACCGGATGCAGGCTTTATTGGCATTGAAACGCCAGCCGGTGTTTACGGTGATGAAAGCAACATCACGCTGAGATTTGACGCGTCGTTTATGCAAATGGCGGCGGATGGCGAATTGTAAGGTGATCTGATGACCCGAATTATCAACCGAACACCGTCCAAATTTGGGCGAATCGCGTTAGCGTGTTTGCCCTTTGTGTTACTGATTGCCGCCTACATGGTGGCATCAGATGCGCGCTTGGCAGTGAACCCAAATGACAAGCTGCTTCCGTCCTTTTCGAGCATTGCCGATGGCATTGACAGGATGGCTTTCGAGCCGAGTCGACGCACAGGGGAGTACCTTCTGTGGGTTGATACGCTCGCGAGCCTAGAGAGGCTCTGCCTTGGGGTCGGCATCAGTGCGTTGTTGGCGCTGATGATCGGCGTTGCAAACGGGATGATTCCCTACGTTCGTGCGCCGTTATCACCCGTAGTTCGTGCGCTCTCGCTGATTCCGCCGATGGCGATCCTCCCCATTCTTTTCATTGCATTGGGCTTGGGGGAATTGTCCAAAGTCATGCTGATCATTATCGGTATCACACCCATGATGATTCGCGATCTCCAACTTCGCACAGAAAGCCTGCCGGAAGAGCAAATCATAAAAGCACAAACCTTAGGGGCAAACTCATGGACGCTGTTGGTGCGTGTTGTGTTGCCACAAGTGATGCCGCGTTTGATTGAAGCGGTGCGCTTAACGTTGGGCAGCGCGTGGCTTTTCCTTATTGCGGCAGAAGCGATCGCGTCAACTGAAGGCTTGGGGTATCGCATTTTTTTAATTCGACGCTATCTCGCCATGGACGTGATTCTGCCTTACGTGGTGTGGATTACGATCTTGGCCTTTTTAATGGATTGGGCATTGCAGAAGATCTCCGCGTCTCGCTACCCATGGTTTCACGCGATGCAGGGAGCTAAATCATGAATGAATCGAGTCAGTCTCCAGAAACGCCCATTATCGAAGCGAAAAACCTGTGGAAGGAATACGGCGACCACGTGGTGTTGGAGCGCCTCAGCATCAAGGTGATGCCCGGCGAATTCATCAGTATTTTGGGAACGTCAGGTTGCGGTAAATCAACCTTCTTGAACATGCTTCTCGGCACCCAGTCGCCTTCACGCGGTGAACTGCTTCTTGATGGCAAACCATTGAGTTCAGAACCGGGGCCTGAGCGCGGCATCGTTTTCCAAAAGTACTCTGTTTTTCCTCATTTAACCGCCCTTGAAAACGTGATGATCGCTGATGAGTTTGAGATGTCACGCCTTTGGGGAAAGGTATGGGGAAGCGACAGAAAAGCACTGGAAGACAAAGCCAAAGCGCAATTGGAACGCTTGGGCTTATCACACGCCGCAAACCGTTATCCCGCTGAAATGTCGGGCGGTATGCAGCAGCGCCTCGCGATTGCACAAGCCTTGATGAAAAAGCCGCGCATTTTGCTGCTTGATGAGCCGTTTGGCGCATTGGACCCGGGCATTCGAAAAGACATGCATGAACTGATCAATGAAATTTGGATCGAGCAGAAACTCACCATTTTCATGATCACGCACGACCTGCATGAAGGCTTCAAATTGGGCTCGCGCTTGTGGGTGTTTGATAAGCCTCGAACCGATCCGCAAGAACCAGAACGTTATGGGTCACAAGTGACGTTTGATATTGGTTTGAATGCACCGGGGCATGATTCAGTGTTTGCGACGTTGCAAGCCAAGCAGCATCAAGAGGAACAGCAAGAGAAAATCAAAAAAGAGGAGGGATTTTATGGAATTGCATGATCTGTTTAACCACAGATATTCGGGCGGGCAGCATGGGTCAATTGATGTGCCTGCGGGGTTTAGTCTGCGGTTTCGAGACGTGTCCGGTGGCGCGAATGTCAGTGTCTTGATGTTCAATCCGCGCAACCTGCTAGAGCGCATTAATCTGCCAGACACGCTTAAGTGTCAGCACACCTTTAAGCTCACGGCGAATAACTGTGTGTACTCCGACATGGGGCGGATTTTTTGCTCGATCGTGCGTGACGATACCGGCTGGATCGACAGCGTTGGCGGGTTGAGCACCGCTTCACACGTCACAAAGAAATGGGGCAAGCGAGATTATCAACGCGACCGAAACGATTGGCTGCAAAACGGCCATGACGCCATCTTGGTTGAAATGGCCAAATATGGCTTAGGCCTTCGTGATATGTCTGCGCCGCTCAATCTGTTTTCAAAAGTGCACACCACGGATGAAGGTGCATTGAGCTTTATTCGAGGCAACAGCAACGCGGGCGATGTGATTGAACTGCGTTTTGAAATGGACACCACAGTGGTGTTTTCTACGTGCCCTCATCCCATGAACGATGCCGAAGCCTACCCGCGCAATCCGGTGGACATTGATATGTTCAAATCGGAGCCTATGAAAGCAAACGATCCTTGCTTAAACCACTGTGATGAAAACCGACGTGGCTTTATCAATACCCGTCAATATCAACCCACGTCGGCGGGAAGAGCCGTTCTATCCGTCGTTGAAAGCAGCGACTCATCGCTGCGTTAAGGAGGACAGTCATGATTAGAAACAGTGAACTTTCCATCGACACCGCCAAGCAAAGAGACATTGTTGCGGCGGGGGATTACTACATTTACGTCGTCAAAAAAGGCGAACGTGTGCGGATCACCGACCTCGAAGGCAATCAAGCCGCAGATACTTTGTTCTTTAATGCGGATAACCCCGAAGAGCGATACAGCGCGATGGATACGTTGCGTGAACAGGGCAATGCCTATTTGACGGCAGGATCTGTGCTGCTGTCGAACTTAAACCAGCCGATGCTTAGCATTGTTGCGGATACCTGTGGCCGCCATGACACCCTCGGTGGTGCCTGCTCGACAGAGAGCAACACGGTGCGTTACGCCCCAGAGAAACGCTGCATGCACGCGTGCAGAGATTCATGGTTGCTCGCCGTTTCAGAACGCCCTGAGTTTGGGCTTTCTAAGCGCGACATCGGCCACAACATCAACTTCTTCATGAACGTTCCTGTGACGGATGAAGGCGGGTTGACTTTTGCTGATGGCATCAGCGCGCCGGGCAAATATGTTGAGCTTGAAGCCAACATGAACGTGATTGTTTTGGTCTCTAATTGCCCGCAGTTAAACAATCCCTGCAATGCCTACAACCCAACGCCGATTGAAATCGCGATTTGGGATGCGGCGTAAGGTGCGTTAAACAAAGCACAGCGTAAACACAGTTTCTGAAGAGGAAAGGGACGACCCTGAGCAACATCGCCAAGAACGAAGATTTTTGATGTCGCACATCCTCCGTCTTTATTCGGGACGACCCGATGACACGAAGACAGCATTATGTTCACAAAAATATTGATTGCTAACCGTGGCGCTATCGCAACCCGCATTATCCGAACACTGGATGAAATGGGCATCGCGAGCGTGGCGGTTTACCACGAAGACGATGCAGGCAGCCTGCATACACTCAATGCGTCGGAAGCTTTTAGCTTGGGCGAAGGCAGTGCCTCTGATACTTACCTAAATATTCAAAAAATCATCGGTATTGCGCGTTCCTCTGGCGCTCAAGCCATTCATCCTGGCTACGGATTTCTAAGCGAAAACCCCGATTTTGTCGCAGCGTGTGAAGCCGCTGGCATCGCATTTCTTGGCCCGACAACAGAACAAATTAATCAGTTCGGACTCAAGCACACCGCACGTGAACTCGCGGAATCGGCAAATGTTCCTTTATTGCCCGGAACAGGGCTGCTTTCCGGCATTGAAGATGCTGTTGCAGCCGCAGACAGCATGGGATTCCCCGTGATGCTGAAAAGCACCGCGGGCGGCGGCGGCATTGGCATGCGATTGTGTGAGAATGCAGCACAGTTGGTCGATGCGTTCGAGGCTGTCAAACGACTGGGCGAAGCCAACTTCAGCCACAGCGGGGTGTTTATGGAGAAGTTCATCACCTCTGCACGTCACATCGAAGTGCAAATCATTGGTGATGGCGAAGGCAGCGTGTTGGCGCTAGGTGAACGAGATTGTTCGGCGCAACGGCGAAACCAAAAGGTGATGGAAGAAACGCCAGCGCCAAACCTCTCGGACGATACCCGCGCCGCGTTGCGTGACACCGCCATTCGCTTGGCCGCGTCTGTGAACTATCGAAACGCTGGCACGGTGGAATTCATCCTCGATCAATCGACCCAGCAATTCTACTTCTTAGAGGTCAACACGCGCCTGCAAGTTGAGCACGGTGTGACTGAGCTTATCTTTGGTGTCGATATCGTAAAACTGATGGTCGAAATTGGTATGGGTACGTATCAAGCGAGTTGGAACGCGGCATCAACGGCCACACCTTCTGGGCATGCGATTCAGTTTCGCTTGTATGCGGAAGATCCGAATCGACAGTTTCAGCCTTCAACGGGCTTGATCACGCATTTGGCTTTCCCTGAAGGGGTGTCTGGTCATGGCATCAGTGAGCTTGATAATGGCAATGCCGTTCGGGTGGACACGTGGGTAGAAGCGGGTTGCGAGGTAAGCCCGTTCTTTGACCCTATGATCGCGAAGTTGATGGTGCACGCTGATAACCGAGACGAAGCGCTATCGCAGATGACGCACCTATTAAGCCACACAGAACTGTATGGCATTGAAACCAACTTGGCGTATCTCACACAGTTATCCGCAGAACCCTTCGTTCATCGCGGCGATGTGCTGACATCAAGCCTTTCTACATTTGATTACCAGCCCGCAACCATTGATGTATTGGCAAGTGGCACGCAAACCACGGTGCAAGATTATCCCGGTCGCAGCGGGTATTGGCATGTCGGCATTCCACCGTCAGGGCCAATGGACAGCCAAAGCTTCCGGTTGGGTAATCAACTGCTGAGAAATATAGAACAAAGCGCAGGGCTAGAAATCATCGCCAATGGGCCAACGCTCAGTTTTAATCAAAGCACCACCATTGCCATTACAGGGGCAAAAATCAGCGCAACGCTGAACGGTAACGACGTGCCAATGTGGACGGTCATTGCTGTGAACAAAGGCGATGTGCTGGCGCTTGGGGCTGTGTCTGGTGAAGGTGCGCGCGCCTATTTGTTGGTGAAAGAGGGCATTCAATGCCCGACATATTTAGGAAGCCGTTCAACCTTCACGCTGGGTAAGTTTGGCGGACATGGCGGACGAGCATTAATAGCTGGTGACGTGCTGCACATTGAAGCGCCATCACCAAAATCAGAGCGCGATGCACAAGAGTCCATTGGAAAGGCCATTGCGCCGTTGGACTTTGCTGCCACCCAAACCCTTCGCGTGATTTATGGTCCCCACGGCGCGCCTGATTTTTTCACGGACCAAGACATTGAGGATTTCTTTGATGCTGAATGGGAAGTGCATTTCAACTCAAGCCGCACGGGTGTTCGACTCATAGGCCCGAAACCCACTTGGGCGCGTAAAGACGGCGGCGAAGCGGGGCTTCATCCTTCAAACATTCATGACAATGCCTATGCCGTCGGCACGGTGGATTTTACTGGTGACATGCCAGTGATCTTAGGACCCGATGGCCCAAGCCTTGGCGGTTTTGTTTGTCCTGCGACGGTGATTAAAGCCGATTTGTGGAAAATGGGGCAGTTGAAAGCCGGGGATAAAATCCGTTTTAAGCCTGTGAGCATGGCGGATGCAGAAGCGGCTGAATATCACCAGCAGAAAGCCATTAAACATCTTCGAAACGACGAGTTGCACCTTGAAAAGGACGAGATTACCTCCGCAGTTATTAAAGAAATCAGTGCCGATGTTTACGGCGAGAAAGTGGTGTATCGCCCAAGCGGTGAAGATTTCCTGTTGGTGGAATATGGCGAGCAAGTGTTGGATGTGAAGTTACGATTTCGCGTTCATGCTTTGATGACCACACTGGAAAACCTCGCGATTCCGTCAATCAAGGAGCTCACGCCGGGCATTCGCTCGCTACAAGTGCACTACAACAACCTTCTTACGCCTTGTGCTGACATGCTTGAGTTGCTTGAAAATGCAGAAGCTGCAATTGGTGATATTGCGGACTTAACCGTGCCGTCTCGTATCGTGCATTTGCCGCTGTCTTGGGATGATCCTTCGATCCAACTGGCGATGAGAAAGTACGACGAGGTGGTGCGAAAGGATGCGCCTTGGAGTCCAAATAACATCGAATTTATACGACGAATTAATGGGCTGGAAAGCATCGATGCGGTGAAGGACATCGTTTTTGATGCCAGCTATCTCGTGATGGGCTTGGGGGATGTCTACCTTGGTGCTCCTGTCGCCACGCCTATCGATCCTCGCCATCGCTTAGTGACCACCAAGTACAACCCCGCAAGAACGTGGACACCTGAAAATGCTGTCGGCATCGGTGGCGCGTATATGTGTGTCTATGGCATGGAAGGGCCGGGCGGTTACCAGCTTATGGGGCGAACCCTGCAGATGTGGAATCGCTATGGCAAAGGAAAAGCCTTCGATAAACCTTGGCTGCTGCGCTTTTTCGACCAAATCCGCTTCTATCCCGTTTCCCATGACGAACTCACGAAAATTCGCCGCGATTTCCCTAAAGGTAAATTCGATCTTCGCATTGAAGAAACACAGTTTGGTATCGCCGACTACGAAGCCATGCTGACGCAGGAACATGCCTCGATTTCTGCCTTTAAGACCCAACAACAAGGCGCATTCAACGAGGAACGCCAACGCTGGGAAGAGAGTGGACAAGCGAACTTTGTCGCGGAATTAGCCGATGCTGTCGAATCGAATGAAGACGCATTGGAAGACGGGCAATTTGCCGTGAATAGCCAATTGGCAGGCAACGTGTGGCAGTTCTTGGCGAAGCCCGGAGACGTGGTGGAAGTGGGACAGCCTTTGCTGATTGTTGAATCCATGAAAATGGAAATCGAAATTGCGGCGACACAAGCTGGGCGCGTGGTGGACTTTGCGAAATCAGAAGGTGAGCAAGTGCGAGCAGGGCAAACCTTGTTAATTATGGAGACTATTTAATGGAATTTAACTCAATTCGCGAGCTTCTGGCGGCGTATAAGAGGGGGGAAACCACACCGGATGTGTTTCTCCGTCAGCAGTGGAACAAAGCAAAGTTTGATAGCCACAACTGTTGGATAAGCCTTATCAGCGAAGCGCAATTAGACGGCTATGTGCGTGCCCTTGCGCAGTCTGATATCACCCAAAAGCCTCTGTTCGGTGTGCCTTTTGCCATTAAAGACAATATCGACCTCATGGGACTTTCTACCACGGCGGGCAGCAAAGAGTTTGCTTATTCTCCGGGTGACTCTGCCTTTGTGGTGAAGGCCTTGATTGATGCGGGCGCAGTGCCGCTAGGAAAAACAAACTTAGACCAATTTGCGACGGGGTTAGTGGGTACGCGAAGCCCTTGGGGCGCGTGCAAAAACAGCATCGATCCGCGGTTTATTTCGGGAGGTTCAAGCTCCGGAAGCGCGGTGTCTGTGGCGACAAACCAAGTGCTGTTTTCGCTAGGTACAGATACCGCGGGATCCGGGCGTGTGCCTGCCGCGCTTAACCAATTGGTTGGCATGAAAGCGAGCATAGGGCGCTTGAGCTGCCAAGGCGTGGTGCCTGCTTGTCGAACGCTAGACTGCGTGACCATTTTTGCTCACTCTGTTGATGACATAGAAACGCTTCTGCCTATTGCGGGTCAATACGATCCTTCTGATGCCTACGCCCGTGATTTCTCATCGAGTGAAGCGAACACCTACTTGGGTGAAAAGCCGCGCATCGGGGTGCCAGCAAACGCGCAGCTTGCTTTCTTTGGTAACGAAGATTTCGCCAATCGATTCGAAAAAAGTAAAGCGCAGGTTGAAGCATTGGGGGCGGAATTAATTGAAGTGGATTTCGCGCCGTTTCTTGAAGCCGCCAAACTCTTGTATCACGGCCCTTGGGTTGCAGAGCGATATGCCGCGATTCAATCCTTCTTTGATGACCATGAAACATCCTGCGTCCCTGAAATTCAGGCAATTCTGGGTGGTGCGAGACACTTAACGGCAGTCGATGCGTTTACTGCGCAATATGAGCTTCGCGCCCTGAAAAAGAAATGTGACGCCATCATTTGCTCGGTGGATGCCATTCTTACACCGACAGTGGGAACAACGTATACCATTGAGGAAATGAAATCAGATCCCATCGCTCTCAACACGAACTTGGGTTACTACACCAACTTTATGAACTTATTGGACTACGCAGCCATTGCTTTTCCTGCCGACAGCGGCGTCGCGCGGCTTCCGTTCGGTGTTACGTTGTTTTCTGACAAAGGCACAGAACACAAATTGATGGGGCTTGCCAGCGCTTACGTGGAACAATCGCCATTCATTGTGCCGGATACGGCGCCAAACACCATCACGCTCGCCGTGTGTGGGGCGCACATGGAAGGGCTTCCTCTTAATCACCAACTGCTCGAACGAGGTGCAACGCTCGTGAGTCAACGAAAAAGTGCGAAAGCCTATCGATTCTATGCATTGGCAGGTGAGGGGCCAAAGCGTCCGGGCATGGTGCGTCAGAGCGGCGAGGGAGAAAGTATCGAAATGGAACTGTGGGAAGTGCCCACTCAGCGCATCGGTGATTTTCTTTTGGGTATTCCCAATCCGCTTGGCCTAGGAAAGGTCGAGCTGGATGATGGCTCCTGGGTTACTGGCTTTATCTGCGAACAAGCAGGTGCTGAGGGTGCAAAAGACATCTCCGAATTTGGGGGCTGGAGAGGGTACTTGTCAGCGCAATAAGTAGGCTAAACAGTCGGTAAGGGTAGAAGGGTAACGTGATTTTTACGCAAACGTTTGCCTTGCTACTTATTTACTGTATTATGCGCGCACTTTTCAGCTGGTGCGCGGTTAACATCTTGTTATAAAGCGGTTTCGTAGTTGGAATTACTGGCAGGCTCAGGATGAGTAGTGTGGGTGTATGACGCCTTATTCATCAGAGCATGTGCGGATGAATATCGTCCGGTTGTCATCATCTTCTGTCCATTTCTTTCTAGCGAATCATGAAAAATACAACGCTTGCGCATATCGACGAAAAGATCTCCATTCCGACCTCTTTTTCCCTTGGGGCACAACATGTGCTGGCGATGGATCTCTACATCGTGCCTATTATTCTCGCCGGTCTTTTATCTCTTTCCGTTTCAGACACCTCCTCTTTGATTCAAATGACCTTCATTGTGGCGGGTATCGCGACCATTATTCAGTCTGGCTTACTACTGAAAATGCCCGTGATGCAGGGGCCTTCCTACATTCCCATCGGCGCAATCGCGGCGATTGGCAAAACCATGGGCATGGGCGCGGTGTATGGCGCGATGATCCCGGTGGCAATATTCGTTGCGCTGCTGGGCAAGCCTGCCAACCTGTTCAGCAAATTGGTGAAACGTTTTGTCCCACCGATTGTGGGCGGAACGGTCATCATCGTGGTCGGAATTTCCCTGTTGCCAGTGGCATTCAATGGGATCTACTCTGGTGAGCGCCCAACTGAAAACATCGTGATCGCGTTAACCAGCATGGTGTCGTTGTCATCGTTTATCCTGCTAGGGTGCTTCTTTAAATCACTTCACTGGCTGCGCTTAGCATCGGTGATTGGCGCGATTGTGATCGGCACCTTAGTCGCTGCATTTTATGGCATGGCAGATTTCTCTGCCGTCGGCGCATCATCATGGTTACAACTGCCATCGTTGCTGCCGTTTGGTGAATTGACATTCGAGCCAATGGCTATCCTGACCATGCTATTCATCGCCATGATTGTGTTGGTAGAAACCACAGGGACATGGTGTGCAATCAGTGCAGTGACAGGCGTTGAACTCGACGACGAACGCCTGAACCGTGGGGCAACGGGCGAAGCCGCGGGTAACTTTGTGTGTTCATTGCTTGGTGGTAGCCCAGTCACAGGCTACTCAACCAACGCGGGCATTATTGCCGTCACAGGTGTCTCTTCGCGTCGTGCCATTATTGCTGGTGGTGTGATCCTTCTTATCCTCGGCTTGGTGCCGAAGCTGACCAGCTTAATTGCGTCTGTCCCTCATGCCGTGATTTCTGGCATCTTCTCTGTTATTTGTGTGGTGATTGCGATGAACGGTTTCCGCGTTATCCAACACATTCAATTGAACGAGCGCAACATGCTGGTCGTAGGGTTGCCGATCATGTTGTCATTGGGCGCGGTATTGATGCCACGTGAGTTGGTGTATGCCTTACCAGAAATGGCGGGCTACATGGTGAACTCGGGCATTGCCATTGGCGCGCTCGCTGCAGTGATCTTGAACTTCGTTTTACCGAGCAACCCATCCGAATTGGAAAACGCTGAAGAAGCAGGAAAGTAGCGCACTATAACTTATTGGTTTGAATCTGCTTGTAATACACACCTAATTTTAGGGCTTGCTTCGGTGAGCCCTTGGCTATTCAAGTGAGCGAGGTTCTCCTTGGATAGCGCATTCATTAACACACTTTATTGAAGAAAGAATGATGATTGATTTCACTACGCTGCGCTTTGCCTTGTTGGCTGATACTTTCCATTGTCCTGTTAAAGGCGACTTTGAATTCAATGTCGATTTTCTGATCTTGGTGAATCACCAAGGTGATATCGCCGACACAGCGAAAGCGGATGATCCACGCCATGCAGACATGGTGGTGGCACTGCGTGAGTCGGGTAAATTAGAGGTGCTACCAAAAGGCCAATACTTGATGCCAGGGTTGGTGGATTTGCATTGTCATGCACCGCAATGGCCGCAAGCAGGAAAGGGGCTGGATCTGCCACTGTTCGATTGGCTTCAGAATTACACGTTCCCACTTGAAAACCGTTATGCCGACAACGCCTTCGCTACAAACATTTACCAAGACGTGAGCCGCACTTTGTTGGCAAACGGCACAACCAGTGCGGTTTACTTCGCCTCGATTCACCGTGAATCCACGGAAGTGCTCGCCCAATCGTGTTTGGAATTGGGTCAGCGCGCGTTCGTCGGCAAGGTCAATATGGACAACCAAGAACAGTGTCCTGATTTCTACCGCGAAAGCAGTGTTGAACAAGCGCTTTTCGAAACAGAACTGTTCGTGAATAACGTGCGCGGCTTGGCGGGCAATGAAGGCGGGCTGGTGAAGCCGGTGATTACGCCACGTTTTGTACCGAGTTGCACTGATCCTATGCTCAAAGGCTTGGGCAAATTGGTTCAGAAATATGACCTGCACATGCAAACCCACTGTTCAGAGAGCGACTGGGCGCGTGATTACAGCATTGAACGTTATGGCATGAGCGACATTGCGAT
Source organism: Enterovibrio baiacu (assembly GCF_004120195.1). GTDB lineage: Bacteria > Pseudomonadota > Gammaproteobacteria > Enterobacterales > Vibrionaceae > Enterovibrio > Enterovibrio baiacui. The sequence goes on along the minus strand of NZ_SCHN01000005.1, from coordinate 241,532 downwards.
TTATGCAGAAGCAGGGTTGTTGAACAACAAATCGGTGTTAGCACATTCGATCTTTATCGACGAAAAAGACATCGCGATGTTGAACCAGTTCGGCGCAGGTATAGGTCACTGTCCGTTGTCGAACATGTATTTTGCCAACGCCGCCATGCAAACCCGCGAACTACTAGACGCAAATGTACGTGTGGGTTTAGGCAGTGACATCGCGGGCGCTCCGTCTCCATCAATCTTCCGCGCGTGTTTTGATGCGGTAACGCATTCTCGTGTGCGTGAAGACGGTGTGGATTGTCATCTACCCGCTGACAAACGTGGCGTATCAGGCTCACGTATCAGCTACTTGGAATCTTTCTGGATGGCAACCAATGGCGGTGGTCAGGTATTGAATGAGAAAGTTGGTGTGTTTGCGCCAGAGTATCACTTCGACGCCATTGTGGTTTCGCCAGACAGTGAACGCGGTAACCTGCGCGTTTGGCCTGATATGGATTCGCCGCGGGATATCCTTGAGAAGATCATTTCACTCTCTCAAACAGACAACATCAGCAAAGTTTGGGTGCAAGGCAAACAAGTGCGCTAAGGCTTTTGTCACCGCATTGATATGGAAAGACAGCCCGCTTATTCAGCGGGCTTTTTTATAAGTCGAGTTTTGTGCAGCAAGCCCTACGTTTACAAGAGCAATTCACAAGAGCCATTCACGAGAACCTTTTCGCAGAAAACGTATGTCGAACGCGGATAACCGCATTAAATATAATGACTTGGGGTAGATTTGCTGCATCGCAATGGATGATGGACGCAACATGAACACGATTTTATCGGTGATCGCTCTGATTGAGGATTCGCTGCCAGAGACTTTGCGTGTCGAGCAGATTGCAGCGCGCAGCGGCTATTCACGCTGGCACTTACAACGTCAATTCAAGCGCGCAACCGGGATGAGCCTTAGTCAATATCAACGCCACCGTTTGCTCAGTCTCGCCGCCGAAAAAATTGCGACCACAGACCATCGCATTCTCGACATCGCCATTGAGTTTGGTTTTGAATCTCAAGAAGCCTTTGCCCGTGCATTCAAACGGTTTGCGATGGTTGCCCCAAAAAACATCCGACAGCAACCCGTATGGGCAAAGCGATTGTCACTGGCAGAGATGGATAAAACGGCGCTAGAACGATTAAGCCTGCTGAATCAGTCCGACATTCGATTCGACACCCAGCCTGCTTCCCGTTGGGCGTGTTCCGCCATTCGCATCGATTCGATTGACCGAGATGCGACCGTGATTGATGAGCGGGTTGAAGCGGGTTTTACCCACTTACGGCAGCAGGTGAACCTGGATGCGAACCAAGGAGCGTTAGATTTCACGCGATGCCGAATACTCGAGTTCTCAGAACACAACCAATATGCCAGCGGGTTGTTTCCTTTGGCGATAGGTTTTCAGGTGGATGACGACTTTGTTATTCCTGACACCTTGTTTGAAGCGATTGTGCCAGAACGTCACATTGGCTCCATTGACGTACCTTCAACGGAATACATCGAAGCGGTGTATTTTCATCTCGGTATCCGATTAAAAGAAGAGCATCACTTACGCTTTGGCCCTTTGCCCTATTGCTGGGGAACAAGTGACACAGGATTAACATTTAGCTTTGCCGTCGAGCCCTTTGATGCCTCCAAACAGACGCTCACGCATGTTGATGCCTTTCCCGTCAGCGTCATCTCATTAAACCTGATCGACATTCCCGTCTCGCGGCATTCGCTACCAAAAGAAAAGCATGCAGGCACGCGGCGCATCGCGTCAGTGTTCGACGCATTCCCGTCATGGACACACCTCATCGCAAATAACGAAGAGGGCATGATGGTGTTTGGCGACCCTTCGGCGCATTACGACGCACAATTTGATGTGTTCTTTGCGGGTTTAGAGAAAAGCCTCCAACAGGCAGAACTTCAACCCGAGTGCCATTCAATGAGCATTGAAGGTTGCTACCTTACCTCTACTTGGAAAGGGGAAAACTTCTCAGATATCGACAGCGACATTGAACGTTTTTATCACTACTTAAATCGCCATTCCGAATTCTATTATTCCGCCGGGCCAGAAATCATCCGAGATGTAAAGGTGACGGACACAGGTGATGTTCACTCCGTGTCTTTTGAATTGTTAACGCCCATTCGATCGCGGCAGCGGTAGAGCCTTCACGACTAACTGCCTGAACATTAATCACTTGGTCTCTCATGAGATCAAAATCAAGTATTGCTTTATGCACTTCGTGGTACATTTCCGCCGAATAACTTAGACAGTAATGGCGTGTTGTGTGCTGATATGCGAAGGGCGGTAGCGTAAGAAAATTTTTGGCAAAAGCGGGGACAGGCACTTTAAGAAGGCACTTTAAGAAAACCATAATCTTATCAGTTTCATGCGTTAGTGCTTTTGGACTCAAAGGTGTGAGACAAAGATGAATGGATGGTCTCATAACGATATGCTTTTTATATTGTTCAGTTGCTATCCATTTTGAATCTCAATGACAAAAGCCCGCTCATCACTTATCAGCATTGAAGCCACACCTTATTACCACTGCGTTTCTCGCTGTGTTCGTCGGTCATTTCTCTGTGGCTACGATGATCAAGCCCAACAAAGTTACGAACATCGTCGATCTTGGATTGAAAAGCGCCTGCTCGCGTTAGCAGGCGCGTTTTGTATCGATGTATGTGCATACGCCATTATGAGTAATCATTATCATGTGGTTTTGCATATCAATGCTGAAAAGGCAAAAACGCTGTCAGATATTGAAGTGGTTGAGCGCTGGCTCGCTTTTCATCATGGACCCGCGTTGGTTCAGCGATTTATGCAGGGAGATGAACTGTCAGAGGCTGAAACTGATCGGTGTTATGAGATGATTGAAGAGTGGCGAAAACGTCTTGTTTCAATCAGTTGGTTTATGCGATTAATTAATCAGCACATTGCCTCAGAAGCCAATCGTGAGGACAACTGTACCGGACATTTCTGGGAAGGGCGCTTTAAAAGCCAAGCATTACTGGATGAGAAAGCCGTCGCTGCAGCCATGGCTTATGTCGATTTGAACCCAGTACGTGCAGCCATTGCCGAAGCGCCAGAAACGTCGGATTATACGAGCGTGAAAGCGCGCATTGATGCGATAGAAAGTAATCAAACATCTCCAGCAGGGCTGTTTCCCTTTGCTGGAAACCCGCGCGAGAGCATGCCAGATGGTATTCCTTTTCGATTGATGGATTATCTTGCATTGGTTGATTGGACAGGAAGACAAGTACGAGATGATAAGCATGGTCATATTGCTAATGCCTTACCATCACTGCTAGAAAGACTTGGATTTGACGCTAAGAGTTGGCTGGAAACATGCACACGGATTGAACAAGGCGGCATTGTCGGCACTGATACCGCAATAAAAGCTGCACTACCTCACTTGCATCGGAAACGACTCTCCGGCTTCCGGATACCGAGCCAATAAAACAAGCCTCACTTATAACAAACGATGACTCAGGCGCTAGCTTGAGATTTTTGCTGCGCGTAATTCACTAAAATTCCGTCATTTACTATTCCTATACAGAAATGCGATGGATTCGCACTGACTAACAACGAGTTTGGCTGTGTGAATGCTTTCTAATTGTTGTTCGCGTGGGATGAGTTGTATATATGCCTGTCCCAAGATTGTCCCAAGATCGCCCCTTGTCCCAAGATCGCCAAGATCGTGCCAAAATCGTGCAACGTGAACAATCGCCTGACATTCCACTATCTCCTCTCTATCTCTGCGACGGTATCAACCCCAAGTTTCTCTTGGTGCGCTTTCGCGATAGCGACTTCTTCTGGGTTTAATCCAATATCTTCAAGTATATATGCAGGGTAATCTGAGATGTCTCTATAGAAACGGTTTCGTGCCTGACGAATACGGTAGGCACGTATTTTCTCAGACACCGCGTTAACGAAGCGAAGCATGATGTCGCTGATTGCGAGTGAAGCTGATGCACTTCGATCAAACGGCTGAACCAAGAGCGAGTGTTTTTCGTTTGGCAGTTTCATTGTTAAACCCTCCAATTACCATGAATAAGATTTCCTTACCTTGAAGTTGATGATGGTTTAACCTAACAATGACTACAAACGAGTAATCCTTAATCAGAGTTAGAAAAACTTAATCATGGAAGAACAGTTACCTCCTCTGAATGCGCTGAGGGCATTTGAAAGTGTTGCCAGACTTACGAGCATTAAAGAAGCCGCAGAAGAGCTTCATGTCACGCCTGCGGCCGTAAGTCAGCAAATCAAATCTTTAGAGAGTTATTTGGACGTTCAGCTTTTTGAACGCAAAGTGCGTTCGCTAGCACTCACGGAAGCGGGAGAGCAACTCTACCCGTTTATGGAAGAAGGCTTTTCTAAGCTGGAAGAAGGTATTCGGCAACTGCGCCGGCGACAGCAAAGCAATGAACTGGTAGTGAGTGCGTCGCCCACGTTTGCCGCCAAGTGGTTATTACCTCGCTTAGGCAGTTTTTATCAGGCGTATCCTCAATACCGATTGCGCGTGGATGCCTGTGAATCTTTGGTGAATTTTAGAACCGAGGGGGTCGATGTGGCTTTGCGTTACGGAGCAGGCAACTATACCGGAGTTTTTTCGCAAGAAATGATCCCAGAAGAGGTGATTCCAGTTTGCAGCCCCTCACTTTTAGTGGGAGGAAAGCCGCTTCAAACTGCCGACGACTTAAGGCATCACATGTTGTTGCGGTCAGTGTGGCAAACGGGGCATGCCAGTGCGCCATGCTGGGGAATGTGGCTCAGGGCTGCTGGCATTACAGACATTGACCCTGATGCGGGTTATCAATTTTCGACGGAGTTTCTTGCGATCCAAGCGGCCATAGAAGGGCAAGGGATCGCGCTGACAATCAAGGCGATGGTTAACAAAGACATTGAGGCGGGACGCTTAGTTTGTCCGTTTGGCGAGTCAGCCAGCCAAAGAGCAGCGTTCAGCTACTACTTGGTTTGTCCTGAGTCTCATCTTCGGTTGAAGAAAGTCCAAGCATTTAAACGATGGATTGAAAGTGAACTGAAAGAGCAACAAGGCAGCGAATAAGCTGCCTTGCTAGGTTTTATCTAGTGATTTTGAAAAGCGGGGACAGGCACGTTAATAAAACCAATATATTACCCGTTTAATGCGTGAGTCTTTTGGGTTCGAGCGCTGGTTATGAGCCGCTTCCATTCAACATCGAGCTACGCCACGTATTGTGCTTTGACACGCATTCGTAGCTCGATTCTTCTCTCACATTAATACCAATTGTTGAAATGGATGGTCAGCATCGCTGCTTTGTTGTGGGTGAAAGTCACTTGCTCTTTGGATGGGGGCCCTTGTAGTGATGGGTTATTGGAATAACCAAATCCTTCAATCGGAATTTGATTGTCTGCCAAGGTGATAAGTCCATCTTTATTCCGGTCTTGGAAGGCAAACACCACATACTTGCCCGCTGCTAACTCATCGAGCGTTATCCCTTCATTCGCTTCTTCTGGCGTGTACTTCTGCCAATGAACAGACGGTACAGCGGTAAGGTCATCGAATTCGCTGTACACCATTAAAACTACCGGGTCTTGAGGTTCACGAACGTCTTTCAATTTGATGGTGAGGGGGAATTTTTCGTTCCCGACCATCAACGTATCATTATCCGCAGTGTTAGCCATAGAGACATTCAGTGCGAGAAGCCCGCCAATACCGGCGGTGATGGCTGCTCCCCAATATTGGGTAGAAGAGCGGCCTTTGGTGAACTCACGGATCCAAGCAGGCACCCAAAGGCTGGTTACAAAGCCGAGCATTACCGCCAGATAGAAAGGCTCGAAACGGATCTCTGCGAGCAGTGGCGCGGCAAAGTAAATCATCGCAGTTTGCCAAGCAAAAACATGCAAAGAATGGCGGCCAATGTAGCTCAGAGGACGGAACGTGAGCGCGTTGGGGAATTTACTGATGAGCAGCGCAATCAGATAAACCCACATGGACAGCGTTAGTAAACGCAACCAGCCTAATTCAGATTTATCAGCAAGGCCGTAGATAATGCCACGGTGGATGCCCATGCTTAAAAACGCACCATGGTGAGCGGCAAACAGGATGCCGATACCCGCAATGCATAAAAAGGTAAGCATAGGATGGTGCCAACGAATCAGGTTGCCGTGCTGAAGCTGGAACCCGATGGCGGAGCCAACAACAAACAACAGTTGCCACGCAAACGGGTCAAAGTACCCTGCGTGCAAGGTGAAGCCGTCGAATACGCCGCTACCCATAACCGCGTTAAGTTGGCTTTCAGAGATCGCGCCACTCGTAGACCAAAGCAGCAGACTGACACCGAGTACGAGCCAGAATAGCCCTTTTCGATACATGGCAATGAGCAGCGGCAGTAGCAACATGAAAACGATATATAGCGGCAATATGTCAAAGTAGTGGGGTTTGTTGATTAAAGCTGCACTGAACAGCAGCGTTTCCAGCGGGGCAGTGAGCAAATTCGGGAAGTTTTGTGCCAAAAGGTTTTGGTGCTCAGGGAAGGCGTATTGACTGACGAGAAACCAAGTAAAAACGGCAATTAAACACACAATATGATAGCGATAGAGCGTGAATGCGCGATGGAATGCTTTAGCGCGCACGTCAGCATTCGACAAGGCATCTCGACTATAAATCGCGCCTGCTAATAGGGCGGAAATAAACACAAACCCTTCCGCTGGGCCAAAAGGCCCCAGAGGTTCTGATGTGAAGTATTGAACGGGCGAACGACCGCCACTGATCCAAAACAAATGGTTGATTGTCATCAACAAGAGCAATAGCCCTCGTATGCTGTCTAACGCGGGTATCCGTTTCATCACTTTCTCCCTTAAAAGTCTTTGAATCATTGTGCGAGATGTTCACAACGCAGATCTGACTGTTTGTGCTTTTTTAGGCGCAGTGCATTGAATATTCGTGATTTACCCAAAGGACAAATGACGTCTGATGCATCGCGTGAATAAGACAAAAAATGAAAGGCGTATCAATGGTAAAAAATAGGCAGGGAAGTGCACGAAAAGTGTTTGTCTTTACATCGACTGAGGATAAACTTCGCGGCCTTATTTACTTCGAGAATCATCATTGATGAAAGCGTTAATGATTGGTGTAGCGGTCTCTATCGCAACACTTCTAACAGGCTGTGTGACGTTCCCAACGGCCGAGTCTGAGCAAGTTAAAGTGATTTGGGATGACGTGGATGCGCTGAAAGGCTGTGAGCACAAAGGTACGGTTATCGGCTCTGAAGGCCACTTCTATGATTACTGGCTACACGCAGATAAAGACATGGTTTGGGGCACACTCAACCAAATGCGTAAGAAAGCGGCGGCACTGGGTGGCGATACCTTGTATTTGTACCAACCTTTTGATTTCAACTCGTCAGTGACCATGTTTGCAAACGCCTACGCGTGCCAGCCCGCTCAACCTGACGTTGACGTGGTGGAAGACACCGTAGACGTGTCGATGGAAGCGGCTGTTGTGTCTGAAGAGAAAGCAGAAACAATCGCACAATAAATCGTCATGTTTAAATGAAAAAGCACAATCTCTGCACTGTTTGAGGTTGTGCTTTTTTTGTACTTAAATACTGGTTTTCAACGTATTCACTGCCTCAATAAAACAATGTTTTATTGTTTTGTTACATTTGAATCGTTTCATCTTACTTCCAACGTGCATAGCATTCTCTCGCCCGAAAGTGGCACTACATTCTTAATTTAGAGTAATTGCACTATGCATAAATACGTTCTAGCAACAGCCTTGACTGTCTTACCTCTTGCCGTGAATGCGCAGCACTATGCGGCGGCGGGATACACGCAAGTCTCACATGATGCGGGATTTGGCGATCTTCACCATCATTACGATGGGGGAAAGATCATTTACGGCTATGAGACCAGCGTTAAGTGGTTGGCAGTTGAAGGTGAGTTGTCTCATGTGTCTGGTCGATACCCTGTGGGAAATAACTTAGTCAGTTCCAACTCAACGCACGTTCACCTAGCGCCAACGGCTTACCGCAATTTTGACCACAACTTCCGTTTATTTGCGCGAACAGGCTTGGGACAAAAATGGGAAACGGATCGTTATACCTACGCGGGTGAGCAACTGCGCGGCACGGGAAACAGCCTTTCTTATACTTATGGCGCGGGTGTTCAGCATTTTTATAACCTTGAGTCGGGTGAAAAGCTGGTAAGCCGATTGGGTATCAACCGCATTGGTAATGTTCAACGTCATAGAAACGAATCGGCATCGATTGATCTGATGTTCGGTGCAAGATTTTAAGCGGTCCCATGCGCCTTGTCGTTTTCGTATTGTTGCCTTTTTGCACGACACCCTTTTAGAAAACGCGCGTATTCGCTGACGAAATGTTCCCCTCATGACAGTGATTAATTGGAATGGCATTGAGAACTTACGGTATCAAGATGCATAGAATTATGTTGATATGGTCTGAATGTAATCAAATTGTTATGAGGTCATTATGGAATTTCCGATTGAAGGCGCATGCCAATGCGGTCAGGTAACATACAAGCTTCATGCAGCACCGAACATGGTGATTGCTTGTCATTGCACTGAATGCCAAAAGCTTTCCACGGCGCCATATAGCGTGACGGCGATGGTGGATGCTGAGGCGATTGAATTTAGCGGTGAGATGAAAGAGTGGAGCCGTCCTGCTGACAGTGGGAATCGCAGTGCCGCGAAATTTTGCACAGGCTGCGGTAATCGTATTTACCACTTCAACCCTGAAGACTTGTCCGTCGTGAAATTGAAGCTCAAGCCCGTGAATGTGGAAGATGAAACCATTCTGACCCCAACGGCGCATATTTGGGTATCAGAAAAGCAGAAATGGTTTGCGGTGCCTGATGACGTGAAGGTGTTTGATAAACAGCCTTAGCGTCAACAATCTAATCGCATAAAAAATGCCGCTTTGCTCATTAGAGCAAGCGGCATTTTCTTTATCTATTTGGCAACAAGTAGCTGCGGATTAACCAACCTGTTCTTGAAGCACCTTGGCGAGACGCTTAACGGCTTCTTCAAGTTCGTCTGGCGTGGCGTTGGTGAAGTTAAGTCTCAATGCGGCCTTCGCTTTGTCATGTGCAGGGTAGAACACAGGGCTAGGCACGACCGCGACACCGTTAGCGAGCAAGGTTTTCGCCAGCGCAAAGGTGTCGCACTCTGGCAAAGACAGCCAAACAAACATACCACCGTCAACCGCTTTCAATTCACAGGTCTCTGGCAATTGGCGTTGTAACTCTGCAAACAGTTTTTGGTAACGTGTTTTGTAGAGAGCGCGAATCTTATCAATGTGCAGTTCGAAGTTGTCGTGTTGTAACAAGCCCAACAGCAGTGCTTGCATTGGCACGCTGGAATGCAAATCTGCGCCTTGCTTCACTTTGATCAATGGCTCAAGGTAAGCGCGTTTACCCGTTACTGCACCCATGCGAAGCCCTGGGGATGCAATCTTGGAGAACGAACGCAGTACGATGGAGTGTTCTGGGCAGAAATCCGATGCCAGTGGAATCGCATCTCCTGAAAAGCGCAGTTCGCGGTAAGGTGCGTCTTCAATCAATGCCACGTTGTATTTGATACACAGTTCTGCCACGCGTTGACGTGTTTCCAGTGACCAACATACGCCTGTCGGGTTGTGAAAATCGGGCACGGCATAAAACATCTTTGGCGATTGCTCGAAGAAGACCACTTCAAGGGCGTCGAGATCTGGGCCACATTCTGTTTGAGGCACGGTGACGATGTTCGCTTGAACCAAGCCAAACACTTGCATCGCTCCTAAGTAACTTGGCGCTTCCATCACCACCGTGTCGCTCGGGTCAATGTAGGCGCGTGCGATCAGGTCTAGGCCTTGTTGCGAGCCCGTACAAATCATCGCTATGTGGCTTTCTGGCAATTGGTAGTATTCGCCGAGGAATTCGAGCAGCGGGCCGTAACCTGCCGTTGCGCCATATTGAAAGACTTCCGTCATATCCGAGAGGCTTTCAAGCATGGGTTTCATTAAGTCAATCGGGAAGGTTTTTTCGTCTGGAAGTCCGCCAGCCAAGGAGATGACATTCTTGTCAGAGGCCGCAGCGAGTATTTCACGAATGTATGACGACGGGATCTGTTGAAGCGACTTAGCGATTTCCATGGCACTACCTAAACAACCAAATAAACGTAATCAAAAAATAATACATGGGATTGCCGAATTTGGAATGTCCATTTATGCTGTTGAATATGTCCATTTATGCTTTTTAAACAATGAGCCAACAACACATTTCCCGTATCAATGATGTTTTGTTTCACATTCACAAGGACATCAGTAAAGAGCTGTCTGCCAAGGAGTTAGCCAAGGTAGCAGCTTACTCAGAGCAGCATTTCCACCGTATTTTTAAAAGCGTGGTGGGCGAATCTATTCACCAATATATCCGACGAACAAGAATGGAATATGCGGCCAATCAATTGATGTTTGATACGCGTGCCTCGGTATTGGACATCGCAAACTCTTGTGGATTCAGCTCTGTGTCATCTTTTAGTCGTGCGTTTAAAGCGACGTTTCACAGCAGCCCTGGGGAGTGGCGTAAGCATGATTTGCTAGTGGCGGAGAAGCCGTATCTTAAAGATCCTGAAGTGGCTGAAGGCTACAGGCGCGTTGCTTCTCGCGGCATTCCAGACCCTAAGGTGGTTGAGGTGCCTGAACGTTTAGCAGCGTATGTGCGCCACGTGGGTTACAGCCGTTCAATCTCTAACGCGTGGCTGATTTTAAAAGCATGGGCAAATGCAGAAGGGCGTCCGTTTGAAACGCAATTCGGGTTGCATCACTCAAACCCTGCGTGGGTCGAGTTGGACAAATGTCGCTACGTTGCCTGCATTGGTATCGACAAACCCATTAAGTTGCGCGGCGTGGTGAATCAATTGGTGATCCCCGGCGGTTTGCATGCGGTGTTTCGTCTAACGGGGGTTTATGGCGAATTGCTACCACAAATCAGCATGGTGTTAGAAAAGTGGCTGCCCGCATCTGGATTTAAGCTGCGCTCAACGCCAGCTTACGTGCATTATCATGAGAACCATTTTTTAAAAGCCGACGAGCGGTTTGAGTTGGATTTCTATCTGCCGATCAGCTTCTTCTGAACGTAATGTAGTACGATCAAAACGAAGAATGGGGCGCATTAAGAGCGCCCCATTCTTTTGTCTGACAGGTGGCATGTCGTCATATTATGTAGCGGGCACATTGGGTTGGTAGCGGCCGGGTTTGTGGTTCAGAGCCAGAATCAAATTCACCGTGATCGCACCCAAAATCGACAGGCCGAGGATCTTCATATCCACCACAAAAATCGACATCAGAACAATGCAACAGTCTAAGCCCATCTGCACATAGCCTGCGCGCAAACCAAAGCGATCTTGCAAGAACAGCGCGAGAATATTAAACCCGCCTAGGCTCATTTTGTGTCGGAAGATAACCAACATGCCTGTGCCAATCAAACCACCGCCGAACAAGGCGGCATAGACAGGATCGATCCGCGCGATTTCCAACACATGGTGAAGATGGTCAACCGCAAGAGAAACAATGGTCACCGCGATGAAAGTGTTGATGGTAAAGCGCCACCCCATACGCATAACGGATAGCACATAAAAAGGAAGATTGAGGACGAAGAACACTTGGCCAAAACTAAAATCGCTTATCTTCGTCAGGAAGATGGCTAATCCCGCTGTGCCACCCGCCAACAATCCAACGCTATTGAAGAAAATAACCCCGAGTGAAACCAAGGCGCTGCCCAAGATAAGCGCGAGCAAGTTTTCTTTCACGTTGTGGTTCTGATCCATTTCAATCCTCCTTTTTCCGTGTCTAGGTGGTGCGTACTTCTCTGTGTGCGTTCTTTAGCGAATGCGTGAAGTAAGGATGTGGATATTGGAGAACAAAGTCGAGGATTGGAGGGGTATTTGCGAAAGGCGGGTGTTTAACATTGTTTACACATTTACTCAAACAACCTGAGTTATTCATCTCTAGCGGGCTTGGGGTTAGGATAATGAAATGTAAGCGTAAGCTTTTCCTTGTAAGGAAAGACAAAATGACGAATGGAATAGACGGTCAACCCACGCTATCTGCGCACCCTGACGCTGAACTTTCTGAGCAAGATTTGTCAGCCCTTTATCAGCAGTTGTTGGAGAAGCGAGATGAATTGCTGCAGCAAGCTGAGGGATTAGAAAAAGAAATCACGCGCAAAGAAGATTGCTCACTGGCAGATGCGGTAGAAGCCTCGTTTTACCGCGCTGAGGCCAATCGCGCCGAGGTGCAGCTTACGCAAAATCAAGCGCTGCTTAATGACATTTCCCGTGCTTTCTCGCGATTAGATACTGGGCAATATGGCGTGAGTATTGAAACGGGCGATCCGATTCCACTGGCACGTTTGCAACTGTTGCCATGGACGGAATATTGCACCGAGGATTTGGATTAACACATTGCCAAACAAAGGTCTAATGCTGGGCGAATTACTGTTCTTGGGTGGCAATTTTTATTGCCGCGCCAGTGAGAAAAACGCCCGCCACCACTTCTCACTTTCGTCTTGCCGAGTCTGAAACCTTCTTTCCGTGGGCGCTTTATGCGTTTGTGTTAAAACGGAGATTGCGTATTAGCGAACGTTGCTACGTGAGAACGGCTAGTTATCGCCATTTGATCGAGCAGCCCATGCTGGGTGATTGGGTTTTCGGGCCAATGCCTGTCTCCGCAATCATGTGCATGGCATTAATCAGTTCAGGCACTCGGTTCGACGCAACCATCATTTTGGCATCGTCTAAGCGTCCTCGATATTGAAGCTCACCCGCAGCATTAAACCCAAAGAAGTCCGGCGTGCAAACAGCGTCATACGCTTTGCCTACGGATTGATCTTCATCGACCAAGTAAGGGAAGTTAAAACCATTTTCGGATGCAAAAATCTTCATGTTTTCAGGCGAATCTGATTGCACGCGATGGTAGTCATTCGACATCACCGCCAATACGTTGATGCCTTCATCCAACAAAGATTGTGTGTCCTGTGCCAGACGTTTGCTAATGCGCTGAACATACGGGCAATGGTTACAGATGAACATGATCAACAAACCCTTCTCGCCAAGGTGTTCGCTCATGGTGAAGCTGTTTCCATCTGGGTCTTTCAATGTGAATTCGGGCGCTTTCCAGCCAAAATCACAAATAGGGGTATCAAGTAGCATGCTTGGTTCCTTAATGGCTTAACGGATGCGAAAGGAAAGGGTGAAAAGAGAGGATCTTTGTTCGATCCTCTCTTTTTTGTTTCTCTCTATTTAGGCAACAACGACAATGCGTTTAACCAATCACAGACATTTCACTGACCGCGAAACTGGCTACTTTGCCTTCCGTCGCTTCTAAATAATCCGCGAGGTGCTGTCCGCCCATGTGGTCTTGCCAAAGTTCGCGACTCACCCAGTTCTCGAAAAACAGGAAGTGTGCTGGGTTATCGTTGTCTTGATGTAAATCGTACTGCAAGCAACCTTCTTCACCGCGGGTGATTTCAATCAGTTTCAACAGTTCTTCTTTCACAAATTCAACGCTGTCTTCGTTGGCGACGATGTCAGCAACAATGGTGAGTTTAGTCATGATCCATTCCTTTTAGGTTTAATGCGCTCTACTTGCACGCTATGCAAAACAAAGAAACACAAGCAGAGAAGCGAAACATTTATATTGAATCAGAAATCGCGAATTCGCTTGTTTCTTCAACATATTATTGGTTCTTCAACACGTTATTGTTATTTGGGTTCAAAACCCTTCGAGGACGATTTTGCCGATCGACTTGCCAGATTCGAGTTCGGCATGTGCTTCGCGCAAGTTCGCCGCACTAATGGTGCCCAAGTTTTTCCCTGCGGTGGTTTGAATGAAACCGCGGTCGACTAAATCAGAAACGCGTGTCAGCAATTTACCTTGCTCGTTCATGTCTGCGGCGTTGAACATTGAGCGTGCAAACATAAATTCCCAATGAAGCGACAGGCTTTTGATTTTGATTTTAGAAGCGTCGATGTTTTTCGGATCATCAATCAAACCAATTTTGCCGAACGGGGCCAAAATCTGCGTATATGTTTCAAAATACGCTTCTGTGCTGTTCAAACTAGCAACATGCGTGACTTGGCCAATGCCGAGCGCTTCAATCTGTGGCGCAAGATCATTGGTATGGTCAACAACATGGTCGGCACCTAGCTTTTTCACCCAAGCTTGTGAGCTTTCGCGTGAAGCGGTAGCAATGATGGTTGCGCCGGTAAGCGTTTTTGCAAGCTGAACCAAAATCGAACCCACACCGCCTGCGGCACCCACAACCAACAAAATGTCATTCGACTTGTCGTTAGATTCTGGCGCTTGTTGCTGCAAACCAAGATGTTCAAACAGAAGCTCCCACGCGGTGATAGAGGTTAGGGGCAGTGCCGCCGCTTCCGCATCAGATAAGCTTTTTGGCTTGCGTCCAACAATGCGTTCATCAACCAATTGGAATTCAGCATTGCTGCCTTGGCGCGTCAAATCGCCCGCATAGAAAACGGTATCACCCGGTGCGAACAATGTGGCAGCTTCACCCGTTGCGACGACTTCACCGACCGCATCCCACCCGATAACTTTGTGTTGGACACCTTCTGCTGCCACATTTTGGCGGATTTTGTAATCCACAGGATTCACCGCGATGGCTTTGATTTTCACCAAAATGTCGTGACCCGTTGCGATAGGTTGCGGCAGTTCGATATCAACAAGCGATGCTGCGTCAGTGATTGGAAGTGATTGCGTGTAACCAATGGCTTTCATGATGTGTGTCCTTTTTCGTGCGCTTATTCGTTCGCATCGTTATGCGTCATGCCGCGATGACAATAATGTGCATTAACATCGAGCGTTGGCGTTACGTCATGCTCTGTTGAAATGAATAATAGGGGTTGATAGGTAAGCTTTGAACAGTAGAATGTTTGAATCATTCTCAAAAATTATTTGATAATATGCTGCTCGAAGATCTTCAAGTCGTACTTAAAGTTGCGGAGTTTCGCAGCATCACGGCTGCCGCAACGAACCTAGATATGCGCACCGCAACCGCCAGTGCCGCGTTAAAACGTGTCGAGGCTGCGCTTGGTGTTGAGTTATTTATTCGTACCACCCGCCAGCTACGCCTTTCTAGTGCAGGGGAGCGTTACATCCCGCAGTGCGAACAAGCTTTGAGCATGTTAGAAAGCGCGAAGCAAAACATGAAAGACGATCTCGATATTGTTGATGGGGAGTTGAGGCTTGCTGTGTCTTCAGATTTAGGCCGCAATATCGTGCTGCCTTGGATTGATGAGTTCTTGGCGGAATATCCCAAGGTGTCTTTGCGCACTCATATCAGTGATAGCAACATCGACTTTTACCGTGATTCCGTTGATATGGCGCTGCGTTATGGCTCACCAACCGACGCCAATATCTACGGCTTCAAGATCTGCAATGTCCCGCGTTTCGTCTGTGCAACGCAGGAATATATCGACAAGCACGGCGAACTGTTACACCCTCACGATTTAACGTGTCACAACGGCTTGGTCTATCAGCTCTCTGACATTATTCATGACGTGTGGGAGTTTTCGAAAGACGGCACGGATTTCAAAATCAAAGTCAGTGCAAACCGAGCGTCTAACGACGGTGATTTGGTAAGACGTTGGTGCGTCGCGGGGCAGGGTATTGCGTCAAAATCCGGCTTAGACATGTCTGACGATCTGCTGAATGACCGCGTGGTTCGTCTTCTCCCTGATTTCGAACTCAAACCCACAGAGTTATGGCTCATCTTCCCAAGCCGTCAATCCATCACCCCCGCAGCCCGATTGCTGCGCGATATGCTGAAAAAGAAGACCGCTGAAGTGCTGAGTCATCTCGTTGATAAAGGGATGCTGGATAAGAGTGTGTTGCTTTGACGGTAAACGACACGCTAAACCAAATTTTACCCAGTTTAGCGTGTCGTTTGTTTGCATTTCTTAAACTAACGGATGTGCTTGAGGCTATTCCTGTTACGCCGCCTTCCAATTCCCGCTGTGCACCAATTTATCGGTGACTTTGTCGATAGCACGTTTAGCGCGATCGACGATGTCATCAACGTCCGCGTTTGATACCACGAGCGGTGGAGCAAAGCCGAGGATATCGCCGTGGGGCATGGCGCGGGCGATGAGGCCTTCTTCCAAACAGGCTGCGGCAATTTGAGGGCCGATCTTTAAGTTCGGGTCAAAGTGGGTTCGGCGCTGTTTGTCTGGCGAGAACTCCAAGGCGTGCAACAAGCCAATGCCGCGGCTGTCACCGACCAAGGGATGATTGGCGAAGGTGGCTTGCATTTGTTGTTGGAAATACGCGCCTGTGTCTCTTGCGTTTGCGGTGAGGTTTTCTCGCTCGATAATATCCAGATTACACAACGCGGCAGCAGCCCCCAGTGGGTGACCTGAATAGGTATAGCCGTGACCGATTGCTCCCCACTGATCTGTGCCGTCTTCCAGCACTTTCCACACGCGTTCGCCGACAATCACACCGGATAGGGGTTGGTAAGCCGATGTGAGGCCCTTCGCGACTGTCATTAAATCCGGTTTCATGTCGTACATGATGGAACCAAAGTCAGAACCCAAGCGACCGAACCCACATACCACTTCATCGGCAATTAATAGGATGTCGTACTTGTCGAGCACCTTGCGGACTTCCTGCCAATAGCCTTCTGGTGGTGGCACGATACCGCCTGTGCCTAAGACCGGCTCGCCAATCATGGCTGCCACGGTATCTGGCCCTTCAGCGAGGATCATTTTTTCCAGCTCATTCGCGCAGTGGACTGAGAACTCGCGTTCTGTCATGCCGTCGTCTTCACGGCGATAGTAGTAGGGTGCCATGGTGTGTTTAATGCGCTCTAAAGGGAGATCGAAGTGCGCATGGAACAGCGGCAAACCCGTCATTGAACCTGATGCAATGCTTGAACCGTGATAACCCCGATCACGAGAGATGATTTTCTTCTTCTGCGTCAAGCCACGGGCGTTGTTGTAATACCAGACGAGTTTGAGCTGGGTTTCGTTGGCATCACTGCCTGACATGCCGTAATACACTTTGCTCATGCCTTGCGGTGCCATTTTTATGATGCGTTCAGACAAGGTGATCAGGGCTTCGTTGGTGTGCCCAACATAGGTGTGGTAGTAGGCGAGTTGTTTCGCTTGTTCGTAGATCGCCTCTGCCATTTCTTGACGGCCATAGCCGATATTGACGCAATATAGCCCCGCAAATGCATCGACCAGTTCTATGCCTTCTGAATCTTTGATTCGAATTCCGCTCGCGCTGGTGATGATGCGACCGGGGAGATCGCCATTTGCATACTGCTGCAAATGGGTTGAGGCGTGAAACACGTTTTGGCGGTCGATCTCGAGCAGTGCTTTGGTGTCGATATTCTTCATGGTTCGCTCCTTGAAAGGCCCTAAACTGGCCTTCAACGTTTAATCGTTAAATGGGTTCAGAGTGGATTTAGCAGCCACTGGCGGTATCGAGCCCGCCGAGGCAGTAATATTTGATTTCGCTGTATTCATCGAAGCCGTGTCGGCTGCCTTCTCGGCCAAGGCCAGATTGCTTCATGCCGCCGAAAGGGATGGGATGGCCTGTCATTTTCACGCTGTTGACGCTGACCATGCCGAACTCCAAACCACGCATGAGCTTCCAAATGTTGCGAATGTCATGGCCGTAGACATAGGCGGCGAGCCCGTATTCTGTGTCGTTGGCAGCAATGAGTAGCTCATCCAAGTTGTCGTAGGGCAACACGCCGGCAACAGGGCAAAAATTCTCTTCGCGATACACCGCCATGTCTGGTGTGACATTGGTGAGCATGACAGGATAAAAGAAGTTTTTGCCGGATGCTTTCTTCTGGTTGCCTGCAATTAAGGTCGCGCCTTTGTCGAGCGCATCATCGACGAGCATTTGTGCTTTTTCGACCGCCTTGCGGTTGATCAGTGGGCCAATGTCCGTGGTCGCGTTCATGCCGTTGCCCACCTTGAGGGTCTGCATTTCGTTGGCGAAGGCGTCGGTAAATTCCGCGTATTTATCGCGGGGAACAAAAATACGGTTTGCCGCCAAACAGTCTTGCCCTGACGTCTGAAACTTGGCATCCACCGCGGCTTTGGCGGCCTCTTTGATATCCATATCTGGAAGCACGATAAAGGGGGCGTTTCCTCCAAGTTCCATCGAGCACTTTTTGACGGTACTGGCACATTGTTCGAGCAGGATTTTTCCAACCCGTGTGGAACCTGTAAAAGACAGCGCCTTCACCACGTCAGCATTGCACAACACTGCGGATATCATTTCAGGATCGCCGGTAACCACGTTGAATACACCCGCGGGAATGCCCGCACGTTCAGCGAGTTCTGCCAACGCGAGGGCAGAAAAGGGCGTTTCGTTAGCGGGTTTCACTATCACGGTGCAGCCAATGGCTAATGCCGCCGCTGCTTTTCGCGTGATCATGGCGTTGGGGAAATTCCACGGCGTAATCAGCGCGGCGACACCAATGGGTTCTCGAAGTGTCGCGAGTTGCGCGTTAGGTATATGGCTTGGCAGGGTGTCGCCATAGGCGCGGCGAGATTCTTCGGCAAACCAACGAATGAAGGACGCACCGTAATCGATCTCTCCGCGCGCTTCGTTGAGCGTTTTGCCTTGTTCGAGCACCATTAGCTTGGAGAGATCTTCTTTGTTTTCGAGGATCAAATCGTTCCAGGCCATCAAACGCTCTGCGCGTTGTTCTGCAGACAATGCTCGCCATGCGGGAAAGGCGCGATTCGCTGCATTAATGGCACTGTCGATCTGCGACTTTTTCAGGTCCGTCACATAGCCGAGCACTTTGTCATCTGCTGGGTTGATGACAGCGGTGTCTTTGTTACCCGCAACCCACTTGCCATTGATGTATGCGAGCTGTCGAAACAGACGCGTGTCGTCCAGTACCGAAAGAACAGCATTGTTTGCTTTCGAGTTGTGATGATGAAGATTGACTGCACCCATAAGCGCCTCCCAATGAAAACGTACGATCTTGCTTTCTGTTAACTGTACGTCTTGTTGGGCGAGGTTGTTTTCTGTTCAGCAGGGAGGAGAGTTGGTGTTTTTTCTGAATAGGTTGAAGGAAGTTGTGTTTTTTTCTGTGGGAGGATTTTCCGCTGAAAAACCAAGAACCTCATCGGATAAATGAGGTTCTTGTACAGTCATCTCTAAACGAGATGCATGGCTATTTGGGGCCTTCAGAGAGGTTGAGTGCTAACTGCCATAACGCATCGGGCACGTCTACTTCCGTCAGCTCGTTAATGTACTGGCCCGGTAATCGGGTTCCCTCGTCTTGAGAGACCAGATCCGACACTTGCTGGCAGCGTTCATAGAAGGTCTCGGAATTTGCAGGGTCAATGACCAGGAAGTATTGGCCAAGATCGTGTGGGTCACCGTTGGTTGCTTTTAATGGCTTAACAAACTGAGAGGCAATGCCCCCCGTGAGGCCTGCGGTAAGCAGTTCCGCCATTAATCCAAATCCCCACCCTTTGTAGCCGCCAGCAGACACCAGCGAGCCCGCGAGCGCTTTGTGGGGATCTGTGGTTGGGTTGCCATCTTCATCGAGCGCCCAGCCTTCAGGAATGCTTTGACCTGCCTCTTTTGCCATGGTGATTTTGCCAAGGGCAACAACCGTAGTGGATTGGTCAAACTGCATGGCAATCCCGCCATTGCCGTCTGGCACGGAGAAGGCGACAGGGTTAGTGCCAATGGTGCGAAGTTTCCCACCCGGAGGCGCCACAATGGGCGAGGAGTTGGTAAAACCAATGGCGATAAAGCCGCGGCGAGCAATCTGCTCGGTGAAATAACCCAATGAGGTACAGGTGTGGCTATGGCCAATGGCTAACGCGGCAATACCGTTATCTTTTGCGGCATCCATGACCGTTGGAAATGCGCGAACAAACGCCGATTGCGCAAAACCGAATTTCGCATCCACCTGAACCACGCCCGGTTTTGGCGTTGAAATTACAGGTTCCGCGTCTTTAGAAACACGGCCTGATACCAACTGCTCGCAATAGCTTTGTAAGTAGTAAAGGCCACAGATTCGGTTCTGTCTGGATTCATTCTTGGCGACAGCAAATGCAACAGATTCTGCGATCCAAGGTAGAGCTCCGTGCTTTTCTAATGCGGTTTTGCAAACCTCTTGAATCTCCGAAATGGTAATCGTTGGCATACGTACTCCTTTAGAATTTGTCACATAAATCGGAAGCCTTGCACCCAATGGCTTGCATTGGGAACATCCCCGATGTGTGTCTGTTGGCTGGCTCATTCAATCCCTAATTGAGCCCTCTATTTGAGTGAGTCTTACGGATAAAGCGACGACGAGAATGCACGTTTTAAGGTCTATTGAAACTCGTGAGCCGCGTCATGTAGGGCTTCCCACAAATACGCGGCACTAGAAATATCGCTCAGAATGAGAAAAC
Organism: Enterovibrio baiacu; assembly: GCF_004120195.1. Lineage (GTDB taxonomy): Bacteria > Pseudomonadota > Gammaproteobacteria > Enterobacterales > Vibrionaceae > Enterovibrio > Enterovibrio baiacui. The sequence continues at coordinate 221,087 of NZ_SCHN01000005.1, read as the reverse complement.
GTGTTTGCTTGAGATCGGTATTTGATACGTTGACCACGACAGATGAGACACGGGCGACCGATGTTTGTGCGATGTGACTGGGTGGAAACGCGCTCGGTTGAAGATCGACGCCGCAGACTTTGGCGAACAACGCTGGGCATTTGTCGCCAGTCAGCACAAACATCGCGGAACTGTGCTGACAATATAAGCGCGCTACGCCTTGTTTGCGCATTGCAGCTTTTTCCATGTTGACCATGAGGTCGGCATGGTGGTTCTGCGCATCGATGATCCAGTATTCGGTGAAGCCAAGTCTTAACACCCACAAGCCGTTGTCCATTTCTGTCATTCGGTTTGGCTCAGGGGGAAGTGCTATGCCGTGCTCTTCCAAAAATACGGCGGTATGTTCTCCTCTAAATCCGATGCGGTGGGTGGTGGTCGCATCGTAAAAAGAGACGGTAGATAGCGGATGGATCGGATCAATACCGCTGCTTCTGCGTTCTGGCTGGGAACTGACTAAAAAAGAAAACATACTAAATGACCTCCTGTCTTTCGCCATCTGGATCGTAGAAGGGTAAAGACACCACTTCCGGCCATACTTCTTTACCATCGATACGGATTGGGAAGCGCGTCCCGGGCTCTTGTTGATCAATGCCGACAAAGGCGAGGCCGATGTAGGCATCCAACGTTGAGGAAAAATCGCAAGACGTCACATTGCCTGTGATGTTTGAATCGTGACCGGCTTTATCGAGCACCAGATGGCCTTCTTCGGGTTTGGCTGATGACTTATCCAGCTTGAAGCCCACCAGTTTGCGTGTTTGTTCTCGACGCATGACTATATCGACAGATCGAGAACCGACATAAAAAGGCTTGGCTTTTGCGATTGCCCATCCGAGCGATAATTCACCAGGGTGTGACATGCCATCCGTGTCTTGGCCAACAATGATATGGCCTTTTTCTAGACGAAGTAGACGCTGCGCTTCGACACCGAACGGGCGCATGCCAAACTCTTCACCTGCAGACATCAGCAAATCCCAAATTTTGAGTGCGAACAGGGTTGGCATGTGAATTTCATAACCAAGTTCGCCAACAAACCCTACACGCGCTAACCGAACGGGCATGCCACCGATGTGTCCTTCTCGATAAAAGAGATACGGGAACGCTTCTGGCGAGAAATCCACATCGGTACAGACCTTTTCAAGCACTTTTCGTGCGAGAGGGCCAGCTACATTGACTGCAGAAAATGCAGAGGTCACGTTGGCAATATCAACGTCTAATCGCCACTGTGCGTTCCACTTTTTCATTTCACGGTAAACCGCATCCACACCGCTGGTGGTTGCCGTGACGTAGTAATGATCTTCAGCGATGCGACACGCTACACCATCGTCCACCACCACACCTTGCTCATTGGTCAGCACGGCGTAACGTGTTTTTCCGACTGGCTGTTTTACAAAAGCAAAGGTGTACATACGATTGAGAAATTCAGGTGCATCTGGCCCACGCACTTCGATGCCACCGAGCGTGCTGACGTCAATGATGCCGACATTTTGTCGAACCGCTAACGCCTCATCTTGGATCAACGCATGACGATTCTTGGGTTCACCATAATACGCGGGTCGACGCCATGCACCTGCGGGCATGAATTGTGCGCCAAGTGCTTCATGCCTTGCATGCATAGGCGTGAGGCGTACGGGGTTGAAAATCCTTCCTGCGAGGTACGCGAGTTTCTCGGGAATAAAGGGCGGGCGAGCGGTTGTTACGCCCGTGTCACTGACGGTTCTGTCGGTGGCTTCCGCCACTAATCTTGCAGTGGCAAGCGCGGAATGACGCCCTTGAGAAGGCCCCATGCCAACGGTGGAAAAACGTTTAACGAGTTGAATATCGCGATAGCCTAAACGCGTTGCATTGATGATGTCTTTGGCCTGAAGGTCTTCATCGAAATCAACAAAATCTTTCCCTTTAGGGTGAGGGAAGATAGGCCAAGGAAAATTCGTGTTTTGGTCACAGGTGACTACGCCGCCAAGAGCATCAGACAGCCCAAGATTGACTAAACAGGCTTGCGCAGCGCGTTCGCCATCAGCCAACACTTTGCCAAGCGCATGAATGCCATTCACTGACCCGGCAATGTGGAGGTTGCCTGGCAGGTTCTTCAGCGTGAAGCGCGCAGAGGTATCGTTGTACGTTAATTGCGCGCCCGCCTGACAAAGCAACTGGTACGTCGGCATGTAGCCTGAAGACACACAGAGAAGATCGCACGGGATGGTAGAAATAGGTTGATGGGCGGTGCCATTTTCATCGAGAGAATACACCTCGACAGCAGAAAGGTGGTTGTTGCGCGCTTGTGCTTCATACACTGTTGCGCCCAACACAACGGGGATCCCTAATGCTTGCACCGCATTGACCAAGTCAGCACATCGCTGGTTGTTACGCATGTCGATGATGGATACAACATCCACGCCTTGTTGTGCCAGTTCGATAGCGGCAAGGTAACCGTCATCATTGCCTGTTAACACCACGGATTTGTTGCCCGGCTTGATGGCGTAGTGCTTCATAAGCCTCATCGCCGCACTGCAAAGCACAATGCCGGGGAGGTCGTTGTTTCTGAAAACGACGTGCTGCTCGAATTCTCCAGAAGCGACGATGCACTGCTTGGCTCTGACTTTGTACATGCGGTTGCCAGTAAGAACGGGCAAGTAATTGTCGGTAAACCATGCATTACAAATCGCGTCTGTTAATACACGGATCTTAGGATGATCCACGACTGTTGCGCGAAGGGTGTTAAGCGTTTCATCGGCTATTTCACCGTCGATGTCGAAACGGTGATAGGTGAGCGCACCGCCCAGCTGTTTATTTTCATCAACAAGCAAAACCTCAGCACCGCCTTGCGCGGCGGTAATGGCGGCGTTCAAACCGGCAGGGCCTGCGCCGACAATCATCACATCGCAAAACAAATAGGCTTTATCATGATAAGTCGGTTCAAATTCGAGGTTTGCTTTCCCCAATCCTGCTTTTTTGCGGATCAGTGGTTCCCATTTGTCCCAAATGCCTTTTGGTTTATAAAACGCACGGTAATAAAACCCGACCGGCATGAAACGTCCGACCTTTTCGAGCAAGGCATCCTTATCGTTTTCTAACGAGCCATTGTAATTTTGGCCCATGACCATTGGCGCTTTAGAAACGTCGACACGATCTGCCAATACATTGGCTTCATCGGGCAGTTGAACCAGCGTATTGGCATCTTGGCCAGCCATGGTTAATGGCCCGCGAGGACGGTGATATTTGAAAGAGCGCGACATCAGCCATTGGTTGTTTGCAATCAAGGCACTGGCGACGGTGTCGCCTTCATAACCAATGTAGTGTTTTCCTTCAAATTCAAAGCTGACGGTGTTGTCGCGAGAAATTAAAGAACCCATGGGCGGCGACAATCGATGGTTATCAATCATGGCTGTGCTCCTTTCCCTTCACCGTTTTTACCATCAGCAGCATTTGCTTCGCGCGTATCGGCATCGAAGTTGATTCTTTCTTTATAGATTTCACTGGGATCATAGGTTCGAATAATCTCATCTGACGCGGTGTGTCGTTCTGCAATAAACCAATAGCCGGAGGCGCTGTGAAACCACCACTCTTTGACGATTTTGATGGTGTTATCTGAATAGAACACATATTCAGCCCATGCTTTGTCTGAGCAGTTTTTATGGTCAGGTATGGCTTTCACTTCGCCGCCATAGACAAATTCATTGATGTTTCTTGGGCCGTTCAAGGGACAAGGCATAATCTTCATATCACTACTCCTAATGGCTCGCGGCCGTGGCCCCCATTTCGTTGACTTGTCGGAATGCATCGAACCTGTCCATTGAAAACGGTGCGATCAGTTCAGGCACTTTTCCGCCAGATGCGACCAATTCCGCCATGGTTTTTCCGCATATCGGTGTGGCTTTAAAGCCCCACGTTCCCCAGCCAGCATCCAAGTAGTAATTGTCTACAGGGCTTAACCCCATGATCGGGCTGTAGTCGCTGGTCATGTCCGTTGTACCTGCCCATTGGCGCAGCAATTTGAAATTGGCCATGAAGGGGAACATTTCTATCGCACTGGCGATCAGGCTTTCTTTCAGATCGAGCGTCGAGCGTGTGTTGTAAAGCGGGTAAGGATCTGAACCGCCGCCAAACACAATTTCACCTCGACCCGTTTGCTGCACATAGCAATGAAGGGCGGAAGAACTGACAAGCGGATCAAGGAAGGGCTTAACGGGGGTCGTCACCATGGCTTGCAGTGGATAACTGGTGAGCGGCATTCTAAACCCTGCCATTGCAGCCACGATGGAACTGTGTCCTGCAACGGCCTGCACCACAGCGCCACAACCAACGGTGCCTCTGTTAGTCTCGACGGAGACCACTTTGCCGTTCTCGGTGTTGATGTTTGTCACTTCCGTAAGCTGGTGGAGTTCAACGCCACGTTGTGTTGCGCCTTTCGCGTAACCCCATGCGACGGCGTCATGCCTTGCGGTTGCGCCATCCATGTGCCAAAGGCCAGCAAGAATAGGAAGATCCGCTGGGTTCATGTTGAGGGTAGGGACGAGCTCTCGAATTTGTTGGGGGTCGATGAGTTCTGTCCGTCCACCAAAATGCTTATTCACTTCTGTACGTTGTCTGAAAGATCGAACGGTGGCATCGGTGTGGGCAAGTGTTAGCTGCCCGCGAGAGGAATACATGATGTTGAAATCAAATTCATTCGAGAGGTTTTGGAATAGTTTCACGGATTCGCTATAGAACTTCACACCTTCGGACGTGAGGTAGTTTGAGCGAATCACTGCGGTGTTTCGTGCGGTGTTACCGCCGCCAAGGTATCCCTTCTCCAAAATAGCCACGTTGGTAATGCCGTGATATTTGGCGAGGTAATACGCCGTTGCGACGCCGTGACCGCCGCCGCCAATGATCACCACATCATAGTGGCGCTTGAGATCGGTCGGGACGGGTAAATCCATGTCCTTCTCAAAGGGATAGTCATTGGTTAGACCATATTTTAAAAGTGAAAAAGGCACTGTACGTTCCCTCGTTACAATCCATTTAATGGCTATTTAGACGAAAATCGCTGGGTTCTTCGAATGATGGGTTTAGCGTGTTTGTATTCAGGTCTCAATGTCGCGCTGTTTCGCTGCCGTTAGCGTATTTTTGATCAGGCAGGCAATGGTCATTGGCCCAACGCCGCCCGGCACAGGGGTGATTGCTTGGCATTTATCTGCGACATCAGCGAAATTGACGTCACCGACGAGCTTTCGCTTACCGTCGACTTCAGTGGCGTTTATGCCAACATCAATCACCACAGCCCCTGGTTTAACCCAGTCTTTATCGACCAATTCTGCGACACCCACTGCCGCGACCAAGATATCGGCTTGTCGACAAACAGCAGCAGCATCGATTGTCTTGGAGTGCACAATGGTGACCGTGCAGTTGGCTTGAAGTAGAAGGTTCGCCATTGGCTTTCCGACGATGTTAGAACGACCAATGACGACGGCATGTTTCCCTGTTAGATCACCCATTTCTCGCGCAAGGATCTCCATGCACCCAAGTGGTGTGCATGGCACAAGCTTGGCTTGCCCAGACGACAAGAGCCCAACGTTGACGGGATGAAACCCATCAACGTCTTTGGTCGGGTCGATGAGGTTAATAATGCGTTCTTCAGAAAGGTGTGGGGGCAAGGGGAGCTGCACCAGAATGCCGTGAATGTCGTCGCGTTCGTTAAGCGCAATCACCACATCATCGAGCGTTTCTTGTGTGCAATATGCATCAAGGCGTTTTACCAACGAAAACAGCCCTGCTTTTTCCGCGCATCGGATTTTATTGCGAACGTATATGGCGCTGGCTGGATCTTCACCCACCAATACAACGGCGAGCCCCGGTTGCGGGCAGCCTTGTTGCTTTCGTTCTTGCACTTCCTGCGTCATTTCTTCAATCAATCGATCAGACAGTTGGCGACCATCAATAATGTTTACTGGCGTCATTGTTGGCGTCTTTGTTTGCATGGTTACCTCTGTTGATCATTGGAATACAACGGTTTTATTACCGTACATAAAGACGCGGTGCTCTAAATGAAGTCGAACTGCTTGTGCGAGGGCGATGGTTTCAGTATCTCGCCCAACGGCAACCAATCTGTCAGAGGAATAGGTGTGACCAACAGGTTGAACACTCTGTTGAATGATCGGCCCTTCATCGAGATCGGATGTGACATAGTGCGCCGTTGCACCAATCAGTTTCACACCGCGAGCATGTGCTTGGTGATAAGGCTTCGCCCCCTTAAAGCTTGGCAGAAAAGAGTGATGAATGTTGATCGCTTTACCGTGCAGTTTCTTACAGAGGTCATCAGAAAGGATCTGCATGTAGCGAGCGAGTACGACCAATTCGGTTTGCGTTTCTGCAATCACGTCCAGCAGGGCGGCTTCTTGACGCGGTTTGTTTTCAGCACTCATTGGCAGCCAAATGAAACGAATGCCTGCGCGCTCAACAATGGGTCTCAAATCTTTGTGGTTCGACACCACGGCGGTGATCTCCATCGGTAACTCGCCATTCTCGTGACGGTACAATAGGTCTTTAAGGCAATGGTCAAACTTGCTCACCATGATCAGCACGCGCGTGGGTGCATCGGCATCAAAAAACTGCCAATCCATGTTGAAGCGACTGACCTGCGCTTCAAAGCCTTCCTTGATGGTCTCTAAATCCACATCGGGTGATTCAATCCGGCAAACGGCGCGCATGAAAAAGTTTTGGTTTTCTTCATCATCAAATTGATGCAACTCAGAGATGTAGCAACTCAGGCCCGCCAGGTAGGAAGTGACAGCGGCGAGAATGCCGCTAGATGCATCGCACGTTGCTTTGAGAATAAATTCCTTTGAATCTGGCATGTTTTGTCCTGTTTGGTTGGTGAAGATATATTCACCTTGATAAGTGATATCACACAAAATTAACAATCAAGATGGACGTTAATGGATAAAACGGACATATTTTATTCAGATATGAAGATTTATTTTGTAGGTGGGAAAACATGAGCAAGGCGGACTATCAGGTTAATTCGCTCGCGAGAGGGTTGGAGATTATCGAAATGTATGACGCGGAACATCGAATCCTGAGCACTCATGACTTTGCTGAGCGATTGGGTGTCAGCCAGTCATCGATATACCGTATTGTTCAAACGCTGCTTGATAAGAACTACCTGAAGAAAGTCGCAAGAAATGCGTATACCATCGGCCCTCAAGTGGTTTCACGCGGTTTTTCATACTTGGCGGGGCAGAATTTGGTGGATGTTGCGGCACCTCATTTGCAGCGACTCAGGGATGAAACCAGCATATCTTGCCATTTGTCGGTAAGAGACGGGTTAGAGACGTTGTATATTTATCGCGCCCAAGCGTCACAACGGTTGTCGGTGAATATTCCGCTGGGAACAAGGCTTCCCTGTCATACCAATGCGATGGGACGCATCTTGCTGCAGCAGCTCAGCGACATTGAATTGAGTGCGGTCTATCAAAACATTCAATTGGACGTTTACGCAAAACCCAACCCACAAACGCTTCCTGAACTAAAGCACCTCATCGCGACTGAGAAGAAGCAGGGCTTTGCTTTCTCACGTTCTGACAATGCAACAGCCATCGCCGTACCTATCAGGGATTATCTCGGTAAGATCATCGCTGCCATCAACATATCCGGCGCAGAGCAAATCATGGATAAACAACATCAATTTGAGGCGGCAAAAACCAGCCTGTTGAACACCGCCAAAGCGATTTCGGAAGAAGCGTCTACGTGAGTTAGTGTTAGGGGGGATTTAGCCTTCTCTCTTATCTTCGCTTTCTCGCATCTCGCATCTCGCATCTCGCCACTCAAATCTCGCTTCTCACGACGAGATCTTCACAGCTAGCACCGCAAACGTATCACCCATATTCACGTTAGCTAGGTGTCGCCTCGCGGCGAGAATGCCGCTGCGTTTGGCGTGGTATTCAACAGGGGGCTCGCCAGTGCGTTCGATGGAATAGATGCGGGCGATGAGGTCGCCTTTGTGGATTTCATCACCGAGCGATGCACACAGCTCTAAGATACCGCGATGTTCAGCATGTAGGTAGCAATCAGAATCTGGGATTTCTAGCGAAATCGGGTTTGACGGGGGGGGGATATAGGCTTGATTGAGGACGCCACTGAACACGAGAAAGTTGTGAATGCCGCGATCTACCATGGCGATGGTGTCTGGTGTGGTTGTGCCACCACCTCTAAGTTCAGTTGTTACAAACACCTTTCCTTGGTCTTCAACGGCAGTATCGTAAAGCTGAGTGGCGTCGATTTCTTCCATAAAGAACATGTAGGGTGCACCAAACAATCGTGCGCCTTCTGAGCAACGAGATTCTAGCGCTTTATCTGGTAATCGGTGCGCTGCAGCAAAAGGAAGTATATCGAGGGTTTTACCGCCAGAATGTATGTCCAATGCGGTGTCACACAGTGGAATCAAGTATCGCGTGAAGTAGTCGGCCATCCGTTCCGTCATTGAACCATAGGGGTGCCCAGGGAAAGCGCGGTTCATGTTGCCATTGTCGATAGGGGAAACGCGGCTTGCGCCTTCGACGGCAGGTTGGTTCATCATTGGAATGATGATAACGCGGCCTTGGATATCCTTGTTATCGAGTTGATTGCTGAGTTTTAGTAGCCCTGTGATGCCTTCGTATTCGTCGCCATGATTTCCGCCAGTGAGAAGTGCTGTTGGTCCGTCCCCATTTTTTATCACGCAAATGGGCGTCATTATCGCACCCCAAGCAGAGCCGTCGTGGGAGTAGGGCAGCTTTAGAAATCCGTGCTGAATACCGTCTTGATCATAATTGACGGTCGCGGTGACAGAACTGGCAGGAAGAGCTGGGTTCATGGTGATGTTATTCCCTCACGGTTTGGCTATCGATTGAGAAAGGATTTCTAGTTTCTAGTTTCTAGTTTCTAGTTTCTAGTTTCTAGTCTCGCATCTCGCATCTCGCATCTCGCACGACAATTTTTACGCGCTTCAATGCTTAACGAATAGTTGGCGTGGGAAATTACACAAGGTTTCAGCGCCATATTTGGTAATCACAATGCTTTCTGTGGTTTCCATGCCCCAATCATCCATCCAAAGCCCTGGCATAAAGTGGAACGTCATGCCTTCTTTTAAGATGGTTTGATCGGAATCACGAAGACTCATGGTGCGCTCGCCCCAATCGGGTGGGTAACTCAAGCCTATTGGGTATCCACAGCGAGTGCCTTCTCGGTCAAAACCGTATTTATGCATGGTGGCATTAAGCGCTGCGGCGATGTCACCACAGGTATTTCCTGGGCGAGCTATCGCCAACCCGGCTTCCAGCCCTTCGTTGAGCGCATCGTTGGCGCGCTTGAAGATGTCTCCGGGCTCACCCAAGTAAATGGTTCGAGAGAGTGGGCAGTGATAGCGTCGGTGCGCGCCGGCGATTTCAATGAACGTGCCTTCGCCTTTCACAAAAGGTTTATCGTCCCAAGTGAGGTGAGGGGCTGAGGCATCAACGCCAGATGGCAGAAGGGGGACGATGGCGGCATAGTCGCCAAAGTGGTGTTCATGGCCCAGCACCGCTTGTTTGTTTATTTCTGCGACTAATATGTGCTTCGGCAAGCCGGGCTCGATAAGCTCGTAGGCGACGCGATGCATGTTTTCGACAATGCGCGCGGCTATGCGCATGTAGGTGAGTTCTTGGTCTGACTTTTCAGCACGACACCAATTAACGAGAGATGTCGCATCAACGAACGACGCAAAGGGGAGATTGTCTTTTAGCGACTCGAATGCGGTGGCACTGAAATAGTAATTGTCTTTCTCGATACCAATTCTCCCGCGATCCCAAAGGTGTTCGTTCAGAATATGGTTAGACAAGTATTCCATGGGGTGACATTGGGGATTCATGACGTAAACGTCAGGATAAAATGTGACGTTGTCACGATGCATGTAGACCGTGCGTTGCGCGCCTTTGGCATCCATCGCCCGCCCAAACCAAATGGGTTCGCCTTGCGCGCCGACAATCACGCATTGTGGAACGTAAAAAGACCAGCCGTCATAACCGGTCAGCCACGCCATATTGGAAGGATCGTGGACGATAAGGGTATCTATTTCGTGAGTTTCCATGGCTGCACGAACTTTCGCCAGCCGGACGCCGAACTCTTCAAGCGTAAAATTAAGCACAACGTCACTCATGCCCCTTTCTCCTCAAAATACCGCCCTGTCGGACGAACGTTGACGTGTACAGAGTCATCGCCAGTCATCAGCTTGTGGTGAAATTCGGGGTCGATATTTCACCCAAATGAGCAAGATGACTGTTTTGCCTCTCAGCTTTGCTTCACTTCATCATCAAGGGATGGGAAGGAAGCGAATTATTTTTGGTAACGTCTCTCCAGTTTCTACTCTTTCTGATTCAAAGATATGCTGGAAAACCCGCGCTACGCATGAGCGCGTTTTTGAAGCACGTAATTTAGACTTACACCAGTGGTTGAAATTTGTACAATAAAAAGTGAAGTCCCTCTGTCATCAAAATTGAAAGAAACAGGGCGGGAAAGGCCAGAAGATCAGGTGTTGTATACAAAGTCAGGCGAGAAATTTTTATAAAGTCAGTCTCTAAAGTGAGACGTTAGGCGTTGTGGGTCTCTTCGTCAGTGGAGCAGCGGTGGTCAAGACTACTCGAGTGCCGGCATTTCAAAGCCACCACCTCGCCAAAGGCTCAGTATCAAAACGGGGTCTGTTCCTGCTTGTAATTGATGCGGCTGATGAGAGGGGTGATAAATGCAATCACCCGCGCGTTTCCAAGAGGGTGAACCTTCCATGCCTTCTGCTTCCCAATACACCTCGCCACCAAGTACAAGGTACATTTCTTCGGGTTCGTGATGATGACGTGGGTATGTGACACCCCGATCAAGCAGCATGATTTCTACCAAACCTTGCTCGAACACCAAAGGGCCTTGACGATCTGCGATGGGGAACCACGCTGAACCGCTCAAAAATGCCTCGGGTAATTGCCCCGTTTTGTATGGCTGACGCCATGCAAAGGTGTCTGCGTGAGTTTGAATGAAGGAAACGATGTCACGGGTTTCAGGGTGAGTTGCACCTACCCGTTGAACCTGCTCAGCAACAGGTAGCCAATTTGGTTCGATGGGTAGGTGCGCAATGTGGTGTGTCTCGGGCAACTCTTCGCGAAAATGCACGACCTTCTCTTCATCGAAGGCGGAGAGGCACGCTTTAATTAAACCCAACAACTGTTCTGCGTTGTTTTCCATCCCTGTTGTCCTTTTTTGTGTCGAATACCATCCAATGGTGCATCAACTGAATTCGCAGCTAGCCTAGGATTTATAACGGGTGCGTTAATAAAGCTCTCGATTAATTGCTCCAAAGCTAAAGTTGATCACGCTTTTGTGTTGGCGATTTGCATGTGCCACTGTTTGGCTTAGTTTGGATAGATGGCCTATTGCAAAGGAATGACAATGCCAAACCATAAAGAAGCGCTTTCGATTCTGAGACAGACCTTGATGGATGAATTGGTATTACTTCAATCACAAACCGACCCTGTAGAACTTGATCAGCAGTCTATTGGGCGCGTGTCGCGGATTGATGCCATCCAGCAACAAGAACTCGCAAAATCGAATTACCGAGCCGCAGCATTGCAACTCAAGGAAGTGATTGCAGCCCTAAGCCGTATTGATGAAGACGAATACGGCTATTGCGAAGAATGCGGTGAAGATATTGCGTCGGCGCGACTGGCGGTTAAGCCGGAAGTGCGGTTTTGTGTGTCTTGCCAAGCAAGCCACGAGCAATAAGAAGCCCCCATAAATGCCGAATGCTAGGAGACTCAAATGATCAGAGAAATGAACAGAGGCGACTTTGACGCATTTTGGCCCACCTTTGAAAGCATCATTCAATCCCAAGAAACCTATGCGTTATGCCCAGACATGACCCAAGAAGAGGCCTATGCATTTTGGGTAACGTCGACATCGAAATCGTTTGTATACGAAAATGATGGGGAAATATTAGGGACCTACTACATCAAACCTAACGCCATGGGGCCAAGTGATCACATTTGTAATTGTGGTTATATGGTCAGCGAAAATGCGAGGGGGCGGGGCGTAGCGCGTGAATTGTGCGAGCATTCGTTGAGGGTCGCTGTGGCGCTAGGCTTTGAAGCCATGCAATTTAATTCTGTTGTCTCTACCAATGCCATTGCGGTTTTACTGTGGGAGAAATTGGGGTTTTCTATCATAGGTACGATCCCAAAAGCATACCGCCATCCAACCCTTGGTTATGTTGATTGCTTCGTGATGCACAGACTCCTTGTGTGAACATGAATGTTTATCTGAAAAAAGAGTGAGTTATCGCTCGGAGAGTTGTTGGAAAAGTAACCTCATTTTCACTGTCTATTTTGATTGCTAGTGATATAGGTCGCATATATAATCCGCCAACTTTTTTGACCTTTCGTGTGAACATTCTCAGTCTATGTGGAAACCGCCTTCGTTGCGTTATTGCTACGACACCTATATTCGTGACATATCGATCGTCTTTCTTCTACTTTTGCCCCTCACCATTTGTAACGCGATCTCGATATTTGTTGGTCACGCTTTAAATATTTCCGATTTCCCTGAGCTGGCGAAGAAGTTTTTCTATTTCTCAGATCTCTTAATTGGTATCTACCCAAGTGTGCTTTGTATTGTTACGACGTACTACCTGTCGAGCAAACACAGTATTAACCCTATGGTGGTCGTGCCCTATGCGTTTCTGATGTATCTGTCAGTGTCGCTTACCAATGGGCTCGTCGCGGTAGGCTCTGGCTTACCGAATAACCCCTTAGTTGCGTTAGTTACGGCTATCATTTCTGCGTCTTGTTGTGTGTCGTTCAGGCTTTATCCTCTGGACCCGTCTCGCATCGATTTCGTGAAAGATCTTTATAAGCAAGTTGCACACTTCTTTGGCTTCTTGTTGCTCACGGTCGCGCTGTCTGGGTTAACAACGTCATTTCTCGAAGTGATGGACGTTGTTCGCGCAGATATCGACTTTAACCCACTCACCATAGGGGGTGGTTTGGCGTACCAGTTTATTCTGGGGCTGCTAGGTGCAATTGGCATCAACGGTCATAACTTCCTGTTTGGTGTAAAGCAGAGCTTGTATGAAAGCACGCAGGCGAACATTGCAGCTTTCCATGCTGGTGAAGCGCCGCTCAATATCCTCGGTCAGGGGTTTTATGATGCGTTTATGCAAATTGGTGGTTCCGGTAACTCACTGAGTTTGCTGCTGTGTGTTTTGTTGTTTTCTAAAGATCGTCGTCACATTACGTTGGCGTTGTCTGCATTGCCTTTGGTGATGTTTAACATCAATGAGCTTTTGTTGTTTGGCTTGCCCGTCATCTTTAACCCAACCTTGATTGTGCCGTTTGTTCTGGTGCCATTGGTGAGTTTCATGGTTGTGTATGGTGCGATGTGGTCAGGGCTTGTTAACCCCGTTGAAGCCATTGTGCACTGGATGACACCGCCGTTTTTCAGTGGCTATGTGGCGACGCAAAACAGCCTGAGTGGCGTGTTCTTGCAGATCGTGGTTGTGGTCGTTGGCATCTTGATATATCGACCATTTTACCTGCACTACGCAGGTCGTTGCGTCATTGATAGCAAAGCCATGCTGCATCAGCAAGCGCTTGAAAAAACAACCCTGAAAAGCTTTTTGGGGGATGTGCATCGTTCAATGGGAAGCTACATCAGCAAACACGAAGTGAGCCGTCGCGTCAGCCAAATGCTGAGCAAAGGCGAATTCGTGATGTACTACCAACCCCAAGTGCACTTGAACAATGAAAATCACTTGGCGTTTGAATCTTTGGTTCGTTACAAAGACGAAAAAGGGAACATGCTGCCACCTGTATTCATTCAAGACTTCAACGAACTCGGCGCGATGAATCAACTTGATCACATGGTGATTGATTTGGTGATGGCTGATATGAACAAAATGCCGATTACTTCAGGGTGTAAAATTGGCATTAACGTGTGCGTAGAAACCATCTCTCGTAAAGGGTTTGTTGAGTACGTTGCAGAGCGTCTGGATCACTACGCACTGCCTGCTAGCGCGCTTGAAATTGAGGTCACAGAAGAAGCTATTCTTGAAGACCATAACCAAGTGAAGCGCAATATTGATGCACTACAAGCGCTGGGTGTGAAAGTGGCGATCGATGATTTTGGTTCGGGTTATGCGTCATTCGCACACTTGCTGAAATTCAATTTTGATAAGGTGAAACTGGATCGCTCGTTGCTGATTGACGCAAAAGAGGAACGCGGTCAAAACCTGTATCAACTGTTGGCGAAAATCAGCGACGTTACCGGTTGTGCTTTGGTGGCAGAAGGCGTTGAAACAGAGCAGGAAACAGCCTTTGTTAAAAGCTGCGGCATTGATATCTGCCAGGGGTATTTCTTCTCTAAACCGCTGCCTTTAGAAGAGGCTGTTGATTGGGCGAAGGAAAGAGCCGAACGTTTAGAAAGCACCGAAACCGCAGCATAGAGCGCTGCGCATTCGTTAGGTGCTATCTGACAGTAAATTCAAAATAGAAGAAGGCCGCAGAAATGCGGCCTTCTTGTGTTTGTTACTGAGCGAGACATGAGATTAGAAATCTAACAGCTCAACCTCAAAGATCAGGGTTGAACCTGGCTTAATGATACCTGCAGATGAATTGCCATAGGCTAATTCAGCGGGGATGAAGAAGCGGGTTTTCTCGCCTTTCACCATCAATTGAACACCTTCCGTCCAGCCCTTGATGACTTGGTTCAGACCAAATTCAATCGGCTCTCCACGCTGCACTGAGCTATCAAAGACAGTGCCGTCAATCAATGTACCGTGATAATGCACTTTGACACGCGTGGTTGCGGTAGGGTGCTCTTCACCAGTACCTGCTTCCAATACAAGGTACTGAAGGCCTGATGCGGTGGTTTTTACGCCATCTAATTTCGCATTTTCTTGCAAGAACAAGGTGCCTGCAGCGATGTTCTCTTCTGCCAGTTTGGCGGCTTTTTGTTTATTGAAATAGATGAAGCCGAGAATAAAAATAATGACCAAAGCGAGAATGTAGTTAGACATCTTCAAACCTATTGTTGTCCTTAAAAAAGTGCCGACTTGGCAAGAAAACATCATTATCCAGAAGCGAGAGAAATAATGGAAATGATAATCAGCAACAAGATGTGATCAATGAGAGGTTGGTTTACCTTCATGGGTGTTGAACAACTGAGTAGACGCGTGAGAATGTAAACATTCAGATGAGTAAGAGGAAAAAAGGTGGCATCCCGTTAATACCACCTTTGACTTACTTTCTTGGAGAAATCGTTTATTCCTGCTGTTTTTTGATCAGTGCAGTGACCACATCAATCACGAAGTGCTGACAGTTTGTCGCTGTTGCAGGATCAAAATCTTGTTGGTGTTGGTCAGTATTCGACAAGATACGAATGCTGATAAAAGGGACCTTGTAAGCTTCGGCGACCAAAGCGGCGGCTGAGGTTTCCATTTCCTCGACGGAGGTTCCCAAGGTGTTGTGGAACCAGTTGATACGATCGAGTTCTCGGTTCCATTCGTCGGCTGTACCGATAACGCCTTTGACAACGTTGCCATGCTTATAGCGATCACGTTGAGCCAACGTGTGTTCGAGAAGGGTAGGGTCGGCGGCAAAGTAGGCGTGATTAACGAGTTCGCCTTTTTCACGTAGCCTCATCACCACATCGAAGTGTTGCCATTTTTCAGGGTGAATGCCTTTATCCTTTTCCGTGTACTCAACCTTATATGCGCCCATGTTAAAACTCGTTTCGCCCACAACAATGTCACCGCGGAAAAGTGCAGGATCGTGGCCGCCAGCAGTACCTTGGTTGATGATGGCAAGCGGCTGGTACATCTCAACGGCTAAGGTGGTAGCAGCTGCAGCGTTAGCGAGGCCGATTTCCGTCCGAGAGACCACGACTGGATAACCCGCTATTTCACCTTCCCAAAATGTCCACGAACCTTTCGTGACTTCTTTCGGGTTGTCCAAGGCGTCAATCAATACCTTGGTTTCAATGTCCATGGCACCCTGAATGAGAATGGGTGGCTCAACAGCGGCAAGTGCGCTGGCACTAAAAAACAAAGAGGCGATGGAAAGCTGCTTTAGCATGTAACGAAATCCTAACCAAACAACAGAATTGGAGTGCGCGGATTTTAGCGGGGCAAACGATTGCGTCAATGGTTTTGTGCGTTATCACTCGAAAAAAGCGCAGTGTATTTATAGCGCCCATAAATGTTTGATGGGTAGTGGTTTTCTGTGAATGGTTAAGGCGTAAGTTCGAACTTATCTGTATCGCCGCATTAACGTGCTTCAGCTGAGCGGCAGGAATGCCCCAACATGGCGCATATGTTGCGCTAAGAAATAGCAGCAAGACCAAAGATGATGTTGAAAAGAAAAAGTAGAAGGTTTAACACTATGAAAAATAACAATTTAAAATTTATTCATGAGTTGGTATACCGTTTGCTAAATCTACATTGTGCTAAAGCAGCACTACTTACACTCACTATTATTTAGTTTACGCGATTCCGTTGTGACTTATCTCCGTCTTGTTAGCGCACTGGCGGAGATTTTTTTTACCTGCCACCTACGAATTCTTGCCTACTTCACACCAATTTTACCTGTATTCAGCGCATTACTTTAAAACTGTGAACCACTAGAGGCGGCCATTTACACATCACCAGCAACAAGCTGTTTACGTGTTTTTTTCCGCTTTTTAATTTCGGTGACTATGGGGCAAACATACTGATGTATATAAGAATTTTCCCCTCTTTGCTCTTGCTACTTCCCCAACAAATCTCCCCCGATTGATATCGAACTCATGCAAAGTTTTTAGGAAACAAATGTAACTGACTGTTTTCATTTCGAACATTGATACCAAAGTTTGAATTTATTATTCGCGTAAAGAATTAAGTGATGAAAGATTATTAAAAGTGAGACAAAACATAAATCCATGACGTGGAGAAAAAAACAATATGAATAAGAAACTTAAGGTCTGCGCTGTAGCAACATGTGTTGCGAGTGCGCTAGCAATGAGCGCCTCCCTGCATGCTGCGCCTACACACGACAAAGCCGTTATCGGTTATTTGACGCAATGGGAAGCGTGGAAAGGCACGGATGCTGGCTTTAGCGTAAAAGGCGAAGCCACACACCTTAACGTAGATATGGATATCTACTCCATTTTGAATTTTAGCTTCTTTGGTGTTGCGAAAGATGGCTCCATGCACAGTGGCGACCTTCGTAACAAAAACATCTATCAAGATGGATCGGTTCAAGAACCCGGCCCACTTTTGCACCCTGATGTTTACTCTAGCTGGGATTTCCACATTCTATGGGGTGAGCTGGAATATGTTCACGAATACCCAGGAAACGAACCGTGGCAGGCTGATCAACTCGCCAAAGTGCAAGCTCAAGGGTTTGTGAAAGACGGTCGCGGTTGGAAGCACACGCCATCAGGCGTGACAGGCCAAATGCCTATTCCACTGAAGAAAGAAGGTGGCGCGCCGGGCTTGATTGATTTGGCGAACCAAAAAGGCGTGAAGGTCATGGCGTCCATTGGTGGCTGGAGTATGTCAAAGCACTTCCCCGAAATGGCGGCTAACCCTGTGATGAAAGAGCGCTTCCTGAAAGACGTTGATCGTCTTATGGCGTTGGGCTTCCATGGTATCGATATTGACTGGGAATTCCCGGGTTCTGGCGGCATGAATTTCACGGGTACTGACGTTGATTACGCCAACTTTGAACAGTTGATGGAAGACATTCGTGCACGTATTGGTGATGACAAACTGCTGACGGCAGCGTTTAAAGCTGTGCCAGCGGCGCTTGAAGGTTACGATTGGAATCGTCTGTCGAACTCGATGGATTACTTCAACATGATGACCTACGACCTTAACGGTGGCTGGTCGAACGTCACGGGTCATAACTCGCCACTTTACCCATACCCAGAAGAAGAGTTTGATGGATTAACCTTGGATGACTTGCGCGTTTGGATGCAAGCACGTGGTATTCCATCGAACAAGATTAACTTCGGTGCTGCGTTCTACGGCCGTGGTGTTCAAACCAAAGAAACAACCGCTTATTTGGGCGCGCCAACGGACAAACGCACTGTCAATTTCTCTGTCGATGGCCCAACCGAATCATCTGTGGATTTAGATAACTGGAAAGCGTTCGAAGGCCAACCAAACTACAACTACATCATCAAGCAAAACGGCTGGGAACATTTCTGGGATGCCAATGCTGAAGTGCCTTATGCCGTTAAGGGTAAATACTTCCTAAGCTACGACGATGAGGAAGCCATTCGTAAGAAAGCGGAGTACGTTGTGAACAACGATCTCGGCGGCATCATTGTTTGGCAAGTACACGGTGATATTCAGTGTGAAGGCACTTTTATCAATCACGGTTCTAAGTTGAAAGAATGTACCAACTTAAAATCACCTTTGGCACAACAAATTGATGATGTGTTCAGTGCAAACGTATTGCCAAACGCAGCGCCGGTTCTCTCTGTTCCTGGCGCACAAGCAGCAGATTCTGGTCAAGTCATTAGCTTTGCGGTTTCTGCGAAAGATGCAGACGGCGATGCGTTGTCATTCTCAGCATCGGGCGCGGATGTGCTTGATAATGGTGATGGCACGGCAACCGTTACCTACAAAGCACCGAACACAGCAACAGATCTGACTGACACTATCACTGTCACGGTGACTGACGGTAAGAAATCTGACGTTGCAAGCGTGACTGTGAATGTGAAAGGGTCTGGCGTTGTAGAAAACATGCCACCGGTTCTGACTGTTCCAGCATCTGTTTCTGTTAACGCGGGTGAGTCTGTCGATATTTCGGTTTCAGCGTCTGACGCGGAAGGCGATGCATTGACCTTTGCTGCAAGCGAAGGTGTGGTTGCTCAAAACGGTAACTCTGCGGTCGTGACCGTAACAGCACCAGCATCTGATAAGGACAGTGTGATTTCGGTTGTCGTGACGGTGACTGATGGTTCAGACGCAGATTCAGCGACTGTTGCGGTTAACGTGAAAGGTGACACGGGTCCAACGGACAGCACGTGGGATGCCAACAAGGTCTATAACACCGGTGACAAAGTCATTCATAACGGCGTTGAGTTCACTGCGAAATGGTGGACCAAAGGTGAAGAGCCGGGCAAAGCGTCAGTGTGGGAAGAGTTTGATGATGGTTCACTGAAAGATTGGCGCTCTGACAAAGTCTACAACGGTGGCGATCAGGTGACCTTCCAAGGTGAAACCTACAAAGCGAAATGGTGGACAAAAGGGGACACGCCAGGATCTGCAAATGGCCCTTGGCAGCTAATGTAAGCGTTGATTGTAACGCTACACACTTTCACTAAATTGACATCTTGAATCGAAGCCCTGTATTGCAGGGCTTTTTTCATGCAACTTGCTTATGGAACCTCGTTTTATAAGACGGATAGGAATAACAAATCACCTACAATTTGATGATATCAGTGTCACCGGATTGAGACAGTCTGGATTTCGTTAACTTATTGATAATAATTGAGTTAGTGGGTTTTTGATAATGCATCGATAATACCTATCAAAGATGTAGGAATAACCTATTGGCTTGCTTCTTTCTAACGGGCTATACCTAAAGCAGTCGACAAGATGCGACATAATAAAAACCTTGGAGGTAAACCATGTCTGATGTGAGCAAATGCCCTTTTCATCCGGTAGCGGGTGGCGGCACTACAAACCGTGATTGGTGGCCAAATCAGCTTCGTATCGATATTTTGCATCAACACACTCCCGAGTCGAATCCACTGGGAACGAATTTTAATTATCGTGAAGCGTTTGCGAGCCTAGATTTAGAGGCTGTGAAGAAAGATCTTCATGATCTCATGACAGATTCTCAAGAATGGTGGCCTGCAGATTTCGGTCATTATGGTCCGTTGTTTGTGCGCATGTCTTGGCACAGTGCAGGTACGTATCGTACTTCTGACGGCCGTGGTGGTGCGGGCACTGGTAACCAACGTTTCGCGCCTGTAAACAGTTGGCCAGACAATGGCAACCTGGACAAAGCGCGTCGTTTGCTTTGGCCGATCAAGCAAAAATACGGTCAGAAAATCTCTTGGGCAGACTTGTTGATCCTCACAGGAAACGTCGCACTTGAATCGATGGGATTCAAAACCTTTGGTTTTGCAGGTGGCCGTGAAGACATTTGGGCGCCAGAAGAAGATGTTTACTGGGGCACTGAAAAAACCTGGCTAGATGACGAGCGCTATAAAGGCGATCGTGAACTAGAAAATCCACTGGCAGCGGTACAAATGGGTTTGATTTACGTTAACCCTGAAGGGCCAAACGGTAACCCAGATCCACTGGCGGCAGCCGTTGATATTCGAGAAACCTTTGCGCGTATGGCGATGGATGATGAAGAAACCGTTGCGCTGATTGCGGGTGGTCACACTTTCGGTAAAACCCACGGCGCGGGTGATGCGGCACATGTTGGTGCGGCACCAGAAGAAGCGTCAATTGAACTTCAAGGTTTGGGTTGGGCGAGCACGCATGGTTCAGGCAAAGCGGGTGATGCGATCACCAGTGGCCTTGAAGTGACATGGACACAAGCGCCTACGCAGTGGACAAACTACTTCTTCGATAACCTCTTTGGTTATGAGTGGGAACTGACGAAGAGCCCTGCAGGTGCACACCAGTGGGTAGCAAAAGATGCAAAGGCTGACATTCCTGATGCATTTGAAGCGGGCAAGTACCAGCTTCCAACCATGCTGACGACTGACCTCTCACTGCGCTTCGATCCAGCGTATGAGAAGATTTCTCGTCGCTTCCACGAAAACCCAGAAGCGTTCGCGGATGCCTTTGCTCGCGCTTGGTTTAAACTGACGCACCGTGATTTAGGGCCGCATTCACGCTACCTAGGCTCTGACATCCCAAGCGAAGTATTGATTTGGCAAGATCCTGTCCCTGCAAATGAATACGCCCCACTTGATGATGCAGACGTAGCGACGCTGAAAGCCAGCATCGATGCAACAGGCCTGACTGTGTCGGAATTGGTGTCAACCGCTTGGGCATCTGCTTCTACCTTCCGTGGATCAGACAAACGTGGTGGTGCAAATGGTGCGCGTATCGCATTGGCCCCTCAGAAAGATTGGGATGTGAACCAACCAGCGCAACTTGCCAATGTCTTGAGCAAGCTTGAAGGTGTTCAACGTGATTTCAATAACGCGCAATCTGGCAACAAGGGTGTATCACTGGCTGATGTGATTGTTCTTGCGGGTGGCGTTGGTGTTGAGAAAGCGGCAAAACAAGCCGGTCAAGACATCTCTGTCCCGTTTACACCAGGTCGTACTGACGCGAGCCAAGATCAGACAGATGTCCATTCATTCTCTGTCTTGGAGCCTGAAGCGGATGGTTTCCGTAACTATCAGAAAGCAAAATACACCGTTTCAGCAGAAGCACTGCTTATCGACCGCGCTCAACTGCTGACGTTAACTGCACCAGAATTGACCGTGTTGGTTGGTGGTCTGCGTGTGCTTAACACCAATGCTGGTGGCCATTGTCACGGTGTGTTCACTGAAACCCCTGAGGCGCTCACCAACGATTTCTTCGTTAACTTGTTGGACATGGGCGTGGAATGGAAACCTGTTGATGGTGACGATGTGTTTGAAGGGCGTGACCGTGCAACGGGTGCACTACGCTGGACAGGCACACGCGCTGATTTAGTGTTTGGTTCCAACTCGCAGCTTCGTGCACTTGCAGAGGTATACGCAACAGAAGATGCTAAAGGCAAATTCTTGAGCGACTTTGTTGCGGCATGGGTGAAAGTGATGGAACTGGATCGCTTCGATCTGAAAAAATAACCCTTTATAGTGAGCAGCTTCCTGCATGAAGTAGGGCAAGCTCAATACAAAAAGCCGCTGATTTATTCAGCGGTTTTTTTCGTTTTCTTCACAATGATTTTCTTTGGAAGGACATTACAGCGCACCGCCTTCTGGGACGATGATAGGAAGATCCATGCACCCATAATCCAACCCACGCAGGCTGAGTAAGCAAGTTAACTGTCCACGATGGTGCGTTTGGTGGTTGAACAAGTGCTGGCAGTATTCGCCGACCAATTTGGTTAACGTCACGCTTTCGGTATTGGTGTAATGAAATGGCTGAGAAGTGACGTCATCCGTTAGGTTTTCTACCATCTCCAGAATAACGCGATCAACGCGTTGGCGAAGCGGAACGAGTGTATCGAGGTGGGTGGCGAAGGTATCGTGAATGCCTTTGGAAACTGGCAAGCCTTCGAGTGTTGATGTACTTAGTCCGGCAACATGACATGCGGCGAGTCGCTGCAGCATGATTAAATCCCCGAACAAAATATGGTTCCAGTAATCGAGAATGCTCGGAAAGAAAGAGTGAGTATCTTCAGTGAGTTGCTCGTGCGTCAATGTGCCACACACTGTCAATAGTTGTTGGTTAATGCGCTGATTGTACCGCGCCATCATCCTGAAGTTTGATTGCAATTCCATGTGCTACCGTTGTTGTTTGGGGATAGTTGTTTGAGAACATACTCGACGGTAATGACTTCACGGCCACATTTCAAAGGGGGGAGGCGGTTTGTTAGCGAAGGTCGCAAACTCGAGTGTAATTGTCAGCTATGCGCTACAACGGCTAACCTGACGGGTCATCTCTCTGCGTCGCATCGGCATCTCATCTATTACCTTCACTAACTCTTCGATGTCGACATTCTGCTGCCAGCGGAATTTTTCGGTGCCATCTTTTCCGATCAGCACGGCGATGTGTTCTTCATTGGCGACGCGGTATTTATCGTACATTTCCAGAATTTCTTCGGGTGTAAAAAGCCCTCGCGAATCAGCAAGATCTTGAATATTCAGAATCAATGGATGCAAATCACGATCATCCATTTGGCAGCCATGAATCAGCATTTGACGTTCAAAGGCTTCCACTTTCTCGTCTTTGCTTGGCGCGAAAAACAGCAAAGTGCGGTGTGATTTGATGAACCCATATTCAGGGTACGCCGCGGCTTTTGGAACGGCGCCGAACACTGCAAACAGCGCAAGGCACATTGTGAGTAGTAAGCGCATAGCATTGCCTCCTGTGATACTCACCATTACGAAAGCCTAGCCTGAGTGGATTCATTCCGCATTCCATCCTTTGCGAAATGCCCCACGGTTTGCTGTGTTTCTAGGATGTACTTTTGGTGACACTAAAGTGGTGCGATCTATCCGTGCAATGCACCATAGGCATGCATTGGGCGATCTTGCTTCCATTTGGTCATGTAAGTTGTCTGTGGATTTAATGTAATTAAAACAGATAGATGAAAATACTTTCGAGGCATCGCACATTTTTGGCCGACCTTTTGCTGATAGCACTGTCAGTTAATTAAAACGGAGCGTTAGCAATGAAAGGAAAATCACTTGCACGAAAATGGTTAGGTACAGCGGCGATGATGGGGCTGGCTTTTCACGCGGTCGCTGAAGAAGACACCATCAAAGTCGGTGTGCTGCATTCTCTTTCTGGCACCATGGCGATCAGTGAGACCACGTTGAAAGACACCGTGCTCATGATGGTTGAAGAGCAGAACAAAAAAGGCGGTTTGCTAGGTAAAAAGCTTGAAGCTGTGGTGGTTGACCCTGCATCAAACTGGCCGCTATTTGCTGAAAAAGCGCGCGAACTGGTCGAAAAAGAAAACGTCGATGTGGTGTTTGGTTGCTGGACGTCTGTGTCTCGTAAATCCGTTCTCCCTGTGTTTGAAGAGTTGAACAGCCTGCTGTTTTACCCCGTTCAATATGAGGGCGAAGAGTCGTCTAAAAACGTCTTCTACACTGGCGCTGCACCAAACCAACAAGCAATTCCAGCCGTTGATTATTTGAAAGATGAGCTTGGCATTGAGCGTTGGGTATTGGCAGGTACAGATTACGTCTACCCACGTACCACCAACAAAATCCTCGAAGCCTATCTGATCGATCAAGGTGTCGCGAAAGAAGACATCATGATCAATTACACCCCGTTTGGGCATTCAGATTGGCAGTCCATCGTGGCTGATATCAAGCAGTTTGGTGCGCAAGGCAAGAAAACCGCGGTTGTCTCTACCATTAATGGCGATGCCAATGTGCCGTTCTACAAAGAGCTTGCCGCACAAGGCATGGAAGCAGAAGACATTCCGGTTGTTGCCTTCTCCGTGGGTGAAGAAGAACTTTCAGGCATGGATACGTCATCCCTTGTGGGCCACTTAGCGGCATGGAACTACTTCATGAGCGTGGAAACCGACGAGAACGATGCGTTTGTTGAGAAGTGGCATGCGTACATCAAAGATGATGAGCGTGTCACTAATGACCCAATGGAAGCTACATACTTGGGTTTCAACATGTGGGCCAAAGCCGTAGAGAAAGCCGGCACGACGGACTCGGATGTCGTGCAAGATGCGATCATTGGTGTCACCGTACCCAACCTCACTGGCGGCTACGCGACCATGATGCCTAACCACCACATCACGAAGCCTGTATTGATTGGCGAGATTCAAGATGATGGCCAATTCGTCACGGTATTTGAAACACCGGATGTGGTTGCAGGGGATGCTTGGTCTGATTTCTTACCAGGATCGAAAGACCTCTTTGCAAGCTGGTTGAAGCCAATGTCTTGCGGCAGCTTCAATGTAACAACCGGACAGTGTTCGGGTGTGAGCGAATAATTTTTTCATTCCAACAGATTGCGACAGGCACGTGCGTTGAACGTGCGTGTTTGTCGCCAAACCATGTTGTATTTACCTGCTGTGCGGATCGTCTCTGCATCTTTTTGTAGCCGTTTCAGCAGGGCTTTTTCAAAGGAATGAAAGATGAAGTTTTTCGCTTCAACAAAACCGCTACGTCTCGTCACGGTATTCTGTTTTTTGTGCCTGATAACGGCACTGCTGTCTGTAAAAAGCGTATCTGCAAATACAGATCTTCCCAACTCTTCAACCGTGACCCTTGAAGACATTTCGCCATTGCTCACGAGCAAGAAATTTTCAGATAAGCAAGTCGCCGTCGAGCAGATTGCCAACAGTGAACTTGCGCAAAAAAAACAGATCTTAGAAGGGCTGCTAAACAAGCAAATCGTCTTTAAAAAAAGCGACAAATCGCTGTGGTTTCTCGGGCAAACACCCTTGAAAAAAGGCAGTCAACTTATCGCATTGTCAGATGGTCGCGAACAAGAGGTAATCAAGAAAAGAGACTATCGCGCTGTATCGCTCAATAACAAAATGCGTTCTGAAATACGCACGCAATTGGCCACCTTGTCATTGTTGGGCGACGACCTCGATGCCAAGCGTGACGGGGCTAAACGCCTGCTTGGGGGTATTGATTCCGCGTTGGCAGAACGTCTTCCCTCCATCATTGAAAATGAAAGTGACGCTGTCACTAAAGACACGCTGATAGTGGCGTTAGCCATCTCAACACTGACAGACAATTCATCAAAAACGAGCGACAAAATACAGGCCGTAGAAACGTTAGAAGACTCCGGCCTACCAGACGCCTATGAAGCGCTGCAAAGCGTCAGCAACCTCAACCCACAAGACAGTGAATTGGGTGAGGCGATCACGCGCGCACTCGCCAGTTTTGAAGAAAAACAGCGCGTCGTTAACGCCGCGCAAACCCTGTATTTTGGATTGAGTTTAGGGTCGGTATTGGTGCTCGCGGGCATTGGTCTTGCCATTACCTTTGGTGTTATGGGTGTGATCAACATGGCGCACGGTGAGCTCATCATGATTGGTGCGTACACCACGTATGTGTTGCAACAACTCATGCCTGCCTATACTGGGATGTCGTTACTTTTATCTATCCCATGTGCGTTTGTGGTGTCAGGCTTGGTCGGGATTTTGATTGAACGTACCGTGATACGTCATTTGTACGGCAGGCCACTTGAAACCTTGCTGGCCACGTTCGGCATCAGTTTGATTCTACAGCAAGCCGTTCGCTCGATTTTTTCTCCGCTCAACCGCTCCGTCAGTACGCCTGAATTCATGTCCGGCATGATTGACGTAACGCCCATGCTGCAACTTACCGCAAGTCGCGCTTACATCATCATCTTCTGCTTGATGGTCTTCTTCGCACTCTTGTTCGTTTTGCGCAAAACCCCGCTGGGTTTGCAGGTGCGTGCTGTTTCTCAAAACCGTCCGATGGCCCGAGCAATGGGTGTGCGTTCTGAATGGGTAGACATGGCGACGTTTGGCCTTGGCGCGGGCGTTGCAGGTATCGCAGGCGTGGCGCTTTCACAGCTTACCAATGTGGGGCCGAACATGGGGCAAGCCTACATCATTGATTCCTTCATGGTGGTGGTGTTTGGAGGCGTCGGCAACCTGTGGGGCACGTTGGCAGCGGGATTAAGCCTTGGCGTGTTCAACAAAATTCTTGAGCCTTGGGCGGGGGCGGTCTTGTCCAAAATTCTCGTGCTCGTCTTCATCATTCTGTTTATTCAAAAACGCCCGAAAGGACTCTTTCCTCAACGTGGCCGTATGGCGGAGGGCTAATCATGGACCGTCGATTATTTGATAAGCCAAGCACCACACTGATTGCCTTGCTGGGATTAAGCATTGTGTTAGTGCCGGTGTTGAACCTATGGGTGCCGGCAGGGAACGCGTTCCACCTAGAAACCTATACCGTCTCCTTGCTCGGTAAATACCTTTGTTATGCCATTCTCGCGCTTTCCGTCGATTTGGTGTGGGGCTACCTCGGCATTTTGAGTCTTGGGCATGGCGCTTTCTTCGCGCTCGGTGGTTACGCCATGGGCATGTATTTAATGCGCCAAGTGGGTGATCGCGGTGTGTATGGCGACCCGCTTCTGCCGGATTTCATGGTGTTCCTTAACTGGACCGAATTACCGTGGTTTTGGCATGGCTTCGACCAGTTTTGGTTTGCGTGCGTGATGGCGGTTGCCGTGCCGGGAGTACTTGCCTTTCTGTTCGGCTGGCTCGCGTTTCGCTCGCGGGTCTCAGGCGTGTACTTGTCCATCATGACTCAAGCGATGACATTCGCCTTAATGCTGGCGTTTTTCCGCAACGAAATGGGGTTTGGTGGCAACAACGGCCTGACCGATTTTAAAGACCTCCTTGGTTTTAGTTTGCAAAGCGATACCACGCGCGTCGGCTTGTTTGTCGCGACTGCGTTAGGGCTGATCATTACCTATGTGCTGTGCCGTGCGATTGTCAGTAGCCGATTGGGTGCACTCGCGATTGCCGTCAGAGACGCAGAATCCCGCGCACGCTTTG
Organism: Enterovibrio baiacu; assembly: GCF_004120195.1. Lineage (GTDB taxonomy): Bacteria > Pseudomonadota > Gammaproteobacteria > Enterobacterales > Vibrionaceae > Enterovibrio > Enterovibrio baiacui. The sequence continues at coordinate 193,833 of NZ_SCHN01000005.1, read as the reverse complement.
TCGGATTCGCTGTAGAGAACAGCAAGCTTTGGTTGTTTGTTGTTTCAGCTGCCATCGCGGGCATTGCAGGTGCACTGTACGTGCCACAGGTCGGGATCATCAACCCCGGTGAATTTGCACCGCTCTTGTCGATTGAAATCGTGGTTTGGGTCGCCCTTGGCGGACGCGCAACGCTTTACGGTGCCGTGATTGGTGCTGTGATTGTGAACTATGCAAAAAGCTGGTTCACCGTTGAATTCCCAGAGGTTTGGTTATTTGCATTGGGGGCGCTCTTTGTTGCTGCCACCTTGTATTTGCCAAAAGGGGTAACAGGGCTTTGGACGAAGCAGGAGGCGAGCCAATGATGGCAAGAGTAGGATGGCAGCAAGGCTTTGACCATCAAAGCGAAAATGTATTGGATTCGGACGAAGGTGGCTCGGGTTTTCTGAAAGATCTTACGCGCCGCGATCAGGTCTTTAGCTTCCTCAAACCGCCTTACAACCCCAAGGTCGACATCAAGAACGACATGCTGCTCTACGTCGAAGGTGTCTCGAAATCGTTTGACGGCTTTAAAGCGATTAACGATTTAAACCTCTACATCAAGAAGGGCGAGCTTCGCTGCATCATCGGCCCAAATGGCGCGGGGAAAACCACCATGATGGACATTATCACGGGGAAAACGCGTCCAGACGCAGGGGAAGTATGGCTAGGGCAACGACTCGATTTGCTCAAGATGGATGAAGCCAACATTGCCAATGCAGGCATTGGGCGGAAATTCCAAAAACCCACCGTGTTTGAAGCGCTCTCAGTCTGGGAGAACCTTGAACTTGCCATGGCAGGAAACAAGGGCACGTGGCAGATGTTTCGGGCGGTGTTATCCGGTGAGCAAAAATGCGACATCGAACAGGTGTTAGAGCTAATAGGCTTAAAAACGCTGTCGAAAATGATCGCCGGAAAGCTCTCACATGGACAAAAGCAATGGCTGGAAATTGGCATGTTACTGATGCAAAAACCCACCTTGTTGCTGGTGGATGAGCCTGTCGCGGGCATGACGCACCAAGAGATGGATCGTACCGCGGAATTGCTGCTTTCTCTTGCGGGTTCGCATTCGGTCATGGTGGTGGAACACGACATGGATTTTGTCAGAAGCATCGCATCAACGGTCACGGTGTTGCACCAAGGGCACGTGCTTGCGGAAGGATCGATGCAAGCGATTCAAGACGATGCGCGTGTACGTGAAGTGTACCTCGGCCAATAGTCCATAGATGGACGAACGATCAGAAGGAAACGACATGCTGGAAGTGATTGGCGTGAATCAACGTTACGGCGACAGCCAAACATTGTGGGATTTATCGCTCACGGCACCGAAGGGCAAATGCACTGTGGTGATGGGGCGAAACGGCGTCGGCAAAACCACCTTGATGGAAAGCATCATGGGGCTGCTTGCGATTGACGATGGGCAAATTGTGGTCGATGGCAAAGACATTGCGAAGACCCGCGCTGAGATGCGACCGAGAGACGGTGTTGGGTATGTGCCGCAAGGGCGTCAGATTTTTCCCATGTTAACCGTGGAAGAAAACCTGCGCATTGGACTGCCTATTCGCCCAAAACATGACAGGCAGATCCCGGCGTATATCTATGAACTCTTCCCGGTGCTTGCTGACATGAAGCGTCGATTCGGTGGCGATTTGTCAGGCGGCCAACAGCAGCAGCTTGCCATTGCGCGCGCCTTGGTCATTGACCCGAGTTTGTTGCTCTTGGATGAACCGACAGAAGGGATCCAGCCCAACATCGTGCAAGAAATTGGCGACATCATTACGCGCCTGAATCGTGAGATGGGACTGACGGTTTTGCTGGTGGAGCAGAAACTGCCTTTCGCCCGAAAGGTCGGTGACCACTTTTGTTTGGTCGACCGCGGCAAGAATGTCGCCAGTGGCGAAATGGATGCGCTATCAGACGAGCTTATTCGCCGCTATTTGACGGTGTAGACGCGAATAACCAATGACAAACAGGTGGACGAACAGGTGATAGAAACGGCATGACACAAATAACCCTGTGCAACGACATGGCTGGAGAAGAAAGAAACGAGGCGGCCTCGACCGTCACTTCGTTGCCGGCGGCGTCTGTTCCCGCGAGAGGGTGGGAAGCCGAACTCGTGCTTGGCTATGAAGTCAGCCGAGATAAAACCGTGCTTCGACACAGCTCGCACTGCGGGCCATTGGCGATTCAACGCGCTTTGTACCCAGAGGGTGGCGTTTGCCATAGCCATTTATTGCACCCGCCGGGGGGCGTTGTTGGGGGTGATTCGCTCGACGTAAACGTGTGTGTTTCTGCGGGGGCTGAAGTGTTACTGACAACGCCGGGTGCCACGCGTTTTTACCGTTCTGATGGACGCGTCGCCAACTTAGAGCAGCATTTTACCGTGGGTGAACATGCCCGATTAGAGTGGGTGCCGTTAGAAAACATTGCCTTCCCAGGGGCGATATTGACCACACAAACCGATTTTCGTCTCAGTGCAACGAGCCAGTTTATTGGCTGGGATATTTGGACGCTGGGGCAACCCGCAACGGAAACCCCTTTCGGAAACGGCGATCTTAATGGCCTCACGAGAGTGTTCATTGATGACACCTTAACCCTCTGTGAGCGCCTTCGCGTCAACCCCGAAACGCAACGTTTCTCCGCTTCATCTCTGCGTGATCACCCTGTTTGCAGCACCCTGATCATGTACGACGGGCTTCGCCAAAACGGGACATCGGATAAAACCGAACAAACCCTGTGCGAACAATTGGTCGAATGGTGGGAAAGCGAACGCGAAAACGCCCAACAAAAAGATCCAAGTATCGTTTTCGGTTTCACCGCATGCGATGGATTACTGATCGTGCGGGGGCTGGGCGAAAAAACCGAGGCCTTGTTTGAGGTGTATACGCAGATTTGGCAAAAAGTGCGGCATGAATGGACGGGTATCACGCCGGCTATTCCGCGTATTTGGCGCACTTAGAAATGAACGAATCTAGCCACAGAGCAGCCATGCAAGATCAGCAAGAACAGCAAGATCAGCAAAAAAGAACAGAAAGCATCACCAACACAGCGAGGAGAGCACGATGGAGCTAACCCCACGAGAAAAAGACAAACTCATGCTCTTTACGGCGGCATTGCTGGCAGAGCGGCGAAAAGACCGAGGGTTGAAGCTCAATTACCCTGAAGCCGTCGCCCTGATCAGCGCCGCCATTATGGAGGGCGCGAGAGACGGTCGCACTGTTGCAGAGTTGATGGATTTTGGACGCACGATCCTCACGGTGGATGATGTGATGGACGGCGTGCCGAGCATGATCCACGACGTGCAAGTTGAAGTGACTTTTCCTGATGGCACCAAATTGGTGACCGTTCACGATCCCATAGTGTGAGGTGTTGATATGTCACACGGTTCTCAAACTGCAGTTCATGGCTTTGTGCCCGGTGAACTGCGTGCAAAAGACGGCGAAATTGAACTTAACGCGGGACGCGCCACAGTGATGGTGGACGTGGCAAACACAGGCGATCGCCCCATACAGGTTGGTTCGCACTATCACTTTTATGAAGTGAACGATGCACTCATGTTCGACCGAGCGTCCGCCAAAGGGTTTCGCTTAAACATTGCGTCAGGCACCGCGGTACGTTTTGAGCCGGGTCAAAGCCGAACTGTCGAGCTAGTCGCGTATGCGGGCACACGCATTGTGTATGGCTTTCAAGGTCGCGTGATGGGGGCTCTGGATGGTGCGAGTGGCACATCCAGCGCGGTGAATAGCAACCCAACCGATGATAAGGACGATTAACATGGCGAAGATTTCACGTCAGGCATATGCCGAAATGTTTGGCCCGACAACGGGTGATTGTTTACGTCTTGCTGATACCGAGCTTTGGTTGGAGGTGGAGAAAGACTTCACCATCTATGGCGATGAAGTGAAATTTGGCGGCGGTAAAACTATCCGTGATGGCATGGGACAAAGCCAGCGCCCGAGTGCGGAAACGCCGGATTTGGTGATCACCAATGTGGTGGTGCTGGATTATTGGGGCATTGTAAAAGCCGATGTCGCCGTGAAAGCAGGGCGTATCGAAGCTATTGGCAAAGCCGGTAACCCAGATATTCAAGATGGCATCGACATTGTGATTGGGCCGGGTACTGAGGTGATCGCGGGTGAAGGTCAAATTCTCACTGCTGGCGGCATTGATACCCATATTCATTATATTTGCCCGCAACAGATAGACGAAGCGCTCACGTCAGGCGTGACGACCATGGTTGGCGGCGGCACAGGCCCAGCCACGGGCACGAATGCAACCACTTGTACGCCGGGGCCTTGGAACATTCATCGCATGCTGCAGTCGCTGGATGCCTTCCCAATGAACTTTGGTTTGTTAGGGAAGGGGAATGCGAGTTTGCCCGAATCGCTTGAAGAACAAGTCGCCGCAGGCGCGTGTGGCTTGAAACTCCATGAAGATTGGGGGTCGACACCCGCAGCCATCGACAACTGTATGTCGGTCGCGGAAGCCACCGATGTGCAAGTCGCGATTCACACGGACACCTTGAACGAATGTGGCTTTGTGGAAGAGACCTTAGCGGCGATCGGTGATCGTGTTATTCATACCTACCACACCGAAGGGGCGGGCGGTGGTCACGCACCAGACATTATCAAAGCCGCGGGCTTGGCGAATGTCTTGCCTTCTTCAACGAACCCGACCCGTCCTTACACGGTCAACACGGTTGACGAGCACTTAGACATGCTGATGGTGTGTCACCACTTATCACCCGCCATCGCCGAAGACATCGCCTTTGCGGAATCGCGCATTCGCCGTGAAACCATCGCCGCCGAGGATCTTCTCCACGATCTCGGCGCTTTCTCGATGATTTCTTCTGACTCACAAGCCATGGGGCGTGTGGGGGAAGTGGTGATCCGAACGTGGCAAACCGCGCACAAGATGAAAGTGCAGTTTGGCGCACTAGAAGGCGACCCAAGTCATAGCGATAACCAACGCATTAAACGTTATGTCGCGAAATACACCATCAACCCTGCCATCACGCATGGCATGGCACACGAGATCGGATCGATTGAGGCAGGGAAACTTGCAGACTTGGTGCTTTGGAAACCTGCGTTCTTCGGTGTGAAACCGTCATTGGTTATCAAAGGTGGGTTAATTGTTACTGCGCCGATGGGCGACCCGAACGGATCCATTCCTACACCTCAGCCTGTGCATTATCGCCCAATGTTTGGCAACTATGGCCGTGGCCCAGCAACGAGTTCACTGCTCTTTATGTCGCAGTCTTCCATTGATAACGGCGTGCACGAGATGTTGGCACTTCAAAGTGGTATCAGTGCGGTGAAAGGCTGTCGAACGATTCGGAAAAAAGACATGAAGCTCAACGACTGGCAACCGAACATTGAGGTCGATCCACAAACTTATGAAGTGCGCGCAGATGGACAGTTGTTGGTGTGTCAGCCCGCTGATGTGTTGCCAATGGCGCAGCGTTATTTCTTATTTTAAGTGGAGGTGAGAATGATTGAATTCACTCAGCGAATTAGTGCTGAACATGACAAAAACCACGCATCTCCTGTCACTGGCACGGTCAGTTTGGGCATTGATGCGCGAATCAAAAGTCGCATCAAGGTGGCTTTAGACGATGGGCGAGATGCGGGCCTATTTCTTCCTCGTGGTATTACGCTTCGCGATGGCGATGTGTTGGTCTCCACAGAGGGCGAACATGTCCGCGTGGTGGCGGCAGAAGAGAAAGTATCAACCGCGAAAGCCGATTCTCCGCTTCTGTTAGCAAGATTGAGTTATCACCTTGGAAACCGGCATGTGCCGCTACAAGTCGGTGACGACTGGGTACGTTATCAACACGATCATGTGCTCGACGAAATGGTGGGCTTGTTGGGGGGAGCGGTGGTTGTCGAAATGGCACCGTTTGAGCCAGAAGCAGGGGCATATGGCGGTCACTCCTCTGGGCATCACCATCATCACTGAATGAACCAACAGAAAGCATTCGCAAAAAGAAATAATGAACAAGGAAACGTAAACATGAAGAAGACAACACAACTTGCTGCAGTATGCGCAGCGTTTATTGGTTTAATTGCGCTGCCAGCATCGGCTCACCCTCATAAAGAGTCAGCCAGCGGCGATTCTATTGTTAACACGGTCACGCATGATCATGCTGGCGGCGTTGTTACGACAAACGCTTGTGCGGGCAAAAACAGTGAAAAAGAGACCTCTGCTGATGTCTGCACAGTATCGCCTGTTTCAACTCATTAGCCCGTCTCTGCCCGTCGGTGCATTCAGTTATTCCCAAGGGCTTGAGTGGGCGATTGAGTGTGGATGGGTAGGTAGCCAATCTGATTTAACGGATTGGTTAAACAGCTTGGCGTTTGATTCGATGCAATACCTCGAATTGCCTGTGTTGCGGCGTTTATATCGTGCATTTGAATCACACGATGTTGAGGCGGCGGAGTACTGGTGCCAATGGTTGTATGCCAGTCGAGAAACTGCGGAGTTTAGGAAAGAAGAAATCCAGCGCGGCAGAACCATGTTGACCTTGCTTAAGCAACTCAAAGTGGTCGACGAGGGCGACGTTTGGGCGAACATTGCACGAAAAAGCCAGATTGCAGGCTTTGCGCTTGCGGGCGTTCGTTGGGGCATCGATGAAGAAACGCTGTGTGAAGGTTACATCTGGAGTTGGTTAGAAAATACCGTGATGGCTGGCGTAAAGCTGATTCCATTAGGACAAACTGCTGGGCAGGAAGTGCTGCTGGCACTGACGCCTGTTCTTGGTGACGTGGTGGCTGCTTCACATGATGTGATGGATGATCAAGTCGGTGGCTTTGCGCCTGCACAAGCGATCGCTTCTAGCCAGCATGAAACACAATATTCGCGACTATTTCGGTCTTAACTCGCAAGGGTTAAGGCGCTAAGGAGAATGATTATGAGCTACAAACAACCTTTACGTGTCGGGGTGGGTGGTCCAGTTGGGTCAGGAAAGACCGCATTGCTTGAAGTATTGTGTAAAGCGATTCGTACCACTTACAGCATTGCCGTGGTCACGAATGACATTTATACCCGCGAAGATCAGCGCATCCTTACCGAAGCACAAGCCTTGGATGCTGACCGTATTGTGGGTGTCGAAACCGGCGGGTGTCCACATACCGCCATCAGGGAAGATGCTTCCATGAACCTTGAGGCGGTGGACAGTTTGGCGCGCCATCATAAAGATCTGGATGTGGTGTTTGTTGAAAGTGGCGGCGACAACTTGAGTGCAACGTTTAGCCCTGAACTCGCTGACCTGACTATCTATGTGATAGATGTGGCCGAAGGGGAGAAGATCCCGCGCAAAGGTGGCCCCGGCATTACCCGCTCAGACCTGTTAGTCATCAACAAGATAGATTTAGCCCCGTATGTTGGCGCAGATCTTAACGTGATGGAAGCTGACACAAAGCGGATGCGTAAAGACAAACCGTACGTGTTTACCAATCTCAAAGAGAAGCAGGGGTTGAGCGACATTATTGCGTTTATCGAGACGGCGGGGATGTTAAAGAAAGCGGGCTAATCGCCCGCGCTTTTCTTGAAAATGTCGACTATTTAGTCAAGGCATTTACCGCATCTTGAAGCTGTGCTTTTAGCGCGTCATTGCGCATTGTTTGCGTTTCCATGTCGAAGTTATCATAGAAACTTGGCACAGAAAGTGAGCCTTTCACCTCTGCCGCAAAGTAAGGAGCAGAACCGACAGCGCCTTGAAGTACAGAACTTGCACCGCCTGGGCCAGGTGATGTGGCAAGAAATACCACGGGCTTACCTTGGAACACTTTCATGTCGATGCGTGATGCCCAGTCGAACACGTTTTTATACGCTGCAGTGTAAGAACCATTGTGTTCAGCAAAAGAAATAATGACGGCATCCGCTTCGCCAATTTTTGCAAAGAATGCTTTTGCTTGCTCTGGCTGCCCCAATTCTGCTTCGCGGTCTGAGCTGTAGATTGGCATTTCAAAATCGTTCAAATCGAGGGTTTCAACTTCTGAACCCTCAATAAGGTTTGCTGCATAAACCGCCAGTTGTTTATTGATTGACTGTGAACTGCTGGTTGCGCCAAATGCTAATACTTTCATTGTGTTTTCCTCTAAGAATTCGTGTTGTTTTCGCCGAGTGGCGTCAGGTCATAAGCCTGTATGTTTGGTTGACGTCTTATGTCTTGAGGTCACTATAAATATATTCCATACGGAGATTAATAGTGTTTTTGAATAATGATTGTTTCCATATGACATGTAATTATTTATGCTTCATTTATTCGTACGGCTTGAGACGTTAGACATGAACACGCAATTACTTGATGGAATGGTGATATTTCGAGAGGTGATGAAGTACGGCAGCTTTACCAAAGCCGCTGATCGCACGGGGCATTCAACGTCCTACATCAGTAAAGAAATCAATAAATTGGAAGAGCGTTTAGGTGTGCGCCTTTTACACCGAACAACACGTTCATTGAGCCTAACGCCGGAAGGAGAGTTGTATTATGAGCAGTGCCGACAGATTGTTCAGGATGCAGAAGAACTCGAAAGCGCCATGTTGGGCCGTCAGGTTACGCCGAAGGGAAACCTGAAAATAAGCTGTCCAACCAGCTTTGGTTTGACGCGCTTAGCGCCACTTTTACGGGGCTTTGCTGATGCATACCCTGACATCACGCTAAACATTGAACTCAATGATCGAAAAGTAGATTTGGTTGCTGAGGGGTTTGATATCGCGGTACGCGCCTCACAATCGCTTGATGATTCGAGTTTGATAAGCCGCAAAATCTATTCTTCTCATACGGTCACCGTTGCGTCTCCAACCTACCTTGAAAAGCATGGAAAACCCACACACCCAAAAGAGCTTCTTCACCACAAAGTCATCAGCTACAGCAATATCCCGTCTTACAACATATGGCGTTATAAAGATCATGATGGCAACGCGATTGATGTTGAGCTCGAAAGCTTTGTGGTGAGTAACAGTTCGCAGTTAGAGCTTTTATTGTGCCTTTCGGGGGAAGGGATCACGCGTATGCCGTTATTCAACATGAACGGTGAGATTGAATCGGGAGAGTTGGTGGAGCTGTTTACGGATCTCCCGAGAACCAACGTTGATGTGTTTATTGTCTATCCAAGCCGGAAACACATGTCTTCGAAAGTGCGTTGTTTCATCGACTTTCTTAGTGAGGCAATGGATGCGGCATAGAGTTACGCACCTTGCCTAATTTACTGTAAACAAAAGCCCCAAAAAGGAGCTTTTGTTTTTTACGGCGTTGGGTGTTTTGCTATTTGCCGAAACCATAGTGCCGTATGTAACCCACACTGACCCAAGCGACGAGTAAGGTTGCGACGGTTAATTCTGCAAGTCCCAATCGTTCAAGCCATGCCCAATGCGCGTGGTCTTTCTCAAGCCATATTGTGAGTCGTTCCATGGCAACGGCGCTGATCACTGACGGGAAGGTCAAAGCAGCGAGCGTGGGTTGAAAAGGCTCTTTCAATAAATCGAAATAACACAGGTAAACAAAGAGCGTCATCATGATCCCTACACCGGCAAGCGCGCCAGCCAGGACTGGATCGGGGTTGGGTAAGTTGACCAAATAAGCGGTAAGCGCCAGATTTACGGGCGCCGCCATGATGGCCAGCACAGGGCGGCTGTTTTTGGGCAAACTTTCTAAAAAGCACAGACGGTAGAGTACAAATGGCAACATGAAGAAGTATGCACCAATACAAATGTGCGCCAGCATGGCAGATTCATCGGCAAACCCTAGCTTTGGTGCTGCCAGCGTACTGCTAATAAGGCCGACAGGGTAGAGGAACCAGCTTGGATAGATATTGCACTTCTCAAACGATTTGAACTGATGAAAGAAGAAATAGCAGGCCATGAAGATGTGCATTGTCATCGCGGGATACCAAATCATGGCAGCGGCTTTGGTATCAAACTCCGCCAAAAAGTCAGCCATCAAGAGTAATGACATCGTCATGGGGGCCATGAGGCTACCGTAAAGCGGATCGCGAAGATCTTGGAAAAAGCGTTTCGGTTCGAAGGCGTATTTCAGCCACACAGGCGCGATCAAGAAAATACCGATGACCGATAAAAGCGGGCGCGTGAGTTCCCCCGTCGGTGGGTGATATAGCGTCCATGCGACGCCGAGGCCAAAAAATGCCATCGCGAGAGAAGACTGTGCAGTTGGCACAAATCGAAAAGGGGAGCGAAAAACGGAAAGTTCAGTATCCATGACTCATTTAATGCTGTGTTTCGAGCGGCTATTATACGCGCGGTTATGAACAATTAAGAAAGTCGATCCGACCTTAATGAATGATTTTAAACCGTATGTGTGATGAAGACACGAGAGCGATGCGTAGAACTCACAATATGCAACGAACGCGAAGCATAATCCCTGCCGACATTATGTGATAATGTTAACAAAATGTTGTTTACGGAAACTAGGTCACATTCATAGAAATGAGATATGGAAGGGGTAAAAGGGCAGCCTATACTCAAGATGCACCCAAAGAGAACCTTATGACGAATAGAGGACTGAGCGACAACGCTACACATCGCCGGGCAACAAAAAGCCGGTGTGGATTTGGGTCGCATAACAATTTGGAGCGTTACACTAGCGTAGGAATACGCCACAGATAGAGATAAGACCTTGCTTTCTAACGACCCGTGATTCACAAACTCGCGAGGTAAGGATGCTCAACGAAATGAGCAATGCAGGGCACGAAATATCGACATAAAGCAATTTACACAGTATTTCTTTTAATCAATGTAGATAATCAAAAAGCCACCCGATGAGGTGGCTTTTTTCTTTGGAAAGAAATAGCGCGTTAGAACGAAATAGAACGTCGACCAGATGTTGAGCGTGATTGGGTGTCACTATCCGATTCTTTCGCAGGCTGTTCACTTTGTTGGCTGTTGCCTTTGCTGTTCGTTGCTGTGGCGCTTAATCCGTTGCCCTTTTTCTGCTTTTGTTTCTGTTTTTTAGCAGTAGGCGCAGGTTGGGGCGCTTCTTCTTCGTGCTTTTGCTTGTTTTCACGCGCTAAGCGCGGCTCTGTTGGCGCTGGTGGGTTATCACACAGCAGCACATAGAATTCTTCATTAAACGCGATGACATCGCCATCATATATCTTGCAACGTTTGCGGGTTTCTAGCTCGCCATTCACAATCACGTAGCCTTCAGCGATCGCATGTTTTGCTTCGCCGCCACCACTGACTGCGTTCGCCAGTTTTAGCACTTTGTAGAGCTCGACAGGTTGAGAGCTTACTTCGATACCGATCGCTTCAACTTCAAATTCTTCGTGTGTCATGTCTGTATGTCTCTATCACTATTTCGGGGCAGTGTAACTGAACAAGCATTTTGAGACTACGAATAGTGGCGTCTGAGCTTGCCAAAAGACGGTGAAATTGAATAAATCGTATAAATTTCAGTCATTAAGTGCGTCGATGCATATTATCTGTGATCTGCACAACATAGATTCGGCGAGAATCACTTGAAAGTTGAAACCTAATGTAATAAAAATGGTCATAACGTGACAGTTGATTAAAAACCAATCTAATTAACGCTGTCGCTTGTGCTGCTTCTTTAAAGCACATGGAGAAAGAAGTCCTCTACAAAAAAAGAGGAAGTTAGCCAGCCAATGGTATCCGTGTTTTAGGAGGCAGGTTTATCAACTCAGGAATGTAATGCCGTTTTGTTATTCACTATGGTGAAAACAGAAATGCGCATTTTAACCTGATAAAAAAAAGAGGTGTTTATGAGCAACAAAAGCAGACGCCTGTGGTTCTACCATCAAAATAGACCGCAAACTACGCGTCCTCTAAAAATGCGCTAGTCGCAACAAATCCAGAAACGTCGCTACGGCGTTTCTGGTTGTAATACCCTCCTTGACGTGTCATCCCCTTATCATCTCCACCCAATCTCAGTATTAACCCAAAAATTTTGGGGCTACTGTCAGAAAAAGCGTTATAAATCCGTATTATCCCGAACAAAGTGGCTACAATTTAGTCTATAAAGCTCGTTGAGCGTGGACGTAAAAAGTAAGACGCAGGAGATAGTCGATGAACGTATTGTCGTGGGAGAACATTTCAAAGCTCGAAGGCCAATCTGTTCAACTGATCGATGGCGCAGAAAATGAGTATGAAGTGCTTGTTGAATCCGTCAACGAAGAAGAAGGGAACGGCACGACCATTGATGATCGTCTTGTCGAGCACTACACCATGGTTCTCGTGGGTCCTGATGACGCCGAGTTTCCCCAAGGCAACTACCTTATCTCCCACCACTCTATGGGTCAGCAGATCTTGTATATGATCCCTGCAAAGAATAACCATTACACCATCACGATGAACACAGAAGCCTAGCATTCATCACTTTGCTCAACATGGTGAGCGCCTTAATTATATTGGGTATGGTTTTAGGGATTATCTGGTCGCATTATCATCAGATACATCAATAAAGGCTTGATTCGATACCTTTGTCGCATTGATCGTTGGTATGATGTGCCTTTCATTCGCGCTATCCATAGGGAATCCATGCAACGCACGTTTCGCGTCATCGTCAGCATATTTTTCTTGTTGTTTTCACTGCTACTTTCGCCTTTCTCTTCTGCTAATGATGGAGAAAGGGTGCTCGTTTTTGCCGCCTCTTCGATGACAACGGCGTTAGATCAGATTGCCGAATCCTATCAAAAGCAAACGGGACGCACCGTCACCCTGTCTTATGCATCCTCTTCCGCACTTGCTCGACAACTCGCTTATGGCGCGCCTGCAGATATCTATATTTCCGCGAATGAGAAGTGGATGGATTATGCCGTTGACCAAGCAGTGATCGACGTTAACACGCTCTCACCTTGGGTCAGTAATGCCTTAGTGGTTGTCAGTGCCCGTGAAGCGCTTACCCAGATAAAACTCGATAGCGCATCGCTCATTCATGCAATTGGCAATGCGCGTATGGCAATTGCAGATCCAACGCATGTACCTGCGGGCATTTATGCAAAAGAATCGCTGGAAAACCTTCAGCTATGGTCAGCATTAGCGGAAAAACTGGCTTACTCAAACAGTGTCCGTGCGGCGTTGGCCTTGGTAGAACGACAAGAAGCGCCCATAGGCATTGTTTATCGATCTGATGCGGTTGCGTCAAAGGCCGTGCATGTCGTGGCTGAGGTGCCTGACGCATCCCATGTGCCTATTATTTTTCCAAAAGCCATGACCCAAGAAGCGTCTGATGCAGCGGCGCAATTTTTCACATTTTTGTCGTCAGATGACGCGCACAAAATTTTGGCCGAGCAGGGGTTTAACGTTGTGTCTTCTGCACCCTCCGATCAGGAAGCCCCGCAATGACCTCTCTATTGAGTAACCTTTAACGCATGTTGTTAACTCCTCTTGAATGGCAAGCCCTCGCGCTGAGCTTGAAAATTTCCACGGTTGCCGTCGCTGCAAGTTTGCCCCTTGGCATCGCAGTCGCTTGGTTATTGGCCCGTAAACAATTTCCCGGTAAATCTGTTCTCGATGGCGTGATTCATTTGCCGTTGGTGTTACCACCTGTGGTCATTGGCTATCTGTTGCTGGTGGTCATGGGACGTCGTGGCGCTGTGGGGCAATGGTTGTATGAGACCTTTGGCGTGTCATTTTCATTCAGTTGGAAAGGTGCGGCTTTGGCGTCTGCCGTGGTGGCGTTTCCATTGTTGGTGAGAGCGATTCGCTTGTCGCTGGAGTTGGTTGATAAGCGCCTTGAAGATGCGGCGAGAACCTTGGGTGCGTCGCCATGGCGTGTGTTTTATTCGATCACATTGCCATTGATCGCGCCCGGAATTTTGTCAGGTTTGGTGCTGACATTTGCCCGTAGCTTGGGGGAATTTGGTGCGACCATTACCTTTGTCTCCAACATTCCTGGGGAAACACAAACCATACCATTAGCCATGTTCGCTTTCCTTGAAACGCCAGGGGCAGAGGAAAGTGTCGCAAGGCTTTGTGTTCTCTCGATAGTTATCGCATTGCTGTCTTTGTTTGGATCGGAATGGCTGAGTCGTCGAATGAAGAAAAGGATGGGCTTGTCATGATCACCTTACGTTTTTCATTAGCACTCGACGACTTTTCACTGTCATTAGACGAAACCATTCCATCGTCGGGTATTACTGCGATCTTTGGCCGTTCTGGTGCGGGGAAAACGTCGCTGATCAATGTGATCAGCGGGCTGTCAGTGCCAGACGCTGGCAAAATTTCTGTGGGTGAATCAACGTTGTTTGATGCAGAAAAAAACATCAAACTGCCACCCGAAAAACGACGTATTGGGTATGTGTTTCAAGATGCGCGTTTGTTTCCGCATATGTCAGTTGAAAAGAACCTGCGTTATGGTCAATCACGTGCGAATACTTCGATGTTTGAAGAAATTACGCAATTGCTGGGCATTGGAGAATTACTTGCTCGCTACCCTCGTGATTTGTCAGGGGGCGAAAAGCAGCGTGTAGCGATAGGGCGTGCATTGCTCTCTGAACCTGAACTTTTGATCATGGATGAACCCACTGCGTCACTCGATGGTCCTCGCCGACAAGAATTGATTTCGTATTTACTTAGACTGACAGAATCGCTCTCCATTCCGGTGATCTACGTTAGCCATAGCTTGGATGAAATTCTGCAGTTGGCTGATCATATGTTGCTGCTAAACAAAGGCAGGGTGATCGCCAATGGGTCACTGCATGACGTGTGGAGTTCAGAGCACATGCAGCCGTGGCTGTCGGTAAAAGAACAAAGTGCCTTGGTCACCGCCACAGTGGTAGGGACGCATCCGCGCTATGCAATGTCGAAACTCGATCTTGAAGGCGAAACATTGTGGGTTCCGGCCGTTGATGCAGCGCTAGATTCTCGCCTGAGATTGCGTGTGTTTGCCAATGACATTTCGATAGTGAAAACACCTGCATCAGACACCAGTATTCGTAACGTGCTGCCATGTTCGATTGAGTCGGTCACCCGAACCAAGCAAGGTGAAATGTCGACAGGCTACTGCCAAGTGATGTTAAGGATTGGTAACGAGGTATTGATTGCTAATATCACTGAATGGGCGGCGGATGAGCTTGCCTTATCAGCAGGTGAAAAAGTATTTGCTCAATTAAAAGGCATCAGCATCGCGAAAAGCGATCTGGCACAACATCACAGTAATTTCTAACAAATTACTTGCATACTTTCCGTGAATTTTCAGTAGAATTCTCGTTACCGTACACTGTGTGCGGTGTGCCGCAAACGTCCTAGAAATATATGTATAAGAAGTATTATCGTGAGCGAATTAGATACTCTATTTAGAGAGCTTACTCGAGGTGAGTACAGGGGGACTAAATGTTTGGTTGGCTAAGCGGCTTGTTTGGCAAGGAGAAACTCAAGTCGACAGATTGGGTTAAAAAGCTCATGCAGGCCAATAAAACGGGCAGTTACAGCAAGTACAAGGAATACTACGATAAACACGTTGTGCGTATTCACAAAACGTATCACGCAGACTTTGTTCGGTTTGAGCGCTTCGCAAATCAAACCTACAAGAAGAATGATCAGCGTGCATTTCTTGCAATCAAAACCGCGATGTATGCGCATAAGCTAGGGCAAATTAAAGTGGCTGCATGTGTAACAGCATCCGTGATTAACTTTAATAAAAGATTGCTCGAGAATAAGCAGCTTCAAATCCATCCGCGATTGATGCGAGCTGCAACTGCGCTGCATAAGCAAATTATCGAAACACACGCGAATTCAAAACTGAAGAAGCGAAAAGAAAAAGCCTGATGAGTCAGGCTTTTTTTATACGCAAATGGCAGGTGTCTGTGGTGGTAAATCACTCTAACGTGTCACACTCAAGATCATGCGTGATGTGGCTACGCGCAGTCTCTGAAACCCGCCAAGCATTCTATGATCGATATTTAGAGTTCTTTGAAATTCGGAAACAAGAACAGGGGATTGGTTACGATATGCTGCCAATTCTGTCGGGATTGTGGGCGTGTTAAGTTAATTGGTTCCCAAAATCTACCAGTAATAAAGTTTAGTGTTCAAATGAAAGTGATGGCGATCACGTCAACAAGCTGCTAAAGTCCCGTCCCTCACGCATAATGTGAGAGCACAATGACTTTTAAATCTCTAATTGCTAGCGACAAACTTGTTTCAACACTGACTATCGGGTTTTTCTCTTGCTTCCTCTTTGCTGCACTGTTCGATCTGCAGTCTTTTTCCAACACGATCAATACGCTATATGCGATGTCGGCCAATGTATTTGGTTACGCTTGGCAGTGGCTAATGGTACTTAACTTCGCCATTGCTTTGATCATTGCTATCTCGCCCGCAGGAAGAATGACACTCGGTAAGAAGCTAACGCCAGAAATGAGCACGTTTCGTTGGCTTTCGATGATCATGTGTACCTTGCTAGCAGGGGGAGGCGTTTTTTGGTCTGCGGCTGAACCTGTTTATCATTTCATGTCTGCGCCGCCTGTTTTTTCCGGTGCTGAACCTTATACCGAAGCGGCAGCTTCTGCGGCATTGGGGCAAAGCTTTTTTCATTGGGGCTTCCTCGCATGGGCTGTGCTTGGCACTTTGGCAACCATCGTTTTGATGCATGCCCACCACCATAAAGGCTTGAGCCTTCGCCCTCGTGCATTGTTATACCCCTTGTTCGGTGATCGCTTAGAAAACCATTGGTTGGGCGCGGTGGTGGATACGTGTGCGATCATTGGCGTTGCGGCTGGCACCATTGGCCCTATCGGCTTCTTGGCGAGCCAACTTGGCTACAGCGTGGAATCTCTCACGGGGATTGAGAATACGCTGACCTTACAAATTTCGATTCTCCTCGGCGTTGTCGCGGTCTACTCGATTTCTGCATTTTCAGGGTTAGACAAAGGGCTTCAGTGGCTGAGTAAAATGAATGTCATCGGGGCATTTGCATTATTGGTTGCGGTACTTTTCCTTGGTCCGACACAGTTTATTTTCGGTGAGTTTGTTGCGGGTTTTGGTACCTACATCAGCCACTTTTCTTCTTTGGGGCTGGATGCTGCTAATGAAGGTTGGCAGAGTGGGTGGACGTGGTTCTTCTGGGGATGGTTCATTGGCTTTGCGCCGATGATGGCGATCTTTATTGCCAAGATCTCTGAAGGACGCAGCGTGCGAATGCTGATTCTGGCGATCAGTGTCTGCGCACCGATAGCGACCAATTTCTGGTTCAGTGCATTGGGCGGAACGGGCATTTTCTTTGAAATGACAAACCCTGGAAGTATCTCTGGCCCGTTAGCTGATGCGGGCTTGCCAGCCGTTTTGATAGCGATGCTGCAGCAGTTACCGCTTCAGATTATCCTCGTGCCAGCATTCCTCTTGCTGACAACGACGTTCGTGGCAACGACAGGCGATTCAATGGCGTATTCCATTGCCGTGGTGACATCAGAAAATACGACACCTTCAAAGTATCATCGCCTATTTTGGGCGATCACATTAGGGGTTGTTGCGGCTGTGCTTTTAGCAGCAGGTGAGGGCGGATTAAGTGCGCTTCAATCCTTTATCGTGATCACCGCAGTCCCTGTGTCGATTCTCATCGCGACGACCTTGTTCTCTGCGCCCTTGACGATTTTTTGGATGATCAGAAAAGCGAAGAAAGAAAAGCGTTGGAAACTCGTTACCACGAGTTGATTGAAAAAGCGCAGTGAACATAAAAAGGAGAACAGCCATTGTTCTCCTTTTTTGTTATTTGTTTTCCCATGCTGTTAACGCTTGCGGGGTATCAATATCCTCACTGGCATGCGTTAGCGACACCCTTGCTATCATGAATGTATCTTCATAGAGCAACGCCTTTGCGCCTTTATCACCTTCAAGGGCCTTTAGCCGATCAAACGTGGTTTGTTTAAATACAGCAGGTACACCTAAGGTATCGGCATATTGGCCACAGGCAATGTCTGCGCCTTTGGCGTGAAAGGCGGCCAACAGCGCGTTTGTGTCTGCCCCTGAAACATCTGGCTGGTCAGCCAATAAAATCATCAGTTCCGAATAGGTTTGCTCCAGTTGTTTGGTGGCGTAGGCAATGACACTGCCAATGCCAGCTTCCCACTCTTTGGCATACAACAAATGTACTGGCCATGCGTGTTGTTTCGCGGCTTTGCTAATGTCGTCATGCCAACATCCGGTTACGAGGTAGATGTCGTCGCTGATGCTTTTTGCTGCGTTTATGGCGCGTGCAACGAGAGGTTCTCCACTGGCGACAGCGAGCGTCTTGCACGAACCAAATCGAGACGCTTTTCCTGCTGCGAGAATGATAACTGCTGGTGGTGTCATGATGACAGCGCGCCGCTGAACGATATCCCGGACGCATCATTTAATTTGGCCATGCACTCTGCCAATATCGACATTGCAATACCCTCAGGCAATGCTGCGCCAAGATGCAATCCCGCAGGGCCAGATAAATGGCAGGGCAGATCGTCCATCTTAATCCTCGCAGCCGTTAATACGTCATCGCGGCGATGTATAGGACCGAGCAACGCGAGATAGCGCAATTGCACCTGTTGAAGTGATGAGAGTACCTGTGCGTCCAAGGTGACGTTATGGGTCATCACGACGGCGGCATCAACACGATGCTTGAGGCAATATGCTGAGAGTGACTCCGCTGGCTCTCGTAGAATGACATTGGCGGTTTGGAAGTATTCACGTCTTGCATTGGCAGGGCGCGGATCCCAAAGTGAAACGTGCCAGCCCAATTGGCTCGCTAACGTGGCGAGCGGTTTTGCGTCCAGCCCTCCGCCAGCAATCAGCAAATGGATAGGGGGTTGAACATAGGTACATAGCCAGTCTTGTTCACCTTCTTTGATGCGTTTCCCAAACGTGACGCCGTCACTGACATAGTGGTGCGCCTGCTCTGACGGAATGAATGACGCCGCGTCTGATTGCGAGCCTGAACGGTGAGCATTTTTTGTTGGAATACGTTGATAGAAGTGGCCGGATTGTCGTTGCATTAGGTGGGTATACACCGCCTCTAATGCGAGATAGTTATTTGCAGCCGACAAAGGTTGCAGCATGACTTCAACCGTGCCGCCACAACCGATGCCAAGTTGAAATGAGAGGTCATCTTCATCCTGACTGTCATAAATTAGTGTGACACTGTCACCTGTGGCCATCACTTTCTTTGCGTGGCGCTGGATATCTGATTCTAAACATCCCCCGCTGAGCATGCCCAGTTGTTGACCAAAGCCATTAAAGAACATCATGGCACCTGCTTTGCGATAGCAGGGGCCATGCGTGTTGAAGACAGTGCCGAGCACCCACTCGGCATTGTCTTTTTCTGGGTACCATTGGCTAAGCAAATGGAGTAAATGATTCGACATGAATGTCCTTTACATCAGTTCCGTTTGTTTCACCCTATTAGCGCTTTGCTAATTGCAAAGGCAAGTCAGTTAAACGTTGACCCGTCAACGCAAACACCGCATTAGCGACAGCAGGTGCAATCGGCGGTGTGCCGGGTTCACCCACCCCTGTTGGTGGTTCTGCTGAAGGTACAATATGTACATCTACGGTTGGCATTTGTGCGAATCGCAATACCTTGTAGTCGTGGTAGTTGGATTGCACCACGGCGCCATCTTTGAGGGTGATTTCGCTTTCCAGTGTCTGCGAAAGACCAAAGCCTATGCCGCCTTGCATTTGTGCTTCGATGTTACTGGGGTTGATGGCAACACCACAGTCAACGGCGCACACGACGCGATCGACGACGATCTCCCCGTTTTTCACGGAAACTTCTGCTACTTGAGCTACGAAAGTGCGGAAAGATTCGTGCAGTGCAATACCTCGCGCTTTCCCTTCTGGTAAAGGCTTACCCCAATCGGCTTTTTCTGCAGCAAGCTTTAACACGCCTTGGAGACGTGGATGACCTTCTAGCATGCTTAGACGATAAGCGACGGGGTCTTTCCCTGCAGCATGCGCGAGCTGATCAATGAAGGTTTCAGTCGAAAATGCATTATGAGTGTGGCCAACCGAGCGCCACCACAGCACGGGTACTGGGCTTTGTGTGGTGTGCAGTTCGACAGCAAAGTTCGGAATGCGGTAAGGCAGCGTCGAAGCGCCTTCCACAGACGTACTATCGATACCATCTTTCACCATGAAGTCTTCAAACGAGGTGCCTGCTGCGATGGATTGGCCCACAACACGTTGTTCCCATGCATCGATATTGCCTTGCTCATCCAATGATGCTCGGATTTTCTGAACATACATAGGGCGATAATAACCGGCACGCATGTCGTCTTCCCGCGTCCACACCAGCTTGATCGGCACACCGCGTTGTGTGTTCGCGATCATCAAGGTTTCAGCAACATAATCAGATTGTGGGTTGGCGCGTCGGCCAAAGCTACCGCCAGCAAACACGGTGTTGATAGCGATGTTCTCTGGCTTGATGTTCAAGATAGATGCAGTAACAAACTGATCGATGGTCGGCAGCTGTGCGCCGTACCACATTTCACATTTGTCGTCTTCAGCCAGCACCACACAGTTCATTGGCTCCATGGCGGCATGGGCGAGAAAAGGGAAGTAATAGGAGGCTTCAATCACCTTGTCAGCGGTGGCAAGCTTTCCACTGGCGTCGCCTTCAACCTTTGCGGGTAAGCCTTTTTGATCGGCCAGTGTTTTGTATTCTTTTAGCAGGTCATCCGTGCTTTTGGTGAATGCGGAACGATCCCACTCCAGTTTTAGTTTGTCGCGCCCCACTTTGGCACTCCAAAAATCCTTCGCAACAACGGCGACACCAGTGGGTATTTGAACCACATCCACCACACCAGCGGATTTTTTAGCTTCCGTAGCATCCACGCTGATGAGCTTGGCACCAAAGGAAGGTGGGTGAGCCACAACGGCCGTCAACATGCCCTCGACTTGGACATCTTGTGTGAAGGTTGCTGTGCCGTTGCTTTTTCCATGATCTTTGCGCGTGGTGCCCGTTTTACCAATCAGCGAGAATTGGTCAGGCTGTTTCAACGTGACAGCATCATCAGCAGGTACGGCTTCCATTGCAGCTAGTTCAGCCAGTTCGCCAAAAGAAGCCGAGTTGCCTGATGCTTGATGAGAAACCATGTTCTTGCTAACGGAAATGTCACTTGCTGGCACTTTCCACAATTTGGCAGCTGCGCTCACCAGCATGGCGCGGGCTTTTGCGCCTGCTACACGAAGTTGCATGAAGGAGTTGGCGATGGCGGTACTGCCGCCTGTGCCTTGCACGGGGCCAAACAAGAGATTGTTGTAGAGGTTTGCATTTGCAGGTGCTGCTTCGGTGGATACCAAAGCCCAATCCGCATCTAGCTCGTCCGCAGCAATGGTCGCGAGCCCTGTTGTGACGCCTTGCCCCATTTCGAGGTGCTTAATCAAAATGGTGACGGTGTTGTCATTGCCAATGCGAATAAATGCGTTCGGTTCAAATGGTGTTTCTTTGCCATCTGCGGCTGATGCAGCAAAGGCGGGAAGGTGAACGCCTAGCGTTAAACCGGCGCCCGCCGTGGTCATGAGTTTAATGAAGCCTCGGCGTGATGTGCCGAGGGATTGCGCCGCGAGATCGGCATTTCGCTTGGCTTGAAAAGCCTGAATAAACGGTTGCATGTGATTACCCCTAAACTGATTCTTTCGCGGCCTGTTTGATGGCCTCGCGGATTCGAACGTACGTTGCACAGCGGCAAATATTGCCGTTCATTGCAGCGTCGATATCGTCGTCTGTGGGCGAAGGATTGTTAGCAAGGAGTGCGCTCGCCGCCATGATTTGGCCTGACTGACAATACCCGCATTGCGGTACCGCAAGTTCTTCCCACGCGGCTTGAATTGCTTTCGCGGCTTTTGTTTCAATGCCTTCAATGGTGGTGATGCGTTGCCCAACGACGGCAGAAACAGGGGTGACACAGGATCGAATCGGTTGACCTGCCATATGGACGGTACACGCGCCACATTGTGCGAGGCCGCACCCGAATTTGGTGCCCGTGAGTTTGACATTGTCTCGAAGCGCCCACAAAAGCGGCGTTTCAGGTGGGACATCCAGCTCATGATCTTGCCCGTTAATATTGATAGAAACGGTCATGTTTTTCTCCTTCCATAGGGCTTTTATTATTCCCGAATGACGAGGTTGCTCGGTATTCAGCAGGGTGGCGATATCACCCCTTGAGAATGCACAACGCATTCAATCCTTAACCGCATTTGCTACAAGCCACGCATTCCCTTTTAGCGTAGTTGATAGGAAACACTGCAAGGTGTTGGGTGCTGATTTCAGGCAATAGTGGTCTACGGGGTATTCTCCTAATAACTATGGCTAGAATTTTGGTGACATGTTATCGAGATGTTCCTGTATTCTTGCCTATTACTCCGAAGTTAATGTCATTAACAGGCTTGAGTGCGCGTTTGGTGTCATAATCCTACGACCTGATTTGAAAGAGAGTTTGCATGGAATTCAATTCTGCATTGGCTGAACATGTCTTCGAACGCGTGGGCAGCAATTGTGTTCATCCCACTGACATTGAAGGGCTGACACTGTTTTCCTCGACACAAAATATTCCGGTGATGCCGATTGTTCTGCAGCCTTCTATTTGTTTTGTGCTGCAAGGCAGCAAGCAATTGAGCTCGGGGAAAAGTGTTTATCAATATGATCCATCCACCTACTTGATCAACTCTGTCACACGACCTGTGGATGCCAGCGTGTCTCATGTTGATCCCGATAGGCCTTATGTAGGTGCGAGTCTACGTATAGATCGGCAGATGGTCGGCCAGTTGATGATGGAAATGAGTCAATGGCAAAGTGACGATGCGCTTGAGCAGCAGATGGAACTCACGCAATCCACAGCAATCACGCCAGAGATAATGGGAAATCTCGCGCGGCTGATTCGCACTGCGGATGATCCAATGGACAGGCAGGTATTGTCTGCATCCTTGTGCCGCGAACTTTACTATCAGGTATTGAAAGGGCCATCAGGTGGGCTATTGCGTAACAGTGTGAACAACCATGCGGGTGCAAACCGAATTACGCCTGTTGTGCATTATATCGAGCAGCATTTTGAGCGAAATCTGGGGATTGATGAAATATCCGATGTGGCAGGGATGAGCGCGTCAACATTGCACGAACACTTTAAACAAGTGACCTCGGTATCGCCGATGCAATATGTGAAATCGTTGCGATTGCATAAAGCGCGTTCAATGTTGTCTTTGGGTTCTCAAGTCGCGGAGGTGTGTTATGCCGTGGGTTATAGCAGTCCGTCCCAATTCAGTCGTGAATTTAAACGGTATTTTGGGATTACGCCGAGTGAAGCAAGATCTGCGGTGATAGCGATTGGCTAGAAGTGAAAGGAATAAAAAAGGGAAGGGATAAGAAAGAAAACAAGGTTCGAGTCTTGGTCTCGAACCTTGTCATTGATTTTAGAGTTCGAATCTCACATTGAGATAGAACTGCTCTTTGTACAAGCCATTGAAGCGATAGACGCCGCCAAGAGAGAGTGCGTCAGTGGAGTGAAAGCGCCCACCAATTTCAACCACACTTCGTGTGTCATCTGAATCAAACGCCACCTGGCCAACCAAAAGGTTTGCTTCCATTTGCGGTAGCACCCAAGCGCGGACGCCGACATTGACGCCGTAGGCAAGTTCGCCCCAGTCATGCTTATCATCTTGAGGGAATTTAACGGAGTAAACTTGAGCATCTCCGTGTACATCGACAAAACCATTGATCGGCGCGTGGAAACCCGCGCCACCAGACGCAATCCAATCTCCTTCAAACTGACTACTGCCATTCACAATGAAGTGTGCCCCGTCCATAAAGGCTAATCTTGCTTTCGCTGCTAACCCTGACGGATTAGAGGTAAAACCAACTTCGAGGTTGGTGTAATTAAAATTGGTTGCCGAAGCAGCAGCAGAAAACAGGCCAAGTGAGAGTGCAATAGTTCGAATAGCGCGCGTTCTTTTTCTCGTATTCACAGCTTTCCATGCCTTATCTATAAAGAATTACATCCGCTTGAGTGTATGAGTAGCTGGACGAAAGTTGCAGGTGTGGAGCGCATAAGTTTGATGAAGATTACAAACATTTTTTTGAGCGAGGATTTAGGTAACATTTTTATGCAAACGATGTGGTATCTTTGCATCTAGCCACTAGGTCATGAAGCGGGATTTCGCTTTGAAGACAAGGGGTTTACGATTATCGAACCTCAAAGACACTTACACCCCTCAGAATATTCAGGTTTATTAGATGCTTTCTACTGACAAAGCCCTCATGGTGCAAGGCACAACGTCCGACGCTGGAAAAAGTGTTTTGGTTGCAGGCTTAGGGCGTGTGCTCGCTCGTCGTGGCATTTCTGTTGCCCCATTTAAATCGCAAAATATGGCGTTAAACAGCGCTGTGACAAAAGACGGTGGGGAAATAGGCCGGGCGCAGGCCTTTCAAGCGTTTGCATGTGGCGTTGAACCGACCGTTCACATGAACCCCATTTTGCTGAAACCAAACTCCGATTGTGCTGCGCAAATCATCGTACAGGGTAAAGCAACAGAATCCATGGATGCGATTGGCTTTCAGTCTTATAAAGCCTTCGCGATGACACCAGTGATGGAGTCTTTCAACATCTTACAAGGCCAATTCGACACAATATTGATAGAAGGTGCGGGTAGCCCCGCCGAAG
Source organism: Enterovibrio baiacu (assembly GCF_004120195.1). Taxonomy (GTDB): domain Bacteria; phylum Pseudomonadota; class Gammaproteobacteria; order Enterobacterales; family Vibrionaceae; genus Enterovibrio; species Enterovibrio baiacui. The sequence goes on along the minus strand of NZ_SCHN01000005.1, from coordinate 169,216 downwards.
TGAATTTACGTGCCAATGACATCGCAAACATGGGGTTTGCTGAAGCGGCAGATGTACCTGTGATCATTGTTGCCGACATCGACCGAGGCGGGGTGTTCGCACACCTAACCGGCACGCTAGATTGTTTGTCTCAATCAGAGCAAGATCGTGTGATTGGTTTTGTCATCAATCGATTCCGCGGCGACATTAAACTGCTCGAGCCTGGTTTAGATTGGCTCGAGAAGAAAACGGGTAAGCCGGTGATTGGCGTGATCCCATACCTACAAGGTTTGATGCTGGATGCAGAAGATGCCATTGATATAAAACAGTCAGACGATAAAGAATCAGAGTTGTTCAATATCGTGGTTCCCGTGTATCCGCGCGTCAGCAACCACACAGATTTCGATGCGTTAAGAATGCACCCGCAGGTCAACCTTCAATTTGTTCGTCCGGGAGACCCACTACCATCTGCAGATCTGATTGTTCTGCCGGGAAGCAAGAGTGTGATCAGTGATCTGGCGTCGTTACGCGAGTACGGTTGGGATAAGCAAATAGCTAAGCACCTTCGCTATGGTGGCAAGATTGCGGGTATCTGTGGTGGTTATCAGATGCTGGGACAATGCATTGCAGATCCTTATGGCATTGAAGGTGAGCCAGCCGCAGTGGATGGCTTGGGTTACTTGCAGTGTGAAACCACGATAGAGAAAGAAAAGGTGCTTACGCAGAAAACCGGAACATTAACCTTGTTGGGGCAAGAGGCTGCGGTAAAAGGATATGAGATCCACATGGGTGTGTCGGTGACCAGCGGTCAATCGCCTATCTCATACAAAGATGAGAACAATGGCGACTTGTCTTTCGATGGATTGGTTAGCGAGGATAATGTGGTGCTAGGCACCTATTGGCACGGTGTGTTTGACTCTCCAGATGCATGCGCATTACTCCTTCATTGGGCGGGCTTGGAGAACGCCAAACAATCAAACTTAGAGGCACTTCGAGAGAAGAGTATTGATGCATTAGCTGATGCGCTAGAGGCGAGTTTAGATCTTGAATTGCTCTTTCCTGGATTTAAACCGTTTCCGTCGAGTACATAATGGATGTCATTAAGGTTCTGATAATAAATAGATAATGGTTTAAACGCTCATGTTTTACACTTGTTGCTAGCACATAAATATCGCCAGTCAATACACTATGCCAATAAATATTTATAAATTCCTGTAAAAATAGGTTTGCACTCACGTTAGATTGGCGATAAGTTAACGGCATATGAAGGAAGCATACGTTGTTTTGAACAGACAAAATGACGGCAAGAAATGAAAAAGGGTGAAATATGAGCATTTATCAAACAGACGACGTTCGCATTAGCAAAATCAAAGAACTTTTGCCGCCAGTAGCGATCCTAGAAAAATTCCCGGCAACAGATAACGCGTCAGAAACCGTGTTTAATGCTCGCCAATCCATCCATAACATTCTTAACGACCAAGATGATCGTTTGCTGATTGTTATCGGTCCATGTTCAATCCATGATCCTGAAGCGGCTGTTGAGTACGCAAAGAAACTGAAACCTTTGCGCGAAAAACTGAAAGGCCAGCTTGAAATTGTTATGCGTGTTTACTTTGAAAAACCGCGTACCACTGTGGGTTGGAAAGGTCTTATCAACGACCCGTACATGGATAACAGCTTCAAATTGAACGATGGTCTTCGTATTGGTCGTAAACTGTTGTTGGACATCACTGACATGGGTCTTCCAACTGCAGGAGAGTTCCTCGATATGATCACCCCGCAATACATGGGTGATTTGATCAGCTGGGGTGCAATCGGCGCGCGTACTACTGAGTCTCAGGTTCACCGTGAACTGGCATCAGGTCTTTCTTGTCCTGTTGGCTTCAAAAACGGTACTGATGGCAACATCAAGATCGCAACAGATGCGATTCGCTCAGCAGAGTCACCGCACCACTTCTTGTCTGTGACCAAATACGGTCATTCAGCGATTGTAGAAACTGCGGGCAATGAAGATTGCCATATCATTCTTCGTGGTGGTAAAGAGCCTAACTATTCAGCTGAACATGTTTCTGCAATTATGGAGCAGCTTGATTCTGCGAAATTGCGTAAGAAGCTCATGATTGATTTCAGCCATGCGAACAGCAGTAAAGACTACAAGCGCCAAGCGGTTGTTGCTGATGATGTAGCAAACCAAGTTGCTGGTGGTAATGACGCTATCTTCGGTGTGATGATTGAAAGTCACCTTGTGGAAGGCCGTCAAGATTTGGTTGATGGTAAAGCGCCTGTATACGGACAGAGTATTACCGATGCGTGTATTGGCTGGGAAACAACAGAACAGGTTCTTCAGCGTCTAGCAGATGCAGTAGAAGAGCGTCGAGCAGCAAAATAACGTGTAACCGACAATAGAACGAATTCGAAGCCTGCAGCGCATTGCTGCAGGCTTTTTTTATGTCTGAAAATCAATGAAAGCACTTTCTTTATGTCAAACATAACGAAGTCGACAAAAGTACGTGTTAGTCAATCTTGCAGGGAGGGGAGCTTGGTTTCTAGTACTTGTTAGGGTATGCGGTACGGTGGATTGTGGAGTGTGAAATCACGAGTCAATCACACGGCTTTTTCATGCTAGTGACAATAAAATGACGGCAGCGCCAATAACCCGTAAAAATAAGTGTAATCTGTGTCACTGAAATGAAAGATGCCGTAAAAATCTCAATATTCGGTGGATTGTGTGTAACTTGGGCTATTGTGATGGCCAAATTAGAATATATGTTTGCTCTCAAATAAAGACGCCAAAGAAAGCGCTTTCTTTTTGTGTTTGCAGAGGTATCTGTTGTTTGGTGTCAGTTTGAAGTCACTCGCACTAGACCGTTACTATCAGTACACGTATTCACATATGGTTAACAATTGAGTTATGTCACAAATTGAAGCAACTGCAAATCATGACACGGAAGGTCGCGCTCAAGTTCCCGTAAAACAGAAAGGGGCGTACGGAGCAGGTACTTTAACCCTTAACTTGCTGCCCGGCGCACTAGGTGTGTTTTCCTTCTTTTTGATCACCGCTTTTGGCATCGACCCGTTTCTAGCCGGTCTGCTGGGTGGTCTTCCTCGACTTTTCGACGCCCTGACTGATCCAATCATGGGCTTTATCACAGATAACACCAAATCACGATGGGGTCGCAGAAGACCTTACATTGTTGTTGGCGCTATCTTAAGTGGCGTTTTCTTCGCGTTACTTTGGCAACTCGACCCTGAAGCATCTCAAGCGTATAACTTTTGGTATTTCCTCATTTTCTCGCTGATCTTCACCATTGGTAACACCATGTTTGCAACGCCTTTTGTTGCACTGGGTTACGAAATGACATCTGACTACAACGAACGTACACGTTTGATGGCGTTTGCTCAGACTATGGGCCAAATCGCTTGGATGATTGTGCCTTGGTTCTGGGTTTTGATTGCTGATCCCGATTTGTTCGAAAGCCAAGCGGAAGGTGTTCGTCAGCTATCTCTATACGTCGCTGGCGCGTGTATCGTGTTAGGTATTCTTCCAGGTTTGTTCTGCAAAGGCATCGATTCGAACAAAATGGAAAACCGTGCGGAAATTTCGTTCGCAACCATTTGGACAAACCTAGCGGCGGTTTTCTCTGGCATCAAGAAAGTGTTTAAAAACGGCCCATTCGTTAGATTGTGTGGCGCAACGTTCCTCGTCTTTAACGGCTTCCAGCTTGTTGCTTCGTTTAGCTTCTTCATTATCGTGTTCCACATGTTTGATGGTGACTACGGTGCAACGGGTAGCTGGCCTGCATGGTTCTCAACCATCAGTGCGATCACGACGGCGTTCTTGGTCATTCCAATTATCACTTGGATGGCGAACAAGTGGGGCAAGCGTAATGCTTTCGTCATTTCAACCCTGATCTCTATTGTGGGTTATGCGCTGAAATGGTGGGGCTTCGATCCGTCAAACCCTTGGATGATCTTCATGCCAATTCCATTGATGTCATTCGGTATCGGTGGTCTGTTTACGCTGATGATGAGTATGACAGCGGATGTGTGTGACATGGACGAACTGGATAACGGTATGCCACGTCGCGAAGGTACATTTGGTGCAATCTACTGGTTGATGGTTAAGCTGGGTCAGGCTCTTGCGCTTATCCTCGGTGGCCTTGTTATCAAAATGGTGGGCTTCGATCCTGGCGCAGCAAGTCAATCTGCTGAAACCATGATCAACTTGCGCCTAGCGGACATTCTGATTCCAGCATCAACAGCTGCACTCGCCATCCTTGTCATGTGGAATTATGACCTGACAGAAGAGAAAGCGCGTGCGATCAAAGCTAAGCTGGTTTCACTTCGTGGTGAGTTGTAAGCACAGAGAGCAATTAGCTCGAATTCGGTACTAAACCTAAAAACGGCTCACCTCGGTGAGCCGTTTTTTTATTGTTCATCTAAGGGTATTAGGCACAAAGGCGGTCATAAAAAACAATTGGTATAAACGCACATGAAAAATAGAGGCTATCTCAGGCCGTTCATGTCTCTAATGATCTGTTCGAATATTTTGCTCGAGATATCAATGAGGGTATCTGGGAAATCATAATGTGGATCATGCAAAGGCGGATGTTCAGTGCCACTGCCAAGACCAAAGAAAGCCGAAGGCCATCGCGCAGTATATGCCGAAAAGTCTTCTGACCAACGCATAGGCTCTTTTAAGTCAGCAAAATGAAAGCCAATGTCCTTGCAGGCCTGCTTTAGCAGCATATTGGCTTCACTGTGATTGATGGTTGCGTTGAAGTTATCGTCCCATGCGATATCAAGTGTTAACCCGTCGCGTTCAGCATACGCTTTTGCTTTTTCCTCAAGGCTGTCACACAACTGCTGAAAGCATTTATTACTGTCACTGCGCAATGTCACCATGAGTTGCCCTGATTCAGGCGTTGTGCCAAATGCAGGTTGCCCGAGATCTACATGGACTAGGGTTGCCAGTGTTAGGCCACCTAAGGCACTGGGGAGTACTTCGATGTCTTGCATCAGTGCCCTGATTGCAAAAGTAGGGTTTATCGCACTTTCGGGGTAGGCGGCATGCGCTGTTTTACCTTTAAAGGTGATGGACAATCCTGTTGAGGCACAGGCAAATGTGTTTTCTCGACACAGTATTTGCCCCAATGGATATCCCGGCACATTATGGTAACCAAAGGCATAGTCTATCTGTCCTTTCTCCCACTTATCATCTTCCAACATCGCGAGCGCCCCTTGTCCATTCTCTTCTGAGGGTTGGAAAATCAGCGTCACAGTGCCGCGCTGCAACGTGAACAATGACAACCTATACGCTAACGCCATCAAGCTCGCAGAGTGCCCGTCATGCCCGCACGCATGCATGATGCCGTCATGTTCAGAACTATGCTGATGGACGGCGATTTCGTTGATGGGAAGCGCATCCGTGTCGGCGCGAAAAAGCAGGTGAGGGCCCGGTAATCCACTGTCTATTTTAACCACCACACCGTGCCCGCCGACCTCTTCAATAGGTGAATAACCAAATGTTCGTAGGGTTTTCACGAGAAGTTCATGCGTTCTTTTTTCAGCCCCTGAAAGCTCAGGTGATCGATGAAGTTGGTGGCGGAATAGAATCGGATTAAACATAGCGACCCTCGCGATTATAAAAATTAGCCCACTACCATACGCGCGCAGATAAGGTGGTTTTGTGACATAGATCTTATCTAAAAGGTGAAAGCGCAGGAGGTTTAAAAACTGTAACAGTTGTGGCGATGAGAGGGCGTATTTAGCACTGATTTTAAAGGAAATGGGTGGTTGAAAAATCAAAATAAAAAAGGCGGATAAACTATCCGCCTGAAAAAATCTAATAAAGTGAGTAGATTACGTTGCGAGTTACTTACGCACACCTTCAACGTGAAGCTCTAGGTCAACAAAGCTTGATGCCCCTACGACAGGGATGTCGAAGTCAGCCAACTCTAGGCGTGTCGTACCTTCAAAGCCCGCACGGTAACCGCCCCATGGGTCTTCACCAGCGCCGATGAAGTTAGCAGCAATGGCAATAGGTTTGGTTTTGCCATGCAGCGTCAAATCACCATTGATTGTGAGTGTTCCGTCTGCGTTTTCGGCTACAGAGGTGCTTTTAAACGTCGCTGAAGAAAACTTCGATGCATTGATGAAGTCATCGCTGCGTAAGTGCTTGTCACGCTCAGCATGGTTTGAGTCAAGACTGGTTGTATCAATTGTCACTTGAATTTCTGATGCCGTTACATTGGCTGGGTCGTAGGAAAATTCGCCGCTGAAATCGTTAAAACGGCCTTTGATAAAGCTGTAACCCAAGTGAGGAACTTTGAAGTTTACTGACGCATGCGCACCTTTTGTGTCGATAACATAGTCATCAGCCATCGCAAAAGTTGGTGACAAAGTGGCAGCTGCAAGTCCTAGAGCTAATAGTGTTTTCTTCATGATGTCTTGTCTCCGATCATTTTCCGTAATGTATTGTCTTTATTGATGACATGGTGCTTTATGGCAGCGGCAGCATGTAAAATGGCTAAGCCAATGAGCGTGAATGCAGCGTAGTAGTGAACTGCACCCGCGATGTCAGATTGATTTGGAAATAGCTCACCCATTGATGGTACTGAGAAGACATTAAAGACTTCGATCGCGCGACCATCAGAGGTAGAGATGAGGTAACCTGAAACAAAAATCACAAACAGAAGGAGATAAATCACGTGGTGGGCAGCATGTGCTGCTTTTCTTTCCAGCGGTTTCCCTTCGATTTCTGGTGTGCCTTTAACAACGCGCCAGATCAGTCTGAATACAGTCAATGCAGCAAGGCAAATACCAATGGATTTATGCCAGAAAGGGGCTGTTTTATACCAGCTACTGTAATACGTCAGATCTACCATCCACCAACCCACAGCAAAAAGTCCGACAACGACAAGTGCTGTTAACCAGTGAATAACACGTAACGTTAAATTGTAATGTGAAGGACTATCCATTCCTTTTTGTTTCCGATGTATTGTTGTTAATGAGAATTATAATTAATCGTGGCGAGAGTATAACCAGCCACGATTGAACAACTTGTTCGAAAAAATAGAAGGAACTCCGGGCTAGCTGTCCAATTATGCTGAACAACTCGCCATTTTATTGCGGTTTTTGCCAACTTAAACTGAGTGACACTGAGTCCGCAAACCTTAGTGCATGGGGCTTGTCGATGGTGACACGTGAATATGTCACCCAATGATGCTCGGTTGTGATGTCTAGAACACTAGAAACTAATTTTTCGAGCAACAGGAAACGCCCGTTTTCAACGTGATCGATAATGGTCTTGGTGATCACCTTGTAATTTAGCGCGTCTTCAACGTTGTCATTCATACAGGCTTTTTCGCCAGGGTAGTGAATTTCTATGTTGAGTACGACGTCCTGCTTCTTCTGTTGTTCTTCATCATTGAACCCAATATAGGTGCGAAGACGTAGGTTGGTGATCGTAATGATGGCGTTTTGCATAATCGATATCCGTTCTAAAGGTGAATTACTTGAGCGCGCGACCGCCGTCTAAGTTAACACTTTGACCCGTCATGTATGCGCTTTGTAGGATGAAATCTACGGCGTTTACTACTTCGCGTTCGCCAGGCGCTATGCCCATTAAAGACTTCGAAAGGGCCTTCTTTTTATAGTCTTCAGAATCGTCCGCATTAAACATAATAAGAGCGGGAGCGATGCTGTTCACTTTCACGCGAGGCGCCAGTTTTTGTGCAAACGATAAGGTAAGGTTTTCCAATGCCGCTTTACTCGCAGCATAGGCAATGTGCTTAGCGCTTCCTTTCCGCACCACGTAGTCCGTGAAGTGAATGATATCGGCGCTTCCCGTCTGGCCGCCTGTGCTTGAGCCTTGTAAAAAGGGGTGTAATGCCAAGTTCAGTAAGTAAGGCGTTTTCACGTGAATTTGCATCATCTGGTCAAGCAGCGCGGGGTAGTCATCAGTTTGGCTTTCCGCATTCCAGTCTGAGGCGTTGTGGATTAATGCGCGGATTTGAACGCCTAACCCTGCGATATGGCTTGCGAAAGCGGTTATACCCTCATTGGTGGAAAAGTCCGCGTGAATGCATTCAACGCCACGTTCCCTCAATTCAGAAATCGCTTTGTGTTCAGTGCGGTAGGACACCACGACGTGATAATGATGATCTGAAAAATGCCGAGCAAGGGCCAATCCAACGCGCTGGCCTGCACCTGTGATCAAAATGGTCTCTTGAGCCATATAAAAGAATTCCGACGATAAACAGCAAGACAAAGTACGCGTGGGCGTGAAGAAAGATCATTTTCTTGCTGTGTTTGAATGAAAATCATACGTTTAGATGATATTAGCAGAACGAATTAAGGGGTGAGGATGCAGAAAACAGTATTGGTGGCTGGCTCACATGGAACGATTGGTCGTGCAATTATTGATACACTTCAGTGTCAGGGTTATCACGTCATCAGCATCAGTCGTCACGGTCATTCTACGAACGTTCATCTTTGTACTGATATGACGAACCAAGCAAACGTGGAAACCATTACCCAGTTTCTCACACCGCATTTCACGACCTTAGTTGGCGTTATTCAATGCGCTGGCGTGCTGCACAGCGACATGCATCAACCAGAGAAAAACGTGATGCAATTGGATTCGGTTTGGCTGCAAGAATCGATGCGCATTAATGTGCTTCCTTCTGTTGTACTTGCTCAGGCAGTATCGCCTTTGTTGAACCGAAAATCTTCGGTGCGTTGGATATCACTAAGCGCAAAAGTGGGCAGTATTGAAGACAATGGTTTAGGTGGTTGGTATAGCTACCGTATGTCAAAAGCCGCGTTGAATATGTTCATTAAAAATCTTGCCATTGAATGGGGGCGGAAATCGCCAGAAAGTAGCGTGATTGCCATGCACCCCGGAACAACACCCAGTGATTTGTCTGAACCGTTTACGAAAAATTGGCCCCAAGAAAAGCTCTATTCCCCCGAGACGACAGCATCACGTATTGTGAGTCTGTTTACCTCCATGACCGCCAGTGACAGTGGACAGCTGTATCACCATGATCATTCTGTGATCCCTTGGTAAGAGGATACGCCATTTAAACTGGCGGAATCTAAGGTGACTTTGTCGTTAGGGAATTTAGATTTAGCGGTTAGTTTTTAACGAGCAGTGAGGGCGTTGAATATCGTCTCACTTGCCAGAATTTGGACGCCCAATACGGATTGTCGAGACGTGAGATAATGACACCTTTTGACGACGATGCGTGCATGAATTGCTTCTCACCTACGTATATCCCGACGTGAAAGCGTTGTGGCCCTGTTTTGAAAAACACCAAATCGCCATGCTTCGCTGCATTTAGCGTTATTTTGTCGCCCAATTTGACTTGCTGGCGCGTTGTTCTTGGCAAAGCGTGTTGAAAAACGGTTCGATACGCGATCTGCGTAAAGGCTGAACAATCGATGCCTTTTTTGTTTACACCGCCCCATTGGTAAGGCGTGCCTTGCCATTCTTCATAGTAAGCACTGAGTGCGACATTGGTGGGGGATTCCATGCTGCCAAATGCCGCAAGGGTGTCGGGGCGTGGCGTCGTGTAGTGATGGGAATTGAGGCCTTGCTCAGTCGATGATGTGGATTCACAGCCAGAAATCGCCACACCTGCCATTGCGAAAATGGCAGTGAACAGTCGGCGTTGATAATTCGGTGAGAAACGCATAGAAATATCGACTAGCTAGTCCAAATAATGTGAAAAGTCTAAAAGTGCAAATGACGATGCGCAAGAGCCTCTATTCAGCGGTAGGCATAATGTCTCATCTTTGATGCGTATTTTTGCAACTTTCTATGCCGCGGTCTGATTTCTACGCAAATACCACTCAGTAATATAGTCTGAAAGTGCTAAAACGGCGGGCTCACTCGCGCCAGGTTTGAGGCATAATCCGCTTGCAATAGATGTTTCAAGGTTATCGTTATTTAGCCAGTCGAGCAGATCCATCTTGTCTGTCACAGAGCATGCGGCAATAAGAGAAACGGCCATGCCAGACTCTATGGCTGCATTAAGGCCATGGAAATCTGCGGCTGACAGCACAACTTGATAGGGTACACCTGCACGATCAAGTAACTCCAATGCCAGCCTTCCCCAGCGACAATCACTTTCAATCGCGATAGGAATAGGGCGATCTTTACAAAAGGTGACATGCTTACTTTTTGCCCAAACCAGCTTTTCTGTAAACAAAGGGGTCGCCGGATAGGTATTGTCGTGGATATTGATTAACGCTAAGTCCAATCTGCCATCAACAACTTGTCTGAGTAAGCGTTGGCTACTGTTGCTTTGAACAGAAAGCTGCAGATTTGGGTATCTCTCGGTAAATCCATTAAGAATACGGCGAAATACAAGGTTTACGTAATCGTCACAGACACCTAATTTCACCACGCCATTCATATCAGGGCAGTGAAAGTGGGCGAGCGCTTCATCATTGAGTTGAAGCATTTGTCTGGCATAGCTCACGAGCGTTAATCCGTGTGTGGTGAGTTCATGGCGTCTTCCTTTCTTTTGGAAGAGCGCTACACCAGAAACTTCTTCCAATTTTTTCATCTGCATACTCACCGCCGACTGTGTTCGGTGGACACTATTGGCAGCCGCAGCAAAGTTACCGCAATCAACGATGGCGACGAGTGTTCTGAGTTGGTCTAGATCGAAGTTTGTCATTACTTCAACTCCTTTGAAGTATTAGGCAAAAAGTATTGGCTTTTCTTAATTATTTAATTGGTTAAAAATGCATCTGTCAAGCAAGAGGTCTAAAAGCGAAAAGCGGGGTGAAGCATGAAAATCAACAGCGCAAAGAATTCACATGTAACAGGCTCTGAGAGCAAAACACCGTTTGAGCAATTTAAGCGTAATACCTTCGCCAAGATGGTTCATGCCGTGTGGTTGTTATGGCGAAAGCACGAGTTAATTTCTTCTCTTGAACGCAGAAAAGACGATGCACGTTTTTTGGAAGACGTTGGTTTAACAAAAAAAGAGGTTGAGCGAGAAATCGTAAAGCTGAGAGGAGAGAAACCTTATTAATCTGCGTTCATGACTACCGAGTTCGAGTCCATTTGCAGGTAATTTCTGCACATCTAACCGCAATGATCGTTCATTTGCGGTTTTCTTTTATTCAAAAGAAAGCAGGGCAATGCTGGCTGCATACGCCGACCGCGGATTTTGGACAGGTCACGTATAGGAGCGTGAATCATTTATCGCACTAAATTCTAGGCAATGAGACAGATCAAGAACCTTCGTTTAGTTAACATAGTTATCATTAATTTCTGGCGTGATTATTTAGCGCCTTAGAAATAGCGCTGACACATCAATGTGTAAAAATTTCTTATATTGTGTTTTGCGAAAGAAAAAGATCCTGACTATTCTTTTAATAAGACGCTGAGTTTAAAGAAATTGTTTAGCTCAGTGTTGATGTGCGACAGACCACATTGCTTTTGCAATGCTGACTCAGATATGAGATGCTGGTCGCATCAAAGCTGATTTAACACAGCAAAGAGTTTTAGAAAAAGAGAATTCGGTCAGTTATAAAGATTAGAACGCGAATCTTCTCGCTCTGTTATCACTGCCCAAATAGTTTGTTCGATTCAATACAAGTTAATAACAAAAAGGTCTGCCTTGCGCGGATCATTTTGGACACTTACAGTCATCAGGTTTTGGTTTGGCCGCCGACTGCCTAATGATTGGTCCAACTTTGGCGTTACTGCATAGCTGGACTTTACTTTGCTTCGGCACTGAAAAGTTGAATGAGTAACCAACCCGGCACATGGACCGGGTTTTTTATTGCCCAAAATTTGTCATGTACTCGTGATGGCTTATCATCTTCTCGCTTCTCGCTTCTCGCTTCTCGCTTCTCGCTTCTCGCTTCTCGCTTCTCGCTTCTCGCTTCTCGCTTCTCGCTTCTCGCTCCTCAAACGACAGATACAAAAAAGCCAGACTGGCGTCTGGCTTTTTTAATTGAACCGCGAAGTTAACGTGCTAGCACTTATTCACTTTTAGCGGTTTCTTCTGTTTCTAGCTTTTCAGCAACAACAGCAAACTCACGGGTTGGTTTACCAACGATTGAACGTGTGGCTTCTTTGATATCAGCCAATACGATTTCGATGTGGTCACCCAGTTGGAATTCTTTGTTGCCATCTACAGAGATGGTGCCTTGGTCGCCATTACATTCAACACGCTTTTTGTTATCAACAATCAGTGAACCAGGAATGAAGGCCATAGCACCATTTTCAAGCAGGCGCGTACGCATGCCAGCACGGTTGATGTCGAAAATCTCAGCGGTAAAGGTGGTCTTGGCAGCTACGCTGTCTTTCAGCAGGCGAACGTACAACCAATCGGCGACGTCACGTTCCGCCATGCGGTGGTGTTTGCGATGCAATGCCAATTCATCACCAATGAGCTCATCAGGCGTTTGTGCAGCAGTTTCTCCGCGCACAATGGCTTTCAACAAGCGGTGGTTTAGCATGTCACCGTATTTACGAATTGGAGATGTCCATGTCGCGTAGACATCAAGGCCCATTGCGAAATGTGGCGCAGGGGTGTTGCCAACTTCACTGTAAGACTGGAACTTACGAATGCGGTTGTCCAAGAAGCTCGTGTCTTGTTCATTCAACCAACGGCGTAGCGCACTGAAGCCTTCTAGCGTTGCTAGGGTTTCTACGTCTGTTTCGCCGCCATGGCTATTCAGCAGTTCAACCGCCTCTGCGATCTTTTCAGGGTTGAAGCCCGCGTGAGTGTTAAACACGCCGAAACCAAAGTGCTCGCGAAGCGCACGACCCGCACAGATGTTTGCTGTGATCATAGATTCTTCAACCATGCGGTTGGCAATGCGTCGTGCATCCACATGAATTGCAACAACATCATTATCTTCGCTGAGCTCGAAACGGTAATCTGGACGATCAGGGAAGGTCACAGCATTCGTTTCACGCCAGTTCATGCGTGCTTTTGCAAGGGCATGAAGGGCGGTGACTTGCTCTGCAATGATTTCAGATGGCTGCCATTTCTCGCAGTGACCTGTTTCGATGAAATCCGACACATTGTCGTAAGCCAAGCGGCCTTGTGATTTAACCCACGCTGAGAAGAACTGTGCGTCGTCTTTAATGGTGCCGTCAACATCGACGGTGACACGGCAGCAAAGTGATGGACGTACTTCATTTTCGCGCAGTGAACACAAATCATCGCTTAGTTCACGTGGAAGCATTGGGATATTGCGACCAGGCAAGTAGATGGTAAAGCCACGTTCGCGTGCTTGACGATCTAAATCTGTGTTTTCAGCAACGTACGCCGTAGGATCGGCGATTGCGATGGTCAGGGTGAACGTGCCATCTTCGTTGGCTACGGTGTGAAGTGCATCATCCATGTCTTTGGTTGATTCACTGTCAATCGTAATAAAAGGAACATGAGTGAGGTCTTCACGAACGAGCGATTCATCCAGCATGTCCCATTGCGCTTGTGGCGCAGGCTCTTGGTTCGGCAAGTTGTGTTTTGCCAACGTTACCCACCAAGGTGCAATTTTGTCATTGGCGTCGGTGATTTTTTCGCTGATTTCACAGAAGAAACCGTTACCGCCTTTCAGCGGGTGCTGCGTTAAATTGGCAACAACCCAATCGCCTTCTGCCAATTCACTGTGGCTAATGCCTTTGCGCGTTTTCGCACGAATAGCATCTTTTAATTGAGGATGATCTGGAACAACGTTCAATTTGTCGCGAATGAGTTTAACGCGACCGATAAAACGCTCCACTGATTGCTCAAGCAACTCATCGGGTTCAGCGACTTCTTTGTCTTTTTCAGTACGAATTAGAGCCACAACCTTGTCACCATGCATGACTTTTTTCATGTACGGAGGTGGGATGAAGTAGCTGTTTTTATCGTCAGCTTCCAAAAAGCCAAAGCCTTTTTCTGTGGCTTTGATCGTGCCTTCTTTCTTTGGAATGCTTTCTTTGATTTGTTGTTTTAGTTGTGCAAGTAGCGGATTGTCTTGAAACATTAGCCTGGTCTCAGAATGTGAACCGCCACACTATACGGATTCGGGACACTAAAACCAAGGTGTACCACGTTAGAATTTCCGACGAAGAATTAGGTAAAAACTTAGTGGAGCCTCCCAAACTGGATGTAATCAATATGCCTAAAGTTTTTTGAAATGACAGAATGGTTTGAAAAATGTCCCAATTATGAGAAGGCATAGATGGAAAATGCGCAGTTAAGCAGCCCTACACGAATTGTTAAGAGAGCCGACTCGTTAGAAGGATGGTGTGAGGAGGTGTTTGATCGCCTCAGACACCGTAACGAAGCGCAAAACATTGCGTTGTTTATTTGGCATGAAGAAGGTCTAAAGCTGGTTGCTAGCCAAACGCAGCGGGAGTTTTGTTTCTTTCAGCAATTTCGTCCTGCAGAAGAGTACAGTGGTTATCGCATAGATTGGGAAAACCTGGCTGAAAGCGTTAAGGATAAAGACGGCTCCTATATTTCGGAGTTGCCCATAAATGCTGCTTGGCGACAAAGTTCAATGCAGTGGGAACATGCGGTTGTTCCTCTTTATGAAAATGAAGAAATTCTCGGGTACATGTTGCTGGAAGTGGAATTGTTTAATGAAGAGAAGAAATTCTCCGAATCGAGCTTGCAGTGGCTTAAAGATCGCGCTGAACGTCAGTTGAAATGCCGCATTCTTTCTCACAACCTTTGCCAGTTCCATTTATCCAGCAAGAAAAACGAACTCGATCTGGCACTCAATAACCATACACTGGCCTCTCAGCTTTCTCACTTAAAAAGCCTGCATGAAATATCGCTCCGCTTTACTAAAGCTACATCCATCAGTTCTTTGTGCCGAATTGCCGTTGAACTAGGAAAAAGCCGTCTTCAAATTGATCGAATGGCGATATTCCTGTGTGACATGGAGACCTGCATGATGTGGGGGACATGGGGCACAGACAAATATGGCAACACCATAGACAGATCTGACGTAAACCAAGATCTGCCAAACAACCCATTTATGGAAGAAGCCTTCGCACGAAAAAATGAGCTCATTGTAAAAGAGAACGTCCCCTTATATTTCGGTCAGGAACAAGTCGGCATCGGTTGGAATATCATGATGGCGATGTGGAACAATGATGAATGCATCGGCTGGATAGCGGCGGATAACCTTATCTATAAATCGCCATTGGATGAGCCTAAAAAAGAGGCCATCAAATTGCTCGCGGCGTCCGTGTGCCAAAAGATCATAAAGCTAAGAGAAACAGAAGAAGCGGATGAACGTTTCTATCAACTGCAAGAACACTGCCGCCGTCAGACCCAAGACCTCGAATATTTGCAATCTCGCGTAGACGTGATGAATGCCCAAAACCAATGGTTAGGGATACATGATGCTTCAACGGGATTATTGGGAACTCGGTATTTCGATTTGAGTTTCGCGTCTTTTGTTGCATGTGCCCGAGACAGGCGACGGAACATCGCGAGCTTCTCTATCAGTGTGGACTTCTATAAAGGCTTTCAGAAAGCTTACGGGGAAGAAGCGACCATTCGTGTATTCCAAACCGTTGCACGGGAAGTGAAATCCATCATTAAACCGGTGGGGCTGAATATGATTTTCACTACCAAGCCCGGAAACCTCTCTTTATTGGTTCATTGCAATGACGAGGTCTTGCTGAAAGAGATTGCGGATAAAATTGTGAAAACAGGGTATTCGCTAAATATTGAAAACAAAGCGTCACCCTTTTATCAACGCGTGACACTGAGTGTTGGGTTGTCTACTAATTGTGTTTCTTTATTCAGTTTGCAAAGCAAAGTGTTAAAGAAAGCTGAAAAAGCGTGTTTGATGGCAGAGAAATTAGGGAAAAACCGTTATTGCGTAGATTAGAAAACACCGTGCAACGCAGTTTGATTGCCTGATTTAACAGCAAATTGCTACGGAATTAGACGTTTGCAGTCAAAAAGCCACCAGTCGTAGAAAGAATTGTGAAGTTGTTCAATTTTTTCTGGCTTTTTTTGGTTTAATGGCGCAGAATTCTCGCCTCATTTGTCGAGGCCCGTAGCGTTGGTTGCTGTTGCAGTGAGTAGGACGTCATTAGATTGTATTCAAAATGACCCTGCATCAGTAAGAGATAACAGTGCAAAACCGCTAATAGGGGCCCCGTTACTTTAGTCTATATATTGGGATCCCAATGCAAGATACTGTTACTGAATTTCGCCAACTTGATTTGGCTGAAAACATCCTATCCGCGCTAGATTCAATCGGCTTTGTTGCGCCGACTCCTATCCAGGCGGCTTCGATTCCTCTTTTGCTTACTGGCGTTGATGCGCTTGGTAAAGCACAAACCGGTACAGGTAAAACTGCTGCATTCTCTCTTCCACTGCTGAACAAGCTTGATCTTAACCAACACAAGCCTCAGGCAATTGTGATGGCTCCAACCCGTGAGTTGGCGATCCAAGTTGCAGCAGAAGTGAAACTTCTTGGTCAAAAAATCGCTGGCTTGAAAGTGCTAGAGATCTACGGTGGTGCTTCTATCGTTGACCAAATGCGTGCTCTACGTTCAGGTGCTCACATTGTTGTTGGTACTCCTGGCCGTGTTAAAGACCTTATTAACCGTGAACGTCTACAACTAGACGAAGTGAAAACTTTCGTACTAGATGAAGCTGACGAAATGCTGAAAATGGGCTTCGTTGACGACGTAACTTGGATCATGGAACAAGCGCCAGAAACTGCGCAACGCGTATTGTTCTCTGCAACTATGCCTCCAATGGTTAAAGAAATCGTTGATCGTTTCCTTCGCGAACCTGCACGCATTGACGTTGCTGGTAGCAACCGTACTGTTGAGAAAGTTGAGCAACAATTCTGGGTTGTTAAAGGCGTAGAGAAAGACGAAGCAATGGCACGTCTTCTTGAAACTGAAGAAACTGACGCATCAATCGTGTTCGTTCGTACTCGTCAAGATACCGAGCGTCTGGCTGATTGGTTGCAAGCGCGTGGCTTTAAAGCTGCAGCACTGCACGGTGACATTCCACAGTCACTGCGTGAGCGTACTGTTGATCACATCAAACGTGGTGTTATCGATATCCTAGTTGCAACTGACGTTGTTGCACGTGGTCTTGACGTTCCACGTATTACTCACGTATTCAACTACGACATCCCATTCGATGTTGAATCATACATTCACCGTATCGGTCGTACTGGCCGTGCTGGTCGCGCAGGTAAAGCGATTCTGTTGGTTCGCACCAACCAAATCCGTATGCTTCGCACCATCGAGCGTGTGACTTCAACACGCATGGAAGAAGTTCAACTTCCAGCTCGTGATCAAGTGGCGGCATGTCGTCTAGCGGCACTGGCTGCTGATCTTGCAGAGCAAAAAGAATCAGAGAACATCGACGCATTCGTTGGTCTGATCGAAAAACTTCAAGAGCAGATCGAAGTTGATGCGGCAACACTTGCTGCAATGCTACTTCAGCGTCAACAAGGTAAGCGTCCGTTGTTCTACACCGGTCCAGATCCGATGATTGCTGCTATCGAGCGTGAAAACAAACGTCGTGAATCACGTCGTGATGACCGTGGCGAACGTGGTCCTCGTGCAGACCGTGGCGAGCGTCGTAGCTACAACGCTGAAGATTGGGATATCTACCAACTGCAAGTGGGTCGTGACCAAGGCGTTCAAGTTAAAGACATCGTTGGCGCAATCGCGAACGAGCTAGGTCTTGAGAAGAACTCTATCGGTTCAATCAAACTAGCAACTGGCCACACTTACGTTCAGCTTCCTAAGAAGATGCCAAAAGAAGTGTTGGGTCAACTTAAGCAACTGCGTATTCGCCAAAAAGCAACTGAAGCACAATTGGTTGAAGGTTCAGTGAACATGGATCCACCACGCCGTCGTAGCGGTGGTGATCGCAATGGTGGCAACGGCGGCCGTCGTTTTGACAACAATGGCCCACGCGGTGGTAACAACCGTGGTGATCGTGCTCCTCGTGGTGACCGTGCTCCACGTGGTGAAGGCGAACAACGTCGCTTTAACCGCGACCGTGGTAGCGACAGCCGTTCATCATACCGTGGTGAGCGTCGTCACGCTGACGCATAATAACGCACTCTCGTTATAAAAAAGAGCCAGCTTATGCTGGCTCTTTTTGTATGTGTCTATTGTTTGATCACTTCTCTTCCTATCATTCAATTCCTTATCTGCTGTCACTTTTCATCGCCGCTATCAAACGGCCTTTCACCTATCAGTTACGCCTGTGAGCAGTCATATCCTTCTTTCACCTTGATCCAGAGGCCATACATTTCTCCCACTTTTGTTACGTGATCCCCTGAGCTTCCTTGCTATATTTCATCTATCCGCTGTTCGCGAGTGGGAATGTGTCAAATAAACGTTCATGTTTCCTTCAGTTTGAGGACTGTCTTATGCTGAACATGCAGTTTGATAAACGCGTAATTATCGATACCCAATCGCTCGATTGGCAACCATCACCCGCCGAAGGTGTGTACAGAAAACCGCTTGCTCGAGAAGATGCCGAGCGAGGGCACGCCACCAGCATTGTCAAATATGTACCCAATAGTGCATTCTCACTTCATCAACATCCCATGGGTGAAGAAATCTTTGTGCTTGATGGGGTGTTCTCTGACGAATTCGGTGATTATCCTGCAGGCACGTATCTCCGAAATCCGCCCGGCACATCTCATGCGCCGTATAGCCGGTTAGGGTGCACCTTACTGGTGAAACTTCATCAATTTTCTCCGAACGATACGCATCAAATTCAAATCAATACACGTGAGGCTGAATGGGTAGACGGGCAGGGTAAATTGAAAATGTTGCCGCTCCATGAATTCAATGGTGAGCAGGTCGCATTGATTCGTTGGCCTGCAGGTCAGCACTTTTTTTCTATCTCACACTTTTGTGGTGAAGAGGTATTAGTGTTGAGTGGGGAGTATCGCGATGAGTTTGGTCACTATCCGCCGGGCACCTGGATTAGAAACCCACATATGTTTGAATATAACCCCTATGCCGAGGAAGATACCGTGCTGTGGGTGAAGGTAGGGCATCTTCCTTATCCTAAGCCTCTTTGAAAAGTATGCGTTCGACGCAAAACAGAGACAAATGTCTTCACGTTTCGCCGCTAGTATGGTGGTTGAGTGAATAGCTTGAGAATTCGGTCGTTTCTTGACAATGGCTCGGTTTCTTTTGGCTCAAAACTTTAGGACGCGATGGACGAGGATGTTTCAGATAACTAATCAGCCGTACCAGCCATATTTCGATATGGCACCGGTTCCGATGCTTCTTCTTAACGATTTCGGTGAAATTGTTCATCGAAATGCCGAGTGCGACCTGCTTTTTAATATTCATCCATCACGACCCGTGTTTAACGACTACGTGGCAGAGGATGTTTGGTCTGCGCTGGACGCGTATTTTGCTGAGCTTCCTAGTTCGATTCCGAACGAACCTTTCTCTTTTGACATTACCTTGCATCAAACGAAGATGCGGTATCGATTCAAAGCAAACGTTGCTACTACCTTTCCATCCCCGAGTTTCGTTGTTGTGCTCACGCCGCTCGCTGAGCATGCTGCCGAAAGACAAAGCCGAGCGTTAGAACAGGGAAGAGTGTTTCTTGAGCAACTGCCTGTGAGCATGGCAATGCTGGATGAAGACGGGAAATTTGTTGGCGCGAACCAGGCCTTCTGTGAGTTATTGGGATACGACGAAGCCTCGCTGATGGAACGCATGGAGTTTGATGTGACCTTCGCGTCGGACGCCAACAGTGAAACGCCGCTTCGCTACAACCTAAAAAACCGTGCTGAGAAGCAGTACAGCGTTGATAAGCGCTATATACACAAAGACGGTAACCAAATATGGGTGCGTGTTTTTGTCTCGCTCACCACTGATTCAGAATTTGCGCCAAACAATGACAATGTGCGTTACGTCATTGCGGTAATAGATATCCATGAAGAGAAGCAACTGCAAAATGTGATTGCCACGTCCGAACGCCGTTTCCGTGCGATTGCCGAAAACATCAGTTCCGTGGTGTGGATGTCGGGCGCTGATCCCCAACGCGTGCTTTATGTGAACAAATGCTATCGCAGCGTGTGGGAAGAGCCTGTCGACAAACTTTACAATGATGCGCGTTCGTTTCTCGACAAAGTACACCCTGCTGACAGGGAAATTGCAGAGTCTATTCGCTTCAACACATCCGGTGATTCTTGGAGTATTAATTACCGTTTGTTGTTTGATGATGGGCGTATCAAGCACTTGCGCGACAGCGGGCATTGCGTTTTTGATAGCAACGGCGAGTTGATTTATCGCGTTGGGACCTCAACCGACATCACGTCAGAAATTAGCCAACGCGACAACATGGTCGTTATGGCGAAGAAGTTAAAAGAGTTAGTGGATTATGATTCCCTGACAGGCTTGAAGTCTCGCCATGCCATCATGACAGACATTCAAGAGAGTTTTCAGCACTTTAAACAAACCGATGATCCTTCCGTACTTGTGTACATTGATGCGGATGGTTTCAAAGGCATCAATGACACACTGGGGCACGATGTCGGTGACAAAGTGCTCTGTGCCATCGCAAATCACTTAACCAGTCATATTCGCGACACGGATGTGGCAGGGCGTATTGGCGGCGACGAATTTATCGTTTTGCTTCGTCATACCTCTCAGAAAGATGTGGCGCAAATTCTTGAGCGATTATGCAGTGAGATACACGACGTGAGCTTACCGGATGACATGAAAGTGTCATTGAGCCTGGGTGCTTACGACCTAAGTGAAGATGTTGTCTCAGCAGAACAATGGCTTAACGACGCTGATAAAACCATGTATCACAATAAAAGGGCACGAAAACGTGCTCGAAAATCACAACTAAAAACGCAGTAACTCTTATTGCTCTCAGCGAGTATTAGAACTTTCTACTGATATAGTGCAGTTGTATTTTTATTGAGACAGTTCTTTGTATTGCATCAGAGTATTCTCTTAGTTGTATAACAGAGGGATTTACCATGCAGAGTGTTGTGGAAGTTTTCGGTACTGCGCTAGCCAGCTATTACAACGGCAATAAATCAGGGAAACTCATTGTTAGGGAAAACAATGGAACATCAGTGATCCCAACATCTGATTTCTTTCGACGACCAGAAGATGTGGCGACAGACCGCATTGCGTTGTCGTACTGTCGACGAAGTGTTCTGAATATCGGCGCTAGCAGCGGGGAGCACTCGCTGTACCTTGTGGCGAAAGGTATCAAAGTCACATCAATAGACAGTTCACCCATTGCGTGTGCGATCATGCATCAGCGAGGCGTTCCGTCTGTCATCTGCGGTCATCTTTTTGATCAACACCCCATGTTCGACCGCACCTTCACTTGGCTCGCTTTACGTGGCGTTGTCGGGCAGCTTGGTAACATTCGCAACTTCTTCCACTTTCTGGATCTTGCGCATCGCAATTTGTATCCGGGTGGGCGGTTGATCCTCAGCTCTGAAAATCTTCGTTATGAAGGATATCGTACTCGCCATTTGACGTTTGAGTTTGATGGAAGAGTGAGTGAGGAAATGCCGTGGTTTGACATTGGCATGTCAACGTTAAGGCGTGTTGCGGAAAGTAAGAACTTTAACTGTCGAATTGTGTACTGTGATGACAGCAATAAGTACGTAGCACTGCTGACAAAACGTTAATATAGTGACGTTGTCACTTCTTGTTACTTAAAGTGTGGTGGCACGTGAGCCACCATAACTGTCAGATAATTCAGTGATAAATTGAAGAGGGGGTGTTTATAGCCCCATCATTTTCGAATATTTTTCTACACAGTGTTCAAAATGCTCGCGCATGGCATCTTCGGTTTGTGCCTGTGCTTGCTGTGCAAGAATGCCGCGTTCCGCCACCCCATTTTTCACCTGCCATACGGCGTATGAGGCTTGCTTATCAAGCTCGATCATCTGTTTTTCATCTGCTGGCAATAGCGCTAAGTTTTGACCCATGCTGACTCTCTGTAGAAATTAAACCGCAAAAACGTGCATAACATAGCTGAGACTCGCATTAACGACAAGCGCTTACCGTCCCCTTACGATAATCTGACACAGTTTTGATGGATCCTGATTACTATTGACGCTTCATCGCGTTAGGCAGTAACAAGGCGGATATATGGAATTCACTTACCAAGACAGACAAACTCTCTACGATGCTTGGATGTCTTACAAAGCCAAGTTGAGAATCACTCAAATTGAGATGGCGAAGCGCTTAGGCATCAATCAATTGGATTTTTCGCGTGTACTGAGAGGCGACGTGCCTCTGGAACAAGGCTTTGTTTACCGTTTTTGTAAAGAAATCGGCATCGAGCCTGATCAATCGCTTCCAAGCTTAAAAGCCCTTCGAGGCGTTTCTACCTCTTATGGTCCTGTCACGGTGCGCACATCAATCACCGTCGACGGCACGATTTCTAAAGTGGAATACCAAGGCAACCAAGTCTTCATCGAGTTTGAAACGCTGCCATAAAAAAAGCCATCTTTCGATGGCTTTTCGCATTTTTAGCCCCATCAGGGCGTAGGCGCACGCAGATTAGGCATTCGCAAAGGCAGGGCGTTCAGCCACACGTTGTTGCCACTTCTGAAGCGCTGGCAAGTTATCATCAATGTGTATATCGAGGTTTTTTATAAAACCGCACATGACAAACGTGGTGATATCCGCAACCGTAAATGTGTCACCCGCGATATATGCGGAGTGCTCCAATCGTGCTTCTAAACGCGGCAGGAACTCAATCACACGTTGCTTTGACTCTTCACCCCAAGAAGGGACGCAACGCTCTCTGTCATTATAAATGCCTGTGATGTTTCGAAATGCTTGGAACGCAGGAAACAAACCATCCAGCTCTACAATACGGTTCCACATTTCGACGTGTCCCATCGCTAGCGGCGTGTCACCAAATAGGTGATTGTCGGTAGGGAATGCGGCGTCAATGTATCGGCAAATGGCCATGGACTCACACAAGCTGGTGCCATCGTCCAAGACTAATACCGGGATCTTTTTATTGAGGCTTAGCGCAGCAAATTCGTCGGAGAGGTTTTCACCACCGCCGATGTCGACATTCACGCGTGGAATTTCAATGTTCTTCTCTGCAAGAAACAGACTGACGCGTCGTGCACTGGGCGCGGGGCCTTTTTCATAGATCTTCATCGTTTCTCCTTGCCGTTTTCATGGGCGACGGTTTTTTCTACTGGGTGATCGCCGCGCTACTTGGGTGAAAGAGGAAGCCACACCGTTACGCTTACGCCGTTTTGTGTCTGTAAATTCTGGATAGAAAGCTCTCCACCATGAAATTCCGACACTAAGCGCGCGATATAAAGGCCTAAGCCCAAATGCGGTTTATCTGACTTTTGTTTTTCCTCACGCACAGAGACCATGGAATTGAGTAATTGATTTCCCATATTTTTAGGCAGCGTCGGCCCAAAATTCGAAACTGTGATACAGGCTCGGCTATCAACACGGGTGAGCTCAACCGTAATGGCGGTTTCCGGTGCGCGAAACTCGACGGCATTGGCCACCAATTTATCAAGCAACTGAGCGATATACTCAGGCACACCAAGCATCACATAGCCGTTTGATTGCGCGGAAATATCCATGCTGAAGGCTTGTTCTGGGTATGCGTATTCATAGCCTTGCACGCACCCTTTGATCACTTCATCAAGTGGAAATACCTGGGTATCTGCATGGTTAAAGCTTTGCTCTAAACGCGTCGCTTCCGTCATGCTGGATAGGATGGTCGCCAATCGAGAGACACCTTCTTGCGCACGGTCGATGTAGCGCTGCTGGTCGTCATCCGTGGTGACAAACGAGAGGTTTTCTAGCGAAGAACGCACCACAGCCACAGGCGTTCTGAGTTCGTGAGAAAGGCTGGATGACATTTTCTCTAGGTAGCTGTTGTACTCAGATTGTCGGTTAACCATGTTAGACAAGGTACGTGAAAGGTCGCCAATTTCGTCCTTGCTTTGCGCAGGGGATAGCTGGTGGCGAACACGTCCTTGCGGGTCAATGGCGCTCTCTGCATCATCCCTGAGCTTCCTCACACGGCGCGAAATGTGCGAACCGAACAGCAGTAAGACGACAACGCCAATACAAATGACAGCCAGCAACACATTAAACAACTGTTCCAGCGCTTTGTTACGCAGCGTTTTGATGCCCTTGGTGTTCTCTTCAACAACCACTGCGCCAACCACTTGATTGTTGATCTTGATGGGGTAAGCCGCGGATAAGATCATGGCCCCTTGGTCGGGCGTTAATCGCCAATTCGCGTAAGGTCGCCCCAATAGCGCTTGTTGCACTTCAATACCTCGAAACACCGCTGCATTTTGCATGGTGTCGACGATGGATTCGGGTGGACGCTCAAGCCATTGGTAGTAGAGCGGGTTTAAGATATGGGTTTGCAGCCAGCCCATGATGCCGCTCGGTGGCTCTTGGTATTCAACGGTGGTTTCCCACACGCCATTAGCCGTTTGCAGATCGCCACTTTTGGCCAATACGCGCGCATGGCGGTCGACAACCCACACCCGAGAACCGTCATCGTTAATGGTATTGAGTACGCGCTCCAATTCAGGTGAGGGCGTGAGCAGAGTCCCCAGCGTTTCCGCATTTTTGGGGTTGGAAGTGGCGATGATGGTTTCGATTTCTCGATTGAACGGGTCGTTAACGTTATAAAATGCGAACCCTAATTTTTCGCCGACGAGCCAGTTGGGGATTGCTATCTCAATCACATGGCCTGTTGACGTTTCCTGCCACCATGCCTTTATCGCGTTAGACGGGAAAATGCCGTCCTCTGAATCGACAGATTCTTCAATTAAATCAACGTGCGCACGCCCGCTTTGTGTTGCGGTGACAGCGTAACGTTTTAGTGCGCCTTCTGGTGTTGTTAATGCCACAATGAGGTGGTCATTTCGGTCAACGCGTTTTATTCCTTTGCGCTTCAAGACAGGCGCGGTGTCGGTCACATCAAGAAGGGCATATACATCGTCGCCGTCGCTACCCATGACTAAATCGAACTTAATGTTGTCGGGTTTGTAGGTGTTCTTACTGAAGATCACATGCTCGGATGTATAAGACTTAAAATGCTCGCGATAGCGCTCCCAATCAAGAGGGCTACCATCAAGATCGATATGCGTTTTGAGGTCAAAGGCATACAAGTCTTTACCGTCGTCTAAACGCGGTTTCGTAAAACGCTGACGTTCAAATAAGCGTGGCTGCTGATTAAGCGCCATAGAGAAAGCGCGGGCTGAACCCATCACGGTTTGTTCTTGGCCTTGGCGAAGCACATTCTCAAGTTCCCACACATAGTTGTAACCAACAAACGGCAACAACAGCAGTAAACCTGAAAGCAACACCACTTTGGTGCGAATGCCTGATACCCAGCGAAGCACGCGCTCAATCAGCGATGTCATTTGTTGCTATCCCAGCGATAACCCATGCCATACACGGTATCGATATGGTCAAAGTGGCTATCCAACGCGATAAATTTTTTGCGAATGCGTTTCACGTGCGACGTGATGGTGCTGTCGTCGACAACCACATGTGCTTCTTGCATCAAATCTTGGCGGCTCCTTACGTGACCTGGTCGTTTAGCCAAGGCATGCACCAGCCAAAACTCTGTCACCGTCAGATCAACGGTCTGATCGTCCCACTTTACCTGCATACGGTTGAGATCAAGGGTGAGCTTGTCGCGCTCGAGAAGAGACTCTGTGTCTGTTGCTGCTTGGCTCAGCAATTCACTACGACGGAAGAGGGCTGCAATTCGCGCCATTAAGTGTGGCAGGCTGATGTCTTTGGTTAAGTAATCGTCTGCGCCCATGCGAAGGCCAACCACCGTATCAATGTCGCTGTCGCGTGCTGTTAAGAAAATAATGGGAATGGTGGCGGACATTGCGCGTAGAGATTGGCAAAGGTGAAATCCACCATCAATTTCATCGGCGAGGCCAATATCAATGATTGCTAAGTCGGGCAGGCGTTGCTTAAAGCCATCTTCTGCATCTTGTCGGTTGGCATAAGGAGACACCGCGTAACCTTGCTTACGGAGCACGTCCGCATAGTTTTCTCGAATAGCCGGTTCATCTTCTACGATAGCAATACGTTTCATTTTTTCTCAGGTAATCAATCAGTAGTTGGTTTGACTATACCCGAAATTATTCAAGGAAAAAGGGGGGAAATGCGTCAGAAGTGAAAAGCCATTTTTTTGCCACATTTGATCGGCACATTGCCCGATTTGTTCCCAAAGCCTGCCATTTTGCCTTGGTTTAATAGCCTCATCGAAACACACATTAACGCAGTAACCGGTTCATACCGAACCCGAACAAAAAACGTTAACACCTAAACGGATGAGGAATTCACCATGAAAACGATGAACAAAACTTTAATCGCACTGGCACTTACTATTCCAATGGCAACATCAACGGCGTTTGCTTCTGGTAACACAACATCGGCTGAGCGTGATGAAAACATCGGCGCGATTGGTTTCGGTGGCGGTGCAGCATTTGGCGCGGTGGTTGGCGGCCCTGTGGGTGCAGTCGCTGGGGCTGTCGTTGGTGGTTTGATTGGTCAGCTTGTGAGCTTCGAAGACTACAGCCAAGAGCAAGATGACGTGATTGCTAACATGAGCCAGCGTAACCTCGAGCTAGAAGAAGTGAGCGAACTGTATGCGCAAAACCAAGTTGAGATCGCCAACCTAAAAGCCGCGTTGAATGAAAAAAACATCGAGCTAGAACTGGCGATGGACATTCAGTTCCGTACTAACTCTGCCGACATTGAACCGCACTTCCAGTACCAACTTGATGAAATCGCCTTTTTGATGCGTCAACAGCCTGACATGTTCTGGGATCTTGAAGGACATGCGGATGTACGCGGGAATCAAGACTACAACTTGCAGCTTTCACAAAAGCGTGTCGAGTCAGTGTATCAGTACCTTATCTCTCAAGGCGTTGCACCAGAGCAATTGATTCAAACGGCATACGGCGCGCAGTTGGCGATTGAAACTGAAGGCGACCGCGAAGGCTATTTCTTTGACCGCCGCGTGAGTTTAAAAGCCTCTCCACAATCAACCAAAACAGCCAACAACTAAAACAGGGCAGTTTGAGATGGATATTCGACAAGCAACCCGTAACGATGCAGAGCGCATTTGCGCGCTCTGCGAGACGCTGGGCTACCCAGCGTCGCTCTCTCAAACGGAAGAACGTTTAGCCCGTGTGCTGGACAGTGAAAACGGCGATGTCTTGGTGGCCGAATTGTGTGGCGTAGTAGTGGGTTTTATCACTGTTCACATTGTCGATGTGGTGCATGATGCGATGCCGTGGGGGCGAATTTCAGCGCTGGTGGTCGATGAGAACTTCCGCGAGCTTTCTGTGGGTCGACAGTTACTCGATTATGCGGAAACCTACTTCAACGCGCGAGAATGTCTGCGCGTTGAAGTTACCAGCCACATTAGCCGAGAAGAGGCGCATGGCTTCTATCTGCACTTGGGGTATCGCATCACGCCCATGCGTTTTATCAAGCTGTTGGCTCAGCGGACGTTAGTGGCGATAAGCTAAAGGTATCGGCGGCCATTTTTTGCTCGTGTTTTAGCAACCATTGCTTCGCTTCTAGGCCGCTCGCATACCCTGTTAATGTTCCGTTCTTACCAATCACACGGTGACAAGGCACGATGATGGACACGGGGTTTTGTCCGTTGGCGGCCCCCACTGCACGAGAGGCGGTTGGGCGCTCAATACGTTGTGCCAGTTCACCATAACTCAAGGTTTCACCTGCTGGTATGGTTTGCAGCGCTTCCCACACCGTGCATTGGAAATCTGTACCCAATAAATCAAGCGACACATCAAACTCAATTGCTTCACCGGCAAAGTAGCGGTCGAGTTGGGCTATCACGGTTTCAAAGGGTTCGCGAGTGATGACATCATCCTCGGATGTCGGAATGTCATATTTGTAGTTCGGTAACGTGAGCGACGTTAAACCTTTATCGGATGCAGTGAGAATGATCACACCAAGTGGAGAGTCGTATTCGCAGCGATAATTTGTCATGGTCGATTCCTTCTTTTCTTCCGTAGCTCAGAGCGAACTCTGGTGTAATTGTGTCATTAAGGAGTGCAAGTGTGTTGGTTGTCTTTGTTTACCAGTGTCAGCGCGAGATAGCTTCGCCAAGGAACGGCATTATCCATTTGGCTCTTCGCCAAATCACTCAGTGTTTCTCTGTTGCCTTTAAATGACAGCGCAAGGTCGGGCAGGCCAAACCCTCGTAATAAGGCGTAATCTTTGTGATCGGGCGAAAGTGGCGAATCACCCAGATCGCGTTGTGCATCAAGGTCGGGGTGTTTGATACAAAATGTTGCCCATGCGATGAGTTTTTCTCTCAGTGCCTCGTCAAGGTTGTTTGCCGCCGCCTCGTTTGCGTCTTCTAATTTCACTGATAGCGCAGATAACAACGCCTCAGGTGTTGGGAAATACTTGGTCGTTAGGGTGTCATCGGCATTGCTCAAAAACGTCTGAGTGCCATTAACAAGATGCGAAAGTACGCTAACAGTGTCACTGGTATGGTCGGGCTGGTCATAAAGCGACTCACCGCACAGGGCTCTCACGCCCGCTTCGAACACATTCCATACACCAGGGATTCTCACGCCGAGTGACACATCGTCGTTTGTTGAAAGCGCGTCAGCGAGCACTGAATCAATGACGGTCTGATTCGCATCGACATCAAAAATGCGCTTAATGCGATTGATGATGAGATACAGATACTTTGGATTGTCGAGCCTCAGTTCAATCGAAATCGCATGCTTTTCAGGGTTTAACGTGGCGGTAAATTCGCCTTTTGTATCCAAATAGATAAAGGATCTACCGTAGCTATTACCCTTTAGCCACTCCACGCCATTTATCTGTCTTGTGTTCACAAAATCGTGGAATGCCTGCCAATTGAAAGGTGGGCGGTAATGCAGCATCAAACAGATGGCATCAGAGTGGTGTGTTTTCTTGCGTCTCACTTGTGTTGGCGACAATTGCATTTGTAATTGAAAGCAATCATTAAATCGGCGAACACTGTTAAAGCCCGCAGCAAACGCAATGTCAGTGACTGAGAGATTGGTTTCATGAAGTAGCTTTTTTGAAAACAAAATTTGTTGGTACAGCGCGTATTGTTTTGGTGAGCACCCGAGAGTTTGGGTGAACAGTTTTCGCAGATAACGATCAGTCACACCGAGTTTTTCTGCGAGTGCTGGAATCGCGTTATCTTGCAGAAAGCCAGCTTGAATCAAGCCTAATGCGCGTTTCAGTGTTGTCTCTTTGCCAATCCAAGCCGGAGAACCTGGTGCGCTGTCTGGACGACAACGTAGGCAAGGCCGAAACCCTTGGGCGGCGGCTTCGATGGCGGAATCAAAATAACGGATGTTTTCTTCTTTCGGTGTCGGCGCTGGGCAAATAGGGCGGCAATAGATGCCAGTTGAAAGTACCCCGATATAAAACACGCCATCAAAGCGCGGGTCGCGAGAGAGCCTTGCTTGTTGTCTGAGGGTATTGACGTTGTCCATGTGCCTGCATCCATCAGTGAAGATGCAGTAACAATAACATTGGATAACGGCAAAAGTAGCCATAAACGGAACTCAACGGTAAGACGGTGAGCGCATTTATGTAGTGGTCGGTTTAATGACGATAGATGAAGCAGGCAGAAAGCAAACAGGCTGCACAAGGCAGCCTGTTTTTCACTGTGTTGCGGCTTACTTGTTCAAGTATGCGCAACCGGTCATGAATGCTTGTTCTTGGAACTGCTTCAAGCCGATGTCTTTTAGCGACACCATCACAGGGTTACGCTTCAGAGACTCTTTCATTTCGCTAGACGTGAAAACAACACAATCCATGTTATCGATCAGCTGTAAAGCGGCTTCCATTTTGAAGCCAATCGCGCTGCCAGCGAACTTACCCTTCATTGGGCGCTCACGAATAACAATTTTGTCGACTTTGTAGTCTTCCATTAGCTTTGCAAAAGACTGTTGGAAGTGACGCATTTGCTCAGTGTCAGATGCGTTAGTAATAGTGAATTTACGCGCGCGGCAATCCGGCACTTCAAACAGACCTTGGTCCAATTCAATGAGGCAGATGTTCGCTTCGTTGCTTTTCAAATCGACGGCACAAATTCGCATTTTTCTTATTCCACGAGTAAATGAGCGCATCATTATAGGCAAATAGTGTGCTGCGGTCATGGATTAAGATGGCTGTACTGGCTCGTTTGATGCTGAAAACAACAAAAAACGGATAAATCAGCGGGTTCTTAGCGGAAATCTTTGAAGGATGTTTTGAGTTTCGCTTCTGTGAGGCCACGCGCAATCTTCAAGTCAGGGCGCTTTTTCAAATCGATGTACTCGACTTCTCTAAAAGACTCAGTGCGGCCCGAATAAAAAAGCTTCACGGTCGGGGTCATTAAATCATCGGGATTTTCTTTGCATACCAAGCCAATGCGCCCGTTACTGAGCTCTACCACGGAGCCGATAGGGTAGAAACCGATGCAGCGAATGAATTTCTTCAGGAGATCGGGATCGAGATGGAAGGGTGTTAATCCAATCATTATCTTGAACGTTTCAGAGGGCGAAAGGGCGGGTTTGTAGACGCGCTCGGCAGTCAATGCATCATAAATATCCACAATGCCTGACATGCGACCGATCAAAGTGAGTTCTTCGCCTTTTAAGCCGTTCGGGTATCCGTTTCCATCAATCTTCTCGTGATGCATTACGCTCACGTCTTTGCTGGTAGCAGGCAACTCAGCCATGTTATCGAGTACAGGTTGAGAGAGCGTTTGGTGCTCTTTCATGTGTACGAATTCATCGTCGGTGAGTTTTCCTGGTTTATTGAGCACTTCATCGCGGATCAGGATCTTGCCGATGTCATGAACCAATCCGCCAATGGCCAATTCTTCAAGGGTCTGTCTGTCGAGTTCAAGGAATCGGCCGAAATTTACCAAGTGGAAGGCGACATTCATCGAGTGCTCGAGGAGGTAGGCACTCTTTTCACGAATACCGCTGATCCACAAAACCGCTTCACGACGCTCAAATATGTTATCGACGATATTGGCGCTGACCTCTTTTACGGGTTCAATGTCCACCGGTTTGTTGGCGTAAACATCATTCAATAGCTTACTCAGCTGTTCCTTAGATTTGTCTACGAGATCTTTCGCGGCGGCAAATTCATCATTGCCTTTGACAGATGAGTATTTTCCAACGGGGGTAGCGTGGTATTGAATGTCTTCGGTGGAAGTGACTTGGTCTGCGTCGATGTACACATACTCGACGCCTTTACCTCTGAGGTTTTCGATGGTTTCTTGTCGGCGAATAAAGCCGGGTTTTTTCATTCGGGTGCGGGTTCGCTGAGATTCGATCTGCTCGACATACATGCCAATCTCAACGCTATCAATGGCGACTTTTTGCAGCATTGATGTTCGCTCCGTATAGAAAAGTAAAATGGTAAAAGGTACGTAACCACCCCTGTCGAACTGCGGAATCGACGCGCTTTTTGAGTATTTAAACAATAGCTAATGTTTATAACTATATACAATGTACGAAAAAACGGGGTGTTTTGAAGACGAATCTAGAGCAAAACGTCAAAATAACAGTATGCAATGCGGCATGTTGAATAAGAAAACGTTGAATGCCGATGTCGCCTGATTTTAAATTATCGCTGTGAGCCCCCAAAAAACCGCGTTTTTAACATGTGTTTAGTGATTTTCAGCAGGATCCCGATAAAAGTGCGCTGTATCTTAAATATAATCCTAGAAATGTAAACAGGACGATGTTCGGAATGTGAGTCATAGAAAGCACTTGAACCCTCCTGATGGATCTATAGACTGCGTGAACTTCTTCGTCCCCATGTGACGTAGATGGATTTTTAAGCAGCAATGCGCTGCTTTGATGATGATTGAAATACGCAGGCTGAATTCGAATGCGAGTAATTAAAACCAGCATCCACCCCGATGTGCTTCCTTTAGAAGATAAAACCACTTTTCATCGACGTGCGGCACGCGCCATTGTTGTGCGTGGCGAAAGCATTCTTTTGCTGTATACCGAGCGCTATCAAGATTACTCGTTGCCGGGTGGTGGCATTGATCCGAATGAAAATGAAGTGGAAGGCTTGATCCGCGAACTTCAGGAAGAAACGGGCGCGCAAAACATTCGAAACATCGTTTCATTTGGCGCGTATGAAGAATATCGCCCTTGGTACAAGCCCGATTTTGATGTGATGCACATGATG
Source organism: Enterovibrio baiacu (assembly GCF_004120195.1). GTDB lineage: Bacteria > Pseudomonadota > Gammaproteobacteria > Enterobacterales > Vibrionaceae > Enterovibrio > Enterovibrio baiacui. The sequence goes on along the minus strand of NZ_SCHN01000005.1, from coordinate 137,001 downwards.
TCTTACTGTTTCTGGTGCGACATTGATGAAGAGTTGGGTGAAATGTCGTTAGAGGATTATGAAATCAAAAACGGCATGCAGCCTGTTTGGATGAATATCCATGACGCTATTCGTCACAATAAACACAACATGGCGACGAACGAAAAACAAGGTTTGTCGATTGAGCGTGAAACGTACTTGCTTGAATTGATTGCATCAGAATTGATGGAAAAACAGAAAGTAAGCTAAGCGGCAGGATGTTGCTTTGAACAGAAAAATGGCGAGAATTCTCTCGCCATTTTTATGCGTGTCTCTCAGTGTTTATCTGCACTGAAAAAACCACGCAAACGTTAGTAACGGTAAAACAGCGTGAAGTTGCCGTAAGTATGGTGATTGCGCTTCGCTGTTTCGTACTGCTTACTTTGAATGGTCGCAGATGCCGTCGCACCCCAGTTATTCGAATACCACGTAAAGCCCGCAGATGCTGCGGCTTGCACATTCTCTACGATCAAATCACTGTTTTCGGCAGGCTTATCGCCTTCAATCGTCACGTCATCAAAACGGTAGCGTGCTTCCATCGTGGTGAAGAAAAACATACCTGCAGCACTGTTGCTCAACATGCCCGTGTCGACGGTGTTTCCGGCTATCACAGACGTTGAACCGAAGGTGTTGCCGAGATCGATACCAAGACGGTAAGTACCACCCGCAGCGACTTCACTCTGGAAGTTGCCGCCCTGACCACGACCAAACACACTGAATTCGCCCATTGGGCTGTGTGCGATGAGTTGGTGTGCTTCGCCGCTTAATTGGTAGATGAACTCATCATAGATTTGATAGTCCCATCCTTGTGGATCGGGAGAACCTACGATCGTGTGAACGATGGATTGACCTGTCTCTGCACCCGAATTAGGGCCAACGGTGCCTAGCAACAAACCGCCTTTGAGTGCGAAGGTATCGGTTTGTTGGTACAACCTAGCCTGTGTATACAGGAAACCCGCATAGGCGCGCTCATTCGGCTGAGGCTCAGTGAGTTCAATGTCAGAGGGGGTCCACATTTGCTGACCGATTTCAATGCTATACCCGATAGCGCCTGGATCTGAAGACCAACGTAGGAAAAGGCCACTCGTGTATTCTCGGTCTGTACCGATAACGCCGTCATTATCAATTGACAGCGAAATCGTGGCAGCATGTACAGGAAAAGTGAACATTGGTGCGGCGATGATCGCAGCACCAAGTAATCTGCGTGATAACATAAAATCCCTATTGTTTAGGATATGACGCCATGTGCGTCTTTAATGCGACTCAATTGAGTGTCGGCGCTATGCTAACTCATAACCATGCGCCTGACGATCGTCGTTTCAAAGGAGAGTGATTTGTCCCAGAATATTGATGTAATTGTCAACGTGGACTGGCTGAAAGCCAATGTTTCTGCGCCAAATATCAAAACCGTCGATGCTAGCTGGTTCATGCCGGGAAGTGAAAGAAACGGCGCGAAGGAGTGGGAGACGAAACGTATTCCGGGAGCGGTATATTTTGATTTCGATGGCGAGATTAAAGATAAGGCATCGTCTCTGCCACACATGTTGCCATCGACCGAGCTATTCGCGGAAAGCGTGAGCAAACTGGGTATCGCCAATACCGATACCGTTGTCGTGTATGACAGTGCGGGTATTTTCTCATCTCCGCGTGTCTGGTGGATGTTCAAAGTGATGGGGCATCAAAATGTCGCTTTGCTGGATGGCGGCTTGCCTGCGTGGGAAAACGCGGGGGGTGATCTAGACACTACTGCGCCAATTCAACCTCAAGCAACGGAATACACCGCGACATTCCAACCTGAACGCTATATCGACAGAGATGCGTTGCTGGCGGGTATTACAGAGAATGCACTCAATGTGATCGATGTGCGTCCTTTCGAGCGCTTTAGTGGCAGTGTGGCAGAACCAAGAGAAGGTGTGCGCAGTGGACACATGCCCAATGCCGTTAACTTGCCATTCCCGTCAGTTATGCAAGATGGCTTCTTCAAATCCTCTCAGGATCTGACCTTGTTACTGGCCACCGTCGTGTCTAACGACTTACCAAATGTCACTACCTGTGGCTCTGGCGTGACGGCCTGCACGGTGGCATTAGCAAGCGAATTCACCATTGGAAAAGTGATTGCTGTCTACGATGGTTCATGGACAGAGTGGGGCGGCGATCATCGTTTACCCATTGAAGTGTTGCAATAGCGATTCGTAGAAACAGCGATCTTGGGCCTTCTTTATAGAAGGCCTTTTTTATACTCAAAGATCGTGCGAAAGGGGTGTTTTCGATGGGGGTATCAAGGTCAAAAGTACACCCAGCGTGGTGGTGTGATCTTGTGGCGAATTTTCTGGAAAAAGTCCTGAAAATACGAGGTATGTATTGAATGGTTTTCATGCAGCAAAAATGAAAACTAAGATTTAAGGGTGGATGAGATCAAATCCCAAGTGGTATACCAATAAGTAAGCCATTTATTTGGTTACAAAGCATTAACAATATGTTACATGTGGTTACATCTTCTTGGTAAATCAAGGAATAACGGAGCAGCACCGTGACGAATCAAATCGCTATGCCCACAAATCATGCATTATTGCCTGAGCGTATCCAGAAACTGGTAAACGCGCTGTCGAGTGGAGTCTATGAGCGAGAGAATACTATTCGTCTTTGCTTGCTCGCAGCATTAAGCGGCGAGAGTGTTTTTCTTCTCGGTCCGCCAGGGATTGCAAAAAGCTACATCGCAAAACGCCTCATTAAGGCCTTTGATAACAGCAGTTTTTTTGAATACTTGATGACGCGGTTTTCAACCCCAGAAGAGGTATTCGGACCTCTGTCTATTCAAGAACTAAAAGACAATGGGAAATACGTCAGGTTAACCGAAGGCTATCTGCCAACGGCTGATGTCGTGTTTCTTGATGAAATTTGGAAAGCCGGCCCAGCCATTCTTAACACCCTCCTTACTGTGGTAAATGAACGCGTATTCAGAAACGGCAGCGAAGTCTTACCCGTTCCTATGCGCCTGCTCGTTGCGGCCTCAAACGAATTGCCCGAAGCGGACAGTGGTCTCGATGCGTTGTACGATCGCATGCTTGTGCGCGTTTTCGTTAACCGTATTCAAGAGAAAGGCAATTTCAAACGCCTGATCATTGGCGAGCAAGGTGACCCTGATGCAGAGATCGGCCCGGACATTGCGATCAAAGCGCAGGAATACCAGCTGTGGCAGCGTCAAATTGATCTCGTGTCGCTGTCTGATGATGTGTTTGAAAAGATCTACGCACTGAAACTTCTGTTAGAGCGTGAAGCCGAAGATGGCGGACACCCATTCCCCGCGGAAGAGCTGTATATTTCTGATCGTCGCTGGAAAAAGGCCGTGCGATTGCTGAAAGCCAGTGCCTTCTTTAATGGCCGAAATGAGGTCAATCCCGTTGATCTTCTGTTGCTGCAAGAATGTCTCTGGCACAGCCCTGAATCACGCAGTGTAGTCAATGCTGTGATGCGCCAATTCGCCAAGCAAGTGTGCTTCAACCAACAAGAAGCCCTCTCTGTTGCGACAGATGCGAACGACGACGTGAAAGAGTTGGCCGAAGACATTGTCGATACACTTGGCTACGATGTTGGCACTGAAGTGTCGATGCGCAAAGAGAAGTATCTGGTCGATCTTTCAAAAGCCCGCCGCTATTCCGTCAATTCGAGCCATAATTTAATTAAGCTGGTGATGTTGGATTCGAATCCGTCTGTCTCTGAAAAAGAGAAAGGGGACAGCCGCTGGGTGTATGTCGATGCCAGTGAATTCGAGAAAAAAATCAAAAACGGTGCGTGTGATGTTTACGGCTACGTGAACAAAAATCCGAACCTTTGCATGCTCAAGTTTGATGTGACAGGCGATTTGGAATTGATGATTAAAGACATCGCAAACCGACCTGTTTCTGTGGCGATTGCGGGCATTGATGACGATGACGCTGAAACCTTTAACGCATGGCAAGGTAAAACGGACGCTGCGATTAAAAAGGTAGAGGATGCGAAGCACATGATCCGTGTGGCGAGAATGCAGCTAAATGCCGCACTGCCGCACAACTTTGCAAACTCGGATCTCTTGGAGCTATTGGCGAACAGCATTACCGATGCAGAAGAAGCGTTGCAAAAACAAACCGCCAAGTTTGAAAAAGATGCGTTTCGTATTCGCATGTTAACTGAATACTTTGCTTAGGAGCACGGATGATTAGTCCGGAGAGTTTACAGCTAGGCATGATGCTGGCAGAAACAGGCATGTTGGAGCATGCGGTCACCGAAGTCATGGCAAAGCCGCAGCTTCTCGTGATGACAGAAGCCAGCCCGAATGCGAAAGCCTCGGTGAAGCGTCATGTGCGGAAATGGCGTCACTCGGTGAAACGTCGCTTGAGTAACGATTGCATTACCGATGAGTTAAAACAAGAGATAGTGGCGTATCAAGAAGCGGTTGCTATGTCCCAACAAGCGTTTACTGACAACGCCAAATCCTTGATGAAATCCCTAGAAGGTAAATCGTCGTTTTACCTGAAAGCTCGCCGGATGATCGAGAAAAACATCGCACAAGAAACGCCGATGTTCCAAGCGTATTTCTGCAACAAATGGTACCAGCACTTGGCGGCGGCTATCCAAGCTGCACAGGAAAAAGAGTTAGAGGCGCACAAAGAAAAGCTGCTGAAAGAGCTTTATCAGCGCATGGAAACCTACCGTGAGCTGGAAGATGTTCAAGCGCACGGTGATTCGGAGAAAACCGGTCGGCTATGGGATTTAGCATCTTCCAAGGTCACGCAATCGGATGTCGCTCTGCTAAAGCGTTTTGTGGCTTTCTTGAAGGATAATCAAGACCTTCAAGACATTGCTGAAAATCTTGGGCGAATGGCAAATGACGTGGATGACCCATCGCTACAACGTTCGCCTGCTGAAGAGCTACAAATGGTGGAAGAGCCCGCAGACAATGTCGCAGATGACATTGTGGGTGTTCATCAAAGCGATCACCTTGAAAAATTGGTGCCGAATGAAGCAATTTACTTGGCTGAGCCTGCGCTTGAAATCCTTTTCTATAAACATTTTGCCGATAAGCGCCTGTTGACCTATCGCATGCAGGGTATGCAGCGTTCACTGAGAAAGGTGAAAGCCTTCAAACCCGAAAGCAAGCAAATTGACATCGAGAAAGGGCCATTCCTGATTTGTGTTGATGCGTCAGGCTCAATGAGTGGCTTTCCTGAGCAATGTGCAAAAGCCATGGCGTACGCGTTGATGCAAATTGCGGTGAAAGAAGACCGAGACTGCAGTGTGATGATTTTCTCAACCGACCATATCGGTTATGAACTCACCGGCGAAGATGGCCTAAAAGAAGCGCTGAACTTCCTGTCATACAGTTTCCACGGCGGCACAGATCTCGAACCCGTGTTAACGCATTCAGTGGATTTGATGGGCACGGATAAGTACCGCAATGCGGATTTGGTAGTGATTTCAGATTTTATCGCTCCTGAACAGCCGGACGAGGTAAAACAGAAGGTTGATGAACTCAAAGCGCAGCACAATCGCTTTCATGCCATTAACCTTTCCAAGTACGGCAACCCCGCGGTAATGAGCATGTTCGATCATGTATGGGATTATCATCCGTCACTCATGGGACGGCTGTTGAAGCGTTTCTAATGCAGTGATTCGGCATTCACTAGACGATGAGCCAGCAAAGAATCAGCAATGAATAAGCGATAAAAAAGACGGCTAATGCCGTCTTTTTCGTTTCAACAGTCTGAGACTTAGCGTTAGTTAAGCAGCAAGCTGTCGTCTGCTAATTCTTCACCACGCACTCGGCTGAACATTTCGAGCAAATCAGGTACGCCCATGCCGGCGCGTTCTTCACCTTTCACATCCAATACGATCTTGCCTTGGTGCAGCATCACAGTGCGGTCACCACAGGCGAGGGCGTCTTTCATCGAGTGCGTCACCATCAATGCGGTTAGGCCAAACTCTGTGATGACTTTCTTAGTGAGATCGATAACAAACGCTGCCATACGCGGGTCAAGCGCAGCAGTGTGTTCATCTAGAAGCAGCAATTTACTGTCTGACAGTGTGGCCATGACTAAGCTTACCGCTTGGCGTTGACCTCCCGAAAGCAAGCCAATGCTGTCACTCAGACGATCTTCCAAGCCCAAGCCAAGAATAGAGATACGTTCCTTGAAGATCTCCCTGCGTTTGTTAGAGAGCGCCAAGCTCCACCCTCGGCGAGAGCCACGGCTAAATGCCAACGCCATGTTTTCTTCAATGGTGAGAGACGCACAAGTACCTGCCAGTGGATCTTGAAATACCCGTGCGGCAAGCGCGGCACGCTGGTGGACTTGTTGATGCGTCACGTCGATGCCGTCAATCACGACACTTCCGCCCACCATGGGTGTTTCGCCACTGACTGCGCCAAGGAGCGTTGATTTCCCTGCGCCGTTAGAGCCGATGATGGTGAGAAACTCGTTCTTTGGCACGGTGAGTGACACACTGCGTAATGCGCGGTTCTCAAGGATAGTGCCGGGGTTGAAGGTAACTTGGATGTCTTTTAATTCAATCACTTTGCTACCCCCGCTTCTTTCATCTTCTTGGTTTTTTGATAGTGCTTACGGGCTTTAGGCGCAATCAAGGCGAGCGCAACCAACACTGCCGTGACAAGGTTGAGATCAGACGCCTTCAAGCCAAACATGCCTGAACTCAGTGCGAATGCGACTGCCAATCGGTAGAGCACAGAACCGAGAATAACAGCAACCACCGCAACCCAGACTTTGCGTCCTGGCAACAAGGTTTGTCCTAGGATAACTGCCGCAAGACCCACAACGATGGTGCCGACGCCTGAAGTGACGTCAGCGAAGCTGTTTGTTTGTGCGAACAGCGCACCAGAGAAGCCAACAAAGCCGTTAGAAAGGGCGAGCCCCACATAGGTATAAAATGCCGTGCTTGCGCCTTGTGCGCGTACCATGCGTCCATTGACGCCTGTTGCACGAAGACCAAGGCCAAAATCGCTGCTCAAAAGGCGGATGATGAACCACGCACTGAGCACAACCAGAACAAACACCACCAATGGGCGAGCATAAACCGGGTCGATACCCATGTTCTCGAAAGGCGTAAGAATGGTGTCTACGCCCAGCAGCGCAACGTTAGGTCGGCCCATGATGCGGATATTGATGGAGAAGGCCGCAATCATGGTCAGGATACTGGCAAGCAAGTTTAATATGCCGCATTTCACGGTTAAAAATGCGGTAATCAGGCCAGTACAGGCACCCGCTAGTATCGCAGCAAAGGTAGAGATCCAAGGGTCAACGCCCATGACAATGAGTGTGGCAGCGACAGCAGCGCCCATTGGGAAGCTTCCGTCTACTGTGAGATCCGGAAAATCGAGAACCCGGAAAGTCAGATATACGCCCAGTGCGACTAGGCCATAAACCAGACCTACTTCCAGAGTGCCAAAGAAGGCAATTGAGGTCATTTACTGCTCCTGACTTACTTTTCTACAGTCGTTGCACGGTCTAGCAGAGAAGCTGGAACGTCGAGACCAAGTTTTTGTGCGGCTTTCAAGTTAATCGCAAGGTCTGAACCGACAGCGACTTTCGCAGGAAGATCGGCAACCGCTTTACCTTCGATAAGGGCTGCAACGTAGTCCGCCGTTTGCACACCAATTTGGTAGTAATCAAAGCCCAGTGCTGCAACCGCGCCGTTCGGGATGTAAGACGTTGCACCGCCGATAACGGGCTTCTTAGCCTGGTTTGCAGCCCCGACGAGGCCGTCAATGGCGCTTGCGACTGTATTATCCGTTGGTGCGTAAATCGCATCGGCTTGTGATGCCACAATTTGCGCTGCAGATTGAACATCAGCGCTTCTTAGTGCGGTACCTTCAATCACTTTCAAGCCTTCTTTTTCTGCCGCTTCACGCAATAGTTCAACGAGCGTGACTGCATTGGCTTCACCTGGGTTGTAAACCACACCGATGGATGTCATGCCAGGGATCAGTTCTTTTGCGAGTGCCACATGCTGAGCCACTGGTGACAGGTCAGAAAGGCCAGTCACGTTCGCGCTCGGCTTATCCATGTCTTTAATCAGTTTTGCACCCACAGGGTCGGTCACAGCAGTGAAAATAACAGGGATAGATTTGGTTGCAGCAACCAAGGCTTGTGCAGATGGTGTTGCAATACCTACCAGTACATCAGGTTGCTCACCGACGTATTGACGTGCGATTTGCACGGCAATCGCAGGGTTACCCTGCGCAGTTTGGTAAGAGAATGCGAGGTTTTTGCCATCAACGTATCCAAGCTCCGCCAGTCCATCAAGTAGACCTTGGCGGGTTGCGTCAAGGGCCGGGTGCTCAACAATTTGGGACACAGCAACCGTGGCTGTTTTTGCAGAAACGGTGAAAGGGGTAGAGAACAGTGTTGCGGCACAGCATGCTGATACCAAGAATTTTGATAGTTTCATCTTATATCTCCCTGATGAGTGACATATAACAAATTCGCCACTTGGCGATGTCACGTGTTAATCCATTGTTATATCCAAAAATTGACGGAAAATCAGGAGGTAATGTTGCAGATTAAGACTAACTGTCTGGGTTTTAGCCAACCTGATTTTGCTTAGTGTTAAGTAACTGACTGTATTTAAAGGTTTATATCGGTATCTGCTTTTCTGGTGGATATGCATGCAGATCCAACGTAACCTCTGGCGCTTTCTTACATGCAAGTATATGTCTCTAATATAATGCACATAATTAGGTTGATATATTGTTAATGTTGAAGCTGTGAGATAACCATTCTTTTTATGAGAAAGTTTGAAGTGTGTGTAATTGCATGGCCAATTTTTACACTGTAAATAGAGAAGGGTGTAGAACGAATATCCTCTGGCTATGCACTGAAAACCTTTGGCTGTGCATGTAGATGTTGGGTAGCCGCCGAACATTTCTGGCTTCGTACCATTTTTCGATAATGATTTGGACGATCTTTCTCTCATTTACAGAGATGTTTATGAATAAATTGCGACGGATGATGATGTTTGTGGCTCGGGGCTGAAAAGTGACATTAATCACTCTGCAATCATCTCTCCATGCATCTATTATAACGCCGTTACAGATACTCATTCCTTTACGCGAGCTCCGTTGCTGTCAAAGACTCGCGATATAATTCAAACACTAATAAGGAATGAAGTGATGCTGATTGCGCTTTTTTGGGAATACTCACCACCAAACTCTTCTTGAGTGCGCATGGCATCCTCGTCACTAATTTTCCCAAAATTGTTTGCTTTGGAGGCACAAGGATGAAGCTTTTTATTGCGCTAATACTGCTATTTTCTTGCAGTGCTGGTGCGTCTGGCGGTGATGCCACAACCCATCTTGATTTAACCAGTTCTGCTGTCGGCTATATCTCCCTTTTAATATTCGTTTTGGCCTACACCCTCGTCATGCTCGAAGAGCAATTGCATCTTCGTAAATCAAAACCGGTACTTTTAGCGGCAGGCCTCATTTGGTTGCTGTTGGGCTTTGCCTATTCAGGGGCAGGGCAAATAGATGTCGCCAAGTCTGCTATTGAGCACAATTTGCTCGAGTATGCGGAACTCATGTTGTTCTTGCTGGTGGCAATGACGTATATCGCTGCCATGGAAGAGCGCAGGCTTTTTGATGCGCTAAAAGCCTGGATCGTCAGTAAAGGCTACGATCTTCGTCAGCTTTTCTGGATCACCGGCATACTGTCTTTCTTTATTTCACCTGTCGCTGATAATTTAACCACCGCCTTGCTGATGTGCACGGTTGTCATGAAAATTGGCGGTGACAATGCCAGATTCATTAATATCGCCTGTGTAAACATCGTTGTGGCTGCTAATGCGGGTGGGGCATTCAGTCCGTTCGGTGATATCACGACCTTGATGGTATGGCAGGCAGGCATTGTCGAATTTGGCCAGTTTGGCGCATTGTTTATCCCTTCTGTGGTTAACTACCTCATTCCTGCGTTCATCATGTCTCTGTTTATTCCTAAAGAGCAGCCGGACGTCGTGCAAGAGTTTGTTGAGATGAAACGCGGGGCAAGACGCATCGTGGTGCTGTTCTTGCTGACGATCCTCACTGCTGTGGGTTTCCACGGTTTAGTTCATTTCCCGCCCGTTATCGGCATGATGATGGGCTTGGCCTACCTTCAATTCTTTGGCTTCTTCCTGCGTAAAACGCTGCCTAATTCGTTAGCGCGTAAACGTGCTATTGCTATGGCAGAAAAAGACGAAGCTGCGTTGAAACGCCTAGGTTCGGTCGTGCCATTTGATGTGTTCCGCCGCGTTTCCCATGCCGAGTGGGACACACTCCTGTTTTTCTACGGCGTCGTGATGTGTGTGGGTGGTTTAAGCCTGATCGGGTATCTCTCCATGATCTCTAACGTCATGTACCTTGAATGGAACCCAATTTGGGCGAATGTCATTGTCGGCTTGCTGTCGGCTGTGGTTGATAACATTCCTGTGATGTTTGCGGTGCTTACCATGAGTCCAGACATGTCACTCGGTAACTGGTTGCTCGTTACGCTCACCGCAGGGGTAGGTGGTAGCCTGCTTTCACTGGGTTCTGCGGCGGGTGTTGCCTTGATGGGGCAAGCGCGTGGGATGTACACCTTCTTCGGACACTTAAAATGGGCGCCGGTTATCTTGCTAGGTTACGCTGCATCCATCCTGTGCCATTTGTGGTTAAACGGCGGCGCGTTTTAAACCACCAACCAGATAACACAGTTCGTACCTGATGAATGGCACCTTGCGAGGTGCCATTTTCGTATTCTGTTTAAATTTCGTTGAGCAATTGGCCACAGTTTTGCACAATAGCCGCATTCTTGATTCAGTTAACGTATTGGAAACGCAATGATCTCTAAGTGGGCTGTCCGATTCTTTCAAATGGCAGAGCTAGTAGGCTCTTGGAGTAAAGACCCTTCAACGCAAGTGGGGGCGGTGATCACCAAGGGAAACCGCATCGTTTCCGTTGGCTTCAACGGCTACCCGCATGGTATTTCTGATAGCGCAGCGACGGATGATCGCGAAATGAAGCTGCTTAAAACTCTACACGCCGAAGAAAACGCCATCTTGTTCGCTAAGCGTGACCTAAGCGATTGCGACATTTGGGTAACGCATTTCCCTTGCCCTAACTGTGCTGCAAAAATCATTCAAACGGGCATTACCCACGTTTACTGCCCAGAGCAAAGCGAAGATTTCTTATCGCGCTGGGGCGAGAAAATTAAGATCAGTGCGGACATGTTTGAGCAATCAGGCGTGAACGTCACTTGGCTACCGTTGTCGGAATTGCCAACAAAAGACTAATGCGGTGTATAACGGTATCGCTTTTTTAGAGCGATTCCTTATAATCGCGCACCAACCAAAACGGTCAGTAAAAGGTATATAGCATGGCGAGTACAGCACATGCGCTTCACATTTTGGTGAAGCATCAAGAGCAAGCGCAAGACATCATCAAGCAACTTAACAAAGGTGCGAAGTTCGCAGATCTTGCTCGCAAACACTCTACATGCCCATCAGGCAAAAAGGGCGGGGATTTGGGTGAGTTTCGTAAAGGCCAGATGGTGCCGCAGTTCGATAAAGCGGTATTTAGCGGTAAAGTGCTAGAGCCAATCGGTCCCGTTAAGACTAAATTCGGTTACCATGTTATCAAGGTTCTTTATCGTACCTAGTTACGAGTAACCAACTAATTTGTTTCAGATATAAAAAAAGAGGTGACGTTGTCACCTCTTTTTTTATTCTTTTTCACGAAGGCTTACTTTTGGAAGATTTCGCGGAATTCACGCTTCATTGCTGGCTTCATGCGCGCTTGCTTCAATTGCTTAGCAAGGTCTTTTACGCAGTTGAACAGAAGCTTATCAAGCAGGGTCGCTTTGTAGTCTTCGGTTTGTTCTTGCGTCATGTCGTCAAACTTAAGATCTTGACACTCTTGCAGGAAATCAATGCCCGCGTAGCTTTGGCTTAGGCTAACTAGCGCGTGGAATTGTTCAAAGTTGTCCAGAATGTTCTGTGCGCTTGCTGGAAGTGCATCCCATGCTTCACGAACAACGTCTTCAGCCGCTTCATGCACTGACGCCAGCATAGTGTATAGCTCTGCGGGTACTTGTTCGTATTTGATCACTTGTTGCAGTTCAGCTGAAAGGTTTTCCAGTTTCACTGTCTCTACGGCTTCGTTTGCTTGTTCTGACATCTCTTTATTCCTGATAACGCTCATCAGCAGGCATCGTATATCGCACTTGGATGAAGTCAAGCATTGAGCCGTTTCATCTTGATTAACTGATGATATTTAAAGCGGTTGTGGGTAAATAGTGTAGCAATGGTTTACGCAGACGCCTGCTTAGAATCTGACGAAGGCGCTTTTGTTTTCGATGCTTCTTCGTTCACCACAGACAGCGAAGGTTCGTCTTTCTGTGTGTTTTCACCCAATAGACAACCACCTTTCGCGATGGTGAGCTGTTCACTTTGGATTTGGCCTTTCATTTTGCCTTCGCTCAGGATATTCACTTCACGCGCAATGATGCTGCCTTCAACCAGACCGTTGATGGTAACGTGTTCAGCGTGAATATCGCCTTTGAAGTGGCCGGTTGAAGAGATAACAACATTGCGGGCATTGAGAATTGCACCTTCGCCTTTCCCATCAAACTGAATATCACCGTCTAAGTCGAACTCACCGACAACACGGCATTGTTTTGCAATCAGTGACATTGATGGTTTTGACGCAGTGTTTTTACCAAACAGTCCCATTTCTCTCTCCTTTCTTCCAACAACAAACCTGTGATTGGAGATGGTTATTTCATACAAAAATCAGAATACGGGGCATTTTATCTGAAATTATAAAAGAGGCGTGACTTTATTTTTTATGCATCCAAGTGAATTCACAACAGTGCGACACTTATGGTGCTTAATGTCTTAAATTCCTCAAAACATGGTGATAATACCGTCAGTCGTGTCTTACTTTTTACGAATATGCGAGGCTTCATATTGCTGTGATGGGTTTTGATTGCTATAACCGCGAGTTATAAGGAAACTCCTGAATAGGGCGATATCATGGCGATTGAACTTACTCCGTACGAAGCACGTGTTATTGGTTGTCTGCTTGAAAAAGAAGTAACGACCCCTGAACAATATCCTTTGACCCTGAATGGCCTAACCACTGCCGTAAACCAGAAAAGTAACCGCGATCCGGTTTACTCTCTGACAGAAGCAGAAGTGCTCGACGCCGTTGAGCAGCTCAAAGCAAAACGATTGATTAGCGATCTCGAAGGGTTCGGTAGTCGTGTGACGAAATATCAGCACCGTTTTTGCAACACTGAGTTTGGTTCTCTCCAGTTTACCGATCAACAACGCGGCATGGTTTGCGTGCTGTTGCTGCGCGGCCCACAAACACTTGGAGAGCTAAGAACGCGCACAAACCGCTTGTGTGAATTCACAGACGTGAAAGAAGTGGAAAGTGTGCTGGCTGTGATGCAAGAAAAAGCGTATGTTGCCGCATTACCGCGCGAGCCGGGTAAACGTGAAAGCCGTTATACGCACTTATTCGGAACGGAAACACCTGAAACGCAAAGCCCTGGCGTGTTTGCTGAAAGCGCACCTGCTTCAGCACCAACGTCAGATTTGACCGCGCGTGTAGAGCAATTAGAACGTGAAGTGGAAGAATTGAAAGAGCTCGTTAACTCGCTCCTTTCGTAACAGATAGCACAATTCATATAGGCTGACCGTGTAAGCCTGAAGCCGACCATAATACGCCGACGACAGGCAAACAATGACAACTCAGCCCCAATCCGACGAACGTAAAGAGGCGCTTTCTGCGCCTCTTTGGCATGTGTATCTCATCAGAACCAAAGACAACGCTCTGTACTGCGGCGTAACAACCGATGTTGCGCGGCGTTTTGATGAGCACCAGAAAAACGGCATAAAAACTGCAAAGTATTTACGAGGAAAACAGCCATTGACGTTGGCTTGGTCCTACGAAGTAGGGGATAAGCGGCTTGCAATGTCACTTGAGTGGAAAATTAAACGCTTGAGTAAGCGAGAGAAAGAACGTCTTTGTACTGACAATGGCCTTATTCAGGTCTTAATAAACGACAGCATTTAATTAGGAAATACCATGGCACTTAAAGCAACGGTGTATAAAGCATCCATCAATGTGGCCGATATGACCCGTCAGGTTTATATGGATCACACGGTGACGCTTGCACAGCACCCATCTGAAACAGAACAACGTCTTATGCTGAGATTACTCGCGTGGACCCTGTATGCTGATGAACGTTTGCAGTTTACCAAGGGCCTTTGTGACGAGTCTGAGCCAGAGTTGTGGATCAAAAACTACAGTGATGAAATAGAACTTTGGGTTGAACTGGGTTTGCCAGATGACAAGCGCATCAAGAAAGCATGTACTCAGTCAAAACAGGTGGTTCTGTTCACTTATGGTGACAATGCTGCAGCGGCATGGAAAGCCTCACTGCTCAACAAACTTCATCCGTACAAGAACCTAACCGTGATCAATGTTATGGATGAAGTGCTGGACGCGGCAGCGGCAGCTTCTGGCCGCAACATGACCATTCAAGCAACCATTGAAGATGGACAAGTGTGGTTCTCTGTCGGGGAGGTGGTGATTTCTATCCAACCTGATGTCTGGAAAACAGCAGAAGCGAAATAGCGAATCGCATTGCATATTGCAGTTCGCTGTTCGTTAAAAGACGCGAGATTAACTAGATGCCGGGAATAAACGCCCGGCTCTTTGTTTTTTTAGCAGTACCATCAGTTCTTCCGCAGGCATTGGCGTGTAGTAATAATGCCCCTGCGCAAAGTTACAGCCGATATTCCTAAGCAGCTCTTGCTGATCTAGCGTTTCCACACCTTCCGCAACCACTTTCAATTGCAGCAAGTTCGCCATACTGACCACGGCCTGACAAATCACCAAATCATCTTTTGATTGCGGGAGATCCTTAATGAAGCCTCGGTCAATCTTCACTGTGTTGACAGGGAAGTGCTTAAGATACGCGAGGGATGAATACCCTGTGCCGAAATCGTCAATCGCCAAGCTAATGCCCGATGTTGTGAGGCGATTCAGTATGTGTTGGTTGCGTTCTAAGTTCTCGATAAACACCTGTTCTGTCAGTTCTATTTGAACACGCGAAGGGGGAATGTCGTAACGGGTCACAGAACGAATCACATAGTCTGCCAAGTAGCCATCTTGGAATTCATGACCAGATACATTGATAGCAATGCATTTAGGCGCGCAGCGTTCATCTAACATGTGGGAAAATTGCTTGAGTGCGGTATCTACCACCCAGTGTCCTAAGCGCTGCATCAAACCTGTTTCTTCGGCAGTTTGGATAATGATGTCGGGGCTGATCACCGTACCATTGTCAGATTCCCAGCGCACCAAGGCTTCCACGCCAACTATTTGGTGGGTTCGCAAGTCAACTTGGGGTTGAAAGTGCAGTTTAAGTTCGTCGTTATTGATCGCGTTTCGAATGGCGCGTTCGAGTTCTTTTTTGCGCGTTAGCTGTTCTTGCATGGTTTGGTTGTAGGCAACGACCTTTCGGCTGCTAAGGGTTTTGGCTTTATGCGCCGCCGTGTCTGCGTGTCGCAGCAATTCTTCGGCCTGTAAGTCATTGTTGTAGCGAAAGGCAATGCCGATGGCGCAGGTTGTTAGAATGTCATTGTCTTCAATGTAGAATTCTTCTTCGAGACAAATTTTGAGGTTATTGGCCTGCATCTCGGCTTCGAGCTGAGACATACCTGCACACGCCACCATGAATTGATCGTTACTAACACGCGCTAGGATCGCGTGGGGGGGCAGGACGGTTTTAAAGCGCTTGGCGGCCTGTAGTAGCAGTTGGTCAGCCACGATATGGCCATACATATCATTGATTTCTTGCAGCTTATCGAGCGCGACACAAAGCAGAACAATGTCTTGGTCTGAACGGATAGATCGCTCGAGGTAGGTTTCCATCGCAAAGCGATTGGGCAAATGGGTTTGCGGGTCATGGTTTGCTGTGAACTGCAATTGTGATTCCATTTCGCGACGCTGCAAAATTTCTTCTTTCAGCATGGAAACGGTGTCTGATTCTGCCCGTCGACCAATGATATTGACTTCAAGAAGGTATAAAGAAATACCCACTAGCACGGTCACTACAATGCCAGAGATGAAGATCAGCATCGGTAATGAGAAATAGGCGATATCGAAGGTCGATTGTTGCCATACCGTCATTTGCCACACATCGCCTAATGCAAAGACATCCACCATGGTCGAGAGTGGGACAAAACTCTCAGGTAACTCACCAAAGAAGGGCACGCTGCCTGCACTCAGCACCAAGGTTTGATTGTCAGTAAGGAATTGCGTGGCGATGGCTTCTACCATTTTTTTGATGTTGTAGCTTGCCCCTAGATACCCCACCACATTTCCTTCAATGATTACAGGGTGAAGCATTTCAATTGATAAGTCGCCGCTACTGTGTCTGATGACGTCAGATGTCGATAGCTTTGACAGCACAGGCATTTTGTTTAAACCGACTGGCGGAGCGATCTGCCAATCTGCTTTTAAATGATTAGGGTTGAAGGTGGTTGGCGTGGTCCATTGCAGCTTGTGTTCGAGATTAAGCCAGTAAAGACCTGAGAAAAAAGGGAAGGTGCGGGTGACGTCTTGAGTGGCAACGCGCCAAGAATTCCCGTCTATCGTACCGTCGGTTTCGAAACTGTTGGCAAGCCAAACAAGAAAATACGCTTCCTTTTGCAGATTGACTTCAATTGCGCGCTGAACGCGGTTCACTTCTACGTTAAGCATTTTCCCCTGTAAATCTACCTGACGAGATTGTGCGCTTTTATAAAGCGTGAAGGTTGAGATCAGGATAAGCATACAAATGATAGAAATCGCAATGATCGAAGTGAATCGAGGACCATTGGGATTTTGAAAGTCGGGTGTGTCTTCTTTTGATGTGCTTAACAAGAGTGATAGCCTTAATAATGAGTCACCTGTATCTGTAACAAGTCTATGACAAATATGGTAAAGCGCAATGTGAGGTTCAGCCAAAAAAGTCTTAAAAATGGGACGTTTGGGGGCCGAACGCAAGGCGGATCTGCGGGTCAAAATGGGTGTGTAAACGTTGGATTTTTGTCTTTAGTCTCTTTTGGCAGAGAAATGGTCGCAATGTGATAAAAGTGAATATCTATACATCAATAATGCGTAGTCTGTCTTGAGTGTCTGCGTTTAAGATCAGTTGCATAGCGCCAAAACTCATCATTTGGTATGGTAAAATGCGTGGTGAGATTTTAAGGAAACGCTGATGAATGCATGGAAATTGGCATACCGAATAGGTGATTGTATCACCTACGAGGCATGTTACTGATATATAGATAGGTTGCTAATCATAAGTTTGAAAAAAAATTCACTTGAGTCTCGTTTTTTTTCAAAGCTTAGGCTTGCACTTGTCCTATTCTTATAGCTATCTGTTGGGAAAACTGTGGGAGCCTAAGTGGATTGGCTCAAGAAACACCTTAAAGCACTAATTATTCTTGTTGTTGCTGTTCTAGTTGCTTATTTTTCTCAAGTACCTGTGTCTGATTGGTTGGTGAAGAAAAAAATTAGAGAAGACGTTGCTGTTCTTTCTCAATTATACACTGGCTTATATCGACAAGGGTTTGAACAAATGAGAGGCCTGTCAGAGCAATTGTCGTTCGTCTGTGATGATGGCGACATTGAGCTTATGAGTCAGGCGAAAGCGCGCAATATATTCGTTGAATATGTCGATTTGCACCTTAAAAATGGAAAGTCATGCTCAATTTATAACAATGACCATGCTGGCAGACCGTTAATGGTGTTTCCAGATCACGATCAACTCAAATTTGGCAATGTCTCGCTCATTCTGAGTGGCAATCAATTCGAAGAAATGCGATTCAGCAGCCAAGATGGCATGCTGCGATTTGCGTTTCAGCAGCCTAGAAACTTCCTCACGAACTGTAACAGTTGTCTGTTCATGACGGTGGATGTCAGTGGGCGAGATGTTCAGCTCTATGAGCGCACGGAAGAACCTTACAAAGAAGCATTTAATGGCACGCTCGATAATGGCATGGGTGTGAAGCTCTATATCAACCAGCGCGGTGTTGAGTTCTTGGTGGGCGATTTGGTCGATCTCTTCTCCATTTTGGTGGTGTTGTTTGGTGTGCTTCTCGCCGTTGGTGTGGAATTAAACACATCCGATCGTAAAGGCTTGAGCGGTTTGCTCAATGAAGCGATTGAGTCGAACGCGCTTGTGCCTTTCTATCAGCCGATTGTGATGCCCGAAGGCAACAAGTATAAAGTCGTGGGCGCCGAAGTGCTGGTGCGCTGGTTAGCCGACAGTGGCGAATTTATTCCGCCAGACTCTTTTATTCCTATCGCTGAGCAAAACGGGGCGATAGATAAAATTACCGATCAGCTCATCGACAATGTTTTGGCAGATATCACCACGGTCTCGTTACCAAAGGATTTCTTTGTCAGTATCAATGTGTCTCCGAGCTACTTAGAGAAGTGGGACACCGCTGAAAAACTGCTCAATAAAATTGAATGCGCGGGGCTCGATCCGCATGTGTTGTCTTTAGAAATCACAGAACGCACCAAATTCAGTGATTTGAAAAAGGCGGCCATCTGTATTGAAGCTTTAACGGCGAAGGGCATTTCCATCAAATTGGATGACTGCGGGACGGGCTACGGCGCGTTCTCTTACCTTCATACGTTAAACATTGATACGATTAAGATCGATCGCATGTTCGTGACGGGCATCGGTCTTACTGAGTTTAAAAATAACATTCTAGGGTCAATCCTAGCGTTTGCGAGAGAGTCTAACCTGCATGTCGTTGCGGAAGGGATAGAGACAAAAGCGCAGGCGGTGCACCTGATTAATAACGGTGTAGAAATGCTTCAAGGCTCCTACTTTGCTGATCCGATTCCGTTCGACGCGTTTAAACAATTCGTGTTGAGCCAAGATATTTCTGAGAACAGTGGGTTAGCCATTTAGCAAATACTCGATCTATACCCAAACGCTGTTGTTGTCGTTTGGGTATATTTATCTCCTGAATTCCGCGTATGCCGTACTCTTCCTCGAAAACACAGTCGTCAACGACCCTCTAATTTGATACATTTATCAATAAGATCAAATTGTTAACTGGATGTTATTCCCGAATATTCCGTCTAGAATTGAAATATGTTCGGTCGAAAATCGTTCAACTAGGAATGCGCGAATAAACTCTTTGTGGTTTTACGACTCAAAGAGCGAATGACACAAAAAATTAAGGATGTGTGGATGTTTAAGTCTTTCTTTCTGGATAAGCGATGGTTTCTTTGGTCCATCCTCGGTAGTGCGCTTATCTTGTATGTGACTTGGTACAAAGTGGAACTGGATGTAGAAATCAATGAATGGTTTGGTTCTTTCTATAACTTGATTCAACAGGCGCTTGCTACGCCCAACTCAGTCACGTTTGAAGAATACCTCTCGTCGTGTTTAACCTTCCTGAAAATCGCGACAATTTACATCACCGTTGCGGTCGTACTCGACTTTTTCATTCGTCACTATGTGTTCCGCTGGCGTACCGCGATGAATGATTACTATACCTCGCATTGGAGCAAGATCAGCCATATAGAAGGTGCATCCCAACGTGTGCAAGAAGACACTATGCGTTTTGCTGGCATTGTTGAGACCTTGGGTGTGGCATTTATGCGCTCATTGATGACGCTGGTGGCCTTCTTACCAATACTTTGGGAACTCAGTAAGAATGTGACTGAATTGCCTTGGATTGGGCCTGTAGAGCACTCTCTTGTCTACATCGCCATCATTTCGGCGTTGTTCGGTACCGTGTTGCTGGCTGTGGTGGGGATTAAACTGCCAGGGCTTGAGTTTAAGAATCAGAAAGTTGAAGCGGCATACCGTAAAGAGCTGGTTTACGGTGAAGATTATGAAAATCGCGCGGAGCCAGAAACGCTGAGTGAGCTGTTTGCCAATGTCCGTAAAAACTACTTCAACCTGTATAAGCACTATTTATATTTCGATATCGCAAAATGGTCCTATCTGCAGGGCACTGTGATTGTGCCTTACATCGCACTGGGTCCTACCATTATTTCTGGTGTGATCACGCTGGGCGTGCTCCAACAAATCGTTCGTGCCTTTGGCAAGGTGGAAGAATCGTTCCAGTTTTTGGTGAATTCTTGGAAGACCATTGTTGAGTTGATGTCGATTCACAAGCGTCTGAAGGCCTTTGAACAAGAAATTGATCTCGCGATAAAAGCGGAAAAATCAGCCGCTACTGACTAATAACACATTAAAAATTAGTAAGAAAACTGTTACGCCCCGCCATGTAAATGTCGGGGCGTTTTGCTATTACTAAACTGTACACATAAAAAATTTTGTACAAGAGTGATCTTTTTTCTTATCTAAGTTGTACAAATAGAAAAGCATGTACAACAGGGAGATGTGTGATGAGCATTAAATTAGGTGTAAGCGCCTGTGTCATCGGAGAGAAGGTCCGATTTGATAGCGGTCATAAGCGCAGCCACTTTGTGGCGAAAGAATTGTTGCCGTATGTAGAGTTTGTGCCTGTCTGCCCTGAAGTCGCTATTGGCATGTCAGTTCCTCGCCCAACCATTCGTTTGTTGGACAGAGACGAAATTGGCATCCGTTTGGTAGAAACCAAAGACAGCGCTGCTGACCACACTGAAAAGATGGAAGCCTTCAGCCGTAAGAAGACGGAACAATTAGCGAGCATGGATCTGTGTGGCTATGTCGTATGCGCGAAGTCGCCAACGTGTGGCATGGAACGTGTAAAGGTGTACAAAGAAAGCGGTTATGCCGCGTCTGAGAAAAGCGGTGTTGGTCTGTATACCAAACAACTGATGGAACGCATGCCTTGGTTGCCCGTTGAAGAAGACGGCCGTTTGAACGATCCAGTATTACGCGAGAATTTTGTGTTTCGTGTGTTTGCGTTAAAAGATCTACATGACTCAATGGCCGAGGGCATTACGCGCCGTGCCGTGGTTGAGTTTCACTCCCGCTATAAATTGGTGCTGATGGCGCATTGCCCAACAGAATACAAATCCCTCGGTAAGTTCGTTGCCAACATTGCCGATCATGACATCGATGAATTCTACATCGAATACCGCAATCGTTTCATGAAAGCCATTGCTCACTGTGCGAGCAAAAAGAACAACACCAATGTGCTTATGCACCTGCAGGGGTACTTCAAACGTGATTTAGATAAATCTTCAAAAGCAGAGCTTTCAAACCTCATCCATGCATACCGTAAGGGTGAAATGCCATTACTCGCGCCATTGACGCTGATCAATCACCACTTGCAACAGCATCCGGATGAATACTTGTCGCGACAAAGCTACCTCCATCCTTATCCAGACAGCCTAAGACTCCGTTACGGGCTGTGAGGAAGCTGGGTATGAAAGCGATAAACGACCACGTCATAGAGAACAACCTTTCGGATGAAAAGCCGTTGCTCTCTATTGGAGAAGTCTCAGAGGTGACGGGGGTTAACACCGTCACGCTGAGAGCTTGGCAACGTCGCTACGGCTTGTTAAAGCCGCAGCGAACGCCCAAAGGTCATCGCATGTACACAAGCAAGGATGTGGCGCTCATCAATAACATTCTTAAATGGCTCGATCGTGGTGTACCTGTGGGACAAGTAAAAGCGCTACTTAACGATGAGACATTCACACCCAACACCTCGTCTGATACTGAAATGGCGAGGGAAGCCGATGAGCTCAAAAAAGCAGTGATGGATTTTGACGTGCCGCGATTGAAGCGTCTGCTGTCTGAACTCACCAAGCACTATCCCATTACAGTGTTAGAACGAAACCTGTTTATTCCGCTGACAGCATTCTTCTCTGAGCAGAAATCTGACGTGATAGGCCTTTGTTTAAATACTTGGTTAACGGCGTTGCGCCATGAGTTGTTGCGCTGTTTTCAATTGGGCCAGAAAGCACCGAGCAAAAAACACTGTGTGTTGGTGTCGACGTCTATGAATGATTTGCACCTTTTCTATGGACAAGCGCTCAACTATCAATCAAAAGGTTACGCCGTCACAACTATAGAAGGGCTTGATTCTAATCTTATTTCTTTGGTGAAAACGATTAAAAACAGCGATACCAAGGAGTTAGTTATTTTTTCTGAGGTTGCACTGTCAGCATCCATGAAACGCGATGTCGTCACCATCGCCGACGAAGAACTTGTGTCTGTGTCTTTGCTGGGGAAGTGCCGCGTTATTCATTCAGATTTGTTCACCACCTCAAAAACTCAACATGCCGAGAAGGCGTCGAGTTCATCGGTAAGTGAAAAAAGTGAAAGGGAGCAATTTCAATGAAATTGGTTTGGTTTAGGCGAGATCTGCGCGTAAAGGACAACCTTGCACTGACGGAAGCGTGTAAGTCTGGCGAGTCGGTTATCGCAGTGTACTATGAAACGCCTTTACAGTGGAAAAGGTACTGCAACGCTCCCATTCAGGCTGATTTGATTCGTCGTCGTCTGCACGTATTACGTACTGAGCTCGAAGCGCTGAACATTCCGTTGATGGTGCATTGTGCGAATTACTACAGCGACATCAATCCCCTGATTGCGCAGCTCTGTCAGCAATATCAAATCTCGGATGTCTATTGCACGCGGGACCATGAAATTGATGAGATTAACCGTGATAACGCCATTGCGGGTTTATTGAGTCTCACAGGGACAAGCTTCCATGCGTATGACTATAAGTGCGTTTTCGCGCCTGGCACGGTGACGAATGGCTCAGGAACCATGTATCGCGTTTTCACGCCTTTTAAGAAAACATGGATAGCAAAACTCGCCTTACATGGTGTTGCACCTCTGGCGTCGCCCGAGCCTGTGCCAGCGTGTTCTATCACTTCAAGCATGCTGAGAGGGCAAGGTGAGATAGAACTGCACTATCACCAAGATGATTCGGTCAGCTGGCCTGTAGATGACAGCGCCATCATTCAACGCATGCGTGATTTCTGTCGCTATCGCGTCGAACAATATGAAAATTTGCGCGATTTTCCCGCCATTCCGGCCACCAGCCAGTTATCACCTTACCTCGCGATAGGGGCTATTTCACCGCGACAATGTATTGCACGATTAATGCTGGAGTCGAAAGATTGCTTAGAGAAAGGCACCGGCGGGGCGAACGTTTGGTTGTCTGAAATCGTTTGGCGAGAATTCTACCAACACATTGCGGCTACCTATCCTGCGATCAGCCGCGGAAAAGCCTTCCTCGAATGGACAGACAACATCGCGTGGAACCGAGACGAGCTGTTGTTTGAGCGTTGGAAGCAGGGGAAAACCGGGTATCCCATCGTTGATGCCGCCATGCGCCAGTTGAATGAAACGGGGTGGATGCACAATCGCCTGCGAATGATTGTTGCCAGTTTCCTTGTTAAGGACTTACACATCGATTGGCGATGGGGTGAGCGTTACTTTAACTGGAAGCTTATTGATGGCGATTTCGCTGCCAATAATGGTGGATGGCAGTGGTCTGCGTCTGTAGGCACGGATGCCCAACCTTATTTCAGAGTGTTTAACCCAACCACGCAGGGCAAGAAGTTTGATCCCAATGCGAGATTCATCCGTAGATGGTTGAAAGAATTAGAAACTGTTCCAGACAAGTCGATACATGAACCGCATAAATGGGCGGAAAAAAATGGCATTGAGCTGTCATACGTGAAACCCATTGTTGACCATAAACTTGCACGTCAAAAAGCGATTGAAATGTTCGAAACGGCGAAGTCGGGACCGTCCAAACAAAGGGTTGAATCATGATGCAAAGCACTGCAACGTCAGACCACATTTATTCCTCAGAAGCGGCAACGCTTGAACGGTTTATTCATGTTTATCAGGCCTTGCGTAAAGACAACCTCGATACGCTGGACGCGATTTACAGTCACGATGTTGTCTTCGAAGACCCTGCACACCGCATAGAGGGGTACGACAACCTCGCGCGCTATTTCGACACCATGTACACCAACGTGACGGACTGCCGTTTCGAAATTCATGATCACGCTGTAAATGGCGACATTGCCTTTATCAGTTGGACCATGACGTTGTCGCATCCCAAGCTTGAAGGCGGTGCAGAGCGTGCCGTTAAAGGGTGTACCAAGTTGGGATTGAAAGAAGGGCGCGTGGTGATGCACCGCGACTTTTTTGACTTAGGTGAAATGCTGTATGAAGCGCTGCCAGTGTTGGGGTCTGCGGTCAAAATGATCAAAAAGAGGTTAGGCCAATGAAACGCGTATTAATCACCGGCGCTTCATCGGGCATAGGCCTACAGCTCGCGAAAGACTATGCTGAAAATGGCTGGCATGTCGTGGGCTGCGGCCGCAACACACAGCACATTGATGCACTTGCCTTAGAGCGTGACAATGTCACTTCATTGCGCTTTGACGCCACCGATTTGGATGACACCAAACGTGCTCTGTCATCTCAAACTGAGCGCTTCGACTTAATCATCCTAAATGCAGGCACGTGCGAATACATCGAAGAAGGTCGTATTGACGTAACCTTGTTCCGACGTGTTTTCGACATCAATGTGTTTGGCATCTTGAATTGCATTGAAGCGCTACAAGCACGCTTTACTGACGGCACACACCTTGCGCTAATGGGCTCTACAGCCGCTTACCTCGGTTTGCCGCGAGCCGAAGCCTACGGCGCGTCAAAAGCGGCGGTATCTTATCTTTCTCGCTCACTTTCCGTGGATTTAGAACCAAAAGGAGTGACGGTGTCACTTGTCTCGCCGGGGTTTGTAAAAACACCGCTCACGGACAAAAACGATTTCGCTATGCCTATGATGGTCTCATCTGAGGAAGCATCGCTCGCAATACGCCAAGGCTTAGAAAAAAGAAAAGCCGAGGTGCATTTCCCGAAAAAATTCAGTTACATACTCAAGTTCTTAGCCACTTTGCCAATGGCATGTCAGTTTGCGCTCGTTAAAAAAATAACAAGGAATGCACAATGAAAATTGCAATCATCGGCTCAGGTATTTCAGGTCTTACCTGTGCGCATTACCTACACAAAAACCACGACATCACGCTGTTCGAAGCCAACGATTATATAGGCGGGCACACAGCGACCGTCGACGTTGAAGTTGAAAGCGGCAAATACGCCATTGATACAGGCTTTATTGTTTTCAACGATCGCACGTACCCAAACTTCCAGAAACTCATGGCCGACATTGGTATCACGGGTCAAGATTCTGAAATGAGCTTCAGTGTTCGCAACGAAGACAACGGCCTTGAATACAATGGCCACAGCGTGGCCTCTTTGTTTGCGCAAAAGCGTAATCTGTTCAATCCAAAGTTCTACTTGTTTATCCGAGAAATCTTGCGTTTTAATAAAGAAGCCAGAGAAGCGCATTCCATCGCAACCCACGGCGATCCATTGATTGAGCAAACGCTGGGCGATTTTCTCGAAAGCCGCAAATTCAGCGACTACTTCTGCCAGAACTACATTCTTCCGATGGGCGCGGCGATTTGGTCTTCCACCTTGTCAGATATGCGCGCGTTTCCTCTCAAGTTCTTCCTGCGTTTCTTCCAAAACCACGGCTTGCTGGATGTCACCAATCGCCCACAGTGGTATGTGATCCCAGGTGGTTCTCGTGAATACGTAAGAAAAATGGTGCCGGCGTTTGAATCCTCAATCCGCTTGAGCACGCCAGTACTTCGCGTTGAACGCACATCACACGATGTAGTCATTGAAACATATACAGGCATTGAGAGATTTGATCATGTGATTTTTGCGTGTCACAGCGATCAAGCGCTAAAAATGCTCATTGACCCGAGCAAAGATGAGTCAGCCATTCTCGGCGCGATCGATTACCAAGATAACGACGTGGTGCTGCACACTGATGAATCCTTATTGCCACGTCGCAAAGCCGCATGGGCAAGCTGGAATTACCACCTAGGTGCCAGTGATGGACGGGAAGATCGACCTGCGGCCCTGACCTATGACATGAACATCTTGCAAGGGATTGATGCGCCAGAGACCTTCTGTGTCACCCTCAATCAAACAGACCATATTGCGCCAGAAAAAGTGCTCCGTGAGTTTGTGTATGCGCACCCGGTTTTCGACCAAAAGTGCATCGATGCACAAAAAGAACGTCATTTGGTAAACGGAATTGATCGCACATGGTTCTGCGGTGCGTATTGGTACAACGGATTCCATGAAGACGGCGTAAGAAGCGGACTAGACGTTGTTAGCGCGATTAACGATCTACCCGTTCCACTAAGGAGCGCGTCATGAACACAGACGCCAACAGCGGTCTGTTTGTAGGCAGCGTTCGTCACCGTCGTTTTACGCCGGTTGAGCACGGATTCACCTATCCCATGTTCATGCCCATGATTGATCTTGATGAGCTAGATGCATTGGTACAAAACGTGCGTGGCTTTTCGTTAAGAAAGTGGGGCGTGGCAACGTTTCACCGTCCTGACTACATGGAAGGGCGCGTAGACACCAAACAAGCGGTACAAGACAAGGTTCATGCGTTAACCGGCAAGCGCGTCGAGGGAAAAGTTTTCGCGCTCTGTCACCTGCGGTATTTCGGGCTCTATTTTAGCCCTGTGAATTTTTACTACCTGTATGACGAAAATGACCAATGGCAATACATTCTTGCCGAGGTCAGCAATACACCTTGGAATCAGCGTCATTATTACGCGATTCCTGCGGGCAAACGTTGGGAGAACAATAAAGCGTTTCATGTCTCCCCGTTTAATCCCGTCGATCAAAAATACGTGTGGAAGCTTCGTCCTTTGGACAAAACCGCGTTTGTGCACTTAGAAACACACCGCGGCGAGAAGGAATTTGATGCAACGCTTGCGCTAACAAAGAAGCCTTTCACATCAAAAGAACTCAGCAAACTCATCGTTAAGACACCGGTGATGACAGTAAAAGTGGTGGCTTCCATTTATTGGCAAGCATTGAAGCTCTGGATTAAAGGCGCACCGTTTTATTCTCATCCGGCTCAGGTTAAGGAGTAACTATGTATTCAAGCCAAATCGAAACCACATCCTGCGCGGTGACCAAGAAAGACACTTTCGCAAGAAATGTGCTGTTGAAAACGTTCGGATACATCGAAGACGCGGGTCTCACGCTTGTTGATCATGATGGACAAACACACCAATTGGGTGATCCCTCTGCCGAGTTGCATGCAGAAATCATCATTAAGCACCCAGGCTTTTATCAAAGACTTCTCACCGGCGGCAGCATTGGTGCAGCAGAAGCCTATGTCGATGGCTGGTGGGATTCCCCAGATCTTACCAATGTGATTCGTGTGTGTTGTCGAAACATGCCTGCGCTTGATCGCTTGGAAAGCAAGGTCGGGTGGCTCGCTGACATCGTGACCAAGATTGCGCATTGGAAGAACCGCAATACCAAAGAGAATTCACGAAACAACATTTCCGCACATTATGACCTGGGCAATGCGCTTTATGAGCAATTCCTAGACCAAGAAATGTTGTATTCGAGTGGTATTTACGAAGCGGAATCCGATTCGTTAGAGCAAGCGCAATTTCAAAAGATGGATCGTTTGTGCCGCCAGCTTGAATTGAAACCCACTGACCACTTGATCGAAATTGGTACAGGTTGGGGCGCGATGGCGATTCATGCGGCGAAACACTACGGATGCCGTGTGACCACCACAACGATTTCCAATGAGCAGTTTGAATGGGCGAAAAGCCGCGTTGAACAAGAAGGCTTGGAAGACAAGATCACCTTGCTCAAAGAAGATTACCGTGATCTTACGGGTGAATACGACAAGTTGGTATCCATCGAAATGATCGAGGCGG
The DNA here is from genome assembly GCF_004120195.1 of Enterovibrio baiacu. GTDB lineage: Bacteria > Pseudomonadota > Gammaproteobacteria > Enterobacterales > Vibrionaceae > Enterovibrio > Enterovibrio baiacui. The sequence continues at coordinate 109,187 of NZ_SCHN01000005.1, read as the reverse complement.
TCGGTAAACAGTACCTGACAACCTATATCCAGAAATGCCAATCGCTGCTCAAGCATGACGGCTTGATGGCAATCCAAGCCATCACCATCGCCGACCAACGTTATGACTACTACAGCAATAACGTGGACTTCATTCAGAAACACATCTTCCCAGGGGGCTTCCTGCCGTCCGTCAACGTGCTGCTCTCTCACTTCACACGCCACAGTGACTTGGTGGTGCGCGACTTGAAAGACATCGGGTTAGATTACGCAAAAACCCTTGAAGACTGGCATCAACGCTTTAACGAAAGCCAATCAGAATTGATGGCTCTGGGCTATGACGAGCGCTTTATTCGCTTGTGGCGCTACTACTTCTGCTACTGCGAAGGTGGCTTCCGCGAGCGCACGATCAGTACGGTGCAACTGGTCATGAGCCGTCCGGGCTGGAGAGAGTAATTGTGTGTCATTCACCCTAGTGTGAATGATGCGTTCTGAAACAACGGCATGGCCGAGAAAGGGGAACGTATGCGCGTCATTTTACTTTCGTTAGCGTTCAATGTGTTTTGGTTTGCCGCTGTCGTTGGACGTAGTGATTGGATCCCAGTGTTGGTGCTGTTGCTTATCGGGGCGCTGCTGTTGGATCGCGCCTTATACTGGGCAATGCCACTGTTTGCGGTAATTGGGATTGTCGGAGATAGCGTGCTTTCGCATTTGGGCATTCTGCAATTCCCGCATCCGCATTTGCCGCTTTGGCTTTGCCTAATGTGGGCTGGTTTTGCTTCCTACCTCTGGTTACTTCGCGATTGGTTGTTGTCGCAAAAGACGTGGATATTACTCGTTGCAGGCAGCGTAGGGGGAATGCTCAGTTACCTCGGCGGCGAGCGCTTAGGTGCAGTCACGTTCGGGGATCCTATCGAGAAGACGGCGCTGATTCTGTTTGGGATGTGGCTGATGTACACGCTGTTATTCCTCTCTATGCTCAGGGTGCTAACGAGAAAAACTAAGCCGGCTATTGATAACGATGCAGCGATGTCGCTGAAGAAATAGTGCCTGCGAAGAATAAGGATTGCACACTGATGACGTTAACCACTGCGATGATGAACAAACAAAGGTTGAGTAAGCCTTGGTCACGCCCAAAGGCTTTCTCTGCGCTGTGCTTGTTCATGGCGGCGCTAACAGCCTCATCGGCGTCTTTTGCAGACGTGAAGCCAACAGACGCGGTGCCAAAAGCGACTGAGGAACAATCTTCAACAACAAGCTCGAAAAGCGATTCGTGGGTGTGGTGGAAGCCTGTGGGCAATGCCACGCTAACGTGGGGCTTTTGGAAGATCTACGACAGCGAACTGCGTACCCCTAACGGCAAATACGTATCAGAGAGCAGCGAGCCACTGGCGTTGGTGATCACTTATAGCCGTGATATTGATGCTGAAGACTTGCTTGATGCGACGGTCGAGCAGTGGGAACACCTCGGATACAGCAAAAAACAGATTGATAGCTGGCTGCCCAGCATGAAGGGCGTGTGGCCGAACGTGAAAGAAGGGGATCGTTTGATTTATGTGCTTTCGAATCAAACGGGCCAGTTCTTTTATCAAGCATTGAATGAAGCGGCGAAACCGACAGGCTCATTGCGTGAAGCAGTCCTCGCCGAGGCATTCGCCAACATATGGCTTTCCCCGGATACCGCCTACCCAACACTCAGGCTCGCGCTGATTGGCGGCGACGCGTCAAACAGGAAATAAACATGAGAATAATAACACTTTTAAGCGCCATCTTTTTCGGGTTGGTGGGATGCTCCAGTTCCATCGATGACTACAAAACCACGTCACCAGCGTTCAATCTGTTTGAGTATTTTGACGGCGAAGTAAAAGCTTGGGGAATGGTTCAAGACTACTCAGGCATGGAAACCCGTCGCTTTGAAGTGATCATTCGAGGCACGGTGGAAGGCAATCAACTCACGTTAGATGAAGACTTTGATTTCGCTGACGGTGAAAAGCAAAAGCGCGTTTGGACGATCACGCAAAATGAAGACGGTTCATACCAAGGCACAGCGGGTGATGTTGTCGGTATTGCCACTGGACGTGAAGAAGGAAACGCACTGAATTGGGCGTATGATTTGAGCGTTGACGTTGGCGAAAGCAACTATGTACTAACGCTTGATGATTGGTTATACCGACAAGACGACAAGCGCGTGTTCAACCTCACCTCAATGAAGAAATTTGGCATTGAAGTAGGGCGCATTACCATTTTCTTTGAAAAGCAGTGACTAACCTTGTTGCCCTAGACATCTGATTTCCCAAATGGGCAACATATGGCACCGTAACCGATGCTAAGGGGTGAAGACCCCTTTTTCTTCCTCACTTATCTTTCACTCACTCATTCATATCACGCGTTTACCCACGTTTACCCAGCACCTCTTGCCATGCCAATAACGCGTTGAAGCGTCCAGCGCAGTAATAGCGGTATGTTTTCATCGTGATGTTGCTCTGTGTATTCAATGATGGCCAACGCTGCGTCTGGCTTCGCATACTTCTTCAACGCTTTATCAATGATCTTTTTGGGAGAAAGCTTTGTTTGCCCTTCCAAATGCGCCATTTTCCTGAATAGCGGCTCGTAGCCATTGTGATAGAGGTAATGCTCTATATCTCTGTCTGGTAACACCGTTAATCGATGATTCTCCTGATCGCCATTGAGCATATTGCGTGCGGAGTACGCGTATTTTTGCCCTGCCATGTCGCCATCCGCAATAAGGTGCCATTCAATACCAAGCTCGATTGCCAGCTTAATCAGCGGTTTTAAGCCACTTTGCGCAAACTCAATCAGCTGAACACCTTCAGCAGCCAAGTCGTAGCCTTGTAACCGCGCTAATTCGTTGAACAACCAGATTTCCGTTTCGCCTTCCACCAGTAGCCAACATCGCGCAAAGAGTGCGCTCGGGCGATGAATACGAACGTGGAATGACACTCGCCTCTCTTGATCTTTCGACAGCGCATCCGGTGACACCTGATGCGACACTGTGTGCGTAGACCCGCGTTCTAACCGTCGAATGCTTGCCAATGGGGCTGCAGAGAGGAGATCGCCACTGTTGGTGGTTAATATCTTTTGCATCGGCATCAATCGAATCAAACGCCATGCTTGGTTGAGCAATGTTGGGTGCAAACGGCTTTCGGGGTCTTCGAATATAACAATCGGGCGCGCATTCGCTTTAAGTTGCTTAGGTCCACGTGCGCGTACAAACGCGCTAAGTAAACCCATTAGCAACAGCCGACTTTGGTTCGAGGTATTTTTTGCCACATGTTCTAACGGGTGAATGTAGTTGGTTCGCATGTTGAGGTGGCGAGACGGCTCAACATCACAGGGGGAGCGATTGTGAGAGTCAAATGCAAAATAATGGTCGAGCAAAGTGCGCATGGCTTTAAGCCCGCTTCGCACTTCCCCTTTGTTCACGTGACCGGGTTTTTGCTGCAAGCGGCGCACGGTATTCTCTAGCCGCTTCTCTAAGCGTGTTTTGTTGCCATTTTGCAGTAGCTCAGCATCGCGTAACCGCCGCGCATCTTGCATCCGTATAATAGGGTGAAGCACCACAAGCTGGTGGGCGAGTTCTTCGTTGTTGTCGATATCAACGACATCGCCTCGTTCCGTCAGGAAATCACGATTGACGGTGATCTTCCCATCATCAAATTCCGCATTGATACGAAAATCAATGCGGCGCAGCCCCTCGGTATTCCCATTCCATACCTGAGAGAACTTCCTGTATCGCCTTGCCCTGTGTTCACCCGAATAACTTTCAAGCCATCGAAAGACAATGAGAATTTGGTTGGTTTGGGCATTGCCTAAGGTATGGTCGATATGAAAATCGGAACGTTGGAAGGGATAGGTTTCCCCTGTGGAAGGTAGGCAGAGTGTCAGTGCATCTAAAAGTGAACTTTTGCCCCAAGCATTTTCTCCAATGAGTACGGTAAGCTCATCAAGACTTAGCGATAGTCGACGAATGCCGCGAAACCCTGCTATTTCAATGCGATCTAACTTCATAGGCACCTCTCCTGTAAGAGTAAGACAGATAGAAGGCTTATGGCGATGTGTACATCACGAAATTTATGATTTGTTGTTGGAAAGTTGTTTTTTTTCAGTGAATTGTGACAGATTAAAATAAGTGTTTAACGCCGTTATGCACTGCTGTGAATAGAAATAGATAAAAGACAGGTCAACTCGCTATGGAGCAAATGATAAAAAATTAGCACCGTTTTGATAGAACCTCGAGCAATGCGGAGAGGCTCACTAAGAAGCCAGATTGGATCAAGAAGGTTTGAGTAAAAGCGAGTTCCAGAAGAGGGAGAAACAACAATGATATCTTTCGAAGCGCTGCAAGTATTGGACGCGATAGATCGAAAGGGAAGTTTTGCCGCTGCCGCAGATTCCTTAAACCGTGCGCCTTCATCCCTGAGTTATCAGGTGCAAAAGCTCGAGCAAGATTTAGATTTGGTGATTTTTGACCGTTCAGGTCATAAGGCTTCATTTACTGATGCGGGTAGGCTTCTGCTAGAACGGGGGCGCGTGCTGAGCAATGCCGCTGATGAGCTTGTCGCCGATGCGAAATCGTTAGCGCATGGATGGGAGTTAGACATCACCATCGCTTACGATGGCTTGCTCTCTGCGCGTCAATTTTTTCCAATTATCGATAAGCTAAGCCAAGAAGCGACGACGCGTGTAAGGTTACAGGAAGAAATTCTTGCAGGATCTTGGGAAGCATTAGAAGAAGATCGTGCTGATATACTGATTTGCCCAACGGCACCGAGCTACCCTCAAAGTTTGAAGGTGCACCCATTAGGGTTCACTGAAGGCCATTGGGTGGCACACGCAGATCATCCCATTCATAACGAAGCCAATCCTTATGATGCGGACACGCGACGTAAGTACCGTAGTATTTCGGTCGCAGATACCGCGCGCAATGCTAAAACCTATACCTTCAATATTTTGGATGAGCAGCCGCGATTAACCGTGTCTTCGATGGCGGAAAAGTATCATGCCATTCAAAAGGGGTTGGGGATTGGCACCATGCCAGATTGGTGGATACAAAAAGAGCTCGATAACGGTGAATTGAAAATCATCAAAGGGAGCGAGGTCTATCGCTTGGAGTGGGTGATGGCATGGAAGCGTAACCGCATGGGGAACGCGAAAAGCTGGATGATCCGTGAATTGCCGAAAGTACTAAAAGTGATTCAACCTCTACCAAAAGAATGAGTAGGCTGGAAACACCATCATAAATCAGCCGAACACGTGCTAAGCATTGTGTTCGGTTGTTTCGCTAAAACCTTTATGGAGCAACAAGATGATCCGACACATATTACTGGTAACCTTCAAACCAACTACGAATGAAGCTGATCTTGGAGAAATTCGTGAAGAGTTTGAATCAATGACAGAGCGTGTGGAAGGGGTTGTGTCCGTAGAGTGGGGTGAAAACGACAGCCCTGAAGGTAAAAACAAAGGGTATACCCATATTATTTTCATGACGTTTAATGATGAAGATGCTCGTCAGCGCTACCTTGTTGACCCTGAACATGATGCGCTTAAAGTGGTATTCGGCCCTCATATTGAAGACTTGATCGTGGTTGATTATACGCTTTAATATCAACTAACTACACGTTGTTACACTGTAACTTGAGTCGAGTGAATACCTGATTAAAAAAGGCTGCTAAGCAGCCTTTTTTGATTGAATGAAATGCGCCGCGCTACAACATCATGTCCATTTCCACAATGCCATCTTGCAACTGCACATCGATACTAAAACCGACTTTCTGAGCAAGGGCGATCATGCCAGCATTCGATGGCATTGTCATACCGTTGAACCGCTTTAATCCGCTGACACGGCCATAGTCGATGACTTTCTCCATCAGAATACGCCCTAAGCCAACACCTTTAAGATCAGAGCGTACCAACACGGCAAATTCAGCATCTGTGTGCTCTGGATTCGACAGCGCGCGCACCACGCCAAGAATGTCGTCTTCTTGCGTCTCTTCGTTTCTGTAAACGGCGACAAAGGCCATTTCACGGTCATAATCAATCTGTGTGAGGTTTGCTAACGCTTCATGGTTTAACTCGCCCACATCCGAGAAAAAGCGTTTGTACAAATCCTCAACGGAGACATGCTCGACGAAGGTCTTATGGTTAGGCTCATCTTCAGGAAGAATAGGGCGCAGTAACACGGGTCTGCCATCTCTCAGCGTAACGCGTTGTTCGAGTTCTTTCGGGTAAGGGCGAATCGCGAGGCGAGAATGTATGTCGTCCTCGTAGGGAGATAACTTGATAGACGCGTCCAATACGCGCAGTTCATCTCCAGACGCGAGCAGAGGGTGAATATCCAGCCCTGCAATTTGAGGGTAATCGATGATTATCTGTGACAACGTCACTAGAAAATGACAAAGTGCATTCACATCAAGGCTGTAAGGGTGACTGCGCTGCCGTAATTTCCCAGATTTAACCGCGCCTATTACCAAATAACGGGCCAGCGCCATGTTCAACGGCGGGATAGCGACGGCTGCATCGCGGTTTACATCCCATTCTGATCCCCCTTCACCCACCAAAATCACAGGCCCAAAAACAGGGTCGTGACGAACACAAACGCGTAACTCTTGCGCACCGGCGCGACTTGCCATGCTTTGGATCTGTAAGCCTTGAATGCGTGCGGTTGGGTAAGCCAAGGAAACGCGGTTCAACATGAGTTGAGCGGCATTGGCAACTTCCGTCGCGTTGTTCAGGTCCAGCATGACGCCATTCACGTCAGATTTATGTGGAATGTCGGGAGAGCGCAATTTCACCGCAACGGGATAACCGACTTGTTCGGTAATTTGCGCCGCTTCTGAGGGATCGGCTGCGAGCCATGTCGCCATGACATTGATGCCGTATTTCTCTAAGAAAGGACGCGCTTCATGAGTGGTTAATGTGGTCTGGTGGTTTTCCAGTGCTTGTTGAATCAGCGCATTGCCACCTTCAACGTCGTAATCAATTTGGCCGATGGATGTGGGTGTTTCCATCAGTTGTTTTTGGTTTCGGCGGTATTCGACCAAGTGCATGAAAGCCGTTACCGCACTTTCTGGTGTGCGATAGGCAGGGAATCCGCCATGTGCAAAGGCAAGCCTTGCCACGGTGGCGTCATCACTTTCTCCTTGCCAGTTGGTCAAGATGTTAAAGCGTTTCGCCCTTGGGTTGTTCTTTAAGGTTTCGATCAAGGCTTTCGCCGTGCTTAACCCTGGTGCGGTCACGGAGGGAGAATGCAAGATCAGCAGCGCATCCGCTTCATCGCTTTCCAGCAGTATCTCGGTCGCCTTTTGGTAACGTGTGGTGTCAGCATCACCCACGATGTCAATGGGGTTGCCGTGCGACCAGCTCACGGGGAGCACCTGATTGAGTTTCTCAATGGTTTCGTCACTGAGCACAGCGAGCTTTCCGCCCATTTCCACCAAGGTATCCACTGCCATAACGGCTGGGCCGCCGCCATTTGAAATGATGGCCAGACGTTCACCTCGAAGCGGCACAGAGTGTGAGAGGGTTTCTACTGCAGCGAACAGCTCGTGAGTTGTTCTTACGCGGAGCATCCCTGAACGGCGAATAGCGGCGTCATACGCGCCATCAAGGCCATGAGAGAACTCAGACAAATGAGGAAGTGCGCCAGCACCTTCGGGGGTTCGCCCACTTTTCAGCACCAGAACTCGACGGTTTCTCGATGCGGCTCGGGCGGCGGAAATAAATCGTCTCGCATCTTGAATGTTGTCGATATAGAGCAAAATCGCATCGGTTTTGCTTTCTCTGCTGAGGTAATCAAGTAATTCAGGGAAATCAATGTCACTGGCTTCACCTAGCGAGATGAAAGTAGAAAACCCAACACGACGGTTTTTCGCCCAGTCGAGGATCGTGGTACACACCGCGGCGGATTGGGAAACAAACGCAATGTTGCCGCGGTTCGCTGGAATAGGGGAAAACGACGCATTGAGGTTAATCCAAGGTTGGATCATCCCCAAACTGTTGGGGCCAATCACGCGCATGGCGTATTGTGAGGCGATATCGCGCATCACATCAAATTCAGTTTGTCCGTCTTCGTTTAGTGTTTTCTTCATGCCAGCCGCAAGGATGATGGCGACTTTGACGCCTTTTTCGCCAAGCTGGCGGATCAGCTCACTGTTTCTGCTCGCGTGGGTACAAAGCACAGCCATATCGGGCACAAGTGGGAGTTTTTCAATCGTAGGATACGCAAGGATGCCAGCCACTGCCTGATACTTGGGTGTAACGGGCATGATAGGGCCTTGAAAGCCACCGGATTGCAGATTTCTAATGATGATATTGCCTGCGCGGCCTAGAGTGTTAGACGCGCCGATAACAGCAATCGATTTGGGTTTGAATAGCGCATCGAGGTTGGTCATTTCCCTCTCCTGAAGAATCTTCAAGTTATTTAGGTATATTACCGTGTTTATTCAATGCTGCATGTCTCCAATAACCTGCCTGTGATCCACAGCGAAATAAGGGATATTTGACCAAGAAAGTGGATCATTGGTCGCACGCGATTTGTAGGGATGTGTGATACGTGGCAGATACTTGGGAGTGTTGCTGTCGTTAAGGTTGAATGAATCCAATGCTAGGGTCAGAATAAAAGACAGTGAGTCCTAAAAGTAGAATATTCATGAAGAAAATCTTTTCTGTCGCGCTGACCTTAGCGCTTGCCGGCTGTGCTGGTGGATCGAATACAACACAGTTGCTGCTGACGCAAAGCTCAGGGGCAGAGGTTATGCCTTTGTCTTCTACTGAGCCGTCGAATGTGGCACCTGAAGCCGTAAAACCGGCACCTAAGATGCCCGCAAAGGTTGAGCCTATGCCAAAACCTGCGCCTAAGGTTGCCGCGACTGCTACACCTAAGCCAATGGCTGCACCCGTGAAAGAAAAACCTATGGTAAAAAGTGCGAAGGCTGAAAAACCGATGATGGAAAAGCCAGCATCAACGTCATCGAAAAAATACACCATTCAGGTTATCGCGCTAAGCCATAACAAAGGTTTCACTGAGTACATGGATAAGTTGCCGTCTGACAAACCTGTGTGGTCAAACAAGAAAATGGTTGAAGGTTTGCCGTGGTATACGCTGCTTTATGGTGAGTTCCCATCAAAAGAAGCGGCAAAATCTGCTTTGAATGCGCTGCCGAAAAACATCAAAGAGTACGGGCCTTTTATTCGTTCGATCTCTTCCATCAAAAATTCGTCAACGCCTGATATGACGCGACTGAATTAAAGAGACCGAACTGGCTGATGTATCGGCGAGTTTAGGGGCGGAAGGAACCTAGAAAAAGAGAGCATATGCTCTCTTTTTTGTATTTATTCAGCGGTGTAATGATTTTGATGATGCAATGCGGCGCGTTTTTGAGCGATTGGACAGATTTTACAAGATAATTGATCTCGATTGGATGAAAGGTGGCAGGGGTTTGTCTACTATAGGCGGCTCACCTTCCATGTTATGCACCGGATTGTGCAGCAGAATTTTTGTTATCCCTAAACTGTTTTAGGGCGGAGTATGTAAGGTCATGAACCCAACTCAAGTATTACTACTGTGCGGCGGTGGCAGCGCAGAGCATGAAGTCTCCATGGTTTCCGCGAATTATCTCGAATCAGAGCTCTCGAAAATTGCTTCCGTCTCTGTCATTCGCGTCGAAATCACGAAAGACGAAGGATGGAAGGATGCAAATGGACAACCTTGCCGTCTAAACCTCGATAAAACCGTCAATGTAGGTGGTACAACGGTCGCGATTGATTATGTTGTTCCCTGCATTCACGGCTTCCCAGGCGAAACGGGCGACATTCAATCGCTGTTAACCTTATCGGGATTACCGTTCATGGGCTGTGATGCGTCAGCAAGCATTGTCTGTTTCAATAAAATCACATCAAAGCTGTGGTTTGACGCGATTGGTATTCCAAACACGCCGTACATTTTCTTAACGGACAACAACGAAGAAAGTGTGGCGAAAGCAGAAGAAGCCTTTGATCTTTGGGGCGCTATCTTTGTGAAAGCTGCGTGTCAGGGGTCATCTGTCGGTTGTTACAAAGTCACGGACAAAGCGGCAGTGAAACAGGCTGTTGAAGATGCGTTCACCTTCTCTCACAAAGTGCTCATTGAAAAATCTGTGCGCCCGCGTGAGCTTGAAATTGCGGCGTATCACTTTAATGGCGACGTGGTCGTGACTAACCCAGGCGAGATCTGTGCACCTGAAGATACGTTCTACACGTATGAAGAAAAGTACAGCACATCAAGCCACAGTTTGACGACGGTAACGCCGGATAACTTAACGGAAGAAAACATTGCGAAGATGCGTGAGTATGCGGAAAGGGCCTTTGTGCATTTGAAGCTGAAAGATTTGTCGCGTATCGATTTCTTCCTGACGGACGAAGGTGACGTGCTATTGAATGAAATCAATACCTTCCCTGGTATGACGCCAATCTCTATGTTCCCTAAACTGGTAGAACATAATGGCCATGTTTTTGCCGACTATTTAGAAAGCTGCATTAAAAGCGGAATTGCTGCGAACTAATCCAGTTCGATCTTTCGTTTCAGCTTGTCCATAGCCTCGTCTCTTGCCTGCTTATTACCCACGTATTGAGCTGGCATAGCGGGGCTTTTCCATCTTCCCTGTTGCTGAATTTCCTTAATCGACAATCCTGCTTGCGACAAATCTTGGCTTGCCCCAACGCGCGGCGACTGGCCCGAAAACGTGAACGTATTCTCTTCTCCCAATTCACTGGCCGCCCGTCGAAACACACGATAGATGGAAGAGTGGTCCATGGGCGTTTCACCAAGCTGTTCGTGCTTATTGATGCCGCGTAAGAGTGGGCCATCGACGATGCCTGAGGTCAATAACCAGCGCTCTATCAAATCGCCTGCTTGTTCACTCAGCGCAATGACATGCTCGCCGACATTCAGCACAAAGCCGCTGTCCGTCTTTTGTGGCGCATCATAGGACAAAGCGGAAAGCTCACTGCGTTTAAGCATGCCTTCGAAACACAGCGTCCAAATCAACAGGTCACGAATGTCTTTTAAGCGATCGCTGTCGCTGAGTTTTTCGTGCAGGGCATTGAGATGTTCGAGATGGAATGCCGTCGCTTGACCTGCATCATCCGCTTTCTCGCGATAGAGCTTATTGAGGGTAAATCTCACTTCGCGGTGTTTGGTGGGATCAGGGCAGGCATGAACACGGTGAATCATTGAAATAGTGATGATGTAGCGCTTAATGCTCGCCGCTTTACGCGTCTTAGCCGCTCGTTCGATGAAGCGCCTGACGGCAGTAACAGCCGCGGGAAGGGGTGAGACGTTGTGCTCGCGACAAAAGCCGAGAAACGTTTCCCAATCATTCTGAAAGCTCAACAAGGAATTGTGGCTGTATGCACCATTCGCGATCGCTTTCCACGTGTCGAGCGACACATCGCTTTTACGAAATGTCGTCATGCTTGCTTTGATGTCATCGGGCTCGGTAAGCGCTTGTATCTTCTTCATGTCATAACGCACTATAACTTATGTATTACTAACAACATTAGCACAGATAGGGGGGATTTAAAGCGTATTCCTGTTAATTCGAACGCATATGGATAAAACACCACAGAATCGTCATCAACCAGGAAATTTGGCATTGCAATAAAAACTGGTCTAATTTGTGACTAATAACAATAAATGTGTCGTATGTTTCACATAATTAACGATTTAGGGTGAGTCTTTTGAAAAAGCGTCTCTACCATCGCGGTTACAACGTAGAACTTGCTGATGACAAAACAGAAGAATACAGTGCTCGTGTGGGCGGGAAGCGCATTTTGGGTTCACTGCTTGGTGTTAAACAGTCAATAGACTGGTGGTGTGATACCAATATCCTTCGTGAGCCGAATGATTTTGATAAACAAGATTTCGAGGACGCGAAGAACAAGAAACAAGAAGAGTACAAAGGCATTCAAATCATGAATGATGCCGAAGAAGATGACAAAGCATGGTACATGATCATCAAAGGCAACCTCCTCAAAGGCTCGTTGCCTGCACTCAAGCAATTTATTGATAAAAATGTCGTTACAAAGCCGTAACTGCTCGCAAATATTTGTCTAATTGTGAACCAATTAGACAAATATTTGATTGGTAAACTCCAATAGATATCGTCAATACACCCGCAATTTATTAAAATCCTGCCATAAGTAAAATATTACACATCTAACAAAGGTCAGCATGAAGAAGCGGTTCACGCATCGTGGGCATACCATCGAAAGCCGTGATGAGATTTACTCATCAAATGTGGGTGGAAAAAGTGTATCTGGCAGTCTGCTAGGCGTTAAACAATGCATCGATTGGTGGTGCGACACGCGTATTTTCCGTCGTCCTGCTGAGTTTGAACGCCAAGGTTTTAAAACGGCGGCATCGCGCTCTTCTGAAAGCTACAAAGGCTTTCAAATCATGAGTGATGAAAAGCAGCCTGGGCTTTGGTACATGCTCGTCCGTGGTCAACTGTTAAAAGGGCCTCTGCCAAAGCTAAAGCAGTTTATCGATCAAAACTCGCTTTCTCGCTAAACAAGTGCCGTTACAGCACTTGTAAACAAAGCGATTGGATTTAAAGGCATTCCCGAAAGTGAATGCCTTTTGTTTTCTGTATATACAGACAGGAAACATTTGATACCATAATGCCAAATTGACACGTCATAGAGTGAATGATGAACGACGATAACAGCCGCTTGGTTTTTTCTACGGAAACTGGGCGAATTAAAGAAGAGAAGCAAGCACCTCAGCGTGAGAAAGGCGACGGGATTGTTCGCATTCAACGCCAAACCAAAGGCCGCAAGGGCAAAGGTGTGTGTTTAGTAACAGGCCTCGACTTAGACGACACGCAGCTGAAGTTGGTGGCGGCTGAATTGAAGAAAGTGTGCGGCTGTGGCGGCGCAGTGAAAGATGGCGTGATTGAAATTCAAGGTGACAAGCGCGATCAAATCAAAGCGTACCTTGAGAAGAAAGGCCATACCGTTAAGCTAGCTGGCGGTTAAGCGCACAGCGTGTTGGTTTCGTTTGGCGGCTTGCTTGGTTGAACGAATACAATCAGACATAAAAAAAGAGATGCCATTTGGCATCTCTTTTTCGTTTTAGGTTATGCATTGCAAGAGGGGGTGCAATTAACCTTTAAAGCGTGCGATTGCACCGCTGTCCAAACGTGCAAGGTAGTCTTGCATGTCGACTTTGATTTCTGGAACAAGACGGTATAGACCGATGATGTTCACCAATGCCATTGCAAAGATCATTGCATCAGAGAAGTCGATAACTGGACCAAGGTTCATAGATGCACCGATCACTACGAAGCAGCAGAACATGATTTTGAAAATCATCTCAGCGCGCTTGCTCTCACCGAATAGGTAAGTCCATGCTTTCAGGCCGTAGTAAGACCAAGAAATCATGGTAGAGAAAGCAAACAGAACAACAGCGATTGCAAGAATCAGTGGGAACCAAGAAATTGCGCTTCCGAATGCTGCAGAAGTCAGTTCAACACCTGTCAGTGTTTGACCATCGTGCAATTGACCGGTGATGATGATAACCAAGGCAGTCATCGTACAGATAACAACGGTATCGATGAACGGTTCAAGCAGAGATACGAAACCTTCTGACATGTGTTCTTTGGTTTTTACTGCTGCGTGAGCAATTGCCGCCGAACCAACACCCGCTTCGTTCGAGAACGCTGCACGTTTGAAACCTTGAATCATCGCACCAATGATACCACCGGCAACACCTTCGCCAGTAAACGCACCATTGAAGATAGCTGCAAACGCATCACCAACAGAACCTAGGTTCAGAAGGATGATGATCATAGCAGCACCCACGTAGACAACAGCCATTAGTGGTACAACTTTCTCGGTTACTTTCGCGATCGACTTGATACCGCCGATGATTACTACACCTACGATGACAGCCATGATAAGACCGAACAACCAGCCTTTATCTGCGAAGAAAGACATGTCGCCGCCAGTTACACCAACCACTTGCTTAAACGCTTGGTTAGCCTGGAACATGTTACCGCCACCCAGTGCACCGCCTACTGCACAAACTGAGAACAAAACGGCTAGAGTACGGCCGAGTGCTGGGTTACCACGGTTAGCCAGACCTTTGCTCAGGTAGTACATTGGACCACCTGACACTGAACCGTCTGGGTTCGTGTTACGGTATTTAACACCTAGAGCACACTCTACGAACTTCGTAGACATACCTAGAAGACCTGCAAGGATCATCCAGAAGGTTGCACCTGCACCACCGATGGAGATTGCGACTGCAACACCTGCGATGTTACCAAGACCAACAGTACCAGACAGTGCCGTAGCAAGTGCTTGGAAGTGTGATACTTCACCTGGCTCTTTAGGGTCTGTGTAGTCACCTTTAACAAGGCGGATAGCGTGAGTGAAACCACGAACGTTGATGAAACCGAGGTAGAGAGTGAAGATGACAGCTGCGACTACGAGCCAAAGCACAATCCATGGCGCTTGCGTATCTGTGAAGGGAAGGGGAATGGTTGAGAAAATCATACCCACGAATGGGTTTACTATTGGGGCAACAATTTCATTAATTTGCTCATCGATCCCTGCAGTTGCAGAGCTCGCAAATAACGAAAGGCCAAGCATCGTCATTAAACGCTTCATTTACCGAGTCCTTTTCAGTTTTTTTGCTTTATATGTATTTCCTACCGAACCGTAACCATGTAACAGGAATGTTAACATTTGTTACGTTGCGGATTATTCCATTTATAAACATATTTGCAATATTTTTCGATGTGCAGATTCTTCATTTTTTATAAGTAGATATAAGGCTCACACTTTTCTCGAATATCAATCTGTAAATATATATATCAGTAAACATTGGGAATGGCTTTATATGTGTGCATGCCTTGCACAGTAAATAGTGCAGTCGAGTGTTTGAATTTACTTTGAGTGCTTAAAAGCCTTTATATACGAGGCCTGCAAGGGATGTTGTGAAAATGTAAAATTGTACTTAGTTGCACCAATAAAAACCCTATTGCTTAAGGGTTTAATGACACTTTCTCTTTAGTGATTCCTGTCTTAAATATAAAGCAAATGTAATTTAATAAGAAAATAGCACCATAACTAGAAAAGTATTAGTGATATATATATAACGACATTCTCACAAATGAGTCATGCAACATGGTCCATATTTAAACTAGCGGGTATAAGATATATCTTTTGTTTATATAATGGCATTTGTATACATTTCGCAATGTAATGAATTTAAATTCGAGACATTGGAATAGATATTCACAATCTAATGTTTGGTGATGGCGAGAATGAAAAAAACTCCACTAAAAGGGTTAACCGGACGATATCTATTTGTTGTCTCTTGCCTTGTCCTGACTCTCTCCGTCGCTTTTGTCTTGCTTAAAAAACGCCAATGCTCGGAAGAAAGAATCCTTATCGATTACCTTTATGTGCTCGCCCCCATCGCATTGGAGATGGTAAAAGTACAAAGTTCTCTCATCGATAGTGGTTCGCAGATTTTAACTCCAACTCAGTTTTTAAGCTTGGAAGAAAGCTTAGCGAGGGACTTGAAGAAGCAATCGTATTTGTTCGACCGTGAACAGTTAGCCATGAAGATTGAGATAGTGAGAGAAAACGTTAACCATCAGCCACATAGCGAACTCTACCGTTTTGGCGATAATGACTGCGAGCCTCACCACCAGTTAAGAGAACAGATCGAGCAGATGCACACGACGCTGCGATATCATTCTGATATGACGAACCAGTACCAAGTCACGCTGTGTTATGTCGACATGCATGATCAACATACTCGCGCGAGCGCATCGTCATTGCCAGTGTTTGATGCACCGTAGGGTTTGTTAGCGCTACGCCTTGTAACGTCTTCGCCTCTCAGATTCTCTTGTTGCCTTCTTTATCTATTTTTCTACTTTCTTCTCTGTCTGCATTTTTCTCCTCTTATCTCTATACGACGGCGCCTATCTGCAATATTGCCTCGCGTTGGTTTCGAAGCGTGGCGTACGCATGAATATGCCTACGCGACAAATGACGCTTTACAATGCGACAAATGGCGCTCATAATTTAACCATTGGTATTTGGAGGTGTGTATGTATGCAGAACAGCTAGTATCGCTTGGCCTTGTAAAGAAAGGGCAAGTGATCAACCAAGACACAGAGTTGGACATTATTCGACACGGCTTGTCAGTGAAGCATGCACGCAAAGTGATGAAAGACATGGCCATGAGCAGCGGCGAGTGGGTTGGCTTGATCGGTTTAAGCCCGCGCAGTTTGCAGCGCAAAAGTGACTCTGACTTACTCACGCCATCGCAATCTGAGAAAACCTTGGCAATCCGCCGTGTGGTTGATTTAGCCGTCGATTACTACGGGAGTCGGCCTGTTGCGTTGGATTGGTTGAAAACGCCGCAAGTGGCGTTCGGTGGGAAAGCCGCCGTTGATTACTTAGATACCAACACAGGCATTCAATATGTCGAAACCATCCTGAACCGCCTCATGCATGGCATGACCGCATAATGGAAGTATTCCGCCTTTCCGTAAAACGCTATGCCGATTTAACGGGAACTGGCGGCATGTTTGGTTCAGGGCGTTGGCACCAGAAAGGTCAGCCGATTCTGTATACCGCAGGCTCACGTTCATTGTCAGCACTCGAACGTTTCGTGCATGAAAGCCCAGTGCAAATGCCGCAATTGGTGATGATGACCATCTATATTCCTGATGACATTGCCATGATTCGCGTGAGCGAAAAAGAACTGCCAGAAGGGTGGGATGCCGTGCCAGATGCGGATGTGTCACGACGTTATGGTACAGAGTGGCTACAAAGCATGAGCACGCCCGTGATCCAGCTTCCTTCCGCCATTATTGCCAGCGAATACAACTTCCTGATTAACCCTATGCACCCAGAAAGCCGTGCCATTAAAATCATTGATGAACGTGATTTTTATTACGATAGCCGCCTAAAGCGCATGATGCGATAAGGCAAGCAAAGGCTTTACACTCAAACATTCCCAAACGCGCTATCTCAAGCGCCTTTCCAAAAGCCCATCAATCGCAGCCCCAATTACCACCTTACAAACTGGTGAACGTTTTCGCTGTCGATGAGTTCGGTGGGGATCAGTTTATGTGTGTTGGATAACACACCGTTCTGACGAATTTGATGCCCAATTCTGACGGCTTCACGGCTCATTCGATCTGGAAACTGCGTGGCCGTTGCTAGCCACCATTGACGTTTTTGTTGCAAGGCTTCGCGCACCTTTGGGCTGCCATCAACGGACACCAATACGGCATCTGCGCCTGCTTGTTTTAAGGCTTGCTCCGCGCCCAGTGCTGAAGGGTCATTGATCGCGAACACACCGTCGATGCGTTCAAAGGCTTGAAGTGCATAAGCCATGGTTTCAAGCCCACCTTCGTAACTGCCTGTCGCGTTTAATTCGTCTGAAAGAATGCTTACTTCCGTGCCTGACAGCGCGCGTTTGCAGCCTTCAACACGTTCAATCACGGAAGAAACCGCAGGGCCATTCAATATGACGATGTCGCCCTGATTATCAAGGTGTTCCGCTAAGCGTTGGCAAGCAATTTCACCCGCTTGTACATTGTCTGTTGTGATGCTGGCTGACGAACCCATGGCATGTGCATCAACGGCGATCACGGGAATGTTCTGGCTGATCGCGCGTTGTATGGTCGGTTTCAGTCGGTGCTCATCGGATGCCACCAAGAAAATCATGTCAGCACCTTCTGCAATGAACTCCGCCAATTGGCGTTCTTGGCGCTCAAACATATGGCCGCTTGAACGCACCAACAAATGCGGTGGCTCACCATAAATCACCGTTAATTCATCGCGAATACTTCGCACCATGGTCACGAAAAAAGGGTTGCTCAGGTCAAACACGCTGATACCGACAGTCACTTTTTCTTTGAAAGCAAAGCCTGTGGTGATGGATTCCGATGTTGCTTGGGCAGGGGGCATGAAAGCCAACAGCAAAGCAATGAAAACGCCAAATCGGTTTAAACAGTGCTTCATGTTGGCTTCCTTATCTCTTTGATATTTATGCGCTAGTCGTGCCTTTTTCGGCGAGTAACAAGAGCGAAATCCATTCGCTCATTTAGTTACGCTGTCACGCCACTGGGTGCCATTGCGCCTGTCATGATGGCAACGGCATCAGACATAGTATGCGTTTGCGGTGAAATAATGTCGATGCGCTTACCCAAACGGTGAACGTGGATCCTATCTGCGACCTCAAACACATGGGGCATGTTATGACTGATAAGGATCACCGGCAAACCTCTCGTGCGAACTTCTTGGATAAGATTCAGCACCCGTCGAGATTCATTCACACCGAGGGCGGCAGTGGGCTCATCCATGATCACCACCTTGCTGCCAAACAACGCCGAGCGTGCCACAGCAACACCTTGCCTCTGACCACCCGATAAAGATTCCACGGCCTGCGTGATATCTTGAATCGTCAGAAGCCCAAGATCGGTGAGTTGCTTCTTGGCTTTTTCCCGCATCGCTTTCTTATCAAGCATGCGCAGCCATTTTCCACGAAAGCCAGGGCAACGGAGTTCACGGCCCAAAAACAGGTTATCTGCAATGTTCAGCGACGGTGCTACCGCGAGGTTTTGATAAACGGTTTCAATGCCAATTTCGCGCGCTTCCATCGGATTGCTGAAACGTAACGCTTTTCCTTCGAGCATGATTTCGCCTTCATCTGGGGTAATTGCCCCGGATAACGCTTTGATCAAGCTGGATTTCCCTGCGCCGTTATCACCAATCACGGCTAAGATTTCGCCCGGCATTAGGTCAAAGTCTGAACCATTGAGTGCAGTCACTCTGCCATAGCGCTTAACTAGCCCTCGAGCCTGCAATACAGGGCGTACGTTTACCTCATTATTTGCGCTCATGACGACACCTTCCTTAGCCACTGGTCAATACTGACCGCGATGATGATCAACAACCCGACCGTGAACTCTTGCCACAGCACGTCAACGCTCAATAGCGCCAAGCCATTTCTGAACACACCAACCACTAGCGCACCGATCAAAGTACCCAGTACCGAGCCTCGGCCGCCAAATAAACTGGTGCCTCCAATCACCACCGCCGTAATGGAATCAAGATTGGCGGTATAACCGGATTGCGGGCTAATTGAACCGATACGCCCGATAAGTGCCCAAGCGGCAATCGCGCAAATCACGCCAGCGAGCACGTAAACTGAAAGCTGGATGCGACGCACGCGTATTCCCGCTAAACGGGCAGCATCGGCATCATCACCCACGGCATACACATGGCGACCCCATGCCGTCCAGTTGAGCAAATACCAAACGAAGCCAAAAAGCGCCAACATTAAGAGGGAGCTGTACGTCACCCGCGCACCAAACACATCGATGGTCGTGCCGAGCCACTGCAATAGCGGTGCTTGGCTGGCGATGATTTGAGAGCGAATGGTTTGGCTGTTCGAATACCACAGGTTGAGGGCAAAGAAGATATTCCACGTACCCAGTGTGGCAATGAAAGGCGGCAACTTTATCCGAGACACCAAAAAGCCGTTCACTGCACCCACCGCCGCGCCAACGGCAATACCGATCAATAACGATACTGACGGTGGTAGGCCAAAATCAATGGCCATGCGCCCCATGACCACGGACGAGAGCACCATGATGGCGCCGACGGACAAGTCGATGCCTGCGGTCAGAATGATCAAGGTTTGGGCGATACCAATAATGCCAATGATGGTGACTTGCTGCACGACCAGCGAGAGGTTAAACGGGTGGAAAAAACGATCGCCAATCAACGCAGAAAATACGGTCACGGCGAGCAATAGCACCAAAATGGGGGCGGCAGTAGGGTGGTTGTGCAGATAACGTTGAATACGAAGCCCGAGCGGCAAAGATTGATCGCCTAGCGATTCACCGGCGGTACGGTGCTGACCTTGGCCTTCATTTCCTTGTGAAGTTCCCATGAATAATCCTGTAGAGAGATGCCAACAACAAAGGTGTAAAAACGAAGCGTGCCCCCAAGCGAATAAGACTTGGGGGCACGCGGGTTAACTTAGCCCCAACACTTTGCTTTCCCTTCGCTTGAGGTTGAGGAAGGAACACCATCAGCAGGTTGATCAGTAATGAGTTCTACACCAGTATCGAAGAAGGCTTTACCGGGTGTCGCGCCAGGTTTCACGCCGGATTTCGAAAACTCGACCACCGCTTCCACGCCCAATGCCGCCATTTGAAGCGGGAACTGCATAGACGTCGCACCAATCACGCCGTCACCCACATTGGCAACACCCGGACAACCGCCATCCACAGACACAATCAGCACCTCTTTCTCTTTGCCAACCGCTTTCAATGCTTCATACGCGCCAGCCGCAGCGGGTTCATTGATGGTGTAAACAAGGTTGATACTTGGATCTTTCTGAAGCAGGTTTTCCATGGCGCGGCGTCCACCTTCTTCCGAGCCTTGCGTCACGTCGTTACCGACAATGCGTGGGTCATTCTCATCACGCATGATGTTCGGCTTTTTCACATCAATGCCGAACCCCGTCAAAAACCCTTGATTTCGCGCCACATCCACAGAAATGTTTGACGTGCTCAAATCCAAGAGCGCAATTTTCGCGTCTGCCGCTTTGTCGCCCATGGTGGCTTTCGCCCATTCACCGATCAGCTTGCCGGCGAGGAAGTTATCCGTCGCAAAGGTCGCATCCGCCATGCTTTCTGGCGTAAAAGGGGTGTCTAACGCAATCACCAGCACGCCTGCATCTCGCGCACGTTTAACCGCGGGTGCAAGAGCATCAGGGTCGCTAGGCGTGATCAGAATGCCGCTTGCGCCCGCTGCAATCAGGTTTTCAATCGCTTGAACTTGTGAATCCGTGTCGCCGTCGTAGCGTCCTGCAAAGGAACTGACTTTCGCCCCCAGTGCTTCAGCTTTGGCATTCGCACCTTCTTTCATTTTGACGAAGAAGGGATTGGTGTTGGTTTTCGTGATAAGACCGATAAGCACGTCTTCTGCTTGTGCACTTGCGAAAGGTACAGACGCCATCATGGCTGCGAGAAGGGTAGTTTTAAACAAAGACTTCATGTCTATTCTCCAATTACGGTAACACGCTAAATTCGAAGGAAAGTCGCATCCTCCATGCCGTGGTAAAGAGCATGAAGAAGCAATACGAATGAACGGTTTCAGTGCTGAAGAATTGTCGTTAACAATTGAAATAAATCGGATAATTAACTGATAAAATGGGTTTTTAACCCTAGTGGCTACGCATCAATTTGAAGCGGTGTGCTTTAATATTTGCATGCCGAGGGCGTGAAGTAATTGTTCGCGGGATACAGGCTTTGCGAGCAGTGGCCAATGCGGTTTTAGCATATAGTGCATTTCGAGTTCATGTGCCGGCAAGCCTGACATGAGCACCACAGGCAAGTCTGGAAACTGTGTCGACATCTCTTCATAAAGCCACACGCCTGTGCGGGCACTGCCGAGGTTGATGTCGCTCAAAACCAGATCAATGCCGTCGTGACTCGCCGAGCGATGAAGCACATTCAGCGCTTCTTCCGCGCTGTGAACGGGGCACACATCCAACCCATAATGCGTCAGGATCTCAATGAGAGGCGAGGCCACATCGGAATCATCTTCCACCAGTACAATCCGTTTTCCGACTAACGCATCTAGATGGTCAGCCATGAATGTGGCGCTTTCACCCACTGCCTGATTATTGTCTTTACCGCCTATGTGTTCTTCAGCGTTTGGGAGGCAATCCGGCTCATACAGCGGCAGAAGAATGGCGACAGAAGATCCCCGTTCAGGGCTGGATGACAGGCACAACTCGCCCCCAGACTGCTGCACAAACCCAAACACCATACTCAAACCTAAGCCACTGCCTTGGCCTTTTTCTTTGGTCGTAAAAAAAGGCTCGATGGCGCGATTCAACACCTCACCATCCATGCCTTTACCTGTGTCTCTCACCTCGATGGCGACGGCCATTTGCCTTGACGAAATCAAGCAGCAATGCCCTGTACTCAAGGTTAACGTACCTTTTCCTTCCATGGCCGCATTGGCGTTAAGTGCGAGATTCAACAAGGCATTCTCAAGGCCGCCTATGTCTATGTAGACCGCAGACGGCGCAGTAGAAAGCTCGATACGAAGCTCTTCACCTGACGACACGGTGTAATCCAACAGATCGAGGATTTCTTCAATCAATTCATCAATCACCACCGCGCTTGGGTTTAAAGCTTGTTTGCTGCTAAAGGCCAGCAAGCGTTCCACCATTTGAATGCCTTTTTCCGTCACCGTCAGTGCGCGATTCAAGTAACGCCGATTGGTATCATCAAGGCTGGCCGTCATGTCCATGAGCTCTAAATTGCCTTTTTGCGCGGCGAGCAGATTATTGAAATCGTGAGCAATGCCGCCCGTCAGTTGTCCCAAGGTTTCCATTTTCTGCGATTGGACGAGTTGCTGTTCGATCTTGCGGCGTTCGGTTAAGTCTCGATAAAGCGTGACAAAACCGCCGGATGGAATGGGGCGACTGCTGAATTCAATGATGGTGCCGTCTTCAAAATGGCGTTCAAACACCACAGGCTTGATGTGTCGGTTTGCGGCCATGTCATCGTATTCCGCCACCGAGCGATCAGGCAGACGGTTTTCATGTTCCGTGTTGGCTATTAATGCTTTGATCTCATCAAGGTGCATGCCTGGGGTTAATAAGGTGGGGTTGAGCTTCATTAATATCGGGTATCGTTGATTCCACACCAACAAGCGATTGTTCCCATCAAACGCGCTCAGGCCATCTTGCATCTGGTTGAAAATGGTTTCGAGCATGATGTTTTGTCGGTTGAGATCCGCCGTGACGCGCTGTTTATCCAAGGCATTGCGGTGAAACGCGCGAAAGGCTTTCGCTAGCTGCCCAATCTCATCTTGCCGAGGAATATGCGCGGCGGTCATGTTGGTTTCACCCATTGCAAGGCTCAACATTTCCTCGGTGACGGCAGACAAATCTTTGGTCATTTTGCTGTTGAAACGGTAGAGGTAATACACGCCGCCCAGGAAGATCACCAAGATGAACGCCATCATGCCTGATGCACTGTTAATGGCTTCTCGACTCTCTTTTTGCCGCTGCTTTACGTCAGCTTGATGTGTTTTCACCAAGTTGAGCACGTACGCGGCCATGCGATCGGATTGGGCACGAATGGACGACAGTAAAAAGGCGTTCTCTGCTTTAATGGCTTGGATTTGCACCTTGCTACGACGCAGTGATGAAAGCACAGGCAGCAGTTGTTGCAGCACAACAGAATCCGCGCTGTAGGTTTGAGTGAGTTCGTCTTCAATGAACGCTATCCACCCATCAGGGATGGACGACGGATCTTGAGACAAGGCGTCAATGAAGCTCAATTCGGTTTGGGAAGACAAATAGGGATCGAGTGAAAACTGGCTCGCCAGCAAATCTTCGCGAATAAACAGCTCGTTCTCGATGTTCGTGAGCAATTGATAAATCAAGGTTTCGACTTGAGAAACCCGCGACAACAGCTCATCCGAAAACTCTTTCTGATGCAGGCTCAAGGCTTGGCGCTTGAGTTCGCCAATTCGCGTTTCAAGGTGTGTGCGTTCTATTTGCACCAAGATGGGCCGAACAGAATTGGCGGCATACGGCGCAATAGCGGCGATTTGTGCCACGCCCTCAGACAAATTGAGCGCGGTGTTGGTGTCTGTGAGTGTGGTGCTGGAAACGGTGTCCAGAATGGTTTGGTTTTTCCACAGCGTCGACATGGAAACCGCCGCCATACCGGTGGTGAGCGCGAGCAAAATAAACAGCGCCAACATCAATTGAAAGCGGATGCTGGTCGTTTTCATCACGCACTCGCGTCTTGATTCACGCTCGAAGAGCGAAGTACATCATGCGCAAACACATACCCAATGCCACGTTCAGTTTTGATCAATGAAGGCACGCGCGGATTGGGTTCGATTTTCCGTCGTAAACGCAGTATGAGCACGTCGATGGTCCGGTCTAACGAATCGCAGTTATACCCGTGGGTTTGCACGATCAGTTGTTCGCGGGATAACACACGATGAGGCGCACAGACTAAGGCTTCAAGCAAAGTAAACTCGCCGTGGGTTAACACGGGTTGATGCCCGTCTTCATGCGTCAATTGCCTGCGCGTTGCATTCAGCTTCCAGGATGAAAAGCGGTAAATGGTTTCTTCGGTTGTCACCGGCTTTGCACCCGCCTCTGAGGCTTGCGGCCCAAGGCTTCGACGAAGTAGGGCGGTAATGCGTGCCGTGAACTCTCGCAGGTTGAATGGCTTCAACATATAGTCATCTGCCGCGACTTCAAGTCCGACGATTTTATCGGTTTCATCGCCTTTTCCCGTGAGCATCATGATGGGAATATTGCTGGTTTCTCTGACTTCTCGCGCGAGTTGCAGGCCATCTTCATTGTCGAGCCTGAGATCGATCACCGCCAAATCAACCGCGCCCAGCGCCTGCATTTCTTGGCCGTTAGCGGCACACACTACATCATGTCCTTGTTGAGACAGCACATCTGATAACACGTCTCGAATAGACGCTTCGTCGTCAACGATGACAATCCTTGCCGGTTTCAACACTACAACTCCTGCATAGCGTGAATCGACGGAACAGACGTCATGTCTTTGCATTTGCCGACCCACTGATTTCTAACAACTGCTTATTAACCATAAGGCTAATCAAGGTGCGCATGTTGGTCGAGGATTGAGAATCGGGTGTATTTGTTGAGATAACAGAGGCAAAAAAGCCAGAACAGCGTGTGATAAACACCCACATTCTGGCTCAATGTTTCGAGATTCTGGCATCAAACATCGACGTGTAATGCCGGAAAAGCGAGGTTATTTCTTCATTAAATCTTTCAAGTTGGCGAAAGGATTGTGCGTCGCCGCGACGTGATCATCGTCCCCAGCTTTGATTTCAGTGCCATACTGGTCGTGATCCGTGTACTTTGAATGCTCATGATCGTGACAGAAAAGGCACAACAATTCCCAGTTGCTGCCGTCTGGCGGGTTGTTGGTATGGTCATGGTCGATATGGTGAACCGTCAATTCACGCAAGTTCGAATACACAAATTCACGCGCACAGCGTCCACAAACCCAAGGGTAAAGCTTCAACGCTTTTTCACGGTATCCGCTTTCTTTACGCGCGTAACTGGCACTGGTGCCGTAGTAATCTGATGACATGCTGGTATCTTGCTTTCCGTTATTAGTATGCGCTCAATATATCAAACGAACCGAGAGTTACCAGATACGAAATCAACGTTATGCAGGTTAGCGACGATTTTCCGTCAACACAGCCAATCCATAAACCTGAATGCGGTGACACGATAGAACGAACAAACGCGGCAATGTGATGATACCCATGAACGACAATGCACTGAGTGGATGCTGCGAACGTGGAACAAACAAAAGCAGAGTCGCACATTTCACCGAGAAGGTTTCCACACAGCATCGGCAAAAAAGCCGCGCATCATTCAACATCGCCACAAGGATTGAAAATCCGCGCTCTTAAATAATTCCCAGAATAAGAAGAAGCCATAGGAAACCACGTTTCATGGAAGGCGTCTTAGTAGACTGGTAATTATCTACTTTATGGTAAATAGCCAATTACGTTCAATAGATTGAAGGACAAGAGAAAAGTGGAGCAAAGGAAGGCGATTACAAACATGAGGGCGATAGATTTCATTCTCCTGCACTTCTTATTTAACATAAGATAGATAATGCGCACTGGCAATGTTAGAGCTCTTTAGTAGTGTCATATCTGAGCCCATTAGTAATGTCCTCTTATGCTTATCAACACGTTGAGCTTTAAGGACTTCAAGCGATGCTGAGGCTGCTTCTCATCAAACCCGTGGTTGTATAACGACTGTGGCGGCAAGCGCCAACAGCCTGCGCCTTGGATACCGATTCGGGGTAAATTGAAGTGATAAAAAGCCCGCTACTGCGGGCTTTTTTCACAATGTGTATTTATAGTTCGGTATATATTGCTAGCGGCTCAACTACGAATTCAGAACTGTCTCTACCTGAATACGTGTTTTCTATGTTAGCTAAATGGTTGATTAAGTTTCTTATTCCATTTTTAAGGTTAGAGAAGTTATTACCCCTGAGATCAACATTTTTAGTTGGTCCAGATTGAGTTATGATACCAAAAAGAGTAAATTCTTTCATTGTATGACGAGAATATTTATTAATTATTGTTTTTTCACTTTCTCGTAAATTGTTTCTATCTAGCGGAGATATAAATTTAACTCCATTACAATCTAAGTTGAACTCAAACTGCCCGTCATAACCAAATTCGATTAGATAGGTCATATACTTAATAAAGTCTTCATCCTGTCTAAGGTTGCATTCTTGAGCAACTCTCTTTATGTCTTTCTTGAAATTGTGAAGCTTTGATTTGTCAGCATTGCTTTTTAAAGATAAACCATGTTCATTGGTAAAGTTTAAAAATGTAAGAGCCTCGCCAAAATTGTTGAAGTTCTTCATCATCAATTTTAGTGAATCCATGTCATTAAAAGCGACCGAACCTGTCACTTTAATAAAAGATGATTCGTTTATCCTTTCTATTTTACTTGAGATATTTCCTGAATTAACTTCAATGACCTTGTTATTTTCAATCAAGTGCTTTTCAAATTGAACAAATGCAAAGTCATGTAGGCTCTTCCTCTCAGAGACGGAACTTTCAACCACATCGGTGTCTTCATAATCTCTGCCACTACCAATTGGCCCCCTTTGAGATTCCAGCTTGGAATTTATACCTTTGTAATCTTTAATAAGATAGTCAGTAACACCAGAAAAGACTTGGGCACTCAATGACTGCAGCTTATATTCATCAACATATATAAAATTCTTAATCATCTTTTAAACTCTTGTTTTTTATTTTTTTCTGCTTAAATATTCGCTATGGTATTTATTTCTTGTTATATGAAATGACCAAATAGAGAAAGCCAACCCAGCTATGCCACCTAGAACAAGAACAACTAAAAGAATCGTATTAATCATATACAATACTTCCTTCTTTGTTCTTTTCAGCGTTTGAAATCACATAAAAAACAGCCAGACCTATAATAAATGAAACTATGCATATATATTGGGAACCTTTGGTTAACATAACCATATCTACATTCCAAGACTCTCCTCCGAGCGATAATGTAAATAGCAAGCTATAAAGCCCAACAAAAAAGCATGATAATGTGGTTTTAGTTGTCCCCCAACCCGGATGCACGTCTATTATTCTTTTTGATTCGTTTATCATTGATAAATGTATGACTAACCCCAGAATTATGTAATCCGACACGGCAACACTCTCGATACTTTCACCGCCTGTTAACATGTACACAACATACCTAAAGAAGATTGGTATCATCCCAATGAAAACTGTATTTACTAGCCAGTTAGTTTTTAGCATGCCATTTAATTTTACACTTAATATAATGGTTCGATTTTGAATTATTAATTCTTGTTGTCAATTTTTTTGTATCAACTTTGGGGTCGCTAAAAATTAAAAAGCCGCTATGTGCGGTTTTCTTGTTCTTCCTGTTTGCGCTTCTTCTCAAACTCTCAATCAACCTTGCGTGCGGTCTTTCTGGCGTGCTTTATCAAAACAGCTTTCCTTGTTTCTTGGCCTTGGCGCCCTTCTTACCTGCGGCGCTCAATTTCTTGCGCATGGTGGCAGCAAACTTGCGGTCATTCTTCCGTAGTTAAAAGCATTTGCTCTTCGAGCAAACAACCCCCACTAACTCCCCCTTGGAAAGTTGGAGGATCAGAGCGGAGGTTTGAGCAGAATTTAGCGCTGGAACAGAGGCTTGCGATCGATTCAATTCGGGAGCAATTCTATATCAGCGCCCTTTTGTTCTTTTGTGGATGGCTTCCATCGTCTTCGTTGAACTTCACCATGCCGAGCGCGGTAAATAGAATAGAAATGAGCCCGCTTTATGCAGGCTCATTTTGGTTTGATGCAGAATTTAAACGCTGACGTATCTAAACATCATCACTGTTTGGCGCTGCAAGTTTTACGACGATCGTGTGTTGGTCAACGTCTCGTGCTTTTGCTGTGACGGTGTGATCCATCAATTCGCGGAAATTATTGCCTGCCACATCTTCAAGTCGCGCATCGATTTCAATCTGGATACTGTCTGTTTGCCAAACCGAATCAGGTGTAAATTGCCAACGCGTTTCGTTGTCATCAACCGTCATGTTTCCTGCGATGATTTGTCCCGAGCTATCCAATACACGAATGGCTTTCTTCAGAAGCTGCTGATCGAACGGACGATCAAAACGAAGGGTTAACGGCCCCTTAGTTTGTGTTTCTGGCGCGTCGATTTGCCACGAATTTGTGCTGGGTAGATGTCGTAATGCTTTTGACACCGTAAACGTCTTTTCGTAACGCTGGGTACTCAGTCCATTATTTGCCGTTGGCCAACCTTCTTTTATGATGATTGAGTAGCGGCTTCCTTCGAGCAGTGCCGGCCCCAAGGTTAGGTTCTGTGCCACGCCGCGTTTGATGCGACCAGGGTCCATTAACAGCGTTAATCGCGTGCGATCTTCACTCCATAACTCTTGTTTGAAATGCATGAAAGCTGCGTCGTCGGTTATTCCGTTTTCGTTGACCAGTTTGATAAACCGCGTCGCCATATGTGGCTGCATTGGCGAGGAAAATTGAATGTAGAAGCGGAGCGTGTTTTCAGGGATGTCATCGCCGCTCGGATAAATCTGGGTGACTTGGGGTGAAGAGAATGCTTGGTCTGGCTTGATGACGAAGCCTTCCAAGGCGGGTTTATCAGCGCCCTGCCCACGTGTGGAAATCGTATATTGTTGCCCTTTGACGAAGTCAAACGCAGGGTCAAACAGCACTGTATTGCCATCAACACGGTATTTGCCAGCAATGGGAAATCTGCTGTCGCAGCAATGTTCAGGTGCGCCAACAAACACGGCTAACAGTTCCGATGGATTTGATACAGCTTGATTGCTGTGCACGGTAAGTTCGATGTTGTCACTGGGCTGCTTGGGTATGGTCAGGCTGCTTTCTTGTGCAAAAGCAGCCTGACCATGAAGCAATACGCCAATGAACACACTCAATGTGAGCATGGTTCTCGTCATATATTTCGCCTGAGTTTACTGTTTTTTCTCAGCCCAGTATTGGGGGAAGTCGTACTCGGCTTGCAAGTTATGAATGCGGTTAGGGAACCAATCGAAGTTTGAATCGAGGTTTAAACTTCCCGTGTACATATCTCGCGTTAAAGAGACGAACCTGCCACCGCCTAACTTGTCGATGTGCATTGACATACCTTCGAACATGACCGTTTTACCCGTGTCACCAACAGGCATCAGTGGATGCGTGTCCGTCTTTCCACCTTCGGGAAGATCGCCTTTCGTGTAGCTTTTCGCACCATTTAAGCTGTTGACAGGAATCACATGTGGCGAACGACTGTTGCTGGTTAAAAATAGCGATTTTTCGCCGTTAAGTGTGTACGAGAGCATGTCGATGGGTTGACCATTGCCGTAGTCCATGACGGTGCGAGCAGAGATTTTCGCGCCATCGACTATCTCATCTAAGCCTATCAGCACAATCGGGCTGCATGTATAGGCGGCAACAAGCTGAGGTTTGCCGTCTATCTCTTGAACAGACATGGTGCGAATCGGTGCTCTGGTTTCGAACTGGTCATGGGCAATGTGATACATCTCTACATTGGCCGCCGTCTGTTCGCCTGTGAACGGGTAAGGCATTCGACGGAGCGTTGATAGGAAGTTATCGAACGCGACGCCAGATACAAAAAGCTCCCCTTTGTAATATTCCATGTCCAAAATGGCGAGAGAACTTAGTGTGACCTTGCCTTTTGCCAAATCACGATCGAGTGGATGCGTTGGTCCAAATCCGCGTGGTCTAAAGGTGGTTTTCTGATCAGGATAGTGGCTTAACGCTTGTTTTTGATGTGGAATCGTATCGAGGTCAAGTAACTCGACCTGTGCATTCTGTGTCACCTTCATGATGGCCGGTGATGAATCAAAATTACCAAGGCGTGACACGGAAATGTAGATATCCGATGTGACAGGATGAACAGCCATATCATTGATGGCAATCGCGCTTTTTCCTACACCAAGGATGCTCGCAATTCTTGCATCAATGTCCGTCAGGAAAACGGGTTCAACGCTTTTTGGGGCCTTTGATTCGGTTAAATCAAAGGCATAAATCGCACCGTTGTAGTTGTCCCCGACAAACATGGTGCCGGTATCTGAAAATTCGAGTGCGCCAGCAAATTTGAGGTCTAGCTGCGTGTTTTCAGCCATTGCGCTAGCAGTAAACGTAGACGCCAGAATCAGTGAACTCAGTACTGTTTTTTTTAAACAAAACATTCGATAACTCTCCTTTGAGATAACCCGTCTTGTCCTTCAAGACGGTTGTCGAGCACGTAAACTATAAAGTTAGCGATATGTTAGGAATACTCACTGTTTCTAGAAGTCACTGTTCTGTTGAGCGGAACAATCAATAAATACCCTCTTCCCCTTTCTTCATCGGCTTGCTTCTACACCACGTTAACTTTAAACCGAATCACAATTGCATAGGGTGTGTGTGATTTATTGTGATGCAATTTAGAGACGCTGCCTTAAAGACTCGGCACTTGCATACTATGGCGCTAAAAAATGCACTAAAGATTAGATACTCTCTGATAACGGTCTTCGCTTTGATTTGTTCGTACTGAAGCGCTGTTCCGTTAAATTTCAATAAAAAGGGAATGAACCAGTGAAAACTACCAAATTGTGTATCCTCGCATTAGCTGTGTCCGCGTCTTTTGGTGCGATGGCAAAAAGTGCCCACGAGACTGTTTCTGATAAAGTTATCGCGGAGCAGCGTCAAGAGCTGGCAGAAAACACTGAAGGCGAAGGCTTTGGTCCTCAATCTCCACGTGACATTGATTCGGCGGCGGGTAATAACACGCTGACGTTTAATGCTGCGCCAAAATATACTGAGATGAACTTGTGTAATATCCATTTTCACAAGAATGCTGAGCACAAAGGCGGTGAATTCACCAAGTATGCGGGCAATGGCGATGGTCATGGTTACCAAAGCGGCTTCAAGTATTCTGGCCAACTGACGGCGGCTGAACTGGCACCGGTGAAAGGCGAAATCTGCCCAAGCAAACACGGCGATGTGCAACCGGGCGACACCATTGAAGTGCACTACGTACACTCCACCGCGCAAGTTGAACCGGGTGAAACGCTGGGCGCATGTTTTAACGATGCCAATAAAAACCCGCAATTGCGCGTAGAAACCCAAGTTTATGTCGTGGTGAATGACACGACGGCGCTGGATTTTGAAGAGCTGAATGAGCATGAGAAAAAAGACGGCGTGCATCAGGCGATCAACATTCCAAACAACACGGGTAAGCCTATTCAGTATGCAGGTTCAACAACGGGCCCGGGTTACAACGAAGAAGGCTCGCCGTTCCAGGTAACATGGAGTGTTCGTCCTAAAATTGCCAAAGTTAACATCGCGACCGTTGGCGAGTGGTGTGAAGGCAATGATTTTGATGAAGACCACGCTCACGGCGTAAGAAACCTTGTGGTAAACAAAGATCTGCTTTCTGAAATCGAGAAGTAATCTTTAACGATTTGGGTGCACAGCACGTGTTTTAAGCCGTGTCAGTGCGCCCTTTTCTTTGTGGTACCCACTACTGCTTTTTACGCCCCTCCTATTTACCATAACACCCTTTATTTAATGCGCACTTGTCAAAAGTTGTGAAAATTAAAGGCTTATGTATCAATAATTTGTCGCTGTCATGTCGCTTTCTCATTATGACGCAGTAGGTATTGATACATTGAATGATGTTCTATTCGTGCTTTCCCGTTCTAATCCCCTGTTTTCACTGTATCCCTCGCCTTCTTGGTTGCGTTAGCCTGTCAACGCTCAATAAACCACAATAAAAAAGGACGGTGAACAATGTCGCCAATATTAAAACGCGCCCTGTGCGTCAGTTTAGTGCTAGCCCCTGCTCTGCTTTCATCTGCTTCGGCCATTGCGACCGTGACGCAATTCAAAGGTCAAAATGACTGGGTGATGAATAAAGAAACCAATGATGAACGCTTTAAAGTGCTGCAGAAACAAATGCGGGGCTTTGACATGACCATGTTCGAGACTGGCGCTCGCTTTAACACGTTTTACTTTGCGCTTAAAAACCAGAACTATGACATGGCAACCTATCAATGGAAGAAGATAAAGAAAACCATTGTGAATGGCACTGAACGTCGCCCTGCGCGCAAAGCGAATGCCGATGCCATGTTTATCGATTCTCAGTGGAAGGTGATGCAGACTGCCATTGATTCAAAAGACGATGCGAAGATTTGGGAAACATTCGAAACCACAAAAGCGGTGTGTAATGCTTGCCACGTGGCGGAAAAGGTCGGCTTTGTGAAAGTGGTCGATCCGCAATATCCCATGATGCCGGTTCAATAATGATTACTGAAGCACGTTGCTGGGCGACGTGCTTCATTAGCACCTATCACGCTTGCTCTGCATAACAGACCGCTTGTAGCTTATTCCCGTCTAAATCCCGTACATACGCGGCGTAGTAATTGGCACTGTAGTTTTCTCTCAGCCCTGGTTTGCCTTCATCAATACCGCCCTTTGCGATGGCTTGCGCATGAAACGCATCAACAGCATCTCGGCTTTCCGCTAAGAACGCGACGTGTGTGCCGTTTCCCCATGAGGCTGGGTTTCCGTCAAACGGAAGATAAATGTAGAGCACGGTGAATTCGTCCCCTTTTGCGTACTTGAGCGGTTTACCGGCGGGCTTTGGTACGCGATGAATACCCAGCGGCGCAAGCACGGCATCATAGAATTGCGCCGCTTTATCGTAATCATTGGTGCCTAACGTGACGTGGCTAAAAATGGTCATGACATACTCCTAGAATGCTTTGGGTTATTCGTGTGCTTGTTGGCGATGTACTTCACATCTCAACGTCTTCGTGCACCAAGGACAAAATCTTGGTGGCTTTTTCAAAGTGGTCGAGCTTGTGCGTTTGGATCCACCATGTCGCGGCTTCCATGAGGCGTTCAGGGTTGTC
The DNA here is from genome assembly GCF_004120195.1 of Enterovibrio baiacu. Taxonomy (GTDB): domain Bacteria; phylum Pseudomonadota; class Gammaproteobacteria; order Enterobacterales; family Vibrionaceae; genus Enterovibrio; species Enterovibrio baiacui. The sequence goes on along the minus strand of NZ_SCHN01000005.1, from coordinate 76,114 downwards.
GTTCTTGTTGGCAAAAAAAGCATAGAAGGACACATTCACGCCCTCGCCTTTTTTCTCTATTTTCTGTTGGCACACCTTCAACATTTTCTCGCGAAGCATGGGATGCATTGCGCTTTGCTCCTTATTTCGTGGTTTTATGATGCAAATATCATCACCACTGTATATTTAAACAGTCCCACGTAAAAGTGGCACTTTCGGGAGTTTGACGGTGTTGGCATTTATTCTTCGATCAGGGTGTTTTCATGGCGTTTGGCATTGTGTTGCCCATGCTGAATCGAAGATGATGGCGAAACATGGAAAGCGGAATCAATGTCGTCGGTACACATCAGCATTCAACATAAGGACATCATCATGGCAGGCATTAAAGAACTCGATCAGTTGTTAGCATCAATGCACCCTGCACTCATTGAGGGCGACTGGGTGTTTTGTACGGTATCGGGCGCCTTGAGTGAGTATATTGCGCTCAACCCTCGGGCGACGTTCCAAGAGGAAGAAGGCATGACCTTGCTCGTGAGCAAATCCGCGGCAGATCAAGCTGGGCTTAACTATGAAGGCGTATATAAGCAAATCACGCTGACCGTGCATTCGAGCCTTGATGCGGTTGGCTTGACGGCGGCGGTGGCCAACAAGCTGGCGGATAATGGCATCAGTGCCAATGTCATTGCTGCGTATTATCACGATCATATTTTCGTTCAGGCCGAAAAAGCAGAACCTGCATTGGCGGCGTTGCTGGAATTTGTGCAAAGCTAACAGCGCAACTTATCTCGTTCATTGGCGTTGGAGCAACACATGCAAGCGATTGGCACGCTGTACTTTTTCTGCGGCAAAATGGGCGCAGGGAAATCGACGTACTCCCTAACGTTAGCCCAAGAAAAGAATGCCGTTTTACTCTCTGAAGACGATTGGCTGTCAGCGCTGTACCCGAATCAGATTAACAGTTTTGATGACTATTTGATCCTCTCTCGCCGCATGAAACCCCTCGTTCATGACCATGTTCAGCGCATCCTGAAAACGGGGACAAGTGTGGTCATGGATTTTCCTGCGAACACGAAAGGTCAACGAAAAGGGTTCTTAGAATTGGCGAATGCTATCTCTGCCTCTCATGAACTTATCTTTTTGGATAGGAATGATGCGCGATGCCTACAACAAATTGCGCAACGTAGGCAGGCACAACCAGAACGGCAAGCCTTTGATACAGAAGCGATGTTTTACCATGTCTCTGCGTATTTTGACGTGCCTTCTGACACGGAAATGTTAAACATTCGCGTCGTGCGTGACTAAAACACACAAACGCCCTCTCAGCGCCTTCCAAAACATGTGGCTCAATCCTATCCTGTTCGTAGATGTAACACTTCCTCCGTACATCTCCCGCCAATTTCGCCTTTATGATCCCACTGTGCCAGATGTAATAACCACATGTTACCACTTTGTTAACGCAAGGCCGTTTAATGGCTTCTCAACGTGACGACATTTATTAAACGGAGAAGGTCTTAACAATGGCTAAAATTCTAATGATTACTGGTGACTTTGTTGAAGATTACGAGAACATGGTTCCCTATCAGGCGCTTATTGCGATGGGCCATGAAGTGCATGCGGTTTGCCCTGAGAAACGCGCTGGTGATTTCATCGCAACGTCGATTCATGACTTTGAAGGAGATCAAACCTACACAGAAAAGCGTGGGCATAACTTTCAGTTAAACGCTGACTTCAACACAGTTAAAGCAGATCAGTTTGACGGCCTATACCTTCCAGGGGGACGCTCTCCTGAGTATTTGCGATTAGATCAACGTGTTACAGCGCTTATCCGTGCGTTTTTTGCGGCTAACAAGCCAGTTGCGTCAATTTGTCACGGTATTCAACTTCTGACGGCTTCTCATGTTGTTGAGGGGCGAAAACTCACGGCTTACCCAGCGTGTAAGCCTGAAGTGGAAATGGCTGGCGGGACGTACGTGGAGATACCGCTTGATCAAGCAATCACAGATGGGCAATTGGTCACAGCACCCGCTTGGCCTGCTCATCCTGCCATGCTTTCGCAATTTACGCGTTTGCTGTAGAAACAAGGAGGTAAGTATGTGTCAGTTGTTTATCGGTGCGGATGAATCGTTGTGGGAAAGCCAAACGCGCTCAATAAGAATTGATGGCGTGGTTACCTCCGTTCGGCTCGAATTGTTTTATTGGAACACCCTAGCTGAAATCGCGCACAGGGATGCACTGCCTCTCAATAAGATGATCACGAGTCTGTATTTTGAATCGCTGGAATCAAATCATGATATCAGCAACTTCACGTCGTTTCTGAGGGTGTGCTGCAGCCGTTATTTGTCTTTGATTGCGGACGGCGCATTACTCAGAAATGATGAGTCACTCCAAGCGTTAGACGCGACCACAATCTTAGAAGCAGAAAGCCACCGCAGACAAGAAAGGTTAGCGCGCTATCGCAATGAGTAACGCGCAACGATTAACGAATAGGCTTCGTGACGGTGTCTGTTCCATGAACACTAAAATACGCTTGCTCACTGCACCATGATCGGCTTTCCTTCGGAAAGCACGACAAAGTATTCCCCTTTGATAAACACACCAAGTACTTTGTGGCTGGTGATGTCTTCCCAGGCACTGTCTTCTCCTTCGGGGGAAAAAGCGCTAATGAACGTCAGTTTGACGTACTGCTCATACGTCAGCACTTCACGTCGTACAAACCCACCAAATGGATAGTAAACGAGGCTGCCGTCTTTGAGGAAAGCCGGTATTAACGGATGCTTGAGGTGCAGGTTTTCATCGGAAAGCACGACAGATCGGTAGTTGTGCTGGTATCTAATTGCTGGCATATACGTTACTACTGTTTATACATACAGTATATATTAATCCAAATTAAAAATACGGCAAGGGAGAGTTGAAACCCTTGCTATAACAGTCACCCTAAGACTCATCGTTGTCTTGCTAGGTCACGAGAAAATCTCGCTTTATTGTTAAACAACAAAGCGTTATACAACATATTGGCGTATGAATTCGTGAATAAGACTGTAAAACTGGGCATTAGGGGCGTACCCAGCGGAACGACTACTTGTTGTTAAGGATCATGATGATGTCATCAAGCATGTCTTGTTCGCCTTTCTCACACGTCGGGTATTCGATATCGACGTCTAAGTCTTTGGCGAGCTTTCTGTAGAATTTAGGAAGGTGTGACGCGATGTAATCGGAGGATTCACTCTGTTTGTTGTGGATGAAGTTCTGGATGAGTTTTTCGTAGCCTTGGGCAACGTCTGTGCCCTCTTCACTGGTAGCAAAGAACTCTTGCTTGTTGTCTTCTAAGAAACGGATATAGCGGTTTTCAGTCAAATACTTATCAAGTAAAGACTGACGAATACAAGCGAGAACAATTTTCACCGCCCTTTTGGGCTTGGTGTTTTGGCTATCTCGTAGCGATTCGAGGATCTTCTCTTCGATGTAAGGCCTGTATTTGTCGTTCTTGAAGAAATCCTCTTCCACACGACTAAAGAACTTTTCGTATTTCTTCTTTCGAAGCCAGTTCGACAAAATCCATTTCATGGTGTTTAAGTATGTGGCCAATGAACCGAGTCAGGCTAACACCGATTTAATTTTGATCCTCAAATGGACTGATGAAATTGTGTGATGGGTTATAAAAATGGGAACAATTCGAAGCGCTTGTTCAAAACGATGAGATTTTCTCTGCATTTCCCTGTGTTTTCATGAATTTTTAGCGCATATCATGTGCTAATGCATGCATATTTTTGCGACGAGCATCGAATTAAAGCGTGGGCTTTTACGTTTTAATAAACGTAGTAATACATCTGTCACAACTCTTTAATATTCATAAGGAAGCTGAAAGATGGCCGCATTCACGCTGGGAAGGAAAACCATCATTAACGAAGGCGCTTTGGAGTATGACTGGGTTCGCCAGTTAGTGAGCGAAGGGACGGAAAAAGAAAATGCGATCAGTTCTATTCAGAAGTGCTTCGGCGGAGATGAAGAAACGGCGCTGATTTTCTATAAAATTGCAGTCGGAGATTGCTCGCCAGGTGTCTTATTGACTCACCTCAGCATTACCGATTGGCAAGACTGCGATGTGTACATGGAAGCCAGAAGGTACGATAACGTTCAGTGATTCGTAATGGCGTGAAATGGCGCGATTACTGCAAAGAAAACGTACTGATTAACGAATGAGAGAAAAGAGAGATAGAACGGAGAAGTGAAAGCGCGTGCTTGCTGCGATTCCTCTCCTCCGCGGCTTGTGTTGGGATGAATTACTGTTTGAATACATCCATCACAAGCGGTACCACTTTAATCCAAACTAGCGCACCAATTGCAGCCCAAACGGCTAGCCAAAAAAGACGGCCAAGCCAAGTATTGCGAGAGTGATAGCGCGCAGGATCAGGTTCTCCGCAACCAGGACATGCAAGCGCACGTTTAGAGACTTGTTTTTCACAGGTTGGGCAAGCGACTAATGCCATCAATAAATTCCTTTCACGAGTAAGTTTTTCATTTGCACGTATGGTATTACTTACTTGCGAAGCGCTCTAGCCTAATTGCGGATTTTTCTGCCCCAAGTGAGATACTCGCGGTAATTTCATACCGTTTTCATACTCCTGTCTGACTCTCACGTAAGAAAAAGGAGCCGCTAAGCCCCTTTTCTAATCTTTACAATATGTTATTTCGTATCATCACGCCGTGTTAGGCACGATTTGCACTTCTACGCGACGGTTTTTTGAACGGTTTGCTGCTGAATCATTCGATACCAGTGGCTGTGTTTCACCATACCCCGTCACATACAAACGATCTGCGTTCACGGCCTGCATTTGCAGGTAGCGTTTTACGCTTTCCGCGCGCTTTTCTGACAGTGTCATGTTGTAAGCGGCATCGCCAGTGCTGTCTGTGTGCCCTTCAATGCTCAAGAAGGTTTTGTCGTATTTGTTCATGACTTTCGCAACGGCATCGAGCGATTCATCAAAGCCGGGGGAAATGTTGCTTTGGTTAGTCGAGAACGTAATGTTTGACGGCATAACGAGACGAATGTTGTCCCCTTCACGCACTACTTCTATACCGGAACCTGAAAGTTCTTCACGGAACGCCGCTTCTTGTTGATCCATGTATTGGCCAACCGCCGCGCCTGCAACTGCACCGATTGCCGCGCCAATGAAAATACGTTTATCTTTGTGGTTGCCCGTCGCTTTACCAAGAATGGCACCTGTCGCCGCACCAATTGCCGCTCCGCTGCCCGTGTTTGTTGCACATCCACTTAAAATAATTGACGCTGCCACCAAAGTGATGACTGGGATCGATTTACGCATAGTGATTGATCTCCACTGTTATTGTGCATGCCCTGTCCCGAGCATGTTTGCGTATTGCTTGTTTCGATTTGATATTACGCACACGAAAAGCTTGAAATGTCAGATGAAAGTCAATGCGCGATAATATATTGAACAGTGTTTTATTCAAGCACATGGTTGCGGTTAGAGACAATCTCTTTTTTGCTTTTTTCGTGTAAATTATTGATAAATCCACCAGCAGACACTTGAAATGCCAAGCCAACAGCGGCATAAGTATCGCTAATTAGACAAGATACGCTGCGGTTATCAGTATGCTTATCGTTCCTTTCCATTTTCAGGTTCAGACATGAAACGCCTTAACGTCCCTATTATCTTCGCGGCGATGCTTTTCTCTTCGCATTCTCTCGCCGACACCTTCACTGCGACGCAAGAATGTCCGTACGCACAGCGCATTAAACAACTATCAAACTCTAACTTATCGACTCTCGATGTCGGCACGACCTATCAAACTCTGACGTACAACAACGCAGCCAAAGATTTTGTGCGTATTCGTATTGATGGTGTCGGCGACAAATGGACAAAAACAGACTGCGGCACAGTGAAGGACAAAGACACCATCAAAACCCGTGGTGACGGCGCTAAACCGCCGAAATCAAAGAAGTACTCGCGTAGCGATAACAAGCATGTGGCAGGACAATTTGATTACTACAAGTTAGCGCTAAGCTATTCGCCGGAATTCTGTCTTGTGAAAGGCAAGAACCAGCCTCAATGTTCACGTGAATGGATCGTTCACGGCTTATGGCCGCAATACAACAAAGGTTACCCTGGCAACTGCGACGTGCCAGCAAACATGGTGGACAGCATTAACAAGAAGGAAATCTTCGCGTTTATGCCATCGGATTACCTGATTAGCCACGAATGGAAAAAGCACGGCACCTGCTCTGGCCTTTCGCGTTCGGAGTATTATGACTTCACTGGCCAACTGTGGGATTCCCTCTCTTTGCCCGATCTGTCGTCAGGAAAGTTTTCTCAAGACGAGATCCGACAAGCGGTTATCGACAAGAATCCACGCCTGAAAGCAAACATGATCGAATTGGCCTGTGATGAAGGCTCTGGTCCGAAAAACACGCTGGATGAAATCCGAATCTGTTTCTCTAAAGAAGGTATCGCCGAAGCCTGTACCGAGATGGAACGTTCATGCGGTAAGAACGTAAAAGTCAGAGCACTTTAACGACTCTGGCTTCAGTGACAAGAAGAGAAAAACAAACGCCCTCAGTGATTGAGGGCGTTTTGTATTGAGTAAACACATGACCTTCTGCATGTGTTTGTATCCTGTTTTCACTATCGGCCTTCCTCCTAATCACGTAGTAAGCCACGCTTTAAACTATCCATTACATTTCAGTGCATTACGACTAATACCGGTATTTAAACCCATTATTGTGTATAGATTAGGTGGTCATAAAATATAAGTTATAGTGCGTTATAACCCACTTAAAACCTACTTAATTACGTCGTTAACATGGAAGGAGAACTCGCATGGAATAAGAATGGTGAGAACGTAGAAAAGAAAGCAGATGTTTGACGAAAGGTAGAAACAAAAAAGAGCAGAAACATTCTGCCCTCTCTCATGCTTACAGCACGGTTTACGTACCACGTTGGCGCACTCGTGTGAGCTTCTATTCGTGGTTGATACCGCTTGTTGTGTTAGTCGCCAAAATCGTGCACATCAAGATGGAAGATATCGACAGGATCGACCCACTGAATATTGCCGCATACCGTACACGTACATTCTGTTGAATCTGAATGTGTGCCTGCTGGCGGGGTTGTTTTCGCGCGAACGGCTTGATCGTGGTGGCCTTGCTCACGTACGTCATGACCAGTTTCGGCTTTGCAGCTATCGCAATACCACATATGTACACTCATCGTTATCTCCTTGGTATAAATTGACCTCTAACGCGCTGAGTGTAATTTCATATCACTTTCGAAATACGACGCATTTGTGAGACAACGGTGAAATTGTTATGTTTTTGTAATTTTGTCGGGGGTTCTAAGCATAAATTTCCCTAATACCCCCTCTTCTTTTCCACGTTCAATGATACTGGATGAAAGAGTTTATTATTTTTTATCAATGATTTGCATAACACTGAGTGTGAAAACATGTTTAAACAAAACAACCTACTAGAAAACCTTCCAAATGCCCGAAATGCTGAGGTTTTTGATGAAATAATCAAACACCCGTTTGTCCGAATAGAGAGAATAGTGTCGCGTGGACAAACGACGCCTGAAACAGATTGGTATGACCAAGACGAACATGAATGGGTCATGGTGCTGGAAGGCAATGCGGAATTACTCTTCGAGGACGGTAGACGTTTAGAAATGTGTAAAGGCGATCAGGTAACGCTACCTGCCCATACAAAACACCGTGTTAGCTGGACAGATCCCGACCAAGATACGGTCTGGTTAGCTGTGTTTTATCGTGATGATGAGTGAGAAGCGCCAAGTTGCGGTGCTTGGCAGTGTGAACATTGAGAGAAAAAGAAAGGTGCATTAGTGGAGCTTTTTCGTGCATGTCCCGTTGACTTGAACCGGTGGACAGGACACATCGCCATAAGAACAAAAGATGCAGCAACCGCCTTCAGTAACCAACAATACCTCATGGCAGTTCTCGCACTCGTAATGCTGCTGCGATTCCCCAATGGGCATGAGTTCTGTTTTTGTGTGTCCACAATTGGGGCACGTTACGTCTGACTTCAAAATGACTTTCATTGGCTCTCACTGCATGTAGAAAAGGCGTTTATTGGTAATGATTTTGCTGCAGTTGGTGGCGGCAAAAATAAAGAATTCCTACTAATGGTGGAACACACTTCACGCACTTGCCAATTTGGATTCAAGAACCTCGGCTTTACATCACGACCTGACAATTTCCCCTTCCGTTTTACTGAGTTTCTATTCTTCGTTCTCACTTCCGTACATGGAACTGATTGCGCATATGGAGATTCAATCAAGATGAAAAAAAGCCCCGCTTTCGCGAGGCTTTCATGTGCATGTCAGGCGAGGCGTTAACCCGCTTGAAGGTTGCCGTACAGGGTTTGGTAAAGGCCATCTGCATTCACCAAGTCTTGGTGGCTGCCACATTGCGCCACTTTGCCATCTTCTAATACGTAAATCAGATCCGCTTGTTTTACGGCAGATAAACGGTGCGCCACGATGAGAGTGGTGCGCCCTTGCAAGAAGTTGTTCAGCGCTTCATGCAGTGCGGCTTCTGTTGCGGTATCTAGCGCTGACGTTGCTTCGTCCAAGATCACCAACTTTGGATTGGTGAGGATCATACGTGCAATCGCAAGGCGTTGACGTTGACCGCCAGACAGCTTCAAGCCTTGACGACCAAGCTGTGACTCCAGTCCGCTATCAAGCTTCTCAACCACTTCGCCCAATTGCGCAATTTCAAGTGATTGCCACAATTGCTCGTCAGTGAAATCAGTACGGCCTAGCGTGAGGTTTGCACGAAGCGTGTCGTTGAAAATCACCGGCTGCTGCAATACCACGGCGGTATGCTGACGAAGGGTGTCGTAACCCAGCGTATCCAGCGATTCGCCATCAATCAGAATGTCGCCATCTGATTTGCGGTAAAGGCCAAGCAGAAGCTGAATAAGCGTTGATTTACCGCCGCCCGATGCACCCACCAATGCGACGCGCTTACCTGCAGGCAACGACAACGACAAACCGTTAAGCACGGTTTTCTCATCATCATACGCGAACGTGACATCTTTCACTTCAACGCCAAAGGTATCGCGCTTCGCTAGAGGGTCTTCACCTTTGGTGTCGATAACTTGCTCTTCTTCTAGCGCAAGCAAACCATTCAAGCGTTTCATGGCCGCAGATGCACTGAACCACGCATATTGAATGCCAAGCAATTCTTGAATTGGGCTCAACATGAACCACAGGTAACCGAACACGGCGAAGATCTGACCGATACTCAAATCACTGAACAGCACCATCAACATGGCTGCGGCACGGAAAAGTTCAAAACCAATGAGGAACATCAGGAAGGAAATGCGCCCTGCCGCTTCCGATTGCCACGCGTATTTGGCGGCATCATGACGGATAGCATCGGCATCTTGCTTCAACACGTCGAGGTAGGCTTTCTCACGGTTTGCTGCCCGAAGCTGATAGATACCATCAAGGGTTTCGACCAAACGCTGTTGAAAGCGCTCAAAAGATTGGTTCTCGGCTTTCTTAAGGTGCTTAACGCGCTGACCCATTTTGCGTGAAAGGAAAATCACCAGCGGGTTTACCAGCAAGATGAACAAACCGAGCATCCAATCAAGCCACAGAAGAATTATCGCGGTACCGAAGACGGTCAGCACACCCACCACGAAACGACTCAGGCTGTTACCAATGAAGTTGTCGAGGGTTTCAATGTCTGTCACAAGGTGCGAGCTCACACCGCCGCTGCCGCGCTGCTCGAACTCTTTCATGCTCACACGCCCAAGCTTGTCGAGAAGCTGTTGACGGATGAAACAGGTGATGTTTTTAGATACCAGTGTGAACTGTCGGCTTTGCCAAATGTTTAGCGCCTGACTCGCCACGCGCATGACGATCACCATCAATAGCACCAAGACAATGTAGCTGGCTGGCTGCTGGAGAGACGCTGGCAAAAGATGGTTAAAGAATGCGATGCCTTTGTCTGGTTGATTCAAAAGCACTTCATCAACCATCAGGGGCATAAGCAAAGGGATTGGCACACTGATTAATGTGGCGAATACGGCAATGATGTTTGCGATGATCAGGCGTTTCTTTTGCTTTTTCGCCTGTTGAATAAGCCATCCTGTTGATAGCTCGGTTAGAACACCTTTACTCACTGAGTCTCCAATTTTTCTTATCGTTATAGAGGGGCATTGTCGCTGAAGAATAAAACCTACTCAAACAGTGTAACGCTCCTGGTTGCGGGTTGAATAAACACGGCAGGCTTTCTGCCACTTAAAACACGTTTCGCTGAAACCAAAAACACCCCAGCTGAACCGGGGTGCTTATCACTAACACGTTACAGAGGTTTCTGTTTATCGCGTTAGAAGACGTATTCGGCTTCTATACCCCAATTACGTCCTGGCTGCGTGCGACGATCAAGTCCTTGGTCAGTCGCTTCTGCACCAATCAGGTTGGTGTATTCCCAGTATTTTTTATCGAAGGCATTAAATAGACCAGCACGAAGGGTTAAATCTGTCATTGGACGGTAGAACGCAGTTACATCTGTGACAGCGTAACCTGGTGCAGTGACGTTATCGTTGCCGTTCGCATTGCTCCAGTCAGAATCAGATTTACCCGCGACGGCTTTCAGCGCAACCTTGCCACCAAACTCGCCTTCTACATCGGTGTAACCCAGCGCAAAGTAGGCAGAAAGTGGAGAAACGGTATCTAGCGCCTCGCCATTCTCTTTGTCTTTACCTTGGGTGTACGCCACGCTGAAATCTGAATATAGGCCTGTCGGCGCATCCATCAGAACATCCAACGCCAGTTGTGCTTTAAACTCAGCACCGTAGATTTCTGCTTTGCTGATATTCTGCTTAGACCACAACTCTTTACCTTCACCATTGTCGTCAGCCAGCTTAGTGCCTTCGATAAAGTTTTTGTAATCGTTGTAGTACACGGCGAAATCGAAGCGACCGTAATCTTGTGTAATACGCAGACCGGTTTCGTAGCCTAGGCTCTCTTCAGGCTTCAAATCTGGGTTAGCTTCGTAAACAGCGCCGTAAGCCGCGTCTGTTTCATAGAAGTAGTACAAGTCTTGCAGCGTTGGGGCTTTAAAGCCTTGGCTGACGTTGGCATAAGAGCTAAGGCTCTGATTCCAATGGTATACCGCACCCAATTTCGCCGTTACAGCGTCACTGTCTGACTTGGCGTAATCTGAAGTACCTTTCGGTTCTGCAGAGAAATTGTCGTAACGAAGGCCGGCATTAAGCACCAAACGCTCTTCTAGGAAGAAAGCCTGATCTTGAATGAAGATGCCCCACTTTACGGACTCAGCATTTGGCACATCGCCGTCTTTGTTTTCAAACGTGCCCGCTTTGTGTCCTTCCAAGTACATGTCACGGTAATCAAGGTTGAACTCATTGGTAATGTAGTTAAACCCGTAGCTGATTTCGTGATAACTCGTGTCTAGCTCAAACGCTTTATCAAATTGCGCATCAAGCTGAACGCTCTTGTCTTCACCGTTACGCATGCGGTTACGGTAGCCGTGAGCAGGTGTTTCGTCGTAGGTGTTGTGCAGGCTTTCGCTTTCTAGCCCAGTTAGGTGCCATTTTAAGCGATCAAACGCAATCAGGTTTGCTTGCCAATCATGTTCAAACGTTAAACGTTTACGGCGATCTTCGTCGCTTGCACTGTTGCGGGTATACACGAAGCCCGGCATGATTTCATAGCCTTCATTCGACAGAATCAAACCGTCTGCTTCGCGATTAAAAATTTCACCGGTAATGCCGATGCGGTGGTCGTCATTCAGTTGGTAGAACGCCTTCGCAAGCAAGTTATCAGAGTTGATGTCGAATGGGTCAGCTTGCCCGCGATCGCGGTTCTCAATGTCTGCGCCACTTCCGTGCGTCGCCGTTTCGTGTCCATCACGGTGCGTGAAAATCAGCAAAGTTTCCAAGTCACCCGTGCGGTTAGCAATCGTTGCGGTTGCTTTGTAGCTTTCATCAACGCTGTAGTAGCCAGTTTTCACTGCGGCGTAGGTATCGTCACCTTCGTCAGCCAGCAGATCTTCAGGGTTTTTGGTGCGAATAATCACGGCACCCGCTAAAGCATCACTCCCGTAAAGGCTCGATGATGGGCCTTTATTGATTTCAATGCGCTGAAGTGTGTCGGTTTCTACGTTGTTGTTATATTTGCGCATGACATCTGCGCCTGGGTCGAAAGAAGCAGGCTGTTCGACGCCATCAACCATGGTTTTTACATAGTTCTCGCTCAAGCCACGAATGTTGAAGCCTGAATTACCAAAGCGGCCAGTACCTGGCATAGAAACGCCCGGCTCATTGGCAATGGCTTGTTCTAGATCTTGCGCTAGGTCTTCTTCGATATTTTTGCTATCAACAACATCGACGGACACCGCAACATCACTGATGTTTTGTTCACTGCGGGTGGCTGAAACAACCACTTCATCAAACGTGTACACTTCCTGTGCGGCAGCACTTCCCGCGCAGAAAAGACTGACGAGTAGTGCCAGTTTGTTTTTCTTAATTGTCATAACCTTCACTCTTTCTTTAGGCAATAAAAGGCCGCTCACGCTGAATTCAGCACGAAAAAATTGTTATTTTTATAATGAAAGGCTCTAAAGGACTCAGAGCCTCAGTAGAAAGCGTTACATGCCTTCTTTCATTTTCTGAACGTGACCTTCATTCAGGTGCACGATAGAAAGCAGATCTTCACCTGTTACGTCGAAGGCTTGACCGAAGCCCTTCACGTAACGACCAATCACTGGGTTTAAGCGGTATAGGCGGAAGTCACCTAGCTGGCTAAGGTTGTCGATCATCTCGCCAAGGCGCGTTTGCATCACGTCGATGCCCTGCTGCCAAAGCGCTGATTCACGCTCAATAAGCTCTGCATTGGTGTCGAATGACAAACGGCGGCGCGCAAAGATAGAGCGTGCTTCGTTTTCGTCTTCGATCATCATGATCGATACGGCTTTGCTGTGCTTTAGGTTTTGACCGTGAGTAGCAAGGTCACTCACTAGGATGTAGTAACCCTGCTCTGAAAATGCGAACGGTGCATAACTGGTATGCGGTTTGCCATCTTTATCAACAGTACCCAATTGCAGCGTTTTGCGCGCATCGCGGAATTCTTGGATTTCTGGACCTAGACGGTTTTGTAGACGTTCTGCCTTATCGATCATTTTGCCAACTCCTGTTTCATGGCATTAAACAGTTCAATTTGCTCTGGGAATAGTTGACGCTTTTTGTCGCGACCCAGGTAGATCTTGAATACACAATGACCTGTGCTGTCGAAGAAACCAATGTAGTGACTTTCTGTACCACGGAATGGTTTGCTGACGAACACGATGTCAGACACAAGCTCAAGACGAAGATGGCCGTGCAGTTGGCCTTCGCGGCCCATCAGGTTGTAGTAACCGTGAGCAAGTTTGCCTTTAGGGAATGCCGCTTTAAATTCGAAAACTGAACCACCAGAATGCACGATGGTGGTCACTTTGCCCCACGTTGGCATCACTTCAAGAATGCTTTGTGCCAATGCGCCATCTGCGCGCGCGATCATTTCTTCTGGCAGTGCCAGCGTGATTTCGCCTTCCGTCAATTTCAGACTGTCTACCATGTTCGAAACAGGGGTATGAATATCTTGCTCAAGGTATTCAGCAACGCGCTGTTTGGTTTCTGAGGTGACGATAATCGCTTGTTGCATTGTGTTACTACTCCTATGCAGCGACGTGAGCCGCTTTACTTTCTAATTCTTTTTGGTCTTCTGATGTTGTTTTCTTTTCGTCGCTAGGCATCAAGGCGCCCGGCATGCCCATTTTTGGCATTGCCATTCCACCCATGATCCTAGGTGCCGTCGCGCCGGAGGCTTTTGGTGCACTGCCTTGAATCACTTCAATCAGGTTCTGTGCAAGCGTAACAGCCCAGAATTGCCCTGCCAGCGTGAGCTTCAAGTAGCCACGATTGGTGAACTCGGCATCGCTTCTTTCAAGGTAGACCAAGCCATTTTCTTCCCACGCTTCAAACAGTGGGATCAGTGCGTTAAAAGTGCCTTTACCAGCCACCTTATCAAGCTTGTGTTCCGCCACGACGCCTGCATCGAAGGCAGATTTCACTTCAGCAGCCACCTCTTTATTGGTGGGTGCCATGGTCATCATAGTGACAGGGTAACGGTTCTCGTTGATCGCCGCGATATAGGTATCCATGTCACGGGTTTGCATCATCTGGCACCCGTTCACGTTGCCACCCGCACCCGCGCCTAACGGCATGATTTCTGCGGTGGTTTTAGCAAGCGAGTTGTAGATACTGCGTTCGCGGTTATCTGATGCCCAATGGTTCACACTCAAACGTTTTTGGTGGTGTTTCGCCATGAAGTTCACGCCCATTTCAAACATGGTCGCTTTCATTTGGGTATCAGCAGGATGCGGTAGCTTGCCCTGTTCGACCATTTTGGCCATTGGCAAACCTTGCATCTCAATCAATTGGTATAAGTCAACGCCGTGTGCGCCAGTCTCTAAGTAATCTTCAAGATCTTGCTGCCACACATCTAGCGTTTGGTAAGGCAGTCCGTAAAGAAGATCGAGAACAATCGGTGCGGCATTGTATGACACCAATTGTTGGATTTTTTCGATGACAACTTCGCGATCATCAAGGCGTTTCGCACTGCGGCGTACTTGGGTGTTGAAGCTCTGTACACCGAATGAGAAACGGTTTACACCCGCTTCCAGTGCCGCTTCAAACTTATCCGTACCAAAGCGGTTAATGCGCCCTTCAAGGGTGATTTCGCAATCTGGCGTTAGCGGGAATAGTCGACGAATGTCCGAAACAATGGTGTGGATCTGTGCCGCTGAAATGTCAGTCGGTGTGCCACCGCCAATGTAAACCGCTTGAAAAGGCGCGCCTTGCGTCCACGCTTGGGCCGCTTTCCATTCGATCTCTTTACGAAGCGCATCCACGTAGCTGTCGATCAGGTTTTTGCTCGACGCATATTGGAAGAAATTACAGTAAGTACAACGCACGCGACAAAAAGGAATATGGATATACAGACAGCGCGGTGCGAAGCGATTCGCTGGTACCAGTGAATGTGCAGCTGCAAGAGAAGACTGAATATCATCCCCTTTTACTGCGTGCATCATGCCACCAGCATGCGGGCTTTTTTTGCGTTGGAAGGCAAAACGGAGTGGATCTGGTGTGCGTTGGCCAACCAGTTCAACGTTGCTTAAATCAAACTTCATCGCCGAAAACGACCTTATACAGATAACAGCGCCACACTTCGGGCTGTCTTCAATTCGTGTTCTATCTTATGCATAACGAATTATAATGCAACTGATAATTGATATCATTTGCATTTCATGCATAATGCACATAGTTTCAGTCGTTTTCACGAAGCAGGAGAAAAGTGTGAACGCTCGACGGTACGTTGTTTGTGGTGTCGTTTCAGTTGCACTACACAGTTTGGCGCTTTCCGCTCAAACACCGCCACCACCCCAATTTTCGATGAATGATGCCGACACGGGCACACGTGTCGCAATACAACTTGTTGCTGCACCCCAGCCGGAGCCTGAACCCTCACCTGAAAAAATCAAACCCAAACTCATTGAAAAACCACCTGTTGAACAGCCTGTGGTGAAAGAGCCTGTTGTCGAGAAGAAACCGACGATCAAGAAACCCGTTGTGAAGAAAACAGACGTTAAGAAGCCCGTGGTTAAACAGCCAGTGGTTAAGAAAGCGCCCGAGGTGAAAAAGCCGATTGATAAAAAGATCGCGCCGAAACCTAAGCCTGTCGAGAAGAAGCCTGTTGAAAAGAAACCGAAAGAGGAAAAACAGGTAGAAAATAAAACTACCGTCAACAAGGCTGATGCGCAGGTAAACCAGGCAAAGAACAGTGCCCCAGTATTGGTTCAGCGCCCTACTTTCAAGGTTCGTCCTAGCCAACCGAAATACCCGCGCATTGCAAAGCGCAAAGGGATGGAAGGCAATGTGTTGATTGAAGTCTGGCTTGATGAAGAAGGTAACCAAACCAAACAGAATATTTTGCAAAGTTCTGGCTTCAATGAATTAGACGACGCCGCGTTGAAGGCGGTGAAGAAATGGCACTTTAACGGTTACAAAAATGACGGTGTAGCCTTAGCACACCGAGTAAGAATTCCTGTTCGTTTTAATCTGGATTAATCATGTTGGATCTACAATTTTTCTCCTCCATTCACGCACAACTTGGCATCATGACTTGGCCTCTGACACTGTTGTCAGCACTGATGCTTATGCTCATTTTCGAACGTTCCATCTTTGCTGCGCTGAACACAAAAACGCGCAGTAAGAGCCTTCAGCAAGAGATCTATACCCTTTCACTGACTGACGACAAGCAGCTAGAGCAATACGTTAAAGCACATCACCAAGACAAAGCCACCTTGTCTCAAGGCCTTTGTATGTTGATTAGCCACCGTCAATTCACCAAATCATTGCGTGAAGAAGCGGTGAGCATTTGGCTACAAAAGAAACGTCGCCAATTTACCTCTGGCCTAAAGCTATTGAATGTCATCGGCGTACTGAGCCCGCTCATTGGTTTGCTGGGTACTGTGATTGGCCTGATCGAAATGTTTAAAGGGCTGTCGGTCACACAAGGCGCGATTTCTCCATCAGAACTTGCTGACGGTTTGGGCTTAGCCATGTCTACCACGGCTGCCGGCCTGTTGATTGCCCTTCCTGCTATTGCGGCCTCTCAGCTGTTTAGCCTGTGGGCAGATCGCACCTTGGCGAAAATCGAATACGTATTGAACCACTTCAACTTGCACCTTGCGGGTGTGTCAGTGGATGAGAAAGGTATTTGTTGCACCAAGGTGTGCCCATCGAATTGTGACAATCAGCAAGACGCTGCCTCTAACGGCGTGAAAATGTCGGAAGCGAACGCATGATCCGTTCTCAACCTCAACAAGAAGCCAGTTCGTTTACACCGGATTTGACGCCGCTGTTGGACATCATTTTCATCGTGATGGTTTTCCTGCTGCTGACCGCGAACATTCAAATCAAAACCATGGAAGTGGCGATCCCGCAAACTTCGGATTCGGCGGTGCTTGAGTCGCCGAACCAGGATGTGATTGCGATTACTGTTCTCAACGGCTCGCCATCTTGGGCATTACAAGGTGAAGCGATCCCTGAATGGCAACTGTTCACCCATGCACTGCTTGAACTGATCAAAGCCAACCCGAATAAGCCGGTTGTGATTGCAGCCGACAAACAAGCGAGCGTCGAAAGCATGTTGAAAGTTCTCGCCTTTATGCAGAACAACAACATCAACGCCACCAATATCGTTATGGAAGAACAATGAAAAAATCTCACAAAACGTCAATGAAAGCGGCCTCTCTTCTCCTTGCCGCCTTGGTTTCTCCTTTTTCTATGGCAAACGATAACAAGGCTTCTGCTACGAAAGATGTGCGTATCGTCAGTGCCGGTTCAACAGTGACTGAATTGCTGTTCGCATTGGGTGCAGACAACAACGTGGTCGCCGTTGATCTCACCAGCCGTCATTACCTCGATGGGCGTGACATCCCAGTAATGGGGTATCACCGTCAACTTGCACCTGAGAGCCTCCTTGCATTGAGGCCTTCTCACTTGATCGGTTCTGCTGAAATGGGCCCAGATTCGACCTTGTCTCTGCTTCAAGCGGCAGACGTAAAAGTTGAAGCGCTGCCAACGGGCAACACGCTGCAAGATTTCAATACGCGCGTTGATGCCCTTTCTTCACTTACCCACACCGAAGAAAAAGGCGAAGAAATTAAAACCGATGTCGCAACCCACATTCTGCAACTGAAGAAGAACGCACCTGCGAAAAAGCCGAGTGTGATGTTCATGATGCTGTCAGATGGTCGCCCTTTGACCGTTGCGGGCGATGAAACCACGGTCAATACCGTGATTGAGCTGGCAGGAGGTGTAAACCCTGCCGCTGCATCAACCACCAGCTATAAACAGCTTTCAAGCGAAGCCATTGTGCAAATGCAGCCTGAATTCATTTTGATTTCTCAGCGTACGCTTGATCAAGTGGGTGGTATTGAAGGCGTGTTGAAGCAACAACCGCTGCTTGCTGCAACGCCTGCCGCGCAAAACAACCGAATCATTGCCATCAATGGTTATTCGATTTTGGGTGGTTTCGGTTTGGCGAGCCTTGAGCTGGCTACATCATTGAATGGCCGTTTCGTCGCTGCTGAGTAATTTGGATATCCCATGAACGATATGATGATTCGTCGCTTACCAGCAAAAATGCTGATGATGATGGCGACGATCTTGCTGTATATCGCCGTTGTTAGCTCCATCACTTTGGGGCCAATGAACATTGGTTTCAGCGACAGTTTAAAAGCGCTTCTTCCTATTGAAGCTGACCTTCCTGCTTACGCGACCGTGATCATCCAACAGGTGCGTTTACCGCGCACCCTGTTGGCGATTGCAATTGGTGGCATTCTTGCCATGTGTGGCACCGTCATGCAGGGCTTGTTCCGCAACCCGCTGGCTGACCCAGGCATTATTGGTGTGTCCGCCGGTGCCTCGTTGGGGGCAGCGATTGCCATTGTGCTGTTTGGCGGCATGATTGGCCACACAGCATTCCTTGTTTTAGGGACTGTGCCTGTGTTCGCGTTCCTCGGCGGTGCATTGGCGACGTATGCCATTTACTTCCTAGGTACAAGCAGCAACGGCACGTCTGTGACCATTATGCTGCTTGCAGGCGTGGCGCTCGGCGCAATTGCAGGTGCTGGCATGGGCTTGCTGAATTACTTCGCGGATGATCAAGCACTGCGTGATTTGTCTTTGTGGACCATGGGCTCACTGGCTGGCGCAACGTGGGATGCGATCATTCTGGCTTACGCCTCTCTCGCGATTCTTGCATTCCTTTACCAGCGTCATGCGAAACACTTGAATGCGTTGCTATTAGGTGAAGCAGAAGCACGTCACTTAGGCATCAACGTACAAACACTCAAGCGCACGCTGATTTTGCTGACCGCTGCAGGTGTGGGCGTCACCGTTGCGCTATCAGGCATGATTGGCTTTATTGGTCTTGTTGTTCCTCACATCGGGCGCATGCTGACAGGCCCTGACCACCGCACCCTGCTTCCAGTCTCGATGTTGTTGGGTGGCTTGGTATTGCTGGTTTCAGACATGATTGCGCGTACCATCGTTGCACCGCTTGAAATCCCTGTCGGCATTATTACCGCGGCGATCGGTGCCCCATTCTTTTTGGGCTTGCTCCTGAAACAACGAGGACGTTTGGCATAATGAGTATCGAGATAAAGAACGCGTCGTTAACTCTTGGCAACAAGGTGTTGCTGGATAATTTCAGCACTGCCATCAATGGTGGCGAGCTCACCATCATCCTTGGTCCAAACGGCACAGGAAAAAGCTCCCTGCTCAAACTCTTCAGTCAGGAGTGGCCGTGTAACGGTGAGCTGTCTTTTTATGGCAAATCAGTAAAAGCGTGGAAACCGGCAGAATTGGCGGAATCTGTGGGTATTCTTCCACAGTACAGTTCGTTGACCTTTGCTTTCACGGTAAGAGAAGTGGTTGAACTGGGCGGCCTTGCCTTACGCGCCTCTCAAAAGACCCTATCTGCGATTGCAGAAGAGAAAATGCAGGTGACAGATGTATTGCATCTCGCAGAGCGTCTCTATCCAAGTCTGTCTGGCGGTGAAAAACAGCGAGTGCATTTAGCGCGCGTATTGACGCAGCTTTCTCAATCGCCAAGAGACACCGTATTGATGTTGGATGAGCCCACATCGGCACTGGATATCGGACACCAACACAAGACATTGCGATTGGCTAAGCAGTTGGCCTCAGAGGGATCGACGGTGATCGCCGTGATCCACGATCTTAATCTCGCTGCGCAATATGCCGACCGCATTATGATGCTGAATAACGGACACATCGTGGCAGATGGCTCGCCACGCCAAGTGCTCACACCAAGCAATATCGAGAATGTGTACGGCTGGGCGGTACAAGTTATCCCTCACCCGCAAGAAGCATATCCGGTCGTATTGGCATAACGCCCTATCGATTTGGCTAAGTGTCCTACCGATTTGGCAAGCTGCGCGAGCGATATGATCGCGCGAATGCCGCACATAGCACGTCATCAACAAAGCTCTCTTCATGAGGGCTTTGTTTTTTTTAACCTCGGGAGAACAGGTATCCTTCACCTTCAGGTTGCTTGGTTACACCGAGATACCTTATAGTTTTTAGGTCGCCGAAATTAAATCACAAGCAAGGATACGAGAATGATTCGGACGGGTATTGTCGGTTTTGGTTTGTCAGCGCAAACATTCCATCTCCCTTTTCTCTCAGTACTACCAGATTTCGAACCTGTGGCGGTTGTATCAACGCAACGTGACGCGGTTCATCACGCCCTCCCTAATGCTGGGCTCTATGGCTCAATCGAAGAGATGCTCAGTGAAGCTGACCTCGATTTGGTCGTTATCACCACTCCAAACCACACGCATTACGATTTCGCACGTCAGGCGCTTGAAGCCGATTGCCACGTATTGCTCGAAAAGCCCTTCGTCGTGAAAAGTGGCCAAGGTCTCGATCTCATCAAAATCGCGAAAGAACGTGGCAAGATCCTTTGTCCGTATCAAAACCGACGCTGGGACGGTGACTTCCTTACCGCAAAAGCATTGATTGAATCTGGCGAGCTCGGCGCAGTACGCGTCTTTGAATCGCATTTTGATAGATTCCGCCCCGATGTGCGTCCTCGCTGGCGTGAACAGCCGGGTGATGGTGCTGGCATTCTGTACGACCTGGGTTCTCACTTGGTTGATCAGGCGTTGGTGTTGTTCGGTGACCCTGATTCAATCACGGCAACCTGCAAGGCCATTCGTAAGCAGTCTCAAACCAACGATTACTTCAACATGACACTTCACTACCCTGATAAAGACGTGATGCTATCATCTAGCCCTTATCGTTCTGGGACAGGAACACGATTTGTTGTGCAAGGAGAACGCGCTACCTTTTCATGCAGTGGATTAGACATCCAAGAACAGCAATTGCGTGACGGTGTCACTATCACCTATTCAGAATTTGGCCGCCAACAACACCAAGGTAAGCTTGAAATCGGTGACAGCGTCACTGATAAAGTGATCGACCTTGAATTCGGTAGTTATAGTCAACTCTTCGCAGAGCTTGCTCACGCCATACTGAATGCGGGTTCATCACCGATTGATGCGTATGATGCAGTTAAAGTTATCTACGCACTGGAACTCGCCCAACATTCGTCAGATGCAGGCAAGACAGAACGCTGGGAATTCTAATCCCGCGCTTGTCGCGAAAGCCTGGCCCACAGGGTTATCACGACGTAGATACAATTAAAGAAAAGTAAAAAGTGCCGAGGCTGTCGATTAGCCTCGGCGCTTTTTTGTTAACCCTTATAAGCCGAACACCCGCGAGTACTGGCCCTTCTCCTCCAAAACTCACCGAGATACAACACTCACCGAGATACAGCGCTCACCGTGTTAATAATGCCAGCGCGTTGATAGACGCTGCTTAGGGTTCCACTCTCGTAACCAAACTGCACATCCTTCCTTGCTTTTGCTGCCCGGCACCCATGAATACATCACACCCAATCATTTTATAAATTCGCCACTACATATAAGTTATAGTGCATTATGAGATGCTCTTTCTGCCACTTAACAGCCTGTTATAACGAAAAAAAGCCTGCACAAAGGCAGGCTTTAGGTATCAACATGGTTCAGATAAATCTGAGTTTTCGGTAAATCAAATCATCGAGCTGGCAACAACATACACCAACATGCCACCCAGCAACCAGAACACCGAGATATTGAATTTACGCATCACCGCGAAGCCAACAACGACTGCAACGATGTCAGCAATACCGTGGACGGCAGACACCCAAACAGGCTGGTAGAAGGCTGCCACCAATAAGCCCACTACCGCCGCATTAATCAGTGTTACAGCGCCAGCAAACTTATGATGACTCATCACTGCCTGCCATACAGGCAATGCAGCGAACAACAACAACGCGCCAGGCAGAAATATCGCCAAGGTTGCAACGACGCTGCCAAGCACAGGGTGGATCCCTTCCATTGAAGCACCAATATAGCTTGCAATGGTAAACATAGGGCCCGGAACCAATTGTGCTGCCGCATAGCCTTCAACCAAGGCATCACCCGACACTGCGTCGCCAATTAAGGGCTGTAACAACGGCAGCACGACGTGACCACCACCAAATACAAAGCTACCCGCTTGATAGAAGTGATTGAATAAGGTGATAAGGCCAGAACCGCTCGCCAATGCAGGAAGCACCAACAAGGCTGCAAACACACCAAATAGAACAAGCGTTTGTGTCAGATTCACGCCTTCACGCGCTTTAGGTGCGGTTGACTCGGGCTTTCTTATGAATACCCACCCTAACACGCCAGCAATTACGATAGGCATCAGCTGCGCAACCAGTCCGGTTTGCCACAAGATCCATGCCGCTGACACAAAACACACCAGCGCGGTCACAGCATCAGTGAGAAACTTCTTCGCCATCGTCCAAATTGCATCCGCAACGACAACAACCGCCAATAATTTCGCCGCTGAAATCAGTAGAGCCAGAACCGTCGAATCGCCCAGTTTTGCACTGTATACCGCAGCCAGTGTTAACAACGCGAAAGAGGGAAAGGTAAAACCGACAAACGCTGCTAACGCACCTAAGTACCCAGCTCTGTGATAACCAATGTACATGCCTAACTGGCTACTTGCAGGTCCAGGTAGAAACTGACAAAGGCTTAACCCCGTCGAAAACGTCTCTTCTTCTATCCAATGACGTTTCTCCACAAACTCTCGTTGGAAATATCCGATGTGAGCAACTGGGCCACCAAAACTCATACAGCCCAAAACAAAGAAACGATAAAAAACTTCAAACATTGTTCGTGTACCTCCATTTATGCCGCCAATTTTAACGGAGGCTATCCCATCAATGAAAACACTTTGTACTAATCAAGGTTATTAACCTCATCGATGAGTAAGCATTACCGGTTTAGCTGTGTTTCCTGCACGAACAAGATCCCTTTAAACCGCAGTTATTCGGGTAAAGATCGTGTGGATCTGTATCTTTACTACAAATGTATGTGAGTGCACACTAACTTACCGGCGTATTGTTTCCAGAAATCAACAAAGCACCTATATCATTGTTTTAAATAGCTTTAAAAGCCTTAGAGAGTAACAGGAGAAAGCCGGAACATGATTGAAAGTCACTTACATCTCACCTATTTATCGATCTCTCGCCCACTAACACGCCTAAAAGTAAGATCGACGATGTAAGAAAGACGGCACATCCCTTTTGATGATTTGCATTGAAGGCAGGAAAAGAATGGAAGGTAAAAATGCGTGAAAATTGTTGGTCGGTTGTTTGCTATAGATAGACAGATCACAGCCTATCATCACCAATGGCGATTAGATTCTTCATGTGACAACGTCACTCATGAATAAACAGAGAAATGTGGTAGTCTTATCCTCTATCTTATCAGTGACCTAATTACCGCATGTTAGATAACCTTCAGCAAATGGTCGTACTGGCGACCGTTGCACACGAACAGCACTTCACCCGTGCAGCAGAATTCTTGGGGATTTCAAAATCTCAAGTCAGCAAACAAATCCGCTACCTTGAAGAACGCCTTGGTGTTCAGCTTGTTCAGAGAAATACACGCTCGGTTTCGTTAACAGAAGCTGGCGAACAGTATGCCGCTTATGGGCGAAAGCTGATGGAGACCATGCAAGATGCCGAAGCAATGGTTGCTGGGTACAGAAATGAAGTGTCCGGAAGGCTAAAGATTGGCATTGCGCAATCTTTTGGAAATGTGCAAATCACTCGCCTACTGTCTGCCTTCCAACAGCAAAACCCTTCCCTCGAATTAGAAGTGCATTTGTTCGATCATCGCCCTAATCTTCTGGAAGATGGCTTCGACTGTTGGCTAGCGATTCATGAAAATTTACCTGAAGGTATGGTGGCGAAAAAGTTGGCGGACTGTCAGTTTAAATTGGTCGCATCACCGGCTTATATCGAAGAACATGGCATGCCATCTCACCCTTCTGATCTTCGTGACCATAACTGCATAACCTATCAAAGTGTTCAGCGCACCTACGACCAATGGCCATTCTCTCGCGATGGCAGCGATCAGTCAGTTACCGTGCGTGGCGGTTATCGAATCAATAATGCCCCTGCGGTGTTAGAGGCAGCAAAGTCAGGTGTCGGTATCGCCTACATTGCGACTTACCTGCTTGGGAGCGAGTTGCAGGAAGGAAAGCTCAAGGTATTGATGTCGGATTGGAAGCCAACATTGAAACTGCCGATCTATGCTGTTTATCCTCGTCGCGAATATTTAGCACCCAAGGTACGCCGTTTTGTCGACTTCCTTGCGGAGAACATTGAACGTTCAGCGCTAGCGCCATTGAGTGACGGACAGCTATAAACAGCCTTTTTCACTCACGCTATAGACAAACAAAAAGCGGATTTAGTGACGTTGTCACTAAATCCGCTTTTTTTATAATACCCTATATAACAATATGTTACGTATAGAACAGAGCGTTAAATATCTGCTTTTTTACCTGTTGGCATCGCGTACATCGCTCGCACGATTTCAGCAACACCTTCTGGCAATGCTGACAACTTAGAATCAAATTGCACGCGCTCTTTGTCTGTCACTGACTCGTGTTCACGGCCTGCAGCAATGTAGTTGGACGGGAACAAATGATAGTTCTTGTAGATTTGGCGATCAATTTCCGCAGCCAGTGTTTCCGGTGTATCGAACTCGTTACCAATCACATCACCGAACGCGACATGAATGCGACGTTTCTGTCCAACAATGCCTTGAACGATGCTTTCGATATCCTCGAATTCACCTTTCTCATACGCACCGGCTGTTTCTTTTTGAAATAGCTCATTCGCTTTCGCGGCGTCACACGGATCATTCTCGTAAGAGATTGTCACTGGCACGATACGTAGCTGAGAAATGTAGTCAGCAAAATCAACTTTCTGACGACGGCCTTCCAACGAAAACATTTTTAAGATCGCTGGATCCGTTTTATCGTCGCCGTCTTTTGCACGCCCTTCTTTCTGCGCAATCCAAATAGATTGCTTTTCATCGAGCGATGATTTGATATACGCAGACAATTGCGAGAGTGCTTTCATCATTTCACGCGGCGCTTTTGCCGAACGCTTAACGATGAAGCTTTTGTTCAATTTCATTAATTCAGTTGCGCACGGTTTCTTCAGTAGGTTATCGCCAATCGCGATACGCACTGTGTCGAACTGATTATTATGCAAACACCAGTTAACCATTGCTGGATCCATCGCAATATCGCGGTGGTTGGATACAAACAAATAGCTTTGGTTAGGATCAAGTTTATCGAGGCCACTCGTCGACAATCCTTCCGACGTGTTTTTTATCATTGATTCCATGTATTTCGCGACATGTAATTGCACATCACTTATCGTCGAGATCTTTTTCCACTTAGAGCGGAGGTAGTGTTTAAGGAAAGGTTTGATTAACCAACCTGCTACACCCGAGATTTGTGGAAAACGATATTTAAGAATTGCATTGATAAACTCTTCGTCATTCACCAAGCGCTCGAGTGCGCCAGGTACTTCGTCATCACGAAAAGGACGGATTTCTGAGAAAGGATCATTAGTTTGTTGCACGAGACTCTACTTACTCCGTTGAAAACCACGCCATTCTACGTGGATAAAGAATTTCAAACATTGTTTTGATCATAAATCCTGAGAGGTTGGAGGTCTAACCACAAGTTAATATACAAAGAATGTAACAAGCTGACTATTTCTTCTCCAATCAAATACCGAGTTGCTTGATCTCATCGGCAAAACCAATGAGTATGTGCGCCTTGTAACAAGAGAATCATTACATGAAGCAAGCCATCGAATTTCACTTTCATCAAGCCGATACACTTTTTGTGGGCGGACGCAAAGCACAGCCTCACGCCACTTTCCTTTATGTGCATAAAGGCGCGGCCCTAATTCGACTCGGCAAAAACGAGTTTCCAGTGTGTGCAGGCCAAAGCTACTGGCTTCCGTCTGGTTGTTTGAATGCGGTAACGATATTGCAAGGTTCTGACGTGTCCACGTTGGACTTTTCAGTACGAACGATTGTCGCGCTTCCAACGCAATCAGGTTTCTTCTCGCCTTCTCCGTTGTTAGATGGGCTGATGGCAGAGCTCGGTCACCATCAAAAACTCGGCACAACCGACTGGGATTCTGCCTATGGTCGTTTGCTGCGTTGTTTACGTGACTATGTCACCATCCACCCGCCTTTGCAGGGCATCTCGAAAGAAACGGCTTTGTTAGAAAAGGCGATTGATAAGTTAGCAAAGGGCCAGTTGGGTGACATTGCAGAGAACAATGCACTGGAACTGTCGTTGCAACTTTCCGTCGATGCACTTTCAGACCAACTTTTGGTGCGAGAATGGGTGCGTGCAATAAAGTCTGGTCAAAAAGTGGCGAAGATAGCGAGCAAGGCGTCACTCAATGAAGAAGAAGTGGCCGCCAAGCTGAAAGCGATTGCGGGTTACTGAAAGGGAACCTGAAGTTGCAACATAAATTCGGTATCGGTTTGTTCATGCCAACGCACGTCAAACCGATATCTGGCACTTCCGTCGACGGACTCAGTACCAAAGCTAAAATTCAATCCGTGGTTCATTAACCACTCTTGTGTGCTCACACCATCAGAACCCAAGCTGTATTCTTCAAGTTCTTCGGGTTTCCAAACGCCGAATCCGTAATAACTGTTCCCCGCCTCCGCGGTGAGATAATTGGGTGCATCCAAACCATAACGCCAGCCATCCCAAATATTAGGAAGCTCGACGTCTTCAACTCTCCATTCCATCAAATCAGATCGACGACCAAAATCGGTGTTTAGCTGATACTTACCACCGTCTGTAATGACGGTTTGTGATGATGCATGTTCGGGAGAATAAGCTGCATGTAAAAGTGACGGCGTCACAAGCGTGCATAAAGTGAGGCTTGCACATACAAAGTGTTTCAACACAGTACAAAGATCCCGTAAATATTGAATATTGTTATTCTTTTAAAAAAACGAAAGCATCAGATGATTGCCATACCTGGGCAGGTAAATCTAATCAAAATCCTTCTTCGTTAACTGTCTTGCCAATGTTGGTGTCGTTAATGAAGACACGTCATCTTCTGAACCTAAGCGCTCTCGAATATGCGTACTTCGGACATTCACCGTTTCGGGGCAAGCCAAAATGTTCCATCGCGCCATAATTTCTGCAGACTTATGGAACTTTGCAAAGCTTAGGAAATTATCAGGCCCAAGCACAAACGTCAGTTCAGAAGTGGGATATTGGTTCTGAAGATGGTTTAACAACGCCCACGTTGTTACCGCTTCTCCCCCGGCTATATCCCTCTCATCCGAACACAGCATAATGTTATCGAGGGCTGCATCTTGAATAAATGCCGTTACCCACGCACACCGTTTTTCAAAGTCCGCCATTTTCTTGCCCCATGCGTGCGCATAGTTGGGGACAAGTAAGACACGGTCGAAATGAGAGAGTCGCTGAATAACACTGAGATGACCAAGGCTCGGCGGATTAAATGCGCTACCAAATATAGCAATTTGTTTGGGGGGATTCTTCTCAGTCATTTCAAAATGTTTATCAATTTGTTAGTAGTCCTTAATCTGACACAGTTCATGATCAAGGAGAAGTCGATTTATCTATTTTGAGGCCTCTCAATGGCTCAACTGATGAATTAACGCACAAAACTGCAACGCGCGTTATTATTTTCTTTTTAAGCAACAAATAGCCAAGAAACTAAATTCATTGAATTCGCGTATAAATCGTTCGTAATGACAGTTTTACCCATGAATGAACATGATTTTGTCGTCAAGATATTGCAAAATAGTCTGAATTGTTCAGCGAAAGCGAAAATGAGGAAACCCGCGAAATGGAACAAGCTATCCGCGCAGAGATGCAAGTACTCCCGTCAATTGACCCTGCCTTTGAAGTTGAGCGCCGTGTTAACTTTATCAAGAACCGACTCAAAGCCTCTTTCACACGTTCACTCGTGTTGGGCATCAGTGGCGGTGTGGATTCTTCAACCTGTGGTCGACTCGCACAATTGGCGGTGGATCAGCTAAATCAAGAAACCGGCTCAACGGATTACCAGTTTATTGCTGTTCGCCTTCCTTACGGTATTCAGCAAGATGAAGACGAAGCCCAACTTGCACTTAGCTTCATTCAGCCGACACACTCCGTTAGCGTTAACATTAAAGAGGGTGTTGACGGGCTTCACGCGTCTTCCCTTTCTGCGCTAGCAAATACCGGTCTTATTCCACAAGACGATGCAAAAGTAGATTTCGTGAAAGGCAACGTTAAAGCCCGTGCTCGCATGGTTGCACAATACGAAATTGCAGGGCTTGTTGGCGGCCTCGTGCTGGGTACTGACCATTCAGCAGAAAACATCACGGGTTTCTACACCAAGTTTGGCGACGGCGCTTGCGACCTTGCCCCTTTGTTTGGTTTAAGCAAACGCCAAGTCCGCCAGCTTGCGGCTTTCATGGGGGCGCCAGAATTGTTAGTGGTGAAAACACCGACAGCAGATTTGGAAGAATTGGCACCGCAAAAAGCAGATGAAGATGCACTTCAGCTGACTTACGATGAAATCGATGATTTCTTGGAAGGCAAAGATGTGGAAGCGCGTGTCTCTGAGCGCTTAGTTTCAATCTACAAGATGACGCAACACAAACGCCAACCTATTCCGACGATTTACGACGACGAATAATCGCTCATCAAGTAATCAGCAAAAACAAGAAACGCCTGTCTTACAACAGGCGTTTTTACGTTATTCGTTGTATAAACTGCGTTTTAAAATCGCGCGAGTTTGTCTCCCACCTCAATTAACATGTCCAGCTCCCACCACACCATTTCACACATACCGTGTCGATACGCAGCTTTTCTAAATTCCGCATGTTCAGATTGATACATCACGAATTTGTCGGGGCTAAACAATCGGCAAGTTTTGACGTTCGCCAGTCGATCACACGCTTTGACAATGAGTGCGAGCTTTGCGGCATCTTCATTTTCGTCGAGCAATCGTAAACGGGCGTTCAACTGCTGTTTGCGTGTTGCCCTATCGCTGGCGATCGGATCGGTCACATAGCTTACCGACAGTGCAATGAGTTCACCGAAGTCGTGAACGATTTCGTCGATGCTGGTTGTCGTGTCTTCAAGCACATCATGAAGCTGTGCGATGATCATGGCATTCATGCCGAACGGTTGAGCTAGGCGCTCTACATCATCCAAATGAACATGATAAGGAAATTCGCCATACCACTGTCCTTCATGGCGTGCACGAGCAAAAGTTCTGGCGAGTAGCAATCGATCGTTCAAGCGCTTTCCCTACAAAGACGATGATTTAGAGATGTTGTACCCAAGTAACTTAAAAACACAGACTCATTCACGCTACAGGGCTTCAAATCGTTCCGCTCAGGGGCAGAATAACGTGAAAACCTCGCAGTTTTACATCGAACGTGATGTAAAGCGCTGACGTTGTCATCGCAGTTGGTTTGGGTATTGGTATGTGGCTAATTTTCCGACATTTTGAGGGGAATTGAAAAAGAAAACGGCCAATAAATTGGCCGTTTTCACATTAATCGTCTTTCTTCGCTGCTTCACGTTCACGGATTTCATTAGCAACGATCATAATGGCTTCGCCACTACTCATTCCTGTCGCCATTAATGCGTGAATTCGCTCAGCGGCTTCTTGTTGTTCACTGTGCGTTAGCGTCGGCATATTGTTCATTGGCGATCTCAAATCTATCAGTTAGGATGCCGCGTATTCTAATGCCGACTTAGGCAGTTGTCACTGTTCGCCTTTCCAACTCACTACTTTTGTAACGTCTTAGAACATAAAGGCGAGCTGCGCCGATGCCCCATAGCTATTGGTATCAATGATCGACGCTGAAATATCAAAGTGCACAGTGTTAGCTGGGGACAAGCCCAGACCCAAGGTTAAGGTGCCGTCTAGCGTGTCTTCTAGATCGTTGATGTAACCGCCACGAAGTTGCGCCCAGCCCCATGCATTAAACTCAGCACCGACACGAACGAGCTGCGTGTTGTCTTTGATCTCAGGGCCAGAGCCAGAAAAACGCGTCTGATCATTCAAATCAATGTCTAACGCGAAGGTCGCAAGATCAGTGACATAAGCTGTACCCAGTGTATAAAGCGGATCAACATGGTAGGTATATTCACGGGTACGGAAAGCAGTTTTGATGTCATTCGAAATCAAGTTTTTACCGGCAAGCGCGACACGAAAAGGTCCATTCTGCCATGCCACACCAATGTCCATGTTAAAGGCACTGTCTTCTGTTCGGTGTTCATCGGCATCCCAATCATCCACATCAAAATCATCTACCGACACTTCATAGTGATAGGTATACAGTTTTTGGGATTTTGGCGTCACGCCAACAGCGATCCGTTGCCCCGCCAATTCAACATTGCCAGCAAGAGCTAGACCCACATCAACCACGCCAAATGCAAGAACACGTGCATTCGATGACAGTGACGTAGACGTACCATTTTCAATGGCAGAGATGTCGGAATCTGAAATTTCCGGAAGGACAATGGCTTCGGTATACCCTTTTACAAAGAAGTTACCCGAAACCGTGTTAGTAGGGATAGCAACCGCACCACCAATACCGCCGCTGATATACGCAACACGACCGTCGAGGTTTCTCAATGCATTCGCGGTGTTGGTCTGGTTGTCCGAATTGGTCGGGTTGTTTTGGAAATTATCGTACACATCGCCAAAGTCTTCGAGACCATCCACCAGCTCATCAGGGTCGCGAAATTGGATACCAATTGTCGGGAACAAAATGCCAAACGCGCTGGTTGGCTCTAGCGCTACCAATGCTGGGTTGTGAAAACCTGCGGCCAAATAATCTGCGGCTGCAGTGCCAGCGCCACCCATAGCATCGATACGCGCGTCAACACTGTAGTTGGCGGCATAGGTTGAGAAAGAAGCAAAAGCTACGCTGAGCGCCACAATACTTTTTTTCATGATTTGAAATCCATCTCCAAGTGCCAGTTACAAGCAATCGCGCTAAGGAAGCACACTGCCTAAGTTCTTTTACTGATACTAGTCGAGGCGATTTAAGATGATGACGACGTGTCTCTAAGGTGTGACGCTATTCAAAGGTTAATACAGGAATTAAACAAAGCACCGAGCATTTTAGAGAGATGATTCGGAAGAGTAACCTGAATAACATTCAGGTTACGTAATGAAAATTAGGGAGAAAGTGTGCGTAAATCGATGTCAGGAAGATCAATAGCACGGCCTATTCGCTGTACTTCTTCAAACAAAATGGCGCCCTGCCAACGACGTTCTATCAAGGCTACAGTCAGCCAATATTGGCCATCTGTAACATCAAGAACCGGCAAAGATGTCGGTAGGTTTTTGTCTTTTTCCTCAGACCATATCGGTGCTGAATCGTCAGTATCTTGGCGATAAAGGTTCATCGAAAGGAAAGGTCTTGGACACGACCCCTTGAGATCGGTCGGTGGCGATATTCGCCAACTGCGGCTGTCTTTCCAACTGATTTTTTGAATCGGCTCGGGCTGACTCACGATCACCCATGACGACCACACTTCGCCAGTCAACGAGGTGAGCTCGAGCTTGTAGAGCCCCGATTTGACCGCACGAGATAGCCCCTCGATTTCTAACTTAAAATCGTTGGCTTTGTCTTCGGGCAAATCGACCAGCACTAATGGACGATCTGGCCAGGCAGAAAACGACACTTTACCAATACCCTGCTTAGACGTGCCATACAGAGAAAACTGATAGTAAACACGGTTAGGCGTTTGAACCGTTTCTCGACGCACGACCACGCTTTGAAGCCAACTTGGCAACGAAAGCGTGCTCAGGCTCCGACCACAATCTTCATTGATCGCTAACGAAAGTAGTTCTGCCAAGTGGCGTTCTTCGGTGTCGTTCTTAACTTGTTGCCAAGCTTCAACCATGGCATCAAAACTGGCTGCTGTTTCGCCTTCGAGTAATCGCTGATGTGCTGAGGTCAACGCATCAGAACCACTAAACCACGCCGCCGTTGCAGAGAACGACGTCGTTAAGAAAAGGAAGAAACAAGCAAGCCTAAAAATCATTGCACCTTCATGCGGTAGCCAACGCCACGCAACGTCTCTATTTCAATTTCAGGGAGTTTTTGGCGAAGCTGAAGTACGTGCGTATCGACCGTTCGCGTTGTTGGGTAATGGTTGTAACCCCACACTTGATCAAGCAATTCATCACGCGTGAATACACGTCCTGCGTTTTTCGCCAAGAAAGCCAAGAGGTCAAACTCTGTACGGGTTAAGATCACTTCACTGCCCGAACAAATCACACTGCGTTGTGCCATGTTAATGCGCAAAGTACCAACGATGATGTCATCTTCAGACACGCTATCGCCTTCCGTCACTGGGCGACGTAAATGCACACGAATACGCGCAAGCAACTCAGCCTCAGCAAAGGGTTTGGTCATGTAATCTGTCGCGCCTGAATCCAAACCGCCAACGCGATCACGTACAGATACCATGGCTGTCAGCATGATAATTGGAACGTCTTTGATCTTTTTCCAGTTAGGAAGCCAATCCATTGAATCGCCTTCAGGCAATTGGCGATCAAGTACCACTAAGTCCGCATCTGCCCACAAAGCTTCCACTTTTTCAGCACAGTCAGCGTATAAACATTTGTAGCCATTTTGCTCCAGACTCGCCAATAGGCCATCTGCTAAGTTTGCGTCATCCTCAACGAGCAGCAGTGTCGTTTGGGTCACAAGGTATCTCCAGAATAAACGTGGTAGGCGGTCCAACTAAGGTTAATCGACCCCCCATCCTATCAATCATTGATTCAACGATCGTGAGGCCAAGGCCGAGGCCTTTTTCACTCACAAACGGTTTTCTTATTGTCTTCCAGTCTTTTGCGGATAACTGTCCTTGATCCTGCACTTTGATTGTCAGGAGACCGCCATTGATTTCCGCCATGACGTTAACCGGTGCAATACCGTATTTCTTGGCGTTACTTATCAAGTTGTCGAGAGAGGTCGTTAGCCAATACACATTGACCGCGATTTCAGCGTCCTCTCCCACTATCAATTCAACTTCTCGCTCTTCACAAATGAAAGAAAGCCATTCCACATAGGAAGGAATGTGTTCGCGATAAAGTTGCTGTTGATTCGATTGAAGATAATCCTTACTGGCTTCAGCAAGTTGCTTCAATCGCATCGAATCTTCACATAGGCGTCGGAATTCATCATACAAAGGTTCTGGGAGACTATCGAATTTTCGACGAAAGCCTTCAACCGTCATCGACAAGCTCGCAATCGGTGTACGCAATTCATGCGTTAAGATCTGCAACACCAACATACGCTCTTGCATCAAGCGTCGTTTGATCGCCCAACGGTTAAATACCCAAACACCAAACCAGACTAAGTTAATCGCACCTAGCCCTAAAACAAGCTGCGACCAATAAGAAGGGGCACGCTCGATATTCCAACAAACATTACCGATACGCGATAAGCAGTAATTTTCAGATCCTGTCGATGCTATCAACAAATCTGCACGTCCAAGTGGCGCTAACCACTCTTCAGCGGAATAGATCTCATAGTCACTACCTTGGCGAACCCACAATTCGTCACCAGAGAGTATGAATTCTGCGCCGCCATTCAATGCATTGATGCCATTTTCAGACATCCTTTGTAAACGTCCGAGCAATGTGTCTGGCGGGGATAATAAACGTTCCTTGATATGAAAGAAACGTAATAGATCATCACGCACATCCGGATATTTTTCGACGAACTTAGCGGCGTAACTACCGCCGCCGGGATGGATTAAATTAGAACGCGAAAACCAGACTGGAGGAAGGCGCGTGTTGAAGCACAACGCCCGAGTAAAAACCAAAGGATCGGTAACAAGCGGGCTCACCGGCCAAGGCCCCTGACACTTCTCAGATGCTTGATAAAGGCGCTTCAAATCTTTGAGCGGGTATGACGCCGACTGAGGAAGAAGACTGTCTGGCACCAACAGTGCTTTGGGGTATTCGCTATGAATGGCATTGAGTTCGTAACTAGCGACGGGGTTTTCTTCCAATAGCGATGCTCTGAACGCATTTAGCTGTTCAGGGAAAGACGCCTCTGCCATCGCAAAACCGCTAACAGAGAGAAGAAAGGTAAGAAGAAACATTCGCATAGCGTGAGATTAGCACCAAAACATTTTGAAATGTCAGCATTTTGTAAGAGAGCGATACCATTGCTGACGTTTGCATAAAAAAAAGCCAGCAAGATGCTGGCTTTCTCGTCAATGATGTATGTTTTGCGTTATAAGCAGATTAGATTGCTTTAGAAATCGCATCTACCGATGCTTTTGCATCGCCGAACAACATCGCTGTGTTCTCTTTAAAGAACAGTGGGTTTTGAACACCCGCGTAACCTGTGTTCATTGAACGCTTAAAGACGATAACGTTTTTCGCATTCCACACTTCAAGGACAGGCATACCCGCGATTGGGCTGTTTGGATCTTCCATCGCTGCTGGGTTAACCGTGTCGTTCGCGCCAATAACAAGCACAGTGTCTGTCTCAGGGAAGTCTTCGTTGATCTCGTCCATTTCTAGAACGATGTCATACGGTACTTTCGCTTCTGCCAGAAGCACGTTCATGTGACCAGGTAGACGACCCGCTACTGGGTGAATACCAAAACGAACGTCGATACCTTTCGCACGCAGTTTCTCAGTGATTTCGTGCACTGGGTATTGCGCTTGCGCAACCGCCATGCCGTATCCTGGAGTGATGATGACTGAGCGAGAATCTTTCAGCATTTCTGCTACGTCTTCAGCGCTCACTTCACGGTGCTCACCTTCTTCTTCGTCACTTGATACCGATACGGTTTGACCGAAGCCACCGGCGATAACACTGATGAAAGAACGGTTCATTGCTTTACACATGATGTAAGACAGAATCGCACCTGAAGAACCGACCAACGCACCAGTTACAATCAGAAGATCGTTTGCCAGCATGAAACCCGCTGCTGCCGCTGCCCAACCCGAGTATGAGTTCAGCATCGACACAACCACTGGCATATCTGCACCACCGATTGAGGCCACTAAGTGATAGCCAAATGCGAACGCAATCAATGTCATCACAATCAGAGCAAACATGCTGCCGTCTGCTTTCACGAAGTAAATCATGAGTGCCGTTGAGACTAAGATCGCAGCAAGGTTCCACTTATGCTTATGTGGAATGTTCAGTGCAGACGAAGAGATGATGCCGCGCAGTTTACCAAATGCAACGATTGAACCCGTAAAGGTCACCGCACCGATGAACACGCCCAAGAACACTTCAACCATGTGGATGACATGCGCAGCATGCATTTCAGCAGGGTTCGCAAGGTTCATTGCTGGTGGCTCGATAAAGCTGTTGTAGCCTACCAATACCGCCGCCAAACCTACGAAGCTATGAAGCACAGCAACCAGTTCTGGCATTTCGGTCATTTCCACGCGTTTTGCGTAGTAAATACCGATACCACCACCAATTACCATTGCAACGATGATCCACGCGATGCCTTGTGCGTCAGGACCAAAAATGGTCGCAATCAGAGCAATCGCCATACCTGCAATACCGAAGTAGTTACCAGTACGCGCAGACTCTTGTTTTGACAGACCTGCCAAACTCAAGATGAAAAAGAGAGCAGCTACAATATATGCCGCTTGTGTTAAACCTTCAGACATTATCGGCTACTCCTACTTATCTCTACGGAACATTTCAAGCATGCGCTTGGTGACTGTGAAACCGCCAAAGATATTGATGCTCGCAATCAAAACGGCAATAAACGCGAGGAAGGAAACCACCCCGTTGCCTTGACCAATTTGAAGAAGTGCACCAACAACGATAATGCCGGAAATTGCATTCGTTACTGACATCAAAGGCGTATGAAGCGCATGTGTTACGTTCCAAACCACGTAATAACCAATCACACAAGCAAGGATAAATACGGTGAAGTGAGACAAGAATGCAGCTGGCGCAATAGAAGCAACCCAAGCAAATGCACCCACAGCCGCAGCAAGGCCGACGACTTTTTTCACTGGAGACGTAGGTTCTTCAACTTTCTCAACTTTTGCGGCAGGTTGTGCTTTTGGCTTCGCCTGCGGTTGTGCAGAAACTTGAATTGGTGGCGCTGGCCAAGTGACCTCGCCCTCTTTGATCACGGTAACGCCACGTAACACAACATCTTCAAAGTCGATGTCGATGTTGCCGTCTTTTTCTTTGCAAAGCAGCTTCATCAAGTTAACGAGGTTAGTACCGTAGAGTTGTGAAGATTGGGTAGGAAGACGACCAACCATGTCGGTATAACCGATGATTTTTACGCCGTTGTCCGTTAGCACAACTTTGTCGGCTTCTGTGTATTCACAGTTACCGCCATTTGCCGCGGCCAAGTCAACGATCACACTGCCCGACTTCATTGAGTCGACCATTTCTTTGGTGATCAGTTTAGGTGCTGGACGACCTGGAATCAGTGCGGTCGTGATGATGATATCAACGTCTTTCGCTTGCTCGGCGTATAGCTCAGCAGCTTTGCGATTAAAGTCATCAGACATTTCTTTCGCATAACCGTCACCGCTTCCTGCTTGCTCTTCAAAAGCCACTTGAAGGAAGTCAGCACCCATACTTTCGACCTGCTCTTTTACTTCAGGACGAACGTCGAATGCGCGAACAATAGCACCTAGGCTACCCGCAGCACCGATAGCCGCAAGGCCAGCAACACCTGCGCCCGCAACGAAGACTTTCGCTGGTGGGACTTTACCTGCCGCCGTAATTTGGCCCGTAAAGAAACGGCCAAACTCATGAGCAGCTTCAACAACAGCACGGTAACCCGCGATGTTTGCCATTGAGCTCAATGCATCCAAGGCTTGTGCGCGTGAAATACGTGGAACCGCATCCATCGCCAACACATTGATATTTTTCGCTGCAAGCTTTTCCATCAATGCTTCGTTTTGCGCAGGCCAAATGAAACTAACAAGTGTTGTGCCTTCTTTTAGGCTCTCAAACTCGTTATTCCCTTCTACCTCAGCAGGGGCATTAACTTTGAAAATGATGTCTGATTGCCAAACGGATTCGGCATCAACCACTTTGGCACCTGCTTGTTCAAAAGCAGTATTGTCAAAACTGGCAAGCAGACCTGCATCGCGCTCGACGACAACGTCGAAGCCCATTTTTAATAGCTGCTCGACCGTTTTCGGTGTGGCAGCAACTCGCGTTTCATGCGCAAGTATTTCTTTTGGTACACCAATTTGCATAGTTAATCCCTGACTATTGGCAGTGTAAGTAAATTGTTTGTAATGCACTCAAAGCGCTCAATCAAGATATATGTAGGAAAAATACTAAAACAATCAATGATCAAACGAGATTTAAAGCCATACTAACGAGTTTTAGTAAGAAAATAACGTAATTCAGCCATGGACAGAGGTCAGACCTCTCATAACTTTTCTGTTTCAAGCTATTGATTAAAGGCTCATTTAGCGTAAAAACACGCTTTCATCGTTCCGAACAAGATCAATCAAGCGTTTTTCTAGGGCTATTTTTTGACCGAAATTGCGAAATTTTGCTTTGATCTCGGTCAGTTAGCCAAACATTCTGTCGCCCATTTGATCGATAAACGTGTGGGCTTTTTGAAGCATGAGATCTTTCGCGCTTTCTTCACCTGGAAGTAAGTCTGAGCGAATGAAAATATGCTCCTTTATTTCGCCATCCATCTCTTTGCATATACGTCCAGCAATTCGAAACTGTCCGCCTTCTGCTTTTGGCTCTGGGTAAATGAGGTAGCCTTTGTACTCAGTTGGCTCAACAGCACTTTTCCCTTGTTCATTGCTACCAAACAACCAATTAAATAGACCCACGTTAAATCACTCTTTTTTGTTGTCTTTGAATCATAGTGACGAACTGAGAACGCCTTGTCTAGCCTCTTTCCGCATGATGTTTAATCATGACTAAATGCCATCACTCAACGACATAATTATTTGTTCAATAAAGGAAATAGGCGGTGAGCGTGACGTGGATGAGAATAGTTAATCAATATGATAGACCATAAAAGTCTAAGAATAGAGAGGGATAAGTAGGTTTGAGATGCAAGTGACAGCGTCACTTAAATATTCAACAAGTACAAAAAAGCGCTGGTTAAAAACCAACGCTTTTATCGATGATAGGTCTTCAATAAACCTAGCGGATCAGCCCGATGTCACGCTTGATGTGATCTGGTAAATCAGACGTTGAAAGCAACGTTTTGTTTACTTGACGTGTTTGCAAAATATCCATTGCATGGGCAAACAATCCTTTGAGAGAAACCGCATAGCTTTTTTGAGAGTTATCAACAGAAGTAACAACGTGACCGAAATCAACTGCCTGTGTCATTTTATGCTCGCTATGTGATTGACTTTACTGTGCAAATTCTAGTCATTTAATCGCATTGTTCATAATGACTATTTTTTCGACTTTGAATTAGATTATCTAATGCGAATGAATATTTCAGATACACGCAATCTACATACTTACCTGTATAAACAGAATTTCTCACCCAAATTTCGCCCAATGAGACATTATTAATTTTTATTTATCATACTGATTACAATTTGATAGCATTTGGCTTTAACGATTCCTTCTGAGGCTTCTTTGTTAGCATTTCTGAGTAAACATTCATCCTCCCTTCTCGCATTGGCAGCAGTGTTCGGCTTTTTACTTCCGGATTTATCTCAAGCTGCGTTGCCTTTTCTGCCCTACATATTGTTTGTTCTAATGCTGTTTACCCTCATAGGTATCGATCAACCTCTTCTCGTTAAAGCTTTATTTAAAAAAGAGGCGTGGCTTTATGCCCTCTTGCATGGTGGCGTCACAACAGTGATCGTGGCGAGTATCGCGCTCGTCTTCAATGCAAGTTCAGCGTTATTGCTTGCACTCACCGCCGTATGTGCCACGGGCAGCCTCTTCGCCACCCCAGCCATTGTTCGTTCCATGGGCTTTGAGCCGCTGAAAGCAATGGCATTTACCATTGCCAGCACCCTCATGATGCCCGTGATCCTTTATGTCAATCTGACGTTGTTCAGCGGCGACAACTTCGCGCTTGATATGAAAAGCTATTGTCTTCGGTTGGCGGTGTTCATCTTCGGCCCAATGGGGTTGTCTTTCCTGATACACAAAAACGTGTCGAAAGACCGCCTTACGCGTGTTCATGGCAAGTTGGCGCAATTTACGGTGCTTTTGGTTTTCAGTTTTCCGTTTGGACTGGCAGGTCAATATCGATGGCTGTGGAACAGTGATCGCGAATTTGCCATTGCGATGTTCTTTCTCGCATTAGCAATTTGCGTACTGTTTTTCATCGTGGGATTTGTTTGTTATCGAAAGCATGGAAAGGAAGAGGCATTTGTCGCTGCGATTACTGCAGGAAACAGGAATGTGTTACTGACCTATTCCGTGGCGGGCGCATTCCTGGGGCCACTTTATCTGCCACTTATCGGTGCATTACAGCTACCTACTTATATGCAGCCTATCGTTATTCGCTTTCTGCTTAAACGACATCAAAAGCTACAACGCACCTAACGATGCAAGTTGATAGAAACGCTTGCTTTATCGAGCAATAAGAAGGCCCGCCTGCACGTAGCGAGGCGGGAGCATCTTCACATGCCAGTGGCTGGAACGAAGTAAACGAGCGACGCCCAAGCAACGATCCAAAAGGCAATTAATCCAAAATCTAACCAATCACGCTTTTCCACCATAGTATCCCCCTAAGGAAAGCCTGTTTTTGATATCGGCATGCCACGAAGAAACTTTACGTTTTCCAACACCCGTGAAACATTTTCCGATGATGCGGCCGTTAATTAGGTTTTCGGAGGAATGATTGACACTGCATGAACACGTCGCGTTGAGCGGCAAATATTCGCCGATTTGTTCCTCTACGTTCTTATATGCAAAAAGCGGGCACACATTGCGCGAGAAGTGTTCAATGGGGAAAGTAAAGCAATAGATGGTTTTAAGATTACGGAGAAGTCAGTTCCGTAATCTTAGGTATTAATGGAAGCATTCAGTGCTCAGTTCGATTCAGCACAAGGCACGTAGTGTTGAAGCGTTTCTTTAGGCGCACGTAGATTGTCATTGGCGCGGGCAT
Organism: Enterovibrio baiacu; assembly: GCF_004120195.1. GTDB lineage: Bacteria > Pseudomonadota > Gammaproteobacteria > Enterobacterales > Vibrionaceae > Enterovibrio > Enterovibrio baiacui. The sequence goes on along the minus strand of NZ_SCHN01000005.1, from coordinate 35,931 downwards.
ATTCAATAAAACTGTCCGACAAAATAACGCCAATAGACACAGGCTGAGAACCGAGGTTCTTCAAGGCGTCATACCCTTCCTTTCCTTGCGATGTGTAGGCAGACGACACGGCACGGTAGGTTTTCTCTAACGCTACATCGAGCCATTCCCCAGACACAAGCTGGTATTGAAGCTGAGTGATTCGCTGACCTTCTGGCATGTTGCATTCATAGGTATACCGCAACCCAGCGGTATAAGGGAAACTGCCATCGCCCGTCCCTTCAACGCCGTTGTTGGTCGCGTTATTGATCGCCCCTTCTAAAGCGGCTTTGACCTGCGCGCCCGTTGGTTCATACACCATCAAATCGATGGCGAACGGCAACAGTCGCCCAGCAACATCTGCCGCGGTAAGTTTTCCTGCTTCAAGCGACACACGCACACCGCCAGCATTGTGAATGGCGAAATCCACCCCATGACCACGGATATTGGCGGAATAAAGCAAACCTTCGCAGACCAGCGGCGCAATTTGGCTCGGTCCTTTTTCGTCAGGGACACGAATATGGCGGAGTCGATCAGTCAATTTAGTGACAACGTCACTGCGCATAGCTAAGACGGCTGGACGGTACTCCGTGTTCAGTAAAGCTTTCACCTCTTTGTCACCACGACAGTGTAAAACATTCGATTGTTCAGCAAGATAAGTCTTTGCCGCATCAAAATCATGCTCATCAAGCGCCATATCCCAAGAGGCATCCAACGCCAAACCACGGCCGAGCATCAAGTAGTTATCACCCGTGTGCGACAAAACATGACCATCACTGTCTAATGTGACATCAAGCTTGCCAATGGCTAAAGCATGACACCCCGCTTGTACCACCAGCGTGTTGTTAATCTTACGGCCATAAGGCTCAGAATTGCCCAAACCGACATTACTGAAATCCCCCTGTAAGACATGGCTGTGCCCACCCACAATCACGGAGAGGCCCTCTACTTCTTCCGCCATTTTCAAATCTTGGTCATACCCAAGGTGGCTAAGCAGAACGATATTGCGTATCCCTAAGGTGTTGCGAATGTAGGCAAGGGTATTCAACACCACCATTTTTGATTCGAGGAAAGGCGTATCAGCATCCGGCATGGCGATTTGTGCCATTTTATCAATAGAGACACCAAATATAGCCACTTGATGATCGCCGAACGTTTTCACCAGCACTTTCGCGCGCTGTTCTTGTGTATCGAAGTCATACAACAAGGGCTTTCCCTTTAGCGGGCAAGGCTTGTCCTGAATTTCTTGGCTTAAATCCCAGTTGCCAGCCAGCAATGGGAAGGAGATGTGATCAAGGAATTTAGATACCGCGGCGTTGCCCAAATCTAATTCATGATTCCCCAACGCCATGGCATCGAGATCAAGCATGTTCAGCAGTTTGGCGTTGGCATCGCCTTTAAAAAGGTTGTAGTACAAGGTGCCTTGAAAGCAGTCCCCAGCATGTAGGAATAAAAACGCATTCCCATCGCGTTCAGCATTTTCACGGAATTGTGTTGCCACCGTTTTGATACGTGCAAAACCGCCGCTTGTCGCATAGACACGCTTTTCCTGCCCTTTTACAGACAGCGAAACAGGTGTTGGCTCAAAATGGGAGTGCGTATCGTTGATGTGTGCAATTGAGAGCGTGAAATGAGTGACTTTAGGCATGATTCCCTTTGATGCAGTGCACAAAACGAGATGGTATCAGAATCTAAGCCTCGTTCACATACATCACATTTTAGTTAAACCGTTTGATTGCAGGGAGACATTAGCTTGATGGGTGAATCAATGCGCAAGAAAAAGCATCAGTACTTTAATCATCAACCCGAGGGACAAACTGATCATGGCAGCATACCACCACTTCAACTCGTCATTTGAAAGGCTTCGAACACGAAAAAGAACCACATTCACTTGATGCCAATTGTCCGTTCTCGCCGCATATTGAAACGCACAGCGCACCAGCATCACAATGCCAGAGACCAGTAAAACCGTTTCAACTGCCTGCGCGATAACTATCAGCACGCTTGAATTCTCTCTTTTTGGGTCATGTCTTATTCAAATTAAACAAATGACCCGAAAACATTCAACGTTTTGTTTGGCTTTTGCGCCCTAGATGTGAAGGCACTTGCATCCCAACAAAAAGAGGAGCCAAGCTCCTCTTTACGATTTTACGCTGTTGATAGGGTGTTTAGGCTGACTTAATCCGTCAGCACGCCGTTTTCATAATCACGCATGGCTTGGTTAATTTCCTCCATAGTATTCATGACGAACGGGCCATAATGCACCACAGGTTCGTTGATGGGTTCACCTGCCAGAATCAACACACCCGCTTTTTTCTGCGCTGTGAGAGAAATGGTCTCACCTGCAGAAAGCTGTGCAAAATGCCCTTGAGGCACCGTCGTACCTTCAACATCAATATCACCGCGATAAACAAACAGGTTCACTTGATAGCGTTCTGATATATTCAATCTGCGCGTTTCACCTTCATTCGCGCGCCAATCAGCGACGACAGTTTCAACGCCCGTTTTTTGAAGCGGACCTGTTAGCGCATCACCGTTTTCGGTGAGGTTGCCTGAAATCACACGAAGCAAGTTCTTGTTTGAACCGTACTCATTGATCTCTTCTGTCTGAAAATCATGGTACTGCGCGGGGTTCATTTTCTTGGCGGCAGGCAAGTTAATCCAAATCTGGAAACCATGCAGACCACCTTCGCTCATGATTGGCATTTCACTGTGGATCACGCCTTTACCCGCAGACATCCATTGTGCGCCACCTGTTTTCAATTCGCCCACATTGCCCATGTGGTCACGGTGTTGGAAATGGCCTGTCAGCATGTAGGTCAGTGTTTCAATACCACGGTGTGGGTGCGGTGGAAAACCGCCAATATAATCATCAGGATTTTCGCTTTTCAGCTCATCGACCAATAAGAACGGGCTGAACTTTGCATCGTTAAAGCCATGTACTCGGTTAATTTTTACACCGTCACCGTCTTTAGAAGCATGTGAGCGAATGATGCGAGTTACATTTCTTGTTGTCATTGTTCTCTCCTTAGTTGCACCCAGTTTACGAAGGAGCGCAGAGAGACAACACCACCGAGATAAGAACAAGTCATTCAAGTTATTCGAACAACACACCTCTCACCAACAAAATTATCGGTAAAGAACGTTGCATCGCGTTGTGGAAGAAACGTGCAGATCGTCTCCATAAAGCTTTTTGCTTTTGGGGAGCGAAAAGATTCTCTTTGTGGATCGTACAATTTTTGATATTTATCGAACAACAAGGTTAATCACGGATGAATACACATGATCGAGTGGCAAGCTAACCGCCTTTGGTATCAATCTGATGATTACCGTTGCTTCGGCGTGAATATTGGCCAGCGAATGATGATTGTTCGTTTGGACAACGGCGAGTTGCTCATTCACAACCCCACCACATTGACAGAAGACATTCGTCAACACATCGCGAAACTGGGCACTGTCAGCATCATCACTACCGTTAATAACCACCTTCATGCTGCATTGTCCGATTGGTGGCTTGCTTACCCCGATGCGTACTTTTACTCCGCACCTGGCCTCGCATCCGTTCGAACAGACATTGGCTTTGATGGCACATTAAACTCGACCACCTCACCTCGCTGGAAAGGACAACTCTATCAAACCATCATGCGCGGCAATGATTGCAGCGAAGACGTCGTTTTTTGTGACCCTTTGAGTAAAACATTACTCTTTGGAGAGAGTATTCTTTGGTTAAACGAAGGATCACTGGGCCGACAATTGGCGGGAAAGCTGTTGGGTTGCCACAATGAAGCGGCCATTCCTTTCTATCACCAAATGTCCGTGAAAGAACGAAATCTGCTTCGATGGTCACTCCAAGAAATCTTAACATGGCCGTTTGAGCACATATTGCCTGTACATGGAGATCCCATATGGTTCGACGGTAAAAAGAAACTGGCTCATGCCTACGCATGGCTACTCGGACACTGAACACAGCACGTTGTTCAACCCCTTTAGTGCTAAACACGTTATACCCAACCCCCTAAAGATGCAGGATTCAGAGGTACCCATAGGGCGAGTTTTGTTAAACAAGCATCTTGAAGTTGTTTGTGTATATAATGACGCGCAATTTTCTCTCAACAGCAGAAATTAACTATTCATGAAGCAAAATATTCTCACCTTTTTCAAAGGTATGGCCATGGGTGCAGCAGACGTTGTCCCTGGTGTTTCAGGCGGTACCATCGCATTCATCACCGGTATCTACGACACGCTGCTAGAAAGCATTCGCCGTGTAAACCCATCGCTGTTTTCCAAATGGCGCAAAGAAGGCTTCGCAGCTGTTTGGACACACGTTAACGGCACATTTTTATGTTCTTTGCTGGCGGGTATTTTGACGGCGATTCTCACGCTCGCAAAAGCGGTTTCTTACGCACTCACTGAACACCCTGTCATCATTTGGGCATTCTTCTTCGGTTTGATCGTGGCATCTGCCATTCACATGATTAAACAAGTCGATCGCTGGGCAATCGGTGAAATCGCATTGGCAATCGGCGGGGCCGTATTTGCCTACGGCATTACCGTTGCAAACCCTATTACGCTTGAATTCAGCATGCTGACGGTGTTCATTGCAGGTTCAATCGCTATCTGCGCCATGATCCTGCCAGGCATTTCAGGCAGCTTCATTCTGCTTCTTCTTGGTATGTATGCACCCGTGCTCGATGCAGTGAAGAGCTTTAATTTGCCTATCCTTGCGCTGTTTGCGCTCGGCTGCGTGGTCGGTATTCTCTCTTTCTCTCATGTGCTGTCTTGGCTTCTAAATAACTATCGCAGCCTGACCATTGCCTTCCTAACCGGTCTTTTGATTGGCGCGCTGGGTAAAGTATGGCCGTGGAAAGAAGCCATTAGCTTCCGCATCAATTCCTCGGGCGAGAAAGTGCCATTGGTGGAAAAAGTGCTTTCCCCTTCTGCGTTTGAAGCAGCAACCGGTCAACCTTCTCAACTGATGATCGCCATTGTAATGATGATTATTGGCTTTGGTATCGTGATTGGATTAGAGAAGGTTTCTGAGAAACTCGCTGACTAATTGTTCACTATTCAACCAAACACCTAGGGCTGCGTAATGCGGCCCTTTTTTATAGGCGAAATTTCAAGACATCCCTCACACAGATTTATAACAATTGGTGGTAAGCTTTTTGATGTATTCACTACTAAAACATCACCTAATGAAAAGTTCGCAACACCCTCTTCGCCGTTTTGTCAGTGTATTTTCTCTCTTTGCATGTGTTTGGATTGGTTACTTTTTTGCAGACAGCTTTTTGTTTGCCTCTGCAAATGAACAAAACGACATCGCATCAGATTGCGTATTAAGCACCACAGCCTGTGATTTCACCAATGCTACGGCGACCTTGGAAAATGACACCGTAGAACCGCTTGTGCCTTCCACGCTGAGTGTGAACACGGAAAGCGAAGCGCCCTACTTGCTCGTTGAGCTTGAGGGTGTAGAAATGAACATGGGTATCTACAAGTTAAAGTTGGCGAAAACCAACAAAAACCAATTTCAAGGTGATGTGATGTTGCCAATTTGCATGGATGCAGAAATGACATGGCGAGGCACCATTAGCAGCCCTGATAAGTCTATTTCTCTTCCCATTGACGTAAGAATGGTGCGATGAAGATAAAGATCCTTGTGCTCGCCACGGCGCTACTCGCCGGACTCGGAGCCCGTTATTTCGTTGAACAGAACGCAGCAGATGAACCTGTTGCCTCTTCCAACGTCAATCTTGGGTTGCTTCAAAGTGGACAGGACACCATCAACCTTTTCGATAATGCCGATGAACGCGTACGTGTGGTTTACTTTGGCTATACGCATTGCCCCGACGTTTGCCCAACATCTTTGGCTATCCTTTCTGCCGCGCTTAAATCACTGCCCGATGAAACACTCGATAAAGTTCGCCCTGTTTTCGTCACGCTGGATCCTGAACGCGATGATGGCGATGCCGCACAAGAATATGCGGGCTACTTTCACCCGCGCATTGAAGGCAGCAGCGGCTCACAAGATGCGATTGATGCGCTCGCTAAAAAGTATGGCGTGCTTTACCAGATTTCAGCGCTTGAAGATTCAGCAATGGAGTATGCCGTTGACCACAGCTCCTACTTTTACTTCCTAGCGCCAAACGGGAATTTGCTAGAGAAAGTGCCTCACACACTCAATCCAAATATGGTGTCTGATGCCATTTCTCGACTCACAACAAAAACGCAAACACAATAACCAAAAATAGTGACGAAATTTAGCCTACATTCTTCATTTTTATCGCTATTATTGACATACAAACGGAGTCACTTAATGAAATATCGTTCTTCGCTACTCGGGTTAACACTGAGCTTCGCTTCACTCTCAGCATTTGCAAGTGTTGATATTCATGACGCTTACGCACGTGCGATGCCACCAAGTGCCCCGAACAGCGCAGCGTTCATGACCATCGAGAACTCGACGAACAACGATATTTCACTGATTAGCGCGACATCCCCTGCTGCAGGCAAGGTCGAGTTGCATAATCACGAAATGCATGACGGCATGATGAAAATGCGTCAAGTGAAAGAGATTGAAGTGCCAGCCAATGGCAAAGTGGTATTGGAACCGGGTGGTTTGCACGTCATGTTTTTTGATTTGACCTCGCCAATGAAAGAAGGCGACGAAGTATCGCTCTCTTTGATGTTTTCAGACGGGTCAAAAATCAACCAAAACATACCCGTAAAGAAGATTATGGTGAGTAAGATGCATAAGCACAAAAAGAAAGATCACCACTAAACTCCTAAAATTCTAAACTTTTAGGCTGACATCAGGCTTAGTTTTTGTGCTGTATCAAAAATGAGTCGCACCGATGTCTACCTAAGGCGGCAGAATAGACAATCGCGGTCTATTGTTAAACTGCAGCCAGTTGTTAAACAGGTAAAAAGCAGTTCGGCATCTAAACAAAAACAATGAGGTTTTGACTATGAAAATGCGTCTTCTAACTTTAGCGGCAATCGCTTCTAGTGCAGTATTGGTAGGTTGTTCAGGCAGCTCATCACTAGAGCAGAGTGTTGCTGATCTTTCGTCTAAAGTAGATTCTCTATCTAACCAGGTTTCAGCTCTACAAGGCGATGTATCAGATGTAGCAGCGGCGTCAGCGCTTTCTTATGACGAAGCAGCACGCGCTAACGAGCGTATCGACAACATGGCTCAGTCTTACACTAAGTAAGATTTAGCAAGTAACACCCCCTATGATTCTGCGGCACCTTCGGGTGCCGCAGCTATTTATACGCCACGTAAACCTCCCTCAACCTCAACGCCACGAGCCGTTACTCTTCGCTTCCATTTCCATTGATTTCAGATCAAGACATCAGTCTTAGTTTTTCTAGATTGGCTCGGAACACTTCATCGGTCATGAGATGAGAATACGATACTCGACCTAGTGTGCATGCACGGTGAATTCAAAGCACTAGAACCTTGCGGCGACGATGAAAAGTAAGAAGCAGAACGCAGAAAGCGGCGTCACGGAAAAGAAAAACACGCTGCTCGTCATGCGAACAACGCGTTTATTAAGGGAGTCCAACGACCGATTAAATGTCGTTGTCAGCGAGAATTTGTTGTCCCATTTCGATAGGCATACCCGATTGGATTGCCAAGGCTGCACGGTAACGACGCTCATTCATGTGGTTTGACGTCAACCATGTAGAAACACGCTCATCAGGCTGCGTCAACAAACGCTGTCCTGCTTGAGATTCGTCAGCGGACAATGGACGATGCACTTCAACGTACACAGCGCCATCTGGCTCGAAGCTCGTTTTTACTGGCTGGTTAATCACACGCACTTTCTCACCCACACTGACGCGATTGAACAACCACGCAATGTCTGAGGGGCGCATGCGAATACACCCAGAGCTTACTCTAAGCCCAATACCAAAATCTTTGTTGGTACCGTGAATCAAATACGTTCCCGTACCATACGCTAAGCGCAACGCATGCAGGCCTAACGGATTCTCAGGTCCGGCAGGCACGACGTCCGGCAACACAATGTTTTTCGTTTCCAAATACTCTTTGCGAATACTTTGTGGCGGTGTCCATGTTGGGTTTTCACGCTTCTGGCTGATTTTGGTCGTCATGATCGGTGTATCGCGACCAATTCGGCCAATCCCAATGGGAAAGATGAACATTTCCTTCGCGGCTTTATCAAAGTAATACAAACGTAACTCAGCAAGGTTGATCACGATGCCGTCATAGTCGACGTCGGGAAGCAAAAGCTGTTGGGGAATCGTGACAAATGTGCCCGCTTTTGGAAGGTATGGGTCAACACCTGGGTTAGCAGATAAAAGCGCGAGAAAGCCAACATTGTACTGTTTAGCAATCTTTTCTAGATGCTCGCCCTGTTGAACGACATGCACAGGGTTTTCCCCAACCAAACGCGTATTTGCCTCGGGCCAAGCGTATTGTGTCGCTTGCGCGTTGGTGACAAGCAATGCACTGAACGTCATCGCAAGCAGTAATCTAAAGCTTTTCATCTAACTGAAATCTCTTTGTTCGTTGTCCGTGGTGTTTCTCTGTATTAAAGATATCACGCAATACGACCTTTGCTCGTGCCTAACATTTCGGGAGAGTGGGTAAATCGGTACGCAATTCTTGTGAATGACACAAAACGTGAAGAGCACCTCTCGGTGCTCTTTTAGGATCGGTGGAAAAACATCCTACCTTTAAAAATACATACGAACGCCCAATGAGCCTTCAAATTCGAAATCTGATTCTTCCTGCCAATACCAAGTTGAACCCGCTTCTCCGTATAGTTCCACATTACCGTGGCCCAATGGAACCGCCAAGCCCAACCCTGCACGAGGCCCCCATTCATGGTGTTCATCGTCTACCCATTGAAAGCCCGTATAACCATAGATTGGCGCAAATTCAGGTCTTGCTAACCAATCGCCAAGGTTCCAAAGCCCATCAATCGCGACGCCTGTTTCTTCAATGCCGAATGACAATCGAATGGCATCTTGTGACACTGTCACCCCAGACATCGGCGTACCCAAAAATACGCCAGCCGAAAACCCTTGAGCGGCCATTGTGGACATTGGCGAAGCCAGTGCCAGTAAAAGAAGAACCCTTTTCATTACTCTATCCATATCTAAAAATTCACCGTCAGCAAAAAAATGCGAGCCAACAAGTCTGATGCTTAAAATGCGCTATATCATTCGTCGAGAATCAGCCGAATCACTTTACCTTGCGGGTCTAGGTTAAACCAGCGTCATGCAGTCAATTTACCATCAATGCCTCAATTCCAATGGTCTAACGCGCATTCAAGCCTAGGTGCAATTTCAAACGTATACCCAAACGGCCTGTAGATGCGCCAATTCATAAGTCGTTTGGGTCTAAGCGGTTGATCGTCCAATGTTTGGTATTGAACACCATGTTCAACGCGACAAAACAATCATTTACTCGTAATAGACATAAACTAATGAAAGAAAAACAACGTTTAATAGGTCTATACCCAAGCAACCTGCAGTTGCGGGTGTGTTGGATGCATCTAGTTTGAGGAGATAGCGGGCATGTTGATCCGTAGAACGAAAAAATCTGAGCTAAAGGAAAGCGACCTGACGCCAGAGTCGGTTTATAAATCGCGCCGTGAGATTCTAAAAAAGCTGGGTATTGTTACTGCTGGATTGCCTTTTGCAGCACAGAGCCAAGCCAGTATTTTTGATATCTTCGGCGGCGATGACAAGAAAAGCGAATCAAGTGCTATTTTTCAGCGCTCTCCAATCGTCGCCCCTAAGAACAACGCCTATGGCGCAGGCATTGAGCTAACGCCAGAAACCAAAGTGTTGAATTACAATAACTTCTACGAGTTTGGTACGGGGAAAGGTGACCCGGTTGAGAACAGCCAAGGGTTCAAGGTTGACCCTTGGAAACTTGAAGTGACAGGTTTGGTCAACAACCCTATTACTTTAGGTTACGACGACCTACTCAAGCGCTTCCCGCTTGAAGAGCGTTTATACCGCATGCGCTGTGTCGAAGCCTGGTCAATGAACATCCCATGGATTGGCTTCTCCCTTGCAGCATTACTCAAAGAAGCGGATCCGCTTGGCAGTGCAAAATATGTCGCCTTCGAAACCCTGTATGACCCAGACCAAATGCCGGGGCAGCGCTCGCAGTTCGTGGGGGGCGGTATTGATTATCCGTATGTAGAGGGCTTGCGTCTTGACGAAGCCATGCACCCATTGACCATGCTTAGCGTGGGTCTCTATGGTCAAACCCTTGCCCCACAAAATGGTGCGCCTGTTCGCTTGGTTGTACCTTGGAAATATGGCTTCAAAGGCATCAAGTCTGTGGTCAAAATCCACTTGCTTGAAGCACAACCGCCGACGACGTGGAACTTACTGGCGCGTCACGAATACGGCTTCTTTGCCAACGTGAACCCGCAAGTTGACCATCCACGTTGGAGTCAATCTTCAGAACGCTTTATTGGTGAAGGTTCTATCTTCAGTTCGCGCAGAAAACCTACCGCCATGTTTAATGGCTACGGAGAAGAAGTCGCGAGCTTGTATTCTGGCATGGACTTGCGAGCTAATTATTGATGCGATTAACGCAGAAACACATTCGGGGTATCAAGGCGGGTGTGCATCTCATCAGCCTTGGTTTCTTCATCAATTTGGTCTGGCTGACCTTTAATAATGGTTTTGGGGCAGATCCTGTCGAAGGAATTACGCACTTTACTGGCATTGCCGCACTTAATACCTTGGTGGTCGCCCTACTTATTAGCCCTATCGCAAAATTTGCCAAACAAGGGATGTTGGTTAGGTGTCGCCGTGTCGTCGGCATCTACAGCTTTGTTTGGGCAACGCTGCACATGGCAACCTTCTTCGCGCTGGATTTGGCATTCAACTTTGCGTTTCTGTGGGAAGAAATCGTCACTCGCCCTTACATGACGGTAGGTGCAGTAGGATGGCTTATTTTGCTGGCGCTAACGGTGACATCCACCAGTGCCATTCAACGCAAGATGGGCGCGAAGTGGCAGAAACTGCACAATACGGTTTATCTCGCTGCGCTATTAGTGCCAATTCACTATTACTGGTCGGTGAAATCTGGTCTTATTGAACCTGCGATCTATATTTTATTGTCTGTGGGATTACTCGCAGTTCGTTGGAAATCGATTAAAAGGATCGTTATTCGCCCAGCCATTCGTCGTACTTAATGTCCTATTTTGACCCATATCTCCTAATTGAGTTAACTATTTCTAGAATTCTCATAATTTTTGCCATACTTTAAGGCAACCCTATGTAGTCGTTCTTATTTTTGGAGTGGGCGTTTTTGCTGGATGAAATTATCTCGCAGAGTCTACGTGACTTTCAGTCTGATTGTTTACGTTTCTGTGAACAACATTATCCTACGATTCATAACCGTGGAATGAAAGAAAGCCACCTTGGCAAGGCATTGTCTCGTCGGCTTATCCACTCATACGATAATATCGATATTCCTGCGAGTTTTGTTCAACTTGAAGATGCGTCTTCATTAAAACAAATGGTATTCCGCGTTGATTCCCCCGAGCACCAAATATATATCGTTGCGCACAACTTAATTAGCGCCAACGTCGCTTGTCGTCGTGGTTTGGTAAAAGACACTTGCTGGATGCTGGATCGACTGGACGTAAACGATAAAAAAGAAAAACGGCTCATCATTATTTCCGACCATTGGATTGACCGTTCAGCAGCGAGTAAATCCATTCCCAGTTGGTGGTTAGGACATCAGCCTATTCACCTGCCAGAATTTGTTGCGCAAGGGATCAAACTCGTGGATTCGCCAAACTCTCTTGCGGTCGATCTTCAAAACGATTGTCGATTGCACGATGGTCTGCACCGTATATTCCACCCTTTTCACCGCCAACGCGACGGGCTTCCATTGTTTAAATACCTCATGCTATCAGCGGTTTATCCGCTTACCCGCGTCTAATCTATCCCGCGTTCTCATCACCTGCTGACGTCGGCGAAGATACATCGCACATGACGAGGTGATATCACATCTTATCCGCCCATGAAACGCATGAATTCTCATTGACCAGTCATCTTGATCTTGTTTGGGTGTATACAAAGTCGGTAGGCTCACTGTATCTTTGATTTACAACGTCATTTCTCTTTAACGCGGGGCTTGGATGCTCGAAAAAGTCATTAGTATTCTCTTCCCCGTTTTTGCCGTCGTGGTGGCAGGGTTTATCGTAGGGAAAACGTTTAAGCCAGATATGGGTCCCATCAATCGAATTAACATAGATGTCATGGTGCCATGTTTGGTTTTCTCTACTTTGTCTGTAATGCCGCTTGGCATGGAGCAGTCTTCACTGATCATCGCAGCCGTTGTCGCTGTGCTATTACCTGGCGTGCTCATGGCGGTTCTCGCCCAATTCTGTAATATGCCTTTTCGCGTATGGGGCCCCGCACAGATGTTCCGAAACAGCGGGAATCTCGCCATTCCTCTGTTTGGTTATGCCTTTGGTCAAAGCGCCGAAGCCCCTGCCATCATGCTGTTTCTGGTCTCGGTTGTCCTGCACACCACGGTGGGCATTTCGCTTCTAAGCAATCAATCTCAGCGCTTTCTCTCAATATTAAAAACGCCGTTGCTCATCGCTGCGTGTTTGGCGCTAACCGCAAATTTCGCAGACATAAAAGTGTGGCCGCCACTTCATGAAGCCATGGTGTTGCTCGGAAATGCTGCCGTACCTGTCATGCTGCTTTCACTTGGGGTTCAGCTTACCGCGATACGATGGAGTGGTTTAAGAATTGGCATGCTAAGCACTGTGCTAAGCCTTGCTACAGGGGCAATTGCATTTGCAACCATCTATGCGTTCATTCCTTTACCCTCAGAACACATGAGGATGATGGTGCTGTTCACCATGTTACCACCCGCCGTGATGAACTTTTTATTGGCGCAACGTTATGATGCTGGCGCGGATGAAGTTGCCTCTATGGTGTTGTTTGGCAACTTCCTAACCATTATTACGCTTCCTGCTTTGCTGTATATTGCATTTGCATGGTTTTAAGCGTGGAGCCTGTGCTTGTGCAAACCGATTTTTGCTAATTCGGATAAGGCTTAGAAGCTGGGTTTCTTCCACACAGATTTAAAATCGAACCAACCCACGTTGTTTGAAGAAACATCTTCCAAATCACGCCCGTCCACCACACCTAACCAGATATGGAATAAGGGAATGATCTGACGTTGTTCCACGATCATTCGACCCAAGGTTTCAGCAGGGAACACCTTGTTTGGCGTCCTGCGCCACGTCATCATGCTCTCTTCCAGTTTTGCATAATCTTCCTCAGGCATTGCCACCGACATATGATTGAAATTCATCAGCCATGGCAGCATCGCATCGCTGCGTTGATTGCCCAAACTCATCCCACAAAGCCAAATATCGACCTTCTTCGCTGACTTCCCTTGCATCATGTCTTCGTAACTTAATACATCAATATCGAGGGCTACATGATCAGCGGCGAGCATGGCTTTCAGTGCATGTGCCAATTTCGGAAATAGCGGATTGTCCCCTTGGTGTACCAAACGCAGACGGGTTACTGCGGGTGCAGTAAGTTGCGTCGAGCCGGCATTGGTGTGCACCCACCCCGGCACCAATCCATAAGCATTGGTAAGGCGATATTCACCAATACCATCTTGCGCCAAATAAGGCATTAAAGAGAAAGAAGCGATGCGGGAATGCAGGTACTCCGCCCAACGCGGATCTTTGGCAATACCAGTGCGTCGGTTTAGCAAAAGGTAGTTACACCCTTCATCCAAAGCCAAACGATCGTGTTCACCATTGCTTATCGCGCTTTGGTGCAACGCACCCTGCCGGGAATCCAACACAGTGGGATCAAGCGACGCTGTCGGCTGTAAGTAACACATTGCTGCGCTGTCCAAGACCCAAATTTCAATTTCATCTGTGAGTGCACGAAACCCGAAGTATTGATCGTGCGCGCGCAAAACTAACTGGCGGCTGTTGTTTTCCGCCACCAGATAAGGACCCGTACCAATCGGGAAACGTTCTGCGTTCTTTGTGCCCATTGAAGATCTGGATTGAATTGCCGCCATAGGAACCGCCAAGGTTTCATGAAGGCGACAATCGGGTGAATGCAGATAGATGTCCACGGCATTCTCAGCAGGCGATTCGATTTTTTCTATGTGGGAAAAGTAGGCGTTCTCAAGCAGATTTTCTAACGACGCAATCACGTCGGCGGCACTCAGCAAGCTGCCATCATGAAACTTCACTGCAGGGCGCAGATAGAAACGCCAGTGGCAATCACTCAGTGCTTCCCAATGGTGTGCCAAATCCGGCTCAACATCGTTAGTGCGTTCGTTGATACGAGTCAGACCGTTAAAGATTTGCGTGATCAAATGCTGCTCAGAGCGTCGAAGCGGTTTTGCTGGGTTCAAACTTGGAAACGCGCGGTAGTAAGGCAAACGTATGATCTGCTTGCCTTCCTGCGTCGTCACACCCAATTGTTCTTGAATTAATTGCGCAAGCTTAGAAGCATCGTTATCGAGTTGCTCGAGTGCCGCATCCAGTTTTCCGTCTTTTACCCATTCGCGCACCCGCTTCATTTGGAGATCTGACTGCGAGCGATGGAAGGTCAATCGGCTTTGCTTTCCTCGGCCAACCGCAGGGTCCCACGTTAACCACCCCTGCTCGGCCATTTTGTTCAATACCATGCGTGCATTGCGGCGGGTACAGAACAAGATTTCCGACATATCTTGGAGGTTTGTGTCGCTGTCTTTACCGTGAAAGTGCGCATAGATTTTGGAAAATTGCGCTTGAAGACGTTGGCCTGACATAAAAGAGGAACCCAAATTCAGAAAAAATAACGCTTAGATTTCCTATTTTAACCGAAATTCAGTGTGTTCGCCTCACACAATCAAGGGGTTATAGCGAGATCGCACTCACAGTTTATTTCCCCTATTTCGAATTCGAGCATTGTTATTTTGTTCTAGATCGCTATTATCGAGGCTCACATGCATTACGCATTTCAGGCAAAGCAGCAGGAGCCCGCATGGCTGACACGGCAATTCTTTCGCACTTCCACAAAAAACAAGCGTGGATGGCGAGTCATATAAACGCTGCGCAATTTCCTACAGCAGAAAGTAAACAGGGGTTGGCGATATACAAAGGGGCTGAATCTCTTCCTACCCTTCACGATGCCGACGGCTCGTACGCCCCTGTTGAAGGTATCTCTGTTTACGCTGTCGATTGCCACCCTCTCATGGTTCGCTATGCCAAAACACTGGCACAGAAATGGCCTGAGTCTGATCGCGCGTTAATGCTTGAGTTCCTCTCTCAACTTTCTCTCACAGACATCGATCCAGCGCCGGGCACTGACATTACCTTGTATGTAGCCATGTCGCAGGGAACGCCTGTTGCGACCGGTATGGTGTTTACCAGTGAAGAAGAGACGGGAAGTGTTGCGGGAATATACGATGTGTTTGGTGAAAACGAAGATGCTAAACGTGCAATGTTAGCGCATGTGTCAATCTCAACATCTGCAGATACCATCGTCAGCGAATAACGTTTAAACAACGACCTAAGCATTCAAAAACAAAAAGCAGAGCCTTGGGCTCTGCTTTTTTTTGTCTCAACTGTCGGCGAATGTCAGTCTTTAGCGATGTATTGAAAGCGAAAAGACGACACCAACCCACCAGCGATGATCGGAACGCTGGTCGATAGTAAAACTGAACCTATCGCCGACTGAAAAGTGGTAGTCAAAAGCCAATCAGCAGCAAATCATTCAGTGTGTATCGCTTAAGAGCGTGAAGAGCGCTCTTTCTTAACGATGAAGAATGCTGCAACGATAAATGCGATAACCAGTACTGTTTCCACGATTTGTTCCTTTCGATTATTGGGCGTTAAAAATGCGCTGTTCATTGACCACATATTTCTGTATTTACGTGTCGTTGAACATAAATTGCGCAAGAGTATACAGTAATTTTAGTTGCAAGAAATTATGAATTGTTAATTATTTGTCTGCTAATTGGTGTTTTTTACGTGAATTTACGTTTTCACGCTATCGGACAAGCAATATTATAGTAAAACATCGTTGTTTATGACTATGACAGCGCGCCTAACCCTTTAACTTTTATAGGATATAGTGCGCAAAAATGAAAAGTCGCCGAAATGCACGGCGACTTTGTTAACAGCCTGTTAATTCACATTTAGGGAATGTCATACTATATCAGTAGCTTTTACTGAATCAGCGCCCCATTCTCCGCCCATTGCCCAATCAAAGACCGTTCGTCTTCCGTCATCTGCGTCATGTTACCCAGCGGCATGATGTTGGTCGTGACCGACTGCGCCACGATTCGTGCAGCTTCTAACTGTATTTGTTCGGGTGTATCTAACACCACGCCAGCAGGCGCAACAGCAAACGCGGGATGCGTTGGGCTTTGCGAGTGACAAACCGTGCAGCGCTCAGCAATGATATTATTCACTTCGACAAAGACAGGTGCGACCTGCACTGGCGCGGCCATAACGCCATCACTTGATTTCATCGCTGGCGATGATACAAACGCCAAGCACACCAAACCCAATGCTGCCGTTGGAATTGTCCACGCAAACTTTTGGCTTCCATGGCGCGTGTTGAAGTAATGGCGAACCATGACACTCAGCACTGACAAGGCAGCCAAAATCGCCCAGTTATATTCATGCCCATAAGTACTTGGGAAGTGATTACTGATCATGATGAACAGAACAGGCAATGTGAGGTAATTGTTGTGACGAGAACGCAATAACCCTTTCGCAGGTAATGCAGGGTCTGGCTCTCGGTTTTCTTCTATGGCTTTAACCAAACCACGCTGCGCTGGCATGATCACACGGAAAACATTCCCGACCATGATCGTACCTATGATGGCACCTACATGGATGTATGCCCCTCGCCCGCTAAATACGAGGCTCAATGCCCACGCCGCAAAAACCAAACCTGCAAACAGAACAACACCAAGCAATAGCGGCTTTTTACCTAACGGCGAATCACAAAGAAGGTCATAGATAAACCAACCCGCCACCAGCGCACCAATACCAATGGCTATCGCGGTGCCAGATGACAATCCCGACCCCGGTTTTACCAAGTAAAGATCGGCATTGGAGTAGAACACCACGGTGAGCAATGCGACGCCGGTTAACCAAGTGAAATATGCTTCCCATTTAAACCAATGGAGGGTTTCAGGCATGGTCGGAGGCGCAAGTTTGTATTTTTCGAGGTGATAAATACCACCGCCATGAATGGCCCACAGGTCACCTGATAAGCCGTCTTTGGGGTTGACTCGGTTTAAGTTGTTTTCTAGCCAAACGAAATAAAACGATGCGCCAATCCAAGCAACACCTGTGATCATGTGTGCCCATCGTATCGCCAGATTTAGCCACTCTGTGATATACGGATCCATAAATAACTCCTGTATCAACGCAGGCACTTTCTGCCGCCTACATTGTTTATCCTGTCTTTGTTTGGTTTCTCGCGAGTACGGTTTCAATCACTGAGAGATGTTCAACCCGTCTAACGCTAAAACCACCTTCGTTTGAGCAGAAAAGAAGTGTTCATCGCAGTTACCGCCTTCACCCTCTCGGTCTACAACCAAAAACTGAGCACGGTCTGATAACGCCAAAACAGGGTGATGCCATACACCTGCGTGATAATTAACACCCTGCGTGCCTTTGGCATAGAAGGCACGGATGCCCCCAACACAGGGCGAATTGCTACGCGGTGCAACCACAACCAAATAATTGTTACATTGTAACGGAAAAAAAGCTTGCGACCCTTTCGGGTGCTTTTCCAACATTGCAATGTGAAGAGGATATTTCAGGGGTGTCGCTTCAAAGATATTGATGATGACGCGAGAGCCGTCATCTACCTCGGTCGTCGCCAATTTATGATAACGACGTGTAGAGCCCCCGTTGATCATGAAAAACTCGCGATCTTCTGTTTCGATAACATCCCCAAACTCAGCAAACGCTGCTTGAGTTAATGGCTCTATCTCTAACACGACTTCGTTGCGCATTTTCCACTCTCTAAATTGTGGTTTTGAAATATCACTGTTCACACGTTGTCGACATACCGCTTTCAATGCCAGCTACATCAACGGCACGCCAGTATCAGAACATCTTCTCAACAAAATCAGCTCAAGGCTCAGACGGTACTCGCCTTGGTGCCGAACAATCGGATCCGACTCACTCCGCCATCGGGAAAAATATTCACGCGAACGTGTGTCACCGTTCCGATGTCATTGATTTGGTCCGCATACTCATGAAGGTTGTCCGCTGAAAGTTTTTGACTGGGAAGCAACTCGCGCCAAAACAAGCTTTGCGTTGCGATCTGATCGTCTGTTCCGCCTTTCACATTCGCGGCTTGTATGGACATGCTGTCAGGGAAGTTACCTTTAAAGTGCGCAGTATCAACCACGATGCGGGCGATATCGCCAGCGTGGCCTAATGAGAGAATCACCCAATCATTTCCCGGCTCACGACGACGTGCAGTTTCCCAACCATCCCCCATGTTGATGCCACGGCCCGGCATAATGAGGTTTCGCATATGACCAAAGTGTTGATCGTTACACGCCAAAGCGCGGCCCCCGTGTTCAACAGCGACCAAATCCAGTTCTTCGTAGGGCGCGACGTTAGACCAATCCATGTTGGGATGACCAAAAACACGCAGCCTTGCAACACCGCCGTCAGGGTAGATGTTCAAACGAACATGGGTAAACGCACGCCTATCGCTGATAGGGAGAAAGTGATGACTGTCGCCGGCAAGGCTGGTCGACGGTTGAATTTCATGCCACTCGCTGGTTTCACTCGGGTCACTGTCGGGTGAGTAGCATGCATCCAGTGAAGCAGAAGGCGGAAAATTGCCCGTGAAATGGGAGGTATCGATATCAATGCCGTGAATGACGCCAGCGAGCCCTAATCGAACAATGCAGTAATCGTAACCTTCCCCACGCTTACGGCGTGATTCCCAGCCATCCATCCATTTGCCATTGTCGTCATAGACATTTTCTTTCCACTCAGCAGCGCTATCATCAACCAAGCGTTGTTTGTCTGCGAAGAAATCGTCAGTCGCATAAATGGCCTGCGTACCTAAACGGCTACTCGCGAGATTAACCAGTTTGGTGAAGTCAGGTAGTGCTAGATCCATGGTGTTTGCTTCCTTTCATTTTGTCGTTATCTCTCACTAGCAAAGGATTAGCTTCAATAGGAAGAAGCAAACCTTGCCCCATGATTGATAAAAAGGATGCGTCTTTTCCCCTTTCACTATGTGCAGTCAAACATGAGCGGTAATGTCACCTCATGCATGCCTGTCCAGCTTCAATTTGCGAGACGCTCAATGCACCGACTGTTGTCGGCAGTGAGTTGGCTACAAGTCTTGCAGCCGAAACAGAGCAATCTTGTTGATTTCTTTGATTGCGGTGTCGAATTCTGTGTCTAGATCATTCTCAATACGTTCTTCAAAGGCCGACAGTATCAAATGCCTGTTAGCACCTTTCACCGCCATGATGAAAGGAAACTGAAACTTCGCCTTATAGCGGTCATTCAAGCGCGTGAAACGCGCGAACTCTTCATCGTTGCACTGATTAATGCCAGCGCTTGCTTGCTCCGACGTGGATTCAGGCGTTAACTCTCCCGCGACCGCGGCTTTACCGGCTAAATCGGGGTGCGCCAAGATCACCTGTAATTTCTCTTCCCGCGACGCGTTATTCAAGACTTCAGCCATGCTGTCATGAAGACCATGATGGTCGTTGTGATCTTCCGTTAACCCTGCTTCGAATACGCGCTGCGCAACCCAAGGGCTGTGCTCGTAGATTCCACCAAACACGTTCAAAAATGCGTCTTCATTCATTTGGTTAGGAACACAACGGGTAAAACGTGCCATGTACGAAGTCTCCTTACTTCTCAATATAACGCTGAGACTCAGCGTCCATTGGTTTTCTTCATTGATGGATGTGGATGATGCGTGTGCCAATGCTTCGCAATATCAATGCGCCTTGTCATCCAGACGTCGTCATGCTGCTTCACGTACTCAACAAAACGTTTGAGTGCTGCAAGCCGACCAGGGCGACCCACCAATCGACAATGAAGCCCAATGGAGAGCATTTTCGGTGCATCTTGCCCCTCTTCATACAGCACATCAAAGCTGTCTTTTAGGTACTGGAAGAACTGCTCGCCCGCATTAAAGCCTTGGGATGTCGAAAAACGCATGTCATTCGTATCCAACGCATAGGGGATCACCAATTGTGGTTTTCCAGGCTGGGTGCCTTCTTCGTGCCAGTAAGGAAGATCATCGTCATAAGCGTCGGAGTCATAAAGAAATCCCCCCTCCTCGGCAACGAGTTTCCTCGTATTCGGCCCCGTTCTTCCTGTGTACCATCCCAGAGGACGCTCGCCAGTGACGGATTCAATCGCGGCAATGGCTTTTTGCATATCCGCTCTTTCATCGTCTTCACGCACATATTGATAATCGATCCAACGGTATCCATGACTGCATATTTCATGCCCATCCGCCATCATTGCTTTGATCACGTCAGGGTGCCGTTCGACAGCCATGCCCACAGCAAAGATGGTTAAGGGCACTTCTTGCTGTCTAAACAAACGCAATACCCGCCATACTCCCGCACGCGATCCATATTCATAAATGGATTCCATGCTCATGTGACGCACGCCAGTCAAAGGCTGTGCGCCGGGGATTTCGGACAGAAATGCTTCAGATTCTTTGTCTCCATGCAGAACGCAACGTTCTCCACCTTCTTCATAATTCAACACAAAGGATAAAGCGATCTTTGCATTGTTAGGCCATCTGGGATGGGGAGGATGCTCTCCATAACCCACCAAGTCTCTTGGGTAATCACTACTCATAGCGCCAATTCTCCAACACTCACGTTCTTAAACAGTCGCGACATGTTCTTTTGATCTGATTATCGCGAAGCATGTTTGCTCTAACACCGAAGAACAAATTAAGTATCCGCATTTTGTATACAATCCACAAGAACAAGTAAACAGATTGTTATCGTGATCAAGTTTTTGAAAACTCGCTTTATCCGACAAAGCATTGCCTGATGCGCTGCTTATCCCTTGTTTATAAAGCAGTAGACTCATCATTAACTTTACGAAAATCGCAAAAATGGAGCACATCACACTGCAAATTTATTGTGTACATTTAGTTAATCGCAATGTATTCAATATCCATGATTCGGGTAAATAAACGCTTATTTGTACAACGCTACCACTGTATATATCCGAGGAATGTACACAATCATACAAGGATTGAAGAAATGGGAAGGCTCACCACACACGTATTAGACACGGCAAATGGCACACCAGGTGCAGAGATTGAAATCACGCTCTTCCGCCATACCAGTGCTGGCCTTATTCCAATCACGCGTTCGCTCACCAACCAAGATGGGCGCACTGACTCTCCCCTCCTTGAAGACAGCGATATGGAGCCTGGCAAATACCAACTCCAATTCAACACCGCGCAGTATTTTATCCGCCAAGGCATTCAGTTAGATGACATCCCTTTTTTAGATGATGTCGTGATCCGCTTTGGTATTAATGATAGTGACGCCCACTACCATGTCCCTCTTTTAGTTTCTCCTTACAGCTTTTCAACGTATCGGGGCAGTTAACACAAACACAGCTTACGTGCGCACATCACTTTTATGCTCTACCACGCTATGTGCATGTAAAGCATCGTGGACAAAGGAATTCATTCTGTCCAAATCAATAAAAAAGGACGCATACACATGGAAAAGCAAGACGCGACAGAGACAACCTCAAAAGGGTTTCTTGAATCTTGGTTTAAGTTAAGCCAAAACGGCACAACCATTAAAAATGAGGTGATAGGTGGCGTCACCACCTTCGCCACCATGGCCTACATCATCTTTGTAAACCCAAACATCATGTCCGCATCTGGCATGGATCCGGGCGCACTGTTCGTTGCAACCTGTATAGGTGCAGCCATTGGTACCTTGATGATGGGACTGTTCGCCAATTGGCCCGTTGGATTGGCTCCGGGCATGGGCTTGAATGCCTTCTTCGCCTTCACTGTCGTTGGAGAAATGGGGTATTCATGGCAAGTCGCGCTAGGGGCAGTCTTTATCTCTGGCGTGATATTCGTCGGCCTGAGTGTCTCTCGTGTTCGTGAGTGGATCATCGACAGTATTCCAAGCAGTTTACGCTATGCCATGACGGCGGGTGTTGGCTTATTCCTCGGCATCATCGGCTTGAAAAGCGCCGGTATCGTCGTAGGCAGTTCAGCAACCTTAGTGACCTTGGGTGATTTCACCAAACCTGAAGCCATCCTCGCCGCAGTCTGCTTTTTCATTATCTCAGTGCTTTCCGTTAAGCAAGTGTTTGGGTCTGTACTGATCGGCATTTTCAGCGTGACTTTGATTGGGTTGGGGCTGGACTTGTTCCAATACAACGGAATTTTCTCCGCGCCACCAAGCATCGCGCCCACGTTTATGGCCATGGACATCGCTGGCGCACTGAATGTTGGCATGATCAGCATCATCCTCGCCTTCTTGTTCGTCAACATGTTCGACACCGCGGGTACATTGATGGGTGTCGCAGAGCGCGCCAATTTGATGAATAAAGAAACAGGCAAAATCGAGGGTCTACCTCGTGCACTAAAAGCGGACAGTATGTCGAGCGTAATTGGTGCATGTTTCGGTTGTCCACCTGTCACCAGTTATGTGGAAAGTGCTGCAGGTGTTTCTGCAGGCGCCCGTACAGGCTTGTCTGCCATCATCGTCGGCCTGCTATTCTTAGCCGCTATTTTCCTTTCTCCTCTTGCTGGCATGATCCCTGCTTATGCCACTGCAGGTGCATTGATTTATGTGGCTTTTCTTATGATGGGCAGCATTAAAAATGTGAATTGGGAAGATTTCACCGACTCCGTTCCCGCTGCAGTCACCGCACTGATGATGCCGTTGACCTTCTCCATTTCAAACGGTATCGCACTCGGCTTTATTACCTACACCGTGCTCAAAGCCGGTACGGGTAAGTTCTCTGACATATCCATTGCCATGTACGCACTGAGCATCTTGTTTGCATTCAAGTTGGTACTACTGGGATAGATAAATTAAGGGGCAATACGCCCCTTTTTCTTAGCGTATTGATAAAGAAACAACGCGTCTTCAGACACTTAACCGTACTCTCTGAAACGCGTCCACCGTAGCTCGACATGTGGCAACACCATGTGTCGGTGTCTTTAACCATTCGAGATCGTTTCACGAAGGAAAGCACGATGAAGCTCTTATATCAATTGAATGACAAGCCGCCCACGGGCGTCACCTTCATGCTCGCAGTTCAACACATGCTTGCATCCGTTGGAGGGATAATCGCAGTACCGCTGATCGTGGGTTCTGCCATTGGTCTTCCCGGTGCTGAAATAGTCACACTCATCAACGCAGCCTTGTTTGTTTCAGGTGCTATCACCATTGTTCAATGTCTTGGACTGGGGCCTGTCGGCATTCGGTTGCCCGTCGTCATGGGCTCGAGTTTTGCCTTTCTGGGGATTGCCATTGGCATCGGCAAAGTCGATGGCATGTCCGGCATTCTTGGGGCCTCCCTTGTTGGTGCGTTTCTGGTGATCATTGCCAGTTTCTTTATGGAACAAATACGAAAACTGTTTCCTCCCGTTGTTAGTGGTGTCGTCGTCACCCTCATTGGTTTAACCATTCTGCCTGTTGCCATGAATTGGGTGGGTGATGCGCCTGCTGGCAGCGAGCATTTTGCGACCTTGCCAAAACTCTTTCTAGCCGCCGTTTCCCTTGCCGTGGTGCTGCTAGTCTCAACCTATGCAAAAGGTGCGGTTGCGGCATCTGCCATTGTGATTGGCCTCGCGGGCGGGTACTTGGTTGCTTTGAGCATGGGCATGGTGGATTTAACGCAAATTAGCAATGCGGGCTGGTTTGCCACGCCTGAGCCGTTCAAGTACGGCTTTACGTTTTCACTCACTGCCATCGTGAGTATGTCGCTGGCCTACATTGTAGTGATTGCAGAGGCGACAGGTGATTTCCTTGCGCTTGCCAGTAACTGCCATAAAAACATTTCAGGAAAGGATCTGAAACGGGGCCTGCTTGGTGATGGGATTGGTAGTGCCATCGGTGCCATGTTTAATGCATTGCCGTTGGCATCATTCAGCCAAAACGTGGGCATTGTGGGAATTACAGGTGTGGCAAGTCGATTCGTGGTGGGCGCAACAGGCGTATTGCTCATTCTCGCAGGTCTATTCCCTAAATTTGGTGCACTGGCGGTTACCGTTCCAAAACCCGTACTCGGCGGTGTCGGCTTTATTATGTTCGGCATGATTGCCTACGCCGGTATTCGCATGTTGATCAAAGCTGCAGACACACGCCGTAATGCGCTCGTGATCTGTGTGTCACTCGCCTCAGGCCTTGCGGTAACTGTTCAACCCAACATTCTTCAACACTTGCATCATGACGTTGCTCAATTGCTTCATTCTGGCATCACCACAGGCACCATCGTGGCGGTGATGCTGAACCTTTTATTGCCAAAAACCAAAGAAGACGTGGTGGCAGAAAAAGAAGCAGAGGAAGAAGAACTCGCGCAACAGAACAGCGATTTCTCATCGTTGGATGACGACAACACTGATTCTCAAGCCGCCTTATCAAAGAACCCTGACACGTCTTCTCCAGACGGTGATTCCCCGACAAAACCTGTTCAATAGGTTATACCTGTTTCACACCCTCCTCCTTCACAGAGGGTGTGTTTCATGCATCTCGGCTCAACGAACAACAACGTGAACCCAAAGGACATTGGCTATGGCAACAACATGGATAAAGAACCCGCTCGCCATTTGGACTGGCACGGAACACAAGGCATCAGGCGGTATTGTGGTTGATGGTGCGTGTATCGTTGAGGTGCTAGAAAAAGAAGCTCAACCCTCTGTAACCATTGATTGCGTAGTGGATGCTTCCCAGCATGTTGTTCTTCCAGGGCTGGTTAACGCCCACCACCATTTCTACCAAACACTCACACGAGCTTACCCAGACGCATTGGACAAAGAGTTGTTCAATTGGCTTAAGGCCTTATATCCGGTTTGGGCCTGTCTTGATGAAGAAATGATGCAACTGAGTACCGAGCTTGCCTCTGCAGAATTATTACTCTCAGGCTGCACGACGGCTTCTGATCATCACTATTTAATTCCTACTGGCCTAGAGCATGCCATTGATGTACAGATTGAAGCGACGCAGAAAATGGGCATTCGCACCGTACTGACCCGCGGTTCAATGAGCCTCGGCGAAGATCAGGGCGGCTTGCCACCCAGACATACCATTCAAACCGAGCAAACCATCATTGATGACAGCATTCGTTTGATCAATCGCTACCACCAGCCAGAACACGGCGGGATGACACAAATCGCGCTCGCGCCCTGCTCTCCCTTTTCCGTCACCACCGACTTGATGAAAGAAACGGCGCGCGTTGCCAAACAGCACAATGTGATGCTTCACACCCACTTGTGTGAAACCATCGATGAAGAAGCGTTTTGCTTAGAAAAATTCGGTTTACGCCCCGTTGATTACCTAGAAGATGTGGGTTGGTTGCACGATCGAACGTGGTTGGCGCACGGTATTCATTTCAATGATGAAGAGATTACTCGCTTAGGCGCGGCAGGCATCGGCATTTGCCATTGCCCGAGTTCAAACATGATGCTCGCATCGGGCATTTGTCGAAACTTAGAGCTCGAAGCTGCGGGCGCGTCTGTTGGCTTGGGCGTAGACGGCTCCGCGTCCAATGATGGTTCAAATTTGGTCAACGAACTGCGCATGGCGACCTACATACAACGCCTGCGTTACGGTTCTGCCAGCGTGAGCCATTTGGATGCGTTCCGCTGGGCCACGCAAGGCTCGGCGCGCAACATTGGCAGAAACGATATCGGCACACTTGCGCCCGGCATGATGGCAGACATCGCCATGTTTACCCTTGATGACATTCGATTTTCGGGGAGCCATGATCCTCTCGCCGCGTTGGTCCTTTGCGGTGCTCAACACGCCGACCATGTCATGGTTAACGGTGAGTGGCGTGTGAAAAATGGCGAGCTTTTTGGTGTTGATAAACACGCATTGATCGCGCGCCATCGAGAAGCCGCGAAAAGGTTGGCGAGCAAGGCGAAACAAAGACAGTAAACCCAATACCAGCGACAGCGCACTCAGCCTCGACACTGTTTCATTGTGTCCAAGATGCCGGTTTGTTTGGCTCTAGGTTAAAGGCGTTAATCGCCGCGGCTTGCACAGACCTATCCACTTTCCCATCTCTCACCAAAGTTTCAATCGCTGTTAGAGCAATGTTATAGCGATCAACTTCAAAGAACGCGCGAAGATTCTCTCGTTGATCACTGCGACCAAAACCATCCGTACCCAGCGCAACAAAACGCTGAGGAAGGTATTGCGCGATCATCTGAGGTACTGCCCTCACATAGTCTGTGGCAACAACCGTGGGTAAGGTAGCGCCAAGAATTTTTTCCACATGCGACGTCGGCGAAGCCGCGTCCAGGTTTCGTCGACGCTGCCGCTCTACACGTTCCGCATCACGCGCCAGCTCTGAAAAGCTCGTGGCACTGAACACCTTGGTTGGAATATCGAACTTTTCGTTTAACAGCTCAGCGGCCGCAATCACCTCCATCATGATGGTCCCAGCGCCCACCAAATTGATCATGGCATTGCTCTGTTCGTATTCACGCAGTTCGTAAAGCCCTTTGATGATGTCTTCTTCATCGCCGTCAGTGAGCGAAGGCTGCGCGTAGTTTTCGTTCATGACCGTGATGTAATAGAACTCGTCAATTTGCGCTTCCATCATTCGTTTTGTGCCGTAATCAAAAATAACAGCAAGCTCGCAGGCAAACGCAGGGTCATAGCTTCGGCAATTAGGAATGGTTGATGCAATGAGCTGGCTCGTCCCATCTTGGTGTTGCAGTCCTTCACCCGATAACGTCGTTCGACCAGCCGTTGCGCCCAGCAAAAAACCGCGCGCGCGTTGGTCTGCCGCCGCCCAGATCAAATCACCAATACGTTGAAAACCAAACATCGAATAGTAGATATAAATCGGTAGCATGGGCATGCCGTGAATAGAGTAAGACGTGGCAGCCGCAGCCCAAGATGAAAGAGCCCCAGCCTCCGTGATGCCTTCTTCTAACAATTGGCCGCTGGATGATTCTTTGTAGTACATCATTGAGCCCGCATCTTCAGGCTCATATTGTTGTCCATCTGGCGAGTAAATACCGATCTGACGAAACAAGTTATTCATGCCAAAAGTACGCGCCTCGTCCGCCACAATCGGCACAACACGCTGTCCAAACGCAGGATCTTTTAACAACCCTCCCATCATTCGAACAGCCGCCATGGTGGTCGACATCTCTTTTCCATCCGCCTTGAGTGCGAATTTCCCGTAGGTATTGATATCGGGCACCGCGACTAAGGTTTCTTTTGGCGCAACCCGCACCCGTTCTGGCATATAGCCCCCCAGCGCTTTTCGGCGAGCATGCAAATACGTCATCTCTTCGCTGTCAGCATCAGGCACAAAAATGTTGAGATTCTCAACATCGCTGTCCGAAATAGGAAGGTTAAAGCGGTCACGAAATTGATAAAGCGCACCGGTATCCAATGATTTAGCTTGGTGAGCGATCATTCGTGATTCACCCGCACCGCCCATGCCAAAGCCTTTTTTGGTTTTTGCTAAGATCACGGTCGGACGACCTTTATGCGCTTTCGCCGCAGCAAACGCAGCATGAAGCTTACGAAAATCGTGACCACCGCGTTTAAGGTTGTTTATCTCGTCATCTGACAAGTGTGATACCAAGGAGGCACTGCGCGGATCCGTATTGAAGAATTTGTCGCGGTTGTAATCGCCGTCTTTCGCACCAAGGTTCTGATACTCTCCATCGACTGTGTTCGCAAAGCGGCGGAGCAAGACATTGTCTTTATCGCGCGCAAAAATGTCATCCCACTCTGATCCCCAAAGCACTTTGATGACATTCCAACCCGCACCAATGAAGAGCGACTCCAGTTCCTGAATAACCTGCCCGTTACCCCGAACAGGGCCATCAAGCCGTTGCAAATTACAGTTCACGATGAACGTTAGATTATCCAACCCTTCGCGTGCCGCTAGCGTCAGCCCTGCAATGGATTCGGGTTCATCCATCTCGCCATCCCCAAATACACCCCATACATGGCGGTCATCTGTGTTCAACAAACCACGTGCTTGTGTGTATCGCATGTATCTCGCTTGATAGACGGCATTCAACGGGCCAATACCCATGGAGCCTGTTGGGAATTGCCAGAAATCAGGCATCAACCATGGGTGCGGGTAAGAACATAAGCCGTTGCCCCCCACCTCCTGTCGATAGTTGTCGATTTGCGTGCGTGTTAACCGACCTTCCAAGAAGGCGCGCGAATACACCCCTGGCGCTGAGTGCGGTTGGTAGTAAACCAGATCCCCGCCAAAGGTATCCGTTCGAGCCCGGAAAAAATGGTTAAACCCCATTTCGAAGATTTCAGCCGCAGATGCATAACTGGCAACATGGCCCCCTAACCCGCCATAAGCTTCATTGGCACGCACGACGATTGCCAACGCATTCCAGCGCATAATGGCAGTTAGGCGATGTTCAACCGCAAGATCACCTGGATACACACCTTGCTGTTCGAGAGAAATCGTATTTCGATAAGAAGAGTAAGGTTGCTCTGTCGTATTCAGCCCTTCAACACGCGCAGTGTCTTCTAACGTCTTTAATAGGTACTTTGCGCGATCCACGCCGTCTTCTTGTTTCACACTTAACAGTGAATCGACCCACTCCTGTGTTTCTGATGGATCAATGTCGCTCTGTTGCTCTCGGTTTCCATGCATATGAATCGTCCTGATTTTCGGTAGAGAAATATTCAAGCAAGGCGAAGAACCAGACGCATTGAATGCTGTCGACTCGGCATTTTTTAGAGAACGCCCTTGCTGAACCCTATAAAAATCCTACCAATCAGTGTTTGAAATGTGCTTTCAAATTCACATTGATAATTCCCTAATGACGTAGTATTTAGTTTATGAATGGAATATCTGCTATTTCTTGGGTTGTTTTATGAAAGATAATTACGCATCAGAAATTGACCGCATCGATCTCAACATCCTTCGTTTGCTTCAAGACAACGGACGTTTGACCAATGCA
Source organism: Enterovibrio baiacu (assembly GCF_004120195.1). Classification (GTDB taxonomy): domain Bacteria; phylum Pseudomonadota; class Gammaproteobacteria; order Enterobacterales; family Vibrionaceae; genus Enterovibrio; species Enterovibrio baiacui. Next base: position 6,726 of record NZ_SCHN01000005.1, on the reverse strand, counting down.
GAGTTGGCACAGAGAGTGAACGTGAGCGCGGCAACCTGCCACCGGCGCACGCAGAGGTTGTTTGATGAAGGCTATATCAAAAGTGTGAGAGCGTTGGTGGATCCAAAACGTTTGGGTTTAAACACGCTCGTGATGGTGGGCATTGTGCTTGACCGTTCTACACCAGAAAGCATTGCCGCATTTGAAGCGGCTGTTGATGTGCTTGATGCCATTCTAGATTGCGATTTGGTCGCGGGGGATTTTGACTATTTGTTGCGGTTACGCGTGAAAGACATGGAAGATTATCATCACTTCCTCGCTCAGAATCTCATCGCCCTGCCCGGCGTTCGACAAGCGCGAACCTTCTTTGTGGTAAGAGAAGTGAAAACCAATGCACCGATGAAGTTTTAAGGGGAAATCAAAAGCGAACATCGACACTGATGAGCAGTGCTTGTCATTCACCAAGTAACGCGAAGCCGTGAAACTGGCAGCACGATACTCATCTTTAGATACCTAATCCCTTTTTACTGCGCCCGAAATTGCCTCGGCGTTGTGCCAATGCGTTTCTTAAACGTCAAGGTAAACGCCCGCTCCGAGTCATACCCCACCTGTTCAGCAATGTCATAAATCGGCAGCAAAGACTCGCGCAGTAATTCTTGCGCTTTTTGCATTCTAAGGTTGGTGAGGTAACCAAACATTGGCTGACCAACCAAGGAAGAAAACCGACTAGCAAAAGCTGCACGCGACATACCGATCTGGTTAGCAACCGACACGAGCGTCCAGTTTTGCTCGGGATTATCGTGAAGAAGTTGCAGAGCACGGGAGATGCGTTTGTCGTTCAGTGCATCGAGAAACGAGCTTGATTGCTTGCGCCCGAAATTAATCCGAATGAGCTCAACCAGTATGATCTCCGTGAGTTTGTTGACGATAAGCTCAGAGCCTGGCCCTTGCGACATATATTCTGCACTCAGTTGATCAAAGGTACTGCGCAGCCAAGGGTGATCGAGAAAGTCTTGGTCTCGCACTATTGTCATACGGGGGAACACGTCTATCAATGGCGTTGTTGCCGTGCGCGAGAAACTGAATGAACCGCAAAGCAGTAGCGTCGTGTCATCCAGATCCGGCTTTCTTTTCTCGGGTGAAAGGCTGGAAAGAACATGGTTTTGGCCGGGTCCGAGGAAAATCAAATCTCCGGCTTCTAGCTTTTCAATCTGCCCATCCACATTCGCCCAACATGCGCCACGACGAATCATGTGGAAGCTGGCGTAATCCAAATCCTGAAACGTTTTTGTCCACGGAGCCTCGACCTGGCTACAGAAATACACACTGCCCACCACGCGGATGGCGCGGAGAATATCGCTCATCACTTCCATTGTGTACCTTCCTTACCAATATACGATCGATGTATTTATTCAAGATTATTGTGCATAGATAGTCCGAAGCGCAACACCTAAAGTAGAACCATACACAAACACGACGGAGCACAACCATGCCGATGATTGAAATCTACACCAAGAGCTACTGCCCTCACTGCCGAGCAGCAAAACAGACATTAGGCCGTATGGGTCTTGCTTATCGCGAAATTGAAGTGAGTGATGACGCAGCATTGTTCAATGAAATGACATCGCGAAGCCAACGCCGAACAGTGCCGCAAGTCTTCGTCGGAAACATTCATGTAGGCGGTAACGACGACTTACAAAGCGCAATAAGAAAAGGTCAGTTTCAAAAGATTCTGGAAAGCCAAACCAACGCGGTTTAATCCAACCCATTAAGAAAACGAAAATTTTAGGAGAAGCATCATGACAACGATTAATAATGTACACGGCCGAATCAACAACCAACGCGCTCACGCACTCAACCATATTGCAGACAATGCAGTGCGCTTTTCCATCGTCATTGTATTGGCATGGATTGGTGCCATGAAATTTACGGGTTATGAAGCAGGTGCGATCCAAGGTCTTGTCGCCTCAAGCCCACTGACAAGCTGGCTCTATAACGTATTCAGCTTACAAGGCGCTTCTAACTTGATTGGTACCGTTGAAATTGCCACCGCTGTAGCTCTGTTGCTTGCTCCGTTTCATCGCACTATCGCCATTATTGGTGCGGCTGGCGCGACAATGACATTTGCTGTTACCACAAGCTTCTTGTTCACTGCACCGATAGCCGAAGCAAGTTTGGGTGGTTTCCCTGCAATCTCAGTCGTACCTGGGCAATTCCTGCTGAAAGACATTGTATTGTTGTCAGCTGCAGTCTCTCTGCTTGCCAAAGCACTTCTTCGAGATGAGTAAAACAGACCCAGGTATTGAATAAAGAAAGGCGCTTAAATGCGCCTTTCTTTTGTTTTCTATAGCGGTATTTTTCTTGTTGTATGGGCGATGAGAGTAGCTTTGTTGAGGTTCGCTGTCATAGCCACATGGGAGTGAGCGATGAACGCGATGAGATACGAAAAGAATATCGTTCAATTACTTACCCGTAATCTCCAGCTCGCGTATATGAGCTTAGAAACACAAGACGCTGGACACAGTAGTAAAAAGCGCCTCAATATCGTCTCGCTACGCGAAGCGACAAGAGCGTATTGACTTGACGTTCGGGGAGCATCCATATATCCCTGTTTTTCTTCGTCTTGTTTATCTCTAATGTTGATTACTCTTATGATATTGAAAAGCCTAGCTTTTCCTAGGCTTTTATAGCTCAACTTTATAGAGCGAAATTAAGATGCCCACCGAGGTGGTTCATAAGAAAAGTCGGTCTTGAACTTTCCATCATCGCTGATAGTAAACAAACATTTTGTCCATAAGCCTTTTTCATTATTGCCAGTAATCTGGCGTAAACTCACAAAGCAATCTGTTAACTCTCTAGTAACATCAAAGTATTTTTCATTTCCTTTTCTATCAAAATACCACACGCACAAATCAGCGATTTCATCGTCGATTTCTGCTTCGATGTTAGCCTCCTTCCATACCTCAGGTATTTGCACAGATATAATTTCTGCAACTTTTTGGAAAATCTCCATTGAATTATTGAACATCTTTACTGACCCGCTTGATTTAACAAAGTAGCTGTCCGAGGCCGCTGATCTCCTATCTGATACCAAACAGAAAAATCATCAGGTCTAACAGAGTTACCACTATATGAAGTATTAATTCTTACATTCACAGAATTACCTGCCAATAACTCCTGTTTCCATAAGCGTTCAAGTCTAGCGTAAGCGCTGGTGTTCAAATTTTTCAAACCATTAACGGGCTTACCATTACCTTGAACGACATTCAACCGGTTAATAGGGCCATCAAACTGATCTCCAATCAAATGGAAACCAACATCAGAATCCAAGCCTTCATTACCTATTCTGGTTTGAAGAGATTGCCCAACCCTACCATGAGAACTAAGAACTAACTGACCTTCCACTTGATTTACTCGACCTGAGTCATCTGTGGACCATGAATATGAACCATATTCATAGCGTGTGTTAGGAGATGCTGAGTTTGCGGCAGAATTGAAATCATCAAGATTATCAAAGCTACGAGTTGTTATTATGCTCGAAACATCCCTAACCTCAACCCCCCTCCCCAACTTGGTTAAAGTACCACCAAATTTATTCGTTAGCGACAATGATGCCCTACCTAGTGCGACACCACCAGTTGCAATGCTCGCAATCGCTCCAACACCAGTTGCAAAAAGGTAGCCCGCGTGACGCCCAGCGTCAAAATACTCTCCTGCATCAGAAGCTACCATCATGTCATCATAACGATTTTGAACTCCTTCAATACCAGACATGAATGCTTCCTCTACTAATTGAGGAGCATTCCTGACGACGTCACTTATCATCTGATTCTGTTCAACAAAAGCTGATGCCCCTGCTGCAAAGATGTCTGTTTCTAAGCCCAATATATTTGATGAGTTATGAAGAAGGAAGGCAGCTCTATTTATCTCGTAACTCGCAGCAAACTTTCCAAGCTCATATATGCCCTCAATACCACCAACAACACTATCACGAGCATATTCAAATACGCCTTTACCAAAGCCCGCAACAGTTTTAGCTCCCTCTATTGTCTTATCAATTGCCTTCGATAAACTCTCAGCCAGTTGGATATTATCAAGAGATCCATCTTCTCCCCGACTTGCATCTAGCACTTGCGCGACTGAATTTGTACTAAGCCCTCCTTCAGCATTTTCTATGTTCTTCAGTTGTTTGAGCATGTTAAGCTGGTCGTGATCTAACTCTTCAAATTTAGGCATTACTCTAGCTGGTATCCTACCTGCCATCGCCATCATCCCGATGCCACCAAGAGGGATTGATTCACTATTATGACTTTCTAACCATTCTCTCAATTCATAGTTTTCAATCTGACCAACAACTTCATTCCCCAACGCATTCCCAAATGCATCAAGAGCTAATGAACCTGCATTGTCACTAAAGGAGCCGCCACTCACGACTAGAGCGGCTGCGCTTCCAACAAAACCATTGATAGTGTCACTAATAATATCGACACCGATATCACTGGTTAAGTCAGCAGATCCCACACTTGCTATCGCACTCGCTGCAGATGCAGCCAAGTTCGTCCAACTAAAAGAGGTATCTACCCCCAATGCTTTGCTTCCCAGATAGCGTGTGCCATATGACACTGCAGAGCGAGTAAGTCCCTCGCCCACCGCCCCACCAGGAATTGAAAGTGCACCTAGATTTAATGCCGTCGTCATTCCGGCAGTTACGCCGCCAGCTAGACCACTTAACGCGACTTGTTTCCAAGAAAAATCGTCAACCACGCCAAGGGCTTTGCCCACAAGCTGAGAAGCCGCTGAGCCGGCAGCGGCTCCGACTGCAGCACCAGCGACAAACCCCGCTGCAGAGGCAGCGCTGATACCAACACCAGCCGCTGTGCCAATCCCTGCACCGATTGCTCCAAACGCACTCGCAAAGGCTGGGCCTGCAGCACCTGCTGTGAAATATGTCACTACAACTGCGACCACAACCATCACGATCATCGCAATCGGGTTACAGCTCTTCTTCGGTGGTGGCAGGGCAATCGGGTCTGGGTTTACATTGCCCAATATTTCACTTTCGTTATACGGCTTGAAGCTCTCTGCGCCGTTAAAGGTTTGGGTGTGTTGGTTCGGAATGACCAGCAGTTTGCCTTCGGTGAGTGGCTCTGTCGGTGATAGGCCATTGGCATCAGCTATCAAGTACCAATAGCGGCTGTCGCCGTACACCATCTGGGAGATGCGTTGCAGGGTGTCATTGGCGCCCACGGTATAGGTGCCAGGTTGTTGGCCTGCGCTGCTGCCGCTGTCATCGAGAAGGTCGGCATCGACTTTGCCTTTGGAGATGGTTGCTAGTGGGTTGCCCGAGGTCGTGAGGTTCGCTAGCAGTGTGTTTTCCTCAACATCCAGCTGCAGCGCGATTTGTCCGTTGAAATCAGTAAGGAGCTTACGTTCACTCTCTTCTCGGGTACTGGTGATGCCGCTAAGCTGACCCGCACTATTGTACGCGTAAGTGGTCGTACCCGCCTTAAAGCCACTCCCATTGCCTTCTCGAGTGGAGTTCGCGGTAATGGTATTTTTCTGGAAGCTCTCGCGGCCTTTATAAGCATACGTAAGGGTATCAACACCGCCGTCATCTTTATGATAAACGGTCCTTTGCTGATGCATCTGTCCGCTGAAGTGATAATCAAAGTAAAGCGAATAGACTGACTGGCTAGCTTCTCTCACAACCTGCGAACTTAAACGACCATCACGATAACCAAACTGTGTTTGCGTGGTTTTAAACCCAGAACGACTACTGATGTGACCGTTGTTATAGTTGAACTCATAGTTCAAGTCGGTCTGGTAGAGTGCGTACCCCATACGGTTGTTTTCCTGAGTCATCAAACGAGTTTGATAGCTCCCTTCATAGGCTTCTAACCGATTGAGGTGCCCATGTTCGTCATAGCCGAACTTTTCATACGTATTAATCAGCGCCGTTGCACCGTCGCGGGTTTTATTCTCCCAGCGATGCTCTACTTCTTTCTGCCCCAACGTGTTGTACGTGATTTTGCGGTCACCGGCTCGGTTGCCAATGCTGTCAAAATCAACATCACTGCTGCGGGTATGTGACCCCACCATGCGGTTGTCTTTGTCATAGTGGTACCAACGGGTACTGTTTTGCTCGCCCGTGGTGATGATTTTCCGGCGGTTACCTACTTCGTCATAATGATACGACACACTTGATGTTGATAATGAGTGAGCAATATCAGGTTTTTTCACTCGGCCCACAGGCCATCTGAATTCGTACTCGTCCACCTCTTGGATCAAGGATATCTGGCTCGCGGTCACTTTCGCTATGCGCCCCAAGTTATCCCATTGTGTTGTCGTAACGAGTGTCGTATCACCATCTTGCAGGGTTCGGCGCGTCTCTTTGCCGTCAGCGTTGTAGGTGTATGATTCTCTCTTGCTGCCCGTCTGCTGCCACGCCAGTAATCCATTTCCGTAATAGTGATAGTTAATGCTAATGGCACCGGCTTTCTCATCCAATTGCCCATACTTATCATAATGGTGCTCCACCACACTCCCGTCATACAGGGTCTCGGTGCTGAGTTTGCCGAACGCATCATAGACTGACGTTTTTCTCGCGCGCTCGCTCCCACCGTACAGCAAGATATCTGCTTGCTTGTTACCAAAACTGTCATAGGTGTAGCGCTTGTGCTGTCCGTTACCTTGCGTTTCCAGTACACGTCCCGCTGAGTCATACCGGGTATAAATTTCATAGCCCGC
>NZ_SCHN01000004.1 GCF_004120195.1 Enterovibrio baiacu | reverse complement strand
TCTACGTTCTGTCGAAAGATGAAGGCGGCCGTCATACTCCGTTCTTCAAAGGCTACCGTCCACAGTTCTACTTCCGTACAACTGACGTGACCGGTACTATCGAACTGCCAGAAGGCGTTGAGATGGTAATGCCTGGTGATAACGTTTCTATGACTGTTACTCTGATCGCGCCAATCGCGATGGACGAAGGTCTACGTTTCGCTATCCGTGAAGGTGGCCGTACTGTAGGTGCGGGTGTTGTTGCTAAGATCGTTGCTTAATTTTAAGCCTCGATAGCACAATGCTAAAAAAAGGACGCTTCGGCGTCCTTTTTTAATGCCTATTTTTCAGCTAGTAACGCTGACGATGAAAGCATCAACGGTTTTCCTGTTAGCAAGCTCTATGTTCAATCGATAAATACAATTTGTAATGTGAACCATTCTCGTTTACATTCTCATAGTAGCTTAATGAGAGAGTTGTTCATGTACGTTTGTTTATGCCACGGAATATCAGATAAGAAAATTAAGAAACTTGCTTTCGAGCAGGGGGTTACAGATATCCAAGGTATTCGTCGTATCACCCCGCTGGGCTCCCAATGTGGAAAATGCATCCGCCCAACGAAAGAACTACTCAATGAGATCTCAACCATAGCCATGTTTAAGCAGGCCAGTTAGAAAGCGCCTCTGTCCCAATTGCGCGATTGACAGCGCCTTAATCAGTTCTACATTTAGTAGATGCTGAAAAAGGAGCGCGCGCGATGAAATCTGATCCAAAAATCATCCAACACCTCAACAAAGCCCTCGGCAATGAACTGATTGCCATCAACCAGTACTTCCTTCATGCCCGAATGTATAAAGATTGGGGATTAAAAGTACTCGCGGATAAAGAGTACGAAGAGTCAATTGATGAAATGAAACATGCGGACGATCTTATCGAGCGCATTCTTTTCCTCGAAGGCATCCCGAACCTGCAGGACCTCGGAAAACTGCGCATTGGTGAAGACACAAAAGAAATACTCGAATGCGATTTAGCGTTAGAGATGGATGCCATTCCAGACTTGAGAGATGCTATCGAATACGCCGAAAGCGTTCGAGATTACGTGTCTCGTGATTTGTTCAATCATATTCTTGAAGATGAAGAAGAGCATGTTGATTGGTTAGAGACTCAGCTTGGACTTATCGATAAAGTGGGAATTCAAAACTACAACCAAGCGCAGATGATAGAAGCTGAAGACTGATAGCTGAATAAATTGGCCTTCGATAGATATTTTTATCGAGGGCTTCCCCGCATCGTTTCATTTCTTATTTTTCATGAAAGCAATGGCTTATCTCTCAGCTTTGTTCTCTTCTGTAACCCCCTTTTTTCGTTCCTCTGACTATTTTTTGGACATGGCTTGCAAACGTATTTGTGATCTGTATAATGCCCGCACTGCCTGAGACAACACGTCTTTGTAAGTGCAGTTGTGAACCAATGAGCTCAGGAGGAAGACTGGTCGCTGTAGGCATTGCCTGATTAGTCTGTAATGTATACTCCGCTTATGTTCGCAGTCATGATAAATGGCTGACAATGTGTCGGAATTCGACACTACGGTTTCACATAAATCAATCGGCATTCCCTCGTCTTGACGCGGTAGAGTGGCGATATTGTTTGTGTAATTTTTTTATTTGGAGCTCTGTCTAATGCAGAACCAACGTATCCGTATCCGCCTGAAGGCTTTCGATCATCGTTTGATCGATCAGTCTACTGCGGAAATCGTTGAAACCGCCAAGCGCACTGGTGCGCAGGTACGTGGTCCAATCCCACTACCAACTCGTAAAGAGCGCTTCACCGTTCTTATTTCTCCGCACGTTAATAAAGATGCACGTGACCAGTACGAAATCCGTACTCACAAGCGTCTGATCGACATCGTTGAGCCAACAGATAAAACTGTTGACGCACTGATGCGTCTTGACCTTGCTGCGGGCGTTGATGTTCAAATCAGCCTAGGTTAAGAGGGGAATTAAGCATGATTGGTCTAGTCGGTCGTAAAGTGGGCATGACTCGCATCTTCACAGAAGAAGGCGTTTCAATCCCTGTAACCGTTGTAGAAGTAGAAACTAACCGTGTAACTCAGGTACGTACTCCTGAAGTAGATGGTTACTCTGCAATCCAAGTAACTTCAGGCGCTAAGAAAGCAAGCCGCGTAACTAAGCCAGAAGCTGGTCACTTTGCGAAAGCAGGTGTAGAAGCTGGTCGTGGTCTGTGGGAATTCCGTCTGGATGGTGGTGAAGAGTTCGAAGTTGGCGCTGAGCTAAACGTAGATCTGTTCGCAGAAATCAAGAAAGTTGACGTTACTGGTACATCTAAAGGTAAGGGCTTCCAAGGCGCTGTTAAGCGTTGGAACTTCCGTACTCAAGATATGACCCATGGTAACTCTTTGTCTCACCGTGCACCGGGTTCAATTGGCCAATGTCAAACTCCAGGCCGTGTATTCAAAGGCAAAAAAATGGCAGGTCACATGGGTGCTGAGCAGGTAACTACTCAAAACCTAGAGATCGTACGTGTTGACGCTGAGCGCAATCTGCTTCTTATTAAAGGTGCAGTACCAGGTGCTACAGGTGGCAACGTGATCGTTAAACCAGCCGTTAAAGCGTAACGTCGAGGAGTTAGTAATGGAATTGGTAGTCAAAGGCGCTGATGCGCTAACTGTCTCCGAAACTACCTTCGGGCGTGATTTCAACGAAGCCCTGGTTCACCAGGTAGTCGTTGCATACGCAGCCGGTGCCCGTCAAGGTACCCGTGCTCAGAAAACCCGTTCAGATGTACGCGGTGGTGGTGCTAAGCCATGGCGTCAGAAGGGTACTGGTCGCGCCCGTGCAGGTACAATCCGTAGCCCAATTTGGCGCTCGGGTGGTGTAACTTTCGCAGCTCGTCCTCAGGACCACAGCCAGAAAGTTAACAAGAAAATGTACCGTGGTGCTCTTAAGAGCATCCTGTCTGAGCTAGTTCGTCAAGATCGTCTGATCGTTGTTGACAACTTCTCAGTAGAAGCTCCAAAGACAAAAGAGCTGATCGTTAAGCTAAAAGAGCTTGAACTGACTGAAGCTCTGATCGTAACTGCAGAAGTTGATGAGAATCTGTTCCTTGCGGCACGCAACTTGTACAAAGTTGACGTACGTGATGCAGCAGGCATCGACCCAGTTAGCCTGATCGCTTTCGACAAAGTAGTTATGACTGCAGCAGCAGTTAAACAAGTTGAGGAGATGCTGGGATGATCACTGAAGAGCGTATTCTTAAAGTTCTACGTGCTCCGCACATCTCTGAAAAAGCAACCATGGCTGCTGAAAACGGTAACACTATCGTATTCAAAGTAGCGATGACTGCGACTAAGAAAGAGATCAAAGCGGCAGTTGAGAAACTGTTCGAAGTTGAAGTTAAGTCTGTAAATACTCTTATCACTAAGGGTAAGACCAAACGTCAAGGTATGCGCCAAGGTCGTCGTTCAGACGTCAAAAAAGCGTACGTTATCTTGAAAGAAGGTCAAGACATCGACTTCGCTGGCGGCGCTGAGTAAGACGGAGGAGTATAAAAAATGGCAATTGTTAAATGTAAGCCTACTTCACCGGGTCGTCGTCACGTCGTTAAAGTTGTTAACGCTGACCTGTACAAAGGTAAGCCTTACGCACCACTGCTAGAGAAAAACTCTAAGTCTGGTGGTCGTAACAACAACGGTCGTATCACAGTACGTCACATCGGTGGTGGTCATAAGCAACACTACCGTGTAATTGACTTCAAACGTACTAAAGACGGTATCCCAGCGAAAGTTGAGCGTCTTGAATACGATCCAAACCGTAGCGCGAACATTGCACTAGTGTTGTACGCAGACGGTGAACGTCGTTACATCATTGCACCTAAAGGCCTGAAAGCTGGTGACCAGATTCAATCTGGCGCAGATGCTGCGATCAAAGCGGGTAACACCCTGCCAATGCGCAACATCCCAGTAGGTTCTACTGTTCACTGTGTTGAACTGAAGCCTGGTAAAGGTGCACAGCTGGCTCGTTCAGCTGGTGCATACGCACAAATCGTTGCTCGCGACGGCGCATACGTAACCATCCGTCTGCGTTCTGGCGAAATGCGTAAGGTTCTTTCTGAAGGTCGTGCGACCATCGGTGAAGTTGGTAACGCAGAACACATGCTGCGTGAATTGGGTAAAGCTGGTGCAACTCGTTGGAAGGGCGTTCGTCCTACCGTACGTGGTGTAGCAATGAACCCAGTGGATCACCCACACGGTGGTGGTGAAGGTCGTACATCTGGCGGTCGTCACCCTGTATCACCATGGGGTATGCCAACTAAGGGCTTCAAGACCCGTAAGAACAAACGTACCGACAAGTACATCGTACGTCGTCGTAACAAGTAATTTTAAAGAGGATACGCCATGCCACGTTCTCTCAAGAAAGGTCCATTTATTGACCTGCACTTGCTGAAGAAGGTAGAGAAAGCGTTGGAAAGCGGTGACAAAAAGCCTGTTAAGACTTGGTCCCGTCGTTCAATGATCATCCCTCAGATGATCGGTTTGACCATCGCTGTCCATAATGGTCGTCAGCATGTACCTGTTTTCGTCACTGAAGAGATGATCGGTCACAAGCTGGGCGAGTTTGCACCAACACGTACTTATCGCGGCCATGCTGCAGATAAGAAAGCTAAGAAGCGTTAAGGGGTTAAGAAATGGAAGCTATTGCTAAACATCGCTTTGCTCGTATCTCGCCTCAGAAAGCACGTTTGGTTGCAGATCAAGTGCGCGGTAAAAACGTTGCACAAGCACTAGAAATTCTAACTTTCAGCAACAAAAAAGCTGCTGACCTAGTGAAGAAGGTTCTGGAATCTGCTATCGCAAACGCCGAGCATAACGAAGGTGCTGATATCGACGATCTTAACGTCGCTAAAATCTTCGTTGACGAAGGTCCTGTCATGAAGCGCATTATGCCTCGTGCAAAAGGCCGTGCCGATCGCATCTTGAAGCGTTCTAGCCACATCACTGTTGTTGTAGCAGACCGCTAAGAGAGTAGGAGAGAAAGCAATGGGTCAAAAAGTACATCCTAATGGTATTCGTCTTGGCATCTGTAAGCCTTGGAATTCCACCTGGTTTGCTAACAGCCAAGATTTCGCTGACAATCTAGACGGCGACTTCAAGGTACGTCAGTTCCTTACTAAAGAACTGTCTAAAGCGTCTGTATCTCGCATCGTTATCGAGCGTCCTGCGAAGAGCATCCGTGTGACTATTCACACTGCTCGTCCAGGTGTTGTTATCGGTAAGAAAGGCGAAGACGTAGAAAAACTACGCGCTCGCGTTGCTCAACTAGCCGGTGTACCTGCGCAAATCAACATCGCAGAAGTACGCAAGCCAGAGCTTGATGCTCAATTGGTTGGTGATAGCATCGCTTCTCAGCTAGAGCGTCGTGTTATGTTCCGTCGTGCTATGAAGCGCGCGGTACAAAACGCAATGCGTCTAGGCGCCAAAGGTATCAAAGTGGAAGTAAGCGGTCGTCTAGGCGGCGCTGAAATCGCTCGTACCGAGTGGTACCGTGAAGGTCGTGTGCCATTGCACACCCTTCGTGCTGATATTGATTACGCAACTTCTTCGGCTCACACCACTTACGGTGTAATTGGTATTAAAGTTTGGATCTTCAAAGGTGAAGTTCTAGGCGGTATGCCAGTTGCTGAGCCACAGGCTGACAAGCCTAAGAAGCAGCGTAAAGGCCGTAAGTAAGGAGTCTATCGATGCTTCAACCAAAACGTACTAAGTTCCGCAAGGCTTTTAAAGGCCGTAACCGCGGTCTTGCTTCAGGTACTGACGTAAGCTTCGGTTCCTTCGGCCTTAAGGCTGTTGGTCGTGGTCGTATTACTGCGCGTCAGATCGAAGCTGCACGTCGTGCAATGACTCGTCACATTAAGCGTCAGGGTCAAATCTGGATCCGTGTCTTCCCAGACAAGCCGATCACTACTAAACCTCTGGAAGTTCGTCAGGGTAAAGGTAAGGGTTCTGTGAGCTACTGGGTTGCACAAATCCAACCAGGTAAAGTCCTGTACGAGATGGATGGTGTTTCTGAAACTCTAGCTCGCGAAGCGTTCGAGCTAGCTTCACGTAAACTACCAATCAAAACCACTTTCGTAACTAAGGCGGTGATGTGATGAAAGCACAAGAACTTCGCGAAAAGAGCGTAGAGCAGCTTAATGAAGAGCTGTTGGGTCTGTTGCGTGAGCAATTCAGCCTGCGTATGCAAGCTGCAACTGGTCAACTTCAGCAAACTCACACTCTGAAGACTGTTCGTCGTGATATCGCACGTGTTAAAACCGTTCTGAACCAGAAGGGCAACGCATAATGAGCGACCAAATCCGTACTCAACAAGGCCGTGTAGTAAGCGACAAAGGCGATAAGTCTATCGTTGTTGCTATCGAACGCCAGGTGAAACACCCGATCTACGGTAAGTTCATCAAGCGTACAACTAAACTGCACGTTCATGACGAAAACAACGAATGCGCCCAAGGCGATACCGTTGAAGTTCGTGAGTGCCGTCCATTGTCTAAGACTAAGTCTTGGACTCTGGTACGCGTAGTTGAGAAAGCGCGCCTGTAAGGCAAACTTTCCAACGGTTAAAAATAAAACGGCTCCAACTGCGGGGCCGTTTATTTTTTATCTATTCATCTTAAAAAAATAGTGTTATTATTCGCCGCCCTTGTAAAGAGGCAGCCCGACCCGTGATGGGTCTAGATGTAATAACAGCGGAGCACTAACCATGATCCAAATGCAAAGTATGCTGGATGCAGCCGATAACTCCGGCGCTAAAAGCGTAATGTGTATTAAGGTGCTGGGTGGTTCACACCGTCGCTACGCCCATATCGGCGATGTCATCAAAGTTACCGTTAAGGATGCAATCCCACGCGGTAAAGTTAAAAAAGGTGATGTTCTGAAGGCGGTTGTAGTTCGCACCCGTAAAGGCGTTCGTCGTCCAGACGGCTCTGTCATTCGCTTCGACCGTAATGCTTGCGTCTTGTTGAACAACACGACAGAAGCACTTATCGGTACTCGTATTTTTGGCCCTGTGACACGTGAGCTTCGTGGCGATAAGTTCATGAAGATTGTGTCTCTAGCGCCTGAAGTTCTGTAAGGAGCGATTGAAATGGCAGCTAAAATCCGTCGTGAAGACGAAGTTATCGTTCTTACCGGTAAAGATAAAGGTAAGAAAGGTAAAGTATCGAAGGTTCTGACTACTGGTAAAGTTATCGTTGAAGGTATCAACCTAGTTAAGAAACACCAAAAGCCTGTACCGGCTCTTGGCCAACAAGGTGGCATTATTGAAAAAGAAGCCGCAGTTGACGTTTCTAACGTTGCTATCTACAACGCAGCAACTGGTAAAGCAGACCGTGTAGGCTTCCGATTTGAAGACGGCAAAAAAGTTCGTTTCTTCAAGTCGAATGGCGAAACTATTAAGTAAGTTTGGAGTAGTACTATGGCGAAACTGCATGATTACTACAAAGAGACTGTTGTAAAAGAACTTTCTGAAAAGTTTGAATACAAGAGTATCATGCAAGTCCCAAGGATCGAAAAGATCACCCTGAACATGGGTGTGGGCGAAGCAATCAACGATAAGAAACTGCTTGAGAACGCAGCTTCAGATATGACCACTATTACTGGTCAGAAGCCGCTTATCACTAAAGCACGTAAATCTGTCGCTGGCTTCAAGATCCGTGAGGGCTACCCGATTGGCTGTAAAGTAACCCTACGTGGCGAGCGTATGTGGGATTTCTTTGAGCGTTTGATTTCAATCGCTTTACCACGTGTGCGTGACTTCCGTGGCGTAAGTTCGAAATCTTTCGACGGTCGCGGTAACTACAGCATGGGCGTTCGTGAGCAAATCATCTTCCCAGAGATCGACTACGACAAAGTAGATCGTATCCGTGGTCTTGATATTACTATCACGACCTCTGCGGCGACTGATGAGGAAGGTCAAGCTCTGCTGGCTGCCTTTAACTTCCCATTCCGTAAGTAAGGTGAAGGGTTACTGTAATGGCTAAGCAATCAATGAAAGCGCGCGAAGTTAAACGCGCGAAGCTGGTAGCTAAGTTCGCTGAAAAGCGCGCTGCTCTTAAAGCTACCATCAAAAACGTTAACGCGACCGAAGAAGAGCGTTGGGACGCAGTCCTGAAGCTTCAAACTCTACCGCGTGATTCTGCAAAGTCTCGTCAACGTAATCGTTGTAACCAGACTGGGCGTCCACATGGCTACCTACGTAAATTCGGCCTTAGCCGAATCAAGGTCCGTGAAGCTTGCATGAAAGGCGAGATTCCGGGTCTGCGTAAGGCGAGCTGGTAATTGAATCACGGGAGTAAAGACTTATGAGCATGCAAGATCCGATTTCGGATATGCTGACCCGCCTTCGTAACGGTCAGGCAGCAGCTAAAGTTGCTGTAAAAATGCCTTCGTCAAAGCTAAAAGTGGCAATTGCTGAGCTGCTGAAAGCTGAAGGTTATGTGGCTGATTTCGCTGTAACTAGCGACGTTAAGCCAGAGCTAGAAGTTACTCTAAAGTACTTCGAAGCGAAACCAGTTATCGAGCAAATCCAACGTGTTAGCCGTCCAGGTCTGCGCATCTACAAGAAAAAAGATGAGCTGCCTTCTGTAATGGCTGGTCTGGGTATTGCTGTAGTATCAACTTCTAAAGGTTTGATGACCGACCGAGCAGCTCGCAAAGCGGGTCTGGGCGGCGAAATCATCTGCTACGTAGCGTAAGGAGTAGGAAATGTCTCGTGTTGCAAAAGCACCCGTAGTAATTCCTGCCGGCGTAGAGGTGAAACTTAACGGTCAGGAAATCACTGTTAAGGGTAGCAAGGGCGAACTAAGCCGTGTTATCAATGAAGCAGTGGTAGTAAGCCAAGAAGACAACGCTGTGACGTTTGCACCGCGCGAAGGTATTGTGAAGGCTAACGCCCAAGCAGGTACTGCACGTGCACTTGTGAACAACATGGTTGTTGGTGTTACTGAAGGCTTTACCAAGAAACTAATGCTGAAAGGTGTTGGTTACCGTGCCGCTATCAAGGGTAACGCAGTAGCTCTGACTTTGGGCTTCTCTCACCCTGTTGAGCACGAATTGCCTGCAGGCGTTAAAGCAGAATGCCCAAGCCAAACTGAGATTGTCCTTACTGGTATGGACAAGCAACAGGTTGGTCAAGTTGCTGCTGACATCCGCGCATACCGTCAGCCTGAGCCTTACAAAGGTAAAGGTGTTCGTTACGCTGACGAAGTTGTGCGTACTAAAGAAGCTAAGAAGAAGTAAGGTAACACTATGGATAAGAAAATTGCTCGTATCCGTCGTGCGACCCGAGCACGTCGCAAGATTGCTGAACTGGGTGCGACTCGCCTGGTAGTACACCGTACTCCACGTCACGTGTATGCACAGGTTATCGCTGCAAACGGCTCCGAGGTTATCGCTGCCGCTTCTACTTTAGAAAAAGCGATCCGTGAGCAACTTAAAGGCACCGGTAATAAAGACGCTGCTTCAGCTGTAGGTAAAGCTATTGCTGAACGTGCGCTGGAAAAAGGCATCGAAACTGTTGCTTTTGACCGCTCCGGTTTCCAATACCACGGCCGCGTGGCTGCACTGGCAGATGCTGCCCGTGAAGCTGGTCTGAAATTCTAAGGTAGGCGGAAAGATGGCTAACGAAAAACAACAAAGTGATTTGCATGAGAAGCTGATTGCTGTTAACCGTGTTTCAAAGACGGTTAAAGGTGGTCGCATCTTTAGCTTCACCGCTCTTACTGTAGTTGGTGATGGCAATGGTCGCGTAGGTTTCGGTTACGGCAAAGCCCGTGAAGTACCTGCCGCTATTCAAAAATCAATGGAAAAAGCGCGCCGTAACATGGTTACTGTTGCGCTGAACGAAGGTACTCTTCACCACGCTGTTAAAGGTCGCCACACTGGTTCTAAAGTGTACATGCAACCTGCATCAGAAGGTACGGGTATCATCGCCGGTGGTGCGATGCGTGCGGTTCTAGAAGTTGCGGGTGTTCGCAACGTTCTGGCGAAAGCATACGGTTCTACTAACCCAATCAACATCGTTCGTGCAACGATTGATGGTTTGGGTGGTATGAAGTCTCCAGAAATGGTAGCTGCTAAACGTGGCCTGCCTGTAAACGAAATTCTGGGGTAATTCGACATGGCTAAAACTATTAAAGTAACTCAGACACGTAGCTCTATCGGTCGTTTGCCGAAGCATAAAGCTACACTGCGTGGCTTAGGCCTTCGTCGCATCAACCACACTGTTGAGCTTGAAGATACTGCTTGCGTACGCGGCATGATCAATCAAGTTTACTACATGGTTAAAGTGGAGGAGTAATCACATGCGTTTGAATACTCTATCTCCGGCTGCGGGTTCTAAACCTTCTAAGAAGCGTTTGGGTCGTGGTATCGGTTCAGGCCTGGGCAAAACTGGTGGCCGCGGTCACAAAGGTCAGAAATCACGTTCAGGTGGTTCTGTACGCCCAGGTTTCGAAGGCGGTCAAATGCCTTTGAAACAACGTCTGCCAAAATTTGGTTTTACTTCTCGCAAGAGCCTAACTGCTGCAGAAGTTCGTCTAAGCGAACTAGCAAAAGTTGAAGGTGACGTAGTGAGCCTTGAAACTCTGAAAGCGGCTAACGTGATCACTAAAGACATTCGTACAGCGAAAATTGTACTGTCTGGTGAAATCGCGCGTTCAGTAACAGTTAAAGGTCTTCGCGTTACCAAAGGTGCTCAAGCTGCTATTGAAGCTGCTGGCGGTAAAATCGAGGAATAATTAGCTCGAGGACGAGGTACAGATGGCAAAACAACCAGGACAAAATTTTAACAGTGCAAAAGGTGGACTTGCGGAACTAAAAAGCCGTCTACTCTTTGTGGTAGGTGCGTTATTAGTATTCCGTGCCGGTTCTTTTGTGCCGATTCCTGGTATTGACGCTGCTGTACTTGCCGATCTGTTCGAACAGCAAAAAGGCACCATCATTGAGATGTTTAACATGTTCTCTGGTGGTGCACTCGAGCGTGCTTCTATACTAGCGTTGGGTATCATGCCGTATATTTCGGCATCGATCGTTGTCCAACTCTTGACCGTAGTACACCCAGCCTTGGCTGAGTTGAAAAAAGAAGGGGAGTCTGGTCGTCGTAAGATTAGCCAGTACACCCGCTACGGCACGCTTGTTTTAGCAACCTTCCAAGCAATTGGTATTGCTACAGGGTTGCCAAGTATGATCCCTGGTCTGGTCGAAAACCCAGGCTTCGGATTCTACTTTACTGCTGTTGTGAGTTTGGTTACCGGCACCATGTTTTTGATGTGGTTAGGTGAGCAAATCACTGAGCGCGGAATCGGCAACGGTATTTCCCTGATTATCTTCTCGGGTATCGTTGCAGGATTGCCATCAGCTATCGGACAGACAGCGGAGCAAGCACGTCAAGGTGAATTGCACGTGCTTCTTCTTCTGTTGATTGCGGTAATTGCTTTCGCTGTCATCGCGTTTGTAGTGTTCATGGAGCGTGGTCAACGTCGTATCGTCGTTAACTATGCCAAGCGTCAACAAGGCCGTCGTGTCTTCGCAGCGCAGAGCACTCACTTGCCATTAAAAATTAATATGGCAGGCGTAATCCCAGCGATTTTTGCATCAAGTATTATCCTGTTCCCAGGCACCTTGGCCCAATGGTTTGGCCAAAGTGAACAGTTTAGTTGGCTTGCTGATGTGTCTTTGGCACTTAGCCCTGGTCAACCTCTGTATGTAATCCTTTATGCAGCGGCGATTATCTTCTTCTGTTTCTTCTACACGGCGTTGGTTTTCAACCCGCGTGAGACGGCAGACAATCTGAAGAAGTCTGGTGCATTCGTACCTGGTATTCGCCCGGGCGAGCAGACTGCAAAGTACATTGATAAAGTAATGACTCGACTAACCCTTGCGGGTGCGTTGTATATCACCTTTATCTGTCTGATCCCCGAGTTCATGATGATTGCTTGGAACGTACGCTTCTATTTTGGCGGAACTTCCCTACTTATCGTAGTCGTGGTAATCATGGACTTTATGGCTCAAGTTCAGACACATCTGATGTCTCAACAATATGAGTCCGTGTTGAAGAAAGCCAATCTGAAAGGCTACGGCCGCTAACAGATTGACATCTACGGAGTTTAGCAATGAAAGTTCGTGCTTCCGTTAAGAAAATCTGCCGTAACTGTAAAGTGATCAAGCGTAACGGTGTCGTTCGCGTGATCTGCAGTGAGCCAAAGCATAAACAACGCCAAGGCTAATAGCAGAATATTTTTCTTGCAAAATTTAGGCAGGCTGGCTACATTAGCCAGCCCACCTTTTGTGTGTGCAAAAGAAGTGGTTTTGCCGCTGCGTATCCTACACGGGCTTTGCAGCGGTTCTTCTTGAAAAAGTACTAGGAGTGAATAGTGGCCCGTATTGCAGGCATTAACATTCCTGATCATAAGCATGCTGTAATCGCACTAACTGCGATCTACGGTATCGGTAAAACCCGTTCTCAAGCTATCCTAGCTGAGACAGGTATTGCTGAAAGCACTAAGATCAGTGAGTTATCTGAAGAGCAGATCGATCTACTGCGTGATGGCGTTGCCAAATACACTGTAGAAGGTGATCTACGTCGTGAAGTTTCAATGAACATCAAGCGTCTTATGGACCTTGGCTGTTACCGCGGTTTGCGTCATCGTCGCAGCTTGCCACTACGTGGCCAGCGTACGAAGACCAACGCACGTACCCGTAAGGGTCCGCGCAAACCGATCAAGAAATAATCGGGGTAGGTAGAAATGGCTAAACAACCAAATCGCGCACGTAAACGCGTACGCAAGCAAGTTGCTGATGGCGTAGCGCACATCCATGCGTCTTTTAACAACACAATCGTAACCATTACTGACCGTCAGGGTAATGCTCTAGCTTGGGCAACTGCAGGTGGTTCTGGTTTCCGTGGTTCTCGTAAATCAACTCCGTTCGCTGCACAGGTTGCTGCTGAGCGTTGTGGTGAGATGGCTAAAGAATATGGCCTGAAGAACCTCGAAGTTATGGTTAAGGGTCCAGGTCCAGGTCGCGAATCAACTATTCGTGCACTGAACGCGGCTGGTTTCCGCATCACTAACATTGTTGATGCGACTCCGATCCCACATAACGGTTGTCGTCCACCTAAGAAACGTCGCGTATAACGCTGTTTCTTAGAATTCTGGAGAAAGATCATGGCAAGATATTTGGGTCCTAAGCTGAAGCTTAGCCGTCGCGAAGGTACTGACTTGTTCCTAAAGTCAGGCGTACGCGCGATTGATACCAAGTGTAAAATTGATAACGCCCCAGGCGTACACGGCGCTCGTCGCGGTCGTCTGTCTGATTACGGCGTTCAGCTTCGTGAGAAGCAAAAAGTTCGTCGTACTTACGGCGTTCTAGAAAAACAATTCCGTAACTACTACAAAGAAGCTGCACGCCTGAAAGGCAACACAGGTGAAAACCTGCTGCAACTTCTAGAAGGTCGTCTAGACAACGTAGTTTACCGCATGGGCTTCGGTGCAACTCGCGCTGAATCACGTCAGCTGGTAAGCCACAAGGCGATCCTAGTAAACGGCAAAGTGGTTAACGTTCCTTCTTTCAAGGTAACGGCCAACGACGTTGTTAGCATTCGTGAGAAAGCTAAGAACCAAGCACGCATTAAAGCAGCTCTTGAAATTGCTGCTCAGCGCGAGCTGCCAACTTGGATCGAAGTAGACAGCAACAAAATGGAAGGCACTTTCAAGCGCCTACCAGAGCGTTCAGATTTGTCTGCTGACATCAACGAACACCTGATCGTCGAGCTTTACTCTAAGTAAGGCTAAACTAAAGAGAGGACACAATGCAGGGTTCTGTAACAGAATTTCTTAAGCCGCGTCTAGTTGACATCGAACAAGTAAGCTCGACGCACGCAAAAGTAACTCTTGAGCCGCTAGAGCGTGGCTTTGGTCACACACTAGGTAATGCTCTACGTCGCATCCTACTGTCATCTATGCCTGGTTGCGCAGTGACTGAAGTAGAAATTGATGGCGTGTTGCACGAGTACAGCACCAAAGAGGGTGTACAGGAAGATATCCTGGAAATCCTGCTTAACCTTAAAGGCCTAGCCGTTAAGGTAGAGGGTAAAGATGAAGTCATTCTTACTCTTAATAAGTCTGGTGCAGGCCCTGTTGTTGCAGGCGACATCACCCACGACGGTGGTGTTGAGATTGCGAACCCAGAACACGTAATCTGCCACTTGACTGACTCAAATGCTGAAATCAGCATGCGAATCAAGGTAGAGCGTGGTCGCGGCTATGTACCAGCGTCAGCCCGTATTCACACTGAAGAAGACGAGCGCCCTATCGGCCGTCTGCTTGTTGATGCGACGTTCAGCCCAGTAGACCGTATTGCTTACAATGTTGAAGCAGCACGTGTTGAACAGCGTACTGACCTAGACAAGTTGGTTATCGATATGGAAACCAATGGTACGCTTGATCCTGAGGAAGCCATTCGTCGTGCAGCAACAATTCTTGCTGAACAATTGGATGCATTCGTAGATCTTCGTGATGTACGAGTTCCTGAAGAGAAAGAAGAGAAGCCAGAGTTCGATCCGATCCTACTGCGTCCTGTAGACGATCTTGAACTAACTGTTCGCTCTGCTAACTGTTTGAAAGCAGAAGCGATCCACTACATCGGTGATCTGGTACAGCGCACTGAGGTTGAGCTTCTTAAGACGCCTAACCTTGGTAAAAAGTCTTTGACTGAAATTAAAGACGTGCTGGCTTCACGTGGTTTGTCTCTGGGTATGCGCCTGGAAAACTGGCCTCCAGCATCAATCGCTGAAGATTAATCAGATACTGATTACTTAGTTAGAAGGATTAGGTCATGCGCCATCGTAAGAGTGGTCGTCAACTCAATCGCAACAGCAGTCATCGTAAAGCGATGTTCAGCAACATGGCTAGCTCTCTGGTAACTCACGAAGTTATCAAAACTACTTTGCCAAAAGCAAAAGAGCTGCGCCGCGTAATTGAGCCATTGATTACCCTAGCAAAGAACGACAGTGTTGCTAACCGTCGTCTTGCATTCGCTCGCACTCGTAACGACGAAGTTGTAGCGAAGCTGTTCAACGAACTAGGTCCACGTTTTGCCTCTCGTGCAGGCGGTTACACTCGCATTCTGAAATGCGGTGTTCGCGCAGGCGATAAAGCCCCTATGGCTTACATCGAGTTGGTAGACCGTCCTGAGCAATCTGCTGAGGAAGCTGCTGAATAAGCACGCGGAACCTATCGAATAAAAAGCCAGGCGTAAGCCTGGCTTTTTATTTATCTAAAGATCTTAAGTCCCACTCATTCTTCATCTTTGTTTCTCTTCTATTCATTGTCCCTAGTTTGTCACTTTTAGGTTGACTTCTATATAGGGAAGGGCAACGCTTTTCTACATCTACATCTACATCTACATCTACATCTACATCTACATCTACATCTACATCTACATCTACATCTACATCTACATCTACATCTACATCTACATCTACATCTACATCTACATCTACAATCTCCAGCTGTCACACTTAACTAAGTTCGAAGCTGTAAGTATTTAGCCACTCTTGAGGTGATGACTATAGCAAGTGGAAAGACAGGCTGAGGGGGAGGCCTTGAGCAAAAATAATAGATATACACCGCTGCTTGTGGGGTAGCTGTTGATAAGATGTGTGAAAAGAGGGTGTTCGATTGTGATCTGTCCAAAGAGGCACTTTTTTATAAGAAATCATAAAAAAGCCCTTGCCAAGATCTGAACCGTCCCTATAATGCGACCTCACTGACACGGCGACCTACTACATACGGAACTGGCCACTGGATCAGGATGGCGAAACGGGTTCAAAATTGATTGAAAATAAACGCTTGACGTGACCTTATCAATCAGTAGAATGCCCGCCTGCTTCAACGGAAAAGCCCAGTGCTTATCGCGGTTGAAGGGAGTCAACAAGACGTTTTGGATGTGGTGAACACCACGCTGAAAAATCTCAAAATTTCTTCTTGACTTCATCGCCCGGCAGCGTAAAATTCGCAGCCCTGACGATGAGAAGCGAACGCTTCTATAGTCAACGTTCTTTAACAATTTGACCTATACAATCTGTGTGGGCACTCGTATTTGATAGACATAAAGATTTATCAATGCACTGAGTGACCAAGATGGTGGAACTTTTCGAAGTGATGCTATCAACACAGCAATGCAGTTTTGCCTACGGGCAAAAAAGTAATTCAGTATTCATTGAGCGTTAGAACTGTTTCTTCGGAAATGGTGATAACAACAAAATTCTAATTGAAGAGTTTGATCATGGCTCAGATTGAACGCTGGCGGCAGGCCTAACACATGCAAGTCGAGCGGCAGCGACAACATTGACCCTTCGGGTGATTTGTTGGGCGGCGAGCGGCGGACGGGTGAGTAATGGCTGGGAACCTGCCCTGACGTGGGGGATAACAGTTGGAAACGACTGCTAATACCGCATGATGTCTACGGACCAAAGAGG
>NZ_SCHN01000003.1 GCF_004120195.1 Enterovibrio baiacu | reverse complement strand
ATGTATTCAGTGTGGGATACGTGCTTATGCACGTGGGTTTCCCCATTCGGAAATCCCAGATTCAAATGGCTGTTACTGCCTTATCTGGGCTTATCGCAAGTTACTACGTCCTTCATCGCCTCTGACTGCCAAGGCATCCACCGTGTACGCTTAGTCACTTAACCATACAACCCCAAGAGGTCTTTATGTATGGACAAACAACCAAGGTGTTCTCGTTAAAGAACAAGTTCAAATTAATGAACGGTTTTTCGCCGGACTCAAATATGTTCATCCTTCTTTTCCGAAGAAGGATGAAACCAAGAACACTTGAATGTGTTTGGTGTTAATTCAAAAGAATTAACGTTTTGAGAACTTTTGTTTCATTACCTCTCGGGTAGAGAGATAAGAAACAGATTTCAATTTAATCGTTTGATTAAATTTACTAGTCAGCTTTCCAGATTTTTAAAGAGCATTTCTCTTTCGAGAACAGCGCAAAAAGCGCTAATCAATGATGCAATCATTCATTAGGGCTTTTCCCGTCTTTATTCTTCAACCTATACAATTTGTGTGGACACTTGCATCAATAGTATCGTTAAGGAGGTGATCCAGCCCCAGGTTCCCCTAGGGCTACCTTGTTACGACTTCACCCCAGTCATGAACCACACCGTGGTAAACGCCCTCCCGAAGGTTAAGCTATCTACTTCTGGTGCAGCCC
>NZ_SCHN01000002.1 GCF_004120195.1 Enterovibrio baiacu | reverse complement strand
GAGAAACACCCCAACCGGGTCATTGCAGACGCAGCTGATGAGAATAGGTTAAGACCATTTGCAGAGAGCCTGTTAATGCGGCGGGCACATTTGATGCCTTCTAACGAATAAGGCACTGCAACCGCGCAATGTCATCAGGGCCATGACGAGAGTCAGATAAAGGCCGAATGTAGAGCGGCAGTCCATAACGTATCTCAGAATGTCTTGCGGATGTTTGACGAACGGGGGGATCCATGTAGCCCTGTTAAGGGGCAAATTGTAGTTGGCTAAAATTGTGAGCGGAGCGAAACAGCCAACTGTTATTTGTCCCGCTTGAACAGCTTGTATGGAAAATATCCTGACCGAAATGACCTGTTTTGGGTAAAGTGAGACCCAGGCTTTAGCTGCAACTAAAGCTTTCTATATGGCAGTTCGATTGAACGCTGGCTCCTCTATCGAGAGACCGATAACAAACAGGAACGCCACATAGGACTCCAAGCTTAAACCTCGAATAGTCGACTGGGTCTCGAACCCGCATTTCGCAAGCATGAGTGAGCTTATTATGAATTCCAATATCACGCAAAATATCAACGTCGGTGTTGATACAGGGAAAACACAATTAGATATTCATATTCGCCCGATTAATCTCTTTTTCTCTGTCGAGAACAGCCAAAAGGGTATTAAAGATGCACTTAAGGTTATCCAAAAACACTCGCCTGAACGCATTGTTATCGAAGCAACTGGACGGTTAGAAATGATGTTTGTGTTGGCCTGTGCTGAAGCTAACCTGCCTATCGTTCGTGCCAATCCCATACACATTAAACGGTTCGCAGGCGCTATTGGTCGTAGAGCAAAAAATGACAGGCTTGATGCAGAGCTCATCGCACACTATGCCGAGGCTATAAAACCTACCATCACTCCAATCAAATCGGAAAATATCCGAATCATGAGTGACTTAGTCATCCGAAGAAATCAGTTACTCTCCATGCAAACCATGGAAAAAAATCGGTTGAGCATATTGCCAAAGTCATTGTATTCAACCATCAAACCAATGCTAACAACACTCAAAAATCAAATCTCAAAAATAGAAGAAAAGCTGACAAGCCTGATTGAAAGCTGCCCCGAGTATCAAGCCAAAAACGCTATCTTACAGAGCGTTCCTGGGATCGGGAATATTGCGGCCGCTTCGATAATCAGCAATGTGCCTGAACTTGGCTATATCAACAACAAACAAGCGTCTTCCCTGATTGGTGTAGCTCCCATGACAAAAGAAAGTGGACGCTACAAAGGAAAACGCGTCATCCAAGGAGGACGCGCTCAAGTGCGGACAGTTCTTTACATGGCAATGATGTCTGCGATGCAATGTAACCCTACTTTTAAAGCAACCTACACGCGTTTAGTCAACGCTGGAAAACCCAAAAAAGTCGCCATCATTGCCTGTGTGAGAAAGATGGTTGTTATCTTAAATTCTATGCTCAGAGACGGCAGCATGTGGGATGAAAACAGTGCTAAGAATTAATCATTGACGCCATAGTCGTTTGTTAGGCGAAAACGAACCACCCCATAGAATCTGCGTATTTGAATAACATACCGCTACACATCAGAACGACAATGACTCTTAAATATGCAGGGTTAATTTTGAATAATAAGTGTGATCCTAGCCATGCGCCTACAACCTGACCAAGCATCATTAAAATCCCTATAACCCACACAACATGACCTGCAACTATAAATACAATTAAAGATGCTATATTAGTAGCAAAATTCAGTGGTTTGGCTATAGCCGTAGATGTTATTAAGTCATGTCCTCGACATGTAACACCAGATAAGGCGAAAAATGAGCCTGTACCTGGACCAAACATACCATCATAATAACCAATAAAAGGAATAATTATATTTTTATACTTCTGATTACTTAATTTAGGCTTTCCTTGAGTTTTAATTGGCTTGGGAGATATAAGAAAATAAATAGCAATAAACAAAAGTACAATAGGAATCACAAACGTTAATACATCTGTATTAATAAATTGCACTGTAACAGTTCCAAGTCCAGCACCTATAAAAGCAGTCAACATTAAATATTTAACATTATCCCAATTAATTTTTTTATTGTTAAGCATAATATAAGATGCTGTAGCCGTTCCCATACTACCTTGTAACTTATTTGTTCCAAGAGCAGCCAAAGGAGGAACACCACTTAAAATAAGAGCGGGTATTGAAATTAACCCACCGCCACCTGCTAATGTGTCTAGTAGTCCAGCAATAACAGCGACTAAAAATAAAAGTGACAGTATTTCAATAGAATAATTCGCAAGTTCCAATTAGATACTCCTTTCGCCTAACGCTGAGCTAAGCGGTGCTTAACCCAGCTAAAATCAGCCCTCGTAATCACGAAAGCCTGTTTGAAAAAATTGCGTGAATGTTAAGCGTCCAGCTTTAGCGACTTGTTAGCGCTGTGCTCGAACGCATTAAGTAATGCCAAATATCGCTAAGACAACCGACAGGGCAGCATATTCTTTCATTTTCTCTTCATGCCTGCACTTGTGCTTACTGACGCAATCACTGATTTCCTTAGCTATGATTGGCTCTCCAGACAATTTGAATCCTTGAGCCTGTAGTTGGTTCAGTTCTTCATCATATGTGGCTGAATTTACGTCAATGTAAGTTACAACATCCTCTGATTGTAAAAATTGCAATGTAACCATACTTCTCTCCTTTATATGTACACATTAAACGGGTTAAAAAAAGTCACATGTACTTTAAGAAGACTCATTAAGAGCTAACGCCAGAATAACGGGCGTTTTCCAAACCAATCTGTGTCAAACACCTAAATCACAGTGTTTCCATGAAAAAGTGCACCACGAGGAAATGTCCCGTTCATGCTTTTGTTATATGCGTGATATCCACAGCGCAACTCCAAAGATAAAGACCGGAAGAAGTGAAAACATGAAGTATACGGCATTGAAAAAGAACACCTTCTCCTTTCGTTCCTTTTCATCAATTTCCATAATAAACTTACTAGCCTTGCTCAGATGCCTATCGTCACTGACCACCTTATTGATAAATGCAGAAGTCAGGATTAGAGTCACAAATATAACTAGGATACCAAGCTCTGCACTTTTCCAAAATTTGGTAAACTCCAACAATGCAACATTTAGCACACCTACAGCTATTACTGTTGGAGTGGCAAGTCGTATGATTGTCGCCCAACATTTGCCATTGAAATCTCTGGATAGAATTCTTGTAACGTGGCAGATATACACGACGGATATCAATAGCTTTACTTCATCTGAAAGTTTCAATTGAACTACCATTTAGAATTGAGCATATAACGTCGTGATAACGGGCACTTGCCCGCACTAAACCCGACCAAACCAATGTATTCACACCACTTTCTAAGCGCTTCGAGATTGGCAAGGTGTCCCGTTCATGACCTTGTTAGCCGCTGAATACTCATACTATCGCGGCTTTGCCGCTAACACCCAACGAACGCACCATTTTGTGAATTCAACTGTGGCCTTCAAGGCAAAATCACTCGATAAAACCAAAGGCATTGAATTCAACTTAGCAAAGATAGCCACATGATTTTGCATCGAGTTTGGGATTGGTTTGAAGAGGGTTTTGAGATTAAACAACCTGCGACGAAGAGAGGAATTGCTTAACCAAACATCGCAAAATAAACACAGAGAAGAACTGACGGATAACGCCCGCATCTAGCGAATCCCCTCAAAATTCCTCTTCTAAACAATGAGAAAGACGCGCACCGTACCCTTTGATCTAATGAATTTCGCCAAAAACCACATTCCACCAAGAGGAATTACCGATGCGCGATATTCAAATTCTACAAGATACATTAACTAATCAGTGTCCCACTATTCATAAAAAACGGCTTCATTCTCTGCTACTTGCGACTCAATCCTCACTCGATGGCGCTGATCTAACACTCACAAAACTTGGTCGCTCGCTCGACGTTAGGACGACCGCTAAACATGCCATCAAGCGTGTCGACCGACTGCTGGGCAACACACAGTTACACCGTGAAAAAGATGAGATCTATAAATGGCATGCCAACCTTATTGCCCGCGCTAACCCTTGCCCTGTGATTTTGGTTGATTGGTCTGATGTGAGGGAACAACTTCGCTATATGACATTGCGTGCGTCTATTGCTCTCGACGGGCGTGCTGTCACGCTGTACGAGCAGGCTTTTGAATATGCTCAATATAACTCGCCAAAAACCCATCAATGCTTCCTCGATAAACTTCACGACATTCTCCCGCTCGCCACCACACCGATCATTATTTCGGATGCGGGCTTTCGAAATACGTGGTTCCGGCAGGTGCAAGAAAAAGGCTGGTTCTGGCTGGGGCGTGTTCGTGGTGAAGTCGCTATCAAACTCCACCGCCAAGATTGGCAATGCAATAAAGAACTCTATCCCAAGGCAAACGCTAAACCCGCCTACCTGGGCACTTGCCAACTGGCACGCCGCTCTCCTCTGGCTTGCCATGCTCATCTTGTGAAACAGGCTTCGAAAGGACGTAAAGTGCAACGTCATACCCGTACCAGTAAGAAGCATACGGCGTCTCGCCTCTTTGCTAAAAGCGCTAATGAACCGTGGTTACTGGTGACTAATATCCCGAATGACACACTAAACGCGATTCAGATAACACGACTATATGCAAAGAGAATGCAGATAGAAGAAGCATTCCGCGACTTGAAAAGCCCCGCGTATGGACTCGCTCTGCGGCATAACCGAACGCGTTGTATCAAGCGCCTCAACGTCTTGTTATTGATTGCGCTGCTGGCAGAGCTACTCATGTGGTGGAATGGCCTCATTGCAACAAAAGCGAAATGGCAATACGACTTTCAAGCCAACACCATTAAACATCGTCGCGTTCTCTCCATTCCTCGTTTAGGTAGAGAGGTGAGAAACCACCGACGATATTGCATCAATGAACAGCAATATCAGTGGGCTATGCTCGAGTATCAGAGGCTGACACATTCTTCTGGGTTGGGAGAATTATGAGGGGATCCTTCAGCGCCGCGTTAAGTGGTGAACAACGCCAACTACCAAACCTAAACCATTGTACTTTAAACACTAAATTCAACTTAAACTGAAATCGCCAAGCGTTGTGAATCCGTCTTAAACGCCTTGTTATGTGCGAACTTTTAGCTTGTAGGTGACTATTCAGTCACGCTTACTTTGGGCTCTTTCTCTGGTGTTGACCATTTAATGATTGCTCTAAGGTTCATTGAGAAAAAGATGATATTTGCAATTATCATTGCCACACTGCCAGTAAGATAACCAACTGCAACCCAACTGGTGTTTCCGCACATCATTAAAATGAACCCAATTTTGTTCTTATTTCCAATTTGCCAAATAGCAAGAAATGTAAGTACCATTGCAACCCAATCGATTCCATAGTACTGAAAATACTCCATTTTCCCTCCAAGCACATAACGTCGCAATAACGGGCGCTTACCAAACCACCCAAAACTGCTTTAATCCTTTGTATTCACAACACTTTGAAAAGCTGCCACGTTGGCAAAGCGTCCACGTTTATTGCCTTGTTATAAGCGACCTTTACTGAGCCTCTTAAACATTCCATAGGCTTCTGGGGCCGTGTAGTCAAAGCCCAGTTTTTCGTAGAACTCTGGTTTGTCCGCTATTAGTGATACGTAAGAGCCGTCATTAGCCGCTTTTTTAAGATAAGACTCTATTTTCTCCATAATCGTCTTACCTAAACCCAAGCCCTGATGGTCTGGATTGACTGCTATATCTACGATCTGGAAAAAGCATGCCCCATCACCGATAACTCTCCCCATACCGACCAAACCATTAGAATCTCTGACACATACTGCATAGAGCGAGTTACTTAAACCTACATGTGCTGCTTCAAGTGATTTAGCAGACAGACCAGCAACCAATCTTAGTTGACAGTATTCTTCCGAACTTGGAGTTTGCTCCAGTACTTCATAATTCAAAACTGAAAATTCCTTATAGCTTATAACGTCGCAATAACGGGCGCTTACCAAGCCGCCCAAACTGTTTTAATCCTTTGTATTCAAAACACTTTGAAAAGCTGGCTCGTTGACAAAGCGTCCCGCGTTGATTGCCTTGTTAGGCATTTGCAATCACGTTCATATTTTTTCCGTTTTCGAACTTACCTTTCTGAATACTAGAGCCTTTCCTATAGAACTTAGTCTTTGTGACTCGTGAAAACTGTGAAAGACTATGACGAGAGTTTACTACAAACATTAGATGCTGATTTTCATCATCCCAGTGCGACTCAAGTTTCCCTGGGTAACAAAAGAAAAACTCTTTGCCAAAGTGTTCTTCTTTCTCTTTAAAACCATCCATTTCAGCTACTGCGACTGATGACATTAGCTTAAGTGAATTAGCCCTTCCGTTCGGTGTATTTACAGGAGTGACCAGATAGAGCTCAAACTTTACGTCCAAGACTGAATACGGAGTCTTATTGATTATTTTAAACTCGTATTCGCCGTTTGAGTTTTTTGCAATGTATGGGGAGATTTCTATTTTTGGCTTTAACGTGTAGAGAAACAGAACAACGAGCAAAGAAGCCAGAAAGCCCGTCATAATCGATAATAGAAAATCCATACTCTTCCTTATGCCTAACGTTGTGATAACGGGCACTTGCCCGCGCTGAATCTGACCAAACCTATGTATTCACGACACTTTCTAAGCGCTTCGAGATTGGCAAGGTGTCCTGTTGATGACCTTGTTAGCCGCTGATTCTTAATACTATCGCGGCTTTGCCGCCAACACCCAACGAGCGCGCCGTTTTGTGAATTCAACTGCAACCCTAAAGACATAATCACTCGATAAAACTAAAGGTATTGAATTCAACTTAGCAAAGATAGCAACATGATTTTGCATCGAGTTTGGGATTGCTTTGATGAGCGTTTTCAGATTAAACAGCCTGCGACGAAGAGAGGAAATAGCTAACCAAACATCGCGAACTAAACACGGAAAGAACTGACGGATAACGCTGTGATAACGGGCACTTGCCCGCACTAAACCTCACCAAACCAATGTATTCACGACACTTTCTAAGCGCTTCGAGATTGGCAAGGTGTCCCGTTGATGACCTTGTTAGCCGCTGATTCTTAATACTATCGCGGCTTTGCCGCCAACACCCAACGAACGCGCCGTTTTGTGAATTCAACTGCAGCCCTAAAGACATAATCACTCGATAAAACCAAAGGCATTGAATTCAACTTAGCAAAGATAACCACATGATTTTGCATCGAGTTTGGGATTGGTTTGATGAGGGTTTTGAGATTAAACAGCCTGCGAAGGAGAGAGGAAATAGCTAACCAAACATCGCGAACTAAACACTGAAAGAACTGACGGATAACGTTGTGATAACGGGCACTTGCCCGCACTAAACCTCACCAAACCAATGTATTCACACCACTTTCTAAGCGCTTCGAGATTGGCAAGGTGTCCCGTTGATGACCTTGTTAGCCGCTGATTCTTAATACTATCGCGGCTTTGCCGCCAACACCCAACGAACGCGCCGTTTTGTGAATTCAACTGCAACCCTAAAGACATAATCACTCGATAAAACTAAAGGTATTGAATTCAACTTAGCAAAGATAGCAACATGATTTTGCATCGAGTTTGGGATTGGTTTGATGAGCGTTTTCAGATTAAACAGCCTGCGACGAAGAGAGGAACTAGCTAACCAACCAAAGCAAACTAAACACGGAAAGAACTGACGGATAACGTTGTGATAACGGGCACTTGCCCGCACTGAACCTAACCAAACCTATGTATTCACGACACTTTATAAGCGCTTCGAGATTGGCAAGGTGTCCTGTTGATGACCTTGTTAGCCGCTGATTCTTAATACTATCGCGGCTTTGCCGCCAACACCCAACGAACGCGCCGTTTTGTGAATTCAACTGCAGCCCTAAAGACATAATCACTCGATAAAACCATGCGTATTCAGTTCAACTTAGCAAAGATAGCCACATGATTTTGCATCGAGTTTGGGATTGGTTTGATGAGCGTTTTCAGATTAAACAGCCTGCGACGAAGAGAGGAACTAGCTAACCAACCAAAGCAAACTAAACACGGAAAGAACTGACGGATAACGTTGTGATAACGGGCGCTTGCCCGCACTAAACCTCACCAAACCCATGTATTCACACCACTTTCTAAGCGCTTCGAGATTGGCAAGGTGTCCCGTTGATGACCTTGTTAGCCGCTGATTCTTAATACTATCGCGGCTTTGCCGCCAACACCCAACGAACGCGCCATTTTGTGAGTTCAACTGACGCCTTAAAGACAAAATCACTCGATAAAACCACTGAAATTGAATCCAACTTAGCAAGGATAGCCACATGATTTTGCATCGAGTTTGGGATTGGTTTGATGAGCGTTTTCAGATTAAACAGCCTGCGACGAAAAGAGGAACTAGCTAACCAAACATCGCAAACAAACAATGAAAAGAACTGACGGATAACGAATGACATGGATCCCCCTTCATGTGGATTTTCCACACTTAGGTGTCTTTTTCAAAACCGGAGGTTCCATGTCTTCTTTAATCTTTTGCGGCGTTGACCTTGCCAAACACCACTTCTCTTTGCACGCGGTTGATAACCGTGGAAAGGTCATTCTTCACAAATCGGTGTCCCGCGCTAAATTGCTGACTACATTAGCAAATATGCCACCCATGCGTATAGGTCTTGAAGCTTGCAGTGGTGCGCATTATTGGGCGAGAGAGTTCATTCAACTCGGTCATGATGCGCGTATTATGGC
>NZ_SCHN01000001.1 GCF_004120195.1 Enterovibrio baiacu | reverse complement strand
TTGGATTGTGGTGACCCTGCACAGTGAAGGCACGCAGCCGCAAGCACTGGAAGAGCATGGCGGTGAAGGCATGACGTCCTTCCACAATACCTTTTCGGTCATTCCTGGTCATCGCCCTTGGCGACCATGCCCCGAGGCCAAACCTTGTGTGCACGGCCCTCAAATCGCGATTGTCACTGGCCCTGCAGGGGAAGAAATCTTCTGTGATGAACACGGGCGCGTGAAAGTGCAGTTCCCGTGGGACCGTTACGGCAACAGTGACGAAGCCTCTAGCTGTTGGGTACGTGTCTCCCAAGGCTGGGCGGGCGGCCAATACGGCATGATGGCGATACCGCGCATCGGCCATGAAGTGATTGTCTCTTTCCTTGAAGGTGACCCAGACCAACCCATTATCACGGGTCGTACGTATCACGCGACCAATGTGCCGCCCTACCCGCTGCCGGCCAACAAAACCCGCACTGTCATAAGAACCGAAACCCATCAGGGGGAAGGCTTCAACGAACTGCGTTTTGAGGATGAAGCGGGGCAAGAAGAAATCTATGTGCATGCTCAAAAGGACATGAACTTGCTGGCCGAGAACGACCGCAAAGACAACATCAAACATGACTTGCATCTGGATGTGGAGAACGAGCGGTTTTCACACATCAAGGTGGATGACCACCTGACAGTAGATGGGCAAAGCAAAGAGCACATCAAAGGTGACAAAACCATCGTCACCGACAGCTCGCTGCACATCAAAGCCGGCGACAGTTTCCTTAACGAAGCAGGCTCAGAAATCCACTTAAAGAGCGGACACAAATCGGTGCTAGAAGCCTATACCGAAGTCACGCTTAAAGTCGGGGGCAACTTCGTGAAGATCGACCCCGCAGGCGTTCATATCGTCGGCTCCGTTATTAATATCAACTCAGGCGGCAACGCAGGCTCTGGTTCTGGGTTTGGTGGAGCAATGCCGATGTTGCCTGGGCAAGTGAAAGCGGAGACTGCGCCAGAAGAAACGGTACTGAACTTAGCGACGGCGTCACAACAATCAGCAACACCATTGATTTTACTTCAGCAAGCTAAAGCTCTCGTTGCTGCTGGAAAGTCGGGGAAACCTCTTTGTGAAGAATGTATCGATCTAGGCGAGGATAGCTAAGTGAACTTGCCTGACATAGAACCGAGTAAGAATCCACTTTACATTCTGCTCGACGGCGCCGTCATAGAGGATTCAGTCAAACTCAGTTATGAACTCGCAGTCAATCAAGACATCGAGATTATTTACAGTGGTACGGTGCTTAACACCGTGGCGAATTTGAGCCCAATTATCCTTCCGTTAAAAAATAATCAAGTTTTGCTCAATGCCGCGATGGACAAAAAGCCGCATGATTGGGGGATAGTATTTGAGGCAGAAGCATCAACCTCAGACGTCGCAGATCACTTAAAGACAGTTATCAAAGCCGATTTAGGCAACGGGAACACGTCGGTATTTAGATTCTATCTGCCTCACGTTGTAGGCCGAATTGCTTTGGCCTCCACTGACACACAAAAGCATCGACTATTTGGACCCATCACCAAGATTTGGAGCCAGTCTCGCATTGACAGAGTTTGGGAGATGACAGAGATAACCTATTTTGAAAAGCCTCCTGAAGAAGTAGACATAGGTTGGATGGCACTATCAGACAACCAGTTAACAGCTTTAGGCGAAGCAGCTAAACAACATTTTCAATATCGAGCTTTAGATCATGTGAACCAGCATTTCCCTGAACATTTTTACCTCGCCTCCCCTCAGGATCAGCTTCTAAAAATCGAATCCTATGTGAAACAAGGCCAGTCTTATGGTTTGAGTAGCGAAATGGAAAGCCTTTGCTTTATCAATATTCTCTGCATGCTAGGGGAAGATGCATTGGAAGGTGAAAAGCACAGTGATGTCAAAAGTCTCCTCGACAGTAAAGACACGATGCTTCCTTCAGAACGAATTAAAAACGCATTGAATAAAGCGACAGAACTTTATGAACAGAGAGAGTCTTTAAATGGTTAATAAAGCAAATGAAGCGGCCACTACGTCGAGTGCTGATAGCATCGACTCGCTGATGTCTACCTGTCCATTAAATGATGATCTCATCGTTATTCACCCAATGCGCTATTCGGTGAAGCAAGTAGAGTTTGAATTCATGCTACCGTCCGATGTAGGTAGGGGGCTTCCATGTTTGATAGAGCATGATTACATCATGCGCCCTGTTATCAATGCGTTCATATATTTGTTCAATGAAAAAGATAACTATGTTCTTCTTTCGGAATTTGATGACTCTGGTGAAGCTCAAAATACGGAGTGTGTTTACGGCCAAGCCCCCTCCGAAATACAAGGTAATTTTCCTGTCATCACTCAAGAAAAGAATGACAAATTCTCGATTCTCCTGACCCATATCAAATTGGATCAGGCCTTTGTTGACGGATTAATTGAGAATAAAGAAATACGCAAAGAGTTTTTGCAAGAAATTAGCGTAAGAAGAGCTCGAAAGGGAAAAGAGCCGCATTGCTTAATGGTTGAAGACTTATCAACGGTCAGCCCGGATTTTTGGAGTGACTATCTTAATTTCGATTGGGCATTGTGGCCAACACTAGACTTGTCTACACCACCATTGTTATCAAAGTATCAATCCATAGCACCAGATAGCCACATTGCTGTGGGAGTTGTTGATGCCATAGGTATCAGCATCGAGATATGCACACTTTTCAATGCTCAATATGATGCTGGCCTCACTCATATTTCAGAAACCCAATACCCTTACACAGTTGCCAACGCGACAAGAATGCTCATCGATCGCGAGGCGCAGAAAGGGTTTAGTAAGCAAGTAGACCGACGTATTCACGTTACCCATGATCCAAAGGACCAAATACGCGGAATTCCAACTTACTACGACCTTACCGACAAGGAAATTCAAAAAACACGCGAAGATCGTCGTGACCGAATCATTAAAGATTATCGCGAAGTTATTCGTGGTAAAGAAATGGATGAGTTCCAAAAGGAGCGAGATAGCTTCACTTCAACATTCAGCAAAAGCTTGGAAGAAGTCGCTCTAGATTGGACAAAATGGCTAGAGTCTGATTACACCGATTTTGCACTCGCCCTATACTCACCTTTCGATAAAGACCAAGTTCAGCTAAAAGAAATCGCTGTTGCCAACATGCTAGGCAATATTCAATCAACTGAAGTCGGGAAGAAGCTCCGCGATGAATGGGTACAGGACTTTGCAAAGCACGCGACAAATACAGGAAAACCGACCTCAAAAGGCATTGGAGGACAAATATGGTCTGCATTAGGAGTAGCACACGCTGTCAACCAAGAAATAAGTAAACATTTAAAGCTTATTTATGATGCTGGCTCGATAAATTGGGAAGAAGCAGTTAGCAGCCAAAATCAGCTTCTCCAAGCTGCTTCAGAGGCAACTGACAGTATTCAATATGCCATTGGCGAAAAGGTTGCTCAATTTGTTGTAGATGCAGAAAACGAAGCAGCTTGGCATGTTTACTATCAGGCGATGGCTGAGCGTTATGGTTATCAATATGGAGTAATGACTACCTCATTGAATGATGTCCTTGAAGATATCGAAGACTTCAACGCAGTCCAATTTGCCGCTTCAGCAGAGCATATCCTCGTAGCCAAGACCAAAAATATTAAAAAGAAGAAGTTAAAATCTAAAGGCAAAGGAAAGGGGGGTGTTAAAAAGAAAGCCAAATACATTAACCCTAAAGTAAAAATAAATTTATACCAGCTAGATACAACACTCCAACCGGGCCACAAACCCACTGCCCTTGAAGGTTTTGCCTATTGGGTGGTAAAAAATGTGAAAAAAACTGGCATCAACAGTCCTGATAGTAAACTCGCGCAATGGAGCAAACAATTATCTGGTGTTGTAGATAAGCACAATAACAAGTTCACTGGTTTCCTGCTGATTGCTCAAGCGGCAAATATGATCTCCGTCGTCAATAAGGTCGCAACAACAAAAGAGAAAGATGCAAAACTAGCATTTGAGGTGTTAAATAGTTTCACTGGGTTAGTTCAATCTGCTCTAGCTTTCATCCAAAGTGCTAAATTCGCGAATAACGAACAAGCAATGAAAGCCGCTGCCAAATCTACAATAAGCTCGTTTGGAGTCAAATCAACTCGAGCTCTATCTAAACTAACAATGCCCATACCTCAAACTACTCTGGGTCTTTACTCAGCTCGTGTAACAAGGCGTTTAACCCAAATTGCTCGCTTTGGATACCGAGCTTTGCCGGTCGTCGGAAACTTGTTGGGAGCCATAACAAGCTATTTCAACTGGTCTGAGGATGTGGAACAACAGGACAACTTAGGCGCTAAATTTGTTGCAGTGTCATCCATGATTGTAAACTCAGCAGCCTTAGTTCTCGCTGTTGCAGCCTTGGTTCCAGGCGTGAATACTGTAGTTGGGGTCATTGCTTTGGTGCTTGCCGTAGTAGGCATTGCTTTAGATCTCATACATGCTTGGATAGAAGACAATAGGCTTGAAACGTTTCTCAAGGGATCTTTTTGGGGAATAGGCAGTCGATATGCCTATGAGAAGAGCTTACCTGATGATACATCAGCAAGAATAGAATACTTCAAAGAGCTCACGAATGAAGATGTACAGAAAGTAAAAACCAAGGAGTTAGTGGCATTTACCGATGAGCTGTTCAGACCCATTTTCAGCCACTCCTCATATGATGAAAGCGGCTGGTTCTATAAATATGAAGACTTCTCGCTAAATATATATTTCCCAGGATATGAAAGCCATGTTAGTAAAATCTCTCTCAAGGTCCTTGGTGTAATCGACGACAAAACAGAACTCTTATATGGTCGGGTTATCAATGCTGATGGATCCGTTGACCATTCGACAAATAAAATTGATATGAAGTCATCCTCTGAAAACGGTTTTGCCCTTGAGGCAGCGTTCAAAGAGAGTATATGGAAAAAGGATTATGACGGGTACCGCTTCGATATTAGCTATGCAAACCCTAGCTCTTTTCCCGTAACGTTAAACTATTCAGTAGAACTGGATGATGATGCTGCCCTTTTTTGGCAAGATGATGTCAGCACTGAAATTGAAGTTAAAAAGTAATTGAGGCGAAATATGCCAAATAGAATCAATAAAGTTTCTGATGATCTTTGGATTGGAGCGGAACAAGAAGGCTACGCGCCTCATTTTAGAAATACAATAAAGAGAAGAGGCAAGGGCTTTAGCACGGGTTTTGGAACCAGCCATATCATGGAAGATGTGCTGAGCCCTCCAGCCAAAACTGTGGAGTTAGTTGATGAATCCGAAACAGATGAAGGAGGGTTTTATGATGCCTCTTATCTCCTTTTCTCCGCGGGAACGCATGGCGATTTCATTGATATGAGAGTGAACAGTGTACATAACCGACAAACACTGACTCGATTTTCTCAGTTCATAATGTTTCCAATCCTTTTACTTACCTATCTAACATTCAGACTGTTTCGCGATGATACTCCATGGTTTTACTTACAACCCGTCGAACTGGGCGTTTTAATCTTTCTGATGCTTTTGTGCTTTATCGAGATAGCCCGTCCAATAAAGACGCCGGTTAGATTCCATTACAAAAACCAAGAAGTCTACGTTTACCACAAAAAAGCCCTCTACCGAATCCCTTGGAATGAGTGTGAAATCGCGTCTATGTATGCGCCACATCATGTTAGTTATGGCGCATTTTCTGATGCATATAATCTGAACCTTTGGCTATATCCCAAGCACTGTGTAAAAGGGGAGTGCGGGAACCAGCCTATCGCTTTAAATTTGGTAACTGCTGTGGCTGAGCATGGAGAGGTATATGTTTATTGGGAATTCGTTCGACGGTTCATGACCATAGGAGAAAAGGGTGTCCTAACGGGAAATATGCAACAAAGAGTGCTTTTTGGTTTTCCGAATCCCGATTGGAGCACAAAGGCAAAAGTTATTGGTTGGTGCTTATCGCCAATTTTTTATGGACTTTTGCCTTTTATTTCTCCTTCACAATTTGCAATTCGCTTCAATCCAATCAAAGACCATTGGCCTGAAGAAGTGCATAAATGGACCGGGAAAACAGTCAACTGGCATTAACTCTGGTAACAAAGTGATGACTGAATCATCGTCGTCTGACTTAAATCCTTGGGTACAGACGACGAACTCACCTCACCCCAACAACTTCCCCTTAATCCCATTGAACACCGCCAGCACCCTATCGTGGGCTGGCTTGTGGTCGGCGATAAACGACAAACACGCCAAAGCACTTTCATCATAATCTTTGGGTAATTTAACCTTCAAATCCTTCGAAATCGTCTGGGCGTACTTGAGTTGTTTTTCTGTCGGTAGTTTTAACTCATCAGGGATCGCTGCATGGATCGTGTCGGTAATATGATCCGCAAATACTGGCCATTGGTTGAGATCAACCGTGGTTTCTTGTGTGAGTCGTAAGAATTTCTTTTGCTCGGCGGTGAGCGAATACTTGAAGGTTACCGCACCCACTGAAAAAATTATGTCGTCCATTTCGTTCCCTGATAATGGCGTTTTTTATTGTTGAATCTTACCAGTATGAAGTGCTTTTGATGTGTCTGATCACTGCGTCATTGATGTAATTACTGTCATCACAACTTGGGTTTGCTGGCAAACAATCTTATCCGAGCATCGGCCAATTCTTGCTCAGTGAGCAACTTTTCGCCCAGCACCTAAGCAACTCCTTGCTCTTCATTTTCTTACCGTAAGCTAACTCTTTGTTTTTATTCACACCAACAGCTGGCACACCCCTTGCGTTATCTACTGCGTTGTAATCAAAACTAACGTCTATTCCGACCCTTTGGGTCGGTATCCACTGCATAAGGACATCGCAATGCCAACTCCTTGTTATATCGCTATCGAAGGCAAAACTCAGGGCAACATCACTGCTGGCGCGTTCACTGCTGACTCTGTCGGTAACATCTACGTGGAAGGCCACGAAGACCAAATGCTGGTTCAAGCCTTTGACCACATCGTCACCGTACCGACTGACCCACAAAGCGGTCAGCCTTCTGGTCAACGTGTTCATAAGCCATTCAAGTTCACCGTGGCACTGAACAAAGCCGTGCCACTGATGTACAACTCGCTAGCGTCTGGTGAGATGCTGCCGAAGATTGAACTCAAGTGGTACCGCACCTCGGTGGAAGGTAAGCAAGAGCACTTCTTCTCTACCATTCTGACCGACGGCACCATCATCGATATCGATTGCCAAATGCCTCATTGTCAGGACGCACAGAAGAAAGAGTTCACCCAGCTGGTGACTGTTTCTGTTGCGTACCGCAAGATTGATTGGGAACACACAGTAGCAGGTACTTCTGGTGCTGATGACTGGCGTGCGCCGATTGAAGCGTAAGGCTTCTTCGCAAGGGGCGTAGGCCCTTTGTAGACAACCCGCCTTCTGGGCGGGTTTTGTCGTCAAGCAATGACGCCTGACGATACTTTGTTCCTTGTTTGTTATGGTGAGGAGCCTTCGTGCTAGAGGTTCTTGCTGGGATGGTTTATGGCTACGGAAAGCGGTCTCCAATTTACTCTTGCTGTTGAAGGCTTACCCAACGACACCTTTGCGGTGCTCGAATTCTCGGGAGAGTCTGCACTCTCTACGCCTTTTCTGTATCAGTTTAAACTTGCCAGCCGCAATGAATCTGTCTCCCAAGACGAGGTCGTTGACCGCAATGTCACCCTCATGCTGTGGAACAATGGCGAACTAGAACAACGCTTTCATGGCATTGTGCGCCGCTTTACGCGCGGTGATACGGGATTTAGTCATACCCGTTATGCCCTTGAGATGGTCCCTGCCCTGTCTCGTTTATCGCTTCGTCACAACAGCCGCATTTTCCAGCAGCAATCCGCCCCTGAAATCATGAGTGTCCTTTTGCAAGAAATGGGCATTGATGACTATGCCTTTTCCATTTCTGGGCAACCCCAAGTCCGTGAGTATTGTGTCCAGTACCGYGAAACRGATTTGGATTTCCTTCAGCGTCTNGCGGCAGAAGAAGGCATTTTCTATTGCTTCTTGCATGACAAAGACAAGCACACGGTGTTGTTCTCAGACGATACCCAGACCTTAACCGCGTCAGGACAAGCCCTCCCTTACA